>OZ244561.1:0-4800000 GCA_965217585.1 Candidatus Latescibacterota bacterium
CTTATTCATCGCGGTGCGCAAAAACCCGCTCTACGCCATCGCTTGCTGTCTATGCCTGTCCTTGGGGTCCGCCTCAGCCGACGACCCCATCCGCGCCCAGGTCGAAGCGCTCCGCGCCGCCAAAGATAGCCTGCTCAAAAGCGAGGATTCGCCGCTGCTGCCAGCGCAGCGCGCCCACTTCGAGCAGCTTGCGTACTATCCCATCGACTTCCGCTATCGCCTGAGGGGCGAGCTGCACATCTACGGCCGCCAGCGCATCGTCGAAATCCCCAATACCGACGGCACCACCACCGAACTCGAGCGATTTGGACGCTTTGTTTCGGCCTTTGGCGAAAAAGACTTTTGGCTGGAGGTGTACCGCAGCCCGCAAACCGGCGAAGCGGAAATCTTCTTCAAGGATCTGACCAACGGCCATACCACGTATGGGGGCGGGCGCTACGCGCGCCTGAGTCGGGAGGACGATGGCATGTATGTTATTGATTTCAATAACGCTTATAACCCATACTGTGCTTACAATCCCGCCTATATTTGCCCGCTGCCCCCGCAACAAAACTACCTCGATTTCGCCGTGGAGGCCGGCGAGCTAATGCGCGGTACTGGCCCCCGCTGATGCGCGGCGCGCGTTTTTTGCGTATATATAATTTCCGCCAATTGCAGCGCACCATCGCCCCTTGCTGACGCGCATGAAAGCATTCCTCACACGCCTCGAACAAGCCGCTGATTTGCGCGAAGTCCAATCGCTCGTCGATCACATCCTCGACGCGGCGCGGGCCGGCGGCAAATCTGAGGAAAAGCGCCGCTTCCTCCGCTACCTACTCTTCAATCGGGCGCTCTTGTCCCGCCTAGAGACCCCCGTGGCCATCGACGCACTCCTCGCGGCGACCACGCCTCGCGAGTGGAATGAACTCTTCGGCGATGCGGTCGTCCAAGAGCTGCCGCAACTAATCGTCGATTTGGTCGATGGCTTGGTCGATCTCGATCACCGCCAATTGCTGCGGCTTTTGCCCCCCCAATCATCCAAGGCGCTCTTGCAGGTGCTCAAGCGTCTCAATGCCTATCTAGAAGAATGCGATGTCTCGGTCCGCTGTCTGCGCGGCATGCGCGCCGCCCGCATCATGGCCGACATCTACCCAACGTTCGCCGCCGAGTCGCGGGCCTGGCGGCGGCGAGCGCTGCCGCCCTGCTGCATCGACGGCCAAGACATCGTCCAGCTCAAAGAAGCCAAGCACATCGATAAACTAGCTGTCGCCTACGAGGCGCGAATCAACCAGCTACAGAGCATCGACTTGCAGCGCAGCTTGGCCGCCCTCGACAATGGCCACGCCGCCGCACCGCGGATGATCGAAGCGGCCTACGAGCAAACCTTTTGCATCCAATCGCCCCTGCGCTTGGGCATCTCCAGCGCCAATGCCTCGGACAATCATCTGCGCAGCAAGGAACAGGGCGGCAAGACGCTCAACATCGCCGTCAATCTGCAACCGGGCCAGCAAGAGCGTGCCCAACCGCCGCTGGAAGTCACCGCACGGAGGCTGGCCGAACCCCAGCTCATCCTCCGCTCGCGCTCCATGGGCTTCAAGGCCGACTTTGAGGCCAACAAACACAGCTCGGCCGCGACCGTCAGCGAGCTGTTCTTTGCCTACCGCCGCAGCGGCGACGAAGCCCTGCGGTTGATTAAGCAAGGGCTGGTCCACGCGGGCATCGTCCGGCCGAACTCCACAGATGTCATCGAAGACATCGCCGCCTTTACCGACGGCGGCGGCTTGGAACTCACCACCAGTAGCAAGGTGCTACAAGGGTCCGGCCTAGGGACCAGTGGCATCTTGTCTGCCGCCATCCTCAAAATGCTCTACCACCTCTCCGGTCACCCCTACGCCGCGCCCGCGTGCGAGTACCCCAGCCTCTACGACCACAGCCTCATGCTCGAGCAAAGCCTCGGCCTCAACAGCGGTTGGCAGGATGCGCGCGGTGCCAGCGGCGGTCCTTCGGCCATCAAGAACTTCTACGCGCCACCGACCGACGGCCTGCCCGCGCCCGAGCGCACGTTCCTCACCGAGGTGGACGAGCGCTTGTTCACCGAGCGGGTCGTTCTCTTCGACACGGGGATATCGCGCTCGGCTACCCGCGGCCTCAACGTCGTTCTCGACGCCTATTTGTCGCGGGATCGCCAGCGCTATGCGGCCATCCGAAATTCGCTGTCCATTCACGACGAAATGGTGGCCGCGCTACGCGCGGGTGCCTACGCCGATCTCGGACGGCTGGCCGACCGCTACTGGCAGTTGCGCTGCATCCTCGACCCCCAAGCCACCAACGACGCCTTGCAACACCTTTTTGGGAATCCGCAGATCACCGATCTGACCGAGGGCGGGCTTATCACCGGGGCCGGTGGCGGCGGCTTCGCCCTCCTCATCGCCGCAGAGGGGCAAGCGGCCGCGTTGCGCGCCAGGCTCGACAAGCTGCGCCAACACGCGGCCTTTACCAAAAGCAGCGTGGTCTCCTATCAACTCAACGCCCAAGGCATCAAGCTCGTGTGAGGACGGCAGCGGTGGCCAGCAAGAGAGAGCACCTGCTCATAGACGGCTACAACCTCATCAAATCGACTCAGCTCTTCCAAGGCCGAGGCGATACGCTGGAACGGGCACGCAGCCGCTTGCAGCAGGCACTCGCCGCCTACGGCCGCCGCGCCGACAAGCACATTACCCTGTACTACGACGGCACCGGCGCAGCGCCGAACACAGCCAGCGCAAGCAGCCCATACGTCACCATAGAATTCTCGCGCTACCCTCAGCAGGCCGACGACCTGATCGCGCAGGCGGTCGCAAAAAAACACGGTGCCAAGTGGCTGCGGGTCATCAGCTCCGACCGCGCAGTCCAGCGCTGCGCCGCGCGCCACAAGATCCGCTCGACCTGCTCTGAGGATTTTCTCGACGAACTCACAGGACCTGTCCAGGCACCGAGCGCGCCCGCGACGGCCCGCGACGGCACCGAATCTCACCCGCCCCTCGACCCAGACGACCTAGATCACTGGGAAGCCTTGTTCCGCAAGAAAGCCAACCGCTAGGGCAGCGGCAGCACGAGGTCGCGCAGCACCGCCAAGCTGTGCCGCCCTTGGGTACTGCCCGCTCGCGCCAAGGCTTCGAGATGCACCTTTAGGAACCCCGCCTCGGCCGGCGTATCCACATCGTACCAAGGCGGCAGCAGGCCGAGCGTCTGCGTTCCCAAGCGCGCTAGGGTTTGCCCGAGCACCATCTTGGTGCTCCAAGCCACGTCTTGGAATATCCGGCTTTCCCCTTTTCGCCTGCCCACCAAGTAGTAGCCGCCGTCCGTGCTCGGGCCTAAGACCACCTCCTTCTCACGCAAGAGTGCCAGCCCCTCGTCGATGTAGCTGGCTGGCAGAGAAGGGCTATCCGAGCCGATGATGACCACCCGCTCGGCCCCCCGCGCAAAGGCCCACTGCATCAGGCCCTCCATGCGCTGCCCTAGATTGCCTTCGGGCTGGGGTACGTACTCGAAGACGCCAATCGGAGCCAGTAGGGCACGCAGGGCGTCTTCGGCATCGGCCGGGGTAAAGGCCACGAGCTTGGCGGCGGCCTTTGTCGCGTGCAGCGCAGTGGCGCAATCCAGCAACATGGCCTCGTACAGGCGCGCGGCCTCAGAGGCACTCAAATGGCTTTGGAGCCGGGTTTTGACCGATCCGGGGACTGGTTTTTTGGCAAAGAGCACGGCGCAGGTGGACATCTGCCCCTCCCTATTGTCTATCGTCGGCAGAGCGCGTACTTTTTGCAATATAATTCGCGACAACCTTTCACAAAATCGACCGAGGAGCTCATGGCCCAAGTCAATATCGTCCGCCACAACCCCATCGCCATCTTTTCCAACCCCACCGAAGTGATCATCACCGACGACAACGGCCACGTCGTGCGCCTAGTCGAGCCTTCGGGCAACGTCGGCACCCAATACGCCAACGACGTCGGTTCGGAGTGGTTCGGCACCATCGAAAACCTCAACAAGGGCCTCGAAATTTGCGGCGTCCACTGGTCCGACGTGTACAAGACAGACGTCCTGTGGACCACCCCTTCTGCCGACCGCGACGAGTGCGACCAGCGCAAAAATGACTTCAACGCCTGCTACGGGGCCATGATCGCCGCCGTCACCGGCGGCCCCTTGCGCTCCAACCGCATGGCCCGCTTCACTCACCCAGAGGGCTTCCCAGACCCGGTGGCCCTCTTCGAGGTCCAGATCAAGGCCTGTGCCGGCGAGACCGTCTCCATCAGTAGCGGCAAAATCGACTACGGCACTTGGGTGGATCACCAGCCCTCGGGCGCATCGGTCATGCACCAGCGGGACGGCGAAATGATCACCACGCTCGGCGACGACTTGGCCGAGGAAATGCGCTTCATCCTCGACGAGCAATACGCCAAGCCCTTTGCCGAGCAAGGCGTTGACTTCAAAAAGCAAACCGTATTCATGGAGATCCTCGTGGCCGTGGACGACGATCCCGCCAAGACCTGGCAGCGCATTGAAACCACCCGCCAAGTCTTTGAAGATTACTACGGCGACGACCGGCCCGCCGGCCTGATCTACCCGGTGTCGCGGATCCCCAATCTCGACAGCATCATCGAACCGCAGCCGCGCGTGGTCTCCGGCGAAGTCGAAATCGTGCGCTCGGGGCAGATCGAAGACGGCTTCTCGACCTGGGCGGGTTTGCGCCACCACGGCGTGCGCGAAGTCCACGTCTCGGCCGTCGGGGGCAGCGACGCCGGCCAGCAGCTAGGCACGCTCGACGCCCGGATCAAGGAAGCCGGGGGCGCGGGTCTCAAAGAGAACGGCGTCTTCAACAACGCCTACATCGTCGCCGGTGCCGACTCCGCGCAAAACCGCGCCGCGATAGCCGCCTTCAACGAGTCCTTTAGCGCGTACTACGCAGGCACCGCACCGGCTGGCCGCACCGCCCAGTTTATCGGCGGCATCCAGCAGCAAGGTCATCAGAGCGGCATCTCCACCCGTGCGATCTTCGCCGAGTAAGCCCGTGATTAGCGCCGCCGTGATCATCGCCGCCCTCGAACGGCACGGCGTCACGCATGTGCTAGGCGTGCCAGACAATGGCTCGTGCGTCCTGTACGAGCGCCTGTGGGACCACGACACCATCGAAGTGATCCTCACCAGCCGCGAGGGCGAAGCGTATGGCTTGGCCTCCGGCTTGTATTTGGGCGGTGCTCATCCGCTAGTGCTGATCCAGAATACGGGCTTTTTGGAGGCCGGCGACGCCTTCCGCGGCACGGCCTACAACATGGGCATTCCCCTCGTCATGCTCGTCGGCTACCGCGGCTACGCCACCATGGCCCCAGGTGCCCCCCGAGTCGATACGGCCGCCACCTTCTTCGAGCCGACCCTCAAGGCTTGGAACATCCCCTACACCGCCATGCACACAGACGACGACAGCGGCCAGCTCGACACTGCGTTCGCCAAGGCCCGAGAGACCTCGTTGCCGACCGCTGTGTTGCTGGTCGCGGAGACTGCATAAGATGCTCGACAAATACACCTGCCTCGAAAAACTAGCCGCCAGACGCACGGACGAAGTCGTGGTCACCACCATGAGCGTGGCCATGCCTTGGGCCGCGCACTCCGACGGCCCGCTAGATTTTGCCCACGTCGAAAGCGCCATGGGCCACGCCGCCGACTTTGCACTGGGCTTGGCTATCGCCCAGCCCGAGCGCCGGGTCTTGTGCATCAACGGCGACGGCAGCACCCTCATGTCGCTGGGTGTGCTCGTCACCTTGGCTCAGCGCCCGGCCCCGAATCTAACCCTCGTCATCACTGAAAACGGCACGTACGAAGTAACCGGCAGCCAGCCCGTACCCGGTGCCGCTTTTATCGACTATGAGCAAATCTGCCGTGGAGCCGGCCTCCAGCGCGTCTATACCATCGACACCGACGACGACTTCGACGCCAAGCTCGACCAGCACTTTGCGGAAGAAGGCCCCGTCGTCTTTATCTGGAAAATCGCCCCGGCCACCGAGCCGGTGCCCAAACCGGCCCTGCCGATCGGCGAGCGCGCCCAGCGCCTGCGCATCGCCTTGGTCGGCGGGGGATAGAGGTACCCACCGTGCAACTACCGCAAATGGCCCCCGTCAAGCAGCACTTTGCCAACGACTCGCTAGCCGATGTGGCCGGCGAGGTCCGTCGCCAGCTAGCGCGCGCCGGCCTAGCCGACGTCATTGCCCCCGGCGCGCGAATCGCCGTCACGGGCGGCAGCCGCGGCATCGCCAATATCCCGCTCATCACCCGCACCGTCATCGACTGCGTCAAAGAGGCCGGTGGCAGGCCCTTCCTGCTGTCGGCTATGGGCAGCCACGGCGGCGCCACCGCCGCAGGCCAAAAGCAGGTGCTAGCCGGCTACGGTCTCGACGCCGAGAGCATGGGTTGCCCGGTCGAGGCAACTATGGCCGTCGTCGAAGTCGCCCAGCTCGACGACGGCACCCCAGTGCTGCTCAACCGGCTCGCCACCGAAGCCGATGGCGTGGTGCTCATCAACCGCATCAAGCCGCACACCTCCTTCCGCGGCCTGTTTGAGAGCGGCCTGATGAAGATGATGACCATTGGCCTAGGTAGCCACAAAGGCGCGACCATTGCCCACGCCGGTGGTGCCGAGAGCCTTGCCCGTCTAATCCCGGCTTGGGGCCGCTGCATCCTCGACAAAGCGCCGATCCTCATGGGTTTGGCCCTCGTCGAAAACGCCTACGAAGAGACCCTCCGCGTCGAGGCCCTGCAACCCGGGCAGTTCCAAAGCCGCGAGCCGCAGCTTTTGGAGGAAGCGCGGCGCGCCATGCCCCGCATCTTAGTCCAAGGCATCGACCTGCTGCTCATCGAGCAAATCGGCAAGAATATCTCCGGCACCGGCATGGACACCAACGTCGTCGGCCGCATGCTCCTGCCCGGCGTCAAAGAGCCGGAGTCCCCGGGCGTTGCCCGCATCGTGGTTCTCGACCTGACCGACGAAACCCACGGCAACGCCAACGGCGTCGGCCTCGCCGACATCATCACCCGCCGCCTGCACGAGCGCATCGACTTCAAAGCCACGTACGCCAACGTCTTCACCACCACCTTCCTCAACCGCGCGTACGTACCCGTCGTCATGGCAACCGACCGCGAGGCCATTGAGGCCGCGCTTGCGGTGCAAAACCTCGCCAACCCCGAACAGGCGCGCGTCGTCCGCATCAAAAACACCCTCGACATCGGTCGCATCCAACTATCCGCGAGCCTGCTGCGGGAGTTCGGCGACCATCCCGACCTAGAGCAAACCGACGCCCTGGCCGAGATGGCTTTTGACGAGCACGGCCAACTGTATCGCTGATTTTCAGCGGTTACAAGCAATCTCATTCATGCTAGCGGCCCCATAGGGGGGCACAGGAACCACTCCCCTCTTGGGAGAGTCTGCAAGCCAAGGGCCAAAGCCCACCGGCGATCAGAGTCTTCATCACGCCCCCTTGGGGGTCGGCAAGCCAAGTGGGCGGGTCGGTGGAGACCATCCTTACACGGTCATCACTCGCAAACAGTGGGCTTCAGCCGATGAAAAATCCCATTTTTCCGCTCGTCTTCTTCGCGTCGCTCGGCCTTTTCCTCTCGTCGGCGACCGTCAGCTATGCTTCTCCCTCGTCGTCGGATGAGGTGCCTTTCTGTTTGCCCTTCGCTTACGAGCGGGAGCGCGGCACTACCTACGCTGCTGGCAAACCGACTGGTCTGGACGTTGGCGAACCTCGCACGGTGCGGATGATTTACTTCTTGTCTAACGACCGCCCGTTTCGCGCGTCTGTGATCGATTCGATGCAAACGACGATTCGCCAAGTTCAGACCTTTTATGCCGAGCAGATGCAGGCGCATGGCCATGGGAACAAAACCTTCCGCTTTGAAACCGAGGCCGAGGGCGAACCGCTCGTTCACCGCGTGGAGGGTGAGCATTCCGATAGCCACTATTTTGACTGCACAGTCAATACTGTGCTTGACGAGATTTCACAGGCGTTTAATGTCAGCGAGAACATTTACTTCATCGTTGTTGATATAAGTGGTCTATATTCAGCGGGCCAGAAGGTGGGCGGAGTGGGAACCTGGTGGGGAAATGGAGGATTCGCCTTCGTTGATAGCGAACTTCCTAGCGAATTTCGTTGGATTGCGGCTACACATGAGCTTGGCCATGCCTTCGGATTGTTTCACGACTTCCGCGACGATACGTACATCATGTCGTACAGCTATCAACCGCACGTGCTATCTATGTGCAGTGCTGAATTTTTGGCCGTGCATCCCTATTTCAATCCCAATGCGGCAGAGACACTGACATCAACAATCGAACTCATTTCGCCGCGGACCTATCCGACAGATGCAAAGAGCATCCCTATCCAACTCAAAGTCAGCGATTCAGATGGGCTTCATCAAGTGCTCCTGCTCGCTGAAACAATAGCACCACATAGGGCTACCGGATTTTTTGAAGTGAAGGCGTGTCGTGGACTCGTAGACAAAAAAGAGGCCGTCGTTGAATTCGATTACGACGGCGTCATTCCGTCTGTTCCAAGTACGAGTCTTTTCGATCCTATTGTGCATTCGATTGCTGTACGTGCAGTTGATACTGGAGGAAATGTTACCGTTGAGCATTTTGCGCTATGGGGTGGCGCAGCGGAGAGCAGCAATATCGCCACGCAATTGTATCAGAACGCGCCCAATCCATTCAACTGCCTGACAATATTCTCCTATTTTCTGCGGACGCCTAGTCCGACGCGCTTAGAGGTGTTCGCGCTAACCGGGCAACGGGTAGCGGTCTTGAGCACAGGGCCGCAGCAAGCAGGTCGCCACCGGCTAGCTTGGGATGGGCGGGACAACGAGGGCCGCCCGTTGGCCAGCGGCGTCTATCTGTATCGTTTGGTGTCGGCCGAGGGCGTTTTGACGCGCAAGCTCATCCTGCTGAGGTAACGACACCAAGCGAATCGGGGCTTTGGGGATGCCTCCACCGAGTAGTGGAAGAAACGGGGAGATCGTCGGGCGGAAGGAAGAGGGCGCGTAGGAGGACGCGCCTACAGCTCCTTGCGGTAGCGCTGCGAAGGAATCTTTAGCTGGTCGCGGTATTTTTGGCCACGGTCCGCCGCGCAATTTTCAAGCCGCCCTTGCTCAGCTCCTCGACAATCTGTTGGTCCGAAAGCGGCGGGCCTTGTCCTCGTCGGCGACGAGTTGCGAAATTTTCTCCTTCACCGAGCGCACCGACACGTCTTCACCCTCGTCCGTGCTGGTGTTCACGATACATTCGCGGCCCAAATCGTCAGCACGAGCTCGGACTCGCCGATCAGGTGATACTCAGGCGACCTACCGGACAGCCGCTCGCTGTTGTCCATGATGATGCGCACACCTTCTCCGCGTTTGTCCATCATGGTTCGGTGATCCGTCGTCAGCCATGCCTCGTCGGGCGGAACCGTACATTTGGCGAGCAGGCTAGTGATGATTTCATTCCGCGCCGACTGCAGGTAGGCCAGCTCCTCAACCGCCATCGTATTGGGGAGTGAGCCCGGGGAATACAGCTCTAAACGGTCGCTAAACAGCCGCAACCGGATCTTTGAGCCGTGAATGGAATAGTCCCGGTGGGCGACCGCGTTGACCATCGCTTCAAAGACCGCCGTCATGTCAAACTGCGGTCGGTCCAGACGCCCCATATCCTTAAAGGCCGCTACCTTCATGTTCTTTGCCACGAAGCGACAGGCCTCCACGACCTGAACATCAAGTGGGCCAGCAATATCTGCGGCGTCGAGTTGATAGGGAGCGGTGGATCGGTCGGTGCGAATATCGACTCCCCGATAGAAAACCGCCTGTACATAAGCATTAGGTAGCCATGGCCGGGAGTCTTTGGCCGCCATCAATACGCCAGCAACCGTTGGCCTCAGCGTCCCGTCGTCATCCGTGCGTGCCATGTGGAGCTTGGACAGGAAGTTCTCTCGCTCGTCTAGGGATCGAGGAGTCAGGAATCGCTCCCAAAGGGCTGGCTGCAAGTCGCGCAATCCGGCGAGGGGAACGATTTGCTCGTCGAAGCGGATGATGCGGGCCTGACTGCGCTGCTGGAACAATCGAGCAAGGTATTCGGATGACATGACGCGCCTCTCTACAGCTCCTTGCGGTAGCGCTGCGAAGGGATCTTTAGCTGGTCGCGGTATTTGGCCACGGTCCGCCGCGCAATTTTTAAGCCGCCCTTGCTCAGCTCCTCGACAATCTGTTGGTCCGAAAGCGGCCGGACCTTGTCCTCGTCGGCGACGAGTTGCGAAATTTTCTCCTTCACCGAGCGCACGGACACGTCTTCGCCCTCGTCCGTGCTGAGCTTGTTGTCGAAGAAGTACTTCAGCTCAAAAACCCCGTGCGGCGTCTGCATGTACTTGCCGTTGCTGACGCGGCTAATCGTCGATACGTGCATCCCCACGGCATCAGCTACTTCCTGCAAGACCAAGGGCCGCAACCGCGCCGGCCCTTCCTCGAAAAAGGGCAACTGCGCCTGCAAAAGGTAGCCGGCTACCTTGAGCATCGTCGTGCGACGCTGGTTGATGGCGTTGATGAGCCAGCGGGCGTCGTTGAGATTCTTGGACACGTAGTCCTTGACGGCGTCCTTGCTGTTGCCGCGGGCGTTGCTGAGCTGCTGCTGGTACGCAGAATTGATCTTTAAGGACGGCATGGAGCCATCGGCCAGCGACGCGACCCACTCCCCGCCAACCTGCTCGACGACCAAGTCCGGCGTGATGTACGCGACCTCGGTATCCAGCGTCAAGAGCTTGTTGTAGTCTCTGCTCGCCGACAGGCCCGGATGCGGCTGTAAGCGCTCGATCACCTGCAAGACTTCTTTGAGCTTATCGTTGGAGATATCCAAGGCGCGAGTGATGCGCTGCAGACGCCGCCGCGTCAGGTCCTCTAGGTGGTCGCGCACCACCTGCAAGGCCAGCGCGCTGAGCGGATCGTCGCGCTGGCTCAACTGGATCATCAGGCACTCGCGCAGGTCGCGCGCGCCGATCCCTGGCGGGTCAAGAGTCTGAATGACGCGCAGTACCTTTTCCACGGCCGCGACTTCGATCGCTAGGTCGGCGGCGATCTCGGCGAGCGAGCAGCCAACGTAACCGCGCTCGTCGATATTGCCGATGATGTACTCGGCGATGGCGTGCTCTTCCAGCCCCAAATCGCCAATCTCGCCTAGCTGATTGTACAGGTGCTCTAAGAGGGGCGGCATGGCGGTGATGCGGTTTGCCTGTGGCTCGCGGTCGGTCTCCCAATTGGGATCGTATTCCGTGTGCTCGCTATTGTACGCACCCGTGTCGAACTGGTCGTCCAACAGCGCGTCCCAATCGACCGCTTCCATGTCGTCGGGCAGCTCCTCCTCTTCCTTGATCCCCTCCTCCTCCCGCTCGAGCAACTCTTCTTCCCCTTCTTCGCGCAACTCGACGGCCTCTTCAAGCAAGGGGTTGAGTTCGAGCTGCTGCTTGACCTCTAGCGCCAAATCCAAGGTGGACATCTGCAACAGCCGCAGCGATTGGATGAGCTGGGGTGCCATCTTTTGCTGGAGGCGCAAGCTGGTATTTTGCTCGGGACGAAGCATTGATTAACTTATTGTAAATTAATTACTTAATAAAAAATTATCCGGCCTGATAGTAGCTGTAAAAACAAGCCCGTGCAGTGAGAAAAGTCAAGGTGCAAACGCGCCTACCTATCGACCCGCCAACTAAAGCGCTCGCCGAGATAGATCCGCCGCACCTGCTCATTGGTAATTAGCTCCTCTGCCGTGCCCGCCGTTAAGATTTTGCCATCCACTAGGATATAGGCGCGCGCGGCAATCTCCAAGGTCTCGCGCACGTTGTGATCGGTAATCAGCACACCCAAGCCCCGGCCTCTTAGTTCGGCGATGATGTTCTGGATGTCTTCGACTGTGCGCGGATCAATGCCGGCAAAAGGCTCGTCGAGGAGCATGTAGTGAGGCTCGCAAGCCAAGGCCCGCGCGATCTCAACTCGGCGCGTCTCGCCGCCCGAAAGCGTATCGGCGCACTGGTCGGCGCGCGCTAACAAGTCCAGCTCGGTCAATAGCTGCCGTTGGCGCGCGGCGATGCGCGCCTTGTTAGCCCCTTGTGCCTCCAAGACCGCGCGGATGTTGTCGGCCACGCTCAGCTTGCGAAAAATGGATGTCTCCTGCGGCAGGTAGCCAATGCCCATCTGCGCGCGGCGATACATCGGCAGCCCGGTGATGTCCGCACCGTCGAGTAAGATGCGGCCCCCGTCCGGCGCGGCAAAGCCGACGATGCTGTGAAAGGTCGTGGTCTTGCCCGCGCCATTGGGACCCAACAGGCCGACGACCTCCCCTGGCTCGACGCGGATGCTGACCCCATCGACGACCGCCCGGCCTCCGTAGCGCTTGCTCAATGCATGCGTTTCCAATGCCATCTCACGGCTCTTCTGCGGGCGGATAGTAACGGCCTTCGATACCCGGCCCGACTCGCACCTCGGCCAGCGCCCCAGCGTCAAAGCGGATATCCAACTCTTCGCCGCTGACCTCGTTGACGGCGGTCTCTTTGTCTTCTTGGAGCCGCGTGACCAACTCGGCCGCGCCCTTCACCAAGGCACGGCGCAATCCCGTCGCGTCAAAGTACAAGGTCATCTGCTGCCCGCGGAAGCGATTTATTTCTTCGTTCTCGGCCCGGCGGTGTGTCACATCAGCTTCGGCATTCACTTCGACTCGCTCCAAGTCCCCGTCGGCCATAAAGACTTGCCCACCTAGGCCCTCGATCCAGCTATGGCGGTCGCCCACCTCAATTTGGCCGCTCACTTGGCCGGGTATGGCGATCCACTCGACTCGGTTGTCCGCCAATGCGACGACCATGGAATCGGCCATCAATCGGCTACGGTAGTCGCGCTCGCCGTCTTGCTCTTCCAACACCACGCCCTCGGCCACCAGCACCCGCATTGAATCCGCTTCGTATGCACCGCGCTCGGCCGCGACCTCCAGCCCTTCGGTGTGGAGTGCAAAACCGCCGACCCCGGCCAACCGACCCCGCACGAGATCGAAGTGCAGCACAGGGGCGGCGAGCACGATATCGTGCCGACGCAGCGAGGGCGCGCCTCGCATCCACCCGGCCTCCTGCTCCAAGTCGAGAAAGAGCGAATCGCCGGCGAGTGAGCCATCCAACTCGGGCGCTGTTAGGACAATCGCGCCCTCGGCATGGACTTGGCCGTCGCGCAGATAGCGGAGGGTTTGGGCCGTTAGCTCGCGCTCTCCTGCGCGCAAAACCACCCCGTCCTGCCCCACCAGTTCGCGCTTGGAGCGCGAATACGCCAACTGGCGCGCCTCAATCTGCCGCTCTCCCTGCACAAAGGTCGCTGGCTCCCCGCGGGCCTGCAACAGCGCGGCGCTGCGGTCGTCCTCTACCTCTTCTGCCCGCAGCTCGGCCTCCTCCTCTCGGTAGCGGACCGCGCCCCGCGCCACCAGCCGCTGCTTTTCTGCATCCACCGATACCTCGCTGGCCGCAAACTGTGCCAGCGAGTCGGCCCCTTCGACTCCCCCGCTGATATCGAAGCGGCGGGCCTGCGGGACGAACGTGGCACGCGGCCCGGTCAATTGCACGCCGTCGTAGCGCACCTCGACGCTGTCGTAGGCGATCTTTTGCACACCCTCGACGCGACGACTTTCCTCGCGCTGGGCGCGCACTTCCACGATCGCTCCGTCCCGGCCGCGCCAGAGACCCTCGACGGCTTCCAAGGACCACGCATCGACGGCGAAATTGCTCGTGAGATTGCGACCCCACTCCCGTCCCTCGCCGACCTCCACCCGCAGCACACCCGGAATGCGCAATTGCTCGTGCGCGCTTTCCCACAGCAAGGTGTCGGCCTGCACCTCTAAACTGTCCCCAGCGCGCAAAACCACGCCGCCGGCCAAGCCAAAGCGATCTCGCTTGTGTTCTAGAACCAAGCGCTCGGCCCGTAGTGTCGAAACGGCCTCATCACCGCGAAACGAGACCTCTACGCCGCCGGTGGCGACGACCTGCTCTGACTTGGAAAATTCGCGCAAATAAGCGGCGCGTATGTGGATGCGGTGGCCGGGGCGTCCCATCTCGATGTGCGCGTCCCATGCTTCCCCATCGACCTCGGGGATCTGCAGCGGCTCTTCGGGCACTTCTCCCGCGCCGCAGGCCCAGAGCATGGCCCCGCAACAACCGGCGCGAAAAAGCCGCGCTCCCCTCGGGAAAGCGCGGTCCTCTGAGACGATTGTAGCGCCCACCGAACTAGGAGGCCGCCGCCTGCCTCTCCTCATGGCTTGCAACCTCCTGCTGGTAGGCCAGCGCGGCCTCGACAAACCCGGCAAACAAGGGCGAGGGATTGTCCATCCGCGACTTGAACTCGGGATGAGCTTGGGTGGCGATGAAGAAGCGGTGATCCGGTAACTCGATAAACTCCATCAAGCGGGTGCCGTCAACGCGGCGGTGATACCCTGAAAAGACCAGCCCCTCCTCTTCGAGCAGTTCGACGAAGCGGGGCGAGACCTCGTAGCGATGGCGGTGGCGTTCTAGGGCGACTTTGTCGCGCTCCAGCATGACCAAACCAACGCGGAATGCCTGGTCGGGATTGGCCAGCAGTTGCTCAATGCGAAGAGCGTCTTCGTCGAGGCGGCCCGACGCCTCGTAGATCTGGAGGACGCGGCTGTCGTTTTTAAACACCGCGGCGTACGCACCCAAGCGCATGCTGCCACCGTAGCGCTTTTGCTCTAGCGCGCTCTTCTGCGTGTCTTGGACGCAGATGACCTTCCACTCGGAATCCGCGTCGAACTCTTCGGAGGTGGCCTCGGCGACCCCGGCAACATTGCGGGCGTATTCGATCACGGCGAGCTGCAAGCCGTAGCACAGGCCCAAATAGGGGATGTCGTGCTCGCGGGCGTAGCGAATGGCCATAATCACGCCTTCGGCCCCCCCCGCGCCAAAGGCCCCGGGGACGATAATGCCGTCGAACACGCCCAGCTCTGCCAACTCCATTTCGCCGCGCTCGAACTGATGGCCGTCAATCCAAGTGATCTCGACCCGCGCATCCGACGCCACGCCGGCGTGTATCAGCGACTGGTTGACCGAGATATACGAATCCGTGAGTTGAAAGTCGCCCGTGGCCACGTATTTGCCGACCATGGCCACGCGGACGCACCGGCTCGGATGCCGGCTGCGCTTAACTAACTCCCGCCAAGGCCGCCAGTCCGGGGTCTTCTTGGGTGCGCAGCCGAGCCGGCTGAGGATCTTCTCGCCGAGCCCCTCTTCTTCCAAAACCAGCGGGATGTTGTAGATCGTCTCCGAATCCGGGGCCGAAATGATGTGGTCGTTGGGCACGTTGGCACCGATCTGGATCTTTTTCTTGCGCACCTCGTCGGTGGCCGTCTCGGCGCGACAGACGATGAAGTCGGGAAAAATGCCGTGCTCGCTGAGCATGCGAATAGCCTGCTGCGTAGGCTTGGTCTTCATCTCGCCGACGTGCGGCGGTATGGGGAGATAGGTAATCAGCGCGTGCGCAAAGTGCTCCTTGCCCAAGTCGCGCTCCAAGGTCTTCACCGCGAAGAGGAATGGCTCGTTTTCGTAGTCGCCGACGATGCCGCCGATCTCGACCAGCACGATGTCGTAGCCCGCGCCTGCCTCCTGCAAGCGGCGGGTGATCTCATCCGTAATGTGGGGGATCGGCTGCACGGTCTCGCCGAGGTACTCGCCGCGGCGCTCGCGCTCGATGACTGTGTGGTAAATCTGCCCGGTGGTCAGGTTGTTGGAGCGCGGCAGATCCAACCCCAAGAAGCGCTCGTAATTGCCCAAATCCTGATCTATTTCGCCGCCGTCGTCCGTCACCCACACCTCGCCGTGCTCAGTGGGCCGCATGGTACCGGCGTCGTAATTGATATATGGGTCAATCTTGACGGCTGTGGTGCTGTAGCCGTATTGCTGCAGGATCTTGCCCATGGAAGCTGTGGTCAAGCCCTTGCCCACGCCGCTTATCACGCCGCCGGTCACAACGACGTATTTGGGGCCTTTGTATTCTCTGGCCACGTTGCGCGCTCCTCCGTGCTGCCCAAACAAAAAAGCGGCGACAGTGCCCTGCCTCCGCTTCTCTACTCACTCGATAATTCTCGGAACCTTGAAGTAACCCTCTTGGCGCTGCGGAGCCGCCGCCGCGATCTCGGCCACCGCGGGAAAGGGCGTTGCCTCGTCGCAGCGAAACGCATTGGCGAGGGGCAGCACGTGGGACGTTGGCTCTACTCGGGTGGTATCTAGCTCGTTGAGCTTGTCCATGTACCGCAAGATGCGGTTGAGTTCCCCGGCCAGCCTTTCCTCCTCTGCGGGCGAAAAGCGCAACCGAGCCAACTCGGCGACCCCGTGGACCTCTTCTGTAGTAACCGCCATAGGTGAACTTTGAACTTAGCTCAAAAAAAGACGGGGCTGGCTGCGCCGACCCCTTCCACTTCGCAAAACAGTGTTAAATATCACGCATCGCCAAAGGTAGCGCAAGGGCTTGTAACACGGTACCTCAATGCCTATACTTTGCCGCACGGCAAGCAAAAGACTCTTATCCCATAAAGTCCCATGACGCGCAAGGCATTTACCATTGAAGAGGCCAACGCCAAGCTCCCTCAGCTAGAGGACGTTCTCCAGCGCATAGAGGTCAAGAAGGGAGCCGTCCGCTACCACGACCAACAGTTGCAAATTCTCGACGCGCTCTGGGGCCAAGCGGTCGCCCGCAGCACCAACCCCGATCGCGATGCCTTCGACCAGCACCGCCAGCGCATCAACGACCTAATCATCGACATCAAGCGCATCGTCGCCGAGGAAATTATCGCCGAGGGTATCCGCTTCCCGGTCGGCGGCCTCGAACGCGGCCTCCTCGACTTCCCCACGACCTACCAAGGCCGCTGGGTGCTGTTGTGCTGGCAGCGCGGCGAACACCAAGTCGCCTATTGGCACGAACTGAACGCCGGATACGCAGGCCGCCAAGAGATCACCGCCGAGCACATCATCGCCATGGGCAAGGAAGACGACCCCGCCACGGTCGATGACTCGGCACTGGACTTCTGATAGCGGCAATTGCCTTGACAGCGTTTCTCGTTTTTGAGTACTTAAAGGATGGCCTTCCCCTAGGCCATCGCTCGCTCCCCTAGCATCGCCCGCCCCTCACCTTCTCCCCCAGCGGAGCGCCCCCTCCCCAGCGCCCGGCAGGAGCTAGACCGTGCGCCTCAATCAACTCGAAATTTTCGGTTTTAAGTCCTTCGCCCAAAAGATCGTCATTCCCTTCGAGCCGGGCATTACGGCCATCGTCGGCCCCAACGGCTGCGGTAAGTCCAACGTGGTGGAGGCCATCCGCTGGGTCTTGGGCGAACAGCGCGCCGGCACGTTCCGCGGCCAACGCATGGAGGACGTGATATTTGCTGGCACCCGCCAGCGCAAGGCCCTCGGGATGGCCGAGGTCGCGCTGGAGATTGAAAACCGCGATAACGCGCTGCCCGTCGAATTCGCCGAGGTCGTGCTAACCCGGCGTCTCTTCCGCTCCGGCGAAAGCGATTATCTCCTCAACAAGATCCCCTGCCGCCTCTTGGACATCACCAACCTGCTCATGGATACCGGCCTCGGCCAAGGCGCTTATGCGGTGATGGAGCAGGGTATGGTCGATGAAATCATCAGCGATAAGACCGAAAACCGCCGCCGCATCCTCGAAGAGGCCGCCGGCATCACCAAGTACAAAGTTCGGCGGCGTTCCACGAGGAACCGCCTAGAGGCCACCCAAGCCGATCTACAGCGGATTGAAGACATCATCGCCGAGGTCAAACGCCAAGTTGACAATCTCGGCCGCCAAGTTGGCCGAGCCCGCCGCTACCGCGAACTCAAAGAGGAGTTGGACCAACTCGACGTGCGCTTGGGGCGCCAGCGCTTCTTCGCCCTCAGTGCCCAAATCTCCCCGCGGCAAGACGAATTCGCAGCACTCAGCAAGGCGACCGAAGAAGGCTATACCCGCTTCACCAGCCGCGAGGCCGAACTCGAAAAGGCGCGCCTCGCACTGACCGAGGCCGAGAAGGCCATGCAGGAGGCGGGCCTTGAACTCAATCGCCGCATCGAGGCCATCCACGAGCGAGAACAGCTCCTCGTGGCCGTGCGCGAGCGTCGCGAGGCGGCCGAACAAATCCGCGAACGCACGGCCCGCGAGCGCGCGGATTACAGCGATCAGCTCGAAGCTGTGCAGCAGCAGCGCCGCGACAATGCCGCGCATCTCGACGAAGCACGCACGGCTTTTGTGCACATAGAGCGAGAATTGCAGGCTCACCAGCAGCGCGCCACTCAGGCCGAAGAGGAATATGCCAGCTACCGAGCCGAGTTGGACCAACGCCAGCACGGGCGCATGGAGCACCTGCGCCAAGGAGGCGAAATAAGCCGCGCGCTCGAGCGCCAACAGGCCGAGCGCGACGCCCTCGACGAACGCGCGGTTGCCATGCGCAGCGAAGAGACCACAACCGCGGCCGAGCGCGACCAAGCCCTGCAAGCGGCCAAAGCAGCCGAAGCCGCCCGCGCCGAAACTCATCAGCAGCTATCCACCTGCCAGCAACAGCGCACCGCCGCCCGCGCCGCCCGCGACCAAACCGAGAAGACCCTCCGCGACCTCGGCGAACAACGCGATGCGGCCCGGCGCGCGGCTGAGGCCAACCAAGCGCGGCTCCAAGTCCTCGAAAAAGTCCGCGCCGGCTACCAAGGCTATCAGAGCGGGGTCCGCACCTTGATGCTCGAATCGCCCCACGCCGCCCTCTTTCGCGGCGTACTCGGCGACCTAGTCGAAGTCGAAGCAGAACACGCCCGCGCGGTCGAGGTCGCCCTCGGCGAGTCGCTCCAAGCATTGATCGCCCACTCGGACAGCGGCTTGCTCAAAGGCATTGCCCATCTCCGGGCGCGTTCTGGGCGCGTCGGCATTCTCTCGCTAGAGGCTCCCCCTCGCACCCTCGGCCCGGTCTTGGACCCGGATCCCATGCCCGGGCTACGCGGCCCGCTACAGGACTACGTGCGGCCCGAAGCTTCCATCGCCCCCCTGATCGCCGGCCTCTTGCACAACACCTTTCTAGTAGACGACCTGCAAACTGCGTTGGCCCTGACGCGCCGCTATCCGAGCGCCTACGTGCGCTGTGTCACGCCCGACGGCGACGCCGTCGATCTCTTTGGCCTCGCGTCGGGCGGCCAGAGCCAAGCCGAGGATTCGGGAGTCCTCGGCCGCGGGCGGGAAATCCGCACCCTGCGCTCGCTCGTCGCCCACCAAAACGCTCGCTACGCAGCCCTCGTCCCCCGCCTCGACTCACTCGCAGAGCAACTCGACGCGCTCACGCAACGCCTAGAGAATCTAGCCGCCGAGAGCGAAACTTGGCGCGCCAAGGAGCGCGAGCAGATCCACCAGCACCAGCGCGCCCACACTGATGCCGAGCGGCTCGCCGCGCGCCTAAAGCAACTCCACAGCGAAAGCACCAGCTTGGCCAAGCGCTGCCAAGCCCTCGACCAAAACATCGCCGAACAAGCCGAGCACCTGCGCCACAACGAGGCCGAGAGCACCCGCCTCAGCGAGGAAAGCAGCGCCTTGGAAGAAGACCTCACACAGAGCGAAACCCGCCGGCACGAGCGGCGCGAAGCACTGGGCACCCTCCAGGTGGAGCACGCCCGCACCACCGAAATAGTTCAAGGACTAGAGCGAGACGCCAGCCGCCTAAAAAACATCGACGCCAACCTGCACAATAACATCGAGCGCCTAGCGGCTGAAGGGACCGAGGCCGAGCGCCAACAGGCCGAGTGCAGTGTGCGCAGCACCGCCTTGACAGACGAGCTCAAGGGGCTACACCAAGGCCGCGAGACCTTGGCCACAGAGCAAGACCAGCGCCGTCAGCACTGGGCCGCAGCCAATACCCAAAACCGCGAGTTACAGGAAAACATTAGTCACTTGCAGCGGCAGCTCAACGACCAGCGCGAGCGCCGCACCAGCCTCGAAGTGCGCATCTCCGAACTGCAGCTACAGACCCAGCACATTCGCACGCGCTTGCAGGAGGAGTATCACTGCGATGTCGCAGCCATGGGGTCCCCCGATGAAGCCATCGACGAGGAAGCTACGCAACAGCGCATCGACCAACTGCGGCAGTCCCTACACCGTTTGGGCTCGGTACACCTAGGCGTATTGGAAGAACACCAGGAACAAAAGGAACGCTACGACTTTCTCCGCCAGCAGCGCGACGATCTAGTGATCGCCGCCGAGGACCTGAAGAAGACCCTCAGCCTGATCGACCGCACGGCGCGGCGGATGTTCCTCAAGTCTTTCGAGCAGATCCGCGACAAGTTCAAAGAGACCTTTGTCCGCTTCTTCCCCGGAGGCGAAGCCGACCTCCGCCTCGAGGAAAACGTCGACGCCCTAGAGGCCCATATCGACATCATCGCCCGCCCTCGCGGCAAGCGCCTACAAAACATTGCCCTGCTGTCGGGCGGCGAGCGGGCGCTGACGGCCATCTCCCTGCTCTTTGCCATCTACCAAGTCAAGCCCAGCCCGTTCTGCATCCTCGATGAGGTCGATGCCCCGCTCGACGACGCCAACATCAACCGCTTCGTGCGCGTGCTCAAGGAATTTGCCAGGGAGACGCAATTTGTCGTCGTGACGCACAACAAGATCACCATGGCGGCGGCCGACGCTCTGCACGGCGTCACCATGCCTGAGGAAGGGGTTTCTCAGCTTGTTTCGGTGCGGGTTGAGGGCGAGGAATTGGAAGCCGCGGCTGGCTAGGCAGAGCGGAAGCGCACCGACAAAAAAGGGGACCTCAGCCGAGGCCCCCTTTTTCGTGCCATGAACGGTGTCACTTCAGTTCGCTCATCCGAAACAGGGCGTGGAGTTCAATGCCTTCTCGGGCTAGGCTCTCGGTACCACCGGATTCGCGGTCAATCACGCAGATGGCCTGTGAAACCTCTGCGCCAAGGTTGCGAAGATCCCGAGCGGAAAGTGCAATTTGTCCACCGGAAGTGACGACATCTTCAACAATCAGCAGATTTTTGCCAGCAATGTCGGGGCCTTCGGCGAGTTTGCAGGTGCCGTATTCTTTGGCTTTTTTGCGCACGAGGCACGTGGATAGTCCTGAAAGGAGAGAGAGCATAGTAGCGATGGGCACACCACCGAGTTCGAGACCTGCGAGAATGTCTGTGTCGTCGGGGATTAAGGGCTGGAGGTGGGTGGCGAGTGCGCGAAGGAGCTCGGGATGGGTTTCAAACTGATATTTGTCGAAATACTCTGTGGCCGTCGCGCCTGAGCGCAAAGTAAATTGTCCGCGCAGGTGAGCGGTCTGATAGATGCGGTGAGCGAGTTCGAGTCGGGTCATAGCATGAACCTATCTCAAAATTAAAGTTGCCTGAGTAAGATCAGGATAGATGCAAGTTGGACGAACCAAGAAAGTTCTCCACATAATTTTTCTTCAACTCAATGATAAATTATTATGATTCAAAAGAAGTTTTAGTTTTGAGATACGTTCTAGTTGGGCAGGTCCTCGGCGGGAATGTCTCGCAGCCGTGGGTTATTTTGGTCTCGCGGCGAAAGGACCGGCACCCCCTCAATGCCCCAGTCCAACCCCGCATCGGGATCGTCCCAAGCCAAGCCCCACTCGTCCGTGCCGTCGTAGTAGGAATCGACCAAGTAGAAAAGCATCGCGTCGGTGACTGCGTAAAAGCCATGCGCTACTCCCGCCGGAATAAAGACGCCCCGCAATACCTCTTGATCCAACTCGATAACCTGCCCCTGCCCACGGGTCGGCGAGCTGCGGCGCAGATCGAGCAGCCCGACGCGCAGCGCGCCCATGCCGCAGTGCCAGTAGTCAACTTGGCGGTGGTGATAGTGCAAGCCGCGCAGCACCCCCTGTTGCGACTCTGAGCGGCTCCACTGCAAGGCGTCCCAGCGGCAGTGGGGAAACCACTCCTTGCGATAGACCTCGGTAAAGCGGCCCCGCTCGTCGCCGTGCGATTGCAGCTCGGCAATATAGACGCCTTCAATGGCCGCAGAGGGGCAGATCTGGGTCATCTCAAGCCGCCTTGCCGCAGCATCTTTTGAACTTCTTGCCGCTGCCGCAGGGGCACGGGTCATTGCGGCCGACCTTGGGAGCTTCGCGGCGAAAGGTCTCTACCTTGGCGGGAAAGAGCCGACCGCCCTCCAGTACGGCGGCCGGTTTTTCGCCTTCTAGCGCGGGCCGCGGCGTCTGCAACCACTCCTCGTGCAATTCCCGCATGGCCTCGCTCATCTCCGCTTCACCCAGCTCGCCCTCGAACCCGCGCTCTTGGCAAAAGGCGCTAAAATCGGCCAGCAAGGCCCCCTGTGGCGAGCGCAGCATTTCCTCGACCTGCTGCACGTCAACCCCGGGCGGCAGGGCCTGCTGGAGTTGGGCCAAGTCCAACTCCTCCACCGCAGCAGGTTCTTCGTCGTCTGTATCCGCGTCGGGAGCAGGTGCCACCGCATTGGCGATTTCGGCCAGTACTTGGCCCATTTCGCTGCGATCGGCCTCAGCCGCCGTCGGCAGTACTTGATCGACGATCCAATCTACCTCTTCGCCATCTGCCAACAGCTCAACTATCTCTTCAGCCGAGAATTTCTCTGCCCCTGTGGCTTGACACAATGCCTCCAAACGCGTGGCCAACTTCTGCACGAGCACACTCCATTTTCATTGAGAAACTAGGCGAATTTACCGGTGCGAAATCTACCGCTTGCCCCTGTACCTGTCAAAAGATGTGCCTCAGAAATCTGAGGATATTCAGATTTCTGAGTGCTACATCCGGCTTTTTGTTGCCAATTACCCCTAAAAACGGCTAAAAACGGGCGATAAGGCGCGCATTTTCACCTTAGTAAAGAATGGCACGATTCTTGCTAACATACGTATAGCCACAACGATAATCGCTTGAATCGCGGTGCCTTGCCCTCAGCGAGCGGCGCCTGCACCAGGAAGGAGCGGTAACCATGGAAGCGATGAATGCACTCACGGATAGGGAAGTTTTGCTGCGGGCCGCCGAAGACCAAGGCCATCTCGGCGTGCTGGTCAAACGCTATCGCACCCCCTTGTACAACTTTGTCTATCGCTTTGTCGGCGACAAGGAAACAGCCGAGGACATCGTCCAAGAGACTTTTCTCCGCTGCCTGCGCCACAGCCACCAGTACCCAGCCATCGAACAGGTTTCCACTTGGCTCTACACCATTGCCGGTAACTTGGCCAAGACCGAGTTGCGCCGCCGCAAGCGTTGGAATTGGATTCCGATCAGCCCCAGCGACGACGAACAGCCCACCGCCTTTTACGAGCCGGAGGCCAAGGACCCACTCCCCGGCGAACAGACCGACGGCAACCGCGTCAAGTCCCTCGTCGTCCATGCCATCGAGGACCTGCCCACAGAATTTCGCGCCGCCGTGCTCCTCCGCGATTTGAACGGGCTCTCGTACGAGGAAATAGCCAAGATCATCAACTGCCCCGTAGGCACGGTCAAGTCTCGCGTCAACCGGGGCCGCCTGCGGCTGCAAAAGACCTTGCGCGGGCTAGCTGAAGAAGTGATTGGGCCGCTCGCCACGCCAGCCTGATCTCTTTGCCGGCTTCCCGTAGCGACGTTTTCATTGCCCAGCGGCTTGCTCCTAATTATTTTCGCTCACCTTCCATTAGGAGCACTCCATGACTATTGATGCCCAACGCCTCTACGGTTTTGTCGAGCAACTGCTCGCCGCGCACGCACCCTCGGGCGCAGAATCCGCTATGGACGCCCTCGTCACCGAACTCGCCGCTCCCATCGGCGACGCCGTCTGGCAGGACGCGGCCGACAACATCATCATCCACATCAAGGGCCAAAGCCATGATCAGCCCGTAGCAGCCGTCGCCCACAAAGACGAGATCGCCCTCATCGTCAAGCGCATTGAATCCGACGGCAAAATCAGGGTGCAGCCCTTGGGCGGTTTGCACCCTTGGGCACTAGGTGAAAGCCCAGTGGAGATCATGGCGCGGGACGGCCTCTGCCCGGGCGTGCTCTCCACCGGCGCCAAGCACGTCTCCACAGAGAGTCCGGCGGGGCGGCTCAAAGACGGCCAACCCCTCAAGTGGGAACAGATGTGGATTGAAACGAGGCTCGCGGCCTTAGAGCTAGCCCAGCGCGGGATTCGCGCCGGCACTCGGGTCGTCATCGCCGGCAAACACAAGACGCTCTGGCGTTTGGGCGATTGCGTCTGCGGCTACAACCTCGATTGCCGCGCCGGCTTGGCGGCCATGCTCGAAGTGGGCCTGCACTTGCGGGAGAACCGACCGGCCCAAGACGTATATCTCGTGGCCAGCTCCAGCGAAGAAATCGGCGGTCACGGCGCGATCTACGCGCTCGGGCGGCTGCCGGTTGACGCGGCCGTTGCCGTTGACATTGCGCCCGCGGCGGCCGAATACGGCACGGTCAACAGCGGCGACCCCATCATTGGCGTCCGCGACACTCGCGGCTTGTACGACGCGCGCATCATCGATCGCTTTGACTCCCTAGCCGCCGCCTGCGGGTTCGGCATCCAAACGGCCGTCCTCACTTCGTACTCCAGCGACTCGTCGATTGCCAAAACATCTGGTGCCATTGCGCGCGCTGCGTTGATTGGCTACCCGGGCGACAACACGCACGGGTACGAAATCTGCGCGTGGGACGGCATCGTCAACACGGCGCGGTTGCTCTTGGCTTATTTGGAAAATCCAGTGGTGGACTAAAAGGCGCGCCGGACCAGAAAGTCCAGCATCTCTCCCAGCATATCGCGAGTGGAGTTGGCCGGGAGCTGCTCTAGGTGGGCCAAGCTCTCTTCGACCTTCTGCTGGCACACGCCCTCGACGTAGCGGTCGCATTCGTAGTACTCGACCAAGGCGATGACTCGCTCGATCTCGGCGGCTGTGTTGCGGTGCCGCTCTTGGTGCAAAATCGCCAGCACTTCTTCGTACTCCGCCGCCGTGCATTTGCCCAAAAGGTCAATGATAATCAAGGTCCGCTTCCCTTCGGCGATATCTCCGCCCCGCTCCTTGCCGTAGGCCCCGGAAGTAACCCCGGGCGCAGAGCCAGCGTCTTGTTCGGCAGAGCTCAAGTTCAGCAGGTCGTCGCGGAGTTGGAACGCGATGGCCATGGACTCGCCGAAGTCGCCGATACAAGTTCGCAACTCCATCTCGGCACCCGCGATAATCGCCCCGGCCGTACAGGGTCCCCGGCCCGTGTACCATCCGGTCTTTTTGCGCAACATAGTCATAAACTCGTCCTCGCTGGGAATATAGCGCTGGCGAATCCAGCCCACGTCGTATGCCTGCCCCTCAAACGTCTCGCACGCGCCGCGGATCATCTCGTCCATCAAATCGAGCGCGACGTCAGCCCCCAACACTTCGCGGTTCGCGCTGAGGATCTCAAAGACCTTGGCGTACAGGGCATCGCCGACGTTGATGGTCAATGGGATCCCGTGCAGCTTGTGCAAACAGGGCTTGCCGCGCCGCATCTCCGAATCGTCTTCAATATCGTCGTGGACCACGGCAAACGACTGGAACATCTCAAAGGCCACCGCAGTCCGCATGGCTTTCTTCACGTCGCCGCCGCAGGCTTGGCAAGCCAACAGCACTAGCGCCGGGCGGAATCGCTTGCCGCCGCGCTCCGGGTAGTCGCGCATCAGCCGATACAGGAAGTCCTCGGGTTCGCGCACGACGAGGAACGAGAACATTTCCTCTTCCAGTTCCGGAATGTAGCGATGCAAAAACTGGCGCAAACCTCGGGGAACCGCAGACATATTCAACCTTTCGTTGTGAATGGCGCGAGCGCATCTACCATCTGGTGCGCCCCACTTGTACCTCGGGGTGCGAGACAATTAAATGCCATATAACGGCTTGGAAGGATTCCGTCAGCGGCGTAACCGCATCCGGGGCGACCGTCGGCACAATCGCGCAAGCATCGGCGACTTGGGCTGTAAAGCCGCCATCCCGCCCCACGATGCCGCAGATTTTAGCTCCGATCTCTTTGGCGTACTCTAGTGCCACAACCAAGTTGACGCTTGTATTCAGCGGGCGATTGCCGCCGCCAACGGACAAGATCAAGATCAGATCCTTTTCGCTTAAGCGGCTACCCTTCAGCCAATTGGCAAAGGCCGTATCCCAGCCCTCGTCGTTGATGCGCGCCGTCAACTCCGAGACGTTGTCGGTAGGTGCGTAGGACTCAATACCAGCGATCTTGCGAAAGTCGTTGACCGCGTGGCTCGCATTGCCCGCGCTACCCCCCACGCCGAGGATAAAGAGTCGCCCCCCACACTGACGGGTCTCGACAAAGAGCCGCACCATCGCTTCGATCGCACTGCGATCTAGCTGCTCAATGACCTGAGCCGCCGCCGCCAAGTACTGGTGGGTGTAACTCATCCGCCGCGCTTACAGGCTGTAGCCGGCAGCCGTGGCATCCGCGTAAAAGATCTGCACCGTCTCTAGCGAGAACTGCCCCATTTCCTTGCCCAAGGTCGGCAGCTTTTTGATGATGTCGCTGGTGCAGGTGATGATGTGGCAACCGATGCTGTCGGCTTGGACGACATTGTACACCTCGCGGGGACTGGCCCAGATGAGTTCGGCTTGGGGGTTGGATGCGAGTAACTCGACCGACTCGACCATGACCGGCATGTAGTCTAGCCCGGCGTCGGCGATGCGACCGGCAAAGACCGACACGCAGCACGGTGCCCCGCCTTCGACCGCGGCCGCCACTTCTCGCACTTGGTCGAGCAGAAAAATCGCCGTGACGTTGACCTTGACCCCGTCTTGAGACAGCCGATGGACCAAGTCGTAGCTGACCTCGCCCTTGGTGTTGCTGACGGGGATTTTGGCGTACACGTTTTCGCCCCAAGTTGCGATCTCGCGGGCTTGGCGCTCCATGTCGTCGAACTCGTCTGAAAAGACCTCAAAAGAAATGTGGCGATCGGGAATGGCCGCGACGATGTCGTGGGCAAAGGCTCGGTAGTCGGTGACGCCCGCTTGGCGCATCAAGGTGGGATTGGTCGTAAACCCAGAGACTAGCGGATTGGCATAGCTCGCCAACATGCTCTCGCGGTCGGCCCCGTCGGCAAATACTTTGACCGCGAGGTCGGCGGCGGATTTTTCGTACGCGAGCACTTGGGAAGTGAGGGTGGTCATGGCATTACTCCTTTAGAGTCGTGATAGGCTTAAGTCTATTAAATTAAATATAAACCCCGCCGCCGAAAGTTGCCGTAGCCCACGCGCGGCACAGTTGGCTTTGTAAAACGCGTATTGTATAATTACAGACAACTGCTGCATCTCGCTCGCCATCCAATAAGAAGGGATTTTGCGATGAAATACCAATGGGCACTGGTCGGTTTGCTGATTGCCACCACCTGCTCCACGGCCGATGTCCTCTCGCTGCAAGAGTGCATCGACTTGGCCATGCAAAACAACTTACAACACCAAAGGGACCAACAGACCCTAGCCAGCAACCAAGCTCAACTAGCGATGGCGCAAGCACCCTTTGCCTTCAACATGAGCGCCAGCCTCACCACCCCCAGCTTCACCGAGCTGCGCGATATTCAAGAAAACATCGCCCTCAAAACCCGAGTCCGCGAGGAGAATACCGATGTCTTGTACTCGGGCAACCTGTACATGACTCAGCGCCTGCGCCACCTCGGCCAATTCAGACTGACCACTGCGGCCCTGCGCCGCAAATTCTCGTCCAACCTCCGCGACCCCTTCCTCGACTATTCGGGTTCGACGCGCCTTTTTTACGAGCGCGATCTACTCGGTCAGCCCAGCGAGGAAATCCAACTCAAGGGTGCCGAGCACAGCCTGCAAAGCGCACGCCTCAACTTCGACCGCCAGCGGCTCCAGCTAGAGGGCCAAGTCATCGACGATTACTACAGTTTAGTGCAGAGCGTCCGCGAGCTCGAAATAGAGGAGCAGCGCCTAGCGCAGTCGCGCGCCAATTTGGAGTTGGCCCAACGAAAATTTGAGGTCGGCCTCATCGCCGAAGTAGAAGCCCTGCGCCTACAGGTGGAGATGCTGCAGGCCGAAGCCACGTATGACCAAGCCCGAACCAATATCGAATCGAGCCGCGACATTCTCCGCGAAACCCTCGGACTCGATGTGTGGGCACCGCTCGAAATCGACACCGAGGTCCAGTACGAGATTTACCCCATCGACGCCCAACGCGCCCTTGAAATCGGCTTGGCGCGCCGCACCGACATGAAACGAGCCGAAATTTACGAGGAAATCAGTGCGTTGAATCTAGAGGAGGTTCGTCGCCGCAACGGCATTAACGCGACCTTCAGCGCCAATGTCAGCATGCAGGGGCGCGGCAGCGCAATCGGTGATGTCAGCGACAATTTCGAGCGCAATCGGTGGGGAGTCGATCTGCAGATAACCCTGCCGCTGATCGACAGCGGCCAGCGGCGCACCAATGTCAGCCAAGCGCGCATTGACTTGGAGCAAAGCCGCCTCGCCCGCGAGCAGCAGCGCCGCCAAATCATCCAGCAGATCCGCGACACCACGCGCCGCGTCCACGAGGCCGAGCGCCAGATCGACCTGCGCCAAGCCGCCCTCCAGTTTGCCCAGCGCACCTACGACGTCGAGCAGAGCCGCTTTGAACTCGGCTTAGCCGACAGCCAGCAACTGCTCCAAGCCCAAGGCAATTTGACACAGGCCCAGATCAATGCCCTAGGCGCAGTCATAGGCTACCAGCGCCAGCTCAAAAACGCGCGGCTTGCCACCATGGCCGAGCTTAAAGAACTAGCACCTTAGCTTCCCAATCCAAGTACAAACACAAAGGCGGCCTAAGTTTCTCAAGAAGCTTAGGCCGCCTTTGTTTAGGCTCGAATAACGCGCCGATTAAGAGTTTATCTGTCGTCTTCTGAATCCATCAGCGGATGTGAGAATTCTTCTATGTCCTCGCCAAACATCCGCCGCGGGCGCAGCCGAGTATAAGACGGAATCTGGTTCTGCTCCTCGGCCTCCTGACAGGACACGCACAGGCGCGCCGTAGGCAGGGCCTCCAAGCGCGGCTTGGGAATAAACGGGCAGGTCGGGCACAGGTTTAAGGGCTTTTCGAGGCAGGCTTCGCACTTGCCATACGTCGTGCTATCCAGCTTCTCGAGCGCTAGCATGACCTCTTCCAGCTCGCGGCGCTCGGTATCGCCCAGAGCTACCAAAAGCTCCATGGCCCCGGCCTCGACCGCTCGGTCGAGGTCGTCGGCCTTGGGGTCTTGCAGTTCGTCGATCTCGTGCTCGGTACCGTCCAGATCGCTGAGCAATTCAGCGCGGCGCACCAAAAGCATCTTCTTTATTCGCTCTCGATCTCGCTTATTGAGGGCCACCTTTTTGGCCATAGTTCCCTTCTCCTTTAACTGGCTCCAAAGCCAGTGGATCGTCTGTTCAAATGCCCGCCGTCTGCAAGCGGAAAACCGCCGTGCCCAGCGGCCCCAGCTCCGCGGCGAGCCGTCCGTTGGTCAGCGTTGGGACCGCCTGCCCGTGCAGCACTTCGGCCCGCCCCATGGGCGGCAAACCTTCTAGGCGCAAATCGAGCCGCCGCCGCTCTTCGGCGACATTGACGGCAAATACGTAAAAATTGCGTTTGTATTCTTTGACCGCCACTTCGACCCCGCCACCAGCCGATTGTGCCTCCAAGCGGTGCTCCTCCTGCAAGAGCACCGGCCCTAATTCGGCAAGCTCGGCCGCGAGGCGCTGCACTTCTCGCCACAGGGCCAGGGGCTGTATGTGGCGTTCGTTCTCTTGGCAATAGCGGTAAAACAACACGCCTTTGGCCCCCCCAACTAGCCCTTGGTATATCATGTTCCGCAGCTCGCTCGCCGTCGGCGAGCGCGGCCAGTGTTCCACGCCGCCAAAGGCCTGGGCGACCAACCAGACTGGCTTTCGCTCCAGCGAGGTCCAACGCGCCTGCTGCATATAGTCGCCCACTTGGCTGATGGGGTAATTCGGGATCGGATACACGTCTATGGCCAGAATATCACTGGCCGCGGAATACGTCGCGTATAGGTTCGGCCTGTTGTTGACCAAATACGTCGGGTGATACGGGTCGCGCTTCCGAACCAACTTGTATATGGCCTCGGCAGCCTCCGGCTTCATCTTGGTCTCTCCCGGCTCATCAACGATGTACCAAGCCAGCAGCGCCGGATGCTGCCGATACCGCTCGACCACAGCGGCGATGGCCCGGTAGTCCGGCTCGGGACGCCGCCGCGCGTACTCGGTCAGCTCTAGCAGGATGTACATCCCCGCCTCAGCGGCCTCATCCATCAGCGCGGCAACTTCTTCTCCGCGCAGCTTGTAGAAGTAATCTCCGGAATTGAAATGCAGCCGTCGCATTGGGGCGAGGATGTCCGCCTGCAGCCAGTACAGCCCAATGGGAAAGAACGGCTCACCATCGACGAGCAAGGACTGGCTGAACAGGTCGATTTTCACCTCTCGTGCGGCCGGCGCGAACTTCTCGCAGGCCACGGCCAGCGAATCCGCACCGCCGACCGGATCCAGCCACCGCGCCACCAGCCAATAACGCCCCTCGGGCAAGGCGTATGCGGCAAAGGCCCCAGAGACCTCCTGCCCGACCATGTTTACATCCACGCGATCCAAGACCTCGACCCCGCGCCGCAACTCAACCGTCGCGGGGATGGTCGTATCACCGCGGCGATTGCGCCGCAGCCGGAAGCGAATCTCATCCTCTACGGTATAATACGAGCGATCGCCCGAAAGCTCCCAAGCGGGCCGGGCAAAGAGACGCAACTCTTCGACAGCATGGATGGGCGTGTCGAGCTCCGGATCGTACAGCCGCAGGGCTGCGCGGTGTATGCCGGCCTCTTTCAACCGATACGGCAGCGCATAGCGCACGAGACGCCCCTGTGGCACCTGCAACCGGTGCTCCACCTCGCGCTGCTCACCCGAGGGAGATTCCCACTCCAGCAGCGCTATCAGGAGACGCGAACCACTGCCCGGCCTGAACAACTGCAAGTCGAGCAGGTTGTCGCCTACTACGGGTAGCTGTTCTTGGATGATCTGGACCGTCGGCACCTCGGGCGTCGTCTTGGGGGCCATTTGCCCGCAAGCACTTAACAATGCGAACAGGGCAAAGTAAAAGGGCCGAGAGACAGATCCCCTCGGCCCACCCCACGGCGGCAATCGCCCTTTCAAGGCGACCTACCGACTTGCTCGGTCTCGAGCGAACGCAAGCGGTCTCTGAGCGAAGCGGCCAACTCGAATCGATCCGCCTCGACCGCCGCCTGTAAATCAGCCGCCAGTCGCTCGCGCAACGTGCGCGGCCGGGTGCTCTCCACCTCGCCTTCCCACTCGCGCAAAAAGATCAACTCAGGGCACTCGTCGAGCTGGTCCAATTGACCAATCTTGGCGAGGAACGCCTCAATCTCGGCGATGCCCCGGCGGATCTCGGCTAGGGCCTCAGTGTGGGCCTCGGCCTCTAGACAGGCCAGCGCTCGCGCCTGCACCCGATGCGCCGTGACAAAGACGCGGTATTGTTCGGCTAACTGGCGGTCTTCGTCCTCTTCGGCGTATTCGTAGCACAAGTCGAGGATGGCGATGTTGTGTTCGGCGTCCTCTTCGGCCCGCTCGTATTCCTTCAGTTCAAAAAAACCGATCCGCCGCCAGTAGTATTTCATGGCCTCTTGGGCCAGTTCGGAACAATCCTCGTGCGAGAGGCTAAAGGTGCCCGGGCCGTGTGCTTCCTCCCACTCGCGTCGCTTTTGGCAGTAGTAATCCAACAGCGACACATAGCCGTGCGGGCGGATCGCGTCGGGACGGCCCCGCCACTCTAGCTGCATCAAGCCCAGATCCATGCGGATTTGGAGCTTTGCGCTGTCATTGCCACCTCGTATCTTGCGCACGCTCAACTCGCCTGGGGCGTATTTCCACTCGCCGAGGATCGGGCCAATATCGCTTTCCATAATGGGTAAAACCTCGAACTATACTTGGCTTTCAGGCTGGAGGTAGGGATCGCTTTTCACAGGCAAACCAAGCGTCTGCGGGCCGCGCCCTCAACGGGTGGGCATCGCGTATCTCGGTGATTTTTCGGGTTTTATTATATGCGCTGGGCGTACCCTTGTCAACTCACAGGCGGGAGGCCGTAGAATCGGCTTTTACCGGCGGCGGGACACCTGTGATTTCGCCTATTATGGCTAGCAGTTCCTTGCTCAAAGTCGGGCTTACGCGCAGGCTGTCTAGGTAGCTTTCAATCACCGGAATGGCGTCCGTCCCCACCGCTGTAATAGCCTGATGGGTTAGGGTGCGCTCCTCGGGCGTGGGGTCGTATTCCATCTGCGTAGGCTCGATGGGCGTTCCGAACATGCTCACCCGGGGCTGGCCCCCTTCCCCAAAGGGGTCCAACCCCACGCTTGGATAGCGCCGCGGGCCACCCGTGGAGTCGGCGTCCAGCCGTCCGTAGGGTCCGTAGGGAAAGGGTCGCTCTTCGCCGGTGAATACCCCCCGGCGTGCTCGCTGCTCAGAGCGCAGAGTGAGTATGTCGTAGTAACTGAGGGCATTGACCAAAATTTCTGCTGCCTTGGTCCCCCCCATCTGTCCGAGTGCTTCAATGGCTGCCATCCGCAGCTCGGCTTCGGCCGTATTGAGCGAGCGATCGAGCAGCCTCCCTATATCCGGGACCGCGCTCTGGTCGCCAATGGTACCCAAGGAGCGGAGCGCGTCCTGCTTGAGCGTAGTGCGCTGGTCGTAGTCTTGGAGCGCCATTTTCAGCACCGGCACGGCGCGCGGGTCGCCGATCTCGCCGAGAATGCGCGCGGCCTTGCGCCGCGTGGCATAGGGGTAGTCCTGACGGGAGACGATTTCCATAATCCGATCTAACTGCCCGTGGTCTCCCTCCTGATAGAGCTTGTGCATCTGGTTGACATTCGTGCAACCCAAGGGGGCCAAAACGACCACTAAAAGCGCGATCCTATACATGGCTAGCTCCTTTGTCATTCCCCTTGCCGCGCGGAAGTCTTTCCTCTATACTTCAAATTTTCCACAACGCAGCAGGAACTCCAGTGAACGCCCCACAAACCCACAACCGCCAACCCATTCCCGGCATTAAAGATACACTGGCCATAGCCAGCGGCAAGGGCGGCGTCGGCAAGTCCACGCTCTGCGCTAACTTGGCCGTGAGCTTGGCCCACCAAGGGCTACAGGTCGGCTTGCTCGACGCCGACATATACGGCCCCAACATCCCGGGCTTGCTCGGCCTAGAGGGCCGACCAACCGCAGATGACGGCCGCATCCACCCCTTGTCCGCGCACGGCCTCAAAGCCATTTCCATGGGAATGCTAATCGACCCGGGTACCCCGGTCGTGTGGCGCGGCCCCATGCTGGCCAAGATGATGCACCAATTTCTCTTCAACGTCACTTGGGGCGAGCTCGACCTCCTGCTCATAGACCTGCCTCCCGGGACTGGAGACGTACAAATCACGCTGACTCAAGTGGCACCCTTGACTGCGGCCTTGATCGTCACCACGCCCTCGGCCATTGCCCTCGAAGACGTGCGCCGCGGCGTCGAGATGTTCCGCCAGACCGAGGTGCCCATCGTCGGCTTGGTCGAGAACATGAGCTATTTCCGCTGCGACAACTGCGGCCATGCCGACCCCATCTTCGGCACCGGAGGAGGCCGCGCCACGGCCAGCCGCTTGGAGATTCCCTATCTAGGCGAAATTCCGCTCGACCCGCTCGTCCGCAGCCAAGCCGACGCGGGGGAGCCGGTCGTAAGGACGCATCCCGATGCCGAGGGTAGTAAAGCCCTCGCCAACCTAGCCGTCGACATCGGCGCTTATTTCCAGCCCGCATGAGCCGCGTCCAAATCGCCTGCGTCGGCGCTGGGTATTGGGGCAGAAACCTAGTCCGCGTCTTCCACGACTTGCCCGATGTACATCTGCGCCAAGTTTGCGACGCCAGCCCGGAAATCCGCAGCGCCATCCAGCGCCAGTACCCGGAAGTCCCAATCACCGCCAGCTACGACGAGGTGCTCAACGACGACGAGCTCGACGCCGTAGTATTGGCCGTCCCGGCCGCCGACCACTACGAATTGGCCCGCCGCGCCCTAGAGCGGGGCAAGCACGTGTACGTCGAAAAGCCCATGACCCTCAACGCCACCACGTCGGCTCACTTAGTAGAATTAGCCACAGAGCGGGACCGGGTGCTGATGGTCGGGCACCTGCTGAAGTACCACCCGGCCGTGCAAATGCTGCATGATTTGGTGCGGGAAGGCGCGCTGGGCGACTTGTATTATTTATACTCCCAGCGCGTCAACTTGGGCATTGTCCGCAGCGACGAAAACGCCTTGTGGAGCTTGGCACCACACGACATATCGGTCATCCTGTACCTGCTCGGCCAGGAGCCGGACGCCGTCAGCGCCCGCGGCGAGTGCTACCTGCAACCCGACATCGAAGACGTGGTATTTGCCAATCTGCACTTTGCCGATGGCAAGATGGCGCAGATGCAGCTCTCTTGGCTCGACCCGCACCGCATCCGCCGCCTGACCGTGGTCGGCAGCCGCAAGATGGCGGTCTTTGACGATGTGGAAAGCACGGAAAAGGTGCGCATCTACGACAAATCGGCCGAGCGGCCGCAATACGACTCTTATGGCGACTCCATTGCGCTGCGCTTTGGCGATGTGATCATTCCGCGGCTACAGATGGCCGAGCCGCTCAAACTGGAGTGCCAGCACTTCGCCGAGTGCGTGCGTACCGGCCAAACGCCCCGCAGCGATGGCCGCGACGGGCTGCGCGTTGTGCGGGTCTTGGAGGCCGCGCAGGCGTCGCTGCGCCAAGCCGGTGCCCCAGTGCCGCTGCGCTAGCGCACGGTAAATTCCGAGTGGACCTCGGCTTGGTTGCCGCTCATATCCCGCACCCTCAGCACTAGGCGGTGCGTACCCGGCGGCAAATCTTCCACCAAATGTCCGTACACGCGCCCGGCTTCTGGATCGTATTCGGCGATCAGCGGGCGTCCGTCGAGCTCGAACTCAAGGTCTTCTTCCCGCCCAATGCCCGCGCCTTGGTCGCGCACCGCGCCGCGAATTTCCGGGCGCGGACCAACGACTGTCCCCTCAGTGGGCTGCAAATTGCTGATCTCAGGGGCTTCAAGGTCGGCCAACAGCGCGTAGCGGCCAAAGCGGCGCACCCGCGCCACCACCTGCCGGCCCACAGCATCCCATTCGTTGCTCACGAGCGTCCACTTTTCAGCGGCGACCTCTCGGTAGAGGCCCAGCTTCTCCGGCGGCATCGCTCCCCGGTCGTAGCGGAAGCGTAGCGCAACCTTGCGGTCAAAGCTAACATCAGGCCCCAAGGCAAACGCCAACCCGACTGCCATTAGCGCAGCGGGCACTTGCGGCTCAAAGGTTTCGACTTGCGGGAAAAACGGCGCGTACGCGCTCGCCGCGGCAAAACCCAATTCGACCGCGCCGCCAGCATAGATCAACTCAGCCGCAGCACCCGGCTGCACGAGCTGCCGGTCGAGGACGACCTTTTGCACGGCGGCCTTCGGCGTCCGCAGCAAAACCGATCCCGCTGCCGAGCCGTTCGGACCGAGCGGCACGGTGACTCGGAATTCGCGCAAACCGGTCTGACGGGGGCTGATATTAGCGGTATCAGCGCGGACTAAGGGCGTAGCGCTAGGCACTTGTGAGTAGCGCATCACGAGCTCCACGAAATCCGCGTGGGAACGGCGCTCCAGGGAAAAGGTCGGCGCAGCGGCCCCATCGTCGGGCAGGCGGCAAACGGCAAAGCCCGTGGCACCCGCCGGATCCCGCGCCCGGATCCGCCAATAGGAGGCGTTCCGGTGAATCCGCCACTTGAGCGGGCCGGAGCGGCTTTGCCGCCGATCTACGCGCCGCCACGTCTCGCCATCGCGAGAACTAGCCAATTCTACTTCCACGAGCGGGTCGTCCGCATCGCTCAGCCGTGCCTCGATAAAGGCTCCGTCCGCTTTCACCGCGATCCGCGCCCCGGCAATGGTCGGCGGTTCATCAACCATCAGCCCAAAGCGCACCCGACTCTCGTTGCCGTTGACATCCGCGACAACGACGACCGCCTCGTGCCGCCCTTTGGCCAAGTTCACAATTCCATCGTCAGGCCCCTCGTAGAATTGGAGGCGATTGCCCGGCAGGCGACACAAGTTGTAAAAGCGACCCACCCCACCCTTAAAAACAGCCAGTGGCCGGTCCAAATACATCTGGTGCATATTGCCGTACCCGACCCGCTCGTAGCGCGCCGCAAAAACCGGATCGCCGTCGATGTGCAAGGCCACGCGATAGGGGGCTAGCTTGTTGGGGGCCGCATCGGCGCGATCGTACATCAACGCGCTGATGCTCACCGGACCGAGCACCTGCACGGGCCGCACCCCGGTGAATTCTCCTCGGCTCGGCTGCCAGCGCAAACTGAGCACATAGGGATCGTGCCCTCCCTCGACTTGGGCACTGTGGCCATGCGGCGTGATGGCCACTCGTTGCAAGGTCGGCGCAATCGTATCGGCGATGGCGAACCCGTGCAAGAGGGGATTGATCGCCACGTTGTCTCCGTCGCGCAGCTCCAGGTGCAAATGAGGAGGACCGGCCCCGCTCTCCCCACTCCAAGCAATGACCGAGCCGCCGAGCACCGGAATCTCCCCAGCCTCGAAATACAAATCCACGCTGTAGCGTCCACGCTGCTGCTGGGCTTGCTGCACGCGCTCGGCCACGGGCGCGGCAAAGCCCTCCAAGTGGGCATATACTACAATGCGACCATCGGCCAATTTCTGGTACAAAGCCCGGCCATAGCCCCAAGGCGAGGTGCGCACCCGCCAGATATAGCCATCGGCTAGGGCCTGTACGGGGTGGCCGGTCTCGCCCCAAGTCTTGAGATCTATGCCAGCGTGGAAGGCCCGGGAGCGCGATTCGCCAAAAGTGGAAGACAGAGCCGGCGCAAGGCGCAGCGGCCAGATGAGGCTTCCCTCTTGCGCGCTAGCCGGCAGCCACAAAGCCACCACCAATAAGAGCATCCATTTAATCACAGTCGTCCTCATATGTATGTAGAGCCATGCGGTCCGGGGCTACTTCGAGAAAGTGGAGGGGTTTTTCGGTCCAAGCACCGGTGTTGAAGTAGCACCGGCCCTGCCGCTCAATCGCCATGGCCGCGTGCGTGTGCCCGCAGACTATGGCTTCAACTCCCTCCTGCCGTGCCACGCGCAGGGCGTTGCGCGCCACGTGCTCGTTGAGCACCCGGTAGAGCAAAGGCCATTTCTTGGCGTACTCGGCCACGTGGGCATCGCCCCCACCGAGCCAGATGCGGCAACGGTGTAAGCGGCGGAAAGCCCACTTGAACGCCGCGTGCCGGGGCATCAGCCGGTCGAGCCGATGGCCGTGGACTACGAGCAGCCGCCGATCGAGACGCCAGCTATCGACAAAGCGGATCTGCCCCGGCTCGGCCAGCTTGAATTGGGTATCGCGATTGCCGTACACCCAGATTACGGGCCGAGATTGCGACTCGCTCACGAGGCGCTCCAGCACGGCCCGATGGGCGTCGGGCAGGGCTTGGCCCGGCTCATCTATGACGTCGCCGTTGAGCACGAGCGGCACCCCTTTGGGCAAAGCATCTAGCCAAGAAGAAAAGTTGCGATGGTAAAAGTAAGCCGATCCGAGGTGCAGATCGCTGACGATAAAGCAGCGTGCGACGCCCATGCCTCTTGCTGTATGGGTTATAATATTATTGAATAATTGACCGATGAATAAACAGAGAACCCCACCTGCGCGCAAAGCGTACGACCCGGATAAATTACAGGCCCTGCTCCAGTACATCGGTCGCCTGCTGCCCAACGACCAAGAGCGCGCGGCCTTTGATCGGTGCTCGCGCACTCCTCCCCCAGCTTCGCTGCGCTTGAACGCGCTCCAAGCGCAAGCACAGCACATACGGCCCCACTTGCTCCAACGCGGCCAAAGCGTGCCATGGTGCAGCGATGGCTTCGCCTTGCCAGAGAGCAACGCCAACCTCGGCCAGACCATTGAACACGCTATGGGCGCGTATTACGTCCAAGCCAAGGCCCCTATGCTAGCCGTCGAAGTACTGGCCCCCCAGCCCGGCGAGCGCGTCCTCGACCTGTGCGCCGCCCCAGGCGGCAAGGCCACCCAGATTGCCACGCGGATGCAAAACAGCGGCCTGCTGCTGGCCAACGAACTCCAGCGCAAGCGCATGCCCGCTCTCGTGGGCAATTTAGAGCGCTGTGGAGTGGCCAATCACGTCTTGACCCAAGCCCCAGGAACTATGCTGGCGCGTTACTTTCCCAACTTTTTCGACCGCATCTTAGTAGATGCCCCCTGCTCGGGCGACGGCATCGTGCGCAAAGACCAGAACATGCTCACCTACTGGTCGCCGCAAGACGCCCAGCGCCTCGCGCAACAACAGAAGGGCCTCTTGCGCGCTGCTTACCAGATGCTGCGCCCTAACGGCACGCTAGTGTACTCGACCTGCTCGCTATCGCTGGAGGAAAACGAAGAAGTGCTCCTCGGGCTGTTGCGCCGCTATAGAGAAGACGTCGCGATCCTCCCCATCGCAGAGTTCGAAGGACCGCCGCTGCCGGATGCGCTGGCCGCCCAATTCCCGACCGAGTTCGCCCGCTGCGTCCGCATCTGGCCCCACCACCACGACACCGAAGGGGCTTTTGTCGCTCGTCTTTCCAAACGCGCGCCGACGCCAAGCCCCGAAGACGCCCCTGCTTGGGCTGTCTCGACGACCGATCCCACCGCCGCCGAGTCCCGGCACGCCATCGAAGGCCGGTGGAGTGGTACCCTACCCTGTCCCTCGGACCAGATATTCACCCTTGGCAGCCGCCACCTATGCCAGCAGCCGGCGCTCGGCCCGGCGTTCCAAGAGCATCTGCCTTACTTCGTCCGCAGTGGCATGAGGGTCGCCCGCCCCCACAAAGGGTACTACTACCTGAGCCAGCAAACCGTCGCCCTGTGGGGCCACCTCATGCAGGGTCCCAGTGTCGAGTTGAACTGGCCCCAACTACAGGACCTGTTCGAGGGGCGTCCAATCCACTGCGACCCACCCACGGGCCTCAAAGGCGAAATCTTCTGCCGCTTCGGACCGTGGACCGTCTGTCGCGCCATCGCCAGAGAGGAAGGCCGCCTGCTCGAAGGCATGCTGCCGCGCGCGTTATTCCGCGCCAATTTGGATCGGCTGATGTAAGGGTAGGATTATCGCGCAGGCCCCTGCCAAGGTGGGAAGAGCTGGTGTTCGATCCGCAGTATGTTGCAGATGCGGCCAGCGATAAAATCGCCCAAATCGTCAAAGGTCTGCGGCTTTTGGTAAAAGGCTGGCATGGCTGGCAGAATGACCGCTCCGGCTTCGGCCGCCGCCGTCATGTTGCGCAACTGAATCAGATTGAGCGGGGTCTCGCGTACCACCAGCACTAGCGGTCGCTGCTCCTTGAGGCTGACATCGGCCGCTCGCTCAATCAGGCTCGCAGACGCTCCGCGGGCAATGCTCGACAGCGTCTTGGCCGAGCAAGGCACCACTACCATGCCATCGATGGGCACCGAACCGCTGGCGATGGGGGCGGATAGGTCGCCGGCGTTGTACTCGCTCAGTTCGCCAGCTTGGGTCTCCTCCCCGTAGCACCGCGTTATAAACGCTCGTAGGCTCTCCTTGTCGGGGCGGAAGCCCAACTCTTCGACGAGCAGGTAGCGCCCGTATTTTGACAGGACCAGATGCACTTGGTGTCCGCCGATCAGCAGGGCGCGCAGCAGGCGGCCGGCGTAGAGTGCGCCACTGGCTCCGGTGATGCCGACGACGATTTGCTTGCCGCTCACGACGCCCCCTTTAGCGCCTCGCGGCCCGCTTCGAGCGTGGCGACAATCGCATCCACGTCATAGACGCAACCGCCCCAAGTGCCGCCGCCGACGTTTTGCAACGCCGCCCACAGCCTAGTGTCGTCGGGCAACTCCGCTTCGGGTGCCAGGTCTGGGCGCAAGGTGCGCTCGGCAAGCATCCGCTGGCCTTCCTCTGCGCCGAATTCCGCGCCCGCGCAGCCGACCAAGTCGATGCGCCCGCGCAGGTTGTGGCAGTCGATTTCAATGGCGATCAAGTCGCCGTCCCGCAGCTTGCCGATTGGCCCGCCAGCCAAGGCCTCCGGGCCGATGTGCCCAATGCAAGGACCGGAGGAAAACCCCGAAAACCGCGCGTCCGTAAGCAGCGCCACGCGCTTGCCAATATCCGTGTACTTGAGCGCAATTGTAACCTGCGCCACTTCCTCCATCCCCGTGCCCATCGGCCCGCAGCTAATCATCACCAGCACGTCGCCCTGCTCGATCTTGCCGTCCTTGATCGCGGCGATGGTGTCGCGTTCGGTGGTAAAAACCTTTGCCGGCCCCGTGTGCCGATAGACCCCCTGCGCGTCCAGCAACGAAGAGTCGATGGCCGTGCTTTTGACGACCGCGCCCTCGGGCGAGATGTTGCCGACCGGGAAGCAGGTGGTGCTGGTCAGGCCCTTGGCGCGGGCGCGATCAGCATCCATAATCACGTCGTCTGGATCTACCCCGTCTAGCTTGCGCAGTTCCTCGCGGAAGCGGTGACGGCGCGGCGCACTCTCCCACCAATCGAGGTTTTCGCCCAGCGTGCGGCCCGTAACCGTCATCACCCCCTCCTCCAACAGCCCTAGGCGGCGCAGGTGCAACATGACCTCGGGCACTCCGCCGGCCAAAAAGGCGCGCACGGTAACGTGGAACTCCGGGCCGTTGGGCAGCACATCGACCAAGCGCGGCACCTCGCGGTTGATCCGGTCCCAATCCCCAACCTCCGGCCGCTTCCGCCCGGCCGCATGGGCAATAGCCGGCACATGCAGAATCAAGTTCGTCGAACCACCAAAGGCCGCGTGGACGACCATCGCGTTGTGCAGCGCCTCATCGGTGACCAACTCCTGCGAGCGAATGTCCGCGGCCTCCAGCGCCATCAGCGCCCGCGCCGAGCGCACGGCCATATCGCGCCAGACCGCTTCTCCCGAAGGAGCCAGCGCCGAATGCGGCAGCGAAAGCCCCAGCGCCTCGCCCACCACTTGAGCCGTGGCCGCAGTCCCCAAAAACTGGCATCCACCCCCCGGCGTGGCACAGGCGCGGCAGCCCAGCACCTGAAAGTCGTCAATGTCCATCTCGCCCCGCGCCAGCCGTGAACCCGCCGACTGGATCTTGCCCGCGTCCTCGCCTTCTTCCGGCGGTAGGGTCACCCCGCCGGGCACGACAATAACCGGCAGGTCCGGCATACCAGCTAGGGCAATGAGGACCGCCGGCAATCCCTTGTCGCAGGTGCCCACGCCCATCACGCCTCGCCGCGTCGGCAACGAGCGGATCAAGCGGCGCAGGATCATGGCCGCGTCGTTGCGGTACGGCAGGCTATCGAACATGCCGGTCGTACCCTGCGTGCGGCCATCGCACGGGTCCGAGCAATAGGCGGCAAAGGGGATGCCACCCCGGCGGTGGATTTCCTCGGCCGCGGCCTCCATCAACAGGCCAATTTCCCAGTGGCCGGTGTGGTAGCCCAGCGCGATCGGCCGGCCATCCGGGGCGCGGATGCCGCCCTGTGTGCTGACGATGAGGAACTCACCCCGGCCCAGCTCGTCGGGGTTCCAGCCCATCCCCGCGTTCTGACTATAGCCAAAGATGTGGCCGCTCGGCGCTTCGACGACCTGCTCTATGGTCAGCGGCAGCTTGCCACTCGGGCCGGGAGCGCGGGTGCGGATCTGGTAAATCGCATCATCGGTCTCGCCGACGATTTCTGCAAAGGAATCAGTACTCATGCTGCCTCGTTATCTTTCTAGTTCAGTCCTACCAACCCTCTTCACGGACTTGGATTTTCTTTAGCAGAGGACGCCACCAAGCTTCGTTGTCGCGGTACCAGTGGACTGTATCGCGGAAGCTCTGGGCGAAATCGACTTGCGGTTCCCAACCTAGTTGGGTGCGGATTTTGGTCGAATCGAGCAGGTAGCGGCGGTCGTGCCCGGGCCGATCATCCACGTAGGTTTTGTGCGCGGTGTCCAGCCCCAAGGCGTCGAGGATCAGGTCGGCAATGGTTTCGACGTCTTTTTCAATGCCGCTGCCAACGTTGTACGTATGGCCAATCTCGCCTTTTTTTAGCACTAGGTCGATGGCCCGGCAATGGTCATCGACGTGGAGCCATTCGCGGCGGTTCTGGCTCGACTTGTACAGCGGCATCTTCTGGCCGGTGAGCAGGCGGACGACGAAGAAGGGGATGACTTTTTCCGGGAATTGATAGGGGCCGAAGTTGTTGGAGCAGTTCGACAGCGTCACGGGCAAGCCAAAGGTGTGGCCATAAGCGCGCACGGCCAAGTCGGCCGCAGCCTTGGCCGCGTTGTACGGAGTGCGCGGCCGATAGGGCGATTCCTCGCTGAAGGTCTCGTCCGCGTCGAGGGCCAGATCGCCGTACACTTCGCAGGTGGAAATGTGGTGGAAGCGCGGCACTTGGGCATCGGCCGCGGCCTGCAACAGCTTTTGCGTCCCCACTACATTGGTCTGGAAAAAGGCCGAGGGATTGACAATGGCCAGGCTGTTGTGCGATTCCGCGGCAAAGTTGACCACGTAGTCGGGGCGGTGGATCTCGAATAGGTGACGGGTCAGATCGGCATTCTGAATATCGCCGCGGACAAAGGTATAGCGGTCGCCATAGCTTGCTTCCACGTCCTTGAGGCTGGCCAAGTTGCCGGCGTAGGTGAGCAGATCGTAGTTGACAATGCGGTCGTCGGGATAGGTCGATAGCCAGTAGCGAATGAAATTGGAGCCGATGAAACCGGCACCGCCGGTGACGAACAAAGTGGTCATGGATTCTGTTAGTTCAAGGTGAATGAGTCGGCGGGAGCAAGGACAGGTCAGGAGGCCGACGGTCAGTGATAATCTACTATTACTATAACAAGGCGGACAACTCGGCACGGATTTTATCGCGGATATTGCTGCTCATCATTCGTTCGTCCTATCTGCGGCCTTCTCGCCCTTTGCCCATCATTTCAGTAAATACCCTCATTAATACCCTTATTCAAGCGTTACTACCCTTATTCCCGAGAAAACGCCAGCGCGCACCCGGGCCTCGGCCGCTGCAAGCTACATCACCGGATTTCTTTAGCTCCGCTAAGAGGGTGCGAATCCATTCGCGGCCGACGCCGGGGCAGGCGTGTTCTAGGTCGCTCAGGCGGAATTCGCCCGGTTGGGCGCGGATGGCGGCGAGCACCCGCTCAGACTTGGCACCCCGTGGGGCCTTGATCTGACCAGCGCGTTCCTCCAATTCGACGTAAGCACGGCGGATGATCGCAAAGAGGAAGTTGAACCAAGGCGTCAGTTCGTGTTTGCCGTCGTGCCAGCGCTGTGAACTGAGCCGGAGGCATTCGTAGTAGTCCTCCCGGGATTCCTCAATGAGGCGTTCCAAGCTGATGTAGCGACCGACCTCGTAGCCGTGCTGGTAGAGCGCCAACAGGGTGAGCAGCCGGGACACGCGGCCGTTGCCGTCCCGGAAAGGGTGGATGCAAAGGAAATCCAAGACGAGGGCGGCGATGGCGATGAGCGGCGGGATATTCTCCTGGTCGAGGCCGTGCTGATAATGCTGGCAGAGTTCTTCTACAGCCGCCGGGGTCTCCGCAACCTTCACGCAGCGGAACCGAACCACCGGGGCCTGTCCGGGCAAGAATTCCACGATGTCGTTATCGACTCGTTTGAATTCGTCGCCGCTGGCGGACTGGCAAAGGGCATGTAGGCGTTGCAAGGTGTCTGGTGTGATAGAAAGAGCGGCGTAATCGGAGTGAATCTCGTTCAAGGCGCGGCGATAGTCCTGAATCTCCTGCTCGGAGCGGTCACGAGGTTTCGCTTGGCCGAGCACCAGCGGGTAAAGGCGGGCTTGGGCGACCGTTACACCTTCAATGCGGTTGGAGGATTCAGCGCTCTGAATGACAGCCGTGTCGCGGAGCGCTTTGAGGGCTTGCGGCGACTGGCGTGTGAATAGCTCCTGTTTGCCCCTCGACTCGGCGATATCGTTGAGCAGCCACACCGTGCTCAGAGGTGTTTCGTGGTCGCGTAGGCGGTTGTTGCGGAACGAGTTCATTTTGAGAAGGCTTTAGGTTTGGAGGAAATTCAACAATCTACACCGGTGAGTACCAGCTAACCGGGCAGTCTACTTACATCTCGTAATTTATGATCCCGTTTATTATTGAAGAATCGCTGTTCTTCAGGCCTAACGTATCGCCAAGACTGAGGGACGACGAAATTCGGGAATTGTTTCCTTAGCGTGTTCAGATCAATCGGATTCTTGTATTCCCAGACCTCTGTGATTTCCAAAGCATAAGCAATGGTCCGTCCCTCATAGTAAGCATCGAAATCTCGTTTATCTATACCCACAAATTCAGACACATTGTTCCAGACTTCCTCGGGTGATCCACTCCACACTTGTCCAACGCGAAAACCGCCACGGAGTTGCCTGACTGGGCTTGAGACGTAGATAAACACGTCGCGGTTTTCTATATAAGGAGTGATACGTCTCCTTAGTTCAGCCTCTTTGAGTTTTTCAAAAACCAAGTCTGCATAGCAGGGTTTAAAAGAAAAAAGTAAAGGTGCCATTGTCGCGTTCATGACTAATCTGGGAATCCCAACCGAAATAGTTTCTGGAATGTTTTCATTGGCACTTTGGAAGGAGATTGCAGTGTTAGCCCAACTCTATCTTCCTTAAAGACACCTCGTAGTTCATCCAACGAAATCGGTTTTCTAAAAAGGAAAGTATGTGAAAATTTTAGTGCCATAATTTCTTTTGATAGATCACCATCACATAGGTCATAAATATCTTTCCATTCCAGTATCCCAAATTTTTTGAATTTTCCGAAAAGCACTTTTGGGGTGTCTATCTCAACAGTGTCAAGATGGGATATAGCTATTATTTTTTTTATATCTCCGCTGACGTACCACAGAATTCGGGCAGGAGGTTTGAGCATTCTATGACAAGTTTTACTACTTCGATAATACACGTTATCCCAACGCAACAATACACTCTTTTTACCTCCAAAGAGATCGTTGGCTGATTGGTATCTATCAAAGAGGCTGATAGCATAGCCTGGACGGATTGGTATTAAAAAATGATCTTGGTCCGCTGCCAAGCCCAAAGGTGAGCAATGCCGTTCAATATCTAGAGGCGACATACTCTGATAATTACTCGACGATTCAGGAGATAGCCTAGAAATTTCACCTAATACCTCTCTATGTTTAAGGCAACGAGAAAAGCAAAATTTCACGAAACTGTCATTATACTTTGTAAAACCCACCTCTAAGAGGTCCGCCACCAATCTGGTGACGATAGCTGTTCTATCGAATTTCACTATGTCAATGTTCTCTTTCACAGCTTTGTAAACGGTATCCGCGATCAAAAAATGCTCGAATAACAATCGATCATTAGATGACACTACCCTTCCCAAATGTACAGTAAGTGCGTTACCACTATTGTTTTCAAGAATCCGAATCGCGCATATCTCTCGACCTGACCATAGAAGCTCACACTCATACTGCTTAGGACTTGCAAGGAAATTATTCACCCTTTCCCGAAATTTACCTAGTCTTTCCCCTTGGTCTAGAAAGGAGATAAACGGAAAAGATGGGATATCATCGGAGGTCAAGCGACGCCATTCAAGGCTGAGGCCCGACACGCGGGCTGGCATATAAGATTGTCTTTCGGAGAGCTCGTGAAATTGAATAATCAACTCGGTCGGGGATAACACTTGGATTCTCGTCATATCCTCAATTGCATCCGCTTTTTGTAAGAGACGCTGATCTCGAGTAACAAAAAAATTAACGTCAGATGCAGCCGTCCTAGCCAAGTGGCGAATATCGGATTTTTCGCGTGGCGTACGATTGGGAAGAATTTTCTTCAGGTGCCCCTCAAAGTGTTCAGCCAATTGTGCGTCGTGTATGATTTTTGGAAATCCATAGGCTCTGTTTCGGGATTTTTCGCGCTGACTAGAATCGCTATGCCGATCTATTTCGACAAACAGTTCATCGGTGATACAAAGATTGAGGGAACCTATTAAGAAATCGGACAGCAAGGCTTTGGATAGCTTTGTTGCATCACTATCCGACCGATCAAAATGGAAGAATATCTGGGCATCAATGACGATATCAATAGCCTCATCTGATGTTTTTGTCTGAAAAAGTTCTAACTGGTCATATGGTGCCAGAGTAAGGCACCAAAGCGTCAAGGTGTGTCTAGCTGCGGAACGGCCAGGTTTTTCATTGATAGGTACGAAGCCCAATTTCGGCCACATGTGATGCGCTGCAAAATCACGTCGGCAATGAAGTTTTATGACCTTCTGAGTAGTGGCAGACGTCTTTAAAGTGTTAACAAGTCGCCTCACGACACCTCGGCCTTGATATTGTTCCAACACGCAAAGCTGAAAAATACGAAAATAGTTTCGATTGATTCCGTAGAGAAGATAACCTATCAGTTGGTCGTCGCCGTTCTTGGCCCCCCAAACACCGCCCTTTTCGAGATAATCACGAAGGGCTTCTCTGGGAAGAAAGCCTAGCGTCCTACGATTCCACTTCATCAACTTGTCTACTGCGACAAGGTCAGCAGACGTCAGTTTTGAGATAGTGATACTCATGGTTTCCCTTCCACCGTCGAGATTTCTTCCTCTGTCAGTCCATACAGCGCATACACCAGCCGGTCTATCTCCGCTTCCTGCTTGCCAGTGTCCATCGCCGGATCGTCCGCTTTCGCCGACAAGATACTGTCCACCAAGCGGATGAACGGGCGTTGCTCTGCGGCGAGGATTTTGGGGATGGGGATGGTTTCCACTGAAATACTAAACCACCGGGTTACGCCCATTCCAGAAGTAACGGCTGTGTTCCTCATAAACCAGTTTATCAGGTTAGAGTTGAGTATGGCGCATAGAAATTTGATTGACTGCCCGGACACCATATAAACAGTGTTGACGCAGAACATTTCACCCTCGTCATACGCAAATCGCCCTTGCTCCGTCAGGTCCATCCAGAACAACTTTTCTTTGGCAAACTCTGCGTGGTAGGCACAATTACGGAGATTATACGACGTCCTGCCTTTGTCCTGCCGTTTTTCCAGTCTCGGATAGAACCCGTCCAGATGGCTTTTGATCGCCGGATAGTTGTCAATGTTGGCAGCGGGAACATTGCCGTAGCCGTTATGCGTGTCAATCAGCCACAAGCCCGCCCATTTTGCCCGGTAACGCTGAATATCCCGCCCACGCAGGATGGGCTTGATGATTTCAGCAGACTTTGAATCTTCGGCAATCAACGCTTGCCGGGCCACATCGCCAATAATAAAGGCTTCATTGTAGCCTGTCTTGATTCCATAGTTGATTTTCACCTCCCAATTTTTCAGCGGCGTCCCTTTCACCTTCACCTTATCCATAATGCTGTGTTCGGCGTGCGACAAGATACTCCACGGTTTTTCGCCGTCCGGGCGTGTTTGTCCCCACAGACTTGCATCAGGCGGGAAGTCTGTGGCGTCCAGTTTGTCCATATCAACGGCATCACATGTGGCGTTGCTACTACCCTCGCGCACTATCAGGACGCTGGTGTCAACGATGGCGTTTTCAAAAACATCCTTGCCCATTTCCAGCAAGCGCAGCGGCGTATGCCGCTCGGAGAGGTAGCGACGCAAGGCTTTGCCGTATTCCGCCTTGAGCCAGCTATTGGAAGTGATGTAAGCCAGCAAGCCTTGAGCCGGTCTCAGCAGCCGACAGCCGCGCTCGTAGAAAAGCTGGTAAATGTCGCCGGTGCGGGCGAAAGTGGCGTAGCCAGTATCCTTGTAGAGCTTGCCCAGTTCGCCGCCGTTCTTCTGCAATTGAATGTATGGCGGATTCCCAATCACCACGTCAAACCCGTCGGCGACCCCAAACATATACTCTGTATCGAACCAATCGGCACCGGCATTCTGATCGTAGGGATCCCATTGGGCAACTTGGTTAGCGGCGGCAGTAGGCATACCAAGTTGGGTCAATTCCTGCGCCAACTCGCCTCGTAGCCGACGGTCCTCATTGAGGCATTTCAGTTTTGCTTGGCGGTTGGCAGCATGAAAGTGTCGCTCCCGGTTCGCGTGCAATTCGCGCTCTAGCCCTTGCACTTTTTCGCTGCTCAACATGCGCTGACCAAGACTCAACAGCGTATTCGCCGCCACAAACCGCGTCTCCAGATTCGGCAGCGGCTTGATGCCGAAGTTCTCCGCCGTCTCGTCGGCTTCTTGTTCAATCGCCAGCGAAATGAAAAAGCGCAGTTTGGCGATTTGGCAAGCCACCGGCTGAATATCTACGCCAAAGATGCTGTTCTGGATCAGGTAGAGCTTGCGCCCAAAGTCGCCCGAATACCGCTCAAAGGTCTCGCTGATCTCCAGCAACTCGGCATCGCGCTCTTGCTGATCTTTGGTTTCAAACGCCTCGTCCGCTCGTTGTCTGGCCCGTTCCTTTTGCAGTGCTTGCCAACGCTGGTTGTCGGGGTCAATCCGCTGCAACGCCAAGGTCAGCTTGTGCAGTATGCCCATTGGAAACGCACCGGAACCGACCGCCGGGTCCAGCACCTTGATCTCCGCAATCGCCTGTACAATGCCCTCGGCTTCGGCCTCTTCAAAAAGTTCATTGGCGTCGTCGAATGCGTCTTCATAATCCAGCAAATAGCGCAACCGCTCTTGCCAGTACGCCGCGTCGCCATCGTCGGGCTGCGCTGTTTCCGCCAGCGTCGCCACCAACGCCTCCTCCACCATGTAGTCCACCACAGCGCGGGGCGTGTAGTAGGAGCCGGTTTGCTTGCGCGCCGTCTCGCGGGTCTCTGGGTTGTAGGCCGCCAGCAAATTTTCAAAGACCTTGCCGAGCAATTCCGGGTCTAGGGCGACTTCCTGCTCTATGGGCGTGTTTTCCTCCACCGTGAACTTGTAGTGATTGAGTAGAGGAAACAGACCCTGATCTTCGTCGAAGAACAGGGCGTCAGGGACGTTCAGTTCCCGCCAAGCATCGCGGCGCGCTTCTGCCGCCCGGGGACCATCGTTTGGGTCCGGATCGCTGAACATGTCGACGCGTCTGCCCCCGGCGCTTCTTGATTCTTCATCGTCTAGGCAGTCGAACAGGCCGCCGTTGATGAACGGAGTCTGCTTCATCAGGTCTTCGAAGCGCTCCGTATCCCGGATGAGTGATTGGTAACGGAAACGTGAAAAGACCCGGTGGCTAGGCTCGGTCCGGGTGCTGAAGCCACGTGCGCCTATCTCGGTGTTGAGAGTCGCGAAGAAGAGATTCTGCAAAACGGCGCGGTAGTAGTCGGAGCCGCCGAAGTCGTTCAGCAACTCTTCCATTTCGGCGCGAACGAACCACTCCTCTCGGACCAGTCCCTTTTCCTTAATGAACCAGACGAACAGGATGCGGGTGATCAACCGGATGACCTGCTGTTCCGCCGACACGGTCGAGGGGAACTTCGCTTCCTCTACTGCCTTCTTGAACCAGTCGAATAGCTCGCCGTAGAACCGCCGGTTGAGTTCCTCGGTGTCCAGTTTATCCAACCAAGCAGCCAGCAATCCGTCAAAATTGTGTGACTTGTTATGGATGTCTATCCATTCCGAACACTCGGCCAGCGATAGTTCGGCCAAAATGTCCAGATGGGCACGGTGGGGATCAGCCGGGTCAATCTCCCGTACCAGCGACACATGGCCCAGCACATCGCGCCCTGGATCGCGCCTGTGCTCGCGGCGATGGACAAAGGACAGGGTGAGCCGATGGTCGGCGGTTCTGAACAGAACGACGGTTGGTTGGCTCAGGCGCTTGTTGATCTCCCGGGTGAACTGCGCGTACTGGCCGCGAGTGTAGGTCGTCTCCTTGAGTCCCACGGCAAAGAAGATAAAGCTCTGTTGCTGTCCCTTGTCGAAGGAATCGGCTTCAAACCCAAGCGTCGGCTGATCGACTGAGGCGATTTCATCACTTGTCACCTGAAAGATGATCCGTACGGATCGGACATGCTTGCGGAATGCCTGCCTCGTCTGGGTATTTTGGCTATACGCAGGGAATTCCTGGATAAAGTCATCCACGCTGCCTGAAAGTTCCTGTGTGCGGTCACTTTGGTATCCGAGGACTTCCAGTAGGTCTTTAGCCGCCGCTAGGAAATCTCTGGCGGGTATGTCCTTCAGAGCCGATAGAATCTGTTCCTTTGTTTGAGAAACGCTGCTCATTGGACCTGCTCCAGAGAATTATACACTGCCATATTTCCGCTCCCATCAATAAGTAAACTATATAATTCATCTCAGCCGCATGGCTATCCTCGAATCGGAAAGTCACTCGCCAATTGCAGCATTCAACAGTTTGTCTTAATAGGCTATGTGATCAGCGTCTTCAGCGCTTGGTAAAATATCCGATGGCGTAGCTTGCTGAGTGCCCGCTCCTTGAGCTGGCGAATGCGCTCGCGCGTTAGATTCATCATGTCGCCAATTTCCTCAAGCGTCAGGGCCTTGTTGCCATTGAGGCCAAAATAGAGCCTGATAATGCGCGATTCGCGTTCTTCTAGGAGCCCTAGAACTGCCTCTAACTGTATTAGCGCCGATTCGCGCAAGATGTCGGCGTCAGGGGGAGCCATCGCCTCATCGACCAAGATGTCGCGCAAGCTGATTTCGTCGTCGAAGAAGGGTTCGTCAAGCGAACATACGGTGCGGGCGCTAAGGGTCGTCTCTATGATCTCTTTGGCCGGAACATCAAGTTCGGCGGAGATTTCTTCCATATCTGGCTCACTAGCCCGGTCCTGATTCAGTTTGCGCGAGGCTTTGGAAATATCCCTGAGCAAGCTGATTTTGTTGAGGGGGAGTCGCACGATGCGTACATGCTCGTCAAGCGTTTAGAGAATGGACTGGCGAATCCACCAAACCGCATAGGTAATGAATTTGTGCCCCTTTGTCCCATCGAAGCGATCAGCCGCCGTAATCAGTCCGATATTGCCGGCGCTAATCAAGTCAGAGAGGGACAGACCACGATTTTGGTATTTCTTGGCCTCGTTAATGACAAAGCGCAAATTCGCCTGGATCATTTCGTCGCGGGCGCACATGTCGCCATTTTTGATGCGGTCGGCCAGTTCTGCTTCGCGCTCCCTCGGAAGAGGTGTGGACTCGGCGATATCGTAGAAGTAAAGTCGTAGAGTTTGCTCCTCCCCTTCCGGGAATTTCTCCTCAAACACCGCCCGTTCAAACCAGTCGAACGTATATCGGTAGAACTCCTGGTTGCGCTCTACGGTGTCCAGCTTGGCAAGCCAAGCGGCCAGCAAACCTTCGCAGTTGTGCGGCTTGGCATTGGAACTCATCCACTTGGCGCACTCCGATAGCGACAGCTCGGACAGAACGTCGAGATCGGCACGGCGCGGATTCTCTAGAGGAATATCCTTGCTCAACGACGTAACACGCTTCAGCACGTCACGACTATCATCGAGCTTGTTCGGACGGCGACTGATAACAGCGACGGCCAAGCGTGCTCCAGCGCGGAAGAAGACCACGGTTGGCACGATTATCCGCTTATCGATCTCCCGTGTAAATTCGTCATATATCCCTTGAGGGTAGTTGTCCTCCTTCAGTTCCACGGCGAGGAAGATAAGGCTCTGCTGCCGTCCTTCCTCAAAGGAAGCAGCCTCAAGCCCAAGTGTCTGCTGATTGGCTGAGGCGATTTCATCATTCGTTATTTGAAAGACGATCCGCACAGATTGGACGTGCTGGCGAAATGCCTGCTCAGTCTTGGTATTTGGTTTTTGTGCAGGGAATTCGTGGATAAAACCATCCACGGTGTCTGGAAGTTCTTCTGTGCGGTCACTCTGATAGCCGAGGACTTCCAGTAGGTCTTTAGTCACAGCCAGAAAATCGCTGTAGGGCATGGCCGCTAAAGCGGCTTGAATGTCTTCTCGGATGTCGGCCATGCTCATGCCTCTGCGATAATCAGCCAAGTTATTAGCTCAAAATCAGCATTACTCGGTTTTGAGGATTTAGCCGGCAGTCTGAAGTCGCGCTGGCCGTGAATACTCAGTTGCCGTATTTGCGTGGCTCTGTCCGCCCCGCCGATGTGGTCAATCACGGTGTTCAACAGTTTGTCGTAACGGGCCATGTCCTGGCCGTTTTGGGTCTCGCTGTCAAACTGGTCGCATAGCCTTTTCAGCGGTTCGGTCTTACCGAGGGACGCCGATTCAAACAGCTCCAGCACCTGCCGGGCATTGGCACAACCGTAGCGGATATCGCCGTTGTCGCGGATATATACCGCACAGTACGGATGAATCGGGCTGGCCCTTTTTTCTCTTTTGTCAGTACTGGCGTTGCGCTGGCGCAGGAAAAATATCACGCCCGGCTGTGCGGTGTCGCCTTTCCCGTCGGTTACTGCGTAGGCCCCATAGGGCATTGCTTCCAGTTCCGCCTTGTTTTCCTCCAAATACCGCAACAATTGGGTAAAAAAGTAATCGAGCGTAAAGTCGCTCATAACGACGCCATCGGACAGCTCGTCCAAGTCCAGCACCTCTTCGCGCATTTTCTTTAGTTGCTCGTCGCGGAAGTTCAGCTCCATCTGGATCTGCTCAGGCGGGTCTTCATTCAACGGATCGTCGCCTCCGCTGGCCGTGGCGTCCGCCAAGGCCATGCGTGCTTGTACGCGGCTTTGCAGGCGCAGATATACCTCCATGTCCTTGGTGGGCCAATAGTTAATCATCCGCACCGACTGGTTGCGGCTGCCGATGCGGTCTATGCGCCCGAAGCGCTGGATAATACGCACCGGATTCCAGTGGATGTCGTAGTTGAGCACGGTATCGCAATCTTGAAGATTCTGCCCCTCTGAGATGCAATCGGTAGCAATCAGCAGGTCGATTTCGTTAGTGCTATTGGTTTGCCCGTGTGCTCTCGGCGCGAAGTTGGTCAGAATGGCGTTGAAGTTGTTGGCACCGGAAGTGGTGCGCGTTACATCCCCAGAGACCATTGCCATGTTCAACCCCAATTCGTTCGCCAAGTCAGCCAAGTTCTCGTACAGGTACTCCACGGTGTCTTTGAAGGTGGAGAACACCAGCAGCTTGCGGTTGATCTGGCCGTCCTTGTTGGTCGTCGGGTGTTGTGCTTTGTCTCGAATGTGCGCCTTGATCTCTCGCAGCTTACCGTCCCGCTCCGGCGTGATAATACTGACCCGTTCATAGACTGCTTCCAAGGTCTTCTTATCCTTCAGCAAGTCCTTTTTCCAACGGGGCAAATCCAACTCGCGCAGATGGTAAGGGGTGCGTGCCCGATTGATCTGAAATTCCTCGTCGTCGTCATCGTCATCCGGGAGGATGTCCGCTCGCTCGTCCAACAGCAGGTTCTGCTCATAGCGGTCTATTTTTTCTAGTAGGTCTTTAATTTTGCCGATAGTGCGCCCGAGCGTTTCCGTCAGGGAATGGGCCGAACTTTCTAGGCGTTTCAGGAAGTTGACCCGTATCATACCGATGAGGAAATGCTCGCGGTCTGCCTGATTAAACCGTAGTTGCTTTTTTTCCTCCGCCAACCGTTTCTTGGCCTCAGCGCTAGTAACGTAGCTTGATGGCCGGTAGATGGATAGGGCGAACCGCTCGATTTGCTCGGATAAACTTTTATATGAAAGTTCGTCCTCTAAATCTGTCAGCGGGTAGCGATTTTTCGGCTGGTGCCGCGTGGGGAATTGGCCGATTCTGTCCATCTCCTCGGCGTAGAACTGCTTGATCTGACGCCGCGAGCGAGCAATGGAAACGCCGCCCAGCAGCTTAAAAAAATCAGCGCCCAACGTCTCCAACAACTTTGACTTGTCTTTTTTGCCGCTCTTGTCGGCTTTGGTCTCCCATGCCTTAAACTCCTTTTGCGCCTGCCTCAGCAGAGCGCCGATATGGCCGATGCCCAGATTTTCCCGGAACACGTCCTCGCGCTTTTCGGTCATCAGGTAAATCTGATTGCGTAAGTCACTTGAATTCGACAGGTAGGTTGATATTTAGGCTCGAACAGGCATCGGAGTCTCCCTATTTTGGGATAGCTTGATTCACCGCCATGGATCATCTACCCCAGGGAAACTCCGATGCTGAACCTGACTCGCTTGCCTGTGAACCTTCGTTATTTTTTGCGTGGGACTCAACATTTTTTTCGTCATCGCCATCATCTGGTGTTCTGTTGGAGTATGACGCTGTTGTTAATCTATCAAGATAAAGCGACGCTGTGTGGTTTAGCCCGCTTGGGGCCTAACCATATAGCGGAATGGCACTTACGTCGCTTGCTGAGTGCGACCTACTGGAGTTGGCGGTTGCTGTTGGGGTACTTGGTTGATGCGGTGATCGCCGGGCTGCCACCGGCGGAAGACGGTCGGGTGTTGGTGATCGTCGACGGGACCTACAAAGCCAAGGTGGCCAAGAAACATCCGTTGGTGCGCAAAGCCCGCGCCGATGGCTATAGTCCCTTTCTGTGGGGGTTTGAAGTGATCCTGGTCATGCTGCAGTGGGGCAATTATCGAATCCCTATCGATTTCGAGTTGGTTCGGCGTAAAGAAGACCCGGCCTATCAGAAGCCCAATGTGTTGTTTCGTCAGATGCTGACCGCCTTGGTACCACCGGCTTGGGCCCAGCAAGTGATCGTGGTCGCCGATGCCGGGTTTCCCGCTAAAGAAACGCTGCACTTGATCCAGCAACGAGGCTTCTTTTTCGTCATGAGTCTGCCCCGCACCTGGAAGTTTGAAGACGGCCATACGCTCAAAGATTGGGTCCATCATACGCGCCATACCTGTTATCGAAAAATCTGGTTTCGTCCGCACGGCTCCCGTCGGCGGGTCTATTGGGTCTACCGCGGTCGTAAACGCCTGCGACACATCGGAGATGTCACGTTGGTCTTGAGCAAGAAACGGCGCAACGATTCGCCGAAACAAACCAAAATCCTGGTGACCAATCTACCGGACGTGACCGCAGGCCAACTCGTCGTGTTGTATACCCGCCGCTGGCACGTGGAACTGCTCATCAAAGAATTGAAAGGGGCCACCGGATTAGGACAAGCCCAGGTGACCAAGCAGACCCAACGAGTCGAACGCTCCGTCGCGTTGTCCGTTATGGCCTACTTGGTTTTGATCCATTTTCGGCAGCGGGATATTCCCCACCAAGGACCGTGGAGTGCGTTTACCCTCAAGCGAAATTTTGCTTGGGAGTGTGCGCGAAAACAGATTGAACATAACCAAAAACGAACCTACACAAAGGCCGCCTAAGACAACTACCTGTCGAATTCAACTAAGTCAATAAGCGAGGTGTTGACCGGCGTCGCCGAAAGCATCAGCACCTTGGTTTGGGTACCGGCTTTGATGACTTCTTCCAACAACCGCGAGTAGCGGCTGTGGCGAATCCTGCCGTCGTCGTCGGAGCGAGGCTTGGAGTCATTGCGGAAATTGTGCGATTCGTCGATGACCACCATGTCAAAATTGCGCCAGTTGAAGTTTGCCAGATCAATATCGCCGGCCCTGCCCGTGTCGCGGGACAAGTCAGTGTGCGATAGCAGCGCGTAGCCGAAGCGATCGTCTAAGAAGGGATTGCCAGTTTGGGCATTATCGGCTGGATACAGTGCCCAATTTTCGCGCAGCTTTTTGGGGCACAACACCAGCACCCGCTCGTTGCGCAATTCAAAGAACTTGATCACTGCCAACGCTGTGTAGGTCTTTCCCAAGCCGACGCTGTCGGCCAAGATACAGCCGTTGTGCCCCAACAGGCGGGCGATCGCGCTTTTGGCACCGTCTTTTTGGAAGTCGTACAGCGCATTCCAGATTGCGGTATCGTATAGGTGCGTATCTTTTAGGTGGCTTTCGCCGGCTTTCCTCGCTTCGATGTCCTCCTGGAACAACTCGTAGAGCGTTTTATAATAGATCAACTCCGGCGCGTATTCTCTGCCTATCCGCGCCAGCGCGTCCAGCACGTCTTTTTTGACATCCTTGGTCAACGTCTTGTCCGCCCACAGATCGTCAAACCATTGTTGCAGTTCGGTACAAGTAGCTGCGTTTTGGGTTGCCAAGTTGATTTCCACGTTGGCACTCGTCCCGCTGCCTAAGCCGCCGCGAGTGAAGTTAGAGCTGCCGACCACCGCTGTGCCGCCATTGGCTGATTCGGTGAGATACATCTTGCCGTGCAGAAAGTTGGATTGGCCAATAGAGCGAATTTTGACGCCTTTGTCGTCTACCCATTCAGCGCATTGATTGGCGAGGTATTTCTGTCGCAAGGTGTATTGAGGAGATAGCCCGTCTTCGGTCAGGTTGAAGGCTTTTTGCGCTTTCTCGCCGGGGTCCAACTCGCCAACCGATGCCGGATCGCCAAAGAGGAAGCGCACGTCCTCAACGCCGCGCAATTCGCTTTGCAGGGCCTCGTACCCGTAAATAGTGAAATACGCCGAAACGAGGCGAAATACCTCGGCGGAGGACAGGTGCTGCCGCAGATAATCGACGACCTTGCGGGCGCGGTTGTCCAAAATGTGCTCATATTGGGTCACTTTTGATAGCTTCCGTTAAGGCGTTCATCATTAGTTGCCTATTCCCCCGTATCACCGTTCGGGCAGATCACGGATCCCCGAGATTGATTCTCTGTATGATCTTCTTTGCCAAATCCCTAAAATCCCGGTGTGCGTCTTTTGCCGCGGCGGCATGGCTGCCAATGGCACCATCGGCCGTGGTGAGGTGGAAAATAGGCTTGCGTGCTTCCTGAGCCATCGGCACCAAGCTCCGGTAGTGCTTGACGGTGGCAAGGGCGTGTTCCTCATCCTGTGTCGGTGTCTCGGGGTACGGTCCTTCGTTATCATCGCACAGGTTGCGGGCGTATTCTTCCGGCATTCTATTGACCCATTTGTCATACGCCCTGACGGGGCGGTTCAGACGGACGCCGTGCTGTTGCACTACATAGCCGACGGGTTGCATGGCCCCATCCGGCAGTGGAAAGTCCGGTTGCGCCCAGTGGTCCCTTCGCCGCTGCCAGTCTTGTCGCCACCGATTCAGCGTCGGGCCGAGATTGCGCAGACCTTGGAGCGAAAACAAGTCGGCACCCAGCGGAACGACGATGTAATCAGTGGCAATCAGCGCGGAGCGATTAATCGCACCAAGATTGGGGCCAACGTCGGCCAAGATGATTGAGGCGTCCATCTGTGCGGCCCCAGACTGCATGACGGTCGAGAAGGCAGTTAAAATGCGGAAGGGGCGGTACAGCTCGCTAGAACCCAATGCGTTAGGCCATTCTGATGACAGAGTATCTTCAAATCCGGCCAGCGCCAAGTCTCCCGGAATCAGGCACAGTCTAGATATAAGCGTAGATGTGATTTCGACGAGCGTCGGGTCTTTGATATCGCCAACTTTCGTCAGAGGTCGGACGCATTGCAGTATGGTCTTAGCGGATGCCTCGTTGTCTTCATCCCACAGCATTTCCAACTGATCTTCATTTAGAAATGCAGCGGTGAGATTCGCCTGTGGATCGAGATCGCAGGCCAGCACTCGATAACCACTGTCGGACAGCATCCACGCCAGATGATAGACAAGCGAGGTCTTGCCAATCCCCCCCTTGTTGTTGAAGAAAGTCAAGACGGGAACGGTCATCGTTATGCTCCCCTTGCCTTTACTGTTACCCGCGCAAAATTATTGGAAATATCAAATTCAGGTTCTGGATGTCCCGCCTCCGCCAACTGATTCTTGGCTATTGGTATTCCTACGCCAAAACGCTGAACAAATCCGAGAGTTCTCATCGCGTCCGCAAGATTTGGATTGCGATAATCGACTAACCCCGGCTCTCCAAAGCTCTCGATTGTCACCGCCCCAAATGCGCCGCCGGGGCTCAAAACCTCAATGCGGTCATTGAACCAATAGACATGAACGGGCGCATTGGTTGCCTCGTAAGTCCTGTGCATCACTGCGTTGTGGGTGATCTGGTGCAATGCTTCTAGGGGGTACAGCTCTGTTCGTTGTTCAATGTAGCTTGTTGTAATATCCACAGCGATGCGATTGTGGGCCGTCAGTTTTTCTTTGAGCTGGCGCAGGAGTTCCGGGATGGCACCGCGTATCTCTTGGGCATCGATTATCTCATCAGCGTATCCATTGCCATCGATTCTGAGGAATTGCACATAAGCACCTGGCAGAAAATCCTGCGGGTTTTTGCCGATCGTGAGTATGCCCAGCACGGTCGCGGTGGGCTGGTCGGCGGCGACGATCATTTTTGTCGCTGCCAGTTGCTCATTCAGGCTGCGGTCGTTTGCTGCTAGTACCTCATCCGAAAATGCTGCGGTTAAGTATTCGTTCTCAAACTGGGTCAGATTGAGGTCGGACAAGCCGGCGGTCGGGATCGGTTGAAGGTCAAAAGGGCGATTTCCGTATCGCCGCTTTTCGTTGAGAGTCCTTTCGTCCTGAGATGTAGCGATGCCACGGCGAGGGCCAATGCGGACATGGATAGCACCCTTGAAGCGAACCGGCGGCGAGTTGGAGGGTTGCACTGTGATCACTGCAACTTCCTTGCCTTGCAGCCTACGCTTCTCCACCGTCAGCGAGGGTGGAGGTACGATATTGCCGTCGGTTTTCATATCGGCCAACTGCTGGAGCAACTGATCTGTAACCGCTAGAGTGCCTATCGTTCCATCGTCCTTTACACCAACGAAGATGAGGCCGGGTTTTTCGTGCTCGGCCAAATCATTGGCAAAAGCACAGATAGCTTCCCGGATTATAGTGGCGGCGACACCAGCCAAAGACTCCTTGAACTCGACGCGGTCAGCTTCGCCGCTTGCGATGATTTGCAGCAACTCTTGTTCTGTAAAATCTGGCATTGCGATTGCCCCGCTCATGTTGACCTAGTATCAGCCTGTGCGTTCAAGCACAACGGGCCAAGTTACCAACTCAAAATCGCCGTTGTTTGGGTTGGCGGATTGCACAGGCAGCCTGAAATCTCGCTGACCGTAAATGCTCAGTTGCTGGATCCGCGTGGCTCTGTCCGCCCCGCCGATGTGGGCCATGCCCGCATTCAACAGGATGTGTTCGTATTCTGCCCTGTTGGATAGGGAAAGAGGTGAGCAGACTTTCAATTACTTAGTGATTGTCTAGTTCCCATGCAACTCGCAGCCGGGATTCTTCGTCAAAAGCGCAGCAATTCCCCCTCGCCAAAGACGAGTAGATCGGCCAAGATCGCGGCAAAGTAGATCAGGCTGACCGTACTGTTGACCGTCATAAAGGCCGTGCTCAGGCGAGACAAGTCGTCGGCCCGCACCAGCCGGTGCTCGTACACCAACAAGCCAGCTACCACTACGACCCCCAACCAGTATAAAAGACTCAAGCCAGCCGCACGGCCCACGAGGATCAGTAGCACCACAAACAATAGGTGTAAGGCGCGGGCAATGTACAGGGCGCGGGCAATGCCAAAGCGGACCGGGATGGAATGGAGTCCGGCCCGGACGTCAAAGGCGTGGTCCTGGCAGGCGTAGATGATGTCAAAGCCGGCGACCCAAACCAGCACCCCCAAGCAGAGCGGCAGCGGGATGAGGTCAAAGCCGCCGGTGACCGCAATCCAAGCGCCCAGCGGCGCCCCGCCCAAACTCAACCCTAGAACTAAGTGAGAGGCCCAAGTGAAGCGCTTGGTCAGCGAGTAGAACAAGAGCACGGCCAAAACCAGCGGCGACAGATAAAAGCACAAAGAATTGAGCTGATGTGCCGCCAAGACCAAAACCAAGGCCGACAAAACCACGAACAACCCCACGGCTTGAGGCGAGACCACACCTCGCGGTAGTTCGCGGTTTTGAGTGCGGGGATTGGTCGCGTCGAGATGGCGGTCAACGAGGCGATTGAAACCCATCGCCGCGCTGCGCGCCCCCACCATCGCCAGCGCGATCCAGCCGATCTGAGCCGGGGTGATGCCAGCGTGCATCGCGGCCAGCAAAGCACCGCTAAAGGCAAAAGGCAGGGCAAAGACGCTGTGGGAGAATTTGATCATGCGGCCGTACACCGCAATGGCCTGCAAGGGAGCCATCTCGACCTTCCTTGACAAGGGCGGCCTGGGTCAGGCCGCTGGATAAAAGCGCAGCGGAGGGACCGCGTCGATCAGGCCGTGGCGATGAGCCAGTTGGTAGAATAACTGCAAACCGGCCTGAGCGGCCTCGTCCAAATCAAAGCGGATGTGGTGGGTCAGGTAGCGCTCGTAGAACTCGGGCGAGCCACCGCATTCTCGGCTGTACGCTGCGGCTATGGACGGCACTTGGCACAACCCCTGATCTTTGGCCCACTGCAATTGTTGGACTTGGACGGGTGTGAGCGCCTGCTGGCGGCCGGCCCAAAAGGCAAAGACAAAAGGCAAATCGGTCATATCAGTCCATTCCCGACCCAAGTCCAAGCTCTCCACGTCCCCGTCCAAATGCGGGAAGACCTGATCGCCGATGAGCAGGGCCGCGTCGGCGCACTCTAACATGGCCTCCAGATCGGGTGAAGCCTCTATCAATTGCGGATCGAGAGCGAATTTTTCGCGCAGGAGAATGGACAACAAAGCCACTGAAGTGCGGGAACTAGTATCCAAGGCTATGCGCTCGACCTGCGGCAACGGACGGCGGCAAAAGAGGCGCACCGTCAGCACCGGTCCCTGCGAACCAATGGCTATATCGGGGACGATCCAGTAGGGGCGAGCGCTGCGGGCGTATTCGATCGCGGGAATGATCCCCACGTCGATGGTGCCATCTGCCAGCTCCCTCGCACAGCGCGAGGGTACCGAATAACTCAGTGCAAAAGGTGCGGGGTCGCGTTCAAGGGCAAAGACGAGGGGCCGCGTGTTGAGGTACGGGACCGCGCCCAAGCGCGGCTTCATGAATGGAGGGCCTCTTGCAAAGCGTCGATCCGACAGGGTGAAGCCACCAGCTCGTAGCGGGTGTTGCGCCGTTGGGGCGCAAAGCCGGCGTCGCGGATTAGCCGTTTCATGGCATCCAAGCTCATCTCGTTGGTGTGGCTGGTGCCGGCGGCGCTGACGACGTTTTCTTCGAGCATAGTGCTGCCGAAGTCGTTGACTCCGTAGCGCAAGCTAACTTGGGCGATTTTAGGCCCTTGGGTCACCCACGAGGCCTGCAGGCTGGGAATATTGTCGAGGAAGAGCCGCGCTACCGCCACCGTGCGCAGGTGGTCGTACCCGGTCGCTTTGGCACCATTCCAGCGAGTCGCGTCCGCGCCCAAGTCCGTGTGATCGGGCTGGAAGTTCCAAGTAATAAAGGCGGTGAAGCCACCGCGTTCGTCCTGGAGTTGCCGCAGACAGTCGAGGTGCTCTAGGCGATGTTCGACCGTCTCCACATGGCCGTACATCATCGTCGCGGTGGTCGGCATCCCCAGTTTGTGCGCCACGCGATGCACTTCCAGCCACTCCTCGGTGCGGTCCTTGCGAAAGCCGATAATGTCGCGCACCTCGTCGTTGAGGATCTCAGCCCCGGCACCCGGTATCGAATCCAGCCCCGCGTCGCGCAGGCGGTGAATGGTCTCGTCCAGCGGCAGCCGCGACAGGTGCGCGATGTAGATGATTTCCGTGGCCGAAAGACAGTGTAGCTGCACCTGCGGATAGTGGTCCCTAATCGCCGAGAGCAACTGTTCGTAGTAATCGAGACGCAGTTTGGGATTGAGACCGCCCTGCATCAGGATTTCGCAGGATTTAGGCTCGTCGCCGCCAAAGGCTACCAACTCGTCGATTTTGGCAAATATCTGCTCGTCGGGCAGGACGTAGCCCTCGCTGGAACCCGGCGGCCGGTAGAAGGCACAAAAATCGCACTTGACCCAACAAACGTTGGTGTAGTTGATGTTGCGCCCGACGTTGTAGGTGACCACCTGCTCGGGGTGTTTCTGCAGGCGCACCCAATGCGCCAACATCCCCAGTTCGGCGAGGTTGTGGTGCGCGTACAGGCGGCGGGCATCATCGAGCGCGAGGCGCTCCCCGGCATAGACCTTGTCGGCAATATCGGTGATCACGGGCACTATCCGGCCGCCGCCAGCAGGGTCGAGGTATCGGCGACGATATTGTAGAGGGAGTCGCGCTCTAGAGGCTGGCGCCCAGCCTCGACGATGCGCTGCAAGAGTTCGGCCTGCGTCAGCCGCTGCTGGGTGTCGGCAAAGCTCTTACGGGTGATTTCGTAGTCCATGACTGTGCCGTCTATATCGTCGGCCCCGTACCATAGCGCGGTCTGCGAAATCTCAATGGTGTTCATAATCCAGAAGGTCTTGACGTGGGGGAAGTTGTCGAGCATCAGCCGCCCCACGGCGATCTCCTTGAGGTCCAGGCAACCCGTCGGCCCGGATAAGTGCTCCAGTTCGGTGCGTTCGGGATGAAAAGAAAGCGGGATATAGCAGAGGAAGCCGCCGGTCTCGTCTTGGACTTCGCGCAGTCGCACGAGGTGATAGACCTTCTCCTCGGTGTTTTCGATGTGGCCGTAGAGCATGGTGGCGTTGGAGGGCAGGCCGGCTCGATGCGCCGTCTGAGCGATTTCCAGCCATTCCTCAGAGTCCGCCTTAGTCCAGAAAAGATCGCCCTGGACCCGATCGCTGAAGACCTCGGCCCCACCGCCGGGCAGCGACTCTAGCCCAGCCGCCTTCAAGTCGGCAAAGATCTCCTCCAGCGGCTTTTTGGCGATGCGCTGAATCTGGGCGATCTCGATCATGGTGAAGGCCTTCAGGTGCGCGGCAGGGCGGGCTTGTTTCATCGCCCGCAAGACGTCGAGATAGTATTGGTAAGGTAGTTTGGGATTGACGCCGCCGACCATGTGGATCTCGGTGATCGGGGCTTGATCGTACTCGGCGACCCGCGCGGCGACCTGTTCGGGTGCCAACACGTAGCCGCGCTCGTCTTTGGGCTTGACGTAGAAGGAACAGAACTTGCAGAGCTTGTTGCAGATGTTGGTGTAGTTGATGTGCTGGTTGCGCACGTAGTACGCGGTATCGCCGCTTTTGCGCTCGCGGACGATATTGGCCAGATAGCCCAAGACAGGCAGTTCATCGCAGGCGTACAGGCGCAGGCCGTCGTCCAAGCTCAAGCGCTGCCCAGCCAGCACTTTGTCGTGGATATCTGCGAGGCCGGCGCGGCCGATAAGGTCGTCGTAAATCATTTATTTCTCCCGCGTTTAGTACATAATACCTATGGGTATCTTATTCGTCAACCGACCCTTTGACGCCCTGGTACACCGCGGCAATCCCTAGAGTCATGGGCGTGTAGCGCGTCTGGCTGAAACCGGCCTCGACGAGCAATTCGACAAAGGCCTGCCCCTGGGGAAAGGTCCCTACCGAGCGCGGCAGATAGGCGTAGGCCCGGCGCTGGCCGGAAATTAGGCCGCCGATCAGGGGTAGCACTTTGTGGAAGTAGAACAAGTACAATTGCCGAAACAGCGGCGCAGTAGGCTCGCAGAAGTCGAGCACCAAGAGCTGACCGCCGGGTTTGAGGACGCGGTAGGCCTCGGCTAAGCCGCTGGGAATGTGCCCAAAGTTGCGCACCCCAAAGGCCCCGGTCACCAAGTCGAAGGTATTGTCCTGAAACGGTAGTTGCTCGGCGTCGCCGACTAACAACTCCACGCGCGAGGTCAGCCCCTTAGCCGCCACCTTGGCCGCCCCTAGCCGCAGCATCTCAATGGCCATGTCAATACCGACGACCTGCTGCGGCCCCAAGCGGGCAGCCGCGAGGGCAAAATCGCCGGTGCCAGTAGCGAGGTCCAAGACGCGCTGCGGACGCTTATCGCGGGCGCAGTCAAGGGCGCGACGCCGCCAGTACACATCTACACCGCCGCTGAGAAGGTGGTTGAGCAAGTCGTAGCGCCTAGCAATGGCGTTGAACATGTCTCGGTTGCGCCTCTTGTGTTCGGCGACGTTTTGCTTATTCTCCATGCTGGAAAAGCTAGTCCTCTTCCTATCACTGTCAACAGAAGCCCATGCCCCAACTTCAGGCCAACATCCTCATCGCCGACCACTCGCTCTTTATCCGCGAAGGGCTGCAAGAGGCGTTGCAAAAACCCGGCTATGTCATCGAAACCGCTGCGGACGGTGCCCAAACGCGCCGGATGCTGGGAGCCGGCGACTTCCACTTGGCCATTCTCGACTTGCAGATGCCCGGCCCCTCTGGGATGCAACTTTTGCAGGAGGTCGGCCAGCACCACCCCGACACCCTGTGCATCATACTCACGGCCCATGACAACGTCCACACCGCGGTCGAAGCCATGCGCAAAGGTGCGTACGACGTAGTGACCAAACCCGTCGATCTAGACCATTTGCGCCTCGTAGTCGCCCGCGCACTCGATCGCTTCGAACTCGTCGTCGAAAACCGCAAGCTCCACAACCGCCTCGAAAAAGAAGCCCCCTTCCGCCGCCTCGTGCGCCACAGCCCGGCCATGCAGGCCGCCGCGGCCACGATCAAACAAGTGGCCCAAACGGATGTGCCGGTACTCCTGCGCGGCGAGACCGGCGTCGGCAAGGATTTGGTAGCACGCGCCATCCACGAGCGCAGCAAGCGGCGAGACGCCCCCTTTGTGGCCGTCAACTGCGGCGGCTTCACTGAAGAGCTTTTTACCAGCGAACTGTTCGGCCACAAACGCGGGGCCTTTACCAGTGCCCACGCCGACCGACCCGGCCGTTTCACCCTCGCCGAGGGCGGGACCCTCTTCCTCGACGAAATCGGCGAGGTCTCGCACAAAAATCAGGTCGAGCTATTGCGCGTCCTCGAGTCTCACGAGTTCCAACCGCTCGGGGACCCGCAGGTCCACCGCGCCGATGTGCGCATCATCGCCGCGACCAACCGCGACCTCGAAGACGCTGTCGCAACAGGTGCCTTCCGCGAAGACCTGTACTACCGACTCAACGTGATCCCCATCGACATTCCCCCCTTGCGCCAGCGGCGAGAAGACATCCCAGTCTTGGTCGAAATGTGCCTCGACGAAGCCTGCCGCGCTCAGAACAAGCCCCCCAAGAAAATCAGCCCGGAAGCCATGGAGGGCCTCATCGCCTATAATTGGCCGGGCAATGTGCGCCAGTTGCGCAACCTGCTCCAGCGACTCGTGGTCACCACCCCGGCTGCGGTCATCCTCCCCGAGCACCTGCCCGGACCGCTCGGCGAACTCGCCGATGGCCCCGGGCAGTTCTCAATGGCCCTCGGCTCTTCCCTGCAAGAGGTCGAAGCCGAGCTCATCCGCCAGACCCTCCAACGCCTCACGGGCAACCGCCGCGAAGCGGCCGCCATTTTGGGTATTAGCGTCCGCTCCCTCCAGTACAAGCTCAAGCGATACAACATCACAACTAAGTAGCACCTGCATTTTTTGCACTTTTGCACTTGCGCGGCCCTTCGACCCACTCCTAGCCCAGCAGTGTCTTTTTCGTAAGTAAATTATTCACAATGCCTTAACTGGCAAGCGAATAAATGTGGCATTGGATTTGCTTATCTATACGTAGGTCGAAATGAGCGCCTCTCACCCCTCCGCGCAACAGGGAGGGTTTCACGGCGCGTATCGACCTTAACTATTTGTTAATACAGAGCAAACAATTTTGTCTCACCAAGTATTGAACAACGCGGGGGCGTTTTACAGCCCTCAACTGAAACGGTGAGAATGCAAATTATGCACTTTGGAACACTGGAACCCGACGCTTCTAACTCGCGCAATTTAAGCGCTTTGCGGAACGTCGGCCCAAAATTGTTGCAACTGAGTGCAAAAATTTGTGCCTGCTGAACCCATTTACCCAAGGAAGGTTTCGCACATGGCTTACGCGATCCAAGAAGCCCTAAGCGACGAGGACAACACACTGCGCCTCTACTTCGATGACATTGCCGAGTCTCGGCCGCTGAGCCGTCAGCGGGAAGTCGAGCTGTCGGCACGAATCCAAGACGGCGACATAGCCGCCCGCGACGAATTGGTTCAAGCCAACCTGCGCTTCGTCATCGATGTGGCCAAAAACTACCAGAACCGCGGTCTCTCGCTAGAGGACCTGATCAGCGCGGGCAACGTAGGTTTGCTGACCGCTGCCGAGCGCTTCGACGGCACCAAGGGATACAAGTTCATCTCGTACGCCGTATGGTGGATCAAGCAGTCCATCTTGCAGACCATTGCCGAGCACGCCCGCACCGTGCGCCTGCCGCTGAACAAGCTCAGCCTGCTCAAGGACATTTCGCGGGCTGTGCGCAAGCTGGGCCAAGGCCGCGAGAGCGAGCCAGATGTCGAGGAAATCGCTGCTGAGTTGGGCCTGCCAACCGAGGAGGTCCTCGACACGATGCTCAGCGCCCGCTCGGTGCGCTCGCTCGACGAGTCCTTTGAAGACGACGACGACCGCAGCCTGCTCAGCCTCCTCGCCGACGACAATCAGGAGACGCCCGACAGCGACGTCTTGCAAAGCTCGGCCCGCGCCCACTTAGAGGAAGCCCTCGCTAGCCTCGAAGACCGCGAGTTGCGCATCATTCGCCTCTACTTCGGTCTCGACGGCAGCCAAGCTCTGACCTTGGAGCAGATCGGCGGGTTGATGGGCCTGACGCGGGAGCGCGTGCGCCAGCTCAAGGAGCGCGCCCTGAGCAAGCTCCGCCACCCGACTCGCTACCAGTCGCTCCTCGCGTTGGTAGATGAGACAGAGTTTTACTAGGATTGAAAGCGAGTCCGCGGCCCGCGCTTAGGGCAGCGGACCGCTAATTGGTAGGGATGTAGTAGGGGGTCTTGCGGGCGGCGCCTGACTACTCAGCCTTCGCCCTCCCGCAATTTCTTGAGTTCGTCGCGCAAAAGCGCGGCTTTTTCAAATTCTTCGCTATCAACCGCTTCTTGTAGCCAGCGCTCTAGCTGCTCCTTTTGGCTCAGCGGCCTCTTTTGCAAAATCTCCTGCTCCAACTCCTCGAGCGCGGCTTCTGAACGCTCGCGCTCGAGGTAGAATTCCTCGGCCTCCACCTCGGGCCACGTGCCAATCCGCGCGCGGGTCTGCCGCACGATGGCCAATGCGCTGTCGTAGTCTTGATCGCCGACGGCAATCATGGCCCGGGCCACGCCGTTGATGCGCAATATATAAGGCCACCATTTCTCTAGATTATCGCGGTCCTCTTCGCGCTCGGCATAGCGGTTGACAAACCGAAAGAGCGCCATATTGCGCTCGGTATCGCGCACGACCCGCCGGTAGTCGTGCAGTTGGATCAGAAAGGCATAGCGCTTGTACAAGCGGCTCCCCTCGTCGAAAAGCTCGCGGCAAGCCGCTTCATCGAGCGCGAAGCCCTCGTCGCTGGCCCCGTGCTCGCGGCGGTATTTTTCTAACTCGCCTCGGTAGTAATCCAGAGCAAAGTCCCGCCCGTGGGGCCGGCGGCCATCGGGCCGACCATCGAGATTTAGCTGCAAAATGCCCTGAAAGGCCCCTTGATCCACCCGGATCTGAATCTTCGCAACCCCGTCCCTTCCCGATACTTTCCGCACATTCGCCTCTGGATCGAAGGACCATTCATTTAATAGGTCGGTCATATCTCGACTCATGCCAACCTCGCACAACTGCTTTTTACTGACATTTCAGGCCTCGCGCCTGCAGGACGGAAATTCTCATCGCAGAATAATAACCGGGTTGATGCGTTACGGCAATGACCTTCCCTCAGCCGCAGGTACCATACCATTCCCGCAGACCTTCTGGACCCTGGCCTGCGATGGCATAGTTTATGCTACAACAATGTACGACACATTCTTTACATTTACTTGAATGACGCCCTCTTGCGGCGCGTGACACTGTATTTTTGGTCGATTTTTCGCTTTTCACAACGAATATGTGGTCTTTTGATATTTACAAAAATGTCATTTTAGACCATACTAACAACAAAAACGTCGTAAAATAGGATGCCGTACATGTCCACCCTACCGACCGCCAGTGCCCAACAACATATCTCCATCCTACACGAAATCGGGCAAATACTAGGCTCGACAACCGAGTTTGAGGAGGCTCTCAACGTCATTCTCAAGCTTATGTGCGACCAGCTCAACATGAGCTTGGGGACAGTCAGCCTCTTGAGCCAAGAAGCCACCGAAGTCTCCATCGACGTGGCTTATGGACTCTCGCAATCGGAAATCAAGCGAGGCCGCTACGACGTCGGGGAAGGGATCACCGGCAAGGTCGTAGAATCTGGCAAACCCGTGATCGTGCCGCGCATCAGCAGCGAGCCTCTCTTCCTCAACCGCACCGGTGCCCGCGGCAGCGCGGCCAAGAGCCAGACCTCGTTCATTTGCGTACCCATCCTACAGCAGCAGCAGGTAGTAGGCACCATTAGCGTCGATATTCCTTATAAAGACAACGAAAGCCTGCAAGATACCGTGCGCTTGCTGTCCATTATATCCGTCATGATCGGCCAATCGGTCGCCGCCCGCCAACGCGCCCGCGTCGAGCGAATCCAGCTTCTCGACGAAAACTTGCGCCTACAAAACGAGCTCCGTGAACGCTTCCACCCCACCAACCTCATCGGCAACTCCCGCCCCATGCAGGAGGCTTGCCAACTCATCGGCCAAGTGGCACCCAGCGACGCCACGGTCCTGTTGCGCGGCGCGAGCGGCACAGGTAAGGAACTGGCCGCAGATGCCATACATTACAACAGCTTACGCGCCGACAAACCTTTTGTCAAAGTGCATGTCGCCGCCCTGCCGGAAACCTTGGTCGAATCCGAGCTATTCGGCCACGAGCGCGGGGCTTACACCGGGGCCTCGACTAGCAAAGCTGGCCGATTTGAACGAGCGAGCGGCGGAACAATTTTCCTCGACGAAATCGGCGAGCTTAGCCTGGGTGCGCAGGTCAAACTGCTCCGCGTGCTGCAAAATCGCGAAATCGAGCGCCTCGGTGGTCGCGGCCCAGTATCGGTTGATGTCCGCGTCGTGGCGGCAACCCACATAGATCTGGAAAAAGCCATAGCCGAGGGGACCTTCCGCGAGGATCTATACTACCGACTCAATGTCTTTCCCATCTTCATTCCGCCCTTGCGCGAGCGCAAATCCGACGTCGTCCAGCTCGCTGACCACTTCCTCGAAAAGTACTCCCGCCAGCACGACGTGGAGATGTACCGCATCTCTACCCCCGCCATTGACATGATGATGAGCTACCACTGGCCGGGCAACGTGCGCGAGTTGGAAAACTGCATTGAACGAGCGATCATTCTCAGTAATGACGGCGTCATCCACGGCCACCACCTGCCCCCCTCCTTGCAAACGGCTGACGCTACCGGAACGCCGGTCGCCGGTTCGTTTAATACGATGATGCGGGCCTATGAACGAGAAATCATCATCGAGGCCCTCAAAAACGCCCGCGGCAATATGGCCAAGGCCGCCCGCACCCTCGGCACTACGACCCGCATTTTCTCTTATCGCATCGAGAAACTAGACATCTGCCCAAAAAACTACAAGAAGTAGCCACACAAACTACAAAATTGTAATTTTTTGAGACTGTTTCAATTTTGTAGTTATGCTGACCTCGTTCCTCTCTTTATTGTTATTTTTCCTAACTCCCTAATTTACAATAAGCTACAATTCTGAAGTGTCTGCGCCCAATCCACTTGGCACATTTCTTGCCTTATAGCAATCCGATGTTCGCATCCACGAGGCGTCGATCGGATGCCTCCTCATACCTCACAAGGGAAGGGATTGCCCATGTCTGTTTTTCGCAACCGTCCTTCGCTCTTATGGATCAGTGCCGGGGTCCTCGGAGCGACTACACAGGCTTCAGCGGGGGATTTCACAACCGTAGAAGCCTTCCAGGCCATGCCCTTGGCCTATCCCAAATTCATGGTGGACAACCTGTGGCTTCTCATCGCCGCAGCCTTGGTCTTCGTCATGCACTTGGGCTTTGCCACGCTCGAATCCGGCCTGACCCGGCAGAAGAACACGGTCAACATCCTCTTCAAGAACCTCTTTGTCATCTCAGCCGGCATCCTCACCTACGCCTTGTGCGGCTTCAACATCATGTATCCGGGCGACGATTGGCTCATCGCCAATGTGCTGGCCCTCAAGGGTTGGATCGGCTTTGACGACGATGTGGCTAACCTGACCAATCAGTACGCAGATTACACCTATTGGTCGGACTTCATCTTCCAGGCCATGTTTGCCGCCACTGCCGCCACCATCGTCTCCGGTGCGGTGGCCGAGCGCGTCAAGCTGTCGGGCTTCATGCTCTACGCCGCGATCTTGGTGGCCTTTGGCTACACCATAGCAGGCTCCTGGAAGTGGGGTGGCGGCTGGCTCGATGACCTCGGTTTCTACGACTTTGCTGGCTCCTCGGTAGTGCACGCCTTTGGCGGCTTCTCGGCCCTCGCCGCCGTCATGGTGCTCGGGGCGCGCAAGGGCAAGTACCACAACGGGGAAATCAGGCCCATCCTCGGCCACAGCATGCCGCTGTCAACTATCGGCGTCTTCATGCTCTGGCTCGGCTGGTTCGGCTTCAACGGCGGCTCGGTGCTCAGCGCCGACCCGGCGGCTATATCGCTGGTCTTTGTCACCACGTCCCTCGCCGCTGCGGCCGGTTGTATGGCCTCGATTTTTACCTCCTATATCTATCTTAAAAAGCCCGACATCACCATGGCTCTCAACGGCATCCTCGCCGGCCTAGTCGGCATCACGGCCGGGGCCGACGTGGTCACTTGGGCCGGGGCCATCTGGATTGGACTGATCGCCGGGATCATCGTCGTCTTCGCCATTGTCTTTATCGACCGCATCAAGATCGACGATCCGGTCGGTGCCATCTCCGTCCACGGTATCTGCGGCATCTGGGGCACGGTCGCGGTCGGGCTGTTCAGCACCAACGCCGACCACAGCGTAGGTACCCAAATATTGGGCACCCTGTCTTACGCCATCTTCGCCTTTGTCTTCTCCTTTGTCCTCGCGACCATTGTCAAGGCGATACTCGGGTTCCGCGTCGATGAGGAGGACGAGGACGAGGGCCTCGACCTAAGCGAGCACGGCCAGCCCGCGTACGCGGATTTCCAGCACATCAACAACTAAGCGAGGGGAGAACCAACGATGTATAAAATTGAAGCCTTTCTCCGGCCATCGGCCCTTGAAGACGTGCAGAAGGCCCTGGGCGAACGGGGCATCGCCGGCATGTCCGTAACCGAAGTGCGGGGCTTTGGCCGCCAGCGCGGCCACCGCGAGGTCTATCGCGGCGCCGAGTACCGCATTGATTTCGTCCCCAAGATCAAAGTCGAGGTCGTCGTCAAGGACGCAGACCACGAGCAGGCGATCAACACCATCGTCGAGGCAGCCAAATCCGGCAAAGTCGGCGACGGCAAGGTCTTCGCCTCGCCGATCCAAGAAGCTGTGCGCATCCGCACCGGCGAGACGGGCGAAAGCGCCCTGTGATATGCAAGGGGCCGGCGTGGCCCGTCTGCGCCGGCCCCCCATCTCTTACACCATCAACGCAGCACATCTCAACCCACCTAACCCACCCAAGGAGCATCTGATGAACCGCTTGCTTTTTGCCGCACCCCTTCTCTTCGCGCTGACCTTAGCCGCCGTTCCGGCCGATGCCGGGGTTGGCTTTGGTGCCGACGTAGTCAATCGCTACGTGTGGCGCGGCACGGATTTTGGCAATGCCGTCAGCGTCCAGCCGGGCATGTCCATCAGCCACGGCAACGTCGAAATCGGCGCTTGGTCGTCGTGGGCAATCACCGACGGTGGCGCCAACGAAAACGACCTCTACGCCAGCTTCTCTTCCGGCCCTATCGGCATTACCCTGACCGACTACTACTTCCCGGGCCTAACCGAAGATGACATGTTCTTTAGCTACAGCGACGAAGACGCAGTACATATCCTCGAAATCAGCGCGTCCCTCGCCCCCGATGGCGTACCCTTGAGCGCCCTAGTCGCTTACAATGTATCCGGCGACGCCGATGATTCGTTCTGGGCAGAAGCGACCTACGACTTGGGCGAAATGGAAGAAACCGCCGTCAGCGTCACCGTCGGCCTCGGCAACGGGTTTTACACATATGAACTCGACGAAGATCCGGACGACGGCGAAGATCCGGACGACACCGTGGCTCTGGTCACCGTCGGCCTCAACATGAGCAAGGGCGATTACTTCGCCTCCTATATCCTCAACCCCAACAGGGAATCCACCTTCCTCGTCTTTGGCAGGAGCTTCTAAAACCTGGTCGGCATCCCGCGCAACTAAACGGCGGGAGCAGACCAGAAGCAGGGGGCGCGTGCTGCGGGGAACGCGCCCCCTGATCCCATCTCAACTACTTTTTGCGAAAGGAATTCTCATGGCCAAAGCCAAAGCCAAGACCAAAACGAAAGCCAAAGCTAAAACGAAGTCATCCGGGCCTAGCGCGGTAGAGTCTGCGCTGGCCCTAGCACGCGACCAACAAGCACAGATGGTCGATTTCAAGTTCGTCGATCTGCCCGGCACTTGGCAGCATTTTACCATGCCCATTGCCGACCTCGAACCCGACCTGTTCGACGACGGCCTCGGCTTCGACGGCTCCTCCATCCGCGGCTGGAAGGCCATTGACGAATCCGACATGCTCGTCGTGCCCGATCCAACCACCGCGGTCATGGATCCGTTCACCGAGGTGCCGACCCTGTCGCTGATTTGCTCGATTGAAGACCCCATCACCCGCCAGCCCTATGCCCGCGATCCCCGTGGCGTCGCCCAGCGCGCCCAAGCCTACTTGCTGCGCACCCAGCTGGCCGACACGGCCTTCTTCGGGCCGGAAGCGGAGTTTTTCATCTTCGACAACATCCAGTTCGACCAGCAAGCCCATCAAGCCTTCTATGCGATTGACTCAGCCGAAGGCCGCTGGAACAGCGGTGCCGACGAAGGGCCCAACCTCGGCTACAAGCCCGACTACAAGGGCGGCTACTTCCCCGTCCCTCCCACCGACTCCCTGCAAGACCTGCGCACTGAGATGGTGCAGACGATGCTCGACTGCGGCATCGACGTGGAGATTCACCACCACGAGGTGGGCACCGCCGGCCAAGGCGAGATCGACATCCGCTTTTGTCCGCTGCTTATTTGCGGCGACCGGATGATGATGTATAAATACATCGTCAAGAATGTCGCGCATCAGCATGGCAAGACCGCCACGTTCATGCCCAAGCCGCTATTTGAGGACAACGGCACCGGCATGCACACTCACCAGAGTCTGTGGCAGGGCGACCAGCCGCTGTTTGCTGGCAGCGGCTACGCCGGCCTCAGCCAGATGGCCTTGCACTACATCGGCGGGCTGTTGCACCACGCACCGGCGCTGTTGGCATTCACTAATCCGACGACCAACTCCTACAAGCGGCTAGTGCCCGGCTACGAGGCCCCGGTCAACTTGGCTTACTCCCAGCGCAACCGCAGTGCCTCGGTGCGCATCCCGATGTATTCACCCAGTCCTAAGAGCAAGCGGGTGGAGTTCCGCTGCCCCGACCCGTCGTGCAACATCTACTTGGCGCTGTCGGCGATGCTGATGGCGGGGTTGGACGGCATTGAGCAGCAGATGGATCCGGGGGAACCACTGGACAAGAATCTGTATGATCTGTCGGCGGAGGAGCGAGCGGGCGTACCACAGACGGCGGCTTCGTTGGAGGCGTCGTTGGATCACTTGGAGCAGGATCGGGACTTTCTGTTGCAGGGGGATGTGTTCTCCGACGACCTGATCGACGCGTGGATTGACTACAAGCGCACCGAGGAGGTCGATGCCATCCGCTTGCGTCCCCATCCCTATGAGTTCGCCCTCTACTACGACGTGTAAACAACTACCTACTACAAATACAAACGACACAAAGGGGCGGTGCCAGCTTGGCATCGTCCCTTTTTACATTTTGGTACGTCCGCGCGTTTTTCGTATATTCAGCCCCCCAAAATAAGGAGAATGTATGCGCTTCTTGACGATTCTCGTGCTCGCCGCCCTCCCACTCGCAACGTACGCCGAAACAGGTCTGCAAGCGCAGTACGCAGTCCAACGCGCCCTCGAACCGGTCGTCGTCGATGGCAAATTGGACGAATTCTCGTGGGAAAGGGCGCATCAAATCAACCGCTTTGAGCGCATCCTCAACGATTACGACGAGGTGCTCTTTCCCACGCGGGCGAAGATGCTGTGGGATAGCGACTACTTTTACTTTGCCTTCGTCTGTCAAGATGCGGACATGTGGGCCATTTACGAAGAGGAAGACGATCCGCTGTGGGGAGAAGAAGTCGTGGAGATTTTTATCGACCCCGACGGCGACGGCAAACGCTACCTAGAGCTGGAGGTCAACCCACGCAATGTGGTCGTCGATTTGCTGATCTATTCGGTGTCGCCCGAGTGGCACTCGTCCAAAGACTGGGATATCGCCGGGCTTAAAACAGCAGTCCAAGCCCACGGCACCGTGAACGACTCGCTCGCGCTCGACTGGGGCTGGACCGCGGAAATCGCCATCCCCTGGGCCGCTTTGGCGGACAGCGTCACCGGCGGTGCGCGCCCGACAGCAGGCGATGTCTGGCGGCTCAACCTCTACCGCATCGAACGCAAGGGCGGACGCAATCTAAAAAGCCGCCTAAACGACCTCCAAGACTCTGACGCGCTCCAGCAGCACTACCACGAGCAGACCGAGTACACGGCCTGGAGCGAAACCTACCAGCGCGGCTTTCACCACCCCGACCGCTTTGGCGCGGTGCAATTTGCGGAATGAGTATCCATGAATAAGCTCTTAACCCTCTGCCTTTTGCTCGCCCTGCCGGCGCTGGCCGCGGCCGACGAGGAAGGCATGGTATGGATCGGCCCAGACTTCTACATCGACATCTACGAGTACCCCAACCAGCGCGGCACCCTCCCCAAAGTCGACGTCACTTGGGGCGAAGCGGAATCGCTCTGCGCAGCGCAGGGCAAGCGGCTGTGTACCGAACAGGAATGGCAGAAAGCCTGCACCGGGCCGCAGAACTTCGCGTACTCCTATGGCGCGGAATTCGAGCCGGGGCGCTGCAATACGCGCTTTGCCGTCGATGGAGTCTGGCAGCGCGGACCGGGCCTAGCGCCCAGCGGCGCGTATGAACGCTGCACCAATGTCTACGGGGTCTATGACATGATCGGCAATGCTTGGGAGTGGACCGCATCTTGGTATTCGCGCTCCGACCGCTGGCGGATCGTGCGCGGCGGCTCCTTTTTCCACAGCGTCAACCTAGCCCGGGCCGACACTCGCTACGGGCGATTCCTCGACTCCGACTACCACCTCGATTTAGTAGGGTTCCGCTGCTGTCGCTCGGCGGCTCCCCCCCAAGCCCAAGCGCCGTAACGCCATGGCCATTCGCAAGGTGTCGCGGATGGGGCATCCAGTGCTGCGCCAACGCGCCGCAGAGATCCCCCCTGCCCAGATGCAAAGCCCCCAGATGCAGCGCTTAATCGACGACATGATCGAGACCATGATCGACTACGAGGGCATTGGTTTGGCTGCGCCGCAAGTCTTTGAACCCTTGCGGCTGATCGTCCTCGGCGACCCCGCAGCCGACCCCCAAGACGAGGCCGCCATACCGCTGACCGTGCTCTTCAATCCGCAGTTTACCACCCTGTCACCAGAGCGCCTAGATAGCTGGGAAGGCTGCTTGAGCATCCCCCAACTGCGCGGTGTCGTCCCGCGCTCGGCAGCCGTCGAGGTCCGGGGCTACGACCGCGAGGGTCAAGCGGTGGAGCAGGCGGCAGAGGGGCTTTGCGCCCGCGTCCTCCAGCACGAAATCGACCATCTCGACGGCGTGCTCTTCCCAGACCGCATGGCCGATCTACAGACCCTTACCTTTCTAGAAGAATGCCAGCGCTATTGGCTCAATGCCGAAGCGTGAGGCCGCCGGGTCGGTGATAGGGCCGACTTGACAACCGCCCCAGACCTAGTACTATGTTTGCGTCCATTTCCCAACCCTCTCAGATACGCCCATGGATCCCCGTTTCTCACTCGAACAAGGCACGGGCATTTACACCGGCAACGAGCTGATTGTTAAGGGTGCCTTAGAAAGCCAAGTCGGCATCATTACCGGGTACCCCGGCTCGCCCTTGGCCGAGCTTTTCGAGACCCTCGAAAACAACAAGGACCTCTTTAACGAACACGGCATCGTCGCTCAGATCGCCAACAACGAAGCCCTCGCCGCCGCCCGCCTCAACGGCTCGCAGATGGAGGGCATTCGCGCCTTGGCCGTGATGAAGAGCGTCGGCCTGCACGTGGCGGCCGACGGGTTGGCCCTCGGCAATATGGTCGGTGCGTCGCCCAGCGGGGGTGTCCTAGTCGCCGTGGGCGATGACACCTGGTCCGAGGGGACCCAAGTACCGGCTGACTCGCGCTTTCTATCCCAGCATCTCTACATGCCGGTCCTCGAACCCGCGACCTTTCAGGAAATCAAGGACTGGATCGGGAAGGGCTTTGAGTTGTCGCGGCGCTCGTGCCTCTATCTGACCTATCTGGTCACCTCCAACCAAGCCGACGGTGGTGGCAGCGTCACCGTCTATCCCAACCGCTTTCCCGCTCTCAACCGCAAGCAGCGCATCGCGCTGGACACCAGCGCCATTTGCTCTGACGACCGCGTCATCATCCCGCCGGCCACGGCGCACAAAGAGCGCGAAGTCGTCCACCAGCGCTATCCCCACCTGTGGCAGCTAGCGCGGGAGGCGGGCATCAACCAAATCCTCTATCCTCCGAGCGCGGCCCCCAAGCCGCTGGGCTTTATCACCTCTGGCTTGGCTTATAGCTATCTCGAACACGCCCTACACATCCTCGGGCTGACCGGGCATTTCCCCATCCTCAAGCTGGGCATTACCTACCCGGTCGATCCCCACATGATCGCGCGCTTTGCCGATTGCGCGCAGACCTTCTGCGTGGTCGAGGAAAAGCGGCCCTTTATCGAGCCGCAGATCGCCGCCGAGTTGGCGCGGCAACAAGACCTCGGCCCCGCGCTGTGGGGCAAGCACTTCCCGGGCAATGTCCCGGGCTTTCCCGATGTCCAAGGCCTGCACCCCTCGCTCATCGTCCAAACCCTATCGCGCCTCTTCGCTGCGCTGGACGCCGAGCTACCCATCGACCGCGAGAAACTACAGGCCGAACTCGACGCCTTGGCACCCGTGCCCTCCACCACGACCGTGCCACCGCGCGCGCCCTCTTTCTGCCCGGGGTGCCCACATCGCGACTCGGCTAGCGTGCTCAAGAAAGCCGCGGCCGACTTGGCTGCGCCGCCCGAGGGCCAGGCTCCCGTAGATTTGGTCTTCCACGGCGACATCGGCTGCTATTCCATGCTCAAATACGCGCCGTTTTCCGAGTTGATGCACAATCTTTCCGGCATGGGCTTGGGCGGCGGCACCGGCGCGGGCATCGACCCCTTCATCGATAACAAACAGGTCGTCTTCATGGGGGATTCGACCTTTTTCCACACCGGTATGATCGCCATCTCCGACTCGATCAAAAACGGCCAGGACATCACCTACATCATCCTCGACAACAAGACCACGGCCATGACCGGGCACCAGCCCACCCCGGGTGTGGATGTCGATGTCCTCGGCAAACCGACCTTTGCCCAAGACATCGAAAAGACCGTCGCCGGCCTAGCCGGGGACTCGTCGGCTTTTATCGCCCGCATGGACCCATCCCAACGCCAGGCCTACGACGCCCTCGTCCGCAAAACCTTGCTCCGCGACGGGGTCAAAATCATCATCGCCGACAAGGAATGCGGCATCACCTACCACCGCCGCGAGCGGGCGCGCCAGAGCGCGATCGCCAAAGAACAGGGCTTCCTGCCGGTCGAAAAGCACATCAACATCAGCGAAGACGTCTGCGAGTACTGCCTCGAATGCACCCAGGCCACCGGATGCAGCGGCCTGACGGTCGCGGCCGCCACCGAGTACGGCCCCAAGATCGCCATCGACTCTTCCTCCTGCGTTGCCGACGGGGCCTGCACCCGGGTCGAAGTCGGCGATGGCGACAAAACCTGTCCCTCGTTTGAGGAGATCACCGTCCATCGCAAAGCCCCACCCACCGTCTCGACCCCTCCCATTGACGTCGGCCAGTTGCCCACGCCCGCACACCGTCCCCTCTCCGACATCTGGTACACCTACATAGCCGGGGTCGGCGGCATGGGCGTCAATGTAGTGGCCTCGGTGCTGGCTCAAGCCGGGGTGCGGCAGGGCTACGAGGTGCGGCTGACCAACAAGAAAGGGCTGGCCATCCGCAACGGCTCGGTCTATTCGCATTTGAGCTACGCGCCCAAGGGCACCCCGGTCTCCCCGCTGATTCCCTGCGGCAAGGCCGACTTGCTCTTCGGGCTCGACGTACTCGAAGCGGCGCGGGGCCTCGAACCCCAAGGCCGCTACCGCATCGCCCACCCGGAGCGCACCGCAGCCATCGTCAATACCGCCAAGACCCCCACGATCGACACCCTCATCGGCCAAGAGGACTTCTCGGCCGAAGTCCAAGCCGACCTGATCCACCAACACACCCGCCAAGACGCGTACTTCGGCGCGGATCTCTTCCGCATCTGCGAGCACTACTTGGGCAACAAGCTCTACGCCAACATCATGATGCTCGGCGTGGCCTTCCAGCGCGGGTTGCTCTCCCTAGAACTAGACACCTTGCTCTGGGCCATAGGCCGAGCCGTGCGCCGCGACTTAGAAACGAATCTAAAAGCCTTTAACATGGGGCGGTACCTAGCGCTCGATCCGAACCATTTTCCACTCGAAGAAAAACCACTTAGCTACGCCGAACTCGTCGCCGATAAAACTGCGCTACTGGCCCGGACGCGGGGCAAGCGCGTCGCCGAGGCCTACCGCGACCACATCCGCGATACGCCCATCGTCGTAGCGCGACGGCACTTCGCGCTGCGGGTGTACGACCTAATCCAGTACGAAGACCTCGATTACGCCGACCGCTATATCCACCAAGTGCTCTCAGTGCAAGCCAAAGACGGACCCGAGCGCAATTTCGCAGCCACCCGCGCGGTCATCCACCAGCTCGCCAAGGTCCTCGCCATCAAGGACGAAATCTACGTGGCCTATCTGCTCACCTGCGAGGAGAAGTACCGCCGCGACCGCCGCCGCTACAACATCGACCCGAGCCGCGGCGACCGCATCCGCTACCGCCACCTGAACCGGCCGCACCTGCGCCTGTTTGGCCGCGACTTTCGCCCGGATATCAAGCTGGGCGATAGGCCGCTGAAGTTGATCGCCCGCATGAAGTTCCTCCGCCGGCTCTGCTCCTCGTGGTGGCACCGCGAAGAACGCGACTTCGCCGCTTGGTACGAAAGCCTGATCGCCGACTTTTCCCCTCGCTCCGCAGACGAGTACGACACTTGGGTGCAAGTTCTGTCGCTGCCCGAGGAGGTGCGCGGCTACCGCGGCGTCCGGCAGCCCAAGATGGAGGCGGCCAAGGAGCGGGCCGCCGAGCTGCTAGCCGGGCGCGAGATCGCCCCAGACCCGGCGCTGTTGCAGATCCCCGTATCCACTGTAAGCTAACCTCGTGATTCGCCCCTATCGCCCAGAGGACTTGGCCGTGCTCAAGCGCATTACGGCCGTCTGCTTCCCCGGGGTATCCATCGACCACAACATCGAGCAGCGCTTCGGGCTAATCGGCGACCGCGACTGGCAATTTCGCAAGCTGCGCCATATTGACGACGACGTGGCCGGCGAGCGGGCGAGCGGCGTCTTTGTATGGGAATCAGACGGCGAGATCGTCGGCTACATCACCACCCGCATCGACCACGAGAGCAAAATCGGCGGGATTCCCAACCTTGCCGTCCTGCCGCACCGCCAAGGTGAGGGCATGGGCCGCCAGCTCTTAGAGCACGCCCTAGCGCACCTGCGCGCCGCCGGTATGGAGTGCGCCAAAATCGAGACGCTGGCGCAAAACCCCATCGGCGCGCACTTGTATCCCAGCCTCGGTTTTGAGGAAGTCGCCCGCCAGATCCACTATTGCACGCGCCTTTGAATTGGTAACGACATGACGCCGAAAGAAGCCGCAGGCCGCCGCGCCGCCGAATACATTGAAGCCGATATGATCGTGGGATTGGGCACTGGCTCGACCGTCGAATGGACCATCCGCGCCCTCGGGGAGCGCGTCGCGGCCGGGCTGGCGGTTACGGCCATCCCCACCTCAGAAGCCACGACCGCCTTAGCCCACTCCCTCGACATTGAACTGACGACGCTCGCCGAAGTGTCCAGCGTCGATTTGACCATCGACGGGGCCGACGAGGTCGATCCCAGCCTCGACTTAATCAAGGGCCTCGGCGGCGCGCTCCTGCGCGAGAAAATCGTCGCCTCCATCACCGCGCGCCAAATCATTGTCGCTGATCCATCCAAGCTAGTCGATCGGCTCGGCACCAAGGCCCCGCTGCCGGTCGAGGTCGTCCCTTGGGCCCATCCCCTCGTCGCGCGGGGTCTCGAAGAGCGGGGCCTCGCCCCGGCCTTGCGCTTGCGCGCTCCGAACATCCCGTTTGTCACCGACAACGGCAACTACGTCATCGACGCTCGCTTTCCCGAGGGGATCGACGACGCCCGCGCAACCGAGCGCTGGCTCAACACCCTGCCTGGGGTCGTGGAAAACGGACTTTTTATCGGGATGACCCATCTCGTGATCGTCGGCCAAGACGACGGCTCCTGCCACCTGATCAACAAAAGCTGAGATTCCTATGCACGATTCTGCACCACGCTCGCGCCGCTCCTTTCTGCAAAGCGCCCCGCTGCTAGCGGCTGGCACCTTGGCCGCCTGTGGCGAGAGCCAGCAACAGCAAGCGGCCCCGGCCGTCCAATCCCAACAGCACTTCAAGTGGAAGATGGTCACCACCTGGCCCAAGGACTTTCCGGCTTTGGGCACCGGAGCCAACAACCTCGCCCACAGCATTGCGGCTCTCTCCGGGGGACGCCTGCAAGTCAAGGTGTACGGCGCGGGTGAGCTGGTGCCGGCCTCGGGCGTATTCGACGCGGTCTCCGGCGGCACCGCCGAGATGGGCCACGGAGCCGCTTACTACTGGAAGGGCAAGCACGAGGCGACCCAGTTTTTCTCGGCCGTCCCTTTTGGGCTAAACGCGGCCGAGATCAACGGCTGGCTGCGCTATGGTGGCGGCCAGAGCCTGTGGGACGAACTCTACGCCGACTTCAACCTCCGAGCCTTTCCCGTCGGCAACACCGGCGTGCAGATGGGCGGTTGGTTCAACAGGGAAATCAACACCTTGGCTGACTTCTCCGGCTTGGTCATGCGGATGCCGGGCTTGGGCGGCGAGGTCCTGCGCCGCCTAGAAGTCACGGTCAAAGCCCTGCCCGGCGGCGAGATTTTCCAAGCCCTCAAGACCGGTGCCATCGACGCCACCGAATGGGTCGGCCCGTACAACGATCTCGCCTTTGGGCTGCACCAAGCCGCCCAATACTACTACTGGCCGGGCTGGCACGAGCCGGGAACGGCGCTAGAGTGCATGGTCAACAAGCAAGCCTTGGAAGCCCTCCCCTCCGACCTCCAAGCAGTCGTCGCATACGCCTGCCAAGCGGCCAACGACGACATGCTCAGCGAGTTCACCGCGCGCAATAGCCAAGCCCTCAAGACCTTGGTGGACGAACACGGCGTCCAACTCCGGCGCTTCTCCGACGAGCTCTTGGCGCAAATCGGCAAAGTGTCCGCCGAAGTCGTCGCCGAGATCGCGGGCCAAGACCCCTTTTCCAGCCGGGTCTATAGCTCGTTTGATGCCTTCCGCAAAAACTCCATCGCGTACACGCGCATCTCCGAGGAAGCCTATACCCAGGCCCGCGCCCTGACCTTTGGCTGACGCCCGGTATGGAACGCCTCAACCGCTTCATCGTCCACACCGTGCCTTGGCTGACGCTGGGTATGGTCTTGGTGACCTTTGTCATCGTGATCTTGCGCTATCTCTTTGGGCGCGGCTGGGTCTGGATGCAGGAAATAGCCCTGTACATGCACGCCTTTACCTTCCTCCTCGCGGCCGGCTACACCCTCTCGCGCGACGCGCACGTCCGCGTCGATATCCTCTACCGGCCCTTGGGCGTCCGCCGCAAAGCCCTAGTCAACCTCTTGGGCAGCGCGCTGCTGCTGATCCCCTGCTGCTCGGTGCTGTTCTACCAGTCGCTGCCCTTTGTCGCCGGCTCTTGGGCCGTGCTCGAAGGCTCCCAAGACGGCGGCGGCTTAGAGGCAGTCTATCTGCTCAAAACCGCCATTCCCCTGTGCTTCGCGCTGCTGTTTTTGCAAGCTCTAGCCATCATTCACCACAGCGTACAAACCCTCCGCACCCAATGAGCGAACTCGTGCCGCTGGCCATGTTTCTCTGCACCTTCGCGGTGCTGCTATCCGGCTTCCCAGTGGCCTTTTGCCTCGCGGGTACAGCCCTGAGCTTCGCCGGTCTCGGCGTCCTCACCGGCCACTTTGACGCGGCCTTTCTCTCGGCTTTGCCGTCCCGCATCTACGGCATCATGTCCAACGAAACCCTGATGGCCGTGCCGCTGTTCGTCTTTATGGGAGTCGTGCTAGAGCGCTCGAAAATCGCCGAGGACCTGCTCGAAACCATGGCCCAACTCTGCGGCAGCTTGTGCGGCGGGCTGGGGATTTCGGTCTGCCTCGTCGGGGGCCTGTTGGCGGCCTCCACCGGCATCGTCGGCGCGACGGTCGTCACCATGGGCCTCATTTCGCTGCCGGCGATGCTCAAACGCGCGTACTCCCCAGCGGTTGCCACCGGCATTATCTGCGCTTCGGGGACGCTCGGCCAGATCATTCCGCCCAGTATTGTACTGGTCATCCTCGGCGATGTCGTCTCCTCGGCGTACCAGCAGGCCCAGCTCAAAATGGGCAATTTCGCCCCGGTCTCGGTGTCGGTCGGCGACCTCTTTATGGGCGCACTCATACCCGGTCTCGTACTGATGGGCCTCTATATCCTCTATATAGTCGTCCTCGGCCTCCTCAAGCCAGCCGCCGTGCCAGCCATCCCGGCGGAGGAGCGCGCGCAAATCCTCAGCGCGGCCTTCTTCCGCCGCCTCGGCGCGGCCCTCGTGCCGCCCCTAGTCCTCATCGGCGGGGTGCTCGGCTCCATCCTCTTCGGGGTGGCCACCCCGACCGAGGCGGCTTCGGTCGGCGCAGTTGGTGCCATGCTCTTGGCGCTGGCCAAAGGGCACTTCAACCGCGCCGCGCTCAAAGAAGTCATGCGCACCACCACCGAGATCAACGCCATGGTCTTTATCATACTCATCGGCGCGAGCGTGTTTTCGTTGGTCTTTCGCGGCTACGGAGGTGACGAAGCGGTCGAGAGCTTTCTGACCCATGAGGTGACCGGCGGCGTGCTCGGCTCTTTCGCGCTGGTGATGGCGGTGATGTTTTTGCTCGGCTTCTTTCTCGACTTCTTCGAGATCATCTTCGTCGTCGTCCCCATCGTCGGCCCGATCCTCTTGGCGATGGGCTTAGATCCAGTGTGGTTCGGCGTGATGATCGCCCTGAATTTGCAGACCTCTTTTCTCACGCCCCCGTTTGGCTTCTCGCTCTTTTATCTGCGCGGCGTCGCTCCCCCTGAGATCAGCACGCCGCAGATCTACCGGGGGGTCGTGCCCTTTATCGCCATTCAGGTGCTGCTGTTGGTGGGGCTGTGGTTCGTGCCGGAGCTGGCTATGTATCTGCCGACGAGGGTGTTCGGACGCGGGTAAGGTTTCTGCGAGGCCAAGTGCTCAGAGGCGCTTTTGGCTCGATTCCCTCACCATAGTCAGGATCCCGACGTAGGCGTCGTAGAAATTCTGAATGTTGACCACGTAATGCACGGGCTGGCCGCAGCGACAGAAGCCGTAGCGCGCCCGTTTGTAGTACGCCGGCTTGGCGAGCAGCCTCATCGCCTGTTCCACGTGGCCGAACCACCGGTCGGGATTCCACCCGTTCTCGCGGGCCAAGCGGCGCGCGTCGAGCACGTGCCCGTACCCGACATTGTAGGCGGCCAACGCAAGGCGCATCCGCTCATCCATAGGGATTTTCGGATCAAAGCGGTTGACCAGGTGAGACATGTACTTTACCCCCGCGTGGATATTCTCTTCGGGGTCGTGCAGATCGGTAAATCCCAGTTCGCGCCCGGTGACCGGCATGATCTGCATCAGCCCGCGAGCGCCGACCCAGCTAGTGGCTTGGGGATCGAATTTGGATTCCTGGTACATCTGCGCGGTAATCAAGCGCCAGTCCTGACCGTATTGCTGGGCGTATTTTTTTACCAACTCATCATAGGGCGACAGGCGACCGCTCAAATCGACCCGCAGCGAATCCTTCGCCTTGGCGATGGTGCGCTTGTTTTTGAAGTATCGCTTCTTCATCATGTTAAAAAACAAGCCGCCTTTTTCTTCTTTTACGTACTGGTTGAGCGCCGCCAGCAAGGCCGGATTGTCCGCGCGCACCGCCCACCCCAAAGCCGTCGGCTTGATGCTGAAGGCCGCCTTGAGCTGCCGCCCGTAGGCGAGTTCCACATCGAGCAGATTGGAGTCGCACAGAGTAATGTCGTAGCGACCCGCCTCGACGTCGGCTAGGATATCTTCGGTTTCGAGGGAGTCGGGCAGTGGTTCGACCTGCAAACCCTCTATGGAATCGGCGAGAGCCATCAGGGTGGTGTAAAAAGAAGAGCTTTGGCGCACGTGGATTGTGCGCCCGGCCAAGTCCTGGAGACTGGCAATCGAATCCTCCTCCGCGCGCACTACCACCAGCTCGTCCACTTCGTTATAAGGCAAGGTAAACGCCGCCTGTGCCCGTCGCTCTTCAGTAATGGTCATCGCCGCGGCCACGACGTCGCCTTTGCCTTCGTTCAAATACGCCAGCAGATCGGCGTGGCTTTCCGGAATGACGATATCGAGCCGCAGGTCGTGTCGGTTGGCGAATTCCTTTATAAGCTCGTATTCAAAGCCCACCTGCCGGCCGCGGTGGATGAAGTAGGTCATCGCGTTATTGCGCGTGATCATGCGCAGCCGCCGCTGCTCTTTTAACCCGGGCAGATCGTCGGTGAAGGCTTGCTGGGGCTGACGCGTAAACTGCCGGGCGAGCAGATATTCATCGACCTTGGTCTTGAGCCGCACATCGTCGGGCCGCATCATCAGGGCAATCGGGCGATTTTCGGCCAGCACCAGCGGCGTAACCATGCTGTGGTAGTAGCTTGCTACCGCCCGCCACAAATGCTCGTCGGATATGGTCGCTTGGTATTCGCCGCGAACAATGCCTTCGAGGAGGTGTTCGAGGCCGAGCTTTTCCGGCGCGGCGTGAATGCGCAACGACGGCACCTGTTGCTGAATATCCAACAGGGTCTGGTAGTGCGAGCTGGAGCGCCGGACGCCGATTTTCATCCCGGCCAAGTCCTCAATCGTCGCCAGCAGGCTGTCGCTGGCCGCCGTAATCAGATATTCATCCACATAGAGATACGGCACGGAAAACGCCGCTTGCTCCTTCCGCTCTGGCGTAATCGTTAGGCTAGCAGCGACGATGTCGCCTTCGCCTTCCAGCAGTTTCTGGACCATCTGGGCGTAATTTTCGACCTTTACCAGCACCAGCTCCAGCTTGAGCGCCTCAGCCAGGCCGTGGGCGAGATCGTAGTCGATCGTCACCGGTTCGGCAGACTTGGGCATGTGGTCAAGCGGCTCTGGGGGGACGATGACGCGCAACTTGCCGTGGGATTGCAATACCGGCAGATCGCCGGTGTATTTGGGCAACGGCGGCGGGGTCGCCGGAGTCGCCGGTTGGCTGCATTGCGCAAAGGTAGAAAGGGCAATAAGTCCTGCGGGAAGAAGCGTTCGGGTATGCAACAACACGCCGCGCCTCCTTTCAAATGGGCCCGCTCGGCTGGGCCTCAGCGGTGTTTTAGTCTCCAAGCTTATGCGGCCAGAAGTCCATCTGCACCATGCCCAGCCGTGACATTTTTGCACCAATGTGTATTAGCACCAAATCGCTTATCAGACACTTGATCAGGACGTTGTATCCACATTGGGGTCTCATTGTTGAACTCCTCCAGCTTTCTCGGGCACCATAAACCCCTCGGTCCAGCTATCTTTCGCCAATGATAGAGAAGATAGGCATTTTTCGTCAAGCAGTTTTCGCCACCACTGCACGGCTTGACGCCGTTTGCCTAAAGGCCCTTTATACTTCCGCACTTGCTGCCAATGCGGCCCATTTAAGGAGGATTGACCACCGTGCTAACCCATGGACTCACCGTCGTCGAGCCGGGGCGGATTGAGGTTACAGAGACCGACCTCGACGACCGCCTGCACCCCTCGGAAGTACTGATAGAGACCGAATATTCCATCGTCAGCGCCGGCACCGAAGGCGCGGGCTTTACCGGCCTCGTCAAGCAGATGCCTTTCGGCGACGCCGGTCAGTATCCCCGCGACACCGGCTACGGCAACCTCGGCCAAGTGTTGAAGGTCGGCGACGCAGTCTCCGGCGTACAACCGGGCGACCGCGTATTGTCCTTTACCCGCCACGCTTCTATCGTCAAGACAGATGCACAGCGCATGGCGTTGCCTGTCTCGCGCGAGGCCCCCGGCCAGCACCTCGTGTTTACGCGCATGGCCGGCGTCAGCATCTCCGCCTTGCGCTCTTCTAGCGTCCAGCCCGGAGACACGGTGCTGGTGGTCGGCGGCGGCCTCGTGGGCAACTTCGCCGCCCAGCTCTTCCACCTAGCTGGTGCCGATGTCATGCTCGCGGATTTGTCCGAGCTGCGCCTGCGCCAAGCGCGCGCCTGCGGCATCGAGCGCACCGTCAATCCCGGCCGCGACGATCTGGAAGAAGCAGTGCGCGACTGGACCGGCGGCGCGGGTGCTCGCATCGGCGTCGAGGCCATTGGCATCAGCGAAGTCATCGCCCAGACCGCGATGTGCGTTGCCCGCCACGGCGAACTCATCCTCCTCGGCAGTCCACGCGCCCCAGCCCACTTCGATGTGACGCCCATGCTGCTGCGCATCCACTTAGAGGCGATCCGCATGATCGGTGCCCTCGAGTGGCGCTGGCCGCAGCACGAGACTGAGCGCTGCCGCGATCTCGACGCCAATTACCGCCAGATCGCCGCGTGGATCGCCGGCGGCCAGCTCGTCGTCGAACCCCTGCTCTCCCATCTGGCGTCCCCGGCGGACTGTCAGCAGATGTACGAAGGGCTTACCACCAATAAAGAGGAATACCTCGGCGTGGTCTTCGACTGGTCGCGCCTGTAATTTAATACCCATGCCAACGCACTACCTCGCGCTAGACATCGGCTCGACGACCGTCGTCGCCATCGTCATTGACCTCGACACCAACGTCGTCGTCGGCGCAGCCAGCACGGCCAATCTGTCCGAAGTGACCGCCGCGGCAGATAAGCGAATCAGCCGCTCGGAATGGGATCTCGACGCGATGACCGAGCTGGCCATCGACAACGCCGCCGCGCTCGTAGCCCGCACCAACGCCCGGCCCGCGGCCATCGGCGTCACCGGGCAGCAACAGGGCCTTCAGCTTCTCGACCCCGCGCTCAATGCCGTAGGCCCTTTCTTCTCCTGGCAGGACCAGCGCGCCCAAGAATGCCTACCGGGCCAGCAGCACACCTACCTCGACATCATAGCCCAGCGCGGGGGTGCCACCGCCGCCGAAGACGAGCTACCCGCCTTTGCCCATACCGGCTGCCCTCTCGTGGCGGGCCACGCTGCACCGCACCTGTTTTGGCTGCAAGCCAACAATCAGCTTCCCAGCGGCGTCAGCGGCACGACGGCCCCTGAGTTTGTGGTGTCGCGTCTGGTGGGCAAACGGCCCGTTGTCGATCCCACGGACGCGCTCGGCTGGGGCGTCTATGATGTGGCCAAGCGCGGCTGGGCGGACGAGCTTATCGCCGCCCTTGGCCTAGACCAGGCGCTGTTTCCCGATCTCGCCGAATCCTGTACCATGGCCGGTCCCCTGACCGCAGCAATGGCCCATAAGCTCGGCGTACCAGCGGGTCTGCCCGTCGCCGTGGCGTCCGGCGATCACCAGTGCAGCTTTGCCGGCACGGTTGCCGATTACGCCAACACCGTGGCCGTCAATGTCGGCACCGGCGGGCAAGCCGCCCTGCATATCGAAGCCCCCCTGCCGCGCGGCTCGCTCGAACTGCGTCCCTATATGCAGCGCGGCTACCTACTGGCCGGCGTGGGGGCCGTCGGCGGACGCACGTTTAGAACCCTGCGCGACTTCTTCGCCGACGCCATCTATGCCCTCACCGAGATCCAACCCGACCGCGAGGCCCTCTACGAGCGGCTCGTCGCATTAGCGGCCGATGTGCCGGCCGGTGCCGAGGGCGTGCGCACCGACCCGCTGTTTTCCGGATCGCGCCGCAGTCCACGCGCCAAAGCCGCCTTCCGCGAGCTGACCTCTGCGACGCTGACTGCTGGCCATCTAACGCGCGCACTGTTGGAAGGCATGGCCGTCGAGTTGGCCGACTCGTACCTCGAGGCCATCAGACTGGGCGCTGGCCCGCGCTCCAAGCTGGTTGGCGCTGGCAACGGCATCAAGCTAAATCCCGTGCTGCGGGAGGCGTTGGAAGCGGAGTTCGCTATGCCACTGCACGTAGGGTCGCACGGCGAAGAAGCCGCCGCCGGTGCCGCGCTGTGTGCCGCCGTGGCCGACGGCGCGTTCGGCTCTATTGCCGAAGCGAGCGCGGCGTTTGCCACTGTCCCCCCTTCCGCGTCGGCAGTGTCAAGCGTCAAATGAGATGTTTCTGGCAGTCTGGCACTGTTCTTATGTAAGAGCGAAATTATATTATACGTGACATATGCCTCGCCCAAGAAAACCATACCGTCCTTTGCGGGCTGAAGACTTGCCCGAGCGTTTTCGTCCCCTCAAGAACTGGCATGGAGTAATGGTCGTGGTGGAGTACGGACCCTACAAGGGTCGGAGAGGCTATCCCGATGAGCAGGGCAATATATGGGTGCCCACACGACCGGGTGAGTCGCATGGAGGGCCTCACTTCGATGTCCAGTTAGACGAAGGGCGGGCCGGTCACATCAATGTCTATCCAGACGAACGAAAAAATCGAGGGTAACATGAAACATATCGAGATTGTCGATGGGGCACTGAATAGTCGCTTTGAACTATACGCTGTGACCGATCAAGTCTTTGAGTTGCTATTTCCCGCAGAAGAAGACGAAATATATCTTGAAGATCTGAGCGAAGAGCTGCAAGAGAATGCCGCGTTCTGGGAACAAGTTTATGCCCGAGAAGTAGATCGACGCACAGTTAAGGGAATCCACGGCATCCTCCATACGCATCCCAAAGCGAAAATCTCCATCCTAGAACAAACCGCTAGTTGAAATAGATAAATCGACTATTGACCACTTAAAACAGGAGTCAACGATGAGACGAGTTTTGCCGCTTTTCTTTGTATTTCCAGTGCTGCTGTACGCCTGCGTCAGCACGTCGCCAACGCCCGTGCAACAGGCCGCGATGGAGGAGACGACCGAGGAGAAGCTGCCCATTGATTCGCTGGTGACCGTCGGCCAGCTAGACAACGGCCTGCGCTATGTCATCCGCAAAAACCAGAAACCCGAGAACCGAGTCGAGCTGCGGCTAGTGGTCGATGTAGGCTCGGTGCTGGAGGACGAAGAGCAGCAGGGGCTGGCGCACTTTGCCGAGCACATGGCCTTCAACGGCACCAAAAACTTTGCCAAGCAGGAGCTGGTGGACTATCTGGAGCTAATCGGCATGCGCTTTGGGCCGGATCTCAATGCCTACACCAGCTTCGACGAAACCGTGTACATGCTGACGGTACCTACCGACAGCGCCGAGGTGGTGCACACAGCCTTCCAAATCTTAGAGGACTGGGCGCACCAGATCAGCTTTGAGACCGAGGAGATCGACAAGGAACGGGGCGTAGTCATCGAAGAGTGGCGGCTGGGGCGCGGCGCACAGCGGCGCATGTTCGACAAGCAATTGCCCATCCTCCTAAAAGATTCGCGCTACGCCGTGCGCCTGCCCATCGGCCAAAAGGCCGTGCTCGACACCTTTCAGCACGAGGCCCTGCGCCGCTTTTACCAAACCTGGTACCGGCCCGACCTGATGGGTTTTGTGGCCGTCGGCGACATTGAGCCAGCGGCAATAGAGGCACTGGTGCAGGAGTATTTTGCGCGCATCCCCGCGACAGCAAGCCCCCGCGAACGCACGGTGTTCCCCGTGCCCGACCACGAGGAGACACTATTCTCCATTGCCACCGACCCAGAAGCCACCTACAACAACGTCAGCATCTACTACAAAATGGACGTGCGACCCCAAGGAACGGTGAGTACCTACCGCCGCTCACTCATTGAGGCCCTATATCACCGGATGTTCAACCAGCGCCTGCACGAACTGACCAAGCAGCCCGAGCCGCCCTTTTTGGGGGCCTATTCGGGCCAGGGGCGCTGGCTGCGCTCCAAGGAGTTTTTCATCCTCGGCGCTGCGGTGCAAAACAACGGTTTCGACGCTGGTCTCGAGGCCCTGTTGATTGAAGCGGCTAGAGTGCGGGAATTCGGCTTTACCGCCTCTGAGCTAGAGCGCGAGAAAAAGGAAATGCTGCGCGGCATGGAGCAGTCCTACCGCGAGCGCGACAAGCAGCAGTCGAGCGGTTTTGCCGCCGAATACGTGCGCCACCTGCTGACCGACGAGGTGATCCCCGGCATTGCCAAAGAGTACGAACTCTACCAAGAGCTGGTACCCGGCATTGCACTGGCGGAGATCAATGCGCTGGCCAGCGAGTGGACGAGCGAAAAAAACCGGGTGATCACCGTGGAGGCACCCGAGCAAGAGGGTATTGCCGTGCCCAACGAGCAGGATCTGCTGGCGATCTTCGCCGAGGCGGCGCAGCAGGAGATCGAGCCGTACGCCGAAGAGGTGTCCGACGAGCCGCTGGTGGCCCAGGTGCCAGCTCCGGCTGAAATCATCGAACGCAGCCAAATCCCCGAGATCGGCGTGACTTGGTGGACCCTCGCCAACGGCATCCGGGTCTGCCTGAAGCCGACGGACTTCAAAAACGATGAGATCCTCTTCCGGGCCTATAGCCCCGGTGGGCACTCGCTGGTCCCCGACGCCGACTACGTCGCGGCTTCGACGGCGACTTCGGTGGTAAGCGAAGGCGGCGTGGGGCCGTTTAACAAGATCTCACTGGAGAAGAAACTGGCCGGCAAAGTGGTGCGGGTATCGCCGTGGATCAGCAGCTTGCGGGAGGGCATTTCTGGCTCGGCCTCGCCCGAAGATATCCAGACCATGTTCGAGCTGATCTACGCCTTCTTCACCGCGCCGCGCCAAGACAGCACGGCCTTCCAAGCCTACCAGACGCTCATGCGAGGTTCCATCCAAAATCGCAGTGCGCGTCCAGAGACGGCTTTCAGCGACACCATTGCGGTCACCATGGCGCAGTATCACCACCGGGCGCGCCCCTGGTCGCTGGAGTTGCTCGACGAGATGGACTTGGGCACGTCTATGGCCGTGTACCAAGATCGCTTTGCCGATGCCGGCGACTTCTCGTTTTTCTTTGTCGGCAACTTCACCCTCGAAGAGATGGAGCCGCTGGTGCGTACCTATTTGGGTGGCCTGCCAGCCACGGACCGGGAGGAAACTTGGCGCGACGTCGGCATCGAGGCCCCGGAGGGCGTGATCGACAAAGCGGTCTATCGCGGCATCGAACCCAAGAGCCAATCGCGGATGATTTTCACCGGCCCCTTTGAATACGACGGCTGGAAAAACAACCTCGAACTCAGGGCCATGACCTCCGTGCTGCAGATCAAGCTGCGCGAGGTATTGCGCGAGGACTTGGGCGGCACCTATGGGGTATGGGTCGGCAGCAGCGGCTCGCACTACCCGGACGAGAAGTACCGCATCTCCATCACCTTCGGCAGCGATCCCGAGCGCGTCGAGGAGCTGACGCAGGTAATCTTCGAGCAAATCGACAGCCTAAAAACCGTCGGCACCACCGACCTCTACGTCGATAAGGTCAAGGAAATGCGCAAGCGCCAGCGCGAGACCGACCTCAAGGAAAACAGCTTCTGGGTCGGGTCTCTGGAGGCGCTAGACTTCAACGGAGTCGATCCACGGCTGCTGATTCAGTATCCAGCGTTGGTCGATTCGCTGACTGTGGAGGCGGTGCAGCAATCGGCGCAGAAGTATTTCAACATGGATCGCTATGTGCGGGTGGTGCTCTATCCAGAGGAATCAGGCGAGGCGGGAGAAGAGTAGCGCTACGCGGTACCGTATATTTTTCTCGCTACTACGTCGCCGTCGGCCCGAGCTGTTTTGGTTGGGTCGGCGGCGGCTTTAGCACTCTTATTCACTATCTTCAATAAACTTAGGACTTACGCAGTTGGATAGTTTAGGATAAGATAGAAGCTACTCCCCCTCCGCCGCGAGCCAGTCCGATGAACCCAGCCAAGTGTGCAGACCACGACTACATCCACTTCCTGATCGCCGCTCAGTGCGCCTTCAGTTGTACTGAGGCCGCCCGCTGTCATCCTGAAGGGGGCCCTACGCCATCCCATGACGCCTTCACGCGCCTGCTCACAAGACAGCCTCCCGATACCGAGGCGTTGTGGCGAGAGACGCAGGGACTGGTCACCCTTCAGGGCGGCGTGTTGGCTCTGGACGATTCCACCTTGGACAAGCCCTATGCCAAGCGGATCGAACTGGTGACGCGCCATTGGAGCGGCAAACATCACCGGGTGGTCTTGGGCATCAATCTCATAAGTATGGTCTGGTCGGACGGCCTCGCTTGCATTCCCTGCGACTTCCGCGTCTATGACAAGCCGATCGGGGGCCACAACAAGAACGAGCACTTCCGGGCGATGCTGGCCAGTGCCCAAGCGCGCGGCTTTCAGCCCGAGTGCGTGGTGTTCGATAGCTGGTATGCTTCCCTCGACAACCTCAAGCGGATTCGCGCCTACGATTGGTCTTGGCTGACGCGCCTCAAGGCCAACAGACAGGTCAACCCCGATGGGAGCGGCAACGTGGCGATCGGCTCTGTTGCCATCGAACCGGAAGGCCGGCGGGTGCATCTCAAGGGCTATGGGTTCATCCAGGTGTTTCGGACGGTCTCGGCAAACGGAGACGCGCAATACTGGGCAACCAACGACCTGGAGATGGCTGTCAGCCAGTTTGAGGCGTGGTCCAAGCGGGCGTGGTCCATTGAGACCTACCACCGAGGCCTCAAGCAGTGTTGCGGCGTCGAGCAGGCGCAGGTTCGGTCGGCACGGGCGCAGATGAACCATATCGCGTTGTCGATTCGCGCCTTCGTGCGGTTGGAGGTGCATAGACTCCAAACCGGTGTCAGTTGGTATGAAGCCAAAAGGAACATCATCCGAGAGGCTGTCCGGCTGTATCTGCAACGACCACTGCACAGGCTCAACTCAACTGCGTAAGTCCTAAAACTTCTTAAGTCGCCAGTACATAGATGTTAACTTTCCTTTTCCACCTGTATAGTCAAGGTATCCACCTGTAAACATTTCATAGCATCCGGTACGTGCTATTTTGTCCATGAAGCTGGCTATCTGATCTCTTGGAAGCCTTAATTCATTCGTTATATCTTCTGCAAATTTGTCCCAAAACTGGTTGGTCCACTGTAGATCATTCTGTGCTTCTGATCGTGTGGTTGAGCTATATTTATCTAAGATTCTTAAAGCCAAGAGTTCACGATAACTAAGTTCATCTAATATTTTTAGGAAATCCTCATACTCATCTATATTTGAGATATCTTTTTCTGTAAGCGAACTTTTCAAAAGACGAGCAAACATTTCTATTTTTTCTCGTCTTCTGGTATTTAGCGCATACTGAGAAGCTGTTGAGTTATTCAGATGCATTTAGCGACCGTACTCTTTATCATGGCAATACGAATCATGTTCTCTGCGGATTGGGTGAGGATTTCGAAGTCTTTCGCCAAGCGTCGAAATCCACCCAACCAAGCCAAGGTTCGTTCGATGATCCAGCGTTTGGGCACCACTTGGAACCCTTGGGTTGGTTTATCCGCTATATCGAGTCGCAACCCCAACAGGTTTTCAACGAATTCAACGGTGGTACCGCGATAGCCTTGGTCGCCGCAGAAGGCTTCGACCGAATCATACTTTTCCGCGACCCGATCACATACGTCCCATCCTTGGCTGGTATCGGCCACATGGGCGGCATGTACTTGGATGGTCAGCATATTACCCAGCGTATCGGTGGCGAGGTGGCGTTTACGTCCTTTGATCTTTTTTCCCCCCATCCACGCCTCGATCCTGACTGGCATATTGGGTTTTAACCGATTGCGAATCGATCAAGGCATAGGTCGGATGTTCGTTTTTGCCCTGCTTGTGACGGGCGCGCTCATTCAGCGCGTCCAAGGCTTGTTCCCACACGCCACGCTGATTCCAGCGTCGGTAATGGTCATAGACGGTATCCCAAGGGGGAAAATCAAGCGGCAGCATCCGCCACGGAATACCCCCTTTGACGACATATAAAATGGCATTGACCACCTCGCGTTTGGCATACTTGCCGGGGTTGCCCCGGGGATCAGGACGGTCGAAAAACCCCGCGATCAGGGCCCATTCTGGATCAGTCAAGTCACTTGGATACCCGCCCATACTAAAAGTCTCCCTGCGCAAAAAAGACAGCAAGCAATACATTATACATACAATACATACAGAGCTTTTTTAACTCAACAGCTTCTTAGTGGTTGCAAAATATGCGTGTAAAAAGTCTTCAGACTTAAGAAGTTCTTCATCGACAATAACATCTCCTTTAGCTAATTCATCAAAGAAAGCCATTGTTCTTTCTCTTTGTATATTTTCCAATGTCTTCATTAGTACGACGTCTATAGCACTACCAATACCACATGGCAATAGCTGTATTAATCCACGAATAACGCGATTGTCATACTTTTCTAGCGGAATTGTAGAGGGATGGATGTACTTCGCCGTTTTACTGTGCATAGATGACTTTTTCATTGATAATAGCTAATGCTTCCTGTTCCAATTTATAGGCTTCGGTTCTTTTCTGATTTGCCTCCAAAACCTTGTTGTTTATATCCTGTTGAATATTTTCATCGTGCAACAATGGAACACTTATTCTCAAAATATGCTCCTTTTTTATATGCCCAACTACAGCACCATAAGTAAATCTATTAATTAGGATGAATTATCCTAGCTTCCTGTCCTCGGATTGGGCCGATCCCGGTCCCATCTGACCTAGGCTCTTCGATCTATGAAGCCCATCAAACCCTGTCAACAATCGGCTTACGAACCTCCGACCCGCCTCCTGCCCCCACTGCACAGGTCCCACGATTGACCGACCGATCCAATGAGATGGGTTTCGACCATCAACGCCCCCGTAGTTGACGGGCTATCTCCGCCCGTTCCTGTTCCAGTCTTCGAGCAAGCGTCTCTAGCTGTTTATGATAGCTGACATCAACTTGGCCGCTGAGAAGGTGCTCACCAAGTTGCTTCAGATCCAGACCCGTGAAAGGCTCGCCGGTGTTTGACCGGAGCAAGCTGTCCAAGGTCAGCGCCTCAAGGGACTGCGATTCGAGGCCCTGATCACTGGCATCAATGAGAAGCCGCCCGAGCTTCTTCTGATCTGGATCGGGCAGACGGGTCCTCCCTCGTCCCAGCCGTTCAATTACCTTGTCTATCAGGGTGCCATAAGCCTCGACATCGGCGTAAACCCCCCTCAGCAAACTCAAGTCACTCATGTTGTCATCTCCGCTGAAGATGAGCGTTTGTAAATTCAATGAGATGGCGAAGAAACCCTTAACAGAGAAATTTTTTGAGGTTCTTCCCTCTCCGTTGAGATCGTTTCATATCTCTTTCAAAGCGCTTAGAATAAAAAGGACGCCGCATCAAATGTTGAGCTTCTGAAACATGCCCTCGGCGTCTTCACACTCGACCAATTCTCCCCCTCGATCCGTCTTTTCAAAAACGTCTCGGGTTTCCTCATTCGGTAGCTCTACGGGAAACGGCAACCCGTTGCGCAGTTCCATTTGCCGAAAGAAAAGGGTTATGGCCTCGGTCGTGGTCAGGCCGAGCTTGCTCAATAGCGCCTCGACATTGCGCTTTAGCTCTGGATTGATACGCGCCCGGACAACTTCAGTCTTTGCCATAATAGTCTCCTTCCTCGTCTGACTGTAGCACGTTTGGGCTACAATGCCAAGAGGGTGCTCTACGGCAAGAGGGCGGTTGGCGGCTCTGAGTTCTAAGGACCAGCGCCGCGCACGACACCGGGAAAAGCACCCAAAAACAGGGGGATCGAAACGGTGCGATCGCCACCCGGCCCGCCCGACGAGCAACCGCTTAATACAGGGGCATGGTCAGGCCGTCAGGGCCAAGGCGGCGGCGAACCGGTCCGGCTATGGGGCCGCCGCCGGCTCCGAAACCCCGGCGGTGACCGGCTCGAACTGCCGCGCCACCACCCAATCCGGGCGCGGGCTCTCGACGCCGTGCAGCACGTTGTCGATCGCGGCAAACGCGTAGATCAGGCTGTAGCGCTTCGCCGGCGAGAAGTTGTGGTGGGAGCCGTGCACGATCCGGCAGTCGAAGAAACAGACGTCGCCGGCGTCGCCCTCGATCGGAATGATCATCGCCTCGTCGGTGATGTGCTCGCGCAGCGCCTCGGACGTGATGCACCACTGCTTGTAGCTGGTGGTGCCCTCATCGCTGTAGTGGTCCAGCACGCCCCAGCGATGCGATCCCTTTATCAGCATCAGGCAGCCGTTGTCGCGCGTGTTCGGACCCAGCATCACCAGCGCGGAGGCCAAGCGATCGTCGACGCCGTCGTAGCACCAGTATCCGTAGTCCTGATGCCAGAGCCAGACGGTGCCCTCGAAGGACTCCTTGTAGTTGAACTTGCTGTGGAAGATATAGGCGTTGCGCCCGAAGATCTGCTTGACCGGTGCGGCGATCGGCTCGGAACGGCACAGCTCGCGGAATCCTACGTATAGGTAAAATAAAGCCCCCTTTTTGGGACTCTCTGTCAAGGCGCCGAACGCACGGGGCGGGCAAGGTCCCTGATGATCATCTGCAGGTCCTTCGGCCGGGGTACCAGAGCCGCCAGCTTCTCCAGTAGTTCGAGGGGCGAGAGCAGGAGATGGCTCGTCCCATCCGACCAGGGCGTTTTGAGCGCGAAGGAAAGGTGCTCGGGATCGAGGCGGCTTCGATCATCGTGGCCAGATCCATCTTGAGCTCCTTTCCCGTGTTTATGCAACCTTATTGTTTTCAATCTGTTGCATGGTCGGGATTTGGAGCCTTTTTTAGAAGTTGCCCCGGTTTGGTTTAGTGGACAGTTTAGGACTCGATCCTCAACCAGAGCCGCGCGGCGTCTGGTCGTCGGACTTCAGGCGCAGTCGCTCAAATACGCACTTCGCAGCGGGGCAGAACGGACAACCGAACAACTGAAAGAGGCTACATCGACATGAAAGTGGCAGCAGTTGAACTGACGCACCTCGATCTGCCGTTTACCGTGCACAGCGACAAACACCTGCGATACTGGATTCCGGCGTGGCGCATCATTCAGATCTGTAAGCTCACCCTCGACAACGGCATTGTCGGTTGGGGAGAGACAATACCCCACGCCACCCATGCCCGGATACCGGCCGACATCGAGGATCGCATCGTCGGCCAAGAGGCAGCCAGCCTGCTATGGCACGACGATCTCGGCGCCGGGCTGCAGCTGGCGCTGTTCGACGCGGTGGGAAAACACGAAAACGTCTCGGCGTGCGACCTGCTCGGGAAGAAGCTGAGAGACTGGTGTCCGATTTCGTGGTGGGCCTGCGACATGGGCCCGGAGGACTGGGCCGAGCAGTGCCAGGATGCCGTCAGTCGAGGATACATGTCGGCTAAATTCAAATCGCGTCCCTGGCAGGACCTTCACGCCTGCCTCGACGCCGGCATTCGCGTCGTGCCACCACAGTTCAGATTCGACCTCGACTTCAATGGTCACCTGGTCAACTCGGCCAACGCAATTTCGTTCTTGAAGTCGCTCGAACAGTACGAGCAGGTGGCCATGATCGAAACCCCGATTCCGCAGCGAGACATCGCCGGCAACGTACAGATACGCGGGCGCATCAATCGGCCCCTCGCCATGCACTTCGACGACCCACCGATCGCCACCGCCCTGCGCGAAGACGTCACGGACGGTCTGATCATCGGCGGCGGTGCCGCACGGATACTGGAACAGGACGCCATCCTCAGGGCCGCCAACAAGCCATTCTGGCTGCAACTGGTGGGAACGGGCATCACCACAACGTGGGCCGCCCACGTCGCGGCGGTGTGCACACAGGCCCGATGGCCGGCTATCACCTGCATGAACATCTATGAGTCGCAGCTCATAGCGCGTCCGATCGAGGTACGTGGTGGGTACTACAGAATTCCCGAAGGGCCGGGGCTCGGTATTGAAGTCGCCGTGTCGGCCTTGAAGAAGTACGAGGTAGATTACACGGATATAGATCACGTTCGCCACATCTACAAATACGAGCGGACCTGCGGTGAGATTGTCTATATCGCCGGTTACCGAAGCGCCTTTCACGGACGCTACACGGCGGCGGCGCTACCGATCTGCGAGTGCGGATCGACGCTCGACATTATCGACGACGACGGCAGCCGCAAGTTCTCCCAGTTCTACGACGAAGTAGAAGGCAAGGGGCTCCTCTTTAAAAAATCAAAAGGGTAGAAATCCGACCGATCTTTAGTAAAGGGAAACGGCCGGCGGTCGTCGCCAGGCTGGGATGGAACAAGGCCAACACCAAGGCCATCGAACGCTTTAACTTGACCGACCGAATGCGCAACGCGCGAAAGAGGCGTAGGACGGGTTCAGTGTCATAGCGTAGCTTTATCCCATGTTCATTTAACGTCTCACGGTTTGCGATCCCGCGCAGCGGGTTGCCGCAGTGCAAACCGATATGTTATGTGATATGTCTCAGCAACTCAGTCTCCATCCATTTCCATAGGAGCCCATCCTACATTAACCGATCGGCCAACGCCTGTAATTGCCCCTCGTCAGCACTCGGCCCGGCCAACGCGATCTCCGCATTCCCCTCGCCTTTTATTACAACCGCAACCTGCTTCGACCGCACGCCCTCGACCACGATCTCCCGCGCCGCCGCTCGCGCCTTCGCCTCGACGCCGCTGCCGATAAAAACCTTCGCCGAAACCTCGCCCATCGAATCCTTGCGCACCCCCTTTTCAAAATACTTTCGCTTCTTTCGCTCGGCGCTCCGTTTGATCACCACGCCCGCCACCCCTTCCAACACCATCAGCAAATCATCCGTATCCCGACCCGACAAATAGAGTATCATCAGTGCACCACCGATCCGTCGGCGTAAAAACTCCCCTTGTTTTCCCACACCTCGACATCCACCCAACCCGTTTGCGCCCGGTCGGCAACCCGCTGACTTAAAGTAGCGCCGCAACGGAAGCCCGCCGCATTCAGGGCGGTGGCTTTGGGATGCAAACCAGCGTCGCAATAGGCCAAGCAGGTGTGGCTCGCCGGTATCTCTAGCGCCTGGAGCAAGGCGGCCCCCTCGTCCCAAAAGGCCGGATGGCAATACAGATCTACCAAGCAGGCGTCAGGCCATAGCGGATGGTCGGACCACATGGCCCAACCCACCACGGCGCGAGTCTCTTGTTGCACCAGAGCCAGCGCGCGGGGCGGAAGGTCGCTTGCGTCACGCTCCAAGCCGTCCTGCAGCAAAGGCAGCAAAGGCCCTTCGGTGGAGCGGCGACCCCACACACCCAAGCCAGCGCCGCGCACAACGCCGGGAAAAGCACCCAAAAACAGGGGGATCGAAACGGGCCAATGGAGCCAACCAACCGGTTCTACGGCCGTGGAGCCCAGGGCGAAATACGCTCTATCGAATTCGTCTTGCGAGGTGCTGTAATAGTCCATATAACCACTTTCAGGCTCGACTCCGGCAAAGCCGTTGACCCGATAAATGTGATAGGGCGGCGTATCGTAGCCCGTGCCCAAGAACAGGGCTTGGCCGCCGCGCTGCCTAAAGTGCTCCATGAGGCAGGCCATTAGCTGCATGGCAGCGCCTTGGCGACGGTCTTCGGGGCGGGTGTACACGTGGCCGAGCAACCCCACGCCTCGGTACTCAATAGTCATCATATTGGCAAAGGGATCGCCATCGCGGTGCAGCAGGTAAAAGAAGACGTCGAGGCCGGTCTGAGTGCGCAGCACCTGTTGGTTGCCCCAACGCCAAGACGGACCTTTGTGGCTCAAAAGGGTTTCGACGCGCTCGGCCCAGTCGAGATCGGGGCCTTGCACGACGCCGGCTTGTATAGCTTCACCGGATTTGAGCGTGATTCGGTCTAACTGTCGGTACATGTCAGGTCTTTGCCGCGCTTCCCGACTCTTTTCACGTCGCGCTTGAACTGCGTGGAGCGAACCGGGATCAGCACGTCAGATCTCGAGGTCTTGGAACAGTTCCTCGGCACTGCCGAAGCGCTTGCCCTTGCCCTCGTCCAATTCCTTCATCGCCTTGACAGTGGTAGCATTCGGTGCTTGGACGGCAAAAGGCAGCCGCTTCTCATCCGCCACTCGCAGCAACAACAGGCGAATGGCATCGGACACCGACAAGCCCATAGCTTGCAATGCTTCCGCAGCTCGTGCTTTGGTCTCGCTATCAATCCGAGCGCGTACGACCGTATCGCGACTCATCTGTATATCCTCCTACTATGTAGCTCTAGTGTAGCTACAAAAGCTAGCCAAGTCAAAAAAATCCGGCGGCGGCCTAATTTATTCCTTGAATAAATCAGCTTCCCGGTCGTTCATCCGATTCTCCGTTCTCCCCTTGCAGCACGGACGCCTCTGGTGAGAGCAGCAGCAATCCCGCCACGGATGCGAAGTGGCGGTCCATCGAGACCAGTCGCAAACCGTGCTCCATAGCCAGCGCCGCAATCCAGATGTCGTTCGTTGGAATTGGGGTTCCGGCTCTCCTCAACCCGTCGAGGATCTCAGCATAGAACTCGGCTGTATCCTCGCTGACGCCGCATATCGACACGCGCGGCGTATCGAGGAATTCGGCCAGTTCCTCGCGATTCTTGCGTTCCTGTGTCCCGCCCTTGAAGCCCGATAGCAGCTCCCCGATGCTGATCGAACTCAGCACGATTCGCGAGGCTCGCCGAAGCAGGGAGACGACCGCCGGATCTGCGCGCATAGCGTGCGAGTAGATGTTGGTATCGATCAGGAACTCATTCACTGCCATAGTTCCGGATCGATGCGCCGCGCGGAATCGATCTTCTGCTGAATCTGGGTGAACTCATCCTCGTCCCAGCGTCCGAATAGATGGTCCAAGTCGTGATGGACCTCGGTGAACCGACGGGATTTGTCCAATCCGAACTGCTTGCGCAGGGCGTCCAGCGCCGTCTGGTTCACGCTCTTTCCTTCCCGCTCGGCCACCTCCCTCAACTTGGCGGCAAGCTGGGGATCTAGCCCACGTAGGGTCATACTCTTCAGAACATCCGCCAAGATGCACCTCCTTGAAATGCAACGAATACGTGATATCTATATGATCTCATCATATGAGATCATACTTAGCTAGTCAAGCGTTCTCCCACACCTAGTAAACCAAGAGCCAGTCCGGCTCGGTCGCAAGCTCAACGTGCGGCTCGGACAAACTTGCGTCATGGTACTTCGTTTGGTACCATTAAATCGTCATGCGAGCAAAGCATCAGCGCACGCTGGAGAGTGTGCTCAAGAAGCCAACGCCAGCAGGTATCCGGTGGACGGACATCGCCGCCATGCTGAAGGCAGCAGGCGTAGAGGTATCTCAGCGTTCGGGATCGCGCATTCTTCTGAAGAAGGGAGCAGAACGAATGGTAGTTCACCGGCCCCATCCAGAGCCAGAGGCTGGGAAAGCGACAGTGCGTGCCATCGCCGCGTTCCTCAAAGCCGTAGGAGTCAAGCCATGATGAAATACAAGGGATACGCCGCTGAGGTCGAATTCGACGATTCCGTGGGCCGTCTTCACGGACGAGTCGTCAACAGCGGTGCTTATCCGATTGCCACCTTTGAAGCAACCGACGTCGAGGGGATTCGGCGCGAGTTCCACCGCTCCATCGACGAGTATCTCAAGTCCTGTGCGGAAGACGGCATTGAGCCTCGGAAGCCTTTCTCAGGCAAGCTCAATGTGCGGCTCGGGCCAGACTTGCATCAGCGCGTTGCGCGCTCGGCGGCAGAGAGCGGCCTGAGCTTGAATGGCTATATCATGCAAGCACTGGAGAAGAGCGTGTCCGAGTAACCCTGTCAACATTACTAACCTCCGACTCGCCCGCCATACAGATCCCGCACCCGGCTCACTACCACAGCCAACAGGATAATCGACCCCAAAAACGCCTGCTCGTAATAGACGTTGGCCTCCAGCATCACCAAGCCGTTCTTGATGAGGACGATGATGACCGCCCCCAGTAAAAGGCCCAGCGCCGAGATGCGCCCTCCGGCCAGCCCAGTCCCGCCGACAATAGCCACCGCAAAGCTAGTGATCAGCCAGTCCTTACCCGTCGCCGGTTGCGCCGAGCCCATCCGCGAGACCCACAACACCGCGGCCAGCGCACCCACTCCGCCCGACAGCACGTGCGACAGCAAAATCATCCGGTCGGTATTGATCCCCGCCAGCCGCGCCGCCTCCTGATTCCCCCCGGTCGCCAACAACCGCCGCCCAAAGACCGTATGCCGGAATGCGTAGTGCGTCGCCAGCAGCACCAGCCCCATCGCCCAGAACAAATTCGACAGTCCCAAAAACTTCTGTCGTCCCAAGAAAGTGAATTCCCGAGGGATGTCCGTGTAGGCGTAGCCTTCGGAAAACCCATGCACCAGCCCTGTAAAGACAAAAAGCGTCGCCAGCGTGGCGATAAAGGAATTGATCTGCAACCGCGTGATGATGACCCCATTGACCCACCCGGCCACGCCGCCAATCCCCAGCGCCACCAGCGCCGCTAACCACCCCGGCAAACCCAACACCTGGATACAGTACCCAGTGGTGATGGTCGCCAAGCCGCCGACGGCTCCCACGGATAGATTCATCCCCCCAGCAACCAGCACCACCGCCTGAGCCAGCGCCACCAACACCGAAAACGCGACGATCCGGGAGATATTGAAGAGGTTGTACGCCGACAGAAAGCTCTCCGAGCTGAGCGCACATCCCACAAACAGCAACCCCGCCGACAAGGCAATTCCGGCATCGTTGTGCCGCATGAGTTTGCGTAAGCGTTCCATAGTCAATTCAGATGAAGGCCGATACGACGGCTTATCTCGTCGTAGCTCAACCCCCGCTCGTGGATCTCGGCGATCTCGTGGACGATCTGCTTGTCCTTAAAGACGAGTATCCGCCCCGCCAAGCTGATGATCTCCGGCATGTCCGACGAGATCAAAATGATGGCCTTGCCTTCTTTGGCCGCCAAGTCCCACAGCAAGTGGTGGATCTGCGCCTTGGCTTGGATATCCACCCCGACGGTCGGCTCATCGACGATCAGGATATCGCACTCGGCCGCCAGCCACTTGCCCAAGCTAACTTTCTGCTGATTGCCGCCGCTGAGGTTGGCTACCTCCTGCTCCAAACCCGTCGTGCGGATATCCAGCGCCACAACCAACTCCTGCGCGGCTTTAGTCTCCGCCCGGTCGTCAATCCGGCGGGTGAACTTGCCGACGATCCGCTCCCATATCGTAATGCCGAGATTGGTCCGCACGGCTGAGTCCAGCAGCAGGCCCTCTTCTTTGCGGTTTTCGGTTACGTAGCCCATGCTGTATTTGTCCAGGCTGTCGGCGACCGAGCCGATCCGCGCTTTGGCTCCGTTGATATAGACGGCCCCGCGCTCGGCCTGCTCGACCCCCACCAGCAGCCGCGCCAGCTCGGTGCGCCCGGCCCCCACCAAGCCATACAAACCCAAAATCTCGCCAGCGTAGAGCGAAAAACTCACTTCGTGCGCCCGGTCCGGTGCGTACAGCCCCTCGACCCTGAGCACCTCCCGCGCCCGATCCACTGCTGGCATACCAAACGAAGTCGTCTCCGCACGCCGGCCGATCATCATCTCAATAAGCTCGGCGCGCGGCAATCCGGCCAACTCCCTCGTGCCCACGTGCCGCCCGTCCCGCAACACGCTGACTTGGTCGGCGATCTGATAGACCTCGTCGAACTTGTGCGAGACAAAGACGATGGCCACGCCCGCCTCCTGCAACTGGCGCAAAATGCCAAAGAGCCGGGCCGCTTCGTGCTCGGTGAGCGACGACGTCGGCTCGTCTAATAGCAGGACTTGCGCCTCGGCCGACAGCACCCGGGCGATCTGCACGAGCTGCTTGTGCGCCGCGCTTAAATCGCCAATGGGAGCTTGCGGGTCAACGTCCAGCCCGATCCGCGCCATCGCAGCCCGTGCTTGGTCGTCGAGCCGTGGCCAGTCGAGGTGGCCCCACCGGCTGAAGGCGTCGAGCTTGTCGAGCATGATGTTCTCGGCGACGCTGGCCTCAGCCACCACTTGGATCTCCTGGTGGACGAGACCAATGCCGCGGTCGAGGCAGTCGCGACAGTTGCGCACGCGCAGCGGCGCGCCGTCGAAGAGCATCCGTCCGGCGTCGGGCTGGTATATTCCGGTGACAATTTTGAGCAGGGTGCTCTTGCCAGCGCCGTTTTCGCCGACCAAGGCGTGGATCTGGCCCGGCTGGAACGAGAGCGACACGTCGTCCAGTGCCCGGACGCCGGGGAAGCGCTTGCTGATCGATTGTAGTTCGAGCACGGATCAGCGGCGCGGACTGAGGTATTTGGTCTCTAACTCGCCCATAATCCGCGCGGTGATGGCCATGATTTCGTCCTCAAAGGTATCGACGTTGTCCTTGGTCACCAGCACCGTGCCCGAGTTGACGAAGTACTGGTCGGGATTGGCCTGCCAGCCGTCGAGCAGATAGCTCAACAGCGCGCACGTGATGTAACCGTGGCCGTAGGGGTTTTGCGAGATAGTCGCGTCGATGGCCCCCTGGCCGATCGCGTCGAGCACCACCGGGTCCGTGTCGATGCCGACGAAGTGGATGCGCTTGTTATCCGGGGTCTGGTTCCACTCCGACAGAATGGTCGCCGCGGCCACGGTCGGCGTGTACCCCGTGCAAATCACGCCGTCGATCTCCTCGATCCGCGCCGAGAGCGCGTCCTGGATCTTGGCGGTGCTGGTCTCAATCGACTCCATACCGGCGACTTCTTGGACGATCTGGACCTCCGAGTATTTGGCCACCGCCGCCTCGACGCCTTCTTTGCGCAGGATAGTGTTGGGGTCTTCGACCAGTTCGAGCACGTTGAGGATGTTGCCCTTGCCGCCCATAAAGCCGATCAGCGCCTCGGTGGCCTCCATCGCCGCCTGTTTGACATCGGTCGCCACGCAAAACGAAGCGAGCGTCGGCAGCATCGTCGGCGCTCCATAGCTGACGACATAGGCCCCGTTTTGCACCAATTCCTCGTACAGTCCGTTGGCGGCGCTGGCGTCGGCTGGGTAGAGCGAGAAGGCTTTGTAGCCTTGGGCGGCCAGCGGTTCGACGTTGGCGTTTTCGTTGTCCTGGGTCCAGTTTTGGCCGATCTGGCGCTTGATCTTAGTGCCGGTGTCGCGCTCATAGCCGATCACCCCTTTTTGTACCTCTTCGACATAGGGATGCACCATCAGGGCATACCAGACGATTTTTTTCTCCGTGGGCTTGTCGCCCGATTCGCCGGACCCGCCACACCCGGCGGCAACGAGTGCGGCAGCACAAATTAGTAGCAAACGCATGTAGGGTGTCTCCTTTCCGGTTTTGCAATATAACCATCCCTGCGCCCCTTGAGCCAATCCCCGCTTTGGCCTACTTTGCCGCCCAACCCAAAAGGAGCCTTATCATGTATCTGATTGCGACTGTTGGCGTTTTGTTGCTGGCCCTGCCCGCCCTCGCCCACTATCCCGAAGACACCACCTTCAAGGTCTTCCAGTTTCCCGACGATCACGTCCCACAGATGGACGGCGATGCCGCCGACTGGACCAAGGTGCCCACCGAGTACTTCTACGACTATACCCAATACGCGGAACTGCACCGCGAGCGCGGCGCGCCCGACACCACGGATTTCCACGTGCGCCGCTCGGCCGTCGGCTGGAACAAAACCCACAACCGCCTGTATTTCATGGCCGAGGTGTACGACGATATCTGGCGCTTCCACAAGGACATCACCGACTCGCTCGACACCCCCCACAGCCGCCTGACCGGTGCCCACGTCCACGGCGCGGACATCTGGGAAATCGTCATTGACGCCGACCACGGCGGCGATAAGGTCATCCACTTCGCCGATCAAACAGAAGCCCCCCACGTGGAATTGCGCCACCGCAGCGCCTATACCCAAAACTACCACCTCTACATCCCGCCGCTCAACGGCCAGTACTGGCATTGGCTATGGGGCAAGGCCCTGTGGACCAAAGAGGAACGCTATTCGGCTGTGGGATGGCAGGGCGCGGTCGAGCACCTGTCTTCGGGCACTGTCATCTACGAATGCTATCTAACGCCCTTCGACGACCTGCACCCGGAAGGACCGCATCTGAGCCGCCGCCACTCGCTGCAAGAAGGCGCGATCATCGGCCTCGGCTGGTCCTTCCTCGACGCGGACACCAAAGAAGACACCTTTGACGCCTTTTGGGCGCTGACACAACACCCGAAAATGTACTGTAGCGGAGAATTTATCGGCGATTTTGAGCTTATGCCGATTGAGGAGGGGTTGTTTGGAGGGAGCGAATAAGGCCCGTCAGCTTTGGCCGCTTACGCCACGAAATCGGCAGATACGCTCAGGTGATGGCAGTCGGCAATAGTTGCAAAGCGAAAACCTGCGGCAACACTTTACCGCCCGTGCTCAGTACGCCACCGACACCGCCCTGAGCACATGCGAGTCTTTGACCTGGGCTCCCTCGGTATCGGTATCCACGCTCAACTGCACCAAATACAGACCTGGCGACACCACGCGCCCGCCGTCGTCCCGGCCATCCCACTCGACCTCATAGGGACCGGTGCTAAACGGGCGCTCTTGCACGAGACGCCGTACTTGGCGGCCTCCCAAGTCGTAGATCGCCGCGACCACCGGGCTATCGTCACCGACCCGCACGACGTTGAAGGCAAAGACCGTGCGGTCGTTGATCCCATCGCCATTGGGCGAAAAGGCAGCCGGCTGCACGGCCACATCCGTGAGCAGAGCGTTGTGCTCCACAGCGGCGACAATGGTCGTGGTATTGCCGATGACCTGCGTTAGGGCCTCCCCTGGGTCGATCCGCTGCCAAGCACCGCCGCCGTCTGCGCTGCTATTGCGCAGGGCCGCCTGTAACACCGCGCCGGTGACAAAAAGCGCCGTCTCAAAATCTAGCCTCAGCACTTCCGTGGGTCCATTGGACTGTATCGCATCAAAGCGCACGTGCAGCGAGTCTCGGCCCGTAGGGATGACCTCGACCCCGGTCAGCGCGCTTGGGCCCGTCTCGCCGTCGAAGTCCGCCACCCGACCGCCGTAAAGGCCCACCATATCCAGTTCCATATTCGATGGCGCGAACAACAACAGCTCGTCAAAACCCGGATCGCGGCGGTCGAACTGCGGCCGCACGTACAGCGAGAAGGGCCGTTGCACCCCGAGTTCGTCCACCTCGAACGGGCCGATCTCTCCCAGCAGACGCTGCGCCACGGGATTGGCGAAGTTGAGATGGACCGAGCTCAGCGTTGGGCTTACCTCCGGGTCTTCCGACAGCAAAATCGCCTGCACCGTCAGGAACTCCCGCGGCGACGGCGAGATAATCGGGCTGCCCGCCGGATCCTCGTAGGGCGCACTCCAATTGCTCCAATCGCTGCCGGGCACCTGCTCGGCGACGGTGTCGCCCCGGAATAGCGACAGCATCTTGTTGTACTCGCTTTCGGTCACCTCCGTGCCATCTTTTTTGAAATAGTGCAGTATCTCACCCAATTCATTGCCCGTGCGAGTCTGAATCAGCACTTGGGTGCCGGGGGGGGTATCGGCGTCCCACTCAATCGACAATAGGTTGCGGCTGCCGCCCAAGCGAATCAGGTCCGACCGCAGCGAGACTTCCGGCTGGAAGCCTTCGCCGTAGAACTGCAACTCGGATATATCGGCTGTGCGGGCACCGATGGCATTCAAGGTCCACTGAAAGCGGCCAAACCGCGCCTTGATCGGCTCGAACGCCTCGCCTTCAAATCGCGAGCTAGGGCGCGAACCTAGCGACGCCTTGGTGGTCCACTGGAGACTGCCGTCCGGCGCGAGGGTGCCGTCGGAAAAATCCATCCGATAGCTAGGAAACAAACCGCCATTGTAAATCAGGCGGAAGGTATCGACCCAATAAAAGGAGCCCAAATCGAAGACCAACTCCAACTCGGGATCGGCCACCGCCGTGGAGACCCCGTAAAAGATGCGATTGAAGGTCGCCAAGTCGCCATCGATAAACTTGGTCAGGGCCAGCGGCTGCTTCGCATTGGTGGAGATAACGCCACCGCGAGCGAGGATGCCGGCGGTTAGCTCGTCCCCTTCATTCCATACTTCTAGCTCGGCCAAGCGAGGCAATTCCCGGCGAAAGTAGCGGATGCTGCCCCGGCGTTCTTCGTCCAATATGTCGTACAGGTCTTGGTCAACGGGCACCTCGCGACCATCGGGCTGGCGCTTGAAGTACTGGATCGCGCCACGCGTCTCTTCACTGAGGGTTTCGTATTCATCGGCAGCGACTTCCGTGCCGAGCAGCCCGTCGGTATCCGTGACTAAAATTTGCACAAAGCGCACGGCCGCGGCCTGCACGGCGAGCTGTTCGTTCGTCAGATCGACAGTAAAGATCCGCTGGCTCTTGTTTTTTTTCAAGGTCCGCAACACGGTCTTAAAGGCCGGGTTTTCGCTGTTTTGCAAGCGCGCCGGCTTCAGCCCGTCGGAGATGAGCACCTCGAAAAGGAGAAAGGGATCGCCCATGCCCTCCTCGACAAAGCGCACCACGAGTTCTTTGGCAAAAACCACGCGGCCCAAGTCGATCACAAACCACCACTGCGAAGCCAAGTCTCTGTCGGCCGAAGGCGGATCGGGCTGCCAATAAGTGGTGATGTCGCCGTCGAGCAGGTTGACCACATCGGCGACATTGGAGCCGCCCTTGACGGCATCGGCGAGGACAATCTCTTCGGGCTCTTTGTCGCCGAGGGACGCCGGCGGATTAAAGCGCAAATAATCGACAATGTCGAACACTGCATTGGTATTTTTCTCAATGCGCCGAGCGCGCACTTCTCCGTCCGGAGAAATCGTCAAGGTCCCCGGGGCGGATTCCCAGTTCTGCCAATGGTTGCGGCCATTGATCACGACCTGATTGCCGCGGACCCGATGGCCAGCCCGCTGGGCGCACACGGCGGTCCCAGCCAGTGCGATAGCTAGCCCAATGAAAAAGACGCGTCCGAAGATAGTCATAGCGTTTCCCGTTGTGTTCTAAGGTGTTCTAACTCGTTTAGGGTACGGAAATTGCGCATCGAGATGGCTCCTAGTAGCGCGCTTAGTAAGCGAGCGAGATGACAGCTTGCCGGGAGGCTGGCCCCTTGTCGGTCTCGACGCTCACGCGCAGAATGTACAACCCCGGCGGCACCTGCTCTCCGCGCTCATCCCGTCCGTCCCACGCCCCCACGTACCGGCCGCTGGACGTCCAATCCGCACTCACCACGCCCAACAGACGGCCCGACAAATCGTACACCGACGACTCCACCTGCACCGGCCCCACCAAATTCAGCACATTGCACTCGATGCTCACCGCGTCGTTGATGCCGTCGCCGTTGGGGCTAAACACCGACGGCATCAGCGCCAAGTCGCCGATGGTCTGCACCCCTAAGCGGGTCAACCCCACGCTCAACCTGTTGCTCTCGGAGAGCACGTCCGCGTCCCCAGACTCTAGGCTTTGCGGCACCTCTTGAGGCTGCTCGCTGTTGGAGATCCGCCCGGAAAACACCGTGCCGAACTTAAAGATCGCGGTCTGGAAATCTACCTCGATCAGCTCCTCGGTGCGCTGCGCGTCAATCCTCGGTAGCTGCACCGCAAAACCGGTCTCGTCCAGCCGCACCACCTCAAAGGCCACCGGCTCGCCCGAAATCCGCACCTCATCCACACTCTGTGCCTGGACCGGCGTGTCAATGGCCAGCCGATCAAAGCCCAAATCGTCGCTGGCCAAGGCCGCCCGCAACTTGTAGGTGAAGGCCGTAACCTCACCCGGCGGCACGGCCGCAGGCGATATCTCGGCGACGGCTTGTTGCGCCACCGGTGGGACCGACACGGTAAACTGTACCCAATCCAACTGCCCACTGGTCTCTCGGCTCGACGAGAAGTCCGCACGCAACTGCACGTAGCGCTGAGGCCCATCCCCGACCATCTCCCCCTGCCCGGCTGCGAAGTCGTAGGCCGAACCCCAGAACGCCCAATTCTCCGTGTCGTGGGTAATGCCGGCCTTCTCGCCGAGCGCCAGCTTATTGTACGACGCCAGCGTCAGGGGGCGGCCCTTGGCGTCAAAGCGGGTGCGCTCGCCGCCGCGAAAGGTGGTCCGCCAGTAGATATTCGGGTCCGCGTCCTGCCCGCTGCGCGTACTCAGGGCCACGCTGGCCTCCTCGTCCTCGCGCCCAGCCCACGTCAGTTCCCCCAAGCTCGCCAAGGCCCCTAAGTCGATCACATTGGACACGTAGTCCGCAAAGGGCGCAAAGCCATTGCCGTAGATTTCCAACTCCGCGATCTCCCAGATGCCGCGCGTATTTTCCGCCGCCGAGAAGAGCACCCGCCGCACGGGCTCCGCCGGCAGGGGCAGGTCGATGACGGCTTCGGTGTTTTCGGTTATATCGTAGATAATGTCGAAGTCCAGTTCGCTCCCCCTGCGCCCAATGCGGAACTCACGTGAACCATCTTTGAGGGGATCGCCGTCGTTGATACCGATCCTGAAGGTCTCTACAAAGCGGTCCGTCAGGTGTTTGGTGCGCGGGAAAAAGCGAATCCTCTCTAACAGTAGGGGCGCGCCAAAATCAAAGGTCAGGTACTTGTCCGGTGGCCCGTGCGAGGCAAAGTGACCGTCTCCGAGGTAAATGGTGCTCGGGTCTTGGTCGAACATGAAGAGATCGTCCGCCTGAGGCGGCCCCCAGCCAATCCACACCAAGTTCAGAATCTGGCCGCCTTGCTCTTCGATGACCGGCACGAGATTGACCGACGAATCGAACCGTTGGGGGCGCACGAAATCTGGATCGAACACCAGCAACTCCTCGCGGCCGTGCTGCGCCGCGTCAATGTCGCTCCAGCCGATTTGCACGAATTCGTACGGAGTGTCCAACTCCGGAGGCGGCAGGCTCTCGCCGCCGATCCGATAGATCGTCAGCCCGCTCGCCGGACCGACCGCGCCGACCCACAGGACCGCCCATACACACGCCGTTAAACGCCCAGCCATACTCGGCTCCTTCAGTATACCAAGGAGACGACGGCCTGCCGCTGCGTCGTCCCCTGATCCGTCTCCACACTCAAACCCACTACATACAACCCCGGCGGCAACAAAGAACCACTCGCATCCCGACCATCCCACACCCCCACATACCGACCACTACCCAACCAGGACTCACCCACCAACCCCACGCGACGACCCGACACATCATACACCCAACAAACTACCGACGAGGGACCTGACAAATTCAGCACATCGCAGCCAATCTCTACTACGTCGTTGATCCCATCCCCGTTGGGACTAAACACCCCAGGATCCACCGACAACGCACCCAACGGGCCTGTGCCCAACCTCGTCAAATCTACTCGCAGCCGCTCACTCGACGGCACCCCATCCGCATCCCCCCAAGCCAACGCCTGCGGCACCTCATCAGGATGCTGGCTGTTGAAAATGCGACCCGTAAACACCGTGCCAAATTGGAACACCGACGCGTGAAAGTCCACCTCCAGCACCTCTTCGGTGCGTTGCGCATCCATCGCCGGCACGGCCAACACCACTCCGGTGTCGTCGCTCTGGACAATGTCAAAGGCCACCGATTGACCCGACAGACGCACCGCATCCACGCTCTGCACCCGCGCGGGTGTGTCGATGGCCAGCCGGTCGAAGCCCAAGTCATCGCTGGCAATCGACGCCTTGACCTTGTAGGTGAACGCACCCACAGCCCCCGGCGGCACCGTCGAGGGCATGATCTCGGCGATGGCTTGTTGCGCCACCGGCGGGATCGACACCGCCAGCGCCATCCAGTCGAGCCGACCGCTGGCATCTTGCCCCGAGGTGAAGTCGGCGCGCACTTGCACAAACTGGCGTGGACCTGCCCCGGCAATGGCCCCCTCGCCAGCGACAAAGTCCTGCGCAGCACTCCAGAAGGTCCACCCCGCGGTATCGTGAGTGAAGCCCGCCTGCGCGCCACGCGCGAGCTTGTTGTACGACGCTAAGGTTAGCGGGCGACCCTTGGCGTCGAAGCGGGTGCGCTCGCCACCGCGAAAGGTGTAGCGCCAGTAGGTGTTGGGATCGTCGTCGTGGCCGCTACGCGTGCTTAACGCCAGCGTGGCCCCTTCATCCTGTTGGCCAGCCCACGTCAGGCTACCGAGGCTGGCGGGTACGCCCAAGTCAATCACATTCGACACATAGCTGGCAAACGGCGCAAAACCATTGCCGTAGATCTCCAACTCCGCGATCTCCCAGATGCCGGTCGTGTTCTCGGGCGCTTCAAAGAGCAACCGCCGCACCGGCACGGTCGGCAAGGGCATATCAATGACGGACTCGACGTTCTCGAAGACATCGTACGGAAGGTCGAAGTCAAAGAAGCTACCCCGGATGCCCTGCGTGAATTCCCGAGTGCCTTTCTTGAGCGGATCGCCGTCGCTGATGCCGACGATGAAGCGCTGCACAAACCGGTCGGCCAAAAATCGCTCGCGGGGGAAGAAGCGAATGCGCTCGAGGAAAAAGCGGCCCCCCAAGTCGAAAATCAGCGATTTCTGGCGAATGACACCGTAATCCCCGCCCCAATCGCCATCGCCCAAAAACGCCGTCGTGGGGTCGCCATCGAACATGGCCAAGTCGTTACCGCTAGCCGGCCCCCAGCCGATCCAAGTCAGGGCCAGCACCTGTCCACCGCGCTCTTCGAGCATCGGCACCAAGTTGACTGTGGGATCCAAGTGCAGCGGCTCGACAAAGCCGGTATCTATTTTTACCAGTTCGGCCAAGCCATGCATCTTGGGGTCCGCTCCGGCCCATGACAACTGCACGAACTCGTAGGGAACTTCCAAGTCGGGCGGGGGCAGATCCTCCCCTCCGAGGCGGATTACGGTCAGGGCTGCAACAGAAGTTGGCCCACCCAAAAAACACCATCCAAATGCGAGGAGAATCCCAATGCGCTGTGGCATAACGGCCTTGTGACTTGACTGAGGGAATGCGAAAAATATGACAAAAAAGGACGGGCAGATCAATGAAGACCTACCCGTCCCACTACGGATATTTGCTGCTTTAAGCGGGTGATTTATCTACCGACGGAAGCCTTAATATGGCCCCAGCTATCGTTCTCGACCGCGGTCTCCAAAGCCGCGAGTGCAGCTTCGTCGAGAGGCAGCAAAACAAAGTCGGAAAACGAACTGGCGTTGCCAAAGATATCGGACTGGCCGCCTAACGTCCACTTGGCCGTCCACGGGGTGTTAGATTCGGCATCTGCCGGGCCGTTGTCGTTATCGACGACCTGCAAACCAGCGCCGACAATTTCCAGCTCGACGAAGTCGTGCTGGGTGCTCAGTTCGGGACCCTGCCAGTTGAAATCGTCCCAGCCAATGGTGTACCACTCGGCTTGGAAATTGGCCTCAGCACCATGGACGCCGTCGAGGTTGAAGGAGTCCGCGCAGCACTGGTGCGGCTCGTCGCCGTGCCAAGTCGAGCTGGACATCCAAAACCAACTCCAGCCATTAGGATCACTACCAGACGTGATAGCCGGCCAGCGGTAATGCGAGGTCTGAGTCTGGCCGCCGGTGAAGAGCTTGTTCTCTTCTTCGGTCAAGTCGCCACCAATGCCAGCGCCGCCGGCGTGGAACCAGCCACCGGAGTGGTCGGAGTCCAGACCGATCTCAATCGAGTCGTCTTGACCGCAGCAGCCAATGCCGCCGGCATCGCGATCCCAAACGTCATCAAAGCGGTCGAAGACATAGTAGATGCGATCCAACTCGTCGTTCCAGCCCATGGCAAAGCGAAAGAACAGATTGGAGCGATCCTTTTCGCGCCCGACATCGCCTTCGCCGACGATGATGTCGGTATCATCGCTGTCAATCCACACCTCGGCTGGCATGATTTCCCACTCTGAGATATCGCCGTCAAGGACGGGCAGTTTGTCGGTCGGCCACTGGAAGGCACCATATACCGTCCCTTCGGGAATATGGGCGAAGGCGGACGAACTCACCAAGCCCATAACGGCAGCCAGCACCGCAATTTTCTTGCTCATTGCTACAACCCCCTATGTTGGTTGAGTGAATAGTGAAAAACGCCCCATCTCATAAAGGACGCATCATACGAAAGTCTTGAAACAAATAATGAAACATCTCTTTTGTCAAGCATTTTCTCTTTAGTCTCAGGAATCGCCTTTGAGCGGCGTCCCGGTGGCCCAAGGCATGGCACTGAGGCTCAAATCCTTCCGCTGCGCGGCAGCCTGCAAGTCGCGCGCCCGGTTCCAGTGCCTTTTTGCGAGGGGCTGGTTGCCTATCTTTTTGTACGTCTGTGCGAGGGCTAAGTGTGCGCGACCGTAGTTCGCGTCTAAGGACACAGCGCGCTCAAACGCGCCAATCGCCTCCCCGAGCCGTTCCATTTTCGCGTATTCCACCCCTAAATTGAAATGGGCCTGCGCCAGCTCGGGCTCCAGCGCGATGGCCTGTTGGTGCAGGCCGATGGCAGCCTTCAGATCGCCTTTGAGTGAATGGGCGATCCCCAAGTGCGTATAGGCTTGGGCATAGGCAGAATCAGCGGCAATGGCCTGTTGGTGGGCGGCAATGCCGCGGTCGAAATCCCCCTGCCGACTATAGGCCACTCCCAAGTCGTCGTGGGCTTTGGCCACGCTCGGTGCCAGCTGGGCCAAGTATTCCTTGGCGTTTATGTCCGACAGCGCATACTGGGCGTCCGTCCAAGCCAAAAAGAGAATGGGCACCCCGAAGTACAGCACCTGCTTGCCGGTCTCGAACCCATAGGAGAGCGCCGTCCACTGCGCCCGCGCATTCTGCCAGCGCGTCACCAGCTCGTTCCAGCCGCGGCGCGGCAGGGCTTCTTCGCGCGGCTCCTCTGCGGACCCCTCGTCTATCAAGTTCTGCCGAATCTCTTTCTTGCCGACCTTCCACATGAACCCGTCGTAGTAGTAGTGCATAAAGGCCGAGGTAGCGATGAGCACCTTGACTATATCGTAAATCAGGAAATTCTGGGTCGCCCGCGCGAGAGCCTCTATGCCGCCGTAAGCCAATATCAGCAACAGGTAGAACAGGACGATCCGCAAGCGCCCATCGGCGAATAGGAAGCGAAAGAAGGATCGCCCCAAGTCGCGCGAACGCCTGAGCACCCCGTGATTGTAGATCCACACGATGGCGAAGTACTGAATGTCGTGTGCCAGCGCGGTGACCGCATAGCCCAAGATGACGTCTTCGAGAACGATATAAGCGTAATAGACCGTGGCGAACGTAGTGGCCGAGATCGCCAGCTTGGGCCAGACGATGGGCGCGCCGCGACGCCTTTCGACGACCATGTTACCGATGTAGACCACCGACAAAGCCAGTGCCAAGTACAACATGACGTCCCGCAGTGCGAAGACGTATTCGGGCTTGATCCAAGTGTACATCCCAAAGCCATAGCGGTGGCAGCGCTCTAAAAAATTGATCAGATAGTGGGGGCTGGCCGCTATCACGTATCCGAACCAGACGGCCGTCAGCCACCAGTCCAGCCGCGCACTCGACTGCGAGGGCCGACGGCGCTTGACCTCGTAGATCCGCATGAAGCCGTAGTGCTGCATGAAGAAGTGCCACATGTCCCACAGGGCCAAGAAAATGAAAAACCCGAGGTGGCCGTTGAACACGCTCCAACTGACAAAGGAGGCGATCACCAGCGGAGCGACGATGAAGCGGGCCTTGTAGCGGCCAAACAACTCCCGCTCGCCATAGGCGCGCATCAGCCCGGGCAGGTGGTGCCCCACCGCGAAAAAGGCCAGCACAAAGAGGGCAATGTTAGCTGAGGTGAAGTAGTTGGCGGCGAGTAGCAGGGCCGCTAGTGAGATCAGCGGGGTGCCTATAAAAAATAAGAAATCCCAGTGACGGCTGATAATCCAGCCCTGCGGTGCGGCGGTCGTCATCGCTCCCCGTCCCTACAATCCGGCAAATACCGAAAGGAACACTAGGCCCGAGGTCTGCCGCTCCCCATCTCCGTCTTTGACCTCCAACGAGCGACGGTCGAAGCGCACTCCCACTTGAGTGGTCAACTCGTATCCAGAATAGGCACGAGTGCTCGTCAGTTGGCAGGCCAAGACCGTACCGCGAAAGTCGCCGGTTTGCTCTCCGGCCGCTAGTTGCCCCTCGTCGCCTTCGAGGTCGTAGAAATAGCGCCCCTCAATCCCTAGCTGCACATAAGAGCGATGGAGAATCGGGAAATTCGCCAGCACTATGTAGAGCACGTCATAACTGCGTTCCTGCGGCGCGCTACGGCTAAAGGGCACTCGGCGCATAAATTCGCTCTTGATGCGCGGGGAAATGGCGATGGACTTCCACGAGAACGCATAGGCTGCTTTGTCTATCAACCCGACAAAACTGGACGACTCGCGACCATTGCGGCCCTCGGGTCCCAAGGGATCGAAGGCCACCACCGGCGCGCCTTCGTCATCCAAGAGCACCCGGCCCTCCTCGTCCCGGGCCAATATCACCTCGACCTCTCGTTGCTTCCACACGTCCATCTTGAATCGGTGGCGGGTGCTCCACCCTCTAGGACTGTCGTACTCCCAGTCCGAGTACAGCGTGTTGACCCACGCATTCTCGGCGGCCAACAGGTCGGGCACGGGCACATTGCTGCCCGTCGTCTCGCTGAATTGGCCGAACTCCGCTCGGGGCACGATCCACTGCACGAGGTGATTCTCGATGTTGTCTTCGGCCTTCCGCACCATGTCGAAGAGCCGCCAGCGACCCAGCGTGGGGTGGCTCTTGGTCAAGGTAAAGATCCCGTAGAAGGTATCGTTGTCGCGCGCGGCTTGGTGCATAGCTTGGCGCAAGCGGCCGGCCGTGAGTCGGATTTCGGGGTTGACTTGGACGCTGGTGTAAAAATTGTAGCCCCAGTGGTCTTTCTTGTAGGGATAGTCTGGCTCGTCGTCGTTTTCAAAGCGATCGACCCAGCCGTTGTTGTTCAAATCGATGCCAAAGAGAAACTCGGGCCGATCAACCTCGTAGCGCAAAAAAGGCTCATCGTAGTCCGGGAAGAAGTTTTGCCGTTCGCCATTGCTGTTTTGGTTAAAATCGGAAAGGAAGTCCCCGTTTTCGTCGTAGCCGGGAAAAACCGCCGGATCGGCCACGCCATTGGGCCGGACCCGGAAAGTCTGCCCCGGAATGGGAATCAAGCTGCCCTGAAAGCGGCGCAACTGATCTGGGTGCCGGTCGTTGTCATCGTTGTCATCAACAAAGTCATAGGACTGGATGATGGCTTCGGGCGAGTAGTCAACCAAGCCGCGGCCATCCACTGGCCGCACGTTGGTGCTGTATCCATCGTCCATGCCGAAGCCTTCGAGAAAAAAGTGCCAAGGGCCGATGTCACGCGCCAAGTTGACCATGTAGGCCACATCGTGCTGGTCTCCGACAATGCCGGCGATGGCCTCGTGCTTCTTTAGAGTTGTCGCGGGATACTTGCGGTACCGGGTGCTGACGTTGAACTCTCCGTAGAAGTCAAACCCGTACCAATCGCGCATCTCAGCGGTAAAGCCGTATATCTGACTCGCGGTGGGCAGTCCGTAGTCAAAGGACACCTCTCGCTGGTTGAGGCGGTTTTTGATGTTGCCCGCTGCTCGCGCGACCTGTAGAAATTGCGGCTGATCTACCGGATTGGTCTGCCGGTCGGACGCGACCTCCACCCGGTAGTCGTTGGCCAGAATGAGCCGAAAGCGCACCTTCTTGATCGCGGTCACTGCATCCTCGGCCTGGGCCAAGCTCAGCCCCAAACTCTGCTGCAATAGCAGGCGCAAGGTCCCCGTTTCGTCGTCCCCATCTTCGACCGCCAGCGGATACTTGAGCGTGATGCGCTCGGATCCGTCGGCTGTGAGGAAGCCGTCCCGCACCTTGCCCCCTTCGCGCAGCGGGCGGTAGCCAATGCTGCTGCCGGTGATGACTGTATCCCGCGGGACCAACGCTACGCTGTCGCCCATGACCACCTCGCGCATCAAGGTCGTCGTGATCTCTAGGTCGTCGCTGAAGAGCACGGCCCCTCCCTCGCCATCTTCGGGCGAATCGTCGGACAGCCTCACCACCAGCAATTCGAGTCGCCGGTCTAACTGGCCCGAGGTCAGCAAACCCGTAAGGGGGCTTTCCTGAAAGCTCTCCAAGGCCCCGTTGTTGCTGTGGGAATTGACAAAGGTCGTGCCCAAAGTCAGGTGATCGCTGACATCGGCCTCAAGGCGAAGTGCGGATAAATTCGTCGCGTTTTCTAGCTGTCGGGTCGGAAAATCCGAACTGATGTCGATGATCGGCGACGAGATCCGCGAAAACAGCCCGGTCGCCCGCAAGCGCTGGCTGGCCAAACTCGTCACCACGCCATTGAAGCCAGTCTTGCGGAAAGTCAGGGGTGTCAGCGTCGTGAAAAGCTCGTCCCCGACCACGATCGAATAGCTGTAGTCGCCGCTGGAATCCGAGGAGATGATGAGGCGGTTGAACCAGCCTAGGTACTCGCCGCGCTTGGTGACCTGATTGCTGGCGCTGGTCAGCGGCTGGGTCTGCCGCCAATCGTAGATGAGCCAGCCGCGGGTGATCAAATCGCCGTAGGGATCGTAAAAGTAGAAACCCTCTTGGCTGCGCGACACGTAGCGGAGAAAAGGCTCCCGCGCATAGTTGGTGTACTCCCACTGGCGGCGGCCGTATTCGGTGAACAACTCCTGCGGCAAGTACCAGCGCTGAATGGTTGGGTCCAGCGCGTCGATCAGCACCGACCGGCCCGCAGCCGAGAACACGCGGCGCTCGTCAACCCGGCGGCCGAGGCGATTGCCGTAGTCTGTCTGGGCACCGACCTCAAGGGCGCACAGGACTACGGCGCCCAGTAGCAATGCGCATTTAGCTCGCGGCGCGCCCATTACTGAATTCCGGCGTACACGGTGATGAAGCTAGTCGTCGCATTGCTGCTCTCGCTGCCCTTGGCAAAGCCGCTGTCTTCCTCTCGCACCAGCTCGGTCTGAGTGCGCCCGTAGCGCAGGCCAATCTGGGTCGTCAGGCGATACCCCATGTAGTCCGAGGAATTGGAGAGCTGCACTGCCACGTTTACGCTGCTCAAGTCGCCCGTTTCCGTGGTGACACCGCTGGCGACCATGGCGTCCTCGTCGCGCATCAAATCCCGCAGCAGCAGTTGCTCTACACCGCCCATCAACACGGTGTGCTGAAGCACCGGCAGTTGGGCCAGCAGCACGAAGCTGCCCGTCCACTCTTCGCGCTCATCCTCTTGGACCAAAAACGGCGTGCGTCGCAAGTATTCGCTCTTAAACTTGGGCTGGAGGCTGAAACGACCTAAGTCGTAGGTGTAGTCGAACTTGTTGATCAAGCCGAAGAAGCTCGTGTCGGTGCGCAGGCGGCGTCCGTCTATATCGCGTGGATCGTCTTGGTTTTGGCGATAGAATTCGTATTTGAACTTGTTGATGATGTTGAGCCGGTCGATGCCCACGTAGTCGAACCCGAGCCACAGCGAATTGACCCAAGTGTCTTGGGCCGGCAAGATATCGGGGACGAGGGGCTGGATCGGCGGGGCATCGACATAAGGCGTGGGGGCGCGCCGGTCGTCCGGAATGGTATCGGCGACCTTTTTCAGCGCATCAAAAACCCGCAAGCGACCCACGCCCGGCACGTCGCGGTCAAAGGTAAAGAGCGCGTACTGGACGCGGCTGGAGCGGTCGGCCGAAATCATCTGCTCGTCCGCCTGCCCCAAGGTCAGCCGCGCCCCAGATACGAGCTCGGCACCGGCAAACACATTGTAGCCCTGCCGGTCGGTCTTATAGGGGTAATCTGGCAAGATGTCGTCTTCGAAGCGGTCGATCCAATCGTTGTTGTTCAGGTCGATGCCAAAGAGGTATTCGGGCCGATCAACCGCATAGCGCAAAAAAGGCTCTTCGTAGTCGGGAATGAGGTTGTTGACCGTGCCATTGTCGTTTTGGTTAAAATCGGAGATAAAGTCGTTGTTCTCGTCCCACCCCGGAAAGATGAGCCGGTCGTTGGCCGAACCCGCGCGGATCCAGTCGGGATATTGGTCTTGGTCGTCGTTGTCCTCGACGAACTCGTAGAAGTTGCGTTGGGAATTGTCGTATTGGATGTCGCCATTGGTATCTACCAAAAAAGCCGTGGTCGAATACGCGTCGTCCATCGCATAGACCTCGCCGAAGAAGAACCACGGATGGAACTGACGGGAGAGGTTGAAAAACCAAGCGTCGGACTGCTCGGTGGCAATTTTGTGGTTTTTGCCGGCCGTAAACAGCGCGGCGTTGGGATACTGAAAGTAGCGCTTATTGCGGTCCCACTCTCCGTAGAAGTCAAACCCCCACAGACCCTTGCCCTCCACCGTAAATCCGCCGACTAGGTTGCCCGTCGGCAGACCGTAGTCAAATTTGACGAGCTGAAGATTGGAAATGTCCTTCACGTTGCCCTCGGCTCGCCGCAGGGTAATCAGCGCCGGCTCGCTGGCGTCTATGGTCTCCGCACTCAGAGGCGCGGAGGGCATGGCGCGGCGGCCCGTCTGCCGGTCGGACCACATCTCCACCTTGAAGTCATTGCCCAAGACATATTCGAATTCCACCGCCACGATCGAGGTGGGGTCTGGGCCGATGTACGCCGGATCGTTGAAGTCGTAGTTGAGCACGATGCGCTCGTGGCCGTCGGCGGCCGTGAAACCTTGGCGCTCAAAACCGCCGAATTTAATCGGCCACTCCGCACCGGCGCGGACGACCTCCGCCGCCTCAAAAACCTGCTCTTTGTTCGTCTCGAAGTTGCGGCTGATGATGCGCACCTTGTGGCGGAACAAAGCCGCGCCCCCCTCGCCATCCTCGGGCGTGTCGTCGCTGAGAATGATGGCAATGGCCGTCAGCGGGGTGCTGCTCTGGCCGGAAGTGAGGCTGCCGGCGATCAAGTCGCCGCTGAACAGGTCGAGCGTGGTGTTGGTATTGCGGGCATCGACTACGGTCGCGCCCACCTCGATGAAGTCGCCGACCTGGACCGTGCCGCGCCCGCCAAACATGGTAGTAGTGTTGGTGCGGGTCTCCGGCTCCCTGGTCTCGCCCAAGATTGGGTCGCTGATCCGCGAGGCGAGGATCGTGCCGGCGTATTTGTCGGCCATGAAGTCGATCTGGACGCCATTGTAACGAGGCCTAGAGAAGGTCAGCGGCGTGAGGGTCGTGCGCAGCAGATTGCCGACTGTAATGGAATAGTAGTACTGGCTCTGCGAGTCGCCGCCAATGGTGACCCCGCTGAACCAAGAGTCGAAGCGGCCGTTCTGGAAGATGCTGCTGCCGAGCTGCCCAGGCTGGTTCTGGCTCCAGTCGTAGATCAGCCAGCCGCGGCCGATGAAGTTGCCGTAGAAGTCGTAGAAGTAATCGCCTTCGCGGTGGATATTGACGTAGCGCCGGAACTCATCCCTAGCATAGTTGGAGTACTCCCACTGTCGCCACCCGTATTCATTGAAAAGCTCTTGGGGAATGTACCATTTCTTGATTGCTGGATCGAGCGCGCCAAACAGGACCCCAGGCCCGCGCGGCTCAAAGCTGACCGCCCCGCCGCGCTGGCGACCCAAGCGGTTGCCGTACTCTTGGGCCTCAGCCATTCCAGCCGCCAGCACCAGCGCGGCCCAACCAATCAGCCCCCATAGTCTAAACACTTGCAAATCATCTCTCCCTAAATTTATTGAGCAACTTAGTAAGCCACCCCTACAACCCCGATTTTCCTCACTTGGCCCGTGCCGGCTTGTAGCGATACGCTAAAAGTGTAGTGCCCCGGCGGCACGTAAACCCCGTCGTCGTCCCGGCCATCCCAAGGCTGAACAAAGCGGCCGCTGATGGCCTCGCTATCGACTAAGGCCCGGACCAAGCGGCCGGACAGATCGAATATCGAGACTTTCACCGGCGAGGGCCGCGCGATATTGGTGATGTCGTACTGGATGAGGGCGCGGTCGTTGGCCCCATCGCCGTTGGGCGTAAATACCGGCGAACTCACGGCCACATTGGCCAAGAGCTCCTTGCTAATGGGCACGGCCACCGAAAGGTTTTCCGCCAGCGGCGTACCCACCGGCTGGAGATCGGAGTCGGCAAAGCCAGACAGACTCAAGTCGGCGGCATTGCCTGCCACGACGCCCTGCCCGATGGTCGTCTCGACCGCGCGGTTGAAGGCGCGGCCGACAAAGGTCGTGCCAAAGCGCAGCACCCCGTTGTCGAATTCCACCTCCAAGACCGTCCCGTCTTCCTCTATGAGCGGGAAGGAGATGGCAAAGCGGTCGTCGCTCACTTCGTCGATGGAGATGCCATTGCTGGCCTGGGGCAAGTTCGCCAGCGACGCGCCGGAAAAATCTGCCTCCTGCACCTCACCACCGGGCCGCTGGATCCGCACGCGCCCGATGGCCTCGACGCGCAAGGGGGTCTCTATCTCAAAGGCGTCAAAGCCGCGCTGCCGACCAGAGGACTTGTTGAGTACCGCGTACAAAAACTGGGTATTCTTCCCCACGGCCGCGGACCGCGGCGAGATCTCGGCGATCAACTCTTGGGCAAAGGGCGGCGAAATCACGTCAAAGGCCAAGCCGCCGACCGCGGCCGCGGACTCAAAATCGTCGCTAAAAAAGTCGATAGAAAACTGGAAGTAGCGCCGCGGGCCAGGCGAGGTAATTGGGACACCGGCACCGTCTATTGGGAGTTGGTCTTGGCCGACGATGCCGGATGCCGAGTAGGGAGGCGACCAGCTGCTCCAGTTGTTGACATCGTCGCGGATGACCCCTTTGTCCTCGCCCCGCAGCGCGCTGTAATCGCCTTCGTCGAGGGTGACGAGGGACTGCTGGTCCAGCGGCAGATCCTTGAACACCCCAATCGCCTCGCGCACATCTACTTCGTCGTTGTCCAGCACGCTTTCGACTAGGGCTTTTAACTCAGCATCGGCGACATCCTCAGCCCTCTTCCACGGCACCTCCACATTGGCTGTCGAGGTGCCTGACCGATTGCCGGCTCGGGCACCGCCGCCCACGCGGAAGATGCGCTCGCCTGGGCGAACCTTGTTGAATTCGACCGGATTCGGATCCACACCCGTACGCGTGCGAATCCGCAAGCTAGACAGGTTCGCGTCGCCTTCCGCGTCTTGGACCCAGCGCAAGTTGCCGAGTAAGGCCAAGTCGCCAAAGTCGAAAATGTTGGACACATAGCTCGCTTCGGGTACAAAGCCCGTGCCGAAAATCTGGAACTCGGCCATGTCGAAGCCAGCCGCCGTTAGCACCTTCAGCCGCACGAAGCGCACGTATTGCGGAGCAATGCGCACATCCACCACGGATTGGTCGTTTTGGGTCTCGACCGCGACGGTTTGCAAAATCGGCACGCCTTCAAAGGAGTTTTCCGGCGTGCCATCGTTGATGAAAATCTCATACCCCCGCAAAAACTCGTTTTGGAAGGGAAATGCCACCGAGGGAAAATCCGGATCACCGTTGCGCGGAAAGAATTTGAAGCGGTTGAGGCCAAAGCGCGCACCGAGATCCAAGTCGATGATCAGCCCCAGTACTCGGGCGCTTTGGGTGCCCCCGGAAGCGCGCATGTCCAAGGCCGTGTCGCCGTCGTTGTCGATCAAATTGCCCAAGACCCCGCCAATGGATCGATTGTTCGGCGACTCAATGCTGCCGCCGCGCAACGGCGAGTTAATGCCGACCGCTATGTTGCGGGTGGTATCGGCGAGCTGGGGCGCGATGAAGCGGGGCCGGCCCCCGGGGGCGAAGTCGATGACGCCCCCGGGGGCGTTGGTTTTTTCGATCGCAGTCGCGCTGCGGATGACCACGGCTGGGAGATCACCTCCACCGCTCTCCCAACTCAGGCCCTCTGCACCGCCGATGATCACGACTTCCGCAACCGCTGATTTTCCCGCCGCGAAAGCGGCGAGCAAGAGGCCGCCCACGAGGCAAGCAGATCGAAAAGCTGTTCGCATAAACCGACTCTAATAAGTAGTGAGCAGGATGGACTAGTCGGGCATTCCACAACACCGAATACCCCTGTATTGTTGCCCAAAAATCCGTCAAATCCTAAATTAAATGCCTGTTAAATAAGTGAATAGTATCCACTAGAGCAAGAAATTTTCAATGACCGCGACCCAGTCCTTTCCGTGCGAGTGCATCCGCTCGCTCCTCTGTCTCTCGGCCCTTTTCCTCGCGTCCTGCGGCGGCCAGCCCGAACAGCCCGAAGCGCAGGACGTCGTCCTAGCGACCGTAGCCGACGACCCCATTACCCTCGCCGCCTTTACCGAGTTCAGCGCGCTCATCCCAGAGGGCATGAAAAAGGGCGACACCCCGCTCGCCAAGAACCGCCAAGTCCTCAACAGCTTGATCGACAAGCGGCTCTTGCTCGCCGAGGCCGAGGCCATTCAGCTAGCCGACGATCCCGCGTTCCAAGCCGAGCTGGCCTTCTTTGCCAAAAACCGCCTGCTCGAATTGTACACCCGGCTCGAAATATCCCAAAAGATCGTCATTACCGATGAGGAGATGGAAACTCATTACCGAGCTACCCACCGCGATCGCGCCCTCCGCTTCAGCGGCATCATGCTAAAGACCCGCGAAGAAGCCGAGGAAGTTTTGCAGGCCGTGGCCGACGGAGCACAGTTTATGGAGTTGGCCAAGGGGCGTTCTCTGCACCGCGATAGTGGCGAACAGGGTGGCGATGTGGGGGGCTATAAGCTCAAGGACAAGGTCCAGCCGGCTATTGCCGAAGCGATCTTCCCCCTCGCCGTGGGCGAGGTATCCGAACCCATCCGCTTCCAGTTTGCCGGCAAGCCCCACTACACGGTCTTTCAAGTCACCGACGAGATGCCACTGCCGCTCGCCGCTTCCGAACGCAAGGTGCGGGAGGAAATTTTCGGTCGCAAGCAGGCCGGCCGCTACCAAGCCCTCCTCGACTCGCTCAAAGGCGCGTACGGCCCCGAGCTGCACCCCGAGCAGATTCGCCACCTCAACCTGCACAGCCAGCAGGCCGAGGGCGATCTGTACGCCCTGCCGACCGCGGTGAGCGACAAGTCTATCGTCTCCTTTCGCGGCGGCCAAATCAGTTGCCACGAGTTCATCCAGATGGCGCAGCAAATGCGTGCTGGCCGGCCGGAATTGGCCGACTCCGCCCGCGTCGCCTTCCTCCTCGAAACCGCAATCATCCCCGCCTTTCTCTTCGCCGCCGAGGCCCACAGCCGCGGCCTAGAAGAAGATCCCGACCTGCGCCAGCTCATCCGCGACAAGCGGGACGACCTGCTCCTCAACGCCCTACGCCAGCGCTACGTCGATCAACACATCACAGCCACCCCAGAGGAAGCCCGCGCCTTCTACGATAGCCACCCGGAGAAATTCGCCGCACCTCTGACGACCGAAGTGGTAGAAATTCTCGCGTCTTCCGACTCTTTGGCCCAGCGGCTCAAGCGCGAGATCCTCGCCGGTGCCGATCCAGTGCCCCTAGCCCACGCCCACACCCTTCGCCCCGGTGCCGACCACCACGGCGGGCACCTGACCCTCAGCCCCTACACCAAGGCGTACTATCAGGATATCTACGACTTGGCGCATTCTCTGCCCGTCGGCCAAGTCGGCGGTCCAGTGCAGGTACAGGGCGGATACTCGGTCTTCAAGGTCCTCGACCGCCACCAGAAAAAGCACCCCTACGACGCCACATCCCGTCGCCGCGCCACGGCTTACGTAAAGATCGACAAGTCCAAGCGCGGCTACGTGCGCTACGTGCACGGCCTGCGGGAGCAGTACCTAGTCGAGGAGTTTGCAGACGCGATAGCGCGCGCCTTCGGCGCACCCAATTGAAATTGAGCTGGATCGTGCTCCTGCTCTTTTTGCTCGCTTGGGGCTGCGCCCGCGACAACCCTCTTTTAGCCGAGGGCCAGCAGCACTTTCGCAACCGAGACTACCAAGCCGCGATTGAGGTCTTGCAGCGAGCCTTGCAAGGCCCGTCTCCATCGCAATCCGCCTATCGCTATCTAGGGCGTTGCTACCTGCAAGTCGGCCCAGTACGAGCAAGCGCGAGAAACAGCGCACGCCGGCCTAGCCCGCGCCCCTAGCGACCCCGAGCTCTACGATCTACTCGGTGCCATTGAGATGACCCTCAGCGACGCATACCAGCAATTGGGACACCTGCAAAAAAGTCGAGCACATCGCGCAAAAGCGCGGCAGCTAGCACACGAGGCCCGGTAGCCTCATGTCATATCAACGCATCCTCTACTGGGCGGCCTGCTACCTTGCCGTAGCCCTCCCAACTCACGCGCTCACCATCTATCGCATCGGCGGAGCCGACCTGCCCAAACCGGCGCTGGAAACCGAGTACGAGTTCGTGCAGCTAGCTTGGGAAGCCGTTGATCCCAAGCAGCACGGCCAAGCCCAATGGATCGCGCTGCAGCCAGAACGCATCGGCCCGTTGTTGCTAACTCCCTCGGTCAACTTGGCACCGCTCGTAGAATCCCTCGGCGGTCGCATCCTCGTCCTAGAGTGGAATGGCTGGCGGGAGTGGTACGAAGACGACCTCCTGATCTTCGACGGCGACCCGGAAACCGCTTATCTGGGGGATGGGCACTATCTCCGCGTCGTCGGCTATGGCCCCCAGCGCAAGTACTGGGTCTTCGACTTTGGGGGGTGGTTCTTCGTCGATCGCGTGCGCTTTTATCCGCGCCCGCGCTTTGCGACAACCCGCTTTGTCGAGAGCTTCATCGTGGGGACCAGCGATGGCGATCCCCTCGCCGATGGCACCCGCGAGTACGCGGTTAGCTGGCGCAACAGCACGCTCGACTTCGACATCGTCCATCGCGTGAACGAGAATACTCAAGCCGTCATGGAGTTGGCCCTGCCCGACGAACCCATCCAGCAGGTGTTCATCGAGTTACCCGAAAACAGTCGCGGTATCTGGGAAATCGCCGAATTCGAAATCTACGGGTCTGGGCCAGCCGCCTTCTCCCGCTACACTTCCAACATCATCGACTTGGGCCAACCGGCCGCCTTGGGTGTCTTGACTTGGGGCGGCCATCTCGATGCTGAGGCCCGCATTGAACTGAGTGCACGCACGGGCGACGACGACGACCCCAACACCTATTGGCGGCGCACGTTTCGCGGCGACGAGCGCACCCGCTTCGACGCCGCTGGCCAACCGCTTACTCTGCGCACCTACGACCGCCTACAACGGGGTGAGCAGATCGGCCTCACCCCAGACATTGAGGACTGGGACTTCTGGAGCGCGCCCTTTGCCTTTGCCGCAGGTGGCGGGCCGATGCCGGGCGATCAGCTGCGCCGCTACGCGCAATTTAGGGCCGAATTCCACTCGACCGCCGAGGCGACGGGTCACCTCGCCTACTTGCAGTTCAGCGCGTCCATCCCGCCGCCGGCCGCCCAAGCCCTCGGACAAATCCACCCGCTACAAGCCCCGGCTCTGACCCCGACGCTCTTTACCTTCCACCTAGAGCCGCACATCACAGCCGACGATCTCGGCTTCGACCACCTAGCCATTGCCACCACCGCACAGGTTCAGACCGTGGAGGCCGTGCGGGTCGGCGGGGTCGACGTCGCCTACACCATCGCACAGCATACCGCCGAGGGATTTGAAGTCGCACTGCCGCGCATGGACCAGCAGCGGACCGACGAGCGGATCGAGGTCGATTTCCGCGCCGAGGTATTCGCGTACAACACCCGCTTTACAGGGCGAATCCGCGACAGCACCCGCCCGTTTGAAGTTGCCCAGCCCGTGACTCCGAAGGCGACCAACAGCCTGCAAGTGGCCTTACTCAGCCTAGACCAGCCGCTCATCGGCCGCCTCGCGCTGCATCCGGCGGCCTTCACCCCCAACGGCGACGGCCGCAACGACGCCGTGCTGATCGAATACGACCTTCTATATCTAGTGAATGCGATTCAAGTGGAGCTCGAGATCTTCGACCTCGCTGGCCGCAAGATGGGGGTCATCTACGACGGGCCTGCCACCAGTGGCCGCTTTGCCGTCGAGTGGGACGGCCGCACCCCCAGCGGCGGCCTTGTGCCGCCGGGGTCCTACCTCGTCCGCCTCACCGCAGAAACCGACCGCGGCCAACAGCGACGCCAGAGCCTCGTCTCCGTCGTCTATTGACGCGGCTCGACGACGGTCAGGACCTGGTCGGCGGCAATGTCGCTCAGCACCTGGACCGCCCCGCTGGGCCAGCGCACTTCGAGCCGATCGACGCGCTCGGCCTTGCCCAAGCCAAAGTGCAGCCGCAGATCGCTGTGGGACAAATAGCTTCCCCCGCTTTGCACCTCGGCGTGCTGGGTCTGCCCGCCGGCCCTAATGATCACCCGTGCACCAATCCCGTCGCGGTTGCTCGCCGTGCCTACCGCGCGCACTAACAAGTAGTGATTGCCGTGGTCGCCGTCGTTGCGCAACAGAGTTGGCGGGCCGTTGAGATTGAGAATGAATAAGTCGATATCGCCATCGCCGTCGTAGTCGGCGAAACTGGTCCCGCGGCTGACGCGGCGCAAGGCAAAGCCCGGACCGGCCGCGGCCGATATCTCCACCAACCGCCCTTCCCTATTCTCAAACAGCGAGTTGGCTTGTTCGTAGCTGGAGTTGACCCTCGGTAGGTCGGCCTGCGGGTAGGTGTGGCCGTTGGCCACGAAAAGATCGCGGTCGCCGTCGTTGTCATAGTCGAAAAAGCCCGTACCCCACGAGACCAATTCGGCCGGTGCAGTCCCGATCCCCGCAGTAAAAGACACATCCGCAAAAAAGCCCCCACCTTCATTCCTGTACAGCGCGTTGTACTCGTCGGCGAAATTGGTGACGAAGAGGTCGAACAGGCCGTCGTTGTCGTAATCGCCCCAAGCGGCCCCCATGCACCCTTGCGCCACCCCTTCCCCGCTGTACGCCACCCCGGCCATGAGTGCCTCCTCGGCGAAGCGGCCGTCCCGGCGATTGCGAAAAAGCAGGTTGGGCGTGGAATCGTCGGCCACGAGCAGGTCGGGCCACCCGTCGTTGTCGTAGTCGCCGAACAAGGCACTCATGCCGTAGAATGCCTTGCCCTGCAGCCCAGCCTGTTTCGTCCACTCTGAGAACGTCCCGTCGCCATTGTTGCGGTAAAACACATCCGCGGCCGGCAGCAGGCCCACCGGCCCGCAGTACACCTTCACGTTCTTCCACAGGCAGGGTATTGGAGACTCGTAGTCGCGAGAGAAATCCACGTAATTGGCCACGTACAAATCCACGTCGCCATCGCGGTCGTAATCCCCAAAGCTGGCACCGGTGCCCCACCCCATATCGCCCACGCCAGCCGCCGTGGTCACATCGGCAAAGCGACCCACGCCGAGATTGCGATATAGAGTGTTGCGACCAAAGTTGGTAACGTAGAGGTCCGTGTGACCGTCGTTGTCGTAATCGGCCGCCGCGCATCCCATCGACCAACTCGTATCCCCCACGCTAGCCGCGACCGTCACATCGGCAAAGCGACCGCCGTCGTTGCGGTAGAGCTGGTTGGCTGGATGCTCGCCCGCGACAAAGCCCGCAAAGGAAGAGCCATTGGCCACGTACAAATCCACGTCGCCATCGCGGTCGTAATCGAAAAAGGCCGCACCGCCCATCATCCCTTCGACTATGTAGCTTTGGTCCGTGCCCGAGACATTGTGCTGCGTCAGGCCGGCGGCCACCGCTCGATCGACGAATTGCGCGGCGAGCGGCTCGCTCCACCCACTAGCGGCCCCGACGAGAAACCCGACCGCACACAGCATCAACGCGCCCACTATTCCTGCTCCACAACCAAGAACCGATCGACCGGCTCGCTATGCCGCTCTTGCACGCTGCCATCGGGCCAAGTGATCTCGATCCGCTCCACGAGCGCGCAATCGCCCAAGCCAAAGTGCAACCGGCTATCGCTCGCCGACAGATAGGTGCCCCCGCCAATCCGCTGGCGCGTTTGCACCACACCGCCGCAGAACACCCGCACCCGCGCACCGACGGCGTCGCGGTTCGCCCGCGTCCCCACCAACCGCAGGGACAGCCAGTGATGGCGCTGCCTCAACTCATTGCGGTACAGCCGCGCCGCGCCATTGACGTTGGTCACCAGCACGTCCAAGTCGCCGTCGTTGTCGCAATCGCCATAAGCGGCTCCGCGCGACACCGCGGACAGCCCAAAGGCCGGACCGCTGCGGGCCGACACGTCGGCGAATGTGCCGTGGCCATCGTTGGCAAAAAGCTGGTTGGGCTGGGCGTGGGTCAACTGCGAGTCCTGTAAGGCGATGCGGTCGAGAACGTGGCCGTTGGCCACGAACAAATCCACGTCGGCGTCATTATCGACATCGGCAAAAAACGCGCCAAACCCCAGCGGCAGCAAAGTCGGCCCGCGCAGACCAACCGCTGCGGTCGCATCGGCAAAGCGGCCGTCGCCCTCGTTGCGATAGAGCGTGTTGCTTTCGCGGGAAAAATTGGTCACCAACAGGTCGGCATCTCCATCGGCATCTCCATCGCCGACCGCGACCCCCATACCGGCCTCGGCTTGGCCGTCGCCATTGTACGCCGCCCCGGCCGCCAACCCGGCCTCGGCAAACGTGCCGTCGCCGCGATTGCGATAGAAAAAATTGCGCGTACCGTCGTTGGCCACATACACATCGAGCAACCCATCGGAGTCAAAATCAGCGGCCACCACCCCCAGCCCTTTGCCAAAGGGACTGAAAACCCCGCTGGCCTGCGCCACCTCGGAGAAATGCCCGTCCCCCTCGTTGCGAAAGAGCGCGTCTGGCGCGCCGTTGTAGCGCCTCGGGCTGCAATAGGTTCGCTGGCCGGCCGGAACGCGCAAGGAGGCCCCGGCACTAGCTACCGCGCCGCCGCACAAGCGGTTGGTGTCCGGCGTCAAGTCGAGGTAATTAGCCACGTAGAGGTCGAGATCGCCATCGTTGTCGTAGTCGAAAAAGGCCGCGCTCGTGCTCCAGTGGGGATCGGCCACACCAGCGGCCTGCGCCCGCTCGGCAAAGGTCCCGTCTTCCTGATTGTGATAGAAGGCATTGCGGCCATAGTTGGTCACGTAGAGATCCGCGCGACCGTCGTTGTCGTAATCGCCGACCGCGACTCCCATGCCGTAGCCTAGATCGCCGGTCCCGGTTTGCGCGGAGACCTCGCGGAAGGCCCCGTCCATATTCTGGTAGAGGCGGTTTTGCGTCTGGCCTGCGCCGGGAGCCTGACGCAGCGCCGCCATCGAAGTATCCACTCGGCCGTCGTAGCGCAGGGGCGGCCGGAAGTCCTCAACGACCCAAGTACCCGCCGAATCCCCGGCCACGAGGTTGACCGGCACCAAGCGCTCGCGCCACGGCGACAGGTCGAAGCCATCCACTAAATACACGTCCAACCAGCCATCGTTGTCGTAGTCGAAAAAGGCCGCGCCAGCCCCCATCGTCTCAATCAGGAAGTAATCGCCGCTGGCCCCACTGGTGTGGCGGAAGTCCAGACCGGCCTCGTCGGCCACCTCGACGAAAAAGGCCGCGCGCTCGGGTGCGCCACAGCCGCAGCACAGGAGGAAAAAAACCAAGATCGGGAGCAAAATGGATGAATAATGGGCGTAGCGGTTCACCGCAAAAAAATAAGTCCCACCTACAAATAGGGCCAATCGGGCGGCAGTTACCTGCGCAAGCTCGGCGCAGAGGTTTCACAGGCCATCTGCGTGATTGACCGCGAATCCGGTGGCACCGAGAGCCTAGCCCGAGCAGGCATTGAGCTCCACGCCTTATTTCGGATGAGCGAACTGCAGTGACGGTGAGTAGAACGGCTACCCAAATCCCTTCCGCCGATTAATCCGGCGATTCTTTTCTTTCTGCGACAAAAAATCACTTGACAAATCGCCCAATCGCGTATTATTTAGCGATTCAAAAGGCTAATTTATTCGCGTTTTGTCATCCCGCCGCTCCGAGGCCTCCGGACCCTGAGACGGCTTCCAAAGAGAAAGTACTATGCCCCGCAAACGCACCGAGGGTCTCACCGATCGCGAGGCCGAAATCATGGCCGTCCTCTGGCAAATGGGCCAAGCCAGTGTCGAGGACATCCGCCAGCGACTCGAAGGCCGCCCCGCCGCCAGCACTGTGCGCTCATTGCTAGCCATTATGGCCGAGCGCGGCTTAGTGGCCGACGACAATACCGTGTACGCCAAGAAGTACCGCCCCAAACTCGACCAGAGCCAAGCCCAAGACTCGGCCCTGCGGCGCGTCATTGACCGCCTCTTTTCCGGCTCAACCGAAGAACTGCTGGTGCGTCTGATCGACGAAGGTGCCGTGGACAGCGCCCAGCTTGAGCGCCTGCAAAAACGCCTGCGGGAACGCCGCGATCAAAACGAATGATAATATGAAATCGGAGAAGCCGCGTCCCGCAGGTGGACTCGATGGGTCACACCCTTAAACCAAAATTGGAGAAGAGAGATATGAACGCGTACTCCGCAGCCTTGGTGGCCCTAATCGCTCCCTTGAGCCTCTGTCTAGCCGCAGCAAGCGCCCAAAGCCCGCCCCGCGCCGCAATCGTCACCGGTGAGGTCCACAATTCTCCGTCGCGAGAAATCGAGTTCCGCCACGAACCGCTACTCGCTCCCGGACCGTCCCAACACTACATCGTCTTGGACGAGCAAAACCGCTTTGCCCTGCTCTTGAACATTCCCAAAGGAATTTTAGTCACCGGGCATTACAAAGATGAACACCGCATCCCCTTCTTTGTCGAACCCGGCGATAGCCTGCACGCGGTCGTAACTTTCGCGGAGGTGACGGAGGCCGACTCTTCCGCGGCGATGGAACCCGACAGTTTGCACCATGCAGCCGATGAGGCCCCGCCCGCCTATTCCCTGACTTTTAGCGGACAAGGTGCGGAAAACAATCGCTTCTTAGCCGAGTTATGGCCCCAACATCATTCCTTTGAACCAGACTATGCGCTGGAGCCCGAGGAGTTTGCCCGCCAAGTCAGACAGCAGCGTCAGGATGAATTTGCCTTGCTAGCCGAGGGACGCGAGCAATACGCGCTTTCTCCGGGGTTTATCGACTATATGACGACCTTTTTCAACTACAAGTGGGCCGACAAGACGGTTTCCTATCCGGAGTTTTCGTTTGAAAACGGCCGACTGGTACGCAGAATGAGCCCCGACGGCTCCCACAGAAGAGAGGTCCCTCCGGACTACTACGACTTCCTGCAAGAAATCCCCTTAATAAATGAAAAGGCTATCGGCGTGGGAGAGTATCGCCAGTTTCTGGTGAATACCCTAGCGTTGGAGGCAAAGTCGGATGGGATGCCTAGACTTTCCGATAGCTACAAGCTGTCGGGTTTGGGTCTATCGGAGTCCGTCCGCACCCGACTCGATTCCATGTACGACGCGAACAGAAAGCCCAGATTATCACAGATGATCGATCTGTCGGGCTTGGGTCTGTCGGAGCCCGCCCAAGCCCAACTTGACTCCATGTACGAAGATCCCAAAGAGATCCGTGCGTCCGAAAAGGCCGCTTGGTTGGGATTGGAGTTATCGCCCACCGCCCTAGCTGAACTCGACGCTTATGAGGATTATAGTATCTTCCTCGGTGATACCACGAAGACCGATACGACGGGCGGGCGTTTGACCTTCCATATGCCTATGGCAAAAATCAGCGAATGGTACAAATACCTAAACAATCGCCCGCTATCGACAAAGGTTGACTTGTCGAGTTTGGAGTTATCAGCCGCCGCCCAATCCCAACTCGACTCCATGTTCCAAAATCGCAAACCACTCAAGCTATCCCAAAGAGTTGACTTAGCGGCCTTGGGTCTATCGCCATCCATCCAATCCCAACTCGACTCCATCTTTGCCGGACCGAGTTTTCCTGTCCTCGGAGGGGCTACAGAACGATACGACCTCGCCAAGCAAAAACTGCAAGGGCGAGTGCTCTACTGGTTTCTGGCCGGCGAGTTGAGGACTGGAATTAAGTTCGGCAACGAAGCCTATATAGATGCCCGCTGGCAATCCTTCGAAGAGAGCAATCCCTTCCCCGAATACACCGAGGCCCTCCAAGCGGAAATGAACAAGACCCTAGTCCTACAACCCGGGCAGCCCGCGCCCGATTTCACCCTCCATGACCCCGACGGCCAACCCGTATCGCTGAGCCAGTTCAAGGGCAAGGTGGTCTTGCTGGATTTCTGGGCGAGTTGGTGTGGACCGTGCATCGGCGATTTGGAAACTCTCCGCAAGATCAAGAAGAAAACGGCCACTCAGCCGGTCGTCTTCCTCAACGTCTCATTGGACGCGAATGAAGGAGCTTGGAAGCGGGCCATTGCCAAACACCAGATCCAAGGCGTCCACGTGCGCTCGGACGGCGCGGTAACGCAAGCCTATAATGTGTTCGGCATCCCTCGGTATTATCTGGTGGATCCACAAGGGCTGATTGTGGAGGATCGTTTGAGGGTATTTGACGTTGATGAGGTTGTGGCAAAAATCGAGGAAAATTTGTGAAGAAGCCGCCCAACTCCGCACAATAGGAGACTCCCATGGAATCGACGCATTTTGTCGAGCCGATCGCCAGCACCGTAATCGACCTCGGCCTCAAGGCCGCTCTGCTTATCGCCTTCACTGGTCTGGCGATCCGCCTGTTGACCTACCGCCGCCCGGCTTGGTCCTGCCTGCTGTGGAGCGCCACCTTGGGTGCGGTGGCCCTGTTACCGCTAGGGGCTTTGCTCGGACCCGTCCTGCCTTGGGGTCAAGTCCCAATCCCCCACTTCGACCAAGCTTGGTCCCTGCACACCGGACCGACCTCGGCTTCCTTACCCCCAGCAGCCCCGATCACCGCCGGTCCCGCTTGGTGGCAATGGGCTGTGGCCAGCCTGTACCTACTCGGCTTGGCCTTTGCGCTGACGCGCTTGGGCTGGGGCCTGTGGCACCTGCACTGCCTGCGCCAATCCGTCCACTTGGTAGATGCGGCTCCAGTTGAGGCTTTGCGGCGGCAATTGGGCCTGCACAATCCGGTCCAGCTAGGCGTATCCCCCCTCCTGCAAACCCCGGTCCTGCTCGGGTGGCGTCGCCCCACCATTGCCCTGCCCGCCGCCCTTTATGCCCAGTGTACCCCGGGGGCGTTGCAGGACATTATCGTCCACGAGTTGGTCCACTTAAAACGCCGCGACCCCCTGCTCAATATGCTGAGTCAAGGGGTCGTGGCTCTGTATTGGTTCCATCCCTTAGTACATTGGGCGGCCCGTTCTTTGGTCGAGATGCGCGAATGCGCCTGCGACGATTGGGTGGTGGCCCAAAGTGGCGATCCGCTAACCTATGCCGAGACCCTGCTCCACGCCGCGGCCGACCAGCGTCCCCGCCTAGCCATGACCATGGCGCGTTCTGGGCGCGTGGCCAAGCGCGTCGAGCGCCTTTTGGACCCGTCCCATCGTCCTCGTCCCCGCGTGCATGGGATTCCGGGCGGCGGCGTGGTAGCGATGATATTAACCATAGCTGGATGTATGGGCGGCTTGGGACGCGGTGGGGAAACATCGGGACCTCAAGTCCAGCGATGGATAATCACCCCGCCCGCCAGCGGTACCATCGATTCGGTCAAAGTCCAAGCCCATCGCGACAACACCGATATCCCCCTGAAAATCACCCCACTCGCCAGCGGTACCGTCGATTCGGTCAAAGTCAAAGTCCACCGCGACAACACCGATGCCCCCCTGGAAATCTCCATGCAATTTCCACCGCACATCCACATGCAAGTGACCACCTCGCCTGACGACAATCCCGTCGATACTCTGAAAGTCAGAGTCCTCGGCAGCAGAGCCGATACTCTGAAAGTCTTCATGCAGCGTCCCCCGGACATCCGCCATCTCCAAGTGGCCTTTCCCGTCAATACTCTCATGCTCAAACACCTCGACGACAGCGCCAATTAACAAAAGCCGGATGTGGGGCTACACGCGCAAAGAAAATTGAAAAATGGACCGACCCAATATCCTCTTCATCCTCTCCGACCAGCACAGCAAATTCCACCTCGGCTGCTACGGCGACCCGCTAGTGCGCACCCCACACCTCGACCGCTTAGCCAGCGAGGGCATGCGCTTTGCCAATGCGTACACCCCCTCGCCTTTGTGCGTGCCAGCCCGCATGGCCTTTATGACCGGACGACGGCCCAGCGCCAACCAAGTCTGGGGCAATGACCACATCCTCAACTCGGCGCTACCGACTTGGGCCCACGCCGTGGGCGCGGCTGGATACGAGACCGCGCTGATCGGCCGCATGCACTTCGTCGGCCCCGACCAGCGCCACGGCTTTGAGCGCCGGCCCATCGGCGAGTACAGCGCCCGGCATCCGGGCGCGGCCCAACAGGGCGGGCCCATGTTCAAGAACATTCCCGCCAGCACCTCGGGCCAGACCCGCGAATGCGTTGAAATAGCCGGGTACGGCCGCACCACGTACCAAGCCTTTGACGACCGCGTCGCCGAGGCGGCCTGCACCTATTTGGAGGAAAAGGCGCAAGCGCACGACCGACCCTTTGCCGCAGTAGCCGGCTTTGTGCTGCCCCACTGCCCTTTCTTCGCCCCCAAGGATCTCTACGATTATTACTACGACCGCGTCGATGTGCCGCAACCCGACCCAGCCGGGGAACCGGCAGCGGTGACTAATTTCAAAAAGCGCCGCCTCATTGACGAACCCCTGCCCAAAGAGCGCATCCGCGTGGCGCGGGCAGCCTATTTGGGTCTGTGCGAATACTTCGATAGCAAAGTCGGCCAGCTCCTCGACAAACTCGACGAGACCGGCTTGCGCGACAATACCTTGGTGATCTACGCCAGCGACCACGGCGAGATGGCCGGCGAGCACGGCTGCTGGTGGAAGAGCAACTACTACGAAGGCTCGGTCGGCATCCCCCTCATCGCCCGTCTGCCTGGAGTGATACCAGCGGGCGTGGAAAACCCAGTGCTGTGCAATTTGCTCGATTGGGCACCCACCGCCGTAGAAGTGACCGGCGGCGAGCCCCTGCCCGCGGCCGACGGCCATTCGCTGTGGCGCGCACTACAGGGCCACGCAGATGACGCCCGCCCCGATATCACCTTCAGCGAACTAGGCCCCTCGCGCGGCGATCCTCCTTCGCGCATGATCCGGCAGGGACCGTGGAAGCTCTGCAAATACCACGACGCCACTCCGCCAGCTTTGTTCAATCTGGCGGACGACCCGGGGGAATGGAACGACTTGGGCGGCGCTAGTGCCTACGCTGCCCTGCGGCAAAATTTGCTCGACCAACTCTATGCTGGTTGGGACCCCGAGCAGGTGACCCAACGCAGCGCTGAACTAACGCGGAATGCACAGGTACTGACGGCGTGGGGAAGGGCGGTGCAGCCCCTGCACGAAGATACCCTGCCAGTCGAAGACGTCGAGGATGTGGTGCGCTGTTGAGGGGGTGGCCTTACATATACGACAGAAAATGCCCGGTCTCACCCAACACGCCGTCGATGCACAGCCACAATCCGGCCGCGGTCGCCTCTCCCAAGATCAACCCTAGGAAGAGGGGCTTGGCCCGCTCGTAGAGCGGCATCCCACCCCACTTGACAATACCCAGTTTGAGCACCCACGCGATGAACACCGAAAACCACACTTGCCCGGCTAGCCAGCCCACGCTGACGATAAATCCCAACGGGTGCAACGGCCACCAGTAAAACCGGTGATGTCCCCACAACAGCACGGCCTCGATGAAACCGCCGATGCCGGTAAACAACCAACCGCGCATATCGGCTGGCAGCGGATCGACGATCGGCCGCGCCATGTCGGTAAATGTGCGCCCGGCCTGATGGGTCATAAAAAACGGATGCAAATTGATCCCGCCGTACTCGTAGCACACCTGAAAAATGATCCACGTCGCCCCGGCCAAACTCAACACCAACGCCAGCGCCATCCCCCAAAACAGCCGCCTTTTAGAGCCAACCACCGCCTCGGCCAGCTTGAGCGAATTGGCCGCGGCAATCATCGGAAAGAGCCGCATCTCGGACTGCCAGATGTACGTAAAGGTCAAGGCCGTCAGCCCCTTGGCCCCAATCACCGGTGCGCCAACAGCGGAGATGACGAAAAACGCCGCCACCATCGGCGAGCGCGCCGTCGCTAGCCCAGCCGTGGCCACCGCCCGCGTGACGAACACGTAGAAGATCAAGCACACCAGCAAAAACAGCGGCAAAATCGCCAGCGGCACCCCGGACGCCCACAGCCACACGCCCACGAAGAGCAGGCTGGCTAAAAAGCCAAAGACCGCCATCCGATAGGAAAGCATTTCCCCTGAATCATCCACCGTCGGGTCGCCGCGCCACGCCTTGCGCCACACCGCCCCTAAGTGCCGCCGCCCCATCCACAAAGTGTAGCCGACAAAAATCAGACAGGCTCCCATTACCTCATGTGTCAGATCCGCCATCTGCGATTGGGAGTAGAGACTGAGCTTTTCGGTGCTGGCAATGCCCAACGAGGCGAATATCCCCTCTTGCGCTTTGTTGAAGACGTAGAAAAACCAAATCGAAAAGGAAATGTTCAGGTTGACCAAATAGAAAAAGCCGATCCACGCGTACACCCAGTGCAAATTCAGCTTATTGCCGATCCACGATAGTAGCCCAGCCGACTGAATCGGCTGCGGCACCGCCGGGAAGTAGTAGTGCAGCCCCTTGAACGACAGCAGGACGAATGGCACCGCAAAGCCGATCCACAACAGCCGCTGCTTAAAAAGCGGCGCCAGCTTAAACCCCGGCCGGCCCTCCTCCACCATCTTGAGCGGCAGTTGCACCATGGGATAGGCCAGTCGCTCGTGCTGCGACCACTGCCGGTGCAGGATGGAACTCATGCAAAGCATCATAAAGCTCAGCAGCAAAAAGAACACGTACCAATAGCCCAGAGTCTCGCTCCAGGCCGCCCACGGAATGCTCTCCCCGGGCGGCAGCCCCTCGTGCAAATCGACAATCGCCTGCCGGTCTTGTGGCACCAACCACGGCGTTACGTGCGGAAAGAAGACCTCGCCCCAGTTGTTTTCCGGGGTCGCGTAGTAGTACAGCCCGCTGATGATCGGAATCAGGTAGCCGACAAACGCCTGTGTTGGCACGGCCGACGCCAACAGCATCATCGCATAAATGAGCACTAAATCGGCCCGCCCCAAGGCGAGGCCGCGGCCCAGTGCCCGCAGCAGGGTATTGACTCCCACCACCAACAGAAAAAACAGAAAGATCGCCCCGGGTGCCGAGCTGTTGAGCGCCATGTACGACCCCTGTAGCATAATCACCGCGTAGGGTGCCCCCACGCCGATACAGAGAGCGAGCAGTCCACCCACCGCAAACCCCCGCCAAGTAAAAGACGCCGGCTGTTCCGCTACCGACTGTTCCGCTACGCGCTCCTCGACCTGCGCAGCCGCCAGCGTCCGCGCTGACTCCACGTGCTGGACGCGCTCGGCCTCCCGGAGCGCGTACCAAATCAACATCTGCTTCCGCAGGGCCTCCACCAGCCGCAGATTGAGCCGCTGCCAGTAGTGGTGCTCGCCGCTTAGCCGGCGCAACCGGACTTCCATTGCCCGCGCGCGCTCCCCGGCCGGCACGAACTCCACGACCACCTCTTGGCTCACCCCCAAGTCAAACGGGGCCAACCACAGCGTAAACGAGAGGCGATAGCCGTCGGCCTGCGTAACTTGCATATCTTCGACGTAGAAATCCCCCAGCGTCGCCCGACCAAAGGCTCCAAAGTAGTTGGCCAAAAAGCCGCACACCCCCTCGATTTCTCCCTCGCCGAGCATGAAGGGAAACTCAAACAGCCACTCGTCGCCGCTGGGTGGGTCTGGACGCCAGCGCCGCACCACGTCCGGCACCGCCTGCCGCGCCGCCACCCGCGCCGGATAGATCGTCGATAGCAACACCACCCCCATCACCGCCAGCGCGGCCCCAATCGCCGCCAGCGACGAGTAGTTCAAGGTAATGCCCTGCAACAGCCCCAGTGCTAACAGAACCCGCCCCAACCCCTGGCCCAGCAAGTAGCCCAACGTCGTTCCCAGCACCGCATAGACGCAGGCTTCGGCCACAAACAGCAGCGCGATGTGCAAGGGTGCCAGCCCCACTGAGGAGTAGATGCTGATCTCGCGCAGGCGTTCGTGCACCGCCCCCATCATCGCATTGAGCACAATGAGCGCGGCCACCAGCGCGGGAATCGCCAGCGCCCCCAGCCCCTTCACAGCCGTCAGCCCCACCGAGCTGAGGGCCGTCACCTCCCCTGTTGGAGAGCCGACAAACAAGGTAGCCGCCACCCGCGTCAGATAGTCCTCGACCAGCGCCTGCCCGTCGGTCGCCGCCGGAAAGCGCACGGCCACCGAGCGCAAGCTGCCCCCGGCCTCGGCCAGCGTTTGATAGGGCACGAGGACCACGTGGTGCGGCTTTAGGTGGATGAAGGGCCGCAGTTCGTGTGGATCCTCGTCGTCGGCAATATCCACATCCTGCGCCGCCCCTAGCTGGAGCACCTCCGCGCCCGACAGGACAAAATCGGCCGGCATCAGGCTCTCGCCGTCGAGGTCGCGCAGTTCACCCAACCGCTCCGGGTCGGCAATCCCGCGCACCTTCAGCACGCGCCCGAACACCGCGACCTGATCTCCAACCCCGATACCCAACGCCTCAGCCATGTCCGACGGCAGGATGCAGGTGGCCTCGTCATCTGCGGCAAAAAACGATCCAGCCACCAAGCTCGCATCCACCTCGGTGATCTGCGCCTCCTCTGGCGTCAGGCCCAACAAGCCCGTGGCCCGCACCGCGTTTCCAGCCGCCGTCACCGCAATCCAACTCCCCTTGCCGCCTTCGGCCGCGTACCAGCCGCGCCGCCCCATCCAGCCGCTGCCGCCAAAGTGCGACTCGGCGTAGTCGAGCGCCTCCGGCGTCAGGCGCTCCCAGCCGCGGTCGCGGATGAGGATCCCAGGATATGCCCCGGCGTGTGGCAGCTGGAAACTCGCGTAGCGGATTTGCTGTTCAAACGAGGTAAAAGAGAGCAGGGTGAACGTCAAAAGCGTCAGCGTCGCCAGCGTCAAACCGGTGCGCAGAGGCCGCCGCCGCATATTGGAAATCCCCAGCATGAAGGCCGCATAACTCGCGCTCAAGCGGCTCAGGTCCTGAGCGTGGACCCGCATCTGCTGGCTCTGGTGCTGGGCCATGACGCGGTTGAACCGGCCCACCAGCATAAAGAGCACCAAGGCAGCCATTGCCATGATCGCAAACGCCAACAGCACCACCAGCGGCTCGGCCAGCTCAAAGGCTGGATGTACCTGCGCCAAAATCAGCCAAATCACCAGCAATAACAGCCCAAAGCCAGCGAGCTGTCGGCGAATATCGGCCGCGGCAAACAAGAGCCGCTCCCCGAAAAAGGCCGCCGGCAACACCAGCGCCAAAAAGAAGATCACCCCTTCGAGGACGTCGTTGAGCGTCGCCAAAACCTCTGGGTAGGCCCGCGTCTCCAGGCCCAACGCCTTGCGGCTCCATGCGATGTACTCATCCCACTTTAGTTGCTCGGCTGCGGCTTCCGCCTCGGCTATGGCCGCCGCCGCCTGCGCGTGGAGGCGCGTCAACCGCTGATTTTCAATGCCGTGCTCCTTGAGCATCCCCAGCCGCGCCGCATCCAAGTTCCACACGTCCCGCGCCGCCTGCAGGGTTGCGGTCCCAAATCCCTCCTCGGTCAGCAAAAACCCCCGACCCCGCGCCTCGGCCTCGCTCTGGCTGCCCTCGCTGTTGAGCAGCAAAAACTGGCCGTCCAAAATCACTTTGACGCGATCGTCGGCTGCAGCATCGGCCGGCCCGTAGATCACCCCCACCGAGCCGATGCTGCTTGAACCCAGCGCGTACCCGTACTGGCCCGGCTCGCTCCCGGCCGCCGACAGCACCTTTACTTTGTTCAACGCACGCAAAAGGCGCGGCTCGACCAAGCCGTACAGGGGCCGACCCACCCCGGGAAAGAGCACGGCGATCTGCTCGTTTTGCAGCCAGCGCACATTATTGGCCAAGCGGCCGTCCCACCCCGGCTTACCGTGGTGCTTTTGCGCGCGGTCGCTCAAATCCACGACGTGGGTAATCGTCCCCCGCTCGGCGTCCAGTGCCGCCACTGCCAGCGGATACGTCCCCTGCACCAGCCCGGGGACCCCCACCGTCCCGGCGGCATCCGCGAGAAAGTAGCGCGTGTCACGCACTCCTTTGCGCTGTTCTTTTTTTACCTGCACTGCCACCAGCACCCCAGCCACCGGCCGATCTGGCACCTGACTGCGCCGGGGGAATGTCCGCGCTTTGACCCGCAAATCCCGCAGCCGATCCTCCAACGCCTCGGCGAGCCGCTCTCGCCCGGCCAACAGCGCCGTATCGGCCAACGCATGAGCCAGCAGGTCGGCCACCAACGCCGTTTGGTCCCCCACATGGTCCCACGCCACCCCCGCGCCCGTATCCCGCGGCAAATCCAGCGCAAAGCGGGCATCGCCTACCGTGGCCAAGGTCAGCGACGGGAACCCCGCCTCGAGCGCCAACTCCCCATCCGCAGCCAAGCCCCCAGGCATATAGCTATCCCAATCCATTCCCCGAATTGGGCTGATGCCATTGGCCAATGCCTCGGCGCGGCCCAGTGCCGCCGCGTACTCGGTAAAGCGACGGCCAAAGGGCACGAAAAACCGCTTGAGCGCGTAGCTATCCGTGTTGTTCCACAGCACCACCCGCTCGCCGTGGCTGGATAAATCAAGACCGATGAACAGAGCAATATCCAGCGGCTCGGCCAGCCGGGCCGCGTAGTACTCTTGGCGGCGGGCGTGCCGATCGAGGAAGGCGACCATGCCCTGCCGCCCTTGGAAGTGGGCACTCAGCGCGGCGAGCACCACTGTGTACGCCGGCGGGTTCGCTTGCAAGCGAGCGGCCACCTCCAACAGCGCCGCCACACTCACTGCCGCCTCGGCCCCTGGTGCCCGCGCTGGCACCACCGACGGCGCGTCGTAGTACGCATGGATGAGCACCATCTCGTCCCGCGAGGTCCCCACATCCTTCCCCGGCACCACCGCCCACACGTTGTACGCCATCCGCTCCTGCCAATCCATCCGCCCCCACAGCCCCACCTCCACCTCTCCATCCACCAACCGTCGCCGCAGCCGCTGCCCAGCGGCCCCCTCCACCCAAAAGCGCGGCACATCCAACGGTGCCCGCACGTACTTGCCCTGTGCCTGCTGCGTAGTAGCCGAATCCGCGGCCACAAACACCACCGCCCGCGCCCCCAACGACGCGGCCTTCAGCCAAGCGTCCCCACTGGCAAAGTCCAGCACCACCACCCGCCCAGCTACCTCCTGCCCATTGAAATCGCCCCAATCCCCATCGCCGCCCCAAATCGCCGACGCCCGCAACCCCTCCGGCGGCACGGTCGAAGTCCGCGCCCCATTCGGCCACACCGCGTGCAGGACCACCGACTCACCTTCCCACTCCAACCGCCCGCCCCGGTCCATCGGCACTACCACCGCAAAGGAGTCGCGTCGCGTCGCCAACCCCAACGCCTGCAACTGCCCCTCCACATACTCTGCCGCCCGGGCACTCCCCGGATAGCCTGCCACCCGCGATCCCAGCGCGGACAAATGCTCCACGACAGCCTGCGGCCCTGCCGAAGCCACCACCGGGCCGATGGCAAAGGCGATCAAAAAGGCGATAATCAGTGCAACCATAGCGTCCCAATATCGGCCCCAAGCACCCCGTCCAGCAAGCAAACCGACGCGGCTTTGCCGGCACCGGGTGGAGGACCGCTCCTGAGGCAATTACCTTTCTGTAAGTGGAACTTTAGCTATCGGCGAGACGTTTAAACGCAATTAAAGGAGGGCTTCATGCTGTACCGCATCGCCGCTATCGGCTTTATTTTTGCCTGCACGGCCGTCGCTTGGATCATCTTGGCACAGGTCGTCTCCCATCGCACCCACCACCAAGATACCAAGCTCAAAGCCGCCGTGGGTCAATTGTGGGGCACCCCCCAATCCCAGCGCACCCCACTCCTGTACTGGACCACCGAGGAAACCGTCGTCACACAGACCTCCGACGGCCAAGCGACAGAGCACTCCAAGGAGCGGCGACACCTCCTGCCCTTAGAAGCTAGCCGCCTACAAGTCGATCTACGCCTCGAACACCGCCGCAAGGGCCTGCTGTGGTACGCCACTTACCAAGTGGCACTGGACGCCACCTATACCGCGACCAACGAGACCGACCGTCCCCTCGACCTGACCTTCGATCTAGCCCTGCCTACTTCCCAAGCTGTGTACGATGACTTCACCCTATCCATCGACACCCAACCCATCGCCCCGCTGCCGCTGGCGGAAGGGCACCTGCAGCAGCCGTTGCATTTAGCGCCGGGACAGAGCCGCCAGATTCGCCTTTCCTATCAATCGCAGGGTTTAGACGAGTGGGGGTACCGCTTCGGCGACCACGTCGAGCAAGTCTCCGACTTCGAGTTGACCATGCACACTGATTTCGACGCCATCGACTTCCCGCGCCAAAGCCTAGCGCCCACCCACAAGGAGCGCACTGCCGATGGCTGGCGTCTCACTTGGCAGTACGACCGACTACTCACTGGAGCCTCCCTCGCCATGGTCATGCCCGCTCGCCTCAATCCAGGTCCCTGGGTACAAGACGTGACCCAAGCCGCGCCCATATCCCTCTTTCTCTTTTTCTTTGTTCTATTTGTTTTTGCCACGGTCAAAGGCATCGACATCCATCCGATGAATTACTTCTTCATCGGCGCGGCCTTTTTCAGCTTTCACTTGCTTTTGGCCTATCTGGCCGACCACTTGCTCATCCACTACGCCTTTTTGCTGGCTGCGGCCGTGTCTGTTTTCTTGGTCGTCTCCTACATGCGACTCGTGGTCGGCCTGCGGCTGGCCTTGGTGGAGATAGGCTTGGCCCAATTCATCTACTTGGTGCTCTTCTCCTACACCTTCTTCTTCGTCGGCTATACCGGCTTGGCCATTACCATTCTGTGCATCGCCACGCTCTTCGCCGCCATGCAGCTTACCGGCCGGATGGACTGGTCAGCCGTTTTTGCCCAACCGCCAGCTAATCCTCGGAAGTCCGACTAGCAGCCTAGCCCGTCACCCGCAACCGCTCTGGTACCTCCACCGGCTCCCCACCGCGACACACCACCGGGAAGTGCGGACCAGCCTCGGCCATCGGCGCATTATCGGGCAAATCGACGAACTGCTTCATCAGGTGCTCGCCGCTTTGGTCGAAGCGCGCCGCGCCGGTCATGTAGTGAATGGCAATGGCGCGGCGAGGCCGATGCGACTGATTGAAGGGCGAGCCTGAGCCCTTCGGGCAGGGGTTGGGCACCGAGGCCAGAGTTAGGGACTACTGCATATCTTACATCAGGGAATAAATTGTAGATCATCCAAGACTGAGTTCAACGGTGATCATAGATTTGTCCTTCTGTACCGCCTTTATCGCAGTGGCTATGATATCACTTCCTGAGTCGATTTCAGGCGCTAGACGTTGAGCAAGATCCCGTGGGAGAAAGCCGACCTGCCCCATCTTATGATGCACAGCGACTGCATTCGGATCTACAGGATTGTCATAATCTCGGTGAAGTTCAAGTTTGTCCCCTGTTCTAACACGCCGCGCAACGATCCGACGATTTTTGTAGGACACTCCAACCACCTTCCGCTGAAGAGGCAGAACTTCGTGGAGTGGTCTAATTGGCTTAAGCAATGGATTGATAGCCATTCTTCCAAGCTTGTATCTGAGGTCATCGAGCACATATCCAGTAATGCCATGGTCATGACGTAGTGAGTCATCAGATAAGCTAGACAGCCAAGTAACAAAATCCTCGTGGGAAGAAATGTCTAAGGCTTGCTCCTCAAAGGCTTCTGCTAAGCTACGCGCAACACTTCGCGAAGTAATTCCTGCTGACATTGCCCACGAAGCCACAGGGTTAGGAAGCCCATGCTTCACCATCGACGGATAGCATCGAATGTATTCTGAAGGTTTCTCCTCTTGGATTCCTAAAGACTCTTTGCATATCCGAAGCAGAGCGGAGATAATCCAAGGCAGCCGATATCCAAACAACTCTTCTATGTATCGAGATATACGCTCTACCGAGTCCGTGTCATCCGGTGAATGCTCAACTATCTCAGTTATAGACATTCCGTCCAACCATAAACCAAGTAAGACCTCGGGGTCACCTGCAAAATCAGTTGTGGTCTGTGCCTCGGGCAATTGAAGGCTAGCATCGAGTACTAGATGATTCAGTAATTCGAGGTCATCGTATCCGGCATTGAAAAGCAAGTTACGTAATTTACCTACGTTTGTATCCACAAATTTCCTTAGAGATTCACAAGAGGAACTGCTTAGACCTGTCTGGGCATAAACACGTCGCCACGATGGGGTTGGGGCTCGACTGAATATATTCATAGCAGCCTGTTGAGCGGACTTGATTAGTGGATCGATACCCATATTCTGTCTATGAGCCTGCTGCGCTGCATATGTTCCCGTTAGGCTAGCGCTCCATTTGTCAGAATCGACGAGCTCAATCCCCTCTTCTACCGCAATGGCAAGTATTTCTGGATCTAGAGTTGCCGCAGCGTTCTCTATCGACTCATTGGAAATGCGAGAGGAAACGAGTTGCTGGAGCAGTTGAAACAGTGCGCCAGAAACGGGCTCTAGATTCCCAAGGTTGCTATAGTGCCTGAAGTCCCGCATGTCCAAAGTATTCAGAGTTATGTGGATGACTAGTCCTTCCGTCTCTTGCCCAGCCCGACCAGCCCGACCAGCTATGTTCCAGTAGTCGCGAAGAGGAATTCGCGAACGTCGACCTTCTTCGTCTGCACGCCATATGCTGTGTATAATCACGGTCCTAACAGGCAGGTTGACACCTTGTGCTAGTGTATTCGTCGCAACAATCACTTTGTAACGACCGGCACGACAATCAACTTCAATCGCCTCCCGAACGACATTAGGCAGCCGCCCGTGATGAGGGGCGACCCCTTGGGACAAGGCTTGTGTGGCGATATGTTCTTCTCCCAGCCACTCTCTCGCGAGTTCGAGAGATCTAGTCGGTACCGCACTGACAAAGTGGGGGTGGATCGGATCCTCAATCAATTGCCTGTACTGGATAGATTTATTGAGAATTGCCCTACATACACTCTCAACCCAATTTGGTTGTGTGCAGAACACAAGTACGGGACCCCGTTCTGAAAACACGTACGCTAGCTCGGCAGCGGTATCAACTTTCTCTGACTTTGGATATTGTCGAACTCGCCTGCGTTGTGTATCAGGATTTATAAAAGAATACTCACGTCGTTGTAAGGCTCCAGGAATAAAGGCATCCAGATCTGGCATCTCTAAATTGCGTTCGAATCGAATCACACCAGTCATTCCTGACCATTCAAATCGTGCTCGTCGTTGAATTGTTGGTCGCCAATCTGACTTTATTGACCTATCGGGAGAATCCGCAAGCCACATGGCAAAGTCTTCCAGCGTCGAATCCGGGACCACGGCGGACATTACCAAGAAGCGACTCGTTGGCAACCTGTTCTTCATTCTGCTTAACAAAAGCTCGAACTTTATACCACGGTTTTCATCATCCATTATATGGACTTCATCCAGTACTACCAGCTTGATCTGATCAGATATATCTGGCCGAAGGCGCAGAACAAGGTCCAGCTTTTCGGGTGTAAGTATCAGTAAATCGGCTGTTTGCAGAAGAAATTCCTCGAATTCATCCGACTCGTAAGAACCGATGACAGATGAAACTCGATAACCCAAGTCATTCAATACCGATCCCATGCTCCTTTCAACTTCTGATGCCAGAGCACGATACGGAGCAACAAACACGCACTTGGCTTTGGAATGCCGCTGAAGAGTTTCAATAATGGCCATTTCCGCGAGACGTGTCTTACCGCCGCTAGTGGGCAAACGAACAACAGCGCTGTTATTCGAATCCAAGAAGCCAGATTCAAGCACTTTTATCTGGGACGGCCATAGTTCAGTCACTCCACTAGAGAGAGGCCTTGCAAGAAGAGTCAGGTAACGCTTCCATACTTCAGATTCTTTGGAGAGGCGTTCAAGTTGAGACCAAGTACTTCTCCGCATCATTAGTGGGAGTACTGCTTGAACTCCATACGCAATGTTGGAGTGCAATGGAGCACCGAGTCCTGTAAATATCTCAGTAGCCTCACGCAACAATTCCATCGCTTCAAGATATGCCGATTGATCGCCACTCAGGAAGTAACGACACGCCTTGTATAACCCGTCGGCAAGAACTACTTCGCCCAATTCTAAGGATAGAGTATCCAAGGGCAAACTAGGGTCAGGTGGCTCTTGGAGGAAGTGATCAGCAAGCTGTGCAGTAACAATTATTCTTCGTTGTATGAACGAAGCGACAAGTGCCTGAGCATCGACCCTCGACTCAAGTTGAGGCTTGGGCAAGACTTCCTTAGCGAGGTATGATGCGTTAGCTTGATAGCCAGCAAGCTCGTATGCTAGAGCAGCATTGAGCAGGGCAGTTGGCCTTGTTACTCCCTCAGTCAGTTCAGCTAGACTTTCCCATGCGAGAGCTAGTTGGCGTGAGCGTTCCTCGTTTTCGGTAGCCTTGTCTGGATCAGCAAGGGTCGCTGCCTCAAGCGCGTACAAAGCAGCGGCTGAATTTCGGGAAAAGCGATTCGCAACATAAGTCCAGTGCGGAGGGCGCTGAAGCTCGCCTATGGCCTGCAATGTTGCCTTCGACCGAACCTGAGCCAGTTCGCTCTGGAATCTTGGATCGGCCAACACAGCTTGCATACGAGATTGCAAATCAATGTGAGTGTCATTGGTCATCATCGACTACCTCCACGTCGAGCTCCAAAAATGCCGCGTCCGTGAGTTGCCTAAGACCAGTGATTCTTGCAATGTACACATGCAGATGTTCAATATCAAGATTTTCGTCTTCAAGATTTTCGAGGACCCGCTCATCCCATATGGTATTTTCATATAAGATCATCAAGAGAAACTCATCCAGCTCAGCATCACGATCAAATATGTAGGCTTCGATCAATTCTGTAAGTGGATCACCCGTTTCTCGCAGTTGGCGAGCCACAAAGGTCAGGATTTCAGAATCCACGTTGTCCGCATCTTCCTGTAGTTGCTTTGTTCCTTGAACAGCTACAGAAAGGTCTGCAGAAGTGCGAAATTTCGACTCGACGAACGCTACTTTGACGAGCTTACCATCAGAAAATTTAAATGCAATACAGTCGGTTCCGGGTAGGGTCTGATTCGCACTGATTTTGTACCTGAGCTTCATCACGGGGACACGATAGCCTTCCACGGTCTTGAGATATTCAACGGTTACGGCTTCCCCAAAATCGCCGCGCCTCACTGAGGGCAGCATCCCTGCACGGGACCTAAGAATTTTGTCGCGAACTTCCCCGTATCCGTATCTCTCTGCTACATTGGCGAGGTAGTCAGTGCCCCAATATGCGTCGCTCATAAGGTTGGCCAATTCAGTAGGCGATGGCACTGAGTTGGTCTCTTCAAGGTCAGTGACCTCAAATGAAAAGTCAGAATCTGCTCGTGGATTCGGCTTTAGCCAGTCAGCTATATTCAAGGTGCCCTTTCTATAGAGTATCGAGTAGAATCAAGGTTCCCTTCGTTTCGATTGGCGACAGAAACGCAATACTCATCGGTCTCAAGCGTAAATACAGAACATCACTAGCGGTGCTCCGTATGGTATTTTTTACGTTCCGATTCGCGGCAGGGACGGGATTTGCCTATCCGTCAACTATCCCTCGGACGCCGCCTAGCCCGTCACCCGCAACCGCGCCGGCACCCCCACCGGCTCCCCACCGCGACACACCACCGGGAAGTGCGGACCAGCCTCGGCCATCGGCGCTTTGTCGGGCAAATCGACGAACTGCTTCATCAGGTGCTCGCCGCTTTGGTCGAAGCGCGCCGCGCCGGTCATGTAGTGAATGGCAATGGCGCGGCGGGGCCGGGGCGACTGATTAAAGGGCGAGCCGTGCCAAGTTAGCGAGTGGTGGAAGGAGACCTCCCCGCACATCACTGGGCACGGTCGGGCCTCAACTTCGCGGATCTCGGCGTCGGCTGGCGGGGTAAAGCCCTGTAAGTCCTTGAAGTTTTCCAGCAGCGACAAATTCCCCTGCGTGCGCAAAAATGCAATCTGGTTGCCCCACTTGTGACTGCCGGGCACCATCCACATGCAGCCGTTTTCTTCGGTCGCGTCGTCCAAAGGGATCCACGCTGAGACCGGCGTCATCGGCTTGATGATCGGCCACAAGGGCGCGTCTTGGTGCCAGTGAGTCGAGCCGCCGTAGCGGGCGGGTTTGTACTGGATTTGGTCGTGCCAGACCTGGAGGTCGTTCTGGCCGGTAAGCTGGCTGATCCCCCGGACGACAGCCGGGTGGTAAATTAGCCGCTCCCAAGCCGACGCGGCCTCCCAGATATTGACAATCTGCCACACCGGATGCTCGCTGACGCCGCCCCCGCCGGCTAGGTCGCGGAAGGATACCGGCTGCGCCTCGCCGGGGGCAAAGCCGTCGGGGCCTTTGGTCAAAATCTCGTCGAGCGCGTCGCTCAATTCGCCGAGTTCCTCGTCGGAGAGCACGCGCCCGCCGTTGAGAAAGCCGTTGCGGTGGAATTCGTCAATCTGTGCTTGGTTGAGCATCGTCTATCCTTGCACCGACCTTCGGTCGGCGAGTAAAGCGTCTCACTGCATTCGCCGGAGCAGCTCGCCCCGAGCCTCGTTGAACAGGCCAATCAGCCGCTGGCGGATCGCCTCGTCGCGGAAGACGCCGATCCTTTCAGCCCAAGCGATACCACCCTCCATGTGCGTTAGCAGATAATTGCCTTCCGCTGGCGCAAACGCGCAGCGCCGACCCACGTCGATATAGACCGGCGAGGAATGGGCCATCACCGGGCCGGCGTCCGTGTAGTGCGGACCCCAGCAGCGGGCCGCGACCCAGCAGGAACTCTTGGCCTTGAGCTTGAACTTCAGTTCGATCTGGTGAGCACCGGGCGCGGCGACCTCGCGCGCAACCGCCTCGCCATTGCAAATCAGCTCCAGCCCGGTAAGCGGCCAGACGCTTTCCGCGGTCGCCATCACCTCGACGGTACCGCCATTGCCGGGCAGGTGGATTTCCTCGCCCATCTCTCGCCCCTCGACCTTTAGATCGATCATCGCGCCAGTGCTGGCAAACGTCTGGCCGCGCCGCACGGCCTGGCACCAATTGTCAAAGGTAAACTCCTCGCCGTCGCGCAGCTTAACATACGTGCGCGAGCCGCCCAAAATGCGGCCGTTGGACATCTTGTCGGTACCGCCGACAATCGGCAGCTTCTGACCCACGTTGAGCCAGCGGTAGTAGCCCTGCTCAGCCGAACTGATCTGCTCGCCTTCCCAAATCCAGCACATCTCGCCGGCGTCGGCGTGGCCCAAGACGATGTTGGCCGCGTTCTCAAAGTCGGGCAGCGGCATGTGCGGCATAATGACCAACCCGCCCTGCTTTTTGCACTCCTCGGCCCAATCGGCCATCAGCGCATCCACCGAGCCGCCGACCCAATCCTCATTGGCTCCGCCGGTACACATCGGCGCGACCAGTTCCTTGAGGCCGAGCAAGCTGATGTGCCCGAGCACGTGCTGCCGGTTCTCCTGACTGACCCAAACCAAGTGCTCGTCACTGCTGGTCGGTGCCAAGCCGCCGGTAAACTCCTCCCACGAGGTAAACAGCCGACCCCACTGGCTGGCCAACAGATGCACCACATTGAGATCCTCGGCCTCGGCCTCTAGATGGGACGACTGGGAGGAGAGGAAATGCACGTGGGTATCCCCCGAATAGTACCCGCGCTGCTTCATGTCAAAGGCGCGTTTGACCTTGAGGGTCAGCGCGCGCTGACCGGGCTTGATCTCGACCCGCTGGCGCAGCGGCTGGTACTCAAAACCGCGCACTACCTCCGCGTACACCGGGCCGATGGGCAAGTCGATCTGGCAGGTACCGTCGATGTAGGCGTAGGGCACGCCCCCGGTCTTGCAGTCGCCGCCCATGTCCTCGAACCACGCCACATTGACGTCGGCTTGGTGGCCGTGCGGTGCCAGATAGGCTCCGTGCTCGGAGCGGAAGTGGACGCGGGTTCCTACGGGCTGGCCGGTATCCGCGTCCTCGACCCGCACGTGGACCCACTGCTTGCCGGCCGGTGAGACGACCTCGATTCGCACCTTGCCTTGGGCGACCTTCTTTTCTTTCAGCACTTCGCCCCAGCAAATGCGCTCTTCGTCATCTCCCGTCTTAATGGCGAGTTGACCTGCGGTTGAGCCGTGGATTTCCAGATAGCCACCAGCGACCGTCTCCTGGCCGCCCCGGCCCCAACCGGCTTCCTCAGAGGTGAGGAAATCTGCACTCGGCACAAAGAGCTGATCTCGGCGCACGATTTCGCCGCGCTCCATCGCCACTTCGGGCGCTCCTTCGGCATCGACCCGCAGCGCCACCTCCTGCCGCGCCGGCCAAGCAAAAGGATCGCGCTCCTCGTGGCAGAGCGTAATGCCAGCCAAAGCTAGCGCCGTAGGACCAGCCGCCGACACCGCGATCGCTGCAATCTCCTTGTCGGGCGCGGGATTTTCCCAGTCGTAGAGCCACCAACCCTGGAGGTCACCGCCCTCGCGCGTAAAGGTCCCGGTCTGCACCATGCCATAGCTATGCTCGCGGCTGTCCAGCGGCACCGAGTAGAAGTGGCGGCAGTTGCGACAGAGAAAGGGATGGTGCCCCCAAGGCACCTGCACGTCGTGGATTTCAAAGCGGCGGCGCAGTGGCTGCTCGACCGAACTGCCGTCGGCATAGAGGACGCGATAGGTGCCAATCTCCTCGCCCGTGCCCTCGACCGTGGCCCATGCCCCCGGCACCGGCGCACAAGCGTGGGCGTAGAGGATGCGCCGCGCCTTGGCGTTTATCGGGATCTCCGCCGACGCACTTACTCCGCCCCCGGCCTTTTGCGCCACCAGCACCACGGCCCGGTCAGCCCCTGCGGCTGCCAAACTAAAGGGCACGTCCCAAAACTGCTGCTCGCCCCAAGGCAGATTCACGAGCGGAGTATTGTCGGGCGCGTCGTCGGGCGCCGGCCAGAGCTTGCCGCCTTCGGACTCAACATTGCCAGTGCCGGTGTTATAAGCTGCGCTCAAATCCAACGGTGCAAACTGATCGCTCATTGCAGTTTCCTTTCCAAGTGAATGGCCGCTCAATATATCCCCGCCAGAATCCCTGAACAATGCGGCTTCAGTGCGGCACCCCCAACTGGTGCATCCGGCGGTGGATCGCCTCCCGCGCTTGCAGGAAGGGGCGCTCCAGATAGGCGAGGTGATCCGCCTCGCCGTGGTGGTGCGTAATGTCGTCGCGCAGATGCTGGCGGCTGTTGTGGCGGATATAGTGCAGTGAGCCATCCACCAAGGTCAGCATGTACTGCGCCGTCTCTTGGTTGAACATCCACCACTCGCCGCCGCAGGCCAGATACACCGGCGAGGTGTGTGCCATGATCCCCCGGCCCCATCCATCGAAGTGCTGCACACTCTGCTCGTAGCCCGGCCCGCTGCACCGCGCCGCCAGCCACGAGTGGCCCTCCACCTTTACCGCGGCCTGCAGACGCAACTTGCGCGTCCCCTTGGCCTCTTCCACAGAAGCCACCACCCGCCCCTCCTGCACCACTTCCAGCGTGTGGATCGGCACCACCGACTCGGCCTCGGCGACCACCTCCACCGTGCCCCCATTGCCCGGCAGCCGCACCGTGTCCCCCACCTCGTGACCATCGACGCTGAAGCGGATCAGCGGGCCGCCGCTGTGGAAGGTGCGGCCCGCGGCCATGTACTTGCACCAGTTGGCGTAGGTGAACGGCTCGTCCTTGGGGATCTGCACGTAGGTGCGATAGATCCCCACCGGCACGTCGCTGCTCATTTTATCCGTACCGCCGACCAACGGCAGCTTGTAGCCGCAATTGAGGTAGCGATAGTACTCGCCGTGCATGTACATCCCGTGCCGGAGCATCTCCACCGCGTCGGCACGACCCGTGGCAATCAGGGCGGCTGGCTCGCCGTTGGGGCTGGGCAAATGCGGGATCACCACGCTGCCGCCCTGCGCTCGGCAGCGGTCGGCCCACTCGGCCATCGGCACTTCGAGCGTCCCGCCCAACTCGGCCTCGCCCGGGCCGTCCGAGCACCACGGCATCACCGGCTCCTTCAGCCCCATGAGGATCAGATGCCCCAAAAAGTGCTGCCTGTTCTCTTGGGATACATAGACGATATGATCGCCGTTGGCCGTGGCCATCTCGCCGCCGGTAAATTCCTCGGTATTGGTAAACAGCCCGCCCCACTGGGATTGCAGCAGGTTGACCACGTTCAAATCCTCGCCCTGCGCCTCGGTGAGGCTGCCCTGCGCCGAGAGGAAATGCACGTGCGAGTCGCCACTGTACCAGCCTTCCTCATTCATCTGCCGCCAGCGCTTCAACCGCAGCTCCAAGGTGCGCTGGCCTGGCTCGATCTCCACTTTGGTGCGCAGCGGCTCGTACTCGTAGCCACGCGCCACATCCACGATCACTTCACCGCGTGGCAGCCAGCCTTGGCAGGTGCCGTCGATGTACGCATAGGTGATCTGTCCCAAGCGCACATCGCCGCCCACATCGAAGTGCCAAGTTCCCATGTTGGAGTTGACGTGGGCGTGGTGGCCGTGCGGGGCGTAGGGGATGCCCTCTGGCGAGCGGAAGTGGACGCGGCAGGGCACGGGTTTCCCAGTGGCGTCGTCGATGACCTTGGTATGCACCCAGTTGCGCCCGCGCTCCACCACCTCCAGCCGCACCCGTGGCGAAGCCTCCACGCGGCCCTGCTGCCGCACCTCCTCCCAGCGGGTCTCCCCCAAAACTTCTCCGTCTCGCTTGACCTGCACGGTGGCCGAAGGGTTGGCGGCAATTTCCACGTAGGAGGGGCTGCTGCTTTCGTTTTGGGCTTCGCCCCAGCCCTTGCGCCCATCGAGAAAATCCTCGGCCGTTGCTTCCGGCAGTGGGTAGGGATAAGTCGCAACGCCCCGATCAACTTCCACTTCGAGGGCGGCGGATTCGCGCGCGTCCTCTCTTGCGGCAGGGTGACGATGACCTCGCGCATGCCCTCGCGGCAGATCGGCTCTTCGTCCAAGTCGCTCAGGGTGATCCCGCCGATGACAAAGGCCGGCCCTGCGGCCTCGATGGCGATTTTTTCCAAGCTCTTGTCCGGGTGTGGATTCGGCCACGCCCAGAGCACGAAGTCCTGCGCGCGCCCGGCATCGGCCTCGGTCTGGCGACGCCCGGCCATGTCCCACGGGCCTTCGGTGCGCGGCAAGACCTGATCGTTCGTATCGGGTACCGCCACAAACGGCGCACCGCCATACGACGACGGCACAGTCGAGATTTCAAAGCGATCGCGCACCGGCACCTTGAGCACCTCCCCGTCCTCGTAGTGCAGCGCGTATTCAGCCACCGCTGTCGCCAGCGGCCCATTGTCGGCGATCCGCGACTCCAACAGGCGATGCGCCACAATCATCCAAGTCGCCCGCCGACCGACCGGGATTTCCACGCCCGACCGCTCCCCACCACAGGCGATCAGACAGCGCCCAGCATCGCTGCCAAGCGCAAAGGGCAAGCCGCGAAAGCTTTGTGCGCCGAGCGGCCCTTGGCCCCCCAAGACATCCAGCCCGACGTTGTACAGCGCGTTCAAATCCAGCGGTGTGTAGGCACCCATGATCTCCTCCTTTGAAGTTGACTTGCGATTGGGATAATAAAATGGTTTGGAGGACCGAGTTGTGCAAAAAAAACTGTCAGACGGATGGACGAATCGACCAGCGCAGATGCTGGCTGTTTGCCCACGTTGGATAGCGAATATAGATTTTTTCTTAAGAAGGGTTGCGACCCTTCACAGATTCGTCTTTAACCGCCGACTCGGAAAGATGGTATATGCCTAGAAAGTTGCGCGAGGTGCGGCGGGATTACATGCAAGCCGGGTTCATCGAACATAGGGGCAAGGGTAAGGGGAGCCACAGAAAGTATATCCATCCACTTGGCGTCGTGGCCACGGTGTCTGGCAAGGACAGTGCAGATGCCCATGCGTACCAAGAAAATCAGCTCAAGAAGAAGTTAGCTGAAGTCCAAAACAGGAAGAAACGCCAATGACTGCTCCGATAGATTATAAGAAAATCGCCAATGAGTTTCCGCAGGTGCCTGAGTGGACTAAGGTCGTGAAGTGGTCGCCCGAAGATGGCTGCTACGTGGGCTACCTTGAAGGCCCCCTAGGGCCGTGCTGTCATGGCGACGACCCGGTGGCCGTACGCGCGGAGCTCGCCGAAATCGAGCACGAATGGCGGGCCTTACTTGGCATGCCCGAGGTGCCTCGTGCGAGTACTGCTCTCAGCACTTCTCTGGATTCAAGCGGAAGTGCAACTAAAGAAATGGATCCCATATTTGGATTTCCGCCCATCCACAAGGCCCATCTTACACCTCCAGATGGGATCGCTTCGCGTTTGCAAAGCCTAATTGGTACGCCATTTAAATTGACGGGAAAGACTAGGACAGATGGCTCGAATGTGAGAAAGCTTGTTGCACAGACTTTCGCAGAATTCTCATTACCTAAACCATGCCCCCGGTCATCTTATTCTATTATCCCGCCCAAAGCAAAAGGATTGCCAGGGATACTTTTAGAATATGTGGACACCTATATCGTAACTAAAGGTAATACGTACAATCTCCAGGTTTGGAATCGAAATCCGGCATCTGACTCTATCCAGGTTGAATACAATTCCGGTGAAATTTTATCATCAAGGGATGTCCGATTCGTTTTCCTGCGTGTTGACCCACAGACTCAGACAATAAGCTCAATCCTAGTCCTGACCCCAGATTATATCGAGAGTGAATTCGGACGCTTTGGCAAGCCGACGATTAAACACCAAATCATAATTCCGCCAAAAATTAGAGATAAAGCGCTATCTCAAAATCCGCCGGGCATTTTCTGTTCAGATACATCTGCCCTTTCTCAACATGTAACGGGAAAGTATGCTATCCCGACCTCTTCAATAAGTGATAAACCTATTTTGGGTCAACTATTTTCTTTGAAATTGCTGCGAGAAATGCTAGTAGAAGGGCTAATTGGTGAGCCATTGGATCAAATGGCTACCAAAAATAGAGGGCAAGCGTTGGAGCGCTTGGTTGCTTGTCTCTTAGGATACAAAATTAGTGATGCTGAGCTTTTAGAGGGGAATTTTCCCGATATTCCCAACCAAGCCTTGGAAGTCAAGGTGCAGGATTCGCCGACCGTAGATTTAGGAAAATTCAGTCCTCAGTTCAAAGAGTGCGTACCGTCCTGTCCTAGCTTAACGACGTTAGATGTCCGCTACTTGATAGCCTTGACCGATGCAGAGACGAGCATTGTTCAGGGGATCATTTTATGTCCTGGTGAGAAGTTAGGTGAGCATTTTTCATACGTAAGCGACACTAGTTTTAAGTGCCAAAGATCAATCCCTATGTCCTTTTTTGATATGTACCAAGGCAAAGCACTTTACAATCCCTGAAACGAAAGTAGTGGCTCGACGCCAAAGGCTTCCGCTACAGCAACCTCTAAATCAGTCTCATATTTTTCCGTCATATTGTCGCCTACGTCAGCCGACACCAACTTTTTCACCAAATCTACTATCCTCCTAGAATACTCAGAATGCCTATCTGGCATTGGGTATTTTTCTACGTATTGAGTTAAATAGCGCCGCCGGCCAGCGTACAGTTTGTTATTAAATACCAGCTCGTGATAACGAGTCATCAGATTTGAATTCGCTATCCCTTGGATTAGAAAGAGCATATCCGTGTTTTCTTTTTCTGAGACTATCCAGTAACAGTTGCCATCAACCATCAATCCTTCATTGTCATAAAAGAACATCGGGCTAGGGCTAATGTCGGGAAAGATGAGCTTGGGACGCCCCAAAGCTAAAGGATCCTGAGGAACCCAAATCTCGTACCATTTTCTATTGGCCTCAATTACGTATTTCCGTCTTTCTAATCTCTCACGGTGTTGCCTAAGGTATGCCGCCGCGCATGGGTAACGTTCTATGTCAACCGCTACTCGTTTCGCGTCCCTGACTTCATGAGTATATAATATTTTTTTAAGCGATTCATTCCCTGTGCCAGATCGCCAGCGGCCAGCGTCGTCGTGTGATAATATGGGATGTAGTAAACAGTCTTCCGGTCGCCTATCTTCAGGCATATCGTCCCAGTCCGAGCGAATAAAAACTTGATCGGCTGTTGTCTTAATGCCAACCCGCACCTTCACAACGTCGCCAATTCGGCACTTTGCCGCCGATTCTACTTTACCAATCCACTCTTTCTCAGGTGCAGTTACCATCTGCCAAGGTTCGGAGGACAAATTAGAAATGGAAAGAGTCCCCGTCGAAAGTTTGAACCGGGTTTTAGACACTAAGTATTCACCATCAGAACTTTGCTTGATAATGTCGTACACTGAATCAACCTGGACTGGCTTTTCTCGATCATCGCGGTTACTTGTCCTATTCTCGTAAATTCTGACGAATCTATTCGGCAGCCTCGGATTCGTAGGGGAACGCGATGTAGAAGGTAATTTTCTAGCTATCAAGATAGCTGGCAGAACGGCAGCCTCGAAAAGTTTGGTGTCGCCGAGGTCAATCAATTCGAGGATCTCGTAATTTTCGGCGATGAACTCTCTGATGGAGGCTCCACCCTTTGTTGAAATAAACCGATTGGACGTGATGACGCCTATAATGCCACTGTCTTTTAAGCATTGGGTCATCGCCACCAGAAAAGCCTGGTATAAATCGATTCTGCCTTTCAGGCGAAAGGCTTTTGCTAACTCCTGTGATTTCCGGGCACCGAGGACCTGCGTTCGGACGTAAGGAGGGTTGGCGATTATAATATCTACAGGAGGAATAGTCTTATTCGTTGGAGGTCCGTTGTTAAATAACCCTATCTGAGCTTCTGAACCGATGTAAAGTTCAAGGAAATCCATCCTCTTGAAAAAATTCGATTTTGAGCCAAACGCTTCTAACCGCTCTTGGGCGTTTCCGAGGGATAAATCGTCGAGCTCTATTCCCGTAATGACGGTATTTCTTAGTGTATTATCCGATAGTGAGTTAGCTAAGGCGACTAGTAGTTCTCCATCGCCACAGGCTGGATCCAAAACCCTTAGTTCAGGGAGTTGACACAAGTCCACTTCGGCAACCAGTCTCTCCGCGAGAAAACGAGCAAGTTCAGGAGGCGTGTAATGCGAACCAGTGGCTTTTTGTTTAGTAACAAGCGGCATCTGGGTATAGCCCTTTGTCTTCAATAGTAAGGCTGTAAGAATCAAACTAAGAATCGAATATCAATGGACCCATGTCAACCTGAAAACCTGTGAATGGTTACATTTTTAAACTAAACTTACTACCCACACGCAGATACTTGGGTGCTCTTGCCCCCAATAAGTCTGCTCGCTAGCTTGCTGGCCAATGAGGCCGAAGTCCCCGCTACGCTTCCCGCCATTAGCTTGCGCCTCCTTGACCACACCCTTACCTTGGCCGCCCATAGCCTTCCCCGCCCTCAAGGAGCCTCCCAAGATGAAAATCACCAACATCGAAGTCATCCCCATCTTTCCCAAGCTGGCCAGCCGCTACGCCGAGCGCCGCGTCGATCTCTACGGCATCGACTGCCGAGTCGTGTACAAAGTCCACACCGACGCCGGCATCACCGGCTACGGCGACATGCGAGTGCGGCCCTACGCCCAACCGTCCCGCGACTCCGTCGCGCAGTTTACTGGCCTCAGCCCCTTCGACTTCATTAACGACCATCGCGCCGCCGTCCCCTCGGGCCTGCTCTGCGCCCTCTACGACGCGATGGGCAAACACCTCGACCTGCCCGTCCACAAACTCCTCGGCCAAAAAAAGCGCGACGCCATCGCCGTGGCCGCCTGGACCCGACCCGCCTCCCCAGAGATCTTCCGCGACGAGATCAAACGCGCCGCCGCCGAGGGCTACCGCGTCTTCAAAATCCACACCTGCACCCACCACGATGTCTTCGAGCAGACCCGTCTGGCTACAGAAGTAGCCCCGGAGAGCTTCCGCATCCACTACGACTTCAACCACAACCGCAGCCTCGGCAGCGCCCTGCCGATCATCGCGGAACTCGAACGAAACTTCCCCATCGTCGGCTACATCGAAGACCCGCTCGACAAAAAGGACATCGACGGCTGGAAGCGCCTGCGCCAGCAGACCAGCCTGCCGCTAATCATGCACGGCACGCCCTTGGGCGGCGTTCAAGAACTGATCTACGGCCTCGCCGATATGTACATGATCGGCGGCACCCTCGAAGATACCATGGCCGCCGGCTGGGCCTGTGGCCGAGCCAATGTGCAAGTCCTGCTGCAATTCGAGGGTGGCACCCTCGGCAAGGCTATGGCCATGCACATGGCCTCAGTGCTGCCGACCCACACCGCCCACTCGATTAACCTCGACGACCAGTACGCCGAAGACTATACCACCGAGACCATTCCCGTCGTCGATGGAGCCTCCCCCGTACCCAACGGCCCAGGCTTGGGCTTTACAGTCGATGAGGACGCACTGGCGCGGATGGCGGCCCAATCGCTCGTCGAGCGTCCAACCCACATCGGCGTCTTGCAGATGCCCGGCGGGCACACGTACTACGGCCCGTCCTATATCTCCCCCACCAGAATCACCGGCCATCAGGAGGGCGTTGACCGCGGCTTCCGCTCCTCGATCTGGGAAGACGACGGCTCAGCCGAATTCGCCAAAATCCACGACCGCGTCAACAAGGAAGGCGTCTTCCGCGCCGACTGACGATTTTACGTTGTCAAATCGCTGCTAGAAGCGCGCCGCGGCTAGAGGGCCGGGGTCGCGTCCGTCCAAGGCCAGTTCCACCATGCGTTCGGCGGCCAGCAGGCCGATGGAGTTGCCGTAACCGCTAAAGCCCAAGGCAAAGACCGCGTCGGGCAGATCCGGGAGGGCACCGACAGCCGCCCGGCGATCCGGAGTGAAGCCGTGGATGCCGGCCCAGTGGTGCTCGACTTCAAAGGAGAGGCCCGAGAACCAGCGGCGCAGATAGGTTTCGAGATTCTGTAGCAGATTCGGAGTGACGGCGTCCTCGGCGGTGTACTCCTGCTCCTCAAAGAAAATCCGGGCGCCGCCGATCATCAAACGCCCATCTTCAAACTGGCGGAAGTAATTGTACTCGGTGATGCCGGCGATCTCCATCAGGGGTTCCACTGGGGTGGTCACGAGAATCTGGCCGCGCACTGGGCGCACGATGCGGCGCAGGTACGGGTGCAAATCGCAGCCGTACCCATTGGTGGCGATGTACACCTTGCGACAGCGGATATGAGCGCGGCGTCCGCGCACTATCAGGCCCTGGCCCTCCGCTTCGATGCGGTAGACCTCATTGTGGTCGTAAAAGGCGGCCCCAGAGGCGGCGGCAATGGCCTCGGTGAGGCGTGCCGGCTGCACCATGAAATCGCCCTCCACCTGTAGAGATGCCGCGTACCCAGCGCCATAGGGATCGCTCTGGGCAAACTCGACCTCAACGCCGTCGGCGGCAAAGGCGCGGGCCCACTCTTCCAGTTCACGGGCGTCGGCTTGGGTTTCGGCTAGGTGGATGGCACCCTCTTCCCAGGGCACCTCGTACTGCTTGGCCAAGGCGCGCATACGGGCGACGTTGTCGCACACCATGGCGAGGATTTGGCGGGCGGCCGGGTGCCCCACTTGGGCGATGAGGGCGGGATACGTCTCGCGCTGCGAGGTCAGCACAAAGCCGGCGTTGCGGCCCGATGCGCCAGCGGCCGGAAAGCGGGCGTCAACCAAGGCCACATCGCGGCCCCGCTGGTGCAGCAGGGTAGCTGCGTACGAGCCGACAATGCCGGCACCGATCACCACATCGTCGTGTTCGACCTGCAACGGCTCAGATACTTCTTGCCATTTAGATACGGTCATAATGCCTCCAAGGGGATGATGGCCGTCCCCGATAAGATAATCGGTCTAAGTCCACGACCGCGTCAACAAGGAAGGCGTCTTCCGCGCCGACTGACGCGAATGCCTCTATATATCCTGCACCCGACGCCAGCGGTCGTAGTAGCCCTGCATCCGCGCCGGCAGCCCGGCCCGCACATTGTCGGCTAGTTGCCAGCGGAAGCGCTCGTCGAGAGCTTCGCGCGACTGGTCCTCCACGTGCTTGACTAACGCGCCTGTCAAAGTCAACCGCTCGGGCACGCCTTCGGGCAAGCGGCCCCGGTGAATGGTATTGCCGGTCCAGAAGATGGTCTGCCCCTTTTGCAGCACTATTTGCTCTGCATTGGGCACATCGCCCTTGCGGTCGTTGATCAGCACTTCGCGCTCTCGCTCGGTGCGGTAGCGGCGCTGGCTGCCCGGCACCAGCCACAGACAGGCGTCGTCGGCCAAGGCCAAGTGCCATTTGACCAAGTTCTTGCGATAGCGGCCCAGAATCTCCAGCTCCACCTCCCGGCTGCCGTCGCGCTCCTCTTGGCCAAAATCGCGGTGCCAGCCCGTGTCGTAGTCCGTTGGGCCGCACAGGACAATCAGCCCCACCCAGCCCAAGCGCAACGGGCCGCCCACCACGGCGCGCACGCAGGTCTCCACCGGCTCCGACATGAGGTATTCGGCAAAGATCGGCTCGCCAAACTCGGGCGCGATCAAGCCCAAGATGTGGCGCGGTTCCACGCTTGGGCCGCCGGTGCTGATCCGCTCGTCCGTAGCCACCACCGCGCCGGAGCGCACCTTTTCCACCGCGCACCGCGCCCCGGCCTCCAAGGCCGCTAGCATGTCCGGGGCAACTGCGTCGTCGGCAATGAAATAACCCCGCTCGCGGTATTGCTCAATCTGCAATGATGTCGCCATGTAGCCCTCTCCTCTCCGCGCTAGGGCCGGTACGGCTCGCCCGTGCGCCGCAGCTTCTTGGTCACCGCGATCTGACAGGTCGCGTACCCGCCCATGTAGCCGGTGGCAAAGCCTGGGCGCGCGTCCCCAATGGTGCCGACGATCATGTTGGCGTATTCGTACGTGGTGTCGTAGCGGTCGCAAATGAGGGCCACCATTTCGAGCCACGCCGCTTTGAGCGCGTCGCCCCACTCAGCCGCGCGCGCACTGGTGAGATATTCCTCGGCGTCTTCCACAACCCTGGTGGTCTCGACCACGGGGCTGCTGTTGGGGAATCCAGGCGAGCGATCCACCTTGAGCGTAATGGCTGAGTCGATCTCGACCCCGGCCCCGGTCAGCTCGCCGTCGCCCATGCGCGCATGAACATCGCCCAGATAGAGCAATCCCCCGGGCTTTTGCGCACGGATGTGGACGGTGCTGCCGGGCTGGATGGCATTGAAATCCATGTTGCCGCCGTGATCGATGGCGTTGGGTGCCCACGATTCGAGTTGGACAACGCCGATCATCGGCCGCACCGGCACGACAAAATCCGGCGGAAAGTGAATCAGCCCATCGCGCACCGGTGCCACGCAGCGCCAATTGCCCCAATTGGGGCCGCCGTTGCGATAGAATCCATAGGGGCCAACCTCCATATCGATAATCTCGATAGCCACCCAATCGTCCGGCCCAATGCCCTCGATGAGAAAGGGACCGCCGGGGCGGGCGTAGCGGCGATGGCTCTCCCCGGAAGTAATCATGCCAGCGCGAGTCTCTCCGGCCGCTTCAAAGTCGTTGTCCGCTCCGCCAGTAGTCTCGATGATGACGGTTTCTCCGAGCGCCAAGGTGCCGCGCACTTGGCCGATTTCCGGGTCGTCCGGCCCGCTGTAATGGGGGGTGCGAGTAAAGTGACGCATAAGCGTTCTCCTTTGCTGATGATGTTGAAATCCTAGCGCCCCTCGGCAAACGGAAAGGTTCCGTTGTACCCGAGCGCGGCAATGGCCGGCAACGGCGAGCTAACAAAGGGAATCCCCGGGAACATCGGCGTCTGCTGGTAGTGCAGCACCACGTTGCCGCGGATGGGGGCGTCGGCATCTTCCTTTAGCTTGGCACCCTGGTGCGGGATGTGGCTGAAAAACACCACTGCGTCGCCGGTCATGGGATGGAGGTGGATATGTTCCTGCCGCTCGCACCACTGGTAAAAGGGGTTGTCGGAATTGTACCCGCCTAGGTGGCGGATTTCCTCGGGCAGGGCGTTGTGGCAGAAGTTGTTGATGAAGGTCAAGCGCCCGGTTTCTGGTGCGTTGTCCGTCAGGTAAAACGTGGTGTTTATGCACAGCGGCCGCAGCGCGTGCCGCGCCTCGTCGGGCGCATCCCAATAATAGCCAAAATCCTTGTGCCACTCTTGGGTATAAGCGCCCGGATTGAGGTGCGCGCGAAAGCTCCGCAACTGACATTGCCGCCCGAGCATAGCCTGCAAATACGGCGCGACCGAGGGGTGGCCGACCATGGGCCGGGCCAGCTCGGATTCCTGCTCCAGCAGATGGTCAAAAGCCACATTGCCCACTTCGTTGCTAATATCCCATTCCCGCCGCTCGTACTTCCGCACCAAGCACTCCCGCCAGGCCAGCACCACATCCTCGGGCAGCGCGTTGCGCACCAATAGAAAGCCGTGCCGGTCGAGCGCGTCGAACTGGTCGTCTAGATCGGCGATTCGGGCCGTATCCGCGACGATTTCGCTCATGGAAAAGCTCCTAGTCTTTAGTGGTCATTTACACTGCGCGCAAAATACCGCTCCCAGCGCTCCGTCGGCTCAAAGCCCAAGATGCGCCGGGCCTTATCGACATTGTACTTCCCGTGCCCCTCCCAGCTAAGCAAGTTGAACTCCTGAAAGCAGTCCGGCACTTCTGGAATTTCCAACGCCAGCCGACAGGCGTGCTGCAAGTCCTCCCACACTACCGTAAAGGGCGCAAAGTCCCCGGTACTTTGCGTCGGTCGCGGCCCCAAGCCATTGAACACAAAACTGATCGTCTGAATGCCATACGCCCGCGCGAACGTCCGGCAAATCTCGCTCGCCAAGCCCTTGGTCAGGCAGTAATAACCCGTGGTCAAAACCGGCGGCACGTCCGCAATGTCAAAGTCGTGGTCATAGGTGCGGCGGACGAATTGCGGGCCGGTGTGAATCACCTTTTTGATCCCGTGTTCAGCCGCGGCCTGCATAGTGTTGAGCGCCCCCCGCGTGTTGACGTGAAAGCTCTGCTCGGGATGGTCGCGCACGACCGTAAAATTCATAATCGCATCCATGCCCGCGGCCGCGTCCCGCACCTCCTCCCGCGACGACACATCGCAATGCACGATGGGCTTGCCGTCCGGGTGCGGGGCGATGTCGGCCAGCGTCAGATCGTATGTGTCTTCAAGGCCGGGCAGCAGATTGGGAGCGATCATCCCCGAGGCCCCTAACAGCAATACCTTTTTCTTCAAGACGCGCCTCCGCGAAACTCGCGCTGCGGCCGATAGCCCATAGACTTAGCTTGATCGAGCAAAAACTTGGGATGGGCGATCGGCGCGGCGATGTGGTACACAGCCCAGCGCGGCACCCAATTTAGGGACGCGCTCGCGTCCCGCGCCAACGCCGCGCAAAACGCCTGCGCTGCATCCCGAATATCGACCCACATCAAATCGCGTTCCCACCCGACGACCTCCTCCTCCCGCACTAGCTTGCCGAGGCGCAACGCCGTGACCGTGATGGGATACTCGCGCACAAATTCGCGGCACGTGATCTCACCCAAATACCGTGCTAACACCGCCAGCTCAGGCGGTGGCAATGGCTTGTAATACTCCGTGACGTACACCGTGTCGGGATACGCGCTGAACACTTCAAGAGTACTGCCGTACACAAACCGCTTGACGCCAGCCTCCACCGCCGCCTGAAACAGCACATGCGTACCGCGCGTCGCCCGGTCGAGCAGGATCTCTGCGCTTTCGGGCGCGGGCGGCGGCTCGCCCGTGTGGACGACGGCATCTACATCCCGCACCGCCTGCCATACCACATCTGGATCCGTCAGCCGGCCTTCGACCCATTCGACACCTTGCCGCTGCGCCGCACAGTCGTCCAGCAGACGCAACTCCGCGTTTTCATCCGCAGCCAGCGCGACGGCTATCTCTTGGCCCAATGCACTAGCCGCGCCCGTAACCAATACCCGCATCTACTCGTATCCTCTAGCGGAACCAATCGTACGTCAGCCCCAAGCTGCGGTCGGCCAACGGCAATTCCACCCGCTCGCCGCCTTGAGCCGCCGACCGCTTCAGCCCCAGTTCCACTTCCAGCGCGACAGCGACCCGCCGCCCAGAATTTTTCGGCTCGTCCAACCGCCCCTCCATACAGGCGATCAAGTCGTCGAGACAGTACACCGTCCGCATCCCCGACAAAAACTGCGGCGCGGGCCACGGCATTTCCACCCGCCCGGCAGCCGGCGTTTCCACGTCTTGATAGAGCCGCCACTGATTGTGCTCAAAAACCATCTCCCCCCGACTCCCCGAAATCCGCACCTCGGGCGCACCAGCGCGGATGTGTACTACCAAGTCATCGCTGCACGCGATCATCCCCTGCCCCATGAACTCAGTGCTGCCGCGCTCCCGCCGCGGCTGATCGCCCGTGCCGCATACCCAGATCGGATCGCCGGTCAAAAAGTAGCTCCAGTCCTGATGCTGAGCGAAAACTGGGACGCGCGCTTCGAGCGACCGCACCTGGCCAATCACCCCCTCCTCTACCAGCGACTTGGCCCGTGCAAACGACGGATGCGAAACACTCGTCGCCCCACCCACCAGCGGCACCCCGGCCTCGGCGCAAGCTCCGACCATGGCGTCGGCCTCGGCCAGTGAGAACACCATCGGCTTATCTACCAACACGCCCCGCACCCCAGCGGCGACCGCGGCGACCGTCAGCGCGGATCGCCCCTTCGTATTCGTCGCAATCGCCACGATGTCCAGCCGCTCTTCGTCCAACATCTCCAGCGCGTCCGCGTACAAGGCCCCAATGCCGTAGCGCTCCCCGAACATGGCCCGCCGCCGTGGATCCCGGTCGGCCCCGGCCACCAATTCCACTTCGGGCCGGTCGAAAAAGGCCGCAGCATACGAAGTAGCCAGCCCCTCCCGCCCGGGGTGATCGTAGAGGTGAAACGTCCGCTTGACATCGAGTCCGTCCGGCAGGGGCCGATCGGCACTTTCAACATCGTATATCGGTGCCTGATACGACCCACCAATGCGCTCGTAATCCCGCTTGCCCAAGTCGTAGAGAAACCCCATCCACCCCAGGCCGATGACACCGGCGCGATATTTTTTTTGTTCCATCGTCCAATCTCCCTGCGCAATTAATCCCCTCGTCCCGCTCTTTCGTAGGAGCTAACTCTGTTGCCCCCGCGAATGCGGAATGCCTATGTTACGCCCGGCAAAAAGGAAGCGCAAGATCAACAACCGAGGATCGGCCATGCAAAAGCACAGCGCAATGCTACTGGCGGTCGCCTTGGCCGCCACCACAGGAGAAGCCAACGTGAGCAAAGACAGCTTTGGAACGACCGCGGCGGGACAGCCCGTCGATCGCTATACCCTCGCAAACGACCACGGCACTATGGCCCGCGTCATTACCTATGGTGGGATCATCACCGAGCTTCTCGTGCGCGATCGCGCCGGCATGCTGGGCGACGTAGTGCTAGGCTTTGACCGCTTGGAGCAGTACGAGAAGGAGAATCCGTACTTCGGCTGTATCACCGGGCGAGTCGCCAACCGCATCGCCGGAGGCAAATTCTCCCTAGATGGCCAAGAGTACGCGCTCGCAGTCAACAACGGGTCCAATCACCTGCACGGCGGGTTAGTGGGCTTCGACAAGGTCGTCTGGGAGGCCGAGGTCGTGGACGACACACGCGGACCGGCGGTGCGCTTGCGTTACGTGAGTCAAGACGGCGAGGAGGGCTATCCGGGCACCGTGCCGGTGAGCGTGACATACACTTTGACCCACGACGACGCCCTAGTCATCGCATACGAGGCGACCACTGATATGCCTACGCCGATCAATCTGACCAACCACTCCTATTTCAACTTGGCCGGCAGCGGCCCTGTGCTCGGGCATATCCTCACGCTCCACGCCCGCTACTACACCGAGCCGGACGCCAACCAAGTCCCCACTGGGCGCATTTTGCCGGTGGCCGGCACTCCCCTCGACTTTGGCAAACCGGCCGCCATTGGCGGGCGAATTGGGCAGATCGGGCAGGTCGGCGGCTACGACCACAACTACGTGCTCGACAATGGGGGGCGGGCTGAGCCAGGGCTGGCCGCCGAGGTGTACGAGCCGGAGAGCGGGCGGGTGATGGAGCTGTACACCACCGAGCCGGGCGTGCAGTTGTACTCGGCCATCCACCTCGACGGAGTGCCGGGCAAGGGCGGGACACTATACAATCAGTACCACGGCCTGTGCCTAGAGACCCAGCACTATCCCGACTCGATCAACCAGCCGGGCTTTCCGTCGGTGGTGTTGCGTCCGGGGGAGACCTACCGGACGGTTACAACACACAAGTTTTCGACGCGGTAAGGAGCCACTTTTGGAGCGCCTGCGGCCTGTGTGAGTTAACCCGTCCAAGGTTCGGGATCGGCGAATAGACAGCGGGCTGCCGGGCGCAAGCGCTGAGCGGCCGCAGGGCTGAGGGCACTGGAAAAAACCATGTGCGGGTCGTCGCGACGGCAGAAAAAACTGGTGAGACTGAGGCGGCTGCTAGCACTGTGGTTGCAGGTGGTGCCGTGCCAGACGTGGCTGTTGAAGACGGCGACCGTGCCGGCCGGACCGAGCAACAGCTTTTGACGCGGGTGATCCGCGGCGGGGTCCTCTAGCGCTTCTCCGGGCGTCTGGCCGCTCCGGTGGGTGCCGGGAATCACTCGCGTGGCTCCGTTTTCCGGCGTGAATTCCGTCAGCATCCACAGCGAATTGCATACGGCGTAGCGACCTGCATGGGCCGCTGGACCGTTGTAATCGACGTGTAGGGCCTGCTGCTCACCGCCGGACGGATGGGGCCGGCCGTGAACGCCGAAGGACTTGATACAGCCGTCCAAGACGTGGCAGATGGCGGCCAGAACGCACGGATGGGTAAAGCAAATGTCGAGACCGGCAGTTTTGTTCTGCATGTAGCTACTTTCGGCCGGCCCATCCTTTTGCCCCGTGCCCTCGGCGGCGTACACCCCGTCCATTGCACTGCATAGCGAGGCGATCTGTGCGGCCGAGAGGATATTGGGCAGGAGCACATAGCCTTCGCGGTCCAAGTGCGCCTTCTCAGCCTGAGAGAGGGTATCGTCGCGCACCCCCAATTCGTATAAGGCCTCCTGTAGCGTCATCTCCGGTTCCTTAGTTGCTTGCGACTTCACAATGGTTCTATTCCGCGTGCGCCGCAAGCTCGCTCAGGCTTCCCACCGCTCCCATCCCCGATGCTCATGCGTACCGCCGAAGTGTTGGGGATGGAAAACCTCGGCGAGAATTTCGGCCGACTCCACTAGGCGCGGCCCTGGACGGTTGAAAAACTGATTGCCATCGGTGAAGAACACCCGCCCCTGCTGCACGGCTTGCAGCCGGGACCACAGCGGATGCTGGGTAAGCGCTGGCAACTCGCGTCGTGAGCGGGGTATATCAAAACCGCAAGGCATCAGGACGATAATATCCGGCTGGGCCTTTTCGAGCACCTCCCACGACAGCCAAGGAGAATGCGTCCCTGCCGCTGCGAAGAGGTTTTGGCCGGCGGCGATCTCCACCAATTCGGGGATCCAATTGCCCGCGGCCATCAGCGGCTCGAACCACTCGATGCAGGCGATGCGCGGACGATGGTCAATATTGCGAGTGTGGGCGGCGATCTGATCTAGCCGATCCCGTAATTGGGCCACCAAGGCGCGGCCTCGCTCCTCCACTTCTAGCGCCGCAGCCACCCGCTCGATATCACCCCAGACATCGGCTAACGCGTTAGGCTCCAACGACAGAATGGATGGCCGCGAGCGCACCAATTGACAGGCGGCCTCCTCGACGTCTTTGAGACTGACGGCGCACACTTCGCACTGCGATTGCGTCACCAACCAATCCGGTGCCAACTCGTCGAGCAGGTCGGCGTCCACTCGGTACACCGAGGTAGCTTCCTGCAAAATGGCTTTGACCCGTTGGTCAACCTGATACGAGGTCCCATCCGGGTCGAATTTGGGAGCCGTGCAGGCGGGTAGATCGCCGACGTCGGGCGGATAATCGCACTCGTGGGAACGGCCGACCAAGCGCTCGCCGCAGCCGAGGGCGCAGATGATTTCAGTACTGCTAGGCAGGAGGGAAACGATGCGGTTCATGGATGGAGCCTCCAAAACGCCAGCGCCGCCGCGCCGGCAACTGTAATAGGAAAACTTATCGCTTTTAATATCTACTTCAAAGATGATGTTTTAAGTAGCTCGATAGCGTCCGTCTCCGTTTCCTATCTTCCCCAGTCAGGCACAAAGCCCGCTGTCCGAAATCCCGGGCAGCCAACCCGCGAGCGCACCCATGACTACTGAAAACCGAATAGAACGGATAGAAGCGCAGATCCGAGAGGCCGGCGACCTCGCTGCTGCCTTGGCCCGCGATCCGCATCGGCCAGCCTATCACTTCACGCCGCCAGCCGCGTGGATGAACGACATCAACGGGGCCCTGTTCTGGAAGGGTCGCTACCACATCTTCTACCAGTACAACCCGGACGGCGCCTACTGGAATCTCATTCAATGGGGCCACGCCTCCAGCGCCGACCTCGTACACTGGGTTCACCATCCGGTGGCGCTGACGCCGGAAGCGGACGGACCGGACCGCATCGGCTGCTTCAGCGGCGGTGCCTTGGTCAGCAAGGAAGGGGTTCCGACGCTGATCTACTACGGCAATCCCGACGGCCTCTGCCTCGCCCGCAGCAGCGACGATCTGCTGATCGAGTGGACGAAAGACCCGGACAATCCGGTGATCCCTCAGCCAGAAGAAGGAAGCGCCGACTTCGGCCGCTACACCATTCACGACCCCTGCGGATGGTTGGCAGGCGACCTCTACTACGCCGCCATCAACAAACGCGACCCGCAAGACCAAGGGGATGCGGCGTACCTGTTCAAATCGACGGATCTGCGCACCTGGGAGTTCGCCGGTTTGTTCTATCAGTCGCGGCGGGAGTGGACCGAAGGGGGCGAAGACTGCGCCGTGCCGGACTTTTTCCCGCTTGGCGACCGGCACCTGTTGGTCTTCTGCAGCCATTTGCAGGCAACCCAGTACTACATCGGCCAGGTCCGGGACGAACGGTTTTATCCCGAGGTTCACGGGCGCATGAGCTGGGAAGGGGGGCATCTCGGCGGCCCGCGAACCCTGCTGGATGCCAAAGGCCGGCGCATATTCTTCGACTGGATCCGCGAGCTGCGAGGGAGCGAGCGCGAGCGCGCCTCGGGATGGTCGGGCGTTATGACCGTTCCGCGCCTGTTGTCGCTGGCCCCCGGCGGTCACCTGCAGATCGATCCGGCCCCAGAACTCGAGGTGTTGCGGCTGGATCAGCACCGACATGGGTCCATCGACGTGGCCGCCGATTCCGAGATAGTGGTCGAGGGAGTCAGCGGCGACTGTCTGGAGCTGGCCGTTGAGATCGATCCGCAGGAAGCGCGGGAAGTGGGACTGAAGGTGCGGCGCTCCCCAGGGGGCGAGGAGGAAACAGCCATCTCCTACGATGCCACAACCGCCGTGCTGCGAGTCGACGTCAGCCGGTCGTCGCTCGATCCGGAGATACGGTACACCCGCTACCGCAGGCCCCAGCCGCATCTGACGGAAAGCGAGCAGTACGTCACCGCCCAAGAAGGGCCGTTCAAACTGGCTCCGGGCGAACTGCTGACCCTGCGCATCTTCCTGGACCGTTCGATCCTCGAGGTCTTTGCCAATCGCCGACAATGCGTGACCCAGCGCATCTACCCGACGCGGATCGACAGCATCGGCGTCAGCCTGTTTGCGCGCGGAGGAGAGGCCAAGGTGCAGTCGCTGCAAGCCTGGACCCTGGCCCCGACGCGGATGTGACACCCTCCGTACTAAAGGGCACATCCCAGCTCTCCGGTGGCGCGCATCCTGCGCAACAAACAGGCTACTTGAGGAAGCGCCGCCGCGCCTGCAAGCTATAAAATCGTCTGAAAAATACACGAGTCGCCCGAGAAGCGTTAAGCGGTTGCGTCCAGTTTCAAATGTCCAACCACCTCGTACAGGGTGGTACAGACGCGCTCGCCAGCCGCCGTGTAAAGCCGCCAAGCCGTGCCGCCGTTGTCGCGCACGATCTCGACGCACGTCGGCGCGTCTTCCGCCACGCGAAACCCCGCCCGTTCCAACGCCCGCGCCGTCCACAGGGCATGGAGCCCTTCTCCCACCAAGCCAACTACGCCTTCCGGCTCTTGCGCCAAATGAAAAGAACCAATTGCCGGGTCGAATTCCACGTCCGCAAACGTCCGTTGAAAAGCCCCGCTCAACACCAAGTCTTCCGGTGCCCCGGTTTGTAAAGGACCGTCCGGCGGCAGCAGCCAGAGGCGGTCGGCGCAGCGCAGGGCCAAGTCCAGATCGTGCGTGGAAAGCAAGACGGCGCGATCGCTAGCGCCGACCAAGCGGCGCAACAACTGCACGATTTCGACCCGCCTCGGCAAATCCAAAAAAGCCGTAGGCTCGTCGAGGAGAAGCACCGCTGGTTCCTGCGCCAAGGCGCGGGCAATCATCACCTTTTGCCGTTCGCCATCGCTCAACTCACCGACGCTACGAGCGGCTAAGTCCCTAGCCCCCACCGCGTCAATAGCCCAGCGCACCACCTCTTCGTCCACAGGAGAAAGACGGCCGTCCCAGCCGGTGTACGGGTAGCGACCCAGCGCCACCAGAGCATAGGCCGACAAGTTGCCCACATCCACCTGCTCAGTCAGAACTAAACCCAGCAGTCGCGCCCGTTCACTCTCGGTCAGCCCGTGCAGGTCGCGACCCTCGAGGAACACCTCGCCAGCCAGCGGCTTTTGCAGGCCAGCCAAAGTACGCATGAGCGTGGATTTGCCAGCACCATTGGGGCCCAACAGGCAGACCAGTTCCCCCTTGAGCAATTCCACGCCAATGTCCGCGGCCACGGCAATGCGCGGGCGTCGCTTGGGCGCGTAGCCAATGCACAGGCCGCTCGTTTGTAGAATGGGCGCGCCCACGGCGTTTAGGCGGCAAAGGCCTGCCGCAGCGTGCGGCGGCGCAGGATGATCCAAGTGACCACGGGCGCGCCGATCAAAGCGGTGACCGCGTTGAGCGGCAGGGTGGCCTCGCTGCCAGGCAAACGGGCCACCAGATCCGCGCTCAAGGCCAAAATGCCGCCCAATAGCACGCTGGCCGGCAGCAGCACGCGGTGGTCCGAGGTGTTGAAGAGAGCGCGGCACAAATGCGGCACGGCCACGCCCAAAAAGCCAATGGGACCGCAATAGGCCGTGACTGCGCCAGCCAGCAGCGCCGCACTGGCAATGATCCACAGTCTCGCCCGCCGCGCGCCCAAGCCCATGCTGCGCGCATACGTTTCGCCGAGCAGCAGAGCATTGAGCGGTTTGACCAGCAGGCCGGCAATCCCCAGACCGGCCAGCACCACCGGCGCTAAAAAGGTGAGCTGGCCCCAAGCAACCGCGCCAAAGCTGCCAAAGGTCCACAAGACGTAGGTCTGCACCTGTTCGGGGATGCTGAAGTAGAGCAACACGCTGACCACGGCACCGGTCAGATAGCCGAACATGAGGCCGAGGATGAGCAAGGTCATGGTGTGCTGCACGCGCCGCCCCACGAAAAGCACCAAGCCCAGCACCAGCGCCGCCCCAGCCACGGCCGCGACGACCACGCCGACTTGGCCCAAAAGTCCCAGACCAACCAGCAGCCCGGCCCCGGTGACGCCCGTGCCCAAGACGACCAACGCCACGCCCAGACTAGCTCCGGCGCTGATGCCGAGGATGAAGGGATCGGCGAGGGGATTGCGGAACAGGGTCTGCATTTGCAAACCGCTGGTGCTCAGGGCCGCGCCAGCCAACATCGCGGTAAGCGCACGCGGCAGGCGAATCGCGTAGATGATATGGCTCCAACTGGGCTTTTGGTCGGCTTCACCCCACAGGATGGCGACCACCGCATCGAGGGGAATGGACACCGACCCTATGCCTAGGCTGAGGGCAAAAAAGCCGAGCAAGGCTCCGGCCATCGCCAGAAAGAGTCCCCAGCGCGGACCCAGCCGCGGCCAAGGAGTGCCCTGTGCATCGGTGGTGGAAGCAGTCGCCACGGCGTCTCAGTCTAGTTTTTGATAGAATTTGAGCGCGTGTTCTGGCAGGCGGTCGGGATGCAGGATTTCTATGAAATCGGCCAACACGATATGGGGTTCGGCGATGCCGCTTTCCCAGTAGTCGTTGCCACCGTGCGCGTTGAGCCGAGCGTTGGCGTTGTAAACCCGGCCGCTGTTGAACGCCGCAAACGCCGCGTAGCGCTCGTCCGCGGCCTGCACCTCGGCCAGCGAATGCCATTCGTTGCGCATGGTCAGCCAAACGTCGGCCGCGTGGGCCTTTTCGTACACAGCCTCAAAGTCCAAAGGCAGGCTTCCCCCGGAATCGTCGTCGGCCCACAGGTACGCACCGCCGGCCGCAGCGACCAATTGCGCTGCGTAGCTCTTGCCGCCGGCGACGTGCCACATGTCGCGCCAGAGGGAGCCGCCGAACACCGTGGGGCGTTGGTCTGTTGGCACATCTTGTACCAAAGCCGCGTATTGCTGGTACTGGACCACAATGTCCGCAAAGCGTTTTTCCGCCAGAGCCTCTGCGTTGAAAAACGCCGCGGTGAATTTGAGCCATTCCGTGCGGCCTAACAGCGACGGCTCGGTGTATTCGGCATTGATGGCCACGGCCACGCCAGCTTGCTGCAAAACCGGGTGGGCATTGTACTGGGACTGGGCCGAGGCCACGGTCATCACCACGTCGGTCTCCAATTCCAGCACTAATTCGAGATTGACCCCGGCACCGTGGCCGATTTCGGCGATTTTGCCGGCCGCAAAGCGCTGGTTGACGCCGGGCGAATGCACCATCTCAATGTCGCTGACCGCGACCAAGTTTTCGAGCGCGGCGAGCAATTCAAGGTGCGGCAATTGGGTGGTCGATAGGGCCGCAAGACGACGAATGGGCACGGTGATGCGCTGAACGCCCTCGTACCCTTCGGGTGCAGGAGTGCCGCACTGGACGAGTACATACTGGACGGCTTCTTGCGCACCGGGCCACGGGGTATGCACGGTGACCACTTTGTAGTTGTCGAAGTACTCAATCGCAAAGCTCTCGGCGTATTGCAGTTCGGCCTTGTAGGGGAAATAGTCCTTCGCCGAATCGTAGGTATCGACGCAGTCGGCCCCATTCGCCGCCGGCACGCCAAAGACCAGCCACGCCCACAAACACACCTTGCGCATCAAACGCCTCCACCAAAAATCGACACCACTAAGATCCACTTACTCATCGGTCGCGCCCTCCCCCGGCTTCCACAACACATCCGCCTCCCCGCCGTCGTTGGCGACCCGAGCCATCGCGAAGAGCAAGTCGGAGAGCCGGTTGAGATACAGCAGAACCGGCTGGCCGACCGGCTCTTGCTCCGCGAGTTGCCAAGTTGCACGCTCAGCGCGCCGACACACCGTACGCGCCAAGTGGAGCCAAGCGGCGGAGAGCCGTCCCCCAGGCAAGATGAAGCTCCGCAAGGGAGCCAAGTCTTGCGTGAGGCGGTCAATCTGCTGCTCTAGGAAAAGGACCTGCTGCGGCTGCACGCGCAGGCACTCTTCTGCGCCATCCGCCTGCGGGACGCACAAATCGGCCCCCAAGTCGAAAAGATCGTTTTGCACTCGGGCGAGGACGTCGTCGTGCTCCGTGCCACTAGCCCTAGCCAGCCCGATCGCCGAGTTCAGTTCATCTACGCACCCATAAGCGGCGATGCGGGGACTCGTCTTGGGCACTTGCGACATATCGCCCAGCCGCGTCATACCGCCGTCGCCCGTCTTGGTGTAGAGCTTAGATAGCGTAACCATGCCTGTTGCCTTTCATTTTATCAACATCACCTTGCCCACAGCTCGTTGATCGCCAGCGCGCAACTGCACCAGATACGCGCCATTGCCCACCGGCTCACCGGCAGCATTGCGACCATCCCAGTGGAGAACGTGCCGTCCGGCGGCCACCATACCGGAAGTCAGGGTGCGGATGGTGCGGCCCAAGACATCGTGGACGGTCAATTCGACCGGGGTATTGGACTGCCAGACCGCAAAGGGAATCTGCACCGAGGCGTTGAAGGGATTGGGATAGGCCGCCTCCAAGGCAAATTCCTGCGGCAAACTGCTGTCGATGGTTTCTTCCACAGCCGTGGGGACGGTCACATCGCCCAACACCACGATACCCTGCGGCGGCAGTCCGGTGTCGATTGGGCCGCGCAGGAAAGCTCCGGTGGCCGCGTCGTAGAATTTGAGTCCGGCGCTGGCCGGATCGGCGAAGGAGCCTCGGTCGGCGACAATCAAGCGGTCGCCATCTACAGCCACGCTGGGGATAAAACCGCCGCTGATATTTTCCAAGGGCGCGCCCACACTGCCGCTGGATAACTCAAAGGACCGGACGCTGTTGGCAAAATTCTCGTCCGTGACCACAGCATAGCCCCGGTTTTGATCGACGAGTACCATGGACGTAATATCGCCGCCCAAGTCCTCCTCGCTGACGGCCAATCCAAGGCTGCGGTTGGTGGCCGTATCGACGATTTCCACCCCGCCGGACCGGTCACCAAAATCGACCACTACCCCCACGGCAATCTGCTCGCCAGCGACGGCCATGCTGTTGGGATTGGCGACGCTGAGGGCAATGCCTTGCACGCCCTCGGCGTCCGGATCCACGTCGACCAAGGTGTCCGTCGCCAGATCGACGACGATCAGATAGCTGACGTCGGCCGGTCCCCAACCGCTGTTGCGGTCGAGGCGCTGGCAGCTCAAGTAGAGCCGCTCGCCGACGCGGACGATTTGCGAGACTTCGGGCAGGCCATCCGCATCGGCGAACGCGCTCAGATCAATTTCGCCCAATTCTGCGCCGTCCTGGGGATTGACGATCAGCAGGGATACCGCGTCGTAGCGCGTCACATACGCCTTGTCGGGTGCGACGATCTCAATGTCGTGCGGGTTGGCACCATTACCCACCGAAAACTGAGTCACAGGAGTGCGCAAATTCATCGCGTCCAGCACCAAGATATTGTCTTGGCCCAAGCGGTTGACGATATAGACGCGGCCGTCGTGGTAGTGCCCCACTGCATCCGAGTGGATGCCCAACAGATTCACCTCAGCCTCGGCCGCATTCGCGGCCAAAAAGGCCGTGCTGCCAGTGGAAAAGTCCGTGGTGATGACGAAGAGGTCGCTCTGCGCCGACGACGAGTTCGCCAGCAGCAAGAGAGAGACGGCTAAAATGGAAATGCGGTACACGAAAATCCTCCTTAGTTAGTGGTTAGTAACTGATGTTACGCAGTCTTATGCCGTGTCTGCCGCTTGCGGCCTGTGGCCCCTCACCCGGGGTCATTCCCGCGTACGCGGGAATCCAGCCTAACGCACGGGCCACAAACGGGTGTCTCTGGATGCCTGCTTTCGCAGGCATGACCGCCGATAGACCAAACGATCTTAAAGCGCGGAACGTCAGTTAGTAACTGATGTTACGCACAGCAGGCTTCTCCTACCTATGGGGCCTGTACGTAACATAGTTAGTAAGAGCGTCCCTTGTGGGCATCTAGCTACCCCTACTGGTACGCAGCATAGTGCACGGAAAGCCCATACGAGCGGCCCGGCAGCGGGTAGCCCCACAGATCGGCTACTTGATTGTCGGTCAGGTTGCGCAGTTCCCAAGACAAGGCGATGCCCTCGACCAATGGCACGGTGCCGCCGAGGTTGTATAGGGCGCGGACGGGCACGGTGCGCAGATTGGCCCGGTCGAGGAAATGCCGGCTTTCGCGGCTAAATTCGCCGTATAGCTCAGCACGGCCTAGGTCGAAGGAGACGCGCGTATTGAGCCGATGACGCGGCGCATTGGGCAGGTCGTTGCCCCGTTCAAAAGAGAACGGAGTGCGGTTTTCGGCGCGCTGATACGCGTAATTCCCACGGAGCACCAGCCTTGGCAACAGCCGCGCTTCGACCCGAGTCTCCGCGCCGCGCAGCAAGGCCCGGCCCATATTGTGGGGCCGCGACACCCGCTGTGAGTTTTGTATAAAGCGAATGAGGTTTTCAACGCGATTGCGATAGTACACGACCTCGGCCAGAACCAGCCCCACTCCATCGGCGGAACGCCGGAAAACCACGCCCAGATCCCAGTTGTGCCCTTCTTCACTGACGAGGTTGGTGTTGCCGATCACCGCGCCCCGGTCGCCGAAAAGTTCAAAGAAATTGGGTGCGCGCTGATAGCGGCCGTTGTGGGTCTTGAGCGCCAAGCCAGCACCTAAGTCCAAGGCCGCGCCCATGCGGTAGCCCCACAGGATTTCGCCGTTATCTCGGCTCGGCAACACTGCGCTAGGCGCGAAGTTCTTCCGATCGAAAAAGCGGTCGTCAAGCCCTTCTGCCTGCGTGCCGGCATTGAGGATCAAGCGCTGCCCCAACGGCACCTCCACCTCGGTCCCGACGGCCAACGCTCGGCGGCGACTGCGCAAGAACCGACTGTCGGGCCGGAGCAGATCGTCGGGCACAAAGGTCTCGTGCCGGGCCGCGACAAAAGCAGTGAGCAAAGATTGGCCGGGCAGGAGAGCATTCACTTCGCCGCGCAGGCCCAAGCCCTGAGTGATGTTGCGGTCGTGTTGGCGGCCTATGCCTACTTCGCCGCGCCGATCCCGGTACTCGTCTTTTTCGCGGGAGAGGTGGGCTTTGAGCCGGTACCCGGCGCGGTCGTGGCCCAGCGGGCCGAAGAGCGCCGCTTCGGCGATATGACGCCACGTGTCGTAACGAGTGTGCAGCGACTGGTTGTTGCCAATGCCGGGAATGCCTTTGTAGCTCAGGTCAAAGGTGTTGTGAATCTGCAAGCGGCTGGCACCCAAGCTGCGCCCGATTTTGGCCAAGCCGCGCAAGCCGCGAAAATCGCTGTTGAGCCGTCGCGCCCAGCCGTCGTCTTGGGCGTTGTACTCGGTGCCGTTGTCATCCCAAAAGCGGAAGTCGTTGCGGCTGGCTCGGTAGTTGACCAAGCCCAAGTACTCCCAGCCCTTATAGGGGCCGCTGAGCGAAGCACCCAGTTGGCGGGTGTCGTACGAACCGGTGGCCGTGTGCAAGCGCGTGCGGACTTTGCCACCGAGTGGCTGCGTGCGGATGTGGACCACGCCGCCGAGGCTGTTGCCGCCAAAGCGCGACGGCACCGCGCCCCGGTATATATCGACGCTTTCGACGCCGCCGATGGGCAGGCCGCCTAGATCCACGCCACCGCCCACAGCTTGGTTGAGCGGCACCCCATCGAGGAAAACTTGGACCTGTTCGGCGGTGGACCCGCGAATGGAAAGGGTGCTAAAACTGCCCAACCCACCGTAGTGGCGGATGTTGACTCCAGTAGCGCGGTCTAGGGTCTGGGCTAGGTCCGCGCCGGGAGCGCGCCGGTTGCCCAAAGCGATGGTTTCGACGAAAGAGGCAATGTGCTTGCCCTCGGGGTCGCGGCGGGCGCGGACCACCAACTCGTCCATGAGCATGGGCAGGGACTGCAGATGCAACTCAACTGAGGTGGGAGCTGCGCCGATCTGGATGTGGCCTTGCAGGGGCCGGTAGCCCAGCCGTTCCACGCGCAAATCCCAAGTGCCTGTTGATAGATTTTCGAGCCGGAAGGTGCCGGTCGTATCGCTGCGGACGGAACGGATTGCGCCGGATGGGGCGCTCAGCGTCAATACGGCACCGGACACGGAACGTCCCGCGTCCGGGTCGAGCAACCGGCCTTGCAGGTCCCCGGCTAGGAGAACCTCGGGGTGCAGGGCCAACAATAGGGAAAAAATAAAAATGCCCGCCCTCGTTCGAGAGCGGGTCTGGGTGCTTGTACTAGGCACCGGTGGACCAACCTTTCTGCCGAAGGGTATCGTTCACCTCGGTCGCAGGCAGGTCTCCTGACTTCCGGTTATGTGCCGTCCGACTCCTTCCCGATCCACATGGGGATCAGTGGCTGATGTCGGGGACGCGACGGCTAGTGAGCCGTCAACCGGTCACAGTGGCGGGACCGCGGCAGATTTGCACTGCCTTCCCTATTCTTCCGCTACGTCTAACAGCGGACACCTGCGCCGTTATTTGATTGGGCTATTAAAAGGGCTGCGTTCGGTTCTGTCAAGAGTGCGCGGAAAAACCCCGTCTTCAGACTCGCGGTCTTTTCCGCGGCGATCATGGCACGAAAGTCCTCGTACACGGCCGAACCCTAACGCTGGTGAAAGGCCGTGCGCCGTTCCAAGAGCAGTTTAGCCAGCACTTATCTCTCTTGCGAAGTCTGTTTTCCGCGGAGTACTCTGGCCCGATACTTCTCGTCCAACTCCTGATAATGGCGGACGAGTCCCTCCGGATCGTTCCCAACTTCTTCGGATATCTTCCGGCGGATAGCTCGAACTCGATCTATCACATCTTTAGAGTGCTCAGACATCATCCTCACCTCCAAGGAGTTCCAAGGGCGTCACAAGATACACTCTTCCGCTCACTGTAATCTTCCTTCCTGAAGTGGGTTGACATGAAGCCGTCTCTGAACCTCCGGCGGCCTTCGCTTGTAGCTCACCCGGAATTTTAAGACGGCTTCTAACCAAGCCCGGCAAGGCCATGTTCATGGCGTGGTCGATGCCTAGGCAGTTCGCGCTGTTCGACGATTTCGCCGAACAGCCCCTACCGCCCCCAGCAAGTCTTTCCTGTGGCCCAACGCCACAACAAAGGGGTCGGATGACAAAGCACTGCTAATCCCTCAGTAGGATGTTCTGCTCCTTCAGGCTCTGGATTAGTTGGCTAAATTTAGGCACCAATCGGATCACGATACGTCGGTTAGGGGACTGTTCATCCTTTGTTCCGGTTAGAACAACCAGCTCCCGCTCGCCTAAGCCAACCGGGACGATATCGAAATTTTCCCAAGTGAAGTCGACCTGCTCCCAATAGTCCACTACAGTTTGAGATCGTTTCAGAGATAGACTGCGGTTGTATTCCCTCTCGCCGTAACTGTCGGTATGGCCCTCTACCACAATACTGAACAATTTACTGTCTTTTTTTTCAATAAACTGCTTTAATTTTTGACCTATTCGCCTGAGCCGATTTTGCCCTTCGACGGGAATATCATCCAGATCGGATTCATTAAAAGAGAACAAGATATCACTACGCATCACAATAGTACCCTCTTCCACGACGACGTCTTCCCCCCCCATAAATTCCTCTAACTCATCGAGATCCTTCTCTATCTTACCCACCAACTCTTCTAGCGTCCGCAGACGGCTCAGATCCACATAATTTTTGATCACCATCACGACGAGAAAAAAAGTGACGCAAATGAAAATAGCCGTGATTGCGTCCGTGAAAGAAGGCCAGAAATTGAGCCCACTATGGCTACTGTGATTCCTTTTCATCCAGGGCTGCTTTCCCAAGCATTCAGCCGATGGGCCTGACTATTCCTTGCTATTTTTCTTGAATAATCGACGAATCCAACCCCAATTTCTTCGCGGTCGTACGGTTATAACTTGCGGCGATTTCGCCATGCCGTCCAACTGTTTTTCTATAGCCTGAGCCGTCGCATGCATGTCTTCAAGCTGGGGGATTACCTGATCGATAGCTTTCAGTACTTGGAGATCCTCGTCCGTTTTTTTGAACCCTTGATTGATGGCTCCTACCATTTGATCTAGCTGATTCTGCAACGCCCCTGTCGCTTTGCTCAATCCCTGCAGATCTTGGTGAAGCCCTTCTAAGCCATCTTGTACAGGTTGGTTAGCCCGTTCAAACACTTCGCCTTGTTCCTTACCCAATCTTTGCAGATCTTGGCGAAGCCCTTCCAAGCCATCTTGTACAGGTTGGTTAGCCCGTTCAAACGCTTCGCCTTGTTCCTTGCCCAATCTTTGCAGATCTTGGCGAAGCCCTTCCAAGCCATCTTGTACAGGTTGGTTAGCCCGTTCAAACGCTTCGCCTTGTTCCTTGAGGCCATTACTGACAGCACTGAGCAGGTTCTGGATGTTCGTGAAATGGGGACGATAATCTGTGTCATTCAATCCTCTTATCGTCTCTAGAGTCTCCGCTAGGCCGTTTCCTAGAATCTCTATTCGCTCCTCAAATAACTTGGATTGTTTGTCCATCCGCTCATCAAAGGCTTGAAACTGTCGGGCCATCAGGCGCTCGCTCTCCTTGAGCATAGTATCGACGCTGCCCTTGAGCGCATTCAGAGGCCAGCTTAGCCGCTCAAAGTTCTCGATGTGTCGAGAAAACTCTATAGCCGCTCTCATTATTTTTTCCGCCCCCGCAGCTACCGTATCTTTGTGCTGCTCAAAAATCTGCGCGCTCTTCAGACTGGCCTCGCTACTTTCCTTGAGCTTCGTGCCGCCCTCTTCTATAAGTAAGACCATGCGGGCGTTACTATTGACAATCTCCTTGAGTCTTTTGTCTAAGTATTCGGAAAGCGCAGTGAAATACTTATCGTATAGGTCGTTTACTGTTTGAGTAAAGACGCGGCTCAAGCGCAACTGAGGCGGGATTACAGCAAACTTGGGAGCGATCTTCGCGTTGAAGCACTCTTCCATGTTTGCCAATAATGTGTTCCTACTGTGGAGTAGTGGGCTGTACAGAGCATTGAGGATTAAGGTGGAAAAAAGTCCTATTATACTGGTAATGAACGCCAGCGGCATCCCGCTTACGGACTGTCCTAATCCTTCTAGGATGGTACTAAATACATCCTCTATTTTTACCTCTTGGCTCAACGTCGGTGAAATCTGCGCTCCTTGGATAATACCTGGGATAGGTATGACCACGATTATTAAGCCAACGAACGTGCCCAGTAGGCCCAATAGAATGAGGCTGCTGGTAAGTGAGCGGAATGCTTCGTCGTACCGGGCGAGTTCGTGTTCGATAGAGCCGATAAGACCGTCTACATCTGGAGCTTTATTTTGCCGATGTAAGGACCTAAAATGTTCGAGCCAACGGACGGCTAGGGGATGCTGGACTTCCTTAATAACATCTTCGGGAGATTGCTCAGTCTTTTCCTCTAGATTGAAATTAGAATTGCTTTTCTCCCATCTCTCCATAGCACGCAATCCGCTGCGATATCGCCGCGTTTCTCTGCATCCTTGGACAAATAGGACAAGTGCAAATAGGCCGACCAAGATAATGAGAGCGATAAAACAGTCCCGAATCTGATCGCTGTTTTGGGCTAAAAAGTCTAAACTCATGGGAGAGGATTTCTCTGCTGTAGTTGCAATTCAGTTACAGGACAGGCACCCTTTTACTCATTTCGCTAGCAAAATCCCAGACTTAACAATTACGTCAGTCCCCCGGCGCAATCCAGGTGTAACAGGTCGAATCACTTGACCACGGCCTACCTGAGAATCTTCTCGCTCATCGAAAATTCGGTGATATTCTAGCGAGCGTTCGTCCCCTTGATCCGGCCAAATCAACTCAAGACCGCGCTCTTGGACAAATTTTTCCAATTTCGCGGGTTTCTGTTTTAGCGATTTTTTCTCGTTGAACAACCGGTCGATTAAAGCGATCAGAGCAGTATCCCACGGATTACAGAGACTGTCTATCTTAGCTTGGATCATCGTCAATTGACCCTTGAGATCCGATTCCTTCGATATAAGAGAGACCAACTCCAATCCATTCACTGCCTCCTTGAGTTTTTCGATGTCCTTGTTAATAGTCTCAGTATCCTGTACCGACGGTATACCCTCCTCGGCTTCTAGTGGCAGTTCGTTGAGCATTTCTCGGAAACGATCTCGGGTATTTGTAATATCTGAGTATTCTTCATTCCATTTTTCGGAGGCAGCCTGTACTTCTTCTTGGAACGATTTTAGTCTATTTTGCAGATCGGCCTCTAGCTTTTGTAGTTCTTGAAATTTGGTGTTGGTAGGGATGGACTGGCGGAGCTCTACGTAGTCGTCGTAGGACGCTTGCATAACGTCGCGGAACTTTGCCAGCCTGTCTCTGAAATTGCTCACATCGTTCAAGAACTCGCCCACCTTTTCTACACAGCTCTCTTCCGCCTCATCGAAGCTCTTGGCTGTATCGAGGATCTGCGCGAATATGAGGTCGCCGAGACCACCTTTGCGTAGTTCCTCGCGAACCTGTCTTGTCTCGGCGACGATTTCCCGCAGAGCTTGGAGTTCTTGCTCCCAGTGGGCAACTTCGTTGACTAGAGCGTCAATCTTTTCTTGGAATTCTGCCATAGATATCTTACCCATTTAATCTTTTGCTGATCTTTATTTCTTTTTTTGATGTCTTCCTTGTCAGGTATATTACTACAAAACATTCAACTATAGTTAAAGTCCTCGTATTTCAAGTAGTCATCATAGATTTCTTCAAAATCACTTCCATCCTTTTCCTGTCCTACCGCGAAGTTGTAATAGAGCTGACCGCGATTGTTTTCGTCGCCTCGAAGCTCGAGCTTGTACTGCCAATAAGCGGCCTGCTTAAAAGCTCTTTCCTCCAGTGGCATGGGAATAGCCGCCACTTTCTGCCGGTCCGCCTTCAGATTTTTGTAGTTCCAATCGAAAAATTCGTACAGTGATACCATCTGTGAAGTGCGGGATTGACGCTTGGGGATAACCTTGCTCACATAGGGATGTACCTTTCCCTTCTCTAGAGAAAGCCAGCGATCAAAAATGGGCCTGAAGCCTCTCATCATATTGTAGGAACCTAGCGGATAATTTAGTTTGTGTACTCCGGAGACTTCGAGGGGGAACTCTTGATCTTCTAGTAGGGACATTCCGTAAAGAGCCGCTCCCGCGGCTACGCTGACCTTCCGTTCATTATTGGAGTCCAGTGAAGAAAGAGCAGGGGTCGAAACTTCTTTGGTCTCCATGCCTTGGGCGATCTCATTCACAATCGGCAATTTGGACGAATTGCCTGCCAAGATAAGATGATCCAACTGAAAACCGGATATAATTTTCTGCTTGTAAAGCTCCTTCTGCATCAAGTCCAGTTTCTTGAAACCCCGCTCCAATTCTCGGCGGAGCACAGAAAGGATAGCGTGATAATCCATAGAGCCAAGTTGCCTTGGTAAATCGCTTTTGTTGATGCTGCGCTTCAATCCATTGATCCGGAATACATCACCCTCTTCCCGGCTAGCCAACTCAATGCTGGGCCAGTTCAGTTTCTCCCCACTGGCGAGCAGGTCCAGCAATCCCGCATCCCTTGTCTGGCTCACTTCCTTATAGCGCTGTGGGGGAAAACATTCTTGGAACCGCTCATAAGTCGTGCTGTTTGTCTTTATCATCTCGGCTAACTGATAGAGCTTTAGGAAGTTCGTTTTCACACTAGGATCTTGGGTGCGTAAGCCATCGCGTAGATCCTTGGGAAAGGGAAAGTGACTGCGATACTGTTCAGGGACGAGTTCCTCATAGAAGTATTTAGCCAAGCAAAATGTCAGCAAGTTCCCCCCTAGTCGATTGTCACCATCGGAACCGAGGATTTCCACTTGATCCACTTGATGTTCACCATCACCTATAGTGTAGCGTACGATGGAGATATCGGTCGTCCCCCCACCGCAGTCGAACACCCCAATGATTTGTTCATCCATATCATCTTTATGGACAGACTCCTCATCCATATCATCTTCATTGGCCCTAACCATAAGCTGCCATACATAGTACACCGCGATAGCTTCAGGTTCGCTGATCTCTAGGCGGACCTCAACGTCTCGATCCTGCAAAGCCTTTTCGGCAGCGTTCTGTAGAGCCTGTTTTTGGCGGTTGAATACCGCCGGATAAGTCAGAAATATCTCTTTGGGCAAGCACCCGGATTCTTCAATGAAGCGCTCTACCATAAACCGGAGGTAAATAGCTACTTGATCCACCGGAGTCAGACTGATATTCCGCGTATTAGGAGGATGCCCATTGATCAAGACGCCCGACATCCCGGTATCAATATAGATATTTGAATCATAGGGTCGGTTGAGAGCAGATTTGAAACTCCAGCAGATACTGCTCATAGAATTCCAGATATCATTGACGTCGAAGTTGTCCTGAGTGATCCCGGCGACTTGGTCGAATGGCTTACGCCCAAAGCGCATAATGGCCTCTTCGTTGTTAGTCGCCACCAAGTCATGCTCGTCGGCCTCCAGAGTTCCGAGGATTTCCAGACGTTCGGTTCTCTTCCTAATCGCCCTAAACTGGAAAACTGTTGGCACTTCGTTGCGAGGCTTTTGGATATCGAGTTCTGCCCAGCGAGGTATTTGTTTCCCATTTTCAATATAGGCCAAGCAAGAATTGGTTGTCCCAAAATCAATGCCGACCGGACGCTCTAACGATTTTGGGGGCTCTACCTTGACGGTGAACTCACGCTCATCTTCGAACGTCGGTTCTTCTTCGCCGATGGCCTCTCCCTTGACGATGATCTTGGGCTTGAAGACTCTTTCCTTTTCTAGTCGAGGAATATGGCCCGTCTTTATTTTTAACTGGAGAACCAGCGTACTGTCCTCATCAGCATCCGCTGCTGCGTTCCAAGGTCTGAGAGATCGGCCCGCGACCTCTTCAGCGTTTTTGACCTCTAGCCAGGACGTATCGCTAATCACTGTGTCTATACGTAGTTGTGCGCCTCGTGAGTGAGTAATCTTGGCACTCACGTTTTTCTCTGTTCGGCTGCCGCTAGTAATCGCCGTTTCTCTGTCAAAAAGCGGCGGCTTGAACTCCACTCTGAGCACCGGCCGAAGAGTGTACTTTAGATTGAGATGAAAATCGACATCACCTCTGTTCTGGATGGGAAAAACGAGATGTACAGGATGCCCTTCTTCAGACAGAGGCTGATTTTGGGTGAGCCTTACCGAAAGGGCTTTGTCTGGACCCAAGCGGAAAGGGTAGCTTACCTCTTCCGCCGGCACTATATCCACCACCTGATCTCCCTTGGACAGACGGGGAGGCCTTTCCAAAACCACTTCGCTTGCGGCGCGAAGGGCCAGATCGTGCCTTTGGGCTTCCTGATTTACCGGCCACAACTGTGAGCCGTCAGTGCCTTGGTCAAACTCTCGCCCCTGCTCGTCAGCCAGCCAGATTCGGGGAGCCTTTTGGACCCGGTAATGAAATGAAATCGGTGACACCGTGGAGTGCAGGGTCAACCGCCCCCGTTGGCCGTGAGACTCGGCATGCAGCCGACGTATTTCTATTGCTTCCCCTAGATCCAAGGAGACGGGCCAATTCGCTTCCGAAACCCATGCTCCCCATTCTACTCCATCGAGACGTTCCAGTTCCACGGGTATTTTCCCGGTATTCTCGAACCGCATGATGACTGGAAAGCCTTCGAAAAGCGTCAACGACTCAACGGGCTTGGGAGATACCTCTAGACGGGCGAGTTGAGTCCCGCAACTGCTGCAAAAGATGATTCGGCTTCCACAAGGCCACTGACAAACAGGACAAGCACCCATCGCCTTATCGACCCGCTCTTGACTCGCTTCCCTAGGCATTGGCACCATCCATCACATATATATCGTCTTTGCAGTGAGGATCGCTATAGTCTAGGGGTTTGGCAAAACCATCTTTGTTCTGCAAGTGTTTGCCGATACGGTCGTCCAATTCGCTGTCGCTAATGCCCAAGCGCTGCTGCACATCCTTGAAATTCTCTTTGAAAGCCTTGATAAGCAAACTGTGGAACAAGTCATCCACATTCACACTCTGGCCGTCTATTACAACTCTTCTTTTGGGATATACCTCACTCACTAGATGGCTTTGGAGGGCCAAGTACTGCTCAAAAACGAGGCCATTGCCATCCGATTTCCAGTTATCCCAAATCTTTTGCACCGCTTGGCGCAGCCTATTTCGTGTCTCCCGGTCTCGGGCCAAACTCCGGCGTGCCACCTCGATATTGGGTCCGTAATCGTCCGTGTGCTTTAGGCCCTGTTCTTGGTAAGTTCGGTAGAATCCCCGTCTGTCAAAAGTCACTACCTCGAGTAAGATACCATCAATGAGCGGCTGTAGGGCATCCACTAGCATCCGCGCTTCTTGGTCGTCCCTAGGCGGTAGTATCTCCGGATATTTGATATAGTCTTTGGTCATGTACCGACGGAATACATTCTGCGGCACTCTAAGGTTGTTTTCGTATGCTCTGTGCAGCTTCCTCAAATTGTCGATAGCGAACAGAGGAAAGGCCATCCATTGACTGACAAATATCACCGAATCGGGGGCGTGATACTCCGCTTTGTATCCTCCCACGTTTTGGTCGACTAGCTCCTCCCACCTTTTTTCATTTGGGGGAAGTCCTATGGTTTTCCGAGTGTGGTTCGACATACCCTGCGGGGCAGGTTTCAACTCGGACATCCGCGCTTCGGCTAGCCGTGCTCGTTTCTGCATCTCCTCTTTCTCGTTATGTTTCTGATTTTGCAACTCTTGAACGGCGTTTCTATCGGCATAGAACTCCTTAAATAGGTCAAACGCGAACCGACTCAGTGAATCCTCTACCTCTTCCCAATCACGAGGGGCATTGTTCTTATTCGCCGAGCGATTGAAAATAATGCGGGTACAATCTCGTATGGCATCGATCTCTGTCCCTTCGAGATTAGCGTACTCAGCAAACAGCGGCTTGGCTTCTTCCGAGCGGAAATACCTCCTCAAAATATCTTGCAAAATTTCCTTGAAACCGGCACCTGTCAGTCCTCTTTTTTCGAGCTCCTTCCTTATTGCCTCCTCATAGTTAAGTTCGGGCATGAGACTGAGGTTGCGTACACTGGGCATCCGCTTTCTATAAGAATTATGGAACCCCTCAAATCGGCTAACCAGATCTTGGAGATGTTTTTGAAATTCCTCTACCTTGGCCAGCAAACCGCTGAATTCCACATGGAGTTCACCATCTGCACCCCGGACTTCGGTCTGTTGGCCGACAAAGCCGATCATATTGTCAAGCAAGCCCTTTTCCTGCACCCGTCCCCCGGAATTGGGATTGAGCAGACGCCCAGCCGCTTCCTTCTCATAGCGAGTGGTGACCCATTCCTTGAGTTGCTTCTCGACAGCCTTCACCTGCTGCACCAGATTACGGGTGATAAGCTCGGCGTTCTGCTTAAGGGATTGCTTTTTGCGTCCTTTGTAATGGTTGATAGCAATGCGTTTAGTTAAGAAGGCAAAGGGCATCTCCTCCCTAGCCGCTTTTAGGCGAGCCTCGTATTTCTCGTAATCTTCGGTAAATTCGATTTCGAGCGGCGGTGCCTCTAGTGCTTCTATGTCCTGATTCTCCCTAGCCTGCAATTCCTCTTTGATGCGCTCCAGTTCGCGGACGGCGATCTTCAGCCACTCAACCATAAACTTGGGGCCGAAATTCAAGGGGTCGCACAATAATTCAAGACACTCATCCTCTACCCGCTTTTCGAGCTTGGGACGATCCAAGCCGATATTTTCCAGGATCTGCGTCACACCATCGCCCTTTTTGGTGCCTTGCTGTAACAGTCTTTTCCCTACTCGATCCTTCACCTCGCGGACTAATCTACCCATATCCTGCCGCGTTTTTTCCACTAGGTGATCCAAATCCTTTTGATCCTCTACCGCCGATGCCGTGTGCAACTCGTTCTGCAACTCATTGAAAGCCGGTTCGATCAACTCGTTGACGACCTCATCAATCAAGGTGAAATCCTTTCCCGGCTTGGCCAAGCAGCGTTGCAAAAAGAGTTTCTCAGTTAGGCCCATCCCCTCTAAGCGGGGTTTGACATCGGCATCATCATAGCCCTGAGGGATTCTGTTGTCCTTGGCCATGATAAGTTCTACCAGATACTGAGCGCAGCGGTTAGCAGCCGCATTGGCCAGACGAGGCTGATTCAATTCAATCTGGGAGAGCCCGAAAGATGCATATCGGCATGGAAAATACTGGACATAGCTTCCGTTGTGGTAGCCTGTCACATCCTGTAGGTACTGCTCCATATTGGAACGTACGCTGCGCTTTTGAGCGGCAAATCTAGTCCGGTCGAAATCCAGCAGCAGAAACTCAGCAATCATCTGGAACGTATCGGTAAATTCGGTGATGCGTTCGCCAGCCACATTCTCGTTGTCGAGCATATAGACCGTATCAAAAGGCGGTGCTGGCACCGGCCGAGGGCTACCACCCCAATTAAATTCGTGGGTGGAGTATTCGCTTGTCTCCTTATCCTCGTCGGCGACAAACCGGGGCTGCATGAAGTATTCGAGTTCCTTGAGGGCGGCAAAGCCATTGGCATGGACGGCTTCTGTCCCGGCGGATCCCACTACATCGTCGAAAACCGTGGGCATGGCAAGAAAAGCCGTGCGCGTAGAAGTTGGGAACAAAACTCGACACAGAAATCCGACATCGATAAAGCAGCCAGACCCCGTTCCACCGCCGAGAGACGATATAATAATGATATCGAAGGCACTAGTATCTACCGTATAATCTGGGTAATCGCGGTTCATGTCCGCGAAGGCCTCTTGGGCAGTTACTTTTCTCCCCAATCTTTCGATGGCGTCGTGAATTTCCGTGTAATGGTGGAAGAAAGCCAATCGCCCGAAGGAACGGATCTGCCCAGCACCTTGCATGATGGCATTAGCAGGCAGCGCGTCCAGTTCGCTGGGAAACCAGTCCCATATATGCGGATAGGCATTCTTGTTGAGCCGGTATCCAGCCAACTCCTCGGGCTGGACCCGTCCATCAATTTTCTGTGGAGCGGTAAGGTCAATGCGCTTGTCCAACTCGTCGGGCACCTCTCCGCTCAGGGACTGATTGCGGATATCAGTATCAAACCATAGGTACTCCATGATGGGTAAACCCGCTACTCTGTACTTCTCGTAGAACATCCGTCGCAGCCGCCGCAGTACTTCCTTTCCCGTACCTCCCAAGCCGATCAAAAGCGTGGGACGGATATCGATCGTTTGGCTTCCTTCTTTTGCTGTACCTATAGTAGTTATCTCAACCATGGTGTTCTCCTTCAATGTTGATCCAACTCCGTCATTAGATGCTTTTCAGGTCGAAGCCCCCGACGGCTGTCGTACGAGGGCATTGGGACTCACTCGGAATTCTCAGCGGCGGCTTGGCCGGGTGACAAGTTTTGCTATCACCACAATGCAGAGGATCACCATTCCAAAGATGAGGATTCGCCATTCAATTTGCGAACTTGACTCCCAGCCCATCAAAAAATCAAAAAATCCGCTCAACCCCAAAGAGGCGATCAGCGCAATGCCTCCCCACAACACGAGGGCGGACCAACCAAAAGCTGTGGCCGGGTGCATGTCTCGGGTCTTGATGAGTCCGCTAAAAAGTAAGACCGAAAGGATATAGACGATTACAGAAAGTACCAAAATCCAGACTATGCGCCCAACCTCCACATAGCGAAAGGTGCCCTTCGATCTAGTCTTCGGCGGAGGTACCCCTACCTCGACAGGTTCATATTGGTCCGAGGAGATGCCCAGCAGCGGTTTAGCTTCATCAATTGAGACCGCAAAGTTGAGATTCTGCCCCTCGTCGTGGCTAGAGCTTAGATTAAAACTTACCACGCCAATTACCTCTCCGTTCTGGTCGAATAAAGGCCCGCCGCTATTGCCCGGCGATACGGCGGCATCCGTCTGAATCAGCCTGAGGCCCTCCGGGGTAGTGCGAACCTCGGAGATAATCCCTTCGGTGACCGAGTATTCTAGCCCCAAGGGGTTGCCTATTGCCACCACGGGATCGCCCGAGCTCATATATTCTCCTGACCCAAGCCTAGACGGCTGTAGGTGTTGGCCGCGCGGATCGACGTTTATCACCGCCAGGTCTTTGAGTTCGTCTTGGGCGACAACGCCCGTAATCGGCATCCAAGTCCCGTTGAACGGCTTGGCCCATCCTTCTTTGATGCCCTTGATTACATGGTGCGCCGTGAGAATTTGGCCCGTTGACTTGATGATGATTCCGCTCCCAACTCCCTCTCCCTCATTGGTAGAAACCTTGAGGAATACTACGCTTCCCTTCTCTTCCTTGGCAATCTGCTGAGTAAACGTGGAGCCGCTTTGTCCCGACCCGCCACACCCCATCCAGCCGATAGCCAGTATGAATCCGAGCGCGATGTGCCGTTTCATCTTGACTCCCTAGTGTTATTTGAGGCGTTCCAGTTCAAATTCATTGCCCTTGTGGTTGAAAACCCATTTTTCATCCTTTTCAAAAGCCACCCCCTCCTCACCGACCGGATCGTCCATCCGATTTCTTAGTTCGGCCCTTTCGTCGCCCTCTTCGGCCGGCAGTAAGCGGTATTTGCATTTGAACAGGCTGTCTCGCCGCAAATATCCCAAAACGATATCCTTTCCGCTTTGGTTTGTGTACTCCAATTCCTTTTGACCGCCGGGGCGCATCCAGTACTTGTACTCGACGTCTGCTAGCCGATAAACGAGCCTCCTGAAATAAACCATTCCCCCGGTAGCTACCACAGCGATGGGTAGCAAGATCACCGCGACCCAAGCCCGCCACAGATAGAGAGGGGAACGGACTTGCAACCTGCCTCTTATGGCTCCTCCCTTGGGCACCACTTCCAAACCCTCTCGGTCTCGGTGCAGGAAGTGTATCAGATCGTCTGGCGTATAGATACGCTCGACTTCTTGGGGGTTGTCGGTAAAGTATTTCTCCTGATAAATCGGAGTCATGCGAAACGAGCCAGGCGGTATCTCCAAGACAACCCTGGACATATATTGCATCGGAATCGGGCTTATACGCGCCATGCCAAGCTGGTCGAAGAAGCCAACCTCGTTGGGCAAGAACGGGCCTAGGCGGACCCGGCACGAATAGCGATATTTGTTCTGGGTATTATGCTCCAGCTTCTCTTCAAGGCGGGGTGGAGTAACTCGTCCTCTCCCGCTAGCTCGACTCCAGTACCGCCGATCTTCGGGCTGCATGGGAACGATCCTAGGCTGGCTCACCTTCAACCGCACCGGATTACCATGCTCATCCATCGGCTCGATATTCAGGTAGCTCAATTGCGACTCTAAGGTAAAGGAGAAATGGACCAACTCGGATTCGTCCATGCCGATGGTGCTCGGCTGGTCCGAATATGCCCTGCGTTTGCGATGTAGAACAATGCGGTGGTCTAGCGGCTTCATCAGCATCGGTTCCAAGCCGCCAGCCTTGAGTTGGGAGATGAGTTTGCCGAATCTAGCGCGCTGATCTTCTTCTGTGAGATAGGCATACAGGACCACCCCACGCGGACCTTGGTGGTACGCCTTGTCCGGGTGATTGAACAACCGCCCGTCAAAGGGCAGACTCAGCGGCACGGCATATAGTACTTGTACCACATCCTCCGCAAAACGCGCATAGAGCCCCCGAACATCCTCGTCATTGGTGGTCGCCTGCACATTATCGGTTAAGAAAAAAGTAATCGGCGCCCATCCAAGCCCTTCTTCAAAAGCCCTGAGCAAATTGGTATAGCTGCCCCAGCGTGCGTCTTGGGTCTCCTCGATCCACACTAGCGAATCCGGGTGTTGGGATACAAAAAATAAAGTGCCCGCCTCCAGTTGCTGGTCTTGGCAGGCTTTTTCCAACGAGGTCAGCAATTTCTGTAGCTCACCTGTCTGCTGGAAGCCCTCCATTGAACCAGAGCCATCGACCAATATGCTGACATCCATCCCAGCGGCGGCACGAGGGCCGCCAAGCCCTAGGCAGCACAGCAGAGCAACGTACCAGAATGACTGGTTTTCAAACGGCCAATAGGTCATAGCGATATAGATGGTACTCATGATCGCGGGTCATCACGTACACGTATTTGCCGAAACCCGCTGGCGGCACAACCGGATCTTCGCCTAAAGGCCAGCCGCGCAAGAAAAGTTCCCCTCCTCGTTCATCAAGACGGGAAAGACGAAATTCCGTATTAGCTCCCACTCCTCTTTGGAAGTTGGCGACCAAGCCGCCCAAGCCTTTGGTCTGATCAATGTGCCTCATGGAATATCCGGGACTACACTCCAATTTGGACGTAACTTGCCGATTCAATGGATCGAACAATAGCATAAAATTAGACCCTATCGCCATATAGCAATAGCCGGACTCGATCCGCAATGTCTGTAGGGCCTGTACCTCTACCTCGGTTCGGCTCGGAATTTCTTTTAGCACCTGTTGGCCGACTAACTGTAGGGCACACAAGCCCCCTTCTTGAGTCAATAGCCATATTGACGGATCCTCGCCGCGCATCACGCCCGCCGAAGCGGCTAATGGGACGCCGCGGGCATCCTCATCCTCATACGAGATTTTCTTGCCCTGTTCCAAATTCAAGAAAACAACCCTATTTTCCTCTTCTATTAAGCCCAGATAGGTCTCGCTTCCCCGAATTGGGATCATTTCTTGGATAGGCAACGAATTTTTGTCTAGCTCTTGCTTTTGCAATTCGTCGAAAATGCGGTTCTCGCTCTTCCAGTATCGATCGCAACTTGCTTTATCTACCTTATATACATGAATAGTCAACGCCTCTTGGTCCAGCAGGAAAAGCCGATTCCGGCCTAAGGCAATCTTCTCGACGCGCTCACATTCCACGGCAAGCGGCTTCCACGAAGCAGCTTTCAGCATATCGTCGTTCAACAACGAAGAGGTCGGAAACACCTGCAGCGTCCCCACCTCCGTGAGCGCGTAAATCCACCAGCGGTCAAAATCCACCTGACGCAAGGAAGTCGAATCCCCTTTGAGTGGAGGCAGGTCGAGTTGCTTGTCCTCTATGTAGGTACTCATTTCTCCGTTGGATTTATCCACTAATAAAGGCTGGCCGAACACGTTAAAGAGGTCGTCAACTCGGTCCATAATAACCGGCAGATTCCCGACAGCACTGTCTTTACTCTCTCCGGAAGGTATGTCGGCCATGTAATCGACAGGTTTGCTCTCGACAGCACCGCCGCAAACGGCGCAAAAATTAGCGAGCGCATGATGCTCGCGGCCATCTTTAGAACACGTCCAAGCGTTCTTATGCCAATTCCAGTCTTGCATCATTTCTCGCATCCTCACCCTATCTCAATCCCGCGTACCGCTTCCGATCTCGGTTATAGACTTGTCCCCGTAGGGCGGTCGGTGGCACTCTAAAATAGAGGGCCACTTTGTAACGTCAATGACAGAATACCGCCCCGCTCCAGCCCCTAAATCCCAGCTTCCCACACATCCTCAACCCCGGCCCGCAACAACTCAGCCACGCTCCACGCCTGGGCGATGCAGCCGCGAGGCGCAAAAGGCGGCTCGGCGTCAAATATCTCCGAGACCGTGCCCAAGCCCGCCTCATCCAAGTGCGCGGCAAAGCCGTCGAGGAGGGCACGAGAGCGCTGGCGACCCGCGCGACCGTGGCAACGCAGAGGGCGGTAATGTACGGGCCGATGAGCCAGCCCCAGACCGTGCCCTGGTGATACGCGCTATCGCGCTCCCAAGGGCTACCCGCATACTGGGCGCAGTACGCCGGATCGCTCGGCGAAAGGCTGCGCAGGCCGCGCGGGGTCAGCAAGTGTTGGTCAATCACGGATAAGATTCGCCGCGCCCGCTCGCCCTCGATGAGCGGGAAGGGCAGCGAGAGCGCGAAGATCTGATTGGGGCGGATCGCCCAATCCGGCCCCTCGGGCGCAACCACGTCGCATAAATACCCGCGCTCTTCGCACCAGAACAGACGCTCAAAGGACGCACGCACCTCAGCGGCGCGCTGGCCGTACTCGGCGTGCTGACCAAATACCTCGGCCAAGTGCTGCAAAATTTTGAGCGCATTGTACCAGAGGGCATTGACCTCCACGGGTTTACCCGTGCGCGGCGAGATCACCCAATCGACGACCTTGGCGTCCATCCACGTCAGTTGCACCCCCGGCTCCCCAGCCGCGAGCAGGCCATCGACACCGGCCCGGATCTGATAGCGCGTGCCGCGTTCGTGCCAAGCCGCTATGTCCTCTAGCGTCGGCCACAGCTCGCGGGCAAACTCGTAGTCTTGGGTGTATTGCAAATACTTGTAGAGCGCGACAAAAAACCACAAAGTCGCGTCCACCGCGTGGTATTCCGGGACCTCTCCCGCGTCGGGAAAGCGGTTGGGGATCATGCCCTTGCTGACGTGCTCGGCAAACGCCGCGAAGATATCCCGCGCCTCGGCAAAGCGCTCGGTGACCAAGCACAGGCCGGGCAGGGCGATCATGGTGTCGCGGCCCCAATCCGTGAACCAATGGTAGCCCGCGACAATGGTGTGCAGGCCATCGCCGCGCCGCACCAGAAACTGAGCGGCCGCCCGCGCCAGCGATTGCAGCAAAGGGTCGGCGGCCCAAGAGGCGTGCACCACCACCTGCTGGCGGCGGTCGATCTCGCCGGTGAGAAGCGTGAGGGGGTCACGGCAGGCGGGAAGCTCGGTGGCTGCAATTACGCCAACGGTGGCCCCGGGGTCGAGTTGCAGACGCAGGCGACCGGGCGTGAACAGGTCTTCGCTGTGGTCGAGGCCGCGCTCTTCCTCGCGCGGATATTGGAAGTTGTAGTACCAGTCCGGGGCGGCCTCCCAGCACGCGCCCGGGGCGAGAATGTGAGCGGTGGGCTGCTCCCGATAAGGGCGATAAGCCAGCGTATCCTCGACCCAATCGGCCGTTGGAGCCACTTGATCGTTGGCCTGCATCAAGTGGTGATAGTCCCGGCCGGCGAAAAAGGGGCGCAACTCCAAACAAAGCGGGCCGGACGCCTTCTCCAGCTCGTACGCGACGACCAAGGCTTGCTCACCCGCGAGCAAGGCCAGTCGCTTGCGCAACACCCACCCATCCCCCGCGTACGTCCACGTCGGCACCGGCTCGGACGCGAAGGCAGTTAGCCATTGGTCGCCCCGTGGATGAATGACTCCGGGAAAAATGCTGCAACTTAGCTCGACGCGTCTTGTGGGTAGGACCAAAGTCTCGTCGAGCCGCGATAGCAGCACCACCCGGCCGACCGGCGGCTGAGTGGCGACGACCAGCAGACCGTGATAGCGCCGGGTGTGCGCGCCGCTAACCGTGGAGGAAGCCCAGCCGCCCAAACCATTGGTCTCCAGCCACTCTTGGGAGAATTTGTACTCGCTGCCTTCAGGCAGTCTATTTGTTGGCAATGAGCGAGTCCACGACCGCTGGGTCGGCAAGCGTCGAGGTGTCGCCGATAGAGTCGGTTTCGTCGGTGGCTATTTTGCGCAGGATGCGGCGCATGATCTTGCCCGAGCGCGTCTTGGGCAGGCCCGGCGCCCAGTGGATGACGTCCGGGGTGGCGATCGGGCCGATCGCCGTGCGCACCTGTCGCTTGAGCTCGTCTTTGAGCGCGTCGGTGTACTCCTCACCGGCGTTGAGCGTCACGTAGGCGTAAATGCCCTCGCCTTTGATGTCGTGCGGAAAACCGACGACTGCGGCCTCCGCCACCTTGGCGTGCAGCACCAACGCACTCTCGACCTCGGCCGTGCCCATGCGATGGCCGGAGACATTGATCACGTCATCGACGCGGCCAGTGATCCAATAGTATCCATCCTCGTCGCGCCGACAGCCGTCGCCCGTAAAGTAGTACCCCTTGTACTGCTGGAAATAGGTCTGCTCAAAGCGCTCGTGATCGCCGTACACCGTGCGCATTTGCCCCGGCCAAGGAGCGCGCATAGCCAAGACACCAACGACGCCGTCGCCTGCTAGCTCCGTACCCTTCTCCGGGTCGAGCACCACCGGCTCAATGCCGAAGAAGGGGAAGGTGGCCGAGCCGGGCTTGGTTGGGGTCGCCCCGGGCAGCGGCGTGATGAGGATGCCGCCGGTCTCGGTCTGCCACCACGTATCGACGATGGGGCAGCGCTCCTTGCCGGCATTTTTGTGATACCAGCGCCAAGCCTCGGGATTGATCGGCTCGCCGACCGTGCCCAGTAGGCGCAGAGAAGGCATCTCGTATTGGGCGGGCCACTCCTCGCCGGCTGCGGCAATGGCGCGGATAGCGGTCGGGGCGGTGTAGAACTGATTGACGTTCCACTTCTCAATGGTCTGCCAGTAGCGGTCCGGGTTGGGATAGGTGGGGATGGCTTCAAACATCACGGTGATCGCGCCGTTGGCCAGCGGGCCGTATACGATGTACGAGTGGCCGGTGACCCAGCCGATGTCAGCCGCGCAGAAGTAGATGTCGCCGTCTTGGTAGTCGAAGACGTACTTATGGGTGATGGCCGTATAGACCATGTACCCGCCGACGGTATGCTGCACGCCCTTGGGCTGGCCGGTGGAGCCGGAGGTATAGAGGATGAAGAGCGGATCCTCGGCGTCCATGACCTCACAAGCGCAGTCGGCGTCCGCGTCGGCCATCAACTCGTGCCACCAGCAATCGCGGCCGTCCTGCATATCCACGGCAAAGTCTGCGCGATCAACCACGATGCAGGTCGCTACCTCGGCGTCCATGCGCGCATCCGCGTCGGCCATAGCTTGATCGGCTACGGGCTTCATCAGGATCGGCTTGTCGCCGCGATGGGTGCCGTTGCAGGTGATGACGGTGGTGCAGGTGGAATCGACGATGCGGTCGGCGAGCGCGTCTGCGGAAAAGCCGCCGAACACAATCGAGTGAATCGCGCCAATGCGAGCGCAGGCCAGCATGGCAATGGCCAGCTCGGGCACCATCGGCAGGTAGATGGAGACGCGGTCGCCCTTGTTGACGCCGCGCGCTTTGAGCACGTTGGCGAATTTGCAGACCTGTTCGTGCAACTCCGCGTAGGTCAGGGTGGCGTCTTCCCCCGGCTCGTTGCCCTCCCAGATGATGGCGACCTGATCGCCTTTTGCATCGAGGTGCCGGTCGAGGCAATTGTACGCGATGTTGGTCTGGCCGCCGGCAAACCACTCAAGCGCAATCGGCCCCGCGTTCATGTCGTAGTTGTACGACCGCACGGTATCCCACTTTTTGAACCAGTGGAACTCCGCGGCCTTTGCGGCCCAAAACGCCTCTGGGTCGGCGATGGAACGCGCGTACTCTTCCCGGTACTCGTCCATGCTTTTGACGTGAGCGCGGTCGCGTAAATCGGCATTGGGTGCATAGACTTCAGACATGCGAGCTAACTCCTCATTAGGGTGGAAATAGCCATCAATAGCGCAAACTACTTACTACCGGCCACCGGCGGCAAGGGCCACTCGTCACCGGCCATAAAGCCGCCATCGACATAGATGCACTGCCCGGTGACGTAATCCGAAGCTGGCGCGGCGAGAAAGACGGCTGTGCCGACCAAGTCTTCGGGCGTCCCCAAGCGGTTGAGCACAACCCGCCCCTCGCCCCAAGCACGCATGGTGTCGTCGGCCCACAGCTTCTCACTGAGCGAGGTGAGTATAAAGCCCGGGCAGATGGCGTTGACCTGGATGTTGTGCGACCCGAACTCAATGGCTTGGCCCTTGGTGAGCTGGCCGACGGCCCCCTTGGTCGCGGTGTACACCGACACTTTGGCGAGGGCATAGCCCGTGGTCAGCGAGCCGATATTGATGATCTTGCCGCCTTGGCCGCGCTCGATCATCTGGCGGCCGACCTTCTGGCTGAGGAAGTACAGGCCCTTGAGATTGACGGCCATGATCTGGTCGTAGTTTTCCTCCGAGACCTCGACGATGGGCTGGCGGATGTTCATGCCGGCATTGTTGAACAGGATGTCTATGGGGCCGCATTGCTCCAAAGCCGCGTCCATACCCTCTAAGTCGGCCATGTCCAATTCGACCGCGCGGGCCTTGCCGCCGGCGGCCTCAATGGCAGCGACGGCTTCGTCGAGCTGGCTGCGGGTGCGAGCGGCGCAGATAACCGTGGCCCCGGCTTCAGCCATACCTGCGGCCACGCCGCGACCAATGCCGCGACTAGCACCAGTGACGAGGGCGACTTTTCCCTCTAGCGAAAATAGACTCACGATACACTCCTTCGTTGTTTGTGGTTGCGTTGGTTTAATGATAATCGGGGTTGGCGTTCCAGCAAGGCTTTTCAGGCGGGTACGGAAGCGATGAGGTACTCCAATTTTTCGCCTCCCAGCGGCGAGATCTCGCAAGCGCGGCCAGCCGGCACCAGCGCAGTCGCGCCCGTGCCCAAGGTGCACTCGCCCACGCGCGCCCGGCCGCGGACGACCGTCAGCGACAGAAACGATCCCTCGGCCCGATGCTCAGCCTGGCCTCGGTCTAAGCCACAGCCGCGCAGCACAAAGTGCTCGGACTCTACCAGCACTTGGCCCCGCAGCACGGGATGCGTCACCGGCCCGGGCAGGCGTTGGGCAAAGTCGATGACCTCAAGGGCCTGCTCCCAGTGCAGGGCGCGCGGCCGGCCGTAGTCGTAAATGCGGAAGGTCAGGTCGCTCGTTTGCTGCACCTCGTACAGAACGACCCCCTGGCACAGGGCGTGTACCGTACCCGGCGGCACAAAGAGCACGTCCCCTTGCGCGACCGGGTAAAAGCGGACGACCTCGGAGACGCGGTTGGCCGCGTGCGCGGCGACAAACTCCGCGCGGCCCACGCCCTCGGCCAGTCCGCAAGCTACGCGGCCGCCGTCTGATTGCAGCACGTACCAAGCCTCCATCTTGCCGCTGTCCACCAACCCATTGCGCCGGGCGTACTCGTCGTCGGGATGCACTTGGATCGACAGATCTTGCTGGGCGTCGAGGAGCTTAATAAGCAAGGGGAAGCGTTCTTGGTAGCGCGACCACACCGCAGCACCGACCAAGTCGGCGCGGTGCGTGGCCACCAACTCGCGCAGCGAGCGACCGTCCGCCGCCCGGCTCTCGCGGCCCTCGTACGCCGACAGCTCAAAGGACTCGCCAATGAGCGCATCGCCCGGCAGGGCCTTGCCGTAGAGCGCAGCTAAGCGACGACCGCCCCACACCATCTCCCGGTAATAGGGCGTCAAGGGAATGACATCGGGCAATTTATCCATCGACTGCAACACGTTCACAGTTTCGACCAAGTACCAGCTCCCGCGAGGTCTCCAACAGCGACTCCTTGCGCGGCAGGTCAGCAGCTAGCGGCAACTGGGCCACGCCAATGAGCCGCCGCATGATCTCCATCCCGGCAAATTGCAGCGCCAAGCTGCGGGAAAGCGAAGGGTCGGTGCCGTAGTGGTCAAACACCGACTGCGCTAGTTCCAAGGGACGACCGGCGAGCAACAGGTGGCCGACGAGAATGCCCACGTCGAATTCCGGCGGGCCAAAGAAGCAAAACTCCGGATCGATGATCCACACGCCCCCACCGGCGCGCACCCAACTTCCCGGATAGAAGTCTCCGTGCAACAGGCAGGGGCCGTTTTCCAAGTAGAGCGCGCCCAGTTCGGCAATGGCGCTGCAATACGCCGCGTCGCCTTGCAAAGCTTGGGCGACCCGCGCTAGCCCGGGCGTGATCGCGTCGAGGTCGAGGCCGTTGTCCGGGCGCAGCGGGAAGCAGTACAAATGCTCGTGGTTGAGCTGGCGCATGGCGCGGTTTTCCAAGCGCGTCCGGGTCGGCTCGTCAAATGCCGCTTGGTGCAAGGACGCCAACCACTGGCACAGACCCGGCAAGGATGCAAACGCAGCCTCGCCATCATTGTACAAATCGGTACAATCCGCAGTCTCCCCCAAGTCTTCAAACGCGGCGACAAAATTCTCCTCGTCCCAACCCAAGAAGCCGGGCATGCGCTCGGCCACCAACGGGCAACCGGCAACGGCCTGGTAAAAGGCGGCCTCCACCAGCACCCGCTCCTCGGGCGCGGGAATGTCCGGGTACTTCTCGACCCAGGGACGCGACTGCTTGAGTATGAAGGAACGCTCTGCGGTCTGTACGCGCAGGGTGAGGTTCATGTTGCCTTCACCAGCGCGGCCTAGCGCACACACCGATTCCGCGGGCAAAAGCCATCCTCGGGCACGTGCGTACGCGGCCAACTCTTCGGGCCGGTCGATGTGCAGCAACGTGTAATTAGCTCGGTTTTCCATCGTTTATCTTGCATTCGTCTTTTTGTTTGCCCCTAAAGGTATATGACGATGGGGGCGAGACAATACCGGGTGCGGGATGCGGCTTGCTAGCGCGTACCCCAATCGGCTTGATAGCACCCCTACCAGCTTGACATCAAGCGGGTAAACCCTATCAATTGAGGCATATCGGTGGCCAGCCCCATCACGCAGTGCGGGCCAAGGTCGCGATTCCACAACCAAGCTGCACTAGCGACTTCAGAATCTATGACACCTGCTGACCTTAATATTCTCATCCAGCAAGGCGAAGGCACCACGCTTGAGTTCAAGGAGAGCCTCTCGTCGTCTTTCTCACGCGAACTCGTGGCTATGGCCAACACAGTTGGGGGTAAACTCCTGCTCGGAGTGCGCGATGACGGCACGGTGACCGGCGTCAAAGACTCCAATGCGCTGCGGGCCCGTATTCAGGACATCGCCCGCAACTGCGACCCTCCGGTGAAGGTACTGGTGGAGCCGGTGGATGACGTATTAGCAGTGCATGTACGGGAAAGCGACGCCAAGCCGGTGCAGTGCAGCGAGGGCTTCTTCTGGCGTCAGGGCGCGGGGACCCAAAAGCTCAGCCGCGACGAAATCCGCGATTTCTTCCGCAGCGAGGGCGTGATCCGGTTCGACCTCTCGCCCTGCTCCCGTTTCAGCTACCCGGAAGACTTCGACCGCGCGAAGTACGACGCTTGGCTTAAGCTGTCCGGCATCACTGGACAACCGCCGGTCGAAGACGTGCTGGTCAACATCGAGGTCGCCGAGCGAGCGGGCGACAAGCTGCTCTTCCGCAACGCAGGCGTGCTCTTCTTCGCCAAGAACGTGCGCCACTTCTTCTCGGAGGCATATATCACCTGCCTGCTGGGCAAGGGCGCGGACAAAGTGCATATCCTCGACCGACGAGACTTTGACGGCGGCATCGTGGCCGACATTGAGGATGCCTTGCGGTTCATTGAGCGCAATACCCGCACGGCCTATCGCATTGAAAGCCTGCGCCGCGAAAACATCCCGGAATACCCGATGAAGGCGCTGCGCGAGGCCATCACCAACGCGGTCATGCACCGCGATTGGTTTTTCGAGGGTGCCAACGTCTTCGTCGAGATCTACGCCAATCGCGTTGAGGTGATAAGTCCCGGCGGCCTGCCATCAGGACTGAAGTTGGCCGAACTCGGCCGCGAGAGCATCCGCCGCAATCCACTAATCGCCGATCTGCTCCACCGCATTGAGTTCATTGAAAAAGCGGGCACTGGAATTCGTCGCATTCGGGACGAGGCGAGGGAACAGGGCTGCCCAGAACCGGAATTTAAGATTCGGGGAGCCTTTTTCGTCGTTGTTTTCCGACCAGACCCCGAGGTGCGGGCATTAGAAGATCAAGTTACCGGGGAAGTTACCGGGGAAGTTACCGGGGAAGTTACCCCCCATGATACCCCCCAAGATACCCCCCAAGATACCGGAATAGCGCGTCTGTTAGAGGTAATATCGGGCGAGATGAATAGAAGACAGATCCAAGAAGCCTTGGGCCTGAAGAATACCAAACACGTCCGCAAAACCTATCTGCTCCCCGCCCTGCAAGCCGGCCTGATCGAAATGACCATCCCCGACAAGCCGCGCAGCAGCAAGCAACGCTACCGCCTGACGACGGCGGGACGCGAATATTTGCACAAATCCAAAGGGCAGGATAATGGCGAAGACTGAGGCTCACTAGCAATCGTCTTCGCCAACGCTTCTTCAAGAGCGGCTTGCCCGAAAGCGCTAAGAAGCATTCTTAAAACCAATACGGTTTAGTTAAGCGAAAAAAGCGAGACGCCTCTAGCCTGTTGCTCGCTCTCTTTTGCCTCGTCATTCCTGCGGAAGCAGGAATCCAGCGGGGCGGGGAGACTGGACTCCTGCTTCCGCAGGAGTGACACCCCATGCAACCCACATCATGCTAACTAAACCGTATTGTTTTTAAAACTCGCGTCGGGTGTCAGGTGTCGAAGAATGGGGTAGGGGCGACCGGCCGGTCGCCCCTACTTGAGGTAGAGTAGGCGCTTAGTCTGCACCCCGCCCGGATAGTGCAGCCGCACCAGATACATCCCCGCCGACACCAACGCGCCGCGCCGATCGCGCGCATCCCAGCGAACCTGATAGAAGCCAGCGTCCTGGTATTGATCGACCAGCGTGCGCAGGGGTTGTCCGAGGAGGTTGTAAATCTCCAGCCGCACCGCGCCGGGCGTGGCCAAGCGGTAGGGGATGAGGGTACGGCTGTTGAAGGGGTTGGGGAAATTGGGTGCCAAGCCGGACGACGCGGCCACCACCTTGGCCGCTGCGGCCGTCACGCTGATAGAGTTGGGTCGGTTGCCTACGCCGGCCGGGTTGATGGCCTTCACTCGATAGATGTGCCGCACCTCCGGCGTCGCATCCGTATCGGTGTAGCTCGTCGCCGTGCTGCCGGTGTCGGCCACGTAGATTAGCAGTTCGTCCTCGCCGAAGTAGGGTCGTCGCCGCAGGATTTGGTAGCCGGTGATCGTATCGTCGTCGGGCGCGTCCCAATTCAGGGTGATCGAGCCATCGCTGTTGGCGACGCCCATCAGGTTCTGCGGTGCCGGCGGCTCTTGGGGTTGGTCTTCTTCCGGCGGCTGGTCTTCTTCCGGCTGGTCTTCTTCCTCCGGCTGTTGGTCTTCCTCCGGCTGTTGGTCTTCTTCCGGCTGGTCTTCCTCCGGCTGTTGGTCTTCCTCCGGCGGCTGGTCTTCTTCCTCCGGCTGTTGGTCTTCCTCCGGCTGTTGGTCTTCTTCCGGCTGTTGGTCTTCTTCCGGCTGTTGGTCTTCTTCCGGCTGTTGGTCCTCCGGCTGTTGGTCCTCCGGCTGCTGTTGGTCCTCCGGCTGTTGTTCTTCTTCCGGCGGCTGGTCTTCCTCCGGCTGCTGTTGGTCCTCCGGCTGCTGGTCTTCTTCCGGCTGCTGCTGATCTTCCTCGTCTTGCTGGTCTTCTTCCTCCGGCTGTTGGTCTTCTTCCGGCTGTTGGTCCTCCGGCTGTTGTTCTTCCGACTGTTGGCCCTCTTCCGGCTGGTCTTCCTCCGGCTGTTGGTCCTCCGGCTGCTGTTGGTCCTCCGGCTGCTGGTCTTCTTCCGGCTGCTGGTCTTCCTCCGGCTGTTGGTCTTCTTCCGGCTGGTCTTCTTCTTCCGGCTGGTCTTCTTCTTCCGGCTGGTCTTCTTCTTCCGGCTGGTCTTCTTCTTCCGGCTGGTTTTCTTCCTCCGGCGGCTGGTCTTCTTCCGGCTGGTTTTCTTCCTCCGGCGGCTGGTCTTCCTCCGGCTGCTCTTCTTCCTCCGGCTGCTCTTCTTCCTCCGGCTGCTCTTCCTCCGGCTGCTCTTCCTCGTCTTGCTGGTCTTCTTCCGGCGGCTGGTCTTCTTCTTCCGGCGGCTGCTGATCTTCCTCGTCTTGCTGGTCTTCTTCTTCCGGCTGCTGGTCTTCTTCCGGCGGCTGCTGATCTTCCTCGTCTTGCTGGTCTTCTTCCTCCGGCTGTTGGTCCTCCGGCTGCTGTTGGTCCTCCGACTGTTGGTCTTCCTCCGGCTGTTGGTCTTCTTCCGGCTGGTCTTCTTCTTCCGGCTGTTGGTCTTCTTCCGGCTGGTTTTCTTCCTCCGGCTGGTTTTCTTCCGGCTGCTCTTCTTCCTCCGACTGCTGGTCTTCCTCCGGCGGCTGGTCTTCCTCCGGCGGCTGGTCTTCCTCCGGCTGCTCTTCCTCCGGCGGCTGCTCTTCCGGCTGGTCTTCTTCCTCCGGCTGCTCTTCCTCCGGCTGCTCTTCTTCCGGCGGCTGTTCTTCCGGCGGCTGGTCTTCCTCCGGCGGCTGCTCTTCCTCCGGCTGCTCTTCCTCCGGCTGGTCTTCCTCCGGCGGCTGTTCTTCTTCCACCTTGGTCGCTGCGGCCGTCACGTTGACATAGTTGGATCGGTTGCCCACGCCGGCCGGGTTGATGGCCTTCACCCGGTAGGCGTGCCGCACCTTCGGCGTCGCATCCGTATCGGTGTAGCTCGTCGCCGTGCTGCCGGTGTCGGCCACGTAGATTAGCAGTTCGGCCTCGCCGAGGGTGGGGCGTCGCCGCAGGATTTGGTAACCGGTGATCGTATCGTCGTCGGGCGCGTCCCAACTCAGGGTGATCGAGCCGTCGCTGTTGGCGACGCCCGTCAGGTTCTGCGGTGCCGGCGGCGGCTCTGGCTGTTGTTCTTCTTCCTCTGGCTGTTGTTCTTCTTCCGGCTGTTGTTCTTCCTCCGGCTGTTGTTCTTCCGGCTGCTGGTCTTCTTCCGCCGTCGGCGGGGCATCCGGCCCGGAAGTAGCCAACGCCACCGCGCGCACCCCTCGGTAGTTCGACACGTCGCTGAGTGCGCGGCCCCGAATCGCCTTCACCCCGTAGATGTAGCGCACGCCCTCCTCGACGTCCGCGTCGGTGTAGGCGGTCGCCGAACTGCCGGTGTCCCCCACCAAGATCAGCAGGGTGTTCTCGCCTTCCTCCGGCCGCCGGCGCAGCACCCGATAGCCCGTCACTTCGTCAGACGCCGCCTTCGGCGCCTGCCAGCTCAGCACGATGCCCTCGCCAGTCGCCTTCGCCTCCAAATCACGCGGCGCACGCGCCGGGGTCAGATCCTCCGTCGAGGCGTCGCCGGCCTTGGTGATGCGGACCTGGCCGTTCTCCATCTTGTAGAGCGTCTGCCATCCGGCAAGATCGTAGTAGTCGTACTTACCCGGAGGCAGTTGGCCGATGACCTGAAACTGCAACGCGACCAAATTGGCGGCGCTCCCGGACATGCCATCGATGCCTTTGCACCGCGCGTCCGATTCGCCGTCCACCAACGCGTCCAGCGCACAGTTGAGCTCCAGGAGCCGGTCTTCAAGCTCCCCCAGCTCCACCGTGGGGGCGTCCGTCGAGCCGCTGCCCGAGTCCGACCACGAGCCGGTGCCCTCGTCGTTGGTCGCCCGCACCTGCACCTGATAGGACGTGTTCTCCGACAGACTCGACAGCGTCGCCGTGACGGCGGTGCCGGTGTGGTTGCCGTCGCTCCAGTCCCCGGTGGTGCCCGCCCGGTACTGCACGTCGTAGTCGTCGATAGCCGGACCGGCGTTGGCCGGTGCCGACCAACTCACCGTCAGACTCGTCACCGACGCCGCCGACACCGTCGGCGCGGTCGGCTTGCCCGGCGCTTCGCCGCCCACGTCCGTCACCGTTACCGTGATCGTCTGCGTGGCGGTCTTCACCCGCGTGCCCGTGCCGCTGGTCGCCTGCACCGTCACCACGTAGGTGTTGTCGGTCCCCTGGTCCTCGGCGTCCTCGAAGTTCGGCGCATCGTCGAACGTCAGCGCCCCGGAGGTCGCGCCGATCGAGAAGAACGCCTGGTCCGCCCCGCCGGTGATCGCGTAGCCGGTGATGTCGTCGCCCGTGTCGCCGTCGGTCGCCAGCACCGTGCCGGCCGTGGTCTGGTTCTCCGCCGCGTCGAACGTCGCCGAAGAGCTGAACGTCGGCGCCGCGTTCGCGTCCGTCGTGCCGCTGCCCGAGTCCGACCACGAGCCGGTGCCCTCGTCGTTGGTGGCCCGCACCTGCACCTGGTAGGAGGTGTTCTCCGACAGACTCGACAGCGTCGCCGTGACGGCGGTGCCGACGTGGTTGCCGTCGCTCCAGTCCCCGGTGGTGCCCGCCCGGTACTGCACGTCGTAGTCGTCGATGGCCGGACCGGCGTTGGCCGGTGCCGACCAACTCACCGTCAGGCTCGTCACCGAGGCCGCCGACACCGTCGGCGCGGTCGGCTTGCCCGGCGCTTCGCCGCCCACGTCGGTGACCGTTACCGTGATCGTCTGCGTGGCGGTCTTCACCCGCGTGCCCGTGCCGCTGGTCGCCTGCACCTCCACCACGTAGGTGTTGTTGGTGCCCTGGTCCTGCGCGTCCTCGAAGTTGGGCGCATCGTCGAACGTCAGCGCCCCCGACGTCGCCCCGATCGAGAAGAACGCCTGGTCTGCCCCGCCGGTGAGCGCGTAGCCGGTGATGTCGTCGCCCGTGTCGCCGTCGGTCGCCAGCACCGTGCCGGCCGTGGTCTGGTTCTCCGCCGCGTCGAACGCCGCCGAAGAGGAGAACGACGGTGCCGCGTTGGCGTCCGTCGTGCCGCTGCCCGAGTCCGACCACGAGCCGGTGCCCTCGTCGTTGGTGGCCCGCACCTGCACCTGATAGGACGTGTTCTCCGAAAGTCCCGACAGCGTCGCCGTGACGGCGGTGCCGGTGTGGCCGCCATCCGTCCAGCTCCCGCTGGTGCCTTCCCGGTACTGCACGTCGTAGTCGGTGATGGCCGGACCGGCGTTGTTCGGCGCGGTCCAGGTCACGGTCAGGCTCGTCACCGAGGCGGCCGACACCGTCGGCGCGGCCGGCTTGCCCGGCGCTTCGCCGGCCACGTCGGTGACCGTCACCGTGATCGTCTGCGTCGCCGTCTTTACCCGCGTGCCTGTGCCGCTGGTCGCCTGCACCGTCACCTCGTACTCGTTGTCGGTGTCCGCGTCCTTGGCGTCCTCGAAGTTGGGAGCCGCCTTGAACGTCAGCGCCCCGTCCGTCGCCCCGATCGAGAACAGCGCCTGGTCCGCGCCGCCGCTGATCGCGTAGCCCTCGATGTTGTCTTCCGAATCGCTGTCGGTCGCCAGCACCGTGCCCGCCGAGGTCTGGTTCTCCGCCGCGTCGAACGTCGCCGAAGAGGAGAACGACGGTGCCGCGTTGGCGTCCGTTGACGGAAAGACCTCCTTCGGCAGGCCCGACGCCGCCCGGGCGAAGCTGTAGCCATCGTGGCCGCTGGGCAAAGACGGCTGGTTGGTGAGGTCAATGTCCGCGGTCACCGCCGCCGTTGTCCCGGCCGTGCGGGTCACCGTCACAGGCGTGCCCTCCACCGAGCCCGTCGCGACGTCGAGCACCGTCGCGCCGCCATCGAGCGCGCCGTTCACCACCGTCACCGGGATATCGACCGCGAACGGTGCCCCCGTCAGCACCTCCGCCCGCACCTGATCGGACTCCACCTTCTCCAGCGTCACGGTCAGGGGCAGCGGGTCTTCGATGTTGCCTTGTAGCTGGAGCGAATCCAGCTGCGTCAGGCCGGTGAACGCGCCGGCGGGAAGCGAACTGAGTTCGTTGTCCCCCAGAGCGAGCAACCCCAGCGCCGTCAGGTCGGTGAACGCGCCGGCGGGAAGCGAACTGAGTTCGTTGGATTGCAGAAGGAGATGCCTCAGCTTCGTCATGCCGGTGAACGCGCCGGCAGGAAGCGAACTGAGTTCGTTGGATTGCAGAAAGAGTTGCCACAGCGCCGTCAGGTCGGTGAACACGCCGGCAGGAAGCGAACTGAGTTCGTTGTCGTTCAGATGGAGATACGCCAGCGCGGTCGTGCCGGTGAACGCGTCGGCGGGAAGCGAACTGAGTTCGTTGTTCTCCAGATAGAGATTCTTCAGCGCCGTCAGGCCGGAGAACGCGCCGGCGGGAAGTGAGCTGAGTTCGTTGTCGTTCAGATGGATCCGCTGCAGCTTCGTCAGGCCGGTGAACACGCCGGCGGGAAGCGAACTGAGTTCGTTGGATTGCAGACGGAGCGTATGCAGCGCGATCAGGCCGGTGAACACGCCGGCGGGAAGCGAGCCGAGTTCGTTGTTTTGCAGATGGATCCGCTGCAGCGCCGTCAGGCCGGTGAACACACCGTCGGGAAGCGAACTGAGCGCGTTGTCGTTCAGATAGAGATTCTTCAGCGCGGTCAGGTCAGAGAAGTCGTCCGACTGCAGGGACCTGATGCCCATATCCGGGATGTCGAGATGAGTCACGTCGGCCAGGTGCGCCGTCATCACGTCGGCGCAGTCCGACACACCGTCGATTGCAGCCACGATCGCGTTCCGCACCTGCTCGGTGCGGCCGCAGATGCCGGACATCGGCGTCACCGGATCCGTTTCCACCGCTGTGCTATTGCCCGCGTCGTTCACCGCGCGCAACTGGAACGTGTATTCCTCGTCGTTGGTCAGACCCGTCACCACGACCCAGGCCTCGTGGGCCCCGCCCGGCGCGCTGTCGTCGATCACCGTCCACGCGGCGGGGTAGTCGCCGGTGGTCTTGAACCGGTACTCGTGGTGCGTGATGTCCGCGCCCGCATCCGGCGCGTTCCAGGTGAGCGTCACCTGCTCGTTGTTGTGCGACGCCATGAAGCCATCCGGCGAATCCGGCGGCATGGTCGAGCCGCTGCCCGAGTCCGACCAGTCGCCGGTGCCCTCGTCGTTGGTCGCCCGCACCTGCACCTGATAGGACGTGTTCTCCGACAGACTCGACAGCGTCGCCGTGGTGGAGGTGCCGGTGTAGTTGCCATCACTCCACGTCCCGCCGGTGCCTTCCCGGTACTGCACGTCGTAGTCGGTGATGGCCGGACCCGCGTTGTCCGGTGCCGACCACGTCACCGTCAGGCTCGTCGCCGAGGCCGCTGACACGTTCGGCGCGGCCGGCGTGCCCGGCGCTTCGCCGGCCACGTCCGTCACCGTCACCGTGATCGTCTGCGTCGCCGTCTTTACCCGCGTGCCTGTGCCGCTGGTCGCCTGCACCGTCACCTCGTACTCGTTGTCGGTGTCCGCGTCCTTGGCGTCCTCGAAGTTCGGCGCATCGTCGAACGTCAGCACCCCGTCCGTCGCCCCGATTGAGAAGAACGCCTCATCCGCCCCGCCGGTGATCGCGTAGCCCTCGATGTTGTCCTCGGTGTCGCTGTCCCTCGCCAGCACCGTGCCCGCCGTGGTCTGGTTCTCCGCCGCGTCGAACTCCGCATCCGAGGTGAACTCCGGCGCCGCGTTCCCCTCGTCGGCGTCGTTGATCGTCACCGTCGCCTCGGACGGGGTTCCCGCCGACACCCCGTCGGGCAGCGTCCCGAAGGAGAGCTCGACGCTCTCGCCGTCGTCGTCCGCCGTGTCATCGGTCGCCGTCAGCGTGAAGCTCTGCTCCGTGTCGGTCGCCCCAAAGGTCACGTTCTCCGGCACCCCCGACCAGTCCGCCCCGGTCTCTCCCTGCGCCGTCGCGCCGCCCGCGGCCGCCGCCGTGACCGGCACCGTCACCTCGCGCCCCGGCGCGCCGGAGAGCCGCACCGTCACGTCCACCGTGCCGCCCTCGTCCACCGAGTAGGTTGCCGCCTCGAACGACACCGCCGCCGAGCGCGGCGTCGCGCTGTCCTCGTTCGAGGAGTCGCTGAAGATACCCGCCTCCCCACCGGCAGGCGGAATGGCCGTCCGCACCTCGAAGGTATGCGCCTGCCCGCCGACCAGGCCCGTCACCGTGTAGCCGGTCAGGTTCGAACCATCCCCTCCCACGCTGCTGTGTTGCCCGCTGTTCGGAATGTCCGTCCAGTCCCCGTAGGCTCCGTCCGTCTTGTAGCGGTACTGGTGACGGGCGAACTGCAGGTGCAACGCATGCGTGTCCCAAGCCAGCGTGACCTCGCCGACCCCCGCCCCAGGCGACGCCGTCAGGTTCGCCGGCGTCGGCAGTCCGGTGTCCGAATCGACCACGCTCACCAGGTCCGAGGCCGGGGTGCCCACCGTGTAGCCCGTGCCCGGCTGCACCTCCACGGTGAGGTCGCCGAGCGCCTCACGGAGATCGTCGTTTTCCAGCGCCACCGCCAGCGCCGCCGTCGCACTGCCCGCCGCGAAGGTCACCGTGCGCGTCGCTTCCGCCCCGTCCGGCAAAAGGTCGCGGTCCGCCTGCTGCGTCACCTCCACCGTCACCGCCAGCGTCCCTGCCGTCAGCCCGACGCGGGTGAGCGTGAAGCCGGCGGCGCCTTCATTCTCGTTGACCACGTCCTTGTCCCTCGCGATCGTCACCACCGGCAGGTCATCGTCGGTGATCGTGCCCGTCGCGGTCGGGTCCGCCGCCAGTTGCGCATTCGACGACACGCCCGACAGCGTCACCGTGAAGGTCTCGTTCTCCTCGTCCGTGGCGTCCTGCGCCGTCGGCACGTCGAACGTTCCCGTCAGCTCGCCCGCCTCGACCATCACCGGCCCCGTCGTCGTCGTCCCGAGATCGTCCGCCAGAACCGCGGTGTCGCCGCTCTCGATCGACGCCGTCCAGGTCGCCGTCACGTCCGCCGCGGCCACCTCCGACAGCGTTGCCGTGAAGGTCACGTTGCCGCCCTCGGTCCCCGCCGCATCCGCGACGCTCAGCGTCGGCAGGGTGGGCGTATCGCCGCCCACCGACAGGATGGTCGCCGGCAGGCCCGAGGTCGCCCTCGCGAAGGTGTAGCCGCCGTGGCCCGCGGCTAGGGATGGCTGCGTGGTCAGGTCGATGTCGACCGTCACCGCCTCCGTCGTCCCGGACGTGCGGGTCACGGTCACCGCCGTGCCCTCCACCGAGCCCACCGCCACGGCGAGCTTGGTCACGCCGCTCGGGAGCGAGCCGTTCACCACGGTCGGCGTGAAGTCCACCGCGAAGGGCGCCCCCGCCAGCACCTTCGCCCGCGCCTGGTCGGTCCCTACCTTCTCCACCGTCACCGTGAGCGGCAGCACATCGCCGGTGTTGGGGTTGTCTCTCAGAGTCAGGACTTCCAGCGCCGTCAGACCGGAGAGCAGCTTGTCGGGGAGCGCGGTCAGATCGTTGCCTTGCAGGTAGAGTTGCTCCAGCGCCGTCAGGCCGGACAACAGCCCGGCCGGCAGCAGACCCAGATCGTTCCCGTCCAGAGAAAGGGTTTCCAGCGCCGTCAGGCCGGAAAACAGTCCGGCCGGCAGCGAACCCAGATCGTTCCCGCTCAGCAGGATAATGGTCAGCGCCGTCAGGCCCGAGAACACCCCGTCGGGGAGCGCGGTCAGATGGTTGCCTTGCAGGTAGAGTCGCTCCAGCGCCGTCATATCGGAGAACAGGTCGGCCGGTAGCGTGGTGAAATCGTTTCGGTCCAGTTCAAGGGTGGTCACATTCGTCAGACCTGCGCAGTCGCCCGACTTCAGCGGGCCGATATCCTCTCCGGCCCACGACATGTAGGTGAACGAGGCCAGGTCGGCGTCGTTCACCTCCGCGCAAGTCCGCACCAAGCCCTTATCCTCCGCAAGGTAGTAGATGATGAGTTCCTGCACGACCGCCGTGCGGCCGCAGATGCCCGCCGCGGCGTAGCCGTTGACGCGGATCTGCAAGGTGGCGGAGTCGGTGCTCCAGGTAGTGCCGCTCAGGGAGTGCCTGTCATCCGCGATGGCCCAATCGTCTTCCCCTACCGTGTCCTCGACATCCACGTTGGTGGCTGCCAGCAGAAAATCGAAAGTGCTGCCGGCGCCGGTATCGGGCTCCCCGGACACGACGATGAAGTAGGGCGTCATCTCATCGAGGTGTGTCAGAACGTCGTCGTCCGGGGCCGTGAAGGTGTTGACTGCGCCGGCGGTGATCCCCGAGGGCGGATTGTCGAACGTGAAGATGCTCGACCCCGGACTTCCGGAGTCATCTGAGTACAGGCTGACCGTGACCGTGACGTTCTCGTGGGCCCTTATCTTGAGGCCGATGCTGTCGAGCTGGTAGCCGTTCGCGTTGTTGCCGGTGGTGAACTGCACGGCGAATGTGTTGCGAGTGGCATTGGCCGAAGCATTGTTGCTGCTCATCTGCTCGGTATTGCTGACCAGGGTGGCCGCGTCGTCGTTGTTGATCGTGCCCTTCGCGGTCGCCTCCGCAATCGACGCGTTCGACGCGTTCGAGAGCGCCACCGTGAAGGTCTCGTTCTCCTCTTCGTCCTCGTCCTCGGTCGTCGCCACCGTGAACGTCTTCCGCATTTCCCCCGGCGTGTGGGACACGACATCACCGAATTCGTCGAACACCTCGACGCCCGCGGCCGCGAAGGTCAGCGTCCCCGAATCCGCCGTATAGTCGGTTCCCTCCTCGGCGTCGTCGCTCTCCGCGTCGAGCGTGGCGGCCTCCCAGTCCACCGTCACGTCGCGGCCGCTCACGGCCGACAGCGTCACCGTGAAGGTCAGGCCATCGCCTTCCGCCGCCGAGACATCCGCCACGCTCAGCGTCGGCAGGTCGTCGTTGTCGCTGATCGTGACGGTGGCAGTCAAGGAATGGACCAGGACCCCGCCCTCGAGCGTCGCGTTTGTCGGAAACGACACGCTCAGTCCGAAGGTCTCCTCGTCCGCCTCGTCGAGCTCGTCGTCGGTCGTCGCCAGCGTCACAGTCTTCGATATCTCGCCCGGCTCGAAGGTCAACACATCTTCGTGGGTCGGGTAGTCCTTTCCCCTCGTCGCCGTATGGCCCAAGGACGCCTCCGTACCGCTGATTGCGAAGACTGTCACTCTCTTGCCGCTCGCTGGCGACAGCGTCAGCGTGAACGTCGCGCTTTCGCCCTCGGTCACCTCCGCGTCGACCGCCGTGACGCTCAGCACGGGCGGCTCGTCGTCGTCGTTGATCGTGCCCTTCGCGGTCGCCTCCGCAATCAGCGCGTTCTCCGACGCACCCGACAGCGTCACCGTGAAGGTCTCGTTCTCCTCGTCCGTGGCGTCCTGCGCCGTCGGCACCGTGAACGTTCCCGTCGGCTCGCCAGCCTTGACGGTCAGCGTCCCCGTCGCCGACCCGAGATCGTCCGCCAGGACCGCGGTGTCGTCGCTCTGGATCGACGCCGTCCAGGTAGCGGTCACATCCTCCGCGGCCACTGGCGACAGCGTCACCGTGAAGGTCACGTTGCCGCCCTCGTCCCCCGCGGCATCATCCCCGATGCTCAGCGCCGGCGTGAGCTCGCCCTCGACGCGCAGGACGGCGGAGAGGCCGTAGAACGGACGCGGGCTGTTGCGCGAGGTATTGAACTGGCCGTTGATCGGGCCCCTGCCGCTTGAGCTGTCGTTCGGCCGCCCGACGCGCACGTTGCTCCTCCCCAGTTCGTTGCCGTTGAGCCCGGTCCCGTTATGGTTGCTGCCCGTGAAGGGCCGGTTGCCGGTGTTGGAGGAATCGAACGGGCGCGAGCTCCCGGACGCGTTCGTGGCGTTGACCTCGTCGTCCCAGGTGTCGTCGTAGAAGTCCTCGTACTGGTCGGCGAGTCTGTTGCCGCCGAGCCAGTAGATGGGGACGCCCTTGTCGTCGGTGGTGTAGGTGGTGGCGGTGTTGTCGCGCGCGTCGTCGTCGCGTGTGCTGCCGACCGCACGAAAGCCGGAGCTGTAGTCCTCGATGGCGGCGTGGCCGGCGGCGGCGGCTTCCTGGACGAAGGCGTTGTAGATGACGATGTCGGAGGGGGCGGCGGTGCGGGTGCCGGCGGAGACGAAGAGCAGGCGGAAGGAGTGGCCGGGGCCGAGGTCGGAGGGGATCAGGTCCCAGTCGTCGGCGACCTCCATCTCGGCGAGGTCGGCGGAGGCGCGGGCGACGTTGGAGGCACCGGAAGTGCCGGCGGCGTTGATGGCGAAGACGCGGTAGTAGCGGGTGGCACCCGGGGGGAGGTCGGTGTCGGAGTACTCGGTGGCGGTGCTGCCGGTGTCGTCCACGAGCACGGGCCAGTTCGAGCCGCCGTCCAGAGTGTGCTCGATCTTGTAGCCGGTGACGGCTGTCCCGCCGTCGCCGACCGGCGCGTTCCAGGACAGGTCGATCTGCGTGCTCCCGTTGGCGGTGGCGGTCAGGAGCGTCGGGGGGCCGGGGGCGTCGACCTCGACGCGGAAGACCTCGGAGAGGCCGTAGAACGGACGATTCTCGTCACGACTTCCCGTTGAATTGCTACCGAGCGGGCCCTGGACGGTCGAACTGTCGTTCAGGCGCCCTTCCCGCACGAGAGACTTGCCCAGCTCTTCACCGTCGTCCCCGATCCCGTTGTGCTTGCTGCCGGTGAAGGGCCGGTTGGCATGAACGGTGTTATCGTACGGGCGCGAGTTCCCGGACGCGTCCTTGGGGTTGACCTCGTCGTCCCAGTTGCCGTTGTAGAAGTCCTGGTATTGGTCGGCGAGCTTGTTACCTCCGAGCCAGTAGATGGGGACGCCCCTGTTGGAGGAGCTGTGGAGGGTGGAGGTGTTGTCGCGGGCGTCGTCGTCCTCGGTGCTGGCAACGACGCGGAAGCCGGAGCTGTAGGCCCGGATGGAGGCGTGACCGTTGGCGGCGGCGTTCTGGACGTAGGTGTTGTAGGTGCCGATGTTGCTGGATTCGGCGTTGCGCGTCCCGGAAGTGAGGAACAGCAGCCGGAAGCTGTCGCCGTTGCTGAGCCCGGAGGGGACGAGTGCCCAGTTCGAGGGGACGTCCGTCTGGGCCTGGGCTGCGTTCGTCAAAACGACAAACGTGAGCAGGATTGGTACAATGAAAAATCTGGACATTCCTATGTCCTCTTTTTTGCTGATTGAGGTCGTGAGGATCGTGTGCTAAGGGGATAGCGAACGTTTGCGGACAGGCGCAAAAAAAGACCGCCAACATCTGCCAATAAAGGACAAACGTTCATAGCAAGTCGCCGAACAAGAGCGACCTTCGGCTGCTCGGTCCTCGACAAAGAACCGAGCAGACGCGGCCAAACAGACGTTGGCCGCAGTATGGAGAGAGTGGGTCTTAGAGAATGGGGGGGGGGGGATAAATAACTGTTTTTAAACGACTTATGAGATTATACTTGTCGTCCAAAGCCCGGGACTAGACGCTATATGGGGCCACCGCACCAAGCGCTGTCCTATCAAATGTCGGGTTATGGACCATTTTCTATTTTCGGCCAAAATATGAATACGTGTGTCTGCTAAAGTACAAATAAATCGGGGGTTTTGTCAAGCCGCAGCACGATCAGTTGTGCTCACCAGCGCATCTAGTAGGGGCGACCGGCCGGTCGCCCCTACGTAACGTCATCTACCTACCTGACATTACGCAGCTTTTGTCCTCAACCCCTCATCGCTGTATCCTTTCCGCTACACTCCAACGCCTCATCTCCCCGTCCTCCCCTCTGAGCCGCCGCCGTGGCACGATTCTTGCCCGTTGTGGGTACCACCCCACCCGCAACCCAAGGCATGGCTCATGGCCGAATTTGACACCATCGCCAAACATCTCATCCACACCTACCCCCACGACTTCGCCCGCTTCGCTCTCCAGCGCGACGACGTCGAAGTCCTCGGCGTCGTTGACACTGAGCAACCCACCGTCGAAGCCCACCGCACCGACAGTCTCATTCGCGTACAAGTCGGCGGCGAGGAGGTATTGGTCCATCATGAATTTCAAACCACCGATAGCAAACCGCCCATGCCGCGCCGCATGGCCAGCTACATCGGACACGGCATCGGGCAGTACGGCCTGCCGATCTACTCCACCGTCATCTATCTTCGTCCGGACGCCGGTCGGAATGATCCGGGGCACTATCTCCAAGAGCGGCACGGCTTCCACGTGTTGGTGCAATACCAAGTGATTCGGCTGAGTGAACTAGACGGCCAACGCATGCTCGACGCGGGGCATTCGGGTTTGATTCCGTTTGCGCCGTTGATGCAGCGTCCGACGGGAGTGGATGCCGAGGCGTGGTTGCGCCAGTGTGTAAACCGGGCGCAAGCAGTACCGATGGACGAGACCCTCAAGGCGAATTACTTGGCCAATCTTGCGATTTTGAGCGGATTGGTGTATAACTTAGAAACGATTAGGACCATCATCTCGGAGGAGACTATGTACGAATCGTCGGTAGTGCAGTATTTTACGGAAAAGGCCCTTGAGCAAGGCATCGAGCAAGGCATCGAGCGAGGAGGCCGAGAACGCGCCATTGAAGATCTGCTCGACGTGCTGGCGATTCGCTTTGCGCTGGCCACGTCGGATCCGTTGGCCGACCGCATTGGGGCCATTGACGATTTGCAGCGCCTCAAGCAGTTGTTTCGGGCGGCTGTACAGGTGCCGAGCCTCGAAGCCTTTAGGCACCTGTTAGATGCCGCCGACTAGGGGCACTGCGTAACGTCAGTAAGTAATCGTCTGCGCCAACACTTCTTCAAGAGCGGCTTGGCCGAACAGTGCAAAGACGTCCTCTCGGTTAGCTGATATCTGAAATCTGTGGTTGCTCCACCCCCGTCCCCTGCGCCAACTTCTCACCCTCAATCAAGTACTCCTCCCGCACCTCGGGCGCAATCGTCCGCCAGACCAAGAAGCGCTTGCGCAGCACGTTGAGGAAGCTGGTGTTGAGCCGCTGCCAGCTCACCACATCGCCGCTGACGCGCTGCAAGTGCATCTCAATGCGGTAAATGCCCGGAATATCGTCGGTCGGCAAGGTGCGCAGGAACACCCGCTGGCTCACTCCCAAGTCGTAGGGCGCGAGCCACACCATCAGTTCCAGCAAATAGACCGGCTGCGCACCGCCCTGCTCCAAGTGGAAATCCACGCCCTCGGTCATAAAGTCGCCCACCGATCCCTCGCCGTACGACGAGAAAACACGATGCAGATAAGCGCACGAGCCCAAGGCATCGCCCTTGGCCAGCGTAAAGGGAAAGTCGAAGCGCCAGTCGTCGCCGTCGGGCGGAGGAAACTCCCAGCGCCGGGTCACGTCGGGCACGGCCATGGCCGCGGCCTTGCGCGCCGGATACAGAGTCGAGAGCACCACCACCACCATCACGATCAAGGTCGAGAAGATCGCCGACAGCGACGAGTAATTGAGAAACATCCCACCCAAAAGCGCGTAGTGCGCCAGCAGCAAAGTCGTCGTCTGCCCGACCAAATAGCCCAGCACCGCGCCGACAATGGCAAACACGAGAGCCTCGGCGATGAACAGCGAGGCAATGTGACTCGGTGCCAGCCCCACCGACGAATACACCCCGATCTCACCGGAGCGCTCGTACACGGCCCCGAGCATGGTGTTGAGCACGATCAGCGAGGCGATCAACAAGGGCACGAAGAGATTGCCAATTCCGGCCAAAGACGCCGATCCCATAGAGGTGTACACCCGCACGCGATCGCCAGCGCCGACAAAAAGCGGCACAGCCACCCGCGACACGAATTCCTCAACCTCGGCGAGCAAGGTCTCCCGATCGGCAAAACCGGCGATGGCAATAGAGCGCAGCGTACCGCCCAAATCGACGACCTGCTGGTAGGGCAAGAACGCCACATTGTTGGCCAGCAGGTGAGTAAAGGTCTCAATCGCGGCCGTGTCCATCAGGCGCGGGTCTAAGCCGGCCATTTCCTCCATCTTCTTGGCCTCGGCGACCGTGTCCACGGGCATCAGGCTCTCGTTGTCTAAGTCGCGCAGGTGGTCGATGGCCTCGCCGTCGATTAAGCCAATGACCCGATAGGAGCGCCCCATCAGCCCAATGTCGGCCGTGCCCACATCCTCCGGGCTAATGCCCAAAATCTCCGCCATAGCCACCGGCAGGATGCACACATCGCGCTCGCCATCCGCAAACCAGCGGCTCTCCGGCCCCACCAACAGCTCTTCCAGCCCCATCACCGCGCCCTCGCCGGGGGTCACCCCGAGGATGGCCGAGGCAAAGCTCTTCTTCTGCGCCAGCTTGTGTTCAATGTCGATATAGGCCCGCTCGCCAATAACTTTAGAGGTCACCCACGACCTCGGCAGCACCTGCGCTCGGTCACCAAACGCGCTCTCCGCATAGTCGAGCACCGATAGCTGCAAGCCCTTCCAGCCGCGATCGCGCAGCAAAGCACCCTCGTAACTGGGCACATTCGGGCGAGGGATCTGATAGAACTTGAGATAGCTCTGCACCGAGGTGAAGGCCTGGGCAGTAAAGGTCAAAAGCGTCAGGGTGACAACCGTCAGCGCGGTGCGCAACTTGCGCTTGCGGAGGTTGGAAATCCCCAGCGATGCGGCCGCGGCCGTGGCGCTGAGGCGACCGATGTCCGCTTCGTGGACGCCGGATGCGGCCCGCTTGCGCTGGCCGACGGCGCGGGTAAAGCGGCCCATAATCATCAGCAGGGCCGTGCCGCCGATGGCGAAGATGACGAAGGCCAAAAAGATGATATACGGCGACGAGCTCAGCTTGAAGGCCGGGTGGATAAAGCGCATGATGAGGAAGATCGCCAAAAAGAAAAACGCCGCGCCCGCCACTTGGCGGCGGATGTCGGCAAAGCCGAAGAACAGCCGCTCGCAGCAAAACGAAAACGGCAGCAGCAGCGCGAAGTAGAAGATCACCCCATAGACCGTGTCGTCCGCGGTCGATTTGATGTCTGGGTAGCCCCGCCCTTCGAGGCCCCACGCCTTGCGCGTGGCCCGCTTGAACTCGCTGTAGCGCCGCGCCTGTAAATGCTCTTCGGCCTCCAGCAGGGCCAAGCGCGCCTCTTCGTGCAGGCGCATGAACTTGTCGTTGCGCACCCCGTAGCGCGCCAACTGCTTGATCCGCACGTCGTCGAGAACCCACATGTCGCGCGCGGCCGCGTACCCAGGGCGCAACACCACGCCTTGATCCACCAGATAACCGCGCCCGAGAGCCTGCTTTATCGTCGCCTCATCCACGTCTTCAGGGCGCACCGGCTCGGCCACCCATTCGGCCGGCGCACCGCTCAGCAGGTAGCGCACGCCGAAGAGGCTCGTGCTCATCAGGGCTTTGACTCGGGTGCCAGGTTGGGCGTACACCACAGAAGCGAGCGTTACCTTGCCCTCCTCATTGCTCTGCCTTTCGACGAAGTCGGCCCCCCACGACTGCGGCACGCCGTCGCGCTCGTCGAGCACGGTCATGTGGTCCAAGACCGACAGGTAGCGCGAGTCAACGGTCTCGAACAGACTCAGCGCCCGGCACTCGAAGAGCACTTGCAGCATCTCGTTTTCCCACCAGCCCCACGGATGGACGGTTGGGTACGTCTCGTCGCCCTCTTGGCCCATGTCTGGTGCCGAGATAATCGCGCCGTAGGGATCGAGTTCGTACGCGCGGATCGCGTTGTCTAGCTTGTTGCGCATGATGTCGAAGCGGAAGCGGCCCGCGTCGTTGGCCTCTTGCGCGATCAAGGTGCGGACCCCGCCGACCGAGTTGGGTCCGAGCTGCTGATAGGTCACCAGCGCCTGCGGCACCGGCTTCTTGGGCACGGCAAAATTGACGTCGCGGTCGAACCAATAGATCGCACCCGCTAGGCTGTGGCCGTAGTCTTCCAGCTCCAACTTGGTCGGCTTGAGCAGTTCGGCATCGCGGCCAGCCCACGCCAACATGGCCGCGAGTGTCTGGATCTGCCGCGTGAGGTTCTGCACATCCACGGCTTCCGGCAGGTCGAGCGGCGTATCGATCCGCTCGCGCGCATCGTTGGCCGTAGCAAGGGCGAGGGCCTTCTGACCGACAAAGGCTGCGGCTTCGCTGGCAAAGGCGAGCGGGATAGGCATGAAGTTTTTCCACGTGCGCTTAGGCGGGGCAATGCCCTCGTAGTGGCGCGTGGTGTCGCCAAAGGTCTCTTCGACCGCGAGGCTTAACCGCTTGGAATAGGGCGTCAACATGTATTTGATGTAGTTGTCGGTGCGCCACTTGGGATTGTAGAAGGTGCCCATGCCAAAGCTGGCCGTGCGGTCGGCGTGGCTCGACAGATCCAGCGATAGCATCAGGTCGAAGTCGATGCGCTCGGCCGGGTTCATGCGCTCGCGGAAATAGTCGCTGCGGCGGCTGTGTCGATAGAGGAAATCGTTGATCCCGGATAGGCCCTCAAAGTGCCCGGAGGTCGCCAAAAAGAGCACCGAGTAGTGCGGGCGATATTCTTTGAGCAGTTCCACTAGCTGGAGCAGGGCGACGATCCCGGCTGCGTTTTCCGCTCCGGGGGCGAGGGCCGGCACGACCGAGATGGCGTCGTAATAGGCTTGGATGACGATGGTTTGGTCCTTCCACGCCTGTGGCTGTTCTCGGCTCTTGGCCGGCAGCATCTCTGGTGACCCGGGCAGGTAGCCGTACACGTTGTGCGCTTCCACGCCTTGCCAATCCATCCGCGCCTGTAGGTGGACAGCGACCGGCCCGTCTTGCAGGCGCGCCAACAGGTCGAGCGCATCTTGCCGCTCGAGCCAAAAGCGCGGGATGTCAACCGGCACCTTGAGGAACTTGTCGGCGGCTTGCTCGCGGTTGACGCCGCCGTTGTCGAAGAAGACGATGGCCTTGGCCCCCAGCGATGCGGCGTGGAGGTAGTTTTGGCCGCAGGCAAAGTCCAAGAGCACGACGCTGCCCTGCAGGGGCTGGCCGTCTAGCGCTTTGAGTTCCCCTTGGCCTCCGTAGATCAAGGGACCCCGCACGCCGTCCGACCCCAACGAGGGCGTGCGCACCCCATTGGGCCACAAGCTGTAGAGCCGCTTGCTATCGCCGCCCTGCACCACCAGTTCGCCGCCGCGATCTACGGGCACGGCCACCTCAAATGCCTCGCTCTGCACGTCCTCCAGCCCCAGTGCCTCGAACCGCTGGCGCACGTAGTCGCGGGCCTGCCGCTCCCCCGCATACCCCGGCACCCGCGAGCCAAAGGCAGCAAAGCGCGCGATCTCAGCGGCAATGTCCGCCTCGTCAATGCCGGCGACCAAGGCGCGAAGCTGCGCGGCTTGTGCGGGATCCACCATCCGCGCTTCGACAGGCGGGTTAGGTGCCCAGCCGAAGAAATCGTTTACCGCGCGATTGATTGCGCCCGGATCGCCGAAACCGACGACCGCAATCATGGCAGCGGCGAACAGCAAGAAAACCGCATTGAGTAGTTTGGTCATGAAATTCGCTTTGTCTGTGGAATGGGACGAGCGGCTGTCAAGATATGGCATCGGCGAGAGGGGTTCAAGCACGGAAGGAGGTGGGGCCCTAGCCTGTGATAGCGGCTCGACAGAGAAGTCGCTTTTTCTTGACAGATAGTATCATTATCGGTATCATACTCTTATGGCGAGCACGATAGAAATCCTCAAGGCGATTCGCAATAATCCGCAAGGGGTGCGGTTCACAGATCTCGCCAAGGTGTGCGACGCATACTTCGGAGCGCCGCGTCAGAAGAGTACCAGCCATCGAGTTTACCGGACACCGTGGCTAGGCGATCCGCGAGTAAACATCCAAAACGCCAAGGGCATGGCAAAGCCATACCAAGTTCGTCAAGTCATCAAGGCAATCGAGAAATTGGAGGGTATAAAATGAGCGACCATTATACTTATCGCATCACGTGGTCGGCTGAAGACAACGAACATGTGGGTCTATGCGCTGAATTTCCATCGCTGAGTTGGCTATCGCCTACGCCTGCTGGGGCGTTGTCCGGCATCCAGCGCCTTGTGCTCGAGTGCCTCGCAGACATGCGCACCACCGGAGAAGCCGTACCGGAGCCAATAGCGGACCGCAACTATAGCGGGAAGTTCATGGTGCGTTTGCCGCCGGAATCGCATCGCGCTCTCGCCATACAAGCGGCGGAGCAAGGGGTGAGCCTGAACCGACTTGTGAGTGCGCGGATTGCAAACGCCACCTGACGATAAGGAAGGCCGCGAGCAGACAAAGCCCAAAGGAGAGAGTAGTTATGAAGTCGCTCTATTTCATCAAGGGGGTCCCCAATATGCCCCAACCTATCATGTTCGGGGTCACGCCATCTGCCTTGTGCGAAAATCCAGCGGATTATGCCCGTATGAAAACCCTCGTCGGACTCAAAGATGACTTTGGATGGAAAGAAGACGATCTTATTGAGGACTGCAAATATAAAGGAATGTTTTAAAGTTCAAGTTGTGCATCCTTGAAGAAGCCTCGAATCAGGTTGTTATCATGATGCTGGGCGGTGATCGACATGCAGACCGCATCTGCTAAGTCCTCGATGTGGTCTGGAATGAAGTTGGCTAGATCGCCATACTTGGTATGATTCCAGACCTGTTCAGTCGGATTCAATTCGGGTGCATAGGCGGGTACCCATTCGATGGTGAGTCGATCCGGATCCCTTTTCTGCAAGATCGCCACCGCGGCGCGATGCACACTCCACCGATCCAAAATGAGCACGACCTTGCGCCGTATCATACGCAGCAGAGGACCGACAAAGGACCCCACATCCTGCCGGTCAATATTATGCTCATACATTCGGAAATAAACACCCAACCGCTGGCGCTGAGGCGGCCGCGTAACGGCGGCCTGAACCGACAAGCGATCGTGGCGATCCCACACCTTGTGCAGGGGCGTGTGGCCCCGCAAAGCCCCTGTTCGGCGACGGGTGGGTTGCAACATAAAGCCGCTCTGATCGATCCAGGCGATGGTCACCCCTTTTTGTCGGGCTTTTTTTTAATCCGTGGCCACTCGACCAAGCGCCATGGACGGATGGCTTCCTCGTCCCGTTCCCGGGCGCGTTGCTGGGGATACTGGCACGAAAAACCCAACCCATGCAGCAGACGACCTACATGATCGGGATGATAGGACACCCCAAACGTCTGTGCAATGACCTGCGCTACACGCCCACAGGTCCACAGCGCCGTATCAAAGCCAGCCGCCTGAGGGCCCTGAAGCAGAAGCTGCTTCAACTGATCCTGGTCTTGGGGGCTCAACTGACAGCCCCGCCCCGGATGCGGTTTGGCTTTGAGCCCCTCCTCGCCGGCTTGCGCTTTCATCGCCTTCCAACGAGACACCGAGGAGGGGGAGACTTGGACCAGACGAGCTACTTCGTTGACGCCGTTGCCTTCCTCAAGCAACTGAGCCGCCCATTGACGACGATATTCCAGCCGATCGGCACTACCTTTAGGTCGCATATAAATGAATGGCTCTATATGGATTGCGGGGAGGTGTCTTGAACGGCTAGACGGCCTCCTTTATTCTTAGCGAAGTGCTTTTTTTGCTCTGGCCTCGTTATCTGGATTTCGATCATGGTCAATATCCAACATCTCATTGATGATGCCAAGTGCTTTGAAACGGTTCGAGCGCTCCGCTGGTCGGATGGCATCGTGTGTCCGCACTGTGGTTCGACTCGGCTTATCAAGCGGGGTTTTGATGACACGCAGCCGCATCGCCAACGCTACCGATGCCACGGCTGTGCTCGGGACTTTGATGATTTGACCGGCACCGTGTTAGCCGGTCACCACCAGCCGTTACGAGTTTGGATTCTGTGTCTGTATTTCATGGGCTTGAATCTATCCAACCGGCAAATTGCCCAAGAACTGGGGTTAAATAAAGATGATGTACAGCACATGACCACGCATCTGCGGCAAGGGCTGGTTGACCAGCAGGAGCCGGCTGGTCTTGAGGGGGCCGTCGAGTGCGATGAAGTCTATCTTGTGGCCGGTCATAAAGGGCATCCTACGGCGGTGAAAAAAAAGGCCGAAAAGGACGCCGCAATCGACTCAAAGGCCGTCGGGGACGGGGCACCTTAGCCGGCGAAAAACCGCCGATCTTAGGCATGATTCAACGCGGGGGGGAGGTGTGCATTCAGATGCTGGAGAATGTCCAGCAACAAACCATTGAGCCGCTGATTAAAAAGGCGATTGCCCCGGGCACACTCATTTATACCGACGAGTACAACATTTACGGGCGGCTAGAAGCGTGGGGCTATGCCCATGCGGTGGTGCATCATGGTCAAGGGGAATTCGTACGGGATGACGATCAAGATGGCTTTGGTGAAGTGTATGTCAATACGATAGAAGGTTTTTGGTCCTTGTTACGCTCTTGGTTGAGACCCCACCGAGGGATCTCGCAGGAAAAACTCCCGTTGTATCTGGGCTTTTTTCAATTCGTTCATAACATGAGAAAAAGGGGCAAAGCGCTCCTAGAAAGCCTCATTAAAGGCATTCTGGGAACACCTCCCCGGAATCCATAATGAGCCTAAATGAATATATAACTATTCCTTTAAAAATGCAGAGGTCAATAAACTGGTTCTTCGCAGAGCTAACATCTGGCCAGATTTTCCCGAAAAAGGATACAGACTGGTAGGAGTCGAATTCAAAGCGGGTGATGAAGAACAACGAGTTGACATCCTCTATATTCGAGACGATGGTGCATTACTGCCATGTGAACTCAAAATCGGTGGTACATCGCGCGACACCCACGGACAATTAATTCGCTATATCGCCGATTTGCAATTTCAGGATATCAATCTTAATTGGGTCCGAAATTACCACAAAAAATTTCTGGACACGATCACAGATGAGGCTACCGAGAGTATACATGACGAAGGATTCGAGAAGTTCCTCAAGAGCAATGACATCAAAGATAGACTTGTTCGTATCTTGCCGACTACTGGGATAATTATGGACGAGGGTTTTAAACCTCAACTTCTGAAGGCTGTTCGATATCTGAATGAATACTGCGGCTTTTCAATTCGGTTAATCCAAATCGAGACGTTTGTTGATGATAATTGGAATAGTGATATGACAGAATACAAGTTTCGGATAGATTTTACCGATGTCCAGTAAATCCACTGATTCCGAAGTATGAGGGCAATCTAGGCAGGTTTGGTATTGAATCGTCCTCTCCTTGGAGATCATAGGCGGCACAGATGAAAACCGGGGTGATGAGAACGGATGCAATCCCCCGGGCGACATAGGTGAACGTACCCTGCGCGATATTCTCAGTCATCTATGAGAAGCATATCCGCGAGTGGTAGGTCTGTAGCGTACTTTCTGGATCTGAGGAGCACGGCTGTACTAGGAAAGTGCCAAGCGCATGTTCCTTTGTTGCCTGCCGTATCGCCTCTATCTCGCTGGAGTACGCCCCGATGACGCGGTGAGCTTTGATGACGATCACCTTGCCCTCGTACTGAGCGGCTAGCTCTGCTTGGTGGTCCAAGTAGTATTGGAACTCATCTCTTAGTGCCATGGGTATTTCCTTTGGCTACTTTAGGTAAGCAAAGAACCGTTCTGCTTCGATACTTTTAGCTTAACCGTTTAGTAGCGACGGAGCAAGCGGCTCAAGATAGGCCATCGCCGAGCACTGCTCATCCGTGAAAGTACGCATGTCCCTCGCCCATAAACCAGAAAATATCCACCAAATACGACAACCCGATCCCCAAGAAATACCCGGCGATCAACCCCATGAAAAACGGCCGCGCCTGACGGTAGGCCGCGATCCCCCCATAGCGCATAATCGCACTCTTGGCCACCCACGCCAGAAAAACCGAAAACGCGATGAGTCGCGTCATCCACAGCGGAGCAACCGCAATGCCCACCGGATGCAGCGGCCACCAGTGCAAGCGATACTGGAGGAAGGCCAAAAGTGAGTACGCCACCATCCCAACCCCAAAGTAGGACAGCTTGTTCCAATCGGTCGGCCACGGATCGTTGAAGTGGCGGATCACTCCATTGTACGCCATGCCACCCGCGCCACCGCCAGCGATAAAGTACCAGGAGCCAAAATTGCCCGCGCCGTATTTGTAGCACAACGAGAGGACGAAGTAAAGACAAGTGGTAAAGCCCACGACCGCAGCAAGGCCCAGCGCCAAGGCCATCGACCGGCGAATCCGGTACAGTTCGCCGAGCCGTGCGCCGTGCGCCGCCGCCGGCATAAAGAGCGATTGCACGTCCCCAAACCAAGTATAGGAAACCCCCAGCGCCACCAAATTGTGCCCCCCGACACTCGTGCCGGTTATCGCCAGCGCAAAAGCCTGAGCACCCACCGGCGGCGTCAAAAAATAGACCCCGGCCTGCACCACCAGCCGCGTGATGCCGTAGTAGGCGACCAATACGCCAAAGACAAAAAGCGCGGCGATGTGGAGATCCATCCCAGACCGCCACAGCCAGCCGAGGATATAGACCAACGCGGCCATGAATCCGCAAACCGCCGTGCGATAGGAAACCATTTCCTCGCTGTCGTCTATCGTCCGCCGTCCCCCCAGGGCTTGCCGCACGACCGCCACTAGATGGCCCCGCGCCATCCACAAGCTCAACAACACCATCGCCGTAAACCCACCCCAAGCCTGCCAAGAAAGCGACTGCATCCCCCAGACGAAGGCGTCGGGGCGCGTCACGTCATAACCGATGCGATTGGTAATCCCCTCTTGCACCACGGCTACCAAATAAAAGAACACGATGCTGAACGACACGCTGGTGCTGACCAAGTACATAAAGCCGACCACCGGGAAGTAGAGCATTAGGCTGATGGTGGGAAACTCCCGGCTCAGTTGCAGATTGACGGAGTGGTTGAAGTTGATTTTGGGAAAGCCGATGTAGAACGAGCCAATAATATTGAAGAGGATCATCACCAGTGGAATCGCCGCGCCGATCCAAAACCCCTTGGAGCGCACAATCGCCCGCCCGTCGTCGTCGATCAGCAGCCGCGGCATCTCCATCAGTGGAAAGACCAGCCGCTCGTGCTCGACCCACTGGCGGCGGAAGACCACCACCAAGCAGAAGCAGGCGAAGTACACGGTCAGGATCAGGCTCAACAGCCAAAATAGCGGCCCAATCCAAGCCTCGAACGGCAGGGCTTGGCCCTTGGGCAGTCCCTCGTAAAACCAGCGCATGGCATCGCCATCGGCGCGGGGCACGATCCAATCGGGCAGGTAGGGATGGATGTTGCCCGCCCAGTCGTTTTCCGGGGTAGCTCCGTAGTACGGCGATGAAATGATCGCCAGCAAGGTCCCGACGATAAAGGTCGGGATCCCGGTCGCCGCCAAGCCCATAATCACAATGGTAGCCAACTCGGCGGGCCGCAAAGCCCACGTGGGCCGCACCCACCGTACCAGCGCATTCGCCAGCAGAATCACCACAAAGCAAAAGCCGGCGCTAGTCGGAAAATACGACCAAGTAATCTCCGAAGAGCGCACCATCCAAATCGAATAGGGTGCCCCCATGACAATGGCCATCACGACCACAATCCCCAGCACCGCCGAGCGAAAAGTCACGTTATACTACTCCTGCAAGATCGATAATCTATATTACTCATTTTTATATATATTTAATGTTTCGCATCAACGTACTGACTATGTCCACTAACCGCCCCATGCCCCTTATCCTCGCACTACTGCTGACGGCCTGCTCTAGTAGCACCGGCCCAGATAGCGGTCCGCAATCTCTCTGCACGGACGCGCCTGGCACCATCTGCACCTGGGCCGGCACGGGCGAAGCCGGCTTCAATGGCGAGGGCCAGCCGCTGCTGGCCGCCACCCTCTACTGGCCCATCGATCTCACCTTCACCCCCTCGGGCCAAGCCTACCTCCTCGATTGGAACAACCACCGCGTGCGCCGCGTGACCCCGGAGGGCACCCTCGTCACCGTCATTGGCACGGACTTCGTCGGCGACGGCCCCTACGACGAATCCGACCAAGTGCCCCCCGGTGCGCCCGGCACCGAAGTCCACCTAAATCATCCGACCCATCTCCTACCGCTGGCCGACGGCACCCTGCTGCTGACGGCTTGGCACAACCACAAGCTGCGCCTCTACGACCCGCATACCGGGCTTGTCCAAGTCATCTGCGGCGCAGGTCCGGGGTTTGCCGGCGACGGCGGGCCAGCCCGCGACGCGCTCCTGAGCCAGCCGCCGCAGACTGTCTTAGGTCCCGATGGCGGGCTATATATCCTCGACCAGCGCAATCAGCGGGTGCGCAAAATAGACCCCGACGGCATTATCACTACGGTCGTAGGCACTGGCGTGGCCGGGTTCTCCGGCGACGGCGGCAGCCCGCGCGACGCCCAGCTACAGATGCCAGCCGGAGCCAACCCATCGCCGGCCGGGGGCCTGGTCTTTGGTCCGCAGGGCCAGCTCTATATCGCCGACGCCCTCAACCACCGCATCCGCCGCGTTGACTTTGACCTAGACCGGATCGAAACAGTGGCTGGCACGGGCGTGGCCGATGGTGGCGGAGACGGCGGACCGGCCCTCAGCGCAGCCCTCAACAACCCGCGCGACTTGGCCTTTGGCCCCGACGGCCGACTCTACATTGCCGACGAATTTAACCACCGCATCCGCGCCCTCGACCTAGCGTCCGGCACCATTGAGACCGTTGTCGGCAGCGGCGAAGATGGCTTTTCTGGCGATGGCGGACCGGCCCTCAGCGCAGCCCTCAACCGACCTGCCGGGCTTGCCTTTGGCCCGCAGGGCCAGCTCTATATCGCCGACACGTACAACCACCGCATCCGCCGAGTCGTCTTGCCATGATCTACCTAGCCCTCTTGTTCATCGCCCTGTCCGCCTGCGGGGAAGCACCCACAGGCCCTAGCAGCCCCTACGGACGCATCGAAACCTTTGCCGGCACCGGCGACGCGGGCAAAGGCCCCGAAGAACCAACGCTGCGTCAAGCGCTCTTCTACCTGCCGCAAGACCTGACCTACGGCCCCGACGGGCGGCTCTACATCCTCGACTGGAACAACCACCGAGTCCGCGTGGTCACCGACGGTCGCGTCAGCACCCTAATCGGCACCGGCGAACTCGGCGACGCCCCGGCCGGCCGGGCGCGCGCGATCGGTCTCAACCATCCGACCCATATCTCTTTTGACCCGTTCGGACGCCTAATACTCTCGGCTTGGCACAATTCGATCATCCTGCGCTACGACTTTGCCACCGACTATATCGAGCCGATCTGCGGCACCGGCGAGCGCCTGTACAGCGGCGACGGAGGTCCCGCCGTACAGGCGCTAGTCAATCTGCCAAGCTCTACCGCTTTTGACCCGCTTGGACGCATGTACATCTCCGACCAGGAAAATCAGCGCATCCGCATGGTCGATATAGACGGCACGATTTCCACGGTCGTCGGCACGGGCAAGCCGGGTTTTTCCGGCGACGGAGGGCCTGCGGACCAAGCCCGGATCTACGCTCCGATAGGCCAAGCGGCTCCACCTACCAGCCGCATCGCCACCGACGAATTCGGCAACCTCTACATCGCCGACACCTTCAACAACCGCATCCGCAAGGTTGACGCAGCCACCGGCATCATCACCACCATCGCCGGCAATGGGGCATCCCCGTACATGACGAGCGGCAAGCGAGAAGAGGGGGCCGCGGCAATTGACGTTTCGCTCAACTGGCCCTGCGACGTGGCCATCGACTCCGAGGGCCGGGTCTTTTTCGCCGACACCTTCAACCACTGCGTGCGCTACATCGACCTCGACGGCGCACTCTATACCGCGGCCGGTCAGTGCGGCAAATCCGGCGATATGGGCGATGGCGGCCATCCGCAGTCTGCCCTGATCAACCGTCCCTACGGCATCGAACTCGACCCGGACGACAACCTCTACATCGCCGATACCCGCAACCACCGCATCCGTCTCATCCGCAAATGAGAAAGCTCTGCGCTTAATCCGGTCCATTGCCCGCTATGACAATGCCTTCGGCTACTAGCTGCTCGGCGAGAGCCTGCGCTTGCCCGGTCGGCAGGCGGGCGTTGTTGGTGATGATCACGTCGGCCCCTACGTAGCGGACGCCGCGCAACCCTTCCAGGCTTTGCAGCGCACCGTTGTCGCTAACTTCCAAAAAGTCCCGCACTCTAGCTAAGTAGTGCAGGCCCTCTAGGCTTTGCAGCGCGTCGTTGAACCAGATGTCCACGCTGCCTTCGATCTCCACGAGGTGCGGCATGTCCGTCAGGGACATAAGCGACTTATTGCGGACGAGCGCCAAGCCCCCACTGACAGAGGCCAAGTTCTCCAGCCCTTTGAGCGAGCCCAGGGCCTTGTTTTCAAAGATCAACAGCCCCTCTACCACATGAGCAGCTTTGCCGGCCGCGGGCGTAGGCAGGGGCGGTGGTGCGGCCGCCGGACCTAGCCCAGCGCCGACGCTTTCAAGCCCTTCCAGTCCCGCTAGACTTTCCAAGCGGTCGTTAAACCAAATCTCGACGCTGCCCTCGACGCGCCTCAGCCCCTCCAAGCCCGTCAGCTCGACTAAGCTGCTCCCAACGATCTGCAAGTCGCCGTCTATGATGTACGCAGCGCCCCCTTTTTCCCTAAGGGCAGCGATATCTGCTGGCGACGCAATGACAACGCCCTCTGCCAAGATGACCGGCGCTACCGGGTCTTTGCCACAGCCCGCCAGCGCGACGAGCAACGGCAAGATTGATCTAACACACGGCTCAAAAATCCCGCGCACACCGGAACCCAATGTCGATATCGGTCAACAGCGGATGATAAGCTTCTCGATTCGCCGCGGGCAGGGACTCCTTCTCAAACCACCACGACCCACCCCGCAACACCCCGAACTCCCCGCGCAACGGCCCCTGCGGATTGTCCCGTGGACTCTCTGCATAGTAGGTGTCCCCGTACCAATCGGCCACCCACTCCCACACGTTGCCCGCCATGTCGTGTGCCCCGTACGGCGACACGCCGGCGGGACGGCTGCCTACCGGCTCGGTCGCTCCGGCGATAAAGCGAAAGTTGGCCTCGTCGCCTACCAGTTCGTATCCCCAGGGATAGGTGCGCCCGTCGGTGCCGCGCGCGGCCTTCTCCCACTCGGCCTCGGTCGGCAGCCGCAGACCAGCCCACGCGCAATAGTCGAGCGCGTTTTGGCGGTTCACACAGTTGATGGGATGGGTGTCGTCGGCAAAGCCATCGTAGTTGCAGCTAGGAGCGTAGGCCGGCTCTTCGCAGGCGTCGGCCTCCACGCAGCGCCGGTACCGTCCTACGGTGACCTCGAACTGGTCGATATAGTACGCGGAAAGAAAAACTTGATGCGGAGGCTGCTCGTCCGGGTCGCCCGCGTCCCAACCCATCACAAAGAGGCCTTCGGGCACGAGCACCATGGCGTGCTCGGCTTTGTTGACCTCGGTGACTGCGGTGGGAGGGTCGTCTTCGGTAGCGGGAGCCTCGCTAGGTGGGGTGGGAGCAACCACGCGATCTCCGCTCACTTGCCCCGGGTCCTTTTGGCCGCAACCAAGGGCCCACAGGGCCATGCACACCAGTGCGCGACTCAACGTGCAGCCCTCAGAACACGACCTGCGATACGGCCTTGGAAATCAGCGCAATGGCAATGGACGTCATGCCAATCAGGCCCACACCGCACGAGTACCCGGCCAGTACGATGGGCGCGTACGCGTACCAGCGCTCGGGGCCAAAGCGCTTTTGCAAGTAGAAGCGGCCCAGCAGGGCACCGACGAAGTTGAGGATGGCAAAGTGCGGCCACCCGCCGAGGCCGGCGACAAAACCATAGAAGATCCCCAGCGGTGCGCTGAGTGCGCTCAGCAGCGCGTACAATGCGCCGCTAAAGACCAGCCCAATCCCGATGTAATCCCAGCGAATAATTTGCGTCACCAAGCTCTGGCCCGCACCCGGCAGGGTGGACTTGGCCCAGAACGCCTGCATGGTGGCGTGGAAGGGCCACATCTTTTGCACGAACGGGTACGCCGAGGAAGGAATCGGCCCGAGCTTCCATATCAGCGACCAGAACAGGAAGCTACACACAAACATGACGGCCAAGGTCAGGGCCGTCATCTTGACGATGCTGCCAAAGCGGGTGCGCGTCAGCTCTAGCTGCTTGAATACTTGCGCCTCGTAGCCCCACTGGAAGATCGGCACCGGCGCGAACCAGATCCCGGCCCCTTGGTAGCCGGACAAATAGAAGCTGGCCTCGCGCAGATAGGGAAAGGTCACCCCCTGCGGCGACCCCGTCAGGCCGATCATCCGCGTGCCGATGTACGAGTAGATCGGCGTCCACACAAAGCCGAAGAACGCCGTGATCCACCAGGGAAAATCGGGCACCAAGTAGTATACCATCAGCACGAAGCCCAGCGTGCTTACCGCCCAGATCCCCAAGGCCACGACAATGCGGATGTCGCCGCGCTCGGGGCTGGGGCCCCGGTCAGCTTCCCGAGCCGGCGCGCGCTCCTTGCCGACGGCGAGCAAGACCTTGCCCGCCGTATAAAAGCCCACGGCCGCGACCACGATGGCCCCACCCAGCGAAAAACTCAGCCAGAAGTCAAAGGTATTGGCAATCTGGGTGGGGATCGACGACATGCCCGGCTCCCAAGTGTACAGGATGCCGTAGGCATAGAGGATGGGGTTGGCGACCAAGTTGACCAAGATCGACGAAGCGAACACCCCTACTACAACCCAGAACGGCAGCACGAGGCCGAATAGTACGTGGATCAAATCCGTGGCCAAGCCGATGACCGCGGCGGGCAAAACCGCCTTTAGCGGCACGGTGAAGTCGATGAAGGGAATCGGCAAAATCGACACGGTCTCGGTCAGAAAGACCGACGACAGCGTTGGCACCACCACGTAGAATATGCCCCATACCGCCCCGATAAAGGCCCCCGTGCTGAACACGTGCCAGCGCCAGCCCTCTTGCTTGGCCGAGGTCTCGGCGAGGGCGGTAGCACCGCCGGCCTGCACATAGGCCATGGGAAAGGGCAAGCGCTCGATGTCGTGGGTGATGCGGAAGAGCACGTAGCCCAATGACAAAGCGTTGACCCGCTGTAATGCAACGGCGCAGAGGAGGATGACGATGGGCCTAAGCCACGCGCTGTCGAGGAAACTGCGCTCTAAGAGCGCCTCCGACCCACGCGGGGGCACGACCCAAGTTGGAATGTGTTCAGCCAGTCCGTCGGCCTGGGGCGATTGGATCAGATACTGATCCCAGATCAACACGCCGAATGGGCCGCCGAAGAGGTCGGCCCCAGTGCCCAGCTTGCCGCCCATCATCACCAAGCCGCCAGCCACCCAGTAGAGGATGATGATCTCCTGCGTCCGCAGATACACGAAGGTGCGTTTGGCCATTTCGATAAACAGAATCAGGGTCACCCACTCGGCGCCCCCGGCCATGCTCATCCCGGTCACCAGCCCGAGGTAAATCGCGCCCGGCAGCATCACGAAGCCGACGAAAAGCGCCGCCCACAGGGTCTTTGCATTGAAGCCCGGTTCAAAGGGGGCGTCGGCGGGCATAACCGCGAAGCGCTCTTGGGCGTTGGCCTGTGACAAAGATCACTCCCCTCGTTTGCTCAGTTCTGCACCGAGTCGTCGTCCAAATACCGCAGATGCTCTTCGTACACGTCAATCTGCTCGGCGTATTTTTGGCGCAAATCCCGCAGATAGCCGTTGAAGAACTCCCGCTCAGTGCGCTCCCGCACGTCCCGCACCACCGCATTCCGCACCTGCTCTATATCTAGGCCGTGATAAATCTCTGGGGATCTTTCGATAACCCTGAAGATCGAGTACCCCCCCCTCGTTTGAATCGGCCCTTGGAGTTGGTTCAGCTCGGCGTTCATCACCGCGTTCATCCAAGCCTCTCCCAAAAAGGGAGCCTGTGATTGGGAAACGTACAGGAGGCCATCTTCGGCGTTGCGGCGTCGGCTGTGGGCACGGGCCAGCTCCGACCAATCGGCACCCGCCTCAATCTGAGCTGCGAACTGGCGCGCCTCGCTCGGGGTCTCGAGCAAGATTTCCTCTAATTGCGCGTGGGGGGGGCTGCGGAAGCGCTGCTTGTGCTCCTCGTAGAAGGCCCGCAGCTCGTCCTCCGTCGGCGCGGGAGCCTCCGCCAGGATCTGCTCGCGCAGTTTCATCAGCATCAGGTTGCCCAACGCCAATTCATGCGACCGCGCGAAAGCCTCGGTTTTATCGAGGCCCTTGCGCCGGGCGTCGTGGGCCATGATGCGGGTGGGGAAGTGACTTTCAGATAGTTTCTCGTTGACCGCGGCGGCGCTGGCTTCCGGCCACAGTCGGCCCGATGGCCGCACGGCTTCTAAGACCTCTGCCACGTCCATCTGAAAGCCCTCGAAAGCATAGACTGGGTGCTGGCGCTGGGCCTCGTCCAAATCCGCATAGCGGATCGCGCCCTGTAAGACGCCGACCGCTAGATCCATGCCCTCGGCGTCAAAAACCGTGTCCAAATCCCACTTGAGGTGCCGCAGGTACGATTCGCGCAGTTGCTTTTGCTGCTCGTCGCCGAGTGCCTTGCGGATGCCGTCCTCGACCTCGACCAATTCAGCGCGGCGATGCTCCACCACTTTGGCGATGACGAATCCTCCGTGCAAGGGGAGCGGTTCGGTCACGCCGCCCACGGGCAGGGCGAAGACCGCTTGCGCCAAGTCGGGTGGGCTGTCGAAGGGCGAATAGGCCAACCGCCGAATCTCGCCGGTATTCATGCCGTAATAGGGGTCAGCGGCGAACTGACGACCTGCTTCCGCAAAGTCCTCACCCTGCGCCAAAAGCGCTTGCACCTGACGCGCCTGTTCCCGGCTGGGCACGAAAATCTCCATGGTGGTGACCTTTTCTCCCCACCCCGGCCGCGCGTAGGCTTTTTCGATGTCGTCCTCAGTCACCGCGACCTTGGCCGCGACGTTGCGCCGCAACATCGCGTCGGCGAGGGCCTTGGTTTCGCGCTTGGCGAGTTCGGCTAAGACCGCTTCGTCGCGCTGCAAACCCCGTTTGTTGGCCGCCAAAAGCAGCACTTGGCGGTCAATGAGCGTCTGCAAGTTGTCCCGGTGCTGCGCGCGCATGGCGGCCGTTTTGAGATTGGCCTCAAAGGTGCGCAGATCGGTCGCGGTAATCTCGACCTCTCCGACCTTAGCCAGCAGCGAGGCGTTGTCTGGCCGCTCATCGCCACAGCTAATGCAGGCCCCGACTAGCAGCCCGGCCAACAGCGGTTTGTGCATAAAAAGAGGAGCTAGACGGAAGGTCCAGCTCCTCGCAATGAGATATCCTGCCATGCGTACTATCCAGATGCGGAGCAGCGCCGGGACTCAACCCGCCCTGCCCGCACTGGCCTTTTCCCTCGTTCCTTGGTCTACCGCGAAGCGGAACTCGACGTCGATGGTCTCTTCCGGATTGCCGCTGGCGTCAAACGAAAGCACGAATTCGTGGAATGTGAGCAGCAACTCGTCGTTTTCCGGTAGCAACGGGTCGAAGACCAACATGCCTTTTTGGCTGCTATCGCGGAAGATCGGTCGATGGCGGTGAAAGATCGTCTTGTAGATAATGCCCATGCGCTCCAAGTTGATTTCGCGCTCGTTACCCGAAGTGCCGAGTTCTATTTTGTAGTATTTGGTGAAGCTGTTGCCCCCCAACACGACGGCCCCCTCGCGCCCGGGATCGTAGTAGCGATGGGTCTCGCCACCCGATTCCATGGTCGCCTTGGCCGGATCGAATTCGATCTTAGCATAGGTCTTGTTTATGACCTCGACTTCAAAAACGGTAAACCGGGGGGGGGTATAGCCCTTTTCGGGATCGATGTCGTCTCGGGTGTAGGGGTTGACGTGGCGACCGTCGTACAGAGGTGGGAAGCGCTCGTTGAGCTCGGGGTCGCTCAGGTGCCGCACCCGGATTAAAAGCCCCTCTTTGCTAAAGACCATCGAGCTGTCGTCTGGGTCGATGGTGTAATCGCCACGGCCCTCGGGCAGGACGGGCATCACGTGCAGGTCGTACTCGAGTTGGGGCGGTACCAGCCCTCCGCAACTCCAGACTAGCCCGAACGCCACTACTCCAAGAAACGCCACATACCTCGCTCTCATAAAATTGCCACTCCCTTTTTGCTAGCTACCGTCAATTGGTTGGTTCCTCGGTCTCAATGTCGATCTGTCCTACACCCGCCATGGTGGCCGATTCCATTGCGTCGATGATATGGCCGTGCGCAGCATCGGCATCCGCAGTGATAATCAGCGTCGATGAGCCGGTGCGGACCTTTTCGCGCTCTAGCCAGCTCGTTAGCTGCCCCATGGCCACTAGCTGCCCGTTGATTTCGAGCTGGCCCTCGCTCGAAATGCGCAGATTCAGCTTCTTCTCTGCCTTGAGCTGGTCGTAGTGCACCGAGTCGGGCAGCTCAATCCTGAGCTGAGTGGCCTTGACGAAGACCGTGGTGGTCATAAAGAAGATCAGCAGCAAGAACACCGCGTCTATCATCGGCGTCAGGTTCAGTTCAAATTCGCCGGCTTTTTCGGCCAGCGACTGTCTCCGTTTAGCCATGCCGCTATCCTTCTCCGCTCTTGGCGAAAGCAATGGCCTCAATGCCCTCGCCGCGGGCAATGTCCATCACCTGCACCACATAGGAGTGAGGCACTGAACGCGCGGACTCCAAGATCACGTTCTTGGTATTGTCGGCCTCGATGACTTGACGAATCTTTGCCGCCAATCTCGCCTTGTCCGTGACCTCGCCGTTGACTTGGATCGTCTGATCCGGGTCAATCACGATGTTCATGTCCTTGGTCGCTCTCGACTCACCCTCGCCGCCCGGCAGATCTACGCTCAGGCCCTTGGGATTGACGAAAGTGGTCGCCACCATGAAGAACACCAACAGCAAGAACATGCAGTTGATCAGCGGAGTCAGATCCGGGTTCTCCGAGGTTTTGAAGGCGCTTTTGCCGAATCCGCTCTGTCGTCTCTGCCGCATCGCAGGGTCTCTTTCTGCCTAACTGGCCTCCCGCTGGCTGGCCTGGAAGCGCACCAACAGGGTATTGGCGAAGGCGTGGCAGTACAGTTCCACGCTCTTGAAGACCTTTTCCGCGCGACCGGAGAGGTAGCGGTGGAAGACGATGGTCGGAATGGCGACGATGAGACCACTGGCCGTCGTAATCAGGGCCTCGGAGATGCCGCTGGCCACGGCCGCCGGATCGCCGGCCCCGGCGCGGGCAATCGCGTCAAAGGCGTTAATCATACCCATGATCGTGCCCAACAGCCCCATCAGCGGGGAGAGGACGCCAATCGTTCCAAGCGCGTTGAGCAAGCGGCCGAGATACATCTCGCCGGCCTCCTCAGTGGCCAAGATCAATTCCTGGCGCATGTCCTCTAGGTCCGTGCGATTTTCCAGCACTAAGGTGTCGTAGCGCTTGACCAAGGCGGCGAAGACGAAGTTGAGCACGCCGCTGCCCTGCCGGAATAGTTCGACGGCTCCGCCTTCGCCTTGGCTTCTGAGCACTTCTTCTGCCTCGTTGAGCTGCTGTTCGGCCTCCTGTTCGCCCGGGACCGTCAGTAGGCGCCACAGCCGTTCTATAATGATGGCTAGAGCGATCAGCAAGCAGAGCAACAGGGGCCACATGATAGGCCCGCCTTTGAAAAATTGGTCCACTAAAAAATTTTGCTCCATTACAACCTCCCGGTATTGTGTCCTGCTTTGCGTTGCGTTGAAAGCTCGCTAGAGCCGGTTTTCCACGATCCACTCCCGGTGCATCTTGGCAAAACTGACCACGTCGGCGTTTTCCGGCTTGTCCCCACCCCTTTCTTCCACTACCTGATAGTTTTCCACGGCCTGCGACCACTGGCGCGCGATTTCATAGGCCAGCCCTAGGTTGCAGTACGCGGCCAATTCGGTATAGGTGCCGGGGTACTCGCGAATAATCTCCTGTAGGGCTGGCACAGCCCGGTCGTATTCTTTGGCTTCAAACAGCTTCATGGCCTCGTTGTATCTAAAGCTGGCCTGGATCTCGCTTAGCTCTTCCACCAAGGCTGTGGCCCTCGACGCCTCCTCGGAGTCTGGATATAGCTTGAGTACTCGCTTGTAGGCCGCCATGGCCTCGTCATAAGACTGGATATTGTAGTAGTAGTCGCCAATGGTAAACTGCGCTTTGGGAGCAAACTCGCTACTAGGGTAATTGGCGACTAGGTCTTGCATCGCGCCTACTGCTTGCTCCATCTGCTCTTGTTCGACAAAGGACCAAGCCAACGCGTACTGCGCCGACCCGCCGTATCGGCCTTGGGGATATTTGGCCAAGAGTGCTTGGTATGCCGGCACAGCCTCGGCAAAGGCCTGCTCGTTGTAGTGGTTTTCGCCAATGAGGAAAAGCGCTTCTTCCTCGTATTGGGACTGGAGATAGCGCTCGACGAGCGCGGCAAAAGCGGCCGCAGCCTCCTTGAACTGGGTCAGGGCCTGGAGACTGTGGGCCAGATAGTACTGGCCGTGAATGCGGTTGGCATTGCGCGGATATTTGCCAACAAAGGCCCTGAAACTCTTGGCGGCGGTGGCATAGTCGCCGTAGCTGATTTCGGCAAAGCCCTTAGAGAAGGCCAAGTTGCCACTCTCGCCCGAGTTCGGATAGCGCTTGAGACCTTGGGCGAAGATGCGGGCGGCTTCCTCGTATTTCTGCTGCTGCAGCAGCGCGTTGCCGATGATGGAATAGGCTCGCTCTTTGCGGTAGTAACCAGCTTGGTTGTCGTCTTCAAACTGCATATCGAGGAGCTGGCGAGCGAATTTTTCGGCTTGGACGAAGTCCTGCTGATCGTAGTACAGCTCGGTTAGGAGCATGCTAAAGGTGGCCTGCTCCTGGGGGTCGGCCGACGCGGCGATAAGCTCTTGGTAGTAGCTGGCCGCCTCTTCTTGCCGCCCCAAGCGGATCATGCCAGCCCCCAGCGTGCGGAAGGCGCTGTCCTTGATCTGGGGCGCGGGATCGCTTTCAAGCAGGGCCTTCATATCCTCCAGCGAGGCCTCATAAGTTATGCGGGCCTTGGCCGTGTCGCCGACGGCGTCTTGCTGTTTGGCGACCTCGTAGTAAGCACCGCCGCGGGCCAGCAGCGAATTTTGCAGGATGTGCACGGGCGGATTCAGCGCAATGGCCTGACCCCAAGAATCGATCGCACCCGCGAAATTGTCCTCGGCGAAATGCACCCGAGCCAAGGTGTAGTGCATCTGGCCTCTTAGGGTGTCGTCGTCGGCTCGATCCAAGGCGCGAGATAGGGCCTTGCGCGCCTTTTCGTACTCTTGTTTGCCCATATACAGCTCGGCCAACTCGACCTGCACGGTAGGCCACTTGTCCCAACCCTCTTCCACCGTCTCATAGGCGGCGATGGCGCTGTCTGTATCCTCGAGGCGCTTATAGGTGAGTCCCAGTTCCATCCGCGTCGTATTGCGCAGTCCCGACTCCGGGAAGCGGTCGAGGAAGGACGCATATATCTCCTCGGCCCGTTTGGGTTCGGATGCGGCATAGGCGATGCGGGCCAACTGCAAAAGGCCGTTGGGAGCCGCCGGATGGGCCGCGTATTCATCGACTAACCGCTGGTACAGCGGCTGCGCGGCTGCGTCTTTCTTTAGGAGCTGGTTGGCAAAGCCGGCGTTAAAAAGCACGTCTGGTATCAGGGAATTGTCCTCGTGCTGGCTCAAGAGCTGATCGTAGCCCTTGAGCGCTTTGGAGATCTCCTCGGCCGCTCTAGCCGGGTCTTCGCTGCGGACCTGCCGCCCGTATTCTTGGTGGCACTGGGCGATGCGAAAGAGGACCTTGTAGCGGTCAAAGCCGATGCGCTGGGCCACATCGCCGTAGGCATTGAGGTATATCTCGTATTCTTGCGCCGACTTGAGGTACTCGTCCTGGTCGAAAAGCATCAGGGCAACCGTTAGCTGCGTGCGAGCCTGGAAGAGCTTGTCCTCGACCTTTTCGATGGCGTCCTTGTACGCGGCGATGGCCGCGGTCGTACCCTGCTCCTTCTGCACCAACTCGGCGGTGCGGATGTAGCTGTTTTGCACCAAGACCGGCTCAGCCGCGTATTCGACCGGGAGCACGGCATAGGCGGCGAGGGCCTTTTCGACCTCGCCGTTGCGCGCGTAGATATCGCCCTTTTTCAGGTGGGCCTTGGCGACTAGCTCGCGCGCGGTCTCCTTGACCAAACCCTTGAGCTTGAGGGTGGTCATCTCGATGATTTCTTCCTCGGTCATCTGCGCGAAGTCGTAGCGGGCGATGAGGCGGTCAAGGAACTCCAGCGCATCCTCGTACTGCCCTAGCTTGTCGTAGCTCTCGGCGATCTGGAAGAGCGAGCGATCGGCGTTAGAGCCTCTCGGGGCCAAGATCAACACCTGCTTGAAGTTGGCGATGGCCTCCTCGTAGCGCCCCAATTCAAAATAGGACCACGCTCGGTCGTAGTGAACGGATGCCTCGTAGAGGCTGTGGGGGAATCTGCGCAGCAGCGCGGCCCCCTGCTCAATGACCTGCTCGTACTCCTTGAGTTGGTAACTCGTCTGAATCATCTGGTACTGCGCCATCACTCGGGTGCGATCATCGACGCGCTCGTCCGCGGCTAGGCTGCGGAAGTGGTCGCGGCTCTTGTTGAGATCTTGCAGCGCCTCTTCGTAGCGAGCATCGGCCTCGGCCTCCTTCTTCTCCGAGCGCAAAAACTGCGAGCGCTGCAATTTTTCGAGACCTAGCTTGTTGTAGGTATTGCCTAGCTGGTAGGTGGCACCCACGCGCACTGGCAGAATGAACTCGTCAACCGCTACGGTTACATCCTCCACGTTGATCATGGCGTTGCTCTCCGTGGAAAGAATGACCTCATAGCGCTCAATGGCTCTGTCGTAGTCCCCCAGCGCATAGAGCTTCTGACCTTCCTCAAAGCGGTCTTGCAACTCCACCGGCGAGAAGAAGCGCGTGCTCAGGCTGGCGGCCACGCCGACCGCTGCGATCAGCAGCAGATTTACCAGAATCATGGTATCAATCTCCTAGCCTAGAACCCGGCCACAATATCAAAGAAGAGGCGCGAGTTGTCGAAGCTATCGGAAGCGCGTGTGGCATCGTCGTACTCCCGGCTGGTTCTGATAAAGCCGAACTGGGAGGCGAGACTATAGCCATAGTGATCTGAGCGGTTGCTCATCATCAGCACCAGCGTCCATTCCTTGAAGTTGTCGCTTTTATCTTTCCGGTCTAGATAGGTGTGTCGCCAGAAAGGGAAGCCTTGGAAGCCCAGTTGCAGATTGGACTTGGCCGTCAGGTCGAAGCGGGTCCTGACGATCGGCGCGTAAATCGAGAACGAGCGAATACTGCCGTCGTCCGTGGCGTCTTCAAGTATACTAGAATACTCGCGCAAGAACAGGTGCTTGAACATCGGGCGAATGTTCAGGTTACCGGCGTTGATCGTATAGTCGAGCCGGTTGACCATCGCAAGGGTCGAGAGCACCCCAGCCTCCTGTTGAGTGCCGTCGTCGAACTCGTCTTCGGCTTGGCTATTGCGAATCCATTGGACACTGTTGATGACGTTGAGGTTGGAAAACTGCCTAAAGGTCGAGCTGATGAACAAGGTGTTGACTAAGCTATTGCGCATGTTCAGCGGATCGACATCCGGCGGGAAAACCTGGGAATTGAGATCCCGCGCCTCAATCATCGGACCTTTCAAGTGCGGGACGGGGCTAGGTATCCGCTGGGTAAAACCCACGTCTTCCCAGACGTACACGTCGTCGCGAATGTCGTCTTTGACCTGCTTAATGTCCTCGTTGATGCGAATTTTTCCCAGATAGGGCGAGACGAAGTTGTGCTCGTAGCGGGCGTAGATGGCCTTGGCCTTGCTTCCGCCAGCCGGCTCCTTCATGGTATAATAGCCGACAGAAGCCCATTTGCCCCAACGCCCCAAGCCTTTCTTCGTGGCCACCAAGTGGGCCCCCCGGCGGTCCCGTGGGTATGGATAGTCGGGCAATGCGTCGTTTTCGCGGTAATCGACTACACCGTTGTTGTTGAAGTCAATGCCGTAGATGAAATCCGGCGGATCGGCGTCGTAAAAGAGGATCGGCTCGGTCCAGTCGGGAATGCCGTTGAAATTCTGGTCGCTGTCCGGGATTAGGTCGTTGTTTTCGTCCAAGCCGGGGAAAATGCCCGAATCCGACTTCTCCGCACTGGGCAGTTCGTTGATCATCTCGTCTGGCCACTGATCGTTGTCGTCATTATCGGTCATGACAAACATTTCCTGCATCTGTGGACACACAAAGCAATCGTCGCTGAAGAAGGCTACGCCGCCGCGGTCGCTGTCGTAGTTGCCACTGTAGTCCGGATCTAGGTTGAAAATTTCGCCACCTATCTCGATCGGGCCTACTTCCTTTTGGGCCGTGAGGAAATAACCGAGGGCCTGCTTGTCAAAGCGCTTGCCGGCATTGCTGCCCACTGGGAAGAGAAAGTACTGGGGATTGGCGACCAACTCGCCCTTTACTTTTAGCCCTTTGAGACTTAAGTCCCAGTCCAGCCCGTAGAGCACCTGACCGGTGGGGATGCCGTAGTCGAACTCGACCACCTTGCGGCCCGAGTCGCTGCCGTCGGCGCGCAGAACCATATAGCCTACCCGGGTCGGATCGAGCAGAGCCCACTTGTATTGCAAAAACGGCTGCGCCTGAGTGAATGTCGGATCCGGCACCACCGGCCAGTGATTGAAGGCGTCGGGATTTTCCGCTAGCACATCTTCGAGCGGTTTGATTGCGTCGTCGCCTTTCAGCCCGGTAAAAGGATTGACGTACTTGCTGCCGCCTGGAGCGTAGGTGTCGTCCCCGCCAGCCACTTTATCCACATTTTTGTCGTGGGCCCGCTGGTTGAAGAACAAGTGCTGTTGGCGCACCAAAATGCGATAGTCGCCCTCGACATCGGCCAAGAAGCGCACGAACTTCATCGTCAGCCCCGGCACAAAGTCGTCGGGATCTGCGGAGTACGCCGCGTCATCCGGGAGGTTGAATCGCGGCATTTGGAAGCGGAAGACCACTTGGTCGCCGCCGGCTACGATCAGCCCGCCCTCGGCTCCGCCGACGGGATCAATCATCTTCAGGCTCGAGTCGTACTCGGGATCGCCTTCAATGCTGGTCAGGCGCACCCGCTGCCCCTGCGACTCGCCGATGATCACCACATCTACGTCATAGACCGTGGCCGCCCGGCCTATATCGTCGGGCGAATCGTCTTCGACGATGACTTCGATAAAAGAGGGCGGCAGCATGCTATAGGGGGTATCGCCCTTGAGGAAGGAGCCGTTCTCATCGGCAGTATTGGCCATGTGCTGATTGAAGTACGTGGCACCCATGCGCAGCACATTGCCCAGCTTGGTCTCCCAGTGGCCACCAAAGATCAACACCGGCGAGGTCTCCCTAGTCGCTTTGAAGGTCGAAAACTTGGCGGCACCCAACATGTCGCCGCCTTGGCTCAGCATCAGGGTGAATCTGTTGTCCGAGGAAGCGCCGTCGAGCAAGATGCCATAGAAGCGCGGGTCGCTAAAGGTCAGATCTGAAAACTTAGCGCGGATGTCCTCGCCCAAGGTCACTCGGTAGTTCCAGCCCTTGTACGAGTCGTTGAGCATCACCAAGTTGGCGAACCATCCTAAGTACTGGGCCGTGCGAGTGTTGATATTACTTTCCCCAGGGCGGGAAAATTCCCAAGAGAAGACATTGAAACCGCGCGACAGATAATTGCCTAAGCGGTCGTAGCGATTGCGTGCGTTGATCACCGAAGGATAGGGATCGTACTCCTTGCGCCCGTAGTTCAAATACGGTTCGGGATGGCCGAGGTTGAGAAAATCCCGGTTGCGCAGGAAGGTCTGCGCTTCGGCTTCGGCACCCAGCATACCCAACCCAACAAACGCTAGTAGCGCGGTCCTCACCAGGCTTTTTCTCGCATTACTCATGGCAGCTATCCTCATTCAGTGTAGAGATTCTGTCTTCAGTCGCATTCCAACTCAGCGCTGGCGATAACCAACGCTGAACCGATGTACACCTCCATAGCCGGAGAGGTGTAGCGGGTAGGAATAAGCATAATCGAAATGCCATTGCTTATAGTTGTGGCCAAGGCCCACGTTGAGCTCTCTATCGTCAAAACCCGAACCAACCGCGGCTCCCCCCATGCGGAACCGGGCACCGTTGAGGCTCACCGTCCGCGTCTCGTACCCCACTCTGAACTTGGTTCGCCCATCGCGGCGCTCAATGTCGAGCAGGACTTCCCGCCCTGCCAAGTTGAGCAAGGCGGCCGCGACCACGGCCGGCTTTTCTTTGCCTGCGGCTTGGCCACCCGCTGCGATATTGGCACCGTTTAAGCCTTTGGCGACCAAACCCAAGCGCAGGTACGCCCGCGGGTGTATGAAACCCACTTCCCAAGTGGCACCTACATCGAGGTGCCAAGCCCGGTGCGCTAGATCACCAGCTTTCCAAGCGCTGGTGCGCAAGCCGCCGCCTAAGGCGAATCGCTCGTGCAACGGCCGCCCGTAGCCCAAGGCAATCACTTCTTCGCGCCAGCCATCGGCACCGAGAAACGAAAGGCCCAGTTGCAAACCGCCGCCCCGCAAAGGGCCGGTTACCGACAAGCCGTTTAGGGCTGGACTTTGGTCCAACCCGGGATAGAGCAACGCGTGCGTCGTACCAGCCTGCCACTTTTGCTGCTGGGCGTTGCCAGCCGGATTGTACCAAACGGCCTCAGCCGTCTGAATACTGGCGGCGAAAGCCCCGCCCAACGCCGTGCTCTGGGCCCCCCGTCCCGCAAATTCAAAAGCAGCGCCGACTGGGGGGACAAAGGCCAGCAATAGGACGCTAGTACGCCACCACAAAAGTGCCCCGGCGCGCCTTGCCGCTTTCTTCTATCATAACCTCGTACAGATAAAGCCCCGGCACGACAACGCGACCGCTGCCATCGCGGCCGTCCCACTCGAACTGATAGGTGCGGGCGCTTCCGGTCTGCGCCAACTGGCGAATCGATCGACCGGTCAAGTTGTAAATTTTTAGCACGACTTCCCGGCCCGCTTCGATATTGCCGACGACGAAAGCAAAGCGCGCATGCTCGTCTGCAAACGGCGAGAACGGGCGCGGCTGCACCTGCACTTCGCCCAAAAGCTGCAACGGCGTCCCCGCAGCCAGTACCGTCCAAGTGGCACCCGGCATTTCTCGCCCCTGCTGCCAGTTCACGTAGCCTTCTCTGTCGCCTTGGGCCTTGTTGCCAGCCTCAAATCGCATGGCGGTCTTGTCGCGCACAAAGAGCGCCTGTCCCTCAATTTCGACGGTCGCCATTGCGCTGATTTGCTCGCTAGGTGCAAGCTCTACCAGCATCCCCTCCCGATCCGGCGTCGGGCCCCAAGTGTAGCCCTCTGTAGGCACGAGTTCTCGACCATCGACGCGCACGGCTGTTACGCGGAGCAAGGGGCCTTGTACGCGCAAGAGATCCACTCCATAATCATCGACGCCAGCCGCGATCTCCACTCGGTAGATCAGCGTCGCTTCCTCGCCCTTGCGCAGCGAATCGGATACGGCTACCTCCGCCAAGAGCTGCTGGGCGACCAAGACTGGATCGTAGTCAATGGCAATGCGCTTGAGCACCGGACTGACAAAGGGGGCCGAATTCGTCAGGCGGGCTCGGTACGCCAACCGCGCGACCGGCTCGTCTCCTCTGTAGAAGAATTCCCCGTCCGTGTGCGCCGCAACGCTTCCCCAAGGCTCCTCTGCTCCCTCTGCAGTGGCTCCGCGCACTTGCAGTTCAATGCCCGTGCGCTCCGCGCGCTCTACTTGCCAGCGGATCAGCCCTACGTTGACTGGGGTAGGCGGGGTGAAGCTATCCTCTATGAAGCCTTCGCTAACGTAGCCCACGCCGAACACCTCGATTTCCCCGATGGCGACCCAGTTACTGCGGTCTTGGCGGATCAGTGTCAGCCGCACGAAGCGACCCTCGCGCGGGATCGCCTCACCGCGCTCGTCGGTTGCGGCCCAAGTAGAATCTGCGCTCGTATCTACATTGAGGACGAAATTGTCCGGCTGTTCCGCCAAGAGATGCCAAACTTGCGGCGCCACTTGGGTGGCTGTTTCGAGCCTGTACCCACGCATGAAATACTCGGGCTGGTTCAGCGCCGTCTCGCCAGCTAGCACTCGCACCCGCTTGATCGCCCGGTCCAGTCCGAGATCGACGGTAAACTGCTTGTCGAACACGTGATTGGTGCCCGAGATCCACTCGCTCCGCACGAGGTCAATCGCGCCGTCGGTTAGAGGCACAGGCTTGTCGAAATCGTCTATCACCGATTGTCCCAAGGCCACGTTTACATCCTCGTCCAACTGCGCCAGAATGACGAGGCTATCTGGATGCACCTGTACGCCTTGGGTCGTTCCCAAGGCGAATGTATCGACCGCGTCCACCACCCAAGTCTTTAATTCAGCACGGCACGGACTGAATTCGAGCAATAGCAAAAGTGCGCCCAGCCCCAGCACTTCAGAATAGCAGTTTCTGCGTCAGGCTGGTCACCACGGCGACGGCGAGGGCTTCCTCCAACTCCTTGGAGTTGAAGGTCATGACAATGCCGGCATCCACCGGGCTTTTCTTGCTCACTTTGCCAGTTTTGAGATCCTTGACTGAAACCTCGACCTGCACTCTTTGCGTTTGCGGGGAGAATATTTTGCGCACCCGCTGACTAGTAATCAGAGCCGTGCCGCTAATTTCCAAGTCGGCCTCGTCCGAGTCCTCTGACACCAGCGTGAAGGGATTGTTCACTTTCCGCACGCTATCTTCATCTAGCACTTCGACCCGATCCGTCTGCGTGAGGATCCGCACCTTGTCCTTGCGCAGTTCGCGCAACAAGGCCCCAGACAAATCCTCAATTCGCGAAGGCCGAGTAATCTGCACTAGGCGACTTCCCTCGCTGGCGAGGGCGTTAGTAATGTACTGGGTGCCTTGGCTACCGGACGAATTGGCCGTCCTCGGATCGACCACGTTGGCCTTGCTCTCGACCGGGAATTCTTTGACGTATATCTTGACCAGCATCGACGGCGGGTTGGGCAAACTGGTGTCCTTGAGTGCCTCGTATTTCAAAGTACAGGCCATCGAGCCGACGAGCAGCGCCACTCCGAGGTACTTCACCATCTCTTTCATTTACTTATTCTCCACCCAACGCACTCCGTGATCGACATTGAAGTGGAATTTCAAGTCGGTAAATTCCACTGGATTGCCGTATCCTACTTGAAAGCGATCAAAGGCCAGAATGAAGTCATTTACTTCGAGGGTGAACGACTTGGTTTCTGCAGGCAGCGGTGGGAAGGTCAACTTGCCGACATATCTGGAGCCTTTGCGCACAGGCTTTTCTCGGTGGTACGCGCTCTTGTTCCAGATTGGGCCGCGATCCAAGCTGGCGTGATAGCGCACATTGCCTTCTTGTCCCCCCCACTTCAGGTAGGAATAGTCGTAGAACTCATCCTTGTCGTACCAATTCCCCGCCCCTTGGCCACAGAGCAAGCGGCTACCGTCGTCCAAGCGCAAAATGGTCTGCGTAGGATCTAGCTCCACCCGCTTCCGGGTGCGGTTGCTCACCGTCACTTCAAAAACGGTCCACAAGGGCGGCGTATAGTCCAAGCCGGGGATTTCGACTCCAGTGAGCGTATAGGGCGTGAAGCGGACGTCGTATTCGGCGTCGAGCATGGCATCGTCGTAGAACTTGACCTTGACTTGCACCCCTTGCTCGCTCCACACGACCGAACTATCGATTGGATCGATGTAATAGGTCTCTCCATCGGGCAGGACCGGCTCCAGCTCGATAAAGTACTCCTGCGAATGCGATTCGAGGGATCTGAGGGTAGCACACCCCCCGGCGGCCAACGCCAAGCACAGGAGGACGCGAATGTGTTTTGCGATGAGTCTCATGTGTATTCGCATCCTTAGAAGGGTGATATCAGCTCCACGAAGAGGATGCCCTGCTTGGCGTCGGGCCGCCCTGCATGGCTAAAGTCCCGCCGCGTGCGCTGGTAGCCGAAGAATATCGAATTGTCGCGGATGCCAAAGTAGTCTGCGGTAATGCTCAACATGGCCAGATAATCGGTCTGACTGTACGTCTCGTCCTCATAGGCGCGATCCCAGTGCTTAAACGGCAGCAAGGGTAGCCCTTGTATGCCTAGCTGGAAGCTAGTCTTGGGCGTGAGCTTGTACCGCCCCATTACGATGGGAATGAAGTCGCTGTACGATTTCCTCGGCGCATCTTCGCTGTCAACCTGCTCAAAGATCGTCCGATGCTTTAACTTAGGCGTGACGCTGAAGGCACCCCAGCTATGGGTGTAGTCGATCTTGTTGACAATGGAAAAACGCGAGCGCACGTCTTCGGGCTGCAACAGCCCGCTGCCGTCTTCGAACTCAATTTCGGCTTGGCTGTTTCGCTGCCACAGGAAGCCGTTTTCAATGTTGAAGCCGCGGAAGCCCTGATAAGTGCTGTCAAAAAAGAGGAGATGCACAAAGCTGTCGCGCATCAACAACTCGTCCGGCGTCGCCGGCCGCCAAAAGCCCGCGTGCTCGGGCGGGCCGTCCGGCTCGTTAAACCAGTTGATGACCGCGACATCGTCAATGGGCACTCGGTACACGTAGGTGTGATCCGGGATGTCGTCTTTGACCTGCTTGGCGTCGTAGTTAATCTTCAATGCGCCGACGCCGCGCTTTTCCATCTCATAGGCGTAGCGGAAGTACAGCGCCTCAGACTTACCAGGGCCGGCAATCTGACTATTGTCGTAGCGGCCTAGGGTGATGAACTTGCCCAAGCGCCCCAAGCGGTCGTAGCGGATGAAGATGTGCTGGCCCTTTTGGTCGCGTGGGTAGGGGTAGTCCGGCTCATCGTCGTTCTCGCGGAAGTCGGGCACATTGTTGTTGTTAAAGTCGATGCCATAGACAAACTCGGGCGACTCCGAATCGTAGGTTAGAAAAGCCTCTTCCCAGTCCACAATAAAGTTCTCATTGCGATCCATATCTGGGATGTTATCGACGTTCTCGTCGAGTCCGGGGTACACTTGGGCACTGGGATTGCCTGGATATAGCGAACGCGGCTCGGCTATGGCCGTATCGTCGCTGTGGCTGTCGGGTAAGGTGTCGTGATCGTCGTTGTCTTCGTGGAGAGGGTACTCCTCGGTGACCGTAGAGATTCTCTCGCCGGGAGCAGGCTGCCCATCGTAGTGAAAAGCCATGCCGCCTCGGTAACTGTCGTACCCACCGCCGTAGTCGGGATCCATGCGGTATATCTCGCCGCCCAGTGCTAGACCACCGGCTAGATCCTTGACGCCCTTGACCCACCACGCAAAGGCGCGTTCACTGCTGCGCTCGCCCTCGTTATTGCCGATTGGGAACATGAAATTTTGCAAGTTGTGCGCCACTTCGCCGCTGATATCTAGCCCTATCAAATCGACCTGATAGTTGACCGAGGCCAAACTCTGCCCAGTGGGAATGCCGTAGTCAAAGGAGATCATCCGCCGGTTGGCACCAATGCCGTCGCTGCCATCAGCGCGGACCACCGTGTAATAAATCTCCTCGTCTTCGTCTGTGTACCATTTGAACGGACGCCGGATGGCCCGCTCGTTACCCTTGGTAATGGGAGCTGGCCAAGCCGACTCGGTAATCGTCGCGTCGCCCCGACGACTTATACTGAAGAAGTCGTGGGTCTGGCTAACGCCGACCCGGTAGTCGCCGGCCACATCGGCAACAAAGCGCACCGAGCGCACCGTCACGTCCGGCGGGAGGACGAAGGTGTACACCACCAGCACCTTGCCCTCGGCCTCGCGCCCACCGCCAGCGTGGACGGCACCGCCCTCGGGTGGCCCAGCTTCTAGCAGGGGGTCGTAGTCCGGGTCGTCGTCGAGGCTGGTCAGGCGCACCGGCTCTGCGTTGCGCGCACCCTCAAGGACGATGTCCACGCCATAGACAATAGCATTGGCCCGGGCATCGTCGGGCGAGTCGTCGGCCACGAAGACGCGGATGGTCTTGGGGCCGAGCATCTCATAGGGCAAATCGCCGCGCCAAGCACTGGAGCGCGACAGGGCCGGCGCAGCCATGATCTGGTTGATTAGCGTTCCGCCAACGCTGGCGAAGCTACTTATTTCGTGCTGGTAGTGGCCGCCAAAGAGTATTACCGGTGAGTTGTCCCAAGCGTCGTCGCCTTCTTGGCCGAACGCCCATTTGGAGAATAGCTGGGCACCGGAGTGATCGCCGCCGCGCGAGTAGAGCAGAGTCGCCCGGTCGCGCTCCTTGTAGTTGATGTCCATGCGCAGCACATTCAGCTTGCTGTTGACCAAGGTAAGCGGCGTGAAGATCGTACGCACATCCGTACTACCGCCTGGTGAGCCCACGTTGCCCACCGTGGCGGTCCAGTGCAAATCCTTGTGAGTATAGTGGCCGACCTGGAACCTCCGATACTTGTGGTCGATATAGCTATACCCACTAAAGTCGTTGCCACTGCGCGACTCTTCTATCGTCAGGAGCCGATGATAGCCGCCGCCCATGTAGTTGCCCATCCGGTCCCAACCCACATTGCGGGTCCTTGGCGAGCGGCCCGACGGGGTGGCCCAAGCAACCGTCTCGCGGTAGTACGCAATGTACTTTTCGTCGGCGTAGTTGAGATAGGGGACGCTAACTGCGGCGTTGAGAAAAGCCCTCCCTAGCCCTCGGTCATAGCGGTCTTGGGGACCGCGCAGAAAGGGAGGGCGCTTTTTCCACGGGGGATCCTGCGGCGTGCCGGGAGCGGGGTTGTAATAGGGCCGCGCGCCGCTGGATTCGGGGTGGCGCTGCGCTTCCGCTGGTGCGGACAGGCCAGTGCAAACCAGCGCGGACAAGACCACCCAACGTTTAACAACACAGCATTTTAGAAAGTACAGCATGAAAACCCCTCGCGGGTCATATTGAGCGACCTATTAATTAATGGGCGAAAACATATGTTTGCCCAAGCTCGCGGATCAAGAAAAAAAAACGGGAAGCAGGCGTCAAGCCCGCTTCCCGTCTTTAGAACCTTACCCAGAGGCCATTGACTACTGGACGAAGGTCTCCTTTACGCGGCCCCAAGAATCTTCCTCGACCGCGGCCGCGGTCCCTGTCGGGCCAGCCGGCGTATCCACGAAGACCCAGTTGGCGAACTCGGACTGATTGCCGCCAGCCCACCCTACGCACTGAAGCTGGCCGCCAAAACCATCTTCGCCGTCGGGATCGGGCGGCAGCCAAGTAAAGCCCATCTCAGAGCCAACCGTGGGAGCTTCAAAGAGGTTACCGTTACGCAGGAAGGTATCCCACGGCAACTTGCCTTCAATCACGTAGTCGGCGTCGCCCTCGTCGCCGAACTCGTCGCCAGCATCGCGAAAGGCGTACTCAAATCCCTCAAGTGCGTCGGGATCGTGGACATTTATGCGCTTCTGATCCACGGTGGTGACTAAGCAGACAGATATCTCGTTCGAGCCAAAAGGCACGGCCATGAAGTTGACTATGTTCAGGTTGACGAACTCCTGAGTCGGGTCGCCACCCGGGTGATCTTCGTTGTTCAGGTCGAGGTAGAGGGACATACTGTCGCGCTCCCACCAAGCCCAGGCCCGCTCTCCACCCTCGGTGTCGCGGACGTTATCGCTGACCTCGGTGATGTAGTACAGAGCCTCGTCGTCCCACGCCTGCCAAATCACCGAAGAGTAATCGGCGTCCGTGCGCCCCTCGCCCGCTACTTCGGTCTCGCCGTTTTCATTGAGCTGGTTAGTACTCACTTCGCTTTGCCCGTTCGCTTGGTCGCGCCAACCATACTCTTGACCGTCGAGCTGAATCTGGCTTGGCGAGCAGGGAAATTCCAGCGCACCAGCCCACTCGTCAGCCACCGTCATGCGGTCGGCGTCAAGCGTGGGGGGTTGGGTGAACTTGGGCAAGTCGAAGTAGCGAATCGGAGGCTGGGCACTGGCCAGCGTAGTAAAGCAGAGGGCCGCGATAGCGGCCAAAAGGGTCAACTTCTTCATTACTGCATCTCCTTAGCTGTGAGAAGTGGACGAAAAAAGTTTGAATGAAGGATTCATAATAAATCCCCTTCAAAAAGCTGTCAAGAAAAAAATTGCGCTACGAGACCATCCAAATTATATCATTAATAGATACAATACACAGATTTTCCACCGCGGTCGCGCATGATTTAATCCCGTGAAATGTCTCCTCCTCATTGGATTGGCCTCCCTCGTACTCGGCGGCCAGCCGGCTAACGCCCAGCCGCACATCTACACCATCGGCTTGGTCTTTACCGATCTCGTCGATCAAGAGATCCTGCCCGTCCACCTCGCCGAGCAACATCCCCGCCTGATGCGAGAAATCGAGCGAGCGATCAGAGACATCTTTGCTGACTTGGGCCGCTTTCGCGCCGTGCGCTTGCAGAGCATCCGCGAGGGCCACGATCCCATGTATCAAGGGGAAGAATCCATCGATTACATCGCCCACTTCATTCTCAACAAAGCCTATAAAACATACCACAACCAAGTTATTCATTACTACGAAAATTTGGGCCTATTAGACGATGGAGGACCAAGCGAAGACCGGTCTTACACGGTGATTTCACTGCCCGCCATCGTCGGTCAACTCGAAGTCAAGTTGGTGGATCTGCACCGAGACAAAATTTTCTGGTCGGACTTGCGCGACTCATCAGCCGTGATACCTTATGACAAACAGCTATTCCTTTATAATACTTGGAAGTATCCGGGCGCGTCGCATCCTGGTTTGACGCGCGCTTTCCTAGCTGATCTTCTCCGCTTACAAATGGCCGATTCCGCCACAGAACGCGCATTGAACGTCGCTGAGCGTTGGTTCGTCTCCAAGCCCAGTAGCGACCTCGCCGTTGCCCGAGGAGTATTAAAGGGGCTGGCGGACAATCTAGCGCCCGACCTAGACGCGAATTTGCCGCTAGAGGGCCGCATCGTAGCCCTCTTGCCCGAGCAGAAAGGCAAACCCCACGTCCGGCTAAACATCGGTACTCAGCACGGGCTGGTGAAGCGAATGCGGTTCGATGTGTGGCGGCCTAGGCCATCGCAGCAGAAAGTGGGGCAAATAGAGGTGGTTGACGTGGATTCCACCACGGCCATCGCTCGGCTGCGAAAACTCGACAAGAAGCTCAAAAAACGCGGAGATGGCCTGCAAGTCCAAGACCGGATCATCTCCCCAAAACGCCCTTCGAGGAGGTCGTTATGAGTAAGAAATGGGTCTCCACGCGCTTTGCTTCGCCCACTCAGGACTTCGATCTCGACATTCTGGCCCGCCGCCTGCGCCGGGGCTTTTTTATCGCCCTAGCCTCTGCTGCGGCCCTCCTGCTCATCGTCGTTGCAATCAATCCCTTGCAAGAGGACGAGAAGAAGGCACCCCGGCCCCTGACGACCAAGTTCATCAAGCGCGAGCCGCGCCTGACCAAGCCGCTGGAGCTGCGCAAAATTCCCCAGCCCAAGCGTCAACTCGCGCGCCGCGAAGTCCAGCTAGCGCAAGCGCGTATGGATCAAGTACAAGCCACGGCCTCGTTCAACACCCGCAGTCTAATCGCCGGTGTCAGTGGTTCGGGGATTCGCCTGTCAGGGCAATCTACCTTCAGCACGATGAGCGGTACGACCATAGAGCCTAAGCTGACGGCAGCGGCCGTGACCAGTACCCGCACCTCCGAGCACAAAATCGACATGGGGCTAGAGATGCTCGACGTCAACAACATGGACACCGGTCGCTACCGCGCCATTATCGTTCAAGACGCCACGGACAAGCAGGCCATCAAGGGCTTTGTCAAGTTTGCCCAAGTCATATCCTCGCGGGCATTGGCCGGTAACTCTGGACTCAATGTCAAAATCATTGATCGGCTGCGCGATGTGGTCAACGAATACACAGGCCTCAAGGCCGAATTCCTTGGCCGTGTCACGTTCGACGACCCGAGCCTGATGGAAGTACCCATCATCATACCGTATGGCGGGCCCAACGAAACCGAAATGGCCAACCTAGCCCAGTACCTAATGTCGGGTGGTTTTACGTTCGGCGGGCTCCACGGCGAAGCACTGGAAAAGTACGGCGGTCTAGTCCAAGGCAAGGACTTCTGGTCCGAGCGCCTGCCAGAGGATCACCCCGTCTATACTACCTTCTTCGACCTAGGCGGGGGCATGCCTTTCGGCTATCCTCCCTCGATGGGGCAGGGCAAGTTGGGCATCAGACCCTGGAATTATCTGAGGGGCCATTACATCAAAGGCAGGCTGGCGAGCGTCACGCCCGGCGACGGCGGCTGGGGCTGGGAAAACGAGGTGATGGGAGGGGACTCGACGCGCCAGCTACAACTGGCGGTCAATATCATCATCTACGCCCTGACTCAGGAAGGGTCAATTACCCAACGCCTCATGCAGATGGTCAACTAGGTTTCGCTGCAAAGCTAATTTCAAAGCAGGTGTCAGGTTTGCAACCCCTGACACCTGCTTTCACTTAAGTCTCCACCATGTCCAAGCTCGCCCTAGCAAGCCTTTGCGCTGGCCTATTGAGCTGCGCCGCACAGCAGGCCGAGTACTACATCGACCAACTCGCCGATCCGCGGCGTCAAGTCCGCCTCGACGCCAGCCACGCCTTGGTGCAACTAGGCAGTGCAACCGTCGAGCCTTTGATGGATCGCGCGATCGCTGGCAGCGATAGCCTGCGCTACATTGCCGCCCAGGTCCTTGGCCAAATCGGCGATCGGCGCGCCATCCCCTTCCTCAAAGCACTCCTCCGCGACGACAACCACTACGTCCGCGAACAGGCCGTCCGCGCCCTCGGCCAACTCGACGACCCCCGCCTCTACGCGACCTTAGCCAGCGTCCTCGCCGACGACTCGGTCCCAGATGTGCGCGGCGCGGCAGCTTGGAGCTTGGGCAATCTCCGCGACACCACGGCGGTGCCCTCCTTGGTGCGTGCCTTGGCGGATACCGTTCCCTCGGTGCGCCGACAGGCCCTCGCCGCGCTTCAGTTTCTATGGACGCCGGCGGCCGAAGCGGCGACCCTCACCGCGCTCCGCGACCGCGACGACAACGTGCGCTACGTCGCCGCACAACTGTTGGGGCACCACCGGACTCACCGCGCTCTCGACGCGCTGTGCCTCGCCTTGACCGACGACAACATCTGGGTCCGTGCGGAGAGCGCTCGCACCCTCGGCCGCATCGGCGACACAACGGCCGTGGCCCCGCTAGAGCGCATGTTCGCCGAGCGCGAAGGTCCCGACCACGAGGCCGCCAAAGAGGCATTGCAACAACTCACGGGCCTGAGCTACGCGGTCGCTCCCTAATTGCACGTCTTTTCGCTGCTTTTCGCCGTACTTCTATGTGCGCCCTCCCTGCGCGCCCAGCCCCAATTTAACGACCAAACCGCTGCTGCTGGAATCACTTACCGCAATGTTTTTGGCGGGGAAGAGAAGCAGTACATCCTAGAGTCCCACGGTAGCGGCGCAGCCTTCTTCGACCACGACTCCGACGGCGACCTCGACCTCTACATAGTCAATGGGGCCACCTTTGCCACGTACCGGGGCCGCTCGGGGCCGGGCAACTCGCTCTATCGCAATCACGGCGACGGCACGTTTGCGGAAATCACCGCCCCAGCCGGAGTCGGCGACGCCGGCTGGGGCGGTGGCGTGGCCGTGGGCGACATCGACAACGACGGTCGCCCAGACCTCTATGCGACCAACTACGGGGCCAACGTGCTCTACCGCAATCGCGGCGGCGACCGCTTTGCCGATGCAACCCGAGAAGCGGGCGTTGGCGGCGACCAATACAGCGCCAGCGCGGCCTTCTTCGACTACGACCGCGACGGTGACCTCGACCTCTACGTGGCCAACTACGTCGTCTTCGACGCCGAGCGCCTGCCGGCCAAACCCAAGCTCTGCACCTTTTTCAGCGGCCTCCGCGTCTATTGTGGCCCCAAGGGATTAGTCGGCGCGCCGGATGTGCTCTACCGCAACGAGGGCGACGGCGCGTTTACCGACGTCACCCAAGCGTCCGGCGTGGCTACCGCCAACCGCTATTACGGCTTGGGCGTGGTCCCGACCGATTACGATTCCGATGGCGATAGCGACCTCTTTGTCGCCAACGACGAGACTCCCAACGTACTCTTCCAAAACCAAGGCGACGGCACCTTCCAAGACGTCGCCCTCATCGCGGGTGTGGCGTACAACGGCGACGGCGACGTCGAAGCCGGCATGGGCGCGGATTTTGGCGACTACGATCAAGACGGCGATCCAGACCTGTACGTGACCCACTTTTTTACCGAGACGAACACGCTCTACCGCAACGAGGATGGCGTGCGTTTCTCCGACGTCACGACCACGGCTGGCCTCGCCGCGCCCACAGTAGAGCTGTTAGGTTGGGGAACGCGCTTTTTCGACTACGACAACGACGGTCGCCTCGACCTCTTCGTCGCCAACGGCCACGTATATCCGCAGGTTGACCAAGCCACAACCGGCACCAGCTACCGCCAGCTCAACCAGCTCTTCCGCAACGAGGGCGACGGCCGCTTTGCCCCGGTGTCAGCCGGTCCTGGGCTGGCGCAGGCCAAAGTCAGTCGCGGCACCAGCTTTGGCGACTACGACGACGACGGCGATATAGATCTCTTTGTAGTAGAGCTCAACGACGCGCCAACTCTGTTGCGCAACGATGGGGGGAATGCGGGAAACTATCTCGTGGTGCAGGTCTTTGGCCGCGAGGACAACCGCGATGGGGTCGGCGCTCGCATCGGCCTGCAAGCAGCCGGCAAACGCCAGTGGCGCACGATCAACGGCGCGGCCAGCTACCTCTCGCACAGCGACTTGCGCGTCCACTTCGGCTTGGGTGCAGCGCAAGCCATCGACCGCGTCGAAATCACCTATCCCAACGGCAGCACTTACGCAGTAGAGAACGTGCCCGCCAACAAGCTCTTAGTCGTCCGCCAAGGACAGGGACACGCCCTCCTCAAACTAGGCGCGAATCCCTTTTAATTATCAACCCGCGCTGCGCGCGGCCCGCACCCGCTCAATTTCGGCGAGCCGCTCTTGCGCGGCGGAAAATTCGGGATGGAGTTTGAGGAGTTGCTCAAAGACCGCAGCGGCCTTGTTGACATATCCGAACTCTAGATGGAGCATCCCCAAGTTGTAGGCAGCCTCCGGGGCACGCGGCGACCGGCTCGCGGCCCGTTTGAGGCTGGCAAGCCGTCCTTCGTATTCCTTGAGCTTGGCAAAGACCTGCATTAGCTCGCGACCCTCGTCGCTGCGACCCTGCTTGAGGTAGAGCTGGGCCAAGCTGTAGTGGGCACCCGCATGGCCGGGATCGCGCTTTATGGCCTCCAGGTAGTAAGTAGCCGCCTGTTCCTCGTGCCCCAGTTTGGCCGTCACCGCGCCCAAGCGGTGATAGGAGTCAGCGTGGGCCGCATTTTTGAGCAAGGCTTGGTGAAAGTAACTCCGTGCCGCTTCGAGCTTGCCTTCCTGCTCGCTGATAACGCCGAGGTCGTAAAACGCGCTCGCCGTCTCGATGCCGAGTTCCACGGCTCGCCGATAGGCCGCCCTAGCTTCTGCGTATTGGCTCAAGGCCATGTTGCTCTCGCCCAAGAGCGCGTACACCCCCCCTTCGTCCGGGTGGTCTGCGAGGGTGCGCTGGTATTCGGCAATGGCTTCGCCCGGGCGGTGCTGCAAATGATAGACCCTCCCCAAATTGGCCCGGGCTTGCAGGAAGGTCGGCACCAAGCGCACGGCTTCCTCGTACTGAGCAGCGGCCTCGGCGTAGAGGCCCTGTTGCTGATATAGATAGCCGAGGTTGTAGTACACGGCCCCGAAATCGGGTCGAAGCGCGAGTGCCTTCTTATAGCTGTCCTCTGCTGCTAAAAAACGGCCCAATCCGTCGAGCGAAACGGCGAGGCCAATCCGCGCCTCAAAGTGCTCGGGGGCCAGCGCCAGCGCCTGTTCAAAGTGGGGGATCGCCGCGTCAAAGCGCTCTAGCGCCGCATGCGTCACGCCTAGATTGCTATGGGCTTGGGCGAGATCTGGATCCAGCTCGACGGCCTGCTGATAGTAGCGGGCCGCTTCGTCCATTTGGCCTTGAGCGCGCAAGCGGTCACCTTGCTCGACGGCTTTTTGCGCGGCGTTTGCCTGGTACTGCGAGTACCAGTATGAGCCGCCCAAGCCGAGGGCAATCGCCAGCGCGGCTCCTACGATATAAAAGAGACGACGCGGCACTTGCTCAGGGTGGGGATTTTCGCTGCCCTGTCAGATATGGGACTCGTGTACACTACTGCCGGACAACTTCTAGCGCGGTCATGATCTGATCTTGGCCCCAAGTTCCTCCGAGCCGGAGCGAACTCGTCGCTATCGAGCCGGTGATGGTGTCTTCTTCTTTGGTGAAGGCATAGACCGTCTTGGCATTGAGGTAGCGCAACTCTAAGGTAATCTGGTCGGGATCGTCGGGCTGGATAATGTCGATTTCCTGGATAAAATCATTGCGGCCCTCGCCATAGATCAACGTGGCAGACAGGGTAACTTTTTTAGGGGTGACCCGTACAATGCTTATTGAAACGGGGCGATCTTGCCCACTGACTCCATTGGATAGGGCGAAATTCCCGGTGCCTTCGTATTCGCCGACCCAGGCATCGGCGTAATCAGACGTCGGTTGAACGGCTTCATCCGAACCGCAGCTCAGGGTCGTCAAGAGGCCCACTAGGGCCAACCATGTCCATTGTTTCATCGTGCGTACCTCCGCAGAGATTTTTGTTCGGCAAAAGTATAGCGCACAACGCGACGCGAATCAACCGCTTTGTCCCGCCGCCACTCGCCAATTCTCCCCTCAGTTCGTACACTATGCGTGCCAAAATGTATCCACTGACAAAGACGCCAACACGCTTAGTTATCGCGCTCGCCGCCTTGTCGGGCTGCACCTCCGAGCCGCCTCTTCCCGCGCAGAGCGCGCAGCGCTACGAACAGGCCCGCCAACACCTAGCGGCCGGCCGTTTGGACACCGCCGCCCACGTGCTCGAAGCACTCGTCCAGCGCGATACCCTGCACTACGAGGCCGCGCTCGCGCTCGGGGAAATCTACCTGCGGCAACGGCGCTACCAACAAGCCTTGTCGCCGCTCGCCCGTGCGCAGAAGCTCGCGCCCGAGCGCATTGAGGCCCGGTTGCAATTGGCCCAAACCCTCAATAAACTCGGGCGTCAAGCCGAGGCCCGCGCCCTTTTCGACGCCCTCGTGGAGGCCTTCCCCGGCAACGCGGTCGCCTGCATGGCATACGCCGACCTCCTGATGACGCAAGACCAACCCGACGCCGAGGGTGCCCTCGCCCAGTACGAAGCCATCCTCGCCGTCGATCCCAAGCACTACCGAGCACGCTCTGGCAAGGCCGCCTCGCTCTTGCGCTTGGGCGACTTTGCTGACGCAGCCGCCCGCCTCGACAGCTTACTCGCCGAGCGGCCGACCAACGTATATCTATCCTTCCTGTTGGGCGCGGCCCACCACCACTTGCGCCAATACGCCGAGGCCGTCGCCGCGTACAAGCGCTCCATTGACGTCCTGCCCCCGACCTCGCCGCAGCGCACCGTGCGCCAATGGAACCTGCGGCTGGCCTATATCGAGGCGTATGGCACCTACCCAGGCGACCTCGAACCGGCCTATCAAATCGGCTTGGCTCCGCTGGCCGAGGCATCGCCGGTGCGCTTCACCGATGTGGCCGCAACAGCCGGCGTCGGCAAGCGCGATCGAGGACGCGGCGTGGCGTGGCTCGACTACGACACCGACGGCGACTCGGACCTCTTCGCTGCGGGCATCCAAACCTCGCACGCACTCTACCGCAACGACGGCGACGGCCGCTTTGCCGACGTATCTACCGCAGCCGACCTCGCAGACCCGAGCGGCGGCTGGGCGGCCATTGCCGCAGACTACGATGGCGACGGTCACCCCGACCTCTTTGCCACTCGCGAGGCTTGGGAGGGCCTCGCGCCCAACTCGCTCTATCGCAACCAAGGCGATGGAACCTTTCGCGATGTCGCGCCTCAAGCCGGAGTCGCTGGCACAGACGACAGCTTCATGGCCGTCTGGACCGACTACGACAACGACGGCCTGCCGGATCTGTACGTGGCCTCGGGCATCACCGGCAGCGGGCGGCCCAACCGCCTGTACCACAACCAAGGAGATGGCACCTTTACCGACCGCGGCGCGCAGGCCGGGGTGGACTACCGCGGCAAAACCCTCGGCGTGACCTGCGGTGACTACGACGGCGACGGCGATAGCGACCTCTACGCCATTGATGTCGCCGCCCCCAACCACCTCTACCGCAACGACGGGCGGCACTTCAGCGACGTCACCGCCGAGGCTGGCGTGGCCAAACCGGGCGAGGGCAGCTACGTGGGATTTTTCATCGACGGCGACGGCGACGGCGACCGCGACCTCTTCGTCTCGGCCATGAACTTTTACGAAGACATCGTGCAATCGCAGGTCACGGGGCTGGCCCTGCGCCCGACCCGCGCTTATCTATACCGCAACGACGGAACGACCTTCCGCGACATCGCTCCCCAGCAGGGATTGGCCCGCTCCTTTGGCTCGATGGGCGCGGGCTATGGCGACGTGGACTACGACGGTCTAATCGACATCTACCTGACCAACGGCGGCCCCCTAATGGCGCGCTTTGAACCCAACACCCTGTTCCACAACCGCGGCGACCGCTTTGCCGACATCACGGCCGCGGCTGGCGTCGGCAACCCAGGCAAGGGGCACGGCGTGGGTTTTGCCGACTATGACCTCGACGGCGATCTCGACCTCTATACCGCGGTCGGCGGCCATTACCCAGGCGACCTGTGGGCCAACAGCTTGTACCGCAACGAGGGTCATTCCAACCACTTCCTCGGCGTGGATTTAGGACCTCAAGCCATCGGCGCACAGTTGCGCCTGCGCGCCCAAGATCTGCTCGGGGTCGTGGAAATCAGCAGCGGTCCGGGGTTTGGGTCGTCCAACAGCTTGTCCCCAGCCCTCGGTTTGGGGGCGCGTACCCGCGTCGATACCCTAGAAATCCGCTGGCCCAACGGCGCACAGCAAGTGTATGCCGATCTGGAAATTGACCGTTTCCACCGCTTTGCCGAGTAGCCCTGAGATGGCGTGGCGACTGCTCTGCGCGGCATTTGCGCTCGCCTCCTGCGCCTCCGAGCCCGTGCCGGCACCGGATGCAGCCGATCACCTCGCCCGTGCCCGCGCTCACTTTGCGGCGACCCGCTTTGAAGAAGCGGCCGCCGCCGCCCGCGCCGGGTTAGCCATCGACTCGACGAATGCAGACCTCCACAATGTGCTGGCCTCGTCTCACGCGGCTCAGGGGCGCTACGCACTGGCCATAGAATCCCTCGAAACAACCGTCCGTCTCAAGCCCGATTACGCCATGGGCTTTGTGAACCTCGGCGGGATTTACACCAAGCTGGGCCAGTACGATCGCGCCGACACCTATCTCCAGCGCGCCGTCCAGCTCAGTCCCGACAACTCACCCGTGCGCCGACGCTTGGGCGAGTTGTACTTGTCCACGGGCCGCTACGCCGAGGCCACCCGCGAACTGCTCGAAGCCCTGCGCCTCTTTCCCAACGACGCCACGCTCTACTACTACCTCGGCCAAAGCCTTGCGTCCGAGGGTCGGCAGGACGATGCCTTGGAGGCCTTTCAGCGCGCCACCTTGCTCGACATCGGCTTTGCCGACGCCTTCTATCGCCTCGCTACCCTCGCCCGCAAGGCCGGCCACGCCACCTTGGCGCAGCAGGCCCTGACGAGCTTTAAGCACCTGCAAGCGCTCAGCGGCAAGGAGGTCAAGCGGCTGCGCGCAGCCATCCTCAACGCGCCCGAAGAAGCCGCTCATCACTACAACCTCGGCCTGTTCTTCGTCCGGCACGGGTACTTTGCTCAAGCCGAGAACAAATTCGACCGGGCCGTCGCCCTGCGTCCCGGGGACCTCGCCCTGCTCAACCGCCTTGCCGGCGACCTCCTGACACTGCAACAGCCCGAAGCCGCGCTGCGCTACTTACAGGTCGCCCTCGACCAAGACCCAGCGCATTTTCCCGCCTTGCTCAATGCCGGCCACATCGCCGGCCAACTCGGACGCTACGACGAGGCCGTTGCCTACTGCCGCCGAGCGGTTGCGGCGCGCCCCGACGACGCCGAGGGCTGGTACCTCCTCGGCTTGGGCCTGTTCAGCAATGGGGAACGCGCAGCCGCTGAACAGGCATTGCGCCGCAGCCTAGCGCTGAGCGCGGACGCCGAGACGCTGCGGACTAAGACCCAGCAACTTCTCAACACCCTGCAACAACAATCCACAGAAACGCCGTGACCGCACTACTTCCGCTCTTTTTGCCCCTCGCCCTCTCTTTTGCTTGTAGCGGGCCAGATCCCCGCGCCGAAGATTGGTCCCAACACTATCAAGCCGGTCTCACAGCTCTCGGCCAGAGCCGCTTTGCCGAGGCCGAACAAGCCCTATCCCACGCCCTGACTATAGCCGAGACCTTTGCCCCCGACGACCCGCGCTACGGCCGTACCGCCCACCAGCTCGCCCAGCTCCACGTCGTGCGCGGCGAACTCGCACGGGCCGAAAGCCTCTACCAACACTTGCGCGAGCGGCAAGCGGCTCTCCCGGACGACCATCCCGACAAGATGTTGACGCTCGACAAGCTGGGCGACACCTATCGACTCCAGCAGAGACCAAGCGAGGCCACCGCGCTCTACGGCCGCGTCCTCGCCTTTCAGCAGGCGCACCGAGGCGATGAAGAAGTCGCAGCGACCATGCAGAAGTTATCCGATCTCCGCCGAGCACAGGGCCATCACGCCGCGGCCGATTCCCTCGCTCAGCGCGCCCATGCCCTCAACCTCCGCGCCCGCGCCCATGCCCTGTTCCTCCAAGGCCACTACCAACAGGCCGCACCCCTGTACCACAGCGCCCTGGCCCTGCAAGCGGGCGAGCATCCCGACTTGGCCCGCACCTGTTACTACCTAGGCCGCCTGTACGACGCGCAGGATCGCTATCGGCAGGCCGAGCACTTCTACCGACGTGCCCTCGCCGCGTCTCCCGCCAGCGACCCCGACCAGGTCGGCGCAGCACTCGCCGACCTACTTGCCCGCAAGGCTGCATCCGCCCATCCCTAACGCTCACAGGAGTCTCTTGTATGAACCGTCCCCCCACAGAGTTCAAGCGCATCGCCGCCGCCGACCTCAGAGCCTTTGGCACGGCCTGCCTGCGCGCCGCTGGCATGTCCGCCGCACACGCCGCACAGTTGGCCGACCTGCTGACCAATTCGGACTTGCGCGGCGTGCGCTCGCACGGCACCCGCGCCCTATACGGGTATTGCTGCACGCTCCGCGATAAAAAGGCCAACCCCGCCCCAGACATCCGCGTCCTGCGCGAAAGCGACACCCACGTCTTTGTCGATGGCGATGGCAGCCTCGGGTACGCGCCGACCATGCTGGCCACGGAACGCGCCATCGCCAAGGCCAAGGAAAAGGGCCTCGCCGTCGGCGCGGCCTGCCACATTGGACACTACGGCTCAGCGGGACACTACGTGCGCCGTGCCATGGCGGAAAACTGCGTGGCCTTCTCGGTGCAAGCGGCCTATCCCCAGTACTACCCCAGCAACGACGGCAAGCGCGCCGCCCACTACGGCAACCCGCCCTTGTGCTTTGGCCTACCCGGGCAAGAAGGGCCACCGGTGGTGCTCGACGTAGCCACCTGCATCCTCGCCGACTACCAACGCGGCGAGCCGATCGAAGCCATTGAAGAACTGATCCCGGCGGCCTTCTTTAAATCCATGGGCTACACCGCGGTCGCCACCCTGCTCGGTGGGGTTTTTGTCGGCCAAGGCGACACCCGCGCCCGCGAGGTCGCCGCGCAATGGCCAGCGGCGCGCATGGGCAGCTTAATTCTCGTCCTCGACTTGGACCTCTTCGCGCCCGCTCCGCAAGTGCGCCACGGCGTCGATGAGCTGGTGCGCCTAGCGAGCGAGCAGATGATCCCGCTGCGCGGGTACGACGAAGTCACCCTGCCTGGCACACCCGAACACCGCAACGAGGAAGCGTACGCACGCGACGGCGTACCCGTCGGCGTAGAGGACATTGAGCGCCTAGCCGAGTGCGGCCGGGCCTTTGGCGTCGCGCCCCCGTGGCTGGACTAACAAAGCGCCGGTTTCTACCTTAACGAACCGCAAAAAGGAGGAATTTTATGAGCCTGACGCGCGCGCGCCACGCCGAGCTAAAGCGCTATGCCATCCAATTGCGCCGCCTAGTCGTCGAGTCGGTACACCACGCTGGAGCCGGCCACTTGGGCGGCCCCATGTCTGCAGCCGAACTGCTCGTCGCCCTGTACTTCGCCGAGCTGAACATCGACCCGGCCCAGCCCCGCGACGAAGACCGCGACCGCTTCATCCTGTCCAAAGGGCATTCCTCAATTGGCCTCTACGCGGCTTTGGCCCTGCGCGGCTACCTGCCCATTGAAGAACTCGCCACCTTTGACGCCATTGACTCCCGCCTACAGGGCCACCCGGACATGAGCGTCCTCCCCGGCCTCGACATGTCCACCGGCTCGCTGGGCCAAGGCCTGTCACCCGGCCTCGGCATGGCCCTCGCCGCCCGTCTGCAGGAGCAGGACTTTCGCACTTGGGTGATGATCGGCGACGGCGACTCTCAGGAGGGGCAGATATGGGAAGCGGCCTTTGTCGCGGCGCGCTACGGCCTCGACAATCTCACCGCCATCCTCGACTGGAACGGCCTCCAGCAATACGGCTGGGCCACCGAAAGGGGCTACGACACGCTTGACCGCTTGGCAGCGCAGGAAAATCCACTCAGCCGCTGGCGCGCCTTTGGCTGGAACGCCATCGAGACCGACGGCCACGACTTTCCCGCCATTTTCTCGGCCTTTGCCGCGGCCAAAGCACACCGCGGTCAACCCACCATCATCGTCGCCCGCACGGTCAAGGGCAAAGGGATCTCCTACATGGAAAACGACTTCAACTGGCACTCCAAACCGGTGACCGACCAAGACCTCAAACAAGCGCAAGACGAACTCACCGCGCAGGAGGCCGCGCTGTGAACCTGTCCACCACTGGCGAGATGCTGGCCCAGCGCGACGCTTTTGGTGACGCGCTCATCGAACTCATTGACCGCGATTCGCGCGTGTACGTGCTCGACGGCGACTTGGCCAACTCGACCAAGGCCGACAAAGTCTCCCGCGAGCGGCCCGACCGCTTCCTCGAAATGGGCATTGCCGAGCAAAACATGATGGGTGTCGCCGCCGGCATGGCCACCTGCGGCCTCGTGCCGTGGCTGAGCAGTTTCGCCTGTTTCATCGTCAACCGCGATCTCGATCAACTCCGCATCGTCGTCGCCCAGCCCAACCTACCGGTCAAGCTCTGCGGCGCCTACTCGGGCCTGTTGACCGGCAAAACCGGCAAAACCCATCAAGAAGTCGCCGACATCTCCGTCATGCGGGCCATGCCGAATATGACCGTTTTAGCTCCGGCCGACGCCGTAGAGGTCCGCGCCTGTATGCTGGTGGCCAACGACCTGCCCGGCCCCGTGTACGTACGCATGACGCGCGACCCGGAGCCAGTCATCTTTCCAGCGGACTACGAGTTTGAACTGGGCCGCGCCTTTACCGTGCGCGAGGGCACGGACGTCGCCCTCATATCCACGGGAGCCCAAACCCCGCGCTGCCTCGCCGCGGCCGACGAATTGGCGCACGAGGGGATCTCGGCGCTCGTCCTGCACGTGCCGACCCTCAAGCCACTCGACGCAGACGCCATTGTCGCCGCGGCCGAGCAGACGGGCCGCGTCGTAACGGCCGAAGACCACACGATCATCGGCGGCTTGGGCGGCGCGGTCGCCGAGGTGCTGGGCGAGCGGTGCCCCACGCCCATGCGGCGCGTCGGCATCCGCGACGTATTCGGCGAATCCGCGCCCAACGAGGATCTGCTGCAAAAATACGGTCTGACCCCCGGGCACGTCGCGCAGGCGGCGCGGGTGCTCCTCTCTTGACCACCGTATCCAAATACTCGTAATTAAATGTGATTCACTACCGCAACCGATAACCACAAGCTGCTGATGACGCGACATACTGGGTTTGCTTGCCACACAGGGTGTTTGTTCACCAGCAGAAGCTCATACGAGCCATTAGAGTGCATCTCAGATGCGCTCTTTTTCTTTGGCCGGTGCTACAGGAAACAAGAGGCCGCATGAAAGAGGGTTTGCTGCAACTGTTGAAGCTCCAAGAAGTCGATAAAAAGCTCTTCGAGCTCGAAGAAGCCAAAGACAAATATCCCGCTGAAATCGACCTGCGTCGCAGCAGGATAGCAAAAGCGCGGGCCGTCTTGTCCGACCTAGAGGCCCAGAGCGCGGAGTTCGAAAAGCAGCAGCGGCACTGCGAGCGCGAGATCGAAAGTGGCAAAGCCTCCCTGCGCGAGCGCGAGGGGCGCTTTGCCGTGGTGACCACCAACAAGGAATACGATTCTCTCCAACTCGAGATCGAGATTTGCAAAAAGGACATTGCCGAGCACGAGACGCAGTTGCTCAAAGCCTTTGAGGGCCTAGAGCGAATTCAGGAGCAGATCGCCGAAGAACAAGGCGCTTTTGAAGAAGTCCGCGAGGCCGAGCAAGAGCGCATTGACGAACTCGAAGGCCAGCTCGGCACCATGCAGGAGCAAATCGACGAAGTCGCAGCGAGCCGGCGGATGGTCGCCAAGGGCATCGAGGACATCGACACCCAATTGATGCGAACGTACGAACGCAAGAGGGGGCGGCGCGGGATTCGCGTCGCGGCCGTGCGCAAGGATGCTTGCGGCGCTTGCTTCCACCAGATGCCTGCCCAAATTCGCAACGAGATTCGCATCGGCGGGCGCGTCATCTACTGCGAGAGCTGCGGCACCATCATGGTCTGGGATGAGCAGTCGGTTTGACTTTGTGGGAGGAGTAAGTCGGGCGGGCGCGCTAGCGGCCCCTAGCGGCCGCTGGTGAGGAAAGTCCGAGCTCCACAGGACAGGATGCTGGGTAACGCCCAGGGGGGGCGACCCCACAGACAGTGCCACAGAAAACACACCGCCCAGTTTGCTGGGTAAGGTTGAAAAGGTGAGGTAAGAGCTCACCGCACCTGCGGTGACGCAGGTGGCAGGGTAAACCTCATTCGGAGCAAGGCTAAATAGGGGAAAAGAGGTGGTCCGCCTCGCTATATTCCCGGGTAGGCCGCACCGAGGCGGCCGGGCAACCGCCGCCCCAGATGAATGCCCGCACAGTGCTCTTCAGGTGCATGGACAGAACTCGGCTTATAGACTCACTCCTCCCACACCCGGGGCCCAGCGGCTCCGGGTGATTTTTCTTTCTTTGGAGAGCTATATGTTCCCTCTGATCGCCGCGCTAGTGCTGACTGCCGCGCGGCTTCCTGCCCAACAGCCCGAGCGCTATGCGATCGAGCCTCTGGTCTCGCAGCTAGCCGAAGGCTATATCGACTGGACGCAACACGCGCTCTTTGCCCATGGCGACGGCACCGCGCCCGCGGCTATCTCCGACCCCGTGCAGCAGCGGCTCCACGGATTGCGCAATGCCCGGGACGCGGCGTTCCACAGCATGCGCGAACTAATCGGCCAAGTCCGCCTCAACGCCGATACCCAACTGCGAGACGCTGACCCCGATCGCGACTTTCAAGAACTCGCCCGCGCGGCCATTGGCTCGCAAAGCGAGGACCAAGGACGCTACCGCATCGCCGTGTGGCTGCCCCTGCTAGGTGATTTCGCGGCTGCGGTGCTGCCCCAAGTTGAGCCTATAGATCCAAGATCATACGACCTGAGCCGCTTCGACGCCTCCCCCGCAGTACCAGCTACCCCCGATTCGATAACGACACCGGCTACCACCGACTCCCTTACAATGCCAATCGTCGCCGATTCCCTCGCAGTGCCAGCTACCTCCGATTCGCTAACGACGCCAGCCATCCCCGATTCCCTCGCGGCAGACGAACTCGTGTTTTTCGTGCCCGAGGCACCCTACACGGGTCTGCTAGTCGATGTTCGCGGGCTCGGTCTGCAACCGAGCATAGCGCCGCGGGTAATCAGCGCGGATGGGCACGTGATTCACGGCGCAGCTACCGTGGACCGCAGTCTCGCCACGGACTACGGAGTCGCCGGCTACGACGACGACATCGACCGCGCCTACACAAGCGAACGGCTCGGCGGGGAGGAGGCCCACCCTTTCGTCGTCAAGGCCACGGGCACGGCCGGCCGCTACTCGGGCGACGCCATCCTCGACAACTTCGATGCCGCACAAGTGCTGCAAGCCGACGAGGTCGGCGACTTCTTGCGCCAAGGTCGGGTGACCTTCCTCCTCGGCCCCGAGCCAGCAGCCTTTGATTCCACTTATGCGGCCTTCGATTCCACCTATACTGATTCTACTATTACGTTAGAAGGAATGGAATATGAGTTTGAGCTTTACGGAGAAATGGAAGCAAGCGACTCGCCGGAATAACTCGCTGGTCTGCGTCGGGCTGGATACCGATCCCGCTCAACTGCCCGCCAGCGTCCGCGCCAAAGCCGATCCTGTCCTCTACTTCAATCAGCAGATCATCGACGCCACCTGCGACCTCATCTGCTGCTACAAGCCCAACTTCGCTTTCTACAGCGCCCTCGGCGCGGGCGGCTTTGCCACGCTCAAACGCACCCTCGACCACATCCCCGCGGACATCCCGGTGCTCATTGACGCCAAGGTCGGCGACATGGGCAACACCGCCGAGCAATACGCCCGCACCTTCTACGAGGTCCTCGGCTGCGACGCGCTGACGGTGACTCCCTATTTGGGCCACGACTGCGTCGCGCCCTTCGCCGCGTTCAAAGACCGCACCACCTTTCTCGTCTGCCTGACCTCCAACCCAGGAGCCGACGATTTTCAGAAAAAGCATCTAGGCGACCGGCCGCTCTACGAGCAGGTCGTCGCCAAGGCACGCGCTTGGAACGCGGCCAACAACATCGGACTCGTCGTCGGGGCGACCCAACCCACGCACTTGGCCCGCGTCCGCCAACTGGCCCCCGACATGCCCTTGCTCCTCCCCGGAATCGGCGCTCAGGGCGGCGATATTGCAGCGGCGGTCAAAAACGGCTGCGACGCTCGCGGCGCGGGTATCCTCATCAATTCCTCGCGCGGCATCCTCTACGCCTCCCAAGGCAGCGATTTCGCGGCCGCGGCCCGGCAGGCAACCCTCACCCTGCGCGACGCCATCAACGCCCACCGCCCCTGAGCCGTTGTTGCCATCCTTCATGGCTATCTCTATTTTTTTCTAACGAGTCGGGGTGTGGCGCAGCCCGGTTAGCGCACCTGCTTTGGGAGCAGGATGTCGTCGGTTCGAATCCGACCACCCCGACCACCACTCTCTATAGAAGCCCCTTCCCTCGCACAGCGAAATTCGCGGCCCTTCACGGCAAGGATGAATCATGGCACGAGAAATCAAGGCTTTGCTCGACGAGGAAATCGCTGCGTACGCAGCGCGCAATCCCCGCTCGCTCGCAATGTTTGCGCGGGCCAAGCAATCGCTGCCGGGCGGCAACACCCGCACCGGCGTCCACATTGACCCTTTTCCCCTATACGCCGACCGCGGCGAGGGGGCCTATCTCTACGACATCGACGGCCATCGCCTGATCGACTTCGTCAACAACAACACGGCCCTACCCTTGGGCCACGCCCATCCCGCCATCGTCGCCGCCCTACAGGAACAAATCGTCCGTGGCACCGGGTTTTCGCGGCCCCTCGCCCTCGAAGTGGAGATGGCCGAACTGCTCCGCGCACGCATGCCCGTGCTGGAAAAAGTGCGCTTTTGCTCCTCGGGAACCGAGGCCGTGCTCAACGCCCTGCGCGTGGCGCGGGCGCATACCGGGCGCACCAAGATCGCCAAGTTCGAGGGGGCCTATCACGGGATAGACGACAGCGCGCTGGTGAGTTATTTGCCACCGCTGGGGCCGGAACTGGGGCCGGCTAACAAGCCGCAGGGCGTGGCCTCGTCGGCCGGGCTGATGGCCCACACCCTCGACGAGGTGGTCGTGCTGCCGTTCAACGACACAGCGGCCTGCGCCGAGATCATCGGCGACTACGCCCACGAGCTAGCAGCCGTAATCGTAGATCCGCTTTCCACGGCCGCCGGGCTGGCGCTGCCAGAGGCCGGTTTTTTGTCGAGCCTGCGCGACGCGACCACCCGCGCCGGTGCCCTGCTGATCTTCGACGAAATCGTCAGCTTCCGCTTCGGCCCAGGTGGGACGCACACAGCCTACCAAGTGCGGCCCGATCTGGTCTGTTTGGGCAAGGTAATCGCCGGTGGGACGCCCGGCGCAGCTTTCGGCGGCCGTGCCGACGCCATGGCCCTATACGACCCAGCCGACGGACCGCCGATCCAACAGTCCGGGACCTTCAACGCTAACCCCATCGCCCTAGCCGCTGGCTTGCAGACCCTCCAGGCGCTGACCCCCGAGGCTTACGAGCAGATGGAAGGGCTGGCGCAGCGGGCGGCTGAGGGGTTGCAGGCTGCGTTTGGCGAGGTCGGGACCGTCGTGCAGGTGGTCGTGGCCGGGTCCATATTTCGGCTGTATTTCCTCGAACAGCCGCCGCGCAATTTCCGCCAAGCAGCGCAAGACGACGCGCAGATGCACCGCTGGTTGTTCTTCGCCCTACTCAACAAGAGGCTGTACACGCGAACGGGCGGCAACGTGTCGCTGGCGACCGAGACCCACCACATCGATGCGCTAGTGCAGGGAGTGCGCGAGGTGGTGCAAGTACTCTAACATCCCGCATGACGGCTAGCGCATGGCGGCGCGCACTCCTTTGGAGCCTGTCCCTGAGCATGGTTTGCTGCGGCGGTTGGGACCGCCGGCCCCCGCAAGCAAAGCCGCCGGTCACGGCCACCGCGACAGCCCACTATGCCCACTACTGTGCTGACTGCCACGGACCCGCCATGGACGGGGGCATGGCTAGCAGCCTGATCGACGGCCGCTGGGATTTCGGCGCAAGCGACGCGGCCATCTTCGCGAGCATTGCCGTGGGGATTCCCGAGGACGGCATGCCCGGGTTTGGCGCAGTGATGGACGCAGCCCAAATCGACGCATTGGTGCGCCTGATGCGGGAGGCCGAGCGCACGCAATCCCATTAACCCCTACCAGCTCCCCTGCCTTGCCGCCGCTGCGGATACAGGGCGCTGGCATTTATGGGATAGCTATCCACCAAAGGTTTTAAAAAAAGACATGCGATACAGCGTCTTCCTAGTTTGCATCCTCGCTGTTGCAGGGAATGCCGCGGCCCAACAGCTCGTCCAATCCGAGGAACACACCTTTCGCATCGAGACCTTCGCCAGCGGCTTGGGCGTGCCGTGGGGCCTTGCTTTTCTGTCCGATGGACGCTTGTTGGTCACCGAGCGCGAGGGACGGCTGCGCATCGTCGGCACTGACGGCGCGGTCTCGCCGCCCCTCGACGGCGTGCCCAAGGTGCGCGCCAAGGGACAGGGTGGGCTGATGGACGTGGCCTTGCACCCCCAGTACGCGGAGACCGGCTGGATTTACCTCAGTTACTCGGATCCGCTGCCCGGGCCGCTAGGTGGCATGTTGAGCTATACGGCCATCAGCCGCGGACGACTGCAAGACGAAGAGTTGGTCGATGTGGAAGTGGTTTATCGCGTCCCGGATCAGTTCTACACTCGGCACTCCCATCACTACGGCTCGCGCATCGTCTTCGACCGCGAAGGCTACCTGTACTTGGCGATCGGCGACCGCGGCCAGCGGCCCCTCGCCCAGAACGTGAAGCTGCCCAACGGCAAAATCCACCGCTTGCACGACGGCGGCGGCGTCCCCTCCGACAACCCTTTCGTCGGGCGCAACGGAGCCATTGCGTCGATTTGGTCCTACGGCCACCGCAACCCCCAAGGAATGGCCATGCACCCGGAGACCGACCAATTGTGGGCGGCCGAGCACGGCCCCAAGGGCGGCGACGAACTCAATCATGTGCGCCGCGGCCTAAACTACGGCTGGCCGGCCATCACCTATGGCCTAAACTACAACGGCACGCCCATTACCGACCAAACCCACGCTGAGGGCATGGAGCAGCCGCAGACCTATTGGGTGCCGTCAATAGCCGTCTGCGGCATTGACTTTTACACCGGGGAGCGCTTCGGCAACTGGCAAAACGACCTGCTGGTAACCTCGCTGCGCTTCAACCGCCTGCACCGGATGCGATTGGCTGGCACAGAAGTGGTACACGAGGAGATCGTGTACCAAGGCCAGTCGCGGATGCGCGACGTGCAGACCGGGCCGGACGGCGCAATCTATCTCGCAGTGGAAGACCCAGGGCGGATTTTGCGGCTGGTGCCAATGGAGTAGAGCGGTTAGATGCCGACAGTCCCCTTCGCAATGCATTACAGCCCTTTAGCATCCATGGGCAAGGACAAAGATAGATGAACCACATCCAAATTATCGAGCAAGTTTACAACGCACTCTCTGCGAAGATCACTCAAGGCGAAATCCCAATTTCTCTTCGGGCACCTGCCTTGGTCGGCACAGTCCAAGACGATCCATTTGACTGCTGGGTTGCGGATACAATCAGAGACGCACTTCCTGATATCGAAGTGTTCCACTCGGGGAAACTGACTACTCCGGATCTCGTGTTGAGATGCAAGACAACCAACTCACTACTCGGTCTCGAGGTCAAAAAGCTCATCCAAAAGGAGGCCGGCAAAGACCCACGAGGTCTTACCATCGACTACAATAGCTGTCTCCCCTGTGGGAAAGCCCTTGTGAAGGTCGGCGAGAACACTGTCGAAGTGCCTTGCTTTTATTTTTTTGCACTTCTCAGTCCCAATAGTTCTTCGATGGTCACAACAATCCTGATGGACGGAGACTTCCTCAACTACGATTTTGATCTTCACAAGGATGCGAAGTATGCAAATCAAAGCGAGTATAACCATGGTCCATACGGAGAAGGCTCCGTCCGCCATCGCAAGATGTACACCTATCCGAATCCACTCAACTACAAGCTGAGCTTTTTTTATTTACGCCACCTTCTAATCGTGAAACAACACGACCTTCCATCTATTGCGATACGAAGAGTCTCCTGTACGGACTTGATTATCCGCGATGACAAGTATAAGAACTCCTTGAGCACACGATCGGCCCCAAACTATTGAACTACTTCGAGACGCGTACAGAAGAAGGTAGTAGGGCAACCGTACTGTACTACTTTCTCGTCAAGGTCGTGTCATGTCCACAATGCGGTGAACAGATCGACCTCTTTAAATCTCGCATTTTCTCAAAGAACGCCGTCCCGCGTAAAGACTCTAGTGCCCGTGCACTCTGCCCTAGTTGCGGTGCCGTTAACGCAACGCTCTACGATGCCGATTACGTAAAGTGCTCGGATTGTGACACGACGTACAACCCACAACAAGGCAATATCAAAGGGGCGAAAGTCGAATGCGATAAATGCGGCCATACATTCCGGCTTGTTGAGCGGATGAAATCAATGCGTGGGCCTCTTGGCTATCGCCGGTACGCCAAGATGATCCTCACCACGGATGGGCAAAAACGATACGCTTCTATAAATGCTTTCGATGATGCCCTTGCAAGGCACATAGAACAAGAGTTTACTTCCATCAGATCCTCCTTCCCTCAGATTGAAATCACGCCGGGTTACAATACAAACCAGATTTTGAAGCACAACTATCGCTTCTGGCACGAACTGTTTTCCGATAGGCAGCTCCTTTGCATCCACCACCTGCGGGAGGCCATTCGTCAGATTGACCACGCCGATCATAGACTCCTCTTTGCCTGTCTGTTCTCTGGAGTGCTTGAGTTCAACAATCTATTTGCATCTTTCAAGGGGGAGGGTACAGGGGCCGTGCGACACATGTTTTCACACCATGTCCTCAAGCCCGAAGTGATGCCAATCGAAGCAAATATCTGGGGGACGAGTAAGTCGTCTGGATCGTTTTCCACCTTGTTCCGCTCTCGCATCCTAAATGCGCTTGCCTACAAGGCTGATCCAACAGAGCTCTACGTGACACCTGGGAAGAGCAGTAAAGTTGGAGGAATTAATCGGCCTCTCGCCATTCCGGTGTCCAACGAGTTTGCCTTGTCCAAGAATGGGAACGATGCGGTTTACCTCACTCAAGGCGATTCCAGTCGTACTAGTATTCCAGACCGCAGTGTGGACATCGTTGTAACCGATCCCCCATTCTTCGATAATGTTCACTACTCCCAGCTCGCCGATTTTTTCTTTTACTGGCTGAACCAGCTTTTGGATTATTCCAAAGCCGAAACGACGAGACGGAAAGACGAAGTCCAAGATACTAGTTCTGTACTCTTCGCCAACAAACTGACAGCCGTGTTCACCGAATGCCACCGCGTTCTCAAGCATACCGGGCTTCTCGTGTTCTCCTATCACCATGCTCGACACGAAGGGTGGACATGTGTCCACAGAGCTATCCGACATGCCGGATTCGTGTGCAAACAGGCTTATCCGATTAAGGCTGAGATGTCCGTTTCCACGCCTCTGAAACAGGCAAAGACGCCGATACATTTGGACTTGATACTCGTCTGTGGCAAGGAAGATAACGGGGCTGCCCATCACGTTGCCGACGTCGACATTACTCATGTTCTCCGCAGTGCAGAGGACCAAATTCGCGCCCTCAAATCGGCTAATATATCCGTCTCACTCGGAGATGCGAAGGTGATTCTCATGGGACGCTTCCTATGCGAAGCTCACCGTCTGTGGAACCGAGACAAGGAAGAGACATTTCTTTCCGATATTGAAAGACATATTGACGACTACGTAGCTGACGTGATCAAAGTCCAAGGAGAGGTTCTATATACACAAGACCCCTCTGAACAACTGGTCCTTTTTGAAGAGATGGCCAAGTATTTGACCCATAGGGGAGAGTTCGGAGCAAGGCGGTAAATCGCGGCCTTAAATGAGGTTGGAGGTAAGGAAAGCAACAAATATGGAAAAGCGAACGCTTGGCCGCACGGGACTTGAAGTCAGTGTGCTGGGAATGGGGGGACTATACGTCTCCAGTGCGGGTGCCCGTGGGCGTGATGAGGCGTGCCGCGCCGTCCACCGAGCACTTGAACTCGGTGTAAATTATGTGGATACAGCGCCCAACTACCGCGACAGTGAAGAGGTTTTGGGCATCGCGCTCGCAGGTGTGACGCAGCCGTACTTCCTCGCGACGAAACTCGGCGGCCGGCCGCAGCCGTTTAATCCACAAGATAAAGATCTCTTGCGGCAGTCGGTCGATGAAAGCCTTCGGTTACTCAAACGCGATTACATCGATGTCCTGTTGGTACACGAGCCGGACCGTCCCGGTCAGTACGATTGGTGGACGGACTACGACCGTTTCCACGGACCCGTCTGTGAGCTGTTGGAAGAATTGAAGGCGGAGAACATCATCCGCTTCACCGGACTCGGCGGCACCACCGCTTATCAGCTGCCGCTCATCATGGCAACGGGCAACTACGATGTAGTCTTGACAGCGTTCAACTACAGCTTGCTCTGGCGGGAAGCGACCATCGCCATCTTCCCTGAAGCCAAGCGACAGAACATGGGCGTTATCATTGGCTCGCCGCTGCAACAGGGTGCCCTATCGCAACGCTATCCCGAAATAGAGACAGGGGCACCGTGGCTGAGTCCGCCGCGACAGCAACAGTTTCAGCGGCTTTACGCTTTTCTGGATGAAATCGGACTGTCGCTGCCGGAGGCCGCGCTCCGCATGATGGTGGCAACCCCGCAAATCTCCACGGTCTTGATGGGAGCGCGGTCCGTGGAGGAGGTTGAACAGAATGTGCGCGCGGTTGAAGCGGGGCCGCTGCCGGCGGATGTCCTCGCCCAGCTTCAGGAGATTGCCGATATGGTGCCATTCCGGCCGTATGAAGAGCCGTTTGGCTTGCCGTTCGGCCGGCCATACAAGGGGCCTGGCCAAGCTGGCAGATAGGTGAGACAGTGGCAGCCCCAGCACCCAGCACCCAATGGCGTAATCAGCACCCAACATCCCACCATCACTCCGCCATCGAGCGACAGACCGTTGCCACCCCCATCGAATCCCACGGCCCACGGCCCACGGCCCAGAGGGTGCCAAGGCCACCGACTGTCTCACTACTCATGGTAAACGCGCTTTCTGTCATTAGGTCTCGCATCGTCAGCGACTGTGGTCCGAACTGGTCCTCCGTCGCCTCGCCGCAGACCCATTCCGATTGCGCCTTGAAGCGATCCGTCCACTTTGTGGCTAGGGTCATCCGCCACGCCGGGGAAATAGCGCTCTACGGGCAACAAGCCGGAACTGACGACGATCGTGGGCACCCACCCGACGAATCCGGTGTCCGGGCCTCCCCCGTCGACGCTAATGCCGTTCGCGTCGGCATCGTCAATTTCCACCTGATAGCGGTATACTAACCGGTTCGTGTCGGAGCCGGACAGGTATTCTGCCACGCGGGAGTTAGGGCCGTCGGCAACATCGCCAACCCGAAGGACAATGTAAGAGTCGTCCTCGGGCACGTACACGTCCGTGTTGAACGTCAGGGCGATGTCAATGTTCTCGCCATAGCGGTAAGTGCGCCCGTCGACCGGTGTCGATATGATCTCGGTCTTGTAGGCGCGGTCCGGACTGGGACGTCCCTTGACCCGTATCCTGAGAGTCTTGTTAGGATCTCTTTCCCACTTGGTACCGCCAGTGCTCCGCCAGCCGAGATAATTGTGGAGGGCCCATCCCTCTCTGGCCTCTGGATCTTCCTTGAAGCTGTAGGTCGTAGTGAATTGAGCGACGTTGTCGTTTGCGTAACCTGCACCGCAATTAAGAAGAAAGTAGTAATCCGCGTCCGGCTCTAAATAGGTGTTCTCAGGTGCCTGCCACTCATTGCGCCCAAAGTCGTCCAAGCGACTTCTGGTGAGATCAGCGACCTTGGTGATAAGGTATCCGTCGCGGTGGTAGAGGCCAGCGTTTATCGTCGTGTACCGGCTCTCATTCGCATCTCGCACATGTAGAGAAATATCCGTCAATTCATACCCGCCCTGCTTCGGGCCGGTTCTAAACTCCTGATACAGTCCGTCCTGACTCTCACACAGAGTTACGATTCTGTCTGATCCTGAAGATTGCAGCATATTCGTCACGAGTGTGGTAATCGGCGGATTGTATTCAGCGCGTGCAGGCACGGCGACGGCAAGGGCAGTAGCCACGGCCAAAAACACCACTCCAGTCCGGCGCCAGCCACCCTGGGGTTTGGCGGACACATGGTCTTGCCGTTGCCATAGTCGAACCCGGCGCCTGATATTCAACCCCCTGAGGCCGCGACGGCTTGTCGCCCGCCGTTGTGAGTCCCCTGCCTCAGCATCTGCCACCACCCGCTTGTCAAGGTCGTCAATCAGCACAGTTATCATGACCGATCTCCTTCTCTTGCATTGCCAGCTAGGATGAAAAACTCCTCTCAGCCAATGCTTATGCATAAACCGTGCCAAGCTTTTATAGAATGGGTTAAGTCCTTTGTATAAAGGATGTTAGGAAGATTGACGCGGGAGAATGGGAGGTTGCCGAAATGATGCAGAATGAAACAATCTGCAAGACGCGGAATGAAAAAGAGAGGCGGCTAACTATCTGAAATCGCGTTACTTATGGCGCGGTTGGCGGAATTTGCAGCGGCAACTGTTTAATATTGCAACAGTTGCAACAGTCGATTCGGAACTGAGAGGTTTTGGCCTAAAGGGACCTGGCCAAGCTGGCAGGTAGGTTGGATGGGATCTTCCGCAGGTCCCAATCCTGCGGACGGGGTCTTCGTCCCCACTGACGAAGACCCCGTCGAGCACGAGCACATGCACGCATGTCGCCCTTCACTGCAGCGCCAAGCGCAGCATGACCTCGTGCTCCGGTGCCATGTTGCCAACCGTGCTCTCGCGCTGCGTCCCCTCAATGCCCAATTCCAGCCCTTCCCAGTGCAGCAACTCCAGCCGATAGCCCATGCGCACCTCGCGGAAGACCTCAGACTGCCCAACCCATAGGTAGGGCGTCCCCGTGGCCCGACCGCCGAACACCGCTAGCCCGTAGGCCGCCTCTGCGTCGAGGCGACCAACGGACGCAGCCGCGTCGTTCGCCGCCACTCCCGCCAGCGTTTCGCGCCCCAGCAACGCCGCCACACCACCCGAGGACGCCATGCGGCCTGCGCCACGGTCCGCCGAATGCCAGTTCCCGTCCCCCCTGCTGTGAGACAGCGGAAGCCCCGAACATCCCCGTCGTCACTCCGCCATCGAGCGATAGACCGTTAGCACTCCCGCCAAAACCCGAATACCCCCCACGGCCCCAAAGGGTGCCAAGGCCACCGACTGTCTCACTACTCATGGTAAACGCGCTTCCTGTCACTAGATCGCGCATCGTCAGCAATTGTGGTCCGAACTGGACCTCCGTCACCTCACCGCGGCCCCATTCCGACTGCGCCTTGAAGCGATCCTGCGCGGCGACTTCACCTGCGCCGCTGAGATCATGGCCTGCAACAGTGGCCTGAATCCCTGATACAGCCCGTCCTGATGTGCGCTCAGAGACACGATTCTGCCTGAAGATTGGCCCGTATTCTGCACGAGCGTGGTAACGGGCGGGTCGTACTCTTGCGCAGGGGCAACTACGGCACCAACGAGCGCGGTGGCGGTGGCCAGCAGAATCGCTCCAGTCCGCCGAGCGACGCCTTGCGGTTTGGCCGACGCATGGCCGCGTTGTTGCCCGTGTCGAATCCATCGCTTGATATTCGGCATCCTGCGACCGAAACCGTTTGTCGTCCGCTGTTGTGCGGCCCCTACCTCAGCATTTGCCACCACCCGCTTATCAAGGTCGTCAATCAGCACAGTTATCATGACCGGTCTCCTTCTCTTCATTGCCAGCTAGGATGAAAAACGCCCTCTCAGCCAATGCTTATGCACAAACCGTGCCAAACCTTTAGCGGATGGACTAAGTCATTTATATAAAGGGTGTTAGGAGAATTGATGCGGAAGGATGGGGGATTTCCGAAATGATTCAGAATGAAACAATTCGAAAGGCGCAGAATGAAAAGGAGAGGCGGCTAACTATCTGAAATCGCGTTATTTATGGCGTGGGTTGCGGAATTTGCAGTGGCAACTGTTTCATATCGCAACAGTTGCAACAGTCAATTCGGAACTACGAGGTATTGGCCTAGAGGTTGGCTTGGTCGTTGCCCGGTCGGTTATTCACTTCTCCGCCAACAGGTTGTATTTTCTCAACTTCCGGTACAAGGTTACGCGATTAATATTCAGCACTTGAGCTGCCTTGGAGATATTCCAATCCGAGGCTTCAAGGGCGTGGACAACGGCTTGCCGCTCAGCTTCCTGCAGCGAAAGGGGGGATTGAGCAGGATCTTCGGGGTCTGTTGGAGATGGAACCACGGCGGAGAGTTGGGGAGGGAGGTTGCTGACTTGCAGTCTGTCCGTGGTCTCCAGCAACAGGGCGCGTTCAATGGCATTTCTGAACTCGCGCACGTTGCCTGGCCAGTCATACGCGAGCAATGTTTGCAGCGCCGCCGGGGAAATCCCGCGCATGGTTTCGTTGGTGCGTTCGGCATAACCTTGCAGAAAATGGGCCACCAACAGGGGAATATCCTCGCGGTGTTCTCTGAGGGGTGGGATGATGAGGGGAAAAGCGGCTAGGCGATAGAACAGGTCCGCGCGGAACCCACCGTCTTTTACCGCGCTTTCCAGGTCCTGGTTGGTCGCCGCAATCACGCGGATGTCAATGGGAATCGTCGATGTTCCACCCACTCGCTGGATTTCTCGCTCTTCTAGGACGCGCAACAACTTGGCTTGCAGCGCGATGGGCATGTCGCCGATTTCGTCGAGCAAAACAGTGCCGCCCTCGGCGCGCTCGAACTGCCCAATGCGCCGCATGGACGCCCCCGTAAAAGCTCCGCGTTCGTGTCCGAAAAGCTCGCTTTCGATCAGCGTCTCGGGAATAGCAGCGCAATTGACGGCGACAAAGGGGCCTGCCTTTCTCGCGCTGTTATAGTGAATCAACTTGGCGACTAGCTCTTTACCGGTGCCGCTTTCGCCTTGAATCAGCACCGTAATATCGCTTTCAGCCGCCCGCTGCATCAGCGCATAGACCTCCTGCATGTTTTTGCTTTTTCCCACCATGCCGTCAAAGGCGTACGTCGTTCCGAGTTCGGCGCGCAAGCGCAAGACCTCGGCTTTCATCTGCTCGCTCTCAACCTCCTTGGACACGTTCCGGTACATGACAATATGGCCCATGAGGTTTTGTTGACTGTTGCGTACGGGCGCTGTCGAGCGATAAAAGAGCCTGGGGTCTGAGACGCCGGCTGCGATTACTTCTTCCTCCAAGTCGCCCGTGCGGTCCGAAAACAGCCCGCGCCCCCATTCAGGCAGAACGGGAGGCCGAAGGCGTGCCCTGATGCGTTCCCTGAGATCACTTGGCGGCATTTGCTTCAACTCGCCTTCCGTGGAGTCAAGGAGCTTCTCATACCCCTGATTCGCCACCTGCAGGCGTCCCTCGGCATCGAACATGCCGATGGCATCTCCTGTCGCGTCAAGCACGGCCTGGAGTCTTTGGTTACTATCTTCAAGTTGCCGATTACTGGCTTCAAGTTGCCGCTGGTGCTTTGCCAACTCCTGTTCGATGTTCCACTTCCCGACAAGCGAAAGCGTGATCTGCTGAATCTCCTCGCGCGAAAACGGCTTGCGGATATAGAGCAATTTGTGCAGCAACTCCATGTCGTTGACAATCTCGGGCAGCGTCTTATCGGAGTATGCGGTCATGATGACGATTTCGATATCCTGCTCGAATTGCCGAATCTGGCGCACTGTTTCAATGCCGTCAGGACCCGGGGGCATTCTGATGTCAATGTAGGCCAGCGCAAAGGGATGGTTCGATTCTTGGCCTGCTTTGACCATTGCGCAGGCTTCCTCCCCACTTGTCGCATGGGAAAGTTCAAACTGCGGCAGAACGGGTTTATCGCCCTGCGAGACAAAAGCTGCCGCCAGCTCATCCGTTGCCCTTTTGGTGAGGCCGGGGGTCAACATCTCTGCAAAGTCGTTGTGAATTTCCTCTTGGTCATCAACGATCAGCACGCGGTAGTTCCAAGAGCTGTTTGATTCCATGAAGCCGCCTTTATAGTTACTCGATCAGAGGGACGAGTTCGAAATGGATTGGTTGGAGGTTCGCAGCAATAGAACGCGCAGACGCCGTCACGCAGAGGTTTCCACCATGATATCCCCATCGCGATCGGCAGAATTGAGCCGCAGCGTGACGCGCATGGTGGTGCCCGTGCCATAGCCGTCGCTCAAGGGTTGAATTTTTCCCCCGGAGCCGGTGACAAAATTGGCCGCCGAATGGAGCCCCAGCCCGCTTCCTTCTCGCTTTGTTGTATAACCCGCCCCAAAGATCGTTTTGAGGTTTTTCTGATCGATGCCAATGCCGTTGTCCTGCACCTCGAGGACGAGAAAATCCTGTTGGATACAGGCCCTGATCTCAATGCGAGGCGGTCCCTTGAGCCCGCCGGATCGCTTCAACTCATCAATAGCTTCCATCGCATTCTTGAGCAGATTGACCAACATCTGATTAAACTGGGTCTCCTGAATGCGAATCTCTGCGGGCGCGTTGCCGCAGTCCACATGCGTCTGGATGCGTCTGCTGGCAAACGAGTCTTGCATGATTTTCAGGGCGCTGGAGATGGCCTGATTCAAGTTGACGTCTTTGCTGGTCATGGCTTTGCTGGCAAAGCCCCGTTGCGCGCGGACGATGTCCACGATGTGGTTCGTTTGGCTGTTGACGCGTTCAACTGTACGGACCAATTCCCGATTCTGCTCGACGAAGTCGTCTGAAAGAGCCAGCATAAACGGCCGCACCTGTTGGCCTTGCGGGTCGTGCTGGACGTAGTCGCCCCAATCCTCCGCATGCTCCTCGACGGTCTCTGACAAAGCCGATAAGCGTTCGATCAGCGGATTGTTCCCCAACTCTTCTTTCAGGGTTCCAATGCCGATGGCCACGCTGGTAATGGCATTGCCGATGTTGTGCAGGATCGTATCCATGACCTCCAGGCGGCCTTGCGCGAAGGCCTGAGCCAAGGCTTCTTCGGCCCGCACTCGCTCCGTCACATCGCGAAAAACGGTGACCCCGCCGCGAGCGGTGCCAGATAACCTAATGGGCCTGCCGCTGGCGCTGATATAGACGCCCTCCGGCTTGGCCGCAGTGCGGATGAACATCTCCATCTCATCGGTCACCTCTCCGCGCAGGGCGCGCACCAGCGGCATTTCCTCGGTTGGAATGGGCGTGACTTTATCGGGGTAGAATATGCTGTATTCTTCCGTCCATCGTTCGGGCACCGCATCTATACGCCCTCCGATAATGCGTTCCGCACTTGGATTAAAGGTGAGGCTACCATGCTCATCAGCGACTATCACGCCGTCGCTGATGCTGTCAAAAATGGCCTGCATGAGTTGGATCTGATGCTGCAGTTCGTCAACGGTTTTTTTCACTTTGTTCTCGATCCTCTATGCTCGAAGACATGTTTCCTCGGTGAAGCGCTCGCCGCGGGCAGACCTCGCAGCGCACGAAGACATTCGGCAGGAAATTCTGCCATAAGACGTTAGTTGCGCGTCATTTTTTTACGGGCTACTATGATACCAAATTGTCGGGGGATCACAAAGGGGCCTGTCGATCTTTTGCGGCTGGTACCCACAGAGTAAAACAAGGGATGACGCTATGGCCGATGGCCTTTACGATGTAGTAATAGAACGCGATGTAATGGTGGAGATGCGCGATGGGGTGCGGCTAGCGACCGACCTGTACTTTCCCGCCCGCGATGGGCAGCCAGTACCCGGCAAGTTCCCCGCGGTCTTTCACCGCACGCCCTACGATAAAAGCGACGTGGAGCGCAACGGCAGTTACGGCCGGTTTTTCGCCCAGCGTGGGTACGTGGCCGTCTATCAGGACTGCCGAGGGACGTTCCAGTCCGAGGGGGATGTGAACTTCCTTTTGCCCGAGGCCGAGGACGGGTACGACGCCTTGCAGTGGATCGATCAGCAACCGTGGAGCAACGGCAAGGTCGGGTCATGGGGGACCTCGTGGTCGGGTTGGACGCAGACGGCGATGGCGGCGTTGGGGCCGACAAACCTCAAGGCCATGGTGGTCAACATGAGCGGAGCCGACGCGCATGAATCTTCGGTGCGGCACGGGGGGGCGCTGGAACTGCGGTTTTTGGCGTGGGCGTTTTGGCATTCAGCGGCTAACACGCAGCGCGCACTAAAAGCTGACCCAGCGGTTGATGCGGCCCTGAACTTGGGCGCGCCGACCTTTGCCGACTGGCTGACGCGGATGCCGCTCCGCAAGGGACAGACCCAGCTCAAATTGGTGCCTCCCTACCAGAAGTGGGCACTAGACCTGCTGACCAAGGCCGACTACGACGAGTACTGGCAGCACCCTAGTTATGCGCCGGCGCTCTTTTGGAACGACTTCCCGGACGTGCCAACTCTGATCATCGGGGGCTGGTACGATTCGTACACGCGCTCGACGTGCAAAAACTACAAAGGGTTGGCGGCGCGTAAGCAGGGGCCGGTGCGGATGCTCATGGGGCCGTGGACGCACGGGACGCAAACACTGGAGCAGAGCTTTGCCGGCGACGCGGAGTTCGGCGAGGCCTCGGCACTAGACGACTTCCGCGCCCTGCATCTGCGCTACTTCGATTGGGCGCTCAAGGGAGTCGATAACGGCGAGGCCAACTCACCGCCGGTACGGATCTTTGCCATGGGTGGCGGCGGGGGCTATCGCACCAGCAGCGGCCGGCTTTTCCACGGCGGGTATTGGCGCGACGAGGCCGAGTGGCCGTTGGCGCGGACGCGATACACCAAGTACTACCTGCACGGCGACGGCACCTTGTCGCCGGAAGAACCAGCCACAGACGGCGGCGATACAGTCTATCGCTTCGATCCGGCCAATCCAGTGCCCTCCATTGGCGGCAATGTCTCGTCGCTTGCTGAGATCGGCCCGCTGCCGCCGGGCGTGGGCGCTGCAGCCAATGCGCCGTGGCGGGCGCGGGTGGAGCAATTGATGGTGCCGGGCGGGTTTGATCAGGTGGAGGGACCGGAGTTTTACGGCTGTGCGCCGCCCTATCTGCCGCTGGGCTCGCGGCCGGATGTGTTGGTATTTGCCACTGAGCCGCTTGCCGAGGACATGGAGGTGACCGGGCCGATTGAGGTGCAGTTGTGGGTCTCGTCGTCAGCGCCGGATACGGATTTTACCGCCAAGCTGATCGATTGCTATCCACCGAGTCGCTGGTACCCGCATGGCTACGCACTCAACCTGACCGACAGCATCGCGCGCCTGCGCTACCGCAACGGGCGCGAAAAGGGCGAGTTGCTAGCGCCGGGCGAGGTCGCCGAGCTGACGATTACCCTCTATCCGACGAGCAATGTGTTTGCCGCCGGACATCAGATCCGCCTCGACATTTCCAGCTCGAACTTTCCCCGCTTTGATGTCAATCCCAACACGGGTGACCCTATCGGCCAAGAGCGACGACGCCAGGGAGCGGACAACAGAATTTACCACAATGCGGCGCAGGCGGCGCACGTGGTGTTGCCGATTATTCCAACTAGGAGAAACTGATAATGGAACAGTTGCAGTTGGCCCTCGTGGGCTGTGGAGGCATGGCCGGGGCACACGTGCGCGGCTTGGAGGAGCTAGCGAAGGCCGGGATTGACGATATTCAGGTAGTGGCCTGTTGCGATTTGGTGGAATCGCAGGCGCAACAGCGCGCCGGCGAGATCGCCGAGTTTCAAGCGCACAAGCCGGCCATCTATACCGACGTGGAGCGGATGCTCACGCACGTGGAGGACCTGGACGCGGTGGACATCTGCGCCCTGCACTCGCAACATCACATTCTCGCCGTGGCCTGCTTGGAGGCGGGCAAGCACGTGATCATCGAAAAGCCGCTGGCGATTACCCTGCGCGCCGGCCGCAAAATACTCAATGCGGCCGTGGATAACCGCTGTCAGCTCGCCGTAGCGGAAAACTACCGCCGCTCGCCACAGGAGCGGGCCAGATCTTGGGCAGTGGCCAACGGACGGATCGGCCGACCGCGCACCTTCTACTGGCAGGAAGCGGGCTTGCGGTTGGGCAAGTGGGGCTGGCGCAACTTCAAGCGCGACGCCGGAGCCGGTTGGATCCTCGACGGGGGCGTGCATTTTGCCGATTTGTTCCGCTATCACTTGGGGACTGAGGCGCGGCAGGTAGTGGCGCGAGTGCACGGCTTTGAGCCGTATCGCTACGACGAGCCGGTCGAGCGCGAGGGGGCTTGGCCGGTGGATGTGGAGGACTGCGCTATGGCGCTGATTGACTTCGATGGCGGTGCGGTAGTGCAGTGGACTTGGCAAGGTTCAGCGCCGGGACAGGACTTTAGCAAGCGAGTCCTCTACGGCAGCGAGGGCTGCATTGACTGGGAGAGCGGGCTGTGGACGCGCACCGGCGAGAACACGTCTAACGAGGCATTGGTCGCGGCGTATCAGAGCAGCCTCGCAGAGGACGAGCGCGAGCGGCTGTTCCCTAGCGGAGTGGAAAATCCCATCTCAACCGAACTGAAGGATTTCGCTGATGCCGTACGGGGACAGGGTACGCCCGAAGTTGATGGCTTAGACGGCTATCGCTCGCAGGCGATCTGCATGGCGATCTTTGAGTCGGAGTGGTTTAACCGGCCGGTGACCTTGGCCGAGATCGAGCGCGGCGACTTGGAGGGCTATCAGGCCGAGATTGATCAGGCGCTGGGCATTGATTAGGCGACGAATTTTTCCTTAAAATCCGCTGCTGGAGGTGGCGGAGCCTTATCTTTTATTGAAGGCGTCGATAGATTGACGCACTAGGAGATACGACATCCAAGGCAAGAAAGACACCCAAAGACGCCGAACACGAATTAAAAACACTCTAAAATGTCTTCTTATACCTTCTAAATCTCACAGACGAGGAAGCATTCGCTATGGAACCGAGAAATTACACATTGGCCAATCTGTTTGAAAATCAGGGCATATATGTGGTCCCCCGATACCAACGGCTCTATGTCTGGAATCAAGAAGATCAGTGGGAACCACTGTGGGAGGATGTAATTGAGATAGCAGGTGATCTGCTCAACGATGCGATCAATCGAAACTCTGAAGAAGTGAACGCTGATGCCAAGGAGTCTCACTTTCTGGGAGCAGTCGTACTGAAACAGAGCGGCTACACGCCGGATATGGCCCAACGTTGGCGGGTGATTGACGGCCAACAGCGGCTTACAACTGTTCAACTTCTAATGACTGCCGTCGCCGACGAGTTGGACAAGATTGAACTGTCCGTCCAAGCGGAGCGCTTAAGGAGACTAACGAAAAACTCGTCCAGCGAGCCGCTCAAGATTACTCATGGCGGTCAAAATTACAAGCGATTTCGAGACGTGATGGAAGCAAATGGAGAAGAAAGTGTCATTGAGACAATTGAAAGTCCTATGGCGGATTGTTATAAATACTTCCGCAACGTTGCCCACCAGTGGTTCGATGGACAAATTTCACGAATTCTTCTAGCAGCATCTGCACTTATCGCAGTTTTAATCGCAAAACTTCGTGTCGTTGCAATCTACTTGGATTCACATGAAAAGGAGCACATGATATTCGAGACACTCAATGCACGAGGCGAACCGTTGACAGAGTGGGACAAGATCAAAAACTACTTGCTTTACAAGGCTGACGAAGACTCCGGCGTTAATCAAGATTCATTCTTCGACAAGTACTTGGAAATGTTCGATGATGATTGGTGGCGGGAACACACTGGACGTGGGGGGAGACCCCGTACGGACATCTTTGCCGACTACTGGTTGGAATCAAGGATCGGGGCTTCTGTTAGCACTCGACGTGTATTTCGTATGTTCCAAAAGCACGTGGACGAAGCCCAGGATAGCCTTAATATTTTAGGTCAAGATATTATTCAGGATGCGAAGTATTATCAGAAATTTGAACAATGGGATAGCTACGAACAGACCTATGAAAGGCAGTTCCACAATCGCCGAATATCGCTAGGTGTTGGTGCTATATGGCCGCTATTACTGCATTTGCGGGGGATTGAATGCGAACAGCGAAAACGAGCGTTCGCGATCTTAGAAAGTTATTTATTTCGGAGGTATATCTCCGGATATCAAGCGCGAAGCTATGATCAAGTCGCCTTGGACTTGATTGGCAGGCTTAATAGCTTCCCGGCAGAGAACTGCGATGAAACTATATTCACAGTATTACAACACTATGAAGAAGGGGGAACATTCTGGCCGTCTGATAACGAGGTGAGGTTAGCGGTTCTAAACAGGAAGTTACCGCAGTATGTACAGAAAACAGTACTCCACAGCTATTGAAACACACCTGATACCTAATCGTGCTGCAAATCCCACTGTATCTTGGGATGTGCAAGTTGAACACCTCATGCCCCTATCATGGGAAAATGAGCACTGGCAGTTAAGTCCACTTGAAGAAGTAGAGGATGTCACCGAGAGACGAAACAGCTTGATCCACACACTGGGTAATCTAACATTAGTCAATAGTAGCTTGAATGCTTCTATGAGCAATGGTCCTTGGCATCGTAAGCAAGAAGCCATCAGAGAATCGGACAACCTCTTTATCAACAAGAAATTACTTGACGATGCATCTTATGTTTGGGATGAAGAACAGATTGTCAAACGAGGTGAGTGGATGGCGGACATTATACTCAATATTTGGCCACGTAAGGCGTAACTACGACGATTATCGGGAGGCGAATGATTTCAGATTGCTGTGATCGAAATCGCGTCGCAACTGGCTGATGGTGAGGTACTTGGAGGCTACCAAGACGAGATTGACCAAGCGCTGGGCATTGATTAGGCGACGAGTTTTTCCTTAAGGACGGCTAGGACTCGCCCAAAATTTCCTGGAGCAACTCAGGATGCCGTCGCCGCAACTCCAGTAGCCTGCTGGCTGTTCCCACCGGCGTCAAGTGAGCAGAGCGCGGAATCTGCTGCTTCTCTTGTAGCATACCTCCGCGCTGCTCTACGTCCTGAATCGCGAGCGGTCGTTGGCCAAGGGAGTAGAAGAGTTCCGGTTCAAGCTGCACGAGGGCCGGAAGATCTCTGGGTTCAGCGCGCCCAATCGTAGTGCCGACGTACACGGCGACTTTCCCACCCGCGATAAATCCCGGATCGTTCCCTTCCCACACGACCTGTACTCCTTCGGGCACACTCTGCGGAAGGAGCGGTGACACCGCACCGGTTGGATCTAGCGAGAACGGACGAGTCGATCTCGCAAAGGCGACCTTGCAACCGATTTCTTCCAATGCCTCTCTAGACAGGGCATCCTCGATGGTCTCGCCCTCCTCGACAATACCACCGATGCAGCCCATGCCAATCATCAAGATTCCGTTTCGCTGACGCCTCCATTTCGCCGGCTTCTGGAGTTCAAAGAGAAATCTATTCTCTACTCTTAAAAGGATTGCAACGCCAATGATCAAAGCTATAAACTCACGCGAGGTTGCCTATTGTGCTCGGCAACTCGTCGAGATCGTCAACAACCGCATCGACAATCTCAGGTGCCTTCCAGTACTCATCTCGCTTCCAAATCGCTTTCATTCCGTAGGACTTGGCACCCCGAATATCGGCTTCTGAGTTGTCGCCAATCATGACAGTCTGATCTGGCGAGACGCCTAGGTTGTCGGTCGCCCGACGGAAGATTTCCGCATCCGGTTTGGCGACCCCTTCGGCTTCCGAGATCAACATGGTGTCGAAATAGCGAGCGATCCCCAAACCATCAATCTTCGGCTGCTGTGAATCAATTGCCCCGTTCGTGACGAGCCCCATCTTTAGTCCTAGTTGCCTGAGTATGGTAAGCGTCTGATGGGCTTTGGGAAACGGAACGCATATATGGGGAAAGTAGGTCAGGAAATCATCCAGCAACCTCTGCCAAGTGCCAGGCGAGAGAGCGAAATCGCGTTCAATGCGCCTAAACAGCTCCTCCTTATCGGCGTGGCCATGGGCGTCCAACTCAATTACTCGCTCCATGTATTCGCCAAATGGGAGAGTGTGCAGGTCATTGGCCAATCGTTCGACCTGACCGTACAGATATACTCTAAGGCAGCTAAGCCGATCCAGCAGGGTTCCGTCAAGATCGAAGAGCACTGCTTGTAACATTAGTACCTAGCTTCTGTGAATCAGAGATTAGATCGCCGTCGCCAAAACCCACCATCAACACATATTCACCGATTCGCAGCCAACTGCCATCGTGGATGCGTTAAAGCGCGCCCAAAGTCTCTAGGCGTTTGCGTACTTCGGCCTGCACAGGTGCCGTCAGTTCCACCAGCGGCAGACGGATACCAACGTCGATCTTGCCCATGGCGTTGAGCGCCCATTTGGTCGGGATGGGACTCGTCTCCATGAACAGGGCCTCGTGAATCGGCTGTAGCTTGGCATCCAACTCGCGAGCCTTGTCGTCGTCGCCGTCGACGAATGCTTGGCAGAACTCAACCATGGCCGCCGGCAAGACGTTGGCAGTCACCGAAATCGCCCCAACGGCGCCGTACCCTGCCATAGTGAACGTCTGCGCGTCCTCGCCGGACAGCAGGACGAAGTCGTCCGGCACCAGCGCCTTGATCTCGGCGACGCGGTTAGGGGCGCCACACGCCTCCTTAATGCCGACGATCGAATCGACAGCAGACAACCGAGCTACGGTCGCAGCCTGCATGTCGCACGCCGTGCGCGGCGGCACATTGTAGAGAACCATCGGCAGGTCCACGGCCTCAGCAATGGCGCAATAGTGACGGTAAAGGCCCTCCTGAGTCGGCTTGTTGTAGTACGGCGTAACCGATAGACAATAGTCAGCACCGTCGCCCTGCGCGGCCCGAGTAAACTCGATGGCCTCGGCCGTCGCGTTGGCACCAGTGCCTGCGACCACCGGCACTCGGCCATCCACCCGGCGCACCACGGCTTCGATCACTTGTTTTTGTTCGGCGTGAGTTAGCGTAGCCGATTCGCCAGTAGTCCCCACCGGCACAATACCGTGCGTTCCGGACTCCAAGTGCCAATCCACCAAGCCGTCCAGCGCCGCCCAGTCGATGGCACCCGATGCCGTCATCGGCGTCACCAAGGCGACCAAGCTGCCCCTCAAATCATCTGTTACTTGCGACATGATACCCCCCGCGAGATAAAGAAAAATGGAGGGTGTGAATGAAAGGTACTATCGTAGGGTGTCAAGGAGACGATGCCCGCAATCGGCCTCGTCCCAGCGAACGTGGGCAAATCCGGCGAGCGGTTGGGCGCAAGTCTTGTATATCAGCGAATTCTGATTCTGTCTGGTTCTACGAGAATCAGTTTGCCAGTAAGGTCGGATCCTTCCTGGCTTGCAAGGAAATCGAGGAGACGGGACATGATGTGCGGGATGAGTATCGGGCGATTTTTGACCTGTAGTCCAATGATTCCACGGTAGTTGCTCGGTGGAAAGCGCACTATGTCTGCGAAATCTCCATCGAGCGATATCAGTACCGCTTCAAGCCTCCCGGCTTCATCAATGACAACCTCATCGGACGATGCAGTCGGAAGGTGATCCTTTAACACAAGCACCTCGTAGCCTGCTTGTTGTAGATCGTTTACGACTACCGTCGGCACGCAATGGTCGGCAAAGAAAATGGCCGCCATCAGGCCGCTACTTCAAAATCCGCCAATTCACGGGCATAATCCAAGCAGGCGGCGATGCTCTCGGTCGTCAGATCTGGAAATTCGGCTTTTATCTCGTCGGCGGAATAACCATCCGCCAAGTAACCGAGCACCAGAGCCACAGGGATTCGTGTATTCTTGATACGCGGTTTCCCGCGCAGCACGTCCGAAGTGCTCTCAATGTAGTCTTTCCACGCCGTATGCATTATCATGAGCCTCCTATAACAGCTTGCAGATTACCGTTTCGTCCTAATATATCATCTAGACCCGCCAGTTGTATAATCGAAGAAGGCCAAGCCTCTATCTGAGATCCTGGCCTCACTCCTCTTCAGCGTCCCCAAGCGGATGCAGATCAATCGGCGTCAGAATCCCATAGAAACCGTATTTGATGCCCTGTCGATCCCCTTTCCCCGGAGGAAAGTACTCTTCTATAAGCGCCAATAATCGACGACCAAATTCGGCTGCCTGTTCTTCAGATAGTCGCGCGCGGTTGTGATTGACTGACATCTGGAATCTCGAACCATATAAGCCCTCGGCAGCTTCGCGAGATGCTTGATTGAACTGGCTAACAACATCCGCTGGTATGGCCTCCGCAATTTGGTCATTCGCCGAACGGGTCTCTCGAACGCGAACTTTGCCTACCGCTGGCAAACAACGCCATTCTTGGGGATCGGCTCCATCTTCTGCCAAACGTACGACACCTGTTTGCGCCAGTCGTTGCAAGTGGTACAGCACCCGAGCATCGGTAACGTCCAACGTCTGCGAAATTTCCGCAACCGACTTCCCTTCTCCTAGGATTTCGAGAATGCGCCAACGAAGCGGATCGGCGAGTACGTTCGCACGATCATCTTCGATAACGAGTACCGCGTCCTTTAAGGAGTTGGTCGGAAAGGTCAATTCACGCCACGTACTCATTCAGACTCTCCAGTGTATAATCGAGGAATCCCCTATACCTGACATAGACGACGCGAGCTTCGACCTACTCATTCAGGCATCCTTGGCTGGTGTGAAAGCCAACAGGATCGTGTCGGCAAACATGCGCCAGACGACAGCCACTTCATCAAACCCGGCCTCGATCATGGCGTCGATCATGTTCTCTGCGCTGTGTTCGTACTCGATATCCTGCCCAGCGGCCTTCATCGCTCGCTTGTACTCCACCCTAGCATCAATCTCTTGCTGAGTAGCTATCCCTGAAGCAACTGCGTCTTGGAGATGACGCTGGCGGAAGCGCGACGACTGCCGCCGAACACTTGCTCCCCAGTGAGGTCCGACCGACATCGCATCGTACAGGATGAAGCAACCACCCGGCCGGAGTGCGTCCTCGATCCGGGCAAAAAGTTCGGGTAGATCGGCCGGAGGAACGTGGTGAATGGTCTTGGCCGAGAAAACCACGTCACACTGCTGGATATCACAACCAATTATGTTCGCTTCCCGTACCTCGATCCGATCCGAATATAACGTCAGTTTCCGCCCAGCGAGCGCAAGCATCTCCGGTTCGCTGTCTATGCAGGTGCCGGTAGCGCGGCGGAAGTGTTCCAACACGCGCGCAGTTGGCTCCGCCGTACCACAGCCGAGTTCCACAAACTCGAATGAATCATCGGGATCGAAGGGAATCAGATCCACAATCATGTCCAAGCCTCTACTGTAAGGTGGACTTAAGACGGGCTGGAGCCGATCATACGAATCCGCAATCGTTGCGAAGTAACTGCGCCATTCAGGTAAAGATGAATCCATTTCTACTCCATCTGATGAGATTAATTCTGATTCCAGATGTCGAGTCTAAACCACTGCCTAGATCCCGACGCCGAACTTCTCCTCAAACGCCACCCAAATTTCAGCGGGCACTTCCTGAGTCGCCGCGTCGTACGCGTCCTGAAGCTGGTGGCGGTCGGCTGGGCCGCTCATGACGATGCCATCGATGGGTGCGTCGAGACAGAACTGCATGGCCAAGTGCTTGATGTCCACGTCTTGCCCTTGGCACCACTGCCACATGGCGTGAGCACGCGACTCGGCGGCCCGATCCGGCTCGATACCGGTCAAGCGACCCATGCCGAAGACACTGGCTAAGATCAGGCCGGTGCCGTGCTTTTTGGCCAAGCGCATGGTGGTGCGGGCGACGGATTGATCAAGGAGCGTGTAGTCGAGGAATGTGAGGACGATCTCGGCGTGGCCGGCCTCGATGGCGGCGCGGTGAAATTCGTGCTCGCGAACCCCCAAACCAATGTGCCGCACCAAGCCCTCTTCCTTCATTTTTTGCAGCTCGTCAAAGGCGCGACCGGGGCCTAACGGGTCGGCAATATTGGGTGGGTCGTGGACCAGCACGGCGTCGAGGTAATCGACGCGGAGCGATTGCAGGCTTTGTTCGACGCTCCAGCGCGTGGTCTCCGCCGAAAAGTCCTTGGGGCGCTCGGGGTGCGGGCCAACTTTGGCCTGCATGTAATAACTCGACCGCTCGACGCCGGCTAGCGCCTTGCCCCAGCGATCCTCGTTGCGGCCAGCATAGCTATCGAAATAGTCGATGCCTAGATCGAGGGCGCGTTCGATGGTGGCGATGGTCTCGGCCTCGCCGGCCGCACCGACGAAGGCTGCACCCATGCCGAGTGCCCGGGGCTGCATGCCGGTGCGGCCCATGTTGCGGCGCGGTAGCTTGCTCATGGATTTAACTCCCTTTTATCTCGTATAACTCGATTTCAAAAATTAAGGTCGCGCAAGGGGGGACGCTGCCTGGCTTGCCCTTTTTGCCGTAGGCCAGTTCCGGCGGGATCACCAGCCGCGCCTGGCCGCCGCCCTTCATCATCTGCAGGCCCTCGGTCCAGCCGGGGATGACCCTTTTGAGCGAGAGCGTGCTGGGGTGGCCTCGTTCGTACGAGCTGTCGAAGACCTTGCCGTCGGCAAACATGCCCTTATAGTGGACAGTGACGCGATCTTTAGGCCCTGGCTTGGGGCCGTAGCCCCCTTTTAGCTGCTGATAGATGAGGCCGGATTCGGTGCGCACGGCTCCTTCTTTGGCGGCCTCGCCGTCGAGAAAGGCTTGGTCGATGGATTCGGCGCAGGGGTCGGAGCAGGCGGCGAGCGCCAATAGGACGAAGGGGAGTAAGGGGTTCATGGCGGGACCTCGGGGAGTGAGGGTGGGCAAGGTATACCTTCCATATTAGCGCACGCGGCCCGCTCGCTCAAGGGACGGCGCGGGAGCGGATATGGACAACGGAGAACTCCGCGCGTTATGTTACCTAAACGTTGTACAACTTACGTCTCGCACGGAGGATAATACGGCGAATATGGGAAAACGGTCTAAGGCACTCGTTTGGCGCTTGGCACTCTTATGCGGCGTAGTACTGATAGCCTGTACCAGCGAACAGACGCCGGACGGTTTGCAGCAAGTGCCGCGCAACCGCACGCTGATCGTCGATTGCGCCGAGAACAACACCTGCGGCGGCCAGATCCAAGACTACAACACCTTCAACCCCTTCGTGCCGGGCGGAATCTCGCGGATCGGCTATCAGTTCCTCTACGAGCCGCTCTACTTCTTCAATGGCTACAAAGCCGACGCCGAACCGCTGCCGTGGATCGCCACCGGACACCGATTCAACGCGGACTACACTGAAGTCGTGGTGGATATCCGCCCAGGCGTGGAGTGGAGCGACGGGCAGCCGTGGACGGCGCACGACTTTGTCTTTACGGTCAATATGCTCAAAGAACACGCGCCGCAACTGGTGTTCTCGACCGATATGGAAACTTGGGTCCAAGAGGCGGTAGCGCTCGACAGCCTGACGGCAAAGATCGTCCTCAAATCGCCTAACCCGCGCTTTCTCTTCAGTTATTTCACCCACAACCACGGCAACGGAGTGCCGATCGTCCCCAAACACATCTGGGAGCGGCAAGATCCCTTGCGCTTTGCCAATTACGATCTGGCCAGCGGTTGGCCGGTGGTCACGGGGCCGTATCGCATTGCGCTGTCGGAGCCAGCACAGCGGATCTGGGATCTGCGCCCGGACTGGTGGGCGGCCAAGATCGGCTTCCACGCGCTGCCGCAGGTCGAGCGCTTGATCTTTCTGCCCTATATGGAAGAGCACCAGCGAGTGCAGAACCTGCTGGCCAACAAGCTCGACACCTGTTTGGAACTCCGACCTTCCAACATCATTACCCTGCTCGAACAACACGACAAAATGAGCACCTGGACGGGGCGGGAGCCGCCCTATAGCTACATGACGCCGTGGGCGATCACCCTGGGCTTTAACAATATGGAAGCCCCTTTCGACGACCCCGAGATCCGGCGGGCGATCAACTTTGCCATCAACCGCGAACAACTGGTCGAGATCGGCTGGCAGAACTCGGGCGACTACGCGCTGTTGCCGCTGCCGGACGTGCCGCAGATGCAGCCCTATTTCGCGACGGCGGCGGATCTAGTGGCCCGATACGAGATCGGCGTCCACGACACTGCGCGCACCGCGACGATCATGGCAAGCAAGGGGTGGATGCGGGGGCCGGATGGATTCTGGGAGAAGGACGGCGAGACATTTTCGCTCGTCATCGACATCTTCGCGCATTTCCAGGACCTGACGCCGATTTTGGTCGCCCAACTCCAAGCGGCGGGCTTCGACGCCTCGTTCCGCATGACCTCGGACTACATTTCGCGGATGGCCCAGGGCGAGGCGCGCGCTTTTATGTTTGGCAACCTGAGCTCAATGCGCGATCCCTACCAAGTGCTGAGCCACTACCACAGCCGTTTCGCCAAGCCGACGGGCGAGACTGCCGAGCACTACTGGCGCTGGCAAAACGCCGAGTTCGACGCGCTAGTGGACCGCATGGCGCAGACGCCCAACGACGATCCCGCGATGATGGCGATTTACCGGCAGGCAATGGCGATCTGGCTCGCAGAACTGCCGGCGATTCCAATTGTGCAGTGGCCGCACCGGATCCCAGTCAACGAGACGTACTGGACGGGGTGGCCTTCGGCGGAAGATCCTTATATGAACACTTCGTACTGGGCGCGGTCTTGGCTGCTGGTATTGCTCAATTTGCGCCCGGTCGGCTAAGCTGTGCCCTCCATGTCCCCCACCCTGTTCGACCGCACCCTGTTGCCCGAGGCCCTAGGCGAATTCGTCGTCATCGCCGATACCCACTATGCGTTGGCAGGAGGCGTCGGGATGGACGAATTCCCCTCCCGCGCCCAACAGAGCCGACGGGCGGCCGCGGCGTTGCATCTGGTGGCCGCCTTGGAGCCGGATTTTGTCGTGCATATGGGCGATGTGGTGCAGGAGTACCCCGGGAGCGCGGGCTTTATTCCGGCCCTGGATCAAGCCTTAGAGCAGATGGCCGCCTGCGGCGTGCAGCCGCGTTGGGTGGCGGGCAACCACGACGTCGGCGACAAACCCGACCCCACCATGCCGACCCATCCGGTTACAGCCGAAGGACTGGCCACATACCACCGACGCTTTGGCCCATCCTGGTACAGCTTTGACCATCACGACCTGCACTTGGTGGTGCTCAATAGCCAGATTCTGAACACCGGCCTGCCGGCAGAGGAAGAGCAAAGAACTTGGTTGGAAGCCGACCTAGCCGCGCACGCCCAGATGCGCATCGCGGCATTTTTGCACTTACCTCCCTATCTGCACAATCCTGCCGAGCCGCATCTGGGGCACTACGACAACATCGGCGAACCAGCCCGCACTTGGCTGCTAAAATTATTGGCCGCCCACCGGGTGGCTTGGCTCTTTGCGGCCCACGTGCACTTTGCCTTTTGCGATCCGGCGGGAGCTTTGGACTATCGCACCGTCCCCTCCACTTCTTTTACGCGCCCCGGTTTTAGCCACTTGTTCAACAGCGCACCGCCGCCCGAGCAAGGCCGCAACGACCAACCCAAGCTGGGTTTTTACCTGTGTCGCCTGCGCCATAACCGACTCGACATCCACCTGATCCGCACCGCCGAGACACCGGGATCGCGGCGATTGCTCACCCCGGCAACCGCCGACTTGGGCGGGGGCCCATTGGGACTGACCGCGACTCATCCGCTGGGCTGGGAAGCGCAAGTTCCCATAACCTTCCCCTCGGTGGTGCGTCAGCTAGTGCGCAACGACTATCCCCTACTGGCCTGTCTAGAGCTAGGCGCACAGGCCCTGCGCTGCCCTTGGACCGATTTGGACCAGTCCGGTGACCGCTTGCGCTTTTTGCGCAGCCAAGGCGTCCAAGTGCAAGCGACCATGCTCGACGACGAGACCACCCAGTACGAGTCCATTCTAGAAAGTTGCCGTGACCAAGTGGATACTTGGGAGATCCAGACGCCGGGCGGGCCTTGGCCATCTCCGGCGTGTCTGTATTTGTTCAAGAGCTACCATCGCAATCTGCGGCTGTCTTTGGCCCCGGTGATCCCCGGCCAGCAGATGGCCGGCAAGCAGCATCCCCGCACCCGAGTCGGCTACCGGCCCGACGAAATGGCCCAACTCGACCGTCGCTTGCAGGACACTGATACCTGGATAGAAGCGGCCCTCTGCCGACTGGATGCAACGGCCCCTTGGGAAGATGCCTTGGCTTGGCGCGAAGTAAGTGCCCTGACCACGATGGGTCGGCTGGATTTGCTCTTTGAGTTGCCGGGGCAAAGCGACCAAGACGATGCGCTCCGAGCCGCAGAAGCACTCTTTGCAACGGCACTGCTGCCGAGGGCGCGGCTCTTTGTCGAGCCTTTTATCGATCTGGACCGCACCATGGATGTCGGTCAGGGGCTTTTGGATCCCCTGTGCAACCCCCGCCCCGCCTTTGGCGTCCTGCGCTGCCTCAATACGCTGCTACAGCGCTTTCGCGTGCCCTTCGCCGAGGCCACTAGTAGTATAGAAGATGATGGCGCGACAGCGCGGCTGCTCCGGGGACCGACCCGCACGTTAGCATTGCTGTTGCCAGCGGTTGCAGGGGCTACAATTCCGTCGGTTGTGCCGGTTACCGGATCGGCGCGGCTCTATCGCCTAGCCGACGGCACCGTAGAAGAGATGGAGGCCGAGCGGCTGTCAGAGATAGCACTCGATCAGCCGAGCTTGGTGATCGTCGAAGATTAGTCGATGTGCTCGGTGCGGTCCGAGTCGAGCAGCGCGCGCATTTCCTCAATATTGTCCAGCCCCAGCCGGACTCGGCGAGTGAGGTTTTCCTCGGCCTCGCGCACCTTGGGCAAGGTTTCCACAATATGGTCGAACTGGTCGTGCGGGATGACCACCACCCCGTCGCGGTCGGCGACGACAATTTCCCCCGCATCGACGCAGGTCCCCCCCATGACTACGGGCATTCCGGCGGTACCCGGTCCATTGCGGGTGCAGGAGTTGGGAGTGATGCCCATGCAGAAGGCGGGCAGGCCAACGGGCAGGATGCCATCGATGTCGCGCATCAGACCGTCGGTGACAAGGCCGGTGATGCCTCGATTCCGCCCCATCGCTATCATGATGTCGCCGGCAACTGCGGTGCGGGTGAACGTATCCGTGGCAATGAAGATCGCGTCCCCTCGCTGCGCGATCTCGAGCGCGGCAAAGACGGCGAGGTTGTCGCCCGGCCCCGGATGACAGGTGACGACGGGCGCGACGAACTTGCAGTTGTCGGGGTCGAGCGGCTTGATGCGGTAGTCGAGCGCGCCGCGACCGTTCATGCAATCGACGATAAAACCGGTGGGAACATTGCGGAGAGCGCGTAGGACAGCTTCCGAAGGCCGCGGGAAGTTGCGGCGAACAGTGAGTAGCGGAGGATCTTTAATCATGTCAGCTCCAAGGGTGAATGAAGGCGGACTATTCTATAAGAGGCCAAGGGCAGTTGTCAAACCCTAGGTCGGTACAAGGGCTACCCTGCCATCGAAAAACGTCCAGTGTGGATTTTGACTATGCTTTTCAGCGCTCCACCGCACGCCCCCAAGGCCCAGGGATGTAGGGGAAGCGAGTTTCTAGGTCGTCGGCTAATTCCACGCCCCAGCCGGGCGCAGCGGGCAGCGCGAGGTAGCCTTCAGTCGCGGGCGGGTCTTTAAAGATGTCCCATTGCAACGGCCCTTGGCCGATGAACATTTCCATCACGTGCTCTTCGGGGAGAGCGGCGAGGAAGTGGGCGTTGGCTATGGTCAACAGACCGTTGTGCCAGTTCTGAGTAAAAAGCTCAATACCATACTCTTTGGCGCGGTGGTAGATGCGGATGGCCTCGCCGAGGCTGCAAACGCCAACATCGAGCTGGCCCTTGGCGTACGCTTTTTGCGCGAAGAACGGCTCAAACTGATCGAGGGTCGAGTTGGATTCGCCGCCGGTGATGGGCAGACTCAGTTCGGCGTTGAGGCGGGTGTAGCCGTCGATCTGCTCCTTGGGCAGCGGTTCTTCAAACCACGTCCAGCCCTCTTCGTCGAGAAAGTGGCCAATCTCGCGGGCCTGCGCCTCGTCGAGGCGGCAATTGCCCTCCAGCATCAGCTCCATGCGCGCGCCCACCGCGTCGGTCACCTCCTGCAACAGGTCGATCATCTGCGCGACGGTGACGCCCGACCACGACCACTCGGTGCCCAGCCGCATCTTATAGGCGGTGAAGCCCCGGTCGGCGAGCGCCCGCGCTTCATCAACCACAGATGTGGGGCGATCGTCCCAGTCGTACTGCACGCCACCCGAAGCATAGAGGCGCAAGAGGGTGCGCGGTTTGCGCTCGGGGGTTTCGGGCGTGATGAGGGGAACGATGAGTTCGGCGACTGTTTTGTTTTGCGCCTTGGCGCGCAGATCCCACAGCGCCAATTCGAGACCAGCGTGGACAATGTGCATCGAGCGGTCGCCGGTAGGTCTGAGAGCTAGATCCGGGTCGAGCGGATCGCGGCCGATGAGACTGGGCTTGAGCGCATCGAGCCGCTGGCGAATGAGCGGTGGATCGCCATAAGTGGAAGGTTCGGCGATGCCCTGCAAGCCGACGTCCGTGTCGATGATGACGATGGGACAGTCGGCTTTTTCCACGTGGAAGGTGGCGCTGAACCACTGACGGTCGGGTTCGTGGGGACGAGAAAGGCAGAGGGTGCGGATGTCGGTGATTTTCACGAGATCTCCTCAGCGCGAGTCGCGCATCCAATCCAGCGAGAAGCGGGCCAGGGTCAGACGCTCATAGGGCTGCTCGGTGCCGCATTCATAGAGACAGGCGACGCGACCGTCGGGCAGAACCGCTAGACAGGAGTACGCTGCCGGGCCGGGATGCAGGACGCGGGCACAGGCCCACGTTTGGCCGTCGTCGTCGCTGAGCCGCACGGTCATATTCTGGCGGCCCTCGGCGCTGGCGGGATTAGAAAAGAGCAAGCTAGTGCCGACCCGGCGGATGCTGGCCTGACAGATCGGCTCGACGAGGACGGGATCGCGCGCTATGGACGACCAGCTCTGGCCGCCGTCGTCGCTAAACGAAACGGCGCGGGCGCGGATGCTTGGATCGTAGTTGCGCATATTGAGCAGCAGGCGACCGTCCTGCAACTCGACGACTTCGCACTCGTTGACTTGGTCTTGCGGGGTCGAGCCGCCGAGCCGCCAGCTCTGGCCGCCATCGTCGCTGAGCAGGACGTGCGAGTAGTATTTCCTGGTGCCCGCTTCGATGTGGTCGCAGGGGACGACGAGCCGGCCAGTGGCTAGCTGGATGCCAGCGCCTGGACCGGTGGCGTACCAAGTCCAGTTAGGTTGCTTAGCTGTGGCAGTGATCTCCACGGGAGGTGACCAAGTGCGTCCGTCGTCCTCGCTGCGCGTCAGCCACACCGTGCGGGTGCCCTCGCTCGTTTGGTCGATGATCTCGGGCTCGTGGTCACCGCCGAGATTGTGGGTCATCAGTAGAGAAATCGCACCCGTGCGGGCATCGATTACCGGGCAGGGATTGCCGCAGGTGTTTGGACCGTCGTCCCACACCAGCTCGTAGGGAGCAAACGTCTGCCCGCCGTCGTCGCTGCGCCGCAACAGCATGTCGATGTCGCCAGTGTCGCCGCGGGCATTCTTGCGGCCCTCGCAAAAGGCGAGCACCGCGCCCGTTGGTGTGGTAATCAGGGATGGGATGCGGAAGGTATGGTAGCCTTGGGTCCCGCTCTCAAAGAGGTCAATGGAATCGATCATGTCGTTGGCTCCTATACCATAAATCCTTCTACCGGCTCAAGTCTTTTGGCCACTGGATTGACGCCCATGAACACGCCTTCAAGGGCCAGAGCACCTAGCAACGGCACAGTCTCCTCCGCATTGAATAAAACGAGCGTAACCACCTCTCGCCCTTCAACTCGCAGCCACGTCTGGCCAACGTCCATAAGCCTAACCTCGCCTTGGCCAAACTGAAAACGCTGTTGCATCAAGGGCGTCACCCCCAATTGGCGCAGAACGGACGCCGGAACCGAGGTTATAGACGCTCCTGTATCCACTAGCGCATCCAAGTCGATCCAGTGTGCCCGCTGTTGGTCGCCGATGCTAATCTGTACGTTGAACGTTCCCATGTAATGCGGTCCTCGGAAAGGAAATCATTGGTTAGATATGTGGAATATACCCTGTCGAATCGGAGTAGAGCAAGAGCGTCCCTATATTGGTTGCAGGGAAAAAGTACGTCTGAGTAGATTCGGGTCGTTCACCTTCTTTGCCAACGACCACTAAACGGAGGAAACGCAACGTGGACCCCATAACAGAGCTAGCCGAATTCGACCGCGAGACCGTCGCCCAAGCCAAAGCCGTCGAACAGCGCATCCAAGCCGAGGGCCTTGCAGCCGGGCACACCCTCCGCGACGTGCGCGTCTTCCGGGTGCTAATGCCCTGGGTTGGGACCAAGCGCTGGGATGGCTCGGCCGAGGGGTTTACCTTTGCCGAGTTCGAGACCGATAAGGGCTTGGTCGGCATTGCCGAGGGAGCCAACGCGGACGCCGAAGAATTAAAGGGCAAAGTCCTAGGCAAAAATCCTTTTGACCCCAGCATCCGCGCCGATATGGGCCTAGCCTACTGGGACCTGAGCGGCAAAATCGCCAACCGACCATTGGGCCAGTACTTGCACGAACTCTTCGCGCTAGAGACCCCCTTGGCAGAGCGCGTACCCATGTCGGCCTATACTTGGTATAGCTTCCCCGACCTCAACGGCGAAAACGCCGTTACCTTTGAGAGTTATCCTTCCTACGTACAGGAAATTATCCACACCCACGGCTTCCACAACATCAAGCTCTCAATGTGCGATTTTGAGCCGCATCACTATGTGGAATTGGTGCGCAACATCCGCGCGGCTGTGGGAGCAGACGTGGACATTCGCGTCGACCCACACGCTTCTTGGGGCGAGGCGCAGGCGCTGCGCTTTATGCGCGAGGTCGAGGACTACCACCCGGAGTGGATTGAGGAGCCGGTAGGAGGGCGTTTTGCTCACATCTTCCGCGCTGGCCATCGCCTGCGGCTGTTGAGCACCATACCGATCTCGTCACACGCTTGGCTGCCGCCGCTAGTACCGCATTCTGATGCCAAGGGTCGTTACGGCGATGGTGCTCTAGATGCAGCGCTGGATCTGGACGCACTACACCGCTGGAAACCGGCCGACATTTCCGCTCCCGACGCGTACGCGGGGCCGCTGGCGCTCAAGCGCTATTACGACGCGGCGCGCTTTCTGGGTATGGGGATCGGCATGCACAGCGCTTATGAACTGGGACCGGCGACAGCCATCCGCCTGCACATCGCTGCCTTCACCTTTCCCTATGAAATGCCCTATCACATCGTCTGGGGGCGGGACCGCGCCTTTCCGCCCTTTTCAGCGCATGCGATCGACGCGCATTACAACCAGTGGGCCGACGACGTAATCTGCGGCGGCAAGATGGCCTACGACCAAGGGTTCCTCACCGTACCTACGGGGCCCGGGCTAGGCGTCGAACTCGACCCCGAGCGCCTGCGTCACTACGCCTTCAGCGAAGAAAAGGCCGCAGCCCATACCCGCCACATCGAACAGATCCGCGCAACCCATCTCGACGCGCTGGGCTGGCGTGTGGAGCGCAGCGGCTGGCGACGTTATCGGACGCGCTAGGCTCTTTTAATAAACCACGGAAAGCTTCAATAGACCACTGAAATCACGCGCCGGACGCGCTGCTCATGCGCGTCTCCATCAAGGTGGAGTTCGAGCACGTAGAGGCCGGGCGGCACCAGTTGCCCTGCTTGATCGCGGCCGTCCCAAGTGAAGTGCTGAGCACCCGCAGTGACGGCTTGGGAGTGCTCGACGAGCGCGTGGCCGGCCAAGTCGTAGAGCCGCAGATGCCAAGGACGCGGTTCGAGGATGTTGATCACGTCGGCGCGGACGGCGAGCACATCGTTTATGCCGTCGCCGTTGGGCGTCAGCACCTCCGTGTCAAAGACGACGTTGAGCAGCAGGTCGCGGGCAACGGGCAGGCCGACGACATTGCTGCTGCTGGCAACTTGATCGGTAGCATCCCCGGGATCGACGCGCTGGCGGCTGGCGTCCTCGGTGCGAGCGTCTTGGATAAAAAGGACGAAGGGGGTGGACTGCTGGAAAACCTGTGCGGCGAAGCGCAATTCGACGAGATCGTCGTCGCGCAGCGGCTGGGGGAAGGTCACCGCAAAGCCAGCTTCGACCGGCTGGTCTGTGACCTCTAAGGGGGCGTCGTTGACCAAGGCACGGACAAAGCGCGTCGGCGTCGGCGTCTCCAAGACGAGGCGATCGAACCCAGATGCCCTAGTCTCGCGCGGGCGCAAGAAGAAGCGGAACTCGGTTTCCTCGCCCGGCAAAACATGGGTCGGGAAAATTTCGCTGACGGCGCGCTGGGATAGCGGATCGCTGAATGCAATGTTGAGTGCGTCGAGTTGGAGTGCCACCGATGGGGCTGCGGTGACCATCCGCATCTGTAGCTGAGCGTAGCGGCGCGGCGAAGGCGACTGGAACTCCTGGCCTGAGAAGGCGTAGAGCTTGCTCCACGCGCTCCAGTCGCCGCCGATGACCTGGGAGGTATCGATCGGCCCCTTGAAGCTGGGAATCAGCTTGTCATAGCGCTTCTTGCTGACTTGCTTGCCGTTCTTGTCGTAGTAGGTGAGCAAGTTTTCGACTTCATTGCCAGAGCGGCTGCGTAATTCCAATCGGGTGCCCAGCGGGATGTCGGCCTCGTAGGATAGAGCGTTGAGGCTTTTTGGGCTTTGGAAGTCAATGATGTGCGAGCGAAATTTTAGGTTCTGCGGGAAGCCCTCACCGAACACCTGAAGCTCTTCGGCGAACCCCCGGAAAACCCAGCGATTACTCGCGTCCCAGTTCTTCCACAACACCCGGATAAAGCGGGTGGGCACCAGCCCGAACTCGTGGGTGGCGGCACCAGTTACTTTTTTGACGTGTTCGCTAGCGGTGCCGGAATAGTACTTCTGCCAGATCAGGGTGCCATCGGGCGCTACGGAGCCGTCGGAACCGAGCACCTCGTAGAAATTGAACCCAAAGGAGCGCCGGGTGATGAAGAAGTCGATGACCCGGCCGCTGCCAGCGGTGATGCCGCCACCGGGCCGGGCAACTACGCCGCCGACGATTTTGAGTTTGTCGATAAAGTAGGTGGCACCCAGGTCGAGGACGATGTGCGAAAAGACGTCGCGCTCGGCTTGGATGGTGCGCCGCACAAACCAGCGGGTGGAGAGGTCGCCGTCGATGAGCACTTGGATGTTGCCCAGCGGAATGAGGTCTTGAGTGACGAACGCATCGAGCACGACTTCGAGGTACCCGCCGCGTTCGAGCATCCCCAAGGCTATATTGTCGCCCAGCGCTTCGACCTCGACTTCGAGGAGACGGGTGTTCGGTTCGAGGGCGAGCAGATCCAAGCGCACGTACTGGATCGGCGTGTGGAAGGGCTGATCGAGTTCATAGGTAATCTCGTGGCGGGTGTTTTCCTTGAAGCGCTCGCGCCAGCGGTAGATGACGGTCCCGGCGATGGGGTTGTCCACCTCGTCAACGGCGTGTTCGCCAGTAGAGAGCAGCAGGTCAAAAAGCGACGGCGCAGGGCCTTGGGGATCAAAGATCAGCTTGACTCGGCGGGCGGAGACGCCCCGGCCCAAATCGACCTCAATGGTCCAGTTTGCGGGGGGATCGTCCAGATGGGGGTGCCAGCCGGTGGAGCGATCGCCATCCATGACCAGCGGCGCGTCTCGTAGGTTGGAACCAGCGCGGCGGATGCCGCCGCCAAAGGCCGCGGCATTGAGGACGGCATTGATGTCGCGGTGAACAGCGACGGGCTTGAGGGCACCCTGTGGGGTCAGCTCGACCGTGCCGGGTAGCGGCCAGGCCTGCCAGTCGCGGCGGGAGGCAAAGCGAATCTCGTCGGCACTCGCTGGGGGCACACTGAGAACGGCGCAGACAACCGCACATATAGCAATCCTGAATGATTGAACAATTCGAGATGCGGATCGTCTTGTTTCTACTATTCTGCGTCCTTCTGCGTCCATCTGTGTCTATCTGCGGATCATCGCATGAATGATTGAACATTGCTTGGATTCAAACGCTACTTCTGCCAAACTTGGCCGGTGCCATGGCGGTCCCAAATCCCCACCGCGCCGTTGCGCTGCTCATCGGCCCCCAAGAAGATGAGGTGGGTTCCATTGGCGGCATTGACGTGCAAACCGCCGTTGCCACCAGCACCGGCACCCGCGTAGATCAAGTTTTCGCCGGTGTGGCTATTGATCAACAGGCCGCCGTTTTGCGACGAATCAGCTCCAGCGAGGAAGATGTTGATGCCCGCGGCATTGTTGGCCATCAGCAGGCCGCTGCCTTCGTCTTCGCCTGCGGCGATTAGCAAATTGCCGGCCGCGCTCCGCAGGGCCAAGTGGCCGCTGCCGACCTCGCTCTCGCCTAGGTATGCCAACTGCTCGCCCTTCGCACTGTACACCTGCAACGCACCCCCCTCTTGGTCGCTGCTTACAACCGAGACCAGCGGCGCGCCAGTAGCGGTATCGACCACGAGCAAGCCGTGGCCGGCTGCGTCGGTACTAAGGCTGACCCCGCCTTGGCCATTGCCGGCCCCCACCCACAAAGCGCCATTTTGGCGCTCATCGGCCGTGGCTACGAACACGGGCTGCCCCTCGTCGTTGAGGATTTCAATGGCCCGGGCGCGGACCACATCGGCCCCGGATGCCGTGCTCATCAAGGCGGTACTCAGCGACGCGCTCAGCACAATGGCAATGTCGATTAGGGCTAGCGCAGCCAGCAGTGCCAAGAGGCGGTGACCAATGTATTGCTCCAAAGAAGCGTAGGGTTGGAAGTTGCTCATACGTATCCTCGTAGTAAAAAGCGGTTTTTCGCCCATCGCATGGGCTTATCTGCATGGCAAACCTACACAAGGAGACACTCATGGCCAAGATCAAGGAATACGGACCAGCGAACAACCTAGGCGGAATATCAAATCAAGAGACACTGCAAATTCACTGAGGAGATTGCCATTGTGGCCCAAGCCGCCGACGGCCGGCGGTAGGCGGCGGCGATATCGAGGCGCAGACGCGCCAAGTTCCCCTGCGAGCGAGTGCAGAAGCCTGCGACTTGTTAGGCTCCTTTTGCGCGTCCTATATTGGGGTATTGGCTTGGCTCAACCGGATAGACCCCCATGCGCAACGCCATCCTCGTAAGTGCCCTAGTGCTCGCCACGCCCCTCGCGGGCGACCAACTCCGCATCGCCACCTCGAACGACTGGCGCCAATGGCAACTGCCCGGCGACGCCGTCAAGGTCGCACGCGGTACGCTCAAACCCTCCTTTGTCCGCCGCAATATCAACGCTGCCGCCAACGCCTTTGACTTTGCCAGCGGCGGCATCCGCAACGTGGGCTCCAACCCCGGCGACGCCCTCAAGCTCATCGATGGCGACCTAGCCACCTATTGGGCTCCCGATCCGACCGCTAGCGTCGAGGATTGGTGGATCGAAGTCGATCTGGGGCGCGTCGTATCGGCGCGCAAAATTGAGCTCCACTTCGCCTCCGACAGCACCCCGCTGGAGTTTTTCAAAATCTTTACCTCCGACGGCGAGCCTTTCTTCAGCAATGCCAATTCCATTCTCCCCGGCACGCTGCGCTACAACAAGCGCTGGCGCTATAGCTTTAACCAAGCACCCATCATCGAGATTGACTACCAGCTTAAGCCGCTCAAGAATATCCGCATCGAGGCCGACCTGCCCACGGAGAATATCCGCCTGAGCGAGGTGGTAGTCGAGAGCATCGGCGACAACCTTTCGCTGGGGATTTGGGGCCGGGGGGGCAGCGTCGAAATCATCTCTGAGGTCACCTCTAAGCTCGGCCGCACCCTCACCGAGTCGAAAGGGATCAGCAATACCCTCGTCGATGGCGATATTACCACCTATTGGGGGACGGTGCATCGCGGCGGCGCAGGCACGCAGCCCGAACAGCAGATCGGACAGTTCAAGATTGACCTAGGTGCGCTGTATTGGGTGGACAGGGTGCGAATGCTCGGTGATCCCAGTGGCATCGCGCCTTCGGCGTCGTGCGGCGATTGTGGCCGGCATCGTCAATTCAACTACCTCTGGTACCAATTCTTCACGTCGGACGGCTCCCAGGCACCGGATGGCTCGCTGAGTTGGGAGCTGTTGGGCGAATTGCCCTCGGATCGCCGCAACCTAACACAAGTCCGCCATTTCCAAGAGCACTTCCCATTGCGCAAGGTTCGCCACGTGCGGCTGATCTTCCCCATGTCCGAGGGCTTCGAAGCCTTTAACGGCCGCATCGGCACCACGGCCGAGTGGCAGGTCTTCGGCGAAGGCCACCCGGCCGCCGTGATGGCGCGCTCGCCGATTTACGACCTGGGCTCCATACAGCATATTGCGGAAATAGGCTGGGCCATCGACGCACCGCCGCAGACGCGCGTCGAAATCCGCAGCCGCACCGGCAACCTCCTCGACGATCAGCACATCTTTTACGATAAAAACGGCAAGCAAGTCACCGAGAAGAAATACGACAAGCTGATCCCCAGCTTCCGAGGGGCCATCGACACCATCCGCACCGCTGGGGCCGACTGGAGCAACTGGAGCCGGGCCTACGCGACCTCCGGTCAGGTCTTCCTCTCCCCCGGCCCTCGGCGCTACGTGCAGTTGGAAGTTCACCTCCGCTCCGAAGACCCTTCCGCCACCGCGACCTTAGACGATATCGTCCTCGAATTCAATAACCCACTGGCCCAACAGACGCGCGCCGAAGTCTTTCCCATCGAGGTCTCCCCCGGCGAAATGAACCAATTTACCTACTATCTTCGCTCCGACTTCGTCTCGTCCAGCCGGGGCTTTGATCAGATCCAACTGGCCTCCACCGCTGGGGCCACCTTCCGCGCGCTGCGCCTCGCCGGCGAGCCGGTCGCCCCCACCGTCGAAGCGACCGCAAATGGCTTCAAGATCCTCCTCGCTGAGCCGGTGCGCCGCTCGACCCTAATCGAAATCGACTTCGAGAGCATCCTCTATCTCAACCAGACCCGCTTCGAAGCCTTTCTCTTCAACAGCGCCTTGTCGACCACCGCGCGTCAACAGGTTGACCCCGGCGACGCCGAGGCCGCCATTGCCAGCGACCGGACCTTTGTCTCCTTGCCCACCGACGGGCGACTCTTTGCGGCCCTCTCGCTATCGAACCGGGTCCTAACTCCCAATGGCGACGGTATCTCAGACCGGTTGCAAATTGACCTCGACCTGTTCAAAGTACTCGACCCCCGACCGGTCATCATCGGCGTCTATAACTTGACTGGCCACCGGGTCGCCCTCATCAGCGACGCGGCCACCACGGCCGGGCACCAGACCTATCAATGGGACGGACGCGACAGCCAAGGTCGCACCGTCGCACCCGGCATCTACATCCTCCGCGTCACGGCCGAGGGCGACGCGCTGACCCGCAGCGCAAATCGCCTGATCTCGGTAGTCTACTAATGGATAAGCTCTTTAGATGTTGAGGCTGACGCCTCCCTAGGCGCTGGGGACCCGACCCACAGGACGCCGTTTTGGCGCTCTAATCTCAAACCCACACCAGGAGACACTCATGGCCAAGATCAAGGAAGTCCGCTGCATCCGCACCCGCCCAAACGGCACTTGGGTCATCGTCAAAATCATCACCGACCAGCCCGGCCTCTACGGCATCGGCTCGGCCAGCGAGCACAACCACGCCGCCACCGTCGCCACGGCCCTCGAAGAAAGCCTAGGACCGCTGCTGATTGGCCGCGAGGCCAGCCGCATCGAAGACATCTGGCAGTGCGTGTACAACAGCGGCTACTGGCGCAGCGGCTCCATCCTCAACGCCGCGCTAGGCGGCATCGACATGGCCCTGTGGGACATCAAGGGCAAGGAGGCCGGGATGCCCGTGTACGAACTGCTGGGCGGGGCCTGCCGCGCGGCGGTCCCCTGCTACGCCCACGCCGGCGGCGGCGACCACGAAGCGCTCGTCGATGACATCCAACGCTACATCGACGAGGGCTGGCCGGTAATCCGCTGCCAACTCGGCGGCTATGGCGGCGGCGGATTCGTGGAAAACGCGATCAAGCCGCGCAATGCCTGGTCGGCGGCACCGGCCTTTGACGACGAAGCTTATCTGGAAGCTATCCCCGCGATGTTCGAGTACCTGCGCAACAAGTTGGGTTTTGGCCCCAAGCTCACCCACGACGTCCACGAGCACCTCAAACCCCAAATCGCGGTGGCACTAGCCAAGCGATTGGAACCCTACCGGTTGTTTTTCCTCGAAGACGCGCTGGCGCCAGAGCAAATCGGCTGGTACCGGCTCATGCGCCAGCAATGCACCACGCCGCAGGCCATGGGCGAGCTATTCGTCAATGTCCACGAATACCTGCCGCTGATCAGCGAACGCCTCATCGACTACGTCCGCGTGCGGGTGGCCAAAGGCGGCGGCATCACCCCCTGCCGCAAAATCGCCGCGCTCTGCGAATTCTACGGAGTGCAGACGGCTTGGCAGGAAGGCGGAGACAACGATCCGGTCAACCAAGCGGCGGCCATGCATCTCGATATGTCGAGCTATAGCTTCGGGATCCAGGAGGAAAACGGTTTCAGTCCAGCAGAGCTAGAAGCGTTCCCCGGACACGCGACCATGGAAGGGGGCTATATGTATCCCAACGATCAGCCGGGGTTGGGGGTTGATATCGACGAGGAAAAGGCGAAGAATCTGTTGGTCGGAGATCAGGTGCGCGCCTTTTACGCAGCCGAGGACCGCCGGGCCGACGGGAGCGTGGTGCGGCCTTAGAGTCGAGGCCGGTGAAGTTCCTCTTTTACTCAGCGGGCGATCAGCATCGTCACCCTATGTGGCTCAACTCCCGGCGGCAGTCTCCGGGCCCCGTGAGCATCTCGTAGCGTGAACGGGTGATGCATGAGGATGTCCTGCTTGCCGTCCTTGTTGAGGTCCACCAGCCAAGTGTATTCCTCGTTGGGCATGGAGACCGCCACCTTCTGAGGCCGCCGGGCGAACAGGTCCGGCCCCGGCACGCCGACAAAGACGCGCAGTTCTTTCCGGCTCCTCCCCACCAGCAGGTCCGAGCGGCTGTCGCCGTTCACATCCCCGATCAGCACGGACGGCAAGAGCGCGGCTCTTTCCCCTGACTTGCCGAGAGAGTCCGTCTTGATCTTACGGGTGGCGTTGGGTTTGTCGGGGTAGATGCCGCCTTCCATGCGATAGAAGTCGAGATCCAGCGACACGGAACGAGTCAGCACCGCCCCGGCAATCATGCGGATGGTCTTGAAGAACCCGACCTTGATGGTTGTGAACATCATGTCGACCTGGCCGTCGTGGTCGAAGTCGTGCTGCCCCATCCCGCGCGGGACGCCGTCCGACTGGATCGCGGTGCCGACGTCCGGCGCGAACACGGTGCCGCCATCGGGTGTTGGCGTGCCGAAATACACCTCGTAGGTGGAGTGCGCACTCCACATGCTCCTGATCTCCAGCGAGAACACCACGAGGTCGGCGACGCCGTCGCCGTTCATGTCGGTTAGCGAGTGCAGCACCCGTCCCGTCATGTCTCCGGTCGGCATGTGATCTTTACGCCGCCGGCGAAGCCCCTGTGGAGCGGCGAGCGAGGCGGGGTCGTCGGAGTCGAATAACACATCGGTCGTAAAGGTCTTGGCCACGGGGGCAAACAGCCCGCGCTCGTCCTGGTGATGAACCTCAAAGTGGTCCGCGTTCCAGAACACCAGGTCGCGGCGACCATCTCGGTTGTAGTCCATCTCGTGGACGCGGCCACCCTGAACCCAGGGTTTGTATCGATATCCCTCGTCCCCGTAGATACTACTCATCTCGATGGAGGGGCCGACCTTCACCGGATCGGCGAACGCGCCGTCGCTCATCTGGATGAACACCCAGAAGCTATCGACATCCGGCACGACCAGATCGTCGCGCTCGTCGCCGTTCACGTCCCGCGTGACATCTACATGGGGGATTTCGCCGCGGCGAGGCGGATTGAAGTTGGAAGTCACCGCCACCAGTGCGCGTTCCGTCGCCGATTCGGGATCGAACCAGTTCAGGCGACCGGGCTCGTACGCAATCAACCGATCGCGTCCACCGATATTGGCCACATCGACGAACAACACTTCGGGACGCAGCGTTGCGTCGAATATGGGCACCCAGGTACCGTCGCCGAACGCGTAGATGCGCAAGCGGCGGTCGTCGTTGTCGTCGATGTTCACCACGGCAAGTTCCGCGATAGCACCACCGAGAAGAAATCCCGTCAAAACGGTCTGGCGTTTCGCGGAGCCGATGACGACCTCGTACTGCTCGAAGACAACTTCCCGCTCGAAAGTGGATTGGGCAGCGGCAGGAGTCGTGAAACACACACCGAATTCGATCGTAGGGAATTGCCCACTGGATTGGTTAAAACCGGATAAAACACCCACGCCCGTCTGGACGTAAAGGTCGTTCCCCTCTGCTGCGAAAAGGCTTCCGGGTACAACAAACCCAAGGAGATACATGAGTCGCTTTCTATTCGATCTCATTGAATAAGTCCTCTTTTGCCCATCGGGCAATCAGCATCGTCACCCGCTGCGGCTCGGTTCCCAGCGGCAGTTTCCGGGCCCCGTGTGCATCTCGTAGCGTGAACGGGTGATGCATGAGGATGTCCTGCTTGCCATCCTTGTTGAGGTCCACTAGCCAAGTGTATTCCTCGTCGTTGGGCATGGCGACCGCAACGTCCTGAGGCCGCTGGGAAAACAGGTCCGGCCCCGGCACGCCGACAAAGACGCCCAGGTGCCTAGGGTGCTGCCCGATGAGCAGGTCGGAGAGGCCGTCGCCGGTCACATCCCCGATGAGCAAAGTCGAGTTGAACGCGCGCGGCCAACTCTTTTGTGTCCTTCGGCGTTCGTGCGTCGCCCCTCGAAGCACGATGTCCAAGGACACCGACCCCGGCTCACGATGGCTGGGCACACCGTCCAACGCGATTCTGCGGATGGCGTCGGGTGTGTCGGGATAGCGGCCCCCTTCCAGGTGGTAGAACTCGAGATCCAACCGGATGTCATCGCCCATGAACCCCTTGATGCTCTTCCAGAGGCTGCCTTCGAGGAAGTCGAGATCGATGGTTGTCAACATAAGGTCGACCTGGCCGTCGCGATCAAAGTCGTGTCGGCCCATCCCGAGTTGGATGCTGCCATCAGACTGGAACGTGGCATCGACCTCCAGCGCAAACACGGTGCCGCCATCGGCTGTTGGCGTACCGAAATGCACATCGAAAGCGGAACGCTTGCTGGAAATGCTCCGGCCCTCTAGCAAGAAAACCACTAGGTCTGCGACCCCGTCGCCGTTCAGGTCGCTTAACGAGTGCAGCACCTTCCCCGTCATATCTCCGGTGGCGAGTGAGGAAAGATTGTCAGAGTCGAATGCTACATCGGTCGTGAAGGTCTCCGCCTCCGGGGCAAACAGCCCACGCTCGTTCTGAAGATGAACCTCGAAGTGGTCCTCCTTCCAGAACACCAAATCGCGGCGGCCATCTCGGTTGTAGTCTATCTCGTGGAAACGACTCTGAGACCAAGGGTTGTATCGATATCCGTCGGCTCCGTAGATCCTACTCATATCGGTGGAGGGACCGATCTTCACTGGATCGGCAAACGCGCCGTCGCTCATCTGGATGAACACCCAGAAGCCATCGACATCCGGCACGACCAAGTCGTCGCGCTCGTCGCCGTTCACGTCCCGCGTGACATCTACATGGGGGATTTCACCTCTGCGAGGCGGATTAAAGTTGGCAGTCGCCGCCACCAGCGCGCGTTCCGTCACCGTCTCGGGATCGAACCAGTTCAGGTGGCCGGACTCGTACGCAATCAAGCGGTCGCGTCCGCCGATGTTAGCAACATCGACGAACAACACTTCGGGACGCAGCGTTGCGTCGAGCAGCGGAACCCAAGTGCTATCGCCGAACGCGTAGATGCGCAAGCGGCGGTCGTCGTTCTCGTCGACGTTCACCACGGCCAGTTCGGCCATAGCACCACCGAGCAGGAACCCCGTCAAAACGGTCTGGCGTTCCGCCGAGCCGATGACGACCTCGTACTGCTCGAAAGTGAATTCCGCAGCGGCAGGCGACGTGAAACTCGAGAGGAAAATTCCAAAAACCAGCATGGAGATCAGGTTCCTCGTGCTGTTCCTAGGGCCGGACAGAGAAGCCGAAGGAATCCACTGCGGCAGAAGCAAACAGACCGATCCCGTTTTCGATGTGGAAAAGCGGCCGTTGAAAACTCTGGCCGGCCTCGCCGCTGCTCCGTTCCGCATCCACATTGTCGGTGCGAACCAAGTCGAACCAGTTCTGGTCAACGGCGAAGAGCTTGATTTTATGGCGCCCGGCATAGTAGATGCCATCCCAAGGCAGATAGAGTTCGCCACTTTCCAAACTCAACAGGGGCGAGGTCTCTACACGCTCGAGTTCAAAGTCTTCAAAATCCTCAATCCATTCGTCGTCAAATAGCAGCGGGCTTTCATACTCTAGATTGGCTACGCGTACTTGGTAGGATGTGGCAGTGCCATCGCCGTGAAATTGGGCTTCTAGCACCCCCTTGTCGTACTCCAACTGGTTTTCCGCGGCCTGATAGACCTCGTCGCCGACCTCGGAAAACAACCTCAGACGCCGCAGCTCGGTTTCTAAATCGTCCTCTAAAAGCCGCAACTCGTCAATGCGGATACGCGCTGGCGTCTGGGTTTGGGCGCGCACCTCTAACGCGTCTTCGGTGTTGACGCGCAACTCGTACCGGCGGCTAGGCTCAACCACCGGCGCGTCGTCCGGCGGCAGGTAGTGTCCGGTTCTGATCGGGTCGCGCCGGTATTTGAACACCGCGTCGCCGCGGTGGATGGAGACCGTGGCTCCCTCCAGCGCCGTGGCCACCGCCGAATAGGAACGACCGGGAGCTACCGTGCGCCGCAGGATGACAGGCGGCAGCGGCGCATCGACGATGAGGATGGCATCGACGACAATGAGGTCGGCCTCGCTAGGGCCAAACAGTTCGTCGGGGTCTCGGTCGGCTGCTAGCGGCCCGGGGGCCTTGCAGGACAGCAGCGGAAACAGTGCTAGGAGCAGTAGGTAGCGGTACATAGCTTAAAACCTGAAGTCAAAGCCGAAGGTCGGCACGATGGGCAGCATCTTAACTACAATCGGTTGCTCGGTAGAATCGTTGGGGTCGTACTGGACAAACCATTCGTTGCGGCGGTTGTAGGCATTGAAAATCTGCACATAGAAATCGACATCCGCACCAAACAGCCCAAAGGTGCGCCGCATCCCAACATCCAAGCGGTGGTAGGGCAGCAGCCGGGCCGTGTTGCGCCGCGCCGCTAGCAGCCGGTCAACGGAGCGGTCAGAGGCTGGGTCGCGCAGGGTGTAGCGGGCCGCGGCTGGCGTGTAGGCTTGGCCGGTGCCGTACACGAAATTGGCGGTCCAAGTCCAGCGGGCCAAGCGATAGGTGGCCGTCAACGACACGTCGTGGCGTCGGTCGTATTTGGGCGGAAAGGTCCGGCCGCCATCGATATCCGGGAATGTCCTCCGCGTCCATCCGAAGGTGTAGCCCAGCCAGCCGCTGAGACGCCCGCGGCGCTTTTCGGCAAATAGCTCCACGCCGGTAGCATAGCCGGTGCCGCCGGTTTTGAACACGTCCTCGGAGGTTTCCTGCTCGTCGTTTTCCCCCTGCTCCTCGTCGAGGACGACGAGGTTGGCCAAGTCCGTATAGTAGGTCTCGAGGCTGAATCGGTAGTTGTCAGAAGGCTCCCACTCCAAGCCCGAAACCGCCTGATAGGAGCGCCCAGGCTCTACCGTCTCGTCGAGCGGAAGCCACAAATCGCCGCCACTGAAGCCCTCCGACGACACGAGCTGCAAGTATTGCCGATAGCTGCCCCCGGCCAGCTTGAAGCGCCAGCCTTCTTGCAGCACGCGACTCAGCGAAAAGCGCGGGTTGAGCGACAGGTGTCCGCCCTCTTTGTAATAGGTTCCGCGCAGGCCCAGCCGGGCCTCGGTCAGCGGCGTCACTTGCCAGTCGTCTTGGATATATGCCGACAAGAGATAGGGCTTTACTACTTGGTTATTCTCGTACTGATCAAAGCGCACGCCGTAATCAAAGCGGAAGGCAGTAAGGCCGACCCCCGTGCGGAGGGTGTGATTAGCCGCGGCGAAGTAATCGAGGTCTCCCTTGATGGAGACGTCCCGCACGCGATTGCTCACCGCGATGGGCGTGCCAAACAAATTGAGGGTGATGTCGCTTTGGTATTTGGAGTACAGGGCGATCATGCGCCCGAAGAGCGCCGGCGAAAACACGTGCGTCCAGCGCCCGGTCAAGGCCTCGTTGCCCCAGTTATTGCCAAAGGACACGGTGTTGGTGCTGTCGCCCTCGGTGCTGTTATCGCTCACGCTGATGTCGAGGTGGTCGTTGCCCCCATACGCGCTGAGCATGAGGTTGTCGTTGGGACTGAGCTGGGTATTGACCTTGGCGTTGACATCGTAAAACCAGTAGCCGAGGCCATCGAGTTCGTCGGTGCTCCGCCGCATCGCCCGCAGCACGGGATCGATGTATGTGCGCCGACCAGCCACCATCCACGAGCCTTGGCCGAGCGGCCCCTCGCTCATAAGCCGGCTGGAGATCAGGCTAACGCCGCCGCTGGTGCTAAAGTTGCGGCGATTGCCATCGCGGTTTTGCACATCGAGGACAGCACTCAGGCTGCCGCCGTACTGGGCTGGATAGGCCCCCTTGTAGAAGGTGACGTCTTTGATCGCGTCCGGGTTGAAGGTGGAGAAAAAACCAAAAGCATGCGACGGATTGTAGAGCCGCATCTGGTCGAGCAGGATGCCGGTTTGGTCGGGGCCACCGCCGCGCACGTAGAGTCCACTGCTAAAATCCGATGCCGCTTGCACGCCCGGCAGCAGTTGCAAACTGCGCAGCAGGTCCGGCTCGGCCATGGCCGCCATCTGTTGTACGTCCGTTACTTGCAGGGCAACCACGCTCGGTCGCTGGTTCACTTCGCTCTCCACCGCGGTCGCCTCGGCCTCCACGACGACCTCCCCCATCTCCAGCGCTTGCCGCTCCAGTTCGATATCCCAGCGCAGCGCTTGGCCAGCGATCAACGCCAGCGTGTCGCGGTGGGTTGTGTAGCCAATGTAGGACGCAGTAACGACCCAAGTCCCCGCCGGGATGTCCGGGATGGCGTAATAGCCTTCGGCGTTGCTCAGCGCACCCATTGCTCGGTTTTCAACGGCGATGGCGACCGCGGCATTGGGCAAGCGCTCGCCGTTGCTGCTGTCGCGGACAAACCCGCTGAGGGTACTAGTGCGTTGAGTCTGCGCCCATGACGCGTTGCTTAGGACGGCCATCACCGCCACCGCCACAATCGAGGTTCTTGCCTTGCTCAATGGATTCACGTTCCCTCGGATAGGATTGTCTCCAGCACTACTTACTTTAACTGACGCTACGCATCGTCCTGCCTGTGCGCTAGGCGCTGGCCGCCCTAGAGATGCCCGTGCGTAACATCCGTTACTTTAACACCGGTGCCAGTGATAATTGTTACCCGTGCAGAGGTCCTATCGAATCAAGGCCATCCGCCCCACCGCAGTAAAGTCCTCCCCAGCGGTGAGTCGGTACAGATAGACGCCGCTGGCAGCCGGGCGACCCTCGTCGTCGCGGCCGTTCCAAGAAGTGCGATAGTGACCGGCCCTCAGCAACTCCCCACTGTGCAAGGCGCGGACGCGGCGGCCAAGCACGTCGTACACCACGAGATGTACGGGTACGGTCCTTGCCACATCGAAGGCAATAGTCGCGTTGGCATTAAATGGATTGGGCCAGTTGCCGTGCAACCGAAACGCCTCGGGTACTCCTGTGGCCTGTTCGGCAATCGCCGTCTGAACCTGATTCGGAGCACCCGGCGTAGGGTTGCTTACGGTCTGAAAATCGCCCGTGATATCCGGCACTCGCGCCCAACTCGTTCCCTCATCGGCCTGTCCCTTTTCCCAGTCGATTTGAGCGACCAAGGTGCCGTCTGCCGTCCAGATGCCCAGCTCTTCGTCGCGGCCGAGGGCAAAGCCGGGCCACCCGTCTTTATCCAACTCGATCTGTAGAAACTCACCCGCCTCGATGACCGTGCCAGCCGGGAAGGGGGTGCGCTTACTTTCGTCCGTCAGATCGTCGGCCATCACAAAGTCCGCAAGATCTATCGGCCCATCCGAGGCATTGTAGAGTTCAAACCAATCGAGCGGATCGCCCTGGGCGGCGACCTCGTTGATAACCAGTCCAATCTCTGCCCCGGCTTCGACGTCATCTTCTGGGGCCGTATCCCCTCCCCCGCCAAAGCTGAATAAGGTGCCATAAAACCGGCCCGAAATTTTCGCGCCCGGCTCCGTGCTGGCCTCGTCGAATTCAATCCCTCCCTTGGCAATTAGTTCAAATTGGTCCGGAGCGCTATCAGGCGATGGCAACGACAAGCGGTAGCCACGGACTGCATTCATGTCGATGGGCAAGCTGGCACCGCTCACCACCCAGTCAATCGGCAGCGAAGCGGTGAGAATGTCGATGTCTTTTCCAAGGCTGATAATGGATACAGACGCCCTGTCCTTGTCCGTGCGCCCTCCATCCTCTTCAAAGCCGGCTATGGCTCCCGAGAGCCCAAAGCCCTGCTCTTTTCCCCCTAGCTTGTACTCAGTGAATTCGACCGTCCCTTCCCCCAGCGGATTCTCGCTTGCACTCGATCCCCATGTCGTCTCAAAGTGCAGATCAAACACGCCCCTTTCCGGCCAGCAGATATCGGCTGCGGCCAGCGGCCAAGACCAAGTGGGCGGCTCTGGATCGAGATCGGCCAAAATCACCGCTCGCCGCTCGCGGATGAATTGACGCACCCGGTCTGCGTCGCGGGCGGCATCCGCGCGCCTTTTGGCCAGCGCGTGCTGCTGGACGATCGCCGCCATCTCGTCGGCGAGGCTGAGCAGCTCTTCTTCGTTCCAGACCGTGTCGAGCAGTTGCTTGAGGCGGGCTACATAGGTGGCTCGCGTCGCGTCTTCGCGGTATAAACGGTGGGCGATGGCCCCGTGCGCCATGACCGCAGGCGGCGACACAAAATCGTCAAAGGGGCCATCGGTCGAGGTGAAAACTTGATCTGCACCCCAAGGCATGAACACAAAAGGCGCATCCGGCTCGCGGTAGACGTAGAAATTATTGCGGTTGCCAGCGTACCCATCCCAGTGCCCAATGAGTACTTCGGTCGCCCAGAAAGTGAGAAAGTGGTCGAGGTCAATGGCGGCGGCGAGAGCTTCGAGGCCGGCCGGAGAGGGATCTTGTAGCGCGGCGACGACCGCGTCGATATCCGACCAGTCCGCGTCCTCCTCGTTGGTTTTCTTCTGCAAGGTGCCGCGCCATTCGGGCCGAAAATCGCTGACGGTCCCCTCGTAAAAATTGCCGCTTGGATCGGAGAAATTGCGCTCCAAAAAGGCGGTTTTCATGCTCTCGACGTGTACGTACACGCCCAAGTTTTCGCCGTTTACCGCAACGGTAGCAAAGTTGCAGCGCGGCGCTGGCAGGCCGGCGGCAGCAAAGACGTGGTAGGCCATACAGGTATTGAGCATGGACGGGTCTTGCTGGGCATTGTTCAGAGTCAGGCGCTTCATTGCTCCGCCGAGGAGCTGACCGTCGATGAACTTGTCGAAGCGGACCTTGAGCGCGGGTTTCCCCTTACTCAGCGATCCGAAGAATCCTTTCTTGCGGACGCCGACTTGGGTGTGGGTTTCGCCGTCCACGCTTACGGTCGCTTCGAACCAAGTGAAGATCTCATCCGCGGGGCTGTCGAGACAGTCGGAACCGCCGAGTATATCCACGAGGGTCCGCGTCTGAGCGCGCAGGCGATCCCAATCCTCGGGTGCCATTTCGATGGCCACGTCGAGCACGCGGTCGAGGGCAAAGTAGGGGTCGCTGGGATGGGAGGCATCCTCGGCGGCTTGGCCAAATGTTGGATGGACGGCCAAGAGTAATGCCGCGATCACTATATGCGCGACCGCAAGTACGCTCTGGTGGTTTTTCATTTGCTCCTCTTCGTCTGATCGAGAAAGGGATAGTGAGAGAATAACGATGGCCCCGCTGCTGGTCCGAGCTTGTAAACTGATGATGGTATCATCAATTTACAAGCATAAATGGCCCTAGAATTATAGTCGCTCCCGTAGAAGAGGTTTTCCAGCTACGCGACGAGGTGCTCGTCATCCCGTATGATCTGCTGTAAACGAAGTTGAAGTTCCTCAGCCGTGCAGGATGGGATGGCCGTTGCCGGTAAAAAACGCCACATCAATGAGGAAGGAGAGGCCGACGCCGAGGAAGTAGCCTGCGATCAGGCCGATGAAGAAGGGTCTAAATCGTGGGTGCGCGGAATCGGCTGGGCATGGAATACCAGCACGGCTTTGAGGTACTTTTCGGCCGCCTGCTGACTGTGAAAGCAGATCGTATCCCAAGGTATTTCTTGGGCCGCCAGATTATTCCTGACGTTTAGCAGATCATTTTCAGCCCGGCTGGTCCACTGCCGTACTAGGATTTTTTGCGGAGATTCGCTCATATAAAGTGGTGCCCTCGGCCAATACCTGGGACGCGAATGAAGACGGAGCTTCTTTCCAATAGTCCAGTTCGGCGGGGGTGTACACGACAACATCCAAGGGACAATCAATGTCTTCGAGTAGGCGGCGCACTTCAAGGGCGCGCTCCAACGGGGGCAAATCCGTCTGCCAGACTATGAGTAAATCCAAATCGCTGTCCCATTGGCTATGACCCGTAGCATGGGAGCCGAATAGAACGATCCGCTCAAAGGGGTGTGCGCGGACGAGAGTCTCTACGACGAGATCGAGCGTTTGGTTGGTCTTTTTGGTTGTCTCTGTGGTCATAGTGTAGAATCTAAAGAATCAACCCATTAAATCCAAAATCCTCAGCCGTGCAAGATGGGATGGCCGTTGCCGGGGAAGAACGCTACATCCACGAGCAAGGAGCGCACGGTGACGCCTGTTGCGGGATAGGTTGACAACGCGGCCTCAGCCGTGCAAGATGGGATGGCCGTTGCCGGGGAAGAAAATCATATCGACGATAAACGAGATCCCCACCCCGAAGAAGTGCCCGAGAATCAGGCCGATGAAAAACGGCGCAGCCTTGCGGTATAGCTCAATGCCGCCAAAGCGCATGATCAGACTCTTGGCCGCCCAAGACACAAAGATCGCCGGGGCTTGGTTGCGCACCATCCAGATCGCGGAGATGGCCAAGCCCACCGGATGCAGGGGCCACCACGGGAAGCGGTACTGCATAAACGTCAAAACCGCCATCGCCGCCGCGCCGATGCCGAAAAAGCTGAGCTTTTGCACGTGGAAATCGGCCGGAGTTTTGATCTTGCTCAGCGCGTCGTCAAAGGAGCGCACCCCCGCGCCCGAGGAGACACGGAAAAACCAGGAGTTGAAGTTGGAGGCTCCCTGCTCGTAGGCCATGGCAATGACGTACACAATGGCGGCGATAAAGCCGACTAGTAGAGCCAGCGCAATGGCCAAGCACAGGCCGCGACGGCTCATGCGCATGGCGTCGTGCAGCCGGGTGGCATGGGCGGCCGACGGCATGAAGATCGACTGCACATCGCTGAAGAACCCATAACTCATCCCCAGGGCCGCCAAGCCCGTCGGCGAAATCGCACTCGTGCCAAAGGTCATCATGGTCATGGCTTGGCTGACCACGGGCGTCGTCAGGTAGAAGACGCCAGCCTGCACCACCAAGCGGGTAATGCCCAAGTAGGCAATCAGCACGCCGCCCAAGAAAAACGCCGCCACCGGCATTTCCATACCAGCCTTGTTGAGCCACGCCAGCATGTAGACGACTCCGACCAACAGGCCGACGACTGCGCTGCGATAGGACATCAACTCGCGGCTGTCGTCAACCGGATGGGCGGGATTCCACGCCTTGCGGAACACGTCCTTAAGGTGATCGCGCGCCATCCACAACCCCCACAACACCAGCACCACAAAAGCCCCCCAACACTGCCAAGACGTCGACGGCAAGCCCCACACGAAGTTGTCGGCTTCGGTCACGCCAACGCCAAAGCGGTTAAACAGGCCCTCTTCGAGCAGCAGCAGCAAAAAGAAAAACCAGATGCTGAAGGTGACGTTGAGGTTGGCGAAATACATGAAGCCGACGACCGGGAAGTAGAAGCGGATGTTGATCGTGGGAAAGCCGTGCGCGATTTGGATGGGATGGTGCCACTCGATCTTGGGAAAGAAGTGGAAGAAAAAGCCGACGATGTTCCACAAGACGATGCACAGGGGGATCGCCGCCCCCATCCAAAAGACCTTGTTGCGCAAGACGGCCGGCACGCGCGCAGGGCCATCGGCGTCCGCCACGAGGGCCTGCGGCACCTCCATCAGCGGATAGGCCAACCGCTCGCGCTCGACCCACTGCTTGCGCAATATGACGACGAGGCAAAAACAGACCGCGTACAAAGTCCAGATAAAGCTCAGCCACCAAAACAGCGGCATGGCCCACGCATCGAGCAGCGTGCCCCAAGGCATCGGCTCACCGAGAGGCAGTCCCTCAAAGAACCAAGTCATGGCCAAGCCGTCGTTGCTCGGCAGCAGCCACGCCGGCAAGTAGGGCAAGACGTACGTGCCCCACTGGTTTTCCGCGGAGGCAAAGTAATAGGGCGTGGTGGGGATCGACAGCACGTAGCCCATCATAAAGATGGGGATGCCGGTCGTCACCAAGCCCATGACCACGACCGTGATCATCTCGGCCGGCCGCAAGGCCCAGCCGGGATTGATCGTCTTGAGCAGGATGTTGAGCAGGATGAGGCAGCAGAACGAGAAGCCGACGGCAATCGGAAAAAACGACCACGTGATCTCGGACGACCCCAAGACCCAGATGGCGTAGGGCGCGCCTAAACACACGATGAGGACTTGGATGACGCCGAGCACCAAGGAGCGGAGCGTGAGGCCGCTAGCCGCGCCTTGGCTAGTGCTTGTTTCTCGATATGTAGTGGTCGCAGTCGGCGACGTCATCAAAAGCCAGCTTCAGAGGCAATTCTAGCGGAATTCAAAGCGGACAATATGGTTTCAAGACACCGCAGCCGCAATCCTGCCGCGCTAGTCCCCATCTAACCCAGCGGCGTGGCGGCCCGCAGCCGGATCGCCAGCCGCGTAGTACGTGCCCGCGTCGGCCCACAGCATGACCGGGGTGGCGATGGGGCCGTTGCGGGCCTCGACTTGGTGGCCGCGCCGCGCCAGTTCGTCCCGGTCATTCGCATCAACGGCCGAGCTGATGGCCAGCGAGCCGGCCTCGATGAACGTCTGCTCGCGCACCGGGTTGGGATCAAACGAGTCCTCGTGGTGGTCCGTGGCAAAGCGCGGCGCGATGACCGCTTCGGCCGGCTGCATCCCAAACTCCACAAAGTCGAGCAACAGGTTCAAGGTGGCCTGATCTTGCAGATCGCCGCCGGCCACGCTGATGGCCAGCACGGGGGCACCGTCTTTGAGCACCATTGTGGGGGTCAGGGTGATGCGGGGCCGCTTGCCCGGTGCGATGCAGTTGGGATGCCCAAGGGTTGTGTTGAGGCTGCGCAGGCGGTTGCCATACGAGACGCCCGTGCTGCCGGTGCCGCCGGCGTGATAGACATTCGCGCTCGGCGTGGCCGATACGACCATGCCCCAGCGATCGGCCACTACGCACGTGGTGGTGCCGCCGACTCCGGGCCGGAACGCGCCCCCCTCCTGCACTGCCTTCATGCCGCGCGGGTCGCCAGGGCGGGCGTCCAGCGCAGCGTGGCCCATGTCGATCAGGGGCTGCCGGAGCTGGGTATATTCGTCGGACAGCAAGGCGTTCATGGGCACATCCACGAACAGGGGGTCGCCGTAGTGCGCGTCGCGGTCGGCCATGGCCAGCTTCATCGCTTCGACAACCGCGTGGACGTAGTCGGCCGAGCAATGCCCCATGCCTTTGAGATCAAACCCTTCAAGCAGGCGCAGGGCTTGACACAGATAAGGGCCTTGGGTCCACGGGCCGCACTTGTACACTTGGTAGCCTCGATAATCGACTGCCACCGGCTCTTCGATCAAGGTCCTATGGGCGGCCAGATCCGCGCGGCGCAAGAACCCGCCCTGCTCCACGTAGAACGCCTCCAGATCTTCGGCTATATCGCCGTGTTCGGCGCGGCGACCATAGAAGTGATCGCAGGCTGCTTGCAGCTTTTCTTGGCGATCGCCAGTGGCGCGATGTTCCTCCTCCACCATCCGCCGCAGCGTCTGCGCTAAGTCGGGGTGCCACGCCTCCTCGCCTTCGTCGAGCAGGGCCAAGGTCGGCGCGACAATCGCGGCAAAGCTCTGCGTGCCATAGTGCTGCAAGAGGGTAATGCACAAATCCACGACCGAGGGCACCGGAGCCATCTTGATGTCGCGGTCTGGGATACCGTGCTCCATGTACCAAGCAATGGCCTCCGGCGACAGCGGCGCGCGCCCCTGACCGGACAGCGACTTGACCGCTTTCCCGTCCCAGACGAGCACCGGCACTTCCCCGCCGATGGAGCAAGCCCCGTGATCGGTGACGTTGAGCGCGATAATCGCGCCGGCTGTAGCATCGGCCGCATTGCCGCCTTGACCGAGAATTTCAATGCCGGCGGCTACGGCACCAGCGCCGCCTGCCGCAATGACGCCGGTTTTGCTCTGGGCCTGCCAGCCGATCTGATCTACCCTACTCATGTGTTGCTCCTTGTCAAAAAGAAGATGTGCCGCGCTCAATATCGCCTTGCGAGGGCGGTCTGTCGAGTCTAGCGACGGAGGGACAAGCCCCTTCCACGCGGAGCGGGCCAATATCCATGCTCCAAATAAGAGAAAATTCGATTATGTCTCAACATCCCATTATATTTATAGGCTCGTCGCGATGCCGCGCCGCAGTGCTGGCCGTTGTCTCCCTCGACCGCGAGAAGATGAAAAATCGGCACGCTGGCGGCGAAAATCGAGACCGCTACGAACATCTGCAAAAGTACCGTTCCGCCCTCATCACCGCGCCTAGACCGGCAAAATTGACGTGAGAGAGAAAGCCGCTTTATGAAAGCCGATTCTATATACTTCAAGGGATATAGCTGTTTCAAAAAGGATTGGGCCGGCTTCGACAAAATCAAGCCGATCAACGTCATCATTGGGCGTAATAACTCTGGAAAGTCCCATCTATTAGACTTGGTTGAAGCACTATGCGACGGTAAACTGTTCGACCGTGAGTGGGAGTACCGGTGTCATGGTGTGTTAGAAGAAAAGCCGCTGAGGGAAGTTTTTCCAGAAAATACAAGAGGAGGCTATCTTGGCGGAAACCACTGGGAAAACCATGGACGGTATTTTGTCGGGAAGGAGGTGACGTGGGAAGTTACCGCAAATGAGGTGGCGGACGTAAAATTTTCAGACGATTTCGCCTTAGCCTCTCCCTCGCAAAACCTTTCCCTTCAAGACCAAGTAATCTTCGATGCTAGGCTTTCAAGAGTTAGAGAGACACTGAAGGGCGTAACGCACCAGCTTAATGGGACGGCTTTCCGCAGGCTCTTTGCAGACCGGGACATCGAGCCCGAACAAGGAGACTCAAACTCAAAGCTTGGCTCTGATGGGCAACTGGCTACAAATATAATACGTCAGTTCCTCCTAACGTCTAACGAGGAACTCCCACGAGAGGTTATCGAAGAGGATCTTCGAGATGCGTTGAATTTGATATTTGAAGGTGACGGCCAGTTTTCAGATATCCGAGTACTATTTCACGATGTTGATAAGGAGGACCAACCAAAGGACCATTGGGAGGTCTATCTCGGCGAAAAGAAAAAGGGCTTGATTCCCCTCAGTAAATCGGGAAGCGGTCTGAAGACCGTTCTTTTAGTTCTGCTTAATCTACTGGTCGTTCCCAAAATTGAGAACAAGGATAAATCTCAGTTCACGTTCGCCTTCGAGGAACTTGAAAACAATCTCCATCCGGCACTCTTACGACGGTTATTTCAGTACCTTGAGACCTACGCACTCAACGAAAAAGCGACGATCTTCCTGACGACCCATTCCAGCATCGCCCTAGACTTTTTCGGCGTATCTGATAATGCCCAGATTATCCGCGTGCTCCACGATGGCGAGTCCGCCCACACGGAAACCGTCCACACGCATTCTAACCTTATCAAGATAGTTTCCGAATTAGGAGCAAGGCCGTCAGATTTGCTCCAAGCGAACGGACTCATTTGGGTGGAGGGACCTTCGGACCGCATCTATCTCAATCGCTGGATTGAGCTCTATACCAATGGCCGTCTCCGAGAAGGCCGCGATTATCAGTGCGTATTCTACGGCGGTTCGCTCATAGCACGAGTAGAGTTAGCGTCACCCGAAAACGGGGCAGCCGAGGATAAAGTGAACAAACTCGTGAACCTGTTCCCAATCAATCATAACCTAAGTAGTTAACAAAAAGTCCGTTGACACTTTTCCCTTGCCCTCTAAACTTAGTTGTATGCCCGGAGGCCGCTTATGACTCCGTTTTCCCTTCCCCGCCGCGAGCGCCGCTTGTTGGAGGCTTTGGTCGTCCAAACCCCGGATGCGATGGTCTTACGTCGAGCGCAAGCCCTGCTTTGGGTGGCGGCGGGCGATTCGGTAACTCATGTTGCTCAACGCCTGTGTGTTACGCGTCAAGCCATCTATAAATGGATCCGGCTGTTTGAGCAATCGTCGATCTCGAATCTGGCGACGCGCCTTCAAGCCGCCCCCCGCAGTGGACGACCGGGTAAAGTAAAAGGCGTGATTGAGCCCCTGCTAGACGAAGTCATCGATCACGATCCTCGTCTTTTCGGCCTCAATTCAACGGTATGGACCGCGTCGTTATTGGCGCAGTATCTACACGCAGAGCATACCCTCTGCGTTTCGGTGTCTAGTATCCGCCAAGCGCTGGTTCGATTAGATATTAAATGGAAACGGCCTCGGCATACCTTGTCCTTGCGCTCGCCGACTTGGCGGCAAGCCAAAGGCGGGTTAAAAAGGGGCTGGCGACGCGGAAACGCACCGTAATCCTCATGCTGGATGAAGTCATTCTCACCGAAACGCCGCCGTTGTATAGTTGTTATGGGCACCGTGGCCAACCGGTGCAGGTGCCGATCACCGGCCAGCGCGCCAAACGGATTCTGCACGGCGCGCTTAACATCAAAAGTGGCGAGGTCGCGCTGCTGATTTCGCAGGAATGGACGCAAGATACCCACCAGATTTTTCTGCGTCTCATACGCGCCCACTGGCGCGGATGGCAGATCGTCCTCTTTGAAGATCGGGGCTCGCCTCATAAAGCGGAAGGCAGTTTGCGGTTGGCGGCCGACCTGAATATGGAAATTCGTCTATTACCGCGGGCCACCCCGGAGTTGAATGCGATGGATCATTTATGGCGTTGGGTGAAAGGACGCGGGTTGGCCAACCAACCCACCGCCTCCATCGATGAGTCCGCCGATAGGGCATGCCAGTATATCTGGCAACTGAGGCCGCAGGAGCGATTGCAAAAAGCCGGCGTCTACGCTGATAATTTCTGGCTGAAGTCATAAACCTGGTGTAAACGAACTTTTTGTCACCTACTTAGTTGTCGTGTGCGACGGAGATCGGACTGCCGAGGATTCTAGTCTAAAGTCAAACGTGGAGAGAATTCGCGAGGAAGTCAAAAAGATAGACGACGCGCACATTTGGATCACCGAAGCTAAGGAAATTGAGAACTACCTTCCTAGCTCTGTCCTTGAGAAAGCAACAGGCTTGTCGCCGCTGCCAGATCCCGAAAAATATGAGAGTTGGTCGTCATATGCCGAAAAGCATATGCAGAGGAAGAGCATAGACAAGGTAGACTTAGCCATTTCGAGCGTCCAGTATATGACAAAGGAAGTAAAAGAAGTAATGGAGAGACGATTCGATTGGAAGGAACAGATGGAAGAAATCGTCAAGCGCATTGACTCGTGGAACAAAAATGGCTCCTTGGAAGGACCGTAACCAGCAAGACATTGAGCAAAGGCGGGAAGAATTTCAGCGGAGGCGTCAGCAATGAAAAAACACTATCAAATAACCGAACTGCACTTTGACGGAGATTGCATGATTCTGACTATCGATGGTCTAGAAAAGACCTTTCAAGTAAGTGAAATATCCCCTGCCCTGCAAAATGCGTCTGAAGAAGAAAAAAACCTCTTTGAAATCTCTCCTTCGGGCTACGGTATCCACTGGCCACTACTCGACGAGAATCTGTCCATTGACGACTTGCTCGGCGTTGTTCACAGGCCGAAAAAGAAAAAACTCCTCCTGCTACAAAACCACGCTATTCTTGACGCAGATAGAAGCCGACAATATGAAGGAGAATCGTCATGCTAGGATTTGAACGCATTACCTTTGACCCGGATGTAATGGGCGGTCGAGCCTGTGTCCGCGGTATGCGCGTAACGGTCTCCCTCGTGCTCAATCTGGTCGCTAACGGGATGTCAACCGAGAAGATTTTGGAAGCCTACCCATACCTCGAAGGGCTTTGGTGCATGAATCGTCGGTTTTTCTTGTGTTCATTGGTTGAATAAAGACAGGTTCCTTAGTAGTTTGGGCAGGACCTTTTTGGCAAAAAATCCATGCTTTCTCGTCCAAGGAACCTGTCATGCCCAAGGTATCGTCTTCTTCCTCCCCGGTCAAGTTTGCTCGCGGTCGCCCGAAGGTCGTATACCGGGTGCGTAATGGGTCTGCCTACGAGGCCGGCCTTAAACAGCGGGGGAGTCTGACGGTGTGGTTTAGCCCCCAAGCGGTTCAAGCTTGGTATTATCAAGGGCCCTCCCAGCGGGGAGCGCAATACACCTTTTCGGATGGAGCCATCCAAACGGCGTTGACGCTACGGATGCTCTATCATTTGCCGCTGCGCCAAACCGAGGGCTTTGTCGGCTCCATCTTGGCCTTGATGGGACTGGATCTACAGGGGCCCGATCACACGACCTGGTCTCGCCGTCAGGCGGATTTGGCGGTGGATCTACCGCCCCAGCGTACCGACCAACCCCTGCACTTGGTGGTTGACTCGACGGGGCTGAAAGTGTATGGGGAAGGCGAGTGGAAGGTGCGTCAGCACGGTTGGACGAAGCGGCGCGCATGGCGCAAATTGCACCTAGGGGTCAACGAGGCTACCGGCGAAATCGTCGCACAGACCTTGACCACCAACCGCCGAGATGATGCCTCGCAGGTGGAGCCGTTGCTGCAGCAAGTCGAAGCGTCCGTGGTCGCGTTGGGTGGCGATGGAGCCTATGATAAGCGCAAGGTCTTCGACGCGTTGGCCGCGCCCGATCAAGGCCGGCCTATTCGCCCGATCATTCCGCCGCGCAAGGACGCCAAAATCGAGCAACATGGCAACACTCACGCCGAGCCGTTACCCCGCGATGAGACGATTCGAGCGATCCGCCAACGGGGCCGTCGAACCTGGAAAAACGACAGCGGCTATCATCGCCGCTCGATCGCCGAAACGCAGATAGGCCGCTATAAACAGATACTCGGCGATACCTTACGCGCCCGAACCTTACCCCACCAACAGACCGAAACACGGTTGGGTTGTGCGGTACTTAACCGACTGCTCGCGTTGGCCAAACCCGAGTCCTATCCGATCACAAAAAAAGCGTAAACCAAAAAACCAAGAGGCCAACACAGCCGACCTGGTTTCATGCAACAAAGCCCCTCGAAGCCGAAGATGTCAGCGAATGTCTGCGTTACGCGGCGTGGTTGGCGGAAGATGCCGTATATTCTGTGGTACCGTCCTCGGCATGAAATTCACGAGGACGGCCAGAAATTTGGGCCTGCCGATCAAGGTGCAACGGACGCCGCTCTTGGAAAGCGGATTCCTCCCGGACGAAGGCTCCGTTTGATTGACAAGAGGTCCGATTCTTGTCATCTTGTCCTAGAGCTTCTCTGGATTCTGGCTTTCGCTGGAAGGAAGGATGACATGCCTCTATCCACGTCGTACACAGCCTATATGACCTGATTAGAAAACTATGTCGAATACCGAAGCTGAAAAATCCCTATCACACGCAAAGCAACATCTAGAACGCGTCCTTGCGGCATGGGAGGATCCCACTGATTGGGCGGACCTCATAATCTATGGGTTTTACTGTCTCGAAGCCTCTGTTGTTGCAGCAGCATTACATATAGGTCTAGAATTCAAAAAAAACCCATGCAGAGAAAGCCGAAATAGCGCGTAAACTCTCTCGCTCTCACAGCCTGCCCGATGTTGGCGATTTTCTTCGAGTTCTCAATGATGCTCGCAAGGCTATGGCCTATGGAGATGTAGGTTTTCCAGTATTGAATGCAGAGGATGTGGCCATTAAAATTGAGGAATATGTGGAAGCAGTCTCTGCGTTATTGGGAGATGAACCAAATGAGCAATCATCTGATGAACAATAGGCCCGAGAACGTGGATTCATCTCACGTCCTCGAAACGATCGATAAATGGCCCAGTACTCGTGCAAAAGAATGGGTCGAAAATTTTGTACAAACATCGCGTCAGCAATCCGACATCTGGACAATTGTGATTTTCGGTTCCATCATTCGTCCGCAAGTCAGATATAGTGTTGATGTTGACTTACTGGTCATTTATGAGAGCGAAAGACCGAATTTTGTACTCCCACCTCTTGATGTCGATATTCGGTCGTATCGTCAAGAGGATATAGAATCTCTTATTTCAGAAGGGCATGAACTTCTTTGCTGGACGATTCGTTTGGGGAAGATCCTCTATGAAAAAGATAAATATTGGACAACCTTATGTAATAAATGGAAAGATCACCTGCCCTTTCCCTCTGCAAAAACAGCGGATAAACGTGCGAAAAGAGCGAAGCGGCTTTTTGAGGATCTTAAAGTGATTGGTGACGAAGATGCTGCTCAGGAACAATACATTACGATGTTGACACAAATTGGCCGTGCATATTTAATCAGATCAGATACTTATCCCGCATCCCGCCCTGAATTACCAGATCAATTAAAATCTGTTGGAGAACACGAGCTTGCCTCTCAATTGGAAAAAGCATTGCAGACGCGTCTTGAGTGGATGGAGACGCAAGCAATTTAGCTGAACCTTGGCCATTCTGCGCCGATAAATCATTGGACGCATCGACTCGTGGAATGACAATGGCCGCTCAGTGTGTAAGATCGACGCGAGAAGCCGTGTTCCCGCGAACAATTCAGAGCCAAAGCTCCTCTTCCATGAGCAACCAAACCAACGAACAAGCCTTTGAAGCCCAAGTCGAGGCGACGCTCCTCGGGCCGGGCGGCTGGCATTGCGGCACCACCGCCGCGTGGGATGTCGAGCGCGCCCTCTTCCCTACTCAGGTCTGTACTTTCCTCGCCGAAACCCAGCCGACGCTGTGGGAACAGATGCGTGCCCTACACGGCGCTGGGCTTGAAGACCTGCTGATAGACGCGCTAGTCAAAGAACTCGACATCAAAGGCGCGCTGCACGTGCTGCGCCACGGCTTCAAGTTCTACGGCAAGACCTTCCGGCTAGCGTATTTCAAGCCTGCCCACGCGCTCAACGACGAAGTGCTGGCACTGTACGCGCAAAACAAGCTAACGGTCACGCGGCAAGTTCCCTGCCATCCCAATAAGCGCGATACAGTCGATCTGTTGTTCGCACTAAACGGGCTGCCCGTGGCGACCTGCGAACTGAAAAATCCCGGCACCGGCCAAAGCTGGCGGCAAGCCGTGCGGCAATACCAGGAAGACCGCGACCCACGCGCGCCGCTATTCAGTTTCAAGACGCGGGCATTAGTGCATTTCGCCGCCGATCCGGACGAAGTACACATGAGCACGCGCCTTAACGGTGAAGACACGCGCTTCCTCCCCTTCAACCGAGGCAGCCACCCAGGCGAAGTACAATGCGGCGCAGGCAACCCGCAGCACACCTCGGGCTACCGCACCGGCTATTTCTGGCAAGAAGTGCTGGAGCGCGACAGTTTCCTCGACATCCTCGGCCACTTCATGTTCGTCGAGAAGAAAGAAGAAAAGAGCGAAGACGACCAAGGCAGTGCTCGGCGCATCGTCCACGAGACCATGATTTTCCCCCGCTATCACCAGCTCGACTCCGTACGGCAGCTAGTCGCCGCAGCGCGAGCAGACGGGGCCGGCCAGAATTATTTGGTGCAGCATTCGGCGGGCAGCGGCAAGACCAACAGTATCTCTTGGCTTTCACACCGCCTCGCCAGCTTGCACGACGACGAGGACCGCAAAGTCTTCGACTGCGTCGTCGTCATCACCGACCGCCGCGTGTTAGACCAGCAACTCCAAGACGCAATTTACCAGATCGAACACGCCCAAGGCGTAGTCAAGGCGATTGACCAAGACAGCCAGCAACTCGCCAGCGCCCTAATCGACGGCACCAAAATCGTCGTCACCACGCTCCAGAAATTCCCGTTCGTATTGCGCGGGTTACTGCGCACCGCTGGGGCCGAGTCGCAGGAGGCCGCCACCGCCGAGGAGCGAGCGCAGGCTAAGGCTTGGGAAGCGGAAATCGGCAAGCGCCGGTATGCGGTGATTGTAGATGAGGCGCACTCCAGCCAGACCGGAGAGAGCGCACGGGAGCTCAAGGAGATTTTGGGCACAGGCACGGATGCCGAAGGCGAGCAGGACTGGGAAGACCGCCTAAACCAAGTGATGGCTTCGAGAGGCCGTCAGCCGAACTTGTCGTTTTTCGCCTTCACAGCCACCCCCAAAGGCAAGACGCTAGAGCTGTTTGGCCGCCCCGGTGCCCGAGGTGTACCCGAAGCGTTCCACCTGTACAGCATGAGGCAGGCCATTGAGGAAGGCTTCATCCTCGACGTGCTCTCGAACTACACGACCTACAACGTCTATTACCGGCTGCTCAAAAACGCGGAGGACGACCCGAACCTGCCAAAGAAGAAGGCGGCCCGCGCTCTAGCGAAGTTCGCAAGCTTTCACCCTCATAACATCGAGCAGAAGACCGAGGTAATCGTCGAGCACTTCCGCAATAAGGTGCGGCATCGGCTAGATGGTCGCGCCAAGGCCATGGTAGTCACTGCATCGCGGCTACACGCCGTACGCTACAAACTCTCCTTCGAGCGCTACATAGAGGAGAAAGGCTATGCGGACATCCGTCCGCTCGTCGCCTTCAGCGGCACCGTACGCGACCCCGATACCGGCCTTGAATACACGGAGCCGGGCATGAACGTGGATGTCGTCACCGGCAAGCCCATCAGCGAAGCGGCGCTGCCCGACCGCTTCGACTCACCCTCCTACCAAGTGCTGCTAGTTGCGAACAAGTACCAGACGGGCTTTGATCAGCCGCGCCTATGCGCGATGTACGTGGACAAGCGGCTCGACGGGGTACAGGCCGTGCAGACGCTCTCGCGGCTCAACCGCACGGCTCCGGGTAAGGACGCTCCGTTCGTGCTCGATTTCGTCAACAATGCCGAAGACATCTTGAATGCCTTCAAGCCGTATTACGACAAGACCGAGGTAGTAGAGGCGTCTGACCCTTCGAGGCTAGAGGCCCTAAAACACGAACTCGACCAAGCACAGGTCTACTACTGGAGTGAGGTCGAGAAGTTCGCCGGGGTGTTCTACAAAGCCCCCGAGGACCAAAGGCCTAGCGATCACGCCGACATGCAAAAGTGCCTCCAGCCAGCCATAACTCGCTTCACCGCAATCGAGCAAGACGACGCCCGCGACCAGTTCCGCGACAAACTCTCCGGCTACGTAGGACTATACGCTTACTTGAGTCAGATCGTCCCCTACGGCGACCCAGACCAAGAAATGCTTTACAGCTATGGGCACTTTCTACTACCGCACCTGCCTCTCGACCGCGACGACGCAGTTGTCAAGCTAGGCAGCGAAGTCGCTCTCCAGTACTACCGACTGGAGCGCGTTTCCTCGGGGCCGATACATGTGGCGGAAGGCGATCCTCAGTACGTCAGACCCCCGACCGAGGTCGGCACTGGCCGGGCACAGGACCCCAAGGCTCCCCTGTCGGAGATCATCGAGGTGCTGAACGAACGCTTCGGGACGCAGTTTGATGAAGTGGATCGGCTCTTTTTTCAGCAGATCAAGGAAAAAGCCTGCAACGACGAAACCGTAGTAGAGACGGCGCGCGCCAATCCGCGTGACCGGTTCGAGTTGGGAATCAAGAGCCGCCTCGACGAATTAATGATCGAGCGCATGAGCGAGAACGACCAGATCGCGGAGCGCTACCTGTCGGACGAAACGTTTCGGAGTTTGGCCCTGCCCATCCTCGCGCAGGCCATATTCGAGGACCTACAGACGAAAGATGCGGATACACCCGCGCCGAAATAATTATTATTTTACAGGCTCGCAAGCTGGAAACCGCCCTCATTCCACGGCCGTAATCGACAAAATCGACGTATTGGCAGAAAGCAAATTTATCGTCCGTGCAAGAGACCACTCCGGCTTTGTGCTCAATTTTGGCCCTATCCGACAGGCTACGCGCTAGTTCTTTCATATCGACGAGAGGACGACATGAGACTGCTACATTACCTAGAGCTACAAAACTTCAAGCGCTTTGGCGACAGACAGCGCATTGAGTTGGATCATCCGTCCGTGCTCATCGGCCCAAACAACTGCGGCAAAACGACGGCCATACAGGCCATCGCACTCTGGTCACAAGCCGTCAAAACTTGGTTGGAAAACAAAGGCACAGCACCGCCCAAAGAGCGGACATCAACATCAATCAACCGGCTCAATATCGTCTCGGTGCCCGTGCAGCGTACGCGCTACTTCTGGCACAACATGGCCGTTCGCACCGGCAACCACGACATCTACTTTCATATCACCCTAGGCGTCTTACACGAGCACAAAGTCGAGCCTGTCACCATGCGCTTCCGTAATCAGGGCAACGAATTGGTCTATTGCACACCCGACGAATCAACGCTCAAAAGGCCAGAACTCATCGAAACAGCCGCCGAATTCAATGTCAAGTTGCTATACCCCATGTCGGGTCTCGATACTGAAGAAGCCGTTTTACAGCCCGGACGAATAGACGTATTGCTCGGCCAGGGGCAAACGGCGCAAGTGCTCCGTAACCTTTGCTTGACTGTATTCCAAAACGCGCCCAAAGATTGGGAAAAGATCGTTGATCTGATGAAGCGTTTGTTTACAGTTGATCTTGAAAATCCGAAAGAGACTACACGCGGCAGCATTGATCTGTTCTATCGGCAATCTCATGTCAAGGATCGGTTAGATGTGTCACTTGCTGGACGTGGACTTCAGCAGATGCTCCTAATCGTCGCCTACCTGTATTCTGATCAGCGCAACGTCCTTCTAATCGACGAGCCAGACGCCCACCTCGAAATCCTGCGCCAAAAACAGATCTACGTATTGTTGCGCGAAATCGCCACCGAGAGAGAGTCGCAAATCATACTCGCTACGCATTCTGAGGTAGTCTTAGAGGAAGCGCGCGATCACAACCTCACACTGCTGTTGCAGGGACGGGCCGACGACCTCGCGGCAAAGAAGGACATCCTCAATACACTCAAACACTACGGGACCGAACATTACATCCGGGCACAGCAGCGGGGCTACGTGCTCTACGTGGAGGGAAGCACAGATATCGATATCCTACGGGCGTTAGCAAAACAACTGAATCACAAGGCAGAAAGCGTTTGGGACGAGCGCGCCAACGCATTCTACGTAAAAAACACCTTCCCGAGGGCCAGCTTGAACTCAGAACTCGAGCGCGTGGAAGGTGGCTTCGACGCAATGCCGGAGCAACATTTCTTCGCGCTGCGGCCTATGGTGCCTCACCTAAGAGGATTGGCGATCCTCGATAACGACGGCCGAGAGCGGAAGGACTCGGATGAAGGAGGACTTCAGATCGCCTACTGGCGTCGCTATGAAGCGGAGAACTATTTTATCACGCCAGACGTGTTGCGAAACTACGTTGCGGAACAATACCAAGATCTAACGCTCTTTGACGGGTTTCAGAGACAGACCAACGAAGTCCTAGACGAATTGATCCAAGACCGTGTTTTTGACGGTAGCCAGAGTGATTTCACTACATGGCGCGATACAAACGAGGACGCGAAACGGCTCTTGTGGGAAACACGAACCGAGCGATTGAAGCTGAGCGACTTTGCCGAAGAATTCTTTCGACGTCTCGCAGAGAAGCTCAGACACGCTATGCTGCTCAGGAAAGGCGAACTCCATCACCTTATCCACTTCGCTGATCCCGCCACGATCCCCAAAGAGGTGAGCGAAAAACTCGACTTGCTGCAAAAACTCTTTGAGCAAGCTAACCGAGGTGAGGAAGAGTCGGGAGAGCCTGAATGAAGATTACACTCACGCCTGATATGGAGCGCACGTTGATCAAGCAGGCTCGCAAGTTGGGTATTACTCCTGAACAGCTCGTCGTGGATAGCTTGAAGGAGCGTCTCGCGTCGGCATCGGCCGTGCCAGAGTCACAAGGAACGCTGGCAGATTTTCTCCATGAGCATATCGGCGTTTTAGATAGCCGCGAATACATCCCCGGCGGTGCGCGTATGTCGGAAGATAGTGGCAAGAAATTCGCCGCGGGATTGCTCAAACAACATCGATAGAGCACGGGATGAAAAAACACCATCAAATAACCGGATTGCACTTTGACGGGGATTGCATGGTTTTGACTATCGATGGTCAAGAAAAAACCTTTCGCGTGAGCGAAATATCCCCTGCGCTGCAAAATGCGTCCGACGAAAAAAAGAACCTCTTTGAAATCTCTCCTTCGGGCTACGGTATCCACTGGCCACTACTCGACGAAGATCTGTCCATTGACGGATTGCTCGGCGTCGTTCACAGGCCTGAAAAGAAAAAAGCTCCTCTCCTATGAGCGAGCAGACCAACGAACAAGCCTTTGAAGCCTAAATCGAGGCGACGCTCCTCGCTAGAAAATCTCGTTTAAGCCAACGGAGAAACCTGTGAGCGTGGACGAGGTCATCGCTTGCCCCTCGCCGTAGATGGCCTCCACCTCGAAGGCACCCTCGCCGAGCCGCAGCACCGTCACCGTCCGGGCGTCTGAATCGACTAGCCAGTATTCCTTCACGCCATACTTGGCGTACAGGGCGCGTTTGAGCGTCCGATCCCGCCCGGCAGTGGAGGGGGACAGGATTTCGACGACCAAATCCGGTGCACCGAGGACATTCGCGCCGCCGAGCAGCAGGTGCGCTCGCTCATTGGAGACGAACAATAGGTCCGGCTGTACCACATCCGTATTCGACAGCACCACGTCGCAGGGCGCGTGGAAGACCTCGCCTAAACCCCTCTCCTGTACGAAACCATGGAGCAACGCTCCTAGCCGGATGCCAATTCTCTGGTGCTCTAGGTTGGGCGCGGGAGCCATAATCAACTCTCCGTCCAATAACTCGTAGCGCTTGTCCTCCGGGGTATGTTGGTAGTCCTCATAGGTGAACTTGACGGCTGGGTTGGGGCTGAGCATATCGCCCTCCTCTCGTCGCTGGATGTGCGGTTTACGGACGCCTAAATGCCGGTCAACCAACTACCAATAATCTAACCACCTCCGCCCTACTCGGCGGGCCGTTGCATAAGGGCCATTCACTGTATCAATCGGTCGACTTGAGCCAAAATTTCATCGGGCGTCGGCCGGTCGTCTTTGTCTTCCCCTACGTATTTCCATTCGATGTGGCCCTCAGGCGAGACAATGAAGGTGGACGGCGTCGCGACGTCGTCATTCAGAAGGTTGTAAACTCCGTAGTCCTTGGCTACCTCGGCGTCCTTGTCTGACAGAATGACGAACTCAGCGCCGGTGAGCTCCACCATTTGCAGCGCGTCGGCCATCTCATCAGTGCTGATCGCCGCAAGCGACACGTTGCGCTTTAGAAACTCGGGATACACATCTGCCAACTCACCTAGTTGGCTCTTGCAGGCACCTCAGAAGAATCCTCTGTAGAACAGCAGTACCGCCGCCGCGCGGTTGTCGAGTAAGTCGGACAGGGAAACAGAAGTCCCATCCACCGCAGGTAAGGTGAATGCAGGCGCAGACGCTTGATCGTCCGAGGAGACCGCATTGGAGCTGCAGCCGGCGAGGGCGATGAGGGTCGCGATTGCTAAAGGCAGAAACACTGCGATATGGTGCATTTTCTTTCTCCTTAAAAGAACCTACTCGGCGAGCCGACCAATCGGTTTGCGCGGGCCGACCAAAATCATCCGGCCCCACGTGTTGTCGTCGTCGCCATTGCCGTAGATCATGAAGTGGCCGCCGTACGCGCCGCCGTCCGGGTCGGTGTGGACGATTTCCATGCTGTATTCGTCCCCCACTTGCGGCGGCTGCCAGCGGGGGTCGCTCTGGCCAAACGTCGGAACCATCTCGACGCGGGCCTCCAAGATGAAATCGGCCGCGCTCCGGCCCCAAGGATCCATGCGCACGACGTAGTTACAAGCGGCCTCGGGGATCGGCTCTTCAATGTAGCTCTGGCCGGGCGCACCGTGCCGCCACCAAGCGTTTTGTGGGGTGCGCTGCGGGTCGGCGACAAAACAGAAGGCGTTGTCGCCTTGGCCGAAGCGCTCGTTGGCCCGGTCGCGCGGGCCTTCCATAAACCAGCAAATCGCATCCTTGAAATACCAGCGCTTGTCCGCCGGGTCGGGGTCGTCGAGGTCGTTGACATTGTCCCAGACCTCGGCCCCAAAGTAGAAGTTTTGCGCGTCCCAAGCAATGTAGTAGCGAGCGCTCAAGTCGTCTTCGAGGTGCGGCTCATTGCCGTGGTCGGTGAGGCGATTGCGCGCGCCGCGATCGAGGCGGTAGAAGCCAGCCTCGCTGATACGGCGCATATCCCAGACGCCGTCGTTGTGGGCGCGGTCCTTCCACTCGGCAAGGTCGCCGTCAATGGTCGGGGCCGCCTCCAACAAGGGGGCGTTGATGTTCATGTCCGCGCACGCGGCAGAGGCGGCGAGCAAAATCGCGCACAAGGGCAGCATGGATGTTCTCCTCAGCGGTAGTCTTCGGCTCGGTCCGCGGGCACAAAGCCCACCGTCTGGCGAGCGTGCTCTAAGTCGCGGTAGCCCCATTTGTTGTCCGAGTTGACGAAGAAGGTGTCGAAGGGCAAGTCGAGGGGGGCTGCAAGGCACTTTTCGATCATCTGCACGGCGTCGCGCTGGCTGCACCAGACGCAGTACTCGCGGGAATGGGTCGGGCGGTTCTCCGGGTTGACGCGGCCAAAGCGCAGGCAGAGGACGGACATGCCGTGGGCCGAGGCGTATTCGCGACCCAACTCTTCGCCCCAGACCTTGCTGGCCGCGTACAGGCCCGTTGGCCGCAGGGGCGATTGCGCGGTCAGCATCGGCCACGTAGCGGGGACTTGGTCGTACTCGCCGGCCAGAAGCTCCTTGTACGGAGAAAGCGCGGTGTACCCACCCATGACCGACCCGCTGCTGGCAAAGAGGACGCGCCGCACCCCAGCCTCGTGGGCCGCGGCGAAAACATTCCCAGTTCCCTGCAAGTTGGCGCGGAAGATCGCCGGCAGGTCGTTGGCGATGTGGGCGGCGAGATGGACGACCGCATCCATCCCGGCAAAGGCCGACCGGATGGCGTCGAGATCGGCGATGTCGGCCTGGTGGCAGTCGATGTTCGGGAGCGGGCGGCGGTTGAGGGCGCGCAGGTTATAGCGGGTGCGCAGGCTGGCGACAGCGCCCGTGCCGATCAGACCCGTGGCACCCGTGATGAGGACGTTTTGCATGGCATATCCGAACGGTTATGAGGTTCCATTAAGTACGGAATTGTGGACGCGGTGTCCAGCAGAGCAGATTGTCGGTAAAGAGCGGTTTGGCTAATATAGACGGCGCGAAATGCACTGGAGCAATTTGCGGATTCTATGCGGCTATATCCTTGAAAAAAATACTAGTTCCATTGTTCATAAGCCTAGCCGCCTGCGGGGGAAACGACCGCCCGCGCCCCGGTGAGCCGACCACGGTGGTGCTGTGGGAATTCGGGGGCGTGCCGGGCCTGCGCGCATGGGTACAGCAGGCCGTGGCCGACTTCAACGCCTCCCGCAGCGACATCCAAATCGAGCTGGAATTCCGCGACTGGGCGACGCAACGCGAGAGCCTGATCAGCACCACCATCGTCGGCGATGGGCCGGATATTGTGCGGGTGCATCACAAGTACTCGGTGGAGTTCGGCGAGTTGGGGGGATTGTACGCGCTGGAGAATTTCCCCGATTTCCCCCAAGTCAAGGAGCGCATCCTCGACAATGTTTGGGAACTGGTCGAATACGACGGCCAGCACTATGGCTTGCCGGTGACCATGCTGCCCTTCGTGCTGGCGGTCAACACCGACATTATGGCGCGGATGGAACTCGAAGTTCCCAAGACCTGGGATGAGATGCTGGCGCTCGGCCCACAATTCGCGGGCACGGGGATCGAGCCTTTTACCATGCCTGGAGGCGTCAATCTGGACACGGCCTACCGCTTCTTGCCGCTGCTGTACAAAGCGGGCGGGCGCGTCTTTAACGATGATTGGTCTGCCGCTGCTTTTAACGGCCCAGCCGGGCAAGCGGCGCTGGAGTTTTTAGTAGAAATGAAAAACAAGGGTTATTTGCCGCCCGGCAGCGCGGCCTATCGCTTCGACGAGAACGCCGCGCACTGGTCAACCGGCAAGGCGGCGCTGTCGATTGAGGGGCCGTGGTGGCAGGATATCGTCCACGGCAACTACGACTTCGATCTGAACAATCTGGCGCTGGCGCAGATTCCCACGCCCACCAAGCACATCGGGCCGCACGAATCGCGGACCTTGCTCGACGTGATTATGATTGCCATAACGGGTTATACCAAGGTCCCCAAGGAAGCATGGGAAGTGGTCAAGGCGCTGGATTTGGACCATCCGGTCTGGCGCAACCCCAACCCGACCATGGGTGGCATTCCCACGCTGAAGGCGGCCTATGCCGAAGGCGTGCAATCCGATTACATCGACCTGGACCAGCTCGCCATAGCCGGGGCCAATGGGCTGGGCTGGCCGGGGCATCCGGCGGTCACCCAAATCCAGCGGCACATTGCCGACGCGGTCAATATGGCACTGACCGGCTCGCTAAGCCCCAAGGAGGCGCTGGACTTTGCCGCCGAAGAAGTAAACGAGGTGTTGAGTGATTACTAAAGGTGCGCTGCGCAAAAATCTGACGCCGTACTATTTCTTGCTGCCGGCGATTCTGGTCTTGGCGGTGGTCATCCTCTATCCGGTGTTCAGCAATCTCGTGATGAGCGTCTACAAGGTGAAGCTCTTCCGCGGAGCCGGCGACGAGTTCATCGGCCTTACCCACTACGCCAAGCTCTTCGGCAGCCGCACCTTTGTCAACAGCATCTGGAGTTCGGTGCGCTTTACGCTCTATTCCCTGCCGGTGGCCTTCGTCTTGGGCTTGGGGATGGCGTTGATCTTCAACGAGATCCGCAAGTATCGGCCGGTCTTTACCGGCTTTCTGCTCATCCCTTGGGCCATCGCCCCAGTAGTGACCGGCTACATGTGGCGCTGGCTGTTCCACGACAGCTTCGGCCTCGTCAATCATACGCTCCTGAGCCTCGGCTTCATCGACGCCAATGTCCCTTGGCTAGCGCAGCCGGACACGGCTATCGGCGCAGTGGTGGTGGCCAATGTCTGGCGCTTCATGCCCTACATCACCATCATGCTGCTGGCCGGTTTGCAGGGTGTATCCTCCGAGCTGTACGAGGCCGCGCACGTCGATGGAGCCAATGTGTTCGAGCGCTTCTTCCACGTGACCCTGCCGCAGCTCAAACACGTAATCGGAGTGGTCTTCCTCTTCGCCACCATCTGGATGGTCAATGACTTCGCGCTAATTTTTATTATGACCGAGGGCGGCCCGGCCAAGGCCACGCAAGTGGTGCCGATTACGGTCTATCGCATCGCCTTCGAGCACCTGCGGCTCGGCAAGGGCGCGGCCGCGGCACTCATTCTGCTGCTCTTTTTGCTGTCGTTGAGCATCGTCTTCATCCGCATGCTCTTCCGCGAGGAGAGGAGGAGCGGGGATGCGAATTAAGGCCCAAGAAAATGACAGAAGGAGGATGCGCCGATGAACAAGACCCGGTTGTCCCACGTCATCTTCTTAGTCGTCTGTGCCTTATGGGTGCAGAGCAGTCTCGCCCAAGACTACACCCCTTGGAGTTTGCCCGCAGAGGCCCCCGCCCGCTCGGGCAAAGCGAGCACCGGTGCGGGCGACCAAACGGCGGCTAGCCGCGTTGGCGTCTGGCTCGACGATACGAACACCAGTGCTGAAATCGCTCTATTCACAGGCCATACGGATTTTGTGACTTCCGTGGCGTTTTCGCCGGATGGAACCACCCTCGCCAGTGCTAGTTCGGACGGCACAGTACGGCTGTGGAACGTAGCATCAGGACAACTGGTAAAAACCTTAGCGCATACGGATCATGTGATTTCCGTGGCGTTTTCGCCAGATGGAACCACCCTCGCCAGTGCTAGTGCCAGTGGGAACGGCACGGTGCGGCTGTGGAACGTCGAATCTGGACAACTGGTAACCTCCTTAGAGCATACAGATTATGTCTCTTCCGTAGTGTTCTCGCCGGATGGAACCACCCTCGCCAGTGCCAGTGCCAGTGCCAGTGGGAACGGCACGGTGCGGCTGTGGAACGTCGAATCTGGACAACTGGTAAACACACTCACAGGACATACGGGTCATGTCTTGTCCGTGGCGTTTTCACCGGATGGAAACACTCTCGCCAGTGCCGGTTGGGAAATGGTGCGGCTGTGGAACGTAGCATCAGGACAACTGGTAAAAACCTTAGCGCATACGGATCATGTGATTTCCGTGGCGTTTTCGCCGGATGGAAACACTCTCGCCAGTGCCGGTGAGGACCGCACAGTACGGCTGTGGAACGTCGAATCTGGACAACGGATAAACACCTTAGAGCATACGAATGATGTCTTGTCCGTGGCGTTTTCGCCGGATGGAAATACCCTCGCCAGTGCCAGTTGGGAAACGGTGCGGCTGTGGAACGTCGAATCTGGACAACGGATAAACACCTTAAAGAATACTTGGTATTGGGTCAATTCCGTGGCGTTCTCACCGGACGGGACCCTCGCCAGTGGTAATGGGGACGGCACGGTGCGGCTGTGGAAGGTGGAATCAGGACAATGGTTAACCTCCTTAGAGCATACGGATTATGTTTCTTCCGTGGCATTCTCACCGGATGGAACCACCCTCGCTAGTGCCAGTTGGGACGGCACAGTACGGCTGTGGGATGTGGTATCAGGACAACAGGTAACCTCCTTAGAGCATACGGATTATGTCTTGTCCGTGGCGTTTTCGCCCGATGGAAACACCCTCGCCAGTGCCAGAGGGAAAACGGTGTGGCTGTGGGATGTGGTATCAGGACAACGGATAAAGTCCCTCACAGGCCATACGGATTATGTATATTCCGTGGCGTTTTCGCCCGATGGAAACACTCTCGCCAGTGCCGGTCATGACGACACAGCGCGGCTGTGGAACGTGGCATCAGGACAACTGGTATACACCTTAGAGCATACGGATTATGTCTCTTCTGTGGCGTTCGCGCCGGATGGAAACACCTTCGCCAGTGGCAGTGCCGGTGCCAGTGAGGACCGCACGGTGCGGCTGTGGAACGTGGCATCAGGACAACTGGTAAACTCCCTCACAGGCCATCATGTCTTGTCTATGGCGTTCTCACCGGATGGAACCACCCTCGTCAGTGGCAGTTACGATGGCACGGTGCGGCTGTGGGATGTGGCATCAGGACAACTAGTAAACACAATCACAGGCCATACGGATCATGTCTTTTCCGTGGTGTTCTCACCGGATGGAATCACCCTCGCCAGTGCCAGTCGGGACGGCACAGTGCTACTATGGGATATGTCGCCTTACATCACTCCCTCTGAACCGACGGCGATTCAATCTTCAGCACCGCACTTGTCACCAGCCGTCAGCGGCCTAGAGCCCAATTATCCCAATCCGTTCAACGCCAGCACCTATCTTATCTATCGTATAGCCACCCCCGGCGCGGTGCGGCTGAAGATTTACAACACCTTGGGGCAGCCGGTGCGCACCCTCGTGGATCAATACCAGCCCACTGGCTTCTACCAAGTCGCCTGGGATGGCCGCAACCAGCGCGGGGCAGCGGTGGCCGCGGGCGTCTATCTGACGCGGCTTTTCTATCCCGGCGGCGAGCAGACCCGCCGGATGCTCTTGCTCAAGTAATAGGCCCTACGAATGATGTCTATTCCGATTAAAACCCAAGAAAATATCCGCGCCTATCTCGCCTACGGCTTGGGCACGGTCTTTGTCCTCGCGCTGGTGCTGCCGCTGATATGGGTAGTCACGACTTCGGTGCGTCCCCTGTCCGAGATGACGCAGACGCCGCCTTTGGTCTTTCCGCGCTCGGTCACTTTCAGCGCCTATGTCGATATGTGGGACACCGGGCCGTTTGTGAAGTACTTTGCCAACAGCATGGTGATTTCCCTTTCGACGGCCCTGATTGCCCTCGCGTTTAGCATCTGCGCGGCGTATGCCTTTGCCCGCTTCCGCTTTCGCGGCAACACCTTGTTGCTGATGGTAGTGGTGATGTCGCAAATGCTGCCCGGCTCTTCGATCCTCATCCCGCTCTTTCAGGTGATTCGCTCGTTCGGCTTGCTCGACACGCACGTGGGCATGGTGCTGATCTACACGGGCTTTGCCATCCCCTTTTGCACTTGGCTGCTCAACGGCTATTTCCGCGCCATTCCTACAGATCTAGAGCAGGCCGCGCTCATCGACGGCTGCAACCGCCTCCAGCTACTCTACCGGATCGTCTTGCCGCTGGCCGCACCGGCAATCGTAGCAGTGGGGACCTTTGCGTTTTTGCTTTCGTGGAATGAATTCTTGTTCGCTTTTGTGTTTACCAAATCGCAGGCCCTAACCATTCCGGTGGGGCTGCGCGCCGCGTTTTTGGGCCAATACGTCAACAAATACGACCAGCTATTCGCCGCGTCGCTAATTTTTAGCCTGCCGCCAATCGCGCTCTTTGTGGGGTTGCAGCGGTATTTTGTCCAGGGACTGACGGCTGGTGCCGTAAAGGGATAAGGAGTCCTCGCGATGCGCTTTTTCAACACGAGCGGTCCGGTGGTGGCCGACGATCACTACTGCATCCCGCCCTTGGAGCGGCTAAGCCTGTCCGAGGTTCGCCGGCTCCTCCGCGACAAACGCTACTTCGTCCTGCACGCGCCGCGGCAGACGGGCAAGACGTCCGCCCTGCTGGCGCTGCGCGACCTGCTCAACGCCGAAGGGGCCTATCGCTGCGTGTACGTCAACGTGGAAGGCGCACAAGCCATGCGCGAAGATGTGGAACGGGCGACGCAGGTCATCTTGGGCGAACTGGCCTCTTGGGCGCGCATAACACTGGACGACGAGTTTCTGGATGCGATTTGGCTCGACATCTTGGCGAAATACGGTCCGGGGGCACTGGGCGAGGTATTGACGCGCTGGTCAGAAGCAGACCCTACCCCCTTGGTACTGCTCATCGACGAGATTGATTCCTTGATCGGCGACACGCTGCTGTCGGTGCTGCGGCAGTTGCGGGCTGGCTACGTGCGCCGTCCCGGAGGATTTCCACAGAGCGTGGTGCTGTGCGGAGTGCGCGATGTGCGCGATTACCGCATTCAATCTACCGCAGAGAATGCGCTTATCGCCGGGGGCAGCGCGTTCAACATCAAGGCGCGATCACTGCGTCTGGGCGATTTTTCGCGGACGGAGGTGCTGGCGCTACTGGGTCAGCACACCGAGGAGACGGGACAGGTATTCACCGCTGATGCGCTGGACACGGTTTGGACGCAGACCCAAGGGCAGCCGTGGCTGGTCAACGCGCTGGCCGACGAAGCCTGCTTCTATGGCGAATTTGCGGAGGCGTGGCATCGTCCGGTTACCGCCGAAGCCATCCGCGCCGCGCAAGAGCAACTCATCCTACGGCGCGAGACGCATCTGGATCAGTTAGCCGACAAGCTCAAGGAGGAGCGGGTGCGCCGGGTGGTGGAGCCGCTGTTGAGCGGCGGCGAAGCTCGCTCTATGCCCTCCGACGACTTGACCTATGTCCGCGATCTGGGGCTGATCAGTGCAGATGATCCGGCTCGTATTGCCAACCCCATTTACCGCGAGGTTATTCCGCGGGAACTCACCTATACCACCCAAGCGATGTTGGCGCAAGAAACGGCGTGGTATGTGGGGGACGATGGAGACCTACACGTCGGCAAACTGCTAACCGCGTTCCAAGCCTTTTTCCGCGAGCACTCCGAGCATTGGGTCGAGCGGTTCGAGTACAAGGAAGCGGGTCCACAGTTGCTATTGCAGGCGTTTTTGCAGCGGATCGTCAACAGCGGCGGACGCATCGAGCGCGAATACGGCCTCGGTCGGATGCGGACGGACTTGCTGATCGTCTGGCCGCAAGACGGGCAGACGCGCCGGTTCGTCGTCGAGTGCAAGGTGTTGCACAAGAGCTTGGAGCAGACCATCGCCGAGGGCTTGACGCAGACGGCGGAATACATGGACCGCTGCGCGGCAGAGTCGGGTCATCTGGTAATTTTCGACCGGCGTGTGGGTCGGCGGTGGACCGACAAAGTGTTCCACTGCCGCCGGACAGCGGACAGCGGTGTCGAGATCGATATTTGGGGGATATGACCGTAGAGAAGGAATACGACCTATGAAAAAAACATGGCTATTGAGTCTGCTATTGGTCGCCGCCTGCGGGCAGCCGGACGACGCGCCCGATACACTCAAGATCGGCTACGTGATCAACTTCATGTCGCACGAGTGGTATCAAAACATCAGCAAGTCGGCGACAGCGCGAGCGGCCGAGTTAGGTGTCGAGCTGATCGTCGCCGATGCCAACCTCGACGTGGCAGCGCAAATCTCCAAGGCCGAAAACCTGCTCGCCCAAGGGGTCGAGGTGCTGATCTTGTCGCCGGTGGATGCCAAGGCTATGGGGCCGATAGTGCGGCAGGCCAAGGCCGCGGGTGCCAAGGTGATTACCGAATCCAACCCCGTGCCAGAGGCCGACAGCTACGTGGGGATCGACAACTACGCCGGCGGGGTCAAGGCCGGCGAGTGGTTTGCCGAGTACGCCCAAGCCAAGGGGATCGACCCCAAGATCCTCACCGTCGGCTTCCCCAACTTCGAGGATTGCCGGCAGCGGGTCGATGGCTTCAAAGACGCGCTCGCCGCCTCGGGTCTGACCTATACAATCGTCCAAGAAGTCGATGGGCAGGGCCTCAAGGAAAAGGCGTTCAAGGTGGCGCAGGACGCGCTGACAGCTAACCCGCAGATCAACGTGATCTACGGCATCAACGACGATTCGACGACCGGCGGCATGGCGGCCTATAAGGCCGCGGGCCTCGACGAAGCAGCGCTGACCGCGATTGGCTTTGGCTTTGAGGGCACCGTGGGACAGACGGCTCTGACCGGCGATACGCCCTACGCAGCGGCCCTGGCGATGTTTCCCAACTTCGTCGGCGCATCGCTGATTGACGCAGCCGTACAGTTGAGCGAGGGCAAGTCGTTGCCCGACCACTACGAGACGCCAACCATTGTCGTCACCCGCGACAATCTCAGCCGCTTCTACGACATGAGCACCGAGCCGCCCTTCGCCCTCAAGGTAGATGCGGTGCGGGCCTTGATGCCGCAATGAGCCGCTTTCTTTCGCGAGTACTCCACAGCGAGCAGGCCGGACTGTTGCTAGCACTGGTCCTGCTCTGCGTGGGGATTTCGCTGCTGACGCCGGTCTTTTTTACCGCCATCAATATCAAAAACGTGCTGCGCGACGCCTCGCTGGTGGCCATCGCCGGGATCGGCATGGTGATGATCATCCTGCTCGGCGAGATCGACCTGAGCGTCGGCTCGACCCAAGCCGTGGCCGGGATCATCGCCGTAGCCGTACTCAACCAGTTTGAGAGCGTGACGCTGGCGCTGGGGGCCGCACTAGTTGCCGGGGCGCTCGTCGGCCTGTGCAACGGACTGTTGGTCACCAAGGCCGGCATCAACTCCCTGATCGCCACCTTGGGCATGATGGCGATTTTGCGCGGCGCGGCCATGGTCAGTACCCAAGCGGTATCGATCCAGGGCAAAGTAGAAGGCTTCGTCGAAGTGGGGACCGGATACTTGGGGCCGATCCCGATCCCGGTGCTGGTGACCTTTGTCCTCTTCGGGCTGTTTTACTACGTCCTCCACCACACCATCCTCGGCCGCTACATCTACGCCATCGGCGGCAATATCCAAGCGGCGCGGCTGGCGGGCTTGGCCGTCGATCGCACGCGCGTCTTGGTCTTTGTGCTCGGCGGCGTGCTGGCGGCCCTGAGCGCCTTTATCTTGGCCTCGCGCCTCAACTCCGGGCAGCCGAATGCCGGCCTCGGTTTTGAATTGCAGGTGATCGCGGCGGTGATCTTGGGCGGCATCAGCCTGACGGGCGGCGTGGGTACGCTCGGCGGTGCTTTTATCGGCATCCTGATTCTGACGGTGCTCTCCAACGGCTTGGTGCTTCTGAACGTGTCGTCCTTCTACCACGATATTGCGCGCGGCGCGGTGATTATTCTCGCCGTGTATCTGGACACCCGGCGCAAGCAGAGCCTCCTGCGACGGCTACTCGCCCCCTCAACATGACGCCGCTGCTTTCCCTAGAGGATATCCACAAGCGCTTCCCCGGCGTCTATGCGCTCAAGGGCGTTGATTTCGAGGTACTGCCAGGGGAAGTCCACGCGCTGGTCGGCGAAAACGGCGCGGGCAAGAGCACCTTGATCAAAATTGCGGCCGGCGTGTATAGCCGCGACCAAGGCCGCTACCAGATCGCGGGCCGCCCTGTAGATATCCGCCATCCGCGCCAAGCCTTAGACCACGGGCTGGCGGTCGTTTACCAAGAGTTAGAGTTAGTCCCTTCGCTGTCGGTGGCTGAGAATCTGTTCTTCGGCCGCCTGCCGCACGGACGCGGCGGGCGCGTCCAGTGGAACGCGCTCTACGCAGCGTCTGCAACGCTATTGGCCGAAGTCGGGCTAGCGGTCGATCCGCAGACCAAGGTCGGCCACCTCGGCGTAGCCGCGCAGCAATTGGTCGAGATCGCGCGGGCGCTGGCGTGCGACGCCCAGGTAATCGTCATGGACGAGCCAACCTCGGCGCTGAGTACGCGCGAGATCGACAAGCTCTTTGCGCTCATCGCCCGGCTCAAGGCGCGAGGCGTGGGCGTGGTCTATGTATCGCACAAGCTCGCCGAGGTCATGGCGCTAGCCGACCGAGTGACGGTCTTGCGCGACGGAGAGCGCGTCGCCTGCGAGCAAGCCGCCGACCTCGACGAGGAGCGGCTTATCGCGCTGATGGTGGGGCGGGAGTTGGGCCAAGGGTTTCCCGCAGCCGATCGCACGCCGGGACCGAGTGCGCTGGAAGTGGAGGGGCTGACCACGGACCGGGTGCGGGATATTTCCTTCCGGGTGTGCGCTGGAGAAATCGTCGGGTTCTCCGGGCTGATGGGCGCGGGGCGGACGGAACTAGCGCGGGCCGTGATGGGTGTGGATCGACGCCGTGCTGGGACTGTCACCCTCGGCGGGGTCGCCGTGCCAGCGAACGCACCGCCGAGGGCGCGTACCCTCGGATTGGGACTAGTACCAGAGGATCGCCGGGCCGACGGCCTGTTCGCCCAGCAAAGCGTGCGCGCAAACGCGAGCGTCGCGGCCTTAGAGCAGTTTTGCCGCGCTGGCCACGTGCAGGTAGGCATGGAGCGGCAGCAAGTCGGCGCACTCGTCGCGCGCCTGCGCCTGCGTCCCCCCGACCAAGAGCAGACCATCGCGCGGCTCAGCGGCGGCAATCAGCAAAAGGCGCTGCTGGCCCGCTGGCTGCTCAAGGAAAACTTGCAGGTGCTGCTCGTCGATGAGCCGACCCGGGGAATCGATGTCGGTGCCAAGGCCGAGATCTATCAATTGCTGGACGAACTGGCGCGCCAAGGACTGGCAATCGTGGTCCTTTCGTCGGAAATGCCCGAAATTTTGGGGCTATGCGACCGAGTGTACGTGATGCGCGAGGGGCGGATTGCCGCCGAGTACGCACGGGCCGAGGCCACGCCGGAAAAACTCTTGGCCAGCGCCCTACCCGGTGGAAGCTAAAGCCATTCATCCCCATCAAAGAGGTGCAACGTGAAAATCCTAATCACCGGCGGCACCGGCCGCGTCGGAGCCAATTTGGCGCAAGCCCTGCTCGACAAAGGGCACGACATCCGCTCGTTTGTCTATCCCGGCGACCAAAGTCGCGCCCACAAGCTCGACGGCTTTGACCGCGTCGAAACCATCGAAGGCGATCTGCGCAATCTCGCCGACGTGCGCCGCGCCGTCGAAGGAGTCGATGCAGTGTACCACATTGCCGCGGCCTTTGGCGGCCCCTTCGATAACCGCGAATACCTCGAAATCAACGGCATGGGCACCATCAACGTGCTAGAGTCCATCCGCGAGTTGACACCTAATCTGCACCGCTTGGTCTATGCTTCCACTGAGGCGATCTACTGGGACAATCCCTACAACGGCCGCTGCTTTGAAGAGCCAATCCGCGAAGATCAGGTCGCCCGCTACCAGACGATGCCCTATTTCCTCACCAAGTGGATCGGCGAGGAACTGGTAATGAGCTATCACCGCCAGTACGGGTTGCCGTCGGTGACCACGCGCTTTGCCACGATTATTGAGCCGGGGGAATTCCTCGACGAAAATGGCTTGCCGCACCTGTTTTTGTTCGGGCCGGTTTACGAGCAGTTCAAGGACCGAGAGGGAGCCGAGGAAATCAAGGCGCTGTGGACGGGCGAAGAGCAGTTCTTGCTATCGCGGAATCCAGACGGACGGCCCTTTCGGCAGGTGTATGCTGACGTGCGCGACATCGTCCAAGGGCTGGTGCTAGCGCTGGAGCGGGACGAGGCCGTGGGCGAGGTGTTCAATCTGGGCGGGGCCGCGCTGTTCGATTGGAGCGAAGCCGTGCCCTATCTAGCCGAGCGCTTCGGCTTGGGGTTCGTCGATGCACGGCGACCGGATTGGAACTACTTCGAGCTGGATTTGACGAACATCAAGGAAAAATTGGGGTTTGAACCCAAGCACGACTTGGCGAGCATACTCGATGCGGCTGAGGCCATGCGGCGCGGCGAGGACGTGGGAATCATTCCGACAGGGGTGCGCTTTGGGTAGGCGTAGTGGTGCGCCAGAATTTCCCATTGTGAGGAGAACATGATCGAAGGACACCAAGTACTAGCCGACGGCGGCGCGGTGGCCGCCCAACAGCCAGCGGCGGCGCGCATTGGCGCGCAGATATTGTCCCAAGGCGGCAACGCCATGGATGCGGCCGCAGCCACCAGTTTGGCCTGCTGCATGTTGGCACCCCAATCCAACGGCATCGGCGGCTACATGTCAGCGGCGGTCGTTTTGGAAGGTTCCACCGGCCGCGTCTGGTCGCTCGACGCCAATGCCGTAGCCCCGACCGCCGCCCACGAGTACATGTACGATATTCTACCAGCCCGCCGCGACAACAAGGACCTCAACGAAAAGGAATACGCCTGTAGCGTGCGCGACGATGCCAACGTGTATGGCCCCCAGTCCGTAGCCGTCCCCGGCCAAATGGCTGGCATGGGCTTTTTGCACGAGCACTGGGGACAGTTGCCTTGGGCCGCGATTGTCGCTCCGGCCCAAGGGCTGCTCGCCGACGGCTTCCCCTACGGCCCGGCCCTAGCCAGTACCATTCGCAACCAAGCAGCCATCCTGCGCCGCTTCCCCGCGACGTTTAGCCACCTCGCGCCGCAAGGCGAGTTGCCCAGCCCCGACGACATTTGGCATCGCCCCGATATGGAGCGCACATTGGAACGTTTGGCCCAAGCTGGCTGGCGCGACTTTTACGGCGGGGAATTGGGCCGCACCATCGGCGACTATGTCCAAGCCAGCGACGGTGCTCTCACCCGCCGGGATATGGCCGACTTTGCGCCGCGCCTGACCGAGCCGTACCAAATCACCTACCGCGACGTGCCGGTATACGGGCCGATTTTGCCCAACGGCTGCCTCTCCGCCCTCCAGATTCTGCACATGCTGGAATGCCTGCCCGCGGTGCCCGACGACCAGGCCCTGTACTGGCACCAGCTAGCCGAGGTCGTCAAACAAGCCTGGCGCGACCGCCTGCGCTACGTCGGCGATCCCGATTTCGTCGATGTACCGGTGGAGCGCTTGCTGAGCAAGGACTATGCAGCCGGTCGCGTCGAGGCCCTGCGGCAATTCCCCGAGCAGGTCAATCAGCAGGTGTACGAAGTCTCGGGTCCGGCCGTCGCCGAAACCCTGCACGTATCAGCCGCAGATGCCGCGGGCAATCTCGTCGGCATCACCATCACCCAAGGCGGGGCCTTTGGCTCCTGTCTCACTGTGCCGGGCACGGGCATTATTTTAGGCCACGGCATGTGCCGTTTGGACCCCCGCCCTGGCCGGGCCAATTCCGTGGCCGCGCACAAGCGTCCGCTCAACAACGTGGTCCCCATGATCTTACGCCTGCCCCAGCGCGACGTGGCTATCGGCCTACCCGGAGGTCGCCGCATCATCAGCGTCGGTGCCCAACTGGCACAGCGCATTATCGACTTCAACGCCACCGCCTTGGGAGCAGCCACAGCCCCCCGGCTCAACGCCGAAGCCCAAGAACCCCTCGAACTGAAGCGCGGCATTGACCCGGCGATTGTGCAAACCCTAAAAGAAATGGGCCACCGGGTGCAGGTAAGAGAAGGGGTGGCCGGCGGTGCTCACGGTGCGGAGGTACTCAAAAGCGAGGGCAAAGTACGCGCCGGGGGCAATGGATGGGCCGCGGGCGTGGATTTTGTAGAGGGCCGGTGACGACGTCCTAGAGTAGTGCGTCCAGAAATTCGCCCGCGTGTAGCGCCCAGCGGCGCATCTCAATACAAAGGAGAGCAGCCATGGCAATATCCCGCGCAACGATTGCCGAACGCATCGGCAAGGTGCAGCAGTTCATAGAAGAAGAGGACCTCGGGGCGCTGTTCGTCTACTCGCCGGCGATGGAGCACATGTGGGGGCAGACAGGCCACGTCGCCTACCTGTCGGGGTGGGCGGACTGCGACCGCATCGTCGACTCGGCCGTCGTCGTCCCGCGAGTGGGTGAGGCGGCGCTGATGTTCGCCGGCCTGCCCTACATGCGCGACCTCGCCCTCGAGGTGTCGCCCCTCGACGACATGCGCCTAGTCACCGCGGTCGATCCCAACGCCGTGGCGGTCGACGCGAGCAAGCCGGGAGCCCCGGGGAGCTTTGCCTCCGAAACCCTGGCGATCCTCGACGAGAGCGGCTTCGGAGACAGACAGGTCGGCGTCGTCGGCATCGACAACATGCCGCAGCCGCTTCACCAGACCCTGGTCCGGGGTCTCGGCGCAAAGTTCGTCGCGCCCCGGGACATCGTCGCCGAGCTGCGCTACGCCAAGACCCCCGACGAGGTCGAGATGATGCGCAAGGCCGCGGCGCTCAGCGACCTCGGCTTTGAGACGCTCGTGCAGACCGCCCGCCCCGGTATGCGCGGCATCGAGGTCGTCGCCGAAATGGAGCGCGTCATCCGCCGGCAGGGGGCCGATGTCGCCAAGTACTGGATCGCCTCCGGCCCGGCACCGGACTGGTCGGACGTCAAGCTCGAGGTCAAGCCCCACATGCGAGTGCTGGAAGCCGGCGACCTGATGGCCGCCTGTTCCTACGTCGTCTACAAAGGGTACTGGTGCCACGGCCAGCGCACCGGCTCCCTCGGCGAGCCGTGCGCCGAGCTCGAACGCATCTGCGCGCTGACGCGGGAGGCCCAGGACGCCGGCCTCGCGGTGATGAAGCCGGGCGCTCCCGTGGGCAGCGTCGCCAAGGCGGTGCGGGAGAAGGCTGCCGAGGGCGGCTGGGAGATCCAGGGGGGCCGCATCGGCCACGGCATGGGGCTGGACTACAGCGAGAGCCCGGTACTGAACGAAAGCAACGAGACCCCACTCCAGGCCGGCACCACCGCGGTCGTCCACTCGACCTTCTCGCTGCCCAGGTCCGGGAAGATGTTCGTCCCCCTCGGCGACGTCTGCCACGTGACCGAAAGCGGCCCCGAGTTCCTGATGTCGTTTCAGCGCGAGCCGTTCGTCACCGGCGGGTAAGAGGGAGCGAGTTCTTAGGGTGAAAATCACCCTTGACGTGGGTGATTTTCACCCATATCGTGGGTATATGAACACGAATCGACTGCTGCCTCGATTTGCTTCCGCGAGCGTGGAGCGGGCGCTGAGGGTTATGCCTGTGACGGTTCTCACTGGCGCACGCCAGACCGGTAAGAGCACCCTCGCCCGGATGCATCCCATCGGGGCAGATCGATCTTACTTCACCTTGGACGACTACGGCGTCCTCGAGCAGGCCCAACGCGAACCGGATGCTCTTGCCGCTCGGGCCGTGCAGATCACGCTTGATGAGATACAGCGGGTGCCGCATGTGCTGCTCGCCATCAAGCGCCTCGTTGACGAAAATCGAGTTGCTGGTCGTTTCCTCCTGACTGGGTCGGCGAATCTGCTGCTTATGAAGGAGGTGGGCGAAACGCTCGCTGGCCGTGCTAGTTACTTGACGCTCTGGCCCATGACCCGTCGCGAGCAACGCGGGTTGGCTAGGCCCGGTCTGTGGACAGAGCTTGTAGATGCGCTCCCTACTGCATGGCGGGATGTGCTGCTCGCGGAGCCAGCCGCAGCAGAGCCGTGGGTGGCCCTTGCTCAACGCGGAGGTTATCCCGTCCCGGCCCATGAGTTGATGGACGATGACGACCGGCGGCTCTGGTTTGAAGGCTACGCGGCTACCTACTTGGAGCGGGATATCCCGCGTCTATCCGCCATCGGGGGCATCACGGACCTGCGGAGGTTGATAACGGCAGCCTGTCTGCGCGTTGGGGGGCTATTAAACCAAGCAGACCTAGCCCGGGACGTGCATCTTGCCCCCTCCACAGTGCAGCGGTATCTCAACTTGCTAGAGGTGTCGTTCCAGCTAGTGCGACTGCCAGCCTATTCTGTCAACAGGACGAAACGGCTGGTCAAGTCATCCAAACTCTACTGGAGCGATACCGGGTTGGCTTTGCACTTAGCGGGCGAGGCACATCCCCGCGGCGCGCACCTAGAGAACATAGTGCTCTGTGACCTACTGGCTTGGGCGACTACTCGCGTCGAAAAAACGGAGATTCTCTTTTGGCGGACTACCAAGGGTGCCGAGGTCGATTTCGTCATCGAAACGGGCCGACGTCTGCTGCCCGTGGAGGTAAAGGCCGCCGCGAGCGTCCATCCTGGGGACGTGCGGCATGTGCATACGTTCCTAGATGAGTACTCTGATATGGCGCAGTGTGGGATCGTTCTCTACGATGGCGAAGAGACGTTCTGGCTCACCGACCGCGTACTCGCTGCACCGTGGTGGCGTGTGGTCTGAAGCTCCTATAGCAGTCCTGAATGACTTAAACGATTCGATCTGTGGATCGTCTTGTTTCTACTATTCTGCGTCTGTCTGCGTCCATCTGCGGATCACCTTGTGAATGATTTAGGATTGCTATATCTAAATACGACGGAGAACAAGAATGAAAATTACGGATCTGCAGGTGATGAGGATGGGGTCGGATGGTGGGAATAATTGGACGTTTGTGAAAATTGAGACAGACGCCGGTATTCACGGGTGGGGCGAGGCCAGTTTGCAGTTTAAAGATGACGGATTGATCGGCGAGTTTGCGGCGTTCAAGCGCTTTCTGCTAGGCAAAAATCCGTTTGAGATCGAGCGGATCTGGACTTCGCTGTATCGGCGCGTGACGTGGTCGGGTGGACCGGTAACGACGAGTGCGATCAGTGCTATTGATCTAGCATTGTGGGACATTAAAGGCAAAGCACTGGGCGTCCCCGTGTATGAATTGTTGGGTGGAAAATCGCACGACAAAATTCGCATGTACGCCAATGGCTGGCCGAGAAAAGACAACACACCTGCAGGGATTGCCGAGGGCGTAAAACGGGTGGTAGATCAAGGCTATGAGGCGTTGAAGTTCTACCCTTTTAACGGCGTACAGGTGGCAAAGATCGATCGGATTCAGCACGGGGTCGCCTTGGTGGAAGCGGCGCGCGAAGCGGCAGGGTCGCAAATTGAAATAGGAATTGACATTCGCGCACGACTAAATATATGGAGCGCACGACGAGTGGCGCAGGAATTGGAGCCCTATAACATTGCGTGGATGGAAGAGCCGATTTTGTGGGATAATCCAGAAGCGCTAGCGCAATTTGCCCACGAAGTAAATGTGCCCATTGCGACGGGTGAGCAGTTGTACACTCGCTGGGATTTTCGCGCGCTGTTGGAGTTGAATGCGGTCGGGATCATTCAGCCGGATATTTGTCATGCAGGCGGCATCACTGAACTGAAGAAAATTGCCGCCATGGCTGAAACGTATTACGTGACGGTCGCTCCGCACAATTCCAATGGGCCGATTTCAACAATCGCCAGCTTGCATTTGGATCTGTGCATTCACAACAGTTTGATGCAGGAAATTTTTGTGTCGTCTATTGATCTGTATAACGAGGTACTTACGCAGCCTATTGAAGTAATCGATGGGCACTGTGTGCCACCTGCAGGACCGGGTTGGGGCGTAGAGTTGCGCGAGGATGTTATAGAACAACATCCGCCGAAGTCGTTTACGCCTGTTGAATCTGAACCGTATGTGGAATTTTAAGACGCGGGCGTTCTGTGAGGATTTGGGGATTATACCGACGGGGTGATTCGAGAAAGCGTAGGAAAAATCGACAAAAAGCTAACGGCCGGCCTCCGCGTCGTCACACCTGACGCGGAGGCCGGTTTATTGTTACAGTGAATCGCGCTTGAATTGCACGTACGCGGGCTGCTCGGTAGCCACCGCCATATCGGTGGCTTGGCCAAAAGCATCCATGATTTCTTCGTAATCCGAGCCATAGGGCACAGTGACAACCGACGCGGAATCCACAGCCGCCGAGGACATGTCGTCAGCAGCACACGTCACTATTACCGTCATGGGCGTGTATATCCCACCGGTAAGCACATTCACCAGTCCGTTCAAAAAGCTCTGCTGCGTCTCAACCCTAGCTACGCCATTTTCACACTCGCTTTGCGCTTCGACCACCGAGGGCGGCACGAGGCCATATATCCAGCTATGCTTCCACATCTCCACCGTCTTAGGCCCCGGGGCAAGCCCAGTATCAATGGTCGCGTGATAACATCCGGCCAAAAGAAACAGGCTAAAAAAGACTACTATGAGAAAACTCCCCTGCAAACGCTTGATCATTTTAACCCCCTTGGGTTGACGAAAAATTACCGGCCCCTAGGCCGCGAATGGGATAGGATAGGCAAAGTGCCAAGGCTATTCAAGTAGGGGGCCTATGTGGTTGTCCCCTGTTTGGACAGGTATAGGGACGGACTTTTATCGGGCGGCCCCTCGTAGTTGATCTGGACGCCCGCGCCGGTTGATTTCCTCACGCCCTGCTTGGCCAGTCCCTAGCGGAGCCAATCCTCCCATCGACGTGCCAGATCCACTCGCGAATCACGAAGTGCGTCCGAGTAATGCGGATGTCCGTCCACGTAAGGGGGACTTAACGGCAGGCGATGTCCTGTTATTGCTTCCAATGCATCTCTGCGGGCCGCGAAGTTGGTTATTTGATCCATGCGGGCGTCCTCTTCGAGACCGGAGACGATTTCTGCAGCAAAACGCGGATGAGCCATTCTTCTGGCTAAGTGCAAGGATACATAACGGACATCCAGGCTCGTGTCGCTGAAAAGGGTGCGGAGAGATGCGCTGCATTCAGACCACAAATCTGGACAATTTTGCAGCAGGTATACCGCCGCCGAACGGACAATTGGCGAAACGTCCCGACACGCTTCCTTGATGTAGTCCGAGTTTACATCGAACGTTTTGCTTGCTAGGGCACACAGGCTAGCGGCACGAACGTCAGGTTTTGAATGGTTTAAACACGCACTGATTGGTTGCAGAGCCGCGTCCGGGAGTGCATCACCAACAAAAGAGAGGATGACATCCTTTACCTGCTTAGAATCGCCAGCACCGAGTCGATCCATCCGGTATTCGACCGAACTTTTCCGCCACGCTGACCAGGTTCGATAGGGGCTCGTTACCGGCGCGGGTGGGTGCTCCGCCGCATCCATCGCCAAAGCACCTTCGACAGAAACCAGACCGGCGCGCAGGTCGGACCACTGCGGACGCTTGATCGACGAAGCGATGAGGGCCGTTTTCATTCCCAGGGCTGACCAATTCGGATGCGCCTGCCACACACAGGCGGCAGCTCCAAGAGTGATCGGCCCCGAGAACGATGTCCCAAGTGCGCGAGCATAGCGACGGGGGAGATCGTCTATCTTGCCATAAAAGTGGTTTTCGATCTCTTCATCGGTTCCATGGGGGAGGACGATGTTCTCCGCAGGCGCCAGAATCTCCGGAATCCATTTTCCTTCGAAGGTCGTTCCTCGGCTCCCCGGAAACATTTCGGTCCGGTCCAGGTCCCCGTCCGGAGAAATCGCGATCCCTCCGACGGAAAGGACCGACGGAGCCGCGGGTTCGGTAAGCCCAGCAGTCCGGTCGGATGTATTCCCCGACCCTGCCATTACGAGCACGCCTGCAGCCGCTATTTCTTCACACAAGATGCGTGTCGAGTCCGTTTGCCAGGGCAGAAGGCTCGAGTCGACCCCACATCGGCGTGCCGACAATACAGCTCGTATCTCGTACTTCTTCCAGTTGTCCCGAACCCATTCCAGCGCCTTAAGATGTGCTTCATATCGCCCTTCAGGATCCTGGCTCTGGCCGGGGAAGTATTCGGCAACGAGAAAGAGATCGGCTTCCGGTGCGATACCCCGATATAGACCCTGCGATTCGGCACCTGATCCAGCAGCCGCGGCCGCGGCCCACAGCCCATGCGCGCCTCCTTTCCATGGTCCAGGCTCCGCCTCGAACACCTTGGGCTGCGGTTCAGACTCCATCACCATTACTTTGTAGGTTGTACGTTGTTCATTGGTGGTGATATCGGGATGGCTTGGAAAATCCCCATCGACAACAGCAATGCGAACCCCTTTCCCCGTAAGTTCATCAGGCACACTCAGGAAGTCGCGCAACGTCGGCCACATATCCCCTCCTATGGGGTTTTGAGAAGCGTTCTTAGACGAGTTGCTCATGGGGCTGCGCCTCAGCCACATGACAATTGAACCAATCCAGAGCGCGCCGACACAGATCATCGAGCGCATCGCGGGACCAAGCACTTGTGCCGTGGTGCTCGTCCTTGTACAGCCGTAGCTCGACGCGCTTACCGAGTCGGCGCAGGGCGACGAACGTATCTTCGGCCTGATTGGAACCGGCCTGATCCCCTGTACCACACACAACCAATAGTGGAGTAGACACTCGGTCTAGGTAGAAGAAGGGCGAGTTCTCGATGTACGCGGCCCGGTTCTCCCACGGCGAGCCGCCGAGGCGGGCTTGGCCTGTTTCGCACCATCCTATATGGTGGATGTAGAAGCTCGTCATATTCACACCCCAAGGGGCAATAGCCAGTGCAGCTCGGAATCTGTCGGTCTGCGCGATCAGCGCCACAGTGCTATATCCGCCATAACTCGTACCCATTAGCCCCACGCGGTTGCCATCGGCCAGACCGAGTTCGACCGCTCGATCCACAGCGGCGAGTACCGGGTCCACAAGACCGATCATCGGGTCCTTTTCTCCCAACGGCACCTCCGGGAACAACACTGCGTAACCGGCGCTGCACAGGAGTTGTGGCTCGATAGCCTGCGGCCCTTGGAGACTAAAGCGATTGATCGTCCCCACACCTCGGTACCCCCCATACACACTGACGATCATCGGATACGGCGGCCGCGTCTCAGGAGGAAGCAACATCACTCCCCGGCACTGTATGCCGCCGGCTTCGAAGTCGATCAGTTTACTGCGACCGAGCTTGGATACCTGAACTTCAGGCGCTAGGCAAAATAGCCAGTCATGGCGTCCATCCTCTATGCACAACACAGAGGGTGGACGCTTTGCCTCCTCCGCCATCAGGTAGTAGCGCCCGGAGGAATCATCCACCTCCATGCACCAAATTTGACCCGTGCACGTGCCTGGGATATCTGCTACGTGCTTCAGCCCTCCGTCCTGGCCCAGATGGGCGACCTGCTCACTCAGGCCGGACCGATTCTGCAGCACGACGGGCAGGTCCCCGGCCTGCGTCAATTGAATGGTGGGTTCAGTCGGTCGTGCGATCCAATGGCGCATAGACCACTCTTCTGGAATCGCTGCGCGACGGTGATGACCGGATTCCAGATCGAATTGCCACCAGGCCTTCCTACCGAGTGAGTACAGCTTCGAACTATCCGGACTCCATCGCGGTGTGTCGTATTTCAGCAAGAGGTCGAACTCTGGCCCCGGAGTCAGATTTACAGGCTCTGCAGAACCATCGGCCGCGACGATGAACAGCTCGTCGGGCTGCCCTCTACCGAAGGAGGCGTACGCAATATTCGCCGAATCCGTGGACCACGCGTAGTTGATGCCAAAGGCGTTGGCAATGTCCGAGGCGAGTACCCTTTCCTCTCCGGTCTCGATATCCACGGTGAAAAGCTCGAACAGGGAGTGCTGCAAGCGCGTTACACCTTCGACTTCGACGTAGCGCGTACAGGCCACATGCCGGCCATCGGGAGCGATGCGCCAGTGGCCGGAGGCCCATTGTTGCAGCAGTCTCTTGACGGATCCAGTTGAGAGGCTGACATGGCCTAGGTCGCGCTGCCACCAACTCGGTACAGTCGGCTCGACCTCCGTGGTTTCGTCAGGATCGTTGGATCTGACGTCAATCTTTGGCACGGGGCCGTGCGCATCTTCCCGATAGTCGCGGTCGGCAGGCCAGAGGGGTACTACGATGCCCTTTCCATCGGGCGTCCACACTGGCAACTTAAAACCAAAGCGGACTAGAACAGGCGCATTACGCAGCAACTCAACCTCCCCCGTGTCCACTTCCCACAGGCCCAGGCATGCCACTCCTTCGTGCCGCACGCAGGCCACCAGCCTGTCGCCCGCTGGCGACCACTGAGCACCCCAGCTTACGCTGCCTTCGGGAAAAGGCCGCATCGAATCCCCGGTGGCTGTATCCACGACGACCACGGAACTGCCGGCCATTTCCGTGGGAACACCCCACTCGTCAAATCTCGGTCCTCGTGCGCCTTCGGTGCGTCTTTGTACCCCAAGGGCGAGCCGCCGTCCATCCGGGGACAGGTGAAAGGGCATCCGCCCGGTGGGTTTGGGCAGATCGATGAGAGAGGCGATGGTATTCTCCATGGATTCCCTCCATTGTGGGGAAAAATGGCTGCGATTCTGCGGTCTTTGGATGGTGGATTTTCGCGTTGACAAAGAGTACTGGAGGGTGTTACTTTTGTCAATATAAAAATGACGTATCTATATATTTATATTGATGTTATAATCTATTATACTTGACAACATTCAGCCGATTCTTTATATTTTATGTACAAGAAAAAGATGGGGGCCGCTTACGTGAGCAGCCCCCATCTTTTTGTTTTTTTTACTCTTCCAGAATTGGGCGGATTATGGGCGCGTGGAACCTGCGATCAAATTTCCCTTAGGTAATCTCCATTTCCGGGGCTAGAAAGTTTTTTTGTTGCTTCCCTCGCAAAAAAGCATGACTTACGTCTTCGCCGCCATAATCTCAGCCGCCTCAATCTGATCCACTAAAGCGATCGAGTGAATCACGTCGCGGATGTCGGTGATCGGCTGCCGGTTTTCAACCACGCAATCGACGAAGTGCTCGTGCATGGTCAGCAGCCCCTCGTAGCGAGGCACGTCGTCTTCGGGCACGCCGTCGATTTCCCAGCCGCCGAGGGTGCGGACTTGGTTGTCCTCGTGGATTTCGATTTCATTGGGAATTTTCATGTAGCAGCCAATGCCCACGCCGTGTAGCTCCGAGCGCAGCACCCGCCCGCCAGAGGCGCGGTTGCCGAGCATCACGCCGGTCGCGCGGTTGTCGAAGCGCACCAGCGCAGTGTAGTGGTTGAAGCCCTCGCCGCCGAATTTGTCCTGATAGGCGGTAACTTCCACCGGCTCGCCGCCGGCCATGTAGCGCAGCAGATCGACGATGTGGACCAGGTCGTTCCACAAGGTGGTGGTGAATTCGTCGGCGCCCTGCGGAAGCTGTTTGTTGAAGGTCGTCGTCGCCAGCGACACCGGGCCTTTGGCCGCAACTATACGCATGGCCTCGCGGGTGACGGCGGTATAGCGGCGTTGGAGACCGACCATCACCCAGACACCGTGGCGCTCGGCAGCCTCTAAAATCGCCCGCGTCTCGTCGCTGTTGGCCCCAGGCGGCTTTTCGATAAACAGGTGCTTGCCCGCGGCGATGCAGTCGAGGGCCGGCTGCAGAAGCCACTTCTCGTTCATCACGCAATAGACAATGTCCGGGTCGATCTCGTCGAGCATGGCGCGGTGATCTTGGTACGTGCGCGTAAAGCCATACTTTGCGACCACTTGCTTGAGGCGTTCCTCGTCCAACTCGCAAACCGCGGCCATCTGCACTTGGTCGGCGAGGCGATGGACCGTTGGGTAGTGGGCGCTCTGGCCGCGCCCCCCCGCGCCGATAAATCCTGCTTTAAGCATGATCTTCCCCTTTCTGGCACAAAGCCGTAAAAAAGCGCACATCAATGCGCGCCAAGTCGATGACGCTTTCCACCGGCTCGCCGCTGTACTCGCTGTGGAAGCTGACCGGGCCGGTAAAATCCAGCCGCTTCAAGGTCGCGATCACCGAAGGCCAATCGACAAAGCCCTGCCCCATCCGCACGACGCCACTGCCGGGTGCACCCTGCTGGGTAATGCTCAAAGACCGCTGGCGGGCCAGATCCTTAAACGCGACCAGACACAAGTGCGAACGCACGATGTCGAGGGCCATAGCAATCGGCTCGCCGCATACTGACAAGTGCCCGGGATCGGCGAAAACGCCCACGTATTGCGGGTCGCAGTCCTTGACGATATTCATGGCGGCGCAGGCATTGAGGCCCATGGACGCGCCCGAATGATTGTGGATGGCGGTTTTGACGCCGTATTTTTCCGACAGCACTTGGAATCCCTGCATAAAGCCGCGCACCTCGTCTAATTGCGTCCAGTAGGACACATCCGGCTCCCAGTGCCAGTAGCCGAGCTTGACGTGGCCCACGCCGGCTGCACCCAAGGCCGCGTAATACCTTTCCGCATAGTCGAGGTCCGGGCGGTTGAAGTCGCCCGGAGCCGTGACCAAGGGGATGCAAAGGCCAGCGTCGGCAAAGCGACGCGCAGCCTCCGGTAGGGCCGTGGCCACATTGTCGGGGTTGACCGGATAGCCGTCGCGCACACACAAGTCGGCTCCCTGCACGCCCATGGCCTGCAAGGCGTCGATGATTTGCGGGACATCGAGGCCCTCTAAGTGTTTAGTAAATGCGATATACGTCAGATCCACGATGTGTGCTCCTTTCTCTATGATTTGTTTGACAAAGCTCGGTAAGGGTATCAAAATATCGGCTACATGCCAACGAACTAAATGGAGCAAGTCGAATTATGGAAGCAATCAAGATGGAACCCAGCCCGGCAATTGAGGTCCCCAAGCCGCTCACCCCCGCCCAAGTGCAGTTCTTTATCGACAACGGCTATCTCGTCGTGCCGGACCTGATGGAAGCAGCCGAGCTCGCCGAACTCAAACGCGACCTCGTGGACGTGGCGCGCGGCCGCTACGAGTGCGACAACATCGAGCCGGTCGATCCCGCCCTCAGCGACCAAGCGGTGTTGGAAAGCATCCTCTGCATCCACCAGCCGCACTACGTCAGTCCAGTCATCGAAAGGTACGTCCGCCACCCCAAGATCTGTGGAGCCCTGAGCCAGATCACCGCCGCGCACCTGCCCTTTTGGGACGGCAGCGTCAAGTGCATGCAGTCCATGTACTTCGTCAAGCCGCCCAATTTCCAGGGTCAGGCTTGGCACCAAGACGAGATCTACATCCCCACGCGGGATCGCTCGCTGATCGGCGCGTGGATCGCCGTGGACGACGCCACCGTCGAAAACGGCTGCCTATACGTCATTCCGGGGTCGCACCGGCCCGGATACCTCTACCCGCAGCGGCCCCACGAAAACTCGGACGAGTTCGACTTCGCGCCCGAGAGCTACGGCTTTGACGAGAGCGTCGAGATCCCGGTTGAAGTGGAGGCCGGTGCCCTCGTGTTCTTCAACGGCTATCTCCTCCATCGCTCGTACAAAAACCGCGGCGACACCTATCGCCGCGTCTTGGTCAACCACTACTGCAACTCTTGGAGCCTGTTGCCCTGGAGCCTTGAAGAGGGCGAGTCACCGGCCAAGGCCGATCGGCGCAACATCGTGCCTGTGGCCGGCATCGACCCCTATGCCTGGAAGGGCTATAAAACGCCAGCCAAGTCCGTGGGGCTGCGGCACTGCAAGGCCATCGACGAGGTCCACGCCGCCCGCGAGGAGCACGCATAAAAAATGGTTAATCAATCAGCATTTTGCTGGCCGGAAGGCGTTCAGGGAGCAGTATCTGTCAGCTACGACGACGCGCTACCCTGTCACTACGAGGATGTCGCACCCGCCTGGGAAGCCCATGGATTGAGGGTGACGTTCTACACGAATATAATCAGCCTGATGAACAATCCCGATGCTTGGCGCGATGTCGGCGTGAAGGGCCACGAACTCGGCAATCACAGCATCTTCCACCCGTGCCGCAAGCAACAGGGCAACGACTGGCTGGCCGACGAGTACGACCTGCGCAGGTACACGCCCCGCAGGTGGACAGATGAAATGCGCACCGCGAACGCCATCCTGTCGTCGCTCGACGGCAAAAAGGAGCGTTCCTTCGGCAACACCTGCTGCAACACCGATCTCGGCGAGGGGGAGACCCTTCACAGCCTCGAACCGCTGATCGAGGAACTGTTCGTCGCCGGCCGCGGCCCCTTCAACAACCGGGTCGTCGATGCAGAGACGCTCAACTTCAACTCCCTCGGGCATTTCAGCGGCGACGGCCGCGATTTCGACCGCCTGCGGCTGGAAATCGACGACGCCGTAGCCGCAGGCGGCTGGATCATCTACATGATCCACGGAGTCGGCGAAGGCACGCACGGTTTGTACATCGATCCCGAGGTGCATCAGAGTCTGGTCGACTACCTCGGAGAGCGGCAGGATTCCATCTGGACGGCACCGGTGGGGACGGTGGCGCGGTACCTGCGCGACAGTACCGGAACAGGCCCGACCGGACCCCGGTGATCGCATGAAAAAGATCAGATTGGCATTAGTAGGTAACGAGGTCCGCGCCGCCCGCGAGGAGCACGCGTGAAAATCGGCTGCTCTACTTGGGGGATGGCGAAGCTGTCCGGCATCCTGATCAGCATCCGACTAGGAGCGTAGGTTGATGTTCGATACTAGGGATCAAATTCTGAACCAACTCCGCGCCGGCGAAGACGGCCGCGCCGAGTTCAAAGAAGTGCGCTTCGGGGATCGAGGCGTGCTAGCCCCCAACACCCAAGAATTGGCCGGTGAACTCGTTGCGTTTGCGAACGCCGAGGGTGGCGTTGTGTTCCTTGGCGTTGACGATTCGGGTGCCGTGCGCGGGATCCCGCTGGGGCAAGTGGATATGGTCGAGCACTGGCTGCTCAACGTCGCGACCCACAACTGCGATCCACCGATCCGGCTCGTCATCCGCAAAGCACTGCTGCCGAGTACAGAAGGAGACGAGGAGCACGTTCTCCTGGCAGAGGTGCCGCGTGGACTGTATGTACATCGCACATCGAGCGGGCGTTACTACACTCGGATCGGGTCCACCAAACAGGATCTCACGCTCCCGGAACTCGCCCGGCTTTTCCAACAGCGGGGCCGCGAGTACGTATTTGACGAGCAGCCCGTACTCGCAGCAACAGTAGAAGACCTCAATCGCAATCGACTTGAAGCATTTTTCGGACGCTCGCCGACCATCCCTTGGCTCGACTTACTGCGCAACACCCGAGTGATATTCCAAGATGAGGAGGGGATGGACCGGCCGACCGTCGCCGGCTCGCTGGTCTTCGCAACCGAGCCGACCGAGTTCTTGGCGTCCGGGGCCATTGAAGCCGCGTGCTACCGTGGAACTCGTTTGTCCTCGGACGATCTGATCCACGCCGAGCGGCTCGCCGGCCCGGTGTCCGATCAGATCGACGCCGGAATTGCCTTCGTCGCCCGTTTCATGCAAACAGGAGACTCCCCCCAGTACGACATCGATGTCGTTGACGAGGCCATCGTCAACGCGGTTGCCCACCGCGACTACGCCATTGCCGGATCGAAAATCCGCCTGTTCCTGTTTGCCGACCGGCTGGAGTTGTACAGCCCCGGCAAGTTGCCCAACACCATCACGATCGACGATATGGCCTATCGCACGTTCACCCGCAATCAGCTCTTGGTCAGCTTCCTGTCGAGGATTCGCAGCAAGCGCACCGGTCAGGTATTCCTCGAATCGCGTGGCGAAGGTGTGCGGAAGATTCTGGAGGATGGCGAAGCGCACTCGGGTCGACGCCCAAAGTACGAGCTGTTCGGCGATGAGCTTCGATTGACGTTGTGGGCCAAGTGACCCTCCGCTCCCTCGGCATCGGCTTGCTGCTGGCCTTTGGGGTCGGCGCGGTGGTTCCCTTCCTCGGCCTCTACGTGCAAGGCTCGAATTCCGGGTCGTACTTCACCAGTCAGATCGCCCACCTCCTCCTCTTCCTACTCATTTTGGTCGTCAACGCAAGCCTCGGCTCCATCCGCCGGTCTTGGGTCCTCCAGCGCGGCGAGTTGGTCGTCATTTTTATTATGACCAGCTTGGCCAACTCGGTCCCCGGGCTGCTCAGCTACTGGGTGCCGCTGGCGTCGAGTCCATTTTACTATGCCAGCCCCGAGAACAACTGGGGCGAACTGATCCTGCCCTATATCCCCTCCTGGCTGGTGCCCCACGACCTAGAGGCCATTCGCGCTTTCTTTGAGGGCAATGAAGGGCAGTCGAGCGCGATCCCCTGGCTGGTGTGGCTCACACCGCTGTTGAGCTGGTTGCCGCTGGTCGTCGCGCTGCACGTGGCCACCTTGTGCCTGATGGTCGTCGTGCGCCGGCACTGGGTCGAAAACGAGCGGCTCGTCTATCCGGTGATGCAGCTCCCCCTCGCCATGGTGCAGGACGACGAACACGGCTCGCTAATCAAGCCCTTCTTCCGCAACGGAGTCATGTGGATCGGCTTTGCCGTGCCCGTGATCACCGGGACGGTCATCGGCCTGCACGCCTATTTCCCGTTCCTGCCGACGATTGACCTGTTTGTCCCCTTTCCGCTCTTCAGCTCCCGCCTGAGCTTCGCCACCTTGGGCTTCTTCTTTTTGATCCAGCGCGAAGTGACCTTTGGCCTGTGGCTGTTCACCTTGCTCAACAACCTGCAAGAGACCATCTACCGCTCCATCGGCTGGGGCATCGAACAGGAGCCGGCCGTCAGCGTGTGGAGCTACGGCCTGCCCAGCTTGGTCCACCAAGGCATGGGCGCGATGGTCGTCCTCGTGTTGGGCGGGCTGTGGGTCGGGCGCGAACACATCGGCAACGTCTTCCGCAAGGCCCTGCGCGGCGCGCCGGACATCGACGACAGCGACGAGATCCTCTCGTATCGGAGCGCGGTCTTGGGCCTCACCGGCAGCGTGGGGGTCATGGCCGGCTGGCTATGGCTCCTCGGCATCCCACTGCTGGGCATCGCAACCCTCTTGTTCTTCATGTTCATAGTGTACATGGCCCTCACGCGAGTGGTGGCCGAGGGCGGCGTGGCGGTCATCTACGCCCCGCTGGTGGCTCCGGACGCGGCCGTCTCGGCCATCGGTACCTCCTTCTTCGGGGTCGGCTTGGTCGGGCTAGCCTTCACGCGGGTCTTTGCCAACGATCTGCTCAATTTCGCCATGCCCCACGTGGCCAACAGCCTGAAGCTGAGCGGGCAAATCGAGGGGCGGCGGCGCTACCTGTTCTGGGGTATGCTGCTGGCCCTGTTGGCGGGCCTTGGCGGCGCGCTGTGGATGCTGATGCACCTCGCCTACACGTACGGGGCGATCAACTTGCGGCCACCCAATTTTATCTGGCTGCCCAACTACGTGTACGACTATACGGCCACACAGATGGGCAGTCCCTCGCCGCCCAACTGGCTGGGGTGGTTCCACACCGGCGTTGGCGGCGGGGTGATGGGGCTGTTGATGCTGGCGCGCCGCTACTGGATCTGGTGGCCCTTGCATCCGATTGGCTTCCCCATCAGCTCGACCTTTCACTGGATGGCCTTCAACGCCTTTTTGGCCTGGCTCATCAAGGGGCCGATCCTGCACTACGGCGGCGTCCATCTCTACCGCCAAGTGCGGCCGTTCTTTTTGGGGATGATCCTCGGGCACTTTGCGATCTTCGGCATCTTCTGGATCATCGACACCCTCACGGGCATGGTCGGCAACGGTCTATTCGTCTGAGGAGCGGTGAAGATGCGATGGACAATCGGGCTGCTCGTCGCCGGCCTCGCCGGCTGCGCCGAAAATCACAGCACGGCCCAAGCGCACTTGGCCGAGTGCGCGCAGCAGAGCGAGCAAAAGCAGTATCTCCAAGCCATCGCCGCCTGCCAACGCGCACTCGCGACAGAGCCAAGCCTTGTGGAGGCGCGGCTGCTCATCGGGGAGCTGCTGCTCAAACACGGCCAGTTCGACCGCGCCATTGCGCACTATCAGCAGGTCCTCCAAAACCACCCGGAGCACTCCGGTGCCTACGAGGCGCTGGGGGATGTCCATGCGCGGCTGCGGCGCAACGACGAAGCGGCCGCAGCCTACCAGCAAGCGATGGCCCAAGCGACCGACCAAGCCGCGCTCTACCGCAAGCTAGCCCTCATCTACGGCGACCAAAACCGCTATGCGGCCGCGGTGGCCGCGCTGCAACAGGCGCAGACCCTCGCTCCCCAACACGCGCGAACTTACTACAACCTCGGCATGCTCTATCAGCGGCAGGCCCAGTACGCGGCCGCGCAGACCCAACTAGAACGAGCGGTGGAACTGAATCCGGCTTACGGCGACGCGTACTATCAGCTAGGGCAGATACACAGCCGCTTGGGCCGCTACGCAGAGGCCGAAGCGAGCCTGCGCGCAGCCATAGAACACCAGAGCGAGTACGCGGCGCAGGCGCTATCCTCCCTCGGGGCGGTTTTGCTACGCCAAGGGCGCGGGGAAGAGGCCGAAAAGGTGCTGTTGCAAGCGGTGCATGCCGATCCACTTGAACCGGAAGCCCTCCACCGGCTAGGGACGCTCTACCGGCAGGGCGCGCGGCCGGAAATGGCGGAAAAGCTGCTGGCGGCCTTTGAGCGCGTGCGGCCGTACAGCGAACAGATCGCGCACTACCGCCACGTGTTGCAGCGCTATCGAGAAGACGCAGATGCCCACTACAACCTCGGGGTCCTGTACGGACGGCTGGGCTATCCCAAAGCCGCGGCTGAGCAATACCGCCGCGCCCTCGCCATCAATCCAGCCGACTTGGGTGCGCGCAACAACCTCGCCAACAACTTGTTGCACCGCGGACAAGCCGAGGCAGCCATTGGCGAATACGAGCGAGTCTTGACCCTGTCACCACGCAACGCCAGAGCGTACAACAACCTCGGCACGGCCTATATGGAACTGGGTAATTTGGAGCTGGCCACGCAGATTTTGCACAAGGCCGCGCGCGTGGATTCGGCTTATGCGGATCCCCACTACAACCTGAGTCAGATTTACTTCATGCAGGGGCGTCGAGCCGAGGGCGAGACCGAGTTGGCAATCTACGAGAGCCTGCGCCCCTAGGGCATCGTCACTGAGCGCGGAGTCTTGGCCATGTAGAGCGCACGGTCGAAGCGATAGGCAATATCCACGGTCTCGATCGGCTCGTTGCGGTAGTCAAAGCGCAAGCTCACGTCCTCGATCCGCACCTCCAACGCGGCCACGTCGTGGTGCAGGGGCGGAAACGCAATGTACCCGCTGTACTCCTGGCCGCTAAACACGTATTCCTCGCGCTTGTACAAAGTTCTCTGTAGGATGTCCACGCGCTCTTGATACGAGAGATAGAGGTTGCCGGCGTTGGCCCACGAGTACGGCAAGTAGTATTCGACCATAGCCGCAAACTGCAGCGAGTTATAGGTGCGTCCGTTGTCGGCGACCAAGGAGATATTGGCCGGGTCCATCAGCACCTTGGGGAACTCGTAGTTTTTGACCGTCAGGTTAAAAACCTCAAAGCGCTTGGTCGCCCAATCCTGCTCGGGCGGGGTCCAATCCCCATAGGTGTACGGGTTGAGGTTGCTCGCGTAGGGATTTTGGTAAAATCCTTCCTTGGCAGACGAGTAGGCCGCCAGTTGGCGATTGAGGAATTCGTCGCTCAAGGGGCGTAGCTCAATCTCCAAGCGACCCTGCGAAAAGGTGATGCTGCGGTCGTCGCCCACGGCGAATTGCTCGCTGTGCTGCTCAGGTCTGGGCAGGATCGGCCCGGCGAAATGCCGCAGGCCAAACTGGGCACAGCCGGCAAGCGCGACGAGCGCGAATACGAGGCTAGCTTTCTGCATCAGATCCCTCCCCTTACAGCTCGCCGGTGGCGGCGAAGACCCGCATGAAGGCGATGGTTTCCATCAGGGGGTCATCCGCGTCCTTGAACTGCTTGCGTTCGCGTTTGAACCCGGCGTTGAGGGTGATGTTGTAGCCTATATAGGCCGAGGTGTTGGAGACCAAAACGGCCCAGACGAAGTTGTCGAAGTCGCCTTCCTCGCCGGCCTGCACAGTCTCTTTGGCGTTGTCGAACTTGCTAAACTCAACCCCGAAATCCACCCACGTCCTGTCCAACAGACTGTAGCGGGCGAGCAGGAAGACAGTCCCCTCGTGGTCCCGCGACGACCGCAGATCGAGGTCTGAGTGCCCACGGTTGCGGAAGGTGCTCTTGAACTTGGGCGACAAGGTCAGGGCGGCGCTGAGCGGATACTGGTAGTCGAACTTGTTGATCACTCCCAAGAAAGAGCGGTCGGCCTTGAGTTCGGCTTGCTTGCCCTGCTGGAAGTAGCGCTCGTACTTCAGCTTGGAGGTGAAGTGAAAACGGGCGATGGCGTTGTATTTTACAGAGGCGTAGAAGCTGTTGATGAAGGTGTCCTGCGCGTCGAGGGGGTCGTTGAAGGGCACCATGCCGTCCGGGTCGGTCCAGACGATCCGGTCGTCAAAGATAGTGTCCCGCACCTGCTTGCCGAGCTCAAAGACGGCGATTTGCAGCCCGGGATAATCCCACTCCGAGGTCAGCAGCGCGTAGGTCGCGTGATTCTCGCGGCCGCTGCTGATTTGGCGCTGCCGCAAGCGCCCGACCGTCAGGTTGGTGCCCTCGCGAAAGGCCACGCCACCGTACACATTGTAGCCCGAGCGGTCGCGCTCATAGGGCAGGTCGGCTTGTAGGTCGTCCTCAAAGCGGTCGACGATGGTGTTGTTGTTCACGTCCATGCCGAAGAGAAACTCCGGCGAATCGACCCGGTAGCGCAAAAACGCCTCGGCGTAGTCGGGCTTGTCGTTCTTGTTTTGGTTGAAGTCCGGGATGAAGTCGTTGTTCTCATCGAGCCCGGGAAAGACCTCGCGGTCGCCGCCGGAAGTCGAAGCCAATTCGGCGAACAGCACGTTAGCCCCGCCTTGGTCCGAGCGCAGCCAGTCCGGGGTCTGGTCTTGATCGTCGTTGTCATCGACGAACTCGAAAAGATAGCGGAAGGGCTGGTCGTAGCTGATGTTGCCAGAGCCATCGGCCATGTACGCGGCCGTGCTGTACTCTGGATCGAGATAGAAGGTTTCGCCGTAGCCGAAGAATGGGTAGCGGACGTACGAGGCCGTCAGGTAAAAGGCCTCGGAGGTTTTTTCGGTAGCCGGCAGCTTGCGGAAGTTCTGGTTGGGAAAGCGCTGGAAGCGCCGGTTGATCGCGTATTCGGTGCTGAGGTCAAACCCCTTGATATCTGTGACGTTGAAATCCACACCCAAGATCTCGTTGGCCGTCGGCAGCCCGTACTCAAAGCGGAGGAAGTGCTGGTTCGACCCGTCGGTGATGTTGTTCTCGGCGTGGGCCACGGGCAGAAAGATGGGGCCGCCGAGGCTAGTGACCTGCTTGTTGGACGTTATTTCGACCCGGTAGTCGTTGGCCAAAATCAACTCAAACTCCAGCTTCTCAGCGTCCCGATACGTCGGGGTAGTCTCGGTCAGCTCGAAGTCGTTGCGAATGTCGTAGGTCAACAAAATCGCGTCCGTCCCCTTGGCCTTGAGGACCCCGTCCTCTTGCACGCCGCCCTCCACGAGGGGGACGATCTTGTTCTGCACCTCCCCGTCGATCAGGATGCGCTCGAGAAAGAGCACGGCCCCTTCTTCCGGCGATTCGGGCGAGTCATCCGAGATGCGGATGACCACTTCTTCTACATTGCCCTGGTTCTGCGGGCGAGTCAGGACGCCCTTGAGCGAGTTGTCGTCCAAGCTCAGCTCGGAATCAGCGTGGTGCGCGCTGACCCAAGTGATTCCCACCTTGCCGAAGTCGCCCACTTGCGCCACGCCCCGGCCCCCGAGGACCCGGGTGGAGTTCAGGGCCGTGTTGGCGCTGGAGAGCTGAGTTCTGGCGAGGCTGCCCGGGGCGCTGACCCGCGACCCCAAGAAGGTCGCGGCGTACTTGTCGGACAGGAAGTCCCACTGAATGCCGTTAAAGGCGGGCTTGGAAAAGGTCATCGGCGTCAAGGTCGTGCGGATTGCGTCGCCGATGGTGACGGCCGTGTGGAATTGCCCTTTGCTCGCCGAAGAGACGATGAGGTTGCTAAACCAAGAATTGAAGCGCGGGCTCTTAAAGAGCGAAGAGCCAAAGGAGCGCGGATTGGTCTCGGTCCAGTCGTAGATCTCCCAGCCGCGCGCGATGTAGTTGCCCAACGGGTCGTAGAGGCGCTCGCCGTTGAGCAGGGTCCCGACGTAGCGCTGGTAGGCTTCGCGGGCGTAGTTGCTGTACTCCCAGCCGCGCCAGCGGTACTCGTAGTACAAATTCTGCGGCAGGTACCACTTGCGAATCGCCGGGGCCAAGGCCCCGGGGTGGATGCGAGCGCCGACGATCCCAGGTTCGGAAATCTCGCGGTAGGGATTCGGCAATTGGGCCTCTGCCGCTGTCCCACAGGCCGCACTGACCACGAGCAGCCATGCGATTCGCTCCAGTCCCTTCTTGCGCATCTTAATCCCTCTCGATTGGGCACTCAGTAGGCGAGGCCGATGGTCCGGGTGATTTGCTGTTCATCGGACTGGGTTTGCAGGCGAATTCGGCACAGGTACAGCCCGGGGGCTGCCCGGCCCTGTGCGCCATCCGCGCCCGACCAAGTATAGACGTAGTAACCATCCGGCCCGCGGTCGCCCGCCAACTTTTGCACCAACCGCCCGTCCAAACTATACAGGGCGACCTCGGGCACCGCATCCACATTGAGGACCTGAAAGCGGATCTGCGCTTGGTCGCCGATCTCGTCCCCGTTGGGGGTGGCGATCCGGGGGTGGATCGAGACATTGTCGAGCAAGCGATCCGGGACGGCGGGAAAAAATACATGGGTCGCCCGGGGGGTGTGCGCCGCTGGGTTCACTTCCTGCCAGAGGCCCGGACGCGCCGCTTCGCCGATGAACGCATTGAAGCGCGTGGGGTTGCGGTCTATCTGCGTGCGCAACCGCACCGCCACAGTGTCCGCGGGCTGCTCTATGGCTTGGGGAAGCTGAATCACCAACGAGTCGCTGGTAATGAGTTCGATTTGCGCCGCAACCTCCGCGCCACCCACTGTAACTTGCAGTTCGTCGGCATGAGACGGGGTGGTAAAGAGGAGCCGATCAAAGCGAGCCGGATCCGCGAAGTCGCCCCATATCTTGTAGGTAAAGGTCTCGGGCTTCCCCGGCTGGGCCGTCTTGGGGTGAATTTCGCCCTCGGCTCCGCGCAGTACGGCGTCGGTGAAGTTCACGTCCAGCCGACGCATAGTTGGCGCAACTTCGGGCCGGTCGGAGCGCAGGGTCAGCTTGATTTGCAAGAATCGCCGCGGGCTGGGCGAGAGGAACTGGCCCAGCTCTCGGTAGGGCGCGCTCCACGGGCTCCAGTCGGCACCGGCGACGACGAGGGTATCCGTATCGCCGCGCAGGAACTTGTTGAGGTCCTCGTACTCGGCCTTACCTGCCAGCGGCGACCCATCCAATTTGTAGTAGAGGACCTCTTCGGTCAGCTCGTACCCGGTGCGGGTGACGACCTCTACTTGGGTGCCTTCCGGCGTGGCGGCGTCCCAGAAGATGCCTTGGATCTGCTTTGCGCGTAGGTCGCCAGCAAAAGCGCCGAGGTCAATGAAGTCGGATTCTAGCTCCACTTCGGCGAAATGCCCGGTGGGGACGACCATGAGTTCGGCCATGTCCCCGTTTGCACCCACGTAAATGGCGGCGAGATAGCGAATCGCCTGGGGCTTGGCCATGATGTACTGGAAGTCGATGTCGGAAGACCGGTCGTTGTCGTCGTATAGCTGGTCGAAATCGAGGTCGCCCGTCAGGGTCAGGCTGCCGTCTGAAGCCAAGAGCCGATGGTCGTTGACGCGGGCATACGACACCCCATATCCCGAGTCGGCCAAGCCCGTGGTGTTGGCACCGATCTGGAGAATGCGCTTGACCCACACGAAGGTACCCATGTCCAAGATCCACACCGTTGGGTCCTCCGCGTCGCCGTGTACGGCCCAAGAGCTATTAAAATCGCCGTCAATCAGGTCTGTGCCACGGCCCGTCTTGTCGAGGAGGCTGCCGCCGCGCGCGAGCGAACCCAAGGCCACATTGCTGCCAAAGGTATAGGCTTCCAATTCGGCCAAGGCCGCGTTCTCGCTCTTGCTGTCTATCTTGATCCGAATGTATTGCAGCGTGCGGTAGGTCGGGTCGAATACTTGGGTATCAGCTGCGTCTTGGAACAGAACCCGAGTGCTGATGTCGGGCAGGGGCGCGAGGTCGTATTCGACCGTGGTTTGGTCGTTAAAGCGGGTGGTGCCCCCGAGGGTTTCGTAGTAGAAGAGGTTGGCCTGAAAGGAACGCCGCTGCCCGTCCGAGCCCATGACGCGAAACTCCCTGAGCGGCCGGCCACCTGCGGCGTCTGGAAATACCAAGCGGATGCGGGTGACCGGGACGGCGCGGCCCAAGTCGAGCTCGATCCACCAATCGTCCAAGTCCGCGGCCGGGTCGGGTTTCCAATAGGTCGCCGGGTCCCCGTCGGCGATGTTATCGGCCCTGAATTGGGCACCGGGCGCGGTTGAGCCGACCCGCCAGATGCCGCCCTGAATCTCCTCGGCGTTGGCCAGCTTGTGGGTGAATTGTCCGGCGTCGAGTGCGGCGTTGATGTCGTTGGCAAACTTCGCCGGGACAAAAGAACCATCCGCACTAAATTCAATGGTGCCAGGGGGAATTTTCCACTCTTCCCACTGCGCCTGCTGCTCGACTCGGTACACTTGCGACTCTTGGCCTCCAACCGACCCCAAGCCGGCGAGGACGAGGCCGCAAGCATACGTTGCAATGCGTGTCATAGCTCCTCGCTTTAGTAGGCCACGGCAATGGGCACAGTCGTGGCAAACCGACCCCGGCCGCTGTCGATGGCGACCTGACACAAGTACAGGCCCGGTGCTAATAGGCGGCCGCCCTCGTCGCGGACGTCCCATTCTATAGGCGGGTTGGTACCCGCTTTCTGATCCGTCGCCAGCAGGCGGCGCACCGGCGCGCCCGCTAGGGTGTAGAAAGCTACCTCCACCTCGGCGTTGAGCACCCCAAAGAGCGCGTAGCGAATGTGCAGACGGTCGTTGTTGCCATCGCCATTCGGCGTCAGAATCCGGGGCTGGATGTGCAGGTCGCCTATGGATTGAGCAATGTCGCTCGTGGCCACGATCTGGAGCTGATCCGTGTGGATGCGGTCGGTGGCATTGCCCGCCTTGACGAACTGGCGCGCATGACTTGCCGCGCGGTTAAAAACCGCCCCTTGGAGCTGCGCGGAAATCGTATAGAGTGCGGTGCGCAAGCCAATGTGCAGTTCCGCATCCGTTGCAATCGGCTGGGGCAAATGCAGGGTCAGGCCGGTCTCATCGAACACGACGGCGTCGCGCTCCAGCGCCATGGTCTCTGGGGGGCTGCCAATGGCCAAGCCCAAAAACTCCGGTTGCGAAGGGGTCTGGACGCGCACGGCGTCAAAGCCTGCACCGGACTGATCGCCAAACTCGGCGCGAATGGCGTAGGTCAGGTCAACCGGCTCGCCAATGGGCACTTCCATTAGAGAGACCGCGAGAGGGTCATCTACTACGCCCACCTCGCCGACGAGGTCTGGCACGAGCAGGGGCAGCAGCTCTAGGCGCAGCGAATCGAGCCGCGCGACATCGGTTGGCCGGCGCGATGTCATTTCGACTAGCACCTGAAAGTAGCGACCGTGGTCGAGGCTGAGTGGCGCTCCCGGCGCGCGAACCGGACTCGACCACGGAGTCCACCGCTCGCGGTCTTCGGCCAAAGGGCCTTGCCAGCCGACGAAGACCGGGTCGTAAGGCCCTTGGCGTTCCTTGAGGGTCCGCCAAGTGGCGAAGTCCACTTCGTCTAGTTCGCCTTGGTCGTTGTATGTAAAAAACAGGCGCGGATCGTCCGTGCTGCCAGTCTTGATGCGCACCCGCACCTCGGCGTCGGCGTCTGGAGCTGCGACGAGCGCACCCTCTTGCCAGCGCTGATTTGCGCCCCATTGCCCCCCCTGCCGACGCCACTTGCTGACGGCCATCGACACTTGGCCCAAGATGGCCGGCTGCCCCAGATCCACGACCTTGGACTCGTAGCGGGACTCCGCGGCAAAACCCCGGCCGTATAGCTCAAACTCAGCATAGGCCAGCTTGGCAATGGTCAGCACGCCTTCGGCTTGGTCGAAAAAGGGGCCTTGGCCGTTGTCGGGGAAACTCCGCCAGCGCACGTAGCGGAAGTACTGCAAGGGAAAGGTGATCTCAATAGGCGCGACGAGGTTGCCCTCTATGCGGCCGAGGACCTTGTCCAAGGGGACGTAGCGAGTATTGTACGTGAACTGGCCTTTGTCCTCCGTGGGGATTTGCTCGCCGAGCAAGGTGGCGGAAAGCTCGCCCTGCCGCGGCACGTAATTTTCCCAAGGTTCCCCAAACAGATCCGTGGCCCCGGACGGAGGCAGGCGGAGGACGAATCGCTCTAGCGGCAGCGGCGTGCCTGGGTCAATGGTGTAGAATTCGTTGGAGGTTTTATTGCCGCCGGGGCCGAAATTGGTCACCCACTGGAAGGTGTTGATAGCGCCGTCAACATAGCGTAAAAAGGGCATCATCACTCCGGGATGCCCCAAGTTGCCCAAGCCCCGCCACAACCGGGGCATGCCATTGACCCACAGTGGATTGGGCGGGTCGCGCCAGCGTTCAAAGGGGAACTGGGTAAAGATGCTGGGCAAAATATTGACGTCCGGCCGCAATTCCCGCGGCTGCAATGCACCCGGTACGCGGGCATCGTCGGCGAGGACTTTGAGTTGCGCCCATTCTTCCCAAGATTGACCACCCTGCCCGCCAAAAGCCCACTCCTGTCCCCGCGCTGGAATCGACCCCACCAGCAAGGACAAGAGTACTATACCCAGAAGCTGCATGGCATTCGACCTTGGTTAATAGACGACTGCAATCGCGCGCGTATGGGCGAAGTCCTGCACATTGCCTTCCACCGCAACCCGGAGCAAATAGATGCCGACCGGGACGACTTGCCCCGCATGATCCCGGCCATCCCACCTTTCGCTGTACACCCCGCGGCCGCGGACCGCGCTAACGGCGTACACGCGCTGACCCGCGAGGGAAAAAATCTCTACCCGGTTGGGCAATTCCTCTAGAATTTGGAGGACGTCGTAGCGGATTTCGATCTCGTCGTTAATGCCGTCGCCATTGGGCGAGATCACCGATGGATAGACCTCCAGAAAGGGTAGGATGGTACTCCGCGACTCCGCCGAGGTCAGGACTTGGAGCTTGTCGGTGGTCACCTGCTGGCTGGCGTTGTCCGGTAGCACCGGCTGGGGGAGTTCCTCGCTCTCGGTATCGAAGACCTCGCCGTGAAAAAAGGTCGATTGCACCAATAGCTGGGCATTGAAGACCACCCGCAGCGAGGTCGTGGAGTCAACCCGATGCCCAGGGAAAAACAGCGTCAGGGCCTTTGCTTCTTCCCGCACGCTATCTGGGACCACAGTGGTCAAGGCGTCTTCGCTGGGACCGATGAAAAGCTCGGTGAACTGCGGCTGCGTCGGAGTCGAAATCCGCAAGGCGTCAAACCCCACATCCCCACCAGTGACCGCGGCGCGCACGTCATAGACAAAGGGCGAGGGAACCCCTACGGGTACGACTGCGAAGCCGCTGCTAGGGTCGGGGTCGCCCAACAGGGATATCTCGCCCACCAAGCCCTGCGCGAGGGGAGCGGCGATTTCGATCCCGAGGTCCTCGACGCGGATCCCATCGAGGATCGACCTGCTCTCCATGACGACCCGGAACTGCACGTAACGTCGCGGGCTGGGCAGGACAACCTTGTGCCCCGATTCAGTAAAGGGGGCCGACCAGCGGCTCCAATTGATCTGGTCGTCCTCAAAGCCGGCTTGATCGTCTTTGGATAGCGCGTTGTACTCTTCCTCGGTGACGGGTGTCTGTTCATCGAGGTAGCGATTGGTGACCTCGTAGAAGGTCAGCGGGGTGTCGTCCAGCCCAGACCGCATCTGAATGGTTGCCGAGGCCATGGCCGCGGGTTCTTCCACCAAGCTATCGCCGACGACGCGGACTTTTGCAGCGCCGAAGTTCAGGGTCCCGAAATTGACGGGCGCGCCCAAGTCGATGACCTCAGAGCGATATTCGCCCCGGGGCACGAAGCCTTCGCCGTAGAGTTCGATTTCGGCAATCTCAAAGGGATTGGTGGCCGTGATGCGCAGTAGGATATAGCGAACGAAATCGAGTTCAAACTCGACGACCGAAACGCTGTCGCGGGAGAATTCCACTTTCTTTATGGGATCGCCGTAGATCGGCTGCCCGTCAGTGCCAAAGCTCAGGCCGTCGTTGACATAGAGTTCGTAGCCGCGGATATAGTCTGACCACAGCGGCTTGCCGCTGGAATCTAAGCCCGTGAGCCTTGGGTAAAAGACGATCCGGTTCAGGGGAAAGCGGCTGCCCAAATCGAGGAAGAAGCGTTTGCCGGCTTGGCTGGAGCCAAAGACCTTGAAGCGGTCTTCGGTAGAAGTGTTGGGGTCGCCATCGACGATGGGGAGATCCGACTTTTTGAGCGGGTAATTGTTCCAGATGCGGGCATTGGAGCGGATGATGTCGAATCCATCCCGCGGTATGCCATCTACCCAAGAGAGCGTAGAGGTGATGTTTTCCCCCGGCCGAAAGCCAGCGATCTGGATGGCGTTGGGCACATCGAAATCAATGGCCGTAGAAGCCTCTGCCACGGATTTCCAGTTCCGCCCGCCGTCGTTGATTTGCCACAGCGTCACCTCAGCGCGGGCCGCGCTCCCAAGGCTCAACACCAGAACTGGCAGGCAGATTAAATGGCGTAGTCGCATTATCTTTTGCTTGGGTGTTGTGCCTTCGGCCGGTAAATTTGCCAAAAGCCACCACCCCAAACGACGAAGATGCCCGCCGCCGACCACCATGGACCATTGCAAACGAGATAATCGCCTCGGCTTATGTGCTGCCTTTGGGTTGCCGCTAGGGGCTGTGCTCTGTCTTGGACTTTTGTCGTTCGATTCAGACATCTATGGCCATGCTCGGTTGCGCTGGAGCTTGTGGGGAGCTGGTTTGCTGCTCCTCGTCTGGCAGGGATGGCTTTGCGCCGCCGGGCGCAAGCCGACGATAGGTCTGCGCGTTGTTAAGGCCCACTACGTACAAGCGCTGATCCAGCTTTGCATCTACTTGTACTGGGGTTGGTACTGGCCGCCGGTCTATGAGATGGCCCAGTTGATTGCAGCGCAGATCGCATTTGCCTACGGCTTTGATGCGTTGCTCTGCTGGTCGAGAAGGCAAGAGTGGCACTTAGGCTTTCGCCCCTTCCCCATCGTGTTGAGCATGAACTTGTTTATATGGTTCAAATTCGACTGGTTCGCATTGCAGTTTCTGATGGTAGCCGCAAGCCTCGTGGGCAAGGAGTTTTTCACCTGGCGCAGGAACGGACGCTCGACGCATATATTCAACCCCTCTGGCTTTGCGCTCACCGCATTTTCCATCGCCCTGCTGGCCACTGGCAACACCGATCTTACCTGCGGCGAGACAATCGCCAAAACCCTAGCCGAACCCGAGTACATCTACATCGTGGTGTTCGCGCTCGGGCTAGTGGTCCAATGCCTCTTTTCGGTCGTGCTAATGACCTTGGCCGCGGTGGTCGCCCTGTATGTATTAAGCTCTACCTATGGTGCCTTTTTTGGCTTTTCGTACTTCGCGGACACCAGCATTCCCATTGGAATTTTCATCGGGCTGCACCTGCTGATGACCGATCCGGCGACTTCACCCAAGTCGGGTTTGGGGCGGTTGATCTTCGGCGCACTGTACGGCACCTGCGCCTTCGCGCTATACGGACTGCTTGGTTGGCTGGAGCAGCCGACGTTTTACGACAAGCTCCTCTGCCTACCCTTGCTCAACTTGGCGGTTCGCGCTTTCGACCGCTGCCGCTTGCCTGCGATAGAACGTTTGCGGCGCGCCCTGAGAACCAACGCAGTTCAGATCGGCGCGTGGACGGCGTTTTTCTTGTTTTTGCACTCGACGAGTTTCATCGGCAAAAAAAACCAAGAGGGGCTGGCGTTCTGGCGCGGGGCCGTGGCGCATGGCGTTTCCGCGCTCGCAGACGCCTTGAGCCCGAGCGGCGACGAAGCGCTTAGGGCGCAGAGCGAATACCGGCGACAACTCGGCGCGACAAACCTCTTGGCGCAAACAAAACGGCCCGCAACACATTGCGGTTGCGGGCCGGAGGACTAAGCGGTCTGCTCATCGACCGTCCTATCTGTACTAGCCTCAGCGGTTGATGTGGCTCTTGATTCTTCCCCAAGTAGTATGCTCCACAGCGGTAGCGCTGCCCTCTTCCCAACTGACGTAGGGATCGGCCATGTCCGTGGGCACCAGCAGATAGTCCGGGCAATGGTCGCCTTCGCGGTCGCACTCGTAGCTGCCGCCAACCTGCCCCCACAAATCCTGCTCGCCATTGGCTTCGCGGTCGCCGTCGTCAAAGCGGGCGTTGAAGTGGATGACCTGCTCGGGCTCCAAAACGTGCGGCGTGCTGGTTTGCGGGCCTTCAACTCCGTAGATGTCCCAGAGGTGAGTCCGCACCTCAAAGGTGTACTCGACATTGGTCGCCCACGTAACCGAACCGGCCGGGAGGATGGTCGAAGCAGCGAAGGTGTACGGCTCTTCGCCTCCCCAGTTCACAGGCCCCTGTTCCTCGTCAAACGGGGGTGCCTCGCCCCCACCGCCTAGCGGATGAAAGCCAAGGCGATAGCCGTTAATGAACTCGGATAGATAATTGCCCGAAGCGTGGTCGGCGTCGATCTGGAGCTGCAAGTAATCGTCGTTCCACCAATTCCCTTTTTCCTCTAGGGCGCGCAGCGTGTCGTCTTGAGCGCGGGCGAAGAAGTACAGGGCATTGTCCGGCGGCGGACTCCAAGCGACGAAAAAGCTGACGCTGAAGTCTTCCGGGTTGGGGTTCGGGCCTTGGTCCAAATGCTCGCCGAGCAAGGACTCAATCTGTTCGGGCTTGACGCCAAAGGAATCGGTGTCGTACCAGCCCCAATCGTCTTCCTCGCCATCGAGGACAAAGGTGGTCGGATCGGGCCAAGCGGGAATGAAGTTGGTCATGCCGTTGTGGGCAAAGGTCGGGCCGATAATAACAAACGCCAACATCATACCGAGGAGGGTGCGTACCATCGCGATCTCCTTTATAGGTGTGGTAGTGAAAGAGATGGTCAACTGCTGAATTTTACATCGCGGGCGATTGCAATTCAACGCGCTACGGATTACTGCGGCCTCCTTTTTTGGGGGTGGGGATTCTACTTGCTAACTTCGTCTTTAACTTTAGTCACGCCTTGTATCACGCCGCATTTTTCATTAAGTACGGATGTCGTAGCCTTTTGTCAACATTTATTTGTTCGTGCTACATCAATCAAAAAAGAGAGGCGACTGTGGACAAAATCAGACTGGCATTGGTCGGCTGCGGAGGCATGGGAACGCGGCATCTATACGGCCTAGGGGAACTCGCCAAAACCCCGTTTGACAATGTAGAGCTAGTCGCCGTATGCGACATCCGGCGCGACAACGCCGAGCTGGCGGCCGCAGAAGCCGAAAAGCTCGTGGGCCAGCGGCCGGCCGTGTTCACCGACCTCGAATCCATGCACCGCGAAGTCGCCGATCTAATGGCCGTGGATGTGGTGGTGGATCCGTCGGTGCATCACGCTGTAGTCTGCCAAGCCCTCGATCTGGGGCTGCACGCGATGGTGGAAAAGCCCATGGCCATTACCATCAAGGGCTGCCAGCAGATGATAGAGGCCGCCAAACGCAACCAGCGCATCCTGTCGGTGGCGGAAAATTACCGCCGCGACCCCTCGGCGCGGCTGGTGCATCACCTGCTGGAGCAAGGGGCCATTGGCCGCCCTTACATGGCCATCTTCCACTCGCTGGCCCCGCACCGCGAAGTGTTTATCACGCCTTGGCGGCACATGAAGGATCGGGGTGGGCTACTGCTGGATCTAGGCGTCCATTTCACCGACATGATTCGCTACCAACTCGGGGACATCAAAGAAGCCTACGGGGCCGTCGAGCTAGCCTCGCCCGTGCGCCACAAGCCCAAGGCCGTCAACTCGCCCTATGAGTTTTACCAAACCCGCTTCGCCGAGATGGAGCAGCAAGTCCACGCCACGGCCGAAGACACCTCTATGGCGATGTTTAGGATGGAGAGCGGCCTCGCGGTCAACTGGGTGGTGGGCCTAGGGGGCTACGGCTCTTGTGGTGGCGAGATCATCTTCGGATCCGAGGGAGTAATGCAGGGGTTTGGCACGCGCGGCGCTAGGGCGTGCTTGCAAAGGGCCGACGGCACAACGCTCGACCACGCCGCGCTCGTGGCTAGCGCAGAGGCGTTTGTCCTAGAGCCGCTGGCCGAGCACTTTTTCCCCGCGCGAGTCGCCGACCAAGACATCGACTGGAAACTATTGGCGCTAGAGTACTTTGAACTGGCCGAGGCCATTCTTAACGGACGGGAAATCGAGGTGGACGGGACAGAGGGCTTAAAAGACGTGGCCGCGGTGTACGCAGTTTTCGAGTCGAGCCGGCTGGGCCGGACGGTGCAGCTAAGCGAGGTGGAAAGCGGGGCTGTCTATGAATACCAAGCCGAAATCGACGCGGCACTGGGCATAGGCTAACAGGAGGCCAACATGAACAAACTCACCGACAAGGTCGCGCTAGTGACCGGTGCCGGCCGCGGCCTAGGGCGATCGTACGCATTGCGCTTGGCAAAGCTCGGGGCCGCTGTAGTGATCAACGACGTCAACCTAGCCTCGGCCAAGCAATACGACGAGAAGCTGAGCGCGGACACGGTCGTCGACGAAATCCGCAACCTCGGCTGCCGCTCCCTCGGCATAGAGGCCGACGTGTCGCAAAAGGCCGCTGCCGCCGAGGTCGTCAACCGCATCGTGAGCGAATGGGGCCGCCTCGATATTCTGGTCAACAACGCCGGCGGCGGCTTGCGCCCACCGGGCGAACCCTCGGAAGAAGAGTATTTCCGCTTCACCATGGAAATCAACCTGATGAGCGCAGTTCACTGTTGCCTAGCGGCAAAAGAGCCTATGCAGCGTCAGCAAAGCGGCAAAATCATCAATATCTCTTCGTTGGCCGGGTTGCGGGGCACCGAGGGGGGGCCGCCGTACAGCATCGCCAAGGCCGGGGTCGCTCACTATACCAAGGTCTTGGCCAAGGAGTTGGGGCCTTATGGCATCAATGTCAACTGCATCGCACCCGGCTACATCCTCAGTTCGCGCAAAATCGCCGAGGGCATGGGCGCGGGGGAGGGCGCGGCCGACCACATTCCCCTCGGTCGGTTCGGCAAGCCAGAGGACTGCGCCAAGGTCGTGGAATTCTTGGCGACCGACCTCTCGGATTACGTGACCGGCCAGTGCATTTCCGTCTGCGGCGGGGTCGCGATCTGACGCGGGGCCGCAGCTATCCCTGCCCGGCCTGAAGACGTTCTTTAACCTCGTCAAAGAACGTCTTAAAGGAGCCTGTGGCGGCGTGTTCCCAACGATCGAAGGTCGCTTGCAACGCTTCTAGCCAACGCTCTTTGGGCAGGCTTTGCACCGCTAAGCAAACGTAATAGGCATCGGTCAACGCCAAACCCCGCCGTCCATCCACGAGGGCTTGCTCCATGCGCTCGACCCATGAAGCCATCGCAGGCAAGGCTTCGACGCACTTTGCCTTGTGCAGGACAAAGTTGGCCAAGTGCTTGACCATGCTCCGGCTAACGTCGTGCCGCTTGGCTGTGCCGGATACGTCGCTAAGGTCCAGCTCTCCCTTGCGATACAATTCCAACAACTGCTGGGTGAGCGTGCGTTGCTTCGCAGCAAGGGTCGATTGCCGGGCGCTGCGCAAGCCGCTGGTGAGGGCCGACATCTCGTGGCAGCAATTGAGCCAGCGCGTGCCTTTGGCGACCACGCGGCGCATGGACGGGCCCGGGCCGACGGCCGTGCCCATGGCCTTGCCGCTGGCGGCGCAGGCCGCACCCACGCGGCTGAAGGCCGCCAGCACGCGGTCGTGGTCTATGTGGGGGACGCCGGCGCGCTCGACTCCGTAGCTGTGCGCCAAGTCGCTCGGCCCCACGAAGAGCAAGTCGATGCCGTCCACCGCGGCAATCGCTTCCACCTCCTCCACGCCCTCGGCGTCTTCGATCATCACGCCGAGCAGGGTCTCGGCATCGGCCCCTTCCAAGTACTCGGCGGGGTCCAGCGTACCGTAGTCCGAATCCCGGCCACAGCCCATGCCGCGCAAGCCCAGCGGCCGAAACTTGGCCATCTGCACAAAGGCCCGCGCTTCGTCCGCGCTCTTGCAATGGGGCCAAACCAACCCCCCGGCCCCTAACTCCAGCGGCTTGATCACTTGATTATACGGCCCCTGGGGGATGCGGACCACCGAATCAACCCCCGTGGCCCGCGCCGCCAAGATCAGATGCGAAAGCGCATCCAGCCCCAGATGGGAATGCTCCATGTCGATCCAGACGCAGCCAAAGCCCGCTTGGGCCGCAAGCTCGACTACCACTGGGTCGAAAATCCGGTTGATTTCGACTACTTCTATAGTCGCCCCCCCGAGCAGGGCGGCCTTGGTCTGGTTGATTTTCACAATGCCTCCTCAAATTGTGGCAACACGTCGCGGCCAAACCACTCGATGGTTTGCCGGATCGCCGCCGGTGGGATGCCCAGCGCCCCGGCACCAATCGTCACGCGCTCCAAGCCGGGCAATTGCGCTTGGATTTCAGCGAGCCGCGTGGCCACGTGTTCGGGCGGCCCGCAGAGCCAAGCGCCAGCGCGCACCAAGTCGCGCACCGTCGGCAAGCCGGCCTGCGCCGCCGCCGCCCCGTCGTACGTGGCCGCGATTTGCGCCTCAGTCAGCGTCGGCATCCGGCCCAAGGGGGCCAGTACCTTGAGCTGTTCCTCAAACCAAACCCCAGCCTCGCGAATGGCCTGCTCTTGGGTGTCGGCTAGGTGAACTTGCAGCACCAGAGCTAACCCTGTCCCCAACTCGGCGTCGCGGCCCGCATTAGCCAGCCCATCGCGCCAGCGCTCGGCGATTTCCACCGCTCTCCCACCGCCGGGCACCACGCCCTTGATCCCGTGCTTAATCATAAACGCAATGCCGCGCGGGTTGGCGCTGAAGATCGGCTGCCAGCACTCGACCGGCCGGTTGCGCGGCCGCGGTACTAGGGTGATTTCCTCAAGCGTACCTCGGCGATGCACGACCTTAGCCGGCAACTCGTAGTGAGAGCCGCAATGGGCAAACGACGGCTCGTTCCACGCCTTGAAGAGGATCTCGACTTGCTCCTCAAAGAGCGCGCGGTTGGCCGGATCGCCTTCGAGCGGCGCGCCCAAAGTGGCCAGCTCGCGACCGATGTAGCCACGACCAATGCCAAAGCGGAAGCGGCCCTCGGTGAGGATATCGGCGAGGGCAAAGTCCTCGGCCAGCCGCAGCGGGTGCCAAGTCGGCACGGTGTTGAACATGCTGCCCAAGCAGAGCCGTTGCGTGTGCTGGGCCAAATAGACGGCCAGCATCGGGATATTGGGGATGCCGCCGTAGCCTTCGCGCTGGAAGTGGTGCTCTGCCAACCACAGCGTGTCGTAGCCAGCCGCGTCCATCAGTTGCGCCATGGCGCGGGCTTCGGCAAAGACCGAGGCGAGGCGCTCGTCCGCCTCGATCCGCTCATCCACCGGCCGGCCGGCAAATCCCAGGTCGTCCATGGCGACGTGCCCGCCGTAAAAGTAGTCGAATTTCACGGATTCTCCTCTCGTTTACCTACTCGCTTTCTTCGCGCGATTTTTCTATATTGGCCCACCTGTCAACGCCCATTGTAAAACCACAGGAGACTTGTTATGGCAGCAAATGGACCCGTTCCCACCGCCCGCGCCCAAGGCCGCGGCCCAACCATCTGGCTAGCCGGCTCGCCCGACGAACTAAAGGAGTGGATGCCCCTCGGGATCACCGGAATCGTCACCAACACGGTGGTGCTCAACCTATACGCCAAACAATACGGCACAGTCATCGGCCTGATAGAGCAATATCTCGCGCTCACCGACAAGCCCATAGTGGTGGAAATCGACGGCCATTGCGTTGAAGAGTTTCTAGAAGTCGGGCAAGTTTTCACCAACATGTCGGAGCAAATCATCCTCAAGATCCCCTGTAACGTCAACGGACTTAAGGCATTTAGCATCCTCAAGGACCAAGGCGTCGAGACCTTCTGCACCACGGTGTTTTCGCTGACGCAAGCCGTGGCCGTGGCCCAAGCCGGGGTTGACCACATCCTGCCGTTCTGCGAGCCGGTCAAGGAAGTGGGCGGCGACCCGACTCAATTGATCCGCGAGTGCGCCCAGATGTTCAGCGGCTGGGGCCAGCGACCCTTCATTATGGCCGCCCTCATCCGCTCGGTGGAGACCGCGCACGCGGCCTTCCTCGACGGGGCCGACGAGCTAGTCACCATGTGGACAGTGTACCGCGACATGATGGATCACCCGCTGACCGCCCAGTGGAACAAGACCTTTATGGACGAGTGGGTCGATATGCACCAGAGCGGCTTGTTGGAGGGAGTACCGGTCCGGTCTCATTGATCGCGCCGCGCCCTCACCCGTGCTCGGCCGGGATCTGGCACAGCAATTCGCTCCAGGCCGCGCCCAGATCCATCACGTCCCCGCCGCAAATTACCAAGTCGCAGCCCGCGTCCATGGCGGCGGTAAGCAGCGGCCCCGGCAAGGTGAAAATGCCACTCAACTTGCCGGCGGCCCGCGCCTTGGCCAAGCACGAGAGCACGGCCTCGCGCAGACGGGGATCGCCCATCTGGCCGGTGCAGCCCATATCGACCGCTAGGTCCCCTGGGCCCATGAAGATCCCGGAGAGGCCCTCCACGGCGAGTATCGCATCGATATTCGCCACGGCCTCCACGGTCTCAATCTGGACAAAGAGGTGGGTGCGCGCATTGGCGCGGGCTAGGGCGTCGTGCAGGTTTTCCAGCCCAAAACCCATGCCACGCGTGCGCACGTTGAAGCCGCGCCGACCCAACGGCGGGTACTTGCCCACCTCGACGATGCGGTGCGCATACTCCGCATCGTCCACCATGGGGACGAGAATGATCCGCGCCCCAATTTCGAGCGCCCGCAGCACGTGGTGGCGCTCGCCATCGGGCAAGCGAATGAGGGGGAAAATGCCACCGGCCTCCGCGGCCAAGCACAGGGTCTCGGCCCGCTCAAAGCCAACCGGGCCGTGTTCGCTTTCGATCCACACCGCTTCAAAACCGACCTGCGCCGCCAGCGAGACGAGCAGGGGCGAGGCGCTGTTGACGGTGACGCCGCGGATCCGGCGCGGACGACCGGCCTGATCTAAGAATACATCATCGGTGATTTTTAAGGTCATGGGTGCCGTTTCTCTTGCTTGAAGTCGCTCTAATGTAGCCTTATTTTCCCCGCGTCCCAACCCTCCACCGCAGAGGCCCAAGTCCCCTCATCCCGCCTCTGCGCTCATCTGCGCTCATCTGCGGATACTTTTGCCACCGGGGACTTTCAGACAGCTTCCAAAGGAGGCCCTATCGTGATACCACTAGACTACGGACGCTCATTTCTAATCGGCAACGGCCCCGGCAACGAAGTGCGGTTCTGGGTCGAGTCGCGGACGCGCATCATCGACGAAACCTCCGGCCAGAGCGAGGACTACGTACAGGTGGGGTCGTGCAAGAGCGAACACACCTTTGCCAAAGAAAACCTCCTGCACGAGGACAACTACGACTTCCTGCCGGTCTTTGGCCCGGAGTGGTCGGTCGTCTATCGGCGTCACGCTTACCTGCACGACGGCTATCGGGAGATCCGCCGCTCAGAGGAGTGGTGGAACGGGCAGCAGTACCGCCTGATTGTCGGGAGCGATGTGGAGGAACTGGCCAGCGATGCGGCGGTGCGCGAGGCGACCTACGAATCGGTGCCAATCGTGGCGCAGACCCAAGTGCGGAACGAAGAAACCGGGTTGCAGGCGATCATGGAATACCCGGTCAAGACCATGAACACCAATCGCGCCAACGATATCTACCAAGTTGACACCGGCCCGGTGGCCTTCCCGGACCTGAGCCAGCGCCATGCCCGCCACGTCGATGCCCTATCCCTGGCCTTTGTCGTCTTCAATGCGCCGCACTTTGCCGACTTCGTCCTCGAAGCGCCGACCCGCGTAGGCGACGAGCAGGTATATCACTATTCCAAGGTGGTGTCCCTAGCGGCAGTAAACAGGCTCTACGCAGTACGCGCTTAGAAGCTGTCTGGAAATTCCGGGCTTCTTACGCATAAGGCCAGAACTGATTCCACGCAGTCAGCCAGTCTTCTGCGTGGCTTTCAACGGAGAGCGGCCCCGTTACCTCAACCCCGGGCCGCCCTTTGAATTCGGCGAGTTGATCGACGCTAGCGAGTTCGACGCGGATGGTCGTTGGCTGCTCAGGGACATAGGGCTTGGTCCGGGTCAGATCGGTGAGCGCGTTTTTAGCCGCGTCTTCAATCAACTGACGGGCGCGGACGGGCGGTAGCTGGCGCGCGCTAAACCGGCTGAGTCCCTTTTTAACGGCAACGGTTGGCAGCGATTCCCCGAGGAGTGCTCTGGCTTCTCGGCAGACGGCTTCATCGCCGGTGACGAGGGCAATCGGCACCCCGTAGTGCCCGTTGAGCGCGGCGTTGACGCCGGTTTCCCCGACGAGATCGTCGTTGAACCAGAGATTTCTATACTGGACGCTGGAGATGGTGTGGCACAGCACCCCGTCGGGGGTGCCGTCGCGGGCGTGCATGCCGATGAGCAGACAGGCGTCGCATCCTTGCTCCCAAAGCTCGTCGTAGCGCCCCCACCCATGATGGGCAACCCATTCGCAATCGGGATCAATTTTGTCGGGGATGAGCGAATTAAAGCTCCATCCTTTGCCCGCACCGTGACAATCGACGACGACAATTTCCGTCGCGCCAGCGGCTTTGGCCCCGCGCACCGCGGCGTTGATTTCTTCCGTGTAGAGCTGCCGGCCCTCTTCAAACATCGCCGCACCGCCGCTGACCTGCTCCCACACCACAATGCCGCTTACGCCTTCCATATCGGACATGATCAGCACGCGCATTATCTCGTTCTCCTCGAATCGTTTAGACGTGGATTTCAATGATGCAACCGTCGGCGTATAAGATAGGGCTGAAACCGAAACGTCATAGCCTTTATTCGCCATCAACGAAGCGAGTAGTGGGTCCAGTTGAATTGCACGAATCCATATAGTGTGGAAGGAAGTTTGGATAAAAATCGGGTTTGCTTATTTGGAGTTACACGTATATCTATGAGCAACGAGTTAGCAACGCTTGCAGGGCGTAAAATTATCAAAGCCGCTAGATTCCCCCATCTTCGCGCAACGCCCTCATTGACTCATCAAGAGTAGCAACAATAAAACCCCATATCCCCAACCGCTCCCTGTCTGGTCGGCTTCTTGCGCCGAGTTTCTCGGCCACCAGAGCGTCCATCGTTTCTTCTGCGCCGAGTGCTTCCAACCCATCCGATACTTCCAACCCACCCGATACTTCCAACCCACCCGATACTTCCAACCCACCCGATACTCCCAATCCACCCGATACTCCCAATCCACCCGATACTCCCAACCCACCCGATACTCCCAATCCACCCGAGCCGGTACTAACAGGCGTGCGCTTTGAGTTCTTTGGCTCGGCGGAGGGCCGCGACGGCTTCGTGCTGTTGGCACCGGAACCAGCGGATGCTCGACTCAGTGGGTCGTTCAACACCAATCCGCCTGGAGCACCCATACACTTCGATATTGATCTTGCCAAAATTACGTATTTCCCTATGGTCTTAGTTTGACATTTTTGCGCCGTTGGATGCGCAAAAGCCACTTATCAGGAGAACCCATGAATTTGCAACCCTTTTTTCGGGCGTCGTTGGCCGCAGTGCTGCTGGCGACGCTACCTGTCTGGGCCCAACAGGGCACCATCCAAGGCACGGTGACCGATGTCCTCAAGGCGCTCGACATAGCAGCGCGGCAAGCGGCCCAGCAGGGCATCATCCGCGGCACGGTGACCGATGGCGAAGACGCCCTGCCGCGCACCAAGGTCAGTGTGTCGGCGCGCTACTCCCAAGACGAATTTAGCGTCTAGTCCGGGCCACCAACTACGGGTCGGTCGAGTACAAGCCCAACAACCCAGACCACGAAGAGACCTTCTCGGCCAAGACTTTGCTAGATGTAGATGTGTCTTACCAAGTATTATCGGGCCTACGTCTGTCGGTGGGAGCCAACAATCTGTTGAATACCTTCCCCGACGAGCATGAAAAAGCATCCAACATCACGTCGCGCGGTTTTGTGTACAGCCGGCGGGTGATGCAGTTCGACACCAACGGCGGGTTCTACTACGGGCGCTTGAGTTTCGATCTGTAGCCATACCCGACCTAGCATCGGCGACCGAGTCGCAAGGAGGCACCATGTACAGAGTAGGAGTCATCGGCTGCAGGGGCATTGGCAATCGGCACGCCCGAGGAGCCGAGAGTCTAGAAAACGCCGAGGTCGTGGCCGGTTGCGATCTCGTGCCGGAGCAACGCGACGAATTTGCAGCGCAATTCAAGGCGACCAATCCCGAGCTGAAGATGTATGCCGATTATCGGGAGATGCTGGAAAAGGCACAGCTCGACATCGTCACGGTGGCCACCGGCGACAACCGGCACGCCGACTTGGTGGTAGCCGCCGCCGAAGCTGGTGCCAAGGGGATTTTCTGCGAAAAACCGCTGGCCACCAGCGTGGAGGACGCCGACCGCATGGTGGCGGCCGCGGAACGCCACAACGCCTTGCTGTCCGTCGACCACACTCGCCACTGGTTTCCCGTCTGGCATCGCTGCCACGAACTAGCGGCCGCGGGCGAGATTGGCGACGTGAGAGCGGTCGTGTGCGAGCACTACGGCACGCGATCAATGCTGTTCCGCAACGGCACCCATCTGCTCGACGCCATCATGTGGTTCGCCGGCAGTAAACCAGCGTGGCTCGTCGCCGAGCTGGAGGATGGGTACGAAGACTACGGCGAGTATCGCGGCGACGGCGGACACGACCCAGCCACCGAGCCGAGCGCCAACGCCTACATCCACTTCGCCAACGGTGTGCGCGGAGTCTACCTCGGAGAAAAACGGACCCCCAACCGACTCGACTTCACCGTGTCGGGCACCACGGGCACCATTTTCATAGAGAGAGAAGGCGATGCCTACCTCGAGAGGGACGGAGAGCGGGAGTTGGTCGAACCGCGCCCGTGGGAAGTTGAGGGAATCGAAGCGGGCGTGCACGAACTCGTGCGTGCGCTCGACGGCGAAGATGAGCTGTCGTGTACCGGGCGAGATGGTCTGACCGTTGTGGAGATGATAATCGCTTGCCTGCAATCACAGCAGCAGAACAACGCAAAAGTCGCGCTGCCGCTGCCTCGGTAGGCGCTCGAGGGAGAGCGGTTTTCCGGAAGATATGGGAATAGTGCCGGAAGGACTAGCCGATCCCATCGCACTAAACTGAACCGAACCGACACTCCACCCAACAACAGGAGTCGACCATGGGAACTTGGATTCAACGCGCCCCCATGCCCACCCCCCGCCACGACCTGCAGTCCATTGCCGTCAACGGCACCATCTACGCCATTTCCGGTGCCGACGATCTCACAGTCGATGTGGTCGAGATCTACGATGTGGCCAGCGACACTTGGACCCAGGGACCGCCCATTCCCACCAAGCGGGGATGGCTGGGCGCCGCCCGCATCGGCCGCAGGATCTACGTGGCCGGCGGCAAAACCATCCGCACGCCCGCAGAGAAAAAAGCCTACGGCCACGACTACCATTTTACTTCCCGCGACAACTTAGAGATGCTCGACTTGGATGCACAGACCTGGTCGGCCCTAGCGCCCATGCCCGGCGGACCCCGCGCCGGCCTGACCGTCACCGCCTGCCAGGGCCGAATATGGGCCATCGGCGGCAACACCATGCTCCGCGAAGACCCGCGCATCCTCGACCGCGTTGAAGTGTACGACGTCGCCACCGACACCTGGGCCCCGGGGCCGGCCCTACCCCGACCCACGCAAGGCCCCACCGTGGTAACTCACGACGGGCTCATCTACCTGACCGGCGGCATCAGCGACGAATATCCGGAGCGGCCCTGCCGCAGCGAGACCTATGTGCTCGATCCAGCGGTGGGCCGCTGGGAAGCGCTGGCGCCGGTCCCTACCGGACGCGAATCGTCCGGCGCTTGCGTACTGGGCGATCTGCTCTACACCTTCGGCGGCAAAGATCCTCACTACTCAGCGGCCACCGAAATCTACGACATCCAAGCCGACCGCTGGTTCGTGGACGCGCCCATGCCGGTGGGCAAGGCCTGGCTGTCGGCCTGTGTGGTGGGCGAACGACCGTTCGTCATGGGAGGAGCCCACTCGCTGGAAGTCGGGTACAAGTGGATCGACGACTTGCACGAGTTCGCGCCCTGACCGTGGACCAGCGGTGAGTCCCACAGGTCGCTCCTACGGGGCCCTGTCCCGATCGCGCCGCACCGAGGCGTCCTCGTATGCGCACTTTCTTTTTTTTAGCCCTGATTACGCCCCTGCTGGTGCCGGGCTCTGGCTGGGGTCTGACCATCTATCGGATCGGTGGGTCCGATAGGGCCCCACCTCCAGAAGCAGAGCTAGCGGGAGTGGAATTCGTGTCGCTGAGCTGGGAGGAGGCGGCCCAGGGGTTCAACGGCAAGATGCAAGGACTGACGCTGGAGGAAGCGGGGATCGCGCCCGTGTTGGTCTCCCCGGATGACAACCTCGCCCTCACCGCCCCAGCTAGAGGAGGTGGCCCGGCCGGCTTTGCCATCAAACGCGGGCGGAACATCTACGGGGCGCTCGTGGCGGATAAATTGGTCGACAAGATTGCCGACGGAGATCCAACCACTGCTTTTCGCCTCGTCGATGACGAGGGACTGGCGAGGTTCTCTTCCGCTGCACCCGGAACCTTCCTGCTCGATTTGGGATGGCGCTTTCCCATAAACAGGCTTCGCTTCTATCCCACGCCCCAGTATACGGGACGGAACGTCGAGGAGTTTGCCGTCCAGGTCGTAGAGGGCAGCTCCACCGGAGCCGTTGGATCGAGGACGGCCAACTGGCAAAAAATATTCCATTCTCTCTTCCCCGACGGCACCCGCAGCCAGAGGGTAACGGGTGCGCCGCGAGACGAGTGGACAATCGATGTAGTCGGCTCGGTGTCGCCCAATCGGCAGCAGGTCGTCGATTTTCTCTTTCCCACCCGCACTGTCGAGTATGTGGCGCTGACCGTTGCCGGGCAAGAAATGTGGGAAGTCGCCGAATTGGAAATCTACGGCGAGGGCTACGTGCCTCGGGCGTTCTACCAATCCCAAGTACTGGACTTGGGCGCGACCTCAACCTTGGGGACGCTCCGCTGGATCGGCTGCAAAGACGACGATGCCCACGTCGAAATCCGCACCCGTAGCGGCTCGGACCCGGATCCCGACCGCTACTGGCGCTTCACTGGCCGCGGCGACGAGCAGACCTTCCTCGATGATGAGGGCCAGCCCCTAACCCGCACCGCCTACCAAAGCCTGTCCTTCGGCCAAGGCCCCATCACCCCGGATCTGGACCACTGGAGCGACTGGTCGGGGGGCTACTCCTTCGCCGACAGCTTGGGGACCCCCATGACCTCGCCCGGACCGCAGCGCTTCGTGCAACTGCAGGTCGCTTTCGCCACCAAGGGCGGTCAGGCCGGGGGGCTCGAGCTAGTAGAGTTTCTCACCTCCCAGCCGCCGATAAGCGGTCCAGTGGTCGCCGAAGTCTGGCCGGTGGCAGTGGAGCCGGGCCAGATGACGAGCTTTGTCTATGCCTTGCGGCCGGAGCTGGGGCGAGAGACCAGCGGCTTCGATCAGCTAGTGCTGGAGACCTCGGGTCGGTTTGTCGGAGTGGATTCGGTGCGGATCAACCAAGAGCGGCAGGCTCTTGTGTTGGTGGAGCCGCTCCAGGACCAGCGACTGGTGGTGACCCTGCCGCGGCTGGGTCCGGCCGACAACCAGAAAGTGGTGGAACTGTTCTTTCGGGCCCAGAGTTTCCACTTTGGCACCTGGTTCCACGGGGCGGTGTTCGACTCGGAGCGGCCCCTGGAGGTGGGGCAGCGGGTGGAGGCGGGCGATGCGCTTTTTCAGTTGGAGGGCAATCAGGTGTGGGTGGGCATCCAGCTAGGCGGTGGGCTGCTGCATCAAGTGGGGGTGGAGGCACCGGTACTCACGCCCAATGGGGACGGGGTCAACGACGTAGTGGCCGTCGAATACACCGTGCTGAAGTTGGCCCAGGCCGGGACGGTGGAGGTGACCGTTTTCGATATATCGGGGCGCCGGGTGCGGCAGCTCTACCGGGGCCGGGATCGCAGCGGCCGATATGGTCGGTTGTGGGATGGCCGAGGCGCGGACGGTCGGGTAGTAGGGCCGGGTTTGTATGTATATCGAGTGCGCGTTGCCGCCGATCAGGGCTGGGAACAGCGCAGCGGCCTCATTCTCGTCGCGTATTAGCCGCTTGAGAAATTGGCCCGACCGACGCCAAAAACCCCGTTACCACTAGCTCCTCCGCGGGGTAGATGCTAATGGTGGGCAGACAGCGTCACAACCCTCTAGACATTATTTTATTGATTTGCTGTTTGAATTTCCGTATAAAAACACACAGGGCTGCGACGACTGAGTTACTTGGATGAGTGAAACTCAAGGCTGTGTGGAAATTTCGCGAAGCCCGAAGTATAACTTACCAAATTGACGACTCTATTATTCCCAACGGGAAGCGCAGAGTCGTGGAAAGGAGGTAATGGGTAAAGAAGTTGCGAATTTAGCCTAAACCCCGCGGTCTGTTCAAACAGACTTCGGGGAATGGATGAAAAGAGGTGGGGAGGTTGTTTGTGTTTCGCTATTCATCATTGAGAAAGGAAAAAACAATGGCACGCCATATCATGGTCGCTACTCTAGCGTTCACCCTGATCGCGGGAGGTAGCGTATCCGCACATTCCCCCGAAGACGAAATCTTTAGCGCCTTCCAGTGGCCCCCCGGTCTCGAGCCCGTAATGGACGGAGTTGGCAATGAGTACGGTATCATTCCCGACCCCTACTGGCAGACCACGGAACAATTTCCCGACACCCAAGGAGGCAGGGATATTGACCCGTCGAATTTCGACGCCAAGGCCACGATAACCTATAGTCTCGGCACCAACTTGATCTACGCGTACAGCGAGGTGTTCGACGACATCAGCATACCGCCCGACACCTGGCAGTTCATGATTGATGCCGACCACAGCGGTGGCGATTGCTATCCCGACACCGACGACAATGCTCGTTGGCACGCCTCCGCTTGCCAGCAGTACGAGGTCTACAACCACATTCCCGGCGAGGAGGGAGACGATCCCGTCCACTTCTTCTGGGGGACCGCCACCTGGCTGCCCGAGGAGGGCTGGTACAACATAACATGCACCTTTGACGGCGAGAAAGACGGTGCGGGCACGGTCTACAGGGAAGTGCAGTTTATGCCCCTCGACGACCTCAACTCTCCTGCTGGACCAGGGGAGTCCGTCACCCACACCCTAGCTGAGGGCGAGATCATAGGGCTCGGGTACAACTGGATGGACTACGACGAAGTGGGCCGCGAGGTTCAGGGGGGCGGCTGGCAGGCCTTCTACAACCTGAGCCAGCACGACCGGATGTACCGCAGCGGCGACGGTGCCTGCGACTTCTTCCTGGCACCCGTGGATGAGACGGTCGACTTCAGCGCGATGCCCACCGCGGTCGAAGCCACGACCTGGGGCCGGATAAAGACCGGATTCGTCCAGTAGAGTCATCCTTCACGCCCGAGGAGATAGCCATTTTCTGCCGCCTAGCACATATCCCAATGTGCTAGGCGGCCTCCTATAAGCTGAAGAGTTTCACGGATGCGGCTGCCACACTCAATCCTCTTGGCGACACTGATCCCATCCCTGGCTTGGGGGCTCACCATATATCGCATCGGCGGCAATCCGGATTACGACCATCCGCTGGTAGACAGTACGGGGGTAGAGATCGTCAAGCTGACTTGGGAGGAGTTCGCCCAAGATCCCAAGCTGGAGGCGTGGGGAGTGCGCGCCAGCCAAGAGGGAAAACTCGTGCCTGTATTCGTCAATCCAGACGAGAATCTGTCCCTCGGCGCTATCGAGAGGGGTGAGGGCAAAAAATTCTATCCCGAACAGAGATTTGGGTCGTCGGATGGCGCGGGGCCCCGGGGCCACAAGTACGGGACGATTGCCAAAAACGATTTCACCAACTGGACCGTGGACGGCGATCCAGCCACCTATATGTGGCCGTCTGATCTGCTCACCGACCGACTGAACCCCAAGCTCGTCATGTTCCTCGGCGCTACTTTTCCAGTGAATCGGGTTGTGGTCTATCCCCGTCCAGATCATCCCGAGCGCTACGTCGAGGACTATACCCTGTACGCGTGGCGCAAGGGCCAAGTCATGGGGCTGCACCGCAATTCGGGCGACGGACAAATATTGGCGCGGGGCCGAGAAAATCGAGATCCCGTCATTGACATGAGGTTTCCCACCATGATCGTCGATCGGCTCATGTTCAATATCGACAACTTCGACGAGCCGTACATGGCGAACCGAATATGGGAAATAGCCGAGTTCGAAATATACGGCGAGGGCTACGTGCCCAAGGGATTGTACATTTCCAAGGCCCTTGAACTGGACGCCGTGTCCAGTCTGGGCGGAATCCGCTTTTTCGGCTCCAAGGACCGCGACGCCAAGTTGCGGATTCGCACCCGCAGCGGCAGCGACGAAGACCCCGACCGCTACTGGCGCCTCACCGGTCGCGGCGACGAAAAGAGTTTTCTCAAGGACAACGGTCAGCCGCTGACACTCTCGGATTACAATAACCTGCAGGGCGGCAAGGGCGGCATCACCACGGACTTGGACAACTGGAGCTTCTGGTCGGGACCCTACGATCTCGCCGACAGTCTGGGGGCCCCAATTACCTCCCCGAGTCCGCGGAAGTTTTTCCAGCTGCAGGTCGAATTCTTGCCCCAAGGTCTGGACGGAGCCGGAGTGGATTTTATCGAGTTTCACATCACGCAACCGCCGGTGGCTGGACGCGTGATCGGAGAAATTTGGCCCACCGAGGTGGCACCAGGCCAAGAGACCCCCTTCGTCTATGCCATGCTGCCGACCTTTTCCGGAGGCGAGGGCGGGTTTGATCGGATCGTGCTGGAGACGACCGGACAGTTCACCGGCGTGGATTCAGTCCGCATCAACGAGGAGCGGTTGGAAGATCTAGAATGGGGATTACTCGCACCGCTCGAAGACCAGCGGCTAGTGCTGTCACTGCCGCGGATAGACCGGACCAAGAGCGGCAGACTAGTGGAGGTCTTCTTTCAGGGACGGGCATTCCGCTTCGGCACAATATTCTCCGGGCAGGTTTTCGACGATCAACGGCCTCTCGAAGTAGGGCAGTTCGTCGAGGACGGAGATGCGACCTTCCGACTGGACAGCAACCAACGCTCCGTGGGCATTGCGCTGAACGGCAATATCGTCAGCAAGGTGGTAGCGAATCCGCGGGTGGTGACACCCAATGACGACGGGGTCAACGACCAAGTGCGCATCGAGTACACGTTGCTGGAACTGGCGGGCGTCGGAGAGGTGAAAGTGAGTATATTCGATCTGGCGGGCCACCAAGTACGCCAAGTTTACCAGGGAGAGGACAGCAGCGGCCGACACGCGCAACTATGGGACGGGCTGGACGAAGACGATCAGGTAGTGGCGCCTGGGATATATCTGTATCGGGTGCAAGTAGACACGGATGCGGGACAGGAAGAGCGCAATGGTCTGGTTGCGGTAGTTTTTTAGAGCCTCTACCTCTGGTACATTTTTGCTTTTTTGCGCAGATCTGCTACCGGCACTCCACTCCCTCTTCTATTCGCGCCTATCGCTAACCAGCCGCGCCCAAAGCAAAACCTATACGGATTTCTCTGAGGGAGGGTACAAATGGACAATTTTCATCTCAGATGGTGGGGCTGCGGTGCGTTCGACGTCCTCCTCGACGACGTCAACATCGCCTTCGATCCCTATCTATTCGGCGAAAATCTCGCCAGGGCCGAACCCCTTTACGACTATATTTTCATAAGCCACGAGCACTTCGACCACTGCCATCCCAAAACCCTGCGCAAGCTCTGTCAAGGCGATCGCTTTAAGAAGCTCTTCGTCCCCATTGGCTGCTTGACTCCCAACGAGCCCATTGACGAGAATTACGGCGATGCGGCCTTCGCCCGCGATCTGCCCATCACCAAGCACATCCCGGCGGACCTGGTACAAGTGGCCTATCCCCATCCCAGGTACATGGTGGACGACAAACGCAGCTTTCCCGGTCCCTTTGAATTCGACTTGGGGCCGATCCACGTGGAGGTGATCGAAAGCGGAGAAAGCGCCCGACCCGACCTCCCCACCTGCGGTTATCTAGTCACGCACGCGGAAAAGGATCTCTCCTTTTACCACACCGGCGATTTGGGCTCTGTATTCCCGGCGTTGGAAAAACTGAAGGGACGGGTGGACTACCTCATCCACATGAAGACGCCCCTCGGCAAACTAGTCGACTGTGTCGAGCCCAAATTCGTCGTTCCCACGCACTACCGCACCGACCGCGAGACCGAGCCCATTCCCGCGGGGCACTGGCCGCCCAATCTGACTGATGTCAACGCCTTTCTCGAAGACTTGAGAGAACAAGTCGCCGGCCGAGCCAAACTCCTTCCCTTTACCGCCCCCATTCTATATGAAGTAGAAATGCCGCAAAAAAAAGTAAAGTGGCAGTGGCAGTGGTCCAATTCTTGGACCGTTCCCCTATGGCGGGAAGGCTAAAGAGGCCGCTGGATGAAGATTTGTTTCTTCCTCGCGGTTGCGCTTTCGTGGTCGGCTGCCCTGGCACAGACCATCACCGTTGGCCAAGGTCCGCGCCAGTGGCAGGACGGAGGCGGAGGGCTTGACCCGCAGTTCCCCGTATCGACCACCGAACTCGCCACCGGCAACACCCCGGGCGGCGTCATCGATTTCGCGTTCGAATCCGGGTGGATCTTCCTGGAGCAGATCGATCCCGGCAGGAATCTGGCTTTGGGTGCGGAGGACAGAGGGGGGGGAATGAACTCTCCCCTGCCCTCGATCTCCGATAAAGCGCTGGAGGCCATGATAGACGGCAAGCCGGAAACCGCTTTTCGCCGCAAGGCTACGACGGCCGGAGAGTTAGTCATCGCCCGCGGCATCATCATGGATTTGGATCTGGGCGCGCGCTTTGGCGTCAACCGGATCCGGTTCTTTCCGCGCAACACAGTGCGCGAGGCCCGGGAGTTCAAGTTCGAAAACGACTTCATGCGAGGCTACTCCCTGGCCCTGAACGACGGCAGCGAGGAGACCTCTGTAGAGGGCCGACCTCAGTACCTCAATCTCATAAGGGTGGAGGACAATATCGAAGCGGTCGTCGATCTGGAAATCCCGCTCCAGTACGTGCGCTTTATCCGGCTGAAGTCGGAGTCGAATATCGGTTTCGAGGTCGACGAAATCGAGACCTACGGCTCTGGTTTCGTGCCCGAAGCCCAGTACCTGTCCGACATCTTCGACCTGGAGGATCTGGCCATCTGGGGCAACCTGCGCTGGGCCGAGCGCCGCGAAGGTGTACCCGGGCTTTCGGCTATCCGCGTTTTCACGCGCTCGGGCCGGGACGAAACGCCCTACGTCTTCAACCGGCTGAACGCCAATCAGCTAGGCGTGCCTTGGAAGGCGGATGCCGAAGTCGACGAAATCCTCCTGGACGCCCTGCCCGTTGACGAGGCTTTTGACCTGTTCAATTCCCAGCCCCAAGCGACTAGGCAAAACCTCATTCTCTCCCAAGCCGACTACGAAGGTCTAGCAGACCAGCAAAAAGCACCCTTGAGAGACGACGTGATCAACTGGAGCACTTGGTCTCCCCCCTATCCGGCAGAGGGGCGGAGTGCGGTGGGGACCCCCATCATCTCGCCTGGACCGCGGCGCTACTTCCAGTTCAGAATCGACTTTGCCAGCCGCGACCTGAGTTCGGGCAGCGGCGTTGATTCCCTGTCCTTCGACTTTGCCAGCCCAGTGCCGGCCGAGCGCATCGTCGGCGAAATTTTTCCCAGGGATGTGCCGGCCGGAGAGGTGGTGGAATTCACCTATGGAATCTGGGCCGGTCTCCGGCCGCAGGACACTAGCTTCAATCGCTTTGAGATAGCCACGCCGAGCATACTCGAAGAGATCGGCCGGATAGAGCTGCGCGATGCGCAGGACAATCTCATCCAAGGAGAGGATCTCGCGGTCCTACTTAGCGAGATACAGCCCCCCTTTATCAAGGGCGATTTCAGTATCGAGAGCACGGCGGACGGCCGCGTCGTCGTCGGTTTTCCGGAATTGACCAACGGCGATCTGCTCAAGATCACCTTCAAAACCTCGGTCCTGAGATTTGGGCAGACCTTTGCCGGCCGCGCCTGGCTCGCGGACCCGGCGAGCCAAGAAGGTGCCCAGCTACCTCAGCAAGTCGTGCCGGGCAACGCCGCCCAGCTAGCGCCAGATGATGTGGATCCGCGCCCGGTGGGCAGCGAAGATCTGACCTTGGTGGATAATAGCCTCTCGGTGCGCACGGCCATAGAGGGTTCGCTGCTCGGCCAGATCCGGGCAGTACCCCCAACCTTCACGCCCAACGGGGACGGGGTCAATGATACCACGGTTATCCACTACGACGTGCTGCGGCTGGGCGTGGCCGCCCCGCTGAGGGTAGAGATCTATGACCTGAGCGGCCGCTCAATCGCCGCCTTCGCCGGCGACCGGGCGAGCGGCCGCTTCTCGAGTTCGTGGGACGGGATCGATTCGAACGGCAACGCAGTGCCGCCCGGCATCTATCTATTCCGCGTTTTCCTCGACACCAATGCAGGCTCTGACGCAAAGACCGGGGTCGTTGGGGTGGTGTACTGAAATTTTCGGGTGCGCTCCACGCAGATCACTGACAAAGGCAATACCTGTGGAGGGATTCTCTATGCGTAGCAAACACTGGTTGACTCATCTGCTGGCAGGCGGGCTACTCCTCGCGTGCCTAGATGGGGTCTGGGCGCAGGATTACGGCACCCGCTTGGGGGTGCAGCGCGGGGGTCGAGTCTCGTACGAACCGCAGGGACCGGGCGTGCTCTTTGGCGCTCTGGATCCCACGGTCAAGCGCTGGTATGTGCCCCAAGAACTCTACAACGAGTACCGCTGGCAGACGTGGCAGTACACCAACTACGCGCGCGACAATTACCAGCGCTATGTATCCACGGCCCTCGAAGGCGATTACCTCTATGACCTGTACGGCAACTTCGTCACTCAGGGCTGGCTGATTTACGACATGCGCCGACAACAGCCTTCAGAGTTCGGCAGCACGGTTTTTAAAGACAGTCGTTACGGCGGCTGGTTCAACCGCGTCCTCATCGCTTCGGACACCAAGGACCAGTACCACTACGCCGTGACTATCGGAGACCGCATCCGCACGACCCTGACGCCCCTGACCTTCTCGAAACCGGCCTTCAGCGGCATCCAAGCCGACTTCGCCTCAGACAAGTACCAAGCCACGGTCCTCATGTCGCGCATCAGCAATCCCAACCCTCCTACCAGCGTCGGGGTGACGGGCATAACCAATACCACCGACTTCGTCGGCGGCCAGCTCACCAGCCAACTCGGCGATTTTGTCACCGTGGGCGCCACCTACCTCAACGCCCATCACTCTAATACCCTGCTGGAGAGCTTTGTCGGCAGCCGCTTTAGGGGCGACCTCACCGTCGACCAGAACGGCACCGCCATCAATCGGATCGAAATCGTGCTCGAAGACGACTCGCCTGAAGACGGAGAAGGCGGGGCCGCGCTGTTCTCGCAGAATGTCATCATCACATCGGTCGAGGACTTCGGGACCCTCGGCCGCGAGACCGTCACCGGCAAGGAGATCAACTTTGTCCCCCTCATCCAGGGCGGTTTTCAACGGCAGGGTTTTCTCGCCGCCGACGGGGATGAGAGCATCCGCCTGATCTACGATTTCTCCGACCGCTCGTACTCGGGACCCGATCCGGCGACCATCGTCGAGGTCAGCTTCGAATTAGTGCTGGCCAACGACTACAAGGTGTCGATGACCTCGAACAACCAGCTCGACAAAAGAGAAACCCCACATCCACTGGAGATTGCCCGGGCCGACGGCAATGTGCGCGACACTTCAAACCAGCAGGTGGTGCGCTTCGCTTACGGTCTGCCCACGGCCAACCAGATTTTCGGCTTTCACCTGAAAACGACCAATCTACTCGGTTTCGACACCTACGCCGAATACGCCGTCAACCACCAGTTCCGCAAGTATCCCAACTCCACTTTGGGTGAGCTGAACGAGGAACACGAGTCGGCCGCTAGGCGGGCGGAGGCCTGGATAGTCAATGTGTCGAGGAGTGAATATCCCTTGTTCGCGTACGGCGAGGCCTTCAGCATGGAAAGGCACTATGCGACCAGTATTTTCCTCAGCGACCAACGAGGCTCTTTTGACTACTCGACTAGGACTAGGTTATTCGAATTCGTCGAAGACAACGACGACCAAGACCGCATCCCCGACTGGGGGCGCTCGAACCAGATTGGCCCCGACATTGAGGTCTTCCCGGGCTGGGACGAGAACAACGACTTCATCAACGACTTCAACCAGAACGACAATCGGGTGCGGGAAAACCAAATTCCCGACTACGAAGAGCCTTTTTTGCGCTATCACAGCGATCGCCCCGAATTCCTCTTCGGCATCGACTTGAACAACAACGGCTGGATCGACCGCTTTGAGAACGACGAGCAGCCCGACTTTCCCTACAAGAGGGACCACCGAGGGTACAATGCGTATGGCGGCATCCATTTGATGCCGGAAGCGCGCTTGACCGTGGGGCGCACTCGGCAGTGGCTGCTCTCCGCGAATCAGCGCAACGAAACCAATTACGCGCTTTTCACTTTTGACCGGGACATCGCCGGCTTTGGGCGCATACGGGTTTTCAACTTCCTGAAAAAGGCGCGCGACAACATAGCCGACGACCGCATCGCGCCCCTACCCTATTTCAAAGGGCCGCAATTGCCCGTCAAGGACATCCTGCCAGCGCAGGACACCTATATCAATACCCTGTGGCTGGGATTTGACTACACCGGCATCCCCTTCTTAAAGGTGGAGAACAAGCTCAAGTACGAAATCCTGCACCAGTTGCTCGCGGAGGAGGCCCTGGCCGAGCAGAGCGCCCGCAAGGACGCGCGCTTTTTCGGCCTGATCAACAAAGCCGCGTATTCGCTGAACCTACTGGGCGTGAATTTTCTGCCGCGAGTTAAGAGCGAGTACCTAGTGGATCAGCCCTTTCTCAGGACGGAAGACAAACGCAAACAGTGGTCGCCGAGTTTCTTTCTCATCACCCGTCTGCCACTGATGCCGCACACCCAACTCGAGGCTGGCCTAGAACAGAGTTTCAAATGGGAGTTGCGAGCCGCCGAGGACGAACTGGTGGATTTGCAGGCCGAGGGAGTGGAGACCGGCGATTTCGGCGAGACTATCTTTGCGGTCCAGACCACCAATACCACCAACTATCTGGGCTACAAGTTGGTCACCCAACTCGGGTTTCTGTACGAGCGCAGAAGTCTGGAAGTGGTGAAAAAAAGGGCCGTGGCAGGCGCTGAAGACGTCTTCGAACTGGGGGATCGGATGGCGACGGGTTTCACCACCTTTATCACGATTTACGCCGGCCTCTAGCCGAGGGTTGAGCCATGATACGCGAGACAATCTCCACACTTGCGCTACTGGCGATCGCGGGGACCAGCGTCGGCGCCCAGGACTACGGCAATCGCCTAGGCCAGGGGCACGGCGAAGACGTGCAATTCCCGACCACGGGCCCTAGTATGCTCTCCGATGCGCTCGATCCCCGGGTGCAGAAATGGTACTTGTCCCAGGAACTCTACAGCGAATACCGTCTGAATCAGTGGTCGTACACCAACTATGCCAGGGACTTCTACCTGCGCTACCTGCAGCCGGGTCTGGAAGGGGACTACTTCTACGATCTGTTTGGCCGCCGCATCATGCACGGGTGGTTGATCTACGAGGCGAGAAAAGAACAACCCCGGGCCTCAGAGGGCAACAGCCTGCTCAAGTCCCCGCTCTACGGTAGCAATTTCCAGAATTTAATCATCTCTTCCGATGCCAAGGGACAGTACCGCTACGCCCTAACCATCGGCAACGAGATGCGCACCACCCTCACGCCGATGACTTTCAACAAGGCCGTCTTCAACGGCATTCAGTTCGATTATCTGGCCGACCGCTACGCCGGGACCGTGCTCCTCTCGCGCGTCAGCGCGCCGCTGGTGGCCACCTCGGACTTTGGCGTGGGACTCACCAACGCCACGGAATTAAAAGCCGGACGGGCGACCGTCCAAGTCGGCGACCACGTCACCCTCGGCGGCACCTACGTCAACACCCACAACAGCCGCGCCACCTTGGAGCGCTTTGCGGGCAATATGTTCAAGGGCTTTCTCACCACCGATCAGGCCGCCAACGCCGTTTCCTTTGTGGAAATCCGCCTGGGTGACGATTCGCCCGCAGACGGCGAGGGTGGGGCCATTCTCTTCGCCGAGAACGCCATCCTCAAGGATGTCACTGGCCATACTTGGGAAAGCACCCAAGTCGGTTATACCCCGGTGCGGACGGGCGGCCAGTTGCGCGACGGGTTTCCCGTGGCGGACGGCAACGAGCGCATGACCCTGCGCTACAACCTAGAGACCCTGGCCGCGGCGAGAATTGTGCAGGTCGATGGCGAGCCCACCTTATCACCCACCACGGTCGACTCCCTCGCCGAGGTGCGCTTCGAGTTGGTGCTGGCCAACGACTACCGGGTCGAGATCACTTCGGACCGCCAGACCAACATAGAGGGCCAACCGGTCTTCCTGCCGGTGCAAAGCGCTCCGAGCAACGTCAAGGACACCTCCAATCGGCGCACCGTGCGTTTCGATTACGGCCTGCCCACGGCCAATCAGATCGCTGGTTTCACCGTGGAGGTCAATGAATTGTGGGGCTTCAATCTGTACGCGGAAATGAACGTCAACCACCGCTTTGTCCAATATCCCAGCCCGCTACTGGAGACCCATCGGATCGCCGCGCAGCGGGCGAATGCATGGATGGTCAATCTGTCGCAGATTCGCTCCCCCTATTTTTTTCACCTCGAAGCTTTCAGCATGGATCCAGAGTACACCACGAGCATCTTCATGACGGAGACCAACGGGAGGACCGACTTTGCCGACGAGGAGACCTTTTTCTACGACTACGTCGACGACAACGACGACCAGGACCGCTTTCCGGATCAGAAGCGCCGCTGGCAGTCAATCTCGCTGAGCGGCAGCCAGAGCGGCGAAGGAGCGGCCGATCCGGCCGTATTCCCCGGTTGGGACGAAAACGGCGACTTCATCTCCGACTTCAACCAGAACGACAACCTAGCGCGCCGCAACTCGATTGCGGACTACGAGGAGCCTTTCCTGCGCTTCAGCGTCGACCGGCCGGAATTTCTCTTCGGCATCGATCTCAACAACAACGGTTGGATCGACCGCTTCGAAGACGACGCCGACCCGGATTATCCCTACGACCGGGACCACCGGGGCTACAATGTATACGGCGGCGTCGACGTGCTTCCCCAGGTGCGCCTGACCGCGGGGCAGACGCGGCAGTGGCTGCTGTCCTCGGGCCGGCGCAGCGAGGTGGCGTACGGGCTTTTCACCTTTGAGCGCGATTGGGCCGCCTTCGGCAGGCTGCGCGTCTTTGAGCACTTGAAGAAAGTGCGCGACAACATAGCCGACGACCGCATTGCCGCGCCGAAATTCTTCCGCGATCCCCAGTCTACAGTGGAAGACCCGCTGCCGGCCCAAGACACCTGGATCAATACATTCTGGCTGGGCTTTGACTACACGCGCCTAGCGCCATTGTACCTGTCCAACAAGTTCAAGTACGAATTCCTCCACCAGCGCGACAAACAACCAGTACTCGACGCGCGCGGCGCGCGGCGCAATGCGCGTTTTGTTGGCTTGATCAACAAGGCGGATTACGGCTTCGATGTCGGCGAGTTCCACATCAGACCGCGTCTCAAAAACGAGTTCTTCTCGGACGTCCCCTACCTACAGGAGGAGGAGAAACGCCAGTGGTGGAAGCAGATGCTGTCCCTCAGCGTCAAATTCCCGATCCTCAAGCGCTCGTGGATCGAGACGGGTCTGGAGCAGGTATTCACCACTGACTTGCGGGCGGACGAACATGCGCTGGAAGAGGGGATGCGCACGGGGGATGCGCGACAGACGGTTCTGGCGTTGCAACTGACCAATTACGGGACCTACGTGGGCTATCGCTCGATCATGCAGTTCGGCCTGCGCTACGACCGGGACCGCTTTGCGCGCCTCGGCCGGAAGTCCGAGATCAAGACGGGCAGCCTCGTCTTTCTCTCCTTCTACGCAGGTCTGGAATAGAAGAGGTGCACCATGCTACATAGATATTGCGCGATCTGGCTGCTAGCCACTGTGCTCGGGTGTGGTGCGGTCGCGGCTCAGGGCGGCTATGTGATCCGTGGCGACCAGATCATCAGCGAGGGCGAGGACGCGTGGCGGCAATGGCTCTTCCCCGTCGGCACGATCGACTTCGACGCTCAGGGCATCCGACCCCACTTCGTGGCCCGGGACATCAATGCCAGTCTCGATGCCCATCGCTTTCCGCTGGAAGCTGCAGACGACGAAGAGAGGGGGGGCATCCACGCTGCCGGGTCGAACGCCAGCACCGCCGCAAACATCCTCGATGGCGACCCCTCGACCTATTGGGAACCAAATCTCGACGATCCGCCGGATCGATGGTGGGTGGTGATTGACCTCGGGCGAATGGTGCCGGCCACGCGCATTGTCCTGCGCTTTGCCGAGGAAGGTCAGGGCGACCCTTTCTACCACTTCCGGGTGCTGGCGGCCAACGGCGACGCCCGCTTGGGTGCCAGTGACAATCTCGACTACCACCTCGTTGGCCGGACTAGGCGGCCGAATCTCGACCAGAGGGAATTCGCCTTCGAGCTAAATCCCTTTTCCCCAGCCGACAAATCCTTTACCGGAGATGCCGTGCGCTTCATCCAAGTGGTGATGACCGACAGCCGCCTGGGCAAGGCCGAGGAAGTGGCTGACCTAGAGACATACCAATCCCTGTCCGCGTCCCAGCAGGGCGATGTGGAATATTTCGGTCGCAGCCGCTCGGGGCGCGAGTGGGGTCTCGACGAAGAGACCTATCAGTTGCTCGATCCGTCCGAACAGGGCTCAATCCGCTATTACCGCCGGGAACAGCCCCGCCTCGCCGAGTTCGAGGTCCGCACTGTGGGGGAAAACATCGCCCTAGGCCTGCTGCCACGGGGCGGTACCATAGAGGCGGATGGCAACAATCTCGGCAAGAGCGTCGACGGAGACTACGTGACCTATTACAACTTCCAAGGCGGGTACACCGCCGAGGCCTCGAACCGGGAGCGCCGGACGGTTTTCGATCTGGGCTCGCTCTACTGGATCGACCGCATCCAGATCCTCACCGCCCATCCTCCCAACCCCGGTGGCAGGCTGCGCTCGTACCGCGCCAAGGTGTCGGACGGCTCTCTGGCTCCAGATGGAACCCTGGCGTGGACTCAGGTGGCCCACCGGCCGGAGAAAAGCCAGCACAGGTGGCAGGAGCTGCAATTTGAGTTGATTAAGGGCCGCTTCCTCATCTTCGATTACCTAATCCATCTGGGTGGCTCGCAGTCCTCGATAGGCGAGTTTATGGTCTTCGGCGAGGGGTACCAGCCCGAGGTGGTACTGGAATCGCCCCTGATCGACCTGGGTAACTCCAGAAACCTGACGACCCTCCACTGGCGAGGGCATACTCCGCCCGGCACCCGCATTGAGCTAGCCACCCGCACCGGCGACAAGATCAAAACCATCACCCACTACTTCCGTAAAGATGGCACTGAGATGACAGAAAAAAAATACAACAAAACGATCGCCGCCCTCCGGGGACCCACGACCGAGGAGACCGTCGTCGACGAAGAGACTTGGAGCAGCTGGAGCCAGCCGCACACTACCTCGGGCGAAGAGGTCACTTCGCCTTCCCCGCGCCGCTTCATGAAGGCACAGGTCAAGTTGTTCAGCGAGTATCCAGACCGCTTTGCTCAGCTAAAACAACTCGAAGTGCGCTTTGCTCAGCCGTGGGTGGGGCGGGCGTGGGGTGAGGTGTATCCGGTACACGTAGAGCGTTTGGGCGCGGAAGTGCCGCTGACTTTTTTCGTGCGATCGGAACAGGGTTCCACGGATCTAGGCATTGACGAGGTGCTGCTCATCAATTCGAATCAGGTGCCGCTGACCCTGCAGGGAATCCGTCTCGGCCCTGGGGCCGAAGTGGCCGAGGGACGCGGCCAGTCCGTCGATCTGTCGGCGGTGGAGGTGCACCAGACAGGAGACGATTCACTGTGGGTGCAGCTACCCGAGGTGATCGCGCGCAACGAGGTAATGGCCCTCGAGGTGTCCACCACGCTCTTTGGTCACGGGGTCTCGTTTGCCGGACGGGTGGGCAACCGCGAAAACTCGGGGGCTTGGCAGCGAGTGGAGGCCGGCGATGTGCTGGAGGAGGTGGAGAGCCAAGTGTTGCGGGTGCTGGCACCGGAGGGTCGGATCGGCCTGTCTGGTCTGCAACTCAGCTCACAGGTGGTGACGCCCAATGGGGACGGGGTCAATGAGGCCGTGACTTTGCGCTTCGACGTGTTGCGGATGGACGGGGAGCAGTCCGTGCTGGTGTCAGTGTACGATCTGTCGGGTCGCCAGGTGTGGGAGTTCGAGGAGGAGCGCGCCCGAGCGAGCGGTCTGTACGAGGTAGCATGGCCGGGCGTGGACCGCGCGGGCACCCCCGTGCCGCCGGGGGTGTATTTGTTGCGCGTGGAGGTGGACGCGGATGCAGAGGCGGATGTGGAGGCCGCTTTGGCCCGTGCGGTGTACGTGGCTTATTGATTTCCTCATCGACGCGGGATTCTAGGTAGCAGGAGCCGTATATCTCATCCCATGAAGTGCGCAAAAGGACGCCTCTTTACTCTCGCCCTAGCGGCGAACGCGCTGGTTTCGCCCTCGGGTATGGGCTTGACCATATACCGAATCGGCGACCAGGACCTATCTCCGCCCCCCCACGGCGCGGAGCTGGTGCAGTTGAGTTGGGAGGAGGCATCTCAGGGCACGGATGGAGTGTGGGATGGGCTCATCCTAGAAAACGGGCGGATTGCTCCCATACGGGTCCGGCCGGATGAAAACCTGTCCCTCACGGCCATTGCCAGAGGGGGCGGACCGCGCGGTCAAAAGTACCCCAACGTCGAGCCGCAGACGGAGATCACCGACTGGACGGTCGACGGGGATCCCACGACCGCCTTTCGCGATACAGACGCGGCCCATCGAGGCATGGGCAACCAGCTAACTATGTATCTCGGCGGGCGCTTTCCAGTGAGCCGAGTCCGCTTTTATCCCTCGCCGCAATCCTCCGGGCTCATCATCGAAAAATTCAGGCTGGCCGTTTCCGACCAAAAGGGAAGTGCCGAGGTGATCCGGTTGGTGTCGAACAATACGCACCCGACCGTGGATTTGACCTTTCCCAGCCGCATCGTCGATCGGCTCCAACTGAACGTGCACTCCTCTAGATCTAGAATCGGCGACTGGTTTCCCTGGGAAATCGCCGAGTTTGAAGTGTACGGCGAGGGCTTCGTGCCGGAAGCGACTTTCCAGTCGCGAATTTTCGATCTAGGCGCACCTGCCACCATAGGCCCCTTGCACTGGTCCGGGTTCAGAGATCCCGACGCCAGAGTCAACATCCGCACCCGCAGCGGTCGCGATCCAGATCCCAACCGCTATTGGCGCTACACCGGTCGCGGGGACGAGCTCACCTTTCGCACGCCGGAGGGTGCGCCCATGACCCGTGCGGACTACGAAAAACTCCGGGGCGGTCAACCCCCTATAACCGCGGACCTCGACAACTGGAGCGCATGGTCCGGCCCGTACGCCACCAGCGCCGCCATCGTCTCGCCGAGCCCCCGCCAGTTCCTGCAAGTGCAGGTCGGGTTCGTGCCCAAGGGATTCCACGGCGGCGGCGTCGACTTCGTAGAGTTCCGGGTAACTCAGCCCCCGCTCAGCGGCCCAATCGTGGGCGAGGTCTGGCCCGAACATGCGGTCCCGGGAGCAGTGACGTCGTTTGTCTATGCCTTGCTGCCAGAGTTGAGTCCAGAGACGAGCGGGTTTGATAGTCTAGTAGTGGAGACGACAGGACGCTTTGCCGCGGTCGACTCGGTGCGGATAAACGAGGAGTGGATAGCGGTGGAGGCAACGGTCGAGGCAGAACGGATATCCCTCTCGCTGCCGCGGATGGGGGCGGAGGATAACCAGAAACTCGTGGAGGTTTTCTTTCAGGCGCAGGTGTTTCACTTCGGCACCTCGTTCGCAGGCCAAGTCTTCGACTCGGAGCGGCCCGGGGAAGTGGCGCAGCAAGTGGTGCCTGGCAATGCCACCTTTCGGCTGGACGGCGACCAACTCGCGGTGGGCGTCCAGCTCGATGGTCCGCTCTTGCAGCAGGTGGCCGTGCAACCGCCGGTGATCACGCCCAATGGAGACGGCATCAACGACCGGACGGAGATTGCATACACCTTGCTGAGATTGGCGGGCGCAGGCGAGGTGGAGGTCGAAATTTTCGACCTGTCGGGTCGCCTAGTACGGAGGCTCTACAGCGGTCGGGAAAGCAGCGGGCACTACCTGCGGCCATGGGACGGACGCGGCGATGATCGCGCCGTGGTCGCGCCGGGATTGTATCTGTTCCAAGTGCGCTTGAACGCAGACCGCGGGATAACCAAGGACAGCGGTCTCATTGCGGTGGTTTACTGATGGGCCTGCAGGTGCGGTGGTTGTCTCCTAGAACATATACTGCCACAAATTGCCCACCATGCCAGTGCAATAATCAATCACCAGCCAGGTTCCGGCCGCCACAAAAGCCCCGAGGATCATACCGATGAAAAACAGGCGGGTTTGCCGATAGAGTCGCACCCCGCCGTACTTCAGCACCACGCTCTTGATCAACCAAGCGAGGAAGACATTAAACCACATCACCGAGGTGGTGAAGACCGTGCCGCTGATGGCCAAACCGAGCGGGTGAATCGGCCACCACAATACCCGCTGTTGCAAATTCACCAAAAACCACATCACCCCGGCACCTAGGCCGGTGAAAAACCACTCCCCTACCCCTATGGTAGCAGGGCTCTGAATCATCGAGGCTATGTACCTCAGGCCGGTGCTGGATGAACTCTGCCACCACCAACCCGGCAGATTGAGCCCGCCGTAGTTATAAGACAGGTAGATCATCATCCAATACGCCCCCACCAAGGTCACCACGATCGCCAGCATCATTGCCCAGAACAGACCTCGCTTGCGGCCTTTGATAACTTCGTGGACCATTTTCAGCCCGTTGGCGCACGAGGCCATGGGAAAGGTCACCAGATCAGCCGTCCACGGATAGGTGTAGGCCAGCCCGGTCAGACCGGCTGCCCCTAGTCGAGAGGTCCCTAGACTGGCGATGACAAAATCCGGCGGGATCAGGGGAGCCCGCACCAGCGCCACTCCGGCTTCCACCACGATCCGGCTCAACGCTATAAAGATCAAAAACGCGACCGCTAAAAACAGGGGAATCACCAGCAGGGGAATGCCCGCAGCCTCCAGCCATACTCCCATGACCACCAGCCCACCCACCAGTCCCAGCACCGCCGTGCGGTAGGACATGATCTCATCGGCATCCACCACGCTTTCACGGCGCCCGAGAGCCTTGCCGAACACATCGCGCAAATGGCTCCGCGCCCGCCACACAGTGAGCAGGGCGAACATCAGCATGGCCCCGAGGGCTTGGTGGGTCAGGTACGGTGCCTGGGGATTGCTGAACCAGCCCAGTTTGGCCATGCTCTGGATCCCGATGGTATTGAAGACGCCCTGCTGAATCTGGGTCAATAGGTAGAATACCCAGATGCCCAAGGCCAGTTCCCGGCTGATGAAGTAGGAAAAACCGACTAGGGAAAAAGATAGCTGGAAGCGAAAGCCGACCGTGCCCCGAAACGCATTGAACCCAGTGGCCAGATTAAATTCGGGGAGCATGGGATAATAGCTGTGGAACGCATTGCAAGTGATGACCACCAGCGGGACGGCAAACCCCATCCACATCTGCGGCCGGCGCAACAAGGACGGAATGCGAAATCTGCCGGGAGCATTCTCATCGTCCTCCTCGACCATCGCCATGGGGGCCTGCATCATCGGGTAGAGCAGCCGTTCGTGCTCGACCCACTGCCGGCGCATCATCACCATCATGCAGATCGACACCAGGTACAGGGCCAGCAGAAAGAGGGTCCAGTAACACAGCGGTTCTACCCAGGCTGCCCAGGGAATGGGTTGCCCCTTGATAAACAGCCCCTCGTAGAACCCCTGGATCACCTCCTCGTCCCGGGGCGCGATCCAGTACGGCACGTGCGGCTGAATGAGTTCGGCCCAATTGTTCTCGGGAGAGGCGAAGTAGAACACATTGGTGATCATCGGCAACAGGTGCGAGACCATGCCAAAGGTGGGCAGAGAAGCCGAGATGATCATCATCACGTAGATCAGCGTCAGCTCCTCCCGCCGCAGGGCCAGAGTCCGCGCGAGGGCCTTTACCACGATGTTGGCCAGCACCAGATAGAACAGGAGAAACAGGGCCACTGGGGTGCTGAAGGCCCAGGCCATGAACGAGCCTTTGATGATGCAATTGGCATAGATGGTGCCGGTGCTGATCAAGACGCACAGCGCCGTCCCAATGCCAAAGGCCCGCAGTGTAGAGCCCGAGCTGGAACTCTCCGGTTCTTTTTCTTTTTTCCCGAAAAATTCCCCCGCTGCTCTATCCCGATTCACGTTCTTGGCTCCAGGTAAATCAGCGTCTTCCGAAGCTCCCATGGCCAAGAGTAGAGCAAGCCGTAGGGGTCGTCCCGGTTTGACCGATTGGTCCAGCGGGTGGTATTGTAGGGATAGCGGATGCTCAGCTGAGCTAGGAAGACTGGAGCAAGCCGGGGCATGTGGATGGTCGCCCCGGCCCACGCGACGAGCCAAAAAATCCCCAGGCGTCTGAACAGGTAGTCGAGCGGCACTTTAGTCCCTCGCCGTGCAGGCCTGTGTGTCGGGCACCGGCGACAACGCCAACCCGACAGAGGTGGGCGGGTTACTCGCCCAGAGTATAGGGTTTGCAAAAGCCCGGTGTCAATTTTTATGGGGATCAGTCCCGATGTCGGCAATCCGGAATTTTAAGACCGCTTCTTAGCGCGATGAGGACAATGGCCATGGAGATAGGTGCCAAGCAGGGCCACGGGCGACTTTCGGACTCTTCCCGAATGAGGGGTGTCGTTTTACTGGTCCTGCTTGTCGGGTGCGACTCCAAGCTCGAAGAAGGCGCTGATTCGCCAGACCATAGCGGTGTAGAAAGCCAGACGCAGTCCATCCTAGCCAAAGAACCCGCGATTCAATTTGCCGACGTAAGTGCGGAGAGCGGTCTGGATTTTATCAATGTCTCGGGGAGTGCGGCACAAGACTACGTCCTCGAGTCCATGTCGGCCGGAGCCGCTTTCCTCGACTACGACGGGGACGGATACCAAGATCTCTTCGTCGTCAATGGCACTCGGCTGCGGGAGTCTGCTCCAGGAGCGAGAAACAGACTCTTCCACAATGAGTTGGGCACGGGAGCCAACGGCAACCGGACGCGGATATTTCGCCAAGTGGAGGCCGATCTAGGAGCTGGTGGTTGGGGTATGGGTTGCGCTGCGGGCGACTACGACAACGACGGCGATGTGGATCTGTACGCGACCTATTGGGGCCCCAACCAGCTCTACCGCAACGACGGCGACGGACGCTTTACCGAGGGGGCGGCAAAGGCTGGCGTGGCCGATGCGCGCTGGGGTTCCAGTGCGGCTTTCGGAGATCTGGACGGGGATGGATTGCTGGATCTATACGTGGCCAACTACCTCGAATTCGACTTGCGCAGACCCCCCGGAGGCGGTGGAAAGTGCCTGTACAAAGGGCTCTACGTCTTCTGTGGTCCCGGGTATGCGCCCCGCCAAGCGGATCGGCTCTACCGCAATAAGGGCGATGGGAGCTTTGCGGATGTGAGCGCCGCCACCGGCGTAAGCGCCCGCTCCCTGCCGGCGCTAGGAGTGATCTTCGGCGACTTGGATGAGGACGGGGATCTGGACATCTACGTGGCCAATGACGGGGAGCCGAACCTGCTTTTTCGCAACGATGGCGACTGGCGCTTGGCCGAAATTGCCACTCGGGCCGGCGTGGCCTACAGCAAGGACGGGGTGGCCCAAGCCAGCATGGGCGTACACAGCGGCGACTTTGACAACGACGGGGATCTGGACTTGTTCGCGACCAATTTCTCCGAAGAACTCAATACCCTCTATCGGAACGAAGGGGGCGGGCTATTCCGCGACGCCACCATCGAGGTCGGCCTAGGCGGGGTCGCGCGGCCCCTTCTGGGTTGGAGCACGGCTTTTGTCGATTTTGACAAGGATGGCTGGCTGGATCTATTCGTAGCCAATGGCCACCTCTATCCGCAATTGGACCGGCATTTTTTAGGGTTTTTCTATGCCCAGCGCAATTTGCTCTACCACAACCAACGAGACCGGTTTGTCGAGGTCGGGGAAAAGAGCGGTGCGGGCTGGAGAATTGAAAAAGTTAGCCGGGCCGCGGCCTTAAGCGACTTTGACAACGACGGGGACGTCGACCTGTTTATCATGAATCTCAACGACTCGCCGACCTTGTTGCGCAACGACAGCGGGGATCGCAACAACTGGCTGGGGCTGGAGCTAGTGGGCGTGGAGAGCAACCGAGACGCCATCGGTGCCCAGGTGCGGGTACAGGCCGGCGGCCTAGAACAGGTGCGAGAGGTACACCGGGGCTACGGCTTTCAGGCCCAGCACGATCCGCGTCTACTATTCGGCCTGGGACCGCACAAGCGGGTAGATTGGGTCGAGGTCCGCTGGCCTTCAGGCCGGCGTCAGGTGCTGAGAAACCCGCCCCTGCGGCGCTACCTGAAGGTGCGCGAAGCTTGACAAGCCTCCTGCAGTCTTCTTTGTCGGTGAGACGGCAATCGCTTTCTTCCATCTTCAGCAGGGATAAATCATCATGTCGAAACAAGCCAAGCAAACTGCCAGCGACGAACTAGTGCGGATCGCGGCCGACATTCCCTTCATATCGCCGCCCCAGTGGGCCATTCTCGAGCGCAGCCTCATCGACCTAATGAACCGAGCCATCGAACCCGTGCTGGCCCGCTACGTACACGGCGACGGCTCGACCATGTGGCCGCCGACCGACGAGATGACCAACTGGGACGGGTTGGACGACGCGTACGAGAGCTTCCACAACTGGCCCCTATTCTACCTGCTCGGCGGCGACGACCGCCTGCTCGAAGTGTCGAACCGGGAATTCAACGCCATCACGCTGCAATTCACCCGCTACCAATCCGGCCACGGCCATCCCATGGTCATCAAGGAGTACGAACAGGGCTACGACTGGATGCACCAGGGCGAGGGGTACGTATTCTTTTATCTGTTGTGCATGGCCGACCCGACCAATACCACCAACCGCCGCCGAGCGCGGCGCTTCGCCGGATTCTATCTGAACGAGGATCCAGAGGCGCTCAACTACGACGAGCAGCACAAGATCATCAAATCCCCGCACAACGGCAGCAAAGGTCCAGCACAGCGCAACTTCGAGCGCTACTACACCAAGTACCGCTATGAAGAATGGCAGAAGTGGCCCCTGCCCTTTTACGACGTGCCCGGCTGCCAAACGGTCGAAGACCTGCGGGATCCGGAGATCGAGGATCGGATGGGTCAGGCGGTGATAGAGCGCTTCGCTCGCGGCGACTGCGCCGCCAATCTGGCGGCCACCAGCATGGTCACCAACGCGTACCTATTCACCGGGGACGTCAAATGCAAACAATGGGTGGAGGAGTACGTCGGCGCTTGGATGGAACGACTAGCGGCCAACAACGGCATTCTGCCGGACAACGTGGGGCTGTCGGGCGAGGTTGGGGAGTACTTGGGCGGCCGGTGGTACGGCGGGTACTACGGCTGGACCTGGCCCCACGGCTGGCACACCATGGGCGATGCTGTGCTCAGTGGTGCCGAGAACGCCATGCTGGTATCCGGCGATCTGCAGTATCTAGAACTCGCCCGTTCGCAGATCGACGTGATGATGGAAAACGGCGAAATCCGCAACGGCACCCTGTACGTGCCCCACTTCCACCACGACAAGGGCTGGGACGGGTATAGTCCCATGCAGACCCGCTTTATGGCGCACTTGTGGAGCATTTCGCTGGATCCGGCGGATATGGAGCGCATCGACCAACAACGCGACCGCCAAGCCCGGGACTGGGAAGCGGTGCAGGTCCTCTCGCCCAAGGATCGCGGCGGTCACGAAGCCCCCTGGCTGGCGTACCTACGCGGCGAGTTCCCCGACTATCCCGAGGAGATTCTGCGCTATAACCACGCCCAAGTGTACCAGCGGCTGGCGTACATGGCGCACGACGGGCAGGACCCCGCCACGTACGGCGATCACTACCTGCAGGTGCGCAACCCGATCACGACCGAAGGCCTAGTGCAACTGACCATGGGCGGGCCGCTCTTCAACTTCAACGGTGGGCTGCTGCTGGTGCGGCTGCGCTATTTCGACTGGCAGCGCCGGCGGCCGGGGTTGCCCCGAGACGTGGCCGCGTTGGTGGAAAAGCTGGCACCCGAGAGCGCGGTTTTGCGGCTAGTCAACCTCAGCGCCGTGGAGGAACGGGAACTGGTCGTCCAGGCCGGCGCTTTTGGCGAGCACCAGTTTACCACGGCGCGTTTCCAGACCCTAGCGGCTGGCCGGAGTCACGATGTGTTCAGCAGCGCCGAGTGGTTGGACGAGGACGCGTACAGGACGGCGATGGCCCGTGAAGTCGAGGAGTGCGAAGTGGCCATCAACGCTCCCTGCTTCCGGGTCGCGCTCCGTCCAAGCTCCGAGATAAGACTGGAGCTGGGGATGAAGCGCTTTGTCAACACCCCCTCGTACAAGCTGCCTTGGGCTGCCACCGAGGAGCGGCCCGGTCCCAGCGACAAAAGCTAGGACTTAGTGGTCTTTCAATTAAGTTTATTGCCTGAATCCACTGGATTCCCGCTTTCGCGGGAGTGACGTCATTTGTATGTTGCAAAAGCCTTTCAGATTGGCCAATCTGAAAGGCCTGCGTGAGGGGCGCGTCGTCCGTCATTGGGTGAGCAGGCACGACAGTGCCCACGGCACCGTGCGGGAGTAAGACACCCCTCACGCTAGGTTGTCGCTCCGAACAGATACAGGGGCCTTGGGCCCGTATTACAAGTGTGGAGGACAGCACCCATTATAACAGGGAGGCTACCAGCATGAAAGTCGTTGCCGGTATAGACGTAGGAAAAAGCAGTCTGGACGTGTCGGTGTCGGCGGGTCCGGTGCGTCGATTCGACAACGCCCCCGCGGGCCTTTCGGCCCTGGTGGGCTGGTTGGAGCGCGAGGGGGCGACCCACGTGGTGTGTGAATCGACCGGGGGCTATGAGCGGGAAGTGGTGCGACGGTTGCGGAGCACGGCATGGTCGGTGCACATAGCGCACCCCAACCGAGTGCGCCACTTCGCGCGGGCGGCTGGCCGCCAAGCCAAGACCGACGCGCTGGACGCGCAGATGCTGTCGCGGTATGGGCAGGTATTCGAGGTGCCTAGCTCGGTGGCGGCGGCGGCGGACAGTGAGGTCCTGCAAGACCTGCTGCGCCGACGCAAGCAGTTGGTGGACCAGCGCGTGCAGGAGCGCCATCGGCTGGACCAAGGACGGACCGAAGCCGCCCGCACCTCTACCCAGCGGCACCTCCAGTGGCTGGATGAAGAGATCGGACGGTTGGAAGAGGAATACCGCAAGGCGTTGGAAAACAGCGGCGAGTTGTCCGAGTCCGCGGCCCTGTACCGGAGTGTGCCGGGCGTGGGCGAGCTGACCGCGGCCACGCTGGTAGTGTATCTGCCGGAGTTGGGGCAGTACCGTGGAAAGGAGTTGACCTCGCTGGTGGGACTGGCCCCGTGGTCCAACGACAGTGGGCGCCAGCAGGGGTATCGCTCGATCCGGGGCGGACGGGGAACCGTGCGTAGGGTGTTGTACCTGGCCGCCTTGTCGGCGATACGCTACAACGACGACCTGAGCCGTTTCTATCAGGGACTGCGCCAGCGGGGCAAGACGGGCAAGGTGGCGGTGGTGGCGGTGATGCGCAAGCTGCTGCTGTTGCTGAACGCCATTGCCCATCGAGGAACGCCCTGGGTGGAACACCAGGCCCCAGCAGGGTAGAAAAGGGCTGGACGCAGAACACAGATACTCCCGCGAAAGCGGGAATCCAGACTAAAAGACCAAAATAAAAATGGTAACTAACTTTTTTGAAACACCACTTAGTTTCCCACCTGAATGCTGTAAACAGACGGAGCCAGACGCATGCCCAAGAATCTGTTGCCCAATGCGAGTTTCGAACTGGATTTCGGCGAGGGATTGTGCACCAACTGGGGGGATTTGCAAAACGAATTGACCCTGCCGCTCTCCCTCACGGATCAGCAGGAGCGCACGCCGCCCCGCATCGAGGCCCGCGACGATGCCGTGGACGGCGAACACGCCGCCCGCCTAGCGCTCGACCCAACAGCGGACAGCGGCGCGGTCGGCCACCTCACCTCGCCGGTCGTAGCGGTCAAGCCGGGACAGGTCTATACCCTGTCGGTGTACGCCCGCAGCGACGACCCTTCAGCCCAGCTCGAACTGGGCCTGTGGACGCGGCCGCTGGACTTTCGGCAGAAGCCGAGTAGGGTCAGCCAACCCCGGCAATTGTCCGCGGACTGGGCCCAGTATCAATTCACTCTAGTCACCGACGAGTTGGAAGACCGGGCCGTAGCGGACCTGACCGTGCGCGCCGACCAAGCCGGCGCGGCCCACTTCGACGCCGTCCAACTGGAGGAAGGTCCACGGGCCACCGAGTTCGAGACGCGCTGGCCCGTGGAAGTGGCCCTGCGTAGCAGGCGGAAAAATATCCTGCATCTCGCTGGCGAACCTTTCGAACTATCCCTCACCGCGTACAATAGCACGGACGAGCCAGTAGAAAAACACGTGGAGATGACCATTGCCAGCGTGCCCGAGGGCGTGCAGGTATTCGAACACGCCGTGTCCGAGCCGGTTCCGCCGGGCCGGCGGGAAGGCCCACTGCGCCTAAACTTTTCCTTGGTGGGTGCCTTTCGCGCCCGGGTCTACGACCACGGCGGCCGACTGACCTCGGTCGACGACCACCTGTTCAGCGTCCATCCGGTGATCGAACGGGACTTTCAGGGCATTCTCTACTCCCGTCATGGCGAGCTGCAAAAGCCGCTGCCGGCCGAGCGCGTCTGGCTGCCCTGGACCAACGAGAAGAGCTGGTACGCCGACCCGCCCGCCGGGCTTACCCTCACCGACGCCGGCACCATCTACGTGGCCGCCAGCGACGGCACCAGCCTATTGCATACCCGCGACGGCGGCCGCACTTGGGACGTCCTCGAGGTGGAGTGCCCGGTCCTGACCGTCTTGCGCGACGGCGCGCTGGTGGGCCAGACCGTCGAAGACGGCGATGTGGTGCTCTATCGCTCGACGGACGAGGGCCGCACTTTTCAGCCGCTCAGCCGCCTAGCCGGGCTCGGGGCCGTGCAGGTGGGTCCCATAACCGAATTGGCGGACGGCGCGCTGATCTGGCCGATCGGCCGGGAAGCTCCCGAAGGCCACGGTCCCTCTATTGTGTACGCTTATCGCTCTGCCGACGAGGGTGCCACTTGGTCGGAGGGGGGCCCTATCTGTCCCGGCGGCGAACCGCAGATCGCCGAACTGTCGTCCGGTCGCCTGTTGGCGGCCGTGCGCAACAACCCTTCGCTCCATGCCGACGACTGGCGGCGCGCCTTTGCCAACGAGATGCCCTGGCACCTGTGGATGCGCGCCTTTGGCTTTACCAACGTCACTTCCTACACCAAGCGGATCATGTTGGCCGACTCCGACGACCGCGGTCTGACCTGGAACAATGTGCGGCCGGGCACCTTTCTCCTCGATGAAATGCACGGCCAAGTCCTGCCCCTGCCCGACGACCGCGTCGTCCTGCTCTACACCCATCGCGGTCCCTGGCCGCGCGGCGGCGAGCGAGCCAAGGTCAGCCGCGATCAGGGCCAAACCTGGGCTCAAGAACTCTATTACCTGAATGCGACCCCGGCCTATCCGGGGTATTCGGCCAGTTGCGTGCTGCCGCCCGACCTAGCCGATGGAGAACCTAACATGGTCCTCAGCGTAGTCGGCGAACGATCCGAGCGGATATGGGGCCATCCCGGTACCCAGCCGACCGCGGAGGGCATTGAAATGGCCCCGCGCATGCAGGCCATTCGCTGGCGTCCCCTGCGGTGACTGCGCCCCGCGGACCCGTGCAGGCGCAGCACGCAATTGCGCTCAGCTGCTTCTTCCTCTCCGGCTTTTCGGGTCTGGTGTACGAAGTGGCTTGGATCCGCAAGGCTTCCCTAGTCTTCGGGGCCACGACCTTTGCAGTCAGTACGGTTCTAGCGGTCTTTTTCCTCGGACTCGCCTGCGGCAGTTACCTCTTTGGCCGCATTGGTCAGAGGATTTCGCAGCCCCTGCGTCTGTACGACGTCATCTCACTCGAAGTCGGGCAACTCCACCGCCCCGGCGTGGCATTCTTCTATACCGCTAATTTTTATCACCGCGCCCGGCAGTCAGTGTCGCAGCCATAACTCCGACGCAGTCCCTGTTATTCGTAAGAGATTGCCCTTGCTTCTTCGACGATTAGGACCGTATTCACCGGAAGATCTCGGAAGCACTGCAGGCGACCGCCGGGCCATTCGACCTCGAGCAGGTCAATGGCTTCCCCACTACCCAAGCCAATGTGGAGTCGGGGATCGCTGGCGGAGAGATAGCTGGACCCGCGGCGCACTTGGCGAATCTGGCTCCGGTCGCCAGCGACCAGTCGCACCCTAGCCCCCACGGCATCTTTGTTGCCGCGCCTTCCCACTACGCGGATCGTGGACCAGTTCTGCGCATTGCCGTTCTCGTTGCGCACCAGTCTAGCGGCACCGCCGCAGTTATTGACCAGAAGGTCGAGGTCGCCGTCCTCGTCGTAGTCGCCAAACGCCGCGCCCCGGCTGATTTGTTTACGCGCAAACCAGTCCCCCGCTGCGGCCGAGACATCGGCGTAGCGACAGGTTCCGTCGTTGCGGAAGAGTTGGTGCTCTTGGGCGTACTCCACGCCGGGCTGGAACAGGGCGATCCGGTCAAGGACGTGGCCATTGGCCACGTATAGATCGAGGTCGCCGTCGTTGTCGTAGTCGAGAAAATTTGTGCCAAAGCCGAGCAAGCGCCAGCTTGGCTGCCCCAAGCCCGCAACGGTGGTCACATCTTTGAAACGACCGGCGTCATTGCGGTAGAGGGTATTGGTTTCGTGGGAAAAATTGGTGACGAAGAGATCGAAGTCGCCGTCGTTGTCGCAATCGCCAATATCCACGCCCATGCCGGCCTCGCTCTCGCCCATCAGGTTGTAGGCCACGCCGGCCTGCAGGGCCACATCGACAAAGGTCCCGTCGCCCTGGTTCTGGTAGAGGAAATTGGCCACCCCGTCGTTGGCCACGTACAGATCCTGGTCGCCGTCCTCGTCGTAGTCCCAAGCCAGCACCCCTAGGCCCTTGCCAGCGGGATTGGCGATACCGGACTGGATGGATACGTCGGCGAAAGCGCCGTTGCCCTCGTTGTGGTAGAGGACGTCGGGCACACCCTGGTACTCGCTGGGCGCACAGTACGAGCGCGTACCGCGCCCAATGGCGCGCAAACCCTCGGCATTGGTCTGGATAAAACCGCCGCAGACCTTGTTGGTGGCAATGGTAAAATCGACGTAGTTGGCGATGTACAGATCGAGATGGCCGTCGTTGTCGTAGTCGAAAAAAGCCGCACTGGTACTCCACTGGGGGGCTTGTACCCCGGCTGTAGTGGTCGCATCGACAAAAGTGCCGTCTCCTCGATTGCGGTACAGGGTATTGCGGCCGTAATTGGTCACATAGAGGTCCTGGTCGCCATCGTTGTCGTAGTCGGCCACCGCACATCCCATGCCATAGCCCTTGTCGTCAACCCCGGCTGCGGCACCCACCTCGACAAAGGTCCCGTCCCCCTCGTTGCGGTAGAGGGCATTGCCGGAGATTTCCACGCCGGCTGCGGGTGCCAGAGACACTGCATAGGCCGCTGGATCCCCAGAGCGGGGCGTGCCGATCGGTTGGGATTTGCGCACCCAGTAGTAGGCCGAATCCCGCCGGGCGAGATTGACCGGATGGGCGTAAATGCCGCTCAAGTCGAAGCCGTCAATCAAGTAGATGTCTAGATCGCCATCCCCGTCGAAATCCGCAAAAGCACCCCCTGACCCCATGGTCTCGATGAGGAAATAATGCCCGGCCGCGCCGTTTTCGTGCGCAAAGGAAATGCCCGAGTGATCGGTTGCGTCGAGGAAGCGAACTTCTGGGGGTGGGGTGCGGCATCCTGCGATGCTGCCAAGCGCTAGCGCAAGTACCAGATGCCTCGAGCAGAAGAGCCGCATGCGGGCCATTGCTAGGCCCTTTTAAACGGAGGGTGTTTCTGCGGGAAGTTCGATTTGGGGAAGCATCTCTGCGAAGATCTGCACCTGATCGGCGTATTCTTCCCTGAACTGGTCCACCAATTGATTGAAGCGTTGTTCTGTCTCGACAAGGCGCATAATGGCCCTTATGCGCTCGTGCTCGTATTCGAGGGAGCGCATAAGGCCACCCGTCCGGTCGTTGACGCGAAAAATGGAATAGCCGCCCTTCACGGCTACTGGACCGACCAGCTCGCCCAACTCTGCCTCCATCGCGGAGCGCATCAACTGCTCGCCGTACAGGCTCTTCTCGTACGAGTGGAGGTGCACCTTGCCCTTGCTTGCGGACGCGCCGTAGCGCGCGCTCAGATGGGCTAAATCAGCTATAGTTTCCCCTTGGTCCAGACGCTGGCGCAGCTCCTTGGCCCGGTCGAAATCGTCCACCAAGATTTCCTCGATGTATATCTCCACTGGGGTGCGGAAGTGTTCGCGGTGGTCTTCGTAGTACTGAGCGATTGCCTCGTCCTCGATGACTACCCGATCACTGATCTCGACCTGACGCAGGGCCATAATGAGCAATTGCTCGGCCTTGCGCTGTTTCCACAAGCGCATCTCCTCGGAATCCAAGTAGCCGGCCGACTTGGCCGCTTCCCAGACCATGGCCTTGGGGATGGGCAGCTTCCAGGCCGCGCGAATCACTTGGACACTGTCGCCTAGGGCGGGTTGTTCCTCGGCTTGGCGGAATGAATCGATGTAATCGCCCACGGTTATTTGGCCGCCACTGTACACAAAGAGCTGCGTGCTGGCTTCTGCTGGAGAGAGGTGGGGATAAGTTCCGGCCTCGGCATCCTTGGCGACTAGCACGGCGAGTCCGGCGGATACAGGACGCAGGTCGCGGGTGGTTGCCTGCTCCTCGAGCAGAGCGCGGTGTTGGGCGACAAATTCTTCCTTCCACATACTCTTGTAGAGTTCCTCGCGGTACTTGGCAAATTCTGCTTCTCGCTCATCCGCACAATAAATCAACTCGAAGCCGCCATCCACGGGCACAACCTCGGAAACAGCACCCGGACTCAATGCGACAAAGACTTGCGGTGCAATGCCGGCCTGTACTGCGCTCACGCGATTGAGATACCCCAAGTGCCCTCCTCTGGGCGGGACTCTCCCGTCGCGGGAGTAGGCCTTGGCCAAGGAGTCAAGCGCAACGCCCTGCGCTATTTGCCGGCGAATTTCCCGGGCTTCCTCTAAACTATCTACCACCAGTCGGCTCAGGGACTTTTCGCGCTGGTACTGTCCTTGGTCAAAGCGCTGCCGCATTTTCTCGTCGGTGATCTCGATACGGGCGTACACGGTCCTAGCTTGATAGGTATTGATCACTTTTTCGCGAAACCTTGCGGCGAGCTGCTCATCAAACATCTGGGTCTTGTCCAGCCCGCGGGCCCGTGCGGCGAGGACTAGCAGTTTCTGGTCTATGAGCGACTGCAAGTAATCGCGGCGGGCGGCATCACCACTTTCCTTGGAGCGCAAACCAGGCCCCAGCGAAGCGATCAGCCTTTCCACATCCTTCTTGTAAATGGGCTCGTCGCCTACCTGGGCGACGACGAGATTGACGGGAGCTTGCTCTTGTGCAGCACACCCGAGCAGCACCCAGCCCCAGCCCAAGTACAAACTTGAGATCATCTTGCTCCACATAAACCCTCTAAGATGCAGTAAAAATTGTCATGGCTCTAAACCGCAGATTCTGTATTATACCGGCTGTTTGCGCGAGAAAATACCCTTTCCTCTTATAAAGAGCAACCAGACTGGCTCACTGCACTACCGGGATAAGTCCGCTGCGCTCTTCCCGTCCCCCATCCGCGTCCACCTGCACCCGATACAGGTAGAGCCCCGGCAACACGGATCGGCCATCGTCCCCCAGACCGTCCCACACCCGTCCATACTGCCCGCTGCTGTCCTCGCCCTGGTACACCCGGCGCACCCGGCGACCCGCCAGATTGAATATATCCACCTTCACCTCTCCGGCACCTGCCAGTTTCAGCATAGTGTACTCAATGCGCACTTGGTCGTTGGTCCCATCTCCATTGGGCGTGAAAATCCGCGGATGCACCGCCACCTCGCTCACGAGCTTATCCCCCAGCTCAATGCCCACGAACCGCTGGTTGCTGTCCAGTCGGAAGGTCGCATCTCCGTCCTCGACGAACTGACCCACCTCCAGCGGCCGTTCGCGGTCGAATACCTGCCCCGAAAACACCGTGCCGAAATGGTATACCCGCCCCCGAAAAAATACCTCCACCAGTCTGCCGCTCTTGAGCCGGTCCATCCGTGGCACACCCAGCACCATTCGCTGGTCTGCCAGAGGTTCCAGCAATGCCCACTCGTCATCGGCCAACCGCTCCTCATTGATTCGGACCGAGTCCACCCCGGTAAACTGTCCGGTCGTCTCCAGCACGATCCGGTCAAATCCGCTTTCGCCCCCAAAAAAAGTCGGCAGCATGGCATAGACGAAGGGGGTCTCCTGACCCGGCATCACTTCGGCGGGCCAAATCTCGCCGACCACCTGCCCGACCACCGGCGGCGAGGTAATGTAAAACTCGATAAAGTCCACCCCGGCACCATCCAGACCGCTGGGCACAAAGTCCAACTGCAACTGGAAGAACTGCCGCGGACTCGGGGAGGTGATGGGGGTGCCCAGACTGTCGCCTAAGTCGTAGGGTCCCGACCAGCTACTCCAGTGGTCTAGGTCCGTGGTGATGCCGCCTTTGCCACCCTGGAGGTTGTTGTAGTCGGTCAGCGTCAGGGGCTGCCCGTCGTCGTTGCGGAAGCTCCTTTCCTCGCCGCGGCCGGTGAAGCGCCAGTAGCGATTGGGATCTTCGTCGCTGCCTGTGCGGGTGCGGATCCGCAACTTGGCATCCCGGTCCTTAAAGCCGGAAAAGCGGAGCTCGCCTAGGGCGGACGCGGATTCCAGTTCAAAGACCCTGGACCGGTACAGCGCCGTCAGCACATAACCGTGGCCGTATACTTCGAACTCGGCTATTTCCCAGGGCTGGATTAGCGAGGCAAATGCGGGATGCGGGTTGTCGGAAAAACTCAACCGGAAGCGCTGGATATACTGGGTCGATAAGGATATATCGACGATCTGCTCCCGATTTTCTCTGATTGACCTGACCAGTTTCCAGTTGTCTCCTTGGTACACCCGCAGGTCAAAGCGTTCTATGAAGAGGGAAGACTGAGGGGTGGGGTAGAAGCGGACCCGATTTACGGGAAAGTACACACCCAGGTCCATGACGAACAGGGTGAACATGTGATGATGGGCCAGATCCTCGCTGCTCAGGGCGGTCGTCGGATCGCCATCGACCGTCAAGTCGACAAAATCCGCCTTGGCCTCTCCTTGGTGTCTTACGCCGAAGGGGCCACCGCCTCTGTTCGCGGCGGCGAGCGCCAAGTTTTCATCCGGCGTGATGAATTTAGGCCGCAGTTTGCCTGTCTTTACTTCTAGGCCCTCCATTTGGCCGCCTGGACCCCGGGCAAACTCCTCCCAGCTCAAAGGGACGACCACCACCTCGTCGCTTTCTGCTTCCTCGGAGTGGGATAGGGCGTCGCCGCCAATCCGATAAATGGTGAGACTCCAGGCAAAGCTCCAACTCAGGACATTCGCTGCTAGTACAGCCGGGAAGATCGACCGCCTGAAAAGCCTCATCTGGGACAGTACTCCCGTTCAACTCAGCCCTAGGTACAGGTTTGAGCGCGTCTATCCTCTAAGCCGTAGGAAAAAGTTTGTCAGGAGGCGAAAATCGTTGTAAAATGCAGAGTTATGTTACAATCGGGTGGGGCGGCTTGGTCGGGAATGTAATCATCTCCTGTGCAAAGGGCAAAAAACCAGCCGGTCTGTGGTTCCATACCAAGGTTTTGCAACAAATGGGGAAAGCAGACAACAATGATGCGCGCTCTTTTGCTCCTGTTGCTGCTTCCAGGTCTTGCTGGGAGCTTGACCATATATCGGATCGGTGGTGAAGATCTGCCGCTGCCTGACGCCGCCGAACTCGAAGATGTAGCGCTTGTCCGCCTGAGCTGGGCAGACTTTGCCCAGGGCTTCGGAGGAGGAATGGACAACCTAGACACCACCGACGGCCGGATCGCGCCTTTGCTAGTCTCGCCGCAGGACAACCTGTCCCTCAAAGCCCTTGAACGAGGGGGCGGTGCCTTTTTCACTAAAACGGACTATGTGGAGATTAGACAAGATTTCATCGACTGGTCAATTGACGGCGATCCTGCAACCGGCGTCGTGGCTGCCGCCTTGAGCAGTCTCCGCCTCGACGCGCAGTACATCGTGCGCTTGGGGGGACGCTTTCCGGTGAACCGGGTGCGCTTCTATCCTGTGATACCGGAAGGGATTATGAAAACCTTTCAGCTCTTGGCCTACTCGCCCGATCCGACCCATCCTTCGGGATATGCATGGGAAACCGTTGCCCTTGTGGAACCGAGGCAGGAAAACATCTGGCCGATGGTCGAGATTGAGTTCCCGACCCGGGTCGTCGAATGGTTCCGCATGAGGATAGACAACTGGCGGTCTGGACAGGGATATGTCCCCAGCCACCCGTGGGAGATCGCCGAATTCGAAGTCTACGGAGAGGGCTACGTCCCGGAGGCGAACTACACGTCACAGGTATTCGACCTGCAAGCGCCGGGCAGTTTGGCGCGGATCCGCTGGTCCGGATTTCGCCAAGGCAGAGCTCGGGTTACCCTCCGCACTCGCAGTGGCAGCGACGAAGATCCCAACCGCTACTGGCGCTTCACCGGCCGCGGCGAGGAAAAGAGCTTCCGCAACGACGACGGGCAGCCCCTGACGCTGGCCGGCTACAACAACCTCCAGGGCGGCAAGGGCGGCATCACCACGGACCTGGACCACTGGAGCAACTGGTTCGGGTTCGCGCTCGAGAAGGGTGCGGGCACCGTCCTTTCTCTGCCTCCACTCGGCCAGTTCCTGCAGCTAGATGTGAACTTCGTGCCCTCGGGTCTGGATGGGGCCGCAGTGGACTTTATAGAGTTCTGGGTGTCGCAGCCGCAGGCGGCCGGCCGCCCTGTGGCGGAGATCTGGCCGCTACAGGTGAAGCCTGGCGAGGTGGCCTCGTTTGTCTATGCGATGCGGTCAACCCTAGGCCCGCTGGAAAGCGGCTTCGACCGCCTAGTCTTGCGCACACCAGGTGAGTTTGTCGAAATCGACTCGGTGCACATCGGAGATCTGAGAGCCCGGACAGAGGTCGTGGTGGAAACCCATCGCGCCGTGATCGATCTACCCCGCCTGCAGGGTCAGGTGGACAGCAACAGGCCCGTGGAGGTATTCTTCAAGGCCCGAGTATTCCGCATGGGCACCGAATTCACCGGCGAGTTATTCGATTCAGACCGTCCTCTAGAGCTGGAGTTGGGACTAGGACAGCCCGTTGAGGAGGGAGATGCCACCTTTCGGCTGGATGGCAACCAGGTTTCAGTCGATATCGCCCTTCGAGGTGATGTGCTCCATTCGGTTGGGGTGCGTCCCACAGCCCTTACTCCCAATGGAGACGGGGTCAACGATGTGGCGCACATCGAGTATACCTTGCTAAAACTGGCAGGGGCCGGAGACGTGAAGGTAGATATATTCGATCTGGCGGGTCGCCGGGTGCGCGCGCTGTTCCGGGGTCGGGATAGCAGTGGACAGTATGCGCAACCGTGGGACGGTCTGCGGGACGACGGCCAGATGGTGGTACCGGGGATGTATTTCTATCGGGTGCGGGTGGACACCGACGCAGACGCCGAGCAACGCAGCGGCCTAATCTCTGTTGCGTGGTGATGCGACAGGTACTGTGACGGACTCCCCGCAGTTCCAAGTTTCTTCGCAGGCAAGTAAAAGAGGGTCCAGCGTGAATTCTCGAACATTCGTCTACTTTGTCGCCTCCAGCCGACATTCTCCACGAAAGGTTTCTCATGACGACCAATCCCACCCGCAATCTATCCATCCTCGGCGATGCCGGGCACTTCATCAGCACCTTTCGCGCGATCTATCTCAACAACCCCGACGGCCGCGCCTTCGCCTTCACCGCGCACCGCTACATGTGGCCCACCCGCTGGGAAGGCGATGGCCAAGTGAGCCTCTTCGGCCCCGAAGGCAAGGAAGTGGCCCGCGGCCAGATCGCGGGCGAAGAGGAGAGCGTGACCGTACAGATCCCGGCCGGCCCAAAAGGAGTGTATGCCGTCCGCATTGAGGGCCTGGGCTATCACCTGATGTGGTTCGAGTGTACCCTAGAGCAGATGGTGATCGACTGCGGCGACTGGGAGCAGCGAAAAGGGCGTCAGGAGACCTTCGACATGCACACCGTCACGGTGCCACGGCGCTGGTACTTTTTCGTGCCGGAGGGAGTGAACGAATTCCAGATCGGCAGCCGGCACGGGGGAGCCCACCGCCAGGACTCGGGCTTGGTGGTCTTTACCCCCCGAGGCCAGCCGGTGGCCGCCCATTTCGGCAGCCGGCCGCGGCCGTGGGGGGCGTCCTTTACCGAGCGCTTCAACATGACGCCGGCCTGGGATATCGTCAACCAAGAACCGGAAATGCACGTCATGCACATCGAGACCGATCCGGGCAGCACCGGCCGCTTCTGGTCCATCTGGCTGTGCGGCGGCGACGGCCACTGCTATAGCCCGATGCAGGTCTTGCTCAATGGAGTGCCCACCTACTTATCTTCTATGCCCGAACAGTGGTTCAACCCGCAGACCGGCCGGTCGGCCCCGGTGGTGCAATACGACTTTCACGTCGGGCCCTCGCAGCGCACCAGCGAGACCTTCTGCGCGCCCAGTCCGCTCTTGGGCGATACCGATACCGGCATGCGCGGGGCGCACGCGGTTTACTTACACAACCCGGAAAACCGCCCCTTCGACTTTTGCGCCACGGGCTACATTATCCCGGAGGACCAGTACATCCCCGTGCAGTTCCGGGCCAGCGGGCCCCAAGGCCAGGCACTAGGCCAAGCCGAGGGCTCGTTCACCCACAAATCCCCACCAGAGCCAGCGCTGATCAGCGTACCTGCCGCGGGCGCGGGCGTGTACAAGGTGGAGGTAGACGCCGCCCGTTGGTACGGCTGGAGCGAACCGACCATGGGGATGGTACTGGCGGGCAATCCCACTGCCGACGGAGGGGCGCGGTTCTCGCTGATGCTGGCCCTGGGACGGCACTGGTTCTTCGGCGTGCCCAAGGGCACCAGGGAATTCCGGGTGCGGGTCGACCTGGCCGATCCCAACCACGTGTTGCACGTCGAGGTGCACGGACCGGACCGGATCGCGCAGGTCTTGTACGCGCACGGGGGCACGCCGCGGGAAGCCGTGGTGCCAGTGCCGGCGGGGCTGGATGGCAAGGTGTGGTTTTTGAAGCTGTCGGTGGGCAGCGCCACCCGCCTGCTCGGGCAGGGGGCGCACAACCGGCGCACCGTGCAGGTGGATCCCGATATAGAGTTGCACGGGGTGCCCGGGTACATCGCCCCCACCTGGGAGCAGTGGTTCAATCCGGATGAGGTGGGCTAATGTGGTCTTCTGGATCGCGGGAGCACTCGCTGTATGCGTAGCTTCACAGTGACTTTCTTTTTGGTTGCGCTGGCCGCGAATCTGCTGGTTCCGGACTCGGGTGGGGGCCTGACCATCTATCGGATCGGTGGCTCCGATATGGACCCGCCCCCGGAAGCGGGCATGGAGGGGGTGGAATTCGTGCCGCTGAGTTGGGAGGGAGCCGCCCAGGGCTTCGACGGGCAGGTGCAAGGGCTGACGACAGAGGGGGAGCAAATCGAACCGTTGCTGATTACACCGGATGACAACGTGATGCTCGGCGCCCTGGCCAGGGGTGGGGGTGCCGTCGGCTTCACGATCTCAGGTGATGCCTATTTCAAGTTTGAACTGCTCGACGCCATGACTGACGGCGACCCAGCAACCACATTTAACCTGCGCGATGCCGGCAAAGGTCTGGAGCGATACCCCCGCACCGCAAGCTCGAGGGTCCTCTTCGACCTGGGGACGCGCTTTCCGATAAACAGGGTGCGAATGTATCCGGACCCCCGGTTCCCGGAACGGTATGCCGAGGAATTCTCTGTGATGGCCGTGGTCGGGCCCTTGACGCCAAGGCTCTTTCCCGGCGAAGCTACCAAAGTGCTCAGGTCGGAGACGGCCAATCGGAACCAGGTCGTCGATTTCACCTTCCCTCGCCGCAACCTCGCCCAGCTTCTGTTGCACGTGCGCTCGCCGGGCTTTTGGGAGATCGCCGAGTTCGAAGTCTACGGCGACGGCTACGTGCCGGAAGCGACGTACCGCTCCGCGGTGCTGGATCTGGGGGGGGCTCGACCCTGGGGCCGCTGCGCTGGATCGGCTTCCGGGACCGCGACGCCCGGGTCAAGATCAGCACCCGCAGTGGCCTGGACGAGGACCCCAACCGCTACTGGCGCTTCACCGGCCGTGGTGACGAGCGGACTTTCCTCGATGAGCAGGGCCAGCCCTTGACTCGCACGGCCTACGAGAGTCTGTCGTCCGGCCGGAGCGACATCACCCCCGACCTGGACCACTGGAGCGCCTGGTCGGGGGTCTACGATTTCGCCGACAGCGCCGCTACGGCTATGGTCTCGTCGAGCCCGCGGCGGTTCCTGCAGCTGCAAGTGGAGTTCGTGCCCAAGGGACTGCACGGCGGCGGACTCGAGATGATGGAGTTCAGGGTATCGCAGCCGCCGGTGAGTGGCCCAGTGGTGGGAGAGATCTGGCCAGTGGAAGTGGAGCCGGCCGCGGTGACATCGTTCGTCTATGCCTTGCGGCCGGAGCTGGGGCCGGAGACGACCGGGTTCGACCAGCTGGTGCTGGAGACCTCGGGGAAGTTCACCGGCCTGGACTCGGTGTGGATCAACCAGGAACGCGCCGACATTGATTTGCTAAGCGTGCAAGACCAGCATCTGGTAGTGGGACTGCCGCGGATGGGACCGACCGACAACCGCAAGCTGGTGGAGGTATTTTTCCGGGCGCAGGTCTACTACTTCGGCACCATGTTCCAGGGGCAGGTGTTCGACTCGGAACGGCCGCTTGAAGTGGGGCAGTTGGTGGAGGCGGAGGACGCGACCTTCCGGCTGGACAGCACGCAGCTGTGGGTAGGCATCCAGCTTGGAGGTGGACTGCTGCGCCAAGTGGGGGTTCACCCGCCGGTGGTCACCCCCAATGGGGATGGCATCAACGACCAAGTACACATCGAGTACACCGTGCTGAAACTGACGGAGGCCGGCGCGGTGGAGGTGGCCATACTCGATCTGTCGGGCCGCCGGGTGCGGCAGGTCTACCAGGGCCGGGACCGCAGCGGGCGTCATGGCCGGGCATGGGACGGCCGGGGCGAGGACGAGCGCGTGGTGGCGCCGGGCTTCTACATGTATCAGGTGCAATTGGACGCGGACGAGGGGCGGGAAGAGCGCAATGGGCTCATCTCGGTGGTGTATTAGCCGCTTGAGGAAAATTCGGTTTGCATCATTTTATCCAACCTCAATTTTACCTAAATTAAAACTACGAAGTGATTGTACCACAAATAAAAAAGACCGCCCACTCGGGGAAGCCCTCTCAAACTTCCCGGTGCGCCCCGAACCCGAGCGGTGAAACGCGAGGAGGCGAACATGCGACGCCCGAGAACCATCTACTTCAACGATGCGCGCCACTACTACCTGTTCGTCTTTGAGCCACCCATGCGCTTGGAAGATGCCTGGAGGCCCATAGACGAAGTTGCCGGCACGGCCGTGGATACCTTCATCTACGGCGTGTCCCGGGGCGATGGCCTGTTCTATCCCTCGGACAAGGGACGGCGTTTCGGCACCGGCCTAAATTCCTTTGCCATGGCGGCGTACTGGCGGGTGTGGGAGAACATGCAGAGCCTGATCGACCGGGGACTGGATCCACTGCAAGTGCTGGTCGACCGGGCCCACGAGCAGGGCATGGATTTTTTCGCCAGTTTGCGCATGGGCGATTTCCCGGGACTGGACGGCAAGTACACCCTGTCCGGAGGCGGGCGGGGGTACGTCCACCGGGAAGTGCGCGAGCACCAGCTAGGCGTGCTGGAAGAGCTGGCCACCCAGTACCCGGTGGAGGGGGTGGAGCTGGACTTTGCCGCGGCCCCGGCCGGCACTTCTCACTGGCTCAAGCCCGAGGATGTGGAGGAGTACACCCCGCTGATGACCGAGTACGTCCGCCAGATTTCCCAGACCGTGCGGCAGCGGCCCGGGCAACCGGGCCAGCTCGGGGCGCGGATCTATCCCACCGAGGCCTTGAACCGCCGCACGGGCTTGGATGTGCGCACTTGGCTGGAGGAGGGCCTGGTCGACTATGTGGTGCCCCTGGTGTACGCCTATTTCGTCCTCGATTCCCAAATGCCCATCGACTGGCTGGTGCGGGCCGCCCACGCCCATGAGGTATCCGTGTACGCCATGTTGCAGCCTTATTACACCGAAGAAAACCGCAGATTTCACACCGTGTCCAATGCCACCCCGGCCATGATGCGGGCCGCTGCGGCGAATTTCCAGGCCAAGGAGGTCGATGGGCTCTACACCTGGTTCATGGCCTGGCCCCTCGGAGAAGCCGAGCGCAACACCCTCACGGAACTGGGCCACCGCGATCTGACTGAGGAAGGCGACAAACACTACTTTCTCTGCCGCAAGCCCGAGTCCGAGCACGTGCTCGGGTACGAGGCCCTGCTGCCGATCCAGATCGACCGCGACGATTTGGGCAAAGCCTTCTCAATCCCCTTCTCCGTGGCCGACGACCCCCAAAATCTCCAGGTCCAGAGCATGGTGCTCAGGCTCAATATCGCCGACCTGGTCGGGGCGGATCGCCTCGAGGTGGCGCTGAACGGCGAATCTCTCGCAGGGGAAGTGTGCCGGCGCTCGAGCGCCCGCCAGGTCGATCCGTACACCGGGCAATGGCTGGAATTCCACCTGGAAAAGGTGCGGCCAAGACGAGGAGACAACCTGCTGGAATTGACGCTGCTGGAGCGGCCGGCCAATCTGCACGGCGGGGTCGTGGTCGAGGATGTGGAGATCGTGGTCAAATACGGTACTTATCCGGCGGGCCTGTGAGGTGCCCTAGGCACCTTGAAATACCCAAGGGCTAGGCTTTGGCCTTGCGCAGAGCCGCGGTACCCGCTTCGTCCACAGTCCAAGTCCCGGTATCGATAACCACGCCGTACAGGGCCTTGGCCGCCTCGACCGAAACCAGTTCCTGGCGCACGTCCTCCAGCACCCTGTGCGGCTCGCGCTGCCGGGCCGGCCCGTACCCACCCCCACCCGGCAGCCTCAGGGTGACCGATTCACCGGGCCGCAGCAAGTACTTGGATTTGGGATGCAGCGGCTCTCCCTCCTGCAAAAACAACTCGCCCGTGGCCCCGTCCAGGCCGCCGTGGAAGCCCCTGGCCGGGTGAATGGTCCGGTCGTACATGCACGAGTGCAAAGCCGGCCCCTCGCCGCGCACCTCCAGGACCATCTCCTGCCCCAGACCGCCCCGGAATTTCCCGGCCCCGCCCGAATCGGGGCGCAGGGCCCGCCGGTGTATGAGGATCGGCGATACGGCCTCGATGGCCTCGGCCGGCACGCCGCGGATGCCGCTGGGGAAGGCCGTGGCGGAAAGCCCGTCAGCGCCGGGCCGGGCACCCATGCCGCCGGCGGAAAAGAAGATATAGGCGAATACCCGGCCATCCCGATCGCGGCCCTCGAACTGGCTGTTCCACAACCCGGCCGAACCATCGGCGATGACGCGCTCCGGCAGGGCCTGGGCCAGTGCCCCGAATATGACCTGCGAGAGAAAGTGGCCCACCAGATGGCGCGCGCCCACCGCGGCCGGAAAAGTGCAGTTGAGGATGGAGCCTTCGGGGGCCTTTACCGCGACCGGGCGAAAACTGCCCTCGTTGTTGGGCACGGCCGGACCAATGGCGCAGATCAACGGATACGTGGTGTACGCATGGGTGTAGTTGAACACCACGTTGATGCCCCGGTCGATCTGGGGCGAAGTGCCGGCGTAGTCGACCAGCAGATCGCTGCCCCGCACGGCGACGCTGGCGCGGATGGTCAAGGGCGCGTCAAAACCGTCAATGCTCACCTCGTCGCGGTACACCCCATCGGGAATTTTGGCAATGGCGCTGCGCAGGGCTTCTTCCGTGCGGGTGAGAATGAGCGTCGACAGCTCCTCGAGATCGTCGAGATCGCACTCCTCCATCATCTCGACCAACTTGGCGCCCCCCACGTCATTGCCCGCCTGCTGGGCGTACAGATCCCCCACCACCTGGTCCGGCTCGCGCACGTTGGCTTTGACAATGGCGATCAAATCTCGGTTGATCTGCCCGCCGCGGAACAGTTTCATCATGGGGATGTGGAGGCCCTCTTCGAATACTTCGCGGGCGTCCGCCCCCAGGGTGCGCCCGCCAATGTCGATGGCGTGGCAGGTATTGGCGAACCAGCCAATGCCGCGGCCCCGATAAAACACCGGCGTCACCACCGTGATATCGTGCAGATGCCCCGAGCACAGCCAGGGGTCGTTGGTCAGCAGGCTGTCGCCGGGCTCGAGGGAAGCGAGCGGATGGGCGCGGACAAAGTCGCGGACGCAATTGGCCATGGTATTGATGTGGCCGGGGGTGCCGGTCACGGCCTGGGCCAGCATATTGCCCTCGGCGTCAAAGACTCCGGCCGACAGATCGCCGGCCTCGCGCACCACCGTGGTAAAGGAGGCGTGCATCAGCACCGCGGCCTGTTCGTCGACAATGGAAATGAGCCGGTTCCACAGTACTTCCAGCGCAATGGGATCAATCTGGGCGTCATTCATGGCATTGACCTATATCGACGGTACATGCGGCCTAGCCCGGCCGCGCCAGCAACAGCTCTCCATTCTCGCCGACGCGGCACTGCCAGTCCGGCCGCACCACGGTCGTGGATTCGGCCTCTTCAATGATGGCCGGCCCCTCTATACTGAAACCCTCCTCCAAGAGGTAGCGATCGTACACCGGCACATCTCGGGCACCTTCACCCGCGGCAAAAACGACCCCTCGGTGGCCCTTCAAAGCCCCGGCCTTGCCAGCGGACCGGTCCCGGCGAATCTCGACGCGCCCCGGCCGGGGCCGCGGGCCGGTGACCGCGACCCGCCAGTGCACTGACTCGATGGGCACGCCAGCGCACAGACGGCCGTACAGACGCTGGTAATCGGCTTCGAAAGCCTCTTCAATACGGGATGCCATCCGCTCGTCAAAGGGGACATCCGGCAACTCCACCCGAATCTCAAAGCCCTGTCCCACATAGCGCATATCAGCGCTGCGCCGCACCTCGATATCGGCCGCGGTCACCCCCGCGGCCTCGACAATGCCGCGGCCCTCCGCTTCGAGGGCGCGCAGCAAATTGCCCAGCTCATCGATGTCGAGGTCTTCGAGACGCACCACGTACGTGCGCACAAAGTCGAACAAAATCGGCGCTAGCATCAAGCCAAAGGCCGATCCCACGCCAGCCGCCGGGGGCACGATGACCGCGTCGAGACCCAGCCGCTGTGCTAGGCCGCAGGCGTGCACGGGCCCGGCGCCCCCGGTTGCCACCAGCGTGTGCGAGCGGATGTCGAGGCCGCGCTCGGCCGCGTGCACGCGGACGGCATTGGCCATATTCTCGTCCACTAGCTGGTGGATCCCCCAAGCCGCGCGCTCAAGGCTCATATCCAGGGCCGCTCCCCAATCCGCCACGGCCCGCTGCGCGGCCTCCGGGTCCAGGACCATGCTCCCACCCAGGAAATAGTCCGCGTTGAGCAGGCCCAGGACCAGATCCGCATCCGTCACGGTGGGCCGGGTCCCGCCCCGCCCATAGCAGGCTGGCCCCGGGTCGGCCCCGGCGCTTTCCGGGCCCACCACGGGCAGGCCCATATCGCTCAGCCGGGCGATGCTGCCGCCGCCGGCCCCTATTTCAATCATGTCCATCACCGGCACCAGCAGGGGCAGGCCGCTCCCCTTCTTGAAGCGGTATACCCGCGCCACTTCCGATTCCGAGGCCAAGGCAAAATCGCCACCCGCGGTGAGGATGGCCTTGGCCGTGGTACCGCCCATATCAAAGGCCAAGACTTCTCGCCGCCCGGCGATTTTGCCCCAGTATGCCGCTGCCAGGGCACCGCCGCAGGGGCCCGATTCCACCAGCCGCACGGGAAATTCAGCGGCCGTGTCCACCGAGCACGAACCGCCGTTGGACAGCATGATGTGCAGCGGCACCCGCACGCCACTGGCGCCCAATCCCTCTTCCAGGCCCTTCAGGTAGCGCGCGGCCAAGGGCTGGACATAGGCATTGGCCACCGTGGTCGAGGTGCGTTCGTACTCGCGGAATTCCGGCGCTACCTGGTGGGATACAGCCACCGCCACATCGGGCAACTGCCGGCGCACTAGGGCCCGGGCGCGCTGCTCGTGTGCGGAATTCAGGTACCCGTGCAAAAAGACGATGGCCACGGCCTCGACCCCTTCGGCCCGGAAAAAGGCGCAGGCTTGCCGCACGGCCTCTTCGTCGAGGGGCGTCAACACCGCCCCGCTCGCATCCACCCGCTCCGCCACTTCCCGCCGCCAGCGGCGCTCGACCAGAGGCGCGGGCCGCTCGAGGAACAGGTCGTATATATCGTAGCGGCCCTCGCGTCCGATTTCCAGCGCGTCGCGAAAGCCGGCCGTGGTAATCAAGCCCGTGCGGCTCCCCTTGCGCTCGATGAGGGCATTGGTAATCAGCGTGGTGCCGTGCACGGTCCGCCCCACGGAGCCGGCCTCCACCTGCCACTCCTCGAACAGGTCTTGCACCCCTGCCAGCACGCCGGCGGAGGGATCGGGATACGTGGTGAGGACCTTGCTGGCCACCAGCGCGTCGGCAGACGGATCGAGCAGCACCAGATCGGTGAAGGTGCCGCCTATGTCGATGGCCAGCAAATGCCCGTTGATCGAATCAGTCACTGTCCTCCCGTGCCCTCCCTCCTTCAGACATTCCACACCCGCTCGAAGAGACTCATCCAGTTTCCGCCCAACAGCTTGGTGATCTCCTCGGCCCTGTACCCGCGATTGGCGAGCGCCTCCGCCAGGTTGGGGAACTCCGCCGGGCTGTCGATCCCCTTTGGTTGAAAACTCAGCTCCGTGTACGGCACCGACCCATCGGCAAAGGTCGAGGGAAATTTCGTGCCCTGCTGCGATACGATGTAATGCCAGAATTCGAGCGGCTGATCGTGGGTGGAATCAGTGCCGATGGCCACGTGATCGAGACCGATCCGCTCCACCATGTCGTCGATGGCATCGACGAAATCCTCGACCGTCGAATCGAATCCCTTGGGAAGAAAGTTGGCAAAGGACGTGGCACCCACGACGCCCCCCTTTTCGGCGAGGAGCTTGAGCGCCTCTTCTTCCTTGTTGCGCGGATGGCCGCAAAAACTGCGGGCATTGGCATGGGTGATCGCAACCGGCTGCTCGGACATCTCAATGGCATCCATCGTCGTCTTCGGACCAACGTGCGACAAGTCGATGACAATGCCGAGCCGGTTCATCTCGCGCACCGCATCGACGCCGAAGTTGCTCAGGCCACAATCGTTCCGCTCCCAACAGCCGCTGCCCAGCAGATTGGTCTCGTGATAAGTCAGTTGAATCACCCGCACCCCGAGGGCGAGGAAAAGCCCCAGGCGATCCAATTCGTTCTCGATGGGCGAGGCGTTCTGAAAACTGAGGATGATCCCGGTCTTGCCGAGCGCTTTGGCGGCGTGAATGTCGGCCGTCTCCTTCACCTGCACGATGTCGTGGCGCTCGCGAAAACGCCGCATCCACGCCGCCAGGTGCGCCATGGTCTGCACAAAATTTTCCCACGTTGCCACCGTGGCGTTGATAGCGGTGATATTGCCGGCTCGCAAACGCTCGAACACCGCGTCGCTCTCCCAGTTGCTGACGTTCAGACCATCTATGACAATCGCCTCGTCGTAGACCTTCCTCGCTTCACTCGACATCGCGCACCTCCTCTCTCAGTTGAAATCCACAGGGTTTAATCCAGCAGAGATGGGCTGAGTTCAGCAACAGCCCTTCACTTCTTGGTCGGTGGGCGCTTGGCAGCGAATGAATTCGTAGAACAGCGCGCCGGCTGCTAGGGCCGGGCCTAAGCTGCGGGCTGGATTCATCGAGGACCCACACAACGGCCCAGCGAACATGGCCTCCAGTCCCACGGTGCCGCCAATAGCTAGACCGGCCGCTGGCCCCACGGCGCGAAAATCGGTCGCCATGCTCATAATGACCAGCATCAGCAAAAAGGTCAACATGAATTCTCACACTAGGGCCGTAGCGAACGAGCCGTCCACTGGTAGGGAGACCCCCAAGTTCAGTAGCCGCATCCGCAAAAAAACTATATAAATGTAGCGGGCCATGCTGCCTCGCTCAACAACTGCACTCATTGACTCTACCCGTCGTTTGTTATACTTTTTTGTGAAATGTATAACATCCATATCCCGCTATCGATGGATTAACCTAACAGAACGGAGAATCATGGCATCGGCCCGCATATCGGCCAAAGGCTGGGTCGTCATTCCGGCACCGCTGCGCAAGAAATACCGCCTACAGCCCGGCGACCAAGTGCGCATTGTCGATTACGGCGGCGGCTTGGCCCTCGTGCCCGCCCTTGGCGATCCCATCGAAGAAGCCCAAGGGATGCTCGCGGGGCCAACATCCCTAGTGGAAGCCCTGCTTTCCCAGCGCGCTGAGGACCGTCGGCTTGAATGACCCCGGAGACCGCGTGCTCGATAGTTACGCGCTTTTAGCCTATCTGGAGAATGAAGCGGGTGCCCTTCAGGTTAAATCCCTGCTCAGCCAGACAGAAACAGGCCCAAGCCGCCTGTGGATGTCCATCGTCAATTTGGGAGAAGTCCTCTATATCACTGAGCGTGAACGGGGCTTGGCCCACAGCCGCAATGTCCTAGCGGCTGTGGAGCAATTGCCGGTGGACATGGTCCTCGCCGACCGCGCCCATACTTTGTCTGCCGCCCATATCAAGGCCCGTTTCCCGCTCTCCTATGCCGATGCCTTCGCCGCCGCTCTGGCCCAGACCAAGGGCGTCCCTCTCGTGACCGGCGACGAGGAATTTAGCCGGGTCGAATCCCTCGTCGCCATTGAGTGGCTTCCTAGGCATTAGTTCGTTGGCAGTTCCGTGGGGCAGTCAGTTTCGACAATTTGAATCCATAGGTGGCAATGTGTCTAGGGCACTGCTTGGCTGCGCTCTGATTAGCGCAATTCTGGTGGTTGGATGCGCCCCTGCGGAACAGCCGCAGTCGGCCTCGGTCCAATCCCCCGCTCACCTGTCCCCAACGAGTACGGTCGAGGAGAACCACCCCGTGTTATTCGCCGATGTGGCGGCCCAAGTCGGCCTAGATTTCGTCAATCTCTCGGGGCACGACGACCCGAGGCTTTTGATGGAAACCACGGGTACCGGCGCGGCCTTCCTCGACTACGATGACGATGGGTGGCTGGACCTCTTCTTCGTCAACGGCACCTTGCTAGACGCTGATCCGCCACAAGCGACCAACCGCCTCTTCCACAACGAACCCGACCCCAGCACCCAAAGACACTTCCGCGAAGTAACCCGTCAAAGCGGCCTGCTATCCAAGGGTTGGGGCATGGGTTGCGCTACTGGCGATATCGACAACGATGGCGATACCGACCTATTGGTGACCTATTGGGGTCCCAATCTGTTGTACCGCAATAACGGCGACAGCACCTTTGACGAAATCGCCGCCCAGGCCGGAGTGGACCACCCCGGTTGGGGCACCAGTGCGGCTTTTGCCGATTTAGATGGCGACGGCTGGCTGGACCTCTACGTGACCAACTACCTCCACATCGACCTAGACCATCCCCCCAAGGACGGCCAACCTTGCCAATACAAGGGGCTGGCCGTACCGTGCGGCCCACAGGGGGTTCCAGCCCAAGCCGATGTACTCTATCGCAACAGAGGCGACGGCACCTTCGCCGATATGAGTGCAAGCAGCGGCCTAGACCAGTGGAGCTATGCCGGTTTGGGCGTTGCGTTTGGCGACTTCGATAACGACGGCGACCTGGATATGTACGTTGCCAACGACAGCGAGCCCAATATGATTTTGCGCAACGACGGCGACTGGTACTTCAGCGAAATCGGCCAAGCGGCCGGGGCAGCCTATAGCGAGAGCGGGCGGCCCCAGGCCGGCATGGGGGTCCACAGCGGCGATTATGACAACGATGGCGACCTCGATTTGTTTGTGACCAATTTCTCCGAAGACTACAATACCCTGTACCAGAACCAAGCCCCGACGACGATTGACTCCATGTGCTTTGTCGATGTTTCGCACGCCACCGGCTTGAGTGCCGGCGATCGGCCTTATCTGGGTTGGGCGACCGCTTTCTGGGATTACGACAACGATGGCTGGCTGGACCTATATGTAATTAACGGCCACGTTTATCCACAGTTGGGAGTACATGCTTCGGGATTGACCTACCGACAGCGCAACCTGCTCTATCAAAATCAGCACGGGCGCTTTATAGAAGTGGGTCGCCGGGCCGGAGCAGCTTGGCAGCTCGAAGCGGCCAGTCGTGCGGCGGCCCAAGGTGACTACGACAACGATGGCGACCTCGATCTGGCCGTAGTAAATCACAACGCAGCACCAACCCTGTTGCGCAACGAAGGAGGAAACTTCAATAACTGGCTGGGTCTTGAACTGGTGGGGCATATCAGCAACCGGGATGGCATCGGCACCAGGATCTGGATTTTTACCGCTGATCAGGTGCAAATGAGAGAAGTGTTCCGGGGTTATGGTTTTCAAAGCCAACACGATCCTCGTGTGTTGATAGGACTAGGTGCGAACCAAACCGTAGATCGAGTCGAAATACACTGGCCATCGGGCTCCCGTCAAACAATTGCTGCACCGCCAGTGCGGCGCTACCTCAAAGTACACGAGGGCCGCGATGGCTTCGAGCAAGGACCGGCTATTCCCCCGCCCCAGAGCGAATATCCTATCGCTTTGTCACAGACATCGAACTGGAGCGCTGCGGATTTCGCGGCCCTTGGGAACCAATACTATCAGGCCGGACACTACGGTGAAGCCCACGCCGCCTTCTATCGGGCCTTGGCCTTGGATCCGACCCATAAGCTGGCCAACCTGGGCATGGGCACATTGCTCTATGCCGGCATGGGTGCTGCCGATGAGGCGCTTTCATATGTGGAAGAGGCGGCCCGCCGCGATTCATCCTCGGCGGAGAGCTTTCTCGTGCTCGGCAAAGTCTATATGGACTTGGATCGGCCCGAGTCAGCTATCCGAGCTTTTGCGCGGGTCGCCAGATTGCGGGCACAGGATTGGGAGGCGTACTTCTGGCTGGGTCGGGCCTATGCGCAAAGTAATCGTTTGACCGAGGCGGCAAATGCTTTTGGCAACGCCACAAGGTGGGCACCTTGGGAACCCGAGCCGCTGTTGGCATTGGCCCAGCTTTACGCAAGGCAAGGCAATGAAAAAGCGGCTGAGGAAGCAAACAAACGGTTTGCACGGTATCGCCGACTCGAGCAACGCGTCGAATCCCTGCAGTCCCAGATTGACCGTGAGCCGCAAAACGAAAAGGCCCTTTTAGATCTAGGTCTGGCGTATATGGCGCAAGGAAGGCTGGATCGGGCTGCGACGCACTACCAAGGGATGGTAGACCGAGCACCGCAAAGTGCGCTTGGTCTGTACGGCCTTGGCCTCCTCTGCTTGCGCCGCAATGATCCCCAGGGTGCCCTCGGCTATTTGCATAAAGCAGCGATCTACTCACCAGATGACGCCGAGATTCGCGGTGCCTTGGGCCAGGCATATTTCCAGTTAGAGCGCTACCACGAAGCCGTGGTGGAGTGGGAACAAATCGCGGACACAACCCGCATCGGTCGCATGTTGGAGCGAGCGCGTGCTCGAATAGCATCCACAGCAGAAGGTCGCCCGACCGATGCCCAAAGGGGGCGTTAGAAGCTTGAGAAGCCCTTAGAGGCGGTCCGCCCAAAAGCGGATTGCCAGCACCCGCTGTGGTGTACAGAGGTTACAATCTATATTTTCCCCTAGGGGAAGCGGCTTAATCCATCCCTGTTTTTCCCCTACTTCCGTCCGACCAAGACAAGGAGCGCGCCATGGCAGGGCTTCTGTCCTTTTTCGTTTTTGCTATGCTGCTCAGTGCTGCGCACGTATTTGGTGCAACCGAATACCGTCTGGGCGGGATTAACGGCAACGATTGGCAGGCGGCCCTGACCGCAGAGAGCTTCTTCCAGATCCGGGATGCCGACGGCCAGCCACTGCGACAAGTACCGGTGGGGATATCGCCCTTTGGCGCGGGAGCCGACACGCTGGTCGATTTCTCCGGCACAGCGATCCAACCCCGTTTGATTGACTCCTCCGTCAATATCGCCCGGGCCGATGTGGACGCCAGCAAGACCCAGATCCCCCTGCCCTATATGCCCAGTTCGAGAGTCCTTACTAATAATTGCGGTCAGGCGCAATTACACGCCAATACGATCAAGCTAATGCTGGACGGCGATCCCGCTACGGCCACTTTTCGCACCTTTGTGCAACGGGCCGGGGGCCGGCCTGGCGATGGCTTTACCTGGCGGGGGGCCGTGGTCTTTGATTTTGGCGGCGCAATCCCGATCAATCGCATCCGCTTCTATCCTCGCCTGAGTCAGCGCGAAGATCGCCAACTGATCGAATCCCTGCGGGAACCGGCTCCAGATATCGAGCGCTTTGGCCAAGACAGCTTCCTCGACAATTTCCTCGCTTGGTACGAGATCCGCACCGGCGACAATTCGGTCGTCTTTGCCCCAGATCCATGCAGCGGCACCAGCACCTTCCTCTTTGACAGCTCCAAGCGCGACATAGGCGCTGTGGCCACCAGCAAGCGACGCACCGTCTTGGGCGACTTGCGGTGGGTGCGGAGCGGCGATCCATTGCTGACGGTGCTGAAAACCACCCATGAAAACCTCGACCCGGTCGTCGACCTGCGCTTTCCCACCCGGTCGACCCGCTGGCTCACCTTGCGTGCCTTCCCCTTGCGCGACTATGAAGTCGCCGAATTCGAAATCTACGGCGAGGGCTATGTCCCCGAGACCACCTACCTCACCCCCATCCTCGACTTCGGCCAAGCCGTCACTTGGGGCAAAATCCGCTGGGAAGGCGAAGTGCCCGACGGCACCCGCATCGAAATTCGCACCCGCACCGGCCACACCTCTGATCCGCTGCTCTACTTCGCACCCAATATCAACGACGACCTCATACCCATCACCCACGCCGAACACGCCAAAATCGATATCGCCGCCCGACTAGTCCCCACCTACGATGCCGACCACTGGAGCTTCTGGTCGTCGCCCTATGAATTTGCCGCCGGCCAGCGCAATCCCAACCAGCCCGCCCGCGCCTGGCAGGACGGCATCCTGCTGTTGTCGCCCGGTCCCAGCCGCTACATCCAAATCGCCATCAAGCTCTTCGCCGACTTCAACGTGGCCCCTCGCCTCGACCAACTCACCCTGCAGTTGAGCGAGACCCTGTCGGCGCAGGCCCTCGTCGGTGAGATCTGGCCCATTGAGGTCGCCTCCTTTGAACCGACCCCCTTTACCTATGTGGTCCTACCCACCCTCATAGACGACAATGCCGGCTTTGACCGCTTGGAAATCCGCACCCATATCCGGGCGCACGCGGTGCGTTCGGTGCGCCTTGATGGCCAGCCAGTGGACTTAGACCTGTTCGTCCCGCACCTGCTCGATGATCGCCTCATCGTGTCCTTCCCGCCGCTGACCGGCAGCGCCGACAGCTTCAAGCAGGTCGAGGTCGACTTCGACGTGCCGGTGCTGCGTTTCGGCACCGAGTTCAGCGGTTGGGTGTTCAGCAGCACGGATCCCGATCAGATCCGGCAGCGCATCGATCCGGGCAACGCCACGTTCCGCTTTGCCGGCAACTTGCTGGCGGTCAACACGCCGGTGGGGGGTGACTTGCTGGTGGATGTGCGGGTGCCCGAGGTGTTCACGCCCAACGGCGACGGGATCAACGAGACCTTACCCATCGCTTACAAGCTGCGCGAAGTCACAGTCGATCGGCCGGTACAGGTGCGCATCTACGACTTGGCGGGTCGGCTGGTGGCGCACCTACCCGTGTTCAAGGCCCGCAGCGGGGTCTTTATCCAAGAGTGGAACGGCCGCGACGGGCAGGACGCCTTGGTCCAACCCGGCACCTATATCTACGAATTGACCCTCGATTCCGAGGAGCAACACACCCAACAGGGCGTCTTTGCCGTCGCCTATTGAAATCGGAAGCGTGGAAGAAATTTTGTTTCTAAACGCTGAGCTTGGGTGTATACTTACTCTTCGCAACCTTTGAACTGCGCGTTTGTATTGGTGAAGCAGCAAGGAGGGCGTTATGGCAGGCATAGTGTTGCTGTGTTTTTGCAGCGTCTTGCTCGGTGCTGTGCCCGTGTTGGGGGGGACGGAATACCGTCTAGGCGGGACCGATGGCAACCCTTGGCAGGCCATCCTAGCCGGGGAAAGCGCCTACCAAGCCTTTGCCGCTGACGGCCAAGTCGAGCGCCAAGTATCGGTGGGGGTTTCGCCCTTTGGGGCAGGGGCCGATACGCTGGTTGACTTTTCTGCTACCTCGATCCAACCTCGGCTTATTGACCCCAGCGTCAATATCGCCCGGGCCGATGTCAATGCCGGCAGGACCACCATCCCCTTGCCCTATATCCCCGGCTCCAGAGTCCTCAACAACAATGGTTGCTGGTCCTGGGGCAATTTTCAACCTTCGATCAAGCTAATGCTGGATGGCGATCCGACCACAGCCGCCTTCCGCACCTTTGTCCAAAAGGTCGGCTCGCCGCCGGGCGTGGGCTATACCTGGCGCTCGTCGGTGGTGTTCGATTTTGGTGCTGGTGTGCCCATCAACCGCATCCGCTTCTATCCTCGCCTGAGCCGGAGAGAGGATCACCAGTTGATCCAGACTATGGACGTACCCACGCCGGAGGCGGAGAGCTTTGGCGAAGACAGCTTCTTGGCCAACTTCCTCGCTTGGTATGAGATCCGCACTGGTGATAACTCCATCGTCTTTGGCAATGACCCCTGTAGCGGCGACGGCCGTAGCGGCGCCAGCAGCCGCAACGGCAGTGTGGCGACGAGCAAACGGCGCACCGTCTTGGGCGACTTGCGGTGGGTGCGCAATGGCGATCCCCTGCTGACGGTGCTGGAATCCACCCGCGAAAACCTCGACCCCGTCGTCGATATGCGCTTTCCCGTCCGCTCGACCCGCTGGCTCACCCTGCGCGCCTTCCCCTTGCGCGACTATGAAATCGCCGAATTCGAAATCTACGGCGACGGCTACGTCCACGAGACCACCTACCTCACCCCCATCCTCGACTTCGGACAAGCCGTCACCTGGGGCAAAATACGCTGGGAAGGCGACGTGCCCGCCGGCACCCGCATCGAAATTCGCACCCGCACCGGCCACACCCCCGATCCGCTGCTCTACTTCGCTCCCAATATCAACGACGAAATCGTACCCATCACCCGCGCTCAATACGACGAAATCGACAAAGCCGCTCAATTGCTGCCTGTCTACGATGCCGACCACTGGAGCTTCTGGTCGTCGCCCTACGACTTTGCCGCCGGTCAACGCAATCCCAACCAGCCCGCCCGCGCCTGGCAGGACGGGATCCTACTGCTGTCGCCCGGTCCCAGCCGCTACATCCAAATCGCTATCAAGCTCTTCGCCGACTTCAACGTGGCACCTCGCCTCGACCAACTCACCCTGCAGTTGAGTGAAACCCTGTCGGCGCAGGTCCTCGTCGGTGAGATCTGGCCCATTGAGGTCGCCTCCTTTGAACCGATCCCCTTTACCTATGTGGTCCTACCCACCCTCATAGACGACAACGCCGGCTTTGACCGCTTGGAAATCCTCACCCATATCCGGGCGCACACCGTGCGCGCGGTGCGCCTTGATGGGCAGCCAGTGGACCTAGACCAGTTCGTCCCGCATCTGCTCGATGATCGCCTCATCGTGTCCTTCCCACCGCTGAGCGGCAGCGCTGACAACTTCAAGCAGGTCGAGGTCGACTTCGACGTGCCGGTGCTGCGCTTTGGCACCGAGTTCAGCGGCTGGGTCTTCAGCAGCACAGATCCCGATCAGATCCGGCAACGCATCGATCCGGGCAACGCCACGTTCCGCTTTGCTGGCAACTTGCTGGCCGTCAACACGCCGGTGGGGGGTGATCTGCTGGTGGATGTGGCTGTGCCCGAGGTGTTCACGCCCAACGGCGACGGGATCAACGAGACCTTGACCATCACCTACAAGCTGCGCGAGGTCACCGCCGACCGGCCGGTGCAGGTGCGCATCTACGACTTGGCGGGCCGACTGGTGGCGCATCTACCGGTGTTCAAGGCCCGCAGCGGTGTCTTTGTCCAGCAGTGGAACGGCCGCGACGGGCAGGACGCCCTGGTCCAACCCGGCACCTATATCTACGAATTGACCCTCGATTCCGAGGAGCAACACACCCAACAGGGCGTCTTTGCCGTCGCCTATTGAAACTGGAAGCGTGGAAGAGATTTTGTTTCTAAACGCTGAGCTTGGGTGTATACTTACTCTTCGCAACCCTTGAACTGCACACTTGTATTGGTGAAGCAGCAAGGAAGGCGTTATGGCAGGCATCGTGTTGCTCTGTTTTTGCAGCGTCTTGCTCGGTGCTGTGCCCGTGTTGGGGGGGACGGAATACCGCCTGGGCGGGCCCGATGGCAACCCTTGGCAGGCCATCCTATCCGGGGGAAGCGCCTACCAAGCCTTTGCGGCCGATGGTCAAGTCGAACGCCAAGTATCGGTGGGGATATCGCCCTTTGGGGCGGGGGCCGATACGCTGGTCGATTTCTCTGGCACAGCCATCCAGCCCCGTTTGATTGACTCCTCCGTCAATATCGCCCGGGCCGATGTGGACGCCAGCAAGACCCAGATCCCCCTGCCCTATATGCCCGGTTCGAGAGTCCTTACCAATAGTTGCGGTCAGGCGCAAGGACATGCCAATACGATCAAGCTAATGCTGGACGCCAATCCCGCTACGGCCACCTTCCGCACCTTTGTGCAACGGGTCGGAGGCCGGCCTGGGGATGGCTTTTCTTGGCGGGGGGCTGTAGTCTTTGATTTTGGCGGCGCGATCCCGATCAATCGCATCCGCTTCTATCCCCGCCTAAGTCAGCGCGAAGACCGCCAACTGATCGAGTCCCTGCGGGAACCGGCTCCGGATATCGAGCGCTTTGGCCAAGACAGCTTCCTAGCCAATTTCCTCGCTTGGTACGAGATCCGCACCGGCGATAACTCGGTCGTCTTTGCCCCAGATCCATGCAGCGGCACTGGCCGTAACAGCGCCTACAGCTACAACGACGTTGTGGCGACGAGCAAGCGACGCACCGTCTTGGGCGACTTGCGGTGGGTGCGGAGCGGCGATCCACTGCTGACGGTGCTGGAATCCACCCGCGAAAACCTCGACCCCGTCGTCGATCTACGCTTCCCCGTCCGCTCGACCCGCTGGCTCACGCTGCGCGCCTTCCCCCTGCGCGACTATGAAGTCGCTGAATTCGAAATCTACGGCGACGGCTATGTCCCCGAGACCACCTACCTCACCCCTATCCTCGACTTCGGCCAAGCCGTCACCTGGGGCAAAATACGCTGGGAAGGCGACATGCCCGCCGGCACCCGCATCGAGATTCGCACCCGCACCGGCCACACCCCCGATCCACTGCTCTACTTTGCCCCCAATATCAACGACGAAATCGTACCCATCACCCGCGCCGAACAAGCCAAAATCGATATCGCCGCTCAACTGCTGCCCGTCTACGATGCCGACCACTGGAGCTTCTGGTCGTCGCCCTACGAGTTTGCCGCCGGCCAGCGCAACCCCAACCAGCCCGCCCGCGACTGGCAGGACGGAATGCTGCTTTTGTCGCCCGGTCCCAGCCGCTACATCCAACTCGCCATCAAGCTCTTCGCCAACTTCAATGTGGCACCCCGTCTCGACCAACTCACCTTGCAGTTGAGCGAGACCCTGTCGGCGCAGGCCCTCGTCGGTGAGATCTGGCCCATTGAGGTCGCCTCCTTTGAATCCACCCCCTTTACGTATGTGGTTCTGCCCACCCTCAGCGACGATAATGCCGGCTTTGACCGCTTGGAAATCCTCACCCATGTCCGGGTTCACGCGGTGCGCGCGGTGCGCATCGACGGGCAGCCAGTAGACCTAGATCAGTTCGTCCCCCACCTGCTCGATGATCGCCTCATCGTGTCCTTCCCATCGCTGACCGGCAGCGCCGACAGCTTCAAGCAGGTCGAGGTCGATTTCGACGTGCCGGTACTGCGCTTTGGCACCGAGTTCAGCGGCTGGGTCTTCAGCAGCACAGATCCCGATCAGATCCGGCAGCGCATCGATCCGGGCAACGCCACGTTCCGCTTTGCGGGGAATTTGCTGGCCGTCAGCACGCCGGTAGGGGGCGATCTGTTGGTGGATGTGCAGGTGCCTCAGATGTTCACGCCCAATGGCGATAGGATCAACGATATTTTGACCATCACCTACAAGCTGCGCGAGGTCACCGCCGACCGGCCGGTACAGGTGCGCATCTACGACTTAGCGGGCCGGCTGGTGGCGCACCTGCCCGTGTTCAAAGCCCGCAGTGGTGTCTTCATCCAAGAATGGAACGGCCGCGACGGGCAGGACGCCTTGGTTCAGCCCGGCACCTATATCTACGAATTGACCCTCGATTCTGAGGAGCAGCACACCCAACGCGGCGTCTTTGCCGTCGCCTATTGAAATCGAAAACAGGGAAGAATTTTTGTTTTTAAACGCTCAGTGGTCTTTCAATTAAGTTTATTGCCTGAATCCAGACTAAAAGACCAAAATAAAAATGGCAACTAACTTTTTTGAAACACCACTCAGCTCGGGTGTATATTTAATCTTCGCAACCTTTGAACTGCACGCTTGTATTGGTTAATCAACCAAGGAGGAAGTTATGGCAGGCATAGTGTTGCTGTGTTTTTGCAGCGTCTTGCTGGGTTCTGCGCCCGTGTTGGGGGGGACGGAATACCGCTTAGGTGGGACCGATGGTAACCCTTGGCAGGCCATCCTGGCCGGGGAAAGCGTCTACCAGGCTTTTGCTGCTGACGGCCAAGCGGAGCGCCAAGTATCGGTGGGGATTGCGCCCTTTGGGGTGGGAGCCGACACCCTAATCGACTTTTCCGGCACCTCGATCCAACCTCGGCTCATTGACCCCAGCGTCAATATCACCCGGGCCGATGTGGACGCCGGCAGGGCCACCATCCCCTTGCCCTATATCCCCGGCTCCAGAGTCCTCAACAACAATAGTTGCTGGTCCTGGGGCAACATGCAACCCTCGATCAAGCTGATGCTGGACGGCGATCCGACCACGGCCGCCTTTCGCACCTTTGTCCAAAAGGTCGGCTCGCCGCCGGGCGTGGGCTATGGCTGGAGCAATTCCGTGATATTCGATTTTGGAACTGGTGTGCCCATCAACCGCATCCGCTTCTATCCCCGCCTGAGCCGGCGGGAAGACCGCCCGTTGATCGAAACCATGAGCGCTCCCACCCCCGCCGTCGAAACCTTTGGCCAAGACAGCTTCCTCGACAATTTCCTCGCCTGGTACGAGATCCGCATCGGCGATAATTCGATTGTCTTTGCCAATGACTCATGCAATGCCAACGACTACGGCAGCGGCGGAGCTCGCAATAGCAACGTTGTGGCCACCAGCAAGCGGCGCACAGTGCTGGGCGACTTGACCTGGGTGCGCAATGGCGACCCCAGACTGACGGTGCTGAAAACCACCCGCGAAAATCTCGACCCCGTCGTCGATCTGCGCTTCCCCGTCCGCTCGGTCCGCTGGCTCACCCTGCGCGCCTTCCCCCTGCGCGACTATGAAATCGCCGAATTCGAAATCTACGGCGACGGCTACGTCCAAGAGGCCACCTACCTCACCCCCATCCTCGACTTCGGCCAAGCCGTCACCTGGGGCAAAATCCGCTGGGAAGGCGAAGTGCCCGCCGGCACCCGCATCGAAATTCGCACCCGCACCGGCCACACCCCCGATCCACTGCTCTACTTTGCCCCCAATATCAACGACGACCTCATACCCATCACCCGCACCCAATACGACGCAATCGATATCGCCGTTCAATTACTTCCCATCTACGATGCCGACCACTGGAGCTTCTGGTCGTCGCCCTACGAGTTTGCCGCCGGCCAACGCAACCCCAACCAACCCGCCCGCGCCTGGGAGGATGGAATCCTGCTTTTGTCGCCCGGTCCCAGCCGCTACATCCAACTCGCCATCAAGCTCTTCGCCGACTTCCATGTAGCACCTCGCATCGATCAACTCACCTTGCAGTTGAGCGAAACCCTGTCGGCTCAAGCCCTCGTCGGCGAGATCTGGCCCATTGAGGTCGCCTCCTTTGAACCGATCCCCTTTACCTATGTGGTCTTGCCCACCCTCAACAACGACAACGCCGGCTTTGACCGCTTGGAAATCCTCACCCACGTCCGGGTTCACGCGGTGCGCTCGGTGCGCATCGATGGCCAGCCCGTCGACCTAGACCAGTTCGTCCCCCACCTGCTCGATGATCGCCTGATCGTGTCCTTCCCGCCGCTGACCGGCAGCGCCGACAGCTTCAAGCAGGTCGAGGTCGACTTCGACGTGCCGGTGCTGCGCTTTGGCACCGAGTTCAGCGGCTGGGTGTTCAGCAGCACGGATCCCGATCAGATCCGGCAGCGCATCGATCCGGGCAACGCCACGTTCCGCTTTGCTGGCAACTTGCTGGCGGTCAACACGCCGGTGGGGGGTGATCTGCTGGTGGATGTGCGGGTGCCCGAGGTGTTCACGCCCAACGGCGACGGGATCAACGAGACCTTGCCCATCGCCTACAAGCTACGCGAGGTCACCGCCGACCGGCCGGTACAGGTGCGCATCTACGACTTAGCGGGCCGACTGGTGGCGCATCTACCGGTGTTCAAGGCCCGCAGTGGTGTCTTTATCCAGGAGTGGAACGGCCGCAATGAGCAGGACGCCTTGGTTCAGCCCGGTACCTATATCTACGAATTGACTCTCGATTCCGAGGAGCAACACATCCAACAAGGCGTCTTTGCCGTTGCTTACTAGTCTCGCGTCCCAGCGATAACAGGTGGTAATTCTGGCGCTAAGGCCCTCGGCTCAGATTGCAAGAATATAACACTCCAAACAGCCTCTCAGGGCTGTCGCCACTGCAATCGCGCCAAAGCGCGCTGGGCTTTGGCGTACTCAGGGGCCAAGCTCAGGGTCAGGCGGTAGAACTCGTCCGCTTTGTCGAATTGGCCCAAGTCGTGGTAGGCCGCCCCTAAATTAAAGGCGATTAAGTGATTGCCGGGCGCGGCTTTTAGAGCTATGGCAAAATAATCAACCGCCCGCTCCAACGCCCCTTGCCGAACCTCAATCAAGCCCAATTCATTGGCCGCCTGCGCCCGCACCTCGTCCCCGCTTAGCGCCGCCGCAAAGGCTTCCCGGGCCTGCTTTGTTGCCCCCATTTTCTTATAGACCCGTCCCAGAGACAGAAAAACCGCTGCGTCGGCCTCTTGTGCCAAAGCTTGGCGGTAGTGCTCCACCGCTTGCTCGTATCGTCCCGTAGCCCGGTACAGAGCCGCCAAGTTGAGGTGCAACCCTCGATCGTCGGGCGCTTGCGCCAAGGCCTGCCGATAAACCGCCTCGGCTTCGCCGTAGCGCCTCATGGCCGCCAGCGCCGCGCCTAGATTATGGTGGGCCCGCAGGTATGCTGGATCGAGTTGCACGGCGGTCCCAAAGGAGCGCACCGCAGCCGCGTACTGCCCCCGTTGGGCCTGGACGCGCCCCAGATCAAAGTGTATTTCCGCGTCGGCCAAGGGGTCGGTCGGCCGCAAGCCAGCGTTGGCGGCTACCCCTAGCAAGACGACAAAAGCCAAACCGATTCCCAAGGAACGCCACTGCCGGTCCTGCCCCTGTTGCACCAGCCAGATCAGGGTGTACCCGGCAAAGAGCAGCAGCATCGGCACCACGGGCAGGCGATAGCGGCCGGTAATAAAAAAGACAAGAAGCGAAGCGCTGTACGCCCCCGTGCAGAGCAGCAGCAAGCCCGCCTGGAGTCGGTGCCGCCAAGCCAGCACCATGCCCAGAGCGGCCAAGGGCCCCAGCAGCCCAAAAGGAAAGGCGAAGTGATGGATTTTCCACAGCAAGACGCTCATCAGCCAAGAATAGGTGCGGGCGAAGTACACGTCTTGGTTGCGCTTGATTTCCTCACCCCGCGCCAATAAGAACGCCTTGTACCCCAACAACCGCACAAAATCCACGGGCGCACTAGCGATCCAGTCGCCGGCTTGCCGGTAGAAATAGGCCGAGCGCTCCGCGTACCCCACTTGGCCCGCTGCCATCGGCTGCTCCATTAAGGCCTCCCATTCCGGCCCGGGGCGGATCCCCACCAAGCGGTCGTAATCGGGATGATTGCCCAAGTAGAAATTCACGCCGCCGTTCCAGGACAAGGGGATGAACTCGCCGCTGACCGCCCAGTTTCTCGCCGTCACCGCGCCGACCACGGCGCTGGCGGCCGCCGCAAAAAGCAGGCACCAGCCCAGCTTGGTTCGCGCTGCTCGCTCGGCGCTCTTCCAGTACCACAGGCAGGCGCAGGGAGCCAACAGGGCCGCATTGGGCACGGCGACTATGGCCAAGCCTTGGACGAGGCCAGCGGCTAGGGCCTGTCCCCATCCCCGGCCGGGCTGGAGCAGGATAAAGAGCAACAGGAGATTGAGAAAAACAGCTAGCGCGGTGGGTAGCAGCTCGCCTTCAAAATAGATGGAGGGTCCGTATAGACAGGCCATGACCCCAGCGAGGAGACCGACTCGGGCACCAAAAACCTGCTGGCCGATGCCAAAAACTAAGGCACAAGAGGCCGCTCCCAAGAGGAACTGAATAAATCGGGGCGTCCAGAACAAGTCGCCGGAAACGGCGTAAATTGAGGCGAGAAAATAGGGGTATAGAGGCGGCTGCCAAAAGGGCTTGTCCCCCACCCAAGACACCTCGGCGATCTGCCGCGCCTGAGCCACATAGGAGTGGGCGTCCACTACCGGCGCAAAGAAAAAGGGATTGTCCCCGCTGTGCCCCAGATAGACCAGGCGCACGACCAAAGCTAGGAGCAAGAGACCACCTGCCACCCCCAGCTCGCGCCGGCTCATTGGGGCTGCTGAGCCAATTCGTAATTCATAATTCGCAATTCGTAATGTGGAGCCGCCGATCGTCGGCCTAGGGCACGTACTCGTGTAGATCCGCGATCCAGTTGTACCCTTCTTGGTCCTCCCACTTGTGGGCCCCGCCCATGACGAAAATTCGCTCGCCGACATTCGCAGTGGCCATCCAGGCCTTTTTCACCGGCATGGGGGTCTCGCTCGACCAAATGCCGGCGTCGATATCGTACACTTCGACCTCGGTGTGATAGGGCACTGATCCGCCCCAGCCGCCAAAAACATAGATCTTGCGCCCCACGGCCAAACAGCCCGGATCGCAGCGCGGCGTGGGAATGGGCGGCAGCGGCGACCAACGGCCGGAATCTGGGTCGAAGACATTGAAGTCGGGCCGGGGCCCGTCGCCGCCGATCCCGGTCGCGGCGTAGATCTTGTCGTCCACCACGGCAACTCCAGGTCCCTGGACCGCCACGGGCAGGGGCACTCCCAAGGTCCAGCAGGCCGCGTCTGGAGCGAAGACCTCGACGCGGTCCAAGTGCCGCTGGCCGATCTCGGGCTCGGCGTTCATGCTGTTGCCGCCGACCGCGTAGATCTTCCCCTTGCAGACAACGGCCACCAGACCGGCCCGGGGTTTGCTCAAGGGCGCGGCTGTGGACCAAGTCTGCGTCTTTAGATTCAAAACCTCGACACTGTCGCGGATTTCAAAGTGGTAGTCGTCGCCGCTTTGCCGCTTTTCCTCCTCCGTGCGCACCCGCTTGCCGCCACAGGCGTAAATCTCGTCGCCAATCCGCGCCGCACCGAACCACCCCCGCTGCGTGGGAATGGGCGGTCCCTGCCGCCAGGTGTCGCTGGCTACGTCGTAGATTTCAACCGCGTGGACCGTCTGGTCTCCGGCCCCGGAAATGGCATAGATCTCGCCGTCGACAGCAATGGCCTGCAGGTCGTGCCGATTGGTCGGCATGGGTGCTTTTTCGATCCACACTCCCATCTGGTCCTCCTGACGCGCTCGTTGCAGTTAGACTTAAATTTCTGCTAAAGATAGGCCCAGCGACGACTAGCTCCAACAACCGCACGAGCCGTTTTATGTGATCGCACCCAACGGGAATGCGGTCAGTGTGGCGTATTGAATAAATTAGGAATTGACCAATTGACCAATTCCTAATTCCTAATTCCTAATTCCTAATTCCTAACTCTCAATCCTCGCTCACCATATCAACACGAAATTGCCCTGCTTCCCGGTGATAAAATCAATCACCAGCCAAGTGCCGGCCACCACAAAGGCACCCAAGATCATGCCGACGAAAAAGTACCGGGTCTGACGGTACAAAACGCCGCCGCCGTATTTGAGCACCACGCCCTTTATCGCCCAGGCCAAAAAGACGTTGAACCACATCACCCCCGAGGTGAAGACCGTCCCGGTCATGGCCAAACCCAGCGGATGAATGGGCCACCACATGACCCGCTGATGCACCCCGATCAGCAGCCACATCAGCCCAGCGCCCACACCCGTAAACAGCCAGCCGCCTAGATCCGTAGTCGAGGGACTGCTCATCATCATCGAGATATAGGAGAGGGGAACGGAGGAAGAGGTGAACCAAAACCAGCCATTGAGATTGATCCCGCCGTGCCGATAGGACAGGTACAGCACAATCCAGAACGCGCCCGCCAAAGTAACCACCAAGGCCAGCACCATGCCCCAGAAAAAGGCCCGCTTTCTCCCCCGCACCACCTCGTGGATCATCTTCAGGCTATTGGCGCAAGCCGCCATCGGGAAGGTGACGATATCCGCAGTCCACGGATAGGTGTAGGCCAGTCCGGTCAAGCCCTTTGGCCCGAGGAAGGAGGAGCCCATGCTGGCCATGACAAAATCGGGCGCGATCAGCGGCGCCCTCACCAGTGCCACCCCAGCCTCGGCGACAATCCGCGACAAGGCGATGAAAATCAGCATCGCCACCGCGACTAAGAGCAATACCGCCACCAAAGGGATGCCCAAAGCCTCGAGCCACACTACCATGACAACCAAGCCCACCAGCACCGTCCACAAGGCCGCCCGGTACGACATAATCTCGTCGCCATCGTCGCCACCGCCGCGGCTGAAAGCCCGACGCGCCACCGCCAGCAAGTGGGAGCGGGCCTTCCACAAAGTATATAGCGCAAATACCAGCATGGCCCCGAGGGCCTGATGGGTCAGATAGGGGGAACTGGGATTGCTAAACCAGCCCAGTTTTTCCGTACTGTGGACGCCGAGAATATTGAAACAGCCTTGCTCGACCAAGGCCAGCAAATAGAAAAACCAGATTCCCAAGGCTAGGTTGCGGTTGATGAAATAGGAAAAACCCACCAGCGAAAAAGAAAACTCAAAGGGCAAGTTGATGGTATCGCGGAACAAGTACATACTGGAGCGAAAGTACAGCGACGGCCATTGCGGATAGTAATTGTGCAGGGCGTTGCAGCAGCCCACTAGAACGGGCAGGGCAAAACCGATCCACATCTGCGGCTGGCGGAAGACCGCGCCCACCAAGGACGCCCCCTCGCGTCCGTTGATCATCTCAATGGGAACCTGCATCATCGGATAGAGCAGGCGTTCCCCGTCCATCCACGGCCGGCGCAAAAGCACCATCAGGCCAATCGACACTAGGTAGAGGGCGATGAGGAAAACGGCCCAATAGCCCAACGCCTCCAACCAGCCTTCCCAAGGCACCGGCATCCCCTTGGGCAGGCCCTCGTAGAAATCTTGGATCAATTGCTCATCGCTGGGGGCGATCCAAGCGGGAACATAGGGCTGGATCAGCTCACCCCAATTGTTTTCGGGGGTGGCGTAATAGAAGACCCCCGTGATCATGGGCAGCAAGTGCTCGACCAAGCCAAAGGTGGGAATCGAGGCCGACACCATCATCATGACGTAGATCAGCACCAACTCTTCCCGCCTCAGCGCTAAATTGCGGGCCAAGGTTCCCACCAGGATATTGCCCAACACTAGGTAGAAGAACAGGAAGAGAGCGACTGGGTTGCTGAAGCACCAAGCCATGAAGGTGCCCTGGATGATGGCGTTGGCGTAGATGGTGCCGACGCCAATGAGCAGGCACAACAGGGCTCCCAACAAAAAGGCCCGGATGGAAAGGGGCTGGCTCTCCTCGGCAGGAGTTTCTCTCAAGCTGGCCTGTCTGATAAAGGTCTCAGCCATTCGCTCCGACCTCGCCCGTCGGGCATCCGACTCGCTATGGGAGCCTCTAGGAGCCATTGCTAGCAGAAAGCCCGGTACGCTTCCACCAGTTTGGTCGCCCCCTCCAAGATCAGGTTGCGCTCGTCCTCGGCCTCAAAGAACAAGGCTCCCTGTTCCACCCAGCGCCGGGCCGCCTCTGGCCCCGAAGCCGTGGTGCCGAACGGGATCCCGTGCTTTTTGCACAATTGTAGGATCTCTTCCATCGGACCGCGCACAGCCGGGTGGTCCGGCTGCCCCGGCTGCCCCATTTCCACGGAAAAATCGCCCGGCCCGACATAGACCATATCTACCCCCGGCGTCGAGACGATTTCCTCGGCCCGCTCGTAGGCCCGTCGCGTCTCTATGTGTACCACGAGGGATATTTCCTCGTCCTGTGTCGCCATCCAAACCCGGTGGTCCGCGACTTTGCAATAGTCGCTGTTGCCGTACCCCGGCGCGGCGGCCCGGGTGCCCAAGGGTGGAAACTTGAGATAGCTGCGCAAGGTCTTGATGTCCGCCCGCGATTCCGTGCGCGGAAGCTGTAGCCCCACCACGCCGCATTCCAACAGCTTGGCCACTGCGGCTCGTTCTAGCTGCGGGGTTTTGGCAATGACCGGCAGGCCGTTGTCGCGTGCAGCTTGCACGGTATCGGCTAGCGCGGTTAAATCGAAATAGCCGTGTTCAAACTCGATGTAGATAAAATCGCAGCCGGCCTGCTGGAAACACTTGACCAGCGACGGCCGCACGTACTCGGCAATCATGCCACCCACCAATACCTCCCCGGCCCGCAAACGAGCCTTGAGCTGGCGTCCAGGGCCTCCTTCGGGATAGAGGTAGGTATTGAGCGGTTTGTCGGCGACAGGTTTGGGCATAGTCTACTTTCTCTTTCTCCAATAGATCATCGCGGCTACGGCGTCTTCAAACCGAGCGGTTGTCCAGCGCATAGGCGCGGTTATCGCCGCCGCGGAACAGCGAGCAGCGCTGGGCAGCCGGCGACTGCAAAACCTTCGGCTGGCTTATTGGCTCTCCGGCACACGCCAGGTACTCTGTGCAATATCCCGCATGACCACTAGTAAACCGGGCCACTCCGCGTCGTCAAATTGCCGCAACGCTTGCATAATGCGTTGGTGTATCCTGTGTCGGTTCGGTCGCCGTAGCCGTATGATGATCACCCCATGATGTGCCATCGTCCGGTAATGCATGAACCCCTTGTCAGTCGTAATCAATAGGTACTCTTCCCGCTGCGCCATCTCCCACAACGCGTCATCTTGCATCCCTTCATCTGGGGTACCGCGAATATCACGGACGGCATGCCCCATCATGCGCAGGACTTGGACAGTCATGAGGGGGATATGCTCATCGACAAATATCTTCATGCCTCGTCCGAGAGCAGCTCAAGAGGTGTTACCTGTTCTTCAGCCAATGACGCCGCATAGTCGAAGCAAGCGAGAATGTCTTCCAATTGCACAGAAGGATATTCTTGCAGGAGCGTTTCAATGGTATCCCCGTTGGCAAGCATCCGAAGGATTTGATGCACAGGAATGCGCGTCCCTTTAATACATGCTTGGCCGTGACACACTTTGGGATCAACGGTAATTCGGTTGTCCATGTTCACACCTCCTGACTTTATAGCGCAATCAATATCTACGTTGGTGGTCTGTCAATCAGCCGTTTTGGGGATGATTGCAAGAATAGAATATCACGGCTACGGCGTCTTCAAACCGAGCGGTTGTCCAGCGCATAGGCGCGGTTATCGCCGCCTATTTGCCAAGTGCCGCGGAACAATGAGCGGCGCTTGGGCAGCATGGCCTCGATGATCTCGTGGCTGAGGTTGAGCCGGTGCCATTGGGCCCACAGGGAATTGTAGCAATTGAACACGGCGCAGCGCGGATTGTCCGAGTTGCGCCAATCGTTGGCTGCGTGTAGCAGGCTTTCGGTGAAGACAATGGCCGAACCGGGCGGGCAGCTATATTGGGCCATGGCCGCCCGCATGCGTCCCTCCCAGGGCGATTCGCCTATATTGGGCCGGTTGGGATCGGGGCCGCCGTAGTTGAAATGCGCCTTGTGCGAACCGGACAGAAACGTGGTGCCTCCCTGACCGGCTTTCACTTCTTCAAGCTCCCACACCACCCGCGTCAGCCCGGAAAATATCTTGTTGCCCGCCACTTGGTAGCGCATGGCATTGGCCTGTTGCGGCGGCCGCACCACATGCGGCAGGCCGGTGCCCTTGTCGCTTTTCCAGCCGACCTGCCGCACCGTGATAAAGGAATTTTCGCAGCGGAAGCTGTAGTACTCGTCCCCGAGGTACGGCTCTTCAGCGAGGATCTCGGTGAGGATGCCGACCACCGCCGGATGGTCCAAAAGCTCCTGTAAGGCACCTTGGTAGCCCTGTTTGGTGCCGTCGTACACCTCGGCCTTCATCGCTGCGATTTCCGCTTCAGACAGCACCGAGGGCAACAAGATCCAGCCTTGGAGGTCGAAAAAAAACTTCTGCTCTTCGGTCATGGGCACGGCACTATGCTCGCTCATAGTATTCTCCTGTGAGTCGCTTGAGCTTCTCTTGGTAGATTGTCGTCGAAGAAGCGGCGCTGTTTTTCCTCCAGTAGGACCAATTCCATTGCTGATTTTACCTCAATGTGTCGAGTGGACCTGAAGCTCTAGATCAACTCGGCTTCGCAGCGGGGACACTGTTCCCACGCCGGCGATTCCACCGGCTTGTCGCAATCTGGGCACAAGCCGAGAGGATGCTCGTCCTCGCGGCAGCGACGGCCGTCTTTGTAGGTAATGCGACGCCAGACCGTCTCTCCGTCAGTAGCGTAAAAAGTCCAAGTCCCTGTCTTGCGTCCGTCCGTGCTCTTGCCGCGATATTCGTTGAATTGCCCGGTCTGTTTTCGTTTGCCGTTTTCATAGTAGGCCACGTGGTCGCCGGTGGGCTGGTTTTCTCGGTAGTGATTGATACTGGCTGGCTGGCCGTTTTTGTGGTACTCCACCCATTTACCCGTCTTTTTGCCCATGTCGAAAGCGCCTTCGCGCCGCTTGCCGCCGTCGGCGTAGTACAGCACCCAAGGGCCGTGTTTTTTGCCGTTTTTGTACTCGACGTCTTCGAGATGGCTGGCCATTAATTTATTTTCTTCGCATTAATTCGCCGGTGTGTTTACCGGTTGGCCTTCAGCGCCCCCCAACTGGTGTGGGTCACGGCGGTAGCAGCGGTAGTACGAGTGTACGCGCGGGTGCGGTCGATACCATCCAAGCCCAAGAAAGTAAGTAGAAGACTATCGCCTGCGATTTGGTACGTACCAGTGAACTCCATTTGCCCTACCCAAAAGTTGATGGGAGGGGAAAAGAGTTGCTCTAAGTCGGCTCGGTGTTCCTCAGACATCGCTTCTCCATCGCCGATCTCGTAAATATCCATAGTGGAAATTTCGGACCACTCGACCTCAGTATCACCCTCATATATGCTGATTTCGTCGATCTCGATCCACAGGCTGTCGCCAGCGGTGCGCCAAGTACCTATCCAGTCGTAGGTCGCAGCTTTGTTGAAGAGGTCCAATTCTTCTAAGTCCGCCAATGCTTCGTCGGTCAGACCGTCGAAGTAATCAACATTCAGGGAGTCGAGGCGAACGGTCCACTCTTCTCTAAAGGTCCCGTCTTCTCTGAAGGTCGCGCGGCGGGTAGATTGGCCCGCCAACGTGTCGTAGAAAACGGTGGCGTTTTCAAGGGTCAACTCGTCTAGGGCGTCGATATGTTTCCAAGCAAAGCCCACCACCTCGATTCCGTCTTGTCTATATTCCCAAGTACCCAGCAATCCGTCTTGACCAGCGGCGGGCAAGGCCCAGAGGGCGCATAGGATAGTTATACGGCGCAGCATGACAGGTCTTCTCTCTATATGCGGAATGGTATAGGTACAATCTACATCCCCTACCTTTCGGATCAAAGAATTTCCATTGCCGACATCGGTTCCCTCAAGTAACGCCGCATTCATAAGGCCCCAAGTCCGGGTCGGTGTTGTGCACGCCGCGATAAGTACTCTTGCCCCGCAAGTAGCGCACCTCCAATTCCACGTCCCGCACATAGATGAGCGGCGTAGCCTCCGGGTCGCGCTCGTGCAGGGTGCCCTCCACGACGTTGTTGCCCCGCACCGGCCAGTGGGCCTCGTCCAGCCGGAAGACAAACCAGTAACTCGAATGCGAGCGGTAGCGCGGCGCAGTCATCTGATAGATGTGGTCGATCTTGCGCGTGATATGCGCTGGCAGCTCGTCCCCGTTCAGCTTGAAGCTGAGGCGGTCGCGGTCGGTGGCACGCATCAGCCGTATCCGCAAAATCACCTCGTGGACCCGGCCCGCCGCTCCCCAGCGCGGCAGGTCGTCGCTGATGGGCAGGTCTAGGGCTACGGGCTGGTCGAGCGACAGCGAAGCCGGTAGCTGCATGACGAGTCCCGGGTCGGTCGTCGGCTGTGCGGCTGAACGCCCCGTGGGCGTGGGGATCGCGTAGATTTTGTCTTTGACCGCCATCACGTCCGGATGCGGCAGCTCGCGGAGTTGCTCGTAGAAAGACGGGCCGTACGGCCAACTGCCGGCCCAGTGGATTAAGTTTAGCCCATCGACGCCCTGTGCCCAGTAGTTGGTCGCGGCGGCGCGCACCATAGCAATGGGGGCCGCGCCCAGCCGGTCCGAATCCACGTTGTTGCGGATGACTCCGTGCACCCGACACTCCGCGTCTTGGGCCGCCGCGATCAGGGGCCGGAAATCCGCGGTCGCGTCAATCAGGGACATGGACGCGAAGTTCTCCGCCACCAAAACATCGGCAATCTCCTCGCGAATCCACGTTTCGGGGTCCAGACCAATGGACCGACAACCGGCGATACTAGTGGGGATGCGCAGGGCCAGTTCGCGGTCGGGGCCGCTTTGCTTGACAGCCTCGCGTACGCGCTGAAGCCAATCGGTGAAGATCCCCCGGCCGCGCTCTATGTCGTCCGAGTGGAAGAAGGCACCGCCGGCGTAGTGATTGAGGTTGAGTTCAAAGCCATCCACCGGGTAGTTTTGCAGGGTTTCCGCAATCAGGGCCAAGCGCCGCTCGCGGACCTCGGGTCGCGCAAAATCGGCCAAAAGGGTATCGCCGATCCGCAAGCTCTCGCCTAAGTCGGCCTGCACCTGCAGCGAGGGGTAGATCAGCAGCCCCTTGGCCCGTGCGCGGTCGCAGACGATGTGCAGCAGGTCGTGGCCTTCGGCGATGAGCTGTTGGGCGTTGCGATAGGCGCGCTGGAAGACGAGATGGTCCCAGTGGTGGTCGCCCCCCGGCCGAAACTGAGCGGTGGCTGCCGCCTCTGGACCCCAGTGATCGGCCACTTGGGTGTTGTGCAAAAAGGCGTTGCCGAAGCCGAGATTGAAGACCAGGGCCTCAATCGGCGTTCCCAACAGTTCATCGACCGCAGCCTCGCACCCTTCTTGCGCGACGGGTGGCTCACACATGTAGAGCAAGGTGTGGCGCGAGTCGTTTTCAAACATCAGACGGGGTTTGGGCATGAGTGCGTCCTCCTTTAGTCGTCTGGTCGGACAAACGACGGGGCGGTAATCGAATGTATTGTCGGCCGCTTGCTTTCTCTTGCGCTTTGAGATCCTGCACGATCAAATCCAAATCGTATCCGAACCGCGCCGCATGTTCTTGCCTAATTCGCCGCACTTCGGCGACGATCGGATCGTCTCTCATAGCTCATCTTCCGCGTATTAAAAATTTAGATTATATACCTGAGTGCCCAACCCGGCAAACAGAAGCCCCCGGACCCTGATGTAGGGACCGGGGGCTTCCTTGTGAAGGAGCCTTTAGTTTCGCTCCGAAATTCGCCGAGGCTTTTACCAGCCGGCCTTGAGGGCACCCCAACTGATGGGGGCCACGGCCGTAGCGCCGGCAGGACGGGTGTACACGCGGATGCGATCCATGCCGTCCCAATCTGAGGAAGAAAGAGAAAGCATCTTGCTTTTGAGTTGGTACGTGCCGGCGAAAGATAGCTGCTCTTTGAAAAAGACGACGGCGATGGTGGCGAGTTCCTCAAAGGCGGCGATATCCTCCTTGGAGATCGGTTCCTCTTCCTCAGCGGCCATCTCGCGGATCTGACGGATAAACTCAGCGGGCATTTCGGATATGGTGATCTCGGTACCGCCTTGAGAAGATATAGTGGCTTTTTCTAACTCCAACCACAGGCTGTCGCCAGCGGTATGCCAAGTGCCCGTCCCACCGTAGGTCACTAGTTGGCTGTCACCAGAGACAAACCAAAGGTTCGTCCCGCCGTAAGTCGCGGAATCGGCGAGGCCCACATCTTCGTCTGATTTCGCAAGCCAGTCGTCAAGGTCGTCGCCGAAGTAATAAACGCTCACCACATCGAGGTGGAAGGTACCGTCTTCTTTGATGGTCAAGCGGCGGGTGGATCGCCCGGCCTGCGTGTAGTAGTGAACGGTGCCATTTTCAAGGGATAATTCCTCTAACCGACCAAGATCAAAGGAGAGTCTTATGAGCAGCAGCGAACAGGTATATACTCGATTGATGAGTACGTTGCAAGCGATCGTGCCGGTATCGAATCGCAAACAGTTGGTCAACTGGGCTTGGCTTGCGGTGGCTATTTTCCAAGCGAAGTCGATTGCCTTGAGTCAGATCGCCGTTTTTCTGCCGGGTTCGGCCAAGGCCGAGTCGCGAGTGATGCGGCTGCGGCGTTGGTTGTCGAGTCAGCAGTGCTCGGTGTGGGCGCTGTATCGCCCGCTGCTTGTGCATGTGCTGGCCCCGTTTGCCGGGCGGGCGGTGTATGTGATCTTGGATGGGACGTTGGTGTTCGGCAATCGCATGCAGATTTTTCGGTTGTCATTGGTGCATAAGAATCGAGCCATTCCTCTGGTATGGAAGGTCATCCCGGGTAAAGGCAACACCCGCGTGTCGCAGTTGGAAGGCATGTGGACGCAAGCCGCTGAGGTGCTCAACGGGTCGGTCGGCTCGGTGACCTTGTTGGCGGATCGGGGCTTCCGGGATCATCACTGGACGGCCTTATGTCTACGGCTCGACTGGCAGTACGTCCTGCGCCTACCGGCCAACACCTGGGTGAACCTACCCGATGGGTGGAGCGGGCGCATCGATCAGTGGGCGGTGCCCCAAGGCCGTCGTCGCTTTTATCCACAGGTTACGCTCACGAAAAAGGCGACGCTGACCACCGCCCTGTCGGTGGGTTGGACCCACCCCACCGCCAAGCAACCCGCCGAGCGGATCGCCGTCCGCTCCGATCAACCCGCCGGCCCCGCCCGCCGGCGCGCCTATGGCAAACGGATGCTGATTGAGCAGAGCTTCAAAGAAGACCAATCCGGCGGCTTCGATCTGGATCATACCCGCTTGCTCAATCCCCAACGCCTCGAACGCCTGCTGCTGGCGGTGGCGTTGGCCACCTTGTGGGCGCACGAGTTGGGCGAATAGGTCCTCCGAGGAGGCCCCGCCCGCCGACAGACCATCGATGCGGGCACCCGGCGCGAACTGAGTCTGTTTCAATTGGGTCTCCGGTGGCTCAAACGGTGTATCGCCCTCCAACTCCAGCGCTTGCCAGCGTTCAAAGGACGGTTGGCACCCACGGGAATAAGAACCGTTGGTAAAACCAACACAGCCACCACAAAGTAAAAGTGTAAGGGAATCAGAGAATGTACAATATCTACCTTTGGGAACAAATTGGGAACAAATTAAAAATTTGGTGCGAAAAACCTAACTCCATATTATTCCCCCGATTCCCCTAGTCAATCACCCCCACCCTAGGAATCCCCATGATCGAACTCCGCGCCACTGGCCTCATCTACCGCGACTCCACGCTCCACGCCTGGCACCCGACCCTAGCGCTATTGCCCAACGGCGACTTACTGGTCGCCTACGACTTGGGCGAGACTATCGGTGCCCTTGATTATTGTACCTATCTTGCGCGCTCGACCGATGGCGGCCGGTCGTGGAGCGAGCCGGTGGCCTTTTTCGCCGATCCCGTTGCCGCGACCGCTCGCCGCACTGTCCGCATCAGCACCTTGGCCGACGGGACCTTGATCGGCGCGGGACGGCGCAGCTATTGCCACCACCCCGAGACCAGCGGGTGGAATCCCCAGACGTACGGCGTAGAGCAAGGTGACTGGTTCGTGCTCCGCAGCCGCGACGGGACCCACTGGCACGGCCCGCAGGAGATCGAGCCGCCGCTAGCTGGCCCCTACGAGGTCTGCCACGCCTTTGTCGAAACCGGCGACGGCCGGCTGCTCCTGCCCACGGGCCTGTTGCGGACCTGGGAAGGAGACGCGCCCGACGGACTCAAGGCCTTGGCGTTAGTCTCTGGCGACCAAGGCCAGACTTGGCCCGAATATATCGAGCTATTCGCCGATCCCCAAGGCGAGGTAATCTACCACGAGGTCAGTCTGGTGGAATTGGAGGGTGGACGGCTCCTCGCGGTGGCGTGGCCTTTTAACTCGGTGGTAGGCCAGACCGTGATAAAGGTGCCCTACGCGATAGCGCCGGACGGCAGGACGTTCAGCATCCGCGGCTCGACCGAAATCGCTGGCGAGACGACCAAGTTGCTGCACTTGGGAGGCGACCGGCTCCTGTGCCTGATGCGCCGCACTGACGCGGCTGGCCTGTGGGCGGTGCTCGCCCAGATACAAGGAGACGAGTGGGTCCACCTCACAGAAGCCCCCTTGTGGCAAGGCGCGGCGTCGCGGATGCAGGGCGAGCGCGACGCCGCTACCGAGCTGGCCGAACTGCACTTTGGCTTCCCGAACCTCTTGCACCTGCCCGATGGCGACGTGCTGGCGGCCTTCTGGTGCCGCGAGGACCACATTCACAACATCCGCTGGCTGCGGATTAGCGTAGCGGACCACTAGGAGACCACCATGCACATCGGCGACCAATGGATGCAGTTGCGCAGCCGCGACAAAGCCCTCGATCAGGCATTCGCCCGGCCCTTTCCGGTCGGCGTCGAATACTACCGCCCGCCCGTGCCGCCGCCGCAGTACTGGGACGAGGACTTTCGCCGGATTAGCGCCGCCGGACTGAGCATCGTCCGCGTCTGGTACTCCTGGGACTGGGTCGAGACCCTGCCCAACCACTACGAGTTCGACGATCTGGACCGGCTTTTCGACCTAGCCGCCCAACACGGTCTAAAAGTCTGGGTCGATACCCCGCTGGGCACCCATATGGCCTGCCCGGCCTGGATGCTGCGCTCCCACCCGGACATGCGGATCGTCCGCCGCGATGGCAGTGTGCAACAGAATACGACCGGCGCGTTTGCTGCACACGGAGCGATGACCCACAACTTCGACCACCCGATGTGGCGGGTTTACGTCGAGCGCTATCTGCGCCAATTTGTGCCGCGCTACAAAGATCACCAAGCCTTGGGCGTCTGGGGCACTTGGGATGGCATTGGCTACGCTGGCGCGTGGACGGCCCCTGAGCCGTATCCCCCCTACAACGACTATACCATTGCCAAGTACAAAGACTGGCTCCACCGGAACTACACGCTCGACGCGCTCAACGAGCGGCTGCTGCGCCGCTACCGCTCGTGGGAGGATGTCGATGCGCCGCGCAGCAAGGCCGCGCCGGTGGAGATGAGGCTGTATTTGCAGTTTCACCGCGAGAACATGGCCGACCACTTAGGCTGGATGGCCGACTTGATTGACCGGCTCGATGGGACGCACGAGCAGCGTTCGCACGGCGGCTCGTATCCAGCACCCCACCACGAGACAGTCAGTCCGCAGATCGACAGTTGGGGCCTCTCGCACCACTCGTCCAACCGGCTGACCACTGACGAGCCGTACAGTATCGCCTGCGAGGCCTATGGTTTCCAGTGGTGCCGCGCAATAGGTCGCAACAATCGGTGGTGGAACGAAGAGATCTACGGCAGCTTCGTCGGTGGGCTGCATCCGACCGAGAAGAAGACCTTGGGCCAAGAGTCGGCTCTCTATATCTGGCTGACCCTGATCGAGGGCGGTGCCGGGGCCATGTTCTGGCAGTATCGGCCGGAGTACATGACCTACGAAGCGCCCGGACTCAATATCGCCGCACTCGACGGCGAGCCGACCGAGCGGCTCCACGCGGCAACGACGACCATCGCCCAGATCGACCGCATCGCCGCCCACCTGCCGCTCGCCATTCCGCGGGCCGATGTGGCCATTGCCTACAGTGGCCCGAGCGACGACGCATTTGATTTTAACGACCACGGCGTCCAGTTCATCCAGCACCACCGTGCGCTCTACCGCGCCCTGTGGGCACAGAGCGTGGCGATGGACCTAGTGACCCCGGCGATGGACTGGTCCGAGTACGCGCTGGTTTACCTGCCACACTTCGCGGTCCTCGACGAGGTGGCCATCGCCCGCCTGCGCGGCCTGCTGCAAGCGGCCGACGGGCCCCACCTCGTAGCCGACGGCTACTTTGGCACCTTTGCCGGCAAGGGCCACTGGAGCTTCAAGCCGCCCGAGGGTCTCAGCGACCTCATCGACTGCCGGATCGCCGATTTTGATGTCGTCGCCGATTTCGATGTCCGGGCTGGCAAAAACGTCGTGCAGATGGAGTGCGGCACCTTTGCCCTGCCTGCGGGGACAACCTATTCAATCATAGAACCTCAAGGCGACACTGCACCCATCGCTACCATCGGCGACGAAGTGGTTGGGGTGCGCTCGGCCGACGGGCGCTTCACTTGGTATGGGTTTGCGCTTTCGGCCACAGCCTCGTCGGAAGTAACCGGGCAACCGGGGGCACCAGCGCCGGTGGGGCTGGTGCACGACGAGGTAGCGGCCGCGCTACTGGCAACCGCAGGCGTCGAGCCGTGGTTTGAGCTTACCGGTGACCGCGTCGTCGCCTTCCGTCGCCGCTCGCGACAGGGTGGGTCGCTGATCTTCGCACTCAACGTAGAAAGGCGCACAGCGCAGGTGCGGGTGCAGCCGCGTTGGCAGATAGGCGCGGCCCGCGACCTGCTAGGGGAACGAGATCTCGCTCTCTACGACGGAGCCTTTGAGCTGACGCTAGGGTTTGGCGAGGTGGCGGTGATACACTGTGCGGATATCTGATCCGTCTCAGAGCGGAAGAGACGAGCTATGGCAATTGAACCGCGAGCAATTCTTAGAGGACGAATTTCTCGTCTCAGAGGGGATTTATCAGCCCGATGGCATCCAAGACGGCACCGATCTTCTCCACCTCCTCGTCAGTGGCCGTAACCATGGGCGGGCGCAACCAGCGCGAGGCAATACCGTTGAGTTCAAGCGCGGTGCGCCACACAGCCTGGCCGCCGCCTAGTACATCTGTGGCCACTCCCCAGAAGGGTTCTTCGATTTGGGTGATGATAGTCTGGGCCGTTTTGGCGTCGCCGTCTTGGAAGGCCCGCCAGTAGCTTTGTGCTACGTGGGGAGCAAACGAAGATGGATAGCAAAAGAAGGCGCGGATGCCGCAAGGCCATTGTGCGAAATTGCGCCATAGGCCCCCGCCGGTCATGAATTTCCACCGATCTCCATAGCGGCGCATAGTCGCCTTCGCGTATTCGAGTGTGCCGTCTTCTTTGAAGGCGCAGATGTTGAGCGCGTCGAGTAGCTCGTCGAGGATTTCATAGGGAGGACACCCCACCAACATCAGGGGCATGACTCGGGCTACTTTGCGGTATTGGACGACCTTACCCTGCGGTTGGGCTTGTTCCGGTGGCAGCACCATCAGCACGTCGGCTCCCCAACTGCGACAATACTCGGCGAATTGGACTGCCCGGTCGTCTGGCCAGCGCCGAGTAGCCGCCACCGCCAACGCCCGTCCTGCGACCCGGTCAACTAAAAAGCGGGTAAGCTGGGCGACCTCTTCGTCGCTAAGGAACTCGAACTGGCTGTCCCCATAGGTCAGCAAGCTAACCTGACTGCCGCTGGCGATGCCGATGTCGATTATGTGGCCGATGCCCTCCCAGTCTAGCTGGCCGTTGGGTAAGAAGGTGGTGGGGATGGAGTTGACCGGGCCCTCGAGTAAGTTTTTGATCTCGTCCGGCGTCTTGGCTGATGGCATGGCACACTCCTTTCGCGAATAAAGGTAGAGGAAAAGCCCAGTACCCTCCAGCCTAAGACCTCCCAAGCAGGCATTGCTCAGAGTACTGCGAGATACCAGATTATGCGGTGGCCTTGTGCCGCTCGCGCAATACCACCCAAACGCCGCTGTTAGCTAAACATGAATGCCGATTCGCTCGAGATACAACCCTTACAAAAGCCACTCGACGCCGTGGTCTCCGTACCCGGTTCCAAAAGCTACACCAACCGGGCGTTGCTAGTTGCGGCACTAGCCAATGGGGAATCGCACCTTACGGGCGCACTCTTTAGCGACGATACCGACTACATGGTCCAAGCATTGCGCAAACTCGGCGTCTCCATAGAGGCCGATCCAAAGGCAGCCAGCTTTGCGGTCGCAGGCAACGGCGGACGGATTCCCGTCGATGGTGCCGAGCTGTACATCGGCAATTCAGGCACTACTTCGCGGTCGATCACGAGCTATGTCGCTCTCGGCAATGGGATCTTCATCATCGACGGCGACGCACCCATGCGCCAGAGCCGACCAATGGCCGATCTGCTCGACGCGCTCGGCCAACTCGGGATTGATGCACGCTCGCGCTTTGCCAACGGATGCCTGCCAGTAGAGGTGCGAGCCAAGGGGTTCAGAGGCGGAAAAACCCAGCTCGACGCCAGCAAAAGTAGCCAGTTCCTCACCTCGCTGCTGCTCGTCGCCCCTTACGCCGACAACTGCTTGGAAATCGAGATGGTCGGCGAGTTTAAGACCGAATATATCGACATCACTATGGCGGTAATGCAGGCATTTGGGATCGAGGTAGAACACGACGATTACCGGCGTTTTCGCGTAGCCGGCGGTCAATGCTATAAGCCCCGCGCCTACGCTATTGAGCCGGATGCCTCCAACGCCTCGTATTTCTTTGCTGCCGCTGCGCTCAACGGCGGCCGGGTGCGCGTAGCCGACATTGCCGCCGACTCAGCCCAAGGCGATATCCATTTCGTCGATGTGCTCGAAAAAATGGGATGCACGGTCAACCGCTATGCCCACGGAGTCGAGGTAATCGGACCGGACCAACTCAGGGGAATAGACGTCGATATGAAGGCCATATCGGATACCTCGCTGACGCTGGCCGCGATCGCACCTTTTGCCAAGGATCCAGTGCGCATCCGCAACATCGAGCACACGCGCTGGCAGGAGACCGACCGGATTGCCGCTATGGTCGCCCAACTGCGTCGTCTCGGCGTGAAAGTAGAAGAACACAGAGATGGCGTTACTATCGCGCCGTCTAAGCCCAAAAGTAGCACCATCGATACTTATAAGGATCACCGAGTGGCTATGAGTTTTGCCCTAGTCGGACTGCGAGTGCCCGGAATCCGCATCAACGATCCAATCTGCGTCGGCAAAACCTTTCCGACATACTTCGACGTCTGGGATCAGATAAGAGGATCGACGTGAGAGGAAAGCGGCGCTAGTGGGGAACGGTCGAAGCACAGGTTGCCCTACCGGTCCGGTTTACCGGTAGGGCAACCTGTGCTTCTTACCGTTTGAAGGGTGCTTATTGAGTAAATTGGGTCACGTTGGCGATCCCACCCGGCTGGGTCAACGCATAGACGATTAGGTTGACCCCGAACTGCAACCCGCGCTCTCGTGCATCGGCTAGGGGATCTCCCCAGTACCAGCTAATATTTAGGTCGCTGAAGACCACCGCAACCCGACCACGCAGTTCCAGCATCTCCAAGTCGAAAACATTGCCAGCGGGTGCGCCACCCATCGGCGGACCATCGGGGAAATCCCAGAAGCTATAGTAGAGTGGATGACTCTTGGGCACTTTTTGCCACTTGGAGCCGTCGCTACCCAGCACCAGCGGATCTTTCATCAGGGCCTTGAACTGGCGGTCAAACGGCGTACCCGAAACCCCGGCTTCCTTGCCGGCAAGTCCGTTATCAGCGTCGCTTTGGCGGATCTCCTCGGCATAGAGAAAACCACCGTTCTTGAGATATTCGCCTAGGTTGGTCTTCTCTGTATCGCTGATTTGCAAGACGGCATCGTTGCCCGTCACGTAAAGCATGGGGGCGTCCATGATGCGCGGATCCGAAAATTCCAAGGTCGTGCCCTCAATGCGGGCATTGATTTCGGTATGGTCGCGCATATAGCGCATCAACTCCTCTACCGCAGTTGGGAATCGATCGCGGTTCTTGTCTGCGATATCGTAGTCGATGACCGTCATGTTAAAGAAGCCACGTATAGCACGTTTATTGTCTGGATCCTGAATCAAGATCGCTTGGTAGCGACCGATGTCCAAGTCGCCGACATTGAGCAGTTCGTGCTTCAGGCTCAGCGCCTCTTGCACCGGGGCCGACGTTTCGCCCAGTTCGACCATCTCGACATCGTCGAAGGCGAAATCTTGGGCCTTGGCACCTGAAAAGGCACCCAAGACCTGCGTACCAGGCAAGACCGAACTCAGCAGGTCGCTACCTACCGCGCTAACATCAGCTATCGCCGATATATCCTGCGGCAAATCCGGCGGTGCCATCGACTGTAGCATCTCCATCTGCACTTCGGATATCTCGGGACGCTTGGCTAGATCGAAGTTCTTTTCGAGAATTGGCGGAGGAGCGCGGAAGATAATTAGCGACTCCTTTTTCTCTTCTACGCCAATGCCAAAGAGATAATCATAAACGAAGACGCCAGCGTGGATGGATACCGAGAGGACAAAGGCCACGCTCATGCTCAGCCGGCGGCCGGTGGTAGCCGTATATAGGGCGTATAACAGTACCCCAACACCCGCCAAGCCGGCGGCGATCACCACCCACTTGGATAGGATGAAAAGCACGTGAATGATAAAGGCCGCGCCGACCGCTATATAGGCCGTTTTTTTGCGTTGGGCCTGTACTACTTTTTTATACTCGTCTACCACAGTTCTTCCCCCTCTTGGAAGGGCCTAGAAACCTCACTTAGTTGCGCTGCGGTTCCGTGGCGATGACCTGATCGATGACACCCACTTGGCGAGCGATATCCATAATCTGGACGATTTGCCCGTGCGTGGAGCGCTCGTCTCCTTGGATGATGAGCATCGTGGTGTTGTCCAGCAGTTGTCTCTTCGCCTGCAATTCCTCTTTAAGGGTTGCAAAGGTCACCGACTTGTGGTTCAGCTTCATGTTACCGTCCTGATCCACGACGATAAAGAGGTTCTCCTTCTCCGGAGCCTGAGCCTCTTCGGACTCGGGCAATTTGATATCCAAACCCGGAGTGATGGCAAACACTGCGGTCACCATGAAGAAGATGAGTAGCTGAAAGACCACGTCAATCATCGGCGTCAGATCGGGCATGGCCAGTTCTTTTTTTTCTACTCTCTCAGCCATTTTATCTCATGCCTCCTAAGAAGAGCCGCCCTTAGGCAGCCTGAGTGCCTTGCCAGCGGCGCAGCAGGGCGTCCACAAAACCGTGGCCGTATGCTTCAAACTCAACGGCCTTGCCTGTGGCGCGGTTGCTAAAGTACGTGAAGATGGCGATTGAAGGCACGGCGATCACCAGACCGGTAACTGTGGTGATCAGTGCTTCGGAAATACCTGCGGCGACGATCGTCGGCTCACCGAGACCCTTTTCCGCAATACCTTCAAAAGCGTTGATCATACCGTTGACCGTACCCAGCAGGCCGAGCAACACCACGGATTTGGACACGAAGTCGATAACGGCTAGATACCGTTCGAGATACCCCAAGGCGGCGCGTTCAACCGTGCCGTTCATTTCCTCGCGCATCTCCTCCATCGTGCGTTGCTCGCGCGACAAGTGCTCAAAGCGCTCGAGCCCCTCGCCGTACACCTCGCCTTCGAGCTTGCCGACTTCAGCGCAGTATTCCTTGAGTTGGTCAATGGAAGCACCCGAGTCTATACGCGCGTTGACGTCGTTGGTGATTTCGGCCAATTCGTCCTCGGAGCGCAGCCGTGCATACGTCCAAATGCGCTCGAGAAAGAACGCAATGGAAAGCATAGACCAGAGCCCCAAAGGCCACATGAAAGGTCCGCCTTCTTGAAACAGTTCAATCATTTTCTTTATCCCTCCTTAAGTTAGGACGCAAAGAAATCTAAGGTTATAGGACGCGAGCTTCCTGCATTACCTCTAGCTGTTCTCTGGCATAGTCCACCTGCGTCACGTACTTGGGGTTGTCGCCATAGTTGTCGACAACTTCCTGAAAGACGGCACCGGCTTGGCGGAATTCCTCTTGTTTCATATAGGCGGCACCGATGTTGACCAGTGAGTTGACAGCTTGGTCGCTCTTGGGGTACTTCTGCCGCACCTCCTCGAAGATCGCCATTGCCTCGTCGAAATTGTCCTCAGCTAAGAGCTTTTCGCCCGTTGCATAAAGATTATAGGCGTCGATCTCAGCCAAATGTCCGAGCAGGGTCCTTGCCTTTTTTGGCAGCGCTCGATCTTGGGCAATCAGCTTGTCAGCGGGAAAGCGCTCCAAGAAAGTCTGGTAGCTCTCGGTGGCCTTCTCGTAATCCTTGAGGCCGTAATAGTAATCTCCGAGCGTAAATTGGCTGCGTGCCCCATAAGTACCATCGGGATATTCAGCGACGATTCGCTCAAAGACCGGCACCGCTTCTTCCTTGCGATCGAGGTTGATCAGGCACCAAGCCTTGTTGTAGAGCGCGTCGTCCGCATGGCTCGACCTAGCATAGCGCTTAATGATTCGGTCATAGAAGACCATGGCATCTAGGAAGTTCTGGTTTTTGTCCTCTAGGCCGCTCCTGTTGGTCATGTTAAATAGGGCATCGCCAGCGCGAAAAAGCGCCTCAGATGCATAGTGGGACTGCGGATAATTATCTGCTAGGCTAGCAAAAATATCGCTCGCAACGCGCCATTTACCCATCCGATAATGCGCCCAAGCATCGTAGTAATAGGCATGCACAGCGCGTTCATCCTCGGGATATTGAGTGTAATAGGTATTAAACGCCTTTGACATCGCTGGTAGCACATCGACATTGCCGTTAGCCGATAGCCTGTTATAAGCTACGCCGATTTGGAACTGGGCGTTTTTGGCCCAAGCAATCTGCGGATAGTTTTCGATGATGGTGTTATAAGTGGCAATCGCTTGGACGAACTGCTCCGACCTGTAGAAGCAGTTGCCTTGGACAAAGAGCGCGTTGGCAATGCTCTCGGCATTGATGGCCAAGTCGATTAGCTCCTGAGCCGCTTCAATACTCTGCTGGAACTTATCCAGTTTGAAGTAGGCATTGGCCAAGCGAACGAGTAAGCGCTCCCGGTCTTCGCTAGAGGTAGTAGTAGCCAACATCTCCTCGTAGATGCGCACCGCTTCCTCTGGATTGCCCTTCTTTTCGGCCATTGAGATCTTCTGCAGCCGCGCCGAACGCACCAAGCTCTCGTCTCCTGAAGCAATGACCTCGTTCAGCAGCTTCTCCGCTTCGTCGTCGCTGCCTTCCGCAGAGTACGAGAGCGCCATCGAGAACGAGACCTTTAACTGCATCGCCTTGGGGATCTTGGTGTCCAATAGCCACTTGTAATCGACCAGCGCGCGGTCGTAACGGCCCGAATAGTGGTAGGCCAATCCACGGCCATAGCGGGTGTCGCGAATGACAATGACATCGCTTTCTGGGTACTCTTCAAGCACCATGGTATAACGCTCAACTGCGTCGACGTAGTTTTTATTGTTGAGGTCGAGTTGGGCCATCTGGAAATGCGCCCTAGCCTCCAAATCGCGGTCGCCGGTCACGCCTTCCAGCAATTGATTGAGCAGTACACGTCCCTCGGTGATGCGATCTTGAGAAATGTAGATGTTGGCCGCCTCAATCAACGCGGCGATGTACGTCTCGCGGGCATCGCGATCAACCTTGGAAAAAGCAGCGATGGCCTCGTCTTTCTGCTCTTCGTCTCGGTAGAGAATACCAAGGCCATAGTATGCATCGGCCGTATGACGCGTATCTTGATAGCTCTCCGTTATAGCCTTGTAGGCCTCAATGGCCTCCTCAACCTTCTGCTGCTCGTAGCTGAGCCGGGCGATGCGCAACAGGCACAACGGCGCTTGGTCTGAGCGGGGGAAGTTGTCCACCGCCTGCGTGTAGCTCGCAATAGCTTGGTCCGCCACGCCGATTTTTTCGGCAGACCAGCCTGCGCTGTAGAGCGCTGCAGAGCGCAAACCCGTCTCGCTATCTGGGTAATCCGCCAGCAGTTTTAGGTAGTCTTCACGGGCAGCGGCATAGTCTGCGGCGAAGTACTTGGCTTCGCCTTTCTGATACTGAGCGTTGGCCGGATAAGGCGTATCCCCATAGAGTTCAATTACTTGGTTGTAAGCGGTCCACGCCTCGTCGAACTTATCCCACTCCATGTAGTTGTCACCGATTCTCATCTGCACTTTGGCCTTGTAAAAGCGCTCCTCGGCCGTTTCTTGGGCCGCGATCAACTCTTGGTAGGCTTGCTCGAACTGGTCTGTTTTGCGGAATATCTCAGCGACGCGCAACGAGGATGTCTCGAAGAGCTCTCGATAGTTTTCAAAATCGACATTCTTACCTTCGCGAAACGAGCCGCGCAAGAGTTCAAACATCCGATCATAGAGGTTGCGTACATCGCGGTAGGCTTTAATCGCCTCCGCGTCACGTCCCATCTGGTCATAGGCTCTAGCCTTCAGGTATAGGGCTTGGGCAATGACCGGACTATTGGGATACTTGTCGAGGACTATCTGGGTCATATCAACGGCTTTGCCGTATTCGCCCTTCTCGTAGAGAGCACTGGCGATGCGGTACTGGGAATCCGGAGCATAGCGATCTTGCGGGTATGCCGCCAACATGCCGTTGAGCGTTTCGATGGACTGGTCGTATTCTTTTGTGTTAAACTCGCTCCAACCCGCATAAAAGTACGCTTTGCCAGCTTCCCTTGTCTCAGGAAACAACTCGACATAGCGCTTGTATTCCTTTGCTGACTCGCTGTACTCTTTGGCGAAGAAGCGGGTCTCGGCGACTTGGAACTGCACCAATGACTTGAAATCCTCGGTTACAACAGTCCCTACATCAATAACTTGGCGATAGGCCTCCACCGCTTTTTCGTGTTGCCCACTCTTCTTGTAGGCATTGCCTAGCTGATACCAAGCCGCCGCGACTACGGGCAATTCCAGGTCCCTGCCAAACGTCACCCGTACACTATCGGTGCGCACGGCCCTGCTGTCGAATTTGACGATCTTTGAGTACTCAATGATCGCCCCTTCAAACTCGCCAAGGGCGTAGAGAGATTGTCCGGCGTCAAAACTGGTCTTCAGATTTTGCGGCACCGGTAGGAAAAGGCTAGCTCCTAGCCCCAATCCCAGCGCGATAAGTCCAGCCCAGACCGTCATTTGTGCATCTCCTTGTCTAGGTTCCTAGTTTGGAGTTCATCGGGGCTTTCTTTGCTGTTAGAATTCATAGGCAAAGGAAAACCGGTGCGCACCATTGGTCTCGGTCAGATCCAAGCCGATGTCATAGGCATAGTCGAACATCAACTGGTTCCACTGATAGCCCAACCCCGCATTCAACCCCCCACCGGCGTCCTCAGACAACAAACGACGACCCCCCGCCCGCAACAACAACCCCTCCACTAACTGCGTCTCCCCCCCAACAACCAACCCCTGATCCGATCCCTCCCCCGTCAAATCCCGACGCACGTATTGCACCGACACCAACGACTGACTGCTCAGACGATACCCCACCCCCACATGCACATCCATGGGCAACATACCCGCATCCGCGTCTCCTTCAACCTCACCATACGCCACATTCGGCTGATTGATATTCTTCAACAACACCCCCACCTGCGCCCCTTGCACCGGACTCTGCCACAGCAAACCCAAATCCACGCCTACGTTGCCTGCACTCTGGTTTGACAGCGGGTCGGGACGCCCATCATCGTCGGGAATTGCCCCCACACTCCAAAACAAATACTTGGCCGACACCCCCACCTGAAGCCGACGCTGCACCTGATACGACAGCGACACAAACGCCCCGTTCTCGCTCATCAGCGACGAGCCAATCCGCTCATAGCCCAAGCCCAAGCCCATCTTGTCGCCCAAAGGCTGCGCATAGGAAACCACGTGCTGACCCAGATCGTCGCCTTCGATGCCCGCATACAGCAGCGACACGTTGGTGTAGGCCACCTGACGCTGCGCCACCTGACCTAACCCCGCCGGATTGGCAAACACCGCATCCGCGTTGTCGGCCACCGCCACAAAGCTGTTGCCCAACCCCTGGGCCCGTGCCCCCGAGCCGACATTCTGAATGTTGACGACCCCCTCGCTTGGTTGAGCGACGAACAGCAAGCCGACTAAAACACTAAGCATTTTCAGAGATTTCATAATGCCAACTCCTCCTTGGTGGTCTCGCTTAAAGGCTAGTTTGCCTTAGCGACTTTAGGAACGACCGTGCCGTCCTTGTAAATCTTGCCGATATCTCGGACGAATTTATAGGAAATATTGGTGGTCTCCACCGGCTCGTTGCGAAAGTCAAATCGCAGGATTACGTCGAGCACTTGGACTTCGATATCACTCACGTCGGGGTGGAGCACGGGAAAAATGACAAAGCCTTCCGCCTCTTGGCCGCTGAAGATCTCCTCGTCTTTGAGCATCGTCCTCCGCAGCAAGTCGCGGCGCTCCTGGTAGCGAGCATATTCGTTGCCCCTATAGCCTATGGCATAGGCGCGATAATAAGTATCGAGTTGCTCGAAGTTGAGACTCCAATACTCGCGATTATTGCTCGCTTTGACGACGATTTTGCTCGGATCGATTTTGACTTTGGGGTAGGCGTAATTCTTAATGCTGAGACGGAAGACGGTGAATCGCTGTTTTTCTTCGTCTGTCCCCCAAAATATCGTGTTGCCAAAGGTATAGGGGTTTGTAGACTTAGGACCCGCTTGGGAATTGTTGAAAAACTGGCGGTTCAACTCCTCGTCGGTCATCGGCTTGAGTCTCACTTCAAAGCGATCCTGGGCAAAGGTCAAGGTCCCATCATCTGCCACGCTGATCGACGAGGCTTGATGTTGGCCAGGCTGCAATGGGCCCGTGTAATAGCTATATCCACAGCCCAGCAAACCCGAGCCGATAATCAAGGCCAAGCATAACACTCTTGTAACCATCATTCAGAAACTCCTCTGTGGTACAGCTCTGTGTACAAAGAGGCTTTCAAGCGCCCCCAAGACCTCGGCTCCACAGCCGTCACTTGAAAAGTACCCTCTAGCGGCATCAGGATCAAGTCGGTGAAGCGATCAGAAAAACGATTCGAGTTGTATTGGCCCGAAAGCGACCACTTAGCATCAAAAAGCTCTGAATGCACATCAAAATCGTTGAACTCTACGTTAAAACCAAGGATTTCACCTTCCCGCAAGAGGTGCTCTTCGCTTTGAAAGACCGCATTGATATCGACGCGGTCAAAGGGCACAAGCATGACTTCGTAGTTCGTCACTCCCTCTCCTCCCAAGACACCTACAAACTCGACCGCCGCCCTAGTATAAGGTCCGTCGGATAATGCGTACCAAACGGCGGCGGACCAATTAACGAAAAAATCCTCATCGGGCGGCGGACCAGCCAAAACGAAGTGGTTGGCTTCAGTTCCGTTGCGCCGTCTCCACTCTTCGTGGCTCAACTCGGTGAAATTGGCGAATTGTCCACCTGAGTGGTCCGCGTCGATAAACAATTCCATCGCGTCGTCTTTCCAAATCACCGTAGCACTACCGGCGGGACGGTCAATCTGGTGTATATCATCGCGAACCTGAGCAGCGATGTAGAGCCTGTTTACCGCTTTATTCCACCCTACCATGAGACGAGCAGAAAAATCGCCCGAACCGATCGCCTCAACTTCTGGACTAATCAGGTCGTGAAATTGACCCGTTAATATGGCGTAAGAGTCGCCTACAACTTCCCAATCTCTCAATTCTCCGTCAATGACGGGAACTAAGTGATCGGGAAACTGAAAAGCTCTGTAGGCCATTCCTTCGGGGTAATGACCCAAAACCGGTTTAGCCGAGCCTACTGTTATCTGTAGCACCAGAGCTAAAAAAAATAAACGCGACCACAGCACCTCGGCCAACGCCTTCTTATTCGTTGTTTTAACGTCTTTCAATTACTATCGGGCTGTATGATAATCAATGGCCTAAGACGTGTCAAGATATATTAGAGACAGCCATAAAAATAATGGGCCTATAACGGACAAAATCAATAAATAACAATAAGTTAGGGTTATTTAATCCCCTTGTAAATCATTGCCCCCCCCCCCCCATCTGTGCCTCGACTTCACTGATTATCTGAGCGATTGACGACAAAGGCCCCTCTTTTTTCGCGCTCGGCGACCCGATCTGACTATCTTGAGATGTTCACCGATATACTATATTATATAGCAAATTATATAGCAATGTCGACCAAGATACAAGATTAGCCCGGTCGGTGCGGACTGGGCTGGAGCGTGCAACCGCCGTCGGCGTCCTTGCTCTGCTTGTCGCAGGCAGAGGGCCAAGGGCTTACATTCTTGCGCGGAGGTATTCGATGATCAGGTTGTTGGTAGCGGCGCTCGGCGTCGCGTTCGTACTCTGCAACGGCTATGCCGAAGTCAAGCGGTGGCGGATAGGCGACGATGTGCATCCTTGGACTCTGCGGCCTGTCACCGGTCGCCTCGACCTAGGCCGTAGCTGGGCTGTTGAGTTGATCGCCGACGACGATGGCGACGGACTCATCGACGAAGACTCGGTCGAGCTAATCGACAACGATGACGACGGCGAGCTCAACGAAGACCCAGCCGACGAGCAAGTTGACAACGACGACGACGGTCAGCTCAACGAGGACCCAGCTAATAGAAGCGATGACGATGGCGACGGACTCATCGACGAAGACCCACCGGAATTTTTCGACAACGATCTCGACGGGCTCATCGACGAGGACGGGCCGGATCCTCAGTTCGACAACGACGGCGATGGGCGGCTCAACGAGGACGGGTTGTACACTCCCTTTGACGACGATTGGGACGGCCAGCTCAATGAGGACCCAGTCAACGGAATCGACGATGATCAAGACGGACTCATCGACGAAGACCCACCGCTGCCCGAGCACGGCCAAGGCGTGACCACCTGGCTTCGGCCAGTGCGTCTGGACAGTCTGCGCAACCTCGCCTACCTGCTCAACCAGCGCTTCAAGGCTGGCGAGTTCGGCGGCATCATCCCCGGCAAGGATCCCCAGCGTCCCTTTATGGTGGTGCCGAGCGAATATGGCTTTCGCCGTGAGATCGCCGACCCGATTTCGGCCGACTACTGGGCGACCGCGCAGGTAATCGGTCGCGTCGACGCGGAAAAGTCGGTCGACGGCAACCTGCGCACGGAATACGGCTCCGCCCTTTACGGCCGCGGCGGCGTCGGCATCAACCTAATGGGTTACTACTATCTCAACCGCATCGTCTTCCGCCCGCGGCCGACCTTGCCCGCCAGCACTATTGCCAACTACTTCATCCGCTACGGCGACCAAACCACGATCGACAGCCGCTCCGAAACCATTCAAGCGCGCAGAACACTAGTCCCCGTTACCAACGGCCAGTTCAACCCGGTAGTCAAGGATATCCGATTCGATCGGCCCTTTGTCGCCGGCCGCCTCGATGTAGTCTCGACGGATCCCAAGGGCACCTATGTCGAGACTGCCGAAGCTGGCTATTTTGGCGACGGCTACGCCATCGACGGGCTGTACACCTCGGCCATCATTGATGTGGGCACGCCCACCCCGCGCATCCGTCGCTACGACCGCGAGATCGAGCAATTCGCCGGCTCGCAGCGCGATGCCTATGAAAGCCAATTTCTCCTCGATATGGCCGGCGACCAAGTCAACTGGGGCAAGGTACGCTGGCGCGGGCGCCGTGATAGCCGCGACGGCGACGTCCGCATCCAGTTCCGCGTTGGTAACACCCTCGACACCCACATCTACGCCCGCCGCTTGGGGCCGGGGCTGTCGGACACCCAAGATGAAGACGGCAATCCCCTCGATATGTTTTCTTGGATCAAGCTCCCCGAAGGCCGCATCCCCGAGCGCGAACTGCAATACAACGAACTGGGCATCGACTTGGGCAACGACGGCCCCTTGGGCTGGAGCTTCTGGTCGGCACCTTTCAAGCTCGAAGACGCCCTCATCGACGAGAATTTGCCCGAATCCGAGTGGCACAACGCCGGCGTCCAGCTTCCCCTACCCGGAGGAACTCGCTACATCCAGTTCCGCATCTTCTTCGACTCCGCCCAGCACAGCGCGGCCCTGTTGGACTTCATCGAGTTCGACTACGACGCGCCGCTGGTCTCGGGTGGGATCGTCGCCGAAATTTTCCCCCCGCGCGTCTCCTTGGGCGAGGAGACGACTTTCCGCTATTTTGTCCGGCCATTCTTCAAAACGGGCGAGGCTACCTCCTTCAACCGGATCGAGATCGCCGTGCCCAGCGCGGATACGCGCATCGACACCTTGCGCTTCGACGGCCAAGACTGGACCGAAATCGCCGATGGCACGACCGCCGATCCCCTGCGCGACGTCCATCCCCTCCGCCTCGCCCCGGTACAGGGCCGCGCCGATAGCTTGGGGCAATTTGCCCAGAGCGTAGTCAAGGATCCGCTCACTGGCTCGGCCAAACTGCACATCAAGCTACCCCTGATGGGTGCCGAGCACTTCCAATTCGACCAGAATATCGAGATCGTCTTTCGCTCCAAGCTGTTCCGTGGCTCAGAAGAGTTCACCAGCTCAGTGTGGAATGACCAAGGCGACCCCGGCGTCGAATCCATCCCGCAACCAGCCGAGGATGGGGACGCCACACCCGACATAGCCACCAATGCCCTCCTCGTGGTCGCCGACGAGATCAACCAAATCGTTAAGAGCCCCCACATCGACCCAAACCCCTTTACCCCCAACGGCGATGGCATCAACGACGAAATCACTTTTTCCTTTGACCTTTTCCTCGTCCTCGGTCAGGTCGATGTCCAAGTCGAAATCTACGATCTGTCCGGCCGCCGCATCGCCCAGATTCAGACAGACGGCTCGACCGCAGGCAGCCTCCAAGTCAAGTGGGATGGCCGCGATAGCCAAGGCCAAGTCGCCCCCCCGGGCATCTATCTCTATCGACTGGCCATTGATTTAGACAACACCGCCACGGAGCGCTCGGGGACCCTATCGCTGGCCTATTGACCAAAATGCGCACCTTTGTCCGAGCCTTCGGAACCGGGCAAAGGCCCCTCTTTTTTTAGCCTCGTCGACCCGATCTGACTATCTTGAGATGTTCACCCATATACTATATAATAGGACAGCAAAACGTCCGTAATTAGCCTAGCCGGTGCAGACAATGGAGCGCGCAACTGCCGTCGGCGTCTTTGTTATGCTCGTCGCAGACAGTCAAGGGCTTACACTCTTGCGCGGAGGTATTCGATGATGAGGTTGTTGGTAGCGGTACTCGGCGTCGCGTTTGTACTCTGCAACGGCTATGCCGAAGTCAAGCGGTGGCGGATAGGCGACGATGTGCATCCTTGGACTCTGCGGCCTGTCACCGGTCGCCTCGACCTAGGCCGTAGCTGGGCCGTCGAGTTGATCGCCGATGACGATGGCGACGGACTCATCGACGAAGACCCGGTCGAGCTAATCGACAACGACGACGACGGCCAACTCAACGAAGACCCAGCCGACGAGCAAGTTGACAACGACGACGACGGTCAGCTCAACGAGGACCCAGCTAATAGAAGCGATGACGATGGCGACGGACTCATCGACGAAGACCCACCGGAATTTTTCGACAACGATCTCGACGGGCTCATCGACGAGGACGGGCCGGATCCTCAGTTCGACAATGACGGCGATGGGCTACTCAACGAGGATGGGTTGTACACTCCCTTTGACGACGATTGGGACGGCCAGCTTAATGAGGACCCAGCCAACGGAATCGACGATGATCAAGACGGACTCATTGATGAAGACCCGCCGCTGCCCGAGCACGGCCAAGGCGTGACCACCTGGCTTCGGCCAGTGCGTCTGGACAGTCTGCGCAACCTCGCCTACCTGCTCAACCAGCGCTTCAAGGCTGGCGAGTTCGGCGGCATCATCCCCGGCAAGGATCCCCAGCGTCCCTTTATGGTGGTGCCGAGCGAATATGGCTTTCGCCGTGAGATCGCCGACCCGATTTCGGCCGACTACTGGGCGACCATGCAGGTAATCGGTCGCGTCGACGCGGAAAAGTCGGTCGACGGCAACCTGCGCACGGAATACGGCTCCGCCCTTTACGGCCGCGGCGGCGTCGGCATCAACCTAATGGGTTACTACTATCTCAACCGCATCGTCTTCCGCCCGCGGCCGACCTTGCCCGCCAGCACTATTGCCAACTACTTCATCCGCTACGGCGACCAAACCACGATCGACAGCCGCTCCGAAACCATTCAAGCGCGCAGAACACTAGTCCCCGTTACCAACGGCCAGTTCAACCCGGTAGTCAAGGATATCCGATTCGATCGGCCCTTTGTCGCCGGCCGCCTCGATGTAGTCTCGACGGATCCCAAGGGCACCTATGTCGAGACTGCCGAAGCTGGCTATTTTGGCGACGGCTACGCCATCGACGGGCTGTACACCTCGGCCATCATTGATGTGGGCACGTCCACCCCGCGCATCCGTCGCTACGACCGCGAGATCGAGCAATTCGCCGGCTCGCAGCGCGATGCCTATGAAAGCCAATTTCTCCTCGATATGGCCGGCGACCAAGTCAACTGGGGCAAGGTACGCTGGCGCGGGCGCCGTGATAGCCGCGACGGCGACGTCCGCATCCAGTTCCGCGTTGGTAACACCCTCGACACCCACATCTACGCCCGCCGCTTGGGGCCGGGGCTGTCGGACACCCAAGATGAAGACGGCAATCCCCTCGATATGTTTTCTTGGATCAAGCTCCCCGAAGGCCGCATCCCCGAGCGCGAACTGCAATACAACGAACTGGGCATCGACTTGGGCAACGACGGCCCCTTGGGCTGGAGCTTCTGGTCGGCACCTTTCAAGCTCGAAGACGCCCTCATCGACGAGAATTTGCCCGAATCCGAGTGGCACAACGCCGGCGTCCAGCTTCCCCTACCCGGAGGAACTCGCTACATCCAGTTCCGCATCTTCTTCGACTCCGCCCAGCACAGCGCGGCCCTGTTGGACTTCATCGAGTTCGACTACGACGCGCCGCTGGTCTCGGGTGGGATCGTCGCCGAAATTTTCCCCCCGCGCGTCTCCTTGGGCGAGGAGACGACTTTCCGCTATTTTGTCCGGCCATTCTTCAAAACGGGCGAGGCTACCTCCTTCAACCGGATCGAGATCGCCGTGCCCAGCACGGATACACGCATCGACACCTTGCGCTTCGACGGCCAAGACTGGGCCGAAATCGCCGATGGCACGACCGCCGATCCTCTCCGCGACGTCCATCCCATCCGCCTCGCCCCGGTACAGGGCCGCGCCGATAGCTTGGGGCAATTTGCCCAGAGCGTAGTCACAGATCCGCTCACCGGCTCGGCCAAACTGCACATCAAGCTACCTTTGATGGGTGCCGAGCACTTCCAATTCGACCAGAACATCGAGATCGTCTTTCGATCCAAGCTGTTCCGTGGCTCAGAAGAGTTCACCAGCTCGGTGTGGAATGACCAAGGCGACCCCGGCGTCGAATCCATTCCGCAACCGGCCGAGGATGGGGACGCCACACCCGACATAGCCACCAATGCCCTCCTCGTGGTCGCCGACGAGATCGACCAAATCGTCAAGGCCCCCCACATCGCCCCAAACCCCTTTACCCCCAACGGCGATGGCATCAACGACAAAGTCACCTTTTCCTTCGACCTTTTCCTCGTCCTCGGTCAGGTCGATGTCCAAGTCGAAATCTACGATCTGTCCGGCCGCCGCATCGCCCAGATTCAGACAGACGGCTCGACCGCAGGTAGCCTCCAAGTCAAGTGGGATGGCCGCGATAGCCAAGGCCAAGTCGCCCCCCCGGGCATCTATCTCTATCGACTCGCCATCGACTTGGACAACACCGCCACGGAGCGCTCGGGGACCCTATCGCTGGCCTATTGACCAAAATGCGCACCTTTGTCCGAGCCTTCGGAACCGGGCAAAGTACGCCGTGAAACGCTGGCAGAATTTCCCTTCATCGGCACCATTCTAACGCCATGGCGCGCAGCACCCGCTTTTTTTTGGGCGCGCTCCTGCTAGTCGCCCTCGCACTGCGGCTGGGCTATTTGTGGGAACACCGCGCCAGTCCCTTCTTCGACGCGCCCATAGTTGACGCCCAGACCTTTCTCAACCAGGCACTGCCCCTCGCCAGCGGTCCATTCTGGGGAGGGGACGAATCGTATTGGCAACCCCCCCTGTACATCTACCTGCTGGCGTTCGTTTGCTGGCTCCTGCCAGCTTCGTACTTCGTCGGCATCCGGCTCGTACACGTGGGCCTCGGCGTCCTTTCCTGCCTATTGGTATACGCGTTGGTCCGGCACGCCTTTGGCGAGCAGATCGGCCGCATCGCCGGCGTCATGGCGGCCTTGTGCGGCTCCTTGCTCTACTTTGAGGGCGAGCTATTGGCCGTGCCGGTGGAAGTCTTCCTCAATCTCCTGCTCCTGTACGGCCTGTTGCTGGCGCGGAGACGCGATCGCGGGCGCGACTGGGTGCTGGCCGGCCTCATCGCGGGCCTTGCTGCTCTGACTCGCCCCACTATCTTGCTCTTTATCGCGGCCTTTTGCGCTTGGGCATTGTGGCACCGGCGCACATCTGCCTATCGTCCCCTGTTCTCTTTTATCGTTCCCATAACCTTGGTCATCCTGCCCGTCACCTATCGCAACTGGACCATTGAGCCGGACCTCGTCTTCATCTCCTCCAATGCCGGCGTCAACTTCTACATCGGCAACAACGCCGACTACGAGCGCACGGTCTCGCTGCGCCCGGGCATACAGTGGGAGGCCATGATCGCAGAACCGGCGCATTCGGGACATGAGACCGCAGCCGCCCGATCGGCCTTTTTCTTGGGCAAAGCCCTCAATTACATGATCGCGCAGCCCCTCGACTATCTCGGCCTGCTCTGCAAGAAGGGATTCCTCTTTTGGAGTGGCCCAGAGACCAAGCGCAACCAAGACATATACTACGCCCGCCAACACTCGCGGATTTTGAGTCTCTTGCTCTGGGATTGGTACGTGTCGATTCCCTTCGGCCTCATCGGCCCGCTGAGCTTGCTCGGCTTGGGGCTGAGCATGAGGGGGGAGTGGACTCAGCCGGTTGCTTTGCTGCGACTCTACGCTCTCGTGTACACGGCCTCGGTCGTACTCTTCTTTCCGGCGGCCCGCTACCGCATGCCGGTCGTGCCGGTGCTGATCGCTTTTGCTGCTTTTGCCGCCTTTCAGCTCTACCTAGGCGTGCGCCGCAGAGCCTATATCCGCACCACCCTGCTTGCTCTGCCTCTCGGATGTCTACTAGTCCTGTGCAACATCGCCGAGGCCGCGCCGACTGCAGAGGACGCTCAGCTCTACTTCGATCTAGGCGAGGTACATCTGCGCAAGCAAGACTACGCCCGGTCTGCGCGTTACTCGCGCCGAGCACTGGAACTGGACCCGGAGTACAACTACGCCCGCCACAATCTGGCCGTGGCGTACTTTCACCAAGAGCGCTATGGGGAAAGCGAGCGCGAGGCCCTGCAGACCCTAGCGGAAAATCCTCGGCGCAGCGACACTCGTGTACTCCTAGGCCGAATTTACCTATCAACCAATAAGCCACAGCAGGCCGAAGCGCATCTGCGCCACGCCCTCGAACGCGATCCAGAGTCCGGCATGGCCCATTACTACTACGGCCGCCTGCTCTACCGCCAAGGGCACTACGCCGCGGCCGCAACCCACTTGCAGCAGGCGCTTCTTTGGCAGCCACAGGACTTCTGGCTGCACTACGAACTGGGGAGGGCCTTACAGCAAGCCGGGCAAACCGAGGCCGCATTGAGCCAGTATCACCGAGCACTGTCCGTCGAGCGACAGCCCGAAGCACTCGTCGCCATCGGTGCCCTGCACCTGATCGCCGGGCACACCGCAAAAGCACGCACCCAGTTCCTCCAAGCCTTAGAACTAGCCCCAGACAATCCAGAGGCTCACGTCAACCTCGCGCTCATCGAACTCGAAAATGGGGACCACGCCGCGGCTATTGACCGGCTGCGTCAAGTGCTAGCGAGAGGTCCCTCCCCCCACGCGCAGCGTCTGCTCGACGAAGCCCATCGCCGGCTCGAATCGCCATAGGAAGTACTTTGTTCGGCTACTTCCAAGCTCTCTTGTTCCTTGCTTGCGCGGTGCCCGTCTCCAGTGCTGGTCCGCTCTTTACTAACGTGACCCAAGACGCCGGCATCGCCTTCGTCAATCAGTCCGGTGGGACCGACAAGCAGTACCTCATCGAAACCCAATCGGCTGGCGGCGGCTTTTGGGACTACGACCTCGACGGCCATCTCGACCTCTTTCTCACCAGCGGCGTCGGGCCGGACTCGACGGCGGGCACCGCGCTCTACCGGGGGATAGGCCACGGCGCGTTTAGCGATGTGACAGAAGACTCTGGCACGGGGCTGGGTGGCTGGAATATGGGCGTGGCCTTTGCCGACTACGACGGCGACGGTGATCCCGACCTCTACCTTACCCGTTGGGGCCGGGACATGCTTTTGGCTAACGAGAGAGACGAGACCTTCAAAGACGCCACTGCGGCAGCGGGCCTCGGTTCGGAAGGCTGGGGGATCGGCGCAGCCTTTGCCGACTACGACGGCGACGGTGACCTCGACCTCTACATCGCCAACTACATAGCTTATGAACGCGGTGGCCCGCCCTTTTACGACCGTTGGTGCAAGCACAACGGCGTCCCCACCGCCTGTGGCCCAAGCGGTGCCCAAGCCCAGCCGGACCTGCTCTACCGCAACGAAGGCGATGGCACCTTTACCGACGCCAGCCTGCAAGCCGGAATTCGCGGCCCGAATTACTACGGCATGGGCGCGGCTTGGTCCGACTTGGACGGTGACGGAGACCTCGACCTCTACGTCGCCAACGACGGGCATCCCAACAGCCTCTACCGCAATGACGGAGGAGGCTTTGTCAATATTTCGCTAGCGACCGGCACGGCCTATAGCGGCGATGGGCGCGCCCAAGCCGGCATGGGCGTAGCCCTAGCCGACTTCGACAATGACCTACAAGTGGACGTTTTCGTGACCAACTTCTCCCAAGACCACAACACCCTCTACCGCAACGAAGGCAATGGCTTCTTCGCCGACGTCAGTGGGCGTGCCGGTCTAGCCGGCAGCAGCCGCCCTTTTATGGGCTGGGGCACCTTCTTTTTTGACTACGACCACGACGGCTGGCAGGACCTCTTCGTCGCCAACGGCCATCTAATGCCGGCCATTGAACGGGCCGGCGGCGGCCTCCGCTACCGCCAGCGCAACCAGCTCTACCGCAACTTGGGCGACGGGCGCTTTCGGGAAATCGCCAACGAGTCAACTCTCGCTACCAATCAGGTCAGCCGTGGCGCGGCCAGCGGCGACTACGACGATGACGGCGACCTCGACATCCTAGTCTCCAATCTCGACGACACTCCCGCTCTCTTGCGCAACGATGTCGAGGACAAGGGGCACTGGCTGCTGTTGACGCTGCGCCAGGGAGCCACCGAGGCTGTCGGAGCGCAAGTGCGGGTCCATGCTGGTGACCTGCACCAGATGCGCGTAGTGCTGACCGGCTCTAGCTTTCAGGCCCAGAGCGATACGCGCTTGCACTTCGGCTTGGGGACAGCCACTGTGGCCGACATCGAAATCACTTGGCCGGGCGGCGAGCGCCAAGCCTTCCGCGCTGTGTCCGCCGACCACCACTACGCCATTCACCGGGGCGTCAACCGCCTCATATCGGAGTAGAACTATGCGCTTTGCCCTGCTTTTTTTGTTTTTCTGCACCTGTGCCCGCGAAACACCCGATCCACCGCAAGCCCCATCCCCGCCCGCCGACTCAGCGGCTCAGACCTTTGCCGCCGGCCGCGCCCTTCAAGCTCGCGGCCTCTTCACCCAAGCCGAGCAAGCCTATCGCCAAGTACTACACCAAGCCCCGGACAACCCCCAATACCATTACTATCTCGGCGTTGCATTGCACGCCCAGAGTCGTTTTGCCGAGGCGCAGACCCAGTTTGAGAAAGCTCTTGAACTAAAATCTGACTACGCCGGTCCCCGCATCGCCTTGGGCAAAATGCTCTATGATGTACACGGAAAAGTAGAGGAGGCTCGCCAGTTCCTCACCGAGGCGCTGGAACTGGCTCCCAGCGCTGTCGAAGCGCGCTATATCCTAGGCGTGATCCACCAGCGCGAAGGCCAGCTACAAGAGGCCCGCGAAATTTTCACCGCCATCGCCGCTGCCGACTCCACCCACCTCCAAGCCCGGCTACAGCTAGGCCTAGTGGACCTGAAGCTAGGCAACTACCAAGAAGCCGAGAGACAGTTGCGCCAAGTCGCGCACCTCAGCCCGCACGAGCCAGCGGCTTTTCTTGGAATCGGGCAGGCCCTGTTGCGCATGGACCGCGCCACAGAGGGGGAGCGCGTCCTCGAGCGCGCCCGGGTTTTGGGCACACAAAACGCTCAGCTCAAGCCTCACCAAGACGCGGTGCGTCAGTACCCCAATCAACCCCAAGCCCATTCCAATCTCGCCGCCCTCTACAGCCGCTTTGGGCGTCTCAAACTGGCCGTCGAGCACTACCGCCAGTCCATCCTCATCGACTCGACCTATGCCCTGGGGTACCAAGGATTGGGCACTCTGCTCCAGCGCCGAGGCAAGGACGATTTGGCGGCGCGCTACTACTTCGAGGCACTGAGCCACGACTCGACCCTAGCCGAAAGCCACAACAATCTGGGCTTGATCTTTCACAAGCAGGGCAAACTAGAAAAGGCCATTAGGCAATACGAGCAGGCCGTGCGGTTCGCCCCATCTACGGGTTTCTACTACTCCAATCTCGGCAATGCGTACCTCGAAATGGATCAACTGGACCAAGCGCAGGCGGTCGTCGAGCGGGCCATCGAACTAGACGCGAAGCTCTACAGTGCCCACATACTACTCGGCGATATCCACGCCCGCCGCGGCGAATTCGCACGGGCCATTGCGCTCTGGGAGGATATTCCGTCCGGTGGGGCGGCCAATGCGTCTTTACAAGCCAAAATCGCCGAGACCCGACGGAAGCTATCCGCGCAAGAGCGCGCGCCGCGATGAGCTTGGTTGTCTCGCTCGCTGCGCTATGGGTGACCTTGAGTAGCTGCGGCGTAGACCCCGCCCCGGAAGAAGAAGGCGACCGCTTGGTGCAGGCTGGGCGCTCCTTTGCCGAGGAACACCGCTACGCCGAGGCGCGTCGCGCTTTTGGAAAAGCTCTAGCCCTAGACTCGCTCGACGCCGCAGCGCACTGTGCATTGGGCGATCTCGACGCCCGGCTCGGGCACGTAGAGCGGGCCGTCCGGGCCTACAAAGCCGCGATCGCAGCCGACTCTACCTATCATCGCGCCCGGCACAACCTAGCTGTGATCGAGGCCGACCAGGGTCGCCTGCCCCTAGCCATCGAGCTGCTCAAACATATTCCAACCTATGTCCCCGCCCTCCGTACCCTGCCTCTCTTTTACGCCAAACAGGGACGCTACGATCTAGCCGAAAAAGGATTGCACACCGCACTGGCCTCGGGCGGGGAAAACATTGACGTGCGGCAACAACTCGGGCGGCTCTATCTGCGCCAAGGACGCTACGACGAGGCCCGCGCCGCACTCGACCTAGCCCTCTCTCAGGACTCGACCCAAGCCGAAAGCCACCGTCTGTTGGGTTTGCTACACCTAGCCGAGCGGTGTTACTCGGAGGCGCTGGCAGCCTTGCGCCGCGCGCTAGCGCTCGACCCACACCTGATCGAGGCCCACTACAACCTTTCTTCGGCGTTTTTGGGTCTAGGAGACCCAACCCAAGCGCAGGCGGCGCTGGCGCATTTTGAGACCCTTGCTGCCCACACCGCCCAAGTCGCGCACTTGCGCCGCCAGCTCGATGCCGACCCCGACTACCGCGAGACTCGCTTGCAGCTAGCCCATCACTATCGGCAACTGGGTCGGGACGACGACGCCCTCACCCACTATCGGGCTGTGCTGCTGGCCGACCCGGACGACTTAGAGGCGCTAATTTCGCTAAGCGGGCTTTTGCTGGCGCGGGGAGAAGACCAAGAAGTGCTCAAACTATGCAGCCGAGGCATCTCACGGTACCCGGAGGATGTGCGCACCAGCAAGCTCCACTTCGCCCGTGGCTATGTCTATATGCGGCGCAACCAGTATCAAGAGGCCCGCACGGCCTTTGAGCACGCACTGGCGCTGGATTCGTCCTCGGCCACGGCTTGGAACAACCTCGGCCATGTCCAGCTAAGTTTAGGCGAAGAAGCGGCGGCCCAACGGGCGCTGGAATCGGCCATTGCCGCCGATTCAACCCTGGCCGATGCCCACTACAATCTCGGCAGCCTCTTCTTGCAAAAGGAGCAACTAGCTCAGGCGCAACGGGCCTATCGAGCGGCGCTTGCGGCCGACTCGACCTTTGCGCGGACCTACTACGCACTGGCAACCGTGTACCAAGCCCAGGGCGCGATTCCAGAGGCACGCCGTTGCTACCAAACCTTTATCGACAAGTGGCAAGGCGACCCGGACTTTCTGCGCCAAGCCCGCGAGCGGCTCGCCCAACTGCCGAGTCCCTGATATGTCCATATACGTTCTCCTCATCTGCTTTCTCTGTCTGGCCTGTAACTCCACCGAAGAAATCACACCACCTACACCGCCGCGGCACACCGCGCCCGCAGCCTCGTCTCTCCGCTTTGTCGAAGTAGCGTCTGCCGTCGGCTTGACATGGCACCACGAAAACGGTCGCAGCCCCCAGCGCTACTTCCCCGAGACTATGGGTGGCGGGGGTGCCTTCTTCGACTACGACGGCGATGGCGATTTGGATGTTTACGCCGTAAACGGCGCTTTTATCGCCGCTGGTGAGCAGGATGCGGCCCCTGTCAATAGCCTTTTTCGCAATGATGGCCCGCGCTTTGTCCCGATCGCGGCCGGGGTCGCCCACCCAGGCGTCGGCATGGGGGTTGCAACGGCCGACTACGACCACGACGGCGACCTCGACCTCTATCTGACCAACTTTGGCCCCAACGCGCTCTTTCGCAACGACGACGGACACTTTGCCGAAATCGGACGGCAGACAGGCGTTGCCGATGCGCACTGGGGCACGAGCTGCGCCTTTGCCGACTACGACCGCGACGGCGATCTCGACCTCTATGTCGCCAACTACGTGGCCTACGATCCGGCCGCATCCCGCGCCGACCAAGTGCCCTATATGGCCGGCTACGAAAGCTATGGCGGTCAGGCACCCGTCGGCTATCCGCATCCAGACAACTTCCAGGGCCAAGCCGATCTGCTCTACCGCAACGACGGCGCGGGGCACTTTGTCGATGTCTCGGCAGGGGCGGGCATCGCCGATGCGAGCGGCAAGGGGCTGGGGGTGGTTTTTGGCGACTACGACAGCGACGGTTGGCCCGACATCTACGTCGCCAACGATGCAGTGCGCAACTTCCTCTACCACAACAGCCGCGACGGCACCTTCGCCGAAAGAGCGGGACTGGCCGGGGTGGCTTATGGCCAGGACGGGCAGATGGAAGCGGGCATGGGGGTAGATTGGGGCGACTACAATGGCGACGGAGTGCTTGATTTGACGGTGACCAATTTCCAAGCCGAGCCTAACGCGCTCTATCGGGGCGAGGGCGGCTTCTTCTCGGTTGCGACCTTTGCCGCCGGGACGGGCCTTCCGTCGCTGCCCTTCCTCGGGTTTGGCACCCAGTTTTTCGACCCCGACCTCGATGGCGATCTCGACCTGTTTGCCGCCAATGGCCACGTCCTCGACAACATCCGCGCCATCGACCAATCCACTAGCTATGGGCAGCGCAATTTGCTCTTCCGCAACGACGGCGGCCGCTTCGCCGAGGTTTCCGCGGCGGCTGGCCTCGGCTTCTCTCTAGAGCGCGTCAGCCGCGGCAGTGCCACCGGTGACTACGACAGCGACGGCGATCCCGATCTACTAGCTTTTAATTCAGGGCAACCGCTCAGCTTGCTGCGCAACGACCAAGGCGACGCCAACCACTGGATAACCATCCGGCTCGCGGGGGCCAACGGCAACCCAAACGGTATCGGTGCCCGGCTAACAGCTCAAAGCGGTGACTTGCTCCAAGTCAGGGAACTGCGCGGCAGCCGCTCGTACCTATCGCAGAGCGCTCTCAGCCTCTATCTGGGTTTGGGGAAACGCGATCAGCTCGACCGGCTGACCGTGCGCTGGCCTTCGGGCCGGACCGAGCGATTCGGCCCCTTTGCAGCCAACCAAGCCATCGCGCTCGTCGAGGGCGATGGCGTCAGCGCGGCTTCTGACCCGCCCTAATCTGCGCGACGAGTGCGCGGCCAAACGCCTCTTGCCGCTGCTCGGCAGCTACCTGCACGGCGTACCGCTCGGCGTCGGCCAATCGGCCCGCAGTCATCAGCTCGGTGACGAGCAGCTCTAGCAAGTCCGTTGTGAACGTCTTGCGGATGTTCGCGTCTTGCACTGCGCTCTCTAACGCTGCTAACGCCCTGCCATGCTCCCCGCGCAAATGGTAGGCATAGCCACGGATAAAGTCCTGTAACCCAGGGGAAAAGTCCGGAGCCGCGCTCAAGAAGCGCAAGCGGTCTAGCAGGGCCAAGAGCGCGGCGCGCTCGGTCGGCCCAATGGGATCTCCCGCGAGTTGTCCGCAACGGATATAGCGCAGCGTGCTCCACAAATCGCCCCATATCGTATAAGGCTCCTCCAAGCGGGCCGCGCGATAATAGTCCCGCGCGCGTTCGTACTCCCGAGCGGCGTAACACGCTTCGGCCACGTTCAGCGCCAATAGCTCCGGCCCCGCTCCCGTTCGCCAGCGCTCGACTCCGCTCTGCTCTCCGGCGCTCAGTTGGTCCCACAGGGCCGCAGCTTGCTGATGCAAGGTCTGCACTCGACGCTCGTTGCCCGCATCCAAAGGAGGCGCGGCCAAGAGTACGGCCATGGCCCGCAGCACGGCCAGCCGCTCGACGGGCAAGTCGCCGAGTCTACGGCGGTACTCGTCGGCTGCCGCCAACTGATCCGCAGCGCCGGGCGCGACCTTCCAAGGGGCCGGTGCTCCTTCCAGCGCAGCGACAATGGCCCGGGCCAAGAGCACTTGGCCAGCCGCCGGATGCAAGTGATCGGCCATCAGTTCCCAGCCCACGCCTGCCTCCGGGCTGTAGGCGCGGAAGCGCGCCTCAACATCGGCGAGGAGCACCCCTTCTGCGGCCGCGACTCGGCGCACGACCTCGTTTAGGGCTGCTGTCGCCCGCCAAGGCCGGGGATCCAACTCGCGCGCCTGCACATAAGCCGTCCGCGCCCTAGCCCCACGGCCCAACTGCTCTAAGTGATAACCGCGCAAGAAGTGCAAATAGGCGTCGTTCGCATAGAGCGCCTCGGCCTGTTCCAAAGCCACTAGCGCGGCCGGCGACGCTTGCTCTCTATGGCCCTGCGCCAAAAAATCCACATAGCGCGCGCACTCCTCATCCGGCAAAGGCGGCTCAATGCGCGCCGGCGCGAAACCGCGCTCGTTGCTGGTCACCGTACAGAGCACCAAGGGAATGCGCTGCGCTCGGCAAAAGGCCACCACGTCTCGGAGATTGGTCTCCAAGTTGGCCGCCGCTTGCGCCCGTCGCGGATCGGACGCCGGGATCGCACCTGCCTTAGACATCACCTCGATTAAGGGACCATCCACCCCCTCTTTCCCCAACGACCCTATCAGCTTACCGACCAAGGGCCTCAGCCGCCACTGAACCAGCGCGTAGTGGACCCGCTTCATCCACACCGCTTGCCCTCCTTGGGCCAACGAGGCCGCCCCATAAACCCCGTATAACTCGTTGTGCCCAGTATAGACTACGACCAAGTCCGCCCCAAGTGCAGCTACGCCGTCTTCTACGGCGCGGGCCACGGCAAAGCTCGACGCAGCGGTAATCCCGGCGTTAAAGACCTCGATCTGGCGCTCTGGGAAGAGGTCGCCGAGCATTTCTTGGAGATAAGACGGGGCCGATAAACGCTTGGGATGGGGGTAACCCTGTACGGTCGAACCTCCGGCAAAGAGCACGCGCAGTGCGCCCTCGGGCACGGGTTCGATATAGGGTCTCGGGGTCATGCGGATGCCGCGCCGGATAGGCTCGGCCATGCCGGCGAAGAAGCGCCGGGCATAGTCCGGATTGACCGCGTGAAGCGCCCGGCCTTCGACGCGAGCTAGTGGGATGGCAAACGCCGGCGGATCCAACGCCGGGATCAGCCGCAACCCCCCTTCGATGAGCGCGACCAAAACCAAGCCGAGCAGCAGCGCCGCAAACCGACCTCCCATGTTTTAAGGAGCGGCAGCGTAGCGGGCGAGGGCGTCTTGGCGGATGTGTACCTCGCCCGCGTACGCTTGGCGCAACGAGTCGAGGAACGCGTCGAAGAGCACACCTTCTCGGCGCTTGCGGATATTAACGCGAATGGGCCGCTGCACTTGCTTAAAGGGCAGCAACGCCATCTCGTAGGGCTGGTCGAGGCGGAACACGCTGTATTTCTCCTGGACTTCCATCGGGCCTTGTAGGACCCCGACATCTTTGGAATTGCTGTCGCCAAAGAAGGTGCGGTACGGCGACTGGTAAAGCGACGCAATAGTGACCCGACCGCTGTCGGCAAAGGCGTGGCCGCCCACTGGCTTCATGCTAGGCCGCACGGAGTGGCGCTGCGCCAACTCCGCTAGCCGCTCCCCACTGCGCGCCCGCGCGAGAATTTCTTCGGCCTCGGCACGGGTGTCGCAGAGCACCTCGGTCATCTCGATGACGCCGGGCAGGGAACGGTAGGTCTCCAAGTGTTGCTCGTAGTAATCCCGAACCTCTGCTTCCGTAACGGAGACCTTCCCCGCCACCGCATCTAAGCGCAATTGCGACACGAGCAGCGACTGCTTCTGGCCCTCGGCCCACGCTACCATAGCGGGCCATTGATGTCGCCCCTGCATACGGGCTTCGAGTGCCAACAGGGAATCCGGGAGAGTCCACCGCTCAATAGCCAAAACCGCGGCCGCACTGTCGGGTGGCAGCATCCCCTTCTTAAGCGAGCGGAGCCCCCGCGCGGCATCGCCGACACCAATGCCCCCCCCCTCATATTCAATCAGCGGTGCGTGGAGTTGGTCCAGCGCACGGCCGTGTAACGCGGCAAGCACGGCGTGGATGCGGTCGCGGTGATAGCGCAAGTCGCGCGCCTCCTTGAGCGAGTCAATCACCGCCCGCTGCCGCTGCGCCCACTTGCGTTGCCCGACCTGCTCGGCGATGTCGGTGCGCAATTTCTCAAACGGGATGCGCCGCTTTTTGAGGACCTTGACGACCTCGTATCCCTCAACCGTGCGGATCGGCTCGCTGATCTGGCCTTCCTCCAAGTGGAAGGTGCCATCGCGCAGGCTGGGCACAGCCCCCGCTTGGTCGAAGAAGGCACCAAGATTGCCGCCTTTGTCAGCGTCGGCGGCGAGGGAATGCTGGCGTGCTAATTCGGAAAAGCTGGCCCCGGCGTCCAATTGGCGGATGATTTCCCGGGCGTCTTCTTCGGTAGCCGAGAGAATGTGCGCCGGCCAGATTTCCCAACCGAGCAACTGTTCCTCGTAAGCGGCGCGCAATTCCTCCTCGGTCACCTTGAGCCGGGCGTCAATCCACTCGCGCGACAGGTCCTCGGCCAAGCGCTTATTAACCATGTCAGACAGCGTATGGGCGAGCCCGGGCAGTTGGTCTAGCCCCTGCTTGTAGGCCTCGCGCAGCATGAGTTGCTTGTCGACTAGGGTCTGTAGATTTTCGCCGCGGGCGACTACCCCCTCTTTCTTCGAGTGCAGATAGTCGGGCAGTGCTTGCTCGTAGCGGCGAAGATCCAAGGCCGTGATGGTCTCCCCGGCCACCGTGGCCAAGACCGTCTCAGGAGTGGCCGGTTTGCTTTCCGGCCCGCAACCTGCAACCGCTAAGAGGAAGCCGCAGATAAAAAATCGCTGAAACATAACGTTATCACCTATGTACAAAACTGCGCGGTGCCGCTTGCCCAGCGGCACCGCGCAGCTAGTTAAAATTGGCTTGTGAACCTTGCGCTGCACTATTGGCTAGTCGCTACCTTGCTCCCGTCAGGATAGATGCGGCCAACCTCGCGCTCAAAGTGCATTTCGACATCCGTATCCTCCAGAGGATCGCCCTTGTAATCGAAACGCACCACCACATCGGGAATGTGAACGGTCAGGTCCTCCACATCCGGGGCCAGTGGCTTGAAGACTATATACCCTTCGTTCTCCTGGGCGCTGAACACATCCTCATCGGGAAACATCGTGCGCCGCAAGATGCTGTCGCGCTCTTTCCAGACGCCCAAGGCATTGCCGGGCATCCCCGGCTCGCCGCCGCCACTGCCGCTGCCGACGTAACGGCGATAGTATATTGAAAGCTGTTCGAATCTCAACGCGTAGTACTTGCGCCCGTTAGAGGTGGTTATATAGACCTTTTTGGGGTCGAGATAGACCTTGGGGTATTCGTAATTAGAAACGTACATGCGAAAGACGGTGAAGCGCTGCGGGGTGTCCCCAGTGCGAAAGTACGTCGAGTTGCCAAACGTGTAGGGGTTGCGCGAGTCGGCCCCCTCGTTGGAGTACGAGCCGAATTGGCGGTTCAACTCCTCGTCGGTCATCGGCCGCAGGCTGATCTCAAGGCGCGCCTGGGTATAGGACACGGTGCCATCGTCGGCCACCGTCTTGTTAGCCCCTTGCTCGGCCTCGCTCAGCGGCTTGAGATCTTCGGCATAGTAGCGATAGGAGCAGCCCGGAAAAAGCAGCCCGACCAGAAGCAGCGGCGTAAAACATTTCAGCATGGAAAACCTCCTACTCAAGACCGGCGAACACAGTGACGAATATGGCCGTTTCGGTGCGCACCTTTTGGGCCGAGGCGCGATCGATCCGCGACACGCGAAACCCAGTTTGGGTCCACAGGTTGTAGCCTAGGTACTCGGCGTTGTTGGTAAACTGCAAGGCATAGACCAACTCGGTGCGATCCGAGCGCAGCAAATGAGTTTCCAACTCCTCGCGGAACTGCTCGACGAGCAGGTACTCTAGGCCGGTCTGCAATTCGGTGCGCGACAGAATCGGCACCTTCAGGACTAGCGACCACAGTTCGCGCAACTCGGTGGTCGCCACCCGCACCTGCGTATTCTGGCGGCGCGAGGGCCGCTGGCGTTGAAACTCGCTCTTCCAGCGCGGCTGAAATTTGAGGACCCCGAGGTTAAGCGTGTAATCGATCTTGTTGAGGACGCCGAAGAAGGACGCCGTCTCGCGGATGTCCTGCTCCTCAATCGGCCGTGTGTCGAAATTGGATTGTTTGAAAACCTCCCACTTAAAGCGGTTCTTGAAGTGGATGTGGTCGCTCTGGTACTGATAGCCGAGATACAAGGTATTGGCCCAACCATCGCGCAGGGGCAGGGGATCAGTATAGGGCACTAGGTCGCCGCTCAATCCCTCCCGCACAACCCACTCTATCACGTTGTCGCGGATATCGTCTCGGACCTGCCGGTAGTTGTTGTACACCTGCACGAGCCCCTTACTGGCGTAGTCCTTGTCAAAGGTCAGCAAGGCGTAATTGGTGGCGTTCTCGCGGGCGTCGGCTAGCTGGCGCTCGTCGAGGCGGCCGACGGTCAGCCGCGCCTCTGGCCCCAAATGGGAACCCACGTAAACGTTGTACCCGCGCCGATCCCGTTTGTACAGGTAGTCGGGCAGGTTGTCGTTTTCAAAGCGGTCGATAATGCCGTTGTTGTTCATATCGACACCAAAGAGGAACTCGGGGCGATCAGATGCATAGCGCAGAAAAGGCTCCTCGTAATCCGGCACCGTATTCACGCGCCGATCGGTGTCGTTTTGGTTGAAGTCGTTGATGAAGTCGTTGTTTTCGTCGAACCCTGGGAAGACCTCCCTATCCTGCGAGAAATTGGCCCGTTGCCAGTCGGGATTGCGGTCTTGGTCGTCGTTGTCATCGACGAATTCGTACACGAAGTGAAGGTCGTTGTCGTAGTTGATGTCCGCCGCATCGTTTTGGACTCCGGCCAGAAAGGAAGAGGTACTGTAGGCGGGATCAACGTTATAGACTTCGCCGAAGCCGTAGTATGGATAAGCGCGTTTATACGCATTGACGAACCAAGCGTCGGCCAAAGTGCTGTGCGCCTTGTGCTGAGTCACGTCGGTTTCCGACCGCCGCGGATAACGAAAGTGCTGGCGGTTGCGGTCGTATTCTCCCGAGAAGTAAAACCCGCTGACATCCGTAATATCGAGCGTAAAGCCAAATATCTCATTGGCCACCGGCAACCCGTATTTGACGCGCACAAAGCCCTGATTCGATCCATCCTGCACGTTGCCGTCGGCACGCACCGTGCGTTCGGGAATGCCCTCGGAGAGCAAGACCGGCTGGCCGTTGGCGTTGAGCTGGCGGTTAGAGGTAACGTCGATCCGGTAGTCGTTGGCCAAGAGCAATAGGAATTCAATGCTCTTGATCTGCTCGGGCTGAGGGCCGAAAGAGTTGCGGTACTGAGGTCCTTCTAGATCGTACACCAGCACGATGACCTCGTTGCCATCGGCCGCGAGAAACCCTTCGCGGCGGAAGCCGCCCTGCACAGCCGGGCTAAAGTCGAGGATGTTGTTGTTGCCAATGCGGCGGCGATTGCTGATGCGCTCGCCGTCAATGGTCGTGATGATCATCTCCTCCTGAAAAAAGGCCGCACCCGCCTTACCATCCTCGGGCGAATCGTCACTCAAGCGCACTTCGATACGCGAAACGTCGGCGTTGTTCTGGCCCTCGGTGAGTGTGCCCTTGAAAGGATTGCCCTGAAATGCCTGCCCCTTAGTCGAGGAATTGAACGCATTGATGTAGGTCGCTCCCAACTTGACAAAGTCGCCAACCTGCATGGTGCCGCGGCCGCCGATCAAGTTGGTGTCGTTCGAGCGGAAACGACCGGTACTGGTCTCCTGCGCCGATCCGCCCGCCCCAGGCGCACTGGGACGCGAGGTAAGAAAGGTCAACTCGTATTTGTCCGTGGCCAAGTCGAACTGAATACCGGCAAAGGTCGGCTTGGAAAAGGTCATCGGCGTCAGCGTCGTGCGGATGCGGTCGCCAATGGTCAGGGCATAGGCGTATTGGCCCTTCTGGTCTGAGGAGACGACCAAATTTGAAAACCAGCCTTGGAAGTTGGGCCCCTTATACAGGTTGCTGCCCGATGTCTGCGGAGCGGCAATGCTCCAGTCGTAAAGGAGTGAACCGCGGGTGATGTAATTCCCGTAGAGATCGTAGAAATACTCGCCTTCTTGGCTGGTATTCACATAACGCGAATAATGCCGACGGGCGTAATTGCTATAGTCCTGTTGCCGCCATTGGTACTCATTGAAGAGTTCTTGGGGTATATACCACTTCTTTACCGCCGGATCTAGGGCGTCGAAGAGCACCCCTGACCCAGTGGGTTCGTAGAATACTTCCCCGCCGCGGCGCACGCCCAAGCGCGAGCCGAAATCCTCCTGTGCGGGGAGGTTTTCCACCATCGCTCCCAACATCAGGATCGCCACCGCACCAGTGCGGAAACCCCTAACTATGTTCACAGATACCCTCCCTTGTTGTCGAATTCCGGTCTGAACTACTACCTTTATCAATAGGCCACGTGAACGAGGCGCGTCAATTTGCTATCTTGATCGTCGGCCTCCAACCTGATCTGACAGAGATAGATCCCCGGCGGCACAATCTGCCCACCCAGATCCCGTCCATCCCACACAAACGCCTGCGTCCCTACCTTGCCACCTGTCGCCGAACTCTGCCCTTGGCCTACCAAGCGTCCACCCAAATCGTACAATGCGACTTCCAACGGACGCTCCTCCTGTACCTTCAACAAGACAAAATGCACCAAAAGCTGGTCGTTGACCCCATCGCCATTGGGCGTGAAGACCGGTGCCAGCACTACGTCTTGGATCAAAGACCCCGGCAGAGCCATTAGGCTGACCTGCGCCGTCGAAGAATCCACCAACTCGGTCGCATCCTTGTCGGCGGTGTCCACCCGTTGAAATACGCCCTCATCCGAGTCCGAAGACCGCACGAACGAAGCGAATTCAATGCCCTCGCGGAAGCTCTGCGATTCAAACTGCACCTCAATGAGGGCGTGCTGGCCAGCCGGTAGGTCGGCATTGAGCGAAAAGGGGAAACGCACCCAGATCGAATCCGCGCCGGTCGCCATCCGCTCCAACACCGCGCCGTCTGCGTCGCGCAGGACTCCGTCGTCGCCGAGGGTAAAGGCGCGGTCAAACTGCGTAGTCGTCGCCGAGGTCAGCACTTCCTCCGGATTGAGGAGCGAGGGTGTCTGGGTGATGGCGACCTGCCCCAAGCGCACCCCGGTCAAGCGCGCCGCACGCGGCGCGACGACCAACACCTCGTTAAAACCGTCGAGCACCGTCGCATCGGTCGGGTCGGGCGCGGCAGCGCGGATGAAATAAGCAAATTGCTGCGGCGCGAGCGGATCGACATTGCGCGGCGGGGTGTAGTCCGAGGTCTGCACATCCAAGTCGGTCGGAACGCGCGCGGCTCCCTCGTCGCTTAACAGCGCCAACTCGCCAGCTAGCTCCAGCGACAGCGGTGGTGCCAACTCAATGCGCAACTCGCGAATACGCGCCGTCTTGAAGGGATCCTCAGAGGAGATATTGACCCGCACTTGGACGAACTTGCGCGGATTGGGCGAGGTGATGGTCGCCACGTTGACGCCATTGGTGGGCAAATAGCTCTCGCTCCACTCGCTCCAGCCGACAAACGCCAGTTCGCCGTCCTTGGCAAAGCTCGACCGCGGTGCCCGGCGTAGCTTCCTGCCGTCCTCGTCCACCAGACCATCGCCGTCATTGTCAATCAGGTCAATCGGATCCTCGTCGGTGACCCCGTCGCCATCGTCGTCGGTGCGCGAGGCGTGTTTCTGGCTGGCGGGCAGGGTCTGCCAGATCTCCCAGGCCGTCCACTGCAAGGCGATCTCGTCGTAGCTCTCTTTCGTCACTTCCTCGCGCTCTTCGTTGCCGGCGATGGTCACGACTTGATAGTACGTAAAGTTGGTGTCGGTCTGATCGGAGGTGCGAGTCTGTATCTGCAAGCGGACATCGGGGTGTAGATGAAGCGGCTCAATTCGCTCGCTCGCTTGGCCGGTGAGCGGATCGGTCTCGCGGACGATGACATCGCCTTCCCAAGCAATGCGCGGCAGGGTTTTGCGAATGAAGTTGCCGCGCGAATCGGTCAGCGTGATCGGTGGTGAGTAGGCCCACACGCTGACCGGATACCCCTCGCCGTAGAGCTGTATCTCGCCCAAGGTCGCCAGCGCCCCATATCGGCCTGACGCATTCCCGGTGACGTCGATGTCGCGAATCTGCATAAAGCGGATCTTGCGCCAGGGAAAAGTCTCGCGGAAAATGCGCACGACTGGTGGCGTGCGGTTATCGATGTGCTCCTCGCTAATGATGTTGTCCCACTTGAGCGCTTCTTCGAGCTGAGGAAAGTCCTCGCGGTCGTCCATGCTCACGGGTTTGAGCAGCGTGCCGTCGGAAACCAAGATATCCGGCCCCATGAAAGCGCCTTTGTTACTCTGGTTGATGCGCTTGTTGACTACTGAGACATTATCGACCCAAAACACAGCACCTAAGTCGTACCAAGCCGTGCCCTTGAGGTACACCGGCGACCACGTATTGGCCAGCCACTCCGAGTCGTACAGCCCGTCGGTGGCCAAATTGGGCGCGCCCAAGCCGCCGTTTTCAAACGAAGCCCCGCCGCGCCTTTCGGGTTGCAGCGCGTAGTTGTCGCCCTTAGCCCAGACCTGAACCTCGGCAATCCGGGGGACCTCCTTGCTATAATAGAGGATCGGACCGCGCTTCTCCTCGGGCAGGGCTTGATACTTTTCTTCAGCCGTCAGGTTATCGTCGCTTTGGAGCTCGACGAGTAGGCCACCAGCAGTTTGGCGCTGATAGACGATCGCACCGCGCTGCTCTTGGGGCAATGCTTCATAGGCGAGGCGCGCCTCTTCGCCCGTGCCCAAGAAGGCGTCGCGCCAGAGGTCTGAATCCGTAATTTTAATGCGGACGTAATGGATAAAGGCTCCGCTGATATCGGGCAGATCGTCACCGTCCCAGTCAGCCGTATCTAGCGGCGAGAGGGGGAAGTTCATCTGCACATAGCGCCCCTCAGTCCCGGGCATCGGAACCAGCGTCACTTCACCGGTCTCACCTCCTCCCCCACCTTGGGCTAACTTGCCGGCGACGAAGCCGGTAGAGACTTGCCCTATGATGGAAAACTGGAGCTTGTTACCCAAGGGAAAGGGAAAGCGCTCGCCCATCGAGGCGAAAAGCGCGAAGGACTTGATCGGCTCGCCGAGGAACTCGTCCTCGAACTGACCAGCCGGAAAAATGATCGTCAGGCTATCGGCAAAGACCAGCCGCCCCAAATCGATTTCAATCTCCCAGTTGCGCAGGCCGTCGAGATGGAAATCCCCAGGGCGGGTCAGACGGCTTGCATAACTGACTGGTGTGTCCGGCTCCCAGAAGGTGTTCAAGTCGCCATCGATGATATTATTGGCCAAGGCATCGTTGGATTTGGCCATCGCCCCCCCAGAGACTAGATCGCCGTTAGCGCGGACTAAATCAGGATAGGTGAAATCGAGAGCCGTCGGGGCCACGTTGATATTGCGGCGGAAGAACGTCGGCCGCAGCCCATCTGCCTCAACTCGGAAGATGTCCGCATCGCGGATTAGCAAGTTCAGATTCGCAACCAGATCGTTCTGATAGATCCAGTTTCCCCAGTGCGAAGCCCGATCCACGCGGATCGAATTGTCGAAAAGCCTATAGGCATTCGTTTGGGCCACACAGAAACTAGGCAGAGATAGTACGGCGAGGAGAACCGTCTGCCGCTTTAGCAGCCGTTTCATAGCATTTCCTTTCTTTTCGCGCTTTCCAGCTAAGGCTAATACACTACGGAAACGATGCGCGTCTGGGGTTCGCCTTCATTTGTTATCGAATTCCGGTCTGAACTGCTGCCTTTATTAATAGGCCACGTGAACGAGGCGTGTCAACTCGCTGTCTCGGTTGTCGGTCTCCACCTTGATCTGACAGAGATAGATCCCCGGTGGCACGACCTGCCCACCCATATCCCGTCCATCCCACACAAACGACTGCGTCCCTACCTTGCCACCAACCGCCGAACTCTGCCCTTGCCCTACCAAGCGTCCACCCAAATCGTACAATGAAACTTCTAACGGACGCTCCTCCTGTACCTTCAACAAGACAAAGTGTACCAAAAGCTCATCGTTGATCCCGTCGCCATTGGGCGTGAAGACCGGTGCCAGCACTACGTCTTGAATTAAAGATCCCCGCAAGTCCTTTAGGCTGACCTGCGCCGTCGAAGAATCCACCAACTCGGTCGCATCCTTATCGGCGATGTCCACCCGTTGGAATACGCCCTCATCCGAGTCCGAAGACCGCACGAACGAGGCGAATTCAATGCCCTCGCGGAAGCTCTGCGATTCAAACTGCACCTCGATGAGGGCGTGCTGGCCAGCCGGCAGATCGGCATTGAGCGAAAAGGGGAATCGCACCCAGATCGAATCCGCGCCGGTCGCCATCCGCTCCAACACTGCGCCGTCTGCATCGCGGAAGACTCCGTCGTCGCCTGGAGCAAAGGAACGGTCAAACTGCGTAGTCGTCGCTGAGGTCGACACATCCTCCGGGTTAAGGAGCGAGGGCGTCCGAGCAATAGCGACTTTCCCCAAGCGCACGCCGGTCAAGCGCGCCGTACGCGGCGCGACGACCAACACCTCGTTAAAGCCATCGCGCACCCTCGCATCGGTCGGGTCGGGCGCGGCGGAGCGGATGAAATAAGCGAATTGCTGCGACGCGAGCGGATCGATATTGCGCGGCGGAGCGTAGTCCGAGGTCTGCACACCCAAGTCGGTCGGAACGCGTGCGGCTCCCTCGTCGCTGAGGAGCGCCAACTCGCCAGCTAGTTCCAGCGACAGCGGCGGTGCCAACTCAATGCGCAACTCGCGGATCCGTGCGGTCTTGAAGGGATCCTCGGAGGAGATATTGACCCGCACCTGAACGAACTTGCGCGGATTGGGCGAGGTGATGGTCGCCACGTTGACGCCATTGGTTGGCAAATAGCTCTCGCTCCACTCGCTCCAGCCGACAAACGCTAGTTCCCCGTCCTTGGCAAAGCTCGACCGCGGTGCCCGGCGCAGCTTCCTACCATCCTCGTCCACCAGACCATCGCCATCGTTGTCAATCAGGTCAATCCGATCCTCGTCGGTGACCCCGTCGCCGTCGTCGTCCGTGCGCGAGGCGTGTTGCTGGCTAGCGGGCAGGGTCTGCCAGATCTCCCAAGCCGTCCACTCCAAGGCGATCTCGTCGTAGACTTCTTTCGGCACTTCCTCGCGCTCTTCGTTGCCGACGATGGTCACGCCTTGATAGTACGTAAAGTTGGTGTCGGTCTGATCGGAGGTGCGGGTCTGTATCTGCAAGCGGACATCGGGGTGAATATCCAGCGGCTCAATCCGCTCGCTAGTTTGGCCGGTGAGCGGATCGGTCTCGCGGACGATGACATCGCCTTCCCAGGCGATGCGCGGCAGGGTTTTGCGAATGAAGTTACCGCGCGAATCGGTCAGCGTGATCGGCGGCGAGTACGCCCACACGCTGACCGGATAGCCTTCGCCATAGAGCTGGACCTCGCCCAAGGTCGCCAGATGGCCGTACTGACCCGAAACTTCCCCGGTGACGTCGATGTCGCGGATTTGCAGAAAGCGGATCTTGCGGTAGGGGAAATTCTCTTGGAAAATGCGCACCACCGGCGTGTGGTTATCGACGTGTTCCTCACTAATGATGTTGTCCCACTTGAGTGCTTCTTCGAGCCGGGGGAAGTCTTCGCGGTCGTTCATGCTCACGGGTTTGAGCAGTGTGCCGTCGGAAACCAAGATGTCCGGTCCCAAGAAGGCCCCATAGTGGCTCTGGTTGATGCGCTTGTTGACTACTGAGACATTATCGACCCAGAACACAGCACCTAAGTCGTACCAAGCCGTGCCCTTGGGGTACACCGGCGACCACGTATTGGCCACCCACTCCGAGTCGTATAGCCCGTCGGTGGCCAAATTGGGCGCACCCAAGCCGCCGTTTTCAAACGAAGCACCACCCCGCCCTTCGGGTTGCAGCGCGTAGTTGTCGCCCTTAGCCCAGACCTGAACCTCGGCAATCCGGGGAACCTCTTTGCTATAGTAGAGAAGTGGGCCGCGCTTTCCCTCGGGTAAAGTTTGGTATTTTTCGTCGGCGGTCTGATTGGTATCGTCCTGGAGTTCGACGAGCAAACCGCCGGCAGCCTGGCGCTGATAGACGAGCGCACCACGCTGCTCCTCGGGCAATGCTTCATAGGCGAGTCGCGCCTCTTCGCCAGCACCTAGGAAGGAATCACGCCAGAGATCCGAATCCGTAATCTTGATGCGGACGTAATGGATGAAGGCCCCGCTGATGTCGGGCCGACCATCCAAGTCCCAATCGGCCCGATCCAGCGGCCAGAGCGGGAAGGTCATCTGCACATAGCGCCCTCCGGTCCCAGGGACCGAAACCAGCGTCACTGCACCGGACTCACCCCCCACACCGCCACTGGTCGAGACTTCCTCTATGAGTGAAAACTGGAGCTTGTTACCCAAGGGAAAGGGGAAGCGCTCGCCCATCGAGGCAAAAAGCGCGAACGACTTGACCGGCTCGCCGAGGAACTCGTCTTCGAACTGGCCAGCCGGAAAGATGATCGTCAGGCTATCGGCAAAGACCAGTCGCCCCAGATCGATTTCGATTTCCCAGTTGCGCAGGCCGTCGAGATGGAAATCTCCGGGGCGAGTCAAACGGCTCGCAAAATCGGCCGGCGTGTCCGGCTCCCAGAAGGTGCTCAAATCGCCATCTATAACATTGTTGGCCAAGGCATCATTGGATTTGGCCGTCGCGCCCCCGGAGACTGGACCACCGCCAGCGCGGATCAAATCAGAATAGGTAAAATCGACAGCCGTCGGGGCTACGTTGATATTGCGGCGAAAAAACGCCGGCCGTAGACTACCGGCCTCTACTTGAAAAATGTCCGCATCGCGGATTGGCACGTTCAACTGAGAGACCAAGTCGTTCTGATAGATCCAGTTTTCCCAGTGCGAAGCCCGATCCACGCGGATCGAATTGCCGAAAAGCCTATAGGCATCCGTTTGGCTCAGACAGAACCCAGGCATAAATAGTACGGCTAAGAGAGCCACCTTCCACTTTAGCAACCGTTTCATAGCAGTTTTTTGCGCTTTTCAGCTAAGGCTAATACGCTACGGAAACGATGCGCGTCTGGGGCTCGCCCGCACGATCGGCTTCGGTCGAAATGCGCAACAGGTATAGACCCGGAGGAACTACCTGTCCAGCATCGTCGCGACCATCCCACTGTTGCGAATACCCTCCCGACGACAGATGGCGCTCAATGAAGCGCAGGCAGCGACCGTTCAAATCGAATATCTCCAGATGCACCGGCCTCGGCGTTAGCAACCGCTGTAGGTCAAAAGCCACGACTATTTCGTCGTTGATGCCATCGCCATTGGGCGTAAACGGGTTGGGCGCGACCTTGAAATTGGTCACGAGATTCTCGCTCTGCGCTGAAATATCGGCGATCACTGCTAGAGAATTGCGGTCTGAGAGCTGGTCCGTCGCGGCAAAATCCACCACGTTATTGTCCTGCACCCGCTGTGGCAGGAAGAGGGCCAGCGTATCGAGCGCGCTCTCGCTACTCCCGAGCGCCAAAATTCCGCTTTTGGTAAAGCGCCGCGCCACTTCTGCGCCCAAGGTGTCTAAGAAGACATTGGCTGAGAAGTTGGTGCGGAAGTCGATGACCCTGCCCCGAAAGCGGACCTTTACCAATGCGTTGCGAACTTGGCCATCCTCGGCTGGGCCGATGGTTGGAAAACCAACGACGAACTGATCGTCGGAGACGTACAATTCTCGAAACTGACCGTCGCCGATCTCGCCTTCGCGGCCCACTCGTTCCAAGTCCAGGAACTCCCCTTCGCCTAGATCCACTTCCACCCCCTCAATGGCCTCCGTGCGCGCCGGAGTAAAAACCTGCAAGCGGTTGAAGCCGTTGTTTTCGGCCCCTAGCCCAGCGTTGAGAACCAGCACAAAGGAGGTGTCGCGGCCAGCGATCACATCCACGGCCGGAGCGATCTCGCCGACGACCTGATCCGTGATCTGCGGGGTGGAATATTCAAAGCGCAAGTTGCTAATGATTGTGGCCGCCTCGGGCTCCTTGCTCAAAAACTCAACCTCTATCTGAATGAAGGGCCGACCACTCGGCGCGTTGATCAACTCGCCATTGTTGGCCAACTGGACGCCGCTCCAAAGCTCGAGATCGGGCTCGACGTGGCGCCGCACATTGCCCGGCAGGGCCTTGTACTCCTCACGAGTCAGGCGGACTCGCGCTCGATCCTCGGGCAAGGCAGCACTGAAGATCTCACGGGCCTCCAAATTGAGATCCTCATCGTTCAGGTCCACTTCCTGGCCTTGGGTCGAGGAACCGAGCCGCCGGTCGACGATGATTGCCCCCTCTGCACGCCACTCCACTTCGCGCTCGAATGTGTTGACGCGAAAAAGCACATCCGGCTCGGGATTGACGCCTGTCTGCACGCGCACAATAGCGCTCGACTTGTTGGGATCACCAATTTTTCTCTCGTCCCAGAAGATCCGCCCCAAGGTCGCCGGGGGCAGCGGCAGTGCATTGGAAGTGTAAACCGCTTCAGGTAAAAAACCGTCGGCAAAAAACTCCATTTCGCTCAAGTCGTAATCGAGTTCGGTCTGAAAAACAAAGCGCGCATAACGCATGTAAGCCTGTGGATCAAAGACTACAGCAATGGTATCTTCCACATTGACCGGTACGCTCGCCTCGGGAACGAAGGTCGGAAAAGTCGGGGCTATGCTAGCGAACGTAGGGAACGCCAACTGCCCAATTTTTGGATCGTCGAGACTAAGACCGGCGATTACCTTCTCAGTCCTAGGCAGCCCCCTATAGAAGGTATAAGCGGAAACACGCGAGGGCTCTTCAAGACTGGGATAGAGGCGGAACAAGCGAATTGGAAAGTAGCGTCCCAAGTCGATATAGAGGGACCATATCTGCTTGACGTCCTGCCCGACTCGGTCGATGCGCTCGAAATGGGTCAGTGGATCGCCATCGAAAACGCGCCCTAGCCCCTCCTGGAGTCGCTGGCCGGTCAAAGCCCTTTCAAAAATGCCGAGCGTCGTGAGGTTGAGACCCTTGTTGTACTTGTCGCCGCCGGGAGGGCGGGGAAAGGATTCGGCCACGTTGATCATGGCCTCAATCTCGGTAATGCCAGCCTGGCGCAATAGCTGGACGGCCTCTAGGCTACGCGGAAAGGGGCTCCAGCGGCGAACCAAGACCGTGCCCGCCTCTACGATCGCACCATCTTCGAGTTCGATATCCGTCGGTGCTACTACATCGGCTCTGGTTACATTAAGCGAGAAGGCAAAGAGGCTGGCATCGGTCGCCGCATCCACTTCGGCGGCGGTTAATGCGAGAGGAATTTCGGGAACGGGCACTACACGCGCTGGCAAGATGGGCCCAATGCCATTCTCATAGCTTTCAAAGTCTATTACTTCAATGAAGCGATTCTCTGAAAGCGGCCCCTGCTTGGCGTCGGCCCAAATTGTGTTACCCGGAATGGCGAACAGCCGCAACTCCGCAGCAGCATGTACTACCCAACCTGCCAAAACCAGCGTGGCGACACAAATCCCGATTCTCATTCCGTAACTCCCCGGTAGAATTTGCGCTGCCCGGATCTCAGCATGGGCAAATTAGGAGCGAGGTATTATGACGCGAGGAAGGTAGCTACCTACACTATGCGATAGCCACAAGATAATTTTAAGGAGAGGAGGAAGCATTCCCCCTCTCCTTAAAAATTAAGAAAACAGCAGGATGCTACTGTTACTCAAACGCGGCCTTGATGCGGCCCCAAGAGTCTTCTTCGACCGCCGTTTCTTCACCAGTTTCACCAGTTCCGACCAAACGACCATCGGCGAAACGCTCGGCATAGCGCCAAGTCGCGGCCTGACCAGTCAAGGTGTGAAAAGCGCGGTAGTTGCTCGGCTCGATATCCATGTCCGGAATCGAAATTTGGAAGCCAATGATCTTGCCGTCGAAGAGAGACGACGGGACGCTGTCGTCCGGGCTGTTCCAGATCAGATCGTCGAAAGGCGTGACGAAGAATTCAAGGGCTGTAACCGTCGGGCCGTCGCCGACCGAACCCCCACCGCCATCGGCGTAGGGCAACGAGTTGACCCACTCGGTACCTTTGCCCAGATAGCCAACATGACGGCCGTCAGGAGTATCGCCGATAGCCACGTACTGTTGAGCCGTGCGGTTGTTGTTCAGGTCCTTCTCCTCGTCGGTCCAGTTCTCGTCAGCCGAACCGGTATAGTCGCCACCGGTGTGGTCGCCATCAAGCATGAACTCAATGGAGTCTTGCCTCCACAAGCTACCCAAGTCACCGCCAGCGTATTCGTTGATGTACGTATTGTCGATGCGCTCCATACCCAGCCAGATGGTGCCGGCATTGCCGTTCCAGCCCAGCCAGATGCGATAGTCTAGGTCCGCCGGATCGTACTGGGCACCGTCGCCCACGGTCGGATCCGCAAAGAAATCAGTAGCGACCAGCGAAGGGTCACCAATTACATCTTCCCAGTCGGCTATGCTGGCATCGCGCAGATCAATATCAGCCAGATCAGCCTCTGCGACTTCAAAGAGCAGGTAAACCTGTTCGCCAATATGCGCACTGGCACCGCTTGTCAGGCCCAGTATCAGGCCCATAGCGACAAGGCCATATAGACGTTTCATAAGCTGCAACTCCTTCCCCTTTATCGGGAGTGTGGTGGTTTTGGGGACAGCGACCTTTTCGGCTCGATCTGCATCGTACAAGGGCTATCGCTTATTGCCTCCGTAGGTCTGTCCTTCCCCTTGAGAAAAGTTACGCCCACTAGCAACCGACATCCGACTTTTCCTGACCAGTCGGGGCCGCTGTAGAGGGCTTTTATTCGGCGTAATATAGGAATTCCGCCACTATACTGCAAGTATTTTACTATTAAAAATTATAATTATTATATTTAAAATACATAAATGCCTAGCCCGTTGGCATACTTCCGATAAGATATTATCGGAAGTATGCAAGGCGCACTTATTGAGAATCTTCGGCGCTGTCGTCAACACTGTCGCCGGTACTATCTCCAGTGTCGTCAGCGCCGCCTTCAGCGCTTTCCTCGTCCTTATCTTCCCGAAAGCGAATCTGCTTTATGTGGTGCATACCAATCGCAAACGGACTCGAACCCATGACGCCCGTAAAGGTCTGGTTGACGCGCTCGAAATAGCTCTTATCGGTCTCGCCCGAAAGGCGGACTAGGCTCGCCTCAACTGTGCCCATAACGGTTTTTCCCGACCAATAGGTCGCCGTTATTGGCCTATACTCGTCGCCCGTCCCGCCGTCCTCAAAGTCGATTCGCGCCACTTTGTCTAGGGGGATAAAGCGCTTCTTGTTGCGGCCCTTGAAAAAGTCGAGCCGCTGCTTGCCGTGAAAGCGCAAATTCTCCACCTCAAAGCGCCTGCCGTTTGTCGTAATGATCGTGGCCTTGAGGATCTTTTCCTCAGGCGGCTCCTCGCCGATGGGATGGCGCAAGACGATCTCTTGCACATCGCTGGCGAGAATGAAGAACGGCCCCAATTCGGTCACCCCAGCGAAGCGACGCCCGCTGCTTCCACCACCGACGGCGTCCTGGTGGGGCGCAGAAGAGCCGCCCGTCACCATCAAGCCCGCTTCTTGGGCACCGTTCCGGAACACGAGCATGACGCGCTGTTCCTCGTCGCTGCGCTCCCCTTCAAAGCGCAACCGAGCAACCTTGACCAGTTCCACCAGCCGACGCTGCCCTTGGACGTAGATCTCCAAATCCTGACGCCCCTGAAAGGTGAACTTATCTACTTGGTGCTGGTTTCCGTAGCGATCGATAATGGTCGCCTTGAGAGGAGAAGTAGCAGCTCCACTGGCCGATACCCATAGCGCGGCCAAGAGTGCAACGCCACCCCATAGTCCTTTGCGCTTCATGGCATTACTCCGCGATAAGCGATAAGCCTAAGGTTGTGCGGCCCCTTCGCCCCCGCTTTCGCCCGGTTGGGCCGGCGAGGGGTCTGGTCCGATGAGAATGTTCTGGGTCCGTCCCATGCTCACCTGTACGAGCCTGATTTCGTCCAAACCAGTAGGAGAATTTTCAATCCGAATCTTGTACTCGCCCTCCGGTACGATAAAGTAGCGCACCTCTGTCGAGGTCATACCCCGGCCCAGCATAGTCCGCAAATTATAGTCAAAAATTAGGAAAGGCACCTGACTGCGGCCCTGCGCATCGGAAAAAATGACCTGAAAACGACCGATGGGTATGGTCGCGTACATTTCCTGTCCCATCAGGACCTCGACTTCCTTCTCGACGCTGTCATCGATATCAGTATTGACCACAACCCGATAACTGCCAGGGTCCAGATCGACGAATTGCGGCAGAGAGCGGTAGCCTGTCTCGTATCCTATGGGTGAACTCGCGGCCATGCGCGGCGATTCCGAGTGAACCTCCTCGCCGGTCTCTTCGTCGAGTACATAGTAGTTTACTTCGTTGATTCCTCCCGTCTCCAACATGAGCCGCCCCTTGCCCTCGGGAATGGGCGGCATACCATAACCGCCTCCGCTGCCTCCGGTAGTGGCACAGCCAGCCACAACGGCCGCTAGAGCACCGACCAGAAGCCACTTGCGCACCTGTGTATATTCAACTTTCGACGCCATCTTTCCCTCCTTGTGACGAGCTGTAGAAAACGGACAACTGCCTAAGAGCCAAGATGGTGAACATAATATATAGGCCCTCGGCCGCTGTCAACTACTCGTCGCGGTCCGCGAGAGATACGAGGATGAAGTTCCGATCCTCTCTCGGCTGCCGGCTGACGAAGCGCATAAATTCTACTCTGTCGTACCACTGACGCGGGTGCGCCGAAGGGATCGTCACGCCCCGGCGCAAGAGGTCTTGCCAAAAAGGCTCGTTTTCCACGACGAAGCCGGCCGCCACTAGGAAATAGTCTGCGCCCTCGACCGCGAGGCTGTCGAGCCGCTCTGGCGCAAACTCGGGCGGGGTTATTTGCCATCCCTTGCGATGGCAGTAGTAGAGCAAGGTCGGGCTTTGCGCTCGGTGCGGCACCCCGGTGTTTTCGTCCTCGTCGCCGATGACCAGCATCGCATCCTGCGGCAACTTGGCGTCGAGTATCCGCCCCACCAAGTAGCAGCTCTGATAGTAGTTGTGCCAATTGTTGGGCTGCGCATAATACGGCCTAACCGCCCAAGCACTGTAGGCGGCGACCCCGACGATCAGGGTACATACCAAAACGACGCGCCAGCGGTGTTTCCAGTTCCGCGCGAATCGACACCATCCCGCCGATGCGGCATCTGCCCCGATAATGGCTTCGAGCGCCCGTCCAGCCAGAAGGGCCCCAACCGGGGCAAAGGGTAGCTGGTAGTAATGCAGTCTGCGATTACCCTCGGGGATGACAAAAACATAGAGCACCAGCCCTCCCATCCAAACCCAGAGCGTCCACTCGCGCCGTTGGGTAGGCGCTAGAGCGAGTCCGGCCAAAACCAAGATTGCCCCCGCAGGCGTATAGACGCTGTGCCAGAAGCGCTCCAAGATCGTCAGGTAGAAATTAGTCGTAAAAAGCAGGCTGCGGTCCCACTTGTCATAGCCGTAGCGATTCCAGATGCCAAACGTCAGGCCGGTTTCCTCAAAGAGCAGGTTGGCGTGCCAGTACCAGAACACGGCGGGTGCCAAGGCCAGCACGAGGTAGAGCCAAAGCGCGGGCTTGAGGACGAAGTGCCACCTCCAGCGCACCCAGGCTAAGGCGACCAGCGGAAAACCGAGATAGAGGGTAGGTATTTTGACGAGGAAACACAGGGCGGCCAACAGGACAGCTAGCGCGAAGTCCCATAGGCGACTGCTGTCAATCCACCGCGCGAAAGCCCAAAGCGCCCCCACGCTCAAAAGGATCATCAGCGCCTCGGGCATAAAGGTGCGCCCGTAGTAGATGCTCATGGGGGAAAGCAGATAGAGCAGGGCAGCCAACAGCGCGCCCGGCCGCCCCATGCCCAATCGCAGACCCAGCCAATAGAGCAGCGCCGCCGCCGCCGCCGAGCACAGCGCCGCCACGAGCCGCCCGAGCCACTCATAGGAACCGTCGACTGCGGCGTAGAGCAGGGCAACGACGAAGGGGTACAGAGGGAAATTCGCCTCCACATACCCAGGGGTAGTACCGCGCCAATCGACGCGCGGATAGAAGAGCGAATACCCCTCTTCGTAAAAGTTGCGGGCTATGGCGGCCGTGTCCGTCTGGCGCCAAGCCTGCTTGTCAGTCAGGGGATCTTGCAGGTTTACAAACCGCAGGGCCAGCCCCAAGGCGAGGACGATATAGAGGTAAGAAGCGCCCGTGGCCCCCTTCGTTTGCATGTCAGATCAGTAGGGGCGCCAGCTCGGCGACATATCGTCGCGGTCGTCGTTGTCGGTCAGGTTGATTGGCATCAGCGGCGGCGCGTCCATCTCGTCCAGGTCAAATCCGGCCGTCCCGACCAAGTAAATGTCGTATTCGTCGTCGCCCATCTTGCCCGCATAAGCTATCCCCTTGCCGTCGGGCGACCAGACGGGCTCTTGCTCGTAGGTATCCTCGGCAATCGAGATGCGGGTCTGCCCTTGGCCATCGGCCCGCATGATCATCAGCTCCTGGCCGCCAAATGCCTCCGAGTTGTAAACCAAGCGGTCGCCCTTGGGCGAAAATGACGCGAACATGTCGAGCTTGCGCCGATTCTCGGTGAGGCGAGTCCGATTCGACCCGTCGAGATCAATGAGATAAATCTCGTCGTTGTCGTCGAAGGCCGAAGAAGTAAAGGCGATGCGGCGGCCGTCGGGCGAAAACGAAGGCTGGCCGCCTTGGACCAACTTCCGCGGGTTGGCCCCGTCAGCGGCCATAAGCCAGACGGCCACATCGCCGTCGCGCTGGCTGACGAAGGCGATAGTCTCGCCGTCGGGCGAAAAGACGCCGCGCTGGTCGCGCTCGGGATGTTCGGTCAGGCGCACGACATTAGCGCTATCAACATCCATGACGTAGAGGTCGATGTTGGTCATCACGTCGCCGCGAGTGAAGAGGATCCTCTTACCGTCGGGCGACCAAGAGGGATGCTGCTCGGGTTCGCGAGTGTCGGTTAGCTGCTGGCGCTCGCTGCCATCGGCCTTGATGGTAAACAAGTCCCAGCTACGGACGTTTTTCTTGGTCGAGGCGTAGAGGATCGTGCCCTCGCGTTTGAAAGCGGCATTGCTCCCCGCGGGAATGTCAAAGGTCGCCTCGTAGGTCCGCACGCCCCATAGCGGTGGCGATTCCACTTGCAAGACCTTGTTTTCCATATAATCCCCCGCGGCGACATTGACTGCATAAGAGCCACCACCTAATTCGATTTTGCTGTCCAGCTCGGGCAAGACGTAGGTCCCAGCTTTGACCAAGTGGTTGAATTTGTATTGGACGTCATTGGCGTCCAAGCGCACCAACTGGCCGTCCCCGCCCCTGATCTCGATTTTAACTTGGTTCGAGCCACATCCTGCGAGCGCGACGGCTAAAACCAATGCAGATAGCTTGAACATGTATTCTCCTTACTGAATTATTGCACACTCGGCCGATCAGGCTAGACCGCTGAGTACCCGCAAGCGCTCGCCGAGATGATCCATCAACTCGTTGACATTGGCGAAAGAATCCGCGTAGAGCGGTTCGCCGACGCGGAAATATACCCGGGCCCCAGGCCGAGTGTAACTTTCGTATTCTAGGCCAATGGGGATCAGCGGTACGCGCACCCCCCATCGCTTCTCTGCCTGTACCAGATGCTCTATCACTTCCTTTTTCAGCGGCCCCAACTCGTCCCGGTAGCGCGTGCCCTCTGGATGCGACACGACCAGTTCTCCGTGGCGGTAGAGCCTGTCTAAGTAATCCTGCATTTGTTGGTTGGCCGCACGGGCACGGGCGATTTCGGCGCGGCGTTGTTGCCGGTCCGCGATCCGCCTGACGTCTTTGGGGCGCACTACCTTGAGCCCCCCGCACCACTCCGAGACCCCCCACACGCCGACCTTCATAATGTAGGTAGCATAGCGCCGGGCGATTCTGTACAGCAAGACTCCTTCGACGAGGGGGTCGCGATAGGCGCAATGCTTGGGCAAGAGCAAGCCAGGTCCCTCGCGCGGCAGGTGGTGCCCGCCCTCGACGGAAAGGCGGTAATAGCACAAGGCACCAGCGGCGAGCAAACGGGCACCGCAGGCGAGGGCATCCACGCGCTTGATGGAAAAGTCTCTATGCTCAGGCTCTGCGGACATGGTCCTACCTGAACAAGTCCTTTACCTTGCCCCAGGTGCTTTCGTCCACTTCCGTAGACAAAGGTTGCAGCAGGTCTTGCCCCGGACCGGCCAAACGCAAAGTGTCATCGGAATCTATGGCTGCGAAATAATCCCCGTCGGCGTCCAGCCGCGCTTTGATGTACGCGGGCACCTCTGGGGACTGCGCGGCCCTAGCGACCGACCACAGGGTCAGGCCCTCGGTCACCGCTAGCACTTGTCCGTCGCGGACGATGGCGACAAACCGCTGCTCGGCATCCTGAGCGCGCTTCACCTCGTCCTCTAGGCGAAACAATTGCCGCCATAACTGCAAGACCCGCTGGCGCTGCGGGGCCTTATCGTGCGAGAAGACGTAGAATACGCGGCTGTCTTTCGGCAGGACCTGAATCTCGCCGCTGTCAGCTCCACTCGCTGCGACCAGCAGCAGGACCAAGCCCGTCGTCCATGTCATTCGTAGTGCGTTCATATCGACCTTATTCGGCGCGGATTCCGTAGTCTTTTTGCACGGCGTCTTTCCCTTGGAGAATCCTCACCAGCGACAGGTGTTGGCTGAGCACCTGTTCGACTTGCACGACGCCGACCCGGCGCGGCAGGGACGTTCCCAACACCTCGCCGGTATCCGGGTCTTTCAGTTCCCGTCCCTTGTCCCACACGCCGTACTTGTTGCCTTTCTGCACTGAATCGGCTAATCCCACGTTAATATAGGCACTCAACCGCACTCGCACAGATTGGCCGTTCTGCCCTGTATCAGCCTGCACTGTATCAGCCACCACCTCTATGATTTTCGGTTCGGAGACCTTGAGTGCGGCCGGGGGTTGGATGAGACTGTCCAGCCCGGCGGCCAAGTGGTCCAGACATCGGCTCACCGACTTGCCCAGCAAGGTTTGGTGGAATTCCTCGCTGCCCCACTCCATCTGCCCCAAGAGGAAGTACTCCTTTTCCAGCGGCACGTAGGCCGCCGGGTTGGTGATCCCATAGCGCTTACTGTCCTCAGTTGCTTCCCGCATCACCTCGCCGGCTACTTCCCCGTCTATGACCTTATAGGGATACAGCCGCACCGTGGTTAGGCCCTGATAGCTGCGATAGCCGCCGATGGGCACGGTAGCGCGAAAGCGCTTCATGCTCATCTCGTCGATCTGCCCCAAGACGACGTAGTCGGCGTTCACCTCGCGGCCAATGGCCAAGGCGCGCGCTACATCGAGCTTGCCTTGCAATTCTTTCTTTTTTAGTCGCACGAGTGCCGAATCAATGGACACGGTGCTGAAAAAGGCACTGCCGTGCAGCGAATCGGCCAAGCCACGGGGCATGGCCGAGTATATGTCCCACTCGCCCTTGTATTTCGACTTGTCGCGAAAGGGCATGAAGAGCAGCCGCTGCTTCAGCCCCTCCGAGATGGTGCTATCGCTGACCACCAACTCCTTTGAGGCCTCCTCCTCTTCTTTTTGCTCGCCCAACCCCATAATCGGCACTACAGCCGCCCCCCCGTCTGCCCCCCAATACAGCGCGGCCAGCAAAGCGAATCCCCCCCGCAAAAACCACCTGTGTCTATCGGACATCAGTGCCCTCCTTTGGTTTGCGTGAGTGCGTAAGGGCCTTGGGGCACGACCGCTATGCGCGCCCCGGCACCGTGCCGCGCCAACGCCGCGGCTAGTCCTTGCTCCACAGAAGAAATGACCTCGACCCACACCTTGTCGCGGTACTGAGGATCAATGCCCTCAGAGTAAAACATGACCTCGGCCTTGTCGAGTACCTTGCACAGCTCTTGCAACTGCCATTGGTCGATGGCGAAGAAATCGGGCTCCGCGAGGCGAGCCGCGAATTCGGCGGCACCGGATGCGCCGAGCAGCATCTCCGCGAATTCCGGGCTACCCAAGCCCTCGGCGCAACGAGCGGCAATGAGGATCGTTCCACGCTCTTTGACGATGGGCAACACCGCCGTCAGGCCCTTGACGGCTTGATAAAACGTCAGGTCGAGCGGCCAGCCGGCGCTGCTGGTGACCGCGATGTCAACCGGCTCGTTAACCAGGACGCCGTTCTGCTGCTCGACGAAGCGGGCACCTTCGGCATGGGCCTTCTCTAGGTCGCCGCAGAACAGGCCGGTGATTTGCCGTCGGTCGTTCATAGCCACATTGAAAGTAAAATCAACCCCGGCGCGCTGCGCCACTTCGAGGGCTTGGCGGTGAAAAGGGTTGCCTTCAATTGAGCCTTCGCAAGCCCGGGGATGGCTCAACAGCTCGGGGCCGTGCAGGACGCGCATCGTCTCAATACCCATCAATCCCGGGCAGATAGCCTTGCGGCCGCCCGAGTACCCGGCCATCAAGTGCGGCTCGATCAGCGAGGTGGCGATTTTTAGGTCGGCCTCCACATAGAGCGCGGCGATCCATATTGGGGCACCGCCCGAGGTTTCCCCCAGATAGGTCAGGGTCTCGCGGCGGCGGGCTGTGTGATTGACGATGCGATAGTTGCGGGCGATATCGGCCCCGACGAGTTGCACCAATTCCTCGCCTTCGTTGGGCCGGTGCAGGCCGGTGCCGACCAATAAGGTAATATCCTCGCGGGTAATGCCTTCCTCTTCGAGAATCCGCAGCATCGGCGGCAAAATGACGGCATTGGGCACCGGGCGGGTAATATCGGCAATGACTATGCAGGCGTTTTTGCGCCCCCGCGCCAGCCGCCGCAAGGACGGAGTCCCTATCGGGTGAGCCAGCGCGCGATCGATCCGCTCCTCGATCCGGTCGAGCCCATCACTCGGGGCCATCTGCAATACCTCGGCCGAGTCAGGCACTTCGATTTCGAGGCCGTCGCGGCCATAGTCGAGCTTTACTTTCATTTATATATGCCTAGCCAATTTGCCCTCGAGATACGCGCGAAACGCCGCGCCGAACTCTCGGTCGGCCAAGGCGAAATCCGCGAAGGCCCGATAGTACGTGAGCGGCGTTCCTATGTCGTAGCGGGCCTCGTCGCTTGCAAGGCGTGTACAGCGGACCTCGGCCCCGCGCTGGATCAGAACGCGGATGGCATCAGTCAACCATAGCTCGCCGCCAATCCCAGGCTCAATCTCATCAATGGCGGCGAAAATCTCCGGCGAAAAAATATAGCGGGCCGCAACCGCAAGACAACTCGGCGCGGTTTCCACCGGCGGTTTTTCAACGATATCGGCGATAGCAAAGTCGTCGTCGGCCTCGCCTTGCGGTGTGACGACCCCGTACTTGTAGGTCTCCTCGCGCGGCACTTCCCATACGGCAATGGTGGCAGCCGAACCCCGTTGGACATGAGACTCGATCATCCGGCCGACCACGCCTGGCACCCGCGGCGAGGTGATGATCGTGTCGCCGAACCCCACCACGAACGACTCGTCACCCACGAATTCCCGCGCCTGACGCACGGCATCGGCATTGCCGGTCGGCCGCCGCTGCCGCACATAGTAGAATTCAACGTCCTCGGCCTCGTAGTCAACCTCGTCGATCGCGCTATCGCCCAAGCGTGCCGCGAGTTCGGGATCGTCGTCGAAGTGATCCTCAATCGAACGCTTCTTGCGGCCCGTTACAAAGAGAAACTTGTCCAACCCCTGCTCGATCATCTCCTCGACCACGTACTGCACGACTGGCTTGCAACCAACGGGCAGCATCTCCTTGGGTTGGGACTTAGTCGCCGGCAGCAGGCGAGTGCCCAAACCCGCGACGGGGAATACAGCTTTGCGAATCGGCACGATTTTTTTATTTTAAGTTTAAGAGAATCAAGGACATAACTATAAATAGCACCTAGTGAAAATAGGGTGTAAGAGGTGCTAAATCAAGCCCGGCCTGCCCGCTCCTGCGCCGCCAATCCCATGTTCGACTTGGCCTCAACTCGCCTGCGCGCCCTCGTGGAAGCGTTTCCCGCGCTACGCATCGGCGTAGTCGGCGACTTTTTCCTCGACTCTTACCTCGAATGCGACCCAGCCCTCGACGAAAAGTCGCTGGAGACCGGCAAGACCTGCTATCAGGTGATCGGCTACCGTCGCCAGCCTGGGGCCGCTGGCAATGTCGCCGCCAACTTGCGCGCCCTCGGCGTAGGTGCGGTCGAAGCCGTGGGCTATTGCGGCGACGACGGCGAAGGCTACGAGCTGCGGCGGGCCATGCGCCGGCTGGGCCTAGATTTGACGGGCTTTCTCACGGCTCCGGGCCGCTTGACCCCGACCTATGACAAACCCTGCTACGTCGCTAGCAGCCAGCGCGGCCGACCCGTACTTGAGGAACTAGAGCGGCTCGATGTCAAAAACCGCCGCCCGACCCCTACCAGCCTCCAGCGCGATCTCATCGACCATGTCCGCCAGCGCCTGAGCCACTGGGACGGGCTCGTCCTAATCGACCAAGTCGCCGAAGCCAATTGCGGCGTCCTCACCACGCGCGTGCGCCGCGCCATCGCCACTGCGCTCGGCCCCCAGCCCAAGCTCGTGGTCCTCGCCGATTCGCGCACGCGCATCGGACTCTTTAAGCACGCCATCCTCAAGCCCAACCAGCGCGAGGCTTGGGCCGCGCTCGGTGGCCAAGGGAGCTTGTCGCTAAAGGCCGCGCACCACCACGCCCACGTACTCAGCAACCAGACCGGTCGCCCGGTGTTTCTAACGCTTGGCAATAGGGGGATACTCGTAGCCGACGGCAACGCGGTTGAGCACGTGCCGGCTGTGTGCCTCACCGCACCTGTTGACCCGGTCGGCGCCGGGGACACTTGTGCGGCCGCTATCAGCGCGGCCTTGGCGGCAGGTGCCGGGCTGACGGAAGCGGCGGCGGTAGCCTGCTTGGCCGCGTCAATTACCGCTCAGCAGGCCGGCACAACCGGCACGGCCTCACCAACCGAGCTGAGCCTCCGCTTGCATCAGTTGCGGCGCAGCTAGGATGCGTAGGTCTGTTCGACGACCGTGCGATAGCGCTCGACGATCGCCTTGGGCACGATCTTCTTCAGGCCCTTGGTCAGAGTCCCGGCGTCCTCGCTTAGCTGTTCGGGCAAGAGCGCGACGCGCTGCGGCCGCTGGTAGTTCGGCAAGCCGGCGGCCGTGGCCTCGGCAAGGAACCCTTCGCGGATCCGCTCGCCCAAGCTCGGATGCGTGCGCAGGGCGGCCTCGTCTTCCAGCGACAACCCGTCAATACCGCTCTTTTTCGCCTCCTCCACATCCACCGTCACCAACGGCAGCGGGTAGTCGCGCTGCTGGTCGCCGTACACGAGCACGTGCTCGACTAGGGGCACCCGGGCGAAGATTCGCTCCAAGGCTTCGGGATTGACGAACTCGCCGTTGCGCAGCTTGAATTGCCGGCCAACCCGCCCGTGGAACGTGAGAAAGCCCTCGTCATCCATGCTGAACAAGTCGCCGGTCCGATACCAGATCTGACCGCCCTCCTCCACTAGCACTTGCTCGGTCTGCTCGGGGTCGTGCAAATACCCGCGCATGACGTTGGGGCCACTGGTCCACAACTCCCCGACTTGGTCGCCGCTGGACCGGCACTCGGCCTGCGCTGGATCGTTGTACCCGATTTCCGACCCGTCTTCGGCCACGATCTTCACTGCCTGCAACGGCCTTCCCACCGTACCGCTTTTGCGCCCGTCGAGATGGTTGGTGGCAATCAGCGGCGCGCACTCGGTCGTGCCGTAGCCCTCGTACGTGGTGATGTCGAGCACCTCGTGAAAGAAGTCCAATGCCTTGGGATCGGCCTTGGCCGAGCCGACGATCAAAAGCTCTAGATGAGGTCCGACTCGCGTGGCGAGCTGAGCGCGAATTTTGCCGACGATTGAACGACCGATGGCAGCCAAAAAGAGCTTGTCACCCAGCCCAGCCTGACCGCGTGCCAATCGCTCCTTGGCCGCAACCGAGCGCTGGATCAAGCCCCCCTTAACGCCGCCGGCGTCGATTTCCTTGCGCACATTGCCGTACACTTTGTCGAGTATCAGCGGCACGGTGAGGAAGCCCTCCGGCTCTGAGAGGCGAATATCGCTGAGGACGCGGTCGGGCGAGCGCGCCAAGTCCAAAATCCACCCCTTAACCAAGGGATAGTAGATGTTGAGAATTCCCATGGAGTGATAGTCGGGCGCAGACTTGAACATGCGGAGAGGCTGGCGCTTGCTAATCACATCCCAAACCTCTTCGACGTTGGCGACGATGTTGGCATGGGTCTGAATCACGCCTTTGGGCAGGCCAGACGAACCCGAGGTATAGAGAATTTTCGATTCGTCTTCCGGCAGCACCTCGACCTCGGGCACGGCCGCGCTGCTTTCCGCCAGCTCTTCCCAAGGAATCGCGTCCTCGACCTGGCCCTCGGTCAACACCATCCGCGGCGGCTTGTCGAGCCACTCCCGGACGGCTCCGAACCGCTCGTAGCCCTTGCGATCCACGACCAGCAGCTCGACCGCAGAGTGTGCGATGCTGTGGGCGAGGACCTCGTCAGGGGACTGGATGCACAGCGGCACCGCACTGACCCCGATGCAGTCGGTCGCCAGAAAAACCAAGAGCGGCTCGCTGCCGCCATCGGTGAGGATGCCGACGCGCTGGCCCTTAACCAATCCCTGCGCCGCAAGACCCGCCGCGAGCTGATCGCGGCGACTTTTGAGTTCCGCGTAAGTCACGGGCTGGTAGCTCCATGAGCGGCTGCCCTCTACGGGCTCGAGCACGCGAATGGCCGTCTGTTCGGCATAAGTTGCGAAGCTATGGTTGAGTAGGTCCTTCAGCGTTTTTCCCATCGCAAGCCTCTTTCCGGTGATTTGTATCGTCGTCCTTTGCGGCGCGCAAAAGGGCCGCTCCAGCCATTGCACACGTGGCCCGGCGACCGCATCTTCCCTATATGAATTTCCGCTGCAACCGCGCCTTGGTCTTGCTGCTCTTGACCTGCCCGGTCGCCTCCTCGGCGCAGCCCTCGGTGACCATGTTCGGCTACTCGCTCAGCATGGGCAGCGTCACCGTGGACCAAGAGCAGCTATATCGCCTCAGCCTCCGGCCCGACTTTCCCATGGGCCGCTTGGGCATTGGCCTCGACTTAGAGCTTTTTATCGAGCGCAATGGCGACCTCGGCCCCCGCGGCTGGGAGGCCGGCTCGTCAACCCAAACCTTCGACTCGATCTTGCGCAAGATCTACTACCTGCGCTATGGCCGCCCCAACGACGCGGTTTACGTCAAAATCGGCGCGCTCGACAACGTGACGCTGGGGTACGGCTTAATCATGGATAGCTACCGCAATACCCTGCACTATCCAGGCATCAAGAAAACCGGACTCCAGCTCCGCATCGCCAATCTCGTCGGCACTAATATCGGACTCGAAGGAGCGATCAACAACCTGCAGGACTTCCAAGAGGGTGGCGCGCTCATCGGGCTGCGGGCCTTTGGCTACGTCGCCAATATCGAGCTGGGCTTGACCGTTGCGGCCGATCTCGACCAGTACAGCGGCCTGCGCGACAGCGATTCCGACGGCGTGCCCGACCCCATTGACGCCTTCCCGGACGACGGAACCCTCGCCCTCGACAACGACGACGACGGCGTGCCCGACCCCATCGACAGCGACGACGACAATGACGGCATCATCGACGCCGACGCTGGCAGCGGCCTCTCCGCCGATATCGCCGCCGCCTTGTTGGGACTCAACGCCAATTACGGCAGCGCCTTCCCGGTGGACCAAGACGTGGACCGCCACAAACCCTTCAACAGAAACCGAGTTGGCCGCGACTTCTTTTCCATCTTGGGCGTGGACGCGAGCTATCCGCTCATCCGCGACCTAGGCCTAGAGCTCAAGCTCTACGGCCAATTCGCCCTGCTGCTCGACGACGACGACGCCCTTTCCAACATTGAGGCGCAACAGCAGGGCGTCTACCCCGGCAATCGCCAAGCGACCGGGTTCGGGATCGCTGCCCCGGGCCTGTGGCTGTCTTTAGGCCCGCTCAACGGCCAACTGGAGTTTCGCCACTTCCGCCGCGATTTCGACTCGCGCTACTTCGACGAGCTGTACGAACTCGACCGTGCTCACCTCGACCTCGCCACCGGACAGGCCCAGTCCAAGGATGCACGGCTGGGCCACAGCAGCGATCTCTCCGGCTTCTTCGGTCACTTGGGCACGGAACTCGGCTCGTACGCGCATGTCTCGGCCTCCTATCAGTACCTAACCGGCACCAGCGACCCCAAACAGCAACTCATCGCCAGCGCATCCCTGTCGCGCAAACTGCTCAAACACTTCCCCCGCCTCAAGCGCGCGTACGCTTATTTTTACAAGAACAACATCGGCCGGGGCCTCAACGAGAACGGCACCGGCAAGGACGGCTTCTTCGAGCCGACTGAGGACACCTTCTACGGCTTTGACATCGGCCTGAACATGAAAGAAGGCTCCTCCGTGCGCTGGGATACCCGCTTCATCTTCGGGCGCACCGCCGATCGGCGCTTACAGCGCCACAAAATCATGACCCTCGAAACCGTGTTCGACTTTTAATATGAAAATCACTCGCGTATCCGCCCATTACCTGCGCCTGCCCGACGTCACTACCCGCTGCGACGGCACGCAGGACACCTGTCTGATCCAAATAGAAACCGACGCCGGCATCACCGGCTGGGGCGAGGTCGATTCGGCCCCCACCGTGGTCAAGGCCGTCGTCGAGGCCCCGCTCTCCCACCAGATTAGCAACGGCCTCGCCAACGCCCTCGTGGGCCTCGACCCGCTGGCTATCGACGTCTGCGGAGATCGCATGCTCGAAGCGGCCAATTACTACGGCCGCGTCGGCGTGGGCACGCACGCTATGGCTGGCGTCAACCTCGCGCTGTGGGACATTGCGGGCAAGGCGCGCAATTGCCCGGCCTACGAACTGTTCGGCGGCCCCTATCAAACCAAATTCCGCGCGTATTGCTCCATCCTCTTCGGCGACACGCCGCAAGAGACCGGCGAGCTGGCCCGCCGCTTTGCCGCAGAGGGATTCACAGCCATCAAATTTGGTTGGGGACCGATGGGGCAGAGCGAGGCAAACGACATCGCCTTGGTGCGCGAAGCGCGGAAGGGGGCTGGGCCGGATGTGGACATCTTGGTGGATGCTGGGCAGGTCTGGGACTGGAAGACCGGCCTCAAGCGCGCCGAGCAGTTCGCCGAGTACGAAATATTCTGGCTCGAAGAACCCTTGCACCCCGAGGATGTCGCAGGCTATGCGCACCTCTGCGAGCGCAGCCCGGTGCCCATCGCCACCGGCGAGGCCGAGTCGCGCTATCAGGATTTTGAGCGGCTGCTCGTCCATGGTCGCATCGACTGGGTGCAACCGGATCCGGGCCGTTGCGGGCTTTCGACGATGGTCGAGGTCGGCCGCCTTGCTCACCGCCTGCACCGCAAGGTAGTAAACCACTCGTTCAAAAGCGGTATCACCATTGCGGCTTCCCTGCACGGCCTAGCTGCGGTCCCCCACGGCGAGGTCTTTGAATACTGCATGGCCGACTCGCCCTTGCGCCACGACCTAACGCACGAAAAATTCGCGGTCGTCGATGGCTACGTTCACGTGCCGGAGGGGCCGGGATTGGGCGTGACCATCAATGAAGAGATCGTAGAAAAGTATCTAGTGAATTAACCCCAAAGGTTCCCCACCATGCCCGATCGTCCCACACTCATCATCGACGGCCACCTCGACTTGGCCTTCAACGCCCTGCACCACCGTCGCGACCTCACCCAAGACATCCATGTCCTGCGCGAGCGCGAAGACCCCAAACCCCCTGGCCCTTCGCATCCCGACTCGCTGCGCGACAGAAAGCGTCCCGAAAGCTCTTCGCGCGGCACTGCCACCGTATCCCTGCCGCAAATGCGCCAAGGCTGCGTCGGGATCGCGCTCTCAACCATTATGTGCCGAGTGCAGATGCCCACCGGCATCCTCGACGACGGCATGAGAACTCAAGATGCGGCCCACGCCGTCGGCCAAGCGCATCTGCACTATTACAAAGCGCTAGAACACGAGGGCCAACTGCGCTTCATCCGCGACCCAACTGAACTCGACGCGGCCATCGCCGCTTGGCAAAACCCCGACCAAACGACTCCGATCGGCCTGATTCTGAGCATGGAAAGCGCCGATCCCATCCTTGGCCCCGAGCAAGTAAGCTGGTGGTGGGAGCAGGGCCTGCGCTCGGTTGGGCTGACGCATTTTGGTGCCAATACCTGGGGGCACGGCACCGGCACCCGAGGCGGGTTATACGCCGATGCCTATCCCCTGCTCGACGCCCTCGCCGCAACGAACATCGCCCTTGACCTGACCCACGCCTCGGACTTGGTCTTCTGGCAGCTTTTGGACTACTGGTCGGGGCCGGTCCACGCCAGCCACTGCAATTGCCGCGCCCTCGTCCCCGGCCAGCGCCACCTCAGCGACGAGATGATCCAAGCCATCGCCGAGCGCGGCGGCGTCATCGGCGCGGTCTTCGCCGAATTCATGCTCAATCCCGAGATCGACTTCGACGACCCAGCGACCTATCCGCAAACCGCCCGCCGCCCCATGTCGGCCGTCGTTGATCACATTGACCACATCTGCCAGCTCGTCGGCAACTGCAACCATGTCGCCATTGGCTCCGACCTCGATGGCGGCTTCGGGCGCGAAATGGCCCCCATTGACTACGACACCATTGCCGACTTGCAGCGCTTCCTCGACATCCTCGACCGGCGAGGCTACTCGACCAACGACATTGCGGCCATAGCCCACGGCAACCTCTCTCGCTTCTTCCGCCAAGCCTGGAGCTAATACTAATGACCGACGCGCGCCCGCTGATCCTCGACAGCCACCTCGATCTAGCTTTTTCCGCCCTGCAAATCAACCGCGACCTGACGCAAAAGGCGACCACCGTGCGCGTCCATGACTCGGTGCAGACTATGGAGGGCTTCGGCTCCTGTACGGTGACCTTCCCCGAGCTGCGCCGTGGCAAGGTCGGGCTCTTCTGCGGCACGGTGATGTCGCGCCTAGACCAAGGCGACCGCTGGACCCGCACCGGCATGTACTGCCAAGCCCAGTGCCACGGCGTCGGCCGCGGGCACTGGGCGTACTACCAAGCACTCGAACGCGCGGGTTTGCTCCGCTTAGTCAAAAGCATCGCGGATCTAGACGAAACCATCGCCGCCTGGCAAAACCCCGACCCGACGACCCCGTTCGGCCTGATCCTCGCCATGGAGAGCGCCGACCCCATTTTAGGCCCCGACCAAGTGCCCGAGTGGCGCGAACTCGGCTTGCGCCTAGTGTCGATCTCGCATTACGGCACCAGCACCTACTCGCACGGCACCGGCACCGAAGGCGGGCTGCTGCCGCCGGCCAAACCCCTGCTCGACGCGCTCCAAGCGGCCGGCATCATCATCGACTTGACCCATTTGACCGACCAAGCCCACTGGGAGCTTTTGGAAGTGTACGACGGTCCGGTCTGCGCTTCGCACCACAATTGTCGCGCCTTGGTCCCCGGTCAGCGCCAGCTCACCGACGAAATGATCCGCTCCATCGCCGAGCGCGATGGGGTCATCGGCACGGCCTTCGACGCCTGGATGCTCGACCCAGGCTGGCAGCGCAAAGTCCCCGCCTTTGAACAACTGACCAGCGCCACCTTGGAAACCATCGCCGACCACATCGACCACATCAGCCAGCTTTTGGGCACTTCGCGCCACTGCGGCATTGGCACCGATCTCGACGGCGGCTTCGGCACCGAGCAAGCCCCGCGCGACCTCAATACCATCGCCGATCTGCAAAAACTCCAACCCATCCTCGCGCGCCGCGGCTACTCGCCAGCAGACATCGCAGGGATTTTCTCCGGCAACTGGATACGGTTTTTTAAGGATGTATGGAACCATCCGTAGGGGCGACCGGCCGGTCGCCCCTACATCGCCCAAATCGGCCCGAATCGACATTGTATTTCATCTCATTTACAATTTCACACCCATTTAACCCACAAAATCGCCCCAATTTCAAATTCCGCCTTGCTTTTATTGCACAAATATCCGATACTTTTCGTTTTAGATAAACATAATTAACTCAAACTATCCATCTCAGGGAGAAATTGACATGGCGAGAGGAGCCGACAAAGTCATCGAAGCACTCGACCGCTTCGGCGTCGAGTACGTCTTCGGCCATCCGGGCGGCGCGGCCATGCCCATCTTCGACGCGCTGCTCAACTCCGAGCAGATCCGCTTCGTCCTCACCCGGCACGAGCAAGGCGCGACCCACATGGCCGACGGCTACGCCCGCGCCACCGGCAAGCCCGGCGTCGTCCTCGTAACCTCCGGCCCTGGGGCTACCAACACCATCACCGGCCTGCTAACTGCGCTGATGGATTCCTCGCCCGTCATCGCCCTCACTGGCCAAACTGTCACCCCCATGCTCGGCAAAGACGCCTTTCAGGAGGCCGATGTCTTCGGCATCTCTATGCCGGTGGTCAAGCACTCCTATCTAGTGAGAGACCCCAACGACATCCCCCGCGTGATGACCGAGGCATTCCACATCGCCACCACTGGCCGCCAAGGGCCGGTGCTCGTCGATCTGCCCAAAGACGTCACCCAAGGCGACCCCTTCCCCGGATGCACCGCTGACTTTCCTGAGAAGGTGTACTTGCCTGGTTACACTTGGCAGGCCAAGCCCTCGCTCGAGCTACTCGAAGAAGCAGCCGCCCTTCTGCGCGAAAGCAAGCGTCCCCTGCTCTACTTGGGTGGCGGCTGCATTGCCTCGGGCGCTCACGAGGCGGCCAAGGCCTTTGCCGAAAAGACGCGAATGCCGGTGACCAACACCCTGCTCGGCAAGGGGGCGTTCCCCGAGCAGCACGCGCTCTCGGTGGGTATGCTCGGCATGCACGGCACGGCCTACGCCAACAAAGCCGTCGTCGGCTGCGACCTGATTATGTCGGTGGGTGGGCGCTGGGACGACCGAATTACTGGCAAGCTCGCGGAATTCTGCCCGGATGCCAAAAAGATTCACATCGACATCGATCCAGCCGAATACGGCAAAGTGGTCATGCCCGACGTTTTTATCGAGGGCGATGCGCGTCAAGTGCTCGAAGAGCTAGTCAACCATGTCGAGCCGATTGACACGGCAGCCTGGCTGGCCCAAATCGACGAGTGGAAGACGAAATACCCGCTCAAATACGGCAAGCGCGGCGGCCTCAAGATGCAGGCTATCATCGACCGCCTGTACGAGCTGACCGCCGGCCGCGCCGTGGTGACCACCGATGTCGGCCAGCACCAGATGTGGGCAGCCCAGTTCTACAAGACGGCGCACCACCGCCAGTGGCTATCTTCCGGCGGCGCTGGCACCATGGGCTTTGGCTTCCCCGCGGCCGTCGGGGCCCAATTCGGTCGCCCCGAAGAGACCGTGGTCGCCATCTGCGGCGACGGCGGCTTCCAGATGACCCTGTGCGAGTTGGCCACCGCCGTCATCCATCGGCTGCCGATTAAGATCCTAGTCCTCGACAACAAGTACCTGGGGATGGTCCGTCAGTGGCAGAATCTCTTTTTTGACAATCGGCTCTCCGGCGTCGATCTAGAGGGCAACCCCGACTTTTGCAAGCTCGCCGAAGCCTACGGGGCCAAGGGCTTTCGCATCAGGCGCACCGCTGATATCGACAAGATCCTCAAGCAGGCTCTTGACTACGACGAAGGCCCCTGCGTCATCCACGCCGAATGCGAGAAAGAAGACAACGTCTTCCCGATGATCCCCGCCGGGGCCGCGCTTACCGACATGCTGGTCGAGGCCCCCAAGCAGCAATTGGCCCAACCCAAAGGGAGCACCTAATGTCCACCGCTGCCATTCACTTTGCTGCCGCAGATCTCAACGCCCGCCAAGAGGCTGTGGACGCGCCACAACTCAAGCCGACCGAACCCCAGCAGAAGACCACCATCGGCCTGTTGGTCAACGACCGCCCCGGCGTGCTGGTACGCATCGCCCAGTGTTTTGCTCGCCGCGCCTACAATATCGAGAACCTAGTCGTCTCGCCGGCCCATATCCCCCAATGCTCGCGCATGACCATCACCAGTATTGGGCCGGCTGCCGAGTTGAATCAGATCATCCTTCAGCTCAACAAGTTAGTCGACGTCATCCACGCCAAGGACCACTCGACCGACGATGCCATCACCCGCGAATTGGCTCTCTTCAAGGTCGGCTGCTCGGTCGCCGAGCGCACCGAAGTCTTGCAGATTACCGAGGTTTTCCGCGGCAAGACGGTCGATATCTCGGAGTCCACCATCACCATCGAGGCCACTGGCACCACCGAGAAGATGGACGCGCTCGAATCGCTCTTGAGCAAATTCGACCTCAGGGAAATGGTTCGCACGGGCAAGGTAGTGATGGCCCGCGGCAACGAGCCGACATGAAAAAAGGGGGACAGGCATCGCCCGTCCCCCTTCTGCCTGCTGTATCCTCCCTTAAAACGCCACGCCCAATTGCCCAAAGACCAAGCGGCCGATCTCCGGTGCCCCAATAAAGGTGCGGTGCTTGGTGTCGAGCGCGTTGGAAACATCCACCCCGAGCCGCAGGTTGTTCCCGAACGGCAGCAGATAACTCGCGTTCAAATCGAGTAGTGAGTACGCGTCCACATCCCCGACGAACACGCCCGACTCCTGGCGAAACGCTCCCACGTAGCGCCACTGCGCCCCTAGGGTTAGTTGCGGTTGGTCGAGGGTATAAGACGTGCCTAGCTTGTATTTGTTGCCCGGCGCGTTGAGCGCTATGTCGGCGATTCCATCGACTTTCTCAAATAAAGTATTATCGACATAAGAATAGCTGCCCGTTAGCGACCATTGGTCGCTGGGGAAATAGGCTAGGTTCACATCCAGCCCATTAAGGGATATCTCGCCGAAGTTGCGATAGGTCAACATCACCGCCGTCGGGTCGTAGGCCTGCTCCGGTGTAACTGTGCCAAACGGTATGCTCGCGGCCCCACCGGCAAACAAAGTGACAATTTCATCCACCGGCGAGCCATTGCCGTTGCCAGATAAGGTGCCCGGGACCTGCATCTTGTCGAGCGGGGCGACCGCCGCGGCCAACTCTGCATTCTCGGCCAGCGCCTCGCCAATGCTAGCACCTAGCGCCGCTCCGAGGCTAGCCGGATCTAGAAAGACATTGGGCGTCTGTACCTGAATCGGAGAGACGAAATCCTTTATCCGAGTGTGATACAGGTCGGCCGCCACCACCAGCTTCTCACCGATCACCCCCTTGTAGCCCAATTCAAAGGTCTCGGTAGTCGTCGAGCGGGTCAGCGGCACGTCGACAACATCGGCTACCGGATCAAAGGGGGCCGAATCGCCAGCAGCCACCTTCTCGAGGTTGAGCTTGAGCAGGGCGTTGTCCAACCCCGTCAGTTGTTCGGGCACTAGCCCAGCTAAACCGCCCAATAGCTGCTGGGCGGCTTCCTCAGCCGCTGCTTGGTCCAGCCCCTCTTTCAGTACCCCTATCTGGGTCGCCGCTAGTCCCATAAAAAGCGGAGTATTGAGTCTGCTCAACACGCCGCTGCGCCCCAAACCCCACATCACATTGGTAAAAACCGGATCCCCCAAATCGATGAAGTCGGCCGGATCCATCCCCGCCACCGGCGCAAAGGGCGAGCGGAACTGCGGCCGGCCATTACCCGAGCGAGCAAAGGTCCAGCCGCCGGCAAAGCCCTCGCGATAGGTTCCCTGCGCCCGCACGTCAATAGCCGGCGCAAACCCCAGCGACGGCGCAAAAGCCGCGCCAATGCCGAAGGCATCCTGGCTGGAGCGGATGTCCAAATAGAGGTTGTTGCTCGACGGAGTTGCAAAGGCGTGGTTGTACGTCAGCCGCAGGATCTGGGTCTCCTGCGGCTTGAAGACCAGCCCGACGCGCGGCGAGATTTCGCCTTCGGGAATGCGGTTGTGGTCGTCGTAGCGCAGGGCCACCACCAAGTCGAGCATCTCGTTCAGGGCCGTCTCGCTCTGCACGTAAGCCCCGAATTCATTGGTCTGATCGTAGTCTTCGTTCCCGCCGGTGATGGTCCCCTCAGTATCGGGCCGCGTCAGCAGCACATCGGCCCCGTACGTAAAGCGCTGCCGAACCCCCAACACCGCGGAGTGCTGGACCTGGAACGCGGTCAGCTTAGATTTATCGACGACCGACTGGCCATCGCGCAGGGTAAAGGTTTCGCCGGCGTCGCTCCCGTTCTGGAAGACCTGGGCGAACCAATTCTTGTACAGCAGGCGCAGCTGGACGTAGTTGTACTCCCAGTCTTGGGCTTGGCCAGCCCCTAGGCCGGTCAATTCGATCTGGTTACCCTTATTGTAGCCAGCCGCCAAAATGGCCGTCAACTCGTCCGTGGCCCGGTAATCCAAGCGCGCTTCGGTGCTCTGACGCTCAATGTCAAAACTGCGCGGTTTGATGGCTGGATTGGCGGCCCTAGCCCGCACCTCTTCCGGGTCTTCGTATTCCCAGTCCATCCCCGTATAGTGCTGGGCCGAAACCTTGTAGCCGAGGCGGTCGCCAGCAGCCCCGGCGTGGCGCACGGACACTTGGCGCACGCTGCGCTCGCCCAACCCCACTTGCGCACTGGTCCCCGCCGAACTAAACGGAGAACGGGTGATGATATGCATCACGCCGTTGGCGCTATTGGGTCCGTAGAGCGCCGACCCCGGCCCCAACACCACCTCGATGCGCTCGATATCGTCGTTGGTCACCGGAATGAAGTTGTAGGCATTCAAGCGCAGCGAAGGGACGCGGGCGATGCGATTATCGGTCAGCGTCAGCAGTGCGCCCGAAAAAACATTGTTGAAGCCCCGCACAACCACATTGCTCTGCGCCAAGCCGGTCTGGGAAAAGTCCACCCCCGGCAGGTCGCGGACGTGCTCGACGACGCTGAGTGCCGGCCGATTGCGAATCTCATGGGCCTCGACCACCGCCACCGAGGCCGGAGCTTCGAGGACTTTTTCCTGCCGCCGCGAGGCCGAGACTACGTTCTGGTCGAGGAAGATGATCCCCGTCTCCAACGTCAGCATTAGCTCCTGCTCACCACCGACGATGCCAACGCCTTCTCGCATCAGGGACCGATAGCCAATATGCGTGACGTCGAGCTGATACTCGCCGATCGGCAGCCCCTCTAAGCGGAAGCGACCGTCTTCGTCGGTGGCCGTGCCTATCTTGCCGCCCGGCAGCAGGTCGCCGATGAGAACGATGTTGGCACCGGGGATGGCGTCGCCTTCCGGCCCCTTCACGACACCGGAAAGCGTCCCCTCTGCGCCGAAGGCGACGCCCGCCCACAGCACGAAGGCATATACTAGCAGCTTGTATCTCATAGTTACATCCTCCGGTATTATATCCTCGATTTTGCCCCATAATGTATCCCCAAGTACCCGATCTCGCTACCCTAATGAGCAAACGGGCTTTGCGTTAACGCTAACTCGGATGCAAACCCCTTCTTCTATTGATTCCCCACGTCTCCATTGCGTATTTTCCCAGCCTAAATTCACCTATGCCATCGGAGACTCAATTTCATGTCGGACAAACTCAAGCTCGCCTTTATTGGCTGCGGTGCCATCGCTCGCTTTCACCTCGATGGCATCAAGGGCCACGCTCCCCGCATCGATGTCACCGCGTTAGTCGATCTCGACGAATCCAAAGCCCAAACCTACGCCGCTGAAACCGGCGGGCAGGCCTTCACTTCGCTCGACGAAGCGCTCAAAACGGGCGACTTCGACGCCGTCGATATCATGTTGCCCCACGACCTGCACGAACCCATCGCCCTCCAGTGCTTCGCCGCCGGCAAGCACGTACTCTTAGAAAAACCCATGGCCCCCACCCTCGACGCCTGCGACCGCATTCTCGCCGCCGCCCGCGAGGCCCCGGGCGTCTTCATGGTTGCCGAAAACAGCCAGTACTGGCCCGAAATTGTCGAGGCCCAAAAGCACCTTACCGCCGGAGCCATCGGCGAGATCATCACCGCTCGCGCGGCCTTTGTCTATCCTTTTGATGACTACTGGTTCAAAGAAGAGCGGCCCTGGCGCTACGAAAAGGGACGCACCGGCGGCGGCATCGCCATCGACGGCGGCTCGCACTGGATCCGGCCCTTGCGCATGTGGATGGGCGAAATCAAAGAGGTGGTCGGCGTGCTGGGGCACCCGCTGGCGCAAATGGAGGGCGAGTCCCTCGCCCGCGCACTCTTCCGCTTTGACTCGGGCAAGACCGCCATCTTCGACGCCATGATGATCGACACGGTCTTTGCCCCCGATCCTTGGTGGCGAATCACCGGTACCAAGGGCGAACTGACCATCAACGCCGGACTCGACGGTGCCGAACTGTGGCTGTGGGACGCAGACCATCCCGAGGGCAAGCGGCTCTTTGCGAGCCCAGGCTACACCGAGTCCTTTGGGCCGGAGCTAGCCGATTTTGCCGCCGCCGTCCTCGACGGCAAGGCCCCGGACGCGCCGCCGGAACACGCTCTCGGCGAGCTGCGCACGGCCTTGGCTATCTATCGCTCGGCCGCCAGCCAGCGGTGGGAGAAGGTGTGGGCGTAATGCTTGCACGAACCTCTCCTTTGGGATATATTCAGCCCTGCGAGGTAGTCCCTCGAAGCACCGAGCATGTTCGACCCTTGGATTCTTCCCAACACCCAATCGCCCCCCTTTTCAATCTCAGCGGCAAAGGCTGTCAAGGCCGAGATGCCCTCTCGATTCAAAACGCATTTATATAGAATAGGAAAGAAATGACAGAAAAGTACGTATACCTGTTTGGTACCTCTCAATCCGAGGGCGACAAGGAAATGCGCAACCTGCTCGGCGGCAAAGGCGCTAACCTCGCCGAAATGGCCCAGCTCGGCCTGCCCGTCCCAGCCGGTTTTACCATCACCACCGAAGTTTGCACTCACTACTACAACCACGACAAAACGTACCCCAACCCGCTTAAAGGCCAAGTAGAACGCGCCGTTGCAGAAGTCGAAAAAACCATGGGCATGCGCTTTGGGGATGCGGCCAACCCGCTCTTGCTGTCTGTGCGCTCCGGGGCCAGAGTGTCCATGCCCGGCATGATGGAGACCGTGCTCAACCTCGGCCTCAACGACGCGATCGTCCAAGGGCTTATCGAACAATCGGGCGACCCGCGCTTTTGCTACGACGTGTACCGCCGCTTCGTGCAAATGTACGGCGACGTGGTCATGGGCCTGCGGCCCGAAGACGAAGAAGAAATAGACCCTTTTGAGGCCCTGCTCGAAGCGAAAAAGCACGCCCGCGGGGTCGCGCTCGACAGCGAATTGAAAGCTCAAGACCTGCGCGAATTGGTCGCCGAGTTTAAGGCCGAAATCGCCAAGCGGCTCAACCGCGAGTTCCCCGAAGACCCCCACGAGCAGTTGTGGAATGCCATCGGCGCGGTCTTCGGCTCTTGGCAGGGCCAGCGCGCCATTCGCTACCGAGAAATCGAAGGCATCCCCCACGACTGGGGTACGGCCGTCAACGTCCAGTCCATGGTGTACGGCAACATGGGCGACGACTGCGCCACGGGCGTGGCCTTCACGCGCGACCCCTCCACCGGAGAGCGACAACTGTACGGCGAGTTCCTCATCAACGCCCAAGGCGAAGATGTGGTCGCTGGTATCCGCACTCCCCAGCCCCTGTCCCAACTCAGCAGCCAAATGCCGCAAGTGTACGAGCAGTTTCAAGCGATCTGCGCCCAGCTAGAGCCGCACTACCGAGACATGCAGGATGTGGAGTTCACTGTCCAGAAGGGCAAATTGTGGATGCTGCAAACCCGAAACGGCAAGCGCACTGGGGCGGCGGCCGTCCAAATCGCCGTGGACATGGTCGCCGAGGGGCTGATCTCACAAAAGGAAGCACTCCTGCGCGTCACTCCGGCTCAGCTCGACCAACTCCTCCATCCCACGTTTGCCGACTCCACTCCCCGGGAAGTCATTGCCGAGGGCCTTCCGGCTTCTCCAGGGGCAGCGGTCGGCCAAGTGGTCTTCAACGCCGAAGAGGCCGAAGCACAAGTGGCCGAAGGCCAGAAGGTCATCTTGGTGCGCCAAGAGACATCGCCCGAAGACATAGGTGGCATGCACGTCGCCCAAGGCATCCTCACCGCACGCGGGGGCGCGTCCTCACATGCCGCCCTAGTCGCGCGGGGCATGGGCAAATGCTGCGTCGCCGGCTGCGAAGCCATGGTCATCGACTACCCAGCCGAGCAGTTCACCGCTGGCAACAAAACCGTCAAACGAGGTGACTGGATATCCATCAACGGCTCGTCCGGCCAAGTCATGTTAGGCCAAGTGCCCACCCAAGAACCCCGTTTCTCCTCCCCGGCCATCAAAACCCTGATGGGCTGGGCCGACGACAAGCGGACCCTAGCCGTGCGCACCAATGCGGACACCCCCGGCGATGCCGAGGTTGCCCGCCGCCGCTTCGGTGCCGAGGGCATCGGCCTGTGCCGCACTGAGCACATGTTTTTCGAGGCCGACCGCATCGTGGCAGTGCGCGAGATGATCTTAGCCGACGACGAGGCCGGGCGCCGCCAAGCCCTAGCCAAGCTCAAGCCCATGCAGCAGCGCGATTTTGAGGGCATTTTCACCGCCATGGACGGCCTGCCGGTAACCATCCGCCTGCTAGACCCACCGCTGCACGAGTTTTTGCCCCACGAGCCAGCCCAGCAAGAACAAATGGCCGAGGAAATGGGCGTCCCCTTGAGCCAGATCGAGGCTAAAATCACCTCGCTGCACGAGTTCAACCCCATGTTGGGGCACCGCGGCTGTCGCTTGGGGATTACCTACCCAGAAATCTACGAGATGCAGGTCGAAGCCATTTTTGAGGCCGCCGCCAACGTGCGCGCCGAGGGCGTCAATCCCTTGCCCGAGATTATGATCCCCCTCGTGGGGACGGTGCGCGAATTCACCGACCTAAAGGCCATGATTGACCGCGTCGCCGCCGACATCGACGGCGATATCGACTATCTCGTCGGCACCATGATCGAGGTGCCGCGCGCCGCCCTAGTCGCCGATCAGATCGCCCAAGAGGCCGAGTTTTTTAGCTTCGGCACTAACGACCTGACCCAGCTCACCTTCGGCTACAGCCGCGATGATTCGGGCAAGTTCCTCCCACAATACGTGGAGCAGGGCATTCTCGACGCCGACCCCTTTCAAAGCCTCGACCAAGAGGGGACCGGCCAGCTCGTGCGCCTCGGCACCGAGCGCGGCCGCAGCACTCGCAAAACCCTCAAGGTGGGCATCTGCGGCGAGCACGGCGGCGATCCGAGTTCGGTGGGCTTTTGCCACGAAGTAGGTCTCGACTACGTCTCTTGTTCCCCTTACCGGGTGCCCATCGCCCGCTTGGCGGCCGCCCAAGCCACCTTTGCCGAGTGAGCTTCTGCCATGAGTCGGGTCATCGCCATATCCAATCAAAAAGGAGGGGTCGGCAAGACTACCACAGCCGTCAACTTGGCGGCCAGCCTCGCCGTGGCCGAGCAAAAGACCCTGCTCATCGACATGGATCCGCAAGCCAACGCCACCTCTGGCTGCGGTTTTCAGAACAGCAAGGAAGTCGAAGCGGCCAATATCTACCACGCGCTGATCGGGCAACAGGAGACCGCCGAGGTCACCTACGAGACCAAGATATCCTTCCTGTCCTTGATTCCCTCGCACATCAACCTGACGGGTGCCGAGGTCGAGATGGTCAACATGATCGCCCGCGAGCAGAAGTTAGACGGGCTGCTCGACCAAGTCCGCGACCAGTACGCCTATATCATTCTCGACTGTCCGCCCTCTTTGGGGCTGCTGACCCTCAACGCCCTGACCGCGGCCGACTCGGTGATGATACCTATTCAGTGCGAGTATTACGCGCTAGAGGGCCTCGGCCGACTGCTCAATAGCGTGCGCCAGATCCAACGCCACCTCAACCCCAAGCTCCAAATCGCCGGCGTCCTACTCACCATGTTCGACGGGCGCTTGAACCTATCGCGCCAAGTGTCTTCAGAGGTCAAGTCCTACTTCGGCAACAAGGTTTACAAGACCTCCATCAGCCGCAACGTGCGCCTAGCCGAGGCCCCTAGCCACGGCCAACCCATCGTGCTCTACGACATCTTGTCGCAGGGATCTCAGGATTACATGAGCCTTGCAGGAGAAGTAATCGACCATGGGTAAGAAGCCGGTCCTCGGCAAGGGCATCAGCGCCCTTATCCCGGAATATGCCGAACCCAGCGGCCAAGGCGACGCCACGCGCCAGGTCGTCAATCTCAACGTCGACGAGATTGAACCCAACCCCTATCAAGCCCGCACCGAGTTCGACGAGGAGAGCATCGACGAGTTGATGCACTCGATCCAAGAGAAAGGCGTCATCCAGCCCATCGCCGTCAACCGCATTGGCCAGAGCTACCAGATCATCGCCGGCGAGCGCCGCTGGCGGGCCACCAAAAAGGCGGGGATCCAAGAAATACCTGCGATCGTCCACGAAATCGAGTCTCAGCAAGACTTGATGGAGCTGTCGCTGATCGAGAACATCCAGCGCGAAAACCTGACCCCAATCGAAGAGGCCGAAGGCTACCGCTCGCTGACCGACAAGTGCTTTCTCACGCAAGAGGAAGTCGCCCGCAAGGTGGGGAAAAATCGCTCGACCGTGACCAATCTCCTCAGGCTGTTGCAATTGCCGCACGAAGTCCAAGAATTCTTGCGCCGCGGCCAATTGCAGATGGGGCACGCCCGCGCCCTGCTCGGCCTCGAAGAAGACGAAGACCGGCTCGCGCTGGCCCGCCAAGCGGTCGAAGAAAAAATGGCCGTCCGCGAAGTCGAAAAGGCGGTCGCCAATCAGCGCGCGGGCCGCAGCAAAAAGAAGGCTCCCAAAGAAGTCCCCAGCGACCCCCACATACGCGACTATGAGGAGCGATTGCAGCACCGCTTCGGCACGGCGGTCAACATCCGCCGCACAGCGAACAAGGGGTGGATCCAGGTCGAATTCTACAACGATGGCGATCTAGAGCGGCTACTCGACCTGATGATCGACGGCGAATGAACCGTGGTTGGCGCCTCTTAGCCCCGCTCCTCGCCCTTGGCGCCTGCAGCTTGCTCCACGACGAGCTACCCAACGATCCCCCGACCGTGCATTTGGCGCGGATGACCTGCCAGTCGCCGGACACAGCTTCCCCAGACACCCTGATCAATAGCGCGGCTGCGGTCTGCCGGGTCCAGCGCGGTGGCGAGATTCGCTTTGAAATCCGCGCGGCCGACGAGGACGACGATCCTGTGTTCTACGAGTGGAGAGCCCCAGCCGGAGGCAGCTTCCGCGACTCGCAGGCCCAAGAGACCAACTCTTGGTTCGCTCCCCAAACCATCGCCGGATCCAGCGAGCAATTTGTCGTGCAGGTTCTCATAACCGACCGCAACTGCAATGCCAATGCCGTACCCGATCTAGCCGACCGCCAGCGCTGCGCCGAAGACGCGCGGGTGCTGGTCGAAAACTTCCTCGTGGAGGTTGTGCAACGTGAACCCGCGTTGGAAGTAACGGCCGACGCGACCAGCGCGTTTAGCGCGCCGCAGATATTTATCGACGCGTTTGGCACCGATCTAGACGGTGACCGGCTCGAATACCACTGGGAGCAGGTGGCCGGGGACAGCCTCGGCATTTGGCCAGAGGCCATCCACGACGAGGAAACCGGTCGACAAATCGGTTCGCGTGCCGTCGTCGTCGCCTTTTTTCCCGGCAGCTACGAACTGCGCGTTGCCGCGAGTGACGGCGCAGCGAGCACGGAGCGCGAAATCGTCCTCCACTTTCCAATCGAGCCGCCATTGCCAGCTAGCGGCATGGTGCGCCTAACCCAGCCAACGAACAACCAAGCATACGAGATCGACGCGTACGAGTACCCCAACACCCAGGGCGAACGACCGCAGTCCGCCAAGTTTTTCCAAGCGGCGCGCCTGTGCGCGGCCGAAGGCAAGCGCCTGTGCAACCCGAGCGAGTGGCGCACCGCCTGTCAAGCTGGCCAAATGCGGCGCTTTTCTTCGACCGACAATTTGGATGACTACAGCAGCCACGACCACTTTGGCGTGCGCTTCTGCAACGTGCCGGGTTCGGTCTTTTCCCAATTCAGCACCAATCCAGCCGCACAGCTCGCGCCCTCCGGCTCGTTTCCCAACTGCGGCGGCGAGACCGGTGTCTTTGACTTGACGGGCAACATAGACGAGTGGATCGCCGCTGTTGACGACGCCGGCGACCTAGCGGTGTACATCGCAGCAAGCAGCGCATCTGAGAGCGGTGCCTGCGACGGCGCGACCCGTCTGGGCATCCTGTCCATCGGGGGCCAAGACCCGTATGATCTAGAGGTCTTAGCGGAAATCGTCGCCGACTGGCCCTTGCAAGACTACGAGCAGCCCCTCCTTGGCTTCCGCTGCTGCCGTTGATCCCAGGTTCCCAACTATGGACCAAGACCAACTCCGCCACCTGCTAGAACAAGTCGCCACCGGTGATCTCGCGCCGAGCCAAGCCTTAGAGCGACTTAGAAATCTGCCCTTTGAAAACCTCGGGTTTGCCCACGTCGATCACCACCGCGCCCTGCGCACTGGGTTCCCGGAAGTCATTTTCGGCCAAAGCAAGACCTGCGAGCAGGTGCTAGCCATTGCCGAGCGCATAACCGCGCATGGCGCACAGGTGCTGGCCACCCGCGTCGAAGCGGCCACGGCCCAAGCACTCGTCGAGCGCTTTGATCGCGCCGAGCACGACCCCCTCGCCCGCACGGTCCTAGTACCGAGGGCCGAACGGCCCGCGCCCGAGGGCCTAGTGGCCGTAGTCGCAGCCGGCACCTCGGACTTGCCCGTGGCCCGCGAAGCTGTCGTCACGGCCCGCGCCATGGGCGCGCATGTCGAGGAAGTTTGCGATGTCGGCGTCGCCGGCCTGCACCGCCTCCTAGCGTACCGCGAGCTCTTGCAGCGGGCTCAGGCCATCGTCGTGGTCGCCGGGATGGAGGGCGCGCTCGCCAGCGTCGTCGGCGGGCTGGTGGATGTTCCGGTCGTGGCCGTGCCGACTAGCGTGGGTTACGGCGCGAGTTTCCACGGCCTCGCCGCCCTCTTGGCCATGCTCAACTCCTGTGCGGCCGGCGTGGTTGTCGTCAACATCGACAACGGCTTTGGCGCTGGGTACGCAGCCGCCCAGATCAACCGCCGCCCCAGCCAGCACCCCGAATGATCCACGTCGCCGTGCTAGCCGGCGGCCAGAGCCGACGCATGGGCCGCGACAAGGCCCTCCTGCAACTAGGCGACCAGACCCTAATCGAGCGCGTTCTCGCTGCAGCGCGTCCCCTCGGCTATCCCTGCCTCATCGTCGGCGACCCCGCCGCCTATGCCCACCTCGGGCTACCCGTCCATCCCGACCGCCACCCAGGGCTCGGGCCGTTGGGCGGCCTGCACACCGCGCTCGGCGCGACTGCCGCGCCCGTGCTCCTCCTCGCCTGCGACTTGCCCTTTCTCACCCCGGACTTCCTCCGCTACCTCGCCGACCGACGCGGGCCTCATCAAGCGGTCGTGCCCTATACGGCCGCAGGACTGCAACCGCTCTGCGCGCTCTATGAGCCGTCCTGCTTGGCGGCCGTAGAATCCGCCATACAGGCCGGCCAGCTCGGCATGCGCAGCCTGCTGCACAATCTGAGTTTGGATTTGGTAAGGGAAAAGGACTGGCGGCCCTACGACGAGCACGGCCTGCTTTTTGCCAATCTCAACGCGCCCGAAGAGTATGAGCGGGCGCAAGCCGCACTCCTAAAACCCGGCATCCACCACGCTCAGCACCAACAATAGCGGCAGATAGAGCACCGAAGCCTTGAGCAGTCGCCGCGCACTGGTTACCGAGCGAGAGATACTAAGCGCGAGACCGGAGGCGAGGAACAGCGTGCCCAACACCAGCACCCCGATTAGATAGAACGACCCGGTGAGGCCCATGAACGAAGGCATCACCGAAAAAATCAGCAGCAGCACCAAGTAGCCCATGATCTGCCAGCAGGTGCTGTTCCCATCCGGCTCGACGACGGGTAGCATCTTGAAACCGCCGCGCCGATAGTCGTCGCGGAAGATCCACGCAATGGCATAGAAGTGCGGGTGCTGCCAAGCGAAGAGAATGAGAAAGAGGACCACGGCTCCCGGGTCAATCGAGCCGGTCGCCGCCGTCCAGCCCCCTACGGGCGGTAGGGCACCCGGCACGGCCCCCAGCGAGGTGTTGAGCCAATTTTGCCGCTTCATCGGCGTGTACACCACCACGTAGAGAAACGCGGAGAGCAGCGCCAAAAACGCCGTTAATAACCCAGCGGTAAAAAGCAGGAAAAACACGCCGACCAACACCAGCACAAAACCCATCGCCAGAGCCGTACCCGGCTTGACGCGCCCGGCTGGCAAGGGCCGGTTGCGGGTGCGCTTCATCAAACCATCGACATCGCGCTCCAGATACTGGTTGAGCACCGACGAGCCGCACGTGGTCAGGCCCGTGCCGACGAGCAGGCAGCAAAAAAGCAGCGGCGCGTGGATGCCTTGCCCGCCCCAGAAAAACCCCAAGGCGGCCGTAACCAGCACCAAAAAGGCAATTCTCGGTTTAGTCAGTTCCCAGTAGTCGTGCCAAGTAGCAGTCATATCTATCTCGTTCCGCGACAAAAATATAACGCCAGATCCATCGACTGACAATAAGGCCAAAGCGGGTTGACGCGGTTCGGTGCCCCGCCTATCGTACTTTGTCCCATGACCCAAGACATTGCCCAACGCATCGCCGCGCTGTCCGCCGAACTCTCGGCGCACTTCCACCGCTACCACATCCTCGCGGCACCGATCATCTCCGACCAAGAATTCGACCGCCTCCTCGCAGAGCTGCAAGCCCTCGAAGAGACCCACCCCGAGCTCAAGCGGCCCGACTCTCCCACCCAGCGCGTCGGCAGCGCACCCACCAGCGACTTCCCCACCGTGCGCCACTCGCGGCCCATGCTCAGCCTCGACAACAGCTACTCGCGCCAAGACGTGGAAGACTTCGACCAGCGGGTGCGCCAGAGCCTGCCCGACGAAGCGGTCGAATACGTCTTCGAGCTAAAAATCGACGGCGTGGCCCTGAGCCTCCTCTACCAAGACAGCCTGCTCGTGCGCGCCGTCACTCGCGGCGATGGCGTCCAAGGCGACGAAATCACCGCCAACGCCCGCACCATCCCCACCATTCCCCTCCGGCTGCGGCAGCCAGGTGTCGATTGCGAGATCCGCGGCGAGGTCTATATGGAGAGCAGCGACTTCGCCCAGCTCAACGCCCAGCGCGTGGCCGACGGCGAGCCGCTTTTTGCCAACCCGCGCAACTCCACGGCCGGCTCGCTCAAGCTGCAAAATCCCAACCTAGTGGCCAAGCGCAACCTGCGCTTTTTCGCCTACTGGATACACGCAGCAGGCGGCGGCCAGACGCGCCACAACGAGTGCCTTGCAACGCTCCGCGACTGGGGCCTAATGGTCCCCGAGCACCAGCGCTGCGCCGCGCTGGCGGACGTGTTCGCCCTCTACGACCACTACGCCGCTACTCGCGCCGCGCTCCTCTACGAGATCGACGGAGTGGTCATCAAGGTCGATAGCCTCAGCCAGCAGGAGCGGCTGGGCTACACCGCCAAAAGCCCGCGCTCGGCCATGGCCTACAAGTTTCCGGCCTATCAAGCCCGCACTCGGCTGCTCGATATCCATCTGCAAGTCGGACGCACGGGTGCCGTGACGCCGGTGGCCGTTTTAGAACCCGTGCCTTTGGCTGGCTCGACCATCGCCCGGGCCAGCCTCCACAACGCGGACGAAATCCACCGCAAGGATATTCGCATCGGCGACACCGTGCTCATCGAAAAAGGGGGCGACGTGATCCCCAAAGTCGTCGAGATAGATCGCAGCGAGCGGCCCTCCGACTCCGTAGAATATTCCTTCCCCAACCAATGCCCCTCGTGCAAAAGTCCACTCACTCGCGACGCCGCAGAAGCCGTCGCGCGCTGCGATAATCCCACCTGCCCCGCCCAACTCCGCCGCCGTCTCGAACACTTCGCCTCGCGCAACGCCATGGACATCGAAGGCTTGGGGCCGGCCGTGGTCGAACAATTAGTAGAGACGGGGTTGGTAAAGGACTTGGGCGACCTCTACGAACTCAACGTAGATGCCCTTGGTGCCCTAGAGCGGATGGGAGAAAAGTCGGCACAAAACCTCCTCGACGGTCTCGCCCGCAGCGAGAAGCAGCCCTTCGACCGAGTGCTCTTTGCCCTCGGCATTCGCCACGTGGGCGCGACCGTGGCCCGCACCTTGGCCCGGGAATTTGGCAGCCTCGACGCCCTGTGCAAGGCCAGCGTCGAAGAGCTAGAAACAACCCACGAGATCGGCCCGACCATCGCCCGCAGCCTCTACGCCAGCCTCCCCGATCTCCCTGCGCTCGATCGCGTGCTCTACAAGCTCAAGAATAAAGCTAAGTTGCAGTTTAAAATGAAAGAGGAAGAGGCCGCCGCACCGCCGTCGCATTTCAGTGGCAAGACCGTAGTCATCACCGGCACCCTGTCGAGCTACAGCCGCGACGAAGCCGCCGCGCTGGTCGAGCGCTTGGGCGGTAAGACCACGTCCAGCGTCAGCAAAAAAACCGACCTGCTCATCGCAGGCGAAAAAGCGGGATCCAAACTGGCAAAAGCGCAGGCCCTCGGCGTCGCAGTGCTCGACGAAGCGGCCTTTATAGCGCAACTACAAGAGGCCGGGGTGGCCTAATTCCCTTCTAGTTGCTGCTTTCCTTTCTCAAAGATATCGTCGGCCTTTTCCAGCAACTCCTCGCCCCACGCCACGGCTTCACTGCCAATCGCTTCGACCCGTTCCCACCAATCTGAATCGTCGCCTTGGGTAAAGTACAGGCCGACCAGCAAAACAATCGCGCACACCACCGCGACCTTGAAAATCTTGCGCAACAAGCTGCCTAGCAATACCACCGCCACCATCAACAACAAGATGGCAATGACCGGGTGCGCCTCCGCATAGGCGATGATCGCTTCTAGGGAAAAATCGTCCAGCATAGCCATCTCCTAGATCAGGCCAACGACGCAAATTCCCATTCCTCCAATTCCACCATCTCCTCCACTGCCACCGGCACTCCCACCCCCAAACCCGCCACTTGCAGCGACCCTACCTCGATCTTTCCTCCCTGCACATCCAAGGCTACCAACCCACCGCCCACCGCCCGATAGAGCTTCCCGTGCGTGGCTAAGCAGGCCGCTTGCTCGTCCGCGGTCAAGTGATCCAACCCCCGCACGTAGTGGTGCCCGTTGCGCTCGACGTGTCCGATCCCCAGCGCCGCCACGTGCGCCAAATCCTGGTGCAGAGGCACCACCGGCAAGTTCATCAGGTCCTCGCCCGAGAGAAAACAGCCCTCCCGCCGCCGCGCCAACGCCAGATTGGCCAGCGCCTTGACCAGCCCTTTGCACGCCTTGGACGAAACGCCCGCGTATCCCAGCGCCAAGGCTTGGCGGAAGGTGTCCAGCGCATCGTCTGACTCGTCGATGAGCAAGGGACGACGCGCCGCGGCGGCCCGGATGCCCGGTTCTAGGGCAGCATCCAAAGCCACGCTCCGCTCAAGGGGCTGCTCGACGTAGAGAATGCTCTCGTACAAACGCGGCTGCTTGGCTGCAATGCCATCGATCAAACCAATGAGCGAATCCATTTCCCGGTATTGCTCGTTGCCATCGAGCGAGACCTTGTACTCGGCATCGCGCCCGTCTAACAACTCGGCAATCGCGGCCAACCGCGCCAAGTCGGCCTCCAAGTCGCCGTTCACCTTGACCTTGAAGTACGTCAGTCCCTGGTGCTCGACGCAATCGGCCAGCGACTGCGGCAACCCGTCCTCCAACCGCTCCTCGGGCGCAATATCGCTTGGGACAATCGGATCGGCCAATCCCACTGTGTGCCGCACGTGCAATTGCGCCAGCGGCGCAGCCCCTAGCATTTGGCCGGGTTCCACCCCTTGCAGCTCGGGGTGAATCGCCCCCAGCTCCAAGCCGAGGAGATTGGCCTTGAGCAACTCGAAGTAACTCGCGCCCACACCGCATCCCACCGCGTCGATCAGGGCGCGTTCCATCAGCGTACTGCCGTGGACGGCCGTCAGCCGATTCAAGCCGTGCGCGTCGCCAGCGGATACCGTCTGCGCATAACCGGCCTGCCAGATTGCAAAGAATGGCTTGGGCGACCGCGCCGCATCCAAATACGCCGACCGCGCCGCACGCGCCGCCCACAGCAAGTCGGCGACATTGTCTTCGTAGCTTTTGGCTGGGTCCTTGTCGAACCACTTAGGTGGAAGAATGTCGGCTGCAACTCCTTGTACCGGAGTGCCGTTTTTTAGCACGCCCTGAGCCACTACGTGAAGAATTGGCACGGCAGTCAGCACGGCCGCCCCGTATTTGAAGGGCATGCGGGTATGCACATTCCGCATGTAGAACCGCACGTCTTCAAGCCTTATTTCTACGGCATTCACGACAATCGCGCCTCCGCCAGCGGCTGCATAGCTGCGATATCGACCGCGCCATCAACCCCGAGACCAGGCCGTTGTAGGGAACCGACCGCGATCTGGCCGTCGCGAATATCGAGAAAGCCGCTCTGGCCCTCGGAGCGGTACAGATCGCCGTGCCGATCAAAGCACCACGCCCGCTCAGCGGCCGACAAGTGATCTAGCCCCCGCACGTAGTGGTGCCCATTGCGCTCGACGTGCCCGATCCCCAACGCCGCCACGTGCGCCAAATCCTGGTGCAGAGATACCACCGGCACCGCGGTCAGATCCTCGGCCGCGACAAAACAGGGGCGACCCGCGGCCGTGCGCTGCCAAGCGAGCGCGCTGTTGGCCAGCGCCTTGACCAAACCTTTGCAACTCTTGGACGAGACGCCGCTGTAGCCCAAGTCCAACGCGCGGCGGAAGGAATCCAAGGATTCGTCCGACTCGTCGATCAGCAGGGGGCGTTTCGCCGCCAAAACCCCGAGGTCGCTTTTTAGGGCGGGATCGAGGGAAAGGGCGCGGTCCATGGGCTGCTCGACGTAGAGGATGCGGTGGTAAAATCCCCCCAGGCCCTTTTCAACCCGCTCCAACAAGGCCAGCAAATCGGCTGCGTTGCCGTACTGCTCGTTGCCGTCGAGCGTAATGTGGTACTCCGCGCCGCTCTCGTCCAGGAGCGAGGCGATCTCCGCTAAGCGGTCGAAGTCTGCTGCGGGATCGCCGCCGATCTTGATCTTGAAATAGCGCAGGCCCTGGCACTGAATGCATTCCTCCAAGGACTGCGGCAACCCGTCGTCCAACCGCTCCTCGGGCCCAATCGCTGCCGTGCGGATGGGATCGACCAAGCCGACCGTATGGCGGATGTACAGCGAGCGCACCGGCGTCGTTGGTAGCACTGCCGCAAGCTCCAGCCCTTCTAATTCTGGGTGAATCCTCCCCAGCACCAACCCGAGGACATTGTCCTGCAACAGCGCAAAATAGGGCTGCCCCAGCGCGACCCCCAAGCCGTCTATGAGTGCCCGCTCCATCAGGGCCGCGCCGTTGGACGCCAGCAGGTCGTTCGTACCCCGCGCCCGGCCCCACGCTCGACTGGCCTCGTAGCCCGCCTCCCATATTGCGAATGCAGTCGCGCCGGCGCGACCCGACTCCCGATAAGCAGCGGCGGCCGCTCGCGCTCCATCCACCAAGTCCCGGATGCCCTCGGCCATCGACTTGCTTGGGTCTTTGTCGAACCACCTAGGCGACAGCATGTCCGCGGACCAACCCCGCGCCCGCTGGCCATTGCCCAGCTCTAGATCCATGGCCACGTGCAGCGCGGTCAGGCTATCAGCGACCACATTGCCAAACTTAAACGGCATGCGCATCGGCATGTCGCGCACGTAAAATTCGATGTCTTTAATCGTTACTAGCATTCGGCTCCGTTCGCGGCCCATGCCCGCCGCGCCTTCTCCATTTGTTCGGCCACGGCCTGCGGGCCAGTTCCACCCTCTATATTGCGGCGCGCCAAGCTGTGGCGCACATCGAGCAGGCCGAGCGCGTCCTCGCCAAAATCCGCGCTGTGTGCGCGCAGATCGTCCAAGCTAAGGTCGGTGAGGGCCCGGCCTTGCTCTAGCGCGGCCCGCACCAAGCGGCCAACGACGCGATGGGCCTCGCGGAAAGGTACGCCTTGGCCGACCAAATAGTCGGCCAGATCCGTTGCCAAGGCCGTGGAATCCACCGCGGACTCCATCCGCTCGGCGCGCACCTCCATGCTCTCCCAAGCACCAGCGAAAACCTCTAGGCAAATGGCCGACGTTTCCAGCGCATCGAAGAGCGGTTCCTTGTCTTCCTGCAGATCCTTGGAGTATGTCAACGGCACGGCCTTCATCGTCGTCAGCAACGCCATCAAGCTGCCGTACACTCGGCCGGTCTTGCCGCGCACCAACTCCAGCGCGTCCGGGTTTTTCTTTTGCGGCATCATGCTAGAGCCGGTGGCAAAGTGATCGTCGAGCTCGACAAAGCCAAACTCCGCCGACGACCAGAGGATCAGATCCTCGCAGAAGCGGCTCAAGTGCATCATTAGAATCGCCAGCGCGGACAGGGTCTCGAGCAGAAAATCGCGGTCGCTGACCGCGTCGAGGCTATTGGGGGTCACCTGCGAGAACCCAAGTTCCTGGGCGAGGAACGCCCGGTCGAGCGGAAACGCGCTCCCGGCCAATGCCCCGGAACCCAACGGCAGAAAGTCGGCCCGCCGCCAAGCGTCCCCCAGCCGCCCTCGATCGCGCTCCAGCATCCAGAACAGCGACAGCGCGTAGTGGGGGAAAAGAACCGGTTGTGCCTGTTGTAAGTGAGTGTAGCCGGGCAGCACCACGCGGCTGTGCCGCTCGCCCGACGCTAGCAGCACGCCTTGCAGGTGGCGAATTTGCGCCTGGAGCGACGCAATCGCACCCCGCAGGTAGAGCCGCTCATCTAAGTTGACTTGGTCGTTGCGGCTGCGCCCAGTGTGCAGCTTGCCCCCGACCGGCCCGATCAGCTCGGTCAGCCGCTGCTCCACGGCCATATGGATGTCTTCAAGCGCGTCGGAGAGCACGCAGTCTGGGGCTGAAAATTCTTCCTGCACCTGCTTTAGCCCCGCTTCCATCTTCTCCAGCTCCCCAGCACTGAGGACGCCGGCCCGCTTAAGGGCGCGGGCGTAGGCCACGCTGCCCGCAATATCGGCCTCCAACAGCTTGCGGTCGAAGCCAATAGAGGCGTTGAAGCGCTCCATCAGCTCGGCCGGCGCGGACTGGAACCGCCCGCCCCAAGGCGTTTGTACCTCGGCCATCAGACACCTTGGCGCAAGATCTCGTCGAATACATCTACTGCCTCGTCGAGCCGATCCCGCTCGACGACCAGCGGCGGCAGGAAGCGCACCACATCGGCCCCAGCCGTGGCCACCAAGATGTCGCGTTGGCGGAAGGCGGCCAGATAGTCGGCGGCCGGCTGGTGGGTGACCGCGCCGGCGATCAGCCCTTTGCCGCGGATTTCGGCGATGTGCTCAGGCCAGCGCTGTTGCAGCTTTTGCAGACGACCGATCAGGTATTCGCCTTTTTCGCGCACCCCGTCGATAAAACCCGGCTCCAGCAGCTTGCCCAAGACCGCAGTCGCCGCGGCGCAGGCCACGGGATTGGCGCCGAACGTCGCGGCGTGGTCGCCGGCCTCGATGGCGTCGGCCACCTTCTGCCGCAAGAGCGCGACGCCGATCGGCAAGCCACCGCCGAGCGCCTTGGCCAAGGTCATAATATCCGGCTCAACCTCGTATTGTTGATAGGCCCACAGCGAGCCTAAGCGCCCGCACCCCACTTGGATCTCGTCGAAGACCAGCAGCATATCCCGCTCGTCGCACAAGTGCCTCAGCCCGGTGAGAAATTCCCCAGTCGCGGCGTGAATCCCACCCTCGGCCTGCACCGGCTCGACCAAAATCGCGCAGGTCTGATCCGTGACCAGCGACTCTACGGAGGCCAAATCGTTGAATTGGGCGAAGTCGATGCCCGGCAGCAGCGGCTCGAATCCCTTGTGGTACTTGGGCTGGCCGGTCGTCGAGATGGATCCATACGTCCGCCCGTGAAAGGAATTTTCAAAGGCGATGAGGCGGTTTTTGGGCGGGTCGTGGGTAGTGTTGCCCCACTTGCGGCAGAACTTGAGCGAAGCCTCCCATGCCTCGGTGCCGCTGTTGCAGAAGAACACCCGGTCGGCAAACGAGTGCTCGACCAGCCGCTTCGCCACCTCGACCGAGGGGATCGTGTGGTAGAGGTTGGACACGTGCATCAGCTTGGCGGCCTGCGCCTCAATGGCCTTGAGCACTCCGTAGTCGCCGTAGCCCAACGCGTTGACTGCCAAGCCGCTGACAAAATCGAGGTAGCGGTTGCCGTCCATGTCGAAGAGATAGACCCCATTGCCCCTTTCTAGTACGAACTCGGGCCGGCCGTAGGTCTGCAAAATGTACTGTGCCTCGCCCTTGATAATATCTTCGGTTTTCATGGTTGTCTCCGTCGTCCTACTGGACAATTTGGGTGCCAATGCCCTGCCGGGTGTAAAACTCGAGTAACATCGCATGCGGCACGCGCCCGTCGATGACGTGGGTTTTGCGCACGCCGGCTTTGACGGACCTGACACAGGCTTCGACTTTGGGAATCATCCCACCGAAGATCACGCCTTGGTCAATCAGCTCGCCCACCTCAGAAACGCGCACGGTTGACAGCAGGGACGCATCGTCTTCGAGATCGCGCATAATGCCCTGTACGTCCGTCAAAAAAACCAATTTCTCGGCGTGCAGAGCCGCGGCGATTTCCCCGGCCGCTGTATCGGCATTGACGTTGAAGCTCTCGCCCTCCGGGCCGCGGCCAATCGGCGCAAGCACCGGGATCATGCCCTTGTCTATCAAGTCCAACAAAGGCGCGGTATCCACGTGCTTGACATTGCCGACATAGCCGATGTCCATGGCACCGCCATCGGTCTGGGCCCAGTGCTTGCGCACCTGCATGATCCCGGCGTCTTTGGCCGAGACGCCCACGGCCCGCCCGTCAAGCTCGCCGATCTCGCGGACGATCCGAGCGTTGACCTCGCCAAAGAGTACATCCTCAACCACCTTCATAGTCGTCGCGTCCGTCACCCGCAGCCCAGCTACGCGCTGGCTCTCAATGCCTAGCTCCTGCAGGCGTCGGGTGATGGCCGGGCCGCCACCGTGGACCACGACCGGACAGATGCCGACCGTCTGCATGAAGACGATATCCTTGTGTACGGTGTCCCCACCGCCCATGGTGCTGCCGCCATATTTGACGACCATTACTTTGCCGCGGAATTCCTGTAGGTAAGGCAACGCCTCGATCAGGGTCTCGGCTTTGTCAATCTGGGCCTGCAAGCCCTGCAAGACCTCGGCGTCCATTACTCCTCCTCGCCGCACACCGTGTTGATCTTATCGACTAACTTCGCTGCATCTTGCTCGGAACGGGTGACGATAAAGATGGTGTTTTCGCCGGCAAGCGTGCCCGCGATCTCGGCCCAACCAATGCGATCAATGGCCTCACAGACGCTTTGGGCGTGCCCCGACGAGGTCCGCACCAGCACCATGTTGATTACCTGTTCGGTCTGGACCAAGAAGTCCTGTAACTCTCTCTCCAGAATGTGCAGGTCGCGCAGCGTGGCCCCAGCTTCGGGCAGCGTATAGCGAAATCCCCCATCGGCCTGCGGCACCCGGACCACGCCTATTTCGCGCAAGTCTTTCGACAAGGTCGACTGGCTGACCTCGATGCCCTGTTGCTGGAGAACCTCGGCCAATTTCTCGTGCGTATCAATGGCCCTTCTGTAGAGCAGCTCCCGTATGCGGGTCTGCCGCATCTGTTTGTTGCGCATAATCTTTATGATTTAATTGAAATAAAAATTGAAGTTAGATTGCCGCAGAGACTGTGTCAAGCAAGGCGTAATCGCGCTACACTTCTTCGGCAACTGCGTCGATAGACACTTTGGTTCGGCCCGAGGCCATCTGCTCCTGCAGGCGCAGTTTGAGTTGCCGACGGTCCAACCCCCGCCAAAAGACCCCACCAATGGCCAGCGAAATGGTGCTGTTCTCCTCGGAGACGACGATGACTACCGCGTCCGATTCCTGCGATAGACCCAATGCCGCCCGATGGCGGGTTCCCAGTCGCTGGTCCTCGATCTCTTCCGCCAGAGGCAAGGTACAGCGGGCCGCCACCAAGCGCTCGCCTTGGATAACGACGGCTCGGTCGTGCAGCGGGGTGCGTGGGCTGAAGATCGTGGCCAGCAAATCGCCCGACACCTCCGAGTTCAGGGGTACCCCAGTCTCAATGACCGGCCTGATCTGGACTTGGCGCACCAGCACGACCAGCGCCCCGTACCCCAAGTCAGCCAAGCGCCCGACTCCGCTGACGATCTCGTCGATGACCCGTGCCGGCTCGGCCTTGTAAAACCAGCGGAACGCCGGAGTCTGCCCCAAGACTTGGAGGAGCCGCCGTAGCTCGGGCTGGAAGAGGATGACCAGCAGGATCAGCAAGATGGAGCGCGCCTGCTCCAACAGCCAAGACAGGGCGTTCATCTTGAGCCAAGGCGCGGCCAAGGCTACGATCACCATTAGCAGTAGCCCGGCAACCATGTGCGCGGCTCGGGTTTCCTTGATCAGGGAGAGCAAGCGAAAAAAGATAAAGGCCACCAGCAGAATATCCACCAAGGAGGTCAGCGAGACGGGCAGAAAGCCAAAGAGGTGGAACAGGACCGGGTCTTTTAGCACGATACTTGGCCCCGCACGGCCTCGACTAAGCGGACGGCCCGCAGCGTCGCGGCCACATCGTGGACCCGCAGTACGTGGACTCCCGCCTCGGCCGCGAGCGCCGCCGCCGCCAAGCTGCCCTCCAAGCTCTCGGCAGCCGAGAGCCCGAGCGTCTTCCATATGAAAGACTTGCGCGAAGCACCCACTACCAGCGGGCACTCCAAGTCCAAGAAGCGCTCTAACATCCCCAATAAGGCGAGGTTGCCCTCCGGCGACTTGCCGAACCCCAAACCCGGATCCACAGCCACGTCCTCGACGCCTTGAGCTTGGGCGACGCGTACGCGCTCTTGTAGAAAGGCGTACACCGTCCCGGGCAAGTCCTCGTAGTAAGTATTCTGCTGCATGGTAGCCGCCGTACCCCGGCGGTGCATCAGTACCACGGGGGCTTTGGCCTGTGCGGCGACCTCGGCCATGGCCGGATCGTACCTCAGGGCACTAATGTCGTTGATAATATCGGCACCGACCCCAAGAGCCCGGCGCGCCACCGCGGCCTTGACCGTGTCAACCGAAATGGGCACATCGCTTTGGCGGCGGAGGCCCTCGACGACCGGGAGAACCCGGCCGCATTCCTCGGCGACCGAGACCTCCTCGGCGACCCCGTACATCGGCGGACGCGACGATTCACCGCCTATATCGACAATCGCCGCTCCTTCCTCCACCATCTCCAAGCCGCGTTCCACCGCAGCCCTCGGCTCGCAGTAGCGGCCCCCGTCGTAAAACGAATCGGGCGTCACATTGAGGACGCCCATGATCTGTACTTGATCGCCAAAGTGGAGAGCGCGACCCCCCAACTCCCAGATCACGCCCCATCCTCGTCGCTCAAGTCGCGCACCGGTTCGCGGGCGAGAGACTCTCCGGCCAAGACTTGGTCGATCTCCGCGTCGTCGAGCACCTCGTACGCGAGGAGGGCGCGGGCCAAGGAGTGGAGCTTGTCCTCGTTTTCCCCGAGAATGCGCAGTGCGGTTTCCTCGGCCTCCACCACTAGCTTGCGGATCTCGCGATCAACGGTTTGGGAGGTCTCCTCGCTCAGGTGGGGGCTGCGGCCGAATTCCTTGCCGAGGAAGACCTCCTCGTCGCCGCTGCCCAACGAGAGGGGGCCGAGCTCTTCGTTCATACCCCAATCACAGACCATCGAACGGGCTAAGCGCGTCACTTGCTGGTAGTCGCCTTGGGCACCCGTCGAGCGCTCGGCAAAAACCAATTTCTCGGCTGCGCAACCGCCCAGCGCCGTGGCCAAGTGCGCCTTCAGCCGCGTCTCGGTTAGCGAACGCCGCTCGTCGGCCAAAAAGGAAACCATCCCCATAGCCTGCCCCCGTGGAATAATGGTCGCCTTGCCAATAGTCGGGCCGCCTTTGATGCTCTTGGCGACCAAGGCGTGGCCCGCTTCGTGATAGGCCGAAAGCCGTTGATCCTCCTCGGTCAGGACCATGCTGCGGCGCTCGGCCCCGAGCATCACCTTGTCTTTGGCCGCCTCAAAGTCGCCCATGTCAACGGTTTTGCGATCTCGCCGCGAGGCCAGCAAGGCCGCTTCGTTGACCAAGTTCTCCAAGTCAGCTCCGGAAAGCCCGGGCGTGCCCTGCGCCACCTTTTGCAAATCGACGTCCGGATTCAGCGGCACCTTGCGCACGTGGACCTTGAGGACGCCCTCCCGACCTCTGACATCGGGTAGGTCAACCACCACCCGGCGGTCGAAGCGACCGGGCCGCAAAAGCGCCGGGTCGAGTACGTCTGGGCGGTTGGTCGCGGCGATGAGAATGACGCCGTCGTTGGACTCGAAACCGTCCATTTCTACTAGCAGCTGGTTGAGGGTCTGCTCGCGCTCGTCGTGGCCACCGCCAATGCCCGCGCCTCGGTGGCGGCCCACCGCATCGATCTCATCGACGAAGATTAAGCACGGGGCATTGGCCTTGCCCTGTTCAAAGAGGTCGCGCACGCGCGAAGCTCCGACGCCGACGAACATCTCGACGAAATCTGAGCCGCTAATCGAAAAGAAGGGCACGCCCGCTTCGCCGGCCACCGCGCGCGCCAAGTGCGTCTTGCCCGTACCCGGCGGCCCGACCATCAAGACGCCTTTGGGAATCCGCCCACCGAGGCGCTGGAACCGTTGCGGATCCTTGAGAAATTCAATGATCTCCTCCAGTTCTTTCTTGGCCTCGTCGGCCCCGGCCACGTCGGCAAAGGTTGTTTTGCGCTTGTCTTCCATCAGGAGCTTGGCCCGACTTTTGCCAAAGGAAAACAGCCCGCGTGCACCGCCCTGCATCTGCCGCAACATGAATACCCAAAAGGCGATAAACAGCAGCCACGGCAAAAAGCTGAAGAGGAAATTGTACCACCGGAAGGGTTCTTCCTCAAAGCGAAAATCGACCCCTTGTTCCTCCCACTCGCGCTTGGTCTCCGCGTCTATTGGACCCAAGTTGACCACAAAGCGGGTCCGGTCGTTCAAGACGCCTTCAAACTCGCGCTCGCCGACGATGACCGCCTCGGCGATGCGGCCCTCCTCCAAGTATTGGCGGTATTCCTTGTAGGAAACGATCTGGGGGTCGGAGGGTTTGCTGCCAAAGAACTTGGCGGCGAAGATCATCACCAACACAAAGAAGAGCCAAAACGCCTGGGTCCGCGAAGGGCGGCGCCAGCGACGCGGCTTGTCTTCGCCGTCGGCCTGCTGACGATCCGACCCGCGGTCGTCCCTAAGGCGCGTGGGGCGCTCCTCTTGGGCCTGCTTTTTTCTTCCCTCCATGACAGATGCTCTATATCAATCGCCGTCCCAGCGCCTCAGCGTACACAAGGCGATGCGGCTCGTAGTGGATTTTATTCTGAAGGCATGACTAGAACGCAGGGGCGCGACCCAAGCTATTTCCTCTCCCCGAGTCAGCACCAGCACTTCGTCGCGCGAGATTTTCGGCCACTTGGAGTCGATGAGAAAGTCGCTCAGTTTTTTGTGCCCTTCCATGCCCAGCGGCTGGAAGCGATCGCCTAGCCGCTGGCTGCGCACTTGCACCCTCGCGCCGAGGCGATCCGCATCTAAAGCCACCTGCGCGCCTCCTAACTGGGCCTTGTCGAAGTGCTCCGGGGAGACGACTTGGACGCGGATTTCCACGCCGTGCTCTCTTAGCACCATCGCGCCGGGTATGTCGAAGCAGCGCGCGACCAGCGGCCGCCGGTCGCGGCGCAGGATATAGCGCGTGCCACAGCCCTGCCCCCTCAGCCCAGCACCCAACACCCGCAGGCGCTTGTCGTCAGCCCCAATCCAGTCCCGCACTTGCTCGACGCGGGCAAAATCAAAAGGGCCATCTGCGGCGGCGAGGCCCTGGAGCACGGCGCGCAACACGCGCCTTTGTACGGCTATATGATAAGTGAGAAGCCTAGTACTATCAAGGGCCACCTTGTCGTTGCAACGCTCACAAATCACTGTATCTAAAGCCTCTTGGGTCAGATCGGCGAGTAGGTCGTCCTCGGCTTTGAGAAGCGCGGCGGTGCGATTTAGGACCTCGGCGATGTTAGAATTATAGCTCTTGAGCAAGGGCATTAGTTCCCCGCGCACCCGATTGCGCAAAAAGCGCGGGTCGCGGTTGGAAGGATCTTCTCGGTAGCACAAGCCCCGCTGGCGCGCGTATCTTTCGATCTCAGCGCGCCGCACGCGCAGCAGCGGCCGCAGATAGCGGCCCTCGCGCGCAATCTCCATCCCCCCTAAGCCGGTGGCACCGCTGCCGCGCAATAGGCGCATGATCACGGTCTCGGCTTGGTCGTCGGCGTGGTGCCCCAAGGCGATGAATTCGGCTCCGACCCGGCTGGCGACTTGGTCGAGAAAGGCGTAGCGCTGCCGCCGACCCGCTTCCTCCAGCGACAGGCCCTCGGTTCGGGCGTAAGCCCCTACATCGCGCCGCTCGATCGAGCATGGCAGCCCGCGCCGCTTTGCCTCGTCGGCGACAAAGCGGCTGTCGGCCGCCGAATTCGGCCGCAGCGCGTGGTCCAAGTGCGCCACGTGCAACCGGTACCCTAAGCCATCCAAGACATCGAGTAGTACGGTTGAATCGACGCCGCCCGACGCGGCGACGACTACACTAGCACCGGCCTGCAACCCTGCCTCCTGTAACACCTGCCGCACACTGGCGACTATGGCTTCCATGGCCGTCGTTCCCATCGCGCGAAACAGAAAATTTCCCCGAGTGAGTAATAGGAGAGGGCAAATTAGACGAATAGATGCCCCTTGACAAATGAACTAATGTGCAGTATATATAAGTTCAGGTTCGCTGTTCATCTTTCCTCCCCAATGGAGGTACACTCATGCCCAAACCCCTAACCGAGCGCCAACAGGCAATTTACGACTTCATCGCCCATGCAATTCGCTCCGGGGGTCCCCCCACTATCCGCGAGATCATGGATGTCTTTGACATCAACTCCACCAATGGCGTGCGCACTACCTTGGAGACTTTAGAGAAAAAAGGCTACATCCGCCGCCGGGCGCGCCGCTCCCGGGGCATAGAGCTCGTCGATTTCGTCAGGCCCGCCTCCCTTTCCGCCGACTTGCGCGAAGTGCCCCTCGTTGGCCGGGTCGCCGCGGGCACCCCCATCCTCGCCGAAGAAAACATCGAGAACACGCTCAATGTCGATACATCGCTCGTCCCCGCTTCGGGCGATGTCTTCGCGCTGCGCATCCACGGCGAGAGCATGTGCAACGCCGGGATTCTCGACGGCGACATCGTCATCGTCCACCAGAAAGACCGCGCCGAGCGCGGCGATATCGTCGTCGCGCTACTCGGCGACGAGGCCACGGTCAAGCGCTATGCTCCCGACCCCGACGGCATCCGGCTCCTGCCCGAAAACGAGGCGTTCGACCCCATCGTCGTCCCGCCCGACGCCGACGGGTTCAGCATCGCCGGCAAAGTAGTAGGCCTCATGCGCCGCTTCTAGGGTGCGCTTAGGTGGATGCTGCTTTGCGGCGCGCTCATGCGCGCGCCATTTTTGACGCCGGGGTCGCGGCCGCCGATCCCAGCCGTTGCGTCCACCAAGCCCTCGCGGTCGCAGACGATGAGTTGCGCTGTGGCCCGCTCCGCTTCCCCCTCGATACCATTTCCAGCCTGCGCCTAGTCGGCGCCGGCAAGGCCACCGCGGCCATGGCCGCGACCGCTGAAGCAATCCTCGGCGACCGCATTGAGTGCGGAGCCATCAGCACCAAGTACGGCCACGCGCTGCCGTTAGCGCGGGTCGAGACCTTTGAAGCCGGGCACCCGGTCCCGGACGAAGCCGGCGTGGCCGGCGCGTGCCGCCAGCTTGCGCTGCTAGCGGACTTGGATCCCGACGCGCTGGTCCTCGGCCTCTTCTCCGGCGGCGGCTCTGCCCTGCTGCCCGCCCCAGCCGAGGGCCTGACCCTCGCAGAAAAGCAAGAAACCACCCGCCTCCTGCTCGCCTGCGGCGCGACCATCGACGAAATCAACGCCCTGCGCAAACACCTCTCGGCCATCAAGGGCGGCCTGCTCGCCCGCGCGGCCGCGCCTGCCCGCGTCGTCGCCCTCATGCTCTCGGACGTCATCGGCGATCCCCTCGACACCATTGCCTCCGGTCCGACCCACCCAGACTCTACGACCTTTGGCGATTGCTTAGCAATCGTCGATCGCTATGACCTGCGCCACGAGCTTCCCTCCCCAGTCCGTCAGCACCTCGAAGCCGGTGCCCGAGGGGAGCGGCCGGAAACCCCAAAACTCGGCGATCCCTGTTTTGCCCGCGCCGAGAGTTTGGTCATTGGCAACAGCCGCTTGGCCATTGACGCGGCCGCGCACAAAGCCAGCGCGCTCGGCTACGAGGTGCTCGTCCTCACCAGCCGCTTGCAGGGCGAGGCGCGCCAAGCCGCTGCCGCATTGGTCTCTATCGCCCAAGAGACCGCCGAAGCCAACCGTCCCATCGCGCGGCCCGCCTGTCTCATCGCCGGCGGCGAGACGACCGTCACCTTGCGCAACAACGGCAAGGGCGGGCGCAACCAAGAATTGGCCTTGGCCGCGGCCTTGCAACTCGACGGTTGGCCCGCCATCACCTTGCTCTCCGGCGGCACCGACGGCACCGACGGCCCCACCGATGCCGCCGGTGCCCTAGCCGACGGCCAGACCTTGAGCCGCGCCTTTGCCCAAGGTCTCGACGCCCGCGCCTTTCTCGATCGCCACGACTCCTATCCCTTCTTCGCGGCGTTGAACGACCTCGTCATCACGGGTCCTACGGGTACCAACGTCATGGATCTGCAAATCGTCCTCATAGCCTGAAGATCGCCCACCCTTGCGGGAGATGATGCAATAAGCCGATTTGACACTCGGCCACCCTTCCGCTAGCTTTTTACAACCCATGCCCAAGAGTCTTCTTCCGCTTGTATTAGCCCTGTTGCTGACCGGGGCTGCACACGCTGCCTCCCGCTACGCCGGCGAGTTCCTCGGCTTGGGCGCAGGTGCCCGCTCTGCGGCCTTGGGCAGTGCCTATGTGGCCCTCGCGGACGACGCCACCGCGGGCTATTGGAATGCAGCCGGCCTATCCGCCCTCAGCGGTCGCCAAGTTCATCTGACACATGCCGAGCACTTCTCCGGCCTCATCCAGCGCGATTTTATCGCCGTCGCTCGGCCGGGTCGTCTTTTGCACGGTATGGCTCTGAGCTTGGTACGCATGGGCATTGACGGCATCCACTTTACCGAACTGCCGGATCCCCTCCAGCCTCCAAGCACCGACAACCGTCCTCTAATCGCCTCGACCGAACAAAGCGCAGATTACGCCCTGTATCTGTCGGGCAGTCGCCGGCTCGGTACGCGCCTATCCCTCGGGCTAAGCGCCAAGGCCATTTACCGCCAAGTCGCCTCCATCAACGCCTACGGCTTCGGCCTCGACCTAGGCATGCGCTACCAATTGAGCCACCAGATCGCGCTGGCGGCTAACGTGCGCGACATTACCACCACGCCTATCGTCTGGAATACGGACAGCACCGACCGCATCCAGCCCGCACTGCTGTTGGGCGTAGCGTACGCCATACCCATCGCCGGGGGCCAGACCACCGCCCTCTTAGCCACCCGCTCCGGCGGCGACGCCTCCGCTACGACCGACGACGTCCCGCTCAACGCCGGCATAGAATACCGTCATCGCTACATCGCCTTGCGGGCCGGCTTGGAGGAGGGCCGCCAGTCCTTGGGGCTGGGACTCAAGCCCCACCGCAACCTCGACCTCGACCTCGCCTATTTGCAGCACGATGCACTCGAAGCAACCTACCAGTTGTCCGTCGGCTTCCGCTTCTGAGCAACCCCGCGTCGGCTACGTAGCCCTGGCCGGTCGCCCCAATGCGGGTAAATCCACCCTTTTCAACGCCTTCTTGGGCCAGCGGCTCTCCATCGTCACCGCCAAACCGCAGACGACGCGCAGCCGCATCCTCGGCATCCTCACCCGGCCGCAGAGCCAGATAATTTTCTTGGATACGCCGGGCCTGCTCGACGCCTCCTACAAGCTGCACGAGGCCATGGCGCACCAGATCGACCAAGCCGCCCGCCAAGCCGACCTAGTCTTGCTGCTGTTCGACGCTTCCCACCCCAAAGACCGCAGTGCGCTGGTCAAGCACTTCTTAGAGCGCGCGCGGGTACCAGTCTTGGCCGTGCTCAACAAGATTGACCTAGTACAACCCTCCCAGCTAGACGGCCTGCAAAAAAGCCTCGCCGACGAGTTCGGCATCGCCAGCCCGCTCCCGGTTTCCGCCCTGCGCGGCGACGGACTCGGCAAATTGCTGTCGCGCCTAGAAGCCCAACTACCCTGCGGCCCCAAGCTCTACCCAGACGATATGGTGGCCGAACAGCCCGAACGGTTTTTTGCCGCCGAGCGCATCCGCGAGGTAGCTTTTGAGCACCTTGAGGACGAGCTGCCCTACGCCATCAACATCCACATCGAGGAATTCCGCGAGCGCCCAGGCCACAAGACCTACATTCGCGCGATTATCTACGTCGGGCGAGAGAGCCAAAAGGGCATCGTCATCGGCAAGAAGGGTATGCGCCTGCGATCCATCGGACGCCAAGCCCGCGCTGCCTTAGAGGAACTACTCGACGCGCCCGTCTATATAGAGCTGTGGGTAAAAGTCCGCTCAGACTGGCGCGACAAAGAGCGCGATTTGCGAGAATTTGGTTATCTCTGAGTCTCAGAAAGGAGCAGCCATGAACGTCCTAGTCGTCGGCAAAGGGGGGCGCGAACACGCCCTCGTGTGGAAGCTGGCGCAGAGTCAGCGCATCGACAAACTCTACGTCGCCCCCGGCAATCCCGGCATGGCTGCCCTCGCTGAATGCGTCGATATCCGCGTCGATACCCCCGTGGCCGAGCGCGAAAAACTCGCTGGCGAAATCGAGCGCCTAGTCGCCTTTGCCCATGAACAGCAAATCGGGCTGACCGTCGTCGGCCCAGACGACGCGCTCGCCGGCGGCATCGTCGATCGCTTCCGCGCCAGCGGCCTGGCGATCTTCGGCCCCACTGAAGCCGCGGCCCGCATCGAAAGCAGCAAGGTCTTCGCCAAAGAGCTAATGGAACGCGTCGGCGTCCCCACCGCCCGGCACCAGAGCTTCACCGACAGCCAAGCCGCCAGCGCCTATATCCGCGCCCAGGGTGCCCCGATCGTAGTCAAGGCCAGCGGCCTAGCCGCTGGCAAGGGCGCGGTCGTCTGTCAGAGTGTAGATCAAGCCCTCGCAGCAGCGCACGAAATGCTCGACGAAGACATCTTAGGCGGGGCCGGCCGACAGATCGTCGTCGAGGAATACATGGCCGGCGAGGAAGCCTCGCTCTTTGCAATCTGCGACGGCGAGCACTTTATCACCCTGACACCGGCTCAAGACCACAAACCCATCTACGACGGCGACCAAGGCCCCAATACCGGCGGCATGGGGGCCTACGCTCCGGCACCCGTGATGACGCCCGCCCTAGTGCGCGAAGCCGAGGAGCGCGTCATCCGGCCCGTGCTCGACGAAATGCGCCGGCTGGGCACCCCGTACCAAGGAGTGCTTTACTGCGGGCTGATGTGTACCGACGCCGGCGTTAAAGTGGTAGAGTTCAACGCCCGCTTCGGCGACCCCGAATGCCAAATTCTCATGCCCCTGCTCAAAACCGACCTCGTCGATTTGCTCACTGCCGCCTGCGACGGCCGCTTAGACCAAGTGCAAGTCGAATGCACGCCTGGGGCGGCCGTCTGCGTGGTTATGGCCTCGGGAGGCTATCCGCAAGCTTATGAGAAGGGCCTTGAGATCCGCGGCTTGGAGGCGTTTCCCGACCGCGACGACATCCTCGTCTTTCACGCCGGTACAGCCCAGCGAGACGGTCGCCTCATTACGGATGGTGGCCGGGTGCTCGGCGTGACGGCCACGGACGCCGATCTCCAAGCCGCCGTCGCCAAAGCCTACTCGGCGGTCGATCAGATCGCCTTCGACAACGCCTATTGCCGCCGCGACATCGCCTATCGGGCGTTGGGCCAAGCCTGAGCTTTTGCCATGCCCAGCGACGCGCTCCGCCTGCGCAACATGCGCTTTTTTGCCTACCACGGACTTTTCCCCGAAGAGACCGCACTCGGCCAGCACTACGAAGTCGATGTCGAACTCTACGGCGATTTTCGCCAAGCAGGGCGCAGCGACGACATTGACGCAGCGATCAACTATCCAGAGGTGTACGCGCTGGTGGCCGATGTAGTCACCGGCAAACCCTGCAAATTGGTCGAAGCTCTCGCCGAGCGCATCGCCGAGAAGGTGGGCACCCACTGCGCTCCGGTCGAACTCGTCGTCCGCGTGCGTAAACCCAACCCCCCAGTCGCCGCGCACTTCGACGGCATCGAAGTCGAAATACGCCGTTCCTATGCCTGAGCGAGCCTATATCGCCATCGGCAGCAACCTCGGCGACCGCCGCGCGTACCTCGAAGCTGGGATCAAAGAAGTCGCCGCACTCCCCAACACGCGCCTTGCGGCGGTCTCCCTCGCCTACGAAACCCGGCCGCTGGGGCCGGTCGCGCAACCGGATTTCCTCAACGCCGTCTTTGCCATAGAAACTTCGCTCGCCCCCGAGCCGCTGTTAGCCGCCCTGCTCGCCGCAGAAAAAAAACACCAGCGGCAACGCCATATTCACTGGGGGCCGCGCACCCTTGATCTCGACCTGCTCCTCTATGGCGAGCGCGTCGTCGAAAACGCGGATCTGACCCTGCCGCATCCGCGCATGAACGAGCGGCGCTTTGTGCTAGTGCCCCTCTGCGAAATCGCCCCCGACCTGCACCATCCCATCACCGGCCTACCTTTTGCCAACCACCTCGCCGCGCTCGCTGATGTCGGGGACGCCCGCGCCGTCGGCCCTCTCATCCTCCCCGCCACCGCATGAAACGCATACACCCAGTCGCGGAAATGCAGGCTCAGTCCGACGCTTGGCGCGGCGCGGGCCTGTGCATCGGGCTGGTGCCGACGATGGGTTTTTTGCACGAGGGACACCTCAGCTTGGTCGATCACAGCCTCGAAGCCGCGGACCGCACGGTCGTCAGCATCTTCGTCAACCCGCTGCAATTCGGGCCGAAAGAAGACTTCGCCATCTATCCGCGCGACATGGAGCGCGACCTCGACCTGCTGTCCCGCCGGGGAGTCGATGCGGTCTTCCAACCGGGAACGGTGGAATTCTATCCCCCCGATTTCTCGACCTTTGTCGAAGTCGAAGAGCTAACCAAGGGCCTGTGCGGCCCCTTCCGCCCCGGGCACTTCCGCGGCGTCACCACCGTAGTGACCAAGCTATTCACCGCCGTCAAACCACACCTAGCAGTCTTCGGCCAGAAAGACTACCAGCAGACGGCCGTCATTCGTCGGTTGGTGCGCGATTTGAACTTGGACTTGCGCGTTGAGGTCGCCCCTACCGTGCGCGAAGCAGACGGCTTAGCCATGAGTTCGCGCAACATCCTCCTCAGCGCAGAAGAACGACAGCGTGCATCAGCCCTCTACAAAGCGCTCACAATGGGCCGAGAACGGATCGAACAGGGCGAGCGCGACGCCAGCCAAATCATAGCCGAGATGCGGGCGCACATCGAGCGCACACTCGACGCGTCCATTGACTACATTTCTATCGCGCACCCGGACACGCTCGAAGAAATAGCCCATATCACCGGCCCGATCGTCATCGCCCTCGCCGTGCGCCTGTCCAACGTCCGGCTGATTGACAACATTATCGCCGCACCGCTCGGCTACTAGATAGCCGACTCTTAGTAAAGGAGAACAAAACGCAATGGCTTCCAATATCGCCAAGGTAGACAAGCGATTCTTGTGCCCTGGGCCGCTGCCAAATGGCATCCAAGCTGCCCCCGACGGCCTGTGGGTCATCGACCAAGCCGATAACAAAGTGTACAAGTTGGATTATGGAACCGGCGAGACCTTGTTCGCAGCCCAGACCGATACGGTCCACTCCAGCGGCATTACCGTGGGAGATGGGTATCTGTGGATCGCCTCTACCTATGAACTCAAAATTGCCAAACTAGAACTGGCAACGGGCCGCACCATCGCCAAATACGACTCGCCCGGGGCCGGCATCACAGCGCCTCGGGAGGGTACCGCAGACGCACGTACCACCGGCTCCCACGGCTTAGAATGGAAAGACGGCAAGCTATACGTGGCCACGCCACCTTCTCAGATGGTCCACGTTATGAACCCCGACACTTGGGGAGAAGAACACCAATTTCGCACCCCCGGTCTTCGCAATCACGGCCTCGCTTGGGGGCCGGATGACAGGCTGTGGGTGGCCGACACCTCGGCCGGCACCGTCAGTCTGCTCGACACCAAGGATGGGCGGGTCTATGACGTCATTCGGGTGGCCGCCCCCGATGAGGTACACGGATTGACCGCGCACCAAGGCGTCTTGTGGTACTGCGACGCCAACACCCGCGACATTGGCACTCTCGCGTTGGAGGACTGAGTTTGCGGCATCGGGGCTGACGTCTGAACCTGATAGGGAATTCGATAAGGGGTTTAGTCCAACCTTCACCGGACCAGCATCAACCGGTGCGTCCGCGTTTCCCCGCCGGCCTTCAACACGGCCCAATACGCCCCGCTGGCCGCGCGCTCACCGCTCCAGTGCGCCAAGTGCTTCCCGGCCGCGAGCCGCTCCGCCACCAAAAGGGCCAGACGCTGGCCCAAGGCATTGTATATCGCCAACTCGACGTCCGCTTCCCTTGCCAAGCGAAAGGGCAGGTTCACCGCGCTGTTGGCCGGGTTTGGATAAGCCGGTGCCAAGTCGCTGGCCCCGGCCCGCTCCTCTGCCTGCATGGCTACGACTGTAGGCGTAACATACCGGGCCGCGAGGGCAAAATCTCCGCCCGTCGGCGAGGCTCTGCCGACAATGACTGCCACGCTATCTATCGCCGCGGCCTGCACCTGCCCTGTGTTGTCCGCGCTAAGTTCCATCGCTATCAGCTCGCCGCGCTGGCCATGCATGGCGTACACCCACACGGCATAGCGCCCCTCGGCCGCGCCGGCGAAATCAACGGCTACATCGCCCTCCGAGCGAATAACCACATTGGCCGCGCCCCATTGGTTGCCAACCTCGCCGGCCAGTTCCGCGAAAGGCACCTCGGGCGCGGCAACCGCAGCGGCGCGGCGGCCGCGCAGAGCCTCGTACCCAGTCGCATAGTTGGCCGCGATCCACAAGCGCCACGCACCCGCGTAGTCCTCGACCCAGTTTTGGTTTTTGAAGGCGTCGTCAATGCCCAGAATGCCGTTGCGCGGCTCAGCGACGATTTGGCGAATCAGCCCCGGACCATAGCGCTCGGCCAAAAACGAGGCGAACAGATAGGTTTTGCCGTAGCTCGCCGAATTGAACACCCAGAGCGTTAGATCGCGGCTCGGATCGGCGAGAAAATCCGGCACCATGTTCGGATCGGCCTCGGGAAAACCCACCAGTTCCTCGGCGTACCCAGAAAGCCCTTCGTCGATCCATCTCTCCTCGTCGGAATCGCGGCCCCAATGGATTAGATGCTGGAATTCGTGCGCTAAGGTTGCGTGGGCGAGATAGGCGCTGAAGGCCACCTTGCTCGCGTCGAGGTAAATCGTATCGCGCCGCAATTCGGGTTGCGCCCGCTCGTACAGTTCATCGTCGAAATAGCCGATCACGCGCTCGTCGGGAATGTCCAAAACCAGGATAAAGATGCGGGGATCGCCGTCCTCATCGGCAGGCTCGCCAAAGGCATCGACCGCTATTTCAAATATCCCGCGCTCGGGATCGGCCGGGGTCGCCGCGTCAAAAAGCGCGCCCAGCTTATCCACATCTGGCTGGGCTGCGATAATGTCCCACTGGCTTTCCTCGACGAAGATATAGCAGTGCGTCCCCTTGTAGCGACAGGTAGCCAACTTGAGCACGGGTTCAAGCGGTGCGTAAAAGGCGAGCTGAGTCCCCACTTCAATGGGGCCTAGCTCTTGACTTGCGCCGACTGCCTTGGCGGCTGGCGAGGGGAAAGAAGCGCGGTGCTGTTCGAGCCAGCGCGTCCCGCATATCCGCTCTTCGGCTGCGGCCGCCAGCGGCAGCGAGAGCATCCACGCGGCTAAGGCAACCCGCGGAAAAAAGCAGGCCATCAGTAGAAATGCCGCACCAAGAAGAAAGACGCTCCCGCAGGCCCCACCGCCACCTTGGGCGCGAAGCCAGTCTGCGCTTGATCCGCGCCGGCCACCCGTGCCGCATGGATGGCAGCCACGAGGTGATTAGCGACTACCAATCCCGTCATATAGAGCGCCTGCCGCTGCGCGTGCTGGCTCGCATTGCGCAACTCTCGATAGCGCTGGCGCGACTCGTCGCGATCCCATTCCCAGAAGAAGTCCGCGGCCACAGGATAGAGCGCAGCCTCCGGGCCGTCCTTGTAGCGGGCGAACTGGTTGTGCTCCAGCCGACTCGCATAAAATCCCAAGTCGTCGAAATAGGCGCGCCCCTTGCCCTCGGGCCGCGCACCTGCGCGTTCCGCCGCATACGCCTGGTACCGATCGCGGCGCACCTGACCCAGCCACTCAAAACCCCAATAGCCGCCCCAAAGCGCCAACTCAGCGGCCAAAAAGCTACCGCCGCCGCCTCGGGCGTACTTCTGCCCCCAACCGGGCACTAGCAAGGAGCGCCAAAACGCTCCTTGGGACTTCCCGGCCTCAGCCACGCCGGGCAGCAACAAAACCAACGCAATCCATCGCCACATCAGCTCAATCCAACGGTTTGTACGCCACGAACATGGGTACGCGCGCCCGCACCCAAGGCTGCATGACTAACGCGAAGCGCGTCCGCCGCCGCAGGGCCGCTTCGTCGGCACCCGCAGCGCGCGCCCGCGCCACCCGCGCCGCGTCAATGGCGCTGATAACGTGGTTGATCAGGATGACCCCGCTTACCGTGGAGGCTCGCTTGAGAAAGCGATTGCTCTCGTCGCGGTCGTCTTCGTAGCGGAGCCGCCGCTCGGAATGGAAATTTTCGACCGAATCGACTTCGGTCGGCACAGCGGCATTGCCAGTACTGCCACCGCGCCTCAGATCATCCCAACCGGCGACAAATTGGTCGTATTTGCCAATCAACTCGTAGTATTGCTGAATCTGGCTCGGCGCGCACCCGCCAAAAACCTCACTCCTATCTAGCGCACTCAGTTTTTCCCCCGCCTGTAGTTTCCCTTCTCTTCTCGCCTCAACAATGTACCCGTGGACCTCGCTACTACAAGGCAGCGCGTGCGTGATTGACGAATTGTTCGAGATCGTCGATTCACGCCAAAGAATGTAGTCTTCCGGATCCCAGTGCTCGTCGGCTACTGCCCGGAACTCTTCCACTACATCGTTGCCCTTGCCCTTCCAAGCCGCCCACATGCCTACCAGCGCGGCTTCGGCCCCGAAAAAAGCTAACGCCCGCTTCTTCGACCCCGCATACCACTCGCCCAACCCCGGCACCAGCGCGGAAAGCAAAAACGCCCGCTTGGACGACTTGCCCTTGCGCGTCTCTGTGCGCGGCATCGGTGCCGGCTCAGGATCAGCATCGCCTTCCACCGCCCGCAATCCCACCAAAAACGCCTGTCCCTCCTCGCTCAAAATACTCGGCAATCCCTCGGCCCGGACGCTAGCGGCAGTTAACACGGCAACCACCAGCGCGATTCCTGTTCTCGTCATGTTTGCTCCTTTCCATTGCGGCAGTACCCCAAAGCGCGACCGGCTATTATACCCTAATCGCCTTCACATTCGAGATGATTTCTCAACACATTCTTGACGTAGGTCGTCGTCTCTTCTCCCACTTTTCCTGCTGTCTCTTTCAATTGGTCATACTCGGTCACTTCCTCACCTACCCAGAGAACATCCAGCCTGCGAATCTCTCGCATTGCTACATGACTATAGGATTCTGGAAACGCCCAATAGCATGACCGGCAGTTGCTGATTCCAAAGCGAGCTCCTGCTGAATTTGCGGTATTCTATCACGTCTCTGCCCATCGTTCAAACGCTCCACCAAAGCCGGCGAAAGATACAGAGATTCGACGGTCTCGCTCTTGTCACCCAGGAGCGTGGCTTGGCTTGAGCGTCCGGCGCTAATGTGCAAATGAGTGAGGGAAAGCGAGCGGGGAAGCGGCTTGCCGTGACTTTTTTCGCCGGTTTTCCCGTCGTAGCTCGCCATGTAAGAAAGCCCCCGGTCGTTCATGGCTTGGAGCGCGTCTGCGAACTCGGCATAGCTCAGCCCGCTGCAATACCTGTGATCTCTCGTAAAGGACGTGCCCTGATAGGGTGGGTCCATGTAAATGAGGTCCTCTTTCGCGGCCTCCGCGACCACTGCGCGAAAATCGACTGCGGAAAGCGTGGTTTTTCCGACGAGCAGTGCGTGAACGCCGAGTATCTGGCGCTGCATAAGTATGGGACGCATGCCCGACCGTCGGTTGTCCGCGCTTTGATTGAACAGGCCCTCGGCACTGTACCGCACCGAGCCTTTTACTATGCGCGCCAGCAGATAGAGCAAATGATGAGGCCGATGTGCAGCATTGAACTTATCGCGGATGCCGAGGAAGAAGGTCTTTTTATCCGGGTGCTGTTCCGTCCACAGCCGCTCGTAGTTTTTGCTAAGCTCATTTGGCCGCTGCAAAATTTCTTCCCATAGCGCCATCAACGGTTCGTTCAAATCATTGAGCCAAAATCGCTTTGCGAGCCCGTGTGCGGCCGCGGCAAGAGAAATGGCACCAGACCCGCAAAAAGGCTCAATGAGGCAATCGACATCGCGCGGAAAATGCGTGAGGATATGCCGTGCAATGCCGCGCTTACTACCCTGATAAGGAAATGGATGCGGAATTGCCATGTGCTGCAACATCTCTACTGCCTCTGCATCACGACAATGCGATTCGAATTCGTTCCGCGCTCGTTGTTGTCAACGCCCCACATATTCGAGGTCTTGGTAAACGTCTGTTCGTTGATTACGATGCAGACCGGTTTCCATGCCGTCTCTTGCGCAACCTCGGCGACTACGCGATCGAGCAACAGCGATCCCCGCCGGATTTCGCCCACCTCAAATGCAAACACCCCGCCAGGGCGCGCAATCGCGGCTACGCTTTCCAACACGCCGTGCACCAGCGCCTTCCATTCTGCGAGCTTGCGAGTCTGCGTGATGCGAATTGCATCGGGATCGACGCCGACGAACCAACAGCGCATCCAGTTGTCCTTTTTGTAGTTCACGATGTCCATGAAGGGCGGCGAGGTCGCCGCGAGCGCCACCCGAGGACCGTCGTATTCAAAGGGCGCATCGACCGCTTGTTGAAAAAACCTCGGCTGCGCCCCTTGGGTGCCTGCGCCTCCGCATCCCGCAAAAGCGCACGCGTCTTGCGCAGGATCAACTGCGCGACATCGCGGTACTCGGGCCGCTGGCCGCGCCGCGCGGCGACCTCGGACAGGGTCGGCGGATCCAACCGCGCTTCCACAAGAACGCGGGACAGGGGATTGACGTCGTTGCCTAGCGCGTCCCGTCCGAGCAAGACCGCTTCGAGCAACGTCGTCCCGCGCCCCATAAACGGGTCGAACACCACGTCGCCGGGGTCCGTCAGCCGCTCGATGAAAAAGCGCGGCAACTGCGGCTTAAAACACGCCCGATAGGAAACCTCGTGCAGCGAGTGCGCGGCGCGTTGCTTGGACGTCCAGAACTCATTGGCGAATACGGGAATGCCGTCGCGTTCTGCAACGACTGTCTCCTTGCCGTAGCGCCGCCATTGTTCAAGCTCGCGTCTGAACTCGTCGAGCACCAGACATCCCTTACCAATAAAAGGAACCTGGCGTTGCACTTGTTGCAATATACACCCCTAACGATCTGCGTCCCCTACAAATACCCGAACAACACCGTAAAATACGACTTCCACCGCCCCTTATATTCTACCTCGTCAATCCCATACGCCACATCCACCTGCACCCGCGTCGGCACGCTGTAATAAGAAATCAAGTCAAAGCGCAACTGCCCCCCCACATCCCGCAGCGGGCCGTCGCGGCCATACCGTTCGTTCCACTCGCCTATATTCTGATCCCAAGCCTTGCCCATACTGGTGTACACCGCGCCATAGACTTTGTCGAAATATAGCTGCGCAACGCGTTTGCCCATATCCGGCAGCAGGGGAAAGCGCAGCGTCGCCGTGCCCATCAGGGCCTTGCGCCCCTCGATGCTGTAAAAAGTATAGCCCTTCATAAAGTTGAGGCCGCCGAGGCGGTAGTCGAAGAAATCGCCGACCCGCGACGTGTCGTTCACTGCGTCGCTGTCGATCCAGCCGCCGTACAGCCGCAGGCCCAAGCGGGTATTGGCGGGCATGGCCATGTATTCCTTCCAATCGACGGTAAACTGATTGTAAAAGAGCTTGATGTAATTCTCGTCGATAAAAGACGCCTGCTCGTTAAAGCCGTCGATAAAATAGTTGAACATCCGGTCGTAGCGCGCGTAGAGCTGGCGGCCCACAGGGCTTATATCGCGGTCCCGCCGCCGCGCAATCAGCTCCATCCGATAGGTCAACCCCAAGCCAAAGCCGTTGAGATAGGTATAGCCAAAAGGCCGCTGGGCGGTGCGCTCGAAACCGACCTGTCCGTCGCCTTTGCAGACGAGGCAGTCGCTCTCGACGCTGGCGTCGTAGCGGTCGTACGTGGCCGAGGCCGTCAGCTCCCCATGGCGACCCAATTTGCCGCGCACCCCTGCGCTGAGCTGGCTCAAGCTATAGTTGACGGCGTTGACAATGATCGTCCGCGCTTCCGAGCTATCGCCGCGAGCCGAGTGCCGGCGCTGGTTGAATACCTGTAAAAAGAAAGTGGGGCGGAATCCCTTGAACTCGTATATGGCGAATAGATCGCGGTCGGCGTTGGTCGGCGCAATGGCACCCCCGACGAATACGCTCTGGCGGTTGAGCACATCGCCGGCACCGAGGTACGCGCCCGCCTTGAACTGCCCCTCGTCCATGAACAGCCTCGGCAGAATCCCAGTCTTGAGGAAGTCGATGCCATACGCTTGGGGCTCGCCCGGCAACGCGGGTGCCGACGTGCCACGCCAATCCAGCGGCATGTCTTGGGAAAACCACGCCTCTTCAGCCGCAACCAGCGTCCCCTCGTCCTGCAACTGGCGAATCTCAAAGCCAGCCGCCGTATAAGCCGTAAAGACGAGCTCGCCCTCCGAGCCGACCGATGGGCTAAATGCGCCGCCGATAGTATTAGTTATCTGCCGCAGCGCGAGCGTTTCCAAATTGAGGGCATAAATATTGAAAATGCCGCTGAAATCCGAGGCAAAGACGATCTCCGTGCCGTCCGCGCTCCACGCTGGGTCCCGGTCCGTGCCGGGTGTGGCAATGGCGAGGTCGAATGCCCCTTCGGCCAGCAGGGGTGTTGCGGCAGCAGCGTCCGCGTCCAGTTGCACCACGGCGAGGTCGCGCTGTCCCTCGCGCGAGATTGCAAACGCCAGCTTGCGTCCGTCGGGCGAAAAGCGCGGCGTGTAGAGCTGGGTGCCGTCCGCGAAGTGGGTTAGATAGCGCAGTCCCGTGCCGTCGGCCCGCATCATCGCCAAGTTGTTGCTGGTGTCCTTGTTTTGCACGAAGACGATCCACTCGCCATCGGGCGAATAGGTCGGATACAACGCACGCAGCCCGCGGGTCAGCCGCTTGACGCGCGGCGTCTCCGGCGCCGTGCCGCTAACCATGGCCGGCACCAACCACAGCATATTGCGCCAAAAACTAGGGCCAGCGGCAGCGGAATTCCACTCGTAGATATCTGCCTGCCGCGAACCGTATTTGTCCGCTCGGTCAATGCGCGAAAAGAGCAGCCTGCTCCCGTCCGGCGACCAATCCACGGTCGAAGCCGCCGCTGGGAACGCTGCGACTTCCTCTTCGCCGGTAGCGAGGTCGCGGACGATCAAACCGTGTGGGTAGTGGTGCCGCTTGCGCGTCGATAGATACGCCAATTGCTCGCCATTGGGCGCGAGCCGCGGCCGCAGATTGGAAAAGCCGACATCCACGATCCGCTCGCCCTCGCGTAGCGGCCCCAACGCCGCTACCTGCGCCTGATAGCCCTGCCGCAGGGACTCGATCCACTCGCCGTATAGCTCGTCCGCGCTCTTGCCCAAGACCTTTTTGCACGCCCCGTCAATGGCGAGGGTATGCCATTGCGACGCGGCCCGGTACAGCGCGGCGATTTTTTCTTCGCCGTATGTCTCGGCGATGTAGCGCACCAAGCCAAAACCGTGGTCGTACACGTATTCGTTGCCAAAGCCCTGCTTGCCAAAGACGCCCATCTGGTCGAAGGATAGCTGCTCGTCCGCCAGCACCAAGGAGCGGAGCACCATGTCGCGGTTGGCATCCCAGCGGTCGTGCCCCGTAGTCGCAGTCCCGTACTGGGCCGCGCCCTCGGCCAGCCACATCGGCACCACCGTGCCCATCACCGGATAGGAAGCAATGACGTCTGGATAGCCGATGAGAATATCCGGCCGGTTTTTCTCCCGCTGGTAGCCAAAGTACTGCAAGTAGAGCGCGGGGACGCGCTGCACGCCTTTGCGCGCCGCCCCTAGCGAAACGATGTGGGCAAATTCGTGGGTTATTACGTTGCGCAGCCAGTCTGAACTACCGCGCAAGTCGAAGTCGTGGTCGAGCGACGTGGCCCAAATCTCAATGGTGTCTTGATAGAAAAAAGCCGCGCCATTGGCGTAGTCGTCGTGGTCCTTGAGCACAATCCGCACGCGCCCGTCGGGCGCGTACCCATATAGCTCGGTAATGGACGCGTACGCGGCTTCGGCAATGCGCGCCGCCCGCGCCGCCGCCCCGGCCAGTCCCTCGTGGTAGAAAATGCGGAAGTGCTCGGTCTCCACCACCTGCCACGCGAGTTCCGGGTGGTTTTGGGCAAAGGACGCGCTCGTCCAGCCGAGTACTAGACAAAATACGCACAGGCCAGCCAGCAGCAGGGTCGTCAGTTTCCCCATAGAAGAGTTCTCCTCAGCTCGTAATACAATGATGCCTCTAGTACTAAGGCGATCTCACTGCTGCAAAGGCACTCCTCTCGACCAGACAAAACGCCAACCCCTCACTGACTCACCGCCATTTTGACCACGGCTTCTCCTCGCCGCTCGTCGTCGCCGTGCGCGATCAATCGGCATAGATACAGGCCGCTCGCATAGCCTTCCACCGACCAAGTAACTTCGCGCTCACCGGCTGCCAAACCGTTGCTGCGGTGCTGCCAAACGCGCCCGCCCAACGCATCAAATACCTCCAATTCGATGCGCCCGGCCGCGCTCAGCGCAAAGCGCAAATGCGCCTCTTCATCGGGACCGACTGGATTGGGATAGCAATAGACCCGGCCTAGCAAGGCCGCCTCTGGCTCTACGACGGGCCGACCAGCAACCAGCGCAGCCCGCGACCCGGCCGCGTCGGCACCGGCCTGCGGCCAATGGGCCGGCCCCCCGGCGTACTGCGCCGCCACCTTAAGCAGATCCCACGCATACACGGCCGTGCCATCCAAAGCCGCTAGCGCCAGGCGGCCATCGCCATCTAAGTCCAATACCACCGGCGACGCCGTCGGGGGGGCGGCCATTAGCAGGGGGAAGTCCGGCAAGAGCCGCCCATCGTCGTCCACGCCGAAAATTCCGCTGTGGCCGGCGACGAATATCTCCTGCTTGCCGTCGGCATCCACATCGCAAAGCACCGGCTCGAAGACGATATCTCCAACCTCGGCAAAGCGCGGCAAGGCCGCGGGGAAGTCGGCGTGGCGCAATCCGTCAGCTCGCAGGGCGTGTATCGCTCCATTCCGCGCAAGCAAAACCACTTCCAACAGGCCATCGCCGTCCAAATCGCCCAGGACCGGCGGCGCGGCTAGGGAATCGCCTAACTCGGCGCTATGAGATCCGATCTCGACCTGTCCGCCGGTCGTGGCGAAGACCCATTCGACTTGGCCGTCGCCGTCCAAATCGCCTGTCGCCGGGGGTAACGAGGCCGCAGCCACCGGCGGCCTTTGCTCCTTTAACTCGCCGCTTATGGCATCTACCACGTAGATCTGTTCCGCTCCGACGAGCAGCAGTTCAGCCTCTGCGCCCGCGCTGAAACTCGCGTCCAACGGCACCTCGTCCAGCACAAGCCGCCACCGCGGTTGGTCGGCCCCGGTGTCCCACGCGCTGATCTCTGCGTCGCGCCGCACAAAAACCTCGGGCCGGCCATCGCCGTCGCCGTCGCCAGCAGCCAGCAGCCGCGCCCTTGGTACTTGCCACGCCGCCACGCCATCTCCGGTCGCATAGCTGACTCCACCCCCGGCCTCAAAGAGCAATTCATCCACTCCGTCGCCGTCCAAATCCGCAGCTTGCAGCCGGCCATCACCCGGCAAATCCCGTGGCCAACCCGGGCGGGCGCGCCCAAAGCGTATGGCCACCTGCATGGTATCGCCGAGTGCGGAAAGCACTTCGATCTCAATGCCGGTTTCCCACTCTCGGTTGCTGCGCGAGTCAGGTTGAGTCGTCGGGCCGAACAGCGTTTGTCCGCCGACAAAGAACGGATCGTCGGGCCATCCATCGACTTGCAACTCCCACGCACGGCGCGGATCACCAATGTCGCGGTACCCGTCGGCCTCTTCCAAGGCAATCCCCTTCCAGTGGAGCTGATTGTTCGCGGCACTGGGGTCCGCAGCGCGAGCCATCACGCCCTCGTCTACATGCCATATCAGCACCCCCGACCCTGGGACAAAGGCGTCGTATTCCTCCATCGCCACCCACACGCCCTCGTCTATGGTGACCTGATCGAGATCGATCCACATCGTCTCTTCGTCTTCGCCCTCCACAACGCCGCGCTGCCCACGCTGTTGCCTGTTCTCCAGCAAGAAGTATTCGCGTGCGTCAATGGGTATGCGCACTGCCTTGGGGAGATCGCCGCTGCGGTCGGTCGCCAGCAACGATAGTACAGTGTCGCGCCGCACCACCACCGGCTCAATCCACCCTAGCTGCATCTTGCTCCAAGCCATGGGATGCGGCGGCGCGAAGCCGCGTACCCACGCGAGGCTATCCGTCCGCACGTAGCCCCAAGCGTTGGCCCCCACGTCCATCAGGCTCCAGCTACCTAGGGCCGGCAGGCCGTCGGCAAAATTGGACAACCCAGGCAGGCCCAACTGATGGCCAAAGAACTTGGCAAGCAAGCCATTGAGGCCAGCCCGGCCGTTGAGGCTAGGCGACTCCGGCAGGATCCACGCCTCATCGATCGCTGCGTCGCCCACGGTCAGCGGACCGCCGTTAAAGAGCGCAAAATCGCCCTCGGATAGGAAAACCGAGCGAATATCGTTCAGCTCGCCGGTCTCGTGGCCGATCCCGGCATGGAACACGAGGAAGCTGTTGAATTCATCCAAACGCGGGCCGTCGGGATCAGCCAGCGCGGCATGAAGGGCATCGCTCACCAGCTCGATCCACTTCACACCGATCTCCTCAGTCGTGCGTCCGTTGCCGTAGTGGAGCATAGATTGGGGAAGCGTGTACGCCTGCCGAGCGGCGCGGGGGAACACCTCGGCGGAAATCGCCACCTGACCGGCAGAAACGACCTCGTAATAGCGCGCCAGCGCGGTCAGATGCCGCTCGAAATAAGCGCGGTCGTGCGGCGGCACGTCGTAGGGAAGCGCGTAGTCCTCGGCCGCTTCCTCTACCGAGCGCAAGTCAAAAGCCCCGACGCCAGTCGTCGTCAGCTCATCGGGATTTTCGCGCGGAAAATCGACGCGCAAGGCCAAGATTCGCCACTTGGCGTCGGCCGCGGTGGTCGCTGACAACAGCAGTGAGAAGCAGAAGCCTAAGAGGAGCAAGGGGGCTAAATCGCAGCGTCGCCGCTCGGTGCGGCAACAGAACCAGCGTCCGATTGGAACACCCTCAGAAAATGATGTTCAGGGAAATTGGCGTATTGTCTCCCACCACCGCGTCTTCGCTGCCGATTATATACGCCACATCAAACTGGAAGCGATTGTATTTTAGGCCAACGCCAAAGGTCTTGGAATGTACCTCGCCGTCGCTGTCCCGCGAAAGGCCCGCACGCAACGCGATAAACGCCTCACCTTCGTGCGCGGAAAGCCCGTATTGGTATTCGCCGCCCACGTGCAGATCCATCTCCTTGAACTCGTTGCTCAAGCCCTCGTCGGCCCATGCCGTGGCCAAGTTGCTGACAAAAGACCCATCGGCAATCAGAGGTTTGTACAGGTCAAAAGAGAGCAGCAGGTCGTTGTATTGGGTATCCATCACGTCGTAGGCCACCCCGACGACGATATGTTGGGGCAGCGGGTCGGCCTGTTCGGCGTCGATATAGGCGATCTTGGGGCCTAGGTTGCGCAGGGCCGCGCCAAAGCTGAGGCTGGAGGTGGGCTTCCATAAAAATCCCAGATCCGCGGCAAAGCTGCTACCCACGCCCCGGCCCCGCTCAATGCCGGCCCCCGCATCGGCTAAGTTGCTGCGGATGAACTTCAAGCCGATGCCAGCGGACGTATTGTCGCCGATATCCGCCCCGTAGGCCACAGACATAGCTACGTCATAGCTGCGGAAGGTGCCTTGTTGGTTGCCGCGTTCGTCTGTGCGGATCTGCTCGCCTAGATTTAGCAGCGCGACGTTGAGGCCGAAGTTGCCCCACCCCTCCACAGGCATGGAATAGGCCAGAAACTCGTAGGACAAGTCGTCAGCCAGCTTCGGCAGCCACGCGGTGTGGGAGAAGTGCATGTTTCTTTTTTGCTGCCCGACAAGCGCGGCTGGGTTGAAGTAGCTGGCCGTGGCGTCATCGGCCACCGCCACATAGGATTCGCCCATGGCAACGGCGCGGGAACCCGGATTGATCAACAAAAAAAGCGGAGCACTTCGGCTCTCGGGCGTGGCCCGAACCCCATTGGGCAATGCGCCGACACAAAGGCCGACTAGCAGCAGGGTCGTCAGTTTCCTCATAGCGGAGTCCTCCTCAGCTAAGAATAAAAGTATAAAAATGATGCCTCCTAAGTATTAAGGCGATCTCACTGCTACAAAGGCACTCCTCTCGCAACGCTCACTTGGCAACCTGCAAGACGGCGCGGCGCGCGACCGCAGCGCCACTTTCCCGTTCGGCTTCTATTCGGTATAAATACGAGCCGTTGGCCAAGCTCGGCGGCGGCGTCCAAGGCACTTGGTTGTAGCCAGCGTGTGTCTGTCCGTCTAGCTGGTCTATCAGCCGACCGGCCAGCGAAAAAACCTCTATCTGCACAGCGCGCATGTCGTCTTCTAGCTCATACGTGAAGTAGCCGCTATCGCGCATGGGATTCGGGTAAAACAGGACATTGGCAAGGCCCGCGTCGCCGGCGGCGTCCCCGACCGCGACCGACACCGTTGCACGCGACGAATTGTTGAAGTTGTCCCAGGCCTTCAGGCGGATCTCGTGTTTGCCCGCTTCCAGCTCGGGCAGGGGAAATTCAATGACCCCCTGACGGTAGTCCCCGCCTTGCACGCTGTAAAGCTCCGTCAATGTGAAGAACTGGCCGTCGATGGCCAGCTCGATTTCGTGCCCGGTCTCTCCGGTGATGTTGATGCCGCTGGGATCTGCAATCGAGGCCAACAACACCGTCTGCCGCGGAATCGTGGTGCCTTTGGCCCCCTCGAAGCGCAGGGAAATTTCCGGCCCCTCCACGTCCGCTTCCACGCCTGCGGCCGTGCCCGCTAGCACCAATCCTTCGGCCGAGCCAAAGGCCGCCGGGCTGTCATCGCTCCAGACGTAGGCGCTGATGCGGCCGTTCTTCCCGCCGTAGGTAATGTCTTTAGGGACCCGAAACGCGGCGCGGAAGCGGCCCTCGGCTACTGGAAAGCGGCCGCGAAAGATGGGGGCACCGGTCTGCTGGTAAGTCAAGCCCTCCAAGTCGCTCTCTTCGCTCGAATCAAATGCCTGCAACCACACTTGGCCCTCATAGGTGGTGGCCGGCGCACCAGCCGCGTCGAGGACTTGGCCGGCCAGAGCCACTTCGCCTAGGGCGTGGAGCGAATCGGCCACGTCGATCTGCACCTGAAAGCGCGGCATGGCCAAGCGCGTCGCCGGGTCGCCGAAGAGCGTATAGCGCTGAATGTTGCGGAATGTACGGAATGCAGTGGGGCCACTGGGGGAATACAGCGGCAGCAGTAATTGCTTAGCCTCGAAGAGGGCCAGCCCAATAGGCACGTGCTCCCGTCCGGTGTGGTACATCTGCCGGTAGAACTGGTTGGCCAACTCGACATTGCTGTCGTGATATCCCACTCGGGCCGCGCAAATCATGCCGATCACGCCCCCGTCTTCCTTCTTCAAGAGCGCCTCGGGGATGGAGATGCGCACTGGATCGTCGAACACCCCAACTTGACTGGCGGCCGTGAAAAACAAGGGCAGGCGACCGCCATTTCTGACATCGTCCAAATCGCGGGAAAGCAAGAACATCCACTCGTGGGCCAAGCGGTCGTAGGTGCCGTGCCCCAAATAGGTCACAATAAGCGCGCCCTTGTTGAGGAGCCGGATGAACGCGTCCCGCGCCCGCGGTTTCTTCCCTCCCTCTAGGGGGAATTGGGCGATGTAGAGCTTGGTCACGTCCAACGCCTCAGGCATGACGTTTTGGGCCATGTATTCGCTGTCGTTGAGAAAGTATTTCTCGACATTAAGCGGCTTGTCTCGATTGAATAAATCATCCGCAACCAGCGCCACGCGGCTCTGCCAAGGCCCCAATTCAGGCGCGCGGTCGTAGGCGATGATTTTGTCGGCGAGCGCGTCGGCCTCAGCCGCGGTCTGCACCGTCAGCCGACCAATAGCCATGTCGGGGAACAAATCGCCGCCGACCACGCGCGTGTACCACTCGTCGTACGTGCTGTCGCCGTCTTGGAAGGCCGGGATCCAATTGCCCTGACTGAGGGCCGAATTGTTCTTGTAATCGTACGAGCCATCGCCGACCAAGACCACGAATAGGGGAGCGGGATCCCAGTGCTCGGCCGCATAGGCGAGAAAATTGCGGATCGCCGCTGGATCCAAAAGTCCGCCGGAAAATTCGTCGTAGATGTCTTGTACGTCGATGGCCACCGTCCGCAGGGGCGGACCGAAGCGGTCGTCTTCAGCCCGCCATTGCGCCAAGCGCTCGGCCGCGGCGCGGAAATCGCGGTGGTAAATCGCCACCCAATCGGCCCCCCAGCCCCCAGTCGTCAAATCGCCGGGCAAGTCAAGCTCGACCCGCACTGGTCGCTTCCAAGTCGCCGGACCGCCGACTATGTACTGACGCGGCACCTCCCCGGGTCGATCCTGAAAAGTTACCGTCCCGGCTTGCGCGTCGTACTCGAAGTCCACGACCTCGGCCAAGCCCGCAGTAACCTCAAAGACGCGCGGCTGCTCGTCGGCAAAACCAGCGAGACGGAATTGAGTGGTGCCCGTCAGCGGATAGGTGAAGATCAGCTCGCCGCGCTCGGCGACAAAGCCGCGGCTGTACTCCACCTCGTACCAGTCTAAGCGGGACGGATTACCGGAGTGAACGATCCCCAAGTGGTTCAGCCCCTCCTGCGCCCCCATCGGTGCCCACAGCGTATCGGATGCAACGGGCGTCTGGCGAGGTTCGTCTGGGATTGCAAAAGCCTCTCTTCCGATGGTCTCTTCGTTCCAGCGCACCTCAAACCGCGGCCGCGTCCCGGGTACCCCGATAAAGCCCAAACGCACGGCTACCGGCTCGGGCACGGCCTGCCGCACCACCACCGGAAAATTGCGCGCATTGCCGCGAAAGTCCTCCCAGTACCAAGTGTAGCCAGACTTGATGCTATAAAGCTGGTTGAGAACGAACTGCTCGGCTTCCTCGTGGACCCGCACCCGATAGCTCGTGGGCTGCTGCGGGTCGGACGCCACCAGAGCACCACTCCTTTGCTCGGCCCGCCGCCCCTCGCCTCCACCGCCAAAACCCAGCCAGTACGCGTTCTCGCGCGTGTAGAGGTTGTGCCGATATTGAAACGAGCGGCTAGTCTGGACGTATTCCCAGCGGCTGACCGGCTCGGCCCAAAACAAGACGAAGTCGTCCGCGTCCAAACGGCCATCGCCCCCATCTTCTACGACCAAGCCCACTTCTGGCATGGCTTGGGGTGGACCTACCTGACTGATGGACAAGGCTTTACCACCTCCGTAGTGCAGGCGCAAACTCGCCGGATCGATGTCGTCGAGCGATACCCCGGCGGCCTCTAAGTCGGCACCCGATATCCTGTACATCCCCTCTTCCGAGACCAAGATCCGCAGCCAAGTCCCTTCTTGCAACGCGGCCTTGCGCGCTGGCCGCCGCTTGGGTGGCAATCGCCAGTTCCTAGCTTGCTCGGGATTGACGAGCACCCCTCGGTAGAATGCTTCGCCCCAAGGGTCGGCAACGCGGGTGCCGCCACTGCCGGTCACGTGCAGGTCAACGACGATGCGATCATACAGGGTCCGCGTCCCATCTGCTTCGACGCGCGGGGCAAACGCCACCGGAACGACGCGCTGGCGACGCGCAAAACCACTCTCGCCGAGGAAGACCGGCTCGGGCGTAGACGCGTCGTCTTCAGCGGCGCGATCCGTCCGCGCCACGTGGGCTTCGATCAACTCCAAGCGAACCTGTCCGTCGATTGGGACGCCGATCAAGGCACCGCGCCCCCGCTCCAATTCTTGGCCCTCGGGGAGCCAAACCAACCGCAGGCGCTGTGGCGTCTGTTCGCTCACGCGCAATTCCGCCATGGCCGCACTCCCGCAAAAAAGCGCGAGCGCCCAAAAGCAGCATTTGAATCTCATAAAATGGTATAGGTGGGATTGGTCATGTGGTCATGGCGATTGGCACTTTTAAGGTCATTCCAAGCCCCCTTTTTGTCAAGGGCATCTCACCTTGACTTATCGACTCAGCACCGCTATGTTTTACTATTTCTTAACAGGGAGGCACTCATGGCCAGACAATGCAGCCTGACCAACGTTAAGGGCCTAGTTGGCAACAAAGTCAGCCACTCGCAGCGCAAAACCAAGCGTGTCCAACAGCCCAACCTCATCAAAAAGCGCATCTTCATTCCCGAAGAAAACCGCACCGTCACCCTACGCCTGACCGCCCGCGCCCTACGCACTTTAAACAAAAAAGGCGTCCATCAGTTCCTCAAGGAAAACGGGATCAAGGTCTGAGCGGGCAAAAGCCCTCCGCGCACATGAACCAAGGTGACGACGTAGCCGACGCCATCCAAGAGCGAGTTCACCAAGCCCTAGCCGAAAACGCGGCCTTAAAAATTTTTGCCGGCCGCACTAAGTCCTTTCTCGGACGCCGACACGACGGAGCCCCACTCGACCTCTCCGCTCTGGCCGGCGTCGTCAGCTACGAGCCAAACGAATTGGTTTTAGTCGCCCGCCCGGGCACCAAGCTGAGCGAAATAGAAGCCCTGTGCCGTAGCGAAAACCAGTACTTCGCTTTCGAGCCGCCCGCTTGGGGTGCGGCCGCGACCATCGGCGGCACCGTGGCCTGCAACCTCTCGGGACCGCGGCGCTTCAAGATGGGCGCACTGCGCGATCACTTGCTCGGTGCCGAGCTAATCGACGGCCGCGGCGAGCGAATTCGCACCGGCGGCAAAGTCGTCAAGAACGTCACGGGCTACGATCTATCCAAGGTACTGGCCGGCTCCTTTGGGACGCTGGGGGTGCTTACCGAGGTTTGCCTCAAGGTCTGGCCGCGCCCTGAAACCCAAGCAACCCTGTTCATTCACGGACTGAGGCCCGCAGCGGCGTTGGAGCGGATTCTCGACTGGGCGGCGCGGCCCCTACAGATCACGGGCCTAGTCTGCGACGCCGACCAGTTAGCCGCCCGTGTCGAAGGCCCAGCACCAGCGGTGCTGGCGCAGCTAGCACCGCTGCGCGAAGGAGAAACAGCAGAGTCGGAGATAATAGAAGAGGCCGAGTCGCACGCCTTCTGGCGACGTTGGCGCGAGCTCGAATGGCTGGCCCCGGCCGAGGGCCAACAGCGCTGGCGCTTTTCTGGACCGCCGACCAAGATGGTGCAGCTAATGGAAGCGCTAGAGGCCGAGGGGCTAAGTCGCTGGGGGCTGGACTGGGCCGGCGGCTTGCTGTGGGTGCTGTTGCCGGTGGCCGCCCAAGCCTCGCGCTTGCACCGCATCGCAGCCCGCCACCAAGCCCTTGGCTGGCGCTTTGCAGCCGACGAGCACAACGAAGACGTCTTTACCCCACTCAGTGCCGGCGCGGCGCGCATGAACCAGATGCTCAAGCGCGCCCTCGACCCACAAGGCATTTTTAACCCAGGCAAGATGTACGCCTAATATATCTGGCCCGGGCGATAGTCCGGCGGCGGCGTTTCCCGTTCGCTGAGCCACAGCGCCCGCCCAACCCGCGCCTGGACGTATTGATAGTCATAGCTCGTGTCCGGAGCGGAGATGTTGCCCTGCGACGGGTATTGGGCAATAGCCTCCTCGACAAGGTCCACGCCCAACCCAGGAGTATCCGGCACCGCGATATGGCTATCGACGACTTCGGGCTGGCCAGTCATCACCTCGTAGCGTTGCGGCACATCGTCGGCTAGGTGCTCCAAGATCAGGAAGTTGGGGAGCGTGGCCATTAGGTGTACGGCCGCCATTTCGGCCACCGGCCCCAACGAGCCGTCGTGCGGGGCTACCATGCAGTAGTGAGCCTCGGCCATAGCGGCGATCTTCTTCATCTGCCCCAAGCCCCCAGCCCGACCCGTATCGGGTTGGACCACATCGATGATCTCGCGCTCAATCAGCTCCTTTACTCCCCAAATGGTGGCGTGGCGCTCGCCCGCGGCAATGGGAATATCCACTGCGTCGGCAACCCGAGCGAGGGCGTCGATATTTTCAGGGGCTACTGGATCTTCGTAAAACAGCAGGTCGTATTCTTCAAGCGCGTGGCCCAAGGCAATGGCGTCACGCGTCGTCAACCAAGGCGGCCCGTGGACGTCGACCATGAGATCCACCTCGTCGCCGACCTCTTTGCGGATGGCGGCAACCGTTTCGACGCAGTTTTTGATTCCCCCGGTCTTTATCGCCGTATAGCCTTGATCGACCAAAGCCCGCGCCCCCTCTTTCTCGTGCGCGTGGGCATAAACTCGCACCCGGTCGCGCATCTTGCCGCCCAAGAGGTTCCACACCGGCTGCTCAAGGGCCTTGCCCTTGATGTCCCACAGCGCCATCTCAATGCCGGTCATGGCACCAGAGCCGACGATGCCGGTCATGCCGTGGCCCATCATCGCCACCTGCATCTTGCCCCACAGCCGCTCGATGTGGAAGGGGTCCTCACCGATCATCAAAGGCGTCAGGTCGTGGATAGCCGTTTCGACCACGCGCGGCCAGCCCGAGGCCTCACCCACGCCGTAGATGCCTGCGTCGGTCTCGACCTTGACGAAGAGCCAGTTGCGCGCCGACCAACCGCTTGCCTGCGGGGGCGCACACTGCATCAAATAGGTCTTGATCTGGGTAATTTTCATAGAGGGCTCCCCATGTTGCGATGGAGCGACAAGTATAAGCCATAGAGCAAAATCAATCCATTGCCGGCACCCTGCGCGTAGATTGACAGGTATATTTTCAATACTTAGCTTCTAAATTTTCTATTTCTTTAGCGATTTAATTCTGATAGATGCCTTTCTCATGGATCCCTGCATAGGTCTGATCGATCAAGAACTATCCCTGTTTGAAAAGCGGCTCAACGCCGAGCTCAACGCCGATGTCGAGCTGGTCCACGTCATTGCTCGCTACATGGCCACGCTCAAGGGCAAGCGCCTCCGGCCAGCCCTCATCTTGCTCGTGGGCAAAGCGGCCGGTGCCTGGAACGAACAGCTAATCGACACGGCCGTGGCTGTCGAGATGATTCACGCCGCCACCATGGCTCACGACGACGTAGTGGACTCAGCGACCGTGCGCCGGGGTCGAGAGACGGTCAACGAGCGCTGGAGCGGGCAGATCGCCGTGCTCATGGGCGACTTTCTCCTCGCGCGTGCACTGCGCCTGCTGATCGAAGTCGGCAATCTACAGGTCCTAAGCGTGGTTGCGCACGCCACCGAGCGGCTGAGCATAGGCGAAATATTTGAAATTCAGATCGGCACTCAGTGCGATACGCGCGAAGAGTCGTACTTTGCCATGGTCAGCGACAAGACGGCTTCTCTGATCTCGGCCGCAGCGCGGATTGGCGCGATTCTTTCCGGCGCATCGGACGAGGTCGTGCAATCCATGGGGCGCTACGGAGAATCGCTCGGCCGCGCCTTCCAAGTCGCCGACGACATTCTCGATCTCACTAGCGATCAGGCGACCATGGGCAAGCCCGTCGGACACGACCTGCGCGAAGGCAAGATCACCTTGCCGTTGATACGTGCCTTACAGCAAGCCCCATCAGGAGCGCGGGCCGAGATGGAGGCTCTTTTGGCCCAGCCGGACAAAGACGAAGCGGAATGGGGGCAGATCGTGGCCTTTGTCGATAAGCACCAAGGAGTCGCCGCCGCCGCCGAGACCGCGCACGAATACGCCGCCCACGCTCAAGAATGCCTAGAGGTCCTGGCCCCTTCCCCGGCCCGCATAGCGCTAGAACGAGCCGTGCAGCTCGTCGTCGAACGCAACAATTGACGCAACCAGCCCATGCTCAAGCGCAGTCTGCTGGCCATAGGCGGTTTGGCCGTGGTCCTGTACTTTCTGCCGTCGCCTCGGCCCGCCGCACCGGTACGTGCAGACCGCCTCTTGTTGGGAACCCTCGTCACGGTCAAGCTCTACGGAGACGAAGCAGTGGTTCGCCCGCACATAGAAGCGGCGTACGCGGAGATCGCCCGCGTCGATTCGTCGATGAGCCACTACCGCGAGGACGGCGCATTGCGGCGGCTGGAACAGCAGGCGCGGCTCGCTCCAACGCGTGGCTCGGCCGGACTGATTGCGGTCTTGACGCGCAGCCAGCACTTCGCCGCGTTGACAGATGGAGCTTTTGACTGCACGGTGGGAGCCTTGACGGGCCTGTGGAACTTCCCCGATGCGGTAGCGCCACCCACCTCGGCGCAGATTGATTCGGCGCTGGCGCTGGTGGACTACGAAGACCTAGAGGTTGCGGCCCAGTCATTTCGGATCAACAGGCCGGGGCTGCGGTTGGATCTGGGGGCGGCGGCCAAAGGCTACGCGGTTGACCAAGCAGTGGCGGCGATGCAGGAGCTAGGAGTGGAGGCTGGGGTGATCGAGGCCGGGGGCGATATTCGCTATTGGGGCGAAAAACCGGACGAGAGGCCTTGGCTCTTTGGGATCCAGCACCCGCGCGCCCCAGAGCAATACATATCAGTAGAGAACCTCGGGCTCGCGGCGATTGCGACCTCTGGCGACTACGAGCAGTACTTTGATTGGGAGGGCGAGCGCTATCACCACCTGCTCGATCCCAAGATCGGCTATCCAGCGCGGGCGTGCATAAGCGCTACTGTGTGGTCTGCTACCGCACTAGACGCCGACATCCTGTCGACCGCGGTCTTCGTCTTAGGGCCCGATCAAGGGCTCGCGCTCGTCGAGGGCCTAGCGGACGTCGAAGGCTTCATTTTCTTTGAGCGAGATGGGCAGCTCATGCACCGGGCGTCAACCGGGATGCGCGGCCGCTTTCGCTTTTGCAATAGTAGCGAACTTTCGCCGGGCTGCGCCCGGCAATAGCGGAGTAAAGACAACTCTTATGAAACGCAACCGGAAACTCGTGCTGATCGTGGCACTGATCGCCGCCGCAGTGTACTACCTGCTGCCGAGTGTGGAATTTTACAGCATGACGGACGCCGAGCGAGAGGCCATAGGGCTGAAGGCCCCCGAGCAGCTCGCCGATCTGAAAAAGCGCTCGCTCAACTTGGGGCTAGACTTGCAAGGCGGCATCCACCTCGTCCTAGAGGTCAAAACCGAGGGGATGGAGCAACAGGAAGCCCAAGATGCGGTCGCCCAAGCACAGGAAGTCATCCGCAACCGCGTCGATCAGTTCGGGGTGGCCGAACCGACCATCCAGCGCCAAGGCGACAACCGCATCATCATCGAGTTGCCCGGCGTACAGGACGTGCAGCGCGCCAAGGATCTAGTGGGCCAGACCGCGCTCCTCGAATTCCAGCTCCTCGAACCCTCTGAGGATCGCACTCGCCTGATCCAGCGCATCGACCAAGTGCTGGCCCCGGAAGAAGAAGAGGAAGAAGAGGAAGAAGACCTCCTCCTTTCCTCCACAGCAGAAAGCGCCCCCCTCTCCTCCATGCTCAGCCTCGCCGGCGAAGACCTCACAGTCTCGGGCCGCGACTTGCAGCGCATCAAGAACTTGCTCAACACCCCAGAGGCCCAAGAGCTCATTCCCGCAGACGTGGAATTTATCTTTTCGAGCAAGCCCGCCGGGGCCGAAGGCAATGAGTTTTACTTCCTCTACTTGGTGCGCAAGAAGCCGGAGATGACCGGGCACATGATTCAGGATGCCTTCGTCTCCATCGGCCAAGTCGTCGAGTACATGGGCCAGCCCATCGTCAATTTCTCGACCACCGACGAAGGAGTGAGGCTCTTCAGCCGCATCACGGGTTCGCACATCGGCGAGCGCATGGCCATCGTCCTCGACGAATCGGTGTACTCGGCCCCAGTCATCCAGAGCAAAATCAGCGAGGGTCGAGGCATCATCACCGGCAGCGGCACCCAAGAAGAGGCCAAAGACCTCGCTATCGTACTGCGGGCCGGCGCGCTACCGGCCGAGGTCGAGATCATCGAAGACCGCACGGTCGGCCCCTCGCTTGGACGCGACTCGATCGAGCAAGGCAAGACCGCAGCCATCTACAGCATGGTGCTGATAGCGATCTTCATGGTCCTCTACTACCGAGCTGTCGGGCTAATCGCCGACTTTGCCCTCCTGCTCAACATGTTCTTCATCATGGCGGTACTGGCCGGTTTTCACGCCACTTTGACCTTACCCGGCATCGCCGGCATCATCCTGACCATCGGCATGGCCGTTGACGCCAATGTGCTGATCTTTGAGCGCATCCGCGAAGAACTGCGCTCGGGCAAAACCGTCCGCGCGGCCATAGATTCCGGCTTCGGCCACGCGCTCTCGGCCATCATCGACGCTAATGTGACCACGTTCCTAGTTGGCATCGTGCTCTATCAGTTCGGCACCGGGCCGATTCGCGGCTTTGCCTTGACCCTGTGCATCGGCATCGTCTCCAGCCTCTTTACGGCCTTCTTTGTGACCCGCACAATCTTCGATCTGATTACCCGGAAATCGCAGCAATCGACCTTGAGCATCGGGCCAGTTGGGCTCTTCGCCAACCTGAACATCCGCTTCCTCTCGTTGCGCAACATTGGTTTCGGTGCCTCGGCGGCTGTACTGCTCCTCGGCGGCGTCTCCATTTTGGGCATCAATGGCATCCGGCAGGGCATTGACTTCGCCGGCGGCACCTTGCTGGAGTTGCACTTCGATCCAGCCGTACAAGTCGAGAATATCCGCAGCCAGCTCGGCCGCGTTCCCGTGGGCGATGCCGAGATCGATCTAAGCAAGAGCGAAATCAAGCAGTTCGGGTCGGCAAACGACATCCTCATCCGCGTCAGCGAGAGTGGGGAAGGCACCGAGGTGGCCGATGGCATTATGGGGGTTCTCAAGTCCGGATTTGCCGACAGCATCGCGGAGATGGAGTGGATCCGGCGCCAAGAAAAGGTCGGCCCCAAAATCGGCAGCGAACTGAGCAGCGCGGCCGTGCGCGCGGTGTTGGTGGCCCTGGGACTGATTCTGCTCTACATGGCTTGGCGCTTCCACCGCTTCCTCTACGGCATCGCCGCGGTCGTCGCGCTCTTCCACGACGTGCTCATCACCCTCGGGCTGCTTTCGCTCTTCAATATTGAGATTACCCTCGCGGTGGTCGCCGCCCTGCTGGCCATTGTCGGCTACTCGCTCAACGACACGATCGTGGTCTTCGACCGCATCCGCGAAAACCTGCACACGGCCCGCCGACAGGGCTTTGACGGCACAGTCAACCAGAGCATCAACGAGTGTCTGAGCCGTACGCTGATCACCTCGGCGACGACCCTCTTGGCGGTGCTAGTGCTGATGCTTTTTGGCGGCGAGGTCAACCGCGACTTCACTATCACCTTGATGATCGGCGTCGTGGTCGGTACCTATTCGTCTGTATTCGTCGCCAGCCCGGTGCTTTACCTAGGCCAACAGCGGGCCGCCGCAAAAGAGGGCGATTAAAGCCAGCCGATTGCGGCGGGATCGCCTCTCGCCATGAAAACTATAGTAGTAGCTGCCTTTGTCCTGTTCTTGATCTACCACGGACCGCCGCAGGATCGCTCCAGCCCCTTTGACGCCGCGTGGATGCTGGGCGCTCTGGCTCTCTTGGCCGCGGCTGGAGGCCAACTGGCGCAGGCGGTTCGTCTGCCGGCGCTGGTTGGGTGGATCGGAGCCGGGATGTTGCTGGGCACCGGCGGCTTACAGCTCGTCGATCTAGACGCGTTCTCCCTGCACCAAATGCTCTTTCTCACGGCGGGCCTCGGGGTCGGATTCCAAGTGGGGCTGCACGTGGTATGGCCAACGCACGCTTGGCGCACGCTTGGGTTGGTAGCGGCGGCGACCGCGCTGGTCTTTGCCGCGGTGACCGCGGCCACCGCATTGCTCGGGCTGCCTTGGGAGCAGGCCGTACTCCTCGGCGCGTTGGCTAGCTTGTGGGGACCTTTCACCGGCGCACCGGAATTTGGCCGGCGCGGTGCGCTGGTGCTGGCTGTGCTGGGGACGGGCTGCGCCCTTGGGGCATTGGGGGGCGCGCTGGTCTGGCTAGAAATCGGAGCCGAGGGATGGGTCGGGCGCGTCGGCCTGTCGCTTGTGGCCGGCGGAGGGCTGGGGCTGGGGCTGCGCTTTTTAGGTCGGTTCGCCACCCCGAGTGCGACTATAGTCTCCGGCCTAGTAGGAGCTTTTTTCTTAGCGGCTCTCGTGCTGGAAACCCTCGGGCTGATGGCTCTCCCCTGCGGGCTGATGGCGGGATTGGTGCAGAACAAGACGCAAAGCCGCCGCGTGCGGTTGCTGCTGCACCGGGGGGCGCCGGTCGCTTTCATGCTCTTTTTCGCACTCGTGGGGACCGCGCTCGACCTCGGCGCGCTGTGGCCTCCCGCAGCCGGACTGTACGAGGCCGCACTCGTGCTAGTGGCCGTACCGTTGCTTTTGCGGGGGTTGGCCCCCATGGCGTACTACCCGCTGCCCGGTCCCCATCCAGGGCGGCGCATTGGCTGGCGACTCTTGCCGCGCGGTGCGTTGCTGTTCGAGTTGTTCTGCGGCCCGCACGGGCTGGCTCCTTACGTAGAGGCTGGCGGTCTGTTAGCGCAGGCCGTGCTCTTGGACATTTTCGTTTCGACCCTGCTCTTCTCCTCCTTATCATCGCTCGTAGATGCGAGCCTTTTCGCGGCGGAAAAGGCTCGCTCCTCAGAAGACAGCGCAACGGCCTAAGTGCGCCGCTGCTCGTTTGTGTCCAACTAGGCTGATTTGTATCTTTAACGGTCTAACATTTTGTATGGACCATATTCGCGACAACTGGGAATTGCTGCGCGGCCGCATCGAGCGGGCATCCGCGCGTAGCGGGCGCGCAGCGAGCGCGATTGAGGTCGTCGCCGTCAGCAAAACGCGCAGCGCACGCGAGATTGAGGCGGCTTACGCCTGCGGCTTGCGCCTCGTGGGCGAAAACCGCATCCAAGAAGCAGCGGCCAAGCGCCCGCAGGTCGCCGCGCCGCTTGCCTGGCACTTTGTCGGCCAGTTGCAGACGAATAAAGCCGGGCGGGCCGTCGAGCTTTTCGACCTCGTGCAATCGGTCGATTCCGCGCGGCTAGCGGAGGCACTCAGCCGCCGAGCTGGACAGGCAGGTCGCACCATTGAGGTGCTCTTGCAGGTAAACACGGCCGGCAGCCTGAGCCAAGCCGGAGTGGTGCCCGACCAGCTCGTCGATCTAGTCGCAGCCCTCGCACCGCTGCCGCACTTGCGGATCCGCGGCCTGATGACCATTGCCGCTCACAGCGAGGACGAGGCCACAGTCCGAGGCTGCTTTCGGACCTTGCGCGAGCTTGGCGAAAAAGTCGCCGAGTGCGAATTTGCGGGTGTATCCATGGACTACCTGTCCATGGGCATGAGCGGCGACTTTGAACTCGCCATAGCCGAAGGGGCCAATCTACTGCGCCTCGGCACGGCGATCTTCGGCCCGCGGCCGACCTGATTTACAGGAGATACTCGTGTTCGATTTCGGCGGTTTTTTTACAGACGTCAAGGGCCTCATCATCACCCTCATTGAGATCTACAGCTATGTGGTCCTCATCCGGGTGCTGCTCTCGTGGTTCAACCCCAACCCCCACAACCCACTCGTCCAATTCCTGCGCGGCGTCACCGATCCGGCCCTCGATACAGTGCGTTCCTTCTTGCCGAGGTTTTTTTGGTCAACCGGAATAGACTTTACGCCGATAGTCCTGTTTTTCCTACTCAAGCTCGTCGTCATCTTTCTCCACCGTATCTTTCCCGCAGCCGGATGAGCATGGCACCCCAAACCCCTTTTGCCCCGGTCCCGTCCCAAGTGGACTTTCCCGCTCAGGAGCGCCACATCCTCGAGTTCTGGCGCGCCGGCGACCTGTATCGCAAATCCGTCGATGCCCGTCCCATCGAGCAGCCCTTTCGGTTCTACGACGGACCGCCCTTTGCGACCGGACTGCCCCACTACGGACACCTGTTGGCGTCCATCACTAAGGACGTGGTGCCTCGCTACTGGACGATGCGCGGCTACCGGGTCGAGCGCCGCTGGGGCTGGGACTGCCACGGCCTGCCCGTCGAAAACGAAGTCGAGCAGCAACTCGGGCTCCGGTCTCGGCGCGATATTCTCGAATACGGCGTGTCCCAGTTCAACGAGGCTTGCCGAGACTTGGTGCTGCACTACACGGCCGAGTGGCAGCGGCTGATTGAGCGACTAGGGCGCTGGGTTGACTGGGACAACCAGTACCGGACGATGGACCCCAACTTCATGGAGTCCGTGTGGTGGGTGTTCAAGTCGCTGTGGGACAAGGGACTCGTCTATGAGGGCTACAAGTCCCTCGCCTACTGTCCCCGCTGCGCGACACCGCTGTCGAACTTCGAGGTCAACCAAGGCTACCAGGACACGCAGGACCCGTCGATCACAGTGCGCTTCCGCGTCGTCGGCGAGCAGCGCCTGTCCCTGCTCGCTTGGACGACGACCCCGTGGACCCTGCCCTCCAACATGGGCTTAGCCATTGGCCGCGACATCGACTATGTGCGCGTCACCACCCGCGACGGAGAGCACTTAATCCTCGCCGCTTCCCTCGTCGAAAGCCTCTTCCGCCGGCACGACAGCGAAATCGCCGAGGTAACGCCAGTCGCCGTCGAAGATCTCGTCGGGCTGCGTTACGAGCCTCTGTTCGACTGCTTCGCCGACCGTGCCGAGGAGGGCGCTTTCCGCGTCGTGACGGCCGATTTTGTGTCCACCGACGACGGCACCGGCATCGTCCACATTGCCCCGGGGTTTGGCGAGGACGATTACCAACTCGGCCTAGCCGAGGGCTTGCCCGTGGTCTGCCCCATCGACGCCGACTGCTGCTTCACCGACGAGATCCCGGACTTTGAGGGCACTTTCGTGAAGGACACCGATACGCCCATCATCCGCCGATTGCGCACCTCGGGTCAGCTATTCTCCGAGGGCTCCATCGAGCACTCGTACCCATTCTGCTGGCGCTGCGACTCGCCCCTCATCTACCGCACGATCTCCACTTGGTTTGTGAAAATCGAAGGCGAGGTGAAGGAGAAGATGCTCGCCGCCAATCAGCAGATCTGGTGGATTCCCGAGCACATCCGCAATGGCCGCTTCGGCAAGGGCGTTGAGTCGGCACCGGACTGGGCCGTGAGCCGCAATCGCTACTGGGGAACGCCGCTGCCGATTTGGCGCAACGAGGAGACGGGCGAAGCCGTGTGCGTCGGCAGTCGCCAGGAGCTGTGCGAACTCGCCGGACGCGACGTGGACGACCTGCACAAGCACTTCATCGACGACCTCGAGATCCCAGCACCGTCCGGGAACGGCTCGCTGCGGCGCGTGCCCGAAGTCCTCGACTGCTGGTTCGAGTCCGGATCGATGCCGTACGCGCAGAACCACTACCCCTTTGGGCGGCGCGAGGACTTCGAAGCCTCTTTCCCAGCCGACTTCATCTCCGAGAACCTCGATATGACCCGCGGGTGGTTCTACACCCTGACGATCCTGGCTGCGGCGCTGTTCAACAAGCCAGCTTTCCACAACTGCATCGTCGGCGGCATGCTGCTAGCCACCGACGGACGCAAGCTGAGCAAGCGCTTGAAGAACTATCCCGATCCGGCTGAGATGCTCGAGACCTACGGCGCCGACGCCCTGCGCCTCTATCTGCTCAACTCGCCGGCCATGAAGGCCGAGGAGATGCGTCTTACTGAAGAGGGCATTAAGCAGAGCCTGCGCGATGTCATCATCCCCTTGTGGAATGCCTATAGCTTCTTTGTCACCTACGCGGCTATTGACGGTTGGACACCAGACGAGAGCCGTGTGCAGACGCTCGACCACCGCCTCGACCGCTGGATTCTTTCGGAGTTGCAGACCCTGCTCCGCGATCTCAACGCCGAAATGGAAGCATACCGGCTCTATCGCACAGTGCCGGCGATGGTGGCCTTTACCGAGAAGCTGACCAACTGGTACATCCGCCGCAGCCGTCGCCGCTTCTGGAAGTCCGAAGACGACCAAGACAAGGCGGCGGCGTACGACACTCTCTATCGGGTGCTAGTGACCTTCATCAAAGCCCTAGCTCCGGTCTTGCCCTTTATCACCGAGATTATCTACCAGAACTTGGTGCGCCGAGTGGACGCGGAGGCACCCGCAAGCGTCCATCTATGCGACATGCCGCAGGCCGACGAGCACTTGCGCGACGACGCCTTAGAGCAGCAAATGGAACTGGCGACGCGGGCCGTGGTCTTGGGCCGCTCGCTGCGCAGCAAGCACGAGCTCAAGGTGCGCCAGCCGCTGCGGCACCTCTGGCTTTTGCCCCCCAACGGGCACAGCCATCACGGACTGGAGCAGATGACTGACCTGCTAGCCGACGAGCTCAACGTCAAGGAGGTGGTGCTGGTGGAGGACGAGACCGATTTCAGCGAGATCTCCTATCGGCCCGACTTCCGCGCCTTGGGGCCGCGCTTCGGCAAGCGGATGCCAGAAGTCGCCGCCCGCATCCAAGCCCTGACGACCGAGGATGTACACCTCCTCAAGAGCGGCGGCCAGCTCTCCGTGGCCGGCGGCGAGATCGGGCTGGCCGACATCGCCGTGCAGCGCCGGGAGAAAGAGGGCGTGGTGGTAGCCCTCGACAACAACCTCGGGGTGGGTCTAAACATCCAGCTCGACGACGAATTGATCGCCGAGTGCACTGCGCGCGAATTCGTCAACCGCGTGCAGAACATGCGCAAAGACGCCGGACTAGACGTCTCCGACCGCATCTACGTCTGGGTGCGAGGCGACACCGGGCTGGAAGAGGCTGTCGAGCAGCACCGCGAGTACATCGCCGCTGAAACCCTAGCGCTGACCCTCCACACCGAGAAACTGCCCCAAGAGGCACTCTTGCAGCAGGAGCGGCAGGTCAATGGCCAAGCCGGCACCATTGCCATCGCTAAGGCCTAGTACAAACGGACGACGCGAAGAGAGGTAAAATCAAATGGACGACAAACCCAAGCAGCTAGACAAAGAACACCTCGGCTTTTTTAAGAAATTGCTACTCAAAAAAATCGCCCAGACCTCAGACGACGTCGAAGCCATCGAAAACACCGCACGCAACGACGCCCGGGAAACGGCCTCCGAGGACCGCTCGACCTATTCGCTGCACATGGCCGACCACGGGACCGACGCCATGGAGCGAGAGAAATCCCTGCTTCTCGCCCAGCGCGGGGGTGATTACATCGACTACTTAAACGAGGCCCTGCAACGCATCGAGGACGGCACCTTCGGGATTTGCCGCATCTGCAAAGGGCCGATCGGCCGCGGCCGCCTAGAGGCCGTGCCCACTGCCACCCAGTGCATTAGCTGCAAGTCCAAGCGCGAGGAGGAGTCGGACTTAGAGTGACGTTCCTGTGGATCATACCACTGGCCGTGGCCATCGATCAAGCTAGTAAATTCATCGTCCGCGGCTCCATGGCGCTGCACCAGTCCGAGCCTGTGCTGGGCGACTTTTTCCGCCTGACCTACATCCACAACCCAGGCGCAGCCTTCGGGCTGAACGTGGGCAGCCCGCTTCTGCACACCGCCTTCTCGATCCTCGCACTCGGCATCCTCGTGTACCTCTATCGCTCGCTCGCCGAGAACGAGCGGCTCTTGCGCCTAGCCCTCTGCCTAGTACTAGGGGGTGCCGTGGGCAACATCATCGACCGCCTGTACTTGGGGGAAGTGGTGGATTTTTTCGACTTCGGCCTCGGGGATTTGCGCTGGCCGATCTTCAACTTTGCCGATTCCTTCGTCACCGTCGGCGTCTTGCTCTTGGCCTTGGGCTACTCGCGCCGCGAAAAAGCCCCGGCTGCCCCTGTAGAGGAAGCCGCCCCCAGTTAACGCCATGCACCTCGCCGTTGACGCCGAGGCTCCCGAGCGGCTCGATCTCTTTCTACGCCACCGCTGTCCCGAGCTTTCTCGGAGCCGCATCCAAACGCTGATCAAGTCCGGAGCGATTCGCGTCAATGGCGCGCAGACGCGCCCGGCCTACTTGATCCAGTCCGGGGACGAGATCGCCGTCGAACTGCCCGCGCCCGAGCCGCTAGCCGCGCGCCCCGAGCCAGTGCCCCTATCCATCGCGTACGAAGACGACGACCTGCTGGTCGTAGACAAGGCGGCCGGCATGACCGTACATCCGGCCCCGGGCGCAGCCGAGGGCACCCTCGTCAACGCGCTGTTGCACCACTGCCGCAACCTATCGGGCATCAACGGCACCCTCCGGCCGGGGATCGTCCACCGGCTCGATAAGGAAACGAGCGGTTTGCTCGTGGTGGCCAAGCGCGACACCGCCCACCGGACGCTGGCTGCAAAATTTCAAGCGCACCAGATCGAACGCCACTACGTAGCCTTGGTGTGGGGCGTCTTGCGCGGGGAAAGCGGGCGAATCGAAGCGCCGATTGAGCGCCATCCCAAAAATCGCAAGAAGATGGCCGTAGTCGCCGACGGTCGAGCCGCGGCCACGAACTTCAAGGTCGTCGAGCGCGGCCCTTTTACGACCTGGGTCGAGTGCCAGCTAGAAACGGGACGGACGCACCAGATTCGCGTCCACATGGCCCATATCGGCCATCCTGTCTTCGGCGATCTAGTGTACGGGGGCCGCGACCAAGCCAGAGGGATCCGCCCCGAGTACCGACGTCAAGCCAACTGGATGCTGAGCTTGATCAAACGCCAAGCCCTGCATGCAAAGGAACTGCGCTTCGCGCATCCGACCACCGGAGAAATGATGGAGTTTACCGCGCCGCTGCCGGAGGATTTGCGGGCCGTATTAGAGGCGGCGCGGATGGAGAGCGGATAGTGCGCGACGACTATAGACAACCGACGAGGAGTACAGCCTGTGGACTTTCGACTCAGTAACGACGAGATGCTCGCCTTTATCGCGCGGGGGTACCACATCTTCCACCCCGCGATCGACGCGGAGATACACCGAGCGGTTTGCGCCCAGACCCGCGCCGCCTTTGTCCAAGGCAAAAATCCCGGCAACGCCATCTACGAGCAGGTCCCGGCACTTGCGCAGGTATTGTCGCATCCACAGGTGGTGGGGGCGCTGACGAGCCTCTTGGGCGCGGATTATCACCTGCTCTGCCACCGCCATGCCCACCTGACCCAACCCGGTCAAGCAGCCGGAGGGTTCCACCAAGACGGAACGCCTCGGGCCTTGCGGGGCTGGACCCGCCCCTGGCGCTATGGTCACCGGCCGCGCAAGGTGCTGCTGGTGTATTTCCCCCATGCGGTGCCCAAAGAGTTGGGGCCGACGACCTTGGCACCTGGGTCGCAGTACTATCGGCAGCGTCCCGAGGCGATGGAGGCCTTGGAATGCGGGGTCGAGGGCGAGGCTGGTGTGATGGCTATCTGCCATTTTTCTTGTTGGCACCGGGCTGGGGCCAATACAAGCGGCTCCGAGCGGATTATGCTCAAATTTGTCTTCGACCGCCGGGGCGAGCCGCGCGGGCCTAGCTGGAAGGCCGCAGCGGACTACAATCCCGATTTTGCGGCAACCGCGCGCCAATGGTCGGCGCGCCCCGACGGGCGCTTGTTGTGCCTTCCCAAGACTTGGCAGACGATGTGGAACTGGCTTGGCGGCCGCGGGGCCGAACGGCTCGGAGGCACGGCGTCGGTGGACTCGCTATGCAAAGGCTTGGCGTCGGAGCAGGAGCACGAGGCCCTAGAGGCGGCCTATGGACTGGGTGGGCAAGTAGATGCCGATGGGGCGAGGGCTTTAGTCGCCCGGATGCGCCACGGGGACGAGCAAGAGCGCGAGATGGCGGCGGTGGCGCTGAGTGCGGCGGGCCGCGTCGCCGTAGATGCGCTGCGCGAGACGCTGGCGGACCCCGATCCGTGGCTACGGGCGATGGCCGCGGATATCGCGGGTGATCTGGGGCGCGAAAGCCTAGCGCTGGTGCCCGATATGGAGCGCGCTATAGACGACGCGGATGTCTGGGTGCGGCACAATGCGCTACAGACGCTGTCACTATGGGGCCGGGAGGCGCGCGGTGCGGAGGAGCGGGTAGTAGAGGCGCTGACCGACGCCGAGCCTTTTGTGCGCTTTAACGCCCTCGGCGCGCTGATGAATATGCGTCCCTTGGATGCGCGTTGTGCCGAGTGGCTGCAGCACGTCGCCGCCAACGATGAAGCGCAGCCCCAATGGCAGGCACAAGATGCGTTGCGACGGTGGGATAACGCGGCGTTGCGCTATTAGCCAAAGAACAGATAGAGAGCGGCCAGATCGGATTCAACTAAAAGGAAAAGCCATGCACGAGACCAACCTACTGAGAGCCGGAGCGGCGATGATCGACATCACCCCGCCCGCAGGTACGCATTTATCAGGTAGCGGGGCTGGCGAACACCGCCCTGCTCAGGCCGTGATGGATCCACTCTTTGCCAAAGCTATCGTCTTTGAGGTCGGCGCGCGGCGCATCTGCATGGTGATATTAGATCTCACCATTGTCACCGGCGACTACACGGACCAAATCCGCGCCGCCATCGGCGATCAAACGGGTCTAGCACCGGAGGCGATCATGGTCCAGGCGACCCAAACGCATTCCGCCCCGAGCCTCGGCTACTTTATGCTGGATCCAGATTTCCCATTGGAGACCACCGAGGAGACCGAGTATCTGCGCGGGGCCGAACGCGCCTACGGCGACCGGGCCGCTGCCGCCGCAGTCGAGGCCGCAGTCGAGGCGATGAGCAAGCTGCAACCTGTGCGCATCGGTTTGGGGCGCGGCGTGTTGGGCGACTTGGCTTTCAATCGCCGTGGCGTGCGCCGCGACGGCACCATCGCCATGCCCAAGCCGCAGGGTCGGGAGCAGCAGCCGTTCGGGATCGCGGATATCTGCTATCTCGAAGGACCGATGGACCCGGAAGTCGGCGTGTGCTGTATACAGGATATGGACATGCAGCCGCTGGCCTTTCTCCTGCACTACACCTGTCACCCGGTCAATGCGTTCGGGTACCGCGAGACCTACCGGGCCGTGTCGGCGGATTGGCCTGGCGCTTGGGCGCGGGAGATGCAGCAGCTATTCGGTGGCAACACAGTACCGTTGGTCGTCAACGGCTGTTGCGGCAACATCAACCCCTGGCATCCCTTCGACTCGGACTGCCGGCCGGATCACCAGCGGATGGGGCGCGAATTGGCCCAGATGAGCGAACGAATCGTGCACAATATGGCGTTTGCCAGCGGCGCTGCGTTGGATTGTAGAATCGAAAAGGTCGGCCTGCCCTTGCGCGAGATTCCGGCCGAGCGCTTGCGCGAGGTCAACGCGATTCTCGCTGAGAACCCGCAACCGCCGCGCGGATCAAACGGCGAAGTGGATCCGCACTGGTTTCGGGCCGCATCGACCCACAGCGTCGAACTAGCCCGGCAGCGGGACGCTGAATTCCCCTATGAGATCCAGGCTTTCCGCATCGGCGACCTCGGCGTAATCGGCCTGCCTGGCGAACCTTTTGTCGAAGGACAACTCGCGCTCAAAACGAACTCAGCGGCACCGTTTCTCTTTCCGGCGCATCTCACGACGCACTATGTCGGCTACCTACCGACGCGAGCGGCCTACGCCCGAGGCGGACACGAGGCCAACGAAGACGTTACCTACTGGGCCAAGCTCGCCCCCGGCAGCCTCGAAACGGTCGTCGAGCAGGCCCGGACGCTGGTAGAAGAACTGTTTGTATAAGCTAGGGGGATCGCAGGCGTTCACATGCGGGTGGATGGGGAACCAAATTTACTAAACAGAGCTAGCCGCTAAACGCCTTGAACGCTAGCCCGGCAATCGCTAAGATCGTCGTTATCTGAAGTGGTACAACCCAGCGGTATAATCGGTCAATTTTGGTTTCCAGCGACTCCCGAGTGGCGTCGATTTTGTCGTCCAGTGACTCGCGGGTAGTGTCGATCTTGGTTTCCAGCGACTCCCGAGTGGCGTCGATTTTGTCGTCCAGTGACTCGCGGGTAGTGTCGATCTTGGTTTCCAACGACTCCCGAGTGGCGTCGATTTTGTCGTCCAGTGACTCGCGGGTAGTGTCGATCTTGGTTTCCAACGACTCCCGAGTGGCGTCGATTTTGTTGTCTAACACCGCACGAGTGGCGTCGATTTTACCGTCGAATGCCTCGCGGGTGGCGTCGATTTTGCCGTCGAGCGCCGCATGATTGGCGTCGATTTTAGTTTCCAGCGACTCCCGGGTAGCGTCAATTTTGGTTTCCAGCGACTCCCGGGTAGCGTCAATTTTGCCGTCGAGTGCCGCATGATTGGCGTCGATTTTGGTTTCGATGCGACCCAGCCGCACGTCGATTTGCTCGACAATGCCCTCTAGCCGGGCGATGCGCCCCTCGTGGTCTAACGGATACGGACGCTCTGGCGGCGGATGGTGCTCACTCACGATCCGACCTCCTCGGTGTTAAAGCGTGAACAGCGCGAAACCCCCGCCCCGGATACTCGCAAGATCCATGCCACGGCGGCAGTGTAGTGGGGAGGACGGGGCCGTGCAAGTCAGACTGTATCGGGCACAACCCATCCATGAGACCTTTAGGGAGCACCCCCAAAAAGAGTAGTGCGTCAGGTTGAAAATTTCAATCCCTTGGTAAAGAGACAAAACATCCAAGAAAATTCAAACTGACGGATTATCGTCAGTTTTTTTACTCAAAGGGATCGTCTCTCCAGCCGCCGAGGTATTTGTCTGCAAGTCCTAGAAGATCATCTGCGCCATCGAGCTTTGCAGCCTTCAGACTCTCAATCCGTTCCTTCAGCGTTGCCTCGTCGCCGTAAAGCTCAGTCAGAGCATCCCAAAATAAACGCGGAGAGCGTTGGACTGCCCGGCTTCCCTCTGCTTGGCTCTTGATCTCATCATAAGCAGCACGAAGCAGAGCTAACGTCAATTTAGGTGTGCTGTCGATTTTGAACGGGCTTTCCGACGGACACGCAGCCTGCTTCATACAAAGAAAAATCCTTAAAAGTTCATGCTCACCCGCCAGAGTATCAACCGAGGCTGATCGCACTTCTTCACTCCAAGCCTTCTCAAACTCTGATGCCATTCGTTCCGATACCAACTTATGGCCGACGCGCTCGCGATACCCGACAATGTTGATTAGTTCCAATTTAGAAGATAGGGACCTTAGTTCAGGTAGGACTTGGCATACCGCTTTTTCGACTTTAGCAGGGTCATTCAGCGATCTCAAGAGGCGGAGTATGACACGAGTGACAGAACTTTTGGAAGGCCCACCAAACATGCCCCTCCGCCGCTCGGGAAGCGGTAAAAGATTGAGCAATACGATCGTTCCCGGTACTACGTGTTCTGAGGCGAACTCTTCCTCAAACATCTCTAATGATGCGATAACATCCTGTAGTTGTGCCTGGTCAATAGAACGCAAGTAGTTATCGAAAGCATCGCGGTCAGCGATGTATTTCCATGCCTGTTCTGCTCCCATAACGGCTTGCAGATTTTCATTTGTGAAACGCTCCAAGTAAAGCCGCAGAATATCCTCATGAGCGACGCGACGCTCCTTAAGCCATTCCTCCTTCCGGCTACTACCGAAGAGGTTGCCACCGATATAGTACTCCCCAGCCGGAAAGAGTAGTCTAATCATACTTTCAACGACGCGATTTTCATCTTTAGCGGTCTCAATCAAGCCATTGACCTGTGTCTTAAGGTGAGCCTGATCGCTGTGGGTGGCAGAGGCGGAATTGAAATCTGTTGTAAGACCGTCAATAGCACCATGCAAGAGCTTGAAAACATCTGGAAGGAATATGCGAATAGCTTCGAGTGCGAGTAGGTCGGCAAGCGCAATTTGTCCATCGAGGGATGTTACAGCGCTGTGGATGGCAGCAGCGTATCGTCTAACATCTCGCATGTTTCGGATAAGTGGCCGGATGATCTCCATGAAGATATCTGGCCAGACTTGCTTATCAAACGGGCCGGTATTTTCGATGTTGTCAAGGGCCTTATCCAAGGCCGAGGTTACCTGCTGGTGTAGCACATGACTAGGCACTACAGGCAAATCCTCTGGGAATTGAAGGATTTTCTCCAAATAGTCGCGCCCCGGTATTCCCTGCTCATCGAGTGCCTTTTCGACGCGATCCCGGTCAAAGGCCACGATATAAATGATATTGGGAAAGTTGGCCGTTAGCCGAACTAGCTTGAAAACATCTCGAATTTCAGATGTCGCCAACCGATCAATGTCGTCGAGTACAACCACAATCGGTTCGTTGAGAGCAGAAAGAGCTTTTTCAATCTTGCGTCGCCGACCACCAACACCTTCCTTCCGACGCTGAAGGAACTTGCCTCCGATTTTCATTGCACTGCGAATTCGCTCAGACCATACACCGACAACAGGCAACCATCCTAAGCCGGAGAATATCTCTCCATACGCCTCAAAATCTTTGCCTATCTCGGCAAGGTCACTATGAATCTTCAGTTGGGCGGCGAGTTCGATAAAAAACGACTCGACGAGTTGCGCTGCACCACTAAACATCCACGGATTAAAGTCGAGTATGGGGACTTCGGCCTTCTTAAACTCATTCCGGGCAAGGTTGATAAAAGACGTTTTTCCAGAACCCCAAGGACCAAGGACGCCGACTACAACCCCCTCCTTGGTATCAAGGGCGAGTACATGCTGAGCAAAATTTTGAGCGGTAGAAATTCTACCGATAGCATCATCTTCGGGATTTTTTATAGGATTGTCGCCAACGATCATCACGTATCTCCTATGCAAATCGGGATGTTGTGGAATGAATCCGTATTCGCTCTTCCATGCAGCCTTCAAATAAAAAATAGGCTCCTTAGTAGAATGAGCATGACTTCCGGCCGAGAAAACTGATACCCGCGTCTTCGTCACGCCGCCTGTCGGGATTGACGCGGTGCAGGCATGACAGTAGATTCATGATGTCATGCCTGCTACTCAGATTACCCTTCGCAATGTCGATCCCGAACTCTCTCGGCGGCTTCGCGCTGTCAGCGCGGAACGCGGTGAGAGCCTGAACAGCACCGTGCTGCGCCTCCTGAAAGACGCGGTCGGCTTGGATGCGCGTCGCGACCGCCTGCGCCGATACGTCACATGGACGGCTGACGACCTCTCGGAGTTTACCGATGCGCTACGTGCGCAGCGAGTCGTCGATGAACGGTACTGGCAGTGAACTCGACCGACCGACTTGTCCTCGACACCAGCGCGTACTCGCACCTGCGTACCGGACATCCTCAAGTGATCGACTATGTGGCGGACGCGCCGGTAGTCATCATGCCGGTGACAGTGCTCGGAGAGATTGAAGCGGGATTCGAGTTGGGGAGCCGTGTGCAGGAGAATCGCCACGCCCTCGCCGACTTCCTCAATGAGCCTTTCGTCAGCGTGTTGGACGTCACTTCCGAAACCGTTCGGCACTATGCCCGAATCTTCGTGGCGTTGCGTCGAGCCGGCACACCAATCCCCATGAACGATGTGTGGATTGCGGCAGCAACGATGGAATGCCGCGGGTGCCTGTTGACCTTCGATAGCGACTATCGCCACGTCGCAGAACTCGACTACACGTTGCTCGACGTGCCTTGACAGCTATCGTTTGGAGCACAAGCATCCTCGCTCGCCGTAGGTTTTTCTCCCCACTTTTACCTCGTCAGCTACTGAACCCAACTTCGCGCTCCCCTCTGTCGGCCGCCTCCTGAATGCGCAGGACGTTACGCGTCGAGCGCAGTACCGCAGCGGTGTCGAGGCCGTTGGCGGGCATTTTGCCGGCGATGTCGTCGAGGAAGGAGCGCAGGTAGCCGCCCGCTTGAGCCGGGGGTAGTGGCTCGATTCGCACGGTGGCGTCTTCCCTGCCGAGCACTTGAATGTCCTTGGCCGTAGTCGAAGTCTCGATTACTCCATCCCTGCCCCAAAACGTGGTCCGCCAGTAGTAAGGCATCTTGTAGCCAGCCCTATCGGGTGCGAAGTACGACACGTCGCCCAAGACCCCGCAGCCGTTGTCCATCTCCAGCATCATCTGCCCCGCATCCTCCAAGTGAAGACCCTCGGGGGCAAAGGCTCTCCAGCAGCGGGCGGCGTTGATTTTCGCCCACTGGCGGCCAGTGACCCAAGGCAAAGCGTCGATGACGTGGATGCCAATATCGGTGATGGTGCCGCCGTGCTTGCCCTGTTCAAAGTACCAGCCGGGCCGCGAACCCAAGAGCAGCGGGTGTTGGCCACCAAAGGCGACGGCGTGGACCTCGCCGATGCGGCCGGCTTGGATCAGGTTGCGCGCACCGATAACCGGGGCGGCATCGCGCATAGTCAACATGCAGCCGACCTTGAGGTTTTTCTCGCGCGCCAGCGCCTCAATGCGGTCGAGGTCGGCCATCTTAGTACACAGGGGTTTGTCGCTGATGACGTGTTTGCCGCGTGTGAGGGCTTCGATTAGCACCGGGCCGCGACCGGCGAAATAAGTGCCGGTCGCGACGATATCGCAGTCCACCTCGTCGAGCATCTGCTCGATCCGGTCGTGGGTGATCTCGGCGCGGCCCTTTGCGTGGATTTCGGCGCACGTCTCGGCGTGCTCCTCGCAGGCAGCTACCACTTCGAGCGCAGCCGAAGCGCGGGCCAGTGAGTAGAGGTCGAAGATGTGGCCGTGCCGGAAGCCGGCGAAGGCGATCTTGTGAGGAGCTTCACCCATCCCTACCTCTGATCACGATTCCTCTTCCTCGTCGCCGTATGAGTGCCCGCCGAAGATGGCCCGCAGTTCGGCAGCGGATGTGGCTTGGCGCATCTGGGCCATGCGCTCGGCCTCGTGTTTTTGCAGGGCGCGGACGTTTTCCAGCACGTCGCTGAGCTTGTCGGCGGGGAATTTTACCGCGCCGTTTTCATCCATGTGGACGATCTCGCCTGGAGCCACATCCATACCGGCGACCGAGACGGGGACATTGACCGCGTGGACCGCCATGGCACCGTGACCGGCGGTGACGCCGCTGAGCAAGTACTGGAATTTCATCGGGCGAATCTCGTCGATGTCGCGCGAGGGGCCATTGGAAATCGCGCCGACGCAGCCGACAGCCTGCATGGCAGTGGTCATATTGCCGCCAGCCAAGCCGATCTTGCCCTCGATTTCGGGCGGAAACTTCTGCTGGAAGACGAAGATCGTCGGCTTAGGCGAGGCGTCGAGGGCGTCGAGAACGTCCATGAAGCCAACGCCGTTGTAATTGGGGTCAGGCAGGCCATAGGTGCAGGTGACCGCGTAGCCGACGGTAGGGCCGAGCTCGGGATACATGCAGCGCAGCGACTGGTCGGTGTACCAGTTTTCACTCCAGGGATTGTATAGCCCCAAGCACAAGGGATCGCCTGGATAGGTAGCGACGACATTGGTGATCGAGGGCGTATCAAAGTTTCTCAGCTCGGCGAGCATTTCTTGTTCGGTCATAGGAAACTCCTGATTAGGTAATGGGAAAGGTCAACCCGCGTCCATCGCGTTTTTCTTTTGCGCACGATAAAATAGATTCGCAGAGATAATGAGCATCGCAAGTATGATCGCAACTTTGCCGCCTAGTAAGTTCTCAACGGACAAGGACGGCAAGGTCGCTATAATTCCGATGAGTAACGCCGCGCCGTACAGCACAAGAACATGCCACAACTTAAAATGCCAACGGCTCATGTCACTCGTTCCTTGCGTCGTCGCTTTCTTCCTTCGCGCTTGGTAAAACATATTAGCAGATACGAGGAGCATAACGAGTATGTTCAATGCGCGTGAGTCCGCCAGGGATGCAGACATCCATATCCATACTGTCACAGCACCGATGGTTAATGCCGCGCCGTACAGCACAAGAACATGCCACAACTTAAAATGCCAACGGTTCATGTCACTCGCTCCTTATTCGCAGTGGTTCCAATGTGCGCGTCGCACTTAAAATTCCAACGGTTCTCGTCAATGCTGGTCGCGGCGCGGCAGGATCGGCTGATTCTTCAGCTCGCGGATTAGCTCTACAAGCCCCTCAGTTGCCGCTGCTAAAAATTTCTCGCCCTTTTCCTTGGTGGCTTTGGTCGCGTCGCCCATCACCCCGCTGGCCGTCTGCTGACTCCAGTAGGGTATCAGCCGCGCGCCCGATCCCTCGGGATGCGTGCCAGCCAACAGGTCGGTGCGAAAGCTGGACGACAAGGGCGAGCGCTCGTCAACGGCCTTGTCCATTTCGACGAGTTCCGGCTTGAGCGCGAGATAGAGCGAGGTCTCGTATTCTCCAGCGTGCGAGGTGCCGCCGTAGTCCGAGTCGCGCAGTTCGTTGCCCACGGTCTTGGCGCGGCGTATATCCCAGTGATTGACCGAGGCGCAGAGGATCTGGCCCTCGTATTCGAGGACGGTGAGACGGGCCGCTAGGTCGAGCGGCGAGGTGTTGGAGCCGTGGCCATTGACGATGAGGATGCGCTCAAAGCCGTGGTGGGCCAAGCTGCAACACACGTCCTTGACGTAGCGGATAAAGGTGTCCCACGTAATGGTCAGGGTGCCGTGGAAATCCATGTGGTGCGGGCTGTAGCCGTGGGTGACGGGCGGAGCGAGCACCGCTTCTTCTGGGATGCGGGCGACGGCGCGCTCGCAGATGCCGTGGCACAGCACCACGTCCGTATCCACCGGCAGATGCGGGCCGTGGTCTTCGTGGGTAGCGACGGGCAGCACGGCGACGCGGCCCGCGGCGGCGGCGTCCCGAGTCTCGTTCCAAATCATTTCGGCATAGCGGTATTTCACGGGTTTCGCTCCTCACGGCAGTAGGGTTAGATATGGAGACGCGGAAAGAGGTACGCAATTCGCGCAGCAGGAGCAAGTTGCCATTCCTCGACAGTTTTCAGCATCCCTTCTATATTTTGGAAGGGGGAACTCTACTCGCAACTTAACTAAAGGAACAGCAATACATGGGTCGCAAGATACGCCTCGGAGTGCTCTGCGGTGGGCGCTCGGCCGAGCATGAAGTCTCGGTGATTTCGGCGCGCTCGATGTTGGAAGCCATCGACAAGGACAAGTACGAGCTGGTGATGATCGGCATCTCCAAGGAAGGGCTCTGGCTGTCCGCAACGGACACGCAGCAGCTTCTGGCGTCTAGTCAGGTCCACGAGGATGGGCTAACGCCGGTAGCGCTGGACTATCTGGGGACGCGCACGCTCGTGGCGCAGCAAGGCGATGGGCAGGACCAAACCCTCGACGTGATCTTCCCCCTCCTGCACGGCCCCTACGGCGAGGACGGCACTATGCAGGGCCTGATGGAGCTCGCCAATATAGCGTATGTGGGGGCCGGGGTCGTCGGCTCGGCCGTGGGCATGGACAAGGAGATGATGAAGCGGGCTTTCAAGGCCGAGGGACTGCCGCAGGTGGACTATCAGGTGGTGCGGCGCAGCCGTTGGGAAAAGGACCGCGCTGGAGTGCGGGCCGGGATCGAAGCCGCGCTGGCCTACCCCGTCTTCGTCAAGCCGGTGAATCTTGGTTCGAGCGTCGGGGTGAGCAAGGCCCGCGATGGTGCCGAACTGGAGCAGGCCATCGACGAAGCAGCACAATACGATTACAAGGTCGTGGTCGAGGCCGAAGCGAGCGGCTGCCGCGAAGTCGAGGTGGCGATCTTGGGCAACGAGTCGCCAGAAGCGTCCATAGCCGGCGAGATCGTGCCGGGCAATGACTTTTACGACTACAACGCCAAATACATCGACGACAACTCCGATCTAATTATTCCTGCGCGCATCTCGCCGGCCACCCAAGAGGCCGTGCGCGAAATGGGCATCCGGGCCTTTCAGGCGGTGGAAGCCTGGGGGTTGGCGCGGGTAGATTTTTTCGTGCGCGAAAGCGACGAAGCGATCTTTGTCAACGAGATCAACACCATGCCGGGGTTTACGCCCATTAGCATGTATCCCAAGCTGTGGGAGGCGAGCGGGGTGAGCTACGGGGCGTTGATTGACCGGTTGATTCAGTTGGGGATCGAACGGCACGAAGACAAGCAGAAGACGAAGACGGCGCGGTAACTTCTATGCAGAAAGCGCGTTGGGAAAAGGGCAACGTCAGCAACCTGATTTCGCTCGCCCTGTTGGTGGCGGGCCTCTGGGGGCGCGTTGAGGGCGTCGGCGGCAGCGAGTGGGTGTTGGCGGTTGGATTGTTTGGATTTGCCGGCGGGGCGACCAATTGGTTGGCAGTAAAGATGCTCTTCGACCGCGTGCCCCTGCTGTACGGATCCGGGGTGATTCCAGCGCGGTTTCGCGCCATCAGGGAAGCGGTCAAAGACGCCATCATGCGCTACTTCTTCGACGAGGAATATCTAGAGCGATTCTTCGCCGAGCAGATGGCCGGCGAGGATGTCGGGGAAAAGGTGCAAACGGTGCTAGCGTCCGATGAAGTTGACGCGATCATCGACCGCAAACTCGAAGAGTTGGCAGAATCGCCGCAAGGAATGATGATCCAGTTGGTGGGGACGCAGACGGTCAAGCCGCTGGTCAAGCAGTTCGTGATCGGGTTCGGGAGCGAGATTGCGCCGCTTTTGGCCGGCGGAGCGGGTACAGAAGTCAAAGCGATGCGGGCGCAGGTTGACGGACTGTTGGAGACCAAGCTAGAGGAACTGACACCCGACCGGGTCAAGGAGATGATGGAGGAAGTAATCCGCGAACACTTGGGCTGGCTAATCGTCTGGGGCAATGTGTTCGGTGGCACTATTGGACTGTTATCTAAAGCACTGGGGTATTGAAATGAGTCAATGGAATTTGCGCGGCGAAGTAGCGGCAGTTATCGGTGGGACCGGCGTATTGGGCGGAGCGATGGCCCAGGGATTGGCCGAGGCCGGAGCCTCTGTAGCAGTGTTGGGACGAGACCACGACCGGGGGCATAAGCGAGTAGCGGCGATAGAGGCAGCAGGAGGCACGGGCGTTTTCGCCGCCTGCGACGCCACGGACAAAGCGTCGCTCAAGGCAGCCCATGAAGCGGTCGTCGCGGCATTGGGTCCCGTCAATGTGCTGCTCAACGCAGCCGGCGGCAATCAGCCGCAGGTGACCCTGAACGACGACCTAGACTTTGCCGCGATAACAACCGACGATTGGCAGCGCTGTTTCGACCTGAACTTGGGGGCTGGCGCGCTGTTGCCCTGCCAAGAATTCGGGTCGGCCATGGTCGCACGGGGCCGGGGCAGCATCATCAACATCGCCTCGGTTGCCGCCCACCTGCCGGTTTCGCGGGTGGTGGCGTACTCAGCGGCTAAAGCGGCTGTATTGAACCTAACGCAATTCCTCTCGCGGGAGTGGGCTGACAAAGGCGTGCGGGTCAACTCCATTACCCCGGGCTTCTTCCCCGCCGAGCAAAACCGCCGCTTGCTCTTTGAAGACGACGGCACCCCAACCGAACGCGGCCAACAAATCCTCTCCCACACCCCCATGGACCGCTTTGGCCGCCCCGAGGAACTGGTCGGCGCAGCGGTGTTCCTCGCATCGGACGCGGCCAGCGGCTTCGTCACCGGCACGGACATCCGCGTTGACGGAGGGTTTTTGGCGACGACGATCTAAAGAGCGGCGAGACGCCACGCTTTACAGTGAAGAAAAAAACATCACAGTTTGCGATTTGTCTCAACAACGAGGGCTATGAGGCTTCTCTTGAAGTCGGAAAAGTGTATCGCGTACTTCCCGATCGGGAGGCCGCTGCGCACGGGTACATTCGCATGGTGGATGAAAGTGGCGAAGATTACGCATTTGATGCCGACCGCTTTTACAAGATCGAATTCCCACCCCCGGTTGAAGCAACGCTAGATGCTGCTCTGCACTAGGTTATCAGGCGGCTAGGAATATGGTCTCGGACATCCGCGTTGACGGAGGTTTTTGGCGACGACGATCTGAGCTTCGATCACAGAAGCTTAATCATGGAAATTTTCTGAAATATGTAGCTGATGCTTCATAGCCAATTGCCTTGTAAAACGCTTCAGCCCTTCGAGTTGCCAACGCGATCAATCTTGAATTTCTCTCCTTAGCTTTCTTCTCAGCAATCTCCATGAGTCTTCTACCTATGCCTTGCTTCCGGCATTCATCTTCTACGAATAATTCCTCGACCCAACTCACAGGACCATTGGCAAAAAAGGTCAGGTGGTGAAACACCAGAACATAGCCCTTAAGATCGGATTCGGATTCTGCCACTATCAGATCAACATTCTCATCTTTGATCAATCGCGAGAAGGAAGTTTCAAAGGAATGTGCGTCGATCTCAAAACTTGAGGCGAATTTCTTTACAAGAGTTAATAGCTGATCTTGATCTTGATCCATTGCTGTTCTATAGTGCATTTTCTATAACTCCGAGCAAATACAGTTATATGCTATTTATGCGAAACGAAGGTACGTCTCTTGGTGCATAGTCGCAATCGCAACGAGCGACCGGATACGAGCCGACAAAGCCGTCCGGTCCTAGTGCGAGAGCGCGCGAGTGGGCCGACAAAGGCGTGCGGGTCAACTCCATCACCCCGGGCTTTTTCCCCGCCGAGCAAAACCGCCGCTTGCTCTTTGAAGACGACGGCACCCCAACCGAACGCGGCCAACAAATCCTCTCCCACACGCCCATGAACCGCTTTGGCCGCCCCGAGGAACTGGTCGGCGCAGCGGTGTTCCTCGCATCGGACGCGGCCAGCGGCTTCGTCACCGGCACGGACATCCGCGTTGACGGAGGGTTTTTGGCGACGACGATCTAAGACCACTTCCGCAGCAGCCGGAGGTAGAACAGCGGGTTGCCGGAGGCCAAGACGCTACAGGCACCGCAGCGCGAACCATGCTGTTATTCGATGTCCCGCCTCTTCACAACAAGAAGAATGTGGCCACTCGCACCCAAGAGAGAGCGATCTCGATCGGTTCGGTCTATCATCTCGAGCATGATAGCCCGTTGTCGCGGATCCGACCAAATTTGATCAAAATTCTGCCAAAACCACGCCACACCCTCGACGGCGATGTGATCCACAATCTGTAAATGTGCCTCCTCAGCTTCCCGTTCGATCTCATCCGGGTGGTGGAAATAGGCATCAGTAAAGTATCTGGTATTGTCCTTGTTGGGACGGTGGACACCTGTTTCTAAGTCTTGCCGCACAATATCCAGATATTCCGGATCCTCAAATAAGCCACTTATGAAACCATCGAACATCGACCCAAACCTCGAGATATATGCCACATACCCGACCCCGTTGGGGGCAAGCCAATCGGCGACCTTCCGTAGCACTAGGCTGCGCTCGTTTGCATCGGTGAGATGGTACATGGGTCCCAAAAGTAGGACTACATCATACTGCTGAGACTCAAGTTCGAGAGATCGTACATCGGCAGTTTCGATCCGAGAGAGCGGATTTGGCGCTTTCTTGTTGATCGACACGGCCTCTTCAACGTGGTTAGGCATCAAATCAAACAAGGCGACCTTGTGCCCCTTCTCGGCAAGCCAGAACGCGTACGGTCCAGATCCTCCACCAACGTCTACTATCGACAAACCAGTTTCATCGGGGAGAAACTGCTCTATGATCTGTTTAGTGCGGAGGAATTCTAGCTCGCCCCGGCCACTGAAGAGACGTTGGCTCTCGTTCTTTCTGTTGTAATAGGTCGCTATTCGATCCAATCAGCACCTCATCTGAGGCTATTCGTCGTGGGGCCTCTCAGCCATGAGTGCAAGGATGTTCATCTCGCTATCTCGAAAGAACGCCATCCACAACTCGTGGTCTTGAAGATCAGCAATCTTGTGAGGCCCTCCATCGAATGGCACGTTCCTACCCTTCAAAACCCGGTAGGCGTCATGGATGTCGTCAACTCTGTAATACAGAACAGAGGAATGGATATCATCAGACTGCCCCTCCGGGATACTCAACATGAGGCGTACGCCTGAGCAATCAAAGAACGCCATGTTCGGCACCCGAAACAGGAACTGCATTTCCAGTTGATCTCGGTAGAAGGTAACTGCCCTGTCGAGTTCCTTCACGGTGACAGATATTTGCCCTATGGTCGATAGACCGAATCCACTATGCTGCGTCATTCTGGACCTCCTGTGGTGTGGGTTCAATAGCTGCTCCTACGAACCTAAACTACAGAATTCCTCGGCCGCAGACTTCTCTGAAATCACCTTTTTGTTCTGCGGAATTGTCTCGGCGAGAGACCATAGTGCCGCCGAAAAAGCCAACTGAATGAACCAAGGCTTGCGAATCCGATTTCTAGGGCAATCTCTGTCACAGTCCGATCTGTAGTCTCCAATAGCCTGGCGGCTCGCTCCAGTCGCTTCATAACAAGATACTGGTGTGGGCTCTGACCGACTATCTGGCGAAATGTCCGCAGGAAGTGATTCGAGGAGAGACACGCCACCTTAGCCATCGCATCGAGGGAGATCGGCTCCGAGAGGGAGGAACAGATATAGTCGCGAGCCATGTGGATGCGACGGTAAAGCTCCTTTCGCGTCGCCGCACGAACGGCCTCAACTGTCTCTACTTCCTTCAAAACCTGATGATGTGCACTCAGAAGTCCAACCATCACCGCGTGCATCTGCTCCTCGACCCATCCAAGCTCTTCACTTCGCAGTGAGTACTCTGATCTGAACCGGCTCAGAGTCGGAGTCAGAACGCGATCCTGCGGGCGAGTGGTCTGGAAGAATTCCAACCGGCGCGACTGACGTGCTGGATCATCAAGAAGCTTGATAGCTCTAGAATTGATGGATGCGTAGACCTCCTCAGCAAATCCATCCCTGAAGAAGACACAAAATGACCCAACAATCGAAGGAGAGTCGATAGATACCGTGTATTCCTGTCCGTAATTCAGAATCAGATATGAATGCTCATCGACTTCGATCGCGTGATTGTCGATCTCATACTTTGCCGTGCCATTTGAGAATGACTTGACCGACAGACCTCCCTTGCCCGTCCACAGATGGTGTTTGCTGGCGGCATTCAGCACTTCGTTGGGGGCACCACTATCGTATGCAGGGCCATTCATGTCGATCAAGGCATTCCCTCAGAGGCTTTTATGAGTTGGTTTTTTCCATTGCGGATAACGTTCTCGCCGTGCCCGAACCCCAAGCTTGTCGAGGGGTTGCCGGAGGCCAAGGCGCGAAGCGCCACAGTGCAAACACGGTGTTATAGGCTGTGGGAGATCCCGGCACTCTCCAGCAATTCGTCTCCCATCTCGATTCCTCGGTGTGGTAGGCGCATCAACTCACCGTGGATATCAAAAGTCGAGAATGGAGGATCTGTGATTTTAGAACCCCACTTTCGGTAGAGGAAGCTGAGTCTATCTGCATAGTAGGCTGCCCAAACCACCGGAACGCTCTTATTTCCGACTGAGATAGAGCTCTCCCCTCGTGATAGCCAAGCAATATCTCCCTCGCTTCCGCAACATTCAGCGGTCTAGATTCACCCATAAGATCCCCCATTAACCACTGGTGACGCGTCATGACAAGATCCACCAAAGCTGGAGAAAACTCCCCGCTGCTGAAATCCGTGAACGCGACACAGCCAGTGCCGGCCCCGATCACATTACCTGCACGAACATCCCAATGGCAAAGGATCCAAGGGACGCTTGCGTCAAGAGCCGTTGCATGGCTGTTTTCCAGTAGTTGCGCTAATTCGTACACTGGCTGTGCGATTTCCGTATCAAGCCGACCGAGCGCGCTGGAAAGTCGATCTTGCGCCCAGCGGCGGACAGGTCGCTCGCGCACTGGCTGTTCCTGAAATAATCCGGCAGCATTATGAATGCTCGCAAGAACCTTGCCCGTCTTCTTCAGATAGTCGAGATGGCGAGAATCTAACGGCTGGCCTGGAAGTAGGCTCTCCAAGGAGACTGTATAGTCCCGATATGGAACTGAGAATTCGCCGTTAAGGGTTGGTACAATCTTGGGAACTGGTGCTCTCGAAGATGAAAGGTGGTCCACAAATCGAACGATCAACTCTGGCGGCGAGGGACCATCCCACCCTGGATTGGTGCGAAGAACAGAATTTCCTTGCGCGCTGCGCACAAAATGGACGTTCCTGGAAGTGGGCGTTTCTACTTGAACGGCTGCGACACCCCAGTGCTTCCAGAGAATGTCTGAAGCTTCCTCAGTCGTCACCATCGGTGACGTAGATTCTCGATCACGGGGGAATGAAGTCATGACTCTTACTGTTTTTGCGAAACTGGCGTTGTAGTATTTTCCACAAGGGGTTCATTCCTCGTGGCTTGAATTGCTCGGGATCTTTGCCCTGTTCGACAGCTTGCCAATAATGCCAACCCATCTTGTGACTCGATGCGATTTCATAATCTAACCCCGTCCATGATCCATCACCGCGAAAGGCGTAAAACGACCAATGCCAACCTTGGCTGTTATAGATTTCTATTAGGTCGCTCAGGTAGGCCGCAGCGCCTTCGAGCCGGCGGTCGTACCAGAATTCTGAAGCTATGATTCGGTGAGAAGGTATCTCATATCGCTCAGAAAACCGCTGCACCGCGTTGATCTCCTCCGCAAGACGATCGATAGTCCACGACTCTATAGGACCGTTCCACCACTTCGGAACTCGGTCTGGATAGGCGTACCGGTCCTTATTGGCTCGATAAGTCACCATCTGCCACGGACCGGGGTTGTGAAAAGCGTACAACACTTTGTCATCATCTACAGGGCGATTGAAGTCGAACGCTTGAGGAGCGGCATAGAACCAGCCATCGAGCATGATGGGCGTATCTGCGTCTACTGAACGGATGGATTCGACCATCCGCTGGTTAAATCGGTTGAGGTCAGCTGGCGTATTCTGGATGTCCTGAAACCATTGGCTGAAATTCTCGTCCGGTTCTGCAAAACCGAATACCTTCTCTGGATGTGGTTCATTGAGAGGGTTGTAAGCCACGATTGCAGGATGCTTTTCCAAACGCATTGCTAACTGACGCCAGAAATTGAAGGCTTGCTTATGGTAGCTTTCGTCACGCCAGAGCCGGCCATCATCTTGGTTCTCATTCAGCTGCTTCCAGCGTCCACCGGGCAAGCTGGCCATCGCAAGGACAACTTTGATACCATTGCTCTCGGCTTCATTGAGTGCTTCTACCAACAGGGCTAGATCGGTCTCATTGATTGCTGCGAAATTATCTGCGTTGCCGATTAGGAAGTCTCTATTATCGGCGGGCCATGCATCGGGTAAAATCCGAACATAATCCAGTCCCAGTTCACCTGCCGCCCTGTACCACTCAGGACGATGTCGCTCGTTTTGCTGATTAGCTCCCTTACGCTGCTTTTCCCAAAAGCCAATCTTGGGAGCATCGGCCATAACGCCGCTGGTGAAGCACAAAATAGATATCATTGAAACTATGTATCTATAAATACCCCGTTGCCGCCCTTCTTTACGACCGTTTCCGTTCCTAATAAGCATCTGTGCTTTATGGCTTCACGTTCCTGTAACGTTTCAGGGTTTGCGAACCCCGAAGGGATTGCCAAGGCCAAGCCGCCGCAGTTCGCTCTAAACTTCAATCAGGCTTTCTTCCTGCGAAATGCCAAAGCAGTTTCGTAGTGCTTGGTGATCGATCCTCCGTAGTTCTTGTTTATCAGGTCAGCGATGCCGTCAAATAGATGCGTGCGATTGAATTCGGGCAGCGCGATATGGTCAGAATAGGTGCCAATGAGTTTGATGTACTGTTCCGCAGAATAGTTCGCTGTCCATGCGTACACTCGGTGGATAGGATCGGCAAAAGCAGTAGTTCCAGGTTCTGGGGACTCTGATGTCGTCGGAGTACTGGGATCCCGAGGGGAATCTGAAACTACATAATGCTTGCTATAAACTTCCTGGACTTCCGCAAAGAAACCTTCGTCTTTTCTTACGTGTTGGTTGGAGAAGATGGCCAATGATCCCCTAGCCTTCAGGGTGTCACGGGCTCTAATGAATCTGACTCTTGGACTCACCCAGCGGAATGCAGTCGCGGAGATCACAAGGTCAAACTTGCTAGCCGAGTCCCAATCTGCGAAAGGACACAGGACGAAGCGAACGTTCTTGTAGTTGTTGAGTCGCGCCCGCGCAACCTCGATCAAATCTTGGCCAATATCCAAACAGGTCATTTCGCAACCGAGGGTAGCAAATAATCTCGAAGCCTGTCCGATTCCACACCCGACTTCCAGGATTTTTCCGCTCCTATCGATTCCGGACGTCATAGAGCGAGGCAATGGTATTGAAAGTAGTTCTGAGATCAGGGCGGGGCATTAGAATTCCCATGACACGCAAACGCCTATGATGGCAGGGCGATTGCCTTGGCAATCAAGAGTGTCGGCACTATGCTTTCTCGACGCCTCTCCACCAAGTCTGCTACAGAATCAAGCGGTTCAGAGATCTCGGCAAGTTGGAATCCACTTCTGATCAAGGTATTGAAGTACGTTGAAAGCGTTCGGTGGTGGCTACCAAGCGTGCCACACATCCCGATTCCATCCGAGTACCATTTGCCTTCAAGGCCATACCGTGAAACACGCAATGCCTTGAAATTTCCCTCTTCGTCAAACTCCTCCTGTGGATTCTCTGCATTGAACGGAGGGAAAAGGCACGGATGAAGAATTGTGAAGATGAACTTGCCATTGTCGAGAAGTATCCGACGGACATTGAACAATGTTGCCGTTAGGTCAGGGATATCCATGAGTGCCATGTTGCAAGTAACGGCATCCATGCTGGCGTCGGACACCTGATTCAGCGATTGTGCATCGTCCAGGACATAGGTGATGCCGTGGTCAGCAGAATGCTCCTTTGCATGCCGCAGCAGCATCTGTGAAATATCAACACCCGTAACGAGAGCACCTCGACTCGCTAGGATGCGAGACAGATACCCTTCACCGCATCCCAAGTCACATATACTGGTCCCTTGGACATCGCCCAGCATAGTCAGCATGACTTCTACCGAGGGCTGGATACGCCTATTCCTATCCGGAACATTCCTATCCAGCCAGTTGAGATAGAAATCACCTACCTTGTCATATTCAGAATCTGCCACCTCATCGATTCCCATGGTATCAGTCCCGTTGGGACACGGGATCTTCGACCGTCCAAGCTACGCGTTATAAAACAAGTGACCTTTCCCAGCGACATATAGCAATCCTGAATGACTTGAACGATTAGAGCTGCGGATCGTCTTGTGCATACTATTCTGTGTCCATCTGCGTCCATCTGCGGATTATCTTATGAATGATTTAGGATTGCTATATCACATTATTCTCTGCATTTCTGATTCAATTTCAGCTAACGTTTTCGCCATGCCCGAACCGCGAAGCCAGGCACGGACGTGTTATGTGAAGTGCACTATTTCCCTCTTAGTCTACGAAGTCATGGATCCTTTGATACACGCTCAACTTGGCCTGATCCAATTCTTGCCCATACTCCCGGAAAAACAAGGGAACCCACTCACCACCCAGATTTCTGCGAATCGTGTTGTACGCGGCGACAAAGTCGAGATAGCGATCTCCTATTCCTGCATAACCCCAATCAATGTAGCCACTCAGGTGGCCATTGACGATCATGACGTTGGGAAGGCAATAATCCCCGTGGGTGAACACCACGTCTTCTGGCGGCAGGTCGGCTCGTATGCTTGCCAGTTCATCCCGCAGGACATTTCTAGTGCCGCCTTTGGGGATCTGACCATCCAGCACTCCTGAATCAATCAGGTCTGTCGCCCACGCAAAATAGCGTTCAAAGCGCCAATCCAATGGGCACGAATCAACTGGAATTGCGTGAATCTCGCGAAGTCCATGAGCGAACATACGTATTAGACCTGGGGTATCTGTCTTGGCGTCTTCGTGGACACCAGAGACGCCAGCGATTCGGGTCATCAGCAGATACTGAGTATTGTTTTCCTCGTGGAAGCAGACCACGCTAGGCACACTCAGTTTGTCGTGCAACCAAGACATCGCCGCTTTTTCGGCGCGAAGATCAGATTCTTGCGGCGCAGCGAGCGCATCTCTGATTTTGAGGAACAAACTCTGCTTGCTCGGGTGAGTAAATGAGAATACATCGGCGCACGATTCAGTCCTGAGGTTGTCGCCATTTGAGGCGAAACCCTTCAGATGGGCTTGGACCGGATCTGGTAGATCTTGGACTATCAACGTCAACCTGCGTTCGAGGATTGCCTAAAATTCATTTCACATAACGGTTCTCCGGTTTGCGAACCCCCGGAGGGGGTTGCCCGAAGGGCCAATCCGCGAATGTGCCGCAGCGTAAACTGCGCTGTTAAATGACGTGGGCCAATCCGCGGCAAGATATAACGGGCTAAACCTCCTCGGCGAAGTCCGATGAGAGAGCTCCCCGAAATCCAATGCGTTTGTGCGGATCTCTATATTGAGTCAATTCGTGATGTCCGATCATGAAGCCTTGGGACTTCCAGAACGTCAGGGCGCTCGGATTGTCGCGGCGTACATTCAAGTCAATCCGATCGATACCCAAGCCGTCGGTGATTTCCGTTACGGCTTGTACAAGGAATGACCCAATGCCCTCCCGGCGTTGCGCAGGAATAACGTAGAAGTCATTGATCTTCGCGCTAGTGCCACTAATTGAAAATGAAACAAATCCAACTGGGGACCCTTCGCTGAGGCACCAGAAAATCCTTGGTTCCGGACTGGAAAGGGGAAACCGATCTGCGAAATACACATCGCGGCGATCCGATGAACGTACTGTATCAGCAGTTGGCATTGTCTCCAACCAGTAGGCATCAACCAGTGGCCGAAACCTATTCTCATCGGAAGGAAGCACCTGCTCGAATTCAAGGCGAACGCTCAAAACTCATTTCCTCTCACATAAGACCCATGTCATTTAACGTTTTCACGGTTTGCGAACCCAAGAAGCGAGTTGCCCGTAGGCCAAGCCGCCTGAAGGGCGGCGCAGCGCGAGCCGAGCCGTTATAGGACGTGTGTTCTACTTACGAGCTTCCATTAAATGTAGCAGTAAGTCGATCTTGTCGTCATAATTGGCGACAAGTTTGGGAAGTGCTCTGACATCGGCCCAAAAGAAATCGAATGGATGGACTATCGATCCGTCCTCCGCGTATTCTCCATGGCACCAGTTGTCCTTTGTTGGTCCTTCTACAGACAAATGAAAGAACCAGCGGTACTGTAGTTCATCGGTCCCGCAATCCCGCATGTCCCGGGTATCCTGGGCCAGGAACTGCTCATATCTGAGATCGGACAACCCGGTTTCCTCTTCTGCTTCCCGCATCACGGCATCCTGGGGATTCTCTCCGGGCTCAATCGTTCCGGCTGGAACTTGAATGCCAGCTTCCGGTGCCTCGGGTTGAGTAAAGAGGAGCAGGCGGCTCCCGTTGGTGATATAGGCGTAAGCTCTGTGCCGGATTTTCATCTCAATTGGAGAACTATGAAGTCACAGTGTTTGTTTCTCATGTCCTATAACTGCTTGCACCCGAACAAGTAGTTCGGGTAACGGCCGCTAGATGCTATTTATGCGCAACGAAGGTATATCTCTTGGTGCATAGTCGCAATCGCAACGAGCGGCTGAGCGGACAAGGCCGTCCGGTCCCCGTGCGAGAGCGCGGGAGTGGGCCGACCAAGGCGTTCTGAGACCGTGCCTACTTCCACAGCAACCGGAGGTAAAACAGCGGGTTGGTCAACACCTTGCGCGGCACGGCGTCGGCCATCATGCCGCAGATCAGGTCGCTGACCTCGGCGTTTTTGGCGGCCTTGCGAATGACCAAGTTCATCAGATAGGGCCAGCAGCCCAAATTGTGCAGCTTGGTGCTCAGCTTCAGCTCGCTGCCCAGCGCATCCCACAGCCGATCCTCGTAGCGCCGCAAAAAGCCAGCCGAATAATCCCCCGCCTCCCGGGCCTGAGTTGCAGTCTCCACGGCAAAGCGGGCCGAGTACAGAGCATTGCCAATGCCCTCGCCCGTGAACGGGTCAATCAGGCCGGCTGCGTCGCCCAAGAGCAAAAAGCCGTTGCCGTGCGCCGGTCGCCGCCGCGAGCCAACCGGCAAGTTCCAGCCGACCGGGGCTTCGAGGGGACGGGCGTCGCGAAAGCGCGCGCCAAAGGTCGTACTCGCCACTGCGGCTGCGAGCGCGTCCTTGAGATCGATGCCGCGCGCCTTGATATCTCGGTGATCCATGCCGATGCCGACATTGGCGCGGTTGCCCTCTAAAGGAAAGATCCAAAAATACCCGGGCCGCACCTCGTCTATAAAGTGCAATTCTATCTGATCGCTCAGGTCCGCCACGCCCCCGAAGTACTGCCGCAGAGCCACCATCCAATCGCGGCCCTCGTGGCGGTATAATCCGCTCTTGCGGGCGACGATCGAATTAAAGCCATCGCACCCTAACACCAAGGGCGCGCGAAATTCCAAGCGCGTGCCATCGGCTGTACGCCCCCGCACCCCGCAGACCTGCTCGCCTTCTCTCAGGAGATCGCGCACGTTAAAACCCTCTACGGTATGGGCGGCTGCGGCCTGCGCCTTGGCAAAGAGAAAGTCGTCGAAGACCTCGCGGCGGATGACAAAGCCCTCCATCGGCAGCACCCGACCAGTCAGGGCGTTGTGCAGATCGTAGCTGCTCAGGTCAATGGACGCGGCGGTCGCGTCTGGGCTGCCGAAGACAATACGGGCAACGGTCGCCCCAGGCAGATTGCACACCTCCTCGAAAAGCCCCAGATCGTGGAGGATGGCCACCGTCTTGCCAGAGAGGGCGTCGCCGCAGATCTTGTCGCGGGGGAAGCACTGCTTGTCCAGCAGCAGAGCCGCCAGCCCGTGACGCTGCGCATACAGCGCGGCCGTGGCACCAGCCGGACCGCCGCCGACGATAATTAGGTCGTAGGTTTGCACGTGGCCCAGAAAATAGTCCGTCCAGCCCTCGCTACAAGGGCGCAGGCCGAACTTGCTTTGTAGATGATCTTCCTTACATTTTCGGTTTTGTCAACGCAATCGCCAAAGGAGCCACAACGCGATGTCCGAAGACGTCCACACCGAAAATCCACAAGTCGAAAAACGGGCTTTTCAAACCGAGGTCCAACAGGTACTGCACCTGCTGGTCCATTCGCTGTACACCCAAAAAGAAATTTTCTTGCGCGAGCTGATCTCCAATGCCTCAGACGCGCTGGACAAAATTCACCACCGCTCGCTGACCGACCGCAATATCCGCGACCCCGACGCCGAATTGGACATTGAGCTCGAGGTGTCGAGCAGCAACAAGACCCTGACCATCCGCGACCGGGGGATCGGCATGACCCGCGACGAGGTCAATGAGAATATCGGCACCATTGCCCGCTCCGGCTCGGCTGAGTTTACCGCCAAGCTGGCCGACGCCGACGATGAGCAAGAGAAGCTCAAACTGATCGGCCAATTCGGGGTGGGCTTCTACTCGGTCTTCATGGTGGCCGACCGAGTGGTGCTCACCACGCGCTCGGCCGACCCAGAAGCCGACGGGGTGCTGTGGGAATCCACCGGCGACGGGGCCTACACCCTATCCCACGCCGACAAGGCCGACCGCGGCACCGAGATCAAGCTCTACATCCGTTCGGACTGCGAGGAATTTCTCGATGCCCACCAGCTAGAGGCCATCATCCGCAAGCACTCGGATTTTGTCGCGTACCCCATCAAGGTCGCCGGCAAACAGGTCAACGACACGGCCGCGCTGTGGACCCGGCCGCGCAACGAAATTACTCCCGAACAATACAACGAGTTTTACACGCACCTGACCGGCGACCCCGACGAGCCACTCGCGTCCGAGCACATCGTCGTGGATGTGCCGATCCAATTCTACGCCGTGCTCTACATTCCCAAGCGCGCACCGGTCCAATGGCTGCACGCAGAGCCGACGATCTCGCTCAACCTGCACGTCGCACGGGTTTTTATCCAAGACGACTGCAAGGAGCTTTTGCCGCTGTGGCTGCGCTTTGTGCGCGGCGTGGTTGACTGCGACGACCTGCCGCTCAACGTCTCGCGCGAAACCCTCCAGCAAAATCCCATCATCACCAAAATCCGCGCCACCTTAGTCCGGCGCATCATCGGCATGTTGGAGGGAATGGCGAAGAAGGATGAAGAGCAGTACATGGCCTTTTGGCACGCCTGCGGCACCATCCTCAAAGAGGGCGTGGCCACCGATGCCGCGCACCAAGCCCAGCTCGCCAAGCTCCTGCGCTACCGCTCCTCGCTAGCCGACGACGACACGCCCTACATTTCGTTGCAGAACTACGTCGATCGGATGCAGAGCGAGCAGGACAAGATCTACTACCTCGCCGGCGAGAACAAAGAGGCCATCGCCCAAAGCCCCCTGTTGGAGGCCTTCCGCAAGCGCGGCATAGAGGTGCTCTACTTCGACGAACCGGTCGATGAATGGGTCATCCAAGGGCTGCAAAAGTTCGCCGACAAAGAGTTTGCGGGCGTGGATGCGGCCGAGCTGAACCTGGACGAGGATGCGGTCAAGTTGGAAGGGGTCGACGATCAGAAGGCCGAAGCCATCGAGCTGCTCGCCTTTCTCAAGCAGAAGCTCGCCGGCCGGGTCGAGGACGTGGTCGAGTCCAAGCGGCTGACCGACAGCCCCTGCCTGCTAGTCGCCAGCCAAGGCGGCTTGAGCCGCAACATGGAGCGGCTGATGAAAATGACCGATCGCGAATTCAAAGGATCACTGCGCACGCTAGAAATCAATCGCCAACACCCGATCATCCGCAACATGGCCGCCGTACTCAAGCGCGACCGCGACTCCGAGCAATTGGCGAACTGGGCCCATTTTCTGGTTGATTTCGTATTGTTAGGCGAGGGCACAGTCGAGGATCCACAGCGGCTGAGCCAGAGCTTGCAGTCCATCATGGGAGCGGCCACCGCGCATGCCGCCGAGGAGAGTTAGACATGTCCGATCAAGTGCGCCAACAAGCCCAAGCGGCACGCGCAGCGTCGCGCACCCTCGCCGCAACTTCCGAAGAGGTGCGCAACCAAGCCCTCGAAGCTATTGCCGCGGCCCTCGAAGCAAATCGCGAGCGCATCTTGGGCGCCAACGCCGAGGACCTAAAAGCTGGCGAGCAAGATGGGCTGGCCTCCCCCTTGCTCAAGCGGCTCGACCTGAGCGGGCGCAAATTCGCCAGCACAGTGGAGATGGTGCGCGGCGTCTGCGCCCAGCCCGATCCCCTCGGCCAGACCCAGAGCGCGACTGAGCTAGACGACCGACTCCACCTCTACCGAGTGACCGTGCCTATCGGCGTGATCGGCGTGATCTTTGAATCCCGGCCCGACGCCTTGGTGCAGATCGCCGCCCTGTGCCTCAAGTCCGGCAATGCCGCCCTGCTCAAGGGAGGGCGCGAGGCCACCGTGACCAACCAGACCCTCGCCGAAGTAATGTGCCAAGCCACGCATGGCATCCTGCCAGAGGGGTGGATGGCGCTCTTGTCCGGCCGCGAGGAAGTCCGCGCCCTCCTCGGCGAGGAAGACCTGATTGACCTAATTATCCCGCGCGGCAGCAACGAGTTCGTGCAATACATCATGCACAACACCAAAATCCCGGTCATGGGCCACGCCGACGGAATCTGCCACGTGTACGTCGATGCCAGCGCAGATCTAGACAAGGCCGTGCAAATCGCCGTCGATGCCAAGACTCAGTACGTGGCCGTGTGCAACGCGGCTGAGACCCTGCTCGTCCACAGTGGCATTGCCCCAGCCTTCTTGCCGCGGGCCGTGCCGGCGCTACTCGCAAGGGACGTGGAACTGCGCGGCGACGAGCGCGCCATTGCCCTCGCCAACGCCAACGGGCAAGTCAAGCCGGCCGCCGAATCCGACTGGTCCACCGAATACCTAGACTTGATGCTGGCGGTAAAAGTCGTCGATAGCACGGCCGAGGCCATCGAGCACATCAACGCGTACGGCAGCCACCACACCGACGCGATCGTGACCGAGGACCCAGAGGCCGCGCGCACCTTTTTGCGCGAGGTGGATTCAGCGTCGGTGATTCACAATGCTTCGACGCGCTTTGCCGATGGCTTCAAATACGGGCTAGGGGCCGAGGTCGGCATCAGCACCAACCGCCTGCATAGCCGCGGCCCGGTGGGGCTGGAGGGCCTCGTCATCTACAAGTACATTCTCCAAGGGGACGGCCACATCGTCGATATGTACGACGGCCAGCAGCAGCGCCCCTTCACCCATCGCCCCCTCGACCAACACTGGCAGGCCTAACATGAGCGAGCACACCACGGATTCGACCTATACTCCGGTGGAGCGCCACATCTTTCTCTGCGCCACCCCCACCAAGCCCAAGTGCCACAGCGACGGCACTGGGGCCGACTGCTGGGAGTACCTAAAAAAGCGGTTGTCCGAATTGGGCTACGGCCATCCGGGCCGCGGCGGCATCCACCGCACCAAGGCCGACTGTCTGCGCGTCTGCGAGTCCGGGCCGACGGTCGTGGTGTATCCCGAAGGCGTCTGGTACCACTCCATGACCGTCGAAAAGCTGGAGCGCATCATCCAAGAGCACTTGATCGGCGGGCAGGTCGTAGAAGAGCTGGTCAACCGCGAGCCGTTCCGCAGCCTGAGCCTGTAGTCGCACAGGGACACCCTCAACCGGCCACAAAAGCGCATGGCGAGCAAATCCAAATCCAAACACATCGACCTAGAGATCAAGGACGCCAGCCTGATCTTCGACAGCGTCTGGAGCGACCTAGAGCAAGAGTTCGGTCGCGCCAAGCTCTGCTTTCCCGGGGAAATTATCTGGCTCGGCGGCGCACCCGGCGCCGGCAAGGGTACCAATACCCCCTTCATCCTCGAGGCGCGGGGCATTACGGCCGCAGCCGTGGTAGTCAGCAACTTGCTCGACAGCCCCCGCGCCCAACAGATCAAGAACGCCGGCGGCTTAGTCGGCGATGAGGAAGTCACCTACCTGCTCTTGCACAAGCTGCTCGACCCGATATACGAGCGCGGCGTGATCGTCGATGGCTTCCCGCGCACCCAAGTGCAGGTCGAGTGCCTCAAGCTGTTCTACGACAAGATGACCGAATTGCGCGAGGAATTCCGCAATCACAACTTCCCGCGCCCCCTCTTCCGCAGCGTGTTGCTCTTCGTCGATGAAGAGGTCAGCATCGAGCGCCAGCTCCACCGCGGCCGAGAAGCCCAAGAGCAAAACCGCAAGACCACGGAGTCAGGCGTCGGCCAGCTCGCCGAGATCCGCGCCACCGACCTCGACCCGGCGGCTGCGCGCAAGCGCTACCAAGTATTCAAGGAAACGACCTTTGAAGCACTGCGCTCGCTGCGCGCCATTTTTCACTTTCGCTTCATCGACGCCAGCCAGCCGCTCGTCGAGGTGCAACAGGAGATTGAAGAGGAGTTTTCCTACCAGAGTTCGCTGGAGCTGTCGCACAAGACCTTCGACCGCGTCCGCACCATCATGCCGGCCAGCCGCCTCGTGCTCTACGCCCGCCAAGAACTGGTCAAGCGGCTAGAGATCTACAACGAGGACTATCCCGAGCTGTTTCAGCGGGTCATCGACAAAGTCAACTCCAAGTTCATGCCCATTGTCACCCGCTATGCCATTACCGGCATGACGCTCGTCAACTCCGAGGACACGCTCTTTGACGACCCTTTGGCCTTAGCTATGCTAATCGACATCTTTTCCGAGCGCGGCTATCAGGCTCTCGTCGATGTCAACCACGTCGAGGTCCCCCACCGCATCGACCCCCACACGCACGAAATCATCTGCCAGCAAAAGCGCGTCTATCGCTTTCAGATTCGCTTTGCAGCCTCGGCCATTCGGCACGGGAACTACTAGCCCGGCCCGATCTGCCCCTCTGCGAGCATGGTAATCAGGGCCGAGTCGTCCACGTCGAGGGGGAGCAACACCCGGCCACGGCGGCGACTCGACTCATAGGTAGCAAAAATCAGTTCGGTCGCTTGCAGGGCCTTGCGTGCCGACAGACGCGGCTCCGCACCGCTTGCGAGACAGGCGATCAGGTCGAGCACCGACAGCACGGTGTCGCCACCTGGCGGGACGACATCGGCGATCTCTTCATCCGCAAAGTCCTGCCACGCCGCACCCACGCGCAACAGCCGCAGTGGTGCGCGCGCCGCGCCGCCGATTTCGATGATGCCCTCGCTGCCGATGAGGCGGTTGCGCGGGCCTTGCACGTGCGCGCCCCCCGTGCCGAGCAGGCCCTCGACGCCGTTTTGCCAGCGGACCCACGACAGGCCGCTGCTCTCTAAGGGCACGCCAAAGACCGCGTGTTCGGATTCGACGGCAATCTGGCCCATGACCCATTCGGCGGGCACTTCGTCGTTGTAAAAGAAGAACATGTCAAACCAATGCGTGCCCCAATCAAACAGGTTGGAACACGCGCCTTCGAGCCGCTGGAGCGCGCCTATGGCCCCTGCGTCGAGCAATTGTTTGGCCTTGACAAACGGGGCACCAAAGCGGCGCTGGTGGCTGAAAGTGAGGAGCACGTCGCGGTCGGCGCAGGCCTGGGCCAGCGCCTTGGCGTCGCCCCACGTGCTGGCCATGGGCTTTTCGCAGTGGATGGCTTTGACGCCGGCTGCGGCCGCGGCTTCGACCATTTCGCGGTGCTGGCCGGTCCACGTGCAGACGCTCACCACATCGAGGGCTTCGCGCTCTAGCATGGCGCGGTAATCTTCGTACGGGGATGCTACGGCAAAGTCCTCGGCAAAGGACGCGCGCACCGCGGCCACTGGGTCGGCACAGGCGGCGATTGCAACTTGGGCGGCGGCTTGGTAGCCCTCGGCGTGGCGGCGACCGCGATTGCCGCAGCCGATCACACCGGCTTTGTACATAGTCATTTTCTTACCGCGTTCCTCAGCCTCCGGCTTTAGACACAAGAATGGACAAATGAACCCACATAGCGGCGATTATGGTCATTATGCCCAAAATTCCGACAACTAGTCGGTTATTGGTCTCCTTGTTGGCATCGGCTATAACCTTCCGCAGCTCGGCCATGTCTTGCCTGTGGGCGTCCTCAAAACGGTCTAACTGCTTTGATACCTGTCTAAATTCTCCCCGCATTTCGCTTTGTTGTTCCCTAATATCGGCTTGGGTTTGCTCGGTCATGGCGTAGTCTCCTGTGGCTTGGGTTTCGCCGTCCTGCTCGGCAAGCAAATATCTAAGGGGCTTTACGACCTAAAGGCTTAGAGGTAAGATAGGAAATCAACCCTACTATCAACAGGAGAACGCCATGCCCATCACCGACGCCCTCCCCGACATGGAGCGCGTGCTCAAATTTTTCAGCGCGACCAACGACAACCCCCAAAAGCTCACCCACGCCCAGATCCACCAGTTCAACGAACAGGGCTACATCTGCCCCTTGGACGTGTTTACGCCAGAGGAAGCAGCGGCCAATCGCCGCTATTTCGACGCGCTCATGGACCAAGCCAAGGCCCACGGACACAACAGCTACTCGATCAACGGCTGGCATCGCCACTGCCGGGGCATCTACGACTTGTTGCACGAGCCGCGCATTCTCGATTACGTCGCAGACCTCCTCGGCCCCAACCTCGTCAGCGTTATGACCCACTACTTTTGCAAGGAGCCGGGCGAACAAAAACAAGTCGTCTGGCACCAAGACGCCTCGTACTGGCCGCTGACCCCGAGCAAGGTGGTGACCGCTTGGCTGGCCATCGACGATGTGGACGAAGAAACCGGGCCGATGACCGTCGTCCCCGGCTCGCATTTGCACGGGCAGATTCCCTTTGAGCACAGCACCGCCGAGGAGCAAAATGTCTTGGGACAGAGCGTACACGATCCGCTCCAGTGGGGCGGTGAGCCAGTGGCCTTTACCATGCGCGCCGGCCAGATGTCCCTGCACACCGACCTGCTCTTGCACGGCTCGGTCCCCAACCGCTCCACGCGCCGCCGCTGCGGCCTGACGCTGCGCTACATGCCGCCCGAGGTGCGCACCCGCGAAGAGAAACGCGCCAACGGTTACATCTGCCGGGGCACCGACCCGTGCGGCTACTGGATCAACCTCCCCGTGCCGACCGGCGACGAGGTGCCACCGAGGTAGCTTCCGTGCCCCTGCCGGAAACCTTTCGCGCCCGCTTGCAGGCCATACTTCCGGCCGAGCACTTTGCCGCCTGCTGGCAGAGCTTGGCCTCCGAGCAGCCTACGGCCTTCCGCGTCAACTCTCTCAAAGGCACGCCTGACGCTCTCGTTGCCGATCTAACGGCTGCGGGCTTCGCGCTGACGCCATTGAGTTGGAAGGCCGACGCCTTTGTCGTCCCGGCTGACCAGCGCCGCGCCCTCACCGAGTGCACAGCCTACCGCGAAGGCCGGCTCTACATCCAAAACCCCTCCAGCATGGTGCCGCCGATGCTCCTGTCACCGCAAAGCGAGGAGTGCATTCTCGATCTCGGGGCCGCTCCGGGCAGCAAGACCTTGCAGCTCGCCGAGCTGATGGGCAATCAAGGACGCATCTGGGCTGTGGAGTCCGTGCGCGGCCGCTTCTTTCGCCTGCGGGACAATCTGGCGCGGCACGGAGCCGAAAACGTGCAAGCCCATCTCGCTGACGGAACCCGCATCTGGCGTCGCCACTCAGAGCGCTTCGACCGCGTGCTCCTCGACGCGCCGTGCTCGTCCGAAGGACGGTTCCGCGCCGATGCGCCCAAGACCTATGCCTATTGGAGCGGGAAGAAGATCGCCGAGGCCAGCCGCAAACAGCGGCGGCTCTGCTACTCGGCCGTGCAATGCCTCAAGCCGGGCGGGGTGTTGGTCTATTCGACCTGCACCTTCGCGCCCGAAGAAAACGAGGCCATCATCAACCGAGTGCTGCGGCAGTTCGCCGGTGCCCTAACCGTCGAGGACATCGCGCTGCCTTTTGCCAATGCGGCACCGGGCTTGAGCGAGTGGCGAGGGAAGGCGTTTGACGATCAGGTGCAGCGGGCCAAGCGGATTTTGCCGCTGGGGGGAATGGAGGGATTTTTCGTGTGCCGGTTGCGGAAGACGGAGAGTACCGTTAGCGACCCACCTCGGCGCTAAGCCCCAAGCGCCAAGTACGGCCTGGAGCAGGTTCAAAGAAGCGGCCTCCAAAGGCGTTGGGCACCACCGAGCCGTTGTACTGGGTGTCAAACAGGTTCTCGACCGCGACAAAGGCCCTCGCGGTGCGATAGTCGATCCCCAACCGCAGATCCACCCGCATATACGCGCGGTTGAAAAACTCGTCAGGCGCGGACTCGCTCCCGGGCGGTGGGCCGTTGAAATCGTTTGCCCAGTAGCGGCCGACCTGCTCTAATTCGACCTCGGTAAACAGGCCCTGCGGACTCTCGTAACTCAGCGCGGCGAAGAGCCGGTGGCGCGGCACGCCCGGCACCTCATTGCCAGCGAGCTGAACAAGTTCACCAGCGGTCTCAACCTCGTAGTCCTCAAAAACATAGTCGCCAAAGGTGTACGCGAGAGTAGTCCGTAGCCCGGGATGCGGCACCGCCGAGAGCGAGAGCTCCAACCCTCGATTGCGCGCTTGGCCGGCGTTGCGGAAGTAAATCTCCTCGCTGTCTTCACTCTCGACCTGAAAGGGAATCAGCGCGTCGGCGATCTGGAGTTGATACAAGGCCACCTCCAAATCCAAGCGCGCCCGGCGCACGTGGCGACGCAATCCCGTCTCCAACCCGAGCACGCGCTCAGGGCCTAGATCCGGATTGAAGCCGCCCTCCCCGCTGGGCCGGTTGCCCAACTCAGAGGTGGTGGGCGTTTGGAAGGCCGTGGCAACATGGGCGTACCAGCGGGAGAAAGGGTCGAGGCGGTACACCACGCCCGCCATCGGACTGAACTGGCCCATGTCGCGCGCGAGGTCGTCCACGGCAAAGCGGTAGCGGTCGTAGCGACCGCCGACGGTCGCAGTCAACGAGGCCCCAAAATCTTGCTCCAAGGAGACAAACGGCCCGAAGCTCCGCACCTGTTCCTCTTGATTTATCTGCTCCTCACCGTATTGCACGAGTTCGAATACGCGCTCGTCGTCCACGCGCACGTCCTCGGGCAAGCCCTCGTTGGCGAACTCGCGGCGGTCGTCGCGCTGAAAATCCAAATCGAGGCCGGTCACAAGGCGCGTACCGGCCCAAGCAAATTGATGCTCGGTGCGCAGGCCGCCGGCGCGGCGGTCGAGCTCGACAATGCGGCCTGGAATGGGGTTTTTGAGTGCGCGGCCAACGCCGTATAGCACGAGACTCGACGCGCGGTGGTGCGGCGCGTGCGGCGGGCGATATTCGAGGCGGATGCCGCCTTGGCCCTGGCGAACCTGCTTGGATGCCCCCTGCCCCACCACGAATCCGCGGACGCTACGCGGGCTGGTCCGCGCGGCTTCCGCAGCGAGCGAACTCGGATTGAACAAATAGGGGGCATCGTATAAATGCAGCAGGAGCGTCAACTCCGTATGGGGAGTTAGGGAATGGCCAACGCGCGCGTTAAGGCCTCGGGCGCGGGCGTCGGCGTAGTCGCGGTAGCCCTCGCTGCGCAGGTCGTACAAGCTGGCGAATACGTGGGTTTTAGCGGCGCGACCCGAAAAGTTCGTCTGCGCGCGGAGCAGACCATTGCTGCCGGCGATCAAGCGCGGCTCCACGCGCCAAGCAGCTTCTACCGGAGCTTGGGTGTGGGCCGCGAGCACGCCGCCGCCCGCATTGCCGTACAGCGAAGAGCTGGGGCCGCGCAAGATCTCGATGCGGCCGGTTGACCCCAAGTCGAGGTTGTTGAGCTGGCTCTGGCCGTCGGGCATGGTCAGGGGAATGCCGTCGAGCAAGACCTTGATCCCGCGGACGCCAAAGGCCGCGCGCGCCCCTAAGCCGCGCACGCTAAGCCGATCGCCTTGGGAAAGATTGTGGCGATTGGCGATGAACAGCCCGGGCACCGGACGCAGCGACTCGGCCAGCGAGAGCCCGGGCCGGGCACGCCCGACATCCGCGATCACGGTCGTGGCAAGCGGCAGATCAAATCCCTCGCGGGGCGCACGCGTCGCCGTGACTTCGGTGGGGGGCATTTGGTAGCGGGGCTCAGGATCGGCGGCGCGGGCAACTGCGGCGATCAGGATTAGCGCTAGGCACTGGATTAACTGGTTTTTTTTCATAGCATTTAAAGAACACCACGAAGAAATACAGACGCAAACCGAGAGTTGGGACCAGCCATGATCATGGGGATCTCACTAGTGCTGTTGCTGGGCGGGTGTTTTGCCACAGAAGACGTACCGAGCGGCTCGGTGGACGTGCTGCGTAGCGAAGTAGAGTTTGTCGAAGACGAGGGACTGGAGGGCAGCGTGTCGATCGACAGCTTGACTTGGTGGCCGTTTTTTCCACAGCCGGGCTTCGGAGAAACAGCAGAAGTCGAGGGAGTCTTTGTGGCCGTGTTTCGCAATGTCGGCGAATCTACCGTGTGGGTGCGCTACGACTTGCGGTTTTTCGACCAAGAGGAATTTCTAATCGACGCGTATATACCGCTTGGGCAGCCGGTAGTCCTCAGCGCCGGAGAAGAACAACGCGTGGAGGGAGATTTTCTAATTCGCACCGACGATCCGCGCGACTTTGGGCGGCTCGCCCTGATGAGGCTCGTAGCGCGCATCAGACGGCCCGAGGAGTAGGACAACCCCTATGGCTGTTCCTTGTTTGAACTATAGCCCTCAAAACGCCACGAACCCCCCGCACACGGGAATGCACTGCCCGGTGACGTAATCCGAAAGGTCGGACGCCAAAAACTCCACCACCCGAGCGCAGTCCTCGGGCGTGCCCAAGCGGCGGAGGGGAATCTGCGGCTCTAGGTGCCGGCGCGATTCCTCGCTGTTGCGGCCTTGGGCCACGGCGCGGGACGACAAAATTAGGCCTGGGGCGATGCAGTTGACGTGGATGCCATAAGGGCCTAGCTCGGCGGCGAGCACCCGCGTGTAGTGGACGATGCCGGCCTTGGCCACCTTGTAGGGCATACCGCCGCCATCGCGCCCGCTCCACAAGCCCGCTTGCGAGGCCACGTTGATGATCTTGCCGGACTGGGCCTCCTTCATCGCCGCGCTGACCGCTTGGCAACAGTGGATGGTGGCGGTGAGGTTGATGTCCATTATGTAGCGGTAGTGGGCCTCCTCAGCTAAGGACGCGGCTTGTTCCTCGTGCGAGCGCAAGTTGCCGCCGGCGTTGTTGACGAGTACGTCGATGCGGCCAAAGGCGTCGAGAGCCTCGGCGACCAAGGCGTCCACAGCTTGGCGGTCGGTGACATCTACGGCAATGCCCACGGCGCGGCGGCCTAGATTGACGACTTCGGCTTCTACGGTCTCGGCCGTGAGTTCTTCGCCATATTCGCGGGCGGCCTGCAGGTCTATGTCGGCGATGACAATGTCCGCGCCCAAGCGGGCGAGATGGAGGACGTAGGCGCGGCCCAAGCCACGCGCGCCACCTGTGATGAGAGCTACTTTGCCTTCGAGCGACATCGAAAATCTCCTTTTAGACCAAATAATTAGGACATGGCGTCGGTCGTCGGCAACCAACAAGGGGCCAGAGGAATTGAGGAAAACTTGCATGGGAAGGGGAGCGTTTGGCAGATTAGGTGCTGACCAGTAAACGCTATTCATCAGAAAGAGATCCAATGGAAGAGCAAATCGGGGCAATTATTGAACAGGGGCCAGAGGACTGGCAGATCGTGCAGCAGGACGAGCGTAGAGAGGGAAGCATTAAGTTGGGAGGGAAGTGGAAATTCGAGACCCCCGGACAAGTGGAGGTGCGCTTGGTGTGGGAGGATACGGGGGTGGCTGTTGCGGCCGGTTTGGACTGGCAGGCGGCGCAGACAGCGGAGGATGGTGCTTGGAAAGCTGTGTTGGAACACATCCCTGCGGGAGGGCTTTACCGGCTGGAGACGCGATTGCGGACGGCGGAGAATCCGGCCGGGGAGTGGTCGCCGCGAGGGGATATGCGGCACTTTTTGGGGGTAGGCGATTTGTGGGTGATCGCCGGACAGAGCAATTCGGCGGGCTACGGGCGCGGGCCTTACGAGGATCCAGCGGAATTGGGAGTGCATCTGTTCAAAAATAGCGAGCGCTGGGCACTGGCGACGCATCCAATGAACGAATCGACGGATACCCAACACGCGGTGAACCGAGAGGCCGCCAATCCAGGGCACTCGCCCTATCTGCAATTTGGCCGCACGCTCAAAAGGACGCTCTCGCACCCGGTGGGTTTGGTGCAGACGGCGTTGGGAGGCTCCCCGCTCACTCGGTGGAATCCCGGCGAGCCTAGAGCGGCGGACCTGTTTGACAATATGGTGCAGTGCGTGGAAAAGGTTGGAGGAAAGGTCCGGGGGATTGTGTGGTACCAAGGAGAAAGCGATACGGGGACGGACGCGGACGCGACCAGTTACGCGCAGCGGTTCCAGCAAGCGGTCGCCGCCTGGCGGGAGGCCCTTGCAGACGCGGAGTTGCCGGTGCTCACCGTGCAGCTAAACCGCGTGTACCAACCCGCCGACCCGGATGCCGACCGGCGCTGGAGCCAAGTGCGCGAGGCGCAGCGGCAGGTGGCGCGGCAGACGCCGGGGATAGGCGTGGTGCCGGCGCTCGACTTGCCGCTTGCGGATCTGATCCACACCAGTCCCGCCGGCAACATGCTCTTGGGCGAGCGGTTGGCGCAGGCGGCTTTAGGGCTAGTCTATGGCCAAGCGGTAGCTTGGCAGGCACCGGATTTGGCCGCGGCCCGGCGGCACCAAGACCGCGTCGAACTGAAGTTTACTGCCGTCGAGAGCCGGATGGACACCATCGACTTAGAGGCCAACAGCTTCCGAGTTGAGGATGCGGCCGGCGAGGTGCCGGTTGCGGAGGTGGTCTATCCCCAGGACCACAGCGTCGAGCTGGTCTTGGAGCGGCCCTTGCAAGGGTCGGCTAGGGTCCACGGCGGCTACGGCAAGGCCCCGGCGACCGTGCCAGCGGATATGGAGCGATTCTTGCCCATGTTGGGCTTTTGGGGCATGGAGATCGTCTGATGATTACGGTACGCGCAAGCATCTTTTCGGTTGCCCTGCTGTTCGGCAGCGCTGAGGCGCAGGCGAATATAGTAGGTGCCTGGGAGGGCTGCCGGAGCGAGTTCGGCACCTTCGTAGAGCATTTCTATATAGAGTTCAATAGCGCTGGGCGCTTCCGCCGCGTCGCACTCCGGGACGACCCCGAGCAGCCGATGGCGGAAAACCAAGGCCAGTACGAGGCCACTGACGGCGTTGTGACCCTGCGCTACACCGCGGCCGTCGGCGGGGTGCTAACCGAGCAAAGCGAAACCGTGCCCTTCCAGCTAGAGGACGACATTCTGTATTGGGGGGTTGAACCCGCAATCGCCTTGGCGCGAGCGCAAGACTTAGGCGACGAGCTGTTGGGTCGGTGGGGCATCGTCAATTTTGCCGATGGGACGCTGGTCGGGCACGTGGTCTTCCGGGCGGATGGAACCTACGAGCTAGAATTGGGCGGCGTCGGGCACAGCGGGGTTTGGGCACAGGCGGGATCGGGCGTGGTCCACTGGCCGACCGCGGCCGACGACGCCGGGATCGTCGGGTTGCCAGCCGTGTGGACCAATGTCCGCGTCGAGGGCGACCAACTCTTCTACGATATCGCCTGTAGCTTCACCATCGAGGCCGTGCGGTTGGCCACAGCCGTGGCAGAGGTGTCTTGGGGGGCGATCAAGCGCCGTCTCGCAGACCCGCCAAAATAGCCGTCGCAAGCTCCATAGTAGCGATAGCCTCGTCCAAGTCCGCAGCCGGTGGGCCGATGGGACGACCGGCCTTGATGCAGTCAAAGAAGTGGGCGGCTTGGGCTAGGGTGCTGTCCGTACCCTCCTTTTGCAAGTGCTTGCGCTCCCCGTCGCACACCAACTCGCAGGTGGAAATCCCCTCTAAATAGGCCGAAATGTCGCGGCCGTGGATTTCGTAGCGCTCTAGGCGGGCGTCGGTGGTATAGTTCGCGCAGATCTGGGCGACGCAACCATTCTCAAAGACGACCAAAGCGGCGTGGACATCCTTGTAGGCGGATGCGCGCCGGACGAAGCTGTGGACTTCGGCAACCGGCGCACCACCCAAGTGGCGCACCAAATCAATCGCGTGGATCGGGCTTTCGAGCAGCATGTTGTCCATGACGATCTCGGGAAAGCGGCCAGCGGCGACAAAACGGCTCATGCTCTTGTGGAACTCGCCGACTAGCTGGTAGATCGGACCGCGGGCGGCGATCTCCTTGTGCACTTGCCGCACCAGCGGATCAAAGCGGCGATTCCAGCCGACCATGCCACGGGCACCGCTGGCCCCAGCAGCCGCTTTGAGCGCGCGAGTCTGGTCCAAGCTCATACCCGGAGGCTTTTCCAACAGGGTATCGATGCCTCGCTCCAAGCACGGCAGGGCCGCCTCGGCGTTGAGATGGGCCGGAGTAGCGACGATCGCCGCGGCCAATTGCTCGGCGTCGAGCATGGCCTCTATGGTTGTGTAGCGGCGCTCAATGCCCCACTCGTCGCCCACCTGTTCGCGGTTTGCCGCAACGGGGTCACAGATGGCGACCAACTCGACGTCCTCTAGCGATTGCAGGGCGCGTACGTGACCCCGACCGCGGCCACCGCAGCCAATTAATCCGACAGGTATATTCGCCATGACTAGTTCCCCTTTCTCGCCAAAGCAAAACGGGCTACGCCTTTTGACGTAACCCATTGTTTTTAATGGCGCGCCCATAGGGATTCGAACCCCAAACCTCCTGATCCGTAGTCAGGTGCTCTATCCAATTGAGCTATGGGCGCATAGCAAAATGTGGTGCTATAAAATAGACGCAACCCCCCCTCTCGTCAAGGCACAAGCCCCTCGGATAAAGCCTCCAAGTACTTGTAGCCCGACCCCGTATTGAAGAGCACCACGCGCTCGTCCGGGGCCACTAGTCCCTGCTCCTTGAGCTTGATTAGGGCTGCCAGCGTTGCCCCGCCTTCGGGCGCGGGGAAAATGCCCGCGTGCGCCGCCATGCTGTGCGAATACGCGAGCAGTTCTTCGTCGCTGACGGCAATGGCTGTGCCGCCGCTCTCCCGCAACACCTGCAACATCAGAAAGTCACCGACCGCGCTGGGGACGCGCAGGCCCGAGGCCACCGTATGGGCGTCTTCCCACATCTGGGCAGATTCATCACCGCGAGCAAAAGCCCGGACAATCGGCGCACAGCCCTCGGCCTGCACCGAGATCATCCGCGGCCTGTGCCGGCCAATCCAGCCGAGTTCCTCCAGCTCGGCGAATGCCTTCCACATCCCGATCAGCCCCGTGCCCCCGCCGGTCGGATAGATCACCACGTCGGGCAGGGACCAATCCATCTGCTCGGCCAGCTCGTAGCCCAAGGTCTTCTTGCCCTCGATGCGGTACGGCTCCTTCAGGGTCGATACCTCGAACCACCCCTCGGCTTCCTTGCGCTCGCCGACGATGCGGCCGCAATCGCTGATTAGCCCGTCAACCAGCTCGACCTCGGCACCGCAGGACTGGCACTCGGCGACAAAGGCCACCGGCGTATCGCGGGGCATAAAGACAATCGCCGGCAGGCCACAGGCGGCCGCGTAAGCCGCCAGCGCACCACCGGCGTTGCCCGCCGTGGGAATAGCTAACTTTTTCGCGCCCCGAGCGCGGGCGCAAGTGACGGCAGCCGAGAGGCCGCGGGCCTTAAAGGAGCCGGTGGGATTGGGCGATTCGTCCTTAATATAGAGCTGGGAAAAGCCCGTCCAGCGACCCAAGCGCTCCGGGCGGTGCAGCGGGGTCCAGCCCTCGCCGAGGGAGACGATTTCCGCAGGCGAGCGGACGGGCATGACTTCCCGGTAGCGCCACATCGTCGGCGGGCGGGTGCCGAGCGCGGCGCGGTCCAGCGCGTGGCCAGCCCGGTCAAGATCGTAGCGGGCGAGGAGAGGCGCACCAACCTCCGAGAGGTTGTGCAGCGCGTCGGCGTTGTAGCGCGCGCCCGTGCGGGCGCACTCTAAATGCGTCATAAACACGGGGCGGCGTACAATCCTTTCGCAAGTATGTGGGCCTCGACCGCTTCGGGCACCATGTAGCGGATGGGCAGGCCAGCGGCCCGGCGCGTCCTAATCTCGGTCGAGGATAGCTCAATGAGCGGGGTATCTATGAAGCGTAGGCGAGCCAGTAGCTTGGGGTCGCCACCCGTCACCTCGCCCGGACGCGCGCCCGCCACCACCGTACACTGGGCAAAAACGCCCTCGAGGTCGTGCCAAGCGTCGAGCTGGGCGGTGTTGTCCGCGCCGATGATGAAGAACAGCGCGGCATGGGGATGAAGCTGGTGCAGCAGGCGTAGGGTTTCGACGGTATAGGACTTGCCCGGGCGGTCTAGCTCCAAGCGCGAGGCCGCAAAGTCAACGCAGCCAGCCACGGCCAACTCGACCATGGCCCAACGCTCCTCGGCCGGCGCGCACGCGCCCTGCTTGAGCGGCGGATCGGCCGCCGGAATGAAGAGCACTTCGTCGAGGGGAATTTTCTCTACGGCGAAGCGGGCCAAGAGCAGGTGGCCGTGGTGGATGGGGTCAAAGGTGCCGCCGATGACGCCGATGCGCCGCATCTTCAGCCCGGCGATTGGCTCAGCCCAGACAGGTGCTTTTGCACATCCTCGACCAACTCCGGGTCGCCGCTGTCTTGTAGTACTTCCTTCCAGTAGCGCACCGCTAGATCCACATCGCCTTGGGCGCGGGCGATTTCGCCCATGCGGAAGAGAGTAGTGTAATACCACTCGTTAACATCCGGGTACTCGCGCAGGACTTCCTCGTAGATCATTTTGGCCGCGTCGAGATGTCCCTGTTTGTGGTACAGGCGGCCGCTCAGGTACTGCTTCTTGGCCAAGCGGCTCCGGCAATCGACGATGCGCTGGCGAGCCTGTTCAGCCAAGGGCGAGTCGGAATGGTCCTCGATGAAATTGCGGAAGGCCGTCAGGGCCTCAAAGGTCTCCTTCTGATCGAGCTCCGGGCGGCGCAATTGCTTGAAGTACGACTCGCCGATCTTGAACTGCGCCTCGACTGCCCACTCGCTAGACGGGTAAATATCGACGATGCGCTGATACTCAAAGGCTGCGTTGACCCAATCGCGATTGCAAAAGTACGCTTCGGCGAGGAGGAATTGCGCCTCGGCAACCCGGCGCGAGCCAGGAAAGTTGCTGACTAAGCGCTTGAAGTGCTCGGATGCCTCGAGGCAGCGGTTCTTCTCCATGGCCTTTTGGCCTTCTTCAAAGTAGTAATCCGCGCCTTGGAGTTTCTCGGGCGGCGTGCTGGCGCAGGCGGCGACGCACAGGGCGAGCAGAAAAGCGAGGTATTTCATGGCTAGCGATTAGAAAAGAATAAATAGATAAGCCCACCGAGCACGGTGGATACGATCACAGGTTCGACAAATTTGCTCCACGTTTGTTCCTCTAACTCGGTCTTGGCGAATTTGAATTGGTCGTGCTGAAGCATTTCTAACTGCTTCTTGGGGATCCGATCGCGCTGCGTGCGGGTGATTTCGTCCTGCCAGTGCACCACGTCGTCGCGCTCGTCGCTCAAGCGCAGGGCGAGCGTTACCCGGCCCTGGCGGCTGACCTCGCTACCGCGCAATCCCGAATGCGCGGAGACGCCGAGGTCAAGCACCCGGTAGGACAGGCGCATACTCGTCGGTTGGGCCGCAGTCGAATCCAAGGTCACGCTAAAGCCGCGCGTCAGCAGCCGGTTGGCCAGCAGGTGCTCGACCATCCAATTGGCGTCGTGCTTGCTCTGCGCCACGACCAACAAGGGGGCCATCGCGGCGTCGGCCGGCATCTCAATGCGCGCCAAACTCTCATCGACCGCACTCGCCACGGTCTCGACCAACAAGTCCATATTGGTGGGAAAAGGAACGGCGACCGACGCGGTGGCACAGACCATCAGCGCGGCCAAAAGGCGATAACAGAATCGGAGCAAGATCGTTCGCATCAACCGCCGAGTTGCTTTATTTGTTCGCGGGCAGCGGGCGCGTATTCGCTGTCTGGATATTCGTTGAGCAGCTTGCGCAAGGCCGCAAGCGCTCGGTCGCGCTCGTCCAAGGCGAGGTGGCAGCGGGCGATTTTTAGCTGGGCGTCGTCGGCCTTACCCGTGTTGCTGAAGGCAAACACCTTGGTGAATTCGATGAGCGATTGCTGGTATTTGCGCAGCCCGTAATAGCACTCGCCCTTCCAGTACTGGGCGTTATCGGACCATTCGCTCATGGGTGCTTCCTGCAGCAAGCGGTCAAACTCGGCCAAGGCACGGTCGTATTGTTCGTGGCGATAGTAGTAGAGCGCACCTTGGTACATGTTGAACGCATCGCTTTTGCCGACGGCAGCCGTCGTATCGGCCCGTGTATCGCGGTTGCTGGTATTAGCGGCACCGCGCGGCGGCATCGCGCGGCGGGGCAAAGAATCCAGCCGCGCACTTAGGACGCGGCTCTGGCTTTGGAGGGCCCTGAGTGCCTGCCGCAACTGAGCATTGGATGCCTCTAGCTGACGCACGCGCTCGGCCATGGCCTGCTCGCGCTCGTACGCAGCCGCAACGGCGCGTTCGAGCGCCTGGAGGGCCCCACTTTTTTCCTCCTGCTGGGCCTCCTCCCACTGGACGGGAGGTTGTCCAGTTTGCGGCGGCGTAGCACAAGCCCCAAGGCCCAAGGCCAACACCAACGCGCTTTTCGCGCTTTTCATCGCATTTTTAATTGGAAGCACCAATGAACCATCTTCGATAAATATAGCACAATCCCCCTCCCCAGACCAAATCGCGCAAGGGGCGTCACGCGCTGGGCAGCGCCTTGATGCGCTCGACTAATTGGGTAGTGGAAACGCCCGGCCACAGCGGCAGGGCGCGAACTTGGCCGCCGCGCGTTTCGACGTGTTCGCGGCCGACGATGGCGGCCGGGGCGTAATCGCCACCCTTGACCAAGACATCGGGCGCGAGTGCGGCCACGAGGCTCTCGACGCTCTCACCTGAGAAAATGCACACATGCGAAACGCATTCTAAGGCCGCGAGCACGGCGGCGCGGTCGCCCTGTGGGCAGAGGGGACGGCCCCGTCCCTTGAGGGCGCGGACCCCGTCGTCGTCGTTTAACCCCACCGCGAGACAATCGCCCAAGGCGCGCGCCGCGCGTAGGTACTCGACGTGGCCGCGGTGCAGTAGGTCAAAGCATCCATTGGTGAAGACGAAGGTCTGCCGCGCTTTTTTCAATTGGCTGCGGACGGCAAGCAACTGGTCGCACGTAATGATTTTGGCGGGACCGGCCCAGGCCGGCGGTGCATCGGGCGACTGCATGGGCAAAGACGAGATGTAAAAGATGGGGTGGATGACGGGAATTGAACCCGCGCCCTCCAGGGCCACAACCTGGCGCTCTAACCAACTGAGCTACACCCACCACTATGTCTTGAGGGCTTGCATGGCGTGCCCAGTAGGACTCGAACCTACGACCGTCTGCTTAGAAGGCAGATGCTCTATCCAACTGAGCTATGGGCACATCGCCAAGCGGTGCAAGCATTCAAAGATATTAGGGGCTATTGCGATCAAAGTCAACGCGACTCGCGGCTAGGCCGGACCTCTGCCGGGGCCGGGGGTCGCCATGTATCCGCCGGGCCCCAACCGCCTACTCGACCGGGACCTCGCCGCCATGCCAAGGAAAGGCGTAGCTGGGGTCGTTTACAAACCGTCTCAGGCCGCAGGATAGGCGCACGGACGTCATCGGCGGCAAGGTCACGGTGAAGTGCTTGCCGTTGACCTGAATGGTATTCGCGGTCGCGGTCTTGATCGAACGCACGCGGGTATTGGGGTTGAGGTCGTCGCTGCTGTAATCCGTCCCCGTGAACTCCACTTCCGTGAAGGAATGCTCGCCGAAGGCGCCGGACTGGACGATGAGGTTCCGGCACTCGCTGTGGCTCGTGTTCACTAGCTGGATTCCGCATCCATTGGCGGAGAGATCATCGACGAGGGCGGCCACGTCCGGCGGCAGGCCGGGGCGGATGGCGTCGGCGTCGAAGTAACGCACGGTCGCGCGCAGTATTCCCCCGTTGTAGAGTTGACCGGGGCAGCCCATGGTCGTCTGCACGAGGCCCTTGACGATCACGGGATTTGGCGGCCAAGCGTTGTCTGCGATGATCTGCTGGACGGTGCGGGTGTCGCGCATCATACCCTCGAGGAAATCGGCGACCTGTTGGTAGTCGGCCTGCAAACACTGCACCGGCCAGTCCGGGTTCTTGCCGTCGTAATACTGGAAGCGGGCGAATTCGGTGCGAGCGCCGCCGCGGTCGCCGATGGGCGGGAGCTCGTTCCAGTCGGTGCCGCCGCCGTCCCGCACCTGGGTGACCAGCTCGTAGTCGCCCTGTGACATGGACTCGTGCCACAGGTTGACCAGATGGGTGGGGCCGCCGCGGATGGTGAACTCGGCGTAGCCGGTCCAGCCGTCGGGCCCGTGGCTCTTCGGCACCACCAGCTCGCCCTGCTCGGTCTTGCCGCGGTCGAGGAGGGCGACGATCTGCGAGCGCAGCACTTCGAGGTAGTCGTCGTCGCCGCTGAGCAGATGGGCGCACTGGGCCCCGACGATGAGACCGAGAAAGAGTCGGTCGGCGGCACTCTCGCTGCTGCTCCAGCCGTGCAACCCCCCCCACCACTGGCCGTCGTGGTGTTCGCCGATCTTGCCGGTGGGACCGACGTTGTCGGGAATGACCCCATCGTTGTCGCGGATGCGCTCTATCCAGCCGCCGACGTAGTCGAGGACCCACTTCTTGTACTTCTCGTCGCCGGTGTAGAGGTAGGCGTTGGTCACCAGCGCCGTGGCGCAGAGGCCGGCCGGCTCGTCGCCCTGCAGCGCCATCTCGTCGAAGAGGTCGAGGATCTCCTCGCGACGAGCTTGGTCCTCGTACCACCGTGGCTCGAGCTCCTTGATCTTCGGGTAGAGGAAGTGAGGCGTCAGCGGCTCGGTACTCGGATTGTCTTGGAGCGCGTTGCGATGGCCAAAATCGCCCAGCGAGCCGCGATCGAGCCAGTGGCGCACCAAGTGGACGTGATCCGAGATGTCCCCTCCTCGTTGGACAATGCCTTCGTGCTGGCGCACGGACGTCATCGGGCCGGCACCGCCGTGGAGTGGCGAGCGGAAGACACCGTGCTCGGTATCGAAGTTGGGCGCGTTGGGGTCCTCGCCGATGTACATGGCGGCGAACTTGCGGGCGCGCTCGCGGTTGGACGGATTGGTCGGATCGGCGACGCCGAAGTCGTAGAGCATCTGATTGCCCTCGCCCATGTGGAACCAGTCGGCGTTGAAGGGGATGCTGAGGTTCCAGTACTCGTTGCGCAACTGCGGCATGTACATGGGATGCTTAGGCTCGTCGTCGGTCAGCTTGCGCTCTTCGCTGTAGAGCCAAGTGATCGCATCCCATTCCCGCTTGGCGATGTGGAGGAAGCGCTCGTGGCCGCCTAGGGCGTAGAGCATGGCGCGCATGGAGCGGCTTTCGTAGGCGTCGTCCACGTCGAAGAAATGGTACACCCGGCCGTCGGAGCGGGCATAGCCCTCCGTGGCGCTGTCGCCCGCTGTCTCCAAGATGCTGAACAGGCGACGCTGCAGCAACGCCCACTTGGGCGGGGGGAGGATGTCGGTACTAACGATGGTCGGTATGGTAGCCATTTCTCGCCTTTCCTCTATTCGATTGAAAGGGAATTCGCCGTGCTAGGGGGACAGCTATTATAAGGTCAAATCCCTTCCTGAAGAAAGCCGGGCGGTGACCGATTGAGAGCAGGTCGGGCTAGTAGTGGTGGGAGAAGACCGGGACTTTGTTGCCGGTGCCACCGGCCAGCAAGTCGACGACGAGCCAGAACGCGGAGCAGGTAATCTGCCCCAATATGAAACCGAGAAAGAGGGGTCGCAGGGCGCGGTAGAGCCGGACTCCACCGTACTTAAGGATGAAAGCCTTCAGGACCGATCCCAAGAAGATACTGAACCAACTCGCCGAGGTCATGTTGGTGGCGCTGACGGCGAAGCCGATATAGTGTATGGGCCACCACAGGAAATGGTGCCGGGCCCAGATGAGGGCGGTCATGACGGCACCGCCGATGCCGGTGAACAACAACCGCGGGCCCATCACGTCAAAAGGCTCCAACAGGCTGACGGGGTTCAGAATTTTGTAGGCGGTGAAGCTGGAGGGCCCCTTGGCCATGGCCTGATACGCCCACAGCTCCAGATTGATGCCGCCGTGCTCGTAGGCGAGGTAGATGACGAGCCAGACCGAGGAGAGCAGGCTGACGAGCATGGCGACGACCATCGCCCAGAAAAGGGGACGCCGGAGCGCACCGACGCCCTCGGCCAACTTCATGCCGTTGATGGCCGAGGCCATGAGCAGGATGCGAAGGTTGCCGGCCCAGCTAAAGGTCATGGCCAAGCTGAAGATGCCGGGCGGAGTGACGGAACCAGTGCCGAGAAAATTGATGACGATAGGCTGGGACGTCATCTGGGGCCGGATGAAGCCCAAGCCGCTCTCGGCGATGAGGCGGGCCATGAACAGGAAGACGCCGAACGCCACCAGTAGGAAGACGATGGTCACCCACAGCGGCACCCCCGACAAGGTGAGCCAGGCCATCACGTAAAGGCTGCAGACGCCCAGCAGCAGGGCGGCCGCCCGGTAGGAGAGCATCTCACCGCTGTCGTTGGTGGCGTTGGGGCCGGAACGCCAGACTTTGAGGGCGACCGTCTTGAGGTGATCTCGGGCCGTCCAGATGCCGTACGCGATGAGGGCCAGCATGGCACCCATGCCTTGGTGCGCCAGCATCAGGGTCCCCTCCATGAACTTCTCGATTTCCCCCGACAGCCGGTAGCCGATGGTGTACTGGAGCCCCATCTGCAGGTTGGCCAGCAAGTGGAACAGCCAGAGGCTGGAGGCCAACGCGAAGCTGAGGAAGTAAGCCAAGCCGAGGACGGTAAAGCTGAGGAGGATTTCGAGGGCACCAAAGTCGCGAAAGGGTACGATGACGGTGTACAGGTTGACCTTGGGAATGGACGGAAAATAGAAATTCAGTCCGTGGGTACTCATCAGGCAGAACGGCACTAAGAAGCCAACCCACATGAGCGGGCTCTTCAGGAATGGGCCGAAGCGATCGCCGGGCCGGCCCTCCTCGATCATCTGCAAAGGCAGCTGCACTAGCGGGAAGAGCAGGCGCTCGTGGTCCACCCATTGCCGGCGCAGCAGCACCATCAGCGCGATCATCATCAGGTATATGGCCACGATGAAGCTGAGCCAAGCGACCAGCGGCACGACCCAAGCACTCCAGGGGATGGCCGCGCCTTCGGGCAGGCCCTCAAAGAAATAGCTGACGGCATCGTGGTCATGAACCACCATCCAGCGGTGGATGTGGGGGTGGATGAGCTCGGACCAGTCGTTCTCGACCGTGGCGAAGTAGTAAACCGCCGGGAGCATCGGGATGAGGTTGGCCGAAAAACCCCAGGTGGGAATGGTCGAGGCGATGATGAGCATCACGTAGATCACGGCCAGTTCGCCGCGATTGAAGCCCCAAGGCGGATGCACCAGCTTGAGCAACGGATTGAGAAAAGCGGTGAGGAGGAAGAAGACGGCCACGGCCCCGGCGGTGATGTAGTCCGAGGACATACCGGCCGTGGACAGGGCCAGCCGGCAGTAGGCAAAGCCGACGCTGATGAGCAGGGACAACAAGGTCCCGGCGATGATGCTGCGGGCAAAGCGCAGGTGGGTCTCGCCAGCGGCTTGTGGGGTGCAGGAAGCGGCCATTCTGCTCCGTTCCGGCGCTCCGCGGCACCGGAGTTTGTATGGGACGAGTTGACGGCCTGCGGAGGAATCGCCTGCTTGTCCGGAACTAATTAAAGAAGCGACAATTTGTGCGTTCTGTCGATGCAGCCTGATTAGGAGGAAGGAGCTTATGACCCAAGACAACAGGACCTATCGCGTCGCCTTGATCGGCTGCGGCCGCAAGGGGCACGGACACGCCCGGGGGTACGCGGGCAATCCGCGCACCGAGATCGTCGCCGCCGCCGATCCGGACGCCGACAATCTGAAGCTGTTTCTGGAACACTTTCCGGTGCAGGGGTATGCCGACTACCGCGAGCTGCTCGCCCAAGAGGAGATCGACATCGCCGCCCCGATCCTGCCGGTGCAGCCCAACCCGCAAGTCGTCATCGATTGTTCCGGTGCCGACGTCAAGGCCATTTACTGCGAAAAGCCGATGGCGGCGAGTCTGGCGGAAGCCGACGCCATGGTTCAGGCCTGCGAATCGCGGGGCATCGCCTTTGCCTCGGGGGACGCCTACCGAAACATGCCCCAGCATTGGAAGGTCAAGGGCCTCATGGACTCGGGCGACCTCGGGGAGCTGTGCAGCATCAATCTGTACCAGTCCACCAACGAGATCTCGGGGGGCGGCTGCCAAGGCCTCAGCGTCCTGCGCCTATTCGCCGACGACGCCGACGTGGAATGGGTGACCGGCTGGTGCCTCGGCGACCCGTTTTCGGACGACGACCAGTGCATGGGTGGGCACGTCCGGTTCGCCAACGGCGCGGACGCCTTCATCCACACCAAGCGCTCGCCTCTCGAGGGCATCGAGGTAGTGTGCAGTAAGGGCGTGTACCATTCGACCTGGAACAGCGGTCATCTCTGGCGGGGTGAGCCTCATAAGAAACTGGCGGAAGAGGAAGGTTTCTTCGCGGAATTTGGCGATCCGGAGGACTGGATCAACCCCAGCGGTACGCGCCAGCGCGGCGGCATCCAGTCCATTGTTGAGGCCCTCGACCAGGGCATCGAACCCCGCTGCAGCGGGGCCAACATGCGCAAGGTGCTCGAGATCGCCATCGGCCTGCGCCAGTCGCACCGCGAGAATCACGCACCCGTCCGCTTCCCCATCCGGGACCGCAGCCAGAAGATCGTCCCGGCGAGGAGCCGCTTGCTCAACAAGAAGGAGACCCTAGGCGAGGAGCGTTATAGCGAGCAGATCAAGTCGGCGGCCGAAAAACCGCTCGGCGGGGCCGCAGTGGAAACGGCGAGGTGATGGTATCGTCGAGGCCGCCGGTTCGCCGCCTCGATCGCGTCCAGACCGTTGGGGCGAAAAGTGAGTTTTCTCGGTTTGGCTTAGATTCTATATTTTATCCCTGCTCCCGCACGTCGCATACCACAGGACGCTCGCCTTTGTCAGCCGCTTTTGCGGCAAGCGGCGTCATGGGGGCCATCGTCGGCGGGGTCTAGGTGAAGCAGATGGGCGGACAGAAACGGGATGATTGACCAACGATCAAGGAGGCTGCTGTGACCGATATGAGTGCATTGCCGCAGATCACCGCGACCCGGGTGGGTGCGCCGCCGGCCTGGGCCCTACTAGAGCGCAATCTCATCGCCCAGATGGAGGAGGGAGCTCGGTTCAGGTTTCGCCAGTGTACGGAGCGCGGTGGGGCCATCCTCTACGCCGAGGATTTCGACGATCTCTTCGAGCAATTCTACAACTGGGGCCTGTTCTACGCCATGGGGGCGGACGATAGCTTGCTCGAGATGGCGGCGACGGCGTGGAACGCGACAGTCCGAATCAGCGATGAGAACATCGTCCATCGCACCCGGTTTAACGACCACAAGAAGGTCTTCCGGCCCTCGGCCCGGCGGGAGTTCTGGAATATCGAGCAGGCCATGGAGTGGCATCATCTGGGGGAGGGCATGATGGCCTTCTACGACTTCGGCGTCGCCGACCCGACGATCTCGGAGATGGCCCGGCGCACCCAGCTATTCGCCGGATTCTACACGGGCGAGGATCCGGAGGCACCCAACTACGATCCAGAGCACAAAATTCTGCGGTCCCCCTTCCAGTCGAGCGAGGGGCCGTTGCAGGAAGTGGGGGCCGAGACCGCACACGCCATGCTCCTCGCGGGGCGCTGGCTGGGCAGCGAGGTCAACTACTACGGCGTCCGCGCCAGTCTCTACCCGATCGTGGAAGACCTCGAGCTCGACTGGTGGGAGGACCCGGCGCGACGGGAGGAGATCGTCGACCTGTTCAACAAGCTGATTCTGCAGTCGGACACACCCAACAACCTAGGCGCCACGGCGCTGGTGACCCACGCCTACCTGTACACGGGGGACGAGAAGTACAAACGCTGGGTGCTGGAGTACACCGAGGCGTGGATGGAGCGGGCCGCGCAGAACGGCGGCATCATGCCCGATAACGTGGGACCCAACGGCATCATCGGCGAGCGTCGCAACGGCAACTTCTGGGGCGGCCAGTACGGTTGGAACCACTATCAGGGCTTCAACATCATGTTTCACAGCCTCAACATCGCCGCCGAATGCGCCCTGCTGCTGACCGGCGACTTCGGCTACCTCGATCTGCTCCGCGATCAGGTCAAAATCCTCCTCGATGCCTCCATCAAGAGAGAGGACGGTCAGCTAATTATGCCGACGCGCTACGGACCCTCTGGCTGGCAGTACGACCCACCCCTGCCGCGGCGGGAAGACACGATCGTGCCGATGCGCCACGTTTACACCGGTCCGATTCCCTGGCGTATGCAGGAGTTGGCCCACCTGTACCACGCCTCCATGGCGCGGGAGGACTACGAGCTGATCGAGCAGGTGCGCGAGGGGGAGGTCGAGCGCGACTGGAATTCCGTTGGCGCGGTTGCCGGCGAAAAGAACGGGGGACAGACCGAGTTCGCCCGGTTCCAGTACTACGACGGCAAGAACCCGGAGTGGCCCGAGAAGATCCTAGCGGCCGAGTCGGAGTGGTCAATGCAGGCCATTAACCGGATGCGCAAGGACCAGCGCACCGCGATCGAAAGACTGCAGGAAAACGCCATTCCCGAGAACCCGGTCTTTACCAAGGGCCTGACCCAAGTGACGATGGGGGGGCCCCAGTCCATCTACAACGGCGGGCTGCTGCGCGCCACGGTTCGCTACTACGACCGAGACCAGCAGCGTCCCGGGTTACCTCCCGACGTCGCCGCCCTCGTCGACCATCTCGCAGCCGACGCCGTGGGGGTCCAGCTCGTGAACTGCAGCCGTGAAGAGGAGCGACGGTTGATCGTGCAGGCGGGTACCTTCGGGGAGCACACCTTCACGGAGGTGAGGACGGAGAATGGCGAGGGGACGGCACCGGCCACAACGCACGTAAACGGCCGGTATGTCGCCGTCAATCTGCCGCCCGCGACGCAGGTGAGCCTCAACGCCGGTCTCTCCCGGTTCAGCAACAAGCCGAGTTACGCTTTCCCTTGGCACGGCGGTGAGATCCCGATCCCGTTTCCCGTAAACGCGGGTGCAACCGGCAGATCGGGTTCAGCATACGTGGCGCCGTCTCGTTGAACAGCGCCAGCCGGCGTCCTAGGCCGAGGCCAGCACCCGCACGACGTTTTCCCCCATGATCTTGGCCGCGTCCGTCTCGGAATAGCCATGGTCGATCAACGCCGCGGTGTACTCCTTCCACTGCGGCACACTTTGTGCATGGGAGGAAAGGCCGACATGGTCGATTCCCGCCGCGTTGATTACATGGTCTATGGTGGCTAAGTCGAGCTTGGTGCCCCAGATCTCCGCGTCGGCCAACTTGGCCTGGGCACGCTCGAACGGGTCGGGGTAGCGCCGGTGCAGGGCGTCGTCGCGCTTGCGCCGGGCCTCGTGTCGTTCGCGAGGAGTTCGCGGCGTCGGCGCCAAGACGCAGACCACGCCTCCGCCATCTGCTACTTCCCGCATCAGGTCGTCCGGCATGTCGCGCAGACTCCGGCTGAGAGCCCGGGCTTTGGTGTGGGTGGCTATCATCGGCTTCGTCGCCACTGTTAGGGCATCTCTGCAGGTGTAGTCGGAGCAGTGCGCCAAGTCGACGAGCATACCGAGTTCGTTGCAGGTGCGGATCACGTCGCGCCCAAAGTCGGTCAAGCCGGGGGGATCGTTCAACTCGGCGCTGGAGTCGGCCCAAGAGGGCGCGCTCAGGTGGCTGGGGCACATGACCCGTATGCCCTCGCGGTAAAACTCGCGGAGCACGTCGAGACGGTCCGCGATAAAGCCGCTCACCAGCATCAGCACCATCGCGATCCTGCCGTCGGCGACGATCCTAGAGACGTCATCGCCGGAGCAGGCGACCTCGACGTAGTCCCCGTAGGCCGCGGCGAACTGCTTGTGCTCTTCGAGGTTCATCACCACGCGCTCGAGGAGCTCCTCGCCTTCAAAGAATGGCTTCCACTGCTTGGACCCGCGAGTCGGTTCGGTTAGGGAATCGAACTCCGGCGTCTCGGCTACGTACTGTTCCTCCACCCCGAACGCTTGGATGACCACGTCGATGCGTCCGCGGATGTTCTCCGCTAGATCTACCACAGCCGAGTAGGCGTCGACCACGGTGAGCTGCCGATGGAGTTGGTCGTACGGGCCGTGATCGAAGCGGTCATCGAGAACGCAGTGGGTCGACGCGTCCAGCCGGCCGATCTTTTGGCCGATCGGCAGGCCCAGCCTCTCGGTCTCGCGGCTTTCGACGTACTTAGTGCCTATGTCAGGTCGCCTAGTCATCCCGATCACCGACGGGCAGATGGCCGATAAAGTATGCCGCGGCAGGTACGGCTACGCAGCCTCGCGGCTAGGACGGCCCACCGCTTTCGTTGTTGACTGCCTGCACCAGCGCCCGCATATAGGCGATGGAGTACGCGACGCCCACGCGACTTCCTCCGATTATCTCGGGGATATGGTCGGGGATGATGGCCCCGTCGAACTCAACGGCGCGCTGGCGTACAAGCCGGGGACAGCGCGCAGTGCGTAGGGTCTGTTGGCGGTCATGGCGTGCCTTCCTTTATCAGTTCTGAGACCGGCTGCGACCTTTCCCAGCGCAGCGCGATCTCTTGGTCAATGCCGCAAAGCCAGTGCCAAGTGCGGATGCGCCGCACCCGGTCGCGGTAGGATTCGACTTCGGTCGCGTAGGGCAGGCGCGGACGATCGCGGTAGGGGGGAATCTCCGCCCCATCGCAGAGCCAGTCTCGCTGTGGCGCGGCCATGCGGTGGTAGGAAAACTTGATCATGCTGCGGGCGCGGTCGTTGGTTTTGGGGCCGGCCTTGTGCCAGATGCCATAACGGGTCAGCACCACGGTGCCGGCCGGCACCGTCAGCGAGACTTGGCCGCGGATATCGCCGTAGTGGGCGATGGCTTCGCGATCGACGGCGCGGCAATGCGAGCCGGGCAGAACCATAGTCGGCCCGTCGGCGAGCGCGACGCTGTGCGGGTAGTAGTAGCACTGGAGCTCGACGACATCGTAGCCGCTGCCCGAAAGCCCGTCCGAATGCCAGGTCTGGCCGAAGTGCGGCTCCTTGAAAAAGTGGTGGTGGCCGCCTCGGGGCACCAAGAAGTCCTCGCCCAAAAGCGAGCGTGCAACCCCGGCGACTTGGGGATGCAGGAGCACCTGGTGAGTGAAGTCGTCCCCAGCGATAAAGGCGTCGCAATTGCCGGGGGCGAGGTCGTCGCAGCAGCGATTGAAGCGCTCGTTGATGGCGCTTTCGAGGACGACCAAGCCGGAGGCGACAAAGTCCATGACGCCGTCGTCGTCTAGCGTCGGTCTAATTGGGGACATAGTTTCTCCTAAACGAATTTTTCGAGCACGAACTCATAGCCGAGGTAGTCGTTGTCCTGGCCCTCGTACGCGTAGAGCTTGGCGATGGGAAACTGTACCACGCGCCAGCCATCGGCCACGGCCGCGAGCACCGACTCATAGGGCGGTTCGTCTCGGGGCAGGGTCGGCATTTGCGGCTGGGTAGCGTCGTACAAGGCCCAGCTAGCGAGCGGCGAGCGCATATTGGTCGATTTGGCGTAGAGGTAGAGGACCTGCTGGCGAGGCTCGGCGAGCAAGGCACCGAGGCGGTCGAGATCCGCGGCGGTAATCGCCTCGGTGCGGAGCTTGTCCCGGCAGTGTGCCAACCAGTCTTTTACAGCTTCGTGCATATAGGCTCCTGATAGCGTCGGCGGCATAAGAAAGCGTCCCCATTTAGCGCGGTCAACAAGCGGCGGGGTGCCTAGTAATCAACCACCACTTTTATGGTTTGAGGCTGGAGCGCTGCGTCGAAACCGGCGACCAAGTCGGGAAAGGTGACGCACTGCGAGATGAGGGGGTCGAGGTCTAACTGCCGCCGCGCCAACAGATCGAGGGCTTGGGAAAATACGTGGGCAAAGCGGAAGGAGCCGCGGACGGTCAATTCCTTTTGCATGACCAAGTTGACCGGCAGTTCAATCGGGCCGCCCTGGACGCCCAACTGCACGATGGTGCCACCGGCCTTGCAGTGCGCGTACGCGGCTTGCAGGGCGGCCGGAGCACCGGAGGCTTCCATGACCACATCGCTGCCCGCGCTCGCTGCCCGCGCCATGGCCGCCGGATCGTCGGCGCGCACGGGCTGATCGGCCCACAGCGACGACGCCAAGTCGAGTGCACTTTGGCGAATATCGCTGACGGCGAGATGGGCCGCTCCGTAGTGCCGAGCGACTAGGCCGATGAGCTGGCCGATGGGACCAGCACCGGTCACCAGTACGCGCTTGCCAGCAATGCCCCCCGCTTGGCCGACGCCGTGGACGGCAATGGATAGCGGTTCAAGTAGGGCCGCTTGACGATAGTCCATTGCGGCAGGCAGCGGATGGCAGTTGTGCGCATGGACTTGCACGTATTCGCGGAACGAGCCGTCTTGGGGTGGGCTACAGGCAGCAGAGCCGAAGTAGCGCATCTGCGGGCAGAGGTTGTAGCGGCCCTGACGGCAGTGAGCGCATCTGCGGCAGGGGTGGGACGGGTCAATGGCCACTCGGCTGCCCATCGGCAGCACGTCTGCGAAAGCCCCCGCATCGACGACTTCCCCGGCCGACTCGTGCCCGAGGACAAAGGGGCGCTCCGGGACGAAATCGCCGTTTCTGCCGTGTACATAGTAATGCAGGTCCGAGCCACAGATGCCAGTGGCGCGAATCTGCACCAAGACCTCGTCTGCGGCGATCTGCGGCCGGTCGATTTCCGCGGCTCGCAGGTCGCGAGCGCCGTGTAGGTAAAAGGCTCGCATGAAGCGGATAGTAGCGGCCAAAATAAGGCGCGTCAAGGGAAAGAGCTAGCCATGGCGAAAGTTGCCTGCCGCAGGCGTTGTGCGTACTGTGCAGGCACCCTGTTAACAGCTCATCCCATCAGAAAGGGGACCTGCCGTGAAACTCGGCCTCAAGTTCAGCCTCGACGCGCTCAGCAAAGAAAACCTGCAATTCGCCCAACAGATGGGCGTCACGCACATCGTCGTCCACAGCCCCCGCCTCGGCAACGAGGGCGTCCTCGATTACTTCGAATTGTTGCGGATGAAAAAATTCATCGACTCGTTCGGCTTGGAGCTGTGCGCCATCGAGAACTTGCCCGGCGACCACATGCACCCCATCACCCACGCGACGCCAGAGCGCGACGCCCAGTTGGCGAAAGTTTGCACATCCATTGAAAACATGGGGAAAATCGGCATCCCGGTCCTCGGCTACTACTTCAGCTTGGCCGGCGTCTCCGGCCACTGGCGCGCGTACGACAGTGGCGGCGGACGCGGTGGGGCTGGACTTAAAAGCTTCGATTACAGCTTAGTCAAGGACGCGCCGCCGATTGTTGATGAGTCGGTCTCGGTCGCCGAGATGTGGGAGCGATTGGCCTATTTTCTCGAACGAGTAGTGCCCGTCGCCGAAAACGCCGGGGTCAAACTCGCCGCCCACCAAGACGACCCCCCGGCCGAAACCCTCTTCGGCACGGGGCGGCTCTTGACCAACCACGACGCCATGCAGCGGTTGATTGACCTCGTGCCCAGTCCTAGCAATGGGCTGGAGTTTTGTCAGGGAACGGTGGCAGAAATGGGGCCGGACGAGACGATCTCAGCCGTGCGCCGCTTCGCCGCACAGGGCAAGATATTCTACGTGCATTTCCGCAATGTGCGCGGCGGCTTCCCCAAATTCGACGAGGTCTTTATCGACGAGGGAGACGTCAACATGATCGCCGCGCTCAAAGCCTATCGCGACGCTGACTACGACGGAATCATCACGCCCGACCACACGCCCCGCGTAATCGGCGACGAGCCGTACGGACACCGGGGTCGAGCTTTCGCCCTAGGGTACATTCGCGCCGGAATGCAGGCGCTGGAATTGCTGGATTAGTGGGAAGGGGTGAGGGTCTAGTGGTGCCGAGGGCCGGACTCGAACCGGCACGTCCTAAGCGGACAGTGGATTTTAAGTCCACCGCGTCTACCAATTCCGCCACCCCGGCGCACAGATAAAAAAATGGAGGCGACGCCCGGAATCGAACCGGGGATAAGGGCTTTGCAGGCCCCTGCCTTACCACTTGGCCACGTCGCCTCAAACAAGGGTTTGAAGGTACGCGGCGGGTAGGCCCCTGTCAACCTGTCTGCCGCCCGCTTGCGCTATGTGTTCCGAGCCAAGAATAGGTTACACCTCGACCATGGAGCGACCAAAGCCGACCGCACAAACGCCTTTGACACGGTGCGAAAAACCGCTAAAATAAAAAAGAGCTTTCACCATGCGACAATACCTCGACCTAGTAAGCCATTGCCTCGACCACGGCGCGGCCAAAGCCGACCGCACGGGTGTCGGCACCCTCGCCATCTTCGGCTATCAGATGCGCTTTGATCTCGCGGATGATTTCCCCTGCCTGACCACCAAAAAGCTGCATTTGCGCTCCATCATCCACGAACTCTTGTGGTTCCTCAAGGGCGACACCAACACGGCCTATTTGCAAAAAGAAAACGTCAGCATCTGGGACGAATGGGCCGATGAAAACGGCGACCTCGGCCCCATCTACGGCAAGCAGTGGCGCGAGTGGTCAACCCCGGACGGCCCCATCGACCAAATTCAACGCGCCATTGATCTGATTAAGACTAATCCCGATTCACGCCGCATCCTCGTCAGCGCGTGGAACGTCAGCGAGTTGGAGCAAATGGCCCTCATGCCCTGCCACTGCCTGTTCCAGTTTTTCGTCGCCCGCGGTCGGCTTTCCTGCCAGCTCTATCAACGCTCTTGCGACGTGGGGCTTGGCGTGCCGTTCAACATCGCCAGCTACAGCCTGCTGACCATGATGATGGCCCAAGTCTGCGGCTTGCAGCCCGGGGAATTCGTCTGGACCGGCGGCGACGTCCATATCTATCAGAACCACATCGCCGCGCTGCGGCAACAACTCGCCCGCACCCCCCGGCCACAGCCGGTGATGACCATTAAAAATCGCGGCCAGTCGATTGCCGACTTCCGCTACGACGACTTCAAACTGCTCAACTACCATCCCCATCCCTCCATCCCCATGGAAATCGCCGTCTGACGGGCCTGTTTGCACCGACCATGTCGTGCCCGTTGGGCGGGTGAAGCGGTCGGCGGATACAGCCTTGCACCGACCATTCAGTCGGCGGATACAGCCTTGCTCAATCTTTGTTCAGGACCTTCACCTGCGGATGTGCAGCATCTATGGTCCAAGCCCCAATCTGCCCGTCCCCGTCCAAGTCGGCCCGCACCACCAACCAGAACCCATCGGTGACGGGCCATAACTCCCAAGCATGGCCCTCTACCCGCCACCAAGTGCGCCGCAACTTCTCGTCATTTGGGTCAAAGTAGCGGCCGTGCTCGGCAAAATAGGCATTTTCGACCAAGTAGAGTTGCTCTAACCGCGCCTCCAATTGGATCAAGCGCTGCTCATCAGGGGTCAAGCGAGAAAAATGCACAACCCCCAGCCCTATGAGCACCAAGACCAAAAGCGTCAACTCGATCAGTCTCAGCGGCATGGGATAACTACCTCCTCGACGATTTGGCCCGCGTCTAAGTCAATCGGCTCGCCATAGCGTCCATAAGGCTCAGCATAGCGAAGGGGGCTGAGCGAGCCGCTGCCGTGCTCTCCGTCGCCATCGCGATCTACAAACGCCCACAGCGAGTAGGTGCCAGCCAGCAGGCCCTCCAGAGCGAACTGCCCATCTTCATCGGTCCACTCGGCGTACGTCCGCCCGTCCTCGTTGAAGGCCGCGACCCGGACGCGACCCATTTCCCCGGCCTGCACCTGCCCCTGAATCGCCGCGGTCTCCGCGCCGACCGCGAACGAGAGCGCGAGCAGGCTGTCGGCGAGGCCATTGCCGGCCCGGTCCACGAGCCGAGCGGCTGGCCCCGCGAGCCGATACGCACCCGGTGCCAGCGGTTCGGCGGGAGCAAAGCGGGCGCAGTTGGGCGCTGGCCACAGCCAATCCCCGGCTAATGATTGCGTCGAATCGCTCTCCGTCCAAAACCCTTCCAACGCGGCCGGCTCCATAGCTTCAGAAAAAAGCAAGTCCAGAGCATCGCTTGGGGTCAGTCGATTCCGCGCCAGCGCGACGAAAGAGGGCGGCTTGCGGTCGGGTCGCGCACTGCCGCGAACGGGCGCGTCCCACTGCACGGGCGCACCGGCGAGCGCAAGCTGTACAGCATAGTGCCGGCCCGGCTCTTGCGCTGCCGTCTCGACGTAAATTTTCCCCTCTGCATCAGGGGCCGCGGACAGCGATTCCACCGCCAGCCCAGCGACTTCCAGCTCTAAATCTTGCGGATCCACAGCCTCGGTAAACAGCAACATCAGCCGCTCGGCGTGTATGGCTTGGACCCGCTTGAGCACGGGCGCGAGCATCTGTCGGCGCACGAGAGCCAAATCGCCAGCCAGCACCTCTTCCTCCCCCACTTCCACAGAGGACGCCGGCAGGGCTAGCCACTCGTCGGCATCTGGCAGGGCGTTGCGGTTTTTGTCCCTAAAGGCCAGCACCCCATAGTGCCCCGGAGCGAGGCGGGTAAACTCGTAGTCTCCGTCGGTGCCACTCTGCGTCTGATAGGACGGTTCGTCCAATCCTACCTCCCCGCTAAAGGTTCCCAAGTCATAGGCCCAAATATGGACACCGGCCACGGGTTGATGGTCTTGGTACACCCGGCCCCGAACCAAACCCTGATCGAGCTGTGAGCCAGTGGCAAAAGCCAAGGTAAAGGAGTTCGCCAAGGCATTGCCCCGCAGATCTCGTGCCCCGGTACCCACCGTCAGCACATAGGTCCGCTCCTCGGCCAAGGGCATGGCAATGCGTAGCCGCGGGCCGCGCCACGAGAGTTGCAACGGCCCGGCCGGTGATGTGAAAATAGCGGCTTCGGTCTGCTCGCGGCTCATGGGTTCGCTGAAGACGATCTCCACTTCGGTATCCCGCGCCACTTCCAAAGCGTCGCTCTCTGGGTAGTGAGACAGAATGCGGGGCGGCTGTTTGTCCACCGGCCCTCCGGTGGGGGGGCCGACTTTGGCACAACCCCACAACAGCGCGACCAAGACGCTAATCAGCACCGTGCGGGTGGGCCTCGGCGTAGATGGCTTGCAGGTGCTCCAAGCTCACTTCGGTATAGCTCTGAGTCGCGGCCAACGTCGCGTGCCCGAGAAGCTCCTTAACGGCCACCAAGTCGGCACCAGCGTCGAGGAGGTGGGCGGCAAAGGAGTGGCGCAGGCGATGCGGGCTGAGCGAATCGTCTTCGGAGACTGCGCGCAGATGGCGCTCGACGATGCGTTGCACGGTGCGGCGGCTCAAGCGCTTGCCGCGCCCGTTGAGGAAGAGGGCACCGGCTTCTACTTGGGACATATCGCATTCGAGCAGAACCTCGGCGCGGCGTTGCAGATACGCTTTGAGAGCCTCTTGTGCCTTCGCACCGATGGGAGCGAGGCGCTCCTTGCGGCCCTTGCCCATCACCTTGATGGTGCCTTCGCCCAGATCCAGCGACGAGAGGTTGAGCGCCAATAGCTCTCCGAGGCGAATCCCCCCTCCGTAGAACACCTCTAGAATGGCCCGATCCCGCACGCCACTGAACCGCTCGGTCGAAGGGGCTTCCATAGCCTCGGCGACCTGTTCTACGGGCAGGTGCCGCGGCAATGCACGCTCGACTAAGGGCGATGCCACCGCACCAGCCGGGTTGGCGACGAGCGCGCCCTCGCGACAGAGATAGCGGAAGAGCGAGCGCAGGGCCGCCAACTTGCGGGCGACGGTACTGGCCTTGAGGCCCTTTTCCTCTAGGTCGGCGACAAAGGACTGCACCTGCTCGTGCTGCACCACTCGGAGCGGCAGTTGCAAATTATCGACTCGCGGGTAGAGAAAGCGGGCGAATTGCTGCAAGTCGCAGCAATATGAACTGAGGGTGTACTCGGCGCAGTTGCGCTCTTTGTGCAGGTATTCCAAGAAGCGGGCAATGCCCTCTTCGAGGCTGGATCCGGCGTGCAGAGCGCTCTGCGGTGCATCGGCCATGGCGTAGCGAGCCAAGGAGGAAAGAATGAATACTTAGGTAGCTTGGGCGCTTTTGTCTTTTTCGCCCTCTTCATTTTCGTACTCAGTGCCGCAGACCCGGCAGTACATGGAAGAAGGGCCCGAGCGGCTACTCTTTTCGTAGAGCAAGGCAGCGTCGCAATGCGTGCATTTGCGGTCTATGGGGCGGTCCCAGCTAGCGAACTTGCACTGGGGATAGGTGCTGCAACCAAAGAAGACCTTGCCCTTGCGCGACCGCTTCTCCACGATCTGGCCCTCGCAGCCGTCCTCTGGACATTGGATCCCGAGGACATAGGGCTTGACGTTTTTGCAAGCTGGATAGCCGCTACAAGCCAAAAAGCGGCCATAGCGGCCCGTCTTGACGACCATGGGCGCGCTGCACTGATCGCAGACCTCGTCGGTCTCCTTCTCGCTTTGCTCTTCGAGGGGTTTGGTGTTTTTGCACTTGGGATAACCAGAGCAAGCGAGGAAGCGGCCGTTGCGGCCCCACTTGACGACCATATCGGCTCCGCAGTCCTCGCAGTCCTCGTCCGACGCCTCTTGCAGCGCGAGCTTTAGCTCTTTGCGGCGGTTGTTGGCCCCGTCTAAGTCACCCTTCCACGAGTCGTAGAACTGCTGCACGATCGCCACCCAGTTAATGCCCCCATCCTCGACCTGATCGAGTTTGTCCTCCATGTTGGCCGTGAAAGCCACGTTGAAGAGGTGCGGAAAGGTATCGACGAGTAGTTTGTTGACGGTCTGGCCGAGCTCAGTGGCCACGAAGTAGCGGTTATCAACCTTTTCGACGTATTTGCGCTCGAGGATGGTAGTGATGATTTGCGCGTAGGTCGAGGGACGGCCAATGCCTTCGGACTCTAGTTGTTTGACGAGAGACGCCTCGGTAAAGCGCGGCGGCGGCTTGGTAAAGTGTTGCTCAGGCGCGATTTCCTCTAACTTCAGCACCTCGCCCTGGGCAATGCCGACAGGCATGGCCCGCAGTTCGTCCACTCCTTCCTTCTGGGCAATGCCGTTAGACACGGCCTCCGACTTCTCCTCTTCTTCCTTGCTCTCGCTGTAGAGCAGGGTAAAGCCCGGAAACTTGACGACGCTACCCGTGGCTCGGAGCAAATAGGGGCCGGCCTCGATGTTGGCCGTTGTGATGCTGAGTACCTGCGGCTTCATCTGCGAGGTAACGAACCGTTTCCAGATCAGGGAGTACACCCGCGCCTGATCTGGCTTGAGCAAGTGCCTGATCTCGTCTGGATGCAGGGCCACGGAGGTAGGGCGTATCGCTTCGTGAGCGTCTTGGGCGCTGTTCTTGGTCCGGTAGTGATTGGGAGCCTCGGGTACGTACTCGCGGCCGTAGAGGGCGTCGATCTGCTCGCGCACCTCGGCAATGGCGTCGGCTGCAACGCGCACCGAATCCGTGCGCATATAAGTAATCAGACCACGGGTTTCGCCCTCGACCTCAATGCCTTCGTATAGCTGCTGAGCTACAGCCATGGTGCGCTTAACCGAAAAGCGCATCCGCCGAGCGCATTCTTGCTGCAAGGTGCTGGTCGTGAAGGGCGGGGCCGGGCGGCGCACTTGGTCGCGCTTCTTGACCTCTTTGACCGCTATGTCCTGCTCGGCTAGCTCAGCGGTGATGCGATCGGCTTGCTCCTGATTGACGATGTCGAGCTTCTCGCCGTCTTTGGCCAAAAGGCGCGCCCAGAACGAACCTCGGCTCTCTCGGCCCAAAAGGGCCTCGATTGACCAGTACTCCTGAGGATCAAATGCCTTGATCTCGCGGTCGCGGTCGCAGATTAACCGCACGGCTACGGACTGCACTCGGCCGGCTGAGAGCCCGGAGTGTATGACCTTCCACAAGAGCGGGCTGATCTCGTAGCCGACTAAGCGGTCGAGCACGCGCCGCGCCTGCTGGGCATCGACCTTGTGAAGGTCCAGCACGCCCGAGTGCTCCAGCGACTCGCGCACCGCCTTGGGCGTGATCTCGTTGAAGAGAATTCGCTTGACGTTGTCGTCCTTGCGAGCGATGGCTTGGGCCACGTGCCAAGCAATGGCCTCGCCCTCGCGGTCGGGGTCGGTGGCCAAGTAGGTAGTATCGGCAGCTTGGGCTGCTTTGCGGAGGCCGCTGAGGATCTTGCCCTTGCCCCGAATCGTTACGTAGCGCGGCTTGAAGCCGTCTTCAATGTCGATGCCCAGCTCTTTCGGCGGCAGGTCCCGCACGTGCCCCATACAGGGTTTGACTACAAAATTTTTGCCCAAAATTTTGTTAATTGTCTTGGCCTTGGCCGGCGACTCGACAACCACCAATGACTTGCCCATCTGCTTCCTCGGTTGATAGTACTTAAGCCGTAAGTTGTGTAATTTTCTGAATATATAGACGCCCTAAGACAATAGCAAGACGCGCTCTTGACAAACCAGAGCCGCCGCCTTTTTGTAACGCAGCCGGTATTACGCGCCGCATTCTCTGGGGTTTGGACCTTGATCCACCGCAAGAAATCAAGCGAAATAGAGTACATTGCCGCTAGCTGCGAGATCGTCTTCGCCGTCCAGCAGAAGCTCGAAGCGCTCATCGCGCCTGGCATCAGCACCCTCGAGCTGGACCAAGTCGCCGAAGCCGAAATCCGCGCCTTAGGAGCTGTGCCCGCCTTCAAGGGATACCACGGCTTCCCCCACTCGATTTGCACTTCAGTAAATGCCGCAATCGTGCATGGGTTCCCCGACGAAACCCCGCTGCAAGAGGGCGACATCGTTAGCATTGACGTGGGTGCCTACCTCGACGGCTACTATGGCGACGGGGCCTTTACCGTCGCGGTCGGCGCGATCAGCGCGCAGGCGCAGCACCTCATCAATGGCACCCTCGCCTGCCTCGCACGGGGCATTGACCAAGCGCGAGCAGGAAGGCGACTCTCCGACATCTCGTACGCCATCCAGTGCCAAGCCGAAAGCCAAGGGCTAGCCGTAGTGCGCGAGTACGGGGGCCACGGCATTGGCCGCGAGCTGCACGAGTCGCCCTATATCGGCAACTATGGCCCGCCCGGCAAAGGTCCTCTGCTCACGCCCGGGCACGTATTATGTATCGAGCCAATCCTCTGCCTAGGCGACCCCCAAATCGACCATCTCGACGACTGGACCACCCTTACCTCCGACCGCTCGCTCGCCGCCCACGCCGAGCACACTGTGGCCATTACTGAGGAGGGTCCGCGGATTCTGACCCTGCCCGCTGTGCCGGCATGAAAGTCACCTTCCTCGGCACCGGCACCTCTATCGGGGTGCCGCGCATCGGCTGCTACTGCCCGGTTTGCGCCTCAGACGACCCGAAAAATAAGCGCTTGCGCTGCGCCTTACACCTAGCACATCAAGGCCGGTCAATCCTCGTAGATGCCGGCCCAGATCTCAGAACCCAAGCCCTGCGCTATCAGATCGACCGAGTCGATTGCGTGCTGTTGACCCACGGCCACGCCGATCATCTGCACGGCCTCGACGACGTGCGCTCCTATTGCTTTGACCGCGACCAGCCGCTGCCCTGCTATGCGGACCCGCACACCATTGCACGCATCGAACGAGTCTTCGACTACGCCTTTGACAAAGACGCCCCCAGCGCGACGCCGCAGATTGCCCTGCGTCCGATTGCCGGGCCGTTCACGGCCTGTGGGATCGCCATCGAGCCGCTTACCATCTATCACGGCCGCGCTCCGGTTCTCGCCTTCCGCATCGGCGACTTCGCCTACGCCACGGACACGAACTACATCCCAGAGGCGGCCATGGCGCGGCTGCGCGGTCTAGAGGTCTTGGTCCTCGACGCACTACGCCACAAAGAACATCCTACCCATTTCAACGTCGAGCAGGCGTTGGCCATTGTCGCCGAACTCCAGCCCGCTTGTACCTACTTCACGCATATAGCCCACGACCTCGATCACCATCAGACCAATGCAGAACTCCCCCCAGGCGTACAACTCGCCTACGACGGATTGGTGCTGGAGTTGAGATAAAAAACGAGGACGCCGCCGGTCTCCCGACGACATCCTCGCCTCAATCAAAAAAGCACTGTCCGGCTTTAGTTCAACACTTGGACCACCCGCAGTGCTTGCACATCAGACAGCTACTCTCATACGATACCGTCGACCCGCACTCTGGACAGGTAGTCAGCGTCTTCGGCTCGCTGCTCTCGACAAAACTGGGCGGTACGTCCTCGGGGGCGACAGCATCAAGCTGCTTGCCTGCCTTCCGCTGCAAATAGCGCTCCATCGCCTTGCCAATGGCATCGGGCGTAGACAGGATCAACTCGCCGTTCTCCCAGACCGGGTTTGGGCCTGAAATGCCCTTCAACTCGCTGATAACTTCCTGAGGATCAACCCCCGAACTCAGCACCAGCGAAATTAGCCGGCTGATGGCCTCAGACTGAGCTGCGGCGTTGCCGCCAGACTTGCCGATGGTACTGAAGACTTCGCATATCCCGTACTCGTCTTCGTTAATTGTGACGTAGATTTTGCCCTCGCCGGTGTTGATCCGCTCGGTGATACCCGCAGTGACCGCTGGGCGGCGGCGGCGGTGGAGAAAGCCGTCCGGCCCCATGTAGTCGGGGATCTCCGCAGCCGGGGCTTCTTTCTTGTCGGATTGGCCCTCGGTCTGCAGGATGCCCTCGCGGCTGCCCTCGCGGTACACCGTCACGCCCTTGAGGCCCTCCTTGTACGCGGTGATGTAGATGTCGGCGACCGTCTCTATCGCGATGTCTTCGGGCAGATTGATCGTCGAAGAAATGCTACTATCAGTGTATTTCTGGATCACGCCCTGCATCTTGACTCGGAAGTAGGGATCGATTTCGTGGGCCGTCACGACGTAATTGGGCAGGTCCTCGTCGCCGCCGAAGACGCGCTGAATGAGCGGGTGATAGACCTTGTATTCGCGGAAACTCTCGCCGTCGTCCTGCTTTACCCGGCGGGTGTAGCTAGTGCAAAAGATTGGCTCAATCCCCGAACTCGTCTGCGCCACAATAGAACCCGTACCCACCGGCGGCATCGTAATCAAGGTGCAATTGCGCAGGCCGTGCTCGGCGATTTTCTCTTGCAGCGCTTGGGGTAGGCTCTGGATGAATTTGCTCTGCTTGATGCCCTCCCAGTCGAAAAGCGGAAAGGCTCCCTTTTCACGGGCCAACTCGACGGACATTTCATAGGCATTGTGGCAGATGGTGGCCATAATGCGGTCGATGATTTCCAGGGCCTCGTCCGAATCGTATTTGCTCTGCATCAAGACCATCGCATCGGCCATGCCGGTGATGCCTAAACCCACCCGGCGATCGGAGGCTACGGCTTCCCGAATTTTGGGCAAGGCATGGTTGTCCACGTTGTAATCAATGACGTTGTCCAAAAAGCGGGTCGCCACGCGGGCGGCCTGCCCCAACTCCTCGTAGTCGAGCTCGCCGTCGGCACGGACGAAGTTCACCAAATTGAGATTGCCTAGGTTGCAGGCCGTGTACGACGCCAGTGGCTGCTCGCCGCAGGGATTGGTGCTGGAGAGCGGATTGACGTATTCGACATTGTGATACTCGCGCATCGTATCCCAAAAAATAATCCCCGGCTCGGCGCTGGCGTGGGCATTGGCGATGATCTTGTCCCACAATTGGCGCGCCTTGACCGTGCGGAATACCTTGCCACCCCAGCGCAAGTCGAAGTCCGAGTCGGCCAATACAGCCTGCATGAACTCGTGGGTAATCAGCACGCTGATGTTGGCGTACTGCACTTTGGTGCGGTTGGCGTCGTTTTTGATGGTAATAAAGTCTTCGATATCGGGATGATCGACCCGCAAAGTCAGCATCAGGGCACCGCGACGGCCGGCTTGGGAGACGGCATTGGTGCTCTCGGAGAGCAGGTTCATAAAGGCGGTGCAACCCGGTGAAGCATCCACCGTGGCGTTGACCGGGGCTCCTTGCGGCCTGAGAATCGACAAATCCGTGCCGACGCCACCGCCCGTGCGGTACACCATCGCCGATTCGTTCAGGCAGCGATAGATGCCCTCTAGACTGTCCTCTTCAATGGGGATGACATAGCAGTTGGACAGCGTCGGCTTGCGCCTAGCCTCGTCGCGGCCAGCCCCGTGCATGACGCGCCCGCCAGGGATGAACTTGAAGTCCATCAACAGCGAGAAGAAGCGGTCGTACCAGTATTGGGGATCCTTCTCCACCGAGGCCATGGCCCGGGCGATGCGGTCCCAGATGTGCAGCGGCCCGGTCTCGCCGGGTGCCAAGTACTTGTTGCGCAAAACGTCGATGGCGAGGTCGTTGTCCCTGTAATAGGTCTCGGCATCAGCGGCGCGAGCCAAGAGAGCGTCGTGGCCGTTGCGCTTGAGCCCGTGGCCTTCGAGCTGCGCTAGCATATCTTCAAAGCGGTGTGTGACTGCGCGTTCGGACTCCATCATGCCCTCCCATTGGAACAAAAAAGGTCCATGGGCGAAGTAGGAAACATCGCCAAAAACAAGAACTTAGGTTAACTGCTGTTAGAATTAGGGGAGAGGGCAAAAGTGCAGCCCTGAGACACATTATCTCAGGGCATTACACTCATTTGACACTATATGTAGTGTGTTGAGGCCTAAAGTAGAAACGGCGTGCGTATTTGTCAAGTCAAAAATAAGGTCCAGAGCAATTTCTTTTCAATCCGGTTACGATGCGCTAAAAAAAACAGCACAGACCTCTTAGCTGTTGGCCAATTGCTCTAATTCGCGCATGAAATCGCTCTTGTCTTTGAACTGGCGATAGACCGAGGCAAAACGCACATACGCCACTTCGTTGAGTTGGCGCAGATGCTCCACGACGCGCTCGCCGATCTGTTTGGAGGGAATTTCCTTCACGTTGAGGCTGCCCACTTCGGCCTCGACCTGATCGACGAGCTGCTCGATCGCCTCGACCGATATGGTCGTCTTGTAGCAGGCTATCTGTATCTTGTCGAGCAGTTTGCTGCGATCGAAAGGCTCGCGCCGGCCGTCGGCCTTAATAACGGATAGAGGCACGTTTTCGATGTATTCATAGGTTGTGAAGCGCTTGGCACAGCTTATGCACTCGCGGCGACGGCGGATCGCCATACCTTCGCGGCACGACCGCGAATCCACTACCCGATCTTCTTCACAATTGCAATAGGGACACCGCATAGACTAATCCTCCCACCAGTTTGCTCAGAGTACGACGGACGGTGTTTATGCGGGGAGTAGAGGAAGGAGAGTAAGACTAAATATAAGAAAAATAGGAGGATATGGCAATCATTAGTTGAGCCTGAAGATGAAGGGCAGGCTAACCCTGACCTTGACGGGCCTGTCGTTTTGCATCGCCGGCGTAAACTCCCATTGGAGAGCAGCGGCTCTGGCGACCTCGTGGAAAACCTTGGGACCCGTGATCTTGCCGATCTCTTCGACCTTGCCGTCTTTGTCGATTAGCGCCTCGACAAACACCTTGCCGGTGATGTTGGCCTTCTGGGCGGTAGGCGGATACTTCGGCTCTACTCTCTTGGTGGGCACAGGTTTCTTCTCGACCCGCCACAACTCGACGATCTCCTCTTCCTCTTCCAATTCGACTTCCTCAACCACCTCCTCCTCCAACGGCGGCGGCGGTGCCAAATCGTCGAGGCCTAAGTCGAGCTCGGTGTCCTCAATGGTCACGTCATCCGGGACATCCGGGTTGTCGGTAGGCACGGGCACCACTGGCCGGGCCGGCGGTGGGGGCCGACGCTCTTGCTTAGTCTCAGGGATTTCTTCGAGTTGAATGATAATCGGCTCTTCGGATCTGGCGTAGGCTTCGGGCTCGAAGCTGGGGAAGAGGCCAAAGAGGGCCGCGTGCAAGAGGGTAGAAAACCCCGTGCAGGCCCATAACGTCTTCCGGTACGTCAACCGTAGATTAGCTTCAGGCTGTTTGCCGCGAATCATCATTCCAGCTCCCGTTTGGTGGAGAAATTGACCCGCAGAGCCTCGGCTTTGCGCAGCTCCTCCATGACATCGGAAATCACCCCGAACTCGGAATCCTTATCACCTCGCAACGAGATGATCAACCGAGGATTGGCCGTCAGGTACTTATGCACCAACTTGCCCACTTCGGAAAGCGGTATGTTCCGGTCTTCAATATTGACGATTCCCTCGCTATTGACCCAAACCTGCAATACGTTGCGGCGGCTTTCGAGCTTCTCAATTTTTTCGGCCTGTGGTAGCTCCACCGGCACGCCCCTATAGCGCACGAAAACCGTCGATACCATAAAAAACACGAGGAGCAAGAAGGATATATCAGCCATGGAAGCCGTGGGAATGACGCTGACCACTTTGGCTTTGCGTGCGAATTTCATCGGCTATTCTTCCGGGTTGGCAATCGAGATTTTGGTAGAACCGGCCAGTTTGAGTTCATCTAATACATCGACGAAGGTCCGATAGGTGGCCCCGCGCTCGGTCTTAAGCGAGACGATCAGATTCTCGTTTTCCCGCAGACGCCCCTCAATTCGCGCTTTGAGCTCGGCAAACGGCACCGGCGTTAGCTGGTCATTTTCAAAAAAGGCGACCTGATCGCGGGCGTTGATCCACACGTTGAGAATGTTCTTTTCTCGCACTTCCTTGGTCTCGCCCACCGGCGGCAAGTGCAACGAAAGGCCCTTGTCTTGGTTCATCGTGGTCGTGACGAGGAAGAACACGATCAACAAAAAGGCGATATCCGCCATCGAAGCCGTAGGGATTTCCGGGGGAACCCGGCTTTGGCGCCTCCCGATCACGCCTAGGCTCCTTGATGCTGACGCGCGGCCAGCAGGTCGATGAAGTTGGCCGTCTGCTCGGTCATGTCGGCGATGATCTTATCGATGCGATTGGCGCAAAAGTTGTAGCAAAACTGGATTAGGATGCCCACGATCAGACCCGCAGCCGTGGTGATTAGGGCCTCAGAAATACCGCCCGCGACCATGGAAGGCTCGACGTCGCCGGCTTCCTTGATCGCCTGAAAGGCGTTGATCATACCGCTGACCGTGCCCAAAAAGCCTATCATCGGTGCCAAGTTAGCCACTGTCGAGAGCCAGACCATGCCGCGCTCGAGAAAGGCCATCTCCACCGCGCCGGAATTGTCAATGGCTTTCTCGACGTGGTCGATGCCGCGCTCCAAGCGCAGGAGCCCAGCGTGGATAACTGAGGCAACCGGACCGCGCGTATTCGAGCAAAGCTCGGCCGCGGCGTCGGGGCCCCCGCTGTTGAGTGCCTCTTCGAGGTTCGTGAAGAAATTCGCAGCGTCAATCGACGACCGCGACAGATTGAACAGGCGTTCGGCGGCTACGGCAACGCCGATGATGAGCAGAATGAGCAAGGGATACATGGCCCACCCACCGTCTTGAAAAAGCTCTACCATTTTTTTTCCTCGCGATTATAACGTTAGTCCCGGTCCGACAGACCCGAGCGATGTTTAGTTTTGTTCCTCTTGTGCCTCTTCGCCACCGAAGAATTGTCGCTTGAGCTTTTCTTCTTCGGTCTCGGGCGGCCGGAGCTGCCAGATGCGCTGCTGGGCCACCTTCTCCCAAGCCGGATCGGCTTTGGCTTTCTCAAAGGCGGCGATGGCCCCTTCCTCGTCACCCTCCCTCACCAAATTGTCGCCCTTAAGCAGCAGCAGGTGTGCATCCTCCGAATCTCCCTTCAGCCCCCGCTCCAACCACGTTTTTGCAGATGCGAACTCGCCGCGGCCTTGGTGCCACTCCACTAGTTTAGCTATGCTCTTCAGATCCTTGGGATCGGCCTCAACCATGCCCTTGAGGCCCTCAACGTGCATGGAGTCGTTGCCCGCTTCAGAGGCGACTGATGCGATGCGGTTATAATAGGAATAGGCGTTCTGCGAATCCACCTTCGCTAGTTCCAACAGCGAGTCGTAGGCCCCTTTGACATCTCCGACCTCTAGCTGCAGCTCGACGATGCTCTCTAGTTGGTCGGCACCACCCGTCCCGCCCTTGACTTGGCGGTGGCGCCACGCAAGAGCCTGCTCCACCTGCCCCAGCTCCTGGTGCAACACCGCAAGTATTTCAAATAGCTCGGCATCCTTAGCCCCATCCTCGGCCAACTGTTCGTAGTGGGTGACAGCCCGCTCGTTGTGGCCCTCGCGGCGATAGAGGTCGGCCAGCTCGCGACGGTGCTTAGCTGCGTCCGGCTTTTTGAGCAGTGTGCGCTCCAAGCTCCAAGCAGCCGAATCGGGCAAGTCCATGGCTTTATATATCGAATAGAGAAGCAGGTTGGAATTCAGATGCAGCGAGTCGATGCTGACTGCTTGGCGCAGTGCGATGCGCGCCTGGGGCAGTGCGATGCGTGCGCCGGTGGAATCCTTTTTTTCGTAGTAGAGCTGCCCCAAGAAGAAGGCGGCCTTCAGGTCTTGGGGACTATATTGCAGAAGAGTCGTGTAATAGCCTATAGCCCTGTCGTACTCTTTGTTTTTGCGGGCCGTCTTGGCGTAGTATTTGTACTTGTGGATTGAATCGGCTGTTGCAACTTCCTCCGCCTCGGCCTCGGCACCCAAAATTAAGGCGCAGATCGCTAGTCCTAGGGTACACATCAGATTACATTTCACGGTGAGCAATCCTCAATGTGGCTACGGTCTCCGAGCCGCGACAATTCGCGGGTTCATTATCATTGCTTAATGCAACCTTCGTAGAGCCGTCAAAATATGGATTTACCGTTTGGGATGCAACTTCAAAGGCCACATGGATATTGAATACAATAACCCCGCGATTACATCTATATAGCAACTGCGTTACATTTATATAGCAACTGCGTTACATTTTCGCGGCTGGCCTCGCGTCCGCAGATTGACAAGTATTTATTTTTAATGCACTTTATTCGTTTCTAGCAATATGGCGACGAGCGCGTTTATCCGAGCTACCGCCATGTTCACTTCGCCGGACTCGAGCGGCGGGCTAATCTGAGAGGAAAAGCCTTGAACTGGTTTGAAAAAATGAAAACGGGGATCAAGTCCTTAATAAAGCGCGAAATTCCCCAAGGCATCTGGATTAAGTGCAAAAAGTGTAGCCGCTCCAACTACGAGATGGCCCTGCGACGCAGTCACTGGATCTGCCCGGAGTGCGCCTTCCACTATCCCATCGGCCCGCAGCAATACATTGACCTCCTCGTCGACGAAGGTACTTTTGCCGAAATCGACCCGGACGTGATGCCCGTCGATCCGCTCAAGTTCAAAGGCTATAAGGACAAAATCAAGAAGGGGCGACGCGAAAGCGGCACCAAGGAATCAGTACACACTGGCGTCGGCCAGATCGACGGGCAGCCCATTGCTCTCGCGATCATGGACACGCGCTACCTAATGGGTACTTTGGGCGGCGCGACCGGCGAGAAGATCTGCCGCCTCATCGACCGTGCCATTGCCGAGCACCGTACCCTAATCGTCATCTGCCAGTCTGCTGGGGCCAGAATGCAGGAGAGTGCCTACTCCCTGATGCAGATGGCCCGGATCAGTGCCAAGCTCAACCAGCTCGCGCAAAACGGCTTGCTCTACATCGCCATTCTTACCGACCCGACCTACGGGGGAGTCACCGCCAGCTTCGCCATGCTCGGCGATATCGCCTTGGCCGAACCCGGGGCGCGCATTGGGTTTGCCGGCCCAGCCGTCATCCAGCAGTTCCTCGGCACGGACACCCCTTTTCCCGCGGGCTTTCAGAAAGCCGAAACCGTCCTTGAACACGGCTTTATCGACCGCATCGTCCCGCGCGACCGCATGGCGGCGGAATTGGCGCGCTTAATCGCACTTTTGGCCTCGAAGACTGCCGACCACGCCTAGAAGTTATGTCCTAGACTCAGCCAGATATCCATTTGCTCGTCGGCGACGCCCGTGCCCATGCGGACCACGAGATCGGCGTCCCAGACCATTCGCACCCCCGCGCCGCCGCTGATGTGCATACCCGACCACCCGATCTGATCTAAGTCGGGCCAGACCCGGCCCGAATCGAAAAAAACCATCCCCTGCCACTCTATATACTGCCCGTAAAACCAGATGTCGTACAGTTGGTAGCGCAATTCGACATTGGACAAAAAGCGCACGTCATCTGTAAACCGCTGGGTGTCGAAACCACGCAGCGAATCGCTGCCGCCCAACCCTTTGACCCGGCGGCTGCCCCCGATCTCGCCATAGGCGTAGAGAGGCACTGCGCCACTAAGCACCTCCAGCACGAGGCGATGGGAGAAGTTCACCCGAGGCGACAGCGGGATGTAGTAAGCATTGGTCAGGGTCACGCGGCTAAAATCAATAGGCTCAAAGAACAGCGCCAGAAGCGAGTTGCGCGCCGACTCGTACGACCACTCTTGAAAGAAGCCGCGCCGCGGCATCACTTCGTCGTCGCGGGTATCCCACTGAAGAGTCGCACTGATAAACCCCGAAAATCCATCTATCACTCCGTCTGGGGTGCCACGCTCTAAATAGAATGCCTGTGTCCCCCGCTGGTCCACATCGACGCGCTCCAGCCCAAAACCGACCGACATGGATACCGGACCGTACAAACGGCGAAAAAGGCTCACCAAGATTCGCGGGTTTCTTGCTAAGATATAGTAGTAGTAGTTCTCATCCTTGAAATCAGTGCTATTCGGCTCGACGAAGTCCCGATTGAATGCGCTGTCGTTGCCCAACCCGTAGTAGCGCGTGCGCAGATTGCGCTCTCGGACCAACTCCAACCCCAAGCCGAAACCCGTCCCCGAAATCTGGGGTACCTTCAACCGCACGAGGTTTTTTAATTTGCCCTCAGAGGACTGCTGTACGTGCAGGGTCAGCTTATAGAGATAGGGCTGGTGCCGATAGTCGGCCCAATGTACGCGCGCCCCCCAGTTCCAGCCCGTGTTGGGGCTGAGAAAAGCGAAAGGAAGGCCGGTGACGCCGTAGGGAATGCCCCACAGGGTAAACTGGCGTCGCTTTGCCATCCAGCGCACAGCCTCCACGGTTTGCTCGGTCGCCGACTGCGAGACTTTGGCCAGCAACGGGGACGAAGGTTGGCTGTGGGTGGAATCGACGCGGACCTCGCCCTCGCCCCACGCGCCCTCTGCGAACAATAGGACGCCGATACAACTGCCGTTTGTGAGAAGACGCTTAACCACGACCACCTCGCTTCACCGTGCCTGCAGGCGTGAAAACGCCGCGCTCAAAGCGCCGTCGATCAACTGGGCTTATTGGGGCACCGAGCGAATAGTGGAGTGGCGTAATCGCGATTGCACCGCGTTCCAAGGCTTCCACATCGCTGTTAGCTCCATCGCCGACTAACTGCAACTGGCAGCTATGGTAATCGAAGTGCGGCTCGGTCGCGCGTCGGGTGAATAGCGGACCATAGCTCGTCCTCGCCAAGCCCGTCAGGCACCTCGGGGATTCGCGCCTAGTACTAGCGGGCATGTTTACCGCGACCATGTCGGCACCAGCGGGCAACCCCCCGCGCAAGATCTCGGCGGCGATGTCGGCGGAGACAGCCACCGCCGCCGAGACCAGCGCATCGAGCGCGGGATCGAGCCGCCGAGACCGCCGCCAGAGAGCAAAAGCCGGGGCGGGCAGCTCCAGCGAAAAAGCCGCGGACGGCACCCCGGCGAGAAAGCCCTCTACAGCCGCTCCTATCGTGCCGGAACTCAGCGTGAAAGCGAGGCCGGAGTTGACGCCCATATTGATGCCGGAAACGACTAGGGCCGGCTTTTCGGGACAGATGTTGTGAATGCCGATATTGGCACAGTCGGCTGGCTTGCCGGTCAGCGTCTGGGCGGGAAAGCCGCCGCATTCGATCTCGGCCAGCACCAACGGCTCAAAGCGGCTCATACTCTTGCTGGTCCAACTGCATTCCGCAGCCGGCACGACTATGCACAGCTCGGCCAACTTGGATAACTCCCGTAGCAAAGGCACCAAAATGGGCGAATCGGCCCCGTCGTCGTTTGTCACCAATACTTGGGGTTTTACAGCGGTCACAGTCGGTTTTCCCTTCGATATAGACGCACTCTGAGGTGGCGTCATAATAATAACAATCCGCCATTCGGCTCCCAACAATTTCCTTGCTTAGCTGCGGCCTGCGGTCCTATTATTTTGTTATGGATGACTCCATTCTCCTACAGGAACTTGAAACCCTCGCCGAAGGGCTAGATATCGAGGTGCGCTACGACGATTTCGAGGGTAGGGGTGGGCTTTGCCGCTACGGCGGTAGGTCCTACTTGATCGTCAATCACGAACTCGATACCGAAGCCCGAGTGCATTTGTTATGCCGTGCCCTTTCGCGGCTACCTCTCGATGCGGTCTTTATTCGTCCCCAAGTGCGGGAGCGGATCGAAAAATATAGCTCGCACGCAGCCGCCTAAGCACCTACACTCCAGCCACTGATCGCGCCCAGCTCCGAGACGGGACCGCGAACTTTCCCGACAAAATTTCACTGCCCGCAGAACGGACTGCCCTTCCTTGACAGTCCTTATTTCATGGCCTATTTTTTGCTCTCTTGCCCAAAATCAAGACAGAGGGACCATCATGCCCAAAATCAAGACGCATAAATCCTCGGCCAAGCGCATTAAGCAGCGCGGATCGGGCCGCCTGAAGCGCCGCAATGCCTATGCCACTCACCTTTTGGGCGGTCGCTCGACCAAGCGCAAACGGGCTTTGCGCAAAAACAACCCCGTCTCGTCCGCAGACCTAGCCAATGTTCGCCGGGCCCTGAACCTCAAGTAAGCGAGTTTAACGGAGAATAATCCATGCCACGGGTAAATCACGCCGTAGCCACCAAAAAGCGAAAGAAGAAGGTACTCAAACAATCCAAGGGTTATTGGGGCGCGCGCAGCCGCCTCTTCCGCACCGCTCAAGAAGCCGTTGACCGCGCTCAAGCCTACGCCTACCGCGACCGGCGCCAGCGCAAGCGGGACTTCCGCCGCCTCTGGATTGTCCGCATCAATGCCGCCGCCCGCCGCAACGGCATGTCTTATAGCCAGCTCGTCCATGGGCTGGACCAAGCCGGCGTTGCAATCAACCGCAAGGTCTTGGCCGATCTAGCCGTGCGCGATCCGGCCGCCTTTACCGCGGTAGTCGAACAAGCCCGGCCCCACGTCTAAATTTACACTCATCTGACAAAAAGGGGTCGGCGACACACGCCGGGCCCTTTTTGTTCTATTAGCTATATGTTAGAAGAAGTACGACAATTGGCGTCGGTGGCCGTAGAGGAAATCGAAGCCGCCCGAGACGGTAAGGCACTGGAGGCACTGCGAGTTCACCACCTCGGGCGCAAGAGCCGGCTGCGCCAGATCGCGCGGCAGATCGGCCACCTGCCCGCCGCCCAACGACCAGCACTAGGGGAGGCCACCGGTCGCGCCCAAAAGGCCATTCAGCAGGCTCTAGACGACAAGGCACTAGCCCTCCGACAGGTGGCCGAAACGGATTCTGCTCTCGATGTAACGCTCCCGGGCCGACGGCCCCTCTTGGGCTGTGCCCACCCCCTGTCCCAGCTAACCGACGAATTGATCGGCATCTTCCAAGGCATGAGTTTCGACGTAGCCGACGGGCCGGAAGCCGAGGACGAGTACCACAACTTCGACGCCCTCAACACCCCGGCCGACCACCCCGCGCGCGACCTACACGACACCTTCTATCTAGAGGGAGGTGGACTCATGCGCACCCACACCTCCACGGTGCAGATCCGCGTCATGGAGCAAACGCCGCCGCCAGTGCGGATCATCTCCTTGGGACGTTGCTACCGCAAGGAGACGGTCGATGCAACCCACCACTTCGCCTTCCACCAGATTGAGGGTCTGTATGTTGATCGCGGGGTCTCTTTCGCCGACTTGAAGGGCACTATTGAGGCCATGGGACGCCAGCTCATGGGCGCGGAGACCCAAGTGCGCTTTCGGCCTCACTTTTTTCCCTTTACCGAGCCAAGCGTGGAATACGATTTCACCTGCATCTGCAAGGGGCAACGCGCGAACTGCTCGATCTGCAAGGGAACGGGTTGGATCGAAATCGCCGGGGCCGGCATGGTCGATCCGGCCGTCTTTGCCGCGGTGGGCTACGACCCAGACGAATATACTGGCTTCGCCTTCGGCATGGGATTGGAGCGGATCGCCATGATCCGGCACGGCATCGACGACGTGCGGCGCTTCCTCGACAATGACTTGCGTTTCACCCGGCAGTTCTGAGATTCTCGGCAACGCCTTATGAAAATCACGTACAATTGGCTCAAGGAATACGTGGACTTCGCCTGGGATTGGCCCGAGCTAGCCGAGCGCCTGACCATGACGGGCTTGGCATTCGAGGGCATGGAGGATCTCGGCACGCGCTACGAGGGCGTCGTCATCGGCCGTGTCAACTCCTGTTGCCCACATGAAAACGCCGATCGCTTGACTGTCTGCCAAGTCGATGTGGGGACCGGGGTCAACACCATCGTCTGCGGAGCACCCAATGTCGCGTCCGGGCAAACCGTTGCCGTCGCCCTGCCCGGCACCGAGCTGCCCGGAGGCATGCTGATTAAAAAAGCCAAAATTCGCGGCGTCGCATCCGAGGGCATGCTCTGTGCCGAAGACGAGCTCGGGCTGGGCGATAACCACGACGGCATTGTCGTGCTCGACGAGAACCTCCCGGTCGGCACCCCCTTTGCCGCAGCCACGGGGCTCGGCGACGTGGTCATCGACTTAGAGGTTACGCCCAACCGCCCGGACTGCCTGAGCCTCTTGGGCATTGCCCGCGAGGTCCACGCGCTCACCGGCAACCCCCTCCGTTTTCCCAACTTACAGGTGCCCGAAAGCGGACCGGCCACCGCGGCAGACGTGCAGATCAACATCGAAGCACCGGACGATTGCCCGCGCTACGTCGGCCGCGTCGTGCGCGGCGTCGAGGTTGGCCCCTCGCCCCAGTGGCTCCAGCGCCGACTCCAAGCCGTGGGTCAGCGCCCAATCAACAACATCGTCGATATCACCAACTACGTACTGCTGGAATTGGGGCATCCTCTGCACGCTTTCGATCTACACGCACTGGACCAGCGGCGCATCATCGTCCGCCGGGCGCGATCCGGCGAAACCTTGGATATCCTCGATGGCACCCAATGTACGCTCGATGAAGAGATGCTGGTCATCGCCGATGGGACGCGGCCCCAAGCACTAGCCGGGGTCATGGGTGGGGCCCATTCCCAAGTATCGGCGGCCACCACTGACATTCTGCTCGAAAGCGCGTACTTCGCACCGTCGCGGGTGCGGCTAGCCCGGTCTCATCTAGGGCTTTTCACCGAGGCAGCCACGCGCTTTGAGCGCGGTGCCGATTGGGACGCCCCGGTGCGGGCGATTGACCGCGCCGCTCGCCTAATCGCCGAGCTAGCCGGCGGCGCAGTCGCTCCAGATCCTTTGGACGTGTACCCCCGCCCCGGCCAACGTCGCCAAATCCCGCTCTGCGTTGATCGCACCAATCAGCTCTTGGCTACGGAGTTAGACTCTGCTGCTATCGTCCAGACTCTCGAGCGTCTCGGCTGCCGGGTCGAATCGGGCCGCCCCCTCGTGGTAACGGCCCCGAGCTTCCGCCCCGATCTAGTGCGCCCGGCCGACCTCCACGAGGAGGTCGGCCGCATCTACGGCTTCGACCGCATCGAGGGCCGCCAAGAGGCATCTGGGCCTTGGATCACTCAGCGCGACCCCGAGCCTACCTTTAGGCAGGTTGCTCGGCAACGGCTTTTGGGCCTGGGTTTGGACGAAGTCGTCAGCAATACGATCGTCGAATCCCGCTGGCTCGAGCTAGTCGGTGCCGCAGGCCAAGCCGCCCGCTTAGCCAACCCGCCGACCGAAACCCAAGACGCCTTGCGCACCACCTTGGTGCCGAGCCTCTTGGATGTTGCGTGTCGCAACTTCAACCAGCGGGCCGCGGGGGTGGCCATTTTCGAGCTGGGCAAGTGCTTTGTCGCCAGCGCGGAAAAGGGCACCAGGCCCGAGGAAAGCTGGCATCTCGCAGCCCTGTGGTCGGGCCGCGTCTCAGCGTCTCCCTATCAGGCCGACGCTCGCGAGGCCGACTTCTTCGACCTCAAGGGCTTGCTCGAAGCGCTAGTGGGCGAGGGGGACCTGCGCTTTACCCCCGCCGACCGCCCTGAATGCCGCTCGGGACACGCGGCCTGCGTCTCCCTCGGTGGCCAGCCTCTCGGCTGGTTGGGCCAAGTTTCGGTCGGCTTGTGCGCAGCATTTGATTTAGAGCGTCAAGTACATATTTTTGAAATATCGTTCACCGCGCTAGTGCGCCATTGGCACGGTCGGGAGCGCTCGTTTTCCGCGCTCCCCAAATTTCCGCCGATCGAGCGCGACTTGGCCGTAGTCGTACGCGCGGACACTGCAACCGCCGAACTCATCGCCGCCATGAGAGATAGCGCGTCCCGCCTCGTCGAATCCATCGAGGTTTTTGACCTCTATCAAGGGGATCAAATAGAAGCAGGCCACAAGAGCGTGGCTTTCACCATCCGTCTGCGCGACCGCGAGCAGACGTTGCAGGACGCTCAGGCCGACGCGGCGATCTCCTCGATGCTCAAGAGCCTCGAAGCGCGGTTCGGCGCTCGTTTGCGCTAATCCCAACCTCAAAATCAGGAGTACAGCCGCCCCAATGGATGTAAACGAAAATTTTGAACGCCTTGAGCACCACATCAACCGCCTGACGGGAGTACTCGAATCGCTCCGCAAGGAAAACGACGAGTTGAATGGGCAGATCCAGAGCCTCAAAGAAAAAAATGACACCCTGCAGGTAGACATCCAGAGCCTCGAAGAAAAAATCAGCGTCGCCAGCAGTGAGAACGAACAGTTCAAAAAGGACAAAGAAGCGGTGAAAGGACGCATCGAACAGCTCCTCAGCCGCTTGGACCGCGCCGTCAGCAGCGAAAGCGAACAGCTCGAGCCGGTCGAAGCGGCCCACATAAAGGTCGAACAGGACAAAGACGTCTGAGAAAGGGGTCTAGTATGTCGTCCCAAGTAGTGGTCAAAATATTCGACAAGCACTATACCCTAGGAGTCGACCAAGATCACTCTGCCGAACACGTGCAAAAGCTCGCCGAGATGGTGGACGAGCGCATGCACGAGATCAAGCACGAGATCAAAGGCGGCTCCCCACTCCAAGTGGCCATCTTGGCCAGTCTGAGCTTGGTGGAGGAACTCCTCTCCCTGCGGGAGGACTACGCTTCCGCCGAAGCCGATATCGCCCTGCGGACTTCTCAGCTCGCCACCTCGCTTGGGCACCTTTTCGCCGAAGTAGAAGTTCCCCGTTCCGATAGCTGAAAGCAGTATTCTGAGCCGGGTTCGCCCCGTGCTCTGGCCCGATGCCCGAAGGCGTCGAGACCGATGAGAAAGAGATACCTGTGTTTAATGGGTTTGACTATATAGTCCTAATCTGTTCTGCCTTCGCCTTTTTCGCCGGCGGCTGTCTCCTCGGCTGGCTAGGGAGCGAGCGGACGCGCAACAGCAGACTGAGCAGCACCCAAGCCACCGCCGATCAGATCGTCGCCCGCGCTCACCAAGAAGCCGAGGTTCTGAAAAAAAACGCCTTGCTCGAAGCGAGAGACGAATGGCACAGCGAGCGCGCCCCGTTGGAAAAGGAGCAAGAGACGCAGAGGCGCTCGCTGCGCGACCTCGCGGCCAAGCTGCTAGAGCGAGAACAGCAACTAGAGCGCAAAATAGACCTGCTCACGAGCAAGGAGCGCGAACAGCTCAAAAACGAGCAGGATCTCGACCACCGCGAGGCAGTCATAACTGCAGCCGAGACGCAAGCACAGGACCTCGTCCTCCAGCAGAGTCGGCGGCTGGAAGAGTTGGCCGGCATCAGCCAGCAAGAGGCCCGGCGCATACTCGTCGATCAGCTAGAGGAGGGCGCGCGCCAAGTCGCCGCTCGCAAAGTCCGCGAAATCAAGGACACCGCGATTGCCACAGCCAACCTAGAGGCCAAGGAAATTATCACCCGCGCCATCCAGCGCTTCGCCGGGGAGCTGACCGTCGAGAGCACGCTTTCGGTGCTGCCCATCCCCTTCGACGACATGAAGGGGCGCATCATCGGTCGCGATGGTCGCAACATCCGCTCCTTTGAAATGATCACCGGCGTCGAAGTCATCGTCGATGATACCCCTGGCATGGTCATGCTCTCGGGCTTTGATCCACTGCGCCGCGAGGTGGCCAAACATACCCTCGAAACGCTCATCCGCGACGGCCGCATCCACCCCGGACGCATCGAGGAAGTGTACGACAAAGCCCGCAGCACCGTCGAGGAGATGATCCGCGAGTCCGGCTCCAAAGCCGCCTTCGACCTCGGCATTCACGACTTGACTGAGCCGCTATTGGAAACTCTGGGCAAGCTCCGCTTCCGCACCAGCTACGGCCAAAACTTGCTGGTCCACAGCAAGGAAGTCGGGTTTTTGGCCGGCATGATGGCCGAGATACTCGACCTCGATATAGCGCTGGCCCGCCGCGCCGGTCTCTTGCACGACATAGGCAAGGCACAGGACTTCGAGTTGGGCAACGACCCAGCGCAAAGCAGCGCCGTCCTGGCCCGCAAGTGCGGCGAAAGTCCTGAAGTCGTGCAGATTATCGAAACCCACAGCAAGCACACGCCCTCGCGCTCGGCCATCGCCGTACTAGTCGAAGCCGCCAACGAAATCTCCACCCACCGCCCAGGTGCCCGCAAAGAAAAAGTCGAGGAGTACATCCGCCGCTTGCACTACATCGAGGAGCTTGCGGCCGATTACGTGGGCGTGAAGCAAGCTTTTGCGCTGCAAAACGGCAAGGAGGTTCGGGTCTTAGTCGATAGCGGGGTGGTGGACGACACGTATGCCGAACAACTCGCCGACGAAATCACCAGCAAGCTCGAGCAACAGCTCGAATACCCCGGGCAGTTGCGCGTCTGCATCATTCGCGAGATGCGCGCCGAGTCCTACGCGCGGTGAACATTCTTTTCGTCGCCGATATCTTTGCCCAGCCAGGTCGCCGGGTCGCCGCAGCCCTGATTCCCGAGTTAGTGCAAAAGCGCGAAGTCTCTCTGGTAATCGCCAACGGCGAAAATGCCGCCGGGGGGTTTGGCCTCACCGACCGCATCGCGGATAAGCTGCACAGCTATGGCACTGACATCATCACCAGCGGCAATCACATCTGGGATCGTCGCGAGTTCATCCCTTACCTAGACCAGTCAGACCGCGTCCTGCGCCCCTTCAACTATCCAAAAGACGCCCCCGGCACGGGTGCGGCCATCGTCACCGCACGCGGCGGCTCCCCAGTGGCCGTGCTCTGCCTCCAAGGGCGCACCGGTATGCCGACCATCGACTGCCCCTTCCGCACGGGCCGCGCCGAGGTCGAGCGCCTGCGTGCGGAGACACCCCTGATCTTTGTGGATTTCCACGCCGAAGCCACGGCCGAGAAAATGGCCATGGGCTTCCACCTCGACGGGCTGGCCACCGCGGTCGTCGGCACCCACACCCATGTGCAAACCGCCGATGAGCGCATCCTGCCCAAAGGCACGGCGTACCTAACCGACGCCGGCATGACCGGCACCCGCGAATCCGTGATTGGCGTGCGTCCCGAAATGGCCATCCAACGCTTCCTCACCCAAGTCCCCACCCGCTTCAAGCCCGCCGACGGCAAGGCGGTCCTCTGCGGCGTGCTCGTCGAGGCCGACGAAGCAAGCGGCCGGGCCACCCGGATCGAGCGGTTGCAGCTAGCTGAGCCTTGACCTCGCCTCTTCAGCGGCCTATTCTGGTGAATTAGGAATTGAGAATTCCTAATTGATTCCTCGCTTCCCCAACCGGAGACCTATGTCCTTTCGAGAGCCAGTCTTCTGGACCGATGCCGAAGACGCAGCCCATCGGCCCTACTCGGTCTCCGAAATCACCAGCCAAGTCAAGGGCCTGCTCGAGGAGAACCTGCCCAAGTGCTGGGTCGAGGGTGAGATTTCTCAGTACAACCACCACAGCTCCGGCCACCGCTATTTCACGCTCAAAGACAACGCGAGCCAGCTAGGCGCAGTGATGTTCAAATGGAAGGCCAGCTCGCTCTCCTTCACCCCCCAACAGGGCATGCAGGTGTTGGTGTACGGATATATCTCCGTCTTCGAGCGAGGGGGGAAGTACCAACTCTACGCCGAGCAGATCAAACCCGCTGGTGTCGGCGAACTGGCCATCGCCTTCGAGCAGCTCAAAAACCGCCTAGCGGCTGAAGGGCTTTTCGCCGAAAACCGTAAACGGTCCCTGCCTCCCTATCCCCGCAAAATCGGCGTGGTGACCTCGCCGACCGGCGCGGCCATCCGCGACATCATCCAAGTCCTCGACCGCCGCGCCTCGGATATCGAGATCGTCCTCTGCCCCGCTCGGGTCCAAGGCGAGGGTGCCGCCGCTGAGATCGCCGAAGCCATCGCCAGCTTAAATCAGCTAGACGACATCGACGTGTTGATCATCGGCCGCGGCGGCGGCGCTCCAGAAGACCTCTGGCCCTTCAACGACGAATCCGTCGCCCGGGCCATCTACCAGTCGCCTCAGCCCGTCATCTCTGCCGTCGGCCACGAGATCGATTACACCATCGCCGACTACGTGGCCGACTGTCGCGCCCCGACTCCCTCGGCCGCGGCCGAAATGGTCGCCCGTGAACGCAGTGCTCTGCGCGAGCGAGTCGCCGAGCAACAAGGCCGCTTGCTAGCGGAAATGGAGCGCTACCTCAGCTCCTTAGAGGAGCGGTTGCGCCACTGCGGTCCAAGCCGTCTGCGCGCACGCCTCGACGACCGCTTGCAACAGCAAAACCTCTACCTCGACGAGCGGCGCCAAGCCCTCTCTACCGCTTTCGATTGGTTTTTGCACACTCGGGTCGAGACCCTAGCCAACGCCGCCACCCGCCTCGACGACCTCAGCCCGCTCACGAGCTTAGCACGCGGTTTTGCCCTAGTGGAACACGTCGCCAACAAACACCTCGTCCGCGACAGCAACGAGCTTCAGTCGGGCGACAAACTGCAACTGCGCTTTCGCCGCGGAGGCGCCATCTGCTGTGTGGAGGAGAAACTCGATGAGTGAATCTTTTGAAGAATCCCTAGCCGTGCTCGAAGAGAGCGTCCAGCGGCTTGAAGCAGGCGACCTCAAGCTCGAAGAGGCCCTCGAAGTATTTGAAAAAGGCGTCGCCGCCTCGCGCGTCTGCGGCCAGTGGCTCGACCAGACCCGCGAGCGCGTCCAAGTTCTCACCACCGATGCCGAGGGCCAGTTCCGCCTCTCCTTTCTGGACGACGAAGACGACCAATAGCCGCCCCTCGGCCTCGGCCCGATGTTGACTCGCCTCTACATCAAGGACTTTGCCCTCATCGAAGAAGCGGTGATCGAATTTGGCCCCGGCCTCAACGTCATCACCGGCGAGACCGGGGCCGGCAAGTCCATTCTCATCGGTGCCCTCAACTCGATCCTCGGCGGCCCCGTCAACGCCGAGTTGGTGCGCAAAGGGGCTAGCTCGTGTTCGGTGGAGGGCTTTTTTGAACTCGACGACAAAAACCAAGCCGCGCGCTTGGCCGATCTGGGCGTTTCCTTGGAGGACGGCCAACTCATCCTCCGCCGCGAGATCCGCGGCCAAGGTCGCTCGCGAGCCTTTGTCAACGGCCAAGGCCAGCCAATCAAGCAACTAAAGCAAATCGGCGCGATTTTGGTGGACCTGCACGGCCAACACGAACACCAGTCGCTGCTCGACCCCAAGCTCCACGCCAGCTTTCTCGACGCGTTTGCTGGCCTCGACGGCCAGCGCCGCCTCGTGGAACAGCACTGGCGCGCGTACCGCGATAGCGTGGCCTGCCTCGACCGACTGCGCGCAGAGCGCGACGCGCTCGCAGCCGAAGACGAGTTGCGCGCCTTCCAGTTAGAAGAGATCCGCCGCCTCGCACCCCGACCAAGCGAAGAGCCCGAGATAGAACGCGAGTTGCAAGTCCTCGACAACGCCGAGACCCTATCCCAAGGCGGCCTCCAGCTCTACGACTTGCTCTATCAGCGCGAAGGTGCGGTTTGCGAGGCACTCGGCCAAGTTCGTCGCCAGCTCGACCGGCTCCGCGAAATCGACCCTGCGCTTGGCCCCCAAGCCGCGGCCTTAGAGGAATTGATCTACGAGGTCGAAGACCTAGCCGGCCAACTCCGCGACTACGCCCGCAGAATCGAGGTGCGCCCCGGGCGGGCCGACGAACTGCGCGAGCGCCGCGACGGCCTGCGCGCCCTAAAAAAGAAATACGGCGGCACCCTCGACGCCGTCTTAGAACTCGCCCGCGAGCTTTCGGCGCGAGAAGACCGCGCTGACCGCCTCCGCGACGAGCTGGTCCGAGCGGCTGAGCATCGCGATCAAGCACTCGCCGAGTTTGCCACCTGTTGTCTAGCCCTTTCTGCGGCTCGCCAGCAGGCCAGCGCCACCTTGTCTCGGTCGCTAGTCGCCGCCCTCGAGGAGTTGGGCATGGCCAAGGCCCAGTTCTACATCGAGCTAGCAACCACCGAGGACCCAGAGGGGACGGTTGAGCGCGACGGGCGTCGCTACGCGGCTGGCGAGCACGGCATGGAGCACATCGCCTTCCACATTTCCGCTAATACCGGCGAACCACCGCGCGCCCTAGCGCACATTGCCTCGGGCGGGGAAATTTCGCGCGTGATGCTGGCCGTCAAGGAAGCTGTCGCCGGGCGCGACCTCGTTTCGACCTTAGTCTTCGACGAAATCGACGCTGGTATCTCGGGGCGCATCGCCGCGGCTGTCGGCCGCAAGCTACAGGCCCTCTCCGCAGCACACCAAACCATCGTCATCACCCACCTGCCGCAGGTCGCCAGCCTCGCCGACCAGCACTTCTCGGTGCGCAAGCAGCAGGAGCAGCAGCGGACCACCACCGAGGTCGTGCTACTTGACGCAACGGCCCGCGCCGAAGAAATTGCCTATCTGTTGGCCGGCGAGACCATTTCGGATACGGCGCGCCAACACGCCCGCGAAATGCTGCAATAGCCCGGCAATGTTGGCCAATTTCCTCAGCGTCCTGCGGGTTCTACTCATCCCCTTCCTACTCCACTTCATCGCTCAAGGGTCGGCGGCCCAGCTCCAAGCCGTGCTCCTGCTGCTCATTGCCGGTGCCACGGACATCGGCGACGGCTGGGTGGCGCGGCGTTACAATCAAGTCTCCCGCCTCGGCAAGATACTCGACCCGCTGGCCGATAAAATTTTCCTCGCCTGCCTGCTCGGCGGGCTAGTCCTCTGGCGCGATTTGCCGCTGTGGCTCTTGGGGATGCTCTTTGCCCGCGACTTGGGAATCGTGCTGGTGGGGGGGTTGCTCTTGCGTTCACAGGGGCTGGTCATTGCCGCCAATCGCTGGGGCAAATACACAACCCTCAGCATGGTACTTACGGCCCTCAGCTATGTCCTCGAGGCCCCGGCCAGCTTGCGCACGGGGCTAGGCCTAGCGGCTGCGGCCTTGGTCGTCATCTCCAGCTTGAGCTATGCGCAACTCGCGCTCAGGCTCTCGAAACGAGATCAAGCTTGAATTATGGGGCGTGGATCAGTTGGGCTGGATCAAGCGATACCAGCGCAAATAGGCCTCGTCGAGGCGGCGGCGGTAAGCGTATATCCCGATCATTTCCACTACCTTGAGCCGCAAGGCCAACTTGTGCAGATCGACTTTGCCCTCCTGACGCTCTCCGCGCTTCACAGCCCGAACCCAAAGTAGTAGCGCCACTTGTCGATTAGGGGGTCGTCCTCGTCTCTGGAAACCCGCTCTCGATTGAGTGGATGCGCCACTTGGAAATAGGCGAACATGGGGATGCGATAAAAAGTAAAAAGCTGTAGCCGCAACTCGCCGCCCACGTCGGTCAGGAATTTGTCGGTATTGGGCATAGACCGCCATCGCTCCTCCTTCCAGAAGTCAATGTCCTCAAAGCGCGAGAAGTTGCCCACCACCCCGGCTTCGGCGAATAGCTCGGCGTAGAGCTTGGAAAAGTTGAAGTTGATAAAGCGGCTGCTAATGCGCTTGAGAATCGGAAACCCGTAGCCGATGCGGGCGTAGAGCAACTTGGTGCCAGAGTCGGTGAAATAGGGATAGCCGCTGAGGAAGTTGCGCCCGCCGATATAATAGCGCAGGGGCCAATAAAAGCGGCCCTCAAAGAACCCGCCCCCCTCGATACGGCGAGGCTTGAGCCGGATGTTTTTGTACGCGCCAATTAGCTCGATGTTGAGCGAATTGTTGAACGGCAACCTGATCCGCTCGTTGTATGCAGCTATGTATTCGTTGACCCGCAGGCGGCGCTCGACGCCGACGAACCGGTCGCGGGGGACTCCATCGATGGGTGTTTGCTCGGTCAGCGAATCGGCCACAGTCGGCATCAGATAGCGATAGACCAAGGCCATGGCACGGCCCGATGGGCTGATCAAGCGGTCAGCCGTGGGGTTGATCTTCCGGTAGCGCCAAGCCGTGCTCAACATGTGCGTGCGAAAAAAGCTGAGGTCGCCGTAGAATTTCAGCGGATCCTCGCTGTTAACCAACAGGGTGTCTTGGGCCAAAAGCGCCGGGTCTAAGATAGCCGACACGTCATACATGGTAGTGTCTGGGTCCAAATATTTCTGCTGCCCCAAATAGATCTGGTTCTGGCTGCGGAAGCGGGGCAAGGTCCAGCCCTCGGCGTAGTTGCGCCATATGTAGAGGGCGTTCAACTCGGTGCGCCGGGTCAGCGGCACATCGACGCCCACGGCGAGTTGCCCCAAGGCGGTCTTGAACAGATCTTCGCGACTGGTGGCCTGATAGACGTATTGCTGGGCGGCCGGGATGAGCAAGCTGGTGACCGAATCGACCGGGACCGGATAGATATTGCCCACCTCGAGCGTATCAATCTGGATCTGGCTCTCCTTGAACAAGTTGTCGATCTCGCGCCGCCGGCCCGCTATGTAAAACGAGGGGTTGAAGGTCCGATTGTTGCCCACCTGTGGCCGGAGCCGGCGCTCGTAGAAGAAGCCAACATCCGTATTGAGATCTGTGGCGTCGCGCATGTTCTTGCCAACGATGCCCCAAGCCGTCAGCTCCTGACCACCAAACATGTCCCCGGTGGTAAACTGCAAGCCACCGCTGGCTTGATTGAGGCCAAAGGTGTTGCCGACAAACGTGGGGCCAACCTGTAGAATCGGGATGTAGCGCAAGACGTTGCGCCCCCTGTACGACGCGACCTGGTACTGGTCGGCGAGTTTGGGGCCGTCGAAGATGGAGCGATAGTCGCGCATCGCCACCGGCTCAAAGTGCGCATTGCGCTCGAATTCGCCCATCTCGAAGCGATAGAGACTATAGTCGTTGGAGTGGTAGCCACTGTACACTACGCTCTCGTCGGCGGCTACGGTCGGCACAAAGGCCCCGCCAATGACGTTGGTTAGCTGCTCGATTTGGCCGTTTTCCAAGCGATAGCGGTAGATGTTGAAAATGCCGCTCTGGTCCGACGAAAACACAAAACCCGAGCCATCGGGCAGCCAGCACGGATCGCGCTCGTCGGCCGGCGAGGCAACGACCGCGCGGAACCCCGACGAGTCGGGATGAGCGAAGGCAACGGTATCGGGAAAGACGTCGATGGTTTCCTCCTCGTCTTCTTCGTCCTCACTCTTCTTCTTGGCCTTCTCAAAGGTCTTTGGCCGCGGCGGGCTATCGGCGCGGATCATCGCAATGTCGCGGTCCTCGCCGCGGAACACGCTGAAGAGCAGCCACTCGCCGTCGGGTGAGAAGCGCGGCGCACTGTATTGGGTGGCGTCGTTGTTGTTCGTTAAATAGACCAAGTCCGTGCCGTCGCGATCTATGAGGCCGAGGTTGTTGGTCCCGTCCTCATTGTGCACGAAGGCGATGCGCTGGCCATCGGGGGAAAACGAGGGGTCTTTGGCGCGCAGCCTAGCGCTGATACGGCGCTCCTTGTCCGCGGCCAAATTGTAGATATAGAGGTCGTTAAAACCGCCCTTGTTGCGGGTAAAGACGATCTCCTCCCCGTCGGGAGACCAGCCAATCCGCGTATCTATCCAGCCTTTGAGCTTGGTCTTTTTTTGCGTCTCGAAATCGTAGATCTTGAGGGTCGTGATCGCAAAGTCCTGCTTCTCGCTGGTGAGGTAGGCCAGTTTTTTGCCGTCCAGCGACAGCGCGGGATGGTATTCGAGCACCCCCTCGTTGACCTCATCCAACGACATGCCCTCAAAGAAGCCCTGCCCGCGGATTTCGGATTCGAGGCGACCGTAATTCTCGGCCAAGAAGGCGACCCAATCCGCGTAAAACTGGTCGGAGGAAATGCCCAACACCCGGCGAATAGCCGGGTCGAAGCTCATCGAGCCGACCTGATGCGTCAGCTCATCTACCTTCTCGGCACCGTACTGCTGATGGATGTACACCATCATCGCGTAGCCCTGATTGTACACGAACTCTCCGTAGAACTTGCCCGTGCGGTCCCAGACCGTCCCCATCTCCTCCCACGAGAGCAGATCGTCTTCTAGCACCGCCATCCGCAGCAACATGTCGCGGTGCGAATCCCAAGAGTCATAGCCGAATTTGTGCGCCCCGTACTGGGCGATGCCCTCGGTCCAACCGCGCGGGGTGTTGAGATGGTACAGCGGAAACTGAAACGTAATGTCCGGATTGGAGTCGAAGCGCGAGACCGAGAGCAACGCGAACTGGAAGGGCCATTTCTTGCGCGCCTTGTTGAGCGTAATGATGTGCGTCAACTCGTGCGTGACCACGTTTTTGATCCAATCGTGACTGCCGCGCAGCTCAAAGTCGAGGCTAGTGGCCCAAATGGCCATGGTATTACTGTAGTAGTTGGCCCAACCATTGCCTAGCTGATCGGAGTTGTCGAGGACGATGACGTGGATGGTGCGAAAATCGTCGTAGTAGTCGTAGGCCGCCGCGAGGGTGGGGAAGACCTCCTCGCAGGTTTCGGCCACTCGGCGCGCGGTGCCCTCGGCCCCAAGCGTGAAATGGACCCGGAAGTGATCCGTGACGATGGTTTGTATCTGGGCCTGGGCCGCTCCGGCGAGGAGCAGCGCGGCAATGGCGGAAAAAGTCGCTCGGCGCAACGTGTATCCCTTTCGCAAAAAGGCGACCAGCAGCCAATTGCCGGTCGCTCCATAAGTTGTGTAGGAAAATACTGGAGGTCGTGCTCCCCGTCAAACAGTATGGAGGCCGCTTTCACGCGGCTACGCCGTTGCTTATTATGTCTTGTGCCATGCTCTACACCATCCATCGCACCGACGACCTCGACCTTCCCGACGCCGATTGGCAGCGTCCCCAATGGCAGGCGGCCGAGACCCTAGCGATTACCCACTTTTCCTGGGAGGATTCCGGCCACCGTCCCCGCACTCAGGCGCGCGTGCTCTACGACGAGCGGGCACTATCCATTATCTTCCGCGTCGAGGATCGCTACGTCCGCGCTGTGGCCGAGCGCTTCCAAGATTCGGTCTGCACCGATTCCTGCGTCGAATTCTTCGTTGCGCCCCTGCCCGACTCGCAAGCCTACTTCAATTTCGAGGTCAACTGCGGCGGCACCATGCTCCTGCACCGCTGCCCTTCAGCCGCAGAGCGCGCCCAAGGCCGAGTGCCCGAAAACGTCAGCGATGCTGACGGTGCCACCATCCGCATCGCCACAACCCTTCCCCAAATCGTCGAGCCAGAGCGCACCACCCCCACGATTTGGGCGGTCGAGTACCGCGTCCCCTTCGCCCTCTTTGCCCAGTACTTCGGTGCCCAGACTCCCGTGTCCGGCACCCAGTGGAAGGGCAACTTCTACAAGTGCGGCGACCGCACCTCCCATCCCCACTGGGGTACTTGGGCACCAGTAGATACGCCCAACCCCAGCTTTCACCAGCCAGACTTTTACCAGCCACTCGTATTTGCCTAGCGCGGCCCCTTGTCCCACCTGAGCGCCAACATCGGCTCTGTACGTGGGTAGTGGTATCGCTATCCTGAGTGCTCAGCCAAAAAGAGGGGAACTGTAGGAAGGCGAGCGGGCAAAGCGTTTCAGCCCAAGGTGCAAACGGGCCTGGGCCGCCGGTCCCAAATGCACCTGGAGATACTGATCCTCTACCTCGACGGACTGATCCTGGCCGTCTTCATTTTTAAGCTGGGCGCAAGTGAATTGATGCTCGCCAAAGGAGCCAGCTTGCAAGAGGACGGAGCGGCCTTCCACTGGGTCCGTATTCACCAGCGTCAGGCTAACCCCGTCGGCGCTGACCCGATCAACTAGGGCCGCGACGTACTCGGGCAGGCCGGGGCGACGGCGCTGCGGATCGAAATAGCGCACGTGGGCCTGGAGCATCCCGCCGTTGTAGATCGCCGCCGGCGTGCCTAAGGCCATCTGGATCAGGGCTTCGGGTAGCACGGGATTGAGCCTCTGGAAGTGGTAGCACTCGCGCGTCTCAGGGTCGCTATCGTCGTTCTCCAAGCGAGTCAGACTGTGACAGATGCTGGAGTAGGTCGAGTCGATAACCTGATCGATGTAGCCGGGGTTTTTGCCCTCGATAAAAGCGAACCAAGCCGTCGGCGGGCAGATGCCAGCTTTGGCAGCGCCCCAGTCGGAGGGCAGACCGGCAAAAGCGGCGCGGTCGGGAAAGGCTGCGTCGAGGCGGGCCAAATCCCGCTCGCTTTGGCTCAAGTAATATAAATGAACGTACAAATAGGGGTCGGGCGGCCGGAAATCGAACCAGCCTTGGTCGCCGTGACGGGTCGGCACCTTGACGAGGCCGTCCTCCTCGCGCCGCTGTTCCCAGAGCATGTCGAGCTGCGAGCGGGCCAAGTCCAAATGGGAATCATCGCCGGTCATCAGCAGGGCGCAACTGCCGGCTACCAGGGCAGGCTCGACTATATTGCGCGCGCCGTGCGGCCAGCGCCAGCCGTAGTACCCGCCCCACCACTTGCCATCCATCAACTCGCCAATGGTTCCCTCGGGTCCAATATTGTCGGGCATAATGCCGCCGTTGGCCTTGCATCGCTCTTCCCACGCCTGCAAATAATCGAGTACCCAAGTTTTGTACTGGTCGTCGCCGGTGTAGAGATAGGCGTTGGTGATCAGGCTGGCGATGTTCAAGTTGAGGGGCACATCGCCGCGGGTCATGCGCTGGTTGATCAAGTCGAGCACGCGGGCGAATACTTCGTCGTCCGTCCAATCGACCTTGAAGAGCGGATCGGAACTGTCGGCACCTGGAATATCCTCAAAGGGCGCTAGATAGTGGGCTAGGATGGGCCGGTGGTAATCCCAATCGACCTGGGTAGTGACAAAGCGCGGGCCCTTGCTGCCGTTGAGCGGCGAGCGGATCATTTTGCGCTGGGCGTCCCAATTGGGTGCCAGCGGGTCGGCACCGGTGTACATGGCGGCGTAGCGCAGGGCGCGGGTGCGGTTGATGTGGTGCGCGGGATCGGACAGGGCTAGATAGTAGATGTAGGTATAGCTCTCGGAATGGTGAAACCAGTCAAAGCCGGTGACAAACTCGCGCTCGACCGTGCCGTAGTTGGCGTACTGCCAAGTGATGGCGTCCCACTCTTTGCAGGCAATCTGGTGGATGTGCTCGCCGCCGCCTAGCAGGTAAAACAGGGGGAAGGAAAGGAAGGCCTCATAGCCATTGTCGGTGCCGTCCATGCTAGTCCACTCCGTGCGCTGGATCAGGGTGCCATCTGGACGGGTACTGTGCTCGACAAAGGGATGGGCAGCGCGGTCCATCAGGGCGATCAAGTCGCGTTGGCGCACGGCCCAATGGGGCGGGTTTTCGCGGGTCTTAGCTGCAATGGATACGCGGGCCATTTTAGGTTCCTCCTAGTGGTCAGTACTTCGCCCAAGAAGCGAATTATTCAGGTCGCAAATCCGTGTACCGCTCTCCCCGTGCCCCGCCTTCCCCGCGCACCAGAAACACCGGAATCGGATGTTGGTCCATGTCCACCCAAGCCGTGTCTGTGCTACAGTAGCGAATCGTATAACCAGCGCGCCGGCGGCCACTCTTATTGGCCCGGCTGCCGTGCAGAATGTAGGAGTCGTGAATGGATAGACTGCCGACTTTCATCTCCATCATCACGGCCTCGGCCTCCATTTCGGGGGCGACCAAGATCTTCTTTCTCAGCATCTCGGCCTCCCCTGAAGGCACGGTTTTCATCTCCCGGTACCCTCGGTGTGAACCGGGTATGATGCGCATGGCGGCGTTTTCGGCGTCCGCGTCGTCGAGCGCCAACCACACCGTAGCCACATCAGTGCCGCGTACGCTGGGCCAGTAGTTGTTGTCCTGGTGCCAGCCCACGCTGATTCCATCGCCCGGAGGCTTGATGAACATGCTCGAATAGACCAAGATCAGGTTGGGACCTAGGACGGCCTCCACTGCGTCGAGCAGGCGCGGATGGCGGCAGACCTCCAGCCAGAACACTTCCTTGGTATGCGGCTCCCCGTAGTATTGATCCCGGTCGAGAAAACCCGCACGCACGCCCACGTCCAGCGAATGCTGCATGGCGGCGACTTCGTCCGGCCCGAAAATATCGGAAAAAAAGCAATAGCCTTCTGTGGCAAAGCGCCCGGCGTCGGTATTCAGCACGATACGCCTCTTGCAATTTTGCGGACGAGCCCGCGAGTCTGCACAGGTGTCTCTCAAATCCCGTAAACCCGGGCGGCGTTCTCCCCCAGCACTTTGGCCCGATCACCCTCGTCCAGTTCCGCGGCAAAAGTGCGGATTATTTCCAAACTCTGCCGGTACGTGATATGGCGGCCGACCGGCGGCCAGTCCGAGCCCCACAGCAGGCGGTCGGCCCCCAAGCCCTTGAGTAAGCGGCTGAAAAATCCCAGCGCCTGGGGGCAGCGGAAATCCCAGGGAGTCGCAGCCGCCGCGTAGAAGCCCGACGCTTTGATCGACAAATTGGGATAGGCCGATGCCTGCAGCAGTCCCCCGTATGTCTCATCTTGGGCATTGGGGCCGCCGGGCAGCGCGGGCAGGCCTAGGTGATTGGCGACAAAGCGGATCTCCGGATATCTCTGTGCCAACTCCAGCAAGATCCCGTAATTGGACGGCCCAATTTGCAGATTACAGACTAAGCCGGTGTCTTTGTACGCCTGCCAAAGCGCGGCGCAAGGTTCTTCCAACAGCCACTGCATTCTCTCATCAAGCTTGGGTGGGTAGTAACTGGTGCCCACGGCACCGAATTCCTCGCCCGCCCGCAAGACCCGCTCGGCGGCGTCTTGCTGGTGCATGGGCACATCCGTCAATACGGCCAGTCGATCGGGGTGCTCTCGCCCCCACTGGGCGCACTCCTGATTGTTGCCCGGCGAGTAATCGGCCACCACCGGCAGCACGACGGCTTTGTCGACATCGCATTCGTCCATGTGGTGGAGGAGCCGATCTACCCGCCCTAGATCTTCCCAAGGGGCCATAGGAGCAAAGTTGGTAAGCACGTGAACATGAGCGTCGATAGCGGGCATTGACACCTCCTTACTCGTTTGATCTATCTACAGGAACTATGTACGCAATAACGCACCGATTCACCAATTTCGCAACGGCAGCGACCGCGGCCCCACCGATTCCCTCAATGCCGACGGGCCACCTATCCCAACATTTCATCTTGTTGGCTCAATACCGCCTCCGTATTTTCAGAGGCGCTTTGCCGCAATAGACCTCCCTCCCAACGGAAAAAGGGGAAGATCATGTCGAATGTATCTCTCGTCAGAGTGGGCGTTCTAACCTGCGCCCGGTACGTGCACATCACGGGTATATGGGGTCCGATCATTGACCCCACCTGCCAGCACCAATTCATGGGCTGCACGACGCGTATGACCGGTATGGTCATGACCCACGTTTGGGATGTAGATAAAGAAGGCGTCAAGGATTTCTGCGATACGTACAAAGGAGTCGAAGCGGTGGAGAACTATTGGGATATGGTCGGCAAGGTAGACGGCGTCATCCTCTCCGATTTTGATTCGACCCTACATTTCAAAGAATTGGCCAGACCCTATTTGGAAGCCGGCGTCCCCATCTTCATCAATCGCCCTTTTGCCCTCAACCTCCAAGACGCGCAGGAAATAATCGATCTATCCAAAAAGCACGACACCCCCATTATGTCGGGTTCTTCCTTCGGCTCAGCGCCGGAAATTGAGCATATCAAACGCGAGGTGGCGGCCATCGAACCAATCAGGGGCTTTGCCGCGGCCAATTCCATGTCCGATTACGCTACCCACGGCATTCATGGCCTGTACATGATCTACGCATGTATCGGCGGCGGCATTAAAAGCGTGGCCTACCAGACGCCCGACTGGCATGTCCCCAATGGTCACCTCACCTTTGAATACGAACCCAGAGGAGCAGAGGGGAAGACCTTTTACGGATCGTTGCAGGAAATATCGGGGACATGGGGCTGGATCCGGGTGTTTGGAGAGCGCACCTTCGAGCAGTTCGTGCACAGTGGCATCCACTTCTGGGTTCCTCTGCTGCTGGAGATGCAGGAGATGTTTGAAACCCGAAAAATGCCCGAACCCCACGAGGCCATATACGAGAAGGTGCAGATGTTTCTGGCCGGCTTCAAATCGCACGTGGAGAGTGGCGGTGCCCCGGTGCGGCTGGACGAAATCGGCGACTGGACGGCTCCACTGCTCAATCCTGATCCGTACCCCAACGGGTTTTTCAAATAGACTGCAAGACGCTCGATTGTCGCGCACTAGAAAAATAAATTGTATGGCAACCGTCTTTTATGGGCGGACGCCCCGAGTAATTTAATACCTCGTGCCCCACCTTGGTCGAATGTAGAGGGGCGGAGCTTTGTAGGAAGCCGGCTGCCCTCTAGCGACGGAGGCTCTGTACTTGGCACGGAGTAAATCGCCCTTCACCCTGCGGGTATTCTCGGCAGGCCTCCTTTTGTGCCTGCTGATCAGCGTCGCCACACCGTACACTAATATGTACCTACAGGGTTCGCTGATGGCCATCGATTTTGGTACGGCCGCGGCTCTGTTTCTGCTCTTCCTACTTGTCTGTATCAACGCGGTTCTCCATCGTTGCGCCCCGGCCATGGTCTTCCGGCGGGGCGAACTGGCGGTGATTTACGCCATGATGGCGACCGCCTGTGCCATTCCGACCATGGGCTTGATGGAATATCTATTGCCGGGCATGACCGCTCTGGAGTACTACGCCACGCCCGAAAATGATTGGCAAGCTTATATCCAGCCTCATGTAAAGCCGTGGATGGTGGTCGAAGATCCACTGGCGACCAAATTCTTCTACGAAGGACTGCCCCGGGGCATGGCCATTCCCTGGGAAGCGTGGATAGTACCGCTGTGCGCCTGGAGTCTTTTCATTGCGGCGCTCTATCTGACCATGATTTGTGCCGCGGTGATCATCCGGCGCCAGTGGATGGAGTACGAAAGACTGGTCTATCCCCTCGTCCAAGTACCGGCGGCCATGATCCAACAGGACGAGGGGTCTATCCCACCTTTTTTTAGGAATGGGTTGATGTGGGTCGGTTTTGGCTTGGCCCTAGTCGTGGGCAGCTTAAAAGGGCTACACCACTACTATCCGTCCGTGCCGGCAGTATCCATGTCGACCTCCTTGGGCATCCTGCGCAATACGGTGAACTTGCCCATTATGTTGAGCTTTAGCGCCGTGGGCATTTTCTTTTTTGTCAACCTGGATATCGCCTTGGGTCTGTGGGTTTTCACCCTGCTGGCCATGCTCGAAAAAGGGGTTTTCAGCGTAGTGGGACTCCATAGCACCGAGGTCGTCAGTGTGTACGGTACCCCGGAATCGCCGCTATTGGCCCACCAGGGAATCGGAGCGCTATTGGCCTATGTGGTCGTGGGACTGTGGCAGGCCCGGTCCCATTTTGCCACTGTTGGACGCCAAGCTTGGAAAGGGCATGAAGGGGACGAGGATGCCGGCGAGATCATGTCCTACCGGGCCGCCGTGCTAGGGCTGTCCGGTGGGATTACGGTCATGGTATTGTGGCTCTGGTCATCGGGTATCCCCCTGTTGCCACTCTTGGTATTTCTGGCCGTCGCCCTGCTCTATTCTTCGGCTTGTCCCGCATAGTGGCCGAGGGCGGCGTTGCCGCCGCCCGTAGCCCCATGATCGCCTCGACCTTTGCGGTCTCGGGACTAGGCACATCTATAGTGGGAGCCGAAGGCTTGGTGGCCCTTGCCTACACTTATATATGGCACGGCGATGTGCGCACTTTTGTCATGGCCTCGTGCGCCAACGGCTTGAAGATAGTCGAAGGGATCACCAATCTCCGACCCTTGTTCTGGGCCCTAGCTCTGGCCATTTTAGTGACCTTGGCCGGATCGATCGCGACCATTCTCTACTTGGCCTACGCCTATGGGGGGATCAATCTGCATGGCTGGTTTTTCGGTGCTGGGCCCCAAGCACCCTTTAATTATATCGCCCACAAATTTCAGAACGCCCCGTCTGTGCAGGTGGACGGCTGGTTGTTCAAAGCCATTGGCGCGACCCTAATGGGCGGGTTACTCTGGTTGCGGCACCACTTTTTGTGGTGGCCTTTCCATCCGTTGGGCTTTGCTATTTGTACGGTATCCTTTATCGTCGGGCGGCTCTGGTTCAGCGTATTCCTAGCTTGGTTGTTCAAAATGGCCGTGCTCAAGTACGGAGGATCGCGGCTGCACCGCATGATGCGACCCTTCTTTATGGGCCTAATCTTGGGACAGTTCTCCAACGCCGGGTTCTGGCTCATGGTCGACGGATTTACAGGTACTACCGGCAACGGGATAGGCGTGCTGTTCTGGTGAAAAACCCACTTCGCGCCAAGACGATAACGATGGCGCGTTTGGCCGGGCTATTCATAGGGTGCTCCTTAAATTTTGTCGCGGAAAATTTAAGGAGTTGCTGCACAGAGCGTTACAGCTATACTTTAGACACCGCCGCACACAATACCACACTGACCCATCCTTATCAAAACGCCCGAGGAGACCATGACTACGTATCGCGCCGCCGTTATTGGCCTGGGCCGCATGGGCAGCACGTTCGACGATGAAATGAGCGAAGGAGGATCCATTTTTCTGCCCTATTGCCACGCCCCCTCGTACCGCGCTTCGCCCCATACGGAACTGGTGGCCGGAGTCGATCTGCACGGCGAACAACGCGCCATTTTCGGCGACCGCTGGGGCCTAGATCGAGACCATCTCTACAGCGACTACCGGCAAATGCTGGAACGAGAAAACCTCGACTTGGTCAGCGTCTGCACCACAGCCCGTATTCGCTCGCAGATCGTCCAGGATTGCGCCCGCGCTGGCGTCAAGGCCGTATGGGCCGAAAAGCCCATCGCCCTGACCTTGGCTGAAGCCGATGCCATGGTCGAGGCCTGCCGCCAACACGGGACGGCCCTAGCCATCAACTGCGCTCGCCGCTGGAACCCCTTCTTCAGCCAAGCCCGCGGTCTCATTGACGAAGGCGCACTGGGGAAAATCCTCCAAGTCACCGGCTACGCCCAGTGCGGCCTGTCGCACAATGGTAGCCACCTCATCGACATTGTGCGCTATATGGTCGGGGGTCAGGTCGAGTGGGTTTTTGGCGAAATGGAATCGGACGCCGCGGCCCAAGGCGAAACTGACCCGCAGGGCAACGGCTACCTCAGCTTTGACAATGGTGTACGCGCCTTTATCCGCGCTACTCCCACCGGGGTTGCGTCCTGGGAAATCGACGTCATTGGCACCGAGGGCCGCATCCGCTCTTTAGCCAATTGCACCCAAATGGAGTACATCCGCACGGCTCCAGGCGGCAACCGGGGACGCGGAGTGCCCGCATACGTACCCTTTCCCTATCCGACGCACATACAAGGCATGGGGCTGACCATTGTAGAGGATCTGATCCAAGCCATTGAGACGGGATCGGATCCGCGCTGCTCGGGCGACGATGGTCGGGCCGCCCTCGAAGTGGCCATTGCCCTGCGCCAATCGCACCGCGACGGTTTTGTCCGCGTGGACCTGCCTCTAGAAGACCGCTCGTTGGGCATTCTCTCTTCGGAGATTTCCCAGGACCACACCCCGGCACGGGTGCGGCGGTTGCAGGCTTCTTGAATGTAAACCGGTACCGGTCCTAGGAAGACAGTACTTTCGAATGGTCTATGGATGGTTGTCGATTATATGGCCGAAGAGGAGTGACCAATATCACCAATGCGTGAACGAAATCCTGTACTACTCAGGCATTGCGGTACTATTGGGCTCGCTGTTTCACTCTGCTGTATCCTGTGTTACTCTGGAGGATCACAGGGACAGAACCTGAGCACAGATGCCTACCAAAAGAGCGAATATCATTATGACCAAGGCCAGCGCTACGCCAAACAGGGTGACTATAAAAGTGCCGAGCAAGAATATAAAAAAGCGCTTACAATAAATAAAAACAACGTACGCGCTTACGACGGCCTTGGCTTTGCTTATGCCCTGCAAGCCAGATATCCAGAGGCATTAGCTGAACTTGAAGAGGCGATTCGAATTGATCCGAGCTATACACCTTCGCTATACAAGTTAGGCAAAGTATTCTTCATAATCAAAGAATATGACAAGGCTAAAGACGCCTACATCAAAACCATTGAGGTCGATCCCAAGTACGCTCTTGCACATCATGGCCTCGGCGTTATTTATGCCCAAACTCAGGATAGAGATAAAGCAGCAGAGAGTTTCGCTATAGCTGTCAGGCTCAATCCCAATTATGGGCCTTCTCGCTACCGCCTTGGGGTGATATACCTGGAAAAACAAGACTATTTCAAAGCTATCGAAGAATTGCGGTTGGCGGCAAAGCTCATCCCCAGGGAACCGACTGTCCATTACACACTCGGGAATGCTTATATGACCATTGGCAGACTTCCCGAAGCGGTAGACGCTTTCAAAATAACATTACAACTCGATCCACAACGCGCCGAGGCACACGATAAGTTGGGACTGGTTTACACCGAGCAATCCCGCGCCCTTTTAGGAGCGGTATTCATGGATCAGGATGGACTGGACAAGGCGATGGCGGAGCATCGTCAGGCGGTGGAACTGGTTCCAGAGAATGGCTGGTTTCAGTACAGGCTCGGTATGGCTTATGAACGACAGCGAAGGTACGACGATGCAGCGGAGCAATACAGGAAAACCCTTGAGATAGATCCAGATATAGCGCAGGCATCCTACCGCCTTGGAATGATATACTCGAGAAACAAAAGATACGATGAAGCCGCCCATGCGTACGAACAAGCGATCCGTCTCGAGCCTGATAATTCAGATTTCCACTACGGTTTGGGTGCAGTATATGACAAGATCGGCAAACGCCGAGAAGCGATTGAAAAATACCAGAAAGCGATCGAACTAGATGACTATAACTCAGAAGCACATTTCAGCCTAGCCAATGCCTATCTGCAACAGGGCAGCCGCGAAGAGGGGAAGAAGGAAATGGAGATATTCAGAAGGCAGCGTGAGGGCAATATAACGGATCTTGAACAAAACGTCGCCCTCGTTCCCAACAATCCGGAATCTCACTACAAATTAGCGTTGCTGTATGCCAAACAGGACAGGCATATAAGAGCGATCAATCGGTTCAAGTTCGCTATTGGTCTCGATCCCTATAATCCTGAGTATCATCGCCACCTCATAGATTCTTATACTAAAATGGGTAGACGTCAAGAGGCGAAACGGGAATTAGAGATATTCCAAAGTCTGACAGATAAAGCCAAAAAATCGGCTACTAGGACAGCCCCTGAAGCGGACTAAAAAATCAAAATGGGCATCCAGAAGTTTCCACCTAGGCGCAACCTTTTTTATCTGTCAATCCTCGTTTTTACAGGATTATTGTCCGCCGGGTGTCAAAGCGATGGTCCTGTGGACAAAGATTTTTTGGGGAGTGATCGAGGTCAAGTAGCGCCTGACAAAGGGGTAGATTCTCAAGAGATCAAACCTGCCACAGGTCTCCCAGTAGACGGACGTGTTCAATTCGTGGATGTAGCAGTAGATTTAGGAGTGGTTCTAAAGAACGTCTCTGGCGACAGTGAACAGAGCTATGTGATAGATACAATGATGGGTGGATCGGCGTTGCTCAATTATGACAACGATGGCGATTTAGATTTGTACGTTTTGAATGGTTCGAGAGTGGTTGGGTTTCCAGTTGGAGAGCATCCTCGAAATGCTTTTTACAGAAACGACGGAGACAAGTATGCGGATGTGACCGAAGAATCAGGGCTGGGGGACACGGGTTGGGGGATGGGTTGCGCCGCTGGAGATTACGACAACGACGGCGATCCAGATATCTATGTGACCAATTACGGAAAAAACGTCCTGTACAGCAACCAGGGAGATGGAACTTTTACAGATGTAACAGAAATTGCAAAGGTGGGAGACGAAAGATTCGGCACAGGATGTGCGTTTTTTGATTACGACGCCGATGGCGACTTGGACCTGTACATTGCAAACTACGTTGATTTTAAACACTTCATTGAGACTACTCCAGAGAAGTCTTACACGTGGAAAGGCCTTAAAGTCCACTTCGGACCGCGCGGAATGAAGGGGGAGGCGGATATACTGTACCGCAATGAAGGGGATGGTACCTTCTCGGATGTGACCCAAGAAGCAAACGTCGTAGATCACCAGAAACTCTACGGTCTCGGCGTGATTGGTGGGGATTACGACAACGATGGCGATCCGGACATCTATGTGGCCAACGATACGGGTCCCAACTTCCTCTATCAAAATAACGGCGATGGGACTTTTACCGAAGTCGGCTGGATGGTAGGTGTCGCCTATGGTGCAGGCGGCGAGTTGCAGGGGTGCATGGGCATTGCTTTTGGGGATTACGATAATGATGGATACCACGACATACTGGTGACCAACTTCTGGGAACAGACTAATACCCTTTATCACAACGATGGGGGTCAATTTTTTTCGGATCTCAGCTTCGACGCCGGAGTAGGTTTGGCAAGCTTTGAATTCCTAGCCTGGGGCACAGGGTTCTTCGACTACGACAACGATGGAGACAAAGACCTTTTTGTTTCTAACGGGCACCTCTTCCCGCAGCTAGACAGAGTAAATTTAGGCGTCAGCTATGCCCAAACTAATCAACTCTTTGAGAATTTGGGGGACGGCACATTCACCGATGTATCCGAAATTTCTGGACAGGGATTGCGCATCAAAAAGGTTAGTAGAGGCGTTTCCTTCGGAGACTACGACAACGATGGGGACTTGGACATATTCGTCCTGAATCTAAACGATATGCCCACTTTTCTGCGCAATGATGGCGGCAACAACAACAACTGGTTGATGATAAAGACCATAGGAGTAAAAAGCAACAGAGATGGCATAGGAACTAGGGTAAAGCTCAAGTGTGGGGGAGAGACCCAGATCAATGAGGTCAGGAGCGGTTCCAGTTATCTTTCGCAGAACGATTTCAGGCTCCACTTCGGCCTAGGGAAAAGCGATACTGTAGACCTGTTAGAGGTGAATTGGCCGAGCGGCCTAGTTGAAAGATTCGAAGATTTGGCTGCCAACCAGTTCGTCGTCATTAAGGAGGGGAAGGGGATAATTCGGTAGGGATGATGCAGATGGCCACGATTCATAGATGGTTGATAGCCGCCGTGATCGCGGGGGGGTGGATTCTGGAGCTAGCGTCTTGCTCCGAGCCCTCTGGCCCAGAGCAGGCAGCCAGCACCCGACGCATGGCCGAACGCCTCGAAGAAATCGCCCGCAATGCAGACCCTTCGCTGCATATCTATGTGAACGCGGAAAGGGTGGAGTACTTTCGCGCCCGGGTAAAGCACCTGCGCGAAACAACCGCTGCCAACGACCCCCAAGGCAAAGACCAGCTCCTCAAAACCCGGTTTACTCTAGCCAATGAACTGCTGCGGGCTGGTCAATTCGAAGAAGCCGTGAAGAGTTTTCGGCAACTGCAGGCCGAAACGGTTGGCAAGCCCCAGATCCAGCATATACTCCAGGTTTTACTGGGACTTTCCTATCTCCGCCTAGGAGAACAGGAAAATTGTGTCGTCCACCACAACATCGAATCCTGCTTGCTGCCGATCCGCGGTGCTGGGGTACACCAGATTAAGCGTGGATCGCGCGCTGCCATCGAGGAGTTTCTGGGGGTTCTACAGCGAAATCCCGGTGATCTGTCGGCCCGCTGGTTGCTCAACATCGCCTATATGACGCTCGGCGAGTACCCCGACAAAGTGCCACAGGACTACCTGATAGCAGCCGAGGTTTTCGCAGCCGACTACGATATCAAGCGCTTCCGCGATGTCGCTCCTCGGCTAGGTCTGGATGTGGTGGGACTTTCGGGCGGAGCCATCATGGAAGATTTCGACGGGGACGGCTACCTTGATATAGTGGCTTCTTCTTGGGGGCTACGCGACCAGATCCGCTATTTCCACAACAGGGGAGACGGGACCTTTGCGGATAACACTCAAGAAGCGGGGTTGGTGGGTATTGTGGGCGGATTGAACACGCGCTTGACAGACTACGATAACAATGGCTACGCCGATATCCTAATCCTGCGCGGTGCCTGGCTCGGCCCGATTGGGCGCTATCCCAACTCGCTGTTGCGCAACCAAGGCGATGGAACATTCATCGACGCTACCGAAGAGGCCGGTCTGCTCACCTTGCACCCGACCCAGACCGCGACCTGGGGAGATTTTGACAACGATGGTTGGGTGGATCTGTTCGTGGGCAACGAATCGATTGGCACGGAAATACACCCGTGCGAACTGTTCCGCAACAAAAGAGATGGCACCTTTTCCGATGTGGCCAGGGAAGTGGGAGTCGCCGTGGTGGGTTATGTAAAAGGGGTGGCGTGGGGAGACTACAACAACGATGGACGACTGGATCTGTACATTGCGCGTATCGCGCAAAAAGAGGCCAATCTGCTCTACCGCAACGAAGGGAAAGATGCCTCCGATCACTGGCACTTTGTGGACGTATCGGCAGAAGCAGGGGTGCCCGGGCCCAGCCACAGCTTCCCGACCTGGTTTTGGGACTACGACAACGATGGCTGGCAGGATATTTTTGTCGCCGGGTTTAAGGCCCAGGTCGGGGATGTAGCGGCCGATTATCTGGGGCTGCCGCACGACGGCGAACATCCTCGCTTGTACCGGAATAAGGGCGACGGCACCTTTGCCGACGTCACTCGGGAAGTCCAACTCGACAAGCCCCTGCTCGCCATGGGCTGCAATTTCGGCGATTTGGACAACGATGGCTATCTGGATGGTTATATCGGGACCGGTGACCCGGGGCTGGCCTCGCTGATGCCCAATCGCATGTTTCGCAATGCGGCGGGCCAATTCTTCCAGGATGTCACCACATCCGGCGGGTTCGGGCATTTGCAAAAGGGCCACGGCGTAGCTTTTGGCGACATTGATCACGATGGCGATCAAGATGTCTTTGCCGTTATGGGCGGGGCTTTTACCGGGGATGTAGCCCCCAATGTCCTCTTTGAGAACCCAGGCCATGGCAACCACTGGATTAAGCTCAGACTGGAAGGAGTCCGCTCCAATCGCGCTGCCATCGGGGCGCGAATAAAGGTAAGTTTGAATACGAAGAATGGTGGCCAAGATGTGTATGCCACGGTGACGAGCGGGAGTAGTTTCGGTGCCTCCAGCCTGCGACAGGAGATCGGCCTAGGACAGGCCACTTCGATCCGCGCTATTGAGATAGTCTGGCCGGCCGGCGCGGATGTGCAGGTGTTCCAGAATGTCGAGATGGATCAATTCCTGCACATCCGCGAAGGGGATCCGATGCCCCTTGTCCTCGAATTCGATTCCCTTGATCTTGCCTCTGAGAATAGAGCAGCGGTACGGGATCACGCTCACCACGAACAAAACTAGTGCAACACGGTAGCCCAGCCGTACTCAACCAGTTTTTAGGTTTTTCTGCTTAGTGGCTAGCCCTAGGGTTATCTTGGACACCCGATCCGCCCTATATTCAGGGTTAGGTTGAAAGGAGTGTCCGGTATGAAAAAGAGCCATCGCACGGCAGACCGGGGTCGTTTTTCGGCCCAGCGCAAAAGTGAAGCGGTCCTTCGCCTGTTAGGCGGTGCAGAGCTGGAGTTATTATCGCGTGAATACAAAGTGACGGCCGCTAAACTGAGCCAATGGCGCGATGCTTTCTTGGCGGCCGGCCAAGCGGGTCTGCGGTCAAGCGGTTCGGAGGTGCCCTCAGCCCAACTCGAAAAGTTGCAGGCCAAAGTGGGCGAGTTGACCATGGCCAACGATTTGCTTGAGCACAAAATTGAGCACTTGGAACGCGGCCGGTCTTTACCAGCGCGGCGGTCGAAGCCATGAGTGAGGCCTGCTCGATCGCCACCCGCAAGCGCTATGGGCTCCAGCGGGTCTGTCGGATTTGGCGCGTACCCCGTTCGACGCTCTACGCCCAGCGCCGAGCGGCCGCGGCCATCGGCGCGACCGGCAAAAGAGGGCCGATGGGTCCGTGCTCGGATCCGGTTTTGGTCGATCATATCCGCCACGTGTTGGCCGCCTCGCCTTTTCATGGCGAAGGCTATCGCAAGGTGTGGGCTAGGCTGCGCTTGCAGGGGCTGCGTACGTCCAAAGAGCGGGTACGGCGGCTGATGCGCGAACACGGTTTGCAGGCCCCGCAGCGGAGGGGGTATCCTCCCGGTCTGCCCGTCCACGACGGGACGATTATCACCGATCAGCCGGACGTAATGTGGGGCACAGACGCGACGACAACGAGGACTCACAAGCAAGGCCCAGCCCATGTCTTTGTCTGTGTCGATCACTGCACCTTTGAATGCATCGGGATTCATGCCTCGGCGCACGGCCATCGGTTGGAAGCCTTGGAACCGATTCGGCAAGGCATCCGCCAACACATGGGCGGCTATGCCGCGCAGCGGGCGGCGGGGCTGGCCGTGCGGCACGATCATGGCTCGATCTACGTATCGGATGACTTCCAAAACGAATTGAATTTTCTGGGCATCGAATCGTCGCCCTCCTTCGTGCGACAGCCCCAAGGCAACGGATGCGTCGAGCGCTTTATTGGCCTACTCAAGGAGAACCTCTTGGGGGTGCATACCTTTTCCACCATTGAAGCGCTTCGGTTGGCCCTACTTGCATTCAAAAAGTGCTACAATCAGCAGTGGATCCTGCAACGCCACGGCTATAAAACCCCCGCCCAAGTACGACAGGAAAAACGTCCTACCCAGTACGCGGTGGCGGCTGGATGAAACCCAAATCCGTGTCCAAATACTCTAAGGCTTTACAGTTTTTCTGCTTAGTTTGACGAGTCTCTCTCTTTTTTAATGATGTGCTTGGTTTGATCATCTACAGGCTTGGGATGTCCTTCTTCAGCGGCGGGAAAGGATTGTCTCTAGGACCTGCAGACCAATTTAGAGAAATTAACTGGTCGTTCTCCGATTTGGAGGGAGGCCTTGAACGAAATTCTCTATAGAATCTAAATGATATGGGATTGAAAATGAAGAATTTTACCAGAATTCGGCTAGCTCTTTGTTTTTTTAGTTCTGGCGCTACCACGCTAGCACTTGAAATTGTTTGGTCCAAGGAATTATCCTATATATTGGGTAATACGTATTATGCAGTAGCTACGGTAGTTGCCGCGTTTATGACGGGGCTTGCAATCGGCAGCGCCCTGGCTGGTCGGTACGGAAGCAAGGTAAAATATCCAATAAAAGCATATGCCTTAATGGAGTTCGCCATAGCAATATGTGGCATTTGTTCAATCTGGGTCCTGCGATCCACTCCACCTTTGTTTGACGCACTATATTCTTGGATAGGTACCTCCCAACTCATCTTCTTAAGTGTGCGTTTTTTGCTCGTTTTTCTCTTAATGCTAATTCCCGTGACACTTATGGGCATGACGCTACCTGTTGTTGTTGGAGCTTCTAGCCGAGGCAAGAAATATTTCGACTTTGATGCCGGACTATTCTATGGTCTTAATACCTTAGGTGCTGTAGTGGGAACTTTGATTGCTGGATTCTTCTTGATGCAAGCCTTTGGTTTGGCAAAGGCTTGTACAATTATAGGAGTGACAGATTTTATTATCGGAATCTACGTAGTGTATTTACATATGAAATCATTAGATCTTGCCGCAGAATCCAAAATTTATGCCGCTCCCAATCGTCAGTCTTCCAAGCAAAAAGGGGTTACCCAAACACAAAAGATTATCAGTATTGTTTTCTTGATTTCTGGTTTTTTTGCACTGGTTTATGAAATAAGTTGGTTTCGCTTATTGGTATCTGTTCTGGGTCCTTCGGTTCATTCTTTTTCAATGATGTTAGCCGTATTTTTGATAGGTATTGGCCTTGGTAGCACCACTGGTACCTGGATAACAGGTAAAATCAGTCTTAAAAACGTTTTAATCGCCATGGCGGGTCTCGAAATATTTATAGGCCTAGGCACTTTACTTACGATTCCCTTTTACGATCTGCTTCCAGAATTTTATGTCCGACTGTTTGTAGAATTAGCTGATTCAAAACCAAATCTAGTATATATACTCGCTCAAAGTCTAATAACTGCTATTGTTGTTTTGCCTGGAACCTTTATTATGGGTTTAATATTTCCAATTACTATAAAAGCGTATCAGGCATCTTCAAAAGACCGTGAGATCCCGGAGGCTACAATTGGCAAACTGTACCTATTCAATACGTTGGGTGCTATTACCGGGAGCTTAATTACAGGTTTCTATCTAGTTCCAATACTTGGTTTTTATAACGCGATCTTGTTGGCTAGTTTTGGAAGTGTTCTACTTGGTTGCATTTTAGTGGCGGCAGGTGTTAAATCGAGTCGTCCCTATTTTAAGATCCAATGGATTACTGGAAGTCTGGCGATTAGTTTGAGTATTATACTCGCTGTTCCAGAACCCGATGCTCGGGAACTAAACTCTGGACTCTGGTATAAAATGTCTAGCAAAAAAAGAACACATTATATTTTGCATGAGCGGGATAAAGAAAAAGAAAAGGAGTTACAGCCCATCTATTATAAAGATGGTATAAACACCGCAGTTTCTATATTGCCCGATATTTCGGGTTATATTGCGCTGATGGTCTCAAATAAGCCGGTGGCAAGTTCGGGATTGCAGGATCAAATTCACCTTTACCTTATAGGTCATCTGCCTGCATTATTTACAAAAAACTTAAAAGATGTTGCAATTATTGGATTGGGAGCAGGCGTATCAGCAGGAGCGGCCCTCAAGCATCCCTCGGTTGAATCCGTTGATATCATTGAAATTGAACAAGGTGTCGTTGAAGCATCTGAATATTTTTTTAATATTAACAACAACCCTCTTAAAGATCCTAGGACTAATCTGATTATTGAGGACGGGCGCATCCATCTTACATATACCGACAAAAAATACGACCTTATCAGCACAGATCCTATTAGCCCCATTTCCGCCGGTGCCGCTAACCTATATACGGCAGATTATTTCGCAATAGTTTCGAAGCGTCTGAAGCCTCAGGGAACTTTTTCCCAATGGATTCCAATGTCAGACATGAGCGAAAAAAGCTTTAAGAGTATTTTAGCTGCTATAAGTAAAAATTTTGCCTATACTTTAGTTTTTTTGGATGAGTTTGATGCCATTATCATCTCTTCTCACCAGCGATTCGACATCTCTTGGAAGGACTTTGCTCAGCGTTTTAACGAGCCTGCTGTGCATGAGGATTTCAAATCCTTTAAGATTGATTCTCCATTTGCTTTGCTAGCTTTTCTTTACGGTGGGCCGGATTCGGTTAAAGATTATGTAAGAAATGCAGAGGTTATAAATAGCGATGATAATGTTTGGCTTGAACGCCAGATGCCTGTTGATCTATATACAAACAGAGGTCATTCAGTGTCCAATGATTTAATATCTAACTGGGCAAATAGCCGCTTCAATACATTGATTGATTTAATGCCAGATTTGCCTGTGTCTGACGTGGTGCAAACTTTCGTAGGAAACTCTGATCTCAATTATTATCGCCCACTTTATATCAGGAGTTGGATGAAAAACTGGTATTTTCCAACCTATAAGGCATTAATGGTTTATTTTAACCAGAGGCACGATCAGCAAATGCTGGAAAATATGAAAAAATGGCAAATGGAATTGTTAAATACTCTACGAGAACTAAGAGCGGAGCAGCGCAAGCTCAATTTAGAACTGACAGGCAAAGAAACAACCTATGGTTTAGCGAAATTATATACTCTTGCTGGAGAAAAGGCGGAGAAAGAGGGGCATTGCGAACGGGCCGAAAAATTTTACAAAAAAAGTATAGATATTCCGAGAGCACCGACTCATTACCGAACTGTCTTGCAGCTAGCAAGGTTACTTAAAAAACAGGGCCGGTTTGACGATGCGTTAGGCTATCTGGAAACATTGAAGAACTACTATCCAGCTAAGTCTGCCGCCTATGCTGAAATCATTAAAATATATCAAGCGTCGGGAGATTCAGCCGCCGCTAATAAAACGCTTAAGACCGGATTGTTTTTTGTACCTAAGGCTAAAGCTAAAGAACTAGCGCTGCTTGGCGGAAATAATTAACGGGAGTTTTTTTGCTATCATAATAATTTTTCTTGACCCCCCAAGGCTCATATATTAATAATTAAGGAATAAGGCAAAGTTTAGTTTTTGGGGCGAAATTATATAGTTTCGCCCCTTTTTAACCCGACCCGGAAAAAACAGACATGCTTTTATCCCAATCGACAGGTTATTTTGTCCTTGCGTTGCTGGGCTTGGCCCTGTTTTCGACGAAGGCTTCCGGCGTCATTATCTACCGAGTCGGCACCCCGTTTGCCGCAGCGGAGAAGGACAGCCTCCAGGACCTGGGGATCGACTTTAGAGAAATCAGCTGGTCGTTTTCGGCGCTGGAGGAAGGCCTCGAAGTAGACTCTTTAAGCGCCGGCTCCCTGCAACCCAATTTCTTCGATGAGGACGAGAATATCGCCCGGACCGCCCTGCTCAGAGGTGGTCGGATAAGCATAAATATCACGGGGCAGGAAAATACCCTATTAGCACAGGTGCTCCTGGATGGAGATCCGAGTACGGCTTATGTGTGGCCGGAGGCCACTGGAGTCGCAACGAGGAGCGCCAGGGTAACCCTTGATCTGGGCGGAAAATTCCTCGTCAAGAAGGTGGGTTTCCGCCCCTTGGCGGAAAATCCGGGACGCTTTATAGAGAACTTCGGGGTTGGTATCGGCAATGAGCTCAAGAACACCTCTTGCGGGCAATGTATTGCGAGTCTCCCATTGGCAAATATTCAAAAACTGGGCGGCATAGCCTCGGGGCCGAGGATAAACGAGAACACAGATCCTGAGGTCACGGCGCTCCTCAATCCGCCGGATGGGGTGGAGATCCGCTTTCTCCAACTACATATTGACCGCGTAACCCCCAAGGCGATAGAGCTAGCCGCATTCGAGGTCTTTGGCGGCGGTTTCGTCAACCAAGCCTCCTATCTATCCGACATCATCGAGCTGGACGACCTCGCCAGTTGGGGCCCCATCTCCTGGTCGGGACGGCAGGATCCCAACGCCCGGATCGATATCCGCACCCGAACGGGTGCCGACCTGCAGCCGGATATCTTCTGGGAAGCCCGCCCCGAACACCAAGACAGCGTAAAGTACCTCCAAGGCGGGGGCACCCTCACAGCGAAGGACTACAAAACCCGCTACAACCGGCTCCCCGATGTGTTCAAGCCGGTAGAGCAACGCAACCGGGTCAGTCCCGATACGGAAAACTGGAGCTTCTGGTCGAGCCCCTACGATTTTGGCAAACCCGGTGCCGATGTGGTCTCTCCCAGTTCGCGCCAATTCATTCAACTCAGCGCCGATTTTACCTCCACTACCGAGGATGGGGGCAAAATCGACTATATCGAATTCAAAGCCTCCGTGCCACCGGCCGTGCGCGGGATCGTGGGTGAGATCTTCCCGCCCGAGACCCAGATCGGCGAGGTGACCCAGTTCACCTATTTCATCAAGCCGACCATTCGGGCGGGCGATCAGGGCTTTGACAGCGTGGAGATTGCCACCCCGTCGGGGTTTACCTCGGTGGATTCGCTGCGCATAGAGGGGGTTGATCAGGCCGATTTCACCTGGACGCCCCAGCCGGACGGACTGGGCTTTGAAGTGCAGTTGCCGCGCAAGCTAGGGCCAACCGACAGCGGGGCAGTTCTGGAGGTGGTATTCAAGGCCCCGGTGTTGAGAGAAGTGGGCACCTTTTTTGACGGTCGGGTGTTCGACAGTGCGAAACCGCACGAGGTGCGGCAGCAGATAGAGCCGGGCAATGCCGCTGATGAGGCCGAGAGCGAGCTGCTTTCGGTGAGAACGTCCGTGGGTCGATCCTTGTTGTTCGCGCCCCGGGTTTTTCCCCGCATCTTTACCCCCAACGGCGATGCCATCAACGAGGTATTGAATATCTCCTACACTCTCTTGCGGGTCACGGCACCCGTGCCGGTCTCGGTAGCGATCTACGATCTTTCCGGTGCCCTGATAAAGCAGGTGTACGCGGGGGATGACTCCGTTGGCGAGTACGCCCGAACCTGGGACGGCACCGATGGTTCCAACCGTCGGGTGGTGCCGGGGATCTATCTATATCGCCTAGCCGTGGATCTGCACGCAGAGACGGAAATCAGCAGCGGTATTATCTCTGTGGTCTATTAGGAGGTAGAATTGCTAAACTCAGTGCAAACAAATAAATAGGCCACTTAAGGTGGTTTTTAAAAACTTAGTTTAATTTTTTTGTTGCTCCTCACAAGACTCATATATATAATAAGGCTTATATATATGGTTTGTACTTTTGCTACCTCCCCGAACATCTGAAAGGAGGTGAGGTTTAGGAGGAGTAAAAAGTAGCGCTTGCCAAAGTTCCGCACTCATTCAACGGAGGATTTTATTAAGATGAAGAAAACCATGACTTTAGTATTTTTGGTGCTAGGCTTTGTGCTCTTCACCTTCTCAGTAAGCTCGGCTCACCTGCGGCCAGATGTGAATTTTGCTGCGGTACAGGTGCCCATTGGGGTCGCCGGTATCCAAGACTATGTACCAGACGGCGATCTCAGCGAGTGGGAAAACATCCCCTCGATCTTCTGGGTGACCCACGATGATCTGGTAGAAACCGTCAGAAACATCGGAGATCCGGATGCCTCTAATCTTGCCGTGAGAGTTATTGTCGGGTGGCACCCGGACACGGACCAGATCATCATGATGGAGGACAGGTTCGACGACGCCTTTTTTGGCACCCATGATGGTTACCAAGAGACGATCGAGTTTGTCATCGATACCGATCACAGTGCAGATCCTCAGTTCTTCAACGTGCAAGATATCGGTCTCGATCCGGACAGGTACTCTGGTGCTCTGACGCAGAATTACCGCTACCAGCTATGGAATGAGCCACCAGCGGATTTGTGGCTTTGGGGTGGAGCGCCGTGGGCTGGCGTGCCTCCCTATGCTGGACTCGGCTGGAGTTTTGACGGCGACCTGAATGGTGGGTCGGGCAACCTGAGCATGGAGATGTACATGACCGCGTTCGATGATTTGCCCAATCCGAGCACCGGTCCCGACAGTCCGGAAGTGCTCTTCCACGATTTAGTGGAGGGCGAAATCATCGGCCTAGGCTTTGCCCTTCAGGACGCAGATGATCCGGAATCGAGCCGTTACAACGGCTATTGGACGAACGGCGGCGACACCGAACTCTACATCAAGGCGACCTCATTGGTCGACTACACGCTGCTTGGCTGGAATGCCGGTCTATGGGTAGAAGGAGATGACACGGCCTCATCAGTTGAGTCCGATTCTTGGGGCCGCATAAAGTCGACCTTTACCCACTAAGGATTAATGTTTGGGAGGGTAAAGCTTAGTTTGGGGGGCGAAATTATAGTAGTTTCGCCCCCCTTTTTTAATAACCTAGACCGACAAGAACAGGTATGCTTTTACCCCAATCGACAGGTTATTTTGTCCTTGCGTTGTTGGGCTTATCCCTGTTTTCGACGGAGGCTTCCGGCGTGATTATCTACCGAGTTGGAAGCCCATTTACCGCAGCGGAAAAAGACAGTCTCCAGGACCTGGGAATCGACTTTAGAGAACTCGACTGGTCGTTTTCCGAGCTGGAGGAAAGCCTCGAATTGGACTCTTTAAGCATCGGTTCCCTTCAACCCAATTTCTTCGATGAGGACGAGGACATCGCCCAGACCGCCTTGAGCAGAGGTGGAGAGGTGCACATAACCGTATTCGCGCATGAAAACAGCTTGGTCGGGCAGGTGCTCTTGGATGGGGATCCGAGCACGGCTTATGTGTGGGAAGAGGCCGTTGGAGTCAGTTCGCGCCAAGCTAGGGTAACCCTCAATCTGGGCGGAAAATTCCTCGTCAAGAAGGTGGGTTTCCGCCCCTTGGCGGAAAATCCGGGACGCTTTTTAGAGAGTTTCAGTGTTGGTGTCACCAATGTGCCATTCGAAACTTTCCGCATTCCGACTCTCCCCGCAGTTAATGTTCAAAAACCGGGCGGCACCGCCCCAGGGCCGAGAATAAACGGGAACACAGATCCTGAGGTCCTCGTCCTCCTCAATCCGCCGGATGGGGTGGAGATCCGTTTTCTCCAGCTAGATATTGACCGCGTAACCCCCAAGGCGATAGAGCTAGCCGCATTCGAGGTCTTTGGCGGCGGTTTCGTCAACCAAGCCTCCTATCTATCCGACATCATCGAGCTGGACGACCTCGCCAGTTGGGGCCCCATCTCCTGGTCGGGACGGCAGGATCCCAACGCCCGGATCGATATCCGCACCCGAACGGGTGCCGACCTGCAGCCGGATATCTTCTGGGAAGCCCGCCCCGAACACCAAGACAGCGTAAAGTACCTCCAAGGTGGAGGCACCCTCACAGCGAAGGACTACAAAACCCGCTACAACCGGCTCCCCGATGTGTTCAAGCCGGTAGAGCAACGCAACCGGGTCAGTCCCGATACGGAAAACTGGAGCTTCTGGTCGAGCCCCTACGATTTTGGCAAACCCGGTGCCGATGTGGTCTCTCCCAGTTCGCGCCAATTCATTCAACTCAGCGCCGATTTTACCTCCACTACCGAGGATGGGGGCAAAATCGACTATATCGAATTCAAAGCCTCCGTGCCACCGGCCGTGCGCGGGATCGTGGGTGAGATCTTCCCGCCCGAGACCCAGATCGGCGAGGTGACCCAGTTCACCTATTTCATCAAGCCGACCATTCGGGCGGGCGATCAGGGCTTTGACAGCGTGGAGATTGCCACCCCGTCGGGGTTTACCTCGGTGGATTCGCTGCGCATAGAGGGGGTTGATCAGGCCGATTTCACCTGGACGCCCCAGCCGGACGGACTGGGCTTTGAAGTGCAGTTGCCGCGCAAGCTAGGGCCGACTGACAGCGGGGCGGTCTTGGAAGTGGTATTCAAGGCCTCGGTGTTGAGAGCAGTGGGCACCTTCTTTGACGGCCGGGTGTTCGACAGCACGAAACCGCACGAAGTGCGACAGCAGATAGAGCCGGGCAATGCCGCTGATGAGACCGAGAGCGAGCTGCTTTCGGTGAGAACGTCCGTGGGTCGATCCTTGTTGTTCGCGCCCCGGGTTTTTCCCCGCACCTTTACCCCCAACGGCGATGCCATCAACGAGGTATTGAATATCTCCTACACTCTCTTGCGGGTCACGGCACCCGTGCCGGTCTCGGTAGCGATCTACGATCTTTCCGGTGCTCTGATAAAGCAGGTGTATGCCGGCGACGATCCTATCGGCGAGTACACCCGCTCTTGGGATGGCACCGATGGTTCCAACCGTCGGGTGGTGCCGGGGATCTATCTATACCGCCTAGCGGTAGATCTGCACACAGAGACGGAAGTCAGCAGCGGTATTATCTCTGTGGTCTATTAGTCTTAGTTAATGAAGCGGGTAGCGATCTATGACCTCATTAAAACGAAATGGCAAACCAAAGAGAACGATCCTAGCTTGTCTTTTATTTCCCATGATCTGGGGAGGATTATTTGTCGACTCGGTTGCTTGGGGACAGCGGGTGGACCAAGGGGGGTACGCCATAGAGGACGGGAGCAAGGTGGTCATCGATTCAAAAGACCAATGGGATCTCTGGCAGTCTGTTCACAAGACGATCCAGATCAGCGAAGAGGGGGAAGTGCGGCCTGCCTTCATCCGCAAGGGGATAAACGCTATCGCAAATGCCGCTGAGTTTGGAGGCGGTATCCGAGCCGCGGGTTCTAATCTTGCGGCCGCGGATGCCCTTTTGGACGGCGATATGAACACCTTCTGGGAACCGGATCTTTCAGATCTTCCAGAGAACTGGTGGGTACAAATTGATCTGGGACGGGGGGTATCTGCTAACAAGATTGTCCTCAAGTTTGTCGGGGAGGAGTTGGGGGATCCATTCCTCCACTTCGCGGTCACCACGTCTCAGGGGAAAGAATCCCTTGGCGCGCTCCAGTTTAGGAGGGTTTTCAGAACCGATCGACCGGGCCTTAATCAAAGAGTCTTCGAAGTCGATTTAACCAGCCTGCCGCCGACGAAATATCCAAATGTTGTCGGAGACTATACCGGGGACATGATCAGATATGTAGGAGTGGGCGTTACAGATAGCAATTACGGCAAGGCCCAAAAGGTCTCGGAGGCCGAGTATCTGAATCTTGTGCCCGAAGAGCAGGGAGATATAGAGTACTTCCGCCGAGAAGTATCGGGAAGGCTAAGGGTGCTGGAAGGGAAGGAGGATTGGGATGCCCTCGAGGAGAGCCAAAAAGGGCCTTTAGTCTATTACCGCCGAGAGCGTCCAAGGCTTGCAGAGGTAGAAGTTTGGTCAATCGGCGACAATATCGGCGTGACCGTACTCGATCGTGGGGGCAAAGTGACGAGCTCCGAAAGCAATGGAGTTGAATTTGTCTTGGTGGATGGGGATATCTACAGTACTGAAGCCGCGCCGTTCTGGCCCATCAGAGGAGGGTATAATCCCGATAGGTTGCTACCGACAGAGTCACCAAAACAAGAGCGCGATGCAGTTGTAGATCTTGGAGGCACCTTTTTCGTGGACAACATCCGCTTGTTTTTTCCGGTTCACCCTGGCCCCCCAAGAGCCTACAGGATTCGGCTGTCAGACGGTTCTAGGCATGCCGACGGGACCTTGGTCTGGAAAGAAGTTGGAGCGGAGCCTAATGTCGTGGGTGGACAACTGTATCACGACCACAAATTCCCTCTCACTATAGCCAAATTTTTTGCCTATACCTACAGGCTCTTTGTGGGGCAGGGCCGCAAAGGGTTTGCCGAGGTACAGCTTTTTGGAGAAGGCTTCATGCCGGAGTCCACGATCATATCCAACTTTGGCGGCACCGCCCCTTTTATAGAGCTGGGGAGGACTTCGCAGAATCTGGCTACAATAGAATGGGATGCGGATACACCGCCAGGTACGGATGTTATTCTTCAGACCAAGACGGGTGATACGGTCGAAAATATAACCCACTACTACAAGAAGAACGGGGACGAATATCCCGGCACAGAAGAGGAAGCCAAGGAAGAGTACGAAACTCAAAAGAAATTCTTCGGGGACGCATCGGTAGGGGCCATTGTCACTGAAACTATCCCGGGAAGCGATTGGAGCGGTTGGAGTGAGCGCTATTTTAAGCCGGGCGATGCGATAAAATCGCCCAGTCCCAGAAGATTCGTGTCGGTCAAAGCGACGTTTCTGACGGACAATCCTATGGTATCGGCGACCTTGCGTTCGGTGACGCTCAATTTCGTAAACCCCGTGGCCCGCAGCGTAGTTGGCGAGATTCTGCCTCACCGTTTGAAAGAGATAGGCTCCAGTCAGGAACTGACCTATTTCATCCGTCCGACCTTTGAGACCGTCAGTAAGGGCTTCGATGATATCCTCATAGAGGCCCCTGCCGGCGTCAAAATGAAATTCAAGCAACTCAATGTGGACCTAGCGGGGAGCTCGACTGAAAGTTATACAGCCCAGAGCGAAGGCTTTCAGATCATTTCCGAAGAGTCCGATTCGCTCTGGGTGCGTCTGCCCACTGTTATTAAAACCACTAGTGGGACGACACAAGTCGGGGTCCAATTTGATGCGACCATATTCGGCTTTACTACCTTCTTCAATGGTTCCATAGCCCATTCTTCCTTTGAAGATTCCTGGCAAAGAGTAGATGATGGCAATGCAAATGGGATTCTGGGAGACAGCGAAAAGACCGTTGTTCTAGCCCTTGAAGGCAAAGAGGTACTGGGGGCTATCGCGCTCGACCGCGAGGTTTTCACGCCCAATGCCGATGGCATCAACGATGAGCTGTCGGTGCGCTTTCCGCTCACGCGCGTGTCCAAAGCAACCCCGGTCCAGGTGCAAATATACGATCTCAGTGGCCGCCTCGTGCACGAATTGATCAATGAGCCACTCTCTGCTGGACTCCATACGGTGCCTTGGACAGGCCTCGATACCTTTGGAGAGCTAGTGCCCCCTGGCGTATATCTTCTGAGAATCGCTATTGATACCGATTCGGATTCGGTGAAAAATACTTCGGTTAATCACTTGGTACATGTCGTCTATTGAAGTCAATCCGGGGAAGGGATAGATAGGTTGAGGTTGAGTAGACCACATTTTTTCAGACCATCGTGGGTGTGGCTCCTTTTCTTTGCATCAACAGGACAGGCTCACGGAGAGGTCGTCATCGTAGGGGGTGGTCCGGGTACATCTGCGTGGGACGGACAATATTCTGAGATATCCGTCATCGATTTTGAAACTAATCCCGGTCAGATCCAGCCCATTCAAAATGAACCCGAGGATAATATTGCCTTAAAAATACTCGAAAGAGGAGGTAAGGTAACATCGCCCAATGCGAGAATAGTGCTCGAATTATCCGACGCTGAGTCAATTAAACTCTTAAATCATATGGTCAGCGGTGATAGGACCAAGGCCTTTGAAGTTAAGGGGATCGTTGCTATAGGAGTCATAATTGATATAGACCTAGGCCAGCGTTTTGCGGTCAACAGACTCAGGTTTTTTCCGAGGGAAGGTTTCGAAGGCTTTTTTCTGAAGGGCTACGAAATATCTTTAAACGATGGTAGTGAGGAGCAGAGGACCTTGGCGGGAAGGCCCGATTTCAGGCTCTTTAAAACAGTAGAGCGCAACACCAAATCAATAGTCGAAGAGAATATACCACTGCAATTTGTCCGTTTTATAAAGTTAAAACAGCTTGTTAGAGGAGAGTGGGAGATCGACGAGATGCAAATCTTCGGCGAAGGATTTGCCTCTGAAGCTTCGTACACATCAAAGGTATTCGATCAACAACAGCCTGCCGTCTTTGGGGGGATAATATGGTCCGGGGGGCATATAGGCGAACCGACCAAAGCAGGTGTCACCCTATCTACAAGGAGCGGCACCAGTCCAGATCCCAGTGACTCTTTAGCCTGGAGCACCTGGTCGCCTCCCTACCCTCCGGGAGTTCTCACTGATATCTCATCACCGGCACCCCGTCAATTTTTTCAGTTTCGCTTCCTCTTTACAAGCGACGATTTTTTTTCTGCGGCCACGGTTGACTCGCTCGCATTTGAGGTTTCTCCTGCACTGACTGATTCGGTGAAGGGCGAGATCCAGCCGCAAAATGCCTTTATCGGGCAAGCTACTACATTCACCTATACCCTGAGGTCGTTTAATAGCAGAGGCTTCGACCGCCTCCAGATAAAGACCCTAGCACCGGTAGATGTGGTACGATCAGTGGCAATAGATGGAACCGATATCCCCATCGACTTTGTCAATGTCGAAGACGGGGTCCAGATCAGCTTCCCCAAGATTATGGGAAACAGCACCCTTAAAGTGGTCTTCGACAGCATAGCCCTGCAGTACAACACCGTCTTCAGCGGCAAGGTCTCCGATAGCTCCAGATCCGACAATCTGCCCCAATTGGTTGTAGCGGGGGACACAGATACCCTGACCGCAGGAGGAGACCTTTCCGTCACGATCCTCGTGGGCAAAAACCTGCTCCACGCGCTGGACGTGGCTCCTGCCATTACACCGAATGGAGACGGAGTAAATGATGAACTCCTCATAACCTATGATATCGTCAACCTGACGCATGCAGCTCCGGTTTCGGTAAGGGCATATGATCTTGCTGGCAGACTTGTAAAGGAGATTTATTATGGTTTGGATTCCAGTGGGAGATACCAGAAGGCCTGGGATGGAACCGACAATGGTAGACAAAAGATGGGACCTGGAATCTATCTGGTGCACCTAGAGATAGAGGCAGATTCGGGGACAGAAGGCAAAACGGCAATCGTATCTTTAGCCTATTGATCCATTGCGATTTCAACTAAAAAATAAGGTGGGATTCTCATGGTGGGTCATACTCTCAGATCTAAAGTGCTTAATATAGTTTCAACAGCCATGGTTTGCTCTGTAGGTTCACTGGTGCTGATTTTCAACACTCACTCTGTGGCTCAAGATACTGCTTCGACGCGAATAAAAGGGATACGTCGAGGTGGTGAGCTTACCTTTGAACCAACCGGACCTGGTGTCATGTTTGGTGCCTTGGACCCGGCGGTCAAAAAATGGTACGTGCCGCAGGAACTCTACTCGGAGTATCAGTGGAAGCAGTGGGAGTACACCAACTACGCCCGGAATCGCTACCGGCGCTATGTGAATACTGCCAACGAAGGAGATTATTTCTACGATCTCTACGGTTCCTATATCACCCGGGGTTGGTTGATCTACGACTGGACCCAGACCCAACCCCAGCAGGGGGGCAGCAACCTGTTCAAAGACTCGAAGTTCGCGAGCTTTTTCAGCAACCTAATCATAGCCTCCGATCAAAAGGGACAGCACTTTCTGGCAGTAACCATAGGCAATCAGATCAGGTCAACCCTGACGCCGATGACCTTCTCTAAACCGGCGTTTGACGGGATTCAGGTGGATTATCAGTCCGACAAATACGAGGTGACCACCATCCTTTCACGGATCAGTTCCCCCGGAGGTGCTGGTGTACGCAACCCCGCCATTAATGAGAGGACCACCCTGACGACCTTGATGGGGGGGAGAACGACAGCGCAGGTGGGAGATCTTGTCAAAGTCGGAGCCAACTATGTAAGCGCCCACAACTCCTTTCAACTCCTCGATGCCTTTGAGGGGAGTCCGCGAAGCGGTTCGATTACCTCGAGTCAAAATGTCGAGAACATAACACAACTTTTCGTCCGTCTTTCGGACGATTCACCCGAGGACAACGAAGGTGGCACCACCCTCTTTGCATGGGATCTGATCATAGAAGCCGATGTTGTAGAAATCGACCCTGTTACGGGAGAGCCGACCACCCGGAGAGAAAAGGTACGGGCAAGCGAAGTAGGACTTACACCTTCTCCCCAGGGTGGCTTTCAACGCCGGGGATTCTGGGAAGCCAGCGGTTCCGAGCAGATAGACCTAGAATTCGATCTTACGGACTCGAGATACACAGGCCCTGATCCAACAGAAATAAGACAGGTAACGTTCGAGTTGGTGGTGGCAAACGACTACAGGATTGAGGTGTCTTCAAACCGTCAGACAAACAGGCAAGGCAGCAAGGTCTTCCTGCTGGCAGCCCGAGCCTTAGACAACGTCAAGGATGGCTCGAATTTAAGGGTCCTCGAAATCCCTTACGGCCTACCGACAGCCACCGAAATATACGGGGGAACTCTTGAGGTAGAAAATTTTCTGGGATTTGATTTTTACGGAGAATTCGACCGGAGCACCAGTTACAGAAAGTATCCCAACACGGCGCAAACAAAACACTTATCAGGCTCTGATGAAGGCGATGGCTGGATAATGACCTTATCGAAGAGGACCGATCCATGGTTCTTCTTCAGCGAAGCCTACAGAATGGACCACGATTACAATACAAGCGCAATTCTGGCCAAGGGAGAGGTTCTTATAGACTACGAAGACAGGACTCAATTTTACTACGAATTTGTTGACGACAACGACGATCAGGATAGAAGACCCGATTGGTCGAGGGTATTCGAAGACACGGATGTGGAGGTGTTCCCCGGCCTAGACGAGAACTATGATTTTATATCTGATTTTAATCAAAATGACAGCAGAGACCGACCCAATCTAGTGCCCGACTACGAAGAGCCATTTTTAAGGTATAACACAGACCGACCCGAGTATCTGTTCGGTGTCGACATGAACAACAATGTGTGGGTAGATCGATTCGAAAACGACGATGAACCAGACCTTCCCTATAATAGAGATCACAGAGGGTACAATGTTTATTTAGGTGCCGATATCGTTCCGGGGATAAGGGCCACATTCGGCCACAACAATGAGAAACTCCTTGCAGGTGCCAGGAACAACACCACCAGCTATTTTCTGTTGACTCTGAACAAGGACTACCCAGGTCTGGGCAAGCTGAAGATCTTCGAGAATCTGAAGCTAGCAAAGGACGATATAGAAAACGATCTACGCCAGTGGGACGAAGTGGAAAGAAGGAACGTTCCGACCATCGATCCACTGGCCGCCCAAGATACATGGATAAGTTCGGCTTATGCAAGTTTTGACTATACAAAGGTCAGGGACCTGAACATTATTAGCAAAATAAAATACGATCGGTGGCATCAACGGAAAAATCAGCCGGATTTGAGGGAGAATTTTACTTTTTTCGGCTTGATCAATAAGGTAGACTACAGATTTAAGATTGGGACTTTTGATATCCGGCCGAAGATTAAAAACGAACTGAGGATAGAAACACCAGTACTTAAGACATCTCCCAAACGCCAAGAAGATACCATACTTATGATTCTGCTGGCACGATGGCCCTTGCTCAACCTTTCCTCGATTGAAGCGGGAGTGGAGTATACTATCTTCCAGCAGCTCAGAGATTCGGATAAAGCCGTTCGGGAAGGGCTCGACGACGACTTTACTGAAATCGTGGGAGCAGCGCAATTCTCCAACACTTCAAACTACCTGGGATACAGCCTGACAACCCAGATGGGCTTCAGACTGAGTAGAAGGAACCTTGATGGAGAAGATGCCGAAATGGGCCGAGTAGCCTTTGCCACGGTTTATGCCGGTTTCGAATAATCTAAAGATGACCTATTTCTTGCCCGCTTTTGGGTGCAGAGCGAGTTTGCGTATGGACGCTAAAGTTTGGGGCTTCTCAATCGCACTTTTGGCTATATGCATGAGTTGCGCAGAGGAGACTGATGCTCCAGAAGTCACTCAGGATGATCTGGTAGTCGCCGAGGTGGGAGACAAGGCGATAACCGTCAAGCAATTGCGAGAATTCAGCGATAACCTTCCCAAACGTCACCAGAGCATAAAAACAGGGCTGGAGAGAGAAAGGGATCACCTGCAGACAATGATCGATATGGAGTTTCTGCTAATGGAGGCCCTAAACGAGCGTATTGCCCAAAGCCCTGATTTTCTCAGAAAAATGGAAACAATAAAAAAAAGAAAGCTTGTCGGTGTATTTCAACAAAGAAATATAAAGGTAAAAATAAAAGAAAATGAGATACAAGAATACGTGGAAAGGGAGGAACTCTCTAGGGCACTCAGGCTAGGGGATATATTAGTCGATAGCAAGGATAAAGCAGAGGCTGTGTTCGCGGAACTCAAAGGAGGGGAAAGTTTTGCGCAGGTTGCTGAGAAATGGTCCATGAATAAAGATACTTCAACTAGGGGTGGCGATATGGGCCAATATCTCATCAAAGATCAAATGATCCCAATTCTCCAGGATACGTTATTCTCTCTTGCGGTGGGCGAGGTATCAGCACCCATAAAAATTGGCAACCGCTATTCGATTTTTAAAGTCATCGCTGAAAAGATCATCAATCTCAACCCACAACAGCGGACGAAGATCGAACAGGATTTCGGAATAATTAAACTTGGTCTTGAAAGGGCGGCTTTGGTAGAACAGCTCAAGAATAGGTACCGTCTTGAAGTGGACCGAGGAGGGTTGAAAGCTTTTGTTGAAAGTTTGCGTCAAGGCGCATTATTTGCTGCGGAGGATGAACACAACATCGTCATCTATAGATACGACAAGGGACAAATAACCGCAGGAGATCTTGTCGACGTGGCTGGTGATCTTAAGGGTGATGTCCTTGCCAGTCTTACAGATGGCAAACGAGTACTCTCTTTTGCAGAGAAATATGCCATTCCCGCCATAATGATAATGGAAGCCGCTCTGGATGCCGGCATAGATAAGGAAGAAGAGATAACAACATGGCTCAAAGATCAGAGGAGACAGCTTTTACTAGCAGAACTTAGGAGCAAAGCGTTGGAGGGCAAAATTAACCTGTCTACGGAGGCCCTTCAGCAGCACTACGACAGCCATCCGAAAAAGTACCTGCATCCTGAGCAACTAGATATACAGGAAATACTGGTAGAGACAGAGCCAGAGGCACAGCGCCTTATCGAGAAGATTCAAGAGGGGGTCCCGATGGGCGAACTCGCACGGAAGTATACTCTCCGGTCCGTACAGGACCAGGGTGATGAAGAAGGCAGATTCCATTTTCACGAACACGAAAGTCCGCATTTTGGCGGTTTAGTAGAGGCCGCGTTTGAGGCTCAGATAGGGGAACTAAAAGGCCCTGTTGAGGTGAAGGACGGTTATTCTATATTCAAGGTACTATCTAGGGAACGAAAGAGGGAGACCTTTGCGGAGGCCAAATGGCGGGTCAGAAGAGAGGTTAAAAAGATTAAATCCCGGGCGGTATTTAATCGATATGTAGAAGGCCTGCGGAATAAATACGAATCACATGTAAGCATTCGGGAAGATCATCTCAAAACTGCTTTCGAGATGAGGTAGAGGCGCGTGCTGTATGTCCCGTGTAACCGGCGGTATCCGACTAGTTGCCGCGCTAGGTCTTGACGCGGATTGAGGTCGGCAAGAAACGGGATGGAATTGAAAAATCAAGTCCCAACGGAATACCAAGATTATATAAAAAGCCAGCAGCCATCCGGTCAGGATCTTGAAGGCATTCCCGCACGGGGAATACTGATCGGGGCGGTGCTGGCTTTTCTGCTCAATTTCCTAGATGCCTATGCCACGACCATCATCCGTGGCTCGTACCTGACCTTAAACTTCAGCACTCCGGCCGCGCTGTTTTTTTTGTTTTTTGTGGTCCTGGCCAGCGGTCTGGTCAACCTCCTCCGCCGACCTCTGGCTCTGAATCGATCCGAGCTGATCACGATCTACATTATGCTGGTAGTGGCCTGCTGTATCCCGGGCATGGGCTTCACGCAATTCATAATTCCCTGTCTTTTGGGTTCCACTTACTATGCCACGCCCGAGAACAACTGGGATTTCCTCTACAACCAGTACATCCCCGACTGGATGATCCCCCGGGGCGAAAACGTGGCGCGTTTCTTCTACGAAGGTCTGCCCGAGGGTGCGGCCATCCCCTGGGGCGCTTGGGTAGTACCGCTGAGTTTCTGGTACGGGTTTTTTCTGGTGCTCAGCTTCGCCATGATCTGCACCATGGTCATCCTACGTCAGCAGTGGATGGACCGGGAAAAGCTAGTCTATCCACTGGTCCAAGTGCCCATGGAGATGATCGGTCGAGAAAAGGGAGGAATGATTGGTCGGTCGTTTTTCACCAACAAAGCCATGTGGATCGGCTTTGCCGTATCATCCATTCTGCTCAGTATCAACGGCCTGCACTCCTACTTTCCGACCTTTCCGCATACCACCAAGACCTTCGTATTGCCCTTATTCCGCGATACGGTCAGCCTGAATTTCTGGTTTAGTCCGCCTTGGACAGGCTTTTTCTACTTCGTCAACCTCGATATCACGGCCTCAATCTGGATATTCTACATTCTCACCACTGTCCAGCGGGGCATTTTCAATATCGTCGGCTTGCAGAGCACGGAGCGGATCGATTTCTACTCTATCGAACCTTTTCTGGCCCATCAGGGCATGGGCTCCATGATCGTCTTTGTGCTAGTGGGGTTGTGGGTGGGACGCGGCCATTTACAAAATGTATACCGCAAAGCCTTCCATGGCGACGAAGAGGTCGACGACAGCGGCGAGATGCTATCCTACCGGCAGGCCCTTTTCGGCCTGCTAGCGGCGCTTGCCCTAGTGGTGGTCTGTCTATGCATGATGGGACTAACTTTTCCCACGGCACTTTTATTCATCTTTGGTGCGATGATGCTGTTTATAGGGCTAACTCGGGTAGTGGCCGAAGGGGGCATCCCGGCCATGCGGCCCCCTATCATGACTTCGAGCTTTGTCATTTCGGGGGCCGGTGCCTCGGCCTTGGGTGCCTCGGGTCTGGTAGCCCTGGGCTTTTCCTACGGCTGGCACTCCGAAGTGCGCTCCTTTGTCATGGCGTCTGTAGCCAACGGACTGAAGATGGGTGAGATCATCACCGGTTCCAAGCGCCGGCTATTCTGGGCCGTGGTCATTGCCATTGTGGTCAGTCTGGCCGGCTCGTCGTATATGACCCTAGTGCTGGCCTACAAATACGGGGGCATCAATCTCAATCCGCTCTTTTTTGTGGGGCAGGCCCCCACCTTCGGTCCTCGGGATATGGCCCCGCGCATCGCCGCAGAGCTGCCCGGCCCAAGACTGGACGCTTGGCTGTTCATGGGCATTGGTGGGGGGGTGATGGCCCTGCTGATGTGGGCGCGGCACCAGTTCGTCTGGTGGCCGCTCAATCCCCTCGGCTATACCATCAGCGCCAACTGGAAGACGGGACATATCTTTGGCAGCGCCTTTCTCGCGTGGCTGCTCAAACTGTTAATTCTGCGCTACGGTGGTTCCAAGCTGTACCGGGGTTTGCGGCCATTTTTTCTCGGCCTGATCTTGGGCGAGATCGTGACGGCGGGCGGATGGCTGGTGCTGGATTATATAACCGGACACATGGGGAGCTTTCTCACGCAAATCTAAAACCCTCCTCTGCTCGGCATGGTAGCGCAGAAGCGCCAGCCCCTCAAAGCCCTTTGGGTCCTATTGACCGCGCAGATATTCGTCTGGTTTGGCCGCATTGGACGGCCAGTACCCGTCCCGTGATTGATGCCATTGCGCGCCGCACAGGCCGCTTATCACGCTCCATTCGGACGGACTGGGATCCGGGTCTGGGTGAAAGAGAAATCGCTGGGCACCGGCGGCCTCCGAGGCTTTGAGAATGCCGGCTAAGTCGCGGGCTGGCATGGCGTCTCCGGCGTGCGGGGAGCGGCCGGTGGACACCCAGAAGATAGTTTTATCGACATCTTTGATGGCCTCTAGCGCCCGCCGCGTTTCGCTGTACACGACTTCGGCGAAGAACTCGTCGGGGAAACCCATCTCCATGTCCAGCAGCGACTCGACATTGGGCAGGCGCAGGCCGAACAGCGATTCGACCAGCAGGAAGCAGTCGGCTTCAGTCAGAGAGGGGTTCCACTCGGCGAATTTTTGCACCCAGCGGGCAATCGTGCCGTACATGCCGTCGAAGCCGCGATGCCAGTAGTAGTGCTTGGGGAAAATATAGTCGAAGTATGGCGGCATCTGCTGATAATCCTGGCCGGTCAGGGAAGAAAAAGTGGTGATGCGCGGAATGCCACCCAGTTCGACATAGCGGTTCACTGCGTCCAAGTCGGCGCGGGCCCGCTCCCAGGAACGCCGCGACTTTTCCCCCCGAGCCCGCAGCCAGTACAGGGCGTCTTCGTTGATATCGAAGAGATTCAGGCCCGCCAGAGTACCACCCGGGGCCCAATAGCGCACGAGATCCGGGGTGAGGTTGTGGAAACGCTGGCTCATATGGGCAATGCCGCGCTCCAGCCGGTCGATGGCAAAGCCCAAGTTGGCGAACTCGCTACGCTCGCCGTCGCGCAATTCAAAGAGTTCGCCGCCGTGGTGCCAAGCTAGTTCGTAGTGGTTCTCGCCGGGTCCGTCGATGATCACTCCGTTGACCTGGGGATAGCGGTTTATCAAGCTCTGCACGTGGGCGGTGGTACCGCTGTCGAATACCATGATATGCCAACCGCGCCCAGCGGCATCATCCAGCATAGCGCTTAGTCCCCGCTCCTTTTCCAGATTGCGGGGCTGCTCCTCGGGTGCTTCCAGCCCCAAGTCGGCGTAGGCTTTAGGATCTTGTGGAAAAGCGGGAATTCGGCTGCCGTCGTCCTCCGTAAAAAACATGCGCCCTACCACAATGCCGCGCACTCCGCCCGCTTCCCAAGCGTCGAAGATATGCTTGTAGTTGGCCATGTAGCGTTCGAGCGGATTGAAAACGAAAATCCAGCATTGCATCGTCTAACCTCCTTAGGTTGATGGCCTTTCAACTCGACCTTCTCATCTCTGTTTGTAAAGCCGCGACCCCTTGTCTTCTCTCCGGTACTGCGGCGGCGTAATAACCGCCTGCTGCTCCTTTGTCAACTCGGCGTAGAAATCCGGCGGTGTATAGGTCCCCATCAGCGATTCGGCTTGGACGCCGTGGTTGTAGCGCAAAATCACCGAGCGCCGCTGGTGTTTGGCCGTCCACGGCAGGGCCCCGTGCATCAGCGTCTCGACGAACAGTATCGCGTCGCCAGCTTTGGCTGGGATCTGCGCGATGCGATCCTGGTGCGCCTCGTACAGCCGGATCTCGTCCGGGCAGGGATAGTTGGCCTTATGGCTGCCGGGCAGACAGGCGAAACCCCCATCCTCCGGCCCCACATCCGCCAACTGTACGGCGATATTGGTCATCCCGCAAAACATCCGGCCATTGCGGTAGAGGAAACCCCGCGAGCGGTCGAGCGGCTCACCGCCCTCGTGGAACCAGAAGCCTTCGGCCCCCTCGTCCATGGTGATGATCCCCAGGCCCTCCAAGCGAAAACCCGGTCCCAGCAATTCTTCCAGATAAGGCTTGAACCTCGCATGGGCGATCGTCGCCCGGAACGGATCGCAATGCGGTTTGTCCCACGTCAGCATCCCGCCCAAATCGCCGCGTCCCTGCGCGCCCTTGAGCGTCTCCGATTCGTGGGCCAAGTCATTGGCGCGGATACCGATTTGGTCGGCGTGGTGGTCAATCGCCGCATTGGCCGCCGCCACTTCCTGCGGCGAGAGCGCGCCTTCAATCACCAAATAGCCGTGTACTTCGAAGAGATACTTTTCCACTTCGTTCATTGTCGACCTGCTTTTCCTTGTGCCTTATGGAATATTAACACACACAAGGTCCGTCCGTCAGCCCTCACGGCACCAATACTCCAGGCAGTTAAGCGGGCAGCACCTCGCGCAAGACCCGCAGGTAATTCCCGCCACATATCTTGCTCGCGTCCTCCGCGCTGAATCCCGCATCCAGCAAGCCCTCTACCACCCAAGGCAATACCGCACTGTTGAAGTGGGTACCGATCCCCACGCCGTCCACACCCATCACATCAGCGGCGTAGCGAACCCGCACCAAGGTCTGCTCCAACTGTTCTGGCGCGACCGCCCCATAGGGCGCGTCCCCCGGCGGCCGGATAATCGGCGGCGGGATCCCCAACACGCCTCCGCGCTCGGCCAACGCCCGCATAACCTCGTCGGGTGCCGCCCTGAGATCGCCGACCAATGCCCGCGGATTCGAGTGCTTCGGCAAACTTGGGAAAGTCACCGCGACAACCACTCGCGTCTTTTTTGCCCAGGTCAATATCGTCGATCACGAAACGGGGATGGGTCAGGTTTAACTCCAGCTATCGCATACTAAATGCGGCCAAATGCGGCCGGAGGGCAATCTCATGGTCATCTTATTCACCGAGCGCTTGGTCGAAATCCCGGCGGCAAGCGGCCAAAACCTGCGCTAGGGCAAAATCGCCGCCATAAGCCAGCATCTGCGCCCCTTGTGCGCGGTATTTGGCCAGCAACTCAGGCGTGCCAGCGGGTATCCCCCAGGCTTTGCCGTGTTTTTTCGCCGCCGCCGCGACTTTGGCGACAGCCTGATCGAGATCGACATCCCCCCCGGCCACACCGAGCCGCAACCCCAAGTCTGCCGGGCCGACGAAGAGCCCGTCCACCCCCTCGACCGCGGCGATCTCCTCGACATTGGCCAGCGCTTGCGGGGTTTCGATCTGCAAGACGACGAAGGTCTCGCGATTGGCGTCGTCGATATAGGTACTGCCCTCATGCCATACGTCGAGACCGAAATCACCGTCCAAACCCGCCCCGTCCAAACCGCGATTGCCCAGGGGTGGGTACTTCACCGCCGCGACGATTTGGCGCGCCAGAGCCGCATCGGCAACCAGCGGCATCATCAGACCGGTCGCGCCGTCCTCGAGATAGCGATAGAGGCGGGTGCGCTCAAGCGTCGGGGGCCGCAACATGCAATCGATATCGCAGGCGCGACATAAAGCCAACAGGCCCTGGACCTCGCGCTGATCCATCGCCCGGTGTTCCAAGTCGAGCCAGATGCCGTCATAGCCGTTGTGGGCGGCATAGCGCACGAAGAACGGCAGATAATGCCCTAGGCCACAAATGCGGGCACACCGCCCCGTGCGCATTTTTTCCAAGACTTTGCTCTTTCTCATATTCCCCGCTTTGATGGAGAGTTGCGTTGCTACATATAGTATACTACCGCAAATACGCCTGCTCCACCTTCGCAAACGCCTCCGCAATATCCGCTACCTCCTGCTCGGCAAAATTCTCGTGGATCGACATGATAAAGTGGCTTTCAACCGCATCAACGGCGTTGGGACAGGTAAACTGTGCATTGCGGTCTCCTCCATACGCCGGCAATCCCCACGGATAGTCGCTGCCGGGAAAGACCTGCCGCTCCTTAAACCAGATCGCCTCGGAAGGGATATAGCGATACGTAGCTGTCACCGGAATCCCCTCTGCAGCTACTGCCCGGGCAAAGCCGTCTTTGTCCACCCGGAGCTTGTCGGCATCTACGTGGAAGCGCATAAACCAGTACACCCCCTCCGACTCGGCCACCTGCCATCCCAGCCGCACCGCCTTGCGCTCGGCAATGGCCTCGGCGATCTGCGCTGCTACCCGACGTCGCTTGGCGATCATCGCATCGAGCTTCTTTAGCTGCACCCGCCCAATAGCGGCCGACAGGTCGTTGCCGTTGAGATTAAGTCCGGCGCGCAGGTTGGAGGCCGCATCCGTATTAAAAGGCTTGCCCCGGTCGGCAAAGCGCTTGGCCTCCCAGCAGAGTTCTTCGTCGCGGGTAAAAACCACCCCGCCCTGCGGACCCGTCGCGTGGTGTTTGCCGCTCATGGTCGAAAAAGCCGCCACCGTGCCCAACGATCCCGCTAGCTGCCCTTTGTAGCACGCTCCATGAGCTTGGGCACAATCCTCGATGATCGGGATGCCGCGCTCCTCGGCTAGCGCCAAAATTGGCGTCATATCCGCGGGTTCGCCGGCGATATGGGCCACGACAATGGCGCGGGTGTGAGGCGTTAGCACCGCCTCAATCTGCTCAGCACCGGCGTTGAACGACCCCGGCGCGGCATCGGCAACCACTGGCACTTGGCACAACAGCGCCGCGGGCATCGCCCCACCCGGATCCGTAATCGGCGGGATCACTACCTCGCCAGCCGCTTCTAGCTTTAGGGCTCCCAATGCCGCGTAGAGCGCCGCAGTACCCGAATTGACCAAATCGGCGTAGCCACCACCCATGAATGCGGCAAACTCCCGCTCATAGGCCAATTCCTCTGGCCCACTATAGCCGATCGCAGCGCCGCTCTCCATCGCCGCAGAGAACAGCCGCAGCGCGGCCTGGCGCTCTTCAGCCCCAAAGAGATGCCGTTGGGGAAATGGCGTCTCGCGGACTTTTGGTCCCCCGTCTATTGCCAACATTATAATAAACTTCCTCCCTCGACAGTGTGTCACTGGCGCTAGCCAGAACCATACAAGTAATTTAGCAAGATCGCACCACTCGCCGCCCATAACTAGCATACTGCTACTAATTTGCACAAAAGACACGACCCCTACACCAGCCTGCGCGTCCCGCTCTTCCGGCGTTACCTCATCGCCACCGCACTGGTGCGGATGGGTACGGCCGCCCAAGGTTTGGCCATCGGTTGGGAGATGTACGACCGCACCGGCCAAGCGCTCTCGCTCGGCATGGTCGGCCTCGTCCAAGCCATCCCCATGCTGCTCTTGACTCTGCCTGCCGGGTATCTAGCCGACGTCTTCGACCGCCGCAAGCTGATGATGCTTAGCTTGGCTGGCGCGACGCTCGCTTCGCTGGCCTTGGCCGCCTTTAGCTGGTACCAGATGCCGGTCCATTGGATGTACTTGCTGCTCTTTTTGGACTCGTCCTTCCTCCGCTTAGGTTGGCCCGCCCAAAGAGCGATCGCACCCTTGTTGGTGCCGGATGTGCTCTTTGAAAACGCTGCCAAGTGGTCAACCAGCCTGATGCAGATCACCGGCATCGCCGGACCAGCCATCGGCGGCTTTGTCATCGCCTTCAACCTCCAAGCCGCCTATCTCCTCAGCGCCGTTTCTTCTGCGGCCTTCATTCTCTTCCTCAGTACCATGGTCTTGCCGCCCGCCCCGCGCATCCAAGGGGGCAATATGTTCGCTCAGATCGCCGTCGGGCTGCGCTTCGTCCGCGACCAACCGCTCCTACTCGGCGCGATCTCGCTCGATCTCTTCGCCGTCCTCCTAGGCGGCGCGGTGTACCTTTTGCCCATCTTCGCCCGCGAGATCATCGACCTCAGCTCCGTCGGCCTCGCACCCGAAGCTGCGCTCGGCTGGCTGCGCGCGGCCCCGGCCATCGGCGCCAGCATCACCGCCTTGGCCATCGCCCATTTGCCGCCGATTCGCCGCGCTGGTAAGACCCTGCTGTGGTGCGTGGCCGGTTTTGGTGCGGCGACCATTCTCTTTGGCCTCTCGCAAAACTTCTGGTTCTCGCTGCTGATGCTGGCGCTAACCGGTGCCTTCGACAACGTCAGCATGGTCATCCGCCGCGTCATCTCGCAGATGGGCACGCCCAACCAGATGCGGGGCCGAGTCCAAGCCGTCTCCGCCATCTTCGTCGGTTCTTCCAACGAGATCGGCGGCTTTGAGTCCGGGCTGGTAGCCCAGCTCTTCAACCCGGTCTTCTCCGTCGTCAGCGGTGGCATCGGCACGTTGCTGGTCGTCGCCGCTTGGACGGGCCTTTTTCCCTCGCTGAGAAACTTGGGCAGCCTCTCGTCCCTGACGGCCCAGCACTCGGCCAAATGAGAGACCGGTGCTTTCTAGTTTGACCGCTTCACGCGTCCTTCCAAATTTGTTATAGTTGTAGGTATTGTCACCTAATGGAAGGGGCCTCATGAAATTCGTACGCACCATTGTCGTCATCTTCGTTGTACAACTAGCCCAGGATGCCCATGGGCAGATTACGGTTTCAGGTACCGTGGTTTCGGATGAAACCGGTGATGCCTTACCAGGCGGAACGGTTGTCATTGAGGGCACATTCATCGGGGCGGTGACGGACCAGGATGGGGCCTATTCGATTGACCTTCGGTCTCTGGAGGACATTCTGGTTTTTTCCTTTGTGGGATTCCGGACAAAGCGACTGACGATAAGTCCGGGCGTCACCACTCTTGATGTTCGTTTGGAACCGAGCGTCGTCGGACTCGAGGGGATCAGCGTCGTTGCCGAGAAACCCCGGATCTTCGCGAGCAATGTCGTCGCCGAGCCGATGCTGCTGCAGCAGTCGAACATCACCAGCGTGACGTCGGTGGTCGACAACCTGCCCGGGGTATCCATCCAAGAGGGCGATGCGTACGGCTTCGACGACTGGTCGAGCAACGTCGCCGTGCGCGGCTTCCAAGTGACCATCAGCGAGGCGCAGATCGGCACGACCATCGATGGGTTCCCGAACGGTACATCCGACTACTTCAGCGGCGCCAAGGCGAACCGGTTCATCGACCCGATGAACCTCGGAGGCGTCGAGGTGTCCCAGGGGACGGCTGACATCGCCTCCCGGTCGGTCGAGGCGCTGGGCGGCACCTTCAACTACCTGACGGACGATCCGGCGGCCGAGCGGACCTACACTGCGTCGACCACCATCGGCGAGAACGACGGCAAGCGGTTCTACATGCGCCTCGACACCGGGCCGCTGTTCGGCAGTGAGACCCGCGCGTGGATCGCCGCGGTCCGACAGGAGGCGACCGACTGGGTGCAGGGTTCGGCGCGGAACGAACGGGAGCACGTGGCCGCCAAGCTGGTCTCGTCGCACGGGGGCCTCGATCTCACCAGCCATATCTCGTACGACAGCATCCATGAGGACACCTACCAGCGGCTCTACAGCGAGGGCGACTTCCTGGCCAACCCGCGTTGGGACCGCCTGGTCGGCGACTGGCCTGGCGTCCCATACCTGAACCAGTTCTACCGGCCCGGCTGGCAGACCCGGCGGAACAACGCGTTCGCCTACCTGAAGGCGGACTGGTCGTTCAACGACGTCACCTCGCTGAGCGGCGGAATCTATTTCCATCGCAACCGGGGCCGCGGCGATTGGCTGCCCCCCTACATCGTCGACGTCACCGACGGCGGCGGCCCGGAATCGGAGCTGATGGGCCGGACACCGGTGCAGGGCGGCGCACAGCTCGGGCTGATCCGCTTCGTGAACCGGGACGGTGTCGCAGTCGGACCGACGCCCGAGTGCACGTCGTCCTACATCTTCAACTACTATGGATCGGGCGGCCCGGAGGTCGACCCTGCGTGTCACCCGGATGCTACTGCGGTGCAGTCGTACCGCCACAGCCACTACGGGAAGGACCGCGTCGGCGTGACGCTCGACGAGGAGTGGTTCACCACCGTCGGCGCCGCCGGCAGCACGCTGCGCGCCGGCATCTGGTACGAGAACTCGCGGCGGGACCTGGGCCGGGACTGGCATCAGATGCTGGATCCGACGCTCAGCTTCAAATGGAACGAGCAGGCCTACTGGCACCAGTACGAGTGGGATTTCCCGCAGCGCGTGTTCAAGTGGTACGTCGAGGAGACGCTCTACGCCGCCCCGTTCACTCTGAGCGGCGGCGTCAAGCAGTTCCTGGTCAGGGTGTCGCGCAAGGACTTGTTTGGCGTCGACCCGGACCTCGTGGCCGATTCCGATTCGAAACTGCTCGTCTCCGGCGGCGTCACGTACGAGACGCCGGTCGAGGGCCTGCACCTTTTCGGCGGATATGTCGAAAATTTCAGGGCGATCAGCAGCACACTCCTCGAGGTGCCAGGACGGAGCCTCGAGGAGCTCGAACCGGAAACCGCCTCAAACATCGATGTGGGGCTACAGTATACCGGGGACTGGGTTGCGCTCGGTGCCACTGGATACGTCGTCGATTTTCAGAACCGGATTTTCTACCTCGGCCCGCAAACGACGGCCGGTCCCAACTACCTCATCCCGGGCGGTGGTGCCTATTTCAACGCCGGCGGCATCCACACGAACGGCTTCGAGTTCTCAGCAACGGTGCGGATGCCGCAGCAGATATCCTTCTACACGGCCTACACATTCAACAACTCGGAGTACATCGGGAGCGGTGATCCCCTCGTCGACGCAAGCCAGAATATCGTTGCGGAGACTGACGTCACTGGCGTACCGGACAAGCTGTGGGTCGTCTCGCTTGATCGGACCGGGCCTCTCCGCACGGGACTGACGGCCAAGTACACATCGCCGCGGCGTGTCAGCCTGACGGCCGACTGGCACACAGACGCCTATTGGATGGTGGACGCGTATGTCAGTTTCTCAGGCGAGGCGCTGGGTCCCTTGCTCCGGTCGACGGAGTTCTCGATCGTGGCGAACAATCTGCTCGACAAGGCCTATCTGTCCGCCATCACCGAGAACGCGGCCTGGCTCGGCGCGCCGCGGACGGTTTCAATGACCGCGACTGTTTCGTTCTAAGCGGAGCACGAAGGGGCAAAAATCTAGGTGGCGTGCAGACCCAGCGTCTGCTCTACCTCAAGTAGGTCCCGCCCGTCGTTATAGGTTGGAGCCGAAGCCCCGCGAGGATGCGAGAACCCGGTCCCAAATGACTTGCGCCCCGTGGCCCAAGCAAATAGTATAGACCGCGACCCAGCAGACGCAGCCAAGCATAGGGAAGAGACATGAAGAAGAAACTTTTCATCACCGGCGCCGCCGGCAAAGTCGGGTCTGGCCTGCGCCGTCACCTCAAAGACCGCTACGACTTCCGCCTGCTCTTCCACCGCAACATCCCCCCGGTCGAACCAAACGAAGAAATCGTAGTCTCCGACCTCGCCAACTTCGAAAACATGGTCGAGGCCTGCGAAGGCATCGACACCATCGTCCACCTCGGCATCGCTATCGTCCAGCGGGGCTATCCGCGCACGCGTTACAACCAGATGATCATGGAGACCAATATCCAGGGCACCTACAACATCTTTGAGGCCGCCCGCATCAACAAGGTCCCGGTCGTCGTCTTTGCCAGCACCAACCACGTAACGGGTTTCTACGAGCAAGAAGGCATCTACACCACCCCCGACATGCCGATCCGCCCCGACAGCATGTACGGCGTCAGCAAGGCCTTCGGCGAAGCGCTCGGCCGCTTCTACTACGACGAGTACGGCATCTCCTCCTATTGCCTCCGCATCGCCAACTACCCGGACACCGAGGAAATCAACAGCACCTATCCCCCCGGTGAAAACCGCTGGCTCAGCGCCCGCGATGTCTCCGAGCTGACCGCCTGCTGCATCGAGGCCCCCCGGCCCCAATTCGGCATCTTGTACGCAGTCTCGCAGGGCGCGGACAAAAAGTGGGACCTGGCCAACGCCAAAGAACTCGTCGGCTGGGAGCCCCAAGACCGCGGCGCGCCCTCGCCGTGACCAACGTGGCCGACTTGGGCGGCGGCTACGCAGAGTCCGCACCCGACCCCGGCCCCACCATAGCAGCCCTCCTCCAAGCCGCCCGCCCCGGCAGCCCGTCTTCCCGCCTCGTGGTCTTGGGCGGGCCGCCCGGCGTCGGCAAAACTGCCGTCGCCCAAGCTCTTCTCGCGCTCTACCCAAATACCTTCCTCCTCGACAAAGACCAAACGGCCGCTGGTTTTATCCTCGAAGCGGCCGCGCTGCGGGGTGACGCGCCCGATGCGGCCTACGGCACTCCGCACTACTGGCAAAAGCTCCGTCCCCTCGAATATGCCAGCTCCCTCGCCGCAGCTTGCGCTAACCTCGTCGGCACCCGCCAAGTCCTCCTCGTCGGCGGCTTTGGCCCCGAGCTAGGCGTGGACGCCCTCTGGGAAGGGCTAGCCGCAAACATCGCCCCAGCCACCCTCTGCGTCCTCCACCTCGATCCGCCACCCCTGGACATTTGGTGCGCCCGCATGGCCAGCCGCGGCTCTCGCGCCGACGCTCCCTACTTTGCCAATCTCACGCGGGCCCTCGGCAGTCTTCCCGTCTGGGCCGGGGCCGTCCGCATCCCGACCGACGGCCCCCTGCACTCAGTCGTCCAACACACCCTCAACGCCCTCGGCTGAAGGCGCGGGGCCGTGTGCGCCACGGTTGACTTTTCTCGGTTTTGCCCTTTATTTCTTAGGATGTTATGTTAATCGTTCACAGTGCCTTAGGCTACTGCGTTCTCCTTGTCATAGCCTATCTCAGCGGCCGCCGCACCCGCTCCATTCCCTGGAAAACCATCGGCGTGGCCACGGTGCTCCAGCTCTTGCTAGCCGCCATCCTGCTGCAACCAGCCATTCGCTCGCTGGTGTTTGGTCTCGCCAGCGACTTGACGACCCTGCTCAAAAAAACCGCGCTTACCGCCAATAAGTCTCTGTTGTTTAGCGGCATGAGCGCGGAGTCGTTCGCCCGCGAGCACGGGCCGGTGGTCGCTCTCGAAATCGCGGCGATCCTCATCTTTGTGGCCTCGCTTTCGCGCGTGCTCTACCACTACCGGCTCCTGCCTTGGGTCATCGCCCGGCTCAGCCGGTTCATGCAGAAGTCAATGGGCATCAGCTCCGCCGAGAGCGTCGGCACGACCAAAGCCCCGCTCCTGGCTATACCCGTGAAACTCAGTGGCACTTTGGGCGTTATATATTATTTAGACTGAAGCGGAAAGCACATGACTACCAAAAAGACGACATATCGCGCCCGGTTTGACGGTCACCGACGGCTCGCCGCCGCGGTCATCATCCAAGCCGTCAAAGACGTCCAGACCACAGATTGCAATCAGGAGCGACAGACGGCTATCGACTTCCTCAAAGGGGACATGTGGCCCTTTTCCGACGTGCTCGACCTGCCTTTAGACGGTCGCGCCCTCTGCGAGTACCTACGCACTATGGAGAGGACTTCCGCCGAATCCCTCAGCTGACCTGCGGCAGAAGCGGTATCCCCCGTGGCGCATCTAACCCGGAGACGATCCCTCATGGAACTTTCGCCCGCGCAGATCAGCTTCTTCAAGACCTTCGGCTACCTCTACTTCCCGCGGCTTTTTGCCCCCGACGAGATCGCTTGGATCACCGAGGAGTTTGAGCTCTCCATCCAAGCCTGTGGCAACGGTGCCCAACACGACGGCACCAAGCGCACCATGTTCGGCGGCCCCATCGAGCACCGCGAGCGACTTTGCACCCTCGTAGACGACGAGCGCATCGTCGGGATCTGCAACGGCGTCCTCGGCGCGAACTTCAACTATGCCAGCGGTGACGGCAACTACTACAGCGGCGATACCGGCTGGCACCCCGATGGCAGTTGGGGCCAGCTTTTCTCGGTCAAAATCGCTTTCTATCTAGACGACCTGACCCGCGACACGGGCTGTATGCGGGTGCTCCCCGGCAGCCACCACCCCAACCACTTCGTCCGCGCCGAGGGCATTGATCTCAACCGGTCCATGGAGCTGTTCGGTGTCGAGCCGCGCGATGTTCCCGGCAACCTCGCGCTCGAGACGACCCCCGGCGACCTCGTCATCTTCAACCACGACCTCTATCACGCCTCCTTCGGCGGCGACCAGCGGCGGCGCATGTTTACCATGAACCTCACCCGCCCCTGCACCAACGATGCGGACCGGGCCACCCTCAAAGACTATCTCCGTCGGCACTCGCCCGGCGGCTACCAAGTTGTCACCGGCGGCGGCATGTTCTATCCCACCATGCTCGATACCGCCGGCCCGGAGCGCGTGGTTCACCTGCGCCAATGCGCCGAAGTCCACGACGAGCTCTTCCCAGAACTGGCACGGCATTGACGACCAGCCCACCTGTGCAGATATTTTTTACGCGCCCGTAGCTCAGTTGGCAGAGCAGCTGACTCTTAATCAGCGGGTCCAGGGTTCGAGCCCCTGCGGGCGCACCATCTTTGCCAAGGGGTTGCGGACGCCGAATCCGCAACCCCTTGGGCTGTGAATTCGCGCCTTCCCATCGCCCTGCCCCATCCTTGACATCTCGCAGTTCAGAACATAAAATAGCCTCTCGTTTCAGCCGCCTGAACACCTCCCATCCCTATCGCCATGGCCAACTCCATAGCCAAACTGGAAAAAGCATTCCGACGCGATCCGGATTCCCCGCGCTTTGCTCGCCTCGCCGATCTCTATCTCAAGCGCGGGCGCATTGAGCGCGCCCTCGAGCTTTGCCAAAAGGGCTGTGCGAGTTTTCCCGATTACGCCACCGGCTTTATCGTCCTCAGCAAGTGCTATGAGAAACGGGGGGCCATGGAAGAAGCGCGCGAGGCCATGGGGCAAGCCCTGCGGCTCGACCCGGAAAACCCCAGCGGCTACAAACGACTCGCCCACCTCTTTGAACAGCTTGGCGTCACGCCGCTGGTCTTGCAGAGTCTGCGCCAAGCCGCGTACCTCGACCCTTTCGACGCCTCCCTAGCAGAGCAAATTGACCGCTTCACTAGCCAAACCCGCCAAAGTGAGCCCGATGAGCCCGAACCCAAAGAGTTCGTCGCCAGCGCGGCCCCGAAGGCTCTCGGCACCGAAGCCACTCAGCCCCAAGCTCTGTCGCCGAACCGGCCGCCAGAAGACCGCGACGACCTGTACGGCGACGCCAACGACAGCGAATTGCTCCGCCTCTTGCAGGAAATCGAAGAGGAGAAAGCCGCCAAACCGGTGCCCGCACCCGAAGAGCCACCCACCCCGGCTGCCAACGAGCCTAGCACACCGAAAAGCAAGCGCATCGCCACTATGACGCTGGCTGAGATCTACACTACTCAGGGCTTGACCCAGAAGGCGATCGAAACGTATCGCGAGCTCCTCGAACAGGAGCCAACCAACACCATCATCCGCAGCAAGCTGGCTGCGCTAGAAAAAAGCAGCAGCAAGCACTAATGGGAGCGATATGGCAGACACCACGGATTTTAGAAACGGTTTTACCATGTCCCTCGACGGCGAGATATTCTCCATCGTCGAGTTTCAGCACGTCAAACCAGGCAAGGGCAGCGCCTTCGTACGCACCAAGCTCAAAAATACCAAGACCGGTGCCGTGCTCGACCGCACCTTCCGCTCGGGCGACAAGGTCGAGGCAGTCCGGCTCGAAAAGCGCCAGATGCAATACCTGTATTCCGACCAAGGGCTGTACTACTTCATGGACTTGGACACCTACGATCAGATCCCGGTGTCCGCAGAGATCGTCGGCGCGGCAAGCAACCTCCTCAAAGAAAGCGAGAACGCTTTCCTCCTCATAGCGGGCGAGGAGGTCGTCGCCGTTGACCTACCCAACTTCGTATCCCTGGCCGTCACCCACACCGAACCGGGTATCAAGGGCGACACCGCCACTGGCGCGGTCAAGCCAGCTACCCTAGAGACCGGCTACGTGGTGCAAGTGCCGCTCTTTGTCAATAAGGGCGACCGGCTCAAGGTCGATACCCGCACTGGCGAATACGTAGAGCGCGTTTGAGAAAGGACGACATCTCCTGTGAACGAAGGCAAGCTGCGCAAACTGCTAGAGCTTTTCCACGATAGCGACATAGAAGAGTTAGAGATCCAAACCAGCTTCTGGCACGGCACGCGCATCCGCCTGACCCGCAGCCCTGCGCCCGCACCAGTGGCACCCGCCGCGCCCATGCCCATCGCACCCACCGCGCCCACTGAGCCAGTACCCACCGAAAAGACCGATGACGGCCTGCACGAGGTCCTCTCACCCATGGTCGGCACGTTTTACCGGGCTACCTCGCCCGAGGCCGACCCCTTTGTGGGCGAGGGCCAGCGCGTCGAAAGCGGCCAGACCCTCTGCATTATCGAAGCCATGAAGATCATGAACGAGATTCCAGCGGATATCCAAGGCGAAGTAGTCGAAATCCTCGTCGGCGACGCCCAGCCCGTTGAGTACAATCAAGCCCTGTTCAAAATTCGCCCCAGCTAAGACGGCTGTGTTCGAGAAAGTCCTCATCGCCGACCGCGGCGAAATCGCGTTGCGCGTCATTCGCGCCTGCCAAGAGATGGGCATTGCGACAGTGGCCGTCCACTCCCAAGCCGACACCCACTCCCTGCACGTGTCCTTTGCCGACGAGGACGTCTGCATCGGGCCGGCGGCCGGCAAGGACAGCTACCGCAACATTGTCAATATCATCAGCGCCGCCGAACTGACCAACGCCGACGCGATCCACCCCGGCTACGGCCCCTTGGCCGAAAACGCCGATTTCTCCGAGATCTGCGCCGATTGCGGGATCCAGTTCATCGGCCCGCCGACCACGGCTATCCGCAAGATGGGCGATAAGGCCGTCGCCCGTCACACTATGCAGGAGGCCGGCGTGCCCGTAGTGCCGGGCAGCGAGGGCGCACTCCAGTCGCTGGACGACACCCGTCAATGGGCGAAAAAGATCGGCTTCCCGCTGCGTCTCAAGGCCGCCGCTGGCGGTGGCGGGCGCGGTATGAGGGTCGTCCGCAGCATGGATGAATTAGAGGAAGCCTATCAGATGGCGCGCCGCGAAGCACGCACCGCCTTTACCAGCGACGCCGTGTACATGGAGCGCTCCATCGAAGAGGCGCGCCACATCGAAATCCAAGTCCTCGGCGACCAGCACGGGCACCTCGTCCATCTCGGCGAGCGCGAATGTTCCATCCAGCGTCGGCACCAGAAGCTCTTGGAAGAAAGCCCCTCGCCAGTAGTTGACGCCGACTTGCGCCAGCGGCTCGGCGAGTCCACCCTCGCCGGCGCAGCGGCCGTCGGCTACTACAGCGCGGGCACCATTGAGTTCCTCGTCGATTCAGACCACAACTTCTACTTCATGGAGATGAATACCCGCATCCAAGTCGAACATCCCGTCACCGAGATGGTCACTGGCATCGACTTAGTCGGGGAACAGATCCGCATCGCGGCCGGCGAATCCCTGAATTTTGGCCAAGAGGACATCCAGCTCAAAGGGCACGCCATTGAGTGCCGGATCAACGCCGAGGATCCCGCGCGCAACTTCATTCCCTCTTCGGGCATCATCGAGGCCCTCCACCTGCCGGGCGGACCCGGCGTCCGCATCGATAGCCACATCTACCAAGGCTACGAGATTCCTCCTTATTACGACTCCCTGCTGGCCAAAATCATCGCCTACGGCCCCGACCGCCAAGGTGCCATGGCGCGGATGCGTCGAGTCTTAGGGGAATGCACAATAGAAGGCGTGGCCACCACCCTGCCCTTTCACCAAACCCTACTCAACGAACCCGACTTTATCGCTGGGCAGTTTGACACCAACTACGTAGCCAACGCGTAGCGGTCGTCTTAAACAAGCACGAGAGGCGATTATGAGCCAGACCCAGATCCCCGAGCACTTGATCTACTCGGAAAGCCACGAATGGCTTCTACTAGAAAGCGACATTGCCACCATCGGCGTTACAGATTTCGCCCAAACCGAGTTGGGAGACATAGTATTCGCCGAGTTGCCCGAGGTGGGTGAACACCTCGAAAGGGACGAAACCTTTGGCACGCTTGAGGCGGTTAAGACCGTCGCCGACCTCATCGCCCCGGCTTCCGGCGAGGTGCTAGAAGTCAACGACAGCCTCGCGGAAGGGGCCGAACAGATCAACCAAGACCCTTATGGCGGCGGTTGGCTGCTCAAGATCCGCATCGACGACGCTGCGGACTTGGAGCACTTGCTCAGCGCCCAAGAGTACGCCGACCTGCTCGCCAACCACTGACATCGCGCTTGCACTTGTTTATTGTAAATACGCTTTTTATAAGGAATACAAATTGTATCGTGGGAGGGTGAAGCTGTAAAATAAATCCAATCCCGAGGGTTGGAACATGCCAAAAGTAGCTTAAATTTAATTAGCTCTACACCGCGGATAGACCCTTGCTGGAAAGAACCGTACTCGTCCTCAATCAAAACTACGAGCCCCTGAGCGTGTGCAGCGTGCGCCGGGCCTTGTTGCTGATTTTGCGTGGGAAGGCCGAAGCCGTCGAGAAGATGGGTGAGGTGATCCATTCGATCTCCCAAGAGTATCCGGTGCCCAGCGTCGTCCGCCTCGGGCGCTACATCCGCGCCCCGCGCCGACGGGTCGTGCTTTCCAAGCGCAATATCCTCAAGCGCGACAACCACCAGTGCCAGTACTGCGGCAGCAAAGACGGCAAGCTGACGGTCGATCACATCGTGCCGCGCACCAAAGGGGGCCAAGGGACTTGGGAAAACCTCGTCTGTGCCTGCGCCTTGTGCAATAACAAGAAAGGCGAACACCGGCCCGAGCAGGTCGGCCTCGCGTTGCGCACCAAACCCAAGCGCCCCAACAACGTGAGCTTCATCCGCAACTTCGTCGGCATCGACGATCAGCGCTGGAAACCGTATCTTTTTATCGACTAAGGCAGGCGCTCTCATGGAACGCGACTTGATCGAACAAGAAGAAGAATCGGCTCTCTACGAAGTCAAACTCGACGTCTTTGAAGGTCCGATGGACCTGTTGCTCTATCTGATACGCAAAGACGAGTTGGACATCTACGACATTCCCATCGCCCACATCACCACCCAGTACTTGGGCTTTTTGCAACACATCCACCAACTCGACATCGAACAGGCCAGCGACTTCATCCTCATGGCGGCCACCCTACTGCGGATCAAGTCGCAGATGATGCTGCCCCGCGAGGAACTCGGTCTCGACGACGAGGGCGAGGAAGACCCCAAGGCCGAGTTGGTCCGCCGCCTGCTAGAGTACCAGCAATTTAAGGACATCGCCGACTGGCTGGGCGTGCGCAAAAACGAGCGGCGCGACGTGTACCTGCGCCGCCAAGGGCCTGACGACGGCGTCGGGGAGTCGGCCCAGCTACGGCCCGTATCGCTCTTCGACCTGTTGGCCGTGTACAAGCACGTGCTCGACACGGTGCCCGAAAACCTAGTACACCAAATCGTCGAAGAAGAGGTCTCGGTCGCCGAGTGCATCGACTATCTGTTGGCGGTGCTCGCGCGCAATTCGCGCATCAGCTTCATGGACCTGCTCCAAGGCCGCGACCGCCAAGCCCTAATCGCCACCTTCGTCGGGATCCTAGAACTGCTCAAATCGCAGCGCGTCCGCGTGCAACAGGCGCGGCCCTTCGACGAGATCTGGATCGAACAATCACCACTCCAACCGACCGCAGCGGGGGCCATTCAGACCCGTGAGCCATGAACCCACAGCGGCCTCGCGCGACGTCGATCCTGCGAAGGCTCGGGCGATCATTGAGGCCATCCTGCTGACGGCGACCGAGCCAGTGACCCCGGGCCGCCTCGTCCACCTGCTCGCCGGGTACAACGGCCGCGATATCCGCGAGGCCATCGACGCGCTCAACGCCCAGTACGAAGCGGCCGGGCACGGGATCGAAGTCGTCGAACTAGCGGGTGGCTATCAGCTCGCCTCGCGCCAAGAATGCGGACCTTGGCTGCGCAAGTACCACAGGACCTCGCGCCAAGTGCGCCTCTCTGCGGCGGGCCTCGAAGTCCTCGCCATCGTCGCCTTCAAGCAGCCGGTCACCCGCGTCGAGATCGACAACATCCGCGGCGTTAGCTCGGCCAGCGTGTTGCAAACGCTGATGGAACTCAACATGGTCCGTCTCGCCGGTCGCTCCGACGGCATTGGCAAACCCATGCTCTTTGGCACGACCCGAGAATTTTTGGTCCACTTTGGGCTGCGGGGACTAGGCGAGCTACCTAAGCCCAAGGAATTAGAAGAGCTAATCGCCGAGGGCCAGCAGCCAGCCGCAGCCCGACAACTCGCCACTGAGCTGGACGAGTTGCAAAAGCAGGCGGAGGAAGGGAGCGAAGATGAACGCTCCTGAGCCGCAAATGCGCCTCAATCGCTTCTTGGCCCGCTGCGGTGTAGCCTCGCGCCGCCACAGCGATGCGCTGATACAAAGCGGCGCGGTGCGCATCAACGGCGAGGTCGTCGCCGAGCCGGGGCGCGTGGTCGCAGTGAGTGCCGACCGAGTCGAGTGCCGCGGCCGCGTCGTCGCCCTGCCCGGCCAGTATGAATACGTGCTTTTGCACAAACCGGCCGGGTATCTAGTCACCCGCAGCGACCCACGCGACCGGCCCACGATCTTCGACCTCTTGCCCGACCTTCACCCAGGCACCGTGCCCGTGGGTCGTCTCGACCTCGACACCACCGGGCTTTTGCTACTGACCGACGACGGTGACCTCGGCTATCGGCTGCTGCACCCGCGCTTTGTCGTCGACAAGCGCTACGAGGCCATCGTCAGCGGCGATCCACACGAGGACCGGCTCGACCGGCTGCGCGAGGGCATCGCGCTCGACGACGGCCCCACAGCACCGGCTCAGGTCCAAGTCGAGGAGCGCTGGAGCAGCGGTTGGGTCAAACAGGCGCGGCTGAGCCTTTGCATTCACGAGGGGCGCAAGCGCCAAGTCCGCCGCATGCTCCGCGCTGTCGGCTACCCGGTGCGGCAATTGACGCGGGTCGAATTTGCCGGGCTGACCCTCGCCCCGCTCGCCGCAGGCCAACACCGCCGTCTCAGCCCCGGGGAAGTCCGCCGCCTCAAAGCCGAGGTCGGTCTGTGAAGCGACGCGGGCTGGTCATCGCCATCGATGGCACCGTCGGTACCGGCAAGACGACCACCGCACAGCGGGTGGCCGAGCGGCTGGGCTATCGCCACCTCGACACCGGGGCCATGTATCGAGCCGTGGCTTTAGCAGCGACCCGCCGTGGGGTGGAACCCGAGGATGAGGACGCGCTGGAGGCCCTATTGGCCACTTCGACCATAGATTTGGACTCTTGCCGGGGGCACGTGCTGCTCGACGGACAGGACATCAGCGAAGCGATTCGCCGGCCCGAGATCACCCGCCGGGCAGGTGCGTATGCAGACGTGCCCTTGGTGCGCCACTCCCTAGTCGCCCAGCAGCAGCGATTGGGCCAGTGGGGCGGCGTAGTCGCCGAGGGGCGCGACATAGCCGCGGTGGTCTTTCCCGACGCCGAGCTAAAAATCGCCTTGGTGGCCGACCTCGATGAGCGCACCCGGCGGCGGCATCGGGAATTGACCGCCAAAGGAGTGTGCATCACATTGGAGCAAGTCCGGTCCGACATCCAAACTCGAGATCGGGAAGACGCCGAGCGCGACTACGGAGGTACGAGCGCAGCGGCCGAGATCGTCGAGATTGACACGACTCGAATGACTTTTGAAGACCAAGTTGACTGCGTCGTCGCATTGGCTCGCCAACGCGGCGCCTAACGCTGGCGCGGAAAGGCCGCGCCGGTATCACACTACGCGAAGTGCTCGCTTCGCTTTAACCTTTTTGAGGATCTGCACAACATGACTGAAGAAACCACAGTAACAGAAGAGCCGCAGGAAGCAACAGAAGCACAACAAGAAGCTCCTGTGTACGGCAACGTCAGCGTCGAAGAGCTGGAGAAGCCCGAGTACGATCAGGCCCAATTCGACGAATTCATGGCCCTCTACGAGGAGAGCATCTCCGGCATCAAAGAGGGTCAGATCGTCAAGGGCACGGTCGTCTCAATCGGCCCCAGTGAGGTGATGGTCGATATCGGCTTCAAGTCCGAAGGCGCGGTGCCGATCAAGGAATTTTCCGACCCCGAGTCCATTGAGAACGGCCAAGAAATCGAGGTCTTCTTAGAAGACGTCGAAGACGAAGAGGGCCAAGTCGTGCTCTCCAAGCAGAAGGCCGACTTCATGCGGGTCTGGGATTCGATCAAGGATGCTCACGACACCGGCAACACCGTCGAGGGCCGGCTGATGCGGCGCATCAAGGGCGGCATCGTCGTCAATCTCTTTGGCGTCGAGGCCTTTCTGCCCGGCTCGCAGATCGACATCCGTCAAGTCAAGAACTTCGACCAGTTCATCGGCCACGAGTTTCCCTTTAAGATCATCAAGCTCAACAAGGCGCGGCGGAACATCGTCGTCTCGCGCCGCGCCGTGCTAGAGGAAGAGCGTGCGCGGATGCGCGAGGAGATCGTCAAGGTGTTGGAGGAAGGCCAGATCCGCGAGGGCATCGTCAAGAACATCACCGACTTCGGTGCCTTCATCGACTTGGGCGGCGTCGATGGCCTCCTCCACATCACCGACATGTCGTGGGGGCGCGTCAACCACCCCTCGGAGTTGGTCTCTATCGGCGACCGCATCAAGGTCAAGGTGCTCAGCTACGACCGCAAGCGCGAACGCATCTCCTTGGGGCTTAAGCAGCTAACCCCCCATCCGTGGGAGAACATCGAGAAAAAGTACCCGATTGAGAGCCAAATTCGCGGCAAGGTGGTCTCCATCACCGACTACGGTGCCTTCGTCGAGCTGGAGGAAGGCATCGAGGGCCTAGTCCACATCTCTGAGATGTCCTGGACCCAGCACGTGCGCCATCCTTCCAAGCTGGTTGAAATCGGCGACATCGTCGAGGTGAAGGTGCTCAAGATCGACAGCGAGAACCAGAAGATCTCGCTCGGCATGAAGCAAACCGAGGACGATCCGTGGGATACCCTCGACGCCAAGTATCCCCCCGGCACCAAGATCGAGGGCACGGTATGCAGCCTGACCAACTTCGGGGCCTTCATCGAGATCGAGGACAACATCGACGGGCTAGTCCATATTTCGGATATGTCTTGGACTAAGCGCATCCGCCAAGCCAGCGAAATGTTCAAAAAGGGCGACGTGATTCCCGTAGTCGTCTCCGAAATCGACATCAAGCGCCGCCGCATCTCGCTCAGCCACAAGGATGCCTTTGAAAACCCCTGGTCTCGCTTCGCCGATCAGTACGCGGTGGGCGTCGAGGCCCAGGGCGCGATCTCGCGGATCCTCGAGCGCGGCGTCGTCGTTTCGCTCGTCGACGAAGTTGACGGGTTCGTGCCACTGTCGCATTTGGCCATCGACGAGTTGCAAAACCCGCGCCAGAGCTTTGCCGAAGGGCAGGAACTCCCGCTAGAGGTCATCGAGTTCGACAAGAACCAGAAAAAGATCGTCCTCAGCGTGCGCGAGTACTTCAAGGACAAGGACCAAGCCGAGTACGAAGCCTACTTAGCCGACCATCCCGTCCAAGAGGTCGCCGCCGAGGTCGCCGCCGAGGTCGCCGCCGACAAGGACGACGAGATGGAGAGCTGGGGAGACGCCCACTACGAGCAAGACGAGTCGTAAGCTCCGCAGCAACAACCAAGCGCGGTGGGACGAACGATCGTTCCACCGCGTTTTTATTTCTGCCAACCCCAACCCACTAACCGGCCCCCACCATGCCACCGAGAACCAAGCTCACTCCGGCGATGGAGCAGTACATGCACTTTAAGCGTCAGCACCCCGACGCGATTCTCTTCTTCCGCATGGGCGACTTCTACGAGATGTTCTGCGACGACGCCAAAGAGGCCGCGCGCCTGCTGGGCCTCACCCTGACCTCGCGCCCGGCCGGCAAATCCGGCGACTTGCCCCTCGCCGGCGTGCCCCATCACGCCATGGAAGGCTATCTGGCCAAACTCATCCAGCTCGGGCGCAAGGTCGCCATTTGCGAGCAGATCGAAGATCCCAAAAAGGCCAAGGGCGTGGTCAAGCGCGACGTAGTCGAGGTCGTCTCCCCAGGCACCGCGCTCTCCGACGCCATGCTCGACCAACAGCGCAACAACTTCCTCGTCGGCCTCTGCGCGCACTCCGGCCGCGTCGGCCTCGCCAGCGTCGATTTGTCAACCGGAGACTTCGCGCTCGACGAGATTCCCGCCAGCGACCTCGCCGACGAGCTGGAGAGCTTAGGCCCAGCCGAGCTGCTCATCGCCGAAGGGGCCGACGAACAATGGGTCGCCACCCTGCAAAACGCCCTGCCACAAGTGGCGCTCAGCCGCCTCGCGGACTGGCACTTCGCCGCCGACACCGCGTACGAAACCCTCACCAGCCAGCTTCGCGTCCAGACGCTGAAGGGCTTTGGCTGCGAGGACATGGAGGCCGCCATCCGCGCCGGCGGGGCAACAGTGGCCTATTTGCGCGACAACCAGCGCGGTGCGGTCGAGCACATCAACCGCCTCCAGCGCAAGCACCGCGAGCACTTTGCCCTCATCGACGCCACGGCCCAGCGCAACCTAGAGCTTCTCGCCAATCGCCAAGATGGGGGCCGCGCCAACACCTTACTCGAAATCCTCGACCGCACCCGCACCCCCATGGGTGCGCGTCTGCTGCGCCAGTGGGTGACCCAGCCGCTCAAGTCCCCACCCTTAATCATCGACCGTCTAGAGGCCGTTGACGAGCTTCTACGCCAACGCGAAATCCGCCGCACCCTCGGCCAATGCCTAGAGCAAGTCGGCGACCTAGAGCGGCTGATTGCGCGGATTTGCTGTCTGCGGGCCAATGCCCGCGACATGGTGGGCCTCGCCCGCTCGCTCGACACCGCGCCCGCCATTGGCACCGCGCTATCCCCGGCACAGAGCGCGCTCCTGCAAGAGCTGTGCTCCAAAGGGCTGCCCGACGTCAGCGAGCTGGTCTCCGAAATCCTCGGTTCCCTAGTCGATGCGCCCCCGGCGACCCTGACCGACGGCGGCCTAATCCGCGACGGCTATAACCCGGATGTTGATGATCTGCGGCGAATCGCCCGCGGCGGCAAGGAATACATCGCCCGCTTGCAGGCCACCGAGCGCGAGCGCACCGGCATTGCCTCGCTCAAGATCGGCTACAACCAAGTCTTTGGTTACTACATTGAGATCAGCAAGGCCAACCTCGACAAAGCTCCCGCCGAGTATCATCGCAAACAGACCTTGGCCAACGCCGAGCGCTTCATCACGCCTGAGCTAAAGGAATACGAGGAAAAGGTCCTAGGGGCCGAGGACCGCCTCAAAGAGCTGGAAAACGAGCTATTCTTGGCCCTGCGCGACCGCGCCGCCCGCTGGACGCCCCAAGTCCAGCAGATCGCCCGCGCCATCGCGCGCATCGACGTGCTGTATTCCCTCGCCGAAGTCGCCGAGAGCGAATCCTACACCCGGCCCCAAGTCGATGATGGCCAGCTAATCGAAATCCGCGACGGCCGCCACCCGGTCGTCGAGCGTCAACTCCACACGGGCCGCTTCGTGCCCAACGATGTGCGCCTCGACACCAACGGGGCGCAGATCATGCTCATCACCGGCCCGAATATGGCCGGCAAGAGCACCATCATCCGCCAAGTGGGTCTCATCGCGCTGATGGCGCAGATGGGCAGCTTCGTCCCCGCGCGGCAAGCTACCATCGGCGTCGTCGATCGCATCTTCACCCGCGTGGGCGCGTCCGACAACCTCGCCGGTGGCGAGAGCACCTTCATGGTAGAGATGCACGAGGCAGCCAATATCCTCAACAACGCCACCAGCCGCAGCTTGCTCCTCATAGACGAACTTGGCCGCGGCACTAGCACCTTCGACGGCCTGAGCATTGCCTGGGCTATTGTCGAGTATTTGCACCAGCACCGCGAGGTCCACCCGCGCACCCTTTTTGCCACGCATTACCACGAGATGACCGAACTCGAAAGCCACCTAGAGCGCGTCGTCAACTTCAACGTGCAGGTGCGCGAAGAAGGCGACCGCGTGGTGTTCCTCCACCGCCTAGCCCCAGGGTCTGCCGACCAAAGCTACGGCATCAACGTCGCGCAGATGGCCGGGATGCCGGACCAAGTCGTCGCGCGCGCCCAAGAAATCCTCGCCCGTCTCGAAAAGGACCAGATCGACACCACGGACATCCACCGCCCGGACGCGCCTCCGTCGGCCCCTAAACCCCAGCTCAATCTCTTCCCCGCGCCTGCGGACGCGCCGTGGGTGGCGGAGTTGCGGGACATGGACCTCAGCCAGATTACGCCGCTTCAGGCGTTGCTCAAGCTGAATGAGTGGAAAGAGAATATTAAAAATGGGGAATGAGGCAGATTCACCGGGAGATTGAGCGAGAGTATGTGGTTGTGCAGGAGGGGGTCAAGGAACGAAGAGCTTGGGATTTGAATGAACCATAGAGGAGGCAGCACAATGATTCGACCGACCGAAGTACACCCACGAGCTGGCTACCACATTTGGCTTCGATATTCAGATGGCGTCACCGGTGAGATAGACCTGTCACATCTTGCCGGAAAGGGCGTGTTCAAGATTTGGGACGAGCCGGGATATTTCGCGAAGGTGCATATAACTTCCCACAGAGCCATAGCTTGGGACGATGACATCGACCTTTGCGCCGATGCTCTATACATGGAACTCACAGGTAAATCTGTTGAGGAAGTGATGCCCGGTGTGAAACAGATAATACAGAGCCGCGATGCCTGAACTCTGTAGATTTTATGGCATCAGCATTCGCATTAACTTTCGCGACCACAATCCACCTCATTTTCACGCGCTGTACGGTGAACATGAAGCTGTCATAGACATAAACAGCATCAGCGTGGTGGAGGGGCAGCTTCCCGCCCGTGCCCGCCGTCTTGTGGTGGAATGGGCATCCCTTCACCAAGACGAACTGATGGCAGCTTGGATGCGTGCGCAGCGTTCAGAGCCGCCCGGCAGGATCGCACCGTTGGAGTGACGCTATGGTGCTGCGACATGAACCAAGGACAGGAAATCGAACGCGGGCATGCAGGTATGGGTTTAGTCGAGGATGAATGGTAAGCGAGTGGCGCGAGGTTCCAGTATCCGAAGTCGCGAAACTCACCATCCGCAACTTCAAGCGCTTTGAATAGCTCGCCGGAAGGGAAAACGCGATGATCCGGTTTATCAAGAAATGGTTCTCACGCAGCACGAACCCGTCATCAAAAGCTGAAAGTGCACCAGCGGACGAGGCGGCGACCGCCGAGCAAGCGACAGACGCTGACACATCCACGCCCAGCGAACCAACTGCCCCTGCCACAGACGAAGTCGAAATCCAGCGCCGCTTCAACGAATTCGAGCGCCGTTTCAACGAACGCCAGCGGGAGCTTCTGGATTACCGGGCGAAGTCCATTAGCTGGTGGCTTGCTCTCATAACTATACTCCTTACGTCTTTCGGCGTTATTGGAGCCATCATTGGTTACATAGGCTTCAGCAGCCTTAAAGAAATCGAAGCGACGGCTAAAGAGCATGAGGAAGCCGCTAAGAGCTATGTAGAAGAGATTAAGAAGCACCGAGACAAAGCCGAAGAGATTGTTCTCGCCATGGACGCTCAGACTGTTGCCGATGATCCTACTAAGGCGAGGCAGTTCATTGAGGATGTCCGCGAAAATCCCAAAGCATCCTCGACAGACAAGGCGATCGCTAAGGCCGTTTCTCTCCAAGACCAAGGAAAGAAAGAAGAAGCCCTCAAGATATGGCGAGGCATCGCCGATACTTTTGAAGAAGTCGATAGAGAGCTCGCCGCCGGAGCTTGGTTTTCCGTCGGTTATCTACTTGAGCTGGGAAAGCCCGAAGATGCGATTGCCGCATACGACCAAGCGCTCCGCTTAGAGCCAGATAAAGTCGCAGCCTACAACAATCGCGGCCTTGTAAAGAACTTACTAGGCCGACACGAAGCCGCCATCGCCGATTATGACGAGGCAATCCGTTTGAAACCAGACTATGAAAAAGCCTATCTAAACCGAGGCATGGTGAAGATCTCACTGAGCCGAATAGACGAGGCGCGGCAGGATTTCGAGAAAGCACTCGACTTAGCGCGCAAGGCCGGCAATGACAGCCTCGTCGCCTCGGTAGAGCAGAGGTTGCAAGGCCTCAACAACCGAGAAGGCGAATGACTTTTTTCGAGAGTCAGCCCCTAGGCGGAAATGGGTCGTTGCCGTAAGAGTTGCGTTCCCGTATGCGGCCATCCCTACCGTGGATGAACATTTCGCTACCCTGGTTCTGGGCGATCTCTTGCGCGGCGTCAATAGCCTCGCGCTGAGTGCGGTGAACCGAGCTGGCGCGCTGGCTCCTATCACCCCGAACGGCCCATTCACCGTCGTGCGGAACAACGTGCTGATTGCGTTTCGCCATATTACAGTAACCTCCTAATCAGATATTCTTTGCAGACCATCCCTGCAAGGCTTGATTGATTATGTTTACACTTATAGTATATATTTTAAAAGTGTAAACTTCAACATCAGGAGCCACATGTTCGGAGATCGCCTAAAACTTGCCAGAAAAAAGTCCGGTTATTCGCTGCGCGGGCTGTCGGATGCACTGGACGGCCACGTCACCGCCCAAGCCATCGGGAAATACGAGCGGGGCGAGATGATGCCGAGTTCCGACGTCCTAATCCGGTTATCTAAGACTCTTGGCGTGTCCCTTGAATACCTGCTGAGCGAAGAGGTCGAAGAGCTTGAGGCGGTGGAATTTCGGAAGCTTTCCGGCACGTCGGCTGGCGAAAGAGCGCGGGTGTCGGCTGAAGTGATCGACTGTTTGCAGCGCTATCTGACGATTGAGGAAATCCTAGGCCTAGATAGCGGGGTATGGAGTGCGCCGCAATCCGGGAATCGTTGCCTCAATCAAGAAGATGACGGCGAAATCGTCGCCGAGGACATTCGTAGAGAATGGAAACTCGGTATCGATCCCATCCCGAATATGACCGCCCTGCTTGAGGATTGGGGAATCAAGGTCTTGGTGATCGAATTGCCGGAGCGCGTGTCGGGCTTAACCTGCCTAGTTCGCAGACAACACCAGAAAGAGAAAGTCCCGGTGATTGTCGTAAACCGAAAAGCCACGCTTGAGAGGCGGCGGTTCACGCTTGCCCACGAGTTGGCACACCGGCTAATCGACAAAAACTCTCCAGTGGACCACGAAAAAGCATCGAACGTCTTTGCGGGAGCCTTTCTCATTCCGCGAGATCATCTCGTCAGAGAGATTGGAGAAGCCCGCAAGGCTATCGGCTACCAAGAACTGATCCAACTCAAGCGGATGTACCGGGTTGGCGCGGCAACGCTGCTCGTGCGCTTCAAGCAGGTAGACGTGATCAATGAATCGACGCTCGCCTATGCGTTCCAGACCTTTGCACGCGGATGGCGCTCCAACGAGCCAGAACCGCTGGAGGAGAACGGCGAAGAAGGACAGCACGAGGTGCCGCGACGGTTTGAGCGGCTTTGTTATTGGGCGCTGGCCGAGGGCCTCATTTCACCAAGCAAGGCCGGAGAGTTGCTTCAGCAGCCTCGCCACAAGATCGAGCAGGGATTGAGGGGGCCGGTTGAGGCTGATGCGGCTTCTGACGTTACGCACCCGTCATTCTCGCGCAAGCGGGTTTCACCGCGCCTTTAGGTGACATCCAGTGGGGATCGTCTGCTCCCAAGGGCCAACCCTCCGAATGTTCAGACGGCTTCTAAGATATTTCAATGCGTTGGACGACCTCGCGAAAGAAATCCTGCGACCAAACATCGATGGTTCGCGGGTCGCGCACAAACCGCATCACATCGTCCTGGGCGCGCCCAACATCGAGTTGGTCAACCGCTTGGCGCAAGAGTTCCATGAGGCGGCCCCGCGTCAAAGGCATCTCGTCCCGATAATCGCCCGACTGCCTCATGCGCTCCTCTAGATGGCTCAGACGCACCTGTGGATGACGGCCGACGTACCAGACTAGATCGTACCAGTCCCGCCCCTTGACACGAGTCTGCCACCTCCGGCACAGGATGGCGTGTAGCTTACCAGCGAACAGATCGGGCAGGCTATAAACGCGCACCGCAAACGGAATAGGTTGCAGCAGATAGCGGCTCTCGGTCTCAAAGCCGCCGGGTGGGTCGGTGTCCACTTCGAGTTTGATCCGCAGAGCCGATCCGGGATGCAGGCCGGGGAACCGTTCGGCGTCTGCTTCGATGACGAGCAACTGTTTGAGCGTATGGGCCTTGAGAAAGGCCGACTCAATAGCCGTCTGCCGGGTCGGCTCTCTTTGCTCAAACTCGACGCTAAAGCCAAAACTGCCGATCTCGCGCAAGAGGGACTCGCCATATTGCCCAAGCGAAAATCCCGGGTCGGGTGCCAGCAACGAGAAGTCAATGTCCTCGGAATAGCGATCTAGGCCGTAGAGTACGCGCAGGGCCGTGCCTCCGTAGAAGGCGGCATGCTCGAAAAACTTGCTGCGCCAGAGGCCGAGCAACGCCAGTTCCTGTAGTATTTCCCGCAGCGCATTGACGTAATCGTCGCGCGTTTCAGGTGCGTATCGGTCGAGCATGGGACGAATGGCCTCATGCATGGCTTCGCTCCTTCAGCGTCTGTAGGTAGCGCATGAGCCAATAGAGCTTCCGCGAATCGTAGGCTCTCGCGATCACCTCGAGGCGGTCGTGGTCGAAGACGGCCAATCGGGCGAGATCCAGCCGCAGGTCGTCCAGCAAATACGAACCGTAGGTCGCCAAGCGAGTCCCGTCGAAGCGCTTGTCGGCCCATACCTTATCCGCCAGTGCCTTTTCTGGGGAAGCGATCAGGAAGGACAGATCGCCGTGCTCTGCTAGAAGGCCCCCAACGGCGTAGCGGCTCTGACTCAGGCGACGGTAGGAGAACATTCCGTAGGGCGTAGTGAAGGTGCGCGACCGCCCCAATGTCACCGAGGTGACTGTCTCGACGCGTTCCGGTATGAGTCCGTGGTAGCTCAGTGCGTAGTCTAGGCTTATGTAGGAAGGCCCATAGATCAGATTGGCCAGCAGTTCCCGGCTGATGGGTGCTCGTCGGAGGGACTCGCCAAAGGCGTACAAGCCCTTCCTAATGCGCACGATTTCTCCACTAGCTAACAATCTGCGGATTTTGTCGCGGGGCTTGCTAAACTGGGACAAACAGGCGACCAGCTGCTGGTAATCGAAGACATCTCGAGCGATCTGCTGTCGCAATGGGGTCGTTTCAAGCATTTTGTACCGCAATAATATACATCAATGTCCACAATTAGTGGACATAGTATGCTAAAAATGTGAGGTTCTGTCCAATTTTCTCCGCGCTGCCAGAGGGCACCGTCGAGTCGCTGCTGCCAGCATCCCTACCATCTAACCTGCACATCGAGTATTTTTACGTTGAGTAATTGTCCTATACGTTCCCACGCCATAGACCTGCTCTGCCGTCTGCACGAGCCGAGCTCAGCTAATTCATGTCCGATAACCAAACACCCGACGACCTAATTTGGGGCCGCCACCCCGTACTCGAAGCCCTCCGCGCCGAGCGCCCTCTGCGCCGCCTGCTCGTCGCCAAGGGTGCGCACGGCCCGGTCATCGACGAAATTTTCGCCCGCGCACGGCAGGCTCACATCCCCTATGATCTGCGCGACAAGGCCCAACTCGACCGCCTCGCCGGCCCCCACCACCAAAGCGTCGTCGCCTACGCGGCAGCCGCAACGTACGCGGACTTCGAGCACGTGCTCGCCCACCTGCCGACTCCAGCCCTGCTCCTCTTTCTCGACCAAGTGCAGGATCCCCACAACCTCGGTGCCATCATCCGCAGCGCCCACGCGCTCGGTGCGCAAGGCGTAGTCGTGCCCGCCCGCGAAGCTGCCGGCCTCTCGCCAGCCGCGCTCAAGGCCGCCGCCGGTGCGGCCCAGCACCTGCCCGTCTGCCGAGTTGACAACTTGCAAAAGGCCCTGCAAAAGGCCGCGGATTGTGGGCTTTTCATCGCCGGACTCGACGCCCAAGGCGAGCAGCCCTTGACGGCCGCGGACCTTGCCCAGCCCTGCGCCCTAGTCATCGGCAGCGAGGGCAAGGGGCTGCGACGCATGGTGCAGAAGCGCTGCGACGCACTCCTGCACATCCCCATGCAGCGCGAGGCCATCGGCTCGCTCAACGCCTCTGTGGCCGCCGGCATCGCCCTGTACGAAGTACTGCGCCAGCGCCAGCCATGATCGGCCTGCTGGTCCTCTGCCTGGCCCTCACCCATCCGCGCAGCAGCGAGGCGTCCCAGACCCAACTGCAACAGGCCCAAGCCCTGCTGACCCAAGCCAAGGGCCAGAACAAAGACCAAGGCTTTGCATACCAAGCCACCTATATGAACTACTACGAGGTCGGCGACTCGCTCCTGTTGCAGGGGCAGGCCCGCATCTCGCACAAGGGCGCTGAGTTGGAGGCCGCCGAGATCGTCTTCCGCCGCGCCCTCGACCAAGTCGAAGCGCGAGCAACCCTCGATTCGCTTGGGCAGGTCATCGGCCGCCCGGTGTTGCGCCAAGGCGACCAAACGCTGCGCGGCGAGCGCATCCTCTACGACCTCTCCACCGAGCAAGGAACCATCCTCGAAGGCAAGATCCACCGCGACAAGGGATTTTACTCCGGACGCTTGATCCAGACCCGCAGCGGCACCGAGTTCCACGTCCACCAAGGCTCGTACACCACGTGCGAGGCCGATCACCCGCACTTCGACTTCTACAGCCCGCGGATCAAGGTCTTAGCCGGCGACATGGCCGTGGCGCGCCCCGTGTATTTCCGCATCAAGGAGCGGCGGCTGTTGTGGATTCCCTTCTATGTATTTTCGCTGCGCGAAGACCGCCAGTCTGGGCTTTTGACGCCGAGTTTTGGCAACCGCTCCCTTAGATATGGGGCGCGCCAAAGCGAGTGGGAGCTGCGCAACTTGGGCTACTACCTCGCGCCCAACGACTATTGGGATCTGTCCCTTGCGGCCGACCTGCGGCAGCGCTCAGGCTGGCTAGGGCGCGCCCGCTTCAACTACACGGCGCGCTACCGATTCAGAGGGAACGTCAGCACCCAGCTCGAAAATCGCCAAGATGGCCGCACAGCCTCGCGCAATTGGCGACTAGAATTCAGACACAGCCAAGAGCTAGGGCGCGACGCCAGCCTGCGGGCCAACGGCACCTTCCAGAGCAACAACAGCTTCGCCCAAGACAACAGCGCCAGCCTCCAAGACCGCCTCAACCGCACCCTGCGCTCCAATCTCAGCTACACTCGGCGCTGGCGCGGCTCGGGCAATAGCTTGGGCCTAAAAGCGAGCCAGACCAAAAACCTCGACACCGAGACGTTCTCCACCATTCTGCCCGAACTCAGCCTGCGCAAGAGCCGCAAGCCGATTTGGGGCCAAGCGCCAAAGGGCTCAAGCCGTCAAAGCCGCCAAAACCTCCCCTGGTACAGTCGCATTTACTACGACGGCAACGCCAGTCTGCGCAACACTCGGCGCGGCAGCCGCACGGACACGACCAGCAAAACTAGGGCCCAAGTGGTCTGGCGCGTCAGCGCGCAGTACCGCCCCTTCTCTTGGCTCAATCTCAGCCCAGCACTCAACCAAGACTGGCGCGACCAAAATCTGCGCGAGAGCACAACCCGCAGCCGACGCAGCGACCGCTTCTCGACCCGCGCGGCCCTGAGCCAGACCTTCTACGGCCTTTTCAACCCATCCATCGGCCCGCTCCAAGCCCTGCGCCACGTGCTCAAACCCAGCGTCTCGTTCAACTATCAAGCCTCCCGCACCGACACCGGCGGCGTCTTGGGCTTTGGCGGCGACGGCAGCCAACTCCAACACCAACGGACATTGAACTTGCGCCTCGACAACACTTTCTGGGCCAAAGTCCTGCGCGACGAGGAGGAGCACAAAGTGCGCTTAGTCCAGCTCAATTTCGCGACGGCCTATAAATTTGAGCAAAAGGAAAACCAGCTAGACGACTTGCGGACTACTCTAAGCGTCGAGGCAGGTCGCTACCTAAATTCGCGGCTGACCTTGCGCCACGAATTCTACGACGAGCAAAACCGACTGCACCTGTTGGCACCGCGCCGCGAGCAGCTTGAAGTGCGGACCTCGGTTAGCTGGTCGCGGCAGTCGAGGAAGGCGCGCTCGGACGCCGACCGGACCGATGGTTTCGGAACCTCCAACCGCTACGAACAGAGCAGCTTTGACTCCGCCAGCCGCTACGGACAAAGCAGCTTTGGCACTGCCAGCCGCTACGGCCGGGAATCCTTCGGCTTTGAAAGCGGCCTCATGCGCGACATCGACAACCGTCGCCGCGGCAGCCGCTTCCAGCTCAGCCACTACATCTCACACCGCCGCGCCACGACTACTAGTACCATCCGCTCTTGGGTACAGGCCTCGGCCGGCTTTAGCTTGTGGTCGAGCTGGTATTGCAATTATTCGCTCAACTACAACCTGCGCGCCCCGGGGACGCGGCTGTTGGCCAGCGAGCGCATCACTTCCGAACTGTTGTCCCTACAAAAGGAGTTCCACGACTGGACCGCGACCCTCAACGTGCAACCGAGCACCTTCCACAAAAACCGGGCGTTCTTTTTTAAGGTGCAGTTGAAGGACATTCCGCAACTCAAACTCGAGCGCGGCCAGCGGCGCTTCTAGGGTGGTTGACAGTAGTACGGCGGGGGGTACATTTAACTTCTATGACCGATTTCCCTAGCGAGTTTTCCCAGATGCTGACGGCGTCCCCGCTGATCTTGCACTTCCTCCCGTGAAAGTCCTCGTCCAGCGCGTCAGCCACGCTAGCGTCCACGTCGATGGCCAGCTCCGCGGCCAAATCGGCCAGGGCCTGGTCCTGCTCGTCGGCTTCGGCCCTAGCGACGAGGACCAAGCGCTGCGCTTCTGCGCTGAAAAGTGCGCTCACCTGCGCATCTTCGCCGACGACCAAGGCAAGATGAATCGCTCGGTGCTCGATGTCGGCGGCGGCGTGCTCGCCATCTCGCAGTTTACCCTGTACGGCGACTGCCGCAAAGGCCGCCGCCCCAGCTTCGTCCAAGCCGCCCCACCCGCTGTCGCCCAGCGCCTCTACGAGCGCTTCCTCGACCTTCTCGCCGCACAAGGCTTGCCGCCTCAACAAGGCGTCTTCGGTGCCTACATGCAGGTCGAAATCCACAACGACGGCCCGGTCACCTTGATGGTGGAGTCGCCAGCGTGAAGTCGCTCATCCTCGGCTCGGCCTCACCCCGGCGCGCCGCGCTGTTGCGCCAACTCACCCTGCCCTTTACAGTAGTCCCCAGTCCGCTGGCAGAGCCTGTGCCCACAACGTCCATCCCGGCCGACTACGCACTCGAATCGGCCGTGGCCAAAGCCCGCGCTGTGGCCAGCTCAGTCGCCGCAGACACCATCATCATCGCGGCGGACACCATCGTCTGTATCAACGGCGCGATATTGGGCAAGCCCGCCGACGCGGCCGATGCGGCCTCCATGCTCGGTCGCCTCTCGGGCAAGGTCCATCAAGTCTATACCGGACTAGCCATCCAAAGCGGCGATCAGCTCTTGCAGGAAGCCGTTTGCACCCAAGTGGAGATGCGGCCCTTGACCGCCGCCGACATCGCCGCTTACGTCGCCAGCGGCGAACCCCTCGACAAAGCCGGTGGCTATGGCATACAGGGGCTAGGAGCGCGCTTTATTGAACGCATCGCAGGTTGTTATTATAATGTAGTTGGTCTGCCCCTAGCTCGTCTTTGCGTCCTCTTGAGCGCGGTGGGGTGCGACCTAAACGATCAGGCGACAAAATGAGCGAAGAAAAACAACCAACCATCGCAGAAGAATTGTCGGCCGCACGCCAAGCGCGCGGCCTCGACTTCGAAGAAGTCCAGCGACAGACCGGCATTAGTTTGTCCGTCTTACAGGGTATAGAAGCCGGCCAGTTCGATGTGGTCGAGCCGGTATTTGCCCGCCTAGCACTGAAAGCATATGCCGAATTACTCGGTCTCGATCCCGAGCCGTTGCTGACCCGCTTCGACCAACAGCACGGCCAGGCCTTCCAACCTCGCCACCGACCTACGGTCTTGCTATCGCAGCCTGTTCGGCGTCGCTCGCGGAAGCCGCTGATCGTCATCGGCTTGGTAATAGGTGCCTGCTGCGCCCTCGCTGTGGCGTTCTACCTTTTCGGTGGTAGGGCTGCGCCATCACAGACCCCGGCCCAATCCTCCGCCCCACCACAAGCGACCGCCGTCCCGCCGCAAGCGGTCGTCGCCCAGCCCGAATCCCAGCCGACAACCGCTCCAAACGACCCGCTTGTCGCCCAGTCATCCACCGCAGACACCTCCGCGACTGTGGCGGCCGCACAAACCACCGAATCCGCCCCCGTCGTCCTCGAACTAGAAGCCCGCGACTCTACTTGGGTGCAGATCCGCTGGGATGACTCAGCAGAAAATTTTGAGCGCATCGTTCCACCTGGCGAGCGCCACCGCTTTGAGGCCCGCGACCACTTTGTCGTACTCTCGACCCGTCCCCACGGTCTGCGCTATTGGTTGGACGGCCAACTACTCGGCAACGGCCAACTCGGCGACCCCACCAACGTGCTGCGCTTCCGCGCCACGGCCGACGGCATCGAATTACTAGGATCGAACTTACAGTCCCTAGCAGAAGAGGCTCCCGACGCCCAACCATGATCCAAGGCTACGTAGAGGTCGCCCTGCCGCCACCCGTAGCGCGCGAGTTGACCTATGGCGTACCTGCTGAACTCGCTGCTGAAGCGCGGCCGGGGGCCTTGGTGTTGGTGCCGGTGGTCCAGCGCCGGCTCACCGGCATCGTCTTGGGGCCAGCTACAATCGGCGACCTCCCTCCGAGCAAGATCCGCCCTATTGAGCAAATTCTCGACACCTCGCTCCTCAGCCCGGAGATCGTCGCGCTTTGTCGCTGGATGGCTTCCTACTACATGGCCCCCCTCGGCAGTGCGCTGATGGCCGCCCTGCCCCCAGGCGTCAAACTCAGCTCCAACCGCGTCGTGCAATTGCGCGAGGTGCCCGCTGGCCACCACACGGGCATGGAGGCGCGGATCCTCGGCGAGTTGCAGCGCAGCGGCTCCCTCAAGGTCAGCACCCTCAAGCGCCGCCTCGGCAGCCGGGGCTTGGAAAAGGGGGTGCGCGCCCTGCGCCGCAGCGGGCGCATTGAAATCGCACCCGTGCTCGAAGACCGACGGCCCCACGCCTTGAGCCAACGCCGCTTCCTCCTGAGCGACGAAACGGCCGCGCACGCAGCCGTCGCCGACATCGAAAAGCGCGCCCCGCGCCAAGCGGCCTGTCTGCGCTACTTGCTAGACCACCCCACGGCTGCGCGCAGCGAACTGAGCGCAGCCGGCTTTTCCTCGGCCGTACTCAAGGGGCTCGAAGGCCGTGGCTTGATTGAGTCAACTACCGAGGAAGTCGTCCGCGATCCCCTCGCCCACATCGCCAGTGGTCCCCCTCCGGACCTCGTCCCTACGGCCGACCAGCAACAGGCCCTCGACGCCCTATCGGCCGCGCTCGATGCCCGAGAATTCTATCCGGCCCTGCTGCATGGAGTCACCGGCTCGGGCAAGACCCTCGTGTACATCCAACTCGTGGCGCAAGCGTTGTCCACGGGGCGCGGCGCGATCATCTTGGTGCCAGAAATCGCCCTCGCTTGGCAGATGGTGCGGCGCTTCAAGGAGCACTTCGGCGAGGCAGTCGCCGTCCTCCACAGCCAGCTCTCGGCCGGAGAGCGCTACGACACGTGGCGTCGCGTGCGCCGCCGCGAGCAGCGCATACTCATCGGCGCTCGCTCGGCCATTCTCGCACCAGTGGACGATTTGGGGCTGATTGTCGTGGACGAAGAGCACGACACCTCGTACAAGCAAGAAGACCTAGACAGCAGCCACCCCCTCACCTACAATGCTCGCGACCTCGCCTTAGTCCGCGGGCAGCACTGCAAAGCCGTCGTCGTCCTCGGCTCGGCCACGCCCAGCCTAGAGTCGCACTGGAATGCCGTCATGGGCAAATACCACCTCCACACCCTGCCCCGCCGCATCGACGACCGCCCCTTGCCGCAAGTGACGGTCGTCGATATGAAACAGGAGCCTTTTCAACGGCAGCAGCGGGCCATCTTCTCGCACGACTTGCGGCGCAAGATGCAGGACCGCCTCGACCGCGGCGAGAAAATCATCCTATTGCAAAACCGCCGTGGCTTTGCGCCCTTCATTAGTTGCACCGCCTGTGGCGAGCCGATCCAGTGCAACAGTTGCCGAGTCTCGCTGACCTATCACCGGCGGCCCACTGCCTCCGAGACCCGCTGTCATTACTGCGACTTCGCGGCCCCACCACCGCGGGTCTGCCCTTCCTGCGGCAGCCCGGAGCTGCGCTTCGAGGGGGTGGGCACCCAACGGGTCGAAAGCGCCCTCTTGGCCCAATTCTCCGGCATCCGCGTCATCCGCATGGACGTGGACACCACCGCTTGGAAAGGCGCGCACGACTCCCTCGTCGAGCGCTTCCGCCGCGGCGAGGCCGACGTGCTGCTCGGCACCCAAATGGTCGCCAAGGGCCTCGACCTGCCCGAAGTCACGCTAGTCGGCGTGATCTCCGCCGACACCGGCATGCACCTACCCGACTTCCGCGCGGCCGAAAGGAGCTTCCAGCTCCTGACCCAAGTCGCCGGCCGCTCGGGTCGCGGTCGCACGGCCGGCGAGGTAGTCATCCAGACGCTGCTGCCCGAAGACGCAGCCCTGTGCGCGGCTGCAAACCAAAACTACGCGGACTTTGCCCACAGCGAGTTGGATCAGCGGCGGCAGGCCGGGTTTCCCCCTTTTGGCCGCCTAATCGTCTTCCGCTGGCGCGGCCCCTGCGAGCAAGCCGTTGAAACCGGGGCACAACAGGGCGTGGACGCTCTGCGACAGGACCTCGACGCAGACGCGCTCGTGCTCGGCCCAGCGCCAGCCCCATTGGCGCGGCTGCGCGGTCACTACCGCTGGCAAGCCCTCTTGCGCGGCTCCTCAGCGCGCCACTTGCGCACAACGGCCCTCAGCGCCCTGCCAGCCATGCGCGAGGCCGCCAAAAACCACGCCTTGCACTTTTCCATCAATATCGACCCTCTAACAATGATGTAGGCCGTCCCCATGCTCTTGCTCCGCCTCGCTCCACTGCTGCTCTTGGCTTTGCCCGCCCGCGCCCAACTATCCGGCACCCAATGGGAAGCCTATACCAGTATGCGCCAAATCAACCGGGTCCTCGTCCACCAAAATGAGGTCTGGGCCGGTACCAGCGGCGGCGTCCTGCGCTACGACCAGCAGACCCAATCCTATACGCGCTTCACCCGCCGCGACGGCCTGCCGGGCAACCTCATCTTGAGCCTATCCGTAGATGCCAACGGCCACCTGTGGTTCGGTACGAACTCGCAGGGCTTGAGCCGCTATCGGCCCGAGGACGATCGCTTCGACCCGCCCTTCCTCGACTTCCAAAACCTCCGCATCAACGCCCTCAAGCCTCATGGGGACATCCTCTACGTCGGCAGCGAGCGCGGCGTCAGCGCGTTTGTCATCAGCAAGGAGGAGGTCAAGGAAACCTATCGCCGCTTGGGGGATCTGCCCAAAGACACCGAGGTGACCAGCATTGAGGTGTTTGCTGGACGCCTGTGGGCCGGGACCGGTAATGATCTAGTATGGGCGGATTTGGACCAACCCAATCTCCAAGATCCCAGCAGTTGGGAAGCCGAGCTAATAGGGGGCGCGGTGCGCGACATGCTAGTCTATCGAGACACGCTCTTCGTCTCGGCCACAAACGGCGTCTGGCGAGTACATCCCGCGCTTGACCGCCCCGCGATCGAATACTCTACGACCACTAGTGTTGCCCTCGGCCTCTTCGAGGGGAGCATCGTCAGCGCGACGGCCGAGGGCCTCTTGTTCCAGCGCCAAGGCAACCGTTGGCAGCCGCTTGGTGCATCGGACATTAGCAGCACCGCCGACCTGTCCGATACCGACGGTCCTCTGTGGGTGGCCAGCGCGAGCGGCCTGCGCGTCCTCGGCACCGACCCCCCACCGCCGCCCCGCGAGCCTAGAGCTAACTTCTTCTTCGACATGACCCAGACCGCCGACGGCCACCTATGGGTCGCCTCCGTGCCCAAGGACAATCTGCCCGCTTTTGGCCTGTACGAGTTCGACGGCGAGGGCTGGACCACCCATAACAAAAGGACCGACCTGTCGTCCGCGACCGTCTCGGCCGTGGAGACCGACGGCGAGGGCCTGCTGTGGGTTGGCCATTGGGGCCGGGGCATTGACGTGCGCGATCCCAACGGCCAGTGGCAGCGCCTCACCGCCAACAACTCGGCCCTCGAAGGCATCGACGGCAGTGCTTTTGTCGCCATCAGCGACATCGACCGCGACGCCAACGGCTTGGTATGGATCGCCAACGTCCGCAATGGGTTAGTCGTCATGGATGGGTGGCCGCCCCAACAAGCCGCGCTCAACAGCCAGTTGGACTTCGGCATGGCCCCGGGCCGAGACATGACCAAAATCGCCATTGGTCCCGACGGCCTGAAGTGGATTGGGACGGCGCTCGACGGCTTCTGCCTCTTCGACGATGGCGGCACCCCTTTTGCGACCGACGATGAGATTGGCCTAGTCTTCGACACGACCGCATACCCGCACCTGACCAGCAACGCCGTCATCGATATCCACGTCGATCGCTCGGGGCAGGTGTGGATCGCCACCAACAACGGCCTCAATGCAGTGCGCGGCGAGTATTCGCGCACCGGCGCGCATTTTGATGTCACAAGCTGGAAGGTGTTCAACGCCGACAACGGCCTGCCGTCCAGCGCGACCACATCGCTGGCCGAAGACGACTGGGGGCGCATTTGGGTCGGCACCGAAGGCGGCCTGGCCCGCATCAACACCGAGGGCCAAGTCGAGTTCGCGCTCGACACCAGCGACGGCCTCGTCAACAACCACGTCAACTCGCTGTATTTCGATCGGGAAAACGGCGCACTGTGGATTGGCACGCTCGGCGGGATGAGCCGCCTGCAAATCGGCACTGCGGGGACGACCGCTGGGCCCCAGGCGTACGCGTATCCCAATCCCTTCCGCATCGGCGTGCGCGGCGGCGCCCTGACCTTTGCCGACCTGCCGCTAGGGTCCAGCGTGCGCATTTTCACGGCCGCTGGCGAACTCGTCCGCCAGCTCGACGGCGCGGCCGGTCAAGGCGCGGTCACTTGGCATGGCCAGAGCGCGGCGGGCTTTCTCGTGGGATCGGGTATTTACTACTTTGTCGCGCAGACAGAAACCGGCGACACCGTGCGCGGCAAATTCGCCGTGATCAACAACCGCTGACATGCGCGGCCTCTACACTGCACTCGCCATCGCGCTCCTCGCGGTGGACGGCCCAGCCCAGCCCCTATTTACCATTGCGCGGCTGCAATACGGCGGCGGCGGCGACTGGTACAGCGACCCCTCTTCCCTGCCCAACTTGCTCCGCTTCTTAAGAGAGCATACCCAAATCGACGCGGCCGAAGCCGAGACGCGCGTGCAAATCATGGACGAGGAGTTGTTTTCCTATCCGTACATCTACATGACCGGGCACGGCAATGTGGCTTTTTCCGCTGAGGAAGCAGCGCGGCTTAGGCACTACTTGGAAAGCGGTGGCTTTCTCCACGCCGACGACAACTACGGCATGGACGAGAGCTTCCGCCGCGCCATGCGCCAAGTCTTCCCCAATGCCGAGTGGGTGGAACTGCCGCCCGAGCATCCCCTATTCCACTGCCACTTCGAGTTGCCAGCGGGCCTGCCCAAGGTCCACGAGCACGACGGCAAACGGCCGCAAGCCCTCGCGCTGTTCACGGGCGAACGCCTAGCTGTGCTATACACGTATGAGGCGGATTTAGGCGACGGCTGGGAGGACCCCGGCGTCCACAGCGACCCAGAGAGCAAGCGACTCGACGCCCTCAAAATGGGTGCCAATATCGCGGTCTGGGCGCTGAGCCACTAGACGTGCAGTAAGCGATACCCCCACAACGCCAGTACGAGGACCAGCACGCCCCCAGCGAGGCCCTTGCGGAGGGACGAGGGCAGCACGAGCCAAGCGCGACCAAATCGACTCGGAGAGCACGCGAGGCCGAGGGCCAATGGGATGAGGAAAAACGCGAAGGGATGGTAGTGCCAAGCGCCGGCGAGGTTGCCTTGTGCAAGAGCTATGCAGGCGCGCCCCATGCCGCAGCCTGGGCAGGGCAGATGGGTGAGGAAACGGAAGGGGCACAGGGTCGGCCAAGCCTTGCCGAGCACGGGGCTAAACCACGCCAAGAATGCCGCGACGAGCGCCAGCCCGACGAGGAAAATTCGCGCGAGGTGAACTGGGCTAACTGTCGGCGCTTTCACCGTAGAACTTGTTGATCTCCCACTGCTGGATGGCCGTGGCGGCCAAGCCGAAAGAAAAAATAGAAACCAGGACGCAGATCAACGCCAAGTCTCTGTTTGCGCGTAGATTATTGTTCTCCTGAATCTCGTTGATGCCCTGCGCCATCTTGTACTCGTAATAAATCTCAAATATGCTGCACGTCAGGATGTAGAGTACGAGCCAAAGCCAGAAGTTGTACTCCTCCCGCCCCAGCCACGCATTGAGCGTTTCCATCTGTTTGTATTGCCAATAGAAATAGTAAATCCCACACGTCAGAATGCTGACGACGATTCCCAAGACAATGCTTCTCACTCCGTCGTATTCTGGATATGGGTAGCTCTGCATAATTGGACCTCCAGCTAGTATGTAGGCACGCGGGAATATAGCCTCTGGTTTCGGCCTCCATCAAGCGCTTGTTTGAGGCCGGGGCTGTCACCCTCGTCCTCTTTTTAGTCGACCAGATCGCACTGAGAACTTGACGAAATGGGGAGGATTATGCCCCTTGCCAGATCAGTGGCATAGGGCGCTTGCGGGCGATGGAAGTAGATCCTCTCTAGCGGAGACGGATCGCCTCTGTGGTTCGATGCATGGACCAGGAGAGGGCCACATCGAAATACCTAGTGCGTTCCTCCCGGTGGACAAAGTACTTCCATCACCTATTTTTCATGTAAAGCCTATGGTCTACAATAAGTTATACTACAGAAAAGTCCATTAAGGCTTAGCTTTTGGGCACTATTGTATATAATACCCAAATTTAGCTTGATTCTGCGATACAGGGATATTACTTTGCCACTCCCCTTTGAGAACCGGAACTTGGACCCTATAACCATGGCCAAATTCTCGCCGAATTCGCTTACGTTTGAGATTGACGGTCCGCGGATTACGGCCCAGCGTTTTAGAAAAGGCTTTAATGCGTTCTTGCAGATGGCCGATGAGGTAGCCGATAGCGTGGCCGGGAAGCCTCACGCTGTAGAGTGGCTTCTTTCTGTTGAGCCGGGTAGCGTACGCGTACACATCGCTCCAGAAGCAATTAAGATATCGCCTGAAAAGATCCCTGTGGCCATTGATGCGATTCAAACTGGGCTTGCGGCCCTTGAGGTGGGGGATGATATCTGGCCTAAGCATTTCTCGGAAAAAGCATTGGAGGCTGCCAAGACGATGGGCGAGGTACTGTCTAGGTCCGACGGGGAGTTAAGTACAGTACAGGTCCGATACAATGGACAGGCTACTAAAATGTCGTCTCGATCTGTTGCGTCTGTCGACCAGTTACTGCAAGGACAGTACGTTGATCACGGTACGGTCGAAGGACGGATTCAAGTACTCAGCAGACGGGGCAAAACGCGCTTTTCTATTGATGATGATATATCGGGTCGCAATATCAACTGCTATTTTTCTGGTGAATTATGGGACGATGTACTTCAGTCTTTTAATCCTAAGACAGCGCGGCGCGTGTCGGTTTCAGGGCTTATTCAATATCGGCGCAATGGTATGCCGATCAATATCACTGTTGAAGAATTTAGAGTACTTCGTCCAAAAGACGAGCTGCCATCCTGGAATGATGTGCTGGGTATTCTCGCTGAGTAAATCTATATGCGGAACGTCTATTGCGATGCCAACATATTTATTGGATGGTTCAATAATGAAGAAGATAAAGTAGAAGCCTGTCGTGGATTAGTTGATGTCTCTGAGAGAGGGGAAGTGCGAATAATCACTTCGGCATTGACATTGACGGAGGTTATCAAGATCAAAGGTCAGCAACCATTGCCTCAGAGCAAGGAAGAGACTATCAAGGATTTTTTTGAACAAGAGTTCATCGGCATCGTCAATGTGGATCGACGAACGGCCGAATTTGCTCGCGATCTTATATGGCGCTATCCTCACCTTAATCCCAAGGACTCTCTCCACGCGGCAACAGCCTTGATTACCGAAGACGTTGATGTGTTGTATACTTTTGACGAGGATCTTTTGCGGTTGAACGGCCAATTGGGAGAGTCTCCTCTGCGGATTTCTACTCCAGATATACCAGATCAGCTTTCTATCCCGTTCGCATAACTCACTTTGACCTAGTACCTAGTGTCCCCCTCCGCAACGCTCATATACGTATCAATCGGTAAGTCCGTCATCTTCTGCAGCACTCCACTCGGCCAATAAATGTGCAGCGAATCCGCCCGGCCCGCCGCGCCCAAACCAAAATGCACGCGGCGGTCGCCGCTGCCCAAGAAGCTCTCGCCGCAGAGCACGTCCCGCCGCTGCTTTTGGCCGCCGCTCCACAATACGACCTTCGCGCCGATGGCCTCGCGGTTTTTTCCCGCGCCCACAAGGCGCAAGCCGAGCCAGTGGTGATCAGCGGCCGTCTGGTTGTGCAGCAGGGAGGGCCGGCCGTTGAGATTGGTGACGAACAGATCCACGCGGCCATCGTCGTCAAAGTCTCCGGCCACTGCGCCGCGGCTGACCGCCCGATTCTCCCCCAGCTCGACGACGCGGAAATGGCCGGCGTCATTGGCAAACAAGTGATTCGCCTGCGCGTAGGTCGCGCCGCTGCCTGGGCGTTCGATCTGCGGATACACGTGTCCGTTGGCCACGAACAAGTCTTGGTCGGCGTCGTTGTCGTAATCGATAAAGACCGCGCCAAACCCCACATAGGGCAGGCTGATGCGGCCTAGGCCCGCGGCAAAGCTCACGTCCGCAAAGATGCCGGCACCGGTGTTGCGATAGAGCGTGTTGTAGTCGTCCTCGAAGTTGGTGACCAGCAAATCGCCGTCGCCGTCGTTATCGTAATCGCCCCAAGCCGCGCCCATGCCGGCCTGCGCCAAACCCGTTTCCCCCAGCGCGGCATTGGCCTGTAGCCCCACTTCGGCAAAGGTGCCAGCCCCATCGTTGCGGTAGAGGAAATTGGGCGTCGAGTCGTTGGCGACATACAGATCCAAATCCCCGTCGTCGTCGCTGTCGATGAAGAGCACGGCAAACCCATAGCCCGGGTCGTGCTGACCGAGGCCGCTGGCCGCCGTCACATCGGCAAAGGTGCCAGCGCCATCGTTGCGGTAGAGCGCGTCCGGCAACGCGGGCAAGCCCAGCGGACCGACAAATACGTCCCGGCCCTTCCACTGCGTGCCCAAGGGTCGCACCGCGGCCGAATCAAAATCCGCGTAATTGGCCACGTACAAATCCAAGTCGCCGTCCAAGTCCGCGTCGCCCATGGCCGCGCCGGTACTCCACACCGGCAGCGCCAGCCCGGCGCGGGCCGTGACATCGGCGAATTGCTCTAACCCGTCGTTGCGATAGAGGATGTTTTCTTGCAGGCAGGTGATGTACAGGTCGGCATCGCCGTCGGCATCGTAGTCCGCACTCAGCGCGCCCATGCCCCAGCCGCGACCCAAGGCCCCGGCCGCGGCCGCTCGATCGACAAAGCTCCGGCCACGGTCGTTGCGGTAGAGGGCATTGCCACCGCCTTCTCCATTGACCCAGTAGATGTCCAAATCGCCGTCGCCATCCGCGTCAAGGAGCGCGGCCCCGCCGCCTTTGGCTTCGACGATATAGCGCTTTTCCGCGCCGCCGCCGACGTGGGACCGTTCTATGCCCCAATCGCTGGCCTTGTCGATAAAGGGAGGACCGTCAGCAGGCGCACAGGCCATCATGCACAGCGGCAACAGACCACCCCACTTCAATCGCGCCACAATCCTTCAAGACCCAGTAACCGGCGCGACCTTGGCGGGTTCTTCCTCGATCAACCGCTCCCAAAGCCCCTGCACTCCCACCAGCAGACGCATACCCACCGGGACGCCCAGCAAAATGATGAAGGTGGCAAAGAGGATGCCAAAGCCCAGGCTGACGGCCATTGGAATCAAAAACTGTGCCTGAAGGCTTTTTTCGAGGATCATCGGCAAGAGCCCAAAGAAGGTCGTCAGGGAGGTCAGCAGGATGGGGCGGAAGCGCGCGGCCCCGGCCGAGACTAGGGCTTCCTCGTGCGACGAGCCCTCGCGCCGCATCTGGTTGTAGAAGGTCAGCAGCACCAGCGAATCGTTGACCACCACGCCCGAGAGCGCGACGATCCCAAAGAGGCTCAAAAGCGCCAAGTCCAAGCCCATGATAAGATGCCCCCAAACCGCGCCAATGATGCCGAAGGGAATCGCGCTCATGACGACGAGGGGCTGAGTGTACGATTTGAATGGCACGGCCAGCAGCACGTAGATGGCGGCAAGAGCGATGATAAAATTGAGGCGCAGGCTCTGTAGCGAATCATCCCGCTCCTTCTGCTCGCCGCCGAAGCTGTAACGCAGACCGGGATAGTCCTGGACCAGCATGGGCAGGAAAAACGATTCGAGATCGCGGTTGATTTCGTCGGCGTTGGCGACTTGGTCATCTACGGAGCCACTCACCCGCACGACGCGCTGACCATCGGTGCGCTGGATGGAAGCATAGGCGTGGCCGATGGTGACGGTGGCCACCTCGGCAAAGGGCACCTCGGCACCCGCAGGCGTGCGCACGCGCATCGAGCGCACATCGCCTATGTTCCGGCGCTCGTCTTTGGGGTAGCGCACCATCACCCGCACGTCGTCCGAGCCGCGCTGGAAGCGCAGCGCTTGGTCGCCGTAGAAGCCCTGGCGCACTTGGCGAGCCAGATCGGCGAGCGTGAGGCCGAGGGTGCGGGCTTGGGGCTTGAGCTGGAGTTTCATCTCCAGCTTGCCCTCCTCAAAGCTGTCTTGGATATCGCCGGTGCCGGCGTACTCGGCGATTTTGCCCTTGAGGCGATCGACGGCCAACAAGAGCTGATCGAAGTTGGCCGAGGCTAGCTCGACTTCGATGGGATTGCCGGCGGAAAACAGCGAGGAAGAATAAATGATGGATTCGGGGCCGGGCACTTCGCCGACCCGTTGGCGCAGCCGCGACTCGATCTCAGCGCTGTCGAGCTCGCGCTCCTCGGAAGGTTGTAGCTCGATGGTAACTTCGGCGAGATGCCCTTGGCCGCTGGCACCCGGGGTAGCCGAAAAGGAGGAACGCCGGGCCATAGGTTGGTCGCCGATATAGGTAAAGACATTGCGGTAGATTGAATCCCCGCCCTCGCGCTCGGCGTCGATCTGATCGCGCAAGACGAGGGCCTTTTCTTCGATGTGTCGCACGACTTTGGCGGTCTGGGTCGCCGTGGTGCCCTGGGGCATGTTGATTGATATCGTCACCCAATCGGAGCCGATCTCGGGCATGAACACGAACTTGATATGGCCACCGGTGACCAGCCCGGCGGTACACAGCATCAGTGATAAAGCTAAGGCGGTAGTGGAGATCGGATGAGCCAGGGCCAAGCGCAGCGTGGGTTGATAGGCGTGGCGGATCACGTACTTGAGGCCGCGGTCAAAGACGACGACGACCCGGGCGTGCCAATCGAGCGGGCGCATGAAAATCCGGCGGAAGAGGCGGCTGAGTGGCCCGTGTCCCTCAGAAGACAGGTGCGCTGGCAGAATGAATAGGCTCTCGATCAGCGACAGCAGCAGCACGGAGATGACGATCACGGGGATGACCGACATGAACTTACCCATCATGCCCTCGACGAAAAACAGCGGCATAAAGGCCGCAATCGAGGTCATAATCGAGAACACGACCGGCGTACCGACTTCGAGCGCCCCGTCAATGGCGGCGCGACCAAAGGGTTTCCCCTGCACGCGATGGGAAAAGATGTTTTCGCCGACGATAATCGCGTCGTCAACCACAATGCCCAAGGCCACGATAAAGGCAAATAGCGACAGCATGTTGATCGAGGCGTCGAAAGGCTCCATCAGCACGAAGGCCCCCAAAAAGCTGATGGGAATGCCCATCATCACCCAGAAGGCCAAGCGGAGGTCGAGGAAGAAGCTCAGACAGATAAAGACCAGCACCAGACCAAGGCGGGCGTTGCGGACCAGCAAATCTATGCGGCTGCGCAGGATGCGCGCGTCGTCGCGCGCATAGCCGATGTGGATCCCCGCCGGCAGGGTCGGGCGTTTGTCCTCGATGTACTGGTGGACATAGGCGGAGATGTCGAGGGCGTTCTGGTCGCCAATGCGAAAGACCTGCACCACGGCCGCTGGCTGGCCGTTGAAGCGCGAGATGAGATCGGTATCCTCAAAGCCATCGACGACGGTGGCCACGTCTTTGAGCTTGAGGGCGGTGCCGTCGGGGCGGGTGAGGACGACGACCTCTTCGTATTCGCGGCCGGCGCGCATCAGCCCCTGCGTGCGGAGCAAGATCGCGCCGTCCTCGCTCTCGACGCTGCCGGCGGGCAGGTCGATGCTAGTGCGGCGGACGGCATCGGCGACCTGCGCGAAGGTCAGACCGTAGCGGCGCAGGGCCTCTTCGGAGACTTCGACGGCAATCTCATCGACGCGCACGCCCTTGAGCTCGACCTGCGAAATGACGCCGCTGCTGCGCAGGTCGTCGCGCACTAGTTCGGCGGCTACTTTGAGGGCCTTCTCCTCCACATCGCCGTAGAGCACCACATCGATGGCTTGATTGCGGCGAGTCAGCTCCTTGATGACCGGCTCTTCGATCTCGGCCGGGAAGGTGTCGATGCGGTCGATCTCGTTTTTGATGTCGTCGAGGAGTTTGTCCATATCGGCACCGCGCTCTAGCTCGATGCTGACTGCGCCCATGCCTTCAGAAGCTGTGGAGCGCACGCGGCGCACCCCCTCTAGGCCGCGCACCCGCTCCTCGATGCGCTTGCAGACGGCGTCTTCGACCTCGGCCGGGGTCGCGCCCAGATAGGGCACTTGGATTTGCACTTGGTCGAGCGACATCTCGGGGAAAGTCTCTTTCTTGGTCTGCATCATGGCAAACAGGCCGCTCAATATGATGAAACCCATCAGCAAATTGGCGGCGACGTGATTTTTCGCCATCCAAGATACGGGTGCTTTCACTGTTGACCTCCTAAGCTCCCGTCCGCGAGGCGCACCTGCATACCGTCAGTAACACCGCTGAGCTGAGAGACGATAATCCGCTCTTCGGGGGTCATGTCGATATAGGCGAGTACCTCATCCTGGAGTGCGCGCACCACTTGCACTGGGCGGATGCTAAGGATGCCGTCACGGCCCACCGTCCACACGCGATCGCCTTGGCGCAGCGCGACGCGGGGCAGGACGCGGACGCCATCGACGGTGCGGCCAGCGATGGCCACATCGACAAACATCCCCACCGTCAGCGGCGGGATCCCGGCGGCAATGCCGCCGTAGGGCGCTTCGACCTCGACGACTAAGCGGACCATGCGGCTTTGCGGGTCGAGCTCGCCCTCGGTGCGAACTAAGCGCCCGCTCCACTGATGCTGGCGGCCGGCAAAGGTCCCGCTGACCTCGGCGCTGGCCCCCTCTCGACTAAAAGCAAAGGCGCGGGGGCCGCCCTCGGCGTTGCGATCGGCAACGGACCCGGTGCCCGGTGCGCTGGCCGCCGCAATGTCGATGGGCATCGGCAGGGTGAACCACCCGAGGTCTTCGTCGGGAACCGGGACGACGATCTCGGCCTTTTCAATGCTGTATATCTGGGCGATGGCTTGGCCGACGTTGAGGTGCTGGCCGACATCGACGCGAGCGGTGCGCACCCGGCCGGCAAACGGGGCGTACACTTTGGTGCGGTCGAGGCGCAGCTGCGCTTCGGCGAGGCGCGCTTCAGCTCCTTGGAGGCTGGCCTCGGCAGCGCGTAGCTGGGGTTTGCGCAGCACCAAGTCGGTGGGAGCTTGGTCTTCGGCGTGGAGCTTTTCCCACTCCTCCTCGGCGATGGCGGCTTCCTCCCGGGCCAAGTCGAGTTGGTAGCGCGCCTGCGCCACTTGGACGGCGGCCTGTTGGACGGTGAGTTCGTAGTCGCGTGGATCAATCCGAAAGAGCAGCGCGCCTTTGGCAAAGGTCCCTCCGGGTTCGAAGTCTGAGTCCTTCCACACCACAATACCCGAGACCTGCGGCACGAGGTCGATCTGGGCGTCGGGGCGCACCGTGCCCTGCCCCTCAACTACGACCTGGACCTGTTGGAGCGGGGCGGCGATGGCTTCGACGAGCGGGCCGGCATAGGAGCGGGCGACGCGCTGCGGCGGCTCGCGCATCGAGGCCAGCAGTTGGAAGGCCCCAAAGCCGAGGGCGAGGATGAGGACCGGCAAGACTATTTTGAAGACGCGCATCATTGCTGAATCTCCGCGTGCTGAGAGGCGAGGGTAAAGCCGCCACCAAGAGCTAGGTGTAAGTCGATGCGTGTATCGAGGCGCTGGCGACGGACGGCGAGTAGGCGGCTCTCGGCGTCAAAGGCCCGGCGCTGAGACTCTAGCAGGGCGATGAGATCGGCAAGCCCTCTGGCGTAGCGATCTTCGGCTAAGGCGCGCGCTGCTACGGCTTCTGCCGCGGCCGTGGCTAATGCTCGTTCTTGGTCGGCGAGGAAGCCTTCGGCGTTCAGCGCCCCCTCCACCTCGCCGTATGCTCTAAGTGCGCTCTGGGCGTAGGCAAAGAGCGCTTGCTCGGCCGCGGAAGCGGCCTGATCAACGCCAGCGCGCAGGCGCCCACCTTGCAGCAGGGGCTGCGCGATATTGCCCACGAGATTCCAGACCGAAAAATCGCCGTCGAGCAAGTCGCTCAACGCGCTCGACGAGCGGCCCGTAGAGGCCGTGAGGCTAATGCGGGGCAACAGGGCGCGCCGGGCTTGGGCCAGCCGGCGGTCGGCCGCGGCGAGGCGGCGCTCAGCGGCCACGAGGTCGGGCCGTCGGCTCACGAGCTGGGCGGGCAGGCCGGCTGGAACCGGGCCGCCGACAGCGGGCAGCTCGCCCCCGACCTCAATCCGGGCGCTGGGATAGCGGCCCAAGATCAATTCGAGCTGGCGCAGCGCGGCATCCCTTTGCTGGCGGCGTTGGGCGAGGGTTGCTTCGGCCGCGGCCAAGCTCGACCGGCCCAAGCGCACGTCGAGCGACGAGCGCAAGCCGCGGCGATAGCGATCCTCTATCTGTTCGGTGGAGAGCCGGTAGTTTGCAACGGTCGCGCGCGCCAGCTCAACTTGGTGACCCGCCTCGACCGCAGCGAAATAGACCCGCGCCGTCTGCGCTGCCAGCGACAGGCGCGCCGCGCGGAAATCAGCGGCTGCGGCACCGGCGTCGGCCAGCCCGGCTTGGGCACCGGCGCGCAAGCGACCCCAGAGGTCGGCTTCCCAACTCGCCGTCAGATCGACGCCAAAGGACGTGCTCTTAGAGGTCAAGACCTGATCCGGGTCTCGCCCGGGGATGGGCAGGCCGACGAAATTCTGTTTGCGCCGCGAGCCATTGGCATTGCCGCCGAGTTGGGGCCAGAGCGGCGCGCCAGCCACCCGAGCCTGGGCTTGGGCTTGGGCAAGACGCGCACCAGCGATCTTGAGGTCGTAGTTGTGCGCCAAGGCCAACGCCACGAGACTGTCGAGGCGCGCGGCTCCCATATCGCGCCACCAGTGGTCGGCGACTGGATCCTCTGACACTCCAGCCGTCCATTGGTCCGGCTGGGCCAAATCGAGGGCCGGATATTCGACTTTAGGGGCGGAAGCACAGGCGAGCAGAAACAGCACCGGGAGGCACAACGGCCTCATGGCAATTTTCCAGGGGAAGCAGCAAAGTCCGCGTACAGGGCTTCTAACTGTGCGGGGCCGGGATCTTGGTCTAAGACGAAGAAAGCGTAGTGCAGTTCCAAGCACTCGCCGGCTGTCAGCTCTAAATCGCCTTCCATCAGTAGACCCGTGCCCAGCAAGTTGGCGCGGGTAAACCAAGTGACCGGGTGGCGCGGGTTGGCCGGGTGATCCATGAGCGCGACAAAGCCGCCGCTTTCCCCGCGCGCCCCGACCCAACGGGCGCGCTGCCCCATGATGTCCGCGTGCCCGCGGCGTCCCTCGCTGCAATAGTGGTCAGCCTCGGCAAAGGGAGGCCCCATGCGCAGTACCAATCCCGAGTAGCGCGCCGCCCGCGAGGCTCCCATCACCAACCGGTCACCGGCTGGCTCGATGCGCGTGGATATCCGCAAGCAGTAGCCGCCCTCAGTGCTATAAAAGCCAAAAGAGCGCGACTCCCGCGCCATGAGTTGGTCGCGGCCGTCGAGCCAAGAAAGCGACTCAGTCACACAGGCCGCGTCCAAGGCCGTGAAGCGATCGTGCCGCTGCACGCCGTGGCTGTCGTCGACGTGTTCGTATTTCTTTGTTTCCGGCAAATACCAACGCCCGCCCCACAAGTTCGCGTCGTTGACGTGGACCCAGCCGAAGAACAGCCCGGTGTGCCAAGCGTGGTCGGGCGGGCGGTACTCGGTCACGAGTTGACCAGAAAGCGTGTACAGCGGCGCGAAGCAGGGCTTGGGGGATTCGCTGCGGGGCAGCTCCTCGGTGGCGCGGTACAGGGCGAGCAGCCGGTTGGCCGCGTGGATTTCAACGCCGAGGGCGTTTTCTCGCAAATCAAAAGCACTCATAGTTATTTCTCCAATTCTCGTTTGAACCATGCAATCGTCCGGCCCAGGCCTTCGTCCGACCCCACGCGGGGCGTCCAGTCGAGCAGGGAGCGGGCCTTGTCAATGTCGGGCAGACGCACCCGGGGGTCGTCCTGCGGCAGCTCGCGGAAGGCAATGCGGCTCTTGGACTCAGTCATGGCAATGATTTTGTGGGCTAGGTCCAGCATGGTGATTTCACTGGGATTGCCGAGGTTGACCGGAGTGGTCACGTCGGACAGCATGAGCTTGTAGAGGCCGGCGATCAAATCGCTGTAATGGCAGATGCTGCGCGTTTGCTGGCCGTCGCCATAGACGGTCAGATCGCGGCCCTTGAGGGCTTGGATGATGAAGTTGGGCACGGCCCGACCGTCGTCTTGGCGCATGCGTTCGCCATACGTATTGAATATGCGCGCAATGCGCACGTCCGTGCCGTGCATGCGGTGGTACGCCATGGTCATGGCCTCGGCAAAGCGCTTGGCCTCGTCGTACACGCCGCGGATGCCAATGGGGTTGACGTTGCCGAGGTACTCCTCGGACTGGGGATGCACCAAGGGGTCGCCATAGACTTCCGACGTGGAGGCCAGCAGGAACTTGGCCTGCTTGGCCACGGCCAGCCCCAAGGTCTTGTGCGTCCCCAATGCGCCGACCTTGAGGATGTTGATGCCCAACCGCTCGAAGTCGGCCGGGCTAGCTGGGCTGGCGAGGTGCAGGATGAAGTCGAGCGGACCGTCTACGTGGATGTAGTTGGTGACATCGTATTGGATAAACTGGAATCGCGGATGGCCGAGCAGATGGGCGATGTTCTCGGGCCGGCCCGTGAGGAAGTTGTCCATGCAGATGATTTCGCAGTCTTTTTCCAGCAGCAGGTCGCTGAGGTGCGACCCCAAGAAACCCGCGCCGCCGGTGATCAGCACGCGCATTATGTAGGCTCCTTTCGCTACTGGTGGTCCGGCAATTCGCCGCTCGCTTTACTCCTAAGTTAAGCAACATAAAAATGTATTGCCGTCTTGAGGAATTTTCAACCTCGACCCGGGAATGCTGGCCTTAGAAAGCTGGAAGACCAGTGCATTTTGAACTATATTTATGATTTATTATGAACCATAAATGTGAGGTAAAGATATGGAATCTCTGACTATCCACATGGACGATGCCTTGGCCCAACTCATACGCAAGAAAGCCACCGCCGAGGGAAAAAGCCTAAACAAGACTATAAACGGTGTGCTGAAGGAGGCCTTGGGGCTACAGCCGACCGATCACCGAGCGGACTTTTTGGATCAGTGCGGCGTGTGGAGCACCGAGGAACGGACTGCATTCGACGCCTTGACTCGCCGCCAAGTAGATCCTGAGGACTGGCAGTGAAGGCCCTGTTGGATACCAATGCGTTAAGTGCCCTGTGGAGCGGCGACGAACGCGTACTCGAGGCCTTGGGTGAGGCAGAGGGCGTATTTATGTCCATCATCGTGCTCGGCGAATTATTCGCCGGTTTTCGCGGGGGGACGCGGCTGAAAGAGAATCGCGCCCGTTTGGCTGGGTTTTTAGCCAAACCCACCGTGCGCACGCTCGAATTGTCCACCGAGACGGCCGAGGTTTATGGTCAGATCAAGGATGTACTGAAAAGAGCCGGTACGCCTGTACCTATTAACGATGTCTGGCTATCGGCTCAAGCCATTGAAACCGGCTCGGTCCTAATCACTTTTGACAACCACTTTAGCAACGTGCCAGGGGTCCGCCTGTGGGACCCCTAACCTCTCAGCGTTCTTCCAAGTTGAGCCTCGGTCACGCCTAACCCTAAGAAGTCTCCAGCCCCATGTTCTGGTGCTGGCTTTGCAGGGACTCTTGGTATCTCCGCCGACCTGCCTCATCCACCTTGCAACTGATGCCTTCGAAGACCATGGCAAAAGCGCGGCGGTGGCGCTGCGACGAGCGATTGGGGTCGGCCCGGTGGATGACTTCGCCGTGGTGGACTACCGCGTCGCCGGGCTGCAAATGCACCGCGATTTCGTTGGCTTGGTCTTGGGGGCCGTAACCGGCAATGCCCTGCGAAAAACCCAGCACCGAGGTGCGGTTGTGCGGTCGGATGCCCTTGCGGTGCGAGCCGGGGCTGTAGCGCAGGCAGCCGTTCTCCTCGTCAACCGGGTCGAGGGCCAGCCAAATGGAGGCGACGTTGGGCGGCGTGAGGTTGAAGTAGAAATTGTCCTGATGCGGCGGCGTAGGGTGTTCGGTCTGCGGCGGCTTGTTGAACCACTCGGGCTGGCTCACCTCTGCGGCTTCGCCGATGAGGGTTTGGGATAGGGCCTTCCAGCGCGGCTGGTCGCGGTACTCGGAGAAGAAGGCGTCGTAGTTGCCCATGCGCTGTAGTTGTTTCAGGGTTTCGGGCCGGTCCTTGTCTTGGTAGAAAGCGGCCTGATCGGGCAGGGTTGGCACCACTTCGCGGATGTAGCGGGCGACTTGGGCCGTTAGGTCTTTGAGTTCGTCGGGGGGCAGGAAGTTGCGCACGAGGACGAAGCCGTCGCGGTCGTAATCAACTTTATAGGAAGTGTAGTCGGACATGGTGGCGCTCCCTTCGGCTTTGCTCAGGGCAAGCTCTCAGTTTTTCGGTCGCTTTGCGAAATGAACTCGTATTCGACCGTATCATTTTAACTAACTTCATCGCTGAATGACAGTTAATGCGATCTATCCCCGACTTTTTTCATATCAACTAAAATTTTAGTTGACAAGCCGAATGCCGTCGAGTATGTTCAACTAAATTCTTAGTTGAAAGGGCTTGCCATGGCGACCAGAGACAAACCCGACAAAAAGCTGACCCCACTCGAAACGCTCATTATGAATGTCCTGTGGGACGAGTCTCCCGCAGCCGTCAAGCAGGTGCAGGAGCGGCTAACGGCCGTCAAGCCGATGGCCTACAATACCGTGCTGACCATAATGCGTATCCTGCGCGAAAAGGGCTTTGTGGTCTCGGAACGAGAAGGTCGGTCCGACCTCTATCGCCCGGTGGTCACGCGCGAGGATATGGGGCGGCGCTCGCTGGGCGAAGTCATCGACTCGTTCTTTTCCGGCTCGGCCGAAGCGCTGGTCAGCCAACTGCTGGACGGCCAGTCGCTCACTGACGAAGAGTTGACGGCGATCCGGGCGGAGTTAGATCGAACCCTCGAGAACAGAAAAGGAGGCCAGCGATGAATGCGGCTTTGAACGGGCTGGGTAGCCAGCTATTCGGCTGGTTTGGTCAGCTAAGTATCGAGCTAGCGGCGCTGGCGGTCTTAGTCCTAGTAGCTAGTCGCCTGTTGCCGATCAAGTCGCCGGCCTTGCGCCACCTGCTGTGGGCGATCGTGCTGCTTAAGCCGCTCGTCTCCATCGCGGTCAGCTCGCCCTATACGCTATTCACACCGTTCGTGTCACTCTTGGAACCCAGTCAGGACACCCTCGCATTCTCGCCTGTCGAGCACCCAACGGTGCAAGTAGCGGCTTCTCCGACAATTGCCACAAGTAGTGTGCATCTTACTACAGCCGGTTGGGGAGCGATACTGTGGATAGTAGGCGCGGCGCTGCTCATCGGGCGAATTCTGATCGGCTACGGCATCGTCTGGTGCTTGCGGCAGCAGGCTCAGATACAGCACGACGGGCCGCTTTTCGACGCCCTGCAGCAAGCGCGTCGGACGCTCGACTGCTATCCCAAGGTCGAGGTGGCGATCTCCCCTTCTATTGGCTCGCCGATGGCGCTGGGCATCCTGAGACCGATCATTGTTTTCCCCACCGATCTCGTGGAGAAACTCAGCGCCGATAAACTCGCCTTGATCCTCATGCACGAGCTAGCACACGTGCGCCGCTGGGACAACCTCACGCGGCTGCTGCACCGACTAATCGCCGCGGTATTGTTCTTCCATCCCGCCGTGTGGCTGTGTGGTCGCATGTTGCGGCGGGAAGCCGAACAGGCCTGCGACGATCTCGTCGTATGTGCCACCGGCCACTCAGAAGCCTATGCGCGCGGCCTTGCCCACGTCGCCGAACGGGCGGTTCACTTAAACCCTTTAATAAGGAGAATCCCCACGATGAACGCCTTCGCAGCAGAATCGGATTTGGCGCTGAGAATCCGCAGGACGCTTGGCGGCGGTGCTCGTCGGATGGGCATGCGGGCGCGTGTGTTGACGGCGGTACTGCTATGCCCTCTGGCCGCCGTGACGCTGCCCTCTGTGTCTAAAATCTCGGCTGAGTCGAGTCAGGATGAGCGTCTCTTTATCGTCGCGGATCAAAACGGCAACATGAAGCTGAACGACAAACCAGTGACGTTTGCGACGCTTAAAGAGGAATTGCAAGCGAAGAGACGGGATGAGCGTCTCTCTATCGTCGCGGATCAAAACGGCAACATGAAGCTGAACGACAAACCAGTGACGTTTGCGACGCTTAAAGAAGAACTGCAGGCGCAGAGACGACTGCTGGACAATACTACGATGATTGTCATCCAAAGCGACGGGCACACCCCGCACGGGCAGATCGTCCAGATCATGTATGTCGCCCGCCAAGTAGGGCTCGTCGATATGGTCGTTTGTGACACTACTCCGGAAGTGGCCAATGTCGCGACCGCGTTGAGTCGGAATGACGATAACCTTACCACAGAAAATCCCTTTATCGTCGTGGACCAGCACGGTAATATAAAACTGAACGACAAGTCAGTGACGTTTGCGGAGCTTAAAGAGAGATTGCGGACGAAGAGACGACTATTGGACAATACTACGATGATTATCATCCAAGGAGACGAGCGTGCTCCGCACGGGATGATCGCCGGGATCATGGATATCGCCCGCCAAGTAGGGCTCGTCGATCAGGTAGTGGCCACGAAACCGCAACCGGAAGTGACCAAAGTAGCGGTTGAGCCAAGTCGGAATAACAGAATCTGGCTGAAGGCGATGGCCACTAATCCAGATAGATGGTCCGACGAACTCAAAACCCAGCTTCTCGCGCTCAAACCCAACAGAACCATCAAGGAAATCGCCTATGCGGTCCGTCAGAGCGTGGATAAAATCCGGCAAGAGGCGATGGCCACTGATCCAGATGAATGGTCTGACGAACTCAAAACCCAGCTCCTCGCACTCAAAACCCTATTTTTCGGGCTTGAACCTGACAGTACCATCGAGGAAATCGCCGAGAAGGTCCGCCAGAGAAGGCTTTGGCGGCAGGCGGAAGAGACCGATTCAGACGAGTGGTCTGACGAACTCAAAACCCAGCTTCTCGCACTCAAACCCGGCACCATCTCATATGAAATAGCCACCGCTGCATCGGATGAATTATTTATTTCTAACGTAGCCGGAGAGCTCGTTCGAACCTTTTTTTTAGATCATCAGAGTCCCGGCAAATATAGCATCGTCTGGGACGGGCGGGACGATGCCGGCCGCGAGCGCAGCAACGGCGTGTACCACTATTCGTTGAAATCCGACAGAGAGGCGAACAAGCGGAGAAGGTATAGGACGATATTGGTTAGATAACCATCAAACGCGCACCCACAAGATGGTCAAGCCCCAATAGGAGTGTCCGTCTCTGTTTCACACCTGCTTGGTACCGATTCGCTCGGCCAATTCGGCTTGAATGCGCCACCGGCCGCTCAGAAGCCTATGCGCGCGGCCTTGCTCACGTCGCCGAACGGGCGGCTCACTTAAACCCCTTAGGAGAATCCCCACGATGAACGCCTTTACAGAAGCAGAATCGAATTTGACGCTGAGAACCCGCAGGACGCTTGGCGGCAGTGCGCGCCGGATGGGCATGCGGGCACGCGTGTTAGCGGTCGTACTGCTATGTCCCTTGGCCGCCGTGACGCTGCCCTCTTGTGGCGCTACCTCGGAAGAGTCCAACGTCTCGGCTGAGCCGAGTCGGGATGAGCATCGCGTTGTCGTCGAGGATCAAGATTCCAATACAAGTGGCGATACAGCCACACAAACAGAAAAACTGGACTTCAGCATGGAAAGTGCGCCACAAGATTCACTGGTGAAAATTGTGTACTGGATTCCAGAAACGGTTTATTCAGACTCTATCTTTGTAGAACTCGAATTTTTAAATAATGAGGGTATGATAGTGGCGAAGCCTGTCAATAAAATACACAATCCCGGCTCATATACTGTGTCCTTGTCTAAACGAGGACTTCCCGACGGAGGATACTTTGCGAGACTAAGAACAAATCAATCAGAGCAAGATGTGATGCGCATGTTGAATCTGATTTGGGCCAATAGAAAGTGAGGTTCGAGATGTATTTCGACAAGTGCAGACTGATAGCGAGCCTGGTGATGTGCCTGGTCGTATGTTCTCTGTGTTCTGCACAACAATCAACCCATTCAGAAGAAGAGATGAAGCGGTTTGACCAATTTAGGACTGGGTACCGCTCTCCCGAGACCACAGAGCAATATTGGGAAGGCATTTTGGGACTTGAGCAATTGCTTGCAGATTATCCCAATACCTTTCTGAAAGGCGACATCTCCATTACACTGTTGGATTATTATCAACAGGTCACTGATGATCCACACCTGTTGATTGAGCTGGCTGAAAAAATGCTTGCATTGCGGATGTACTCCAACGCTGTTTATAAAACTGCTGCTCGGGTACTTGTGGACAAGCAGGTTCGGTCTGATAAAACACTTCTATATGCACAGAACGCATTAAAAGGAGCATTGCAGAACCAAGAAAAATGGAGACTTAACGGCAAAGGAGAACTACACTATCGCGATCTATTGGCGCGTGCTTACCAACTAGTTGGGCAACACGATCAATCTGTCGCGGAAATGAAGACCGTGATTCGCGGATGGCAAACTCGAAAGGATTTAGGCGGCCTGGAACTGGAATATCGGCAGGCAGCCGTAGATCGAGCAAAGGCCAATTTGCTGCGGATTTACATTGATCAAAAAGCCTGGAGCCAGGCTTACGAACTGGCATCAGAATTATTGCTAACTTCGGTCGTGCGTCGAGATGTTGCGGAATTGTGGAGCCAAGCTTACGTGGGGAAATTTGGCTCAGGCGTAGGGATGAGCAAAGCCTATGCTTCCTCAAAGGCCGAGTGGGATAAGAAAATTATCCAACGCGTTGAAAATGAGCGGATCTCACGACCTGCACCGACCCTTGCGGTGCAAAAGCTGGACGGTGAGCAGATCACTTCAGCCGATTTGCAGGGCAGGGCTTTGGTGGTGACGTTTTGGGCGGGGTGGTGTAGCCCGTGCATTGAAGAGTTGCCCTATCTGCAAAAACTCAAGAAGCAATTTCACGAGCAAAATGTTGAATTTTTAGCGGTGAATATTGACGAGGATAGTTCAATACGCAGAGATATGGTGGCGAGCTTTCGCTACCAGAGCGCCCCAAGTTTAACATTTGTATTGGGTGATTTGGAAATGCGCAAGGCGTTTGGTTCTAACGAGATCCCCTATACGTGTATTATTGATCAGGACGGACAAATTCGCTATGAACGCAAGGGATTAGGCACTGATTTTAGCGTGGCAATGGCGCATCAGTTGCAGTGGGTGTTGGCAGAAAATCAGAATCCTTAGAAGACTCTGAAAGAGAATGCATCACCATTGTCAATTGCTTGAAACAAAAAAGGGAGCCAGCGATGAATGCAGCTTTGAACGGGTTAGGTAGCCAGCTATTCGGCTGGTTTGGTCAGTTAAGTATCGAACTAGCGGCGCTGGCGGTCTTAGTTCTAGCCGCCAGTCTCCTGTTGCCGATCAAGTCGCCGGCCTTGCGCCACCTGTTGTGGGCGGTCGTGCTAATCAAGCCGCTCGTCGCCATTGCGGTCAGTTCGCCCTATACGCTATTCACGCCGTTGGTGTCACTCGTGGAACCCGGTTGGAATGCCCCATCCTTGCCCGTCAATCATTCAACGGTGCACGTAGCGGCTTCTCCGGCAATTGCCACAAGTAGTGTGCAACTTACTACAGCCGGCTGGGGAGCGATACTGTGGATAGTAGGTGCAGCGCTGCTCATCGGGCGGATGCTGATCGGCTACGGCATCGTCTGGTGCTTGCGGCAGCAGGCGCAAGTGCAGCGCGACGGTCCGCTTTGCGACGCCCTGCGGCAAGCGCGTCGGACGCTCGACTGCTATCCCAGAGTAGAGGTGGCGATCTCCCCTTCTATCAGTTCGCCGATGGCGCTGGGCATCCTGAGACCGATCATTGTCTTGCCCGCCGATCTCGTGGAGAAACTCAGCGCCGATAAACTCGCCTTGATCCTCATGCACGAACTGGCACACGTGCGCCGCTGGGATAATCTCACGAGGTTTCTGCACCGACTAGTCTCCGCCGTATTATTCTTCCATCCCGCCGTGTGGCTGTGCGGTCGCATGTTGCGGCGGGAAGCCGAACAGGCCTGCGACGATCTCGTCGTATGTGCCACCGGCCGCTCAGAAGCCTATGCGCGCGGCCTGGCTCACGTCGCCGAACGGGCGGTTCACTTAAACCCTTTAATACGGAGAATCCCCACGATGAACGCCTTTGCAGCAGAACCGGATTTGGCGCTGAGAATCCGCAGGACGCTTGGCGGCGGTGCGCGCCGGATGGGCATGCGGGCGCGCGTGTTGGCAGCGGTACTGCTATGCCCCCTAGCCGCCGTGACGCTGCCCTCTTGTGGCATTACTTCGAAAGTGTCCAAAGTCGCGGCTGAGTCGAGTAAGAAGAATATCTTTATCGTCGTGGATCAAGACGGCAACATGAAGCTGAACGACAAATCAGTGACGTTTGCAACTCTCAAAGAGGAATTGCAAGCGAAGAGACAACAGCTAGACGACACCACAATGATTATCATCCAAGGAGACGAGCGCGCCACGCACAGTCAGATCGTCCAGATCATGGATATCGCCCGCCAAGTAGGGCTTGTCGATCAGGTCATCGCCACGGAACCGCAAACCAGCGGAGGCCAAAGTCGGGATGAATCGAGTCGGGATAACAAGGTCAAAGTCGCGGCTGAGCAGAGTCGGGATAAACATCGCGCTAGCGTCGTGGAACCAAACAGTATCTTGCGGCAGGCGATGGAGACCGAGCCGGACGAATGGTCCGACAAGTTGAAAGCCAAACTTCTCGCGCTCAGACCCGGCAGAACCATCGAAGAAATTGCCGAGGAAATCCGCAAGAGCAAGCTTTGGCGAAAGGCGGTGGAGACCGAGCCAGACGAGTGGTCCGACGAACTGAAAACCCAGCTTCTCGCGCTCAAACCCGACAGCACCACCTTCAATAGCAGCACGACTACCCTCCCGTATGAAATAGCCACCGCCGCATCGGCTGAATTAGCTATTTTTGATGTATTCGGACAGCACGTTCGAACCTTTGTTTTGGGCCATCAGAGTCCCGGCAAATATCGCATGATCTGGGACGAGCGGGACGATGCCGGCCGCAAGCTTAGCAGCGGTGTGTACTTCTATAGGTTGCAAACCGACGCAGAGACGACGCTTCGCAGTAAGATATTGGTTAGATAACCAATTGTGCCGATTAGAAATAAACCTAAATCGGGGCTGCACTACAACTTAGATTACTGTCGTGTACTAAGGGGATTGGTATGCTGCGAAGTCACTTGAAGTTGGCGCTGCGAAGCCTATTTCGATACAAAATACACTCGTCTATCAGTGTGTTGGGACTCGCGATCGGTTTTGCCTGCTTCATTATCGTGTTTGTCTTTATTGCGCATGAGATGAGCTACGATGACTTCCACGAAAATGCGGAGCGTCTGTATCGGGTTAGAGAGGATACAATCGAAAAACGGACGGGTACCCGACATAGTTATGCTACGATCAAGCACTCCATGGCTTCTTTATTAAAAAGTGATTTTCCAGAAATCGAAGATATTGTACGCGTTCGTCGCTACAGAGAGAGCAGGTCCGTTCACTATCAAGACAAACACTTATTGGAGGATCAAGTTTATTATACCGACCCGATGTTTTTTGATTTTTTCTCCTTTCCCCTGAAGGAAGGCGATGCACGAACGGCACTGGAGGCTCCTTATTCCATTGTGTTGACGGAACAGACTGCCTCGAAATACTTCGGGAGCGACAACCCTGTGGGTAAAACCTTGCGCATCGGAATAGGTTATGGGGGTACAGGCGAATACCTTGTTACTGGCGTGGTCCAGGATCTCCCGTCTAATACACACTTCAAATTTGATTTTGTCGCGTCGATAAAGGAATTCAAGCTCCGTAGGGACATTAATGATTCCTGGTACCACACCTACATTCGGCTGGCCGAAAACGCCTCACCGGAGGCTTTGGAGAACAAATTTCCCGAGTTTTTGGAACGACACAAATACAACTTAGAAGAATGGGGAACGCAACTTTTTCTCCAATCTTTACAAGACATCCACCTCCATTCCCATTTCAAGTGGGAACTGAGTCCCAACCGAGATGTCCGGTACCTGTATCTTTTGATGGGCATTGCGCTGGTCATTTTGCTTATTGTGTGCATCAATTATGTCAATCTCTCAACCTTTCGGTTTACCCAACGAGCTAAAGAAGTAGGGCTGCGAAAAGCACTGGGCAGTGTGCAGTCACAATTGGTTCAGCAGTTCTTGGGTGAAACACTTCTTTTGACGTTCTTTGCGTTTCTGGTCAGTCTTACTCTGGTAATGTGTTCATGGCCTTATTTAAGTAGATTTCTTGGGCCGGATGTAGAGATAGCTGCTTTTCGCCTTGCGATAGACTATGGTCTCTGGCTCTTTGCTTCTATCGTGTGCATTGGTCTGATTGCTGGTTTGTATCCCGCCTTTTTTCTAGCCAAGTTCAACCCCGCGGCCACCTTGGGGGGACACACCCAAAGTGGAGCCACGGCCGGTTTCCTGAGAAAAACGCTGGTCATTTTCCAATTCGCGCTCTCCATCGTTCTCATTATCACCACGCTCGCATTGCGCAATCAATTGGAATTCGTGAGAAGTCAGGACTTGGGGTTTGATCGGGAACAGGTGGCCGTAATTCCCGCGAAGATCTTCCAGCCAACGCGCATTGCAGAGTATTTGCAGGATCCGAGAATTTTGAACATATCAGGTACTTTCGGATCACCCGGTGTCTTGGATACGAAGGGCAGGTTTATTCCGGAGGGACGGGATGCCGTAAGTATAAATACTATTGATGTCGATTATACCTATCTGGAAACCATGGGCTTGGAGCTCATCGCCGGGCGCGATTTTTCAAAAGACTTCGCCTCTGATGAGCATGAAGCCTTCATCATTAACGAATCGGCTGCAAAATTCTTGGGGTGGAAAAACCCGGTCGCTAAACGCTTAGAACGCACTTCCATGCCACAGCGTCGATCCGCTTCGAGCAAGGTCATCGGCGTAGTCAAGGATTTCCACTACCAGTCTTTGCACCATCCTATCGAACCGCTGATAATTGGTATGCGGTGGAATATGCAGAACGTGCTTGCTATCAAACATCTTACGGTCAGAATCCACCCGGGAGACATATCGGGTGCCTTGGCGTTTCTCGAAGCCAAGACGCGCGAGTTCGTGCCCAACGAGCCCTTTCAATACTATTTTCTCGACGACGTTTTCGCTCAATTCTACCGAGAAGAAGAGAAGATCTTCCGTCTGATCGGCTTTTTCAGCACCCTGTCTATTGTGATCATTTGCTTGGGTGTGTTGGGGCTGGCCTCTTTTTCGGTTGAGCAGCGCATGAAGGAGATCGGCATTCGCAAAGTGCTGGGGGCCTCTTCCCCGGGTCTTGTGTATTTGCTGATGAAACCCGTTCTGGTCTGGCTAGTCGTAGCCAATCTGCTTGCTTGGCCTGTCGCTTATATAGCCGTCCTAAATCATTTAAGTGCCAAATTATATTGGCTTAACTTAGGGAATTGGAAGTATTTTTTCTGTCGAATGCCCTTGACAAATAGGTCTTTAATCTGTTCAAAACAGGTGGTCCATACCGCATGGGTACGGACAAAAGTCTTGCCTTTTAACCAGATGTCTTCGACCGGGTTTTCTTGCGGTGTATAGGGCGCTAATCGCGTACAGCATATCTTCCATTCATCAGGCGGTAGATCGGCCTGCATCGTTTGTAGAAAATCGCGCATGGCCTGTTGGTGATGATAGGACACCCCATCCCAAAAGATCAATAACTTTTGTCCGGGACGCTGTTGTTGTAGGTAGCGTATAAAATCGACCGTATAGTGTGCATTGGCCTTGGGATATGGTTGCATGAGAAAGGTGCCCTTGACTATATCCAACGCCCCATAATAGGTTTGTCGTTGCCGTCCATTTTCAATGGCCACCTCCAGCCGTTGGTCTCGACGCCCCCAGCCATAGCCGCAGGCATCGCCCCAGTGTAGATGCGATTCATCGATGAAAAAGGCACTGACTTGACCCGCTTGGAGTTCGGCCTTATGCTCGGTTAGTTTTTTTTAATCGCTTCGCGTTTAGAAAGCCCCTGTTGGGGATCGGTCTTGGGGTGCCGAGCTTGGGCCTTTTTCCAGCTATAGCCCGCCTGAGCAAGCAGATCGTAATAGCTTTGCGATGAGCGAAACACGACCCCAAACTGCGTTTGGATATAGGAGGCTAATGAGGCGACCGAAGGGTGCGACTGGGTCGCTAACCAAGCGTTGATTTGGGCGCGCTGATCCGCCGACAAATACGGCTGTGAGCCTTTATAGCCTAAGCGAAAACAAGCGACCCCTTCGGCCAGATAGCGCTGCTTCCACGTACTGATGAAGCTCGACTGCACACCGAGAATCGCTTGAATCGCACCTTGTTTAAGCCCCAAAAGCGTCATCTGAACCGCTAACGCCCGTTTCAGTTCGCGGGCGTCGGGATTGCTCGCGATAAACGCCGATAAAGACGAATCCGAAACCATAGAAAACACTCCTAAAAAAGAACAAGCATGAGAAAACATAGAAGCAAGATAAGAAAAAACCAAAACCTCTCAAGTCATTTAGGACTGCTATATGACCAATCAAGCCTGGCTGCAGCATTTTGCGTATCGAACTGATTCCGCTGGGTGGGCGTTTTTGCTGGGTAGTCTGACTCAGGCCCTGACCGTTATAATCACCATCGTTTTGCAAACCAGCAAAGCGGTGCAGATAAACCCGATTCAGACACTCAAGAGCGAATAGTGGTTTATGTCGTTGTCTTTCCATCGCCATTGTCAATTGCTTAAAACAAAACCCCAATATCCCGCCATCCCAAGACGATGCCGTGGGCGCGTTCTTGGCGGCCTTCTCCGCCGTAGATCAGATGGTAGTCCTGCCCCACCGGCAAGGCCGTTGCCAACTTCTTATAGTAGCGCAAACCCTTAAACTGGTCCGTTCCCAGCGTCGTTCCCGCCTTGATCTCGACCACCTGCCGTCGGCCACTCCGTTCGTAAAGCAAGTCCAACTCGTTGCCAATATTGTCGCGCCAGAAGTAGAGATCTGGACGACGGCCCGCGTTGACGTGCTGTTTGATTATCTCGGCAATGACCCAATTTTCAAAAATCGCCCCGCGTAAATAGTGGGTGGCGAGCTGGTCGGTCGCCTCCAGCCCCAAAAGCGAGCAAAGCAGGCCCGTGTCGTAGGAGTTTTACAAAATAGGATCTGGAATCCTATTTTGTAAAGAAATTTGGGCTACTCTATTCCGATTCCTCCAGCGCCCCGTCATAAGGCCCGGCCAGTGCCTCGCCTTGGGCTTTGATTTCTTCCAAGCGGCGCGACAGACTGCGCACGATATCCGGGTGCTGACCGTACAGATTCTGCCGCTCGGCGATGTCGTCTTTGAGGTTGAACAATTCCCCGGGAAAATTGTGGTCGCTATAGCCCCGCTCCGCCTTAAACCAATCCGGCTCGCGGTTGTCGTCGCCGGAAGGAGCGTCGATAAAGACCCAGTCGTCTTGGCGCAGGGCAAAGCGGCCCGCACAACTGTGATGCACGGCTGAGCGGCGCACCGGCGCGTCTATCTGCCCCTGCAACAAGGGAAAGATGCTAATGCTGTCCTCGGCCGCTCCCAAGGGCAACTGAACCCCGGTCAACTGGGCACAAGTGGCCATAAAATCGCCCAACAGAGCGAGCTGGTCGCAGACCGATCCGGCCGGCGTAACGCCGGGCCAGCGGGCGACAAAGGGCACGCGGTGGCCGCCTTCCCAAGTGTCGCGCTTGGCACCGCGCAAATGGGCCATGCTGTAGTGGCCGAATTGGCGCACGTGATCGTAGCAACCGCCGGCCGCGGCTGGGCTGCACTCGGGGCCGTTGTCGCTGGTGAAGATGAGCAGCGTGTCGTCGGTCAGCCCCTGCTCGTCGAGCGCGGCCATGATTTCCCCGACCACCCAATCGACTTCGCAGACAAAATCGCCGTACAGACCCGCCCCACTGCGGCCGATGAAGTCCTGGTTGGGTACAATCGGCGTATGCGGTGAGGTCAGCGGCAAGTAGAGGAAAAAGGGATCGGAGCCAGCTTCGGCGATGTAGGCGCGGGCGCGGCGGACGAATTCGGGGACCATGTCCTCCAGTTTCCAGCCCGGCTTCATGGCTCCGGGCAGACCGAACATCTCCTCGGGCTTTTGCTCGGTCGGAGCCGCAGCCAGCCGGTCCTGCTCAAACCAAGTGTAGGGCGGGAAATTCGGCACATCGACGCCAAAGTAGTAGTCAAAGCCACACGCTAGGGGACCGCCGCCTATGGGTTGGCTGTAGTCGATATTGCGCTCTAGGGCTTGGCGCTGGTCGCGGTCGAGGCGGCCGATGGGAGCGTCTCCGCAGGCTGGTTTGCCGTCCTTGGTCGCCCATTCCCAGCCGAGGTGCCACTTGCCGATGCAGGCGGTGCGGTAGCCCTGCTGGCGCAGTAGCTTGGCCGCGGTGGGGCGGTCGGCTTCTATCAAGGGCGGATCCCAAGGCCACAGGACGCTGCTTTTGAGCGGAGTGCGCCAGCAATAGCGGCCGGTAAGCAGGGCGTAGCGGCTGGGCGAGCACACGCTGGAGGAGGCGTGAGCGTCGGTAAAGCGCATCCCTTGGGCGGCGAGGCGGTCGAGGTGAGGCGTGGGAATTTTGCAGCCGGGGTTGTTACATCCCATATCGCCGTATCCCATGTCGTCGGCGAGGATGTAGATGATATTGGGTTTTTGCCGGGGCATGGCCGGTCCTTTCTTTCAGATGGAAATCGTTACTGATAAGCTAAATACCCGATCGACGGCACCGTTCGGTCCTGGAGCGCCGACCCAGCCGTTGGCGAGGCGGTCGTAGGCCACGATCAGCCCATCGTCTCCCCAGGGCATCAGCGCGGTGTAAGACGTACTCATGGCGGGGTCCTCTCCGGCCTGCGCGTTGCAGAAGGCGTCCGAAAAGCCCGCATTCGGCTCGACCAGTTGGTTGTGATGCACCCCCAGATTTACCCGCTCCCATTCTTCGCCCTGCCCATCGGCACAGAGCCAGAGGAACAGGCCCGGGCGGCCACCAGTCAGCACTATCGCTCCATTGCCCAATCGGGCTAGCCGTGGCTGCACCGAGGCCATCCCTTCCATGCGAACCGATGGCGACCACGTCCGGCCCTCATCCGCGCTGATGCTCTTGTGGAAGTCCCACCTACCGCCGACGCGATAGACGCACAGCAAATCGCCATTGTCCAGCCGCAGGGTGTTGGATTCGTTGGGGCCTTCGGGCGCGCCGGGCGCGGCATCCGGGCCGGCGACAATGCTGCGGTACGTCCACGCAAAGCCACCGTCGTCGCTGACTACGGCGAACGTGTTATAGCCTTCTTCCCCGTCGAATTTTCCGTACATCGTCGTCAACAGACTCCCATCCTTTAGGCGCAGGATGTTGCCGTTGTGCTGGAGCCGCAGCTCATCCCCGTGGTAATCGGCGAGCGGGCGCGGAAAATCAAAGACCCGCACGTCCCGGGGTTCGACCGCAAGCGCACCATCAACCATCGTCAGGACGTTGCCCGGCGCGAAGCAATTTTGCCGGTCTCCCGGCGCTTGCGGCCATTGCTCGTAGGGCATCATCAACGTGCTCGACGAATCTCGGACGGAGGTGTGGCCGTACGAGTCGATGCGCTGATCCGGGTGCCAGCTACCACCGGCATCGTGGCTCACGAAAAGATCGGCTGGCCATTTCCCCTGCGCGACGTCAGCGGAGCGGATGCAGGCACAAACCAGCGCGTCGTCACCGACTCGGTGCAAGGACGGAAACCAAAAATGACCGGTGCCCTGGCCCACTTCGACCGGAGCACCTGCCCGGACGAGACCATTTTGAAGCGGATAATCGATCATAGCAGTTCCCTTTCTTCAATCCACCTTAGCGAACTACCTAGCCCGTCGTTCGATGAAAAGCATTCGCTCACTGTCCATCGGCTACTGGCTCCGGTGGCACTGGTGCAATTTCGTGAACTACGGAGAAGGTGAAAGACGCGCTCGCCACTTCTTTGGGCCGGTCAAAAGCGTCCACCCGCAAGACCATGCCGTCGATCACAACGGTAATCGCTTGGACATCCTCGTGCAATGGGGCAAACGCCACCTTGCCGGTGTACTCTTCTCCTTTAAACACGAACGTGTGCCGCCTGAACAAATCCTGCCGCACCAGTCCCAAGCGTTCCTGGTAGTAATAATCTTCATTGCCGCCCTTGCCGCGCCGCTCCATGTAGTAGCGCTCAAAACTGTTGTCCGCGTCGCGTTTGAGCACGGCCCAGTATGTGTATTCGCCGCCCCGGTCGGTACGCAATACCATCTTCGCCGGATCGACCATCACCTTGGGATAGCTCTGGTTGACCACCGTCATTTGGAAAATCGTAAAACGCGGCGGCGGATAGCCCCGGTCCAAGTCTCGGTCCTGCCCATAGGTAAAGGGATTCAGATTAGGTTCGCGAAAAGTAAAGCGGGCGTATTCCTGATTTAAGCTTTGGTCGTCGAGATAGCGCAGCTTGAGGCGAAAGCCCTCCTGCTCGAAGACCGTGGTACTGTCCTCCGGGTCGAAATAGTAAGCGGCCTCCTGCAAAAGAGCTTCCTCGGGAACCACGCCGATCTTGTAGCGCAGGTCGGGTGGGAAACGAATGCAGCCAGCCGCCAAAAGCACCAAAAGGCCCACTCCCCACCGCATCACTCCACCACCTCCTCGCCGAAATACGTGCGTCCGATCTCGGCGCGGTTGCTGCGGGCAAACTCTAAGGCACGCCATTCTTTTTCTCTTCCTTCGAGAACTGTAACGGCCCGCTCGTAGGCTTTGGCCGCTTGACGCCAGTCGCCCAACTGATGGTGGGAAACGCCGATATTGCAGCGTGCCGCGGCCTCGCTGGGGGTGTTGGGATAGCGCTCGATAACCTCCTGTAGCACGGCGATGGCCTGGGCAAATTCGCCGCGGTCGTAGAGCACCATGCCTTCGGTATAAAGCGAATCGGCCTCGATGTCGGCCAGATAGATCAGCACTCGGCGCGCCTGCAGGGCCTCCTCAGTTTCGGGGAAGCGCTCCATCACTTGGGTGTAGAGTTGGGTAGCCTTGGCGAACTTGCGGCCGTTGTAGTAATAATCGCCTAGGTGCAAAAGCCCTATATGAGCGCGTTCGTGCCCTGAGTAGTCGCGCGCCAAGCGCAGGAAAGATTCTTGCATGTCCTCAATGCGTTCCATCTCCAGATGGCACCAAGCTGCCCCGTACAGGGCTTCGGGCGCGTCCTTGCTGGCCGGCCAGTCGCCAACGACCCGCTCGTAGTATTCAAGGGCGTGCTCGTACTCCTTATCCCCGTAGTGCAGTTCCCCGATCAGCAACGCCGCCTCTGGTGCCTGCGGCTGATCGGGATACGCCGCGATCAATTCCTCAAAATGCGCCCGCGCTGCGGCCTGTTTGCCTTGGGCTTGGAGGCTATGTCCCAAGTAGAATAAGGCGGCGGCCCGCACCGGACGGCGCGGTTTTTGTTCCAAAGTAGTGCGGAAGGCCGTCGCCGCAGCCTCGTAGTCGCGCTGTCCCAAGGCCACGCTGCCCAGCTCAAAGTGGAGTTCGGCCGCCAGTTCCGGAGTCGACTCTAGCGCGAGCGCCTCTTCCAACACAGCCTGAGCTGCGGCCAGACTGTCCTGAGCCGACAGGGCCTTGCCCAGCAGGAGCCGCGCTGGCAAACCATAGACGCGATCCCGGTGTGCTAGCAGGGGGCGGAGTTGGGCTATGGCTTGCCCGGCATTCCCCTGATCGAGGTAGAACTGCCCCAGCCCCAACAAGCCTTCGGCGCGGGTGGCTTCGTTTTCCAGCATGGAGCGATAGACCGGTTCCACCCGCGCGGTGTCCTCCAAGGCTTGGGCGCACAACCCCAAGGCCCGCAGCAGGATGCGCCGCTGCGCGTCGTCTAGGGCACCCTCCTCTAGGGCGGCGATCCACTCGGCCCATGCCTCTTCGTAGCGCTCTGTTTTGTACAGGCTCCACCCCAGACCAAAGCGCGCCGATGCCCGCATGGCATCCCCCAGATGCGGCAGGGCCTCGACCAACAGCGGCAACGCGCGGTCGTGTTCTCCGCGCCCCTGATACAGCAACCCCAATTGCGCTTTGAACTGGGCTTGCAAATCGGCGTCGGCCGCCGGGGCCAACTGCTGGGCAATCAGCTTTATGGCCTTATCGTTGTGCCCGTCCTGAACGTAAATCTGCGCCAACTCCATTTGCGCGTACCCGTACTGGGGCTGCCCCCGGTCGATGGACTCCAGCATTGTACGCGCCTCCGCGACGCGCCCGGCCCGCCGGTGGCGATGCCCCAACTCCAGCGCGGCAAAGGCCCGCACTTCCTCCTCCTCGCATTGTTCCAAAATTTGTTCGTAAAGCGCATCGCGGTGCTCGTCGCGCAGCCGGGCAATCTGCAACAAGGCGCGGCAACCCAACTCGGGATCAGCTTCCCCTGCCACTAGCCGCTCGAACTTTTCTAGTGCTGCGTCGGGGTCGTCCAACGCCTGATAGAGGTACCCCTGCCAAAACAGGGCCTCGGGCACCAAGTAGCTCTCCGCCTGTTCAAGCACTTGACCGTACTGGGCGAGAGCCTCTTTGAACAAAACCCGAGCACTATCCGGGGCCACATGCTCCTCGCCGAGGAAACGCAGGCATTCGGCTACGCGGAACACGGCTTCGTCCGTGGATACGCCGGCCTCGTCGGCAAACTCCCCGTGCGCCGTCAGGTAGAGCCGGTGCGACGCTAGCGCCTCCTGGTAGTGCCCTTCGTCAAAGAGCAGACTCATCAAGCCGGCCTGCATGCGGGCGCGGAACCCCGGCCGCTCGGCCTTTTCCGCAGCATAGCGATAGACCGCCAGACTGGCGTCCGCCCCTTGTGTCTCCTGGGCCAGCAGCGCCTGCCGCACCCAAGCCATTTCGGCGAGGTGGGGCTCTTGGGAGAAATCCCCACTGACCTTTTTGTACGCGGTGAGGGCCTCCTCGGGACGGCCTAGGGCCTTGAGCATATCGCCCCGCTTGATCCAGGCTTTGGCCGCCATGGAGCGGCGGCTCTGCCCTTCGCGCAAACCGGCCAGAGCCACGGCGGTCTTCTCCTCGTAGTTCATGCCCGCGGGATCGTAGGAGTCCGCCAGCAACTCAAAAACGGCGAGGGCCTCCTCGTAGCGCGCCAGTTCTTCCAAAGCCAAGCCGGTCTGCAAGCGCGCCCGGTCGGCCCGAATCCCCTCGGGCTCTCCCTGCGTATAGGCGCGAAAGGCCGCCACCGCCTGCTCGTATTCCTTTAGACGAAAGAAGGCCCAGCCGAGGGTGTAGCGCGTGCGGCTGGCGTAGCGGCTGTGCGGAAACAATTCGAGCAGCATCTGTCCAGCCGCCGCGGCGTCGGCGTAATCCTCGGTTGCAAACAGGCAGTCCACCACCATGTACGCAGCCGTCTGGCGCAATTCAAACGCCTCCTCGTCGCGCAGGGCGACAAAACGTCCAGCCGCCTCTCGCAGCGCCGCGGTAGCCAGCCCGGTTAGGGAATCGGCCTCCACTGCGTTGGCCAGGGCCGCTTCCTTGTGCCACAACTGCGCCTGCTTGCGCGCCAAATTGGCCAGTTGGTAGCGCGCTGCCGCCTGCACTCCCACTCGGCGTTCATCGACCGCCACGCGCACATCCGAGGCGCGCAGCAGCGCCCCGTCCGGCACGGCCAACACGCTTTCATAGATCTGCCGCGCCCCGGCGAAATCGCCGGTGGCCAACAGCCGCTGCGCCTGGGCAAAGCGCTTGCTCAGATCCTCTGGATTGGTCACTAGCTGACTGCTGGCCACCAAGCCGGCGAGCACGAGGGGAAGCCATAGGGCCATTAGCGATCGTACCCTGCGATAAGGACAATGAAAAAGCGCGACACTCCGCCATCGCGCGTGCGCGCCACTGCGGGATCGAGGTATTCTTCGTGGCGTAGTTCAATACCCGTGTTGGAAACAATGGTATAGCCGGTGTACTTGCCCTTGACCGTGAACATTAAAACAGAGCTGGTCGAGTTCAGTTGACGCGCTTCGTCAACGCGGTCGAGGATGCGGAAGGCCAGCGGTGCCCACAACGCCCGGGCGAAGGGGATGCCCAGCCCCTGCTGCCCGAACTGCACGAGGGTGTTTTCCGTTAGTCTCAGATCGAAGCGCAGGATGGGCGCAATCTGGTTCCACGACTCTAGGGCACGCCGCCGACCACTGTGGATGGCGTGTTTGTATAAATGCTTGAGCATAGCTTGGAAGCGCAGCCGGCCACGTTCGTATGTGTAGTCCGCCTTATTGACCAAGGTGAAGGTCTGTAAGTGCGTCTCGGCGCTCAGTTGTCGGTTTAAGATCCACTGCGCGTTGTTTTCGACATTGAGCTTGGCCAAACGCTGGAACTTGGTGCCGACAAAGGAGGTGTGGACCCACGAGTTGGCCATATTCAAAGGGTCGGGCGTCGGCGGCTGATTGGGGTTGTTGTCCTCGCCAGCGCGAAAGATAAAGACCGAGTCCGGCACCGTGTCCTCGACTCGCTTGCTGTCGTGGTTGAGCTGCACGCGGCCCCAGCGCGGCACGTCGAAATGGTAGGCAACGCGCCCGTAGCGCGACACGGCCTGCCCCGGCCCAACGATCTCTTGCTGGCGGTAGTAGCCCACCCCGCCCGATAGCCCTTGCCAAGCGGGCAGGGAGACAAAGCCATGCAGGCCCTCGCGGTCGCGGTCGTAGGGATAGTCGGGCTTGTTGTCGTTTTCGCGCTCGTCGATAACGCCGTTGTTGTTCAGGTCAATGCCATAGACAAATTCCTGCGGATCGGAAAAGTAGAGCAAAAACGGCTCCTCAAAATCCGGCACCCCGTTGGCGTTTTTGTCGTCGTCGGGGATGTTGTCGTTGTCCTCGTCGAGCCCGGGAAAAACGCCGGACTCGATCTCGGGGCCATTGGGATAGTCGCGCAAATTGTCGTCGGCGTAGCGGTCGTCGTCGTCGTTGTCATCGACCAAGGGAAACTCGGACAGCATTTGCTGGTCCTTGCTCTCACCGGCTTGGTCCGTGTAGAGCCGCACCCCGCCGCGCCGACTGTCGTACCCGCCGCCATAGCGCGGCCCCATGCGGAAGACTTCCCCACCCACTTCCCACAGACCGATGTCCTTGAGCGCGTTGACGTACCAGGCCGCGTCCTGCTCGGTGCCGTGCCGACCGCGCAGCACGGGGAAACTGCGGTAGAGCAGGTTGCGCTCGTATTCGGCGCGGACTTTTAGGCCGACAAAGGTGCCTGTGAGATCAAAGCCAAAAATCGTCTGGCCGGTAGAAAGGCCGTAGTCAAATGCCACCTCGCGCCGATTGGAAAAATCCCCGACCTCTTTAGCGGCCCGCGCCTGGGTCTGGAAGGGGGTGTTGCGCGGCGTGAACTGATCGCGCAGCGCGTCGAAGAACAGATGCTCCTGCGCCACTTCGATGCGGTAGTCGTTGGCCACGGCCGCCCGGATCGCCGCCCTTTGCGGCGCAAAATCCTCCGGCAGCACAAAGATGTATTCCACGGTCTCCGCGCCGCGCACCTCCCGGAAACCATCGCCGCGGCGGCCGCCCAACACTTGCGGTTGCAGAGCTGGGTCAAAGTGGGGATTGTCGGGATCGCTGCTAACGACCGCAACCCCTTCCGGCCCCTCTCCTTCCAGTTCGATGAAGATGTCGTACACCACGGCCCCGGCCGCATCGGTTTGGGGCGAGTCGTCGCGGACGCGCACGGTAATCTGGGTCGGCGGCTGCATCTCGGGATAGGGAATGCTGCCGCGCAAAAAGCCGCCCTTGCTGCCCTGGGCTATATTGACTTGGTGCTGGTTGACAAAGGTGGCACCAAAGCGGAGCACATCGCCCACTCGGGTCTGCCAGTGCCCGGCGAAGTTGTACACTGGGTTTTGCTCTTTCAGCGAGAGAAAATCGGTGAGGCTACCGCGCCCTTGTTCCACCGGCGAGGAAAAGCTACTGAGCGTGGGAAAGAGCGACGAGTCAAAGCCGCGCGCGGTGAGCAAGGTGATCTTATTGGCCGGAAAGATCACATCCCAGCGCAGGCCATTAAAGCCGGCCTGCCGGAAGGTCATGGGGGTGAGTTCCGTGCGCACCTCGTCGCCCACGGTCAAGGCCCAATTCCACGGCCCGTACGCGTCGTGGGCAATGACTAGGTTGTTGAGCGAGCGATAGAGCGTGCCTTTGGTGATCTCGCTCAGGCCGGGCCGTTGCTCGTCCAATTGGTAGAGCATGAACCCCTCGGCGAGAAAATTGCCCAAGAAATCGTAGCGCGGCTCCAGGCGAATTTCGCGGCGATAGGGCCGGTAGAGATCTTCGCCGTAATTGGCGTACTGGCTCAGGGGCGGGCGGCGCAGGAAATTGCGCGAAGGCTCGGCGTCGGGCAGGTCGGCCCACAGGGGGTGCCCAACCAAGGCGATCAGAAGAATCCAGCGACGGCCGCTCATTAGAACACCACCCCCACTGCGCCGGTCCATACATCGTCTATATCAGCATCGATCTCAACGCGCAACAAGTACAGCCCCGGCGCAACTAGCCGCCCCCCGTCGTTGCGGCCGTCCCATTGCAGCCGCTTGCGCCCGGCAGTGGCTGGCCGGTCGGCCCACAGGGTGCGCACTCGCCGGCCCGACAGGTCGTACAGGACCACAGTCATGGCCTGCGGATGTTGCACCTTGGCCAAGTCGATTTGAATGTGCACCGGACCAGAGCCGGCGTTAAAGGGGTTGGGCCGCACCGCAACGGCAGCGGCGGACAGGGGGCGGGACGCAAACCCCCGTCCCACGAGGGTCCAAGCATCTTCGGCGGCGGGCCGGGCGTTTTGGAAATTGGTGCTGTCGCCGAGGGCAATACTAGCGCGCACCGCGAGGGTGGGGCGCAAAAGCGCCGAGGAAAAATCCACTTCCAGCCGGCCCGCTCGCCGGACGCGATGCTCCGTAGCCAACATCAGCCGAATTTCCCGGTCGTCCCACTCCGTCCAGTACCCGTCTTCCGGCAGCGCCACGCCGTCAAAGCGCACCTGCTGCACATCGCCTGGCAGGCCAATGCGCACCCGGTCGAAGCCGAGGTCTTGGGCCTCTATATCCACGTCGAGGATGTAGGTGAACAGGGTATCGGCACCCAAGACCGGCCGCCGCGGCTCAATGGCTCCCGTGACCTCCCTGGCAAAGAGCTGTTCGACAAAGGACACTTTCACTTGCTCCAAGACCGGGGTGGTGAGCGGATGGCGCGTTTCCATGATTGCCCGGTATTGCAAAAATTGCGCCGGCTCGGGTTCGCTGAGTCCAACGCCCTCCCCAGCCTCTGCGAGATTCCACGCCGGCACCCGGTGCCACGGCTCCCAAGTCTCGCCGTCGGCCGAGGTGCGGAACTGCAAGCGCAAGAGTGTGCCCGGCGACGCCTGCCCGGCAAAGTGCGCCCGGCCAAAGTTGACCGGCTGCCCGGCGTCGAACACCTCCGACTCAAACGACCCTTCCCCCATAAATCCCTCGCCGAACACTTCGATCTCGCCCACGGTGACCCAATTGGGCGGATCCTCGCGCGTTATGCGCAGCCGCACAAAGCGCCCCAGCACCGGCAGGGGCCTGCCGTCCGCAGCGGTCTCGATCCAAGTGGAATCAGCCGAGGTATCGACGATGGGGTCGGGATTTTCCGCCCACTGCGCCACGATGACCCAATCGTCCGGGGTGGCTTCCTGCGCCACTTCGAGGCGGTAGCCTTTCAAAAAGAACAGCGGGCGCTGTTCAATGGTTTTGCCAGAGAAGATGCGCACTCGGCTCACGCCCCGGTCGCCGCCCAAATCGAGCCGAATCCACTCCCCTAGGACTTCGGCCGTATTGTTGAAGCGCCACTCCGTGTCGGTATTGCCGTCCGTAACGCTGCGGCGGCCACTCAGAGTGTTCGGGCCGGAGAGGGCCGTCGCACCCAAGGCTAGGTTCGCACCGCGAAAGGAGGCCAGCGTCAACCGGCCCAAGCTGTCGATCTCCGTGCCCAACAAGAGGCCGGCTGAGAAATCGTCGGCTCCCGCCTGCACCCACTCGCCGGCCATTGCCGGAGCGCAACAGAGCACGACCGAGCCGAGCCAATGACCCATCGCCCTAATCATCTATCCAAGCCTCCAAACCCCAGCTTTCTAACGTGGTCTGTATGGAAGGAGCGAGTTGCTGGAAGCGCAACGTCGGTCCCAATTGCCCCAAACGGATCACCTCTCGCTCGAGCAATGGATTGAGGCTTCGCACTTCGTTAGCCACGATGCAGACCTCCGTTACCCCTTCCTCGACATGCGATTGCAGGCACTCATACAAGATGTCGAACTCCAGCTTACTGATATACCCCATGAGTTCGATGGTCAACGTCCCGCCACAGCGGTTCAATGTGTTAATGCGTATCACGCTGACGCCCTCCCATCTCAGTCCACATCGACTAATTGCCGTGCCAATGAGCCTTCCCGCGTCAAGGCGTACACCAAGATGTTGATGCCAAGGTCATAGACCGGCAGCTCATCAGCACCCGTGTCAAAACGACCGATAAGGTTGGCGGCCCGATCCGACTCGCGGATCCGTTCAGCCTCGCCAGCCCATAGGTCTGTGTAGTTTTTTTGTGAGTAAAACCCCACTATGTGGCCATTAACTTCAATGCCCTCTAGGTAATCGGGCGACAATTTGGCGCGAATCCTAGTGTTCCAATACCAGAAGCTGATGTCCCAGAAACCTCGCGGCAGGGTGCCCACGTCGTAGAAGCAATGGTAGAGCGGGTGCTCGGGCGGCAAGCGCACAAAAGACCAATCCTTGTGTTCGGTGTAGTCAACTTGCTGAAAGGCTTGGCGAATAAAATCGCGCAACGCCGGCAGGTCGTGCTGATGGCCGCCAGCGATGAGGAGAGGCTGGGAGACAATCTCCGCATAGAGGAATCCGCCCGACGTTAGATAGCGTCCCAGATTTTTAGCTTCGGCCTGGGTGAAGGCGACTTCTTCCTTAATCGTCAGCAGCAGAAACGGCACCTGCATCAGCCGCGGATCGTCCAAGGCGATGCCGTCGAGCACTTGGGTGCGCACGCCGGTGCGCACGCTCATTTTGTCGGCTAGCCCCTGCAGGATGCGCCGCTCGGCAATGCTCCGCGACCACCCACCGCTGCGCACCAAACCCGAACTGGCTTCGGCGCGCTCAAGGGCTTCGCTGTGGACGCCCGATAGGTAGAGAAAGCCCTTGAGATTGCGCCGATCGCGCGGATCGACGACCACTAACGCCCGATGGCGACCCGTGTCGAGGGCATCCACATCGAGCAGTTCCATGTTCAGGTCGATCTCCTCGGCTTCCTGGTGGACCCCCTTTACGACGCCCGTGCGCATCTGAGGACCGATGCGTTGCGTTGGCAGGAGAGAAGCCGTAACCGTCGGCAGGATGGGCGGCGGTGTCTCGGTGACCGTCAGGGGTATAGGCATGCCCTGACGCAGGTTGTGGCGGGTAGTCAGGGGAGCGGGACGGACCGCGACCACCGGGGTCGGCCGTACCGTCGGACGGCGCACGAGGGGTCTTTGTATCTGCGGGGGTACGGGTCGCCGCAACAACCGGCGGTCGGGCGGTGGCCTTTTGTCGAATTTCAGCAATATGGGTCGCCGGTGATCCAGTGGCTCGTCGGCTATCCAGAGAAAGAGCAAGGACACGTGGAGGACCGCAGAGAGCCCGATGAATGCGGCGACGCGGCGACCAGAGGGAGATCGATATGGTCGGTAGAAGGGCATCGTCGGTTTGGATTTTTCTCGTCTAATCGTCCGGTTTTGTCTGGTTGGACAAGATGTATATGCCACTGCCCCCACCACGAACGGCATTCTCCAGCACTACCAAATCTAGATCACCGTCTCCATCCACATCGCCTTCCACAATCGTCCCGCCCAACCCTTGCAACGGATAGCGGCCTTCCCGGAGTGGCATTCCGTTCTTTCTTCCCATACTGACGACGAGTGCCGGCTGGCGGAAATCGCGATCTACAAACATCGCGTCCAAGAGACCATCTTCATTTAGGTCGGAAAATACCGCATCCTGTTGCACGAAACCCCTTTCATACCATGCAACCTTGTCCAAGACGCCGTCTCCTCGATTGATTAAAAGATCTAGCCCGGTGAGCATAGGACTCATATTCATAGAGGCGACGGCCCTTCCCGCAACCATATCTGTATCTCCATCCCGATCAAGATCGCCCGCGTAGCATATCAAATCCGCCGCCGCATCCACTCTGAGATACTCTTGAATGGTTTCCCCATGTTCACCCAAATAGGTCGCCATATAGTCATGCGGGGTGCCAACATCGGGGCCTTTCCAAAGTAATCCAGTCTTTCGGCCGCCCGGAACATGGTAGATCAGACGCATGGGGAACCAAGCAAACTCGCCCAATTCGGGTGCCAGAGCCATTTGTTCGTCGAACTGTCCCTCACCGTCATTGAGCAAAATGACGGCACGCGCCGAGGTCTTGGAGTACAGCTCAGTCAACCATATATCCTCGTATCCATCCCCATCGACATCTCCTATACCCAAGGGGATCGCCCTATCTGCATGTCGTGCCACCGACCATCCGGCCGGTGCATGCTCCAGTATGTCGAGTGAATGACCAAAGCCCACCACGAGTTCCATACGCTGATCGCCGCTTAGGTCGGCACCGACCAGCCTGGGTATGGGGCCGATTCTGGGAAATGGCTCTATGCGTACCTCGGGGGAGAAACGGCCCCCTTCATTAAACGCGCACAGCCAACCGGCCCTGCCGGAATTAGGCTTGGGATCCCAGTCTTCCCATACTGCTGCCATATCCATGTCGCCATCGCCATCCAGATCTCCCAACTCGGCTACGGGCCTGCCGCGCTGTCCTATGTCCAATCCTTGCAGATCTAACGGGTAAAAGAGCGGTAGAGCAAAGAGCGTCCCGACAGGATGCGGCTCTTCCCTTCTCGGCGGCGCGAACTCTGAGTCTGGCCTTTCCGCATGGGTCAACTCGATCCAATCAACTTCCACCGCCTCGGGGATTTCCCCCGGTCCCTCCACAACCTTCGAATGGTTGAACAAAGACAGTTGAAGGCGTATTTCGATCAATTCATCTTCCCAGACGCGCCGATATACCTTCAGTCGTCTCCGAATGCAGCGGTGCTCTAATTACTGCTCCCGAAGCGTCACTTTCCCAGGCCACCCAACCCTGGGCGTCGTCTTCCTGGGTAAAATCCCAAGTGAGGGCACCGAGGCGCGAAGGATGTAGCAACCACAGGGCCACTAACGCGACCAATCCACCAGATCGCAACGCATATTTCACTGCCGATGCGGAGGGAGTAACCATAGAACAACCTTCCTCTGAAGAGTTTAAAGTGAGTTAGGAGGGAAGTTATCTCAGGAAGCAGAGGCACAGCGCAGCACCGCCTAAAACACAGGAGGTCGATTCATAGGGGGCTACCCGCAATCATTTTTTCTAGGTCCTCTGCTTGCTCTATCTGGCCCAGTTGACGGAAGATTTCCTGCGCCTGTTTCCAGTTCAATATCGCGTCGTAGCCCTTTCCCCAAGCCGAGTACATAGCGCCCAACCACACGTGAGCGGCAGCACAGGCCTCGTCGTTGCCCAGGCTCTTTTGGTAGATCAGGCATTTGCGGTACATTTGCTCGGCGCGCTCGAACGAACCCTCGGCACAATACAGCTCGGCTAAGAGTCCCGCCTGCCAGGCAATGCCCTGCATATCCTCTATTTCTTCGAACAACTGTAGCGATCGGTGCGCCATCTCGGTCGCGCGCTCGTGCGCTTGGCTCTTCTGATATACCACGCTCAGATAGCCGGCGGCGGCGGCTTGGTTGCGCTTGTGTCCCAAGCGCTCCTGCACGGACAGGGCTTTCCGATACATGGATTCGGCCTCGTCGAAGCGCTCTGTCTGAAGATAGATTTGTCCCAAGGTGCCGTACTCTGACGCGCCGCGATACCCTGTAGCCGACAAAGGGCGATAAACGCATTGGATAGTGTTATGCAGTGGCCGCCGCTATCGTTCAATACCACGTGGATAGAAGAGGCCAGATCCTGCGATTGCTCTTTGGTTTTTTTAAAGCGCTTGACCCCGACCAATTGGGCGTACATGCGACGCGCCTTTTCCAACGGATCTTCCACGCCGTCCAGGTCCAGTTCGGCAAAAAAGTTTTTGACTACCGCTTCTCGCGCCAGCTTTGGGTCGATTTCGCTGTAGCGGCGGTATTCGCAGGCCGACAGCGAAGCCGAGGCCGTTGGGCCTATGCGGCCCTGCACGGTCAACTCACAGGTGTAAGAAAAATCCACCGAGGCTGAAGCGGCCTCTTCCACCTGGATGGGATAGCCGTAGAAAAAACCGGCCTGCGGCACCAAGCAAGTTCGCAGGTCGTCTGGCACACAGGCGCGCAACTCGATATCCCCCTGATGCGGACTGGGGATGGGATAGGGCAGAAAGAGCTGGGCCTTGGTGTCTGGCGGCAAGGTCGGTGGGTAGAGCCGATAGGTATAGGTGAGGCGGTAGCGCTGACGATCCCGATGCAGTGCGATGTGGCCATTGGCGTGCTGGAAAAAATGGCGGCGTCTCTCTTCGAGGGCGCGATAATCGCTTTCAAAAAACGCGGGCTCGTGGTCGTAGAGCCAGTTCCAGGAAGCGGCCCGATCAAAGGCGATTCGGCTGCCCTCTCGGGTGTGCGGCATACCGCGACTCAGGTTGCGGTGGAGCAAGGTGCGGATCGCCTCGACGTCGAGGTCGGTCGGGGTGCTCAAGTTGAGAGAGTGGACAAATTCGGGCTCCGACATCAGGTAGGCCGTCCCTATGTGATGGGCGGAATGCTGGCCTACAAAAAAGGCGTCGACCGCGTACACCTGAAAGCCCTCGGCGGCGATTCGGGCAGCGTGGGGTCCCATCCCGGCGAATTCGACGGGGTAGCCGCGCGCCCGCAGCGCTCGTCCCACGACCAGCGGCCGGATGGTGTGGGCTAGGCTGTAGCCGTGGAAAAAGATCAGTACGGGACACTCGTGGTGCGGTAGGCGCTCGATCGTGCCGGCCCGTTGCAGGCGGACGCTCAAATGCTGCAAGCCAGCCGCTAAGTTTTGGCGCAATGTCTCTAGCATGTCAGATTCAGATTCGTGCGTCTAGTCGAGTTTGACCATCTTGCGGATGCGCGTCTGTTCGCCCATCTGAAGCCGATACAGATAGACCCCAGCGGCGACAGGCTGCCCCTGCCCGTCCCGGCCATCCCAAGTCAGCCGGTGTTCGCCCGCCGCCAGCGGACCTGCCCACACTTGGCGCACCGGCTGACCCAACACGTTGTAGATGGCCAACCGCACCGCCTCAGTTCCGGCCGGCACGGATAGGGGGATGGTCGTGGCTGGATTGAACGGGTTGGGGTAGTTGGAACCCAAGCGAAAGGCCGAGGGTACCGCCACCTCGCTGGCCACGGCCGTAATCGGGGTGCCCTGGTTGATATAGACGAACACGCCGCCGGGACCGCCTTCAATACTGAGTCCCAGCACGACCAGATCGTCGTCGCCATCGCCGTCCACATCGCCAGCGAGCACCTGGGTGCCCGTGCCCGGCAGGGGATAGCGCCCTTCGACGACGGGCACCCCGTCGCGCTGGCCCACCAGCACCACCAGCGCCGGACCCGTGAGCAAGTTGCGATCAACCAAGGTCAAATCCAGCAGACCATCGCCGGTCAGGTCACTGGCCGTGGCCGCATGCGAAGGAAATACCTGCAAGTCGAGTAGGGAGTGGTGTGCCAACACGCCCGATTCATCCAGACGCCACAGGTCCAATCCGTGGTGGCTGGTATCGCCGTATAAGTTTCGCTTGGGAGAGCCGAGTACATCCACCGCCCCATCGCCCTCCAGATCGACGAGCAGGTGCAGATTACACGGATTGATCGCCGCCTCGAAAAACAGCGGCGGCTCCGCGCTGGCCGCCCACGGCCGGGTCAATTGCCAAGTCCCCTGGGGCTGATAGCAGGCTCGGTTCCATAACAGGCGTACAGCTTGGCCCAGCGGTTGCCCGGCGGGTAGATAGGGGAAGCGCCGCACCTTGCCGTCGAGGACGAACCGATGGCTGCGGACAAAACCGTCAGCGCTATCGTTAAGCCACAGGATTGCGTGGGACGATTCGTCGTCATCTATGACCAACAGGTCCACCTCGCCATCGCCATCGCCATCGGCCAAGCCAACGAACTCGACACCGGACAGTTGCAGGATGGTTGCAAAGCCGTCCTCGCCTTGGTTGTGCCACAGTTCGATATTCGGACCTTCGTTAAGGACCAAGTCCAAGAGCCCATCCCCGTCGAAATCGCTCCCCCAGAGCCCCCAAATGACAGTGCTTGAACTCGTGAACTGTCGGGTGGGGACAAAGCCACCCAACCCGTCGTTGGACGCCACCATCCAGCCCAATACTTCTTCTCCGGTGTCCGTATAGCGCTCCCAGACTGCCACTAGATCCACATCGCCATCGCCGTCCACATCGCCCAAAGCGCCCCTCGATTGTCTCAGAAAGCCTCTGACCCCGATGCCCTCGCCGAGGGGGAAAAAGCTAGGCGCAGCGAATAACGCACTGGACAACCCCGCCTCGAGCACGACCTCCCGAGGCGGCAATTCCCCCAACAGCAACTCCTCCGTCCCCGTCAGTTGAATCCAGTCCACTTCTACAAAGTCGGGATAGTCATCCGGGCCCTCAGCGTCGTAGTTTAACTCCAAGTCGAGCTGAAAATTAAAGAGGGTGTCCTGCCAGATGAGCTCCGCTTCTGGGTCCGCAGCCAGAGCGCGTATATCTATCGTGATGTCTTCCCATTCGGTGGGATAGAGTTGCCAACGGCCTGTAACAAACCTTGACTCCCAGAAATCGGATGGGTCCGCTGCCCTGATGCGTCTGGCCTCGGAGTTGAACCACCATATCTGGAGTCCCCCTGGGGTGGGGCGATGGTGGATGATGCGTAGCCGTAGGGTGACCCGATCGAATAGGGCTGAGTCTTCCTCAATCAGCGGCGAGTGCAATCGAATGGACGACAAAGAGCCCGGCACCGGCGCAATGCGCCAAATGCCGTCGGCCACTTCGCTGCGCACCGTGTTGAGAGCCGGTACACTTCGACGGCCGAGGAAACCTTCCTGGGCCGTCCAACCCCAGGTGGTATCCTCGGTGAAGTCCCACGTTAAGGCACTCCCCCCCCGTGGAGCCGCCAACAACAAGATGGCCAAGAACATGCCGCGCATAATGCACCTCCAAAGTCATAGGGACAGTTTATATCCCTCACCTCTAGCTCTATCGTCTAGTCGAGTTTGACCATCTTGCGGACGCGCGTCTGCTCGCCCACCTGCAGCCGATACAGATAAACCCCAGCGGCTACAGACTGTCCCAGCTCATCCCGGCCATCCCAGCCCAGCCGATGCTCGCCCGCCGCTAGCGGACCAGCCCACACCTGGCGCACTGGCTGCCCCAGCACATTGTAGATAGCTAATTCCACGTCCTCAGCTCCGGCTGGCACTATCAGGGGAATGATCGTGCTCGAATTAAACGGGTTGGGATAGTTGGCTCCCAAGCTAAAGGCCAAAGGCTGCACTGCCTCGCTGGCCATAGCCGTGACCGGAGCGCGCTGGTTGATAAAGACAAAGACGCCATCGTTGCCCGCACCCGGCTCCACCCCCTCCCCAGCTTCCGCACTGATACCCAGCACCACCAGATCATCGACCCCATCGCCATCCACATCGCCCGCCAGCACCTGCCGGCCCTTGCCTAGCAGCGGGTAGCGCCCTTCGAGCACGGGCACCCCGTCGCGCTGGCCCAGCAACACCACCAGCGCCGGACCGGTCGCCAAGTTGATATCGACCAGGGCCACGTCGAGCAGCCCATCGCCGTTCAGGTCCCGGGCGATGCCCCTAGCCGAAAAGAAGACCTCGGAGTCGAACAGGGTGTGGTGAGCCACCACGCCCGACGCATCGAGGCGCCACAGTTCCAACCCGTGGTAGGTGTTGAAGTAGACGCGGGGACGTAGATTCCGCTCCGGGGAGCCGAGTAGATCCACATGGCCATTGCCATCTAGATCGGCCAGCAGGTGTAGGGCGCACGGGTTGACCGCGGCCTCAAAGAAAAGCGCCGGCTCCGGCTGGGCCGCCCACGGACGGCTCAGCCGCCAAGGGCCCAGAGGCTGGCCGCACCGTCGGTTCCACAACAGGCGCACGGCCTCGCCGGGGGGTTGGCCGGCGGGCAGGACGGGTACATAGCCGTTCAGAACCAACCGATCCCCCTGGACAAAGCCACCCTCGCCGTCGTTGGCCCACAACGTCGCGGAGGACGTCGCGTCCTCCCACTCGCCTTCTTCTGCTGCTACCACCAGATCCACATCGCCATCGCCGTCGCCATCGACCAGACCGATCAGCCGGACGCCAAAGGGCAGGTGCAGGATGGGTTCAAAACCGGCCTCGCCCCGGTTGAGCCACAGTTCGGTGATCAGACCCTCCGTAAGGACCAGATCCAGCAGCCCATCGCCGTTGAAGTCGTGGCCCTTGAGCTGAAATAAAGAGGCTTGGCGCGGGATCCGTTGGGTCGGCCTAAAGCGACCCTGCCCGTCGTTAGACGCCACCGTCAAGCGCATTTGATCGGCAACCAAGAGGTCTTCTTGATGGACAGACACGGCCGTCACCAGATCCACATCCCCATCGCCGTCCACATCGCCCAACGCGCCATATGAGAAGAACGGGATCCCTGAATTGTCAACTCCTCCACCTAAGGGCGAAAAGACGGGATCGGCCAACAGCACGCCGGGCCGCCCCGACCCCACCGCCACCTCCCGAGGCGACAACTCCCCCAGCACCAACTCTTCGGTCCCCGTCAATTGAATCCAGTCCACTTCTAAAAAGTCGGGAAAGTCCTCCGGCCCCTCAGCATAGCTGTTTAACCCTAGGTATAGCTCAAAGTGAAAGAGAGTGTCTTGCCAAGCGAGACCCTCTTGGTCTAGCGCGATGGTGATGTCTTGCCATTCAGTAGTAAAGACGGGACCGGGACGAGGAGTCACTATATAACCCGGTACTATGAATTCGTTCATTTCATAGAGGCGTCTGCGCTCGGCATTGAACCACGACATCTGGAGCCACCCCTCGGTAGGGCTATGGTGTATCAGACGCAGCCGGAGAGTGACGTGGTCGAACAGAGCCGAGTCTTCGCCGATCCACGGCGAAAGCAATTCAATGCTAGGGTACCGAGAGCCTGGTGCCGGTGCAATGCGCCACACGCCGTCGGCAACCTCGCTGTGCACCGTCGTCGTCGTTGCCGTACCACCCATACTGGCACCGGCCCCCTCCTGTGCCGCCCAGCCCCAAGTGGTCTCCTCGGCGAAATCCCACGTTAAGGCGAAAACCCCGGGTGCAGCCGCCAACAACAAAATGGCCAAGAACATGCCGCGCATAATGCACCTCCCGAGTTTGTGATCGTGCGGTTTAGCCTTGCGTTGCTCACTCCACCGCCACCAATTGCTGCGCCAAAGAGCCTTCCCGCGTCAAGGCATACACCAAGATGTTGACGCCGAGGTCATAGGCCGGGAACTCGTCCGCGACGGCGACAAAACGACCGAGAATGCTGCGGGCTCGATCCCACTCGCGTTGCCGCTCGGCCTCGCCCCCCCACATATCTGGGTAGCGCTTTTGCGAATAGAGCCCCACTAGACGGCCATCGACCTCAATGCCCTCCAGGTAATTGGGCGACGGTTCGGCGCGGCCCGCAGTGGCAGTGTTCCAATACCAGTCGCTGAGGTCCCAGAAGCCCCGCGGCAGGGTGTCGATGTCGTAGAAGCAATGATAGAGCGGGTGCTCCGGCAGCAGCCGCACAAAAGCCCAATCTTTGCCCTCGGCGTAGCCTATCTGCGCAAAGGCCTGGCGGATGAAATCGCGCAACGCCGGCAGATCGTGCACAAGGCCCTCGCCGATTTCTAGGGGCACAGAGACGATATCCGTATAGAGGAACCCCCCGGACGTCAGGTAGCGCCCCAGATTTTTCGCTTCGGCCTGAGTGAACGCCACCTCGTAGTTGATCGTCAGCAGCAGAAACGGCACTTGCAGCAGGCGCGGATCGTCCAAGTCAATGCCGTCGAGCACTTGGGTGCGCACGCCCGTGCGCTGGCTCATTTTGTCGGCCAGTCCCCGCAGGGTGCGCCGCTCGGCGACGCTCCGCCGGACAAAACCGCTGCGCGGCATCACTGCGGATTCGGCGCGCTCGAGGGCTTCGCTGTGGACACCCGATAGGTAGAGGAAGCCCTTGAGCGCGCGCCGGTCGCGTGGATCAACGACCACTAACGCCCGATGGCGACCCGTGTCGAGGGCATCCACGTCGAGCAATTCCATGTTCAGGTCGATCTCTTCTGCTTCCTGGTGGACCCCCTTTACGACGCCCGTGCGCATCTGAGGACCGATGTGTTGCGTCGGCGGGAGAGAAGAAGTAACCGTCGGCAAAACAGGGGGCGGAGCCTCGGTGACGGTTAGGGGTATGGACATGCCCTGACGCAGGTTGCGGCGGGTGGTTAAGGGGGCGGGGCGGACCGCGGCCACGGGGGTCGGTCGCACCGCTGGACGGCGCACCAGAGGTCTTTGTATCTGCGGGGACACCTGCCGACGAGCTAGGAGGCGGCGGTCGGGCGGTGGGCTTTTGTCAAATTTCAATAATATGGGTCGCCGGTGCTCTAGCGGCTGGTCGGCGCTCCAGAGGAAGAGCAAGGATAGATGGAGCACCGCAGAGAGCCCGATGAATCCGGCGATGCGGAGACGCTGGGGGGATCGGGGCATAGTCGGTTTAGACTTTTCTCGTCTAAGTGTAAACATCTAATAGCGCTAGCGTTGTCGGTGGGTCGGGGCGTCTATTCGAGTTTGACCATCTTGCGAGTGCGCGTCTGGTCGCCCACATGTAACCGATACAAATAGACCCCAGCGGCGACGGGTTGGCCCCACTCGTCCCGGCTATCCCAAGTCAGCCGGTGCGAACCGGCCGCCAGTGGACCAGCCCACAATTGGCGCACCGGCTGCCCCAACGTGTTGTAGATGGTTAAGTCCACATCGCCGGCTCCAGCGGATACCGTAAAGGGGATGGTCGTGGCCGGATTGAACGGGTTGGGGTAATTGGCACCAAGGACAAACGAAACCGGCTGATATCCCCCTATTGTTTCGGCGACTGCCGTGGCCTCGTCCGAAGTAGTGTTGAGCAGCACATGCACTCCTCCTCCCCCTACAGCAGCCGACTCCGACACTACTATATCTACATCGTCATCGCCGTCTAGGTCGCCGGCAGCGATGCTCCCACCCGGTCCACTGAGAGGGTAGTAGCCCTCCTGTCGTGGTGGACCGTTCTCCTGACCTAGGTGAACCACGACGCCGGGATGGCGAAAATCGCTGTTGACGAAAACCAAATCGAGCCGACCGTCGCCGTTCAGGTCTCGGGACAGGACCCTGCCGACGAGGACCACGTCCCGGTGTAACCGCATCTCCTCCAAGCCCCCATCGTCCGTGTTGATCCCTAGGGTCAGCCCTTTGAACATCGGATTATTATCAAAAATTTTCACATCGGCCGTGGCCCAATCCACATCCCCGTCCCGGTCAAAATCTCCCACATAGCGGAGCAGGCTAGACTGTTCAAGATGGTCTATCCGAACGGGGAGAGACCTAATCTCCAGCTCTCCGACCGCATTGATATGCGTCGTCTTGTAGCCCGCCCCCGGATTGTCAAAAGGCGGCCGCCACAACATACCTGGCACTTGGCTCACGCCTATCGCCTCTATGAACCGGGACGGCTGAAACCCCATCTGTGGGCTCAGCGACAGGCTATTCTGCGAGCCAAATTGGCCCGTGCCGTCGTTTAACAGCACCAGCACGTCGGCGTCGTCAAAGCCAAAGTTCATGAGGCCCCACATATCTTCGTAGCCATCTCCATTAATGTCCGCCAAGGCAAAAGACGAAAAGGTTTTGTAGTCGAAAAAGAAAGAGCCTAACTCTTCTTCAGTGAAACCCTCTGCGCCATAATTGACGAGCACCTCGATGGTCGCTCCGTTTGACACCACGATATCTAACAACCCGTCTCTATTGATATCGCCACCGTTTATGCGTGACCACCCCCTCGGTGTTGGCACCGTCTTCGCATACCCGTATGAAAATCCGCCTGAACCGTCTCCAAACGCGACGAGCCAGCCTTTTCTTACCTTTGCAACCCACTGGGCAACCAAGTCTATCGTCCCGTTCCCGTCCACATCACCCAGCAACGGTGCAAATTGTGTACTCGGTCGCACCTCCAGAGGATGGAAAGTGGGCGAGTTAAACAAGCGGCCAAAGGAGGCGGACAACTCTACTGCGGGCGGCGGCAGTTCGCCCTGGATCAGCTCTTCCACGCCCGTCAACTGTATCCAGTCGATCTCCACGGCCTCCGGCACCTCGTCTGCTCCCTGCACCAAGGCATTCTCTGAGCCCGCTGTAGATAGCTGTAGATCGATCCGTATGTCGTCCAATGCCCCTTCCCATAAGATGTTGACCAACCTGCCGCTCAATTCGGAGGGCCTCGTCTCCAAATCTGCGTAGACGATCTCCTGCCAGTCCGTGGTATAGACATGCTGCTGGAAAACCCAGAAGAAGACATTCCGATCTACTTGTTCACGAGGTTCCCAACCAGGGGTCAAGCGATTGTGCGCATTGGTCCAGTGGAGTTGAGAACTACCAAAAATCGGGTCGGTATGCACCACGCGAAGACGCACCCGGACCCGATCAAACAGACCGGAATCCTGCCCGATAAGAGGAGAGACTAACTGGAGCGACGGATTGCGCCCACGCTCAAAGGGGGGTATATCAATGCGCCAGACCCCATCGCTCACTTCTGAGCGCAAGTGGGCTAGAGTATTCGTAGGGACGTCCGAGTAGAAGCTTTCGCGGGCGGTCCAACCTTGGGTGTCTCCTGCTGCGTCGAATTCCCAGGTTATAGCGCCAGCGCGGGGAATTTGAGTGGCGAGGAACAGAACCGCGAATAGAACTTTCATCCTTTTACTCCTAATTGCACTACTTCGGTCACAGTATAGTCGAGCTTAGACCTCAAAGGTCAACAACAGACGAATCCTCTTAGGTCAGGGCGTCTATTCGAGTTTGACCATCTTGCGGGTACGCGTCTGCTCGTCCACCTGCACCCGATACAAATAGACTCCGTCGGCGACGGATTGGCCCTGCGCGTCCCGGCCATCCCATGTCAACCGATGCGAGCCGGCCGCCAGCGGACCCGCCCACACGTGGCGCACCGGCTGCCCTAAGATGTTATAGATGGTTAAGTCCACATCCCCGGCTCCGGCAGGTACGGTAAGGGGGATGGTTGTGGCGGGATTGAACGGATTAGGATAGTTAGCACCCAAAGCAAAGGCCATTGGCGTTGCCGCCGTCTCGGCCGCGATAGCGGTGGCTGGAACGCCTTGGTTGAGGAAGACGAAGGCCCCGCCGGGACCGCCTTCCACACTCCGCCCCAGCACCACCAGATCGGTCGCCCCATCGCCGTTTACATCGCCGGCGAGCACTTGGCTACCAATGCCCGGCAGGGGGTAGCGCCCTTCGACGACGGGCACCCCATCGCGCTGGCCGACCAGCACCACCAGCGCCGACCCGGTGGCCACGTTGACATCGACCACGGCCAGGTCCAACAGGCCATCGCCGGTCAGGTCACTGGCAAGGACCCCACCCTCATCCGACACGAGCACCTGCGGCCCGAGCAGGGTGTGGCGTTCCACCCCGCCCGAGGCGTCCACACGCCACAGCGCCAAACCGTGGTGGGTGGTGGCACCAAAAAAGTCGAAGTATAGATTCCGCTCAGGGGTCCCGACGAACTCCACCGCCCCATCGCCATCCAGATCGGTGAGTAGGTACAGGTCACAGGGATTGACCGCGGCCTCAAAAAACAGCGGTGGCTGCTGGCTGGCCGCCCACGGCTGGGTCAGTTGCCAAGGCCCCGTGGGCTTGTAGCACACTCGGTTCCACAACAGGCGCACGGCCTCGCCCAACGGTTGCCCAGCGAGCAGAAAAGGATTGAGCTCCTCTTCGCTGTCGAGGGCGAACCAATCACTGTGGGCAAAACCGGCCGCGCCGTCATTGATCCACAGAGTCACGTTGGACCACGTGTCGCCTTCTATGACCAACAGGTCCACATCGCCGTCGCCATCGCCATCGGCTAGGCCAAGGGAAAAGACGTCGGATAGCTGGAGGATGGTTTCAAAGCCATTCTCGCCCCGGTTGAGCCACAATTCGAGGGTCAGACCTTCCCGAAAGGCCAAATCGAGCAGCCCATCCCCGTCGAAATCGCCCCCTGCAATCTCCATGATAGGCGCGAACTCGCCTTGGCTTGGGCGGAGAACCTCTCGGGTGGGGACCAAGCCGCCCAAACCGTCGCTGGTCGCTACCGTCCAGCCCGCTTGGGCCGTCATCGTACTCGTCTCTGGGACACCGTGTAGTGTGTCCAGACCACTACCAGATCGGCATCGCCATCGCCGTCCACATCGCCCAAAGTACCTTGCGATAGTGGGCCACCGATACCTTGGCCCAGCACAGAAAAGCGCGGTTCGGCGAACAACGCGCCGGGCGACCCGGCCTCCACGGCGATCTCCCGGGGCGGCAATTCCCCCAGCACCAGCTCTTCGGCCCCCGTCAGTTGAATCCAGTCCACTTCGACAAAGGCTGGATGATCGGCCGGGCCCTGTGGGTCGATGTTTAAGTTTAGGTCTAGTTGCAAGTGGAAGAGGGTGTCCTGCCAAGTGATCGCGAGCCACTCTTCTTCTGGGTTCGCTTCCGCCGCGGCCTCCAAGGCGCGTATGTCTATGGTGACGTTTTCCCATTCCGTGGGATAGAGTTGATAACGGCCCGTATAAAACCCCGCCCGGCTGTCCATTCCGCGGTCGCCTGCTTCCTTCCTGAGGTGTCTGGACTCGACATTGGACCAGTCCATCAGGAGGTTCCCCTCGGTGGGGCGATCGTGTACGATGCGTAGCCGTAGGGTGACCCGGTCGAACAGGGCGGAGTCTTCCCCAATCAGCGGCGAGAGCAAGCGAATGGCTGGTCGTTGACCGACCGGCACCGGCGCAATGCGCCAGACGCCGTCTTCGACTTCGCTGTACACCGTGGTGGGACTAACTCCACCGTTATTGCCTAAGTAGCTCTCGTGGGCCGTCCAGCCCCAAGTGGTGCCCTCGTCAAAATCCCACGTTAAGGCAAAGGCGCTAGGTGGAGCCGCCAATAACAAAATTGCTAAGAGAACACAGTGCATTGTTTGCCTCCAGAGTTTGTGGTCGTGCGGTTTAGCTGCCTCATCTCCAAGCCCTATCGCCTATTCGAGTTTGACCATCTTGCGGGTGCGCGTCGTGCTTAATTAAACCGTATTGATCTTAAAACGGCTTCTCACAAGCTCGCCTCAATCGCCGCTACCGTCGCGTCTGTATTCCCCCTTAAGCCAGAATCCTCCACGATCAGCCCTTGTGAGTCCACCAAGTAATACGAAGGAATGCCCATCACTTGGTAGGACTTGGCCACGTCCGCACCCCAGCCGTCCCCCCGCACGTGGACGCCTTTGATCTCGTGTTTGTCAATCGCCTCTCGCCAAGCAGCCTCATCCGCGTCCAGCGATATGTTGAGGAAGACGACCGGCCAGCCAGACGTCTTTTCCTTGACTTCTCGGAGATAGGGTAGGTCGCCGATACACGGGACACACCAACTCGCCCAGAAGTCGAGCAGAACCACCTGCCCCTTGAACTGGCTCAGCGATACCGGCTGACCGTCGAGGTCGTCGAGGGTAAAGTCGGGGGCGGCTTGTCCGGGTTGTAGCTTCATGGCGGTAGCCAGAGCCACTAGGACGGCCTCATTGTATTCCGGATACGGGTTGATCTGTTGGAACTCTTCCCACTTGCGCTGGGCCGCCGCAAAGCCTTCACTGCCACCGCGCTTGAGCGTATTGATCAGCTCTCCGGCTAAAAACCAGTAGAGCACTCTCCCCTCCAGTTTTTCTTTGGCCAAGTTGTATTTAGACCCAAACCAGTGTCCTTTTTCGGCATAGATCGAATCGAGTTGCGCTTGGGCGGCTTCCGATAGTCCCAAGCCCGATAGATCAATCTTCGCCGACAGCCCGAGCGGTTGGCGATGTTCGTACATCGAGTCGAGCTGGGCCTGAGCGGCTTCCGACAGCCCCAAGCCCGATAAATCGAGCTTTGCAGACAGCTTGAGTGGCTCTTTGGTTAGGGAATTCCACGGTACTGAGAAAGGCTTATGGAACACCACCTCTCCGTCCGTCGTATCCGCCCTAGGCTTCTCTTCCTCACTTGGGTAGACGTTGAGAGCCCTAGCGGACTTTTCGTACAGAGAGTCGAGTTGCGCGTGGGCACTTTCCGAAACACCAAACGCCGATAAATCGTACAGTTCGGACAGCTTGAGCCAGCGGCCATCCCTTTCGTACAGAGAATCGAGTTGCACTTGGGCACTCGCTGAAACACCAACCACGGACAAATTGACCATTTTCGACAGCACGGGCTGTCGGCCGTCCTTTTCGTACAGGGAGTCGAGTTGCGCTTGGATCTCCTCCGACAACTCCAAACCCGATAGATCGTACCGCTTGGATAGCTTGGGGGGGCTCCATTCGAACTCGTTATGGTCTTCCTAGCCCAAGGTCCTCTCCACAAACTCGCGATAATGCCAGACGCCTATGGCCTTTTCGTCCACTAGGGGGAATTCCTGCAGGAAGTCGTAGTACTCTGGGGTGATGTCTCTGTTCTTGCGTTTGTTGGCAAAGCGGTAAGCCGTCGAGTAAGACATCATCTCATTGACCCACATATAGTTGACGTAGTTTGTCACATAGTCGATGCACCCTAAAGACAGCGCATATCGCTCGCGCCCTGCGGCCAAGAACTCGAACTGATCTCGCCGCTGCTGTTCCATGCGGCGCGAAAACTCTTCCAACTCCAGACCCTCGTAATCGAGGTGGAAGAATTGGAAGCGCGGAAACCACTCGGAAGTGAAGCGGCTGTTGTCTGCGTTGGAGCCGCTGAACGAATAGGAAGGAACGAAAAAGCCCTCCTCCACGGCCACGTGCAGACTGTCGCCGGGTTCGACGAAGAGAGTCAGGAATTTGCGCTCGAAAAGGAACGATCCTAACCACTGTACCCATTTCCATCTCGGCTGCCCGCCTTCGAAATACCCCCAGACGAGGGTCCCTCGGACGACAGGCAGCTCAAGGGCGAAGCGATCCAAGCTGTCGAGCGCGACGCGCTGCTCGGGGCTTTCCAGCGCCGACAGCGATTCGTACCTAAATGTGATTTCCCGCGAGCGAGGATCCCGGACTTCGCCGGTGATGATCACAACCGATGGCTGGCTCTGAGTACTATCTGCGTCCAAACGAGGACTCGCTACCATGCTTTCGCTGCTCACCATGGTAGCCGTTGCGGAACTCTCCTGTGCCGCCCAGCCCTCGGCGAAATCCCACGTTAAGTCAGAGACTCCGTGTGGAGCCGCCACCAACAACATTGCAAAGAGAACGCGGCGCATAATACACCTCCAGAGTTTGTGGTCGTGTGGTTTAGATCCCTCATCTCCAAGCCCTATCGTCTATTCGATTTTGACCATCTTGCGGGTACGCGTCTGATCATCCACCTGCAACCGATACACATAGACCCCAGTGGCGACGGGTTGACCCTGCGCATCCCGGCCATCCCAAGTCAGCCGATGCTCGCCAGCGGGCAGCGGCCCCGTCCACACCTGGCGCATCGGCTGCCCCAGGACATTGTAGATGGTTAAGTCCACGTTCCTCGCTCCGGCGGGTACGACCAAGGGGATGGTCGTGGTGGGATTGAACGGATTGGGATAGTTGGCACCTAAAGCAAAGGCTGTTGGCGTGGCCGCCTCGGCCGCTATTGCTGTGGCCGGAGTGCCTTGGTTGGTCAAGACGAAGACGCCGCCTTGGCCGCTGGCCGGATTCGTTCCCAGCACGACCAGATCGATGTCGCCATCGCCGGTGACATCGCCGGTGAGGACCTGATTGCCCTCGCCGGGCAGGGGGTAGTAGCCTTCGAAGACGGGTGCGCCGTCGCGCTGGCCGAGCCACACCAATAGAGCCGGACGACCGATGCTCAAGTTGCCAGCGACCATAGCCACATCCAGCACGCCATCGCCGTTGAGGTCGCTGGCCGTGGCTGCGTGCGCCGGGAGCACCTTCCAATCGAGCAAGGAATGGCGTGCCACCACGCCGGAGGCGTCCAGACGCCACAGGGACAAGCCGTAGTAGTGGTTGCCGAAGAAGAAAAAACCTTTGGGGGAGTCGAGTAGGTCCACCATCCCATTGCCGTCGAGATCAGCCATCAGGTGCAGGGCGGAGGGATTGACCGCGGCCTCGAAAGAGCGCGGTGGTTCTGGGATGGCGGCCCACGGTCGGGTCAGTTGCCAAGGCCCCTGGGCCTGGTACCACAACAGGCTCGCAGCTTCGCCGAGGGGTTGCCCGGCGGGTAGGTAGGCAGGGAAATGCTCTCCGCTGTCGAGGATGAATTCCTCGCCGCGGACAAAGTCGTAGCCGTCGTTGATCCATAGAACCACTTTTCGGGACAACGCGTCGTACTCCCCGACCAACAGGTCCGTATCGCCGTCGCCGTCGCCATCGGCCAAGCCAACGAGCCAGACATCGAACAGTTGCAGGGAGGGTTCAAAGCCGTCGCCCCAGTTGTACCACACTTCGACGATTCCGTTCTCGTCAACGACCAGATCTAGGAGTCCATCGTCGTCGAAGTCGTTTCCCCAGAGGTCCATGATTGGAAAGGAGTCAAAGGATGCGGTGGTTGAGAGAGTGACCTCTTGGGTGGGTTCAAAGCCGCCTAGCCCGTCGTTGGACGCCACCGTCCAGCCTAGTTGTCTTTCGCGGTCCACGAGGCGGTTCCAAGCCACCACGAGATCCGCATCGCCATCGCCGTCTACGTCGCCCACCGCGCCTTGCGATGCTCGCCAATAGATTGGGGTGCCGATGCCCTTTCCAAGCGGAAAAAAGTCGGGGGCGGCGAACAGCGTGCCGGGCGGCTCCAACTCCACACCGATATCCCTAGGCACCAATTCCCCCTGCGCCAACTCTTCGGCTCCTGTGAGCTGGATCCAGTCTATTTCTAGAAACTTTGGGTGGTTGTCCACGTCCTGCGAGTCCCGATATAACAGCATGTCTATAAAAAAATTAAAAAGAGTATCCTGCCAGGTGATCGCCCATTCTGTGTCTGCTTCTGCCAAGGCGCGTAGATCTACGGTGATGTCTTCCCATTCGATGGGATACGATTGCTCACGTCCCGTACTAAACACTCCTTTTGTGTCAGAGTCAGGGTGGCTCACGGCATTGGACCAAATCATCGAGAATTGTTCCTCAGTGGGGCTATGGTGTATGAGGCGCAGCCGTAGGGTGAGGCGGTCGAACAGGGCCGAGTCTTGCCCGATCAACGGTGAGCGCAATTGAACAGTGGGTCTGCGACCAGGCACGGGCGCAATGCGCCAGACGCCATCGACGACTTCGCTCTGTAGTGGTTCGAGACTGCCTCTTGTATTGCTATGAAAACCTTCCCGGGCGGTCCAGCCCCAAGTGGAGCCGTCGGCGAAATCCCACGTTAAGGCAAAGGCCCCGTGTGGAGCCGCCACCAGCAACATTGCAAAGAGAACGCGGCGCATTGTTTACCTCCAGAGTTTGTAGTCGTGCGGTTTAGCTCCCCCACCTCCAAGCCCTATCGTCTATTCGATTTTGACCATCTTGCGGGTGCGCGTCTGGTCGCCCACCTGCAACCGATACACATAGACCCCAGCGGCAACAGGTTGACCCTGCGCATCCCGGCCATCCCAAGTCAGCCGATGCTCGCCAGCCGGCAGCGGCCCCGTCCACACTCGGCGCATCGGCTGCCCCAGGACATTGTAGATGGTTAAGTCCACGTTTTTGGCTCCGGCGGGCACGGCCAAGGGGATGGTCGTGGCGGGATTGAACGGATTGGGATAGTTGGCTCCGAGGGCAAAGGTCGTGGGCGTGGCCGTCTCGACCGTCACGGCTGTGGCCGGGGTGCCTTGGTTGATCAAGACGAAGACGCCACCGAGGCCGCTGGCCGGATTCGTTCCCAGCACGACCAGATCGGTGTTGCCATCGCCGTTGACATCGCCGGTGAGCACCTGATTGCCCTCGCCTGACAGGGGGTAGTAGCCTTCGAGGACGGGTGCGCCGTTGCGCTGGCCGAGCCACACCAATAGAGCCGGACGACCGATGCTCAAGTTGCCAGCGACCATAGCCACATCGAGCACGCCATCACCGTTGAGGTCGCTGGCGGTGGCTTCGTGCGCTATGAACGCCTTCCAGTCGAGCAAGGAATGGCGTGCCAACACGCCCGAGGCGTCCAGACGCCACAGAGCCAAGCCGTAGTAGTCGGTTTCACCGAACCTATCTATGCTCTCAGGGGAGCCGAGTAGGTCCACCATCCCATTGCCGTCGAGATCAGCCAGTAGGTGCAGGGCATAGGGATTGACCCCGGCTTCGAAAGAGCGCGGTGGTTCTTGGCTGGCGGCCCACGGCCGGGTCAGTTGCCAAAAGTCTTGAGGCTCAAAGCAGCCCCCATTCCACAACAGGCTGGCGGCTTCGCCCAAGGGTTGGCCGTCGGGCAGATAGGGGCACAGCTTCTCTCTGTCGGGGGAGAATGTATCACTGCTGACAAAATCGTAGCCGTCGTTGCTCCACAAGGTCGCGTAATACGATTCGCCGTCATACCCCCCGACTAACAGGTCCACATCGCCGTCGCCGTCGCCATCGACCAAGCCAATGGGCCAGACGTCGAACAGTTGCAGAGCGGGATCAAAGCCGTCGCCCCAGTTGTACCACACTTCGACGATTCCTCTTTCGGCAACGACCAGATCTAGGAGTCCATCGCCGTCGAAGTCGCTTCCCCAGAGGTCCATGATTGGAAAGGAGTCAAAGGATGCGGTGGTTGAGAGAGTGACCTCTTGGGTGGGTTCAAAGCCGCCTAGCCCGTCGTTGGATGCCACCGTCCAGCCCAGTTGGCTTTCGCGGTCCACGAGGCGGTCCCAGAGCACCACGAGATCCGCATCGCCATCGCCGTCTACGTCGCCCACCGCACCTTGCGATGCTCGCCGATAGCTTGGGGTGCCGATGCCCTTTCCGAGCGGAAAAAAGTCGGGGGCGGCGAACAGCGTGCCGGGCGGCTCCAACTCCACACCGATATCCCTAGGCGACAATTCCCCCTGCGCCAACTCTTCGGCCCCGGTCAGCTGGATCCAGTCTATTTCTAAAAACTTTGGATGGTTATCCACGTCCTGCGAGTCCCGATATAACACCATCTCTATATCAAAATTGAAGAGAGTATCCTGCCAGGTGATCTCCCATTCTGTGTCTGCTTCTGCCAAGGCGCGTAGATCTATGGTGATTTCTTCCCATTCGAGGGGATAGGATTGCCGACGTCCCGTACCAAATACTCTTTTTGTGCCAGAGACAGGGCGGCGTCTTTTCTCGGCATTGGACCAGTTCATCACGAATAGTTCCTCGGTGGGGCTATGGTGTATGAGGCGTAGCCGTAGGGTGAGGCGGTCGAACAGGGCCGAGTCTTCCCCGATCAACGGTGAGCGCAATCGAACGGTGGGCCTTCGACCGGGCACGGGTGCAATGCGCCAGACGCCATCGACGACTTCGCTCTGTAGTGGGTCTCTATTAATAAAAGTTACATTGCTATGACCACTTTCCCGGGCGGTCCAGCCCCAGGTAGAGCCATCGTCGAAATCCCACGTTAGAGCAAAAGCCCCGTGTGGAGCCGCCAAGAAGCCAATAGTGAATAGCAAGTGGCGCATGGTACCTCCAGAGTCGAAGAGTGTGCGTTTAGCCGGTCCCCAACGCGGCTCTATGTGGCCGCTGGAGGACGTGACGAATTAATTAGTGGACCGGATAAGACAGGGTTGGCGTAGGGGCGGTCCTCAAGCCGCCCCTACGGACGAGACGCGATTAACGGGTACCCTCTGAACGCAGCGCTTTGATCCGTCCCCACGACTGGGCTTCGACACTAGTAGCAGCAGGAAGCACCGGTCGCCAAGCAGGAGAGTGTCCACCTAAGCCGTTGGTCAGGTCGACCCAGTTGTCCCCGTCTGTATCAGCGGCCCAAATCTCAAACTGACCCATGAAATCGAGAAAACCAGAGAAGGCTATTCTCATGCCATCGGGCGACCAAGTAGGAAACGTTCGCCAATTTTCGTAGGGTTCGGTGTATATCAGTTTATTCTGGAGTGATTCAGGTAGGAGATAACCTGGGTGCATGTGATCACTGGCACTGGTGCGGATGTAGAAATTGACATGCTTATGGCCCCCTCCATCCCACAACGAGACGGTTGCTAGTAGGGTTCCGTCTGGAGAAACACCAGGGAGGAAGCGGCTATATACCTCTCTCCAGTCCACAGGCGACGCGCCACTGCCGTCCAGCGCCGTAACAAACGCATCAGGGCCGTCCCACTCGTCTGGAATCGGCAAAGTCATGACGGCGATATAGTAAATGTTACTCCCGTCTTCAGACCAAAAAAGCCTCGCTTTATCGACTGCATCGTCTGTCACCTGTTGCGGATTACTGCCGTCGGCATTCATCAACCAGATTTCACCACTGGCAATATAGGCGATCTGCGTGCCATCTGGAGACCAAGCCGGGCTAGCGCACTCCCGGCCTTGGGTTAGGTTTATGGGATCGCTCCCATCCGCATTCATAATCCACACGTCACCGTACCCCTCGCGGTCGGATATAAATGCGATTTTACCGCCGACTTGCCCCCAGCTAGCCACGGCCAGCCCCAGCGTTGCCAAGCAGACGATCAGTATCGACCGATAGTTCATAACGCATCTCCTTTCAGATGGATGGATTGAGTAAGAAGAGTTCATACACGCATCTCCTTTCAGATGGATGGATGGAATATTTGCCCCAAGAGTTGGGGGGTGGCTGCGAGATGATCTGTTGGCGTCGCCTGCACGCTTGGCAACAAGCATCAATTCTATATATAGCATACTTCGTGCCACACAGCAGATCCCGCACAAAAAAATCCTTTAGGATGGACCCTAAAGGATTGGAAAACATAGTGGTTATATAGCGTGAAACTTCTTTTTATTAGGCGTGATGTCCGTCGTCGTTACAAGGTGATCTAAAGTAATTCCGTATTAAATACGACTTTCCCGTATTAAATACGACTTATTTCGTATTAAATACGACTTAACCCCAACAGCGCCGTGGCTCCGGCCGGCCGCGGCCCTCCCCTTTAAGGCCCTTTCTTCGGTCGTCGCAACCCGTACACGCGCATGCGGGAACGCAGTCGCTCTGGGTTCATGCCCAACAAGTGCGCCGCCCCCCGCTCTCCATAGATCTTCCCCTCGGCGGCTTGGAGCGCCTCCACGATTTGCTGTTTCTCGGCCTTGAACTCGGCTTCAACCGGAGCGGCGGCCGGCGGCTCAAGAGGCCCCTCCGTGGCCTCGTCTTCAGCAGCCAGCGGCACATCCTCCACCTGAATGACCTCCCCTTGGCATAGCACCACTGCCCGCCGGATCAGATGCTCCAACTCGCGCACATTCCCCGGCCACGCGTACGCCTGCAAATGCTTCACCACTCCGTCGCCCAAAGCTGGCACGGGTCGCTGCAGACTTTGGGCATACCGGCGCGCAAAATCCGCCGCCAAGACCGGGATATCCTCTCGACGCTCCCGCAGCGGCGGCAGCTTCACCGGCCACACGCTCAAGCGGTAGAACAGATCTTCCCGGAACGTCCCCGCCCGGATCACCTGTTTCAGATCCTTGTTGGTCGCCGCAATCACCCGCACATCCACCGGGATGGACTTCTCGCCGCCGACGCGCGTCAGGTAGCGATTCTCCAGAATGCGGAGCAGTGCCTGTTGGACTTCTAACGACAGATCGCCGATTTCATCGAGGAACAAGGTGCCGTAGTTAGCTCGTTCAAAACAGCCGATATGCCGCTTCACTGCGCCAGTAAAAGATCCTCGCTCGTGGCCAAACAGCTCGCTCTCGATCAGCCCAGCGGGCAGGGAGCCGCAATTGAGCGCGACAAAGGGGTGCCCTCGGCGCTGGCTCAGGTTGTGGATCCTACGAGCGAGTACGCCCTTGCCCACCCCAGTCTCGCCTAGCACCAGCATCGTCATATCGGTATCGGCCATCTGCTCGATCCCCTCTAAGAGCTCGGTCATGGCTGGGCTCTGACTGAGAAAGTCCTGACCCGCATCCCTCAGCATGTGTTCTAAGCGCTGAAGGCGTACGCTCTTCTCGTCGGCAAACACCTGTACATCGAGAGTGGCGACTTCCGACATGAGGCCATCCCGATCTAAGGCCCGCACTTCAAAGCGGAATTGGCCAGCCGGTACGCGGTGGTACGACACTCTGTTGGAAGGAGTGAACGCACTCCACTCTTCTGCCGGGTCGTAGCCGACGAGCCGATGGCTGTAGCGCATCTGCTCGGCCCCGCTCCGGAAGCTGAGGCCCTGGAAGTGAAACTGAATCTCGGGGGTGCTATCCGGGCAGGACACGGCTTGGGGCATCTCCAAGAGACGCCCCGCCACGACTTGGCGGATCACGATACCCGGAGGCGTATCGCCAGGCTGGTACGCAATCAGCCCCGCCCTCGTCCCAAACCACAACCGGCCCCGGCTATCGGGCAGGATGGCCTCGACGATATTCTCCAAGGTAGACTTGCCCAAACGGATGCTCTGAAACCCCCGACCATCGTACTTCAGCACGCCCCCACCGCTCGTCCCAATCCACAGACATCCCTGCTGGGGATCAGCTACCAGAGCCAAGATGCTATTGACGGAAAGATCGCCTTGGTCCGCCGTAAACCGACGCACCTGCTGAGCGCGGTAGTCAAAGGAGAAAAGGCCGTTGGCCGTCCCGACCCAAAGCGCATCTTCATGTTCACACAATGCACTCACATAAGCGACGGTTTCTATCCCGGCCATGTCAGACGCGTGGAAATGGCCGTCTTTGTAATAGTACAGAGCCGGCGTTGTCCCATAGCTACCGATCCACAAGGTGCCTTCGCTATCCTGCAACGCGACTCGGCAATAATCAGGTCCCTGCTGCTCGGCTATAAAGCGGTCGTCTTCTATCCTGCCCAAGCATCCCCCGGAAGTGCCGACCCTTATGCGCCCTTCTCGGTCTGGGTACAGCATGATTTCTTCGGCGTTGTGGTCTTTTGCCACCTCGATCACTTGGGCCTCTTCCCCCACCCCTTTAATTACTTTGTCCTCGGGGCTCCCGCGCCAGATTTGCCCCTCGCGGTCTATGGCCAACGCCGTGACCTTGTGCCCGGTCTCCACCGGGCGAATCCGGTCGTCTTCAAGACAGGCTAAGCCCCCCATCGTGCCGATCCAGATCCGGCCTTGGTGATCTTCGCTTAGCTGGTGGACCCCGCTATCGGGCAGACCGTCGGCTTCGGTGTATAGCTGGACGCTGACCGGATCGCAAAAAACCAGCCCGCCGCCCCAAAGCCCCACCCAGATATTTCCTTCGCGGTCCGCGTAGGTCAGCCGCGCATCCGAAAAGTGAATATCCGGCAAGCCAGCGGAAAAGGGATGCCACTCCTCTCCGTCGTACACTAGCACGCCCCGGCGAGTCATCCACAGCCAGCCTCTAGCGTCCAAACGCACATGGCGCGTGCCGTGATTTACGGCCTCCGTCCCTTCGATAGCTGCGTCCGCATTGATCAGGTCGAGTTGTTGGCTATCTGGATCATAGCGGCCTATAACGGCTTCGGTGCCAATGTAGCGAAAGGCGATCCACAGCAGGCCGGAGGCGTCTTGGGCGAATTTCCACGGCCACTGCATCGCGCCGTTCCCCGCACTCATGCGCCGACCGTCTAGGCTAATGACCCCCCACTTCAGCGTCGCCAGCCACGTCGTACCCGTTGCGTCGGTGGCCATGTCGAACATCCGCCCTATGGGCTGACCCGCAATTTCTGTCACGCGCTCTACGCACCGCCCCTCGGCGAACCAGCCTATTCCTGCGCTGGTCAGAACCCGTATCGAGCCATCGGCTTGGGATTGCAGGCCCAATATGTCGTTGGAGGGCAGCCCGTGCTCGGTGGTGTACACCTGAAAGCCACGCTCGTCGTAAGCCGCCAGCCCACCGCCGAGCGTACCGAAGAGCAGTCGCCCGTCTTGGTCCTCGGCAATGGTCATTACCGTGAGAGTGGGTAGTCCATCCGACAGGCCAAAGGTATCGAAATGCGCTCCGTCGAACCGGCTTACGCCGCCGTCGGCCGTGGCGATCCACAGCAGGCCGCGCTGATCTTGGTAGATGTCTTCCACCTGCATCCCGGCCAGCCCGTCGAAGACGGTGTACTGGTGCCCTAGGATGCGATCAAAGGGCTTTTTCTGTGTTGGGGGGGTTGCGGATTCCCTCGCGTCGGTCATCTCCGCCCTCTCTTTTCTAAGTGGTCCGTCGGGCCCGACAAGGCATTGACAAGCTTCGGCTGGAAAACATAGGTTGGGACAAAGATAGGCCAGGGCTTGGCCTCCACAAAATCCCCGTGCTCAGCCCACCGAGCGACTGCAATCTAGGCATCCGGCTTGAAAAAAGAAATCCCCGCCAGTCTGCGGGCCCGTCTCGCCGAACGCTCCGCGCCCCGGGCCCGGGAACGCCCCGACGCCCACATCACTTTCCGCGGCCTGTTTCTCGGCGCCCTGCTGTGCGTTGCCATCGCCTTGGGCGTGCCCCATACCACCATGCTGGTCAAGGGCACGCCCATGGGCTTTTCCTCGTCGACTCCGGCGGCGTACTGCCTGCTTTTTTTTCTTCTGATTACCGTCCACGTGGTACTGGCCCTGCCCAAGCGGCAATGGGGTCTGCAATGGGGCGAACTGGTCACCATCGCCATTATGATGATGGTCGCCGCGGCCATCCCCACCCGGGGCGTGACCGGCATGCTCCTGCCCATGATCACCGGGACCTACTACTACGCCTCGGCCGAGAACAAATGGGCCGAAGTCGTCCATCCCCATCTCACCGAATGGATGCTGATGGGCGACCCCGAGGCCGTGCGCGGTTTCTACGAAGGCAGTATCGGCACCACGGCCATCCCCTGGGCCAGCTGGTTGCCCCCCCTGGGCTACTGGCTGCTGTTCTACGCCGCCCTGTACCTCACCCTCATCTCCATTGCCGTGATCCTGCGCCGCCAGTGGGTCGAACACGAGCGTTTAGCCTATCCCCTGGCCCAGGTGGCCCTAGCCATGATCGAGGACGAGGGCCGGCCCTCCCTGCTCAAGCCCTTTTTTAAAAACAGGCTCATGTGGATCGGCTTTGCCATCCCCTTCCTGGTCGGCAGCCTCAATGCCCTGCACCACTATTTCCCCTCCGTGGCCCAGATCGGGCTGAAAACCAGCGTGTCCTTCCTCGGCACCAATCTGCCGGTCAACCTCAATTTCCTCATGCTGGGCTTCTCCTTCCTCATCAATTCCACCCTCTCGCTCAGCCTGTGGTTCTTCCTCCTAATCTACACGCTGCAACAACACGTCCTCGGCCTGTTGGGCATCGATACCCTGCAGGCCACCCTCGGCCCCTGGAGCAGTCCAGTGACCGGCCACCAGATGATGGGGGCCCTGATCGTAATGGTGGGGGCGGGCCTGTGGGTGGGGCGGCACCACCTAGCCGAGGTGTGGCACCAAGCCCTGTCGAGGAAGGCCCCGGTCGACGACGCCGATGAGATCATGTCCTACCGCAGCGCCCTGTTGGGGCTTCTCGTCGGCACCGCGGGCATGACCCTCTGGCTGTGGCAAAGCGGCATTCCCGCCTGGGTCGCGCCGCTGTTCGTCTTTTCGGCCCTGGTCATCTTCATCGGCCTGACGCGCGCCATTGTCGAGGCCGGCATCCCCACATTGAGCCCGGCCATGGTGCCCCTCGGTTTCGTGGTTTCCGCGGTGGGCGTCCCGGCCCTCGGGGCCAAGGGCATGGTGGCCGCGGCCTACTCCCTCATCTGGGTCGGCGAATTGCTGGTCTTCATGATGGCGCCCCTGTCCAACGGCCTGCGCCTGACCAGCGAGACCGCGGGCAACCGGCGCCGGCTCCTGTGGGGCATTGCCGGCGCCATGTTCATCACCTTGGCCGTCTCCATCTACTACACCCTCCACTTGGCCTATGACTATGGCGGGGTCAATCTCCACAGCCAGTTCTTCGGCCAGAGCTTCCCGAGCTATCCCTCCAGATTCGCCCTGCGCAAATTGAGCGAGCCCTCCGCAGTCAGCGTCGATGGCTGGCTCTGGACCTTGAGCGGCGGCTTGGTCATGGCCCTCCTCATGATCGCCCGCCAGCGCCTGATGTGGTGGCCCTTCCACCCGCTGGGCTTTGCCGTCAGCGCCGGGTGGACCATGCGCTACATCTGGTTCTCCGTCTTTTTGGCCTGGCTGATCAAACTCGCCATCCTGCGCTACGGCGGCGTCGGTCTATACCACAAAATCCGCCCCTTTTTTCTCGGCCTGATCGTCGGTCAATTCGCCACCGGAGGTCTGTGGCTAGTAGTCGACGCGTTTACCGGCACAGTGGGCAATGTCATTCCGGTGATGTACTGACGCTTAAGGCCCTCCTTCAATCCACGTCGGCTCAAAGCGAGCCAAGCGCAAACAGCCAGAGCGCTCGGCCTCGTACAGACACAAAACCTGCCCGTCGGGAGCCACCGCCAAATCGGAGTACGCAGCCGCACCCGGCTCAAGTACTCGCGCTATGGGCCAACTGTGACCTTGGTCCCCGCTCAGTCGCAAGGTCAACTCGGCGCGCTCGTCGGGCTTACTGGGATGCGCCATTAAGATGCGTCCATCGTCGAGGCGCACAATGCTACCCTGGCAAGAGGGTTCGGGCAGGGCCGGCTCGTAGGCGACCGCAGACCAAGTTGCGCCGCCATCGCGACTGCGCGACCAGCCCCGGCAGCGGCGTTCGTTGCGACTGCGCAGCGTCATGTACAGAGAGCCGTCGGCCATTTCCACGGCCTCGCATTCGTCCGAGGCGTCGTGCGTCAACTTAGCTCCAGCCTGCCAAGTGTGGCCGCCATCGTCGCTGTAAAAAGCGATGGAAGACTGCACTTGGCCCCAAGTCGGCGGTGGCTGACGCCAAGTGGCCGGGCCGGGACTTTCATCGACCCACGAGGGCACGAACAAGCGACCGCTTTGCAGTTGAATGCCGTGGCCGGGTCCAGTGCCGAGGTAGGTCCACAAAGGAGCCTTCACTTGGGATGTGATTTCCACGGGGTCGGTCCAGGTGCGCCCACCGTCGGTGCTGCGGCTGACAAAGATTTCTTGGTTGTCCTTGCAAAAGGGCAGCAACACGGTGCTGCGGTCGTGGTCAACTACGGGACAGGGGTTGCCGCAGGTGCGCTCGCCATCGGCGACAATCCGTTGGCGAGGTGCCCAAGTGCGCCCGCCGTCGGTGCTGCGGCGCAGGAGAATGTCGATTTGATCGTCGTCGCGGCCGGTGTGGCGACGCGCTTCGCAAAAGGCCAGCACCGCGCCGTCTGGCGCTACGGCCAAGGCGGGGATGCGATAGGTGTGGTAGCCTTCTTGGCCGGAGATGAATAGGTCTTGTATTTGCACGTTTCGCTCCTGTGGGAAAGGGCTTCAGCCACGCACGAGTCCGTGGGCACCGTAGCCAATTAGGTAGCGCACGGTAGGCGACAGTGCGCGCGCTTTGTGTGGCGCAATGCTGTTGTGGAAGTCGTTGAAGGGCTTGACCCACGAGCGGCTGTAGTAGCACAGCACAGCGCGGCGGGGGGCTTGGGTCCGATTGGGACCGGAGCGATGCCAAGTATTGGACAACCACAGCGCCACCGAGCCGGCCGGCCCGGTGAGGGCGATCTCGTCTGCCAATGGACCGCCCCCCCAAGGCGGTTTACGCCGCCAGCGGTGACTGCCCGGCACCACGCGGGTAGCCCCGTTGTCGGGAGTGAAATCGTCGAGCATCCATACGTTCTGGGTCGTCAGAGGAAAGTCGGGCAAAGGCTCGGGGAGCTGGCCCAGCGGCACATCGACGTGCCAGGCTCCGCCGTCGTCGGTGCCGGGGCCAATGCTGGTGGTGCTGCAATCGGATAGCACGCAGTCGGCTCCCAAGACAGCCCGCGTCAGACTCAATACCACGGGGTGTTCAACCAAGGCCGGGGCAGCCTCGCACTTGTCCAGCAAATTCCACAGCCGCTGCGAGCGCTCATCGTCGAACAAGGTCGGCAAGTGCAGGAAGAGCTTTTGCACTTGGCCCAGCTCAACCGGCCAAGGGGTGTCGAGTTGGGTGGCCCGCGTATGGCGAATGCGCCGCATGAGGCGGGCCCGTTCCGCAGGGCTGACCGCGTAGTTGGCCGCCAGAAAGGCTTCAATGGCTTCGTCGTCCGGCATTGGGGCTCCGTCGCCAGGATCGAAAGGCGCGGCGCGTTCGATGGCCAACGCAGCGTCAACTTGGTGCCGCAGCGTTGCGAGGCACTCTTCATCCAGCACTCCAGGCAGGATCGCATAGCCGTGCTCCTGCAAGTGGTCGAGGGCGGCGCGGTGCTCCGATTCGTCGAGGGCTAGTGGGTCCACAATCAATTCTCCACAGTTGCGTGAGGGTGTGCCTTAGCGCATCCAGCCCACCTGTGCAAAGACGGGATTTTGCGTGCTGTCTAGGTGAGTTTCTCCAACACGTGTTCCTGGTAGTACGATTTGGAAAAACCGGCCTCGGCGTAGGCCTGGGTGGCCGCGGACCACTGGCTGTAAAAGATGCGTTGCTCGGGGTCTGGATGTTCGGCCAAGCGCTGGGGTAGAAGCACCCAATTAGTCAAAGGCTGGCTGGCGGCGCGGCTGTAGTAGTGGTGCAAAGTGCGCCGAGCACGGACGCGCTGTCCGGGCAGGCGGGTGTGAAAAATGGCGATGTCGTACAAAACCAAGGTGCCGGCCGGGCCGCGGATGGGCACTTCCGCATAGGCATCGCCCAGTTCGGCGCGGGCCTCAGCCAACGTCTCATAGGAGCCGCTGTTCGGCACGACGCAAAAGCAGGGATCACTGCCCCCCACGTCGCTCAAGTAGTGAATGGCGCAGACATAGGTGCATTCGTAGGGGCGCTTAGGCTCGGTCCGGGTGGTAGGTTCGTAGGACCGGTCGCGATGGAAGTGCATCTCGCCGTCGCCCTTGCCAGCGGGCACGTCGCGGAAATCGAATTGGGCAAAGCGGGGTTGAGGAGCCATAACGGCTTGCACTATATCGTAGGAGATCGCCGGCTGGACAAAGCGGTCCAACTCGGGGTGGTGAACTAGGATTTGCCCGTGCGAAAAGACGCCCAAGCGGTCAGGCCCCCATTCGCGGGGAATTTCCCCTTTGGAGCGATCGACAAAGGCGTTGAGGGTGCGGATGTCGTCGGCTGGTAGGGCGTCGGCGACTGCGACGTACTTATACTGCTGAAAAAAAGCGAGTACGTCTTCCTTGTTGTCCGGGTCAAAAATGGGGGGCTGGGCCATGATGAATTCCCTTTTAAAATTGCTGTTTGGAATGGTACTCTGAGCCTCCACCGCCTGCAACTGGAGTTTAAGATAAGGCGACTACCCAAGCCAAGAAGTACATTTGGGGCGGATATTTATTACATCAATTTCCATCTGCCTCCACATAGGCATCTAGATCCCGCTGTGCCTTCTCGCTATTGGCATGACCTCCAGCCCGATAGCACCGCACCCTAGCTTCGAGCAGTTTGCGCTTCCACGGTATGTGCGGCTCCAGTTGTTCGAGCACCTCTATACAGCCGCGCGGTGAGTCGAGCCGAAAACTCAAATTCAACAGAGTTTCCAGACGTCCCTCTTTGGCAAAGTCCATGACAAAGGGTTGGCGCAGGGCATTGTACAGCCGGCGCGCATGACCCGCATCCCGGGTCCCCAAATCCACAGCCAGCGCTAGGGCGCTCTTCACCAGCGCGGGCCAGGCCCATGGGTCGGTCCGGCAGCCCAAAAAGGCCGACTCCAGGGCGGCCACCCCTTTATCAGTCTGCCCCTCGTGGGTGTGCAGAATGGCCATAATGATATCGGCTTCGATCGGTTGGAATGCCCGCAGCCGCTCGGCATACTGCAGCGTTTCCTCGCGCTGATTGTGGGCCATGATGGCCGCCACAAATAGCTGTTCGTGCAGACCCGCAGGTGGATCCGATTGCTTGGACCACCATTCGAACGCAGTGGTCGACTCACCTTGTTGCCAAGCCGCCAGAGCCTTCATACGGTTTTTCTGGTCGGCGTTCAAGTGGGGATACCGACGCGGATGGAGGCGCTCTCCCTGACCGATCAAGAAGGCAATGCGCTGATTTTGCACCCGTTCCCAATCCACCGTACCGTTCGCAATCTGCGGTCTATGCTCTTGGCCGTCGCGGGCCAAATTCTCAAGTGTCTCCACGTCGAAGTGCTGTCTGGCACCCAAACTCCGCGCTAGGGCATATTCGACGTGCGTGCGGTCGTCCGTGTTCAGCTTCGCCCCAGCACTCCAAAGGCGCGCGGTTTGGGGACCGGCGACGAAGTGGGCCAAAAAACCTTCCAAATCAACCGACCGCCAAGCCACTGCCAGCGCGCTGCGGTAGGGCTCCTCCGCAATCCGGGCCCGCAGCCGGGAGACGTCGTAGGACACTGGCTCTAAAGAAGCGACCAGCAGTAGATCCCGCTTCTTGGTCTGCCAGGTTTCTACAAATGGGAAGACCGAGCCGAGACTGGCGTAGATGGTCTGGATGGTTTCCTGGTCTATTTCGTAGGCCTGCAACCACTGGAGGAACAGACCCCCTTCATCCAGCCGCGCAGCAATGCCCTGGTAAAATTCCCGGGTGTAGAGGCTGGAGACACCGGCCCTGAAGGGATTCGAGGGTTCGGAAAAAACAAGGTCGTAACGCCGGCGACCGGTCAGCACGGCCTCCCGCGCGTCCCCAATGAGCAGGTGCACCTTGGCATTGCCGAGGACATCTTTGTTGACGGTCTCAAACACCGGCGCTGCTTCGATCACCGCTGCCTCCAGCTCCACTACATCGACTCGCTCGACGCTCGGTATGGCGCCCAACCAGCCGGCACTGCTTCCCGTTCCCAGACCGATGACCAGCGCCTTGCGGGGATGCGGATGTAAGATCGCCCCCACCATCCCGCCCATAATTTGGGTGGGGGCATCGCCGATGGCCGAACCGTCGCTTTTGCCATTTAAAAAAAGGGCCGGTCCCGCGTCCGTCAGGCGCAGGGCCACCGCGCTTTCCCTGCCCTCCCGCTCCCAGAAGACCGCCCGGCGCTGTTCGTGCAACCAATCGCGCATCTCGTTGGCGTTGCGACCATAGAGCACCTCCAAGCCCGCTCCGATCGGACTATGGCGCCACGCCGCCGTCGGCCCGGTCGCCCGCGCCAGCAGCAGGGCTGACAGCGCAGTCGCGAGCACCAACCCCGACCTCCAAATCGGTCCAGTCCGCGCTTGCTGACGTTCCTTGCTAATCCGCGAAACTGCCGCAATCCCCATCCCCAAAATCGCCAGTAAGAAGATCGCCAACTTCCAAGCACCGGGGGCGGATAAAAGCGGCAGCAGTGCGAACCCTCCGGCCAACGCGCCCAGCATGGTGCCCAGGGTGTTCCAGGCGTAGGCCCAGCCCACATCACCGCCCAATCGGCGCTCCCCCGACCCCATTAGCGCAATGAGTAGTGGGAATTGATAACCAGCGACTATAGCTGTGGGCAGGACCACGAGGCCGGTGACCGCAGTCCACGAGAGCAGCAATCCGCCAAACCCCGCACTGCTCCATTGGCGCAGCTCGCCTGCCAACACGGCCACCCGGTCGCCCAAGGCGTAGGGCAGGGCAATGCACAGGGCTTCGATAACGCAGGTGAGTGCCAGATCGGAAAGCACCGGGGCTTGCCTTCTCCCCCATAGGGCGTAGACGATGCTACCCAAGCCTATGCCCAGCAACCCCATGGCCAGAATGATTCCAAAGGTATAGGTAGTGCCTCCGAGCACAGAGGCCAGCATCCGGTACCAAACCAGCTCCATGAGCAGAAAGGCAAATCCCACAGCCGCGGCCGCGGCCAAGACAAATGCCCTCTGACGCGCGGGCTGCCTCGACCCTTCCCCTTTTGCTAGGTCACCCTGCCCATGAGTTGCATTTGCAAAAACGCCCGAATGGGAGAACCTCAGGGCCAGTACTCCGATAGCGGCGTTGACTGCGCAGGCCAGCCACAGCGTGCCGCGGGCTCCCAGATATTCCAAAAGGGCAAAGGTGGCCAGTAGGGTCCCACTTACAGCACCTAAGGTATTGGCGCCGTAGAGCGCAGCCACCCGCTGCCGGCCCGCATCTTTATCGCGGGTGACGGCTCTGGCCGCGGCGGGCAGGGTTCCGCCCATGAGCAAGGTCGGCGCAGCCAGCACCACAGCGGTTAGACCGATGCGAACCCAGGTCGCCAACACCGGCCCCAACGCCGTTGTGCCGCCCAGCGCCACATAGAAGGTGCGCGCCACCCAGATCAGCAGTGGGGTGAGGGCGGCTAGGATGGCAATGAGTAGTTCCAACCGGGCGTAGAGTGCGAGGGGATTCCGGCTGCGATCGGCTCGCCGTCCGAGCCAGATCCCCCCGGCACCCAGTCCCCCTAGAAAGACAGCCAAGACAGCGGCCGAGGCCGAGGTGCTGGCTCCGAAAACGAGCCTAAATTCCCGCAGCCAGACCACCTGATAAACCAGGGCGCACGACCCGGACCCGAAGAGCAAAACAGCGGCGCGGGTCAGCGGTCGAACCCTGTGAATATATCCTGACATCCACCGGCTCCTCTCTACACTATCCTCAGATTTACTAAATTGTTGTGCCTATAGGCAATTGATATGTTTCAAGCGGACCGAGGTAGAGGAGTATTGATGATCCCCGACGTGCATACGAGCGTAGCATGGCGAACATTTTGAGCCCATCGTCTTTTAGCCTGACAGGCCTGTTAGTGGGTACCTTTTTTGCCCTCTTGGTGGGCCTGGGCGCTCCCTACGCTCTCTTTGTATTGCAGGGCTCTTTCATGGCCAAGACGCCGGCCTCGCTGATTGCCCTCTTTCTGTTCTTTCTCCTGCTCTTTTTTATCAACACCCTCTTGGGCATGATGCGCAGATACTTCGCCCTGACCAAGGCGGACCTGGTCCTGATCTACATTATGATGCTAATGGCCGCGACCGTGCCCACGCAGGCATTCGTGGGGACCCTGATCCCGGTCATTGCCGGACTCTACTATTACGCCACCCCGGAAAACCGCTGGGAGGACATCTTCTTCCCCTATGTCTCGCCTTGGCTGGCACCGCAGGATTTTGCGCTGGTCAAGGATCTGTTCGAGGGAATCCCGGCAAGTAAGGCCATACCCTGGGGGGTGTGGGCGACCATCCTAGGGTATTGGTACGTGTTTTTTTTAGCATTGAGTTTCTTGATGATCTGTATGAGTACCATTCTCCATCGGCAGTGGTCCCAGCACGAGCGCCTAGCGTACCCCATGGTACAACTGCCCTTGCAAATGATCGAGACCGGTGAAAGTCCCCTGGAGCGGTTGCGGCCTTTTTTTAAGAACGGGGTAATGTGGCTGGGTTTTTTCGTACCCTTCACGCTCTTTAGTTTAACCGGGCTGCACCACTATTTTTCTTTCGTGCCGCCGGTGTCCATCGGCTTGGGCACCTTCTGGTTCTTTCGGGATACTATCTGGATAGAGACGTGGCTTAGTTATGCATGGGTGGGCTTTTCCTACTTGGTCAGTCTGGAAATCTCCTTCAGCATCTGGTTCTTTTTTTTATTGGCCAAAGTCCAAGAGGGCACCTTCAATATTTTCGGCATCTCCAGCAATGAGCAGTTGAGTTTCTACTCCTATTCTCAGACGGCAGATCTGACCCACCAATCCATGGGGGCCTGTCTGGTATTCGTATTCTACGGTTTGTGGATAGCCCGTCGGCATTTGCGAGAGGTGGTCACCAAGGCGTGGAATCCCGCGGCAGGCATAGACGATTCCGCTGAGCTGCTGTCCTACCGCACTGCGGTCTGCGGCTTGTTGGGCAGTGTACTCTTCCTAGCACTGTGGTTGTGGCATACGGGGATTCCCCTCATCGTGCTGCCGATGTTTATGGGGGTTTGCCTCGTATTCTACATCATGGTCACTCGCGTGGTCGCTGCCGCTGGAGTAGTCACCGTGCGCTCGCCCATGGCCGCGGCTTTCTTCGTGATCTCCGGTGTGGGCACCTCGCTGATTGGCACCAAGGGGCTGGTAGCACTGACCTTTACCTATATCTGGCAGGGGGAGATGCGGCTTTTCCCGCTGCTTGCCTGCGCCAATAGCTTGAAGTTAGCGGAAATCATCCCTGGTTCGAAAAAGCGCCTGTTCTGGGGTATGATCATCGCGTTGATCTGTGGCCTGGCAGGGGCGACATGGGTCATTCTGGGGTTGAGCTACAAGTACGGAGGGATCAATCTGGGGTTTTTCATGACGGCCCAAAGCGTGCGCGTCTTCGAAGATATGGCCCGACCGCTGCAGAATCCGAGCCTAATGAATTTGCGCGGCTGGGTCTTCACCGGCGTTGGCGGCCTCATCGAAGGGCTGCTGATGTTCGCCCATCATCGCTTTTTCTGGTGGCCGCTGCATCCTCTCGGTTTCGTGATCGGCGTGGGTTGGCTGACCGGACAGATTTGGTTTTCCGTGCTGGTCGCCTGGCTGCTGAAGCTGATCGTCCTGAAATACGGCGGCAGCAAACTCTACAATCAAACCAAGCCGTTTTTCTTAGGCATGATCTTGGGGGAAGCGACTGTTGCCGGAACCTGGCTGGTGATCGACTGGATCGCGGGCGAGACAGGGAATTTCTTGACCTTTTGAAAGGCCGGAGTTACCTAACTCTGCCGCTAACGCTGGGGATTGGGCTGCACAACCCGCAATATTTGATTGGTAGGCACTTGGTGCAGTCGTTGGACCTGGCCGTCTGGCCAGTGAACTTCCACTTCGGCGCGTTCGGCTTGGTCCAAACCAAAATGAAGGCGGGGATCGTGGCTGGACAGGTAGCTGCCGCCGGACTGGCGCTCGCGAATTTGGCGGCGACCGCTGGCCGTGACCACGACGCGGGCCCCCAGACCATCTCGCAGCAAGGCCCCTTTTAGCTCGACTAGAAGCCAGCGACGGCGGTTGCCTCCGTCGTTGCGCAGCAACTGGGGCCTGTCGGCTTGGTTAGACACCAGAATATCGAGATCGCCGTCGTTATCGTAGTCGGCTACGGCTGTGCCCCGGCCCACGTTGGCGGCCCGCCAATCGGGGCCGAGGCTGGCCGAGACATCCTCGAAGCGCTTCCCATTCTCATTGCGCAACATCTGGTCGGGTTGGGCATAGGTAGTGCTTGAGTCTATCAGCGCAATCTTGTCCAGCACGTGGCCGTTGGCCACGAACAGGTCCAAGTCTGCGTCGTGGTCATAGTCCAGAAACTTAGTGCCGAATCCCAAGGGGGCCAGCGTCGGTTGGGTCAGGTCTACTTGGTCCGTCACATCGTCGAAGTGGCCCGGAGCACTGTTGTGGTAAAGGGTATTGGTCTCGCGGGCGAAATTGGTGACAAACAGGTCCTGCCAGCCATCGTCGTCGTAATCTCCGAAATCCACCCCCATACCCGCCTCGGGTTTGCCATACTGGTTGTAGCGACCTCCGGCCTGCAGGCCCGTCTCGACGAAGTGGCCCCTCCGGTTCTGGTAGAGAAAGTTCATGGTGGCGTCATTGGCCACGTAAACATCGGTATCGCCGTCTAAGTCGTAGTCCGAGAAGGCCACGCCCAGTCCGCGGCCCTTGAGTCCGATGCCGCTTTCCAAGGACACATCGCTGAAGTGGTCGCCGTCGTTGCGGTAGAGAATATCTGCGCTGGGAGCAAAGGTCTGGGGTTCGCAGTAAGTGCGTATCTTGCCGCGCTTGCAGACGACGTTGCGATTCAGAGCGAAGTCCACGTAGTTGACGACGAAGAGATCCAGATCCCCATCCAGATCGTAGTCGAGAAAACCGCTGCTGCTGCCCCAGCGTCCATCCCCCACGCCGGCGCGCTTCGTCACGTCCTCAAAGCGGCCGTCCCCGCCGTTGCGCAGCAGCGTGTTGGATCCGTAGTTGGTTACGTAGAGATCCTGGTCCCCATCGTTGTCGTAGTCGGCGGCAGTACAGCCCATACCATAGTTAGGGTCTCCAGTGCCGGAGGTCTCTGTTGCAGCGACGAATGTGCCTTCTCCAGTATTGCGGTACAGTCTGTTGATCGGCCGCGGATCCGGAACGGCACCGACGAGATAGGTGCCATTGACCAAATAGATATCCTGCCAGCCATCGCCATCACTGTCGAAAAAGGCGGCTCCAGAGCCAAAGGTTTCGACGTAGTAGTACTCACCTGAAAAACCATTGTAGTGGCGGAAATCCAGACCGGAAATCTGTGCGACTTCGGCGTATTGCACCCTCTCATTGGCTGGAGTAGAGTCCAATTCTCCCCCGCAGGAGCACAGCAGAAACGCCAGGCATAAGAGACTAGATATAAACTTCATTTTTTGACTATGACTTTTCGCAGCCGCACTGCCGATAGACGGGCATAGATCAGGATAGCAGGAAAGCGGCGACCGCGGCGACAAAAAGTGCCCAACAGATCCAGCCCAGTAGAGATTCGGTGGCCACTAGGAGACGGATGGGGCCGCTAGGCAGACAGGGGGTGGGGCCCATATGGATAAAAATCCGCAGACTGAAGAAGATCCATGCCCACCAGGAAGAGGGACGAGGTTCGGGTCTGTCCCCCCAAAAAGAGCGCAAAAGACGATAGAGTAAGGCAAAAGTCAGGATGCAAATGCCAGCAAGCGGTCCCAAAAACCACGGCTTGGCACCGTAGTACATGGTCGGCCTCAGTAGCTGGAGCCAGTACCATTCTCCCGCTCTCCAGTCCAAGCTCCGGCGCCGATGCTCCAGCCACGCCGTCCAACAGGCTCTAGCCTCGTCGTCCAGACCTTGGGTACGCAATTGATGTCGCAGGACCGCGTAGATTGGAGATAGGTCCTCCAAGCCGGAGCTTTCTTCGGCGGCCAGATGGCCTTCCATTTGGGACCAGTGGACGAGCAGGCGATCGAAAGTGGCGTGCTGCAGATAAATCAAGGCGCTATCGGCAAAGCTAACTTGGCGCTGAAAAGTCGACTGGGCGGGAAGCCTCAGATCCAGCACGGTAGTTTTGCTGTGTCTCAGGTCCAAGGTCCCGTCGAAGAAGGCATTGAGTTGCAGACCAGCGCGGAACTGGGCACCGGTAAACGCGGCATCCATGACAAAGAGACTGCCCTCGAACGAAGCCGTATCGAGAAAGATGGCGTGGGCAAAGCGGGCGGGAAGGGCGAAGATGAGACGGCGAAAGAAAGCCGGGCCGGCAAAGACGGCCTGGTCGAAGGCGATCTCGCCGGTAACTCGCGCCTTGTCAAAATAAAAAGCGCGCGCTAGGCGGGCACTCTGGAAAAAAGTCTTGTCCTTAAAGCGGCTACCCGCGAAAGAGACCTCTTTTTGCCAGGTGGTCTCCTTAAACGAGGCGACGCCTTCAAAGAAGGCATCCCGGAAATTGGCCCGGCCGGCGAAACGAGCGCCTTCGAAATAGGCACCGTCCCCAAACTGGACGCGATCAAAGGCCGCTTCGGCCCCCTCGAAATCGGCTTCGATAAAAGACCCAGTCCCTGCGAAGTGGCTGCCGGTAAAATCGGCCCGCTCCACAAACGCGGCCCGTTTGAAATTGGCCTGCCAAAGGGAACGGCAGTCCTGCAAATCCAGGACGGATTCGAAGCGGGCTTCCGGCATGGATAAACCCCTGGCAAAAACAGTGCGGGCAAAGCGCACCGGGCGGCGAAAGACCAACCCCTTAAAATCTACTTCGCCGAGAAAATAAACCGCTTCGAAGTCGAGATCCGCCCTTACTGTATCGATGCCAGCCGACGCGGCGAAGAGCCCACCTTCGAAGGCCGTCTGGCGGTACGTGAGCGTCGTCTGCTCGCCGCCCTGGAGCAGTTGAGCGACCAAGACCGCGGTCGGCACGAGGGCATACGTCTGGCCGTCAATGGCGATAGTGCGCTCAGGGGTAGGAGCCATGCCGTGGACCGACCAAGGCGCAAACAGGAGGAGTACGAGAGGAAACCAGTAGCCGATCCTGCCGGCCTTCACTAGGTCAGACCCACCAGCCATGCGATCGTTTGCTGCAAGAGGCCCATCCTCTGCGATAGGCCGGCACCCACCAAGGAGTTTAAAACGGCTTCGCAAGGCTTTTTTCGCTTTCCTCAGCGAGTTGACTCAAACGGCGAGCCTGCTCCAAGTGGAAGTGGCTCTTTTCGACCTGTCCCAATTTGGCGTAGACATCGCCCAGATAGCGGTGGATCCGGGGATTTTCAGGATCTAATTCCGCTGACCGGGCGTAGGCGTGCAGAGCTTCGGCGACATGCCTTTCTTTCATGTGGGCAACGCCCAAGTTGAGATAGGCTGCTGCATAGTTGGGGCGCAACGAGATCGCTTTGGAAAATTGGCTTATAGCTGCCGCTAGGTTCCCGGTGCGCGCCTCCACCAAGCCCAGACTGAAGGCGACTTCGGGCAAGTCCGGATCGAGGCGGGTGGCTTGTTCGAGGGCTTGGCGGGCCTGGACGTAGTCGCCTTTTTTGAGGTAGACCCCCCCCAGGCGCATGTGGCTTATCGCATCCTCTTCGTCCAGAGCAATGCCTTTTTGGAAGCAGTAGATCGCCTCGTCATAGGCGGCTTTCCAAGTGAGCAATATGCCCAGACTAATGTGGGCATTTTTATGCTCAGCATTGAGTTCAATTACATTGCGGTACTCGAGCTCGGCCCGTTCGTAGTCGCCCCTCAGGACGTGGTTGAGGGCCATATTGTAGCGCGCCGTCGCCGGGCCTATCGGTACATGACCGGTAGTGGGCATCGACAGTTCGGAGTAGAGGCCGCGATCAAACTGGCGCAAAAATTCCGATCGTTCTAGATGCCGCCGGCCCTCTTCCCGGCGTCCCAGGCGCAGGTAGATACCGCCCAAGTTGGTATGCACTTGCGGCGAATAGGGGTTGAGCGAGACGGCCTTTTCCAGCGTTTTTAGGGCTTCCTGGTACTGGCCCCGGGCGCTGTGTAGCAGACCCAGATGGAAGAACCCCTCGGCATCCTCTGGATCGTGCCTAGTCGCTTGCCGGAGGTAGGTCAGGGCTTGTTCTGTAGCTCCCTGTTTGCGGTAGAGCAAACCTAGCTTTTTATAGGCTGGAGCCAGGGTGGAATCGGCGGCTAGGGCGGCCAGATACGTCTGCTCCGCCAGGTCCGCGCTGTCCCGATAGGTGTAAATGAGGCCCAAATTGTAGTGGGTAGTCGCCCGCTGTGGATCCAAGGCGAGGGCCCTTTGGAAAGCGGCTAGGGCGGCATCTGTGTCGCTGTACTGCACCTCGGCAAAGGCTCTGGCCGTGTGTATAACGCCAAGTATATCGTAAAGTTCGGCCTCTTCGGGGCCGAGAGCCATTGCCCGCTCCACCGCCTGTTGGGCCTCGGTGAATTGGCCCATAGCCAGATGGGAACGGGCCAGATAGCGGTAGGTCTCGCGCCCCTCGCCGCCCTGTTCGAGCGCCTTTTGGAAAGCCGCGATGGCGAGCTGGTGATTACCCGCTAGAAAGTGCTGGAGACCGCGCTCGAAAAGCGGATCGGCCCCAACTTCCTCCAATTCCCCGCTCTTTGCACAAGCCGCCAGCATAGGTGTGGAGGCAGCGATCAAAAAGCGGACTATGAGCGAGCAGATGAACGGGATAGCCATCGGTCAGTGGTCCGCGCCAGATTGAATATTTTCCTGCACAGCGTCTATATTTTATCGACAACATCACCCTGCCGCAGCTCGTGCATCCGCGCCAAATTTTCTGCAAAGATGGCAACGGGGTACTGCTGCCGCAGACCACGGACATAGTTCACATAGCCATTTCTGGCCTTGTCGATCTTCACATAAGCCCGGGCCCGCCGCTGGGAATTGTCATCGTAGGGATATGTTTCGCGCTTGCGCTCCTCGACCTTGAATACTGAATATCCTTCCTCGACCTTGATTGGCCCCCCCACTGCACCCACTTCCAGTGCCTGGACCGCCTCGTAAATCCGCGGGTACAGGTTTTGGGTGTACATATTGAGTTTCAACCTAGCTCCATGGTGTCCGCTTTCCTCGCGCTTGGTGTATTGCTGCGCCAGGCGTTGCGGATCTTGGGTCTCTTGGAGTTCCTCCTTGAGACGCTGGGCCAGAGAATCAGCGGGCACCAGAATCTCGATGATGGTGGCGGTTTCGGGCGAGGTAAACTTTTTGGGGTTGGCCTCGTAAAAGGCGCGGGCTTCTTCGTCGCTGACCGTCAAGTGCTGGTCTACCTGGCGCCAGCGCAAAACACTGGCGAGCAGTTCTTGGCGCTTCGCCTCCAGTTTTTTTCGCAGGCCTGGGTCCCGGTCTAGCCCAGCGGAGCGGGCCGCTGCCATTACCAGATTCTGGGGCACGATCATCCGTTCGATAATGGACGCCACTTGGACGCTATCTTGCAGACTGCGGTAATCGACCTGGGCTTCTTGGACGATCAGAAAAAAATCCTCGATGGTGACTTGGCCTCCCTCGTACAAGCAGATTATCTCTTTGCTCTCCGCTTGGGGAGGCATAAAATCCGCATCCGCCAGGTCCGGGACCATCCGAGTGATCAACGCAATCTTATCGCGCTGCAAACGAGGGTTGTACACCTTGCGCAATGAGTCGATTACCGCCGCCCGGCGTTGGTCTATTTTGGCGGTCAGCAGTTCTTGGTATACGATCTCTTCCGCAGCGCGGAGCGGCACCGGCATCTCGTCCAGAATCTTGAAGATCACGTAGTGGACCTGGCCGGCGTGCCCCATGGGGACGGGATTGGATACGGCACCCGTCTTTAGGTGGTAGATGTGATCTGCTATGGTCTTTTCCACCTGATCCTTCATCATATACACCCCGCTATCGCCGCCGCGCGCTCCGGTTTCCCGGTGCACCGATCGCTCCTGTGCCAGTTGCTGAAAATCGCCGCCGGCCTCGAGTTCGGCCAGCACTTGCAGGGCATCATCCTCGGTCTTCAGCATGATGCCGCTAAAGCGGAGGGCACGGTCTCGATGAGTCCGACGGTAGTGCTCTTCTCGCTCTTGCTCGGTGATGACAATCTGGCTTCTCACCGCCCGATCTCTGTAGAGGTCGAAGAGGAGGGTGCGCTCGTACTGGGTTATCTTTCGCCTGAACCTGGGATCATCCTCAATGTCCATAGCGCGCGCTTCCATTAGCAGTATTTTCTTGTCGATCTGACTCTCCAAGAGTTCTCGGTCGATTTCCAAGGGCGTGGAACCTTCCTTCATGCTCTCGGGAATGCTGGCACTAAAAATCTGAAAATCGGCAACTTCGATCTGCTCATTTCCCACCGTAGCCAGAACGGGATATTCCGCGGGTTTGGTCGAACAGCCGCACAGGTGAGCCAGTAGGAAACCGGCACCGGCGAGTACCTTGAAGTAGATGCAATTAGTCGATGGGTTCACTTTCCCTCCCAGCATGCATTGGCGCACCTGATAGGTGCGCTGCGGGAAGCATAATAACGGGCATATAAGGAGGCGAGGTGCCTTGAAAAAACTTGCTCTGGCGGAAGCTAATACCTTAATATTGCTCTCGTTTAATGTGGCTTTCGTTGGCCAGAAGTGCGCAATTCGAGGATTGCGTTTTCCATAGTTCTACTGCGGGTTTTCATTGGATAAACTAGTGCCTAGTGCCACCTCTGTCTCTGCAGCCCCAGCTTCCATTAGATCGAAATTTAACCACCAAACCAGAGGTTTTCGTCCTTGCCCCACTGTGCCCGCCCAAGCGAGCGGATCCGCGGGATGGCGTCGGATCCGGATAGTGCTGGCAATCTATGGTGTTCTGGTATTTTTCGAAACTCCAATTGCCGCCGAACTCATCGTCGTCGGTGGGCCCCAAGGTCTGAGCTGGCAGAGCGGAGGAGGCACCATCCCCGCCTCGGTGATCCGCACCAGTCGCAGCGTTGAGCGCACCAATACGCCGGGTAGCGTCATCGACTTCGATCCCGAGGCGCGAACTAACTGGATTTTCCCCCAGCGCGCCGATACTTCGCGCAATATTGCCGTCGGTGCTACCGCCGAGAATCGCGGTGGCAGCATTCGCTCGCTCAACAATCCGGGCGTCCGCAGCCAGCTATCCAACTTGATCGACGACAACGGCCTTACGGCGTTGGACCTGCGGCCGACGGCCAGCGGTCAAAGCATTGGTGCCTTGGGGCTGCTCATCGACCTGGATTTGGGCGCCCCATTCGGCGTCAACCGCTTCAAATTCTTTCCCCGCAACGCCGATCCCGCTTTCCCCGCGCCCGACTTCCCCTTCCAGAACGACTTTATGCGAGCCTTTGAAATTTTTGTCAACGACGGCTCGGCTCAGAACCAGCGCGAGGGTGTGCCGATCCTGGAAACCTCCGTGCTGGTGGGCCAAAACGAAGAGGCGGTGGTGGATATCCGCATCCCCCCCCAGTACATCCGCTTTATTCGCCTCAAATCCCTGACTGCCACCGGATTCGAAATCGCCGAATTTCAGGTCTTTGGCATCGGTTTCGTGCCCGAAGCCGTGTATTTGTCCAATATCTTTGACTTTGAAGATCTGGCCTTGCTGGGCAACCTGCGCTGGTCCCAAGACGCGCTTGGCGACCCCGACCGGGCCAGTGCTTGGATCCGCACGCGCACTGGGCGCGATCCTCAACCAGTAGAATTCAACAAAATCCGGCCGGGCGAACGGATCTTCGGCACCTCCGACATTGAGGTGCCCTGGAAACAGGCCGCCGATGTGGAGGACGAAGACCTCGCCAACCTGATCGAATCGGTCCTCGATAACGAGTCGGTTGATGTGCGGCAAGCTATGGGTGTCTTTGCAGAGTTGTCCCTTGCGCGCCAGGAACTCATCACCCTCGACGCAGCAGACTACGCCAAGCTGAAGCGCGAAGCCAAAGGCGGCATCCGCGACGATGTGGTCAATTGGAGCGGCTGGTCTCCCCCCTATCCGGCGACGGGCATTGTCGCCACAGGTCGACTAGAGGACCTCAGCACCGGGATCCCAATAGTCTCGCCTGGACCCCGGCGCTATTTTCAGTTTCAAATCCAATTCTTCAGCGAGGATTTCGGGGCGGCTGCGGGGGTGGGAGGCTTGGCTTTTGAGGTGCTCACCCCTCCCTTTGCCGAACAGCTCATTGCCGAAATTGCGCCGCGCACAGTCGCATTGGGCGAGAGCACCCGTTTCACTTACGCCGTGCTCGTTCTGTCCAGGCCGGGCAAGGACAGGGGCTTCGACCGCCTCGAGATCGATACTCCGCTGCGGGTCACTTCAGTTGGCCAGATCCGGATTCACCGGGGCAAGCAAATCATCCAAGAGAGCGATTTCTCTGCTGCTGATCTGGACAATCTGCCCGTCTCCGAGAATGGCATGACCATCGTCGAGGTCCGGGACGACGGCTTTGTCCTCTCCTTTCCCCCCATCGCCGAAGACGGTCTCGTTCTCAGCGTCGAATTCGAAAATGCCGTTCTGGGCTTTGGCACGGCCTTTAGCGGTCGGGTGCAGGAAGGCTCGGCGAACACGGGGATATGGCAGGAAGTGATGGCTGGCAACGCCTTCGATCTGGGCTTATTGGGCGTGGATGATCCGGACGTATCGCCCCAGGCTTCCCTGCTGAGCGGAAATCTCTCCGTGGCCGTGCCCATTTCCAGCAATCTGCTCATTAACGCAGTTCCCGAACCCAATGTTTTCACCCCCAATGGGGACGGAGTCAACGACCAGGTATCCATACGCTACGACATCGCCAACATCGTGAGTTCGGCTCCGTTGCAGATCCGCATCTTCGATTTGGCCGGCCGGCCGATCCGGCAGCTCTACGCAGGAGCCGACCCCAGCGGCCGCTTCTCCCGAATCTGGGATGGCCGGGACGATGGCGGACAGTTGGTTGCTCCGGGGCACTATCTGTTCAACATTGACCTCGATGCAGCTACAGGTGCCGAGCGTGCGGTGGGTTTGATTAGGCTGGTCTATTGAATTAACGCGGGGAGCGGGTTTGAGATTATTAAGACGCGATGGCCTCATCATCCTAGTCGGCTTGCTGCTGAGTGGCCCCAACTACGCCCAAGATTACGGCGGACGTCTGGGGACCCCAAGGGGCGGCCAAGTCCACTTTGAGCCCCGGGGCCCTGGGGTTCTTTTTGGGGCGTTGGACCCGGCCGTCAAGAAGTGGTATGTGCCGCAGGAACTGTTTGCAGACTATGGCTGGCGGCAATGGCAATACTCCAATTATGCCAGAGAATCCTATCAACGCTATGTCAATACCGCGCTGGAAGGGGACTATTTCTACGATTTCTACGGCAATTTTATCGGCCGTGGCTGGCTGATCTACGACTGGCGTCAAAACCAACCCCAGCAACTGGGTAGTAGCATTTTCAAGGACTCCCTCTTTGGCAACTGGTTCAATTCCGTCGTCATCGGCGGCGAATCTCAGGGGCAGTACCACTATTCCATAACTGTGGGCAATCAGATCCGCACGACCCTCACGCCGATGACCTTCTCCAAGCCCGCATTCAACGGCGTGCAAATCGATTTCGCCGCCGACAAGTACGCGGCGACCATACTAACTTCGCGGATCGGCGATCCCGTCACCGGCCAGACCGGGGAACCTGCGAGCCTGACCAATACCACCGGCATGCTCGGGGCTCGGGCCACGGTTCAGTTGGGCGATTTTGTCGAAGTGGGTGCAACCCTGGTCAATGCCCGCAATAGCAGTACCAGCCTCGACCTGTTCAACGGCAATCTGGTCGCTGGCAGCCTAGTCGCCGGCCAGAGTAGCAAGCCGGTGACGGCCATTGCCATCGTACTGAGCGACGATACTCCGGAGGATGGCAAAGGAGGTGCGGCGCTTTTCTCTCATCAGGTGCGCATCGTCAGCCTGAACTTTGCCACCAATGAGGAGGAAATTTCAACCCTCGAGGATGTGGTCCGTCCGGGCTCTGAATGGCCCGTCGTCTTCGGAGGATTCCGTCGCTCCCGGTTCGTGGCCGCCGATGGCGCAGAGCGCATTATTCTGAACTACGACTTCAACGATCCAGGCTATGTAGGCCCCGATCCCACTGCGATTGTCAAAGTAGAATTCGACTACGTTCTGGCCAATGACTTCAAGATCGAGATGTGGTCCGACCGACAGACCGGCAAGCAAAACCAGCCTGCGCCGCCAATAAGTTCCGAAATTATCAGCGCTGCCCAACCCGCTCTCCTGACCGTGCGTCGGGCAGCGGGCAATGTCCAGGATGCTTCCAATCTACAGCGAGTCCAATTCGCTTATGGTCTGCCCACAGCCAACTTGGTAGGGGGGTTCACGCTCTCGGCAACCAGTCTGTGGGGTTTTGATTTCTACGGGGAGTGGGACCGCAATAGACGCTATAGCCAGTATCCCAATGCCGCTCTTTTCAGCGCGGGGAAAAAACACCAGACCGCCCACCGCGAAGCGGATGCCTGGCATTTTAACCTCTCCAGACAGATCTATCCCTGGTTCGGCTATGCCGAAGTCTACTCCTTCGACGAAGCCTATTCCACTTCCGCCTTTCTGACCGATGCCAACGGAGATATACACTACGACGACCCTCAGCGCTACCTCTACGAATTTGTCGAGGACAACGATGACCAAGATCGCTTTGCGGATTGGATTCGCTTCGGCACTGCCAGCGATCGGCTCATCTTCCCCGGCTGGGACGAGAACAATGATTTCATTTCGGACTTCAATCAGAACGACAATTCTTCGGTGGCCAACCTCGTACCCGACTACGACGAGCCCTTTCTGCGCTACGAGGTCGATCGGCCCGAATTTCTCTTTGGCATCGACCTGAACAACAACAATTGGATCGATCGCTTTGAGGACGACGACCTAGCGGACTATCCCTACAAACCCGACCGGCGCGGCTACAACGCTTTTCTTGGGGTCAACCTGAATCCGGCAGCCCGCTTGATCCTCGGCCACACTGACGAGAAAATGCCTTCGAGCGAAGGTAAAAATCGCACCACCTACGCCCTCCTTACCTTCGACCGGAACGATCCCAAGCTCGGGCGCCTGCGTTTTTTTGCAATGCTCAAACGGAGTGCAGACACCATTCCCGACGACCGCAGAGAACCCACGCCCTTCATCGATGCGCCACCTATTCAGCCCATCGTGCGGGACCTCCTGTCGGCCCAGGACACCTGGATTAACACTACCTGGATCGGCTGGGATAATAAAGGCAGAAGCCGGCTGACCTTCGTCAACAAGCTAAAGTACGAGATCTTCCACCAAAACGGGGCGCTGGGTCTCGACCGGGAAGGACGCCGCCTGAGGAGAAACGCCAGCTTCTTAGGGCTGATCAACAAAGTGGACTACACCTATCCAGTACATCGCTTTGAGGTGCGGCCCCAATTAAAGAGCGAGTTCCTGCGCCAGATACCCTTCGTGCGCCAGCAGGAAAAGCGGCAAAACTGGATCGCTACCCTCCAACTGCTGGCCGGCTTTCCCCTCCTGCGCCATACCCAGATCGAGGCTGGCTGCGAGTTGCTTTGGTTCCGGGATCTAGTGCGGGACGAAGAAGAATTGCTCGAATTGGGTCTGGCGCAAGAGACCGGAGATCTGCAGTCCACGATCCTGGCGATGCAGCTATCCACCAACTCTGCCTACCAAGGCTATCAGCTAATCACCCAGATTGGCTTTCGCGTCGGCCGCACCCGCAATGAGATCCTGCGCGGAGGCGAGGGGGACCGCTTAGAAAAAGCCCACGAGAGCAATAACGAGATGACCAGCTTTATCACCGTCTACGCTGGAATCGAATAAATGAAACGGGATGTGCTGCCTAAAGGGCGGCTTCTTTCAGTCCAAGTGCTTCTGGTATTGGTCTGCTCCTCGGCCGTCTCCGCCCAGACCGACTACGATCATCGCCTCGGCAGACAGCAGGGAGCGGGGCGTATCTATGGCACAACGGGGCCAACCACACTATTGGAGGCGCTGGATCCCACCGTCCATCGCTGGTACTTGCCACAAGAGCTGTTCGCGGAATACGGCCGGCGTCAGTGGCGCTACACCAACTACGCCCGGGAGCCTTATTTGCGCTACCTCAGCCGGGGGCAGGAGGGCCTCTTCTTCTACGATGTGTACGGCAATTTCACTACCCGGGGTTGGCTCGTATACGACTGGCGCCAGACCCAGCCTTTGCCCTTTGACGCCAGTCAGCTCACCAAACCCGGACGCTACGATAGCTGGTTCCAGCGCCTGCTCATCTCATCCGATGCCAGCGGCGACTACAACTATTCGATCATCATCGGCGATGAGATCAATGCCACGCTGACCCCCATGACCTTTCGCAAGGCGGGTTTCAATGGCGTGGTAGCCAATCTGGGAACCAGCCGCTTCCAGGCCACGAGCTTATTTTCCCGGGTCTCGGCACCCAGCATCGCCATTGACCCCCTAGCGCCCACCGCTTCGGTTGCGAACTTTACCAACCTCGTCGCCGGGCGTCTTCAGGCCGACATCCTCCCCCATCTCTCCCTAGGTCTGACCCTGGTCAATGCCCACAACGGCAACGGCTCCAGCGAGAGTTTTAAAGACAATCCCTTCCAAGGCTCGCTGACCACAGGCCAGTTAGAGCGGCGCCAAAACTTAGTCATAGTGCGTCTCGGCGACGATTCGCCCGAGGATGGCGAGGGCGGTGCCATACTTTTTGCGCAGGAGGTGGAAATTGCCCTCAAACTCAAACGCCAGATCGTGGCCGGAGACTCAGTGACCGTCGTGGCCAAGGACACCCTCATCGCGGGCAGCAGCATCGGCTTTAGACCGCTGCGCCAGGGTGGTAAACTGCGCGATGGATTCTTGACAGCCGATGGGGCCGAGTCCATTACCCTCAAGTACGTGCTCGCACCCGAGGAAGGGGAGAGCGAAGAAAGCAGCCTGCGCCTGGCCCTGCAGCGGCGTCTGGGGATGAGCCTGGCAGAGGCAGAGGACGCTATAAGCAGCATCGAAAACGTGCGCTTCCACTTGCTTATGGCCAACGACTACCGCATCGAAGTGAGCTCGGACCGGCAGACCAATGCCGTCGGCCAGCCCCAATTCCTGCTGGTCGCTCAAGCTCCGGGAAATATCAAAAACCGGGCGAACCAACGCGAGATCATCTTCGACTACGGTCTGCCCACGGCCAACCAACTCTTCGGGATTAGCGCCGAGGTGCGCAATTTCCGTGGATTTGATTTCTATGGAGAATTCAACCTGAACAACCAGTACCGCAAATACCCGGGCATCAGCGCCAAAAGTCACCGAGCTTTTGCGGGTATCGTAGGAGAGGAGCAAGCCATCGGCTGGATGGCGAATTTGTCCAAGCGAACTGGCCCTTGGCACCTTTTCGCAGAAGCGTTTGGCATGGACGCAACCTACACCACCAGTGTCCTGCCCGTCGATAGCCGCGGCGTGACCGACTATTCACCCGCAGCCACGGTCCGCCTCTACGATTTTGTCGACGACAACGACGACCAAGACCGCCATCCCGACCAACTGCGGATCTTCCAGGGCAGCTTGATTCCCCTGCCCGGAGAGCGCTTCAGGATCCGCCCTAGGGGCTCGGCCGATCCGGCTGTTTTCCCCGGCTACGACGAGAATGGCGATTTCATCTCCGACTTCAACCAAAACAGCAACGGAGACCGGGAAAATTTCTTCCCCGACTACGAGGAGCCTTTCCTGCGCTATTATTCAGATCGACCGGATTTTCTCTTCGGGGTGGATCTCAACAACAACGGCTGGATCGACCGCTTCGAGAACGACGATCGGCCGGATTATCCCTATAAAAAAGACCACTGGGGCCATAACCTCTACGCCAGCCTCCAGTTCAATCCACAGATCAAATTGACCGTAGGGCGTCTGCATCAGACCAAGCGCCAAGACGATCGCCGCAATACCACGATGTACGGACTGTTCACCTTTTCTAAAGACTGGTCCGGGCGCGGCAAGCTCCGACTCTTCGACATGCTGAAAAAGGCCCGGGACACCATCGCTGACCCCCTCTCCCAATGGATGCTGCCCCCGACCCAATTCGGCCAACCCGCCGAGACCAGCGGACTCCATATACCCGTGCCCGATGCCTTGGCCGCCAAGGACACCTATATCAATACCTTTTACGCCGACTGGGAGCAAAGCACCCAGCGTTGGGCTTCTCTGCACCGGTTCAAGTGGGAGATCTGGCAACAGGCCAAAAGTGGGGATGCCCTCAACGCACTGGGTAGCGAGGGGAGTAGCGACAGGAGGACTTCGGGTTTTCTGGGTTTAATCAATAAAATAGAGCATCTGTTCTATCTGGGTCCCCTGACCATAGCGCCCAAATTCAAGAGCGAATTCCTGCGCCGGGTGCCCTTCACCCAGACCGAGGAAAAGCAGCGCTCGTGGGACGCCTTGTTCTTTTTAACCGCCGCCCTTCCCTTGCTGCGCTCCACCGAGGTGGAAATGGGTGTGGAACACCGGCAGTTCTTCGATCTGCAAAAGCGAGAGGACGGCCTAGGTGCCGGTCGCTTTAGCGGAGACTTCGGAGGTTGGGTCCTGGCTCTGCAGTTGACCACCCAGAACCCCTATCAGGGATACGAGTTGACCACCCAACTGGGCCTGCGCTTTGAACGACGCACTCTAGAGGTAGTGGGTGGCGAAGGTGCCAACCGGAGCTCGGGACTGGCTTTTCTTTCGATCTTCGCAGGCTTTTGATAGGCGCTTGGCCTCTTACTTGCAGGCTGGGTGCACTATTCGGACTCCTCGAGCGGTGTTCTACAAAAAAGTTTGACATTCTTTCTTAGATGTCGTATTTATGAAAAATTAGCTTATATAGCAGTCCTAAATGACTTGAAAGCACGGAATGTTCATCGGCACGGTCTCTTCTGCCTATAAGAAGTCATTCCCGCGCAAGCGGGAATCCAGTCTTGAATGATTTAGGGTTGCTATATGACCATCTCGATTAGGCTATTTTACCATCTATATCTCCCTCATCAAGGAGGCAATATGTCCAAAAACGCGCTATCGGCTGCTCTCGCCATAGTATTTCTCGGATTGACCAGTGCTGCATTTGCCCACCTACCCGACAAAGTCTTTGGTGCCTTTCAGTGGCCAACGAACCAACTGCCTACCCTAGACGGTGATATTTCCGAGTGGGAGGCCGCGGTCCCGGCAGAATTGTGGATTGATATCAACCGGGACCACACGGATACCGTGCTGGGCGGCAAGGCGGTCGACACGGCCGATCTGTTTTTTCGCTACGCAGTCGGCTGGAACGACGAGTTAGATCGAATCTACTTTGTCCACGACCGCTTCGACGACCTCTACGACCGCAGCGGGGACAAGGACGACACCATTGAGATCGGCTGGGATGCGGACCACAGCGGGGGCAATTTCTGGCACGACAACGACGAGGTCCAGGAAGACCAGTGGCGCAAAATGGGCCAGCAGGCCCAGAGCGGCCACTTTGCCTGGCCGGCCCTCGGCACGGGAGAAGGTCAGAGCAGTTGGTTCTGGTTCTGGATGACCGACCTAGGTCCCGGGGTCCAGTGGCCCGACGACGAGCCCTATGCCTGCTGCGCCGATTCTTTTACGCTCGAAGGTGGTCAGGACGCTGAAACGTCGCTCCAAGCCGAATGGTATGTGACGGGTTGGGACGATTACAACTACAATGGGCCCGATCAAAGTGTTCAGCACGACTTTGTCGAAGGCGAAATCGTCGGTATTGGCTTTGCGGTCCACGACACCGACGAAGTCACTGTGGACGACAATGGCGATGAAGTGCCTGCTTTCACCAAGTATGTGCTGGGCGGCGAGAATCTGATTTTCGGAGATGCCAGCTTCTTCAGCGACTTCCAACTGCTTCCGGTCTGTGCCGATTGCTTGCCAACTGCGGTGGAGAACGATTCCTGGGGCCGCGTCAAAGCCTCTTTTGCACCCTAGCTGATTGGCACCGAGTTCAATAAAATAAAAAGGAGGGTGGATCGCTCAAGCGATCCACCCTCCTTACTTTTTATCGATAATTACAGGGTCTGAACCATGCTGCAGCCTATTTCATCCTTTTTTTTGCTCGCGCTTTACTGTCTGCTCTGCTCGGACTTTTTCACTGGGCGGCCGGCGGCAGCACTGACGATTTACCGCATCGGCGGTGAGCAGTTGCCGGCACCGGTGCTGGATGCCCCATTCGATTTTGTCCAGCTATCGTGGCGAGAAGTTGATGCAAGCCGGCACGGCAGCACCCATCAACTCGCAGTACTGCCCGAGCACATCGCCCCCCAGCGCCTGGATCCCAATATAAATCTCACGTCCCAACTCGCAGCGATCGGGGGCAAAATCCAGCACCTGAATTGGGCTGGCTGGCAGAAGCCCACCGACGAAGACGCGCTGATCTTTGATGCGGATACGTCCACGGCCTATTTGGGGGACGGCCGTTTTTCCCGCTCAGTCGGCGATCCGCCCCAGAAGAATTGGCTCTTCGACTTTGGTGGCGATTTCTTTATCGAGCGGATCCGCTTTTTTCCGCGCCAGCGCTTTTTGAGCGACCGCTTTATCGAACACTTCATCATCGGCATCAGAGACTCGGATCCGCTCAAGGAAGGCTCGCGGGCATTCGTCGTGGGTCAGGTCAGGGTCGGCAGCCGACCGCTGGATTTTGACATCGTCTACAATATAGATGAAAACAGCGCGCCGGTGCTTGATCTGGAACTGCCGCCGGTGCCCATCTCCCAGCTCCTTTTCCACGGCTTCAAGAACAACCGTGGAATCTGGGAAATCGCCGAATTTCAAATCTTTGGATCCGGCTTTGCTCCCTCCGCCAGCTATGTGTCCAACGTCATCGAACTGGGCGGAGTAGCCAGCCTAGGTACCCTATCTTGGTCAGGGCAGCAGGATCTAGGTGCCCGCATCGAGCTACGAATGCGCAGCGGCGATGACGACGATCCCAACACCTATTGGCGTTTTACCTTCAACGGCGACACCCAGAGCCGCTTCGACAACGGCGGCAAGCCGCTGGACCGGCAGAGCCACCGGCGGCTGGAATCGGGCGAGCGGGCGGGCATTACCCACGATACCGAGCACTGGCAGTTCTGGTCGCCACCTTTCGCTTGGGCCTCCGGTTCCAGCCCTATGGCCGGTTCCAAATCGAGGCAGTTTGTCCAATTTAAGGTCGATATCTCCTCGACGAAGGAGGCGTCGGGGCGGCTAGACTACTTGCAGTTCTCCGCCTCTACTCCGCCCGTAGCCAGGGAAGCGTTGGGCGAGATCGTCCCCATTGCAACGACGCCTGGGACCGTCACCTCTTTTACCTACAAACTAAAACCCCGTCTGGACCAGGCCGATCTGGGGTTTGATACCATAGCCATCGATACGCCCGTGCAACCAGTGGGTGTGGATTCGGTGCGCATCAGCGGTCAAAGCGTTGCGTTTGACCTAGCGCGAATAGACGAGAGGGGGTTTGCCGTGCGCATTCCACGCATCGATTTTCAGCGCACCCAAGAGTTGATTGAGGTCGTCTTTCGGGCTGAAATTTTTGAGTTTGCCACCATCTTCTCGGGCCGTCTTTTCGACAGCCAGCGCCCCCACGAAGTGCCGCATACCGTGTCGCCAGGCGATGCGGATGAGCGGGTGGACAGTGACGACTTGCAAGTGGACCTCGAGCATCTAGAACAGCAGGCTCTGCGCTCCCTGCGGCTGATCCCAGCAACCTGCACCCCCAATGGAGACGGCATCAACGACATCGTGCATATCGAATACGAGCTGTTAAATCTGACCGAGGCGGTGGCAGTGCAGGTCTTGCTCTACGACCTGTCGGGCCGCTCTTTGGGTCCGCTATACCGGGGCGAGGCGGCCAGTGGTCGTTTTAGCACCACTTGGACGGGTCGAGACCAGAATGGCGCGCTCCTAGCTCCCGGGCTTTATATCCTGCGCCTGAAAGTGGATGCGGATAAAGGCGAGGAGAGCCGTGGTCGCGTGGTCTCTTTGCTATACTGAAGATTGACTGGCAAGTCTTGGTCTTAACCGGGGGCGATCATCTATGAGGTGGATCTATCTGGCAGCTACCGTCTTTGGCCTGATCGGCGCCGGAGCGGTTGGAGCACAGACCGAGGGCTACCGCCTCACCGACGACCGGATCATCGTCGACACCCGTCAGTCCTGGCAAAACTGGCAATTTCCTCAGGGCACATTGGAGCTTGCAGCAGACGGCCAGGTACGGCCCCGGCGCTTGCGGCGCAACATCAACGCCGGGCTCGATATCGTGGATTTTTTGCGGCGCTATCCACCGCGGTCCGCCAAAGGCAAATCCCCTGAGGAAATCACCTTATTGGACGCCATTCAGGCTGGTTCCAACCGCGAGCAAGTGGTACATGTGCTGGATGGGGATCATAGCACGTACTGGGAGCCGACCCCGATTGACCAGGAGGCAGATCTAGCTTCTCTGTGGTGGTTTGCAGTAGATCTTGGCCGCCTGACTTTCATTGAGAAGATCGTGCTTAAATTTGCCGACGAAGGCCAGGGCGACCCCTTCCTGCTCTTCGACGTTCTCGTTTCGAACGGACTGGCCTCGTCGCGGCTGTCCGGCAATCAGACTCCCCAATTCAAGAGCGTCCTGCGGACCTTAAAACCCAATAAGAGCCAGCGACTTTTCGCAATCGACTTCCGCGATATTGTGGAGGTGGGTGGCGAAGGAGCTCGCCTAGTCAAGGTGGTCATAACCGGCAGCGACTTGGAACGAGGTCAGGAGATCGACCCCGCAGCATACGAGCGCCTAGCGGAGGCTGACCGGGGAGCGATCGACTACTTCAAGCGCCAGCCCGATGGGCGGGAGGCCGTGGTCAAGCAGACGCTCTACGAGCAACTGGAGCCGGAGCGCCAAGGTCCTGTGCGCTACTACCGCCGGGAGCGCCCCCGTCTGGCCGAATTAGAGGTGTGGACTGAAGGCGACGAAATCGCCGGAGATGCCATCGCCCGCGGTGGCTTTATAAGCTCCAACCGCAATCTCAATGTGGCCTCCTTCCTCGACAGCGATCTAAGCACCTTTTCCTTTTTGCAGTTCGACGATCTGGACATGGAGATCGTCTCCGACCTAGGGGGCCATTTCTGGATCGATACCCACCGGCAATTTTACCATATCGGCGGGAGCGCCGCTTCCTCCAGCTTTCCCAGTTACAAGCTGGATTTTTCGGACGGTAGTCGCGCTCCGGACGGCAGCCTGAGATGGCGCAATGCGGTGGAGCGGGAACAGATCCCAATTTTCGACGCCCAAGTGGAGGGCAATGAATTTGCACTGCTCAAGGCCCGATTTTTCCGCTTCCAGTGGACTGCAACCGGCGGTGCCGCGGTGTTGGCCGAACTCCAGTTCTACGGGCGCGGCTATCAACCCGAAGTTTATTTGCAGTCGGACCTGGTCCGGCTGGGAGGACGCCGCAATCTGCTCTCTATTGACTGGGAGGCAGATAGTCCCCCGGGGACTCAGGTGCTAATTCAGACCCGCACCGGCAATGAACTGGGGCAAGTCCTCCACTATTTTGACAAAGGCGGCAACGAGGTCACCGAAGCGGAGTACCGGGATATGCTCTCCTTTTCTAGGGGCGATAGTATTCCAGAGGCCGTGCCGGGCAGCGATTGGAGCGACTGGAGCGAACCTTATGCCGACCCTACCGGCAGTCCCATACTCTCCCCTTCACCGCGCGAGTTCCTCAAGATCCGAGCCACGCTGCTGTCGGACAATCCGGATACCAGCGCCGCGCTCAGGGCCATCCATATCGACTTCGCCAAGCCTCTGGTCCAAAGTATAGTGGGCGAGGTCTTCCCCGCCCAAGTCGATTCGCTGGGCGTAGAACGCCGCTTTTCACTCTATATCCGGCCCCAATTTGCCGCTGGCGACATCGGCTTTGACGAGTTGCTGCTGAGAGCTTCAGCCGACATGCAGCTACAATTTTCTGGGCTCTACGGAGGGCAGGCCAACGATTTTGCCGCAGAATCACAGCTAGAGGGCGTTGTCCGCCTGCCTAGCCGCCAGGACAGCCTGCATCTAAAATTTTCGGGCATCGACCCCTCAGATGAGATCGAGTTGCTGCGGCTCGATTTTACTACCGCCCTCTTTTCTACCGGAACGATCCTGCGGGCGGCCCTGCGCCACAGCACCTCCGGCGGAGAGGGCTGGCAACGAGTAGATCCAGGCGATGCCCTAGCCTCGGTTGCCAGTAATACGACCACGCTGCTGGGCACGGCGCAGAGCAAGGCCCTGCTAATAGACGTAGAGGTGCATCCGCCCGTGTTCACACCCAATGGAGACGGGATCAACGATAGTGCAGACCTAGTCTTTAAGGTCGTCCGTCTCAGCGACGACAGTCCCGTCGAGTTGAGCATCTACGATCTGAGTGGCCGGCGCATCCGCCACCTAGTCGAAAGGCGATCCCTGAGCACGGGCCAGTACCGCATGAGTTGGGACGGCCGGGATGATACCGGCGCGAAAGTGGCACCAGGTATCTATTGCGGGCGTTTGCGCATCGACGCGGAACTTGCGGGAGCCGGGGTCACAGACCGGGAAGTACTGCGAACTATTGCCGTGACCTATTGATGGCCAATATTGCACCTTGGGATTCGCTTTTTTAATCCTCAGCAAAGATAAATTTCCACGAAAGGTATTCTATGCTAGAAAAGCTCAAAATGAGCTACCGTGGCCCCAGAGAGTTTGTCGTGACCCCGCGCGAAAAACAGTCGCTGCACCTAGGTCTGGAATGTCCCCAAGGCCTGCCCGCCGGAACCGAAATTCGCGCTACAATCCGCAATTTTCGCGCTTTCGGCGATATGGACTGGATCCTAGAGGGCATAGAAGTGGCAGAGGGACGCGGCCGTCTGGTAGTGGGACATGGTCCACCGCGCACCTGGGATGAGATGATGCGGGGAGCGGGGACGCCCGGTGGAGGCGGGCTGATAGGGGGCGAACACAATCAGCTCCACCTATGCACTGCTGTGGTGGCAGAGGCACTGGGCGAAAACGCGCAGGTTATGGTGCATCTCCAAGCCACTCCTACGACCTACGCCGGGCTCGACGCCGGGCTCGAATTGCGGGTCCGCCCACAGGGAGCTAACGCCTTCTCGAACATAGGAGCACCCGTCCAGATACGCAGTATCCCCGGAAGCCCATCTCGTCTAGAAGTGCGGACCACCTCGATGGCCGACGATTCGGGCAGCATACGCGTTGTGTTATTCGCCACCGACGCTTTGGCCAATCCGGTCCCTACCTATCGGGGCAAGTTGGCGCTGAAATCAACCGGGCACGTCGAAGGCCTTCCCGCCGAGGTAGTCATCGGCGAACAAGACGAAGGCCGCTGCGAACTCGAAAATCTGCGGGTCTCCCCCGGAATCCCGGTGCGCTTCGAAGCGCTCGATAGCCAGCTCGGGCTCGCAGCGACCAGCTCGGCGGTTGTGGACCAATTCTCTGAAAAGCGGCACTTCTTTGGCGCCATCCACTTTCACACGGACCTTTCACTGGATGGCGGTCGGCAACTGAGCGAGGCCTACGCTTATGCCCGGGACTATTTAAACCTCGATGTGGTCGCGGCGACAGACCACGCACCCCTAGGCCAGGCCTGGGAAGAAACGCTCAGAGTCAATCAAAGCTTTTACCAGCCGGGCCGCTTTGTCACTCTGCCGGCTTGGGAGAGTTCCAATATTCTGGGACACGCCAATATCTATTTGCGTTCTCCCGACGTCGATGCCGGTCCCGGCTACTGGCAGCCCGAACTCAATCCATCCGCAATACCCTGGCCCGAAGACGCCGTAGTGGTGCCGCACCACACGAATATCGCGGGAGGACAATACTGGTCCCATTACCACTGGTCGACGCCTAATGAACGCGTCCGGCTCGTCGAGGTCGTGCAAGGACGGGGCAACTTTGAAGCCGATGAGCTGGATGAGGCCTGGGGCATAATCAATGGCGGACACAAAGCCTCTGTGCAGAATGCACTGTCAATGGGGTGGCGACTGGGCTTTGTGGGCGGCACGGATAATCACCACGGTTTTCCGACGCAAATGGGCGGCAAATATATCGGGCTAACCTGTTTCCTAGCTAGCGAACTGACCCGCGATGCCGTCTGGCAGGCCATGGACCAGCGCTCTACGTACGCCACTTCGGGCGTGCCTATTCTGTGTCAGTTTTCCGTGAATGGCAATTCGCTGGGAAGCGCCGCTTGCCTAGGAAAAGACGAAGAAGTGTTCTTTGACGCCTCCCTGCACGGCACGGCTCCCATTGAGGTGGTTGAGATCATTTCCAATGGTCAATGCGTTTGGCGCGCCACGCCCGGAGAGTGGGATGTCGAGCTAAATGCAGTCTCTTTGCCCGCTCCAGCAGGCAGAGAAGCCTACTATTACCTGCGTCTGCGCCAGGTGGATGGGCACAAGGCTTGGCTGAGCCCGGTGTGGCTCGAGCGCAAAGGATCACCTACGCAGATACGACCTTGATATACGCTCCGTTTCTATAGAGTCTCTCCAGGGTCTTTTTCCCGGTTGGGTCAAATTCGATCCACTTCCCGCTTCCCATAGAAAAAGTGCCTTCCCCTCTTAGTTGTTCGTTCTCGTCCACATAAATCCACTTCCCGTTAAATCGCCCATTTTTATAGTTTATCTCTTCTTTTACTTTTCCATTTCTGTAATACTCGACCCATCTTCCCTCGCTTTTATCATCCTTAAAGCGGCCCTCGTAGCGCAGCTCACCGCTAGCGAAATATCCGACCCATTTACCATGTTTTTGCCCGTTTTTGTATTCCCCTTTGTATTCTACCCCACCATCGGCGTGGTAGGCGATCCATTGTCCGTCCTTATGGCCGTTGTCGTATGTGCCTTCTTTGCATATCTTGCCGCTTTCGTAATACTCAATCCTCTTTCCGTGCAGTTTTCCATCTTTGTAGCTGGCTCGGCTTTTTATTTTTTCACTCGGATAGTGGTCTAGGCGATATTCATCTTCCTCCATGAGTTCAGCTCCTCCTTGCCAAATCGAAAAATAGCCCGCGTCGGGAAATGGGCCAGCGATCGAGAGCGAATATATAAGTCTCATTGTCCGTTGCCAAAACAAGGACACCTGGGAAGCTATTAGTGATCATCGACGCTCATACCCAATACTGTCCAACCTCTAGCCGGTCCACCTCACCCATGCCACCTGAACCCGTTAAATCCCCGTTCACCTTCAAAGGCATCGTTGTCGGGGCCCTCTTCTCACTGATAGTCAGCCTCTGCGCGCCCTTTGTTGTCTTTATGCTTCAGGCCTCCTCCGTGGGTATCAACAGTTCGTCGCCCGGTGCCATCTTTTTCTTTTTTGTGCTCACCCTCTTCGTCAACCTCGTCCTCGGGCTGATTAAGCGTCAGTTTGCCCTAGGCCGGGCCGACCTCATCCTCGTTTACTCCATGCTGCTGATGGCGGTAACCCTGCCGACCTACAATTTCCTTAACTATCTGATCGGCATGATTTCCTCCCCCTACTACATGGCCTCGCCGGAGAACAATTTCGCCGAAGTTTATCTACCTCATATCCCTGACTGGATGGTACCCCAAGATGAAAAGGCCGTTTTTGCACTCTACGAGGGATTGCCAAGCGGCCAATCCATACCCTGGGCCGCGTGGATCGAACCCCTGTCGCACTGGTTTGCTTTCTTTTTATGCTTGAGCTTTATGATGATATGTATGGCCACTATTTTACATCGTCAGTGGTCGGTCCACGAGCGTCTTAGTTATCCTATGACGCAGCTGCCCCTGCAGATGATCGAAGGCACGAGTCCGGGGCAGGTGGCACCCTTTTTTTTTAAAAAACTGATGTGGCTCGGCTTTGCCGTGCCTTTCATTCTATTCAGTTTTTCGGGGTTAAACCACTACCTGCCGATCGTGCCCGAATTTCCCTTTTACATCGCCTGGATTCACTGGTTTCGCGATATCAACACCTGGGGAGAAGGCCTGGCGCTCAGTTACGCCTGGCTCGGGTTTTTCTATCTGGTCGATTTGAATATTTCCCTCAGCATTTGGTTCTTTTTTTTAATAGGCAAGCTCCAAGACGGACTCTTCCGCACCTTGGGCATTCACAGCACCGAGCAGCTGAGTCAGTACGAGTACTCCCAGTTGGCAGATCTGACCCATCAGGCCGTGGGCGCTACCATAGTCTTTGTACTCTTTGGCTTGTGGACGGCCAGGCACCACTTGCGGGATGTGGTAGCCACGGCCTGGCGGCCGGCCAGTGGCGTCGACGACAGCGAGGAGCTGATGTCCTACCGCCTGGCTTTTTTTGGTCTGATCGCCAGTTTGCTCTTTGTCTGTTTCTGGCTGTGGCGCTCGGGGCTTCCCCCCGTCGTCATTCCCGTTTTTCTCTTTATTTGCCTGATCTACTACATTCTCATCACCCGGGTCGTCTCGGCCGGTGGTGTGCCCACGGCTCGGCCCCCGCTAGTGGCACCTTATTTCATCATCTCGGGACTAGGCACTTCGATTCTGGGCGCCAAAGGCATGGTAGCCCTGTGCTTCACTATGGTGTGGCAGGCGGAAATGCGCCTCTTTCCCATGCTCGCCTGCGCCAACGCGCTCAAGCTGGCCGAATCGGTCCGCGGCTCGAAGAGGCGCCTTTTGCTGGGCCTGCTACTGGCTCTGGTGTGCAGTATGGTCGGCGGGACGGCGATGAATTTGCATCTGGGGTACACCTATGGCGGCATTAACCTAGGGTCCTATGCCGGCTTTGGCGGCAACTGGGACCTGTGGTTGTCGCTGATGCACAATCCCCGGGGGATGGATGTGCGCGGTTGGGTCTTCACCGGCCTCGGCGGTGTCTTCGAGGCTTTTCTGATGGTCGCCCAGAAGCGCTGGTACTGGTGGCCGTTCCACCCTTTGGGTTTTCCTTTGGCCATTGGCTGGCTCACCAGCGAGATATGGTTTGCCGCCCTGCTCGCCTGGCTGTGCAAATTGACGATTCTGCACTTTGGCGGTCCCAAGATCTACCGCATTTTAAAGCCCTTTTTCTTGGGCTTGATCTTAGGCGAAGTCTCCGTCGCCGCTTTCTGGGCCGTCATCGATACGTTGCTGGGCGGGAGCGGCAATGTCATAACCTACATGTGAGAAGAGATTCAAATGCCGACTTCGCTTGGGCGATAGGGTTCACCGCCTTCAAGTCGCCGCTCCCAATCACTCACTCCGGGCTCTGGGACGCCGAAGAGCTGGCGTCGATTGTGGGATTGGGTAATCCGCTGCTGAATGGACGCGGGCAGGTCCCGGTAGTCATACTGCGTCTTCATCCACGAGCGGACGTACGAGTACTCGAGCACTTTGCGGTCGCTGTTACTGCGGTTGTGAAAGCGGGCGTGCCAGCAGTAGCCGTTGAAGAGCACCGCGTCGCCGGCTTTGGCCGCTAGCTTGGCGTGATGTGGCATATCCTCGTGATTCTCAATGTCGGGCAAGGGATGTCCCATCTCAAAGCGATGGCTGCCGGGAACGATGGCGAAGGTGGCACCGTTTTCGGGGACGTCCACCAGATAGGTGAAGACTTTGGTCATGATCAGCGAGTCCGGCAAATACACGCCCGTTATGTCGCAAAGATCGCAGTGCCAGCCGCCGCCCGATTCGGTGTTGGCTTCCCTGACGCCTCCATGGGCATAGCGCAGTTGCACATCCTCCCCTAGAACCGCTCGCACGACTGGGAAGATGGCGGGGTGATCCACCATATCGACGAACACCTCGTCCTGATGGAGAAGGTCGTAAAGCGAGTCATTCTTCGCCGCCTGGTCAAAGGCATTGAGTACCCGCTCCACCTCGGCACCCGACAGCGCCCCGCGGATAAAGACAAATCCCTGTGAGTTATACTGTTGCCTGGCTTGTTCGGGTGTCATATTGGGGCCCAGTTTTTCGTAAAGTTTGGCAATTTAATGATTTGGCTCGGTGCCCTTGCCGACGCTGCTCAACGGCGAGTAGCGTCTCTGAGGAAGGCCATCCGAGCGCGGATAGCCCTTTACCTTGCCCGTCCAATAACTGGGCGCGGCGGCGACGCCGAAAAGGTGGGCGAGGTTATCGCTGGCAGCGATCGTCTCCAGCGCCTGCGGCGATAGCTCTGGCAAGGCCTGTCGCATCCAGCTATGGACGTAGGAGTATTCGAGCAGTCGCAGAGCTACATCAGCGCGGTTGCCCGTGCGCGCCTGCCAGAGATTGCCGTGCAGCACTGCGGCCGACCCCGCCTTTAGGCGCAGCGGCAGGTGGTGGGGCATCTCTTCTATGTAGGTGATAGCGGGAAACGGGACTTCAGCTTTGCAACGGTGGCTCGCCGGAACCACAGTCAGACAGCCACCGTCGGGTGGGGTATCGTCTATGCACACGAATAGCTGGAGGCACAGGTTGGAGGCGGCATGATGGACCCCGAGCATGCCGGCGACCTTCCGGTGCCAACCCCTGCCGGCTGCTCCGGGCTCGACTGAGATAGCGGCAAGGGAGCGCAGAGACACATCGTCGGATAAGATCCGATGGATTATTGGGAACAGATTCGGATGTTCTGCCAGGTGGATGAAACAGTCGTCTTGATTGGGCAGATCTTCCACAGCGCCTACCTGCGCGGCCTCAGCAAAAGCGCGTCGGACGCGGTCGAGCTCATCTGCACTCAGGGCATCTTCGACGCGGAGATAACCCTGGCTTTCGTATTCGGCCTGCTGCCACTCGGTCAACTCATTCACCTCTCATTTCGTTCACAGATTATGAGTTGGGCCGGCCTCGAACTGGGACCAATATACAAACTCTCCCGCTGTAGCCAGAGCCAGCGGGAGAGTTTGTAGCAAAAAATTAAATGGTTGGAGCTTTTACCGATTGAAAGAGGCCTTGATATGGCCCCAAGTATCGTTTTCGACGGCCGTCGCTAGCAGTTCCGTGTTGACCGGCAAGAGAACCCAGTCCGGTAGGAAGTCGGCGTTTTCGGAAGATTCATTGAAGTTGAGGGCCCAGTCGGAGAAGACTTCGCCGGTCTCTTCATTGCCGCAGCACAGGCCCACGTCCCCGTCCTTGTGGCGGGCTGCCAAGCCGATGATCTCCCCTTCTTGCAGATCGTGGATGATACTGCCTTCGGGATCTTGCCAGTTGAAATCGTCCCACCACACGTGCCACAGCTCGATTTGCCAGTTGTATTCCTGGCCCAGTTCGGGCTCGGTCCACTGATAGGCGCCATCGGAATAAGGTTCCCCCCGATACCAATCGGCCTGGGTCATCCAGTGCCAGTTCCAAGGTACTCCAACCTCTTCCGTTTTGCTGTGGAAGAAGAAGTGGGAAATCTGGGCGTGGCGGTTGCGCTGACGTTGCGCTTCCTCATCGCTCTGCCCTTCCGAACTCCAGTAGAGCCCACCCGAATGATCGGCATCGACGGCTAGTTCGATATCGTCGCGCTGGTGGCTCCAATAGTCATCGTAGCGATCATAAGCCAAGTAGATGCGCTCGGTTTCGTCGTTCCAGCCAAAGGTAAAACGCACGGCTAAATCAGACGCATCCGGCTCGGTATCAGTGACATCAATTTGGGTGATCAAGAGGTTGTTTAGATCCTGTTCGGTGATCCACAACTCCTCTGGCACGATATCCCACTCAGACAAATCGGCATCCAGAACCGGTAATTGCGAAGTGGGCCATTGCCACATCTCGAAGATTACGCCCGGCGGATCGTGGGCACCAGCGGATGTGGTAAAACCGAGCGCTATGGTAAAGGCCACAACACCCTTTAAGAGCTTGCTCATAGATTCCTCCTTGTGGAAGGGCAGGAGCGCTTATGGATTGGAGAGGCTACACTGTCTTTTTGTAGCTACCATTTTAGTATAGATAACCATCTATAGACTGCAAGTCAATGTTTTCTTAATAGCCAATCGGGACGCAGCAAATGTATAATTTACGTTGATAAAACATCTATATCGCTCATTTTGGTCTTTCAATTAAGTTTATTGCCTGAATCCACTGGACTCCCGCTTTCGCGGGAGTGACGTCATTCCCGCGAAAGCGGGAATCCAGACTAAAAGACCAAAATAAAAATGGCAACTAACCTTTTTGAAACACCAATTTAGCGCGGCGTTAAATTGTTTAAAAAACGCACACAAGCCGAATCTTTTGGCATTTTCTCCATTCCGTGGGGTGTATTCGTCCTAGCTTTGGCCATGCGGGTGGCCTACATTTTCCAGCTCGAGACCAGTCCTCTGTTTGCCCACCCCCCCGTCGACGGCCTCACCTACGTAGAGCACGCCGAGGACCTAGCATCGGGGAACTGGCTGGGACGGGGTCGGGAAGCCTTCTGGCAACCGCCTCTATATCCCTATATGCTGGGCCTGTTATATGCTCTCTCTCCCGATCTATTTTTTTACGCGGTACGCTTTTTTCAGGCGCTCTGCGGCGCTTTGCTCTGCGTCCTGACTTGGTCGCTAGGACGACAGCTTTTCAATACCGCGGTCGGCGCAGTGGCGGCCGGCGCTGCCGCCCTCTATGGCCCGCTGATCTTTTTTGCCGGCGAAATACTTCCGGCCACGATGGGTAATTTTCTCAATATGGCGGGATTGGCGCTGCTGCTTAGGGCCCTTCGTCGCCCCTCTTTTTTGCGATTTGCCGGGGCGGGCCTGGTGTTTGGTCTGGCCGTTCTGACGGTGGCCACCGTGCTCAGCTTCGCGCTCGGGGCCGCTATCTACGTCTGCTACGAGATCCGCAAGCAAAACCGGTCTTTGCTGGAACAGTTGCTCCTGCCCAGCGCCTTGCTGTTGGGTTTGCTCGTAGCCATCGCCCCAGTGACCGTGCGCAACTACGCCATCGGTGGCGATGCCGTGCTCATCTCTTCCAATGCCGGCATCAATTTCTACCTTGGCAATAATCCGGATTACCAGCGCACGGTGAATGTTCGTCCGGGATGGGAATGGTACGAACTGTTGAACCGGGCCAGAGCCGAGGCCCAAGCCGAACGGCTGGTGCAGCAATCCGATTTTTACATGGACAAAGCCCGAGAGTACCTAGTCGCCCGACCCGTTGATTATTTGCTCCTGCTGGCCCAAAAAACCCACCTTTTCTGGCAGGGCGATGAAATTGGCCGCAATCAGGACCTGTATTTTTGGCGCCGCTATACAGCCATCCTGAGCGCGACTATGTGGAAATGGGGCCTTGCCTTTCCCTTCGGTCTGGTCGGTCCTCTGGCGCTGGTGGGCCTCTCACTGGCCATTCGCCATCGCGCTTTCTCCTTGCCCCTTTTGTTTGTCGTGCTGTACGCCCTTTCCGTCATCGCCTTTTTCGTAACGGCGCGTTATCGCCTGCCGGTTATTCCCCTGCTGCTGGTGTACGCCACTTATGGTGGGTACTGCGCTGTGAATGCCCTGCGGCAGCGCTGTTTCTCGGCTACTGCCGCCATGGCCGCAGGGGTGATCTTTTGTATGGTGTTCGCCAATGTGGGTCTGGCACCAATGAATATGGAGGGCGACGCCGCCGTGCACTACAATCTGGGCAATGCCTACGCCAAAGAGGGCGAACTGGAAAGGGCACAAGCGGCATTCGAGCGGGCCGTACACTTTGATTCGGCCTACTGGCAGGCGTGGTACAATTTGGCATCTGTCCAGGCCGCCCAAGGCCAGGCCGGCGCTGCGATCCCCACTTTTCAACGGGTGTTGAGGGTCTATCCGCAAAGAGTCATGGTGTGGATCAGCCTGGCTCGGGCCCACCGCCAGCTCGGGGAAAACGACCGGGCCCTAAAAGCCTACGAAATCGCCCTCCGCCGCAATCCCTCGGCATTTAATTTTTACGGCTCTTATAGCGAGTTGATCGATCTGTACTTGCAACAAGACCAAGCCCCCAAGGCGGAGCAAGTGCTGGAAATCGCGTCTAAATACCATCCCGCGGAGGCCCAGCGCCTCAGAGGCCTTTATGGAAAGGGTGCATTACCGCGAAACGAGGCGGTTGAGCGGCAGTTGCCGTTTCTGTACATTCCCGGCCGTCCGTGAATTTGTGGCCGCGTTCTCGCTTAGTTTCACTGAAAAGGGACTGACGTGAAAAAGAGAATCCCCCTGCTCGTGATTTCTTGGCTGAGCGCGGCAAATATCGGGAGCGCGGTCGAAGAAATCGTCCTCGTTGGCAGCAGTGGATCATTGCCGTGGCGAGAAGGGGGTGGGACCATTGCGCCGACTGCGATCTTGGATGAGTCCACCGTCAATCAGACCAATACCCCCGGTGGAGTGATCGACTTCGAGTCCATTGATTTCCCCGGGTGGATTTTTCCGCAAAGGGTCGACACGACCGACAACATTCTCATCGGCCTCACCAGCAAAGAGCGCGGCGGCTCGATCAGCAGTCCCATCCCCAGTGCCCAAGTCAGCTTCAAAGACGATTACAAAAAATTGATCGACGCCGACGGTCAAACAGCGTTGGAAGTAAGAGCTACTTCCAGCGCCTCCAGTGCCGGTGCGCTCGGTCTGATCTTAGAATTCGATCTCAACGCACTATTCGCCGTCAATCGCATCCGATTTTTTCCCCGCAATGCCGCTCCCCAACTGCCGGCACCTGACTTTCCCTTTCAGAACGATTTTATCAAGGGGTACGAGATTTTTATCAATGACGGCCGGCCCGAATCCCATCTCAACGGTCGCCCGATATGGACGACAATCGCCCTCGAAGGCCAGAACGAGGAAGCGGTCGTCGATCTGCTCATCCCCACTCAATTCGTGCGCCAGATACGCTTCAAATCGCTTACGACAGCCGACTTCGAGATTGCCGAGTTCCAGGTTTTTGCCGAGGGGTTTGTGCCGCAGGCGACCTATCTGTCCAATGTATTCGATTTTGGCGAGCCGGCCTTGCTGGGCCACTTGCGCTGGACCCAAGAAACCATCGGTGACTCCGTGCTCTCGGATATGCAAATTCGCACGCGCACGGGTGTGGATCCCGAGCCGGTCGAGTTTACCCGAGTCGGCATCCAGAGTATCGGCCTGGCCGAGGTGAGCCGCACGGTGGGGGGCGTGTCGAATCTGGAAGAAATTCGGGTCAAAGTACCCTGGAAGCGCCCTCAAGACGTGGAGGACGATGAACTTAGAACTTTGGTCGAAACCGAGCTAGAGGACGATTTGCTGAGCGGAGAAGAGGCGCTTTTGGCCTGGACCCGGCTGCCACTAAAACTGCGAGCACAGCTCGAGATTTCGCAAGCCGAGTACGGCAAGATCAAAGAGCGGGGGCCGATTCGCGATGATCTGACGAACTGGAGTCCTTGGTCTCCCCCGTACTCGGCCGCCGGTATGGTCGAAGCCCAAGCCTTGGAAATACCCGGGTCGGGAACGCCGATGCTCTCTCCCAATCCCCGCCGCTATTTTCAATTTATGGTCGAGTTTGCCAGCCGGGGCTTTGACGCGGCCTCCGGCTTGAGGGCCTTAGCCTTTGATCTGTCCACGCCGGCTCTGGCCGATACCCTCATCGGGGAAGTGTTTCCCCGGCACGCCGACGTCGGTGCAGCGACTGTTTTCACCTACGCCGTCCTGGCGAAGATTGGCCAGACGACGGCCGGTTTTGACCAATTGGAGATCGAGACGCCGCTTAAGGTGGAGTCCATTGGCATGGTAGAGGTCCACGGGCCCGATGGCGAGATCGAATCGGCCGATTTTTCAGCGCGCTCATTGGACGATCTCCCCGTCGAAGCAGGCAGCGGCTTTGCGGTGTTGGCCGTCTCAGACCATGGCCTACTTTTGCACTTGCCGCCAGTGAACCAAAATAATGCGCTCGTCAAGTTGGAATTCGCAACAGCGGTTTTGCGTTTTGGCACGGTATTCTCGGCTCGAGTGTTCAAGACCGAAGTCGGCGCAGTGGGACAAAATATACTCGCGGGCAATGCGGCGGATTTAGGACGAGGGACACTAGTAGATCCCGATCTAGTCCGCATTGGCGCTTCTGTTCCCACCAATCTGACCGTAGAGGTGGCCATAAGCAACGATCTATTGACCAATGTGCGCGCTGCGCCAGTCGCATTTACACCCAATGGGGATCAAATCAACGATCACACTTCTATTCACTACGATATCACCAATATAGCTAGTCCCGTTCTCGTGGAGATCGAACTATTTGATTTGGCCGGCCGAGCGATCAGGTCTCTGCAAATGGCAAAACAGACCAGCGGGCGTTTTGCCATTGCCTGGGAGGGCACCGATGGTGAGGGTCGGCTCGTGCCTCCGGGGCATTACATATACACCGTTACGCTGAACGCCGATACCGGCGCTGACAGCAGGGTCGGTGCCGTCGGCGTTGTCTATTAAAAGCCTACGAGGTGAGCATGTCATCTGCATTGGGCCTATGGGCAAACCGCAATGAGCTGGGGGGATTCTTCCTGCTATTGTCGCTTTTGCTCGGTGTTGGCCGCTCGGAGGCCCAGGACTACGGATCTCGCCTCGGGACCCAGCGCGGCGGCGAGGTGAGCTTTGAACCCCGCGGCCCGGGGGTCCTATTCGGGGCGCTCGACCCGTCGGTGCGCAAATGGTACGTGCCGCAGGAATTGTACAACGAATACCAGTGGCGTCAGTGGGAATATTCCAACTACGCGCGTCAGCCCTACCAGCGCTATGTCAATACCGCGCTCGAAGGCAATTACTTCTACGATATCTACGGCCATTACGTCACGCGCGGATGGCTGGTGTACGACTGGCACCAGGACCAGCCCCAGGCCCTGGGCAGCAGCGTCTTTAAGGATGGCCGCTTCAACGACTGGTTCAACAATCTCACGGTGAGTAGCGATTCCAAGGGCCAGTTTTCCTATGCGATCACAGTCGGCAACGAGATCCGCACCACCCTCACCCCCATGACATTTTCCAAGCCTCGTTTTAATGGGCTCCAGATGGACTTCGCGGCAGATAAATACCTAGCCACCATCCTTGCCTCGCGCATAAGTGATCCGGCTACGGGCGTGACCCCACAGCCTGCTAGAGTCTCCAATTCCACCAGTCTCATTGGCGGACGGGCGACCGTGCAAGTGGGCGACTTCATCACCCTCGGCGGCACCTTGGTGGACGCCCGCAACGCCAATACCGGATTGGACGTATTCAGCGGCGATCTGATCGCCGGTAGCCTGACGGCCGGCCAGTCTTCAACACCGGTCACCGCCATCGCCATGGTGCTGAGCGACGATTCACCAGAAGACGGGGTCGGAGGAGCCGCCCTTTTCAGCCACGACATTCGCATCACCGCCCGCAATTTCGATACGGAGCTAGAGACGGTCTTCACGCTCCAGCAAGTGGTGCGCGAGGGGCTCGAGTGGCCGGTCATTTTTGGCGGGTTTCCCAAAGAGGGCTTCACGGCCGCCGACGGCGACGAGCGCATTGTCTTGAACTACGATTTCAACAGCCCGGCCTACGTCGGTCCTGATCCGCTCTCGATTGTCAGGGTCGAATTCGACTACGTATTAGCCAATGACTTCAAAGTGGAAATGTGGTCGAACAAGCAGACCGGCCGGCGCTCCACCCCGGCACCGCCCATCACCAGCCAAGTCATCGAGGAAAGTGAACCCGCCCTGATTGTGCTGCGGCGGGCGGAGGGCAATGTGCGAGATATATCGAACTTGCAACGGGTGCGGTATGAATACGGTTTGCCCACGGCCAATATGGTTGGGGGCTTCACCATCGAGGGCAAAGATGTATTTGGCTTTGATTTCAACGGGGAGTGGGACCGCAATCTGCGCTTTTTTCAGTATCCCAATCCCGCCATTTTTTCGGCTAGCGGCAATCACGAAATCTCTTCGCTGCACGCCGATGCCTATTTTTTCAACCTATCCAGACAGCAATACCCGTGGTTCGGTTTTTTTGAGGGCTATTCCATCGCCGAAGACTATTCGACGACGGCGGCATTCGTCGTCGACCACTCCGGTGACATTCTCTACGATTCGCCCACGACCGCCTTCTACGAATTCGTCGACGACAACGACGATCAAGACCGTGCACCCGATTGGGTGCGCCGGGGGCAATCAGTCGGCGATAATATTGTTTTTCCCGGCTGGGATGAAAATAACGACTTCATCTCCGACTTCAATCAGAACGACAACGCCACCATACCCAATAGCTTGCCCGATTACGAAGAACCTTTTCTGAGATTCGCGGTGGACCGTCCGGAGTTTCTCTTCGGCATCGATCTCAACAACAACGACTGGATCGACCGCTTTGAAGACGATGTGCTGCCGGACTATCTCTACAAGGCCGACCGCAGCGGGTACAATGCTTTTGTGGGGCTCGACATCGCTCCGAATGTGCGTCTTTTGCTGGGACGGGTGGACGAGCGCATGTTTTCCCAGCAGCGAGAAAACGAATCCACCTATGGATTATTCACCTTTGACCGCAACTGGGCGGGTTTTGGACGCGTGCGGGTTTTCGCAATGCTCAAGCGGGTGAAAGACACCATCCCGGACGATCGCCGGGCGCCATCGCCGTACTTAACGGCCCCGGCCCGACCGCTGGTGCCGGATATTTTGCCGGCCGCGGATACCTGGGTCAACTCGTCGTTCATCGCCGTCGATCATCTCGGAGTGCCGGGCCTCGAATTAACCTCTAAGCTGAAATACGACTTCTACCATCAAGTGCTAGACGATCCAAGGGACCTCAATGAACGGCCCCTCCGCGATTTTACCAGTTTTTTTGGTATGATCAACAAAGCGTCTTATACCGCGGAATGGGGTCCCTTTTTGCTGCGACCCGGTCTAAAGAGCGAGTACTTTCGGCGGAGCGAATTCTTGCAGGAAGAGGAGCCCCGCCAACACTGGGCCGGGATCGCCCAAGTGTTGGCTCAGACGCGGCTGACACCCAATACCAGAATCGAAGCGGGACTCGAGTTGTTGCGCTTGCGCGATCTGGTCGCCGACGAAGACGACATGCTCGCCAGAGGAGTCGCGGCAGAGACCGGAGATCTGACTTCGACTCAGGTCGCCGTCCAACTGTCGGTCACCTCGGGATACCTCGGGTATATCCTCACCACTCAGGTCGGGTTGCGGGTCGGGCACATCGGCACGGAGCGCATTCGCGAAGCTGCGCCGGGCGTCTTTGAGAAAGGGAGTAAAGGGCGCTCGGAAACGACCAGTTTTATCACGGTTTTTGCAGGGGTCGAGTAAAGATGAATTCGCGCGCCTGGCGCCTCTGGGCAGTGACGGTCGTAGGACTGGCCGGTGCCGCCTCTGCCCAGCCGGAGTACGGCTATCGGCTAGGCGAACGAGTCGGCGACCATGTCGTCTATTCCACCCGTGGCGTGCCGATTTATACCGCAGCCCTAGAGCCCACAGTACAGCGCTGGTATTTACCAGCCAGTTTATTCTCCGAAAACCACCACCACCAATGGGAATACACCAACTACGCCCGGGATCCCTTCCTGCGCTACGTCAGTTCCAGCTTGGAAGGAAATCTGTTCTACGATGGCTTTGGCAGCCTAATCACTCGCGGCTGGCTCATTTACGACTGGCGTCAGGTGCAGCCGCGCATCGCCGAAAGCTCTCAGATATTCAAGGCGAGCCAGTACATGCGATGGTTCAACAGGCAATTGCTGGCCGTCGACAGCAAGGGAGATTACAGCTTCTCCATCCTCGTCGGCGACGAACTCAATACTACACTGACGCCGATGACGTTCAGAAAGGCCGGCTTCAATGGGATCATGGCCAACTTGGCGACTAATCGCCTGCGCCTCACAGGACTCTTTTCCCGCATCTCGGGACCGGTGCTGCTAGAGACCGTGGGCCTGGTCGATCCCAGAGTCAACTCCACCAATCTGGTAGCGGGCCGCACCGAAGTGGATCTGTTCACGGGCTTGACCATAGGACTGAATCTGGTCAATTCCCACACTTCTAATGGCAGTCGGGAAAGTTTCGCCGGCAACCCCTTCAAGGGCGAGCTATCGACGGGCCAGCTCGAGGACGCACTGCGCTCGGTCCTAGTGCGGCTCAGCGATGACTCACCAGAAGACGGCGAGGCAGGGGCCATCCTCATCGCTAGGGACATCGAGATAAAAACCAAGCTCAAACGTCCTTCCCCTGCGGATCCAGCGGTATTAGTGGAGCGGGATACCCTCATTGTCGGCAGTTCTTTTGGCTTCGACGCCAGCCAAATTCAGGGTGGTTCGGTGAGGAACGGTCTGCTCGTGGCCGACGGGGCCGAGAGCATTGTATTGCATTACGTCTTGGCTCCTGCGCAGGGCGAGAGCGAAAAAGGCTCCTTGCGGCTGTTGCTGCAGCAGCGACTAAATCTGAGCCTAGCAGAGGCCCAAGATGTAATCCAGGCGATCGAAAATGTGCGCTTTCGCCTAATATTGGCCAACGACTATCGCGTGGAAATGAGCTCGGATCGGCAGACCAACCGCTTTGGCGTGCCCCAATTCCTGCCGGTCACCAGAGCCGCAGGCAATATCAAGAATGAGACCAACAGCCGCGAGGTGGTTTTCGACTATGGTCTGCCCACGGCCAATCTGCTGTACGGCCTCAGCGCCGAATGGCGCAATATGCGCGGTTTCGATTTCTACGGGGAAGTAAATATCAATTCCAACTATCGGAAATACCCGAATCGGCACCAAAAGCATCACCGCGCAATTGCGGGCATTGCAGGTGACAAAAGGTCGCTGGGCTGGCTGGCTACTCTCTCTTGGCAAAGCTACCCTTGGTCGGCATTCTTGGAAGGCTTTGGCATGGACGACTCCTATTCCACCAGCGTTCGTCCCGTGCCCCCATCTGGAGTTGCCAACTACGCCCCCGAAGCCACCGAGGTTCTCTACGATTTTGTCGAAGACAACGACGACCAGGATCGCCAACCCGATCAAAAGCGCGCCAATCAGGGTAGTCTGGTGCCGCCACAAGTAGGCGATTTTGACATCGACCAGACCGGAGTCGCCGACCCAGAAGTCTTCCCGGGTTATGACGAAAACGGAGATTTCATTTCTGATTTCAACCAGAACCACAATCCCATCCGCCGCAACCTGCTGCCCGATTATGACGAACCGTTTTTGCGCTACCACTCCGACCGGCCCGAGTTTCTCTTTGGCATGGATCTGAACAACAACAACTGGGTCGATCGCTTCGAGAACGACGATTTGCCCGATTACCCGTACAAAAAAGATCACTGGGGCTACAATGCCTACAGTAGCCTCCAACTCGGTCCGCAAGCCAAGCTGACTCTCGGACAGCTACGGCAGGAAAAACGCGAGACGAGCGAGGAGAATCTGACGACTATGGCCTCCTAACCGCGGTCGAGGATCTGCCGGGCAAGGGCCGCCTGCGCCTCTTCGATATGTTGAGATTGGCTAAGGACGATATCCCCGACCCCTTGTCGCAGTGGATCGTATCCACGCCCGAATTTGGCGATCCGGGAGTCGACAGTGGGCGTCATGTCCAAATTCTAGATCGCCTAGGGGCCGCAGATACGTGGATCAACACCTTCTATGCGGACTGGAAATACGCCAGTCCGAACCAGTGGAGTACCTTTCACCGGTTTAAATGGGAAACCTGGCGTCAGCGCAATACGGGCAATCGCTTGCTCGTCGATGACGAGGGCAGTCAGGTGGGCACCGGCGGCGAATCCGTCGCTATCTACGACCCCCTCGGTCCACAAGGCCGCAACGGTCGCCGGTCCTCGGGGTTTTCGGGCTTAATCGACAAGGTGGAATACCAGTATTCGTGGCGGGGTTTGACCATCTCGCCCAAAGCGAAAAGCGAGTTCCTCAGCCAGACCCCCTTCGACCGGACAGTGGACAAACGCCGCACCTGGGACGCGCTTTTCTTTTTGCAGATCCACTTTCTCGTCCTGCGCACGACCAGGATCGAAGGCGGTTTGGAACAGCGGTTCTTCTACAATGTCCTAAACTCGGAAGAAAATCTGCAAGTCGGACAGCTCAGCGGCGATTTTCGCGGCACGGTGCTGGCGCTCCAACTCACGAATCCAAGTACCTATTTGGGCTACAAATTGATCGCGGAGGTGGGCATGCGCTACGATCGGAGATCCCTAGAAAGGGTCGGCGGCAAACGCCAGCAGAAGGCCTCGGGTCTGTTCTTCGCCTCCATCCTGGCGGGTCTGCGCTGAGTCGATAGTACTTTGTATATAATTATATGGTGTAGCACCCCTGAAAAAGAGGAGCGAATAATGCCATTGGTCCAAATAGGCCGCCTGGCGTCTCTGCTGTGTTTTGGATTCTGTCTCGCCCTTTGGGGGCACCAAGACAGCGGGGCATTGACGGTTTACCGGATCGGCGGCGAAGATCTGCCCGCGCCCGAGGCGGCCGATTTCGGCGTTCCACCCGAATCTTTCCGCTTCGAGCAGCGGTCTTGGCTGTCTTTCGAGGATGACGACTTTGGCAGCGCCAACCTGCTCGACCTAGCACCGGGTCATATTCGGCCCCAGACTCTGGACAAAGAGATCAATCTCACGCCGTTGATCCGCGAGCGAGGGGGGTCCATCAAGATCAACGACGGCTACGGCTGGAAAGACGAGGCGCAGCTAGATTTTCTCTTTGACGACGACGAGACCACGGCCTTTTCAGGGGATACGGGGGGCAGTCTGCGCTGTGCTAATGGCACCCCGGGGAGAGGAGGCATCATGGATGCCCTCGGGGGCGATCCCATTGCGCAATGCAGGTATTTCAAATTCGATTTGGGCGGGGCGTTTATCATCGACCGGGTTCGATTTTTTGGCACTCCGAGACGAGGCGATACCTTTTTTCCCCGGTCCTTCCGGTTGGGCACAAACGACGGGGATGCGCTCAAAGACGGAGAGCGGGAGATCAAGTTGACCTGGCGCGGCAAAGCCTTCGTCGACTGGGATGTCGTTGTCGAGCGCCTGGAGAACACGGACGCGGTCCTGGACTTTCAATTGCCTCTCGAGCCCGTGCAAATCCTCATATTCGAGGCTCTTCAGGGCAAATGGGAAATCGCCGAGTTGCAGATTTTTGGCACGGGGTCGGCCCCCTTTGCCAGCTACATTTCGAGTATTATCGATTTGGGCGGCCCGGCCGTGCTGGGAGAATTGACCTGGTCCGGCAACCAATCACCGACAGGGCGCATCGACCTGACTGCCCGCGGTGGCGACACGTCCGATCCCAATACGTACTGGCGTTTTACCTTCAGAGGGGATGAAAGGTCTCGTTTCAATGCCAATGGCCAACCCCTCAGTCGCCGCGCCTACGCCAAGTTGGAAGGGGGAGAGAAGGCGGGCATAACCCCCGACGAACAGAATTGGGAACTGTGGCCACCTTTTTTTTCTTATGGGGATGGCCGTGCCGAGATGAGCCGTCTCAAACCCCGTCAGTTCCTCCAGTTCAAGGCCGATTTCCACTCGCCGCCAGGAGGGGAAAACAGCCGGCTCGACTATCTCCAATTCGCCGTTACGCAACCGCCCATGGCAGCAGGAGTCGTAGCCGAAATAGCACCCGCTGTCGTCGGCGCTGGCGAGCCGACGCGGTTTATTTACAAGATATTGCCCCAGATCCAACTGGGGGAGTCGGGTTTCGACACTATTGAAATCCGCACGCCCATCGAGCCGCGGCTCGAATCCGTGTCCATTAGCGGCACCGAAGTGGAGTGGGCGGTCCTGCGGGTGGACGCCACCGGTCTGGAAGTGCGGATTCCCCGCATCGGCGACGACCGTTCGGGGGAGTTGATCGAAGTCGTTTTCGAGGCAGAGGTGTTCCGTTTTGGCACGGTATTTCCCGGCGCGGTCTGGGACAGCGAACGGCCCTACGAAGTGCGCCAACCAGTGACGCCGGGCAATGCCGACGATCTGGTGGATAACAACAGGCTCAGTGTGGCTCTGCAACAAACGGGCAAGCAGTCCATAGGGCGCTTCGAGCTGTCTTCTCGGGTGGTAACGCCAAATGGAGATCTGGCCAATGACGAGTTGCTGATCGAGTACGACCTCATCAATGTCGATAGCGCTGGCGCTGGCATCGCCCGGCTCGAACTCTACGGGCTGGCGGGAGCGCGCATCGGGGTGTTGCAGCAAACCCAGATAACCAGCGGCCGGATTCATTTCTCGTGGCCCGGCACCGATGGCGATGGTCAGGTGCTGCCGCCGGGCCTCTATATCCTCCGGCTGGCTGTCGCCGCGGACCGCGCTACGGACACGGCGTTTCGCTCCGTAGCAGTGGCGTATTAGCTGTGCGGGTTGGCGCCGGGAGTGCTTGCTATGCCTAAAATCTCGCCTAGAATTTTTATAATCGGCGCGAGCGCTTTCTGGCTCCTCAGCGGATGGACCTCAATCCGCGCTCAGACCACCAACGAGTTTCGCACCCGACCGAACCAGATCGTCGTGAGCGCCCAGAGCCATTGGGAGGATTGGGACTTTCCCGCCGGCACTCTTGAGATTTCCCCCCGTGGGGCAGTACGGCCGCGCCGCTGGAATCGCAATACAGACGCCACTGAGGACATTGTCGATTTTCTGCGCTTCCAGCTCGAAGCGTCACAACGCGATCCCACGCTGTTCAAAATTCCCCAGCGCCTGCAGGGCAAGGAGGTCGCTGAAATCTCTCTGCGAGATGCCGTCGTGGCAGCAGGTTCGAACCCCGCAGGAGTAGTCAATGTCCTCGACGGCGACCCCACTACCTTTTGGGAACCAGCGCCGCTGCCGGCGGGTGTGGATCCGGCGGGTGTGGATGTCGGCGCCCTTTGGTGGTTTACGGTGGATCTGGGACGTCTGGTTTTCCTCAAGAAAATCGAGCTGAAATTCGTCGATGAAGATCTGGGCGACCCCTTCCTGTTGTACGATGTCCTCGTATCGGACGGGCGCAAACCCATTGCCGCCCAATCGGGAAACGCCCCACCCGAATTTTTCCCCGTCCTGATCTCTCTCAAGCCCAATAAGACCCAACGCAGCGTCGAGGTGGACCTGCGCGGCATCACGGGTCGCAGAGAATTGGGCGGCGAGCAGGATGAGTTTCTGGCGGAACAGATCCAATTTGAGGATTTGGCGGAGGAGTCTGGTGCGACCACAGACATGGCGACGCTGGTCGGACGTTTTGTCCAGGTCGTCATAAGAGGCAGCGACCTGAACCGAGGCCGCCAGATCGCCAAAGCGGAATTCGAGCAACTCGCCCCGGCCGATACGGGCGCGGTTGAGTATTACAAAAAACTGCCCGACGGCGGCCAGTTGCAAGTATCGAGGCAAGTCTACTTCGACCGCCTCGCAGAGGAAAAGCGCGGCGACATCCGCTATTATATCCGCGAGCGCCCGCGCTTAGCCGAGCTCAAGGTCTGGGTCGAAGGGGATGATATCTTCCACGGGACATTGCGCCGGGGCGGGATCATAAGCTCGCCCGATCCCCGCAATGGAGCGATCCTCCTCGATGGCGATGTGGACTCCGCTCATTTTCTCGACCTCTACCGAGATCCCAAATTCAATTTGGGTCCCATCGGCACGGTGACTTTCGATCTGGGATCGTTTTTCTGGCTAGACGCGCAAAGGATGACCTATACATTCATCGATAACGACGCCCATACTTTTGGTAACTATACCCTAGAAGTTTCGGATGGCAGCAGGGAGCCCGATGGCAGCCTCAAGTGGTCCATCAGCGTAGATCGCAGACAGACCGAAACCTTGGGCGGTTTGATCGGCAAGATCACGGAGGGCAATAACTTCGATCCCGTCGTTGGCCGTTTTTTCAAGATCCAGTGGAATGTCCAACCCATCGCCGCGAGGATCCTGACCGCACTGAGTGAGTTCCAGCTTTTCGGCGCTGGCTTTCAGCCCCAAGTCGAGCTGACGTCGGAGCGCATACCTTTGGGAAACAGCAAAAATTTGCTGTCTATCGAATGGGATGCCGATACGCCGCCCGGCACCAAGATAGAGCTACAGACGCGGACGGGGGACACCTTCAGTCCGGATACGCTCTACTATCACGGAGACAATATAAGACTCTACGAAGGAGGTGCTGTAGAATACTACACTCGCAGAAACCGGCGCGACAAAGGCAACAAAATAGGCATCTGGGTCGATGGGCCGGAGTGGGAAAAGTCCTTTAGTGCACCGTACGAAAACGCCGCCGGCAGCCCCATCACCTCGCCCTCACCGCGCCAATTTGTCCGCATTCGAGCCACGTTGTTCTCCAACGAGCCAGAAGTCCACGCCACCCTCAAAGAGATCCGGCTCAATTTTGCCGCGCCGGTGGCTCGGCACCTGTTGGGCGAAGTTACCCCTACCCAGGTCGACAGCCTCGGCGTCCAGCGTCCTTTTTCGGTATACATCCGGCCGGATACCGTCAGTGCCGGAGGATTCGATCAGCTCTTGCTCGCAGCCCCCCCCCAGATGCGTCTGACCTATCGCGGGCTATACGGGGGCAAAGGCAGCGATTTTTCGCCGGCCGCCGATCTGGCCTCTCTGGAGATCGCAGAGGTCGATGTCCGCAGCGATCGCTCGGATAGCCTGCATCTGACTTTTCCGGCCGTACTGTCGGAGTCGGATATTGAACTGTTCCGCCTCGATTTCGCCACGGCTCTTTTCACGGTAAGTGCACCGCTGAGAGCAGCCCTGCGGCGGGGAGACGACGGTTGGTGGCAGCGCGTGGACGCGGGAGACGCCGCCGCGCAAGTCACCGACAACGATCTAACGCTGGTCGCGCTACCGAGGCGCAAGGAAATTTTCCGCAACTTAGCGATCGAGCCGCAGGTATTTACGCCCAATGGGGACGACATAAACGATGCGGTGAGGTTTATATTCGACGTCGTGTTGATCCGTCAGAACAGTGCCGTCGAAATCCATATCCACGATCTGGGCGGTCGCCGGGTGAGAAGCATTTCCGAGCGGCGTCCGGTGGTCACTGGTGCCCATGCGCTCGAATGGGACGGCAGAGACCATGCTGGAAATCTCGTGGCGCCCGGCGTGTACGTCGTCCTGCTCAAGATCGATGCCAATACGGAGGGGGCTGGCCTCGACGCGAGAGATCTCGCCCGCACGGTGGCGGTCGCCTACTAGCGCCTCTGGACAGAAATCCTTCCCCGCAAACCAGGAAATCACTTATGCCCATAGGCACTAGTACTGCCACCCGGATGATCACCAGGTTCAACAATGCCGGATGCTAAAACAATTCGTCGCCAGATTAGCACCGGCGAGTGGCGAGGTACGACCGTTGGCAGGGCGGGGCGTTATGTGCAGACCGGCTTGGTCATTCTCCGCCAAGCCGAGGCTTATGATTTTCTCGTCTTCTGCCAGCGCAACCCGCAGCCGTGTCCGCTGCTCGAAGTGACAGACCCGGGTTGTCCGACGCCGAAAACACTGGCACCGGGCGCGGATATTCGCCATGCGGTCGGGCTATACTCGGTCTGGCGCGGCGGTGAGTTGGTGGAAGAAGTGACCGATATTGCGCCGTTGTGGCAGGATGATTTCGTCGCCTTTTTTTTAGGGTCGAGCCTGACTTTTTTGCAAGCTCTGGCCGACGCCGGGTGCGTCAGTTCGGTTGGCGTCGTGTTATATAAAACCAATATCATGTGCAAACCGGCGGGGCGTTTTGCCGGGCCGATGGTAGTGACCATGCAAACCTTGCCGGCGGCAAAGGTGGCGCGCGCCGTGCAGGTGACTTCGCGATTCCAGGCCACGCACGGGGCCCCGATACACATTGGCGATCCAGCAGCCATCGGCATCACCGACCTTGCGCAAACCATTGGCCCCGCGCCCCCCAACGGCATTCCCACCGGCGATGTAGCGCTATTTTGGGCCTGTAGTGTTACACCTCAGACGGTGGCGCAGGCTTCCGCCATTCCATTCATGATAACCCATTCGACGGGACACGGCTTTGTCACCGATCTCAAAGACCACGACCTAGCCGTGCCGTGAGCAGCGGATAGAGCGCTAAAAAAAGGGACTTATATACTGATTTTAGCGCTCCAGTAGACGGGATTGCAGGCCATGACGGCAGCCATTCAGATCAGCGCAACAGAGCCGACCGCATTACTAAAGGATTTTTCTGAGTTCACTACTTACTTGACACATCACCCAGTGATCCTGGCTACGGCTCGGGAATTCATCGGCGGCAGGGATCTCTGTGCTCTCAACGAGGCTATGAGCGAGCCCGTGCCGGAGACGACAACCCGGACGCGCCAGACGCTCTATCCCCAATTGCATTTGTTCTACCATCTCGCACTGGCGGGTGAACTATTTCACAAAGTGCCCGGCAAGGGTGGAAAACTCATACTCGAAGCTACGGATCGCCTCGCGCAGTACGAAGAGTTGAAGCTAACGGAACGCTACTTTTTCCTGCTGGAGACCTTCTGGGTGGATTGCGACTGGAAAAAACTGCAATCGGGCCACGGTGTCCGTCTCGATCCTCCATACGAAGTGCCGCCGGTCATCGAGTTGCTGGGCGAGCCCGCAGCAGCAAGAAAGAAAAAGAAGTGGAAGGATATATTCGCTCGGAGCCTCTCTTCCCTAGAATACTTGGTGCTGCACCTTGCGGCATTCGGGTTCTGGCGGGTCGAACTCGATCGCGAGACCAAGGGACGGTCGAAGCACGATATCCGGTTTAAACGGATTGAACTGACGGAATTTGGCGCGACACTGGCACCGATCTTGGCCGGTGAGCGGGACTTTCTTCATTGGAATCTACCGACCCGGCGGCAAGCGTTCGGCGAGTGGAAGGCCAAACCAGGCGATCCACTTGACGAGAAGAGAGTTTCTATATGCCGATTAGTGACGGGGACGAAAACGAGATTGGAGAAAAAATCTCCCGAAATATATGGGGGACGGGCCGACGAGCCGTTTTACCAGCCTTTTGAGCCACTGGTTGATATGGAAGAACTCAAGCGCGGTTTGCCACGGAAGCGCATTGAGTTCAAGGACGGTATTTACTGTTTCAACGTTGCCTTAAAGAAAAATCTCTGGCGGCGGATTGAGACGGCGGGTGGGCATACGCTGGAGGATCTGCACCATGCCATCCAGGAGGCCTACGGTTTCGACGACGACCATCTCTACGCCTTCTTTATGGACGGCGAATTCTGGTCCGACGACAAGTTCACGTCGCCACATGACGAGGAAGGCCCTCATGTGGACGAGACGCAGATCGGGGAGTTGGATCTGTCGGAGGGGCAGCGCATGCTCTACCTGTTCGACTACGGGGACGAATGGCTTTTTCAGATCGCGGTGGAAGCGATTCGCAAAAGCGGGGCACGACCCCACAAGCCGAAGGTCGTAGGACAGAAGGGAAAAGCGCCTGAACAATACGAGTATTATTGACTGATCAAAAGTCCCCGACCTAGCTCGCAAATCAGAGCTAGGCTGGAGACTTTTGAATATGTCTACGGCTTTACTCCTAAAGCAAGCAGGACGACAGAATACAAGCTGCTCAGGCTGGGGCCTCGGCCCGTTCCAGCAGCTTGGCGAAGTCGTAGTTGACGCTGGTGACGCCAAAGTCGGGTTCGCGCTGGAAGGGGTGGCGCAAATAGCTTACGCGGTGACTGCCGCCGTCCAAAAACTCGACTATGGCGAGAATGAAGTCGTCGGGTTTATTGAGGCTGTAGAGAATTTCGTTTTTGGTCACCGTGATGGTCGCTGCCCCGCTTGCGCGGCCCTTGACCTCAATGAAGCGCAGCCGCCCCGTGTCGGGCACCCGCGACTCGATATCGTAGCCGAGTTTGTCAAATTCCCGATCCGTCGGCCCATAGCCGAGGCCGCGTTCTACTTCCATGACAATAGCCCGTGCCCGTGCGGCAACCTCCTGCGTATCCACAGGTGATCGGCGTCCCACCATAGCGTCCACCAGTCCCTGCGGCACCACCAGCAAGCCGCCGAGCACCACTGGCGATAGCGGTGAAAGCTGTGCTTCAAGTTGCAATTCCTGTAGCCTCTTGTGCAGCCGAGTCTGCAACGCATCGGCCCGTTTGCGAGCTTCGTCCGAGTTGAGCCGAGCACCGCTGACGCCAGCCTGCTCTTGGAGCTTGAGCTGTTCGGCGCGGTGATCCCAGTAGGAGATTTCCTTGGTCAGACGGTCCTTGACCGCAGCTTCAGTCTTGTCGATCAACGCCAGCTTGGGATCGCGGACTTGGGCTAGATGCTCGGGGACGACTTGAGCCACTGCATAGGCTTGCGCCTTCTGCTCCATTTCTCGGTTGATCCACGCGCATTCCGGTCGCTCCAAGATGGCCTCAACGCTAGGCTCGTCTTGGGCCAGCGGCCGATAGTCCAAGTAGGGGGCGTAGTGGAGGTGGCGAGCGTTGCCAGCGACGTCGATTTCGACGTAGAGCATCTGCTTGGAGACCATCCGGCGGTTGCCCGCCCGCGTTCGGCTCGCGTCTTGAATGGCGTGTTCGAGATAGAAAAGCACGCGCGGTGTCTGCCCCGGATCGCGCTCGTCAACGAGCACTGCTCCGCGCTTGAGCAGGTCGCGGTGCTGCTCCAGCGTCAGGTCGAGGACGGCGTCTAGTAAGGGGTGTCCCGGGCAGACGAACGCCGCCGCTGGCTGGCCGGGGGGCGCGACCAGCGATTTGTCGAAGGCGATCCGTTCGTAGCGGGGGAGCACACTTTGGTTGCGGATCGGCGGGGGGACATGCGTAACCTCGTAGCGGCGCGGCTCACGCTGCCGGGCCGAGCCACCGATTTGCTGGAACGCCTCCAAAAAAAACGCCTCAATGTAATGTGGCTGTAGGCGGCGCGCCTCGGCCCGCTCCATCTCTTCGCGCACCCTCTGCACACGGCTGGCGTCCATCGCGTCATGGACGAGTTGATGCTCCTCCAGCAGGTCCTGCAGCGAGCTATGGTCGAGTGCCTGATCGACCGCGGTGTCGAGGCGTGCGCGAACTTCTGGCTGCTCGCCGTAGCGGATGGCTTCGAGCAGAAGGTCGCGCAACGGCCGCCCCTCGAATTCGAGCTTGCCGAGCACGTCAAACACCTGACCGCCTAGGGCCTGCCGCGCCTGTTCTAGTTTTGTCAGCAGTCGCTGGTAAACATCACCCTCGCGGGTTTGGTCCGCGACCAGATTCCACAGGTGGCACACTTCCGTCTGGCCGATTCGGTGGATGCGGCCGAAGCGCTGCTCTAGGCGGTTCGGGTTCCAGGGGAGGTCGTAGTTGACCATCAGGTGCGCTCGCTGGAGGTTGATCCCTTCGCCAGCGGCATCGGTGGCCAGCAGCACCTGTACCGCTGGGTCGTGGCGGAAGGCTTCCTGCGCTTGGTGGCGATCCTCGCGGGCCATGCCCCCGTGAATGATTACTACCGACTCTGCACGTCCAAGCAACGTGGTGATGCGGTCTTGCAGGTAGCGGAGTGTGTCGCGGTGCTCCGTGAAGAGTACCAGCTTCTGCGTAGGGGAGGACATTGGACGCGGGATTTCGCCACTGCCGTAGGGAGCTGTCGGTTCCCCGATCTGGCCCGCTATACCCGCCGTCGTAAAGACCTCGCTGAGCAGGCTGGCAAGTTCCCGCCACTTCGCGTCTCCACCGCGGCGACGGACGTCAAGCGCACGATTTTCCAGCATCTTCAGGGTGTCGATTTCCGCCTTCAACTCGGTGATGGAGCGGGCGGCGGTCGCTTGGTCGAGGATGCGCGTTTCGGCGGCTTCGACCTCGTGCCCTGGTGCGTCGTCGAGATCCTCGATGTCTTCGGCATCAAGCTCTGTGACTGTGGACGCGGCCAAGCCGGGACGCCGGGACTCCTCCAACTCGCATAGGCGGCTCTCCAAACGCTCTCGTCGTCGGCGCAGCGACTGGTAGATCGCCTCGGGAGACGAAGCGAGCCGCCGCTGGAGGATCGTCAGGGCGAAGCCGACCGTGCCGGCCCGCTTGGCGTTGGCGAGTGCATCCGCCCGATTGAACTCCTCCCGCACATAGTCGGTGACTGCCTCGTAGAGCTGGGCTTCCGCCTCTGAGAGCTGGTACGGCACGGTGTAGGCTATGCGCTCGGGAAACAGCGGCTTGCCATCGAACTTGAGCAGCCGCTCCTTGACCATGCGCCGCATCAAGTCCGAGACATCGGCCACGTGGACGCCATCGCGGAAGCGGCCCTCAAAGCGGTCGCTGTCGAGCAGCGCCATGAAGAGTTGGAAGTCTTCTTCCTTGCCATTGTGCGGCGTCGCCGTCATCAGCAGGAAGTGGCGCGTCAATGTCGATAATAACTGTCCCAGTCGATAGCGCTTCGTGTAGTGGATCTCGCCTCCGAAGAAACTGGCCGACATCTTGTGCGCCTCGTCGCATACTACCAGATCCCAGCCAGTATCTGGTGCTTGGAGCTTCTGCTGAACCTGTTCGTCGCGCGCTAGTTTGTCGAGGCGCGCGATGACGAGGTTGGCCTCCAAAAACCAGTTGCCGGTGCGGGCGGCTTCGAGCTTGTCGTTGGTCATAATCTCAAAGGGCAACTGGAAGCGCTGAGAGAGTTCGTCCTGCCATTGCTCGGCGAGGCTGCCGGGGCAGACGATCAGGCACCGTTCGAGATCTCCACGGGCGATCAACTCCCTGATGAGTAGGCCCGCCATGATGGTCTTACCGGCACCCGGATCGTCGGCGAGGAGAAAGCGCAGCGGCTGGCGCGGTAGCATGGATTCGTACACCGCGGTGATCTGATGGGGCAATGGCTCGACGACCGAGGTGTGGACTGCCAGTACGGGATCGAACAGATGCGCAAGGCGAATGCGCAGGGCCTCAGACACCAGCCGGAATAGGGCCCCATCGCCGTCAAAGCTCCACGGCTGCCCCTGTTCGACTACTTCAATCCGCGCCTCGTCAGAGCGGTAGAGCAGCTCATTGGCCACCTTGCCGTCCGGCGTCTTGTAGGTCAGTTCCAGGGCCTCGGAGCCAAACCACTGCACGCTGACGACCACCACGAGGCCATCGGTGAGAATGCCGCGCACTGCGGCGTTAGGCTGGAGGTCTTCGAGCGTCACTCTCGACCTATTCCCGTTCAAAACCCTGGCTGGAGAACTTGAGCGTCCGGCTGTTCTCGGTGACGGTGCGCACGACGTGATCGGGCGCACCCGAGGGGATTTCGGCTTCTATCTCTAGGGTCACGGTCACTTTCGCACCTACCAAGCCGGAGAGATGGGCAATGACCTCATCGGCAATCTGGCTTGCGTCGCGGCCGACGCGGGTAGCATCGAGGGTCACGGCCCCGTGAAAGCGCCGCGCTTTCTGCTCAGGTGGGGGAGGCGTTGGCTCTGGATGGGTGCCGGTACCGGCCGACGCGCTGGCATTCGTCTCAGCGACGCCGACGCCCGCCCCGGTTGCCGATGACGCTGGCTCTGCCTCCTGCTGTGCGATCGCGGCTGCGGGCTTGACTAGCAGCCCATCGCTCGCAGGATCAAGCAGGGGGACCTCACGGCCACAGCGGAGTCCGCGATAGCGGCTCGTGGCTTCATCGAAGGCATCGGCATAAGCGAACGATTCATCTCTCCAGAGGAGAAGCCCCAACCCGTCTTGAATGGCTGCAATTAGGACCTCTGGACCAGCGAGACGGGGCAGGTAGAGATAGCGGGCGAAGTGGTCTGCCAACTGGCGGATTTCTACGTGATCGCCACGCCACAAGGGCACCCGGTCGAGTTCCATTCGCAGGCGCGTGCCCGCGAGCGCCGGTACCAACAGCTCTTCCGACCGCAGTTTCTTGCTGGCGCGCACGGCGAGCGGGTCCTGCCCAGCCAGCCGCAGAGCCTGCCACTCGACTGCCGCTTGGGGTGTGGACTGCACTGGCACTAGGAGCCACTGGTAGGCCTCCGGCAGCCGTCCCACCACGGCACCATCCTCCGACTTCAACTGTGCTTCGGCCTGCCGCACCTGATGCGGGTCGAGGTTCAGGGTCTCTTTGTCTTGGAGGATGGACGACCACGCCAACCAGCGACGAACCGCTTCATCCAGGTCCTGCAAGCGGGTCTGGTCCACGGCGAGGAAGACCAGCGTATTGCGAAAGAGGCGCGGGGTGTTGCCGCGATTTTCAAGTATGGCGGTGGCCGCGGCCTGCGCCTTGCTGTTCGACCCGCTGCTGTGCGGGTGCTCAGTCCCCAGCACCACCAGACGAGCGTCCATATCGTCGGGGATGTCAGCGCCGGATTGCGGCACCGTATGGATGCGCTGGAAATCGCCCGTGCTGCGTAAATCGGCACGCAACCGCTGCTCGATCTCAGCCACCACCGGCGCGGGATCGCGCCTGAATTGATCGGCCCGGTCTTCCGCCAGCTTAGTGACAGTCGGCTGTGTTGAGTACCAGTAGCGCGGGCCATCCTGATAGAGAAAGGTCGCCTGCGTGCTCAGACGACGCAGGGCATCGCCAAAGATCGCCGGTGTTTCACCCGGCATTGCGGAGCCGAGCTTTATGCGGCGGTCCTCAATGCCGCGATTGGCTACCGAGGTCGTCGGTGCAGAGCCGAGGTACACGGTGCGCGCCACCCGACGAGTCGCCGAGAACTTGCCTAGGTTCGCCACCTCGCCGTCAATGTGCTGCGGCAGCGCATTCGGGCCATCCACATCCGCCTCGATGATCGGCGTCCAGTTGTCGGACAGATAGCGGGTCAACTCGTTGCGGACGTGCAGGTCGTCGATGGGGATGTGCGCTGGCATGATCAGCGGGTTGCGGTCGCCGCGTTCCCACAGACTGTGGATGACCGCGGCCATCAGACGCAGGACGCCACGGGTGCGCTGAAATTTCACTAGTGCGGACCAGTCCGTGTAGAGCCGGTCAAAGACCTCGGGATGGATTGGATAGGCGGCACGCAGGCGACGCTCGTAGTCGGCATCTCGACATTCGGCAGGGAACTCCTGCTGCTGGGCGCGGTAGAAGTCGGCGAAGGTGCGTGAGACATTGTCGCGGGCCGTGAATTGCTCGCGCTCGCTCAAGGGTTCAAATAGGCGGCGGCGCACGATCTCGAAGCCTTCTTCGGTACTCGCCGGCGTCCATGAGGATTCGACGCGGCCAATGACATTCTTGAGCCGCGCCAGCGCCGCCCGGCCACGGAGGCCACCGACTTCCTCGTCTTCACCTTGGGCATGGGGGGAGGTCGCCGTATCCGATGACGGCAAGCTGATCACCAGCAGGCAACAATTCGCCGCCCGCGCGGATTCGGTCAAGGTCTGGGCAAAGCTGAAGTGGGTTTCAAAACTGCCGGCTGGCAGGTCTGCGTCGTCGTGCAACTGGCGGGCGTAGGCAACCCATTCGTCGATCAGAATGAGGCACGGGCCGTATTCGTTCATCAGTTCGCGGAGGATGTCGCCTGGGTTGGTGGCGCGCTCGTCGTCTTGTCGCACTTTGTCGAATGCCGCTTTGCCGCCGAGTTGCCAAGCGAGTTCGCCCCACAGCGTCCTGACCAAGGTGCCGTCGTCTTTTGCCGACGGGTTGCCGGGCGAGATCTTGTTGCCGACCAGCACGACTCGTTTGACGTGGTCGGGCCGTGCGGCGATTTCGGTTGACGCGATCAGGTCGTCGATGCCGAGCAACTCGCCGGTTGGCATTCCAGAGAATAGATGGTACAGGGCTAGCATCGAGTGGGTCTTGCCGCCACCGAAGTTGGTCTGTAGTTCCACCACTGGATCGCCGCCCTGACTGCTCAGCCGCTGCATCGCTCCGCTGAGCAGGCTCTTCAGGCTCTCCGTCAGATAGGTGCGGCGAAAAAACTCCGCTGGGTTGCGGTACTCGTCCGTGCCTTCACCGATATGGACCTGCCACAGGTCCGCGGCGAACTCGGCCTGCTGGTAGCCGCCGCTGGCCACGTCGCGATGCGGGGCCACGACCTCGCGCCAGGGCTTCAGGCTGCCGGTGGCTTGGCTCTCAACGGTGGTGCCCGCGCCGCGCCGGCGTTCGCTGCGCGCCTGCTCCTCAAAGACCAGACGGCGCAGTTCCATCTTCATGCGATTGACCTCGTCTGCTTGCGATGCGGAAACGGCCGTCAGCAGGCGGGCGACGGAGTCGAGAGTGCGGTCGGCGTCATCGCTGGAGAAGCTGTCTTGGTGCGCCCACTTGTTGCGCTGGTCGCGGATTTCGTTGACGAGGCTGCGCTCGGCACGGCCCAGTACAGTGCGGAACACGTCGTTCCACGTTTCCCACATTAGCTTGAGGAGTGCGGCTACGTCCCACTGCTCTATGGGCTTGTCCGTCAGGTGTGGATCATCGACAAAGCGCCGGATCGTGTCCATATGTACGCCACCGGCCTTGATTTTGTCTTGGAGTTCGCGCTCGACAAATGGGCCAAGCCCGGCCTTGAGGAGTTCGAGTGCTTTGCCGACGCGTTCTTGATTGGTAATAGCCATGTCTTATTCCTTATAAATAGCTCTTGGTCGCCGTGCGACAGATTGCGCTCGTCCACGGTCCAAGTTGAGTTTCTTGGAGCCGAGGACGCAAACGAAGAAGTGAAGCATAGTCAGTATTTGCAAGTCTTGGCAATAGGACTTGACCGTAAAAACGAAAAGGCTAGCCCAGAGTTCACTGGGTGGATTTTTAGAGAGTACGCAGAAGGGTTGGCTTCCGCGGCGAAGGTACTTTGCTAATCCCTAAAGGTTTCACTCATGGGTTGTGTCCGATACAGGCGAACCCGGCACGGCCCTGGCCTCCCCGCTGTGCTTCGGCCTTGGCATGGATATTGCAATTAGGAATTACGAATAGCCCCAACCGACCCTCGTCCGGTTCGGACGGCTTGGTACGCTCTAATTCCTAATTGCCAATAGATCGCCATGGCCGAATTCGATACCATCTCCAAGCACTTCATCCACACCTACCCGGCCGACTTCGTCCGCTTCGCCCTCCAGCGCGATGACATCGAAGTCGTCGAAGTGCTGGACACTGAGCAACCTACGGTCGAAGTGCGCCGTACAGACAGCCTCCTCCGCATACGCATCGCTGGCGAGGACGCCTTAGTCCACCACGAATTTCAAACCACCGACCACCCGGCCATGCCCCGCCGCATGGCCGGCTACATCGGCCGCAGTATCGAGCACTACGGCCTGCCGGTGTACGCCCACGTCCTCTACCTGCGCCCGGCCTCCGGGCGACGTGACCCAGGGTACTATATTCAAGAGCATCCAGACTATCCGGTCGTGATCCGCTACAAAGTGATCCGCCTGAGCCAGCTCGCCGGTCAAGCCGTGCTCGACTGCGAGTTTGTGGGCTTGCTGCCCTTTGCGCCGTTGATGCAGCCGCCAGCCGGTCAGACCGAGGCGGCGTGGTTAGAGCAGTGTGTGGCACGGGCGGCAGCCCTGCCGCTGGATCGGTCGGTCAAGGCCGATTTTCTCGCGGGGCTGGCGATTTTGAGTGGGTTGGTGTATAATCCGCAGACGATCATGGCCATTGTTTCCAAGGAGAACCTCATGGACCTCATCCGCGAATCCTCCTTTGCCCAGTACCTCGCCGAAAATGCCCGTGAGGAGGGAATCAAGCAAGGCATTGAGCAAGGCATTGAGCAAGGGATCCAAGAAAGCATCCAAGAAGTGTTGGCCCTGCGCTTTCAGCCGGAGGATATGCACTTGTTGGCCAGTCGCATTGGGGCCATTGACGATGTGCAGCGCCTCAAGCAGTTGCATCGGGCGGCCATCCAGATGCCCAGTCTCGCAGCCTTCAGGCGTCTGTTAAACGCCGACGAGTAGGCCCGCCGCGTAACCCGCCCGCCCGAGCCATAGGTCCGCGCACCCAAGGGATCACCACAAAACGCGCACCTGTCCTGCCTAAAGGCAGGGTGAAGCTGGCGTGACATATAGTTTTGTTAGGGCCTCTTAGGTGCAGATGTATCAACCACGCATCTTTCTGGCATTCTCGAAGTCCTTTTTTAACTCTTCACGAGTTAGATTCGCAACAGGAACTTTGTACGACTTCAAAATATCAAAAAAAGCCACTCTACCTAGGCCGGCGAGTTCTGCGGCCCGTCCTGAGGATAGGCGACCAATTTCATAGAGCTTTGCTGCCAAAAGTATTCGTGCTTCCTGTGCAAATTCATCAGGGGTTTCTTTTAGCGCATCTAGAATGTTGGCGGGGCATTCAATTTTTATAGACGTCATCTTCGGCATGGTGCTTGCCCTTGGTCTTGTTGTGTAGCTTGCGTTCGACAAACTTATTCAGCGGTTGTGCGCCGCTCAAACTCGGCTGCTATCGAGTTGTAAACCTCTCGTGCCTGCGACACCGCCTGTTCGGCATCAGTCGCTGTGGCCTCTTGCCAATCGCCTGGATACCGTGCCTCGACAGCCCATTCCGTCAATTGAGCAAGATCAGTGTGTGTACGCCGCACCGACCAAGTATCTGGGAGAAGGTTGCGCAAGGCATCTAGGTCGTGTCGGAACGGAAAGTCTATTCCCTCCAGTACCAGTGCTGCCTTCAACGCCTTTTCTGCAGCTTGCTGGGAGAGGAAACAGGCGTGACGAGGGGAGGACCCATCCGCTGCTAGCAAGCGTTGTGCAGCATCGATATCCTCCGTCGCGAAACGAAGCCAGCGGCGAGCTTCGTCAACTAGTTCAGGGGCGTTCATAGAGAACCTTCCCTTCGCGGAGAGCTGAACGCAACACGGTTCCCACGAGATGCCCGCGACGAGCGACTTCTTCGGGAGTCGCTACCACTATGTCCTTGCAGACTGGCAGATCGCCCAAGGCCCGGCGGATCTCGATAGCCGTGTGCCGCTTGTCGGACACATTGGGCAGAATTACGAGCAGGTCCACGTCGCTCCATTCGGTTGCCGTGCCCCGTGCATGGGACCCGAAGAGGACGACCCGCGAAGGCTGGAAGCCTCTCACGATGCGGTCCACCATAGTTGATATGAATGTTTCCGATGCGGCTACGTTCATGTTGCACCTCCCGCAGCTCCATCACCGAACAGCCCGCCCTGTTCGAGCGGTGCCTCCTGCCGCTCCTTGCGCGCCAGATCGGCGATTTCGGGCCAGCTCTGTACCAGGCTGTTGTAGGAGAGGGCTTCGGCGGCGCGGCGCTTGCGTTCGCAGATGGTGTAGAGGCGGTAGGCCAGTTCGCGGGCGATGTCGGCGGATGCGCCGAGTTGGGCCTCGACCCGCGCTGCTTCTGGCTCGCCGCCGGTTTCTAAGGCGCGGATTAGGTGGTGGACTGCTTCCCACACGGTGAGCCGGTCGTCGGTGGTTGGGTCCCAGTCGTCGGCTAACTCGTCTGGGCGCAGCAGGCGCACCTTGCCGGCGCTGGAGGCGAGGATGCCGCCTTCGACGATGCCGGCGATGCTGGTGTTTTTGGCTTTGGACAGGGTTTCGGCGACGCCGTATTCGCCTTCGTCGAAGCCTTGCTGCTCGAACCACGCCAAGGCCCAGCGGCTGTCGGCGTCAAAGTCGCCTTCCTGCTCGGCGAGCACTTCGTCGAGTAGCTGGTTGATGAGCGCTAGGGCCTCGCGCACCGAGACGGGATTGCCCTCGGCGTCGAGCACTTTGGCGTAGCGGGTGAATACCGCCATGCCGGGGCCGATGGCGGCTTGGGCGAGATCGACTGGGGCGATGTTGCCGGATTGCAGGTGGGCGAGGGCAGTGGGGAGCTCGGCCCTCAACGCGGCGACGAATTCGCGGCGGGTGGCCATTGGCGCATCGGCAGGGCGTTGGCGGCAGACGAGGACGATGCTGGAGGCGAGGGCGTTCTGTTCAAAGGCTCGGAGTCCCTTCGGTTGTTCAGTCCGCATCGGCCAAGTGCCGGTGACGGAGAAGCCTGACTGAATGACTGCGGCTAGGAAAGTCTCCCAGCCGGTGCTAGCAGTGCCGGTTTCGCCTTTGGTCTCGGACTGCTTGAAGGCATAGTAGATGGTGACAGGAAAACTGGGATGAGATTGTTCCGAAAGGCGGCGCATCGCCTGTGTCATACCGTCGAGGAAGAAGGTCTCTGCCGCGTCCTTACTCCCGTGTCGGTACGGGGTTGCCACCAACTCTTCGGCCTTCGGAACGGCGAGCGTAGCGAAGAGATCAGGAAACACCGGTTTTAGAGAGTGGCGCAGCCAGACGTAGAAAAAGTCCGACAGATCAGCGTAGACGATGTTGTCGTAATACGGAGGGTCGGTAGAGATGACTTTCGCGTCGGAGATTGTTTGGTTAACCGCATCCTCTTGGGAAGCTACAGAGGGGATCAACCGATTGAACTGCTTATCTACGACTTCGCAAACAGACTTGACCGTTCCGAAGATATCGCCACCGGCACCTGCAAGTGGATTGGTCTCAGCGAAATCCCAGACCATTGGCAAAGCCTGTCTGCCGAATGTTGCGACAAGCCTGTCCATTCTGTGCTCCCATATACAAAGGCTCGTATTCCGATTGCAACCCTTACTCTGGGCAAACGCCAGATACACACCCATCGCCTCGGCATACGCCATCGCGCCAGCACCCTCATTCCGTAGCGGTCGTACGTCATTGGGCAAATCGGCGCTGGCGGCATCCTGCTTGACGCGCTCCATTGCTTCCGTTACCAAGTCGGAGAAGGTAGTCAGGGCGACCAGTTGGCGGGGGGTGAAGAGGTCTGCAAAGGTACTCATGCCGTAGAGAGGGAGCTGATCTCGACACTTACCGATTAATTCATTATCCGGCCGCCACTCTGGCGTCGCTTGGTCTGCAACCGCCTCCTGATCTGGCCTCGGCGCAAGATAAACCCTGCCCCGATCTCCCCCGACCACGATCGCCATTAGCCGTGCCCCCATCCGCCCGGCCTGCCCCTCGGCCTTGATATAGCCCCCTGCAATCGGTGTCCCCGACATCACGCAGCGGAAGTTTGCTCCTCGCGCCAGCTTGGTCCCCACCTTCGCCGCCTCCGCATCCTCCGGCGTTCCCACCTTCACCACAAACCGATACCCACGCCCCTCAATCACCGGCTCGACATACGCCTCCTTCCCCTTCTTCGTCGAAAGCATAAAGGTCGCGGCCAGCGGAACCTCCACATCGGCAAACGCCGGATTCGGGCTTCTCACCGTCCGCGCCCACAGCCATGCAATCACCGTCAGCTTGCGCCCCTTGTATCGTTCAAGATCGGGCCGCTCCCGCACCATCTCCTCGGTAATCTCAACCTGCGGATACAGATGCCCAATGCGCCGCTTGGCCTCGTCGCGCATCCACTGGCCATAGTAGCGCACATCCTCGGCTAGCCCCTGCGCCCCCTTCCATTCGCGCTCGATCAGACTCCTTTCCTCGCGGGACACCGGATTCACCGGCGACTGACCGGCGAACTTCGGCGGTATCTCGATCATGGCCTTGTTGATGAGCACTGCCACCGGATTGAGGTCGCTGGCATGAGCCTCAAGCCCCAACCGCTGCGCTTCCAACGGCAAGGCACCGCCGCCAGCAAACGGATCGTGAAAGGCCGGCAGCTTGTCCGGGTCGAACAGTTCGGCAGCGCGCGGATGATCGGCATGGTCGGCACAGGTTCGCCGCCAACTCTTGCGAATCTCCGTCCGCGCCCGTTCCAGCACCTTCTCGTTAGTGGTGTTTTCCCACTTCACCAATTCTTCGATGAGGCGAAACAGCCGCTCGCGCTCCTTTTCCTGGTCGGCCTCCGTAGGGAACAGATCGGGGCTGGCCGACGGATCATCGACCATCTGCGCAAAAATCACCGCCCGCGCCGCCGCCAACGGCCGCCGCGCCCACCACAAATGCAGCGTACTCGGATGCCCGTGCCGAATCGACTTCTCCCGCGCCGACGCGGCATTGATCGCGTCGAGCGGCAGGGCGACTTCAATGAGCTTTTTGCGGGGAGCCGTCATGTGCCGAGCGCCTTGGTCAACTGTTCTTTGCACTTGATCAACCGGACGGGCTCGGCAGTTCCATGAAACCGCACTTGGTTGTGCTTGGCCTTCAATGCGTTCCGTTCCGCCGTATGGATACCACCGCCGTAGGCCACGACAGGGCGGAAGTTGACAGCCATCGTATTAGGGATAAGCTGTTCGGCGGCGTGGGCTCCCGCTTTGAGTTGTCGGACGATTCCGCTGGTGTCCAATTGGCCTTTCTTCAACTCCAGCGGCACGACCCAGCCGGGCTTGCTATGATCCTCGGCGACGAACAGGTAGTCGCAGCGTGTCTGATTCTTACCCAGTGGCGAGCCCTGTTCGTCGAAATCGATTACTAGGCGTGGTTGCGGCGCATCTTTTAGCGACACCGAGCATCCTTCCTTCTTGATACCTCTGTTTTCAATACACGTATTATTAACCTTCCCGCGAACCATTCCCACCAATCCCGTCATTCGGGTTCTCCGATCCAGCTAGAAATATCGGCCCAGTCGTTGTGGAGTACGCGTGCGACTTCATCAAATTCGGATGGATAAAGTCCTGAGTCGTCGAGACGAATTTCCCTCACTACCGATCCCTTCGGACGGAGCCTCGGTTTGAACAGCCATGCTCCCACTTGGTCGGAACGCAGCGCGAAATCACCCCGGGGAATTTCCTTGCGGCGGGCTTTGGGAAGTTCGGAGCGCCGTACGATGTTGGCGAGTTCCTCTAGCACCCACTCGCTGTGAGTCGTGATTATCACCCTGATACCCGCATCAACGAGTGCGGCGATTTGGCGGATGAATTCGACCTGCATACCCGGATGCAGGTGCGCTTCCGGCTCTTCAATGATCAAGGTCTCGCCGGGCTGAACAACATGGCGCATATACAAGACCACTGGCGCGAGTTCCGACACCATCGACGAGGTGTTCATCAGAGGTAGGGAATTTTTCCATCCGTCGGGTTTATAGAAAAACAGCGGATAGCCCATTGCCGACGTTTTGATTTGAACCGAGCCTGTGAGGATCGCTTGCTCAATGTGCTTGGCTAGAGCGTCTGCTCCGTTGCTCTGACGTTCCGCAGGATCGCCCAACTTGATGAGCTGATTGAGAAAATCGGCGACAACACCCGAAAGGTCTGGCAGCGGATCTTCTCGATGAAGCCGAGGTTGCGCGGCGCGATTGATCAAGGAACTGATGACCACGCGATGAGCGTGCATCACGCCGGTGCGGTCGGCGGGAAGATAATGAGCGGGGCGAGTCATCGGGCCGAGGATGAAGGAAAGGACGGAGTTGGCAAGGCGCTCCGACACTTCCGACACACCCGCCATTCTGTCTATATCGTTGCGCCAGCTAAGGAGTCTTGAAGAATAACTATATTTTTTCGGCGGTTTTGCAACCCGCAAAGGCACTGCCTCGGAGATCGCAGTAGTTAGCTGCGATCCCTTCTGCGTCATCGAAAGTGCGTATTTGAACGGTGCCGTGTTGCCACCTTCTCCCAATCCGCTGCTTTGCAGGGCAACCTCGGCATTATTGCTGCCCGGATGGCGAATCAAATCCTTTGTGCCATCTACACCGAAACACCTCGTGATTTCCTCAGCGAGTACTTCTTTAAAAAGACCATCGACGTGTCGGAGTTGCCGAAGTACCAAATCTGCGACCGGAGCCGACAGAGCCACATTGCGCTCGTGGTTCTCCGCTTCCCATGCTCGTAACGCTTGTAGGATGCGGTCGAATTCGGCGTCAAGCAGGCGGTTAAATTCGTTGTCGGGCAGATCGAGATCATCAAGTGAGCCGTTTGTAATCGGCTGCATTATAGGGTAGGGACCGGCCCTAAAAAACCGATGCAGCGCATAGATCAGGATCGCCAAATAGGATTTCCCCGTGTTGCTCGGCCCAATGAATACGGTCAGTGGACGCAGATCGATCTTGGCCTCGACGATCGGCCCGAAATTGGCTACTTCGAGTTCAAGTGTGTCTTGTTTAGTTAGATCGTTCATATCTTCATTCTCCGTTCTAGCACCTCGTCTGGGCTGACGCGGCGTTGATTTTCGGAAGTTACAGGCTCTCGTCCATACGACCACCAGCACTGCAACAGCAAGCCCAAACGAAAAAGCGATCATAGTCAGTACTTGCAAGTTTGGACAAGTAGAATCTAATTGAACAGTGTGCTTTGCGCTTTGCCCGGCAGCTCGGTCTCAAGGCCCTGACCGTTCCAGAATTCACCGTATATCTATACGAAATAGGGTAGTGCGTCACTTTGAAATTATTGTATATAATTCCCCCAAAAAAAGGTGCTATTAATGTATTTCCCCGTCTTTGCTCGAACGGCCAAGTGCGATACTGCATGGACCATTTTGTCCGTCTGCTTTGTTCTAGCTTTGCAGGTCGGGTGCGGCTCAGAACCCCAAAGCCATGTGGTCGCAAGGATAGCGGGGCAAGAAATCACCACGGTCGAACTGCAAGCGTTCGCCGCCCGCCTGCCGGACGGCATCCACGCAGGTAAGAGCGACAGTGAGGCCAATGTCATGGTCTTGAATGCGCTGATCGACAAAAAAGTGCTACTAGCCGAAGCAGAGGCGCAGCAATTGCAGAGCGATCCGGGCTTGGTCCTCGATTTATCCGCCTTCAGAGATCGGGAAATGATGAAGTTGTACAACCAGCTCAAAGTGGATCAGCAGATTTCGATTGCACAAGAGGAACTGATCGAACTGTACCGGGACGAGGCTTGGGACAGAGCGCTGCGCCTTGCAGCCATAGTGGTCGCAACGCGGGAGCAAGCCGACGAACTAGTAGCCGAACTCAACAGCGGCAAGGCGTTCCGCCAGCTCGTCGACGCCTATTCTGTCGATGAGACAACCAAAGCCTGGGGTGGAGACACGGGACGCTATTTGTCCAGAGACACCGCCGATGAATCCCTGCGGGAATTATTGACCCTGCAGGTGGGTGACCTATCGGAGCCGCTGCCCTTCGCCTATAAAGGAAAAAAGCACTACGCCGTATTCAAAGTACTAGACGAGATGCCCATTGCCTTAAACGAGGTGCAAGATGTCCTCGAGGAGAAAATTTTCGGCTCCAAACGAATTGCCCGCAGAGCGGCGTTGACCGATTCGCTGGCGGGCGTCTACGAGCCTTTAGTAGATGCCGCTGGGGTGGCATTTTTGGCCGAGCGGTCAGCCGGCGGCCAAATCAATGTGTCCGAGGCGGAGGCCACTAGGCGCTTGGGTTCCTACCGCGACGGCGATCTGACCATTGGCGAATTTCTTTCCGTCGTGCTCCACAAAGCCGGTCCGGGGACCCGGCACCAACTCGCCGATACTGCGTTGGTAGCGGCCAAGGTCCGCGGCCTGCTCACTGCCCAGATGCTACTCAAAGCATCCCACGCCCTGGGCCTAGATCGGGATTCTACCTTGGTAGCCAGCGTGGAAAACGAGCGCGAAAATCTACTCGTGAGTCTGCTGCGCAAGATCAATGTCGACGCCTATATCAGGGTTGCAGCAGCAGAAGCCCGCGCCTTCTACGACAAAAACCCCGAAAAATTTCGCTATCTCGAAGCCATTATAGCCGCAGAGGTTCTCTTGTCCAACGAAGAGGAAGCTCAGCGCGTAAAAGAGCAATTGCAAGAGGGAGCCGCTGCAGAACAATTGATCGCAAAATACGACACTCGCGGGGTCCATGGAGAAAAAAGGGGATTTGTGCGCCTCGACGCCTACAAGCGACTTCACTACCCCCATATATACGATCTGTCCCAGGATATGGAAATAGGCCAAGTCGGCGGACCCATCAAGGTTGCGGAAGGGTATTCCGTATTTAAAATAATCGACCGGGAAGCGGCCAAGCCCAAACCTTTTAATGCCGCGGCGAAAAAACGCGCCACCGCCTATGTCAGGATCAATAAGGCCAAGCACGGCTATGTGGAGTTCGTGAGCGCTTTGCGGGAGAAATACGACGTGGAAACTTTCCCCGCCAATATTCCCACCATGATCAAAGACGGGAAATTTCAGGCCGACAATTAGTTTCTTTATTTTTTTGGCCGCTGGCCGGCTCCTTCTAACCTTCTCAGGGCCCGCAGGGCCGTTCTTTCGTCCGGATCGGTTTTGCGGGCCTGTCTATAGTGCCAAATCGCGTCGCCTGTTTTGTCGTTTAGCAGGGACACCGCGCCCTCGATCGAGTACTTACGCGATCGGAGGCGGCGCTCGATGTTTTGTTTCTCCTCTTCGTCCATGTCGAAAAGAGACTCGTTTGTCTCCACCACTAGGTGGGGCAACAGGCTTGACAGAGCGGGCAGGCCCGCGCCCGTATCCCCGCGCCGGCGGTCGGTAAAGCTTATATAGGGTCGGTCGTCGGTGTTCAAAGGGCCATGGCCGGCGTAGTCTGAAAAAGCGCGCTCGTCCAGGGCCAGGGTCCCGGCGAAAGAAACCGGATCGGCCAGATCTACCTCTTGCAGAGATTCTTGCAAAGCCGCTGCTGACAGTCGTTGTGCCAATAATTCAAAGTCGATGTGTTGAGGCTGGTTTGCACCCAGCACAATGGAGTATTTGTCGGTCAGCCACAGGGTCGCGTGGGGGAAAACCGCGCGAAATGTTCGCAAGATCATCTCGTAGTCGGCTACGGCCAGCCCGTGCAGGGGGATCCACTGGGCTATCAAGCCTGCTGTTTTGAGTCGCTGGCGACAGAGCTGGTAGAATTCTTCCGTATACAGCACCCAGCTATCCGCCGTGCCGGGATGGGTCGCGTCGGCGATAATGATATCGTAGCGCTCTGGTGTCCGCATCACGTGGTTTCTGCCGTCGCCGTGGATTAGCCGGAGGCGATCCGTGCCCACCCTGTTGAAGACGTAGTTGTTGTAGCGGGCAAAAAAATCGGCGGCCTCGACCACACCGGGGACGACTTCGACGCAATCCACCCGCTCGGGTTGGTGCAGCAAGACCGAACTGAGGGTAACGCCGCCCCCGAAGGCAATCACCAGGACTTGCCGGGGGTCGCTGTGCAGGATCATCGGCAGATTGCCGAGGAGTCGAAAAATCTTGATTGATGCATGGTCTGTCGGCACTTCTCCCATGCCATTTACTTTGAGGATGCGGTTGCCGTGGTCCATTTGCTGGACCGTTACCGTCCCAGCAGTACCCTCGCGGTAATAGACAAGCTCGCTGTCTTTTTCTGTATTTGTGAACAACGCGATAAAAAGATTGCTCGGCATGGCCCAAGTCAGCAGCAGTACCGCGCCGATAGGCAGGCCTATGGCTTGCAGCTTAAAACGACTACTGGCGTTTGGATGGACCAGCAGCAGCACCGCCCCCAAGGCGATGTTGGTCCAGGCCAAGACTTGCACCGCGCGCTCTGTGCCCAGTAGCGGAATCAATAAAAAACCGGCGCCAAAAGCGCCACCGATAGATCCCAGTGAATTGACGGCGTAGACCTTGCCGATTTTTGTGCCCAAGGTCTTTAAATGCGTAGCGTTGAGTTGTCCTACGAGCGGCAAGAGCACTCCGAGCAGACAGGTGGGAATGAGCGTGATCCAGAAAATCAAGGTAGCTGTTGCGAAAAGATAGCCCGTCCATGAGGTAAGCGCACTGAGATATGGAATGAAATGGGTGCTAGCCCCGAATGCGCCGATGGAGATATGACCAAACAGGCCCAGGAGTATCTCAACGGCGCCGAATGCAATGAGCAGATCCGGCCAGCGGCCGACAAAACGAGAGGCGATGGCCCCTCCGAGCGCCAGACCGAGCAAGAAGGCGATCAGGATGATGCTGAGACTTTGGGCCGTGCTCAGCCCCAGTATCATGGTCAGCACCCGCGTCCACAGCACTTCGTATCCCAGAGCGGTGAAACCCGATGCGCAGAACACCAAAAGCGTCAATTGCCCCAGCCAGTTCGGTAGTGCTGGAGGATTCTTTTGCTGCGCGTTGTTTCTTTTGCCTAAACTCACCCGGTATGGCTCGGCTGAGTCCGACAAACGGCGGGACCACGTCAGGGAAAAGACCGCAATGAGGACATTGCCAACAACGGCGACTGTAGTCGTGCCGCTGATGCCCAAATACTCGATGGTCAGATAAGCCGCGGCCCCGACCCCGCAGGCGGCGCCGAACGTATTGGCGGCATACAAGGTCCCCACACTCCAACCCACCTGCGACAGGTGCCGAGTTGCAAAGCGGATCAGAATCGGCAGGGTGCCCCCCATTAGCGTAGTGGGAATGAGCAGGACGAGGAAACAAAGCGGGAAGCGCATGAGTGCAAAGACATAGGGCGTCGACTCCAGTTGCTGGTAGAGCCAAGTGTGGATTTCGTCCAGTCCGCTAAGGATTAAGGGGAAAGTTAGGGCAAAGGCGGCGATGCCCAGCTCGAGGAAGGCGTAGAGGCGCAGGTTGTTTTCGCTCTTGTCGGCCAGGTGCCCGAAGCAGAAGCTGCCCAGCGCCAACCCCGCCATAAAAGCTGTTAGGACCGTGCTGACCGCAAAAGCCCCGGTGCCGAATACGAGGACCAGCATTCTCACCCATATCACCTGATATACCAAGGTACAGGCACCGGAAAGGAAGAACAGGACCAGCAGGAAGATGTGGGCACCGCGGCTCAAAATGGCAACCTAGGCGGTTTAATTGGGCTATGAGCCCGGTAGGGTGTGTACCGTTTATTCACCGGACGAGTCGCTCCGCCGATCTTTGTAATGACAAAATTAAAACGCTTAATCGCATTCCTTTGCCCGCTCTTTTTTAGCTGCGGCCAGCCCGAGACAGAGGTCATCGCCTTGGTCGAGGATGAAAAGATCACTGCGGCAGAACTGCGCGACTTTGCGGAGCGGAGAGAAAAAACAGCTATAAGAGTCGGCACTGCAATCGCCGATACGAGCGATCCGCTGCAACAGCTCATCGCCAGAAGGCTGCTGCTGCTAGAGGCCCGCCATGTCGGTATGGCCGCTGACTCGGTTTTTGTGCGCCGGTTGGAGCGCCGGCGGCGAGATGCGGTGATTGAATCTTATCTCGAGCGCCAGGTCGACGCGAAAATCGTCGTGACCGCAGAAGATATTCTGCAGGAATACTATGATGCAAACGGGCATCGCGGTCTCAAGTTTATCTATGCTGCAAGAGCGACCAAAGCCGCCGCGGTAGAGGACTTGGCCGCGGAAAAATCCATTTGGGGTCTCTCCGGTTATGTGCTCAAAGGACAGGTCAATGAGCAAGTGGCCGACGAATTGTTCGCTCTGCCCGTGGGATCCATTTCCCCAGCTCTCCCTCTGCCGATCAAAGCGGATACCGTCTTTGTGGCTTTTAAAGTTCTCGCTGAAAAGCGCGTCCCTCTCATCGCCGTGCGGCAGCTTATTGAACGCGGCCTGCACTCCCGTATCAGGGCAAAGATGGAGCGGGCTCTCGGGCTCTCTCTGCGCGATAAATACGCCAGCGGCACGGCTAAGGACAATCCATCTCGCAAGTTCGATTCCTCGTCCGTTAGGCCCGACAGTGCACGTATCTCCGATCTCTATTTTGCCGCAGCACGGCAAAGTGGTATCGACGAGGAACCCGAGCTACAGGCAAAACTCAGCACCATCGCCGAGGATCTACTCCTGAGCTATTATCTGGCACAGATCGACATATCCCCAGCAGCGGCGCGAAGTTATTTTGCGCGTCATCCCGATCAATTTCCCGCCTATGAGGCCATCACCATCACCGAGATTGTGGTCCACAATCGCAAATTGGCCCAAGATTTGCGCCTAGCAATAGCGCGGGGTGTCGATCCAGAGCTACTGGTGCCAATATTCTCCCAGGGCGTCGGGGCAAGCGGGGGGCGCGTAAAGCTCAGCCCATATACCATGCCATCAATGCGCTACGAGCGCGCCAAAGGTCTGGAGATCAACGCCGTCGGGGGGCCGATAGAGTGGGCCGGAAAGTTCTCCGTATTTGTCGTAGTGGACAAAGTGCGAGCAGGGGGCCAGTGGGATCGGGCTTCGCAACGGCGGGCCGAGCGGCTGGCCAGAGAGGAAAAAGAGCGTCGGCACTTGGATGCGCTGCGACAGAAATTCTCAGTCCGGGTATTGGCGGAGAGATAGACCCCGCTGGACCCTAGTACCTAAATCCCCACCCCGAACTCCACCTCGAAATCGCGCCATATCTCGGGAGCAATATCCGCCGTAGCCGCCTCGTAGGCTTCTTCGACCTGCGTCTTTGAGGCCGCACCGGGCAGGACAATGCTGCTGATGGGCGCCGCCAGGCAAAACTGGATGGCCAGATGGCGGATGTTCACGTCTCGTTTCCGACACCAGTCCCACATGGCCCGGGCGCGGACCGCCGGATGGAGTTCGCGTTCGGGGTATTCGCGGTTGTCGAAGTAGGCCGCCGAGCGCTCGAATACTTTTTCATCGCCCGTCAACAGCCCCATGCCGAGGGGACTGGCGAGAATGAGACCTACTTGGCACTGGCGGGCGCGGGGAAATAGATCCACAGCTGCGGCCGTATTGAACAAGTTGTACTCTAGATAAGTGAGGCAGATTTCTATTGGGCCGGTCTCGATCGCCCGGCGATGCACGGCCGAATTGCGCGCTCCAATGCCGATGTGGCGGATTGAACCCTCTTCTTTCATCTTTACCAGTTCATCCAGGGCATGGCCCGGAGCCAGCGGATCCACCATGCCCTCCTTGCTGCCAACGTCCTCGGGCTCGTCGTAGCCGTGGATGAGGACATTGTCGAGATAGTCCGTTCGCAAGCGCTTTAAACTATCTTCCACGCTGCGGCGCGTTTGCGGCCCCGAGTGATCTGAAATCGTCTCTTGGGGGCCATTAGTAGTGACCTTGGCTTGCAGGTATATATTGTGCCTTCTGCCGCCTGCTAGGGCTTTACCCCACCACGTTTCCAGTTCGGGGTATGTATCCAAGTAATTAAAGCCCAGTTCGAGGGCGCGGTGGATGCCGGCAATGCATTCGGCCTCCGTTCCGGCGCCCCACCAAGCCCCGCCCAGTCCCAGAGATTTGGGCTGCATCCCGGTCTTGGCAAAAGCTCTCGTTTCTAGCGCTGGCATATTTCGCTCCTTATGTGAAAATTCCTACGGCTGCACCAGGCGCAAAATCTGATCGGCGGCGACATCGGCCAGCGTCTGCACAGTGCCATCGGGCCAGCGCACCTCCATATCCACCCTAGCAACGGCGCCCAAACCAAAGTGCAGGCGGTGGTCATGGCTGGAAAGATAGCTGCCGCCAGACTGGCGTTCCCGCACTTGGCGGTGGACCCCAGCCGTGACGGCGACTAGGGTGCCGATTGCGTCGCGCTGCTGGCGGCCGACTAATTCGACTAGGAGCCAGTGGTTTTGTTTGCCGACGTCATTGCGCAAGAGGCGCGCGGGGCTGGCCACAGCGCAAACCAGTAGATCGAGATCGCCGTCGTTGTCGTAGTCGGCCAAGGCTGCGCCGCGGCCGACGTTGGGGGTGGCAAAACTGGGACCTAACGTGGAGGAAATATCGACAAATTTTCTGAGCTTCGGCTCGGTGGAGACTGCGTCCCAGGCGTTGGCCTCGTTGCGCAAAATCTGGTTGGTCTGGGCATAACTAAGCGTAGAGTCGATCTGTTCCACGATGTCGAGGACGTGGCCGTTGGCGACGAACAAATCGAGGTCGCCGTCCAGATCGACGTCGAGGAATTTAGTGCCGAAACCGAGGGGATTGTAGCTGGGCTCGAAGAGGCCGACGCCAGCGCTGATATCGGCGAATTGGCCCTGGCCGTCGTTGTGGTAGAGCGTATTGGTCTCGTGGGCGAAATTGGTGACGAACAGGTCCTGATTGCCGTCGTTGTCCCAGTCGCCAAAGTCCACGCCCATGCCGGCCTCGGCGCGGCCGTCCTCGTTGTAGCGGCCCCCGGTCGTCAGACCTGTTTCGACGAAGTGGGTCTGGCGGTTCTCATAAAGGAAGTTTAGCGTGCCGTCGTTGGCCACGTAGATATCGGTATCCCCATCCCAGTCGTAGTCAGAAAAGGCCACGCCCAAACCAGGGCCCTCTAATGTGATGCCCGCCTCATAGGTGATGTCGGTGAATTGGCTTTGGCCGTCGTTGCGGTAGAGCAGATCGCTCGTTGGGCCGTATTCGTCCGGGTCGCAGTAGGTGTGGATATCGCCCCGCTTACAGACGATGTTGTTGGCCGTAGTGAAGTCCACGTAGTTAGCGACGAAGAGATCGAGGTCACCGTCCAGGTCGTAGTCTAGAAAACCGCAACTGGCACCCCAGCGGCCATCGTCGACGCCCGCCCGTTTGGCGCTGTCGCTGTCGCTGAATTTTCCCGCATCATTGCGGTATAAAGCGTTGGGACCAAAGCGGGTCACGTATAAGTCCTGGTCGCCGTCGTTGTCCCAGTCGGCGGCGGCCACACCCGTGCCGTAGCCGCTATCGCCGCTGCCGGGAGCGGCGTCAAAGCGGCCGTCGCCCCGGTTGCGGTAGAGTTTGTCGGTCGGCAGGGGCTCGGGGGCCAGGCCGGTGAGATACGTGGAGTTGACCAAATAGATATCCTGCCAGCCGTCGCCATCGTAGTCCAAGAAAGCAGCTCCCGAGCCAAAAGTCTCTACGTAGAAATAGTCGCCCTCGGCACCGTTGTAGTGTACAAAGTCAAGACCGGCCGTCTGGGCGACATCGACAAAGCGCAGGGACTGCGTCGGTTCTTCCCGGCTACAGGCCACCAGCAATGGGAACAGGAACAGGACCCAGACGGAGCGAAACATGAATCAGCGCAGTAAAAAGGAGAGCAGCACGGCCGTGCAAAGGCACCAGAAGAGCCAGCCGGAAAGGGCCTGAAACAGGACCAGGAAGCGCAATTTGCCATGGGGACGCACTGATGCCGCGCCCGCAATAAAAAAAGTATGCAGGCTGAAGAGCAGGCACTCCACCAGATCATCTATCAGCAACCAACGGTATAGCAGGGCAAAGAGCGCCACCCAGGCCAAAGCGACTAGGGCTAGGCGCTCCAAGTCGGTGCCGTAGCGCGAGCTCAGGTCAAAGGCGATGAGGGCGTAGCGCTCGGTAGAGGTCCAGGGCAGGTGGTGGCGACGGCGATCCAGCGACTCTATATAACAGCCGCGGGCATCGGCGGCCATGCCGGAGAGGAGGAACTGGTGGCGCAGACCGGCATAGACGCGATCCAGATCGTAGTTGGTCTGCTCTGGGGGCTGGGCTACGTGGCCGCGCAAATGATCCCAGGTGGAGAACAGGCGCTGGAAACGCGCGTTTTGCAGCAAGAGCTGGGCTTTAGGGCCCAGCAGCGAGTCGGGCATGGTGGCGGAAGGCCGCAGATCCAGGCTGGGGGCGACTAGGTGGCGCAAGTCGAGGCTGATGCGAAAAAGGGCATTGAGCAGGAGATCGTTGTCGCTGTGGACACCGGTAAAGACCGCTTCTTTGGCGAAGATGCTGCCGTCGAAGACGGCTCCGTCGTCAAAACGGGCTTGTTCGAAGTGGGCAGAGTGGGCGAAAGCGATATTTGCGAAAGCCGCCCGCTGCGCGAAAGCGGCTTGCTTAAACGAGGTTTCCCCGGCAAAGCGGACGCTGGAAAAATCGGCGGCATCGAATTGGGCTTGCCAAAAAAAAGACCGGTGCAGAAAGCGCGCCCCGGCAAAGGAGACGGGAGCGCGCCAGCGCGCTGCTTTGAACGAGGCCACACCGGCAAAGCGGGCGTCGCTGAAGTCGACCTCGCCGGCAAAAAGAACGTCCTCAAAATAGGCACCGCCCTCGCAGCGCAGGCGCGCGAAAGTGGCGTCGCTGAAGTGGGCTCCGGCGCAGGAAAATACGGCGGCGAGGTGGCTTTGGGTGAAGTCGGCCGTGGCGGTGAAGCGAGCATCTCTAAGGTTGGTTTTTTGCCTTACCTCGCATTCTCGCAGGGCAAAGGATTGCAAGAATTGCGCTTCAGCTAGGGAAAGGTCCGCGGCAAAGGTAGTACGAGAAAAGATCACCGGACCGAGAAAAACAACCTCGGCCAGCAAAACTTCGTCGAGGAAAAGCACATCGGTCAATTCCAGCGCCGCCCGCACGGTGTCGAGATTGGCCGCTAAGCTGGAGAGGCGACCCTTTACGGCTGTTTGCCGTAAAGCAAGACGGCTATGGTCATTGGCCGTGCTTAGGAGATCCATTAATTCCCCGGCCTCGAGCAGGGTGTAGCTGCGGCCCGCGATAGTGGTGTCGGTCGGAGCGCTCGGCTGGGCGCCAACGGCCGTGGTCAGAGCGATTATCAGGGCGAGGATGGCCCGCTTCGATTTAACCCAGTTCAATATCCACATGAGAAATATAGATACTCTGTAGAGGTATCCGGTGCAAGCTGTCGGCCCTTTAACAGCGCAGCGCGTCGACTTTTTGAGCCGACCGACGGAGTCTTTAGATTTTTGCGCTATATTGTCGAGTATCAGGAGCGGAAACTTTAGCGGTCAATGCTAGGTACTATAAGACGGCTTCTAAAGAAAAGGACGCGTAAACCTTGGCGCATCAGCAACGGCTTCTAAGAGTATCGCGGAACCATCTGCTCCTAGCTCTTTTTATGGGCAGTTGGGGATGGATCGGCTGCGGTCAAAAAGAACGACAAACACTAGCTGGCGAGCCGTCACCCAACGTGCAAAAGGAAGGCAAACCCCAACCGTTAAAGGTCGAACAAGAGGAGCAGATTGCGGCCGAGATTTACTATCGTCGCGGTCGTCGCTACCTGCAGAATGGTCAGTATGAAGAAGCGATCGGAGAATTCAGCCAAGCAGTGCATCTGAAGCCAGATTTTGCCCGGGCCTTGGACCAGATCGGTTTGGCCTATACGCTGCAGCGAAAAGCGGGGAAAGCCATTCCGTACTACAAAAGGGCCATCGCCCAAGCACCCGAGAATGGGGTCTTCCTCATGCATCTCGGAAAAACCTACATGGACCTTCGCGATTATGCCGCAGCCAAGAGGGCCTATCGACGCGCTCTTGAGTTGGGAGTAAAACGGGCAAAGATCTACTATGATCTAGGGCTGGTCAGTGAGCGAGAAAACGAATTGGAAGCTGCCAGAAGCTATTTCCAGCAGGCTATTCAGGTGAATTCCGAATTTGCCGACCCCTATTGCCGTCTAGGCGCTGTCCTAGAGAAGCAGGGAGAGCAAACAGAGGCCGCTTATCTCTACCAGCAAGCGCTCAAAAAAGATCCCCGCCACATTCCCACCCACTACCGTCTAGCGCAGCTTTATCTCAAACAGGGACGCCGGGAAGAAGGTCAGCGGTTATTGCGGGATTTTCAACATCTAAAGCAAGCTGAGCGCGAACGGCCATAGGGCTGAGCTGCACTTGCGATCGGCAAGACTTGACACCCGATGGACAAAAGGGATAGGTTGGGTCGCAACGACCGAAAAAAGTGCGGTTCTTCTTAAATGCGGCGATTCAAATCATATATGTTTAGCCCCCATAGGAGAGTCTAATGTCCCAGCAACCAGCACTAGCTCACAAGCCCACCAAGCGCGGGGCCGCCGCCCACAGCAGCGCAGGCATCGTGCCTCCTCTCTTTCCCCGCACCATAGGGCCCAATAGTCTAAAGTACGTCCAGGAGGTATTGGATTCGGGGCTAAGCTGCGATTCAGTGGGCAAGTTCGAGCAGGCGTTCGCCGCGGAACTGGGCGTCAAGCACTGCATCGCCACCCCCACCTGCACCACGGCCATGGCCGCCCTAGCGCTGGCCTTTGACTTCGATCCCGGCGACGAGGTCATCATCAGCCCGCTCACCGATTACGGCACCGTCTACGGCGTGCTCATGCACAATTATATTCCCGTTTTTCCCGATACGGCGCCGGGCACGGTCAATTTCAGTGCCGCGACCATAGAGCCCTGCATCACCGATCGCACGCGGGCAATTCTGGCGGTGCACAAATGTGGCCTGCCCAACGATATGGATCCGATCAACGAATTGGCCGCCAAACGCGGACTGATCGTCTACGAGGACATTTGTCAGGCCATATTCAGCGAATACAAGGGGCGCATCGTCGGCACCCTGGGGACGGCCTCGGCCTTCTCTCTGGATTCGGAGAAAACCTTCAGCTCGGATAAAGGAGGTTGCATCGCTACTGACGATGACGAACTAGCGGAAAAAGTGCGCTTCCTCAGTTCGGGCCGCGCCGGGGTGGATGTGCCCCACTTCGGCCGCACCCACACGGCCTTTGGTCATGCCTACGATATGAGCCGCATGACCGCGGCGCTGTGCCTGGGTCAACTGGAGACCATCCGCGCTCAGGTAGCCAAGATCGACCGCACCGTGCGTCTGGTCACGGAGAAGCTCTCCTCTATTGCCGGCATTACGCCATTGCCCATTCCCGACTACGTCACCAAATATTCCGCCTGGATGTCCAGCTTCAGCATCGACCCAGAGGCCTTCCAATGCACGGGCGAGGAGTTTGCCGCCCAGGTACTAGAAGCCGGAGTAAATGGAGCGGGCCAGGGCAAGTATTACCTGATGCCCGCCGCCCTCCCCTTTCTCCAGCAATACGTGGACGCCAACAAGTACCCGTTTTCGCGGCCGCCGGCCTCGCGTGTGTACCACTACAGTTCCGCTACTTGCCCCACGGCCTGGGCTTTTCTCGAAAACTGGGTCCGCACCTGCTCGATTTCCGAAAAATGGGAAGATGAACACATAGAGATGATCGCGGCCATCGTCGCAGAAGTGGCGGACCGCAATCGGGTGGGATAGGTCCGATGAGTAAGACGCTTAAACTCAAGACTCGCCATTACCGCGCCCGGCCCATAGACAAAGCCGGCTACGCAGAGGACGTCTTCGAGCTGCCAGTGGAACGCACGGCGCTCATTGGTTTGCACTGCTGGAATGTGGGGCTGCCGGATGGCCCTGAGATCGACGTCAACTACGTCACGGGCATGGGCTGGCCTCAGGCCACCGAAGAATCCTGGCGCGTTATGCAAGAAGTGATCCGGCCGGCCATGGATATCGCCCGGCGGCTCGGTATGCCGGTGTGCCACGTCGAGCCCGAGGATTTTGACAAGCACTACCCCGAGGTGCCTTCTCGCCGCACCCCGGAAAACCAGCGCTGCGCGGCCTCTCTGCGGCACCCGTCGGACCGCTGGGCCATCGCCCGCACCGGCGAATTCCAAACCATCGAAAAAAGATCGACCGGCGTCGATCTGGCCAAATCGCCCGCTGCGCGCATGAAAAGGGCCAAAATCGTCGCGCCGATGGGGGACGAACCCCTCGTCTTTTACACCGACCAGCTCGACGCATACCTGCAAGAGCGCGGCGTCGAAACCCTCATCTATACGGGCTTTGCCGCGGATATGTGCATTCTCAACTCAGAGGGGGGGGGCCGCCCCATGCTGCGGGCGGGCTACCGCTGTATTCTCATGCGGGACGGCACGGTGGGCGTGGAAACGCCCGATACCTTTCCCGAGCGTCTGGCCACGCGTTATGGCATTCACCGCTTTGAAATAGCCGTAGGTTATTCCACCACCTGGGCGGATTTCCAGACCGCCGTTGCAACGCTAGATAAATAAAAAGACAACGGAACTATGGCCCTGCGCATCTGCGACTGGAAATACGGCAAGAACTGGGTTTATTCGATTACCTACGACGAGGCGCTGGCCGATCTACACCGCTTTGCCATTCCCCATCACGAGGAATTCGGCATTCCCGGACACGTAGAGGCCGTGGCCCAGCAGATCGGCGAAATCCGCAATATCGGCACTTCCAGCTTCAACGGCTACCGGCACATGAATGGCGATGAGCTCAAGGATTTGCTCGCCCGCGGCTGGGGCGTGGGCAGCCACGGCTGGAGTCACCACTTTATCAGGCCCGATATGGTCGACCAAGAAATCCGCCTGTCTCGCGATGTTATAGAACAGGCTATCGGCGCTCCTGTGCTGCTGTACTGCGCCCCCAACGGCATTGAAAATATGTCCGGCTATGTGCTGGACGCCTGTCGCCAACTCGGTTACTTGGGCGCCATGAGCATAACGGATGGGGTGAACGCGGCGAGCGATGAATTGTACTACCTCAATCGCACGCCGTTGCACGAAAGCTATGAGGAGCCTTTTTACAGCGCTTACGACCCGTTCCGCCATATTCTGCTGGCCCAGGAGGCCAAGGGTTGGATTATCGACTACTGCCACTGCCCGTTGGAACAGGCCGTTCACCCCAACAAAGACTGCTCGCAAGCGCAATTGCGCCTGCGTTTGCAGACGATCATCGCAGAGGGCGGTGACCAGGTCTGGTGCGCCGTGCCCGAAGAGGTCATTTCCTATCACTTGTGCCGACGGCACGCCGTGGTCGAAACCGTGGCCGCAACGGCTCGCGAACAACGATACCGGATCCGCTATGAGGCGTTGCCTGCCCGGGTTGAGCGCCGGGAGTTGACCTTTGAAGTGGAGGTGCCGACGGCCTGGTGCAATTCTCCCCGAGTGTGGGTAAACGGGGTGCCCCGGTCGGCCTCTGTGGTGCGCCCTCGCCTGCTGCGGACGACGGTGGAGGCGGAGGATGGGACGGAGTTGCAGTTTCGTCCTTCGTAGGGGCGACCGGCCGGTCGCCCCTACTGGCTAAAAACCATTCGCTGTGAAGGATAGATTATGTCGCTGCGCATTTGCGATTGGAAATACGGCAAACGCTGGGTCTACTCCATTACCTACGACGAGGCCCTGATCGATTTGCACCGTTTTGCTGTGCCCTATCACGAAGAATGCGGTATTCCCGGGCACTTGGAAGTAGTCGTCGGGCAAATGGGGGAAGTGCGCCGGGTCGCCGGGTCGAGCTTCAATGGCTACCGGCATATGAATGCCGATGAGCTCAAAGACCTGATGGCTCGCGGCTGGGGCGTCGGCAATCACTCGTGGACTCACGTCTTTATCAAACCCGAGATGGTCGATCAGGAGCTGCGCGTGGCCAGGGAGGTTTTAGAGCAAGCCATTGACGCGCCGGTGCCGCTGTATTGTGCCCCCGGCAGCAACCGCAATATGGCCCCACACATTCTCGAGGCCTGCCGCCAACTCGGCTATTTGGGCGCGATGAGCATCAGGGAGGGAATAAATCGACCCGCAGACGAGTGCTATTGGCTCGACCGCAGTCCTCTGATCCATGAATACCCCCCTCCTTTCTTCAGCAAACACGATCCCTTCCGCAATATTCTCCCCGCCCGCCAGTCCCGCGGTTGGGTCATCGACTACTGCCACTGCCCGCTCGAAGAGCCCATCCACATCAATAAGGATTGCTCCGCAGCCCAGCTACGCAAGCGCTTGGAGACGGTGCTTGCAGAGGGCGGCGACGAAGTCTGGTGCGCCGTGCCCGAAGAAGTCGTGTTCTATCATCTGAGCCGGCGTCATGCCGCCATTGACGTTGTTGGCGACAGTGTCGATGAGCAGCGGTATCAAATTTCTTTCACCGATCTGCCCGCCGGCGTGGCTTGCAAGGAGCTGACCTTTGAAGCGGAAGTGCCGGCGGCCTGGTGCAACTTTCCCCGTATATGGGTCGACGGCGTAGCGCAGACAGCGGAGTTAGTGCGGCCCCGGGTGCTGCGAGCCACTGTCGATGTAGGGGATGGGGTCGAAGTGGGGTTTCGCGCCGGATAACGCTCAAAACAGAGATTTGGCGAAGGTTAGGTCTTCGGCGAGGAGTCGCTCTGTGGAGGCTGCATCGTGGTATTCGGCATCCATGCAGACGACACCGCTGAAGCCCCTTCGTTTCAGTTCCGCCACCGACCGCGGCCACGAAGCCAGGCCCTGCCGTCCCGTGGTCCAATAAGGACGCCATTCCACGTTTTCCGCTTCCGCTCCGGTCTGCCGCCGCCAGTACGCATTCTTGAGCTTGAATTGGGACAGATGCGACCAGACGATATCGATCGCCATCTCGGGGGATTCTCCGTTGAGAGCAGTGTGCCCGGCACAGGGTATGGCGCAGATATGGCTGGGATCGTAGCGGTCGATTAGGTGTTTAATGCCCATGGCATTGCACACCCATTGGCCTTCGTGATTTTGGATGCCCAAAGCGACCCCGTGTTTGTCGAGCAAGGGAATCAGGGCGTCAAAGGCTCGCTGGTGCCCTTCTACGCTGGCCAAATACCCCCCGGTAGCGATGGCTGGACAGGTGCGAATGACCGGAACTCCGGCCGCGCCGCAAGCCGCAATGGTTGCTTCGTCCGTCGGTCCGGCCACACTGGTAATGGCGACACCCAAAGCGCCGAGTTCCTTTGCCGCTTTGGGCAAGTCGCGTCCAACACTTTCGGGGGGCACTGGATAATCCGCACGCACGGGCAGTTCAATGCCGTCGAAGCCCAGATCGAGGACAAACTCTCCGAGTTCGGTTGGAGATTTGTCCTTCCACATTTTGGTGAAAACGGAAAAGGAAACGCCTTTTTTTTGCATTTTTTATTTTAACTTTTTGTTGTGGAGCAATATGGGATTGTCCCCACAAGTGTCAATGGACTTTTTTTGCGGCCACTTGAGATGCCGTTCGAGGAAGCGGAAGGTTCCCTGGCCGTTGATGGTGTGTCCGCCGTCGAAGAATTCGATCTCCGTTCGGTCCCCTAGCCCCAACAAGACATAGTGCCTTCGCGTCCGGGCGTATTCGTAGGCCACCCACTCGTCTGGTGCCACTAAATCCCGATGGCCGCGTTCCACCATAAAGGGCCGGGGACAGATCAGCCAGCTCATTTCCCCATAGTTGAAGGTATTCGCCAAGTCGAACTGGGGCATTTCGTGCTCTTCGCTGAACATGTAGGAATAAGGTTCCAGCGAGGCGGCCTTCCAAGCCCACTCATTGTAGTTGGCCGAGCAGATGGACAGGCAGTACTGCTCCAACAGCGCCGGCACCCGCATGGCGGTCATGCCGCCGTAACTTAGACCGTAGAAGGCCATGCGCTGGGGATCGACGAATGCCAGCGCAGCCAGCCACGCTAGCGCGCGCTCGTGTTGGCGCACGATAAATGAGAAAAGGGACCTTTTCAGCGGATTGGCCATCCGCTCCAAGACGCGGAAAGCATTTTCGCCGACATAGGGATTCTGGGGGGCATAGGTGACGAAGCCGCGTTCGGTAAGTCGGCAGGCATACTGATTGTAACAAGGATCATTCACCTCGGGATCGGCCACATCCCGTGGCCGTCCTTCTAAGCCGTGCTGGCAGACTACGAGCGGGCGTTCTTCCCCTTCTTTTATGCTTTTGGGTACCAACAGAATGCCAGAGGCGAAAACATCCCGATACACATCCAATACCACCTCGTAACCCCGGTATTGTGCTTCGTCGTATATCTGGCGGGTGCGCGGTTTGAGCGCCATGCGCGGCTTGGGCAGACGGCCGATGATTTCATCCCAAAAATAACGGCGGTACCATCTGGCGGCCCGCTGCCAAGTCGCGGCATTGGCGGCCTGATCGCCGGGGCAAATCCGGGGCAGGTAGTCGTCTTGCCGCATTACTTTTTTTCCCGCGTCCAGACGGCGACTAGGATTGCGGACCCAGAACTCTTTGCGCCGGAACTGGGCGGCGGCGAGCAGGGCTTGGGTATGGTCCAGCAACTGGGCAAATTGGCGCTCTAGGCGGGCCTGCGGGTCGGGGGAGTGAAGCTGTGCCCTAGGTATGGGACCAACCCGGACCAGCCGGGATTTTATCCCCAGCCCCCGCAAAAATTCCTCTAAAACGGCCTGGCTGCCCGGCGGACCTTTAGGATTTTTGACTATGGTGTGCTGGGGGGCGGGGCGCAGGGGCGTTAGCAGTCGGCGAGCCCGTGCAAATTCTTCCTCGACTTCCCCTACGGGCGGAGTGCGCAGAACGCCCGGGGTACCCCCCTGAGGTGGGGTCGAGCCGGGGGGCGGACCGTCGACCTCGGGATGCTGACAGGCCTCTATACAGAGGGCCCGGGGTGCCACCAGAGTGGCCAGTTCCGCATCGCCGAATTCGTCCAATAGGCCAAAAACATTGCGGTATATGGGCTCGCGCCAGAGCGTCTCGCGTTTTTGGAAGTAACCACACACGGCCGTCGCATCAATTCGGGTATCGGCAGCGGCCCCGTACAATGCCAGCAGTGCGCCCTCTCCATAGCCGATGACGCCGATGGGGCGTTTTGTTCCTTGCTGGAACCAATCGACGGCGGCCAGGATTTTCTGCACCTCGTAGCCGATGATATGCCGGCCCAGCTCGAAGGCCGCCCGATAGATAAATTCGCGGTGTGGCTGGTTGGTCATGGCCAACCAAGCTGCACCCGAATAGGTGGCGCGGCGGTCGATCAGCAACGGCACCAGCACGCGGCAGCCGCTTTCGGCCAAGCGCCGGGCAAACTGGGCGATCGCGGGCACCCCCGATTCCAGACCCACAAGCATTTCCGGAGTCCAGTCGCAGTCGGGCAGGGCCACCACATCTGCCCGGGGGCGCATATCCGGCTGGAGCAGCAGGCCCTCTGCCTCGACGCCTTTGATTACTGTCCAGCGCACCGCAAAAATCTGGTACCCGCGACCTTGGGCCAGTTGAGCTTGCGGAGCGTTTCTCCCGGACACATCCGTCGCAACCTGGAGCTGGACCGCCGGGCGTTGATCTGCAAGACCAATGATCTTCGAGAAGCGCTGGCGATTTTTTTCGATGGATTGGACGTAGTTTGCATGCGAGGAAAAATCGCGTTTCCAGTGCCGTGCCCGGCGGTCGATAGAGGCCTTTAGCTGGCGCTGGAGAAAGCGGTTGATTCCCTCTACCATCTGGTCGGCGAGATCTCCTTCCATTTCGAGGAGGGTCGTGCCAGCCAAGGGTTTGCCTGTAGGAGCAACTTTATTCATGGGGTTCCCTCCAGAAGCCGTCTTGTCGAAGTTTGCTAAATCCCATTCTGACTGGTTGTTGCTCGGAATTACGGATACATTTTCATCCGAAAAAAGAATCGCTGGAATCCATCTCTACGGAAAGGGGTAACACCCATGGAGAGAGCAGATTGCGAGTTTTTCAAAAACAACGGCTATCTGGTCCTCGGCAATGTCCTAAACGATGAGGAAGTGACCCGATGTCTCCAATTTTTCGACCACAACCGGAGCGAACACGCCTATCTGTGGCGCTACCTCGGACACGACACGCACCAGACCGGCAACACAGATTGCCTACAAAGCTGGTTCGAGGTGGATGAGATCGTCCGGCACCCCAAGATCCTGCCCATTGTGCGCGAGTTGATGGGAGGACCGCTCTGCCTGCTCGAAGTCAGCTCCCGTCACATGGACGTGCACCCCGGTGCCGTGAAGATCGCCCAGCAATGGCACCGGGACGTCCGCCATCTGGAGGGGCATCCGCTGCGCATGAACTATATCCAAGCGATGGTTTACCTGACCGACGTGAACGAAGAGACCCATTGTTTTACCATTTCACCCGAATCGGTTGAAGACCCTATTCTGGAGAGAGACGCGCAACTGGAAAAGGGCGGCATCGAGTACCTCTACGGTCCGGCCGGAACGGTTATCTTTTTTAACGCCTCGGTGCTACATACGGCCACCGTGCGAACCACTGACTGCGAACGCAAGACAGTGCAAATATACTACTGCCATCGGGACAAAAGTCTAGGCAGCCTCGACATGGTGATCCCCGCCCGGCTATGGCGTGACCATCCCGATCCGGCAGCCAGGGAGTTCTACGGCCCTCAGGGCAAAGCGGCACCTCCGACTCAATACCGAGAGCTGACGAGTGGTCATATCGACATCAATTTTTTACCCGATTCCCACATCTCCCGGACCCAAGACAGGTGTCCATGGAACGAAGCCGACGGCACGGACGAGCACCAATGCATAAGCACAAATCAGGTCATTTGCCAGTACTTCCACGGCATTAGAAGGCCGAATATTGTGCAGTGCAGCTATCCCGAAAAGAAGGCCTGATTTAGGACTCCTCCACCGCCTGCAAGGCCGCGTGGATATAGCCGAAGGTATAGGCAAAGCCGACTTTGCCAGGTTCAGGGCCACTGATTCCGGGGACGTGGTCCGGCATAATCATGTACTCGTAGCCGACCTCCTTATACACCTTTAGCGCCCGAATCATGTTGATGTCGCCTTCGTCGGGAAAGACCTCGACGAAGTTCCCCAAGCCCCCTTTGATGTTGCGGAAGTGGACGTTGAAGATCTTCTTGCGCTCGCCGAAGTAGCGAATGACATCGAAGATCTCCGCCGCCGGATTGACCAGCGCCTCGGACATGCAGCCCTGGCAGAAATTCAGCCCATTGTACGGACTGTCGTAGAGCGCGATCAGCTTTTTAAACCCTTCGACCATTCCCAAGGGGCGCGCCACGCCTCGATACGTATTGCCAACGCCAATACCCGGATCGGACGGATGGCAGGCCATCTGGACCTTGTATTCTTCGGCCACGGGTATGATCTCCTGCAGCCAGTGGTCAATGCGCGCCCACATTTCGTCTTCGTCGGCCGGCCCGTCTTCGAACTCGCCCAGCGACTGGTCCAATTTGTCCAACTCAAAGGTCGATACCCTGGCCCCTCCGCGCCCCGTCTTCGAGGGCGTCCGCAAGTGGCCCAAGATGGTGATGTTGTAGTTGAGGCCGCGGATGCCAGCCTCGCCCGCCATCCGCACCGTTTCTTTCATCCAGTCGAACTGGCGGTCGCGCTCGTCGCTCGGTTTGAGAAAAATCGCCCCGGCCTCGTTGTCGTAGGCGCTGCGCGAGCCTAGGGGAATGTGGATCATCTCCAGGCTGATGCCGTGTTTGGCCCATCGCTCCTTCATCTGCAGCAGCATCTCCGTGCTCCATTCCCGCCACGGCGCGGCAGGCGTCTGATCGACGTTTTTGATGCCGAGTTGCGACAAGACCTTCATTTCTTCGTCGGTCTGTTCCCCGAATTGCGATCCGATGTACATAATATCCTCCGAGTGGTCGGTTTAGAATGGACGATTAACGTAAAGCCGTTGCAGTAGTGCGGCCACAGCCTAGCTCGGCGCATCCGCCTGGAAAAGCGTAACCCCCATCTCCAGATACTTGTCGCGTTCTGCGGGCGTAGTGCCCGTTCCCATGGCGATACGAATGCCGCTACCAGCCAATTGGGCAGCGACATTGCGCATACAGTCATCGACCGTGCGCAGCGGATAATCCGGGTGATTCTCCAAGCTGAAGGAAAGGTCGTTGGGTCCAAAAGTGACCACGCTCACTCCCGGTTTGGCTAATCTTCGAATATTGGTCACCGCTTCGACGGATTCTACTTGGATCGCCAAAATCACGTAGTCATTCCACCACGCCGCATAGGCTAGTCGGTCGATCCCTTGAGTTACGCCGCGCAGGCCACGGCGATTTGCACCACCCCAACTGCGCCGGCCGATGGGACCGTAATAGGCGTAGGCAATGGCGTCGTCTACGGTCTCGGGCTCCATGACCTCGGGGATCAAGACCGCGCTGAGACCCAAGTCGAGATAGCGCCCGACCATATAGGCATGCCGGGTGTGCGGAATGCGCAACTGCACGTCGATATCCAACTCTTCGGCTGCCCGGCAGTAGGCGACCAATTGCTCTTCGCTGAAGGGGGTGTGCTGGCTGTCGATCCAGATATAGTCGAACTCGCCGGTTGACCATATATCGGCCAATTCCTCCTTGGTAGTGGTCAGCGAGCCGCGCAGGGCGACTAGCACTTCGCCGTCTTGCATGCGTTGTCTAAGCGTTTTTTTATCCGACATAATGCACTCCTGTATTGGGCTAAGAGATTCTAACAAAACCTGCTAGGCGATCCTCGGAACGCGGGCGTCCCGCCCACTCATGTCATTCCCGCGAAAGCGGGAATCCAGTTTTGTTAGGGCCTCTTAGTCTAATTGAATAGGAAGGACCCCATGATTAGATTGGATAAAACTAAACAGGAAGGTGAAAAAATCGACATGAACGCGAAAGAACTTTCTTCTGCCCCGGCCCAACTAGCCTATAGCGAGCCAGAACAACTAGTACAGGACTTCGCCAGCCGAGGGCTGGTCGTCCTGTCTCCAGAAAGCCTAGGCATTCCACCCGAAGTCCACGAGCGGATCTACCAGCGCGAAAAGCAGGCCGTCGGCACTGGCGAACGCGTCACGCCCGAACTCATTCCAGACGTGCTCGAAGTAATCAACGCCCCCGGCGTCGTCGCGGCCTGCAACCAACTGGTCGGCGAGAATTGGGCCATCGTGCCGTTCACTCACAATGCAACCTTCTCCAGCGGCGGCCGCGACCAGCACTGGCACAAGGACGACAACGGCCCGTTCAATAGCCGCAAACAGCGCCACCACCAAGCCGTGCAAATCGAAATGCTGTACTATCCGCAGGCGGTGCGCGAGGACATGGGGCCAACGGCGACCGTGCCCTACTCGCACTACTGGACCTTCAACCACGAAGAAAACCACGACAATTTCGCCGGGGCCGATCACCTCGATTTCGCCTACCACCTCAGCGGCATGGAGGGCCAGCTAGTCAGCGGCCCCGACTCGCAATACGACCCCAGCGATATTGTCCATCGCCGCACCGCGCACGACGTGCGCCTGCGGGAGGCAGTCACCAACCTAAAGTGGCCGCTGGTGCAGCCTTTTGAAGCGGCCCCGCTGCGCGCCGGCAGCGTCGTGTTGTACTCGCACAATACCTTCCACCGAGGCAACCACCGCCGCGACGATTGGCGCACTTGGGAAGATAACCCGCGCTTTATGTGGCGCTTCTGGATCTATCGCACCACGGACCCTGCCGGCAGCAATGGCCAGCCAGCCGAAGTGCAGTGGAACGGGCTTGGCGTGGACCCGCTGACCCGCATCGATCGCTCCGCCGCCAACGACGACGTCACCTCGGTTTGGCGCTATCACCACCACTGGATCCACACGGGCCAAACGCCACCGCCGCGACCCGAGGCCGCCGCCCTATCGTTTGCGGAGCGGGAAGCGGAGGCCCGCCGCTTATTTGCACAGCTCCTCGCCAAAGGCGAAGAGGCCGAGCCAGCGCGCATTGGCGCAGCGTACAAACTAGCTTCCATCGGCGACCCGGCGCTGGCCGTGCGGCTACTCAGGCGCGCTCTGTACAACGACCGGGAGAGTGTGCGGCGGGCCGCTACCTATGGCCTAATTGCCGTTGGCGCGGAGGCTACCGACACCTTGCTTGCAGCGGCGAATGCACCCATCAAATGGGTCCGCAAGGCTGGCGTGTACGGCTTGGGGGATGCCAGCCCCCTCAACAACGTGGTTTTGCAGATGGTGGCGAAGCGCCTGCGCGAAGATCCGTCGGTATATGTCCGGGCCGTCGCCGCTGGTACCCTCGGCTGTCTCGGCCGCCGCGCAGCCGCCACCGGGATCGGCCAAGCACTGATTCCCACCTGCCTCGAAGCACTGGTGCAGAGTCTGGGTCGCGAAGAAAACCGGCTGGCCATGGACCGGGCGCAAGGACGGAGCATAAAGTTCGTGCGGCCCACCGATGAGTGCGATGTCTGCGAGGGTGGCGGCGTCGATTTTGGCCTTGAGCGGTTCAAGCCGGTGCGCTCGGCCGTGCGCGAGAATGCGCTGTGGTCCATGGTCATCCTCTGTTCCCACGGCACCGCAATTATCGGCCCGGTGCTAGAGCCGACCACACGAACCTTGCAAGAAGTCATCCGCAGCGACGAAAACGCCATCTGCGTTGGCTTTGCCATGGATGCGCTGAGCCGCTTGGCCCATTTGCGTCCCCAAGGCGAAACCGCGAGCGACCTACAGGCGGAGGTCTCGGCGTTACTCGCAGAATCGCCCATGCGGTGTTGGGAATCCCTAGGCCGCTGTGGCCTCCGCCCCACATAGCGCGATCTGCCGAACAGTGGGCCAAACAAGAGCTAGCTAGTGTGCGTGAAATTATAGCTAAGCGACGGCCCTCTCCATATTACTGCCAATACCGACAATCACTACCTGAAAGAGAGTCCGTACAATGGCCGCGATCCTCAAACTTCAAGACGCCAGTAGCACGTGGCGTCAATTCATAACGAGCCTACGTACCAAGCCTCAGAAAGCCATCATACAAGACGAGCAGAACCGAAACTTGGGTGTGGTGTTGTCAATGGAAGAATACCTCCTATACGAGCAGGAGTGGGAAAAAGACTTTGCGGTAGTCGATCGCATCCAAGAGAAAATGAAGGGTTACAATTCTGCGTACGTCGAGAAACAGATCGAGAAAGCCGTAGCTGAAGTAAAGGCCGCCTCAAATCCCGCTAAGCCTCTTTAGACGATGCTGTGCGTTGTACCGGATGTCAACGTACTGGTCAGCTCGATATTACTCCCTCTGGTACACCGGGCCGTATTTATGCAGCTTGGAGACGGCGGGAACTCGTATTCATCACTTCACCAGCTATCATTGACAAGACTGTCGAGGTCTTGCGCCGCCCTCACATTATAGACGAGTTTCCAATTGACGAAGCCGATATCCAAGGTTGGTCGGTATTCAGATAACCAGCCTGATCGCCCTAGGCAGCCTGCTGTTCAGCATCCTCAGCAAGCTACCCGGATAATCGCACCCGCGCCGCGGCTTTTGCGCCCTGTGCCTTCTCGACTGTTGCTGGCCGCCTGTCACGGCGATCGCGGCCGCTGAAAGTCAAAGTAACCCACTGCCCGAGGGATTCACCATGCACAAAGTAACCGTAGCCCTTGCCGCTTTCGCCGTTTTCTTGGGCTGTGACGTAGGCAGTCCCACTTCGCCTAGCGCAGCCAAGCGTACCGAGGCTGCGGCCGAACAATGCCCGATGCCGATTTTGGGCATTGCGGGAACATAGGCGGGGTATAGCTCGTCTCGTGTTGATTGTCCAGCCTGTGATGGGTGGAGTAGCTGGGAGGACATTTGGACCGCGGACACGTTGCGGATAGAGCTTGCTCCCGATCCGAATCCAACGGGCGAACCGGGCGTAACGTATTACGACTACACGCTGCTTTCGTATTATTTCCCATCTGATCGGTATGATCCAGCACTTGCCGACTTGGGCTTGCCCAGCCTTTATAGCGAGCAACGAGGTAAAATGGGCTGTACTATGCGGACGGTGGTAAGTGGGCGTTCAACCCTCGATCCAGCCTCCGCCCTGCCACCGAGGTGCGCCCCAGTCCCCACGCCCGCGCCCGCTAGCCGTTCCCGCGCGAATTCATCCCCACTCCTTTGATTACCTTGCCCTCGGGGCTCCCGCGCCAGACTTGCCCCTGACGGTCTATCGCCAACGCCGAGACCTTGTGCCCGGTCTCCACCAGGCGAATCCGGCCGTCTTCAAGACAGGCTAAGCCGCCCATCGTGCCGATCCACAGCGGGCCGGAGGCATCTTGGGCAAATTTCCACGGCCACTGCATTGCGCCGTTCTCCGCACTCATGCGCCGACCGTCTAGGCTGATGATCCCCCGTTGCTGCGTCGCCAGCCATGTCGTACCCGTTGTGTCGGTGGCCATGTCGTACACCCGCCCTATGGACTGACCCGCAATTTCTGTCACGCGCTCTATGCACCGCCCCTCGACAAACCAGCCTATCCCTGCGCTGGTCAGCACCCGCATTGAGCCATCGGCTTGGGATTGTAGGTCCAATATGTCTTCTACCTGCATCCCGGCTAGCCCATCAAAGACGGTGTACTGGTGCCCTAGCAGGCGACCAAAGGACATTGGCCGTCGCGGGGCTTTTGCAGATGTGCTAGCACTCTTCATCACTCGGCTCTCTTATAGTAGATCAATCAACCCTTTTTCCGCCGGCTGTGCAATCGCCTTGCGCGAGAAAGGGCCGCGCCGGCTTATTACCGCTGAAGTTGTTCCTCCGCCCGCTGCCGAAAAGCGCTCCGCTCCGCTGCTTTGAGCGTATTCCAGATCAGCAGCTCTTTGCGGATCGCCTGTAAGAAACTGCGGTTGGCCCGACGCCAGGAATCGTTGTCGCCGCTGAGGCAGCGTAGATAGAACACTATACCGTAAATATCGGCTTGCTCCTCGGGGCAGATGCACAGTACGGCGTGCTGGCTCACGCCCAAATCCAGCGGTGCCAGCCACACCCGGGCTTCAAGGGCGTAGGCCGTACCTTGGGGCGTGGCAAAGGACTGGAGCAGGGTACCCTCGGTGTAAAACGAGCCAATCGATGCCTCGCCGTAGGACCCTAGGTAATCCAACAAAAAGCCGCACAGGCCCTTGGCCTCAGCCGCCGACACCAAGAAGGGGAAGCGGAATTCCCACTCGGCACCCACCGGCGGCTCGGGCTGCCAGCGCCGCGTTAGGTCGGGAACCGCAGTGCGGGCGGCCACCCGGGCCGGGTACACCGTGGACAGCAAAACCACGCCCATGACGATGAGCGCCGAAAACACAGCCGCCAGGGACGAATAGTTCAAATTGAGTCCGCCCAGCATGTCCAAGTGGTTCAACACCAAGCCCGTCACTTGTCCCCCCAAGTACCCTAGCGTAATGCCCAAGACCGCATAGGCGCAGGCTTCGGCGATGAACAGCAGGGCGATGTGGGACGGAGCCAATCCTACGGCCGCGTAGATGCCAATGTCCTTGAGGCGTTCGTACACCGTCCCCAGCATGGTATTGAGGACGATGAGGGCGGCGATGAGCATGGGTATGATCAGCACCCCTAGGCCCTTTATCGCCGTCGCCCCAATCGACGAATACGCCCAGACGTCGACGGTCGCGGCTCCGTCTTGCCGCAAGCCGACGAACAGGCTGACAGTCACCCGCAGCAGGAAGTCTTCCAGCAACGCTTGGGCCGCCCCGGTGTCTAGGCGCTCCCGATCAAAGGCGACGGCCACCGAGCGCAGCCGCCCCCCCATTTGGCGGACGATCTCATAGGGCGCAATGAGCACGTTGTCCGGCAGGATATGCACATAGGGGCGGTACTGGGAGGCGGTGGCTGTCGTGGCCGCGCTTTGGTTGATCTGCAAGGTACTACCAGCGGATTGGGACAACTCAAAGTCCACCGGCGTCAGCGGGCCATCGTCTAGGTCTCGGATGCGGTTGAAGGTCTCTGGATCGAGCAAGCCTACCACGGTCAATTTTTTGCCCATTACCTGCACTTGAGCGCGTCCCAAGTCACTGACACCCAAACCTAGGGCTTCGGCCATCGGCAAGGGCAGCAGACAACTAGCCTCGGTCGCGGCAGTGAAAAAGCGCCCAGCGGTCAGGGCCTGGTCAACGCCTGTGATGTCGGTTTCCTCGGGGCTTAGGCCGAGCAAGCCGTAGGTCCGTACCAATTGCCGCCCAGCCGCCGCTTCGAGGTAGGTCTTTTTGTCCTCCTGCAAAATGAACCAGTTGCGCGGGCTGATCGGGCCGACCGCGGAAAAGTGGGAGCGTATATAATCCAGCATGGGCTGGCCCAAGGGATTCCAGGCCCGGTTGCGCACCAGGATGCCCTCGTACCCACCCTCGTGCTCAAGGGGTAGCGAGATAAAGCGCGCCCGGCTCTCGTACGAGGCAAAGGAAAGCACCGTAAACGTCAGCAGCACCAGGGTCGTCAAGGTCAGGCCAGTGCGCAGTTTGCGCCGTCGCATATTGGATATGCCCAGCATGAACGCGGCATGGGCGACGCTGAAACGCCGCATCTCAACGTGGTGGATCTGGTCGCCGCGCTCCTTCATAAAACTGTTGAAGCGGCTGATGATGAGGACGAGGACGAAACCGGCCATGGCCATGATGGCAAAGGCCAGCAGGATGACCAGCGGATGGGCAATGGCAAAGGCGGGATGCACCTGCGAGACCACGAGCCAGACTATAGCTAATAACGCACCAAAACCAGCCAGTTGCCGCGTGATCTGCGCCGCCCCCAGCAGCAGGCGCTCGCCCAAAAAAGCCGCGGGAATGAGTAGCGCCAAAAAGAATACCATGCCCTTTATGACGTCGTTTAAGGTCGCCATGGCCTGCGGATAAACCTGATTTTCCAGCCCCAGCGCCACCCGCAGATGGGCCACGTAGCGGCTCCATTCTTTTTGCCGGGCGGCCTCTTGGGCGGCTTCGAGGACTTGGGCGGTGCGCTGGTGCAGGCGCTGCAAGTGCTGGTTTTCAATGGCGTGGTCGCGCATGGTCTGCAGCCGATCCTCGTCGAGGCGCCACATGTCCCAGGCGGCCTGCAACAGCGTCGGCACCAGCCGCTCCTCGGCTAGGGAAAAGCCCTCGCCGTTGGGGCGGCTACCGGGGATGCCGTTGTTGAGCAGCAGCAGTTGTCGGCCCGCCAGTATTTTGATGCGGTTTTGCGGCTCGGCGTCCTGCGGCCCGAATACCACCCCGGCCGCTTCGTCGAGGCCGCTGCCCAGCGCATAGCCGAATTGGCGCGGGCTGGTGTCGTAGCGGTTGACCACGGAGATGCCACCCAAGAAATTGAGCGAACGCGGACTAATTAGGCCGTAAAAAGGACGGCTCAAGCAGGGAAAAACCACTACCGATTGCTCGGTGAGTGCCCACTGGACAGTGCTTGAGATGGAGCCGTCGGCCAGCGGTGCCCCGTGGAACCCTTGCGCCCTTTTACTCAGATCGGCGGCGTAGGTAATGGCACCGCTGTGCGGGTCCAAGACGTAGACGTTGGTGCGGTATTGGGCCTGCGGCAGCCCCGTTATGAGCAACTCGCCCTCGTCGTCGCTCAGATGGACTTGGGCGGTGCGCACCCCTTTGACGGCTTTGCCAGCGGTCGCCCGTTGCGAACGCACTACGGCTACCGCGTCGGGCACCGGCCGGTCCGGCGTTTGCGAGCGGCGCGGAAAGGTCCGCGCCTTGAGGAGCAAGTCGCGCAAGCGGTCCTGCAGCACCGGTCCAAAGGACGCTTTCTCTTCCAATAATTGCGGATCGTTTAGGGCCTGTTGCAGCACACCGTTTAGCAGGGCGACTTGGCGCGCCAGATTGTCGTAGTTGACCGCGGCCGGCTGGTCCAGCGGCGAATCAACCTGCAGGCGGGCGTCGTTGACGGTGATCAAGCCCAAGGAGATCAAGCCGCCTTCGAGAGCGAGCTGGCTGTCGGCGGCAATCCCGCCGGGCATGTACGCCGACCAGCCCAAGCCCTTGATGGGGGTGATACCGTTGACCAAGCTGCCGACCGCGGCCGAGTCTAGGGTGCTGGCGTAGTCCCTGAAGCGGCGACCGAATGGAGCAAAAAAGCGCCGCAATTCGGGTTTGGCGGTATTGTTCCAAATGCCGACTTGATCGGTGCTACTCGACAGATCGAGGCCGATGAACAGATCTATGTGGAGGGGCTCCTTTAGGCGGCGGGCGTGGCGAGCGAGAAAGTCGGCCATGCCCTGGCGACCCTGAAAATGAGCCGAAGTCGCCACTAGGATGGTGGTGCGCGCCGGCGGATGGGCGGCGAGATGGCGGGCCAATTCCAATAAGGCGGCGATGCCGCAGGCGGTCTCGGCGCTGGGCGCCCGGCCCGGCACCACGGAAATGCCGTCGTAATACGCCTCGATGGCGACGCGCTCGGCGGCCAGTTCGGGATCGGTACCGGGGATCATGCCCCAGATATTCCACGCCGGCCGCCGTTGCCAGTCCATGCGGCCCTGCAAGTGTACCAATAGCTCGCCACCCCGCAGGCGCTGGCGCAAGTCTAGGCCCGCTTCTCGCTCGATCCAGAAGCGGGGGATGTCGAGCGGCACTTGGGCGTATTTGGCGTCGGCTTGGTGGCGGTTGGCCTGCTCGGGCGCGATAAATACCACGGCCCGAGCGCCCAGCGAAGCAGCGCGCAACCAGTGGTTCCAACTGTCGAATTCCAGCAGGACAATGCGTCCGTCCATGGCGTGGCCGTCGAAATCGCGCCACTCGCCCCGACCGCCGTAGATCATCGGCGCTTGCAAGCCCTCTGGCGGCAGCGTGACCGTCCGCGCCAGATTCGGCCACAGGCCCCACAGCGGCACCTCCTCCCCGCTTGGCTCCAAACGCAGGTGAGCACCGCGCTCTATGGGCACCACCACTGCAAACGAGTCGCGCCGCACCGCTTTGACACCAGCCGCGACCAGTTCCCGCTCCACCAACGCGGCACCCGCTTCGGCACCAGGATAGCCGGCCAAGCGCGATTCAACGGCGCTTAGCGCTTCGATGGTGGCACGCAAAGTAGCCACCTCGCCATAGCAGGGCGTTTGCAGCAGCCCCAACCAGATCGCGAGACATATTTGTAGGGGCGACCGGCCGGTCGCCCTTACACCGGTAGACGCGCCATTTTTATATGCAGTCGCCACGCTATTCAACCCCAGAAAATCACATTGCCGACCGTGCCGGTAAAATGGTCAATGACGAGGAAGATGCCGCCCGGCAGCAGTTGTCCCAAGATCAGGCCCATAAAAAACGGCCTAGTCTGATGGTAGCGCTCGGCACCGCCGTACTTGAGCACCAAGACTTTGATCAACCAAGCCAAGAACATATTGAACCACAGATGGTCCATAATCCAAGTCGGCCCAATGGGATAGCCCAAAGGGTGCAAGGGCCACCAAGCGTAGTGCCAACGGGCCACAGTCAAACCCAGCATGATGGCTGCGCCCAAGCCCATATTGATCCAGCCCCACAGATGCAACTCGCTCGGGTAGCGCAGTAAGCCCTCGACATAGCGGTAGGGGGCTTCGCGGCTGACCGTGCCTCGCAGGTTGAGATTGCCGTGCTCGTAGCTCAGCTCCAAGATCATCCAAGTTGAAGCCGCTAGCGCCACGGCTATGGCCACGACCATGGCCCAGAACAAAGGCCGACGCCCCCGGCCCAGTTCCCCGCCCAGTTTCAGGCTGTTGGCACAGGAGGCCATGACAAAGCTGCGGACATTGGCCGTCCAGATATAGGTGCTGGCCAGCAAGACCAAGCCCGGCGCTCCCAGCGCCGACGAGCCTACCGCGGAGATGATGATGCCAGCCGGCACCACGGGCGGAGCGCCGTCGGATAGACCGCCTTCAGCCACTATCCGGGTAAAAGCGACAAAAAGGGCACCGGCCAGAAACAGCAACGCCACGCCAGCCCACAGCGGCAATCCGGCCAGCCACAGCCAGCCGAGCATGATCGCCACACCGACGGCGAGGATAGCCACCGCCGCCCGGTACGACAGTATTTCCTCGCCGTCATCAACGGCCGGGTCGCCGGACCAGGCCTTGCGCCAGACCGCGGCCAGATGGCGGCGAGCAGCCCACAAGCCGCCGAGGAAGAGGACCACCATCGCACCCATAGCGTGATAGACCTGAAGCGTGTGCGGGATGTCGTGCCCACCACCCAAGCTGGGCGTATTGCCCAAGCCGAGGATGGCGAAAGCGCCGCGCAAGACATTGGCCAACAGGTTGAAAACCCACAGGCTGAGCGCGACTTCGGTCTTGAGAAAATAGAAAAAACCGAAGATGTGGAAGCGGAAGGCGATGTACAGCGTAGTAGTGCCGCGCATGATCGGCAATTCTTGGTGGAGCAGATCGACGCTGCGGGCGAAATGCACTCCTTCCGGGAAATAGGCGTACAGGCCGTGCAGCGTGCTCCAAGTGGCGGCGAGGGCAAAGCCGATCCACATCCCCCGATTTTTGAAAAAAGGCGGCCAGCGCTCTGTGCCCTCTCCCATTGCGGTCATGGCCAGAGGCACTTGCACTAGCGGATAGACGAGGCGTTCGTTGTCGATCCACTGCCGCCGCAGCACGACCATGATGGCGATCATCACCAAGAAGAGGGACCAGATAAAGGGCTGCCAAGCCGCCAGTGCCAGCAGCCAAGCTTTCCACGGCACAATGTAGGAGGAACCCATCCCCTCAAAGAAAAACTGGGCGTCGCCGAGCTGGCGCGGCATCATCCAGTGGGGAATGTGGGGATGGATGAGGCCCTGCCAATCGTTTTCGGGCGTGGCAAAGTAAAAGGGGGAGGCGAGCTGGCTGATGATCCGCGAGGTAAAAATGATGGGGATGGGCGAGGCCATCACCATCATGATATAGACCAGCAGCAATTCGCCCCGGCGCAACCCCTGCGTCCCACCCAGCTTGAGCAGGGGATTGATCAGCCCCGTCAGCAGAGACAGCAGACAAACCGCCCCGACCGTGCTGAAGCCCAAAGCCATGAAGGAGCCTTGCAGGTACAGGGTGCTATAGGCCACGCCGCCGCCGATGAAGGCAGCCAAGAAAGTGCCTAGGGCAAAGGCCCGGAGCGTAAAGGCCGAGCCGGCCTCTTCTACGGTAGGCTCCGGGTCGGGCGACTTTAGGTCCAGCCGCGAGCGAAAGGCGGCGGGCAGCAGACGGCCGACTCTGCCCGACTCAGGTGTGCTAGCGCCGGTCGCCGGCATTAAGGCCCGTCTCTATGGGAAGACCGGACGGAGCCACGGTTTTAGTTTTGGAAGATAGGGCGAACTGTTCCGCGAGCAGGTCGGTCATGAGCTATCCATTTCGCCGCCTTAGAAGGAGATCCCGACCCGCCCCTTGCCGACGATGGATTTCTCCAGCGCCTCCAGAACCGCCACTGCGCCCAACATGGTCTCTGCGGTATCCGTGGACTGTCCCTTCCTGAACGTGCGTACAAAAGCGCGGACGCCCGGATAGTACATGCTCTCCGGGTAGGGCATGGTCTGAATAGTCTGGTCGATACGGCCTTTGGCGCCGATGACACTCAGGTGGAAAAAGGCTCCTGCCGCCCCCTCTTCTCCGATCAGATTTACAGTGGCCACCTTGCCGTCTTTGTACGCTATCGCACCCACGTGGTTCTTCCCCCGCCCCCGGACGACCTGGACGTGACTCACTGCATAGCCGAGCAGCCGCAAAACCATTTCCACTTGGTGGATCCCATAGAAGAAAACACCGCCCCACCTGCACTTGACATCGCAGGGGCCGGTGGAGACCACTGCGTGGATCGGGCCCAATTGGGATATCCGCTTTTGCAAAGCCACAAATGCGGGCTGCAAGGGGACGACTCCAAACGAACAGACGGGCACCCCCAAAGCTGAGGCCCGCGCCAGGAAGCGCTTGGCCTCGGCAGTACGGCAGCAGAGCGATTTGTCGATATAGAGCGGCAGCCCGGCTTCCAGCAGCGGTCGGGCCGCTGGCAGGTGAAATTGGGGATGGCGATGGGCGATCACCGCGGCGTCGACCGCCCCGATCAGGTCCTCGGGTCGGGCCGCGATATGGGGAATATTGCCGTTTGTTGCCACTGTCCTCGTCCGGTGGGCCGCGGTTTCCCCCACTAGGTGCGTCACCCGCGCCCCACCGACGATCTTGTCCACATTCAGGGCCCTCGAAAAGGACAGGGAGTGATTGCTGTCGGCGCCGACCATGCCAATTTTCAACATATTTCCTCTGCTGTCGCGCTGTGCCCGCCTCGCGTCTCATTGCTCGCGCTTGGGGCGCACCGGGAATTTAAAACGGCTTCTCAAATCCCAGGATGATATTTATAAACGTGGCCAAGAACCGCTCTCCGGCGAACACCTCTGTGTTCCTGTGATCGAATTCTTTGACGCGGTGGCGGAGGCCCACGTTGGTCGAGATGAGATAGCCGAAATACTTGGAGTCGTTGGTCATCATAAACACAGTATCGCGCTGTTTGAAACCGCGTCTGGCATCGACCAAGTCGGTCGCGCTATAGGGCAGTACAGCGCCAAATCCCTGCATCCCGAACTGGAAGCGGCTTCTCTTGGTCAGGCGGTACTCCAGTTTGATGAGGGGAATCACATGGCGCTCGTGTCTGGCGGCTAGGCTCTGGCTTTGCCGCCACTCCTTGAGGTAGCGGAATTTAAAACCGGAAAACAGGCTGAGCTTGGGGGCGAGCTGCCAGTTGTAGTCGATCTTGTGGACCATGGTCAGCCGCCGGCGGCGGTCGCTCTGCTGCTTTCTGCCGTCCCACAGGGCCCCTCCGCGCTGGAAATTGACCTCGACTTTGACCTTGTTGTGTATGTTGAGGTCGGGTACGGTCTGCCAGCGAGCGTCGGTGAACAAGCGCAGCAGCGTGCTGTTCTGATAGTTGAGCGGATCCTCGCGCCGCTGCTCGTTAAAGGGGGCGATTTCGACCGAAACCGCGCGGAACAACTCATGTCGCTGGGCCTCGGTGAGCACAGCTTCGCTGTACACGCTCAGCGGATCTTCCACCCCGTCCTCCACCTTTTCCAGCGAGGCTTCGGAGAAGAAGCGACCCAGGCTCGGCACTTGCCGCTCGTACCTGAGACGGGTGTAGCGCACCTTGCTGGGCGAGGAGCCGGCGATTTGCTCGGCTTGTAAGGCCCCCAGAGTCCAGGTCAGATCCGGCACCAGTCTGTACTGCCCGTACAGGTGCAGCCCTCGCAAATCGGGGTCGTAGGGATAGTCGGCCTCCCAGTCGTTCTCGCGCGTGTCAATGAAGTCGTTGTGGTTGAGATCTACACCGTAGTCGTAGTCCTGCGGGTCCGCGTCGTACATGAGGAAGGGTTCCACATGATCCGGCGTGCCATTGTAGTTCCGGTTGTGGTCGGGCACGCCATCGCGGTCCTCGTCCGTGCCCGGGAAGATGCCATCGACATCCGCTTGTCCCTGGTTGGGCGAATATATCCTGTTGTACCAGCTATCGGGAAAGCGGTCGTCGTCGTCGTTGTCTTCGACCAAGCGGTGGATCATGGTATTGTTGTAGGCGATTGGATTGCCGAAAAAGTCGGTCTCATCGCGCCCGACATAGGTGCGTAGTTCCGTGCTGTACAGGGGCCCCATGGAAAAGTACTCCACCCCGAAGCCCCAGCGGCGGGCGCGGCGCTCCACGGCCATATAATAGGCGCGGTCGCCAATGGTGCTCCGCTTTCCCGGCAGTTGCTCCCGGTTGGTCGCGTTTATGCCGAGGGCGTCCAGGGGTACGCGCGGGGCGGGCGGACCGCTGGCGTACTGGGAGAAGCTGCTGCTGTGGGCGAATTCGGCGCGGATCTGGAAGCCTTTGAGAACCCCGTGGACATGGGCGCTGTACAGGTTCAAGCCCGTGGGCGTGCCCGCCTCGATTTGGAGCCGCTTCAAGGCGCCGGCCTGGGGGTTGCCTTTGGCGCGGGCAACCGGGCGGAAAAAGGTGGCGTAGCGATAGCGCCCCTTGTAGTTGACCCCCGGTGGATTGAGGTCGGTGCCGGCCTGGTCGATTTCCGCCACTTCAATGTGGTAGTCGTTGGCCAAGGTCAGGTCGACGCGCACCGAGCGAATCGGCTCTCCAAAGGGCTCTAGGTCAATGTACAGGATGCCGTATTCCCGTCCATCAAAGGCCTGCGGCAAATCCCTCCGGGTGTGCAGGCCGAGGAATTGACCATCGGGATTGAGGGCGGATCGCTCGGCCTGCTGGTGGGCGAATTCGCCGTGCACAGTAATCGGGTCCTCGGTCTCCTGATCGGCGTTGATCACATGGTCGGGACCAAAGAGTTTGAAGTCGCGGTAGTAGAGGTGGTCGATCCAGAAGGGGAATTCGTATCCCCGATAGTAGAGATCCGGGTCAAAGCCGGCATAGCCGATGTAGGGGTCATACGAACTGAAGACCGACCCCCGGTTGACCGACTGGTAGTCGTTGGGCACGGGGGGAAGGGGTTTGCGCTCGCCGCTGCGGAGCAGATCTTGGACATAGGGTTGGCGTTGCTCTCCCCGCTTGAAGAGGCGGACGATGAAGGGCTCCAGTTCCGGCCGCTCCCGGCCATTGACGTAGATATCGACTTGGTGGATCACTGGCCCTCCCCTCCCGTCTAGGGGCGAATCGTCCGATATGCGAATGGCGATCAAGGCCGGCGCATTCTGCATGGCGCCCGGCACGCCCTTGAGTGACCGGCTCCCCTCGCCCATCAGCGGTTCGTACTGATGGGCGTTGATGAAAGTGCCGCCAAAGTGGAGAAAGCCCACCTGGCGCTGGTAGTGCAGGCCCAGCAGCATGGCCTTGGCTTTGAGCTGGTGATTGGCTTCGACAGTGCCCAGACTGAGGGGGCCGTGGATGCGCGAGAACACGGCGGAGAAGGCGTCCCGTCTGGTGCCCAGATCCAGGCGCAGGCCGTTGAAATTGGCCCGCTTCAGGGTCAGCGGCGTGAACTTGGTGCGGATTTCGTCGCCGTAGATGATGCGAGACTGCCAGGCATCGGTGCCGTCCGTACCCACGATCACATAGTTGAAAAGTTGCCGGTAGCTGGCGTAGAGATTGCGCTCGACGTTTTGGACGCTGATAAAATCGGTGAAATCCTCGGGGGCTTCACCGTGGAATCTGACCTCGTCTAGGCTGGTAAACCCGCGCTCGATGCCGCGGCCCCGGCGCTCGATCCAACTGATGGCCTCGGAGCCGTAGAGCAGGCGATCTCCCAGCACACTGTAGAACGGCCGCAATGTGGTGGTGAAGGGCGGCTGCCGGGAATATGCCATTGAGCCGTAGTTTTGGTAGCGCATTTCCCCAAAACGCCCCACAAAGGGCTGGACCGGGAGCAGGCGCTGTGGACCCAAACGGGGCTGCTCCGGCACATCCCGATCCTCTTGTCCGAAAAGGCTTGCCGGCACCAAGCACAGGATCGCGAGTCCAGAGCGGGCCAAAGACGCGATTGAGCGGCAATGCTGGTAGCGGCGCACCTGGGTGTGGAAGCACGAGGTGAGGCGGACGCGGAAGACCAGTGGTATACCGGAAAGCGTTTGCGGTTTGCACACGGGATTTACCGGGGTTTTGGCGACGGCGTTTCACAATTTGTCCCTCAACATAGTGATTTAGCCGCAATGGACCAAAGAAAACAAAGCGGTCAGATCGGTCCTTTGTGGCCGCGGCCAATGGCCTCGCCTAGGCGCATGGTGTGGACGGCGTCTTCGAGGGTGGACCAGGGGGTCTGAGCCCCGAGGATGCAGTCGGCAAAGTGCCGGGTCTCGTCGAAATGGGGACCGCCGGTGGGCTCGAGATCCAGTTCGCCTCGATAGGGCGCTCCGCGGGTGCCTTGGCCGCGGCCCTGATCGACGGCCTGGTACAGTTCGCACTCGGGCGCTCCGTTGAGGTCGAGGTAGGCGGAGAAATCCTCGGCGTGCACCTCGGCGCGGCGGATGCGAAAACCCACGCCGCTGTGGTGCATCATGGTGGCGATGGCGCCGCTAGCGAAGTGGATGACGGCGTTGTGGCGGCCGGCCCCGTCGCGCTCGCCTTGTTTGATCAGTGAGTAGACTGCCGTAGCTCTAGCCGCTTCAGTGGGGGTGCGGCCGGCCAGCCAGCGCAGCAGGTCGACGTGATGGATGGCGTCGCAGATAATCGAAGGGGGCGTGAGATGGGCCCAAGCTCTGGAGCCGATCAGATCGAGGTGCTTGTTGTATGTGGCGGCGCAGTGCACCGGCCCGCCTCTCTGCTGCACTAGGCGGCGGACGGCCAGGACTTGGGGGAAGTAGCGGCGGTTGAAGGAGACCATGTTCTCGCCTTTGCTGCGGCGGGCAACCGCGGCCAATTTCTCGGTATCGGATGCACTCATGCCCGGGGGTTTTTCCAAGGAAGTGTGCAGGTCGCGCTGGAGGCAGTCAATGGCAATGGGGGTAAGGTGGCCGGGCATGGTGCAGATGTGGACCAGATCCAGAGCGCAGGTATCGAGCATCCGGCGGTAGTCGGCAAAGGCGCGTTCGGGCTTCCATTGGCGGCGATTCTGCTCCAGCCGTTTGCCGTCGACTTCGCTGATGGCCACTAGGTGCAGTCGGGGTTCGGCGGCGATCATGCGGAAGTGCTCTTGGGCGTGGCCACCGCAGCCGATGACGGCGACTTTCAAATCTGCCATGGTCTTTCCTCCGTTAATTCGCAGAACATCAATAGACCGGAATGCGATTGCCCACCATGCCGGTAAAACCGTCGATGAGCAGCCACAGGCCGCCCACGACGAATTGCCCCAGCACAATCCCGAGGAAAAACGGTCTGGTCTTTTGGTACAGGGCCGGGCCGCCGTACTTCAGCACCAGCACCTTTATCATCCAGGCCAAGAAGACGGAAAACCAGATATTGACCATGGCCCAGCCCATACTGACGGCAAACCCGAGGGGGTGAAAGGGCCACCAGATAAATTTGTGGCGGGCGATCATCAGGCCCGCCATGATCAGACCGCCCACTGCGGTCCACAGCCAGCCGCTCAGGCTCGGTCCGGTGGGGTTGGCCAGTTTTTGGGCGGCGAAACTCGAGGGATACGTGGCAAAGGTGCCAAAGTACTGGCGGTGAAGATTCAGCGCTCCGTCGCGGTAGGCTAGGTAGAGCAGGAACCAAGTGGAGACCACCAAGCTGATCAACATGGCCGCGACAATGGCTCCGAGCAGGGCCCGCTGGCCTCTGGTCGTCTCGCTGCCGAGGCGCAGGCCATTGGCCAGCGGCGCGGCCATGAAGACCAGCAGGTCGCCGGCCCAGGCCAGGGTGTACCCGGTGGCGATCATGCCCTTGGCACCCAAGGCGGGGACGCCGACTCCAGAAACGACAAAACCAGCCGGAACCATCTCCGGGGTTACAGTGGCCAACCCGGCCTCGGCAATGACGCGCGCCAAGCCGATGAAGATGACCAGAGCGGCAAAGAGGAAAAAGGGCGTGATCCAGCCGGGAATGCCCGATTTCCACAGCCAGGATCCCATGATGGCCACGCCGAGGCAAAAACCGCAGACCGCCGTCCTGTAGGACATGATTTCGCGGGTATCGTCTATTGGGGCATTCTTGTCCAGGGCTTTGTGCAGGACCGCCTTGAGATGGGGGCGTGCGGTCCACAGACCAAAGAGAACGAGGATGATTAAGGCGCCCATCATTTGATGGCCCACAATTGCGCCTATGGGTCCGGAGCCGGTCCAGGGGCCCAGTTCTTCCGGACTGTGAATCCCCAGAATTGAGAAGGTGCCCCTCTCAATCAGGTGGAGTAGGTAGAAGAACCAGAGGCTAAAGGAAATACTGGTATTGATGAAGTAGGCAAAGCCGAACATCAGGAGGTTGAGCCTGAGATTCAGGGTGACACTGTTGCGAAAGAGCGCTAGGCTGGCCTGGGCTTCGATCGGCGAGATAAAGTAGAAGTAGTGGTGCAGGGCATTGACGCTGTTGATCGCGAAGGGGATGGCAAAACCGCACCACATGATGCTGCTTTTGAAAAAGGGCTTGACGAGCTGTTCTTTGGCGTCGTCTTGGAGCATGGCCATGGGCACCTGGACAAGCGGGTAGACCAGACGCTCGTGTTCGCTCCACTGGCGCCGCAGAATGACTGTGGCGCAAATGAGGATCAGGTAGAGCGAGGCGTAGAAGGCCAGCCAGCGGAGCAGGGGACCCGCCCAGATGTTCCAGGGAATGCGCAGCGGACCGCTGGTGCCCTCGTAGAAACCCTTGATGGCGGATGCGTCGTACACCACCAGCCAGTCCGAGAGGATGGGATGGATCAATTCGGCCCACTCGTTCTCGGGGGTAGCGTAGTAGAAGGTGCCGGTGATCATGGGCAACAACATGCCGACCACGCCGCGAGTGGGAATGGCGGTTGCCACCATCATCATGATGAAGACGGTAATGAGTTCGCCCCGCTGAAAGGCCCAGTTGCGCTTGAGCAGACCCAGCGGGATATGAATGGTAGCCAGCAGGACGAAGAGCAGGAAGAAGGCCGCGGGCGTGCAGGAACTGAGTCCGAGTCGGGTGCCCTGAATCACCATGCTGCCGTAGGGAATGCCGATGGCGATGACTACGCACATCAGGCATCCCACGAGAAAACCGCGCAAGGTGATGGCCGTCTGCTGGGCAGGCATCTTCAGCTCCCTTCAACGCGGATAATTGGCCAAGTTCGAAATTGGACCAACCTTGTAGCAGATTGCTTCACTCCAACCGCTCTGCGAGCAGGCGGGGCAGTTCGCCTAGGTGGGCTATTTGGTGGTATTGCTGGCGCTCGGCCTCGGAGGGCTCGACGCTTTCGTGGGTCCAAGTAGTGTGATAAGGCACATAGACGGCGCATCCGCCCAAGGCGACGACGGGCAGGACATCCGACTTGAGCGAATTGCCCACCATGCAGAAATCGGCGGCACGGACGCCGTGGCGCTGCAGCAGGGCCGCGTAGGTTTGCTCGTTTTTGTCGCTGACGATTTCGATATAGGTGAAGTGATCGGCCAAGTCGGAGCGGGCGATCTTGACCTCTTGGTCGAACAAATCGCCCTTGGTCAGCAGCATCAGGGGACGAGTTCGGGCCAAGCGGGTGAGCACTTCCTCGACGTGGGGCAGCGGTTCGATGGGCATTTGCAGCAGCTCTTTGCCATAGTCCAAAATCTGGCGGATTTGCTGCCCGGTTACCGCGCCCTGCGTCAGATCGAGGGCCGTCTCGATCATGGACAAGGTGAAACCTTTGATGCCGTAGCCAAAGTGAGCTAGGTTGCGCATTTCAGTCTCGTACAGCTCCCGCTCGGTCCACGCCGGATCGCAGTCGGGGGCCAACAGATGCTTAAAGCGGTCTTTGGCCGTTTCAAAGTAGATCTCGTTTTCCCACAGGGTATCGTCGGCGTCAAAGGCAATCAGGGCGGGCATGGCTGGCTGTGTTTTTTTCGGTAATCAACCAACACAATCTTACCTCGGCCTCGGCGGGCAGGACGGTCGCCCATCATAGGTGCAGCAGCGGCTGGTCGGGGGAGAGGGGATTGGGGACCAGTTTTTGCCCTGAAAGGTCGATGTGCCAGTCCATTTCTTCGAGCGGAACGGCCCCCAGCAGCGGTTGGGTGCCACGAGGCAGTTCAATGGCTCTGACCTGACATATTCGTCCCTGCACTTCGAGCTCGACCATGCCTAAGACGCGGCATTCGCGCTGGGGGCCATCGGCGGTAACCACGCGCATGGCCCCCAGATCTTCGAGCTTGAGAGGGTCCATGAGTTCAGCGGGAAGTGCCAATTCAGCGGCACCGGAGTCCACCAGCATGTCACAGGAGACTTCTCGCCCCTGTTTGCCCGGCGGTAGGAACCGATTCTGCCAGTTTCTCATTTTGGCGGGAACGCGAAAGATGCCCAATAGATTATCCTCCGTAGTGTCGTTTTCAAATAATACGTTATAGATTATGAATACCTTTGAGCCGCGCAAGGTCGGCTCCGGCTGGCCCCGGAAGTGGATCGCCCTCTCCGCGCCCACCCTCTTCACAATGAGCTAGCTTATGCCGACGCATCGACTGCGCTTCTTGCCCTTTCTGTCCATCCTACTCTGGGTCGTCCTGCTCGACGGAGCTTGGGCCCAGTCCCAAGCGACCACTGGCGTAATCCGCGGCTTGGTCTGGGATCAGTTTAGCAACCCCATCGGCAACGCCACCGTCGCGCTCAAGGAAACCCGCACCAACTACGAGCGCACCCTTACCTCATCCGATCTGGGGCTGTTTACCGCGACCCTATTGCCCCTCGGCTTCTACGACGTGACGGTACAAGCGACCGAACAGGCCGAAGTGCGGCAGACCGGGGTGCAAGTGCGAGTCGGTGAGACCGTAGAATTGATCGTCAAAATGCTGCCGCAGATGGAGGAAATGGTCGTCGAGGCCGCCTTGCCCACGGTGGATATAGCCCAGAGCGAGCCAGCCACGCGCCTGCCCGAAGAGGCGGTGCAGGACCTGCCCAACAACGGGCGCAACTTCCTCAACCTAACGCTGTTGACGCCGGGCGTGGCCATAGTCCAAGGCCCCGACGGCGACGAGCTGAGCATCGGCGGGCAGCGCGGCATTCACAACAACATCTCGGTGGATGGCGCCGATTTCAACAATCCCTTCTTCGGCGAGCAGCGCGGCGGCCAGCGCCCAGCCTTCACCTTTAATTTGGACGCGGTGGAGGAAATGGTGGTGGTGCCGCAGGGGGCTAACGCGGAATTCGGCCGCTCCAGCGGCGGCTTTGTCAACGTCATCACCAAGTCGGGCACCAACCAATTGCACGGCTCGCTGCATTTTTTTGGCAAAAACGACGCTTTGTCGGGCACGGCGCGGCACGAGGGCGTGGAGCGCGTGCCGGATTTTAACCAGGGGCAGTTCGGCTTCACTTTGGGCGGGCCGCTGATACAGGACAAGGCATTTTTCTTTGCCGCCTACGACCAGCAGGTTTTCAGGGACACCAAGCAGGACGATAGCCAGCGCATCGATGCTCGGCTGCGCGCGTTTATGGACGAGCAATTCAGCGGGGCACTAGCCGGCGATTACGGGCCGATTGACCGCACCAACGACGCCCGCGCTTTTCTCGCCAAAGTCGATGCCCGCCTCTCGGATGCACACTACGCCACCTTCAAATACAATTACACTTGGTCCGAGCAGGAAAACGGCACCTTTGACGTGGACTCGTGGACCCGCAGCGCCAATGCCGTAGAAAGGGACTGGTCACACGCCTTCAACGGCAGCCTGCTGTCGCTGCTGTCCTCGACCACCACCAACGAGTTTCGCTTCCAGATTTCCCGCGAAGATCGCCCGCGACCCTACCTTGGCCCGGACAACCCCAACACCGGCCGACCCTTCCCCGATACGGGCATGGATTTTGTCCACGGCTATCGCTTTGGTATGCCCTTCTTCATTCCGGTCGAATACTACGACACCCGCATCCAGGCGCTCGACAACATCTCCGTGGCCAAGGGCGATCACCTAATCAAAGCCGGGGTCGAGTGGAACCGCGTCGAATCCGTGCAGACCTTCATCGGCTTTGCCAATGGCCGCTACATCTTCAGTTCAATAGATGGTTTCCTCAACTTCGTCGGACAGGGCAACGGCTATGTCGAGTGCGCCGATGGCAGCACCAGCACCACTGGGGCCTGCCCCGACGGGACGGATATCACCGGGCCGGTTCTGCTCTATTTGCAGCAGTCCGGCGTCGGCGGCCTGACCGTGGAAGAAGCGGGGACCCAAGGTATCCCGCAGCATGAATTAGCTCTGTTTGTGCAGGACAGTTGGCAGCCCTCGAACAAGCTGACGCTCAATTACGGCCTGCGCTGGGAAGCGCAGATTCAGCCCGATGTGATCACCGATCCAGACGAGGTGTTCTTCGCCGATTTCATTGGTAAAACGGTGGCCAACGAAACGGGCACCTACGAATTCCCCTCCAACGGCACCATTCCCTCGGACTGGGATATGTTCCAGCCGCGCTTGGGGATAGCCTACGATGTGCACGGCGACAACAAGACCTTGCTGCGCGGCAGCGCCGGGATGTACTACGCCCGCATCCCGGGCTTGAACGTAGCCAGCACGCGTTCGACCAACGGCTCGCGCGGGCAATCCATTTTCCGCTCTAGCGCCCTGACGCCCGTTTTGGGGCCGCCGCCGACCTACGGCGAATTGTTGCCCGCGCCCGCCAGCGATCCCTTCCGGCCCAATATCTTTGTCTTTGACCAGAATTTTGCAAACCCGCGCACCATCAGCGCGAATGTCGGAATTGAACGCGAATTACATGTGTCGGGTTTGGTCGGCTCCTGCGGGTACACGTACGCCCGCACCGACAATCTGACGCGCTTTGTCAACCACAATGACGCAATCTTCGGCTCTCCGTGGGCAACGGGCCTAGGGGCCGATGGCAGCAACGGAATCGGCGATTTGACCGTGGTCGAGAGCACAGCTAAATCGCGCTATCACGGCCTCAGCTTCGGCTTGCGGCAGATGGTGCAAAACGACTTGCAATTCCAGCTCAACTATACATTGTCGTGGGACAAATCCGACGACGACAACGAGCGCGATCCCTTCACCTTCCGCTACGTCGACGCAACTCAATTGGAGCACGAATGGGGCTATTCGGACCGCGACCAGCGCCACCGCTTCAATGCGTGGGCCTTGGCGGCATTGCCCGGCGGGGTTTTGCTCAACCAGCGCCTGAGCTACTATTCGGCGCAGCCAGTCTCCGCATCCTGCCCGGGCCAGCCCTCGACCAACCCGTGGGGTGCTGCCTCTGACCGGATCTGCGGCGACGGCCGCATCATGGCGCGCAACACGCTGCGCAAGGACAACGAGTTTTTCTCCTATGACGTGCGCCTGTCGCGGCCCATATTAGTGGGCAGCGGCCAGCTAGAGGCCATTGTCGAGGTCTTCAACCTGCTCAACACGGACAACTTCCGCGACCCCTCCAGCGCCGGCCTACTGTTCAACTTCGACGGCACCGTGCAGTCTGGCTTGGGCGACCCGCGCCAAGTGCAAATCGGCTTGCGCTACGTCTATTGAGCAGCGCTGCCACAGGACTGGGAACGTTGCTATTTGTGAGTGGTCGGTATATCATCGACAGAAGAGTCCGGGGACCGCTCAACTCCAACACTTTCCGCGAGATTTTTATGAAGCGCACTACTCGACCGAATTCGCTCCGCCCACTAAGGCGCTGGATCCCGCTGGTAGCTATTCTACTGGCAGCTATCCCCACCCAACTACACGCCGGCGCTTGGACGCAGTCCCCGGGCGGATTGTACTTCAAAATCGCCGGACTTTCCTTCCGCTCCCAAGAATATCTCGACATCGCTGGCGACCAGCAGGCCCGAGTGGCAAAACCCAGCATGGAGGAACTAAGCGATAGAAACATATCGGCCTATATAGAATATGGTTTGCTGGAGCGCCTGACCTTGGTGGCCACCCTGCCCTATAAGCGCTTGGTGTACAAGAATACGGAGGTGAAGGTATTCCAAAGCGACGTTCTCGATACCACCATAACCCGCATACACCCCGACGAAATCCGCTCGGGTCTGGCCGATTTGGAACTGCGCCTGCGCTGGCGCTTGCTGCGCAATCCGGCGGTGGTCTCCCTAGCGCTGGGGGGCAAATTCCCCTTGGGCTACGACATAGATCAAGACAGCATTGGCTCCCTAGACTCGGGCGGGCTTGGCTTGGGGCCGAGTCCAGTGGATGGCGCAGGAGCCGACAGCAAGGTTCCCTTGGGCACGGGCGAGAAGGACATCGACATGCGCCTGCTGGTGGGCAAATCGCTGTACCCATTCCCAGGCTACCTGACGAGTACGGTCGGCTATCGCAAGCGGGGCGGGGCCTTCAGCGACGAATTCTTCTACGGCTTAGAGGCCGGTGTCACCTATAAACGTCTGCTAGTCAAGGGCGTAGTCGAAGGGATGCGCACCATGGGTAACTGTGGCGCCATGGGACAAGGCGGTCTCGTCGGCGACCAAGATATCCTCAAGGTAGCCCCGGGGTTGATCTGGTCGCTCAGTAAGCACCTCGAAATCGGTGCCGATCTATTCCACATCGCGGCTGGCTGCAATACGGCAGCGGGCACGACCTACGCCGTGGGGCTGGCTTTCAAGCGCTAGTAACAATCGCGGCTGCAGAGCAAATCCGTTATATTTTGCCTGTACAACCATTGCAAGGAGGCTAGGATGTCGCGCAAAAAATGGGAGCTCCCCCAGCGTCAGGCCACCGACGAAGACGCCTATCTCAACCGCCGCAAGTTCATCCGGAGGGCCGGCTTGGGCACCATTGGCCTGCTTGCGGGATGCATCCCAGAAAAACTCCTCAATCCAGCAACGCTCGTCGATCCAACAAAATACCTCGGTCCTACGATCATCGAGCCAATCCCGCCTTCAGAGTGGTATCCGGCTCCCACAAACGATGCTTGGTCCACGCTCGACCGGCCGCTCACCGACGAGGCGATAGCGGCTCTGTACAACAACTTCTATGAATTCTCCACCGGCAAGGAGGTGTGGCGCTTCATAGACAATTTTGAGCCTGCCCCCTGGACTGTGGAAATAGGCGGCCTAGTGCAGCAGCCCAAGACCTACGATATCGACAACCTAATCGGCATCATGGATCTGGAAGAGCGTCTCTACCGCCACCGCTGCGTCGAGGCTTGGTCCATGGCCATACCGTGGACGGGCTTTCCCATGCGGGATCTCATCGACTTGGTTCAACCGCTATCATCGGCCCGCTACGTGCGCATGATCTCCTTCTTCAATCCCGAGGTAGCCCCAGGCCAATGGGATCGATCCGATTGGCCCTGGCCCTATACCGAGGGCCTGACCATGGCCGAAGCGACCAATGAGCTGACTTTGCTGGCAACGGGCGTCTATGGCCACGAACTGCCCAAGCAACACGGTGCCCCCCTGCGCTTGGTGACGCCCTGGAAATACGGCTATAAGGGCCTCAAGTCGATCACCAAAATCGAATTCACCAGCGAACAGCCAGCGACGTTTTGGAACACCCTAGTGCCACACGAGTACGGCTTTTTCTCCAACGTCGAACCCCAAGTCCCCCATCCCCGCTGGTCGCAAGCCTCCGAGCGCTTCATTTCCACCGATCTGAACGCGACCGAACGACGCGAGACCCTCCCCTACAACGGCTATGCAGAGTACGTCGCCCATTTGTACGAGTGACCCTGCAAAGGAGACCCGTATGCGCCAGCTCCTGTCGTCTGTCCTCTATCTTTGCCTGCTCGTCACGCCGCTTGCCGCCCAGCAAGAGGCCCTGTACGGCACCTGGGAGGGCACGATCGTCGATGAGCAAATCGGCGAGATTACCATTCGCCTGACCTTCGAGGCGGATGGAGCCTTTGAGATCAACCAAGTCATTCAGGTGAAGGACGACTTCCTCGCCGCTGTCCAAGTCCCAGAACCACCCACCATGGAGACGATTGTCGCCCACGGCACCGGCACCTATGGAATCTTGGGCGACAATCTCGTGATTGATATAGCCGCATTAGACCTGTCCGTCGATGGTGAGGGCTTCGTCGAATTTTTCACCCAAGTGGCCCGCGACTTCGCCCGTTATGTAGCAGACTCACACGAAATTCCCGCCGAGAACTACCCGGCCTTTGAAGAGGAATTTATCGACGCGTTTTTCGCTGAACTCGATAAGGTCGAGTTCCTCGCTATACTCAATGAGTGGGGGACTAGCACGTATGCCGTTGAGGGGGACACCCTGTTCCTCACTATCGCGCAGGAGACCGGGGTCACAATCTGGGAATTCCACCCTATTGATGCCTCCAGCACGGTCGCCGAAACTACCTGGGGCAGCTTGAAAGCAGCTTGGCGGCCGTAAATTTTCTTGCATGTTCAATTTCGACAGCACCGTGTATGCGCCAAGTGCAGGTCGGCTTGCGCTACGCGATACCTTGTCTGTCTCTCTAACGTGCATTACCCATGTATGGAACCGCTCAGCATCGCGTACGACGGCGAGGCCGAGCCAATAGCGATACAGTGGACGCCAGGTGAGGCACTGAAATAAGAAATAGATAGTTCGGCACGCTGCGGGTCCCACTCGGAACTCGGGCTTTGACTTTCTCGGCGGGGCTTCCCCGCCGTTTTTATATTTACTGCCCCAGTATTCTCCGGCTATCGCCGGAGGACACCAGCCCTCGCAGAAGAAGTAGGTACCGATGGAACGGCTAATCAGCCTATGCGGACTTTTGGTGATGATCGCCTTGGTCTTCGCCATGAGCGCCGACCGCCGCAAAGTAGATCGCCGCTTGGTAGCAGCCGGCGTGGGGTTGCAATTTCTCTTGGCCCTGCTCGTCCTTAAGACCGGGCCTGGACAGGCGCTTTTCGGTTATATCGGCGCTTTTTTTACCGCCTTGCTCAACTATGTCGATGCCGGCTCCAGCTTTGTCTTTGGCGAGGCGTTCGGCGAGCATTTCTTCGCTTTTAAGGTCCTGCCGACCATTATCTTTTTTTCCGCCCTAATGGGCGTGCTCTATCACCTAGGAGTGGTGCAGTACGTGGTGGCGGCCTTTGCCTGGGTCATGCAGCGCACCCTGCGCACCTCGGGCGCGGAAAGCCTAGCGGCGGCAGCCAATATCTTCGTCGGCCAGACCGAGGCCCCGCTGGTGGTGCGCCCGTACGTGGCCAGCATGACCCGCTCGGAGCTGATGGCCTTGATGGTGGGCGGCTTTGCCACCATTGCCGGAGGCGTCTTGGCCGCCTTCGTAGGCCTGGGAATCGACGCTGGTCACTTGGTGGGTGCCTCGGTGATTTCGGCCCCGGCGGCGCTGTTGGTGGCCAAGATCATGCAGCCAGAAGTGGAAACGTCCAAGACTTTGGGCAAGGTATCAATCGAGGTAGACCGCACAGCCACCAATGTGGTGGAGGCCGCGGCCAACAGCACCTTGGACGGCTTGCGGCTGGCCCTGAACGTGGCCGCCATGCTCATTGCAGCACTGGGGTTAATCGCCCTAGTGGATGGGGTGCTGGGCCTGTTGGGCCAAGGCGTGGGCTACGTCCTCGGTATGGAGGGTCTGGAGTGGTCTTTGTCCGCGGCGCTGGGTTATTTATTTGCGCCTTTTGCTTGGTTGATGGGCATTGAGGCCAAGGATTGTTTGCTAGCCGGCGAGTTGTTGGGCAAGAAAATGGTAGCCAACGAATTCGTCTCGTACGTCCAATTGAGCCAGTGGATCCAGCCCGACTCGGGCGTGGAACTGAGCCAGCGCTCGGTGGTTATTTTGACCTATGCCCTGTGTGGTTTTGCCAACTTCAGCAGCATTGGCATCCAGATCGGCGGCATCGGCGGCATTGCCCCAGAGCGGCGGCGCGATTTAGCGCGGTTGGGTTTTCGCGCCATGCTGGGCGGCTCCCTAGCCTGCTTTATGACGGCCTGCGTGGCCGGGATTCTCCTGTAAGAGGCCCGCAGCTCTCGCGCAACGACCCCCAAAGAGTCGCCAACTCGACGATCACGCACCCAAGCGACTAAGCGATTGACACTGTTCAATTGCCCCTCGTGCTTTGATTCTGTAGCGCGAAGCCGCACAGTATTCGAGGGGGGATATGAACTCTGTAGCAAATGTTTTACTAGCTCTGTGCCTGTTGTACCCTACCCTGACCTTGGGCGACGAACGCCCTGACCTGCAGCAGATAAAGGATGTAGTACAGCGCTTCTACGAGGCATGGAACCAGCAGGACTTCGTCGCCGCCGAAGATCTGATCGGCGAGAGCGTCGTCGAGCTCGATATGCGCAGCCGCCAGGAGCCGCAGACCTGGATTTTGCGCAAGGTGCAGTCCCGCGAGGAGTTCCTCGACGGGATCGTCGGCGAGTGGACCGGCGGCGACGGTTGGGACTACGACCAAGAAATCCACCAGTACATCAAGCAGGCGGAGTTTTTCGACGTCTTCCTTTGGGGCAACCGGGCGATGGCCATCACTCAGGAGCATTTGGTAGGCGTGTCTGGTCCCGTAGGCGATGAGCAATACAGCGCGTGGTTGCTCGACCGGGGGGACGGCGACTGGGAGATCGCCGGCGTCCTCCACCAAGTACCTGCCGAGGAATACAAGACGGTCTCTGTCGAGCCGCGCGGCGAGCGGCTGCGCGTCCGCATCTTCGTCGATGGCGGCGACGAAGTATTCGCAGACGACGAGGGACTGTGGGTCGAGCACCGTTACGGTGCCCTGCCCGGGCGGCACGAGGACGGCGACGGCTTTTCGCCCGTCGAGGTCAATGGCGTGCGCTGGCAACCCGTCTGGCAGGGCGACAAAACCCGCAAGGTGTATTTTGCCGACAAGGTCGCATGGCCTTCCGCCGCGCAGTACCACCTAGTCAAACACGAGGCGCGCGACGTCGCGCAGTTGGAAAGGGAGCCCCAAGCACCCGGCGACACCCTCAGCATCGTCTTCGCCGACCAAGATAGCGGTGCCGACTGGTACGATGTGGAAGTGCGCTGGGGAGACGAGACAGCCGGTCCCGGTGCAGGACTGCCCGAGCCAAGTCCGCCCGGCCGCGAGGACCTGCTCATCGAAGTCCTCTTCAACGGCGAGATCCGCGACACCAGCCCGCATCAGCGCTCGCTCAAAAACGTCAAAGTAGCATTCACCGAAGACCGCACCGGCGACAAAAATAGCGCCGGTTATTTCGACGGCGAGGCCGTCGTCGATATCGAAGGCTTTTTGCTAGATGGCCCCTTCAGCGTCTCAATCTGGGCCAAGTACGACGAGATCGAAACGCGCCCATACTGGTGGAACAATTGCATCTGGGCGCAGGACAACGGCGGTGGCGTGCGCGTCTTCCAGCTCAGCACCCTAGGACGGCGCGTCACCTGGCACCGGATGCGGGACGACGACGACGACCTCCATTCCAAGCTCCTTTTACGCAAGGGGCGCTGGTATCATTTCGCGGCCGTCTTCGACGGCGATTATCACCGGCTCTTCGTCAATGGCGCGTTGCAGGAGCAGAAGCAAAGCGCGGTCGAAACCTCGCCCGACCAGCCCATTTACATCGGTGCGAAAAACCTCGACCAGACGGGCTTCTTCTTCACCGGGGCCTTAGACGACGCGCGGCTCTACGGGCGCGTGCTGACAACCGCGGAAATCCGCACCCTCTATCAGGGCTTGGCCGAATGACCTCTACAGTGAGAAAGACCCGATCCATGCCCAAGATCCGCTTGTTCGCCGGCGTGTTACTCCTCCTTGTCGCCAGCGCGGCCCAGAGCGAGGAATGGCCCTATTACGCCGCCGACGCCAAAAGCAGCAAATACACACCCCTATCGCAGATTGACGGCACCAACTTCGCCCAATTGCAGGAGGTTTGGCGCTACACGCCCCCCGACAAGGAAATAGCCGAGCGCGAGGATATGTGGACCGATACGAACAAGGGCACCCCCCTAATGGTCGATGGCGTGCTCTACTACGGGTCGCCTTTCAACATCCTCTGCGCGGTCGATCCCACAAATGGCCAAGAGCTGTGGACCTTTGATCCGAAAGTCTGGGAGAACTACGATGGTTTTGCGGGCATTTTGCGGGGCATCGCCTACTGGCAAAGCGGCGACAAGAAACGCATCTTCTACGGCACCTCCTCTGATCGCCTCTACTCAATCGACATCGAGACCGGCCAGCCCGACCCAGAGTTCGGCGCGGGCGGCTTCGTCGATCTAAGCAAGGGGCTACGCCGCCGCATCGACCGCAGCCGCTACTGTATCACCTCACCACCGATCGTCTGCCGCGACGTGGTGGTGGTAGGTTCCGCCATCCTCGACTGGCACGACCGGCCTCCCGCCAAGTACTCCACCCCCGGCGACGTGCGCGGCTTTGACGCCCACACCGGCGAACAGGTGTGGGTCTTCCAGACGGTGCCGCAGGAGGGCGAGTACGGCAACGACACCTGGGAAAACGACGCTTGGCAGACCTATGGCCAAGCCAATGTCTGGGCTGCAATGAGTGCCGACGACGAGCTGGGCTATGTGTATCTCCCCGTCAGCAGCACCACCCACAATCACTACGGCGGCGAGCGGCCCGGTGCCAATCTCTTCAGCCAGACGCTGGTCTGCCTCAAGGCGGCAACCGGCGAGCGCGTCTGGCATTACCAGCTCATCCACCACGGCCTGTGGAACTACGATCCGCCAGCACCGCCGGTCTTGGCCGATATCCAGGTAGAAGGCAAAGCGATCAAAGCTCTAGCCCTAGTGAGCAAACAGGCCTTCTGCTATGTATTAGACCGCACGACAGGTGAACCAGTCTGGCCGATCAACGAGCGCGAGGTGCCCAAGTCGAAAACCCCGGGCGAGCAAAGCTGGCCGACCCAGCCCTTTCCCAGCAAGCCCGCGCCCTACGACCGCCAGGGGCTGCAGGAAGACGACCTGATCGACTTTACGCCCGAGTTGCGAGAAAAGGCGCTGGCGATCCTCGAAAAATACGAGCACGGCCCGCTATTCACCCCACCCAACGAAAAGGGCACGCTGGTATTACCCGGGGGCTTGGGCGGTTCGGATTGGGGCGGCGCGGCGCTGGTGCCAAAAGAAAACGTGCTCTACGTGCCTTCGCGCACCGACCCCGACATTGTGCGGCTGGAAAAGGTGGAGGGTCTGCGGGCCTTTTCGGATTACGCCTTCTTCAAGGACGACACAGAATACGTCGATGGCCTACCGCTGACCAAGCCTCCCTACGGCCGGATCACCGCCATCGACTTGGACACCGGCGAGCACATCTGGATGAGTCCGGTGGGCAAAGGCCCGGTCAACCACAAAGCCCTGCGCGACCTCGACCTGCCCGCTATGGGCTGGTTCCACTACAACTACATACTCGCCACCGAGACCGTGCTGGTAGTGGTCTCGCAACCGCCCGATTGGTGGGGAGACCTCAGCGACAATGCTTTTGTCGAACAAGGGCCTTATCTGCGCGCTTTCGACCTAGATACGGGCGCAGTGCTGGCCGAGATAGAATTCCCCGGCAACCCCAACGGCAGCCCCATCAGCTATATGGCCGACGGGCGTCAGTATATCGTCTTTCCAATTAATAACGACGACTGGGTGCCGCAGCTTGTAGCGCTGGCGTTGCCGGAGTGAGGCAGGCGGCAGACTCATTCACCCTGCCCCTCTCGCCCCAGCGTCGAGGGCGCGCACTGCAGCAATGGCCTCGGCAATCCACCTGAGATTGCGCCGGGAAATCATACCGTAGTTGTAATACGAGAACCGACGCGCCCCCGTTTCGTAAACCGCAGTGATGATATCTCGCATCTGTTCGGCGCTGTCTATGGGATTGTGGCCGTTCAGGCCGCAGATCAACATGGACGGATCATCCATGTCGGCTAGGGTCTCCTGCGCCCTTTGGCCGGCCTCCTCTGGCGAGCCGCTGTAGCACAAGACATTGACCTGATCGACGATCTTTTCGATGGGTTTGCGGTCGATGCCGTTGTTGTAATAATTGCCCATGTATAAAAAGGAAACGGGCATTTTTACGGCCTCTTTCACCTCCGCGGCCAGCGACGTCACAGTATCCGCGCGCGTCTTTACGTATTCGTGCACCAAAGGCTCGTCGGCGACAAATTCTTCCACGCTGCGCTCCGGCGGCCCCTCCTCGAAAATGTCCAAAAGCCATTTTTCCACCTTGCTCTTCAACTCCCCCACATCCATACCCCGACCCTCGGCCCGCTGCGTACACCCAGCGCAAAAACACAGCGACATCAACAGCGAGCCTACCTCTCCCAAATCGACCCCCACCTTGGCGTGGTTGCGGAACATGCCAAAGCCCATGTAGTGGAGGGACTCGTACTCGATCATCTGCACATCGCAGTTGGTGGCCAAGTCCAAGCTCAAGCCGCGTACGTACTCTCGCACCTCGGGATTGGCCGGGCACAGACAGCCCGGATAGCGGTCCCCGAACACACCGAGCAGGGCGCAGTCTGGCTGCTGCCTCGCCATGTAGTGGTTGTGGAGCGGCACGGTCCACGAAATCAGTTCCAAACCGCGCACCCGGCAGGCCTCGGCGATGATCCGCACCGGATCCTGGTCCCTAGCTATGGGATGCACATGCGGCTTAATCTTGGTGCCCTGGTACAGCTCGCTCTGGGGCTGGAAGTAGATGGCGTCCTCGTACCCGGAAAAGAGCTTTTTGCCGGGTATATGGGTGCGCAGCGCATCGTAGGTGTGATAGACCGTGGACAGGCTGATCGCATCCAGCCCGACCTCTTCCTTGAGGAAGCCGATGACGCGGTCCACCCCCTCGTCGATCACATCCCAGGGATAGGTCCACATAGTCGTATGGATCATGGTTATATCTCCTTTTTGCCGAATGGTTAGTAGTGTCTATCCTTCTATGTCTGACGAGTCGGGTGCACCAAACCTCAACTCGTACCCGGCGGCTTGCTCCGCCTGCCACACCCGCCAGTAGCCCCGCAGACACCGGGTGAACTCCCGGGGCCGTTCCAAGTAGATGCGCTCGGCCAGCAGACGCGCCCGGTCCTGCATCCCGGAGCGCACCTCGTCGATCCGCCTTTCCAAGGCCCGCAGGGTGGCCGTGGCTCCGGCCCTGGGAAACTCGGCCAGAACCGTGATGCGCAATACGGCTAAGTCGTGATCCTGGCCCAACAACTCCCCTAGCTGGTCCAGTTCCTCGGCCAGGGCCTGCATAACCGGCGGCCAGACATTATGTAGTATCTGAGTGTGGTACCACAGGTACTTGACCTGCTTGCGCCAGTCGTGGAATGCCTCGTCGCTGGGCAGCGCGTAGGCTGCGGCAAAGTCGCGCCGGCCCCGCGTGTATATCCGCTGCACCCCCCCCCGGATCCCCCTCCAACCTTGGCGCTGCATATTCCAATTTTCCAAGCGCTCGCGGGCCGGCGCGAGAGCGGCGATCACTTCCTGAACGGCCCAATCGCTGCTAGCCGCCTGGCCATAGGCCCGGTCGCGGCGCTCCACCAGCCACGTCCTCACCCGGACGAACCGGCTCTTCGGCACGTCTTTACCTAGAGATTCCACCAAGCGGTCCAAAGTCTCGACCAGCACCGTGGCGTCGCGCAGCCCCGAAAGCCGCTGGCCGGCGTCCCGATAGCACTGATTTTCCAAGGCGTACACCTCGTCTCCCAGTTCGCCGCGGACCAAGCGCACCAAGGCCCGCAGGCGCTTGGTGGCCTTGCGGGCCTCGTGAATGTGCTCATCTCGTTTCCCGCCCTGGCACCCGAGGTGCTCAAGGGCCTTATCGAGTTGTTCGACGGCCATTCGCTGCACCCCCTCGGGTACGCTCTCACCTTGTCTCAGGCGATATTCTGAAGCCAATTTATTTTTTATCCGATAGTAGCGTGCTACCCAATTGTTATATAGAAATCCTTGTTATATAATAGAAATTCTATGGCAATTCGGGAACTTTTTGTTCTAGCAAACCGCACTTTCAGGGCTTGGGGCCTTGGACGCTTATGGGAGGGAAACTGCGATGAGCAAAATGACTAGATTGATGTGCTTATGGGCGATCTTGGGCTGTGGGGTCGCTTGGGCCCAGCCGGAGGGCTTTATCGAGGGAACCAACGTGTACATGGGCATGGGGGAGCGCAATCCCCGATGCAAATCGACCGCCTTTCTTTTTTGTGGAGGCGGACGGTGCCACTCCCATTACGGCCTATGACGTGCCGCGCATTCACTCGGCCATTACTCAGACTATCGAACTGGGCTACAAAGGCGTGGTGGCCGATAAGGTGGTGGTGGCCGCGGATTTGTACCAGTCCAGGATCGAGAATTTCGTCGGGGCGATTTCAGTGGAGACTCCCACGGTCTTCCTCGATCCGCAGAGTCTGGGTGCGGCCTTGGGCGAGGGGATTGGTGTTCCAAGCCTTACTCTTGGACTTTGAGCGAGTTTCCTACATCAGCAGCGCAGGCCTTCGGGTTGGCCTGATAATGGTTAAGAAATTCAAAGAACCGGGCAAGAAATTTGGCATTTGCTCTCTCTCTGATCCGGTGCGCGAGATTATCGTCGCCAGCGGCTTTGATAAGATCATTTCGATTTACGAGTCTCGGGTTGAGGCAATTAGCGAATTCAAGCAGAGTTAAGCAGAACCCTATTCCAACAACCCCTTCACACAAGGAGTAACGAAGATGAGCGACATCTGCGTTCATCTGCGTTCATCTGCGGATACCTATCACAACTTCAGCCTCTTAAAAATGCGCTCGGGGATGCTCTTGACCACGAACATGATCCAGCGCCAAAAAAACGGCGTGTAGAGCACGTCTTTCTTTTGCCGATAGGCACGCACGATCTCGGCGGCCACTCTCTCCGGCGAAGCGACCAAAAAAAGCCCCTCTAGCCCCTCGGTCATCGGCGTATCGACGAACCCGGGCTTGACGGTCAAAACGTGTACGGATGTCGCGGCCAGCCGGTTGCGCAGCCCTTGCAAGAAAATCGCCAGCCCCCCCTTGGCCGCCCCATACGCGTAGTTGCCCTGGCGGCCCCGATCACCGGCCACGGACGAGATGGCAATGATCCCAGCCGGCGTGCCCTTTTCCTCCAGATAATTAGCCAAATGCGCCAGAGCGATGGCCGCGCCGGTAAAGTTGGCGTTGAGGATGTGAGCTAGCTCATCCGTATCGCACTGCGCGGCGCGTTCGTCGCCGAGATAGCCGAAGGCGAGGACGACCAAGTCGAAAGGGCCACCGCGCTCGTGAACCTGTTGCGGCAAGCGCGCCAACGCCGCGAAGTCCAAGGCGTCAAATTCGAACAGCTCCACCTGGCACGAGTGTTTGAGCCGCAAGTCTGCGACAAAAGGCTCCAACTCGCTACACCCGCGAGCGGCCAGCGCGAAGTCATAGCCGTCGAGGCGCTCGACGATGGCTTGGGCAATCGCCGACTTCGCCCCCAAAATCAAGGCCCTCACGTGATCCCCAAGCGATCGGACAGGCAGGAGCGGAAGCGGTGCTCGGGGTCGTATTTGCGCTTGACCGCCTTGAATTGTTCCAGTTGCGGATACATGGCGGCGAAATCCTCCCTTTCCAAAATGGCGTCCTTGGCCAGATAGACGCGGCCTTGGGCCTCGACGATGATTTTGTTCAGTGCGCGCAAGAAGGGGATCGTCCCACAGTCGCGCAAGGGGATGTCCAGCGCGAGAGTATAACCTGCTATGGGAAAAGAAAGCAGGCCCTCGCTCGGCGGCCCAAACGTCTTGAGCACGGCCAAGGGCGAAGCCACGCCCTGGCGGGCAATGCGCCCGAGCAGGTCGGCGATCACCTCCGCGCCATCGGCATAGGGCACGGCGATCTGGTATTGCAAAAAGCCCCGGCGGCCGTACAGGCGGTTCCAGCCGCGGATGGCGTCGAGCGGATAGAAGTACGGATCGTAGTGGACGAGCGAGTCAGTCGCACGGCGCACTTGGCGATGATAGTAGAGCGCGTTAAACACCTTTAGCGACTTGGCATTGAGCACGCCGCCGGGCAAGAAGAACGGCACGGCCCAGCGGCCCTCGCCGTGGAGCGGAAAGGGCGGCTTGCCCTTGAGATCGCGCGCACTGGCGTGTTCCCCCAGCAGCACGCGGCCGCGGCCTAGCTCTCGGCCCGTTTGCAGGCCGTCGATCCACGCGACCGAATAGGTGTACTGATGCTGAGTCTCCGTGCAAACGCGGCACGTCTCGGCCCAATTCGCCGTCTTAATGGCGCGCTGCCGGATGTAAGCCGATGGCACCTTTTTCAGCCGCAGCGTCGCCGCATAGATAAATCCCGTCAAGCCCATGCCGCCGAGCGTAGCCCAAAACAGATCGGCGCACTCGTTGCGCGAGCAGCGCACTAGCGAGCCATCGGCCAACACCATGTCCAGCGATTCGACAAAGGCGGCGATGGAACCCTCGGCATGGTGGTTTTTGCCGTGGACATCCGCGGCAATGCAGCCGCCGAGCGTGGGGAACTTGGTCCCCGGCGTAACCGGCGGGAAAAAGCCGCGCGGCAGGGCAAAGCGGATGATCTCCGCGAAGGTAATGCCAGCTTGAGCGCGCAAAAGCCCGCGCTGCGGATCGAAGTCGAGCAGGTGCTTGAGGGGCAGGGTGGAGACGACGCGCTCGTATAGGCAGGCATCGCCGTACGAGCGGCAATTGCCCTGGGGCAAAATCGGGGTCGCAGCGGCGCGGCAGAGGTCGCTTAGGTAGTGCGCGCGCTGAACCGAGGCGGCGACGAGCGGGTATAGCCCCCAGCCGCTAGTGGCGATTTTTTTGTCCAATAGCCGAAGTAGGTTGGGTGATTTTTTAAAAAAATGATGGTACGCAGCGTTCAGGCATTGGTGCTTCCTTCGGCTGCGCTCAAGACAGGCTCATACCTAAAGCACCCGTGCGTAACGTCAGTTGCAAAAAAATATAACCTATCTCCCTTAATACACGACAGTAATCCAATGGACGTTACGCATGGGCCTCTAGGTATAAGATGCTGTTCACGCCAGCTATTCACGCCTAAAGGCGCGGTGAAGTCGGCAGGACCAGGCGCATGCAAAAGCGCCCGATGCCGAGGAGACATCGGGCGCTTTGTAGGGGGCGAAGAACGGGGCCTACCCGTCAATCCAGCGGCGTTTGGCTTCGATTCATGGCAGATATTTCATGAGAGCCGTCGCGGCTGTGACCGCAACTATTGTGATGTAGAGATTGTGCCTCAACCCTTTGTGTAGCTCTGTGCTGAGGTTAGCTATATCCGCCTTAAGCTCGCCTTTGAGTTCGGCAAGATCGGCCTTAGTCGCCAGATGCTCATAGACCCCCTCAAGTCTGGCTAAACGTTCTTCAGGAGTCAGGGGGGTGGGGGTGGTCATATAGCGGTTCTCCTCTGGTGTATCACGAAAGTACTGGACAGCATGGGGAGGTGTCAACAGAAACTGGTAAATAGGCAGAACGTTCCTCTCTGTTGCATGAAAAAGCGCCCGATGCCGAGGAGACATCGGGCGCTTTGCAGGGGTCGAAGGACAGGGCCTACTTCAGGTAGAGTAGGCGCTTAGTCTGCACCCCACCCGGATAGTGCAGGCGCACCAGATACATCCCCGCCGACACCAACGCGCCGCACAATCGGTTGTACTCAGGCGGGGTGCCCTACCCATAGAATCCCTATCCTTAGAGGCCCTAACAAAACGCTCGGCTGACTGCCCCACTACCCAAACGCGCCATTCCTCCACCACTGTCGCCGCCAACGGGGCAGGGGCTACCAGCCCCTTGTGGCAGCCCTATACCTTTCCCCGAAATTGACCTATCTTCTCTTTAATGTTCAACTCTGAGCGAGTACGACCATGCAGGTAACGCTTGAGCCGCAGACCATAGAGGCCCTTGTACACGGCGAATGCGCCGATGTGTTCTCAGCCTTGGGCATGCACCCTTTAGACGAGGGGTGGGTCGTGCGCGCGTTCTTGCCCGATGCGACGAGCGTGCGGGTCGTGGAGCGCGGAGGGCAAGGCGCGAGCTTTCCAGCCGTCAAAATCCATGCTGACGGGCTGTTCGAGGCGAGAATCGCCGGCCGCAGCAAGCCCTTTACCTACCATCTAGAAGTGACAAACGCGCAGGGCGCAGTTCGCTACTGCCGCGACCCGTATTCGTTCTGGCCGCAGTTCGCGCCCCAAGATCAATACCTCTTCAACGAAGGAACGCACTACCGCGCCTACGACCTGCTGGGGGCGCATCCGCGCTGCATCGACGGGACCGAGGGCACGTATTTCGCGGTGTGGGCACCAAGTGCCCGCAGGGTCAGCGTGGTCGGCGATTTCAACAACTGGGACGGTCGGTGGCACTGCATGCGCCCGCTGGGTGCATCCGGAGTCTGGGAACTGTTCGCTCCCGAGGTAGGCGCGGGCGCGCTCTACAAGTACGAAATCCTCAGCCGCCAAGGAACCATCCTGCTCAAGAGCGATCCCTTTGCCTTTGCGACTGAAAAACCGCCCTGCACCGCTTCCGCAGTCTGCCAGAGCACTGCGTTCACCTGGGGCGACGACGCTTGGATGGCCGAGCGCCGAGCGCGCAACTGGCAGGAAGCTCCCCTCGCCATCTACGAGGTGCATCTCGGCTCGTGGCGCCGCGATGGCGATACCTATCTCGACTATCGCACGCTGGCTCACCAATTGGTCGCCCACGTGGCCGAGCTAGGCTTTACCCACATCGAGCTAATGCCAGTGGCCGAGCATCCTTTCGACGGCTCGTGGGGGTATCAAGGAACTGGGTATTTCGCCCCGAGCGCGCGCTTTGGCACCCCTGAGGACTTTGCTTATTTCATCGACTATTGCCACCGCCACGCAATCGGCGTGATTCTCGACTGGGTGCCCGCACACTTCCCCAGCGACGCCCACGGCTTGGCTCAGTTTGACGGCACCAGCCTCTACGAGCACCGCGACCCGCGCCAAGGACGGCATCCCGATTGGCAGACCTGCATATTCAACTATGGCCGCGCCGAAGTCCGCTCCTTTCTCATTTCTAACGCCCTTTTTTGGCTCGAACGCTTTCACATCGACGGCCTGCGGGTCGATGCAGTGGCCTCCATGCTCTACCTCGACTACTCGCGCTTAGAAGGCGAATGGGTGCCCAACGCCTATGGCGGACGCGAAAACCTCGAAGCCATCGACTTCCTCAGACAACTCAACACGGCCATCGGCGAGCGCTGTCCCGGCGCCTTGATGATCGCCGAGGAATCGACTGCTTGGCCGGAGGTTTCCCGGCCAGTCGACGCCGGTGGCCTCGGCTTTGGCTTCAAATGGAACATGGGCTGGATGAACGACGTGTTGCGCTATATGCAGCGCGATCCGCTCCACCGCTGCCACCACCAAGCCGACCTGACCTTTGGCATGCTCTACGCCTATAGCGAAAACTTCGTGTTGCCGCTGTCGCACGACGAGGTTGTACACGGCAAGCGCTCGCTCTTGAGCAAGATGCCCGGCGACGCCTGGCAGCAACTGGCCAATTTGCGCTTGCTCTACGGCTTTATGTACGGGCACCCGGGCAAGAAGCTGCTCTTTATGGGGGCCGAGCTGGCACAGTGGGAAGAGTGGAACCACCAAGGCGAGCTGCACTGGCACCTACTCGACGACGAGCCCCACCGCGGCGTCTATCGCTGGCTCTGCGATCTCAACCAACTCTATCGCCGCTGCGCGGCCCTACACCGCACCGACGCGCACCCCGATGGTTTTGAGTGGATCGACTGCTCGGATTCTGCACAGAGCATTGCGGCTTTTGCACGCTGCGCCGAGGGCGAAAAACCCCTGATCTTCGCCTGCAATTTTACCCCAGTCCCCCGAGTGGACTACCGGCTCGGGCTGCCGGCCGCCGGACCGTACCGCGAGGTGCTCAACAGCGACGCCGAAATCTACGGCGGCAGCGGCGTGGGCCACCGCGGCTGGGTGCAAACCGAGCAAGTCGCCTGCCACGGCCGGCCGCATTCGGCGCGATTGCACCTGCCACCGCTGGGTGTGTTGGTTCTAGAGCCGAAGTAGAGCGCATGCTAATTTGCCAGAGCCACCCCCAATGCTTGAGATAATTTCACACGTCACCAGTGAACTGCGGCGGCTCGGCAAACAGCGCCTCGCGCTGATCGGCGGCGGGGTCTTGGCAGGCGCGTCTATCGTCGCGGTGCTGGCACCGCTGTTGGCACCATACGATCCACTGGCGCAAAACCTCTATGCGCGCTTGCAGCCGCCGTCGGTGAGCCATTGGCTGGGAACGGACGATTTCGGCCGCGACATCTTCAGCCGCATCGTGTACGGCGCTCGCATCTCATTGCGGATCGGGCTGGTCGCCATCTCGCTGGCCGCTTCCACCGGCACCTTGCTCGGCCTCGTGGCTGGGTATCGCGGCGGGATCGCCGACATGCTCATCATGCGGCTGATGGACCTGATGTTGGCGTTCCCCAGCATCCTATTGGCCATTGCCATCGTCGCCGTCATTGGGCCGGGCATCGACAATGCCATTCTCGCCGTCAGCATCGTGTTGGTGCCGCAATTTGCCCGCCTCATGCGCTCCTCGGTGTTGACCGTGCGCGAAGCCACGTACGTCGAGGCTGCGCGCGCGCTGGGGGCGAGCGAATCGCGGCTGCTGTTCTACAGCATCTTACCCAATTGCACAGTCCCGCTCGTCGTGCAAGCCACGCTCAGCTTGGGTACGGCCATCCTCGACGCGGCCGGGTTGAGCTTTTTGGGCTTGGGGGCCCAGCCGCCGACCCCCGAGTGGGGGGCCATGCTGTCCGGGGGGCGCGAATTGCTCTTGCAAGCGCCCTGGGTCATGGCCTTTCCCGGGCTGGCCATCTTCGCGGTCGTCTTGGCGCTCAACCTCTTTGGCGACGGGCTTAGAGACGCCTTGGATCCGAAGATTTAGACTCCCCACCAACGGAGACCGCAGATGAACTCAATTCCTGCACAACCCACTGCCTCGGCACGCATTGAATACCTGAAGGTGCAGAACTTCCGTGCCCTGCGAAATGTCGAGTTCAAAAACCTGACACCGCTAACGGTTCTGCTCGGCCCCAACGGCAGCGGCAAGTCAACGGTATTCGACGTGTTCGCCTTTCTGGCGGAATGCTTCGAGTTGGGGCTGCGCCGCGCCTGGGATAAGCGGGGGCGGGGCAAAGAGCTTACGTCCAGAGGAGCAGAGGGGCCGGTGATAATTGAGATCAAGTATCGCGAGAAGCCAAGACAGCCGCTCATCACCTACCACTTGGCCGTCGAAGAACACAACCGCACCCCAGTGGTCGTGGAAGAATGGCTGCAATGGCGGCGAGGACAACAACGCGGAAAGCCGTTTCGATTCCTTCAATATGAGCGAGGCCTAGGTCGGGCGGTCAGCGGCGACCAACCAGACGAACGGGACAGGCGGATAGAAATCCCCCTCAATGCACCCGACCTGCTGGCAGTCAATGCGCTGGGACAATTCGCCGATCATCCGCGCGTGGCGGCACTGCGCCAGTTCATTACCGGCTGGCATGTTTCGTACCTCTCGGCAGACAGCACGCGCAGCCAGCCCGAAGCCGGGCCGCAAGAGCAGTTGAGCAAAACGGGCGACAACCTCGCCAACGTTATCCAATACTTGGCCGAGCAGTACCCAGAGCGGCTTGAGCAGATCTTCAAGGTGCTGCGCCGACGCGTACCGCGCATTGAGAAGGTTCTGGCCGATACCATGCCCGACGGCCGCCTGCTATTGCAAATCAAGGACGCTCCGTTTATCCATCCGGTGCTAGCGCGTTTCGCCTCCGACGGTACTCTCAAAATGTTGGCCTATCTCGTGCTCCTCCACGATCCGGCTCCACCGCCTTTTATAGGCATTGAGGAACCGGAAAACTTTCTCCATCCCCGACTGCTTTGGGAACTGGCCGAGGAGTGCCGTGCTGCCGGTGAACGCACCCAACTACTGGTCACCACCCATTCGCCGTTTTTCCTCAATGCCTTGCAGCCTAAAGAGGTCCGCGTCCTCTGGCGCGATGAGAAAGGCTACGCACAAACGCAATGCGTCGCGGATATAGAGGAAGTACGAGCGTTCATGGATCAAGGAGCACGGCTCGGCCACCTATGGATGGAGGGCTACTTCAACGTGGGTGACCCACTGGTCAACCAAGGTGGGGCCGCTGGACCATGTCAGAAGGGATGAATGATGGAGAAGCCCCATCTGGAGTTTCTGGTTGAAGAGCCTTCTATGGAGGCATTCCTGCATGAATTACTCCCGCGTCTGTTTCCCGAAGACTGTCCTTCCTTTCGCGTCCATGCGTTTCAGGGCAAGACAAACATGTTGGATAATTTACAGGCTCGTCTAAAGGGCTACGCTCATTGGCCGTCGAACTATGGGCGTATCGTCGTGGTGGTTGATTGCGACGACGACGATTGCCATAAACTCAAACAACAACTCGAAATGGTAGCAACCACAGCGGGATTAATCACTCGTTCAGGATCCAGTGGACACCTCTGGAAAGTGGTAACTCGCATCGCAATTGAGGAACTTGAAGCGTGGTACTTCGGAGATTGGAAAGCCGTGAAGAGCGCCTATCCAAGGGTGTCGCCCACTGTCCCGAATCGGGCACCCTATCGCAATCCCGATGCAATAAAAGGCGGCACTTGGGAGGCGTTTGAACGCATCTTGCAGAACGGTGGCTATTTCAAAAATGGACTGCGCAAGGTAGAAGCGGCGCGTACCATTGCCGCTCACCTCAACCCGGACTGCAATCGCTCCCATAGCTTTGTAAAATTCCGCGACGCTCTCATCGAGGCGATGACATAATGCGCGGCTTCCTGGACACCGCTAATACAGGTGAACCTCCAGATTATGAATAATGTCTCGCACCTCCTCCCCCTACTCTGCGCCCTCGCGCTGTCTGCGGGCGGCTGCGCGGGCCTGCGGAGCCACAGCGCGCCAGCGCCCGCAGAGCCGACGGCCTCCGACCAAGCCATGCGATACTTCGTCAAGGCCAAGGTCTTTGAATCCCAGCACAACTACCTCGGCGCGATAGTCGCCCTGCGCAGCGCGGCTGACCTCGACCCGACTTCGCCCACCATCTACGCCCGCCTCGCTTACAACTACCAGCGCATCGACGACCCCCACATGGCCGTCCATTTTGCACGCAAGGGCTTGGCATTGGACGGCAGCCAAGTGCGATTGCGCCGCCTGCTGATTCGGATCCTAGAGAGCGAAGGCGACCGCGAGGGTGCCATTGACCACATCGAAGAACTGCTGCGCTACGAGCCGGACAATTGGCCGCTCTACCGCCACTTGGCCTATCTCTACTTTGAATCGGGCCAAACCGAGCGAATCGGCTCGCTCTTCAATGAAGTGCTCGCCCAAGAGCAAGTGTCGCCAGAAGTCGAGGTGGACATAGCTGGCATTTTTTCTCGCATCAGCCTGCAAAAAGAGGCCGAGCGCATCTATCACCGGGTCCTCGCGGCCGATCCCACGGTCGAGGACGCTTGGCTGGGTCTAGCCGAACTCAAGCTGGCGCAGGGGCACCGCCACGAGGCCATCGCCATCTACCGCGAGGCCGCAGGCCACCTGCCCGACAGCAGCATCCCCTACTATTTGGCGCGGCTGATGGTCACCGAGCACGACCTAGAGGAAATCCTCGCCGAAGAGGGTGCCGAGGTGCTCTACCACTTGGGAATGGCCCTGTCCGAGGCCGGCAAGTACGACCAAGCGACGTTGGTCTTTAAGCGCATCGTTGAGATGCAGCCGCAAACGGTCGAGCAGTGGACCGACCTAGCGCGCTACTACATCTACTTGGAGGACTACGACTCCGCCACCTCCGTCCTCAGCCAAGCGGCAGAGGCCATGCCCGACAGCAGCGAGATTTACCTGTACTGGGGGACGGCCCTAGAAAGCACCGGGCGCTACGACGAGGCCATCGCCGTGTACCAGCGCGGCCTTGAGCACCTGCCCGATGCGGTTGAGATATATCTATACTGGGGACTCGCGCTAGAGCAACAAGACGCTTGGGCAGAGGCCATTGGCGTCTATCGCCAAGCACTCGCAGTATCCCCGGGCGAAGCCGCGCTGCACGTGCGGTGGGGCATCAGCTTGGGGCGGCAGGGGCAGTGGGAAGACGCGCTGGCCCAATACGAAACAGCGGCCTCGATTGACTCCGTGTACAGCCCAACCTTTTTGCACTGGGGCATTGCTCTAGAGGAATTGGAGCGCTGGGAAGCGGCGCTTGAGAAGCTGAATCAGGCCGTTGCGCTGGCGAACGATAAGAGCCGCGTGCTCTTTTACCTCGGCTCCTGCTACGAGCAGGCTTCGCGCAAACTTGGCCGCGACGAGTACTTCGATCGTGCGGTAGGGACCTTCCAACGCCTGTTGGAGATCGAGCCAAACGATGCCTACGCCCTCAACTACCTCGGCTACATGTATGCGGACAAGGGCATGCGGCTGACAGAGGCAGTCGCGCTCTTAGAGAGGGCGATCGCGCTCGCGCCGGACAACAGCGCGTTCCTCGACAGCATGGGCTGGGCCTATTTCCGCCTCGGCGAGCTAGCGCAGGCCGAGCACTACCTGCAACAAGCCTTGGAGCAGATGGACGAGGGCGATCCCGAGGAGCAGGCCGTAATCTTCGACCACGCCGGCGACATTGCCAGTGCCCTCGGTAAAACGGACGAGGCGCGCACGCATTGGCAGAAGGTGCTAGAACTTGCGCCGGACAACGAAGAAGTTCGGCGCAAGCTGCTGCCATGATTCATACCTCGCGCTCGGGGCACACCCAAAATTTCCAAACAGCTTCTAAATGGTTCGCGCTCTGCGCCCTAGCGCTAGCTTGCGCGCCGCCGCTGGTGGTGCGGGAGGGTTGGGATGCGGACCAAGGGCCGGCCGCCTTGCTCGCTGCTTCGGCGTCCCTCGCCCAGTTCGAAGATCTAACGGCGGAAGCGGCTATTGAGCTGCGGCGCGGCGCGGTGCGCGATCGGGGGACGGCCCTCGTGCAGCTAGTCAATCCAGACCTCTTCCGCGTCGAGGTGCGCGGCCCCTTTTTCACCCACATTTTTACGGCCCTGCTCGAAGGCGACAGTCTGACCGTGTACGGCCGGGGCATGGACCCTCCCCTAAAAGGAACGGTGCGCGGCCGGCTGCTAACCACGCTGACCGGGCTGGATTTCGGATCGTGCGATCTGCGCTACGCCTTGCTCGGCCTCATCGAGCCGGGTTCCATAGTCGAGCCGATCGAGTACCCGGACACCGACCAAGCAGTGGTTGCGCTCACAGGCGGACGGCGGGCGTGGTTGGACCTACGCCGAGGCTTGGTGTTGCGCGAGAGCATCCCGCTGCCCGAGGGCGATGTCCTGCTCCGCGAGCTAGGAGAATACCGCCGGCAGGACGCGCTTTACTTGCCGCGCCGGGTGGAAATACGCCAAGCCGATGTGGCGCTGGTGTTGGATTACAAACGCTATGCCTTCAACAGCGGGCTAGACGCCAGCCAATTGCAACAGGGGCTACCTGCGGGAGTGATGCGAGTGCCATAAGAGGCCGCATCGTTTGACAGTTATAGGCCCCAATGCGTACTTAAAATTAAAACAGAACATTTCAATACATTTTGGGGAGAAAATTCCATGAGCAAACTCAAAGTAGGCATGATCGGCGGCGGTGGCCCCGATTCCTTTTTCGGCATGGTCCACAACCGCGCCATCGCGCTCGACGCCAGCCGCGAATTGGTCGCCGGCGCGCTGCGTTCTAGCCCAGAGGCGGCGATGCGCGCTGCCGACGACTACGGCATCCAAGGTTATCCCACCTACCAAGCGCTGCTAGCGGCGGTGCAAAGTGGCGAGCAGGCCCTCGATTACGTCACCATCGTCACCCCCAACTTCGCCCACTACGAGCCGGCCAAAGCCTTTTTGCAGGCGGGCATTCCCGTACTCTGCGAAAAGCCGATTACCATGACAGTAGCCGAAGCCGAAGACTTGGCACAGATCGTCGAGCGCGAGTCTGTGCCCTTTGTGCTGGCCCATACCTATACGGGCCATCCGATGATGATGCTGGCCAAGGAAATGATCCAAAGCGGCGAGATCGGCCAAGTCCGCAAGGTGGATTCTTGGTACCATCAGGGTTGGCTGGCCACGGCACTGGAACAGACCGGCCAGCAGCAGGCGTCTTGGCGCACCGATCCCGAGCGCACGGGCATTTCCAATTGCGGCGGCGACATTGGCACGCACGCCTTTGTCGCAGCGACTTGGGTGACCGGGCTAGCCGTCGGGCGGGTCTCGGCGCGGCTCAATACCTTTATCGAAGGCCGTGTGCTCGACGACGACTTCAACGTGATCGGCGAACTGGAAAACGGCGGCACCGCGCTGATCACGGCCACGCAGATCGCCGTTGGCTACCGCAACGACAACGGCTTCCGCGTCTTCGGCACCGAAGGCTCTATCGAATGGCATCAGGAGCGGGCCGAATGCCTGCTGGTGCGCCACGGCGATGGCCGCGACATTACCTATTGGATTGGTGCTGAATTCGGCCTGCCCGAGTCGGTCGCCTCATACTTGCGGGTGCCCTCGGGACACCACGAGGACTTCTTCCCAGCCCTCGCCAACCTCCACACCACCATCGAGCGGCACATCCGCACGCGCCGTGGCGAACAGGATGTGCCCGCGGCCTTTCCGCATCCGGGCGTGGAAGAGGGCGTAGCGGGCATGAAATTCGTTGCGGCCGCAGTAGAATCGTCCAAGAACAGCGGCGCGTGGACGCAGGTTTAGTTGCGCATCGCTTCTTGAAATTATGTCAACTCTATGTCATCTTTATAGATAGGACCCCATAAACCCTTTTCGAGGAGAATTTTCCATGAAACTGCTTTACGTCGCCTGTGCTGCGGTCGTAGTATTCGCCGCCTGTGCAGACCGAGATCCCCTGTCATCCACCGCAGACCCATCTATCGCGTATAAAGCAGGCAAGCCGACCGTCTCTTCCGAGTCGGTCGCTGGCTTGCCTGAACCACGCGTGCCAGCGCACTTCACGGTGCGGATCGAAAACATCGGCACCGTCCTCGCTCCAGGCGCGTGGGTCGCCCAACGCGGTGGTACGCCCCTCTTCATCAACGGCCAGCCCGATCGCGGCGCTGGACTCGAAGCACTCGCCGAGGACGGCAATCCGGCGGAGCTAGCCGCGAACCTCCACCCCAACAGCGGGATTTTCAACACACCGGTGGGAGCCGACGGCCCTGGACCGCTGACGCCGGATAATGCCTATGAGTTCAGCTTCGTTGCCCGTCCGGGCGACCGGCTGTCTTTCTCCACCATGTACGTTCAATCCAACGACCTGTTCTTAGCGCCAGACGAAACCGGTATTGCGCTGTTCATCGACGGACAGCCAATAAGCGGCGACATCACCGCTCAGATCGGCCTGTGGGATGCCGGTACGGAAGTCAACGAGGAGCCGGGCGTGGGCGAAAACCAAGCGCCGCGTCAGGCCGGTGCCAACACCGGCGCGGACGAAGGGGGTGTGGTGCGCTTAGGCGACGACGGGTTCACCTATCCGGCCGTGGCCGATATCGTGCTCATCACCGTCACCTCCGTAGGTGGTGTGAGCGTAGAAGCAGGAGAAGGTGAAGGTGAAGGTGAAGGTGAAGGCGAAGGTGAGGGTGAAGGCGAAGGTGAGGGCGACGACGACATGAGCGACGACCTAACCGGGCCCGAAGTTGCGATAACGCCCGATGTCCTAGCCCTGACCAATGCGCTGATAAGCTATTTTCAGAACGCCCTGTTGGTCGCGCTGACCTCGGATGAGGCGACGATTGACGGAGCCAGCAGTGGCACGTTGGCCATCGCGGGCAACGAGTGGGTGCTAACGGATTATTCGTCCGACGGGCTGCTGGTGCTCAACGGCACCCTGAACGTGGGCAAAGATCAGTTCCCGAGCATTCCCATAACTGGCGAGATAGCCGCTTCTGGTGCATTCGATGCTACGGTATCGTTAGACATTCTGGTCGATGTGTCTGGAGACGAGCCATCCTTGAGCGGCACCATTACCGTTGGGGTGCCTTACGACATCAGTGCTATCATCGCGGCGGCTGAGGCAGGTGCCATGGACGGCGACGACGATAGCGACGGCGATAGCGACGGCGACGGTGAAGGCGAAGACGACGGCGACGGCGAGGAGTCCGCGCAGCAGTTAGGAGTGAATGATACCTATGACAACATCCGCGCCGGTGTCCGGCTGATCTTGTCGTACGACGCGGAGGCCAACGCCTTCACCGGCACGGCGGAGAATACCACGGACGCGACGCTGGAGCAGGTTCGCGTGGAAGTCCACCTCTCAAACGGGACCGAACTGGGACCGACGACGCCCACCGACTTGGCCTCCGGCCAGAGCATTCCGATTACCCTTCCCGCAACGAGCGAATCCTTCGACACTTGGAGCGCACATCCGGAGGTTGGTGCTGGCGGTGAGGGTGAAGGCGAAGGCGAGGGCGACGACGACGGCGAAGGCGAAGGCGAGGGCGACGACGATAGCTCTGAGATGACCATCACTTCCGCGCGGACCATCTCTTCCGATCCAGCCGCCGGCTTGGCTGAAGCGCGCGTGCCAGCGCAATTCACGGTGCGGATCGAAAACATCGGCACCGTCCTCGCTCCAGGCGCGTGGGTCGCCCAACGCGGCGGTACGCCTATCTTCACCGACGGCCAACCCGATCGCGGTGCTGGCCTCGAAGCACTCGCCGAGGACGGCAATCCGGCGGAGCTAGCCGCGAGCCTCTACACAAACAGCGGGATTTTCAACACGCCGGTGGGGGCCGACAGCCCCGGCCCGCTGACGCCGGACAACGCCTATGAGTTCAGCTTCACGGCCCGTCCGGGCGACCGGCTGTCTTTCGCCACCATGTACGTGCAATCCAACGACCTGTTCTTGGCACCGGATGAAACCGGCATTGCGCTGTTCACCAACGGACAGCCGATAAGCGGCGACATCACCGCTCAGATCGGCCTGTGGGATGCCGGTACGGAAGTCAACGAGGAGCCGGGCGTGGGCGAAAACCAAGCACCGCGTCAGGCCGGTGCCAACACCGGCGCGGACGAAGGAGGCACAGTGCGCTTAGTGGACGATGGGTTCACCTATCCGGCCGTGGCCGACATCGTGCTCATCACCATCTCCTCCTCTGGTGGCTGAGATGACTCAGTGCCAGCGACATAGGCACTGTTAAACAAGAAAAGTGGAGGCAACGGTCTTGCTCGTTGCCTCCACTTTTTTGTCACCTAGTGTTACGCAACCCCCTATTCCTCGTCGTAGCGTATCCGCGGATCGAGCCAAGCGTAGAGAATGTCGGCGATGAGGTTGGCCAGCACGAACACCGTGGCCAGCAGCAAAACTCCGCCCTGCACAGCGCGGAAGTCGCGCGCCTGCACCGCCAAAAAGAGCCAGCGTCCGACCCCGGGCCAAGCGAAGATAGTCTCGGTGATGACCGCGCCCCCGAGCAGGTAGCCGAATTCGAGGGCAATGACCGTAAGCGTGGGTATAAAGGCGTTTTTCAGGGCGTGGCGCACAATCACCACCCGCTGCCGCAGGCCCTTGGCCCAAGCCGTGCGGATGTAGTCCTCGCCGAGGACGTCGAGCAGGCTGGCGCGGGTCATGCGCGCAATGACGGCCATGGGAATGGTCCCCAAGGTCAGGGCCGGCAGGAAGAGGTGCCACAGCACGTCGCCGCAGGCCGCGAAATCGCCCTGCGCGAGGGCGTCGATTACGTAGAAATAGGTAATCGGCTCAAAGTAAATATGCGTGCTCAAGCGGCCGGACACCGGAAAGAGCGGCACGTAAAAGGCCAACAGCAACACCAGCATCAGGGCCAGCCAAAATACGGGAATGGAAATGCCGGCCGTGGCCAAGATCATGCTGAGGAGATCGGCGATCTTGCCCCGCCGCACCGCGGCCCACAGCCCGGCCGAGATGCCGACTGTCATGGCCAACAGCATACTGGCCAAGGTTAGCTCGCAGGTGGCCGGGAAGCGCTGGAAGAGTTCGGTGGTGATTTTCTCGTGGGTGCGAATCGAGCGGCCTAGATCGCCGCGCAATAGACCAGTGAAGAAGCGGTAAAACTGCACGTGGAAGGGCTGGTCGAGGCCCATGGTCGCACGCAACTCAGCCAAGCTCTCGGCATTGGCGCGCTCCCCGAGCATGACTTGGGCCGGATCCCCTGGCACCAAGTAGAGCATCAAAAAAACCAACAGCGAAATACCCGCCAGCGTCGGCAAGAGCGCGATGAGCCGCCGGAGGACGAAGCGGTACATGGCTCAAGGCGCCAGCGCGGTGCTGTGGAACCACTTGCTGCCGGTGGGATGCAGCTTGAAGCCAGTGACGCGGCGCTGAAAAACCACCGTCTGCGTCGCGTGTACTAGGGGGACCCAAGGAGCGTCGCGGTGGACTATTTCCTGCGCTTGGGCGTAGAGCCGCGTGCGTGCGTCGCGGTCGGTGGAGCGACGGGCCGCGACGAGCGCCTCGTGCAGCTCGGCACTGCGGTAGAAGGCGATATTCTGGGCGGGCTTGATGGCTGCGGTTGAATCGAGGAGCACGTAGAGGAAGTTGTCCGGGTCGCCGTTGTCGCCGGTCCAGCCCAACAAAGCCATCTGGTGCTGGCCGTCGAACACCTTGTCCAAGTAGGTCCCCCATTCCCACGACACAATGCGGGCGTGGATGCCCACCTTTTCGAGGTCGGCCTGAATCGCCTCGGCGATCTTGCCCGGCTGCGGCATATAGGGCCGTGGCACCGGCATGGCCCACAACTCGGTCTCAAAGCCGTCGGCATAACCAGCTTCCGCCAGCAAGGCTCGCGCTTTCGCCGGATCATAGCGATAACCCGCAATGGTGTCGTTGTAGCTCCACAAGGTCGGCGGGATGGGATTTTTGGCCGGCATGGCCAAGCCCTCGTAGAAATTATCCACGAGAGCCTGTTTATCAACGGCGTGATTTACGGCTCGGCGCACCCGCACATCGTCGAAGGGCTTCTTGTCCATGTTCATGGCCAAGTAGCCGACGTTCATGCCCGCCTGCGTCAAGAGGTGGAGGCTGGAGTCGGCGCGAATCGGCTCAATGTACTCAGGGCTTAGATTGTCGAAGCCGTGGATCGTGCCTTGCGCAAGCTCCAAGAAGCGCACCGAGGCTTCCTGAATAGGCTTGAAAATTAGGCGGTCAAGCTGCGGCTTGGGGCCCCAGTAATCGCGGTTGCGCGCCAAGACGATGCGCTCGTCCTTGCGCCATTCGATAAAGCGGAAGGGGCCGGTGCCAACCGGATTTTTGAAGTAATCGCGGCCATAACGGGCCACCGCAGTGGGGCTGACGGCCGCACAGAAGTTCATCGCCAAATTCCCCAAGAAAGGGGCATGCGGCTCTTTGAGGCGGATGACAAAGGTCGAATCGTCCGGGGCCTCTAGCGCGGCGACAATGTCGTCCATGCCCATGGCCTGCCAGTACTTATAAGCGCCGGCGACCTTGTGGAAGGGATGATCTTTGTCAAACTGCCGCTCGAGGGAAAACAGCATGGCCTCGGCGTTAAAGGGGGTGCCGTCGTGAAAGTGGACCCCCGTGCGCAAGTGGAAGGTCCACGTAAGCTGATCGTCCGCGATGTCCCAAGAATGCGCTAGCTGCGGCACGACAGCCGTGCTCGCGCTGTCGTAGGTCACCAACGTCTCGTAGATGTTGTCGCAGACCTTGAACGACTCGCCGTCGTTTTCAATCCCCGGATCCAGCCCGATCGAATCCGAACCACGGCCAAAAACCAAGGTGTGCTGCGTGCGTTCCTCTCGGCCGCAGGCGACGAGTACGGCAACAACTATAGCAATCCTGAATGATTGAACAATTCGAGATGCGGATCGTCTTGTTTCTACTATTCTGCGTCCATCTGCGTCCATCTGCGGATCATCTTGTGAATGATGTAGGATTGCTATAGGAGGGCGACAAAACGCTGCAACGCTAGTCCTCAAACGCCGCGTCAAAGGCAATGTCCGAGGGCGGAAAATCGACCTGTTTGACGAAGGCGGCCGCTTCCGTCGCGCCGTGGACGCGATCCATGCCGCTGTCTTCCCATTCGACCGACAGCGGCCCTTGGTAGTTGATGCGGTTGAGGGCGCGGATGATTTCCTCGAAGTCGATATTGCCGCGGCCCAACGAGCGGAAGTCCCAATAGCGCCGACGGTCGCCGAACTCGGTGTGCCCACCGAAGACCCCGGCGTCGGTCGGCGTCGCGGACCAGCCTACGTCCTTCATGTGGACGTGGAAGATGCGGTCGCTGAAGCGGTAAATGAACTCGACGTAGTCCACGCCCTGGTAGCCGAGGTGGCTGGGGTCGTAGTTGAAGCCAAAGGCCGGGTGGCCGTCGAGTGCTTGGATGGCGCGCTCGGCCGAGGCAATATCAAAGGCGATTTCCGTGGGATGTACCTCTAGCGCGAACTTGACGTCAATCGCTTGGTATTGGTCGAGGATGGGTTTCCAGCGCGCGGCAAAGTCCGCGTACCCAGCCTCGATCATGTCGGGGGATACCGGCGGGAATGAATAGAGCAAAGGCCAGATCGAGGAGCCGGTAAAGCCGTTGACCACGTCAACCCCGAGCCGGGCGGCCGCTTGCCCGGTGGCGATCATCTCTTCGGCCGCGCGCTGGCGCACGCCCTCTGGGCTGCCGTCGCCGAAGATGCGCGGGGGCAGAATGGCTTGGTGGCGGCTGTCGATGGCGTCGCACACGGCTTGGCCGACGAGGTGATTGGAAATGGAAAACAGCGCTAGATCGCATTTTGCGAGCAGTTCGCGCTTGGCCTGGCAATAGGCATCGGTGGCTTGGTCAACCTCAAAGTGGTCTCCCCAGCAGGCCAGCTCCAAGCCATCGTAGCCGAATTCAACGGCCTGTTGGCAGAGGGTCTCAATAGGCAGGTCGGCCCACTGGCCAGTGAAGAGGGTGACGGGTCGCATTGCAGTCGCTCCTTGTTGGTGTTTGTATGAGAGGGAGTATATACGCCGGTCGCCGCCGGGGTGTCAAGGCCGGGCCGCTAGCGGCTGAGCGACTTTTCCCGCCGCAGGTCGATGTCAAAGATGCGCAGGTAGCGGCCCTGAAACTCGCCGATGACCTCGGGGATCTGGTCCGCGTCGAGGTCGAGCAGGCCCATGCGTTCGCCAAAAGGCTCGGGCGACTGCCACTCCAAGTCGAAGAAGCGGGCGTCGAACACGTAGCCGTCGTTGAGCACGATCTCGTCTTCGTCGTCCCCATCCACATCGCCGATGAGGATCTGATGGGCCGTTAAGTCAGTCTGGTCGCTGCGCCACTGCTCGTACTGGTCGCGGCCGTCGTACACGATTAAGCGGCCATCGGCACAAAACACGAGCTCGGGCTGGGGATCGTCGTCAATGTCGCCGATGGTCAGGCTGGTAATGCGGGCGTATTCATTGGGCGAGTTGCTCCACAGGAGCGCGTAGTCCTGAGAGTCGAAGTAATACACGCGGCCGTGGTTGGTATAGGCGACGATTTCGTCGAGCTGGTCGTCGTTGATATCGAGGACGAAGACGCCGGCCACGGCCCCTTCGAGATAGTCGCTGTCCCACACCCCGGTATAGGTGCGATCGCGCTCTTCATAGACGTGGATCCGGCCGTTGTTGTCGCCGAGCACGAGGCGGGCTGGACCTTCGCCCGCGGGCAGGCGCTGGATATTGTCGAATTCGTCTAGGTCGCCGCTATAAGCCGGCCATTCCGCGGCTTGCCCCGTGCTGGACACGGGGGGAACCAGCCATAACGCGCATAAGATCAACCGCAACATGATAGACATTACTCCTTGGTGGCGGCCGCGCGAGCGGCCTCATATACGGAGAGCAAGGGCACTTGGTGCTCTTGGGCTAGCCGTGCGCAGTCCTCGTATTCAGGGGCGGCGCGGCGGCGTCCGTCTATACAGCTAAACTTGACGCCGACCTCCCCGTACGGCGTGGCAACGGTGCGGATCTGGCGTTCCAAGACGCGGCGTTCCACCCCGTAGTAGCGCAGGCCGATGGTAGTCGTTTCTTGCAGGACGATCGCGGCTAGCTCGTCCAAGCGGCCCACTGGAGCGAGGACGCTGAGGACGTTGCCTGGGCGGCCCTTCTTCATGAGGACCGGCGTGGCGTACACGTCGCACGCGCCCTGCGCTAGCAGCCGGTCGAAGAGGTAACCGTACACTTCTGGATTCATGTCGTCGATATTGGCTTCGATCAGCAGGACGCGCTCGCTGGCCGGCGTACGCTCACCCAAACGCAGGCGCAATAGATTGGGGATGGCCTCTAAGTCGCGGCGGCCCGCGCCATAGCCGACGGCCTGTTGGCAAAAGGGCGGCTGTGGCCCAAAGGAACTAGCCAAAGTGGTGATAATCGCCGCCCCGGTCGGGGTGACGAGCTCGGCGCGGATATCGGTCTGTTCGGTCGGCACGTCGCGGCATAAGGCCAAGACCCCGGGCACGGGCACCGGATAGCGCCCGTGCGCACAGCGCACAAAACCCGTGCCAAAGCGCAGGGGCGAAGCGCAGACTTCGTCCACCTCCAAAAGTTGGAGGCCAGCCACGGCCCCTACTACGTCTATCAGGGCGTCGAGGGCTCCCACTTCGTGCAGGGCCACTTCGGCGGGCGCGGCGTTGTGCACCTCGGCTTCGGCTGCACACAGGCGCTCAAATACGCGGATGGAGCGTTCCTTGACGACGCTGTCTAAGCGGCTGTCGTCAATGCGGCTAGTTATATCTTTGAGGTGAGCGTGCGCGTGAGCGTGCGTGTGTTCGCCAGACAGGTCGAGATGGTGCTCGGCGTCGGCCAAAGGTGCACCGGCCACGCAGACTTTGGCGCGGGTGGCGGCAATGGCGTGCCGGGCGGTGGGTTCGCGTTCAATGGCGACGTCCTGTACGCCCAGCTTGGCGATTTCTCGGTTGAGGTCCTCTAGCGCGAGACCAGCGTCGAGCAGGGCACCCAAGATCATGTCGCCGCTGATACCTGAGAAACAGTCGAAATAGGCGATTTTCATCTTCGCGTCTCGCGCTCAGGGCAGGCGCTTGAGGTCGGCCTTGCGCTTCTTCCAGTCGAATTCTTCGGCAAAGTCATACACATCGACGAAGTCTTCAATCCGGTCCTCATCTGTCTTACGCAGCAAATTCGCGCCGACCAAGTTGAAGACAATCTCGCCGAAATCGCGCGTTTGCTCGATGCCCCAGTGGGCAAAGACCGAGCAGGTGAGCGGCCCAAATTGATCGGCGCTGTACTCGCTGATGCCGAGTAGCAGATCCCGGCCGGAAATGTGCCGCTTCTCTTCGGTCAAGGCGTCCTTGTCCCCTAAAAATTCGGCCGACGCTTGGGGAAGTCCACCAATGTGCCGCTTCTCTTCGGTCAAGGCGTCCTTGTCCTTGCCGAGCCTTTGCACCGTGTATTCTAGCGCATCGTACACAAAGAGATACGCATCGCTCTTATAGCGACCGTCGTGCTCGGCCAGATTTTCGATTTCTTGCAGCGCTTTTGGTTCCATCGCAAGAGGGCCAATAAAACTAGAGCGGTGCGGATGTCAAGGTCGAGGCGAGACGCCAAGTGCGCGGACCAAGCGCGAGGACGTGCAAGAGCGCGTCGCGCTTGTGGACGAAGTCGGGCAACAGGTCGTCGGCTAGGGTTGGGACGACACTGCCTGTGTTGATGTGTTCGGGATTGATGTGGTGGCCGTCTTTGATGATTTCGTAGTGCAGGTGGGGGCCGCTCGCGAGTCCTGTAGAACCAACTTTGCCGATGATATCTTTCTGCTGTACGAGCTCGCCCTTGCGAACCAATATCTTGCTCAGGTGCGCGTAGCGGGTGCGGTAGCCATTGGAATGAACGATTTCGACCAGCTTGCCGTAGCCGCCTTTCCAGCCGGCGTACGCGACCTTCCCTCGGGCTGTAGTCCACACTGGGGTGCCGGTCCGCGCACCGTAGTCCGTGCCCAGATGGGGGCGTTGCTTTTTGTGGATGGGATGGAAGCGTTGGCGGTTGAAGCGCGAGGTGATGCGATTGACCCCGAGGGGCTTGAGTACGAACATCCGGCCGAGAGAGCGGCCGCTGGCGTTGTAATAAGCGTCCTCCCCCTCGGCGGAAGCATAGCGGACCGCCAACTCGGTCACTCTTTCGCCTTCGTAGCGCGCCAAGAGGACGTGGCCGTAGCGGATGAAGCGCCCTTCCATGTAGAGCTTTTCAAAGACGATACCGAGCCGATCGCCGCGGCGCGGGTCGCGCTGAAAGTCGATGACTGCGCCAAATATGTCATCGGCGAGCACGTCGCTGAGCGCGCTGCCTTCCCCGGCTGCGCTGATGGCGTTGGAGAGATTGTCCTTGATGCGCACTTCGAGCCGCTCGACCCGTCGATCCAGCGGCAGCTGCAACTGGTGGCCAACAAACTGACCATCGCGCAGCTCCACCTCGATTGGGCGATCCGGGGTGCGGTGGGGCGTGTAGCGGAAGCGACGAATGGCATCGCTGGTATCGATTACAACCTCGTAGTAGTCGCCCGGCTTGACTCGCGCGGGGTCAAAGACCGCGTATAACGCTTGGTACAGCAGCTCCAATTGACCACTCGGGACGTGGTGCTTGAGCGAGCGGTCGATGGAATCCCCTTGGCGCAGCGCGGCGGCAATCGTCCGCGTGGGATCGTCGGGCGGGGGCGGAATCGGCGGGCCGACAAAGGGCGGCTCCCAAACTGCGGCCGAAGCGACCGGAGCAAAGGCTACTTCCTCGAGGTGGGCGGCTGCGGCCGCCGAGTGCTGAGAGGACATCCCCAAGCGCAGCGCCATAAGCGCGAGGCTGCTCAAGAGGATGCCCCAGAACCAGATGGCAAATCCAAATCGCATATGCAAAATCTATGGGGGAGAAAAATAAAGGGCTGACAACGGTTGGGGAGGGGAACCGTTGACCAATATCAGCAAACCTTTAACATATATATTTTAACATTTAAGCGTCAAGGACTTTTAACGTGGCTAGTCGGCTCTACGACCTAAAAGCTATGCTGCCCGTCGAACTCGACCGACTCGTCGGCGAGCTCGACGAACCGGCGTACCGCACCCGTCAGATCTTCGATTGGCTCTACGCCAAGGGCGTGCGCGACGTATGCGAGATGACCAATGTCTCCAAAACTTTGCGGGACAAGCTCGCCGAGCGGACGCGCATTACTTGCCTGAACCTCGTCAAGCGCCAAGAGTCGGCCACGGGCGAGGCCGTCAAATTCCTCTTTGAGCTGCCCACCGGGCAGCGGATCGAGTCCGTGCTGATCGTCGATGGCACCCGGCGCACGGCGTGCCTGTCGTCGCAAGTGGGCTGTCCGCTCGACTGCAAGTTCTGCGCCACCGGGCGAATGGGGATGATAGCCAACCTCGAAGCCGGGCAGATCGTCGATCAGCTCTTGCAGGTGAACCACTTCGCCCGTGGGCGGGGCGAGAAGGTGACCAATGTGGTGATGATGGGGATGGGCGAACCGCTGCTCAACTACTCGGCGGTCGCGCGCGCCCTAAAGCTAATGCGCCTAAAAGAGGGCATTGGGTTGGGGGGGCGGAAAGTCACGGTGTCCACTGCGGGTTACATCCCGGGCATCCGCCGGCTCATGGCCGAAGATCTCAACGTGGGGTTGGCCATTTCGCTCAACGCCACGACCGACGAGATACGCGAACAGCTCATGCCGATCAACCGCAAGTACAAAATCGCCGACCTCTTGGCGGTCGCACGCGAATTTTTCGCCTGTCGCGGCTACGGTGTCACCTTTGAATACGTGCTCATGGCCGGGTTGACCGATGCAGATGCAGACGCGCGGCGACTGGCCGAACTGACCCGCGACATTCCCTGCAAGATCAACCTCATACCCTACAACGAAACGGATGCGGACCGCCGCTTCCGCCGGCCAGCCCGCCGGCGCTTAGAGCAGTTTTACCAAGTACTCAGAGGCTGCGGCGTCGAGTTTACCGTGCGCCACAGCCGCGGGCGGGACATCGACGCGGCCTGCGGTCAGCTCTATCACCAACAAAAAAATGAGTTGGAGTCGTGAACTTCAGAGGCCATGTCTTGGGAGGAGCCGTCGCGAGCAGCGCAGTGGCGGCGGGCGCGGTTTACTTGGGCTATGTTGCGCCCGATGACCTGACGACTCAAGCCGCCGTCGGCGGCACCGCGCTATTCTTCTCCCTTTTTCCCGACTTGGACACGGCTTCGGTGGCGCAGCGATGGTTTTTCCGCGGCGTCTTCTGCACCTTGCTCTATCTGGGCTGGACCGAACACTACGAGTTGGCGACTATAGTAGGCGTCTTGTGCGTCCTACCGCTTTTGGATCACCACCGAGGCTGGACGCACTGGAAAATCAGCCCATTCATCACCGTCGGGTTGCTGGGCACGACCTACGAGTACTGGCGAGCGCGGCAGGCCTTTCTCGGGGAATTTAACTGGGACAACGTACAAACCCTGCTGGAAGGGCACTGGGTTTTCTTTATTGCCTGCATCGCCGGTTGGTACACCCACCTATTGTTAGACGGGCGCTTCAAGGTGTTCCCCACCAGCCAAGACCACCACTGAGGCGGCTCAGTCGCACTCGGCCTTGGCGTCTTTATCTTTATTCTTGCTGACGAATTTCTTGATCTTGGCGATGGCCTCGGGTAGCAATCCGATGATCTGACCCCAACCGGCCTCCTGCTCGCCGATGGACGCCACCTGCACCCTGCCGTCGGCATCGACGATGAGGAAGGCGATAGGTTCGATGTTCGCGCCGCCACCCGTCCCGCTCTGCCCCTTGCCCTCCAGCCCCCCGCCGGCTCCAAAGCCAAACGATATTTTCGATACCGGAATAATGGTCAAGTCGCCGGACTGAAACGGCTCCCCGATAACGGTTTCGGTTTGCACGATGCGGTGCAATTCGCCTAGGACGCGCTCGACTAGGGATTCTACAGACGATGCCATGAAAAACTCCTCGACTTAGATCGGGGTGCGGAAGCGCGCGGCCAACAAGCGGTATGCCGCCCGCGAGCCAAAGCGCCCCAAGAGCAAAATTAATAAGCCCAAGTGCAAATGAGCGACCAAGTCCAAGCGGCCAAAGGCCCCTGTGTGCACAAAATCCGGGCTGACGTTTATTTGGACCTTTCCCTTGCGCCCTGCAACCCCCTGCAAATAGCCATAGATTCGCCCGGTTTGGGCCGGATCGGCAAAGCCTAAGCGGCCCTGGATTCGCAGCCTTTTGAGCCAAATGATACGCGGCAAGCTCGCCAATAGCCCAAGACTGGGCTTGACCAGCAGGCGCACAAGCGCGCGCAGGTTCCGCTCGCGGGCTTTGGGCGCGGCCTCTTGCTCGGCTTTTCGCCGTGTTTTTGGCCTCCGCTTTACTCGGGTTCGCAGCGGCAGCGAGGGGTACGGCAGGAATTGGCCCAAGAGCACAGGCGCGATGCAAAGGCCCTTAGGGCTCCATCGCAGACCAAGCCCTAGCCCTCCCCAAAAAAAGGACAGTCGCACTCCCCATTCCCAAGACTCCGGAAGGGCCTCGCGCCGGCAGCGCAAGGCAAGGGTCATAGGGGCGCACAACGCGCCGAGTCCGAGCGCGCCAAACGCGCCGAGCGCGGGAAATAGCCAATCTAGCATGAAGAGGGGCGCGGCCTTTTCTGCCACACCGCGTTCCAATCCGTGCGTCCAGTAAACTGCATGATGGCGAACAAGGTGACAATGCACAACAGGGCGATGGCCAAGCTAGTGTACAACCTATCGGAGCGCACGGGTTCAGTCAAGCCTTTCTAAGGATGCGGACAGGGTCTCCCGCCTTGACAGCACCCGCGTCGTATGTTAGGCTTGAATTGGACGTAAGTTACAGTTAAAAAGTAAGTTAGGCTTTTTGGCCAAGGGGCCAGCACACGGCAATAGCGACGAGGAACGAACCGAATGGCAACCCGAGGGACAGTAGGAAGGCGCGGCCTTCAGAACGGAGAAAGCTATGGCAATTATTGGCGCGGGCTAGGGGTGGTCATCGCGCTGTGGGCGGCAGTAGTGCCGGCGAGCGCCCGCTCGACGCTCAGTGCCCGCCTAGACCAACCGGCGATTGCCGGGCCAGCGTTGGATCAGCAGTCCATCCTCTATCTGCACTACTTTCCCGGCGATGGCGAAGCCATAGTAAGCGCGGAGCTAAAGTGCCTTGGGAACGCGCGGTTGCACAACGCCCGCTCGGCACTAGGCCAAGCGCAGCTAGCGGAAGCGTCAATCGGCATAGACTATGCAGCGCGACCTTTGGCCGGGGAACACATCGATACCCTCTACATCGACCTAGTCGCCGCCGAGGTGGGAAAAATCGGCTGGTCCGCGGCGATCTACTCCTCGCTTGAACCACAGGGCGCTCCGGCCCATCAGGTCGAATTCGACCTAGCGGTGCGCCCGCCGCCGGCCGTTTCTTGGTCCATTGAGCCGCAGCGGGTCTATCAGGGCGAGCGCTTTGACTTGCGCGCTATTGTGCATTTTGACGCGGCCTCCGGTGCACCGTTAGAAGAGCTGAGTTGGAGCTGGCCGCCGGAACTGAGCTGGCCGGAGGGCGACACCCCGCAGCGCTGGGAGGGCAGCTTGGCCCCCGGACAGGCCGACACGCTCTCTTGGGTGGTTCGCGTGGCTCCGGCCCACCTCGGCCCCCTGCCATTGGCGGTCACTGGGCGGGTCGCCGGCCAGAGTCCAGTGGACTTGGCAACCCAGTACCTGCAGGTGGATCCGCTGCCCGTGATGGCATTGGAACCTGGGTTTATGATGGCGTTGGGGCCTGGGTTTATGGAGGTAGGCAAGCGCGGGCCAATCACCTGCATATGGCGCAACGAGAGCGCCAACCCCATCGGCCTCGCGGCCCTGCGTCTGCAAGTTGCGCCGGCGTTCTCGGATGTCTCCTTGGTGAAAGGGCCGCCGGGCGCAACTCTCGTACAGAGCGACGAGGACGCCGCACCCAGCCTGCTGGTGAGCGGCTTGGATAGCTTGGACGCGGGCGCGGCGATCCGGGTGACGCTCGAAGCGGTGCCGCAGCGCCCGGGGCCTTTTACTTGGCAGAGTGCCTGTAAGCCCGTGGGGCGAGAGCAGTTCATCCCCCTGCGCGGCGCGAACACGATCCGCGTGGTGTGGGAAGGAACGGCCCAAGCTCGAGGCGGCGCAAAGCAAACGCCCACGGACTTGCAGTTGATCAACCAAGCCTTTGTCCTCGCCCTAGACCACCAAATGGATGCCTTGCCCCTATCCCCGGGCACGCGGCTTTTCCTCCAGGCCGAAGACCACAAAAACGAGGCCAATTGGGTCGTCGAGGACGCCCTGATCGAGGCATTGCAGAGGCGGGGCTATCAGGTGCTAGTGCGCCAGCCGGAAGACGCGCCAGCCGACGTGGTGTACTATCGACTGGTCAGGGCGCGAGTGATGTACTCGCCGGCGTCCCGGCGGCTACTCCCCTGGAGCAACAAGCTGCGGCGCGAGGCGTATGGCGATCTCTTTCTCAGAGTCGAAACTACTGCCGACCGCATCGTGCGCTGGGACCGCCGCGTCCAAGCCTATAGCTCGGACATGGTGCCCAAGGGGTTGGAAGGGGTCTTAGGCGGGGGAGACATGGTCGAACAAACGGTACTCAGACCAGAAAACAAGGCCATCGTGCGCGGCCTATCGGCCGGCATTCTCGGCGGGCTGTTCTACATCTTCTTCGTTTTGTGATCTTCAGAAGCTGTCTGGACTTCAGAACCTCTGGATGTGCCCGGGGTCCTGCTCTTGGGGCCGTCCGTGCAGGGGGCACGTGCTCGGCAGTACCTCGCCGGCGATGAAGATCTCCTCTTTCTGATCGGGACAAAAGCGGGTCGCGATCTTGTTGGAGTCGTTGCAGACCGCGCGGCGCACGACGAGGTCCTCTGGTTCCTCGAACCCGCGGTTTCTCAGGCTGCGATAGGGTTCCACAGTCGCATACGCCTCCTTCATAAACCGCGCCCACAAAGGCAGGGCCGCTGCAGAGCCAGTCTGCCTGGGCCAGAGACGCAGACTGGGGTCGTCTATCCCGACCCAGACCCCAGCTACGAGATGGGGAGTAAAGCCGATAAACCACGCATCCGTATAGTCGTTAGTCGTGCCGGTTTTGCCGGCAGCTTCGGGCCGGAAGTCGTACTTCGTGCGGATGCCGTGTCCGGTGCCTTCGTCGACGACCGAGCGCAGCATATCCGCAACAACTACGGCCACGGCCGGCCGCAGCACCTCCTGCTTACGACCGCTTTCCCGCGTAAAAAAGACATTGCCGTCCTTGCTTTCCAAGCGGCTGATGGCCATCGGATCGACGTGGATACCCTTATTGGGGAAGACCGCGTACGCAGACACCAAATCGAGGAGTAGCACCTCGCTGGTGCCGACGCCGATGGAGGGAATGGCCTGGATGGGCGTGGATATGCCCATATTGCGGGCATAGCTCCGAATCAGGGGTGGGCCGAGTTCGTCGGCCAGCTTGATGGAGATGAGGTTGCGCGACCGCTTTAGCCCTTCGCGCAGCGTCATCGGCCCCAAGAACTTCTTGTCGTAGTTCTCGGGGTCCCAAAACTTTTCGCGCCTGTGGTCCCAGAGCGTAAAGGCATTGTCGTCGAGCATATCCACCGCAAAGCGATTGTTGTCGATGGCGGCCGTGTACACGAAGGGCTTGAACGCGGACCCAGGCTGCCGCTTGGCCTGGGTGGCGCGGTTGAATTTGCTGCGGCTGAAGTCGCGGCCCCCAATCATGGCCAAGATGTGACCAGTGGCCGGATCCATGGCCACGAAGGCGGCTTGGACTATGGCCGAATCGCGTACGCTGCGGGACGCGCCCACGACTTTTAGGTACTGATCCACCTTTTTCTGCACCTCGCTTATTTCAACCGCAAAGTGCTTTTCGGCGATCTGCTGCAAGCGCGAGTCGAGCGTAGTGTGGACCACAAAACCCTCGCGATAGGTTGCCATGCCAAACTCGCGCTGCATCTGCTGGCGGACGTACTCGACAAAGTACGGGGCTATGCCATACGTCTCCTCGCGGCTACCCCTGCGAGCGGCGATGGGTTCGCTGCACAGGGAATCGCGCTCGGCGGGCGTAATCGCGCCGTTGTCGGCCATGCTGTACAGCACCAGATTGCGGCGCTTGCGGGCGCGTTCGGGGTGGCGCAGGGGGCTATTGCGGTTTGGCCCCGGGAGCAGCCCGACGAGCAAGGCACTCTCTTCGAGCGCGAGTTTATCGACTTCGCTGTCAAAGTACAGGCGCGCCGCCGACTTAACCCCGTAGGCACCGGCACCGAAATAGACCGTGTTGAGGTACATAGTCATTATCTCGGGCTTGGTGTACAGGCGCTCGATTAAGACGGCGGTGATCTGTTCGCGAATCTTGCGCGCGAACGTGGCCGCCAGAGCCGTAAAGGAAGCGCTGCTGCGCTGGGTGCCAACCTCAGAGAAGCTCTTGCGGGCGAGCTGCTGGGTGAGCGTGCTGGCCCCTTGGCCGATGAGGCGTCCATCCTTGAGGTTGGCCAGCAGCGCTCCGGGGATGCGGTAGATATCGATGCCCCAATGCGAGAAGAAGCGCCGATCTTCACTCGCGAGGAGAGCGGCCTGCATGGATGCGGGGATTTCCTCATAGGTGACGATTTCGCGGTTTTCTTCGAGGAAGTCCTGCAAGTGGCGGCCGTCGGCCGAATACACGTTGGTGACCCGTTTGGGCCGGAAGCTCCAAGCGTCAATGTCGGGCAAGTTGTCGTTGAAGATCAGATAGCCACTCACGCCGACAACGGCGTACAAGGCGAAGCAGCAAGCGGTGTAGAGCAGCAGCCTCTTGAGCAGTGAGAGGCTAATCGCGCGTTTCGCTCCTTCTATTACCCTGTCCAGAAGCCCTTTATTCACATTGCTCAGTAAGAGTCTAGCCACGCGTTTCGCTCCTTCTACTACCCTGCCCAGAAGCCCTTTATTCATAGTAGCCCTTGACCCAGCGCGTGTTGTATTCCTGCAAGTATTCTAGATGCGCGCTGGTTTGCGGGTAGTGCTCGTGCGTTGGGTACGGGTAGCCGGACATGCCGTGAAAGGGGAGCGGCCCAACCGTTAGCGAGTGCGCCGAGTGCAGATCCATGTCCTTGCCAAAGCCGTCGGCGTACAGCAGGAACGAGCGCACCAGACCAGCCGCGGGCGGCGGCAAGGCGGCGAATTCAACGGTCAGCTCGTCGCCGTGGAACATGATGACAAAGCGGTCGTCAATGCCCTCGACCAGCTCCTCCACCGGGCCGAAGCGGGTGAAGGCTCCGGCGTGGGTGCCCCAAGGCGCTTCTAACGCCAATTGATCGTAGTGATAGCGAAAGGCAAAGGTGCCCTTGATAGCCGTGTGGGCCGGGTAGCCTCGCCAGTGGAGATCGCTCTGCGCCGGTTGTAGGCGGTGGACCGCGAGAGGAACATCCGCAGCGTCGCCGACGAGCAGTTGGTCCCAGTAGAGCGCGGTGTTGGTTTCGATCCGCAGCCGGTAGTCGTCGGACGGGAACAGGCCGGCCAAGTCGAAAAGCGCGTGTTTGGGCAGGCCCGCCGGGCAACCCATATCTGCGCTGACTTCGACCCATCCCCCCTCGCCATCGGCCACCGACAGGCGGGGTGGATACAGCGACAAGCCGCGCTGTGCGGCGCTCCAATTCGAGGTCGAATGCGCGTAGTCAACCCACCCGTAACCGAGTAAGACCGGATGGGCGAATTCGGACAGGTCGCCCAAGTCCAGCTCTAGCGCATAGTCTTCGGCATAGCCGTGTATGTCGAGCCGGCCAAACCCGTCATACCACTCGTCGTCGATCTCTTGCAGGGCGGCCAACACGTCCGCACCCCGGTGATCACGGGCGGCCACGGGCGGGCGCAGCCCTCGCAGGGGATACAGCTTGAACTCCGGATAGGGCGGCGCGGAAAGCAGGCGCTCGTTGGGATATATGTCTAACTCGGGCGGATGATCGACAGCGATCAGTTCGAGGGCATCGACGTAAATGATTTCCTCTAGCTGATTGGCTAGCTGCAAGACGTAGCGGCCGTCCTTAGGAGCCAGCGGCCCCAAGCGAACGTACTCGTCGGTGTCGGGCTGGTAGTACTGGCCTGGGGCGGTCAAGTAGCCAATAATGGCCCCCCCGAGAATGTCGGTGACAAAGCGATAGCGCTCGCCATCCCAAGCATAGAGAATGGGGCACGAAGTGCCCTTGCGGTCGAGTTCCGTCAGATCCAGCCGCTGTCCGGCCCCGGTGGCCAACTCGGTCTGACGCACGCCCCCGGGCCAGAGGATGCGGATGAATTCGACCGAGTCGCTCTGCGCCAAGCCGAAGTGGAGCACGCCTGCGTACCCTCTGCTGCGGATTTCGCGCTTCTGGAGGCGGTGGGTGGTTTTCACCTCCACCTTGGCCCCGACACCGTCGCGATTGCTGTTAAGCCCTTGGGCGGCGATCTCGATCCAGTGCCCCCCCTCGCTCTGGTTGTGCAACACCCGGCCACCCGCCCAAATATCCACGCGGCCGTCGCCGTTGAAATCGGCCATGAGCGCAGCCCCACCCGGCTCGTCGAGCGGGGTTTGCGGCTGGAACTGACCGTCGCTATACGCGAGCGGTTGCAGCCGCTCGTCCTCGCAGGCGAGTAGGTCGAGGTCGCCGTCGTTGTCGAGATCGGCGGAAAGCAGTGCCCGCCCACCGGACGCAGCCGACGCCTCGGCCCGGACGAAGGCGCGACCGGCTTGGTTTATATGCATCTCTACCGCACCGCTAGCCGCAATAGCCAAGTCCATATAGCCGTCTTGGTTGAAGTCCTCAACGGCCAAGCCCGCGCCCTGCACTGCGCCCAAGCCCAAGGCCGCGGCGATTTCCGCGAACGTGCCGTCGCGATTGTTGGTATGGACTTGCAGGCCCTCGCCCGAGAGGAGTACCATATCCACGTCGCGGTCGTTGTCGAGGTCGGAGAATGCAGCGCGGTCAGCCGCGGCCGAACCGGCTGGTTGTCCCGTGGCGGCGAAACGGGCCTCTCCATCGTTGGCCAGCAGCGAGACGCGCGGGCCGAGCACCAGCAGATCGAGGTCGCCGTCGTGGTCGGCATCGCCCAGCGCAACTCTGGTCGAGGCGACGGACAGGTCTTCGCCAGCGGCCCATTCGCCGTTGGCCGCTCGGTAGAGCAGGGTTCCGCCCGCGCCGCTGAGGACCAAGTCGGCGGTCCCGTCGTTGTCGAGGTCGCCGGAGATCGCGCTGGTCGCCCCAAAGCCGTCGGGGACCGTCGGAGCGGTAAGCACTTCCGCTGTACCACCGGCGTACACGTGCAAACCCTCGGCCCCAGCCAAGACATCCGGCCGGCCATCCGCGTCAAAGTCGCCCAAAGCGGCAAAACGCACCGAGCCAGTCGCCGGGCCGACCGCGGCGAATGCAAAAGGCCCGGCCACGTCGTCCTGACTCGGATCGCCGCCACCGGCGTCGGCGACGGCCTCGGCGTATTTGCCCTGCCCCTGATAGGACGAAGAAACGCCTTGGTGGCCGGCTTGGCTGAGCTGGTTGAAGTGCTCCAAGGTGCTTTTCCACTCCTCCTCGCGCCCGAGCCGCCGGTAGAGATTGGCCAACCCGTAATAGGCCGATACGTTGTAGGGATCGAGGCGGATGGCCTCCTTGAAGTCGGCGATAGCGGCCTCGCCCTCGTTTAGCTTGGCCCGCATTTGCCCCATGTAGTAGCGCACGTGGGGGTCGTCGCGGTCGGCGGCGGCGACCTTTTGCAAGGCGGCGAGCGCTTTGCCGTGCTCCCGGCCTTGAGCATTATAGATCAGGCCCAAGGCGTAGTTGGCGTGGAGGAGGTCGGGGTCGATGGCAATGGCGGTTTGCAGGGCCGTGGCAGCGCTGTCGTACTTGCCGAGGGCATAGTACGCAATGCCGAGATTGGCCTGCGCACTAGCGTAGTCCGGAGCCAAGGCGAGGGCGCGGGCAAACTCCTCCCGGCCGCGCGTGTAGTTGTGTTGATCCATATAGACCACGCCCTGATTGTTGTGCCAGCGCGCCTTGGGGGGCCAAGTCGGCGGCCCCTCGGGCGGCCCCTGCTCACAGGCCGCTCCCAAGAGGGCCGCGACGAGGGACAACAGGGCCTGGCGCACCTTGACGCTTATATGGGGCATGGTTATATTTTTTCCTCCTATAGCGGATCAATTTTCGAGCGAGAGTAGCTCAGTTGGTAGAGCTCCACGTTGCCAACGTGGTTGTCGCGGGTTCGAGTCCCGTCTCTCGCTCCATTTTTTTGCCTTAACCTCCATTTCAATATAGCTATAACCCCCATTGAGAAAAGGCTGAGCCGGTCTTGCGTCGGGTCGAGTTATAGGGAATCCAGGCTCAATTTCCAGAGGGATCCGCCGGACCGACAAAGCGCTGGCCAAGGCGGAACAAATCGCCCAGTGGATTTTTGCGGTCCTCCAGGGCGTCGGCTATAACCGGTCCAATGGAACCGCCGAATTTAAAGCCGTGGCCGCTGCCACAGCCGGCGATGAGAATCCCCCGCGCCGCCGGGGCCCAGTCGATGACGAAGTGGTCGTCGGGCGTATTGGTGTACAGGCAGGCGCGGCCCCCCACCAGTCGGGCCCCTTCTAGAGCGGGCAGGCGCTGGGCGACAAAGGCGCGGGCCTGGTCGAGGAAGTCGGGACTGGGTTGGCGATCGGCCTCGGGCTCGGCGCGCTCCACTTTGCTGTCCTCGGCGATTTTGACGTACCCTTCGCGCAGCAGCGGGAAGCCGTACCAGGCCGCCTCGGGACTCAGCGCCGTCCACACGGGAAACACCTTCTGGGCGAACGTTTCGGGCTCGGCCGGAGCCAAGAAGGCCATTTGCTGGCGCGTTATGCGCAGGTGGTCCTTTAAAGTGGGAAAAAGACGCACCACCCAAGCACCGGCGGCGACCACGACGCGGTCGAATAGAGGGCGATCTGACCCTGTGGCTAGGCGGATACCCCGGTCGGTCTCGTCCATGGCCTGCACCGGGGTGTGGGTGCGGATAGCAACGCCCTGGTCCCGGGCCAGATCGGCCAGATCGGCCACGGCCTGACCGCTGCGCAAATAGCCGGACCAGGGATCGTAAAAGAGCGTGTCGTCGTCCTGCACGGCAAATTGGGGGAAGCGCTGGCGGACCTGAGCCGGGCTCAGCACTTCGACTGTTTTCCCCCGCTGGCGCAGCGTCTCCAAGCCGCGGCGGGCTGGGCTGTCGGTGGGCAAATCGCCCCAGATATTGAGCTTGCCGGTCTGGTAGTAGATGGCCCGGCTGAGCTGGTCGTGCCACCGGCACCACTGATGCGCGGCCCGCTCGCCCAGTTCGTGGTAGGTCTCCTCGGGGTAGCTGGTGCGGCGGATGACTTTGGACACATCGGTCGAGGAGGCATCCGGACAGGGGATGGGGCCGCGTTCGAAGAGGGTGACCCGGTGGCCCCGCCGGTTGAGTTCCAAGGCTGCCGCCAAGCCGAAAATGCCCGCTCCTACAATGCCGACGCGCATGGCTGCCAAGGCTAGAGTTCCTCTATTGCCTACAGGGCCGCGCGGCGCTCGCGGATTTGCAGCAGGGCCGGCAGCAGGGTGACGGACGTGATAAAACAGGATCCCAAGCCCACCAGCGAGAGCACGCCAATCGACGTGAGCGCCGGGTGGATGGCCGGCACCAATCCCGAGAAGCCGACCATCGTCGTCAGCGACGTAGCCAACAGCGCGACCCCGGTCGTGCGCAACACCAGTCGCAGCGAGCCGCGACCGACTTCTTGGTAGCGGTGGAAGATGTGGACGCTGTTGTCAACGCCCATGCCGATGATCGTCGGGAAGGCCACCATGTTGTAGAGGTTGAGCTTGATGTCAAACGCATACATGAAGCCCACGACCCACACCAAGGCGTTCAAAAGCGGCGTCAGCACCAATAGGGTATCGACGAAACTCCGCAAGTCGATGAGCAGCACCACCGCGACGACCGCGAGCGTGAGGATCACGGCGAGGGAGCTGTCTTCGAGCATGACCTTGAGCATCTCGGCGACGATGATATGCGAGCTAGAGGCTATGTAGGTCTTGCCCACCGGCGTTTCAATGCGGCTGATTTCCTCGGCAAAGCGGATGGCGTCTTTCCCGTCCTTGAGTTCGACCGCGGCGTTGATCGCCACAAAGTTGAGGATGTTGCCGTCCTTGTCCTTGAACGCGTTGGTCAAGTCCGCGGGCAGGTCGTAGAGCGTTAGCTTCTCCACGTCGAGGTACGGGCGCAGCGAATCCAGTTTAGCCCGTTCGCTTTCGCTGAACAGACCTTCTTCCCGGTCGAGCAAGGCGCGGATGTCGGCGATGAGCGCCAGTTTGTCGTCTTGGGCTTGCGGCAGCGCGGAGTACACGCTCTTGACGCTGAGGACCGTAGAGGAGTCGCCGTGGGCGGCCTTGATGCCCTCGACCGTGCGAACCACCTCCATGGCCTCGTCGTAGCTTTCGGTCAGCACGATGGCCGGCGAGCGGCCTTCCTTCAGGCTCTGGGGCAGGCTGCCCTTGTTGATGTTGGGCGGCGGCGCGGGCTTGAGCTTGCTGAAGTCGTATTCAAATTCCAAATCGCCGAGATGGTACAGCGAGTACCCGGTGATCACCGCGCCCACCAGCAAGGTAGCCCAAGGCTTTGGGTAGCGACCTGTGCGCCAGAGGACGCTTCTCTTGCGAATCGTGATGACCAACCGCAGGCGCTCGGCGAGGACGATGAAGGCCGGGCATATAGCGACCATGGCCACCAGCGAAAAGAGGATGCCGGTTCCCACGATAAAGCCGAACTCCGAGAAACCCTTAAAATCCGTCAACAGTAGCGAATAAAAGGCGATCGAGGTAGTCAACGCCGTCGTAGTCAGGGCCTTGCCCGTGTGCCTGACGGTCACGGTCAGGGCCTGTTCGATGTCCATGCCTCGGCGTCGGGCCTCGCGGTAGCGGGCGAAGATGTGAATACCAAAGTCGATGCCCAGCCCAAAGAGGATGGCGAAAAGCCCCACGGTGATCATGTTGAGGCTGCCGATGGCCAAGTAGGTGACGCCAAAAGTCCAAGTCAGGCTCATCAGCAACGGCAAAGTGATGAAGAGCGAGCCAATCACTTGGCGGAAGAATAGTGTGATGAGCAGGAGCACGCCGACGATGCTGTACAAAGCCGTTGACTTGAGATCTCGTATGATGATTGTGAATTGGTTGGCGCTGTTGTGGAAACTGCCCTTGTACACGCATTCGATGCTGGGGTGGAAGCGCTCCGGGCCGATGGCGGCAATGGTCTGGTCGAGATGGTCAATCAGAGCCTGCGAGAAGGCGACGTCTGTGGTAAGCCCGGCCGGATAGAGTCGCAGGATGACGCCGTTGCCCTCTTGCGTGACGAAGTACTGGCGGTATTGCTCTGCAACCGCGGTCGCAGAGCCGTCCTGTTGGTACTTGGCCTCAATATCCGAAAAGTCGAGCACCTGCTCTTCCTCGTCGTCAAAGGCGAAATAGAGCGGCGACTGCTTGAGCTTTTGCAACTCTACGTGCTCGTCGAGGCGGCGGCTGATTTCTCGCAGGTCCTCTAAGTCCATGTAGAGGAGTTGGTTTTTTTCGAGTAGATCCTTTTTGCTATCGAGGAGGCTCACCGAACTAATCAGCGGGCTGTGTTCGAGCGAATCGGCCAAGACCAGCATGAAGGAAACGGCCGCGTCCAAGTCGTCGCTGGTAATGACGACCATCAGCGGGCCGATGCCACCGATGCGGTCCTTGATGCGGTTGAGTTCCCTGACGCTGACGTAATCGTCGGACAAGAGGTCGGCGAAGTCGGTCTTGATGTTTCCGGCCAGCTTGGCGGCAAAAAACCCGGCAAATACCGACAGTATCGTGGCCAGCGCGATTATGCCGATGTAGTGGTGGTAGATGTAGCGGACCAAGCGCTGGTGGCTTATGGGCATGGCAGAGGGTTAATCCCGGGTTGCACCGCCTGAAGGCGGCGAGAGAATCGTTTCCCGCAGGCGGGCCAACTGCTTGTCGAGCTGGGCGATTAGCTGCTCGTAGCCATTCTTCTCAATGTAGCGGGCATAGCGCCGCCTGTTGCCCTCGGCAGTGCTAATGCCGTCGATGACCAAGTCGTATATCCGCCACAAACCCTCCACCCGATGGAGCTTGTACGCGATTTCTATTTGCTCGTCTCGCACGGGTGTCAGCGCTTGGACGACTGCTGCGTCCCCTTGTACCTCAGCCGACTCGTAGCGGATCTCACCCTCGCGGTAGTAGCGGGAGAAGCTGGCGAAATTCTGCTCGCGAATGATGCTGCTGAACGTTTCGGCGAAGTGGTCGCGCTCGGCCGGGGAGCGGTCTTCCCAGTAATCCCCCAAGGCGAGGCGGCTCAATTCCCGGAAGTCAAAGGCCGCGTTGATGTGCTCCTTGATCTCTTCCCGCACGGTCGGGGGCAGCGAGTCGGCCGGTGCCTCGGCGAGGATGGCCTGCACCTCGGCGTCGTGGCCCTTGAGGAAGGCGATGGGGTCGTCGTCCTCTGCGGCCGCGCTGGCAGCCACCGCACCGCAGAGGATTACCCATACAGCGCACCATAACATTTTCATTGTGCATTCTCCTCTGCGTACGCGCCGTTGGGAACGGGAAGTCCACCGCAGTAGTTGGTGACGCGCCCGCCGTCAAAGGCCTGGCGCGTCCAGACTCGCAGATCTGCGTAGTACGCTTCGGCGTACGAGCGGGTCGAATTGGCGTCTGTGAGCAGCCCCAAGCCGATGGTGCGCTCGGCCGGCCGGCCGCCGAGCTTTTCTCGGTGGTGCTTTTCCAAATCAACGACCTCAAAGGTCCATTTGTCTAAGTTGGTCGCGCCGCTTTCGACGACGAAGAACCAAGGCCGGAATATCTTGTCGCGCCGCCCCACCGTGCCTTCGGGCAACGTCGTACTCCACACGTATTTGAGCTGTTTGGGGACCCCTATCCAATTCTTGGAGAAGATGACGTACAGGCCGGCTGCGCTGTCGTTGGCATCGTCGAGAAACTCGTTGCCGCCCAACGGCAAGGCCGCGGCCCGCCAACACCAAGTCATAATTGGGTACTGGCGGGGATTCCAGTGGACGAATTTCCCCACGATGACCGAATGGCTCGAATCGCGCGCCGCCATGTAGCGCCGCGGGCGGCCCTCTACGCGGTAGAGCACGGGTTTGTGGCGGTCCTTTTTTTTCCACGGCCCCCACTCCATCGGCTGCGACCCGTCCCACGTAGCGGCGAAGTCTTCGAGTACCACGAACTCGCGCTCGGCGAGCTGGGCTTCCATCACCGGCGGCGAATGGCCGCGGTCGATCAGCGACTGGTAGCGACGCCGGTAGTGGCTGGAAACGGGCTGGCCCTCGATCTTCAACTCGACGATTTTCCAAGTTCCAGCCGCAAAAATCAAGTCGGCCTCTACGTCGAGCGCGCGCGTGTCAAACAAGGCGCGAAGCTGCGCACGGCCCCGATGGCCATTCACTTCGAGGCTATCCAAACGCAAGCCGCGCAAGTCCGGGGAAGCGAGTTGGGCGGCCAAGTCGGCGCTGAGGCGGTGCTGGTAGGCCCTAGCCAGTCGGCTGCGATAGTGCTCGACGAGGTATGTAAAGCGCGGAATGGATAGCAAGCTCCGGTATGCACGCAGCGACTTTTCAGTATAGTCGCCAAGGGTCGCCGCGGTGAACTCGTCTAAGGCCAAGTGCTCGCTCACTAGGCGGGCGGCCAAGTCGGCGCTCTCGCGGTTGGGTGCCTCTAGCAGCGCGTTCAGCCGCGCCACGGCGGCCGTCGCCCAAGCCGCGTCGGCCCGGCTATCGCCCGGGCTGGCCAAAGCCAACAGCAGGACCGCGCTAAGGAGTTTCATCGCGTCGGATCAGTTCGAGACCGCCCGTGGCTTTTTCGAGGCGGGCGACGCTGAGGTTGAAGTCGTATAGGGCTTCGCCGTAGCCTTGTTCGCGGCGGGCCCAGGTCTCAAAGGCGGCGATCAATTCGCCGATGGTTTGCGGGTCGAACTCAAAATCGTCGCGGGCTTCCCGCAGCCACTGCCGGGCCAATTGCCGACTCCTGCGCACGTCTTGTAGGTCGCGGTCGGCGCGGCGATAGCCCAAATAGGCGCGGTGGACATCTAAGCGGATCCCCTCCTGCGCACCCGGTACGCGCGCTTCGAGCGCGCGATATTCAGCGCGTGCCCTATCTGCATCTGCTGCCAACAAGTGCCATTCCAAGGATTGCCGCACCCCAATGAAGACGCCGCCGTTAAAAAAGTTGAACTCATCTTTGACGAATGGGTTCCGCTGGTCGGTGCGCCCAGGGGCCACGGCGTAGCGCAAGCCGCCGCCGATGAACACTTGGGGCTGGTACGCGGCGCGGGCGGCCTGCGCGAGGGCCTGTTTGGCGGCAAGGCCCGCCTGCAGCTTGCGCCATTCCGGTCGCCGGCCGACGGCCTGTGCGACTAACTCGTCTAAGGGTGGGACCAAGGCCGCCACCGGCGCGAGTCGCTCGGCCCGGAGCAGGAGCGGCGCAGCGCTGGGCAGGCCCGTGCGCCAAGCCAGCGCAGCCTGCGCCAAGGCCAATTGGTCGCCGACCTCGCGCTGCTGCACGGCCAAGTCGAGTTGGGCCAGCCGCAGCTTGTAGCGGTCGGACGGCGAGAGCGCGGGATCGTCGTCCAGGTCCTCGGCTCTGCTGGCCAGTTCCTCGCTCACGCGCTGCGCCAAGTCGCTTAGGTCCTGGGCCAACAGCAGCCCGTAGTACAGCTCCTTGATGTCAAAGGCCACATCCAACTGGGTCTGCGACAGGTCGGACTGCTCCACATCGACCCCTCGGGTGGCAGCCTCGTCTAAGTGGCGGGCGAGGCTAATGGGATAGAGCGGCTGCACAAATTGCAACTCGGCGCGCGCAAAAGGCCCCAAGGATGGGATGCCCGTGGTATCGGAGGGCGGGTTGAACACACTGCCCATAGCGTCTGGGACTATACCGCTTTCGCTGTCGATGCGCAGGCGGGGGAGGATCTTGGCGGCCGCAGCTTGGCGGCGACGGGCCGCGGCCGACTCGACCTTCCAGCGGCCGCTCGCAACGTCGCCATCGTACTCCAAGGCGCGGTCGATAAGCTCCGTCAGCGTCCAGCGCTTGTCGGGCATTTGGGCGCGGGCCGGCAGGGCGGGCAAGCACATGACGAGGCCCCAAACCCCTAGCCATAAGGGGGTGCAAATTTGCATGCCAGTGGGAAATCTCAGCGGCGGAAGAGGCGGAATTCGCGGTGATAGCGCGGGGTCCGTCATTTTTATAACTTGTTAAAAATAGTTAAGTTAATATACAGACTAAGCGATTTAGCGTCAATGCTCCAGCCTGTCTGCTTCTTGGATTATACAACACCCGACCACTATGTTTTATGCACCTATGTTTTCCTTAAAATGCGCGAATAGGCGAGCGCAATGCAGCCGACTTTAGTCGTCCGGGAGGCCTGCGAACACAACCTGCGCGCCGTCTCCTTGGACCTGCCCCACGAATCCCTTGTGGCCGTCAGCGGCCCGTCCGGGTCGGGCAAGACTTCCCTCGTATTGGACACAATTTACGCCGAGGCGCGTCGGCGCTTTCTCGCGGCACTGGATCAAGGAGGCGGCTGGCGCGCATTGCGCGTGCCCAAGGCCAGCCGCATCGACGGCTTGGCCCCTGCCCTCGCGCTAGCGGGAGGGGTCGGACACCAGAGCCCACGGGCTACGGTGGCGACCCTGTCCGGCTTGTACGACCTGTTGCGCCTGCTCTTTGCCCGCGTCGGACGGCCCGGCTGCCTCCACTGCGGTGGGCGGGTGCAGACGCATCGCTTTGAGGAAGCAAACGAAACGGCTGCGAGCATGCCGGCTGGCACTCGCCTGATGATTCTCGCGCCGCGCCGCCTGCGGGAGGACGAGACGCCCGAGCAGGTACTCGCCGCGATCGATCGCGCCGGCTACCGCCATGTGCGCCTCGACGGACAAGACCTGCTACTGGAGGAAATTGCGTCCGAGCGCATCGCCCGCGCCCAGCACCTGTCCGTGGTCGTCGATCGCCTCATCGTCAAAAAGGACGTCGCGCGCCGCTTGCAAGGGTCCCTGCAAGCGGCCTTAGAGGCAGGCGACGGCCAAGTGGTACTTTCTACCCCAGACGCAGGCAGCGATTTGGTTTTTGCCGTGCGACCGGCGTGCTCGGCCTGTGGCGCACCCTTTCCGGCCCTAGAACCCGCACTGTTTTCCTTTAATAGCGCGGCCGGGGCCTGCGCGACGTGTCGGGGCCTCGGGGTACAGAGCGGCTTGAGCAGCGAGCAGGTCTTCACCGATGGACGAGCCACGCTCGAAGGGGCACTGGGTCCCCTGTGGCACGACTTTGGGCACGGCGATCTGCGCGACCGCCTACAAGCCTTTTGCCGGCGGCACCAAGTCGATCCCGAACAGCCCGTGGGCGACTGGCCGGGACCAGCGGCCGAACGGCTGTGGCATGGAGAGGGCCGGCGGAGCCGGTTTATCGGGCTAGCGCGTTGGCTGGAGCGCGTCGGTGCCAAAGCCAAAGGCGAGGAATTGACCTGGCTGGAGGAACGCCTCGACGACGCGCCGTGCCCTAGCTGCGGCGGGGCACGCTTGCGGCCCGAATCCCTCGCAGTGGAATTGGGCGGGGCGTCGATTGCTGCGGTCGGCGAGTGCGCGGTTGCCGCGGCGGCCGAGTGGCTCCGAAGCCTCGATTTTCCCGCGACTATAGCCCCCGTGGGCGAGGCCATCCGCGTCCAGATCAGCCGCCGGCTGAGCCTGTTGCAAGAGCTGGGGCTGGAGTACCTGCAACTAAATCGCCGCGCCGATACTCTGTCGAGTGGAGAATTTCAGCGGCTGCGACTCGGATCCGCCCTGTCGTCAGGCACTACTCAGATGCTCTACGTACTCGACGAACCCAGCGTCGGTTTGCACGCGCGCGACGCCGCCCAGCTACTGGACGCACTCAGGGCACTGCGCGACGCCGGAAACTCCGTATTCCTAATAGAACACGACTCGGCGCTCTTGCGCGGGGCCGACTGGCTGATCGACATGGGGCCAGGCGCGGGGACCGCCGGAGGGCAGGTCGTGGCTGAGGGCACGCCGAGCGAGGTAGCGGCGACCGAGTCTTTGACCGGACGCTATCTGCGCGGGGCGCTGCAATTGCCGCGCACCCAAGCGCGCCAGCCACAGGGGTGGTTGGTGCTATCCGGTGCCAGCGGCCACAATTTGCGCCAACTCGACGTGCAATGGCCGCTGGGGACCTTGACCTGCGTGACCGGGGTTTCCGGGTCGGGCAAAAGCTCGCTGGTCAGCCACACCCTACATCCGCTCTTGGCCGCCAAACTGCACGGTGCCCAGCGACGCCCCCTACCCTATAGCTCTTGCACTGGAATCGAGCAGGTGGCGCGCGTCGTCGCGGTTGATCAGCGGCCCATCGGCCGCACCACACGCTCAAATGCGGCGACCTACACGGGGTTGCTAGCGCCGATTCGCCGCCTGTTTGCCGATCTACCCGAAGCCCGCCTGCGGGGCTACCGACCCGGGCACTTCAGCTTCAACGCCCCGGAGGGAGCCTGCGACCTGTGCAAGGGCCGGGGAGTGCATAGCACGCGCCGGGGTGCCTTCGACGATCTCGAAGTCGTCTGCCCTTCTTGCAGCGGACGGCGCTACCGCGCCGAGGTCTTGGACGTGCGCTTCCACCAGCACCACATCGCCGAAGTGCTGGAGCTGAGCGTAGCCGCGGCGAACGCGCTTTTTGCGGCCGTGCCCCAAGTCGCGCAGCGGCTAGCGACCCTCGCGGAAGTGGGCTTGGGGTATTTGCATCTCGGTCAACCGGCGACCAGTTTTTCCGGCGGCGAGGCCCAGCGGGTTAAGCTGGCCGCTGAACTAGGACGCTCGCGCCAAGATCACGCGCTCTATATCCTCGACGAGCCGACCTCGGGCCTGCACTTGGAGGATGTGCGCTTGCTGCTGGCGCTGTTGCAGCGCTTAGTTGACGAGGGTAATACCGTAGTGGTGGTTGAACACCACATCGAATTTATCGCAGCCGCCGACTGGGTCATTGACTTGGGGCCAGAAGGCGGAGAAGCTGGCGGGGCGATCACGGCTTGCGGCCATCCCGAGGAAGTGGCTGGCGCGGCTGGCTCCCACACGGGCGCGTACTTGCAGCAGTTGTTTGCCGCGCAAGGCTGAGTGGTCTTTCAAAAAAGTTAGTTACTATTTTTATCTTGGCCTTTTAGTCTGGATTCAGGCAATAAACTTAACGGAATAAGTAGTTAAAGGCTTGATTTCTTGACCTCTCGATAGTATTTTCGCCTCCATAAATCTCACAACCGGAGGCAATACTATGAAGATCACCAGTTACGTCCTATTGGGCCTTTTATCTTGCGTTGAGGTCTTGGCCGAAGAAACCGCCTTTGATAGAGCTGTAAAAGCCTATCGGACCTACAAGAACGCCCAAATTATCTACTTTGAAGCCAGAGACCGACACGAAGAAACTAGGCTGGCTTGGGATGCTTATTTGGCCGTAGACTTCGCCGATGACGAAGCCCGCAAGAAAGCGAGGGCTGACTTTGATAAGGCTAAGGACGCAAATAAAGAAGTCAGAGGGGCCTATGCGATTTTTCAGATAACCGGAAAAGCCTATAACAAAGCCTTTCTCTCCATTCCAGAGGTCAAGCTAGCTTGGGACTCCTGGGAGGAAGCACTCGACCATCATGCTGTTGTTTACCGTAATGACAACTCTTCAATTGCCGATTATGAAGAGGCTGACCGCGTCGCCGAAGAAGCTCAGGCTCTTTATGAGGCGGTGGCCGAGGTGTTTAAGGAATCCATCAAAGAAGCCTACAAGAAGGGCGAGAATCTTCAATGACTACACCCAAGGGGAATCCTATATGGAACGTGTTAGAGACTATTCTTGTGGTTATAGTTGCTACGTTAATAGCCATAATGAAGATCGCTAAGAAGGGGAAAAAGAAGGGGAAAAAGGGCCGCTTTGGTGATGGAAGATGGCAATAAACCATCGAGACGATTAATCAGGGAAGTTTTGCAAAATGGCATCACGTAGTTCTACTACTAAAACATCTAGCACCTGATCGACGGTAAGCGCGTTCTCGTAGGCACAAGTTTTTATCTTCTCTTCGAGTTCTTTAGGCGGCGAGTATTCGTCTTTTACGTATTTTCTGCAAAACTCTTGTATTTCGTATGGGTGGCGATCTTTGAGACGGGAGACTAGCACTTCGGCTTGCTTTTTTGCCCAAACATTGGCCATAAGCGTATTAGAAATAGACTGACCCAAAGGGGTCAAATTGATCGGACTTCCTCCAGAGGTAGGCCGATCTGGTAGCCGCCGAAAAAGTTCTTTAATGTCGGCGCGGAACTCTCTGATTGCTTCTTCAAGCGTCGTTACAACGGTGTTCATCTGACCTTTCCATTCCCCGATTTTGAAGATCAACACGATGAAACTTCCACATGCAACCAAGATTCCCAACGTGACGCCGTATGTAACAGGGTTATTCCAGTCCATTGTATCCTCCCGTCAGAAGTGTGCGGAGAAGAGAATAGGACAAAAATGACGTTGCCTCAATAACTGAACAAACAAGCAGATTATTCATTCCTATGCGAAGCACGCCCGCAGTAGGCCATTAAAGGCATCGGTATCTTTCCGGTGGTTGTACTTCCAGCAGGCTTCCGCGACGAAGAGGGGCGACCAGCCTTTGGTGTACTTGTGATGGGAGCCGTACCACGCCCGCTTGAGCAGGCTCCAGAAGCCCTCAATCGTGTTGGTGTGTAGGGTCTTGTCGTTAGGATCGACGTAGCCCTCGTCGTGCTTAATGACGCGATGGGGCATCAGCTTGTAGGCGTTGGTGTAGGCTTTATACTCATCGGTGATTAGGGCCGAATCCTCCGGCTCTACTGACTGCTCGATAAAGCCTAAGACGGTTGCACCTTTGGTATCGTCGGTTACTTCGGCTTTGACTTCGCCCTCGCTCTGGACGGCTCCAACGACCGAGGTTTTACCCGAGGCTCCCCGACCGCGCTTGTTGTTCTTGTCCTTGTGGCGAGGTTTGCCGCCGAGATAGGTTTCGTCGGCCTCAATGATGCCTTGGAGCAATTCGCCGTCGTCGCTAGCCATCGCGGCCCGGATGCGCTGTTGCATGAACCATGCTGTTTTCTGGTTCAGTTCCAGATCGCGGGCAAGTTGGAAGCTGGACAAGCTCTTTTTCGCGTTGGCCATCAGGGAGATCGCCAGAAACCACTTTTGTAGGGGTACCCGGGTCCCTTGGAAGATGGTACCCGAGAGAACATTGAAGCTCGACGTGCAGTTGTGGCAGTTCCAGCGGCCAATCTTCTGACCCTCCGCCTTGCGAGCTACGCGGTCGCTTTGGCACAGCGGGCAAAGGGCAACCTCCGGCCAGCGGATCGCCTCTAAATGGTCTATGCAAGACTGCTGACTGGGGAATTGATTGAAAACGCTGATTAGGTTCATTTCCGCATCTCCTTTGTTACTATAAAGATACGAAAATAAAGGGGATAAGTCAAGCCTTTAACTACTTATTCCGAAACTTAATTGAAAGACCGCTGAGCTAACCGAGGAGACTTTCATTGGACCTACAAAAAATACAAGCCTATATGCAGCAGGAGGGGATCGGCGCTTGGTTGGTGTACGATTTTCGCGGCGGCAATCCGGTCTTGTGGCAGTTGTTGGGCCAGCGGCGGCAGACGACCCGGCGCGTCTTTCTCATCGTGCCGACCGCGGGCGAGCCGCGTCTGCTCGGCTCGGCGGTCGAGCCAGAGGCCCTCGCCGGGCTGGGCGTAGAGATCGCCCATTACGCTAGCTGGGAACAGCTACATGCCCTGCTGCGCGATGCGGTGGAGGGTCTGCCGCAGGTGGCTATGGAGTACTGGCCCGGGGGCGCGCTACCCACGGTATCTTGGGTCGATGGCGGCACCTTAGAGCTGGTGCGCTCCCTCGGCCCCGAAGTGGTGTCTTCGGCCGATCTGTGCCAAGTGGCCTTGGCCACCTGGAGCGCGGACGCGCTCGCCTCGCATCGCGACGCTTGCCGCCAAGTGGCCGAAGTCAAGGACATGGCCTTTGAACACATACGCAGCCAACTCCGCACCGGCCTCACTGAATTCGACGTCCAAGCGTTCATCGTCGCCGAACTGGAGCGGCGCGGCCTCGACCTAGGGCATCCGCCGATCGTCGGCGTCAATCGCAACAGCGGCAATCCGCACTACGAGCCGCGTGCGGACACCGCCGCCCCCATCGAGCCGGATGCTTGGATCCTCATCGACCTGTGGGCGCGCCATCCCGGCGAGCAGCACGTGTTTGGCGACATAACTTGGGTCGCCTTTGCCGGCCCGCGCGTGCCAGCGGCCCACGCCGAGGTCTTTGCCGCGGTGCGCGAAGCGCGCGATCAAGTGCTGGCGCGGCTCGATGACGCGTGGCGCGCTGGCGAAGTGCTGCAGGGCTGGCAACTCGACCGAGTGGCGCGCCAAGCCATGGCAAGGCGCGGCTTGGGCGAGCAATTCGTCCACCGCACGGGGCACAGCCTCGGCCCGGGGCCGAGCATCCACGCGCTAGGCGTAAACCTCGACGACTTGGAAACCCACGATGCGCGGTCGATTCTGCCGGGCACTGGCTTTTCCGTGGAGCCGGGCGCATATCTGCCGGAGTTCGGCGTGCGGCTCGAAGTCAATGTGTACGTGGATCCAGAGAGCGGCCCGGAAGTTACGACCCCCATCCAAAACGAAGTCGTCCTCTTGCTTTGAGCCTTGGAATCGTCCTCGTCAGCGGTGGACTCGACTCCTGCGTCGCCGCCGCCATTGCCACCCACCGCGGCCCCCTGGCCTTTCTCCACTTGCGCTATCGCCAGCGCACCGAAGGCCGCGAATTCGCGGCGTTTACCGCCCTCGCGGATCACTTTCAGGTGAAGACCCGCCTCGTGGTGGACGTCGATTACATGCGCCAAATCGGCGGCTCCAGCTTAACCGATGCGACCCAGCCCATCCCCGAAAACGAGGCCGCAGCCGGCCTACCCTCCACCTACGTCCCCTTCCGCAATGCCAACTTGCTCGGCGTGGCCGTGGCTTGGGCCGAGGTCATTGGCGCAACCGACATCTACATCGGTGCCCACGAAGCAGAAAGCCAGTACCCGGACTGCCGGCGGGAATTTTTCGCCGCTTACGAGCGCATGGTCGCCGCTGGTACTGGTCCGCAAACCCAAGTGCGCATCCAAACTCCGCTCATAGCCTGGGACAAAGCCGCCATCATCCGCTGCGGCCTAGCGCTCACCGCCCCCCTGCACCTGACCTGGTCCTGCTATCAGCGCGAAGACCTCGCCTGTGGCCGCTGCACAAGCTGCCGCATGCGCTTGGCGGGCTTTCGCCGGGCCGGTGCCGACGACCCCTTGCCCTACGCCTCTATTCCAAGGAGCTAACCCATGCTAATCGGCTACGTCAGCGACGAACGCTACATTGCCCTGCACGACGTGCAGTTCGAACTCGCCAACGAAAACCTGCACGTCGAAACCCGCTCGCGGGCCACCGGCGAGGTCTTCGCCGACATTCCCCCCGGTCCCTACACCGTGACCTTGCAAAAAGACGGTTTCGGCCCCAAGCGCGGGCAAATCAACATCCACCCCGACCGGCCGCACCACTTCCGCTTGCTCGCGCATCAGTTGCTCGGCTACGCCTGGCCCAAGTGGGTCCAAGCGGGCGAGCAATCCGAGTTCCGCGTCCACGCGCTCGAAGCCTACCGCCTCGATTTGTGGCGCTATGGCTGGGAAAAAGAACACATCCGCCCGCTGGGCTGGTTCGACGAGCACGGGCCGCGCGCCACCATGCAGATCACCCCGGACGACGACTACACGCAAACCGGGATAATGTGGAACAAGTTTGGTTACACTAGCCCCACCCACAAACAGTTCGTCACCGCGCCGGAACGCTCTGGCCTCTACTACTTCCACGCCAAAGGCGAGTCCGGCGCGTTCTTCTCCTTTCCCTGGATCGTCGCCCCAGCCGCCCCCAGCGCGGACATTGCGGTCCTCGCCGCCAACATCAACTGGAACGCGTACAACAATTTTGGCGGGCGCTCCAACTACATCCACCCCGACTGCTTCCCGCCCACGCCGACGATCAATGCCCGCCTAGAACTGAAGCGCTATACCGACCCCGAACACATCAACTTCGACGCCGAGGACTACGCTCCCCTCTCCTTCGACCGGCCCGAGCCGATCAACCACGTTCCCGAGGACGCCGAGATCACCGATCCCATCGCGGGACGCTCCGCCTCTCACGTGGCCCCGGCCGAGTGGCGCTTCCTCGGCTGGCTAGAGCGCGAGGGCTATGCCTACGACCTGTACGCCGAGACCCAATTTCACTTTGGCCAGCTCGACCTCGACCAGTACAAAGTCCTCATCATCACCACCCATCCCGAGTACTGGTCGCGCAAGATGTACTACGAGCTCAAGGCGTGGGTGCGCGAGCGCGGTGGCAAACTCATGTACTTGGGAGGCAACGGCCTCAACTGCGAAGTGGAGCTACTCGACGAGCAGACGATGAAGGTCAAAAACGGCGATATGCGCGTCCAGCGGGCCGAGGGCTACGAGAGCCGCTTTCACCAGTACAACGAGTCCGAGGCCAACCTGCTCGGCGTGGTCTGTACCCTTGCGGGCATTATGACGTCCGCGCCGTATCAAGTCCTCGCCGCCGACCACTGGATTTTCGCCAACACGGGCGTCAAAAACGGCGATGCCTTCGGCGCGGCTAGCCTGCACGAGCGGGTACCCGGCGGTGCCTCCGGCCACGAGACCGACAAGACCTCGCCCTTTTCGCCCCCCGGCACCGAAATCGTCGCCCGCGGCCTCAACCCGGACCGCGGCGGCGCGGAAATCGTCCACTACGAGACGGCCAGCGGCGGCGCAGTTTTTTCCGTCGGATCCATCACCTATCCAGCCTCGATTCTCGTGGACGAGGTCGTCTCGCGCATTACCGCGAACGTCATCGAGCGCTTTGTCGCGGCATAGCCAAGGCACCCATTCGGCCTTATCCTAAGATGTTTTAACCACCCGTAATGATTTAACCACCCGTAGGGGCGACCGGCCGGTCGCCCCTACAGTACAGGAATCCCAATGACGACCAGCAACGAGACGACAAACAACACCGACCTGAACTGGATCGCCAACTACATCTGGGGCATCGCCGACGATGTCCTGCGCGACCTATACGTGCGCGGCAAGTACCGCGACGTGATCCTGCCGATGACCGTGCTGCGCCGGCTCGACGCAGTGCTGGAGGACAGCAAGCAGGCGGTCCTCGACATGAAGACCACCCTCGACAACGCCGGCGTCATCGAGCAGGATGCGACCCTGCGGCAGATCGCAGGACAAGCCTTCTACAATACCTCCAAGTTCACCCTGCGCGACCTGCGCGCCCGCGCCAATCGCCAGCAGCTCGAAGCCGACTTCCGGGCTTGGCTCGACGGGTTCTCGCCCAACGTCCAGGACATCCTCGAAAACTTCGAGTTCCGCAACCAGGTCTCGCGGCTTTCCAGGGCCGACGCCTTGGGCACACTGATTGAGAAGCTGACCTCGCCTGACATCAACCTGAGCCCAGCCCCAGTGCACTACGCCGACGGCACGGTCAGGCACCCCGGCCTCGACAACCACGGCATGGGCACGATCTTCGAGGAGTTGATCCGGCGCTTCAACGAGGAGAACAACGAAGAGGCGGGCGAACACTGGACCCCGCGCGACGCCGTGACCCTGATGGCGAAGCTGGTCTTCCTGCCCGTCGCCGATCGGATCAAATCCGGCACCTACCTGATTTACGACGGGGCCTGCGGCACCGGCGGCATGTTGACCGTGGCCGAGGACGTGCTTCAGCAGTTCGCCGCCGAACGCGGCAAGGAAGTCTCCACCCACCTATTCGGCCAGGAGATCAATGCCGAGACCTACGCCATCTGCAAGGCCGACCTGCTGCTGAAGGGTGAAGGGGACGCCGCCGACAACATCGTGGGCGGCCCAGAGCACTCTACCCTAGCCAACGACGCCTTCCCGTCCCGCGAGTTCGACTTCATGCTCTCCAATCCGCCCTACGGCAAGAGTTGGAAGACCGATCTGGAGCGCATGGGCGGCAAGAGCGACATGCGCGACCCGCGCTTTGTGATCGAGCACGCCGGCGACCCCGAGTATTCCCTAGTCACCCGCTCCAGCGACGGCCAGATGCTCTTTCTCGCCAATAAGCTCTCCAAGATGAAGCAGGGCGGCAGCCGCATCGCCGAGGTGCACAACGGCAGCTCCCTGTTCACCGGCGACGCCGGGCAGGGCGAGAGCAATATCCGCCGCTGGATCATCGAGAACGACTGGCTGGAGGCGATCGTCGCCCTGCCGCTCAACATGTTCTACAACACCGGCATCGCCACCTACGTCTGGGTGCTCACCAACCGCAAGCCGGAGCATCGCCAAAGCAAGGTGCAGTTGATCAACGCCACCGAGTGGCACCGGCCGCTGCGCAAAAACTTGGGCAAGAAGAACTGCGAGCTCGGCGAGGCGGACATTGAGCGCATCTGCGACACCTTCCTCGCCTTCGAGGAGAGCGAGCAGAGCAAGATCTTCGACAATGCCGCCTTCGGCTACTGGAAGGTGACGGTCGAACGGCCGCTGCGGCTTGAAGGGGCCGACCCCGACCGCGCTTACAAGGCCGCCGAGATCAAGAAGCTGAGGGAAAGCTGCGAGCGCAGCGAAACCGCGCCCCCCATCATCAAGAAGATCCACAAGCGAGGCACGGAGGCCGATCCGCTGCGCGGCCGGTTCGAGGCTACTGTCAACGGCAAGCCCGTCGTGGTGGAGTACGAACCGGACACCGACCTGCGCGACACCGAACAGATTCCCCTGCAAGAGGAAGGCGGCATCGAAGCGTTCCTGCAGCGGGAGGTCCTTCCCTATGCCTCTGACGCCTGGTACCAACCAGACAGCGTGAGAATCGGCTACGAGATCAGCTTTACCCGATATTTCTACAAGCCGCAGCCGATGCGAACGCTGGACGAGATTCGGGCCGACATTCTGGAGTTAGAGAAAGAAACGGAAGGGTTGCTGGGTGAAATACTGGGCGCAAGTCAACAGCCGATCTCCACATAGCGCAGGGGCAAAGAGAGCAACCGATACCACTACCACAGGAGCGAGCGATGTCCTCTTTGAAGTCAGCGAGGACGAAGTGGAGCATCTGACATACACCAAACTCAGGAGGGAATGGAAATGACAACGGAAACCCTGAATCAACACATTGAGATCACCCCGGGCATATCAAGTGGCAAACCCCGCATTGCCGGTCATCGAATCACTGTGGAGAATATCGTCATCTGGCACGAGCGCCTAGGCAAGAGTGCCGACGAAATCGCCAGCGATTACGATATAACCCTTGCGGATGTGTATGCGGCATTGGCTTACTATTTCGATCACCGGCATGAGATTGACCAATCGCTCGAAGAGAGTCGAGCATTTGTAAATATCTTACGTCAAAAATTCTCTTCGAAGCTTCCTCAAAAGATGCAAAAGTGGAATACCTATAGAGTACAAGGAAGTCATGGCTAATTCAGACCCATTGGTTGCCGATCCCAGCACTGAGATCATCTTTGAAGTCAGCGAGGACGAGGTAGATGGGGGTTACACGGCAAGTGCGCTTGGATATGGCATCCATACGCAGGGAGAAGACTGGAACGACCTGAAGGCCATGGTGCGAGATGCGGTGCTTTGCCATTTCGACGACACCATGCCGCGGCCCAAGTTGATTCGCCTTCACTTCGTGCGCGATGAGGTTCTCTTGGTATGAAGTTACCCAACGTCGGCGAATTGAGGCCGTATTCGGAAATGAAGGACTCCGGGGTAGAGTGGCTGGGTAAAGTTCCGTCGCATTGGAAGGTTATACCTAACCGCACCCTCTTTGAGGAGGTGAAGGAACGCGATCATCCAGAAGAACCGATGCTATCCGTAACGATCAAACAGGGTATCATTCGCCAGAAGGATCTTCTGGAAGACAACTCAAAGAAAGACGGTTCGAACCTAGACAAGTCGGCCTACAAACTGGTCCGGCTCGGAGACATTGCATATAACAAAATGCGAGCATGGCAGGGTGCCGTTGGAGCTTCTGAATACCAAGGTATTGTCAGTCCTGCCTACGTGGTGGAGCGTCCACGAAAAGGAGTTAGCTCGCACTACTTCCATTACTTACTTCGGACTCCTGCTTTCGCCAAAGAGGCCGAACGCTGGTCATACGGCATTACATCGGATATGTGGAGTCTACGGCCTGAACACTTCAAGATGATCTATGCGTGCCTTCCCCCACCCACCGAACAAACCGCCATCGTCCGCTTCCTCGACCACGCCGACCGGCGCATCCAGCGCTACATCCGCGCCAAGCAGAAGCTGATTACGCTGCTGGAGGAGCAGAAGCAGGCCATCATCCATCAAGCCGTCACGGGCCAGATCGACGTCCGAACCGGCCAACCCTACCCGTCATACAAGGACTCCGGTGTGGAGTGGTTGGGTGATGTGCCGGAGGATTGGGAAGTCGTTCCATTGCGGAGAGTAACCCTTGACAGTTGCGATGGGCCGTTTGGTTCTGGATTGAAGTCGTCACATTACACTGAAGAAGGAATAAGAGTGGTGCGACTTCAGAACATTGGACATGGAGAATTCAAAGACTCCGATGCCGCCTTTATTTCGCCCAAATATTATTCATCGCTGGGCGATCATTCCGTCATTTCGGGAGATGTCCTAATAGCTGGGTTGGGCGACAACAACCATCCCGCGGGTCGAGCATGTGTCGCACCAGAGAATATCATCCCTGCTATGGTTAAGGCTGATTGTTTCAGGTTCCGCCTTAATCAAACTCGAATCCAACCACGGTTTGCCGCACTCCAACTAACCGCTACCGCGCCTGTTACTTCAGCCCTACTATCGACTGGGGCTACCCGTCAACGAACTAATCTCCAAGCAACCTCTGGAAGAGCTATTGGTATTCCTTCGGTTCCTGAACAAAATTTGATCGTTAAGTACATCACAGCCGAGGTGTCAGGTATAGAGGATGCCCAAGTGGCCGTCCAGCGGGAGATTGATCTGCTCCGTGAACACCGCACCCGCCTAATCGCCGATGTCGTCACCGGCAAGCTCGATGTGCGCGAGGCGGCGGCTGAACTGCCGGAAGTGGATTCGCTTGCGGAAGACGACTTGGACGGTACAATCCATGATGGGGAGAATTCAAATCTCGGCGAACTCGAAGTCGCCGAGGAGGTGACCGTATGACGGACTGGAGCACCTGCCCAGCAGTGGAACGAAACCCCAAGAAGATCAGCGGAGCTTGGGCCTCTAGGAAAGTCCCGATCTGAATACGGAAGAGATAGCGTGACCACCACCGACACCTCTGAACGCGGCCCCAAACGCCTCATCTGCACGGCGCAGGTTCAAGTGCTCAAACAAGCCGGCTTGAAAGAGAACTACACGGAGGGTGGAGATGGCACAGACTGAGTATCTGATCATTGTAGAGAAATACGGCCCCGGAGCGTATGGAGCCTATGTACCGGAGCTTCCGGGCATCGGGGTTGCCGGGGAGACCGAGGATGAGGTGCATGACCTAGTCGCCGACGCGATCAGGCTGTATCTCGATGAGCTTGAGCGGGATGGTGATCTGGCGGCGGATTCGGTTGTGGTGAACCACTACACAGTTACGATTTGATCATAGGTGCCTAGCGGACGCCGAGAAATCGGCAGCAGAGTACACAATCGCAAAGGAGGTGACCGTATGACAGACTGGAGCAAGTGCCCGGCGGTGGAAAGCGTGCCCGGCCGGGTCAGCGGGGCCTGGGTTTTCACGGGCACCCGGCTGCCCGTGTCGGCCCTTTTCGGCAACTTGGCGGAGGGCGCGACTGTCCACGACTTTATCGAGTGGTTCGGCGGGGTGGACGAAGCACAGGTGCGGGCTGTATTGGAATTCGTAGTGCAAGACCTTGACGCCAAGGTTGCCAAGGTCCCGCATGCGAATCCTGTTTGACCACAACGCGCCTCGGCAGCTTCGCCGTCACCTCGTCGGTCATGACGTTGACGCGGCAGGAGAGCGAGGGTGGGCTGGGCTTGGCAATGGCGCGTTGCTGGATCGGGCCGAGGAAGCAGGGTATGAAGCGGAACACCTCAAAGCTCCTGTGCAACCGTAAAAATTCTGTTTGACCAAGGCACGCCCGCGCCGCCGTAGGCATTGCCCATCGGCCAATGAACATCTATATTGTGCTACACAGAAACTGTGAGGCTGCGACTATGAAAAACATCACCGTATCCATTGACGAACAGACCCACCGGCTCGCCCGCATCCGGGCGGCGGAGTTGGACACCTCGGTATCGGCCCTCGTGCGAGACTACCTGAAGAGTCTGGTTGCGGACCGCGCCGGCGGCACAGCCGACAACGGGCCGGTCGCGGAGCCAGAGGCCGAGCGTCGGCGTAGGATGTTGAGCGAGGTCATTGAGAAAATCCGCACCACTTCGCCCGGATTCAGGGCCGCCGACAACCTGCCTCGCGAAGAACTGTACGACCGAGCCAGAGCCAGAGCCGAAGCTCAGGCAGCGGCCGCCGAAGACGAAGACCGCAAGCGCGGGTAAGTGCCGTGCGCTTTGTCGATACGAACGTCCTGATATACGCGGCCAGCCCCGCTCCTGATGAAGCCGACAAGCAGCGTTCGGCCCAGCGGCTGCTGGAAGAGGGAGACCTTGCGTTGTCCGTCCAAGTGCTCCAAGAGTTCTATCACCAAGCAACCCGTTCCAACCGCCTTGGAGCGATCACTCAAGAAGATGCGCTGCAATTCATCGAGAGCATCAGGCACTTTCCGGTGCAAGACATCACTCTCGATGTGTTCCATGCCGCCACCGCCATCAGCCGACGCTTTCGGCTGTCTTATTGGGACGGCGCAATCCTTGCCGCAGCGCGGACCCTCGGCTGCGACGCGGTCTATTCTGAGGACCTCAGTTCGGAACAGGACTACGATGGCCTCCGGGCCATAAATCCGTTCACGTACCAGTAGTCTTCACAGTGCCCACTAACACCTCCGAACGCGGCCTTGGACGCCTCATCTGCACAGCCCTAGCTGACCATCCCTGTGACCCGTCGTGAAATCGATCACTTGCGCGAGTACTTGACCCGCCTAATCGCCGATGTCGTCACCGGCAAGCTCGATGTGCGCGAGGCGGCTGAACTGCCGGAAGTGGATCCGCTTGCGAAAGACGACTTGGACGGTACAATCCATGATGGGGAGAATTCAAATCTCGGCGAAACTCAACGCCGAGGAATCGGCAGCAGAGTACACAATCGCAAAGGAGATGCCCTTATGACGGACTGGAGCAAGTGCCCTGGGGTGGAGCAAATCCCGGGCAAGGTCAGCGGCGCTTGGCTTTTCACCGACAGCAGACTGCCCGTATCCGCCCTGTTCGAGAACCTGGAGGCCGGCGCCACCGTCGAGGAGTTCATGGAGTGGTTCGCGCCCGTGGACGAATGGAAGGTGAGAGCCGTTCTGCAATACGTGGCCGACTCTCTGAAGGCCGTGCCGGTGAGCAGCCTTGAAGATACTGTTTGATCACGGTACACCGAGGCCCCTCAGGCGGGAACTCCCCGGACACTCGGTCGATACAGCGGCAGACAAGGGGTGGGACCGGTTGGCCAACGGAGACCTGATCAACAGTGCCGAACAGGATGGCTACGAGATTCTGATTACGACCGACCAGAGCATGAGGCATCAGCAGAACCTTGCAGGCAGGCGGTTGGCCATCATCGTACTACTCTCCGGGGCTTGGCCTTACACTGAGTCGAGGATCGAAGACATTCGAGCCGCTGTCGCTGAGGCGCAGCCTGGGGAGTTGAGGGAGGTCGCCATCCCGGTTAGGGCCGAGGCTCAGGCAGCGGCCGCCGCCGAAGACGAGGACAAACGTGGGTGAGCGCCATGCGCTTTGTCGATACTAACTAGCGTAATGACCACCGACACCTCCGAACGCGGCCTCGAACGCCTCATCTGCACAGCCTTAGCCGGCCATCCCTGCGACCCACCTCCAGGTCCCACCGTAGGCGAGCCACCTGCCCGCTACGGCGGAGTCGGTTGGGCCGGCGGCAACTACCACGACTACGACCGCGAATACTGCGTCGATCTGGCGCAGCTCTCTGCCTTCCTACACGCCACCCAACCCGAGGTTGCGGAGGCCGTTGGCATAGCATCCACCCATGTAGGGGCGACCGGCCGGTCGCCCCTACCGGGCCAGGCCAGCCCCACGCGCCGCCGGTTCCTAGCCCGCCTCCAGGGCGAAATCAGCAAACGCGGCACCATCGACGTGCTGCGCCACAGCATCAAGCACGAGGCCCACGACCTAGACCTATTCTACGGCACGCCTTCAGCCGACAACCCAGAAGCGCAGGAGCGCTTCAAACAGAACCGCTTCACAGTCACCCGCCAACTTCGCTACAGCCGCGACGAAACCCAGCGGGCCCTCGACATCGGCCTGTTCATCAACGGCCTACCAGTCTTCACCTTCGAGTTGAAGAACAACCTCACCAAGCAGACCGTGGCCGACGCGGTCCAGCAGTATCAGCGCGACCGCAACCCGCGCGAGAAACTATTCGAGTTCGGCCGCTGCGTCGCCCACTTCGCGCTGGACGAAAACGAGATCCGCTTCTGCACCCACCTCAGCGGCAAGGCCTCCTGGTTCCTCCCCTTCAACCGAGGCTGGAACGACGGCGCTGGCAACCCACCTAATCCCAACGGACTAGCGATCGACTACCTGTGGCGGGAAGTGCTCCCCCGGGAGAGCCTGACCAACATCCTAGAAAACTACGCCCAAGTGGTAGAGGCGAAGGACGAGAAAACGGGCAAGAAGAAGCAGACCCAGATCTGGCCGCGCTATCATCAGCTCGACGTGGTGCGCCGCCTGCTGACCGACGCGTGCACCCACGGCGTAGGCCGCCGCTACCTGATCCAACACTCGGCCGGCAGCGGCAAGAGCAACTCCATCGCCTGGCTGGCCCACCAACTAATCGGCCTAGATCCGGTCTTCGACTCAATCCTCGTCGTCACCGACCGCCTCATCCTCGACCGCCAGATCCGCGACACCATCAAGCAGTATTCCCAAGTGTCGGCGACGGTGGGACACGCCGACCGCTCGGGCGACCTGCGCCGGTTCATCGAGAGCGGCAAGAAAATCATCATCTCGACGATCCAGAAATTCCCCTTCATCCTCGACGAAATCGGCAACGAGCAACGCGGACGCAGCTTCGCCATCATCATCGACGAGGCCCACTCCAGCCAGGGAGGCCGCACCGGTGCCGCCATGGCGCAGGCGCTCTCCGAGGCAGGTGAAGAGGAGGAGGAAGAAACCTTCGAGGACCGGATCAATCGCCTGATGGAGTCGCGCAAGCTGCTCCCCAACGCCAGCTACTTCGCCTTCACCGCCACCCCCAAAAACAAGACGCTGGAAATCTTCGGTGCCCCGGAACCGCAGCCCGACGGCACAGTCGGGCACCACGCCTTCCACAGCTACACCATGAAGCAAGCGATCCAAGAGGGATTCATCCTCGACGTACTCGCCCACTACATGCCAGTGCAGAGCTATTACAAGCTCGCCAAAACAGTGGAGGACGACCCGGAGTTCGACGTCAAGAAGGCCCAGAAGAAACTGCGCCGCTTCGTCGAGAGCAGCGACCACGCGATTGAACTCAAGGCCCAGATCATGGTCGATCACTTCCACGACCAAGTGATGGCGCAGAACAGGATCGGCGGTGCGGCACGGGCAATGGTGGTCACCAACGGCATCGAGCGGGCGATCCAGTACTACCACGCAATCCGCGACTACCTGCAGCAGCGCAAGAGCCGCTACCGGGCTATCGTCGCCTTCTCCGGCGAGCACGAGTTCGGCGGCGAGAAGGTCACCGAAGCCTCGCTGAACGGCTTCCCCTCCACCCAGATCGCCGGGCAGTTCCAAGAAGACCCCTACCGCTTTCTAGTCTGCGCCGACAAGTTCCAGACCGGGTACGACGAACCGCTGCTGCACACCATGTACGTCGACAAGACGCTGTCCGACATCAAGGCGGTACAGACCCTCTCCCGCCTCAACCGGGCCCATCCCAAGAAGCACGACGTGTTCGTGCTCGATTTCTTCAACGATGCCGACACCATCCGCGACGCCTTCGCCGACTACTACCGCGCGACGATCCTAGCCGACGAGACCGACCCCAACAAGCTGCACGACCTGCAAACGGATCTAGACCGCGCCCAAGTCTATTCCGACGCGCAGATCGACGACTTCGTCGAGCGCTACCTCGGCGGTGCCCAGCGCGACCAGCTCGACCCGATCCTCGACGACTGCGTAGCGGCCTACAAAACCGAGCTGGACGAGGACGGCCAAGTACAGTTCAAAGGCAACGCCAAGGGGTTCGTGCGAACCTACGCCTTTCTCTCGTCCGTGCTTCCCTACAACGACGCCGGCTGGGAAAAGCGCTCGATCTTCCTGAACTTCCTGATCCCGAAGCTGCCCGCCCCCGAGGAAGAGGATCTGTCGAAGGGCATCCTCGACGCCATCGACTTGGACAGCTACCGGGTCGAGAAGCAGGCCATGCAGCAGATTCTGCTGCCGGACGAGGACGCCGAAGTCGAGCCGGTGCCGACTAGCGGCGGAGGGCACGTGCTGGAACCAGAGCTGGACCGGCTGTCGAACATCCTCAGGACGTTCAACGACCTGTTCGGAGACATTGACTGGGAGGATGCCGACCACGTGGGAGAACTCATCACCAAGACCATCCCATCCCGGGTGGCCGCGGACGCTGCCTTCAAAAACGCGCGGCAGAACTCGGACGCCGCCAACTCCCGCATCGAGCACGACAAGGCGCTGCTGCGGGTCATGACGAACGTCATGAAGGACGACACCGAGCTCTTCAAGCAGTTCATGGACAACGAGGGTTTCAAACGCTGGATGACCGACAGAGTGTTCGAGTTGGCCTGTGAGCAGGCGAGTGCGCCTTGAGTGGCGGCGCGGTTTTTTCCGTTGGCTCCGTTGCGTATCCAGCCTCGATTCTCGTGGACGAGATCGTCTCGCGCATTACCGCGAACGTCATCGAGCGCTTTGTCGCGGCATAGCCAAAGCACCCGTTTGGCCTTATCTTTAAGTGCTTTAGGCTGTTAGGAGACGAAATTTTCATGGCTACCGAGCCAAGCAAAAACCTAGTGGTTTTTGCCAATCCCCATCCGGACCGCGACTACACAATCGAGTTCTCGTGTCCGGAATTCACTTCGATATGTCCCGTAACCGGACAACCGGATTTCGGCACCATCCACATCCGCTACGTACCCGACCAGCAGTGCATTGAGCTCAAATCGCTCAAGCTCTATCTGTGGTCCTTTCGCCAAGAAGGCGCTTATTACGAAGCGGTCACCAACACCATCCTCAACGATTTGGTGGCCGCCTGCGCACCGCGGCGCATGACCGTAGTGGGAGAATTCAATGTGCGCGGTGGCATCTCCGCCGTTGTGACGGCCGAATTTGCCCCACAGCCCTAACGCCCGCCCGGCGACATATCAATTTATCGAATGGAGACAACAATGGAAGAAGTACGCCAAGACGCCGCTGAGACGACAGTGGAAGAAGGATCGGAGGAAAACGGCGGCCGGCAGGACCGGACTTGGTTTCCCTACATCACCAAGGTGCAGTTCGAGCGGTTCCTCTCGCGGCTGGAGAGCAAGATCCCCGACCAAGTGGACCGCGACTACGTGCGGCCTATCATTCGCACTCCGTCGATGATTCACCGCTTTTTGCGCGGCATCGAATCCATGAACCTGACCGACCGCAACCAAAAGCCCACGGACCGGCTGTTGCGGCTAGTCCCACAGGAGACGCGCAGATTCGCGATCGCCGAAGTGGTCCGCGACCTCTACAAGGAACTGCTGCCGGAGTGGGAACAGAGCAACGGCAACATGAGTGACGACGCGATTGTCGATTACTTCCGCAATCGCACCGGCATGGGGCGCGATTCGGCCAACAAGATGAAGATGTTTTTCAAATACCTCATCGCCGAAGCCGACTTCGGCGACCCCTCCGAACCGCAAGAGGAAGCGGCGGCCCCCGAACCCGCGCCTCAAGAAGATCGCCCCGTAGCCCCCGAACCCGCGCCTCAAGAAGATCGCCCCGTAGCCCCCGAACCCGCGCCTCAAGAAGATCGCCCCGTAGCCCCCGAACCCGCGCCCCAAGAAGATCGCAGTGCCCGCGAACCCGCGCCCAAGGAGCGTTCCGGGCGCGACGGACGCGCCAAGCGCGCCAACTCCGAACGCCAAGAGCGCCAGCAGGAGCGCCCCCAGCAGGAGCGCCCCCAACAGGAGCGCCCCCTGACCGAGACGCAGCGAGCCTATCTGGACACCCTCCAGTCCACGGTCCAGATCAAAATTGACGGCGACTGGGACGAAGACATGATCCGCCTCGTCTTCGACCGCCTAGAGCGGCTCTTCGACCGCCTGCGGCGCGCCTGATCCCAAACAGAACGTTCGCGCCTACGAAGCCGAGACGCTTCGCCATCCTCGTAGGCGCGAACAGTTCCAGCCAGTCCCAACGCAGCCCCGAGCTTTTCCCCGTCATGCGGAATGAAAACCGACCCATTGGTGATCTCGTATCTTCGCATCGGTGCGGAGTAGCGACAGGCACGCTTCTCTTTTGTCAACTTGGGAGACATCTATGAACAACTACCGCATTGCAATTATTGGCCTCGGCGGCATGGGCAGGCATCATGCGGAGGCCGCACAGTTAGAGGCAAACTGCGAGCTGGTCGCCGGGGCAGAAATCGACCCCGAGCGGGCGGCGGCATGGGGAGAGCGCTTTGGCGTCAAAGCCCTCTATGACGACTACGAGAAGATGCTCGATGAGCAACAACCCGACCTTGTTATCGTCCCAACGCAAGCACCGATGCACCACCGGCCGACGATTGCGGCGGCCAAGCGCGGCATCCACGTCTTCTGTGAAAAGCCGATTGCCCTGAATCTCATCGAAGCCGACGAGATGGTTGCAACCTGCGACCAGCACCGCGTCAAGTTTGCCATTAATCATATCAAACGCGCCAGTCCGTACAATCGCCATGCCCTCTCGCTTATCGACCAAGGCGAAATCGGCCAAGTGGTGTTGCTGCAGGCAACGGACAAAGGGGGTCGGAAGGTCGGCAACTCGCTGATGGAGATGGGCACCCATCTCTACGATTGGGTGCGTCTCTTCGGCGGCGATGTCGAGTGGACGCACGCGCACCTCGTGCAGATGGATGGACGCGAATCAACCGTCGATGACATCAAACACACCCAAGAGGTGCACCCAAAAGACCGCGATGCGGGGATTGTGCTCGGCGAGCGGGGACACGCCTCGTTTCGCTTTGCCAACGGCATCCATGCGGATGTGCAGTTCCTCGCCCAGCCGCAGACCAACGACAACGGCTACGGCATTGACATTATCGGCACCGAAGGGCGCATCGCCGTGCGGGAGAGCGTTGGCACGACGATGTTTATCCACCAAGGACAACACAAGACGCCGTCAGAGGCGTGGGAACCAGTGCATCTGCCAGCCGAAGATCTCGACGAGCACGGCAATCCACGCGATAGGGGATCCATACGGTTGCTCTTGCAACGCCTCATGCTGCGCGACCTCATCGCAGCCATTGAGGAAGACCGGGATCCGTTTGCCAGCGGCAGGGACGGTCGGGATTGTCTTGAAATGATTCAGGCGACGTGGGAATCACATCGGCGGCAGGCTCGGGTGTACATGCCGCTAACGCCACGCGAACATCCGCTTGAACGGTGGCGGAGAGAAGCTCGCGACGGCATTGCCAATTGAAGCGCAGTCCCCAAACACTATTGGGACTTTGCGCTTTTGCCAATCGTCACAAAGCGCGGCGAATTCTTCGCTTACAACATCGCAGGTCTGGCGGTTGAGCATCCACTGCAAAACGCGCCATCGCCGCACCCTACCCTTCAAAGCGCGCCATCGCCGCGAACTTGTCCAGCCGCTGGGCCACTAGCGCCTCTGGAGTGAGTCGCTGGAGTTCGGCTAGGGCATCTTGCACGTGGCGTTTGAGCACGGCGACGGCGGCATCCCAGTCGCGGTGCGCGCCGCCCAAAGGTTCGGGCACAATGCGGTCGATGATCCCCTGCTGCTTCAGGTCTTTAGCCGTGAGCTTGAGGGCTTCGGCCGCTTCCTCTCTGCGCTCGCGCACCTTGAACAGAATAGTCGAGCAGCTCTCCGGCACAATCACCGAATAACAGGCGTGCTCCAGCATCAGGATCCGGTCGCCGACCGTAATGCCAATGGCCCCGCCGCTGAAGGCCTGGCCGATGATGGCCACGACGATGGGCACCGGCAGATGCGACATTTCGTAGAGGTTGCGGGCAATGGCCTCGGCTTGGCCCCGCTCCTCGGCCTGGACTCCGGGATAGGCCCCCGAAGTATCGACCAAGGTCAAGACCGGCAATTTGAACTTGGCGGCCATCTGCATCAGGCGTCGAGCCTTGCGATACCCTTCTGGATGCGGCATGCCGAAGTTGCGCTTTTGCCGCTCTTCGAGGTTGCGTCCACTCTGGATGCCGATGACCATGACCGACTCGTCTTCTAGCCGCGCCGGGCCGCCGATGATGGAGGCGTCGTCGGCAAAGAGGCGGTCGCCGTGTAGCTCAGTGAAGTCGGACAGCATCCGCTCGACGTAATCGAGCGCGTAGGGGCGGTTCGGGTGCCGCGCGATTTGCACCCGCTGCCAAGGGCTGAGATTGGTATAGATCTCTCTGCGTTTCTTCGCGGCCTGCGCCTCGAGCTTTCGCACGCCCTCATCCAAATTCAAGCCATTGGTCTCGGCTTGGCTTTTTAGGTCGTCGATTTTCTTTTCTAGCTCGTGAAGATCGCGTTCAAAATCGAGGTAAAATCCACTGTTGTTCACGGGACAAGACCTCCTAGGTTAAATTTGCGAATTGAGAATTATCAATTGAGAATTCGTAATTCGTAATTCCCAATTCACGCCAGTGCGCCCAGTGCCGCCTCAACTCGGTCCAGCGCCTTTTCAATCAGGTCCAGCGACGTGGCGTAGGAGAGCCGGATGTGCTCGTAGGTGCCAAACCCCGCACCGGGCACACAGGCCACCTTGGCCTCTTCGAGCAAGTGCTCGCACAATGCCACGGAGTCGCGGACCTGGCGGCCGTAGTACGCGGCGACATCGGGATAGGCGTAAAAGGCCCCCGATGGCAACGCGCATTCCACGCCCTCTATGGCGTTGAGGCGCTCGACCATGTAGCGCCGCCGTGCATCAAAGGCCCGGCGCATCTCCTCGACCGACTCCTGCGGGCCGTCGAGCGCCTCGACGGCCGCTTTCTGCGCCATCGACGAAGGATGCGACACTTCCTGGCTTTGCACCTTGTTCATTCCGGCGATGATCTCCTCACTGGCACCTGTGTAGCCGATGCGCCAGCCGGTCATCGAATAGGCTTTAGACACCCCATTGACCACAATGCTGAGTTCCTTGGCCTCCGGGCTACAAGCGGCAATCGAGTGGTGTGCGGCTCCGTCGTAGATCAGCTTCTCGTAAATCTCGTCGCTGAGCAGATAAACCCCGTGTTCAACGGCCACTGCCGCCAAGCTCTCCAACTCCTCGCGGGTGTACACCGCGCCGCTGGGATTGGACGGCGAGCACAAAAAGAGCATCCGGGTGCGGGGCGTGATGGCGGCGCGGAATTCGTCCGCGGTCAGCTTGAGGCCGTTGGCAGCTTGGGTCTCGACAATCACCGGCTCGCCGCCCACTATCCGCGGCTGCTCGCAATAGGTCACCCAATAGGGCGTGGGGATGATGACCTCGTCGCCGGGGTTGACCAGCGCCGCCACCGCCAAAAAGAGCGAGTGCTTGGCCCCATTGTTGACGATCACTTCGTCGGTTGTATAAACCAAGCCATTGTCGCGCGCGAATTTGCGGCAGATCGCCTCCTTGAGCTCGATGATCCCCGACCCCGGCGTGGTGTACTTAGTAAAGCCCTCGGCAATGGCGCGGATGCCAGCGTCTTTGACGTTTTGCGGCGTATCGAAATCCGGCTCGCCCGCCGACAGGGAAACCACGTCGATACCGGCGCGCTGCATGGCCGCAGCCCGCGCCGAAATCTGCATGGTGACCGACGGCTGGACGCGCTGTACATTGTGCGAAAGTGGCATAGTTCCTCAGGTGGTGTATTCGGCGTTCAGCCGCACGTACTCGTACGTCAGATCGCAGGTGAAAATTTCAGCCGCCGCCTTGCCCATCGCCAAGTCGATGTCAATGGCCATTTCTTTCGCCTGCATGGCCGCGCTCAGCTTATCCTCGTCGAAATCGAGACCGGCACCATTGCCGTAGATGTCGGTGCCGCACAGCGACACGCGCGCGGTCTCGGGGTCGAAATCGACGCCGGCGTACCCCATCGCGCACAGAATGCGTCCCCAGTTGGGGTCGTTGCCAAACGCCGCGGTCTTCACCAAGCTCGAATTAGCCACTGCGATGCCAACCTGTCTTGCCTCGGCTTCGGTCGCGGCCCCGCGCACCGCTATGGTGATCAGCTTGGACGAACCCTCGGCATCGCGCGCGATCGCCTGGGCCATCTGCCGGCACGCATACTCAATGCCCTCGTAGAGGCGCTCACAATCGCGCTCGCCTAGCTCCGAGCCGTCGCCATTGGCCATCAGGATCACCGTGTCGCTCGTGCTCATGTCGCCGTCAACCGTAATGCAGTTGAACGTGCGCTGGATGGCCTGCGACAGCAGTTCTTGCAATGGTCCGCTGGGCACAGCCGCGTCCGTGGTTACCACCGACAGCATCGTCGCCATGTTGGGGGCGATCATCGCCGCCCCTTTAGCCATCGCCCCAACCACGGCACGGCCCGACTCCAACTCGACCTCGACGGCGCAGCTTTTCGGCACGGTGTCCGTGGTCATAATCGCCTCGGCGGCAGTAGCACCGCCTTCCTCGGACAACGCCGCGACGATCTGCGGAATGCCCGCCTCGATCTTGGCAATCGGCAGCGGCACGCCGATTAAGCCTGTAGAGCAGACCAGCACTTCTTCCGTTTGCAAGCCCAGCTCACTTGCCGTCAGGGCACACATCCGCCGGGCGTGATCCAAGCCGACATCGCCGTTGCAGACATTGGCGTTGCCGCTGTTGAGGATAACGGCCCGTGCCTTGCCGTCGGCGAGGTGCTCGCGGTCAATGGCAATCGGCGCGCCCTGCACCTTGTTGGTGGTATACACCGCGGCGGCGTTCGCCGGGCGCGTCGAATACACCAGCGCCAAATCCTTAGCGCCCGATTCCTTGACACCAGTCTGGATGCCAGCCGCTCGGTACCCACTCGGAGCAGTAACCCCTCCACCCTCGATAATTCTCATAGCGCTCAGTCCGTTCCCGTCGCGCCGACAGCTAGCTCGGCTGCTTGAAACCCCTTCGCGGAACAAATGTTGTCGTCGTCCAATATGTTCACAATGTTCATAAGCCATCGCTTTCTTTTTAAGTGTCGCAAGACTTCCCGAATTAATCCCAACTCGCGGCTCTAAGGTAATTGAAATTGATTACGTCAACATCCTGTTGACTCAAGTAATTAGCTAGAGGAAAGTCATCCGTGAGTACTAAAAATTGATTCTTAACCAAGTCAATAATAGCGGCATCAGTCAAACCGAATTTTGCAAAAGACACTGATTGTGCCAAGTTGACGCTAGGCTTGTAATGCTCGATTAGTTGGGAAATGCCTTTGGCGAAATATGGAAAGAATCGCTGTTTTTGGTGACCGAGTTGCCCGGCGAGATTGCTTACTTCGGTGAGAATATGAGGCGTGGTGACGATTCGATTCTCAAAAAGTTTCAAAAAACCTATTACAAGATCGAAGTCGCTCTGCTCAAAACGTTCCTGAGTCCTCTTGAATCGTTCTATCAAACGACGCTCAACCGAGCCTACAAAGAGAAGAAGAAGGATATTCGTATCTACAAGGACTCCTGCTGCTCGGTAGCGCTGTACCAGTTCAGAGAGGAGTGGGTTCGACATCGGGTCGCATCTTTAGGGACTGCAAACTTCCTGTCTCGCCGTCAATTACAAAAATGGTATATTTTCGCTCATAGATGAGGGGTTCCACAAAGCCTTGTATGCTTTTTTTTATAGGATAGCCCAAAGTTATATGCCAATACGCCCCATCTTCCGATAGCTCGGCCTCTTCAAATGTAACATCCTGGTTAGTAGTCGCCCCCAATAAATCGGCGTTGGCTTTAAAGTGCCCCAAGGCGGCCTCGACAGCCTTTCTAAGAGTAAGAGACGCCATAAGTTCTGTTCTCCTGTATCGTTCCTTTTTAGCTTGACCCGCTCCAAGATCTACCCCACCAGTGGATTCTTCTTTACATAGGGCAAGAAGCGCCGCAGCTTGCTGACGATTATCGTCCCGGCCGCTTCTGAGACCAAGAAGTGCCGTTTTTTGTGGCTTCGGAGTCGGCTGCAACGAGTGATCCCTGTCAATCAGAGATAGAATATCCGACCTCTTGGGCAGAATCGCAAGGGCAACAAGCTGTTCTCTGCGTCATGTTCAACTCGCCGCTGTCTAGGCATCCGAAACACAGACGAAACGAGAAACGGCCTCTATCGCAGCTAAACGCTATTCGATAGAACTTAGGACAGAATCAATATAGGTGGCGCAAGCTTGGTAGGTGGCTTTGGAGGTGGCAAGCGCAGCAGTGACAGTAGAGATTGGAGGGGTAACGTAGGCGGTATCGCGGGCGGCTATTCGAGCATCGTAGGTGGCGGCGTAGAAGGAGTCCCAAGTACGACCTTTATAGCGTGTGCGGCGTGAGGCAGCTTGGGTAGCTTCGGCTTTAGCATCGGCTTTGGCTTGGGCAGCATAGGCTTGGGCAGCGTAGGCTTGGGGGTCGGCGGAATCAGCGGCGTAAGCTGCTTTGAATAAGGCGGTGGCAGCAGCGTAGCCGGCGGCGATGCTGGCAGAGTCAACGTAGGTCGCATAGGCGTAGCGAGCTGCTTGGGTAGCGGCGGTATTTTGGTAGTAGGCAGAATCTCCGCATCCGAAGAATATGTATGAGGCGGTATCGGCGTAAGCAGTGCCAAATCTAACTTGGTAGGCGGCGTATTGGGCGGAGCGGCAGTAACTGGCTTGATAGGCAGCGTAGGCGGCGGCGTAGGCAGCAGCGTAGGAGACGTCGTAGGCTGCTTGCACGGCATCTTTGTTGTAGGCACGGCGTAAATGGGCGGATGCGGCGACGTAAACTTTGGCGGCTTTGGTGGCTTGGGCGGCGGCACGGCGGGCAGCGGCGGCAGCTTGGACGGCTTCGGAAGCGGCTTGAAGGGAATCAGCAACGGCAGTGGCATGGCGGGAAGTGGCTTGAGCGGCGGCGTCTTTATCGTAGGCACGGCGTAAGCGAGCAACTTTGTCGTTGTCGGCTTGAGCGGTGCCTTGGGTGGCTTCGGAAGTGGCTTGGAGGGAATCAGCAGCGGCAGCAGCGCGACGAGCGATGGCGGCAGTAGCGACTTGGAGGGAATCAGCAGCGGCGGCTTGGTCGGCAACACGGCGAGCAGTGGAAGCGGTTTGGTCGGCAGTGCGGCGGGCAACTTCATAAGTTCTGGATGCCAAGCGAGCATTGCGGGCGTCGTAGGCGGCACCGGCGGCAACATAAGCAGCAAAGGCAGTGCGGCGGGCAACTTCATAGGCTTTGAGCGCTAAACGAGCGTTGCGGGCGTCGTAGACGTCGTAGGCTTTCTCAATGACTTTGGCCTCGTCTTTATGATGGAGAAAAAACGAAGAGGCAGCGCTGGCGGCGACGCGTAAGTCGTGGTCGGCGGCAGCGAGCAGGACAGCGGCTACACGGGCAGAGTCGGCGAAAGCGATAGCAGAATCGGCCAAGCCCGCAGCGGAATCGGTGAAGACTGCTAAACGGGCGGCGAGAATATCGGTTTGCTCTGCGGCGCGGCGGGCGGATTCGGCGATGTCGCTTAGGTGGGATTTGGTGAAGTTGACGGCATTAAGGGAAACTATGGTGTCATCTTCACAAGCAGCGAACAGGACGACGAACAGGACGACGAATAGGATACGTTGACTCATTTTTTTATCCTCTGGGCGACTTTCTGTGAAGATACGGTTCTAGTCGCCACTCTTCACAGCGAGAGAGCAGACTAAGGTTCCTCGGCGAGGTCTTCTCGTAACTCTGTATCTTCGTCGGGATCAAAGATGGTTGCCCGCCAAAACTCCGGTGGCAATGGAGACCGATGTTTGATACATGCAAGAATCAAAGCTGCTTGGGGGACTTCAAAGACTTCCTTTGATGGAAATTTCTTTCTACATTGCCCTACGAAATTTCTAATTTTTTTGGCCAAAGACCGCTCATCGTTTGGGTCAGAGCTAAAATTAGCAGTCGGAATTGCGGCCCCGTCGACGACCTTTTTATGGAAAATTCGCTTGTCCCAATCATCAGGAGGTGCCCACCCAAGCAGGGCGATTGGATTTTCGTCAATCCCTTTCACGATCCGTGTGAAATATCTTTCTAGCAATTCATCTCTCTGACTTTCCTTGAGTGAAAAGCACAATTCCAATACCATAAGCAGGAGATATGAACTTCCATCAACAAATTCTGTGGGACGCTTAGAAGTAGCTACAAATTCAGCTACTAAGTCCATTCTACTGCGGGCCTCAATGAATGGAACTCCACTGATTCTCGCTCTTCGTGTGAGGAGACGGTTTTCCAGAGATCCTAACCAATTATATATCTCGTCTTGGCAACCTGACTGCCAAAGAATCCGCCACATCAGAAATAATTCAACATGATGAATGTCTAACAATGGCCTCAATGCACTAGGATTACTTTGGAGACACCGAATGAGCCATTTGGCATTCCGGCACAAAACTTTTCTATTCTGTTGCTCTTGATCATCTATAAATGTGCAGTTCAATATCCCCAGTCGACCGAGGTGCCAGTAGGCTATGTAAGCATCTAGGATCGCTCCCAACCGACCGCTGGGGTTTCCTCTTCCAGTCAGTCCATGTTCTGTAGTCAAAGCATCTTGTATTTCGGTAAAGTACTGTTCTAATTCTTCCACATAAAACTTGATCCAGACATCAGATACTATGAGCCTTAAATTTTCCGTTTGTAAATCGCAATATACATTCCACAAAGCCAATACCGCCCATTCAATTAGATCAATCCATCCCGGATAGCTGTTGGGCGTATTCTTCCTGTATTCGTTGACAATCATTAGAGAAACGGGTACGAGTCGCAGTTTCCGCTCATCTATCGGACACTCTAACACCTTGCCAAGGAAATACTTCCATTGGGGAACTAATTGATTTTCCCATTCTATAGAACCAAAATCAAAGTCGCCAACCTGCAAACAAATATACTGTAACGCGCTCGATAAATGTTGTGGTATAAGATCGGGCGTTAGGAGTTTACCTTTTACCTCCTCCGTCAATTTAGTAAGATTCCATCTTTCAAAGGTCAACTCAATGCCATCGCCCCGAGTGTTGCCGAGAGAGTTGGTAGTTTGTTCAAAGAGTTGAATTCCCGTTCCATCTTCATCTTTGTTGTATGCGAGGATGATGCTGACCTTCTCTATTGAATCTAATCCCATTCTCTGCAAATCTACAGTGGATGCCATTCGCAGATCTGAGTCAAAATTATGCTGGCTCCAATTTCTATTAGTCAGTGCTTCATCTTTGAGTACAAAAATGACGAGTTCTTCACTTTTTTCGCGCAGAAAAGCGAAGTCAATGCCAAATTCTGCCTCACTTTTCGTCTTTGGTATTTTGGGAGGCGGAGACCTAAAAAACGGTAGCCGTACCGGCGTCCAGTTTTTCGCAACAGCTAGGTTATAGATCACCCAATCAAAACCTATTTTGAGTCCATCCTTTTCTTTTCTCGTTCTTTCTAATAAACTCGTCAGATAATTGCTCAAAAAAGTAGTACTATCATAGCATGGCATGTTATATCCCCTCATCTTGCAAACGCCGTATCTTCTGTTCGGCCTTAAATCTCCGCAGTGCCATACTTTCGGGCTGAAGCCTCTCAAGGCGCGGCATTTCTACTTGAAAGGAAAGCTCTTCCAGAGACATAGATTCGCCTATCTCCCCCGGTTCTCCTTGCGACAGGGTGAACAAATTTCCATAAATTAAATCTACTGTCGGAAAAATCTGTGACACTAGTGATTGGTCACGAGTCTCTAAAAAACGTTGCGAAAGATCCCGACGTGCCTTCTCAGTGGCTTCCATATACTCTGGAAATTGGAAACTATTCGCAGAAGAGTTTTGAAATTTCTTCTGTTTTTCAAAATAGCTTTCTGCTTTTACAATGACTCGTTTAAGTAGATCCGATGGTTTTTCTATTTTTTTCCATTCCTTCAAACAGGCACCTGGATAATTTGTTGCCTGTAAAACCATCTCATTTTCAAATTCATCCCGTAGTTCGTTATCAGATGCGTTTCGGACTAAAGACTCCATCATAAGCAAGAGACGTGCAGTTTTCTTACCATCGGCGAACGGCATTCTGATAGATTCCCAAAGTGCCAAGCGTAATTCCATATCCGAGACCCGCTTTACCTTCATCACTGTATCGGATAAAGTTTCAATCTCGATCTTATGTAGGAGAATATTTCCTAGTTTTCTGATAGTGTCACTTCTGGAAAAAATGCAACCTGCTATCAACTGCGGTACACCAACTCTGTTCATTTCTGAAATTAAGTATTCAAGTTTATGATTTATAAACAGTTCGATCAAAGTCTCTGGATTTTTATCGGCAATTTGTTTTAGAAGTTTACCAAAACTATCTGTATCTTCGCGCAGTCGGTGAACTAGATAACACTCCACTCTTTCCCATATCTTAATATACTCTTTTTCAATTGGCTGAATAGAAAGGATGAGTTTATTTGCATCAGCCGTATCTATCAGCGCTCTGTTTCTTCCTTGATAATCCCGTAATTTATATACTGTATCCGTGATACTGTATTTTGCATCTGGTGACAATTCGGATGATGCATGTTTATTAAGCCATTGAAAAACAAAATGGGCGAATTCTTCTTCTATTCGTCTCGAAGAACAACGTCGTACAACATCAAAGGCTTCATTCTGTTCTTCTATCGTACCTTCTATAGCTTTATCAAGTACTATACTCAACTTATTTATGGAGATCCCACCTCTTCTGAAGGAAGTTCCCCATGACCGATAATAGCATCGACGTAATTCTTTCTTTTGGCTTGTATCCACATCCCATTTGTTTACTGTTTCTTCAAGGACCTTTTCTTTTACAGACGCAGCTTTTGCACGTACTGCTCCTAAGATAATAGCCGCAAGATGCAATCTCACATCATCGAGTTCATCTTTGATATATTGATCGAATACTATCAAACCGGCAGATGGAAAATTGAAAGCATAATTTTCAACTCCCCAAAAAAAATCACCGCCTGCTAAATTTCCTTTCACAGCATCTCCAATTTTCAAAAACCAACTAGAAGCAAGCACTGTGGGGACTTCCACATTCGACAAAAACGTCGGTAATGAACAAACGTAATCCCAAAATTGAGATGCTTCTTTATCAACCCATACGTTTAAAAAAATTTCTCTGCTGGATGACGGTATCTGTTGGTACGATTCGCTCCATAATATGCCTATCAATCGATTTCTTAGTTCCTCAGACTCCAGACAGGGAGGAATTTTTGAAAGAGTTTCGTAGAACTCATAATCAGCCGTAATTCCTTGGGGAAAGAGGATATTCAATAACTCGGCGACTTGCTCTTTATTTTCTTCAAGGTAACGGATTTCTTCTTTAATCTGGCCCTCCCGATTTAACAAACTTGCCCTGATCTCATTCTCATCAACCAATCGAGAAATAGATTGACACATCTTCGATATGTTCGCCAATTTTTCCATATCCCCATTCCTTCAATATCTACTTTGCTTAAATCTTTCCCACCCAGGGCAATCGCACCAAAAATTGAGATTTGTCATAGGGTTATGTTATATTTTCTGTGTCTTTTTCGATAGCGCTGGTGCGCTGCTTCTCTCCCCTTCTCTTGGAACGTTTCCCCATGGCACCTTCGGCTGATTCACTGATTGAACATTTTTCCCAGGTACCCGATCCCCGTATCGAGCGCAGCCAAAGGCATCGTCTCATCGATATTGTGGTCATTGCCGTGTGTGGCGCGATCTGCGGGGCCGACAACTGGGTGCATATCGCTGAGTTTGGGCGATCCAAATACGACTGGCTAAAAACCTTTCTGGCGTTGCCCAATGGCATTCCTTCCCATGACACCTTCGGCCGCGTCTTCGCCCGGATCTCGCCCGAGCATTTCCAGGACTGTTTCAGTGCTTGGGTCCAATCCCTCCTCCCCAAGCTTGAGGAAGAGATTGTGCCTATTGATGGCAAAACGTTGCGCCACTCTTATGACCGAACCTCGGGTAAAGCAGCCGTACATATGGTCAATGCCTGGGCGGTGAAAAACCGACTGGTGTTAGGCCAGTTCCACTGTGAAGGCGGTCTGGACGAGATCACCCTCATTCCCGAACTGCTGCGTGTGCTGGCGCTCAAAGGCTGCATCGTCACCGTCGATGCCATCGGCTGCCACAAAAGCGTGGCCGAACAGGTCATCGACCGGCAAGGCGACTACGTACTGGCCGTCAAGGCTAATCAGCCCAAGCTGTTGCATCATCTGCGTCAGGTCTTCGACCGAGGGGAGCCTCAACTGCATCAGGATCTATCGGTCGACATGTTTGAGACCTACGATGAAAACCACGGCCGCATTGAGACCCGCCGGTACTGGACCACCGATCAGGTCGACGCTTTTGCCGATGGGACCGCTTGGAAGGGCTTAGGCTTGTTCGGTATGGTTGAAGCCCAGCGACAGGTAGGCGATCAAGTCTCCGTGGAACGACGCTACTATATCTCCAGCCTGGACAACGATGCCCAGCGGTTTGGTGAAGCGGTGCGTAGTCATTGGAGCATTGAAAATTCCTTGCACTGGATACTGGATGTGGTCTTCCGTGAAGATGACTCACGGGTACGCACCGGCCATGCCCCGGAAAATATGGCCCTCCTGCGACAGATTGCCGTGAGTCTGCTCCAGCAAGAGAAGACGGCCAAGGTCGGCGTCCAGACCAAACGGCTCAAGGCCGGATGGGATAACACCTATTTGGCTAAAGTATTGTCCGCTGGGCACTTTTGATGCGATTGCCCTGCTTTCCCACCATTTCCGTGAAATCTATATTCGGCAATCTTCTAATCTCTGCCTCGGCTCGCATCAAGAGCCTTTTGGCATTCCTAGGGCTTTCATAGTATCCTACCCAGCGACCAGTGGGTTCAAGCACATAATCTGCTTGGCGACGTGCTTCATAAAGCTCATCGAGAGTCCTTGCCAAATTGTTTAAGTCAGGATTGTTTGATGAGTACAAAAAATTCTTTAATGCGCCATGGTCAATATGATCATCGCGGCCATGGATTGCCTTGCCTTCCCGTGTGCGTATTTCAGTTCTTATTGAAAGAAAAAGTGCATAATATGCTCTCCCGATGGCAGTTCTTGTACGGGCTTCTTTGTCGAGTTTTCCTTGTTTTGTTATTGAGTGCCCAACTTTGGCAAATAGTTTTGGATCAAAATTCATAGTAATCTCAAACTCAATCAATCAGAACCTGAAACAAAATGAAAATTAATCGCCTTAAAGGTCTCTTTATTTAATTTTTTAGCAATCAATGAGTAAAAATCAAAAGTCGTCTCAGCTATCATGTCGTCTTGTTTCTCTTCTTTCACGGTTACTATAATGAAATTTTCGTCATCAATATCTATCCCGACTTTCCAATTCAACTCGGAAGCGGCTGACTCAACAACAGAAAGCACATGACGCCATTCGATGTTTAAGTCAACTTCCTCTTCTCTGAATGACTCCGGTTTAAGTTCCCGAATAATATCCTGCAGTTCCCCATTCTCTTGCCTCAACGTTCCCACCTGATTTTGTAGTGCATTTAACTGAACCTGAAGATAGTTTATTCTTTCATGTGCCTGCCAATCAGATATGTCCCTTCTCTCTTCGATCTGTTCAACTAGTGAACTGGAGAAAGCTGGCATACAATACGATTCCTGTAAAAGGAGACGCTTTCTATCAATCCCCTCTCGGCATAATCTTTGTGGCGTTGGCCGGGAATACCGAAAATCAATCTTCTCAGAGTCTTCAAAAATAGTATTCATGTAATATGCTCTTTCAACCATCTGACAAATTGATCGCGAGAGACATCTCCTGATGCAACTCCCAAGATGATCTGCTCTTGAATATCTACGGTTGCATCAATCTCATATCCGTTTAGAATTAAGGACGCTTCCATTGCGGCGTGTCCCACCCGTTTATTTCCATCGATAAAGGGATGATTCTGGATCAAAGAAAAACACAAGGCTGCCGCCTTTTCCACGACAGTGGGATAGAGATCTTGTCCGTCAAACGTCATACGAGGTTGCTCGACAGCCGATTCTAATCCGCTACGATTAAGCAACCCTATAGAGCCACCACTTGTCTCAATAATATGCTGATGAAGTACCAATACTTCATCCATGCTGATATAATACATCAACTTAGTCTTTGGTAAAGTTCTCTATTCTTCTCCAACACGTATTTAGCGAGCTGCTCAAATTTCTGATCTCGAAACACACCGTTGTGAAAAAAATCAATAAGGCCATCTTTCATCTGAGAATGCGATCCAAGTCCCCCAGAGCTGAAACTCAAATGATGCCCTATGACAATGCGTATGATCTCAGGAACTACGTTAGCAGCTATGTTAGCGGTGTATCTTTTGGCCTGCTCATTATCAAGTCCATTTATCTTTGGTTGGCCTGTGTGAACTAGGCGATTTCGAACTCTGCCAACCAGTTTAACCTGAACCTTTTGCTTGGAGGTGGGAGGCGAATCTATAATATCAAGCGATTGGAGAAGCGAAAATAATTTATCTGTAAAGGCTGGTTCACCTTTAATCCAATTATCTAGCGAACGTCTATATCGTTCCGCTTGATCTGGCTGGAGATCCTCTGTTTGCTCAAAGCAATTGAGGACATTGCTTATTGCGTTTTTAAGTTTCTTACGGATATTCTTTCTAACTTTCTGATCGGTCGTTTTATGATTGTCGAGAATTAGATTGTCGAGCTTATTAAGAATTATGTCGAGTGCCGTGTAGTACAAAACGGCGCGAGCTTGCAAGAGGTTAGCGTTCATTGCCTCATTGTATAAAACCAGAGCGATGTGCAAATTTCTCGATACCAAACTCTCCCTATTTTGCCAAGCAAGTGCTGCGGCTTCCAAGGTCTCAATTGGAATCGCTGCATAGCTGTCACCATATATATCGGGTCTGTACCTGTCCTTGTACTCTGCTGTTACTACGCTTCTACCTGTAATAAAAGTGAGTAAATTGCATAGATCCCATAGCCCGTCATCGTCGCATTCCTCGTCAAGGAGAATGCTCTTTTCCACAGAATCTTTCCAAGACACAGTTGCGGTGGCTTGCCAAGTACCTTTATGTGGCGGCAAGCGTTTTGCCTCCTTCTCAGTGATGACCCATTTTGCAGGTTTGGCCAATTGAGCAACTTTAGCATCGTAATCATCTGTGAGACGCACCGTAAGGCCACCAATTTCATGTCCTGACCATGGGGGGTCAGGGCGTGGTTCGTCTACATATAAATTGAAGAGGTCAACTGTTTTCATTGCTACTTCCTTCCACAGCGACAAGGGCAGACCGAAGTTCCTCGGCGAAGTCTTCGCGTAATTCCGCTCCTTCATCAGGGTCGCCCAGCATTTCTGAGAGCGTGTGTACAACAATCTCCTGAACAAGTGCTCTAAACTCATCAACTGTTAAATCGGCGACTTTTTCAGAGGTCATTGTTTTGCTCCTTGATTTGCGCGCTCAATCCGTTCCCGTCGCGCCGACAGCTAGCTCGGCCAGTGCGTCCTGCATTAACTTGTAGTGCAAACTATCGGCCAGCGCGATCCAACTCGCCTCAATCACATTCTCCGAAACCCCCACCGTGCCCCACACATCCTTGCCATCCGACGATTCGATCAACACCCGCACCTTGGCCGCGGTCCCGTCGCTGCTCGACAACACCCGCACCTTGTAGTCCTCCAAATGCACCTGTTTGAGCGCGGGGAACTCCTGCTCCAGCGCCTTGCGTAGCGCTTGATCGAGCGCGTTGACCGGGCCATCGCCGCCGGCGACCGTATGGTACTCCGCATCGCCGATAGCGACCTTGACAATGGCCTCGGCTTCTTCGGCGTACGCCCCACTCTTGCGGTTGATGGTGCGGAAGTTGATCAGCGTGAATAAGTCCTCGTACGTGCCTTGGACCCGGCGCGCTAGCAGCTCGAACGACCCTTCCGCCGCCTCGAACTGATAGCCCTCGTGTTCCAACTGCTTGACCCGCTCCAAGATCTGCCCCACCAGCGGATCCCTCTTCTCGATATCAGGCAAAAATCGCCGCAGCTTGCTGACGATCGTCGCCCCACCCGCTTGGTCCGAGACCAAGAAGCGCCGCTCGTTGCCCACCTGCTCAGGCTCGATATGCTCAAACGAGTGGGCGACCTTCATCACCCCGTCGATATGCGCCCCGCCCTTATGGGCGAACGCACTCTCGCCGACATACGGCTGGCGGTGGTCGTGATAGACGTTGGCGATCTCGCTCAGGAAGCGGGAGAAATCCATCAGCTCCGCGAGGTTGTCGCGGCCCACCGTCTCGAAACCCATCTTCAGTTCGAGATTGGGCAAAATCGAGCACAAGTTGGCGTTGCCGCAACGCTCGCCATAGCCATTGAAGGTACCTTGCACTTGCACCGCGCCCCGCTCCACGGCCACGAGGGTATTGGCCACGCCGACACCGGCATCGTTGTGCGTGTGGATGCCAAAGGGAATCCCGATCCGCTCGGCGACCTGTTCGACGATCTGGCCCATCTCGCTGGTCAGGGTGCCGCCATTGGTATCGCAGAGCACCAAAATCCGCGCCCCACCGCGCTCGGCGGCCAACAGGGTCTCGACCGCGTAATCGGCGTCGGCCTTATAGCCATCGAAGAAATGCTCGGCGTCGTAGATCACCTCGCGACCATGGCCGACGAGATAGGCGACTGAATCCTCGATCAACTGCACATTGCCCACCAGCGTGGTGCGCAATATCTCGGTCGCGTGCAAGGTCCAGCTCTTGCCGAAGAGGGCGATACTATCGGTCTCGGCCCTCAGAAGCGTGTTCAGGGTCTCGTCTTCCTCCGGTGCGTTGGTCGCTCGCCGGGTGCTGCCAAAGGCGGTCACTTTCGCCCGTAACCCGAGTTTTTTGGCCTCTTGAAAAAAAGCCAAGTCCTTGGGATTGGTCGGGTTGGGCCAACCGCCCTCAATATAGTGGACCCCGAGCGCATCGAGCCGCCGAGCAATCAGCAGCTTGTCCTCTAGCGAATAGGAAATGCCCTCGGCTTGGGCGCCGTCCCGCAGGGTGGAGTCATAGACTTCGATGCGCATGGTGTCGCTTCCTTCCATCGCCCTAGGCGTCGGCGACGGCCTGGGCTACTAGGTCGCCTACTTCCGCAGTGGAATATCCCATTCTTCCCGCTCCCATATCGTCGAGCTTGGTCAGCGTCGAGACGATGGCCCCCTCCAAAATGTTGGCACCTTCGTGCTCGCCAAGTGTGTCGAGCATGAGCTGGCAAGCGCCGACGGCGGCCATAGGGTTGATGATATTCTGGCCGGTGTACTTGGGGGCCGAGCCGCCGATCGGCTCAAACATCGACACGCCTTCGGGGTTGATATTGCCGCCGGCGGCAATGCCCATCCCGCCCTGGATCATCGCGCCCAAATCTGTGATGATGTCCCCGAACATGTTGTCGGTAACTACCACGTCGAACCACTCGGGGTTTTTGACCATCCACATGCAGATGGCATCGACGTGGGCGTAGTCGCGCTTGATGGCCGGATAGTCGGCCGCGCCGATTTCGTGGAACGCCCGCTCCCACAGATCGAAGGCATACGTCAGCACGTTGGTCTTGCCGCACAGGGTCAAGGTGTTGTCCTTGTTGCGCCGCTGGGTGTACTCAAAAGCGTAGCGCAAACAGCGCTCGACACCTTTGCGGGTGTTGATCGACTCCTGTACTGCGATCTCGTCGGGCGTGCCCTTCTTGAGGAAGCCGCCGGCACCCGCGTACAGCCCCTCGGTGTTTTCCCGCACCACCACGAAGTCGATTTCCTCCGGCCCCTTATCCTTAATCGGCGTCGGCACATTGGGATAGAGCTTGACCGGTCGGAGGTTGATGTACTGGTCCAATTCAAAGCGCAGCCTCAGTAGAATGCCCTTTTCGAGAATACCCGGCTTCACGTCGGGGTGGCCGATGGCCCCTAGGTAAATGGCATCGAACTGCCTAAAGTCGTCGGACGCCGAGTCGGGCAAGACCTCGCCGGTCTGCAAGTAGCGATCACCGCCAAAATCAAATTCTACGGTCTCGTATTTGAATCCCTGTTTGGCGGCTACGGCGTCGAGTGCTTTCAGCCCCTCGACCACGACTTCAGGCCCTGTTCCGTCTCCGGGTATTACGGCGATTTTGTGCAATTATTATCTCCCTCTTTTCTCGTTCCAATTGGCAAAATAGCGCGGTCCTGTGACCACGATTCTAACAGCGGCATATAGCAACATCACGCCGGCTGTGAGGATCAACACCACGAACACCAACCCTGCCGCTATTAGAATCCCGCATATAACAGTTGCCGTGACAAAAGCCAAAAACAGCAAAGCGGTCGTCGGTATCAGCACCCGGGCTAATGGGTTGGTAACTTTCCGTCCGCCATCTTATCACCTTCTTCAGAACCCCGCTACGTACGGCAGCTTCCGCGTGGTGCTCTCAATCTGGTCGCCGGCGTCCAAAAGCTGGCCCAGCGAATCCCAGCTCCCCTTGAGAAACTGCTCGCGCGGGCCGTCGGCAATATCGGCTGCAACTTGGCCGCCGGCCCAGCGCACCTGCCGCGCTTCGAGGTCGATAGCCACCTCCTGCGCCGGATCGCTCTCGACCGCGGCCATCAACGCCTGCATATCCTCGGCTGCCACCCGCACACACGGCAGCCCCATGGCGATGCAGTTGCCAAAGAAAATCTCGGCAAAGGACTCGGCGACAAAGCCCTTGATCCCCCAGCGCATCAGCGCCTGCGGCGCGTGTTCACGCGAGGACCCGCAGCCAAAATTGGCATTGGCCAACAGGATCGACGCCCCTTGGAAGCGCGCTTGGTCAAAGGGATGGTCGCCGGCCGCGCGATCGTCCTCAAAGGCATGGCCCCCCAAATTCTCAAAGGTCACCGTCCGCAAAAAGCGAGCCGGGATGATGCGGTCGGTATCGATATCAGCTCCGCGCACCACCACGCCGCAGCCGCTTATCGTCTTAATCACACTCGAATTTTCCATTGTCTCTCCTCCTCTACCCCACCAACCCCCGCACATCCGCCACCTCACCCGCCACCGCCGCCGCGGCGACCATCGCCGGACTCATCAGCAGGGTGCGGCCGGTGGGACTGCCTTGCCGACCCTTGAAGTTGCGGTTGGACGACGAGGCACATAGCTCGCGGCCCTGCAATTTGTCGGGGTTCATCGCCAAGCACATGGAGCAGCCTGCTCCCCGCCATTCAAACCCGGCCTCCGCGAAAATCTCGTGTAGTCCCTCCGTCTCGGCCTCGGCCCGCACCTGCTGCGAGCCAGGCACCACGAGGGCGCGAACGCCGGGGGCCACCTTGCGCCCGCGAGCAACCCGAGCGGCCTCGCGCAAATCCGAAAGTCGGCCGTTGGTGCAAGAGCCAATAAACGCTACATCCACTTTGGTACCGGCGATCTTCTGCCCCGGCGCAAAGTCCATGTACGCGAAGGCCTCCTCGATGCTGGATCGATCGGCGTCGGCAAAAGCGTCCAGCTCGGGCAGGGCCTGACCGATGCCGACCGATTGGCCCGGAGTAATGCCCCACGTCACAGTCGGGCCGATCTCGCGGCCGTCGATTTGCACTAGGTCGTCGTACTCGGCGTCTGCATCCGAGGCCATGGACTCCCACCATTCGACCGCAGGCTCAAAGTTGCGCGGCGCATGGAGCCGCCCGTTGAGATAGTCGTACGTCGTCTGGTCGGGATTGACGTAGCCGACCCGGGCACCGCCCTCAATCGACATGTTGCACACCGTCATCCGCTCTTCAATGGACATGACCTCAATGACTGAACCACCGTACTCATAGCCGTAGCCAACGCCGCCCTTGACCCCGAGCTGGCCGATGATGTGCAAGATGACGTCCTTGGCGTACACCCCCTCGCTCAGCGCGCCGCTGATCTCGATCCGCCGCACCTTGAGCGGGTCCATGGCCAAGCACTGGGTGGCCAGCACGTCGCGGACTTGGCTAGTGCCAATGCCAAAGGCCACCGCGCCAAAGGCCCCGTGCGTCGAAGTGTGGCTATCGCCGCAGGCAATGGTCATGCCCGGCTGGGTCAGCCCCAACTCCGGGCCGATGACGTGCACCACCCCCTGGCGTTGGTCGTCGATGTTAAAAAGCGGAATCTCGAACTCGGCGGCATTCTGCTCGATCGCGTCCATCATCTCCTCGGCCAAGTCATCGACAAAAGGCCGCTGCACCAAGTCCGTGGGCACGATGTGATCCACGGTGGCAAAGGTGCGCTCTGGGAGGCGAACGGTAAGGCCGCGCTCCCGCAGCATCTGAAAGGCCTGGGGGCTGGTCACCTCGTGGACCAAATGCAGGCCAACGAACAACTGCGTCTGCCCAGAGGGCAGCTCGCGCACGGTGTGCGCGTCCCAAACCTTGTGCAACAGGGTCTTACCCATCTCCAATCTCCTCTACACTGTCATTCTTTGGTTTTCTTTTGGGCCTGACGGTTCAACTCGTCGACATTGATCAATTCGGGCGATAACCGTGCTCGTTCACAAGCGTCTTCTGTCCCAAGCGGTTCAGCGCGTCGATGTAGGCCTTGGCGCTAGCCTCGATAACGTCGGTCGAAACGCCCCGGCCCCTTGCGTTTTGCCCGGCCCGCTCCAGATGCACTGTTACCTCGCCTAGCGCTTGGCTGCCGGAGGTGATCGCACGAATGACATAATCTTTCAGTTGGATATCGTTATCTTCTAGTGGATGGCTAGCGAGAGCTCGGTTAATAGCCTCATAAGTAGCGTCCACCGGCCCGTCGCCCTGAGCCGATCCCTCCACAGGCTCCTTCTCCTTACCGGCGATGATCAAACGCACCGTCGCCGAGGGCACGGTTCCGGTGCAGCTAACCGCGTGCAGATGCTTCAACTCGTAATAGGCTATCCCCTCGCCGGGATCGTCGAGGAATATCTCGATCAGGTCCTCGTCGAAGATCTCCTTCTTCTTGTCGGCCAATTCCAAGAAATTCTCGTAGACCTTGTCCAGCTTTGCCTGATCTAGCTCGTAGCCCAAAACCTCCAGCCGATGGCGCAAAGCAGCGCGTCCCGAGCGCGCCGTTAGCACGATCTCGGTGGCCTCCAGCCCCACATCTTTCGGATCCATGATCTCAAAGGTGTCGCGCTGCTTGAGCACTCCGTCCTGGTGGATGCCCGAGCTGTGGGCAAAGGCATTGGCACCGACAATCGCCTTGTTGGGCTGGACTGCGATGCCCATCAAGCGACTGACCAGCCGGCTGGTGGGGATGATTTCCTCGGTGACCACCTCGGTGTCAAAACCGAAGTAGTCCTGGCGCGTCTTTAGCGCCATGACGATCTCCTCCAACGAGGAATTGCCGGCCCGCTCGCCCAAGCCGTTGATCGTGCATTCGGCTTGGCGTGCGCCATTCTTGATTGCGGAGAGCGTGTTGATTACCGACATCCCCAGATCGTCGTGGCAGTGGACGCTGATGATGGCGTCTCCACTGTTGGGGACCTTGGCGATGATCCGCGCAATCAGCGCCCCAAATTCTTCGGGTACGGCATAACCCACGGTGTCGGGGATGTTGATAGTCGTGGCCCCCGCCGCAATCGTCGCCGCGATGACCTCGTTGAGGTAGTTAGGCTCGGTGCGGGCGGCGTCCATGGGCGAAAACTCGACGTCGTCGCAGTACGACTTGGCCAGTTCCACCGCGGCCACCGCCATTTTCAGTACCTCTTCTCGGCCCTTGCGCAACTGGCCGGCGAGGTGAATATCCGACGTGCCGATAAAGGTGTGGATTCGCGGCCGGGGCGCGTCTCGGAGGGCCGCACCAGCCCGCTCGATGTCCTTGAGCACGGCGCGGGACAGTCCGCAGATTACCGGCCCTTCGATCTCCTGCCCAATGCAGCGCACGGCCTCGAAATCCTCGTTGGAGGAAACCGGAAAGCCGGCCTCGATAATATCGACTTTCAGCCGCGCCAACTGGTGGGCGACTTCCAGCTTTTCCCGCACCGTCAGCGAGGCACCGGGCGTCTGCTCGGCGTCCCGCAGCGTGGTGTCGAAAATATATACGCGATTTGCATCAGCCATGATGTGTTCTTTTCTAGCTGGACGGATGAGGTGGTACAAGCGGCAGACGGTCCCCTCCAGCCGTGCAGAGACCGCCTACCGACCAAAGGTCGGGGTCGGAACTCAACTCGCTAAGTCGGGGTTCCATCGCGCTCACCTCCTCTCAAGGTTTTCCTATTTGTTATTTGTCGTCCAGCCAGCTCATCATCGCGCGCAGCCGGGTGCCGACGGTCTCGATCAGGTGCTCGGAATCGCGGCGCTTGATCGCATTGTACACCGGGCGGCCCACTTGGTTTTCGGCCAGCCATTCCCGCGCAAAGTGGCCATTCTGCACATCGGCGAGAATCTGCTTCATTTCCGCCCGCGTCTGCTCGGTTATCACCTGTCGCCCGCGCGTCAAGTCGCCAAACTCCGCGGTATCCGAAATCGACGAGCGCATGTTGGCGATGCCGCCCTCGTAAATCAGATCGACGATCAGCTTGACCTCGTGCAGGCATTCGAAATAAGCGACCTCGGGCTGGTAGCCGGCCTCGACGAGCGTGTCAAACCCAGCGCGGATCAGCTCGGTCAAACCGCCGCACAGCACCACCTGCTCGCCGAACAAGTCGGTCTCGGTCTCTTCGCGGAAGGTCGTTTCAATAACCCCGGCCCGGCCGCAGCCGATCCCCTTGGCATAGGCCAAGCCGACCTCGTGCGCTCGGCCGGTGGCGTCTTGGTAAACGGCCAACAGACCCGGCACACCACCTCCCTGCTGGTACACGCGGCGCACCAAGTGCCCCGGCCCTTTCGGCGCGACCATGAACACATCGACATCGGCCGGCGGCACCACCTGCCCAAAGTGGATGTTAAACCCGTGGGCAAAGGCGAGGGCATTGCCCGCTTCGAGATTGGGGCGGATATCGGCTTCGTACACGGCCTTCTGGACCTCGTCGTTGATCAGGATCACCACGATATCGCCTCGCTTGCTGGCCTCGGCCACGTCGGCTACCTCCAGCCCGGCGGCCTCGGCTTCAGCGCGCCGCTGGCTACCCGCGCGCAGGCCCACCACCACCTTGACGCCGCTCTCCGACAGATTGAGCGAATGCGCGTGACCCTGGCTGCCGTAGCCGATGACGGTCACGGTCTTGTCCGAAAGCAGATCGAGATTGGCGTCGTTGTCGTAGTACATCTGCATGAAAATTCTCCTTCACTGAGGGCGTTGAGATTGTTTGATAGACATAGTTAGCTGACAGCCTATGCTGTGCAGCGGCTTCGTCCGTTAATTGGGCTGTTAAAGTGGAACGAGGGGCGAAGCCTACTTGACCGGCCGGTCAATAATAAGCAGTAGGTCGAGGAGGAGAAGTCGGAGGCGCGCCCACACTGGCGTCGGGCGGAAAATACGCGGGAACTGGAACGGCGCGCTCATTGTCATTAAACCTAAGTAATCCAAGCAGTTAGCTTTCAACTTATAAAAATTTCAATATATGGCGCACCAAGGGGAATGTCAAGCGATGTAGCCCACTACCCATAAAGGCTAGTCTTCGAGGTTGTCGATGACGGTCGCCCACTTCCCCTCGGCGAGTGCCATCAAGCCTTTTATGGTGGTTGGTGGTATGATCTTGGCTACCGTAGATCCCGCCCAACGCCGCACCATGCATTAGGACCAGCCACAGGCTTGCCACTAAACCATCGGGGATGCTGAACTGCCAAGTTCCAGCCTTCGATCTCGTACTCTCCATTAGCAAATGGCACTGCCCGTAAAAAATAAACAGGCTTGGTTGGCGAATTGCCGACGGGATAGCCAAGATCCGATAAGAGACCGAGATCGACTTTGGTTATTCTAGGTTCAAAAATAGTCCTGTTTCCAAGGGCTATGACGGAGTTGCCGAGTGGATATTGCGCCCAATGTCCCCCGGCAAGTGGAATCTCTTCAGTCGGCCAATCTCCCATCTCCTTGAAAGCGCGCTGAGCTTCTGGTGCTATAAGGTATGTGTGTGTATCCCGTTTATCGCTTTCAGCCGTTCCGGGAGCATATTCATAATAAAGGGTACTGCTAGCAATGACGTGATGCTCGCTATTAGTGTCATAGACAAATCCGCTTGTTCCAATTCCAAGAACGTGCCCTAGCTCATGGGCAAAAACCTGGTCGATGTGGTAAAGTTCATCTGCCACCTCTATACATCCTAACACCGTCGTCCGATCCACTATTCGATCCAATTGAGGACCGCCAACAGCCAAGAACCAAGACCTCTCATACTTTGCTACGTAAACTTTTACGTCGTCAATAACTCCACTCGGCTCCTCTATAAAATGATCGCCGCAGGGGAAGGCGATATCATTAAACGGCATCCTGGCCTGCAAATCATCAATATCTGCATCGGGAAGCTCATCGGTAAATGCCAGTTCCCACAGGTCCGCGGCCCATCGCATTTCGTCCTTTTGCCACTGAGGGAAGTCGTCAAGAAATACTAATTCGATATTGAAGACGGCATGGTCGGGCAAGTCGTCCATCCAGTGCTCAGGATAATCCGACAGCGACTCAAACTGTTCCGCCACCTCAATGGTATAGCGGGCTAGTTCAACCCCCTCGAAGTCATAGACTACGATCTCGGTCTCGCCTGCTCCACAGACAGACAAGTACAACGACCACCCGTTGCGCCGCGCTCTTGTAGGACTATCATTGCCCTCGGCAGGACAGTAATTTCGCGACGGCGCTGTGCTGCCCCCGGCCACTTCTAACGCCCTATCTTTCCCAGTCGGATTGACCACGACCAAGACACTATCCACATCAGAAGAGGTGCCAACCGTAAAGGTCTTCCAAGCCGAATCGTCTGCGGTGAAAGAAAACGTGGCCGGCGACGGCTCTAGCCAAGCCGAAGAGCCGGTCTGGGCTTTGGCTTCAGCGACTTGGACGGCATAGCGAGCTAATTCTGTTTGCTCGTAATCGAATATGACGATCTCCGTCTCGCCTGCTTGACAGGCAGACAAGTGCAATGACCACCCGTTGCGCCGCGCTCTTGCAGGATTATCATTGCCCTCGGCAGGACAGTAATTTCGCGACGGCGGGGTGCTGCCCCCGGCTACTTCTAAGGCCCTATCTTTGCCGGTCGGATTGACCACGACCAAGACGCTATCCAGATCAGAAGAGGTGCCAACCGTAAAGGTCTTCCAAGCCGAATCGTCTGCGGTAAAAGAAAACGTGGCAGGCGACGGCTCTATCCAAGCCGAAGAGCCGGTCCGGGTTTTGGGTGCAGCCGCATTCAGATCGCTCACTTGAGAGCCTGGCCGGTCTTGAGCTTGCTGGGGATCGGCGGACAGATCCACATCGAGGAAGGCCGTGGTTGCGGGCTTATCCGACGAGCAGGCAATCAGGGTGAGGGGTAGGATCACAAGGACGCGCAGCATGGGGATACCTGCTTGGTGAGAGAGTGGATTTTCGGTAGGATTCTGATTCTGCGACGAGGTGGATGGGGCCGGCCGCGCATGGTGGCCTCCTTAGTTGGCGGCGACAGCGGCCAGCTAATTCCCAAAATAAAAGACGCCCCTATGGAGTCCGATGGGTGCGTTTGCCCTGCACGTCTGCGCTGCCGGGGAAAATATAAACGAGTGCGGCAAACGGTTTCAATATATAGTACACTTATGTTTAAAATACAAGCTTTTTTCAAGATAGCGGCGGGTCGAAGGGGATCGATTCGGACGGCTAGGATCCTCAGGTGCATGGGCTGAACTCAGCGGCAAATACCCGGAATGCAAGCCTCCCTTGGCAATCGAGCCAACACCCTCCTATATTTCAAAATAGCCCACTACCGGCGCAATCGCCCCTCCTGCCCCAATTTACCTCGCACATTGAATCCCAACCGCGAAATCTCCTGTGGCCGACACCTTTGAAATCCGCCTCGTCGCCGACGACACTGCTTGGGACGCCTTCGTCCGCCAAGCCGTAGGCGGCACTGTATTTTCCACTAGCGCGTGGCTCCGCTGTGCTGCGACCGCCACCGGCGATCAAGTCCATCGTCTCGGTTGCTACCGCAACGATCGCCTCGTCGCTGGCCTCTGCGGCCTAGCCCGTCGGCGCATGGGCCTCTACCGCCTCGAAACCCCCGAGCTAACGCCCTATACCGGCCTGCTCCTCGCCCCAGTCGCCGGCAAAGGACCGGCCAAAGGCGAAGCGGCCCAACACCGCGCTTGCGCGCACCTGATGGACTATCTCGCCAAGCACTACGACCGCGTCTTCCTAACCCACGCACCGGCCATCGCCGATGTGCGCCCCTTCACTTGGCAGGGCTGGGACGCGCACCTGCGCTATACCTATCGGCTACCTCTCGGCGATAGTAACGCACTATGGGAACGGACCGAGCGCCGCACGCGCACCGCCATTCGCAAGGCTGAAAAACTCGGCTATCAACTGCGGCCCACCAGCGATGTCGCGCTCTTTCGGCAGCAGTACGAGGCCATCTACGCCAACCAAGCCGGCGGCCCCCCGGTCGCCGCAGCCACAGCCGAGTGCTTTGTCGCCGCAGCCTTGGAGGCTGGTCTGGCCCAAGCGTACGAAATCGCCTCCTCGGACGGGACGGCCGCGGTCGTCGCCTTTGTCGAGGGCTTCGACACCACCTATGCCTGGGCCGCAGGAGCCGACCCCGCGTACAACCACACGGGCGCAATCTCGCTGTTGTACTGGCAGTACTGGGACACGGTCGCTCACAACTGCTTTGACTTCGTCGGCGCCAATATACCGAGCATCGCCTTTTTCAAGCGCGGCTTTGGCTGCGACCTCGCGCCGTACTACGCGGTGGTGGGATATAAAAGCCGCTGGGTCAAACGCGCTTTCGGCCTCCGTCAAGCCCTGCGCGGCTGACGGACCTCAATAGTGCAATTGGGTCACCGACTTGGATATTAAGGCAATGGCCACCGCCGACATGCCCACCAAACCCATGCCGCAGGCGTATCCAGCCAACAACACTGGCGCGTATTGCCGCCACTGCTGCGCCCCAAAGCGCGGCTCCAGCCAATAGCGAGCCAGCAGGGCACCGGCCATCTCCGGGATCAGCAAATGCGGCAGGCCCCCAAGGCCGCGCACAAACCCGTACACCAGCGAAATCGGCAACCCCAACCACGACATAACCCCAAACGTCCCCCCGGCCAGCACAAAACTCCCCGCGATCCACCATCCCTTAATCGCCTGGTCAAAAAGCGTCTCTCCGCCCAAAGTCGCCGAGTACCACAAGCACTGACGCAGCGCGATGAGGTGCCAATACGTCTGCGCGTATTGGAAGGTCGGCGAGGGAATGGGCTCCATCTGCCAGACCAGCGACCAAAAGACAAAGCCGCAGACCAAGCTCAGCGGCAACAGCAACAGCTCGGCCTTGATAATCGACGAGAAGCGCGTCCCGGTCAGTTCCACTTCGCGGAAGAGCTGGGCGCGCCGGCCGTGGTCGGCGTATGGAATGGGCGCGAACCATATATCGATGCCTTTGTAGCCGCTCAATATAAAAGCGCCTTCGCGCAGCAGCGGGAAGCTGACCAACTGACCCGTCAACCCGGCCATGCGTGCATTGACGTACGAAATCAACGGCGTCAGCACGAAGCCGAAGAGCAGCAAAAAGATCAGCGGAAACTCGTCGTCTTCTAGGAGCAACACGCAGAGCCAGATCATGGCCAGCGTCGATAGCGCATATCCGACAATCGCTATCCACAACGGGAAGTCGCCCCGCCCGGCAGGCTTATCTTGCAACGGGCGGTGCCCACCCTGACGGCGCGCGGCCCGCACCGACAGCACGGCCTGCACCAAGCCAATCACACCCACAGCCGCTCCCGCGCCAATGTACACGCTCATCCACACGTCGATGTCGTTGGCGAAATTCGTCAGAATCGCGTCCATGCCCGGCCGCCAATGCGTCAGCACACCGACGTGATAGAGAATCGGGCTGCCCAAAGCGTGGACCATGGCCGCGGCAAACGTGCCAACGACGATCCAAAACGGCAGCACCATCCCCAACAGCACCAAGCCCAAGTCCGTGCCAATACCCAAAGGCGCGGCCGGCAAAATGTCCTGCGTAGTCCTCGTCAGGTCGATCCAGGGAATGGGCAGCAGGACAATGGGATCGCTGGCGATCAACCCAGTCAACGCGGGCAAGCCCACGTACACCGCGCCGAACAGCAAACCAATCCCCATGCCCACCGAGAAAACCCGCCAGCGCCAGCTATCGCGCCCTTCGTCGCCCTCGGCAAGGGCCGTCGCCCCCTGCGCAGCGACCGGTGCCAACGGGAAGGGCAAGCGCTCCACATCGGACGTGACCCGAAAGAGGATGTAGCCAAGCGTGAACCACTCGACCCGCGACAAAACCTGCGAGGCGACCAGCACGATCACCGGCGGAATCCACGCCCGATGCAAAAAGCTGCGCCCGACCAGCGCATCTGAACCGACCGGCGGCACGACCCATTCCGGGATGTGCTCGGCAATGCCAAAGCCGGCCGCGGCTTGCGACTGCGCCAGGTACTGGTTCCACACCAACTGCCCAAACGGCCCGCCGGCCAGCATGGTGCCGCCGATGACGCCAGCTAAGCCACCGGCAATGTAGTAGATCAGGTAAATCTCCTGGCGCGTCAGCGAAGAAAAGGAACGCCGCGCCAGCTCGGAAAACAGGATGATGGTCACCCACTCGGCTGCCGCGCCGAATGATGCGCCGGCAATCAGGCCCATGTAAATGGCACCGGGCATCATGATAAAGCCGACGAAGAACGCCCCGGCCACAGTGCGCACAGTAAAGCCCTCGCGATAGCGCGTCGGGGGCTGCATCAAGTCGCGGTAGCTAGTCAGCTCATCGGTCATCACGGCCGGTATCCTCCCCCCATTTCGCCCTGCCACAGCGCGACCGTAGCCCACAACAGCCGCAGCGCGACCTCCCCGCAAATCATCCCCAAGAAAAACGGCATAACCCGCCGATAGGTTTGTGCCCCACCGTAGCGCACCGCCAGCCACTTGCACAGCCAGCCGCACAACACCGACCCCCACACCAGCCAGCCAAACCCCGTGCCAAACACAAAGCCCATCGGATGCAAGGGCCAGCGGAGAAAGTGCTGGCGCATCAACGCCAAGAAATAGGTAAAACCCGCCCCGGCCGCGTGAAATCCCAAGCGCACCCAGTCCGTGCCCCCATCCACTATGCCCGCGTCTTTGAACAAGTAGTTGTAGTAACGGCCAATGCGCGCTTCAGACCGCGCGCCGCCCTGTTCCTGCAAGGCGAACAGCCCGTGCTCGTAGATCGTTTCCAGCGAAAACACATAGCCAGCCCCCAGCCCAACGCCCAACCCCAAAGCCATCCCCCAAATCAAGCGGCGCGGCGACACCCCGTGCATCTCGGCCAACTTCAGCCCCTCAAATTGCAGGGCGGGCCAGATCCCAATCATCGTAAAGCCAAACACCGCCAAAAAGCCAAAGCCCATGTAGGTCGCATCGGCAAAATGCCCGGCCCCGGTCCCCAACGCCACGAAGAACAGGTAGCCCACAATCTGCGGCATTCCCACAATGGGCAGGCCCCCGTCGATCCGCAGCCGCGCAAACGTCAACGCCAACAGCAACACCAGCAATAACGCCGCGATGCCCATCAGCGGCGGCACTCCCAAAGCCGTAGTCCACGCCCACAGCACCAGCAGCCCGACCACCAGCCCCCACGTCGCCCGGCTGCGCCAAGAGAGCGCCGCCGCCAGAGCGCGCCGCGCCGACCACAGGCTGAACAGCCCCAAAAACAACAAGCCGCCGCGCGCCTGCGTCATAAAAAAAGGAAAGTGACTCGGCCAATCTAGCCACGGCGACCCATGCCCGGGGATGAAGTCGCCGCGATATTCGAGGCGTCCGAGAAAATGGGCCAACAACAATTGCACGCGGGTGAGCAGATAGAAAAACCACGTGCTGAACGACACTTCCACCGGCGCGAGAAAAGCCGCGCCCACCAACAAAGGGACAAAGTCGAAGTAGAACGGCGACTCAAAGGGTGCCATGGCTTTCCACGGATCGTCGAGCAGGAAATGAGCCATATCCAAACCCGTGACGATCTCCGGCACTTTCGGTGCGTAGTGGTGCAACCCATTGATCCCCAACAACGCGCCCGGCACCAACGCGCCCCACCAAAACAGCCGCTGTCCGAACAGATCTCCGGCAATGAGGGCGCGGGGTACTTCCAGCAATGGGAACCCCAACCGCTCGGTCTCCAGCCAGCGTTGCCGCAGCAGCCACACCAAGCAAAAGCAGGTCAGAAAAAACGCGCCGAAAAACGCAGTCCACATCGCCAACGGCCACAGCCACGCCCCCCAAGGCACGGCTGCCCCACCTTCAAACGCCCCGATGGCCGGTGCCTCATTCGGACCACCCGGAACCAGCCAGTCCGGGACGACTTGCAGGAAGCGATAATAGGGGCCGGTCGGCTGGGCAAAACCCCCGTAAAAACCCGTCACCAAGCCCGGCAGAAAGCGGTGCATTAGGCCGGAAGCGGTCGCCGACACCCCAATTACCAGCGCGGCGTAAAGTACTGCCCGATCCCCGGGGCCGAGCAAGCGACGCACTAAGGTAACGGCCGCCAAAGCCCCTAAGGGCACGGCGAGAAAGACCTGAGCCCCTGGCATACTCCCGGCCCCGGCCAAATGCGGTCCGTTGTACAGCAATTCGACGCGCTGGAGCAACCACCCACTCGCGACCGTGATACCGGTGATGAGCAATGCCAAGCGCAACGCGGCCATGCTCACGCCCGCTCCCACTGCGGCAACTGCTCGGCGTAGTAGCGGCGACTATCCGCTTCCAAGGTCCGCCAGATCAAGAACTGCTTGCGCACATCGTCCAAAAAGGTGCGCACCACCCGCTGCCACGTCGCCAGATCGCCAGCTACCAACGCCAAGTCAACGTGGATGTCGCAATAGTGCGGATCCGTCCCCGGCCCTATCTCCATCACGGTCTTTTGCACCACACCTTGGTCAAACGGCGCTAACCACACCTGAGCCGCTACGCGCACCTTCTCCCCCACCTGCTCCACCTGCAGGGCTTCGACGTAAAATCCCGCGCCGATCGACTGTTCCTGATTCGCCGCCCACGATTCCGCTTGGAACGCCGCCATACCGAGGGCTTCGCGCCGCGCCAGCGAGAAGGGCAGTTGGACGTGCAAGTGCTCGCCCACGACGACCGGCAGCTTCCACCGCCGTTCAATCCCCGGCGTACAGATCCGCCCGGCCATGCGCGCCGGATAGAGCGCCGACGCCACCACCAACAGTGCGATCGCGCCAACGGTGAGCACCGCCCCTAGCGACGAATAATTCAGTTCCAAGCCGGGCAAAAATCCCCCTTGGTTCAAAAGCTGCGCCGCGCCTTGCCCTAGCAAATACCCTGCAACCGTGCCGACCACCCCTAAAGCCACTGCTTCCGCCATAAACAGCCCGCTAACGTGGCCGGGGGCTAAGCCGACCGCGTTAAAGGTGCCGATTTCCTGCGTCCGCTCGTACACGGCCCCGAGCATGGTGTTGAACACGATCAACCCAGCGATCAGCAGCGGCACGATCAGCGATCCCCATCCCGACACTGACGCCACCCCAACCGAATTGACGAGCAAGCGCTGCCCTCCGAGGCCGGCGAACAGGTTCAAATCCAACGTCTCCGCCAGCTCTATCAGCGCACTGCGAGTTGTCTCCGTGGTCCCATCCAACCGGATCCCCACCGACGCCAGCCGCACCCCTTCCCAGCGCATCAGCGCGGCAAACGGCAAGACCGGCGTCGCCGATGCGGGCAAATGGGCAAACGGCCGCAACTTCCCTCCCTGCTCGCGTCCTACTGCCGCTTCCGAGGGCTGTTGCGCCTCTGGATCCAACGGGGTCAGCGGCTCGCCATTCAGATCGAGCCGGTCCAGCGCGTCATCTGCAAGCAACCCAACGACCCGAAACACTTCTCCAAAAACCCGCACTCGCTCCTGTCCCAAGCCCACGGCGCTGACCCCCAAAGAATCCGCCAACCCCACCGGCAGCAGACAGGCGTCTTCTTCCCCGAGCCGCAGCCACCGCCCGGCCACCACCTCTGGCCCGAGCAAATCCTCCTCTTGCGCCACCAACCCAACAAACCCCCAGACCCCAACCGCTCGCCCCTCCTCGTCATCTCGCTCGACTCGATAGGACGACACCAGCGATTTTACCGACAGCCACGCCCGCGGCGCAACCTGCTCGTCGCCAAACCAATCGCGCAACAGGTCGTAGCCTTCCATCTCCATAGCCTGCCAGCCCGGCATCCGCACCAACGCCCCCTCGTATGCCGCGTCCGCGCCAATCGCAATCCAATTCGTGTGTAGCGCAGCGCGGATCGACGTGAAGGACAGCACGGAAAAGGTCAACAGCACCAGCGTCGCGCAGGTCAGCCCCGTGCGCCACGGCCGCCGCCGCAAATGCGCCAACCCCACGGCGACCGACGTCAGCACCGCGCCCGACCGCTGCACCGCGATCTGACCGCGCCTAGCGCCCAACGCCTGCAACTCCCGATTTAACCGCGACATCCCCAACGCCGTGACCAAAATCCCCAGTGCCAAGATGACAAAGCCAAGCAGAATGATCGCCGGCGAGATCGACAACTCAAAGGCCGGATGCACATAGCGCAGGGCGACAAAGCCAATGAGAAAGAGCGCGAAATACCCCAATACCTGCCGCCGCAAATCGGCAAACCCAAACGCCAACCGCTCGGCAAAGTGGGCAAAGGGAATCAGCACGGCCAACAAAAAGAGCGCACCCTGCACCACCCCAGCTTGCGTTCGCTCCACGTCCCGATAGGCCGCCGCAGCCAGTGCCCAAGCGCGCCGCGCCCGATCGACAAAGTCTCGGTGCCGGTGCTCGGCGCGCGCCGCTGCTGCTTCTGCCAACAACCCGGCCGACCGCTCGTGAAAGGCCGTCAGCCGCTCATTGCGCACACCGTGTCGCTCCAGCCGGTCAATCCGCTCGCCATTGAGCATGTGCATATCGGCAGCTACCCGATACACCGTCTCCACGATGCGCCCTCTCCCATTAACCTCATAGCCCACCCCGCCCGGAACATCCTCCGTCCCATTGAGCAACAGCAGGCGTCGCCCCAACCCATAGCGGCCCGTCGCCATCACGGCCTTGAACCGCACCCCGGGCGGTGTAAAAATCACGCCGACCGGCTCCGTCCACGACCCCACCCGATTCTCATAGCTGAATAGCTCCATTTCCGGAGCCGTCAGCGGCAGGCAGGCCCCGTACACCACCGGCTCGGCTTCCAGCGCCGCGTCAACGGCTTGCACGCGCTCCAAGGTCAACAAATTGCGCGGATCAAAAATCCCAAATAGCGTCGTCCCCCGCAGCGGTGCAGTGACTATTTGCACCTCGTCCTCGGCGGCATCCATCTGCACCGTCAGCGCACGCCCCGGCAACTTGCGCTCCCCATTGATCCCCCAGTCCGGCGCATCCGTCACCGCCCCGGTCTCCGCATCGAGCCGATACGCCTCCAACCGCACCGGCTTCGTGTAGATGATACCCGACTCAACCCCGGGAATGGCAAACCGCCCCGAATCATCCGCCGCCGCCCAAAAATCCGGCCGCACCCCAGCCAACGTCGGCTGGCGCAACCGCACCCGCACCAACGCCCCAGCCGTCGGCTGATCCGGCAGATAGCTACGCGGCCCGTAGTGGACCACCTCCCCGCGAATGGTGCCAAACGCATCGTTGCCCCAAACCCACGGCTCCAAGTCCGGGTCGTCAATGAGCGCGGGCAGCACGGCCCGCAGCAGCGCAACTTGACCGGCCAACCAGTCAAAGCGCACCGCAGCGGGGTCATCATCGGGCGAGTCAAAGCGGGCGCGGTTGTCGTTGACCGTGCAAAAGGCCAACGCCGGGCATCCGGCGAGGGCCGCTACTGCCGCATCCAACGGCACTGTCAGCCCCATCCCCCCCAAACCCTGGCGGGCAAAGTCCTGCTTCAGGCCATTGACCAGCACCTGCTCGCCCCCCAACGCAGAATCCTCGTACGCCGTTACCAGCTTTAGCAACCGATCGGTGATGGGCGGCGCGAGCAATGAGACGCGATACGGAGCTCGCGGCTTGAACGCTCCGAGCCGCGGGCTGTGCGACGACAGATCCAAGCCCACCAAAAAGCGCGTCTCCAGCGCGCTAAGTCGTCGCAAAAGCGCGGTCTCCTCCACCCCGCCCTCCCGCTGACCTGCAGCCGCCAGCAGCAACGGCGCGAAATGGCGCATCCCCGCCATGTTCTGGAAGTGGCCAGCCGTCCACAGCAACGCGACCGTGCGCTTGGGCGGCCGCGCGGCAAATCCCCGGGCCAATTCCAACAGCGCCGCCGCACTCACCGCTTGCTCGGCCCCCGGCGCTAACGCTGGCACCGGCGACATGGCATCGTAATGCGCGGCGAGGAAGACGACCTCCTCCCCCAGTGTCGCATCTTGCCCGGGGATCACGGCGATCAGGTTCTCCTCGGTCACCTCCCGCCACGCCATCCGCCCCCGCAAGCGCACCTGCGCCCGCGACTTTTCCAGCACCCGCAAACGTTCCGCCACGTCTTTGCGTGCATAGAGCCGAGGCAAGTCTGCTGGCACGTCGAGGAATTTCTGCTCGGCCTCCTTGCGATGGGTACCTGCCGATTCCAAGAACACCACGGCCGCGGCCCCCAAGTGAAACGCATCCACCCAAGCTGTGCCCGAGGCATAGTCGAGCAGGACGATCCGCCCGGCCACCGGCTGCCCTTCGAGTCGGCTGCCATCCCCGCCGTACACCAACTGACCCTCAATCCCCTCGACCGGCAGGGTCGGCGTCCGCACCAAATTGGGCCAGACACCAAACAATTCGAGCCGCTCCCCTGCGCATTCGACCCAGAACCCCTCGTCAATCGGCACCAACACCGGGAACTCGTGCCGGTAGATCTCTGCTATCCCTAAGCTCTCTAGCTCGGCGACCAGCCACTCGCGGGCCGCCGTGGCCCCCGGATAGCCCGTCATCCGCGAGGCGGGGGCGGACAACACCTCCACCGTGCGGCGCAGACGTGCTTCCTCCACGCCGGCGGCCAGTACCGGAACGAACAGCACCGCCAACAACAGAAAAGGGAAAGCCCCCGGGCACAACACCCGGAGGCTTACTCGGCTAGCGCAGTGCCTTTTTCTATATGACGTAGCCAATTCCATTCCTTAAAGCTAATCAGGCACCTAATAGACGATGCTCTTCAGCCTTTGCGCCATCTCGCAGCCAGTCAATAGGCTTTTCGTCACCCTGTGTCGGATTGACCCACACAATTTTCTTTAATTCCCCCACATTGTTTGACGCAGTTCTCAATACGCTACGTACTCTTTCATCCCTTCCACCGCATCGAGATACGCACCTTCAGCTTTCAACTCGACATCGCCAAAATCCTCTGGCCAATCGCCAAAAGCACCATTTTCATCCAGATCAGCACTTTGAATTGCCGTCGTTCCGTCTTCGGGGTTGCGCGAGAACCAGTGTAGCCTCACCAAATCAGGCTCTAGGTCCCCCTTCGCCATCAAGGTCTGGATCATAAGTAACAACAACGAGCTATGGGTCTCCACGACTAATCTCACGCCACGCTTTGCGGCATCCGCCAAAATTTTTGCCAACTCATACTGCGCTCTCGGGTGCAAATGCAGTTCCGGCTGTTCGAGATATAAGAGTTGCCCTGACTCGGCAACCAAAAGCGCGACGAGCACGGGCAACACTTGCGAGACGCCAAAGCCAACATCGGCGATATTTACGAGGTCTGCTCCGTTTGGCTCTGCTTCTGGTAGCCGCCCAACCTGCAACTCAATTTGCGTATTATTAACGCCTTTGACAGAAATTTCCCGAGTTAGGCCAAGAGCTGAAAGTATCGCTTCAAGGGCTTGTAGTCGGTCATCTTCTTTTTGTTGCCACTGTTCGATAATAGTAGCGACGTAATTTTCAAATATGCCTGGGAAATGAGGGCCTGTGGCCGTCCTAGGATAAACGCGTTCGGGGTTGCCGCGCAGCCCGGGGATATGGATCATGCTGTGCAGATTTTTACTATAAGGTTCAGAAAAACCTCCTGTCTCAGAAACCTCATAATATATTCCGACAACATGTCTTCCCTCAAAATTGACGTCGAGAAAACATCGGTTTTTAACAACAGATAGCGAAGGCTTAATTTGTTTAGGCCATCTTATTTTTTCCAACCGAGATGTTAGGATAGCGTTCTCTAAATCATCATTTTTTTGATTCGGCGTTAAGCAAAGGGAATGTTTGTCCTCTCCAATGACCATTTTTTCAATTTCAAGCGTCTGATTCTTTGAGAGAGAAAATACAACTTTAAGCGTCCTACCTTTCGCGTGTTCTATTCCGATGCTGAATGCCTGGCCATCAGAATTTTTCTGCAACCGCGAAATGAATTGGTTGGCGGACGTAAATTTCGCATTGGGGCCATTCAACAAGAGCGGCCCGGGATCGTAACTCGCTTCAAGGGTCTGCTTCATCAGCAACAGGGGCTGCATTATACTCGACTTGCCAGAACTGTTCGCACCTGCCAAGATCGTCAGTGGACGAACTTCAATCCGGCTCTCTGCTGCAATCGACTTGAAGCCCTGCACCGAAATTGCAGTAATACCTTCATTCTGATCTTTTTTTGGATCATCCATAATGTTCGCTCCAATGGACTGCCGACCATCCGTGGTGCTCCACGCTCATAGGGTGGCCAGTGCAACTTCTCGTTCTTCAACTCGCCACGCTGCATAGGCCAGAGCCTGATCTATATCTTCCGGTTCAAGGTAAGGGTACGCTTTCAGAATCTCTTCGGGCGACCGGCCGGCTGCCAAAAGCCCCACGACGGTTCCAACCGTCACCCGTAGCCCGCGAATACATGCCTTGCCGCCCATGACCGCGGGGTCGAGAGTAATCCGTGGCAATTTTTTCATTTTCTAGTTTCCTCCATAAGGTACCCACTAATAAATCTAACTGGGTCTGCACGGCAACCTATCTATAGGTTCCTCCTGTGGCGCATCGCCGCCGCTGTATCCCAAATGAAATAGCAGTACCAAACGCCCTCACCCCCAGAGCTTAGGCAACTGCCCCCGCAGCGTGACAAACGTGAAATAGCCAAAGAAGGCGCAGGCCCAAATCAAGGCCACAAAGCGCACCGGGTGCATGGCCAGCGCCCCTTTGAGCACGCGGTTGTTTTGCCACAAGAGCAATACCGAATACAGCAGCATAACCCCCGCGTTGAGCGAGGCGCTCAAGACCAGCAACTGCACCGGCTTGTTGTAGTCCGAAAGCATAATCAGTATGCCGAAGAGAATCTGTGCCCACAGCAGGAGGAAGTAGAGCCGGTTCCGCGTCCACTTGGCGTGTGAGCGCAGCCAGTTGGTCTTGACGATGTCGGTGGAAATGCGAGCGCAGGCGTCCAACAACCCCAGCTCGGTCGTCAGCAAAATGGCGATGCCCATCCAGTTGAAGAGGTGTTTGAAAAAGCTGCCGCGCTCCTGCGCGATAAAGTCGCCCTCGGTGCCGATAAACCCCAAGCCCTGCTCCAACCCAGGCGCCTGCCGCGTAGTGGCGTAGGCAATAAGCGACAGCAGCATCAGCGACAGGGCCGACAGCGCGTAGAAGGTGACCAAGTGTTCGCGATTGGCCGCCTGCCACCAGCCGCGCCAGCGCCGCATGTTCTCCGGCGTCTGCTCGAAGTGGTAGCCGATCTCGTCCACGGCCTCTTCCCGCCCAGTCAGCGGGCTGGTCAATCGCCCCACGTACGCACCCATTGCATAGCCTTTGTCGCGGACGAAATCGCTCTGCGCCAAATTCATCGTCCCGCCAGCACCAGCAAAGGCCAAGGCTCCCAAAAAGAGCGGCAACTCCATCTCCTCTGGGATATGGCCGATATTGACGATGCCCTTACACAAATCCCACACATGGCTAGGCTCTACTACCAAAAAGAAAATGACCAACAGCAAGACCAGCACCGCCGCGATCAGCACCGTCTGAATCCGCTCCACCGTGCGGTACACCACCGGCCCCAAACTCAGCGCCAACCCGACCAATAACAGGCTCGCGATCGAATAGCCGACCCGCACGCTCTCGTCGCCGCCAAACTCCCAAGTCAGGATGGTCGCCGCCCCAGACGCCCAGCCCGGCCACATCCACGGGACCACATTGCACAAGAGAAATACCCCAGCCCAGCCCGACCATAGGCGGCAAAAACCGGTCACCGCCGTCTCGCCGGTAGCCAAGGTCCAGCGCTCGATCTCCATGTTGATGAAATACTGGGTCAGCACCCCCACCATGCAGGCCCAGAACACCACGAAGCCGAACTTATAAGTTATGTAGGGCCAGAGCACGAACTCCCCACTGCCCAGCGAAAGCCCCAAGAGCAGAATGCTCGGCCCCACTAGCTTGCGCCAATGGGGCGGCTCGGGTAGATCGCGGTACTGCCCTGCCGGCAGCCGATCACAAGGTATCACCTCATGCGGCACGGGCTTAGTTGCCATAGGATCCCTCCCTCCAAATAATTAGCGGATGCTGCCGCTACGTGAAAAAAGCCCCCAAGGCCCAGAGGCCCCGGAGGCTTTTTGTCTTAGCGAATCGCAACGCAGCCTCAGAAGCGAAACTGCAAGGAAAATTGATGCACGCTGTCGAGGATGCCAAACGAGGTGAAGGCGTAATCGACCGTGGCCATACTCAATTCGAGGCCCAGCCCAGCCGTCAGGCCCTCCTCGCTGCGGCCAGCCGGGACGACTGCGCCGCTGACCTCATCGACTTTGTCGTCCTCTACGCCCTGGTAGTTGAGCTTGTAGCCGGAGCGGAGGCTGAGCATGTCGAAAAGCTCCACCTCGGCCGCCGCGTACACGAGCTGCTCGGCATCTTGCGGTTTGGTGGCATCGGCGAGCAAAGTAACCTTCATGCCGCTGTCTGGGTCGTCGAGGATGGCGGCCGCCGCGCCAATGCTAAATATCAGCGGCAGCGGCGCGCCGATGTCGTAGAACGTCAGATCGCTGCCCAGATTGTTGATCCGAGCGCCGATGGTGTACGTGGAATTGACGCGGTAGAGCGCGCCGAAATCAGCCGCATACGCGGTGGCACTGACGCCATCGATGGTCTGGCTGACGATCTTGCCGGTCACCCCTAAGTCGAGTCTGTCGGTGATGTTGCGCGCCCACGTCGCGCCCACGGCCAAATCGCGGTAACTGTAGGTGCCCGAGGACTCGGTGTCGTTGGGCTCGAACGTTCCCGCATCGAGCACGAACTGCGGCACCAAGTCGCGGTCGGCGGCAATGTCGCTCAACCCGAGCGTCACTACGCCAATGCCCAAGGTGCCCATATCGCCCATATCGCGCGTGAAGCCAATGGCGTCGTGCGACAAGTCCGCGATCCACGAGTTGTGCGACAGCAGCACTTGGCTTTCGCCGCCGCTTAAGGCCGTGCCGGCTGGGTTCCAAAATAGCTGGTGGACGTCGCCGGCCACGGTCGTATAGGCCGAGCCGAGCGCGACCGGCCTAGCCCCCACGCCGATTTTGAGAAAAGCGGCACCGGTCAGGCCAGACTTGCGCACATCGGCGACTCCAGGTTGTGCCAGCAAGCAGGCCAACCCCACCACTGCAATGAGTTTTAACACTTTCATTTTCACAGTCTCCCCTGTTCGGTTCAGCGCAGAATGGCGAAGTGCCCGGTCTGCGTCCCGCCCGGGTACTCGGCCACGTAGATGTACAGTCCGCTGGCTACTTCGATGCCGTCCTTGGAAAACATGTCCCAAAACAGCGTGCCGTCGAACGGGTTGGTACTGTCGAAATGGAGCACGTCAATGACCTGCCCAGCCACGTCGAAGATGGTGATCTTGGTACCGGTCGGCAGGTTGATGAAGAGCATCTTGTGCTCGGTGCCCGTATCGTGTAGCGCGCCCTTCTTATAGGGATTGGGCACCACGCGGATGGCGAGATCACCGCTCGTAAGTTCGCCGGCATCGGCCAGCGGCGCTTTGAGTATAAACGGCGCGCCAATGTCCTTTTGCCCCTCCAAGCTGGCCGGGAAAAACGAACTAGCGGTCGCGTAGTGGTACGTGCCCTTCCACAACCCATCGCGGCCGTTAAAGTTGTGCCGATGCGTCTCCAGCGAGCTGAAGGGCTGACCGTTGATCTCGCCCGACTCGTCGTCGTACGCAGCGACATAGTAGTAATAGGTAAACCCAAAGGTCACCAAGTCGCTGTTATCGGCAAACTTGTACTTGAACACGTCGCTGTCCGGCCCGTCGTTGAGGTAGTTGCCCAACTCGCTGCTAGGCACGTGGGCGATCAGCCGATAAGGCCCCCATGCCGCTGGCTCCTGAGGTTTGTAGGCTCCAGAGCTGATGTTGGGGTTGTTGGCGGCACCAAAGGCGGCCAGTTGCGCGTCCGTGGGATTGACCTCGGTCTGGTGGTGATAGCGGTCGATGATGCGCAGGCCGACGTCGAGCGAATTGACCCGGGGGAACAACGTCGAGCGATAGACCTTGTAGCCCGCAAAATCATCCGCTGCTTCGGCGCGGTCGTCCCACTTGATATCGACTTTGACATCCGTGTTGGGTGCTGTTTCGATGTGGGGCGTCGGCGGCGGCGAGGGCGCTTCGAAGTTGTGGTCATAGACCCACTGCGCCGTGCTGCGCGCGGCGCGGGCTCCCTGCAAGCGGAACCCCGCGTACTCCACGAGCACCACATTGATAGTCTCGCCCACCTCCAGCGAGAACGGGCCGATGCCCACCTGCAACATGCCGTCGAAATTGTGGTCAAGCGCGTAGCCTTGCGTCCACGCCCAATCGGGCTGGTCGTCCAGCGAACGGCTCGGATCGACCTCCCAGTTTTGGATGAACGTGTTGTTGTACTTCATGTCGCCCAACGGCTGGCCGCGCTCGCCTTCGGGTCGCACGGCATTGACGAACGACAACGGGTCGCCGGGGACGATGTCCGAGTGGTTGGGATCGAACCAGTTGGGGTCGGGTACCAAGCTGCTCTCGTTCTGGATAGCCGCCCCCTTGTCCCAAGCGCGGCTGCCGTTCTGGTCACCGTCGAAAAACGCGGCCATCGCATAGATGTGGTTCTCGCGCGGATTGCGGTAGCCGCCGTCGTCTTTGAGCACCGAAGTGAACCAGCCGCGCTCACCATCCACGCCGACCGGATGGCTGTCGTAGATGGTGCGTTTGTCTTCCGCGCTGGCACTGCTGCCGCTTTCTGGCAACGCGCCCTGTTTGGCGGCGAGCCACTGCATTCCATTGTAGATGTCGTAGTAGTATCCCCGACTGCGCATGGTAACGCCCAACAGACGCGCGCCATCGGCCGACCAGCCGGTCGGCGAGCCAAAGACCGGATGCGGCTCGCCGAGCGTACTCGGCGACGGGCCAGTAAAGATCACCGGCACGTCCCAAGGCGCGCCGCTGGCGTCGGGCGTAGCGTCGTACCCAGAAGTCGGGCCGGTAAACCACCCCGAAGCACCACGACGGCCATTGTTGCGGTTGGTCATAGAATTGATCGGCTCGTTTTGCATATGCAGCGTCAGCGCGTGGATGCGGTTGTCGGTCTTTTCGGCCGTGCCGTCGCCATCGGCATCGAGCACGCCGGTGTTGGTCAATTCCAACTCGACGACGATGAAGTCGTTGAGGTTGGCGTGATTGGCGGCAAACTGCCGCATCCGCCAGCGCACATCAACGCCGAGGTTGGTCGGCATCGCGCCCTCGTAGCGCATTTCATTGCGGTCGTCATCGGCCCAGTAGGCTCCTGGGCTGGTAAAGTTGCGCCCTGCATCGCCGGCACCGGCCAAGTTGTTGGTATAGAAGCCGTGCAGGTACTGTTTGGCCCGGGGCGCGTTGCTATCAGTGGTGATATTGATCTCCTCGGGACTGTATTCCATCATCTGCATATCTTGGCCCCAAGGCAGGTGCAGATTCTCGCCGCCCGGATAGGTTTGGGACGGCGTGGTCCACTGGCGATCCCAGTTGCCGATGCGGAAGAGGGTAAAGCGCGCAGTCGGATCGTCATCGGTTTCGCGATACCAAGAGCCGGCGTTGCTAGGGAAGAAGGAATCCCACAGATCGCCAGCAGTGAACACGCCGCCCTCTTGCGCGGCAATCGTCCCGGCAGTGGCAATCACCAACACGGTCGCCAGCCGGGACGCAATTTTCATGCGTTTAATCATCTTAGTATTCCTCCTAGAAATCCACGGTGACGCCGAAATTGGCCATGCGCGGGATGTCGTAAATCGCCTGGCTCTGGCCGGTGAAGGCCCGGTTGAGGTTGCCAGTCGGGTCTCCATCTTCCTCCCACTTGGTGGTGGAGGGAATGTTGCGATTGTCCCACGTAAGGATATTCTCGCGAGCGAAGAGATTGCGCACCTCAAAGAAGGCACCCAGCGCCAAGCCGCCCAACGCAAGACCGCGGTGGAGCCGCAGATCCGTGCGCATATTCCACGGGGCCTGCCGGGTCTCGCGCTCGCGCGGATCTTCCGTGGTGGCCGTCACATTGTAGTTGAAACCGCTCTCAGCCGTCGAGATCAAGGTCAAACCAACCTGCGCTGGCAACTCGGCCAGCAGGGTAACGGCGATGCGGTGGGCGCGGTCGTAGCCGGTGACCAGCGGATTGCCACCGCCATTGACATTGGCCTCGTAGGTGTTGAACCGCTCCTTGTTAGCCAGCGCCGTCTCCAAGGCTTGGACATCGGTTGCGGCCTTGACCGAAAACGAATTTTTGTCCGGGAAAGGCGTCGAGTTGTTGCCATTGCGCGATGCCTTGATATAGCTATACGCGTAGTTGACGCGACCATTGATCTTGCTCTGCGACCGGCGCTCCACGCCGAACTCAAGGCCGCGGCTGTCGGCGTACCCGCCGCTAGTGTTGAGACTGTAGTTGGCAAAGCCAGCGTCGGCCGGGCTGATGGTAAAGCCGAGCCGCCCGTAGTTTTCGATGTCGCGGTAATAGGCCGTAACGTCGAACAAGTACTCGGGCGCGAAGCTGTACTGCAGGCCCATCTCGTACGCGGTGGCCGTCGTCGGGTCCGCCTCGACATCCGGCACATTCGGCCACGCTGGGTTGGTGAGGCTGTCGTAGTCCTCATAGAGGTACGAAAACGACGGCGTCGAGTAGAACTTGCCCCACGAGTAGTGCATGGCGGCCTGCTCGCTGATCGGATGCGAGATCCCCAGCCGCGGCTGCAAGTACCAGCGCGTTACGACCGCCTCACCGCGAATCGGGCTGCGGTAGGTGTGGGTCTGGCCGCTTTCATAGGTGTATTCGGCCTCTTCGGACGGGCGGAAAAAGTCGGCTATCTGCTCGGCGTCTGCGTTGAAGCTGTCGAGCCGCAAGCCGGCGTTGAGGATGATGCCCTCGTACTCAATCTTGTCCTGCACGTAAAAGGCCAGCTCGCTCGGGTTGCGCTCGTATTCGGCAATCTCGTACGGCAGGTTGGAATAGCCCACCGTAATCTGCGTCCGCTGCATGAGCTTCGAGACCGTGTGGCTGCGCAACAGTAGGCCGGCCTTGAGCTGGTGGTGGTAGTTGTACTGATGGGTGATGTCGGCCTTGAGCTGCATCACGTTGCGGTTGAGCTCCTCGAAGTAGAAGCCCGCCTGCGCCAAGCGGTACTGATTGTCGCCAAAGGGCAGATCGAAGTTGCGCGAATTGCCGGGGTTGGTGGTAAAAAAGGTAAAGTTGCCGTCGGCGTCGGCCCCAGAGCCGTCAACGCCTAGGTACTTTTCCGACTCTTCGGCACTGTCGATGAAGATGAAGTCGCCACTCTCGCTGGTCTCGACGATGCCGTCGGCGTTGTCGTCGGAGTAGCCGAATTTGCTCATGCGCGAAACCTGCGAGAGCTTGATCTCGTAGAAGGTGTTGTTAGAAAGCGAGTGGCTCAGCCCCAGATAGGACATCGTCCCCAGCTTCTTGTTGCCCAAGGCCCCGGCGGGGAAGTAGGCGTAGCGACCGCTGAAGTTGCGGTTGACCCAACCTCCCAATTCGCCGCCGTCGTCAATCATCGCGTTGCCGGTCAGCTTGATATTCTGGCTGAGCCGATGCGTCAGCTTGAGCGAATAGCGCTGCGAGCGGTTGAGCGCGTTGGGGAAGACCCCCTCGTCGTTGAGATAGCGCGTGGTCAAATAGAAATTAGTGCGCGGCAACAGCTTGCCCCCCAGCGAAAGTTCCATCTCCGTGGAGGGATTGTCGCCGTAGGTAACTTGCTCGGGGTCGAAAATGTAGTAATTGTCGGCCTTGGCCTTGTCGGCCTCGTCCTCGGAGGCCAGCAAGTCGTCGCGCGACTGCAGGTAGCGGTCGAAATAGGTCGTCTCATCAACGGTGCCGTCTTCGCCCGGCCCGGGGTTGACCAGCCCCGCATAGACCTCGGGGCCAGCGTTCTTGTAGCCGCTGACGCCGCGGCGGACAAACAGCCGCCCCTCTAACTCGTCGCCGCCTTCGCGGGTGACGACATTGATGATGCCAGCGCTAGCCGCGTCGTACTCGGCGTTGAAGGTGCCGGCGATAATGTCCAGCGACTGTACGTTGCTGGCGTTGACGCCGACCGCGGTGAACTCGCCGTCCGAGGTGCGCTTGACGTCTACATAGGGGTTCCAAGTGACTAGGCCTTCGCCGGCGCGGAAATACGTATCCGACACGTCGATCCCATCGACGAGCACTTTGGCCTCGGCCTTGCGCCCGCCGCGGATATAGCCGCGGAACACGCTCGGCGTAGTGTTAATCAGGTCCTGCAAGTCGGCCACCGGCATGGTGTTGTTGAGCTCGGCGCGACCGATCGTCGCACGGCTGGTCGTCAGCGAGCGCTCGACCAGCGGTGCCTCGGCGACCACCGTTATCGCCTCGCCTTCAATCGCCTCGGTCTTAAGCCCGAAATCGACCGTCGTCGTCAGGTCCAAGCGGACCTCAATCTGGGTTTGGCGCACCGTCTGGTGCCCCACGTAACTAGCTTCGACCGAGTATGTGCCGGGGGGGATATTGAGCAAGAAATAACGTCCCTTGTCGTCGGCTGCGGTGCCGACTCTCTCGCCGCCCACTTCGACGACCACATTAGCCCCGGGCAATGCCTGCCCGGAATCATCTCGTACCACGCCGGCGATCTTGCCGTTGCCAGCGAACGCCGGCAGTGCGAGCAGGGCGCAAAACAGCGCCGCGCCCAGTACCACCGGCCACTTCCTCCTCTCAATGTGCATGAGTGCCTCCTGTAACGAGCTAGAGGTGAGGTAAAAGCAGAATCTAGCGCATTTGCCGCAAATTTTGCAGAAACGCGCCAGGGAAGCGATAAATACAAGAATTTCAGGCCAACCCGTCAAGGTAGGGGCGACCGGCCGGTCGCCCCTACCCTACCCTACCGCCCCTCTTGCCACGCAACCAACGGATGCTCTCGCCGCTGCATGGGGAACTCCACCCGTCCCCCGGTAATCTCCGCCTCGTAGGCCCCCAAGATCATCTCCAAAGCCGCCACCGCATCGCGTGCGCTCGACAGCGGCTCGCGGTCGGCTTCGGCCGCGTCGATCAAATCGGCGACCGCCAAGTCGTTGCCCGTGCTCAGGGATTCGTCCGCCACCTCGTCTAAGAGGACCCACTGCTGGCTTGCATCGGCCGTATCAAACACCGGATGTGGATAGAGCATGGCCGGGCCACTGCCGCCGCCGCGCAGCGCAATGATCCCTTCACTGCCTTCTATCTCCATGCCCATCCGCTGACCCCCACCCTCGGCGTATTTCCGCGAATCAAAAGAGCCAGCCACCCCGCTCCTGAAGGAGAAGTAGCTGTTGATGCAATCGCCGGCGACGGGTCCCACCGGCTCGGTCGCCTCGCGCACGTCTTCGACTGTTAGCGCACGGCCTTCGTGCGCAACGTGCGCCGTCATCCACGCCACATCGCCGGCAAACAGGCGCATCATATTGAACAAGTGCGTCCCCAACACGATCATGTCCTCGCCGCCGCCGCGCCGATCCTGTTTGCCGTGGGTGCGAATGGCTTGCACCGCGCCGATCCGCCCCTGCGCCAACACCTCCTTTACGTGCCGGATTAGCGGCAGGTACGCTCCCTGATGCGCCACGGCTACCTTCCGACCCGTCGCCTCGGCTTTAGCTACAATTTGGTCGCCTTCAGCCAAGTTCCAAGTCATGGGCTTTTCGCAGTACACGTGCGCCCCCACCTCCAAACAGGCCAGCACCATCTCCAAGTGGCAATCGGTCCAGCGCGGCCCAACCGTCACCACCTCCGGTTGCTCGGCCTCTAGCATCTCGCGCCAGTCAGCGTACGCGCGGGGAGCAGCCAATTCCTCCTGCTTGACCTGCCGTTCCTCGGCGTCTTCATCGGCGACGGCCACCACCTCAATGCGCGGGTGGTTCTTCAAACCCAAGTGCAACCCATGTCCCCAATTGCCCCGTCCAGTCCGGCCTATGGCCGCTGCTCGGTACATCTTATCATTCATGCCTAGTCCTCCTTATATGCGTCCCGTATGGACGCCTGTTGTGAAGATCAGCGTAGAAATTGCCCCTAGCGCACCCCCACGTACACCACATTCCCCACTTCCCCGAGACAAAAGTCGATCACCATCCACATGGCCGCGCCTAGGAGCTGTCCGGCGATTAGCCCGGCGAAGAGCGGCTTGTACGTAAGATAGCCGCGCGTGCCGGTGAATTTGAATATCACGGCCTTGCACAACCAGCCCAAAAACACCGAAAACCACGCCACGCCCATGACCCAACTGTCGCTCACCGGCAGGCCGATGTAGTGCAGCGGCCACCACGGGAAGTGGTGCTGCATGTAAATCAGCCCGCCCATCAAGGCCGCACCCACGCCCGTAAACAGCAGCCGCGGGCGGATGTGATCCCAGCCGACGGGATTGTGGATCTTGTCCTCCAAAAAGCGATAGGCCAGCGTCGGCACCCCGAATTGGCGCAGGTTGATCCCGCCGTGTGTGTAGTTCAAATAGAGGGTGATCCAGAAGGCCCCCATCATGCCGACGACGACCGCGATGACCAGCCCCCAGAACAGGCGGCGGTGATGCGCGCCGTGCCCGTGCGCCAGCTTGAGCGCGTTGGCGGTGGAAGCCATGACCGTGGTGCGCATTTCAGCGGCCCAAGAATAGCTCAGGCTAATCGACGCCAGCCCCTTCCAGCCGATGGCGTCCGTACCCAAGGTATAGACCGCAAAGGGCTGCGGCAGCATGGTCGAAGAGGTAAAGCCCACGCCGCCTTGGGCAATGACCCGCGCAATGGCCAGGAAAATGGCAAATGCCCCAAAGAAAAACACCACCGCCGCCACCACCGGTACCCCACTCAGCAGCAGCCAGCCGAGGAAGTAGATCGCGCAGGCAATCCACAGCCACACGGCCGCCCGGTAGGAGAGAATCTCGTCTCCATCGTCGGCCTGAACGCCGCGCCTGAACGCCGCGCTGAACACTTGGCGCAAGTGGCCCCGCGCCGTCCACAGGATCGCCGCCACCAACACCAGCATCGCCCCCATCCCCTGGTGCGACAGGGCCACCGAAGAACCTGTGAGCGCCTCGTTGTGCCCTTTGATCTGAAAGCCGATGACGTTAAAAACCCCGGTCTGGCAGCGGCTCAACAAGTGGAAAAACCACACCGAGAAAGCCACGTTGAGATTGAGGAAGTACGCCACGCCAATGATGGCGAAATTGACGAAGATGTGCAGCCGCACGCTATCGCGGAAAAGCATCAACGGATCGAACACCAGCCGCACCTCGGGCACAAAAAAGAAATAGTGGTTCAGCCCGTCCAGCACTTGGATGGCAAAGGGCAACGCAAACCCGACCCACATCAGCGGGTTGCGAAACAACTGCGGGAAAATGCCCTCGTCGTTGCCGCGCAGCATCTCCAAGGGCACCTGCGCCAGCGGGAAGACCAGCCGCTCCTGTTCGACCCAAGGCCGCCTGAAGACGACCATAGTGGCGATCATCAGCAAGTAGATCGCCACCATCGCGCTGCCCCAAGCCATAAGCGGCACCAGCCAAGCGGCCCACGGAATGCCCATCCCCTCGGGCAGCCCTTCGTAAAAGAAGCGTGCTGCCTCGGCTTCGTGCGGTGCCAGCCAAGAGGGAATCAGCGGTTGAATCAACTCGGCCCAGCGGTTTTCTGGCGTGGCGTAGTAGAAGGGGCGGGTGAGGATGTGGCACAGGTTGGTCACCAATCCCCAAGTGGGAATCGCGGAGGCGACGACCATCATCGCATACACGACCACCAACTCGCTCGTGCGCAGTGCCCAAGCCCTGAACGCGATCTTTAACAGGGGATTGACCAAGCCCACCAGCAGCAGGAAGACCATCATCGCGCCGGCCGCGAGGTAATCCGAAGTCAGGCCGGCGTTTTGCAGGACGAGTACTGTATAGGGACAAGCCAAGTTCAGGAAGAGAGCCGCCCCCGCGCCCAATACTAGGGCGCGCCGCGTCACCTCCAAGCCAGTTCGCTCCTTGTACATGGCCGGAAAATAGCCGCTGACCCCGGCGGCGACAACCGCAGCGCGGCCCCATTGCTGCGCTCTAGCCCTGCCGTTACTTTTTTATAGCCGCACGGCCCCACCCATCAACCCCGGTAGCCATTAAATGCCTAAAGTATATGTACCCATGTGCGTGGATTTGCTCCACCAAGGGCATCTAAACATCATCCGCGTCGCGCGAGGATTGGGAGAAATTACCATTGGCCTGATGACCGACGAGGCTATGGTCAGCTACAAGCGCCTACCCTATCTGAACTACGAGCAGCGCAAGGCTATCGTCGAAAACATCAAGGGGGTAAGCGAGGTAATCCCCCAGACGACGCTCGACTACGTGGCCAACGTGCGCCGCCTGCGGCCGCGCTACTTCGTCCACGGCGACGACTGGCGCACCGGCGTCCAGCGGGAGGCGCGGCAGCGCGTCATCGAAGCGCTCAAAGAGTGGGGTGGAGAAGTGGTCGAGCCAGCCTACACCCCGGGCATTTCCTCGACGCGGCTGAACGCGGCCCTCCGCGAAGTGGGTTTTACGCCCGATGTCCGCCGCCAGCGGTTGCGCCGATTGCTAGCCGCCAAGCCGCTGGTGACCGCGCTCGAAGCGCACAGCGGCCTCACCGGCCTGATCGTCGAAAACGCGCAAGTGGAAGCGAACGGCCAAACGCGGGAATTCGACGCCATGTGGGTCGGCAGCCTCACCGACTCCACGGCCAAGGGCAAGCCCGACATCGAATACGTCGATCTCACCTCGCGCATGGCTACGGTGCAGGAAATTTTGGCCGTCACCAACAAGCCGCTCATCCTCGACGGCGATTCCGGCGGCTTGGTCGAGCACTTTGTCTTGGCGGTGCGCACGCTGGAGCGAATCGGCGTTTCGGCCATTGTCATAGAAGACACAATGAGTCCATCCGGCGCGGCGGCCGCACAGCACCAAGAGGATGCCGATGCCTTTGCCTACAAAATCGAGCGCGGCAAAAAGGCCCAAATAGCCGACGACTTTATGATCGTGGCGCGCATTGAATCCCTCATCGCCGGCAAAGACGTGTGCGATGCCATCGAGCGAGCGAGCGCGTACATCGGCAGCGGGGCCGACGGTATCCTGATCCACAGCCGGGAAAAGACCCCCTGCGAAATCCTTTCCTTCTGCGACGAATACGCCAAGTTGTCCTCTCGCGTCCCCTTGGTCGCGATGCCTTCGACCTTCAGTCAGGTGACCGAGCAACAGCTCGTCGATGCCGGCGTGCAAGTAGTTCTCTACGCCAACCACTTGCTGCGTAGTGCCTATCCAGCTATGCTCAAAACCGCAGAGTCCATTCTCCTGCACCAACGGGCCTATGAGGCGGAAGAGCTATGCACGTCCATCGAGCAGGTCCTGCACCTGATTCCCTTCCGGGATTAATTTTAGTGTCCCGCTAACTCGCTCAAAAATTTAGAATATAGGAGCACCTGTGCGTAAATCCCCGTACACGGCTGCGGACTTCAAGGCCAGCAAGCCCGAGGTCATGGGGCTGGTCGAAGTCCTGTTCAACCGCCGCCTCTCCACCCTGCTCACTCGCCTGTTGGTCCGCACTCCCCTCAGCCCCAACCAAGTGACGGTGCTTTCCTTTCTCGTCCTCCTGCCCGGCGCGTACCTGCTCTCCACGGGCGAGCGCATCGCCCTCATCGGGGCCGGCTTCCTCATCCAACTATCCTTTACGCTCGATTGCTGCGACGGCGAACTCGCTCGTTTGCGCGGCATCAGCTCGCCGTTTGGCGCTTGGCTCGACGGCTTGCTCGATCGCATTGCCGAATTGGCGCTCTGTCTTGCCTTGGGACGGGCATTGGAGCACCAAAGCGATGATCCGCACGCCTATTTCTACTCCTTTGTCGTCTTCGCTTCGCTAGCCATGACCCACATCGCCACCTTGATGAACGCTGCGGCCTTTGGCAAGGGACAACTAGCGGAATCCGCGGGCCGCGGCCTGATGGGCCGCTTGGCCGGCCTCGTACGCGTTTCGCCGCTGAAACTGCGCAACTATCTGCGCAGTGGCATTGACGTCTATTTGATGGTTTTTGCGTTGGGCGCAGTGTTTGACCAGCTCATGGGGGTCGTCTATTATTTCGCCGTTGTGCAGAACCTCTATTGGCTGGCCATCGTCTCAATGGTGGTAAGGCAAAAAAAGTAACTGGAGGTATCTTATGGAGCCCAGCCCAGCCGCTGAGATGCTCGCCGTCCTTGGTTCCATTAAAGAGAGCTTCTTCCACGTGCTACCCAAGTTGGCCATCTCCCTATTCGTCCTGTTCGTCGGGTGGCTCGTGGCGTGGTCGCTTCGCGCGCTCGCGCGCCGAGTGATCGGGCGTTTTTCCAAGCGAATTTCCGCGGGCACGACCCAGGCCGCTTGGCAACAGGTCTTGGCCGACAAGGGACTCGGGCGCATCGTCTCAAGCAGCATCTATTGGCTCGTCTTGTTGGTCGCGGTCATGGTGACCAGCGAAGTCGTCGGCCTTCCGCTGCTGACCACCTATCTGGCCGCTTTGGCACACTACCTGCCCAAGGTCATCGTGGCGGTCGCGGTCTTGTTCGCCGGTGTCGTCGGAGCTCGCCTCGTCAGTGAGGCAGCCATGAGCACGGCCTTTCGCTTGCTGCCGCATCAAGGGCGGCAATTGGCCCGCCTCGTGCGAGGGCTCATCGTCGGCGCGGCCATTCTCGTGGCGACCAAGCAACTAGGTGTGGACGTATCGCTGCTGACGGACATCTTCTTGATCGTACTCACCGCGATTCTCGCCGGCGCAGCTTTTGCGTTTGGGCTGGGCGCCCGCACCATTATCGCCAACATCCTCGCCATGCACTACGTCAACAAGTCCTACGACGTGGGTCAGCGGATTCGCCTCGGCGACGACAATGGGCGCATCGTGCGGACGACCTCCACCACCGTTTTTGTCGAGCACGCCGACGGCGAGTTGGGCATCCCCGGGCAGCGCTTCTTCGAGGAGCGATGCCTCCGCATAAGCAAGGGGGTGTCCAGTGAACCTTGAACAACAGCTCCTCGCGCAATTTGCAACCGATCATCCGGCGGAAGTCGCGTGTGACCTAGCAGCCATGTCGCACCAAGAAGCGGCGCTGGTGCTCGGCGATCTAGCGCCAGCGGCTGCGGTGGGCCTCTTGCACTACCTGCCGTCGCTTGCTGCAGCCCTCGCCCTAGAGCAGCTATCCGTTGAAGCCGCCGCCGCCATACTCACTGCCGCGCGCCCGGATATCGCCGCGCCCATCTTGCGCGCGACCCCGAGCGAACGCCGCACCGCAGTCGTCGATCACTTCCCCTCGCGCCTCCAATCCGTGATTTCGAACCTGCTCATCTACGCCGAGGATACGGCCGGAGCACTCATGGACCCCGAAGTGCTCACCGCATTCGAGCAAGAACCAGTTTGCCAAGTGCTAGCGCGGCTCCAGCGCAATCCCGAGCACGCCCTCTACTATCTCTACGTAGTAGCCGACAATCAACGGCTCATCGGCGTCGTCAACATGCGGGAACTGATGAGCGCGCGGCCCGATGTATCGCTGGCGTCTGTCTGCACGCGCCATGTCGCGTCCATTGCCGCCAGCGCCACTTGGCAAACCGTGGTGGGACACCCGGCGTGGGGCAGCGTCCACGCGCTGCCCGTAGTGGACGAGGCCGGCCAGTTCGTCGGTGTCCTCCGCTACGAAACCGCGCGGGATTTGGAGCGGCGTCAAGCCAGCGACGCGCTGACATATAGCGGCCTACAAACGGCTTCGGCCCTCAGCGAAGTATTTGGCCTCGGCCTGCGCGGATTGTTTGGCCTCGGTCTGCGCGGCATGTTCCAAGAGACAGCCTCCGAGACCGCCGATGGCTCGGGCGAGCAGAAGCCGTGATGGAACAGCTAACTCCGCACCAAGTGCTCATCCAGCGGTTCGTCGAACTCCATCCCGAGGAAGTGGCGCGCCAGCTAGACGACGCCGACGTGGACGAGGCCGTCGGCGTGTTGCAGCGCGGGGATGACGCGGTCGTGGCAACGGTCTTGCAGCGGATGGAGCTAGAGCGCGGCTCGCGCATTTTGACGTACTTGGACGACGAGGCCGTCGGTCTCCTCCTCAAACAGCTCGACGAGGCCGTTACCGCACGGCTACTCGCGCAGCTCGACGAGGCCGAGCGCGCGCGGATCCTCGCGTTGGCGGGCGCGGAGCGCGGCCGGGAAATCCAAGAGATCCTCTCCTATCCCCCGGGCACGGCCGGCTCCCTGATGGACGCTCAGGTCAGCACCTTCGCGCTGGATTGCCCGGTGGCCACCGCGCTAGAGCGGGTCCGCCAGCTAGGCAATCGCCGCGCCATGGCTCTCGTGCTCCGCGACGAAAACGATCGCTACGCGGGCGTGGTGCGACTGCCGGACGTGGTCGCCGCCGACCCAGAGCTATTACTCGGCGAGCTCCGCGACGACACGGCCGTACAAGTGCAGCCCATGACGCCGAGGGAGGAAGTGGTAGAACTCCTGAACACGTATCGTCTTACGAGCCTGCCGGTGGTCGATTTCCAAGAGCAAGTCATCGGCGTCATTCACCACGATGGCCTCGTCAATGCGGCGCAGCAAGACCTAGCAGCTAATGTCCAAGAAATGGTCGGTGCGTCTGCCGAAGAGCGCGCCCTGTCCAAGCCGTGGGTGGGCATTCGCAGTCGGCTGCCCTGGCTCCACATCAACCTCGTAACCGCCTTTCTGGCGGCTGCGGTCGTCGGCCTCTTCGAGGACACGATTGCCAAGTTTACCGCGCTCGCGGTCCTGCTGCCCGTAGTCGCGGGTCAGTCGGGCAATACCGGCGCGCAGGCCCTCGCCGTGACTATGCGGGGACTAGCACTGCGCGAGATCCGCACCTCGCACGCTGCCCGCGTCCTCACCAAGGAGCTGGTAATCGGCTTTTGCAACGGGCTGGCCATTGCCGCGGTGACCGCGATCGGCGTCTTCATCTGGAGCCAGAGCTTGGGGCTGGCCTTCGTCATGTTGTGCGCCATGTTGGTGTCCATGATCCTCGCGGCCATGGCCGGCGCGGCCATCCCGGTCGTGCTGTCCAAGCTGGGCCACGACCCCGTGACAGCGGCCTCGATCATTCTCACAACCGTGACCGACATCGTGGGTTTCCTCTCGTTTTTGGGCTTGGCAACGCTGCTGGCCAGTATGCTCCCGACCGGCTAGAACGCCTACTCCCACACCAGACACTGCGACTCTTTAGACTGGTACATTCAATTCGCAATTCGCAATCCCCACAACGGACATTGCGACTCTTTATATTTTATAACGTAGAACGCGACATAATTTGACCCACAACAAGAAACAAGGAGATACCTAAGTGGACGCCATCGCAGCCATCGGCGGCAGCCGGCCCCTCAAAGCAGAAGTATTCGCCCAACGTGCGTACGCGCATGCACTCAACCCCGCGCGCAACCCGCTCAAGGAAACGCTCGACTCGTGCGCGTCCGTGGCCAAAACCCCGCCCCTGTTGGGCGGCTTCAACGACGTCCCTTGGCACAAGCTACGCGACGCCGAGGTCCACGCTTGGGCCAAGGCCGGCTGGTCGTGGATAGTCAACGACGCCGAGCACAGCCAGTGGGAAGGCTGGTACGGCCGCGAGCAAAACGCCGTCCTCTCGCGCCACGGCATCTTGCCGGTCCAGCGTCTAGCCCGCGAGGCCCGCTCCGCACACGGCGACGCCTTCCAACTCGGAGCGCGGGCGACGATGCGCCCCTATGGCACCACCTACGAGGAGGCCGAGCGCTATTTCCGCGCCATTAACTTTCCCGTCCCCGGCCAAGCCACCCCCGACGACCGCGGCGGGTATCCGGTCCGCGACGGCGAGCGGACCATGATGTTCACTCCCGACGAATTGCGCGGCACCGAGACCGAGACCCAAGGCTGGATCCAGTTCGAGACCAAGGAATACATCATCGACATCGAGACCCGCGACCGCGTCCTCGACCTGATGGCTGCCCAAGGGCGCAATAAGGCCTGTGGCTTTGTCGGCCCGTTTGACGCCATCCTGCGCGAGGGCGACCTCCCCGAAGTCAACGACGCGGTCAACGCCCTCTTCCGCGCCGCGGCCGAGCGCGGCGTCCACACCGGCCGCGTGGTTGGGCACGGCGCGATGGAAGACCCCCAAGACATCGAAGATGGCATGGTCGAGGCCATCGACAACGGCGCACGCCTGATCTGCGTGCATCCCCTCACCAGCGACATGGTCTTTCGCGGGGCCTACGCCATGGCCGAGCCTTTCTTCCGCGCCTGCAAGCGCTGCGGCTTTTGAACACCCCTTCACAGTTTTAGGAGATCTCATGCACCTGCTTTGCATACTGATCGGCATGGTCGCGCTAGTGGACACTGCCGTCCATGCTCAACCCGAAGACAACGCTCCAGCAGAGGAACCGGTCGCGCTTGAGGCCGAGGCCCCTGCCATCCATGCCCCCGTTCATGCTCCCCTCAGCTACGACCCCTACTACGTCCTGCCGGGCGGCCTAGGCTACACTAGCGTCGATATTGGCGTCCGCACCTCTCCCTCCACGATCAAAGAGCTCAAGGACGTGAGCGATATCGTGGCCGTAGCCAAATTCAATCCCCACGCTCGTGTTGAAGCAGGCGCGCATCTCACCTTTGGCTTTTTCAAGGACGGGAGTTCCAACTTTGCCTCGTTCGTGGTCGGCGGCAAGTATCAACTCGGCCCCAACCGCGCGGCGACCGCTAGCATCGCGCTGCCGGCTGGCGACATCTCCGACCCGGGGCTAGCCGTTGGTCTCATGCAGACCGCGCGAATCGGTTCCGCCTTCCGCTTCAACACTCGGTTGCAGGTCGCCGCGCTCAAAGGCTACGCCGACGAGGGCCTAGTCGTCGATCTCTTGCTCGAACCAGCCCACGTATTCGGCGAAAAACTAAGCGCGTACCTCGACTTGCTCCTCACGTCCAACACCTCCGACTTGGAGGACGAGCTCAGCGTCCGCTTAGAACCGAATTTCGACATTGGCCTCGGCGATGGCATGGTGCTAAACGCAGGGGTCAGCGTGGATTTGCAGGGCGGCGACGAACAGGAGGACGTGGGGTTGTTCATAGTGCTATTGCGAGACATGTAGGGGTTTCACGGAGCGTCCCAATCGCCATCTTCCTCGTGCTTTGCCATCCGCCCCATTCCCAATTTCGCCTTGCTCTATCGCTGGGAACGCCCCTGACCATCACCAGCTAAAGATGCGGTTGTCGGTCATGCCAGTACAGGCGTCGATGACCAGCCAGACCCCGGCGCTGGCAAACTGACCGAGGATCGCCCCCATGAAGAACGGGCGAACGGCGCGGAAGCCGCGCGGTCCCCAGTACTTGAGGACGATGGCCTTACAAAGCCAAGCCAAAAAGATCGAAAACCAAGAGTGGCTCATCAGCCAGAGGCCGGCGATGGGGAAGCCAATGGGATGTAGAGGCCACCACGTCAGGTAGTGCCGGGCCAGCATCAAGCCGCCCATGATCGCCGCGCCGATCCCCGTGGAAAACCAGCCTTCCCAGCTAGGCCCGGTAGGGTTGAGCAAAAGGCGAGTTACAAAGCTCTCGAAAGGGGCGCGGGCACCGCCGCCAAAAAACCAGCGGTTGAGGTTGATGCCGCCGTAGCGGTAGGACAAATCGAGGATCGCCCACATCGAGCTAATCATGCTGACGAACACCGCGAGCATCAACGCCCAGAAAAAGGGGCGGTGGCGTCCCTGCTGGCCGTCGAGCAGCTTGAGGGCGTGGGCGGCCGAGGCCATTACCACGACGCGCAGTTCGGTGGCCCAAGTAAAGGAAAAGCCGAGAGCAGTAATGCCGGTTTCGCCGACTGCGGTCGTGCCGATCCCCGTGGCGACAAAGCTCTGCGGCATCATCGGCGTGCGTGCCTCGGGCACCCCACTTTCGGCGACGATGCGAGTCAGAGCCACGAAAATGGCAAAGGCGCTGAGCAGGAAGAGCAGGGCAACCAGCGGCGGCATGCCGCTCAGATAGAGCCAAATCCCGGCAAAACCCAAGCTCGCCAGCGCGCCGCCGACCGCGACTCGGTAGGAGAGGATCTCATCGGAGTCATCGACATCCTCAGCGTTAAAAAACGCCTTGCGGCACACGTCCTTGAGATGCCCGCGCCCCACCCACAGCGTAAGAACGACTAGCGCGATCAGTGCCCCCATTTCCTGATGGGCAATCGCCGGTGGATTGACGCTAAAGGTGTCTAATGCCTCGCCAGAGGTGATACCGAGCACTCCGTAGAGTCCCTTTTGCACATTGACCAGCACATTGCAAAACCACAGGCTGAAGGCGATGTCGAGATTGATCATATAGGCAAAGCCGAGGACCGGAAAGCTGAGCACCACCGGCAGATGCACGGTGTCGCGGAAAAGGCTGACGCCCGAGGAAAGCTGGATTTGTGGAAAGACGTGGAAGTAGTTGTGGAAGGCATTGGTCGAAGAGATGAGGCAGGGAATGGCAAAGCCGATCCACAAGCTCACACTTTTGAAAAACGGCGGCAGCCGACTCTCGTCACTTTGGCGCACCATGTCGAGCGGCAATTGCGCGAGCGGATAGATGAGCTTTTCGCGCTCGACCCACTGGCGGCGGAGGACGACGGCAACGCAGATCATGGCGAAGTAAACGGCGACAATCAGGGCGCTCCAGCCGAGTAAGGGAAGCAGCCAAGCGTCCCAAGGAATGGGCGCGCCCGTGGGCAGGCCCTCGTAGAAGTGCTTGATGGCGCGCGCGTCGTCGGGGACCAAGAAGTCGCGGATGTAGGGGTGGAACAGGTCGTCCCAGCGATTTTCCGGGGTGGCGAAGTAGAGCCAGGACCCCATGATCGGCAAGAGGTATTCAGAGAGGCCGCAGGTGGTAATCGCCGAGGCGATGAGCATCATGCTGTAGATCAGTAGCAGCTCGGCGCGGGCGAGGCCGCCGCTGGGGAAGGCGCATTTGTACAGCGCGTTGAATACGCCGACTAAAAAGAAAAACAGGAACAGCGCCCCAGGAGTGGAAAAGTCTTGGGTCATATACGAGCCGCGCAGGACCATGTTGCAATAGGGGGCCCCGGCGGCGAGAATAGCGGCGCAGAGCGCGCCCAAGAAGAAGGCTCTGAAGGTGTACCCTGAGCGGGGAAGGGACATGGTTCACTTTGAAAAGGAAATTGTCGTGGAAATCAAAGATAAGAAAATCTCGGGGGCCGTCCTCGAATTTGACATTAATAACGTGCCGCGTTATTTAGAAATTGTCGACTATCATTAGGAGGCAGATATGCCTGTAATGCCCCCCATTCATCCGGGAGAGATTTTACTCGAGGAGTTCCTCACGCCCCTGGGCTTGAGCCAATATCGCCTAGCAAAGGACATCTCGGTCCCCCCACGCCGAATTAACGAGATCGTTCATGGCCAGCGCGCCATCTCCGCAGACACGGCTCTTCGACTATCTCGCTACTTCGGAACCACCGATCGCTTCTGGCTCAATCTGCAGATGCGTTACGATCTGGAGTTGGAGAAAGATCGCTTGGGTGAACGATTGGAGGCGGAGGTACTATCGCTACGGAGCCGATGCGATGAGCAGCACCCTAGGAATCCTCACTGAGCCCGACGTCCAAGTGCCCATGCGCGACGGCGTGCGCATGGCGGCGCACGTGTTTCGCCCCGACGCCGATGGCCGGTTCCCCGGAATCCTGCTGCGCACGCCGTACGACCGCCCAAAGTCTGGATTCGAGCGCTACGTGCGCGCTGGGTACGCCGTGGTCACCATGGACTCGCGCGGCCGCTACGGCTCCGAGGGCGACTGGGTGCCGTTCACCGTGGAGCACACCGGCGACGCTGAGGACGGCTACGACTCCGTGGAGTGGCTGGCGGCGCAGCCCTGGTGCGACGGTAGCGTCGGCACCCTCGGAGCCTCGTACAACGCCTATATGCAGTGGCAGCTAGCCAAGCTGCGGCCCCCACACCTAGTGGCCATGTGCGCGTACACCATCCCGCTGGAGTTGACGGAAGTCGACTGGCCGGGCGGGTTCCGGCCGGGGCGGCGCATCAAGTGGTGGCTTACCTCCATGGCGCCGGACCTGCGCCGCCGGCATGGACTGACGCCGCCACACACGCCGGAGCAAGCGCGGCAGGAGTGGGACGCGGTCGCCGGCGAGGGCCACTGGATCGGCTACCTGCCGTGGCTCGACTTCCCCCGCCAGTTGCCGCCTGGGCTGGCGGAGTACGCGAAGGACTGGCTTGAGCACCCGAACCGGCGCGCCTGGAAGTTCGACGAGGTACACAAGGAAGTAGCCGTGCCGAACCTCGACTTCAGCGGCTGGTACGACCACTGCAACGGCTCGATGCAGCATCTTCAACTCATGCAGCACCACGGTCGCACCGAGCGAGCGCGGTCGCAGACGAAGCTGGTCGCCGGCCCGTGGAATCACCCGAGCCTTGGCAGCCGCACGGTGGCCGGATTCGACTTTGGACCACAGGCCGCGCTCGACCTGCCGGACCTGATCATCCGCTGGTTCGACCACTGGCTCAAGGGGATCGACAACGGCGTCAACCGCGAGCCAGCGGTACGCTATTTCGCAATGGCCGGACGACAGGGGCAATGGCGCTCGGCCGACACTTGGCCACCAGCGAACACGACGCCCTGTGAGTACCTGTTGAGCAGCGACGGCGACGCCAAGTTTGGCGGTTCCGGCCGGCTGTCGATTGACGGCGGGCACACCGACGCCGCAGCCGATCGCTTCGACTACGATCCCCGCAATCCCGTACCGACCCTGTGGACGCGGGAGTGGTTCACGGGGCCGGCGGACCGCCGCCGTCTAGAAGGACGCGACGACATCCTCTGCTATCGCTCGGAACCGCTGACTGACGCCGTGGAAATCGCTGGCTATCCAGAAGCCGTGCTCTTCGTCAGCTCGTCGGCACCGGACACGGACTTTTTCGCGCGGCTGGTGAATGAGCACCCACCCGCGGCTGGCGCAGGGGGTGAGATGACGAGTGGACCAGCTCCGGAAATGTGCTACGGCCTAGTGCGCGCCCGCCACCGCAACTCCCTCGACGTTGAAGAGTTGCTGACGCCCGGGGGCTTGGTGGAACTCCGCATCCGCATGGGGCCGACGGCCTGCCGCTTTGAGCCGGGCCATCGCATCCGCCTAGAGATCACGTCGAGCGACTTCCCCAACCACGATCGCAATCACAACACAGGCAAAAACGACCTAGCCGACACCGAGCTAGTCGTGGCTACCAATGCCGTGCATCACTCGGCAGCCCAGCCTTCGCGGCTCGTGCTGCCCGTGTCCGAGGGGTGAGCTCGGTTCAGAAATTGAACCTATAGCTCAATTTCGTCAGCAGTATCCGCTCTGGCTCTGTGGTGTCGGCTCGATGCTCGTTATAGGCGATATAGAACCGGCTGTTATTCGCGCCGAACGTATAGCTAAAAAGCAGGTTGAGATCGACGGTGTCACGGTGGAAGCTGCGCTGAAAAAAGCTGCGGATGAACAGATCCCGATGCAAAAAGTACGTCGTCCGCAGCAACAAGACGCGCTTCACCTCGTCTAATGCGCCGGAGGGGAAATACTCCCAGACAGATTCCGTACTAGAGTCAACAAAGAATCCCTCCCACAAATCGAACCGCAGCGTCCCGGATACGCGGCGGATGTCGCCGAGGTATTCGTCCGCAAAGTCGTACTGATCCCGGAGTTGACCGCTGAGGCGGAGCCGGTACTTGCGTCCATTGCCGGTGTCAAAACCGGCATTGAATGAGTCGCCGTTGTACTTTTTTTTCTGCCATCGCAATTGCCAATTATAGTGGCCGAACCACGCCCGCGAGTCATCCAGCCGCCGTACGTACAGATCGACGTTGCTCCAGCGCCATTCCCACCCCTCTTCGTTGGTCCGCCGCTCGGCGACAAGATTCTGCCCCAAATAGATATTTCTAATGCCGAGGAAATCGGGACGCCAACCGTAGCTTCCATAGAGGCTGAATTCTCGCTCGCCGACGTCGGCGTCGTGCGGGATGAAACCGATTTGATCCACGTTGAACTTAGGCTCGATCCAAGATCCCCGAATCCCAAATGGGAAGCGATCGGAATTGTACCTAAAGCGACCGCTGTGCATTTTGTTGCGGCGGTCCGTGTCTGCACCAAAACTCATGGCCGAATTGAGGAAGAGCTTAGCATTGTCGTCCAAGCTCAAGACGAGATCGCTGCCTACCGCCTGTTGCCCTAGCGGACCATTTTTCCCGACGGCCAGGGCACCAATAGAGGAATTGACCCCTACATCGCGCTTGAGGCGCAGGACGCCGAAATGCGGAGGGTCGCCGTCCCCATCCGATGGGCGATTCCGCGCTGCGATCAGGCCGACGCTGTTCTTGCCGATCTTCCCCGTTATTTTAGTGCCGGCATCCGGATCGCTAATGCGACGACTGTAGAAGAGATCCATCGCCGTAAACAGCTTTTGGCCTTCGAGAAAGAAGGGTCGTTTCTCCTCTAAAGAGAGTTCAAATCTCGTCAGGTTTATCTGGTTTTCGTCGGCTTCTATATGGGCGAAATCCGGATTAAAGGTGGTGTCCAAGGTGAGATTGGAGGCTATACTGTATTTCAGATCGAGCCCGAAATCGCTGGACCAGCCTTCTGCGGACCGACTCCCCACATTGCCATAGCCTCGGGTTGCATAAGGCAGTACCTCTAGGTGAAGTCCCGGTTTTATGTCTTCGAGTCCATGCAGGTGGCCGGCCTTGGACACTTTCAGGAGATATCGGTCGTCTCTCGATATAAACGCCCAGTTGCTATTCTCCGTATAGGTCCGCTCAATGCGCTGGATGTTTATGCCCCACGTATGCTGATCCAATTCGGGAAATCGCAGCGTCTTGAATGGTATGGCAATCTCGGCACTCCAGCCTTGGTCGTGGATATGGGTTTCGGACTGCCAAATGCCGTCCCAGCTCTGATCGATTCCACCCCAGCCACCGGACCCATCGTTTTCGACGCGAAAATCGTTCTGGACGCCGTAGGCATTTATATAGAACCCATAGGCATTTTGGTGGTCGTGATAGGTATCTAAGACGAGACCGACGAGGTCTAACGGGGAGAACGTGCCGTCCCGCTGCATGATGCGCCCCTTTATATTCCCAGGCTCCGCATCAATCATATTGAGGCCGATGTACAGGTAATCGGCGTCGTAGAGTACGTGTATAAAGGTTTGGTTGGTCGCGGCGACGCCCTCTTCGGGTTCGATCAATATGAATCCCGTCGCCGGTGTAGCCCGCTTCCAGTCCTCATCGTCTAGGACGCCGTCGATGGTTGGCCGGAGGTGCGTTCTGAAGGCCCAAACGTCCTTTTCGCTGGGCTTTTCGTGGGCCGGTGCAGACGGTGCAACAACGAGCGCAGCCCCTATCATCCAGAGTAGCCATAGGTGTGTACGGAGGCACCTGGTCGGGTATGCCGTGCTCATTTATCACCTCTCAATTGGGCTAAGCGTGAGATACTGGTCGAACCACCTGAGCACGCTCTCGTAGTAGTCCCTAGTATCAGCGGCAGACCATGTCATGATGTGTGATTCGCGCTGGTACTCTCTCATTTCTACGCGCTTGCCCAACCGCCTCAACGCCAAGAAGGTCTCACGGGCGCTCATGGCGGCGGGTTCGTCCTTGCTTCCGCACACAAGCATCAGCGGCGTCTCAACCTGGTCGAGGAGGAAAAACGGTGAGTTCTCGATGTAGCGCTCTCGTTTTTCCCAGGGTGTGCCTCCGGTGCGTCCCCCGGGGAATTCGCACCAGCGCATGGCATTGAAATTCGCAACATAGGTGCTCGTCATGTTGACTCCCGTAGGGGCATTAGCGACACCAGCGCGAAAGGCGTTGGTTTGGGTGAGAAGTGCCACTACGGCGTACCCACCATAGCTGTGGCCTCGCACGCCGACTCGCTCTGAGTCAGCAAGACCCATCTCTACTGCTCGCTGAACGGCAGGGAGCGTTACCCCCGCAATCTGGGCGATCGGGTCATGGTCCTCTATGATGGCATCTGGGTACATCGCTGCGTAGCCTGCGCCGGTGAGCAATTCGATCTCCAGGTCGTATAGGTCGAGTCCGGGTACGTGGCGCTCCGAGTTCGTCCTACCTGGATAGACGGTCACAACCATTGGTAGTGCGCCCCTGTCTTCTGCTCCTAGTGGTGTAAAGATCGCTGCCCTCTGCGTTCGACCATTCACATCTTCAAACTCGATGATCCGCCGCGAGGGAGCCTCCGTCTCCTTGCGCCAGGGGTTCAGTGTGAGCAGCGTCTTTGGCGTTCCTCCATCCATCGGGTATGCGTCAACCACCTCATCACCGGTCGCAACGCCACGGAGAAAAAAGAGCTCGCGGGTCGCTGCGGTCGTGAATTCGTTCGCAGCCGGAAGCGGCAGTGCTCGGACGGCCGTTGTTTTTCCAGAATCAGCATTGATACGGACGACACAGGAAGAGTCATCCCGACCGTTGCGAGCGCGTCCATATAAATCGCCCCGATCATCCGTTTGCAGAACGGATTCGCCGTGGCGTTGTACGAGGAGATCGACATGGAGTTGGGTAGCGTTTGGATCTTCGGAGAGGCGATAACCAGTTCTCTCGTCAACAGAGAAAGCGTGCAGTGCGCCATCTTGCAGCCAGACGAGGCGCTTGCCGTCGGCGCTCCACCAAGGTGCCTGATAGGGATGCGGAGCAGACTCCAATTCTGCCAGCATAGTAGGCTCCGCCGAGGCGTCCGCCGGGGCGACCCAGAGATGGTGCGGTTCTTTCGCGGCTCCCGTGACAAAGCAGATCATCTCACTGTCCGGCGACCATGAGAGACAGCTTGCATAGCTGTTGACCTGGACGTCTTCCGCGACGACATGGGGTTCGAGCCCATCGACCGGTACCACTAAGAGGTCGTGGACGTAGTGCGAGCGACCACCTACAGGGCTCTTGATATAGTTGAGCAGTGCCACTGCTCGCCCGTTCGGGGCTAAACGAGGAATGTTGAACTTCAAACCAGACCCGTACCGAGCAATAGCACCAGACTTCACATCCACAACACCCACACACATGTCTGCGTCTCGCCGTTGAAAGAATGGTTGGTTCTGATCGGCATCCAATTCTTTCGGGTCATAGGAGCGAACGATGACTTCGGGGTCCGTGGGGGATACTATCGCTTGGGTATCCGCAGGGACGAGCGCCACTACAATGCGGAGGCCATCCGGTGTCCACTGGGGAACGCAGAAGTTCAGACCACAGTGGACGGCAGCGTCCCGGAACAGGCGCACTTCGCGTGTCCGTCGGTCCCACAAGCCGACACAGGCTTGGGTCTGAGAAGCAACCACGAATGCGGCGAGGGTCTGTCCGTCTGGCGACCACCTACCCGCCCAACTCATAGGTGCGTCGGGAAACGGAACTATTGATTCGCCAGTCGCCGTGTCGAGCAGGAGGAGGTGGGCACCATTCGCTTCAAAATGGACGCCGTGGATCGTGCGGGAACTGCTCCCATCGCCGAGCGGTTCGCGTCGGTTCGCCTCGCTCAGCGTGACCGCGAGCAACTCTCCATCGGGAGAGAGATCCCATGGGCAGCGATGGGCAAACTGATTGAGCTTCAGCAAGTCGTCCACGGTGAATGGTCGCATGGCATCACATCTCCTAGTTTGATGTCGCGTAAGATCGGGCGGATGTGATAAGATAAGGAGACTTGACAAATTGTCAATAAGTATTTATTTATAAATGACTTACGTACATATACCCCTTGACAAAATCAAAGACAATCAGTATTTTATTTATAGTAATTACAACGACGAAGGGGGGTTCCGATTCGGTCGGTAACCCCCCTTTTTGCGGCCTAAAAAAGATTATATAACTCTTGGGTTCAACGCTGCTGCAAAGGTACGTCGCAGTGAGGTGCCCCATCTGACAGCCTCGGCACCTGCACTTTCCCCGCAATCAGTTCGTCCATCAACTCGTCAAAAGCAGCGCGGTCCACCGGAAAGGTGACCACCTGCCGTCGCAGCCCCGCCAGCAGGATCCCGCAGATCAGCTCCGTCGTCACGCGGGCACTGGCACCGTCCGTGATCGGCGTCCCACCGTCGAGGGCCGCAGTCGCGAAGCTGTCGAACAGGGTCGGCGAATCGGCTTCGGCACAATCGACGTCTTCCCAGCTTAGGTCGAGCCGTCCCACGGGCTGTGCGCCGCCAGCGATCATGGCCGCGAGAGGGCGCTCGTAGCGGACGAGGCGGAACAGGTCGGGCGCGCCGGGGACGTTGGCGTTGCGCTCGTCCTGAAACAGAATGCTGCCGCGCTCACCGGCGATCTGCCGGTAGTTGAGGCAGCGGTCCCAGGTGCTAAACTGCAAGCTGGCGATTACCCCCGAGTGGAAGCGCACCGTGGCAATGGCCGTGTCCTCCACCTCGTGCCGATGTCCGCGATTGCCGACGACGGCAGTGACCTCGGCGGGCGGACCGAACAGCCAGCAGATTAGGTCAATGTCATGGCTCGCTTGGTTCAGTAGGACGCCACCGCCGGCGTGCTCCCAAGTGCAGCGCCAGCGATCGCGGGTGTAGTAAGCCTCCGCCCGGAGTTCCAGCCACTGCCAGACGACGCGCTGCACATCGCCAATGACACCCGAATCCACTAGCTGCTTCAGTCGCAGATTGCCGCGGTAGGTGCGGTACTGATGCCCAACGGCGAGGATGCGTCCGGCCTGAGCCGCCGTGGCGACGAGGCGATCCGCGTCGGAGACCCTAGTTGCAATCGGTTTCTCCACGTACACATGGAGACCGCGCTCGAGGGCGGCTAGGGCCATGGGGGCGTGCAGGTGATGAGGCGTAGCTAGGACGACCGCGTCGAGATCGGTCTCGCTGGCGAGCAGCGCGTCGAAGCCGGTATAGGCGCGGGCGCTCGTGTCACCTACGGCGGCGCACGCCGCAGCTTCGTCGAGATCGGCGACCGCGACTAGGTCAGTCCGCGCATGTTCGCGGATGGATTGCAGATGGCCGCGGCCGACGCCTTTGACGCCGACAACGGCAGTGCGAAGTTGGCTCATATCGGGACCTCGATTGATTGAGTAGTGTTGACGCAGTGCGATTCCCTATAGATAGGAATTTGCGGATTGGTGCATATTGCGTATCCAATTCCCTCAAAATACTGGTCTCTGCCTGTACATCAATCGAGAGAGTCCTATATCTGGGTGAGGAAACTATCCGTGTGCCCGGTTATATAATCGATGACCAGCCAGATGGCAGCCGCGACGATTTCCCCCGCGATCAGCCCCGTGAAGAACGGGCGGGCACCTCGGTACAGTTTAGGCCCTCCATATTTCAGCAGCAGCAACTTGATCAGCCAAGCGAGATACGCGCTGAAGGCGATGTGGGCCGTCTTCCAGTTGGCGCTGATCATATAACCTACTGGACTAAGGGGCCACCAGAGCAAGTGTTGCCGGGCCCACATCAACAGCGCCATCGCGGTGCCGCCAATGCCCATGAAGATCCAGGCCTCGGCAAGAGGGCCAGTAGGTTCGCCAGCTATGCGCGGAGCCATATTCGCAGGTCCAGCCCTCGCCGCTCCCCAGCCGTACCAGAGTGGATTGAGGTTGATTCCCCCGTATTTATACGACAGGTGCAAAGTCATATAAGTCGATGCGGCCAGACTGACCAGAATAGCAGTGATTACAACCCAGAAAAGACGCCGTTTCGAGCCTTTGAAAGCCTGACTTATCTTCAACCCGTTGGCCACCGAAGACATCACAAAAGAGCGGATCTCGGCATGCCATCCGTAGGTGAACCCCAAAGCCACTAAGCCTTCGGCTCCCAAAGAGGAAGTGCCCGCCCCGGCAATGAGAAAGCTAGCCGTGGTGATCGGTGGCCGCATTGCCGGTAGACCGCCTTCGGCCACGGCGCGAGTCAGGCCCAGATAAAGCACCATGGCACCGAGGGTGAATATCAGTGCCATCAGGAGCGGGAGACCGCTCATCCACAACCCCATAACGATCAGGGATAGCGAGATAAGCAAACCGAAAAAGGCCTGCCGGTAGGATAGCATCTCGGCCGAATCGTCCGTCTCGAAATTCCGTCGGCAAGCCTTGTTGACTACTTCTCGCAAATGCCTGCGGGCAACCCAGAGCCCGACCCCCACGAAGACGATCATGGCCCCCATTCCCTGATGAGCGGAAAAAGGGTCGGGCGCGTATTCGTCCAACCGGTGCGTACTCTGCAGACCGATCATGCTGAAGATGCCGCGTTGAATTGTGGTGAGGGTATAGAAGACCCAGATGGAGGCGGAGATATCGAGATTGACGAAGTAGAAGAAGCCGATCCAGGGCGGGTTGAGCCAGAACTCCATGGCAACCTCGTTGCGGAACAGAAGGAGTCTGGCATGGCGTTCGACTTCTGGAAAAAAGGGGAAATGAGCATGCAGGCCATTGACGCTTAGCAGAATGAATGAGAAGGCGAAACCCATCCACATGATCCTATTGGCGAAAAAGGGCCTGCCGACGATTCCGCCCTTCTCCTGTTGGATCATCTCCATCGGCACCTGTGCCAGCGGATACACCAGCCTCTCCCGGTCCATCCATTGCTTGCGGAGAATCACCATACTGAAAATCATGGCCGCGCAGAGCACTAGGAAAAAGCCATACCAACAGGCCAGCGGGTAGATCCAGGGCACCCAGGGAGTCGAGGCACCCTGGGGCAGTCCTTCAAAGAAGAACCGCACGACGTTTTCGCCTTGCGGGATCATCCATGCGGAGATGTATTGATTGTAGGACTCGTCCCAGCCGTTTTCCGGCGTGGCGTAATAAGTGGAACCCACCAAGCAGGGAATCATGAACTGCGTGAACCCCATGCCGGGAATACAGCAGGCTATTATCAGCATGATGTAAATGGTGATCTGTTCGGCCTGGGTCAGGGCTAGAGGTCTGCGAATAAGGGCTACCAGCCCGTTGGCTAGGACCAGAAAAAAAAAGAAGAACAGTGCCGCCGGCGTACTGAAGTTCAGAGTGAGGTACGACCCGCGGATCATGGTGGTGGCGTAGACGTCCAGAAAATTGAGGAAAAAGGAGAGCACCGCCCCGATCAAGATGCTCCGCAGCGTGATGCCGCTCGCCCCGGATGCGGTCCCAGCTTGGAGAGGACTTGTGTTTTCTTTTTGTCGAGCCTCAGTCATCTATCTTTTTCTTACAGATGTCGACCATTAATGGGGGGGGCCGAGCCCGAGGGGCAGACGGAAGGAAGAAGCCGCTCAATAGGCCAGGGAGATCAGTTTGGTCGCGATCGACTGGCCGAAGTCCTCGGCGTCCACCTCCATACCAACGCGACAAATGTACAGACCAGGCGGTGCGAGCTGACCACTGTCGTCGCGGCCGTCCCAGACCAGACGCTGAAGACCTGCAGCGTGCGCTGCGGGGTTTTCGAGTCGCCGCAGCAGGCGGCCCGACAGGCTGTACACCTCCAGCAGCATGACCTTTTGCCCCTGTATTTTGAATACCGGAAAGGCGAACTCCGCCACATCGTTGATGCCGTCTCCGTTCGGGGTGAAGGGATTCGGCACCACTTCTATCTCGCCTATCAGACTGCCGGCGGCCGGGCCCTGAACCGTCATCCCACCGCCCTCCACCAAGGTGGTTGCATCGCCGGCATCCACGCGTTGCCATATTCTTTCCCCCTCCTCCTCTCCCATTCCCACCAGGGCGATAAATTCATGGCTCACCAGATAGAGTACGCTTGCGAAACGCAATTCTACCAGTTGCTGGGACTCTTGCACTGGCTCGGGAAGCCGGATCCACAAGGAGTCGGCTCCAGTTTCGAACCGTTCCAACTCGTCCGGGCCATACAATTTCCCCCCGCCCTCCGCCAGTTCGCTCTCCGACCCCACCCGCGCATCCACCAACTCCGCCTCAATACCCGGAGGAAGTTCTACTAGCACTAGGTCGAATCCCTGGTGATTGTTCCCGAGTAGGGGCTTGAGGAAAAGGGATAGGACTTCCCTCTGTCCGCTCTGTCGAGTTCTGCGCGGCCCAACCTCGCCTATGATCTGACTGGCCAAGGGATCTTCGAGGAAGATGCGCAGGTTGTGCAGCTGCGCCGCCCGCTCCGGGTCGTCGGAGAGTAAGGTGGCCTGGATCATCGCGTGGCTCCGGGGGCTGGGTGAGGTAATGGCCGCACCTGGCTCCAGATAGGGCGAACTCCAGTTGCTCCAGTCTTCTCCAGGAATAAAGGTAATCAGCGAATCCCCTCGCAGAAAACTCAGCGTTTTGTAGTATGTTTTCCTGTCCACCGGAAGCCCAGCCGAGGTGAAGTACTCGATCTTCTTGTCGATCTTGTCCCCGGTCCGGGTGCGGATCATCACCTCGGTTTTAGGGGGGGTGTCCGCCTCCCAGGCGATGCTGGAGAGAATGCGGGGATTCTGTCCCAACTCGATTATGTCCGAGGTCAGCGATACTCGGGGAATAAATCCGCGGCCATAGAGCTGGATCTCCCGTATCTTGCTGCTAATCCACCTGGAGATGAGCAGGCGGTACGCGATTTTCACATAGCGCGCCCTAGTGAGGGGGAAGAGGTTGTCCTGGTAAAATCTCTTCCCCACCGCCGGATCCTGGGTCCCGTCTTGGCCTCGGGCGGCCAACTGCACGTAGACAAAACTGCCGTCCGGTGCTCGGGAGCCGTCCGATAAACTTATTATGTGGTTGGGCAGCGTGGCATTGGATGATCCGTCGTTGCCCGCTTCTACGGCGAAGACGAAAAAGACCCGATTTATCCAGTACCAAGTACCCAGGTCGAAGAGAATCTCCCGGTCGATGACATCGACGACTGCGTTGCCACCGCCTACTGCCACCTGTACGTCCCAAAAAGATCTGTAGTCGCCGTCAATTGTGCGGAATTCGTTTCCCGAGTTGCCGAACCCGACCATCCGGCCGCCCCGGGCCACAGCGCCCAGACTGATGTTGTCGCCGGCGCTCCACACCTCGATCTCGGCCAGCCGCGGACGTTCCCGGCGATAGTACTTGATCGGACCGCGCTCCTCTGGGTCGGCAATGGCTTGGTACGCGTCCGGATCCACCTCGCGCAAGACGTCGGCGGCCTCACGGCGAAAGTAGAGAATATCGCCCCGATCCTCCTCGGGCAGGCTGTTCCAGCGCGCCTCGCTGATTTCTCCGGCCTGGCCTCCATCGCTGGCCGTGGCCACGATCTGGACGAATTGGATCAGATCCCCGAGCAGAGCTGGATCGGCCCTCAGGGACGGCTGTAGATCGAATTCGAAGACGCGCTGCGTCTTGTTGAGACCTTCGCTGCGACCGACGAGGACGTAATTCAGCGCTTCGCTCTGCTGAAAGGCGGACAGGCCGTTTGAGGTGAGTAGATTGAATTGCAACAAGGGATCGCCGACCTCTTCGCCGACGAATTTAACCACTATTTTCTGCACCCATACCGTCCTGCCCAAGTCGATCTCGACCCACCATTTTTTTAGGGGAGTATTCGCGGCCGGTTCCCAGTAGGTATCGTCCTGCCCGTCTATGAGGTTGCCGGCCAGATCCAGGTTTGTTCCCGCGTCCCGGATGCCCCCTCTCAGCCCCTCCCCATAGGTGAAGGAGTCGGCATTCAGGGCCACATTGGTCCGCGCTTGGACGTATTGCGGCCGGGGCCCTGCGACGCCAAATTCCACCGCGCCATTGGGAAAGCTCCAGTCCCTCCAGTTCGTCTCGTCGACTACCAGTTCATCCCCTACAAAGCGGAAACCCTGGGCTCCTCCCCCTGACGCGAGCAGCAAAATACAGCCGATAACCCGCAATTGGTCAGCGCCGCACATGGTACTCTTCCTTTGTCGTTTCCGAAGCTGTCTTAAAAATTCCGATGGTCCCAGAACGCGGGGATTTAAGCCAGCTGCTCAATAGACCACCGCGATAGTCCCCACTTCCCGATCCACGCCTTTTTCTGCCTCCACTGAGATTCGATAGACGTACAATCCCGGTGGCACCAGTTGCCCGTCGACGTCCATCCCATCCCAGGTAAAGCTGAATCTTCCACTCTGCTGGGAGCCCTCGTGGACCACCCTTATCAGTTGGCCGGACAGGTCGAAAATCAGCAGTTTGAGAGGAGCAACGCCTGTCAGCTGCAGCAGGTTGAATGAAAACCCGACTGTCTCGTTTATGCCGTCTCCATTGGGTGTGAAGGACGCCGGTTCCACCTGTAGATCCGCCAGCAGTCGCTTGAGAAAGGTCGTGCGCACGGATAGGGTTTCGCTCCGCAGTTCCCTGGCGGCATCTCCCGGGTTGATTCGCTGTGCCAGTTCCAGGGGGCGCGAGGTGTCCCGCACCCAGCCGGCGAATTCGGTGCTGTAGCGTAGTACGGGCGCGCGGAATAGCACCTCGACCAAGGTCCCGGATTTCCCCGCTTCGAGGCGGTCCGACAGTTGGACGGCGAAAAAGGTCGAATCCAGAAGGTCGATATGCTGGGTGAACTCCACTGGAACCCCGCCGACCTTCACGGAATCGACGGCCACCAGTCCGAAGGGGGCCGATATTTCTATGCGGTCGAAACCCGAGTGCTCGGTCCGGATGGTGGGCTGAATGGCATAGGTGAGCCGGGCCGTCTGTCCCAGAGGCACCTCGGGAGGATAAATTTCCCCGCGCACGTCTTCGGCCAGCGGCGGTTTGGTGGCGCTCAATTCGACGAACTCCAGCTCTCCGCCGTCCCCGGCCGTGGGCGAGAAATCGACCCTCAACTGAACAACCGAATTGGGGCCCGGAGAGAGAAAGGGTGTGCCACTGCTGTCGGCAAAAGCGTAGGGCGGTGACCAGAAACTCCAGTTCTCAGTATCATAGGTAATTTCAGCGGCCTCGCCGGGCTTCAGGCGGCGGTAGGCGTTCGCGTCCAAGGGATTGCCGTTCCTGTCGAAGCGGGCAGTTTCGCTGCCCCGCCCGGTAAACCGCCAGTACACATTTGGATCTAGGTCTTTGCCGGTCCGCGACTGTATCCAGACCCTGGCCTGGGGATCGCTGCGCCCCCCCCATTTCAAATCGCCCCAGATCGCCGGTTCTTCCAAGTCGATGAACTCTCCCACATAGAAGGCTTGGTCGATGTACCCCTCCCCGTAGACCTCAATTTCCGCCATCTTCACTTCTTTGGCCAGATCCGTTCGGGTGAATACCATGTACACGCTCCTGGCCAGCGTCGAGGGAAACCCCACGTCAATTGTATCCTGCACATTTTCGGTCAATCTGAGGATCACATTGCCGCTCACCGCATTCAAAACCTCAAGGCTCGGTGCCGGGGTTGGGTAGGTAGCGATATCCAGTCTGTCCGGATAATGGCCGCTGCCAAAGGTGAAAATCCGCACCCGGTCTATGTGGAACAGACCGCCTAGATCCAAGGCGACCGGTATGGTCCGGCCGCCCCAGGGACCAGCGGGCACCCAATTGTAGAAGGTGCCGGGGTCGCCGTCCGTTATCTTGCGAGTGTCGTCGGACACTCCAAAACCGGCGTACACCGCAGCGGAGGTATGAGCCCCACCACCCCGCGCCAAGCTGGTGCGCGCGATATTCTCCCCCGCGTTCATGAAAAGGGGCCGCAGAATCCCCCGGGCCAGGGCCTCTTCGTCGAGGCCCTGCTGTTCCGTGAAATCGCTCCACTGCAGCTGGTGGTAATTCACCTCGGGTAGGTCCACGCGGGGTTTGTCTGCTCCACCTATGCGGTAGACCTCCAAGGCCTCGACCCATCCCGCGGCCAGTACCAGCACCGCCAGCAGGGTCGCGATACTCGTTCTCATAATTGTCAACTCTGGTTTTGCAACGGCTCCAAGCCGCCTCATTCGAGCGCCGCATGGGTCGTGATGAACAGGTTCATCCCTGAGAAGGGGTCTTCCCCCTTGCGGTCCAACCGGCTGCTCCGCAAACCCACCTGGGTAGTCAGGCGATAGCCCAAGTAATCGCCCGTATTGGAGTACTGGACTGCGAGGATGGTCTCCCGAAAATCCTCCTGCAAACCCGGTGGTGCCGGGTCTTTGAGCTGACTGAATACGGTGTACTCGACCCCCATCTGTACGTCGGAACTGGCCAGCAACCCCATGCGGGCGATCAAGAAGAAGATGAAGGTATTCTCTTTTCTCACGGGATCGTTTTTCAGTAGCGGCGCTTCGAGTCTCAGTTCGTTTTTGATCTTGGGAATCACCTCGACGCCACCCAAAGGCTGTCGGTACTCGGCCTTGTTGATCAAGCCGAAGAACTGGTGATTGCGGCGGAACGTCGGCTGGCGCTGGCGCTGGTGCCAGATTTCGTATTTCAGCTTGTTGACGAGTTTCAAATTGGCTCTTCCAGTATAATCGAAAGAGAGAAAGGTGGAGTTGATCCAGGTGTTGGAGGCGGCCAGCGGATCATCGATGCGCTTCAGGGTTCCCTGAGAGCCCACCGGTTGCACCCACTGGACGAGATGGTCCGGGATCTCATCTTCGACTATTTTGAACAGTTCGAAAAGCCGGAACCGGCCCACCCCGGCCATATCGAGGTTCCAGGTGAGCAGACTATAGACGCTTCTATCGACCCGGTCGTCGGACAGCATGTGCGCCCGTTTATATCCGGTGGTCAAGCGCATTTCTGGCGTGATATACACTCCGGTGTAGGCATTGATGCCCGCCTGGTCGCGATCGTAGGGATAATCCGGCTCCTCGTCGTTTTCAAAGCGGTCGATCCAAAAGTTATTGTTCATATCCACCCCGAAGAGGAACTCCGGGCGGTCGACGTTGTAGCGCAGGAAGGGCTCTTCGTAATCGGGGATGAAATTTGGGCGGAACTCGTTGTCGTTCTGGTTGAAATCGGAGATGAAATCGTTGTTTTCGTCCCAACCCGGAAAAATATTCAGATCCGGACCGCCCTGGTTTAGCCGCTGCCAGTCGGGGGTGCGGTCCTGGTCGTCGTTGTCTTCTACCCACTCGTAGAAGTACCTGCGCTCGTTCTCGTAGTCGATGTCGCCGGCTAGGTTGGCGATTAGGCTCGTCGTACCGTAGCCGCGGTCCATACTATACGCTTCCCCAAAGAAAAACCACGGGTGCCACTTTCTGGCCAGATTGACCATATAGGCATTGGCGTTCTCCTCACTTGTGCGGTGAGTATCGAAGGTCCGATTCGGATATTTGCGGAAACGCCGGCTGCGGTCAAACTCGGCGTAAAGGTCAAAGCCCCACGCATTCTGCAGCTCGAGGTTGAAGCCAATGACATCATTCCCCGTGGGCAGACCATAGTCTAGTTTCACGACCTGCACGTTGGAGCCATCCTTTACATTTTTCGCCGCCCGTTTCATGGTCAGGAAGACGGGCTGCGGGGACGACTGGAGGTTGGTCTGGCGGTCCGAGCTCATCTCGATGTGGTAATCGTTGGCCACTACCAGTTCGACTGAGACTCGGCGAATGGTGGAAGGATCGGGGCCTCTATACGCGCCGGCGCGAAAGTCGTAGGTCATGTCGATCTGCTCGCTCCCATCGGCAACCAAAAACCCCTGGCCCTTGAAGCCGCCCTCGACAATGGGCTCAAAACCGATCTCACTGCCGCGGACTACTTCCTTGCGGCGCCCCACGACCCGCTCTCCCTGCAGATTCTCACCCACCGTATCGGTTTCGGCCTCGATGAGGATATCCCACGAAAATAGCGTCGCCCCACCCTCGCGGTCATCCGGTGAATCGTCGCTCAAGCGGATGAAGAGCTGGCCTATGTGTTCGAGATTCTGGCCTACCGTCAGCGAACCGCTCAGCGGATTCCCCTTGAAGCTCTCCAGCAGCGTCAGGGCGTTGTGGGCGTTTACGTACGTGCCGCCCAAGGTGATGAAATCGCCGATCTGTCCCGTGCCGTGGAAGCCGTAGAGATTGGTGCTGTTGGTGGTCTCCACCGGAACCTGAGTGGAGAAGCCTGGGGCATTGATCCGCGATGCCAGTAAGGTCAGGGCGTACTTGTCCGACTGATAATCGGCCTGGACTCCGTCGAAGGCGGGTTTGGAGAAGGTCATCGGCGTCAGCGTGGTGCGAATCCGGCTGCCAATGGTCAGCGTCAGGTGGTGCTGGCCTTTTCCGTCCGAGGAGATGACCACCTGGTTGAACCACGCATTGAATTTCGGGTCTTTGAAAATGACGCTGCCAAATTGCTCCGGCTGCTGCTGGCGCCAGTCGTAGATGAGCCAGCCCCGGGAGATGAAAGAGCCGTACAGGTCGTAGAAATAATCCCCCTCGATAATGGTAGATACATAGCGCTGGTATTGGTCCCGGGCGTAGTTGGTGTACTCCCACTGCTTCCACTTGTAGAAGTGGTGGAGTTCCTGGGGCACGTACCACCGCCGCACAGCCGGGTCCAGCGCGTCGAAGAGCACGCCCGACCCCAGGGGTTCGTACGAGACTTCTCCACCGCGCGTCTGGCCCAGTCGGGAGCCGTAGTCGATCCTCTGGGCCCCGAGTCGGCTCGCTAGCATTGCAATACATGCAATGCAGAACAAGGCGAGAAGAAGGTGATTGTCCGCGCGGCTGCTCCATCCCGTCACTATGCGCCTCCCTATGTGCTTGTTGCGGCCCGGCCCGACTGCCCACAGGCGACTACAGGGCCTAATAGGCGATGGTAATAGCACTGCTGCTGCGTTCCGTCCCCACATCCGTTTCCACTTCGACCCGGATTGCGTAAAGTCCCGGCGGCAGCAGTCGACCGTCTGCGTCCCGGCCGTCCCACGAATACGAGAAGCGGCCGCTCGTCGCCTCCTGCCGGGTCAACTGCGCGAGCCGATTCCCAGCCAGATCGTAGACTGATAGGAACACCGGTGCCATTCTCGTCAAGTGCAACAGATCGTACTCTATGACGGTCCAATCATTGACTTCATCCCCATTCGGGGTGAACGGATTGGGCGACGCCTTGATCCGGTTAATCAACCTTCCCGTCAGCGGTATCCTCACGCTCAGATCGTCGCCGGGTAGTTCCGTCGAGGCGTCGCCCTCGTCAATTTCCTGGGGCAAGGTCTCAATCCGGCGGTCGATGAGGCGTCCGGCAAAGACTGTTTCGTAGCGCAGAACCACGGTGTCGAAAACTACTTCCAGGTGATGCGTTCCGCTCTGGCCGGCGAATTCGAGCACCAAGCCGCGGGCTCCGGTTGTCGCTGCGAAGTCCAGTTCTCGATCGTCGAGGCGGACGGATCGGACCGCCTCGACGGGGGCCGAGGTATCGATCTCCAAGCGGTCAAAGCCGCGGGCGTTGACCACGCGGACGACATAGGTAAAGGTCGTATCGCCGACGGAGACCTCTTGGGGCCATATCTCCCCGATGATCGAATCCGCCAAGGCGGGACGGGAGACTTCAAAAGCTAGGGAGTCGAGGCCCACACCGTCTTCCAGACCGTCGCTGGCAAAATCCACTTTGAATTGAAAATAGCGGCGTGGTGCCGGCGAGCGCACCCGGGTATTGCTGCTCTTGTAAGGAGAAGACCAGAGGCTCCAGTCCTCCGGCGCGTCCGCCGGAGACCGGCTACTGCCGCTCCGGGTGCTAATGGCCAAACGGGACTTTTCGGTCTGCCCCTGGTGCTCCGCCGCCCAACTCAACCGGCCCCAGATGGCTGGTTGGTCGAAATCGAAAACCTCGGATACATAGACCGCCTCCGGGACGAACCCCCGCCCGAAGATTTCGAGTTCGTCGATCTCCCAATTGAATCGCTGGGTGGATTCCAAGCGGATGTAGCGCACGTACTGCAGGGGGAACCGGACATTGACCGTGTCGCGTTTGTTGCCGCCGTCCTGGGCTATTTGACTGAACAGGGATTGGTCCGGCAGTCTGGTGAAGGAAGACGCGATGAGGTCGGCACCGAATACCCCGTCGTTGATGGAGAGGACATACCCTTTGAGAAAATCATCCGGGAAAGAGGGCCGGGGAAAGAAGCGGATGTGGTTGACCCCGAACCGGGCACCCAAGTCAATGACCAGCAGAATGCCGGTGGCCGCTACGTTTTTGACCTCAAAAGCCGTTTGGTTGTCGCCGTCGACTATGTTCCGCAGAATGTCTCCGAGGGCCTCTCGGTTCAGGCGCAGCACGGTATGGGCATTCGGCGAGGTCACCCGCCCGCCGCGTCCGTAAGTCTCTAGGGCGATATTGGTATTGAGGGCTACGTTTCCAGGCAGGATCCATCCCGGTCGGGCGGCAAAGTCGATTACCGGCGCCGAACCGGCGGCCTCTTCCCAGCGGAGTCCGCTGCCCTCCCCACCCACCACAAAGATTTCCGTGGCCGCGGCGACGGGATTCAGCGGCACCAGCCAGAGCAACGCGCCCAAGGTCGTACACAAGTTGCGCATCGGTTTCTACACGCGGGCCATACAAAATACCGCCATACCGGATACTCCCGGCATGGCGGTATGACCCCACGAAGGGGTACAACTACTCGGCAAAGGTGGCCTTCAACCGGCCCCACCCCACCTCCTCCACCGCCGTGGCCTTCTGATCGGCCCAATTGATATCGGGATCGATCGGCGCCAACAGGAAGTCGGTGAGCAGATCGCCTTCCCGGAAACTATCCGTCTGGCCGCTCAGCACCCAATATCCGTCGTACGAACCAGAGTCTTCCACATTGTCTTCATCGACCATGGTGAAATTGAAACCGACGATCTCGTTTTCCGCGAGTTGGTGGACCACGCTGGTCTCGGCACCGTTCCAGTCCAGGTCGTCCCACCCTGTTATCATGGTCTCGGCGTAAAAGAACCCTTCCCCACCCTCTGGAACCGACTGGCTCGTGGCCCAATCGCCCCACGGCGGCATAGTGTGCCACTGCGCCTTGTGCCAGGCCAAGGTGCCCGGACCGCCGTTATTGATGCCGTAATTTTGCGCCTGGGCGCCGTGCAGGCGGTCTGCTTCCTCCTGCGTATCCACCAAATCGTTGAACATGCCAAACCGACCACCGCTGTGGTCGGCATCGAATTCAAATTCCATGGAATCCCAATCGGTCAGCACCCAAATGGCGTCGTCGAAGCGGTCTTCCATGATGTATAACCTGTTGATGGTGGGATTCCAGCCAAGAATAACGCGCACCGACAAATCCGTCGCGTCCCAACTGGTGCCCAGCCCCGTCACGGTCTCGACCAATTGTTCGTGGGTGATCCAATAGGTCTCATTCACTACATCCCACTCGGCGATATCGCCGTCTATGGTGGGAAGGTTGGCATCGGGAAATTGGACAGCTGGATAGATTACCCCTGCGGGTGTATGGGCCCAAGCTGCGGCGGCGAGCAGGATGAAGCCAGCGGTGAGAAGAAGCCTTTTCATGAGCGTTACTCCAGGTTTGGGGGGAGGATTATTTTTCTGGGTATGAGGTCCCATTTCTTCGCCTCTGCCAACCTCCTTTCGCAAAAAAGAAATCTGACAAAGCGCATAATTTTGCTTTGTGATACAACCCATCCATCCATATAATCTACGCTCATAGTAATAAATGTCTCTTAGAGATGTCAAACAAATTTCCATGCGCATCATCGATACCCATGTTCACGTCCTCGACAACTACGCGCCCGTCGACCCCGACCAAGAGAAAGGGGAAAATTGGTTCGAGGGACGGTGCGAGCGGCTGCTCCAGCACATGGACGAGTGCGGGGTGGAAAAAGCCGTTCTCGTCCCCGTGGTGGCGGCATATTCGCCACACAACAACGAGGAGTGCGCCCACCTCGCTAAGGTACACCCCGACCGCTTGGCCACCCTAGTCGACGTTCAGCTCGACAATCCAGATGCGGCGGAGCAGGTTGCCCGGGCCCGGGAGGAATTCGGTGCCGTGGGCATCAGCTACTATCCCCCGGATGGCGATCTCAGTTGGATGGTGCAGCCGGACCGCGAACCCCTCTGGGAGGCTTTCAGGTCCTGCGGTCAGGTCTGCAATCTACAGATCCGCCCGCCCGCTTACCCCGTCCTCCTGCAGCTAGCGCGGACCTATCCCGATATCCGCTTCGTGAGCAACCACCTCGGGCTGCCGGCCCAACTCTTCGAGCCGGACGAGCCCAGTTACGGCGGGCTGCTGGAGGGTGAGTCGCCGTCCAATCTCTTCGTCAAGGCGTCTGGGTTCTATGCCGCGGCAGCAACGCCCTGGGATTTTCGCTGCCCACGGATTCTGGGCTTCATTGCTCGGTTGCTCGACGGCTTGGGCACCGACCGCGTCCTCTGGGGCTCGGACTGGCCGCCGGCGGCTCTCCACCTCACCTACAGACAGAATCTGGAACTCGTACGCAGCTTTGTCGAGCACCTGGACCATGGCGGACGGACTCTAGTACTGGGCGAAAACGCCGCCAGAGTGTACGGCATTTGACAATCTTCGGTTCGCCTTATGAATACCGTCTCTCTTTTCTTTAATGGCTGTTGTCCCACAGGGGGATGCCAGTGGCTGGTAGGCGTCTTCCTGAGCGCCCTCTGCGCCGCCTCCTGCGGACAGCAGGAGTCTCCCCCAGAGGAAAATGGCCGGATCCTAGCGCAGGTTGGGGAGAAGACGGTCTCGGTCCAGGATCTCGAACGCTTCGTCGCTAAGCTGCCGGCCTGGACCACAAGTGAGCAAGAAGGCAGCGCCCAGGTCCGCGATTATCTGCAGACCTTGATCGATCGCATCCTCATTCTGCGCGAAGCGCGGATCTTGGATCTGGAGAAGAGCCGGAATGTCCGTAAAAAGCTGGCACGCGTAGTGGCGAAAAAGCTGGGCCAAGAGGCCGCCTCCCGCCACATCCGGCCCCGAGTGGAGGTTGACGAGGAGGAAATAGAGCGGGCCTTTGCTCAGGGCCACTGGAATCGCCGGCTAAAGATCGCCCACATCGTCGTGAGCACCCGGCAACGCGCCGACGAGGTCGTGGCGGCCCTGCGAGTCGGACGGTCCTTTGATGCGGTGGCGCGCCAGTTCTCGGAGTATCCGCCCAGTGCGAAGCGCGGTGGCGAATTGCTCCATTACTACAGTCCCGACGGCGCTACTCAGGTAGTGCGCGATGCGCTGTTCCACCTGCGGGTGGGCGAAATCTCGGAGGTAGTTCCCAACCCCAAAGGGTACGAGCTTTTCAAAGTCTTGGACGAGCAGCAGGTAGCCTACGAAGAGGTCCGAGACCGGATCCGCAAGGGAATCGTCCGGCAGCAGTTGGACGCGGTGCGCCGGTCCTACATCGATTCGCTGGCGCAGCGGTTCGGGCTGGAGCCAGATTCCGCCGGCCTCGGCACTCTGATGGGGCTATTGCGCCGGGTCCAGGAAGAAGGCGTGGGGCGTCTATCCGTGGCCACTTCCGCAATGCCGCTTTTCAAGTACGAGAACGGATATATTCCCCTCGGAGAGGCCATAGAGCAATCGCCATTTATTCGCCACGGCAAAGGCGTCGACGACAGTCTGAAGGTAATCCACTTTCTAGAGCGCGATGTGGTCGTGCCACAGCTCTTGCTGCTCTGGGCGTATGAGTTGGGAATTGATCGGGAGCCCGAAATCAAAGCCTGGAGCAAGCACAGAGAGGAGGAGACCCTGATTCGGGAGATACGCCGGCTCAAAGCGACGCAGAAAGTGGTCGTGACCGACCGGGAAGTGTCGAGATTCTACGAGGAGAACAAAGACACGTACCGAACTCCTTCGGAAGTCGAGGTCGTAGAGATTCTGGTCGGGGACGAAACCGAGGCCCGGAAACTGCTCGAGCAGATGGGGTCGGACCTGCACCGGGCGACACCACTGATCGCCCTTTGCAAGCGGTTCAGACAGAAACTGGCGAGTGGGCGGGCCACCGGGGAGGAGGTAAAAGCCCTGCGGGAACTGGGCGGCGACCCGCCGGTCTTCGCTTGGCTGAGCCGGCGGCTGGACGACGAAGAGCAAATGGCGCAGGTGCTCGCAGAGATCGCCAGTGCCCCGAGCCCCGAGGACTTGGTGGAGCAGTACATCGCGCGGCAGTTGGCGGTTGCCCAAAGTGTGCGCCCAGGCAGTGCCCAGACAGAGGGCCATTACCACCTCCACTGGTACGACGAGGCGCGTTTCGGCCCCTTGGTCAGGGAGGCGATGGAAGCCGAGATCGGCGCTCTCATCGGCCCTTTGGCGATCGACTCTCTCTATTCGGTCGCCAAAGTGATCAGTCGCCGGGAATCGGCGATACAGCCCTTTGCGGAAGTAGAGGAGCGGATTACCGCCAGACTGCGCCGAGAAAAAGAGCACGTATTATTCGGCCGCTGGCTGGAAGAATTGCGTGCCACCTACAAAGACGAGGTGATCTTCTTCGATGAAAACATCGAAACGCTCGGACGAAAATTCCCGGCGGCAGTTGGGGATTGAACAGGCCTTCCGGCAGGTGGACAGCCGATGATCCAGCGCGAACTCCGCAAGTTGATCCCAGCCCTGCTCGGCCCCGGTCTCCTGCTGCACGTCCTGTTCTTCGTGGTGCCGGCACTCAACGCCTTTTATTACTCGCTGACCTCCTGGTCGGGCATAACCCCGTACAAGCATTTCATCGGACTGGCCAATTTCGTCCGGGCTTTCTCCGACCGCACCTTTCTCCTCGCGTTGGAGAACGTCGTCCTCTTCGGGATTCTCGGATTCCTGGTAGTCTTTCCGCTCAGTCTGCTCTTCGCCGTAGTGCTAGCCAGCAAACCACCTTTTGAACGTTTCCTCAAGTTCATCATCTTCGCCCCTGCGCTCCTGTCCGTGGTCGTCACCGCGGTGCTTTGGGGCAGTATCTATAACCCGGTCATCGGTCTGCTCAACGAGACGCTGCGGGCGCTCGATCTGGGAGCCTATTCCCAGCCTTGGCTTGGACGCCACAGTACCGCACTGCCGGCCATTACTGCGGCCATGGTCTGGCAGGGTCTAGGGACCTATGTCATTCTCTTCCTAGCCGGCCTGCAGAAGATTCCCCGCAGTTTCTACGAATCGGCCGAACTGGACGGAGCCAGCGCCTGGCAACAATTCTGGCATGTGACCCTGCCCCTGCTCTGGGATGTCGTCCAGATTCTGGTCGTTCTCTGGATCATTAACGCGGTTCAGGCCTTCGCGTTGATTTTCGTCATCACCCGCGGCTATCCCAACGTCATCGAGGTGCTGGGAACCTATATCTATTGGGCCGGATTTCAGGGACAGAGTGTCGGTTACGGCACGGCCATGGGCGTAGTCATGTTCCTCATAGTGCTGACCATCAGCCTGCTGGTCAGCCGCCTGATGCGCCGCGAGGCCGTAGAATATTGAGGAAGGGAAGAGATGAATAATAGACAATACGGACCGGCCCTGCTGAAGCTCGTCACCATTCTGTTGATGGGCTTCTACTGCCTGAGTTCGCTGGGAGCGATCTGCTGGGTGGTCTACACTTCCTTCAAGTCCAATGCGGAATTCTTTTCCAGCACCTGGTCCCTGCCCGCAACGCTGCGTCTAGACAATTATACCTACGCTTGGAAGAACGCCGAAATTGGCCTCTACTTTTTCAACACTGCCTATATCAGCGCGCTGGCCACCTGCGGGTCCGTGGTGCTATCCGCTATGGTGGCTTACATCCTGGCGCGGGTGGTCTTTCCCTTCAGGCAGTTAGCCTTCTTTCTATTCTTGGCAGCCTTGATGGTGCCGACCATGCTGTACATCTTCCCGCTCTTCGTGCAGATGCGGCAAATGCACCTGACCAACAATCATCTGGGTCTGCTGCTCCTCTACATAGCCATGGGCCTGCCGTTTTCCGTCTTCGTACTCACCGGTTTTTTCAGAACTTTGCCCAGTCAAATGGAAGAGGCGGCCATGATTGATGGGGCCTCGCCGTGGAAGACCTTCTGGTCGATCATGCTTCCCTTGGCCAAGCCCGGATTGATCACGGTCTCCATTTTCAACTTCATCAATGTCTGGAACGAATTCTTCTGGTCGCTGGTCCTCCTGCGCAGCGGCCGGCTCTACACCATGGCCCGCGGATTGCAGACCCTGTTTTGGAATATGTCGACGGAATCGCGCTGGACAGAGCTATTCGCCGGGCTAGTGATCGTCATGCTCCCCTTGGTCATCGTATTTATCTTTCTCCAAGACCGCATCACCGAGGGCCTGACCGTCGGTGCCCTGAAGGGATAGGTCGTGAAACGCAGAGATTTTCTCAAATGCATGGCAGCCGGCACCCTAGGAGGAGGCTGCGGCAACTACCTGCCCGACGAGGAGCTGATGGAAATCTCGATCCCCGGTTTCCAGCGGCGGGTTTCCCAAGTGCGGATCAATCAACTGCTGTGGAAGGTGGTGGATCGCTTTGGGGAACAATACCCCCATCTGCGCGTCGAGCCGGCCAGCGGCGGCGGCGGCGGCTATCAGGAGTTGATGATCCGCGTGATGGAGGGCAACCCCCCCGATATCATGTCCTTTGCTGGAGCCGATACCGGCCTCATCTTCTCTTATGTCAAACAGGGGCACGTCCTCGACATAACCGACTACCTTCAGACCCCGGCTTACGACAGCGAGGGAGCGACTTGGCTGGAGACGATCGACCCGCTCTACCACGAAAGCCTGATGTACGAGGGCCGTTTCTACGCCATCCCCCAGAATGTCTACTCCCTCCAGCTCTACTGCAACGCAGACCTCTACCGGCGCGCCGGAGCCAATCTCAATCCGCAGACCTGGGAACAGTTCCTCGACAACTGCGAACGCCTCAAACGCAGCGGCGTGGTGCCGATCACCCAGGACGGCATCCATTGGTACACGGTTTGGTGGCTGGAGCACCTGGCCCTGCGCCTGCTCGGTGCCGAGAAGCTGCGTCAGGCCCTGCGGGATCCACAGCGGCGGACCCCGTGGACTGAAGCGGGTTTTCTCCGGGCCGCCCGCATGGTGGAAAATATGCTAGACAGGGGCTACTTCGTCGAAGGTTTTTCCGGGCTCAACCACATAGAGTCCGAATTCCTGTTCTGGCGGGGCCAGGCCGCCACCGTCTTTGTGGGCAATTGGCTGACCAGTGCGCGGCGGGATATCATGGGGGATTTTCCCCTCTATACCTATGCCTTTCCCGCCGTCGAGGGGGGTGAGGGCAGTCTGCGCGAATTGATGGGCTATGCCAGAGCCCTCAGTATCCCCTCCCTAGCGCGCCATCCCGAACCAGCCGCCCATTTACTGCGCCTGATAAACAGCCGCTGGCACCAGCAGCAGATGGTGGAAGAGGTTCTCAGAATCAGCTCAATCATTGGCGTGTCTATCCCGACTACTCACCAGGGCCTGGACGTCGTCTTGGGAGAGAAAACGAGTTTCTACCCCTTTTCATTCGATCTCGAAGGCGAGCACCCCTTTCTATACCGGCAGTACTGGGACGAGTGGAACCGCTTCATGGTAGCCCGCGAAATCTCGGCAGTCCAATTGCTGGAGAACCTCGAACAGATATTCACCCGCTACTTCCAGAACGCGGCGATCGCCTTCCCCGATCCGCTCTGACCCCCGCCATGATCCAACCAGCATGAGGTCTCAAAGCCATGACCGCAGAGCTTGTTTCGCCGTATCGGCACCCCCTGACCATCGACCACACCCGAGTGCGCAACACCGACCAGCAGGACTTTCCGCTGCTGGTCCGCCTCTGCGACCCGACCCTGCGCAACACCGCCGCCGGCGGCCACGTCGCCCATTCCCACGGCGCCGATCTCTTCTTCACCCAGGCCGATGGCCGCACCCGGCTGCCCCACGAATTGGCCGCCTACGACCCCGAGCAGGGCCAGCTAGAGGCCTGGGTCCAAGTGCCGATCCTATCGTGTCGCCAAGACGAGGTCCTGTATCTGTATTACGGCGATCCGGTCATTGCCGCGACGGCTCCGGCCCAGGGCGTTTGGGAGGACTCGTATGGTCTGGTGCAACACGGGGAGCGGGTGGTGGCCGGCTCGAGCGCGATGGAGTTGGCCGAGGAGCTGACCGTGGAGGCGTGGGTGCGGGGGACGGGATCGGGGGCCGAGATCCTGCAGCCGCTGGTGTCCAAGTGGGCGGTGCGGGAATCCTTCGATGCCTTCAGTGCCTACGACGCCGGACGCACCGACGGCCTAGACAGCATCGGCTATCTGGGGGGCACTTTCGACGGCCGCTATGTGTACTGGCCGCCCAATCGCCGCACCAACGAGCGGGAGTCGGTGCACGGCGTGGTGCTGCGCTGCGATACCCAAGGCGATTTCCACGATCCTCAGAGCTGGGAAGCGCACGATGTCGAAAACATAACGTCACTGAGGACAGTAAATTACTACGGCGCTGTCTTCGACGGCCGCTATGTGTATTTCGTCCCCCAGGACGAAGGTACGGCATACCACAGCCGAGTGTTGCGCTACGACACCCGGCGGGACTTCAAGAGCATTGCCAGTTGGGAGGTATTCGATGTGGGTTTGGCCCACTCGTACCAGGGCGCGGCCTTTGACGGCCGCTATATCTACTTCTGCCCCGGGTACGAAGGAACACCGGGCGTCTCGCTAATTGCCGAAGACAAATACAGTGGGAGCGTCGTCCGCCTGGATACTAGAGGCGAATTCAAAGACGCCGCGAGCTGGAAAATCTTCGACGCGAAAAGCGTTGCCCCAAACGCCACGTGTTTTGACGGCGGAGCCTTTGACGGCCGCTATATCTACTTTGTACCGCTGACTAACGGCGTGGTCGTGCAATGCGATACTAAAGGCGATTTCACCGACCCGGATAGCTGGCGCACATACGATATCGGGTCGTTCAGCGGCAGCGGTTGGTGCGTCGGCGCAGTTTTCGACGGGCGCTATATCTACCTCGTGCCCTACATGCACGGCGTGGTCGTGCGCTGCGACACACACGGTGACTTCACCGCCGACAGCAGCTGGGAGTCCTACGATTCCAACGATACGGGGGGGCTAGATACCAGCGGCGCGGACGGCGGTTTTTTCGACGGCCGCTACGTCTACTTCATCCCCTGGGCTGGCCGCTTGAAAGGGCCGCAAGGCTCTGGGCATCACGCCAACTTTCTGCGCTACGATACCCGGGGGGCCTTCGGCGATCCCCAAAGCTGGTCGGCACACGACGCCAGCGCCACCGATGGTCTGCAGACCATCGGGTACAACGGGGGAGTTTTCGACGGCCGCTTTATCTATACTTCGCCGCTGTGCGACGACGAGCTTTTCCACGGCCGGGTGTTGCGCTACGACACAGCAGGGTCTAACGCCTCGTTCAGCCTGCGCTATGGCGACTACGGACACAACGGCGGGCTGTGCGCCGCCGTGCCCGGTCCCAGCTTTTCGATCAACACCGCTAAAGGAGCGCGGAGCGTGGCCGCCCATCAGGCCCTGACCCCGGGCTGGCACCACCTAGCCGGCGTGTACAACGGCCACACCCTCAAGCTGTGGGTCGACGGCCGCCTGGTGGCCGAGCGCTCTGGTACTGGGTCCCTGCAGGTCAATCAGGTCCCGGTGACCATCGGCGGGTTGGCCAACGGTACGGCGCAATTTCGCGGTCAGATCGGGGAGGTGCGGGTAGCCACGGTAGCCCGCAGCGACGATTGGCTCAAGACCGCCTACCAGAATCTGGTCGATCCCCAGGGCTTTATCCGCCCTGGAGAAGAGGAAAAAGTGAAGTAAATCGGCAAGAAACAACAGATTGGAGGATATCCCTATGACCACAGAGCCTTTTTCGCCGTATCGGCGTTCCCTGACCATCGACCACACCCGAGTGCGCAACACCAACCAGCGGGATTTTCCGCTGCTGGTCCGCCTCTGCGACCCAACGCTGCGCAGCACTGCTAGCGGCGGCCACGTCGCCCACCTCCACGGTGCCGACTTCTTCTTCACCCAAGCCGATGGCCGCACCCGGCTGCCCCACGAATTGGTCGCCTACGACCCCGAGCAGGGCCAGCTAGAGGCGTGGGTCCAAGTGCCGGTCCTATCGTGTCGTCAGGACGAGGTCCTGTATCTGTATTACGGCGATCCGGTCGTTGCAGGGACGGCACCGGCCCGGGGCGTTTGGGAGGACTCGTATGGTCTGGTGCAACACGGGGAGCGGGTGGTGGCCGGCTCGAGCGCGATGGAGTTAGCCGAGGAGCTGACCGTGGAGGCGTGGGTGCGGGGGACGGGATCGGGGGCCGAGGTTCTGCAACCCCTGGTGTCCAAGTGGGCGGTGCGGGAATCCTTCGATGCCTTTAGTGCTTACGACGCCGGACGCACCGACGGCCTAGCGTGCGTCGGGTTCTACGGTGCCGTCTTCGACGGCCGCTACGTGTACTGGTGCCCGATCCGCTCCCACCGGGAACGCAGTACAGTGCACGCCAACATATTGCGCTGCGATACCCAAGGCGATTTCCACGATCCTCAGAGCTGGGAAGCGCACGATGCTCGCGGCACGGACGGGTTGAATACCGTGTGCTACTACGGGGCGGCCTTTGACGGGCGCTATGTCATCTTCACACCGCGCGACGACAGCGAGGGCTACCACAGCCGGGTGTTGCGCTACGACACGCATCGTCCCTTCAAAAACGCCGCGAGTTGGGAAGCGCACGATGCGGACCTGCCGCATTCGCACCAGGGGGTCGCCTGCGACGGCCGCTACCTCTACTTCTGCCCGGGATACGACGGGGCGTCGGAGGGCTCCTTGACCGAGAGTAAACTCAGCGGCAAGGTGCTGCGCATGGATACGCAGGCCGACTTCAAAGATCCAGCCACCTACCGGGTCTTCGACACCAAGGGGCTCGCGGAGGAGACTGTGTGTTTCGACGGGGGGGCCTTTGACGGGCGCTATATCTACTTTGTACCGCTGACCAACGGCGTGGTCGTGCAATGCGATACTAAAGGCGATTTCGCCGACCCGGATAGCTGGCGCACATACGATGCCCGGCCATTGAACATGCAGATGAACGTCGGTGCCGTCTTCGACGGCCGCTACCTCTACTTCTGCGCCTACAGTCACAGCCATATGATCCGCTACGACACGCAGAGTGATTTTACCGACGACGCCAGTTGGGCAACCTTTGACGCCGCCAATACCTCGGGTTTGGATACCGGCGGTTTCGACGGCGGTTTTTTCGACGGTCGCTACGTCTATTTCATCCCCTGGACGCGGACAGTACCCGCGGAGGAAGACAAAAGCACGTACCACGCCAATTTTCTGCGCTACGATATCCGGGGGGCCTTTGACGCCCCTCAGAGCTGGGAGGCGTGCGACGCCAGCAGCACCGACGGCTTGAAAACAGTGGGCTATAACGCCGGAGCCTTTGACGGGCGCTATTTTTATGGAGCGCCGCTGTACGACGGAGAGGGAGATGCCTTCCACGGCCGGGTGTTGCGCTACGACACAGCAGGATCCAACGCCTCGTTCAGCCTGCGCTATAGCGACTACGGACACAACGGCGGGCTGTGCGCCGCCGTGCCCGGGCCCAGCTTTTTGATCAATACCGCTAAAGGACCGCGGAGCATAGCCGCCCACCAGGCCCTGACCCCAGGCTGGCACCACCTAGCCGGCGTGTACAACGGCCGCACCCTCAAGCTGTGGGTCGATGGCCGCTTGGTGGCGGAGCGCTCTGGCACTGGGTCCCTGCAGGTCAATCAGGTACCGGTGACCATCGGCGGGTTCGCCGACGGTTCAGCCCCGTTCCGCGGCCAAGTCGGAGAGGTGCGGGTGACCACGGTGGCTCGCAGCGACGACTGGCTCAAGACCACCTACCATAACCTGGTCGATCCCCAAGGCTTTGTCCGCGTTGGAGAAGAGGAAATAGTGGCAACATGAAGGGGGCGGTTTTCGGCGCGGTTGGCACTAGAGGAGGACGAGCAATGACGGCAGAGCACCTCGAATACGCCTTGTTTTCCCGGCAGGAGATGGAGAGGCGCTATTCCCGGGCCCGAGCTATGATGGCCCATCGGGGGATCGACGCCCTCTTAGTGTCCGGCGAGGAAAATTTCCAATATCTGGCAGGCACGGCCGCCAGCATTGCGCTGCACTACTCCCTCACCCGGCCATCTCTCTTTATCCTGCCGCTGGAGAAAGAGCCCATCATCGTCACCCAGGGCAGAGCCAACCTCGCGCTGGGTTCCTATGTAGCCGATCTGCGGGACTATACCAACATTCTCGACTTTCCCCACCAGATCGTCCTACAAGCGCTGCAGGACGCTGGTCTTAAAAACAAGCGCCTAGGGGCGGAACTGGGCCAGGAGCAGCGGATGGGCATACCCGTGAGTACCTATAACGCCCTAGTGGAGGCCCTTCCCGACGTTGAATTCGTCGATTGCGCCGACATCCTGATCGGACTCAGGATGGTAAAATCCAGCGAGGAACTGGCCTACATGCGCCAAGCCGCTGCCATTACCGGCCGGGCTCGACAACGGCTCTTCGACCAAGTGGAACCCGGCATGACGGAACGGCAGGTGGCCCGTCTCACCCGGCGATTGATCCTAGAGGAGGGCGGCGACCGGACGGCTTACGTCATTTTGCAACTCGGCATCCCCGGGTCCGGCAACCCGTTCCACTACGACCGCCCCCTCGAAAAAGGCATGGTCCTGGCCGTGGACACCGGGGCTTATGTCGGGATGTACACCATCGACTATCCCCGCATGGCCACCTTGGGACCGGCCACGTCCGAGCAACGGCGCGTCTACCAAGCCGCCTTGCGCGTGGACGAAAAGATGGCGCAGGCACTCAGACCCGGAGTTCGGTGTTCCGAGTTATACCAGATAGGCGTCGAGGCCATCGCTGAAATCCGAGCTGAACTCGGCGCCTTGGAACAACTGCCGAGCGCCCGCATGGGGCACGGCCAAGGCCTACTGGTGACGGAGCCGCCGAGCATATGCCCAGAGGATCACACGGTGCTAAAAGAGGGCATGGTGATCAGCACCGAACCGGGGGTACAGTGGGGTACTGTGCAGTATCTGTGGGAAAACGTCCACGTCATCACCGCAGACGGCCACGAGCAGCTCACGCTGGAAACCGACGCCTTGAGAGAGCTGCCCTGGTGACCGTCTCAAACCCGTCCCAAGCTGTCGCGTACTTAGCTCATAGATAGGGATAGGTCGCTTCTGGGTCGTAGTCTGGCAAGAGTGCGTCATGGGGTTGGCCGGGAATTAAGCGCGTGCCATCCACAAAACCTTCTGGTCGGTCTTTGAGGAATTCACTGAGGCGATTTCGCCAAGGCTGCATCCTAGTTTCAGCAGCGGGATCGCGAGACAGATCGCGCATTTCCTGCGGGTCTTCGTCCAAGTCGAAAAGATGTTCTTGGCCCGTTTGCGAATACCAGATGTACTTGCAGCGCCCATCGGTGACATAGTGATTGCCGTGGTCGCGGGCGTAACAGCCAGCGTGTTCTCCGTGCAGAAATTCTCTGACGCCGTCGGCATCGCCCTGCATGACGGGCAGGAGGCTTTTGCCCGTGCAGGTATCGGGGATGTCGATGCCGGCTGCATTGAGGATGGTGGGCATGATGTCCTGGATGCCGACGGGACTTTTGCCAATGACTTCTGCGGGATAGTCCCAATTTTTGGGAGCGCGCATGAAAAATGGGACTCGCGCCGAAGCTTCATAGGGCCAGGTTTTGCGAAAGAGGTTGTGGTCGCCCAGCATTTCGCCGTGGTCGGAGGTGAAGATGACTAAGCAGTTGTTGAGACCCCCAGTAAACTGGATGAGGCGGCCGATCTGATCGTCTATAAAATTGACCATGCCGTAATAGGCCGCGCGACAACAGCGCATATCGTGTTCGTTGAGACGAATTTCCCACCCATTGGGATTGAGACCTTTTTCGGGGCCATCGAATGCGGGCGCCCAGTCGCCGACGAGTGGATCGGGCAGACTGCGGTGGATATAGCGGTCGTAATAAGGAGCGGGTGGAACAAGCGGGGGATGAGGATCGATAAAGGAAAGATTGAGAAAAAACGGCGCTGAAGGATCGCGTTTGCGCAGAAAGTCCATCGCCCGATCAACGCACCAGAAGGTATGCATCTGTTCTGCGGGCAAATGATGCGGGCGACCGATCCAGCCATTGGCGGAAATGCCGTGGGCCATGCCGGGATCTACTTCGTTGCGGCCGTGGTACTGCCGCAGCCATTCGACATAGTCGTTGTCGGCACCCCGGGTGCCATCGGCTAGCTGCATGTGGTCAAAGCCGTAGCGCTTGCGATGGGGGGTTAAGTGGAGTTTGCCGATCATCTCCGTCTGATAACCAGCCTTGGACAGCTCGCCGGCTAGGGTGTGCGGCGGCTGCCACGGAGCGCTTTTGAAGCCAACGGCCCCATTGGCCGCGGGCGCCGTGCCGGTCATCAAGCTGCGGCGCGCGGGAATGCAACTGGGGCATTCGGAGTAGCCGTGGTGAAAGTGCGTGCCGGTGCGGGCAAGCCAGTCTAAGTTGGGCGTTTGCAGACACGAGGGACTGTGGGGATCGAGCCCCATGCAGTCGCCGCGCTGCTGATCGGTCATGATGAGCAGGATATTGGGGCGAGCGTCTGACATCATATCATTCTCCGCTTAAGGGGTCTGTCAATCGGGTAGATGCAGCGTCACCGACTGGACGTGGTCGTATCCACCCGGCGCGCGAATCGGCTGCCGCTGGCTTTCGACGTCCACGCTGGTGCCCTGACAGGTGAAGCGGTACGCACCCGCTTCGGGCAACACGAACCACGAGGTGCCCGCCAGATCGGCCCGCACAGCATAGGGCAGGACCGTTTGCTCGGCCAGCGGGGTCACGAGCACGCAGGCCCGGGCGACCGGTCGCCCGTCGCGCATCACTCGCACCAGCACTTCCGGCAATCGCTCGTGCGCCAGCGGCCCCACATCCCGCCCGGCGAGCCGGCGGAACAACTCCTGTGACCAAGCCGTCGTCGCCGTCGGACGAGAAACCGGCTGCTGTGGGTCGCACCAGTTGAGACACAGCCGATGCTTGCCCCGCGCCGCCAGCGTCCCCACACCGAAAGGGTCAATGCGGGCATCCGCCCCCGACTGCGACGGCCACGTGACCTCCATGTCGAGCGGTCCAGCCAACATCCCCGGCACGTGGTCGGTAAAGCCTCGGTAGTCCATGTCGGCAAAGAAAAACGTCTGTAGCCCGTGTACATTGCGCTCCGGCATTGAGGTCAGAAATTCCCACCAGCCTTCCGACAGTGGCGGCTCCTCCTGCTCTCCCCAAGAGGCTTCCGCGAAGATGCCCGCCTCACCGACCCGGATCGGTTTTACCGGGAGCCTACTGCGGATCACGTCGATGCTCTCCTCAATGTTCTCCAAGCCGCTAAACAGCCGATAGCAATCAATCAACTCTATCAGTTCGTCCGTGGCCACCGACGGATCAAAGGTGACTTCGGCGATGCGGCTGTCGTCGAGTTCCTTCACCTTGCGCAGCAGAGGCACGCAGTATTCGGGTTCCCTTGCGTCGGTAATGTCCCAAAACAGTATCGACGGGTGGTTGCGGGCCGAGCGGATCCAGCGATCAGCCACTGCTAGCTGGTACTCCCTTACCAGCGCCTGCTCCCGCACGTCCAGCCCTGGCGTATACACCTGTCCCGTACCAACGCAAAAGTTGGCACCTACCACGAACACGCCAAGCTCGTCGGCCACGTCGTAAAACACCGGCGGCGGGTCGTAGCGGTGGTGCTCGACAATGCTGACATTGGCGTCGGCCAGATCGACGAACTTCCGCGTCAACCACTGACGCTCGTACACGTACGGCACCGTGTGATCTCCCCAAGGCATTAGCTGAGTGCCGTTGAGCAACAATCGATCCCCCTCGCTCCAGATCTCGCGGAAGCCGAAACGCGTCACGGCGGTATGCACGGCACGACCTGCTGAGAGCAGCGAGCTTTCAAGGAAGTACAACACCGGCTCGCCATACGGCGGACGGCCCCAGAGCACGGCGTCGCGCCAGGACGCTGCGGTCTCCAAGCGACGACTCTCCCCCGGTGCCAGATCGAGATCGCAGCCTGCGAGTTCCAACTCAGTCTCGCCCGCGCGGCGCACCCGGAGACGAACGTCGCCGTGAAACCCTTCATCGCCGTCGTTGCGGACGGTCAACCCAACGCGGATTTCGCGCTCCCGCACCGACGTGCCGATCTGCACGTCTTCGACCCGCACCCGCGACTCCCAACTCAGCCACACATCCGACTCCATGCCAACGGTGGCGGCGCTCGTGAACCAGAAGCGAGTGTCGAGGGCCTTTTCCGCCTCTTCGCTCAGCCGTGGGGCGTCGGGATGAGCATAGCGGCCGCTACAGTTGTGGGTGAACACATCCAGTCGGTGATCCTGACCCGGACGAATGCTAGCGGTCAGATCAATGCGCCAAGGCAAGCGCATACCATAGTGCTCGCCGAGCACTTCACCGTCGAGATAAGCTCGCCCAAAGTGGCGGACCCTCCCTAAGTCGAGGACGATGCGCCCGCCTGCATCCCAGCCTTCGGGCAGGCGCAGATCTGTTCGGTACCAGCCGGACTCGGGCGGCTCGTCTTCAAATTCGCGCGAGCGATGAGGCACGCGCACGCGCTCCCAGCCGTCGGTTGGCGGGTCGCCATCGGGGCCTTCAGCAAACTCCCACTCGCCGTTCAGCAGCAGGCGAACATCGCCGCCCTCGATCGCGTCCCGAAGTACCTTAGTATGAGTACTCGAGTCCATAGCTTACCCCTCGTTGCGAGCCATTGCCCCGTTCGGCTCCAGCCGGATAAAGGTCTTCAACAGCTCCCACTGCCAAGAATGCGGGAAGCCGTAGGGATCTTGCTGACTCGGCCAGCCAGTCCAGCGGGTGGTGTTGCAGGGGTAGCGGATAATTAGCTGCGCTAGGAAGATGTCGGGCAACTCCCGCACCCAGATTTCCATCGCCTTGACGAACAGCTCCATGAGTTCCTCGTCGCCGACCTGTAGGGGGGCGATGCGCTCGACAATGCGGTCAAATTCCTCGTCGCGCCAGCGCGAGGTGGCCGACCACAGCGGTACCGGCTGCCCCGTGGGCCGGAAGTACTGCGAGGTGTAGTAAGACAGCATCAGATAGGGGTCCATGCCGCGCACGCCGCTGGGTCCCTTGCAGCCGAGAGAAACCTTCTGCTCTCCCGTCTGCACGAGAGAGGTCAAGCCGGGTGAGGTGTCAAAGTTCGCATCAAAGCCGGCGTCGCGTAGTTGCTGGGTCAGCGGCGGACCGTAGGCCCGCAACCACTGCGGCACGTACATGGCGATTTCGAGGCGCTCGTCCTCTGAACTGACCCACAAGCCCTCGTCGTCCTTGCGATAGCCTTTCCCCTCCATGATCCGGTCCACCTCTTGCAGGTGTGGCTGGCTGTCGTACCCGTGCTGCGCGAGGATCTCCTGCAGGGCCTCGTCAAAGGGCGCAAACCATTCGTAGGGCGTGAAGGGATGCAGCGCGACCACGCCCGCCCCCGACTCGGCTAGCTGGACGAGTTTCTCCCGATCAATGGCCATGCTGATCGCCCGGCGAATCTGCGGATCGTCAAAGGGCGGCTCCGAGCAGTTCATGTTGAGGTCGATGGGGCACCAGTCCAAGTAGCCGTAGGGCGGCTGCCGATCAGCGAAGGTCACGACCCGCGCATTGCGTTCTAATACGCTTTCGAGGGTGAGCACCTGCATGATGGGGGCCATGTCGAGCTGATCGGTCAGCAGCAGTTGCGCGGCCTGACTCTCCTCCTGCTGCGGCACATAGATAATTCGCTCAATCCTCGGCAGGCGCTTGAACCCCGTCTTGGCCGCCCACCAGTCCTGGCGCAGATCGTAGATTTTCTGGTGCGGTGAAGCATGGACCAGGCGGTAGGGACCCGTGCCGAGGGGCAGGCCGCCGTCGATGTCGTGGAAGGTGAACTCTAGGGGGTCCTGGCCTTTCCAGATGTGCTCGGGCAAGACGAAGATGCCGTGGTTGCTGCTCAGCGTGGTCGCCCAAAACGCCGGCCCCGCCTTTTTCAGCACCAGCCGCACGGTGTGGTCGTCAACGACCTCGGTAGAGTCGAAGAACTCGGGCAGATCGGCCAGATGCACCATGGACTCGGCGTGATCGCGCAGCAGACCGAAGGTGAAGGCCACATCGCGCGCCGTGAAAGGGACGCCGTCCGCCCATTCGATGCCCTCGCGGATCTTCACGGTCAGCACGGTAAAGCTGTCGTTGTACTCCCAGCTTTCGGCCAGCCAGTTCTCGTGTTCCCCGGTTAGCACGTTGTACATAATCAGCGGCTCGAACACCGCCGGCAGCGTGCCCATGTGGTATCCTTGGTCGGAGCCGGGAATGTAGGGGTTCTGATTGTCGAACAGGGAATACTGATTCGGACCGCCATTCATCAAAATCATGGTGCGGTCCCGGGGGACCTCGTCCAGCACCACAGCCGGCCCGCAGCTAGCCAAAATTGCACACGCCGCGAAGATGGCATGTAGGGGCGACCGGCCGGTCGCCCCTACGGACGAAATCAAATGCCTCCAGCCCATTCGCCTCATCATTCACCTACCTCCGTAGGACAGGCCGGCAACCTGTTCTTCCGACAGCACGGTGGCCTCCTCGTAGAGATAGCAGGCAGCAGCGCGGCCAGCATCGGTCTGCACCAGCGGCGGACGCTGTTGCCGACAGCGGGGCATGACGTGGGGACAGCGTTCGGCAAAGGCGCAGCCGCCGGTGATGCTCGGGGTCGGTGAGTCCTCTTCCACAGTCGGCGACTTCACCGCGCCGCTAGGCGTGCCATCGATGGCCCCTTCTCCCCAGCGGCGTTTTGCGTCCGGCAGCGGGATGGAACTCACGAGTAGCTGCGTGTAGGGGTGTTTCGGTGCCTTGATGACCTGCTCCACGCCGCCCACCTCGACTACCGCACCTTGGTACATGACGAGAATGGTGTGACTCAGTTGGTACGCCGTAGTCAGGTCATGCGTGATGTACACCAGACTGATGCCGCGCTCTCGGTGGATGCGAGACAAGGTCTCCAGAATGGTAGCACGCAACGAGGCGTCCACCATGGACACTGGCTCGTCGGCCACGATCACGCGCGGATCGAGCAGCAGCGCCCGCGCCACCATGATGCGCTGGCGCTGACCGCCGCTTAGCTGATGGGGATAACGTCCAAGGGTCTCCTCCGGGCGCAGACCGACCGCTTGCAGCCCCTCCTCAATCCGCTGCCACCGCTCGTTGCGCGACAGCTCTGGAAAGAACTTGGCGACCGGCACCGTCAGAGTGTGGTCCACCCGGTAGAACGGGTTGAACACCTCAAAGGGATCCTGAAATACAGCCTGCACCTGCCGGCGGAAAGTCTGGCGCGCCTTAGCGTCGAGCGCGTGCAGTTCCACACCCCGGTAGCGCACCGATCCATCGGTGGGAGGCAAAATACCCAGCAGCAAACGCGCCAAAGTGGTCTTGCCGCTGCCGCTCTCGCCGGCAATGGCCACCACCACAGGCTCGTCCTCCGGGATTACCAGCGAGGCGTCGGCGACCGCGACGAACTGCTGTCGATCGAACACGCCGCCGCCAAAGGCTCGGCTGGCTCCCCGCGCTTCGAGCAGTGGCGTACTCACGAGACCTCAGTGTGCAGGTGACAGGCCGCCCGGCGCTCGGCAGCCACCAATTCTAACTCTGGCACGCGATCCGAACAGCGATCCATCACCTGCGGACAGCGCGGGTGGAAGGGACATCCCGGCGGCGGCTCCAGTAGCGAGGGCGGCAGTCCAGGAATGCCGCGAAATACGCCTTTGCGCTCCAGCGACGGCAGGCTTTCTACCAGCATGCGCGTGTACGGATGCAGCGGCTCTTCGAGCAGGCTTTGCACCGGCCCCAGTTCGGCCAGCCGACCGGCGTACATCACGCCGATGCGGTCCACGCACTGGGCCATCAAACCCATGTCGTGGCCCACCAAAATCACCGCGGCGTCGAGTTCCTCCTGCACGCGAAACAAGGTGTCCATCACCCGCTTTTGCACCACCACATCCAGAGCGCTGGTTGGCTCGTCGGCGACGATCACCTGGGGGCGCAAGGCCACGGCAATGGCCATGCCCACGCGCTGTTTCATGCCGCCGCTGAGTTCGTGGGGGTACATGCGCGCCGTCGCCGGGTCCAGCTCGACCAGCGCCAGCAGGTTCCGCACCCGCTCCTGCAGGGCCTCGCGGTCCGGCCGCTCCTCGTGCGCCTCAATCGTGTCAGCGATCTGTGCGCCCACTCTCATCACCGGATTGAGCGAGTTCATCACGCCCTGGGGGATCAGGGAAATGCGCGAAAAGCGCACAGCCCGCATCTCCTCCTCGGACAGTGCCAACAACTCCAGTTCGTCGAGATCGACCCGGCCCGCTTCGATCCGCCCGGGCGGCCGGATCAGTCGCAGCAGAGCCATGGCCGTCGTCGATTTGCCCGAGCCAGACTCGCCCACCAAACCCAACCGCTCTCCCGCCCGCAACTCAAAGCCGACGCCCTCCACGGCGCGCACCGGTCCCCTCGGAGTGTGGTAGTGGACGCGCAGGTCCTGCACCCGCAGCACGACGCGGCTCTTGCTCTCGGCGTTCACGACGAGACCTTCCATATGCGCGGATTGGCGATGCGATCCAATCCCATGGAGACGAGGAACAAGCCGATGAAAATCAGTACGATCATCACTATCGGCGGCGCCCACCACCACCACATTCCCCGCAGCAGCGAGGTGTAGTACAAAGCCCAGTAAATGGTCATCCCAAGGGTAGGCTCGTTCTGCGGCCCCAAGCCCAGCGCTTCCAGTCCAATCGACGCCAGCACCGCGGCACCCACGGCGCTGACAAAGCTGGCCGCCAGATAGGGCAGCAGGTTCGGCAGCAGCTCACGGGCGATGATCTCCAAGTCCCTCATGCCGGAGAGCCGCGCCACCTGCACGTAGGCGCGCTCGCGCATCGACAGCACCTGCGCGCGGATCGTGCGCGTCGGCAGCATCCACGCCAGCGAGGCCACCACCAAGGCCATCATATCGACGGTGACGGCCGTGCGCAGAGAGGTCGCCAACACCACGAGAAACAGCAGTCCGGGCACAGTCAGCAGCACGTCAGCGGCACCCCGAATCAAGGTATCTACCAAACCGCCAAAGTACCCAGCGAGAAAGCCGAGGATAATACCGATGCCAAGCCCCACAGCACCAGCGAGAAAGCCGACCCTGAGCGTGAGCGGCGTACCCGCCACCATCACCGCGAGCAGGTCCCTCCCGGCTGCATCAGTACCGAGAAGGTGCTCCAGCGACGGCGATAGATTGGGTTCTGCCGAGCCGACGCGGGCCAGATTCGTATCGACGAACAGGGTCCCCACAGGACCAAAGGCGAGCACGACAAAGACGATGATTAAGCCGGCTGTTAGCTGGGGATGGCGGCGCGCCGCTGTGGAGAGCGAAGAGAGCGTCATCGGCGGTAGGCAATGCGCGGATCGAGGAGCGGATAAACCAAGTCGAGGATCAGAGTCACCAAGGCGATAGCCAAGATAACCATGAGCACGACGCCGTAGATGACGAAGTAGTCAAAAGTCTGCACGGCGCGGTACAGCACCGTACCCACACCCGGATACGCGAACACCACCTCCACCAGCACGGCCCCAGACACCACGTAGCCCATAGCCAGCGCCAAAGCCGTAGTCTGCGGCAACAGAGCGTTGCGCAAGGCGTAGCGGAAGAAAATCTCGCGGCTCTTCAGCCCTCGGGCCTCGGCGTAGTTCACGTAGTCCTCGCCCTGAACGGTGACCATCATGCCGCGCATCGACAAAGCCCAAAACCCCACCGACGACAGCACAATCGACAGGGCGGGAACGATGGAGTGATAGATCACGTCAATGGCAAAGGCCAAGGTCGGCCCAGGCAGCGTTCCCAAGGTAAAACCACCGCCGAGGGGAAAGGCGCCCAGAGTGAAACCCAGCAAGAACACAAGAACCAAGCCAAGCAAGTAATAGGGAATCGCCGACAGCGCCAAGAAAGGCGCGGCAAAGTAGTGCAGGGCACCGGGTGATCGCGGCCAAGCCAGCAAAGCGCCGAGCACCGTGCCGAGGGCAAAGGCGATCAGCGTCGCCGTCGTCAGCAGACCGAGCGTCCACGGCAGGGCGCGCATGATGATGTCGGAAGCGCGGCTCGGAAAATTGGCGATAGAAACCCCAAAGTCGAGGCGCGCCACATCCCCGAGGTAGCGCAGGTACTGCTTCCACAGGGGTTGATCGAGACCGAAGCGAGCCTCATACGTGGCCACCACCGCCTCCATGTCGGTCTTGCCCGCGCCGCCGAAGGACACCGCCTGCAACAAGCGTTCGCGGATGGGATTCACCGGAGCCAGCCGGGGCATCAAGAAGTTGATGGTGGCCCCTGCCCACACGATGAGCAGGAACACCCCGAAGCGGCGAAAGACGTAGTTGAGTGACAAGTTAGCTCGACTCCGCGTCGAAGAAGCCGAGGTCCTCGCGCGCCGCGCTGCGCGCCACTTCCTCGTCGAGTGTGACTCCAAGACCAGGAGCCTGCGGCAAGGGGATCCGCCCGTTGACGATCAGATCGCGTTCTACCGTGAGGCTGTTCCACAGCTCGTTGTCGAGGTGGTGGAACTCCAACACTTGAAAGTTGGGCGAAGCAGCGCACGTGTGGCACATGGCCACCGTGCCGATTGGGCTACAAATGTTGTGCGGTGAAATTGGGATGTAATAAATGTCGGCCAGATCGGCGATGAGCCGTCCCTCGGACAGGCCGCCGGCCTTAGCCAGATCGGGTGAGATGATATCCGTCGCCTGCGTCTCGACCAGCTCGCGGAACCCGTGGCGCGTGTACAGGTTTTCGCCGGTGCAGATCGGCGTGCGCGTCGCGTTCTTCACTTCCTTGAGCGCGACGACGTTTTCGGCCGGAATTGGATCTTCCAACCACATCAAATCCAGCGCTTCAAAGGCATAGGCAACCTTGAGAATGTCGTGGGGAGCGTACGCCCAGTGGGCGTCGATGAGCAAATCCGTGTTGGGATGCAGCGCCTCGCGGAGCGCTGTGACCACTTCGATGTGGAAGGCGATGTCGCTGTTGCTCATGGTGCGATTGTAGTGGTCGCGCCGGTCGGGACGCGGGTCGATGTCGAACTTGATGGCGTCGAAGCCGCGCGCTTCCACTTCCTTGGCCTTGGCCACCCAAGATTCGGGATTATCGTCCTCGTCGCCAGCGTGACAGTCGTTGTACATGCGAATTGAGTCGCGGTACGCGCCGCCCAGCAATTGCCAGATCGGCACGCCAATCGCCTGCCCGGTGATATCCCACAGCGCCATCTCAATGCCGCTGATCGCGCTCATCACCGCGCCTTGGTAGTACCCCGACGCCGACATCGAACTTTTCATGTCGCGGAAGAGCTTGTCAACGTTGCGCGGGTCTTGGCCGATGAGAGCGCGTTGGGTGAGGCGTTCGTCCACGGCAATGTGGTGGACGCCGGCCCCGTGATAGGCCTCGCCAATGCCGGTAATCCCCTCGTCGGTGCGCACCTTCACCAGCACCCACGGCATGGGTTGCAACAGCACAGCACCCACGTCAACAATTTTCATCGCTACCCTCCACGTCTGTTAGTATCCTCAATCAGCGAGAGGCATTTATACAGCCATTGAGTAAGGACAGGCACCTTATTAGATTGAACATGGCGGCCAAAGCGCCGCCAATGTATCGCCTCCCCCACCCTCCGTCAAGCTCTGCGGAAGAAACGACGACGCTCGCGATGCTTTGACGTTTTAACGCTATGAGGTTATCACCTTTATGACTAATGCGACCAAACGAATCACCATCGACTTTGATCCTGCGATTCACCGTGCCCTTCAGCGACAGGCCGCTGAAGCGAACCGGTCCATCTCCGCCTTGGTCAATGATGCCGTGAGGCGCACCCTAACCGAGGATGTCGAGGATTTGAGTGCCTTCGACGAGCGGGACGCCGAACCCAATTTGCCGTTTGAGGATGTCGTCAAAGATCTCAAGCGCAGTGGCAAGCTATAAAATTCAGATCAAGCCCTCTGCCGTCCGGGAAATCGAGGCGATTCCTCTTTCTTTTCTTAGTTACGTCCTGATGTTACGCAGCCTCTGTCTTCTTAGGGCAGCCTCTTCCGCCCGCTTGGTGCCTGTGCGGTCCCGGTGTCATGCCTGCGAAAGCAGGCATCCAGAAAGGCCGTTTGAGGCTAAGGCGCTGGGCTGGATTCCCGCTTTCGCGGGAATGACGACAGGCAGGGCAGCAAGGCGGCAGACACTACATAAGTCTTCGTAACGTCAGTTACGTCTTTAACTCACCCTCTGTCGAGCGCTCCGGGAGAAACCACATGATCCGTCTCAACCAACAGCAACTCAACTTTTTCGACACCTTCGGCTACCTCGGGCTGCCGGGGTTGATGGCCGACTGCATCGACGAAATCATCGACGCCTTTGAGCAGGTCTGGGCCGAGCGCGGCGGAGGCCACGACGGCCAACCGCACGACGACCAACGACGTTCCTGCATCGTGCCTTTCATCGATCAACACGAGCGCCTGTGCGCCCTGCTCGACGATCCGCGCATCGAGGGATTACTCGCCAGTCTGCTCGGCGACAACTTCAACTACAGCAGTTCCGACGGCAACTACTACGCCGGCGACACGCAGTGGCACTCCGACGGCTACCAGAAGGAAGTGCGCCACGTCAAGATCGCCTTCTACCTCGACCACTTAACCCGCGACACCGGCTGCCTGCGCGTGATCCCAGGCAGCCACCGGCTCCGCGATCAGTACGCCGATGCACTCGAAGCAAACGCGCGCCAATCGCAGGAGCAGTGGGGCATCTCCGGCGACCAGGTACCCGCCGTCGCGCTGGAGATCGTCCCAGGAGACGTCGTCGTCTTCCAACACAACCTCAAACACGCGGCCTTCGGGGGCGGTGGCCGCCGCCGCATGTTCACCATCAACTGCATGGTGCGCGTGCCCGACGATCAGCTCGACACCGTCAAACAAGACATCGCCGGGCTGGCCCGCTTCTGGGCGGAGCGCGCGTACGGCGAGAAGATGATCGCCACGGCGAGTGCCCGTCGCATGGTGCATCTCAAGCAACGCATGGCCAATGACGGCCACCTCAAAGAACTAGCGGCGAAGGCGCGGGCCGAGATGGCCGAGCCGTCGCGGGGATAGGGCAATCAGGAGCGACCACTACGAATTCAAAATGGGGATCTACCTCGGAGAGCTGCAGCAGCCATTCGAGCAATCGCTGGCCACGGCGCGCGACCTCGGCGCGCACTACATCTGGTGCGGCATCCACTCCAACAATCGCAGCTTCTACGAGCTTTCCGACGCCGAGATAGACCAAGCCGCCGAGCAAGTTGCCGCGCACGGTCTCGAGTTTTTCCTGCTCGACGGCGCTGGGTTGTTCAAGACAGTACACCTCGCCGAGCTTGAGCCGGGCAAGATGCTCGAACACGCCCAATTCAAGGATCATTTCACCAAGCTGGAACGGTCGATGGAGGTTTCAGCCCGCTTGGGAATCGCCGCGGTCGGCTGCAGCAGCTTCGCTTGGCCGGCCGAGTATACCGGCGGCAAGCCCACTTGGCCGATGCGCTGGGCAACGCGCGGCGGCATCATCTCCGACGGCGACATGGCAAAGCTCGTCGAAGCATTCTCCATGTTCGCCGATATCGCCGAAAAATACGACGTCGATATCGCCTTCCTGATGATGCAGTGGAATTACGGCAACACCAGTCGCAACTTCCGCCGCATCGTCGAAGCAGTCGGCTCGCGGCGGTTCAAGGTGCTCTGGTGTCCGGCGGACAACTACAACTGTGGCGAAGTTGACAATGCCACCGCCGGATTCGAAAACCTCCGCCCCTACCTGCACGGCGTCCACGCCAAGGACCTGCGCACCATAAACGGCTCAAAGCTCGAATTTGAGTACACGCCCATCGGCGAGGGCGACGTCGATTACCCGACGATCCTGCGCAACCTGCGCGACAACCGCTGCGACGTCGTCCTGTCGATTGCCACCCACTTCCTACCGGCAAGCGGCTCGCGGCTCGAAGCCATGCAGACGAACTACACCAACATCCGCAGGCTGATTGGCGAGTTGGCGTAGCTTTTATCGCTTCACTTGATAGGAATGGATTTGACAATACTGTGGAAAGTTTATTTTTTGCAAACGGTTGCTTGACCGCTTATATTATAGCTGCAAGGCAACTCGAAGCGGGTGCCCGCCGAGCTGTCCCAGACGCGTCCGTGCGGACGGGTTCGAGTACTAGCGTCCCAAGCCCGACAGTGCGGAACAGCCGCGCAACAGTCAATCTCCGGCCAAGGAAGGATTTCAGATGAAAAAGTCTCGATTGTTCAACCTCATCCTCTTGTTAGTCGCGCTCCTGTTCGTGCAGGACAGCCACGCCCAGACCATCCTCGAAGGGCATAGACGAGATGTCACTTCCGTAGCGTTTTCACCCGATGGCACAACCCTCGCTTCCGGGTCAAAGGACAACACGGTCAAGCTGTGGGATGTAGAAACCAGAGAAATTATCGCCACCCTTGAGGGGCATACGAGTGATGTGACTTCCGTGGCGTTTTCTCCCGATGGGACACTGCTTGCTTCTGGATCAGAGGATGAAACAATCAAGCTGTGGGACGTGGCGACGAAAACAAATATTGCCACCCTCGAAGGGCATAGACGAGATGTCACTTCCGTAGCGTTTTCACCCGATGGCACAACCCTCGCTTCCGCATCGTGGGATGACACAATCAAGCTGTGGGATGTAGAAACCAGAGAAATTATCGCTACCCTTGAGGGGCATACGAGGGATGTGACTTCCGTGGCGTTTTCTCCCGATGGGACACTGCTTGCTTCCGGGTCAGAGGACAACACGGTCAAGCTGTGGGATGTGGCGACGCATACAAATATTGCCACCCTTGAAGGGCATACGAGTTATGTGACTTCTGTGGCATTTTCACACGACGGAACCACCCTCGCTTCCGGGTCAAAGGACAACACGGTCAAGCTGTGGGATGTGGCGACGAAAACAAATACCGCCACTCTTGCTGGACATACGGGTGACGTCCATTCCGTAGCGTTTTCACCCGATGGGACCACCCTCGCTTCCGCAGGGGGAACGTTTGATGAAAAGGTCAAGCTGTGGGATGTGGCTGGACAATATTCTTTCGCCACCTTCGAGCATACGGGTGACGTCCATTCCGTGACATTTTCACCCGACGGGACCCTGCTCGCTTCCGGGTCAGAGGACAAGACGGTCAAGCTGTGGGATGTCTCAGAATGGCTGGTTCCCCGTCCTTTTAGGTTAGTGATAATCTCTGGTGATGACCAGCAAGGTACGCCCGGTGCTGCATTGCCCCACCCTCTAATCGTTGAAGTCAGAGACAAGGACAATAATCCCCTACCAGATGTACAGGTCACCTTTACGGTCACTGCTGGTGCAGGAGAGCTCAGCGGGCAGTTCGCGGTTGAGCACGTAACGACCGATGCCAATGGCCGCGCACAACGGACGCTTACGCTTGGTCCCGGTCCGGGAACACACACCTTTGTTGGGGTATCTGTCCTTGGGGGTGCGTTGCTGGTGACGTTTAATGCGGTAGGCACTGGAACGCCTGATGTCCTGTTTTTGCGGGACGGCCTTACCGAGGACACCCTTGAAGGGCATACGAGTGATGTGACTTCAGTGGCGTTTTCGCCCTATGGGACACTGCTCGCTTCCGGGTCAGATTATGGCACAGTTGTGCTGTGGGACGTGGCGACGAGCACAAACACGGCCACATTTGAAGATAATGTTTATGGCGTCTATTCTATAGCATTTTCACCCAATGGTACAACCCTCGCTACCGCGTCTTTATATCGCATCAAGCTGTGGGACGTGGCGACGGGCACAAATATCGCCATCCTTGCAGGAAAATTTTTCGAATCTGTGGCGTTCTCACCCGATGGGAAGACTCTTGCTTCCGCATCTTGGGATGGGCTCAAGCTGTGGGATGTGGCGACGCGTAAGAGTACCGCCATACTTGAAGAGACGCCTTATGGTCGTGTCTATTCTATGGCGTTTTCACCCGATGGCACACTCGCCACCGCGTCAGATGAAGGCACGATCAAGCTATGGGACATAGCGACTGGAAATTCCGCCACCCTTAAAGGGCATACGGATAATGTCTATTCTGTGGCGTTTTCATCCGATGGCACGCTGCTTGCCTCTGGATCAGAGGATGGCACGGTCAAGCTGTGGGATGTGGTGAGGCGTACAGATACCGCCACCCTTAAAGGGCATACGCTGGCAGTCACTTCTGTGGCATTTTCACCCAATAGCGCAACCATCATATCCGGGTCAGAGGATGGCACGGTCAAGCTGTGGGATGTGGCGACGGGCACAAATACCGCCATACTTGATGGGCATACAGATGAGGTTCTTTCGGTGGCATTCTCGCCCCATGGGACGATTGTCGCGTCTGGATCAAAGGATAATACGGTCAAACTGTGGGATGTGGCTGAGGCGGTTCAGCCACAGTCTTTCGGGTTGGTGAAAATCTCAGGCGATGACCAGCAAGGCATACCTGGTGCCACGTTGCCCAACCCCCTAATCGTTGAAGTGAAAGATCAGTACGGTAATCCCTTACCAAGTGCTCAAGTCACTTTTACGGTCACCGCCGGTGAGGGGAAGCTCAGTGGTCAGTTCACAGTTGAGCAGGCAACAACCGATGCCAATGGCCGCGCAGAACGGACGCTTACGCTTGGTCCCGGTCCGGGAACATACACTCTTGTTAGGGTATCTGATGGGCGCAGGCTGGTGATATTTACTGTTGGGACGCCTGACGTGCCACGTAGCAGGGACGGTGATTATTGGACATGGCATTTACCCGATGGCGTAATCGCACGTTTGGGTAAAGGTTTGATATTGGATATAGCGTACTCAGCCGATGGTACGCGGTTGGCAGTGGGCAGTGGCATCGGTGTTTGGGTCTATAATGCACTCACCGGCGACGAGATCGACTTCCTAACGGAGCATACATCTGCAGTCCGCAGCGTCGCGTTCAACCCAGATGGCAGCACACTCGCCAGTGGCGAGTGGGACGGTACAATCCATCTGTGGGATGCGGACACAGGACAGCACTTGAAAACGATCACAGGGCATACATCTGCAGTCCGCAGCGTCGCGTTCAACCCAGATGGTAGCACACTCGCTAGTGGCAGTCAGGGCGGTACAATCCGTCTGTGGGATGCGGACACAGGACAGCACTTGAGAGGGCTCACTACGCAGGATGTATTTGGAAATGCGGAGATCGTCAATAGTATCGCGTTCAGGCCGGATGGCAGCACACTCGCTAGCGCTGGAAAATCTTTCCTTAGTAGTGTAATCCATCTGTGGGATGCGGACACAGGACGGCATTTGGAAACGATTACAGCGCCTGGGGCAGGCGGATTCTGGAGTGTCGCATTCAGCCCGGAGGGTAGCAGGCTCGTCAGTCCCAGTCAGGTTCTCCCGGGATTTCGCCGAGGCGACCTCTATCTGTGGGATGCGGATACAGGACGGCGTTTGGAAAGGTTGGAGCATAGGGATAATTTTTCTGAGCCTACCTATTATTATAGCGCCGCGTTCAGCCCGGAGGGCAACACACTCGTCAGTGGAGGCGGAAAGTTTTTTGGAGGAGGTAATATTGATCTGTGGGATGCGGACACATGGCAGCACCAGCAGAGGCTCTCAGGACATTCGTGGCCTGTGCGGAGTGTCGCGTTCAGCCCGGAGGGGAAGAGGTTCGCCAGTGGAGGTGGGGAGGAACTCCTTCTGTGGGATGCTACGGGACTGCCCTTGAACACGGTCCTTGGGCATAACTGGTTGGGTCGAAGCGTCGCACTTAGCGCGGATGGCACACTCGCCAGTGGCGGTTGGGGCGGCACAATTGATCTGTGGGATGTGGATACAGGACAGCCCTTGAAAACGATCACAGGGCATACATCTACAGTCCGCAGCGTCGCGTTCAACCCAGATGGCAGCACACTCGCTAGTGCGGTTGGCCCAAATCTTCGGCTATGGGATGTGGTCACAGGACAGCATAAAAAGAATCTGATCGAGAATAGATCCTATGGACAAGGCTCCGGCATCGGCATTGGTATTGGTGGCTTCGGATTCGGTGACACCAGCGGCGGTCTCACTGGTATTAGAGTTGGAGGCATTACCCTCGGTTTTAGTGTCGGCGGTGGTAGTACCTATAGACCTCCTGATATTTTGTCGGTCGTATTCTCAAGGGATGGCAGTATGCTCGCGGTTGGGGATGAGGCAAATAGAATTAAATTGATAGATGTTGACACGGAACGGGTACTGAACACGCTCGAAGGCCATACAGATGATGTCTGGGGCGTCGCATTCAGCCTGGATGGCACGCTGGCTAGTGGGAGCGCAGACGGCACCATTCGTCTGTGGGATATCACCACCGGACAGTCCCTGAACACGCTCGAAGGCCATATAGATGATGTCTGGGGCGTCGCATTCAGCCTGGATGGCACGCTGGCTAGTGGGAGCGCAGACGGCACCATTCGTCTGTGGGATGTTATCACTGGACAACTCAAGCAGACGCTTGAAGGGCATACGGATGATGTCCGGAGCGTCGCATTCAGCCCGGATGGCCACTCGCTCGCCAGTGGAAGTCTGGACCGTACCATTCGTCTGTGGGATGTCTCCACAGGACAGCTCAAGGAGACGCTCGAAGGGCATATGTCTGAAGTCTGGAGCGTTGCGTTTAGTCGGGATGGCAGCATACTCGCCAGTGGAAGTTTGGACGGCACGATTTTGCTGTGGGACGTGGCCGAATGGACAAATTCGGGAACTACCGTCGCGGCGAATAAGTTGATCGGCCTGCCGGATGAACTCCAGTTGCAGCAGAACGCGCCCAACCCGTTCAACAGCCAGACGGTCATCTCCTACTTCCTGCCAAAATCGGGCCCGACGCGCCTAGAAGTGTTTTCAGTGACCGGTCAGCGGGTGGCGGTCTTGCGCCAAGGGCACCAGCAGGCTGGCTACCACCAGCTCCACTGGAATGCCCGCGACAGCGCAGGCCGTCCCCTAGCCAGCGGCATTTACCTGTACAGGCTGGTGACAGACGAGGGTATCTTGACGCGCAAACTCACCCTGCTACGTTAAGCGTACCGTGCGCCAAGGTTCAAGTGCTAGCGGCCCGATATAGGCTCGAAAGTACATGGAACAGCGCATGGCCAACGACGGCCACCTCAAAAAACTAGCGGCAAAGGCGCGGGCCGAGATGCCCGAGCCGTCGCGGGGATAGGGAAATCATGAGCGACCACTACGAATTCAAGATGGGGATCTACCTCGGAGAGCTGCAGCAGCCATTCGAGCAATCGCTGGCCACAGCGCGCGACCTCGGCGCGCACTACATCTGGTGCGGCACCCACTCCGACAATCGCAGCTTCTACGAGCTTTCCGACGGCGAGATAGACCAAGCCGCCGCGCAGGTCGCTGCACACGGTCTCGAGTTTTTCCTGCTCGACGGCGCGGGGTTGTTCAAGACAGTGCATCTCGCCGAGCTTGAGCCGGGCAAAATGCTCAAACACGCCCAGTTCAAGGATCATTTCACCAAGCTGGAACGGTCGATGGAGGTTTCGGCCCGCTTGGGGATCGGCGTGGTCGGCTGCAGCAGCTTCGCCTGGCCGGCCGAGTACACCGGCAGCAAGCCAACCTGGCCGATGCGCTGGGCGACCCGTGGCGGCATCATCTCCGACGGCGACATGGAAAAGCTCGTCGAGGCGTTCTCCATGTTCGCCGACCTCGCTGAGAAATACGATGTCGATATCGCCTTCCTGATGATGCAGTGGAACTACGGCAACACCAGCCGCAACTTCCGCCGCATCGTCGAAGCCGTAGGCTCGCGGCGCTTCAAGGTGCTCTGGTGTCCAGCGGACAACTACAACTGCGGCGAAATCGACAACGCCACCGCCGGCTTCGAAAACCTGCGCCCCTACCTGCACGGCGTCCACGCCAAGGACCTGCGCACCCTAAACGGCGCAAAGCTCGAATTCGAGTACGCGCCCATCGGCGAGGGCCACGTCGATTACCCGACGATCCTGCGCAACCTGCGCGACAACCGCTGTGACGTCGTCCTGTCGATCGCCACCCACTTCCTGCCGGCCAGCGGCTCACGGCTCGAAGCCATGCAGACGAACTACGCTAATATCCGCAGGCTGATCGGCGAGTTGGCGTAGCCTTCCTATCTCGGCGACTCAAGACACCGAGATATAAGGAGTATGACCTGTGAAGTATTTGATCGGCTGTTTCATCGGATTGGTGCTGAGCGTGAGCGTCGGCGCAGAATCTCTCCTTGAAGGCCGGGTGCGGCTGTCGTCTGGGCAGCCAGCCATTGGCGCACAGGTGCGGCTGTTTGACTTGACCGATCTGCGTCGGTTTGTCGGCACGACCACGGACGAGACTGGGCGTTTCGCACTGCCGCTGCGAGCACTCTCTACGGCAAGGGGCACGGCTCTGCCGACCGACTTTGCGCTGGGGCAGAATTACCCCAATCCGTTCAATCCTTCGACTGTCATTCCCTATCAATTGCCGACGGCTGCTCATGTGCGGCTGGAGGTGTTCAATCTGCTGGGGCAGCGTTTGGCGACGTTAGTGGATGGGGTGCGGTCGGCAGGGGTGCATATGGTGCAATGGGATGCTACGGATGCAGCGGGGCGAGCCGTGGGCGCAGGGGTGTATATCTACCGGCTGAGCAGCGATGATCAGACGGAGAGTCGGCGGATGGTGTTGGTGGATGGGCAGGCCGGGATTCCAGCGGCTCAGGGGCCGGTGCGGTCGGCGGTCGAGGATTTAGTGGCAGCGGATGGCTCGGTCTATGGGCTGACTATCTCGGGCGAAGGATTGGTTGCGTATGTGAACCCGGCTTTTCGGATGGGGATTGACGGGGCGGACATTGTGATCGAAGAGCACGGCGGCATCCCACGAATGAAGGTGGCCGCGGGCGGGTTATTAGGGGATGTGAACAACGATGGGCAAGTCGATATCTCGGATGTGCTGTACATACTATTATATATTATGGCAGACTCCTCCATTATTCTTCCCAACAACGGCGACATTTCCCTCGGCGATATAAACAACGATGGCACGGTCGATTTGGCCGACCTCTTGCTCCTCGTCCGCTACACCGACAATCCGTCCGATCCGACGTTGCCGCTGATCGGCGATGATCATGGCGACGCGCTCTCTGAGGCGACGGAGGTGCCTTTGGGGAGTTCGACTGTTGGCTCGATATCGGAGGGTGATGTGGATTATTTTCGCCTTGAGATGAGCACTGCGGGCGTCTTGTCGGCTTCTGTGACGAGCAGCATGGGTGCCTACACCTTCATTTTGGATAGCTCTGGCAACATCTTGGCTAGGGATGGCGATTCCGATGCGGGTTTCAATTTCCAAATTCTTGTTCCCGTCAGTTCAGGTACTTACTACATCCATGTAGAGGCGTACAGATCGACGACAGACTATACGCTTGATGTGCGGAGTCTCAGCAGCGCTAGCAACATCGCAACGAACCTCACCCAGAACGCCAGTGACGACTGGGCTCCTGTTTGGTCTCCCGACGGCCAACGCCTCGCCTTCGCGTCCAATCGCGATGGCAACACAGAGGTCTATGTCATGGCCGCCGACGGCACCAACCCCACCAACCTCACACAGAACGCCGACACCGACGGGTGGAATCTCGTTTGGTCCCCCAACGGCCAACGCCTCGCCTTCACGTCTGAGCGCGACGGCAACACGGAGGTCTATGTGATGGCCGCCGACGGTACCGATCCCACCAACCTGACCCAAAACGCTGGCGACGACTGGGCTCCTGTATGGTCTCCCGACGGCCAGCGCCTCGCCTTCGCGTCCAATCGCGATGGCAACACAGAGGTCTATGTCATGGCTGCCGACGGCACCGACCCCACCAACCTCACGCAGAACGTCGGTGACGACTGGGCTCCTGTTTGGTCTCCCGACGGCCAACGCCTCGCCTTCGCGTCCAATCGCGACGGCAACACAGAGGTCTATGTCATGGCTGCCGACGGTACCGACCCCACCAACCTGACCCAAAACGCTGGCGACGACTGGGCTCCTGTTTGGTCTCCCGACGGCCAGCGCCTCGCCTTCGCGTCCAATCGCGATGGCAACATAGAGGTCTATGTCATGGCTGCCGACGGCACCGACCCCACTAGCCTCACATACCACTTCAGCGGTGAGTGGGCTCCTGTATGGTCTCCGGATGGCCAACGCCTCGCCTTCTTGTCCGATCGCGATGGCAACACGGAGGTCTATGTGATGTCCGCCGACGGCAGCAACCCAACCAACCTCACGCAGAACGTCGGTGACGACTGGTCTCCTGTATGGTCTCCGGATGGCCAACGCCTCGCCTTCTTGTCCAATCGCGACGGCAACACAGAGGTTTATGTCGTAGACGTCGACTAGCTCAGTCTTCGGGGGCGAGATACGCTTCGGTGCCCTGAATTGCTTCCACGCCAAGGACCTGCGCACCATAAACGGCCCAAAGCTCGAATTCGAGTACGCGCCAATCGGCGAGGGAGACGTGGACTACCCGACGATCCTGCGCAACCTGCGCGACAACCGCTGCGACGTCGTCCTGTTGATCGCCACTCACTTTCTACCGGCAAGCGGCTCGCGGCTCGAAGCCATGCAGACGGACTACGCCAACATCCGCAGGCTAATCGACGAGTTGTCGTAGATTCTATCGCTTCACTCGAAACGCACTTCCGGGCCGACGGATCGCTTCACTGACAACCTATAAGCGCGTTTGGAGTTCGACCAAGCGACGGATGCAATCCGGTGCTTATCGCCGTAGCGAAAAAATTTCTTGACATCTTGTCTTACATTGAATAGGCTGTCTATTTTTCATCGTCCTGTAGGATACCCTATCCCGGCTGGAGACGGCCTGTTTCCACTCAATCTAAGGAGGAAGAATCATGCTTCGTGTTGTCCTAACTTCGTTCACGGCGATTGCCCTTATGGGAATGGCCGGATGCGCGACCCTCTTGAAAGGAAATTCTGCCCCGGTAAGCGTAAACTCAGTTCCGGGAGGAGCTAAGGTCGAGTTTCGATTAACGAGTGGCCGCGTGCTTGATGGCAATGTAGCTACTCTGCCTGTCGTACAGGCAGGCTTAACCCCGATGAGTGTCAAACTGGCCAAAGGCAAGGAATACGCCGTTACCATCAGCCTTGAAGGCTATCAGACCGTTACGCGCCTAGTTGCAAAGGGTAGCGTGGAAACGGTGGCATTCTGCAATGGGCTCAATATGGGAGGTTGGGCCATCGACTACGTAACCGGTTCGCTGTTCAAACTCGAACCGAATACGATCAACGTATCGCTGCAGAAAGTCACCGCCACGAGTGGAGACGATGAGGTTATCTATGCCTTCTTGACGATTGTCGACGAGGACGGCAAGCAATCGCATACCGCTGTTGAGATGACGCCCCTAGCTAACTAAAACCCCTTACAAGCAAGCAAAGACGCCAATGCGTCTTTGCTTGCCTACAGGAAGGTATTCAGAAGACAGAAAGGCACGACCTATGCTTAGCCGCTCGAAACAAGGAAAGACTACTATCATTCTACGTCTTATCTTGATTATGTGTCTAACTGCTTCTGTGGCGGTCTCGCAAGTTTTCGCCCAGCAAATGGAAGATGTCGTTTACTTGAAGAATGGAGGGGTCGTTCGCGGAACTATCGTTGAGCAGATTCCGGGCGAATCGCTAAAGATACAGACGCGAGATGGAAACGTGCTCGTCTTCACGATGGATGAGATTGACAAATTGTCTAAGGATATACCCAAGGTGCCCAAGGAACCAGTGATGGGGGTTTTTGGTGTCGACATCCCCTCCTCGGCAAGTGCAGATCCTAAAAAAAGTACCGGAATCGGTTTGAGTCTAGGTGTTATAGTTCAATCAGATGAGAATGTCTTCTTTGGCACTAGAACAGACCTCTATCCCGAAATGACAATCTACCATGAGAACTCCAACTTGAGGGTTGGAGGTACTGTAGGTTTTATCTGGCGCTATAGGTTTGGATATAAGACTGACACTTACTGGAATGATGATGTTATCGGGTGGGATGTCGAGTATGTTGAGGCGACCATAACAATTATTCCAATCATGACACGTTTGGATGTTCTCATATCTCCAATTTTTTTAGGTATTGGTGTGGGATATTACGCTTCATTAGAAGATGGCCCACCCTCCCAACCAGCGGTGGCATTACGTTTTGGGGCGGATATTATATCAAATTCAAACATTACAATTATACTTGATGTTCGATACGAGCATACGTTTGATGAGCCACAGTTGGGGGGGATTATAGCGACTGTCGGCGGAAATCTTAAAATTTTGGATTAGGTCTTTAACAGGAGTCTATATATGAAAAAACTCGCCGCTCTCCTTTTTTGCCTGATAGTCCCACCAGCACTAGCGGACGACAATACTAGCGCCAATAGTCTGTTGGTAGAAGCTGTCCAGCTCATTCAGGCCGCTGAAGACGAGACAGCGGCGCAGAAAAAACTCAACCTGCTGAAGCAGGCGCACGGCAATCTCCAGACGATTATGGACGACTATCCCTCTACCGATCTGGCCGTCAGGCTGATTACGGGACAGCAGATCGGAGATCTTTCGCTGGCGGGTGTCGTCGAGGCGGTTGAGGCGGCGAAAGAGGTGGTTGAGGAGCCGAAAGAGGCGGTTGAGGAGCCGAAAAGGGAGATATGTTGGGAGTCCCCGACGTACGCATGTGTCATGTCGTTCGCTCTCGTCACGGCAGATTCGATTAAATATGCCAGTTTCCGTGCATTGGCGCTTAACGTGATAGCAGTGGCTCAGGCGGAAGCCGGGCAGGTCGATCAAGCTCAGCAGACTTGGAAGCAAGCCAAAGCTTCGGCAGAGTCGATAGACAATGCTGTTCGTTCTGCGTCGGTGCTCCGTGCGATAGCATCAGCGCAGGCAGAAGCCGGGCAGATCGATCAAGCTCTTTCCCGGCAGATCGATCAAGCTTCGGCGAAGTCGATTAGCAGGCTCGAAGATCGTGCTGTGGCACTCAGCGCGATAGCAGTGGCTCAGGCGCAAGCTGGGCAGATCGATCAAGCCCAGCAGACTTGGAAACAAGCCAAAGCTTCGGCGAAGTCGATTAGCAGGCTCGAAGATCGTGCTGTGGCACTCAGCGCGATAGCAGTGGCTCAGGCGCAAGCCGGGCAGATCGATCAAGCCCAGCAGACTTGGAAGCAAGCCAAAACTTCGGTGAGGAGGTCGATTCTTCCGCACCCACTCGGCCCACATAGCAGAATCGAAGATTATGTGGCGGCACTCAACGCAATAGCAGTGTCGCAGGCGCAAGCCGGGCAGATCGATCAAGCTCAGCAGACTTGGAAGCAAGCCAAAGTTTGGGCGAAGCCGAGAAGGATCAAAGATCCTGTGGCGGCACTCAGCGCGATAGCAGTAGCGCAGGCGCAAGCCGGGCAGATCGATCAAGCTCTTGGCACAGTAAAGTCGATTAGCAGGCTCGAAGATCGTGATGTAACACTCAGCGCGATAGCAGTAGCGCAGGCGGAGGCCGGGCAGATTGATCAAGCTCTTGGCACGGCAAGGTCGATTAGTAGGCTTGAAGATCGTGCTGCGGTGTTCCGCGCGATAGCAGTAGCGCAGGCGCAAGCCGGGCAATTCAAGCAGGCTCTTGTCACAGCAAGGTCGATTGAATTTGTCGATGATCGTGCAATGGCACTTGGCGCAATTGCCGGTGCTCTGGCCCAAGCAGAAGGTCAGTAACCAAAGGTAGCTATGCAACGCAAGACATTACTTCTTGCAACTTCTGCTCGAAGATTGAATACTTCGCAGCTTTCTCGCGAGCAGGTGTTCGGCATCGTCATTCTGCTCCTAGTCTTTCTGCCCCGCACTTGTTTATCTAGTGAACATAGCTCCACGCTCGATGCGCCGTGGGAGCCCGAGGATCTGCCAGTAGCTGAATCGGTTAGCTCGACCGAACCTCCCCAAGAACCAGCTTTACTTAAACCCCTCGCTCAATCAGCCATTCAGTTCTACCGACAGCGCATAGCGATTGAATCGACCGACCGCTGTCCATTCCACATTTCGTGTTCGCGCTTCGCCGAAAAGGCCGTTCAGCGGTTCGGCTTTGTCCGCGGAATCGCCCTGTTCATTGACCGACACTTCTTTCGCGAGCACGTGGGTGCCCGGCAATACTATTCGCTGCGCGAGACTTTGGTGAATAACCGCATTAAGCTGAAGCTAGACGATTCGTTCTATTTAGCTGACAAGCGAGGCGAAATTGCAGATTAAGTTGATCGTCTCGTGCGCGGTGCTGTTGTTCGTGCCTCATGCGTTGCTAGGATACAACACAGCATCCTCCGAAGAGTTGCTTGGTTATGCCAATAGTCTCGTAGAACAGCGGGACTATTATCGAGGTATTTCCGTGCTCAAGTACGTCGCCTATTTTGCCGAAGATCAGCAGACGAAGGCCGTGTGTCTCTTCAAAATCGGCGAGGCATACCAGAAGAGTCGGAAATACAAATCTTCGGTGGAGTATCTAGAGCGATACCTCGATGGCGCGGCGGAGGATACACTCCGCTATAGGGCCTATATGTATCTCGGCACGAACTATCTGCAACTCAGCCGCTACCATGAAGCGTTAGCGAATTTTTCTCGGGCCGAAGAGATGAAGAATGATGGGGCGGGGTTGATGTGGGCGGCTTATGGCACGGTTCAACAGGGAAAATTCGATGCGGCATCTGACGTACTCAGATCAATCATGAGAGATCATACAGGAGAAGACATTGCGGCCAGTTCACAGGAAATTTTGCAAGAGATCGCAAACTACCAAGCCTCGCGTCGGAGTGCCCGCACTGCGTCAGTACTCTCCGCGTTGTGTCCAGGCCTCGGTCAACTATATGCCCGCCACTACTACGATGCGGCACAGGCTTTTGTACTGGTCAACAGCTTCGCCTATATGACGTACGCTAGCTTTCGGCTCGGCGCATTAAACGAACAGAGCCACCTCGTCACCGGCCTCAGCGCCGCGGTGACCGGAATTTTCCACTATGCCAACATACTCGGGGCTGGCCGCACAGCAGCCTACAGAAACAAGCGCAACCTCGACCGCTCCTTGAAACGGATACGATTTCTGATTCGCAGCAACTCTGGTCTCGCGCCGGGCTTGGGGTTCTCGTTTTCGCTATGAATCCTATCTACAAATATCCGTACTGCATGGATTGATATCGTAGCCAAGACCTACGAGCCGATCTGTTCTTTTTTTACATTTGAGGGCTTGAGGTGCTGCCCTCACCCACAGGAGGAGATGTAATGCTACGTTTTACTTTGTTCACATGCCTGATAGCTTTTGCAGCGACTTCGCAAGTTTTCGCCCAGCAATCAGCTGAAATCGGAACGCTGCTTTCCCTAAGTCATTTAAGGGCTTCATCATACTGGGGAGAGACAGAGACAAACACAATCATTGGTGTGCCAAGCGTGTTAAGCATTTGGTTGATTCCGAGTGAGTACGTGGCGATTGGTTCAGAAATCAGCTTTGCATCAGTCGATACCGACTTTTTTTCTCTCTTGCTAGGAGGACAGGCCGCATTCTTTCCGATAAGTAATCAGCATTCTGGTATCTACGCACTTGGGACAGGCTCTCTAGCTACAGTTAGAAATTTCGGATCAACCGACACCGACATCATTGCCGGCATCGGTATGGGTTTACGCGCACGTATAGGGTCTGCTCTTGTCCTGCGGACGGAAGGACGGTATGAACGCTGGTTTGAGCAAAAAGTTAATCAATTCTCGTTATTATTCGGACTTGGCACCAGACTGGGTGGATAATCCTTTCATTGGCTTAAGAGGCTGTAACTATGAAGTCTCTAATGGTATACCTGATGAGCTTGCTGGTTTTCGTCGAAGCGGGTGCGGCACAGCAAGCCGGCCAAGTGCGGCTGTCTGGCGGGCTGCCGGTGGCCGGGGCGCAGGTGATGCTATTTGACCTAGCTAATTTGCGGTGGGGTGCGGTGGCGCAGGCGACGACGGATGAGGACGGGCAGTTTACGCTGCCGCCGCCGGCGTTGGGAGGGGCATTCGCACGGCCGGAAGGCTTTGTGCTGGGACCGAACTATCCCAATCCGTTCAATCCGTCCACGATCATTCCCTACGAATTGGCGGAGGTGGCGCACGTGCGGTTGGAGGTGTTCAACACTCTGGGGCAGCGGATTGCGAAGTTAGTGGATGGGGAGCAAGGGGCGGGAGCGTACCGAGTTCGCTGGAATGGCGCGGATGCTTCGGGCCGCGCGGCAGCGGCGGGAGTGTACATCTATCGTCTAATGGTTGGTAGAATGTATCAAGCTGGTCGGATGGTGCTGGTGGATGGGCAGGCGGGTGTCCTGGGAGGTGGGGCACAGTTGGAGGCGTTGTCAATGGCAAAGGCCCGGAGTTCCGCGTATGGGTTAGTGGTTTCGGGACAAGGGTTGACTACTCATGTGGACTCAGATTTTGGCCTTGAGATGGGGATGGGGCCAGTGGAAGTCGAAATCGAAGCCCACGATAGTGTCCGGATGAAGGTGGTGCAGACGCAGGGCGGGATTCTAGGTGATGTGGACAACAATGGCCGCGTCGATATAGCCGACGCCCTTTTGGTGGTAGCGTACAGCGTCAATGCCTCAACTGTGATTCCCAACAACGGCGATATTTCCCTCGGCGACGTGAACGAAGATGGTCGTATCGATTTTGCTGACGCTTGGCTGATTGCAATTTACAGCACCAATCCATCCGATCCAATGCTGCCACCGGGAATAGGACAACCTACCGATCCAGATGTAGAACCGCCCACTACTCAGTATGAACCAGACTTCAATATCGAACTCGTCTTCCTCAATTCCGTCCTCACTTCATCTCAGCCGGATTCTGTGAAAAAAATCGTCCGACAAGCGGCTGCACGCTGGGAGTCAGTCATTACAGGAGATCTCCCGGAGGTTGATCACTCATCTAATCCGTGTGATATAACAATAGAAACAAAAAAATATACCAACCCCCCTATTCGCGTCGACGATGTCGTGGATGACCTGCGGATATTTGTTCATGTCGATAGCATTGATGGGTCAAGAGGAACTTTAGCACAGGCAGGCCCGCTAGAGCTAAGGGATTCCCTCCTGCTGCCAGTTGTCTCAGTGATAATACTCGATGAAAGGGATATATCTAGTTCGTCTAGTTCGTCATATTTTCTTCAACGAATTATCCTCCACGAGATGGGGCACGCTTTAGGGTTTACCAGCAATGTTTGGAATGAGAGAAATTTATTGCAGGGCCTTGGATGGGATGTGTTTTTCAGTTTTTTCTCCATAGATTGGGATGTGCGCTTCATTGGTCGGCGGGCAATTGAGGCGTTCAACAACGCGGGAGGCCGTAAGTACGCCGAGAATGATAAGGTGCCCGTGGAGAATAATATAACCTTATTGCAAGACTGGGAACCGGATTGGGGTAGGGAGTATTCTCATTGGCGGGAGTCCGTGTTCAGGAAAGGGAACGAGAGCGAGCTTATGGTCGGGAGGGTGGATACATCTCATAGACTTCCACTAAGCGCGATCACGATCCAGTCCTTTGCCGATCTCGGCTACCAAGTTGATGTAAATCAGGCCGATTCGTACACCCTTCTACAGCTAAGTCCGAAGCCCGTTGCGAACCATAGCTTGGAACTCAACTGTAGCTTGGGCACGAGGAATATTCGCGTGGTTGATGAGAACGGACGCATCGTCCGCACCATCATACCATTAGCATTGAGACCATTAAGGGAGTGATTCGTTAGCTCTCCTATCTTATTGCACGACAGTAATAAAGGATGGAGGAACGCATGCTACGCTTTGTCTTGGTTCTGTGCCTGATAGCTTTGGCAATCTCGTCACTTTTCGCTCAGAAAATGGAAGATGTCATTTACTTGAGGAATGGAGAAATCGTTCGCGGCACCATCATTGAGCAGATTCCAGGCGAATCGCTGAAAATACAAACTGCAGACGGCAGCGTATTCGACTATACTATATACGAGATCGCCGAAATCGGCAGGGAACCTATGATGAAGATAGAAGAAGGGTACATTAAGGCGAAAAAGAAAAATCCTTGGCTGGCTTTCAGCCTGTCGTTACTGATTCCTGGAACCGGACAATTCTATAATGACCAATACAAAAAGGGACTACCCCAACTTGGTGTTGCAATAGCAGGTGCAGGGCTTGTGTTCGAGGGTTTGAGGGATAATTATCAAAGACACCCTGACAGTAAATGGGTCGATGAGGATGGAGACGATCGGATAATCTTCTTCGGGGCTCCTCTTTGGTTGGGCAGCCTACTGTGGTCAGTGATTGACGCCCCCATCTCTGCCAACCGAGTCAATCAGCAAGGTCAGCAACCTGATTACGGGCATCTGCTGGAGTTTGATGGCGACCAAGCCACGCTCGGTGTCGATCCTATTATTTGGCGCAATGGATCAGGTGTCAGACTGATGCTTCATTTTTAGTCGTCCACGTAAGCGGCAAACCCTTTCTATCCTAGCAATGGGGTTCAAGACAGCCTTGGAGCCTGCGCTCGGTCAGACGAGCCTCAGGAGGCAACTAAATAATGACTAACGACCTCTTCAAAACCCACTATTCCCAGCCACCCCGAAAGGAGCAGGCAATGAAGTACTTTGCATTTTTATCGTTATTAGCTTTCGGCCTCGCCACATGCACAGGGCCTCAGGGTCCTGAGGGGCCGATGGGGCCTCCAGGACCCTCGGGCGAACAAGGGCTTGAAGGTGAACAAGGGCCTGGAGGGCCTGAAGGTGAACAAGGTGAACAAGGTGAACAAGGGCCTGGAGGGCCTGAAGGTGAACAAGGTGAACAAGGTGAACAAGGGCCTGGAGGGCCTGAAGGTGAACAAGGTGAACAAGGTGAACAAGGGCCTGGAGGGCCTGAAGGTGAACAAGGTGAACAAGGTGAACAAGGGCCTGGAGGGCCTGAAGGTGAACAAGGTGAACAAGGTGAACAAGGGCTTGGAGGGCCTGAAGGACCCCAAGGACCTCAAGGTGAACAAGGTGAACAAGGGCCTGGAGGGCCTGAAGGACCCCAAGGACCTCAAGGTGAACAAGGGCCTGGAGGGCCTGGAGGGCCTGGAGGGCCTGAAGGACCCCAAGGACCTCAAGGTGAACAAGGCGAACAAGGGCCTCTAGGGCCTGAAGGTGAACAAGGCGAACAAGGGCCTGGAGGGCCTGAAGGACCCCAAGGACCTCAAGGTGAACAAGGGCCTGGAGGGCCTGGAGGGCCTGAAGGACCCCAAGGACCTCAAGGTGAACAAGGCGAACAAGGGCCTCTAGGGCCTGAAGGTGAACAAGGCGAACAAGGGCCTGGAGGGCCTGAAGGACCCCAAGGACCTCAAGGTGAACAAGGGCCTGGAGGGCCTGGAGGGCCTGAAGGACCCCAAGGACCTCAAGGTGAACAAGGGCCTGGAGGGCCTGGAGGGCCTGAAGGACCCCAAGGACCTCAAGGTGAACAAGGCGAACAAGGGCCTCTAGGGCCTGAAGGTGAACAAGGCGAACAAGGGCCTGGAGGGCCTGAAGGTGAACAAGGACCTCAAGGTGAACAAGGTGAACAAGGGCCTGGAGGGCCTGAAGGACCCCAAGGACCTCAAGGTGAACAAGGCGAACAAGGGCCTGGAGGGCCTGAAGGACCCCAAGGACCTCAAGGTGAACAAGGCGAACAAGGGCCTGGAGGGCCTGAAGGTGAACAAGGCGAACAAGGGCCTGGAGGGCCTGAAGGACCCCAAGGACCTCAAGGTGAACAAGGGCCTGGAGGGCCTGGAGGGCCTGGAGGGCCTGAAGGACCCCAAGGACCTCAAGGTGAACAAGGCGAACAAGGGCCTCTAGGGCCTGAAGGTGAACAAGGCGAACAAGGGCCTGGAGGGCCTGAAGGACCCCAAGGACCTCAAGGCGAAGGTGAACAAGGGCCTGGAGGGCCTGAAGGACCCCAAGGACCTCAAGGTGAACAAGGCGAACAAGGGCCTGGAGGGCCTGAAGGACCCCAAGGACCTCAAGGTGAACAAGGCGAACAAGGGCCTGGAGGGCCTGAAGGACCCCAAGGACCTCAAGGCGAAGGTGAAGGCGTACAAGGGCCTCCAGGACCCCAAGGACCTCAAGGACCTGAAGGACCCCAAGGACCCCAAGGGCCTCCAGGCGAAGGCGAACAAGGACCTGAAGGACCCCAAGGGCCTCCAGGCGAAGGCGAACAAGGGCCTGAAGGACCTCAAGGTGAACAAGGTGATCAAGGACCTCCAGGCGAAGGTGAAGGCGTACAAGGACCTGAAGGACCTCAAGGACCTCAAGGACCTCAAGGACCTCAAGGACCCCAAGGGCCTCCAGGCGAAGGCGAACAAGGGCCTGAAGGACCTCAAGGACCTCAAGGACCTCCAGGTGAACAAGGGCCTCCAGGTGAACAAGCGCCTCCAAGCGAAGGCGAACAAGCGCCTGAAGAGTCCGATTCGTCTGCGCTCGATCCGTCTGCCCCTGTCAACCTCTCCAATCACTTCCGCGACGACTGGGATCCGGCTTGGTCCCCCGACGGCAGCCGGATCGCCTTCGTTTCCAAGCGCGACGGCAATGCGGAGATTTATGTTATGGATGCGGATGGTGGCAACCCGACCCGCCTCACCAACAACAATGCCAACGACGAATCTCCGGTTTGGTCCCCCGACGGCACCCACATCGCTTTCCTTTCCGATCGCGACGGTAGTAGGGAGATCTATGTTATGGGCGAGAATGGCGGAACCCCGACCCGCCTCACCACTGGAACTTACGACGACTGGGCTCTGGATTGGTCGCCCGATAGTCGCCGTATCGTCTTCGTTGATGGCCGCGAGAGCAACGGCTACGGGAGCATCTGGGTGAAAAATGCAAATGGCGGCGGTGATTTCCGAATCGCATCTGGCACCAACTGGGATCCGGCTTGGTCGCCCGACGGTCGCTATATCGCCTACGTCAACAATTGCGACATCTATGTAGAGACTGAAGATGCTCGCAACGTGACCCGCATCTTCAACTCCTCCGGCTGTAGTATTCAATACACTAAATCTCCGGTTTGGTCGCCCAACGGTCGTCATATCGCCTTTTATTTTCATGGTCCCGGTCCCAATTTTGATATTTATGTGATGGATGCGGATGGCCAAAATCTGACCCGTCTCACCGACAACGCGGCCGACGACGAGGCGCCGATTTGGTCACCTAACGGCCTCCACCTCGCCTTCATTTCCGACCGCGAGGGCAATTTTGATATTTATGTGATGGATGCGGATGGCGGCAACGTGACCCGTCTCACCGAACACGCAGCCGACGACGAGGCGCCGGTTTGGTCGCCCGACGGCAGCCAAATCGCCTTCGTTTCCTTCCGCCTCGGCAATAGGGAGATCTATGTGGTAGATGTTGACTGAGGGAGCCTAACACAGGCACCGGCCACCAAGCATCCTGTATCTTCGGAGTTAGGGCTTTACCCTCTGCTTTGAGTGCTTGGCTCAAAGCACTTTGGAGAAGACGAACGCATCGGATCCACTTCAGGTGTCACCACAACCCTGAAACCGATGCGTTCGCCTTTCCCTACCCAACCGCTCGGATCGACGAAGCCGCGCGCCAAAGTACCCGAAAGGCTATGAACAACAATACCTCGTGCATCTCGCAGCGGTTTGGTTGCTTTCGCTCACAGCGAAAAGGAGCCGTTCAGGAGTGAATAGATGAAAAAACGCAGCCGAGAGCTCAGCATCTTTGGCATGTCCGCGCTCGATCTGTTCGCATCGGCGCTCGGTGCCTTCGTACTCATCACCATAGTGCTGATGCCCCTTTTTCCGAATCTGGACATGTTGGGACAGACAACGGCTGAGTTAGAACAGGCAAAGACTGAGTTGGAGCAGACAACGGCTGAGTTAGAGCAGGCAAAGGCTAAACTAGAACAGGAAAAAGCCCAATCAGAGCGGGCAAAGGCCCAATCAGAGCGGGCAAAGGCTAAACTGGAACAGGAAAAAGCCACGCTGAAACAAGAAGAGGCCGAGCTGGAGCGGGAAAAGGCCAAAGCTCCAAAAACAAAAAGTCCGCTTGAAAAACGAGTGGAGGCTTTGCAACGGGAGATAGACGACACAGCCGTTTTATTGGGCATTAAGACGAAGGCAAAGAAGTTCGTGTTCGTCATAGATATGTCGGGCAGTATTTATCATCCCGGACAGCACGATTATCGCCAGTTCATAACATTGTCCATACAAGACATGCTCGCTGCTTTTAAGTCGGAAATAGAGGTCTGTCTCATTGGTTTTCATGCCCCAAATCGGAGACCGGTGTTGCACTATTGGCCTAGAGACAAAGGTTATTTTCAAGTAAAAAAGAACGTACAAGATCGCGTTGTAGGACAGGTAAACGACTGGATGAAATTGGTGGATGGCGTCACGCCTACACTCACCGCCTTGCTAGCGGCGATTGCACTGCACCCCGAAGAAATCATCCTGCTAAGCGATGGTGCGCCCTCAGAAGATTGGCGCATGGTCGTGCGGACGGTAACTGCTGAAAATAAGCGTAAAATACCCATACATGCCGTAGCCGTTGGCAATTACACGGCGGACCGGAAGTTTATTGATTTTCTAGTGCAGTTGACAAAGCAGAATAATGGGTACGTCGTAGGAGCCAAACCGGGTTGATACCGAGTTAATATGAACAAAATGTAATTGGCGAGGAGGAGTGACATGGTAAAGGTAATGCAAGAGCAACGCCTCAAAGTAAGCGTCGTCAGCCTGCTAGGAGGCATCATATCCATAGCGATTATGAGCTTTATTTTCGATCATCCCGATTCTGCGGCAGGTGCTTTCCTGTTAGATCGCCACACGGAAAATTTTCTCTACCCGTTTACGATCCAAAACGTCATGTGGCTTATGTTTTGGGTCAGCTGCGGTGAACTCTGGGTGCGGTTTAGCCAAGCCAAGCTGGAATTGGAGCAGATATCAAAACGCTATCTGCCAGAGGACGATGAGGTTGTGTTGCAGGCGCAGGATTTAGGTCCCTTTTACCAAAAGGTGCGACCCATAGAAAAGGAGCGCGCCTTCTATTTACAGCGTCTGATAGTGCGCTGTATTCTACAATTTCAGGGAAGCCGCTCCGTGAACCAAGCCAACTCGCTATTGAATTCTTCCCTCGAATTATTTCAGCACGAACTCGATCTCAAATACGCGATGTTGCGCTATCTCGTATGGCTGATACCAACGTTGGGATTTATTGGCACCATGGTGGGCATTGCGTTTGCGTTGGATTATGCGGCCACCCTTGAAGACCCACGGAGCCCGACCTTGCTGGCCGAGATCACGGGTCGGCTAGGTGTCGCGTTTTATACAACCTTGCTCTCGTTGGTCCAGTCAGTACTGTTGGTGTTTGCGCTGCACATTGTGCAAAGCCGAGAAGAGATGGCCCTAAACCAATCCGGCCAATACTGCTTGGACAACCTAATCAACCGGCTTTACGAAAAACAAGTCGGGGGCGAGATGCCTGCACTGACGGAATAACCCAAAGATAGGAGGGCACCATGCCTGTTTATCGCGGACCCGATGGCAAAATCATTGAAGAAAAAACCGTTAGGCGGAAAGAGGATACCAAACCAACGGAGGAGGCCAACAGGCCATTGCCACCGGCACCACAGGACGACGAGGAGGAGAAGACGCGTTTGGTCGGTGGGCGGCGGCGATCAGACGAGAAGCGCACCGAAGCGGATCGCGGCATGGATGATCCGGTTGTGGGGTGGCTAGTGGTTGTCGAGGGGCCGGGCAAAGGGCGAGCCATGCAATTGGGTTATGGTTCCAATTCGCTTGGGCGCGGTGCAACCGACCGCCTCAAGCTGGATTTCGGCGACGATCAGATTTCGCGCAATGGCCATGCCGTTGTTACGTACGATCCGCGCGGCCGGAAGTTTTACGTCCAGCACGGCGGCGGCACCAACCTGACGTATCTCGGCAATCAGCCCGTGCTCGCACCGGCTGAGTTGCCGGCGCTGAGCCACATCACTATCGGCAATACGGTTCTCCGTTTCGTTCCCCTGTGCGGTGCCGAGTTTGATTGGCAGGATACAGAAGGAAGCGAAGCGCGATGAACGAATTAGACGGGCGCTTTGCCGCGAGGCAAATCCCCGGCAAACGAGAGTATCAAGAGGATGATTACGGCCTGCTGGATGGGCGCGACCTCGGAATAGACGGTAGCGAGCACTCCATGTTGTTGGTCGCCGATGGCATGGGCGGTCATGTTGCCGGCGCGACTGCCAGTGGTCTTTTGAGCAAGACCTTTGTCGAGGCGTATCCGCAGGCTTCTGGACCCATCGTTGATCGGCTCCAGGACTGCCTCGAAGCGGCGAATAAAGCCATTGCCGATGCCATTGCCGAAAACCCTAACCTCGACAGTATGGGTTCGACCGTGGTCACGGCTGTTGTTTCAAGCGAAGGGCTGAACTGGATTAGCGTGGGCGATTCTCCGTTGTGGTTGTTCCGCAAGGGCACATTGGAGCGTTTGAATGCAGACCACTCTATGGCTCCGATTCTTGCGGATCTCGTGGCAAAGGGGGGTATGACCGCAGAGGAAGCGGCTCAGGATCCAAGGCGGCATGCACTGCGGTCGGCGGTCATGGGCGATGACATACATCTGATTGACGTGTCGTCACATCCGGTGGCGGTCGAGAAGGGCGACCGGCTGCTATTGGCGAGCGATGGTTTGCTGACTCTCCGCAATCAGGAGATTGCGGATATCCTCAAGAAAACGCAAGACGCGCCATTGGAGGATAGCGCCGCAGCCCTTATCCAAGCCGTGGAAGCAGCCGAATATCCCCATCAGGACAACACGACCCTCTTGTTGTACGCACCGGTCGAGGGCATAGAATTGACTGCGGCTGCTATTGGCGAGGGGAGAGGTGCTCAGGGTAGGCCGCGATTAAAACGCTGGGGCGGACTGTTGGGGACATTGCTATGCGTTCTCGTTTTATTGGGAGTGCTTTATTGGCTTGGGTGAGGCAAAGATGCGCTGCTGAGACGATAGCACCCGTATGGGGATAGAGAAAGCCGAGTATGAGTGAGGAACAACAGCATCGCTTGGCGTTGCCCCAAGGGACGCGCATACGGGAATTTGAGTTTCGCCGCGTCCTCGGCCACGGCGGATTCGGTATGACCTACCTCGGCTGGAACGTGGCGTTGGATATTCCGGTGGCGATCAAGGAGTATCTACCCTCGGACTTGGCTACCCGTGAACAGGACCTGTCCGTCGTGCCGCAGGCACCGCGTGCGGCGTCGGATTTCCAATGGGGCTTGGAACGCTTCTTGGATGAAGCCCGAATTCTGGCGCGCTTGCAGCACCCTAACATCGTCCGCGTCCACCACTTCTTTGAAGCTCATAGTACGGCCTATATCGCGATGGACTATGTGGAGGGAGAAGACCTGTCGGCGTATCTGACGCGCAAGGGAACGCTGAGCGAAGACGAGCTTAAAGGTATTCTGTATCCGTTGCTGAGTGCCTTAGAAGTGGTGCATGAAGCAGACTTTTTGCATCGGGATATTAAGCCAAGCAATATTATCCTGCGCGCTGAGGATGGTTCGCCGGTGTTGTTGGACTTTGGCGCGGCGCGTCAGGCGATGGGGGCCAAAAGTCGTTCGGTTACGTCGATCGTAACACCGGGGTATGCGCCGATCGAGCAGTATTCGAGCCGGGGGCGTCAAGGAGCGTGGACCGACATTTATGCGTTGGGCGGGGTGTGCTATCGGGCGTTGACCGAGCAGACACCCGACGATGCGACCGACCGGATGCGGGATGACCCGCTGATTCCGGTATCTCAGCGGTGTGCAGGTCGGGTAAGTGGTGCGTTTTTGTCGGCGATCGATGCGGCGTTGGCGGTGAATGAGGGGGATCGTCCGCAGAGTGTTGAGGCTTGGCAGGCTGCGATGGCGGCGGACGCCAAGGAAGGGCTAGGGCGGGAGACGAGAAATGCATCATCGAATAAAAAGGAAAAAGGAAAAGGCAAGCCTAAATCGAGATCAAAGCGGTTTGCTGTGATTTTGGGTGTAGTCGCTCTCCTGATTGTGGGCGGTATAGCAATTCAGGAACAAGCCGAGTTAGAAAAACAACGGCAGGAACAAGCCGAGTTAGAACAGCAGGCCGAGTTGGAAACGCAACAGCAGGAACAAGCCGAGTTAGAACAGCAGGCCGAGTTGGAAACGCAACAGCAGGAACAAGCCGAGTTGGAAAAGGAGCGTCGAGAGCAGGCCGCGTTGGAAAAACAACGGCAAGAGCAAGCCGAGTTAGAACAGCAGGCCGAGTTGGAAAAGGAGCGTCGAGAGCAGGCCGCGTTGGAAAAACAACGGCAAGAGCAAGCCGAGTTAGAACAGCAGGCCGAGTTGGAAAAGGAGCGTCGAGAGCAGGTCGCGTTGGAAAAACAACAGCAAGAACAAACATTTGTCGCAGAAGTGGGACGTATGCCAAATCCAGAGGGGATGAACAAAGGTGAGACCGACCTGCACATTGTAGCGAGACTGAACCTGCCCGTGCTGACTATATCCCTGCTCAACCGAGGAGCCGACATCCACGCTAAAGACAAAGATGGCTGGACGCCGCTGCATTCGGCGGCAAAGGAGAATGCTTCTGCAACAGCCGAGGTCTTGCTCAACCAAGGAGCCGACATCCACGCCAAAGACAAATTTGGCTGGACGCCCCTGCACTTGGCGGCGGCAAAGGAGAATGCTTCTGCAACAGCCGAGGTCTTGCTTAAGCATGGAGCCGACATCCACGCCAAAGACAAATTTGGCTGGACGCCCTTGCACTCGGCGGCTTCTAACAATACTTATGAGACAGCCGAGATCTTGTTGAACAAGGGGGCTAATGTCAACGCGAAGGACAATCATGGCTGGACACCGCTTTACTGGGCGGCACGTAAAAATGCTTATGAGACAGCCGAGATCTTGCGCCGTTACGGTGGTCGAGAGTGAAATAAGCTGATGCGAGCTCAGAAGATGGCTCGTCCCATCCGACCAACAGGAGGACACGCATGACAGGCTCAGCGCGGGGCGACAGCGTCGTCATTCTGTTCCGGGGTGGACGCTTGCCTGGGTGGCATCAGCTCGACGAGGCGCAGCGGCGCGACTACGAGCGCCAACACGTGGACCTGATGCTGTCCGTCTCCGAACGCCACGGCCTGATCGGCATACACGGGTACCGCCTGCTGGCACCCCGCAATAGTTGGGAGCGGTTCTGGACCATCGAATTCCCGGACCTAGCCGGTGCCGAGGCTTGGATGTCGGCTGAGACGGAGCCTCCATACGGAAGCTACGGCTTCTACGACTACTCCCTCGCCCGCCGCTGGCAACCAGAAAGCCTAACCTGGCTACCCCGCAAACCCGAACCCCACGTAGCCTCCGACGCCGATCCGCACGTAATCCCACCCCTGACCGTCGATCCCTCCTCGATCGTCGTGCTCGCCTTCGGCGGCTGGCGTCGCGGCTTCGACCAAGTTGATCCCCGGACGCGCGGCGACGAGGAACGCCAGCAGCGACTGCGGGAGGTGGCCCGAGAACACGACCTCATCCACGGAGAGGTCTTCCGACTACTCGGGACCAACACCGAAGGCGAGTTCCTCTGGATCCTAGAATTCCCCCAGCTAGCCGGTGCCGAAGCCTGGATCGAAGCCGAAAAGGCACCGCCCGCCGGGTCCTATCAGAAACGCAACTACCACCTCGCCAGATGCTGGGCACCCGAGTACTTCGCCACTTGGCCGCCGAGGACGGGCGACTGAGGAGAGTGATGATGCGACTCCAACTCCTCTGCACCGGCACGCCCGCCCCGCTAGCCCACCGCGGCGGCTCCAGCTATCTCGTCCAGACGGGGGACGAGACCCTAATCTTCGACTGCGGCCCGGGATCGGTGCGACGCATGCTCGAAGCCGGCCTCGCCTTGCCCTCGATTGACCACCTGTTCCTGACCCACCTGCACTACGACCACTGCGTTGACTTCGCCTACTTGGTGCTGACGCGTTGGGACCAAGGCGTCGGCCAGATCCCGGAACTGCGGGTGTACGGCCCGGCACCGACGGCGCACATGTCGCACCAGTTGTTCTCCGCCGATGGCGTCTTCGGCCCGGACCTAGCGGCCCGTACCGAGCACCCGGGCAGCCACTTCGTGTACGAGGCGCGCGGCGGCGTGATGCCACGGGAGAGACCCAACCCCCAAGTGCGCGAGGTCGGGCACGGAGACCGAATCGAGACCCGCGGCTGGCAGGTCGATGTGGCCGAGGTGGTGCATGTGCAGCCGCAGCTCACCTGCCTGGCCTACCGCCTGACCACACCCGGCGGCACCATCGCGTTCGGCGGCGACACGGCACCAGTGGATCGTCTCACCGAACTGGCGAGAGGCGCGGACGTGCTGCTGCACATGTGCCACTTCATCAACGGCGTAGTCACCGACGAACGCCTGACCAATTGCTGCTCCGGCCACCTCGATGCAGCGGCCACGGCGCGGGACGCCGGCGTGAAGACGTTGGTCCTCGTTCATCTGACCGAGCAGCTGGAGACGCCCGGCGTGCGGGAGCGCGTGCTGCACGAGGTGGGAGAGGTATTCGACGGGCAGGTGATCCTCGGGCAGGACCTGCTCGAGGTGCCCCTCGGGACCATCGACACGGAGCCGGTGCGATGAGCACCGAGAGGGCGGGTCGCTATACACCCCGAGCGGCTGAGAGCCTGCGCCCGCCAGCGCCCGACTACGGGATCATCCTGAACAACGACGGCGGCTACCTGAAACACGCCGAGTTCCCGATGTCCGTCGAGGATCTGCTGGAGCGGATCTACGGGCCCCTAACAGGGACCCAGGTCGGCGCCCTGTCGTGGTGTGTGGGGGTCGAGGAGGCACACTGGCCCTCGGACCGGCTGCCGATGATCGGCGAGGCGGAGGGCCGCCGGTACCTCTCCGTCCGCGACATGCGCCGGGCGGAGAGCCTGCGGGCGATGTTCGATGGCCGCGTCGACCTGTACGGCCAGCTCGTACGCCGCGGCCACCAGATGGGGCTCGGCGTGTACGCCTCGGTGCGCATGAACGACAACCACTTCTGGTCCGATGCCGAGCGCCGGGCCAAGCCGCTGCGGCCGGAGGAGATGGCAGCGACGGAGCGACCCCATCTCACGGCGTTCCGCAAGAGCCACCCGGAGTGGGTGCTCGGCGCAGCCAAGGCACCGGCTTGGGCGGCCACGTCGTGGAACATGGCGGTGCCGGAGATCCGCGAGTACACCCTGCAACGCATCGCCGAGGCCTGCGAGCTGGCGGACTGGGACGGCGTCGAGCTCGACTGGCAGCGCCATGCCTTCCACCTGCCCGAAGAGGACGCCTACCGTCTGCGCTACACCCTCACCGATCTGCAGCGCGCCGTGCGCCGCCTCACCGACGCGATTGCCCAGCGGCGCGGACGGCCCTTCCACGTGATCGTGCGCGTCGGCGCCTCCCGGGAGACGAACCGGCGCGTCGGCTACGACCTAAAGGCCTGGATCGAGGAGGGCCTGTGCGACATCGTCGTCACGGGGGCGAACTCGGGGACCGATCCGGACGTGGAGGTGGAGGCCTACGTGGAGATGATGCGAGGCAGCGAGGTGCGGCTGTATCCCGGGTTCGACAGCCACGGCGAGTGGGGGCGCGGACACCTGCTGCCCGCCGAGCAGTGGCGAGAGGCCTGGTTCCGCGGCCTAGCCACCGGCTTCTACGAGCGCGGTGCCACGGGCGTGCATCTATTCAACTGGCACAACCACGTGCACGCGGCCCGGCCGCTGCTGCAGAGCCTCGGCGCACCCGACAGCCTGCGGCGCACGGCCAAGGTGTACACCGCGGTCAAGCGCCACATCCGCGACCGGAGCGAGCTGCGCTACGGCGCCGAGCGGGACGATCGGCTGCACGGCGAGGTGCCCGTCGATCTGCTGCGCACCCTAATGGGGGGCGGTCCGCGGTTCCACATCGGCGTGTACGAAGAGGTGTCGGAGGACGCGGCGCTGGAGCTGCAGGTCGATCTCGACCACCTGTCGCCCCGGGACCGGGTCGCCGTGGAGCTCGACGGGCAGCGGCTGGGGGACCCGGTGCGTCGCAGCCCGGCGGCCGAGGAGGCGGCGAATCCGGCGGACGTGTCCGAGAACACGTGGTTTGTCTGGCCGCTGGTGCCGGCACAGGTCGGCAAGGGCGTCCACGTCGTCGGCATCGACCTGCGCGAACGCGACCCGCGTCTGCGACCGCCGGTCGTGGTGCGGAACGTGGAGCTCCACGTCAGCTACCGCCGCGGCGGGAACACGAGCGCCGAAGGGATTGACTGAGGAACTGGCGGGCGAGCTACTGCACGCAACTCGGCACCTCCGGCTACAGCCGAGTTCCCCTCGTCGCGGTAGTGATTGATTTCGGGTGCCTCGCCCATGCTGTGCCAAGCATCGCAGAGTTACCGGACGGGCTCCCTAGCCCCACTTTGGACAATGGCGTTCCTCACGATCCTGAATCCCTGGAGGATGTTGTATCTCATACTCGGTACAGAGGCCGACCTCGCTGCGGAACGGGCGAACAGAGATGAGCTGTTCCTGCTGCCTCCCCGGACGGCTCGGAATTCACCCCGCCAAGGCCGGGCAGGACCGACGAAACCGTTGTGCACATATTCGCTTGGTCTGTTCGAGCACCACTCGCGGGCGTTCCCATACATGTCGAACAACCCCCAAGGGTTCGGTCTTTTCTGGCCGACCGGATGTGGGGCAGCGGCCGAATTCGCGAAAACCCAGGCGTGCTCTCCAAGCTCGTCGTCCGAGTCCCCGAAGTACCAGATCGTATCCGTACCTGCGCGGCAGGCATACTCCCACTCCTCCTCTGTGGGGAGCCGGTACAGATCGGCACCGAGGGCCCGATTCAGTGCCGCGACAAACCCGACCGCTCGGTCCCAAGAGATGCACACCGCCGGCGCATCTGGATCGTACGGGAGGTAGTGGCCCCAAGGTGCGGTGCCCATCACCGAGACCCACTGTTTCTGGGTTATCTCGTACTGGCCCATATAGAAGCCTCTCGTCTGGAAGAGATGCGCGGGTTGCTCTCCTTCGACCTCTGTTTTGTGGGCACCAAGGACGAGCAGCCGCTTCGCCCTCTCCGGCGTCGTGCCGATCGCGTCACTGCCAGATGGAATCCAGCGAAGGGTCATGAGCTCGCCGCCCGGGAGATAGGCAACCTCCTCCTCGCCGGGCGACGGCTGGGCGACGGTTTGCGCCTGCACCGGCAGGATCGCGGAGATTGCGGCGATCAGCGTTGACCGGGGATATGCCAATACTCGCATAGGGCTTCATCGCGTCGTAATGACGAAATAGGGCGTCTGGGTGCGCCAGTCCGGCCAGCGGGTGGCCCGGCCATCGTCGAAGAGAAACTCGAAGAACACCATCAGATCCCAAGCGGGATCAATGGAATCGCCGGGGATCACCGCTCGATACCCATCGCCCTCGGAGCGCATATCGACGCGGTCGAAGTCAAGAGCCTGATGGGCGATTCGGTGATAGCAGCGGACGGTGGACGGGGTGGGAGATTCGCACCGGATGCAAATCACTAAGTCGCGTCCCGCCGTAACGCAAGTCGGAGGAACGAAGGTCACCTCCGGCGGATCGAGATGGACGTCGCCGCCGGGAAACGGTCCGAAGTCGGCAGACGGAATCTCCGGCTGTTCCACAATGAGTGCATCGATGGCAACCAAGTCGCGCTCGATCACAACCAAGTCGTCCTTCCAGTGGCCCGCGTGGCCTTTCTCGCGGAACCCGAAGACCAAATCGTCGCAATAGGAACCCTCAGCCGCCGAAGACAGCGCCGACCAGTGGTCCCGTGCCTGGAGCAGGTGTTGTCGAACGGCGGACAGGCGACGGACCTCGCCAGCCTTGCGATGAAAGGCGAGATGGACGGCTGCCAGTTGGCGGCAGGCATGATACTCGGCCAGATGGGCGAGCAAGGTGAAGTCGAGGAGAGTATGGCGCAACTCCGGCTCCGTCGAATCTCCACCGAGGCCGGTTAGAATGCCGCGCACCTGAGCGGCTAGCTGGCGCAGGTGATGAGCCACTTGGGGCGGCGTCCATTTGCCGCAGAGTCGATTGCCCAAGGCGTCTTCCACGTACTCGTCGATGCCATAAAACCGAGTTGGATCGCTGGGCTCGACCTGCGTGTCCTCCGCCAAACTGCGGCCGGCGAAGCGCTCGGGCCAAAAGGTCCAGAGGCTGGCTGAATGCTGCAACACCACGGTGAGCAGAGGCAGGATCTGACCGCCGATGCGGTAGAGTTCTTCCACTGAGGCCGCGACGGCACCAAAGCGATGACGCAACTCCCGCTGCCAGACTTCGGAGGAAGCGTCCGGGTCATAGCCCAAGCGGCCAAATAGCATATAGAACAACCAGTGACGCCGATGCTCCTCAGCGTGACACCGAAATGCAGGATCGGTGCTAGCTGACCACGGCTGCTGCTCGTCGCGGACGCCTTTGTTCGTCAGCGGTGCCATCACCTCAAAGCCATCGCCGCCAAAGGTGCAGGAGCCAGCGAAGCGCCGCACCCATTCGGGATCGGCCCAGAGCAGCACGCGCTGGCTCCCCGCGCTCCACAGGCGGTGAATCAGCGCAAAGGAGCGAGGCTTGCGCAGCAAATCCCAGGTACCGTAGCGGCGGTAATTTTTCTGGTCGAACTGCTGAATGGCCGGCATAGGATAGGGCATGCCTAAATGCTCGCACCAGTGCTTGGTGGAGATCACCGTGTCGGGGACGAGCTCTTGGGCGAGTTCGATAGTGTCGTCGGTAAGCCCCTTGGCGCGCAGGTCCAGGCGGATGGGGCGACCGCACTCGGCAATGGCGCGAAACTGCGGCGCGTAGTACTCGGCCTGGCGATCCTCGGCAACGCCGGATTCGTAGTTCATGCGGAACTGAACCCCATCGATCCCTAGGCAAACGGCCAGCAGGCGCGCAAGCCCAGCGGCATTGTATTGTGCCAGCATCTCAGATGTAAGACCCTCCACCATAGAGTCCCCGTAGTCCTGGGCGTGCTGAGACCAGACGCCGAAAGTGAAGTGCAGGCCGCGCTGACGAGTCCACTCAGCAATGCGAATCAGCATTTCCAGATGCCGCGCACACTGCTCTGCGGTAAAACCGATGGGACGGACCTGGGGGAATTCGGGGACTTCCAACAGAAAGGGATAGGGTGGCGACAGGTAGGCAATCTGGTGGCCGAAGGTGAGACTCAGATTGTTGTAGCGGCAGCGCGCCAGCCGCTCCAAGTACTCGTCCCAGAACTTCTCGTCGTAGAACCAAGCCTCTTCGAGCCGACGGTTGCAGAGGAACAGTTGCATACTGCGCCAAGCCAAGTGCGGCGATTGGATCGCGGGAGCGATTGCCGCGAAAACGTCAACGTCCGGCGCGGCTAGCTCGACAACGCGTGCCGCTTCAAGCAAAGCGTACATCAGGCCGCGCTCGTCCCTACCGCAGATGAGGAATCCGCCAGCAGAAAGAGGATGGAGGACCAGAGATTCGGGTGCGTCGGGACAGTGCACGCCAGCGCGAGTAAGGGCCTCCTCCACGGCCGGCGATTGGCCGGCTAGGCCAATGATGAGACCGGGATCTGGCCTGGGCGCGGCAACGATCTCGACGGATTCTCCGCGCATGCCGAGGGCGTGTATTAACTCGTCTAATGCCCAGCGAGCGGCGCGGGATAGCTCTGTATCGACAACGATATTCATACGGCGATCATTTCCCTTTGTGTGTCTATATTAAAAAAAGATACTTTACCCTTTTAAATTATCGAATATTAGATTGCTCGTCATGGCGGACTCCACGTACGACGGCATCATCCTTGGAACCGGCCACAACAGCCTGATCCTGCAGGCCTACCTCTGCCGGGCCGGTCTACACGTCGTGAGCCTAGAGCGAAACATCGTAGTCGGCGGCGGACTGCGCACCGAAGAGTGGCCGGTCGGCTCCGGATTCCTGCACAACACCCACTCGTTCTACCACCGAGGTGTAACCCGGATGCCGTGGTACGCCGAACTCGAACTCGAGCGGCACGGTGCCCACTACCTCGAGCCCGAGTTGAACGTGGCCATGCTGCTCCCAGACGGGCGCTCCCTAACTTGGTGGACGGGTTTCGAGCGCACCGCCGACTCCTTTGCTCAATTCAGCCGCCGAGACGCCGCTAGCCTGCGCCGCTGGCGCGAGGCATTCCTGCCGATCGTGACGCAAATTCTGGAGCCCGAAGCGCAGACACCCCCGCTGTCGCCCCCAGAGCGCCAGCGCCGCTTGGAAGCCACGGCCGAAGGCCGCCTGCTCCTAAAAACGAGCGCCTACTCGCCACGCGAATTCGTGCTGCGCGAGTTCGAGAGCCCAGCAGTGCAGGCCGGCCTCCTGTTCTTCAACGGCCTGCGCGAAGTCGACCCGCGCGCGCCCGGCTTCGGCCACCACATCCCGGCTCTGTTGGCCGCCCGCGGTAAGGCGCAAATGTGCGTCGGCGGCTCGGCCCGGCTGGCCGAAGCCCTCGTCGCCGCCGTCGCCGAGGCCGGGGGCGAAGTGCGCACCAACGTTGAGCTGACGCAGATCGCGGTGCAGCCTGTCGCCGGCGAGCCGGGACGAGCCGCCGGGGTCGTCACAGCCGGGGGAGAGCGGATTGACGCCCGCCACTTTATCGCCTCGGGCCTCAACCCTCAGCAGACCTTCCTCGACCTAATCGACCCCGCGCACTTGCCAGCTTCCTGGCGCGACCAAGCCGCTGCATTCCGCTACAACCTGCTGGCACCCCTGTTCGGCCTCTACCTCAACCTCGACGAGGCCCCAGCCTACTCGGCGGCCGAGGTCAGCCCCGAGCTGGACGACGCTTTCATGGTCCTCCTCGGCCTGCAGTCGGTGACCGACTTCGACGACATGGTACGGGCTCACGAGCAGGGCCAATTGCCGCCGACGGTGATGTGGGGATCCTGTCCCAGCCGCTTCGACGCCACTCAGGCACCCAGCAATGCACACACCGCCTTCATGTGGGAGAAGGTCCCCTTCCGTCTGCGTGGTCACGCCGACAACTGGGACGCAGAGGCCACAGCCCACGGCCATCGCATGTTCGACGCCTGGGCCGATTATGCACCGAACCTACGGGATGTCGTGCGCCAGTACCTGATCCGCCCGGTCCACCACATCCCCAAGCTGCTGCCGAACATGCGCGACGGCGACCTGCTGGTGGGCTCCCTCGGCCACGGTCAGGTCGGCTACAACCGGCCCTTTTCGGGCGCTGGTCACTACCGGGGCTATCTGGCAGGTTTATACCTGTGCGGTTCGTGCTGCCATCCGTCGGGGAACATCACCGGGCTGCCAGGCTACAACGCGTGGCAGGTGATCGCCGCGGACCTGGGGTTGGATTGACCGGGCGGACGCTCGCCTTGCTAAAAACCGCAGGCCTTTAAAACCGGATGTTCCAAAACGGACGCGACTTCCGCCCAAGCCCGTTGGCTATTCTCTTGCTCAAGGTCTGGGTAAAATCCGAAATCGAGATATACTTTGACGGCGGGAATCCGCCCGCTTGAGGTGCCGAGAAAACTGCGCTCATGGAATCGCTTGAGGCATGCCATCGCCACAGACATCATCGGCTTGGCAAGCCCGCGTCCCTGATAGTCCGGGAGAATCGCGACCCAATGAATCTGGCCCCACTCCTTGCCGTTTAAATCGGGCTGCCACCACGCTGTGATGGTCCCGATCTCTTCGCCAGCGTTGGTGGTCAAGTAAAAACTTCGGTCCTCCAGCGCCCCAAAATCGCGGTTGAATTCGCGCTCAAAAAGCTGGTCGTCAACGTCGAAGTGCAGTTCTGCCGCTCGCTGAATCCGCGTCCAGATAGCCCCTTCATGCGGACGGTAATTCCGCATGGCAAACCCTTTGGGAATGGGAAATTGTGGAATATCTTCCATATGCTCGCGGATCATTCTGACACTGTAGTTTTTCATCGGTGCCTGCTACTTTTTGTTCCATATTATAATGAGATCCTATCGCTAGCCTATATTTTTCCATTTCGAGGGAGGTGACCATGCAAGCGAATCTTGTGACGTTGATCCGAATATTCTTGGTGTTCTTGGTAATTGGACTGTACAAAGTCAACACCATCGCCTGCGGGGTGGCGGTTTTGCTGACGATCGCCACCCTTTACATGGACGCGCTCGACGGTATCATTGCCCGCCGCCTCGGCATCGAATCCGATCTGGGCGCGATGTTCGACATCGCCGGAGATCGCATCGTAGAGAACGTCTTCTGGGTTTATTTTGCGTCGATCGGCATGGCCAGCTTCTGGGCGGCGGCCATCGTCGTCGCCCGGAGTTTCCTCATCGACTGGCTGCGGACGCTCGCCTTTGTGGACGCGGGCAAGACCGCATTCGGCAGTAAGACCATGATGCAGAGCCGGTGGGCGAAAGCGCTCGTGAGCTCTCGCTTCAGTCGGGCGCTCTACGGCTTTACCAAGGCGGTCGTGTTTGTCTATCTGGGCGCGGTGCTGCTGATTCAGTCCGGGCAAGCCGAGTATGGTTGGTCAATCGGAGTGTCCACGGAGTTGCTGCTGCTAATCGGGCAGGCAATCGTCTGGTTGACGGTGGTGATGTGCCTAGTGCGGGGTATCCCGGTAATATGGGACAGTCAGGACGTTCTATTTCGCAAAATGTTTCCCGGCTTATTGCGAGATTAGCCAGTACCGTGAAAGCCGCGATATTCGATCTAGACGGGACGCTGCTACCCGGTACCAGCGCCGAAAGGGAGTTCATCCGCTTCGCGCTGACGACCGGCCAGCAGACCGCCCCAAAGGCGGTTCGCGCGTTCCTATCTTGGGTCGTCCGCATCCCTACCCACGGCATCCAGTCCAACAAAACTTACTTCGGCGGCGTCGAGATGAACCTGCTCGCAGAGACGGCAGAGACCTTCTGTCGCCAGCAACTAACTCGCCGCATCCCAGATCAGGCCCAGCGTCTGATCGCCGCCCATCGCGCCGCTGGAGATTGTCTCGGCATTGTGTCGGGGGCACCGCAACTCCTGATCGCACCCCTGAAGGCCCTCCTCGATCTGGATTTCGTCGTTGGGACCAAGCTGGTCTGCAAGCAGGGACGCTTGACGGGCGACTTGGACGGCCTTCGCGTATCCGGGCCTGAGAAGATCCGCCAATCGGAAGAAGTGGCGCGCACCTACGGATTCGATCTGCGCGAATCCGCGGGCTACGGAAACGCCTTCGACGACCGCTTCTTGCTGGCGGCAGTCGCTCGTCCCGTCGTGGTCAATCCAGACCGCCAGCTAGCGCGTCTGGCTCGCAAGAAGGGCTGGCCGATCTGTATCTTCTTTTGAAGGACAATCTAGAACCTTGATTCCGAAGGAATATTATGGCAAACGCAAAAAGCCGATACGTCAACCCCTCCAGAGTCATGCTAGGGGAATGCACCCGCAAGGAAATTCGCGAAGCGCTGCAGAGCGGCAACCTGAAAGCCGCCATCATCCCCATCGGCGCAACCGAGCAGCACAACGAACACCTGAGCTTGGATCTGGATATTGTCCTGTCCACGTTTATCTCCCAGCAGGCCGCCTTGCAACTCTACCCACAGGTCACGGTCGCTCCATCTTGTCCGGTGGGCTACTCTCCGTACCACATGGCGCGCAAGGGTACGCTGACGTTGCGCAAGGAAACGTTGCAAGCCTACATCTTCGACGTCGCAGAAAGCCTGAAAACCCACGGCATTCGCACGATTCTGGTCGTCAACGGTCACGGCGGCAATCATGGCTTGCTGCGGGACGTGCTGCCGGCGTGGCGACGAGACTTGGGTATCACGCTGGATGAGAATTCGTACTGGATGGGACTTACGGACGAGGACCGGGAAACCATCCTCCAAGGCTATCGAGATCTGCAAGCGGGCAAGCTGGACACGGTGGCGCGACAAACGGCGCTAAACCATGCCTCAGAGGATGAGACGTCCGTGATGCTGGCGGCTTGTCCGCAACGGGTCCGCGCTTTCACCATGGAAGCGTATGACGCCGCTGGCTTGGATTACGCCCACAATCTATCGCCTGAAGTCGAGGCGTATCTCGAACCCTTTTCCAAAGAGGGTTGGCCGCAGGGCGGACCAAACCCGGAAAACCCGCGCGACCGCGCCCGCCAAGAAAACGCCTTGCTTGCCAGCGTAGAAAAAGGGGAAGCACTCATCTCCATCCACACCCAATTCATCGCCGACAAGTTGCAGCAAATGATCGCTGCAACAGAAAAGGGGCACCCCTAGCCTGCGCCTGAATGAAAACTTACGCTGGATTCGAGACGGGTCCACCCGGCGGCACGCGGGAAAATTCCATTTCAAGATGAGTCTTGGGCACGTGCATGTTGCTTTCGCTTAGGGGCTGCCAAGTCCACGAGACCTGCCGCCGACTGGCGCGCTGATCGATGATCTGGCGTCGCACCAGCCCAATCCGCCATATATCGCCAGCGGCCGGGGGCAGACTTTGCGCGTCCGCCAGCCTTTTCAACCCCGCCCAAGGAAAGGCCAGTTCCACGCTCCAGCCTTGGTCGATATCATCCCGTTTGTTCAGGGTGCCTTCGACCTGCACCCCGACCTGCAACCCCGGAAAGCGCCAGTGCGAAAAAGCCCAGCGCATGGCGCGATAGTCGGAATTCGATCCCCCGCCCAAGACTTCGGGCCGCTGTACCGCCAGATCGAACTCCGGCACGTCGTAGCGACCGCCGCGCTGATAAGCCTCCTTCCAGATGTAGAACATTTCCGAGATCGCGCCCAGCGGATTGACGGCTAGTTCGTAATATGCTCTCCGACCGACGAGGAGCACCCCCGCGTTATTGTCCTGCCGGACTAACGGCGAAGCCTCTTCCTCCGTACCCCACACATCGCGATCTTCCAGCCAGAAGCCCACGTATAGGTTCTGGTCGTCCCACAGCATGGCCGCCCGGGTATCGAAAAGCGATCGCTGTCCGGTGTGATCCCCAAAGCGCGGGGAGTGCTGCGCCCGAGTCCAAACTTCCTCCTGCAGATGACCGTCCACATCAATGGCATCCTCGGTCTTATGGCAGATGTAGCGCACGGTCTTCGCTGTCGAGAACGCTGTCTTATCACTCATTCCTCACCCACCACCCTTTCGGAAAAGTGTATCACACTGAAGCGATCCGGGATGTGCGAATCATAGGTCCCGTGGCTGGTCCAAGCCCACCCCGGACACACCCGCGCGTCGCCCTCCTCGATCCACTGGAAACGCGAAAAGTCCATGCGCCATATATCCCCTTCCCGAGCCGGCAGCGAGCGCCCGTCCGCCAAGTGCTGCAAGCCCTGCCAAGGAAAGGCGATTTCCGCGGTCCAGCCCCGGTCGGTGTCGCTGGAATCATTGATGGTGCCGTCCACCTGCACCGCCCATTGCAAACCCGGCATATCCCATTCGCGGAAGGCCCAGCGCCGCCCGCGCGGATGCCGGTGTCCCGACTGCGATCCTCCGAGGGTATCCACCAGCCGAGTACCCAGTAGGTCGAATTCGGGCAGCTTGGCGTACCCAGCCTCGATGTAGGCGTCCTGCCAGATGTAGAACCGCTCCATGATGGTGCCCAAGGCATTCAGCTCGAATTCGTAATAGCCATTCTCACCGGCAATGAAGACCTCCACATCGTTTTCCTCGCAGATCATGGAATCGCGCGTGGTATAGGTCGCCCGCACATCCGGTTCTTCCAGCCAGAATCCCACGTAGAGGTACTCATCGTCCCACAGCACCGCGGCCCGGGTGTCGAAAAGGGCTGGCCGGCCCGGTTCCTCCAAGTCCTCGAAACGCGGCGATTTGGGCACCAGTTGCCACGACTCCTCGTCGAGATGGCCGTCCACCACGATCGAGCCTTTTGCTCGGTAGCTGGTATAGTGCTTCAAACCCTCTTCCGAATAGCCGTATGTACTCGTCATATGCTATGCCTCCACTTTAACTTTAACTAAGAAATCCCTATCGACAACTTCTAACTTGCACATTGATGCGACGCCGTATCTGCTGGCGATTTTGCCGTCATCTAGCAGTCGGCTACTGGACGTGCCGCCGCTCGAGTTTGACACTGCTGAGAACCCGTTGCGTGATGATTCCATTCTATTGAAACTGATCCGACTGGAGACAGATGGCACAGTTGTGATCCCGGATGGCCCCGGCTTGGGTGTCGAGGTTGACGAAGAAAAACTATTCAGGTATGCTTAGCACGCGATTCCGCTGTTGGAATATATTCTACTAGCTAGTAGTCATGTGTCGGCAATTATAACACACCTCTCGAAAAGAGCAACCCATTTGAAATCACTGGTTTACAGAACAATTCTTAACGAGGGCTGATATGACCAACAAACTCAAAAATGCTTTCGACAAAATCTCAACTCTGAGCGAAAAAGAGCAGGACGCTATCGCGGAAGCTCTCCTAGCAGTAGTAGATGATACTTGGGGGCCAGAGGACGATAAGGACGAAGCCGAATGGGACGCCCTAGTGGGATCAAAAAAATCTCACGCTTGGTTGGACAAAATGGTAAAGCAAGTTCGGCAGGATATACAGGAAGGGAAGGTCTATGATTTTGATCCCAGCGACTTGAACCCATCAAGTCCATGAGATCAAAGACTCACCCCGGTTTCTGGGATGCTTATTATCAACTCCCCAAGACCATTCAAATCAAGGCGGCAGTTACCTATAAGAGATGGCGAAAAAATCCGTATCAACCGGGGCTTTCCTTTAAACCAGTAAAAGGAAAGCCCTCTGTCTATTCAGTGCGTATCGGGCGGCAGTGGAGAGCATTAGGACTCAAAGAGGGGGATACTATCACTTGGTTTTGGATCGGCCCACATTCTGAGTATGACCGACTCCTCTCTTAGCCAATCGCCAAAAAAAATACATCCATACGACACGTTACAGCTTTATTGGCGTCGTGTAGTTAGGCGCGTAGAGTCCTCGTCGAATTCGCGGCGATCGAAGTCGGCGACCGAGAAACCGCGCTCGAAAAGCTGCGGCAGAACATCCAGTAAGGAGAACACATGGCCCCACCACCATTCGAACATATCCTCTACGAAAAAAAGGGCCGCATCGCCTATGTGACGGTGAATCGCCCGCAGGTGATGAACGCCCTGCATCCCCCGGCCCACGCCGAGCTGACCAGGGCCTGGGACGACTTCATCGCCGACGACCAGGTCTGGGTCGCCATTCTCACCGGCGCTGGCGAGCGCGCCTTCTCGGCCGGCTCGGACCTGAAATACCGCGTCGAACAAACAGACGACGATCAGCTACGCAACCCGGTCCACTCCCCGGCCCACATCCTCGATCGCTGCTACAAGCCGATCATCGCCGCGGTCAACGGTTATGCCGTCGGCGGCGGTCTCGAACTGGCGCTGCGCTGCGACTTGATCGTGGCGGCCGCAAGTGCCCGCTTCGGTTTGCCCGAGGCCCGACGCGGTCTGCTGGCCGATGCCGGCGGCGTGCTCAAACTGCCGCGCCGCATCCCCTACCACCTGGCCATGGGCATGATCCTGACCGGCAAGCTGTTCTCGGCGCGGGAAGCCCTAGCCATGGGCCTAGTCAACGAAGTAGCCGATGACGAACCGGTAATGGCCACGGCCGAACGCTGGGCCGCCGAGATCCTGGAGTGTGGTCCCCTCGCCGTCCAAGCCGCCAAGCAGGTAGCGCTGCACACCATCGAGACCCCCATTTCTCAGGCGCAGTGCCAGCTAGAGGATCTGACGGCAGTGCGCCGCCTGCGGCTGTCGGAGGACTACGCCGAGGGGCCGCGGGCATTCGCCGAAAAACGCAAACCACAATGGAAGGCCAGATGAGCAACCAGGCCAAAAGCGACGCGGGCGCGGAGATCAAGGCGTGCGAGCGGGCTGGCCGTGCCGGTCAGGAAGCCATCCGCATCGGCATGAGCACGGCAGCGTGCTTGTCCTCCCCTGCCTCAAAGTGAAGAGGTGCCTCACTATGGTCAAGATATATCCGCATCTCCTCCCCCCCGTCTTTCAGCGCCTCCACAATAGTTGTGAGGGAGTCGTGATTGAGGCCGGCGCGGAATAATCCTCCATCCTCGATATTTGTCACATCGGCAGGGCAGCTCACGGAATGCTCCCAGTCCGGGAGGTCGTCGCCGTGCAGGCCGTCCGCATTTTCTCCGTTCTGGCTGAAGAACCCCTGATCCCGCGTCGTTCGCAGCACCAGTTTCCCCTCCACACCCGATACCCGCATCTCTACGCTGGGCACGTACTCCCAGCCACTTTTCACCAGTTCGTGGCGGTCTCTGAGGAACGGCTCGATCTCCTCCACGCAGGCCATTAGGTGCTCGCTGCGCACGACCGCCAGGATCGGACCGTGGGAGCCGACGGCCTCTTGGTATTTGAGGTACGGTCCGGGAGTCGATGGAAATGTCACCCTGCAGCCGTCCGGAGTCCGCAACGTGGCAGATTCCTCCTCGATAATCAGCGTTGCCGAGTCCGTCTCCGGGACCATTTCAGCTTGCAGCGAATCGAGGATCACCGGGGCCGGCAGCGACGCCAAGCCCCTGCTCGACCAGTTGAGCAGCCGCGAGCCATCGGTCGCGACAATCCTACCACCGGCGTCGAGACAGACGCAGTGCATAATGGGCCGCTTGGGATCGTCGCTTATGAAGCGAGCTACGTGACGCAATCCGGCCAGATCGGCCGGTCCAAGCTCGAATGTCTGTGCAGTGCTGGATTCCGCCATCGCCATGATCTCCTTTTGTAGGCGTTTCCGGGCCTTTTGCAGACGGCTCTTTACCACTCCGGTTTGGAGGTGCAGCAAGGTTGCTGTCTGCTGATAGGAATAGCCCTTGAGGTAGTGGTGGACGATCACGTCTCGGTGGGGGGCACTCAACCGTCCGATCGCCTTCCGCACCAGCGCCCTGATCTCCTGCTTCTCCTGCTCGGGCGGTGCCGCGAGGTCGAGCTGATCCAGAAGATTGAGTTGGGTGAAACGGCGGCGCTGCCACATGCGCGCTTTGTTGTCCGCGATCGAGCACAGCCAGGCGCCGAATCGCTCGGGAGCGCGCAGCTCCGCTAGCTGCTGGTACGCGGCAATGAACGCCTCCTGTAGGACGTCCTCTGCCGCCTCTTGCGCGCCCAGCCTGCGGGTGAGCCGCATCAGCAACCACGGCGTGTGTTCCTCAACGAGCAGCCCAAACGCCGCAGAGTCGCCAGCGACCGCCCTCTGCACGCAGCTTTCTCCATTCCGTTCCATGATCACCCTTATAGTTGCTTTCAGGCGACAAAGGTATCCGAAAAAAGGAGCCGTCGGGACAAATTACGCCTGCATCTTGACCCGATATTTGCGATATGTACATTAAATCAGCATCCACACCCTACTTAGGAAGCCTTCATGTCGGAGACAACCGGCCCCCAAGCTAACCCAGCCCCCGATAATACCCACTGGGGAGTCGCCTATCTGAGGGAAGACCTCCAAGATCTACGCCAGCAGATACGGGAAGACAGCAAAGATCTGCGCCAGCAGATCGTCGAGACCAATCGGTCGCTCGGTCAGCAGATCGCCGAAACCAACCGGCAGATCGCCGAGACTAACCGGTCGCTCGGTCAGCAGATCGCCGAGACCAATAAGCGCATTGACGAGACCAGTCGGTCGCTCGGCCAGCGCATTGACGAGACCAATAAGCGCATTGACGAGACCAATAAGCGCATTGAATCCCGTTTCGCTTGGCTCATTACAACCATGGTGGCGCTGACGGGCATCCTCATCGCCGTGATCAAGCTCTGAAATGGGGGTCCATATCGGACGACGTCTGACCGAATGGGCCGACGCCAATCCGACGGGCTAGAAATTATACACCAAGCTCAAATCAATGAAGCTGTCGCGTCGAGTCTCGTAGTGGATATCCGCTTTGTCGATACTGAGAAGATAGATCGACTCTAGATTCACAGACCACCGATCAGCAATACGCCGCTCCAACGCGACGGCCAGTGCGCGCGTAGCCCGGTCCACATCCCCCAGTATACTAGCGACAATTTCACTGCTCTGAACATCATTTAACGCAAGGCGCGCGGCGAAGAAGAGATCGTTTTCGGGCGTGTTGGGCGAGCGGCTTGGGGTCGCATTGCGGCCGCGCCCGTCGTAATTCCATTCGCCGAGCAGGCTGAGGTCGGCAGCCGAGCCAAAAACGGAATAGAACGTGTATTCGCCGCCAAAAACGGCAGCAACGTAGTCTTCTTCCCGGCCGGACAGGTTGCGAGCACCAGCGCGCTGAATGGCCTCCAGCTTGAACAACCAAGAGCCGACCGTTAGCTGGGCGTCCAGTCCAAACTGGCGGATCTGCGCGTAGTACTGACCTAAGGTCGGCGCGCCGCTACGGTCCAAGAGTAGCTTCAGAGCAGGCTCCCGGCTGGTGCCGTTGAATGCACTCACACCCATATCGAGGAGTCCAAAACTGTGACTGTAGCGGGCGGCGAGATCCACGTGCCGCTCCTTGGCCGCGCTCTCGTACTCGACCTGCTCATCTTCTACCACGAGCGGAAGGCGCAAACGGCCCGCTCGGCCCGGAAAGGTGCGGGCGCGGTGATAGGGCAAAGCAAAAAATTCCACCACACCCCAATCGCTAGACCAAGTCCCATGGACCATGGGTTGCCCCAGCTTGGCCTCTCCAGCCGGATGTTCGACCAAATCGACTTGGTTGACAACATCGACCAAGTGCTGCGACTCGGTGACGCCCCAGAACACCTGATCGACGCCCACGCGCAGCTCCCATTCGCCGTCGCCGATTTCGCCGAATAGCAGCAGATAGGCTTCGCGCAGATCGGCATGGGTGCGGCGTGGGTCGGTGTTGTCGTAGCGAAAGAACGGAGCTAAAGTGAGGCTTCTACCCGCGGCGTCTTCAAGGTAGAGTTTAGGCACTGCAACAAAGCCGCTCGCATGGGAGTGCTGACCGGAATGAGCACCGGCTTCGGGGAACCATCGGCTTTCGGCATTCAAGCGCCCGGAAAACTCGTGGTCAATTTCGGTTCCGGCCTGTGCTTCGACGGCCAAGGCCAAAATCCAGACAGCGCCGAGGGCCGCACGGAGTAACATCAACGCGCCCGTTTTAGTCCAGTTTTCGTAAAATCGCGGTCGTCGAGGTCTGTTTGGAATTGAAAATCCGTCCAAGTTAGAACGGTACTTTTTCCGGTCAAATGATTGACCATCGTCATCTCGCCCGCGCGCCAGTAACGCTCTAGGTACTGTTCGTAGTTCCCTAGGGTGAGCGTCTTCAAATGGGCATCCTTGCGGTCGTAGTACTCCACTTTCCAAACGCGGAGTTCGTCCTTGTCGCGCCAGACCACTTGGCGACTATAGCCCGATTTCTTATCGACGGAAACGCGTTCGGAGACCGTGCAGGTCAAATCGCCACAAGGCTCGTCGCGCAGGTAGCGGTAGGTGAATTTCTCCACGGCCTGGGCGGTCAGGTCTTCATAGGCAAATTCGCTCCCCATGAAGGAGCCGGATCGGTTCGACGAACTAATGCGCTTGACTCGCTTTAGAGCAGGTAGGTAGAGCCATTGATCGTCCGCGCTTTCCCCATGCGAGTGAATGAGCAACGCCGTTCCCTGGACATCGCGCGGCTCATCAAACACAAACAGGCTCTTGTCACCATCTTCGGCGACTTCGAGCACCTTTACCCGGAGCTGGCGTCGGCTCTCTTGCCCGTGTTTGTTGCGCAGCACCATGGTTTGTTGCGCCGTGAAGTTGCCAAAACCTTGCTCGCGCGCGCGAGAATCATGAGCGATTTTCAGCCCAGTTTCCTCGGGGGTGGCATTTTCGGCATGGGTGGGTGCCGCGCCAAGACAGGTCAAAATGATCAGACAATGCGCGAAAAACGGCAGCATAGATCGCGTGAGAATCATGAATTTTTCCGGTCGATGGCAATTAGCAGCGTTGGAAGGAGTAAAAAGTCGGCGACAAGCGCGAAGAGGATCGTGATCGTGACCAAAAGACCGAGTGCCCAGCTCACCTCAAATCCCGAGGTGGCGAACACCAGAAAGCCGGCCGACAAGACCGCGGTCGTCGTCCATAACGCATGACCCACCGTGTGGAAGGCGGAGCGCACGGCCTCGGGAGCTGGCAGGCCCTCGCGGCGGGCCTTCAGATATTTGCTCAAAAAATGAATCGTATCGTCCACGACAATCCCGAAGACAACGGCGATGACTACGGAAGAGGCAATGCCCACGTGGCCGACGAGATAGCCCCACAGGCCGAAGCTCATAATGGCAGGAATGAAATTGGGCAGCAGACTGAGAAGCCCGATCCGCACGCTCTTGAAAATCCAAATAAGAACGAACGAAATGAGCGCCATGGCCAAGATCGTACCGCGCAACATGCTGTTGATATTTCGCAACGACAGGTGGGCAAAGACGACACTCAGGCCCGATCCTTCGTGCGCAAAAGTGGGTACATTGGCTCGGAGCCAGACCTGGGCGCGCTTATCGAGTTCACGTATATCTCGCGACCACGCATTCTTGGTCACGACGACTAGGCGCGTAGCGGATTTGGCGACATCAATGCGGTCGTTGAGATCGCTACCGAACGGAAGCGAAAGCTCGTAGAGCAACAGGTACTGCGCTGCGAGGTCCGGGTCTTCGGGCAGGCGATAGAAGGCTGGATCGTCGCCGTGCATGTTTTTGTTGAGACGTTTCATAATGTCCGAAAACGCCTGCACATGGGTCACTTCGGGCTGCTGTCGGTACCATTCGGCGAACGCATCGACCTTGCGCAAATAGTCGGGATCGGTGATGCCGCCTTCGCGCCCTGCACTCAGCGAATATTCCAGCTTGTCTAGGCCGGTCAGGTTATCAATGACATAATCCGTATCGCGCCGGAACTGGTACCGTTCATCAAAGTACTGCGCCATGTTGTCGCTTAGCTCAATGCGGGGAATGCCGAGTATCAGCACAACAACCACCAAGGTGACGGAGCCAAGCAGGAATGTACTCCGAGCGATGACAAAGTCGGCAAAGCGGTCGAAGAAGGCAGTCCCCTCAGACTGAACACGGCGCGTGCGCAATGGCAGAATCGAAAGCAATGCCGGTAGGAGCGTCATGGTATATATGAGCGCACATAATACCCCAAACGCCACGTAGTTACCCAAGACGTGAAAAGGTGGCGAATCCGAGGCATTCAGGCTGAGGAATCCAATCGCCGTGGTGACCGAGGTGATAAATACCGGATAGGCATTGATGCGGATCGATTCGACAATCGCCGCATTTCGGTCCAGACCACGCCTCATACCTAGTAAAACACTCGTGACGATGTGGATTGAATCCGCGATGGCTATCACCATGACAATAATCGGCACGCCGGCGTTGGTCGGGCTGAACACCACGCCGTTCCAGCCGGCGAATCCCATAGTGGTATTGATGACAAACACGAGTACGGCGACGATGGCCACAGTGCTGAGAACCGAGCGCAGGAGAATAATTGTGACACTTACAATGATGAGAAATACAATAGGTGTCAGGGTCTCCATGTCGTTCTGGGTGGCATCGGAGAAAGTCCGGTTCATGACGACATCGCCGGTCATGTAATAATTGATTCCCGGGTGGTCCGCGCGGGCTTGCTCCAGAAGCGAATTGAGATAATCGGTAATTTCGACCACGGCCTGATCTGGATTTTCAGGCAGGATGAAATTGATCGCCACTCCGGTCGTGCGTCCGTCATGGGCGACCAGACGCCCGGCAATTGCAGCCGCATCCAACGCGATCCCCTCAATTCGGGCCACGTCGGCATCGCTCAGTGCATGCGCGTCCTCGACGAGCGGGGCGACAATGAGTTCATCCTCAAGTGCTTCGCTATGGGTATAGTTAGTAAGGGAGTTGACCCGACTGGAATAAGGCACGCGCCACGCAGCTTCGGTCAGCTCTTCAACCGCGCCAAGCGCCTCGCGGGTGAACACCGAACCCTCGCGCGGCGCAATGGCAATCAGGGCCGTATTGGAGACAGAGTACGTGTTCTCTAAGGCGTTGAAAGCGGCGAGTTGCGGATTGTCCTCGCTAAACAGAACGCGGTAATCGTTGGTAACGGTGATGAAGCGAACACCAGCCGTCGTAGCCAGCATGACCAGCGTTGCGAGCGCAACAACCAGCCACCGACGGCGCAAAATGGCGGCAATGTAGGTGTCCAAGCGCAAAAGAGTCGTCCCCTCGACCGTCACCGGCTGGGTGCGGTGATGAGGTCACCGACTCGAAGTTCCACCTGGACGATTCCCTCGCTTCCTGTTAGCGGACGGAGGAGGGCACACCACGGCGCGAGCATCGCTCACCAAGAGCTGGATTTTGATGTATGGACGTGGTCGGGCATCTTGTAACTCACTCCATCCTCGTCGTACACCGAGATGTCGAGAAGCTGAGAAAAATTTTCTGATCTGAGCACCTGTTTGGCCTTTAGAAGCCTCAGGAAGCGTTGTTTCCATCGGTAACTAAACAGTGTTCCCGCAGCAAAGGACTTTGGAAACTCGAACTGGTCAGCGAGTTCGTTTCCTATGAGGGCGCGCGAAAGGCGGTAGGCCAGAGTTGTCAATTTTTTCTGTTCAACAGGATCTGTTACATCCGCAACTGTCGGAATGGCCTGGATCAACATATTCGCCACGGTTACCGATTCGGGCGACGCCGGCGGCTCGCACATATAGGCGATCTTGTAAATTTTTTCCGCATCTTCTGCGTTGGTATAGAGGATGGTCTCAGGTATCCCCATGAGATAGCCGCTGTAGCGCCAAACACTGAGAACACTCGCTTTTTCTTCCTCGTTGAAATTCGCGCCCACCAACATCGAGTAGTTCAACAGGCGCTTGGAGAAGACGGAGATGGCAAAACCAAGGTGCGCCGAGCTTATCGGTATGCCCCAAGCATCGTGATCCCAATCGTCGGATTTCGCCAGCAGGGTCCTCATTTGACTATGGACGAAGCGAATGCGCGTGGATAGCCTGTACCCATCGCCATCTCTCCGCAAGCCGCCGGGGTAAAAAATATCCATCATGTGGCGGTTATTCTGCTGGAGGCGCCTTTTGGTTGACGCTACCCGCCCGGTAATATTGAACGACTTGGCGATAAGCGTCGAAAAGCCTTCCACCAACACCCCTGTAACGAATGCGACGAGCATGAGGTCTACGTTTGCGTGGAAGGCGCGTCTCCCCGGACGAAAGGCTTCGTAGTCGAGCCAAGGAGGCTCTGCAAGATTTTTGAAGAAATCGCGCAGGGCCTGCGGCACCTGGCGCAGAACCTCATCCTGTTGCTCTATGCCAGCCCCGATGAAGCGGTGCAGGTCCTCACTCGGCAACGAGGAGAGTTCCTCCATCACCGGATCCAGCTCTGGGTCGCCAATGGAGATATGCCTAGCATAGTTGTCGGCCGCTTCTTGGTCGTAGAGGCGGGCCTGCTCATAACCCTCGGTGTATGCTGAAGGTAGTTTCATTTTCGATCTCCTCTTTGGGTAGTGGTTGCGTTTGAAATTTATGGTCGAAGCTGGTGCTGGTGGGAGACGGCGACTTTTCCTGCACTTGGGAGCCATGCGCCAACCGCCAAGGAGTACGAACCCGTCGTCGAAGAAGAAAGTCCTCTCACTTTCACGTAGTACGTCCCGGCTTCTACGCGAGCTTCGACGAAGAAGCCAGGGGCGTTGTATAGGCCGTCGTCATTTTCTGAGAGCACTTGGCCGACGGATTGGGGTTGGCCGGCCACGCACTTATAGGTCGCGCCGTTGATCTCAACGGTTTCCCACGGGCCAGCCTCCTCGTCAAAAGCAGCTTAGGCCGTGGGCTTGTCTTGCGAGCAGGACAAGACAGAAAGTAGAGGGAGGACTACGGCGAGACGGAGCATGGCGCATCTCCTCGAAAAAGGTGGACAAAAGGCCCCCGAAGGGGCCGGGCCTTGTCCACGTATGCGCAGAAAGATGCGACACGTTCTACTTATTCACCGAGGCGGAAGGGAGCTACCCTTCGCCGGGTCTGGGCTGTTGTATTTAGCAGAAGACCCGACGTAAGTCGGGATTCTACGCATACATGGACGCCCATAGGATACGTTATAAGAGAGCCGCCGGTCAAGCAAAGAGCAAAATCGGTAGTGGTCTATTTTGAAATCTTGCGGTAGGTCTTGGGACGGCACGGCTTGGGTATCGCGTTATCCAGGTGTACCGCCAAGCGTGAAAACATGAACATATTTGCCGCGTTATTGCTTGGGGCGGTTGTACTGTTGGTATGCGCTTGGATCTGCCACGAGACGGGCAAGAAAACGGCGGCTAAATGGCTGTTGGGCCTTGGGATCGGTGCGTTGTGGCTGTTGTGGGCCTTGGTTAAAGCGATCTTTGGGTGGATGAAAGACGCAGAGAAAAGACGCAGGAACGACTAGGGATCAGACCTATACGCATGGCCGAGTTCGCCGCGATGAGGTCTTTGCTCTGTTGGTTGGGCGTATCTCAAAGATGAAGGCTAATGCGGCTTGAATTTCAAAATAGACCACTACCCCTCTTTGGGAGTCAGCAATATACCAGCGTCCAACTTCAAAGCCACATTAATATACTATAATAAAGATTGTCAATTATCCTACTCTCACACGAACTTCGGCCGGCCACAGCCGTCGTTGACCACGTAGCTGCGCGCTGGAATCGCCGCTTGCTCGGGAATGACTAAGTCGAGCGGCGAATCATTCTCAATGACGGTACCGGCCCCCACGCGCACCCCGGCCCCCAACTTAATCGCTCCAGGCCGCACAGGACCCGCTATGATCGTGCCGATAGATACCGACACGCCGATCCGGCAATCCGGGCCGATCGCGACGATGCCGTTGATTTCGGAGTTGGCCCCAATCGCCGTGCGGTCGCCCACCTGCACCGGGCCGAAAAGCCCGGCATCCGTGCCGATAAACACGTAGTCGCCAATGGTGGGATGGCGCTGCTGCACCTTGCCGCTGAGGCCGCCCAAAGTACACGGGTACATGTGGCAGCCGCTGCCGATGATACCCGTCTGTCCAGTGGTTATGCCGCGATGGGGGTGGTCGAGGAAATTGGCATCGCCAATCTGCGTTTCGGGATGGATATCCGCCTGGTAGTAGCGCCCCCCCAACTCGGCAATGGCTCGCGGCAGCAAGGGCACCGGCCGCCGCTTCAGCCCGGATTCGCCTGCCACCGAGCCAGAGCGCGTTAGGGCGTGGGCAATGTCGTGGTAAAACAACACCCGCCAGCCCGGATAGGTGCTCATCACGAGCTGCATCTGGTAGTCGAAAATGAAGTCGCACTCCAGTGCGGCGAGGAAGCGGCGATAGTGGTCGAAGTCGCGGCGGTGAATGGTCTCGTCCAAGGCGGCCCGGAAGTCGATCTTGAGCAGCCGCTCCTGGGTCAACCCGCAATTGTCGAGCAAATAGGCGTCCCAAACGGCCGGATCCCTAAGCGCGGCAAAGCGGTTCCAGCGGGCGCGGACCTTGTAGGCGGGCAATTCCCACAGCAAACAGAAGGTATTCATCAGAGCCTTCTCTTCAGCACCTTCGCTCTCGCCGGCCGCCGAAAGCGACTGCGCGATCATCGCGTAGAGCTGGTCGGCAATCTCGCCGATGGCCTCGTCGAGCGACGGGTTTTGGTGCCCCGGCCCCAAGGCATTGTGCGAACCAGGGGCGACACATTCGAGCAAGTTGCCCAAAACCGTCTCCAGCAGGTCGCGGTCGACAAACCCGCGCCCGGAGCGCTGCGAGAGAATGTCCCGGTCCACCGCGTCGATGCGGAGCGCGGCGACCTCCTCCGAGGTGTAGATCGGCATCAGCCGCTCTAGCAGCCGCTCTAGCAACGCCCACTTGCGGCGTTGATACGCAGTGTCGAAAAGCGTGGAATTGTTCATCGTTTGCTCCCCATTCTTCCTCCTCATAACTTTTAACAAAAATTACGGAACGCACGCCGGGTTGCAACCCGGCTCACCCCCGCAGGGAGAAATCATGCATCCATTTGAATCACTGGTAGTACGCGAAGGTGCCATTGGCATCCACTGGTTTGGCCAGAGCACGTTTGGCCTCAAGGACGCGCAGGGGACCATCGTCCAAGTCGATCCCTACTATCCCCACGAGCGGCCAGCCGACCGCTTCATCCACGCCCGCCCCCCGCTCCACGAGGCGTCGCTACACACGGATTTCGTGCTCCTGACCCACGACCACGGCGACCACACGTGCGTGGAGTCCATTGCGCGCATTGCCGCTGCCTATCCAGCCGTGCAGATCGTCGGCCCGGCGGAGAGCATCCAGCGCGTCCGCAGCGCGGGCATTACTGCCGCCGCAACCACAGTTGCCGCTGGTGACGCAGCCAAACTGGGCACCATGACGGCCCACGCGGTGTACGCCAAACCCCCGGAGGGCCTGCCCAGCGACGACATCGCTCCGCCCGATGTGACCCACCTCGGCTACGTGGTAGAGACCAGCAGCGTGCGCGTATACATCTCCGGCGATCCAGTCAACACTTTTGCCGAGCACGAAGAATTACTCGCGCCCATCCGCGACCTCGGGCCCGACATCGGGCTGTTGACCAATCACCCCAGCGAAGGGGAATTCCCCTTCTTTGCTGGCTCGTCCAAGATGGCCTCGGTGCTCGGCCTCAAGGCCGCCGTACCGGCCCATTACGCCTGCTTTGTCAGCCGAAATTACGATCCCCAAGAATGGGCCGCCGTGCTCGATGGGGTCGAGCCGCTGATCATCCCGTACAATCAGTCCGCGGTCTATGCGGCCCGCTAGTGCACCGGGGGTAGGCGTGTTGATTTTATTACCCTCGTTTATTATTATGGCATTTCAATCAACGCGCCGGAGATTTCTGGCGTTCACTTCAAACGCAAGGAGTTAAGAACATGCGGCGATTCACAATCGCAGGCATTTTCGGCCTCGCCCTCGTAGGGGTGGCGAATGCCCAGTTTTTCGATCCGCCCGCTCTGGAGGATCGCAATGGCAGTCAGGGATTTTGGTTTTACATGCTCGAAGTCCCCGATCCCGGTGCTATCACCATCGACGGGCATAGCGACGACTGGGGTTGGTTCGACCCCGAATACACCTTGACCATGGACGAGTGGCGCGACGAAGGCGACCGCCCGGCCCCAGACCGCGACGACCTGTTCATCACCACCTTCATGGGCTGGAAGGGCGGCGACGACAACCGCTGGTACTGCTTCTTGGAAGCGGTTGACGACGTGCTAGCGCACGCCGGCACGAACATCGCCCGTTGGGACGGCGACATGCTACAGGTCGGCCTCGATCCGCAGGATCACGGGCGCGAGCGCAGCCCGGCTTCGGGTTACACCATGGAGTGGCTGATGGCACCGGGCGACCTCAGTCCGCCGACCAACGTCGCTTTCCGCTATACCGAGCAAGAGGCGTGGGCCGAGTACGGCGAATCGCCGTGGATCGAAATGGCCGTGCGCGTCGATCCGCCCGAAGCTTGGGCCGCCGACCTGTGGGCCGAGGGCGGCACCACGTACTACGAGTGGAGCGTCAAGGTCCTCGCCTTCCAAGATGATACAGGTCCGTCGGCGAGCGAGGTGTGGCAGCTAGACACAGTGGCCGGTGAAGATGGCGCGGGCATGCCTTTCGCCTTTTGGTACGAAGACGGCGAAGGCCCGGATTCGAGCTTCTCGCCCAGCGAAGACGGCACCCCGGGTGGCCGCAACGACTGGACCACCCGCGGCCCCGAAGCCTCGGCGCGGCAGTACTACTCCATTGCCAAGCTGCTGCGCGTCGGCGAGTACGCCGCCGCCACAGCAGTCGAGTCATCGACTTGGGGCAAGATCAAGAACTCGTTCTAAACGCAAGGCGACCGATCGGTCGTAATCGTAGGGGCGACCGGTCGGTCGCCCCTACGTTATTTTTAGGGGGTTGCACCGTGTACAAACGGCTCTGGGCTTGGTTCGTACTGCTAATCCTGCTGCTGGGGGCTTGCGGCCGCTACTTTCACACGCCGCTCCAGCCTGCCAGCCGCCAAGCCGAGGGCATGACCGTCAACGACGACGGCTCCATCACCTACGCCCTCGACCGCCTGTCGATCAACCTCAAGCCCATGACGGACGAGGAATTAAACCGCCTCGCTCCTGGGCGAGATCTGTCTAACAATCCCTATACCTTTGGCGAATGGACCGCCGCGGGCGACGAGTGGACGCCGCCGCGGTTTACCATTTTTCGGCTCAAGGTCAGCAACTATCAATATCCCAAGGTCAAACTCGACCCGCTCAACGCGCGCATTACCACGGCCAACACCCGGCAGTACGAGGTACTCAGCTACGCCGAATTATACCAGTATTTTCGCTCGTATTGGCTAGGCCGCACGGGCCAAGGGCGCAAAACCTTTCAAGCTCGCACGGACGCGCTCAAGCGGACGCTGTACAGCGGGGCCTTGATCTTCAGCGGCAGCGAAGAACAGGGGTACTTGGTATTTCCCGTGCTCGACGACGATGTCCGGGCGATCCAAGTATACATAGAAAACATCATCTTGCGCTTCGACTATGCAGACGCCCCCGTAGAGGCGATTGACCTGAGCTTCTCCTTCCAGCGCGACATCCTGCAAGGGTATGACCCCTCGGCCGCGGTGCGGCTCAACTGATGACCGCCCGCGCGCCCAGATTCCTCGCCGGCGCCTTCCTAGCGGTGCTTGGGGGACTAGCGCCGAGCAACGCCCAAGTCGAGGTGTGGCATATCGGTAAGGGGGGGCTTGCGTGGGTCTCGCAAGCCGAGACGCAGATCGGCGCGCTAGACGTCGATGGTGCCCTACAGCCCTTGCAGCTACAGACCGGGGAAAACCTCATTGAGCTACTCCGCGCTTCGGGCCAACGCTTTCTCAACGGCCAACCCCGCGACTTCACCCTCGGTGGCCAGCCACGCGCGTGGTCCAACGACGGCTTCTTCAACCAACTCGCTGGCCCCCTCGACCTGATCGACGGCGATCCCGCGACCTCCTCGTCGGGCGTGTTCAAGACCGCGCAGAGCCAAGCCGGGGCGACGTTCTTCTGGGATTTGGGCGCACCCTTCCCAGTCAACCGCATTCGCTTCTTTCCCGCTCCCGACGATGACGCCTTTGTCAAAGCCTTTGAACTGCGGGTCAACGACGGCGAAAACTTCAACGACATCAATCGGCCGCAATACGAACTCTTGCGGCGGGTAGAAGTCAACCGCGAATCCACAGTCGATATCGAATTTGCCCCCTTGCAGGGCCGCTTCCTCCAGCTACGCGTGCTGTCGAAGACGGTGTTCAACATCGCGGAGTTTGAAATCTACGGGCAGGGCTTTGTGCCGGTCGCTAGCTACGAGTCGGCTCTGCACTCCTTTGGCGGCCCGGTCAACTACGGCCGCTTGCGCGTACACACCACGCATCTCGGAACGACCGGGGCTGCGACCGCGGCCATCCAGATGCGGACCGGAGCCGACGACAGCCCGCTGGCGTACTTTCGCCGCGACCGCGACACCGGTCGCCAGCAGGAGGTGCCCGCGGCCGAATACAACACCAGCCTGCCACGGCGCGCCCTGTTCCGCCAAGACGCGGTCACCGGCGAGCTATTAGAGGAACTGGACCGAGCCAGCTATCTCAATCTGCCGATTGAGGAGCAAGGGCCGGTGCGCGATTTTGTCAAGGGCGACATCCGCGACGACGTGGACAACTGGAGCGCGTGGTCGCCGAGCACGTATATCGCCGGCACGGGTATTGTTGAGGTGCCCATAGGGCTGCCCAGCCCGCGGGAATTCATGCAGTTCCGCATCCTCTTCGACGGCGACGCTGAAAACGCCGTGCGCATCGACACCTTTCAGGTGGAGTTTTCGCCTGGGCTGGTCAGCGAGGCCGTCGGCGAGGTGGCCCTCGCCAGCGATCCCTTTCCCGCCAGCGGCCTACTCGAAGTCGCAGGGGGCATCGACACGACCTTTACCTACGACATCCGCACCGAATTCGCAGCCGGCGTGGCCGGGTATCGCGGCGTCCGCATCGAAGCATTTCCACCGCCAATATTCGAGAGTCTGCAAATGGGCGACCCCCTCGCGGCCGTAGAAGACTTTGAATGGACGGAGACCGAGAGCGGCTTCGACGTTCTCTTCGCGCCCATCGCCGCCGACAACAACCAGCCCCTGCGGATCACCTTCCGCCTGCGGCTGCTGGTGCACAATACCCCGATCAACGCCTATCTCCTCGGCGCAGGGAGCGTCCCACCGCATCCCATCGCCCCGGGCAATGCCAGCGAATTAGTGGGCACGAACGCGACCAACGCCTTTGTGACTCAGGCGCAGCCCGAGCTGCAACTAGCACTTTCAACGGCTATCATCTCACCTAATGGCGACGGCCGCAACGATGCCGTCGCCATTGACCTCGTGTTGTCCCAGTTTGCCGCGGATACGGCAGTCGCCGTCGAGATCTTCGACCTTAGCGGACGCCGGGTGCGGCAGCTAGTCTCCCAACCGCGGGCCGCCGGTTTTTACTCCGAAATCTGGGATGGCCGCGACGAACAAGGCGGTTTGGTCGCACCGGGCTTGTACCTCTGCCGCGTCGGCGTGGACGCCGACTTCGACGTGTTTGCCGCAGTAGAGCCGATAGGGGTGGCCTATTGACTGCGGTGAGCAACATGCGGTGGCTGGTGCTGATCCTCATCAGCAGCAGTCCAGTGGCGGCGCAGACGCCCTCGGCTTGGGTCATAGGGGGCACAAGCGGCGAGCCTTGGGCTGAGGCGGTGGAGCGCTGGATCGCCCTCGACGACACGGTGCGCTCCGGGGCGATTCAGCCGCGAGCGATTCCCCTAGGCCACACGGTTACTCGCCAACTCGTGCGCACCGGCATTGCCACGACCCAGCGCAACCTCTTTGGCTATCGCTGGAGTTTGCACAAGGGGCCGCGCCAGATCGAGGCCGACACCTTAGAGGTCGGGTGGCACCCGCGCCTGTGGCAGGGGGGCGGAACCAACGCCCTCGCCGCAGAGGTTATGCGCGGGCTAGTCGATGGCGACGAGCTAACCGCGGCTTTTACCCACAGGGCACGGGCCGATGGCCGCCCCAACAGCACGCAGTTCATCACGCTCGACTTGGGCGTGCCAGTGCCCATTGACAGCATCGTGTTTTTTCCGCCGCAGACCGGGCTGACCAGCGGCAACCAGCGGCAGCGCGAGCTGTTCGCCCGTGCCTATGAAGTTAGCCGGACCAACGTGCCGGTCGAATGGCTGATCTTTGAGGACGAAACCTCATCAACTGGATCGGCGGGCTACCACCCGCTCGACGAGATTCTCGCCAGCACCTTTGCCAACAACACCAGCGTCGTCTCCCTCGCACCGGAGCTGCGCTTTACCCGCTTTCTCCGCTTCAAGTTCGGAGAAGTTTCCACCACGACCTTGCTGGCCGAAATCGAGGTCTTTGGCCGCGGCTACCCCCAAGAGGCCCGCTACATCTCCGCACCCCATTCTTTCGGCCAAGCCGTGAGCCTGGGACGGGTCGCGTGGAAATTCACTCGCTATCGCCAATTGCCTTCCGGCGCGATCACCGCCGACCCCACCGCACCGGTGCAGCTAAACTTGCAGACCCGCGCTGGCTTCGACGACGATCCCAAGACGTACTTCATCTTCGACGACCTTGGCCGACTGGTGGAAGTAGATGAGAAGACTTATTTCGACTCGCCGCGGGTGGTGGAACGATTTTCCGAGGGGATCGCCGGCTTCCGGGCCAAGCGCGACGACGACGTAAAAAACTGGAACAACTGGTCGGTCGTTTACCAAGCGTCGGGCGACGAGATCCGCTCCTCTGACGGGGCCGAGTTCCTCCAGTTTCGCTTTACCATCACCACCGAAGACCCGCTGGCCTTTGGCGTACTCGACAGCTTGGCTTTTGCGGTCTCGCCACTGTTGGCCGACCGCGCGCTGGCGGAAATTGCCCTCGACGGGCGCGCCGATGCGGACGGGGCCATCGAGGTGCCGCTCGGGGTCGTCCAGCGCTTTGTCTATCACATTCGCACGGTGGCTGGCACAACCGACCGCGCGGGGTTCGACGGCATCGAGTTAGAGGTCCCTCCGGCCAGCCGCTTCCTCGACCTGACTATCGACGACCAGCCAGCGGCCGAGGGCGTGGATTTTTCCCTCGCCGCCAGCGACGGGCGGTTGCGCTTTACCTTTCCCACGGCGATCAAGGAAGACAAGGCGTTTCGCGTGCGCTTTCAAGGCGCGGTCTTCCAGCCATCAGTCTTTTTGGCCAGCCGCCTTTTTAACACCTCGGCGGCGAGCTTACCGCAGTCCATTGAAGCTGGAGACGCCCACGCCGACATAGCCAGCAACAGCATCCAAGTCGTCTCCAGCGACGAGGCTTTGGGCATTCTCGGGGCGATTGGGCTATCTGCCCCCGTGGTCTCGCCCAACGGCGATGGGGTCAACGAGCAGGTCGCCATTGGATTCGACTTGTTCGGCGTTGCTGGGGGCGCGTTGCGGGTAGAGGTGCGCGACCTGAGTGGTCGTCGCTGCGCCGCGATTTTGGACGCGCGGGCCGCCGCCGGGCCGTACGCGCTGCGGTGGGATGCGCGGGACGAGCAGGGGAAACTCGTGCCTCCAGGGCTGTACCTAATCCGCATCGAGGTCGAGGTCGATCGCGGCACCTTCGCCCGCATGCAAGCGGTCGGGGTCGCGTACTGATGGAGACACTATGAAAACTCTACTGCTAGCAGTTGCTTCCCTCCTGCTTATGGCCGCGGCGAGCGGCCAGAACCTGCGCTTTGCCGGGTCCGACTTTGCTTCTTGGGCCCATCCGCAGGGGCTGGTCGAGGTCTTGCCGCAAGGCATTGAGGTGAAGCGCTTTGAGCAGCGGTTCAACGCGGTGGCCAACGCCCGCGAGTTTTCCTCTAAGGCCATCGGCGACTACGGGCAGCGCTTTGTGCGCACGCCGTCCAACCAGCAGCAGGCGGACCTGGCCGGCGACCAAGACCCCAACACTTGGTGGCAGCCCGACCCGGACACCCCGGTGCAGTTGTGGTGGCTGGAGCTGGACTTGGGGCGCACCGTGGTGGCCGACAAGGTGCGCGTCCGCTTTCCCAACCGCGAGGAGGCCAAGCCCTTTAGCTTTTTCTCGGTGTACGTCAGCCCGGGCATTCCGGTCTTCGGCGGCCGGGCCAAGCGCATCGTCTATCGCCGGCTGGGTAGGCCGGTCAACAACAACACCGAATCACTAGTCGAATTTGACCTCACCACGACCGGCCTCGCCTCGGCCACGGGCGAGTACCTGAGCGCGAGCGAGGTCCTCGACTTCGACATCGTGCGCTTTGTGCGCTTTGAAGCGGCCGGCGCAACGCCCGATGCCGCGCTCGCCGAAATAGAGGTGGACGGCATTGGCTTCAACCTCTCCTCCATGGTGCAGACCGAAGATCGGACCGAGCACTGGGGAGGACGGACGTGGACGTCCAAGCACCGCGACTGCCAAGGCTGCGGCAAGGGCAGCGGGTCCCAGGCCCTCATCGACCAAGACGTGGGATTTCGCGGGTGGAATATCGAGGGGTCAGACAAGGGCAACTGGCGCGATTCAGGCGTCTGGTCCGTCGTCGATTTCGGCAACGTCTTCCGCGTCGATCGCCTCATCTGGATGCCGATTGTGTCGGGCCGCGGCCCGTTCCTCTACGGATTCCAGCGCGACAAGCAGGGCAGTTGGCCCAGTTTCGATTTCTTCGCCTCCGACGGCACCCCCAGCAACAGCGCCGATCCAGTCGTCGAAGGCCCTTTCCACTACGACTTGCTGTCGTCCGTGGCCAACTCCGGCCGCTATCTGTTCGACTTCCAGTTCGAGCCACGCGCGTTGCGGCTGCTGATGTGGCGCGTGACGCGGCCTCAGCAGTTCCACCGCGCCGTCCAGCTCTTCGTCTTCCACAGCGAGGGCTATCCCGTGCAAATCGAGCTGGAGTCCGCAGACATTTTCCTCGGCGGCGCCCGCAGCATGCGCTTCGTCGAATGGGACGCCGACCTGCCGCCCGGAACCCGCATCGAAGTGGAAACCCAGACTGGCAATGGCTTTCAGACCATCAAGCGCTACTTCCTAACCAACGGCAAAGAAGTAACTAAACAAGCCTACGAGGCGGCCAAGTCCCGCAACCGAGCCGACATCGTCGAGGAACGGGTGCGCGACGACACCTGGAGCGCGTATAGCCAACCCCACCGGTTCTCCGGGCAGGCATTCCTCTCGCCGTCGCCACGGCAGTGGCTGCGGGCACGGGTGCGGCTCATCAGCGACGATCCAGCGGCCTTCCCCACCCTGCGCTCGCTCACGTTTGTGGCCAACGCGCCGATAATCACGGCTGGACTAACGGGCCGCGTCTTCCCCCGCGAAGCCCCCATGGACACCTTGCAGATGTTTCGCTACACCATCGCGCCGGTGGCCTTCAACAGCCGCGACGCTGGGTTCGACCGCGCACTCATCCTCCTCCCGCCCGGCGGCGGCCGTGACGCCGCATTTATCGGCGCATCCGTAGGAGGAGCCGAGGTCGCGGCCACCGGCTTGGTGCGGGGAGATTCTCTCTTAGTGGAACTGCCGCCGCCGCTGGTCCGGCGGGATTCGGTCGCCATCGCCTTTTCCACGCGCCTGTCCCACAGCCCCACGGTATTTAACGCGTTCGTTTTTAACTCGACCGCAGAAGATAACCTCCAAGGCGTTGTCCCCGCCGAGTTCGGCGCTGACTTGGTCTTCGTGCCCGAGGCGGTCGCCAGCGGCTCGTTCATCCGCAATGTCGAGCACACCCGCTCGATAACCCCCAACGGCGATGGCGCAAACGACCAATGCGAACTGCAATTCACCATCGTCAAGACTGAGCAAGCACCGCAAGTACAGATCTTTACCCTAGATGGCCGGCCCGTGGTCGAACTGGCTAGCCAAGGCACACCGGGGCGGCGCTTCTACTACGTCTGGGACGGACGGAGCGCCGACCGCGCAGTGCCGCCCGGCATCTACGTCCTGCGCATTGCCATAGAAGCCGATGCCCGCGCCGACCGCGTTTACAGGCTTGTACATGTCGTTTATTAAGAGGGAGTGCACTGTGAGACGTCGAATCTCCACACTACTAATTTGTCTATTCGCTTGGACGCCGCCGCAAGAGGCCAGCGCCCAACGCGCCACTGGGTACGACAATCCCTATTACACCACAGGCGCTGAAGTCTCTCCGGCGACCCTCGTGCCCTCGGTGCGCAAGTGGTATCTGCCGCAGCGGCTGTACTCGCTGTACGACTGGCGGCAAGAGCAATACTCCAACTACGCCCGCGACCACTACGAGCGCTACACCGATGTCTTTTTGGAAGGCTCGCCGTTCTACGACGTGTACGGCGATTACATCACCCAAGGCTGGCTGGTGTACGACTGGACCGAAGACTACCCAGAAGACAACGGCAGCATCATTACCAAAAATCCGCGCTTTCGTTCGTGGTTCAACAACCTGCTCGTATCGTCGAGCCATTCCGGGGAGTTCTACTCGGCCCTGATGGTCGGCGACGGCATCCGCACGGCCCTGACCCCCCTGACGTTTTCCAAGCCGCGCTTCGACGGCATTCAGTGGGACCTTATAACCGACAAGTACGCCCTGACCATGCTATCGTCGCGGGTCAGCAACACTGGCGAAATTTCCTCCAGTGAAGTCGGGGGTGGCGTCCAGGCCAATACCTTCACCACCCTGATGGCCGCTAGGGGACGGGTGCAGGTCGGGGATTTTGCCGCCCTCGGCGCGACCTTTGTCAATGCGGCGCATCGCAACTCCAACCTGCCGTTTGGCGACAACTCGCTCAGCGGCTTGCTCAGCGGCCCAATGAACTCGGACTTTGTGCGCTCCATCGTCGTGCGCATTTCCGACGATTCGCCCGAAGACGGCGAGGGTGGCGCGCTGCTGTCGCGCTGGCGCATCTTCATCGATGGCGTCGAGCACACCGGAGACATCGTCCCCGTGGTCGAAGGCGGCATTCGCCGCGGCGGCGCGATTGTGGCCAGCGGCACGGATGTCATCACCCTGACCTATAACATCGAAGACTTCTCCCCGAGTACAGAAGACGCCATCGACGATTTCCGCGAGATCAAGCGCATTGAAATCGGCCTCGTACTGGCCAACGACTACAAGGTCGAAGTAACCTCCAACAAGCAAACCAACAACCTCGGCACGCCCGTATTCCTGCCGGTGTTGCGCGCAGCCGGCAACGTCAAGGATGGCTCGAATCAGGCATTTCACCGGTTCAGCTACGGCCTGCCGACCGGGACCCGCATGTTGGGCTTCGACCTCGCCATTGCCGACCTGCAAGGCTTTGACTTCCGGGGCGAGTTCGTCCGCAACTTTCAGTACCGCCGCTTTCCCAACGAGAACGTGGCCAAGAATCAGACGCTGGCCACCAACGAGGCCCAAGCCCTGTACGCGACCGCGCAGAAACGCAACTATCCCTATACGTTTTTCGCCGAGGTTTTCAGCATCGACTCAGATTACTCCACCCGCGCCTTTATGCCCAACGCCGAGGGACACGTGTATTACGACAACGAGCAGCGGCACCTGTACGAATTCGTCGATGACAACGACGATCAGGACGAGCTGCCGGACTGGCCGCGGCGCACGTTCGGCAGCCGCGTCAACACTCGGCAGGGGCAGAATCTGCTGACCGACGCCGCGGTCTTCCCGGGCATTGACGAGAACAACGACGACATTTCGGATTTCAACCGGAACTTCAACACCCAGCCCGACTACGCGGAGCCGTTTCTGCGCTTTGAGGTGGACCCGCCGGAATTTTTGTTTGGCATGGACATGAACAGCAACGGCGTCATCGACCGCTTCGAGGACGACGGGGAAGCCGATTACCCCTACAAGCTGGGCCGCCGGGGACTCAACACCTATGCAGCCGTCGAAATCCTGCCCCGCACGACCGTCATGGTTGGCTATCTCGACCAGCGACTGCTAGATACGGCCCGGGAAAACCAAGCTGCCTACCTGCTGCTGACCGCGAAAAAGGAATTTCCCGCAAAGGATTTCAGCGCGTGGCTGATTGCCAATCCGCGCAAGGTCCGAGACGACATTCCCGACGATGTGCTGTTGTGGCGCGACCTGCCCGGCACGCGCGGCCGTTCGGTCTTCACCCGCGACCTTCTGCCAGCACGCGACGCCTTCGTCAATACCACGTACCTCGAAGTACACTACGACCGCTACCTGCCATTGACGGCCAAGGTCAAACACGAATTCTATCAGCAATTGGGGAATCAGCAAGACGAGTTGCGCGACCAGAGCTTCTTGGGCATCGTCGTCAAAGGCGAGTACTCCACCCACATTCGCGGCTGGACTATGGTGCCCAAGTGGAAACAGCTTTACAACAACGAGGTGCCGGCGCAGCGCAGCGCGCTCAAAATACGCGAGCTAACGGAAATTTTCTCGCTGCAAGCCGTGCGCCGCATCAACCGCAACATGCGCTTCATCGCCGGGGCCGAGTGCGAGCTGTTCAACAATCTCCGCCCCAAGCCAGACCCCCTGCCCTCGGGCTACCTCCTCGACGGCACCACGTGGGTACTCGCCGGCCAAGTCGCCAACGACTCCGCGTACTTGGGCTATGCCCTGACGGCCAATGTCGGCGCGCGCTGGATCCGCAACAACCTCGACGGGTCGCCGGCTTCGTCCGAGCTGCTTTCCTTCATCACGGTGTACGCGGGCTTGGGCACGGAACGCTAGGTTCGATTTCACCTGTGGTTTAAGAAAGGAGTATGGATCATGGGCAACTCGGGTAACAACCTCCTTATAGGGTTTCTGGTCTTCAGCGTTTTGTTTTTTGCGGTGGCATTGCTCGTGGGGCATGACGACGTGGACGGTGCGGACAGTTTGGCTACATCCGCTTCAGGCACGGCGCGCGGGGACCGTCTCACCCTCGAGAGTCGGCAGTTGCGGCTCGTGTCGACGGTGTGGTCGCCGTTCACCAACGCGCCAGGACAGCCGCGGTTCGCCCTCAATCTGGTCGGCGAGGCGCTCCGACGCGTGGGGATCATCGCCGAAACGGTCATCGTGGACGAGGCCAAGTTTACTTCCTCACTGCTGAGCGGCGAGTTCGACGGGAGCGCGGCCGTGTGGAAGTACGCGGAGCGCGAACCCGTGCTGATTTACTCGCAGCCGTATGTCTGGAACCGGTTGATCCTCGTCGGGCGGCAGGGCAGCGACGTGTCCGCGACCTCGCTGGCCGACCTCGCCGGCAAACGGATCGCCCTAGTCGCCGGGTACGTGTATGGCGAGGAAGTCGAGACAACGGACGGGCTGCTCATCGTTGGCTCGACCGGCGAAGAGGACAGCGTCGCAAAACTCCTCAACGGTGAGGTGGACTACACGCTGATGGACGACTTGGTCGTCCAGTACATCCTCAGCAACTACGAAGAAGAAGCTCAAACGCGGCTGGCGTTCGGCTCGACGCCGCTGCTCACACGCTCGCTTCACCTCGCAATCCGCCGGTCGCTTCCAGACGCCGAGTCGATCATCTCGCGGTTCAACGCCGAGCTGCGCGGCATGATCGCCGACCGCACCTACCATCGCCTGTTCCACCTCGAATGGATTCAAGCGGACGTCGATGGCGACGGTCGCAGCGAGCAGGTCCCTTACAACGACCAAGTCGGCCCGCGCCCGCCGGAGCATTCCTACAAGCTCTCCGCGACGGGCAGTCCGACCGCGAGGCCCGGCACGACGCAGCGTTTCTACTTCATTCGAGCAACCCAAGGCTGATGCGGGACTGACCCAGATGTTTGTGCCAGTGTCGATGTCCCTGCTGTTTTCGTTTCTCTTCGCCCTGCCCGTGACCTGGGTGTATCGCTGGACTCGGCCCCGCAAGAAATACAGCCAGGCCTTTGCCCAGACCCTCCTCGTCGTGCCCATTGCGATTGCCCTCGTCGTGTTTCTCGTCAAGGACAGTGTCGCCCTCGCCTTCAGTCTCGCGGGCATTGTCGCTGCGGTTCGCTTTCGCACGTCGTTGAACGAACCCATGGATGCCACCTATATGTTCATCGTCATTGGCATCGGGTTGGCGGCCGGTATCCAGTACGGTTCAGTGGCGATCCTGGCATCGGTGGCTTTCAATACCGTTGCACTTGGCGTCTGGCGCATGAACTGGGGAGCAGAGCCTGCGGTCCTATCCGGGTTCAAGTTGGTGCGTTCGGCCAAGGAGGGGTCGTTGACCGGTGTGAGCGGCGCACAGGCGGGTAAAGCTCCCAAACCGTATAATGCCAGGCTCAGGGTACACACGACGCAGATCAAGGCGGCGCAGCAGGCCGCTGTTGCGCTCCTGCCGACCTATGCCAAGCGCTGGCAGCAGGTGCGGACTGTAAAACAGAAAGACGGCACTGCGATAGTCGAGTTTGACGTTCGGCTGAAGAAAAAAACGGATCCGGCCGCTTTCACCGCAGCGCTTGAAAAAAGCGCTGAGGGGCATACCCGCAAAGTGGAGTTGGAAGGTATGGGTAAATGAGCAGCCGGGGTAACAACTTCCTGATAGGGTTTCTGGTCTTCAGCGTTCTGCTTTTTGCGGTGGCATTGCTCGTGCGGCAGGACGCGGCGATCGATTCCGACGTGGACGTGCAGCATCATAGCACAGCAGGGATCGCACATGCGAAGGAGGACGAGGCAATCGATTCCAACGTGGATGCCGCGGACAGTTTGGCATCCACATCCGCTTCAGGCACGGCGCGCGGGGACCATCTCACTCTCGCGAGTTACGACCTCGAAAAGCCGGCGCGGTATTTCAAGCTGCCGAAGCGGTTGCGGGAGATTTCCGGCTTGGCCATGCTCGCCGAGAACCGACTCCTCGCGCACGATGACGAAAGGGGCGTGGTAGTAGAGATCGATTATCGCGATGGTTCGATTGTAAAGGCATTCGCACTCGGCGGTCGGCGCGGTCCGGTCGCCGACGACTTCGAGGGCATCGCCGCGGCTGCCGGTCGCATATACCTTGTCTCGAGCTCAGGACGGTTGTACGAGTTTGGCGAAGGTGCCGACGGGGAGGCCGTTCTCTACAATCTGTATGCAACCGGCATTGGACGAGATTACGAAATAGAGGGACTCGCCTACGACCCGGACCAACGAGTGCTGTTGCTCGTCAGCAAAAACCCCAAAAACCCCGGGCAGGCGGGCCTGATAGCGATATATCGCTGGTCCGTCGATACCAAACAGCTCGTCGAGGATGGCCGTATCCTCCTAGAGGCCTCCGCGCTGGCGCGCCGCATTGGCAGCAAACGATTCCAACCTTCGGGCATCGAGCGGCACCCGGTATCGGGAAACTACTTTCTCGTGGCTGCCCGCCAGCGCGCCGTTGCCGAGATTACCCCACAGGGACAGATTCTCGCCGTAGCCGAACTGGCACCCGGTCGGCATCCGCAGGCCGAGGGCATTTCCTTTGCTTCCGACAATACCTTGATCATAGCCGACGAAGGGGCGGGGAAGCGCGCACGCCTGAGCTTCTACCCCGTTGCAAAGGGCCGCTAGCGGCGCGCAAAAGAGCGACAATCTGCCGGCGCATTGGATGGGCAGGACGTACAGTTGACAACCCCAAAAGCGAAGGAGTTTCCATGATGACGCCTCCGAAGCGGCGCGCCATGTTTCTCCCGTTGGTGCTCGTTCTTTCCGTTCCGGCGGCATCGGCGTCCCAGGAAGACCCACCGGCTCCCGGGTCCATGATCCGCCGCTCCATTCCGCCTCCGGGCGCGACGACCCACCTGGTGATTCCCGGGGAGCGGTTCCGGACCTCCTCGTTTCGGCGCTGGTTCTACGGCAGCAACTACCGCGACCTCTGGACCACGCCGGTCGAGGTTCAGGTCCTTGACCTCGATCGGGTGGGAGGGGGCCTGACGCCGCTTCGCACCGGCGGCTTCGGACAGTCCATCTCGCTCCACTTCACCGGGCAGGATGGCCGCCGCTATACGGTCCGTTCGCTAGACAAGGACGCCACCCGACGGGTACCGGACATCGTCAGGAAAACGGTCGTGGGCGAAGTCCTTCAGGACCTGATCAGCGCGATGCTGCCCACCGGGGCGCTCGTGGTCGATCCCCTGATGGAAGCTACCGGCATCCTCCATTCCAGGCACGCGCTGGTTGTGATTCCGGATGATCCCCGGCTCGGAGAGTACCGCGCTTCCTTTGCGGGCTTGATAGGACTGTTGCAGGAGCATCCTTCCGAAGGCCCGGACGATACCGCCGGCTTCGCCGATTCCCGGAAGGTGAGCGGAACCGACAAGCTGTGGGACGACCTCGAAGACGGCCCCTGTGACCGTGTCGATGCCCGAGCCTTTCTCAAGGCGCGACTCATGGACTTTCTCATCGGCGACAAGGACCGTCATCACGGCCAGTGGCGATGGGCGCGGTTCCCCGACGGGGATTGCCATACCTGGCTCCCGATACCCGAGGATCGCGACCAAGCCTTCATTGATTTCGACGGGTTTGCGATGGCGTTAGCGCGCCGAGCGATACCTATCCAGATCCGGTTCGAGGACAGCTATCCAAATCTGGTTGGCCTGACCATGACCGGTTGGGAGTTGGATCGCGAGTTCCTGGCCGAACTCGACCGGACGGCGTGGGATGCGGTGGTAGCGGAATTTCGTGAGGACCTGCCGGATCCCGTCATCGAAGATGCAGTCCGCCGCCTCCCCCTGCCGTACTACGAAGGCGTCGGCGAAGCTCTTGCCAAGACCCTCAAGTCGCGGCGCGACGCGCTGCCTGATTTTGCCGACCGATACTACGAGTTGATCACTCGCCAGGCCGAAATCCGGGCGACCGACCGGGACGAGGACCTCCACTGCGAGCACCTGCAGAACGGTGATCTCGTCGTCCGTATCGGTCTCGCCGAAGGACCCGGGGGAGAAAGAACGGCGCCCTGGTTCGAGCGGACGTTCCACGCCGAAGAAACGCGGGAGGTCCGCATAGCCCTCCGGGGGGGAGACGACAGCGCGGAGGTATCGGGGACGAACGGACGGATTTCCGTTCGCATCGATGGTGGCGGCGGGGATGACACCTTCGTCAACGCGTCCGGGGTTGGCGCTTCCAGAACGGCGTTCTACGACTCTCGCGGGAAGAATCGGTTTGTCGAGGGCAACGGAGCGCGAACCGACGAGCGTCCCTACCGACGCCCGCCCGCCACCCACACGCCCAATGCCAAGTACGCGCTGGATTGGGGCATGCAGGCGTCAACCATCCCGATCGTCGAGGTGGATCGGGATCTGGGTGCGTTCCTCAGCATGTCTCACAGCCGGCAGTATTTCGGCTATCGCCGAGACCCGTTCGCTGCACGGCATTCCTTCAGCCTCGGGTTCGCCAGCAGCGGTCTCAAGCCCATTGCCTCCTATAGCGGCACCTTTCGCCGCCTTCTCCGCGATCTCGACGCCACCGTTCACCTCGAGTACTCCGGTGTCGAGACGGTCCGTTTCACCGGCTTCGGTAACGACACGCAGCTTCTGGGTTCGTCCGACTTCTACAAGGTGGAACAGAAAATCTTTGTTTTCTCGCCCGCCATCGAGTTTCGCAGGGAACAGCGTCATGGAGAGGCGCACGCTGGGGGGACAAAACCACGGCGCTCGGAAACAGCGATCAGTCTGGGGCCCATCGTCAAGTACTCCAGCACGCCACTGGCTGCCAACCAGGACAAATACATCGCTTCTCTGGATCACCCGGTGTACGGCATGGGTTCCTTCGGCCAGGTAGGAGCGCAGGGACGGGTCGAGTACGACACCCGCAACAATCCGGCGTACCCCACGAGCGGTCTCCTGGTCCGAGGCACCGGAGCCATCTACCCCGGCACCTGGGATGCAAAGTCGGCCTTTGGCACCGCAGAGGGAGCGGTGCATGCCTACCTGACGGCTCGTATTCCGACCACCCCCACCCTGGCCCTGAGAGCGGGCGGGAAGAAGGTATGGGGGACCTTCCCCTTCCACGAGAGCGCCTTCCTCGGCGGGCCCGGCTTTGCCGGTGTCGGCACCTCTGGCGGTCAGGTCCGCGGTGTTCGCAAGGACCGGTTTGCGGGAGACGCCTCGGTGTATGCAAATGCCGAACTGCGCTTCGCGGTTGCCGCCTTCCGGCTCTTGATGCCGGGAGAGTTCGGCGTGTTTCTTGGCGCTGATACCGGCCGGGTATTCTTCGCCGGGGACCGGGCCGACGTCGGCAAATGGCACACCGGCGTCGGGGGTGGATTCTGGCTGTCGTTCCTCCAACGCCGACAGTCCGTGAGCGTTGCGGTCATGGAGGGCGCTGAAATGACGGGACTGTACGTGCGCGCCGGTTTCCTGTTCTAGCCGAGGGAAGCGGCGAGGCCCATGTTCAACAACAGCCTCGTGCGCCTCGCAGGGTATTACTTCGCGTGGTACCTCGGCCTGTGCCGCTACCGCATCAGCACCCTCAAGAGACAGGACGACAACAAGCAGAGCAATCGCCCGGCGACGCAGCCATGGACGGATGAAGCGCGCGATTCGGTTCATAAAATCGGATGCTCGTTTTTGCCCTGTTTTTGACGGGCGTGCTCATTCAGCGCGTCAAGGGCTTGTTCCCATACCCCGCGTTTAAGCTATAGTACAAACACAGCTCTTTTAACTCAACAGCTTCTAATTAATTGCACACAATTGCGCTTCAATTTTTTGGTGTATATCTTAGCCGACCGCGGAGCGTTCTGTTCGCATCTGTGATCCCGACGCGACCTGCATTGCGGAAACAGTGGTAAAAGGAACTGATAATGCTCGACAAAATAACTGAGGGGCTCGACAAAATAACAGATAGGCTCGACAACGTAATCGTCCGTCTCGTGGCTTACTATATTGCCATATCCCTTTTTTTTGCGAGCATTTTGTTGTTGTTGCCAGACATCTCGATTTACATAACCAAGGGAGAGATGAGTTCCATATTAGCCATTTTGTCATCCCCGCAATTCGGGGCAGAGTTCGGGCGCTTACTGGAAGAGTCCAGGGTCTCCGGGGCCGATCCGAAGCTGGAACCGGAAGAGATCGAGCGCTTACTGGAAAAGTCCGGTGGCTTCCACCTCTCGACGTTCGTGCCGATTTCGATGGCACTGCTGTTTTCGTTTTTCTATGCCCTGCCCGTGACTTGGGTGTATCGCTGGACCCGGCCCCGCAAGAAATACAACCCAGACCTTGTCCATACCCTCCTCGTCGTGCCCATTGCGATTTCCCTCGTCGTTTTTCTCGTCAAGGACAGTATCGCGCTCGCCTTCAGTCTCGCGGGCATTGTCGCCGCAGTTCAGTTCCGCGCGACATTGAGGGACCCCCTAGATGCCACCTACATGTTCATCGTCATTGGCATCGGATTGTCGGCTGGTATCGGTATCGGTCAAGTGGCTATTTTGGCCTCGGTGGCTTTCAATGCCGTTGTTTTGGGCATCTGGCGCATGAACTACGGGGCGAAGCCTGCTGCCCTGTCCGGGTTCAGGCTGGTGCGTCCCGCCAAGTCGTTGCCCGGTGTGAGCGGCACCCAGGCGGGTAAAATCCCCAAATCGTATAATGCCAAGCTCAGGGTACATACGGCGCAGGTCGAGGCGGCACAGCAGGCCGCTGTTGCGCTCTTGGCGACCTATGCCAAGCGGTGGCGACAGGTGCGGATTGTGCAGCAGGAGGACAGCACTGCGATCGTCGAATTTGACGTGCGGCTGAAGAAAACCGCAGATCCGGCCGCCTTCACTAGAGAGCTTGAAAAAAGTACAGAGGGCCATACCGTCAAAGTGGAGCTGGAATTATGAGTGCCCCGAGTAACAACCTCCTGAGCGGGTTTTTGGTCTTCAGCGTTTTGATTTTTATAGCGTCATTGCTCGTGCGGGAGGACGCGGCAATCGAACCCGTCGTGGACACCGCAGCCGACACCGCGGACAGTTTGGCATCTACATCCTCATTCGCTCTAAGCACGCCGCACGAGGACAACCTTACCCTCGCGAGTTACGACCTCAAAAAACCAGCGCGGCGTTTCAAGCTGCCGAAGCAGTGGCGGGAGATCTCCGGCTTGACCATGCTTGGAGAGAACCGACTCCTCGCGCACGATGACGAAAGGGGCGTAGTATTCGAGATAGACTATCGCGATGGTTCGATTGTAAAGGCGTTTGCACTCAGCGATCAGCTCGATCCGGTCGCCGACGACTTCGAAGGCATCGCCGCGGCTGAAGGCCGCGTGTACCTCGTTTCGAGTTCAGGGCGGTTATACGAGTTTGTCGAAGGCTCCGATGGAGAGACTGTTCTCTACAATCTATATACAACCGGAATTGGACGAGACCACGAAATAGAGGGACTCGCCTACGACCCGGACCAACGGGTGCTATTGCTCATCAGCAAAAACCCCAAGAACCCCGGGCAGACAGGCCTAGTAACGATATGTCGCTGGTCCCTCGATACCAAGCAGCTCGTCGAGGGTGGCCATATCCTCATACCAGCCGTCGCGCTCTCGAGCCGCACCGACAGCAAGCGATTCCAACCTTCGGGCATCGAGCGGCACCCGGTATCGGGAAACTACTTTGTCGTGGCGGCCCGCCAGGGCGCCATTGCCGAGATTACCCCAAAGGGACAGGTCCTCGCCGTCGCGGATCTTGCGGCTGATCGGCATCCACAGACCGAGGGCATTGCGTTTACTTCCGACAATACACTGATCGTATCCGACGAAGGGGTGAGCAAGCGCGCGACCCTGACTTTTTACTCCGTTTCAAAGGGCCGGTAATTGCAGGCTTGTCCCGGCGGACGGAATCTTTGTGGCCACCCAGGCGTTACTTGGGAATGAACTATCCCCAAAAAGCGACGCGCCGGCGCGGTTTAGCGCTGGGGATCGTCTTGCTCTTGGCGCTGGTCGTGGTCGTAGCAGGTTGCCGGGCGGGGCACCTGCAAGGGGAGAACTACGGTGCCGACGACGAGCCGTACATCCGGCGGGATGTCCCGTCGGATGCGATCGCGACCAGCGGTCGGGTCGCGTATCGAGTCATCTTGGTCGGAGACACTGGGGAGCCGGTGCCGGACGATCCCACCCTTGCCGCAATCGGGCGCTGGGCGGCTCCGCAGGAGCGGGCCGCGGTCGTGCTACTGGGGGACAACCTCTACCCGTCGGGGCTTGCAGCCGATGACCGCGCTAGGGGTGAAGCCATTTTGCGCCAGCAGCTCGCGGCGACCTCGGCGCTGCGGATTTTCGTGCCGGGCAACCACGATTGGGGCTCTTCACCGCAAGACTGGACGGGAGCGCACGTCGTCGCGCAGCAGGAATTCGTGCTTGCGTGGCCAGAGGGCGACGTGGACTTCCTACCCCGCGATGGATGCGCCGGCCCAGTCGTGCGCGAGTTGCTCAAGCCTGGGGATGGGCTGGAGCAGGGGGTCGCGGTCGTCGCCATTGACTGGATGCCTTGGTTCTCACCGGTCGCCGACACTAGCAGGTGCCCGGACGGGGATTTCGGGGCGCGGATCGACGCGGCCTTCTCGGCCCTAAAGAGGCATTTCGTGATCGTGGTGAGCCACTTTCCGCTGCGCTCGGGCGGCATCCGCGCCGGCTTCAGCCGCGGGTTCATCATCGACTTCTTCATAGACTTCTATCACCTGCTGCGACCGCGACCGCCCCTCAATCTGTACAATCCGCAATACATGGTCCTCGCAAAGCAGGTGAAGGACGCGTTAGCAAGACACCGGCCCCTCGTCTATGCCGCGGGACACGATCACAGCCTACAGCTCTTCGAGGCGGACGAAGTCGCTCGGATGCACATCGTGAGCGGGGCGGGTTCGGCCGGCAAAGTGTCGCCCGTAACCGCCGTGGCCGGGACGATCTTCGCCCACGCCGTCCCGGGATTCGCGGTACTCGATTTCGCAATCCACGACGGAGTTGACACCCCAGTCGTACGCATCGTGAGAACTGGGCAGGAAGTGCCCGTGTTCCAGATGCGCATTCCGTAGCGTGATTTCGCGTGACCGGACAATCCGAACCGGGTTTCTAAAACATGAATCCGCCGCGCAGGTATATGCCGGTCAAATCCTCGCCCTCCATCATCGCCGCGCTCAACGTCGCCCGACGCTTGAGAAACGAGATCCAAAGCCCGCCGCCGCTGCCAATGTGCCAGCCATCGGCCTCCTCCGAGTCGGCGTCGAAGAATACCCGCCCCGCATCGACGGCGGCGAATGCGCCAAGTTCACCCGGAGACGGGAACCGGATTCGAGTCAGCCGCACCCGGAACTCACCGTTCCCGTAGAGGGCGGACTCGCCAGCGAAGCGGTCCTCGCGGAAGCCCCGCAGGTTGTCGGGGCCGCCGACCGCGGCGGCTTCGTGGAACGGAAACGCGCCGCGGATGGTTTTGCCGCCCACGCGCAGGGCGAGAGTGGGCAGAGTGGGAACGTTGGCTGACAGGTACGCAGATGCGTCGCCGGCAACGTAGCCGAAGGTCGATTCGACGTCCCACAGCTTTGGGTAGAGTTCGCCGCTGAGCCTGAACCGCACGCCCCGCCGGGCATGGCCCGAATTGTCTCGGGCATCGTAAACGAGTTCCCCGCCGACGCCGATCTGCCCGAAGGCCTCCGTCCCGTACAGGGGCGTCTCATAGGTGGCGATGAACTTCCCCTTGTTGTCGTGCAAAGGGGTGTCGGTAAACTTGACGAGCGGCCCGCCGGTCAGAGTCCACATCCCCTGCGACCGATCAGAGACCCAAAGGAGCGTGGGCGCGAAGAGGAACTGCGCCTGCTCCACCTCGTAGAACGACTCGGCACGCAGGATCTCAACGTCGTTTCCGAAGCCGTTGAAGCGAATCACGTTGAAGCTGGAGTATTCCATCTGAAGCAGACCGTCTAGGTCCCGCAGTAGATGCCGGAACTTCCCAGAATAGGCAACAAGGGGTTTGGTTCTCGCGCTAGCGGTGACTCCGAGGTCGAACGAGTGTTGCGACGCATACGGCTTCTTCCGATAGCCATGGTATATCCGGGTGTAGAACAGCCCGGCGTAGGCACCGAGGTCTGGGCTGTAGCTGACGATCGGCAGCGAAACCGTCTCCCAGCCCCAGTCGATGACGTACCTGTCCGTAACCGCCCTCGAGGGAGCCGGCCGCTTGTACGGCCGCTCGTCGATCAGGGCCTTGTGCGCGTCGAAGCGGTTCTCACCGCGAGCGTCGTAGAATCGCGTCATCCACCGTCCAGCCCGCGACCGGTTCGCGTAGGTATCGCCGCCGCTGCCGCCATCGACGCGGGCCCTGATCTTAGCCCGCTCTCCGAGGAGGACGATCTCATCGTCCCCGCCGTGTAGGTAGATCCTGACTTCCTTTGTCTCATGGGGATACAGGGTGCGGCGGAAGTACGGGGCGCTCTGCGTCCCCGCCAAGCGGATGCGAACCTCTAACTCGCCGTTCTCTCGATGTTCCAATTCGAGGTACTCGTCCTCGTCCGTCCCCTTGATCTCAACCTCTCTGCTAATAAACTCGTAGTACCGTGCTGCGAACTCGCCGAGATGGTCGCGGCGCGTCTTCAGCGCCCGGGTGAGGAAATCCCCCACCTGCTCGTAGTACGGGTCCGGCAATCGCCGGACGGCGTCCTCAATCACCGGGTCCGGCAGTTCGGCCTGCACCGTGGTGGCCACGGAGTCCCACGCGCTCCACTCCAACTCGGCCAGTAGCTCGCGGTCGAGTTCCCAGCCGTTGCGGGGGAGTCCTCGGTGGTCCGGGTACTGCTCTTGAAAGCGGACGTATTTGGGCTCGATCCAGCGCACCAGCTTCATGAGTAGGCCGTCGAAATCGATGAAGGCTTGGTCCCGGTCTTCGGGGATGGGTAACCACGTGTAGCAGTCTCCGACCGGAAATCGCGCCCAGCGCCATTGGCCCGAGTGCCGATCCTTGTCGCCGACGAGAAAATCGACGAGTCGCGCCTTGAGATAAGCGCGCGCATCAACTCGTTCGCAGGGCGTCTTTTCGAGGCGCTTGTATAGCTTGTCCGTGCCGCTCACCTTGCGGGATCCGGCAAATCCCGGCTCATCGTCGGCCGCTTCGGACGGATGTTCCTGCAAGGTGCCGATCAGCCCGGCAAACTCTTGGCGATACTCTCCCAACCGCGGATCGTCGGGGATTACTACCAGCCGGTGCGACGCGTGCAGTATGCCCGTTGCTTCCATCAGCGCATCCACCACCAGCCCCCCCGTCGGCAGCAGGGCACTCATGAGATCTTGAATCACATCCTCGACGACGGTATCCTTGAGTTCCTCCATCAGCCGCTTGGATGGATCCTTGTCGAGGGAGCGCACCGTGTAACGGCGGCCGTCCTGGCCCACAAAATGCAGCGAAATGGACTGGCCAAAGCCGCCCGTGCGCATGGGCGACAATCCGCCGCCCACCGCATCGAGATCGAGGATCGGCACCTCGATCGGCGTCGTCCAGATCTGGCGATAGTTGCTACCGTAGATCCACCGCTGCAAACGACCTGCTTTGAATCGCTCACCCGGTACCACCACGTGCATCGTGTCGCCCTTCTCCGGGATAGAGCGATGAATTAGCTGGCCGGCCTTTGCCACTACCGCATCAGCACCCCCAAGATGCAGGGCAGCAACAAGCAGCGCCGTCGCCCGGCGACGTAGCCAAGGACTGCTCAGATGCTCGTTTCGGTTCATCTCTTTATCACCCTCCATGGCTAAACAACGGACAGCAAAGTACGGGATAGATAGCTCCTATTCAAACGCTTTCTCCAAGGCCGCTGGAAACACGTGTATTTGATTTGCATACGCCTCGCGCAACTCGGCCAATAGCACATCCATGGCCTCGGTTTCGGCCTGTTGTCTCAGGACCGTGCGAATGCTCTCCCGCACAAAAGCAAAATCCGCTACCTGGCCGGCGGCGCGGGTAAACTGGTCGAGGTGCTGGTCGTAAAAGGCCCGCACGGCCTCGTCGCCGATTTCTCCGACCTGTGCGGCCTCGGCTTGGTAGAGCCGCTTGACCAACAAGGCGTCTCGTTCCCTTGCGACGCTGGCGCGGATATCCGCATCGTCGTCAATCCCCAGTTTGCGGGCTTCCGCTACCATGATCTGCTTGCCAGCGAGGTTATCTACGGCCTTGTACAGGCGCGCACTGTCGAGTTCGGCCGGATGCGGCGCGCGGCCCTGCTCGACTAAGGCGAGGTACTCCCGCGCCATGAGCTGGCCACCGCGCCAAGTGAGCAGCGGCGCGTCCCCTTCATCCCACCGAGTCGATTGCTGCGGAACGGCGAGCAACTCGGCAAAAACCTCCGCGTCCAGCGCGAGCTGATACCGCTGGCGCAGAGTGCCGACGTAGCGCTCCATATCGTCGGCCCGGCTCTGCACGCGGACCTTTTTCTCCACCCACTCGCGGACCGCGGCAAAATCGACGGGGCGTCGTTCCCCAAGCCTGAAGACGTGGTAGCCACTCGCGGTCTGCACGGGGTCGGGATACACGCTGCCGACGGGCATGGTAGCGAGCGGCACCTTCAGCCCCTCGTACACCTCGCCGATCTTGAACCAGCCGACCCAACCGCCGGGGCCAAAGCGCTGCTGGATGTTCTGCAGAGAATAGGGCCGCACCAGCGACTCAAAAGGCGTCCCTTCGCCAAGCAGCTCGAGGACGAGGCGGGCCTCTTCTTCGGTGGCGCAGACAATGTGCTGACTGAGCACTTCTACGTCGTACTGCTGTTGGGCAAAGAACGCCCGCAGGTCCGCGTCCGAAAACGAATACGACGCCTGTACGGCCTCTAGCTCGTAGAGCTTGTTCATCAGCGCCTTGCGCTCGCTCTTGGCCACGGCTTGGGCGATGTCCGGGTCGCGGTCGTACCCGCGCCGGAGGGCCTCGGCAATGAGCAATTCCCGCGCGATGACGCCATCGAGCAGTTCCTGCTTGCCCTGCTGATTCAGCTCCTCGACGTGGCTGTAGCCGGTCTCCCGCAGCTTTTGCGCCATCGCCTCAAACTGCCGCACCGAAACGACCTTGTCGCCGATGTGCAGAACCGTCTCTTCCGCGCCTAGAGCCGCGCTGCCCAAGACGAGGAATGCTAAGGTGCTAACTAGCGAATATTTCACTGTCCCTACTTCCTTTTTTGGCTTACTTCCCGAATCACAATGCATTGATCGGCTTCCACGTCCACCAATGTTTGCACGCGCCGCTGGGTCAATCTGCGTGTGATCACCTAAACCGAGCATCAGGGACACGTCGCTGGACCCCATGTAGCCGTAGCTGCAGCGGATCTCCCGCGTCTGCACCAAGTAGCCAGCCACGGCGCGGACACTCTCGATCAACAGCGCCGGCCCACAGCGGCAAGGTGCGCGGCATCAGCGGCCAGCCTGCGCGGCGATTTGCTCGGCGGCCGCGAGGTTGCGGCGGAGCTTGGGGTGGTCGGGCTGGTGGCGCAAGCCGTGGCGGAAGGAGGCAATGGCGCGTTCGTACTGCTTGCGCAACATTTGGACATTTCCCAAACCCAAGTGCGCGAGGGCGTACGTGGAATCGGCCTGCAATGCTTGGCGAAACCTCTGCTCGGCCGCATCCAGTTCCCCACGGCGGAAGTGGATGTTGCCGAGGTTGTGGTGCGCGGGCGCGAAAGCAGGGTCGCGGTCGAGTGCTTGGAGGTAGCGAATGCGCGCTTCTCGCTGCTGGCCGCGCTGTCCGTACACAACGGCCAAGTCGTGGTAGGCCCCGGCGTCGTCTGGATGCGTCGCCAAGGTGTTTTTCAGCATGGCGATCCGGTCTTCCTCCTCGTCGAGCCGCTTGTACAGCGCGAGCTGGCGTCGCCCCGCTTCCTTCTGTCCAGAGCGCAGCAAGGTGTTGCCGAGGTTGAAGCGGGCTTGGGCAAACAGCGAATCTAGCTGCACGGCGCGGCGGAATTGGGCCATGGCGGGGCCGTAGTCGCGCCGGAGGTAATAACTGCGCCCCAAGCCATTGCGAAATTGGGCCGAAGTCGTGTCCGCAGCTACGGCGCTACTAAAGGCTTGCTCGGCGGCCGCATAGTCGTTTTGCTTGAGATAGGCTTCGCCGAGGTTGAACCACGCCTCCCCGTACCTAAGCACGGCGGCAATCGCCCGCTGATAGGCGGCAATCGCGGCTGGGTAGCGTCCCTCGCGGGCATGTAGCAACCCCAGCACCATGTGCGCCCGGGCGCGGTCGGGCTGCTCCCGCACCGTCTGTTCGAGCAAGGCCAAGGCATCGTCGTAGCGGTCGAGGCGCGTCAGCAGGATCGCCAACTCGGTCCGCGTCTTGGCGTGGCTCGGCGCTAGGGCAATGGCCTGCTCGTACGCGCGAACGGCCGCGGGCAGGGCCTCATTTCTCGCATGCGCCTCGGCCAACTTGCGGTAGAGCACCGCCGATGTTGCGTTCTGGTCAACGGCGCGTTGGTAGTGGGCGGCGGCTTCTCCGTAGTGGCCAGCGCGCATCGAGCGGTCGCCGTGTACTTCGTGTGCCGGGTCGGGTGCTTCCGCACAGCCGACAATCGCCAGCAGGAGCAGAGAGGGTCTGTACCAAGACATGTAAAAAGTATAGACCGCGTAGGGGGCGGTTTGCAAACCGCCCCCTACCTTACAACAAACCAATCCCTACCCTTCACAACAAACCACCTCTACCCACAGGATCAATTCATGAAACGCAGAGCATTCTTCAAAGGAATCGCCGCAGCCGCAGCCGCAGCCCCGCTCCTTCCCGACGTGGCCGCCGGACTTACCGAGCGACTCGGCACCCTCGGCCAAGACGTAGCGGCCGCCAGCAACGAGCGCGCCCTGTGGCAGCGGCTGCGGCGAGAGTTTCGTCTGCACCCAGGGCTAGTGCATCTCAACTGCGGCAGTATTGGGGCGACGCCTCGCGTGGTAACTGACGCCCTGACCTCATACCTCGCCGAACTGGAGGGCAATCCACTGGCCAACACCTGGGGCGGCCTCGGCAGCGAGATGGAAACAGTGCGGGCCAAGGGGGCGGAGTTCATCGGGGCCGAGCTAGACGAAATCGCGCTGACGCGCAATACAACCGAAGGCATGAACCACGTAGCCAGCGGCCTCGACCTCCAGCCGGGCGACGAGGTGCTGACGACAAATCACGAGCACGGCGGCGGCATGGTCTGCTGGCAGCACTTGGCGCGCACTCGCGGCGTCGTAGTTCGCTACATCAAAATGCCCAATCCCGTGCGCGATGCCGCCGAGATCCTGCAACTAGTAGAGGATCACCTAACGCCGCGCACCCGCGTGTGCAGCTTCTGTCACATCGATACCATCACCGGACTGCAAATGCCACTAACAGCCATCGCCGCCCTCACCCAACCCCGCGACATCCTGCTGGTCTGCGACGGCGCGCAGGCCCCGGGCATGATCGACGTCGACGTCAAAGCCCTCGGCGTAGACACCTATGCCTCCAGCAGCCACAAGTGGATGCTCGCTCCCAAGGGCACGGGACTGCTCTACATCCGCAGGGAAGTGCAAGATCGCGTCCGGCCCGTGTTCACCTATTCCGGTTACAACGCCTATTCCGCCTCGTCCGGCACCCGCAACGTGCCGCAGATCGTCGCACACGGGGTGGCGATGGAATTCCACAACACCATCGGCCGCCCGCGCATCGAAGCGCGCTGCCGCCAGCTCTGCGCCTACGCGCGCCAGCGCCTAGCGGAAATCCCCCAACTCACACCGATCACCCCACCCCAGCACGAGCTGTCCTCGGGCATCGCCAGCTTCTCGCTCACCAGCGGCAGCCACAGCGAAGTCGTCGCCGCGCTGCAAAAGCGCGACATCTTCCTCAAACCAGCACAGGGCACGTACGCCTACGTGGAGGACGCCGGCGTGCCAAAGGAAAACTACAACGCCATCCGCATCTCCACGCACATCTTCAACGACGAGACCGACATCGACCGCGCTGTCGAGGCGTTGCAGCAAGTCCTCGGCTGATAGACCCACCCCTCTTTGACCTTCCTTCCCCGTAGGGGCGACCGGCCGGTCGCCCCTACGTCTTTGAACGAAATGGCGACCTAATCCGTATAAATAGATGTGAACAATCTCAGGGCCGCAGGCTAAAACTCGTCTGGATTCTCCTATGGGCTGGAGCGACGAAGCATTGATGGAAAACCTCCGCCGAGGAGATATGCAGGCGTTTGACGAACTCTACACGCGCCATCGCCAGCCCCTTTTCAATTTTATCTTGCGGCTCTTGCAGGACGCGGCCTTGGCAGAAGATGTGTTTCAGGAGACCTACATGCGCGTATTGGAAAACGCCGACCGCTTCAAGCCTCGGGGCAAATTTTCGACCTATCTCTATACCATAGCCCACAACCTGTGCATGGACGAACTGCGCCGCCAAAGCACGAGCATTCCAGCCGAGCAAATGGCCGTGCCATCAGCTCGTAGCCCCCACGACCATCTGCTCAAGCGAGAAGACGAAGAAGCCGCACACCAACTGCTCGCGGCCCTGCAACCCCACTTGCGCGCCATAGTCGTCCTCCGCGTCCTACACGATTACTCGCAGGAAGAGACCGCGAAAATCGTCGGCGTACCCGTCGGAACCGTCAAAAGCCGTTTGCACCACGCCCTAAAACAATTGCGCCAAATGGCACCGAACCCATGAACCAAGACCGCCGCACCATACAAGAGATTCGAGCGCTGTTGGGCTCTGTACCCGAAGTGCAGCTGCCGCCTAGACTAGACGAGGAAGTGCGGTCTAAAGCCGTGAGTTGGGCCAGAAAAAGGCGGGCCGAGGAAGCGCGACTCCACATCCCCCTTTACGGTAAAATCGCCCTAGGACTAGTCGCCTTGGAATTGTTCGCCCTGCTCTACGCCGTAGGCCCAAGGCTCGACATTGACCAGATCATACGAGCCTCTGTCCTCGGCTTAGTCGGCTTGAACATCGCCGCGCTGTTGACGAGCCCGATTATTCTTTTACACCGCCAAAGAAGGGAGCTATCCCATGAATGAACGCCTGAAAGATACTCTGCATCGATGGCTGCCCAAGCTGACCATCTTGAGCGTGCTGGTTCTTCTCACATCTTCCCTGATCAACGAATACTACGTGGATCCAAGGTACGACGCCGCTGCAAAAGAAGATCTCGACAAACGGCACCAGCACCTTCAGGAATACAAGGAGAAAAAGGAGGCAAAGGCAGTCGCGCTTAAAGCCGCCCTAGAGCGGATCGTGGGCCTCATAGATACACTCGACGGTAACGTGCAGACTCAAGAGACTCTGAGTAAAGCAGTGGCCCAAGAAGAAGCCATCGGCGAGGTGTGGGTGACCAATGCCCAGGGCCTCATTGTGTATTACGGCCGGCATATCCCCCCGGTGCGCAATGTCGCAGATTTTCCCCTTGGGTCCCTGACTAAGATATTGAATATGGTCCCCGAAGATGTGATTTCACCCATACAGCGGACCGCTATCCTATTGCCTACGATAATCGGGGGTCATTGGTCTAGGGTCTCGCCTTCATTTTCCTCTTTAAGTGTCGGCATCGACATGATCCCAAAGCACCTAATCATTTCAACGGAAGAACCCATTTCAAGATACGGCGGTGAGCTTGTAGAAATGAACCGCGTCAAGGATGGCTTAATCGCCGCGACGGTCTCGCGGTCGCAGTATAACCCTCCGCTTCAGGAGAGAAGCGAGGAAAGCGAAAGACTCAGTCTTTTGCTCAATACGACCGGAATTGCGGCCCTAGCCGGCTTTATCCTCTTCTGGCTCTCCATCCCTGCGTGGATGGCCTTGGACGCCCAAAAGAGACGGGAAAGAGCCACGGTTTGGGGCATCTTCGGTCTCTTGGGCAATATGATCGCCTTGGTCGTCTATTTGCTAGTGCGCGAAGATGAGCCGCCGTCTGAAAATTCCTAGCGAGCCAACGCGGCAGTCACCAAGAATTTGTCACGCCTAAAGGCGCGGTGAAGCAGACGGCTGCTAAGCCTCAGCGCCGGTTCCCCCCCTCGGGTCCGATCTCGCCCGTACCCACCCCAACGCCCGTGAGCACCTCGCTGTAGCCGGGATAGGTGACGGCGTATTGGAATCCCTCGTTGGTGCCCGCCGCGCCAAAGCGGCCCTGCTTGTCGAGCGCGACGAAGTTGAGGTGCAACTCCTCGACCGGACGCGGGTCGAGCGCGATGATGCGGCGGATGGTCTCGACGCAGGCTTCCTCCGGGTGCAGCCCCTGGCGCATGTACTCGACCGCGAGGAAAGTGGCGCAGTAGCGCATGACATTTTCGCCCAAACCAGTGGCCCCGGCCGCGCCCACGCCCCCAGCGACGTACAAGCCGCTGCCGATGATCGGCGAGTCGCCGACGCGGCCCGGCAGCTTGTAGCCCCAGCCACTGGTCGAGCAGCCGCCAGCGATCCGCCCCTCACCGTCGAGTCCAAGTAGAGCGATAGTATCGTGATTGTCGGCCGCGCCCTGCTTTTCCCGCCATTCCTCCCACGCCTTGCGCCTTTCTTCCGTCAGCAAATCGACGCTGGCAAAACCCTGCTCCAGCGCGAACTGCCGCGCACCTTCGCCGACGAGCATGACGTGCTTGGTCTCGTCCATCACCCGGCGCGCCACCGAGATCGGGTGCAGGATTCCCTCGATAGCGGCGACGCTGCCGGCGCGTTGCCCCTCGCCGTCCATAATGCAGGCGTCGAGTTGCACCACGCCCCGGGCGTTGGGTATGCCCCCCAATCCCACGGATGCATTGGAGGCGTCGGCTTCGGCGACGTGGATGCCGCGCTCGACCGCGTCGAGGACCGAGCCGCCCTGTTCGGCGATCCGCAGCGATTGTTCGTTGGCGGCTTTGCCAAAGGGCCACGTAGAAATAAAGAGGGGACGAGCAGTGTTCATGGGAATGTCCTTTTCCGCGCGCGCCGTCCCGGCGAGGGCTAGGCCGCCGGCGGCTAGTGCGGTCTCGCGCATGAAGCGACGGCGACTCAGCGGCATGGCCTAATCCTCGTCGGCACCCTCATGGTGTTCATCGCCATCCTCGTCGGCACCGTCATGGTGACCATCGCCATCCTCGTCATTATCATCGTCGTCCTCCTTATAGGCGATGGCGGCGATCTCGACGCGAAAGTCGAAGACGATCTGCGCCCCGCCGGTGCAGGCCCGCGCCGGGAATTGCTCTTTAAAGTGGGAAGCGTATGCCTTGTTCATCTCGTGATAATCTTCAATGTCCGCAAGCCAGACGGTGACGTTGACCAAATCATCGTACGCATAGCCGTGTTCTTCAAGTATCCGCCCGATATTTTCCATGATCTGGTGGGTCTCGGCCGCGACCGACTCCTTGACGTCGGCACCATCGGCCGTGCGGGCGATCTGGCCGCTGATGAAGAGAAAGTCGTCGGCTTGGCGGGCCGGGCTGAAGGGCAGCTTCTTGAGCGGCACGGCCTCTTGGGCAAAGACTGGCGAGACGGCGAGCGCACACGCGAGCGCGGCGCGGATACAGCTTTTCATAAGGTATCTCCTGGTGTCGAGTTAGACCTGTTAATAAGCTCAATGGGACATGCGGCGACAACCGGCGCGGGTCGCCGATGCGAGCCGGGCCAGCATTCTTTCTACTTGAAATAACGACGTTACTGTATTTTATTGACAGAGATATGGTCCGCGCTTACTTTTATGCTGCACAGAATTTCACCGTTATCACCCCGATTAAGGAGCTCTCAATTATGACTGAATCGACCTCCCTCGACCACGGCGAGCGCATCGGCCGCCTCGAAGGTATCATCGAACAAATTAACGAGCGCCTCAACAGCATAACCCGTCGCCTCGATAGCCTAGAAAGCAACCACCGTCGAGACTTTCGCTGGCTCATCGGCCTTCAGTTGGCTACTTGGGGCACGATAGTAGGTTTGAAACTATTTGGTGGATAGCCGCCACATCATTTGAAACCTGACGATTGCAAGTTGTTAAAGACGCTTAAAGATATAGCCCGCGTCCAGATGGGCCTTTCCTTTCGTTCTCGCATTGAGCCGGAAGCGGATGGGACTGTTGCAGTCATTCAGATGCGCGACTTGACCGAGGATAATAAATTGAGCCACCGCAATCTGATCACTATTAAAATGAGCGGCCTCGGCGACCGCCATTTGGTCAAACGCAGAGATTTGATTTTTCGCTCCAGAGGGCAGACCACTACGGCGGCAATTATTGATACGGAAATAGGTCCGGCGATTGTCGCAGCCCCTCTATTGAGAGTCCGAGTTACGAGCAAACACGTCCTACCGGAGTACCTGTGCTGGTTCGTCAACCAGCCGCTAGCGCAGGCGTTTTTGCACAGCAGAGCTACCGGGACGGCGATGACTGTGATTGGCAAGTCCGCCCTCGATGATTTGGAAGTGCCCCTGCCCGATCTTGAAACTCAAGAGCAAATCGTCGCCCTGGCCGATTTGTCAAATCAAGAGCAGAGGCTGATGAGGGAGTTGGCGGAGAAGAAGGAAAAACTAGTCAACGGGATTCAGATGCGATTGGCAACTAAATAGGAGCAGCAAGATATGAGCGATCAGATCCAACAGAAAGACATCAACAGCGCCGCTTGGGCGGCCTGCGACACCTTTCGCGGGGTAATGGATGCGGCTGGATACAAAGATTACATCCTCGTGATGCTATTCCTCAAATACATCTCCGATGTCTGGAAAGACCACTACGAGGAATATCAAGAAAGATACGGCGACAACGATGAGCGCATCCGGCGCAGGCTGCAAAACGAGCGCTTTGTCCTGCCAGAAGACAGCAGCTTTTACGACCTCTATAAACAGCGCTCGGAAGCCAACATTGGCGAACTCATCAATATCGCGCTGGAGGCGATTGAAACGGAGAACAAAGAGAAACTGGAAGATGTTTTCCGCAATATAGATTTCAACAGCGAGGCCAATCTCGGCAAAACCAGAGACCGCAATCGCCGCCTGAAAATGCTGCTGGAAGATTTCAATAAACCCGAATTGAACATGAGCCCCAGCCGCGTTTCAGAAGACGTCATCGGCAACACCTACATCTACCTAATCGAGCGTTTCGCCTCCGACGCGGGCAAAAAAGCCGGCGAGTTCTATACGCCGCACAAGGTGTCGGAGCTGGTGGCGCGACTGTGCGCTCCCAAGCCCGGAGCCCGCATCTGCGATCCCGCCTGCGGTTCTGCGGGGCTGCTGATTGAAGCGGCCCGGCTGGTGGGCGGCAGGGACTATGCCCTGTACGGCATGGAGGTGAACGGCAGCACTTGGGCACTGGCGCGGATGAACATGTTTCTGCACGGTGCCGACTCCGCCCGCATCGAATGGTGCAACACCCTTACCTCCCCGGCACTGGTGGAAAACAACCAACTGATAAAGTTCAACAACGTGGTCGCCAATCCGCCGTTTTCGCTCGACAAGTGGGGCGCAGAAGACGCCGATGCGGACCCGTACAACCGCTTTTGGCGCGGGGTGCCGCCCAAATCCAAGGGGGACTATGCTTTTATCAGTCACATGGTGGAAGCGGCTTTGGAAAAAGAGGGGCGGGTTGCGGTGGTGGCTCCGCACGGGGTTTTGTTTCGGGGCGCTGCTGAAGGGCGCATTCGCCAGCAGCTCATTGAAGAAAACTTGCTCGATGCCGTCATCGGCTTGCCCGGCAATCTGTTCCCCACAACCTCGATACCGGTGGCCGTTTTGGTCTTTGACCGCTCGCGTGAACAAGGAGGCGCGAACGAGAACCGCAAAGACGTTCTGTTTGTCGATGCAAGCCGCGAATATCAGGCGGGTAAGAATCAAAACACCTTGCTAGACGAGCACCTCGAAAAGATCACCGCTGCTTATGAAAAACGCGAAGATGTGGAAAAATACGCCCACCTCGCCACCCTTGAGGAAATCGCGGAAAATGACTTCAACCTGAACATTCCGCGCTACGTGGACACCTTTGAGGAAGAGGAGGAGATTGATATTGATGCGGTGGGAAGAGAGATCGACCAGTTGGAAAAGGAATTGAGTGTGGTGCGTGGGGAAATGGGGAGGTTGTTGCAGGGGATTGATCGGGGGGAAGGTTTAGGACAGATTGATAGGATCTCGACCCTATGAGCTTGCGCTTTGAGTGGGATATCAATAAGGCAACTGCTAACGTGGCAAAGCACAATGTGAGTTTTGCAGAAGCAGCCACTGTATTTCGCGATCCAATTGCTGCTATTTTCGATGATGAAGCTCACTCAAACGAGAAACGTAGAGAATTCATCATTGGACATTCCGATAAGAACCATTTGCTTTTAGTATGCTTCTCTGAGCGAGACGATGCCATCCGCATTATCAGTGCTCGGCAAGCAACAAGGAGGGAACGCCAAGATTATGAAGAATACTGAATCCGTTAAACAGACCGCTGGCGCAGCGGATGAGATGCGAGATGAATACCAGTTCGACTACAGTAAGGCGAAGCCCAACCGCTTTGCGGACAAAATTGGACGCGAGCAGTTGATGGTCGTTCTCGATCAAGACGTCGCGGCTGTATTCAAGACTCCTGAATCTGTTAACCAAGTACTGCGAGCGATTATCACCTCAATGCCAATCGCGGAAAAAGGAGATAGCTAAAAAAATAAAAGCATGAGACGACGAGAAGCCCGCCTCATTTTGGGTGTAGCTGAGGACGCCACCACAGAGGCGATAAAGTCGGCGTTTCGCCGCTATGCCCTCAAGCATCACCCCGACCGCAACCCGAACAACCCGGTTGCCGAAGAGGCATTTAAGAAGGGTGCTCATGCCTATCGCTTGCTGACGGGACAGGAGGGGACCGATCTGGATGAATTGTTAGAGCAGTTTGACGATATAGAGCAGGCCCTCGACCAAATGAAGCAGTCCTTTGACGAATTTGGAAAAAATATGTCAGAAGGACTCGACCGGATCGAAACCAAGATGTCCCGCATGTTTAAGTGGACCATCTTCTTGATGATTTTCACGACCCTATCGTTGGTTCTTCTCATTCTGCTCGATTTCTGATTTTGGTCTTCGCTGTTCTGTGTCAGAAGCATAAAAAGAAAGGGATCCTCAGACGACGCAGATAATCCGTCAGTCCCGTGAAAGGGGGGCGAGAGGCCGGACTTGGGCAGGTACAGATAGCAGGAGGAGTAACGGCATGGGCAAGAAACCCTCAAAAAATCTTACCATCCGCAATAGCACGGCGGAGTTTCTGATCTTCACCCGTCAGTCCGGCAGGGGAGGAATTGAGGTTCGCTATGAGGATGAGACTATCTGGCTGACGCAGAAACTGATGGCGGAGTTGTTTAGCACGGCAAAATCCACCATCAGCGAACATTTGGGCAATATCTACGCCTCTGGAGAACTGACTAAAAACTCAACTGTTCGGAAATTCCGAACAGTTCAAAGGGAAGGAAATCGCGATGTTGAACGAGATCTGGATTACAACAGGGACGCGCCGACCACCCGCGAGTTTTTCGCCAGAGTGCAAAACAAGCTGCATTATGCCATTCACGGCCATACTGCGGCGGAATTGATCCAACAGCGAGCCGATGGAAAAAAGAAAAACATGGGATTGACCAGTTGGGAAAACAGTCCCGACGGCAAAATCCTGAAGTCTGATGTGTCTGTCGCCAAAAACTACCTATCGAAAGAAGAGCTGGAATCTCTTGGGCGGATCGTCAACGCCTATATTGACCTCGCCGAAGACCGGGCACAGCGCAAAATTCCGATGACGATGGAGGACTGGTCAAAACGGCTCGATATATTTCTCGAAGCTTTTGACCGTCAGATACTGCAAGACAGCGGACGAGTCAGTGCCGAGATTGCCAAGACCCATGCCGAAAGCGAGTTTGAGAAATACCGGGTTGTTCAGGATCGTTTGTTTGAATCTGATTTTGATAGAGAAACCAAGAGACTGGAACAGCAACTGAGCCGAAAAGACGGGGGGTAAGGGATGAGTAGGAAGACGGCGAAAGAAGATGCGTTGCCGAAGAGGTGGCGAGAAGTGAGTTTTCAAAGAGACAATTTTATTGGAAATTAGCATAGATACACTCAGCGGAAAGGACAGAGACATGAGCAAGAGACCTTCAGAAAATCCTGCCGGGATTGTCCATGAGCCCAATGTCTTATACCGTCGAAAAGAGAGACTTACCTGGGGCCATATTATCCCCAACTACTACTCGTGGCCGATGGACAATATCCCGACCGTCACTACCCGCAAGCGCGGCGATGAGGCCATCACCTACGACACAACCAAGTTGGATTCGATATATGAGCCTATGATCTGTCGGAATACGATCATACGGACTGAGATTATCTCTAAGGCCAGAGTCTCAGATGATCGTGCGGACAGGCTTGTACAACTATTGCAGTCATGGATAGACGAGGGGGATGAAGAAGAACAGCGAGAAACGCTTGAATATCTCATTCACGCTTTGGATGAAGATCGGCTATCCAACCGCAAGCTGTTCCCAAAGGAACTGAAAGGAAAGAGTTGGTAAGCCAGACCGTACTACTCGATAGTGGCCCCCTCGGTCTACTAACCAATCCAAATGTATCGGAATCGGCCACACAATGTGTAAAATGGCTTCAAAAGGTGGCAACTAGCGGCGCGACAGTGATGGTGCCAGAGATAGCCGATTACGAGATTCGGCGTGAGTTACTTAGAGCAAGAAAGACCGAAGGTATTAGGCGGCTTGACAATCTCATTTCTCAAACCGATTACTTAGCGATCACGACTACTGCTATGCGCCAAGCCGCTGATTACTGGGCTGAGGCTCGTCAGCAAGGTCGAGCAACGGCAGATGATAAAGCACTTGATGGCGACGTGATCTTAGCAGCGCAAGCGGTAACACTAGATCGAGCAAATGTAGTTATCGCAACGACGAACGTAAAGCACCTGTCTCGTTTCACTCAAGCGATGCTTTGGTCCGATATCGGTTAGAAATTTTGAACAGTTCAAAAGGGATTTTGTAGAAGATGATAAAAAATGACGTATTGCCGAAGGAATGGCGGTCTGTGAGGCTAGCGGATGCTTGTGAGGTCATTGTTAGCTCTGTTGACAAAAAGACCGTCGATGGGGAATTACCCGTCCAATTATGCAATTACACAGATGTTTATTACCACAACGATATTGGTTGTGATATTGACTTCATGGCTGCTACAGCTAAACCTTTAGAGATAGAAAAATTTTTGCTTATTGAAGGTGATGTAATCATTACCAAAGATTCTGAAACACCTGATGACATTGGTGTTCCTTCCTATGTTAAAGAAACCATCGATAATCTGTTATGCGGCTATTATTTAGCAATTCTTCGACCAAATAAGCAAACGATAGGAAAATATGTTTGTTATGCCTTGACTTCTCCGAGAGTAAAATATGATTTTTATAGATTTGCTAATGGAATTACACGCTTTGGACTTACAACAGAATCCTATAAAAAAATTAAGATACCACTCCCTCCACTATATGAACAGAAAGCCATTGCGTCTTTACTGGAAACATGGGATACGGCGATAGAGAAAACCGAATCACTGATCGCGGCGAAGGAGAAGCAATTTAAGTGGCTGCTGAAAACTCTTATTAGCGACCAACAGGATAATCCTGAATGGCGAAAGGTGAAGCTGGAGGAATTAGGTGCAATTCATTCTGGCGGAACGCCATCAACTCAAGATAGCAGCAATTGGAATGGAGATATTTTTTGGCTCACTCCATACCGCACTCAAAAACGTGGCCTGATGCAGAAATTGCTGACGGGAAAATGGCGAATAAGGAATTAAAGCACAGGGTGATGAGTATGGCTAAACTACAACGAAATTATTCACAGAAGACATTAAAAATTCTGTTCGGTTTGAGTGGAAATCAATGCGCTCATCCAAAGTGTACGAATAATGTGATCGAGCCGGCCACTGAGAAATCTGACGCTGCTGTCATTGCTCAAATATGCCACATTTATGCGATTAGTGACGATGGCCCAAGAGGTAAGGCTGGAATTACCAATGAAGAATTGAATTCTCCAGAGAATCTAATTTTACTTTGTCCGACTCATCATACGGTAGTGGATAATCAATATGAAACCTATCCGGCTGAAATGCTCAAACAGTGGAAGCAGGATCACGAATCTAAAGTGGTGAAGAATCGGCTCTCCGCCAGCCTAGATAATGTCTCTTCAAATATGTTTCATCATTCTTATTTTCCAACGGAGCTTGTTGACCAGAAAATTAAGGATGAGACCGATATACTCCGTAAATCTCGTTTTTTTGAAGATTTTGACAGGATTGGCTTTTCATTAACACTCGCAAGAAAGCTGATAGAAGGTGAACTTTCGGGAGGAACGGATTCGGTAAGAAGTCAAGCATTAGCTTGGTGTGTGCGAATTCTGTCACGTACTAAAGAATTGGATAAAGCAGAAAAGTATCTCGAGTACGCGAAGAAATTAGGAACTTGTCAGGAAATAGATATAGCAGACGCCTTTATATCGTCACAGAAAGGCGATAGAAAAGCTGCTCTAAGTTCTCTGGCTAATATCGACTCACCGATGTCTCGGTCCGCAGCGCTTATGATCGTTGCAAACCACGATGGCCCACAGGGAGCTCTTAACTGGTTAAAGACAGTCAATATAGACGCCACTGATCTGGACCCTGATGGTAAACGCTTCCTATTGGGATGTCAGCTTGAGCTCTCCGATTGGGAAACAGCTCAGAAAAGTCTTGATGCGTTGACTGATGACGATTTACGCGCTGCCCCTGTTCTCCATCACATCGTAGCAATTACACACCTCCTTAAAGCAGTGCCTGTAGAATTGCGAGCCATTGTGCGTGATCAACCACCGTTTGAGGCGGCGGCTTTCCCTCTTGACTCGGGTCCTAATGGGATTGAAGCACGCCAGTTAGCGCACCGTATCTTTATCGACGCTGCGGAGGTTGCACGTCAACTAGACTGTCCCCTTGCAGAAAACATTGACGATGAGTATGCACTTTGGCTTGAACTTAAAGATCCCGATCCCGATAAATGCGCTGAAGGAAGAAGGCGTCTGGAGTCCAAACTTCGCGATCTCAAGACCTATCTACGTCTTGTTCGTTTTGGTCTTCAATTCGGAATAAAATTGGATAATAAGGTGGTCGAACAGGAAATAGAACGACAAATTGCCCTTAACGGAAAAATTACCTATGACACCGCAATTGCTCGCTTTGCTCTAGTTCAAACACAACAGACACCGGAGGATGCCGCAAACTATATAGCTCAGTACCACGACGAATTTGCCGACTACATAGATAAGAAAATTATATTGTCTTTCCAAATTGAACTTTTTTTAAGAACAGGACAGCTTAATAAGGCAAATGAGTGCTTGGATACTCTTACAAGAGAGGGCCTTTCTGAGGCCGAGAAAAATAGACTCCAGATAATAATTGCTCAAGCAGAAGGAGCTTCTCCGGTTGAGGCTCTCAAGAAACAGTTCAAGAAAACGAGCTCTCTAAGTGATTTGGGAATTCTCGTTGACGAACTCGAAACTAGAAATGACTGGAACGAAATTTGCGAGTATGGCAATATTCTGTTTGAGAGAACCCACGAATTACGCGACGCAGAGCGGTTGGCAATCGCTTTACACAATACACAGAAGCTGGAACGACTTGTAGAGTTTATAGAATCGAATAAGACACTTTTGTCAGAGTCCAAGCGACTCCAACTGATCCATTGCTGGTCTTTATATAATGAGGGTGAACTACTAGAGGCTAGCTCTGAATTGACTAAACTGGACGATGATTGGGATAATGAGAACTACCGTACATTACAGATTAATCTTGCAGTCTCTCTAGGAGACTGGAACTCTCTTTCTGCTTTTATCGCTAAAGAATGCAATGAGAAAGACAAGAGGAACGCTAAGGAATTAATAACCGCTGCTCGACTGGCCCTTCATTTGGGCTCTATCCCCCATGCAGAAGAGTTGATATTTGCAGCGGCAGAGAGGGGGAAAGATGATGCCAATGTATTAGGATCGGCTTACTTTCTTGCAGCAAGTGCCGGTCTAGAAGATGACCCGGAGGTCGCTCAGTGGATTCAGAAAGCCACCGTACTTTCTGGCGAGGATGGCCCACTCCAGATGATGACACTGAGTAATTTATTGGACAAAAAACCCGAGTGGGATCGCCAAGCATCTGAGATATGGGAGATGTTGATCCGTAATGAGCTTCCGATGTTTCTTGCAGCTCAATCCCTCAATAAGTCCCTTAGCGATTTGATGCTTTTTCCCGCTTTGGCTAACCCGTCGGAGAGCGATCCACGGTGCAGAGGTATTATTCCCGCATATAGCGGCCAGCGGCAATCGCTATCCTTCGATACTGATAGGCAGATTGGAATAGATGCAACCGCATTACTCACCTTGAGCTTTCTGAATCTGCTCGATGAGGCCCTGGACGCTTTTGATACAGTCCATATACCGCATTCAACTCTTGGTTGGCTTTTTGATGAGAAAAAGAGGGTTGCATTTCATCAGCCAAGTCGGATTAGAGACGCGGCTCAGATAAGTCGTTTGCTGACCAACGATGTATTAGAGAAACTCTCTCCGAGTACTGTGCCCAATAGTGATTTGTCCGTCCAAGTTGGAGAAGAGCTAGCACTGTTTATAGCGGAGGCGACAACGGAAAGACGCGAAGACGATTCACAGCACATAGTTGTTCAGCCGTCTCCAGTTCATCTAATCGGATCCCTGATGGAAGAAGAAGCTGACTTAACAGCATACGCAACTGTGTTGAGTAGTTGCCAATCTATTGTGGACAAGTTGCGGCAAAAGGGCCAGATTACAGCGAATGAAGTACAGAAGGCACGAGCCTATTTGCAATTTCACGAGAAGCCGTGGCCAAATCAGCCGGAGATTGCTGATGGGGCAACACTGTACCTCGATGATTTAGCTGTAAACTATTTCCTTCATATTGGGATACTGGAAAAACTACAAGCTGCCGGCTTCAGACTGATTATTTCGTCAACAAAAGAATCTGAAACAAATCAACTACTTTCTTATAAAAATATTTCTAGCAAGGCCAAGGACACCATAGAACGCATACGGTCTGCCGTTAATTCTCGGATAGAGTCAAAAAAAATAAAGGTAAGCAGGTCAACCAATGCCGATCCATCAACAGATAGGTCGATATCCGAACATCCAACCGCTGGTGTTTTCTCCTTGACGAAGGATTGTAATGCAATCGTTACGGACGACAGATTCCTCAATCAACATGCCAACTTTGGTGCTGGCGACTCGTTCATGCCTATATTTTCAACATTGGATCTTATAGATGTGCTGGTCTCCACTGGTTCTAAAACGAATGAAGAACGAATGGAGTACAGAACTCGTCTCCGTCAGGCCGGATATATTTTTGTCCCTGTAAGCGAGGATGAACTGGCGCATCATCTCAACACCTCTACCGTCGAGGATGATAAGATTGTTGAGACTGCTGAACTGAAAGCAATCCGGGAAAACATCCTTTGTGTTCGCATGCGTACTTGGCTTCAACTTCCGAAAGAGGCCCCTTGGCTCAATACGTCGCTAATAGCGTTTATCCGGGTAATGAAGAGCTTATGGAAAGCCGGTGCGGACTTTTCAAGTGTACGGGTTCGCTCCAATTGGATTATGAATCAGATTGATGTTCGCGGCTGGGCTTACTGTTTTGATAAAGAAAGTGGAGACAACATCGTCAAGACAGGACGCGGCGCGTATATCCTATTGGTACTCACACCTCCTGATGACGTGCCACAGCAAGTTAAAGATGAATACTGGAGTTGGGTCGAAGAGATGGTTTTGACTCCGATCAAAGAACAATATCCCGATTTGTATTCTTGGATAGTAGAAGAACAACGAAGACTGATTGCAAGAGCGGCTGATATGGACATAACCGACGAGGAGGCGACGTGATGAATAGTCCTTATGTCAGATCTGCATTGGCAAAGATGGCTTTGGAACTTGTTCCGCCGATCATACGTGATACTTTGCTTGAAGAATCGGGCTTTCGAGAAGAGTACGGTTTTATAACGGACCCTATTCTTTCCTTTTCCAATTCTGGTGTTTCATTTCAACGTTCTAGTTTGTACGATGCTGTCCGAAAGGTTCTTTCAGGTGCAGAAGAAAAGAAAGTGACCAATACAAAGGGACAAAAGTGGCGGCTAAAGAACATCAGCAAGAAAGGAGAGTGGCCGAATTTTGTGCTCTCTCGTGGCAAACAGTGTCTTCCCCTGCGTACTTTTACGGCACTTTCTCCAGATAGGGATACACGTCTACGTTTCCTTGGTGAAGCCGCTTCCGACGTTAATCTGTCCAATATTGCATTGGCTCCATGGCGCAATATTCTTTCTGAACGTGCTCTCGAAGATGACGGGGTTGATGCGCTTCTCAGTGAATTTCGCGATACGCCAGTCGTAAAGACACGTTCCATAAGTAGGGATATTAGGGTAGGACAAGGGAGCATATCCTCGCTAGTTCCTCATTCTCGTAGATATTTTGAGAGACTTGTGGGCGTATATGACGGAAGCACCTCCATGCGCGATTATGCCTCCGATGGCGGCAGAAAGCTCTTTGAGCAACTGTCTGCATGGCGACCCTATGATGGCTTTTTGTATAGTCTCTTCCTATCATCACATGCTTCGCTAACAGAAGAAATCAATGTCGATCAGTTGAATAGTGAGGACCTTGTACGCGCTTTTGACTTCTTGGACAAGTATGGAGATAGAATCTCGCAGTTGGGTGCCATTGAAGTCGGCTTGCGCGTTCTCCCATCGAGACCTGAGATAGAACAGGCTCTTATTCGTCTCATTGAGCAGATTCGCGACGACGACGACGATGGACAAGCGAGCGGTTTCAAACTCCTCTCGGCATTGTTCCATCTTATTGATGGGGAGTTATCAAGGATCCGGCTGTTTTCAGTAGAGCCCCCTTTTTACAGAAGGTTAGCTGCCTTGTCGCAAGCCGCATTGATTCATCGCGAGCTTGTGAGTTTATCTGTTGATATTGATCGATTCAGTGAATGGGCGTTTAACAATCGTGGAGGATTCTATCTGCAATCGCTTGTCGATATGCGCTTGGAGCCGCGCTGGGATCCCGACTTTGCAATGGCTTCGCAAATGAAGGCCGATTTCTTTGGTCGTATCCTGAATGCAGCGAAGAAATACGACCAGAATATAACGGGTAGCCAGATATATGACTTGGTACTCGGAGATGAGGCCGGAAGCCTTCAATCTCTTAGTAATCCCTTCTGCTCCTATTTGTCTGGCCCATTAGAGGGAAACCAAAACACTCAGCACATTTTGCCATCCAAATGCGCAGAGGAGATTGAGACACAACTCAGTGCAGAAGAAGTAGGGCCATCGTCGTTTCCCGCCCTTGTTAATCTCGCCTTGATTTACCCCATTGGTGCAGACCAAGCTAAATTAGCGGCAACAGCACTGAAGCGGTCGAACTATCACCTACGGAACATAGAGACCAAATCGCAGCTTGCCGCTATATTAGATGGTTTGGCTACTGTTGCCGCTGTTTCGAGAAGTCCCATGCTTGCGGACGAATTACAAATCCTTGTACGTAGATACAGGCACGATGCTGAGTATGCCTTATCTATCCAAGAAGTCATAAGGATTTGCCTCATAGCCGCTGCAAGCCGTTCGGAACTGAGCGAATGGACAAAATTTGTTGGTGATTGGCTGACTGAACTCGCATTCAGTGATTTGAATGATGATGAATCACAAGGGTTTCATTCGTGTTTGAATTGTCTTTGTCATGCCGTTCCTGAGCTATGGGTCTCCTGCGGCAGAGCTGATGCTGCCTTGCTAGCATTTAAAGATAAGTGATAGCTGACAATTTACTCAATATACTGAGTAAAATTACTCAAATAATTGAGCAAAATGACCTTCATCAGACCCCAAGCGTCCGAGCTAGCCCGGCGCTTAAAAGAACCCCGGCGGTTCATTCAAGTCGTCTCGGGAGCAAGGCAGGTCGGCAAAACAACCCTTGCCCTGCAAGTCGCCGAGCGGAGCAAATTGCCCTATCACGTCGCCAGCGCCGACGAGCCAACCCTGCGCGGTGCCGGGTGGATCGAATCGCAATGGGAAGAGGCCCGGCTGCTAGCCGATAACGCCAAGCGAAAGGGGGCCTTGCTCGTATTGGACGAGGTACACAAAGTTCCGCATAGAGCTGAAACCTATTAGCTTTGATCGGCAAATGATTCTTTAGGAGGGACGACATGCTCGATGTAAAGACGGAACTGCAAAAATTTGCTAAAGATGGGCAGTTCCTCGACGCCCATTACGAGGAGTTATTAGAGCAGTACCCAGAACAGTGGGTGGCCGTATTTGACGAGCAGGTCGTCGGGGCTGGTTTCGACTTTGATCAGCTCTTGGACGACCTGAAAGCTCGTGGGCTACCACTAGGCCGAACAGTAATCGAGAAGGTCTCGGCCGAAAATGAAGTTTGGATCTTGGCCGTTCAATGATCCAAGGATATTTTCGCTCAACCGGCTCTGTAAAGCGGCCTTATGTGAACGGAGCCATTCATCTTCCCGAGATGGGCATCTCTGGAATAGACGTTCGATTCTTAATTGATACCGGCGCGGATCGCACGTTGATGTCTTGGCGTATTTCGCGCTGTTCATGGAAGAGCGGACGAATAGGGTTCTGTTCTTGGAGCCGGCCGAAGCGGATAGGCTCGGCTTGCGTCCGTAGGCAAATTAAGGCGTTTAACTGCTAGCACCGTTTTACAAAACCGACGGCCCTGACCGAGGAACCCGGCAGCGGGAAGTTGCTCAACTTGACTGGTACTTGACTGGTCAGAGCCTAAAACAGGAACAAAACCATGCCCACCTTCCCCTTCAGCGAAAAACACCTCTCCCAGATCCCCGCCCTACAACAGCTAATCAACCTAGGCTACCAGTATCTCCCCCCCTCCCAAGCAATGACGGAACGCGGCGGTCGCGCCTCCAACGTCCTCTTGGAAAACATCCTGCGCGACCAGCTCAAAAAAATAAACCGCATCCGCTACAAAGGCGGCGAATATCTGTTCAGCGAGGAGAACATTCAGTCCGCCATCCAGAAACTCAAAACCGTCCAATACGACGGCCTGCAAAAGACAAACGAAGTAATCTACGACCTGATGACCCTCGGCACGGCGCTTGAACAAACGATCGAAGGCGATTCCAAAAGTTTTACGCTGAACTATATCGACTGGAAAAATCCCGCTAACAACGCATTCCACGCCGTAGCGGAATTCTTCGTTGAACGCGCCCGCAGAACAGAGACCGCAAGACCCGACATCGTCCTGTTCGTGAACGGCATCCCCTTAGTCGTGATCGAGTGCAAAGCCCCCGATACGGACGCAGAGCAAGCGGTATCTCAAATGATCCGCAACCAAGGCGAGGAATACATCCCGCGGCTTTTCACGTACGCACAAGTTCTACTGGCCGTAAACAAAAACGAGGCCAAATACGCAACAGTAGGCACTTCAAAGGAGTTCTGGAGCGTCTGGGACGAGTTGGAAGATGCTGAGCGCGACGTAAACGCCTGCATCAATAAAGCGCTTTCCAGCGGAGACAAAGACACCCTGTTCTCCGGTGAGTTCGCCTCGGCGCGGTCGCACTTTGACGCACTTGAGTGCAGCGATGACCGACTGGTCACGGAACAGGATCGCTGTCTCTACAGTTTGTGCCGACCCGAGCGCCTGTTGGAGCTAATCTTCGATTTTATAGTCTTTGACGTGGGCAGCAAAAAAATTGCCCGCTACCAGCAGTTCTTCCTAGTTCGTGCAGCCATGAATCGCGTCAAGCAAAGAGACAACGAAGGTCGCCGCATGGGCGGTATCGTCTGGCACACGCAGGGTTCCGGGAAGTCCATTACCATGGTCATGCTGACCCGTGCCCTATCCTTGGACCCAGAGCTGACCAGCCCGCGAATGATCCTAGTTACAGACCGCAAAGACTTGGACAAACAACTAGGCAATACCTTCGCAGCCTGTGGTCTGGACAAGGAGCGGGCGACATCCGGCCGCAATCTGATCAGACACATCAAGAACAGAGTGGGCATCATCACCACGCTGATCAATAAGTTCGACAAGGCGCTTTCGGCTGAGAAATACGTGGACGATTCCGCCGATATTATCGTCCTCGTGGACGAAAGCCACCGCACAAACTTTGGCTCCCTAGCAGCACGCATGAGACAAATGCTGCCCAATGCCTGCTATATCGGTTTTACGGGGACGCCGTTGCTCAAAGAAGAAAAGAATAGCTTTGCCCGATTCGGCGGTTTGATTGAACCGCATTATTCCGTCCGGCGAGCAATCGAGGACAAGGCGGTGGTCCCTCTGCTTTACGAAGGGCGGCACGTGGAGATGGAGCAGAATCAGGCCGCCATTGACCTCTGGTTCGCGCGCCATACCGAAGATTTAGCAGACGAACAAAAAGCGGACCTGAAGCGAAAATACTCGCGTGCCCGAGAGTTGAGTAAAACCGATCAGGTCGTCTATATGTGCGCGTTTGATATTAGCAGACATTTCCAGACTAGTTGGCAAAACACGGGATTTAAGGCGCAGCTTGTAGTGGATAGCAAGACGACCGCGCTCAAGTATCACGAATATCTCAATGAGATAGGTGCGGTCTCATCGGAGGTCGTCATCTCCCCACCGGATACGAGGGAAGGACATGAGGAAGTAGGCGCGGGGACGACAAGCGAGGTGAGCAAGTTCTGGGACAAAATGATGGCCCGTTATGGCTCCGAGGATCAATACAACAAGCAAATCATCGCTCAGTTCAAGAACTCGGACAGGCCGGAAATTCTGATCGTAGTGGACAAACTCATCACGGGGTTTGACGCACCTCGCAATACCGTGCTCTATCTGTGCCGCAAGTTGCGCGAACACACGCTGCTCCAAGCGATTGCCCGCGTAAATCGCCTACACGAGGGCAAGGAGTTCGGCTATATCATCGACTATGCCAATGTGCTGGGCGAACTGGACAAGGCGCTACACACCTATGACGCGCTTGCGGGTTTTGACGGAGACGACCTTGCGGATTTCCTGACCTCCATCCATGAAGAAGTGTCAAAGCTGCCGCAGCGCTACTCAGACCTGTGGGACATCTTCAAGGAAATCAAAAACTCCCGCGATGAAGAACGCTACGAAGTGCTGCTGGCCGATAATGCAGTGCGGGATGAGTTTTACGCGCGCCTCACGGAATACGGCAAGAACCTTGCCATTGCGCTTTCAGCCGAGCAGTTCATTATGCAGATCGACGAGGAGCAACTAAATCGCTACAAAAACGATCTCAAGCGTTTCCAGAAACTGAGATCGGCAGTCCAACAGCGCTACGCCGAAACCATTAATTATCGCGACTATGAACCCCGGATTAAAAAATTGCTGGATACGCATATTCAGGCTAACGAAGTCACTCGGTTAAACGACCCCGTGAATATGTTTGACGATAAGACCTTCTCTATGGTCAAAGAGGAACGAGGCGTCTATCAAGCCAAGACTACAGCGGCAAGGGCCGATATTATCGCCCATTCGGCCAAGCGCACAATTACTGAAAACATGAACAAAGACCCGGCTTTTTACGAGAAGTTCTCAAAGCTCATTCAAGACGCAATTGACGGTTTCAGGAATCAGCGCATCTCAGACCTTGAGTATTTGCAAAAGGTGAGTGCTATCCGCGATGAGGTCGCCAACACACAACGCGACGATGTCCCCGACTCCATCCGCGATAACGAGGAGGCCAGCGCGTATTTTGGCGTGATCAAACCTTGTCTGACTGAGGTGGGTGAAAGCCGTGTTGACTATGTCGCCGCAGAAACGGCGCTTGCCGTCAAAAGCGCGCTAGAAAAAAATTGGAAGGTGGACTTTTGGAACGATAGCGACGCGCAAAACGCCGCAAAAAACGAGATGGATGATTTCTTTTACGACGTGGTAAAAGATGGGCATGGCATTGATTTATCGTCGGAACAGATGGACGAAATGATCAGCCAAACAATGCAGATAGCCAAATCCTGGAGATGCTCTTAATGCCGGAAACGAACCGCACCCTCACGTATGCCGGCGAGTCCATTCCCTTCCACCTGAGTTACTCCAAAAGAAAGACTGTCGAGATCGCCGTTCACCCCGACTGCTCGGTAGTTGTAAAAGCCCCACTGGGAACAAATGAAACCCTTGTCGAAGATTTCATTTACAAGCGCGCGCGCTGGATAAGACGCCAGCTTCACTATTTCGCACAGTTTGCACCACGCACCCCCAAGCGGCAGTTTGTCGGTGGCGAAAGCCATCTTTATCTCGGCAAACAGTATCGGCTGAAGATAAGCCCGTCTGCAACAGACGAAGTTTTGTTAAAGCGCGGCTTCTTCCACATACAAGCGGTTGACGACAAGCCGGAGCATATAGCGATGCTGCTCGAAGCATGGTACCGGAGCAAGGCGGATGTCTATTTTGCTCAAGTATTTGAAGAATGCTGGCATCTCTTTCAAAAAAAGGGCGTGGACAAGCCTGTACTTAAAATCCGCAAGATGAAAACGCTCTGGGGCAGTTTCAGTAGTAAAGGCGGCATAACATTGAATCTGGAGCTTATAAAAGCACCCAGAGAATGTATCGAATACGTCGTTATCCACGAGCTATGTCACTTGTCCCATCTCAATCACGGACCGAAGTTTTATAGCTTACTTGAGCAGTTTATCCCCGACTGGACAAAACGAAAACATAGATTGGAAACGGCGTTGTCTTAATCACTGATGTTACGTACGCCCCCTTATAAACGAGAGGGCGATTCTATTGTATGCTTACAGCCCCTAGTCTCTGGTTGTCATTCCCGCGCAAGCGGGAATCCACGCCGTGGCCCCGCCCGGCCCCCTGGACGCCCGCTTGCGCGGGCGTGACGGAAGAGGCCATCCCTATCCACGCCGCGCATAACGCGCCATGAAGCGGCCGGGCGTAACATCAGTTAACCACTTGAAAACGACAGGTTTCGCCGGCGTGTTCTGGTGTGCGACCCCTCTGCGCTATCTGCGCTATCTGCGGATAACTGATGTTGACGCATTCAATACCCCTTGCGCTTATCAATCGCGCTCACCAACGCCGAGCAACCTCAAAGGAATGCCAGTGCTCGCAATCATCGCCTTACTATTAATTACCTTTTCTCCCCTCATCCTGTTGGCCCATCCGGCCGACCTCGGCATACACGTCATCCAAGCCTACCAACTAGGCGACGCAGCACCACCGATCATTGACGGATGGCTACCGCTACGACGACAGCAACTCGGACCGCAATTGGCGCAGCATATGGTGGGTTGAAGCGCAAATCGACTCCGCTGGTTGGACCGCCGAATTCAAAATCCCCTTTGCCAACTTCCGCTTTCCCAAGGGCCAAGACCAAGTCTGGGGCTTCGATATTGAGCGCCTGAACAAACGCAAGAACGAATGGACGGTGTGGAAACAAATGACCCAGGCGGGCGTTTTCACGCGAATGTCGGATCTGGGCCATGCCGTCGGCTTCGCGGATATCGAGCCGGGCAAGCTCTTCGAAGTCACGCCCTATGCTGTGGGGGGCGCGTCCCAGACCTCGGGACAGGACACCGGCAGCCAGGGTGCCATCGGCCTCGACCTGCAATACAACCTGACCGCAGCGCTGAGGGCCAACCTGACGGTCAATCCCGATTTCGCTCAGGTCGAAGCCGACCAAGTCGAGATCAACTTGACTCGCTTTCCAACCCGCTTTCCCGAGAAGCGCCCATTTTTCGTCGAGGGCAACAGTTTTTTTGCAACGCCTTTTGACCTGTTCTTCAGCCGGCGCATCGGCAGCCGGGGCGATATCGTCTGGGGGAGCAAAATGACTGGTAAGGTCGGCGACTACTCGCTCGGTTTCTTAGGCAGCCAGACCGGCGGCATCGGCCTGCTGGAACTAGGCGACGGTCCCGCCTTGAGCGAGGAGGTGCTTTTCTCGGCACTGCGGGTCAAAAAAGACATCTTGCGCCAGTCGAATATCGGCGTCATGTACGCCGGCAAAGACCTCGCCAGCACCCACAGCCGGGTCGGCGGCGTCGATGCCAATATCACCTTTGCCAAGACCTATAAGGCCCAGGGCCAGTACGCGATGAGCTTCCGCGACGGGCCGGACCGGGACCATTCGGCCCTCACCTTCGAACTCAGTCAGCGCAATTTCCTCTGGGAAGCCTCACTAGGCCTAGAACAAGTCGCCCCCCGATTCGACACCAACGAGACCGGTTTCCTGCGCAAAGAGCCTTTCCGCGGCTGGCAGCAACTAGCGCTGAATGGGATCTATGGCCCGCGCTGGAGGGGGCACCGGGCGTTCGTCGAAGGGTACCTTGGCATATCCAAGGGACTTTACGACGACGCCTACTTCGCCAACTGGCATCGCGATCACCCTATACATGCCCTTGCGCCCGAATTCGAGGAGGACTTAGTCGGCTGGCAGAGCGAACTGACAGCGGGGATGGAACTAACCGAAACGCTCATCAGCTATTTCGATGTCCACTACGGGCGCAGCCACCATATCGAGCTGACCGATATCTTCGACGCCAACGAGTTCGGGTTTTTCATCGCCACCAACTCCTCGCGCCCAGCGTCGTTCGAGGCCTTTGGCAGCAGCGGCGACTTCTTTAACTTTTCGCGGCAGGCCGTGGGTCAACAGCGCCAGCTCGCGCTCTTTGGCATCCTGCGCCCTCGCACCAACTTACTTGAATTCGACAGGTAGGTTGATATTTAGGCTCGAACAGGCATCGGAGTCTCCCTATTTTGGGATAGCTTGATTCACCGCCATGGATCATCTACCCCAGGGAAACTCCGATGCTGAACCTGACTCGCTTGCCTGTGAACCTTCGTTATTTTTTGCGTGGGACTCAACATTTTTTTCGTCATCGCCATCATCTGGTGTTCTGTTGGAGTATGACGCTGTTGTTAATCTATCAAGATAAAGCGACGCTGTGTGGTTTAGCCCGCTTGGGGCCTAACCATATAGCGGAATGGCACTTACGTCGCTTGCTGAGTGCGACCTACTGGAGTTGGCGGTTGCTGTTGGGGTACTTGGTTGATGCGGTGATCGCCGGGCTGCCACCGGCGGAAGACGGTCGGGTGTTGGTGATCGTCGACGGGACCTACAAAGCCAAGGTGGCCAAGAAACATCCGTTGGTGCGCAAAGCCCGCGCCGATGGCTATAGTCCCTTTCTGTGGGGGTTTGAAGTGATCCTGGTCATGCTGCAGTGGGGCAATTATCGAATCCCTATCGATTTCGAGTTGGTTCGGCGTAAAGAAGACCCGGCCTATCAGAAGCCCAATGTGTTGTTTCGTCAGATGCTGACCGCCTTGGTACCACCGGCTTGGGCCCAGCAAGTGATCGTGGTCGCCGATGCCGGGTTTCCCGCTAAAGAAACGCTGCACTTGATCCAGCAACGAGGCTTCTTTTTCGTCATGAGTCTGCCCCGCACCTGGAAGTTTGAAGACGGCCATACGCTCAAAGATTGGGTCCATCATACGCGCCATACCTGTTATCGAAAAATCTGGTTTCGTCCGCACGGCTCCCGTCGGCGGGTCTATTGGGTCTACCGCGGTCGTAAACGCCTGCGACACATCGGAGATGTCACGTTGGTCTTGAGCAAGAAACGGCGCAACGATTCGCCGAAACAAACCAAAATCCTGGTGACCAATCTACCGGACGTGACCGCAGGCCAACTCGTCGTGTTGTATACCCGCCGCTGGCACGTGGAACTGCTCATCAAAGAATTGAAAGGGGCCACCGGATTAGGACAAGCCCAGGTGACCAAGCAGACCCAACGAGTCGAACGCTCCGTCGCGTTGTCCGTTATGGCCTACTTGGTTTTGATCCATTTTCGGCAGCGGGATATTCCCCACCAAGGACCGTGGAGTGCGTTTACCCTCAAGCGAAATTTTGCTTGGGAGTGTGCGCGAAAACAGATTGAACATAACCAAAAACGAACCTACACAAAGGCCGCCTAAGACAACTACCTGTCGAATTCAACCAACTTAGCCATCGACATCGGCGGCTCCTTGGCGCAGACCCGCGATCGGGGCGGCGAGGCAGACGGCCGCTTCACCGTCGGCTCGCTGCGCACGACCTACCTGTTTACCCGCGACACCTTCCTGCGCATCTTCGCCCAGACCGAACGGCAACAGTCCTTCACCCCGCAACAACAAACCAACAGCCATCACCTGATCAGCGCCCTGTTCGGCTGGGAGTACAGCCCCAAAAGCCACTTCTTCCTAGCGTACAACCAGACGCAGAGCGATGCGCGGCTCGACAATCGGGTGTTGCTGCTCAAGTTGTCCTATTTGTCGAACCTCTAATCCCTTCCCTTTCTGATCTCGTCCAGCGCCGCGACCATGCGGTCAATTTCGCCAAAGTTGTTGTAGATATGGGTGGAAACCCGCTGGGTATAGCCCGGCTCGGCCTCGCCCCAGACCGGAGTCGTGATCCGGTATTTATCATAGAGGAGCTGTCCGGGATTGGCAGCACCAAAGCCTTTGAGCCGAAACGTGGAAATCGAATTGGCGAGATCCGGGTGCGGCGAGGAAAGCGGTTCGACCCAGCCGGTTTCGGCCATGCGCTGGCGCAAATAGCCGGCTAACTGCCGCCCGCGGGCGGCGATTTGCTCCTTGCCGATCTCGTTTTGCAGGGCCACCGCCTCGGCTACTGCGCCGAAACAGGACAACTCGCGCGTGCCAATAGTCGTCAACTGCCACATAAAAGGCTGCCCATTGATACAGAGCGCCCCAGCATCATTGCGCTGGGGCCCGTCTTTGTTGTAGCCATGACTGACGGCGATGTAGTGCAGCTTATCCTGTACTTGCGGCTGGGCGTGCAAAAACCCCGTGCCCTTGGGCGCGCAGAGCCACTTGTGACAATTGCCGCCGTAAAAATCACAGCCGTAGGAGGTCAAATCCAGCGGGATCTGTCCAGGGGCATGCGCCCCGTCAACGGCAATCATCGCGCCGTGAGCGTGTGCCAACTCGGCCAGCTCTTTGATCGGGGTGATAAGCCCAGAAGGCGACGTCACATGGCTGACCAATAACAGCCGCGTCCGCGCGGTCAGTGCCCGGCGGAAAGACTCCACGATTTGCTCGGGCGCTGCGGGCGGGATAGAGATCGGCGCGCGCCGCACCACCACGCCATAGCGGCGCTCGGCGTGGTACAGACAGTTATCGATGGAACCGTATTCTTGGTCGGAAGCCAGAATCTCGTCGCCGGGCTGCCAATCGAGGCCGTGGACGACTTGGTTGATGGCGATGGTGACATTGGTCGTGAGAGCCAAGTCAGCAGGGGCGGCGTTGAGAAAGGCACCCAGATCGCGCCGCGCTTGGTTTAGGCGGTCAACCTGCCCGGCGCGGTTGCGCGTCGGATTGCCCTCCAACTCTTCCAACCCCTTGACTAAGGAGTCGAAAACCGAACGATGCAACACGCCCCAAGAGCCGGTATTGAGATAGGACTCGTCGGGCGCATGCATAAAACCAGCGGCAATATCTCGCCAGTAGGCCTCTGCTTTATTGGTGGTCGGCCAAGATTTTTTTAATGCACTCATGGATCGGCCCCCTCCACCACGACGATTTCCCGGTCGGCGGCCAGCCCCACTAGCGTCTGTACCGCGCCGCTAGGCCAAAAGACCTGCAGCGTATCGATGGTCGCATACTGACCCAACCCGAGGGTCAATCGCACGTCGTTGCTGCCCATGTAGCCATAACCAGCGCGGATCTCCCGCACTTGGACCAGGTCGCCAGCCACCGCCCGCACCCTAGCCCCGATGCCCTCCCGGTTGCTCTGGCGGCCCTTGGTGCGGACCCTGAGCCAGTGGTTGGCGTTGCCGCCGTCGTTGCGCAGCAGGGTGCAATGGGGCGTGTCGGAGTCGGAAATAAAAAAGTCAACATCGCCGTCGTTGTCGTAATCGCCGAGGATCGCTCCGTGGCTTACCCTTTCGACGTGCATCCCCGGCCCGCTCTGGTCGCTGACCTCGATAAAGGAGCCGTCGCCGCTGTTGCGGAACAACTGGTTTTGCTGTGGATAGGTGGTGGAGGGGTCGTATTCGGCGACATTCTCGTCGAGATGGCCGTTAGCAACGAAGACGTCGAGGAAACCGTCGTTGTCGTAATCGACGAAGGCCGCGGTCATACCAAGATACGGCACACTCGCCACGCCCAGTCCGGCGGCGAACGTCAAGTCGGTGAAGAAGCCGTCGCCGTCGTTGTGGTAGAGAGTATTGGCCAGCCATTGGTAGGTAGCGACGATGATGTCGAGCCGCCCGTCGTTGTCGTAGTCACCTATATCGGCCCCCATCGCCGATTCGGCTAAGCCTTCTTCGTTGTAGGCGACTCCCGCCACTGCACCGCTTTCTGAGAAGGTACCGTCGCCGTTGTTGACAAAAAGGAAATTGGGCTTCTTGTCGTTGGCGATGAAGAGGTCGGGATCGCCATCGCCATCGATATCGCCAAAGACCGCCGCTAACTGGCGACCGGAATCGTCGCGCAGACCGGCTGCTGCCGTCACATCGACAAACGACCTCCCACCGTCGTTGCGGTAGAGGACGCCTGTTTGCCCTGGATAGGTCGTTGGCCCGCAATACGACCGCACCTTGCCAGCGAAACACTCCACATTCTGCGCTGGGTCAAAATCCATGTAGTTGGCGACGTAGAGATCGAGATCGCCATCGCCATCGTAGTCGGCAAAAGCCGCGTGCGTGCCCCAACCCGAGTCTGCCACACCGAGTTCGGGCGCGATATCGGCAAAAACCGCACGCCCATCGTTTTCGTAGAGTCGGTTGGGGCCATAATTGGTGACATAGAGGTCGGGGTCGCCATCGCCGTCGATATCGCCGACGGCGGCCCCCATGCCAAAGGCCTCGTCCCCCGTCCCCGATTCTAAGGTGGCATCGACGAACGCGCCGTCCGCCCGATTGCGATAATAGGCATTGGAGCCGGTTGGGCCCACATAGCCGGGTAGAGCTGTGCCATTGACGATATACAAGTCGAGGAAACCGTCGCCATCGCCGTCGAAGAAAGCCGCCCCAGACCCTACCGCCTCCGGCATGTATTTGGCCCCACTGGCACCATTGATATAGCGGAAGTCGATGCCTGCCTCCACAGTGACCTCGACGAAACGAGGTGCGGCAGCACCCACCGCCTCGCCACTGACCGCCGACAGCCAAACGATGCCCGCGAGCGCCCGCCACCGACCGCGCAGCACTGGTAACCTCAGAAGCCGTCTCAAAATTCTAAGTGCGCTCTGATCAATGTCATTTCACATCCGCGTTCATCTGCGTTCATCTGCGGATTACCTTAGGAATGATTTAGGATTGCTATAGCTTCAGTACCCCTTGCACTTGTCAATCACACTCAGCAACGCCTCCCCTGCCAAGTAGCGCCGCAAATTCTCGCAAAACAACGCCACGCACCGACGGTCGCGGTTGGGCGACCCCCCGGCCGTATGCGGCGTGATCAGCACGTTGTCCATCCGCCACAGCGGGTGATCCTCGGGCAGGGGCTCCTGCGGCACTACATCCAACCCCGCCCCGCCGATCTGCCCTTCGGCAAGCGCCGCTAGCAAGGCCTGCTCATCGACGATTTGCCCCCGCGTGACATTGATCAACAGCGCGTGGCTCCGCATCCGCGCAAACGCCTCTTGGTCGAACAGCCCGGCAGTCTTCGCAGTCAGCGGCGCGCAAATCGCCACCACGTCAGATTGTTCCAACAGCGCGTGGAACTGATCCATCCCCCAGCAGGCTTCCACTTCTTCCGGCACGGCGACCTCCTCTGGATCCACCGCGATAATCCGCATCCCGAACGCGCTCGCCCGCTGCGCCAACTCCCTCCCAGTCCCCCCCAATCCCACAATGCCCATCGTCTGCTCAACCAGTTCCCACGACGCAGCGCGAATCGGCCAGCGCCGATCCCAGTCCGGATAGCGCACCGCCGTGTGGATCCCCCGCGTCAGCCCGAGCAACAACGCCATCGCATGTTCGGCCAAATGCACCCCCACCCACCCCTTGGCGCTGCACAACACCACATCGCTCTCAACCAGTTCGGGGTACAGCACTCCATCTACCCCCGCCCCCCAACTCTGCATCCACTTGAGCTTTTTCCGCCGCGCGAACATCTCCCGGCTGACATGCCCGCAGACGACCTCGATCTCCGGCATAACTTCCAAGGCCGCCGCATCCGAGTCCACGCGCACCACTTCCACTTCCTCGGACACCTGCTGAATCTCCTCTATCAACTCCTCTGCTAAATCCATCCTCATCAAGACTTTCATATCCTCTCCTCCTTGCGATTGTCCGTCCGCTGTGGTAGGCCCTATTATTTGACTTTCCCAATCTCACCAATCACGGAAGCAGGTCATGCAAAACCACATCGTCAAGACCCACCCAGACGGTACCGTCCTCCCGCGCGAAGAGCAATTGGCTTGGAAGCTAGCCCAACTCGCCGCCCACAACCAAGCGTTCGACGCAGATGTCGCCGAGATGATTGGCAATCGCGTCATCGACAACGCCGCAGTCGCCCTCGCCGCAATCAACCGCCCGCCGGTGCGCAACGCCCGCCTCCTCGCCCTTGGCTACCCCCATCCCCGCAACAGCGGCGCCCGCCTCTTTGGCGTGGCCAACGACCGCAGCTTCCACTGCGAGTGGGCCGCTCTCGCCAATGGCGTGGCCGTGCGCGAACTCGACATGCACGACACCTACCTCGCCGCCGACTACTCGCATCCCGGCGACAACATCCCCGGCTTGCTCGCCGCCGCCCAGCAAACGGGTGCCAACGGCCACGCGCTAACCTTGGGCATCCTCACGGCCTATGAGGTACAGATGGCGCTGGTGACGGGCATTTGCCTGCACGAGCACAAAATCGACCACGTCGCCCACCTCGCCCCGGCCGTGGCCGCCGGGCTGGGGACCATGCTCCAGATGCCAGCCGCGCAAATCTACCAAGCCATCAACCAGAGCCTGCACCTAGCCTGCGCCACCCGCCAGTCGCGCAAAGGGGACATCACCTCGTGGAAGGCCTACGCCCCAGCCCAAGCCAACAAGATCGCCATTGAAGCTGTGGGCCGGGCGCGCCTCGGCGAGCGGGCACCGTCGCCCATCTACGAGGGCCGCGACGCAGTCATCGCCTACATGCTGTCCGGGCCGGACGCCGAATATCGCGTCCCCTTACCCGATCCCGGCGAGAACATGCGCGCCATCCTGCGCTCCTACACCAAGGAACACTCCGCCGAATACCAAGCCCAAGCCCTGATCGACCTCGGCTTCCGGCTACACGCCCATCATATAGACCTAGACCAAGTGGAAGACGTCGTAATCCGCACCAGCCACCACACGCACTACGTGATCGGCACAGGGGCCAACGACCCGCAGAAAATGGATCCTGACGCCTCGCGCGAGACCCTCGACCACAGCGCCATGTACATCCTTGCTGTCGCCTCGGAGGACGGCGCTTGGCACCACGTGCATTCCTATACCTCAGAGCGCGCCCACCGCCCTTCGACCGTCGCGCTGTGGCACAAGATCCGCACCGCAGAAGTCGCCGAGTGGACCCAAGCCTATCACCATCCAGATCCCGACCATAAGAAGTTCGGCGCCCAAGTCGTGGTCCGCCTCGCCAACGGCACGCAGATCGCCGAACGCCTCGACAACCCCAATGCCCACTACCTCGGCGACCGGCCCTTTGCCCGGCCAGCCTATATCGACAAGCTAGCCGTATTGACCGAGGGACTCGTAGCACCGGTCGAGGTCGAGCGTTTTCTGGGGCTAGTGAATCGGTTGCCAGACCTGACGCCCGAGGAAGTGGGCCAGCTCAATCTCGTAGCGGCCGAGGGCATGTTGGAAGACGCCATCAGTTCCCGCATAGGCATTTTGTAGCCCATCAAGCCCGGACGTCCGGCAAGTCTTCGCCTTCTGTGCGCGCCACCAGCGCCGTGACCACCAGATCGCCGGTCACATTGACGGTCGTGCGGCACATATCGAGCAGGCGATCAACGGCCAAGACGATGGCGATGGCTTCCACCGGCAGGCCGACCGCCGGCAGGATCAGCGCGATGGCGACGAAGCTGGAAGCGGGGATGCCCGCCACGCCGATCGATGTGAGCAAGGCGAGCAATACGACGATCATCTGCTCCGCGATGCCAAAATCTACGCCCGACGCGAACGCGTACACTTGGGCGATGAACACCACCACCACGCACTCGTAGAGTGCCGTGCCGTCCATGTTCACCGTCGCCCCCAACGGCAGGACAAAGCTGGTCACGCGGTTGGAGATGCCGGCCTGTTCGGCGCTGTTGATGGTCACCGGCAAGGTCGCCGAAGACGACGCGGTCGAAAACGCGGTTAATTGCGCGGGTGCGATCTTGGCGTAGTAGGCGTATGGACTGATGCCGGCAACCAAGCGCAGCAGCAGCGGCAACCAGACGGCAAAATGCACTGCCAGCGCCAGCAATACGGTCAGGAAGAACAGGCCCAACGCTTCAAGCGCGGCAAAGCCGGAGATGAGCAGCGTCTTGCCCACCAGCGCAAACGCGCCAATGGGAGCGAACCGCATGATCCACATCGTGATCAGGATCATGAGGTCGTGCAAGCCGACCCAGAACTGCTGCAGGGTGTCGCCGGCCGGCCCGTTCAGCCGCGACATGAAATACCCGAACACCACCCCCACGAATACCAGCGCCAGCAGTTGAACCTCTAGCGCCGCCGCGAAGATATTGGACGGTATCGTGCGCTTGAGGACCTCGACCAGATCGCGTACGCCGCGCCCCTCTACCTTATCCATGACTTGCGCCGGGTCTGGCAGCGCCGCGCCCAGCGCCCGCGCCGATTCAGTCTCGCCGGGCGCTATGAGATTCACGAAAACAAGACCAGTGAAAGCCGACAGGAGTCCAGTACCCACGTAAAAGGCCACCGTCTTCCCGCCAATGCGTCCAAAGGCGTTCTGGCTCGCCATGTTGCGGACGCCAACAATGATCGAAGACAGGATAAGCGGCACCACGATCATCTTCAGCGCGTTGAGGAACAAGCTGCCGAAGAAGCCAAAAACTTCCACCAGCGACGCGCCGAACAGCGTCGTATGCTCGTCGCCCAGCCAGCCTACCAATGCAGCGAGGGCGAGGGCCATGGCGATCTGCCAGTGCAACGGAATGCCGATAAACCTCGAAAGTGCGCTAAGCTGGTTCATCATTTATTTTTCCTTGTCAATGAGAGGAGAGAGGAGTTTAAACATGAAAACGCATAGAGAAATGCTTGACGAATGGATGAGAGAACCCGAATTCGTCGCTGAATACAACGCGCTTGCAGATGAATTCGCCCTCTTCGATGAAATGCTCAAAGCCAAAAAGAATGCGGGTTTAACTCAGGTCGATGTTGCCAAAAAGATGGGCACCGTCGTTCCACACCGCAAAGGACAAGCCCCAGATGGTCCCCTCGGCAAAGCCGATCAACGCGTCTAAGGACAACACCATGATCTACGACGGACACGCCTATTGCTTCCCGCCGCCGGGCCGCAACGGGGGCTTCGCCGACCCCGCCGAATTCTGGCGACACCTGCAACTGTTCATGGCCCAAGCCCGGCAGCAGCCCTGCTGGCGGCGCGCCGACCGCGTCCCGGCCGACGCCACGGGCCTCTACGACCCCGATCGCCCTTGGCGCTTCGATGGCCTGCGGGACGCCGCCTTCCGCACCGGGGACCACGGCCTCGTCGAGTGGACGGCGGACGGAGAGGACTACGTGAAGCAGGCCCTGCCGCCGTGGACGGTAGACTTCGCCTTCCCCGCCGACAGCCTAGTGGCGGAGATGAACTACGCCGGCATCGACCGGGCGCTCCTGCACCGCACCCCGTACATGGGTCTCAACGACGGCTACATCGCCGACTGCTGCCAGCGCCACCCGGGGCGAATCCAAGGCCTAGCCCACGTGCCCGAATGGTGGTTCCCCAGCAGGACGGACGACGCCGTCGGCAAGCTGGAACGGGCAATTGGCGACCACGGCCTGTCGGGCCTGCAATTCATGCCCTTTCACCGGAGCCTCTACGACCTCTCCCCCGAGTGGACTGGGCCCGACTTCGACCCTTTGTGGGCGGCTGTGACCGAGCTGGGGATCCCCGTGTTCTTCACCCTCGGCGCAGCCGGATCGCCCGCTGCCTACCTCGACGAGTTGCGCGCGCTGCGCACCTGGATGGACCGCTTCCCCGACGTCGATGTGGTCATGACCCACGGCTTCCCCTGGCGGATGTTCGCCGACAGCGACCGGCTCCACGTGCCCGACGAGATTTACGAGGTGACGCCCAGCGGCCACCCGCGCTTCCACATCCAGATCCTCTTCGCCGTGTTCCTGCAGTCGCGCTGGGACTACCCCATGCCACAGATGCGGCCCGTCCTAGAGAAAATGGTCGAACGCATCGGTGCCGATCGCATCCTATGGGGGACGGACATCCCCATCGTGCTGCTGCACTGGACCTACCGCCAGAGCCTCGACTACGTGCGGCGCTACTGCCCGTTCCTCAGCGAATCCGAAATGGCGGCGATCCTAGGCGGCAACATGGAACGGCTCCTGGGGCGGTAGCCTACCTCGTTAGACGCTGCACAGGCAGATCCGCAGAAATTACTTCAACAGCGTCAGCGGCCGACTCTCTTGGTAATTGCCCGCGGTAAACTGGTATATATAGGTGCCGCTGGCCACGGCTCGGCCACGGTTATCGCGCCCGTTCCACTGCACCTCGTAGCGTCCCGCTTCCAACCGATCCTGCACCAAATCGCGGATCCTCTGTCCGGCTGCATTGTAAAGGGCCAGTTCCACTAGCCCTTCGCTGCCCACCTCGTAGGCAATGGTCGTGTTGGCGTTGAAGGGGTTGGGATAATTCTGCGCCAACGCGTACCCGTCGGGCGTACTGCCACTTTCTTCCTCCACCGCAGTGGCCGGACTACCGGGCAGGGTAATCTCCCACAAGCCGCGACCGCCACTCCACTCAATCACGTAGATTTTGTTGCCGATGATCTCGGCGTCAATAGGGCCGCGAAAACCCTCGACAATCTGGGTCATGCGCGCCTGATAGTTATCTCCCACCTTCTCCAAATCCATGTGAATGAGGTCCTCATCCGGGTCGTCGAAGGGGTTGATCAGGTTGCAGCAGTCCCCGCCGATGCGCTCGTCCTCGCCCTTGATCTGAATGCGGGAAATAGTCCCCGTAGCCGTGAGGGTGTACAGGCTATTGTCGCGCGGGTCCTTGGCAATGCGCATGGTCCGCCGGCTCACGTCGAGCAAGTGGCGGACTTGAACATCGTCGCGCAGGGGCCGGGGATCGGCACCGACAGTGCCTAGGGTCCAGCCGACTAGGACTATCCCGATAATTTTTCGCAATGTGAACGCTCCTCGCAGATGAGATGTATTGAATGCTAGCGCACCAGCACCAGTTTCCGGGCTGCCGAGATAGGGCCAATTCCACCAGGCCGGTCTCCCCAACCTGATAAACGATGGTGGTTTGGGCATTGAAAGGATTGGGGAAGTTCTGCTCTAAACCAGCCTCTGCTGGTACAGTCGCCAGTCCTTCTATAGCAGTAGGCTGGTCCATACTGGCGATCCAGCGGCGGATGAGATCGCTACCTTCCCAGTCAACCAAGGTGGAGGCCAGCGGCAGGCTTTCGTCGGTGGGGTCGGCCCACCGGAGGAAGCTCTCGTACTGCTCGCCGATATCCTCAGTGAACAGACCAATGTGGTTTAGGGTGCGCAATTGGTTGTCCACAATGCCACCGTAGTCGTACGAGCGATTCATCTGGGCCGTATTGAGTCCCAAGACATAGCCAGCCGGTCCGGTATGACACAAGGCGCAATCTTCGGGTCCGGGATAGAAATGCACGTATTCGCGGAAGCCGTCTTCGGCTTGCGGGTCGGCGATGAGATAGGACTGGGTCGTCGCCTCTTCGAGCAATATCGCGTCCTTGCCCTCCAGATCCCACATATAGCTAAAACCGTCCCATGCATCGGCTTGACCGCGCTTGACCAAAAAGCGCGTCTCGACAATGTGCCGACTGTCCCACTTACCCGTTTCCAACTCACTCCAACACCGACCCCTCCTCTTCCACCCGCCCGTACATGCGCTCAAATTCCTCGGACCCATCGTCGTGCCACACCGCAAAGGACAAGCCCCGAATGGTTCCCTCGGCAAAGCCGGTCAACGCGTCTAGCGGGGGGATGCTGGCCGTGTAGAGCACGTGCCCGTCCGGCAGGCACAGCTTGCCCAAGTGCCGAGGAATTTCCGCTGGGCCGCGCTGCGCCAAGCGCGCGATGACCGCTTCGTCCACCTCCACTCCGAGACCCGGCCCCTCGGGCACGGGCGAACAGCCTTCGACGATCTCAATGCGCTGACGGGCCGCATCCTCCTCGTACTGGTCGTCGAGATTGATCGAATGGGCCGCCGTGGGCAGCACGGCTGCCAAGTGCAGCGCCAATGCCTTGGCCAAGGTGCCCCCGGTTAGCTGCACCACCACCTGCACATTGGCTTTGCCATAGGCCAAGCCGCGCACCAACGCGTCGCCAAACCCACCGCAATACTCGGCCACGATATACGCATCGGCCATCCTCTGCACGACCTCCTGCAACCCGCCCAGCGGCGGCACGTGCATGACCAATGGCACGCCGCATTGGGCGCGGAGCCGCCGCCAGCCTTCTACATCGCTCAGCACCAAGGGATCCTCGATATAGCCCACTACGGGCGATTTTTCGAGCTGTTTGACGATAGGTAACACCGTGGCCAAGGTGCGGTTGGAATTGAAGTCGTACTGCATCTTGAAGCCGGGTGGCGCCACATCCTCTACCGCGCGATTTTGCTCAAACACGTCGTGGTGCTGGCAAGTGTGCATCTTGAATAGCCGATAGCCTTGGTCAGCGGCGCGGACGATTTCGCGGCTCAGCTCTTCGGGATCGGCGGGCCGCGTCCAAGCCGCCACCGGCACGCGGTCGCGCACTTTGGGACCCATCAGCTTGTAGGCCGGCACTTCGAGGTACTGGCCCATTACGTCGTACAAGGCCCCGGCCAAACCGAGGTGGACATCGCTGCCCAAAAAGTCGAAGGGGCTGCGGCCGATGAGGCCCTCCACGCTCTGCGCGGACGGCGGCGTACAGCGGTACTCGCCCCAGCCCACCAAGCCGTTGTCAGTTTGCACCTTGAAGAAGGTGCGCTGGTCAATGGAGCGGAAGCGCACGGCGTGCTCGGCGTTGCGAGCGGCGAGCGGCACGTGTGCCGGAATGATGTCAACATCGGTAATTTTCACGGTTGTTCTCCTCGGCGCGTAAACAAGATTGCGTTGGCAGCAAAAAATTGACGATCCTTCGCCTCCCATCTTAACTTACCCCATCCCACCCCCATCGCCAAAGACGGTCTAACCCATGCCTTCTTATATATCCGCTTACGACACCGAAGCCGTGTACGCTTGGTGGGACGCGCCGACCGGGCCGGGCTACCAAGGCCGGATCAGCTACGAGGGAGAGCGGCTGGCCGAGTGCATCGCCGGCGTCCGGGCCGTGGCCCAAGTGCATCTAGAGCGGCAAGCGCCCGCTTCCTTTTTCATCGTCGCCGAGCTGTTGCAACGCGCCGCGCCCGAATTCCGCGCCATCCTCGACGAGCCCCTTTTCGACATCCAATGCCACTCGTTCACCCACAAAGACCTAATCGGTTTAGCCGATGACGACGACGCCTTACAGCGCGAGTTAGTCGATTCAAAAAAACTGATCGAAGACACCTTTGCCCGTCCGGTAATCGGCTTGACCGCGCCCGGTGGCTACACCCGAGGTTTCATTGGCCAAGAGCGCATCCTCCACGTGATGTGGGAGGCTGGCTACCGCTATATGCGCACGGTGGGGGCCGGGCCGGACGGAACCATGCCCGCGCCGCTCAACCGGCCCTTCTGGTACGCCCGCGAGGGCTTTCCCGGCCTCCTCGAAATGCCCTCACACGCCTGGCACGACAACATCCTCACCGGGCAGCCGGGCAGGGTGCTGTGGCCGCCCAAATTCCCTTGGCCCTATCCGGCGCACATGCCCGTGGACGCCCAAGGCGTGTACGCAGCCTACGCCCCGGGCATCGACTATGTGCAACAAGCAAATATGCCCTACTACTTGCCCATCTTCCACCCTTGGTCCGTCTATCGCATCGATCGCCGCGCGCAGCAGCTCGACCTTCTCCTGCACCGTGCGCAAACAGAAAACCTTCCCCGCATCTCCTGCACCCAGCAGTATGAACACGCCCTAGCGCATAAATCTCAAATCCCCAACGCCTCTCCAGACGACCTATAAGCCCATGCCCATCCTCTCCCCCACCCACCTTACCGCCATCGCCCGCCGTCGCCGCCTCATAGTCAATTTCGACGTGACCTTTGCGATTAATGTGCAGCATCGTCGCAGTCCGGATCGGCCCGATCTCGTAGAGCATTTGTTCGAGTTTGCCGACGCGCCCGGGTCGCAGATCGACAGCATTTGGTGGAACTGGGGCGAGGGGAATCAAGCGCCCTATCCGAGTGAACACTTGCCGCTGTACGACCATCCGCTCTATCAAAAGTGGGCGGACGAAGGGACGGATATCGTCGGCCAAGTCCTCGCGGCCACCCATCGCCGCGGCCTAGAGTGCTTCTTTTCGCATCGCATGAACGGCTCGGACAACGACCTCGGCCCGTTTGCGCGCATCCCCGCGAAAGTTGCGCATCCCGACTGGCTCTTTCGCACGCCTTGGTGTACGCACGCGGACAACGGCTATTGGAATTTCGCCTTGCCCCAAGTACACGACTACGTCCTGCGCAACTTGCGCGAAGTGATTGAGCGCTGGCCTTTTGATGGGATGGAATTGGACTTTGCCCGCGGGGTCGTCTTTCCCGCCGGCCAAGGCTGGCCCAACCGCGAGCGGCTGACTGAATTCATCGCCCGGCTGCGGGAATTATCGTTGGCCGTGAGCGAGCGGCGCGGACGCCCTTTTCTCCTCGCCGCCCGCATCCCCGAGACGCTCGTTGGCTGCCGCTTCGACGGGATCGATGTCGAGCGCTGGGTCGGCGAGCAATTGATCGACCTGCTGGCTCTCGGCGTGCGCTCTTTTGAGGTGGATTTGGCGGATTTCCGGCACGTGGTCGCGGGCACCGAGGTCAAGCTCTATCCGTCCCTCGACGATCACCACGCTACGGACGGCTACCAAAATCCCGGCATCGAGGTGCTGCGCGGAGTGGTGGCCAATTGGTGGCGTCAAGGCGCAGACGGCATCCACACCTTCAACTTCAACTACGCAACCGACACCCCGTACGCCGGTCAAGATTGGGCCAGCCATCGCCAAGCCTACCAAGAGTTAGGCGCGGTCGAAACTCTCGTCGCCAAGGCCAAGCGCTTCGTCGTCCAGCGTCGCGGGGGCGGACACGGCCCCACCGTGATACCCAACCCCGAGGATTGGGCAACCCCGAGGCACAACTACGCCAACACCAACATGCTGGCCCAACTGCCCGCGGCCGTGCCCAACGACGGACACACCGATCTCCTGCTGCAAATACACGTGGGGCTCGACCTAGCCGCCGAGCGCATCGCCGCAGCCGAGTTGCGCCTCCTGCTATCCGATCCGGGCGCAGCGGACTTGCCCGCGGACCAACGCCTGCCGCCGGTGCAAGTAGCGACCATCGGTCATCCCGACGGAGAACTCGTCAATATCCCGGCGGCGCAAGGGGTGGAACGAACCGTGCAGATACGGCTGAACAATGCGTTGCTGGAACAGCCGACCGTGGACGATGGCTGGTTGGTCTGGCCGGTCGAGGGGATGCTCTTGGCGGCCGGCGAGAATCTGGTCGGCATCAGCGCCCAAGGACGGGCACTCGACGCGTCGCAGTTCGTCGTTGAAAAGCTGGAAATAGCTGTGGGGTGTGAGGTCGAGATTTTCGCCTTGACCACCAATCGAGATTGACGACCGTTTGGGCTTTGCTCTGGCGTTGGTTTTCGCGCGATTGTCCGGGTTCGCGGAAAGAAAGCGGAGATAGACTAATGATAACACGTTTACTAATTCGTCTTTTCTCTCTGGTAGCGGTCGTTATAACGATCCCCAACCCATCACTACCACCGCCCCCGATTGTCCGCCTAGCAAACTGCGCTAGGCTCTAACCTACGCGCGGCAAACTGCGCCGCGCTCCCTATCACGCCGTCGCTTCATTCCCTCCCCCAATGAAGTGTTCCGGTACTGCACGCATTGAGGCCGGAGAGAGAGCCGAACAGTGGGCACCCGCAGGAGAGGCCGGAGCATAGCCCCCCATTGCCCCAAGCGACACGCGGATAGCAACTGCCAAAGACGGGGAAATCGGAAGCTGCTGGCGCAGATTTTTTGTTGGTGGAGCTGCGAAAGTTTCCCCGGTCCTGTCGATCCTATACTTTTGAGCAGAAACCTAACACAAAAAGGATTTGCGATGCACGAACGAATAGCGAAGATATTGTCGACTGCACATGAAAATCCGGGACGGATTCGACCCACGGAGCTTTACAACGAAGGCTGGATGCTACGGTTGTTGCTCGACTGGGTTGAAGCCCATCCTGAATCTGACCACGAACTATCGTTACGTTCTGGTGCCCGCTGGTATTCGGAGGCGCTCCTGCCATCTCAATTCAAAGGCTACCGTGGACTCGGTGAGGGCTGGACGAGCGCCGATGGCGTCGCCGGGCACTTCGACATCGGCTGTCGTCACAAGGGAGCCCTTACGCTTGCAGCGGATGCATCCCAGTTCGTCGTCATTGAGGCCAAGATGTTTAGCCCCCTATCCTCGGGCACGAAAAACGCGCCTGATTACAACCAAGCTGCAAGGAACGTCGCCTGCATTGCCCAAGTGTTGAAAGAAGCACAGCGCACACCGGACTCGATGGAGTCTGCTTTGGCGTTCTATGTCGTTGCACCCCAAGAACAGATCGAAGATGACATATTCCGCGACGAGGATGGGAAGGATATCGTCGAACGCGGGGCCATCCGCAGGTGCGTCGAGCAGCGCGTCGAGTCCTACGAGGCGCGGGGTGACTGCTCTAAGCGGACTTGGTTTGAGGAGTGGTTCACGCCAACCCTCAAAGTCATCAAACTTGGGCTGCTGTCTTGGGAAGAGTTGATCCTTCCCGCAGGGAGCAGATACAAAGAATTCTACGAGCGATGCCTGAAATTCAATAAATAAAAACTACGAGATGGTGTCGATTGAGCGGGAAATCTTTACCGAGGAAGCCATTGGTCCTTGGTAGCACCCGGGCATTAACGAAAATTTACTTTATCGGTAGTATTATTGCGGGCGGCCTGACGGGGATATTCAGATCGCTTCTCAACGCCCTTCTTCAAGGAGGAAAGAGACGACTTTGATGTGGGGAATACTCGTTGCGGCTTTGATCTTTGGGAGCCTAGGGGCCAACGCCAATGAGGGCCGTACGCCGCTGCACCTTGCGGCGGTGATGAATGATTTTGCGACGGCCAAGGTCTTGCTTAGGGCGGGAGCCGATGTCAACGCCAAAACTGATGAGGGCGCTACGCCGCTGCACCTTGCGGCGATGAGGAATGCTTCTGAGACGGCTGAGGTCTTGCTTAGGGCGGGAGCCGATGCCAACGTCAACGCCAATGAGGGCAACACGCCGCTACACCTTGCGGCGATGTGGGATGCTTCTGAGACGGCCAAGGTCTTGCTTAAGGCGGGAGCCGATGCCAACGTCAAAGACAGTGAGGGCACTACGCCGCTGCACGTTGCGGCGATGGAGAATGCTGTTGCGACGGCTGAGGTCTTGCTTAAGACGGGAGCCGATGTCAACGCCAAAAACAATGAAGGCTATACGCCGCTGCACGTTGCGGCGATGTGGGATGCTTCTGCGATGGCTGAGGTCTTGCTCAAAGAGGGAGCCGATGTCAATGCCAACGCCAATAGGGACACTACGCCGCTGCACGTTGCGGCGGTGAAGAATGCTTCTGAGACCGCCGAGGTTTTGCTTAAGGCGGGAGCCGATGTCAACGCCAAAACCAATGAAGGCTATACGCCGCTGCACGTTGTGGCGGAGAAGAATGCTTTTGCGACGGCTGAGGTCTTGCTCAAGGCGGGAGCCGATGTCAACGCCAACGCCAATGAGGGCGTTACGCCGCTGTACATTGCGGCGATGGAGAATGCTGTTGCGACAGCCAAGGTTTTGCTTAAGGCGGGAGCCGATGTCAACGCCACCAACGCCAATGAGGGCGCTACGCCGCTGCACATTACGACGGTGGAGAATGCTGTTGCGACAGCCAAGGTTTTGCTTAAGGCGGGAGCCGATGTCAACGCCAAAACCAATGAAGGCTATACGCCGCTGCACGTTGTGGCGGTGAAGAATGCTGTTGCGATGGCTGAGGTCTTGCTCAAGGCGGGAGCCGATGCCAACGCCAAAGACAATGAGGGCAACACGCCGCTGCACCTTGCGGCGATGGTGAATGCTTCTGAGACCGCCGAGGTCTTGGGTCGTTACGGTGCCCGACGCTGAATCCTCAACTTACTTAACGGCTCTCAATTCGACTTCCGCGACCTCTCCTTGTGTGGATAGTGCTGTAATTATCAAGTCGAATCCTAATCAAGCGGGCTTATCGGTAGTAAAAAATCTGCGCCTACCCACAAACCAGCTCCGGGGCCTTGCTTCCGCCTCGCGCTTCGTCGATCTCGACCAGGCCGCACCCAAAGGAATGGGCCAACCGCCTCAGCCATTAGAGGCGATTACAGGGCCTTGACAGGGTTTAAACGGGACCGGGAAATTCTCGGCAGCACATCACCACCAACAAATCAAGGCGAAGCTGGTGCCGATGGATCGTCGGCATCGACTTCGCTGGCAATTTGCCTTGAAAGGATTGCAGTATGCAGAAATCTAACCCCGGAGCGGCTGCCTGCCTTGCTATCTTTGCCCAGACGCTCAGCGAAACAGAGCGTCAAAAATTACGGGAAAATTGCGAGTTACTTTTCCGTCTATTAGGCGAGGGCGCTGCCGAGGGCGCTACCGAGGGAGACGACAACGAAGCGGCCGAGACCCTAATCCTTGCCGGACGCTACCTTGAGCTATTGGAGCAGAAAAAATCTAAGTATTGGTAAGAGGTTCAGGGCCGTTAGGGGCGCTCAGATTTGGACTAATTCACTTTATCGGGAGTAAGACTGTCTTTTAATTTTGGCCATTGGAGGGCCTGAATATGACGATGCTTTTCCCCCTTTTGCTCCTACTGACCGCCTGCGGCGATGCGCCGACAGCCCCGGCGTGGGAACCTGAATCAAGACCATTCAACGCAGTAACTTCGATTGATGCGGGCGATTTCTTCGTGGCACGATTCCCCATCAGCAACGACGAATTTGAACACGGTCGTAATTTCGTGCTCAGTGGCAACTTCGAAGTACTCGCTGGCGGTAGTCGGGACATTAACGCCTATGTAGTGGACGAAATTGGCTACAAGAACTTTTACAACGGGAATAACTTCAGGTCTTTTTTCTCAGCAACAAGGGTAACGACAGACCGCTTTTCTATTCCCCTCTTTCGGGCGGATACCTACTACGTCCTCTTTAGCAACCGCTTTTCTATTTTCACAGACAAAAGAGTCGATCTTAATATCGAACTCCACTACGAAACAAAGGGGTAACGCCGTCTTAGCTTGCGGCGCGGGCCTGCTCGGTAGTCAAGGCTCGTCGATCGCGGCCGACTAGCCGCCGGCGTAACTTCCGAGAACCGGCATTATCGGGAGTAGGTGGGGCCGGTGCTATCGGGTCTCTGGCCATGATGGACCCATCCATTGACCGACCGCTTTGGCATATAGAGGCCAGCAATGTTTGCGCTGCGGATAGAAGTACCCGCGGGCGTTGGGGTGGTAGGTCTGAAGCCAGAGGGCGCACCTACCCGGCTCAAGTTCGATGAAGCCGGTCTCGTAGTGAGCGTCCTTTTTGTAGTTGTCGGCACTTCTTACACTGCACTTGACATGCTCTTGGACAGTGAAACTCTCGCAGATCGCAACCTTCGCCCAGTTGCCTTGTGTCACCACAATATCCGGCTTCAGGATGCGTAGTTCTTTAGGAATGAAGCGGCGGCATTCATCAAACAACGTCCTGTCAGCCTGCCGTTTATTTTTTTTGTTCTGGGAGCACTTCGCACTGTTGACGTGGGCAAAGTAGGGCGGTGTATCGGCTATCTTGAGGCCACACTTGAATTGGCAGAGCAACTTGAGTGCCATTTCGTGGGTGCGGTACCAATGTTTGTTCTTCTCCAGTGTCTCTACATCCGTGGCGAGGTTTTGGCAGCGGACGGCTTCGATTGTGCGTTGCTCTGGATCTGAACAGCCTTCGCCAGAATCCAGCGAGAGGAAGAGCAAGCGCGGAAGTTGTCGTTTTTCATAATGCGGGCCTACGTAACTCGCCTTGGCTTCCGTGAAGCGCGGGGAATTGGCCTTGTTGCACTTGGGAAGCGAACAACAATGAAAGGGCGAGATTCCGTGTTCTTCGTAGAAAACGGTGAGTTTTTCGAGCATGCTACCTCCTCTTGTGGTTTGGGTGAGCAGACAATCAACGTCATCCCCAAAATTCTCGCCAGACGTGCCTTTTCAGCGCCGGGGCTTCTACTCCTTCAACGGGCTGGTGATTTCTTGGCCTTTGGGCTGTTGCTGTTGGTTGCAGTTCAGCAATGGGCGGGTTGCTGGCGGGGTCTGCTTCGCTCTCTCTCGCTGCTTCGCTCTCTCGGCCTACTGGTAAAGGTCAATCGGGTGTCAAAGCAATGGGGGGCAAGCGGCCATTGCGTGAACGTAGCAACCGGGAGACGGCGGTAAAGGGGACGTGATGGGAGGGGGCATGTCGTCGGGCTTGAATAGGCCAGCAAGGGGGGGCTGTTTGGGTCTTGGGGGCTGGCCTATGGATAATCAGGGGATGGGGTGGGATGCTGCCGGGAAAGTCCGCGTGGTTCAGCACGTAGCGCTAGCGCGTCCTCGGATAATCCACTAGGCGAGGCCCTCAATCTCCGGTGGATCCTTTGAGGCGGGCGACGGCCCCCAGCCCGGCGGCTTGGCCTCGGCTGTATCGGCCCGGCATATCCGGCGATTACCAGCGACCGGCGTTTTGCAGCTCGGCCAAGCCAGCCAGCTTGTGGATGACCTCACAGGCTGATACGATGTTTTTGGAGTCGCAGCCGTTGAAAGTCAGCTTAGGCTTGGAGACTGGTCCCTCGTAGGAGAACCACCCGACGATGATGTTGGACAAATCTTGTCCCTTGCGCTGCGCGCCGAGACCTAAGTATCCTTTGGAAGCTGCCAACCGCATCTCCTTTTTCCAGTAGGTGCCAGCCTGCCAACCGGCTGAATCTGTTGCAAAAATAACGACTTAGGCTTGGCCAATAGGCCCTTGCCAACCCCCTGTTGGTAAGCTGCCAACCCCCAGGATGGCAATCAATGCCCAAATGTGGAGCCAAAAGAACGCGCAATCGCGGTCTTTGCCAAACCGATGTTCCCCGCGAAGGCAACCGCTATAAAAAACACAGCGAGGAAGCTCAGCAAGCGCGATTAAAGAAGGCTTAGGCCGAAGTCGATCCAACCCCCGAGATCGTCACCGACATAGACGCTTCCAGCATCCAGGAACTATCTGACCGGCGCGAGCCACCGCCCCCTGCCGCAGGTCGGTCAAATCGAAGATCCGCACCTGCTGCCTCGGCGACCTGAAAGCGCGAGTCGTGGCTGGTTCGTAAAAGCACCCCGGCGCTTGTGCCAACGAACGGGCCGAGTTACCCCCGGCCTTATTCCCGGTAGCGGTGCCGAGCAATCGCCCCTTGCCCGGCCGCTTGGCCCCTCACGTAGTGGGCGGGCATCCTAGCCGTTTCCCAGCGCCCCGCTTGCATCAATTCCGTTGTGCTGGCCCCCGCTTGTGCCAAATCTTGAGCGGTGCCGATCCGCAGGGAGTGCCCGCTGGCCCCTTCAATGCCAGCCGCGACGGCCGCGGCCTTGATTGCGAGCCTTGCCCCGTTGTCGGTAATGCGCTCTTGCCCGAGGCGGTCCCCCCGGCGCATACGACGGAACAGCGCCCCCGCGCTGAAACTGGCCACCTCGAGGTACGCGTGAAGAGCGGCAACGGTAGGCTGGCCGAGGAACAGCACGGCCCCGGCCCCTTCCTGGTCTGTTTTGGAGCTTGGCACCGTCAACCGGCCCGTGCCGTCCCCTTCAAAAGCGAGGTGCTGCACGTCGATTGCCACGGTTTCGCTTATCCGCAGCATCCCGTCCGACATCACCCGGAACAGCGCCGCATCACGCAGCCCGGCTAAGGTGCCCAGCTTGGCAGCGGTTCGGGCGATTATCTCCACATCGACATAGCGCAGCGCGGCGACCTGGCCTCGGCCCCGGCCTTTGCCTTCTCGGCGGATCCCCGCCAGGGTGCGCGTGGTCAGCGGCCCGACGACCGAGGGGCGACCTTCCAGCTTTTCCACGAAGCGCACGGCTTGAACGACGATCGCAAGGCTGGCCGGAGAAAGCCCGGCCCCGTGCCCTTGGGCCAAGTAATCAGCCAGGGTGGCGTCTGTGGGCGGCTGGCCGCCCAAGGCATCGGACAGGCGAGAAAGCGCGGCGCTGTATGCTTTGGCGGTGTTGGGCGCAACGCTGGCCGCTATCAGCTTTTGAGTATCCACGGCGACGGCTGGCGCGGTGTGGGTCGTGGTGGCGAGTGAGTGCATAGCGTCCCCTTGGGCAAAAGGCCAACTAACTTCGACTAATGGTAACTATCGGTGATATTAAAGGCTTTTTCGATACCTTTTTGGTGCTTTCCGACCAAAAAGGTATGATTGACCTCGGCGAGCCTAGTGCGCCTCGAATCCCGCTGCCGCAGCCAGCTATCGCAAGCGCCAAGTCGCTGCCTAATTTTCAAACGAATACACTACCGAATTTTCAGGCAGGCGGAACTCGTCTTAAACTTCCGCAACTGCAATCGGAACCTTGAGCAATTAGAATTGGGCTTCTAGGCCTTTTGCAGGGCGCGCCAACGGTCGTAGTAAACCTGGGCTTTCGGCGGCAGCACGGCACGCACGTTATCGGCCAGCTTCCAGCGAAAGCGCTCGTCCACCTCCGTCTGCGGCTCGTCTGGCCGGTAGATCATCAGCGCACCCGTCATGCTCAGCCGCTGGGGCAGGTGCGCCGGTTGGTGGCCGCGATGAATCGTATAACCGCTCCAGAACAGCACTTGCCCCCTTCGCAAAAAGACGTTCTCCTGGCCGGTGATATCGACCTTCCTATCCACGGCTAAGGCGTGGTGTTCCTCGGGCGTGCGCGGGCGCCGATGACTGCCGGGCACCAGCCACAGGCAAGGATCGTCAACAAGAGCCAATTGCCACCGCAAACCCGTCATCGGCTGGGTGATAAGGGCCATTTCCCGCTCCGCGTCACTGTCCTGATTGCCCGTCCCAATGTCGCGGTGCCAGCCCGTATCGTAGCCCTTATCGGCGCACCACAGATGCACGTGCCCCATGCGCAAGTCCGGCCCCAAAAAAGTCTTGGCATAGCGTTCGATCGCCGGAGACACTAAGTGCTCGGCAAAGACCGGCTCCCCAAACTCCGGGGCAATCACGCCGAAAATGGCCGTGGCCTCCGGGCCATTGCCGGCCACGTCCACTTCGCCAGCGCGCACCTTGGCCCACACCCGCCGGGCCGCGGCCTCCAACCGATCGACCATCTCCGGTTCTACTGCATCTTCGACTAGGGAATACCCCTGCGTGGAGAATTCCTCTTTCACTTTTTCTGGGTCGTGCGTCCGCTCGGGCATGTTTTCCTCCGTGCAAAAGTTATTGTCCCTACACCGCTTGCCCGCGACAATGACGATGCCGTTGTTAGCAAGCCATGGATCGCATTCTACTGGTAGGCTGCGGCGGCTTCATTGGGGCCGTGTTGCGCTACTTGGTCTCCTTGGGGACCCTGCGCCTGTTGGGCACCCCACTCTACGCCACCCTCGTGGTCAACGTGGTCGGCTGCCTAGTCATTGGTTTTTTGGGTGGCTTGGCCGAAGAGCGTCAATACCTAGGGCCCCAGCTCCGCCTATTCCTCTTCGTCGGCATCCTCGGTGGCTTCACCACTTTTTCATCCGTGGCCTACGAGACCGCGCAAATACTGCGCGCAGGTCAGGTGCCAGCCGCCTTAGTCCACATTGGGCTGCAACTGCTGCTGGGGATTCCCGCTGTATTCGTCGGGTATTGGGCGGCCCGTTAGCCGGCTAGCCCGCGCAAGTACGCCAAGCTCGCGGGCGCGGCTTCGCGCAAGCTGGCCTGGCGATAGACCTTGACCGAGGCAAAACCCGCGTAGCCAATGGCGTCCAAGGCCGCGAGCACGGCCTTGAAGTCGAGGTGGCCGCTGCCCAGCACGCTGCCGTTGCTCTCGCACAAGTGGACGTGCCGCAGCGCGTCGCCGCAGTCGAAAATGGGCTGGGTCAATGACTTTTCTTCAATGTTCATGTGGATCGTATCGACCATCGGCCTAAAAGCCGACACGCCAATGCGCTCAATCAGGGCGCGCACCTCGCCCACGGAATTGTTAAACCCCACTTGCAAATGATTGATCGGCTCGACGACCAAGTCCACGCCAGCGTCTTGAGCGGCCAAGCCCACTTCGCGCAGACCAGCCGCAATGCGCTCGTTGGCCACCTCGGCGTCGGGCTCGTCCGTGCGCAAGCCCTGCAAAAGCCCGACGACGAGGATGGCGTTGAAACGCTGGGCAATGGGCAGGTACTCCCGCAGCCTAGCGACGGCACCGGCGCGGCGATGCGGATCGGCCACACTCAAGCACAATCCTTCGGCATAGGCAGCCCCAGTCAAAAGCGACGGCACCACCAAGCCGCACGCCTCCACCGCGCGCTCGATCGCGTCTAATTGACCGAGCACCGCAGGCGTCAGATTTAACTCGACACCCTCGTACCCACAGTCCTGAATGAAGTCCAACCCGGCGGCGAAATCGCCTCCGAGATCCTCAAAGTCGATTACCATATAGCTGTAGCGCATCGTTGTCTCCAAGTGAGTGGAAAAGTGGCGAGCGGCCGTCGCCGTGTCTAAGTTACTAACGTTACGCATCGTCCTGACCGTACGCTAGGCGCTGGCAGGATAGAGACGCTTCGACTCCGCTTCGCTGCGCTCATACCCAAGAAGCCGTGCGTAACATCAGTAAGTTACCCCATTCCATCTAGCCCCAACAGCGGAGCACGCGTGCGATACCGACGATTCGGCAAAACGAACTGGCAAGTCAGCGAAATCGCCATGGGCGGGTCTTGGTTCTACGGACGCCCGGAATACGGCCTCCTACCGGTGGCGCACGGGGTCGCCATGGTCAAGCGCGCCCTCGACTTGGGCATCAATTACTTCGACACCGCCCCGCTCTACGGCCAAGGCCGCAGCGAAAAGGTCCTCGGCCACGCCCTCCAAGGCGTTGACGCGCCCTATTATCTGGCGACCAAGGTAGGCTATTATCCCGCGCCTTTCGACTACACCCGCGATGCAGTTTGGCGGGGGTTTGAGGCCAGCCTCCTGCGCTTGCAGCGCGACTCAGTCGATCTTTTGCAACTCCACGAGTCCGAACAGGCGGGCTGGGAGGGGATATTCGGCCGGGGACGCGCCTTAGAGGCCATGCTCGAAATTCGCGAGCAGGGACTCGCACAACACATCGGCCTGACCGGCTCGGACCTAGTGCTAATGCGCGATGTCCTCGCCGAGTCCGACGCCTTCGTCTCGGTGATCACCTTCCTCAAATACGACCTACTAGTGCAGACGGCCAAGGAGATCCTCCTGCCCACCGCGGCCGCCCGCGACGTCGCCATCATCCTCGCCTCGCCGCTGCACGCCGGTCTGCTCGGCTCCAAGCGCGACGCCTGGCAGGAGACCGGCCGCTTTGCCGAGCTGTATCCCAAACTCGAAAAAGTCGAAGCCCTGCTCGCCGACGAGCCTGGCGACATGCCCGACCACGGGCTGCGCTACTTGCTGTCAGACCCCCAGGTCTCGGTGCTGCTCACCGGCGCTGCAACCATAAACGAACTCGAAGTCTCCGCCGCCGTTTCCGACGGCCGCTACTTGTCTCCCGAACTCATCGCCCGCATCGAAGCTCTCACCCCATAAGAAGGAAATTGCAGATGAAACCCGTCCGCGTCGGCTGTATCGGCCTCGGCTGGATCACCCAAAGGGCGCACCTACCCGCGTTAGCTGCCCTCGCCGAGGAAGGCCAAGTCGTCTTCCAAGCCTTTTGCGACAAAAGCGAGGAAACCCTTCAAGAACAAGCGGCCGTCTACAAGCCTCGCTCGACCTACACCGACCACCACCAGATGTTCGCAGAGCAGGAACTCGACGCCGTGTACCTGTCCATTCCGCCGACCGCACACACCGACGAGGTGCTTATCGCCGCGGACCAAGGCGTCGCCCTGTTCGTCGAAAAGCCGCAGACCCTCGACCTAGCGCAAGCCGCCGAATTCAACGCCGCGGTCGAAAAGGCCGGCATCGTATCCCAAGTCGGCTTCGTCTATCGCTACGAGCCTTCTTCCGCGCCGACCTTGGAGCTATTGCAGCAGCGCACGCCGCGCCACGCCCAAATCCAAAACTTCTACAGCGGCCAGCCCATCCGCTACTGGACCAGCCGCTACGAACTCTGCGGCGGTTCCTTCGTCGAAAACACCATCCACAGCGTCGATCTGTTGCGCTACTTTCTCGGCGACATCGAGGCGGTCTCGGCCTTCTACGTCGAATCCCTGCCTGAAGAGTGCATTGAGCCGATGAACCTCCCCCACGTGTACAACGTCAACTACCGCTTCAAGGGGCGCTTGACCGCCAACGCCAGCGTCTCGCGGGTAATGAGCAACGTCGAGTACTCCAAGCGCGAAATCCTCGTCGTCAGCGACGACTCGATCATCGAGTGGAATCCACAAAAAGTGACGGAAAACGGCGAAGTAGTGTGGGAAGCGAAAAAAGAGCCGCAATCGCGTGGGGCTTTCTTCACCCAAGCCCGCGCCTTTATCGCCGCCGTCCAAGCCGGCGATCCGTCCATGCCGCGCAGCCCCTACGTCCCTTCCCTCAACAGCCTAGCCGCTGTCTTGGGGGCCAATGCCTCGGCCGAAAGCGGCGGCGAGCTGGTCCTCCTCAGCGACCTAACCGGCGCAAACGCCCGAGGTTAGCTCATGCAATCCCAACCCACGCCCTTCCTCGACTGGTATGGCATCTGGCCCTCCCACCGCAAGCTCGAAGACGACGGCACCATCTGGTCGCAGGACCCGCCCCAAGGCATTGAACTCGTGCCCGAACTAGCGCGCAAGTCCGCGGTCTTCTTCCACAAGGAACGCCCCTATGAGCAAGGAGCCAACCTCCACATCAACGCCATGCTCCACGACGAAGGGCGCTACCGCCTCTGGTACGGAGTGCAACGCTTGGACGACATCGCGCGCACGTATGTCTGCTACGCCGAAAGCGACGACGGCTTTACCTGGCAGCGGCCGGATTTGGGATTGTGCGAGTACGAAGGCTCTACCCGCAACAACATCCTCAGCGCGGGCCGCGACCATCCCCTCGGCTGGGTGTTCATCGACCCCAGCGCCCCGGCGACCGAGCGCTACAAGGCCGTCGGCCCGGGGGCGAACTACTTCCGCGATGGCCAGCCCGACCCGGAAATGGACTCCACGCGCTTCAAGGCCCTGCTCGCGGCCCGCGACTTGGGCGATGTGTCGGCCGGAGAAAAGGCCCGTGGCATTGAGATTCGGCAGCAGCTCCTCGGCGCGACCTCTGCCGACGGCATCCACTGGCACAACCTCAGCGCGCCCGTCTTCAACGCCGGCGCGACCCAGCTAGACACCCACAACCTCTGCATTTACGATCCCCACCAAGAGCAATACGTGGCGTACTTGCGCGGCCATATCGACCGCCGGCGCTTGGTGCGCCGCGTTTCGGGCGCGCAGTTTGCAGCCTTGGCCGAGCCGCGCCCCTGCCTCCTGCCCGACCCCTTGGACGCGCTCGACGACGACATCTACAACCCCTGCTACACGCCGTACCCCGGCACGCAGCCGCGCTACCTGATGTTTCCGTCGATATATCATCGGATCGCCTCTACGGTCGATGTCCAGCTCGCGGTCAGCTACGATAACCACCAATGGATCCGGCCCTTCCGCCAGCCCATCATCGACCGCACCTATGAGGGGGGAACGTATGGCCAGCTCTACGCCAGCCCGAATCTCATCGCTGCCAACGGCACTTGGCGGCTGCCTTTTAGAGGCTACCAACGCCGCCACGACTTCCTCCGCCGCGGCGCCGCGTCGTACCCCGAGGATGGGGAATTTCGCTGGGCCTGCTGGGAACCGGACCGATTCGCGGGGATAGAGGCCAAAGGCGAGGGGCGGGTCACGCTCATCGAGCGGCCCTGCTGCGGGCGCGAGCTGCTGCTCAACTTTCGCACGGCTCCAGACGGCTGGATCAAGGCCGAAATCGTCCAGACCATTCACACGCCACCCCAGCCGGTAGAAGCCCACCCCGGCTTTTCGCTCGCCGAGGCCGAACCCCTCACGGGGGACTCCATCTCCGAGGCAGCGCGCTGGCGGGGTCAAGCCGACCTAGCGGCCCTCGCAGGCGAAAACGTCGGCCTCCGCTTTCACCTGTACAAAGCCAAGCTGTTCTCGGTATCTATTTGAGACGACCCGCGAAAACCTCGGCGAACCGCTCCTCGGCGATGCCGCCCAAGCGCTGCGCCATGCGCTCGAATGCGGCGCGGCGATAGTCCCATTGGCCCCACCGCGCCACCTGCTCCAGCCAATCGCATAGGTGGATCGTCACTAGATCGTTGAAATCCTGTTCGTCCATCTCGATGGAATCGCCGGTCAAGCGGTCTTGGAGCACGTAGGGAGCACCGTGTTGCTCCACGGCGGCGTCAAAAGTGTCGCGCACCATGGCGCAATTGACGTACGCCAAGTATTCGGCCCGCTCGCCGATGAGTGCCCGCACTTCAGCGCGGCGCTCAACAGGCAGGGCAAAATCTTGGAAAATCTCGGTGCCGTATATGGAGTGAAAGAGCGCGGCATGGCACATCACATCGTCGCCTCCCCACTTCTTCATATCGCCGTACACGCCGATGCAGTGAGCCAAGTAGGTCTTGTTGGTATGCCCCACATCGGCAGCGCCAATTTCCCTGAAAAATGTAGTCATTTCTTTAAAACTAGCAGTCATAGCGTCGTCCTATGCGTTTGAGGATTGGATCGGGCGGTCGGCAATCGGCAGGTGGAGCAGCGCAGCCACCACGCCGAGGGCAATCGCCAACCACCAGACGGGATCGTACGACCCAGTCGCGTCGTAGAGCCGGCCGGCTAGCCAGACGCCCAAGAAACTGCCGGCCTGATGGCTAAAGAAGACAATGCCGTAGAGCGTTGACAGGTAGCGCGCCCCGAATATCTGCGCCACGGTCCCGCTGGTCAACGGCACGGTGGCCAGCCACAAGAAGCCGATTAGGCCACCGAAGAGCAAGGCGGAAAAGCTGGTCAGGGGAACGAAGAGAAACAAGCCGATGACCACGGCGCGGCTGAAGTAGAGCGCACTCAACAGATATTTCTTGCGGTAGCGGTCGCCCAGCCAGCCGAACAAAGACGAGCCGAAGATGTTGCACAGGCCAATCAGCGACAAGGCCGTGGCCCCGATCATGCGCGACAGGCCACCGTCGGTGAGGAACGAAGGCAGGTGCGTGGCGATAAAGGCGACGTGGAAACCGCAGACGAAGAACCCCGCGTTGAGCAACCAATAGCCCGAATGGCCCCGCGCCCTGAGCAGTGCTTGCAGCAGCGTACCCTCGCCGTGCGGCCGGGCCGCGTGTTCGCTGGGTCGGCGCGGAAAGCCAAACGCCAACAGCACAACCCAGGCAATTAGGGCCGCGCTGACCACAAAGGACGCTTGCCAACCTGCGTGGACAATCACCCACTGCACCCCGGGCACTAAGGCGAAGGTCCCAAACGAACCGGCCGCGGTGACGATGCCAAACACCGTGCTGCGATTTGCCGGATGCACGACTCGGGCGACGGCTCCCAGCACGACCACATACGTCGTGCTGCCGAGCCCTAGCCCAATAATGAGGCCCAGCGTCAGATATAAACCGAGCGGGCCGCTGCTAGCCGGCACCAGCAGGCACCCGGCCGCGTAGAGCAGCGCGCCCCCGAGCACGACCCACCGCGCCCCATAGCGGTCGGCGATCATCCCGAACAGGGGCAGGCCGAAGACCACATTTTGCAGCGCTATAGCCAGGCTGAACACTTCGCGCCCCAAGCCCAAGCTATCGCTAATCGGCTGTAGAAAGAGGCCAAACGACTGGCGAATCCCCATGCTGGCGAGGACCGTCAACGCACTGAAGAGCACGATGATCGTCGTCTGGCGGTGGGGAGTAGGCATGAGGATACAGGCGAGGTAGATTGATGGGGTGGGTAGTATAGCTTCTTGTCGCGCTCGAATCAATCGCCTATTAGCTCCGACCTCGCCCACCACTCAAGAGAAACTCCCGCGCCTCTCAGCGCATGGCCGGGTGCGATGTGCGCCTCGCCATTCCTTCGTCGTCATCCTTGCACCTACATTCCGCATCGTTAATTTAGCCTGAAAGTGGAATACCGCACCCGCCTGATCGCCGATGTAGTGCAAGATCAACGTGCGCGGGGCGGCAGCTAATCTGCCCAACGCGGTGAACGCGCCTGAGCCACCGGAAACGGTGGGATATCCACACAGAAGAGCTTGCGTATGACCGTCTCCACAAATGAACTCCAAACTTGGATGAACGCCAAGGAAGACGAGCATCTAGAGTTCAAAGAAGCAAAGGCTAATTTTCACTTCGAGACCTTGGTGAAGTACTGCGTCGCCCTCGCCAATGAAGGCGGCGGAAGGATGATCCTCGGCGTAACGGATAAACTGCCGCGCACGGTGGTGGGTAGCCGGGCTTTTCCCGATCTCGAACGGACGAAGGCCGGTCTGGTTGAGCGACTGCGGTTGCGCATTGAGGTCGAGGAAATTCAGCATCCAAACGGTCGGATTCTGGTCTTTCAAATCCCTACTCGTCCGATTGGTGTGCCTATGCAGTATGAAGGCGCGTATTGGATGCGTGGTGGAGAGGCCCTTGTTCCCATGACGCCGGATCAACTCCAGCGCATTTTTGCCGAAGCTAGCCCCGATTTCTCGTCTGAGATTTGTACGCCTGCCCGATTAGACGATCTCGATCCGACTGCTGTGGATATTCTGCGTCAACTTTGGCAGCGGAAGTCACCAGACCAAGACATTTCTACCCGCCCCGTAGAGCAACTCCTAACAGATGCGGAATTGCTCGTCGATGGCGAGGTGACGTACGCGGTGCTGATCCTGCTGGGCACGCGCAAAGCCCTAGGCAAATATGTCGCCCAAGCAGAGCTTATTTTTGAATACCGTTCCAATGAAGTGCCGGGACCGGCGGCGGAACGACGTGAATTCAGACAGGGCTTTCTTCCTGTACTCGACGAGATCTGGCGACTTGTCAACCAACGCAACGACCTGCAACACTTTCAGCAGGGATTCTTTATTTGGGACGTGCCCACGTTCAACGAGCGCGTGGTTCGCGAGGCCGTCTTGAACGCGGTCAGTCACCGCGATTATCGCCACGGAGGCTCCATCTTCGTGCGCCAGTATCCTCGACGCATCGAGATCGTCAGCCCCGGCGGATTCCCAGCCGGCATCACTCCTGAGAACGTTCTTCGGCAACAAAATCCGCGCAATCGCCGTATCGCCGAAGTCCTCGGCAAATGCGGCTTGGTCGAACGGGCCGGGCAGGGGTTTGACCGCATCTTCCGCGAGTGCATTCAGCAGAGTAAGCCATTGCCCGACTTTTCCCATACGGATGCCCACTCCGTATGGCTCACGCTGCACGGCGATATTCAAGACTCAGAGTTCTTGCGTTTTCTGGAAGAGATTGGTCGGGAACAAGTGGCCGCATTTGCCCTTGACGATTTGCTGGTGGTCGATCTCGTCCACCGCGAGCAGCCTATTTCCGACTACTTTAAACCAAGAATTGGGCATCTGCTGGAACGGGGGATCATCGAGCGCGTCGGACGCGGGCGGGGCGTGCGGCTGCTGTTGTCCCGACAGTTATACCGACACATCGGTCAGGCAGGGGTCTATACGCGCAAGCGTGGGTTGGACCGCGAGACGAACAAGGAGTTGCTGCTGAAGCACATTCAAGATAACCGGAAAGAAGGGAGCCAGTTGCGGGAACTGAGGCAGGTGTTGCCAGCCCTCTCGTACGTCCAAGTTCAGAAATTACTTCAAGAGTTGAGGATTAAGGGACAGATCCACAAAGTAGGGAACACTAGCGCCGCTCGCTGGTATCCAGGGGGACCTCCATCTGGAATTATGCCAAAACAATGAATAATCGGCCAAAAAGCATAATTTTGGCATAAGTTAGACGCAATTGATTTTATAAGTATTTGTTTCTTATATCTTTATGTTTAGACATTTATGCTAACATTTATTGCTTATACTACAATAAGTCACAATTTTTTAAGATATGTGAGGATATGAACATGAAGAACATTACCGTATCTGTAGATGAAGAAACCCATCGGCTCGCCCGCATTCGGGCGGCGGGGTTGGGCACATCCGTGTCGGCACTGGTCCGGGGCTACCTCAAAACCCTCGTCCGCAAGCGAGCCGTCCAAACGGCGGCGTCTCGTCGGTTGGGTTTTATGGCCGGCCAGATCAAAGTCCCCGACGACTTCGACAGCATGGGCGGACCGGAGATAGAAGAAATGTTCGGGAGAGACGCATGACTTTATTACGGAAGAGGTGTAGAGTATGAGGTTCATAGTATTAATCGTTACTGTAATCGGGATCGCAACCCCGGCCAACGGTGAAGATGAAGCGATGGCTATTCTCAAGGCACTGGGGCGTGCGGATTCCCTGCTAGCGCAAGGCCAGTCTGATCAGGCGTTAGATGAATACGTAGGGGTGAGGAGGGCGTTTGCCAGATATATGGAGCCGCGGATAGAAGCGAGGATCTACAATAGAATAGCCGTAATATCTCTTTACGGTGGTTATCGTAAGGCGGCTGAATCCCTGCAAAAATCGCTCGCTGAAGACCCTACGCAGGAACCGTTATTCACGATCTTGGAGAGGGTGATGCTGGAGAATATCGAACTCTACGACAGGATTGCCATCATCCTCGACGAAGTTGGGCTTTCTGCCGAAGCGCACGAGTATCGCGAGCAGGTTAAAGATCGTCGCTATTTTGCCGAGGTACTAACGGCCGCACTCGAACCTCTGAGAAAAAAATCGCTTAAGGAGACTATGGAGATGCTTCCAAAGACCCGGGAGTACTTGGAGAAACGATTAAAATCAGAACAACGATAACGCCTATTACACTGAATTCGGTTACGCTGTGTGGCGGCCCCGACTCGAGCCGGTCTAACCTTAAGCGTTCGTCCAAGGAGAAAATCTCGGTCATGGTTGTCATACTCCCGATAGGTTGTAAGTTTTGCAAGCCGGAAAAATCCCATATCGGCCAGCGCCAGCGGTTGTAGTCCGCCTTGTGTCGCCCTTAACCAAGAAGGTGTATCATGCTGAAAATGTTCGTCTTATTCGTTGCGATCCTTGCCACTTACAAGCAAGATCTGGGTGCCTTAGAAGGGGACTGTTCAACGCACTCAATAGCGGGGACATGGTGGGGGACAATAGGAGAAGCCAATGTGCATCAAACATGGGCCAGACTGTCTATTGCACATCGGGCGTTCAAGCCAGAGATTGTCGAGAACTGGCGGAATATGTTTCCAACGCCCGCCGACCAACCCGGGTCCGGGCCCTACGGTTGTGTTTATGATTTTACTTTCACCGACTTCTATAAAGACAGAGCACCGCTTAAAGAATACGAAGCCAAAGGCGTTATTGTTGTTACAAAGAGCGAAAGGCGGGACGCGCTGGTCTTCCTAACATTAGAAAGCAAAGCCACGCGCTACTATTTCTACGACAGCGCCATCTTTAAAAAACGGTTGCACGACTACGGCACAACAGATGAAACCGAAGAAACGAGAGCGGCAATAGACAGTCTGCGGACTTCAAGGGGATTGTCTAGCTACCATGACGCCAGCACGATCTACTTCGAGGAAATGTTTATTAAAGAAGGGGGTTACGGAACACCAATAGGATTGCAGTCCCATTTTGAGTCAAACTATACCGACTACAGCTACGAAGCTTTTAAGATCCACGATACCAACACCGCCGTGCTGTTGGACAAGGATGAGGTTATCTTTCTCGAAAACGATGGGGATTGGATGGAAGGGAATTCCGCCCCTTGGTTTGCCGAGCATATATGGTATCGCGAAACAGACAAAAACAAAGGTTCTTTTATACGCAGGTTGCGCGGGGATAATCCGCCATATTGAAGACTAATTCGTGGGTTGAAGAGATTTTATTACGGAAGGTTAGCTGAATACGAAAAGACGCGAATCGACGACAATCTGAAGGCGCGTAGCTGGGCCAATCAACAGGTCGAAAGTCGCTTGGGCTGTGCCATCCTCAATCGAATGATCCATGGAGGCAAACCTGAGTCGTGTAGAATAAAAAAAGCAACTGACCAAAAAACAACATTCCACAAGGCTATCCCCGATAAGATTCATGCAACAACGCCGACAGGAACTGTAATAGTCGATTACCATCAGGAGATATATCTATATGGGTGAGAAAGAGTTCACAGGTTCTCTTACAGATTATATTATTGATTACCGAAAAGGGCTGACTAGTCAATTAATAAGTATAATCGATGAGAGAATTGATGAATTATGGCCTCTAATAAAGAATAGTCATATCGACGATGAGAGAATTTTTGAGATCATAGAGCACATTGTAGGACTTGGTTTTGTTGTGCTTCAACAATATATAGCAGTCCTAAATGACTTGAGAGGTTTTGGTTTTTTCTTATCTTGCTTCTATGTTTTCTCATGCTTGTTCTTTTTTAGGAGTGTTTTCTATGGTTTCGGATTCGTCTTTATCGGCGTTTATCGCGAGCAATCCCGACGCCCGCGAACTGAAACGGGCGTTAGCGGTTCAGATGACGCTTTTGGGGCTTAAACAAGGTGCGATTCAAGCGATTCTCGGTGTGCAGTCGAGCTTCATCAGTACGTGGAAGCAGCGCTATCTGGCCGAAGGGGTCGCTTGTTTTCGCTTAGGCTATAAAGGCTCACAGCCGTATTTGTCGGCGGATCAGCGCGCCCAAATCAACGCTTGGTTAGCGACCCAGTCGCACCCTTCGGTCGCCTCATTAGCCTCCTATATCCAAACGCAGTTTGGGGTCGTGTTTCGCTCATCGCAAAGCTATTACGATCTGCTTGCTCAGGCGGGCTATAGCTGGAAAAAGGCCCAAGCTCGGCACCCCAAGACCGATCCCCAACAGGGGCTTTCTAAACGCGAAGCGATTAAAAAAAACTAACCGAGCATAAGGCCGAACTCCAAGCGGGTCAAGTCAGTGCCTTTTTCATCGATGAATCGCATCTACACTGGGGCGATGCCTGCGGCTATGGCTGGGGGCGTCGAGACCAACGGCTGGAGGTGGCCATTGAAAATGGACGGCAACGACAAACCTATTATGGGGCGTTGGATATAGTCAAGGGCACCTTTCTCATGCAACCATATCCCAAGGCCAATGCACACTATACGGTCGATTTTATACGCTACCTACAACAACAGCGTCCCGGACAAAAGTTATTGATCTTTTGGGATGGGGTGTCCTATCATCACCAACAGGCCATGCGCGATTTTCTACAAACGATGCAGGCCGATCTACCGCCTGATGAATGGAAGATATGCTGTACGCGATTAGCGCCCTATACACCGCAAGAAAACCCGGTCGAAGACATCTGGTTAAAAGGCAAGACTTTTGTCCGTACCCATGCGGTATGGACCACCTGTTTTGAACAGATTAAAGACCTATTTGTCAAGGGCATTCGACAGAAAAAATACTTCCAATTCCCTAAGTTAAGCCAATATAATTTGGCACTTAAATGATTTAGGACGGCTATATGACAGTCGTGTACGGGAATTTACAAAAAGAGAAAAAAGATGTGCTGCCGAAGGGGCCGAAACACGAAAGTGGTAATACTTTCGTGAAAATAGTTGATGCCTCAGCCAATTACTGGAAGCATAATAGTGAATGGCCATTAGATAAATCTTGTAATCGTAAAGAAAAGATCGAGGCTATTTTTAAGATGGTTTCTATTAATGATCATCCTATTTCTGTCAATGATGATTATCCATTGGGTAATATATTATTTGATTTGTCGCATACTGAGAAAGAACAGTTTAATGCCGTTTTCAAAAAAATACTAGAATGGCGGAATGAACTAAATCGATAATCTAACTACTTGAAAACGACAGATTTCAGTCCTACTATTTTCATAACTGACTGCCCAACAACGAGTTATACAGATTAAATTTTGGAAATGGAAAATCCCGATTTTCAATCAGTATTCTTCTAGTTTCCCTATGAGAAGCGTTACTAGAAAATCTCGATTTGGGGTAAACCCGTCGTTTTCAAGTAATTACTCCGTAAAATGGGAGAGATATTGTCAAATGTTGTGGATCAGGGCCGAGCGTATCCTAGTGCATTAGGCGGCTTTTTTGATGATCCCATCGCTAAATTCCACGCCTTCGACGACTTTTTTCAGCCACTTATAGCCGTGTAAGCGCTGCCATTTTTTTTCGGCTTCGGTCACCAGTTTGTAGACCATCATCAGGGTGGCTTTGCGTGAGCCACAGCCCTTGGTCTGGCGGGTGCGGTGGCGCACCGTGCTAAAGGTTGATTCGATCGGATTGGTGGTGCGCAGGTGACGCCAGTGGTGGGCTGGAAACTGATAGAAGGTAAACAGGGCGTCTTTATCTTTTTGTAGGCCGTCGCAGGCTTTGGGGTATTTGGCCTCATACAAGGCGATAAACCGATCATACTGATCCAGCGCCTCGGCGCGGGTATCGGCCCCATAGATCTGGTGGATCAGTTCCTTCGCCTTGGGCTGTTGACTTTTGGGCAGGGTATCCAGCACATTCGCCGTTTTATGAACCCAACAGCGCTGCGCTTGGGTAGCCGGATATTCCTCCCGCAACGCTGCCCAAAAACCCAACCCGCCATCGCCGATGGCCACCGCCGGGGCCTGGGTTAGCCCCCGGGCTTTGAGGTCTTGGAGGAGCGCCTGCCACGACAGTTTGCTCTCGCGCTGGCCGTCCTCGATGGCGACCAGCTCTTTGCGGCCGTCTCGGGTGGCCCCAATGACGACCAACACGCAGGGCCGATCGGCGGCCAAGCGGACGTTGAAATAGATTCCGTCAGCCCAGATATAGACATAGTGCTTGTCGGTCAAATCCCGCTGGTGCCACCGCTGGTATTCCTCCTCCCAAAGCGCTTTGAGCCGGACGATATTGGCCGGGGATAACCCGGATACGCCCTCGCCCAAAATCGCGCTCAACGCCGCGGGAAATTGCGCGGTGGACACCCCTTTGAGATAGAGGGCGGGGATCAGCGCGTCAATTGAGGGGCTGCGCCGCAGATAGGGCGGCAAAATCGCGCTGGTAAAGTGGTGCTCAGCACGTCGGTCGTGAACCCGGGGCTGGCGGATAGGAATCTTGCCTACCCCCGTGACCACCTCGCGCGCGGGGTGACGGCCATTGCGCACCACCAACTGGTGCCCCGACCCATCGCGCTGCGCCTTGTTCCGCTCAATATAGGCCTCCACTTCCAACTCTAAAGCCGCCTGCAACATCCGACGAGCCCCTTCGCGCAGCATGGCTTCCAAGCTGCTTTGGGTTTCTTCCTCGATTAGCGTAGCCACCTCAGCGGCAGTATATTCTTGCAGGACGAGGTATCCTTTCCCCCGCAGAAGCGAGGACGTTTAATAGGTTGAGCGCTATTAAAACGTAGGATACGCTCGTTGTGCGCTCAATCCCGCATCCACAACTTTTGAATATACCTCAAAATGGGACTGATTCTATGAAATACTATTTAACTCGTGCGACGTTCGGAGCGACCGATCTTGAAATCGATGAGAACGAATACGAGGACTACAAGGAGTCAAGTAAGGTTCTATCAAACTGCCTGTCCCTTGAGGAGAGCTATGAAATTCTGATCTCAAACTATATCGATCTGGAAAATGAGCAGCTAGCGTGGGCAACGCTTAGCATGGTACGGAACGTTTCGGACGATGATTTTTTTAACGTAACACTCTCGTTAGATCGGCGAATGGTAAATTTTTTGGCAACAGCCCGTCTGCATATTGAACATCTTCAGAAGAGGGGAGGCGATTGCATGAGAGGCCAGGCCGTTGAAGAAGTGAAGGCCGACATTAAGTCGTTCTGCGATGCTGAAGCCGATAAACCGGAATATAAGTTCATGTGGGATCTCCGAAATGAAGTACTGCACTCGAGCTTAGCAACTCACTGGTTTAGTTTCTCTACAAGTCGGGCGAACTCGTTTGATGATCCAATCCCAAAGCTCGCGTTCTCGTTAAAATTCGGATCGTTAAAATCGTCATTCACCGCTGGTTTTAAACCCGGGGAACTCGATACCATCTCAAGCGACGACCAGATCGATTTGGTATCTCTTACTAGGGTCTATATGGAGTCCCTCAGCACTATTCAAGTAAAGTTTAGAGAGTACGTAGCAGAGTCGGTTAATCAAGCGCGTAGCAAAATGGAAGAGGCTTTCTGTCGGTACAGAGAAGTATGTGAGGATAGCCTAATCTATCTAGAGCTTTGGAAAGTTGGCGACTTGGATAAGGATAAGATTATCGAGGAGTCAGCCTTCTCTTTGTTCTATGACGACCAGCGCGTTCAGTTACAAGATAAGAACCGTGAGCTCGTCAACCTACGTAACAGCCATGTAACTGGAAAACAGGCCGAAAAGGAGCAAACCTCAATGACCGCACAAGAACGACCCGTCGTCTTCGTCTCGCTCACCGGCGACGAAGCCATCAAACTCTACGACCTCGACCCCCAATCGGGCGCATTGGAACTGCGCGCCACCAGTCCAGCACACGGCCCTTCGGGCGCGCTCTTTTTGCACCCGTCGCGTCCCGTGCTCTACGACGCCCACGTCATGTCCACGACCCTCGCCAGCTTCCGCCTCGACACCGCATCGGGGGAATTGACCCTGATCAACAAGGTGGATACCGGCATCGACATCCCCGCCCACCTGATTACCGACCGCGCCGGTCGCTTCCTGCTGACGGCCTACTACGGAGGGGGCGGCGTCACGGTACACCGCCTAGGCGACGACGGGGCCATCGGCGACCTCGTCCAGCGCATCGACACCGGCCCCAGGGGCCACGCCGTCCTGCTGACCGAGGACGAGCGCTTTGTCTTCGTACCTCACGTCTGCCCCAACAACAAGACCAGCCAGTTCCGCTTCGACGCCAGCACCGGCCAACTCTCGCCCAACGACCCGTCCGTGCTGGCTCCGCCGGCGGGCGACCCCGGCCCCCGGCATATATGCTTCCGCCCACTCGGCGACGTCGCGTACATTGTCAATGAGCAGGCCAACACACTCACCGCCCACCGCTTCGACTCCGCGGGCGGCACCCTCTCCATCTTCCAAGACATCTCGACCCTGCCCGCGGACTACGCCGAAGGCGGGAACACCGCCCACGTCGAAATCCACCCCAACGGCCAGTGGTGCTACGCATCCAATCGCGGCCACGACAGCATCGTCGGCTATAACATCGACGCCGAGGGCGCGCTCAGCCCGTTTGGGCACTACCCAGTGCCGGCCAGCCCGCGCTCGTTCAACATCGACCCGACCGGCACGTACCTGTACTGCGCCGGAGAAGCAGCCGACCGCATGACCTGTTATCAGGTCGATGCAACCAGCGGCGCACTACAGCCCATCGCGGATTACGAAGTGGGCAGTAAACCGTTTTGGGTCATGGTGACGACCCTTTAGAGGCCGTGAATGTCACCCCACATCGGCGCTCATCTGCGTTCATCTGCGGATCGTCTTAGGCCAGCCCAAGAGCCTCGTCGATGTCCTGCTGATAGGCCCGCACGGCTCCGCTCAGAATCTCCTCCATAGACAGCGAACGCTCGGCGAGCGCCGACTCATAGGCTCCTACAATCGCCGCGACGGCCTGCATCCCGCCTAGGCCATCCACTTCGGGTTGGCTGCCGGTGAGTATGGCTTGGGCAAAGTCGTGGTACTCGATGGCCAAGTGTCGGGAGTCGATTTCGTAGAAAGATGTTGCAGACGGATCGTATTCTACGCCGTCGGCACCGAAGAGACGCTCGGTGATCTCGTCGAGGTGAAAGTCCGGCAGGAGCGAGAGGATTTCGCGGCCTTTTAGCTCCTTGCCTTCCAAGCGCAGCACCGCGGGCCGGCCATTGCGGTCGCCGGGAGAATAGAGCGCGCCCCAGCGGCCGTGGACGCTGCGCTCCCGTCCCCGACCACCGCGGCCCGCCACCAACACGAGTTGCGCCAGCGCACCAGACCGCATCCTATATAGCGCGACCACTGAATCCTCGCCTGTGGCCTCTACGCTTTCGGGATAGGTCTTAGCCCGCTCGCGGTAGGATTCGAGGGGGTGATCGTCGTAGCCTTCCGGCCTGCGCCGCACCGGCTCGACAATGAAGCCGCCGCCGAAAACGTGCGCGTAGTCCCCCATGTAGTATTGGATGATGTCGCCGTAGTGGACGCCCATGTCCAAGCCAATGGCCCCCTTTTCCTTGAGATGGCGCCAAGGCGTAATGGTTATGCGGTCGCTGCCGCCGGCCGATGCCTGGATCATCAAAAAGGGATCCCCGAGCAGGCCAGACTCGACGACGGCCCGCGCCAAGCGGTTGGGCGGGTCGCGGCGGTAGTTTTCGGCTGTGGCCAGCACGGCATTGCCGGTGTGGGCGGCGTCGATCATGGCTTGGCAGGCGCGCATGGTAATGCCGAGGGGCTTTTCCACCAGCGCGTGCTTGCCGGCCAGAAGGGCCGGCACGGCCACTTGGTGGTGCGTTGAGCCGTCGGTAACCACATCGACGGCCAAGATATCATCGCGCTTGAGCATCGAATCCATATCCGTAAAGATCAGCGGCTCGCGCCCGAATAGCCGCTGCACTTCGCGGGCGGCAAACTCGGCGTTCTCCCGGCGCACGTCGCAGACGGCCATCAATTCGACATTGCCAATGCCGCTCTCTTCCAACACCTTATAGGCCAGAATGTGGCGATGGCCCATGCCGCCGCAGCCGACGACGCAAAGCGGTACTTTTTCCATAATAGGGTCTCCTGTTGTGTATGCGGAAGGTCGTACGCGGCTACGGGCGTTGTCAAGGGCACGGCAAAACGCGGAAGGAACATTTTGCTAAAGCGTTCTCCACCGACGACCAAGGGCTGCACGCCCAAGGCGCTGATCGTCGGACTGCTCGGTGCCCTTTGCATCGGCCTCGGCTCGACCTACAACGACATGATCGTCAAAGGCTCCGGACTGGCCGTGTGGAACCTGACCCCCGCGGCGATCTTTCTCTTTTTTCTGCTAGTCGTCCTCTTAAACCCGCTCTTAAAGCTGCTGCATCCGCGCCTGCCCTTGCAGCGCGGCGAATTAGCCGTGGCCTTCTTCCTGATCCTGCTGGCCAACACCCTGTCGAGCCGTGGCCTGCCCGCGCAACTCCTGCCGGTAATCACCGGGGCCTATTACTACGCTACGCCAGAAAACGGTTGGGCCGAGATCGTCCAGCCCTATATGCCCGAATGGCCGGTGCCCCAAAGCCACGACGCCATCTGGGGCTTTTACGAAGGCGACCCGACCGGGGCCGTGCCATGGGCAATCTGGGCGACCCCCATGCTCTACTGGGCCATGTTCGGCCTAGCCCTTTTTCTGGCCATGGTCTGCCTGATGGTGATCGTGCGCCGGCAATGGGTAGAGCACGAGCGTCTGGCCTATCCCATGGTCCAGCTCCCGTTGGCCATGATCGCCGACGACGGGCGCGGACGAGCCATCAAACCCCTATTCCGCAGCGGGTTGATGTGGCTGGGATTCGCCATCCCGTTTGTCCTAGCTTCGATCAACGCTTTGCACAACTACTTCGTGGTCGTTCCTACCGTCAGCATCTCGCTGGGTGGCTTGTCGATATTCCGCGGCGTGGTGTCGCTGGGTTTGAGTCTAAACCTGTCGATGGTGGGATTCTCCTATTTCGTACCGCAGAACATCGCCTTGGGCTTGGTCTTTTTTTACATCGTGAATGTGGTGCAGCGCGGGTTGTTGGGGATGCTGGCTTGGGGGGGCAAGGACGAGACCATGGGCGCGTACAGTCAGTACACCGACCCAATCATCATCCACCAAGCCATGGGCGGCATGATCGTCTTGGTCGCGGGATCCCTGTGGGTGGGTCGGCACCATATAGGGAACGTGCTGCGCAAGGCCTTGGGCCGTGCGCCAGAGGTAGAAGACGCCGATGAAATTACCTCCTATGGCGTGGCCGTATGGGGAGCCGTGGCCAGCTTCCTAGTGATGGGAGTCTGGCTGTGGCAATCCGGCATTCCGCTGCCCTTTGTTCCCCTGCTGCTGTTTGGCGCATTTGTCGGGTTTATGACCATTGCCCGCGTCGTCGCGCAAGGTGGGGTCGCGTCGATGTTTCCGCCGACCAACGGGCCGGACTTCGTCGTCGCCAATGTCGGGGGCACCGTGTTGGGCACTAAGGGCATGGCCGGCATGGCCCTGAGCTATGCCTGGAGCGTGGACACCTTGATCTTGCTGATGAGCGCCTGTGCCAACGGCCTGAAACTCGTCACCGAAATCAGCCTACCCCATCGCCGCCGCCTCTTCGGGGCCATCGTTGCAGTGATCATCCTGACGCTGGGCTGCGTCGTCGCCTTAACCCTCTATCTAAGCTATCAGTACGGGGCCATTAATTTGTCGCGATTTTATTTTGATAATGTCGCGCAATATCCCTATCGGTTCATGGAGAAAAGTATTCTCAATCCATTCGAGCCGCGGCCGAGTACGTGGGCGCACATCGGCACTGGCGCGGCGATCATGGGCGGGTTGATGGCGGCCCAGCACCGGTTCCTGTGGTGGCCTATCCACTCGCTCGGATTCCCGATTAGCTGCGTCTTTGGCTCGATGTGGTTCAGCGTGTTTGTCGCTTGGCTCCTCAAGAGCACGGTGCTCAAATACGGCGGCCTGACGCTGTTGAATCACCTCAAACCCTTCTTTTTAGGGCTGATTCTGGGCGAAGCCGTAGTGGCCGGGACGTGGGTGCTCATCGACTATGTAACCGGTATGCAAAACAATCATCTGGGCGGGATTGTATTCCAGTGAAGTGGCGCTTGAACGGTGCCGTTGAAACGGCTATCTTACCCCTCCTAAACAAAGGCCCAACCCCATGATGACGCCCGACCAACGCTACTTCTTCGATTTGACCGGCTACCTCCACCTGCGCGCCGTACTCAGCCCAGCGGAGCTCGCGCCTGCCCAAGCGGCGGCCGACCGCTACATCAACATGCCGCCCGCAGAGTGGCCGCCCGAATTCGGCGCGGACCTCGCGCGCCGCGACCTCACCGGCTATCAGCACGGCTTTGCCTTTGACAAAAGCCTCGAAGTGCTCACCCGGCATCCGGCGACTTGGCCGATCCTCATGGAACTCACCAACCGCCGGCCACGCCTCAACGGCGGCACCCTCGGCTATAACCGCCACGGCCACGGCTTCCACTACCTGCACGCCGGATGGCAACCCTCCAAACGGCCCGATGTGCGGCGCTATTACCTCGAAGACGGCCAAGTCCGCTGCACGGATTTTATTTTCTTTTTTTACTTGAGCGATGTCTTGCCCGGCGACGGCGGCCTCATCATCTTGCCCGGCTCGCACAAGGCCCACTTCGACCGGCCCCAAGGAATGTTTTACCTAGGTGCCGAAGACGACAAGGACAAGGACTACGTCGCCGACACCGTGCCCCCGGGCGTCCACAATGTCTGCGCCCGCGCCGGCGACGTGGTCATCATGCCCGAGCACCTCATGCACGGCGCGCTCACCTGGAAGCCCCGCGACCGCGACCGCCGCTTCCTCATTCTGCGCTACAACGTCCAGCACATGCTCACCGGTCAGCGCCGCCCCTTTCCAGACGCCATCCGCCAGCGGCTCGACCCCGAGACCATCGACCTGCTCGAATTGGCCCCGTACTTCGAATACAAAGACATCGTCAAGCAGCGCGAAAACATCTCCTAGCCCTGCGAGCAAATTCCATGGCATCACAGCCGATCTCGACGCAAAACACCGAGCACCTGAGCTTCCGCGCCCGCGTCCCGGTCTTCGACGCCAACATCGGCGTCGGCCACTGCCACGACCGGCCCTCGCCGTTTGCCGACGCCGCTGGCCTGCGGGCGGAAATGCAGCGCCACGGCGTGGAGCGCGGCTTGATCTACCACCTCCAAGGCGAAACCATCAGCGCGATTGAGGGCAACGAGGCCCTGCGCACTTGGCGTGGCGACGGCCTCGTCCCCCAATGGGTCGCCGGGCCGGGCGCGGATTCTTTGGCGCAACTGCGCGAGCTCCACGCCGCCGGCGAAGTCCGCAGCGTCCGCCTGCACAACACCGAGGCGTGCCGCGCCCCCTTTGCCGACTGGATCTACGGCGAGTTGCTCGCTTGGCTGGCGGCCGAGTGCATCCCCCTGTGGCTGTCGCTGGCCGACACTCCGGTGGCCGAAGTTATGGAGACCTTGCGTCGCTTCCCGGATGTACAGGTAGTGCTCCTCGGCGCTCACTACATGCATTCCCTCGCCTTGCGCCCCCTGCTCAGGGCACTGCCCCAAGCGGCGCTGGAGCTAAGCCGCTTTGAGAATCTGGGCGGCATCGAGGCTCTAATCGGCGAATTTGGCGTGGAGCGCTTCCTCTACGGCTCCTATTATCCGCGCTACGCCATGGGGCCAATGCTCTTTTACCTGCACCATTTGGCCATTGACGACGCCGCGCTCGCGGCTTTGACCGCGGGCAATCTAGAGCGCATTCTCGGAGGTGCCGCGTGATTATCGACTTTCACGGCCACGTAGGCCGTTGGGATGCCCTCGACATGGTCGATGACCCGACCGAGATGTTGCGCGCTATGGATGCGGTGGGGATCGACAAAAGCTGCGTCTTCAACATCTTCCATCCCGACGGCCAACCCGGCAACGACCAGACGGCGGCTTTCGTCGCCCGCCATCCCGATCGCTTCATTGGCTTTGCCTATGTGTGCCCCACCTGCCCCGACACCGTGCGGCCCGAGCTAGAAAGGGCCATCGACGAACTCGGGTTCCGGGCGATCAAAATCTACCCGCCCTATACGCCCTTTCCGCTCGACGACCCAGCTTGGGATCCAATCTACGAGTTTGCCGCTGAGCGCGGCCTCGCAGTCATAGCGCACACAGGCGGCGAGCCAACAGCCGCGCCCGCTCAGTTTGGCCGCGCGGCCGCGCGCTTCCCCAACGCCCGCTTCGTCGCCGGCCACTCCGGCAACATCGAGCCGTATCGCGGCCAAGCCATTGCCGCGGCCCAGCGCTTGCCCAACTACTTCCTCGAAACCTGCTCGACCTTCCGCACCCCGGGCGTCGTCGAAGAGCTGGTGGCCAAGGCCGGGGCCGATCGCGTCCTTTTCGGCTCGGATACGCCCTTGATGGACCCCCGCCCCCAGCTCGGCAAGATCATCACCGCAGCCATTGACAGCGACGCCAAGCGCCTCATCCTCGGCGAGAACGCCCGCGGCCTGCTCGGGCTATAAGACGCAAAAAGCCCGCCTGCCACAGGGGCAAGCGGGCTGTTGCAAGGGGTGCGGAACCGGGTATTACTGCTGGTACTGGTGCTTAATCCGGCCCCAACTCTGCGCTTCAACCGCAGTCGGCTCGCCCCAATCAATGGTGTCGTCCATGGGGGAGATGAGCAGGTCCTGCGAAGAGTGACAACAGCTCGTCGGCGTCGTCGCCCACATGCCGACGCGGTTGTCGGCATCGCCGGCACTGTCGTCCACGTCGCTGACGAAAATCGAAAAGCCGATCACTTCGCCCGCGGTCAGGTCGTGCTCAATCACCTGATCTTCGGTGATGTTCTCCTCGGTGGGCTTGGGATACGAATCAATGGCAATCGTGCGGAACTCGTAGATATACGTGCTCTCGCCGTACTCTTCGCCCTCGAAGCTATAGGTGCAGTAGTACCAACGGCTGCCATTGGACAACAGCGTCGGGTTTTCGACGTCGGCGCTACTGACCGCAGCCGTCTGCAGGGCTGGGCCGAAATTGCCGTTGAGCGGCGGGAACGCGAACGAGTACTTGTGGTGCGTTATCACGTCTTCGGGCTTGGGCAAGTAGTCGTGCCGCGGATTGAACTCGATCTCAATGCTGTCGTCCCACCAATAGGAGCCTAAGTCTTGGCGGGTAATCGTGTGCTTGTTATCGAATATCTTCGTCGTCACGTAGATCTCATTACGCGAGTCATTCCAGCCCAAAATGTGGCGAATCTGCATCGAAGCCGGATCCATGCCGCCGCGCGGCACGTCGTCGCCAGCGAAGCCATGCACCGAAAAGAGCCTCGCGCTGGGAATGGCGTACACTTCGAGCGGCACCGCCGACCAATCGTCGTCAAATCCGTCGATGTTCGGCACATTGGCATCGGGGAACTGCACGGCGAGGAAGACCTCGCCCGGGGGCTCGTGCGCCCCAGCGGCTAGCGCAAAGGCCAATAGGGCAATTGCCGTCAGGCCACAGGTAAAAAGGCGTTTCATAACTACCTCCTTGGGGGTAGGTGGACGATGAACGATGAATTGCAAATGTAGTCAAATGCCCCGCCAAATACAACCAACTATTGCAAGCCGGCGTATAGCGTGACAAAGGTCTCGGTCGTCGTTGCGGCCTCTGCTTCCGCAAACGCCTTGCGCTCTACCACAAAGCCGGCCAACGCCTGGATCCGGTAGCCCAAATAGGCCGACTCGGTCGCCAACTGCAAGGCCCAGCTCAGGGAGTCGAAATCCTCCATATTGCGGTCGAAGTCGTTGAACAGCGCGTACTCGACACCGGCCTGTACCCGCGTGGCCTGCAATAGTTGCGTCTCCAAAAGCAGCGAGAACAACTCCATCAGCGTCGTGCGCTCCTCCTGGTCAAACAGCGACCGGCTCTGCTGGCGCCACTCGCTCTTCCAGCGCGGCGCTAGGGTCAACCCGCGCCAAGAGCGGCGATAGCTGGCCTTGTTGACTAAGCCTACGAAAAAATCCGCCGCATCGCGCTGCCGCGGCGCAAAGAAGACCCCGTGCAGCTTGCTCATCACCAACAGCGCGTCGCTGGTCAGGCTATGGCCGACGAATAGCTGGTGGACCCAAGCATCGCGCGCCAACAGCGGATCGTCGATGTGCACGAGCTTGCCGCCGCGCAGGGTGTTGTCTGGCTGCCACTGCAAAATTGGATCGGGAATATCGTCTTGCACCAACTGGCTCATCTCAAAGAGCCGCACCCGACCCACCCGCGGCCACGCCCGCTCGTAGCCTAGCTGCACATACGTGCTGTGGTTTTTGCGATCTGCCGAAATCTGCTCCTCGCGCAAGGCCCCCACCTTGAGCTGCCAGTGCTGGCTCAGGCCGATGCCCCCATAGACGTTGAAGCCTTGTTGATCGCGGCGATAGGGGTAGTCCGGCTCGGTGTCGTTTTCGTATAAATCGACCCAGAAGTTGTGGTTCATATCTACGCCGAAGAGGAACTCCGGCCGATCGACCAAGAAGCGGAGGAAAGGCTCCTCGTAATCCGGAATGGCGTTGGCCTTGACCCGGTTGTCGTTTTGGTTGAAGTCGGGCACCAAGTCGTTGTTGAGGTCCCAGCCGGGGAAGACCAAGCGGTCGTTTACCAAAAAATCCGCGCGGAACCCATCGGGGAAGCGGTCTTGATCGTCGTTGTCTTCCACTAAGTCAAAGCGGTTGCCCTGCCGGGCGTAATCGAGGCCCGAGGTCGTGGTGACAAAGGACTGGGTGTTGTAGCGCGGGTCAATCGAATACACTTCCCCAAACAGCGACAGCCGCCCCAAGTGCTTGCTCAAGTTCGCCATCCACGCCGGTGCGCTGGGCCGGTCGCCAATACCCGCCGAGGAAGTGTGCGTCTCCTCGGCGACATTGGGATACTTGCGAAAACTCCAGCTCAAGTCGTATTCGCCATACAGATCGAAGCCAAGCACGTCTTCCACCTTGAGCGTGGCCCCGGCGACCGCCGTAGCCGTCGGCAGCCCGTAGGCAAAGCGGACCGTGCGCAGATTGGATATGTCCTGCACATTGCCCTCGGCCTGCGCCACCATCAAGAAGACCGGATCCTCCACATCCGCCCCGAATACGTCGCCCAAGCTAATGCTGCGCTCGCCCGTCCAACTAAACGAGCTCGATGGCCGACCAACCGTTACAAAGCCGCCGCCCTCCCCCAACTGCTGGTCCGAGCTCATCCAGATCTGGTAGTCGTTGGCCAGCACGAGGCGAAATTCCACCGCCGCGATCTCGGACTTATCGGCCGAGGCGCGGTTGACAAACGACGCGCTGTCGAAGTCGTAGAGCAGGCTGATTTGCCCGTCGCCATCGGCGGTGAGAAACCCCTGCCGCTCTAAGCCACCGCTGATCACCGGGCCAAAGCGGATGTCGCGGCCCGACTCCACCGTGCCGTCGCGGTAGGTGATAATCACGTCCGAGGCATCAGGAAAGAACGCGGCACCGCCACTGCCGTCTTCCGGCGAGTCGTCCCGCAAGGCGATCGCGATCTGGGAAATGGTTTCGTTCTGCTGCTCGTTCAGTCCGCCTTTGTACAGGGTTTCTACGAGTTGATCCGACTCGCTGTTGGTCTGGTGGACGTTGACCGCATGTACGCCCAACTCCACGAAATCCCCTAGCTGGGCCGTGAACCGCCCTCCCACGAGAGAAGTTGCGTCCGTAAAGCGGCTCTCCTCCACCTGCAAGCCGCGCGGACCGGTGACCAGCGAGTGGAGAAAGGTCAGTTGGTATTTGTCGGTGGCGAGGTCAATCTGCATGCCGTTCAGGCGCGGCTTGGAAAACGCCAGCGGCGTCAGGGTCGTCCGCAGGTTGTTGCTCACCGTCAGCGCGTAGTGATATTGGCCCTTGTGATCGCCGGCGATGACCAGCTCGTTGAACCACTGCGCAAACCGCGCGGTCTTGAACAGGGAGCTACCGGCCTCCTCGGGCCGCCTCTGCGCCGTGTTGAAGATCAGCCAGCCCTGAGTCAGGTAGTTCCCGTATAGATCGTAGAAGTAATCGCCCTCCAAGTCGATGTTCACGTAGCGCTGATACGGCAGCCGCGCACGGTTGGTGTACTCCCACTGCCGCCACGGGTATTCGGCGAACATCACCTGCGGCACGTACCAGCGCCGCAGGGCCGGGTCGAGGGCGTCGAGGTACACCTCCGGGCTTTGCGCTACTTCCCGTTGCAATCCCAGGCGGCCACCATAGGCCCCGTCGGCCAGGGCGAGGGCGAGCAACGCGGCGCAGAAGGCAAACGTCCGCCGGGGGTGTGCAGACAGCTTCTTACAGTGAGTAGCCCTAGTCAACATCAAATTCTCCAACCTAATACGCCACGCCCACCGCGCCATTGGCCACTTCGCGGCCCTCGTCGGTGTCCCAATCGAGTTGATAGAGGTACATGCCGGGCGGCACGAGTGCGCCCTTTTCGTCGCGCCCATTCCAAGTTTGGGCAAAGCTGCCGCTGCCAGTGTTTGCCGCAATTTGGCGCACCAGCCGGCCGGACAGGTCGTAGATCCGCAAGCGGATCTGCCGCCGGCTCTCCAAGTCGCGCAATTCGTAGGCAATCGCCACTTGGTCGTTGACGCCGTCGCCGTTGGGCGTAAAGGTCGCTGGCGTGGCCTGCACGCTGCGGATGAGGCCGCCGCCCATGGGCGTGCGCACCGATACTACGTCGCCGCCAAAGCGGAACGTCGCGTTGCCCGGGGCGACCTGCTGCTTGAGCTCGGGTTCGGCGCTGTCGTACACCCAGCTTCTAAAGTCTGCGCCAAAGCGCAAGACCTTGGCGTCGAAGACCACCTCAATCCGCTTCTCGTTGTCGCGCGGCCCCACCAAGCGGTCGAACGCGACGATCAGGCGGTCGTCTTGGATCTCGGGCGGGAAGCGGTCGCTGATCTCCTCGCCGTCGATGAGCACCGAATGCACTCGTTCCACCGGGATCTGAGTGAAAATCTCCAGCCGATCAAAGCCCAAGTCGCTGGCGCGCAAGACCGGGCGCACCACATAGGTGAAGGTTTCGGCCGCGAAGCTCTGCGTGGCGATCGGCCAAATCTCTCCAACCACTTCTTGGGCCACTGGATCCTCGGAAAACAGCAGCGACATGTTGTCGATGCGCGGGGCCGCGTCGCCGCTGGCGAACAGGATGGCCTCTAGCTGGAAGTAGCGCGCTGGACTCGGCGACAGCACGGGCGTGCCGTCCTGCCACAAATCCGCCGGCATTGCGATCTGCCGCAGCCCCGCCGCAAACTCATAGGGGGCCGACCAGAGGCTCCAATTTTCTAGGTCGTAACCCAATTCCACGTCGTTCCACCGCCGCCGGCCGAGCTGGGTCAGGTATGCGTCGAGGGTCGATGCTTCGAGGGTGCCGGTCGGGCCGATGGTGCGGTAGATGTTGGGCTGCGGCGTGTTGCCCGTGCGGGTGCGGAGCAAAAGTTTGGTCCCCTCGGGTACCTCGCCTTGCCAGCGAATTTTGCTCCAGGCGACCTCGCGGCCAAAATCCATGATCGGGGTGCGGTAGGTCGTCCGGGTCACAAAGCCCTCGCCATAGACTTCGAGTTCGGCGATCTCCCAGTCGCGCTCGGGGTCGAGCGGGCGAATGGCAATCCACTTGAGGTCGCGGGTGGGGAAGCGCAAATCCACCACCACGTCGAGGCTCTCGCGATTGCGCGCCAAGATGTCAAAGGCTGGGTCGTTGGGCGCGCCCAAGGCCGCGTCGATAACCATGTACCAGCGCTTGCCGCGCTGGCTGCGGTCGAAGTTGCTGTCCCAAAACGGCCCGGTGTGGTCGGCCACGCCGATTTCGTACCAAGCCAAATAGTTGTCCTCAAACCCGGGCCGGGGGAAGAAGCGGATGCGATTGATGGGCAGCTCGGCCCCCAAGTGCAGGACGTTGTTTTTGACCACTCCGGGGTTGTTGCGGCCGGCCAAGCGCGGCGGCTCGGGCACCCTCACTAGCATGGCGGTCGTCGGATCGTTGTCGATGAGAAACTGCAAGGGCTGGGAGTCGGTTACCAAGTGCGTATGGCCGTAAATGCTGGCCGTGTAAAAGTGCCCTTGGCGCTCCTTGAGCGACAGCGCCAGATTTTCGCCCGGGTCGATGTACACCGGGCGCAGGCCACCGTCGGCAAAGTCGATCAGCGTATCGACGCCCGCGGTGTTGAAGCGCACACTGACCTCATCGGCGACCGCGCCAATGGTCACCTCCTCGACGATGCCGCCCTCGGCGTCGAGCAGCACGTACGCAGCCGTCTGCTCGGCGACCAGTGCCTGCCAAGAATTGCCATCCGCGCCGCCGAGGCGGAACTCGCCGCGGCCCCACGCACTGGCGGTCCAAGCCACGGCCAGCACCGCGCTCAGCCAGCCCATCCGCTCTATCCTATTCAGCACGACGTCTCCTTTCATTCAGTACGCCACACACAGGGTCCGCACTGTCTGCCCGTTGCGCGCATCCCCTTGCACCTCGGTCCGCACCAAGTAGATGCCGGGGGGGACGCGCTGGCCCCGCTCATCTGTACCGTCCCAATGCACGGCGTCGTACACGCCGTTTTGCCCCTCGGCCTCAAAGAGGCGGAGCACCCGCCGACCCCCTAAATCCCACAGGTCGATCACAATCCGCGCTTTGCCGATAACCGCCAGCACCTCAAAGTTCACGTCGAGGACATCGTTCACCCCGTCCCCATTGGGCGTCAAGACTTCGCTGCCGAGGGCGAAGTGGCCGATCAAGCTGCCCTGGTTCACCGCCCGGCTCAGCACCGTCGTCCCCGATTCGGTCGCCACGTCGCCTTCTGCCAAGAGGGCCGCGTTGCCTTGAGTAATGCCCTGAAAGGCATCCTCCTCTAGCAGCAGGGCGCGGCCGCCAAAGCGAGTGCTAAAGGCCAGCACCCGGCTGACGAAGTGGATTTTCAGCACGGCGTCGTGCTGGTTTATGGCTGGGAAACTTACCGCAAAGCGCTGGTCGTCAATGGCGGTGATGGCGACCTCGCCTTCGGTTGTGATCCCATCGGCGACCGCAAAGGCGTGATTGAGCATCTGTTGGCCACTGGCGTCGATAATCTCGATCCGCTCGACGCGACCCACGCGACTCGGCGTAAACACCTCAAAGCTGTTGAAACCCTGCACGTAATCGCTCTCCATCACCGCCCGCACCGCGTACACAAAGGGCACGTCCGCCGCGGCCGGGACCTCGCGGGGAAAGATCTCGCCGATGAGCGCATCGGCTAGCGGCGGCGCGGAAAATTCGAGGGCGATCTGCTGGAGTATGTGGCTCGCTTCCAAGTGCTGGCTCTGGAATTCCACGCGAAATTGGAAGTAGCGGCTGGGGCCAGGCGAGAGAATCTGCGTGCCCGCAGCCAGCTCCTCCAGCGCATAAGGCGAGGTCCACGGGCTCCAATTCGCCAAGTCGTCGCGCACTGAGCCGCGCTCCCAATCGTCGCCCTGACGCCCGCGCTCGGGCAGCTTTAAGTACTCTTTGCGCAGCAACGGCTCGCCCGGATTGTCCACGGACAACGGGATCTCTGGGGCGTCTTGCAGAGCCACTTGCCTGCGGGTGTACGCCAAGGGACTGGGGTCGTGACCGCTGCGGGTGCGCAACTGCATGTCGGCCATGTCCGCAGCGCCTACTTGCTGCTGCAAGGTGCGGATGAGGCCCCAATTGGCCGGGCTGCCCATGTCGATGATCGGCGAGATATAGCGCGCCGTCGGAAAGAACCCCTCGCCAAAAACCTGGAGCTTCTCGATCTCAAAGGGAATGGCCGACATGGCCCGCAGGCGGATGAAGCGGATGTAGCGCGGCGGGTCGATGAGCACTTCGGTGATCCGGTCGCTGTTGTCGTCGCGCACGGCATAGGTTTCCCAAATCGGGTTGCCCGAACTGGTCAGCACCAAGCCGTCGTTGATCTCCACTTCAAAGTTTTTCAAAAAGTCGTTTTGAAAAGGAGTGCCGGGCGAGGGAAAGACCGTGTTGCGCGGGAAGAAGCGCACCCGATTGACCCCAAAGCGCGCACCTAAGTCGAGAATGACCTGGGTCCCCAAAATGTCGTCTTCTTTGCGCTCGAATGCCTGCCCGGTCGGATCGGCCGCGAGCATGTCCTCGAAAATCACCTGGAGCTGCAAGGCGGTCAGGTCGAAGACGGTCGGTGCGCGCAGCGAGCCGCCGCGCTCCAGCACCTCTGTGGCCAAGTTCTGCTCGGCACCCACCCGCCGCGGCAGGATGCTGCCCGGAAAATCCGCGCTTTTAAACTCGATCAAATCGGCCGGCGCATGGCCTATTTCGGTGACGTTGGGGTCGAGAAAGGAGCGGTGCTCGGGCTTGATCGTCGAGATATCCTCGGCCCCTTCGACCCGCCCGGTCCACGAGATTTGCCCGTCCTGCCCGATGAGCAGGACTTGTCGGGCCGCTAGCGGTTGCACTAAGCACGCCGTTAGAACCCCCACCAACAACGCGGCTTTCATGGCATTTTCCCCGACAATTGTTTCAGCAAGACATCTCGCTCCGTTTGGACGCGCGCGGCGACTTTGGCGCGCTGATTTTGGCGCTGGTACTGAGCAAACGCTTCCCGTGCGGCCTCTTCCTCGCCCAGCAGTCCGTAGAGCTTGCTCAGGAAGAAATGCACCCGATAGTCGCTCGGGGTGGTCTCAGCCAGCGCGGCGACACAGACGAGGGCCTCTTGGTAGCGCCCCTGCCAGAAGAGCAGCTTGCCCAGCCCCCACAAATCGGCGCTTGAATCGGGCCTTTCCCCCAGCGCGGCTTCGAGCTGCGCTTCCGCCTTTTGCATGGCTTCCTCCCCGACCAGCCCTTGCTGCCGCCACCAGCCTTCCGCCCTTGCGCGGCCCAGCTCGCCGCTGAGGCGGGCCATCTCAATGAGGAGATCCGCCAGCCCCAAGGCCGCTTGCCGCGCATAGGGCTTTTGGCCCAACAGCTCGACGTAGGCCGCAATCGCTGGTTCGGCCCGGCCTTCGGCCTCGTAAATGCGTGCTAGCTGGTACCGGGCTCGGCTGCTGTCGGGACACAGCACCAGCAAATCGCCATAGGACTGGGCTGCACTCTGCAAGTCGCCACTCAGGCTCTGTGCGTCGCCTAGGCGACCGAGCAACGCAGCGGGATCGCCACCTTGGTCCAGCAAGGTCCGATAGAGACTGGCGGCTGCGACCGACTGCCCGGCATCTACATAGCGGGCCGCCAGCAACTCCTGCGCTCTACTTTCTCCAGGCCAGCGCTCCAACAGCTCGCGGTACACAGCAATAGCCTTGCCGTGCTCGTCCTTTTCGCCATAGAGCGCTCCGAGCGCGTAATAGGCGGCGGGAAAATCGACCCCTGCCGCGACCGCACTCCTGTACTCGCGCAGGGCGTTGGCCTTCATGCCCTGCTCTTGGTATGTGTGGCCCAACCAGTAGTGTTGCTCCCCTGGCGATTTCCCATCGCACGCACTGAGACCGATACTGAGCGCGATTAAGACCGCGGCCTTTGGCCAGACGAGCGCGAGGCCGCAAGCTATGGCTAGCCGGTGCATCTAGTTCAGCCCCGCGTAAATCGTCACAAAGGATTCGTTGGTCGTCCGCGCCTGCTGCCCAGTGAACTGCTTGCGCTCTACTTTCATGCCGGTCAGGGCGCGGAGCTTGTAGCCGAGATAGTTGGATTCATTGCTGAACTGGACGGCTATGGTCACCGCGTCGAAATCGTTGGCGTCGGCGTCGAAATCGTTGAAGATCGCATACTCCACCCCGGCCTGGAGCTTGGTCACCTGCAAGACCTGCGTCTCCACCAAGCCCGAAAACAGCTCCAGCAGGCTGGTGTGGCTATTGAGTGAGAGCAAGCTGCGGCTCTGCTTGCGCAGCTCGCTTTTCCAACGCGGCTCCAAAGACCACGCCCCGAGTTGGAAGCGATAACTCGCTTTGTTGATCAGGCCGAAAAAAAAGTCAGACGGCGCCAAGCCGTACTGCTGCCGCTGGGCCTTTTCCATCTGCTGATGGAAGTAGAGCCAGTGCATCTTAGTGGTCAAAAAGAGCGCCGCCACCTGTAGATTGTGGCCGACAAAAAGCTGGTTGACCCAAGTGTCGCGCGCCAACAGCGGATCCTCGACCTTGGTCAGCTCGCCGCCGCGCAGCGTATTGTCCGGCGCCCACTGCAACAACGGGTTGGGAATGTCGTCCTGGACCAACTTGCTCATCTCGAACACCCGGAAGCGACCCAGCCGCGACTCATCGCGCTCGTAGGTGAACATCAGATAGTTGCTCTCGTTTTTGCGCGCCGAGGAAATCAGCCCCTCGCGCAGTGCGCCCACCACCAAGCGCGCTCGCGGCGTGATGTCGGCCCCGAGGTGGATGTTGAATCCCCGGTGATCCCGGCGATACGGATAATCCGGCTCCTCGTCGTTTTCGTATTGATCGACCCAAAAGTTGTTGTTCATATCGACGCCAAAGAGAAACTCGGGCCGATCGACGTAAAACCGCAGAAAAGCCTCCTCGTAGTCCGGCTCGGTATTCGAGCGCACGAACGTGTCGTTTTGGTTGAAGTCGGGCACGAAGTCATTGTTTTGATCCCAACCCGGAAAGACCTGCAAATCGCCGCTGAGAAAGTCGAAGCGCACGTTGTCCGGGAATTTGTCCTGATCGTCGTTGTCATCGACCAAATCGACCAAGCCGCGCTCGTTGTCGTAGTCGAAGTCTCCGGTGCCCGAGGTGATAAAGGTCTGGGTGTTGTAGCGCGGATCCATGCTGTAAAACTCGCCAAAGGCGAAGTAGGGGGCGGCCTTTTTGGACACGTTGACCATCCAAGCGGGTGCCGAGGGCCGGCCGCCAATCCCCGAGAATGCCTCGTGGGTCTCCTTGAGCACGTTGGGGTACTTCCGGTAGCTCCAACTCAGGTCGTACTCGCCGTACACGTCGAAGCCCCGCAGGTCCTGCAACTCGACGCTGCCGCCAAAGATGTGGGTCGCCGTGGGCAGGCCGTACTCGAAGCGAATGGTCTGCAAATTGGTGATGTCCTGGACATTGCCCTCGGCCTGCGCGACCAGCAGCAAGACCTCCTGGCCATCGAGGTTGATCTGGCGGTCCGAAGTCATCCAGACCTGGTAGTCGTTGCCCAGCGTCAGCAGGAATTCGACTTTGGCGATTTCGTCCTTGGCAAAACGGGCCCGATCGACAAAGTCCGGGCTGTCGAAGTCGTACACCAGCCGCATCTCCTCCGGCCCGTTGGCCGCGACAAAGCCCTGCTGCAAGAAGCCGCCTTCGATGACCGGCTCAAAGCCAATGGCCTTGCCCGATTCCGCCGAGCCATCGCGATAGGTGATCTGCACGTCCGACGCATCGGGAAAAAACGCCGCGCCGCCCACGCCGTCTTCGGGCGAGTCGTCGCGCAGCACCAGCTTGACCAGCGAGATGGTTTTGTTTTGCCCGATGGTCAGCGAGCCGGCGAATGGGTTGCCAGCCTGCTTGTCGAGCAAGGTGTGCGACTGGTGGGCGTTGGCCATGTGTAGCGCAACTTCCGCAAAGTCGCCGAGCTGGACCCCCAACCGCCCGCCCGCCAAGATGGTGTTGTTGGTCCGCAGCACTTCGCGGTCCCCAGTCGAGCCGCCGCCTGGATTACTCAGCCGCGAAAACAAAAAGGTGGCTTCGTAGCGGTCGGTAGCCAGATCGAACTGCACGCCGTCCATGCGGGCCTTGGCAAACACCATCGGCGACAGCACCGAGCGCAGGCGGCTACTCGCCGTCAAGGTGTAGAAGTATTGGCCCTTGTTGTCTTGGGCCACCACGACTTCGGAAAACCAGCTCTGGAAGCGGGAGGACTTGAACAGCACGTTGCCAAACTGCTGGGGCTTGCTCTGCGAGTTGTTGAAAATCAGCCAGCCACGGGTGAGGAAATTGCCGTACAGATCGTAGAAGTAATCGCCCTCCAAGGTTGTTTCCACGTAGCGCGCATACGGATTGCGCGCATAGTTGGTGTATTCCCACTGCCGCCATTGGTACTCGCTGTACAGCTCCTGCGGCACGTACCAGCGGCGCACCGCCGGGTCGAGCGCGTTCAGAGACACCCCGGGGCCTTGGGGCGCGAGACTAGTCTGGTCGCCGAGCTGCAAGCCCAAGCGCGTCCCGTACTGGCCCTGTGCAACGGTTGGCGCGCCGACCGCGCTCCACAACATTAAGAGACCGCAATACAATCCGGTCTTTGGTCTCACGACAACCTCCTTTGGTAGGGGCGACCGGCCGGTCACCCCCACATTAATATGCAACATCTACCAGCCACTGCGACGGACGGGGCGCGGCATCAATCGGCCGTCACCCCCACATTAATATGCAACGGCGATGAGGCGGGTGCGGGTCGTCCCTCCGACCCCTTCTGCATCCGCCTCCACTGTGATCTGACACAAGTACAACCCCGGCGACACCACCTGCCCGGCCTCGTCCTTCCCGTCCCACCTAAACTGCTGCGGCCCGCCAGTCGCCAGCCCCGCTAGCTGCCGCACCCGCCGTCCGGCCAGCGTATATAGATGAATGGTCAACGGCCGTGCGACCTGGACGCGGAACAGGGAAAAGTCGATCTCCGCAGTCTCGTTGATCCCGTCGCCATTGGGAGTAAACGGATTGGGCGCGATGGCAATATCGTCGATGGTGGCCCGCGCCCCTTGCGCGCCAATCGACAGGCTCTTGGACGGACTCAAGGCGGTCGCGTCGCCTCCGTCGGCCACCTGCCAAGGCGTCGCCGGCTGGCTCTGCCGCACGGCGACCTGCATCCGCGTCCCTTGCAGGTACACCCGCCCAGCAAAGCGCACGCGCAACAGCCGGCCGCGACCCACCACCCAGCCGCGCTGACTGCCCAGCCGGCCGTAACCCCGCTGGTCGAGGCTGTCGCCGGCCGCGTCAAAGGGCACCTGATCGCCCAGCCCGACCACCTTGCGGAAGTAGCGCACCGGCCCCTGCTCGTCCGCGCTGAGCGCGTCGTAGTCCGCGGCGTCCACTTCGGCCAAGCTGCCGTTTGCCAGCCGCCGGAAGTAGCGCACTGCGCCCCGCTCGGCATCCGGCAAGAGGCCGTGCGAGGTAAAGGTCAACAGGTTGCGGTCCAATCCGGTGGGCACCTCATCACCGGGGACGACCGACCGGTAGTACACGGGCGTGAGCACGTCGGCCGGCGAGCCCTGCACGGTCTGCGGGAATTCCAGCCATAGCGAGTCGCCCTCAGCGTGTACCGTTAGCTCGTCGCCCCACTCGAACGGCGGCTCGGCCAACAGCTCGGCCTCGGTCCCCATGGCCACATCGACTAGCTTTAGCGCGAATGGCGGCTCCGCATGCAAGAGCAATTGGTCGAAGCCCGGGCTGCGCACAGCGGCCGGCTGCTGCAAAAAGTTAGGCTGCACGTAGAGTGCGAAGGTGTCGAGCACCCCAGCCGCGGCTGCGGTTGGCCACACTTCGGCCCGCAGGTGCTGGGCCACCGGCTGGTGGAACGCGACTGCAATGCGGTGCAGGGCCGGCGCGTTTTGGCCGCTGCTTTTGAGGCGCGCTTGGATCTGCATGAAGCGCCGCAGGCTCGGCGAAGTAGCCAAGTCCCCAGGCTGCAAGTAGCGCTGGCTCCACGAGCTCCAGCCCGGCCCCACCACCACGGTCGTGTCCGAAGGCCCCTTCAGAAAGCCGGCCAGCGTCTTGTACTCGGCCGCGGTCTTCTGGTTGCCGGTCTTGTCGAAATAGCGGATCTGCTGCAAAAGCTGGTCGCCGGTGCGGGTGCGAATCTCCACATCCGTGCCCGGGGGCGTGCTCGCCTCCCAGCGCACCGCGCCCAAGCCTACCAACCCCGGCAACTCGATCAGATCCGACTCCAGCACCACCTCGGCCGGCGGACCTTCGGCGAGCAGCATGAGCTCATGATGATACGACCAGAACTGGTTCATGTGGCCGGTGCCGCCCGGGCCGGTGGCCCTAAATCCCGGGGGCACGTGGCCGATGGTGACCATGTCGAGGAAGCGGGTCAAAACTGGTGGGTCCTGAATGTCGGCGATGTCGCGAAAGTTGCCGGTGAACACATTGCGCTCGCGTTCCTCCGGGCTGATGCGCTGCCACTTGAGATTGCCCTGAGCGTCGCGCTCGCCCGTGGAGGCGCGCATGATGTAGCCCCGGCTACTGCCCACTAAGCGGGTCTGAGCCAAGCGCACAATGCCTCCCATATCTATGGTCAGTACGTTGGCGGTGGGGTTTTTCGGATTGCGGATCTGGTGTGAAAATCCAGTGCTGGCGGCGCCGTCGAACGCAAGCAGCGTATTGGTCCCATCGGTCGTCAGCACGTACGAGCCGCCGTTTTCAATCAGGTTGATCGCCAAGTTGTCGCCCCAGCCGTGCGCTTCGACCTCAGCTAGGCGCGGCAGCTCGCGGCGGTAGTAATCCCTTCGCCCCTGGCGCTGCTCTTCTAGAGCCTGATAGGTGGCCTCGTCCACCGGCTCCTCGCGGCCAGCCACGTCGCGCGCAAAATAGACGATATCCCCGCGCTCTGCTTCCGGCAGGGCCTCCCATGCCTCCTGCGCAATCTGTTCGGCCCGGCCGCCGCGCGTATCCGTGATGACAATGCGGATCGTCTCGATCTTCCGCCCGGTCCACTCGGGCGAGCGGCGCAAGCTCTCCGCAAGCTGCTTGTCGCTGACCACGCCAGTGGCCGGGGGGAGTTCGGGGCTGGTGTGCTCGCTCTCAAAGATGTATTCGCGCTGCGTGGTATTGGGCGCGTCTTGCGGGATGAAGAGCTGGAATCCAATGCGGCTATTCGGCTCGTGCAAAAGCGCGCTCTGCCGGTCCGACAGCAGCATAATGAAGCGCAGGAAGGGATCCCCGCGCGACTCATCGACGAACTGGAGCTTGAGCCGTTCCACCGGCACCACCCTCCCCAGATCCACCTCGATCCACCACTGCTCGATGGGGTCGCGCGGGTCCGGCTCCCAGTACGTGGTGGGGTCGCCGTCGAGAATGTTGGCCGCGAGCTGCGGATTGGACCCCACTCGGCTGATGCCGGGCCGCACCCAATAGTCGAAGACCAACTCGTTGAGCGTATTTCGTATCGGCTCGCCAAACACGTCGAACTGCATGGTGCTGTCGATGGTGCCGATGCGCGGATCGGGCTTGCTGATGACGATCGGACGCTTGAATCCGGGATCGTCTAGGACGTTGAAGACCGTCCGCAGGGCGTGCGCCCGCACCGAGCCGTCCTCGTGGATGCGCGCCAGATGGGCGGGAATGGACCACTGCTGCCAGTGGCTGGCCCGCTCGACTACGACTTCGTCGCCGGCGATCCGATAACCCGATTGGGCCTCGGCCAATGCCCAACTCAGCGTTAGGCCGACGAGGATCTGCACGACGGAGTGGCTCTTCATGGTTCCGCGTTCTCCCTCACTCGCCAGCGGCCCGCCCTTGCCGCGGCGCTTGCTGCATAAGTGGATGCAAAAACTATTAGGTAGGGCCAAAATCTAGGGCTGTCAAGGTGGCTGCGGCCCGCTAACCGCTACCAATCCACCAAGACGGCGACTTGGTCTTTGTATTTGTCCTGCAACTGGCGGATAAACGCGCCGATCCGCTGGTTTTCCCGCTGGCGGCGCAAGCTCGCGGCCGCCCGGCGGCGCGCCTCGGCAAAGGGCTGGATCTGGCCGCCCTCCCGCCGCAGCACCCGGAACACCGCGTACCCTTCCATGCTCTCTAGCGGGCCGACGAGCGCACCGACCTCAGCGGCAAAGGCCGCTTTTACCAGTTCGGGGTAGCGCGGCTCGTACAGGCGCAGTAGGCGCGTCTCCCAGCCGTGCTCGCGCACCCCGTGCCCCTCGACGCCAGCGTGCGAGCGCACTCCGGGCCGGTCGAGCAGGTCGGCGATGGGCACGCCAGCCTCCCACTCGGCGCGCAAAGCCGCAGCATCCTCTTCCCCAGCGGTCCACAACTCGTGAACGACCACGGCCTCCTGGGTGCGGTAGCGGTCCTTGTGGGCCTCGTAATGCGCTCTAATCTCGTCCTCGCTGGGCGCGGCCCCGGCCGTGGCCCGTTGGAAGAGCTGATTGAGGATCAGTGCCCGGCGCTGGTGCTCGCTCCACTCGACAAAGGCCGTCGCCTCGGTCCAGCCGCGCTGGCGGGCCTCGGCCTCAAAGAGCCGCACCGGCAGCAGTAAGCGCCCGATCCGCTCGGCGGCCTCGTCCTGCAATAGGCCCTGTGCCCCAACCGCTTGCAGGCTGCCCAACCCCTCGGCCACGCTAATCGCGCCGCCCTCGTATGTATAAAAGGGATGATTCAACTCGTCCGTCGTCAGGGGTCGATCCGAGCGCCGGAGCAAGATGGCCTCGCCCTCTGGATCTAGGCGCACGTCGTAGCGGAGGCGGAGGCGTTCAAACTCCTCCTCTTCCTTCTCCCGCGTCCGTTCCTTGCGCAGCCGCTCGGCAACTTCCGCGCTGTAGTCGGCGAGCGCGGTCGGGCGATCCTCGACAAAGCGAAAGACCTGATACCCGCCGGCCAGCGCGACCGGCTCGGCCACTTGCTCGACGGGTAAACTCACAAAGACGGGGGGCGGAATGGAGAACCGCCGCGCGGCTTGCGTGCGCCCAATCCAGCCGACCACGCCGTCGCCTTGCGAGGCGAAGAGATCGTTGGCGGCAAAGCGCGCAGCCACTTGCTCAAAGGGCTGGCCTGCGCGCAGGTCGCGTCCGACCACCTCTAGCTCCTCGCGGGTGCGCACCAAGATGCGACTGAAGAGCCGCTCGCGGTCAAACCCCATCTCCGCGAATGCGCGCTCGATGTCGGCGGCTGTGATCTTCACCTGCGGCACAATGACTTGGGCGCGGTAGCGCTCCACGAGGCGCTGCCGCACCATTTCGCGGAGCTGGTGCTCAACCGCCAAGCTGGTGTCGATCCCGAGCGCACGCGCCTCGGCGAACATCAGCTCCTCGTCGATCATCGACTGCAAATGCTCTCGATCGGCCGCGCGTCCTTCCTTGGGGCTGCGCAACCCCGGCGGCAGGCGCTCGACAAAAGCCGCCAACTCCGCCTGCCCAATCTCCACCTCGCCGACTCGGGCGACGATGGTCTCGTCCTCGCCGCACCCTACCAACAACAGGGCCAGCGCACCCCAAAACCTACTCGATAAATAGCGCATCGACTTCCATCTCTAGGTCTGCATTCGTGCGTTCAACAGCACCAGCCGCAGCCTCTATAGCTTTGGCGCGATCGCCCGTGGTGCCGTGCGGGCGCACGACCAGCCGATCATCGAGCAGTGCCACCTGTTCGGTCCCAGCGTAGTCGGACGGGATCTCAAAGAGAAAGGCCGCATAGACTTTGGCGATGGTCTGGCCGGCGTCGAGAAATTCAAAGAGCGGGATATCGAAAATTTTCCCCTTGGCCGCTATAGCCGCCGGCGGCAAGGGCAGACTCGTGGTGCCGAATTCAAGTCCCCGGGCCACGGGCTCTCCCGCGTCTGAGTTGCGCCAGATGTTGAGCCAAGGGTACTCGGACGTTTTCCAGATATAGCCGATGAGCAGGCCCTTGCTCGCCGTGCTAGCCGCGACCCAGCCGTAGTCGCCGTCGAAGCTATAGCCGGCGTTGGTCGGGTCGTCGTCGCCGCCCAAGTAGCGCATATCGACCTCGTCCCCGCTCGCCAATTTGCGCGCCTCGGGCCAAAATACCGCCGGCTCTTCGGGATTGGGCATGGGGCTATAGACCATGTAGCCCTTGCGGGCGTTGGCGTCAACTACCGTGGTCTCGTCGAGAAAGGGCGGGCCAATAGTCGGGTGCTGGACCATATTGTACATGCGTCCGAGCGCGCCGGTATTTTCGACCTCTTCGCGCACGGTGAGCAAGGCGCGGTCCTTGGCCAGCCGCAGCCAACGCCTCACCTCAAAGCCGGCCAGTGGCAAGGTGGCGGCCATCTCGGCCTCGATAAAGCCGCCTCTTTCCTCGGGACCGCGTACGACCCGCCACGGCACAGCCGAGGCTTCGCCGTGGCCGGGCATGCCGTTTTCGGCCTCGGCCTCCGAGACCGACGCCCAACGGTCTAAGCAGAGAAAGTGTCCCATCGAACTCGGCTCTTCTGCGGCTCCTTCCCGCCCCCATGAAAGCGGGTTGACACCCTGGTCCCGCAGGTGGAAATCCGCGATTGAACCGCCCAGCAAATCGACGACGACTTGAGCTACCTCGCCGTCGAGCACCAAGGTTGGCCGGCCTTTGACCTCGGTCTCCGCTAGGGCTACATTCGCGCCGTATAGTGCTGCCATAAGCAAAAAGATCCTTATCATCGCCATATAGGTCCTTCCTCTATTATTCGGATGTTGCGCACCCTTTGCAAGCGCACGCATTAGCGAGACAAGTATGAGCAAATTCCGCCAAAAGACAAAACTCGCCGTCTGGGGCTTGCTCGGCGGCCTAGCGCTCGCCGCCTGTGGCTCCGACGAGGGAGCCATAAAGCACGTCCCTCGCAACCGCACCCTCATCCTCGGCCTGCCGCAGATGCGGGACTACGACTCATTTAATCCCTTTATCGTCGGCACCCAATCCCCGGGCTTCGACTACCTGTTTGAGCCGCTCTACTTCTACAACGCGTACGTAGAAAAAGACCACGTCATACCCTGGATCGCCGAAGGTCACGAATACAACGCCGACTACACGGAAGTGACGATCCACATTCGCAAAGGGGTGGCCTGGAGCGATGGGCGGCCTTGGACCGCCCACGATCTCAAGTTCACCATTGACATGCTCAAGGCCCACGCCCCGGAACTGGCCTTTTCCACCGACATGGACACCTGGGTCGCCGCAGTCGAAGTTCCGGATTCGCTGACGGCGCGGTTCGTACTCAAAGCGCCCAACCCCCGCTTTGTGTTCTCCTATTTTACCTACAACTTCGGCAACGGCATCCACATCGTGCCCAAGCACATCTGGGAAGGCCAGGATCCGACTTCGTTCAAAAACCTCGACTTGGCCCGTGGCCTGCCGGTCGTCAGCGGCCCCTACCGCCTCGCCCTCTCCGGGCCTCAGCAACGGCTCTGGGATCTGCGCGAGGACTGGTGGGCCGCCCAAATCGGCTTTCAGCGCCTGCCGAGAGTCGAGCGCATCATCTACCTGCCCCAAGGCGACGAGAACAAGTGGGTCCAGCTCATCCTCGCCAACCAGATGGATCAGTGCATCGACTTGCGGCCCTCCAACATCAAGACCCTCCTCGACCAAAACCCCAACGTCACCACGTGGTCGGGCCGCCAGCCGCCCTATGGCTATCGGGACTGGTGGCCGCCGGCTCTCGGCTTTAACAACCTAGAGCCACCCTTCGACGACCCGGACATTCGCTGGGCCGTAAACTACGCCATTGACCGCGACCAGCTCGTGGCCATCGGCTGGCAGGGCGCTGGCGAGTACACCCTGTTGCCGTTCCCCCACTTCCCACCGCTGATGCACTATATCAACCAAGTTCAGGATCTGCTAGCAAAGTATCCAGTGGGGAAACACGACCTAGCCCAGACCGCAGCCATCATGGAGCGCAAGGGCTGGAGCAGAGATGCGGAAGGTATGTGGCAGCAGAACGGCGAGCGCCTGAAAATTCCCGTCGTCGTCTTTCCCTCCCTCTTCCAAGACTTCACGCCCGTACTCGTCGAGCAACTGCGCCGCGCGGGTTTCGACTCCTCCTTCCGCATGTTCTCCGACGCCTATACCCGCATGACCCAAGGTACGGCCCGCGCCTTTGTCATGGGCAACGGCGGCTCGGTGCGCGACCCGTACTTCACCCTCCGGCTCTACCACAGCCGCTACGTCCAACCCACCGGCACGGCCACTCCGTATTTCTGGCGCTGGCGCAACGCGGACTTCGACCACTTGGTTGATCAGATGGGCCAGACCGCACCCGACGATCCAGCGCTCGTGCCGCTGTTTCGCCAAGCCCTTGAGATCTGGCTGGCCGAATTGCCGGCCATTCCCCTATTGCAATGGTTCCACCGCATTCCCCACAACCAAACCTATTGGACAAACTGGCCCTCGGCCGAAAACCCCTACATGAACAGCGCCTACTGGGTGCGTTCGTTTTTGATCGTGCTGTTGGGATTGGAACCGGCGCAGCCTTGAGATAGGTACTTCACTCGGCGTGTTGCGATAGAAGGGCTCTCACTGAAGGAACCAACGCATTGGGGATTTCCATCACCGTTTGCGTTGTGTCCTCCCAAACGGCCTCATCTTCCGCCACGGCCTCTTCCTCCGTTTGCGATTTGTAATGCTGGAGGAGACGTTGGACACGTTCCTCGTTCCAACCATCCGGAAACCTAGTCTCATTTTTCATCTTCCTCATTTGATGTGCAACAGCGGCTGCCGGTACAGTTGGGAGCCGACGCGCAAACGCGCCCAATAGACCCCGGAGGCCACCGGACGCCCCTGGTCGTCGCGGGCATCCCACCCGGCTAGATAGCGACCCACCCCCCGGCCGCCGGTCAGTTGGCGCACCAATTGGCCATCGACTCCGTAAATGGACAAGGCATAATCCGCCTCGACCGGCAGGATGAAGGGAATTCGCGTGAAGCTGTTGAACGGATTGGGGTAATTGGCCAACAGAGCGGCCTTGTCGGGGGTGGTTTGTTCCACCTCTCCCACGGCCGTGGGGACGACCGCGCCGGGCAAATATTGAGACAGTGCGGCACCGCTGATGATGTGGGCTTCCCCTGCGTTTTCGCGTTGATTGTCGGGGCCATCGCCGGCCATGCCGTTGGGGATGGCGTCCATCCGCCCGTCGCCATCCATATCGCCGCTGGCCCCCCAATAGGCCGAAAAATCGATCGGGTCGGGTGCTTCAATCCACACGACAGGTACTGCGGGGTCGGCCAAATCGATCTCGTGCGGCAGATCGGGGCCGCCGGCCAGCACCGCGAAACCACCAGCCAAGCGCCGCTTGAGCGGCCCCTCGTCGCCGGGCACGCCGACAAAGAGATCGTCGTACCCGTCGCCGTGGATATCGCCAGCAGCTAAGGCGTCGCCAGTAATGGCATTGGGGCGGGCACCGTAGATAACAGTAATGTCGGCCGGCGGCGCGGCCATATCCAGCCGCTGTCCGCGCCGCTGGGGACCGCCGTACACCACGTACACCTCGCCGGCGTCGGTGCGGCTATTGCCCGGACCGTCGGCCCGGTACGCGCCGATGAATAGGTCTTGGATGCCGTTGCCGTCGATATCGGCCAAGACGAATTCCTCGCCCAGCCGGTCGGGCGAGTCCCCGCCGCCATCGGCACCGTAAATGACGGTCAGATCAACGGGCGGATCCCCGGCTAAATCAATGGCCGCGGGCCGCTGGGGACCGCCGTACACCACGTACATTTCCCCGGCGTTTTCGCGCTGGTTTTCGGGGCCATCCCCAGCGCCGCCGGTGCGATGGTACGCATTGCGCAAGGTGCCGAAAGCCGCCGCGCCAATGGCGATGTCGTCGTACCCGTCGCCATCAAAGTCGCCAGCAACCACGGTCGAACCGGCGTGGTCTAGGGCATCGATGCCGTAGATGATACTCAAGGGGTGTTCCGCAGCCACCAGATCGATAGTAGCACCCGAATCTAGTGGGCCGTAGAGGACGTACACCCGTCCCGTCTCAGCGGCCCCCATCACCCCCGAGGCCCGATCGGCCCCCACCACCGCATCCCGGTGGCCATCGCCGTCAAAATCGCCGGCAGTCATCCACACCCCCAAGCGGTTGTCGCGTTCAGCGCCGATAACGGTGCTCACCCCCTCCGGCCAAGGTCGTTGCGCCAAATCCAAGCGCCTCCCTGCGGCCCGCAACTGAGCAATGAGTTCGGCCGAGAAAATATAGAGCTTGCCGGCGTTGATGCGCTCGGGAGCGTCGGCGTAAAAAGCGCCCACCAAAAGATCGGCGCGCCCGTCGCCCATGAGGTCGGCCACATGGGTCTTGATCCCGAAAAGGTCGCGCCGGGCCTCGCCATATAGGGTGACCACATCGCCGGAGTCGGCGGCCAAGTCTAGGCCACCCCCCGAGGGTATAGTGTTGAAGCAAATGGCCACTTCGCCAGCGTTGGAGCGATCGTTGGCGGGGCCATCGCCGGCCATGGCCGAAATCACCAGATCGTCGCGCCCGTCGCCATCGAGATCACCGGTGGTAATAGGCGTGCCGAATTCGGCATCATTGACGTCGGGGTTGTACACTGTGAACTGGCCCGTTTGAGCGGTATCGGCCAGATCCCACACGTGGACGATTTGGGCCGAGACCGGGATGGCCAGACAGCACAGGACCGACGACAGGATGGCCGCGTATTTCATGGAAATTCTCGGCGAAAAACTTGGCGAATTACTGCATATTCCCCGACTACGCCCGATCAGGCTCCGCTTTGACAAGCCCGGAACCAAGTCTGTCATCGCTCCTATTCCGATCTCTGTAACCGACTGTCGATTTCATCCATCATGTAACGACATATAGCCTCGACTGTGTGGTCCACTTCAGCGTTTTGGCCGTCGAGTTCTGAATAAGGAATGCGGTAGTCTATGTCCGTAATGCGCTTTCCGTCAATCACTACCTCAAACGAGAATTTTTCTCCGCTCAGCTTCCATACAACTGACAGCTCCAAGTCGAAACCATGGTTCCCTATCCCTATGTATCTATAGAAGCGGTACTTCGCTCCTAGCTCGACTTGCTGCTCATCGCTAAGTTCAAAACCCGGACTCAATAAGTATTTTTCCTTTGTACTTCCCCATTGGTCGGCTCCGAACACGTCCCCGGATACGCCTCCACTACTACCAAGTCGTGCATACTTCTCCGGCAAGTAACGATCAAACAGCTCGAAGCCTTGCCGTTCACATAGCCTGTCTAGCTTCTCTAATATCGGTTTAACATACTGAAGGACTATCTGATCCAGCACTTCAACGTCAGAGTTATTCGATGCCGGCCCTCTTCTCTTTTGAATAAAGACGTCCATTTCTTTATCCATATCATCGGGTTCGCGAATCGATTCTCCCTTCGCAGCCCGAATCGCCAGTTCAAGCGACCATAAGACGTTTTCCAGCATGAATTGGGCAAGGGGCAACATGCGACCTACATCGGCGTTCTGGAGCCCGCCGATGTAGCGGTCCCGGTCGTCGCTCTTGATCACAATGGGCGGCAGGTTGTTCCGAAGCAAAACGTAGTTGGCAAGCAGCCGTGCGGTGCGCCCGTTCCCATCATCGAATGGATGGATGCGGAGAAAACTCCAATGCGACTCAGCCAGAAACAACGGCAGAGGATAGGCATTCCGCTCCAAGTCACGCCGAAAATCACGGGTCCATTCCTCCATTAATGAGGGCGTTTCCTCGGGTTCAGCGAATCGATGCAGTTCTCCGGTCGCCGTCTGCACGTGATTCGGCTGTGTCTTGTATTGGCCCGGAATAATGCGCTTCTGAGTCGGTTGGCCATCCGGCGTCTCTGCGTAGCTCCAGAATGGCTCTTTGAGGAGGACTTGGTTTAGCTGTCTTATATCGCTCTCCCCAATAATCCGTTCCTCTCCAGCGAGGGATCGCGTATAGTCGATCGCAACATCGTGCGCCTTCATCTCCTCGTAGTCCCGCATCGGGTGCCCGCCAGCCGTGCGACCGTGGATGAGCAGTAATTCGGTCTCGTGATAGGTCAGCGTATTGCCTTCGATATGATTGCTGTTATAGTTCCATTCGAGTCTGAGTTTTCTCCAAAGTCGTTCGTTGTCAGCGCTCTTCATACCTTCGCGCCGCTCGTGCCATTCCGCAATCGCCGCCTCTAAATCCGCTAGGCGTTCAAAGAGGTGAACGTGCTCAGTGGTGAGGTTTGGGATGTTGATACCTAGTGAGCGGGATTCGGCGATCCAATGGGCCATTCGCTCTCTGACCCCGGCATCGGCTTCAAGCCCAGAAAGCGCATTCGCGTCGAGCGTGTACCGTCCGAGCTGCGGATGCTCGACGATAATCCGATCTGCGGACTCGACTACCTCTGCTATATCCCCAGTGATAGGACAGTTGCGCTTCATAAATCCAACTCCTTCACTGATGTTACGCAGTTTTTGTCATGCCTGCGAAAGCAGGCATCCAGATTACTCCTCGGCGGTTCGGGCTTCGGTACGTTTGGTTGAACCGCTGAGCGACTCGACAACTCGATTGAGCGCACCGAATTCCGCATCGTGCGCGGGGCTGGATTCCCGCTTTCGCGGGAATGACATGAGTGGGCGGCAGGAAGCCACAGACGATAACGGCTGCGTAACATCAGTCCTTCAGATACTCCTCCAACCCGGCCTCGACCTCGGCAAGCTCGGTCCCAAGCTCCGCGGTCTCCCTCTAGACGGCCTAATTTGCATACTGATTTAGAATATGTACTTCCCCAGTATCCAGTATATTGTCAAGGTCTTTTTAGTAGCATGAATCGTCCTGACCTTTTTACATAGAACGCCCATAGGTGCCCCAAGCTTAGCTGATTGAATCCCCGGCCCCGATGACGGATCCGCTGCGACCGGCCCGATACCTACTCACTAACCGGCTGACGACAAAGGCGCAGAGCAGAGAAACTACCGTCAGCCAGACCAGCCATTCGATTCCAGCGCGGGGATACTCGACGTAAATTCGGCCCCAATCAGAATCGTCTTTTAGAGGCAACGCGCGCGGGGCGAGAAGATGGGCCAAGACGCCAGCCTGACGCGCCGGGGCCATACTCCCCACAAAGCCACCGACGTACAGAGGAAATTCCACGGCCTGCCCACAGCCCGTGAGGCGGAGTACGTGTTCGCCGGATCCCTCCGGTCGGAGACGCCATACTAGGCGGTGGAGGGCCGGCTCCCGCACCGAGGGACTTAGCACACCCGTTCCTTGGACCCATTCGATTTTGCAGTCCATTTGAGCCATATCGGCAGCAGGCCGAGCCAGTACCGCGGTCATCAGCGTTTCAGCACCGCTCGGGATGGGCGCCAAGGCAAAGCGGTAGTGGGCCTGTATCAACAAAGGAGCGCTCGCCAGCAAAGAAAGAACGAGAGGTGCCAAAAGAATGCTGCTATAGCGCAAATTGGCCTTGAGCAATGCTAGTTGCGCCTGCCAGACCAACAAAGGCTCGCGCCGGTAGAGCCAGATCTCGAAAAGGGCGGCCCACAACTCGTCGCGGGCTTGGCGCAGGCGTTCTCTGCGGACCAGCGCGGCGAATATCAGCGAGACCACTATCCCCAAGACGGCAGCCACGCCGAGGATTTCCGCCCATCTCCCCAGCGCTGCCAAGGGTGCCATACAGGCGTCGAACGCATAGTTGTAGTAGCGGATGAAGGTTTGCATCTACTACTCCAGATAGCCCAAACCCTTGAGGCGTTCGTCGATTCGTTCTTGGTCCGCAGCCGACGGGGCATTGAGTTCTTTCTCAATGCAGTGAATGACAAATTCTTCCACACTGCTGTACCCTACCTTTTCGACGTGGGCTTGGGCGCGGTGCCAAAGCTGGTCGTCCAAGGCAATCTTTCGTTTAAAGAGCGCCATCTATTCCTCCCAGATCGAATGTCCCGACATGGCGGCCGGCGAAGCCAGACCGTAGTGCGCGAGGATACTCACCGGAATATCCCGCAGATGGTGCGGGATGGGCTTCAGCGGTTTATTGCTCAGGAGAACGCCGGGCACCTCTTCGGCCGCCATGCAGTGATCTCCGCTCCAAGGGGAGAGATTATCCTGCAAAACCGCACTCGTCAGTTGGCCAATGGCCGTGGCACCCGAAGCGCGATACCCCCTCGCATAGCCGATGATTAAGTCCGGTGCCAAGTCCAGATCGGCCCCAGAGTCCGGGCGATAGACTTTTTTTACCACCTGCCGACCATCGGCCGGATCCCGCAGGGCGAGCAGATTCTGACTCAGTTCGTCGAGCAGGCTTTCCCGGGCCTCGGGCCGCACGGTCCCGTGCTGTTCGCGACCCTTGATATTGAGATACAGGGCATTGAGCCCCAGACCATAGGCCCGGGTTTGTTCCCAGCGCACATGCTCCTCGTTGAGGATATGAGCTTGGTCGAGCGACACTTGGGGAGCCAAGGCGAGATAGCCCTCCCGAGCCAGCCACGAATTGAGATTGAAAGAGCGCTCGTACGCGGCAAAGCCGTGGTCCGAAAGGACGATGATATCCGCGTCTGCCCCCAGCAGTTCGACGGCCTCCCCCAGCAAATCGTCCATGGCGACGTATTGATCGGCAATGGCCTGTTGGTACGGGGCGAATTCCGCTCGGTGTCCCGGGTGATCGGGTGCCCAAGCGCGCCAGAGCATATGGCAGACCTGATCGAGACTGTGGACGTAAAAAAAGAGCATACCGGCCGCGAAGCGTCCAAGCTCGTAGCGCAGTTGGCGACGGCGTTCTCCGAGGGCCAGAGCGTCCTGGCGCAAGAATTCTCCGTAGTCAAAAACACCCGCTTCGAGAGCTTTGGTATCGTCGGGCATGCCCTGGGTATAGTGCGGGCCAAGAGCCTGGTACAATTCTTCGGCAGCCTCGGGAGGAATGGAAATGGGCATGGCCGGATTGCCGGGGTGGATATTGACCGGTGTCAGATAGAGTTGTAGAGAGGGGGCTGCGGCCCGCAGGTAAAAGCGGGCAATGCCCTGCAGGCGTTCCAAGCTGTAGGGCTTGCGCCCGTAGTCTATGGTAATCCACGGACTCCACTCGCCGGCCTGGAGGACCAAGCGCTGTTGGCCGAGGACAATTTCGGCGGTCTGGTGCTGTCGATCTAGGTAGATCGCAAAATGGGTTTGCACCGGCTCTTCGTCTAGGGTCGGACCGTGGAGGGGCAATTGCGCCCAACTGTTTTCCAACTGGACGCCGATTATTTTGCCGCCGGGAACGGCCAATTCCCCCCCGGCCGCTAGGCTGGTGCCCCCGCCTTCGAGGTGCTCCGGCACGGTGTACGGGCCCTCGGTGTAATAGGTAAAAGTTCCATAGGTCCCCAGCATATCCGGCGTGCCCATGCCCGAGAAAGCGCGCAGGTCGCAGGGACAGAAAAACGGCAGGTTGCCCAAACTCCCCGCTGGCTGAGAGGGAGGGAAATTGGCCGGCACTTTGAAAATGGTCGTAGGAATACCGCGTTCGGCGAGAATTTCCCAAAAGGGCCGACCCCGGCGCTGCAACTCCAACTGGCCGGATTTCCTCCGGCGCGCGGTGGACAGAAAGGGAGTCAGGGAGGCCGGGTCGCGGTGGACGAAGTCGAAAATGCCGTGATCCTGTGGGTCCAAGCCGGTAATAAAGCTCGACCACGCCACAGGGCTCTGCGGCGGCGCACTGGTTTGCAAGGGTGCAAAACCCCCGCGCCGGGCTAGGGCCTCAAAGTGGGGCATCCGGCCCTCGGTCATCAACGTCCGCAGAATCTGCGGGTCCATGCCGTCGATGCCCAGCACCAGCAGGCGACCCGGCGGAGGGCCAGAGCGGCAGACCCAGGACAGGAGGCCGATCAGGGCGATGGCAAGGGCAGTGTTAGGCATTGGGGCCAGCGGCCGGGGCGAATACATCTCGGCCCTGCATATACGATGGCGGCTCTATGCCAAAGAGACCCAGAATGGAAGGAGGGATATCGAGCAAGTGGGGATTGCGAATGCCTATTTTGCGGTTGCAGAAAAACACGCCGGGCACCAGCCGTGGGTCCACGCAGTGGTCGCCGCTCCAAGGCCGGGTATTGGTCTCAAAAACAGCCTCGGTCACTTGGCCGCTGGCCCCGCTCCAAGAAGCGCGGTATCCGGCGTTATACCCGATGAGTAGATCCGGGCCATCATCGGTATAAGGACCGCTGAAAGAAGCCGCCGTATCCCAAGCCTTGTTGATGGCCGTCTCGCCCGTCTCCTGGTCCACCAAACCGGTGAGGCGGGAGCACAGTTCGGCCTTGAGTTGGCGCAATTCCGTCCCGGGGGCGACAATCCCGCCGGCTTCGCGGCCCCTGAGATTGATGAATAGGCCGGTCAGGCCCAAGGCAAAAGCCCGGGTGCGGCTCCAGTCAACTTGGGCCAGCCACTCGGCGCTGTGGGTGCAGCCCTCGTGCAAGCAGAGGTACCCATTTTGCCACAGCCAAGTATTGAGATTGACGCCGCGTTTGAAGGCGCAGAAGCCGTGGTCGGAAATAACCATGAGCACGGTCTTGGCGCGGTCGATCTTTTCTAGGGTACGGCCCACTAGATCGTCCATGCGCGCGTACATATCGGGGATGGTATTGGCCAAGCCTTCGACTTCCCGACCCCGATTAGCCGGATGGTCGGGATCCAAGGTGCGGAAAAACATGTGCTGGATGCGGTCGGGGCTGTCAAAGACGCAGACTGTGAGGCCCTTGGGGGTTTTGTCGAGCGCGTGGAAAAACATGGCTTGGCGCTCGTCGTCGAGTAAGTAGGTTTGGTCGAGAAAGGCCTGCTCGTCAATTAAATCGGCATTGAGTGCATCCGTGTCTTCCGCCAAGCCCACGGTGGCGAACTTGCCCAGGCGTCGGGCGAGGTAGGGGGCATAGGACGGAGGATGGGAAAGGGGCAGGTGGGGATGAGTAGGGTCGATTTGAATGGGGGTGACATAGAGTTTGAGCGGTTCGGCTTCAATCAGGTAAAAGCGGCACAGGCCGCGCACCCGAACCCCCGGTCCAGCGGCAAAGGAGAGCGCTATCCAAGGGGAGTAAACCCGCTTTTGCAGGGCTATTTTTTGCCCTCCGATCACCAGCGTGGCCGACTCGGCGACCGGATCTACGGCGAGGTCCATGGCGGCTGTTAGTCTTTTGCCATCCGGGCGCAGGGGATGAGCGGGACCGGGGATGCTGGTGCTGGCCCTACCGCGCTCAAGTTCGAGTTGGATGCAGCGGCCCACCGAGGTATCTTGGGGCTTGGCTCCGCTAAAAAAATAGGTGCACTCGCCTTGGGTGCCGCGCAGATCTGGCGCGCACATGCCCGCGAGCAGGAGCCCGGCGAATTTTTCCGGGGGGAAACTGATGGGCACCCGGACAATGGAACTAGGGACGTGGTGGTCGCCCAGCACCTTCCAAAAAGGCTGACTCCGGCGCAGATTGCGCACCTGCGCCTTGCCCAAGGGCAGCCGATACGGACCGAGCCCCAAGCTTCGGCGCGGGGCACTGATCCGCGCCGAAGACAGCACGGGCTGGTACGTGTGGGGATCGCGGGTGATAAAGTCGTAAATGCGGTGCCTAGAAGCGTCCACCCCCGTGGCAAAGGCCGACCAAGCCGCCGGCGTAATGGCGGGCAGGGTGGTCTGCAAAGGACAGAAGGTCCCCTGCTCGGCCAGCTTTTTAAACGCCGGCAGCCGACCTTCCTCCATCCAGCGCGCCACTAGCTGAGGATCGAGGCCATCGAGGCCGATGACCACCACGCGCTCGGCGCTTGCTCGGGCTGCAATTTTTTTGCCCCGGTGCCAGCTAAGCAGCAAGCGGACGGGCAGGACCAGGATGGCGAGCGCGGCGAGAACGAGGGCGGCGAGGGTCCAGAAACCGCTGGCTAGGACAAAGCCAGCGCCGGGGCCGACATAGGCGTCGGCCCGTTGGGCAAGGAGGCAAATGCCGCTCCAAACGAGGAAGGGGAGCCATGCGGAGACGAGTCGGGGGAATTTATTTTGCGCTGGACTCGAATTAAATTTGCTCACAACGGAAGACCGATATCGGGGTATCTCTTTGTGGCTTTTGTTAATATACAACAATATTCCCTGGGTCTCGCTATACTTCCTCAAAGGGAGAAAACGCCATGATAAACATCAACCGAGGAATCCTACTAGCCCTGATGGCCCTAGCGGCTTGCGCGTCCGCTCTGAGTGCCCAAGCCCCGGAGCGCATGGAGCCGACCGCCCCGGCCAGAGCCGCGTACCTGACTTCGACGCCCTGGCTGGAAGTGGTCGAAAAGGAGGTGCCGCCCCTCCAACATTCACGGGCGGAGCGCTGGCCCATGATCATGTGGCACGGCGTGGGTTTTGCGCCGCTGGCCGCAGACCAAATCCAGATGCTGTTGGCGCGCGGCTTGACGCAGCATCTGCGTTTGGACCAAGGCATGATCGACGCGGCCAAAGCTCTGCAGGAGGCCGGATCGCCGGTGATTTTCATGCAGGGCAATGCCGGGGCTTGGCCCTATTCTCTGGCCGCTGATTCAAGTGCCTGGGCGCACCAATTCGACGCCGGCTACCACTATAAAATGGCGGGCAGAGGAGCCTTGGGATCGTGGCACGGGGCCTGTCCCAAGATGATCGAGGGCTGGGAGGTCATGGCCGACCAAGTGCGCGATACGCTGGGTGCCTTTCGGGCGGGCGGGGTTACGGTCGATGCGGTGTGGATGGATTGGGAAGGGGATCCCTATCCCTGGAGCCACCTATTCAAACAGCTCGCGCACTGCAAGCGCTGCCGGGTGCAATTGCCGCCGGAGGTGCTGGCAGACGAAGACCAGTACTGGGCCTATTACTGGCGGCACTACCAACAGCTCTACGGGGCGTACCTAGCTGGGCCGGTGCGCGAAATTTTCCCCCTGTGCTCCATCACCAACTGGCACACTGTGTATTCCACCCAGACCGAGCCCTTGCTCTACTTCGTCAATAACCGGGTATTGCCGCCGGGCATCCCCCCTTTGTTTACGGCCACCAATCCCGTGGCGTACGGCAACGACAAATTCTGGCAAACAGCGTGGCAAGACGAGTACCCCCTAGACCAGCGCCACGTCAACCAGCTCCACATGCACAATCTGCTGCGGCAAATCTCCGGCGATGCGGCCAACCGCCTAACCTATGGGCCGGAAGTGGCCAGTTTTCCCTGGGTGGCGCGCTGGTGCCCGATTGTAAACCACCGGGAGGACGAAACCCCGTACATGAGCCGGGAGGCGTACCGCGAGGCCCTGCGGCACATGTGGCTGCGCGGCATCGACGGCATGCAGCTTTTCAATGCTTGGCGCGAGGGGTACGAGGAAATCGCTCTGTTTGAAGTGCTCGATGCAGTCGCCGTGTACGACGAAATGCTCGGCTACCGCGACTTTCTCGACGCCGGCCAAGTGATGAATCTAACGGGGCCGGCCGTGCAGGACGAGGGGGTGCTGTGGTCGGGTTTGCGCTTGGAGGAACGGGCCGTCGTGCGGCTGTTCAGCCAGGGTGAACGCGCGGCCCGTTTCGAGATAGAAGTCTGGCCCGGGCACGAGATAGAACTGGAGGCACCCACCGAGGGCCGCACCTATGTGCTGGGGAGAATGGACTCTGGGGTGGAAGTCTTGGAGTGATGCTCGTCCCATCCGGCCGGGCGCTTGCAGCGCATGCAAAACGCCCGATGTCTCCTTGGCATCGGGCCCCGAAATCGTCCGCGTGTCCGCGTCAAACGTCAAGCCAGCAGGCAAATCGAAGACGCGGTACGTTACCCCGCCTTCACCGCCCATAGCTTCCGGCAGTTGCAGCGCGGTAATCGCCGCCTCAGCGGTGTACGCTTGGTCTGCGACCGCCCCGGCGAAAGCAAGGGCCATCCCGCTGTCGTCCTCATCGTCCATCCCGCTATCGTCGGCCTCGTCGTCGGCCAGCTCATCGTCCTCGCTGTCGGCCTCGTCGTTGTCGTCGATCCTGATATTGATCAGAGCTTGGTGTCCACTCGACGAAGTAGCCTGCACAGCGAAGGCCCTAGGACCATCGGCCGTCGCGGCGCGTGGTCCCGGGCGTGATGGTGTCGTCGTTGTATCGCGTGGGGTAGCACGCGCACCAGATGTCGAACGTCCCGTGCTGGTTCGTGTAGTTCACCAGCGACGTCCACGACGTGCTGCCGTCGGGGGACCATTCGATCTTGTAGCCGCCGGCTCGATCCCGGCCGAGAGGATGCGGTCGGCGGCGATCTCCATGCAGGGCCTATTTCAGGTAGAGCATCCGCCGCGTCTGCACCCCGCCCGGATAGTGCAGGCGCACCAGGTACACCCCCGCAGCCACCACTGCGCCCCGTCCGTCGCGCGCGTCCCAATGCACCCGGTAGGAACCGGCGGCCTGCGCCTCGTCCACCAGGGTGCGTATGCGCTGCCCGAGGAGGTTGTAGATCTCCAGGCGCACCGGTCCGTCCGCATCCAGCCGGTATGGGATGAGGGTGCTGGCGTTGAAGGGGTTGGGCGCATTCGGCGCCAGCCCCGGCGGCCCGTCCGCGACCGCCAGCTTGGACGCGGTGCCCGTGACGTCCGTCACCGACAGCGTGTAGGTGCCCGTCTCGTCCCGGTCGCCCGACACCCGCGCGTAATAGGTCCCGCTCTCCGGCGCTGTGAACGTCACCCGGCTGTCGCGGCTGCCCCCGAAATTGTCGTTGTAGCTGCCCGACTGGTACTGTCCCTCGCTGTTGTAGATCGCCCGGAAATAGGTGTCTGGAAGCGTGCCGCCCCCGCCCGGGCTGCCCGTCAGGTCGAACTGGTAGGTCCGACCCGCCACCAGCTTGACGGCGAACCGGTCCTGATCGCCAGCGGTGCCGATGGTGCCCGTGGCCGAGCCGCCGACGGCGACCCGGCCGGGGGTGGTGTTGTCGTTGGGCAGGTCCGTGGCGCTCTCCGAGACGCTCTGCCCGGGATCCTGGTCCTGGCCGGTTGCGGGCGACTCTTGCTCATCCGCCGCCGGACCCCGCACCGTCGTCGAGATCCCCTGCGACAGCGCCCGGCCGTCCTTCGTGCAGACCGCCGCCGGGGTGTCGCAGGCCGCCCCGGCCGCGAGCGTCACCGTCACGTCCGCCGGCGAGTCCGGCTCGACCGTCAGCTCCCACAGGTCCCTGCGCCGGTTCACCCGACTGGCCTTCGTCGCCCGGCCCCCGGCCACCGCCACGACGTCCTCCCGCAACCGCTGGCCGTTCATCCAGCTAAGCGGCTCGCTGAACGCGATCCTGAGCGTGAACGCCGTCTGCCCGTCATGCGCCGCCGGCACGCCCTCGAAACTCGCCGTCAGCGACTCTTGCTCCTCGCCACCCGGATCGTCCGACGATTCATCCGACACCTGTTCCTCGGAGGGCTCACCGCCACCCGAATCGTCCGACGATTCATCCGGCCCCGACACCACCGTCGAGATACCCTGCGACAACACCCGCCCGTCCGCCGTGCAGATCGCGCCCGTCTCGTCGCACGGGCGCCACGCCGCCAGCGACACCGTCACGTCACCGTCCGAGTCCGGCTCGATCTCAATCTCCCACACGACCTCCCCGTCCTGGCCGCCGGCCAAGCGTTTCCCTGCGCCGCTCGCGGCTTGGCCGTCCACGGCGCGCACCGACGTCACTTCGCCGCCCTCGACTTCCACGCCGCGCGCGCCCACGTTTTCGACCGCGTCGCTGAACCCCACCCGGACCTTGATCGCCTTCGAACCGTCGTGCTGATCCGGCGGCGACGCAAACCACGCCCGCAGCGGCATCCGCACGCCCTGCAGTTGGCTGGGCAAAAGCTCCTTGAGTTCAACCCTGTAGGTGCCCACACGGTACGGCCGGGTGTCGGGTCGCGCCGTCGGGGCGACGTAGATCTGCCACGTCTGCTCCGCCCCGGTAAGCCCTCGCAGGTCGATGACGAAGGCCTGGAATTCTTCGCAGTCCCTGTTCGACTGGCCGTGTTCTGCGCAGATCTCCGACATGGTCACGCCGTCCACCCGCGGCTTGCCCATGTTGTGATCGGTGTAGGGGCCCGGCGGATTTGCGCGCTTGATCCACGGCGTCGCGGCCGTGCCGCCACCCGTCTTTTGGCCCCGGACCCGGACGGCATACGCCGTGCCCGGCTGCACTGCGATTTCGGCCCGGTCAACGTCGCCGTAGGTGTTCAGTACCGCCGTTAAGGCGGAAGGGGTTGGCAGACGCAGCGTACCCACCGCCGGGTCGCTCACCGGCACGAGCTGGAACTGGAACGATCCCGCCTGCAGGCTCCCGCCCCCGGCGTTCCCGAAACCCCCGCCATGCGAGATCTTGACCTTGTGTTGGCCGCTGTTCTGTACCGTGATTCTCGGTAAGAGACCCTCGTTCGTTCCCAGCACGAGGTTCTCGATCTCCGTGCCGCCCGCATCGGTCACGATCACCCGGTGCTTCGGCGCATCCCCGCTGACCCTGAACCGGTACTGCCCGCTCTCCAGGAGGATTCGGAACACTTTCTGATCGTTGAGCGCGTCGAGTTCCGACTCCACCCCGCCAGGCAAGATCAGTCCTCCGTCGGACTCCACCAGCGCCGGCGTCGTGGCGCTGACCACCTCGGACCAGGCGCTCTCGTCGTCGTCGTCGACCGCCTTGACCCGGTAGTGGCGCGTGGTCCCGGGCGCGATGGTGTCGTCGTTGAATCGCGTGGGGTAGCACACGCACCAGATGTCGAACGTCCCGTGCTGGTTCGTGTAGTTCACCAGCGACGTCCACGATGTGCTGCCGTCGGCGGACCATTCGATCTTGTAGCCGTCGTCGCGCGCGATCGATCGCGCCTGTTAGAGACGGCAGGGTCCTGTCCCATTCGAGCGTCACCCGCATCGGCGCCACCGCGCGAGCGCTCGGGTTGGTCGGCGGGGGCAGGAGCACCTGTCCCTTGACGTCGATTCGCATCGACTGATTACTTCCTTGCCATGTACCGATCGAAGGCCTGTTTGTCCGCGAATCATTGTCGATGGTCCAATTCTTGGCGGCCCCGCCGTCTTCGTCGTTGCCGTCGGAATCGGTATCGGTCACGGAAACAGCTACCCTGTCGCTTGAGGTCGTTTTAACCTGCACGAAGTAGGTTTTCGATGCCTCCAGCACGATGCCGCCGTCGGGAACGGTGAACACATTGACCGAATTCGCCGTGATGCTCGAAGGGTTCTCCAGCGTCTTCAGTCTGTCGCCGGGATTGCTTGCCCCGCCCTTGTGCAATGTGACCTCGACGTCGTCATCGACTTCATCTCCAATCCCGATTCCGATCGATGTGACCCGCGCCCAGGTGCCGGCCGTGAATGCTTGCGCACTTCGATGGCCATTTTCAAAAAGGTTCCTGTCGTTGCCATCCAGGGAGGTGTTCCTCACCAGGGACGGCCCGCTGGAGTCCGTGATGCTGAGGTCCACGTCGTCGCCCGAAGACCAGGAGGGGCTGGAATCCCACGTGTAACGCTTGTTGCTGGAGCTGACGCTGGCGTCCTCGAAGGCCAGCTCGGTATCGTCCACGTTCAGGGTCAGGATATCGAGCACGTTCTCGGGAAGGAGGGCATTCAGAGTCAGTTTCAGATCACTGCCGTCGTCTTCGATCCTCCTGATCGTGTACGTCGTGCCGTGCAACTTGAAGTCGTCGTCGGATAGAACATTGGAGTTGGCGCACTGCCCATTGAAGGGGCCACTTTCGGAACAACCGAATTCGTCCTGGGCGGTATTCAGGGTTTTCACGTCCAGGTCGGCGGACCAGATGGTCACGTCTTCCGCGGAGGCCGGCGGCGCGTTGACGAGCGAGGCCGCGAAGAGGACGCCGCAGAGGACCGCGGCGAGGGGCCGGTGGCCGGTCGATTTCAAATCCATGGCAACGTCTCCTTTTCTATCATGAAGGCCGGTTGAGGACCGCCGGCGCCCGGCTCGACCCCGGTCGAGGAGGAGGCAAGCCGGCGGCCCTCGGGCCGGGCCTACTCGAGGTAGAGCATGCGCCGGGTATGCACGCCGCCCGGATAGTGCAGGCGCGTGAAGTAAATCCCCGTGGCCACGCTCCGAGCCGCGGCGTCGCGGACGTCCCAGCGCACCCGGTAGGTGCCGGCCTTCTGCACCTCGTCCACGAGGGTGCGTATGCGCTGCCCGAGGATGTTGTAGATGACCAAGCGCACGGGTCCGGGCGCATCGAGTCGGTAGAGGATGACGGTGTTGCCGTTGAAGGGGTTGGGCGCGTTGGGCGCCAGGCCCGGCGGCCCGTCCGCGACCGCCGGCTTGGACGACGACTTGATTTTTTTGACCGTCAGCTCGTAGTAGCCCCACTCGAACGACTCGCCGCTCGCCGCGATGTAATAGGTGCCACCGGCATGGGCGTGAAACGTCACCCGGAACAGGTGGTGGGAGATTGATTCGTCGCGGGACCGCGTGTTGACAAGGGACTCCCCGTCCGCATCGTAGATCGCGTTGATCTGCGGGAGGCGCAGGGTGAGCTCGGGGTCGACGGGTTCGCCGAGGGTGCCGAGGCCGGGGCTGCTGAGAATCTGGCCCTTCATGTCGATCCGGTAGGTCCGGCCCGCCTCCAGCTCCACCGCGAACCAGTCGGTGTCGAAGGTGTAGCCGGTGATTTCTCCCTCGTCGTCGCGGAAGGCGACCGGTTTGTGGATGTCGCTCCTCGCCGCTGACCCGTTCACCACCACCACGCCGCTGGTGCTGGCGTTGGCGGGCAGGTCGGCGCCTTCCACGACGAAGATGTAGCCATCGTGTTTCTCGGGCAGAGACAGCTGGGTGATGAGGGTGAGGTCGATGTCCACGGTCACCGGCGCGGTCGTCCCCAGCGTGGGGGTCACGGTGACCGCCGTGCCCTCGACCGAGCCGGCCGCCACCCTGAGCGCCGTCACGCCGCCATCGAGCATCCCGTTGGCCACCGTCACCGGGATATCGACCGTGAACGGCGCCCCCGCCAGCACCTTCGCCCGCACCTGATCGGACCCCACATCCTCCAGGGTCACGGAAAGCGGCAGCGGATAGCCGGTGTTGGGGTTGTCGCCCAGTTTGAGAGTTGTCAGCGCCGTCAGGCCGGAGAACACGCCGGCGGGAAGCGACGTCAGATCGTTGTCGTACAGACTGAGCAGCTCCAGCGCCTCCAGGCCGGAGAACACGCCAGCGGGAAGCTCGCTGAACTGGTTGGAATACAGATAGAGGTCCTTCAGCGCCTCCAGGCCGGAGAACACATCGGCAGGAAGCGAGACGAGCGCGTTGCCGCTCAGACTGAGCAGCTCCAGCACCGTCTGGTCGGAGAACACGCCAGCGGGAAGCTCGCCGAGCTTGTTGGACCGCAGACTGAGATTCGTCAGCGCCGTCAGGCCGGTGAACACGCCGGCGGGAAGCGAGGTGAGTTCGTTGACGTTCAGATAGAGCCTCTGCAACTCCGTCAGGCCGGAGAACACGTCAGCGCGAAGCGAGCTGAGCTCGTTGTTGTTCAGCCGGAGATTCGTCAGCGCCTCCAGGCCGGTGAACACCCCGGCGGGAAGCTCGCTGAGCGCGTTCTCGCTCAGATAGAGCGTGTCCAGCGCGGTCAGGCCGGAGAACACGTCAGCGCGAAGCGAGCTGAGCGCGTTGCTGTTCAGACTGAGGTTCGTCAGCGCCTCCAGGCCGGAGAACGCGTCAGCGGGAAGCTCGCTGAGCTTGTTGTGGTAAAGAATGAGCCAATCGAGCGCCTCCAGGCCGGTGAACCCGTCGGCGGGAAGCGAGCTGAGCTCGTTGTTGTTCAGATAGAGCCTCTTCAGCGACGTCAGGCCGGTGAACACCCCGGCGGGAAGCGAGCTGAGCGCGTTGTGGTTCAGACTGAGGTTCGTCAGCGCCGACAGGTCGGAGAACACGCCGATGGGAAGCGAGACGAGCGCGTTGTGGTTCAGACTGAGGTCCTGCAGCGCCGTCAGGTCGGAGAACGCGCCGGCGGAAAGCGAGCTGAACTCGTTGCTGTTCAGATAGAGGTCCTCCAGCGCCGTCAGGTCGGAAAACACGTCGGCGGGAAGCTCGCTGAGCGCGTTGTTGCCCAGCCAGAGGTACGTCAGCGCCGTCAGGCCGGAGAAATCACCCGGCTGCAAGGACCGGATGTCCTCATTCGCGAGATTGAGACCACCCGTCACGCCGGCCAGTTGCGTTGTCGTCACGTCGGCGCAGTCCTCCGTCCCGCCTTTGATCGGTGGCTGCTTCATGATCTCGTTCCGCACCTGCTCCGTGCGGCCGCAGAAACCGGACTTCGGCGTCGCCGGAGCCGCCTCCGCCGCGGTGCCGGCTCCGTCGGTGTTCGCCGCGCGCAACTGGAACGTGTACGCCACGTCGTTGGTGAGATTCTCCACCACGACCCAGTCCTCGTGGGCCCCGCCCGGCGCGCTGTCGTCGATCTCCGTCCACTCGGTGGGGTAGTCGCCGGTGGTCTTGAACCGGTACTCGTGGCGCGTGATGTCCGCGTCCGCGTCCGGCGCGTCCCAGGTGAGCGTTACCTGCTCGTTGCCGTTCGACGCGTTGAAGCCCTGCCGCGCGGGGGGTACGTCGCGCAGCTCGACCAGCTTGTCCGTCCCGCCGGCACCGCCGGGCGTGCCCTGGCCGGGCGCGCCGCTGCCGTCGTCCTCCCCGCCCTGCTCGTCCGGGTCGTCGGCTTCGACGAAAGTCGACTGCGGCGCGGCCGGGGTGCTCACCTCAACGTCGCGGGACGGGTCGCTCGCCCCGCCAGGGTTGATGGCCAGCACCCGGTACACGTAGGACGTCTCCGGCTCCACCGCGTCGTCGGTGTAGCTGGCAGCCGCACTGCCCGTGTCCTCGCTGAGGACGGCGAACTCGCCCCGCACCCCGTCCACGACGTCGGCGCGCAGGATGCGGTAGCCGGTGATGCTGTCGTCCTGCGGGTCGGTCCAGGAGAGCAGTACGGCGTCGTGCCCGGCGGCGCTGAGAATTCCCGTGGGCTTGTCGGGCGGTTCGGCCGCCGGCTCCTCCTCCGGCTCCGGGGCCGCTGGCGTGGCGATGTGCAACCAGCGGGAGCGCTCGCTCACCCCGTACGCGTTGATCGCCTTGATCCGGTAGGTATACGTCGTGCTTGCAGCCACCGTGTCGTCGGTGTACGTCGTCGCCGCCGTGCCCGTATCCGGCACCAGTTCACTGAACTCGCCCCCTTGATCGTTCACGCGCACGCGCCGCAAGATCACGTAGCCGGTGATGCTGTCGTCGCCAGGGTCGGCCCAGGTGAGCACCACCTGGCCGAGCGTCGCCGTGGCGGACAGCCCCGTGGGCTGGGCGGGTACGGGCGCCGCCGGCGTGGCGACGTGGAACCAGAGGGAGCGCTCGCTCACCCCGTACGCGTTGATCGCCTTGATCCGGTAGGTGTAGCGATTCTCAGCCGCCACCGTGTTGTCGGTGTAGGTCGTCGCCGCCGAACCCGTGTCCGCTACCAGCTCATCGAAGTAGCCCTCCTCGTCGGTATCCCGGTTGCGCCGCAAGATCACGTAGCCGGTGATGCTGGCGTCGTCAGGATCATCCCAAGTCAGGGTTATGGCATCGTGGGACGCCGTGGCGGACAGCCCCGTGGGCTGGGCGGGCGGTTCGGCTGCCGGCTCCTCCTCCGACTCCGGGGCCGCCGGGATGTCGACGTGGAACCAGCGGGAGCGCTCGCTCACCCCGTGCTCGTTGATCGCCTTGATCCGGTAGGTATACGTCGTGCTTGCAGCCACCGTGTCGTCGGTGTACGTCGTCGCCGCCGTGCCCGTATCCGGCACCAGTTCACTGAACTCGCCCCCTTGATCGTTCACGCGCACGCGTCGCAAGATCACGTAGCCGATGATGCTGTCGTCGCCAGGGTCGGCCCAGGTGAGCACCACCTGGCCGAGCGTCGCCGTGGCGGACAGCCCCGTGGGCTGGGCGGGTACGGGCGCCGCCGGCGTGGCGACGTGCAACCAGCGGGAGCGTTCGCTCACCCCGTACGCGTTGATCGCCTTGATCCGGTAGGTGTAGCGATTCTCAGCCGCCACCGTGTTGTCGGTGTACGTCGTCGCCGCCGAACCCGTGTCCGCTACCAGCTCATCGAAGTGGCCCTCCTCGTCGGTATCCCGGTTGCGTCGCAAGATCACGTAGCCGGTGATGCTGTCGTCGCCAGGGTCGGCCCAGGTGAGCACCACCTGGCCGAGCGTCGCCGTGGCGGACAGCCCCGTGGGCTGGGCGGGTGCGGAGTCCTCCTGCGCCTGCACCGGTGAGCAGAGCAGGGCCAGCACCGCGATGGCGGCGAACAGAACGGGGAATCGTCGTCTATCGGTGCGAGTCATCATCGTTCCTCCTTGTGGTTGTTCGTGGGTTCGGGACGCCGGAGCGATAGCGAGAAACCGAGTGCTCAGCCGCTGAGGCCGGCGCAGACTCCGGTCCGTGGATAGTTGGCTCATGATTCTCCTCCGCTTGGAGGGCAAACGTGTTCGTGCAAAAAGAGAGGACAAACGTCTGTACATAAGGAACAAACGTTCATATCAGGTCGCACAACCCAGGCGACCTCCAGCCCATCGGACCTCGACCAAGAACCGAGCAGGCGCGGCCAAACAGACGTTGGCCGCAGTATGGAAAGAGTGGGTCTTAGAGAATGGGGGGGGGGGGGGGGTAAATTACTGTTTTTGAACGACTTATGAAATTATGTCTGTCGTCCAAAGCTCGGGACCGGACGCTACATGGGGCCACCGCACCAGCCGCTGTCTTATCAAATGTCAGGTTGTGTACCATTTTCTATTTCCGGCCAATATGAATATGCAATTGTCTGCATTAATAATCACATATATAAATCGGCATCCACCCCTACTGGCCGCTGCATCAACGGCACAAACGGAAGCAAGCCTACATGCCCCCCGTCGAGCTTCTACTGTCGTGTACTCAGGGCAATGGCTAAAAGTTGTAACTGACTTTTGAGTACCAAAAGGCCCCATTAAAACCAAATGGGGTGTACTCGCTGTACTTTTCACCCACAGAACCTTTGTTCCTATTTTCTTCTGGAAAGGTATTGAGCACATTGCGGGAGCCAAGCGTGATCCGCATTTTTTCATTCAGTTTGATACTGGTTTCAATATCAAACAACGGCCATACGGCGGGATATGTTTGATCGTTATCTCTGTCCCACCAGGAATCGTAATAGCTCATGCGAATCAAGGAATCCCACCTATCGTTAAAAGATTGCGTCAGAGTCGCGTTGGCGCGGCTTTTGGGCAGTGCTTCCTCCAGTTGCCGCACGCGAGTCTCACTCAATGTCTCCGTGAGTTTGGTTACTTCTGTGTCTGTGAAGTTGTACACAAAGCTGACATCGCCATTGCCCACAGGCGTGACAAAAACGATGTCAACGCCAAAGGTTCTGGTTTCGAAGTCGTTGATGAAGAACCGAAAGGTCTGGATGTTTCTCGCGCTCGTTATGCCCGAAGCGATCAATTGGTCGCGCTGGGCATCGGTCAGAGAGTAGTCCGATGAAATACCCAGGCGGTCCTTCAGGTCAATTAGAAACCCATCAACGGTTAAACTGAAGTTGGCCCTGTCCACAATAAAGCCAGCCGTGAGGTTGTTCGACTTTTCAGGGTTGAGAGGCTTGCCACCCACCAGTTCGGCCGTGGCGTGGGTTGATGGAATGGTACCTATGTTGACCAGATCATTCAACGCGGGATCGAATCGAGTTGATACGTTGAAGGAATTCTGTTGACCGGGTGTGGGCGCTCTGAAACAGGTGCTGAAACTGCCGCGCAATCTCAGGTCTTCGGTGATGCTGAAGTTGGTAGCTGCTTTGTAGTTGAGAGTCGAACCAAAGTCACTGAAGTTTTCATAGCGCAGCGCGAGACCGAGCAACCAATTGTCCGACGGGGTTAATTCGGCATCCCCATAAGCCGCATAATTGGACCGACTCCAGTCGCCGGCAGCAATATCGCTAAAGCCGGAAAATCCATTGGACGCCGCACTAAATCCCTGAGAGGCCAAAGGACCCATTTGATAGGACTCGGGTTGTCCCTGCACAACTTCGTATTTTTCATTTCGGTATTCGAGACCCGCGGCCAAGAAGACCTGATCGCTTACCGGAAATGTAAGGTCGAGATTTAAATTGCGGTCTTTTTGGATATAAGTTCCGGGATCAAATTCCGTGGGGGTATTGCGTCCCAAAGAGGCATTTACCGTGTTCTTGATCACGAAGTCGGCTTCGTGACTCCCGTAATAAGCACTGAGGTCCCATGTCCAGAGCGGGTCAAAATTTGCGCCTTTAACCCCCACGAGCAGGGACTGATCGGCGGTGGTGCCGCCAAATCGGGGGGTAAAACCGCCGGGAAAGAGTTCGCGGAACGTGAAATAGTCGTCTCTATTATCTAAAACCTGTTGTAGCGCGTCCGGGTCTGCCACGTTGTCGGTTATGGTGACTACGGGAGGATCGGGCGCATCGGGGTCCAATTTGCCCACGAGCAAGGTCTCACCGCCATCGGCGCTGAAGACGCCCCCGCGCGTATTGGGATTTCTGAAGAAGAATCCGCCTTCCACTTCTTTGCTCGCATAGTTGGCATAGCCATAGAATTTGGTGTTTTCCGCCAAGTTCCCGCCGTAGTTGGCAAAGAATTTGAGGTCGTTCCTAATGATGGGCGAACCCCAAATTTGGGCGGGATCGGCCACATCGGTATTGCCGGCGGCAATGAGTGCTTTGGCGTCATCGCGTTGTGCCGATCGATCCGTCTCATCTGCGTTGCCATATTCCAAGCTGAGGTTGGCCCACGCATTTTCTCTTCCCAGACCGATATTGCCAGCGAAACTGTGCGTAAAACCATCGCCGGCCTGATAGATACCGGGTTTGATTTCAATTGAGCCGCCTCGGTAGTGGTCTTTGAGTTGGAAACTCATCACGCCGGCAATGGCGTCAGAACCGTATTGTGCAGAGGCCCCATCGCGCAGGACTTCCACTTGTTTTAGAGCAATCGCTGGAATGACCGATAGGTCGGCCCCTTGCGCGCCATCTGATACGCCATTGCCATGCCAAACGACGAGCGAGCTGCGATGGCGGCGTTTGCCGTTGATGAGTACCAGCGTGTGGTCGGGGGCCAAGCCGCGCAGATTGGCAGGACGGACCAGCGTGGAGGCATCACTGATGGGTTGGGTGTTGATATTGAAGGAAGGCACAACCGTTCGCACCAGATTTTGCAAATCGGATTCGCCTTGTTTGACGATCTCTGCGCTGCTGACCACGTCGACGGGCACGGCCGATTCGACGACGGAACGCGGTTTTGCTCGGGAACCAATGACCACCAATTCTTCGATGATAATCACTTGGTCAAGGACAGATGTCGTATCCGTGCTTGCGGAACGCGGCGTTTCCTGCGACGCGGCAGGTCCATACAGAATGAGCATGGCAGCCATGCCGAGGACGAGAGACAAAAAACGAGATTTGTGTTGCATGATACCCTCCTGTGATAGATCTCAGTTCAGTTATGGACACGATTACACTTCACAGAATATGTAGAAATGAGCCGCAATGCAAGAGATACGTGGTAGAGTAGTCTCAGTCGGGCTCTGCCTCTAAGAATTCGACAAAACAGGTCGCCGTAACCCTGTCGCGTCCAAGAGTCGGGATCTGAGGTCCAGCGACCGAATCCGCGACAGCACGCAGGTCAAGACTGGCCGAGGGCCGCAAACGCCAGCGTTTGACCTGTTCGACTAAGCAATCGCCCACGGGGTCGCTGTCCACAGTAGAAGCGAGGAGCTGGGCACTTTCGACCAGACCACTGGCCAAGATGACAAAGCGGATGGTCGCGCTGCCTGACAGAGCCCGGCCGGCTTGGAATTCGCCGGCAAAGCAGCGATTGAAGGCGTCGAGTTGGGAGCGGACAAACGCGTCGATGGTCGCGGGCGTGCGCGCCAGATCGTCTGGGGCATAGCCACTCACCTCGCTGGGTGCCTGCAAGCGCGCCTGCGTAATAGCGCGCAAGGCTGCTGCTCGGGTCTGGTTGGCCAGCGCCAATTGCTCGATCTGGCGGACGAAGCGAAAGTCCATGTCAAAGGTCTGCAAAGGCTGGTCAAAGGCGTTGAACTTGAGAATAAAATCCCGGAGGTGTAAACGCACCTCCTCGACCTCGTCGACCAGCGGCTCAAAGACGATAAAGCCACTGTAGTTTTCGCCTTTGTAGATTTTCTCCCCGACGCCGTAATTGCTGGTGCGCACCTGCCCCATGCGCATGTCAAAGCGATAGTCCTCATTGCCGGTGACGCCTTTCCGAGCGCGGTAGTAGGATTCAAAACTATGGGCCGCCGAGCCGGTCGTCGTGCCGTAGGGGGCCAGTTCCTCTCCCCGGCGGTTGGTCGTGAGCCGACTCTGTAGCGGTTGTAGTTCCACCTTGGGAAAACCCAGATTGTACACTGAGACCGCAAAGACCGTAAAGCGATTGCGCACGTACCCCGTCTGGGGATCGACGTAGTCGCCGTACGTATAGGCATTGTACGAATGCGGCCCCTCGGAGGATTCCTGCGGCCACCGAGCGTTTAGCGCGCGGTCGGTCATGTACCGCACCTCGACCCGCAACCCCTCCACGCCATAGGCGATGGTCTCGTCCTCTCCAAGAGTATAGCTCGGCCCTAGATCGGAGCGGGGCACCAGCCGGGATACGCGCTCGTAGCGCGGCGGATAGAGGAGGGTGCAGCCGGCGAGCAGCAAGGCGCTCCACAGCGGCCATTTACCCCCGGGGACAGCGAGCGAAATACGCATGTGCTCAGCGCGCCTGATTGTAAAAATCGATTTGCTGCTGGGCGATGGAACCCTTCTGAGTCAGGGCAAAGACCACCATATTGACTCCTATCTTCAGGTGCGGTTCGTTTTCGCTTTCGCGCTCCCAGAAGGCACCGTAGCCCTTGTCGGAATACACCGCCACCAGTCGGTCACCGAGGAAAATGCCCTCCAAGTAGTACACCGATCTGCGGAAATTGCCCCCGGACAATTCCTCGCCCCCGGGGGGCGGGCCATCGTCAAAGTCGAAAAATACGTGGTAGAGCGGATGCTCGTTGGGGATGGGGACAAAGCGGGCGTCGCGGCCTAGGGCCTGCCTAAACATGTCCCGCAGCGAGGCTTCGGCCGGGCCGTACTCTAGCTCGGGCCGGTCGTTGTCGGCCACCAAGAAACCACCGTTGCGCAGGTACTTGCCCAGATTGTCAATTTCGTGCTCGGTCAGTTCAAACGCACTGCGGGTGGTGATGTACACAAAGGGGGCCTTGAACAGATCCTGTGAGTCGATAAACATCTGGTCGATGACCCGAGCCTCAATGCGAGTGTACTGGTTGATCGCCCGCACCAACTGGGAAATCGAGCGCTGGCGCGAGGGCTGGAGGATGCTGCCCCAGGCCAGTCCCAAGTACACGAAGCCCTGAATGTTGCGCTTGTCGGCCGGATCCTGAATGACCATGCCCCGGTACTTGCCGGTGTCAATGGCGGCCAGATCGAGGAATTCCGCCTGCATGTCAATGCGCTTTTCCGGCTCTTTCAGACTGGTCATTTCAACGGCTTCGAACTGGGGGACGCCCACCACGCCAAGGCCCATGCCTTGAGCCCCAATGGCGGCGATAAAGTCGCGGCCGCCACGGGTGCGGCTCCACCGTCGGCCCGCAGTGGCCTGGTCCAGCCGAGCGCCCAGACCGCTGCTGAAGCCGCCTACCACCGTGGCCGTCTGATCCCGCGGCACGGATATAATGGGGGTGCCCTCGGGGATGACCTGCTTTTTAAAGGCGAATTCCCGACTCAACTGGGGGGGAGGAATGAGCAGCGGCGTGTCCAATTCTTGCCATTCGAGGTGGATGACGACCTCTTCCTCGGCCTGTTCAACAGGTCGGAAGTACAAGGCGACAAAGACCAAATGCAATACTAATGAGACCAGCAGGCCCCAGTAGAGCAGACGCCGGTTGGCCGCAATAACGGCGAGCGGATCCGCGGGGCGCACAGCTTTCACAGGTGTTTCCTCGCAATGGTGGCGCGGCGGCGTTCGACAAAGGCGCGGATGTTGGGGGCGAGTAGGCTGCTGTCTGCCCGGGCCGCGCTCAGAATGGCGTCAAACACATCCACGGCCCGTTGCCATTCCCCTAACTTTTGGTGGCAAACCCCGATATTGGCCCGGGCGGCTATACCACTAGAAGTGTGGGGGAATTGACGCCAGACCTGTTCAAAGCGGGGGATTAGGGCGCGAAACGCCTCGGCGTCGCTGAGTTCGGACGCGGCTTTGAGGCTGTCGGTCAGCGCGGCGTAATCTCCGTAGGCTACGGCCTCGCGCAGCTCGGGCAACATGGCGGCAGCCCGGGCGGCGGCCGGGGTATCAGGGTATTGTTCTTCGACTTGGCGAAAGATGTCGTACGCCGCTTGGTGGTCGCCTTGATTGTACAACAGCTCGCCGAGGGTATAGCGGGCCATGGACGCATAGCGGCCTTCGGGAAAGTTTTTGCGGTACGCCGCAAAGGCCCGTTGCACTTCTTTGTTTCTCTGGTCCGCGTCCCCGGGGAGGGAATTCATCAGACACCAGCCAATGTTGTAGAGGGCCTCCTCGGCCAAGGGGCTGCGGGGATAGCGGTCAATGAGCTGCTGGTACTGGTCCTGAGCCTGATCGTACTGCTGCAGATTATAGCGGCACTCGGCTAGGCGAAAGAGAGCGTCCGGGGCAATGTTGCGGTCCGGGGCCTGGGCCACGACGATTTCAAAGGCAGCCACGGCCTGGGCAAAAAGAGTCTGGTTAAAGTAGGCGTATCCCAAGTAGTAGTGGGCTTCCGCGGTGCTGGAGTGTTCCGGGTAGCGGGTGATCGAGTCCTGTAAGCGGCCGACCGCTTCCGCGTAGCGGTCCAGTTGCAGGGCGGCCAGCCCGCCCAAGAAGAGGAAATCGGGCGCGTACAATCCGCTCGGGTACGCCGCCAGACCCAGGGTCGCCGCGTCGGCCACGGCTTGGTAATCTTCCAGGCGCAAGGCGGCATCGGCCATGAGCCAGTGCCCTCTTTCGCGCAGATAGTAGCTGCGCTCTAAGGGCCGTTCTTCTTCGGCAAAGTCGAGGGCGAGCAGCTCCCGGCAGGTGGCAATAACTTGGCCATAGCGCTCTTGGCGGTAGGCGATTTCGGCCAGGGCCAGCAAGTACTCGCCGCGTTGACGCGGGGCGGAAACCGTCTGCAGTAAACGCTGGTATAGCTGTAATCCTCGGTCGATGTGTCCACCGGCAATATAGGCCGCAGCCAACAAGCGGGAAGCGGCGGCTCCGGCGGCGCGCTCGAGATCGGCAATGGCCTCGGCGTGCTGGCCGAGTCTGAAATAGGCCATGCCCCGGCCGTAAAAGGCTTGGTGGGCAAAGGACGAATCCGCGGCGGCCAGGGCTTGGTCAAAGTAGGGCAGGGCCGCCTCTAGGTCGCCAGCGCGGGACAGGGCCGTGGCGATGAGGTAATTGAATAGCGTTTGCGAGGCCCTATCGGTCTCGGTTTGAGCACCCTCCCGCAGAACTGCCAGCGCCCTTTGGGCGCGGCCCTGCTGCAGCAGCAGGCGGCCGGCTTCGAGTCGGGAGCGCGGGTACATTTCCGCCTCGGCGCGGACCTGGAGAAAGGAGGCGCCCGCATCCTCCCAAGCGCCGGCATCGCGCTGGGCTATGGCCGCTTCAAAACGGGCGATATCCGCTTCGGATTTGTCGCCCAGCTCTTCGTCTAAGCGCTGGTAGATCTGGATCGCATCCGCGTACTCGCCGCGGCCGTGGAGGATGCGGGCGCGCTGGAAAAGGGCGCTGTGCCGGTATCCGCCGGCCTGCGGCGAGGCCGCTAACGCCTCGAAAATATCAAGCGCCTGAGCGGTGGTAGCCGCCTCGTCCTGGCGTTGCAGGGCTAGCCCCAAATTGAAGCGCAGGTCCATTTCGTAGGTCGAGCTAGGGAAGGCTTCCAAGGTGCGGCGCAATTCAGCTTCGGCGCGGCGGAAAAGATCGGTGCGCTCCTCGGGCGCGACCTCTGCTGCCTCGGCGCGGCCAAACCAAGCCCGGGCAATTTGCAGTCCCACTCCTTCGAGGGGCAGGCCAGCCTGGGCCGCAAAGGCGGCATAGTCGTCGCGGTACGCGCTGTATTCGCTCACCGCCTCTAGGTAGTTGCCGGTTTCAAAGTAGCGGTTGGCCAGCAGCAATTGCAGCCGCGCCCGGCCAAAGTCGTCCTGTTGCGCTTCTAGGGCGCGCTGGTACACCGCGATACTGGCGGCGACATCGCCGCGCTGGTAGTGCAACTGCGCCTGGCGCAAATAGGCTTCTTCGGATAGGCGGCGCTCGTCGGCAAAGCGCGCGGCCACCAAGGCATAGGCCTCCACGGCCAGCGCGTACTCTCCGGTGTGCTCGCGGCACTCGCCAATGCGCAGTAGGGCTTTGGCGGCGATCTCCAATTCAGTCTCGTCGACTAGACCGGCGAGTTTGTTGCGCTGCATGCGCAGGATCTCGCGCTCGGACATGCGGTCGAGGCGCTGCGAGTCGACCAGCCGCTGGTAGCTGGGGATGGCTTCGGCAAAGCGCCCCAGCGCAAAGTAGCATTCGCCAATTTGAAACAGCGCTCGGCTGGTGCGATACCCCGAGGGGAAACGCCCGACCAAATCCTGAAAAACCGCAATGCTTTGGGCGTACTCGCGCAGTTGATAGTGCGACCAGCCAATATCGTACAGCGCATGAGCCACGTAAGGACTAGTGGGATAGCTGGCGACTAGTTGCCGCGCTTCGTCGATGGTGCGGCGAAAATCTCCCATGCGGTACGCGCAGGCCACGGCCCGGCTGCGGGAGAGGGCCCGGAGCGCCGGGGTAGCGGAGAGGGTCTCGGTGGCGACAAACGCCTCCACGGCTTGTGTCAATAAGTCGTCGGCCCGGCCCTGGTGCTGGGCGCGCGCTTCGTCGCTGCGGGCCTGCGTCGCCCTTTTGAGTTCTTCTTCGCCCATTTTGAAATAGGCATTGCCAATTTGGTACGCGGCCACTTCTTGCAGGGGCGCGGCTATTTGGCCGACGGAAACTCGAATGGCCTCCATCGCGAGCAGTTTGTGCCGACTGCGCATGATGTGGCGATAGTTTTCAATGGCCTGATCGTAGGCCCCAGAGGCGTAGAAGTTCTGGCCGTGCTCAAAGCGGGCCTGCATCTCCTCGGCCGTGGGCACAAAGCGGGTCGCGGCCGCGGCGAGGGTCAGCAGGGATAAGATGGCTAACGGCAGCATGGTTTGTTCCTCGACACCTAGTAGGCTACTCCGACGACCCCGGCGGCGCGTTCTGCGCCCGTGTCCACCTTAACTTCCACTTGGTAGAGGTACAGGCCCGGAGCCACGAGCGAACCAGTGGCATTGCGCCCATCCCACAAACCCGGGGCTTGGCCGTCGGTTGGCAGCCACACATAGGCACCGGCCGACAGCGGCGGCGGACTGAGGGCGCGCACCAAGCGTCCGCTCAGATCGAAGATGCGGATGTCCACCTGCCGCGGGGTCTTGACCTTGGAGAGGGCGAATTCGATAGTGGCAAAATCGTTGACTCCATCGGCGTTGGGACTGAAGACCGGCGGGCGAGCGCGCACTTGGGCGAGCGTCCTCGCCTCCGAGGTAGCGGCCGACAGCACCCACGAATAAGGTGCATTGCTCTGCGGGTCCATGGCCGCGTTCTCGGCCGCGTTGAGCGGGTTGTCAGAATTAGGGGCAAACAGGCGGGCGCGAAACGCATGGATCGCCGCGTGGGTTTGGGTCCTAAAGCGAATTTGCAACTGGGCGTCTTGTCGCAGAGGCTCGGCCAAGGAGATGGTTAGCTGGTCGCGAGTCGAGTCCCAAGTCTCGATGGCACTGCCTTCCAGGCCGGCGATTCCCTCGAACATGGCCGGCGCGGGCACGTCGATGCAGATCTGGGCCAAGCCCGCGTCGGCGTCGGCGAATTCCACATCGAGGGTGTAGGTAAAGGCGGTATCCCGGCCCATGGGGACGCGGTTGGGGGCAATGCGGCCCCACGCTTTAGAGACGGGCACTTGGTCGGCGTCGAAATCGATCTCTAGGTGCTCGAAAACAGGGGCTTTCTCGGGGGAGCGGGTAGCCATGTTGACCCGATACTGCACGAGCTCACCAGGTTCCTCGGCTGGGAACCAGATGTCTCCGGTGGCTAGGGGCAGGCTCCAGCCCCCTGCGGAATCGGCTAGATCGGCGCGGCGGAACTGCACAGTGAGTTCCGTGCCAGCGGGAACCGTGGCCTGCCAGCGCACCCGACCTACGTTCTTGACCACGGCCGGGGCACCGAGGTCGAGCGGCACCGAGGTGAACGTTCCCCGTTCTGCGTGCAGGCTGCCGTACACCTCTATTTCGGCCACGTTTGGCTGGGTGACGGCATTGATATCGACGACAACCAAGCGCAGATGGCGCGTCCACAGCGGAGCAAAGCGGACCTCGGTGCGGATGAAATCGACAATGTCGCGCAGGATCGCCACTTCGGTCCAGCGGATTTGGTCGTCGCTGACCTGAATGGAGTAGCCGCGCAGGGAACGGTCGAAGTACTGCTCCGGGTTGCGACCCCGGGTCAGGACCCGCACAGCGTGGATTTTGCGCCGCGTTCCCAAGTCGATATCGGCATGGAAATTCAGGGCGTTAATCGGCGGATTCCACGAGGTATTCAAATCGCCGTCGAGCACCTCCGGGCGATTGGAGATCCGGTCTTTGGCCAAGTTTTGGCCGCGCACTTGTTTGAGGGTAATGCCGCCGGCTAGGGAGCCGATATCCGTCCCACCTAAAAAGCCGGCGATGGGCTGGCCGACAGACAAAGTCGGATCTAGCGTACCTTCTTGCACCAGGTGCCAAGCCTCGTCCCGCGCCACCTCGGCGGTCGTCCACCCATCATCGGCCTGGAACTGGGCGCTCCAGTACCAAGGCTGGCGGGTGCGATCGGTCGTCGTTTGGACTGCCGAGGTATCCCCGGCAGCAAATTCCACGGTCAAGGTTGCGGCCAAGCCATTGCCGCGACCGCGACCGCGGTTGACCACCAGCGCGGCGATGTGGTTGTCGCCGCGCACCACTGGCACCGCAAAAACTCGCGGCTGCACCACGCTGGAGTCGCTGCCGACTAGTTCGCCGTTGAAGTACGCGGCAAAGCTGTCGGCTGCGGCCATGCGCAGCAAGCCCTCGCCAGCTTCGGGCACCGCAAAGGTGGTGCGGTAGTAGAGCGCGTTGCGCCATGTGGTCTGCTCCCAGGTGAGTTCTTCGCTCTGGACGGTGGGGCACACCGCGGCGAGGCCGACAACGGCGAGCAGGATCCGTTCTTGCAGAGTTGTGGGAATCATTCGTCCACCGCGCAGCGAAAGCCAACATTGCCGTCGGCGCTGAACGGGCTGCAGGCCCGGCGGTACGAGGCGCGCAACAGATTGGGGGAATTGGACCACGAGCCCCCGCGCACCACCTTCAGCGTTCCATCCGCCGGTCCAGCGAGATTGCGCTCGTGTTCGTCGGTATAATATTCGCTGTGATACCAGTCTGCCACCCACTCCCAGACATTGCCGGCCATATCGCTGACCCCATAGGGCGATTCTCCTTGCGGGTAATGACCCACCGGCGCGGTAAAGGAGTACCCATCGCTGCTGTCGATGTCACAGCAAATATCCGCTCCGTAGTTGGCCCTAGTGCGATCGATGTCTTCACCCCAGGGGTAGGTGCGCCCATCGGCCCCCCGGGCGGCTTTTTCCCACTCCGCCTCAGTGGGTAGGCGCTTGCCAACCCACTGACAATAGGCCACGGCATCGGGCCAACCCACCGAGATGATCGGATGGTCGTCCGGGGCCGACCGGATGGACAGGTTCATCGCTTGGGCATAGGCATTCCACTCGGCCGTGGTCACTTCGTGGCGGTCAATCCAGAAGCCGTTGAGGTGCACCGAATGTGCGGGGCGCTCATCTCTGGCACCGGAGTCGGAGCCCATGATGAAGGGCCCGGCCGGGATTTTCACCATGCCCGGTGGGTCCCGGGAGTCTGCCGGTCCCGAGACCTCATCGCAGGCGCTTAGACCGACACTGAGCAACAGGGCTAATACGCGTTTCACAGGGGCCCTCTTTTGGCGCTGTCCCCTAGGTCTGGTTGCGCCAGCGTTTCCACTAGGGGAATAAAATGCTGGGTATGCGGCCCTTCGGCGGCGAACTGGCGCGCTAGGCGGCGGGCGTCCTCCAAGCGGTCGTTGTGGATCAAGGTCTGCGCCAGGGCCGGGAAGAGCGCAAAGATATATTTGCGCCGTATCTGGGGCGCTTCGAGGGCCTGTAAAAGAGGCGGCAGGGCCTGCTGGTACTGCCCCAGCAGAAAGTGGAGCTGGCCTTTGATCAGCGCGGCGAATCCCGGCTCGGCCGGGGCAGAGCCAGCAATGAAGGGAAAGCGCTGCAGGGCGCGTTGCAGGACCGCAGCCCGGTCGCCGGAGATAGTCTCACCGCTCAGGGCAAAGGTCCGCCCCCACTGCACCGCGGCCCACAGATCACCCCGCAGGGTAAAGGGAGCTTCTCGACGGGCCGCTCTATAATAAGAACGAGCCGTTGGCAAATCGCGTGCGGCAAAGAGTTGCTCGGCCACCTGCAGGGCCAGCAGCCCTTGGTCCCGGTGGCGCATCCACTGTTCAGCGCCGCGCTGCTCAGCCGCGGAGAGTCCTTCCCATAGCTGCTTGGCCAATTGTCGGTAGCGCGTGGCATTGGGGGCGTTGTACCGGTCCATGGGCGGCCGGCTGAACAATTCGGCCATGGCTTGGTAAACCCGCAGGCGGCCGACGGGCAGATCGCCCAGCAGGTCTTGGTACTGGGCATCGCTGCGCCGGCGCTCCAGCTCGACGGGTTCGTCCACGACTTGAGGCACGGCTTCGACGACTGTGCGGGCCAACAGGGCCTGCCCCGCCACCGAAGGGTGCAGGTGATCGGCCATCAACGCCCAGCCCACGCCCTCGGGCGGAGCAGCCCGATCAAAGGCCGCTTGTACATCGGCCAGTCCAGCTCCGCTCTGGCGCGCCACGCTGTCGATCACCGCGTTGAAAGAGCGCGGGGCCCGCCAAGGCATGGTATCGAGTTGGCGGGCCTTGGCAAAGGCTTGGCGCGCCGCCACAGGGCGCTGCAAGTGGACCAGAGCCCGGCCCCTGAGATACCATAGATAGGCGTGTTTTTCCCACAACTGAGCCGCCTCTATCAAATGCTCCAAGGCCCTGTGGGCAGCCTCTGGGGTCGAGGTCGCCAGCACTAGAACCTCGGCGGCCTTTGCCACCTTTTGCTCCCACTGCCGGGCCAGAGGCTCCTCTAAAGGGGGCGCGGCTCCAGCTCCGGGCGCGAAGCCAGCCTCATTGGCCGCCAAGGTGCACAAGATTAGCGGAACCTTGGCTTTGCTACAGGTGGCGACCATCTCTAGCAGGTTGGCGCGCAGGTGCTCGGGGGCGACCCGACGCCGCGGGCTGTCCAGCGCGACCTGGCCGCGCTCGGCCATGATCCGCGCTAGGGCAGTGGAGGAAACCTCGGTGCCGCGCAAACGGTCGAGTCCCGCCCGCACCAAGGCGGTGAGCCGCCGCTGCATGAGGAAGTAGTGCAGCCGGTTGAGTACGGGCGAATGGTGTTCGTCAACTCCGTAGATACCATTGAATTCGTTGTGGCCGGTGTACACTACGACTAGGTCCGGCTCTAGCTGCAAGGCGTCTTCGACCACTCTAACAACGGCAAAACTGGCGATTGAAGTGATGCCCAAGTTGAAGACCTGGACCTCTTTATCGGGCCAGATGTCCTGTAGCATGGCCGCCAAAAAGGACGGAGCCGCAAGGGATTGGACCTGGGGGTAGCCCTGGACTGTGGAGGCACCGGCAAAAACCACGCGAAAGCGCTTGCCGGGGCCCGGCTCGAAAAAGGGCTGCCTCCCCATGCGGCCGCTACCGATGAGTTTGCCTTGATAGCGTTGCAAGAAAAAACGCTTGGCATAGAAGGGGTTGATGCTGCGCAAGCGCCGCTCGTCGCGCTCGGCCAAGGTGACGAGAAAAGGCGCGGGGGCCAGGGCCGGGACCAAGTGCAACAGCAGTTCCGCAACCACGACGAGGACCAGCCCCAGTCCTAGCCCAGCGAGGCGGAGGAGCCAGACGCGTTGGCGGTTGCTCATGGCGACCCCTCCCTCAGCAGCCGCGCCCCCACCGAGGCATAGCGCCCGTGCGGCACTTGGCTGAGGCGGTTGGCCGAGCGCAGGCGGCGAGCTCCGTTGTTGTGGAAATAGCCGCCCCGGAGAACGCGCTGCATCCCGCTTGTGGGACCGGGGGGATCCACTTTGGGGGCATGGCCGTAGTACTCGGGGCTGTACCAGTCGTGCACCCACTCCCACAGATTGCCGTGCAGATCGTACAGGCCCCAAGGGTTGGGTTTTTTAGTAGCCACTCGCTGGCTGTGTCGCAGTCCAACGTCCCAAGTATTGCCAGTGTGCCAGGCAAAGTCGTCCAGCAGCGCCTCGTCGTCGCCAAAGGACCAGCGGGTGGTGGTGCCGGCTCGGCAGGCGTACTCCCACTCTGCTTCCGTGGGCAGGCGGTAGAGTCGGGCACCGGCACTGGCGTTGAGGGCCGCGGCGAATTGCTCGACGTCGAGCCACGACAGGCCTGCGGCCGGATAGTCCGGTCCCTCGAGGACGAAATCTAGGCCGGCCCACGGCTGTGTATCCATGACCGCAGCCCACTGTTGCTGGGTGATTTCGGTCTGCGCTAGGTAGAACCCCCGGGTAATTTGCACCTCGCGGTGCGGTGCTTCGTCATCGTCCCGTCCGGGTTGGGTGGGGGGCGAGCCCATGACAAAGGTGCCCGGGGCAATCCAGACAAAGGCCATCTGGGTGCCATCGGGTAGTTCGGCCACCAGCGCGGGTCGATCCGCCGCTGTTTCCGGCTCGCATCCCGAGGCGATGAGGGCGAGCAGTAGGATTGGCCAGCGGTTGCAGCCGACCCAAGCAGCGCACCGTTCAGGTCTGTGCGGGTTCCACATTGACGACTATAAGCTCTCCGCCGCCAAAACTCCGGCGCTCCAAGGTCAGACGCACTGTATCACCTGGGGCGGCCAGCACCGAAAGCCGCGCCTGACCACTGCTGCCCTCAATGCGTTCTATGTTTATATTGAAGGACGCCGACTCGTTCTCGGTCGGAACCTTCACAGCTTTGTTGGTAGAAGCCCTTAAAGTGAATTCAGCATCGAGCCCCACCACCGTGATGTGATAGGTATTATTGGGGGTGTCGTTGATGAACAAGATTTCGTCCCCCCTGCCGCCGCCGGGATCCTTGAGTTTTTTTCCGCCACATCCCCCGCCCCCAGCAACGACGAGCACTAGTGCCAACAACATCCATGCTTTCATAGTTATCCTCCTGGGAATTAGCCCTAGAATGCACTAGCAAACGCTGTTTGATTCGACCGGCAATGGACTACCAACCTCCGCGCCCCTTCCCTTCCACTAGCACGACTAGCTGATCGGCACTCAGTTCGTACAGGCGGTCTACGACCCCGGAAGGCCATCGCACTTTTAGACTGTCCACCTTGCTGGACCCAGCTAATCCGAAGTGGAGCCGCGGGTCGTGTCCACCCAAGAAACCCGAGCCAGCCACGGCCTCGCGCACCTGCTTTTTACCTTCTGAAAAAACCGCGATACGGGCACCAACTCCGTCCCGGTTGCTACGCCGGCCGACCAAGCGCACCGCGAACCAGTGGCCTGTAGCGCTGTCGTTGCGCATCAGCGTAGGGAGATCGTCCAAGTTCAAAATCAGCAGATCTATATCGCCGTCGTTGTCGTAGTCCCCCCGACAGGCCCCCCGGCTCACCCGGCGCTCTTGCAGGGCTTTGACTCCTTCCACTGCCCCGAAGGTACCGTCCCCCCGGTTTTCGAAGAGCTGGTTGGGCTGGGCGTACGTCTCCTCGCTCAGCTGCAGCCGGTCTACTTGTGGATAGACGTGGCCATTGGCCACGAACAAATCCAAATCTCGGTCGTGGTCGTAGTCGATAAAGCACGTTCCCCAGCCCACATAAGGTAGGCTCTTGTCACCCAGCCCCGCCTTCAGCGTGACATCGACAAAAAAGCGCCCGCGCTCGTTGCGGTAGAGCGTGTTGTAATCGCTGGCAAAATGGGTGACGAACAGATCTAGGAAACCGTCGCCATCGTAGTCCCCCCAAGCCGCGCCCATACCAGCTTGCCCCTTGCCGGCGTAGTTGTAGGCGACACCCCCTGCCAAGGCCACATCCTCGAAGCGACCATCCCCGCCGTTGTGATAGAGTAGGTTGGGAGTAGAATCGTTGGCGACAAACAGATCCGGCCAGCCGTCCTGATCGTAGTCGCTGAACAGCACCGCGAAGCCGTAGTACTTATGGCGGTCCTCGACCCCGGCGTCCGCGGTTTTATCGACGAACCGACCATCGCCCTCATTGCGGTAGAGGCGGTCGGCGGCCCCGCGCAGGCTGCGGGGTCCGCAGAAGACATCGACGGATTTCCACTGGCAAAAGGGGCGATCCTCTCGCCGGATGTCCGGATCGAAATCCACGTAATTGGCCACGTAGAGATCCAGATCGCCATCCAGGTCGTAATCGCCAAAGGCCGCCCCAGTGCTCCACCGGTCGTCGCCGACCCCGGCGCTGACCGTGGCGTCCTCAAACCGGCCATCGCCTCTGTTGCGGTAGAGTCGGTTGGATCCATAATTGGTGATGTACAGATCCGCGTTCCCGTCGTTGTCGTAATCCGCCGCCACACAACCCATCCCCCAACTCGTGTCGTTCGCCGCTGCTGCCGCGGTCACGTCGGCAAAGCGCCCCCTGCCTGTATTGCGGTAGAGGGCATTGTCCAGAGGCGGGACATGGCCGGTTCGCTCCAAAGTGGACCCATTGACCAGATATATATCGAGATACCCATCGCCGTCGTAATCGAAAAAAGCGGCCCCACCGCCTTTGGCTTCTAGGATATGCCATTTCTCCGGTCCTCCGGAACGGTGTTGCCAGTGCAGACCAGCCTGCTCGGTGACGTCCGCAAATAGCGGGGCGGCCCGTTGCGGCATAATCGGTGGAGGGTCTGGAGCGCAGGCGACTAGAGCCCAGACCACACCCAGCGCAGTCCAGACCGCCGCAACCTCGCCTCTAAGGCCCTGCGCGGAAACACTTGGGGCCAACCCGGCGCAAGCGCGTTTTTGTCCCAAGGCCTCAAATATCGCATTCACGAGCATTGCCGTTCTACTGTCCACTCCGGCGCTGAGCCGTGGCTAGCAGTTCTAAAACACGGGATTGGGTGGAGTCGAGAGCCGTGGCCTTTTCGAGGGCCTGCACTGCCAGCAGATAGCGCTCTTGCCGCAGATAGACCTCCCCGATGGCCGCCAATACTGCGGCCGAGTCTTCGTGCGAATCCCGGGCCCGCAGCAGGGCACTCTCGGCTTCTTCCAGCCGCCCCTGGCGCAGATAGAGCCGTCCCAGTCCGGTATGGGCAGCCCCCAACTCGCTGTCGAGCCGGATAGCCTCCAGGTAGCAGCGCTCGGCCGTCCGCTCCCTACCATCCGCGGCTAGCACGTCAGCCAGCGCGAGCTGGGCCCGGGCATCTTGAGGCCAGGCCTCCGCCGCGGCCAGCAAGTCGGCCGCATCCTGCCCCTGGAGCGCTCTGAACCGCTCTAGGGCCTGCTCCCCGGCTTCTCTCTGCCCTGCCGCTAGGTAGAGCTGTCCCAAATTGAGATGGGCGGCGGCCAACTCCTCATCGAGTCGCACGGTCCGTTCCAACAGTTCAATAGCAGCCGCCTCTCGGCCGCCGAGCCGGTAGAGCACCGCTAGTTCGCACAGCACCCGGGCGTCTTGCGGCTGTAGTTCGAGGTATTTTTCATAGGCCGCTTCCGCGGCGGCAAGACGACCCTCGTAGCGGTACAGGCTGCCGAGACGCTCGTACGCGGACGCCAGCTGGGGATCGCGACTCAGAGCCTGCCTATAAGCCGTCTCGGCCGCGGCCAACTGGCCCCCGTGGTTGTAGAGATTGCCCAACCCGTAGTGATAGACCGCCCGGTCCGGCGTCCTAAAAACAGCCTGTCGGGCTGCTTCTAGGGCCCGGGCCAGTGCGGGACCTTGGTGAGTCTTGAGATAATGCATCAGAGAGAGTTCGGCGCGGGCGTAAAAGATCTCGGCTCGACTCGTATCTAGGGCTGTGGCTTGGTCTAGGGCCGTCTCGGCCAAGGCCACCTCCTCCAGGGCCAGGTAAGTGCGGCTCAGCCCTGTATAGGCCCGCACCGAATCCTCGGCTCCAGCCAGCGCCTCCTCGAATACCTCGAGGGCCAGTCTGTGGCGGCCGGCATCCAGATGCTGCTCGGCCAAGCGGTTGTGGAGGTTCAAATCGCCCAAAGTCCCGGCCGGCGGCGGACGATCCGTCTCGGTGCATCCACTCCAGATAAAGATCGCGGAGCATACGGCGATGGCGAGTACTTTGTGGGAGTCTGCAATCATTGGAACGGAAGTGATGTCCAGTACCGGAACCGCGCGGCTCCCCCTGAGCGTACACTGAACTGTAGCTAGCCGCGCTAGCCAGAATGCCATCCTCGACGCACTCCCTTCGTCCAAGACCCCACCTACTTGCAGGTCGCCGATTAGTAGACCAGAGAAATGACGCCGCTCTGCTGCTCGTTCTGCCTGTCGGTCTCCACTTTGATGCGGTAGATGTAGTGGCCCGGAGGCACCGCGCGGCCGTCGTCGTCCCGTCCCTGCCAGAACCACTGGTAAGCACCGCTGAGCAATGGTCCGCTCTGCAGCTGACGGATCTGGCGTCTGGACAGGTCGTAGATGGTGAGGCTGGACTGGGCGAGTTCGGTCAGGTTGAGAATCGAGTAGGAAATGCGGACTTGGTCGTTGACCTGATCCCCGTTGGGCGTAAAGACCTCCGGCGCTACTCGCACCGAAGTGATGAGCCGCCTGCCAAAGGGGGTGACAACGGCCACACCACCGCCGCTGTAGGCATTGGTCGCATCGCCCGGATCTACCAATTGGCGCACCTCGTCGGCGCTCTGGTCGAAGATGCGACCGTTGAACTCCGTGCCGTATTTCACCACCCTCACATCGAATGCGACTTCGAGCAGTTTCTGGGTGTCTTGGGGACCAAAACGGGGAAAGTGGACCACCAGCCGGTCGTCTAGGATCTCTGGGGGATACTCCTCCAAGTCGACAGCCTCGCCCTCGATGCGCACCGAATGCACTCTGGCAGGACGGACAAAAGTATCGATCTCCAAGCTATCGAAACCCAAATCGGTCTCATCTAGGACGGGCCGGAGGAAATAGGTGAAGGTCGTGTCCACTGCGGCCTCTACCTGCCGGGGAAAGATCTCGGCCACTGCGATTCGGGCGCTGGGGGGTTTGGAAAAATCGAATCCGATCGCTTCAATGCGGCTGCCATCGGTGACAGTGGAGAAAAAATCCACGCGAAATTGGATGTAGCGCCGGGGGCCAGGAGAGGCGACCGGCACCCCTGCAAAACCGCGATCAAAATCGTAGGGCGGCGACCAGAAGCTCCAGTTCTCCGTATCATAGGTGATGGGCCCGCGCTGCGTATTGGGCACTTTGCGGTAATCGTTCAGGTTCAGAGGTTTCCCGTCCACCTTCAGCGTCGAGAGTTCGGCCCCTCGGCCAGTGTCCCACCAGTACACGTTGGGGTCTTCGTCCGTGCCTGTGCGCGTGCGAATGACCACCCTAGCCCCTTTATCCCTGCTGCCGATCCAATGCAAACGCCCCCAGCTAGCCCGATCCCCGGGCAGGTCGGGGACGATCGTTGCGATATCGATGATTTCGGAGATATAAGTGGCTTCCGGCACGAACCCTTCACCGTAGATCTCGAATTCGGCGATCTCCCAGGGCTTGGGCCGGATCGGCGTACCGCCCGCCGACCTGAGTATCCGGGGCTGAATAGAGACGTAGCGCACCGGACGGGAGGAAAAGACCGTCTCTACCACTGGCTCTTTGTTTTCGCTCTCGTCGCGGATTTCCTCCCAGATGGGGTTGCCCCGGGTGTCGATCTTTTCTGGATCGCCATCGTTGAGGAAAAGGGCGAACACATCGGCGTACTGGGCCACCCGATCTGGATGTGTGTAGAACAGGATGCGGCTGACCGGGAAGATGCCCCCCAAGTCTACAGTGGGCCAGACATTGCCATAGCCCTCGCCAGCGAAGAAGTAGAAAGTGTTGATATCCCCGTCTAGGGCCCGGTAGAATTGTTTGTCGCGCTCTCCGATGCGGGTGCGCTCCCAACCGCCCCGCTCATCGTAGCCCGGACTCAAGTTGAAATCCGGCTCCACAAAGAAGGGCGCTATGTGGGGTCCCGCGGTGTCCACCAGCGCGAAGCCCCGCTCTTGCGGATGGGTGGATTCGCCCCGCTGGGCCCCGACCTCGATCCAAGTGCGGCTATCTACGGGCATCTCCGCGGGTATGGGCCATAGCCCATCCGTTGACCCCACCACCAGAAATGCGCGTGCCTCCGCGTCCCAGACGGCTGCCAAGCCGATGACTATCCCCACCAGCGCGATGTACGCGAAGCGTTTTGCACTCATGACAAAGCTCCAAGCGTGGCGTGCATGGAACGGCAAAGTCGATTCCACCGCGGGCAGATCAACGGGGCGATCCTCTTTCAAAGAGATCCTCGGCCTGCCTGCGGACGATTTCGAGGACTTCCCTCCCCCGCACCAACATCCGGTGCCGACGCATTTCCACCTCGGCCCGCTCTAGGTTCCCCAGCTTTCGGTAGAGTCGAGCCAAGTGGTTGTGCACTTGCTCTTCTTCTCCATGTTGGACGAGGTATTCGTACTGCTGTACCGCCTCGTCGTAGCGCCCCAGCCCCTCGTGGGCAATGGCCAGATTCCGCCGCGCACCCCGATGGCCGGGCTCGAGGGCGAGACAGTCGCCAAAGGCCGCGGCCGCGGCCGCAAAATCCCGGCGCTTGAGAAAGACAACGCCCAAGTTGTTGTGCAGATCGCCGCGTTCGGGCTGACGCGCCAGCAGACGCCTGTATTCCCGTTCCGCCCACTGGTCCTCCCCCCTCTGGTCATAGAGATAAGCCAAGTTATAGCGGGCGTCAAAATGGTCGGGATCCAGTTCCAAGGCTCTGCGGTACTCGGCCTCGGCCTGCTCGAGAAGCCCCCCCGTGCGGTAGACTCCGGCCAAACCAAAATGGGACCGCGCTTTTTCGGGCTCCAGTTCGACTATTTCCCCGAAGAGAGCCACAGCGGCCTCGATCCGGCCCCCCTCCAGGTAGAGATTGCCCAAATTGCGCCGGGGGGCCGTCTCCCGGGGGGCCTGCTCTATCAAGCGGCGATAGTGACCTTCGGCGCGGTCGATTTCCCCCAAGTCCCAGTATTGTTCGGCCAGCTTGAAACGGGCGTCGTAGTGCCCGGGATCAAGTTCGAGGGCTTTGTGCAATTCGATGGTCGACCGGGCCGCCAGTCCCTTGCGGGCATAGGCCAGCCCGGTGTAGAAGCGCTCCTGGGCGTCGTCCTGCCAAGTGACCGCCCCGGCGTTTACACTCCAAGCCAGCAGCAGCAAGACCGCCCCCAGAGGCAGAACGACCCCCCATTGACGGTCGAGGAGGCGCGCCTTGATCCACGCTCCAGCATAGCAGGCCAGCAGGATCAGCAGGGGAATGAGGGGCAGCCGGTAGCGAGCCGTCGGGAAAAAGGCAACGACCGCCCCAGCATAGCTCAGGACAAAAAGCACGATCAGCCCCCCCTTGCTCCCTTTTGCAGCCAGGACCAGTCCGACCAGAGCCAGAGGCGCTATCAAACCGAAGGGAAAGGCCAACTTGTCATGCCAGACCAGGGCGCTCAACAGAGGCGAGTAGCGCCGGGCGAAATACATATCCGTATTGCGTCTAATCTCCCCTCCCTGCCAGAAGAGGCCGATTTTGCGAATCTGTAGGCTCACATAATCCACTGGTCGCTCTTTTATGAAAGCGAACGCCTCCCTCCAGAAATAGGCGGATTGTTCCGAAGGCTTTGCCAGGCCGGCCTGCTGGGGGCGCCGAATCAGGCTGTACCATTCCGTTCCTGGACGCATTTGGGCCGTGCGCGGAAAATCGGCGTTATTGCCAATATAAAAATTCAGTCCTGAATTCGAAGAGAGCAGGACCACGTCCCGGCCGACCACCCAATTGCGCCAAGCGACCCCCCCCAACACTGCGCCGATCCCCAAGACAAACACCAATGCCCTGACGAGCCGGGCGGAAAAACGAGCCGGCTCTGAACGCAGGACCAGCCACCCCACCACGCCCAGACCAAAGGACAAGACCGTGGGAATGGCCGTGGCCGCCAGTCCCAGCGCTAGGCCGGCGGCCAAGCAAACCCACTTACTTTGGGGAGTACCGTCCCGCAAGAGGAGGAGCAACAACCCCAGATTGAGCAAAATTCCCAGCACCGGCGGCAGCAATTCGCCCTCGAAATACAGCAGCGGACCGTACACCGAGGCGATCAGGCCAGCGGCCAAGCCCACGCCCGGGGAGAACACCCGCCGCCCTACTAGGTAGAGCAAAACCACGCTGAGAGCCCCTAGGGCGAACTGGACGAGCCGATAAGCGTAAAAATTGGGCCCGAACAGCAGGTGGAGCAGTCCCAAAAAGGCCGGATAGAGCGGCGGCTGCCAGAAGGGCTCGTCGCCCAAGCTAAAGTGGGTCACCAACCGTTCGGCCTGCTGGAAATATGTCTGGGCGTCTACTACGGGCGTGTCGAAAAGTGGACTCTGCGCCGCCTCGTGGAGATAGACCAGCCGCCAGCCAAGGGCAAAGAGGAACAACCCGCAGGCGCTGATCCACACCGGCTTTTCCACCAGGCGAATGTACCAACCCGGCTCCATGGTTCAGTACACTACACTCACTACCCGGACCTGAGTGTTCTGCACATCCTCGTCCGTATCCACGTGGATGCGGCACAGGTAGATTCCGGGAGGCACCTGAGCCCCGGAGACATCGCGGCCATCCCATTCTAGCACCTGTCGCCCGCCCACCCCGGCGGCGGCTACTCGGGCTACGGGAACGCCATTGAGGGTCGAAAATTCGGCTTCGATCCGGCGGTCCTTATCGATCTTCAGCACGGAGAATACTACCTGCAGTCGGTCATTGACGCCGTCGCCATTGGGCGTAAAGGGATTGGGAGTCAATTCTAGACTGTGGAGGACGCGGTTCTCGATGGGGACGAATACAACTGCGCCTTGGCCTTCCACTCGGTCCATGGCATTTCCTTGGTCCACTTGCTGCCACGAATCGGCGATGCCAGAATTGCTTACCTCGGACCTAAAGGTCGTGCCGTTGAGGAAAATCTGGGAAATGAACCGCAATTCGACCACCTTTCCCCCCTGAAGGACTGTGCCGCGCTGGGTGCGAGGGAGCGCGGCGTAAGTGGCCCGGGTGAGCGATTCGCCGTCATTGTCCAGCGCGACCTCTTCCCCCTCGAACAAGCGGCGGAAATAGCGCATCGGCCCCTGGGCTTCAAAAGACAGAGTGTTATAGGTGTTCTGGTCCACCGGCTCCAACAAGGGAACCCCGGTCGAATCGGTTTCCACGATCCGAAAATAATCGATGCGGCCCTGCTCGCTTTCCGGCAGCAGACCGTACTCGCGCCGGGAGAGGGTCCGTCCCCGTTTGTTGAGCGGGGCTTCATCGCCCGTCTGGGCGATGCGCTGGTAAATGGGCCCTTTGTCGGGATTGTCTTCTACTGGACGCGGCAGTTGGATCCACAAGGTATCGGCCCCAGTAGCGCGGATCTGCACGTTCTCTCCCGCATCGTTGACCAAGACATCTGGACCGCCGGCCCGGAAGATCTCCCCTTCACCCTCTAGTAACTCATCCGGCGTCCCGAGGCGCACCTCGAGCAATTCCATGGCCGTCTGCTGCGAGGCCAGCACCCGGATCTCGTCGAAGCGCGGACTGCGCAATTGGGCGGGCTGGTCGACAAAAACAGGGCTTAGGTACAGCGAAAAGGTATCGGGCGCAGCGCTTCGCACATCAATCTGAGGGGATATTTCGCTGACAATCCGCTGGACAATGGGGTCAGTGAAGTGGACGATCAGCGAATCTAGGGTGGCAAAGGCATCGGGCCGGCTGGAGAGTATCCGAGCCTGGATCTTGAGGAACTTCCTCGGCGAGGGCGAGAGGAACAGATCCCCTGAGTTTTCATAGGGTTTACTCCAAGGACTCCAGTCGACCCCTGCGGAAAAGGTGGCGGTCGAATCGCCGCGCTGGAAAGTGGCCAGCTGATTGTAGTACTTTTCGCGGGTGACTTCCTTGCCCCCCTTGTCGAAGAAGTGCTTGACCGGGATCAGTTCGCTGCCAGTCTGAGTGCGGATCTCTATAAGCGTGCCCGGCGGAGTTTCGCCCGCCCAGAGGACCCGGGTGAGATTGCGCGTCCCCCCCAACTCCATGAGCGGCGACGTGAGTACCACTTCGGGGACGTAGCCCTGCCCGAAGAATTGAATCTCGCCAATTTCGTACTGCGCCCCGTACTGGCCGGAGCTCCGGCCAGTGCCGTCGATGTGCTTGAATTCGAAGAAGCGGACTTGGCGGGCCCGAAAGCGGTCTTCAAAACGGGCTAGAGCCGTTGTGTTGATCTCGCGTTCTGGGGGACTGACTACCTCCCACAACAGCGAGCCATCCGAGGCCGTGGACCCGTCTGAAACCCGGGCCACGTAGCCGAGGAGGCGCCGCCGGGGATTATCGGGAATGACGCGGTACGTATCCATCCAAAAATTCATCCCGAAGTCGAGGGTGAGTAGGCCGCCGCGTTCGCTCCCCGGTCCGGTTTCGAGGAAAGTCTGGGCCTTCCAGTAGGTTCTATAATCCCCGTCAAACGCAAGGGCCGGAATGTGCCCTTCGCGCCCCGACACCTCGACCTTGCCACCTCTATCCTGTAGTCCCAGAGCCAGATTGTCGCCCACGCCAAACACTTCTACATCGGCCAGGCGCGGCCTCTCTTTCCGGTAGTAGCGCACGCTTCCCCGACGCTCTTGGCCCACGCTTTCGAATTCGGTTTGAGTGGTGGCGATCTCCTGCCCGTCAAAGGTCCTGAGAAAGTAATCGATGGCACCCTGCTGGGCCGGAGGCAGCGCTTCGTAGTCTTGCCGACTGATCTCGACCGCCCGATTCTTCCGGCTATCCGTCACCACGATGCGCACGTACTGGATAGGAGCGCCTGTATAGTTCTCTTCGACCTTAAGGTCGGGCTCGAGGACGTATTCAAAAAGGCGCTGGTCCTGCACCGCGCGGGTAGTCCCGCCGATAATGCGGTACTCCAGAGTCTGCCGGTTGCCAAAGGCGAATTCGCCGTTGGAAACCAGCACCCTGAACTGGCGGAAAGGATCGCCCAACTCCTCATCGACAAAGCGCAGAACCACCTTTTCCGCAGACACCAGTCTCCCCAGGTCAATCTCGATCCACCACTCGCTCTCGGGACGGTCGAGATCGGGTTCCCAAAAGGTCTCTAGGCGGTTTCTGCCCCGGTCGATGATTCCCGCTGTCTGGTCGACATTAGAGCCGGCGTTCTTGATACCACCCCAAGTAAACAGATCGTTGCCGTTTTGGAAGGTATTGATGTAGAAATCCTTGACTTTGCCTTCGATGAAATGGCTGAAGGTGGGGGCGTCGCTCACCGCGTCGACCCCCTTGCGGATGAAGCGAGGCACGACCAGACCCGCGGGCGTAATTTCCAAGACGTCCTGGCGGACCTCTCCTACCGGTTCCTGGAGACTGCCCAAGCTCCACTCGTTCCAGTCCCGCGCCCGAGCCACTGTGAGGCGCTGGCGCTCGAGCCGAAAGCCCTGTGCCCAAATCCACTCGGGCAACAACAGCAGACTGGCGCTCAACAAGACTACACTGGTCGCGATCAAAGACCTTTTCACGGCTTATCCTCTTTGGAGGATCGGGTAATAGGGGCCGGGACCGTCGTCAGAGTGGTGGACCCGGAGTCCTTAAACCGGACGAGGGAGGCTATACAACGCCTCCCTCGTCCTCGCAAAAAATACTGCTCAAAAACAGGCGAATACGTCGCCTGTCTGCGTCTTGATCTTCGGCTTGTCCAGATTACTACTGGAACCGGGCTTTTAGCCGGCCCCAGGTCTCGGCCTCAACTGCGGTACCGCCGAAGACATCTTCGACAGGTGCCAGCAGAAAATCAGACGCATTGACGCCGTCACAGCACGGACCTCCCGTAATCCAGTACCCGTCGTAGGGAGAAGAACCATCATCCCTCAGCGGTTGCTGACCTTTGACGCCGTCGTAGTCAGACCAGATGAGATTGATGCCGATGGTCTCGCCCTCTTCAAGGGTGCTCGGAGTACTGGTGTCGGGACCGTTGTGATCTAGATCGTCCCAGACCGTGAAGGACATCTCGTAGTAATAGGTGCTCTCATCGAATTGCTCGCCCTCGAACGACCAGGCGAAATCGAAGTGCGGCGAATCATCCTGCCACTGACCCGTATTGCCACTTTGTACGTCGCGGTCTCCCACGGGGGGCACGGCGATCGACCACCACTGCAGGGTGGAATTGGTCGCCCGCTGGCGCTCCTCGTCGGTGGCCCCATCAGCCCTGCCGTACTCGGCTACGTACGGCGATCCGGCGTGGTCGCCATCGATCCAGAACTCGAAATTGTCGTCAGCACAATTGCACTGCCCCGGATCGGTGTTGTCGCGCTCGTGCAGATCGTCGAAGACCGAACTAGCCATGAGCACCTTGTCGCTGGCGTCGTTGTAACCGACGTACCCGCGAAAATCTAGGTCGGCCTTGTCGACGACGTTGCTATAGAGGGATTCGTGTGTATCCTCCGGTTTGACGACGTAGACCTCGGGCACAACGGCCCATTCGCTGAGGTCTCCATCGATAGTAGGCACGGCGCTATCCGGCCATTGAAAGGCCAGGAACGTGCGGTCGGCGGGCACGTGGGCCCACGCTGCCTGCACTAGGAGAGATACGACCCCCATTAGGATAAGGGTCTTCTTCATTCCTGATTCCTCCTTCTTCATTTTTTTAACGTTAGTTTAATCAAGGAATTAAAGCAGAGGAAACCCTCTCTGACCTCCTTTCAGGGCATCCTGTTGACTATCCGATAAGACTACTCAACCGTCCATAAAGACAAAAGGTGCAAGCGAAGATAACTCAGAGGAGTCAATCTTCCAAATAATTTTCAATGAGATCCATAGTAAATGTCAAATAGAATCCCGGGGGAATCGCCGCAGAATGCCTCGTAGAACCGAAGCCTCGTAAAACCGAAAGATGTCGCCGGTAGAGCACCGAAAAATGGTTTCCGTTTCCATGTATTTTGTCGTATAATACTTGCTTACTCACTGGGCTTAAGTCAATCATTCTATCCGAACCCGGTCTCAACTCGTCGGCGGCAGAATTGCCTCCCAATCTGTCTTTGAGGTGGATCCCATGTCCCGTCCTATTTTCTGGTGTATTGCCGCCTGCTGCCTTTTTACGGTGCTCGGCTTTGAGCCTAGCCAAGCAGTGGAGACCATCGTCGTGGGGGGCGGCGATCGTCCATGGAGTACTGGCGGCGGTGACGAGACATCCACCCCACCGGCCTTGACGCCTCAATTTCGCCTGACCCCTCGCACAGCGGGCAGCGGCAATACGCCCGGCGGGGTCATTGACTTCGATGCCGAATCGGGCTGGATCGTGCCCACGCAAATCGATCCCGAACGCAACTTGTTCCAGTTGATCCGCGAGCAGGGCGGCTCTCCCAGCATCACTTCGCCGAATGTGAGCGATATTCCCAGAGCCGTACTCGAGAACATTTTGCAGGGCATCACTGACGGCAGCGATGTAGTATATGTCCGCAAGAGCACTCCCGCCCAGAGAAACGTCAATCCACTGGGCGAACACATCGACATTGACTTGGGTGCCCGCTTTGGCATTGAGCGCATCCGCTTCTACCCCAGCGTCTTCTTTCCCGGGGACTTTATCAAAGCCTTTGAAGTCAAGCTCAACGACGGCAGTCCCGCCAGCCTCACTGAATCGGGCAATCCCCTCTGGACTCTGGCTTTCCGCAATGTCCAGAACAACCAGTCCGACACCAACGTGACCATCCCGCTCCAGTTCGTCCGCCACCTGCGTCTGACTTCGCTCACCACTGCCGGCTTCGAGATCGACGAGATCGAACTCTACGGCCGGGGCTACGTGCCGACTAGCCGCTACTTGTCGGACATCTTTGACTTGGGCGAAAAACGGGGGGTCTGGGGCCAGATCCGCTGGGTGGCTGAACCCATCGGCGACCCCGCGCAATCGCGCATCTTAGTGCGCACTCGCGCGGGCAGCACCGAGTCGCCACTGATCTTTACCCGGATGGTCATCTCCCGCCGCCTCAGCGAGGAACCCTTCCGCTTCGCCCTGGACCGGATCACCTACGACCGGGCCACGGTAGGAGTGGTCTTGGCTCCGGTGGAAGTGCCCGAACAGAGCATTTCCCCGGACGAGTACAGCGCCCTAGAGGAGGAAATAAGGGACTGGTTGGAACTGCAGGGGGCCGTCTATTCCGCGCTCGACGAGGCCGGCGATGAACAGACGGTGAGTCGCGCCGACTACCTGACCCTAGACGTGCAACGCCGAGGAGCGGTTTCGCTGGCCGCCCTCCAAATTCCGGTCGATGCCTACCGTCCCCTGACCCGCTCAGTCAAGGACTGGCTGGCCGCCCACGGGGCCCAGTACTTCCGCCGGGCCAATATCGGCGAAGCTGTCCCCTACAATTTCGATGGGGTCCCGATCACTGCCTCGGCCTACAACCGCCTCCCGCCCGAGGAACGCGGTCCCATGCTGGAGGACACCGAGAACTGGAGCCCTTGGTCGGCACCTTATCCGGCTGCCAGTGGCCTGGAGGGCACACCCATCACTTCGCCGGCTCCGCGCCGCTACCTCCAGTTTGAGATCGCCTTTGAGAGCGAGGATCTGGAGGCGGTGCACCGAGTCGACTCGCTCTCCCTAGAGGTCTCTTCCCCGCCCGTGGCCCAGCGTCTCGTCGCCGAGATCTTCCCCCGCGAAGTACAACCCGGCCAGAGCGTGGAATTCACCTATGCGGTACGGCCCACCCTAGACCCCGACAGCGATCTGGGTTTCGATAATTTCGAGATCCAGACCCCGGTTCCCATCCAACAGCTACTGGAGATTCAGATCCTCGACCCAGAAGACCGGATCGAGGCCCAGCAGGTCTTTGGCGAACCCGTCGCCGAACTATCTCTGCCCTTTGAGAAAGGCGATTTCACCCTGGTCTCCGTCGACCCCGACCGCTTCCAAGTGCGCTTCCCCAAGATAGAAACCGACGGAGCTCTCTTGAAAATGCGTTTCGTCACCTCAGTCCTGCGCTTCGGCACGACCTTTGACGGACGGGGAATCAGCGAGGAGGATGAGGGGCTGCCGCAGCCAGCCTTCCCCGGCAACGTGGCCTCGCTGGGCGAGCACGATGCCGCCAACCTCTCCGGCCTGACCGTCTTCATCGATCTGACTGGCAAGTTGCTCAGCGACGTGCGCGCTGTGCCCAACCCTTTTACTCCCAATGGAGACGGCATTAACGACCGCACCGAAATCCGCTACGACGTCCTCAAACTCACCGAGCCGACTCCGGTGCAAGTGGACCTCTACACCCTCGCCGGCCAGCGCGTGCGCACTCTGCAGGCTGCTGAAATCCCCAGCGGACGCTATGCAGTGCCCTGGGATGCCAAGGACGAGACAGGACGCCCAGTGCCGCCCGGCCTCTATCTGTTTAGGATCAAAGTCGAGTCGGACCTGAATACGGAGGAGTCATTGGGCACTATCGCAGTCGTCTATTGAGTTGATAAATACACCTGTCAAATGAAAAGCTCGTGCCCGCGGGGCCTGTCAAAGGAGGGCTTGGCTTGAAACGATCCATATTGTACAGCCTAAAAAACATCGCTCTGGTCGCATTGGCCTTGGGGATTCATCCCGCAGGGGCCCAGCAGGACTATGGCACTCGCCTAGGAGTCCGCTCCGGGGACGCCTTCAGCTACGAACCCCAAGGATCCACCGTGCTGTTCGGTGCCCTGGATCCGGCCGTGCGCAAATGGTATGTACCCCAAGAGCTCTACAACGAGTACCAGTGGCGCCAATGGGAGTACACCAACTACGCCCGGGAGCCTTTTCGGCGCTACGTCAACACCAACCTAGAAGGCGACTATTTCTACGATCTCTACGGTCGCCTAATCACCCGCGGCTGGCTGATTTACGACCACACCCAGAAACAGCCCCAGAACCAGTTCGGCAATTCCCTCTTCAAAGACAGCCGGTTCTCCGGCTGGTTCAGCTCGCTATTGATTGCCTCCGACAGCAAGGGCCAGTACCACTACTCCCTCAGCATCGGTCACCAACTCCGCACGGTGCTGACTCCTCTGACCTTTGCCAAAGCTCAGTTTGACGGTCTGCAGTGGGACCTGGCCTCCGATAAGTACCATGCCACCATTATCTACTCTCGCATCAACGCGCCCGGCGGCAGTAGGGCCGATCCGCCCATCAGGGTCACCAACAACACGACCCTCTTCGGGAGCCGCCTCACGGCCCAACTGGGCGACTTCATCACCGTAGGCAGCACCCTAGTCAATGCCCATAACTCCCACACCCAGCTCGAGAGCTTTGAGGGCAGTCTCTTCAAAGGCGAATTGACCGTCGACCAGAACGAAATTCCCATTTCTTGGGTGGAGGTCATCCTCAGGGACGACTCCCCGGAGGACGGGGTGGGCGGGGCATCGTTTTTCCAGAGGGGCTCCGACCTCGTCATAACCTATATCGACGACTTTGTCGAAAGCGCCCAGGAGATCGGCTTTGAACCCGTGGTCGAAGGCGGTTTCCAGCGCACGGGTTTCCTGGCCGCCGACGGCAGCGAAGCCATCCGCGTGCGCTACGATTTTGACAGCCCCGACTTTGTCGCCGGGGCCCACGGGGACAAATCGGAGATCGCCGAGGTGCGCTTTCGCCTAGCAGTGGGCAACGACTACCAGGTCTGGATGAACTCCGACCGCCAGACTTCGCGCGGCACCGGCGGAGTGGGCTCGGCCGGCGAACAGCCCATTCCCCTGCTCGTAGCTCGCGCCCCGGGCAACGTCCGCGACAACTCCAATCTGCGCATCCTCAGCTTTGACTACGGACTGCCCACAGCCAACCAAGTTGTCGGTGCCACCATTGAGATGAACGACCTCCTCGGCTTCAACCTCTACGCCGAATACGATATTTCCCGCCGCTATCGCATGTACCCCAACCCCAACCTGATCACCCACGACGGCTTCTCGGGCGTGGTCGGCAACCCCTCGTCGGAAGCCTGGATGGTCAATGCCGCCAAGCAGGCCTACCCCTTGTTCTTTTACGGCGAAGCCTTTAGCATGGACCACAGCTACGCCACCACCACCTTTGTCTCCCAAGACACACCGCGCCCCGGATTTGTCGACTACAGCGACACCCGCCGTTTCTACGAATTCGTCGACGACAACGACGACCAGGACCGCTTTCCCGACAACCAGCGCATCGACTGGCTCACCGGCGACTTCCAGGTTTTTCCGGGTTGGGACGAGAACAACGACTTCATCTCCGATTTCAATCAGAACGACAACCGCCGCAGCCAGCGCCGCAACGAATTTCCCGACTACGAAGAGCCTTTTCTGCGCTACAATGTGGATCGGCCCGAATTTTTGTTCGGCATTGACATGAACAACAATGGCTGGATTGACCGCTTTGAAAACGACGAAGAGCCCGACTACCCCTACAAACGGGACCATCGCGGCTACAATCTGTACACCGGTATCCACATCACGCCGGACATCCGCCTGATGGTTGGTCGTATAGACGAACGTCTGCTCTCCGAGGACCGCGCCAACGAGACCAACTACCTATTGGTCACCTTCGACCGGGACTATCCCGGCTTGGGCCGCCTGCGCCTCTTTGACATGTTCAAGCTCATCGAGGACAATATTCCCGAGAATCTCTTCCAGTGGGTCTATCTGACCTCCGAATCCGAAGGCGAGCTACGGCGTATCACCGACCCTCTCCTATTCGAGGGAGCCTGGCACAACAGCGCCTGGCTCGGTTTCGACTTTACTGGCTTCAGGGGCTTGAATGTGATCAATAAGGTCAAATACGACTTGACCCATACCCAGCGCGGACAGTCTCAGAACGAATACTTCTTTGGCGTGATCAACAAGGTCAGCTACCTGCTGGAAGTCGGTCTGCTCGAACTCAAGCCGCGCTGGAAAAGCGAATACCGCAATCAGACCCGGGGATTGTTCACCGGGGGTGAGCGCGAAGAACTGGTCGAGCTGTTTTCGCTGCTGGTCCGCTTTCCCGTGTTGAACAAGACCTTTGTCGAAGGCGGTGCTGAACTCCTCTGGCTCAACGACCTGAAAGGGCAAGAGAACGACTCGACCAGCAGCGTTTTGGCTCTGCAATTCACCAACCAAGTGGCCTATCAGGGCTATCAACTGACTACTCAGATGGGTCTGAAATTCGACCGCCGTAAACCCCGAGGACAAAAAGCTAGGACTACGAGCGAGACCTTTATCACCGTATTCGCCGGTCTGGGCGAATGATCGTCCGCTCGCCGCTGCCCGTGTCTATCCTCCGCTGGTTCTTTTTTTCGCTTCTCGCAGCCTGTTCCCCCAGCCCTCCCGAAGAGCCGATCGTCGCCCTGGTCGGGGAAGACCCAATCTACAAAAGCGAAGTGGAAGAATTCGCCGCTTCCTTGCTCCCCGGATTGCGCTCCAAACAGAGCGGGCAGCAGGCTCGCCTCGACTACCTGCAGACCCTCATCGACGAGAAACTGCTGGTCCGACGAGCTCGGGACCAGGGTTTGGATACCACCCGATCTTTTGCGGCTGAAGCGGCAGAGGCCTTCCGCGAGCAAGTTATCGACTACTATCGGCAGCAGCACCTCTCACCCCGCGTCACCGTCACCGACGGAGAGATCCGGGAACGTTTCATCAGAGATGGCTTCAACCGGGAACGGGCTTTGAGCCGACTGGTGGTGCAAACCGCGGAAGAAGCGGCGCGACTGCGCGAGCAATGGGAACAGGGTACCGATTTTGCCGTTCTAGCCCGGGAGCACTCGCTCGACCAAGGCAGGGCTCCCCAGGGTGGGTACATGGGTTTTATCACCCAGCCCTATGCCTTGCGAATGCACATTCCCACCCAGACCTTCGACAGTTTGGCAACGGGCGCGGTCTCTCCGCCCCTGCCCCTAGGAAAAGCCTACCAACTCATTCGCTTTACCGAGGAACGGGATGCCGATCCGGCTCTTTACCGCCGGCAGATAGAACGCAGAATCCGACGGGAAAAAACAGCGATCCAGCGCCGGGCCCTAGCCGAAGAACTGGCCTACGAGCTAGGGCTTCGCCTACGTCCTGAGGGTCTCGAAATCCTCAAACTCAAACGGACGGGATCGCGTTTGTTCCCCGAGCTATCCCCGCAGGAGGCGGCCACGCCCCTCTACACCTACAAACGGGGCGAAATAACGGTCGGTGCCTATATCGACGCCTTTCGCCAAGCCGCAATCCGGCCGGCCCTAGGGGACAGTCTCGCAGTGGTGAGAGCTACCTATCAGACCGTGATACCACCGATCATGTTCTGGGAAGCGGCGCTGCAGCAAGGCTATCACGAACACCCTTCCTTGCTAAAGTGGAAAGAACGGGATGAGGTCGAACGGCTGCTCATGGCTCTGCGCCGGACCGCGGTGGACGACCAAGTCGTCGTCACCTCTGAGGAAGTGGAGACCTTCTACCGCGACAATCCACATCTATTCAAAGAGCCCGCGGAATTGTGGCTCCAAGAGGTTCTCCTGCAGGATCTAGATCGGGCGGCTCAACTGCGGCGGCGCTTGGACCAAGGGGCGACGTTGGATGAGTTAATCCCGCTGAGCCAGCGTCTGGGTGCCGTGGAGGCCGCGGGCAAGCTGCACCTGCACTCCTATGAAAAAGCCAAGTACGGCGGCCTAGTGGAACAGGCCCTCCAAGCCGATATAGGGCAACTGGTCGGCCCGGTAGAGGTAAAAGGAGGTCATTCGATCTTCCGACTGCTGGAAAAAAGTGGGGGCGACCTCATCCCGTTCGACTCAGTGAAGCAGCGCGCCGAAGCCACCCTGCGCTACCAAAGGGAACAGCCTATCTTTGAAGTTCTGGTCGAGGCAGTGCGGGAACTGTACGTCGATCAGGTGCGCATTTTCGAGGATGTGCTCCACCAAGTCCGGCTGCCAGAGGAGGTCTCACTTCCCCCGGGGACGGAAGAACCTAATCCCGATACCCGTTGAGACTGACGACTAGGACGCGCTCGCCATGGCGAACCACTCGTCCACCGCCGCTACCAATCCGGCGATCTCCTGTCGGTCGAAGCACCCAGAAGTCAATGTGGGTTTTAAAAACGCCTTACGTTACAACTCGGCAAAATTGCCCTGTGGTCGGCTCACAGTAAGCCCCTTGCCCTCGGTGATCACCAGCCAGTGGTCGGCGTCGAGGTCGCGAAATTCCTCTACCTGACCGCCGGGCCAGCGCACCACCAGCCGATCGACCTTAGTGGCCCGTTGCAGGCCGAAATGGGCGCGGATGTCGCTGTGCGACAGGAAGCTGGTCCCCGCGGCAATTTGGCGGATCTGGACGCGGCCGGCGACCACGGCCTCAATGCGGGCCCCAATGCCGTCCCGGTTGCTCGTGGTGCCAATGAGGGAGACCTCGAGCCAGTGATTGCGGTTGCCGCCGTCGTTGCGCAACAGGGTGGGCGTATCGTCGATATTGAGGACGAGGATATCGATGTCGCCGTCGTTGTCGTAGTCGCCAAAGGCCGCCCCCCGGCTCACCTTCTCCACGGCCAAGCCGCTGCCGGCCCCGGCACCGATTTCGACAAAGAATCCGCGGCCGTCGTTGTCAAAGAGGAAATTGCGCTGGGCGTACCCCGTGCCCACATCGTAGTCGTCCAAGACCGGATAGACGTGGCCGTTGGCGGCGAATAGATCCAAATCGCCGTCGTTGTCGTAGTCGAAAAAGCCCGTGCCCCAGCCCACGAAGGGCATGCTCACCTCGCCCACGCCCACCGCGTGGCTCACATCGGTGAAAAGGCGTCCCCCTTCACTGCGGTACAAGGTATAGTAATCCTCGGAGAAATGGGTGACGAAAAAATCGAAATCGCCATCATTGTCGTAGTCGCCAGCGGCGACCCCCATGCCGGCTTGTTCCTCACCATCGGCACTGTGGCTGGCGCCCGTGGCCAAGGAGACATCTTTGAAGCGCCCGTTGCCTAGGTTGCGCAAGAGCAGATTGGGATCGGTGTCGTTGGCCACGTACAGATCCGGGTACCCATCGCTGTCGCTGTCGACAAACACGGGTTGGAAACCGTTGTACGCCACCGAGTCAACGCCGATCTGAGTGGTGACATCGGCAAAGGTGCCGTCGCCCCGGTTGCGGTAGAGCGCGTCCTGCACTCCCTCATAGGCGTTGGGTCCTTGGAATATCTTGATCCCCTTCCACAACTGATAGAGTTCGGCTGCGGCGAGTTCGGCTGGATTAAAGCGGACAAAATTGGCCACGTAGAGATCGACATCTCCATCGACATCGTAGTCGCCCCAGGCAACGCCCGTACTCCAGCGCGGATCCGCCACCCCCGCGGCCTGGGCCACCTCGGCAAAGGTGCCGTCGCCCCGGTTGCGGTAGAGCCGGTTGGGTCCGTAGTTGGTCACCAGGAGGTCGGTGTCGCCGTCGTTGTCGTAGTCCGCGGCTCCGCAACCCATGCTCCAGGCCGTGTCGCCCACGCCGGCCGTGCGAGTGACATCGGCGAACGTGCCGTCGCCTTGATTGCGATAGAGTCGATTGCTGGGCGGGGGATCGGGCAGGGGATCGAAGGAAGAGCCATTGATTAGGTACGCATCTAGGTAGCCGTCGTTGTCGTAGTCGAACAGACCCGCCCCTCCGCCCTTGGACTCAATGATATAGGTTTTTTGCGGCTTGCCCGAGACATTGCGTCCATGCAGACCGGCTTGTTGGGCCACATCGACAAAGACCACTCGCCGCGGTGGAGCTTCTTCACCGCACCCGAACAAAAGCAGGCCCGCGCCGCACAGAGCGCGGTACAAATTTCGCATCCCAACCATCAGTCGCGTCCGTCGATAAATTCCAAGTCGCACTCGGCGACTGTGCGACCCTCTGCAGGTGCAAACGTCCACCGCTCTATCTCGGAGCGGATACAGGCATCTACCGCCGCGCTCACCACACCCGAATCGACGATTTCCACCTCTGCCACGGCACCGGTAGGGTCGATGGCCAAGCGGACTTTCATCCGCCCTGCGGCCGCGCGGCCAGCGACGAATTCGCGGGCAAAACAGGCGTTGATGGCCGGCAGGCGGTCGCGCAGTTCGCCCTCGAGCGCGCTGGCCGCCCGCGTCGGCCCCCCGCCTGCGCCGTGGTCTAGCTGTAGCGGGCCGCCTAGCCGGGCGTAGGTGCCAGGCCCGCGCTCGGGCTCGTCCCGCGCTCGCTCGACGAGTTCCCGCTGCACCTCGCGCTTGAACTCAAAGCGCAGGGTGGTGGTCTCCAACGGCGCGTTGTGGGGATTGAATTTGAGCACGAAGTCGCGCAGCACCAAGGAGACTTGCGCGACCTCGTCGGCGAGCGGATCAAAGACAATCAAACCCCGGTACGACTCGCCTTTGAAAATCTTGCGGTCGATGTTGTAGTTGTTGCTGCGCACAATGCCCATGCGCATGTTGAAGCGGTAAAAATCATTGCCGCTGGAGCTCCTGCGGGCGCGGTAGTAGGACTCGAAGTTCCTAGGCGACGAACCCGCCAAAATGCCGTAGGGCTGGAGGAATTCGCCACCCCGATCCGTCAGCAGCACGGCCTTGAGGGGGTTGAGTTCCACTTTGGCAAAGGCGCGGTTGTATACCTCGATTTCAAAGACAGTAAAGCGATTGCGAACATAGCCGACCGTCGGATCGACATAGTCGCCAAAGGTGTAGGGATTGATCGAGTACTCGCCCTGACTCGACTCCGTGGGAAACATGGCGTTGAGTTCTCGGTCGCTCAGGTGGCGGGCCAAGAGGCGCAGGCCTTCGAGGGTGTAGGAGACGGTCCCGTCGCTCTCCAAAGCGTACTGGGCCGAGGCCGCAGACACCGGCAGCAGCCGGGAGACCTGGACAATTTGCTGGGGGTAGAGCAAATGGCAGCCGCAGACTAGGAGCCAGAGTCCGGCCGCGCAGGGGCCTATTTTTTTGCTCAGCGGCATCGGCTCATTCAAAACCCAAAAATACCCGCATGAACAAAGAGGTGACGTCGAGGTCGTCTCCGGCGCGGGTGGGATCGTCAAAGGTCCGGCGGGTGAGGCGCAAGCCCACATTGGTCGAGAGCGCATAGCCGAAATAGTTCGAATGATTGGTCAGTTGCACGACTCGCACGGCCTCGGTAAAACTGTTGCGGTTATCAGTGCGGTCTTTTTTGCTCAGCGGCAAAAAGGGCAGGCCCTGCATCCCGCAGGAAAATTCAGTGCGCGGCGTCAGCCTATACTGGGCCTTGAGGATGGGGACCAACGTCCACTCGTCCTCCAGCGCGACCGGCAGGCTGTCGCGGTTGCGGCGCAAGTACAGTCCTTTGCCCTGAAAGACCACTAGCCAGTTCGCCGTAGCTTCCCAGTGGTACGCGACTCGGGATATTAGGGTCAGCAGGCGGATTTCGTCGGCACCCTGATCCGAACCATCGGACAGCACTGCGGCCTGCTGGCGATTGATGGCATAGCGCATATTGCCGTCCAAACGCAGGCCAGCCAGCGGCCACCACGCTCCTTCGAGGTAGTGCTGGCGGTCAATGCTGTCGCGCCACTCGAGCAAATCCCCCACCGTAGTGCGGTCGTACACTAGGGACCCGGGGCTGTGGTACGGGGCATCGGGAGCGGGTTCCGACAGGGTTTCTTCAAAGGTCTGGTACGGGTTGGCAAAGTCGTCGTGAACGCGCTGCAAGAACATCTCGCCGGCAAAATAGCCCCACTGCCCATCGCGGCGCGGCAGGGCAATGCTGGCGTAGTCAATATCGTTGCGCCGCTCGCTAAGAATGCCTTTGGCCTTGAGCCGCCCCACCCCAACAGACCAGCCGCCGGGCAGGCGCAGCCGACCGAAGACGTGACCGCCTCGCTGGTCCTGCTGGTAGGGCAGATCGGGTTCTAGGTCGTCCTCGCGCACATCGGCGATGCCGTTGTGGTTCCAGTCGCGGCCGTAGAAGTACACGTCCGGTTCCACTGCAAAGAGCAAAAAAGGCTCGACGTAATCGGGTAGGGCATTGCCATTGCGATTGGTATCGGGAATGCCGTCGTTGTCCGCGTCGTTGCCGGGGAAGACCCCGTCTGGGTCGTAGTCGGTCGCGCCGTGGTGGCCGCCCCGCGCTCCGGGACCCCGGTCGGGCCAGCGGTCGTTGTCGTCGTTGTCCTCGACAAAGCCGTCGGAGATCTCGGCTCCCGGCACCGCGGCTACGTGGTCGCCGATCAACTGACGGGTGAAATCCGGCCCCACCGAGAACAATTCACCCCCCAATTCGAGATAGGAGCTAGCCCACTCCGCAGTCAGATAGTACGAGGCGTCCCGGGTGGTGCTGCGCGCTCCGTTCCACTGGCGCACGCCCTCGAATTCCCTCGGGGGGCGATGTCCGGGCCGGCCGTCTGGATAGCGCAAGTACTCAATGCTGCGGGCGAATTCCCCGCGAATGCGGGTGCGACCTCTTTCAAAGTAGCCGTCAACGCCAACCACGGTGCGGCCGGTCCAAGCTCCGGCGTCGAGGCGAATCTGCGTCGCATTGGACAGATCTTGGACATTGCCCGGGGCGCGGCGCAGCGATTCGAGGTTGGCCAAGCGCCAGCGCGCCTGTTCCTGGGTGGCCTGGGGTTCGGCTTCGTACAGGCCGACCAGCTCCACCCGGTAGTCGTTGCCCACCACGGCTTCCACCTCGACCTGCTCGACAAAATACTCCTCGGTCAGATCAAAAAAGGCCAGAATGACATCGTAGCCATCGGCGCGCAATTCAGCGTCCGCCTCAATGGGCACAATAAAGTTCACCAGTTCGCCGAGATTGACGTTGCGGGAGACATCCTCGCCCTGCAAGTGGCGGCGCAGGTAGAAAAAATCCGCATAGCGCGTGCCTTGGTCGGTGTACGGACGCCGCTGAAACTGTCCGGTGAGTCGATTGTTGAGGCCCACGGCCGTGGGATTGCGGGCGTCAATGCGCACCAACTCGGGCGCAATATCCGGCCGGTACTCGCCGTTGATCAGCAGGCGCACCGCGGAAATAGCAGCGCCAGCGCGCTCGTCGCCGGGGGAATCGTCGGCAAAGCGCGCAATGATAAAACTGGGCAAAACTTGGTCCCCGCGCAGATCGCCTCGGAGGGAAAAATCGCCCTGCGCGCTGTCGAAGAGATTGAAGTGGACGCCAGTGGCCCCCAAGGTGAGAGCGCCCAGGTGCAATTCGCCGCGTCCGCCCGTGAGCAGGGAGGCATTGCGCGCTTCTGATCGCGGAGTGCCGGCCACCCAGATGGGGTCGCGGAAGCGCGAGGCCAACAGCGAGAATTGGGTCGGCCCTTTGTCGACGTCGAGGCGGACCCCGTTGACGCCAGTCATATCGAGGGTCAGGGGCGTAAAAAAGGTGCGGATCTCGTCGCCGATGATCAGCCGGGCGGACCAGTCGCTGTAACTGTCGAAGCCGACGATATTGCGGTCCAGCAGCCCATAGCGCGCGTTCTGCTTGAAGAGCTGGCTGTTGGGCGCTTGGCCAATGGGGAAGTCGGCGCGCGTCTCCCGCCACGAAAACACGTCGTACCCGTAGATCAGGTGATGGCCGAGCGGGCCGTAGTAATTGCGCCGATCAAAGGGTGGCAGCAGGGTCTGATCCGGGATCTCGTAGTCCGTTTGCGCGCGGTTGACGTATGGGCGGCCGGGTCGGTGGACGAAGGGGTGGGCCGGGAGAAAGGTCGGCACCCCGGCCCGGGGGCCGGACTCCTCGGCTTCGAGCCCTAAAAATGGGAGGGCCGGCAAGAGGAGCAAGCATCCCATGCCAATGGCTGCTCTCATCCTTTGAACGGCTCCAATCCCATGACTAGGCGCATGAAAAACAGGACTTGGTCAATGTCTTCGACCTGGCGCGAGCGGTCGTCGAATTGCAGTTGTTTGCGTTGGTAGCCCGTGCTCAGACTGAGGTGGTAGCCCTTGTAGGTCGTCCTATTGGTCACCATGACCACGTAGTCCTCGGCTCCATAGTTGACGGCGCTGTTGACGCGATCGCGGTACCTGCTTTTGAGCAAGGGCAGACCCTGGGCACCAGCGCTGAAGCGGGTCATGGGCGTGAGATCGTACGTCGCGGTCAGGATCGGATAGAAAAAGCGCTCTGAAATGGGCCGTACCCGATCGCTGCGATCGCGCCGCACAAAGCCCATGTACTTGATGCGGGGCGTCACCGTCAAGCTACCCACATTCCAGTTATACGCCGCTCTCAACACCCAGGACCAAGCACCGATCTGATTGGCGGGTTGTAGGGATGTGGGACGCTGGAAATTGACGCTGTACTTGAGGCGCTGGTCGATATTGAGGTTGTCGATGCGGAAGAAGGTGGCCTTGAGATAGGCCGTGTTGACCAAGCTATTGCGCATGGCCAATTCGTCCTCGACTAGTTCAAAATTATCGACATTGGCGTCAAAGGTGCCCCGCACCTCAAAGGGCAGGGCATTGGAGATGCGCGGCAAAAATTGCGGGGTGTCGTCCGCAATGTCGTCTTGCACCTGCTTGCAAACATTGAAAAACTCCACGCGGCCGTACGGGAAAAGGGAGCGCTGATAGGCCGCTTTGAAATAGGAGACGCGGTTTTCCCCCGCGCCCCAGATCTGGCGCGTGTGGTAGCGCCCCAAGGTGAATTCAAGTCCGCTGCGAGGGCGCAGGCCGGCGAACAGGTGATGGCCTTGGCTATCGACATCATAGGGATAATCGGGCTCGAAGTCGTCCTCCCGATGGTCGATGATGCCGTTGTTGTCGAGGTCGTCGCCGTAGTCGTATTCGGGCGGATCAACGCGGTAGAGCAGGAAAGGCTCGAGGTAGTCGGGAGCCGTGTTGCCGTTTTCGTTGGGATCGGGCTGGCCGTCCTGATCGAGGTCGAGGCCGGGAAAAATGCCGTCGTTATCGGCAAAATTCGGCAGGAAGTGCGCGTCGGGGAAGCGGTCGCGGTCGTCGTTGTCGTCTACCGTGGACAATTCGAGGGTGTTGTTGTAGCGCTCGTCAAAGCTCGGAAAGACGCTGAAGGGACTGCGCAGATCCTCGGTGTAGGTGCGATAATTCCGGTCCTCGACGGAAATGCTAGTGCTGTACTGGGGCGCCATGCGGAAGACCTCAAAGCCGAGACTGGCGCGGTGCCAATCCCGGGTGGCATTGACAAAAAAGGCGTCGGCCGTGCGGCGCTGCCACTTGCCGTCCCCGGCGTGGGAGGGATACTGGCGAAATTCAAAGGTGCGGGCGAACTCAGTGCGCAGGGAGAAATCCCGGCGCTGCACTTCGAGACGCAGGCTGGCATTGGTGCGACCCGTGTGGCGGCCGTACTCAAAGTCCACCCAGCGCCGGTTGGAGCCGTCGCGCACTTGCCCCTCGGCCGCGATTACCGGATAGAAAAAGGTGGCGCGTTCGCCGGTTATATTGACATTGGCCGATGAAGTAGTCGCGGCCGGAAGAAAGACTTCGGCCATTTCAATGCGGTAGTCATTGGCCACCAGCCCGCGAAAGCGCAAGCGCTCGACCTGCCCCCGCATTTCCTGGGGAATTTTGAACCAGTAGAGCAAAAACTCCGAGCCATTGGCCTCGAGAAATTCACCTTGCTCGGCCGGCTCCACGACCAGATCTCCCCGGAGAAACTCGATATACGGCGGTATGGTCTTGCCCAGGGGAAAGAAGCGGTCGCGGTTGGGATAGGTTCTATCGATCTGCTCGCTATCGTGGCGAGTGACGAGCGGGCGGATGGCGCCGAGCGTCCCTTCGATATGCAGGTCGTAGATCCGGGCCCCGCCGCCATCCTTGGGCGAACCATCGCCGAACTTGACCACCACGTAGGCCGGCGGCGTGTTCTTGCGCGGCACCACGCCCTTGATGCTATTGTCGCCCCACGCGGTCAGGCTGTTGGTGCGGTGCAAGTTGACATACGAAAAACTCAAGTCCAGCACCCCAAACTTGCGCTGGACGTGGCCGCCGAGCAGGTAGGTGGCCCAATCCCTAGCTCCGTGCAGTTCGAGATTATCCCCTGGGAAGATGGGCCAGTCGAGGCGCGACGTGACAAAGGAAAATTGGCTGCCATCGACATCGGCGTCCCAGCGGGCGCCGTTGAGCGCGACTAGGTCGAGGGTGAGGGCGGTGAATTTGGTGCGGATGCGGTCGCCGACGATCAGCCGGCTGCTCCAGTTGCCATAGCTGTCCTGGGCCACGAGCAGGCGATTGAGGTACTGCTGATAAAAGCGGCTCTTGTCGATAAAGCTACCCGATTCGGGCGGATTGGTTCGCCCTTCCTCCAATTCAAAGACGCCGACCCCGTCGAGGACAAAGTTGCCCAAATCGTCGTACCTATTGCGCGTGACTTGGCCAAATATCCCCGAGTTGTACGCGCGGTACCCCTGGCGGGCATAGCTCTCATAGCGCTCCTCGGCATCGTAAAGCAATTGCCCAAAAGCGGGCGCGGACCAAGCCAAGACGACGAGGAAGAGGACCATCACAGTACGCACCCCTCGATAAAAATAGATCGTCCCATCTGCGCCCATCTGCGTCCATCTGCGGATAACATCACAGCACCCGCGCCTGAACGAAAAATTCTTTGAACTTGCGCACTCTGCGCCCAGGACTATGCACAAAGCGGGTGTAGCTAGCGCGAAAACCCAAATTGAGACTGAGATCGAATCCCCGGTTGTGGCTGCGGTTCTCAATGGCCAAAAGATAGTGGCGGGCCGTGAAATCCCCGGTCCGGTACTCTTCGTTGCGAAAGGTGTGCGGCCAGCCCGGCAAGCCCTGAATGCCAAAGCGCAGCACCGTGGCTTGGCCCAGTGCGTAGTCCGCCTGCAGGATGGGGAACAGTTCATACGTGCGGAGCGGCAATAGCAGGTCGTCGGGGGCGGTGCGGCGCTGGAGCCTCAGTTTGGCACTGGGGCGGATTTTCAGGCCCTGCCGCACAAAGGTGTAATCCGCCTTGCTGGTCCAAGTCCAGTCGATAATATGGCTGCGCTGGTCTAGCGTCTCCAACATGCGGTTGATTTCGAGCTTAGTGGTGGCTTTGACCTGCACCCTGGGGATGGACGCGTATCCCGCGGTGCCGTACAGGGTGTGGAGCCAGCTATTTTGCGCCAGCAGTGGATCGGGTTTGATTTTGATCGCGGTATTGGTCGCGGTCAGCGGATCGACGACGTGCTGGTACACTGGATCGGCGATGGTATCGCGCACCCGCTTACTGCGCACATTGAGTTGCAGGTGCCCCCTCTGGTATTGCGCCTCCCCGTACGCGACTTGGTTGCGACCGGCGCCAGCGCGCTGTGCAATGCGGTACTGCCCGAGGCGGAATTGCAAGGATGAGCGGGGGCGGAAAAGGGCGAATGAATGGTACCCACGGCTGTCGAGCGGATAGGGGTAGTCCGGCAGATTGTCGTTTTCGCGCCGATCCACTACGCCGTTGTTGTTGAAGTCGTCGCCGTACACAAAATCGTCTGGTTCAACGGCGTACATGAGGAAGGGCTCGGCGTAGTCGGGTATCTGGTTCTGGTTGACATTAATCTCCAAGACCCCGTCTCCATCTTGGTCCAGCCCGGGAAAAACGCCGTACCCAACGCCATTGCCGAGGTTGCCGGGCAGGTAGTCAATGGCGGCCTGGGTCGGCTGGCCCTCCGGGTCCACGCCGGCGGCATTTTTTAGGCTGATGTAGAGTGGGTCGAGCGGATCCCAGTGTTCCCAGCGGTCCTCCCAGTAGTCGCCGTCGTCGTTGTCATCGACCAGCGCGTAGTCCAATACCTTGTCGGCGCGTTCCGACCACATGGGCAGGGTGGTGGCGTACGCGGCCGGCAGGCGAAACACCTCGACGCCGACTGCGAGGCTGTCGATCTGGTGCAGCCCCTTGAGGAAAAAGGCCCGGCTGGCGCGGCGCTGGTGCTGGTTGGCACCGGGAAAGCGGCGGTACCCGACGTTTTCGACCAACTCGCCCGCAAGAGTCGTCCCCTCCCATTGCCAGAGAAAGTCGCTGCCGTAGTGAATTTGGGCGGTCGGGAAGCCGTATTCAAAACGCACCCAGCGCAAGTTGGAGCCGTCCCGGACATTGTGCGGCGCGCGCGCGACATTGTGCCAGTCGGTCCAGATGCGATTGGGCACGCCGTCCCAGCCGTAGGTCGCCGCCACGTCAATACTATAGTCGCCGGCCACTTGGGCGCGAAAGCTCAGGCGCTCGGCCGTGGCTGGAATTTCGCAGCGATAGACCAGCAAATCGGTGCCGCCCACTTCGAGGGGAAACTCCGCTGCTGCAACGGGCAGACCCTCCTGGAAAAAGAGGCCGCGTTCCTGGCGTCGGTTGTTGAGCCGGGGATCGAAGACTCGGTCGAGCGGTACGCTCTGCGGGGCCCAGGGTCCGTGGCGGCGCAGATGGGGGATGTGGTCCGGGTCGGCGAGGCGCGGGATGCGCCGAATATCCGGCGCGATCGGGATCGGTGCGCCATCGACAAAAATTTCCATGGCCAGCACTTGCACGCCGCTGTCATCCTCGGGGGAATCGTCGCTGAAAACCACGTAGTAGAAGGTGGTCTTGGCCAGATCTGTGGGAAAGGTGCCGCGCGTCGAGCCCCGGCGCTGCATGCTATCGCGCAGATGCAGATTGACGTACGAACCGCCGATGGTCAGCGCGTTGCCCAGCCGGCTTTCCCAGCGGCCGCCGAGCAGATAGGTGGCAAACGGGAGATTGTTGGCACCGCCGACTAGGGGCGAGGAAACCCGGGCGCCCAGTACGGTAAAGCGATTCTTGTAGGAAGAACCATCCCAGCGCAGCCCCTGCAGGCGCGCCTTGTCGAGAGTCAGCGGCGTGAAGCGGGCCTCGAGGGCGTCGCCGACCATGACCCGGGCCGACCAGTCGCGGTAGTGATCGCGCATGATGACCAAGTTGCGAAAGGTGGCCGCTAGATGGCCGCTGCGGAAAATTCGGCTGCTGCGCTGGGGTGCCAGAGTGCGGTATTCCTCCACGCGCAGCAACTCCACCCCGTCGAGCAGATAGGCCCCAAAGGGGTCGTAGGTCGGGTTATCGGGGCGGGCCGTGTAGTCCCGGTAACTGAGCAGGCTGTAGTTTTCGTAGCGCTCGTGCCACCAAGGATAGTACTCGCGGTTGAGGAAACGGGACTGGGCCCGGCTCCAGGGCAGGTACTCGGTGGTGGTGAGTTGGCCTCCTGCCCGGTCCCAAGCGATGACGCAGAGCAGCGCGGCCAGCCTAATGATCGGGAGGCCCCTCATACGCTAGTAGACCACGGCCACGTGGCCGCTGTGGACCTCGTCCCCTGCATCTAGCTCCACCTTGACCTGAAAGAGATAGAGACCCGGGGGCACTACGTTGCCATGATCATTGCGGCCGTCCCAATAGCCGGGGCTTTCGCGCTCCCGGCCAGACAGGCGCAAATAGGTTCCCGCGCTCAGAGCCGGAGGCCGGAGCCGGGCCACAAGGCGGCCGCTCAAGTCGAAGATGCGCATGGATACCGGGCGCGCCACATCCACTCTGGAGAGGACTAATTCGATCACCGTGGCGTCGTTGATACCATCGCCGTTGGGCGAAAATATCGGCGGATTGGCCCGCACCTGTTCGAGGACTTGGCCAGCAACCGTGGTCGTGACCAACGTCCACGAATGGGGCCTTTGGGTGCGCGGATCTTCGTCTTGGTTGGGCGCGGCGTTGAGCGGATTTTCCGAGCCTAAGCTGAACAGGAAAGCGCGGAACCGGTGCAGGTGGGCATAGGAGCGAGTGCGGAAGGGGATCTGCAACTGGGTGCTTTGCCGCAGGGGCTCGGCGAAAATCAAGGTGAGCAAGTGCTGGGTGGAAAACCACTCGGCCAGTACAGCAGTCCCCAAGTCGATATCCCGGCCGAGCTGGGCCTGTCCGGGCACGGCTATTTGCAAGCTTTTGACCCCCTGATCGCCGGTGCCGATCTCCACGTCGAGGGTATAGACAAAGGTGGTATCCACGCCCATCGGCGTCCGGTTGGGCTCGACGCGACCACGGGCCGTGGACGCGGCTATATCCTCGGTAGAATACTCGATGCTCAGGTCGCGAAAAAGAGGGCTTTTCTCCGGGTCTCGGCTCTCCATATTGACGCGGTACTGCAAAAACCGTCCGGGTTCGGGGCCGGGAAAGAGGATTCCTCCAGCGACCTGCGGAGCGCTCCAGCCTTCTTGGGGATCGGCAAAAGCGGCCGGGGTGGCACCGCTGCGAAACTGGACCGACAGGTCCGTGCGCAGGGGAATGTCTGCATGCCAAGCGATGCGGCCGAAATTCTTGCGCCTGTCCGGTGCTCCCAAATCCAGCGGTGCGGAAAGAAACACTCCCTCCTCGGCAAAACCCTCGCCAAAGACCTGGATCTCCGCGACCTTGGGTTGGCTCACGCCATTGACGTCGATGATGACAATGCGCACGAACCGGGTCCAAGTCGGATTGAAGACCACTTCGGTGCGCTCGAACTGGAGGATATCGTGCAAAACCCCCACCTCGGACCAGCGGATTTCGTTGTCGCTGACTTGCACGGAATAGCCCTGTAGGGAATTCTGGGCGAATTCAGGCCCTTCGGTCAGCACCCGCACGGACCGGATCCGTCGGCGTTGTTGCAAATCGATGGAGGCAGCAAAATTGACCGAGGATACGGGCGGTTCCCAAGCAGTGCGCAAATCGCCGTCCACGGCTTCAATGCGATTGGAGGGCCGCCCTAAAGCCAAGTTCTCACCGCGTATTTGCTTGAGAACCACGCCGCCGGCCACGCCGCCAATATCCGTGCCACCGGGAAAACCAGCGACTAGGTCCGGGGCCGGGTCGGGCAAGCCCTCGATCAGGGCGCGATTGGCGCTGCCAGCCTGGACCACCTGCCAGCCCAGTTGCTCCGCGATATCGGCTACTTGCCAGTCGGTGTCGGCCGGGGGGCGGGCGGTCCAGTACCAAGTCTGGGCTTTGGGGTCGGTCTCGCCGTAGCGCAGGGAATCGACCGCGACCACGGCCAGCAGGCCATGGCCCACGCCCAAACCGCGATTAACCACCTCGACGGCCAGGGCGTTATCACCGCTGAGCACGTTGACTGGGTAGGTGTGCATCTGGTTCCAAGACGAATTGGCCCCGATGAAGACGCCGTTGAAATAGACCGCAAAACTGTCCACCGCGGCAATGTGGAGCAGCCCCGAGGTACTGCTGTCGGCCGCAAAGGTGGTGCGGTAGTACAGGGTATTGCGATAGGTGTCCTGGGTCCAGACCTCGGCGCCGCTCCCACCCGGAAGCATTAGCAGGAGGCAGGTGACCAACCCGGATCTGATATGGGCTCGGGCCATCGCGTTGCGGATTGTTGCCAGATGGACGGAAAAGACAGTGAAACGCTAAAACATAAAAAAGGGGATCGAGTGCAATGGCGGATTGCCCCGGCCAAAACCCGATCCCCGAAAAAAGACAGATCTGCGGGCTACTTCAGCAGCAGCATTTGCTTGCTATCCGCAAACGAGCTGGCCCGCAGTTCGTACAGGTACACCCCGCTGCCCACGGATTCGCCCTCGGCGTCCTGGCCATCCCACTTGATTTCGTAGGAGCCAGCCTGTAGCTCGCCGTCCATCAGGCGGGCTACCAACTGACCGGAGATATTGTAGATATCGAGGACGACCACTCCGGCCGCTGGAATGGCAAAGCGGATCGCGGTTTCGGCATTGAAGGGATTGGGGTAGTTGTCGCCCAAGGCATAGTCAGACGGCAGGGACTCGCCGCTCAACTCCGCCACCGCAGTAGCTGCATCGCTGCCAATGACGCCGGTACTCACGTCAAAGGGGAAGTGGACCAGTTCCTGCTGGCCGGTCGGCGCGTACAGACCGTCGTAAGGACCCCCACTGGAGACCCAGTACAGGTCGGAAGCCAGCCCGGTGGGCATCTTGGGCAAATTGACGTTGAACAGACCGTGCCCGTCCGGCCCTAGGACAGTGCCCCAGAAGGGCTGGTTGAAACCAGAGAAAAAGGCGATGTGATGCCGGCCGACATTGGCGTGGGTAACGGCCATCTGGTGGTCAAGCCCATCTTCGGCAAAACCGCGGGCCGTGGCCTCCTCGCCGAAATAGCGGTCGAGAAAGCCGTCGCCGTTGCGGTTGAGCCAGATGAGGTCGCCGTCTAAAGTGACATGGGCTGGAAGCGAAATTGGATTGTACCATAAACCTGAGACGTATATCCCGCGGTCGTCCACATCGACTCCCCAGGGACCTTGGCTGCCCGTTTCGTGCAGGTAAACCTCGCTCAGATCGAGAATATTGGCGATTTCACCGGTGGCGCGGTCGACCGCAACAACGGCCGGCACCAATGGCTCTTCGACATCGCGATTGGCCAGATAGATCATGCCGTCGTCGGCGACCCAGGAGTGATGCGAGGCCTGCGACACGGCCGAACTGGCGATGCGGGCGTTGACACGGACATAACCCCGATCGGCTGCGGCCCAATCTTCGTCCGGCAGGATAGTGCCGTTGTCTGGATCGAATTTGACCCGCCACACACCGCTGCCCCGCGCCACGTCAAACTGGGCGTTGTTGGTGATATAGGCGACGTTGGGATCGGCTGGGTCGGGCTGGTAGGAACTGATGTCCCAGTACTGGATTTCCTGACCGTGGCGCTCGTTCATCCAAGGAATCAGGAAGCTTTCATAGGCCTCGGGGTTTTGGAAGTAGTCGAGGCCGAGTTCACCGCGGCGGATCTCCCACTCCGCCCCTTGGTTGGAGGTCCAGACCACGGGCGGATCGACATTGAGATCGACCCGGTTGGTCATCCAGTACGAATGCGAGCTGCCCGGGCCAACCCAGGTGGGATTGGAGATATTGTCCAGAGCGAAGAGGTAGTACGTATAGGTGCCGGCCCCGACCTCGTTGCCATTGAAGTCCCGGCCATCCCAAGTGATGGAGTTGGCCCCTTCGCTGAAGGTCTGGCCGCCAGTGATGCTGAGCAAGGTGTCGAGCCCAGCGGCGCGCAACATGGAATTGCCCACGCCACCTTCGCCAAAGGCCGCACCATCGTACTGGGGATTGGCGTCCCGGGAGTACACCGCCAAGTGCACTTCGGCCGGACCGCCGTTGAGCGTGAAGGGCAGCTCGACCGGACTGCCGTCAAAGGAAACATCGCGGGAGTCGAGCGTGAGGACATTGGGCGTGCCGCTGCGCCAATCGTTGGCGCGATCGAAATTCGGATTGCCGGCCGTGCCCGACTGGGCCAAGGCAGTGCCGACAAAGACCAGAGAAAAGAGCACAGATAACATCTTCATGAAACGGCCTCCTGGCCTAAGGGATTAGTGTCTGCGAAATGGACGAAATGTTGAAACGACTCTCAGTTCCACGAATCCGCCTTCTATGGCATTCATCGAATGGACAACGTTAGCGCACAGCATATAAAAATTAAAGAAGGATGTCAAAATAAAAACTCGGCCTCTAAAAAGTCCCTGTTGGCGCAGCTCGCTTATGGGGTCTGCTTGGAACGGACTAGGTCTAGAAAGGGCCGGATGCGCGGATAATCGGGCTGCAACTCGAGTACCTGTTCAAAGGCGGCCTCGGCTTCTGGGTAGCGCTGCAGATCAATCCAAGCCAAACCGAGTCCAAAACGAGCGTGGACGTGCCCGGGGTCGGTTGCTAGGACTTGCTCAAAGAGCGGCACGGCCTGGGCGGGGCGCAGCCCGCGCACGTGGAGCATGCCCAATTCGAATCGCGCCTTGGTCCACCCAGGCTCGAGGACCAAAGCCTTCGTAAAGGCCGCGGTGGCCCGCTCATCGCCTCCGGCCTTGGCATGGGCCTGACCCAGGCGCAGATGGAAGCGCGCCGAATCCGGGGCTAGGGCCACGGCCCTTTCTAGGGCGGCAATGGCTTGGTCCGTCCGCCCCTGCCGGTCGTAGACCAAGCCTAGATCGGCGAGGATCCCAGCCATGCCCGGCTCGAGGGCCAAGGCTTTTTTGAACTCTTCGATGGCCCGCTCGTACCGGCCGGCTTCGGTATAGGCCACGGCCAAGGCGCGGCGTTCTAGCGCTCCTTCGGGTTGTCGCTGGACCCGCAGTTGGGCCATATAGAGCGAGTCTTGCTCGCCTTCTTCGAGGGCGACAAAGCGCTCCTGAGCGCGCTGGCTAGCGGCGGTGCGGCCCAAAAGTTGGTAGGACTTGGCCAAGTTGTAGTAAGCCTGCCGGTAGCGCGGTTCGAGGGCGATGGCGCGCTCGTACGCCTCCACGGCTCTGGAGGGCGATCCCCGTTGATCTAGAACCCTCCCCAGGTTGTAGAACGCTTCGGCATCCGTGGAGTCGAGCCCGATGGCCGCCTGCAACGAGACGGCCGCTTTGTCCAAGTCGCCTTTTTCCAGATAGATGGCACCCAAGCGGCGATGCGCTGCCACTAGGCCTGTATCGAGTTCTAGGGAACGTTTATACGCAACTACAGCTTGGGAGGATAGATTCCGCAATTCGTAGGTGCGGCCCAGATTGTAGTGGAAATAGGCATTGGTCGGCTCGAGATCCACGGCCCTGTTCAGGGAGGCAATGGCCGCGTCGAGATCGGTGTAGCTAAGATTGGTGGGTTTATCCGTGGCCGTGGGTGCGCGCCGCGCATAGGCCACCCCGAGGTGAAAATGGGCCTCGGCGAATTCCGGGGCCAAGGCCGCGCTCTGCCGCCAGTGCTGGATGGCGTCGTTGTACTTGCCGATCCGAGCGTACACTTGTCCCAAGCCAAAGTGGGCCCGCACGCTGGCGGGGTGATTTTCCAGGACGACTTGGTAGAGCGCCACAGCGCGGGCGTATTCAGCCTGCTGGGCCAAGGCCGCGGCCAGATCGCAGTACATATCGGGATCGGCTCGGCCTTCCCGTATGGCCGCCTCTAGAGCACCGAGCGGCAGGGCCGACCGGGGACCGGAGCCATAGCGGGCGCGCAACTGATCCTGGCGTGCGGATGCCAGCTCGTATCTCTCGTCGGTGCAGCCACTGAGCGAGATGACCGCTAGCGCGAGCAAGAGCCGATAAGGCTGAGACCTATCACTGCGCCTGCAGGGCTCTATCCGCATACTCCCGATCCTCGGGGAAGTCGACAAAGGGATGGGCACCAATTGAAATCAGCTTGGTAGCCGGATTCACGGTCAACCGAGCGTATTTTCCAAAGGGACGCCAGCGTTTCGCCTGGCTTTTGTCTATCTTCCTCGGCTCGTTCTTCGGCGGGTCAAGGCCAATGGTGCGGAAAGCCTCGGCTTCGTCAAAGGGCTCCATGGCGGCGAAATTATAAGTGACATAGACAATTTTGCCCTTTTTGATGACCGCGAACAGTTTCACTCCCCCAACATCCTCCCAGCGCATAAAACCCATGCGCTTTTCGGTTTCCTCTCTATACTGCTTCGGTTCTCCCAAGCGCACCTGCACCGCCGCGGGAGTGCTAGCCAGCAGAGCGTGGGCGTCCAGGGGTTTTTCCGGGGCACAGGCTGGGCCGAGAAGCAGGACTGCGACCCATAGGCAAAAGCCGGACCATTTCATAGGGGGATTTTTTCGCTGTGATGCTCGGTGTCTTCTCGCCGAATTGGCGCAAGAATAGGCGAGTTGGCCGGCTGCGTCAAGGTTTGCCGCGCGCTTGACAAATGCAGGGGCGCACTTCAGTTTCGGCCAAACCATGGGCAACCAGTCAAAGGGTTTTTTCATCGCCTGCATTGGGCTGCTGACAAGCGCCAGTATCCACATGGGGTGCGGCGAACTCCGGCAAAAGCCCAATGTCGTGGTATTGCTGGTCGACACGTTGCGCGCCGACCATCTCAAGTGCTACGGGTACCACAGGAACACGGCCCCGTTCCTCGAGGGACTAGCCCGCCGCGGCGCGATCTTCACCCAGTGTTATGCTCCCTCCGACTATACCCCGGCTTCTACTGCCTCCTTGTTCACGGGGCAGTACCCGCTAGCGCACGGGTATCTCAACTCGCACTACGTCCTCGCCGAGACCCACACCACCATGGCCGAAATCTTCCAGCGGCAGGGATATACCACGGCGGGATTTATCGCCAATGGCTTGGCCGGCGGGAAGTACCAGATGGACCAGGGGTTTGACCACTACTTTGAAAAGAACAGGGCCTCGGCCGCGGAACTGGTCGCCGCGGCATCCGCCTTCATTGAGCAACAGGCCGACGAACCCTTTTTCGCGTACCTGCATTTTCTCGATGTCCACGATCCCCACCGGATTCCCGGGGAATACCACGGCCGCTTCGCCGATCCGGCGGACTTTGCCTACGATATGCAAGACACCCTCCAACTCGACAAATTCGTCATGCGGGCCTGGTGGGAGGCGGCGCAAGGATGGCGCGATCAGACTGTGGGATCCGAGCAGGTTGCGGCTTATTTTGCCGACTACGTCCAGCTCTACGATGCATCCATTTCTTACTGGGACGAGCACTTGGGGGCCTTGCTCGACCTTCTCGCCGTTCGGGGAATTGATCAGCGGACGATCATCGTGGTGACCTCGGATCACGGGGAGCAGTTTCTCGAGCACGGCTATTTCGGACACGGCAATTCAGGCTATCAGGTCGGCTTGCACATCCCCTTTATTATCTGCGATCCGCTGCACCCGAACATCGCCGGTTTGCAAATTGACAATCTGGTCAATGCCGTCGATATCCTGCCCACCTTGCTGGCCCGGCTCAATTGGCAAATTGCTCCGGCCGTGCAGGGCCAGGAGCGCTGGTCTTTGCTCGCGTCCGACGCGCCGGACGAGGTCGCCGAAAGCATTTATACAGAGGGGACCTTCATGGCCAACCGGCCTTTCAGCACCTTGATCCAGACCTACCGGGAAGGGGAATGGAAGCTGCTGCTCGATCGCCTGCGGGATACCAAGGAACTCTACCATTTAAAAGAAGATCCGGGCGAACTTTGCGACCGCTTTGCCGAGCAGCCGGAAATCGCCGCCCAACTCTACGGCAAAATCCGCCAGTACTACAATGGCAACTTGCAGCTCTTCGCGCGACAACAACAGTCGCAAATGCCGTTGGCAGAGCAAAAATTGCAGGAGTTGCGAGCCTTGGGTTACATTACAGGGCGAGCCGGATTGCAGAGGCCGGCGGCGGAGTTTTTCCCTATGAAGCCGGTCCGCCTAAAAAGATTCGGCCCCTTTGGGGACGAAGAGGATTTGGGCAGGTTTTCCCCTGCGATCGATTTTTTTCGCGGCCAAGTCGCTTGGGGACAAGTCATTGGCGGGTACAGCGATAGGGTGGGCCAACGGGATTCGGCCGGGGTTTGGTTCGATCGGCGGGCGACTTTTCTCATGCCCAACCAGCCCGTTGGGCAACGGGTGGTCGTCGAGCTGACCATTGATCCTATGGGAGGGGCTGACAATCCGACCCGGATCGAAGTCAAATTCAACGATAAACCCAGCGGAGCTTGGGCTCTCAATGGGGTCGGGCCCTATCGGCTCGAAGCGGCACTTCCCGCCTTTTTGCAGCAGAGCGCTTTCTTTTATCTGACCATTGAGGCCGACAACCGCTTCGTCATCCGCAAAGCAACATCGGTTCGCGACGATATATATGGGGCCATGCGAATTCGTAGATTGTATCTGGAGGGATAAGTTGAGTCTGTGGATCTCGTAAGCGAACTCTGGTACTCTATGGCCTTCACTGGCAAGGCCGTGGTGGTGATCTTGGCCGGCCTGTCCATTTATTCCTATGCGGTCATGGTGGACCGCGGCTTAACTTTGCGCTGGACCCGGCAGCGTTCGGCCGCTTTTGCCCGTGAAATTGAGGAGGGCGGTCTGATGCTAGGGGCAGTCGAAGCGGTGCAGGAATGCGCCCGTCGAGCCGAGCAAGACGGACATTGCCCCCTAGCGGGGGTGATCTCAGCCGCTCTGGCGGAGTACGAGCTATTGGCGGAGGAAGGACAGGTCGATGCCGTGGTGCTGGAGGCCGTGGACGATGCGCTCGGCCGCTCGCTGGACAGCGTGGTCGCCAATCTGCGGGTCCGGCTCTCCGGCATGGCCACCATTGTGGGGGTCGCGCCCTTCTTGGGGCTTTTTGGCACAGTGACTGGATTGATCGCCGCTTTTCGCGGCATTGCCACCGCAGGGGGCGGGGGCCTAGCCGAGGTATCGGGCGGGATCTCCGAAGCCCTCGTCACCACGGTTATCGGCCTGTTTGTCGCCATGCCCGCGCTGTGGGCGTACAATTTTTTTACCAACCGCATTGAGGCAATGTCGCTCGGGCTGGAAAACAACGCGGCCCGCATCGTCGGCCACGTGGTGCGGCGCGCGCTCAAGGCCAATCGCGCCTAGTCAATAATCATGGCCAGACGAAGCAAGCGCCGAACTCGCCACACCGAAGTGCGGCGCAGCCCCATGCCCGATATCACGCCCATCGTCAATGTGGCGCTGGTGCTGTTGATTGTCTTCATGGTGGTCATGCCGCTCATTCAAGAGGGCATCTTGGTAGAAACGCCCGCAGCCCGCAATGCCCAAGAGATCGTCGAGCAACTCGGCGCAGAGAGTTTGATTCTCTCCATTAAGGAAGACGGTTCCCTGTACATAAATTTGCACCAAGTGGCGCGGGCCGACCTCAAAAGCGAACTGGCCAGGGCCTACCACGGCAAGGAGGGCGAGCCCATCATCGTCAAAGGCTCCAAGAATCTACCCTATCGCGAAATACTCGACTTGATGGAAATCTGTCAGGAGATCGGGGCACCGGGAGTGGATTTAATGGTCAAAAAACCGTAAGCCAGCCTTACACTTCCATGGCGCGACGGCACAGCAGGAAATTCGCCCGGGTAGAATCATCCATGAACGCGACCCCACTGGCGGACGTATCCCTTTCCTTGCTGCTGGGTTTCTTGGTGATCACCCCGATTATTCTGCAAACCTTGGCGACCAAACTGCCCCAAGCGGGCGGGGTCGCTTCGGGGCAAGTTCGCCAAGATCCGAGGGTCGTTCTCACGGCAGAGGGCGAAATCCTGATCAACGACCAAGAGGTGAGCGAGGAAGAATTGCCGGCTAGGCTGGAAGAACTCTTTCCGCCTGAAGCCGATGTGGAGCGTCGAGTCGTGTTTACGGGATCAGGGGAAGTCCCGTACCGAGATGTGATCGGCCTACTCGATCTGCTCAAGGAAAACGGCGTCGAAACCATCGGCATCCGTTGAGCCTAGCTACCGCGCACGTAGTCAATCCGCACCACGCGAGCGTCGTCGTTGTCGCCCCAGAAGCCACTGCCCCATTCCAACACGTACAGCGAGCCGTCGGGGCCAAACTGCATGGAGATGGGATGGATGAATTCCATACTGTCCAAAAAGGGATTGATTTTGAGGATGTGCCCGTCCTCGTCCAGCTTGACCTCTTTAATCCAATTGCTGGCCCAGTCGTACATAAAGAGCGTGCCGTCGTAGTACGCCGGCAGCTTCTTGTTGCCCGCTGCGGCATCGTAGTAGTACACCGGACCGGCCAGCGCCGTGCGGCCACCGTCAGCGGTGATTGCCGGGAACGAGGACGAGGTGTCATACGGATACCAGACCCACGCCGCCTGCGCCGGGGGCAGCGCTTGCGACCCGGTATTGTTGGGCGACAGGTTTCTCGGTGCCCCGCAATCGAAGGGCATACCGGAACGTCCGGTGGTAAAATCGTAGGCCACGTAGGGCTGGTTGTCGCCAATACAGTAGGGCCAGCCAAAATTGCCCGCCGCCCGCGCCTCGTTCCACTCGTCCAAGCCAATCGGCCCCCGCTGCGGATCGGCTTGGCGGGCGTCGGGGCCGACATCGCCCCAGTAGAGCCAGCCGCGCTTGCGGTCAACCGACAGCCGGAAGGGGTTCCGCACGCCCATGACGTAAATCTCGGGCCGGCCTTCTTCGGCTGCGGCGAACAAATTGCCCGAGGGAATGCTGTAGCTGCCGTCGGCCTGGGGTTTGATGCGCAGGATCTTGCCGCGCAGATCGGCGCTGTTGGCCGATGTGCGCTGGGCGTCCCAATCGCGCCGGCCCGGACGCTCGTCCAACGGACTGAACCCGTCCGAAGCAAAGGGGTTGGTATTATCGCCGACGCCGATATACAGGCTACCGTCCGGGCCAAATGCCAGCGCCCCTCCCGAGTGACAGCATTCGCGCCGTTGGGTGGGAATTTCCAGCAACACAACTTCGGAATCCAAGACCAGTTCATCGCCATCTAATTCAAAACGGGATACATGCTGCTTGGCTACTTCGCCGTGCGGCGAGTAAAACAGGTAGAGCCAATTATTGCGGACAAAATCTGGATCTAGGGCGATGCCCAGCAGGCCGTCTTCAAAGCCGGTCGATACCGCTAGCTGCCCGACCAGCCGGGTCAATCCTAGGTCGGGCCGATACACGTTCAGCCTCCCCTTGCGCTCGATGAAGAACACGCGCCCGTCGGGAGCCACCGCCAAGTCGATGGGATTTTCAGCCTCGTCATCGAGGACGACTTTTGCAAAATTGACATCCAACGTGGCTCCGCAATCGGCCGTGGTCACTCCTGTGGCGTACTCGATGCCGCCGAGGATATGCTGCATAAACAAGGGCTCGCCGTAGCTTTCGCGGGTGTGACCGCCGCCAGTGTACCAAGAGCGGCCGCCATCGTAGTCGTGGCACCAAGCAATGGGGTGGTCAAAACCGAGATTGCCGCCGTCGTAGCTGCTTTCGTCCAAGGTCGCCAAGACATGGACTCGCCCACGGGGATTGCGGCGGTAATTGTACCACTCGTCGCGCCGCTGCCAATGGGCGGACAAATGGTCCGTGGCCGGATGAACCCGGTCGGCCACTTGGACCTGGGCCTGTTGGATGGCCGGATGGCTATCGAAATAGGCCCCCACCAAGTCGCCGTACCAGGCCCAATCGTACTCGGTATCGGCCGCGGAGTGGATGCCGACAAAACCGCTGCCGCCGCGAATGTAGCGTTCGAAAGCCCGTTCTTGCTCAGCGGCCAGTACATCGCCAGTAGTATTGAGAAAGATTACCGCCCGGTAAGGAGCCAAACCCTCGTCAGTGAAACGCCCCGCGTCCTCGGTGGCCTCGACGGCAAAACCGTTTTCCCGCCCCAAGGCTTGGATGGCGGCAATGCCGTCGGCAATGGAGTCGTGGCGGAAACCAGCGGTTTTGGTGAAGACTAGGACAGTTACATGCTGGTCGTCAAAGGGTCCCGCAAGGGCGCTAAAGGCGACGAGCAACAGCGCAAAAGGCCAACGTGTAGCTTTCAAAACATCCGAATCCTATTCCCGGTCATCCCCGTAAACCCATCGACGACCATCCAGAACCCTCCGGCGACGAACTGCCCCAGCACCATGCCGAGGAAAAACCACCGCGTCGCCTTGTACCCATTCGGCCCAGTGTACTTCAGCACGAGTGCCTTGACCAGCCACGCAAGGAAGATGCTGAACCAAACGCTATTGAGGATCCAAGTGCCGCTGGCCAGATAGCCCAGTGGATGGAAGGGCCACCACAAAAGATGGTGCCGCGCCCAGATCAACAGCGCCATAATCGCCGCGCCGACTCCGTTCCACAGCCAGCCATCCCAATTGGGGCCAGTCGGATTGAGCGCGAAGTTTTGCGCGACGCGAAACGGCTCCTTGGCAAACCACGCCCACGAGCCGTGGTAGTTATTCGCGCCGTAGTGGTAGCTCAGCACGAGAATCGTGCAAACCCCGCCCATCAGGCCAATGGCCATGGCCAGCCCGATCATCGCGAGGATGCGGTGCTTGTAGCGGCTCAGACCGTGCAACATGCGAATGCCATTGGCGCAGGGGGCCATCATAAAGACCAGCAGATCGCCGGCCCAAGCGAGGGTCATGCCCGTGGCCAGCACCCCAGCCACCCCGAGGGACGAGGAGCCAACGCTGGAAATGAGAAAGCCGCAGCCCGACATGCCCTGGACGGCCGCGGCCAAACCAGCTTCGACGATCATCCGCGTCAGAGCCAAAAAGATGACAAACGCCCCGAACAGATAGACGAAAACCGCCCACAGCGGCAGGCCGGAGCGCCACAGCCACAGCGACATAACCGCCAAGCCCAGCGCAACCCCGAGGACCGCCGTGCGATAGGACAGCAACTCCTCGCCATCGGACCGCCCCTCCCGCCGCCAAAGGTGCTGCACCACGTGCCATATATGGACGCGCGCCGTCCACAGCCCCAAAATCACCATGACGATCATCGCGCCCATGGTCTGATGGCTCAGCAGGCCCATGGTCGGCCCATCAAAGGTGTGGCTGAAGATGTCGAGGTTTTCAGTACTCAAGATGCCGATGCGAGTGAAGATCACCTCCTCGGCTTTGACCAATAAATAGAAGAACCACAGACTGAAGGTGATATTGGCGTTGACCAGATAGGCCAGTCCCATCCACATGCAGTCGAAGCGCAGGTAAAACCGCACGGCGTCGTGGGCCAGCGGCAGTGAGTACGCAAAGTTGATGCGGCCGATAAACTCGTAGTAGTGGCTCAAGGCATTAACCCCGTGCAAGACAAACGGCACGGCCAGCCCCAGCCACATTGAGGGATTCTTCAGGAAGGGTTTGATTCGCGCAGGTGTCGCTTCGTCCTCGACCATGCCCAGCGGCACCTGCGTCAGCGGGTAGAGCAGTCGCTCGTGGTCCATCCACTGCCGCCGCAAGATGACCATCGAGCATACGACGACCACGTAGAACGCAGCCATAAACAGCAGCCACCACAAAAGCGGCTCCACCCAAACGCCCCAAGGGATCGCCGCACCTTCCGGCAGGCCCTCGTAAAAACCTTGAATGGCCTGGGCATCGTAGGGAATGAGCCAAGTGGGGACATGCGGGAGGAGCAACTCCTCCCAGTTGTTCTCCGGGCTGGCAAAGTAGAAGATGCCGGTCAGAATCGGCACGGCAATGCTGATAAACCCTCGCGCGGCAATGGCGGTAGTAATCATCATCATCACCGCAATGCTCAACAATTCGGCGCGGCTGAAAAGCCAGTCCTGCCGCACCAGGCCGAGCAGCGGCTGCACGAAGGCCACGAGCAAAAAGAGCAAGAAAAAGGCGGCTGGCGTCGAGGAATTCAGCCCGAGTTGGGTGCCGTTGAGGACGAATTCCCCGTACGGCAGGCCCACGGCAATCGCGCCGCACAGCACGGCCCCCACGAGCATGGCGCGCACGCTGATTCCGGCGCGGTCCGCGGATTTTCTTGAAGCGTCCATAGAGGGCTGCTCGCTCAACTTAGCGCGACTCGCCGCCCCTCCGCCGCAGCCACCTCTGCGCCCAGCCCAATGCGGATGGCTTCAAGGGCCGTATCCAAGTCGGCGCGCCAGCCGTGCCCACCGCGCACTTCCTCTAGAAATAGGCTCTCCAGCGAGTACTCGTCGTCGCCGGGCGGAGGCAGCGGCTCTGCGCCAGCCGCCGTCGAGCGGCACCAACCGCCGGCTTCGTACACCAGCGTCCCCCCCTCTAGAACCAAGTGCTCGTACTGCTCGGCGCGGCTAATGGCAATACCTCCAGCCCAAGTCCACTGCGCCGTGCCGCCCCCGGCAAAACCCACCACCGCGCGGCTGACAAAGCGCTCGTACGCGCCGTCGGCATTCAGGCCGTTGTAGTGGGCATAGCCCTCGACCCAAGCAGCCGGGCCGAACAAATCGACCAGCGGATAGACATGATAGACGAAAAACAAAGTCGGTGGCCCAGAAACGTGCAGGTTGAACAGCACCTCGGGGCGCACCCCTCGTCCCGGGGTCAAGCGCGTAAACAAGGCGACCAATAAGTTGCCGAGGGAATCCACCGCCTCTTTGAGCTGCCGATGCTCGGCCGATACCACTTCAGGATGGGCTACGCGCAGCACCTTGCCGGTCGCCCGCGCCAAGTCCACCAAGGCTTCCCCTTCGTCGAGGCGGCGCGCCAAGGGGTATTCCAAGAAGACGTGTTTGCCCGCTTTTAGGGCAGCTGCGGCAATGGGGGCGTGGCTGTCGTTGTTGGTGCAGATTGCCACCGCGTCTATATCGGCTCTCTCGATCAGGGCCTGCCAATGGCCCAGCAACTCCACCTCGTGCCGCTGGGCCAGTTCGGCCGCGGTGCGCACGTTGCGGGAGGCTAGGGCTGCTAGCTTACAGCCCTCCATGGCCGCAAAAGCGGCAGCCCGGCTTCGGGCCATGCCACCCGATCCGACTAAACCCAAGCGAATAGCTTCCATTTGCCAAATTCCCTTGCCAAATTCTCGGATTCTAACTGTGAGTTAAGTATGTCTCTTGGCCATCACCGTGTCCACTTTGGCCCCCAAATTGCGATTAATCGTCAAAACAGGCAGCCACACGTGCGCGTCTCTTCCCTCGACGACGCCTAATCGCCGAGTTGGAAATGTCGAGCTACAAATCGATCCTAAAGACGCGGTCGTCCAGAAGTACGTTCACGTCGTATATTAGCTCAGGGTCTATGTAGCACTAAAAGCGATACATCGGAAGTATCAAACGAAAGGAAAAACGTGAAGATCAACTACTTTGAAGATACGGACACCGCTTTTATCGAATTCACTTCAGAACGTGTCGCTGAGACTCGGGAATTGTGCGAGAACATCCATATAGACCTCGACAAGCATGGGAACCTCGTCTCCATGAAGGTTGAGCACGCCAAGAAGAGTGCCAACATCCTAGAATTGACCTTCGAGCGTCAAGAAAAAAGTCCTGATCAATCGGTCTAAAGCCAGCATTCACAAACCCTACAACGCCCCCCGATGCTCCCTGCGAATGGCCTCGCACAAGCGCATGGTATGCACGGCATCATCCAAGTTCGACCACGGAGTGCGGTCCTCCAGAATACAATCGACAAAGTGGACTACCTCGTTGAAACCGGCCCGTATCCACTTTAGCCCCAATCTTGTCGACGCCACGCAATCGAAAAATCAGCATGCGTCGGGTTGAGCCCGCAAGAATCAAAATCGCCCTTCCTGTATAAAGCCGCTATATAGATCGCGCATTCTTTGAATGCCTCGCCTTCTTGGGTAGTCCGAGGGAACCCGACCCAACAGAGTTCGCGCCACTAGGTTGCCCCAGCATCCAGAAGCACGGTGATGACAAGAGCTATGGTCGTGCTGCACTGAAATGTCCAATTTTTATCATTCATAAATTAGACTAAAATCTATTATATCCTAATTTATGCTATATTTTGTATGGATACATGAAAATTAGTTCTTGACAAACCGTTGAATATAAGCGTATTTTGAAGCCCTAATGACTGGCACCCATGCAAACTTCAAGGAGCTTAGCCATGCAAATTGATCCTGTTCGCCTCCGCACCCTACGCAAAGAGAGAAGCGGGTCCCGCCTCCAGCTTGCAAAACAATCTGGAATCAACGCGAGGACGATCCAACGCTTAGAAAAAGAACCGCAGCCATCCCGAAAGAGCACCCTGACTAGCTTAGCCAAGGCACTCGGCGTCGAACCGGGTGTGCTCACCGGCGAGTTGCCGCTTCCCGAGTTCGATAAGGTACCCGCCTCCGCCTCCAAGCAGGTCCAAATCAGTGCACAGATCACGTCGAAGGCCCGGCTCGAATACGACCTCATCAAACACCTATATGGCGTCAGTGCCACAGAGCTCATCAATATGGCACCACTCTTCTTCGCACTTTTGGCCGAGGGAAGTCTTGCTTGGCGACGCGAGAGATTGAAAGAGCCGAAAGACGCGATTGATCGTTTGAGGCAAGCTAGCTGGAATGTGAGTTGCATTTCTGGCGCGTATGTCGCGAACGGAGGGGTCGCGGCAGAAGAAAATTCTATCTCCAAGACTGATCTATTCGGTGAACATCTGCTCAGTGATATCGATGACAAATTTTTATTAGATGAATATGACGTCATTTACCTTTCCATATACAATCCGTTCGCCAGCTATTTGTGGAAATTGGAAAAGGAACTGGCCATCCCTGGCGTCATTGATGTGGACAGTTACTCGATCAATGGGTATCCTGGCCTCGAACCGCCGTTAAAATTCCCCACCTACAACATCTGCCGCGACGAATTCGACGGCATAGCCAACGGTTCTAACTACGCCAAGATGGCTCTTAAAACCGGCCATGTGCGGATCTCCGAGATTCCCGAAGAACTAATGGCGGAAGATGCCGGTGAGGAGCGCGCGAAGTGGCTCGAAAAAAGAATGCCGGGTGTCATCAAGGATACGAACGAGGAGATAGAGGGCATACTTAGAGAATTTAACGTCAAGGATGACGATTATGCTCTTATAATGAGGGAAGTAACTCAGTCTGGTAGCCTCGACGAATTAAAGCAGCTAGCATCCGGTCTTAGAAGCATCGAAGTGTCCGACGGTCTCTCAAAGGAGCGCAGAGAGGAGCTGGCAGAGAAGCTGATTACCCTAGGGACGTATCGAGAGGTGCTGGTCCGCAACGGCATTTTGGACCCGGAAGGCGACTTAAGGAAGCGCATAGAAGAGCATGACATAACCGACGAGGAATTGGATAGGCTGCTCGCAGATGAACCAGAAGAGGCGGACTCTCAAGAGACCAATTCCGACATTGAAGAAGGAGACGACGACCAATGAACAACGTCAGCTATACCCACCACGCTGAGACGCGTATGCAGCAGCGAGGCATTCGCGAAAAGGACATTCCACTCATTATCGCGCTGGGAACGCAGATTGACAACGAGACTTGGTTTATGCGCAATCGGGATGTTACCCGTGAGATCGAGAACCTCAAGAAGGAGATACACCGATTGGAACGCCTTGCGAACCGCAAGGTTGTGGTACGCAGCGGGCAGGTCATCACGGCCTATCTCTCACGACCAGCGGATCAGAAACGTACACTACGCCGCGGACGGCAGAAGGGGGTGGCAAAATGAGCACGCCAATACTTATTTCCTTATCTCAATCGAAGCATAAAGGAGGAATATAGATGGTTGAAAAATTAACTACCGGCACAGTGAAGCGGATGCTTGAGTGGTCCTACGATCAGGCTCTCTCAAGTCATGGACCCATCGATGGGGCGGTAGATCTAGCCGAGAGCTATAAAGGCCAGTATGGGGCCTTGAGAGAAGACGCGAATGCCCTAATTCGATGGCAAAACGTCAAAGCAGGAACTTCGGGTTTTATCGCGGGGGTTCCGGGCCTCACGGCGATGCCAATTTCGCTCCCTGCGAATTTGACTAGCGTACTGTTCATCCAAATTCGCATGATTGCAGCCATAGCTCACTTAGGGGGCTATGACCTTAGAGATGACCGCGTAAAGGCGCTCTGTTTCGTTTGTCTTTGTGGTAATGGAGCGAGGACTATACTGAAAAACGTGGGAATAGAGATGGGCAGAAAGATGGCTACCGCGGCTCTCAAGCGGTTGCCTGGAAGGATTTTTATTGAAATCAACAAGAAAGTCGGCACCAGACTTCTGACCAAATTTGGAGAGAAGGGCATTATCAACGTAGGCAGGGCGATCCCGTTCATGGGAGGCTTCATTGGCGGCACGGTGGATTTGGCATGGACTAATGTCGTTGGCAACCAAGCCAGAGACACCTTCACTCCTGATTGATGAATACTCTACCAAGGATTGATCTTATGAATTAGATCGAGCTTGCTCACTTTGGCTCCTTTCTGGCCACCGGCTTGACATGTAGGGCGCTCTAAGCTACAGGCCGCATACATGGCCATAAAACAGTGGTTGTGTTGGCTACGCTCGCATTTTTTGGACTTCCGGGTCGGCATAGTCCCTAAAGGGTCTCATCCATGTGTTGCGCCCGATACAGTCGAACCCCGCACATCCCCGTCCTCCCCGCTGTGCTGCCGCCTTGGCATGGATATTGCAATTACGAATGGCCCCAACCGTCCCCTCCGGTTCGGACGGCTTGGCACGCTCTAATTCCTAATTCTCAATTCCTAACTGACGTTACGCAGACTTATGTAGTGTCTGCCGCCTTGTTGCCCTGCCTGTCGTCATTCCCGCGAAAGCGGGAATCCAGCCCAGCGCCCTAGCCTCAAACGGCCTTTCTGGATGCCTGCTTTCGCAGGCATGACACCGGGACCGCACAGGCACCAAGCGGGCGGAAGAGGCTGCCCTAAGAAGACAGAGGCTGCGTAACATCAGTTCCTAATTCCCGATGGATCGCCATGGCCGAATTTGACACTATCTCCAAACACCTCATTCACACCTACCCCCACGACTTCGCCCGCTTTGCCCTTCAGCACGACGACCTTGAGGTACTCGACGTCATCGACACCGAGCAACCCACCGTCGAAGCCCACCGCACCGATAGCCTCATCCGCGTGCGCGTCGGCGACGAGGAGGCGTTGGTCCATCACGAATTTCAAACCACCGACAGCACCCCGCCGATGCCGCGCCGGATGGTCGGCTACATCGGGCGCGGCATTGAGCAGCACGGCCTGCCGATCTACTCCAGCGTCATCTATCTACGTCCAGCGGCCGGCCGAACCGATCCGGGGCACCATATCCAAGAGCGGCACGGCTTCCGCGTGCTGGTGCAATACCAAGTGATTCGGCTGATAGAAATAGACGGCCAACGCATCCTCGACGCGGGGCACTCGGGCTTGCTGCCGTTTGCGCCGTTGATGCAGCGGCCGACGGGGGTGGATGCGGCGGCGTGGTTGCGCCAGTGTGTGAACCGGGCGCAGCAGGTGCCGATAGACGAGACTCTCAAGGCGAATTATCTGGCCGATCTTGCCATTTTGAGCGGGTTGGTGTATAAATTAGAAACGATTATGGCCATCATCGCGGAGGAGACCATGTACGAATCGTCGGTAGTGCAGTATTTCACGGAAAAGGGCATTGAGCAGGGAGGCCGAGAATTTCTCCTCGACGTGTTGGCCCTTCGCTTTCAGCCGGAGGATGTGCAACGGTTGACCAGCCGCATTGAGGCCATCGGGGATGTGCAGCGCCTCAAGCAGTTACATCGGGCGGCCATACAGGTCCCCAGCCTCGAAGCCTTTAGGCACCTGTTAGACGCCGACGAGTAGGCCCGCCGCGCAACATCACTCATATATAAAGGAAGGGTGATTTTGATTCTTGCGGGCGCAATCCGGCGACCAAGCCTAGAGCTAGAAGAATAATCCTTGTAAGTGGGTCGCCCCCGCCATAAGCTATGTGTAGATACCCGCCGGCAGCGTGCTGTCGGCTCAAGGGCCGCTCTTCGGAGTGGCCCTTGCCCTATCTGCCCTTGCGGAGATTCCCATGACGACCACCGATTTGATAACCGCCAACGAGTTATTGCAGATGAAGGACGATGGCTTCCGCTATGAACTGGTCCGAGGAGAATTGATAAAAAGGAGTCCAGCCGGCCACCAACACGGTAGAATCGCGCTCAATTTCACCACGCCCTTGGACCAGTTCGTCCGGGCCAACCAACTAGGTGCCGTCTATGCGGCCGAAACCGGCTTCAAACTGGCCGAGGATCCCGATGTGGTGCGGGCCCCAGACGCGGCCTTCATCCGGCGCGAGCGGGTCGAGGTGGAGGGCCAAACCGAGGGCTTTTGGCCCGGTGCTCCCGACCTAGCGGCCGAGGTTGTCTCACCGGGCGATACCTACGCCGAGGTCCAGGACAAGATCGCCGATTGGCTCGACGCTGGCACCCGCTTGGTCGTGGTCGTCAATCCAAGCACCCAAACGGTCGCTCTGCACCACTCGCGGAGCGACATCCGCATCCTGACCACCGACGACGTACTCGACGGCGGCGAAGTGGTGCCGAACTGGACCCTGCCGGTGCGAGATATATTCATCTAAATACCTCTACAAAGCCCCCCGATGCCCCCTGCGAATGGCCTCGCACAAGCGCATGGTATGCACGGCATCGTCCAAGTTCGACCACGGCGTGCGGTCCTCCAGAATGCAATCGACAAAGTGGACGACCTCGTTGAAGCCGGCCCCGCCCATTGCTTCGATCTCCTCGGCTTCTACGGTAAAGGGCTCCCTCTTGTCATAGCCCTCCACCTGCGGCCCCCGAGTCATATTCAGATAGATCGACAAATCCTCGCCGTGTACCTCGGCCCGCTGAATGCGGTAACCCACACCGTAGTGGCTCATCATGGTGCCGAAAGTGCCCGTATCGAAACGCACCACGGCGTTGTGCCGGTGGCACCCAGGCCGCTCGCCGTCTTGCACCATCCCTTGCACCTCCACCGGAATAGCCGCTTGCTCGGCGCTGGGGCCAGCCAGCCAGCGCAGCAGATCGACGTGGTGAATGGCGTCGCATATCACCGGATCGGGCGCCACCGGCCCCAACAGAGTCACCGGCTTATTGTACGTGGCGGCGCAATGCACCGCGCCCCCAGCCGCCTCGATGCGCTGCCGCACGGCTAGCACTTGAGGAAAGTAACGCCGATTAAAAGACACCAGCGCCTTGCCTTGGCTCTGCTGGGCCGCTTGGGCCATTTGTGCGGTCTCGGCCGCGGTCATGCCCGGCGCTTTCTCCACGGAGGTGTGCAGCCCGCGCTCCAAGCAATCGACCACGATGGGAAGCAAGTGGCCGGGCATGGTGACCACATGCACGACCTCCGGCTGGCAGACATCGAGCATCTCCCGGTAGTCGGCAAAGGCGTGTTCCGGCCCCCATTCGCCTTGGTTTTTGCGCCGCCGCTCTTCGTCGAGCTCGGCAATGCCCACCAAGCGCAGGCGCAGCTCGGCGGCAATCATGCGGAAGTGCGACTGAGCGTGGCCGCCGCAGCCGATGACCGCTACTTTTAAATCTGCCATAGGGCTTCCTTTCCAAGGGGTTGATTACTAAAGCCTAAAAATAATTGCCAATATACAGTGCTGCTTACTCCTATGCTCGTTCTTCGTTGACAAATTTGACAGGGGATTGTAGGGCCAGTATAGTGTTTCAACTCGGTTCACAATATTCCAAAGGATCTTCTCATGCGCGTCATTGCCGTTGGCTGCGAATACTCAGGCGTTAGCACCCTCATCGCGCAGGTGCATCAATGGGGGCTGAGTCGCGGAATTAGCCACCATCTCGACGATCATTTTACCATCCCCGACGCCTATCACCTCAGCGACGAGGAGCAGCTAGCCATGCTGGCCATGCTGCCGGCCATCAAGGAGCGCTTCCAGCGCTTCCAGATCGTCTATCACGTGCGCTTGCTGCACCGCTATCGAGACATCTTGTTGGGTGGTTTCCACATAGAGGAAAAGGTGTACGGCCCCAAATACTACTACCCGGACATCGACATCGACATCCGCGAATACGAGCCAGACATGCCCGATGACACCATACTCGTCCACCTGGACGCCGCGCCCGCAACAATCCGCGCCCGCATGGCCGCAGCCCCACATCCGCACTCATTGGTCCCCACCGAAGACGTTCCAGAAATACTAGATCGTTTCCAGCAAGAGGTGCGGGCCTCTTGGATCCGCCGCAAATTCGCCATTGATACCACCGACCTAACGCCTATCCAACTCCTCGAAACCTTCCTCAACCGCTCCATCCCCCACCTCAATCCCGGCGACGCCGCCACGCGGCTTTTGACCCGCTAGCCTGACATAGCTTCTACCATGACTAATCGCAACACGCAAAGGACGGAAATGGTAGATTCGAGAAGGGACTTTTTTAGCAAGGCGAACAACCTCACGCTCGGTACGGCGACTACCGTACCGCCGGGTTATCCCGGAGCGGTGCACATTTGTCCGAACATATACACGACACCCTATGAACTGGATCTATTCGTCGCCGCGATGAAAGAACTGGCCGCCTAGTCCCCTTTCTGCGCTACATTAGCTCCGCCGTCCAATACGCCTGCGGGTCTCTCGCGCTATTGCCCACGCGCCGCACCAAGCCCCGGGATGTCAATGCGTACAGATTCCTCAACACCACCGGACGCGAATAGCCAGTCAACGCCACCAACTCGCCGGTCCTCAACCGGCCAACCAGCGCGATCTGCTCAAATAAATGGCGCGCGGCCTCGGGCATCCCTCGCAGTTCATCCGGCTGGACCATCGCACCGGACAGCGCTATTTCGACGCCGCCCGCCATCTGCCTGACCACCGGACGCTGCCGCCCACTCGCTTCCATCACGGCCACCATGCGGCGCAACCCTTCCCCCAATTCCTGACCATACGACAAGTCGGTCATCACCCGCGCAATGCGGGGGTTGCGAGCAAACCGCCGCACCTCCAGCAAGTCGCCTAGGGCAGTTATTCCGGGGAATCGGCCCGGACTCGACACCTCGACCTTATCGTCGAACACCGCTAACCGGATGTGGTCGCCGAAGTTGCTGTACGCGCGATGGATGACCGCGTTCACTAGTGCTTCCAGCCAAACTTCTTCCGGCACGATGCCAAACCAGCCAAAACGTCCATCCGGCCCCAAAGACCTGCGCTTGGGCATTGCCTCGCGCATGGCCTGACGCGCCGCGTCGATCTGCTGCGGCAACCGCCCCGCGCAGCGGATGTCGCTGATCAGATTCTGCTCGCTGCCCGTGCGCCGCTCGCGCCCGGCGTATTTCAGCACCCTGACAAAGGCCTGGGGGAACGCCCTTTGCGGATCGGCCGCAAACAGCAATGCACCCGCCGTGCGCATTTCACCATCTGGCCCGACCAAATCTCGCGCCTGCAACAGCCGCTGCGGATCCGGATGCCCCACCTGTTCGGCGTAGGCGGCTACGCTGTCTGCGTCGAGTGGAGAAGGCCCGTACGTACTTGCGGGCGTAATTTCAAAACTGGTATCCCCTCGGTCGTATTGAAATTCAATGCGCTGCTCAAAGGACAACCGGCGGTTTTCATCGCCGGTGCGCAGGAAAACCTCGTCGCGGGTCGTGCTATGCACCTGACTGCTCGGAGGTATGGCTATCAACAGCGCGTGGTCCGCCGCGCACCGGGCATTGATGCACTGCAACAGGATCGGCTCAAAGCGCACCGGCGGCAGCGTCAAATTAACCCCGGCCTGCCGCCACTCATTCTGCGCCTGCGGGCGGTCGTCAATCCCCTCACAAGTGCCGGCGCGAAAGCCGACGACAATAACTCCACCCTCGGCATTCGCCATTGCCACCAGCGTTTCGGCCAAGCTACGGGCTGAAATACGCGCACTTTTGCGGTCAAACCATTGCCCTTCCGGCTCGGCCAACAGAAGCTCAGTTACTGCATCCGGCGGCATGGCTAACAGATTCTCAATCGGCGGCAACATACTTGGTCGCATGGATAAGGCGGTTGACGAAGGCGAAACATTTCAGGGCGGGGCCTCTATAGGCCGTAAATTTGTGCTGACGACGCCCCCTAGATGCGCGGGCGTCCCTACGTAATCTCCATTTTGAACATTACTATATCATACTATAAATAATTTATAGTAAAAAGTCCCCTATTCCCCCCTCGCCCCCGCCTCCAACCCCCGGGCGATATCCAAATTTTCGCGGAAGCCTTGGTCATCCGGGGCCAAGCGCACCGCGCTGGCAAAAGCCGCGGCTGCGGCCGCAAAGTCCCGGCGCATCAGGTGCAGGTTGCCGAGGCTATTGTACGCGTTGGCGTGGGTCGAATCCGCGGCGAGCGCTTGGGCAAAAAGCCGCTGGGCCGCAGCGAATCGCTCCTCGCGCAAATAGATGTTGCCCAAGTTCACATAGGCCGCCGCAAAGCTCGAGTCGAGCGCGAGAGCACGGCGGTAGCGCGCCGCGGCCTTGGCAAATTGGCGACGCTGGCCATAGAGCACTCCCAAGTCGTAGTGGCGGCGCGCGTCCTCGGCCTCGCTCAAGAGCGTAAACTCCAAACTCTTGACCATCTTTTCCTCTTCTTCGAGGCGCGCAAATCGCTCCAATACCTCGCGGCCCTTTTGCCGCTTGCCTAAGCGCATATAAACCTGCCCCAAGTCGTAGTGGGGGCGCGCCCAAAACGGGCGCAGCGCGACGGCCCGCAGCAAAAGATCCTCGGCCTCCTCATAGCGCTGCTCCTCCACATAGAGGGCACCCAAGCCCGCGTACGCACCCGCTTGGGTCGTGTCCGTGCGAATCGCCTGGGCAAACGCCGTTTTCGCCGCTTCGCGCTCGCCGCGCTTGACGTGGACTTGGCCGAGATGGTACCAAAGTTCATAGTGCGTCGAATCCACTTGCAAGGCGCGCTCGTACAGGGCGGCGGCCTCTTGGTATGCGCCCTGCCGGATGTGCAGCAGGCCCAAGGCATTGTAGGCGGAAATGTACCCGGGGTCGCTTTCCAATGCCTTGCGGAGCGGCGCGTAGGCCGCCTCGTACTTTTTTTGCCGGATGTACACAGCGCCGAGCTGGTAATACGCGTCCGCATAGTCGGGCTTGAGTGCTATGGCTTTTTGGTACGCGGCCTCAGCTTGGTCGAGGGCATCGGTCAGAAAATAGGCATTGGCCAGATTGTAATGGACTTGGGGCGCGTCGGGCATCTGCGCGGCCGCTTGCTTGTACGCGGCAATGGCTGCGTGGAAACGCCCGCGTTGAGCGTGCTCAAGCCCCTGCTGGAAATACGCGCGCCCGGTAGCCGAGGGCGGCTCCGGCTCTTGGCAGCCGATGAGCAGCAGCGCTAGGCACGAGGCCCTAATCATCGCGGTTCCTCCGCGATCAACACTTGTCCGGCCAGCACTCCATCGAGCCGCTGCACCTTGCCGCTAGGCCAGCGAATCTCCACTTCGTCGGCCTGCGCGCTGGCACCGAGACCAAAAAAGACGCGCGGATCGTGGCTCGACAGATAGCTGCCGCCGCGGCGCACCTCCCGCACTTGCACCCGAGGCCCGGTGCGCACGCGGATGCGAGCGCCAACGCCGTCGCGGTTGCTCTCCACGCCTACCGTGCGGACGGCCAAGTAGTTGCGCTCGCCGCCCATGTCGTTGCGCAGGAGCGAAGGGCGCGCATTGATGTGGGCCACTGCAATATCGAGGTCACCGTCGTTGTCGCAATCGCCCAAGGCCATCCCCCGGCTCGACTGCACAGCACCAAGCCCGGCCGCGGCGCTGACCTCGGCAAACCCAGCCGCGCCGTCGTTTCTGAACAATTGATTGGGCTGCGCGTACGTGGTCTCGGCGAAAAATTCTACGTTGTCGTCGATGTGACCATTGGCCACGAAGAGATCCTCATCGCCGTCGAGATCCCAGTCGAAGAAAGCCGTGCCCCAAGCCAAGTACGCCAGCGAAGGCTTGCCCAGTTTGGCGTCCGTCGTCCGGTCGCGGAAAAACCCCTCGCCCTCGTTGTGGTACAAGGTATTGGTCTCCAAGTAAAAATTGGTCACGAAAAAATCAAAGGCCCCGTCGTTGTCATAGTCGCCCGCGGCCACGCCCATGCCGGCTTCGGATTGTCCCTGTCTATTGTGGGAAACTCCGGCGATTAAACCCACTTCCGCGAAATGGCCGCCCTCGTTTTGGTAGAGCAAATTGGGCGTGCCATCGCCTGCGACAAACAGGTCGAGGTCGCCGTCGAGATCCCAATCGGAAAAAACCGCGCCTAACTCCCGCGCCTGGCCTAGAGCAAGACCCACTTCCGCACCGACCTCGGCGAAGCGACCGCCGTCGTTGCGGTAGAAAGCATCCGCTTCGGGCGCATAGGTCCACGGTGCGCAATAGACCCGGACGCTATCTTGGCGAAAACAAGCGCGGTCTGAGTCGGCGCGGAAGTCCAGATAATTGGCCACATACAAGTCCAAGTCGCCGTCGAGATCCCAGTCGCCGAAAGCCGCGCCCGTGCCGAAGCCCTCGTCGCCCACGCCGGCTGTGGCCGTGACATCGGCAAAGCGGCCATCGCCGCGATTGCGGTAGAAGATGTTCGCGCCGTAGCAGGTAATGTACAAGTCTGCATCACCGTCGTTGTCGTAGTCAGCGGCCACCACACCCATGCCGCACCCGGAATTTTCCACGCCGGCCGCTTGCGTCCGCTCGGCAAAACGGCCATTTCCTTCGTTGTGGTAGAGCGCGGCTGGGGCGGCGACATTGACCCAATACAGGTCGAGCCAGCCGTCGTCGTCATAGTCAAAAAAGGCCACGCCCGACCCCATCGTCTCGGGCAACTGCTTCTGCCCCCTAGCCCCGTTGCGGTGCTCGAATTCAATGCCAGCAGCCGCGGCCACATCCACGTACCGAGGTTGAGCGACCGAGCCTCCTGCCCACAGGCCAATCAGCAGCGTAAAAACCCAGCGCATCTGTCCATCCTGTCCATCCATGTATTATTTTAGTCGCCCAAGATACCGACTCGGCAAACGACCTACAAGGCGGCAGAAAAAGCATCCATGCGTCCAACAAATCCCTATCTGTGGCTCGGTCTGTTGTGGCTAGCTGCCCTAATCGGGGTGAGTGCCTTTACCTTCCACTACGGAGAGGGGCTGTCCTATTTCAGCACGAATCCGGATGCGTGTGCCAACTGCCACATCATGCGGCCCCAGCTAGATTCCTAAAAGCCATCGTCCTTTTGGCCTTAGTGGCTTTGGCCAGCGCACTCGTCACCGGGCTGCTGGTCAACATATACGAACGCAAGGCCGAAGCGCGGCGCGGCCCGGTGCGCCTCGTCGCGGTCGGGGAGGACGACACCGACCCGGCCCATTGGGGCATCAACTGGCCGCGGCAATACGACAGCTATAAGCGCACGGCCGAGGCGACTCGCACGCGCTTCGGCGGACACGGCGGCAGCGAGGCCCTGCCAGCGCAGAAGATCGAACGCGACCCCTAGCTTCGGCGGATGTTCCTCGGGTACGCCTTCTCAATCGACTACCGCGACCGGCGCGGCCACGCCTACATGCTCTACGACCAAGAGCAAACCGAGCGGCAATCCAAGCCCCAGTCCGGCTCCTGCCTGCACTGCCACGCCTCCATCATGCCCCTCTACCCACTGGGTGCGCAGCCCTCTGCTGAACATCAACCGCGCCTGTCAGGTCTGCCACTCTTTCTCCGAGGCCGAACTCGCCGCCCGCGCCGACGCGATCCAGCAGCGCAATTTCGGCCTCCTGCAACGAGCCGGTGCCGCGCTCATGGATCAACTCGACGCCATGGCCGCGGCCCGCGCGGCCGGTGCCGAAGACGAGGACCTAGCAGCGGCCCTAGCCCTGCAGCGCAAGGCGCAGTGGCGGCTCGATTTCGTGGCCGCGGAAAATTCCATGGGCTTTCACGCTCCGCAGGAGGCCGCCCGCATTCTCGGCGAAGCAGCCGATTACGCCCGCCAAGGCCAGATCGCTGCTGTCGAGTGGTTGGTCGAGGCACAAAAACCTACGCAAAAGGACAAACCCTAGTTGCATGGCAACCATACTACCTGTTTCGATCTTACTGATCCTGATCGCCATCGGCGTCCACTACGAGGCGCTCGCCTTTGGCTCGCGCTGGCTGGGGAAGCTGTCGATTGCCCCGCGCCTCCGAGTGTTGCTCGGCGTGCTCCTCACCCTCTGCGCCCACTTCGTCGAGGTCGTGCTTTTTGCCGTCGGCTGGTACTACCTACTCGCCATCGACATCGCGACCCTCTCCGGCGTGGTGTCCGGGCCGACCGACATCCTGTATTTCTCGCTGGCCACGTACACCTCGCTGGGGTACGGCGACATCGCGCCGTTGGGAGCGGCGCGGCTGTTGGCGGGTATTGAATCGCTGATCGGGCTGGGGCTAATTGCGTGGTCGGCGTCCTTTACGTACCTCGAAATGCAGCGCCACTGGTATGCGCACAACGGGGATTGAGGCAGTTCATAGTTTGAGGGGGCAAATCGAAACTCCTCCAGTCGCTAATTGGACAGAGCTTTTCTAGGCTGCATAGGCGATGACTTCAAGCTCAGCCGCTTCACCCGTCTGCTCAAGTAAGTTCTCAACCTTTTCCATAACCGGATCCTCGATAGAGAATTCCGTGCAATTGGTGCATTCCAGCACAGGTAGCTTCTTGATCACGACAATACTAGTCGGCCCAAGGCAGAAGGGAAGGTCTGAAATGGTCGGCTCTAAGCGTCCTCCACAAACATGGCACTTCACGATGATCTCCTCCGTGTTTTTGAGTCTGATAACCATTCTAGTTCACTCGGTGTACACGTTCAAGAAGTCCGCAGATCGCGGACAACCATTTGACTGCATCATAGGCAGTCTGGCGCAGGGCTGGCTTTGAGCCATGGGTATCTCCCATCGCACGGCGGAGTATTTGGAGGGCGTGTGCTCCTGAGATAATGGCATGGTGTTCCTACTATGGTATTAGCTCACTAGTCCTGTCTCAATTTCCTGAATCGTGCCCTCCTTGCACTTCGGGCAGATTCTGAGTGCATCCTACGGCTCCTCCCGATGCTCAGGCACATTCGCCACCTCAAACGCCGCGACGTTACGGCTCTCCCGGCTGAACTCCACCGCGATTAGGTGGATCGGCTCGCCCCGGGCGCGGTACTTGTCTGCGTACCGCCGGTCCTTCAATTGCGCCATCGCCACGCCCTCGGGCACCAACTCCACCACTTTGAATTCGAATAGGTACACGTTGCTATTGAACAACACCGCCATGTCCAGACGACCGTGGCTGCTGCTGTCCTCCACAACGATGTCCAATCCCACCGACGCGAAGTAGGAGTAGAACACGCTGGCGTAATAGCCTTCATAGTTCGCTATGTCATTTTTGGTGTGCCACTGGTAGGGAATGCTGGCGAAGAACGCCTTGAACAGGCTCTCCATACCGGCGAAGTCGTTGGCTAGCAACAGGTCGTACAGCAGGGCACTGTGCTCCGCCTGCCGTCCCGGGCTTCCGGTCAAGTGGTTCAGTAAACTTTCGTTCAGGCTCTGGCGCACTTCCTGGTTCGGGTAGCTCAGACGGTAGTAGATCCTGCTGCCGCGCGGTTCGGTACGGCGAATGGTGAGGTAGCCGGTCTGGAACAGCAGGGCTTCGGTGGCGATGTGGTCAACGTCGAAGGATGACAGCAAGTCGTCGCTGCCCAGCATGTTGTCCAAGCTCAACGCACCGACTCCGCGCGAGATCAGCGTCTCAACCAAGAACGTCGGCGTACCCGTCTCGAACCACCACGCGCCGAAACGGCGGCTGTCGAAGAGCAGGAGAATGTCGAACGGATTGTAAACCTTCTCCTCTCCCAGCCAGCTATAGCCGTTGTACCAGCGGCGTATCTCGTCCCGGTCCAAGCCGGGAAGTTCCGGCGCGAACACCGTGTCCAAATCCACATCAGTGTAGCCGCAGATGGCTGAGTAGCGAGGATCCAGCGTGACGTCCTTGAGATTATTGAGGCCGGAAAAGAGGCTGACCTTGGAGAATTTGCTCACCCCGGTGAGAAACGTGAACTTGATGTGCGCGTCGCTATCCTTGATCGTCGCGTACAGGCCGCGCAGAAAGTCGCGGTTGGCGCGTGCGACCTCTGGCACCTCGAGCGCGTCCAGAATCGGCTTATCGTACTCGTCGATCAGCACCGCCACCGGCTGTCCGGTACGCTCGCGCAGTACCTCAATCAGATAGGCAAAACGCTCGGGTGCGCTGGCGTATTCGGACTTCACATCCTCCCGCCGTTCAACCGCGTCCAGTTGCGCCATTAGATTCGTATGCAGGTAGCCCGGCTCTTTGAAATTACCGCTGCCAAAGCTCAAGCGCACCACCGGATGGCGAACCGACCAGTCCCAACGGTCGTGGATGTGAAGTCCCTCGAATAGCGGTTCGTTGCCCTCGAACAGTTCTTTCAACGTGTCCAGAAACAGGCTTTTGCCAAAGCGCCGCGGGCGCGATAGAAAATAATGCTTGCCCTCGTCTATCATCCGACGAATGTAAGCGGTCTTATCCACGTAGTAGCAGTTCTCCTCGCGAATCTCACGGAAGGTCTGAATGCCGATGGGCAGCTTGCATCTATCTGTGCGCTCCGCCGGTATGTTCGGACGCGGATTGCTCATAATTTTACCTAGCTAATCTTATCTCGGCGTGTGATTATATCTTCACTCAATAGGCCCTCTAGCATGTCGATAAACGACCGCGCCATCTTGTGTTCACCCGGAGGCTTGGCTTTGGCCCCGCCGCGTCAGACTTGATGCAGGTTCGAGAAGTGTTCAACGGGAATTTGAACCTCTTTGCTCGCTTTCTGCCCATGTACATGGAGTTCGTTGAATCTCTTTTCTATATCTCTCAATACGAGACCTTCAAAGTACTGTTCGCCACAGTACGCGCATTGGAGACAGGGCACGTCATCCACAATGAGAAATTGGCCATTGTGCCGATAAATGTACTGGGTTTGACGAGACTGAAGTTCCTTATGACCACAAAAAGAACAGCCTGTTTTCATCAGGCACCTCTTTGTGTTGCTTAACGTGGTGCCCTCCATCACTTCCAATCGTCGAACGGATTCGCCGTACTCGCCAGCGGCAGCCCTACCCGCGCTCCGGCCCTATGCGAGGCGTGGGCCATCATCGCCATCTCTAGATAGAGCCGCGCATTCTCCAACTCTACCAGATCCCACTCCGGGTCCCGGCCTTCGATCATGTCGATCATGGACCGCGCCATGCGGCGGTGCGCGTTGAGCCATTTGTGCTCATCCGGCGGCGGCGACGAGGGCACGACCTCCCAGCGCGGGTCGCCGATCAGCCCGGGGTTGACCAGCGGGTGGTAGTAAATATCCGGCAGATTGACCATCGGCCCAGGCAGCGACAAGGTCCCCTCTGTCCCGTGGATGTCGATGCGATAAGGATTCTCCTTCCCGTCCCCCCGGTAGGACTCAAAATCAGCAGCCACGCCACCCGGAAACTCGTAGTACGCCTTGATCCCGTCTCCGGCCACCAAGCCCATCCCTTCAACGCCTTCCTGTACATCCGCCGGCGTCGCGCTGCGCCCATCCTGCGTCAGATGCGCATGACACCACAGCGGCGCACCAAACGACTGCCAGAGAAAGTCAAAGAAATGCGGATACAAGTCCAAAAACAGTTGATCTCCGCCGTGCGCGCCGCCCATCCCATAGATCCGGCACAGCCGCGGCTGGCCGATCTTCCCCGCCTTAATCGCCGGAATCGCCACCCTCTGGATCGGCGGATGCCCCCGCCAAGGATGCGCCACCACCACCGTCACCCCGGCCTTATCACGCGCTGCGATCATCTGGTCAACTTGGGCGACCGAAGCCGCCACTGGCTTTTCGAGGTACACATGCGCCCCGCGCTCCACGCAATTGAGCACCAACGCCAAGTGGTCGCCGATCTCCCGCGATGCCACCACCGCAATATCCGGCTTCTCCTCCTCTAACATCTGCACGTAATCGGCGTATCCCTTGGGTGCTCCGGTCTTGGCAACGGCAGCTTGGCGTCCCGCCTCGTCGGGATCGGCCAGCGCCACAATCTCCGCGCCTTCTACCCCGACAAAGGCCATGTCGAGATAGTGGCCGTAGTTGCCGCGGCCGGTGTGTCCAATAATGCCAACGCGCATGATTCGTCCTTTCTTTCGTTGAAGAGCAGATTCTAGATTAAGGGCAACCACAAAGGGGAGGCGGATGAAGGTCGTACGTCCAGATCAGATGGTATTACAATTCCACCGCCCGCCCCGTCTCCATAGACTCCTTCACCGCGTCTAACACCCGCATCTGCGCGACGCTGTGTTCCGGCGAGATCCGATGCTCCCGCTCCTCGGCCAAGCACTCGCACAGGTGCTGCAACTGCAATGCAAATTGAAAGCAGGGCGGGAATTCGACAACCTCCACCCCGCTCGGCGTGCGATGCTCTATGGTGACGGCTCGATTCTCGTTGTTCCACACGTGGTCTAGCCGCAGCATCCCGCGATGCCCGGAAATTTCCGCGTACTGCGAGCTGAACGTATTAAACCCCACGGCGATCTGCGCGGTGCGGCCCCCGGAAAAGACCAGCACAATCGACGCGGCATCGTCGGTCTCTATGCCTAGCTGCTGCGCGGCAAACACCCGCTCCGGCTCCTCGCCAAACGCGAACCGCGCGTGGTGAATGTTGTAACAGGCTAAGTCGTAGATACTGCCGCCGCCTTTGGCCTTGTTGAAGCGCCAATTCGCCTCGGGCGAGCGCTCTTTGAGTGCACCTCCTGAACTGGTGCAAAACGTGCTCCGCACGCCGACTAAGTCGCCGATCTCACCGGCGTCGAGCATGGCCTTGGCCCGCAAGTGCATGGGGTGATGGCGAAACTTAAACGCCTCGGCCACGAGGACGCGGTTTTTCCTACCGGCCGCGGCAAAGGCCGCTGCTTCGGCGGCGTTTTGGGTGAAGGGCTTTTCGCAGAGCACGGCTTTTACCCGCCCCGAATCGCAGATCCGAATCCCAGTCTCCGCGTGAAAAGCTCCCCAAGTGCAGATGATGGCAATGTCCAACTTGGCCTCGTGGAGCATGGCGTCGAGTTCGGTATAGCGCGCTGCAACGCCGAACTCCTCTCCGTAGCGCGCTAGCTGCTCGGCGGACACGTCGCAGATGGCGACGAGTTCGGCTTCGGCGATCTGCTGGCAGGCCTTGCCGTGAGCGCGGGCGATTCCGCCCGTGCCCACGAGGCCGACGCGATAGACCACGGCACCCTCCTCGCGGTTAGTGGTTGGTTATATCTGTGGGCTTAGGTCTTTGGGTTCAAAGAGCCGCGGCCGCAAGTAGATGGGCGCTCCGAGACGCGTCACCAGCACCATGCCGTCGCTGGGCCGGCAATCGAGCACCCACTCGCCGGCTGCGGTCTCAATGTACAAGTTGGCGTGAAAGGTGTTGTCCTTGATGCTGTGGACGACGAGGTGCATCACCTCGCCTTGCAGCTTCTCCAGCATCGCTTCCAACAGATCGTACGCGAGCGGACGCGGGAAATCCTCGTCCCGCATGGCCCCGACCAACGCCCGCGCCTCGCAGTGGCCGATGATGATGGGCAACGGCGGCACGTCGTCCCCTTTGAGCACGACAGCCACCCCATCGGCACCGAAGTCGCGCACATCGACAATTTGGGCGGGGATGAGGTCAACCGGGGGTTCTCGGCCACAGGCTGCCAGCGCAAGGGCCGCCAAGGCCACGAGGAGCTGTTTCATCATATTGCTCCTGTTTCGCGATGTTTGGTTTTTTGCACACGGCCCAATTATAGGGGCTGTGGCCACGGCCTGCAAAAGTGAACGGGGCGCTTTACGGCATTCCCTCGGCAGCCTTGGCGCGAGCGGCAGCGGCAAAAAAATGAAAACGCACGGGAATGAATAGAATCAATCAATGGTCTAATGGAGTGACTACTAATTCTGAATCAGAACTGACCAGTCAGTTCTATTGACAAAGATCGGAACCTCATCTATACTCTCTTGGACGACACACGCCAAAGAAAGGAACCCCGTGGACAAAACACACACCACTAAGGCTTGCTCCAGATGACAGCTCGCCAATATGCGCTGTACATCGGCAGCGTCTTGCTCCTCGCGCTAGGCTGCGGCGAGGAGGAAGTAGCACAGGGCGCCCAGCGCGGCGGTTGGGGCGGGCGCGAAGCGGCAGCCATTCCGGTCAAAGGCGAAAAGGTCACTCGCGGCGACATGAACGCCTACATTGAGACGTACTCCCGCCTCGAAGCCGAGCGCCGAGTCAGCGTCTTGGCGCGCACGACCGGCTTACTCGAGGAGCTCGCGGCCGAAGAGGGCGACCAAGTGCGCCAAGGCCAAGTGATGATCCGCCTCAACAAGGATGAATTGAGCCTAAACTTGCGCCAAGCCGAACAGGCTTTTGCCGACGCCAGCACCAACTACGACCGCATCAAGACGCTATACGAGCGCAGCATGGTCAGCCAATCCGAATACGATACGGCTCACCTCCGCTTGGACAACGCCAAGATCTCCCTCGAAGAAGCCCAACTCAATCTCGCATACGCAGATGTTACCGCGCCGATTGCCGGCGTCGTCACCCAGCGGTTGGTCGAAGTGGGCGACCTAGTGCGCGGCAATCAAGAAGTTTTCGTCGTCGCTGACCTCCACCCGCTGCTGGTGAAAATTTTCGCGCCCGAGCAGCGCATGTACCAATTGCACCCAGGCCAAGAGGCCACTATCGCGGTCGAGGCCCTGCCCGACACGAGCTTCCGCGGCCGCATCCGCATGATTAGTCCAGAGGTCGATCCCGCCAGTGGCACCGTCAAGGTCACCCTCGAAGTCGCCAGCGCCGGCGTACTCAAACCGGGGATGTTCGCCACGGTGCGCATTATTACCGAGCGGCGGCCCCAGACCTTGATCGTCCCCAAGAAGGCCCTAATCCTCGAAACCGACGAAGACGACGTCTTCCTGATCGAGGACAGCAAGGTGCGCCGGGTCTCCGTCGAACTGGGCTTTGTCGAGGGCGATCAAGTCGAGATCGTCTCCGGCCTCAAAGAAGGCGACCAAGTAGTGACCATTGGCCACGAGGGCCTCAAGGATGGTGCAGCCGTGCGGCTGGCCGGCGAGGGCCTAACGGTCCCGGCGGAATTGGCCTCACCCCCGGGCGAAGGCTCCCGCCCGCCCGAGGCTAGGGGTGGCCTGCCCGACAGCTTGCGCCAAGTCATAGCCGAGTACCGCCGCGCGGGCAAGCCCCTGCCCGACAGCTTGCGCCAACGCTTGCGCGCACTGCGCGAGCAGGGCGGCGGGCGGCCACCGCGGCGCGGGCAAGGTAGGGGCGAGTGAAACTAGTCGAATTTTCCACCCGCCGCCGCGTCACAGTGGCGATGCTGATGGTGGCGATCATCGCCTTTGGCGGTGTGGGTTTTTCGCGCCTAGCCGTCAATCTCCTCCCGGATATAACGTACCCGACGATCACCGTCCGCACCGAATACGAGGGCGTGGCCCCCCTCGAGATCGAGCGCCTCATTTCCGAGCCGGTCGAAGGCTTGGTCGGCGTGGTCAGCAACGTGGTCCGCGTCTCGTCGATTTCGCGGCCAGGCATCTCCGATGTGGTCGTCGAGTTCGGCTGGGGCACCAACATGGACTTTGCCTCGCTCGACATCCGCGAAAAGCTCGATTTGGCCAACCTGCCGCGCGACGCCGGCAAACCCATTCTCTTGCGCTTCGACCCCTCGCTCGACCCCGTAATGCGCCTAGCGTTTTACGGCAAGTTGAGCCTGATGGAGATGCGGCGCGTCGCCGAAGAGCGGCTGCGCCCCGACCTCGAAAGTCTCGAAGGCGTAGCGGCCATCCGAATCAACGGCGGCCTAGAGGAAGAGATCCAAGTCGAAGTCGAAGCCCAACGCCTGGCCTACCTCGGCATCTCCATCAGCCAAGTCACCAACCGCCTCGCCGCGGAAAACGTCAACCTGACCGGCGGAATGCTCAAGGACGGCGAAGCCGAGTTCCTCGTCAGGACCCTCAACGAATTCCAAGGCATCGACGAGATCGGCGAAATCGTCATCGGCCAGATTGACCGCGCGCCGATCAAGCTCAAGGACGTCGGTCGCGTCTTCCGCGGCCATCGCGAGCGCGACCTCGTCACCCGCATTAACGGCCGCGAGGGCGTCGAGGTCTCGGTCTTCAAGGAAGGCGACGCCAACACCGTCCAAGTCAGCGCGGCGGTACAGGAGCGCTTAGACGAATTTCTCGCCGAAAACGCCTCGCTGCTCCAGGACAGCGGCATGGACGTGGTCTTCAACCAAGCGACCTTTATCCAGCAGGCCGTTGACGAGGTGCTCAACACCGCCATCATCGGCGGCATCCTCGCCATCATCGTGCTCTTTCTCTTCCTCCGCGACCTCAAAAGCACGACCATCATCGGCCTCTCGATCCCCCTCTCAGTGGTGGCGACCTTTTTCCTGATGTTCGGCTCGGACGTAAGCCTCAATATCATGTCGCTGGGCGGGCTGGCGCTGGGAGTTGGGATGCTGGTTGACAACTCCATTGTGGTCTTGGAAAGCGTGCAGCGCTACCGCGCACAAGGGCTTAATGCCTTGGCAGCGGCCGTGCGCGGGGCTAGCGAGGTCGGCCGCGCCGTCATCGCCGCCACCACCACCACCATCTGCGTTTTTCTGCCCATCGTCTTCGTCGAGGGCGTCGCCGGCCAGCTCTTCCGCGATCAGGCACTGACCGTCACCTATTCGCTGGTCGCCTCCCTCGTGGTGGCGCTGATGCTGATCCCCATGCTCTCGTCGCTGAGCCTCGAGCGCATGATTGCCGAGGCCGACGAGACCGGCCCCAAACGCGGCGTCAAAGGCCCTGCGCTTCTCATCCGCCTGATCCGCGCCACAGCCAGCGGCGTCGGCCGCGTCTTCTCCACTCTACTCTTCCCGCTGTACTGGCTGTTCGACCTCGTCTTCAACGCACTCAACAAAACGTACCCGCTCTTCTTGAGCTGGGCGCTGCGCCGCCGCCTGCTGGTCCTGGCCATCTTTATCGCGCTGGGAGCCTTGGTCCTCGAACGGGCACGCGGCCTAGGGCTGGAGCTAATCCCGGAGATGAGCCAAGGCGAATTCCTCGTCGATTTGGAATGGCGTGCTGGCACCCCGCTGGAGCAGACCGCCGCTCAAGTCGCCGCCATTGACGGGCAGGTCCGCAGCCTCGATGGAATCGCCTCGGTCTTTGCCCTCGTCGGCAGCAGTGGCCAGACCGGCGGCACGGCCGCCGATAAAAAGGAGCACACCGCCCACCTCCTCGTGCGGCTCGCACCGGAGGCCGGCGAAGACGCGGCCATCGAAGCGGTGCGCGGCCTCCTCGGGGACATTCCCGACCTGAAGTTCAAATTCTCGCGGCCGACTTATTTTTCTTTTCGCACCCCCATAGAGGTGGAAATCAGCGGCTACAGTCTGAGCACCCTCGATCTGTTGGCCGACCAAGCGGTCGAGCGTCTGTACACCATCCCCGGGCTGACCGACATCCGCTCGAGCACGGCCGGCGGACAACCCGAAGTCCAGATATTCTTCGACCGCCGGCGCGTCGCCGAACTGGGCACCACCGTGCAGAATATCGGCGAGCTGTTGCGCAACAAGCTGCAAGGCGATGTCGCCACCGAGTTAGCGCGCCGCGACCGCAAGGTCGATATCCGGGTGCGCGCCCTCGACGAGGAGCGCCAGACCGTCGCCGACCTCAAGCGCATGGTCGTCAGCCCGGCCTCCTATCCAGTGCCGGTCGCGCTCGAATCGGTCGCCGAAGTACAGGCCGTGGACGGCCCCACCGAGATCCGCCGCCTCGACCAAGAGCGCGTCGCCGTCATCTCGGCCAACCTCGACGGCCGCGATTTGGGCGGCGTAGTAGAGGAGATCGAAGCCACCCTTGCCGACTTGCCCCTGCCCGAGGGCTTCACCGTGGCCATCGGTGGCCAGAACGAAGAAATGGTGCGCTCCTTCGACAGCATGCAATTCGCCCTGCTACTGGCCGTATTCTTGGTCTATCTGGTAATGGCCTCGCAGTTTGAATCGCTTTTGCACCCGCTGGTCATCATGTTCACCATTCCCTTGGGGCTAATCGGCAGCGCCCTCGGCCTGCTCGCGACGGGCACCACCATCAGCGTGGTGGTGCTCATTGGCCTGATCATGCTCGCCGGCATTGTCGTCAACAACGCCATCGTCCTCGTCGATTATATCAATCATCTGCGCCGCAATGAGGGGATGGAAAAATTCGCCGCGGTGCTGCGCGCTGGCGAGGTGCGCTTCCGGCCGATCCTAATGACGACCTCGACCACCGCCCTCGGGCTGTTGCCCATGGCCATAGGGCTGGGCGAGGGGGCCGAGATCCGCGCACCTATGGCCATTACCGTCATCGGCGGGCTTTTGGTATCCACCCTGCTGACCCTGGTGCTCATTCCCGTGGTCTATACCCTGATGGATCGCAGCGCTTAGGAGGTTTTATGTCCCTGTCTGAATTCTCGCTCAAACGGCCCGTGACCACGTTGATGCTCACCTTGTGCGCCTTGGTGGTGGGTGTCGTCGCCTTAGATCGCTTGCCCATGGAGCAGTTGCCGACCATTTCCTCTTCGGGGATCACGGCCCGAGTTCAGTACAACAATTCCTCTCCCGAAGAGATCGAGCGCTCGGTGACCTTGCCATTGGAGCAGACGCTGGGCACACTCAACAATATCGACCGCATGAGTGCGAGCTCGGGGCACAATCGGGGCGAGGTGCGGGTGGACTTCAAGGCCGGCACCGACATGGATTTGGCCAACATGGAGATGCGCGAAAAACTCGACCAAGCCCGCGCCCTCCTGCCCTCGGACGTCGATCGCGTCAGCCTGCGCCGCTGGCAATCCGACCAGCGCCCCACTGTGTACGCCAATCTGGCTTGGCTCGGCGACGGCGACCGCCTGCTCGACGTAATCCAAAAGGTCATCGAGCCGCGGCTATTGCGGCTCAACGGCGTCGCCAACGTGGTCATCGACGACCTCGAAGAGAAACAGCTCATCGTCGAGCTCGACCAGGAGCGCCTGCAGACCCACAATATATCGCTGTCCTCGCTCGGCTGGCAGCTCAACGCGAACAACACCAACATTTCTTTGGGCCGGATCATGGATGGCGACCAGCGCTATATGGTCCGCGCCATCGGCGAGTTCACCCGCGCCGAGGATATTGCCAATATGCCGCTGTTGGGTGGTCAGTTTCGCCTCGGCGACATCGGCGAGATCAACTACGGCTTCCCCGAAAAGCGCAGCTACGAGCGGCTCAACGGCACCGACGCGCTACAACTGGAAGTTTTCAAAGCCTCCACCGCCAATGTCGTCGATGTCGGCGAGGTCATCGTCGCTGAGTTGGAGGCGATTGAAGCCGAATACGCGGGCCAACTCGAGGTTGCCATCGTCCGCAATCGCGCTGAGTCCGTGCTTAAGGACGCCGGCACCCTCCTCAACTCGGCGATGCTGGGCGCGTTTTTGGCGATGATTATCATTTTTGTCTTTCTGCGCAATATCCGCTCGACCATCGTCATCGCCCTCGCCATCCCCATCTCGGCGCTGGGCGTCTTTATCGGCATGTACGTCGCCCGCGAGGTCTTTGAATCGACCATCACCCTCAACATGGTCTCGATGATGGGGCTGATGCTGGCAGTGGGGATGTTGGTCGATCCGGCGGTGGTGGTGCTGGAGAGCATCTTCCGCCGCCGCCAAGAAGACGGCCTCGAAGCCGAAGAGGCCGCCCGCGTCGGCAGCCGCGAAGTCGGTATGGCGGTTCTAGCCTCGGCACTGACGACGATCTGCGTCTTCGTGCCCTTCTTCTTCCTCTCCGATGGCCGCTCGGCCACGTGGATGAAGGACGCTGGGATTGCGATATGCCTCGCCGTGGTGGTGTCGATGATCGTCTCGTTGTCGCTTATTCCGCTGGCTTCCTCCCGACTGCTCCGCGCTGGGATCGAGCGCTACGACCGCTGGCTCAAACTGCTGGTCGTCGCGGTCGTAGTCGGCATTGCCTACTGGCAGATCAGCCCCGTTGGCTGGAGCGGTTTGCAGTCTTGGTGGGTCCGTTGGTCCGGGCTGATTGCCACCTCAATCGGCGGGATGCAGTGGCAAACCATCGTCGGCTGCGCACTCACTGCGCTGGCCGGAGCCGCGCTCGGCTGGTACTGCTCCCGCCACGGCCTGCGCGCCTCGTACGGCCGCTTGCTCAACTGGACGCTCGACCACCGCTGGGTCGCGCTAGTGGCCACAATGGCGCTGACCGGCACCGGCTATTACCTCTACGACCAAATCGAACAGCGCGGCACTCCCTGGACCCCAGAGCGCCGGGTGGATATGTCGGTGATCATCGACCGCAGCTACAGCCTGGATGAGATCCGCGCGCACTTCGACCAGATCGAAGACATCCTCCTAGCGCAAAAGGACACGCTCGACCTCGAATCGCTGACCACGCGCTTCCGCCAACGCCGAGGCAGCATCCGCGCCTATCTCGTCGATGCCGACGCGGGCAAGCTCTCGACCATGGAGGCCGGCAATGCGATCAAGAACCTGCTGCCGGAGAAGGTCGGCTACACGTACAAAATGGGCCGCTCGCGCAGTTGGTCGGGCAATCAACTCGGCGTTGAGGTCCAGCTCCACGGCCGCAATCCAGAAGTCCTAGCAGTGCTAATGGAGGACGTCAAAGCCGGTCTCGAACAGCTACCCGGGGTCCAGGACGTCGATAGCAGCCTCGAAGACGGCGAGGAGGAAGTCCGCGTCGAAATCAACCGCGCCCAAGCACTCAGCTATGGGCTGTCGCCGCGCGAGGTAGCCCAGGGCATCTCCTCGGCCTTGGGCACCCGCCGCACCAGCGGCTTCAAAAGCGACGACCGCGAAATCGACATCGTCATGCAGCTCAACGAGGGCGACCGCGCCACCCTAGACCAGCTCAAAAACAGCCGCTACGAGAGCCGCGACGGCAGTTCGGTCCAGCTCGCGTCGTTGGCCGACTTCCAGCTTAGCCGCGGCCCCCGCGATCTCAGACGCGAGAATCGGGTCCTCAACGTCACCGTCTTCGCCAACACCGAAAACCGCAACGCAGCCCGCGCGCTGACGGAGCCGATCAGTCAAATGATGAACGGGATGCAGTTGCCCCCCGGCTATAGCTGGGATTTGGGCCGGGCGGCGCGCTGGCAGCAAGAGGAGGCCAGCGACAACCACTTCACCGCCATTTTTGCCATACTATTGATCTACCTGATCATGGCCTCGCTCTTCGAGTCCCTGATCCATCCCTTAACCATCATCTTCGCCATCCCCTTCTCCCTGATCGGCGTGGCCTTGGGGCTGTATGTCCTCGACGTGCCCTTTGACAACAACGGTGTCTTGGGGCTTTTGATCCTCTTCGGCATCGTCGTCAACAACGGCATCGTGCTAATCGCCCATATCAACCACCTGCGGGCGAGCGGGCTGTCGCGGCGCGAGGCGATCTGCTTCGGCGGCCAGCACCGGCTCCGGCCCATCCTGATGACCGCCTTTACCACCATCCTCAACTTGATGCCGATCGTGCTGCCGATGGTCTATGGCACGTCCGAGGGCTTTGCCCGTCGCTGGGGACCGGTGGGCTTGGTCGTCGCCAGCGGCTTGGCCACCTCGACGTTGCTGACCCTGATGCTAGCCCCAACCCTCTACTCGCTGTTAGACGATCTAGCGCTGTGGTGCAAGCGCGTGGTGCGCACATCGCACAGAATGGCCCATGTATGAATAGGACTGAACGCAGAGAGGACGCTGTAGAGCCGCCTTTTCGCGCCACCGTGCCACCGCAGGTGCGGCGCGAACTGGCCGAGGTAGTAGGCCTCGACGAAGAGCTTCGCTTGGCGGTGGCTACCGATATCAAGCTCGACGGCCAGTACGGCGAGGCGTGGCTAATGGCCACCGACGACCATCTGGTGGCCTTCAGCCCCGACAGCGGTGGCCCGCCCGATATGGTCTGCCTGCCCCTAGCCGAGATAAACGGGGTGGAGGTGCGCGAGGATTGGGGGACTGCAGCCCTCAAGGTCCGCACCGAGGAGCGGGGCGCGACCATGGCCGTATTCTCCAAGAGCCTAGTGCCAGCGCTGTCCGAACTGCCCAATCAGGTCGAGCGCCTAGTCAGACAAGCGCACTTGACAGAAGCCGAAGGCGAGGTGCTCCACGGGCGACTGGCCGGAGCGCGGGCTGGGCGCGAGCGCTGCGACCGTTGCGGCCAAGTCATTCCGCGCCACTACGGAGTATGCCCGGCCTGTCTGGAAAAGGGCAAGCTGCTGTTCCGGCTGTTGGGCTATGCCCAGCCGCATTGGAAGCTCATTACCCTGAGCCTGTTGCTCATGGTGGTGGCCACGACCATTGGCCTGAGCCAGCCGCTGCTGATGAGGGTTCTCATCGACGATGTCTTGAATGCCGGTGCCCTTTCGTCTATGGGCGATGAGGCGGACTTTGATCTGCTGGCTCTTTTGCCGGGGGCCAAGGGCGAGCCGGCCGCGGCGCTGGCTTGGCTGGTGGGCTTGTTGATATGGATAAACCTCACCGTCAGCGGCTTGTCGGGGCTGCGTGGCTACATCATGGCCCGCATCGGCCAGCGCGTTACCTACGGTCTGCGCAACGAAGTGTACACTCACCTCCACGCACTGTCGCTTAGTTATTACAACAAAAACGAGACTGGGCGCATCATGGCCAGCGTCACCCAAGACGTGGGCCGCTTGCAGGACTTTATCAGCGACGGTCTGCAAGAAGCCATCCGCGATGTGCTCACCTTGGTCATTATTTGCATCATCCTCTTTGCGCTCAATCCCGGGCTGGCAGCCCTAATTTTGCTGCCGACGCCTCTATTGGTGTGGGCGACGCTGCGCTTTGGCAAGCGGCTGCACGCCATCTACCGGCCGTTGTGGCACCGCTGGGCGGGCCTTAGCGCCCTGCTGGCCGATACCATCCCGGGCGTGCGCGTGGTCAAGGCATTTGCCCAAGAACAGCGGGAAGTGGGCAAATTCAAGGGCCGCAGCCTAGATTTGCTGCAGGGCGAATTGCGGGTGGCGTGGATGCGCAGCCTGTTCGGCCCGGTCATGACCTTTATAACCTCCATCGGCACCATCATCATCTGGTGGGTCGGTGGCCGCGATATTTTGGCTGGTGAGCTGACGTTGGGGGACTTTGTCGCCTTTACCAGTTACATGTATCGCTTCTACGGGCCGGTGGAGAGCTTGTGCCGCCTCAATCACCGCTTCCAGCGCGCCGCCACCTCGGCCGAGCGCGTCTTTGAAGTACTCGATACCCACCCAGAGGTGATCGACCAGCCCGGGGCTATGACCATGCCGCCCATCGAGGGCCGGGTCGAATTCCGCGGCGTCCACTTCGGCTATGAGGAAGACAAGCCGGTCATTGAGGATTTGAATTTCGTCGTCGAGCCGGGCGAGATGATCGGCTTGGCTGGGCACAGCGGCGCTGGCAAAAGTACCTTGATCAACCTCATCTGCCGCTTCTACGAGCCTCAGGAAGGGGCCATTCTCATCGACGGCCACGACGCCCGCCATGTGAACCTCAAATCGCTGCGCGAGCAGATTGGCGTAGTCTTGCAGGATCCGTTCCTCTTCAACGGCACGGTGGCCGACAACATTGCCTACGGCCATCCCGCAGCTTCCCTCGAACAGATCGTCGCCGCCGCCAAGGCCGCCAATGCGCACGACTTCATCATGAACATGGCCGACGGGTACGATACCTTGGTGGGCGAACGCGGCACCCGCGTATCCGGGGGCGAGCGGCAGCGGCTGTCCATTGCCCGGGCCATTTTGCGCGACCCGCGCATTCTCATCCTCGACGAAGCTACCTCCAACGTCGATACCGAGACCGAATCGCAGATTCAGGAGGCGTTGGAGCGGCTCGTCAAAGGGCGCACCACCTTTGCCATTGCCCATCGCTTATCCACCCTCAAAAACTCCCACCGCCTGCTCATTCTCGACAAAGGTAAACTCGCCGAGATCGGCACCCACGACGAATTGATTGAACAGGACGGCATCTACGCCAAGTTGTGCCGCATGCAGGCTGAAATGTCCAAACTGAGGGCCTGGTAAACCCATGCAGCACGATACGTTAGCCGCTGAAGTCGCCTATCTCGACCCAGACAAAGCGCGGTTTTTTGTCGATGCTTTCGAGGACTTGAACCTAGAGTTGACCGGGGACCAGACCTATCCGAGGGTCCGGGTCAAACGGGCTTTTCCCCTGAGCTGCGACGACTGCTTTATCGTCGTCCAAGATCGCGAAGGCAAGGAGATTGGCTCGCTCGCCCGGCTCGACTCGCTAGATCGGGCCAGCCGTCAAGCCGTAGAAGGCGAATTGGAGCGGGCCTATTTCTCTCCGCACATCCAGCGCATCGTCAACGTGACAGTGGCCAACCGAGTGCCGCGCTGGGAAGTAGAGACCGACCGGGGACCCCGCGCCTTTGAAATCTATTCCAGCCGCCGCGATATCCGCCATTTGGGCGGCGGGCGGGTACTGGTGCAAGACGCCGACGGCAACCGCTACGAAATCCCCGATTACCGGCTCTTGGAACCAGCCAGCCGGGCCTTGGTCGAGGAATTGCTGTGAGGGATCGGCCAAGTGCGCTACGGAGAATGGCTAACAGCATCACCACTAAGGAAAAGGAAAACGCATGCGCCAAGGGATGTTCAAGTTGTCGATGACGCTGGGCAGAAGCCCACGAGAGCAACCCGAGCGGGTGAAGATCTGCCGGGAAATGGGCGTCACCGGCTGCGTAACCTCGCCACCCCTCGACGGGATAGGCCGCGATCAGTACGCGGCGGCCATGCGCCAGCAGAAGGAGGGATGGGCCGAGGCAGGGTTTTCGATCCCCGTGTACGAGACCATGACGCCCACCCGCTCCGAACACATACGCCGAGGGACCCCGGGCCGCGATGAAGAACTGTTGGATTTTATCGCCGCTGTGGAGGCCATGGGCAAAGTCGGCATTCCCGTGCTGTGCTACAACCTCGGCGCTGGCGGCTCCCGCACCGATTGGGTGCCCACGCGCGGCGGTGCCATTTCCTCGCAATTCGACTATGCGGAGTCGCACCAAGAGCCACCTTTTGCGGAGACCCAAACGGAGGAGGAACTCTGGAACAACCTGGCTTGGCTGCTCGAGCGCATCATTCCCGTCGCCGAGAAGGCCAATGTCCGCATGGGCTATCACCCCAACGACCCGCCGATCTCGCCCTATCGGGGTTCCGCCCAAATCATGGTCAGCGCCGACGCGTACCGCCGCCTAATCAAGATCGCGCCGAGTCCTTGCAACGGCGTCACGTTCTGCCAAGGCAATTTCAAGGCTATGGGTGAGGATATCTACTCGGTGGCGCGGGAGCTCACCGAGCAGGGCAAGGTTCACTTTATCCACTACCGCGACGTCGAGGGCACTGCGGGAACGCGGTTTACGGAAACCTTTCACGACGACGGGCCTACGGATATGGCCCGGATGCTGGAAATCTACTCCCGCGCCGGCTTCGTAGGACCCATTCGCCCCGACCATGCGCCGACGATGGGGGCCGAAGATGCGGAGACGACCCGTGGCTACGGCATGCTGGGGAAGATATTCGCCTTCGGCTACATGATCGGCATGATGCAGGCGCAAAACCTAGCCTACGAATGAGGAAGAGCCAAGCGTGGACGCGGCCGTCACCGCCGGGTACTACTGAGATAATTTCTACTCTTTTCTTCGGGTCACGCTTTCTCGATTTCGACTTTCCCACAGTCGTCGAAGTTTCGCTACCGCGCATCTTGGACTTTTTCGCCCAACACCACCGCTAAAGGCTGTAATAATCATGGCAAATGATCTAGAATTTCTGCAAAAGTTGGACAATCCCGAGGATGGCCAATACACGCGATCGCTCATTGACCTCATCGATGTGCAGACCGTCGATTTGGAATTGGCCGCCTTTTTCGCCTCCCATATCTGGCGTGGGGCTTCCTATATCACCGGTTCGGGCCCCGGCGGTATCGGCAAAACCACCACCATGCACGCGCTGCTCAGTTTTGTTGGAGCCGGCCTCCCCTTTGTCACCGCACTGCCGGGAGAGGTATCCTCTATTGGAGAAACCAAATCCTGTATCATCTCCAACGAATTGAGCGACCATGCGCCCCCGACCTATCTGTGGGGTGACGACCTGCGCGCTTTCTTTGCCTTAGGCAGAGCCGGTCATACTCTAGTGAGCAATGTCCACGCCGATAACCTCGATGAGATTCACCACCAAATTGTCGAAGTCAACCAAGTGCCCGCAGCGCAGTTTCGCGCTATTAACCTGCTCGTTTTCATTTGTCTCGAAGGAGGCAATCCTCCTCAGCGGCGCATCAAGGATACGACCACGCGGCGCATAATCAACAAGATCTACTACAGCGACGGCAAAGAAGAACACCGCCTAATCTACGACCCACAGCAGGGCTTATTAGATCACGCGCCGCGCGATAGAGAACACGAGCAAAACTGTCGCGCTTTCTTAGCAGAAATGGTCGCGGGCAAGGAGCGCCGTCTCGCGGAGGTGCGCCATCGCTTTTTACAGTGGAATAAGGCGTGACTAACACTTTCCATGATGCGAATTGTCGTAGTGAAACCTCATCTAATAGGAGATAATTATGGAACGGAAAACCGCCGCTGAATACGATCCGCAACTGCTCAGCCTCTACGATCGCTATGTCCACGGCGATATTGACCGCCGCCAGTTTCTCGATGATGCGGCCCGCTTTGCCATCGGCGGCCTGACTGCTGCCGCGCTGTTGGACAGCCTCACTCCCAACTACGCCTTTGCCCAGCAGGTGGCCGCAGATGACGAACGCATTGTCACCGAGTACGTGTCGTATCCTTCCCCGCAGGGACACGAAAAGACGCGCGCCGCCCTCATACGGCCCACGGCTGCTGAGGAAAGCAAAATCCCGGGCGTCCTCGTCATCCACGAAAACAGAGGGCTAAACCCCTATGTCGCAGACGTCGCCCGCCGCGTGGCTACGGCCGGTTTTCTCGCCTTGGCCCCAGACGCGCTAGAGCCGCTGGGCGGTTATCCAGGCACTGACGACGAAGGTCGGGCGCTGCAAAGACAACTCGACGGGGAGAAAGTGACGGAAGACTTCATTGCGGCCGCCAAGTATCTCAAAGCGCATCCCGCCTGTAGCGGCAAAGTGGGCGTCGTCGGCTTCTGCTTTGGTGGCGGCATGTCCAATACGCTGGCCGTGCGCATACCAGAGGTAATCTCAGCGGCCGTGCCCTTTTACGGCCGGCAACCAGCGGCTGAAGATGTGCCCAAGATCAAGGCGCGGCTGAAGATCCACTATGCCGAACTGGATGAGAGAATCAATGCCGGCTGGCCGGCGTACGAAGCCGCGCTAAAAGAAGCTGAAATCGACTATGCGATGCATATGTATTTAGGCGTCAACCACGGCTTCCACAACGACACCACGCCCCGCTATGACGAAGCAGCCGCCCAACTGGCTTGGGAACGCACAATCAGTTTCTTCAACGAAACATTGAAAGCTGGATGAATTATAACATTCACACCCATGACTCAAGTGGACATTTAGGATAGAAGAAGAGGCCCTTCGTGAAGCACAACACTTCATCTTTCTTCGCGTTAGTTTTTTCAAGTATTCTAGCGCTATCTCCAGCCGCTGTCTCCGCGGACACCGCACCTGTGCGCAGCACAACGGCGCTGCGAATCGCGCCGCACCACCTCAAGCCGCCCAAGATCGACGGTCGCCTCGACGACGCTGTCTGGCAGCAGGTCCCTTTTACTTCTGACTTTCTCCAACTCGATCCGGTCGAAGGCGAAGCGGCCAGCGAAAAGACGACCGTGCAGGTCGCCTACGACGAAGAGGGACTCTACGTCGGCATCCGCTGTTATGACAGCGATCCCGCAGGCATTGTATCGCGGCTGACACGGCGCGACGGTGAGACAGAAGCCGACTGGGTGTCGATCAGTCTCGATCCGCATCTCGACCGCCAGACCGGGCGTTTTTTTACGGTCTATGCCTCGGGCTCAGTCATCGACGGCATCTATGCCGACGACCGGGACAAGGACGAGACCTGGAACGACGTATGGGAGGTGGAGACCGCAATCGATGCTGAAGGATGGAGCGCCGAGTTGCACATACCCTATTACGTGTTGCGCTTTAGTCCACAGGACGAATACACGTGGGGCCTAAACGTCGAGCGCCATATTAGCCGCAAGCAGGAGCAGACCCATTGGAACTTGATGCGCAAGGGAGCACCTGGTCTGGTCTCCCAATTCGGCTATCTAGAGGGCATCCGCGCCATAGACCCGCCGCTGCATCTGGAGTACATGCCTTATGCTATGGGACGCACGATCCTCGACGGCGGGGCGGATTATTTCGGCAACGCCGGGGTCGATATCCGTTATGGCATTACCTCAAGCCTGTCGCTCAACGCCACGGTCAATCCCGACTTCGGCCAAGTTGAGGCCGATCCGGCTCAGCTCAACCTGACGGCTTTCGAGGATTTCTTTGCAGAGCAACGCCCCTTTTTCGTCGAGGGAGCGTCGATTCTCCAGACGACCGGCGACTTCGGGGGAGGGCCGAGACTCCGCACCGGCGATTACGACCTGTTCTACTCGCGGCGCATTGGCCGCACACCAGGATATTTCTCCCTGCCCGACGACGTGGTGGAGCAGGACCGGCCAGAGGCCACGACGATCCTAGGAGCGCTCAAGCTGACGGGCAAGACCGCAGGCAAGACCGCTTTCGGCCTGCTCCAAGCGGTCACCGCACCCGAATACGCCCATATCGGCGCGGCGGCGCGGGAAGAATTCCGCGTCGAACCGCTAACCAATTATCTAGTAGGCCGCCTGCGCCAAGACGTGCTCGACGGCACCTCGGGCGTAGGGCTTTTCGCCAGTTCAGTGAACCGCCGCGATGGGCACAGCGCCTATGTCGGCGCAATGGATTGGGACTTGAAGTTCCGCAGGGATACCTACAATCTCACCGGCACCCTAGCGACCAGCCACGCCGGCGCGCTAGCCGACCGCAAGAGCGGTTATATCGCCCAAGTCGAGTTCGACAAGCGCGGTGGGTGGGTGGAAACCGAGGCAGGTTTTACTGCGCTGTCGCCCGACGTGGACATCAACGACCTCGGCTTTTTGCGGCGGGGCGATCTGCTCCAGAGCGAGGGGCAGGTACAGTTTTTCCGCTATACACCGATGGGGCCGTTTAGGGAATTCGACGTCCGCCTGCAGGGCGAAGCACAGTGGAACTACGACCGCTTGCTGCTAAATCACAGCTACAACCTTTCCTATTGGGGGGATTTACACAACTACTGGCGCGTACACCTGCACTTTGGCCGCGAGCTAGCGGCGATGGACGACGACGATGTGCTGCGCGGCGGGCCGATAGTCAGGCGTCTAGCGGAGGCCTGGACTCACGCCCGCATCGAGACCGACCCGCGCAAGGCGCTCAGTTTCTACGTGCATCCCGATTGGCGCCGCCACGACGGCGGGCGCTCCTACATGCGCGGCCTGCGTTCGGGCGTGGAGTGGCGACCTCTGCCCAGTGTGCAACTCTCGATGGAGCCCCGCTACGAGCACAGGGTCACCGACGCCCAGTGGGTCGAAGCTATCGCTGGGTCCGACGGCGTCCACTACGTGTACGGAGAATTGGACAGTCGCACCCTCGATTTGACCACGCGCGCCGAATTGGGCTTTGCACCGGGTCTGAGCCTAGAACTGTACCTCCAGCCTTTTATCGCCATCGGCAATTTCGGCGACTTCAAGGAACTAAACGCGCCGCAGAGCTATGATTTCAGCCCCTACGTGCTAAACGAGAACCGCGACTTCCATCGGCGCTCGCTCAAGAGCAACCTAGTACTGCGCTGGGAGTTTTCGCCCGGCAGCACGCTCTTCGTCGTCTGGTCACAATCGCGCAACGCCCACCTCGACGATCCAACCGCCGAAGATTTGGAGTTTCGTCCCTTGAGCCGAGTTGGCAGCAGTTTCGCCGACGATGGGGATAATGTGTTGCTCATAAAGGCCAGCTACTGGGTCGGTAGGTGAGAATCGAGAAAGGGATATTCTATCGCCGCCGCGTGCAAAATCGACCTGACGCTAGTCCGCCCCATCTACGGGCTAACCATTCCAGTATTTCTAGGGGCAGGACTTGGAAATCCATGGGTTTGCAACCATGACTGTCGATAGTAAAAGAGACGGTGGAGCCATTTCCTTGCGACGGGGCATCCTGCTGATCTTTGTCCTAGGAACCATAGGGCTGAGCACCGAACTGCTGCTACTCGGACATTTTGAAGAATGGCGTCAACTGGTGCCCTTGGCGTTGTTGGCGTTCGGGTTGGTCTTGTTGGTGGCGCGGACGCTCTACCGGGGCGCGATTATTCTGCGCTTGTTCCGCTTGACTATGCTGGCTTTCGTCTTAGGCGGCATGGTCGGCCTTTGGTTTCATCTTAGTGCCAATATGGAGTTTGAATTGGAGATGTACCCGACGCTGAGCGGGTTAAAACTGCTGTCTAAGGCGTTGGGCGGCGCTATGCCGGCATTGGCACCTGGGGCGCTGGTCCAGCTAGGACTGATCGGGTTTCTTTACACGTACCAACACCCGGCGCTGAGCCGAGAAAGAACAAAGGAGAATTAAGCAATGCAGCGAGTCATCTCAGCCGTGGTTTTAGCCGTCTGCCTCTATGGCAACAGTGCCCAAGGACAGGTGGGTAAAAACGAAACGGTCCTCAATCCCAACCGAGCTGGCACCGAACAACTGTTGGCCCTAGCGCAACTCGATTCGGCGTTGGTCGATGGGATTGTGGCGCGGCGGCCTTTTATCGGGATGGAAGCGTTCGACGCCTATTTGGATTCGACCTTGGCGGACTCGGTCCAAGCCGAACTGTACGTCAAGCTCTTCCTGCCGATCAACCTCAATACCGCCAGCGACGCCGAAATGAAACTGGTGCCGGGAGTTGGCAAGCGCATGGCGCACGAGTTTGACGAATACCGCCCTTACAAGAGCATGACCCAATGGCGACGAGAAATCGGCAAATACGTCGATGACGACGAACTGGCGCGGCTGGAGCAGTACGTCTTCGTGCCGCTCGAACTCAACAGCGCCAGCGAGGCAGACTTCCTCACGATCCCAGGAGTTGGCAAGCGCATGGCGCACGAGTTTGACGAATATCGTCCTTACAAAAGCATGGACCAATGGCGACGAGAAATCGGCAAATACGTCGATGACGACGAACTGGCGAGACTGGAACGGTATGTGTTTCTTCAAGAATAAGCCCTAGGGTCGCTTACCACGGGAGACCTAGGAGCCGATGGAACAACTCTTTGACGTGATTCGACAACTGGTCGCCGAGGAACGTTATGTCGTCGGTCAGCACGTCTCCGAGCGGTTGGAAGAGCGCGGTATCATGGAGTGGCAGGTGGTCGCAGGGGTGGAGGACGGCGAATTGATCGCCGAGCGGCCAGACGCGATGCCCAACCCGGCTGTCGAAATGCGTGAATCATTGCCCGACGGTACGGAGTACAAGGCCGTTTGGTCTCATCTGCGTCAAACGGGTGTCGCCAAACTGGTAACCGTGCATTTTTTTGATGGAGGTTAAACCATGAGTATTCCCGGACAGCGAATCAAGCGAACGCGACTGATTCAGACTGATAAGTTTGTGGTTGCGGTAGAGGTCGAGATGGTCGTCCCAGCCGATGACCCGAATGAGCCGTGCTATGAATCTGAAACGATTCAACTCCTGCGGCAGATCAAGGAGCACGCCGAACGGGAAGATGTGGCTTGGTTGACCAAAAAAGGCAAAGTGTACGCTGCCGTGGATGCAGCGTAAGATTTTATACCATGACCAAAACCGACCGCAAAAAACAAATCATCGAGCAGGCGACCCGCCTCTTCGCGTCCAAGCGCTTCGACGAAGTGCTGATGGACGACATCGCCCAACAAGCCGGCGTCGGCAAGGGGACGATCTACACGTACTTTGCCGACAAGGAGGGACTCTACTTCGCGGTGGTCTTCGACGGAATCTCCCGCCTCAACGAGAAGCTCCAATCGCACACCGACCGCCAACAGGATCCCGAAGAGGAACTCCGGCGGATGGTCCACGCCATCGTCTCCTTCTTCAGCCAGAACCGCTTCTTCTTCCGCCTGATGTCGCAGGAGGACGGCAAGAGCGAGGACGGCAGGGGCGAAAACCGCAAGCGCTGGCGCGAAGAACGGCACATCCAGTTCGCAGCGATCGAGACGGTCCTGCAAAAAGGTGCTGAAGAGGGTGTCTTCTCCGTCGAGCACCCGAAGGTCGAAGCCGCTATCCTCCGCGACATGGTGCGCTCGGTGATGATCCACGCGAGGGGCATGGGCGTCGAGGCGATGGTCGATACCATCATGCGGATCTTCCTCCAAGGCGTGCGCAAGACGCCCTGAGCGACGCTCGCGCTATCTCATAATCCCCTCAAAACTGCCGCTCGCCGTCGATAGCGGCGTCCCAGCGCTGCGAATAGAGATAATCCATCGCAGCCTGCGTAGCTGTGGGCGAGCCAATCTGTTGCAGAGCACTGAGCGCGAACGCGCCCACGTGACCGCAGGGATCGTCGAGTGCCCTGAAGAGTTGGCCTTCTAACGGAGCTGCGGCTTGGCCGAGCTGGGCGCACGCTATCGCGGCGTTGGTCCGCACTTGGTCGCGGGGCACCCAGCGGCGGCCGGCTTCCTCCCGCCAGTCTGGGTGGTCGGCCAAGAGCATTCGCCCTAATGCTTCCACTGGTACGCCTTGCGCGATATTGCCCAGCGCGACGAGGACCGTGCGCACCAAGCGATGCGAACCAGCTTCGAGGCTCCGCGTCAGCGCCGGGACTGCTGCCACCGCGTGCGAATCCATCTCGCCGAGGGCAAAGGCGGCGTTGACTTGAGTCCACTCACTTTCGTCGGTCAACAACGCGCAGAGCGCTTCGACCGCGGGTTCGCCGACCGCTGCCAGGGCTTGCGCCGCATCTTCCATGTTAGTCGCTCCCTCGTTCCAAGCGGGCGGGGCCTCGTGTTGGTCGGCCTCGCGACCTGCTGCGCGCAAGGCTTGGGCCAGCGGCGCGACCGCTGGCTCACCGATCGCGCCCAGCGCGTAGGTCGCTGCCGTGCGCATGGCCTGGTGATCGGTGCCCAAGCACTCTAAGAGCACTGGCACGGCCGCGGCCGCATCGACGCCCCAACCGGCCAACTGCTGTGCCGCCGCCAGCCGCTGCGCTAAATCCACCTCTGGATCGAGCTGAGCGATGAGCGCCGGCACATCCCCAGCGGCCTGTGGCCAGCTATCGTAGCGGTCTCGCTTGCCGCAGAGCCAGTCCCAAGTGTGCGCCCAAGCCAGTTCCAGACCGTAGGGAACCTCAATCCGTTGGGGCTTTTGCCAGTGCATGCTTTTGCAGTCCCAAGTCGGTGCCATCGGCTCGGAGGCCCGCATGTAGATGAATTTGATCATGTGCCGATGCATCGGCAGCAGGCTGACGCCGGCTGCGTGGCCCACATCGAAGTGCGTCAGCGACACCGTGCCAGCCCGGCCGGCCAATGGCAAGGCGCGCGCCCGGTCCTCGTCGGTCAGTCCGCGATTGAACTGCGTACCCGGGATCACATGCGTCGGCCCCAATTCGACTGGCGAATCCTGCGGATAGTACATGATCCGCGCATAGCGCAGATAGTGCTGGCGCGGGTGGCCCATAGGCGTGTACCCATCCTGATGGCAATTGCGGCGCAGCCTTTCCTCGGCCGCGGCCGCGGGCACAGGTTCCTCCGTCGGCTTGAGCGGATGGCAGTAGCGGTGCGGATGCTCCAAGTAGTTCGGGCCTAAGACGCTAATGAGCGCGCCGCGCACCTCGGGCGAGTTGAGCACGTGGCGCATAGCGGGCACGCGCGGCAGGATATTGTTGCCCGGGTTTAGCTCAGAGTCGATGATTTGGTTGAGCCGCTCATAGCACGCTTCGTGCGTCCCCTCGGGCACGGTCGGCTCAAAAACCAGATAGCCATTGACGATAAACTCGCGCATCTGCTCGTCGGTAAGCAGGATCGGGTCGGTCATAATGCAAACTCCTTTATGGAAGTGTCCATGCCATTCAAATCCGCACCTTCAGGGCCTCGGCCTTTAGCTCTTCGCAGCGGCGCGGCGCGTAGGGGGGCTGTTGGGTCTCGCGCAAATCAAAGCCAAAGGCGCGCTTGCTCAAGACGATGACCGGCGGCGCTTGAATCCGCTTGAAGTAGTTGATCCGCACTTGGCGCTCCACCCATTCGAGATCTTCGATCCAACTGCGCGCATCCGGGAAGTACGCGCGAAAGCGCGCCACGTCGTCCCACCCCAACCGCTCTAGCAGCACGCCCTCTATAAACCACTGCAACAAATCGCTGCTGTGCCGCCGGTATTCGATGAACTGCCGCAGCACGGCGTCGTGGTATCCGTACTTGATCGGGTCGCCCAAACCCTGCGTCACATCTTGGGCCGCAGACAGCTCGGCACTAGGCACCACCGAGCCGTCGAGCAAATTCTCCGGCACCACGGCGCGGCCATAGACATCTTCGTTGAGAAAGCGCGCCAGCGCAAAGACCTGCACCTTGTACAGGTCGGCAATCGGAGCCACCGCACCGCTGACATCCCCGTAGAGCGTGGCGTAGCCCAAAGCGACCTCGGTCTTGTTGCCGTTGGACGTGAACACGAGTCCGTATTTGGCCGCTAAGCCGGAGAGCACATCGGCAAAGCGGATGCGCGCCTGCACGTTCTCATCCACCAACCGAGTGTACTCGCCCCGACTCACGGAAAATTCCGCTCCCTGCACGAGCGCGGCTACGGCCTCGTACAGCGATTCGATCGGGCAGCATAGATAATCAACGCCCAGCGCAGCGCACAGCGAACGGGCATTGTCTTGGGTAACGGCGGCGTTGAAGCGCGTCGGCATGTTGACTGCAAACACGCGCTCCGGGCCAAAGGCGCGCTCCAGCAGACAGCAGACCACGCTGGAGTCCACGCCGCCGCTCGCCGCAATGAGGAACTTGCTCTCTGCGCCGCGCACGTCGTCTAGGTGCCGCAGTCCGGTGAGGATGCCCGCGTACTGGGCTTCGATTTCGCTTTGGGGCGACGCGATCTCGGCGTGGCTGGTGAGCACGAGCTGTTCCCGCCACGGACGGGCGCGGCACGCAATGTGCCCGCTAGCCGCGTACGCAGTGCTGTCGCCGTCAAACACAATAATGTTCTTGCCGTTGTTTTGCGCCCCAACTTGGTTGACATAGAAGAAAGGCAGGGGCGAGCGCGCGAGGATCTGGCGCACCACGCGGTTGCGCTTGTCGCTTTTCTGCCAAGTAAAGGGCGAGGACGAAAGGTTGAATACGGCTTCAGCGCCGCGACGGCGATATAGCGCCAGCGTGTCGAGAGGCTCACCGCGGCGGCAGTAGTCCTCGCACCACATGTCCTCGCACAGTTGCACGCCAAAGCCAAAGGACCGCCCGTCCTCGAGCCGCACCCTGTACGGATGCAGCCAGTCCTCCAGCGACCGGCCCTCAGCCTCAGCCAGATGGCGCAGCGAGAAGAAGTGCCGGTCGTCGTCAAAAAATCGGTAGTTGGGATGCAGGGTCTTGGGCTGGACGCCGCAGGGCAGCCCGGCGGGCACGGCTTCGCGCACTACGTATGCGCCGTTGGAGCACACATAGACGGCATTGTACTTGCGCCGCCGTCCATCCTGGCCCTTGTGAACTGGATCCACCGCCACGTTGCCAAAGACCACGGTTAGCCCGGTGCTGGCCCGGCAGATCTCGTCGCTGTACGCGGCAAAATCCTCGACATACGCGTCTAGCTCCCACAAGTCGCCGAGGATATAGCCACTAATGCACAGCTCGGAAAAGACCACGATCTCAGCGCCAGCCGCCCGCGCCTGCTCGATAAAGGCCAGCATCCGCTCGGCATTCAGGTCGGGTCGCCCGGGCTTGACCTCCATCTGCACCAAGGCGATTGCGGGCAGGCCCATCAAGCCATCACGGGGACTCGCGCCTGGTGGATGCACTCGGCCAACAGCGGCACGCCCTCGCGGATGGCTTCCAGCGAGGCAAAGCCAAAGGCGAGGCGTATGGCCGGCACGTCCTCGCGCCGGATGTGGAAGCCCTGCCCTCGCGCCACCACAATGCCGCGCTCGGCGCACAGGGCCATCAGGCGATCGCGATCCACCTCTTCGGGGAACTCGATCCAGATGAACATGCCGCCCACGGGCCGCGACCACGTGCATAGATCGCCCGCGTTCTCTTCGAGACCGGCAAAGACTGCGTCGCGCTTTTCCTTGAGGATGGCGTTGGTCTCGGCCAAGTGCTGCCACAGCCGGTCGCGGAACAGGGCCGCGCAACTAGCGGCCGCCAGCAAGCTGTTGCCCCCGTCGTAGCGGCGGTCGAGGATCCGCCCCAGCATGGGCGGTCGGGCCAATAAATAGCCCATCCGCACCCCAGGACCCAAAATTTTGGACAGCGAGCCGATGTACAGGAGGTTGGGGCTGTAGTCGAGCGCGTAGAGCGCCGGCTCTTGCGGCCCCTCAAAATGCACATCGCCATAGCAGTTGTCTTCCACCACGATGGTCTCGTAGTACTGCGCCACTTCGAGCAGTTCGAGGCGGCGCTGCCGCGGCATGACCGAGCCGGTGGGGTTCTGGTAGGTCGCCAAGGTATAAATAAAGCGCGGCCGGGTGCCCTTGCGGCGCAAATCCGCCAAAACGTCGGCCAGCGCATCGACGCGCATGCCCTGCTCGTCGAGCGGCACCCCGACCAACTCGGCCCCCAACCGCTTGTACGCGGCAATCGTCCCAGAATACGTCAATTCCTCGGTGACGATCACGTCCCCCGGACCTTCCATCAGCGCTTCGGCTATCAGTGTAACCGCCTGCATGGAGCCGTTCATCAGCGCGATGTGGTCGGCGGACACGTCTATGCCCTCGCGCTTGGATTCGCGCGCGGCCATGACTTCGCGCAAGCCCTGGTGGCCCATGTCGCCGGGATAGCGCACCAGGTCCGCGCCCAGTTCGCGCACGGCCTCGCTAGCGGCCTCGGCCAACGCCTCCGTCGGGAACGAGCCGGGATCCGTGCGTCCACTGCCAAAATCATATACGGGCATAACATTCTCCTTATTAGAGTTCCAATGGCTTGAGTCGGGGGTTTGCAGTAAGCCCCGGTATCCGTCCCCGCTTGGCCACGGGCCGGCCGTCTACTTCCTTGATGTCCGCGGTAAAATCGATCGCCGAGGCGGCGCTGATCGCGCTACCGACTCCAAAGGCATCCACCGGCGCTCCTGCCGCCCGGAAATAGCTGATGCGCTCGGCGTCTAAGCCGCCGGAGACCGCGATCTTTACATGGCTATGCCCGGCTTGGTCGAGCCGCGCACGCACCTCCGCGACCAGTTCGGCCGTGACTCGCCCGCGCTCGCTCGGGGTGTCCAGCCGCACCCCCCACAGCTTCTCGCCCAAGGCTTCTGCCAGCCGCAGACTCTCTTCGGCTTCGTCCTTAAAAGTATCAACCAGCGCGATGCGCTCGACTTGGGCGTCGATGTGGCGGTCAAAGACCTCGGCCGTTTTGAGCGTGTCGCCGAGGCACAGGATCAGGGCATGGGGCATGGTTCCGGTTGCCTCGATGCCGGCGAGGGCAGCCCCTTGCGGAGTGGCGCATCCAACACATCCCCCGACGATGGCCGCGTATTCCATCCGGGCACTGACCTCCGGGTGGATGTGCCGAGCGCCGAAGCTGATAATCGGTACCCCGTCGGCTGCTTCGACGCACTCCGCTGCGGCCGTGGCCCACCCCGTCTCGCTGCTGAGCATCCCCAACAACGCCGTCTCGTACAGCCCGAACTGCCGGTAGGGCGCGCGGATCCGCAAGACGACCTCGCGCGGCTCGATCCAATCTCCTTCGTCCAAGCTCCACACCTCCGCCTCCTCGCCGAGTACCTGCCGCAAGAGGGCCTGCGCTTCGCGCAAGCCGCAAAGCAGGGCGCGCCGCCGGGTAAACACCTCCATCGCCACGACCGGATTGAGCTGTTCGGCCGCGAGGATGTCGCAACTGCGGCGGAAGTAAATATCCGCGTTGTCGCCCGCCAGCGTCGCAGCCGAGGGCGCGTATGGGTCGCGCTCTGCCATCAGCGGTTGGTGACCTGTGCCCCGAGGATTTTTTCTATATGCCCCAAGGCCCATTCGTGTTGTTGGGGATCAAAGCTGGCGACGCAATCGGCCGGGACCTCGACCGGATAGTCGCGATTGCGCAGCCCGGCCACGGTGTGCAGAACGCAAATATCCGTGCAATCGCCCATCACCACGACCTTGTCTGGCGCGAGTTCATCCAACATCGCGGCCAACTCGGTCTCGAAAAAGGCACTGTAGCGCCGCTTTTTGACAATCTGCGCGTCTTGGGCCAACGGTGCTAGCTCGGCGACGATGTGCTCTTCTTCGCTGCCTTCGATGCAGTGGGGAGGGAACATCTCGAACTCGCGGTCGTTTGCGCTGTGGCTGTCCTGAGTAAAAAACAGCGCGGCCCCAGCGGCCTTTTCGCGTTCGACCCGCGCGGCGATTCGCGGGATGATCTCCCGCGCGTGGTCCCCGCAGTAGAGCGTCCCGTCTGGACGCATAAAGCCGTTCTGCATATCGACGACAATCACGGCATTAGCCATCGCCTAGTCCTCCTATTCGCAAAAATACAATCCGCACGGAGCAATTCAAACCGGTTCAAGCCGTTCCCCCACCAGCCGCCGGTAGTAACACCCCGACCGCGCCCGACCGGCAGCGTCCAAAGTGTGGCAGGCCCCCTCCCCTTTGAGCCGGACGCGATACAGCAGCGAATTTTGCTCGCAGTTGACGCGGATTTCTACCAGTTCGAGCACATTGCCCGAGGTCGCGCCTTTGACCCACAACTCGTTGCGCGATGTGCTCCAAAACGCGGCCAAGCCCTCGCGCCGCGTATAGTTCAGGGCCTCTTCATTGGCGTACCCCACGATCAACACCTCGCCGCTATCCACGTCCTGCGCCACCACCGGCACCAAACCCTCGCCACAGGCCGCAGCCCGCCGCAACTTGCCAAAATCCAAGGCCAACTGCTGGCCTTCCTCCACTTCCTCGTGCGTCATATTCGCTCGTTCAACCACGACGATCTCCCATAGTCAAATCCCTTTTAACTAGACCTTGCCTCCCCCTCCAAGTCAAGCCTATATTCCCCGCCCGAAAGGACGGAATAAATATCATGCTTCTCGACACTGCTTACGAAATCGCCACCTCCAACATCCGCTTCGGCCCGGGCACCACCAAGGAGATCGGCATGGATCTCAAGGACCGGGGGCTGCAGCGGGTCATGGTATTGACCGACCCAAACTTGCGCGAGCAAGCGCCAGTGCAGACGGCCTTGGCGGCCATTGCGGAGGCGGGCGTCGAGTACGCGCTGTTCGACCAAGTGCGCGTCGAGCCGACCGACGCCTCGTTCAAGGCGGCGATTGCCTATGCCCAACAAGGGTTTGACGGGTTCGTCGCCGTCGGCGGCGGGTCGGTGATGGACACGGCTAAAGCGGCCAACGTGTACACCACCTATCCGGCCGATTTCCTCACCTACGTCAACGCGCCCATTGGCCGGGGGGAGCCAGTGCCCGGCCCGCTCAAGCCGCTGATCGCCGTTCCCACCACCGCTGGCACCGGCAGCGAGACCACGGGCGTGGCGATTTTCGATTTCGTCGAGATGAAGGCCAAGACCGGCATGGCCCACCGCTACATGCGCCCGACCTTGGGCATCGTCGATCCAGACAACACGCGCTCCATGCCGCCGCAGGTGGCCGCTGCAACCGGCCTCGACGTGCTCTCACACGCCTTGGAGTCGTACACGGCCCTGCCGTTTGACCAGCGGCCCCGACCCGACCGACCCCAACTGCGACCGGCCTATCAAGGCTCAAATCCCGTCAGTGACTTATGGGCGTTGGAGGCTTTGCGGTTGGTGGAGCAATTTCTGCCCCGCGCCGTAGCCGACCCAAGCGACGACGAGGCCCGCAGCGCGATGAGTTTGGCCGCGGCCCTCGCCGGCATTGGCTTTGGCAACGCCGGCGTCCACTTGCCGCACGGCATGTCCTATCCGGTGGCTGGCATGGTGGAAGGCTATGTGCCCGAGGGATACGCTATCGATTACCCGCTGGTGCCGCACGGGTTTGCCGTGATCGTCAACTCGCCTGCGGTCTTCCGCTTCACCGCGCCGACTTGCCCCCAGCGGCATCTGCGGGCGGCTGTGGTCTTGGGGGCCGATTGCAGCGGGGCTAAAGATGAGGATGCGGGAGCGATTTTGGCCGACCACATCGTCTCGCTGATGCGCCAACTCGGCGCACCCAACGGCCTCAGCGCACTCGGCTACGACCGTCAGCATATCCCGGCGCTAGTCGAGGGTACTCTGCCGCAGCACCGAGTGACCAAGCTCTCGCCGCGAGCGGCTGACGCGGAGGAACTGGCGGGGATTTTTGAGGATGCGCTGAGTTACTGGTAGGAAGCCGCCGCCAAGCAGAGAGTGGCGACTCTAGCTTTCCGCAGCGAAACCGCCACTAATCGACCTGAAAAACTCCATCGCACAGATAGGCCAGACAGTATCAAGGGTCAAATTGCGTTGCCTTGTGATTTTTTCAACAGATTTGTTGACAACAGATTTGTTGAATAATATCTTTTCAACAGATTTGTTGACAACGATTTCGTTGAATAAGGGAGACGCCATGAGATCATCGACCGGCCGCTGGGTAAGCGGCGGCGACTTTTTCAATCGCGAGCGCGAGTTGCGGATACTGGAGACGCGGGTCCGCGACCACCACAGATCCCTCGAAGACCGCTGTTCTGAAGACGAATCACCGGGAGACGCGCAATGAACAAATCCGACCAGCGGATTCGCAAGTTCAATCCGGGGACGTTCCAATCCGACGCTGAAGTGATAGAGCAGTTCGTGGTCAGGAAACACGAACTCGACATCGTGCTTGAGGTCCTCCGTGGGAACATGGACTCACCATCGTGCCAGCACGTTCTAGTCGCCGCGCCTCGCGGTCGGGGAAAGACCATGTTGCTAACCCGCGTCGCGGCGGAGGTGAATACCGACGACGAACTCTCCGAGTGTCTTTTGCCGGTCCGGTTTATGGAAGAGAGTCACGAGATATTTAATCTCGCCGACTTCTGGCTCGACACCTTGTTCTACCTTGCACGAGAGAGCGCCAAGCACGATCCCGTACTCGCTGAGGAGTTGCGAGAGACGCACGCCGACCTGACCAATCGCTGGCACGAGGAAACGCTCGCGGATCGCGTCCGTGCCGCTGTCCTAGAGGCGGCGGACCGACTAGGCAAAAAACTCGTCCTCATGGTCGAGACCCTACAGGCGCTCTGCAGAAACGTGGACAAAGATTTCGGCTGGGAGCTGCGCGGCGTGCTGCAATCAGAACCCCAGATCATGCTACTTGCCACCGCCACTAGTCGCTTCGAGGGTCTGGACGACGCGGAGCAGCCGTTCTTCGAGCTATTTCGAATAGTCTCTTTGGAGCCGCTAGCCACCGAAGAATGCCGTCGTCTGTGGCAGGTCGTCAGCGGCGACGCGGTAAGCGAGCGCGAGATTAGGCCACTCGAAATCCTGACCGGCGGCAGCCCCCGCCTCTTAGTCATCGTCGCCGGTTTCGCGCAGCACCGTTCCTTGCACCAGTTGATGGAAGAACTAGTGGAGTTAATTGACGAGCACACTGAGTACTTCCGTGGTCACTTAGAGGTATTGGCTAAGGGTGAACGCCGCGTGTATATCTCGGTGATTGACCTTTGGCGACCGTCGAGTACGGGCGAGATCGCGGCGCGGGCACGCATGGATGTCCGATCCGTATCGACCCTGCTCGGGCGGCTCGTCGAACGGGGTGCTGTCATCGCGGAAGGGAGTGGCAAGAAGCGGCGGTACGCTGCAGCGGAACGTCTCTACAGCATCTACTACAAGCTGCGACGCGAGCGCGATGAGGCGGCTGTTGTAGAAAACCTGATCCGCTTCATGGTGACGTTTTACGGGAGGGGCGAATTGTACCAGATGTCTGAGCGGCTGACTTCGGAGGAGGCGGAGTCGAAGGTCATTCGCGAGGGAATAGAATATCCGGCCACCATGGAGGCGTTCCGCTCCGCGTATGCTGCGTTCCTACCTAACGACGAAATTACGGTGCACGAGATACTACGGCTTGTGCCTAACTTGATCGCAACCGGTGCGTCGGCGCATGAACTTGTCGATATCCTGTTGAGCGACAGGGACAAATCCGGCACGTTAGTACCCCTCATCGTTGCCCTGCGCCAGCATACCGGCGAGGAGGTTCGTGCGCCTGTGGAAATCCTTGAGGTCGCGGCGGATATTCGCGAACGCATCGAGGCAAGAGCGGCGAAAGGTGCTCCCGGGACTTCCTGACCACCGTAGCCGGACGGCCCCGTTGGGATTCAGCCAAACAGATTTGATCGGAGAGAACGATGGCGGCGTGAATCTTTTGCTCTATCACAGAGGATTTACGTTTGGCTCAGATAGTATATAATTATTTGAAAACTCCTAATTTAGGGGGTTTTGAGTCTTTCTTAAGTTCACTTGGGTGCTAGGAGACAATCCGGCATGAGCAGTGTTTTCATTTATTAGGACAACTCCAACACCTTCCACGAGGCACAACGGCTGGCGGAGGAACGACGCGAAGGTGCCAATGCCCGTTACCGCGTGCGCGTCAACTTTGACAATATACTGCGCCTAGCGCACGCCTAGCGCACGCCTAGCGCACGCTGAAGAAGGCACTTGCCACCGGCTCCGTGCCGCCAGAAATGCGCCAGTTGTGGAATCGAATGGAAAACAAGGGGGTGGAAGTTCAACTGTTTGACCGAGGCAGCTCCGGGCGCGGCGAACAGGAAATGCCCGACCGAGTATTGCAGTTGCGTATGCTGGAAGATGCGCTGGATTACAACGGCAATCCCGGCATCGTGGTGTTGCTGACCGGCGACGGTGCTGGCTATCTCGAAGGCGCGAGTTTTCACAGTACTTTGGAGCGCATGCACAAGCGCGGGTGGCGGGTGGAAATCCTGTCATGGGCGCATTCTTGCAACCAGCGGATGCGCAAATGGGCGCAAGAAAACGGCATATTTGTCGCGTTAGACGACTTCTACGAGGCCATTACGTTCATGGAACCGTCTAGGCCGGGAGCGGAGCTTGCGTCCGCACGCGATTCCGCGGAACTGGACCTGTCGCAGAGGCCGACGGCCTGATTGCTATGTCTGACCTATACCCAATCGTTGAGATAAAGCGAGAATCGGTCAGAGAGTCCGAGGATATGGGGAGCAAAGATAAGTTCTGGTATCTCCATCCGAAGGCGGAAGAAGGATATTGGCTCTTCAAATACCCCCGCTTTAACACAGGGGAACACTGGGCGGAGAAGATTGCAGCCGAGATTGCGGACCTACTGGGAATTTCACATGCGAGGGTGGAATTGGCGATATTTGAAGAAAATAAAGGATCCGTGACGAAATTGTTTGTCCAAGAGGGTCAGGAATTGGTCCACGGCAATCAGATGTTGAAGAGGGCTGTTCATGGCTACGATCCCGAGAAAGAATTTCGTCAATCGAGCCATGCCTTAGCGAATATCTGGCAGGTAATGGACAGTGTTTTTGGAGAGCCTGAACACGCAGAAAAGGCGAAGGGCCGCCTTGCAGAGTACGTAGTCCTAGACGCGTTGATTGGTAACACGGATCGCCATCACGAGAACTGGGGCATACTACGATGGGAGCGAAGAGGGTACCGCCGGGTAGATTTGTTCGTAGCACCGTCGTTCGACCACGCCTCATCGTTAGGTCGGGAGCTTCAGGATACGCGACGCGACAGGATACTGGTAGAAGATCGCATAGGCGACTATGTTGCAAAAGGACGCGGCGCGATTTACTGGTCGGAGGACGATCAGCGCGGCCCTAGCCCACTGGAGTTGGTACGGCGGGCTACTCGCAAATATCCAAAACTTTTCTTTCCGGCGCTGACGAAACTCGAAAAATTGGACGAAGGCTCTGTGGATGACCTCGTAAACCGCGTACCCAGTGACTGGATGTCCCCTTCAGCTAGAAAATTCGCGATTGCGCTGATGCACTATAATTTTGAACAATTGCAGGAGCTGCTCCGATGAGCACGAGAACTTTATTTCTAGCTTGGCAGGACAAAAAGCCCAGCAAGGCATGGTTTCCGGTGGGTCGGCTGGATGCTGATGTCGAACGTTCCTTCTATCGCTTTCGCTACATTGGCGGCGCAAAGCGAGCACAAGAGGAGGTGGGGTTTCCTCTGTTGATCGAGTTTCCCGATTTGAACGGAGATTATCAGTCCTCGGAACTGTTTCCGCTATTCCAAAACCGGGTTATGAATCGGGCAAGGCCGGACTTTACCGACTACCTTCACAGCCTTGATCTAACCGAGGAAGCTGACCCCATTGAGATTTTGTCCACCAATGGAGGCTACCGCGTAACGGACTCTTACGAGGTTTTTCCAAAGATCGAGAAAGACGACACCGGGAGCTTCTCTTGTCGGTTCTTCCTGCGCGGCTGGCGACATATCGATAAAGCGGCTAAAGGTCGAATTGACCGCTTAGAGCAGGAAGAAGAACTGTATGTCACACTGGAATTGACCAATCCTGTGACCGAGTTGACCGTACAAATTCAGACGACGGACTACTGTATGATCGGATGGGCACCGCGTTACTTGGTGGAAGCTTTGGTTGCAGCGATGGCCGAAGGGCTTGGTAGATACGAGGCGAAAGTGGTGCGGATTAACCGTCCGAAGCAGCGTGTATTGATTGAAATGCGTGGCTGCTGGAGTAAGCACGAACCAATGAGCAGCGAGGATTTTAAGCCCTTGGTCCCTTGATCGTTCAGCGGAGCTTCCGGCCAATTCTATCCCTCCTATGGCCGTTCACGGAGCACTTGCAGCTATCGTTTGTAGAAAATCGCGGACCGTGCTGAAGACGCTATGATCCAAATCCCAGTAGTCATTCTTTGCTGCCACGCCTACGGAAAAATGAGGATTGGGCTTTGTGGTCAGATAGGCATGGGCACGGGCCTTGTCGGATCTCTCGATGGACACGCTCGGCAAAGATTTGACACACTTGAAAAAGTCATCTATGCAGTCCTCCACCGGCGTAGCTGCAAAGCTCTCGCAAAGTAGCGTCTCAAGCATCCCTTGGCGATTATCACCGGGCAGTATCAGCACCGCCACCGCCGGGCTATCACCAGTGCGCTCTGTGGGGCTGTCCGGCACAGGCAGCTTGGCTCTCTCCAACGAAGACTGAACACTTTGGAATGCCCTCTCAGCGGATGTCTCTGCATCCCGAACGATGCCGAGACTCTGAACGGTCTGAAACCCGGTCGCGCTCACGAGTCCCTCTAGGAAATCGCGCAGTTGGCTGACCCCGCCAAAGTCCTGAATCTGGACATTGGTAATCGAGAGATGACTAGTGAATGCCTCAAAGAAATTGCGCTGATCATTGCCCTCGACGATAAGCTGGATTGCCGATTTGATTTCTTTTGGTTTTGGCATACCTAGCGAACCTCAAGCCCGTGCCGAATCGCGGCACTGATTCCATTTGGCTTAAAGGTAACACAGCGATTTTCCGCGTCGCTGGCTTCGAGCCGGTGTAGGAGAAAGCCGTCAGGGCCAAGGGCTTGATGCGCCGCTTCTATACATTCAAAACTATGCGTGGTCGCAAATATCTGTGTGTGGAACTGTTTGGCCGCTTCATCAATAGCTCGCCAGACATCGGGCAGTACCGAGTGGTGAATGCCGTTTTCAACCTCATCTATCAGCACGATACCATCCGGCATGGAAGCTATGGCCAAAACGAGCCGGGCGATTTGGGTCATGCCTTCGCCCATTGCTGACAGTGGCACCAGTTCGGACAACCCAATATCCCCCCAGATCATAGGTGTGCCGCTGGAGGAATTTTCCTCAATGCTTTGCAATCTCGGCTCGACAATCTGTAGCGCTTTTAATAGTAGAGATCCCTGTTTCTTCCTTCTCAATTGTCCCAGCCTTACGGCATCTCTGCGGATATTCCTAGTGCGAGACAAGAGAATTATCGCACCAAGCGAGGCACTTGTAGTAGGCTGATTGACTTCAAACTCCTGTCCCTTCACACGTATCTGACTTTCGACGCGTTTCCCCAAAGGATCGCTATACTGAAATGCGAGTGAGAGTTCGCTGAAATAGTCTGGTACCGAAGTTTCTTCCATAAGATCAAGAGCAGTCTCAGGAGTGGCTTGTCGCTCCGATGTGATTTTCAAAGCCAATTGACCATGCGACGTATGCTCTCCCTCAATCTCAATGGCCCGTTCCATGTCCAGATCAGAAAAGAGCTGTTTCCACAAGGGCCCAATCATAGCTGGCGATACTCTATTATCCAGTTCCAAGCCACGAATAATGTTGACATTTTTTGCTAGACGTGCGTCTCCAGCTCCAACCAGCAGAGAAATTGCCTCAAGTAAACTGGTCTTGCCGGAATTATTCTTGCCGGCAATGAGATTAATGCTGCTCAATTGATCGATTTCAAGCGCGTTGAAGCCGCGAAAATTCCGTATCTGCAAGCGTTTCAACATGGCTTTCACTCCTCGCTTATATCAGCAATCCTGAATGACTGAACGACTCGAGATGCGGATCGTCTTGTTTCTACCATTCTGCGTCCATCTGCGGATCATAAAGTATCACACGGCCTCAAGCGGCGATAAGTCCTCCTCTTTCATAGGAGAAAGATCAAGGCTGCGTAAAACCTCGTTGATCTGAGCCGCCGTCATCTGCTCTGGTGCTGTGATTTCTAAGCCAATAGGTTGACCTTCAGGGCCAAAATCCACTAATAAACCTGCGGCTCTCGGCTCTGTTCGTACACTTCTCACACCCGAGGCACTCGATAAGTATAGGTATGCGGCTAATGGCCTCCCTTTACGGTAGGTAATTTCCAAATAATGTTCTCGCATGATTAGCTCCTCAAAGGGGGTAAGCAGTTATAACAACCAATGACCTTTCCAAAAGATCCGGTTCAACAACAACCTCCCAAGCGCGATGACGATGATGCGTTTCAATGATCCAGCGTCCCTCTATAAAATCAGGGTGATACCCAGTGGCTCGGTCCAGCATAATGCGTAGGTCAATCTCACTAAAATCGCGCTGGAGCATACGCTTTTCCAGATGGGACGACAACTCCAACTCCCAATCCCACCACGCAGGCCAGTTCATGGTTGTCTAACTTACAACTGTTTCGGAAGAGCGGTTCAAAGCATAATATCCGGATCCGCTAAGTGGATCAACTCGTTCCATTACAAAAGGTTACGAAATTCTTCAACGGTTAATCCTGCGTCCCTTACAATACCCCCCATAGTAAAGGCATTAACAGGATTGTTTCTTGGAATAGTCAGAATACGCACTCCATCTGTCATGACGATATGCTTGCCCTGACGTGCAATGTGAAAACCCGCCTTTCCCAAAGCTCGCACCGCATCAAGATGGTTGACACCCGGAATCTTGGGCATTTATACCACCAGTTCGATTTCTCGGACTTCGGCATTCTCCAAAAGGTCTTCTACGACGCTGATATATTCTCGAATGGCGGCTTCGATATTGACGAGAGCCTCTTCTTCTGTTCTTCCTTCAGACCAACAACCCGGAAAGCCAGGGATCGAGACACTATAGCCCTCGTCAGATCGATGAAGGGCAATTTTGTACCTCATAATGGTCTCTTTGCGGTTATTCATTTTCCTCTCCTTCTAATGTGTCGCCGATAAGCGGCGAGCGAATGTACCTGTCGTTTAAGGGGCCCGACCTTCATCCACAGTTCATTTCCTCCGCTATTTCGTCCATATTGTACTGGAATACGGAGACCTCGAATCGGCCTAGTGCCGAGATGAATTCGCTGCGGGATAAACCCGAAATTTCGGCTGCTCGGCTTTGGGAAACCAGCCCCATCTCGTACCATTTCACAGCGGTAGCCAAACGCAACTCTTGGGTGAAACGCTCGGGATGTTTCCGCACCGACGAAAGCATATCTTCTCGCAGTTCAAAAGTAACCGTTACCATAGCATTCTCTCCTGATTGACTAAGGCGTGGTTCTCGTAGATGACGAACAGATGGTATTAGTCTTCCAAGTTCAAAAGGTCAAAGCACCCGCATCGAAGTAGGTTCTCGCGAGCCCGTTTGGCATTTTCTTGTACAGTTTCATCGTCGCTTTTCAGTCCGGCTCGGAGGATAGGTTTCGCTTCATTGGTTGGAATATAAAGGCTCTCGTCATTTTTGACAGCGAAATCAGTTAGCTTGGCAAAACACTCTACGACCAGTGTAGTATGATCCTCAATCATCTCTCGTAGGACATCTATCTGCATATATATTTTGATATCCTTTAATCCGCTTATATCGAGGATATTCGATAACGAAGTCAGACGCCAGTCGGCGTCCAAGCACTCTGCCCCCAGCCAAAACGTAAATTCTTTAAGTTCGGATGGTTCCTTTTTCTCAAAGCGCCAGTTGAAGAAGTCGATGGTTCTCTGTTTAAGGCCCGCTTCCAGTTGCTTATCGCTGTTTTTCAAGGAGATCCCTATATGATTAAACAAGTGAGACCAGCGATCTTTGTCTTCCTTGGTCTTTTTGTAAAATTCTTCCAACAAACTGCTATCTCCCGTAAGTGGATAAACTTCCCATAGATAGTAGGTAAATAAGTGTTCGCCGAGAGTATCTGTGCTGTCCGTCTTGAATTTATCAATGTTCTCAAGTGCGAACTCAATGTCGTCCCGGACAATATCAAAGACCTGTTTGTATGGCCGATTATACCGGAGGAAATTTTCAAAGGCTTCCGTCCATGCTGGTATTTTCTCTTGCGGAAGAAGATCTCTCTTATGCTGGACCGCCCATTCTCGATTCAAATCGCAGATGCGGCCGTAATTCAGTCCAAGGAGGGCATATTCAGGCAGTGTCAGTGCGTACTTGCATTCCGAACCGAGTCGCTTATCGAGGATAGTAAAAACTTCAGGCGTATCCGCTTGATTATCCCCCGATTGGCGGCGCACCCAGTAACCGAAATCGACCAAATGCTCCAGTGCCTTACTTCGTGTATTATTGATCGCTTCGGTTAGTTGGTCGTCTCGATTTGTAAAAACGGGATCATCCTCATCCAGTCGCCTGTCGTATTGGGTGCAAAGCTTATCCAACAAAGAGACGAGACGCTGACTCATTGAGATTGGGACATTGACATCCTCTTTCAGGCACATTCCGACAAAATCGCCCACTGCTTGACGCGAACTTTGCCAGTCTGGATGCTCCCTGGATACATCGCTACGATTGACTTCTTCTTCCTTTGGCTGGTCAGGATGGGACAATACCCATTCGCAGAGATCGAACCATTGATCGAGCTTGTCGAATTGCTTGAGTTTTACTTGCTCTTGGATGGCAGACACTATCGCCTCGACATAGATAGGTCTCTTCAATTGGTCCCGATTTTCGGTCCAGAAGTGTAGCCGCGATTCGTTAGGTATGATAACCTCTTTAAAAATCGACTGAAACGCTTGGGCAAGCCCTTCGAAATTGATGTGTACCCACCACTCATCAGGATCGCGATCAACATTTTCCCATTCGTTCAAGAACGAAAGGATTTCCTCATCTGACATTTCATCCAGTTCGTCAGCCGGCTTCGGACTACGCTCCTCTACTTGCTTCACATCTCCTAATCTATAAGGTCCATAGTCGTCATCCGTAATCGGCTTTTCTTCTTCCGCATTTAGTTCTTCAAAGTATTCGCTGTATTTGCCGAAGAGTACTGAAGCAAATGGATTTAGTTGCATTCTGTGGAAGTGGCGTTTCCGTTCTTCAAATGATTCTTCGGTAAAACGATCTCCTGCCCGATCCCGAAAATGCTGCTCCGATGGCCCGCTAAGGATAGTCTCAAATATTCGCTCCTTTTCGGCCTTGGTGAGCAAACTATCGCCGAATTTTTCACATGCTAGGCGAATCATGTGCTGAAACTCAAAGCGGTGATCCCATTTATCGTAATCTTCGTGGGCAAGGATCATCTCACGAATCCAAGGCTTAGTCTGTTCATTTAGATGCAGTGAGTAAAGATGCTGGCAGATGCGTATAAAAATACCCCAACTCTGGTTTCGCAACGCTTGATCCAGTGCTGACGCGGCTTCCGGCGCTTTCTCGTAAACTTTTTCACAGGCGAACGTTAGCGTATGAACAAGAATATCCTTCGAGTTTGGAGGCCCACCGCCAAGTTCGTTCACACGCCTGAATAAAAAAAAGGTAAGATCATTACTACTGCTCTCTTCAAGATCGTCCTGATAAAATAGGCGTATCATAGTCGCGGTGGCATCAAGCAATATTCGAGCTATTGAGTAAGGCTCTCGCTCCGCTAAAGGTCGGACACCTTTTTCCAGTATTTGACAATACTCCCACTCATCAAAGCGTGGTCGTGGCTCCAGCCGAGTTGTCCAATCTTCGGGATTCGCTCTGCGTCGAGCCTGTTTGTCCTCGGCTTGCTGGTCGGGTTGGAACTCAACTACCTTGAGTAAAAATGATTCTGAAAATCCTCCAAAACGCCTGTCCATAAGCGAAAGCCTATTAACTAATTGTATAATTTTCTCATGGCCCCATCGAGAATGATCTACAAAGGCCAGAATTTTCTCAGAAAGACGCATCAGATCATTCGTATCATCCGACTTCAGAACTATGGTCACAATTCCCTCAAGCACACGTGGATTAGTGTTTTCAGGTAGTCCTTCCAATATGGTAAAGACTTCCTCACGAGCTGAGTCACAAACTCTCTCGAGATAGTAAATCGGTGGCCAATCAGGAATCTTTAAACTTCCATCTTCAGTTTGTTCAACTTCCGGTAGATTGTCCAATAGTCCACTGGCCTTCAGGTGAGGAATCCACATCGGCTCATCTGCATTATTAAAGAAATAGCGATAGTTATCGCCACGAGATTGTAATAGCTTTATCACTCGATCAATCTCGACCTGAGTAGCACCATCTCCTCGACCTAATATGGCTTTTAGCTCCTGCAAATCCTCGGTGACAATCGATTGAGTCGGATCGACAGGTTCTTCGATTAAATGCTGCTCCCTTGTGAATTCGGGTTTAAACGCGCTGGCATATTCTTTGAGACTGTCAAAATGATATATGTAACGCCGAATCTTACAGGATTTACCAAAGTCACCATCCCCACTCACCACAGCGATGTTTGCCTTGTGGTCATTGTGATATGATTCTAGCGCACTCAGAATGAAGGCGTCGGGAAATTCCTTATTCTTATTCTTAGAAAATGGTGGCTCAACCGAAAAATACCAATCCACGACGCGGTCGATATCCCCAACAAGTGGTAGCTCCTCAACAACGAAATGTGACTTGAACTGCTCCCACTGTGATTTAAGCTCATTGAAACATTCATCTATAACCTCGTTTTTAGGCCGTGGCGTCCACATCTTCAAGAACGGCATAGGGTGCTTCTGTTGTGCCTTATGAACCGCGTCTGCACATTCTTCGGCTTGCCTCCAATAATGCCGAAGAATCTCGCGTTCCATCATGGCCGGAATCAATAAACGTAGTCCTCCCTTGACGAATGTGTCCTTCAGTGAGTTAAAGTCGTTTGTATCCAAACGCAGTCCCTGACGCTTGAACACCTCCGTATCAATGTATAAGGATGTGGGGATATGTCTCATGTGATTGTGTACACCTTGCCAAAAAGGATTTCGAGAGTTACCGGAATCTTTCGTCCTGAGATTTAAGAAATATACCTATTAATCTGATGTCATCTTGGTAGATTAACCGCCCCACACCCGCCCAATCGCCCCCCGAATCTTCCCCTCCATCCGCTCCACCAACTCCCGATTAGCGGCGACAAGAGACTGCTCGGCTTCGATTTCGGCGACGATGGCTTGCTGGGTTTCGAGGGGAGGAAGCGGAATCTTGGTCTTGAACAACTGCGACCGGTTAATCTTTGGAATGCTTGCTCGCTCGTAGTAATGCTGAATTTGTTTATTGAACGCTTCAGACAGCATATAGTTAGCCAGATAAGAGGCTTGGACTCTCGAATAATTCGGGATCAGAGGATACATGTCGGAGCTACTGTATCCATGAAGGTCAACAATAGCCAATTTGTTGAGATATGGGCGAATTTTGCTGTAGAGTAGGCGCTCACCTGAGAATTCATAGACCGGCCCACTGACTCCTTGAGCCTGAATCGTCTCCACTTTAACGAGCTTAGAGGCTGTCTGAAAACCCTTGCTGTAGCCCGTATTTGAATCGGCGTACTCATCGGGCCATATTCAGGTTTCGCTACAAAATCTGAACAGAAAGGCTCGTATGATGAGTACGCCTAGTGGCCAATATGCCACCGATGTAACCGATGCGCAATGGCGGCGGATCGAACCGTTGCTGCCGGCTTCGACTTGGCAACCGAACGGTCCGGGTCGGCCGCCGCGGGATCAACGCCAGATGGTCAACGGCCTTTTGTATTTGACCAAGACCGGGTGTCCTTGGGCGCTGCTGCCTTCTTGCTTTGGGCCGTGGAAAACGGTGTATGATTACTTTCGTCGCTGGAGTCTACAAGGGGTCTGGCCACAGGTATTGGATCGACTCACCCAGCGAGAACGCCGCCTTAACGGACGGGCCCCTCAGCCGTCGGCTGGTTGTGTCGATAGTCAGACGATCAAGACGGCAACCCACGGTAAAACAACCGGTTATGACGCCGGCAAAAAGATCCAAGGACGTAAACGTCATCTGTTGGTCGACACCTCGGGCTTGCTTAGAGAGGTGGTGGTCACCGCCGCCGATGTAGACGATCGCGACGGCTTGAAGCAGGTGTTGACCCGCTATAGTACTCCCGACGTACCCCGGTTACGCAAACTGTGGGTCGATGGCGGCTATCGAGGCGATCCGATCCGAACGTGGGTGGCCAACCTAAAAAAGACGCACAAAATAGACTTGGAAGTCGTCGCCAAACAAGGCGGCGGATTTACCGTAGTCAAACGTCGTTGGGTCGTCGAGCGCACGTTTGCGTGGTTGATGAATTTTCGCCGCCATGCCCGAGATTATGAGGTGTTGACCCGCCATAGCGAGGCCTTGATTCAGATTGCCATGATCCACTTGCTACTCAAACGGATCAAATAGAAAAAATGGAGTTTTCAGACAGCCTCTTACCAGTATTCGATTCTATACTGTCAGCTCCAAAGTAAGGACATAGGGGATCCACTTCCTTGGTAATACTTCCACCGATCTTACACAACGCCCCCAACTCTACCATCGGCCACTCAGGATCAACCACAATCTGCGGCCGATAGTTGTCAATCACCGCCCGCGCCCCGTCTATCACCCGCTGATACCCCTCAATCTCCGCCACAATCTCCCGCTGCACCTCCAACGGCGGCAGGGGAATTTGGATTTCTGACAACTGTCCTTTTGTGACACCTTGTATTGTTGAACCCTGACTAACTTTTTTAAAGTTTTCGACTCTATCCTTGAGAACGTACACAAGGTAATCTGCATTAACCGCATCTTTCAAAATTAGTCCTTGAGAATCTTGGCTTATGCAAACGTCGAAATCATTCCTGAATAATTTTCCCAGTCCAACTCTTGTTACAACTATGACATTCCCTTTTTTGATTAAGTTAGTGGCTGATTCGCTTATGGCTTCTTCTGTGATGTATTTCCGCGGTTTTGCTGTCTTGACATTCACGATGTCTGCACTTGTAATCCATGGAATATCGCCGTTCCAGTAGGCTTCATTCTTTGTTGAAGGTGTACCACCGCTCAAAATATCATCGCAAACATCCCCCAATTCCACCATCGGCCACTTCATACTGGCGTAATTAGTCGTTTCCCGGTACCTTTCCCCGCTCAGATTATACTCCCCTCCCCCCGTAATCTTCTCCTTCTCGGCGACCAGCCCCAGCGTGGCCGTGTACTCCACTTTAGGTTCCGCCACACCATCGCTCGTCACCGACTCCCCCGCCCGTAGCTGCCCCAGATACTCGCCAAGCTCCTCCCTCACCTGCGGCAAGTCATTCTCCGCAATCTCCCGCCGCTGCGCCCCCAAACCAAACCCATCGTTCTCCACCTTAAAAAAGGCAATGCGATCCGTCTTTTGCGCCAGCGCCTTGTCCAGCAGCAGAATGGATGTCTTGACCCCCGAATAGGGCTGGAACACGCCCGCCGGCAGCGAGATAACAGCCACCAGATAATTCTCCACCAGCATCTTGCGTAGCTGCTTATGGGCGGTCTGGCTCTGAAAGACAATGCCCTCCGGCACAATGATACCGGCGCGCCCCGTAGGCGTCAGATGCTCGGCCATGTAATCGACAAACAGCACTTCGCTGCGTTTGGATTGCACCGAAAAGCGGCGATGCGGACGAATGCCGCCCTTCGGCGACATAAACGGCGGATTGGCCAAAATCACGTCGGCATACTCGTTCCAGCGCTCCTCGCTGGTCAGGGTGTCGTACTCGGAGATATGCGGCTCGACAAAGCCGTGCAGATACAGATTCACCAGCGACAGCCGCACCATATCGGGCGAGATGTCATAGCCCTTGAAATTGGCCGCGAGTGTCCCCTTTTCATCTGGCGTGAGCGTACTATTGCCCTCGTCGTCGATATTGGCCTTGAGAATATGCTTGTACGACGAAATCAGGAACCCGGCAGTGCCACAGGCCGGGTCGAGAATAGTTTCGTCTTTCTTCGGATCAACAACGGCGACAATGAAGTCGATGATATGGCGCGGAGTGCGGAATTGCCCAGCGTCCCCCTGCGAGCCAAGAACCGAGAGCAGATATTCAAAAGCATCGCCGAGCCGCTCGCTGTGATCGTACGTAAACTCGTCAATGACCTTGAGAAAGGCGCGCAAAGTCTCCGGGTCGCGGTAGGGCAAATAGGCGTTGTTGAAGATGTCGCGGAACAGCGGCGGAATGCCCGGATTTTCCGGCATCCGGGTGATCGCCTCGGCGTACAGATTCAAGGTCTCGTGGCCGCCCAAGCCAGCGCGCACCAGTTGAGGCCAGCCATAGCGGGCAAAGTCGCCGGCAAAAAACGTGCGCTGCCCGCCCAACTCCTCGCTCGCGGCGTCAATGTCGTCCATGAACTTGTAGATGAGCGCGATGGTGATTTGCTCCACTTGGCTTTTAGGGTCGGGCACCTTGCCGACGAGAATGTCGCGGGCCGTGTCAATGCGGCGTTTGGTAGCGGTGTCGAGCATATTAGGTCCGATAAACGAATTCTGCCCCAATCTTCCACACCCCCTTCTCCCGAAAAGCGGGAATGGTCTGGCGACGGGCAGCGTTGGTGACTGCGGGTGCCGAGAGCCCATGCTGTTTGATATAATCCGACAGCCGGATAATGGCCTCCCCCTGTAAATAACTCAGCCTCTTGTGCAGCGACTCTACGAGCGCCAACGCCATAATATCTTCCATCGTCCTAGTCGTTTGGCGGTCCCCATAGTCCCTGAACGCCTGATAATACCGCTCCTTTTCCGAGTTGCGAATAATAAGACGCGGCAGTCCGAGCTGGATAAGTTGAAAATTGATGAGAATTCGCCCCAAGCGGCCATTGCCGTCGCAAAAGGGATGGATGGTCTCAAAATCCAAGTGAAATCGGGCAATTTTATCGAGGAAGTAGGTGCCGAGATCGCTGGAATACTCGACGAGGATGTCATCTATCATGCGCTCGACATGCTCGGGTGCCGGCGCAATATGAGTCCCCACCCGCACGTATTCCCCCTGCTCTCGAAAGCGTCCGGCGATGGCATCATTAATGCCGCCGATAAGCATCTGATGCAAAAGTAGTATCAGATCTTTGCTCAACTCACTGTCTTTAGCTTTGGTCCGTTTGTATTCCGTGACGCGGGCTAGATTTTTCGCCTCGAAGACTTCCTGCACAGACACATTTCGGGACAACATCTGGTCCAACAGGATTTTCTCTGTCTCCTCAAGAGTAAGGGTTGAATTCTCAATCGCGTTCGAGTTGTACACGCTCTCAGGGATCTCCACTTCGTCGATCATCGACAGCAGCGATTCCTTGCCTTGGCGCAAGGTATCGTACGCTCGTTTCAAGCCTTGGATGCGGCTTCTTATCGGCTCTGTGGTCGCCATATCATTATTGTATCGCATTCACGGTATATTGGCAAATATCCGTGAATGAACCGGGAAAAATGGATGCCATTCACGGTTTTTTCGGATAAAGACGTTAATCGCGGATTAGAAATCCGGATTGGTGATCTTGCATGTGGCGCTACGGAGCCTCGGGAACAAGCATTCCAGATTCACCAGCGCAACCCTTTCCTGCGCGCCCACTTCAGCCAATCTTGGGTCATCTCTGCGACAACGCCCCGATGATCGGGAAGCACGGGATCTTCTCGTGCAATCGACCTAAGTGCCCAAAACCAGTGTTCCGGCTTGTGTTCGAGTTCTCTAAGAATCAACGGCAGCGCTGGCGGCCCCATGCCTATGATCTGCTGATACGCAGGATGTAGAACGATCTCTCGTACTGAGGAAAAATGAGCGCATTCCTCACGTACAATTTCTGCGAGACGGTGGAACTGTTCTGGCAGGACATCTGGCTGGGGCTGTGGGAACTCCGTACTCAAAGCTTCACTCCCATATCAAAAAGGCTCGATAGCTGAATCTTCACGGCTCGAACGTCGTGTACCCTTTCTAGACGGTGAATTGGTTCAAGGACACGTAATCCTTGACATACTCGGGAACGAGCCTGCGGTACGGCTCCGGCACCGCGCGAAAGTCGCGGGAGGAAAAGGCCGAATTGGTTGCCAGCTCGGCAAAGCTCCGATTCTCAATGATGTCTCGGGTCTGTCCGCTGGTCAGGTACGCCTTGAAGTACGCCCTGATCGCCGCGATAGACTCGGCCTCGTCGGGCTTGTAATCGGCGACAAATTTGGCGAACTCCTCTTCGAGCAGCTCGTCCCTAGACTTAAAACGCGGGATGAGATCAAAGACTTTCTCCAGTATCTCGCGCAAGGTTACGCGACGATCCACCGCAGCGGCTTGGCGCAGCTTGGTGAGGGTGTAGTACTCCTCGGGCTTGTCGAAAACTTCCTGATTCACATAGTCGATGGCGCGATCCCATTGGCCCGCCTCGATAGCTTGGGCAATGAAGTCGTTGTCGCGCACCTCGTCGGCAAAGCGGTCGAAGAACATCCGATCAATTCTCATCCCCTCGGAGCCGACCTGCTCTTGCTCGATCGTCGATAGGAAGTCGCTTCCCAAGTGCTCGTAGGTGCCGGCATATACAACCGGCCTTGGATCGTCCCCGTCCTCTCTACCTCTATCTCGCAGCCGAGGCAATTCCAATATCTCGTCGTAGTTGAACTCGTTCTCGAAGTATTGGCAGTTGCCGAAGAAGTCGAACAGCTTGAAGGTGGTCTTCTCCGGCTCAGCGACAACGTCTGTGGGGCGGTGCCCTATCATCTGGTCGAGGAAGTTGTGCTTTCTGGTGCCGCGCCCCTTGATCTGGACGAAATCCGTCGGCGAGAATATCGGCCTGAACAGGCCCAAATTAAGAATGTCGGTGCAGTCGTAGCCAGTGGTCATCATGCCAACAGTTACGCATACTCTCGCCTTGCTCGTCCGGTACTCGCGCATAAAGTTGCCGGACCCCAAGAGATTGTTGTTGGCAAAGTTGACCGTGAATTGCTGGGCATCCCTCACATGCGACGTAACCTGAACCGCAAAATCCGACTGGTACTGGCCCGGAAACATGCGGTCGGCGATCTCGTTGAAGAACTGCGTTAGCTTGGCCGCGTGCTCTTGGCTTACCGCGAAGACGATGGACTTCCCGATCTCCCCGCTAATCGGATCGCGGAGCGCATTCTCCAAGAAAGTCCGGCAGAAGACCGCGTTGGTGGCTTCCGAGAAAAACTCCCGCTCGAAATCGCGTTTTTTGAACGCTTCCTCCTGCTGCTCTCCTTCGTCATCAGTGAAAGACACCACAAAGCCCTTATCGGCGAGAAGCTGGGTGGTCACCTCCGTTCGTGCGTCAACGACCCGAGGGTTGATCAGATGCCCATCGCGCACCCCATCGCGCAGTGAGTAGCGGAACGTCGGCTCGCCACTCTCGCAGCCGAAGGTGCGGTAGGTATCGAGCAACAACCGGCGCTCCACCTCGCGCGGGTCGCGCACATGCGGGCCGCTCGCATGGGTGCCTCTGAGGTAGTCTCGGGGCGTAGCGGTCAGCCCCAGCTTGTACCCAACGAAGTAATCGAACACGGCGCGGGCGTTGCCGCTGATGGACCGGTGCGCCTCATCCGAAATCACCAAGTCGAAGTCCGTCGGCGAAAACAGCGACTGGTACTTGTTGTTGAACAGCAGCGACTGAACGGTCGTGACCACAATGTGCGCTCGACGCCAGTCATCGCGTTTCTCCTTGTAGATGACCGTGTCAAAGTCGTTCGCCAAGTACGGGACAAACGACTTGCTCGCCGCTTGGTCTTCTAACTCCAGCCGATCTACCAAGAAGAGGACGCGGCGGGCGTTGCCAGTGCGGAGAAACAGCTTGATAACAGCGGCGGCCACTAGCGTCTTGCCGGTGCCGGTAGCCATCTCGAACAGGAATCGGTCGCGTCCGTCTCGGACCGCCCGCTGCAAACCGTGGATCGCTCGTAGCTGGTAATCGCGCAAAAAGCGCAGGCCGTGCGTCTGGATGTATCCGAAACGCTCGGCCTCGTTGCGCCATCCAGCCTCCGCCGCATAGCTAGGCCGCTGCGTGAGGACGATATAGTCGTCGCCAACTTGCTCATCGATCAGGCGCTGTGAGTTAGGCTCGACCTGTTTGTACCCTTCCACCGAATCCGGCGATGGGAACGCCGTAATGATATGCGGATTGCCGCGTTCTAGGTCCCAGAAGTAGTGCAGATTGCCGTTGGAGAGGATGACGAAGCGGCAGTTCAGCGAGCGGGCGTAGCGGCGGGCCTGCTCCTTACCGACCAACGGGTCTTTGTCCTCGGACTTGGCCTCCAACACGATCAACGGAAAACCCCGGTCGTCGAGGAGCAGGAAATCGACAAATCCTCGACCGGAACGCTCAAAATTATCGCCTAAGCTGTCGAGGTCGTCGCGTTTGAGGGCGACATGCGCCTCCAAGCGGATATTGGCCCGTCCATTGTCGTCGTCGAAGAATCGCCAACCAGCGCTTTCAAGCAACTGGTCGATTTTATGCCGAGCAACAGCCTCGCTCATCCCTCACCCTCCACCAACACCGGCTCCCGCTCCAGACGAATCCCAAAGGTCTGTTCCACCGCGTCCCGAATCTCACCGGCCAAGGCAAGAATTTCGCGGGTCGTGCCGCCGCGATTTACCAACGCCAGCGCGTGTCGCTCTGAGATGCCAACCCCGCCCCTTTGCAACCCCTTGTGAAATCCCGCTTGCTCGACGAGCCAAGCAGCCGGAACCTTGACGCCAGCCGAATCGGGAAAGTGAGGGACATTGGGGTAGCGGTCCTTTAATGCGGCAAAGGCTTCCGCGTCAATGACTGGATTTAAGAAGAAAGAACCGACGGAGCGGGAGTTGGGGTCTTGCGGGTCGATGACCATGGACTTGCCGCGACGGAGCCCAAGCACAGCGTCGCGCACAATGGCTAAGGTCGGACGGTCGTCGTTCACGTGCCGACGCAGCTCCGGGTAGCGGATTTGCGGCTGACCGCCAGCATCCAAGCGATACGTCACCGAGGTCACAATAAAGCGGTCGCGGTCGGCCCCCTTAAAGCGGCTCTGGCGGTAGGCAAAGCCGCACTCGGCAGGGGCAAATGCGATTTCCTCCAAGGTCTGTCGGTCGAGTGCCCGCACTTCCACGATGGTGTCTTTTACTTCTTGGCCATACGCGCCCACGTTTTGGATGGGCGTCGCACCCACCGACCCAGGGATACCCGAAAGGCACTCCACGCCAGCCAAGCCGCGCTCCACGCAGCACTGGACAAAGCCATCCCAATCCTCGCCAGCCGCTACCTCGACGGTCTCGCCATTGAACACCACGCCGTAGAGTCCCACTTTGAGCACCAAGCCGCTGTACCCCGCGTCGGCAAAAAGCACGTTGCTGCCGCCGCCGAGCACTTGCACGGGCAAGCTCTCAGCCGCCGCCCACGCCAAGCAGACGCGCATCTCATCTAGGGAGACGCAATCGGCCAAGTAGCGCGCGGGGCCGCCGAGGCCCATAGTGGTGAGGGGGGCGAGTGGAGTATCCTCGCGGAGGATGTGGGACGGCTTTTCCATGAAGAGACGCCTCGTTTCGCATGTACTGAGCATTTGCGTTGCACTGCCTATATACAGAATATAGGTCGTACAATACACAACGCCGGAGCATAGAATGAAAAAGACCCTCTATCTCGCCAGCCCGTATGGATTCTCGCCCCAATGGAAGGAGCGGCTCCTGCCCCAGTTCGTCTCTGCCTTAGAGGCCTTGGGAGCTGAGGTCTGGGAGCCTTTTGCCCGCAACAACCAAGTCGATTTTTCCGCGCCGGGCTGGGCCTATGAGGTCGGCCAAGCTGACTTGCGCGACGTGGTCGAGGCCGACGCGATCTTCGCCATTGTCAACGGCACGCCCCCAGACGAGGGGGTGATGGTCGAGTTGGGAGCGGCCATTGCCCTCGGCAAGCCGACCTTTCTCTTCCGCGACGACTTCCGCCGCTGCACGGATTCCGAAAACTATCCCCTGAACCTGATGCTGTTCACCGGCCTGCCAGAAGACGGCTGGGAAACCTACTACTACACATCGCTCGCGGAAATTAGCGCGCCCGACAAGGCCCTAGCGCGCTGGCTGCGGGACGAACTGAGCTGACCTATGCGCACGACCATTCCCCCCCATCTGCTCCAAGACCCAGAGGTTGAAGCGTCCGAAAAGGTCTTGCGCGCCTGCGTCCACTGCGGCTTTTGCAATGCCACCTGCCCCACCTACCTGCTCACCGGCAACGAACTCGAAGGGCCGCGCGGCCGCATTTACCTCATCAAAAGCATGCTCGAAGAGGACATCCCCCCGAGCCGGCAAACGGTCGAGCACATCGACAACTGCCTCGGCTGCCTCGCGTGCGAGACCACCTGCCCGAGCGGCGTAGATTATTCGCTCCTCTTGGAAATGGCCCGACCGAGGCTAGATCAGCTCGTCAAGCGGCCCTTGGCCGACCGCCTGCTGCGCGCCCTGCTGACGCGGATGCTGCCCTACCCCGGCCGCACGCGCTTGGCACTCAAAATGTCTAGGGTGGGCCGCGCTTTCTCCTTCCTGATGCCCCGCGCCATGCGGCCGCTGTTGGAGATGGCACCCAAGCGATTGCCGCCGCCAGCCACTGGAGCCCGGCCCGGAGTCGTGCCAGCCGAGGGCGCGACGCGGCTGCGCGTGGCCTTGCTCACCGGGTGCGTCCAACAGGTGTTGGGACCGCAGATCAACGACGCGACCGTGCGGCTGCTGACGCGGTTGGGGGCTGAGGTGGTCATTCCGCCGGATATGGGCTGTTGCGGCGCGCTGACTTTTCACATGGGCGAGCGCAAACGCAGCCTCAAGCTGATGCAGCACGCCATTGCGGTTTGGCATCGCGAGCTGGAAGCGGGCTTGGACGCGATTGTGCTCAACACGTCGGGATGCGGCACGGCCATCAAAGAATACGATCACATCTTCCGCCACGATCCGCAGTGGGCCGACAAAGCCAAGGCGGTAGTGAAGCGGGTGCGAGACGTTTCCGAGGTGGTGGCGCAATTGGGATTGGGCGAGGCCAACAACGCTCCGGCCCTGAAGGTGGCGTATCACGACGCCTGTTCCCTCCAACACGGCCAGCACGTCACCGAGCCGCCGAGGCAACTGCTGCAGGCCGCGGGCTTTGAGGTCGTCGAGGTGCCCGAAGGCCACATCTGCTGCGGCAGCGCGGGCACGTACAACATGCTGCGCCCCGACTTGGCGCAACAACTGCAAGCGCGCAAAGTAGAGCACATCGCCAGCGTTGCGCCGCAGATCGTGGCGGCGGGCAACATCGGCTGCATGGAACAGATCGCCGCCCACGCCGAGGTCCCGGTCGTCCACACCGTCGAGCTGTTGGATTGGGCGACGGGCGGGCCGCGGCCGGCGGTGGTATAACGGGGCTGATCAGGAGGCGTTTTTCTGACTATGGAGTATAGAGGCGGGCGCTCACACCGCCGAGGCTGCCAGTATCTCTTCCGGCGTTCGATCCGGCGAGTCAAACGGATTGACCACCCGAACCGCGCCGAACTCTTGGCCGTGCTGCAGGTCCTCGGTCAGCAGAACCTTGCACTCGCAGGTCTGCGCGGCGGCGATGATGAGCGCGTCCCACCAAGACAAGGGAAAGCGGTCCTGCAAGAGCCAAGCTCGTTTCAGCATCGCTAGGTCAACGGCTACCGGTTGCCACACTGCCAGTTCCCGTACGATTAATCGGGCCTCTGCCACATCGACCTTCAGCCGCCGCTTGCTTGTGAGGGTGGAGTAGAGTTCCTGCAGAACCTGAAAACTCACGCGACCAGAGCGGCCACGTACGAGCAGCGAGATCCACTCGTCCGCGCGAGTTTTCTTTTGGGGTTCCGAGTCGTCGTGCAGATAGACGAATACGTTGGTGTCAACGAAGACCGGGCCGGTCATACAGTTCCTCCCGCGTCGGCTTGCGCCCGTCGATCCACTCGATTTTTCGGGGTTTCCGCGCCCGCGTCAAAAAGCGTTCCATTGCGACCTCGTACTCGTCTTCTTGGCGCTGCATACTTTCCAGCAGTTCGGCCAGCCATTTGGAGACGCTGCGCTCGTTCTCGGCGGCCTTGACCCGCAGCCACCGGGCGACATCCTCCGGTAGGGTGATGGTGATGTTCTTCATGCTAGACCTCCAGTATCCGCAGCATATAACTGCTAATCAGGACCGGGGACGGTCCGTGATGGTCTCTATAACGCAAGAATAGTGTAACACAGAAATTGTGTCAATAATGATCGTCGCCACAGCGCGGATGCACAATCTGGTGCTAATCAGTGCCGACCAACGGCTGCGCGCCTATCCACACGTACAAACAAAGTGGGAATAGTAAATCAATCTATTCGGCGAACTTGCCCTTGAGTGCTCCCCAACTCTCGACAGCTATCGCGGTGGCCGGGCTAGATATTTCGGTGAGGCGGGCGATTTGGGTGGCCGTAGTCGGCGGGATGTTGCCGCTGGCGAAAGTCTGCTTAGTCTCTGCTGGAAATAGTGGTACGTCTCAATCTCGTCCGTTCCACCAGTGGCATTGGGCGCAGTAGCAATGTTATAGATGGCGTAATCGGCGAGCGTCGGGGACCTGCTCCAAGGAGAGGACCGAACTGCGGACAAAGGCAAGTATGCTGTTGGAGATGGATCCGGTGAGGTCTGAGGACTGGTCGGCACCGGCAGAGCCGACGTCGAAGTCGGTGTCCTCTAGGCTGCTAAGGACTGTGGCGATTTCTTGTTCCCAAGTCATGCCCAAGGATAGGCGCAAATCGTCGGGAGAAAGGGTAATCTGGGCTGTAGCAGAGAGGGGAAGGAAGACGAGGGCGATTGATGCTAATGCACGGACGACGAACATGGTGGTATCCTTTCTCATTGACTTTCACTAAGAAGCGTTCTTAAAACTAGGGTTTCGTTTTCTCACTCGGCTCACAACATCTGGGATCGAGGGCGTCTCGCCCTCGAAAAACGCTGGACACCCAAGCCGCTCGACCGCTTCGCAAGACAGCCCGACGGGGGTTTTAAGAATATTGGACACCCGATAGAACTTTCATTTTGTCTCAAACTGCCCGATTTTTGGGAGCGCCTGCAAAGGACCACGCCATGCAATTGAGAGAATCAATGGAATTGGGGGGCCAGCACCTGCTGGGCTGGCTCGACCCGGAGCGCGACTACCTGCCCACGGGCAGTTGGGCCATCACCCACGATCTGGGTCGCTGGTGGGACGCCATGCTGCGCCTTGAACGCGCCACTAACTTTGCCATCCCCGCACACGTGGAAGGGGCCAACCTGCGCAATCTCCACTGGCTCACCGACAATGCCGACGGGCTCCTCTGGGTGCCGCCGGGCCTGGATTGGCACCCCATCAAATTCGAACTCCACAGCCTGCGCGAGGGCATCCTGACCTTTGCCGCCCTAGCCCAGTACCGCAACAACGCCTGGGCCCACCAAGCCGGTCGCAAGTACCTCGAATCGATCCGCCGCGGCCTCAAGCCGGACTTCACCTGGGACTTCGACCAGTTCGACTACGCCCGCTACTTCACCGGCGGCGAAAACGAGGACCCGGGACACAAGCCCTCCAACGAGGGCCGCTTTGCCCTGACCGTCCAGCACGGCCGCTGCATCGAGGCCCTGGTGTGGTACTACGAGGCCACGGGCGACGCCCTGGCCATGGAACTGGCCGAGGACCTGGCCCGCTTTCACCTCGCGTACGCCACTGCCCCCGACGGCACCATCCCCGACGAACTGGCGCACCGGGCTATCGGCGACCGCCAATCCCACCTGTACACCCTGTGCGGCCTGCTGCTCTTTGGTTGCAAGACCCACCAGTCCGAATACGTCGACGCAGTGGTGCGCACGTACCGGGCCGGCGTCCCCGCGCTGGTCAATGAATGCGGCTGGGTCGCCCACGATATGGGCCAGACGCGCTTCCTCGACCAATCGGGCAATCTCATGGCCAACACCGAATCCACGGGCGCGGCCGCCCGGCTCGCCCTGTGGATGGCGCGTTATACCGCGCATACCGAGTGCTACGACGACGTCGAGCGGCTGGTGCGCGCCCGGCTTTTCCCGGGCCAGATCACCCAAGCCGATATCCACGCCAACCCAGACCTGGAAATTCCCTCTAGGGCGCTCGGCGGCTGGGGAGGCAACGACTACCCCCACGCTGGCAAGGGGTACAATCCCAGCGGCACGGCCGAAATCGTCCACACCATGAGCGCGATCTACCAGCACATCAGCGCCCTCGAAGAGGCTGGTCTCATCGTGTACATGCACTTCGACTACGCCGACGACGCGGTCGAGATCAAAGCGGACAGAAGCGCCGAGGCCACCCTCGCGGTGCGGCCCCGCATCCACGACAATGTCCTGATCCGCGTGCCCGGGTGGGCACCCCCGGAATCGGTCCGCATCGAGGTCGACGGCCGCCCAGCGGCCCTGCACATGGTGGGGTCATTCGCCTATCTCGGACGCCGGCAAGTAAGCGTCAACAGCCAGATCGTCCTGCGCCATGCCCTGCCAACCCGCCGCACGCAAGAGACCATGGCGGCCGGAGACACCTACCACTTTGCCTGGCGCGGCGACCAGATCACCGGCGTGCATCCGAACGAGTGGCCCCTGCCGTTCTACCCGACGCTCGAGTCTTCCTAGCGGCGGTTAGACGGCTTCTCAGGCCTGCTGCCAGCGGCTGGGATTCACTCCCGGTGCCGCGCTCGGCATATTATCGGGTTTGTTGGGCACACCAAAGTCCCAGTGCCGCGTATTGGGATCGGTGAAAAAAGGACGCACCGACTCGGGCAGCCCGGCCAGATCCTCTTCGTTCCAGTTCTCGACCTCGGCAATGGGGCCGGCCCAAGCCGGGCGGTACGCAATCGCCAGCACCGAGCGCGTGTACTGGCCTCTGTTGGGCCAAGTGCCGTGGAAAGCGCGGTGGTTGAGAAAAACCGCCGCGCCGGCCTTGCACGGCACCACCACCTCCTCGGGATGGCGCTCGTAGCGCAGGTACGGATTGGCGTCGGCGTGCATGCACAAATGGGAGCGCGGAATGACGCGGAAAGGCGACACTTCGGGCGTCAGGTCATCGAGGTAGTAGAGCACGCGGATGGTGAAGGGACAACTGCCGTTGTTCCCGAAAATTTGCGAGCCGTAGGGCTGCCCGTCCGTGTGCAGGCTGATACCGGGCGTGCCGGGCTCGGAGCGGTCGTACCCGTAGCTGAGAAAGACGATCTCGTCGCCGAAGACCTGGCGCAAAAAATCAACGGTCGGCGGATGGGCGATGAGATCGGTCACAGGGCCCCCTTCAAACTGGATCTGGGACTTGCCGCGCTGGTGCGGACTGTAGTCGCGCGGCTTGGTCTCCCAGGTTTCGGCCTGGGCCTTGAGACGGGCGATGTGCTCGGGGCTGAGCAGGTCGGGAATGACTAGGTATCCTTCGAGTTCGACATGGCGGATGCGCTCGCCCAGAGTGAGGGCGGACCAGTCGCGGTCGTTGATGGTGGCCTTTTGCATGGCAGACTCTCCTAGGTTGAGGTTATACCTCTTCTACACTGCGGCACTGCTGCCGCCGTCGATATTGATGGAGGCACCGGTGATGAACTTTCGTCAATTGTCGATCGGCACCTTTGCGCCAGTTTCCGCGCTCGCGTAAATCGCGTCCAGCAGCTTCATGAAGGTCAGCGCCTCGGCGGGAGAGACATCGGGCGGCTGGGCACCGCGGATCGCGCTGGCAAAATCGCGGATCTCCGCGTTGAAGTCACCGTCGCCGTGTTCCACGAATTCACCAGCGGAATCGTCGCCTTCCGTGTAGATGGCACCCAGCAACCGACGCGTCCCCGAACGTCTCTTGCCCTCGGGCAGCGAAGTGGATTCCATCTCAATGGTGCCATCCGTCCCTAGGATGCGCAAGCGCAAATCCCACGCCCGGTCCGCCCAGGTGGAAATGACCGAGGAAGTATCCATCTGAATGGTCATACCGCCGGCGCAGCCCACCAGAAAACTTATGTAATCCTCGGAGTGACGCTCTACTTTTAGGGTTGTTGGAAACGCGCTATGGCTGACGGCAAAGGCCCATTCGGGTTGCGGACAACCCAGTAAGAACCAGGCCTGATCGAGGTAGTGCGAACCGTGTTGGCCCAATGCACCGCCCTTAAAACCCCACCGATATATCCAGCTCCTGCCCGGCGGCGGCTCATAATTAGCTCCGCGCTCGCGATAGTGGTAGTGGACGCGCGCGTGATACACGTGCCCAATCCTTCCAGCGGCGATGATTTGCCGGTTCTCTTTGTTCTCCGCCTGGTGCCGCATGAAGTAGGAGTACACGAGCGTTTTTCCAGTGCTTTCCGCAACGGCGTTGATCTCCTCGACGTCTGCGGCATTGCGACCGTGCGGCTTCTGCACCAACACGTGCTTGCCCGCCTCCAGCGCCTCAATGACCATCGGCTTCCGCACATCGGGTGCGGTGGCGACTCCAACGGCTTCAACCTCGTCATCGGCGAGCAGCTCTCGATAGTCGCCGTAGATTTTGGGGACCTCGTGCTCCTCGGCGACCCGTCGAGCCAAATCTCGATCCAGATCGGCGACCGCCCAGGCGATGGTATCTGCGCCGGCTCGGGCACCTGCCACCCAAGCCCTGCCAACTCGGCAACCGATTACGCCCATTTTAATTTTGTCTATCATAATCACCTCCTTTGCAATCGCTCGAGCTTTGCCTGCAGCCCGGGCTTTTCCAGCACCTCCCTGTTGACCACGTGCGCGGGAATTTCGCCGCGCCCAATTTGCGCCACCTGCCGGAGCCTGCCCCTCCAGGCCTGCATGTAGTACTCGTCGGTGTGGCACAGGGAGTGCGGCGAGACCACGACATGGTCCATTTTGAGGAGGGGATTGTCCGCATCGATGGGCTCCTGCTCAAATACATCCAGCCCAGCGCCGCGGATGCGCCCGCTCTGCAGGACCCGTATCAGGGCTTGCTCATCGACGATGGGTCCCCGCGAAGTATTGATCAGGTACGCCGTCTGTTTCATCAAGTTCAATTCCCGCTCGCCGATCAGGTGGCGAGTCTGCTCGCTGAGCGGTACGCTGATGCTGACGAAGTCGGACTCGGCCAGCAGGGTATCCATATCGACCAGTTCCACGTCCACATCGGCCACATCCTCCTCGCTCAGATTGGGATCGCAGCCCAAGTGCCGCATGCCAAAGGGCCTAGCCAGCAGGAACAGCTCGTGCCCGATATTGCCCACGCCAATGGAACCGAGCGTCTTGCCGGTCAGCCCTTCGCCGCGGTAGAGACGCTGGTCGGCCCAGCGCCCCTCGCGGGTGATCCGATCCTTGTTGAGCAGGCGCGTGGCTAGGGCCAGCATAAAGGTCATGATGGTGCAGGCCATGGGCCGGCGCACGGCGTCGGGGGCCGAGCAGAGCATTGCATTGGCCCGGGTCAGGGCCCCGACATCGATATGGTCGTACCCGACGCCGGTGAGGAGCACAGCCACGAGCTGGTCGTTGCCAATTAGGGAGCGCTCGCTCCAGCGGGACGCGCCCGAGATAACCGCGTCGCAGCCGCGCACTTGCTCGGGGGCGATTTCCGCGCGCTGCTCGGCCAATATCCGGTACTGGATTCCGGGCATTTCAGCGAATAATTCAAGCCCGGGGCCGGGCAGGTTGAAGTTCCCCTCCGCATCGAAGAAATCCCGGGTGATTCCAACCGTGACTTTAGTGGTCATCTGCATCCTCTCGGTACATGGAAAAAGCCCGCACCGCGCCGTCGCGGAGCAGGTCGTATTCGCTGTGGCGGAAGCGACCCACCAGTTGGATGCCGGCCCGGCGCTGGCGCAGGTACTCCTGGCGGTTGCGCGGATAGATCGCCGGCTCAGTGGCGATCCCCCTAACCAAGGCGATCTCGACGACGCGCTCCATGGCCCGCACCACTTCCGGGTGTTCCCAATCGCCGTGAAAACCCATGGTCGCCGCCAAGTCGCCGGGGCCAAAGACCACGGCGTCCACCCATTCGTTGGCGAGCATGGCCTCGGCGTTCTCGACGCCGCGCCAGGACTCGATTTTGAGGATGAGCATCGTGGCCGCGTTGGCCTCGCGGCAATAGCGGGCCGCCTCGACAGAGGCGTACTCCACATTGGCACCCATGGCCAGCCCCCGCTCCCCGTCCGGCGCGTATTTCATCCAGCGCACCAGCGCCGCGACTTGCTCGGGCTCTTCGGCGTGGGAGAGGCAAATCCCCAGCGCGCCCGCATCGAGCAGCCGCGATACAAAGGGACGCTCGGGCACCAGGACCGTCACCGCCGGAGCAAGGCCGTTGTCCCGAGCCATGACCAGGAAGTTGGTCAGGGTTTCGTCGTTGTGGATCACGTGCTCGTTTTCGACCAGCAGCATATTGTACCTCGCCTGGGCCGCGATCTTGATCACCGAAGGACGCAGCGACTCGAAGACATTGAAGCCAAAGAGCGGCCCACCGCTCTGGAGAATTTCCTTGGCCGGGTTGCGGATAAGGGGATCTTCTGCCGCCATATCAATCCATTTCTGCAAAGCGACGCAACACGTTCTCGGTGATGCGGGAGACATTGTTGTCACCGCGATTGTATGAAAGGCAACTGCACCAGCTAATAGAGCCCACCGAGAATACCGCGCCACCCTTGGGGCCTTCAAAGTACACCATGTCGGACCGCACCAGGGGGTTCTGGCTGCCGCCGGTATTGGGGGCCGAGACCAACTGGTCTTCAATGGCCACCTGGTACAGATCGGTGAAGCCCTCGGCCGAAGCGAGCAAGAGGACGTGGTCGGGCGTGCCCTGGCCGCGGTCGATCCGGTCGATTTCAAAGCCGCCGGCGCCGTGTTCCAGAACCAGGGAGGGAAAGTCGCCGATTAATTCCTCGGGGGCCAGGCCCGCAAAGATAAAGGCCGCCCTCGGGTCCAAACTGTCCGGCTGCCGTCTGTAGGGGCGGTTGCGACCGCCGCCCTGAGAGGTAAAACCAACGCCGACCATTTTTTGCGGTGCCCGGTTGCGAAAGCGCCAGAGGCCACCCATCTCGCCCGTGGTGCTGTGGAAGCTCTCGCCGGGGGCGGCCTCCCAGGCGCGCGAGCCCCGCCAGCGCCTGACTTCGACGATGTGCGGACGCCCGGGGTCGAAGGAGGCGATCCAGTAGAAACCGTTGCCGCCCAGGTACATCAGGCGGCCGCCCCCCGCTTGGTACGATTCCAGCCCTTTGAGCATAGACGCCGTCCAGTACTCTGGATGCGTGCCGGTGAGGATCACCTGGTACGGCTCCAACAACTCGCTGCCTTCGCCGTGCAACTCGTCGTCGGTGATCACATCGTAGGCAAAGCCCTTGGTGTCCAGCCAGTCGAGCAGATGGAGATCGGCGTTGAGCAGGCGGGGCCAGTCCGCGGCCAGAGAGCGGGAGGGCATGCGGTACAGGGGACGAAAATTGACGATCGGCCGCCGGCGCGACGAATAGCAGACACCCGTGCCGTCGCTGTGCAGGTCGTAACAGCTCAAGAGCCGCTGGTCCTGCATGTACTGGTCTTGCGGGGCGGTGTCGCTGCTTGCGCGCAGGTCCAGCATGGCGCGGATCGGATCGTTAAAGCGCTGGTTGGCATAGACTAGGTACGTGAGAGTGGGCGCGAGGAAGGCGATGCGGGCACGGGCCTTTGCGGGGACGACGATAAAGGGCAGATAATCCTCGGCGTCGGCGCTGGTCAAGTGGGCCGCGTACACGCCGCTCGGCCAGTGTGGGGGCACGGTCCACTCGAAGGCGGCATCCCACTGGGCGTCTTCGAGATCGTCGTCGTGGAAGTGAATGGCCCCGTACTGGCTGGGGGCGACTTTGAAATCCGCCTCGTCGCCGGTCCAGTTGTGCCCAGTCACGGCCCGGGTCGGCAGGTTGACCGTGCGGCCGTGGAGTTGGTTGGCCTCGGTGTCGCGCACTATTTCCGCGCCGATATCTAGGGAAAAGTCCCAACTAGCGATCGGGGTGTCGGCGTCGGCCTCCGCCGTGGAAAGCGCGCGGTCGTAGAGCCGCGGATTGTCGATCTTGCCATTGAAGTGGTGGGCGGCCGCCGGCCCCGAGGCAGCGCAGGCCATCAGCAAATCCTCCTCGTTCTCTCCCACAACCAAGGGGCGGATGGTTTTGCAGACCCTTGCTTGGGCGCGGGCCACCGGCCAGTTGGACTGCAGCTCTTGGTAGAGGCAGACTGCGCCAGTGGCCGCGTCGTAGCTGGCGGCGATACAGTGCCATTGAGCTGGGTGCAGGGGCACGCCGGTGCTCACTTTTTCCAGCCGCGTCCCAGCGCCGACCCACAGGGCCAGCGACCCGTCCTCATCGATAAAGAGGCCATAGCCCGATTGGCCGGACAACTTGGTCAACAGCCCTTGCAGGCCCTTTTGCGGCGTGGTGGGGTAGATCCACGCCCGCAGGGTAAACCCATTGGGGCAATTCAACAAAGGGTGGTGCGGCACGGCTGCGTACGAGCCGCTGTGGATGGCCTGGTACTGACCCGGGTACTCGCCGCTGATCGAGGATGCGAGCGCTTCGATTTTGCAGCCGGGACCCTCGGGATTGGCGTCCGTATGCCGCAGGCGCACGAGTTGGGCGCGGTACGCGGGCGCTTCGCTGCTGACCATAAAGCGTATAGTCTGCCCGGGCCGCACACTGAAACGGTCGCTGTACCCGACGATTTTCATTCGATTCTCCGCGCCACTAGGGCCGTGCAACGCCCCTGCAACCGCTTCTAGCCTACTCCTCGGTCGGCTCCGAGACGACGCGACATTTTTCGTCTACTACCACGGTCCAGACACAAGCAGACACAAGAAATCCAGGACCAACCTCTATTGTGCAGGGGCCAAGTTATTCAAGCAGAGTGGAGTTTCGACGTTCGAACGGATGAAGGCGATATGATCATTCTGTCCTGGCTTGATGTCACGCGCATTATCTAGGGGCACAACAATCGTCCCCCCACAACAGCGATGGTCCGCGCGGCCCAATGCAAAGGCACTACTCAAATGCGACATCGATCCTGATGGCTCAGTCTTAGAGCAGTGCTCTGACAGTTGCGTACATACGATTCTGGCACTGGGCATGATCTCTCGCAAGACGCTAATGATCTCAGGATTTGGAGCACCGTAACGCCCGCGACCAAAGGAAAAGATCACAGTTATAGGCTCTACGGCTTCAAGTAGCCTCTCAGTGAAGGAGCGAATGTCCGCTGCACCCGGACGACCTCCATGATGTGGGTAGACCAAAATGGGTATCTTCAGGTCCATATTTTGCATCAGCAGATCGTCTAGTCCAATTCCGTCGATGTCTGCGGGCAGAATGGCCACGTGCTTGCCGGACACGCTTATCCGTATCACCGCACTGATAGAATTGCTAGTGATCCTCCTCCCTGATCCGTTTTTATTACCTACGCCCTTCAGGGCTAAATAAGGGCTTGGAGCCATTACCCGAATCTCTATATCGCCAAAATTCTCGCCCTTCCCCGAGACCAAGCCGACATCAAGCTGCAAAGTACCAGCCATGTGCGCGCTGTTCAGCTCGTAAGCTAAGTCATTCCAGATCTCAGTATCCTTCAAAGCGTCATTGTTGAGCACAACTCTGTCTATAGTCACTATACCCGACGCCAACAACCCAACAAGGGCACCGATGTGGTCCTCGTCAGCATGAGATAGGTAAACTGTCCGAATTCTCTTGATGCATTGCTGGTCCAAGAACTCCAGAAGCCCACTGCGACGCCCAACATCAACGACAACCACTTCGGTATCTCCCACGACTACAGTGCAGCTTCCATGACCAACATCGAGAATGTACAGATGACGTCGTAGCTTGCTCACGGCATTCACTTGGATTCCCAATCATCGAAGAACAGATCCTCGTGGCTCTCTGCACCGATGTTAACTAGGGCATGAAATCTTCTACCGGGCTCGACAAGATCGCGTATCTCATCCGAAAGACTGTCCTCATAGAGCCTTATCTTTTGTTGAGGGTCCCACGCCGGCACAATGGCGTAAAGATACCTGCCCTCTTTATCGACCTCAGCAACTCGGACGAGCGTACGCCGTGGTTTTCTCGTGGAATGGAATGTACCACCGATCTCACAGAGCCCCTTGCTCCAAGCCATGGTGAGTGCTTCTGGCTCTGGACTGTTGGTCTTGAGCAGTGCTGGTATGTACCGGAGACAATCGCGACGAATTGTCACGTTAACATCAGTAAATGTCGTACAGAGCATTCCTGGTATACCAGCTTTATGACACTCTGCCACGAGAATATCCCCATCGCATTTGGCGTAGTCGTACTTCTTAAGATGGTAGTCACAGACTACGGCATCTGCTAACTGCTCCGCTTCGGCTACGAACGACTCTGCAGTGTCGACGGGGCCTTCCATCATGACTGGTTCCAACCCCAAATCCTCGACGGGATACCCGTATCCAACCCGCGCTTCTGGGTCGTCGTCCACAATCATAACTCGACTGATCTTTCTGTTGTGAATCGTTATCGACACGGTTACGCTCCTAGGATAGGAAGCTCTACAGTAATTACCGCCCCGCCGAGTTCCCCTCTCTCTATGGCGTCCACTTCCCCACCCAAATCCTTGACTGCATCTCGGACAATCGTAAGTCCAAGGCCGGTCCCGTTCTTGCGCGTGGTACGTCCTGGAAGCCAGATATCGGTCTTCCGTATATCTTGGATTCCCGGGCCACTATCGTGGACTGTTAGGGTCCAGCGACCTTGTGAAATCGATGTCGAAACCCTAACAACCCTGGCACGTGTACCTCCACTTTCAAAGGCTGCCACACTGTTATTCAGGAGATTCGTGAAGATAGACTCGATAGCAGCATCACTCCCCTTCAAGTAGGGTTTCCCTGCATAGAAATCTTTCTGCACAGTAACATCTCTTCCTTTAAGAAACGGATCAAAGGTATCCAACACCTCCTGCAATCGCCTATGGAGGTCGACGCGAGAGGCCCTCCGCTTTTCATGGTCAACCAATTTGAGAGTTGCCGTCCCTAATACAGCCAAGCTCTTCACCGCTCGTCTAATACCATCAACGGGCTGCTGAAGGAATTTGCTATAGTCGTCCTTGAGCAGCTTCCGGGCCCTCCGAGCAATAGCTTCGACTGACTGCGAAACCACCTTGATCGGATTCCCACTTGACTCGTGAGCAAACGTGACGGCTGTAATTCCAGCGGTGCTGAGGGTTCTGTATAGTTGTATCTCTTTTTGAAGAAGATCAACTTCGCGGTCCCTTGCAGATTCGTAAGTAGCAAACGCCTGCTCAGTGGTTTTGCGTAACTCAGACGGCACATTGGCGATCGCTTTTTCTACTCTACGCCTTGCCACGTCAACTCGTTTCGGAGATGATGTCCGCTCTCGGGAACGCCGCTTCTCCGCCGCCTCCATCCTCCGATTGGCCATCCACCCCATGGCATCTTGGGCGAACAGACGGAGTTCGATGAAGGATTCATCCTCGATAAATCCAGACCGGTCTGTCTTCTGGACGAGTCTCTCACGCCTGTCGGTGACATCCACACGTCCAATTGAGGTGTTAGTTCCCGGTCTCTCCTCTGGACTTCGTACGCGTCGGAGATTCATCTCCAACCAATCGTCGCCGGGATTGCCATATGGGCTTACTCGCAGGCCATTATAATAAAAGTGGACTCCACCGAATTCGTGCAGCCACTCTTGTACCTCTTTAACACTCGACCTTCTGGTAGAAAAGGTCTCTTGATTGAGTATGAAGACCCACAAATCGAAGGTTGCAGGCGGACTTTTGTAAGTCTTCTCGTCTCTATGTACTGCGATGTCCCTATGACTAGCGACGTAAAGTTCTTGCCCCTTCCAGTCCACAATGCGTGCACTCGCTTGTCCCTCTTTGTCGATTTCCGCCCGCAGATGATACTCCGCGTCTTGGAAATACCGACTACGCACGAGAGTCTCTAGATCTTCGTACTCTGGGGCCACTAACTCTGGACGGAATCCTTTTGGATCATCCCCGAACGGGTCGGCAAGCAGAATTAGTTCCCGGGCCAACCTTTTCACTACCGTCCGACCAAAGCCAGTTCTTAATTCTTCAATCCGGATCTCGGTTCCGGGCTGGGTTCCCTTCTTCCTCCTTTCAGTCTCCACGTTCAGCTCTACATCATCGACGAGATCAGCCGTATCGAACTCTTCCCAGTCTATGAGCAGACCGTGCTCAGTAGTCTTCTCTTTCCGTGGGGAAGTCGTCATGAGCGCTCGCTTGCCCATTCGCAGGGCGGCAAGCCTCCCAAGGCCCTTACTACCTGCTGGTATCCGCCCGAGACGTGTCTTTTGGCGCTGGGTCTTTGTCGATTTACCCAGGACCAGCCACCCATTGGTAATATCATCAACGGTCATTCCATCGCCATTATCCTTGACGAGAACCATGCCCCCTGCTGCGTCGGTACTTTGCAGCTCAACCTTGCATTTAGTCGCATCTGCGTCGTACGCATTCTTGACAAGCTCAAGCACCCCCTTGTCTAGGCTCGGATTTAACTCCTCGCCCAAGCGCTTGAGTATCTCAGTTGAAAACCGAATCCGTGCTGTACTCATGGCTTATACCACCATGGCATCTCAGCTAAAACTGAGGTCGTTAAGTGCCTACAGCGAAGTCGTCTGTTAAGCCAATTGTCCGTCTTGCTAGACTGAAGGCGTGTTATCAAAGCTCGACAGGTGTCCTCAGTTCCATCTTTCGGTAGCAACACCATCAGATGGTTTTCTACGGCTACTGCACCTTTACCAAGTACCAGGGTGGCTATCGCACGCTTTCCGCCGTCCGGCCTTGATGTCCTTCTGATAGCTACGAATGGCGGTTCAAAGAGACGCCCGGTAAATTTTCGCTTCTCCACGATCCGCTTTTGTTCCCCCCACGCGGGTAAAGAACGTGCGTGGATGTATCGGACTTCTGGACCCACTTCCTCGTGGCGATGTGGCACCACAGGTCCCACATGAACTGCGAATCGTCTGCCAATACCTCCGGGTTTTCTAGCACTGATTGAGACCCCTGCCTTGCCTCCCTTCTGCTCCCTAGTCTTCAGGAGGTCGAGAAGGTACACATCAACGTCAGCCCATCGGTCGAACAGGCCGAGCGGGCGCTCTCTACGAATCGCACCCAAAGTGCTGATCATGTTGCGCCAGTGTTCGTAACGACTCCCTGATCGAAGTACGTCCGGCAGGATTGCGACAATCCTGGTTCCTTCTTGGGAATCTTGAATTGCTCTCTCTGCGAACATTGCCGCAGCGCTGATCCGACCTCGCGCCCATTCGCATTCATCAGGAGCATGAGTATAACCGAACGGCGGGTTCATGATTACAACGTCAGTACGATACGAACGTTTCGAATGAGATAGGAAGTCGGCCTCGACTATCTTCGGAAACGTGCGATCAAGCACTAGACTCTCGTCACTGGGACGGACTCCACAACGCTTTGAAGCCAGCAATGCGAGTCTGACCTTCGCCAAACGGACGAAATCCGAGGAGATGTCGCAGCCAGCTAGGCATCGTCCCCAATGGTCGAGGGTTTCCCTGAACGTGTTGGAAATTGGCAGTTTCTTCGCCACAGCAAGTAGGAGGTCGCCTGCACCGCACGTTGGGTCGAGATATACTTGTTCGTAGTCCGCACCAACGTCAAGTACCTTTGCTAGCCGCATAGCCATATTGGCACCAGTAAAATAGGCCCCCTGCTCTTTCAACCGTGAATGATTCTCTTCTCGGCGGAGCATCTCTCCAGGCTCACCGTCTAGGCACATTGTCAGCTTCCGCTGCCACTCGACAGGCCTAAGAGTCTTTCGTCCCTGGGCTAGCTGCTCAAGCTCGTCAACGTATCGGCGAAATTGTCTCAATGTATTTACCACACTCGGGTTTAGATACTCGAAGGATACGGCTACAAGGGTACCTACTTGAAATCGACAGGTTTCGACCTACACGTTCTCGTAATTCTTTGTTCAACAGTATGTTAGAGTTGGAAATCGTTGAAAGCGTGAACCCACTGATTGCATTATGTTTACGAAGTTACCTTCGCACTCCGCAAGCCGCAAGGTATTTCGCCTGCCGCTCGATCTCTTGAAGCAGTTCCCTCCTATACTTCTTGCGCCAAGACGCAGTAAGGCTGACGGACTTTGCGGCTCCACAAACTTGTTTACTGCGGAATATTAGTCAAGATATCCGGTATTTATGCGAGGCCCTATACCCGTCCACTGAATTCGCGTCTCCCGACCAGCCTACGCCAGCTTCTCGTCAGAAGCGATGCGGCCGTCGTGGATGCGGATCATCCGCTCGGCCTGTAGGGCAATAACCGGATCGTGGGTCACCAAGAGCACGGTGTTGCCCTCCTCGTGCAAGGTATCGAAGAGAATCATGATCTCCTCGCCGGTGCTAGAGTCGAGGTTGCCAGTAGGCTCGTCGGCCAACAGCAGCGACGGCCCATTGGCTAAGGCGCGGGCAATGGCCACCCGCTGACATTGGCCGCCAGACAGCTCGGCCGGGCGGTGCGTCATGCGGTCGGCCAAGCCAACCCGCTCCAGCGCCTGCATCGCCCGTTCACGGCGCACCTTGCGACGTTGGCCATTGTAAATCAGCGGCAGTTCGACGTTTTGCAGGGCCGATGCGCGCGGCAGCAAATTGAAGGTCTGGAAGATGAAGCCAACGCGGCTGTTGCGCACTTCGGCCAACTCGTTGGCATTCATGCGCGACACATCCGTGCCGTCCATGCGATACGTCCCATCGGTGGGCGAGTCCAAGCAGCCGAGGATGTTCATCAGCGTGGATTTGCCCGAGCCAGAAGGCCCCATCAGCGCGACGTATTCATTGTCCCCAATCGCCAAATCCACCTCCCGCAAGGCGTGAACCTCCTCGGTGCCGCGCACGTAAACCTTGCTAATGCCATTCAGTTCGATCAGCACGAGATCACTCCGAGCGCAACGCATCCACCGGATCGAGCCGCGAGGCGCGGGCCGCCGGATAGATGCCAAAGAAAAGACCAATCGCAATGGACAGGACCAGCACCAGCAGCGTGGCCTCTGGCGAAACAATGCTGGGAAAGTTCAATTCGCTGTAATGGGAAATGACGCGCGCAATGCCCTCGCCCAACCCGTATCCCGCCGCCACCCCCAGCGCTCCTCCCGTCAAGCTCAGGGCCATCGCCTCGATCACGAATTGCCACAACAGCGTCACCGGCTTGGCACCGAGGGCCTTGCGGATGCCAATCTCGCGGGTGCGCTCGGCCACCGACACCAGCAAAATGTTCATAATGCCAATGCCGCCGACCAACAGCGAAATCCCCGCAATCCCACCCACGACCAATTTCAACAGCAAAATGATCTGCTCGACCTGCTCTAGGATGCTGCGGCCGCTGATGATCTGATAGCTAGCCTCTGGGCCGTGGCGCTTTTTGAGCGCCTTTTCAATGGCAGTGGTAATGTGGGGCACGTCTTCTTGCTCCTTGGCGTGGGCTACCATGGCTTGGATGAACTTGTTGCCGGCGAGGCGTCGCTGGGCCGTCGTCACCGGCACCAGCACTTGGTCTCCCCAGTTCTCGCCAAAGGTCTGGCGATCTTCCATGAGGCCGACGACCGTAAAGCGCTGGCCGTTGAGCTTGAGCTCGCGGCCCAAGAAGGGAGCCAAGCCAAACACCTCCTCGCGCACCTTTTGCCCAATCACGCAGACCCGGCGCAGCTTGTCCAAGTCGGCGTTGAGCAGGAAGCGACCCTCGGCAACCTGCCAGTTGTACACCTCGGCAAACTCGGGCAAGGTCCCGGCCGCACTACTCTGGTAGCTGGCCTTGCGATAGCGCAGATTGGCCCCATGCGTCATAGAGGGCAGGACCGCCGCCAAGCGGTCGGAGGATTGCTCGACTACGCGCAGGTCGTCCATAGTCAAGGGCTTAGAGCGGGGGTTGGGCACCCAGCGGCCGTCCTTGAGCTGCATGTATTGCGGCGTAATCATCACGAACTGCGCCCCGCCTAGCTTGCCGAACTCGTCAATGACAAACTGCCGCATCCCCTCGCCAATGGACACGATGCCGACGACCGCGCCGACCCCAATCATCATGCCCAGCAGGGTCAGCGCCGTGCGCAGCTTGTTGACCCATATTTGCCCGAGGGCAATGCGGATGGCTTCGAGGAAGATCACGAGCGGCGCAGCGCCTCTACCGGATCGAGCCGGGCAGCGCGAAAGGCGGGATAGACGCCGAAGAAGATGCCGACGGCCGATGAAAAGCCGACGGCCCAGAGCACGGACTCAGCCGAGACAATGCTGGTAAAAGGCGCGCCGGGCGCGAGTTGCTGAATAACGAAGGCCGCTCCCAAGCCCAAGCCCAAGCCGCTGAGGATGCCCAACAGGCCACCGACCATGCTCAAGACTACGGACTCGGCGAGGAACTGACCGAGGATGTGGCGCGGCTTGGCGCCGAGGGCCTTGCGGATGCCAATCTCGCGGGTGCGCTCGGCCACCGACACCAGCAGGATGTTCATAATGCCAATGCCCCCGACCAACAACGAAATCCCCGCAATCCCACCGCCCACTTGCTGCAGGACGCGGAAGAACTCATTGGCATTGTCTATCTCTCCTTGGCTGGTTTCCACCTCAAACTCGTCGCCGTGCTCGTGGTGCCGCCGGAGGACGCGGCGCACCGCAGTGACGACCCGCTCGACGTCATCCAAATCCTCGACGAAAAGCGTGAGTTCCGAGAAGTGATCCACGCCCCGCAGCCGCTTTTGGGCCGTGGTGTACGGGACCAACACTATATTGCCCTCACTCCTGCCAAAGCGGACGCGCTCGTCGAGCACGCCAATGACCACATAGCGATCGCCGTTGAGCAGGATTTCCTTGCCCAGCGGGTCGGCCTCCTGAAAGAGGTCTTTATGTACATCACCGCCGAGCAGGCAAACCTTGCGGGCGAGGCGCAAGTCTAACGCGCTCAGGGGCCGGCCGCCGAGCACGGGCCAGTTGAAGCCCTCGTTGAACGCAGCGGATGTGCCCTTATAGCTCGCATCCACCGTGGTTTTGCCGCGCTGTAGGGAGGCACTGCCTTGAACCCCGGGCACGAGCGCGTGCAGCCCGTCGATTTCCCGCTGCATGGCCACCATGTCGGCCTCGGTCAAGTACTCCTGCCAAGGGCGGCGCACCCAGCGGCCATCCTTGCGCACCCACTGACGCGGCGGCTCCACCTTGATCATGCCCGCCCCGCCGCTGAAGACAAACTGCGAGATCACTTGGCGGCGCAATCCCTCCCCCAGCGACACCACGGCAATAATGGCCGCCACGCCAATGACAATCCCCAACAGCGTCAGCAGCGAGCGCAGCTTGTGCGCCCTAAGCTGACCCAAGCCGGCGAAGAGGGGTTCGAGAAGGGTCATCAGTGTTTTTCATCCTTCGGGTCGAAGATGTTAAAGTGCTAACTGATGTTACGCAGCTTTGTGCAGCGTCTGCCGCTTGCTACCACCGACCCGGTGTCATTCCCGCGCAAGCGGGAATCCAGGGGGCGGTCATTCATCGAGCTACCGCTACCGGCTGTCAGAACTGCGTAACGTCAGGTGCTAAAGATAAGTTAGATGAATCACAATCCCAAAACGACACCGAGAATTCTGCTGCTGCTAATTTGCACTACCAATTTGCATTGACTAAATTTATTCATCGTCCATTGACTAAATTTTTACAATAAACGTAACTACATATATCAATGAACTTAGAAGAATTCCAAATTCACAATAGCCATCTCGACGGCACCTTTTCCGACCTCGACCCGCACCTCAGACGCCTGCGCGATCAGCCCCTAATCTATCGCTTTCCCCTCCTCGACCGCCTGCCGCGCAACCAGCCAGGCATTTACACTGTGGGCGGGGGCCGCCAGATTGGCAAGACGACCCTACTCAAACAGTGGATGGCCGACCTGCTGGCAACCGGCCTTGACCCAGCCCGTCTGCGCTTTTTCACCGGTGAACTCATCGACGATCACCACGCGCTAGTGCGCTTGGTATCGACTCTACTGCGAGAAATGCCCACCGAGGACCGGCGCTATGTCCTGCTCGACGAAGTGACCTATATCGCCGGTTGGGACAAGGGGATCAAGTACCTCGCCGACGCCGGCTTACTCGAAGGCGTCGTGCTCATTGCGACCGGCTCGGACATGGCGGTCATCCAAGAGGCCCGCATGCGTTTTCCCGGCCGCAGAGGGCAAGCCGCGGCCGTTGACTTTCACCTCCATCCCCTCAGCTTTGCCGCGGCCGTGGGGCTAAAGCGCTCGCTGAGCAACCAAGAGTTGCTACAATTAGCACAGCCTAGATCGCCGCTATCCGCAGAAACCGAGCAAGTCCTGCGCGAGGAATTTCTCGCCTATCTAGTCCACGGCGGCTTTCTCACCGCCATTAACGATATGGCCCGCCACGACCGCATCCTCCCGGCCACATTCGCCACGTACAGCGACTGGATACGCGGCGATATGCTCAAACGCGGCAAGCAGGAACACTATTTGGGCGAAGTGCTGGCCGCCATTGTCCGCTGCTGCGGCACCCAGACCACTTATAACGCCTTGGCCCGCACACTCAGCATAGACCATCCCGCTACCGTGAGCGACTATGTCGCCCTGCTCACCTCTATGGATGTCCTCCGCGTCCAGCCGGCCCTGCGCGAGGACAAGCTGACCGGTGCGCCGAAAAAGGCACGCAAAATCAGCTTTTGCGATCCCTTCATTTTTCACGCCGTGCAAAGCTGGCTGCACGCGGCGCAGGACCCTTTCGCCGCCCAAGTGCGCCCCCTCCTCGCCGACCCCGAGCGCACCGCCCCCTTAGTAGAAGCCTGCGCCGTTGCCCATTATAGCCGTCGCTATCCCACCTACTATATCAAAGGCGAGGGCGAAGTGGATATCGCCTATGTAAAAGACGGTCGTTTTTGGCCCGTGGAAATCAAGTGGACGGGCCAGTTGCGGCCTAAGACGCTCAAACAGATAGGCAAGTACGCCAACAGCCGCGTCCTCGCCCGCCGGAGTGCGCCGGCGAGAATAGGAGATATTCCCGTCGAGTTCCTGCCCCAGACCCTGTTGCGCCTAGACCTAGAGGCGCGGCCTTAATACCTGATGTTACGCAGTCGTTATCGTCTGCGGCTTCCTGCCGTCCTCCAATTGTCATTCCCGCGAAAGCGGGAATCCAGCTCCACGCACGATGCGGAATACGGCGCACTCAATCGAGTCGTCGAGTCGCTCAGCGGTTCGACGGAGCGCACCGAAGCCCGAACCGCCGAGGGGTACTCTGGATGCCTGCTTTCGCAGGCATGACAAAAGCTGCGTGACATCAGTTAATACCTAGGACGATCAAGGGCGGTCATCAGCGTTCCTCGTCCTCGTCCTGCTCCTCGTCCTGCTCCTCGTCCTTGTCCTTGTCCTCCAGTTTGCTGCGAATGACGCTTGGGTCTTCGGCGACGCGGTCGCCGCTAGCGAGGCCGGAGAGGATTTCGAGGCGGGTCGAAGTCTCAATGCCGATGGTCAATTCCACCTCGGCGAAGGCGCTGAGCGGCAGTTGCAGCGCGCTGTCTGGGCGCGTGCTATCCGGGCGCGTGCTGTCCGGAACGGCGGCTAACGAATCCGGCGACTGGGCGACATACGCGACAAAGCGACCGGGCGTGCCCTCGCCGCGCTCGTCTTCTTCGTCCTCGTCGTCAAAGACCTCCAGCACCCGCTCGACCGGCAGGTACACCGCGCTGTCGCGGCGCGCAAAGAGAATGTCGATGTCGCAGGACATGCCCTGGCGCAAACGCGGCGCGTGGTCGGTAATCTCGATCTCGGTGTCAAAGGTGACGATGGTGCTGCCCTGCTTCTGCTGGCCCACCGGCGCGACCCAGCGCACCCGGCCGCTATACGTGGTGTCGGGATACGCATCCACGACCATGTTCACGTCTTGGCCGACCTGCACCCGGCCAATGTCGATTTCCGCGATGTCGCCGCGCACGATCATCTGGCTGGGGTCGCCGATTTCAAAGAGTACCGTTCCGCCGGAATACGACGAGAGTCCAGAGGCCACCACCTCGCCGATTTCTACGTTGCGGCGGATGACAATGCCGTCGATCGGGGCGAGGACGCGCATCTCGTCGAGCGCGACTTGGTCTTGCCCGAGTTGGTCGCGGTGTAGGTTAGCCTTGGCTTCGAGCATGTCGAGTTCGAGCTGGGCCAAGCGCAGGCTAGTGCGCACGCGCGTCAGACGCACCTCGGCTTCCTCAAACTGCTTGGCCGGCACCATCTTGCTGTCGAAGAGGGCCTTCTGGCGCGCGAAGTTGCGCTCCTCTTCCGCCAAGTTGATCTTGCCCTGCTCCACACCTGAGCGCTTCTGATATAATTGCAGCGATTGATTGGGGTCTGGCTCGATGACGACCATCAGCTCACCCGTCTCCACCCACGCGCCGGCCTCGATGGGCAAATCGCGGATTTCGCCGGCAATCGTCGATTTGACCTCCACGGTCCGCACCAGCTCAATGCGGCCCGTTTCGGCTAGCTTATCGACGACCGCGCCCCGCTCGACTAGCGCAGTGGCATAGGTCTCTTCGGCCTTTTCTTGCCGCAAGTTGAAATAGACCGCAGCCCCGACCGAGCCGGCCAAGAGCAAGAAGACGAAGAGCTTCAAAAGGCCGCGCTTCTTGGTCGCCACCTCAACCTCCAGGGTTGAGGGTGCTGAAGAATGCACCGATGGCGAGGAAGAGCAGCGTGATGGCTGCAACGCCCGCATAGGCGCGGCTGCGCTCTACCTGCCCGACGATAGCTAAACCGAGGCCGGCGATGACCACCATCCAGACGACAAGGGGATCAATGGAGCTCAATAAAGCTCCCCCGAAACTTTTTCGGGCCTCCTCGGAAAGGAACATCCCCAACCCTATCTGCACATTCATCGTCTCATTGGCCAAGACCAGCGGCGTCTTGACAACATGCTGGATAATGGCAATCAGCGACGTGTACGCTACTATGGCCAAGCACTGACCATAGCCGAGCAAGCCGCCGAGTAATTTGCCTACCAAGAGGTAAATCGCAGCACCAATAAAGAGCATGACAAACGTCATAACCGGCGCGGCAACCAGCCCGCTGATCCGTATGGCGTCTCCAGTGCCCTCCACACTGGGCTGTTCCGCGGGCGTCTGTTCCCGTATCTGCTCCATCATCTCGGCCACGTAGATAGGCGAGGTTAAATACGTGGAGATGAAGATCACCACCGCGACTATAACGGTCGGCAGCAGCCAGTCGGCGGCACTGCGCTGCTCGGCTACGGCCTCAAAGGTCTCGGATGGAGCGTAGAAGACGCGCAACATGCGGCCGACGACGCTCATTTCTGCTTGGGGAGCTTCCATGGCGGTTCCTTTGTGGGGGTGAAGGTTTTTCGCCTCTAGCGGCGAATGCTCCGTCCATTGAAGCAAACTAACGATTGCCTATCACAGTTCCAAACAAAGTCCCAGAGGACCGCTATAGCCACTGCAACAAGAACCGAGCCAGTGCCTCCTCTAGGCTCAGCAGACCCTGGACGTACTCGCGGATGCGCTTTAGCATGGCCGCCGGATCGTTGCACGCTCCCTTGAAGAACAAGACGCGCGTCGCTTCCCAACGCCGGCTTATGTCCCCAAAGGTATCAGCCGCGGCCGACAGGGCACCCAAGCCGGTTGCCGCCGCCAGCCTCCGCAAATTGTCGTCTAGCCGCCGCCGCTGAGGGCCGAGTAGGGATATCTGGATGAACACCTCCCGCATCCAAGTGCGCAGGCTCTCTTCGTCCTGCTCGGTCTGATGTTCCATCTCCTCGACAAAGCGCTGCGCAGCCGGTAGGCCCGTCTCTACCCGGCCGACCTTGTTGCCCGCGAGCATCTCCCGCACATCCTCCAAGAGGACCTGCCCCATTTTTTCAACTGGATAAGGGTCGAGACCCTCGGGCACCGCGTAGTCGTACACCACCAACTCGGACAGCATCTCGGGCAGACAAGAAAGCGGAACCTGTCCCACAAAGCCCTGCGGATTGACCAAGATCATCAACGCATCCGCCGCTTGATCGTACCCGTAGATGAGCATGGCTTCGCTCGCGCCGGGGGTGTGATTGTATCGAAAGGCCGCATCGCTCACCTTGTGAACATCGACCCAAGCGAGCAGCACCCGGTCTGCGGCAATTGACTCCTCAATGGCCTGCCACAGGTCGGCAAAATTGTCGCGGCGCACCTCGCGGCGCTCAATTCCGTAGAGATAGTACAAATTGCGATGGATAAGCTCGTTGGCGGGCAGGCCGACTGGCATTCTCTCCTCGGAGTCAAAAAAGAACGACCAGCTCATCAAGGCCCCGTAGTACGCTCGCTCGTCGGCGAGCTGGGGGCTGTAGTATTGGAGCTCGGCCATAATAGTCTCCCCAGAGGCGAACAACATAGGATCCCCCTCGACTCGGTATAGATTAACAGGGCGACGTACCTTTTTCACAGTATCCTCAATCGGTTAGAGGGTGAGTTGGCAAAGTCAGGGCAAGGCGCACATATAGAGTGGTCTAAAAAGGATTTCTGCTCTAGACAGCGGATGGGATGGTAATGAGCAAGTCGCCTTGGGCCGAGGCGGGCTTTCACCGCGCCTTCAGGCGTGAACATGACCCATCTCCTTCGGAGAAGGGGACAGGAGGCCCCCGAAGGGGCCGGGTCGTGTCCAACATTCCCTGCAGAATGCAGCGATGTCTCTACCTATTCGCCAAGGCGGAGGGAGCGACCCTTCGCCGGGTTTCGGCTTTTGTATTCAGCAGATAACCCGACTAAGGCGGGATCTGCAAGGAATGCTGGACAGCCTGAAGATAGGGGGAGATGGCCGCTGGCGACAAGGCAACCTTGTTGGGTAATGGGCAAAAAAAAACCAGCCCCTTTGCGGGGCTGGTCGGCATGCTGCAACGGCGAGCGCTAGTCAGACGACCTGTTCAACCGCTGCCAAACTCTTCTTATCCAATTCGTCGAGGTGCGGAATTTCAAAGCGGTTGCCGTCCACGTCGGTGATCAGCAGCCGGTGGTCGCCGAGCCAGTGGGCGTTTTCCGAGACGTTCTGGACGACGAACTCGCGCGGGCCGCGGTCGGTCTGCACGTCCCAATAAGAAGTGCCGTATTCGTTGCGCACCGCATTGACTCGCTGAATCGCCGCGGTCAAATAGCGGCGGTCCAGTTCCTCCTCAATCAAGGCGCGCGCCTCTAAGTCGAGCTGTTTGAGGTCGTCGATCATACAGATCTCCTCGTCTTTGGCGTCGAGGAGGCAGATATAGCGGGTCGGGTGGGACAGCGGCGCGGCGCGGACGACCTTGACCTTCAGATACGAGCGGTCGCCGTCGATGGTCAAGCGCAAGATCCAAGCCGGCTCGCGGAAGAGGCGCAGATTGCCAATTTCTACGTGCTCGGGGTGAGTCACGGAAATCGGAGTGATCGCTAGTTTTTCGTCATTTGTCATTGCGTCGTTCCTCACTAGCCGCTGGTGGCCATGACCGCTGACGTCTCGCGTTGGGTCTTTACCAGATTGTAGAAAATGCCCTCGCGCGCCATCAGTTCCTCGTGCGTACCAACTTCGGCTATTTTGCCCGCGTCGAGGACCACGAGGCGATCCGCGCTGCGCAAGGTCGAAAGCCGGTGGGCAATGGCGAAGGTGGTGCGGCCTTTGACGAGCCGCTGAATAGCCTCTTGGATCTTCTTCTCGGTCGGCGTGTCGAGCGACGAGGTCGCCTCGTCTAAGATTAGTATTCTCGGGTCGTGGAGAATGGCCCGCGCAATGGAGATGCGCTGCTTCTCACCGCCGGCCAGCTTGTTGCCCTGCTCCCCGACGACCATGTCATAGCCGTCCGGCTGTTTGACGATGAACTCGTGGGCATTGGCCGCGCGGGCCGCGCGCAGAATTTCGTCGAACGTAGCGCCGGGCTTGCCGTAGGCGATGTTTTCGGCAATCGTGCCGTTGAACAAAAACGACTGCTGGGCCACCATGCCGATCTGCGAGCGCAGGTCGCGCAGGCGAATGTTGCGGATATCGACCCCGTCGATGGCGAGGCGGCCATACGAGACATCGTAAAAGCGCGTGATTAGGTTGATCAGCGTGCTCTTGCCCGTCCCAGACTTGCCGACCAGACCGATCATCTCGCCCGGCTGCACCACCAAGTCGATGTCGCGCAGGACGATCTTGCCAGGGTCGTAGCCAAAGGCCGCGTTCTCAAAGGCGACTTGGCCCTTAATCGCGGGGACGCGCTGAGCGCTGGGATTGTCGAAAGGCTCGGAGGGCGCATCGACAATTTCAAAGATGCGCTCGGCACCGGCAAAGGCCCGCACCATGAAGCTGTAGAAATCGCCAAACCACTTGAGCGGGTGGTAGAGCATCCACAGATAGGCGATAAAGGCCATCAGCTCCCCCAGCGACAGGTCGCCACCAACGATCTGACTACCACCGAAATACCACACGAAGAATCCGCCAAAGCTCATAAAGAAATTGGTCACCATAAAGAAGACCAACCAAGCGCGCTCGGCGCTGACGCTGATTTGGCGCAGGGCGTGATTGCGCTGATCAAAACGCTCGGACTCGCGGTGCTCTTGCGCGAAAGCCTTGACCACGCGGATGCCGGAGATCGACTCGTTGAGATGCGTCGTCAGCCGCGACCAGCGCACCGACCAACGGCCCCAGAAGCGTTGCAGGCGATTCCAGATCAGGCTTGAGCCAATGACAATCGGCGGCACCGGGGCCAGCACGTAGAGGGTCAGCTCCCAGTTCATGTAAAACAGCAGCCCCAAGATGCCGACGATCATCGCGGCATTGGAGACGATATAGGGCATGTCAAAGAGCAGATAGTCTTCGACCATCTCCGAGTCGTTGTTCATGCGGGAGATCAAAGCGCCGACCTTGCGCTTGTCGTAAAAGCGCAGGGGTAGGTACTGGAGTGCCTTGAACAAGTCCGTGCGCAAGTGCTCGATGGCGCGAAAGCCGACCCAGACGTTGAGCCAGCGGCGCACCACGCCGACGCCCCACTCGACGACTCCAATCACAAAAAGGCCGCCGACCAGCCAGTAGAGTAGGTTGATGTTGGCGGCGGCACCGGGTACGAGTACGTCGTCGATGAGATGCTTAACGATATAGGGCGGTGCCAACTCCAGCAGCGAGGAGAACACAGTCAGGCCCAACAACAACGCTAGCTGGAAGCGATAGGGCAGCATGTAGCCGATCAGGCGTCTAAAGGTATCGAATTTGGCGATGCAGACCGGGCATATTCCGCCTACCTCGGGCAGGCGGCGCTGGCATTGCTCGCAGTGCGTGCGGTCCAGCTCGTGGGGCAGGTTGAGATCCTGGCCCTCTTTGAGCTGCTCAATGCCCTCGGCCACCTCGGCGAATTTGGCCGCCAGTGAGTTGGAGTAATACAAATGAGCGGGTGCACCCGCCTCGCGCTCCAGTTCCAAGCGCCCGCCGCCGACTAGCGCCTCAATGCGGGCGGATTTGACCGCTTGCAGCGCAAACTCCACGTCGCCGCTCGCGCCGTTGGGCGCGAGAACCATCAGGCGCTCCGACGTCACGACCAACCAGCGTTGCTCGAAGCGGTCCTCGCCGGCCATATCCGTGGCGACCTGGATCAGGACTTGCTCTTCGCTGCCCTTGCGCGAGCGAACTTTGGCTTCGACGGTGTGCGGCAGATTTTCCAAAAAGAAGGTGGACATGGATGATCTCTATTCCTTAATGGCGATGATCTCAGCCACCTCTTTTTGCAAATTGACCAACTCGTAAAAGGTCCCCTGCTTCGCCATAAGCTCCGCGTGCGTCCCCGACTCGACGATGCGACCGTCGTCGAGCACCATCAGCCGGTCGGCGTTGCGCAACGTCGAAAGCCGGTGGGCAATGGCCACGGTGGTGCGGCCCTCGACGAGCCGCTGAATCGCCTCCTGGATCTGCAACTCGGTCTCCACATCGACCGAGGCAGTGGCTTCGTCGAGGATCAGTACGCGCGGGTTGTGGAGGATGGCGCGGGCAATGGAGACGCGCTGGCGCTCTCCCCCCGAAAGCCCAGCCCCCTTCTCCCCGACCTGGGTCTCATAGCCATCGGGCTTGGCCATGATGAAGTTGTGGGCGTTGGCCGCGCGGGCGGCCGCCATGATGTCCGCAAAGGAGGAGCCGGGCCGACCGTAGCCGATGTTCTCGGCAATGGTGCCGGAAAAAAGCACCGGCTCCTGCAGCACGATGCCGATCTGCGAGCGCAAGTCGCGTAGGGCGATGCGGCGGATATCAATCCCGTCGATCTCAATGGACCCGTAGTCGACGTCGTAGAAGCGGGCGATCAGGTTGACGGTCGTCGTCTTGCCGACCCCGGACTTGCCCACGAGGCCGATCATCTCGCCCGGCTGGATGTCCAGGTCAAAATCCTTCAGCACGGGCTTGCTCTTGTCGTAGCCAAAGGTGACGCCCCGGAAGCGAATGCCCCCTTCCATTCGCGGCACCCGCTTCGCAGTCGGGTCCTCGTATGCCTCGGGCTGGGTGTCGATGACCTCGAAGATGCGCTCGGCCCCGGCAAAGGCCCGCGACATCCAGGCGTTGACTTGGCCGAACCACTCCAAGGGGCCGTAAAACAGCCACATATACGAGTAAAAGGCCAACAGCGTGCCCAAAGTCATCTTGCCGCCGAGGACCTGCTGCCCGCCGAGCAGCCAGACGACCAAGACCCCCAAACCCGTCAAGAACGTGATAGTAGCGAAAAACACGCCGCGATTTATCGCAGTCTTTTCGGCGACCTGGCGCAGCCTGCCGTTGGGTTTGGCAAAGGCCGCTATTTCCCGGTCCTCTTGGGCAAACGCCTTGACCACGCGGATGCCGGAAAGCGTCTCCACCGTGCGCTCGGTCAGGCCAGACCAGACCTCGCCCCACTTGACGAAAAACCCGCGCAGCCGCTGCCAAAAGATCACCCCCCACAGCATGATCAGCGGCACGGGCACCAACACGTACAGGCTCAACGACCAACTCATCCAAAACAAAAACCCGAGGATGCCAAAGACCATCAGGCCGTTGATGACGATATAGGGCAAGCCATCGACGAGGAAGTCCTGCAACATGCCAGCGTCGCGGGTGGCCCGCGAGATGAGGGAGCCGACCTTGCGCTTGTCGTAAAACTGCAAGGACAGCATTTCCAAGCGGCGGTAGAGGAGCGAGCGAATATCCGCGGTGAGCTGCGCGCCGAGCCAAGTCGCAATCCAGCCGTGGGCCCATTCGGCGACCCACGCCGAGAAGCGGACGCCGACCAAGGCCAAGACGAACAAGCCCAAGAGGTGGATGCGCTCGTCAAACCCCGTGGCGTAGCCCTCCACCGGGACCAACACCTCATCGACGATGCGCTTGGTAATTAGCGGTGGGGCCAGCTCCGCGGCCGTGGTGGCAATGGAGGCGAAGGCCAAGATGCCCGCTTTGAGCTTGTACGGGCCGATATAGCTGGCGATGCGCTTGAGGGTCGCCAGTTTCTTGATACACGCTGGACAGATGCCGTTTTTCTCTGGCAAGAGCCGGTCGCAGCGCTCGCAGCGGGTCCGGTCCAAGTGGCCATTGACGGCAAAGGGCTGGCCCTGGCGCAATTGCTCCAAGCCCCGCGCCACCTCGGACATTTTGCCGGCCTCCGAGCTCGTGTAGCTCAGCAACAAGGCCGGCGCATCCACGCGCTCGATCTCCAACTGGCCGCCGCCGACGCGCGCGTCGGTGCGCACCTCGGCCAGCGAGGCGAGTGGGATATCGACGACCTCGCCCTGAGCAGGTACGACGAGAATCCGACGCGGGGTGGCCACCAGCCACTGGTGGCCAAAGCGCCCGTCGGCATCCAAATCCGTAGCGGCGCGGATTAGCACCTCCTCCTCAGCGGGCAAGGCGGCGGCAATCCGTGCTGCTGCGGGCGCGTCGGCTGACTCTAGCAGTTTTTGCACGCTCATGTCTTAGAAAAATCCCAGGGGTGGCCCCGCAAAACAGGTTGACCCAACCCTGAAGAAGCTACTCTTGGCGTTTGGACAATGGCAAGGGGAAACTGGGCGAGAGCGCTCGGTTGTGGACAATTGCTTTTCCAATCCGCTCTTATCCTTACATTATAGGTCTATGACCGCTATGACCGCTATGACCGCAGACCAAAAGACGCTGGTGCCCTCGCCTCGCGAAGAGCGCAACCAGCAGCTAGCGCACTACCTCCGCGACCTCGCTCTAGAGCAGATGCCCGCCGAGGACCTTTTGCGCTGGGCCAGCGAGACCTTTCCCGGCCGGGCCGTACTCAACACCAGCTTCCAGTACACCGGGGTTGCGATGATCCACATGGCGTCGTCTATGGGGCTGGATCTGCGCTTTGCCACCATCGACACCCTCCGGCTCCATCCCGAGACGTACGCCTTTATGGAGGAAGTCAAAGCGCACTACGGCTGCCACTTTGAGATCGTCCGGCCTAAAAGCGGCGATGTCGAGCGGATGGTCGCACGTCACGGCGAGTATTTGTTTTTCGACTCCAAGGAAAAACAGGAGCACTGTTGCCAAGTGCGGAAGGAATGGCCCAACAACGCGCTGTTGCAGACGGTCGATTGCTGGATCTCGGGGCAGCGTTGGGACCAGTCCGAGCATCGCCAGCAAACGGCGAAAAAGGCGACTTTGATTGACGAGTACGGCACCCGACGCAAAGTACTCAAGCTCAATCCGTTGGTGGACTGGAGCGAAGAAGCGCTGATGGAGTTTACGCGGGCAAACGACCTGCCGGTCCATCCGCTCTACGGCCAAGGCTACCCGAGCTTTGGCTGCATCATCTGCTCCACCCCAATCCAGCCCGACGAACACAAGCGCAACGGTCGCTGGCGTTGGTTCAACGAACAAACCGATGTCGCGGACGACCGCAAAGAGTGCGGGCTGCACTACAACATCTGAGAGAAACCGCGCAATGGCCCACACCTTGGAATGGCGCTACCATCGCCCCGGCTGAACAAGCTGCAAGCGCGCACAAGAGTTTCTTGTGCAGAACGGCATTGCCGACGGCATCGTGCAGAGTGCGACCAAAGAACCGGTCGCCGGCACGGAAGCCCTCGCCTTGCTAGAGGGCGCGACCGAGCTTTTCGTCGCCCAAGGGCAGCGCGTCCTCCGCTTCGACCTAGCGTCGCAACGGCCCGCGGACGAGCAATTGCTCCCGCTTCTGTTGGGGCGTTCCGGCAAGCTCCGGGCACCCGCGTTCCGCTGCGGCACGCGCCTAATCGTCGGCTACAACCAAGCGCTGCTGCCGCTGGCGTTGGATTAGATGGAGAAAGGTATGTCAACGGTGGAAAATGATGCCTACCTCGATGAAGAAGAGATCTGTGTCGAAGAAGAGCGGGAGGATCCGAAAGAAAAAATCACAAATCCATTCAATCCTGAGCAGATCAAAATTCGCACCACCCACATCGTCGTTGAACAGCTTATATCGCGTATCAAGCACAAGGAAATTGATCTAGCACCAGATTTCCAACGACAGGCCGGCATCTGGAACGACGAGCGCAAGAGCCGCCTCATCGAATCGCTGTTGCTGCGCATTCCCCTCCCGGTATTCTATGTCGCCGCTGACGAGTCTGAAAAGTGGTCAGTCGTCGACGGCATCCAGCGCATGACGACCATATATGACTATGTGACGGGCAAGTTCCCGCTTAAACGACTTGAATATCTAACCAAACTCAACGGATGTACGCACGACGAGCTGCGGAGGCCATTGCAGCGACGAATCAGTGAAACCCAACTCATCGTCAACATCATAGAGTCGGGTACTTCACCGGACGTGCTGTTCAATGTCTTTCGACGTATCAATACAGGTGGAATGACGTTGAATGGACAGGAAATACGCCATGCACTGAACCCAGGTCCAGTTCGGGATTATCTGAAGGAACTCGCCGAATCCGACGAGTTCAAAAAAGCCACGGACGGTAGCATCAATCCAAAACGGATGGCTGATCGGGAATGCGTACTGCGATTCCTCGCTTTCCATATCACTCCGTGGGAAAACTATTCCTCCAGCGATCTCAATGGCTACCTTGTACGCACTATGCAGGAAATCAACTACATGAGTGAGTGTGAGCGAAACAACTTCGCTGTTGATTTCAGGAGAGCAATGTTAGCGGCATTCGACATATTCGGTGAGAATGCATTCCGCAAACCACCTAACGACCGCCGACCTCCAATTAATAAGGGCATTTTTGAGGCGTGGAGCGTTCAGTTGGCGCGTTGTCTGCCAGAGCAGATAAGAGTGCTTGTCGAACGGCGGAATGACATCCAATGTTGTTTCAAAAAACTGATAGCAGAAGACAGCGATTTCCTAGAGGCCATCTCCTATGCTACTGGATCACCACAAAACGTACAGAAGCGATTTCAAGCAATTGAGCAACTTGTCAAGGAGTTCGTCTGATGCTTCGCAATATCAAGCTAATTCACTTCAAGTGCTTTGAGCAGTTGGAGTTGAATTGCAAACAGCTCAATCTTCTCTGCGGTTTGAACGGGATGGGCAAGAGCAGCGTCATTCAAGCATTGCTTATGATCCGGCAATCGTTCGAAACTGGAGAATTACTCGCCGGCAGACTGGTCCTGAACGGCGAGCGGATAGACATAGGTACAGGCGAGGACGTGCTGTTTGAAGACGCTAAACGCGATGTCTTGGGATTCTCACTTGAGAGCGACAAAATAGAAGAACCATGGGAAGAAGAATTTGACTGTCCTAGGACATCTGATCGTCTGAATATTAAAAACAAACTGGACGAAGGAGCTTTGAACAATCTTCTGAGCGATTTTTTTAACGATCGTCTAGATGAGAAAATCTTCGACGAGGAGAGCTCCTCGGTACGGGAATTTTTACGGCATTTAGGCCCGATATTGAAGGATGAGGACCCCCCGTTCGACGAAGAGAGCGTCCGGGTAATAGGTCTGGGATTCCTCTACGTATCTAGCAAATGGCGAAATGTTCCACCGTTTGGAGGCCATCTCGTTTACGTAAATGCAGAACGGGTCGGCCCCCAGAAGTTATACTCTGTCTCTTCCAACGTGCTGACTAGGCGCGGTGATTTCGGTACAAGAGGCGAGTACGCGTGGGATTATCTAAATCGCCATCAGAATGACCTACTACAGGCGGACGATCCTCGTTGTATTGAGGGAGAGGACCGACCACTGAGGGCCATCGTCGACCAGTGGATGCAGGACGTGTGCCCCGGTGCTCATCTACAACTTGAAGAGGTGAAAGCTGCTGACGCGGTCATCGCCGGATTTACGTTCGACCGGGAGGACGATGTGGCTTCCCGTCGGTATCGTGCGACCAATGTCGGGTTTGGTCTATCGTATGCGCTGCCGGTCATCCTCGCCCTGCTTTCAAATCCCGGCACACTATGCCTGATCGAAAATCCAGAAGCTCACCTGCATCCCCGAGGCCAGACCAAGCTAGCCGAATTGGCAGCCCGTGCATCGAAGGCGGGCGTCCAAGTGATTGCTGAGACCCACAGCGATCACTTCATGGATGGCGTGCGAATCGCGGTCCGCGACGGCCTTATCGAACCAGAAAACGCCGCATTCCATTACTTTGAGCGCAAAGGCAACCAAACTGTCGTCACTTCGCCGCAAATAGACTCGGACGGGCGATTGTCGTCGTGGCCTATCGGGTTCTTCGATCAGCACGACGAGAATCTGGCAAGGCTACTTGCACCAAAGGAATGATATGCGCGAGTTAGTACTGAACGACGCCAGTATTGATGCCGCCGATCAGCGTACTGCTATGGATTGGCTCGCGGATATCGCTAAGGGGATATCGTCGCTTGTTGTAAAAAAAGTCGTTCAGAACACATTGCGGACGAGTCGCCCTTTACAGGCGATACATTATCGAGGCAACAACTCGCTTTGGGAGATAATCCTCGCACTGAAGCAACACGGTTTGAGGGAAGAGTATCTATTTCTCATGAGTAGCAGTGTCAAGACTCCTCTGACAAACGAGCTTGAACAAGGTATCAAAGATCGGTTTCTCTCGTGTGGAGGACGGACGTTTCCATCGCCAGCAGGCAATTCCCTCGTCTTATGCGCCATCTCCGATGGAATCGCTGTCAGCTTTCCCTCTGATTCGGTCTGGGATAGAAACCTAATTAAAGTTGATTTCTACGAACTGAAAGACGACGGAAGTGGCGAGGTAAGTGAGGAAGAAACGTTTGAAGAGATAGACAATCTCTCACGCTCCGATCACGCTCCGCCAATATGCGAACGCCATCGACAGAATCTTCGCGGCCAAATCACGAGTGCCGAGGGATTGTGGGATAACAGAAAACAGGCATTTCCTAACCTCCTATTCGGGCCGGACATAGAGGATCATCTTACTAAAATAAATACCGGCGACCTAGGGACTATCGTCGGCAAGCTAGCAAGTCTCAATGCTGCTGCAGCCGAGTGGCCCGATGTTGGAGGCGGTGTACCCCGGTGGAAGACCAAAGTAACCAACGAAAGCGAGTCATTGCAGAACGATGCCAAGGAGCGGGAAAATCGGCGGTTCAGATCGTACAATGGCATAAGCCAACTATTCCTGTGGCACGCCCGCTTTGGCAATTCTGGCCGAATTCATCTCCGTTTCGATCCAAGTTCGCACGAAGTCGAAATCGGCTACATTGGGCCGAAATTATGAACGCTGTGCATTAGGATGCAAAAAAGGCTGTGGAACGAGCCCGATCGTCGGCTATAACCAAGAGCCACTACCGATGACTTGGGATTAGGATTAGATGAGGAGCATCTTCTATACCGACAACGAGTCCGAAAAGAGGTAGTCGTCGAGGGCATTCAGCGAAGACGGCCATCTACAACTAATTCCTTGAGAACATGGCATCAATGAGACTTATTTTATAGAGCGGTAGCTTTGTGTCGAACTCCGGTGACCGTTACATATCCGTCGATTTTACGGGGACCCTCACTCACGATCCCGAACGGAGAACCCTCCCAAATGGCAAGGCTGTCTGTGAGTTTGAAATTGAGAATGAGGAATGGGAGCACCATCAGTACGTGCTACTACATGGGATTACCGGTGAACGGATCATTTGCGAGTGGACTGAAGCCATCCAACGTCTCAAAAACGGTGAGGCCGCTACACTGCATGAGATTACCTTTGAAAGGATCATTTGTAAGGCACATGATCAGACAGCTCAAAAGATCACGAACAGTCACCATTGCAAGGGTGGTCACAAAATCAGGATAACTGGCTACATCCGACACATCGAAGAGGAGAAGGCGACCTCGTTCTTTACCATAAAATTTGACCAACTAATAGTTTTTGTTGAAGAGATAGAGCTCTATAGTTCTGCACAAATACAGCAGATTGCCGACGCACAGAGAATAAGCACACTTTGCCATTTTACCCCAAAAGAACGCCTCAGTAGTATTTTATATCGCGGCTTATTAAGCCGTCGTTTTCTGGAGGACCTCCCACCATCAAAACGGCCTCCGTTCACTGATCCAGACCGACATGACGGATACAAGGAATCAATCTGTTTGAGCATCGGCTTCCCAAACTACCGAATGTTATTCCAAAAGACCGGCCATGATGAACAATCCCAATGGGTTATCTTGCTTATTGATACAAAAGTGTTATGGGAATTGGATTGTGCCTTCTGCCATCAAAACGCTTCTTCTAATCTTGTACGTCGCATTCCATTGGAGGATAGAAAAAAACCCTCAGCATTAAAAAGGATGTTTAGGGATCGGGACTACGACAACGAAGGTTTGTACCAGCGTCAATTGCAAATACCCAAAGACTACCCAACGCATCCCCAAGCAGAAGTTCTCGTCTTTAACTCAATTCCAGCAATGTATATCAAAGCAGTCCTTTTTTACAATGGTACCGCTTTGAAGAAATGGAAGGAAGACAATCCCAAGCCTTATCCTCAAACATTTTCCGCTAACAAGCAATATTTCAAGCCTAGATGTGATTACGCGGCATGGCAAAGTGATAACCGTAACCTCGCTTAGGAGCGAAGAACAATGGCAAAACGTCCTATTTTTATTCCAGTCAACGGATTTCCTAACTTCAAAGAGACAGACATAGAGTTTCACTGGTATCCCGGTTTTGCAAAATCACAGATCCAAAAATCCATTGAGTCTTTACACAAAGCTGCCAAAAAGAAGGGAATCTCCCCAATTTTGGAAATCTCGGGTAAATCCAAGTCGGACCTAGGCTTTTCGTTGAGTGCTTTTAATCTGCTATTGAAAACGAATAGCGGACGGACGATGAGTGTGGAATGTGCCTATCAAGGAAGCAAGGTATTTGAAAAAGGCGGTCCGTACCACGAGCTGTATTCGGTGTCAAGTCGCGCGGCGAAGACCGATAAACGACTGCGAAATTCGGGCGATCTCGTTAAATTCAACTTCTGTGGCGAGGATTTTCCGATTGAACCCAAAACAGCTTTCTACGATTGGTTATATATGACTGCACTATGCCAGAAGCAACCAAATCCAGTGCAAAAGCTCAAAGAGTTTCAAGGTTTTTCAGACATCGTCTTTAATCCGAATCGTTCGCTCAATTGCCAGGCTCGGGCTGCTGCGATTTTTGTGTCGTTATCCCCCCAAAGCGAACAGGAGGTACGAGATTATTACGACCGGCTTCAAGCTAGTGATAAACCTCTTTTATCTCAGCTTTCTCTCTTCAACGGCTCTCTGTAGAAGTGATCTCATAAATTGCGACGGCCTTCACTGATCCAAGGGCTGCGGATAGCCCCGCTCCCACCCCGCCGCGCCGAACGCCTTGTCGGCCCACAGGGAGACGTTTTCGGAAGAGTAAACCACGTTGTAGGCGTGCGAGGCCTGTACGGAGCGCATGATCTCGCGCCACAGCGCGGCGTCCAAATGCCGGTATTCGGCTGCGTGCGAGGCGGATTCGGCGAGATTGTGCTGTTCTTGGGAATCTTCCTGTAAATCGAAAAGCCCGGTCGCGCCGTTGCCGTACTTCACCAGCTTATGCCGCCCGTCGTAGGCCATCCAGCCGGACTGCAAGCCGCCGACGAGCATGTCGCGCGGAGAATCGCCGGCCAAGCCCAAGCCGGGCAGCGGTCTAGCATCCATGTACTCCGGCACGCCGTGGCCAGACGCGGCCAGCAGGGTGGCGGTGACGTCCGTGAGGCAAACCAGATCGTCGCGCACTGTGCCAGCGGCTCCGCCCGGCTGGCGCACCAGCATGGGCACGTGGCAGCTACCCTCGTAGAAATTGCCTTTGGCGTTTACTCCGTGATCACCAACTAGATCGCCGTGATCCGAGGCAAAGATGACGAGGGTATTGTCGAGGCGACCGCTTTCCTCCAGCGCGGCGAGGATGCGGCCCACCTCGTGATCTATCTGCAAGATGAGGGCCGAATAGTGGGCGCGCACCTTGCACTTCTGCTCCTCGGTGTAGGGGCCTTCAGTCTCTGGGGTCCATATCGGCACGCCCGGCCGACGCCGGGGATGGATGCCCTCGCGGACATCGCGGTGGATGGGGTCACCGGGTGCGGGAGCGGGAATTTTATCGACATCGACTTTGGCCAGAAACTCCGGCGTGGGGTCGTAGGGGTCGTGCGGGCCGGGAAAGCCCACCATGCAGGCAAAGGGCTCCTCGCGGTCGTACTCGCGGATGAAGCGCGTCGCCTCCTCGCCGACGAAGTAATCCCAGTAGCAGTCCCAAGGCAAAAGCGAGACGCAAGCGCCGCGATTCTCGTCGTAGCCTGTGTGTTCTTTGCCCATGTACTTGCGGTGGCCGCGCTGTTGCAAATAGTGCCAGTAGTCGTCTTGGATATTGACCCACACCTTGTCCTCGCAGGCGATGCGATGTTGGAAGCCAAAAGAGGCGTCCCAAGGATAGAAGTGCATCTTGCCGATGGCCGAGGTGAGGTAGCCGTAGTCGGTCAACATCTCCGCCCAAGTGCGGATGCCACACGCAGCATGGTCCGGGCGCAGGTAATTGCCGTTAGTCAGCACATGGGTGCGCCAAGCGTTGAGGCCGGTGAGCAGCGAACAACGCGCCGGTACGCAGACCGGGTGCAAGCTGTACGCGCGGTCGTAGCGGATGCCCTCAGCGGCGATGCGGTCGATGTTGGGCGTGGAAATGTGGGGAGCGCCGTAGCAGCCGAGAAAGTCGTGGCGCATTTGATCTGGCATAATGAACAACAGGTTGGGTCGATCGCTCATGGTTCTACTCCATTTCTTAGGGTGTTTTCGCGCCCGCGCCCGCCCGCGCTTCGGCCCAAGCGCGTAGCGGCACATCGGCGGTGTCCTTGGTCAGCCAATACTGGGACGACGGCGCGACGCTTGGATCGGCCCCCAGCGGATTACCGCCGCTGGGCAGGGCACCCAAAAGCTGCTGGCGAATCGGCGAGCAGCGCGCGAGTAGCGCCGGATCCTGTTGGATGTAGTCGGTCGGGCGCAGCCAGCGGTAGTGGTAGCCCACGTGCATGATCTTGCGCGTCCGCTGCGACTGATTGGGGCCAACGCAATGCCACGTTGCCGTGCGCCACAGCACCGCCGAGCCGGCCGGGAGCCGCAGTTCCAGTGTCTGTTCCGCCGGCACCTGGTACTCCATGTCGCGCAGTTTTTGGGGACATCGCTTGTGGCTGCCCGGCACCAGCCAGAGGTTGCCGCAATTGGATTCGGTCATGTCGAAGAGGACATAGAAGACCTTGATCTCCATAAAGGGCAAGCGCCCATCGAGCGAAGGCCCTGCAAAAAGCTCGGGACTAGCCAAGTCGGGATGCCAAACTACATTGCGGTAGCCGGCCTCCTGATCGGCCCCCCGTCCGCTCCCCACAACCCCGGGCTGCACGTCGCGCGGATACGGTGGGCGATAGTCGAGATGCGTCGTGCGGATCTGGATATTCCAGCCGATTGCATCGACCACCAGCGGCAGCATCCGCGGATGATCCACTAAGTCGAGAAAAGCGTCGTGCTGCGCTAGGGCATTGCGCACCTGGAAATGCGTCTCCGCCCCCAAGTCCTGTTCCTTCTGAATGCGGGCGACCACTTCATCGGCGGCCATTGAGAGCCGGGCCAGTTCCTCAGACGTTAGGAAGTGTTCGAGGACGATAAAGCCCTGCTCGGCAAAGTCGCGTTCTTGCTCGCGGGTCATTGCTATGGACATTTTCGTCTCTTGGTGAGTCAGGTGAGAGGGCTTGCTGATGGCTATGTACAAACAAAGTAAAAAAGATCGGGCGGCTCATACAACGCTGGGGGCGCAGACCAGCCGTTTGAACAGGTCGCCCCGTGCGGCGTAGTTGGGAAACTGATCGAAACTGGCGCAGGCCGGCGAAAGCAGCACCACGTCGCCAGTTTGCGCCAAGTGGCGGGCGGTGTCCAGGGCTTGGGGTAGATCGCGGCAGCAGTGGGCGATCTCGCCCGCGCCCACCCGCTGTACGGCGGCGGCAATGCGCGGGGCCTCTTGGCCGATGAGCAACACGGCGCGCACATGGCCAGCGGCAATAGTGGTGCCCAAGGCGCTGAAATCGGCCCCTTTTTCAGCACCGCCAGCGATCAGCAGCAGGGGCGCGTCAAAGGCGCGGAGGGCAGCGCAGGTAGCATCGACTGTCGTGGCCAGTGAGTCGTTGTAATAGCTAACGCCGTCGCGCTCAGCAACGTATTCGAGACGGTGGGGAAGACCCTCAAAGGCGCGGAGGGCCTCGGCGAAATGGGTTGCTGGCGCACCAAAGGCCAAAGCACCGGCTACGGCAGCGGCGACGTTGCTCCAATTGTGTTGGCCTCGGAGGGGCAGGTCGGCCATCGGACAAATGGCGATTGGGCGCTCCTCGGGGCGGCAGGCCCACAACTGGCCGTCGGCGATCCACGCGCCCAGAGCACTCGGAGCGGTTGTGCTGAAGGACCAAAGGGCGGCTGGACTCTCTGCGGCAAAGGCCCGAGCCGTAGGACAGTCCCGATTGACAATGAGGATATCGCCGGGAGTCTGGTGACGGCACACGGGTTTTTTGGCGGCGACGTATTCGGCGCGGTCGGCGTGGTAGTCGAGGTGGTCCTCGGTGACGGAAAGAACCACGGCGATGTGGGGACTTTGGTCGAGGTCTTGCAATTGGAAGCTGGACAGCTCTAGGACGACCCGATCGGTCGGCTGCAACTCGTCAATGAATTCGAGCGGCGGTCGGCCGATGTTGCCGCCGCTAAACACCCGGGCTGCGGAGTCGGTAGCCAAGAGCGCGTGTAGCAGCGCGGTCGTAGTGCCTTTGCCCTTGGTACCGGTGACGCCGAGCACCGGCGCGGGGCATAGTTGCAAAAAGAGGCGCGTCTGGCTCGATACTTCGACGCCGCAACGGCGCGCCGCGCACAGACGCGGGTCCAGCGTCGGCAGGCCCGGCGTGCGGAACAGCAGATCGAAGTCGGTCAGGTCGTCGAGGTAGCGGTCGCCGATGCGCCACTGTTGCACGCCCTCCACCGGCGTGGCCGGGGCGCGGGCGTCGCATGCGGAGAAGGGAATCTGGCGCGCATGGAGAAAGCAGGCCAGCGCGCGGTTTTCCACGCCGAGGCCGAGGAGGGCAATGCGCCGCTGGTGCAAGTGTTGGGTCGCGCTTGACTCTTTGGGGGCGGAGGATTTTTTTAGCGCCATTGGAATCGCAATACGCGCTCTAAGTTAAATTGGATAGGAGAACGATCCTGTGGCTGTAACAATTATGCGTACGGTGCGGCCTAGTCCGCAATGGCAAGACAGCTTGATCCGGCTAGAGAACGGCCAGCGGGTCGTCATCGACGCCGAGGAAACTTGGTCGCCGGACATGCGCAACCAAATCGCTTGGTGCGGTGCTGATGGCTTGTACAACCTGCCCGCAGAATCGGGGTACCTAATGCCGGGGGCTAACGTCGGCGCGCTCGTGGCCCGCATTGGCGACGACGGGCCGACCTTTGCCGTGGGCAGCCGCTACGACTTTATCGCCGACCGCGCGGGCATCCTGCATTTGGCCATGAACGAAAACCCGAGCTTCAACAACCAAGCTGGCAAAATCGTCGCCCAGATCATCGTCTTTGACTCGCGATGAGCTTGACGGGCAAAGCGTATCTGCGCGCCCAAGTGCCGCTGATGCTCGCCGACCATCCGGCCGTCCGCGCGATCGCGCCGCTTGCGGATCAGGTTTGGCGCGTCGAAACCGACGACGGCCGCAAGGTCGTGGTCAAGCATCAGCTCTTTGGGTGGCTAACGCAGGGTATGGCTTACGACCTGTTGGAGGTCGAGCGCGATGTGCTCGGCCTCTTGCACAGAGCGGGTTGCCCGGTGCCGGCCGTGCTGGGCATCGATCAGGAGGCGCACTGCATTTTTTTGCAATGGGTCGGTGATCGCACCCTCGACGACGCCATTCAGGACGGAGATCAAGCGACGACGACGCAGGCCATACGCGGGCTGTGCGCCATTGAGCGAGCGTGCGCCCAACGCGCCGACCAGCTAGCGCCGAGGGTGGTGCCGAGCGCCAACCTCGCAGCCCTAGCCACCGCCTGGGACGAGGCGGGGACGCGGGCGCACGCTGGCATCAAGCAGCTATGCAGCCGTCTCCAGCGGCCTTTGGATGCTGGGATGCGACCGCTGCTCGAAGCTATGCACGGTTGGCTGGCGGCGCGACCGCCCGCGCTGGGCAGCGTAGATTACAACGCGCGCAACGCAGTTGTCGAACCGGGGGGAACGCGCGTTTACTTCCTCGAATTTGCCAAAATTGGTTGGGACTGGACGGAACGGCGCTTGACGCAGTATACTTCTAGTATGGGTAGTGGCCGGCAGGATGGGCGCATGCGCTCGCTGCTGGACGCGCCCGCAGCGCGTTTATACGCCGAGGTGTCCGGGCACAAAGACGGCGCTCGCGCGCTCGATTATCACCGAATCTTTTTTCTTTTAAACAGCGCGGCCCTGTTGTGCGCGGCCCTCGACAGCGAGCCGCACGCATTGGCCCTGCGCCAACGCTGGAAAAGGCCCCATGCGCGGCTGCGGCAATGCGCGGCCATGCTGGCCCAGGATCTGAGCACAGACCCGGTCGCGGTCGCATTCAGGTCTTGTTTACCATCAGATGGAGGTCCCCTATGAGCGAGTGGAACACGCTCGACTTCAAGCCCCGGGCTCGGGGTATGATCATCGGCGATATTCCCTGGCTGGCGCGCATAGCCGACAAGGCGCGAGCGCACCAGCAGCAACGCATCGGCGACTACGTATTTCCCTGACCGGCCGACAAGCACTTCCTGGAGGAAGTGGAGCTGACAGCCGCAGCATTCGAGGAGATGGTAGCCACGTCCGCAGACGACGATGCACTGATCGAAAAGATGAAAGCGCATTTGGCCAGAAAGCATTAGCATGAGTACCTCAGCGCAAACAACGCGCACGCCAAGGCGGAGAGTCCGGGAGTTGGAAGTGGAGGTCGTCCAAGCGCGCCGCGACACCCCAGACACCACTACGCTCTTTATGTCCGCTGGCGACGAGCCGCTCCAATACGAGGCCGGCCACTTCTGCACCATTGATCCCCATCAATTCGGCGAGTTGGAGCACTTCACCGCCTATTTAGAAGATCAAAAGGGGCAGCGGGAAAAGCCGCGGGCCTATTCCATGGCCTCTGCACCGCACGAACAACACCTCGCCATCACGATCAAAGAGGAGCGCTACGAGAGCGGCGAGACGCCGTACCCGCCGCTGCTGTCGCCGCTGTTGACGTACTACATCCAAGAGGGCCGGCGGCTGGTCATCAGCGGTTTTACCGGGGCTTATACCTTTCCCGCCGATGTCTACGAGCGCACCGATCACATTGTCCACGTGTGCGCTGGCAGCGGCATCGTGCCCAACAGGAGCCTCATCAAGGAGAGCCTGCACCACGGCGACCCGCTTCGGCACACCTTACTGTTTAGCAACAAGACGCGCGGCGACGTCATTTACTTTGAGGAATTCGAGGTGCTGCGGGCGCAGTATCCCGACCAGCTCGACGTGATCCACTGCATCACCCGCGAAGACCCAGCCGGCATCCGCGGAGCCCGCAACGGACGCATCTCTGGGGAGCTTTTGCGCGAAATCGCGCCCGACCCCTCCAAGGTGATGGCCTATAGCTGCGGCCCGGGCATCACGCCCTACGAGCGCCGGGCGGCCCGGGCCAAGGGTGAGACCCCGGAGCCGCGCTTCGTCGAAAACATGGTCGCGCTCTTGCAGGAGCACGGGCTGGACAAGAAGCAGATCCGGCAGGAGAGCTGGGGTTGAATGAAGTTGATCGTGCAGATTCCCTGCTTTGACGAAGAGCAAACCCTGCCCGCTGTAATCCGCGACATCCCGCGCCAAGTGCCCGGCATTGACCAGGTCGAAATTTTGGTCATCGACGACGGCTCCAGCGACCTCACCAGCGAGGTGGCGCGTGAATGCGGCGCGGATCACGTAATTCGCTTCCCGCACAACCGGGGGCTGGGCCAAGCCTTTAAGGCCGGTTTTGACGCTTGTCTGCGGCTGGGGGCCGACATTATCGTCAACACCGACGGCGACAACCAGTACTACGGTGGCGATATCGGCAAGCTAGTCGCGCCCATCCTCGGCGGTCGGGCCGACATGGTCATCGGCGACCGGCAGACGCAGGCCATTGCCCACTTCTCCGCCCTCAAGCGCTACCTACAGAGCTTGGGCAGCCGGGTAATTAGCCGCCTCGCCGGCTTACAGGTGCCGGATGTGGCCAGCGGCTTTCGCGCCTTTAGCCGCGAGTGCGCGCTTCAGCTTTCGACCTTTACCAACTTCGACCACACGGCCGAGCACGTGATCGAGGCCGGATACAGGAATTTGGCCGTGACCTCTGTCGCGGTCCGCACCAACCCCAAGACGCGCGAGTCGCGCCTCTTTTCCAACATCGGCAAATTCGTCTTCAAATCCGGGGAAATCAGTTTGCGCACCTATGCGCGCTACGCCGCGCTCAAGATATTTGCCCTATGCGGCATTTTGACCTTTGTCGCGGGCTTTTGCCTAGGCGTGCGCTTTCTCTACTTCTTCTTTTTTACCGCCGAAGGAGGGCTGCATGTGCAGTCGCTTATTTTAGCGGCGATTCTGCTGTTGGCCGGGTTTCAGATGTTTCTCACCGGCGTCATAGCCGATTTGATCGCCACCAATAGGGACTTGCTTGAAGACGCGTTGCAGCGGGTCAAGAAGTTGGAATTGCGCGATACGGACATAAAATAATTCTCCCATGAAAAAACCTGCGGTTTACATAGACGGCCAAGAGGGGACGACTGGGCTGCGCATTCGCCAGATGCTAGCCGGGCGCGAGGATGTGGAGGTGTTGCTCATTCCACCGAAGCATCGCCGGGATCGGCGCGTTCGGGCCGAGTTTCTCAACCGCGCGGACTTGTGCGTGCTCTGCCTGCCCGACGACGCGGCAGCCGAGGCCCTCGCCCTGCTCGAAAACCCGCAGACCAAGGTCATCGACACCAGCACGACGCGGCGGGTCCACTCCGAATGGATCTATGGACTGCCCGAGATTTCACCCGCGCACAAAGAGCGGATTCGCCGCGCACAAAGAGTCGCCAATTGCGGTTGTTATCCCGTCGGCTTCATCCTCGCCGTGCGGCCCCTTATCTCGCAGGGATTGCTCCTGCCCACCGCGCCGCTGGCCATCAACGCGGTGTCCGGCTACTCCGGCGGGGGACGCCAGATGATCGCCGAATACGAAGGAGAGGACGACCACAAGCCTTTCTGCCTGTACGGCCTCGACGGCGACCACAAGCACCTGCCCGAGATATGGAAATTCAGCGGGTGCGAAAAACAGCCGCTCTTTGTACCGTCCGTCGATCATTCGTTCTGCGGCATGGTCGTCAGCACGCCGGTGCCCACGGAATTTTTCGCCCGTCCCCACGTCAATCGCGAAGCAGTGTACGAGGCCTGGCGCGAGTACTACGAGGACTGTCCCTTTGTGAAGTTGGTCGCGCCGCAAGCCGCTGTCCTGCGCGACGACAAGTTCCTCGACCTAACGGGGTTGAGCCATACCAACTTCGTCGAGCTATCGGTCTGGGGCGCCCCAGAGCGGGGGCTGGTTTTGGTCGGGCGGCTCGACAATCTCGGCAAAGGGGCGTCGGGCAATGCCGTGCAGTGCCTCAACTTGATGCTCGGCTGCGACGAAACCGCAGGGCTGCGCTAGATGCTCGTCGATAGCCACTGTCATCTCGACCAATTCGCCGATGCCGACGCCGTACTTGCGGCGGCCACACAGGCCGGGGTGGGGCAGGTCGTCGCCGTCAGCGAAAGTGCCAGTTCCATGCGCACGGTGCTCGCGCTCAAGCAGCGGCACCCGGACCAAGTGCTGGCCGGGCTGGGCTTGCATCCAGCATGGGTCACCCAAGCTACAAGCGCAGAGCTCGCGGACGCGCTCGCCTATCTGGCGGCCCATCTGCCCGAGGCCGATGTCCTCGGCGAAGTCGGCCTCGACTACAAATGGGCAGCCAGCCCGGAGCAGCAGGTCCAGCAGCAAGACGTCCTCGCGCAGCAGCTCGACCTAGCGGCTCAATGCGGCAAGCCGATCAACCTGCACTCGCGCCGCGCCCAGCGACAGACCTTGGAGCGGGCCGTGGAATTTCGCCGCCGCACCCAGCTCAATGCCCAGCTACACTGGTTCACCCAATCCAAAAAACTCGTGAAGATATGCCGTGCAGAGCGGATTTACGTATCCGTCGGTCCGTCCGTCCTGTGCGACCCGCAGACCCAAGCCGTGGTCGCGGAGATCGACCGCGAGTTGCTGCTGTTGGAGACGGACGCGCCCGTGCCCATCGACGGGGTCCCAGGCCATCCAGTGCGGGTGGCAGCAGTTGCCGCAAAACTAGCCGAACTAACCGGGTTCACCGAGGAGGAGGCCGCGGCCAATTGGGCGCGCTATTTGGGCAAACTGCCGTGAAAACACGGGTAGACACTAGGGGTTGCGATTTTTCGGCATTACGGGAAATACTATAAAGCGCAATTAGGTAAACAGGAGGAACCATGCCAACGAGTATTTTTGTCCTTGCTTGCGCCCTCGTCTTTTGCGGGCTAGCAGGGCCAGCGAGCGCCCAACGAGGCCTAGGCAGCTTGGAAAGTCTGATCCGGGGCGAAGAAGAAGTCAGACTACAGGCCCTTTCCGCGTCCGACCTACCGGACCTAAATCAGGATTTCATCTCCGATAAGGCGCGCCTGCCCGGCAGCTTAGGCGCGGATAAGACGCGCATCGGTCAGGATCGCGATATAGACCCAGACGCGTACATCGTCGGCCCTAACGACGTACTTCAGCTTTACATCTGGGGCGAATTTGACCAGCCCTACACCTTGCAGGTCGATCCAGAGGGCTACGTTCTCATCCCCACCGTCGGCTCGTTTCACATTTCGGGCCTGTCGCTAACCGCAGCCAAAGAGCGTCTCTCAACCGCAGTCCAAAACAAGTATCCTAACGTGGACATCAGTATTTCCCTCGTGAGTATGCGCTTCTTCACCGCGTACGTCACCGGTGCGGTGCTGAACGAGGGCAGCTTCACCATCCATCCGACCACGCGGGTTTTAGATATAATCAAACAGGCTGGCGGCTTTAGGGACCGGTTGCAACGGATCGCGTTGCCGGGTCAGGATGCCGGTGGAACCACTAACCGCAACACAGGCCGACGCTCCATCCAACTGATCCACCGCGACGGCACCAGCGAGCGCGTGGATCTCGATATGTTCCTCGCCACCGGCGACCTCGCGCACAATCCCTACGTGCGCATGGGCGACGTGGTCCACGTCTCGTTCCGCAAGCATTCGGTGTCCATCTTCGGCGCGGTCAACGAAGAGGGCGAATACGAGTTCCTACCCGGGGACACCCTCGGCGACCTCGTGACATTGGCCAAGGGCTTAAACCGCTCCAAACCGCTGATCAGCGCCGAGCTCTGGCGCTTTCAGGAGGGAACCGAGCAGGCCGAAGTCATTGAGCTAGGCGGTGCCAAAGAGACGCTGGAGGAACTGAACTACGAGACCATCCGCCACATTGAGCTGCGCCCCAACGACGCGATCTTTATCCGCGCGCAATCGCTGTGGCAGTCCACGCACACGGTCGTGATCTCTGGCGAGGTCAGGTTCCAAGGCCGCTACCGCATCGAACCCGGCGTTACCCGCATCAAGGACGTGGTGGCCGCGGCCGGCGGCCTAACCGATGAGGCGTCTCTCATCGGTGCCCGAGTAATCCGCACCAAGGTACGGGTCGAGAAAGACCCGCAGCTAGAGCAGCTAAAGAGACAGAGCGAGGTGGCGGGCCTCACCTACATGAACATCGAGGATCGGGCTTATCTCAAGACCAAAACCCGCGAAGAAAAGGGGCGGATCGCAGTCGATTTCGAGCGGTTGTTTGTGGATGGCGACGAGGGGCAAAACATCTTGCTCGCCAGCGGCGATGTGATCTTTTTCCCCATGCAGCGGCACACCATCAACGTCAGTGGTCAAGTGCAGCGAGCCGGGCTGATCGACTACGAGCCAGGCCGCAAAGTGCGCTACTACATAACCAAGGCCGGCGGGTACTTGTACGACGCCGACAAACGCAATGCCCGCCTAGTCCGAGCGCGCACGGGCGTCCGCGAGAAACTCAAAGACAACCTGCTAGTCGAGGTCGGCGACGAAATATGGGTGCCCCAGAAGGAGCGCATCGATTACTGGGCATTCACCCAAGAGACTATTCCCACCGTCTTCAATATCCTGACCCTCGCGGCCTTGTTGAAGGGGGCTTTTTTCTAGAATAAGAATCCCAAGGAGCACTATTAATGAATACCCCAAAAAAAGAAATCGACATCATCGATCTGCTAACGGCACTGCACGCGGGCCGATGGCTGATCATCGGCGGCACCTTGGCCATCTGCGTCTTGGCCGGTGGCCTCAGCTTCCTCTTGCCAAAGGAATACGAGGCCACCGTGCAAATTCTGCCCCCCCGCGAGAAGAAGCAGAGTTTTGGTTTTTCCAGCCTGCTCTCGTCCTTACCCATACCCGCCTTGCGCCTCGGGGAGAGGGGCACGCCATCTGACATTTCTCTCGCCGCCATCAAGAGCACGACGACGCGGCGGCGGATGGTCGAGAAATTTGGCTTGATGCAGCGCTACGAGGCTCGCACCCTGACCGACGCGATTGAGGTCCTCGCCGACAACACCACGGCCGACATGACCGAAGAGGGCATGCTTAGAGTCTCAGTTCTAGACAAAGACCCGCAAATGGCCGCCGACATGGCCAATTACTACATCGCCCTGCTCGATAGTACCAACAAGCGATTCTCGCATAAGACTGCCTCCGAGCGCTTGGACTTTATCCGCGGGCTTTTGCAAGAAGAAGATAAAAAGCTAGAGGACAAGATGAAGCGGCTGGAACAGTTCCAGTCCGAGCACAATGCCATCTCGATCGCGGACCAAGCCCGCGCGGCGATTCTGACTGCCGCCTCAATGCAGACCGCCGCGATAGAGCTCGGAATTGAGCGTCAAGGGCTTCTTCAATCCGGGCTAGGTCCCAACCACGACAAGATCAAAAAGCTCGAGCGCGAAATTCTACTGCGGCAGGGGACCCTGGCTTTCTTGCGCGACGGCCCCAACCCCGCCGACAACAGCGTGCTGCAAAACAAATCGCTGCAACTAGAGCTAGACGAAAACCTCTTCCTGCCGCTGAAGCAGATCCCGAGCGTGGCCCAAGAGTACGCAAACCTCGAAAAGGATGTACTCGTGCAGACGTCCCTTTTGCTGGTCCTGCTGCAACAGGAGGCTCAATCCCTGATTGAGGCCAAAGACGCCACTTCGACCGTGCAGATACTCGACCCGGCCACTCCGCCCGAAGTCAAGGCCAAGCCCCAGCGCGTGCTGATCGTATTTATCGCCGGCTTACTCAGCCTCATCGCCTCATTCTCCTATGTGCTGGGGGCGGTGTACATGCGGGACCTTCAACAGCGCTGGCGCGAGCGGCGCGAGACGACGCCTGAAGTTCTATGACTATTCAAGTAAAGGTGATCAACAAGGGGGGCCAACCACTGCCCACCTATGAGACAGCACACAGTGCGGGCCTCGACTTGCGCGCCGCTTTATCAGCAGCAGTGGTCTTAGCGCCCGGCGAGCGCGGCCTCATTCCTACGGGCCTGTTTCTCGAAATTCCCCCAGGCTACGAGGCACAGATCAGGCCGCGCAGTGGCTTGGCCCTCAAGCGCGGTCTGACGCTGCTCAACGCCCCGGGCACAATCGATGCCGACTACCGAGGCGAAGTCGGCGTCATCATGATCAACCTTTCGGCCGAAGAGCAGCACATCGGCCCAGGCGACCGCATCGCCCAACTCATTTTCGCGCCGGTGACGCGCGGCGAATGGATCGAGGTCGAGACGCTCGCCGAAACGGAGCGCGGCAGCGGCGGCTTTGGCTCGACAGGGGCGCACTGAAATTATTCAGAAGTGGGTAAAAAAAAGAAAGGGGCCGGTACTCCTGTTGGAGTACCGGCCCTTTCTGTTGTATCCGTTACGGCTGCTTAACTCGCGCCCCCCGATATGGCGGGCAAGAAGTGAACCTCGCTTTGCGGCCCCACCTTGGCCCTCAGCCCGGCGGCGACCACTTCGCCATCAACGGCGACGGCGATCTCGGTCTTGATGCGGTCGCCATCGATAATCCGCTCCTTAAAGCCAGGGTAGCGGGCGTCGAGTGCGGCAACGACCTCGCGCACAGTCGCACCCTCTACCTCTACTTGCTGCTGGCCAGCGGTCAGCTTCTGCATCAGCGAGGGAATCCAAGCTACGGGCACGGCTTTTAGCTACTCCCTGTCAACGCGGCGACAATGCGGTCGGGCTTCATGGGCAATTCCTGCGGACGCACGCCAACGGCATCCCCAATGGCGGCGGCGATGGCGGCGGGCGGCGGGGCGATGTTGGCCTCGCCAACGCCGCGCACTCCGTAGGGATGGCCCGGATTGGGGACCTCGACGATGATGGTCTCAATCATCGGCAGGTCGAGGCTGGTCGGGATCCGGTAGTCGAGATAGCTGGAGTTGTCGAGGTGGCCGTCTGGATTGTAGAAGTACTCCTCGTTGAGCGCCCAACCAATGCCTTGGGCCGAGCCGCCCTGCATCTGGCCCTCGACGTACGCCGGGTGAATGGCCCGCCCGGCGTCTTGGACGACCGTAAAGCGCACAATCTCGACCTTACCGGTATCGGGGTCCACTTCGACATCGGCGATATTGGCCGCAAAGGAGCCGCCGACGCCCGAGTCTGGATCCACGGAGGCGCGGCCAATGACGGGGCCGCCGGTCTCTTCGAGCCGGCCAGCCAATTCCTTAAAGGTCAGCGCGTTATCGCCGGAACGGAAGACGCCATCGTCAAACTCGACTTGGCTTACTTCGACCTCCCAAAGCTGGGCCGCGCGCTCGCAGAGCTGATCCCGCACGTCGAGGGCGGCCTTGTACGCGGCCCAACCGGTGGCGTACGTCACGCGGCTGCCGCCGGTTACGTCCGTGTGGCCAATCGAGTCCGTGTCGGCCACCTGCGGTTTGACGTCTTCGGCCCGCAGGCCCAAGGTCTCGGCAAACTGCATGGCGATCGACGTGCGCGTGCCACCGATGTCGGTCGAACCCTCGACTAAGTTGACCGTGCCGTCTGCATTGACGCTGGCCGTGCAGGAGGACTTAAGCCCGACGTTGAACCAATAGCCGACCGAAATGCCGCGCCCGCCGTTGGGGCCAGCGGGTGCTGGACTCTGGTAGTGCTCCGAGTTGGCGATGGCCTCCAACACCTCCTTGCAGCCCATCTTCGGATATACCACGCCGTCAATGCGGCGAGTGCCGGTCGTCGCGCTGTTTTTGAGCCGGATCGCTAGCGGCTCCATCCCCAATTCGGCGGCCAGCAAATCGACCACGTGCTCAGTGGCGAAGGCCACCTGCGTCGAACCCGGGGCGCGATACGCAAAACTCCGCGGCTTGTTGACCACTACGTCATAGCAGTCGATCCGGCCATCGGGGATGTCGTAGCACGAAAACACGCACATCGCGGCCGCGCCGACCAAGCCGCCGGGATACGCCCCGGACTCAAAGGCGATATAGGCGTCGGCGGCCACGATCTTGCCGCTCTTGTCAGCACCCATCTTGATCTTGATGTACGACCCAGGCGTCGGGCCGGTGCTCTCGAAGACGGCTGGCCGGGTCATAATCATTTTGACGGGCTGGCCGCTCGCCTTGGAGAGCAGCGCGGCGACTGGCTCCAAGTAAACCGGGATTTTGCCGCCAAAGCCGCCGCCGATTTCTTGAGGCACGACCTTGATCTTGGAAATGGGCATGTCCAAGACCGCGCCAACTTGGGCGCGCGCGGTGAACGAACCCTGGGTGCTGGTCCAGACCGTCAACTGGCCATCGGCGTTCCAACTCGCCGTGGCGTTGTGCGGTTCGATGTACCCTTGATGCACGGTGGCAGTCTGAAACTCGCGCTCCACGATCACGTCGGCCTCGGCAAAGGCCTTGTCCGGATCGCCGAGCTGGTGCTCGAAGTGGGTGGCGAGGTTGCTCTTGCGACCGGTGTCTTCCCCAAACTCTTGGGTGGTCATGTCGTCGTGGAGCTGGGGGGCACCCTCCTGCATGGCCTCGCGCACATCGAGTACTGGCTCTAGTACCTCGTACTCGACTTCGATCAGGTCGAGTGCCTCTTCGGCAATGTGGACACTGGTGGCGGCGACGGCGGCGACTGGATGCCCGCTGTACAGGGTCTTATCCGTGGCCAGCACATTGTCGCGCAGGTATTTGAGCCGGGCCGGACCTTCGCCGAGATCGACGATTTGGTCTCCGGCATCGGGCAGATCAATGCCCGTGAGGACGGCCTTGACCCCGGGCAGGGCCGCGGCTTTAGAAGTGTCTATGGACTTGATGCGCGCATGGGCGTGGGGCGAGCGCAGGACCTGTCCGTAGAGCAAGCCGGCCAACCGGGTGTCAGCGCCGTAAATGGCGCGCCCAGTTACTTTGTCAACGCCGTCGTGGCGGATGGGGCGGGTGCCGATGACTTTGTAGCCGTTGGTGGCAGGCATGGCGTTCCTCCTCGTTGGGTTTAGGCGCTTTGGCGCACTTCCTCAGCGGCGTCGAGGACAGCGCGGACGATCTTGTCGTAGCCCGTGCAGCGGCACAAGTTGCCAGCCAGCCAGTGCCGCACTTCGTGCTCGGAAGGGTTGGGGTTGTGGTCGAGCAGGGCCTTGGAGGCCACCAAAAAGCCCGGGGTGCAGATACCGCATTGGAGCGCGGCGTGTTCAAGGAACTTCTGCTGCACCGGGTGTAGGCTATCCGGGCTGGCAAGGCCCTCGACCGTGCCGATCTGCTTGCCATCGGCCTCGACGGCCAGCATCAGGCAAGAATCTACGAGGACGTCATCGACGACGATGGAGCACGCGCCGCAGTTGCCGTCGTTGCAGCCCTCTTTGGTGCCGGTGAAGCCGAGCGTCTCGCGCAATACTTCGAGTAGGCTTTGGCGCGACTCGCAGAGAAATTCGGTCGGTTCCCCGTTAATCGTGGTTTGGACGTGTATTTTGCTCATGTACCTTAACTCCGAATTTGAGCCGCCTATCGCGGCGAGTGAAGAGTTGTTCCCGCCGACCCAATGGTCGGTGCAGTTTCTAAAGCCTTCTAGCCAGCCGCTTCCTGCACGGCGTTGGCGACGAACTGGCCGCGGGCTCGGGCGACAGCACCCGCGAGGGTGCGCTTGACCAGCACCCCGACGAGATGGGTGCGGAAATCGGCCGGGCCGCGCATGTCGGAAATCGGCCGGGCCGCGCTCTGGGCGACGGCTGCGGCCGCGGCGATGGCCTCGTCTGAAACGGCTTGGCTCGCTAAGCTGTCGCCGGCCTCGCGCGCGAAAATCGGCGTGGGGCCGACCGCGGCGAGTGCAATGCGCGCGGCCTTAAACTCCTTGCCGCGATTGGCCAAGGTGACATGGGAGGACACCCCGACGACGGCGATGTCCATCTCGTTGCGCGGAATAAAGCGCTGGTAGTGAGAGCCCGTGTTCTTCCTGGCAATCGGGATCTGGAGAGAAACCAAGACCTCGCCGGGCGCGAGCACGCTGCGGCCCGGAGCGGTGCAAAAATCCTCTACCGCGACTTGGCGCTTGCCGTCCGGCCCGGCGATGTGGCACACGGCCGAGTGGGTAATTAGGCTGGGGGTGGTGTCCGCGCTGGGAGAGGCGTTGCACAAATTGCCGCCAAAGGTGGCGCGGCCCTGTATTTGGATGCCGCCGATAATAGCGGCCGAATCGACGAGCCCAGGGTATCGCGCGACGATTTCGGGGTCATTGTAGATGCTCCAGCAGGACACGCCCGCGCCAATGACCAAACCCCGGCGGGGACCGTAGGAAAGCTCGTTGGCCTCGGGGACGTTCTTGATGTCGATGATGCAGTCGGGCTCAAAACGCTTCCCGCGCAACTGGACGATCAAGTCGGTGCCACCAGCGAGGATGCGGGCGGCCTCGCCCTTTTCGGCCTTGAGGGCCACGGCCTCGCGCAACGTGCTGGGGGCGCAATATGCAAAATCTTTCAAGGAAAACCCTCCTCGCTTGTAATTGTAAGTAGTGATCGCTGCTTTCGCGCCTAATTATGGAATGCTCCATCCCCGCTGTCAAGAGCGGTAAAAGGCGCGGCGCAATGGGACGGATAGCTAACTTTTTTTGTTGAGACCCTCGGCGTGGAGCGCATCAACAGCTTCTCATCAATCGCTCCCTACCCCCGCTTCCAAGCTCCAATAGACCGTTTCGATCCAGCGCTGCGTTGGCACGAAAGACCACTCCCACGACGCCCATTGAGAGTCGAGTCCCTCTGCGCTGATCTGGTCGAGAGACATGCCCGCGCTCCGACGCGTGCGCACGCTGGCCGTAGTTTCCACCAACATGCGGTGGTAGATCTTCAGATCGTCGAGGGTGGCGACCGGGCCGTGGCCGGGGATGATTTTCGCGTCCGCGGGAAGCTGGTCAATGAGCGTGGCGATGTGTTGCGTTAGGGTCTCGACGTCGCCGCCGTACTCTAGATCGACAAAGGGGAAGAGGCCGTTGAAGAACAGGTCGCCGAGATGGGCGATCTGGGCGTTGACAAAGAATACGGCGATGTCCCCGTCGGTATGGGCGCGGGGGAAGTGAACGGCGCGGATTTCCTCGTCGTTGAAGAACACGGATGCCGACTGCTCAAACGCAACCTCTGGCAAGGCAACCGCCGGCGCAGGCTCAATGAACCGCTTGCCAAATTCACCGCCCGTCGCCAGGCGTTTGCGGACATTGGCATGGGCCAAAATCGTCGCGTGCTGACCAAAGGCGTGGTTGCCGCCAGTGTGGTCGCCGTGGAAATGCGTGTTGAAGATGTACTGGGGCTGGCCGTCAAAACGGGCTAGCGCAGCGTGCAGCGCATCGGCCTGCGACGCCAATTTGGCATCTACCAAAAGAAGGCCATCGCCGCCGACGCAAACCCCAACATTGCCGCCACCGCCTTGCAATACATACACCGCGTCGCTGAGCTGGGAAAGCGACAGCTCGGCGGTCGCTGGGCCAGCAGTCAACAATGCCGCGAATAATGGGCGAATATTTAATAAGCGCATATTTCTTTACCCCTGTAATTAGGCTCTGTGTGAATGAGAGCGGATCACGGATCGCTACTTCTCTCTTCTATCGTTAAGTACCGATTGACCGGCAGGTCCGTAAAAATTTCTCGGTGTTGATCGGGCCAGCGCACTTCGAGCGTATCGATCCACTTGACGCGCCCCAGCCCGAAGTGGAGGCGGCGGTCCTCGCTGGAGAGGAAACTGCTGCCGCAGATGAGGTCGCGGATCTGCGTCCGCTTGCCAGCGACGAGTCGCGCTCGAGCTCCAATGCCATCGCGGTTGCCGCGCGTACCGACCAAGCGCAGGCCCAGCCAATTCCGCTGGTTGCCCACATCGTTCCGCAACAGCGAGGGCCGATCGTCGAGATTGGCAACGAAAACATCCAAGTCGCCGTCGTTGTCAAAGTCGAACATGTTGGCCCCTCGGCTGACGCGGGGCTCCCCGGAGCCGAGCGCGACCTGAGTAAACGTTCCGTCGCCAACATTGGCAAAAAGATGATTGGATTGGGCATACGTACTGCCGCTGCCGGCGCGGTCGATCTGCGGATACACATGGCCGTTGGCCACCAACAGATCGAGATCGCCGTCGTGGTCAAAGTCGCAGAACCCCGCGCCAAAGCCCACGTGCGCCCACCCCGCAGGTGTCAAGGCAGCTTCCGCGCTGACATCCGCAAAGATGCCGTCGCCCTCGTTGCGATAGAGGGTATTGTACTCGTCTGCAAAATGCGTGGCGAGCAAATCGGGGCGGCCGTCGTTGTCGTAGTCGCCCCAAGCCACGCCCATGCTCGCTTGGATTTGTCCGCTGCGGCCATAGGCCAAGTGGGCCGGGAGGGAACGGTCGCTAAAGCGGCCATCGCCGCGATTGCGATAAAAAAAGTTTGGGCTGGAGTCGTTGGCCACGAACAGGTCGGGCCAGCCATCGTCGTCCGCGTCTGCAAACAGTACGCCCAAGCCGTAGCCTGGGGAGGGGTGATTGAGGCGCGCCCAAGCGGTGATGTCGGCAAACTCGTCGCCGTCGTTGCGATAAAACACATCCGCAGCCCCTATCAATCCCCTCGGGCCGACGAAGACCTCCACCCCCTTCCATTGCGCCCCTAAGCGCTCGACCTTAGCGGAATCGAATACCGCATAGCTCGCCACATACAAGTCGAGGTCGCCGTCGCGGTCGTAGTCGGCCCACGCTGCGCCTGTGCTCCAACGGGGCGTAGCCACGCCAGCCGCTGCGGCCACATCGACAAAGCGGTTGCCGTCGTTGCGGTAGAGCAGATTCCCCCGCAATTGGGTCGCGTACAGGTCTTGATCGCCATCGTTGTCAAAGTCCGCGCTGGTCGCACCCATGCCCCAGCCGCGGCCCGCGGTCCCGAGCGCCTCGCCCACATCGACAAAGCCGGTCAGGCCATCGTTGCGAAAGAGCGCATGGCCACCGCCTTGGCCATTGACCCAGTACAGGTCTTGGTCGCCATCGCGATCAAAGTCGAGCGCGGCTGTGCCGCCGCCTTTGGCCTCGGGGATATAGCCCTTTTCCAAGCTGCCGCTCGTGTGGACTCGGGTCAGGCCGAGTTCGGCGGCCACATCGACGAAAGGCGCAAGCGGCTCGGCTGCGACGCAGCACGTCCACAGGATGACTGCGCAGAAGCCGCCGACTATGTTTGGGGAAAACGCGGGCAATAGGTCTAGTACACGCTGGCGACGAGTTTGGTGATTGTCGTTTGCTCGCCTTCGGCGTCAACTTCCACGCCGACGCGACACATATACAGTCCCGGCGGCAACAGCCGGCCCTGTCGGTCCCGCCCATCCCAAGTCAGCCGCTGGACCCCCACGGCGGGCGCGGCCGCCTGCTCTATGCGCTGCACCGACTGGCCGTCTAGACCATAGACCTCCAGAATCAACGCCTTGGCTCCCTGCACTTGGAATACCGAAAAGACCAACTCCACCACATCGTTGATTCCGTCTCCATTGGGCGTAAACGGATTTGACGACGCGACCACCTCACCCAAAACCGCCTTGGTAAAAGGCGTGAACACGGTCAGACCGCGGCCCGCGTTGACTCTACCGGCCGCGTCGTTATCCACCCGCTGCCACACTTGGTCGGCTCCTTGGCCGTGGCCGACCTGCACCTCAAAGGCATTGCTCACCAAGTAGAGTGCGCCGGAAAAGCGCAGCGACACGAGGTCCTGCCCCTGCACGACTGGCGCAGGCAGCCGCACCCACAGCGAATCCGGGCCGGTCGGCAGCCGCTCTAGCTGATCGCGTCCATACTGCTCCACACCCACAGCCCCGTCAATCAGGTCCATCTCCGTGCCCGGCGGCAGCTCTACCAGCACTTGGTCAAACCCGCTGTTGCCATCTTGGAACGCGGGCCGCAAGACCAAGGTAAAGGTCTGCGGCTGCCCGCGCTGGAGCGTTTTGTTGGGGGCGATCTCGCCGAGAATTTGGCTGGCGAGGGGCACGTCTAGCGCGAGGCGCAGGGAGCGCAGCAGCACGGCCGCGTCTGGATCGTCCGAGCGCAGGGTAGCCTCGATCATCACGTAGCGGCGCGGACTCGGCGAAGTGACGGGCGCACCCGTGGCCGAATAGGGCAGACTCCAAGAGCTCCAATCCGGACCGGGGATGATGGTAACAGTCGAATCGCCGCGCTGAAAGCTGAGCAGTTTGCGGTACTTGGCCTCGTTCACTTCTTGGCCCGTGCTCGTGAAGTAGCGGATGTGCTGGTCGAGTTGGTTCCCACTGCGGGTGCGGACGCGCACTTGGGTGCCGAGCGGCGCGTTGGCCGTCCAGTGCATGGCCGACAGGATGCGGGCCGCGCGCCCCAATTCGATCGGCTCAGATGTAAGCGACACCTCGGGGAGAAAGCCGCGTCCGTATAGCTGGAGCTCGCGGATGGCCGGGCGGGCCGACCCTTGAACCAAGGTGTAATCCATCCTGAAGTAACGCGCCTTGGTCAGCGGAAACACATTGTCCTGAAAGAGAATGCTGCGATGCGCGGTCCCCTCGCCACCTTCCTGGCCACGCGCCGTCAAGGCGACGTAGCTCAAGCTGCCGTCCGGTGCGCGGCTGCCGTCGGAAAGCGCAATCCCATAATTGGGAAACGCTTGGCTATACCTATCGCCAAAGACGATGGCAGCGCGGTTGACCCAGTACCAGGTTCCCAAGTCGAAATAGATATTGCGATGCGGATCCTGAAATACAACCGCCGGGTCGTTGAGGCTAAAGCCCACTTCCACGCTCCAGAAGGACCCCCACTCGCCGTCCACGGTTAGCTTTTCCGCGCCCAAGTTGCCGTAGCCGACAATCTCCCCGCCGCGAGCTATAGCGCCAAGGCTAATGTTGTCGCCCATGGTCCACACCTCGACTTCGGTCAGCCGCGGCCTCTCCCGGCGGTAGTATTCGACCGGGCCTTGCCATTCCGCCGCAATGGCCTCGTATGTCGCTTGATCTACTTGCCGCAAAACGCCGGAAGACTCGCGGCGGAAGTAGAGCACATCGCCGCGCTCTTCCTCCGGCAGACTGTTCCAGCGCGCGGCACTGATTTGCTCGGCTTGGCCCAAGTCGCTGGCCGTCGCCACCACTTGGAGAAACTGAATCAGACGACCACTAAGTCCCGGGTCCACTTTTCGGGTAGGCTGCAACTCGAACTCATAGACGCGCTGCAATTTGTTTAACCCCTCGCTGTGGCCGGCTGGCAGGTAGTTGAAGGACTTGCTTTGTAGGAAGGCGGGATCGCCGTTGGCGGTGAGCACCTTGAACTGGAGGAATGGATCGCCCTGGCCTTCAACCGCGAACTTCACCACCACCTTCTGCGCCCACACCAGCCGGCCCAAATCGATTTCGACCCACCACTTGTCGAGCGCGTCCGCTAAGTCCGGTTCCCAGAAGGTATCCTCCCGGCCATCTAGGATGTTCGCGGCTCCTGCTAGGTCGGTTCCAGCGTTGCGGATACCGCCCTGCATCCCATCTCCATAAGTAAACGAGCTCGCATCCAAGGCGGCGTTGACCTGCTCGCGGACAAAGATGGGCCGGACGCCTTCGTCGCTGAAGTCCAAGCTGCCCGGCGGAAAGTTCCACGCCGGCCAGTGCTCCGGAGCGACGTTCAACCCGTTGTCGTCGAGTTGGTACGCTTGGCACCACGCTGGGGAAGCCATCAGCAGAGCCGTGCCCACAATCGCAACGCTTTTCATGGCAGCATCAGTGTGGATCGCCCACTCGCCAGCGGTGTTTTTCTACCCCATCCATGTCCAACTCAATCCCAAAACCCGGCCCTTCCGGCAACACGATGCAACTGTCCTCCACCCGCAGCGGCTCGGTGATGATCTCGTCTCGCCACGCAATGCCGGTTACGAACTCCATGGGGGCCACATTCGGTATGGAGGCCATCAAGTGCGCGGCCGCTATGATGCCGACCGGGCCTTTGGTGTTGTGCGGCGATATGGGGACGTGAAAGGTGTCGGCAATGGCCGCAATTTTGCGCACCTCGGTAATCCCGCCGGCGTACATCAGGTCTGGCTGCGCCACGTCGATGCCGTCTAGCTCCAACAATTGGCGGTAGTGGCTCTTGGTATTCAGCCGCTCGCTGCCCATGACCGGAATGGAGATTTCCCGTCGCACTTTTGGGTAGGCGTGCAGGTCTTCCGGCGGCACGGGATCTTCAAACACGTAGAGGTCGTACGACTCTATGGCGCGGGCCAAGCGGATGCACTGGGCCACTGTGAAGCGACCGTGGCAATCGATCAACAGCTTGACATCCGGCCCCACTGCTTCCCGCACCGCGGCGAAGTGCTCTGCCGTCTCTTTCGGATGGCCGTCGTCCGCGTACTGACCGAAGTCGGCCCCACTCCGCGAACGCGCGCCGCCCTTGAGCGCGGTGTACCCCTCGTCCGCCTTTTCCCGCGCCATTTTCGCCGAATCCTCGGGCGTGGCACCGCCAAAGTGCGTATAGACCTCAACCCGGTCGCGGAACTTGCCGCCCAACAGTTCGACCACCGGCAGGTTCGCCACCTTGCCCTTGATGTCCCACAGAGCTTGGTCAATGCCGCTCATGGCACTCATCCACACGGGACCCGCCATGCGCCAGATACCGCTCAGCGAGGAGCGCAGATAGAGCTTGTGCCACAAGTACTCGATGCGCGCCGGGTCTTCGCCGATTAGCTCCTGTTTGAAATGCTCAACCGCGGCGACTACCACCGGCTCCTTTTGGGAATACGTGGCCTCGCCCAAGCCCACTAAGCCTTCGTCTGTAAAGACCCGCACAATCGTCCATTTGCGGCCCGGCGAGTCGATCAGAATGGTATCAATATCGCGTATCTTCATCGCACTAATCCTCCCTTTGCAGTGTGAATTGTCAAATCTGCGTCAGAAAGCTGCCCATGTGCCCGGTGATGTAATCGGCCACCAGCCAGACGCCGGCCGCGACCACTTCCCCGAGGATCAGCCCCAGAAAAAACGGACGCAGGTTCCTGTATAGTCGCGGCCCCCCATACTTGAGAATCACCAGCTTGAGCAGCCAAGCTATGAGCGCACTGGCAAAGATGTGGCCGGTCTTCCAGTTCGCGCTAATAGCGTAGCCGAGCGGGTTGAAGGGCCACCACAGCAAATGGTGCCGCATCCACATCAGCGCAGCCATCACCCCACCGCCGACCCCCATGAACAGCCAAGTGTCGAGACGCGGGCCGGTCAATTCCGCCGCAATGCGCGGAGCCATGTCCTTGGGGCCGTATGTGGCGGCCCCCCAGCCAAAAAACAGGCCGTTGAGGTTGATGCCGCCGTATTTGTACGCCAACGCCATGGTAACGTATGAAGAGCCAACCAAGCTGACCACAATGGCGATGATCACCGCCCAAAACAGCCGCCGCTTCCCACCCTTGATTACCTCGCTCATCTTCAGGCCATTGGCGACCGACGACATTACAAACGAGCGGATCTCCGAGTGCCAGCCATACGAAAACCCCAAGGCCACCAAGCCCGAGGCCCCCACGCTGGAAGCCCCGGCACCGGAAATCACAAAGGTCGAGGTCATAATGGGGGGACGCATCGCCGGAATGCCTCCTTCGGCGACCACCCGCGTCAGGCCCAAAAACAGCACCATGGCCCCAAAGATAAACATCGCCACGCCCAATGGCGGCAGCCCCGCCATCCACAGACCCAACCCCACCAAGCCGAGCGACCCCAACAGCCCAAAGGTAGCCTGCCGGTAAGACATGATTTCGTCGGCATCCTCCTCGTCTGGGTCGCCGTGCCATGCTTTTCGCCACACGGCGCGCAAGTGCCCGCGCGACACCCACAGCCCGACCAGCACGAAGACGATCATCGCCCCCATGCCCTGATGGGCTAGGTACGGCTCCCGCGAGTACAGATCCATCCGCTCGGTGCTTTGCATGCCGAGGACGTTGAAAATGCCCCGTTGCACCGTGGTCAGGACATAGAACACCCAGATGGACGCGGAAATATCCAAGTTGACAAAGTAGAAGAAGCCGATCCAAGGCGGGCTGAACCACAAATCCAAGCGCACGCTATCGCGAAACAGGGGAAGCGACGTACTCCGCGCAATCCCGGGCACCTCCGGGTAATAGGCGTGTAATCCATTGACGCTGAGCAAGACGAACGCGAAGGCAAACCCCAGCCACATCGGCTTATTGATAAAAAACGCCCGCCCAATAGCCCGCCCTTGCTCGCGCTGGATCATCTCCATCGGCACCTGCACCAACGGATACGCCAGCTTCTCCCGATCGACCCATTGCTTGCGCAGGATGACCATCGTGCAAATCATCGCTGCGCTGAGCGCCAAGAAGAAGCCGTACCAATAGGTCAGCGGCAGCACCCACGCGCTCCAAGGGATGGCGGCCCCTTCCGGCAGCCCTTCAAAGAAGTAGCGCGCCACGTTTTCGCCGCGCGGGATCATCCACGTGGGGATGTACTGGTTGTATAAAAAGTCCCAGTTATTCTCCGGCGTCGCGTAGTACGTAGAGCCGACCAGACAGGGGATGATAAATTGAGTAAACCCCATCCCGGGAATGCAGCAGGCGACCACCAACATGATGTAGATGGTAATCAGCTCGGATTGGGTCAGGGCCAAGGAGCGGCGCAGGCAGTACACGATGCCGCTGGCGGGCACCAAAAAAAAGAAGAAGAACAGAGCGGCCGGCGTACTAAAATTTAAGGTCAGGTACGAGCCGCGAATGATGGTCGTTGCGTACGCGTCTAAACCATTGAGCAGCAAGGCGAGCACCGCGCCGATCAGGATGCCCCGCGCGGGGATGCCGACGAGACCCTGCTGCCTTTCCTCCGCCGAGTGCACCCATTCGAGGTATGCTGGAGGAATCTGCTTTTTCAATTCCGTTTGCCTCGATCATGGTTCAAATCAGTACGCACTAGCGACGAGTTTGGTAATCATCGTTTGCTCGCCTTCGGCATCTACCTTCACGCCGACCCGACACAGATACAGGCCCGGCGGCGTCAGGCGACCCTGATCGTCCCGCCCGTCCCAAGTCACACGCTGCACTCCGGCGGCGTGTGCCACCACCGGGGCCATCTGCCGCACGCGTTGGCCGTCTAAGCCATACACCTCTAGCACCAACGCCTTGGTGCCCTGCACCGCGAACACCGGAAACACCAATTCCACCACGTCGTTGATCCCGTCCCCATTCGGCGTAAACGGATTCGACGACGCGATCACCTCGCCCAACAACCCGCCGCTAAGTGGGGTCAACACCTGCAAGCTGCGGCCGGCGCCGGCATCTACCCGCTGCCACACCCGCTCGTCACCTTCACCCAACCCTACCTGCACGGCAAAAGCATTGCTCGCAAGGTAGAGCACACCCGAAAATTGCAGCGCGACGAACCCCTCTTCCTCCGTCACGGGCACAGGTAGCCGCACCCACAGCGAATCGGTGCCGGTCTCTATCCTCGTCACTTCTTCCGGCCCGTAGCGTTCGCGTTCCGCGCCTACAACCACTTCCTCCAGATCGACCGCCGCCCCCGGCGGCAGCACCATTAGTACCTGATCGAAGCCGCGATTGTCAGCTTGGAACTGCGGCTGCAAAGACAACGTGAAGGTCGTGCGCTCCCCCCGCTGTTGAGTCTGCCGCGGCTGTACCTCGCCTAGGACTTGGCTGGCCAAGGGCCAATCCAACGCGATGTGCAGCCGGCGCAACAACACCGCTTGGCCGGGGTCGTCCGAGCGCAGCGTGGCCTCCACTATGGTGTAGCGCCGCGGGCTTGGCGAGGTAATCGGCGCGGCCGTGGCCGAGTAGAACGGACTCCAAGCGCTCCAGTCGGTGCCGGGAACCACCGAGACGGTCGAATCGCCCCGCTGAAAGCTGAGCAGCTTGCGATATTTGGCCTCGGTCACCTCTTTCCCGGCCGTAGTGAAGTAGTGGATTTCCTCGTTGAGCTGGTTGCCGGTGCGCGTGCGAAATTGCACTTGGGTACCCGGCGGGGCGTCGGCTGCCCAGTGAATGGAAGATAGGATGCGCGGGTCGCTGCCCAGCTCCATCGGTGCCGATTGGAGCGTCACCTGCGGGAGAAAGCCGTGGCCGTAGAGCTGGAGCTCGCGGATGCCCGAGTTGGCCCAACTCGGGACCATGAGCACGCGGTAATCCATCTTGAAGTAGCGCGCCTTGGTCAGCGGAAAGGCATTGTCCTGATAAAAAATGTGGGGAAACAGCCCGCTGAAGCGGCCCGGCTCTTGGTCGGCGGTTTCCCGCGCGGACAGCCCAACATAGGCCAAGCTGCCGTCCGGGTTGCGCTGCCCATTCGAGAGGTTGATGACGTAGTTGGGGAACGCGCCGGTAAAGCCGTGGGCGATGTTTTCGCGGTCAAAGCTGATGACCGCTCGGCTGATCCAGAACCAAGTTCCCAAGTCGAAGAGGAGTTCGCGGTCGAACTCCACGTCGATGTGCTCGCCGCCGCTGACGCCCACTTGCTCGGTCCACACGGTCTTGTAGTCGCCGTCAACGGCCAAGCGCTCCGTCCCGGTATTGCTCGTGCCCCCGATCAACCCACCCCGGCTCAGCGCGCCCAAGCTGATGTTGTCGCCTTCGGTCCACACCTCCACCTCGGCCAGCCGCGGTCGCTCCCGTCGATAGTACTGAATCGGGCCAGTGCGCGACTCGCTCAGTTCTGCGTGTTGGGCCTGATCAATTTGTCGCAAAACGCCCGAGGACTCGCGCAAGAAGTAGAGCACATCGCCGCGCTCTTCCTCCGGCAAGCTATTCCAGCGGGCTTCGCTGACTTCGTGCCCTTGGCCTCGCGCACTGGCCGTGGCCACGATCTGGACGAACTGGAACATGTCGCCGACAAAGTCCGCGTCCGCTTCCTGCGAGGGCTTCAGATCAAACTCAAAGACGCGCTGGGTTTTGTTCAAACCTTCGCTACGGCCAGCCTGCGCGAAGCGGATCGCCTTGCTCTGAGAAAACGCCGGGAGGCCGTTGGAAGTAAGCACCTTGAACTGTAGGAAAGGATCGCCCATACCTTCCGGGGCGAATTTCACTACGATCTTGCGCGCCCACACCAAGCGGCCCAAGTCGATCTCGACCCACCAATCGCGCAGGGGCGCGTCCAAGTCCGGCTCCCAGAAGGTATCCTCTTGGCCGTCTATGACATTCACGGCCGCGGCCAAGTGAACGCCCGCCGCCCGGATCCCGCCCTGCACATCTTCGCCGTAAACAAAGTTCGGGGCGTCTAGCACGGCGTTGATTTGCGCGCGGATCAAGTGCGGCCGCACCCCTTCCGGGCCGAATTGCACCGTGCCCGCGGCCACCTCCCATTCCGCCCAGTCGCTCTCGTCAATGGCGACCCGGTCCGCTTCGAGGCGAAATCCCTGGGGCCACGCCGCAGCGGCGACCAGCAGGGCACAAACAACGAGCCACAACCGATTCACGCGAGCCTTCCCTCCCCTACCTGCTGGCACGCCGCGATGAATTCCTCGGCCGTGGTGGTATAACCGATCAGATGTTCAAAGTTGCGCAGCGTGATCCGGTTGATCCAACCTCCTTCTGGCAGGCTGTCGTCTAGCGTGTCTGGCATTTCGATCGTACCAGGAGCATTTGAACAATCGCGCAAGAGAATGACGCGGTAATTCCTCCCTACCGCTTCGGCGCAGGTGTAGTGCAAGCAGGCCCGCCGGCTGTAGCCGACGACGAACAGCGTCCTAATGCCGTAGCTGCGCAAGTGCTGGTCCAAGAAGGTGTCGTGGAAGCCGCTCCAGATCCACTTGGGGAAATTGCGCTCGCCCTCGCGGGGGGCCACGCAGTCGAGGTATTCGGGTTTGTATTCTTGCCGCGCCCAGCTTGCAATGCCGTTGCCGCCGCCGCCCTTGGTCTTGCCCCAGATCTCGCCCACGATGTTGCCGGGGTCGGCCACTAGGCGCAGGTCGTTGTGGACGTAATTGACCCGCATCCCACTGTCGCGGGCGACTTGTAACGCCGGCGCGATGAAGTTCTCGGTCGTTGGATTGGGCGAGCGCCCATCGATATCCACCAAGAGAAAGGCGCACTCGACGAACTCTAGGGTCAGGGTCTCGTACCCGTAGTCGTACCCGCCGGGATAATCCTTGTAATAGCGAATGGGAATTTGAATGTTAGCCATAGGGCCTCCTTTTTTAGTACACCACCGCGACGGTCCCCGCTAGCTGATCGCCGCCTTTTTCCGACTCCACCGATATGCGATAAACGTACAGGCCCGGGGGCACCCGCTCGCCGCTCTCGTCCCGGCCATCCCAAGAAAAGCGCAGATCGCCGCTGTGCTGTTGCCCGTCGTGGATTACCCGTAGCGAGCGGCCAGACAGATCAAAGACCGCGAGGCGCAAGGGCACTTCTTGGGTTACCTGCAACAGCTTGAAAGAGAAGTGGATCTGCTCGTTTATCCCGTCGCCATTGGGGGTGGCAATCTTCGGCTGCACCACTATATCGTCCAGCAGGCGACGGGAAATTGAGGTGCGCACCGTGAGCACCTCGCTCGCTATCTCACTGGCCGCATTGCCGTGATTGATGGGTTGCGCTAGCTCTAAGGGGCGCTGAGAGTCCCGCACCCAGCCGCGGAAGGTCGTGCCGTAGCGCAGCACTGGAGCGCGGAAGAATACCTCGATCACCCCACCGGAATCCCCGGATGTGCGCGGGGGAAACAGGGAGACAGAAAAGCGCAGCGAATCCGGCTCGATGTGCACGGCGAAGCTGTCCAAGCCGGTGGCTTGGACCGAATCCACGCCGGTCACGCCAAAGGGCGCGGCGATTTCCACCCCGTCAAAACCAGAGTGTTGCGCACGGATGATGGGCTGAATGGCATACCTGAACGACGCGATCTCGCCCAGGGTGACTTCGGGGGGATATATTTCGCCCAGCACTTGCTCGGCGAGAGGCGGCTTGGTCGCCGAGAATTCGATGAACTCTACCTCGCCGCCCTCGCTGCCTACGGGCAAAAAATCGACCCGCAGTTGAAAGACCGAATTGGGACCGGGCGAGGTTATGTGGGTGCCGCTGCTGTCGGCGAACGCATAGGGCGAAGACCAGAAGCTCCAGTTGTCAATGTCGTAGGTGATTTCGCCGGCCTCGCCTGGCTTGAGAAAGAGATAGTCCGCCGCGTCGAGAGGCTGGCCTGCTTCGTCGAGCGACGTTACCTCATTGCCCCGGCCGGTGAATCGCCAGTATACGTTTGGATCGAGATCCTTCCCGGCCCGCGATTGGATCCAGACGCGGGCGCGGGGATCCTGGCGACCGCGCCAGCGGATGTTGCCCCACACGGCCGGCTCGCCGAGATCGATAAACGGGCCGACGTACGATGCTTGGTCGGAGTAGCCTACGCCATAGACTTCCACTTCGCCGATCCGCAGAGCCTTGGGCGACGCTCGGTAGAGCAACAGGCCCACGCTGCGAGCGAGGGCCGGGGGGAAGCGCACGTCTATGGTGTCCTGCACGTTTTCGGGTAGCTCGAAGACGAGCTGGCCGCCGACACGGGCGGCACCATACCCCGAGACGTTGTCTTTCTTCTGCACGCCTAGGTCGGCGTTCACGTCCAACTTGTCGGGATACAGGCCGCTCTCGGCGGTGACGATCCGCACCCTGTTGACAAAGAACAGGCCGCCGAGGTCCATGGTGACGCGCCGCGACTCCAAGTAGCGCTGGCCCGTGAACCGGCTCTGAATGCCCTCCACCCATTCCCAGAACGTTGCGGGATCGGCGTCAATCATCTTCTTGGAGAGATCGGTTATGGAATAGCTCGCTACCCCGCTGACCCGCACGTAAGGCCCCCCGCGCCGATCAGCGCTGGTGAGGGCGATATTGGTCTCCGGCGTCAAAAAGATCGGCCGCAGTGTTCCGGCGGCGAGGGCCTCGGCGGCGAGGCTTTGCTCCTCCTCGAAGTCGCTCCAAGACAATTGATGGAAGTTCACCCCGGCCTCGCTCGGACGGGGCACGTCCTCGCCGCCGATGCGGTAAATCTCCACAGTCCCACCCCTTCCCGGCGCGAGCGCCGCGAGCACGAGGGCCAGTAACATCCTTTTTTTCATGGCGTCTGCACCTTAGTCGAGCCCGGCATAGACCGTCACAAACTGGGATGCGCCGGTAAAAGCGTCCTCTCCCTTGCGGTCAATGCGGCTGACCCGCAGGCCCATCTGGGTGGTCAAACTGTATCCGAGATACGCGCCTGTATTGGAGTACTGGATGGCGAGAACTGTCTCTCGGTAGTCTGGCGACAAACCCAAAGCCCGCACTTTTTCCGCGTCTTCAAGCTGGCTGAATATGGTGTACTCCAACCCGGCCCTCAGCTCGGAACGGGTCAGGATTGCAACCTCGCCGATCAAGAACAAGAGCAGGGCGTTTTCCTTGCGCACGGGATCGTTGCTCAGCAGCGGCGCTTCGCGGCGGTGTTCGTTCTTGATCTTGGGGGCCAGCACCACGCGGCCGATCGTTCGCCGGTACTCGGCCTTGTTGATCAGGCCGAAGAACTGGAAGTTTTCGCGCACGTCCGGCTGCGCGTCGTTTTGGTGCCAGATGTCGTATTTCAGCTTGTTGGTGAAGGTCAGGCCGGGGATGCTGATGTAATCGAAACGGACAAATGCCGAATTGATATAGGTATTGAGCGCGGCCACGGGATCTTCTATCCGCTGCAACGCGCCTGGGGCACCGGTCGGCTGCACCCACTGGACGACGTTGTCGGCGATCTCGTCCTCGACCCGCTTGAACATGTCGAAGACGCGGAACCGGCCCACGCCGGCGATGTCCTTGTCCCAAGTAACAATTCCGTATGCGGTTTGTTCGCGCTTCTTGGCCGAGAGCATGCGTTCCTGTTTGTAGCCTGCGGTCAGCCGCATCTCGGGCGCGAGGTGCATCCCGACATACGCATTGTAGCCGCGGCGATTGCGGTCGTATGGATAATCCGGGTCTTCGTCGTTTTCAAAGCGGTCGATCCAGAAATTGTTGTTCATGTCCATGCCAAACAAAAACTCCGGGCGATCTACGTGGTAGCGCAGGAAAGGCTCCTCGTAGTCGGGGACGAAGTTCGGCCGAAACTCGTTGTCGTTCTGGTTGAAATCTGAGATGAAGTCGAGGTTTTCATCCCACCCAGGGAAAATCCGCAAATCCGGCCCGAATTGGTTGAGGCGCAGCCAATCGGGGATGCGGTCTTGGTCGTCGTTGTCGTCAACCCATTCGTAAAAATTAGTCGTTGGGTCGGTGTAGTCGATATCGCCCGAAGGCGAGGCAATCAGGCTGGTGGTGCCGTAGTTGTAATCCATGCTATAGGTCTCGGCAAAGAGGAAATAGGGATAGCTCTTCTTCGACAGATTGACCATATAGGCATTGGCTTGATCCGCCGCCGTGTGGTGGGTCGCAAAAGCGCGGTTCGGGTATTTGCGATAGTGCCGACTGCGGTCGAATTCCGCGTACAGATCAAAACCCAGCACGCCCCGCGCCTCCAAGGTAAAGCCGTAAATGTCGTTCCCCGTCGGTAGGCCGTAGTCGAGGCGCAACAGCCCCAAGTTGGAGCCGTCCTGGACGTTGCCAGCCGCTCGCTTCGTCGTCAGAAAAACGGGCTGGCCTTCGGGTATGTTGAGCTGGCGATCCGAGCTCATCTCGATGTGGTAGTCGTTGGCCACCACCAACTCGATCTGCGCACGGCGAATGGTGGAAAGCTCGGGGCCAGTGTACGACGGGGAGCGGAAGTCGTAGGTCATTTCGATTCGCTCGTCGCCATCGGCCGCGAGGAATCCGAGGCGCTGTAAGCCGCCATCGATGATCGGCTCAAAGCCGATTTGGCTGCCCCGCACCGTCTCTTTCTCGACCTCGACGACGCGCTCGCCTGCTTCTGTTTCGCGCGCCACCTCGGTCTCGGATTCAATGATGATGTCCCACGAGAAGAGGGCTGCCCCGCCCTCGCGATCTTCGGGCGAATCATCGCTCAGGCGGATGAAGATCTGCCCGACGTGCTCTAGATTTTGCCCAACCGTCAGCGAACCGGTCCACGGGTTGCCCTCGAAGCTCTCCAACAGGGTTTGGGAATTGTGGGCGTTGATATAGAGGCCGCCTACCTCGACAAAGTCGCCGATCTGCGTCGTACCGTAGAAGCCCAACAGGTTGGTGCTATTAGTGGTTTCAACAGACACTCTCCGCGCCAGTCCCGGAGAGCTAATCCGCGACATCAAGACGGTCAGGCTGTATTTGTCGGACTGAAAATCGGCCTGTATGCCGTCAAAGGTCGGCTTGGAAAAAGTCATCGGCGTCAGCGTGGTGCGGATCTTGCTACCGATCGTCAGGGCCAAGTTGTTTTGCCCCTTTTGGTCGGAAGCAATGACCAGCTCGTTGAACCACGCGCTGAACCTAGAGGTCTTGAAGACCGTGCTGCCAAACTGCTGGGGCTGATTCTGGCTCCAGTCGTAGACGAGCCAGCCGCGGTTGATAAAAGACCCATAGAGGTCGTAAAAATAATCGCCTTCTATGTCGCTGGAGACGTAGCGCTGGTACAGGTCGCGGGCGTAGTTGGTGTATTCCCATTGCTTCCAGCCGTAGAGTTGGTATAGCTCCTGGGGCGCGTACCAACGCCGCACGGCCGGATCTAAGGCGTCGAACAGCACCCCCGGCCCCACGGGTTCATACGAGACCTCACCGCCTCGCTGCACCCCCAACCTACTGCCGTAATCTTCCCTTCTCTGCGCTCCAATATCGCCGCTCGTCGCCGCGACAATCAGGGCTGTCAGTAAAAGCAAATTCCGTCTGGCCACTGTACGCATCCTTTGTTTATTCCCGCGTCAATAGGCGATGGCTACCGCGCTACTGCTGCGCTCGGTGCCGCTGTCGGTCTCCACTTCGACTTGCAGGATGTAAAGCCCTGGCAGCAGTAGCTCGCCCCGTGCATCTCGGCCATCCCAAGGGCGCTGGAACCGCCCGCTCTTGCTGCCAGCGACCGGCAGTTCTGCAACCTGATTGCGCGCCAAGTCGTAGATCCGCAGCGCAACCGGCGCCCGGCCCGTCAGATAGAGCAGATCGTAGCTGATCGTCGTGTAATCGTTGATCCCGTCGCCGTTAGGCGTGAACATGGGCGGCGTTGCGGACACCCGATGCACCAAGCGCTGGCCCTTCAAGGGCACCCGCACGCTCAGGTCGTCTCCCGCAAAGAGGGGGGCGGCGTTGCCGCGCTCGATCGCTTGGGGCAGCGCACCCTCTCGCGTGGTGTCGAGCAGCCGTCCGGTAAACACGGTCTCATAGCGCAGCACAGCCGTGTCGAAAACCACTTGCAGGGCGCGATTGCCGGTCTGGCGCACAAAGCTGGCCTGCAGGCCGTTGGCCCCTAGTTCCTCGCTGAACTCGATCGCTTGGCCATCTACGAGCAACTCGCGCAGGGCGCGGACTGGGGCCGGGGTGTCGATTTCCAAGCGGTCGAATCCCCGGGCGTCCGTCACTTCGATGGTATAGACGAAACTCGTATCCACGCCGACGGGGACCTCCTGTGGCCATATCTCGCCGACGATCGACTGCGCCAAGGCCGGGCGAAAGACCTCAAAAGCGAGTGAATCCACGGCAATGCCATCTTCGAGTCCATCGCTCTCAAACGCCATGCTGAACTGGAAATAGCGGCGCGGTGCCGGCGAGAGAATCGGATCGCCGCTGTTCCGATAGGGCGTGGACCAAGGGCTCCAGCTAGCGGGCTCGTCGTCTGGCGAGGGGCTGCTGCCGCTGCGGGTGCGAACCACGAGCCGCGATCGCTGCGGCAAGCCCACTTGCTCGGTGGCCCATTGCAGCCGGCCCCACAGCGCATCCTGCTCCATGTCGAAGACCTCGGACAGGTAATCCGCCTCGGGCACGAACCCGCTGCCAAAAATTTCTAATTCGTCGATTTCCCAGTTGAACCGCTGCGTGGATTCCAAGCGGAGATAGCGCACGTATTGCAGGGGGAATCGCACATCGATGGTGTCGCGGCTATTGCTGCCGTCTTGAGCCATGAGCGTTAGCAAGGTCTTGTCCGGCAGCTTTTCGACCGAGGCGGCTATGATGTCTGCGCCGAATGCGCCGTCGTTGATAGAGAGCACGTAGCCTTTCATAAAGTCGCTCTTGAAGGCTTGGCGGGGGAAGAAGCGAATGTGATTGACGCCAAACCGAGCGCCTAAATCGACGACTAGGAGGATTCCGGTGGCCACCACGTTCTTGGCCTCAAAAGCCGTGCCTGGATCGCCATCCACCATGCTGTGCAAGCGCTCTTTGAGCACGGCTGAGGTCATGCGCAAAACGGCCTGGGCGTTGGGCGAAGTCACCCGACCGCCGCGCTCGAGGATCCCCGCGGCAATATTGGTGTTTGCCGCCACGCTGCGCGGCTGGATCCATCCCGCGCGGGCGCTGAAGTCGATGACCGGCGCAGATGTGGCCGCCTCCTGCCAAGTCGCGCCGCTTCCGGCACCCCCGACTACGATGTTTTCCGTCGCTAGGGCCGCCGCAGCGAGTAACCCCACTAAAGCCAAGGCATTGCGCTGTCTGCTCATATCGCCTCTTGGGAGGTATAAAAAAACCGCCATGCCAGGTCGGAAGCCCGGCATGGCGGCACTCAGTCTGCGCGCCTGAAACAACTACTCAGCAAACGTAGATTTGAGCCGACCCCAGCCAATTTCCTCTACGGCCGTTTCCTCTCCAGCCATGGCTTGGGAAGCCCAATCGATATCCGGGTCGATGGGGGCCAACAGAAAGTCGGAGAGCAAATCGCCCTGGAAGTAGCTATCCGTGGCCCCACTCAGGGTCCAGTAGCCCTCATAGCCGCCGCTCTCCAGGTCGTCGTCGTCGATGATCGTGAAGTGGAAGCCCGCGATATTGCCCTCGACCAAGGAGCCGATGGTGCTCTGGTCGATCCCGTTCCAGTTCAGGTTGTCGAAGGGGGTCAGCATATACTCGGCCCGGAAGAAGCCCTCCCCGCCTTCATCAGCAGTCTGGGTGGAGGCGAACTCCCCGTAGGGCGGCTCGGTGATCCACTGGGCTTTGCCCCAATGGTTGAGGCCCGGGCCGCCTTGGTTGAAACCATAGTTCTGGGCATGGGCGCCGTGCAGTAGATCCTTCTGATCTTGGTCTTCCACGTCGGGCCACACGTTGAACATGCCGCCGCTGTGGTCCGCGTCGAAAACCATCTCCATAGGCTCCCAGCCGGTGGTGACCCAGATGGCGTCGTCGAACCGATCCTCCATGACGTAGAGCTTGTTGGTGTTGGGATTCCAGCCGACGATGGCCCGCAGCGCTAAGTCGGTGGCGTCCCACGCGGTACCCACGCCTCTCACGGTCTCGGTCAATTGCTCGTGGTTGATCCAGTAGCCATCGGGAATGACGTCCCACTCGATGAGATTGCCGTCGATGGTGGGAATGTTGGCATCTGGAAATTGCACTGCCGGGAACACCACATCTGCAGGCAGGTGTGCCCAGCAGGGGATGGCCGCGAGCGCAACGGCGAAAATCAGGGCGAGCTTTTTCATTGCTTTACTCCAGTTGGAAAGAGGTTGGAAAACCTATAACTTCTCTGCACATATTTGTAAATTGTACGGAATTTGTTTCTCACTTGTCAAAAAAATAAAAACCTTGTCCCTTAAATAAATATGCAAAAATTTATGCGGTTTTTGGGCCATCGCGCTCGCGTTTCGCCGGCTGCGTCTTTGTCATTTTTGCGCTGGCTGCTCTGCCCTCTCCTCGCTCTTGCCTGTGAAACGCGAGAGCCAGATGACAGGCCGCTGGCCCAAGTGGGCACTGAGTTGATTACCGAGCGGGATTATCGCAGTTTTGTCGCCGGCCTGCCCGAGTGGACCAAGAGCGCGGTCGAGGGCAGCGACCAAGTGCGCGACTACCTGCAATCCCTCGTCGATCGCGCCCTCATCTTGCGCGCCGCGCGGGCGCAAAAGGTGGAGCAGAGCGCGGCCGTACAAAAAAACATGGCAACGGCCCTGCGGCTAAAAGTGGGGCAGGCGATGGAGCAGCGCTACATCCGGCCCGCCGTCTCGGTCAGCGAAGAAGAACTGCGGCGCGAATTCGCCGCGCAGCGGTGGGAGCGGCAGCTCAAGATCGCCCACATTTTCGTGCGGACCCAGGCGCGGGCCGAAGCGGCCCTAGCCGCCCTGCGAGCGGGCCACTCCTTTGCGGAAGTGGCACACGAGTTTTCGCAAAATCTCACCACCGCGGCGCACGGTGGGGAAAAGCCTTACTATTACAGCCGCATCAATGCCATTCCAGCCGTGCGCGATTCCTTGTTCAGCTTGCCCAAAGGCGCAATATCCAGCATCCTCCCCGTTCCCAAGGGGTACGAGATTTTCAAGATCCTCGACGAGCGCATAGCTCCCTATGAGCAAATGCGGCCACAGGTCCTCAAGGCCGTTATGAGGGAACGGTTGCAGGCACGGCGGTGGGCGTACATCGACTCGCTAGCCAAGCGGTTCCAATGGCAGGAGGCTGCGGAGGGCATGGAGCGGCTCACGCGCATCTTGCACAGCGGCGAGCAAGAGGGCGATAAGCAGGTATTCTACCTCTCGGATGCAGACGCCGCGGCCGCGCTGTACACCTACCGGGGCGGTGCAATCAGCTTGGGAGAAGCAGTGAGCCGCTCGCAGTTCATCCGCCAAGGGCGGTACGTGGACGACAGCCTGAAGGTGGCGCACTACTTGGAGCGCGACGTGAAGGTGCCGCAGCTTCTCCTGCTGCAGGGCCGCGCCTTGGGAATCGACCAGGAGCCTGCGATCGCCGACTGGCTTACGCGCAAAAAGGAAGAAATCCTCATCCGCGAAATGCGGCGTCTCGCCACGACTCACCAGAGGCCGGTGCCCGAACAAGAGATGCGCGCTCACTACGAGGCCCACCCGAGAAGTTACCAGACTTCGTCCATGGTAGAAGTTGTGGAAATACAAGTCGAGGAAGAGGCCCAAGCGCGGGAATTGCTATCCCAGATACGCGCCGACCGGCAGCGGGCCGCACCACTAATCGCCCTCCTCGCTATCATAAAAAAGGATGGGCGCGAGGTGAGCGCGTTGCAGAACCTTGGCGATGAACTCGCGGTATATGGCTGGCTCAAGCGGCGTCTAAGCGACCCCTTGGGCACGGCGCAAGTCGCCGCAGAAGTTGCAAAAGCGACCGGGCCGGCAGACCTCGCCGAGACCTACATCGCACGCCAGCTCGCAGCCGTCCACAGCGTGCGCCACGGCAGCCGCGAGGCCGAGGGCCTCTACCAGCTCTATTGGCACGAGACGCCGCGCTTTGGGCCGCTGGTCAAAGCGACTATGGAGGCCGAGGTCGGCGCGCTCGTCGGCCCGGTAGAACACCACGGCCTGTACTCGATCGCCAAAATCGTCGGGCGCACCGAATCGGGGCGGCGGCCCTTTGCGGAAGTACAGCAGCGCATCGAACACACCTTGCGGCGCGGACGAGAGAACGAATTGTTCGGGGAGTGGCTGCAAGCGTTGCGCGCCGCGGAGGACGAGGTGGTCTTCTTCGACGACAACATCAGAGCACTGGGGCAGGACGCGCCGTGATCCAACGCGAACTCCGCAAGCTGATCGTGCCCCTGCTCGGGCCGGCGCTCGTGCTGCACATCGCGTTCTTTGTGCTGCCGGTATGCAGCGCCTTCTACTATTCGCTGACTTCTTGGTCGGGCGTATCGCCGGAAAAAGAGTACATCGGCTTCGCTAATTTTGCGCGCGCCTTTGCCGATCACACTTTTCTCACGGCCCTAGAAAACGTCTTTTTGTTCGGCGTCCTCGGATTCTTAGTCGTCTTTCCGCTGAGCCTGCTATTCGCGGTAATTCTCTCCAAAAAGCCGCCCTTTGCGGGCTTTCTAAAATTCGTCGTCTTTGCCCCCACCCTGCTCTCGGTCGTGGTCACTGCCGTGCTGTGGGGTAGCATCTACAACCCGGTCATCGGCCTGCTCAACGAAACCCTGCGCAGCGTCGGGCTAGACGCACTCACCCGGCCCTGGCTAGGCAGCCGCCACAACGCCCTGCCGGCCATTGCCGTCGCCATGATCTGGCAGGGGCTGGGCACTTATGTGATCCTATTTTTGGCGGGCTTGCAAAAGATCCCGCTCAGTTTTTACGAGTCCGCCGAGTTAGATGGGGCCAATGCCTGGCAGCAATTTTGGCACGTGACCCTGCCGCTGCTGTGGGACGTCGTGCAGATTTTGGTGATTTTCTGGATCATCGGCGCCTTTCAGGCTTTTGCCCTCATCTTCGTCATCACGCGCGGCTATCCCAACGTCATTGAGGTGCTGGGAACCTATATCTATTGGGCCGGCTTTCAGGGGCAGAGCATCGGCTATGCCTCGGCCATGGGGGTCGTCATGTTCTTCTTCGTACTGGCGTTTAGCCTCGTGGTCAATCGCCTGATGCGCCGCGAGAGCGTGGAATACTGAGATGCGCCGCTTGCCCAAACTGCTGGCCATTCTGCTCATGGGGGGCTACTGCCTGAGTTCCCTAATCGCCCTCTTCTGGGTGACCTATACCTCCTTTAAGGCCAATCCCGAGTTTTTCGCCAGCACTTGGGCCTTGCCAGCCGAATTGCGCTGGAGCAATTACGCGTACGCTTGGGACAACGCCGAAATTGGCCGCTACTTTTTTAACACAGCCTATATCACCGCGCTCGCCACGAGTGGTACCTTATTGGCGTCGGCCATGGCGGCGTATGTCCTATCGCGGGTGACCTTCGCGTTTAGGCGATTTACCTTCTATCTCTTCCTGTCGGCCATGATGGTGCCACCCATGCTGTACCTCTTCCCGCTCTTTGTGCAGATGCGGCATTTGCACCTGACCAACAGCCACTTTGGTTTGATCGTGCTCTACATCGCCACTGGGCTACCTTTTTCGATCTTTGTCCTGACGGGTTTTTTTCGCACCCTGCCGACCGAAATGGAAGAGGCCGCACTGATCGACGGGGCCTCGCCGTGGCGGACCTTCTGGACGATTGCGCTGCCCCTCGCCAAGCCCGGGCTAATCGCGGTTTCCATCTTCAACTTTATCAACTACTGGAACGAGTTTTTCTGGTCGCTCATCCTCCTCCGCACCGGCAAGCTCTACACGCTGGCCCGCGGCCTGCAAACCCTGTTCTGGAACATGTCAACCGAATCGCGCTGGACCGAGTTATTTGCCGGTCTGGTGATCGTCATGCTGCCTCTGATTGTGGTGTTCATCCTGTTGCAAAACCGCATAACAGAGGGCCTGACCGTCGGCGCATTAAAGGGCTAATCGTGGAGCGCAGGGACTTTCTTAAATACGTGGCCGCTTCGGCCGTCGCCGGCGGGTGCGGCCGGTATCTGCCCGGGGAAAACGTGCTGGAGATCGCCAACCTCCAGCCGCCCGCCGCTCAAGTGCCGATCAACCAAGTCATGTGGCGGGCCGTGGAGCGCTTCCGCGAAACGCACCCGGAAGTCCAAGTCGAGCCAGCCAGCGGCGGCGGCGGCGGCTACCAAGAACTGATGATTCGCGTCATGGAGGGACACCCGCCGGATATCATGTCTTTTGCCACGGCCGAGACCGGCCTCACCTACGCTTACGTAGAACAGGGGCACGTCCTCGATATGACGGAGTACCTCCAGCGGCCTTCTTGGGATATTCCGGGCAAAACTTGGCTGGAGACCATCGACCCGCTCTACCGAGAGCCGCTGACGTACAAAGGCCGCTTTTACGCCATCCCCCAAAACGTGATTTCCCTCCAGGTGTATTGCAACGCCGAGCTGTACCAACGCGCCGGTGCCGATCTCAATCCGCAGACCTGGGATCAGTTTATCGACAACTGCGAACGCCTCAAACGCGCCGGTATAGTCCCCATTACCCAAGACGGCATCCACTGGTACACGAGCTGGTGGTTCGACCACCTAGCCCAGCGCATCCTCGGCGCCGACAAGGTGCGCCAGGCCTTCAGCGACCCCCAGCGCCGGACCCCATGGACCGAACCCGGCTTTCTCCAAGCCGCCCGCATGGTCGAACAGATGCTGGATCGGGAGTATTTTGCGGAAGGGTTTGCCGGCCTCAATCACATCGAGTCCGAGCTTTTGTTCTGGCAGGGACGAGCGGCGACCGTCTTTGTCGGCAGTTGGTTTACCAGTGGTCGGACCGAAGTAATCGGGAAGAATTTTCCCTTGTACGCCTTTCGTTTTCCCGCAGTCCAAGGCGGGCGCGGGAACCCGCACGACCTAATCGGCACGGTCAACACCCAGAGCATCCCCGCTCTGGCCCGCCATCCCGAGCGAGCGGCGGAATTCCTGCGCTTGGTGAACAGCCGCTGGTTCCAAGAGCAGATGGTGCAACAGGCCCAGATGATTAGTCCGCTTACAGGCATGCCACTGCCCGGTATCCAACAAGGATTAGATCAGATCCTCGTCCAGACCGATCAGTTCTACTCATTTTCCTTTGGGCTAGAAGGAGCGCACCCGTTCTTGTATCGCCAATACTGGAACGAGTGGAACCAGTTCATGGTGGCGCGCGAACTATCGGCCCCCCAGCTCGTGGAAAACCTCGAAAACATCTTTACTCGTTATTATGGGCACTTGGGGTAGCTTTGATAGCAGGACGCGAATAACGCATCCTCATATACCGCTAGAGCCAAAGGTAGGCAATCATGCTGAATCATAAAGGCTATACGGGCCACGTCGAGTTCGACGACGAGGCGGGTCTCTTTCACGGCGAGGTGCTCGATCTCAAAGACGTCGTCACGTTTCAAGGGCGGACGGTTGAGGAACTGGAGCGAGCCTTCCGAGAATCGGTAGAAGACTACTTGGCCTTCTGCCAAGAGCGCGGCGAAGCACCGGATAAACCCTTTTCTGGCCGCTTGATGCTTCGCTTGCCACCAGCCTTGCACCGTGAGATCTACGTGCGAGCGCAGCGCGAAGGTAAGAGTCTGAACCAGTGGATTGCAGACCAACTGTCAACGGCTTGGCGATAACGCACGAATCCCAGAAGCTACCTGCTCGCCCCGACATTCCGCAAGATTATCGACTACCACAAGGATTTGCTGTAAAACAAGCTCGATTTTGGGCTGTATTTATCGATCCAAACTGTGTCAGGTTTTACGCCCTAGCCTACCCCTACTTTGCATGAAGAGGAATGTCTAAGCAAGCCTACTCTAAGCTCCTTTACGCTGAAATTTCTTAATAGCGAGATTCACAAGGATAGCTAGGTTCGCGCTGGCTAATAGGGCTACGCCCCAAATCCAAACATGGGTTTGGGGCGTAGCTAAAACCATCGCGTAGAAATTGGGGGCCTCTGCGGCGGGTGCCGACGTTCGAAGTAAGGCCCCAATGATACCCATGACCACGACCATTACGGTCGACAGAAGAGCGACTACCCCCCATAGATGCGTGCTCATAGCTCACCTCCTGCAATTTTGAACCCGGCCAATACCTTTACCAAAAACCACCGGGTACTGCTATGCGTCAGCGCGGTCGATCCACTTATAGGCGGCTTTGGCGTTGCGCCAAAAGTACTTTTCCGTCGCCTCTTCGCCCCGCGCGATAAAATACGTCATCACCAAGCGCTGTATTTCTGCGTACTCGCGGCCACTGCGGTCGGATACCGGCCAGTCGCTGCCGTAAATCAGCCGGTCCTCTCCGAACAAATCCCATAGCGCATCGAGCACCGGAGCGTAAAAGTCCACATCCGTCGGTGCTGGCTTGACTTGACTGCGCAAATCCATCAGCCCCGACACCTTGCAATAAACCTGCGGATGGGCAGCGGCTTGGCGCATCAATTCCAGCCGCGCCGGATCGGGTGGGCGGCCGTCGATGGGGATACCGCCGATGTGGTTTATGACGATGCGCAACTCGGGGAAGCGCGCCGCCAGCGCGGGCACGCCCTCGTGTAAGCCCGTGTCCAGCTCCAGATCGTTGGCTATTAGCATTTCAGCAGCAGCCAAGCCGTGACTTTCCGTTGCATCTACGCGGGCGCGGATGCCGAGGAAAACCGGGTCGGCGGCAAAGCGCTCCAAGTGAGCGGCAAAGTCCGGGTCGTCAGGTTCAAGATGCCCGACCAATCCCACGATGAAGGGATCTTCGGCGGCCAAGTCGAGAACCCATTGGTTGTCTTCGACCCAAGGGCTGCACTCGACCATGACCGTGCCCGTTACGCCCTCGGGCACGGCTAGGGCCTTGTAGTCTTCGGGCAGCGCGCGCCGGTAGAGAATTTCGTCGTCTTTTTCCGGCCAAGGCACGCCTTGGGGTCTGAACGGATCGTAGAAATGGGTGTGGGTATCGATAATCATCGCCAAATCGCTCCTTTTTTGGTTATGGCCGCGCAGCTTATTTGCCGTCTGCGGAGGGCGGTGGCTCCGCGTCCTGCTCCACAGGCATACGCCAGTTTTGCGCCTCATCTAAAGTAATGGTGCGAAAATCGGGCATCCGGTCGGCGTCTCGGTCCTGATGCTGATGGCCGCCTAGAATGTACATCGAGTGCTTGCGCCCCGACCCCGGCCGGTCGGCGTCGAGCAGCCGGAATCCTATGTGCAGTATCTGCCCCGGCGCGAAAACGTGTCGTTTGCTCTCCTCGGGACTCGGCCCCAGCACATCCCACAAGGCCGCTTTCCACTCGAAGGTATATTCGACGTGCAAAGTGCCGTTGGTCGCGTCGGGCGGGCGCATCGTCCAAGCGATGTCGAAGTGGGGTTTGTCCATCGCCCACAGGAACTCCTCCAAGAAGGGGTCGTGGTGCTGATCGAGAAAGCCAGCTTGGCCGTGGGGCAGACGCGGGTGCCGCAACGGCAGCACTCGGGCGTAGTAGCGTTGGCCGTTGACCAGTTCCTCGCGGGTGAACCCGTAGATACTGCCGCCAGAGTGGTCGGAATCCACGGTAATCGACAGCGTATCGTCCTGCCACCACTTGAGGGGGTCTTCGTTTTCGATCTTGAGGGTATCGTCGATGATCCGGGCGAAGCAGTACCAGCTATTGTCGGGGGGCGGACTCCAAGCGGTGTAGATGGTAAAGTCGAAGTCGGCCGCATCGACCTGGTCCGATTCGCGGTCGAAGAATCCCTCCCGCTCCAGCGCTAGACGAGGGTCGAAAAAGGCCCAATCCTCGTCGTCGCCATCTATAGTTATCGAGGCGGGATCGGGCACTTCGACGAAGGGGACCGTGACGCCCACATGGGCAGACGCGATACTGGTTATGGGAACGGTCAGGACTAGGCTTAAGAGGAATGCCCTGAACAGGCCACAGCAATGCGCGTACATGTAGCTAGCCATTGTCATATCTTTCCTCGCATCGGTTTGCCGACTAGGATAAAACTGAAGGTTGTATATTAGCGGTATAATATATAATCGCAATGCTTCTACTTGGAAGAATACATGAGAGCTATAATACTTTTACTTTGCGTGCAAAAGGTTCTCGCCGCGAGCACAGGAGCTAACGCTATGACCCAACCGGTGACACTGCAAACGGGTGAGATGATTATCATCGACAACGGGCTGGTGCGTCTGGGGATCCGCGAAGACGGCATCCTGCAGGAGCTTTCCCTGCGCGGCGGTCCCAACTTGGCCAGCAGCGGCTACTGGAACTGCAACGGCAATGGATACGACGCGGCGGAAGCACCGCTGCGCCAGAAATTCTCGGTACTGGCCGGCCAAGCCAACGTGCTGCGCCAATCCGCCGAACTAGTGGAGGTGGCCTTCGTCCGCGAGCCAGCGGAGCCTCTTTTTTTTCGCACCGCGCTCCACTACGTGCTGCGACGGGGCGAGTCGGGATTTTACCTCTACATGACCGCGGCTCACGACGCACAAATGCCCGCCGGCTCTATCACGCAATATGCCTACAACCTCCGTCTCTCCCCGCAGCACTTCGATTATATCGCCGTTGACGAGACCCGCCGGCACATAAGCCACACTTGCGAGGAAGAAGGTGCGGCCAAACAGATCATGGATGCCACGTTTGTCCTTGCCGACGAGCGCGTGGTCAGCAAATACGATTACTGTCACGCAATCGAAGACGGCGACTTCAATATATACGGCTGGGCCGGGCCGCAAGCCGGCGTGTGGTGGATCCAAGCCAGTGGGGAATACTATGGCTCGGCACCGTTCCGCGTCTTGCTGACGAGCCACCAGACGGCGAAGACGCCTGTCATCGTCTGGCAGGCGCACTGTGTGCATCGAGGCGGATACGAGATCGAGTTTCCGCCCGGGGATGGGACAAACTGGCAAAAGATATACGGTCCCGCGTTCGTCTATCTCAACAGCGGCGGCGATTACAACAATCTGTGGAGCGACGCCAAAGCGCATGTGGCGACCGTCGTGCAAGAGTGGCCGTTTGCGTGGATGGCGCACGAGTTGTTTCCGCTTGAGCGCGGCAGAGCGGTCGGCCAGCTCGTTTTCGACGATGGCACCCCGGTCGTCGATGCGTGGGTAATCTTCGCGCCGGAAGGGATACACTGGTCGCAGGAGAACAAAGGGTATCACTTCTGGACTCGCACCGATGCACACGGGCGCTTTCGTCTGCAACAAGTGCGGCCGGGCCGCTATTCGCTCTTCGCGCTGGGTGCCGATCAGTTTTACGAGTTTCAACAGGACGGAATCGTGGTCACGGCCGGCGAGGAGACGGCTGTAGGTCGTCTGACTTGGCAACGGGTCGCGCGCGGCCAACGCGTTTGGCAGATCGGCACGGCCGATCGGTCGCCGGGGGAATTCGCCAATGGCCGCGACTTTCACCATTGGGGGCTATGGCGTCGTTATCCGATTGACTTTCCGCAGGACGTCACCTTTGTAATCGGCAAGAGCAAGGAGCGCGAGGACTGGAACTTCGCGCATTGGAACTGGTATAGCCAAAACAACGCTTGGAATATCATCTTCGACTTGGACGAAAAGCCCACGGGCAAGGCAGTGCTGACCTTCGGTATCGCCATCGCTAGGGGGCACAATGCACGGGGGTCCGGGGACAACGCGGCGGCCGAGTTGCGAGTATGGGCCAACGACGAGGAAGTGGGCGTCGTCAGCGTGGCGAGCACGGGTGGGGACAGTTACCGCAGCGCTAGACAATCGACGCGCTACAGCGTGGAGGAGATCGCCTTCGACGCCGGACTACTCAGCAGCGGCGAGAATGTGATCTCTCTGCGGCATACTTTGGGCAATCGCTACGTGCAGGGTGAGGAAAAGGGCGAAAGCGGTTCTGGACCCGGCTGTATCATGTACGACGCCATACGACTGGAAATCGAGTAGCATAGGGCACATCGCGGCCTAGTAAGCCACGCTGATGATGCGATGCTGGCTCGCGGCCCCGGCTTGGGCCTCCACCTCCACCCGGCACAGGTACGAACCGGGGGGGACTACGCGCTCGTTCTGGTCTTGGCCAGTCCAAGTGTAGAGATAGGACTGGTCTGGCTGGCGCTGCCCCTCAAGGGCGCGGACGAGTCGGCCGTCGAGGGCGTAGATCTGCACTTGGGCGGGCGCGTCCGTCTTCAGGACGTGGAAGCGAATTTCTGCGGCGTCGCTGATCCCGTCCCCGTTGGGGCTGATGAACGACTGCACCGAGAGATTGGCGATCAGCCGGTCAGTGCCCGGGACGCTGGGCAAATAGACGGTCGTGGCGGCGCGGCTCGCCGGATCGACCGGCTGCCAGACCTCTAGCTGCTGCTCGTGTCCCACGAAGGCCCGGAAGAGGGTGGCGTTGCGCTTTACAACCGCGCTGAACGCCAGCGCGACTTCCTCTCGCCGCACCGTGCGCGGCAACTCCACGAACAGCGAATCGCCCGCGACGCGCACCGCGGCCGGCTCGGCTTCGGCACCGCCTATGGTGAGGACGAGCGAGTCGGGGTCGGCGGGCGAGGGGGTTTGCAGGAGGATGCGATCAAACCCGGGGTTACGCGACTCTAGCTTCGGCGTGATGTGGAACGAGAAAAGTTGGGGCACGCCCGCCTCGGCCGTGCGCGGCACCACCTCGCCGGTGACCCCGGCGAGAAAGGCGTCGGTAAATTCGATCTCCAAGGCGCGCACGGTCGGCGCGGTGGTCGGGCGATCTGAACTGAGGATGAGCTGGACTTGGACCAAGCGACGCGGGCTCGGAGAAAGAAACTGCTCGCCGGAGCGCTGGTAAAAGTTGCTCCACTCGCTCCAGTCCTCACCAATGCCGATGGTGCTCAGGGTCTCGCCCCGCAACGCCTTCGGCATCTGATCGAACTGCTCGGCCGTTACTTCGGTGCCATCCTTGCGGAAGTAGCGAAAATTTTCTTGCAGCGCATTGCCCGAGCGGGTGCGTGCCTGAATGCGAGCACCCGGGGGCAGGTCGGCTTCCCAGTACAGGGATTTGATCACCTTCGCCCGGTTGTCGCCCGCGATTTGCCCCAAGTCGATGAAGTCCGAACTCATCTCCACTTGGGCCACGTGGCCCACCGCAAACACCAGCGTCTCTATCAAAAAGCCGCTCTGGAACTCGAAGCTGGTCTGCGCCCCGCCGCCGCCAACCCATTCGGCGGCGATAAAGCGGACGGGGCGCGGCTCAAAAAGATACGTCAATTGGCCGGGGAACTCGGTCGAGGACGCGAGCAAGGCATTCGCGTCGCCGATGAAGAGCTGGTCGAGATCGACTTCGCCCGTCAGGGTGCGGCGACCGTTGGAAACGCTCAAGCTGTGGGTGCGAATCTGGGGCAGGTTGGAGCCGTACGTCAGGGTGCGAAGGAGAAAGTCCGAAGTGCGCATCACGATCCGATCCACCCAAAACAGCGCGCCCAAATCCCAGTCCCAAGCAATGGGATCTTGGCCGCGCTCCCGCCGTGCTCCCCAATCGGTATTGGCGTTGCCGTCGGCCATCTTGAAGGCAAATCCCCGCCCCGAGCGCTCCTGAATCGCGCCACCGCGCTCTAGGGTCTGCAAAGCGATATTTTCCCCGAGCGTGTACACTTCCACCTCGGCCAGCGCTGCGTCCGGCGTCTTGGCGTCCACCAAAATCCTTATGTATTGCAGCAAGTCGTAGGTAGCGTCCACCTCGCGGCCCTCCCGCACCCGCTTCGCCTCCCGCACTAGCGGCCTCACGTCGTAAATCACCTCAGTCTCATTAATGGGCTTGGTGGTACCGCCTATCAGGTGAAAAGAGAATATGTCTTGGCGCGTCACGCGGCGGCCCTCGGAGCCGAAGACGCGAAACTCGCGGAAGGGCCGCGCGCCCTCTTGATCGGGAAAAATGAGGCGAATCTCCGACACGAGTACGGCCCTTCCTAAGTTAATCTCGATCCACCAGTCCTCTAAGGGGGCGTCTGGGTCGGGTTGCCAGAAGGAATTAGCGCGGCCGTCTATGACCCGGCCGGCCGTTGCGAGGTTGGAGCCGGCCTTCCACGCACCGCCGCGCATCTCTTGGCCGCTCACCAGCTCGTGGGTGAATTCGCTGGCGTTGGCCGCGGCGTTGTGCACGCCCTTGAATTCGACGGGGGTCACCGAGCCGTTGGGGGAAAATGCGAGCGTGCCGGACGGGAAGGTCCACTGCCTCCACTGGGCTCGGCGATCCACCCGGTACACCTCCAGATCGGCGCTCCGAGTCTGGGCGTACGCCGCCAGCACGAGGGCTGCCAGGCCCGCGAATAGGAGGAACTTTTGGTGTGAGCGAATGCGCTGCATGGCCTGCTCCTTTTTTAGTAGACAACTCCCACCGCGCCGAGGCGCGTGAAGCGCTCGCGCTCGGCTTCGGCGGTCACCTTGGCGAGGTAAATACCCACGGGAACCGGGTTGCCGCTGTCGTCGCGGCCGTCCCATTCCCAAGCAAAAGAGCCGCTGCTGCGCGCGCCCGTAAACAAGGTGCGAACCCGCTGGCCTCCAAGCGAGAAAATTCGCACGGCCAACTGGACGGGCTGCTGGAGCTGGACCAAGGTGCAGGAAATGCGCACGCGATCGTTGACCCCGTCGCCATTGGGCGTCACTACGGGCGGCTGCACCGCAAAAAACGGGAGCAGGTTGCGTGCTGAAGCAGCCGTGGTCAGCACGCGCAAGTCGTTGGTCAAGACCGTAGGGTTGGCGTCCCCGGGCAGGACCTGCTGTGGGGACTCGTCGCTTTGGGTGTCGAAGACTCGGGCGCGAAAGAACGTAGATTGGACGAAGACTTCGGCGTCGAACACGACGCGCAAAGCACTCGGCGATTGATGCGTCAGCCTTTGGCTGGGGAAGAATAGCTTCAGGCTTCTTTCGCCCTCGACGACGCTGTCGGGCGCGGTGGCAACGGGCGGATCGCCCGTGAACATTTCCCTGAACTGCGGCTTAGAGGGCGTGAGAATCTCCATGGCGTCAAAGCCCACGTCCGTCTCGCTTATGTCGGCGCGGATATCGTAGGCAAAGGTCGAAAGCGCGCCGGCCGGCACTCGGGGCTTGTTGCCCAAGGGGCGGGGGGTTTCCAGCGTGGATATTTCCCCTATGAGCTGCTGGGCCAACGGCGGAATGGAGTGCTCGACCGCCAGCGAGTTGACCCGTATGCCGTCGAGGATGGAGTGGCTGGTGAGGGCGATTTCGAGTTGGAAGAAACGACGCGGGCTAGGTAGCTCAATCCGCTGGCCAGACTCGGCAAAGGGCGGCGACCACTCGCTCCAGTTGACTTGGTCGTCTTCGACCGGGCCGCGCACGTTCAGGCCCAGCCGACCGTAGTCGCCCTCCGAGACTTCCTGCACGTCGCCGGTGAAAACATTGACGATTTCGTAGAACACCTGCGGGGTATCGTCGCGGCCCGTGCGCATGCGAATGGAGACCTCCGCATCGGCCATGGGCTCGACGTCGATGCGGCCCTCTTCCTGGCGCAAGGTTTCGGTCGTCCACAGCAGGCGGCTGAAATTGGCTACTTCGCCTAAGTCGATGATCTTGGACAGATAGCGGCCCCCCGGCGGAAAGCCCGCTCCGTACACCTCAAACTCAGCGATCTCAAAGGGATTGGTCGAAGTCACGTTGAGCTGGATGTAGCGGACGAATTGCAATGGGAAGGGAATTTGCGCCACGCTTTCCGTGGTGAAATCCACTTGGGTCAGCAGGTTGTACACCGGCAGGTTTGTCGGTGTGAAGCTCACGCCGTCGCTGACCTGAATTTTATAGCCGCGAATGAAATCGTCGGCAAAGGGCCGCCCGCGACTGTCGGCCCCTTCCGGCCGCGGGAAAAACGAGATGCGGTTGATGGGAAGGCTCGTGCCTAAGTCAAAGAAAAAGGCCCGCCCCGCTTGCAGCACCCCGAAATCCTTGAAGCGATTTTCGCTGGAGGTCTGCACGTCGCCATCGACGAGCGGGACATTTGTCTGCTTGAAGGGCACGTTGTCCCACACCCGCGCCGCGGCCACCTCACTGACGAAATCCAAGGGGAAGCCTTCGGTCCATCTTAGCTGCCGGACGATGTTCTCGTTGGGATTAAAACCCACCAATTGAATGGCCCCGGCTACATCGAAGCTGATGGCCGTGGAATTGAGCTCGTCGTCCCTCCAAGAACGGCCCGCGCCGCCCAATTCCCACTGCCGCACCTCGCCCGTAACCGCCGCGGCCAACCACGCGACCCCGACCAACGCCTTAGAAGTAGCAAATAGCGATTTGAACGCGTGCAAAACAATTCCCTCACTTTATTGGCGAAATATAGCCTGTTTTCACCCAGAGCCTCAACCCCAGAAAATCACGTTGCCAACCATGCCGGTAAAGTGATCGACGAACAGAAAAATGCCTCCCGGCACGATGTGCCCGGCGATCATGCCCATGAAAAAGGGGCGCGTCTTGCGATAGAGCGCCACGCCGCCGTAGCGCAGCACCGACACCTTAATAAGCCAAGCCAAGAACATGTCGAACCAGAGGTGATCCATGATCCCGGTGGGGCCGATGGGGTAGCCGAGGGGATGGAGAGGCCACCAGACATAGTACCAGCGCGCCAGCATCAAGAGCAGCATCACGCCCGCTCCAATCCCGGTGTTAATCCAACCCCCCAGATGCGGCTCGCTCGGCGTGCGAATCAAGCCGGCGGCGTAGTCGTAGAACCCGTGCTGCCCTCCGGGTATTTTCAGGTTGAGCGCCCCGTAGGAATAGCCCAGTTCCATAACCACCCACATCGACGAGACCAGCCCGACGGCCATGGCCAAGAGCATCGTCCAAAACAGCGGACGCTTGGAACCGCCGAAGCCCTCGCCCAACTTGAGGCTGTTGGCGGACGAAGTCATGGCGAAACTGCGCCCGGTCGTCCAGAAATAGGTCGTCGCCAGCACGACCAAGCCTTGGACACCGATGGCCGAAGAACCGACGGCTGAGACGACGATGGCGGCCGGACCGACCGGGACCGAACCGTCCGAAAGCCCCCCTTCGGCGATTAGGCGAGTAAACCCGACAAAAAGCGCGAAAGCGGTAAAGAGAAACGCTAGCGCGACCCAGATGGGCAAGCCCGCCAGCGCGAGCCACGCGACCAGCACCGCGCTGCTGCCCAGCAGGACCAGCACCGCCGTCCGATAGGATAGAATTTCGCCGGAGTCATCTACCTTGGGATCCCCCCACAGGGCCTTGCGCAAGACCGCCCGCAGGTGCTTGCGGGCCGCGAACAAGCCAAATAGAAATAGGACCAGCATCCCGCCCATCGACTGGTGGACGAGTATTGGGTCGATGATAGAGTGCCCGCCCCCCAGCATTTCCGAACTAGTGACGCCTAGTACTGCAAATGTGGTGCGCAAGGCATTGGCGAAGAGGTTAAAAAACCACAGGCTGAAGGCGATTTCTGTCTTGAGAAAGTAGAAAAATCCTAAAATGTTGAAGCGGAATTTGAATTGCAGTTCGGACAGGTTGTCGAAAATGGGTAGGATGAAGTGGATGGGATCTACATTGGTGGCGATGGGCACGGTCTCGGGGAAGTAGTTGTGCAGCCCGTGCAGGGTGCCCCAGACGGCCGGTACGGCAAAGCCTGTCCACATCACCGGGTTTTTGAAGAATGGGGCAATGCGTTCCCCCCCGGCGTCCTGTTCGGTGAGAGCCATCGGCACCTGGACCAGCGGATAGGTCAGCCGCTCGTGATCGTTCCACTGCTTGCGCAGAATCGCCATCACGGCAATCATCGCCAAAAACAAGGCCCACACAAAAGGTGCCCAGCGCAAGAAAATCGGCAGCCAACCAGCCCAGGGGATGGAGCGGCCTTGCTCCAAGCCCTCGTAAAAAGGCCCCATGACTCCTAGGTCGCGCGGCTCCAACCAGTCCGCTATGTGGGGTTGGATGAGGGTGTGCCAGTCGTTTTCCGGCGTGGCAAAGTAAAAGGGGGTGAGGATCGTGCCGATGAACCGGCCGGCAAAAAACACCGGCAGGGGCGAGGCCATGACCATCATTATATAAATGAGCAGCAGCTCGCCGCGGTTCAGCCCAGCTCGCGGATGGACCAGCTTGAGCAGCGGGTTGACCAAGCCAGCGAGGAAGAAGAGCAGGAACAGAGCGCCGACCGTACTGGTCCCAAGCGTCATGTAGGAGCCGCGGAGATAGAAAACCCCATACGAGTCGCCCGCGGCCACAAAAAACGTGAACAGGCAGCCGAGGATCAGGGCCTTGGGCGTGAAGGCTCCGGCCGCTGGGGGTTGCAAGGACTATACCCCGCCCGTGGCAGCGAAGATGCGGACGAAGACGATCGATTGCTTCTGGGTCTGCTCCGCGAAGAATTGGCGCTCTAGCAGGAAGCCCGCGTTCATGGTCAGCTCGTACCCTTGATAGGACGATACATTGGTCAGTAGGGCCGAAAAGACGAGGCTGCGGAAGTCCTCGACATAGCTCGGCGACGCCTCGGCTGGACGCTCGGCTAGGTTCTTGAAGAGACTGAATTCAACGCCAAAGTCCAAGTTCGTCTTCGGCAGGAGCGAGTACTGGCCCAAAAAGAAAAAGCTCTCGGTCAGTTCGTTGGCCTGCAAGCCGGCCAGCGCGGTGGGCGTTTCTCGCTGGTACATGCTCTTCCACTTGGGATAGAGGGCGAGCCGGTCGCTGGGACGGATGGCGTAATCGGCTTTGTTGATCAGGCCCACAAACGAGCGGTCGCGCTTTAGGCTGGCCTGCGCGCCAAGCTGGTTGAAGTGCTCGTACTTCAGCTTGCCCTCGACGTTCAGGTTGCGGATGCGAAAGTAGCGGGCCTTCAAGTACAGCGAATTGACAAAGGTATCTTGGTTGTCGAGCGGATCGGCAAAATCCGTCAGGCCGACGGGGTCGCGCCAGACGATGCGGTCTTCGGGCAAGGTGTCGGCCACTAGTTTGGCGTGCTCAAAAAAGGCGACGTCCAGCCCGGGATAGGATTTTTCCAAGGTCAGCAGCCCGTAGAACGAGCGGCTTTCGCGGTCGCTGCTCAGTTGGTGCTCGGCGAGCCGACCGATAGTCAGCCGGGTGCTCTCGGTGACTTTTAACCCCCCGTACGCGTTGTAGCCACGGTGGTCGCGCTCGTAGGGGTAGTCGGGCAGGCGGTCGTCCTCAAAGCGGTCGATGATCGTGTTGTTGTTCATGTCCATGCCAAAGAGAAACTCCGGCGGATCGACCTGATAGCGCAGGAAAGGCTCGACGTAATCCGGGCGGCTGTTCTGGTTTTGGTTGAAGTCGGAGATAAAATCGTTGTTCTCGTCCAGCCCGGGAAAAATTTCAGTGTCGCGGCCCTGCGAGCCGCCCTGGCCGCCGAATCCTTGGCTCTGGCGATAGCGCTGCCAATCGGTGTAGCGGTCCTGATCGTCGTTGTCATCGACAAACTCAAAGAGGTTTTGGGTCTCGCTGGCGTAGTCGATGACCCCGCCCGGGTCGGCGATAAAGGCCGTGGTGCTGTAATCGGGATCTATGGTGAACACCTCGCCGTACGCAAAGAAGGGGTAGCGCTGGTACGAGGCCGTGACGTACCCGGCTTCGGCTGTTTCCTTGTAGGCGGGCAACTTGCGAAAGTTCTGGTTGGGGAAGCGGCGGAAACGGCGATTGAGGGCCCATTCGGCCCGCAGGTCGAAGTGGGCGAGATTGATCAGCTCCAGGTCCATACCTATCACCTCGTGCCCAGTCGGCAGGCCGTAGGCAAAGCGCACAAAGGTCTGGTTGGAGCCATCGGTGATCTCGTCGCGGGCCTGGGCCACCGGCAAGAAGACCTGCTCGCCCCGGGCATTGGTCTGTAGGTTGGAGGCGATCTCTATGCGGTAGTCATTGGACACCACCAGCTCGAATTCGAGCTTCTTGGCCTCGCGGAAGGTGCCCACTTTTTCGGTTGGGCTAAAATCGTTGCGAATGTCGTAGATAAGCTCAATTACGTCCGGGCCACTCACCTCCAAAATGCCCTCGCGCCGCACGCCGCCGCGCACCAAGGGCACGATTTCCGGGTGCAACTCTCCGTCGATGATCACCTGATCGACGAAAAACGAGGCCCCGGTTTGCTCGGATTCGGGCGAATCGTCTGCAATGCGGATAATGACCCGCTCGACATTGCCCGTGTTCTGGGGGCCGGTCAGCAGGCCCTTGAGCGAGTTGTCGCCGAGGCTCAGCTCGCTGCTGGTATTGGACACATTGACCCACGTCAGGCCTAGCTTGGCGAAGTCGCCCACTTGGGCCACACCGCGCGCCCCGAGGAGGCGGGTCGTGTTTTCGATCGCCGAAGCCCCGCCCGCCTCGTTGAGCGCGGTAAACCCCGGCGCATTGAGACGCGAGCCGAGGAGAGTCAGCGCGTACTTGTCGGCGAGAAAATCCCACTGCAACCCGTTGAACGTGGGCTTGGAAAAGGTCAAGGGGGTGAGCGTCGTGCGGATAGCGTCGCCCACCGTCAGGGAGGTGTGGAACTGGCCGTGGCTGGCCGACGAGATGACGAGGCTGCCGAACCACCGGCCAAAGCGGGTGCCCTTCAAGAGGGCACTGCCCTGGCGCAGGGGGCTGGTTTCGGTCCAGTCGTAGATGACCCAGCCGCGATTGATGTACTGGCCGAAGAGGTTGTAATTGCGGGTGCCTTCGAGCAGGCTGCCGACGTAGCGCTCGTAGTTGTCACGCGCGTAGTTGCTGTACTCCCAGCCGCGCCACTGGTATTCGTAGTATAAGTTCTGCGGCAAATACCACTTGCGCCGGTTGGGCGCCAAAGCACCCGGATGGATGCGCACCCCGCGAATCCCCGGTTCCTCAACCGGCCGAAAGCCCGTAGATAGCTGGGCGAAAACCGTGGACTCCGAGAGTGCGAAAACGCACCACAACAGCAAGATCGGCCCTCTGCTCCAAAGGGTTGTCAGCCTCATGATCCATCTCCTAAATGAGGGGAAGCCCGCCTAGGCCAGCGAGCGCCATCAGCTGACAATATACGCCCCGTTCCCACTGCTTACCAAGTCAGAACCGCGCTGCCGCGCCTGTAAAAACGGCATTTTTTTGCCACAAATTTGTTTCGCCTGTCTATATTTTTTTGTTTATAATGTAGAATCACCTCAGCAGTATCATTTATCCGAAAGGAGGTTGTGCAGCGTGCTGAACGACAATTCCCACATCCCTTTTTTTACTTCATCTCTTCCAATCAAGGAGTGTAGCAAATGAGAAAGTTCGGCTTTTTCGCTTTGTCTTTCGGGCTCACGTGCCTGCTGGGCACGGCCGCTTTTGCTCACGTAGGCGTGACCGTGTTCTATCCCCAGGTGCCCGATCCGGCTTCCATCACCATCGACGGCAGCGACGACGACTGGGGTTGGTACGACCCAGCTCTAGCCCTCAATCAGCCCGATTTCTTCGACCGGGCCAGCGATTTCGTCGAGTTGGCGGACTACGATTTCACCATCCTCAACGCTTGGTCGGCACCCCCGGACAACAAGTGGTACGGCTTTACGCGCTTTGTCGATGACACCCTCAAGTACGATTCACCCGTTAAGGAGTGGTGGAAAGACGACTGCTTGCAGATAACCGTGGACGCCGACCACCTCGGCGGCAATATCCTCGGTTCCGACCTCGAGCAGATCGCCAATGGCCAGCGCTGGCACGTGCGCATCTTCCCGCCAGCCGGCGAGTCCCTGCTGCCCAATCAGACCTGCTTCTTCTACAGCCAGTTAGAGTTCATCGACTCTGAAGAGCTGCTGTGGGGCGTGGAGCCGGAGTTTTTCGAGGCCGCGTGGACTGTCTTGCCAGCAGGTGCCGAAAACCTGACGGCCGGCGTTACCTATACCTATGAGTGGCGGGGTGCCCTGTGGGACATCTGGGGTCTGAGCGAGAGCGAGAGCACGCGGCACGTGTTCGCCGAGGACGACGTGATCCACCTCGGCTATCGCCCGCTCGACTCGGACCGCCCCGGCGGTGGACGCAAGCACTCCATGTACATCAACGACGGTAGCCAGGCGCAGGACGTCGACGCTTCGCAGATGCCCGACTTCTGGGCGCTGGCGGCGACGGAGACTAACGTGGAAAACGACACTTGGGGCCACATCAAAAACAGCATGTCCCAACGCCTCAAGTAGTAGCTCAGCAGTACCTGTCCCGAGGGGAAGGATCGCGTGCGGCCCTTCCCCTCGGGCATTTGCGTCGCCCGTTCGGGCGACGGAGAGCATCTTGCGGAGGCTGGCTGATGAGAGGCGCGATTTTAGCCTGTATTGTGCTGGCGGTCGCTTACAGCCCCGGGGCGGCGCAAGAGTGGTGGCAGCTCGGCGGGCAGGGCGGCGTCTCGCCGGCGGACGTGACGGATTTCAGCCTGATGATAGACAACGCGGCTGCCTCCCAAGCACTCCAGCCTTTTGAACTTAATCCGAGCGAAAACATCTTGCCGCAGTTCGGCCCTTGGCAGCGCTGGCGCTTCCCCACCGATCCGCAGTTTCGCCCCGGTCATCCGCGCTTCTGGACGGACATCAACCACAACGTCCTCTACCAAGCCACGGAAATTTTTCTCTTCGTCGATGGGGACTCGACCACGTACATAGAGCGGCGGGACTTAGATGGCATTTTCTACACCATTGACCTAGGCACCCAAGTGCCCGTAGAGCGCTTCGTCTTTTTTCCTCCCGAAGGCGTCAGCCCCGAAAGCGACGAACCCTTCCGGCCCAATTACATCCTCAAGTCCTATAGTCTGACGGCCGCCAAAGCCGAAACCGGCATTATGCAAGAGGAGATAGAACGCGGGTTCGTCTGGCGGGGCGACGGGCCGTGCTGTCCGCTGGCCATCCCCCTCGGCTACGAGGAGCGCAACACCGATGCGGTGACCGAAATCGCGTTTCCCCCGCAATACCTCCGCTTCTTCCGTCTAATCGCCATCCCCGACGGGTTTACCCTATACGGCGATCCCATCGTCACGCGCTCGGCCTTTGCCGAGATGGAGATCTACGGCCGGGGTTTCGCTCCGCAGGCGACCTATGAGTCGCAGGTCATAGATTTGGGGCGGGAGGTCAATTTTGGGCAGGTGCGCTTGGCGGTGAGCAAATGGCGCAAGGACGGGGAGCAACTGCTGCCGTCCGACGGTCCAACCCGCGCCCAAGTAGAAATCCGCACCGGGCGCGACAACAGCCCGACGGCTTATTTCGGCTTTGACGATCTAGGTGCCCACGTAGAGGTGACCAAGAAGCAGTGGGACCGGCTGATACCCATAGAGACGCGCGGCGCTACCATAGCGGTCGGCTATCGCGGTCCGGTCGCCGAAGACCTGCAAAACTGGAGCTTCTGGTCGCTGCCGTTGGAGGGCTCGGGCCAGCACCCGCTCCTGCCGTGGGGTCGGTATTTCCAGTTGCGCGTCCAGCTAACAACGGACGCGCTGTGGGAATTTGCCCGCCTCGATTCCCTGCAAATCGAGATCGCGCCCCTGCTGGCCGACCGAGTCGTCGGCGAGATCGTCTTCGCGGAGGAACCCCACCCCCAGGGCGGGCAAGTACGCGTGCCAGCGGGTGAGAAAACCCCGTTCACGTACGACCTAGGCGTGGAATTTGCCAGTGCGGCCCGCGTCGGCTGCGACGCCGTGCGCATCTCGGCACCGGCGGAAGCCACATTTCGCTATTTGGAGATGGGCGACCCGCTCAGCGCCGTAGAGCCGGATAGCCTGCTACACGAAGAAAGCGGCTTTGTGGTGTTCTTGCCCCGCCCCTTGCACCCGAGCGGCGATCAGCGGCTGCGCATCGGCCTCGAAGCCGTGCTATACGGCGAGGCCGGCGAGTTTGGTGGCGAGGTCTTCAACCGCCACGAGCCGAGCTTGTTACAGCGCATCGAAGGGGGCGACGTTAGCGCGGAACTAGGCTCCAACCAGTTGCTCGTCGTGGCGTCTGCCACCTCCACGGATGGGGTACTGGGAGATGTCGAGGCGGGTAGCGGCGCGTTTACCCCCCAAGGCGACGGCGTAAACGACCTATTGTCCATACAATACACCCTCTTCCGGGTGCGACAGGCGTCCCAAGTGCAGGTCGGCCTCTACGCCCTCGACGGCCGGCCGGTATGGCAGGCACCGCCAAGTGTGCAGGGCGCAGGACGCCATGCGGTCCACTGGGACGGCCGGGACGCGGCCGGGCAACTGGTCCGCCCAGGCGTGTACCTAGCGCGCGTGGAAGTGGAAACGGATAAGGGGCTCGAGGTCCGCCTACAGCCCGTCGCCGTGATCTATTGAACGGAAAGGGCCAAACGCAATGAAAACATGGATGGGCTGTTTGCTGTGCACTGCGCTGCTCGCCGGAGGCTGCGGGCACAAATTGGGCTATCGCCACTTCGCCGGTCCCATATTGCCGGCCGTTGATTTGGCGGCGGCGGATTTAGTCGTCCGCGACGACCACAGCATCACCTTCGTCAAAGACCGTTTGGAAGTGAGTTTGTTACCGCTGACCGTGGCCATGCTCAACCGGCAGCTAAGCAGCCACTCGCAGCGGCCGGAGGGCTTTCACGAGCCCAATCCCTATCTCGCGCCGGTCAATCCCTATACCTATGGCGACTGGAAGCCGGGGTGGGAAGAAGAACATCCCACCCGCTTTACGATCTTTCTACTCAAGGTCAAAAACTACGCGTACCCCAAGGTGTGGCTCAATCCCTACGCCATAGAGATCACCAGTGCCAATGGCCGGCGCTATCAAGCCTTCTCCCGGCTGGCGTTAGACGAGTATTTCGCCCCTTATGCCATAGGCTATGCGGGCAATACCTTCCTTCCGTTCCGCGAGCGGCGAGACCTGCTGCTCCGCACCTTGTATCCAGAAGACGAGATGATCTTCAGCGGCCAGGAGCTAGAAGGTTTCATCGCCTTTGCCCCGCTGGCTAACGATGTCGAAGGGTTTGAAGTGCGGATCGCGGAGATGGTGTTGCGCTTCGACTACCGAGATCAGCCGGTGGAAACCATAGACATCGCCTACCCATTTACACGCGAAGTGTACTTGGCCAAGCACCGCCGCGCCGAGGAACTCTAAAGATGCTCATTCGGACGGTTGTGGGAGTCGCCCTCGCGTCGCTGTGGTGGAGTGGATGCGGGCCGAAATTGGATGGCGATGTGGTCGCTAAGGTAGGCGACGAAGGAATCAAGCTCGCAGCATTGCGCCAGTTCCGGGAAGAGTCCACCGCCAACTACCGCGACCCCGAAGAGGGGCAGGCGTGGAGCTTCTACTTGCAGACGATAATCGACATGAAGCTGATGCTCATCGAGGCGCGGGAGCGGCGGCTGGATCAGACCGTGGAGTTTGTGCGCCAATGGGAACGGGAACGGCGCAAGAAGCTGGTTGATGAGTACGCCGTGCGGACCATTCTCGCGGATGTAGATCTCGCAGTGGAAGGCATGCGTCAGGGTTTTGCGACGAGCAAGTGGAATCGGATGTTGCGCTTGGCCCATATCCGCACCGCCAGCGCGGCAGAAGCCCAAAAGGCCATGCGCGACTTGGAGCAGGGGCGGGATTTTGCCGCGGTGGCCCGCGAGCGTTCTATCGCGCCTACAGCCGCCCACGGCGGGGTACTCGACGCCTGGTACGGGCGCGGCAACTTGGAGGAGACGGGCCTGCCCATAGAAGTGGGGGAGCAGGTATTCGACCTACAGGTTGGGGACTTGAGCCAGCCCCTACTCGTGGGGGAACACTACGAGATTTTCAAGGTGCTGTCCCAAGGTCCGGCACCTGAGCACTACCGAGCGGCCTTCTTGCGAGAGCAGTACTGGAAGGAGTTTCGCGTCCGCTGGCAAGAGTTGACCGCACAGCTCAAAGACCGACTAAACGCACAGCTAGATGGCGAGGCGATCCGCTTGCTGGTCGATAGGATGGCCGAATCCGACAGCCGCGGGATGCTGTTGGGTCCCGAAGAGCAGGAAGTGATCCTCTGCCGTTTCAAGGGCGGGCAGGTAACGCTGCGGGATTTCGCCGAAACCTATAACGCCTATTGGTTCATCCGCTCGGTCTCCTTCGACAGCAGCGGGATTTCCGAGTTCGTCCACCGGGACCTCTTGCCGCGAACCCTCGTCTATCAAGCGGCGTTGCAGGAAGGTCTAGACCAGGATTCGACGATAGCCGCCTGGTTGCAGGAAAAGAAAAAATCACTGCTGCTCGAAGCCCTCCGCAGAGAGGAAGTCGTGCAGCGGACCGAAGTCGATAGCGCCATGGCCCGCCAGTACTACGACGACCATCCGCAAATGTTCATGGAACTGGAAGAGATTCGGGTGGCGGAGGTGCTGGTGGCGACCCGCGCCGAGGCGGAACAACTTTTGCAGCGGGTCCGCGCTGGCGAACGCCTAGAATCGCTGGCCGCCCACCACACGCTCCGCACGGATGCCGAGGGCGGGCAATACCACATCCACAATCACCCCTCCGAGCGGCGGGTTTTCGGTGCCCTCTACGACTCGGTGCTCGCCGCGCCGGTGGGGATACTCACTGGCCCGGTGGCTCTCGACGAGGGCTATTCGATCTTCGAGGTGCGGGAACGCATTCCCCCCCGACCCACGCCCTTTGCACAGGCGGCTTCGCGGGCGCGGTGGTGGGTGCAGAAGCAGCAAGAAAAGACCCTCTTCGACGCCTTGTTCACCCGGCTCAGGGATCAGTACGCCGATAAGGTTGTGGTGTTTGAAGAGCAGTTGGGCAAACTATAAGCCAGCCCCCACTAGCCCATGCCATCACTCGTAGGGACACCCCTTGTGGTTGCCCACGCTCCCCCCAATTCCTCCACCTCCTACTAGTCCGTGGCTGCGGTTTTGTCTTTGTGGACGCTGCTCGTCGTGAGCAGCGCGGGATGCGGACCAGCGGACCCGGAGATCGGGCCGGCGTTTGTAGAGGTAGCACAGGAGGCGGGCATTGAATTCCACCATCAGAATGGGGCGAGCGGGCGCTACTACTACGTGGAAACCTATGGGTCGGGCGCGGCCTTCCTCGACTACGACGGCGACGGCGACCAAGACCTCTATGCGGTCAACAGCGCACCACTGCCGGGTTTTGCCGCCGAGGGCGTCCCCACCAACGCGCTCTATCACAACCGGGGCGACGGCACCTTCGCGGATGCGACGGCGCAAACGAGGACGGGCCATCCGGGTTATGGCATGGGTAGCTGCGTCGGGGACATCGACAACGACGGGCACGTGGATCTGTACGTGACCAACTTCGGCCCCAACGTCCTGTATCGCAATCAGGGCGATGGCACCTTTGCCGATCAGACCGCCGACGCCGGGGTCGGCGATCCCCGCCTGAGCACTAGCGCGGCATTTGCCGACATCGACAACGACGGCGATCTGGACCTCTACGTGGCCAACAACGTCGCCGTTGACCTAGCGCATGACGAAGGGTGTCGCCAAGGAGCGATCCCGGTCTATTGCGCCCCCACTCAGTACAAAGGAGAATCCGGTGTCCTTTTCCGCAACGATCGGGGCGGAAAGTTCGCCGATATTACCCGGCCAGCCGGCGTGTACAGCGAAGCTGGCCGCCAGTTGGGCGTAGTCTTTGGCGACTACGACGGCGACGGGGACGCGGACCTGTATGTGGCCAACGACATGAAGGCCAATTTCCTCTTCCGCAACGACGGCGCGGCGCGGTTCGCCGAAGTGGGATTGAGCGCGGGGGTGGCGCTCAGCGAGAGCGCTCGCCCCGAGGCCGGCATGGGCACGGACTTTGGCGACTGCGACCGAGATGGCGACTTGGATATTGTGGTCTGCAACTTCCAGTGGGAAAGCTGCCGCCTCTATCGCAACGAAGGCGACGGAGCATTTGCCGACCTGAGCTTTCCGTCGGGGTTGGGCGAGCCTACGCTTTCGACCTTGACCTTTGGCACGGATTTTCTCGACTACGACAACGACGGTGACCTAGACCTCTATCTGGCCAATGGCCACGTCCATCCAAAAGTGCAGGCATTCGACCAAGCCGCGTCCTATCCGCAGTCGGACCAGCTCTTTGCCAACGACGGGGCCGGGCGGTTTGCGCTGGTGCAGGCTACGACCCTGCGCGGAGTCGGCCGAGGCGCGGCGTTTGCCGACATCGACAACGACGGCGATCTGGATGCTTTTGTCTCCAATAACAACCAGCGAGCGTTTTTGCTGCGCAACGACCGCGGCCAGCGCAACCACTGGATCGCATTTAAGACCGTCGGCCGGATCAGCAACCGGGACGGGATCGGGGCGGTGATCCGGGTGGTAAGCGGCGATTTGGTGCAGGTCGAGGAGGTGCGCAGCGGCAGCAGCTATCTTTCGCAAAACGATCTGCGGGTGTACTTCGGCTTGGGCCAGCGGGAACAGGTGGATCGCGTCCAGATCCGCTGGCCCAGCGGGATCGTGCAGACGCTCGTACAAGTGCCCATCGACCAGATCCACCAAGTGGAAGAACCTCCTTCCTCCGGCTGAGCATGAGCAACCAGTGGAAAAGGACCAGAACGCGCTGCTGGGCCGTTGCCTGCCTGCTAGCCTTGCTCTACGGATGCACGCCCGCCGAGGAAAGCCTAGGCGAGCGGGAGGTCCGCTATCAGCGCCAGACCGCGGAAGACCCGACAGACGCCGAGGCCCATCACGCGCTCGGCCAAGTGTACCACGAACAGGCGCGCTACCCCGAGGCCCTACAGTCCTTTCACCAGGCCCAAGCGCTGGATCCCACCCACACCGGAGCGCAGGTGGGGATCGGCAACATCCTGTTTAAGAGAGGCGAATTAGATCGAGCCGCAAACGCGTACCAACGGGCCGCGCAGGGATGTGCCGATTGTGCGGACGCGCACCGGGGGCTGGGGGCCGTCTATCTGCGGCAGCGGCGCTTTGCGGAAGCCCGCCAAGCCTATCAGCAGGCGCTTTTAAGCGAGCCGGACCACGCCCCCTCGCACTACAATATCGGCGCGGCCTTCGCCCAAGAAGGCGCGTATCAAGAGGCGGCGGCGGCAATGGAACAGGCCATTGCCAGCGACTCTAAATACATCCTGGCGCATACCGCGCTAGGAGATGTATACTGCCTCAAGTTGGGGCAATGCGACAAGGCCGCCGCGCTCCTTGAGCAGGCCGTGACCTTGCAACCGACAGCGGTCGCCCCCCGGATCGGCTTGGGGCGGGCACACCTCCGCTTGGGGAGGTACGAGGAGGCTGCGGCGAGCTTTGAGGCGGCCATTGCCGCGGATTCGACGGCGGCAGCGGCATTTAACTGGCTAGGGGTAGCCCGCACTAAGCTGGGGCAATACGAGCCGGCGGCCCAAGCTCTGCGCCGCGCCATTCACTTGGATATGCTCTATCCCCAAGCCTATTACAACCTATCCCAGACCTACCAGAAACAAGGCAAGGCCAAGGAGAGCGAAGCGGCTTTGCGCGCCTTCAACCGCATTGACGCGTACTCTGGGGATATTCTCCGGTGGAAAACAATACTGGACGGCAATCCGCACGATGCTATGGCGCTCTTTGAACTGGGCCGGATCTATGCGAGACTGGGCGTAGCAAGCGAAGCGGCCGCAGCCTTCCAGCGCGCGCTGACGATCAACCCCACCCATGCACCGGCCTGGCACAATCTGGGCAATGCCTACGCTCGCCTCGACCGCTTGGACGAGGCCATCGCCGCCTTCCGTCAGGCGCTGGCGCTGGACGAAGGGTACGCCCTCGCTTGGTACAATCTCGGCAACGCCCATTTTGCAAAAGGGGAACTGGCGCAAGCCCGCAAGGCATTCACTGCGGCGCTCGATCACCGGGCAGGGTACGCGGACGCCTACCACGGCCTCGGAGGGGTGGCGCTACGCTCAGGAGCGGCCGAGGAGGCGGTGGGCCACTTTCGCACGGTCCTAGCGGCGGACTCAAGCTATGCCCGCGCCCATTACGGCTTGGCCTTGGCCTACCGGGCACTCGGCGACTCGCTGCGCGCCGCGCAGGCCCTGGCGCGCTTCAAAAGGTTGCGCGGTGGACCGTAACATGCGGTCTATGCTGGGCTTGGCCCTCGTCGCGTTGTCTTGCGCCACAGAGCCGCCGGTACCCTACCAAGCCCCTGGCACGAAGCGCATGGCTGCCCGCTTGGCGGAGATCGAGCAGAATTTGAACCCCACCATCAATACCTATATCAATGCGGCGCGGGTAGAATACCTCAAGACCTTGCCGCAGCCGCCCGATACCGCCGGCCACCTGCGCGCCAGGGCCTATCTGGCGCGGGAGTTATTGCGCGCCGGCCAGAGCCAAGCCGCCATCGCCGAGTTTGAAAAGCTCCAGCCGCAGCTACAACAAGTCGATCTCAGACTTACCCCGGACGTGCGCGTCCTGCTGGGGCTGTCCTATATGCGCCTCGGGGAGCAGGAAAACTGTCTCGCTCGGCATGCGACGGCCTCGTGTCTTTTGCCGATTAGTGGCGACGGAATCCACACCATTGTGCGGGGATCGCGGGCGGCATTGGCGGAATTCGCCGCGTATCTGGAGGATCACCCAGACGACCTCACCGTTCGCTGGCTTTTGAATATTGCCTATATGACCTTGGGCATGTATCCCGAGCAGGTGCCAGCACAGTGGCTCGTCCCGCCCGAGGTTTTTGCCTCCAACTACGATATTAAGCGCTTTGCCGATGTGGCACCGGCGCTGGGCCTAGATTTGGTCTCCATGGCCGGCGGCAGCATCATGGACGACTTCGACGGCGATGGCCATCTAGATATTATGGCCTCGTCTTGGGGCCTCAGCGACCAACTCCGCTATTTTGCCAACCTCGGCGATGGGTCCTTTGCCGAACGGACCGCGGCGGCCGGCCTGACCGGGATCGGCGGCGGATTGCAGATTGTACACGCCGACTACGACAACAACGGCTATGCGGACGTGTTGGTTTTGCGCGGGGGCTGGTGGGAAGACGACGGCCTGCATCCCAACTCGCTATTGCACAACAACGGCAATGGGACCTTTGCCGACGCCACCGAGCAGGTCGGCCTGCTCACCTTCCACCCGACGCAGACAGCCGCCTGGGGCGACTACGACAACGACGGCTGGCTGGACCTTTTCGTTGGCAACGAGTCGTATGGAGGCCGGATCCATCGGTGTGAACTTTTCCACAGCAACGGGCAGGCAAAGGATTTGCAGTTTGCCGAGGTGGGCGAGGCAACCGGGGTCGCCGTCGTCGGCTATGTAAAAGGGGCCGCTTGGGGCGATTACGACAACGACGGCCTAATTGACCTCTACGTCTCGCGGCTCACTGGCACCAATTTCCTCTTTGCCAACGACGGTGCCAACGAGTTCGGCGGGTGGACCTTCACCGACAAGAGCAAGGAAGCAGGCGTTACCGAACCACTAGGCAGCTTCCCGGCTTGGTTCTGGGACTACGACAACGACGGCTGGCTGGACATTTTCGTCTCGGGGTACCACTACGAGGCCAACGCCGGCGATGTGGCCGCCGACTATCTGGGGCTGGCGACCGCGGCCGAGCGTCCCCGCCTGTACCGCAACAACGGCGACGGGACTTTTGCCGAGCGCAGCGCGGAAGCGGGCGTTGACAAGGTGCTCTATACGATGGGTTGCGATTTCGGCGACCTCGACAACGACGGTTGGCTGGATTTTTATGCTGGCACGGGGTCGCCTTCGCTGCGCTCGGTCATGCCCAACCGCATGTTCCGCAATGCCGATGGACACTTCTTCGAGGACGTTACCACCTCCGGCGGCTTCGGCCATCTGCAAAAAGGGCACGGCGTGGCCTTTGGCGACTACGACAACGATGGCGACCAAGATATCTATGCGGTCATGGGCGGGGCCTATACCGGGGACGTGTTCCAGAATGTCCTCTTTGAAAATCCCGGGCACGGCAATCACTGGATCACGCTCCTGTTGGAAGGGGTACAATCCAATCGCGCCGCCTTAGGAGCGCACATCAGGATACAGGTCTCGACCGCGGAGGGGCCGAGGAACATCTACGCCACCGTCGGCACGGGTGCCAGCTTCGGGGGATCGAGTCTGCAACAGGAGATCGGCCTGGGACAGGCCACGACCATCGAGGTCGTCGAAGTTACTTGGCCGGCCACGGGCGCGCGGCAACTGTTTACCAGCCTCGAAATGGATCAGTACTACAGCATCCGCGAAGGCGACCGGACGCCGGTCCAGCTCGACCGCCGCTAGCCATGCATTCTGCGGTGAAAGACCGTGCTAGACAGCGACTCGCACGACGCAGCCATCCCTTTTGAGCTAGGCCGCATCTATGCCAAACTAGGAACAGCGGCCGCCGAGAAATTTCACCGCCTCCAGTCCTTCTCCAGCCGGCTGGCCTGTTTCTTAGACAGCCCACCCAACGCCTTCATAGCATCTAACAGCCGCATCCGCGTCAATTCTGGCCCCAAGAGCGCGGCGGATTCAAAGAGCGGCGGCCCCACCCGCTCGCCAGTCAGCGCGGCAATGAGCGGTACGGTCACGTCGCGGACCGGCCACTCCCAATGCGCGACTACCCGGCGCACGGCCTCGGCCACGCCGTCTTTATCCCACTCCACCACCTCGTCCAAAGCCCACACGGCTGTTTGCAACATCCGCGCTATCTCGGCCGCCTCCCGCTTCTTCGGAATCAAATCCTCGGCTTTTGGCTCCACTTGCCGGGCGAAGAAAAACGCCACGCGCGGCACAAAATCTCCTAGCGTCTCTAGCCGCTGCTGCATAAAGGGTAGCATCTGCCCTACGTATTCGTCGTTGAGCAGCCAGCCTTTTAGCTCCGCCAACAGAGCCTCCGGCGTCCGATCCTCGCGCAAATAGCGTCCATTGAGCCAGCCCAGCTTGTCTATATCAAAGATGGAGCCGCCCAAGTTGATCTTCGCCGGGTCGAAATGCTCTGTTAATTGCTCCAAGGTGAACTTTTCTTCCCCGACCGGCGGATAGGCCATGAGCGCCAAGTAGTTGAGCAGGGCCTGCGGCACATAGCCGGCGCGGCGATAGTACTCCACCGAGGTCGGATTCCGCCGCTTCGACATCTTGGAGCCGTCCGGATTGAGCAGCAACGGCAGGTGCATGTACGTCGGCGGCGTCCAGCCAAAAGCCTCGTAGAGCATGAGGTGCTTGGGCGTGGAGGTGATCCACTCCTCCCCCCGAATCACATGACTGATCCGCATCAAGTGATCGTCCACCACCACGGCCAAGTGGTAGGTTGGAAAGCCATCGGACTTCATCAGCACTTGGTCGTCTATATTCCCCCACTGTAGGGAAATTGGCCCCCGGAGCATGTCCTCGACTACACATACTCCCTCCTTCGGCATTTCCAGCCGAATCACGTGCGCACATCCCGCCCGTATCTTGGCTTCGACCTCGCTGGCAGCCAGCGCCCGGCAATGTCCATCGTAGCCGATACGCTCCTTGCGCTCCTGCTGCTCCGCCCGCAGCGCGGCCAGCCGTTCGCTCGTGCAAAAGCAGGGATAGGCATGCCCGCTGGCCACCAACTTCGCGGCGTACTCCGCGTAGATGGACAAGCGCTCGCTCTGCCGATACGGGCCGTAAGGGCCGCCCACATCGGGGCCCTCGTCCCACTCCAGCCCCAGCCACCACAGAGACTGCATGAGCTGATCTTCGTACTTTTTTTCCGACCGCGCTTGGTCGGTATCCTCAATGCGCAGCACAAACTGCCCTTCGTTTTTCTGCGCCCACACCCAGTCGAACAGCGCTTGGTACGCGGTCCCTACATGCATAGGGCCGGTCGGCGAAGGTGCAATGCGCACCCGCACGTCTGTCATCTTTTAGCTCCTCGTCTTTTGGGTTACAAACTAAGCCCCAGCCACTCCCGCGCAACGCGGCCTATTGCACATTTAGCTTTTTTGCCTAAGTTTATAACTTATAACAATTAACGCACATTCGCTGGTATCCCGCCGCACGCACTCCCCGCCCCTTCAACCCAACAGACAAGGATTTATGCTGTTTACCGAGCTTAATCTAGCGCCCTACATCCTCAGAGCACTCGACGAGATGGGCTACGAAAAAATGACGCCCATCCAAGAACAAACCATTCCCCACATTATCGCCGGCAAAGACGTCATGGGCTTGGCTGAAACCGGCTCTGGCAAGACCGGTGCCTGTGCCATTCCTATAATCCAAGCCACCGACGAGTCGCTCAACGCCATCCAAGCCCTCATCTTGGTCCCCACCCGCGAGCTGGCGCTCCAATACGTCCAAGAGGTGGACGAAATCGCCAAGCACTCAGGCGTGGTGCCGTTTGCCATCTACGGCGGCTTTGACATGGACATCCAAAAGGCCAAGATCAACCACGGCGTCCACGTCCTCGTGGCCACGCCCGGCCGCCTCATCGACTTTATATGGAACCACAGCCTCGACCTGACCGAAGTTAAAACCGTGGTCCTCGACGAGGCCGACGAGATGCTCAAGATGGGCTTTATCGAAGACGTGGACTTTATCATGGCCTGCATCATGCAGGAATACCAAACCCTGCTTTTTTCCGCGACCATGCCCTCGGAGATAGAGCGGCTAACCCAACAATACCTCAAATCGCCCGAGCGCGTTCATCTCAACCGCGACCAGCGGGCACCCCAATCGCTCGCCCATCACTTCCTCCACGTCTCCCGCCACCGCAGGGACGCGCTCATCGATTACATCGATGACCACGAGATCCAGCAGGGCATCATATTCTGCAACTCGCGTGACAAAGCATCCGATTTGTTCCGCGACCTACAAAGGCGCGTCCGCTCGGTTGACATCATCCACGGCGGGCTAGACCAAGAGCGGCGCACCTCCATCTTCCGCCGTTTCCGCCAGAAGAAGATCCGCTTTATGGTCGCCACGGACGTGGCCGGGCGCGGCCTCGATTTTTCGCACGTCACCCACGTCATCAACTACGATTTCCCCTTTAACGCCGAAATCTACACCCACCGCACGGGCCGGGCCGGGCGCATGGGCCGGGAGGGCAAGGCCCTGACCTTGGTCGGAGACCGCGACCTCCGCGACCTCAAGCGCCTGCTCAACGCCAACCGCATCCACGCGCATTGGGAAGGCACTGCGCCCGATTTGGACGACATCCGCGCCAAACGCAATGGCCAAGGACGCGGGCGCGGCCGGAGACGACCCCGAGGCGGCAGATCCTCCTCCAAAACCAGTTAGGCGCTCCTCGCAACTCAGCCCAGCTATCTATGGGCCGTTTACTCACGGCGCATCCGGTGAACTGGCTTTTTCCAATTCGGGCAGCAGCACGTATTTGACCCAACCAAAACCCGGATTGATTTCAAGCGCTTTTTCAAAGGCTGCTCGCGCCAGTTCCAGTTCACCTCGGTCCTGGTAAGCGATGCCGAGCCAAGCGTACGTGCGGCTGTGTCCCCATACAGGTTGGATGGGGTCGGTCGGCTCTTCTTGGGCAAAGAGTTCGGCGGCGCGCTGGAATCCTTGCAGACCCTTTTCCTTGCTTCCACCGAACATTTTGGGGGTATTAAAGTCGCTGATGGCCGCGCTCAGCACCACGCGCGGATTGTTGGGTGCGATCTGCATGGCTTTTTTTACGGCCTTCCCTACTCTGGGCCCCAAGACCATGCTCTTGACCGGGTTGAGGCCGATCTGTCGTCCGTACGCGCTCGACAGCAGAGCATAGGCTTCGGCGGCTTGAGGATCGAGCCGGGTGGCCTCTTTCAAATGCTCGACAGCGATTTTAAGATGCTCAGAAGCCGCGTCTTCGTTTTTCTCGCCTGCGGCTAATAGGAGATCGACGATGCGGTAATCGGCCAAAGCGATGTAGTAGTGGCTCCACGCGGCTAAGCTGGTATCGGCCAAGGTGCGCTCGAATGTGGCCCTCGACATGTACATCGCGTCGAGGTCGCTCGCATTTTCACCGGCTTGCAGCATCTGTTTTCCACTGACGAGAAGACTATCGGCCGATTGGGCGAAGGCGGGATAGGCGATCGAGAAAATGAAAACGAGTGAGAGCAGAAAGCGCAGCATAAGTGGCTCCTTTGGTTAAGGTCAGTGGTTCAGGGAGACAGTGGTGCCAAAGTAAATGGATCGGCGAAAGAGGGTGGTGCGTGGCTGGCGCTGGGTATAGTCGATGCTGTAATCATAGTCGAGCACATTTGCGCGATTGAGCAGGTTGTTGACAGCCAAATAAAAGACCGCTTGGTGCCCGGAGCCAAAAAACAGCAAATAGCTCAACTGCCCATCTATCTGTTGAAAGGACGGCAGACGCTCTGAGCCGACAGGGCCTTCTACAGGCAGGTAGTAGCTTTTGTCTGCTACGGGAACGGCACCGACGATTGGAGTGATGGGGCGGCCGGTGGCGTATTTCAGGGTCAGGCCGCCGCTGAGGGTGCGGACGATCTGCATTTTTGTGACCAAGGTCAGGTTGTGCGTAATATCAAATGGGGAAGGAGCTTCTTCGCGGAGCATCTCAAGCCCTATATGGCGTACCTGCAATCGGCGCGACCTCAGCAGACTATAGGCCATCCACCCGCTTAAGCGCGTATTGAGAAAAGCTCCGTACTTGCAAAAGAGGTCAACTCCAGAGGCCCGACCTCTACCCGTATTGGCAAGGTTCAGGTCGGGGTCATCTATGACGAGATTGCGGTAGGGTTTGTAGTAAGCCTCCAACCGTACTAGGAATTGGTCGCGTTCGTGGTGCAAGCCGCCTATCCAGTGTTGGGCGCGTTGGGGTTCCAGATTGGGGGTGCCGCTGGTGGAGTTGTATTCAAATGGGGCGGGGAATTGGTGATAGATGCCCCAAGCGAGCCGGGCGTTTGTGTCTTCTGAGAACTGGTACCGGGCAGACAGACGCGGGTCTAGGACAAAACCGTCGCCCAAGCTGTGGTGGTCGGCGCGCAGACCGACATTGGCGACGATGCGGCGCATGGGCTTGAAATCGGTCTCAAAGTAGGCACCAGTGCGTCTGGCGCTGTAAGAGGTGTCGAGTTCAAATATCTCTGCCTCGGGGTCGAGAATATCGCCTTGAGGAATGCTGCCTACGAATCGGTTGTCAGCGTGCTCTATTTCAGCACCGAGGCGCAAAACTCCGAAGGCATCGAGGACGCGTTCCCAGTCTGTGCGAATTTTGCCGGTCAGGTCGCGGGGGGTCAGGTCTAGGTTGCCCAATTGCCGCCGGGTCGTGTGCCGGTTCAGCGAGGCACTGGTCTGGATGGACCAACCGGCCAACACATCCGTCCACTGGAGATTGTGCAAGGCTCTATCAGTGCGACTTCGATAAAGGCCGTCAAAGGAAGGAGCTGCGACCCGCACTCCGAGTTCCTCGCCAGCGTCGAAGCTGAAGAGCTTGAGGCGTCCGGTAGGCGAGTACTGGTAAATCAGGTTGAGGTTTCCGTCGTGCCCTCGTGGAGTCGTGGTGAATGCGTCGCGGTGTCCATTGACGCGGAACAGGAGATCGGTAAAGCTGAGATTGCCCGTGGAGCGCAGGCCGAGCTTATCGTCAATAAAGGGCAAGTCGAGGCCCACAGAGCCAGCAGCAAGGCCCAAGCCAAGCGTATAGCTCCGTTGTACAGGCATGTCTAGGCTCTCCATTGCCAGCACCGCGGAAAGCGCATTGCCGTATCGGGCGGAGAATCCACCGGTGGAAAAGGCCGTACCCTTCACCATAAAGGGAGGAATCGTGCCGAATACTCCGCCAGTGGGCGATTCGTATTTGTAGGGATGCACCACCGTGGCTTGATCGAGCAAGATGACGGTCTCACTCACGTCGCCACCTCGCACAAAAAGACCGGCACCGTCATCTACGGTTGCCACACCGGGGAAGGTTTTGAACGCGCGAAAAATATCGGCGGAAGCCCCAGGCGTTGTGACCACATCTAGGGGGGCAAGGGTGACGGTCTCATCCTCCCCGGTGGTATAGGTGCTAACTGTGACGACGGTTTCACCGAGTTCAATGAGGACGCGCCGCAGCACCAAACGCACCGTTGTGGTATCGCCCGCAGTTAAGTGCAGGGTCTGCCGGGTGGGTTCAAAGCCGATGAAGGAGGCGCTCAGGTCGTGTAGTCCAAGGTGCCGAGTGGAAAAGGCAAAGCGGCCGTCGCGGCCTGTTATTGCGCCGTCGGTGGTGTCGATAATTTGTACGTTGACAAAGGCCATCGGTCGTTCTGTTTCATCGACGACCTGTCCCTGGATAAATGCCTGACTCTGGGCAAAGACCTGCCCGTCGTGCAGACTAGTGAACAGGGAAACGCAAAGCAGGACAATCCCGACCTGTCGAGCGGTACATCTTTTATTCATTGCGTACTAACGGTCCAATCCCGGCAATAGGTGGTTTTTTACCCAGCCGTTATTGGGATTCACTTCAAGGGCTTTGACAAAGGCTTCCCTTGCGCCCTCGATGTCTCCGGCCTCTTGACGCATAATGCCCAATTGAGCGCAGGCTTCGTCGTAGCCCCAAGAGGGTTGAAAGGAGTCGCGGATTTCCTCTTTCGCGAACAACTCAAGGGCATGCTCCATTTTAGAGATAGCCCGCTGCTTATCACCGCCGAATACAGCAGGAGTATAATAGTCGCTCATTCCATCTATTAAGACAACGCGGGGATTGTTGCCGTCGAGTCGCTTGGATTTTTCAAGAACTCTTTTGGTCTCAGGACCCAGCGCCATGCCCAAGTGAGGCTTCAGGCCGAGCTTTTGACCATAGGCACTGGCTAAGAGGGCATGGGCGTCGCTGAAGTTGTCTTCCAACTCGATAGCCCCTTTGAGATGCTCTATGGTTCGGTTAATGCATTGGGCCTGTTCGTCAGGGGTGGCCGCAAAAAGCGTAGCGAGGCGGTACTCGCACAAAGCTAGGTAATACAGTGCAAACACCTCGTGATGGCTGTTTTGGCGAGCCTGTTCAAACAGTTTCCGTGCCTTATGTAATTGGTCAGGGTTAGAGGAATCAATTGCCTGCTGAAGAAGCTCTTTGCCCTCGACGAAAGGAGCCTCATATTCGATGCTCTGATCATTTTTTGCGATTTTTTGACCATAGCGCATATATCGGCTTCCTGTAGCGAATAGGTACACATCTTCAAGATCGGCGGTTTTTACGGAAAATTGATGTATGTTCAAGCTGTTAAGACGGTCTATAACCGCATTCTTAAACACCTCATCCTTGCCATATATGCACACGCCTTGAGAATTGCCGTCAACGTGGGTTACTCCAGGACAGTCTGCCAAGGTTTCGGGATCGACTTCGGTTTCTACCTCTACTTTGAGGTTTAGCTGAAACTTTTCGAGCAGTTGCGGTACCGAACCAGAAGCAATGATTTGGCCCTTGTTCATCACACAGACCACATCGCTGTACTGCTGGGCCTCTTGCATGTTGTGGGTAGTCATGACAATGGTGAGACCCTGACGGCGGTACTGGTTCAGAACATCCCAGAGTTGCCGGCGCAGATGTGGATCCAAGTTGCTCGACGGCTCATCGAGGATCAGTAGCGCAGGTTTGCCCACCAAGGCAACGGCAATGAGCAGCCTGCGCTTTTCTCCGCCCGACAGGTCTTTGTAGGCTGTCTTCTGTTGGCCTTGCAACTCAAAAATGTCTATTAATTCATCTGGATCAACAGGGTTCTGATACATGCTTGCATAAAGGCGTAGCGCCTCTCTGACCCGAATATCACTATAGAGGGAATCTTCTTGAAATTGGATACCGATTCTACTGCGTATGTCCTTACGTCGTCGCAGATCGGGGATACTTTCACCAAACAAGTGAATGTCTCCAGAGTCGGGCTTCTTTAAGCCTACAATGCAATCTATGATAGACGTTTTACCCGCTCCATTGGGTCCTACCAGACAAAAGACCTGTTGCGGATATATGGAAAAACTGACATTTTGGACGGCGACGAGCTTGCCATAGGTTTTATGCAAGGCATTTATCTGCAGGACGGGTGTTTGCTCTCGGCAGCCACTGTCTGGGGATGAGGTGCTCGAAGTTGAAGTCATGATTTCCATTCGATGCGGATTTTAAAAACCATAAGATTGAAGACCTGATGGCACAGTATGCACGGCAAGAGACTATCGGAGGCGAGATACATAAGACTCAAAATTACACCAAACAGGGTTTTAGAGATCACATTTGCTAAGCCATAGGCGATATGATTCATTCCAAATGCTAAGGAAGAGATAATAATTGCGTATTGCACAGGTATATTTAAGACATCTATTGCATAGGGGATCAAGTAGCCTCTCCATAATATCTCTTCCAAGAGGGATTCGCTAAGGATGCAACCTAATAACAAGCCTACAGGTAACTTTTGCCCTTGCCTGACAATACGTTTGGTCTCCCCGAACATCCAGTGTTTTGCTATTGGCTTATTTCCCATCCGTAGTTTCAACCACGTCCGTTCTACGATAATCTCTGCATAATAAAAGGCTACGCCCACACCTACACTGACAAAAATCGTAATGCCGAGCGATAAGGGCATTGGGGGACCGAACCACATAGGCCATCCAAAGGCCGACGTCAGAATGCGGATGGCCGGATCGCATACGCTCAGAATTAGGACCAGAGCACCCATCAGAGACGCCAAGGGCACGACAAAGTCGTCGCGATCCAAAGTTGCGTCCAGTATTTTTTCGGATAGCACCCAGCTACCCATCAGGTATAAACCTGAATGTACTACATAAAGGACGCCAGGATAAGCCAAGATAAAAACAAAACAGAACATAGGTCGTGAATGAAGTTTAAGGAAAAGGAACAGGCCCTGGTTTAAGCTCTTTGAATGTGAGCGGCTTATCCCTCAATCCCATTTTCATAGGCAGTTCGTAAATCCGCGAATGTCCCAAATAGGGATACGCGCTGATGTGGGGCTGTACTAGTTCAGGGATGAATACTTTGACGACTTTCACCTGAGACATCTGTTCATGGGTACAGTCAATGACAATAGGATCTATATCATATCGTTGAAGGACCTCCTTGAAGTATTCCAACTGCTCTTCTGAATGCTTGAATTTTACCTTTGGCAATTCCGAGAGGGCCACGGTACCATCACTGCGGAAAAATGCCTCTAGCCGTCCAGCATTCTCGGCATGTCCGTAGTACCCTATCGTTTCTAAAAACGTACGCATTTCTGCCAGCGGTTTGTCTGGTGAGGCGTCAAATAGCACTTGGACACCTTTCATAAACTGCCGTTGAGGTGTCAACATAGCACATTTCAATTGCAGTTCGGACTGCCCATATTCCAGCAAAGCTTGGATGAAAGCTTCTTCTCCATCCAAAGCCACTGCTGCTCCAGCCTGATAGGCAAATTTTTTATAGTAGGGCACTAGCTGAGTCCCCGAGATGCAGGGCAATTTGGGGAAACCAACGTCGTGTAACCAAAAATTCACATCACCAGAGAGAGATTTGATATATTCCAAGGTTCTGTTAGTCTTTTTGGAAGAGAGCGGTCTGTCAACTTCTACTCGGCGCAGCGGAATATTTGCATACCAAGACAGCATCAAGGCATCGCGCTCGAAAAGCTCTGTTACTCCAGCAATGATGGCCAAGGCTTCATCTATATGAGAGGCCATACCAGAAGAGGATGAATAGCCGATGCGAGACTCCTCAATGGATGGGATATAAAAGAAGAGCACGAGCTGTAGAGGAATCCAGATGTCTTCTTGACTGATGAGCCGACGTCCCTTGATCCAGTTAAATTCAGTGTCGCGAGTAAAGGGTTGAAAGAAGAAATCGGGTGAGACGTATTGCTCGTCTGCAAACAGGGGAAGTGCTTCCGGCGCAATAGCATTTTGACCGGCTTGTTGCAGAGAACTATAGGATCCTGCACAGATCTCCAAGTCTTCTTTTAAGAAAGCAAATGTCCCAGATATCCTTTCAACGCTTTCGCCTAAGTCAGACAAGAAGGAAGATGGGAGTTCGAAACCTTTGCCCCCTGCGATCACAGAAGAGTCCAATCCGAGATTCAGGGAAGGTAGGCCAACAATTTGGCGTATGACTTGGTCCATGTCCCAGTGGCTGCTATTGACGACGACAGTTTGAGAAGTTCCAGCCCCACCGTTGCAAACAGTCGATTCTCGGATCGGGCCACTGGAAAAGTACCACGAGAGCATTTCTTTGATTGCCCTGCCCTCTTTCTCGTTCATCACGTTGGGTAAAATTTCTCGATGGGGATTGATGTAGGTGGAGCGCAATTGTAGAGAAGTCATAGTGGATATTTACACCTCCCACTTGAATGTTCGAGTGGAGATTAGGTACGACAGTATGGCTATGACTGCAAGAAACAGCAATGAATTTACATACTGAGATATCGGATCCCCGAGCCATACACCGGAGAAGGTCGTGACGACATGGGTCAAAGGGGAACCCCAGCTTAACGTCTGTAGCCAATCTGGAAACATCTGCCGAGGAAAGGTGGCTCCCGAGATAAAAAACATGATGAGAAACAAAAATTGGCCCAGAGCATGAGTACCTCTTGTAGATTTAGAAAGCCCGTTTACCAAGAAACCCAAGGCAAAAAAGCAAGCAATGCAGACTACCCCCACTAACAGGACAATTGCCCAGTGTCCTCGAAAATGGAGATCGAAAATGCCCTCTGCGACCACGAGTAAGATCAAGGAAGAAATAATAAATATGACAGTTTGCATTGCGATATGAACGCAGAGATAGAATCCTAGCGAGAACGGACTGACGACATAACGCTTAAGAATGCCGGTCAGACGGTATTCAGTCAAGAAGTTCGTGAGGTTGACCAACCCTGCTTGGCCGATGTATGCAGCCATGAGTGCCGGAGCATAAAAATCGATGTAGCGTACATCGGGGCGATCCCACATCGGAGCTCCTCCAAAGATGGAGCCGAATAGGAGAAAGGCTAAGACGGGGAATACAAATGTAAAGAAGGCGGCAGTAGGCTGACGTACGAACAATCTGCACTCGACGACCCAGAGCGTGACGAAGCTACGAAGCCAGACAGTTTTGTTTAAAAAGACCATTTTATGAAACTCCTCAACTAGTTAAAATGCTATCGGTCCTATTGGTGACTTTTTGCAGAAGTGGCCTTTTTATCCACTTTATTTCCAATGGCAACTAGTAGGGTTGTAAATTCCTGGCGTCCATCCAGTCCCAATAATGAGTTTGCAAGTTCATCGTCAAAGCCAAATACCAGACATGACCCTAACTCAAGTGCTGTGGCGACAAGATGCAGGCTCTGACTTACGACGCCAGTTTCAAGATGGGACAATCGGTACGATTTATAGGCACCGTATTTCCATGTGAGCCGTGATATATCGGGAGCGATGAAAATTACGACACTCGCTTCGGCTAACCACTCGTGCTGAGAACAGCAATTAACCACGCGCCATCGAAAGTTTCCCCTCTCAAGCAGTTCTAGACACTTTTGCGTAGGATTATAGTGGTATAGCCCTTGAGAAATGCCTTTGACTCCGTTAACCACGAGATAAAATTCTGTGCATTGCAGTCCACCAACGGTCGGAAAATTGCGTAACGCAACGTCGCGGCGGTTGTAGGCCAATATGGTATCCCGCACACCGCAGGACTGATCCAACAGTGTGCTCAGCTTTTCGAGCGACAGAGCCGATCCATTGAAGTCTCGGACCGAGGCACGGCTGTTAATTACTTCCGAAATAGATTCGGTGATGGGTGAAAACTTCGTCTCCAGTTTGATTTTTTCCACACTGACGAATTCTTTGTGTAGATTCGGCGCGATTTTTTCATTGAGCTTTTGGAAGAACAGCCAGTCATCTTCCTTTGGATAATCCTTTAATCCGTTTACTACGATAGCCAATTCGTCCATCTGTCCATTAACCGCCCTGTCCCGTTTGATGTGCTTCAGGAGTTCACATAAAACTTGCTGCTCCTGAGAATCCAACTCTTCCAGTTCCTGGAGGAGCACTGGATCTAGGGGTGAAGAGTCCGGTATTTCTACCACGGGGGACATTTTCTCTCTGATTGCCATTATCTATTCATCCGCGTTGATAGGTGAGAAAGTAAGGAGAGCATAAACGGAGCGCTCTACACCGTCGGCTTGCACAAATTCGTCTGCTTTCGTATCGAGAAAGTCCTGATGAACATTGACTTGGTGTCCATCGAATTCGCACCGGTATTGAAAATACCCCAGCAGGCGCCCGATGTCTAACAAGGTGTGGCGGTAGCCTCGGGGACCGTAGAGGAGCATGTATCTCCAAGAACAGGCGATAACAACTAACATGGTCGAACATTCGCCAATGCTCACAGGCGGTGATCTCCAGAATAGACTGGGCAAAAGGGTAGCTTCATCTTTTACTTCACGCTCAATCCAGAGATAGTCCGACTCTGGAACTATGCGGACGAGCATTCCATCGTGCAGCACGAGCAGGTCGGTAGCATAAAGCAGATTGGCCAGAGGCCCCTGTTTAGAAAAGAGGCTCAGTGGGCTTTGAAGCCACCCGGGGAGTCGGTCATAGGGGATTCTCAACCCGGTACCGCTGTCAACCAAGGTTTCTTCATCAACGCAATAGGCGGTTTCAAAGAACCACTGACGCACCTGTTCAAGCATTGAAGTATCAGCGGGAACTTGAAGAGTCGAGTGGGGGCTCAGTTTCGAGTTCTCGTGGTACAATTCGGCCACATGCGGCTTTGGTCTGACTTGTCGGTAGAGGTAATCCGAAGCCGCCGAGTGGCTCAGATCAATGCTGTGAGGAGAAGGTATAATCGGCGATTCCAGAAACATCTGGATGTGCTCCAAGAGGGGGTCTGGAGCGGTACGAAGAGATTCGACAGTCATTTTGCACTCCGTTCGGTAGTGTTATATCAGATTGACGAGACGCGCTTTGCTCTAGTCAGTCGCTACTTTTGCAAGAGGTTTAGAGAAACATGTGTCTATACCCGTTGCGCATGTCAACAGATGTGGGAGACCTAGGTAGTTTCAGGATTTCTTCGTAATCGACATAGGGTTTTTCAAAATTAATGCGAAGGCATCGGCCTATCAGGGAAGATTTTCCAGATAAAAGAAAAGACGAGGTGGTGCCTGCCACAAAACCGGCGGCTATGCTAGCGTAGGGTGGGAACGCAAATTGATGGCTGTAAAGGCCATTCTTGCTCATTTCTTCTTTATAGGTATAGTACTCGCTGCGCTGGATGGACAAAGTAGCTTCCGATTGGATTTCGAATTCATTGTAGCAGCACGTTTCTCCAGGTACATAAATAGGGCCGATGCAGGATTCACTGCCGTCTATAAATGCGGACATCCACGGTTTTTCGGCAGAAAGTGCAGCGAGATCGACGGTGTGAAAGAGATGAGATGAGAACACTTCGGAGGTGGCGACGACGAAGTCTGAAGCACTAAACAGGCTTTCTAAGGCGTCTTGATTATGATAAGGTTCTTTGATCGCCTTGAGACTATCGTAACCGAGTTCTGACAGATGCGATCCCAGGCACTCGACATAAGGTCGTCCCTTTTCTATATAAGTCGGGGGCAGGTTAAACTGAGCCTGATCAACCGTCGTGTTCTCGATACGTCGGTCATCTAGAATTTGCATCTGGCCGATCCCAACTTTTACGAGTTCTTCCGCCACGCGACTGCCGAGATAACCGGCACCTACGATGCCAATGCAGATGTTGTCGAATGCCTGGTTTCCGCCTACGACGGCATTCAAATAGCTTACGATAGGGCTTTCATCGGCCTGGGAGAGAAACCCTTGTGAGGCCAGAGTAGCGAGGAGTTCTTCTGCATCTTCAAACTCTTCTTCCCCAATCACTTTTTGCTCTTGGAGATCTTGCAGGGAAGCTGGAGACGCCAGACGACGAAGTACCCGACCCAGAAGGTGGGTTCTTCCCTCATCGCGGATCGTTTGGTTGAATTTGGATCTCATACCGTGCAGCACTAAGATCTCGTCTTCGCCACAAAAAATGAACTTGAGTGAGGGATTGAGTACGAAGTGATGTTCAGTAACAATAGGTTCGGTCTTGGTTCCCATGGATATCCTCTTTTTTGGTTTTTGTGATTTAGCCGACAATAGTTGATCGCGAACTAATGATACAACGTACACGGTATAAATCAGGGCATTCAATTCATCTCAAGTAGTTAAGTACCTGCCCGCATCAGGCACAGACTGCTACGGGCAGGGCAATGCTGAATACCGTTTGGGCTCAAAATAGCCTCAGCCGTGATAAGATGCTACTACGATGATGTGCAATGGTAGCTCTTATCTTTTACCCAAACAGTGTTCAATAGGACTCACATGAGAGGTATGATGAGGCAGCAATTGCAGTTGCAGCAGCAGCCGCCACCGCCTCTCTTTGCCGGCGACATATAGCCATCAAAAGGCTTAGATACGATTGTGAGCTTCATCTTGCATTCTCCTTTGTTAAGAGTCAGCCATTTGTTTTGTAGCCGGTTGAAATGCGACACAGCAGCAATGGAAGCAACAGCCGGCCGCTCTGTTGCTTCCATGTTTTAGATACTGCTGATGGTTTGAAGCACGACTGAGGCCTCAGCGGGAACAAAAGCGAAAGACGTGCCAAGAAGCACGCCAGATAAACTAAGCCGTCGCTGGTATTCGCTAAGTCCCTGCAATTAGGCAGTTTATCAACATAGACGGATTGTGGCCGCAGCCTCGGCTCCAAGCGGGCGATAAGCCTGGACGTATCGCCTCCGCAACACCACCGTTGCCCAAGAGATACAGAAAAAGCAGCTAAGGAACCGCTGCTGCCCGCACCCGCATTTGATTGACAACTGCATTTATGTTCACTATATTGAAAAGACGGAGAATTTCTTAAATTAGCAGTCGCACCAAGGAGAGCGGCCCCCCTTCCTGCTCTCCTCCGATGCCCCTGCTTTTTTCCTGCATTTTAAGCGCTCCCATTTGTCCGCCAGCCGCCTACCTCCCCCACTGAGGCATCGCGGCACTTCTACTATAGACCACTTATGGAAGCAATGGCTAAGACTCTGACCAACGGCCACGCCAACGGCAAGGCCACGTACGACGAAAGCAAGATCAAAACCCTCTCTTCGCTCGAGCACATCCGCCTGCGGACCGGCATGTACATCGGCCGCCTCGGCTCGGGCACCGATCCCGACGACGGCATCTACATATTGCTCAAAGAGGTCGTCGACAATGCAGTCGATGAGTTCATCATGGGCTGTGGCAAGCAGATCGATGTCGAGATCGACCAAGGGCTAGTCCGAGTCCGCGACTACGGCCGCGGCATTCCCCTCGGCAAATTAGTCGAGTGCGTCTCGGTCATCAACACCGGAGCCAAATACAACGACGACGTCTTCCAGTTCAGCGTGGGGCTCAACGGCGTCGGCACCAAAGCCGTCAACGCGCTTTCGGCCCACTTCGTTGTCCGCTCCTACCGAGACGGCCGGTGCGCCGAAGTGCTCTTTGAGCGTGGCGAGCTGAAAAAGCAAAAGAAAAGCCGAGCGCCCAATGCGCCCGACGGCACGTACGTCGAGTTTTCGCCCGATCCGGTCATCTTCGGCGAATACGCCTTCAACCACGAGTTCGTCGAGCGCCGGATGTGGAACTACGCCTGCCTCAACCGAGGTCTGCGCCTGTACTTCAACCGCCAAAAATTCGAGTCCAAACAGGGCCTGCTCGACCTCCTCAAAAGCGAGGCCGGCAGCTCGGTTCTCTACCCGCCCGCTTACCACAAAGGCCAGTACCTCGAATTTGCCTTCACCCACGTCGATAGCTACGGAGAGTCCTATCGCTCTTTTGTCAACGGCCAGTACACGGCCGACGGCGGTACCCACCAGAGCGCGTTCCGCGAGGGCGTGCTCAAGGGCGTCAACGAATTTTACAAGAAAACCTTCAACGGCGTCGATGTCCGCGACGGAGCCTTTGGCGTCGTCTCCGTCAAGGTCAAGGAACCGGTTTTCGAGTCGCAGACCAAAAACAAGCTGGGCAATACCGACATCCGTGGCTGGATCGTCAACGAGACCCGCGAGGCCATCGTCGACTTCCTCCACAAAAACCGGGAGACCGCGCAAAAGCTCGAAGCGCGTATCGTCCACAACGAAAAGCTGCGCAAGGAGCTAAACGCGGTTAAAAAGGAAGCCAAGGAAGCCGCTCGCCGCATCGAGATCAAAATTCCCCAGCTCAAGGACTGCAAGTACCACAAAGGCGACAAGAAGCGCGGCGAGGAATCGACGATCTTCCTCGCCGAGGGGCAGTCGGCCGCTGGCTCGATCGTCTCCTCGCGCGACCCGGAGACCCAAGCCATCTTCACCCTCAAAGGCATGCCGCAAAACCTCTTTGGCAAAACCCGCGCCTCCATCTACAAAAACGAAGAGCTCTATAATATGATGATGGCTCTCGGGATCGAAGAAGACATCGACAACTTGCGCTACAACCAAGTCGTCATGGCTACCGACGCGGATGTTGACGGCTTCCACATCCGCAATATCCTGATGACCTTCTTCCTCACCTATTTCGAAGAGCTAATCACCTCGGGCCATGTCTATATACTCGAGACGCCGCTCTTTCGGGTCCGCAACAAACAAGAGACCCACTACTGCTACAATGAGCGCGAGCGCCAACGCGCCGCAAAGAAGCTCAAGGGTACCGCGGAAATCACCCGCTTCAAGGGCCTTGGCGAGATTTCCCCCAGGGAGTTTGGACAGTTTATCAACGGCGACATGCGGCTGGTCAAAGTCGGCGTCCGCTCACTTGCCACCGTCCCCGAAACCCTCTCCTTCTACATGGGCAAGAACACCCCCGACCGCCGCGACTACATTATGGAGCATCTAGTCTAATGGCCTATATCGACAGTCTCTACGACAACTACTTCCTCGAATACGCCTCCTACTACATCAAAGACCGCGCGATTCCGCACATCGACGACGGACTTAAACCCGTCCAGCGCCGCATCCTCTACGCCCTACAGCAGATTGACGACGGCAAGTTCCACAAGGTCGCCAATGTAGTCGGCCAAACCATGCAGTACCACCCGCACGGCGACCAGTCGATCTACGGTGCCTTAGTCGTCCTCGCAAACAAGGACCTTTTTATCGAGAAACAGGGCAATTTCGGCAATATCCACACGGGAGACGACGCCGCTGCCGCGCGCTACATCGAGTGCCGCCTCACGCCCTTGGCCAAGGAAACCCTCTTCAACAAATCGCTTACCTCATACGTTTCCTCTTACGACGGACGCAACGAGGAGCCTGTGGTTTTTCCCGCCAAGCTCCCGGTGCTCCTAGCCCAAGGGGCCGAGGGCATTGCCGTCGGCATGGCTACCAAGATATTGTCGCACAACCTCATCGAGCTCCTAGAAGCCCAAGTCGCTTACCTACAGGATCGGCCCTTTACCATTCGCCCGGATTTTCCCACCGGCGGGCTTGCCGACCTCTCGGCGTACAACGACGGCAATGGCAAAGTCTTAGTCCGCGCCCGGCTCGACACCTCCGACCCCAAGCGCATCGTCATCCGCGAGATTCCCTTTGGCACCACCACCGAACAACTCATTGGTTCCATAGAAGACGCCGCACGCAAAAACAAAATCAAGATCGGCACCATCTCCGACTACACCGCCGAAAAAGTCGAAATCGAGATTAAGCTGCCGCGCGGCACCTATACCGAGGAGGTCGTGGATGCACTCTACGCCTTCACCGACTGCGAGCTGTCTATTTCGGCCAACCTGATGCTGATCAACGAGCATGATCGCCCCCAAGTCAGGAGCGCCACTGAAGTTCTGCAGCACAACGTCGATCGCCTCGTCGATATCCTCAAGGCCGAGCTCCATCTCGAAGCCGAGCAACTCAACGACAGGCTTCACGCCAAGACCCTAGAACAGATTTTTATCGAAAACCGCATCTATAAGGCCATTGAGGAGCAGACCTCCACGGCCGAAGTCGACTTGGCAGTGCGCACCGGGCTTTGGCCTTTTGCCCCTCAGCTCAAACGCGATATCACCGACGACGATATCGAGACCCTGCTCAAGATCCCGATCCGCCGCATCTCGCGCTACGACATCAATCGCGCTCAAGAAGAGATGAAGGAGATCCGCGCCCGGCTGCGCCAGATCAAGAAGCATCTGGATAGCATTATCCCCTATGCCATCGCCTTTATCGAGGGTCTCGTCGACAAATACCGCGACCAATTCCCGCGCCGCACCGAAATCGTGGAAATCAAAAGAGTCGATGCGCGCTCGGCGGCCAACCGCAACCTCAAGCTCTGCTACGACAAAAAGACCGGCTATCTCGGCCACCAAATCAACGGCACCTTCCTCTTCGACGTGTCGCTCTACGACTCTGTGCTCGCCATCCGCAAGGACGGCACCTACTCGGTCATCCAAGTGCCGGACAAACTCTTCGTCGGCAAGGGCTTGCTCCACTGCGGCTTGGTGGACAAAGACCTAATTTTCAGCATCGTCTATAAGGACAAGGCCGGTATCTCCTACATCAAGCGTTGCACAATTGACAAGTTCATCTTAGGCCGCAGCTACGATCTCGTGCCCGCCGAGTGCAAGCTGCTCAAGCTGACCACCGACCCCGACAAAAAGATCGCTCTCGACTACAAGCCCAAGCCGCGCCTCCGCAAGCTCAACGAGGTCTTCCCCATCGGCCAATATCCCGTGCGCGGGCTCCGCGCCGGCGGCATCCGCCTGAGTACCAAAGAATTGGAAGGCTGCAAGCTGCTGTGAGTGCAAGGTCCAGCTGGAATACGAGCGCCCGCGCCCGGCCTAATGGCTATCCAAGCCCGGCCAGCCACTCGCGCATCGCGCCTGGGTCCTCTTTGAACATCAGCGAGCCAGGGACGATATAGTCGGCACCGGCTCGCGCGATCTGCGGCACGGTGTGGCGGCGAATCCCGCCATCGGCCTCCACCACTGTCGCCAAGCCGCGCCGGTCGATCTCGTCTCTAGCCCGGCGGATCCTGTCGGGTGCCTGCGGGTCCATATCGGCTCCCTTGATCCCAGCAGCCGTATTCATCAGCGTCAACACATCCAATAACGGCCAACAGGGATCGAGTAGGTCGAGATCCTCTTCCAGCAAGAGCGAGACCCCAGCCTGAAGTCCCCTTGCCTTGATCGCCTCCAGCACGGCACCCGGATCAGCGGCCGAGTCAAAGCAGAAAATGATGGCGTCGGCACCCGCCTCGGCAAAGGGGTTGATCCACGCGGCCGGGTCGGTGGTCATCAGGTGCATTTCAAAGGGTAGGTCCGTATGCGGCCGCAGTGCCGCCACCAGATCTGGGAAGAACAGCATAGTCGGCGCATAATGGCCATCGGCCACGTCGAGATGGAAGCGCTCCGAATAGGGTGCGACGCGCCGGATATCAGCCGCGAGATTGGCCAAGTCGGCCGACCACAGGGAAGTCGCGCACTTGAGCATTGTGGACCTCTGCAAATAAGTGGACGGGATAGAGGCGGCCAATATAGGGAGACCATCGTTTAGTGACCAATTTGCCTTTGTGCCAGAAGGCGCTGTTCTTTTTACCCGGCACTTACATCACAGCAAGGAAAACGCCCAATGACCAATACCCCTACAGCCATGGACTGGGACCTGACGAGCTATTTCGCTGAATTTGATGGCCCGGCCATGCAGCAATTCAAGGATGAACTGCAAAGAGATCTTGCGGCGGCACGTCAGCAAGCTGCCGCCCTAGCACCGCTCGCCGAGGACAATGCCGACGCTTGGGAGTCCATACTCCTCCTGACGGAAGGCCTGATCGACCGCCTCTCCCATCTGGGTTCCTATCTCGGTTGCCTTACTGCGGCGGACGCCCGCAATGAAGACTACGCCCGCGAGGAGGCGGCCTTTGCCCTGCTGGCGGCCGAGAGCGCAAAGCTCGATGTCGAACTCCTGCGTGCGCTCAAGGACGTCTCGGATGAATTTTTTGCCAAGTTCGCCCAACGGCCCGCCTTGGCCGACTGCATCCACTTCCTCCACCGCCAGCGCGAAGACGCGCAGCGCACCATGAGCCCAGAGAAGGAGATGCTCTCTGCCGACCTCAGCGTCGATGGTCTCCACGCTTGGGGACGCCTCTACGACTCGATCTCCGGCAAGCTCGAATTCGACATGGAATTTCCCGATGGTCGCACCGAGCGTCGCCCCATCTCGCAGCGCCGCGCCCTGATGGAAGACCCTGACCGCCGGGTCCGCCAAGCCGCCTTCGATGGCGGCAACCGGGCCTGGGAGAGCCTAGAAGATGTCGCCTGTGCCGCGCTCAACGCCATTTCGGGGACGCGGCTGACCCTCAACCATCATCGCGGCATTGATCACTTTCTCGATGTCGCCCTCTTCCAGGCATCGATTTCACCCAAGACCCTCGACGCGATGTTTGCGGCTATCGCCGAGCAAATCGAGCTGCCCCGACGCATCCTCGCCCTCAAGGCGCAGCTCATGGGCACCGAGGGCGTCGCTTGGTACGATCTGGGCGCACCGCTGCCGCTGCCCGACCAAGGGCAGCTTTCTTGGGAAGAGGGCACGGACCTCGTCACCCGCTCCTTTGCAGCGGCCTATCCACGCCTAGGCGAGTTCCTCGGCCAAGTCTGCGAACGCCAATGGATTGAGCACGCGCCCCGCCCTGGCAAGCGGCCCGGTGCCTTTTGCACTGGCTCGCTGTTGACCCGCGAGTCCCGCGTCTATATGACCTACAACGACACCCTCGGCGATGTCCTCACGCTCGCCCACGAGGTCGGCCATGCCTTCCACAGCTACATCATGCGCGACCTACGCACCTACGCCCACTTCTACCCGATGACTCTGGCCGAGTCGGCCTCGACCTTCGGCGAAATGATCCTCACCGAGGGCATCCTCGCCGACTCTTCCTTCAGCCCGGCCCAAAAGGCCAGCGCCCTCCACCAAGAGATTGGCCACGGTGCGATCTTCCTGCTCGACATCCCCGTGCGCTACCAGTTCGAGAAAAAGCTCTACGAAGAACGCGCCGACGGCGAACTCACCGTCAGCCGTCTCAAAGAGCTAATGGTCGAAACCCAGCGCGAAGTCTTCGGCGACGCGCTCGCACAGGGGGGTGAAGACCCCTACTTCTGGGCCTCGAAACTCCACTTCTATATCACCGGCGTGACTTTCTACAACTTCCCTTACACCTTCGGCTTCCTACTCAGCCGCGGCCTGTATTCCATGTTTAAACAAGAAGGGGCTGCCTTTCTTCCCCGCTACGAGGAATTCCTCCGCCTCACCGGCAGTGACACCGCCGAGGGCGTCGCCCGCCGGGCCTTGGGCCGCGACCTCGAAGATACCCAGTTCTGGACCGAGGCCATCCAGACTTTGGAAGCTCCGCTGGCCGAGTTAGAGAAATTGCTACCCGAGGTGCTGCCTGAGCATTCGTAAGAAGCTGTCTACAAGCATTCAGTACAGACTCTTTTAGCTCCGGCCACCACAGCCGCAAAGGATCCTCATGTTGCGCTTACTTCTAGTCTTCTTCTTTTGCATCGGCCTAGCCCACGCCGCCGACAACCCTCCGTCCCCCGGCTTCAATGCCGCCGATTCCGATCCCAAGGCTATAGCCCTAGCCGACGAAGTCATGGCTGCGATGGGCGGCCGCGCCAACTGGGACGCCACTCGCTACATCACTTGGCGCTTTTTCGGTTTCCGCTTACATGTGTGGGACAAGTGGACGGGGGACATTCGCTTCGAGCAAGGCGACCTGACGGTGCTGATGAACATCCACACTAAAGAGGGCCGCGCCTTCGCCGCTGGTGCGGAAATAAGCGATCCCGACACCCTTGCCGCCAAACTCGACCACGGCTACCGCGCCTGGATCAACGACTCGTACTGGCTGGTCATGCCCTACAAGCTCAAGGACACCGGCGTCACCCTGCGCTACCGGGGCCTAGAAGCCACCCAAGACGACCACCCAGCCGAAGTACTGGAACTCACGTTCAAAGACGTCGGCGTCACCCCGCAGAACAAATACGCGGTCTGGATCGACCAAGAATCGCGGCTAGTGACCCAATGGGCGTTCTACCGCGACGCCGCTGACGCCGAACCGCGCTTTACCGGCCCTTGGGCCAACTGGCAACGCCACGGATCGATTTTGCTCTCCGACGGTCGCGGCGAGCGCCAGCACACCGATGTCGCGGTCTTCGACGAACTGCCGCGCTCGGTCTTCACAAGCCCGGCACCTGCCGCATTACCCTTGCCTTCCGAGTAGTAGGTACCGCTAGACCAATACAATCAACACCATAAAAAAAGCCGACCCAGCTATTGGGTCGGCTTTTGCATTGAGGCGCGTTCAGTTCACGCTGCCCGTAGCTCATTTTCGGGCGCGTTCTCCAGCCGCGACAGCCAATAGGACACGTCGTAGTCCTCGTCACCGGTCAAGAAGCGCCACAGCTTGATGCGGTTGACGACCTCTAAGCGCACCTCGTTGCCGTACCAGCGATGGTTGGCATTGAGCAGCCCGGGGATTTCCGCATCGTCGATATCGTCGGTATTCCACAGCTTCTTCTGCCGCACCGTGGGATTGAGCCGCAGCTTGAACATATAGCGCTTGCGGCCGGTTAGGTTGGGCTGGGCGCAGTGCCAGATGCCGTGGTGGGCCACGGCCACCGTGCCGGCCTTGCAGACCATCGGCATCTGTCCGAGGAAGTTTTGATAGCGGGCAATATCCGACTCGCTGACACGGCGGTAGATACTGCCGGGTAGGAACATGGTGCCGCCCATCTCCCGCGGTGTGTCGTGGGCAAAGTAGAAGAGCTGGATATCGAAGTGCAGCCGGGTGTCGATTATCGCGTCGGCGTGCCAAATCTGCCCGTGCTCGTGGTGGGCATCAACCGTATGTACGGCGTGGTGGTCGTAGAGCGAGCCGGGGCCGACTAAGCTGTGAATGATCCCCTGGATATGGGGCAGGCGCACAACCCGGCCGATCGCTGCATCAGTCCATAGCTCGGCAAGCGGTTCGCCAGCGCGGCCCCGTGGAATCCCGGTTTCCATCTCGGCACAGGCAGCCCGATTCAGCTCGTCGGGCACCAATTCGTCGAAGCGCAAAAAGCCGTCGGCGACAAACTGCGCCATTTGCTTAGTATTCAGGAGATATTGCTTATCGACCATCGATTGCCTCCATCTTTTCGAGGATGTACTCGTATTTCAGATAGGACGTGTTGTATTCCATGCCTGGATAAGCCGGGTACTGCTGCGGAAACTGCACCACCCTCCATCCGTCTCGCATGGCCGCCACCACCGAAGGATAGGGCGGTTCCTCGCTATCGCCGCTGCTGGACCGCTCCTCGCCCGTGCCGTCGTAAAGCGACCAAGCCACGGTCTGGCTGTGCAAATCGGGAGAATGGGCGTAGAGCACCAATAATTTCTGTCGAAGCTGGGCCATAGCGTCCTCTCATTAAGCTTATTCAATAATAGGACGCGACACAGCCCCCGGCAATGGGCCTCTCGCTCTCTCAGTTGCTCGAAAATTCGATCAACTGCCCGCCGCACTCGTCTTTCATTTTTTCTAAAGCCCTGTTCCGCAACTGCCGCACGCGCTCGCGGGTGACGCCTATGGAATCGCCGATCTCTTCCAAGGTCTTGGGTGCGCTGTCGTCGAGGCCAAAATAAGCGCGGACGATCTGGGACTCGCGGGCATCGAGCACCTTCAGACAATCGGCCACAGCCGCGCGCATTTCCCCGTCGACGAAGCGCTCGTGCGAGCTGGGTTCAGCCGAGACAAACGTCTGCGCAAACGTCATCTCGCCGTCGGCAAAGGCAGGGGCGTCTAAGGGCAAATCCGGCTGCCCCATCTCAAAGGCGTTGCGGATGCGCTCTGTCGAGAAATCGACGCAGGCGGCGATTTCCTCAACAGTCGGGGCGCGCCCTAGCTGCTGGGCAAGGAGCGCGGCCTCCTTTTCGACCTTCTGCCGATCGCTGACCCGACTCAGCGGCGGACGGGCAATTTTGCCGTGTTCGGCTAAGGCCCGGAGGATGGCTTGGCGAATCCACCACACCGCATAGGTGATGAACTTAAAGCCGCGCGTCTCGTCAAAGCGCTGGACGGCTTCCAGCAGCCCGAGGTTGCCCTCGGAAATCAGCTCAATCAGCGAGAGGCCACAGTCCTGGTACTCGCGGGCGACGCGAACCACGAAGCGCAAATTGGCCTGTACCAGCGCCTGACGCGCCTCTTCGTCACCTGCTTTGGCGCACTTGAAGAGGGCAATTTCTTCCTCGCGACTGAGCGGCTCGGCATTTTTTATATCTCGCCAATAGAGATCGGTCGCCGAGTACATTGTTTCTCTATTTTGTACGTCCATTTCAGTCCCCAAAGTTTGCAGTGATCAACCTTTACGTTCACGTTAAGGTTTAAGATAGAATACTTAGTGAACACGCGCAAATACAATCTTGTGACGCACCAAGACGGCCAAGTATTCAATCCAAAGGCGTTCGGCGGCTCTTTTTTTTCTCGGAATGACGCTGCTTGCTGTCGAGGCGACGCGCTTGGGCGGCGCGGCTGGGCTTGGTTTTTTCGCGCTTGGGCGGCTTCTTGAGCGCCGCGGCGAGCAGGGCGGCCAGCTTGTTGAGGCAGTCGGCGCGATTGCGCCCCTGCGTGCGAAATCGCTCCGACTGGATCGAGAGAGCGCCGGTGCTGTTCAGCCGCACAGCGAGCTTCTCGGCAATCCGCTGGCGCTGCTCGTCGCTGAGCACCGCACTGTGGACAAAGTCAAACTGTAGTTCGACGGCGGTATTGAGCTTGTTGACGTTTTGTCCCCCCGGTCCAGAACTGCGGCGAAACTTGAAACGCAGTTCGGAAAACGGGATGGACAGAGAGGGCGAGACGTATAGGGTTTCCATAATTGGTGGTCGCTCCCAAGCCTGCAGGCTTGGGTTGTACGGCCTGAAGACTTGAAGATAACCTAATGCCTATCCTTTATTATGTCCCATAGTACACCCGCTATCACGTTTTCGCCAAGGAGATACTCTCTATGAAACGCTATACCGCGGCAATTGTCGGCTGTGGCTCCATAGGCAACGCCCACATGGAAGGCTACAACCTCGTGGACGAGGTCGAGGTGATCGCCGTCGCCGACCCGGTCGCCATGGCTCGCAAAACCTACGTGGACGCATACGGCATCCCGCAGGAGTTTGAGACGGTCGAAGAGATGATGGAAAAGGCCCGGCCCGACATCGTCAGCGTCTGCACTTGGCACCTTTTGCATCCGGCACCCACCATTGCCGCGGCCGAGGGCGGTGCCCGCGCCGTCATCTGCGAAAAACCCATGGCCATCGGCATGGCCGCAGCCGACTCCATGGTCGAGGCCTGCGAAGCGCACGGCACCAAACTGGTCATCAGCCATCAGCGCCGCTTTACCCCGGGTTGGGAAAAAGCCAAGGCGCTAGTCGAAAAGGGCGCGATCGGCGAGCCGATCTTCGTCACCAACAAGGTCGCCGACGGCCTGACCAACTGGGGCACCCACTCCATTGACGGCTCGCGCTTCGTGCTCGGCGACCCCCGCGCCGAATGGGTCATGGGTGCGGTCGAGCGCCGCACCGACCGCTACGAGCGCGACACCATGATCGAAGACGCCTGCATGGGTTTGGTCCACTTCGCAGGCGATCTCCAGCTTTTCATTCAGTCCGACCTCATGCGCGAGGGAGCTGGTGCCGGCCACTTTGAAATCCGCGGCAGCGAAGGGATCTTATCGGTGAGCGAGACCCGGCTCCAGCTTATGAACGCCTCCTCTGGCGGCTGGCGGGAAGTCGATCTCGCGCTCGCCGAAGGCACCAAGGCCATTGGCGGCAACACCAACGCCGCCCAAGTCCGCGAACTCATCGCCTGTCTCGAAGGCCACAAGGCCGAGCACCGCAACGCGGGCACCACGGCCCGTGACACCGTGGAAATTATGATGGCCCTCTACGAATCGGCGCGCCGCAACTGCGTGATCCACCTGCCGCTGCAAGAAAAGGGCTATCCCCTCCAGCTCATGGTCGAGGAGGGCGGCCTACCCGTGGAAGTCGAGGGTCGCTACGACATCCGCGGCTTTCTCAAGCGCGATGGCATCGACGAGGTCAAGTACAAAAAGCTCTGGAACGAGGGCATGGGGCACCACCAAATCATGCGCCAGCTCCACGACGAAATGAACCCGCGTTGACTGTGCCCGGACCGGGGCAACATATTGACATTCCCCGGTCCCTCCAGTACTTTTTATCCTTTTGAATGTACGCACCCGCCCAAGCGGGTGCCTTAACAAGGAGCGTCGTCATCAACAAGTTCCGCAGTTCGCGCCGAGAGGCCGTAGCCAAGCTCAAGTCCGAAGACATTGACTACAAGCGCCTCGATGTCCTAGTCAAGTTTATTACGCCGACCGGCAAGATCGAATCGGCCCGGCGCACCGGTGCCACGCGCAAGCAGCAGACGCGCGTCGTCCGCGCCATCAAGCGCGCCCGCTATTTAGCCCTCGTCCCCCACACCATCGACGACATTCGTTGACCGAGCCAAGCGCGCCCAATGGCTGCCATAGGGCTGATTGAGACTCGCGGTCTCGTCGGCGTCATCGAAGCAGCCGACGCGGCCGTAAAATCTGCTCCGGTAGAGCTCCTCGGTATCAAGCCCATTGGCGGCGGGCTGGTTTCAACGCACTTTAGAGGTGAGGTTGCCGCCGTCCAAGTGGCTGTGCAAGCCGGCGTTGAAGCCGCGCGCAAGGTCAGCCAAGTGATTAGCCACCGCGTCATTCCCGCCCCCCATTTAGACATAGAAAACCTGCTCCTGCACCAGCCCCAAGCAGCCACCCCGCCAACGCAGCCACCCCCCGACGAATTAGAGGGCTTGCCGGTCGCCCGCCTGCGCCAACTCGTGCGCCAGCTACCCGACGCTCAGCTCAAGGGCCGCCAAGTTTCGCGGGCCAACAAAGAGACGCTCCTCCGCGAACTGCGCCGTGCCTCGGCACCAGACACTTAAACCATACGAGGTCTCAGTGGACAACCTGTGGAACAATCTCGTGAAAGGGCTACAAGAAGGCGCGGCGGTCGCCGCCGACAAGGCCGGCGACCTGACCCGTCTAGCGCGTGCCCGGCTCGATATCGCCGCTGCTAGGACCCAACTCCACCGCACCCAAGCGGATCTAGGGGCGAGGGTCCACCAGCTCCTCGAAGCCGGTACCGACCCAGGGACCGACGATCAAGTACAAGCACTGAACCAACAGATCAAGGAACAGAGTGCTGCGCTCGCGGATTGCGAGGCGGCCTATGAGGCGCTGCAGAGCACGTTGCGCACGGCTGGAGAGCGCAACGCCGATTAAGAGCCTAGCGGCAGTAGCGTCTGCGGGGAGTCAGGCGGTGCGGCGGCCTTGCTTTTGCGCCGGTGTGCTGCAAAGCAGCCGTTCGGTTCCTCGCTGTATTGCGCCACCAGCGTCACGCCGTCGGCTTCGCCGCTGATCGAAAATTCCGTTACGTCGTTTAGCAACAAGTCCTGTTCCTGAGCCGTCATTACCGGAAATCCGTAATGGCGGCTCGCGTATTTCAACGGGCCGCTCTCTGCCGTGCGCGCGGCGGCCCACTCCGCGTGCCGAGCTAGCCGGGCGTGATTGTATTCGTTGGCGGCAGGAGGTGTGGAGCACAGCAGGTTTTGTGAGACCGGCACCAACGTCCCGTCAATTTCCATGCCAATAGAGTTTCTTCCCGCTGTTAAGGCGGCCGCCAGCGTCGTCCCAGTCCCCGCAAACGGATCGAGCACCAAGTCTTCTTTGACGGAAAACATGCAGATGAGCCGGTAGGCCAACTCGAACGGAAAGGCCGCGCTGCGCTCGCGGGTTGGCGCATCGACAAGTCCCTGCGAAGCTCCTTTTACATCGAACCACACGTCTGAGAACCAGACGTTGCGCTCCTCCCAGAAGAAGGCGCTCTCGCGCCGGTTGGCTTTCTCCGCGGCCGTTGTGAATGTTCGCCGCCGCCCTTTTCTAAGCACGAGAATGTACTCGTGCTCGTAGGTCACATACGCCCCTACGGGCAGCATCCCAGACCCCATAAATTTATTGGGGGCGTTGGTTTGCTTGCGCCATAGTATATCGGGCAAAGCCGCAAAACCCTGGCCGAGAAAACTGCTCAGTATGCGGGAGTGATTGGAGTAGAGCTGGAAGTCGCCATCCAAGGTTCGGGTGGCGTCGCCAATGTTGACGCAGGCAATGGCCCCCGGCTTCATGACGCGGTTACACTCCAGCCAAACCGCATCGAGCAGCTCGTGCATGAGCGCGAAAGCAGCCCGTCCGTTGTCACGAGGCAGTTGCTCTGCGATGCGGCTGTCTTGGAGCGCGAAAATCTCATCCCACATTTCCACCATCGGATAAGGCGGCGAGGTGACGATCAAATCGACCGACTCATCCAGGATTCCTGCCATGGACTGGGCAGGGCCGCATATTAGTTTAGCGGTGGTTTGCATGGATGTTGTAATTCATCGACGTTTCTGGGATTTTGAATAATCTCCATGAAAGCATGAAATCACTTCAGACCGCTGCGGCCTCGTCGCCGTTGATTGCGGCTGCTCGATGCCGTATCCTTTCGGTAGCACCCCTGCACAAGGAGGACAACCATGGCCACACCCCGCATTGACGACCGCGACTGGTCGGCCCTCACCACCGGCCAGCGCATCCGCCACCTCGAAGTCGAAGGCTACCTCGTCTTGCCCGACCTGCTCGACTCCGACCACATCGCCCGCCTCAAAGCCATAACCGCAACTTTTGAGACCACGGCCGTCGATTACAGCGAACGCCAGCGCGGCCGCAGCAATATCCAATTCGACGGCGGCGAAATCACCGCCCTGCTTGGCCACCCGCCGACGCTCGCGTTCCTGCGCGAGCTTTTGGGCGACGAAGTGATCTTCATGCACTACGGCTATGCTCGCTCCGAACCCGGCCATCCCGGCATCAGCCTCCACGCTGATGGCCAACCCTACGGCTCCAAAATTTTCGGCTTTGAAGGCTCTTGCCCGGTGTTGATACGAGTGCTCTACTATCTCGACGACCTCATACCAGAAGTCTCGCCTTTCCGCGTGGTGCCGCGCTCGCACCTGTGCCTGCACGCCGACGCCAACCCCTATACGCGCTACGAATCCCACCCCGAAGAAGTCATGGTTCCCTGCAAGGCCGGTTCTGCCGTGCTCATCAACCACCGCGTCTTCCACGGCAACTTCCCCAACATCGGCGCCTACCCGCGCGAAATGCTGGCCGTCGCCTACCGACCTGCTTGGGCCGGGCCGGTCGACGAAATCGTCCCTTGGAGCGAGGAAGATCTCCAGACCTTGCCCGACGAAATCCGCCCGCTCTTCGCCGACCGCAACACGCGCCACTGGGACTACGACGGCGGCAACAAGCCCCCGAACATGGCCTCGGAGGCTCCGGGCATGGATCCCAGCCGTTGGGAGCACGCCTAACGCTACCGAGTGAACACCGTTCCCCGCACGTAAGACCCTTCCTCGGAAGCCAAAAACGCCAAGACCCGCGCCACCCCCATTGGGTCCCCCAGCACGGCGTTCCGCTTTGCTTCCTCTGGGTCGCGGCCTGCGGCCTCTGCCGCCTGCGCTATATTCTCCAGCTTCAGCGGCGTTGCAATCCCCCCAGGGCAAATCACGTGCAAGCGCACCCCTTTGGGGCCTAACTCACCTTCCAGCTTGTAGTGCAACCCGTGCTGCCCAGCCTTGCTCGCGGCATAAGCATAGGACGAGGAACCGCCCCGTACCCCCGCTCCCGAGGCGATGATCAGCAGCACGGACGTGCCGGCTGCCGCCAAGAGCGGCGTCGCGTATTTGGCCGAGAGGAAGGTGCCCTTCAAGTTGGTATCGAGCGTCGCGTCCCAATCCTCCTCCGACAGTTCCTCAATGGTCTTGTACGCTCCCGTCAAGACCCCGGCCGCGAAAACCGCCACATCGAGGTGGGTGGTGTGCTCCCTGATCTGCGCGGCCGACGCGGCCACGCTCTCTTCCAAACGCACGTCCGTTGCGTAGAAATGCGCTTGGCCCCCTGCGGCCTCGATCTGCGCCACGGCGGCTTGGCCCTCCGCTGCGTTGTAATCCACGATGTGGACGCGCGCCCCTTTTTGGGCGAAAAGCTCGGCCGTGGCCCGGCCAATGCCGGTAGCTCCGCCAGTTACCAACGCATCTTTGTTTGCTAGCTTCACACGTACCTCCTTCTATCGCGTGCGGCGCCGCGGCAAAAGTTGCCGATATATCGCCATGGGGTATTTTCTACAAGTGATCTGTTCAAACTCCGCCACATGACCACCAATCGCCAACTCGCCGTCTGGCTCCTCGCTGTCTCGGCCCTCATCGTCGTCCTCGTAGTGTACGGGGGCTGGGTGCGCCTGACCCGATCGGGCCTATCCATAGTCGAGTGGAACGTCGTCACCGGCGTCGTTCCGCCGCTGAGTGCTGCGGCTTGGGAAAGCGAATTCGCCAAGTACCGGCAGACACCCGAATACCAGCTCGTCAACTATGGCATGGGGCTGGACGAATTCAAGTTTATCTACTACATGGAGTTCGGCCACCGCTTGCTCGGCCGACTGGCCGGGTTGCTCTTTGTGGTGCCCCTACTCTATTTCCTCTACCGCCGAGCCATTTCCCGCGCCCACATACCCGCCTATCTGGGCATTGGCCTGCTCTTCGCCCTCCAAGGCTTGGTGGGCTGGCTAATGGTCAAAAGCGGCCTAGACGACCGGCCCCAAGTAAGTCACCTGCGCTTGACCTTGCACCTTTGTTGCGCCCTAGCCCTTTTGGCTGCTTGCCTATGGCAGGCCCTCGGCTATCTGTCGTCTGCGGCAAAGGCCCGGCCGGTGCCCCGCACCGCACGCCAACTTTGCGCTTGGCTGTTTGCCGCCGTCTGCCTTCAGATCGCCGCTGGCGGCCTAGTCGCCGGGCTCAAGGCCGGCTACCTGTCGGACACCTTCCCCAAAATGTTCGGGGTTTGGGTGCCGGCTGGCTTGTGGTCTATGCAGCCGCCGCTCGTAAACCTGCTCGACAATGCCACTACCGTCCACTTCCAACACCGCTTCTTCGCCTTTGCGGTCCTCGGGCTGGCACTAGCTCTGTGGGCGCCCGCCCGCCGCACGGCCCTAAAAACTGGGGCCGACCTAATCCTCTGCTTGGTAGTGGTGCAGATCGGCTTGGGGATCGGCACTGTCGTCACGCATGTGCCCTTGGTCTTGGCCTCGCTGCATCAGGCAATGGCCGTGGCCCTGTTCGCTGCCGCGCTTTTTCTTTGCCACCGCGCGTACAGAGGCTAGACCGCCTCATAGCGGTTGATGATCTCGGTTTCGACCGCGCCGTCGGCCGCGATTCGGCGTACCGCAAGCGCAATCCGATGCTCGGGGTTTAGGGCTTCCCAGAGGCGGGCGGGCGCGTTGGTGAGGGGCAACAGGTAGGGAACTCCAGAAAACGAGGGCAGCGGGTCGCCATCGGAGTCGTACGTGGTAATGGCGTAACCGTAGCCCGGCTCGACGCAGTCGAAGCGGAAGAAGTGGCGTTCGCTGCGCTCGGGGTCAAAGGGGCTGGCCTTGAGTATGGCAAGCCAAGCCTCATCGACTTCCAAATCGACATAGCCCGCTATGCGCGGCGTGTAGTTGGGCGGATCTGGCTCGTGTAACCAGCCAGCCAAGCTCTCGGCAAAACTGCGGCCGGCGGCAAAACTCTCGTGTATGGCGTCGGTATGGACCCCATTGGAGACAATGCTGCGCCGAGCGCAAACTCGCATGGCGTTGTAAATGATGAGCGTGGGGTCGCTCAACTTCGCGGGATCCGCCGCTTCCGTCCGCAGTACGTCGCCCTCGGCGCTGAAAATGCGGTTGCGGCTGTTGGCACTGCGCCCCGCGATCCAGTAAACCTGCATCCAAGTCCCCTCCGCGGCCCGGCCGATGACAATGCCGCGGCCCACGTAGGGGTTTTCGGCCAGCCGTTGCTGCAAGTTGGCCGTTGCCTGTTCTCCTACCGTTTTTGGCACCATGCCACATAGTATAGGACAACGCTACACTCGACAAAAGCGCCACAGCACTCGCCTTTTGGCACCCAATAAAAAGGCCGGTTCTTTTTCTCGACGGGGAATTACCGAGAAAAGGCACCGGCCTGAACGAGGTGCAGCCGAGGCGGCCTACTTACTGCGTTTTAGCACTGGCAGACCGTTTTTGCTTTCAGACACCTCATAGCCATCCGGCACCGCGTCGAGAGCACCTTCCTTTTCGGTTTTAGAAAAGAAGTAAATCGTCTGCGAGTTGCCGTTTCTGAGGGTCGTAGTCCGAGAGTGCAGAATATACGCGACCCCCTTGGAATTTGTATGCGAAAAAGCCATAGCATCTCCTTACATTCAATCTAGAGGAAACATGGAAGTCGAACGGCGACGCACGACTTCTCTCTGAGTAGGGGAGTCTTTCTCCAAAAAAAGGCCATCTGCCCAAAATCGCAACTACTTTTATCGCCCCTCGTCTTGGGTCAGGACTGCCGCCAAGACGGCTCTTGACTAAGAGCAACCCATAGCGTAGAATATATTTTCTTCATGTAGAGACTTAAAAGTCAAGGGTTAGGAGCAGTGAATGAGCAATTTTAGCGTCGAGGTCAGATCGGATGAACCCTTTGAAAAGGCGCTGCGGCGCTTTACATCCAAAACCCGCAAAGCCGGCTTATTGCGCGACTTGAAGAAGCGGCGTTTCTATACTAAACCCTCGGTCCAGAAGAAGATCAACCGCCAAAAGAGCATCCGTCGGCAGCAGAAGGCCATTCGCATGGCCGAGGTCGGCTTTGTCCGTGGCGCGCGCGGGGCCGGGGCCGGTGGTGGGCGCGGGGCCGGGGCCGGGGCCGGGGCCGGGGCCGGGGCCGGGGCCGGTGGTGGGCGCGGGGCCGGTGGTGGGCGCGGGGCCGGTGGTGGGCGCAGCCCGCGTTAGGTCTTTTTTGTAAGCCAACCCTGTTGGTCGGCGTCCTTAAGACCTGCTTGGAACGCTCAGCTCAACGCAATTAGCAATCGAAGGGAGGTAACCTTCATCATGTCCGAACGTCAAAGTGGATCCGTCAAGTGGTTCGATAGTTCCAAGGGGTTTGGTTTCATTCAGCGCGAAGGACAAGACGACGTCTTCGTCCATTACAGTGCGATTCGCGGCGATGGTTTCCGCTCCCTAGAGGAAGGTCAGCGGGTGGAATTTGAGACGGTCACTAGCCCCAAGGGCCTCCAAGCCAGAGACGTGGTCGTCATCGGCGCGACCCCCCAAACCGAAACACCCCAATAATCCCTCAGACAAACACGACAAGCGCGGGGCCTTTTGGGCACCCGCGCTTTTTTATGCCAACTCAGTCTAGTGAGTCTGGAAAAACTCCACGACTTCGCCGTTGGGTCCTTTGAAAAAGGCGACCGTCACGTTCAGCCGGTCCAGCGTCAGATCCTTGGGTTCGACCGTGATCTCGCATCCGGCCGCTCGCACCCGCTCCGTGGCGGCACGCGCGTCTGTAACCGCCAAGGCAAAGTGCGTCACCGGATCATTCGGGCTTTCAGCTCCAGGTGCGGGTGATTCGGCCGTGGGAGCGAAGAGTTCGAGGTGGCTTCCGTCGCCCGCGTCCAAAAGCGCGATTTTGCGCTCGGGCGAACCGAATTCGGCGATGACCTCCATACCCAGCACATCTCGGTAAAAGCTCAACGAAGTTTCCCAATCGCGCGTCTGCACGGCCACGTGGTGCATTCCACAACCGGCGATTATAGCGTTTTTATCTCCTACGGGCATCGACGTTCTTCCTTTCCTTGCTTTAGTGAAACTGCCTAGAGGCCACCAAGTGCGCGAAACGCGCGATCGTCTCCTCCAAGTCGAATCCGTACACGGCCTTGTTTCCCGCAACGACCTGCCCGACCACGTCTGCCGGCAGGGCATTGTCGCCGCAACAAGCCCCTACCAGCGCCCCGGTAATCCCGGCATAGCAGTCGATATCCGCGTAGCGGCTCCAGTACCCCTCCTCGTCGAGATCGCCTTGATTGGCCGCCACTTGCAGCGCGAGGGACGGGTCGTCGGGATGGGACAAGAGCGCGGCAAAGGCAATGGCCAGCGCCCGGAAGGGGTCGAAGACGCTAAAATGGCGCAGGTCCCACGTGAGGAACTCGGCCAATTCTGCGGCTCTTTTACCTGCGGCTCTCGCCAGTAGCGGCGGCAGCTTCTGCCGGATGAAAGCGTCCCCGAAATACCCTCCCAAGCACAGGGGATCCAGCGCCAATACCGCATCGACCAAAACCGGCGGCGACATATCGGCCAGCGCCGCACTCTGCGCCGCCGCCAATAGCGCGGTGGCCTCGCGTGCGTAGCCTACCGCAAAAAAATCTGCCTCATATGCAGCGCGATAAGCCCCTTCGGGATCACCGGGAAAAAGCAGGCCCGCCGATGGCAGCACCAGCAGCCCGGCCAGAGTCGGATAGTTAAGCCCTATGCTCCGCGTGGCGAGCACCGCGGGCGGCACTCCTCGATAGCGCGGCGATTCCTCCCCCAGACAACCGCGGCTAACCCCTTCCCACACCTCAAACTGCTCTCGCGCCAGTTCAGCGCTGCCGGGAAAGAAATCCCCGGGCCGCTCATACACGTCCAACAATCGCCGCGCCACCTCCCGATCCGCCGGCATCCTCCCCAGTTCGACGGCCAACTCCATAAAAAGATAATTGTAGCGCGCGTCGTCGGTACCCGTGCCCGCCGGTGCTTGGTCGGCCCATATTCCATGCGGCCCCTTTTTCCCGGCGAATGGGTGGAGCCGCCCCAGCCACGGCTCGCCCGTGCGCTTTTTAACGGCATCTGGCGGCGCGAATTCAAACGGCGCACCCAAGGCGTCTCCCCAAGCCTGGGCGAGCACCGAGCCGCGGATCCTCGATTGCAGCGTCGGTTTCATTGAACCCATCGGGGCCGACGGTTAAAGCAGATGGAAGAAGATATAGGCCGCCAGCCCAGTGCCGACTACGGCACCGCCGTAGCAGAAGTAGTGAATGGGAAGGATAAACTTCCGCACCCCAAACTCGTGGAGCATGAAGCGGATGCGGTGCGCTGCGTGGTAGAGAGGTAGGACGGCCACGACGAAAAAGAACACCTTGGCCAGCGGGTGGCTGAGCAACTCGCGCATGGCCTCGTATCCGCTCGCCTCCGAGCCGACCAAGCCCAGCGGCTCAGCCAGCCCGGCGAAGTAAATCAGCACGGGGATCAACATGGCGGCTACCACGCCGCCAGCGGAAAACAGGCTCCACCAGAAAGGTTCGGTTTTGTCTTGTTTGTAGCTCATGGCTCTACACATACAGGAAAATGTAGCCGACGGCCGCCGACACGAGGAAAAATCCGACGAAAGCACCAGCCGTTACCAATTTGGGTGGCACAGTAAACGCGCCCATCCGCACGACCTGCACCCGGCCCATTACCCCCAGCCAAGTGATCGTGTGGTAGAGAGCAAAGACAAACGCAACCGCGTAAAAGGCCACAAACGCCGGCGTCGTCAATACGGAGCGGCAAGCCGCATACGCCTCCGGCCCCTTGGCCAGCGCAAAGAGCTGGTAGAGGAAGAGGAGGACGAAGGCGGCGATGAAGACGCTGCTCAATTCGCGCATCATAAACAAGAAGTAGTTACGACTCTTCAGCCACCAAGTCGCAGATAGCTTTGGCTTGTAGGTTTCGTACGACTGGCTCATTTGTTCCCCCAAGGCATGAGAAAGGATTTGAACCAGTTAGTCGTGGTCTCGACCTTGGTGCGCTGGATGGCGGCGGCCGGGTCCACATCCTTGGGACAAACCACCGAGCATTCCCCGATAAAGGTGCATTCCCAAATGCCCTCACTGCTAGCGGCGACGACCGTGCGCTGGGCGTAGCCTTCGTCGCGCGAGTCGAGGTTGTAGCGGTAGGAAAGCGCGAGGGCCGCTGGGCCGACGAAGACGTCTTCCAGCCCATAGACCGGACAAGCCGCGTAGCACAGCAGGCAGTTGATGCACTGGCTGAACTGCTTGAACTCCTTTAGCTCCGCGGGCGACTGCAAGTACTCTCCTTCAGAGACCGGCTTTTCTTCCTCGCGAATGATCCACGGCTGGACCGCCTTGAGCTTATCCATGAAATCTTCTACATCGACGACCAAGTCGCGGATGATCGGGAAGTGGGCGAGGGGCTGGATCACCAGCTCATTCGGATAGTAGTCCTTGAGAAAGGCTGCGCAGGTCAACTTAGGCTCGCCGTTGACCATCATACCGCAAGAGCCGCACACACCCATGCGGCACGACCAGCGGTACGAGAGGGTGCCGTCGAGGTGATCTTTGATGTAGTTGAGCGCGTCGAGGACGACCCAGTCCTCCTGATAGGGAACCTCGTAAACCTGCTCGGTGGGTGCGTCCTCCTGCTCGGGTCGGAAGCGGGTCACCCGGATGCCAATGGTCTTGTCGCTCATAGCTCCTCTCAACTAGTAGGTGCGCTCTTGGGGCTGCCAGCGGGTAATGAGGACATCTTGGTATTCAATGCGCGGCTCGCCATCGGTGCGGTACGCCAAGGAGTGGCAGAGGAAGTTTTCGTCGTCGCGTTCCTCGTAGTCCAGGCGCGAATGCGAGCCGCGCGACTCCCGGCGCAACAATGCCGAATGGGCCACGGTCTCAGCCACATCGAGCAGCGAACCCAGTTCCAAAGCGGCGGTCAGTTCGGTATTGAAGACCGATGAGTTGTCGTCAACTTGGACGCGAGTATAGCGTTCCTTGAGCTTGGGCAACTCGGCGCAGGTCGCCTCTAGGCTCTCCTGTTGGCGGTAAATGCCCGCCCCTTGCTCCATCGTCTTCTGCAGATCCGTGCGAATGTCGGCAATTTTCTCGCTGCCTTCGTTTTTGAAAAACGCATTTTCAATCCGCTGCCACTCGTCGGCCGCCATCTGCTCTAAGCTGCTGTACGGCGGTGTGTTGGCCTCCGCGGCGTACTCGGCGGCATACCGGCCGGCCCGAGCGCCGAAGACCAAAAGCTCGGACAGCGAGTTGGAGCCGAGGCGATTGGCCCCGTTCATGGTGACACAGGCCGTTTCTCCGGCCGCGAACAGACCCGGAATCGGCGTCGCTGTAGTAATGTCGGTGTGAATGCCGCCCATCATGTAGTGGACCACCGGGCGCACAGGTACCGGCTCGTACACGGGATCGATGCCCACGTAGTTTTTGGTCAGCTCGCGCACGAAGGGGATGCGCTCGTCGATTTTCTTTTCGCCCAAGTGCCGCAAATCAAGATGGACGTAGGTACCGTACGGGCCAGAAAAGACCCGACCGGCCCGCTCCTCGTGGACGAACGCCCGCGAAACCATGTCGCGCGGGCCTAATTCCATTTTGTCGGGTAGGTATTCGCTGAGGTAGCGGTCGCCCTTATTGTTGATTAGGTAGCCGCCCTCGCCGCGCGATGCCTCGGTCATTAGGATGCCCGTGCCCGGCAGCCCCGTGGGATGGTACTGCACAAATTCCATGTCCTTGAGTGGACAGCCCGCTTGGTAGGCCATGGACATGCCGTCGCCGGTCTTGATGGCGGCATTAGTCGTAAAGGGAAAAATGCGCCCGCCGCCGCCCGTGCAGATGATCACGGCCTTGGCCGGAATCGCCTGCATGGCACCGGAGCGCACGTTGATCGCTGCCACGCCGCAGGCCGCGCCATTGTCGTCGAGCAGCAGTCGCGTCCCGTACCACTCGTCGTAGCGCTGGATGCGGTCGTATTTGAGCGAAGTCTGGAAGAGGGCGTGCAGCATGTGGAAGCCGGTCTTGTCGGCCGCGTACAGGGTCCGCTTGACCGTCATGCCGCCGAAAGCGCGCACGCTGATCCGGCCGTCGTCGTCGCGGCTCCAAGGGCAGCCCCAATGCTCCAATTGAATCAACTCGTCGCGGGCCTCTTTGACGAAGATCTCAACTACGTCTTGGTCAGCGAGGAAATCGCTGCCTTTAATGGTGTCGAAGGCATGGGAGTCAAAGCTGTCGTCTTCGCGTATCACCGCCGCGGAGCCACCCTCGGCTGACACCGTGTGGCTGCGCATCGGGTACACTTTGGAGACCAGGCCGACGCTGAGGTTCGGATCGAGCTCGACAGCGGCAATCGCCGCCCGCAGACCCGCACCACCGCCGCCTACGATTAGTATGTCGTGTTCAGGTACATTCACGGGAAAATCTGCTTAGATAAATGGTTATGTTGCGAAGGACAAAAAAATTAAATCATATCGCCGATAGGAGCAACTGCTAGCCCGGCGAGATTACGCCGGGGCATGTAGTGCCCGCAGCCGGGCCACTTCGCGCGATGTGGCGCGCCAAGTCGGGCCGGATTCGTGGCGCAGGGCATAGCCCATCGGGGTGAGTTCTTCGACCTCGGAGAAAAAGTGGTCCTGCCCCTTTTGAATGCAGTCCATCACTTTGTCGTCAGCCGTTGGATTGCGCTGGATGCGTGCTCTAACCGTCAAGTCCGCTCCCTGGTCCAACAGATACTCAAAGGTCTCCCAGCCCGTTCCTTGGTTGGCACCAATGGCGTGGAAGAGAGGCGTCTGGCCGCCCACGCCGTTGCGGCCGATCTCGGCGCGGGCATTCAAATCGGCACCGCGCCTCAGCAGCAGGTTCACGGCATCCAGCTCGTGATATTCAACCGCCACGTGCAGGAGGGTGACACCCCGCAGCGTGAGATGGTCGCCATAGTCGAGCGAGAAGCATGTCGCGACCAAGTCGGGACAGCGATCGAGGCGCTGCTCCAGTTGGTCGAGATGGCCTCGGTGGATATCCATCGTCGGGCCATCCTCAAAGGTGGCTCCCGCTTCGATGAGTGCTTCGACGCAGGCGTGCAGGTGGGCGGGAGGCGAGCGGTGGTACGTCTGCAAAAGTCCGTAGAGGACGCGGCAGTCCCAGCCTTCGTTGTACGCGTCGTCGGGGTGGACGCCCAGCTTTAGCAGACGCTGCATGTGGTCTAGATTGTGATTCTCGCAGCACCCAAAGAGCGCTCCGTTCAATTCGCGCAGATCGGCACCGAATTCGACCAACAGACGCATGGCGTCCAAGCTAGCGTCAATGCGGTCGGCGTATTGCAAGGGGGTATAGCTCTGCCCGTTCGCGCATTCGACGCGGTGGTGAACCAAATGCGGGTGCTGGCGCAGCAGGGTCGCCAAGGTGTCTAAATCGCTCTCGTCGAGGGCCTTTTGCAAGTCCGTGCTATTCATAGCCGTACTTTCTAACTGCGTCTTCGTCAAAGCCCATAAAATGCGCTAGCTCGTGTACCAAGGTGGTCTCCACCTCCCGCGCCAGTTCGCCCCGATCGGGGAAGTCTTCCTCCAAAGGCCCCTGATAGAGCGCGATTACCGGCGGCAGGTCGCCGCTGTCTTCGAGGCGGCGCTCGGGTAGAGGCGTGCCCGTGAAAAGTCCGTAGAGCACTTCTTCTGGATCGCCGGTTATCTCCTCGACCAACTCGGGGTCGGGCCAGTCCTCGACGACGATGGCTAGGTTGTCCAGCGCTTGGCGGAACTCTTCCGGTAGGCGCTGGAGGGCCTTTTCCACCAGCTTTTCAAACGCACGGCGGCGCATGGCTGGTTGCGCGGAAGTAATCGATGTGAAGGCCCTACTCGTCGTCTTCTAGGAGGGACTGGAATGCCTTCAGACTGTCCACTTGGATCGCCGCCCGATGCAACTGCTTGAGACGCTGCAAATCCTCGATGTCCCGTATGCGAGCGGCCAACGGTTCCGCCGCGCCGAGTGCAAAACGAATCTCCAGTACGTCGAGCAGATCTTCAATGGCGCGTTCTCGGCCGCCTTGCTCAATGCCTTCCTCGCGGGCTTGTTGGGTCAAGTATTGGGCAAACGATGATTCGCGGATGAGGTCCATGATTCCCTCCTTCAAAAGAATAGCAGCAATGACTTCGGGCGCGTACACCAACCCGCTGAGCACCGACAGACCACCGACCAAATTGCCCCGTATCGACTCCGCCAGCGGCCGTGCCAAGACCGCCTGCACACACTCACGCAACCACGCCTCGCCGGTCTGCCCCGCAGGCGGCTGCATCAACGGGGCCAACGGAAGCAGCCCCGCAGGCCCTGCCGCCAAGATGGGTCGGCCTTCCAACTCGCTCAGCCGGAGCACTTTGTACTCAATCAGGATGCGGTGGCCGGGGTGCTCTTGGAAATAGTGGCCCGGATCGCGTCGGCCGGCGTCCGGCCGCAAATAGATGACGCTAGAAAACACCGGCAGGCCGTGCTGCTCAAGGGCGCGCCCGATATAGCCGGCCATCCGCTGCGGCATCGGCGGATGCGTACTGTCCGTGGTCTGAAATTCGGTGTGAACCAACCCCTCCTTGCCGCCGAGCCGGACGCGCAGCAGGCTATCGGTCTGGCGCGCCTCCACGGTGAGTTGCTCCGGGTCAATCACTTCTACGACCTCGACGTCATCGCGGCCGAGGGTGAAACGGGCAAAATCGTCGGGGTAGTGGTGAATCAGAAACTTGGAAACGCTATCAAAGTCGGCCATACCCTAGCAACGTTCTACGATACGCACAGGGATGTCAAGGCAGCGTACCACAGCATACAAAGGCCGCCGGGGTTGGAAATCCAGCGGCCTTTGGAAAGTCCTCGACGACGGTGGCTAGGTTGTCCAGCGCCTAGCGGAACTCCTCCGGCAGGCGCTGGAGGGCCTTTTCCACCAGCTTTTCAAACGCACGGCGGCGCACGGCAATGCTACCAGTCGGCGACGCTGCCGTCGTTTTCGTAGTAGAGTTCGCCACCCAGTTCCTCTGAGTACTCAATCGTCTTTTCCACCTCGGACTCGATCAAATCAAACCCCAACCCCGGCTTGGTCGGCAACTCGATATGGCCATCGACCACCTGCCAAGGCGTGGCAAGCAGCCCTTCGCCCAACCCCTCGTCAACCTGTTCCTGCACGAGGAAATTGGGCACCACCGCATCGACCTGCATACAGGCGGAAAAGGCCACCGGGCCAATGGCGCAGTGCGGCATGATGTGGATGTAATAGACCTCGGCCATATTGGCGATCTTTTTCAGCTCGGTGATCCCGCCCGCGTGCGAGCCGTCGGGTTGGATGTAGGAGACGGCCTGCTTTTCAAAAATCTCCCGGAACTCCCAGCGCGAGAGCAGGCGCTCGCCCGTGGCAATGGGGAAGGGCACGTGGTCAGAGACTTCCTTCAGCGCATCGACGTTCTCTTGGGGGATCGGCTCTTCGACGAACATCGGCCGCATCCCCGCGAGCTGGCCACACACCTCAATCGCCAGCCCCGGCGTCATCTTGCCGTGAAAGTCAAAGCATAGCTCTACCTCGTCGCCGACCCATTCGCGCATGGTATAGGCGTCTTTGACAAAGGCGTCGATTCGCGCTGGTGGCTCGTGGGCGCGCCACGTGCCCCCCGGCCCCGTCTTAAAGGCCGTGTAGCCTTTCGCCAACAGCATATCGAGCCGCGCCCGCGCCGACGCGAGTGCCTCGTCGGTCTGGCCGTGGACGCCCCAGTGCGCGTACACGCGAATCCGGTCGCGCACCGCACCGCCCAAAAGCATATAGGCGGGAACATTGTAGTACTTGCCAGCGATGTCCCACAGCGCCTGATCGATGCCCGACAGCGCGCTCATCAGCACATTGCCGCCGCGGAAAAAGGCCGAGCGATAGACGTGCTGCCAGTGGTGCTCAATGCGGAGCGGGTCCTTGCCGACGAAGTACTCGGCCAACTCTTCCACCGCCGCCCAAGTGCTCTTGGGCTTGCCCTCCAGCGTGGTCTCGCCCCAGCCGACGATACCATTGTCCGTGGTAATCTTGACCAAGCGCATGCGCTGGCGCGGGAAAAACTGTTCAATCTTGGCGATCTTCACCGTCTAGTCCTTTCGTTAGTGGGCTTCGCGCGTTACGACGGCACTCGACTTGCCGACCAAAAAGTCAAAGTCAACTCCTTTGTCGGCCTGCATCACGTGGTCGATATAGAGGCTGACGTAGCCCCGGGTATCGTGGGGCACGGGGGGCTGCCAAGCCGCGCGGCGGCGCGCCAGTTCCTCGTCCGACACGTCTAGGTGCAGCAGCCGCTCCGCGACATCCAGCTCGATCATGTCGCCGTTGCGCACCAGCGCCAGATGGCCGCCGATGGCCGCTTCGGGTGCCACGTGCAGGACGACGGTGCCGTAGGCCGTGCCGCTCATGCGGCCATCGGAAATGCGCACCATGTCCCGGACGCCCTTTTCCAGCAGCTTCTTGGGCAATCCCATATTGCCGACCTCGGCCATGCCTGGATAACCGACCGGCCCGACGTTTTGCAAGACCAATACACTCGACTCATCCACCTCCAGATCGGGGCTGTCGATCCGTTGGTGATAGTCCTCAATCGTCTCGAAGACCACCGCTCGGCCGCGGTGCTGCATCAGCTCGGGCGAGGCGGCCGACGGCTTGATAATCGCCCCATCCTCGCAGAGATTGCCCCGGAGCACGGCCAAGCCCGCGGCCTCGATCAGCGGCGCGTCTAGCGGCGCGATCACGTCGCGATTGTAGCAGACCGCCCCTTCGATATTCTCGCCGAGCGACTTACCCGTCGCCGTCAAAGCGTCCAGATGCAGGGAATCCTTCAACCCCTGGATTACCACCGGCAAACCACCGGCGTAGTAGAAATCCTCCATCAGATACTTGCCCGCGGGCATCAAATTGACCAAGAGCGGCAGCTCGCTGCCGAGGCGGTCGAAGTCGTCCAAGGACAACTCGACGCCGACGCGCCCGGCGAGGGCCAGCAAGTGGACGACGCAGTTGGTCGAACCGCCGATGGCCGCGTTGACCTTGATGGCGTTCTCAAAGGCCGCGCGCCCGAGAATGTGGGACATCTTGAGGTCTTCGCGCACCATCTCGACGATGCGCGACCCCGCCAGATGCGCCAGCACCTTGCGCCGCGAGTCTGGCGCCGGGATCGCCGCGCCGCCGGGCAGGGTCATGCCAAGCGCCTCGACCATACAGGCCATCGTCGATGCAGTGCCCATCGTCATGCAGTGCCCATCCGAGCGCGTCATGCCGTCCTCGGCCAGCCCAAAATCCTCGCGCGTCATCTTCCCGGCGCGAAAATCCTCGCTGAACTTCCACACGTCCGTTCCCGAACCAATATCGTCGCCGCGGTACTTGCCGTTGAGCATGGGGCCGCCGGGCACGGCAATCGTCGGCAGATCGACGCTAGCCGCCCCCATCAAGCACGCCGGCGTGGTTTTGTCGCACCCGGTCAGGAGCACCACGCCGTCAACTGGATTGGCGCGAACGCACTCCTCCACGTCCATGCTCGCCAAGTTGCGGAAGAGCATAGTTGTCGGGCGCATGATGGGCTCGCCCAGCGAGGTGACCGGGAATTCCACGGGCAACCCTCCGGCTTCGTACACGCCGCGCTTGACGGCTTCGGCCAAGTCGCGAAAGTGGATATTGCACGGCGTCAGCTCGGACCACGTGTTGCAGATGCCGATGACCGGGCGGCCATCGAATTCGTGCTCGGGCAGGCCGCGCTTCATCCAGCTACGGTGAATGAACCCGCCTTTGTCCTCGCGTCCAAACCAGTCGGCGCTCCTTAGTTTTCCTTGCTCTGCTGCCATTGATTCTCCTCTGCTTTTACTTTTCGCCTCAGCGGCGAGGCAATCAATCTAGGCGATCTCTTGGCTCTCGCAATATATTTAGTTAGTAAGCCGCTAGTTAATAACCTCTTGCGATTATGGGGTAACATGGTACGTCCGATTAAAACCCACCTCTGGGCGATGATATGAATCTCAAACGCATTGCCGTCATCGGGGCCGGCACTATGGGACGCGGCATTGCCCAAGTTTTGGCCCAAGCCAACAGGGAAGTCCTGCTCTACGACGCAGACCCCTGCGCCCGTGAACAAGGGCTGGCCACCATCGCCGCACGCCTGCGCCAACAAGCCGCCAAAGGTTGGCTAGAGCCAGCCGCCAGCGAAGCGGCCATCGCCGCGCTGCAGGGAATCGACCAACTCGCTGCCGTCGGCACCGCCGACATGGTCGTTGAAGCCGTGCCCGAACGCCTAGACCTCAAGCTCGCCGTCTTTGCCCAACTCGGACAATGTGCCGGGCCAGAGGCCATCCTCGCCAGCAACACTTCCGGCCTGGACATCGACGCTCTCGCCGCTGCGGTCGGCCGGCCGGACAAGGTAATTGGCATGCACTTCTTCAACCCGCCTCCGATCATGCCCCTAGTCGAAGTGGTGCGCACAACTGAGACTTCGGACGAGACCTTTGCCGCGGTCATGGCCTTGGCCCAAGACTTAGGCAAGACCCCCGTCGCGGTCGCCAATAGCCCCGGTTTTGCGGTCAACCGCATCCTCTTTCCCATGATCAATGAGGCCATCTACGCCCTCGCCGAAGGCGTGGCCAGCGCCGAAGACATCGACCGGGTGATGGTGCTGGGGGCGAGCCATCCCCTAGGGCCGCTGGCCTTGGCCGACTACGTCGGACTCGACGTAACCTTGGATATCCTCGAATCGTTTGCCCAGCGTCTAGACAACTCCAAATACCGCCCCTGCCCCCTGCTGCGCGAGATGGTCCAACAGGGCGCGTTGGGCCGTAAGACGGGTCGGGGGTTTTTCTCTTACCCGTGATAACGGGGCACCGATGTTGCACCTCTTTATCCTCTTGTGCCTCTTCGCCACCTGTAGCTGCTCCATCCGCTCGGCACCGCGTTATACCGCCGACTCCAAGGATTCGGACAGCGTGGTGCGCGAACTCAAAGAACGCCGCCGCGCCAGCCCTAGCCGCCTCGCTCGCGTCGTCGAAGGGTATCTCGGCGTACCCTACAAGTGGGGCGGCACCACCCGCGCTGGCATGGACTGCTCGGCCTTTACCCGCGCCATTTTCCGCCAGACTTATGGCATCGAATTGCCCCGCACCGCCAAGCAGATGTACGGCGTCGGCCGCACCGTCAGCCGACGACAGGACCTCAAACCAGGGGATCTGGTTTTCTTTAGGAATACCTTCTCAGGACCGGGCGTCTCCCACGTTGGGATCCATCTCGGCAAGGGGCGCTTCGCCCATGTGGGCGTGAGCACCGGCGCGACCATTACCTCGCTCAACCACCCTTATTTCCACCACCGCTATGTCGGCGCTCGGCGCGTCGAGCGCTGACGTGTCCATCCGCCTGCTACTGCTCGCCAGTGCCATTGAAGCGTGCTGCTGCTATCTGGTCTCCCTCGGCGATCTCCAGCGCCAGATCGGAGCGCTGTGGGCCGGCGTCTTTCCAGCTTTTATCTGCTGCGTACTCGCAGCCTATCTCGTCTTGCGCCAAGGTGCGCCCCCCGGACGACCACACCTGATCCTCGGAGCCGCCCTCGTCTTCCGCCTGACGCTGTGGTGGAGCCCGGCGACGCTCTCGGACGATATTTTCCGCTACGTCTGGGATGGCCGCGTCCAGCTAGCCGATATCAACCCGTACCTCTACGCGCCCTCGGCACCGCAGGTAGCGCACCTGCGTGACGCCCTCTACCACAGTGTCAACCACGCCGCCATTCCCACGATCTATCCGCCGCTAGCGCAGCTTTTCTTTCGCGCGATTTGCCTGCTAAGCGCGACGCCGGCCGCATTCAAATTGGCCCTGCTACTCTGCGATTGGGGACTCTGCCTGCTCTTGGCACATAGCCTCGTCCGGCGCGGCCAAGATCCGCGCCGCGTCGTGCTCTACGCTTGGAATCCCCTGCCCCTAGTCGAAGTCGCCGGCAGCGGCCACATCGACGCGCTGGGTGTCCTGCTCCTCTTCGCGGCCCTGTACGCACTCCACAGCCAGCGCTGGGCCGCAGCCGTCTGCGCCCTCGCCGGAGCCTTTCTCGTCAAACTAGTGCCCCTCGCGCTGCTGCCCACTTTTTGGCGTCGCCCTCGCGCCGCTTGGCTCAACTTTCGCAAGCGGGGTGCCCTGCTGCTGTTTCCAACACTGGGGCTATTGGCCTTTTGGCCTTTTGCCGACGCTGGGGAAAAGCTCGCGACGGGCCTGCTGACCTACGTGCAACATTGGCACTTTAACGCGGCGGCCTACTCACTCCTGAGTTTTGCCTTACAGCCGTGGGACGTCCATGCCTACGCACACGCTCGCTGGCTCTGCACGGCCCTGTTCGCTCTCGTGGCTCTCGGCGTCCAAATCCGCTACCGCGACCCCTACCGAGCCGCCTTTGCAACCCTCGGTGCTTACGTCTTGCTCTCGCCGACCGTGCATCCCTGGTACTTGCTTTGGGTCCTCCCGTTCCTCGTCTTTTTCCCCAGCCCCGCTTGGATGCTCCTCAGCGGCTTGATCTTTCTTGCTTACGAGGTGCAGATCGGCTATGGCAGCGAAGGCGTGTGGCGCGAAAAGCCGTGGGTTCTGTGGGCGCAATACGCGCCTTTTTACTTGCTCCTCAGCACCACGGCCTGCTACAGGCACCTCAATCGCCGCGACGCTTAGCGAGCGGACGCGCGATCCCTGTCCCGCCGCTGCCACGCGAAGGGCAGGTGCATTAGAGCGAAAACGGTGAGAAAAATGGCGGAGACGGCCACTAGGAAGAGCCAGTGCGGGTAGGCGTGGATAAAGGCGAGCTGTTTCGGTGCCGAGAGCGTAAAAAAATAATTGGTCCCGAGATAGAGATTGATCGGGGTAATGGCCAAGGCGTAGAGGTGGACGGCGATATAGCTGCGCAGGATCGCCCGCACCGGCGGGCGGTAGCGGCACCCAAAGGTGAAATAGAACCCCGCGCCGACCAAGGCGACATGGGTCAGGAAATAGCGGATCTCGGCGATGAGGCGGATCGACCCGGTCTCCGAGATTGCCGGGAAACACACCGCCAGCAGAGCACCGACCACCCCCGCGTAATACGCCAACTCAGACCACAACCTCCCACCGGTTGCCAGCCCGGCGAACAGGACGAATACCGACAGGTCGCACAGGTGCAGGGGCAAGTTGTCGGCGATGGGGATGCCAGCGGCGAAGTGCCGATAGGCGAACCAGCCGAGTTCGTTGACCAGCACCAGGGCGAAAAGCGCGAGCCGGAAGGCCGCATGGGCTCGCCCAACCGGCGGCCACCGCCTCATATTGGCGCAGCCCGCAGCGAAGAGCGCGGCCACCCCGATCCAGAACAGGTGGCGCGCCGAGAATAGTTCCATGCCGCCCCGAGGTCCTCAGCAGCCGTCTCAAAATTCTAAGTGCGCTCCGCCCAACGTCATTTCACCTCTGCGTTCATCTGCGTTCATCTGCGGATACCTTGCCGTCGGGAGACAGCCGATAGGGGTTTTGAGACCGCTTCTCAGAAAACCTGCGAAAAAGTGATGTATAGTGCCCTGCGGCCGCCCGAGGTGCCGTAATCGGCCCGCACGATCGTGCTCTGCCAGTGGCAACGCACTCCCATGCCGCTGCCGCCGCGCCACCCACTGCTCGTCGGCAGTGCGTCGCGGGCGAAGATCTGCCCGATGTCGCCGAAGGCCACTAGCCCCAGATACAGGTGCTGCCGGCGCCATACCGGTAGCCCGCGCCAGCGCAGCTCGCCGTTGAACACTATCCGCGCCTCGCCCCGGTCCCTAGCGCTGGCCATGCCGCGGACCGTGCCGCTGCCCCCCATGTCCAGTTCCTCGTAGAAGGGTAGGGCACCGATGGTCCAATTGACGCGCAGGCGGTTGGCGGCCACCAGCCCGCGCCCCAAGGTATGGAAGTGCCGGTGGTCGAAACTGAGCGTCCCCCCCCGGTAATCTCCGCCGCCGCCAACCCCGAAGTCCACCAGTAACTCCTCCAGCACGCCCGAAGTCGCGTTGTTGTAGTTGTCGCGCGTGTCGTAGCGCAGCGAGCCGACGAACTGGGCGAACGCGCCCCCATCTGCGCCGAGGGGGTCGAGCGCGGAGAGGATGCCATCGGCGGCATTCGGCTCGATATCGCTGTGGCTCAAACGCCCCCCGATGCGCAGACGCCAGGGGAAGCGCAGGGTGCGGATCCACTTGACCTTGAACTCCGGGAAAGCGTGCCGGAACGTCCTCTGGGCCCGCGAATACCCGGCGATATCCTCGTCGCTGAGGCCGCCGTAGTAATTGGCGAAATCTTCCTTCTCGTAGACCAGTTCGACCTCGAGCCGCCGGCCGGGCCGGAATTCGGGCGTGTCGACGAGCAGGCGGTGTACCCACTTGCCCTTGGTTGAGATAAATACTTGGGCGCTGTATTTGCGGCGATAGGGTACGCTCTGGCCGTCGTATTCGAAGAGATTGGCCCGCAGCCCGTATCCGGTGCCGTCGTCCGAGCTGAAATTCAGCAGCGGCACCATGGTCGGGCGCCGGCCGACTGTCTCGTGGACCGGCTGGGCGCCGCTCGGACAAGCCCACGCGAACGCCAAGGCCGCCGCAATATTAAGGACCCGATTCAGCATAGATCGCCCCTCGCTAAAGTAGTTTTATACGCTATGCAGTAGTCCGCATTGCCCGCATTAAGTATGGTCAATCCGCAGATGGGGTGCTACCGGTCCGCGCAGCTTGCGGTGGACCGCCAGCGGACGGCGGTAAAAGGAACGAATCGCCCCCTTGCGATGTCTCTCTATAACCAAGCTCTGCCATAACGCGCCTTTTTACTTGCTCTTATGCGGCACCGAATTAGCTCGTCGCCGGATGGGAACAGATAGCTCGTGAAGGCAGAAGTGTGAAAAATAGTTCAAAGCGCTTCTGTGTGTTATATTCCTAATTATAACAATGGCGCAAGGCGATAACGACCTCGCGCCGGGGAAAATTGCGCGTGAATTGCTCGATAAAAAATACCTTGCACCTCGTGGCCTTTGGCCTGGGCGCGCTGTGTCTGCACGGCTGTCTAGAGCTGGTCCGCAGGCCGCCAGCGGGCGAACCCTTCGGCTACGAGCAAGCCCAAGCCGCCGACACCACGGCCACGAGCGCAGCAGCCGTCCAACCCACGCCGGCGCTAGTCGTCATAGATCGCCCCAAGCGCTCGCGCCAGCAGTTGCAAAACATCGAGCAGGTCAACAAATACGCGCTCTGGTGCATCGAGAACGCCATGTGGAACGAGGCCCAATCGCACATGGAACGCGCCCTAGCGCAAGACAGCTCGTCGGCCAGCCTGCACAACAACCTCGGGGTCATCTACGAGCGGCTCGGCATGACCGACAAAGCCACTGAATTCTACGGCCGGGCGTGGGCCCTCAACCCTGCCCAAGAAGTCTATGCAGCCAATTTGCGCCACTTGCAACAATACCAGCAGGCCAGCAGCGACTCCACAGGCTCACTTGATATATTCAAGTTGGACCATGGCCAGCCGCCGCGGACCGGACGCCCGGACAATTCACCTACATCCACGGGAGAGTGAACGTGCAGGCTATAACGAGATTCCGCAGCCTCGCCTGCGCCGCCCTGCTCGCTTGGGGCACCGCAGACCTCGGCGCCCAAGACATCCTCACCTTGCAGCTACAGCAGGGATTCGGGAAAAACAAGGTCCGCTACCGAGACTTCCAGTGGGAGATCCTCGAAAGCGAGCACATAGAGCTTCACTTCGAGCCTGAATTCCAGAATCTGGCCGTGCAGGCGATCGAGTCCCTCGAAGAGGGCTACGATCACATCAGCCAAATCCTGCACCACGAGCTTTCGCACCGGCCGCCGGTCGTCATCTATCAGTCTCACTACCAGTTCCAGCAGACCAATATCTTCCCCGACTTTCTGCCACCCGGCGTCGCCGGTTTTGCCGAGCCACTGCGCTTCCGCATGGTCGTCCCCTTTGCGGGCGACCTCGACGAGTTCCGCAATGTCCTCGTCCACGAGCTGACCCACATTTTCCAGTACGACATCGTTCACAAAGGCCCCATTCGCCGCATTACCAGCCCGATCGTTCAGCCGCCCACTTGGCTCATGGAGGGCATGGCCGAATACACCACCCCGGGCCGCAACACCGTCGATGAGATGGTCCTCCGCGACGCCGTGCTCACCGATGGCCTCATCCCCGTCGAAACCATGAATCAGGCTTGGGGCCAAGGCAACGTATTCCTCGCATACAAGCAGAGCCACGCGCTCATGGAATACATTGCCCAGCAGTACGGCCCCGAAAAAATCAGCCGCATCCTCCGCCTGTGGGACAGCCAGCACGACACCGACAAGCTCATGGATCGCCTGATCGGCATGGACTTGAAAACCCTCGACGAGCGCTGGTCGGCCCAGATGCGCAAAACCTACTGGCCTCTCTTGCAGACGCGCGACTACACCTCCGAATTTGCCGAGGAAATAGGCGACGACGAGAATATCCACAGTTTCTCTAGCGCCTGCTGGTCGCTCAGCGGCGACATGCTCGCCGTCCACTCCTCAGACGGGATCGAACAGCACGTGGACATCATCCGCCTGCGCGATGCCTCGCTCGTCGAGCGCGTCACCGAGAGCATGCGCGCCGCCGACTACGATCACCTCAGCATCGGCAGCGGCACCGTGGCTTGGGCACAGGACGGCCAGACCATCGCCTTTGTCGCCAAAGAAGGCCCCCGCGACCGCATCATGCTGTGGGATCTCTACGACAAGGAGCTTGTGGAGACCCTGACCATGCCCGATATGGATCTCGTCGAGAGCCTAACCTGGGCACCCGACAGCCGCCAACTTGCCTTTATAGGCACCGGGCAGGGCCAGAGCGATCTCTACATCATTGACGTGCAGAGCGGCGAGCGGCGCCAGCTCACGGGCACGCCCGAGCGCGAAGATTATCCGAGCTGGTCGCCCGACGGCCAGCACATCGCCTTTAGCACCAAGTACCGCAACCAGTTCGACATCAAAATTTACGATCTAACCGAGGGCATGGCGCACGCGGCCATATCTAGCCCCACCGACGACCTGTGGCCTCAGTGGCTGCCCGAAGGTAACAAGCTGCTCTTTGTCTCCACCCGCGACAAGATCAACGATCTCTTCGTCTATCACCTCGACGAGGGCCGCGAATTCCGCCTGACCCGCAGCCTCAGCGGCATTATGAACCCCGCCCTCTCGCCCGATGGGCGGCAGATCGTGTTCAACACCTACTTCAAGGGCCGCAGCCACCTCTACCGGATGGCCATGCCCGAATGGCCCGAGGTCAAGCGCAAAGACGCACAGCTACTGGCGCGCGTGGCCGAAGCAGCGCCGCCAGCCGAAGCAGCGCCGCCAGCCGAAGTAGCGCCGCCAGCCGCCGAGGAGCCAGCCCCAGAGACGCCCCCGGCGCGGCCCGTAGTACTGGGCGACGCCACGCTCTCCGACCAAGGCGGCATCCCAAACCTAGGGCAGGTCTCGGCCCTGAAGGATCAGGGGCTCTCGGACGACGCCGTGCTCCTAGCCGGTGCCAGCGGCCCGTTGCCCCCCACCGAATCCCAAGAGCCGCAAGCCCCCGTCCAACTCGCCGCTGCCGACGACGACGACGGCGAATTGGAACTGCGCCGTCGCCGCTACACCCCCAAGCTCGAATTCGACGGCATCTCCGTACAGATGGGCTATTTCGATGGGTTCTTATCGTCGGTTGCCCAGTTGAGCATGAGCGACCTTTTGGGCAATCACTCGCTGATCTTGGCCACGGATTACGTGGCCGCGCAGGACATCAGCAATGACTTCAACTTTGCCGCTAGCTACAACTACTACGGCAAGCGGCCCACATACCGCGTATCCATTTTCAATTGGAACCAGTACTTCTTCAACGACCGCAACTTCATCGTCCCAGGCCGCCCCCCGACTCGGGGCACGAGCCGTGTCCAGCAACGCGGTGCCTTGGCCAACGCCAGCTATCCGCTCGACCTCTATCGCCGCCTCGATCTGAGCTATACCTATGTCGGCGAGCAAGAAGAACAGGTCCATCCCTTCTACGAAGCAGATTCTACTGCTACCAGTACTCATCTGTTCAAGACCGCATACGTCCACGACTCCATTACCTACGGTCTTTTGGGCGCCACCGCCGGCAAGCGCTACTTCCTCTCGGTGGGGCGCACGCTCGATCTCGGGTCGGCCACGCGCTCTTTCTCGCACCTCGAATTCGACTATCGTCACTACTTGCGGCTAGGGCGTTGGTCGGTGCTGGGCCTGAGAGCCTATAGCGTGGGGTCTTTGGGCCGCGACGCCCTCGAATACAACCTAGGGGGGCCGACTTGGTACTTGCCCTTCTATACGGGCTTCAACCTCAATACCGGCCCGCTGCGCGGCTATCAGTTCTCGGCCTTCACTGGCAGCCGGGTCCTGCTGACCAATGCCGAGCTGCGCGTCCCCTTTGTGCGTGGCATCCTCTTTGGCTGGCCCGGCACCTTTCTGATTCCGGCGGTTGACGGCAGCCTGTTTGTGGATGTGGGCATGGCTTGGGACAAGGGCGACGAAATCGACCTGTGGCCCTTCCACAATCCACACGCCCCACCCGCGTCCTCCCCGCGGCAGGTACACGCCAGCGTCGGTTTCGGCCTCTTAATGTACTTCTTGCTGCCGATGAACTTTGAATTCGCCAAGCAGATGGACCTACAAGGCAACTTCTCGGACTTCAAGTTCCACTTCAGCTTTGGACGGAGCTTTTGATCCGCGCTACTGCCCTTGCACTGCTTATTGGCCTAGCGGGCTGCAGCGGCCGCGGAGCTTTCACGCGAGTGGAATTCCGCGCCCCGTCGCAACCCGACCCGGTCTTGCGCCCCTTCCTCGCTGAAGTCGATCACATCGGCGTCGTTTGCGCGACCAACATCGAACCCTTCCGAGAGCTAGACATCGAGAAGGTCCTGGCGCGTCTGTCCAACGCCGTGGTCCGGAGCCTCGGCAACATGCCCAAGACCGAGGTGATGAACCAAGACGAAATCACCTACAAGCTCAAGGATATTCGCCTCGACTCGACGAGCGTCCACCAAGACTCGATACAGGCCGTTCTCAGGGAAGAACTCGAGCTCGACGCCTTAGTCTTCGTCGAGCTGAGGCACTTACAGGCGCGGATGATGCCCATGTCGCCCACGCCCTACGGCATGTCGCCCAACCCCGGCATAGACCTGACGATAGATCTCAAGGTCAGCCTGATCAACCTCAACACCCACCAAGTCTGGCAACAGGGGGGCACGCAGCGCAACTACCAGCCGGTGCAACTACAGCTCTTCGGCGGCAATAAACAAGGCGAGCGCCAACTGCTCATGGCCCTCGCCCGCCCGCTGCAACGCTTCCTCTTCCGCATCGCCCCGCCGCCCAAGCCGCAGGCCCGCCACTTTGATCTAAGCGGCGACTAACAAAAGAAGCGGAGAGCCTTTCGTGGCCCTCCGCTTCTTTTGCGTCTCTATCGAAAAATCAGCGCCGTCGCTTCTTGGGCTTGGCCGACTCCTTTGTCGCGGACGATTTGGAGGCTGGTGCCGACGTCGTTGCGGGCGCTTTCGTCGCTGACGCACTCGGCGGCGAGCTGACCGAGGACCGCGGCGTGGGCGTAGGCGCATTGCGGACCCGAGGTTCTACCCGCCGCTGCCACACTTCTTCTTCGCGGCGCTGTACTCGGGTAGCCGCTGCGGGGTCGGTAGTCATCGGCGTCGTATTCAGCCGGCTCGCCGCGCGCAAATCGTCGAGCTGGCGCGTGTTGACCAGTTCATAACCTGGTGGCACATAGTAACCCCCCGAACTCCGATAGTACGGATCGTAGCCATAACTATAGGGCCCATAGCCGCCATAGTAGGGATTGTAGCTGCCGTAGTAGGAAGGATAGCCATAGCCACCATAGCCACCATAGCCACCATAGCCACCATAGCCACCATAGCCACCGTAGCCACCATAGCCACCATAGCCACCGTAGCCACCGCGCACACCCGGATAGCGGTAGAAATCGTCCATGTAGTCGCGGTCGTCGAACTGGCCAATCGTCGGTGCCTCTACATCGCGGCTCTTGGCGCGGGCCAGATCCTCGTCGTGCAGGTTGGCCACCTCGTACGGGCTGCTGAGCACCGTGTAGCAGCCGCTGGCCATCAGCGCGGTTAGCGACAGGGCCGAGCACAAAATCAAAGCCTTCGTTTTCATGGACTTAACCCTCCTCAAGGGGCGTTAAACTCATCTCTGGACCTGAAATATACACAAACCGGCGACTGAAGCAAAAAAAGATCCCTAAAAGTTGTAGCCCACGCCGACGACGAGGCGATTGATTGCGTAGTCCTCGCTAAGGACGTTGTCTGAGTATTTTTCTACTTGCTTAAACGCACCCCACACCCAAGCTATATCTATTTGCATGGCCTCGTCGATCAATATCCCGGCCCCGAGAGTGATAAAGCGCCGGTCTTCCTCAATGTGGATGGGCGGATCGTCGGAGCCGGGGTCGCGCGGGCCGATAAAGGGAACCGGGTCCACGAAGTAGCCTGCCCTCAGATCCAGCGCGACGACCGGCACCCGGTACTCGACGCCGAAGTGGTAGCGCAAGACGTCTCTGTACTGCGTCTCAAACGAGGTGTCAGCGCGCAAGCCATCGTCGTCGGCCCCCTTGTATTCGCTCTGCGACCACTCGGCCAAATGCAGGCTGCCAGCCAGCGTCAGGCCCGGCAGGGCCTCGGCCGAAGCGCCCACGCCAAACTCAAAAGGTAGCGCGAGCTGGTACGTGTTGTTCACCTCTTCGTCCGCGAATTTTTTTACAGTCCCGTCATCGCACTCAATTAAGCCAAGGTCAGCTTCGAGTAAGTCGTCTGGGTTACAGGGATTTATTTCATCATAGGATACAGGACCGTTAAACTTGTAGCGAATTTTGTGCGTCCCCCCGGTGGCAAACGTCGCGCCCAACCTGTAGCGGGGCTTGTCCCGCGGTGTGCGCAGCATCGCGCCCAAGACGGCATACGGAGTCCACTGGTATTCGTCTGTAAAGGTGTCGCGCGCGAAATAGCGCTGCCCGTGGAATTTGTCTTGCGAATCCGCCCAGTCAAATTCATTGACGGCTTGGTCTTCGCCGCTGACCAAACCCAAGGTCGCACCCAGCGAAACGGCCGGCGACACGTCAATGGCCGCAGACACACCGGCCAAGGCCAACTCGCCCTCGTGCTGGAAGGCGTGATCGGCAGCAAGGCCCTGGTCGTCGCCTTGGCGATTGAGGCTCCAGTCGAAGTCCTTGATGCGGGTCAGGCCAGCCGCCAAGACCAAGCTACCGCGATAAACCGGATAGGGATAGACAAAGCCCAGTGAGCCAAAGCGCGTATTGGTCAACTCGCTTCTCCCCGCAGTGCCGTTGAAAACCGAGTCATTGGCGCGGCTATTGCGCAGGAAAGACACCTGCACCTCGCGATGCTGCATCTGGGCCAAGCCCGCCGGATTCCAGTACATGGCCGTGAAGTCATCGGCCACCCCAACAAAGGCACCGCCCATACCCATGGCCCGCACCCCGACCCCGGCGAAATTGTCGATGGCCCGCTCCTCCTGAGCCACTGCGCCACGGCCCCAAACGCAAAGCAAAGCAATAGCCAGTATCTTCATCGGAATTTCCTCCTGTAAGTGACGGACAACTCCCGAATGGATTGGGAGCTGAAGTGATCGCTTTCCAGCGCGTTTTTGAGATAGTACGCGACCCTTAGCTGCGGCGATACGGCCCAAGCCCCTCCGACATTCAAATAGCCTCCTCCCACGCCCTGATTCTGTAGGCCGTTGTTGCGGCCCAAGTCGTACTCGGCGAATAGGGCCATGAACCTCAAACTCTTGTCTATACCAAACCACGCCGACCAGTCGCCATCGTCGTCGTCCTCGCGCGACAGATTGGCACCCGCGTGGATGCCGAGTTCCCCAAGCATTGAGGTATAATTCTTGCTCAACACCAAGTAGATTCCCTTGGATTTGACTTGGTAGCGCCGGCTTCTATACGGCCCGACGCCTTGAGTATCGAAGCCCAAGAGCAGCGCCGGCCACGTGTAGCCCTCTTCGAGGATCCGGCATCGAGCGGCCACTCCCACTCGCGGGTACCAATCAACCGCACCCGTACCAATAAGCTGCTCGCCACCAAAAGACACGCCCACGCTCAGACGCTTGAGCACGCCGACGTGCAAGCGACCGACAGCCCCCCCGTCGGCAAACAGGCGAACATTCACCGCATAGTGGCCTTTGTTGACTAGCCCGGCCGTCGGGCTATCGACCAAGCTCGTCAACTCGGCTCTGTCGGCCGCTGCCGGTCCAGCGGTAATGCAAAGGCACAGTATCAGCCGCTGCAAAGTCCCCTCCCTTTGGCCAATTTCTCAGAACTCTATTTCGTCCACCCCATCCCCTTGCAAAGTAATCCGCCGCTCACAAGCCTCGCCGTGCTCTAGCCATACATGGCAGCACCTATCGGGCAACGAGCCATCGGCGCGCTCGGCCCACTCGACCAAGCAGACACCACGGCCGTAAAAGTACTCTTCTGCCCCTAATTCCTCAAGCTCGTCAGCGCCCCCCAGCCTATAGAGATCAAAGTGATAGACGGGCAGATCGCGGCCTCTACATTGCCCGGCGTATTCGTTAATCAGGATAAAAGTCGGGCTCGTGACGTAATCGGCCACTTGCAGAGCCTCGCACACGCCTTGGATCATGCAGGTCTTGCCACTGCCCAATTCGCCGCGAAAGGCAACCACATCGCCCGGTGCCAAACGCCGGCCCAGCGCAGCGCCCAGCGCGTGGGTCTGGGCCGCCGAGTGCGTGGTGAAAACCTTTTTCACTTTCCCTACTTGGGCTCCATAATCGCCACGGGCAAAATCATCTCCTCCAGAGATACGCCGCCGTGCTGAAAGCTGCCCTTGTAGCGGCGTTGGTACTTGTTGAACTGGGTCGGATAGACGAAGTAGAAGTCCTCGCGGGCGACGACGAAGCTATGACCGAGGCCCGTCGAAGGCAGCCCGTAGGCCTCCGGGTCGGCGATCAGCAGCGCGTCTTTTTCCTCGCAACGGAGATTCTGGCCATACTTGTAGCGCAGGCTCGAAGACGTGCTGCGGTCCCCGTACACCACCGAAGCGCGCGTGCCGCGCATTGAGCCGTGGTCGGTCGTCAGCACCACAACCGCATCGGTCTGGGCAATATTCTTGAGGGTCTCAAAGAGCGACGCATTGCCAAACCACGTCTGCACCAATGCGCGAAAGGCCGCCTCATTAGGTGCCATTTCCTTGAGCAGATCCGACTGCGCCTGGCTGTGTACCAGCATGTCGAGGAAATTGTACACCACCGACACGAGCGGCCACTTGCCCAGCGATGGTATCTTGCGGGTCAATTTCCGCGCCTCACTCGTGTCTAGCACCTTGACGTAGTGCGAACCCGGTTTGAGCGCGATGCCCATGTCGCGGACCAAGTCGTCGATGAATTGGTGCTCGTGCCGGTTGAGACTGTATTCGTTGTCTTGGGCCTCGCCCCACATGGTGCGGTACTTGTCGGCGATCTCTTTGGGGAACAGCCCGCTGAAAATCGCGTTGCGCGCAAAGGGTGTAGCCGTAGGCAAAATCGAGTAGTGGTAGGAACGCTTGATGTTGAAGTACTCGGCCAATTGGGGCTCCATCACCATCCAGTGATCTAAGCGCAGGCAATCGACCACAACAAAGAATACCTGCCGGCCCTGTTCGAGATAGGGCACCACGAACTCGGGCACCACATCCACTGACAGCGGCGGCGAATCGCCTTCGTCCGCTATCCAGCGCGTGTAATGCTGCTCGACAAAGCGCCCAAACTCGCGATTGCATTCGCGCCGCTGATCCCCAATCATCTGGCCGAGACCTGCGTCGCCCAAGCGCTCCACTTCGATGTCCCACTCGCAGAGCTGTCGATGTACGTCAACCCAAGTCTGCCAAGTGCCTGCGCCCGCAATCTGGTCGCGGATCTGGCCGGCCCTAGAGACGTAGTGCTGCCCGGCTTGGCTTTGGCGAATCTGCCGCGTGTCGAGGAGCTGTTTGCAAGCCATGAAGATCTGGCTGGGGTTGACCGGCTTTGTCAGGTAGTCGTCAATGCGGCGGCCAATGGCCTCATCCATCAAGTGTTCTTCTTCGTTTTTGGTGATCATAATCACCGGCACGTTGGGATCGGCCCTCTTGATCTGTTCCAAGGTCGAAAGCCCGTCCAGCCCCGGCATCATCTCGTCGAGCAGCACGATGTCAAAGGGGGCTTGGGCAATCAGGGCGATGGCATCCTTGCCGTTGCTCACCGGCGTCACCGCGTAGCCCCTTTCATCGAGAAAGCGCCGGTGAGCACGCAATAGGTCAATCTCGTCGTCGGCCCAGAGTATCTTTCGCTTATCCCCTTCCATGCGCCGCCTTTATCTGTAAAATGTCATTCTTAATATGACGATCTAAGCCCGCGCCCGTTCCTCAACCCAAGGGCAAAATCACCTCAAAGGTCGTGCCCTCGTCCGGCGCGCTCTGCACCAAGCTGATCTTGCCCTTGTGGTATTCTTCAACGATGCGCTTGACAAACACCAGCCCCAGCCCCCAGCCGCGCTTCTTGGTGCTGAACCCCGGCTCGAAGATGCGCTTGACGTACTCGGGTTCAATGCCGCGCCCGTCGTCCTGAAACGCGATCTGCACGGCGCGGCCTTCGGGCAAAAGCTCCATGCGGATGCGCAAGCTGCCCGTCTGGCCATCCATGGCGTCGATGGCGTTCTTGCACAGATTCTCAAAAGCCCAGCTCATCAATTCGGCGTTGATCGGCACCGGAGGCAACTCGCCTAGGCATTCCAGTTCGATTTCCTGCCGCCCGAACTGCGAGACGCGACGCCGGAAGTACTCGATCGTCTCCTTCAGCACGACGGCTACGTCCTCTTCCTTTAGTTCGGGCACTGAGCCGATCTGGCTGAAGCGCGAGGCAATTTGGTCGAGGCGGCGCATGTCCTGCTGTATCTCCCCGATCATCTGATCGACGCGTTCCCAACGCTCGTCTCGGTCCGGCCTCGGGGCGGTGGCGACCTCACCGCGCAGCAGCTCTAGCCACCCGGACAGCGAGGAGAGAGGAGTCCCGAGTTGGTGAGCTGTCTCCTTGGCCATGCCCACCCAGAGCGAGCGCTGTTGGCTGCGCTTGATGTTGCGGTAGCCGATATAGCCGACGAGCATAAAGAGGAACAACACGCCGATCTGCACGAAAGGAGCGAGGGAAATGCGGCCGACTAAGCTCGTATCGCCGTAGTGAATATAGTGCTCGGCCGGGATTCTGAACTCTAGGGGGGCGCGCTGACTGGCCAAGCTATCGACAAAGGCCCGGAGTTGATCTTGGACCGCTTGGGTGGGGTCATCGCTGGCCGGCGGTAGCCCAGCCCCCACCCAAGCCCTAAATCGGCCCTCAATGTCTGCGATGATCGCGTTGGTCCCGTCCCAATGCAGAGAGCTGAAGCTAACAGCCGGCACGCTGAAGGGCAGCGGTTGTCCGCCCTCCATCTCCTGCAACGCCCGTTGCACTTCGGCGAGGGCAGTCGCCGAAGTGTCGCTGTTCACGGGCAGGCCTGTTCCCTGCCAAGCCGCGATAGCCCCTTGCGTATCCGCGATGATGACTCGGCCTCCCTCGCAGTAGAGCCGCCCCAGGGTCTCTGGCGACCAATAAAAGGAAATAGGCGGATTCTGGAGGTCCATTTCCTCGATCAGCCTGTGTAGCCGAGCGGTCGATACGGCGTGCGCGTCCGCCGCTTCGCTGCGCCAAAAGGCCCAGTTATCCAAGAAACTCGAAGTATCGATGTCCTCGGCTTGGATGATCTCGCCGCGGTGATTGGTGATGATGCGCGGGAAATCGACCTTGGTAATCACCTCGGTAAAGAGGGTGGGAATCTGGCCTTCCGATGCCTGCGGCGTGAACGAGATCAGGTGTGCATAGAGATCGACCCGGTTCTTTTCGTGTTCGCGCAATTCGGCGATGATCGACTCGTTGTAGAGCAGGAAGGCCAGAATAGCGGCAATGCTGCCGAGAAAGATATACGCACGGAAAACCGGCGACGCGCCCAAGCTGGCTAGGGCACCGCGCCGCCAGCGCCGCCAGCCGCCTGTAGGCGACGCGCCCTTTGCCGGCCGATTCCGAGCACTCGGAGGTACCGCGATCTCCTCCACTGGAGCCGAGCGGCGGTGGCGGCGGCGCTTGGACGCGGTATGGTCGCGTTGGCTCATCGGCAATAAGAAAAAATCCATCGGCAGCACGCGGTGCAGATGGATTTTTCACGCAAAAACGAGGTGGTAAAGCGCTATTTCTTTTGTACTTGGGGTTTAGGCGCGGACGGGAAGGGCTTTGCAGCGTCGCCGCCTTGGGCACCTGCTGTCGGCGACGCCCCCTTCTTCTCGTGGTTTTCCATCGAACAAGACCCGTGGAAGATCGCGCCCTCGGAGACTGTGAACGAGTCGGTGTGCACTTCACCGGTAAAGCGCGACTGCGTGTCCAACCGCACCTTATCGGCGCGCACGGTGCCATTCACGACGCCGTCGATGTACGCGTCTTTGCACTGTAAAGTAGCATCGGCCTCGCCCGACTGGCTGATCGTCAGCTCCCCTGAGCAGGTCAGTTCGCCCTTGAATACGCCGTCTATTCTGACGCTGTTCTCCACCGTCAGCTTTCCTTCAAAGCAGCTACCGCGGCCGATAATCGTATTGAGCGCTTGGCCGTTGCTAGAAGTGGAACCCCCTTTCTTTTTGCTGCTCAGCATTTCTATCCTAACTTGGTTACGCGTTTTCACGGCTAAGAAGCCGTGATTTTTGGAATATACAATACAATCTATGGTTGGGCGAATCAACGAGCGGCGCGCCGCTTCAATTGGCCGCGCGCTTCTTGCGGGAGGCACTCAGGGCCTTGCGGATTTCCTCCTGCTCCTGCAACTGCTCGCTCACTACCATGGCGACCTCGCTCGTCAGGCTCTCGACCGAGGTCGTGGTAATCACCGGAATGCCGTGGGCAGCACTCGTTTCAATGAGATAGTCCTGAATTTTGAGAATATCCTCCAAGTGCTCCATATAGCGATGGGCCGAGCGCGACGGAGCCTCGCTGGCGCGCTGGGCAAAGCGATTCTCAAAGGCGTCGCGGCCAGGAAGCTCCAAACACACCGGCGTGATAAAGGCGTCGCCAGCGTATCCCTCTAAGTCCAGCATGTCGCTGATTAAGTGTACACCGTCGATGATGACGCTGGTGTTTTCCTCGATGCAGCGGCTGATGATGGCCTTGACCCCAACGCAGACGCTACGCGCCTGCTCGCGAAATCCGGCGACAACCGCGTCGTGATGACCGGCCGCAGGGGCGACCTTCCAAGCGGTGTACGAGGAGGCATGCAGGGCCGGCATCAGCTCCTGTGCAAGCGTCAGGCGCATGACTTGGCGCAAGTCATCGGTAGCTACCACCCGAGGAATATCGAGCAAATTGGCCAGCGCAATCGCCAACGTAGTCTTGCCGACCCCGCTGGCACCGCCGATGAGGATAATCAGGGGTTTATCTACATCGCCCCAAGCCCGCCACAAGCGGTAGCGCTCGGCAAAGGACTTGTCAAAGGACTTTTCGATCAGCTCGGCCGCCAGATCTTCCAGCTCCCAGTGCGCGATATGCTGGCGACGCTGGTCGATCAAGCGCGCTTCAATCGTCTGCGCAATCTCGTAGCTCTGGTCTGGAGGCAGCCCAGACGCCTGAATGGAATCCGACAGCAACTCCTTGGAGAAAGGCCGCGACCCGCTCTTGCGCTCGACGGTGATAGTGGTGGGTTGGCGCTCCCAGAAAATTAGGTCGCCGGCCTCGTACGTGCCGAACCCCTTGCGAATGGCACTATGTACGAGCTGCACCATGTCCTTCTTGCGTACGAACTCTACTTTGCCCAAAGACGCGCGCACCGCATTGGCCACAGCGCGGGCGTCTTCGTAGCTGAAGCCGCGTTCGATTAGGTAGTGCACCAGCATCCCGCGCATAAAGGGGATGCGCTTTTTGCCATCGACTATGGTTGCCACGATAAGCGATCCCTTTTATTGCTGCGCGGCGGTGGAGTCTTCCCACGCCGCAATCGTCCGCTCCAACCCTTCGGCAAGCCCGACCCTCGGCTCGTAGCCCAACTCGGCCCGGGCGCGCGATATATCGGCTGACGAGAAGCGGATATCACCAGCCCGAGGCGGGGCGAACATCGGCACCAGCTCGGTCCCCAAAATCTGGTTGAGCGCGGCGATCAATTCCAGCAGTGACGCGCTGCGGCCGCAGCCGATATTGTATATCCGCCCAGCGACTCCCGGAGTAGTACTAGCCCTCATATTGGCCTCGACCACATCGCCGACATAGACAAAATCGCGCGATTGGTGGCCATCGCCGCAAACGGTCGGCGCCTCGCCTGTCCGCATCCGAGCGACAAAAATCGAAATGACGCCCGAGTACGGAGAAGACGGCACCTGCCTAGGGCCAAAAACATTGAAGTAGCGCAAGCCAACCACCTCCAAGCCGTAGACTCGGCTGTACACTCGAGCGTAGTGCTCGCCCATGACCTTGGAAACCGCGTAGGGCGACTCGGGTTCAGGCACCATGTCCTCGCGCTTGGGCATTTGCGGGTTATTGCCATACGCCGAGGCAGAACTGGCAAAAACCACGCGGCGCACCCCGGCCTGCCGCGCCGCTTGCAAAAGCCGCAGCGTTCCCACGGCGTTGACTTCCTGCTCGACGAGAGGATGATCGACCGAAACCGGCACCGAGCCGATGGCTGCGTGGTGCAGGACGCAATCGACCTGTTGCACCACCTCGGCGAGCAAGGCCGCGTCGCGGATATCGCCCTCGACGAACTCTATCTCGCCTAGGATTCCGGCCAAGTTTTCGCGCCGCCCCGTGCTCAAGTCGTCGAGCACTCGCACCGCGTGCCCTTCTGCACACAAGCGCTGACAGAGATGAGAACCAATAAACCCCGCCCCACCCGTGACCAAATACCGACCCATATTCCCTCGTATCAAAGTTGGCCGACTAATATAGCAACAGCCGGGTGGCCGCGCACAGCGCCTTGAGCGGCGCAATCGACTTGTTGATTTGCGCCTACGCTTGTATATTTGCAAAGCTCACACGAGGCGGTGTGGGGGGCCATGGCGTTCGCTGTGGCCTTTTTTTATTGACTATACGTTATGATCCAACAACGCATCCCCGATCCCTGTGCCCTCGTCATCTTCGGTGCCTCGGGCGACCTGACCCGGCGCAAACTGGTGCCGGCTATCTGGCACTTGCAACACCAAGGTCGCCTGCCCCAAGCCTTTCACCTAGTGGGCGTAGCCCGCCGCGCCTGGGACGACGACCTCTTTCGCCAAAAGATGCGGGAGTCCTTGGCCGAATTCGTCGGCCCGCTCGACGATAGCGCGCGCGACGCCTTCCTCGCCAAGTTCCACTACGTGCGCGGCGACCCGGGCGACCCGGTGACCTACGCCGCGCTCAAAGCACGACTCGAAACCCTCGACCGCGAATGCGGCACCGAGGGCAATCGCTGCTTTTACTGCTCGGTGCCGCCGCAGATATACCTCGACATCGTCGAGCAGCTAGGGCGCGCCGGCCTCAGCTACCAACACCGAGACCACCAAGGCTGGTGCCGGATCATCGTCGAAAAGCCCTTTGGCCACGACCACGACTCGGCCCGCGAACTCAACCAAGCCCTGCATTCGGTCTTTGTCGAAGAGCAGATTTACCGCATCGACCACTACCTCGGCAAGGAGACCGTGCAGAACATCCTCGTCTTTCGCCTCGGCAATTCAATTTTTGAGCCACTGTGGAACAGGCGCTACGTCGATCACGTGCAGATCACCGCGGCCGAGCGCGTCGGCGTGGAGCACCGCGCTGGCTACTACGACCAATCGGGTGCCTTGCGCGACATGATCCAAAACCACCTCTTGCAGGTTCTCTGCGTCATTGCCATGGAGCCACCTTCCTCGTTTGACGCCGAGAGCGTGCGCCTCGAAAAGCTCAAGGTGCTCAAGGCGATCCGCTCCATCCGCATCGGTCAAGTTGACCGCTATGCGGTCCGCGGCCAATACGGACCCGGTGAGAACGCGCCGGGCTACCTGCAGGAACAAGACGTGCCCCCCAACTCGCGCACCGAGACCTTCGCCGCCCTCGAATTCACTGTGGACAACTGGCGCTGGCAAGGGGTGCCGTTCTACGTGCGCACGGGCAAGCGCATGGCCAAGCGCACCAGCACGATCACCCTGCAATTCCACCAGCCTCCACACCTGATTTTCTCCCGAGCCGACGCCCTATCCCCCAGCACCCTCACCATCCGCATCCAACCCGAAGAGGGCATCTCGCTTTCCTTCAACGGCAAGATCCCCGGTCCCGATGTCAACTTAGGCACCGTCAACATGGACTTCAGCTACGCCGATTCGTTCGGCGGACGCACGCCCGAAGCTTACGAGACCCTGATCCTCGACTGCCTGCTCGGCGACGCGACTCTCTACTCAGACAGCGATTGGATCGAGCAGTCGTGGGCACTCCTAACGCCCATCCTCGACGCTTGGCAAGCACCTTCATCGGGCGAGGTGCCGTCCTATCCGGTCGGTGCCGCCGGCCCCGAGGAAGCCAACGATCTGCTCGGGGAGGCTTGGAGAAAGTGGGCACCCCTGTGATCATCGCCGGTGATGTCGGCGGCACCAAAACGTACCTCGCCGCTTTTGACCCAGCCGCCCAAGGCTTTGACCCCCTCGTCGAACGGCGCTACCAAACTGCGTCCTACTCCAGCGCCGGTGCGCTGCTCAAAGCCTTCGCCGACGAGACGCAGATCGATCCCAGCCGCACGGTCTTAGGCGTACCCGGCCCCGTCCATCAGCTTCCCGTTCGCGCCGTCAATCTGCCCTGGCTCATCGACCCCAGCGAAATTTCGGCGGTACTCAACGGCACCGAAGTACATCTGCTCAACGACCTGCAAGCGACTTCCTACGGCACCTTGGTGTTGGAGCCGGACGACCTGTGTCCGCTCAACCAAGGTCAGCGTGACCCCAAGGGTAACATCGCCGTCATCGCCGCCGGCACCGGGCTAGGTGAGGGGGGCTTGTGCTGGACCGAGGGCCGCTACGCAGCCATCGCCTCTGAGGGAGGACACGCGACCTTCGGTCCTAGTTCCGCGCTTGAAGTCGAGCTTTGGCGTTTCCTCAACGAGCGCTATGGCCACGTTAGCTGGGAACGGGTCGTCTCGGGCCAGGGCTTGGCCGCAATCTACGACTTCCTGTGCAAACGACATCCCGACCGCGCCGACGCTTCTCTGGCCCCCGAGGCAGAACAGCCCGACCGCGCCGATGCCATCGCTCGCGCCGGTCTCGAAAGCCACTCTGCGCTGGCCGTAGCGGCCCTCGACCTCTTCGCGCTCCTCTACGGTCGCGAAGCGGGGAACTTGGCGCTGAAGCTGATGTCTTCGGGGGGGGGTTTCGTCGGCGGCGGCATCGCGCCCAAGATCCTCGCCAAGCTGCGCGACGGCCGCTTTATGGAGGGCTTTATGGACAAAGGCCGCATGGGCGAGCCGCTAGCGGCCATTCCCGTCCACGTCGTGCTCAACGACAAGACCGCGCTGCTGGGTGCCGCCTATTGGGGGGCGCAGTTTTAGTCTGCTAGCCGAGCAATTCCCTGAGCCGTCGGGCGATCTGTTCAGGCTCGCCCTCCTTGAGACACATCGGCCCAAAAATCACCGCACCTTCGTAAACATCGGTCGGGTTAGCGGCGATCTGCGGTCGGCCTTCCTGTAGCGCCTTAACCAGTTCCAGCGCCGTCATGCCTGCGCCTTCCTCGTCGAGTACCAGCCGCGCGGTCGGAATCTCGACGCGCTTGCGGTCGGCTACCACCGCGATCTCGGCGTGTCGCAGCACTCCACACGCGGCGACCAGTTCCTCCATCAGCGCAGACCAGCGCCGCCGTCGCGCCGCCGGGTCCTCGGCGACAAAAAGACGCAGTGCCTTCACCAAACCCGCGATCTCTTCCTTGCCGACCTTGCAAGGCCGCCCAATGCCATGCTGTGGGGCACCGGGTAGCTGCGACTTATCGATCAAACTCGCCGGTGGTTCCCACAGCTCGGGCATCACGTCGAGGTCCTGGTGTTGCAGCGCTGCCGAGGCGATCAAATCCCGCCGCCCGCACAAAATCCCCGAAGCTTGCGGCCCGCCTATGGTCTTGCCACCGCTAAAGGCAACCAGATCGGCTCCGGTGGCAATGAAGCGCTGCAAGTTGCTCGCCGGCGGGAGCTGACCGGCTGCATCCACAATCACCGGCACGCCGCCCTTGCGCGCCGCAGCCACCACCTCCTCCAGCGACGGCTGCGTGTGCGCGTATGCCACGTACACGATCGCTGCCGTCCGCTCGCTGATCGCCGCCTCGATCTCCCATCCTTCCGCATCGCGCACTCCGGCCCCGGAAAAGCGGTCGGCAATCCCCACTTCCACCAACTCAATCCCCACCGAACGCACCGCGTGGTCGTAGAAGTTCCGGTGGCTGCGCGCCATGATCACTTCGCTCTTCATCCCGGACGTATCCGGCAAGCGGTTCATCTTCCCTGGGTCCAATCCGGTCACACAAGCCGCCGTCCCTAGCAACAAACCCGCCGCCGCCCCGCTCGTCACATACCCGGCCTCCGCGCCGGTGATCTCGGCGATAATCTCCCCAGCCCGCGCCTGCATCTGCGCTATATCCACGCAGCGCTCCGAAGCCTGCCGCATCGCCTCGGCCACCTCCGGGTGCATGATCGACCCGCTCAATCGCGTCGCCGGTCCCACGGCGTTGATAATGGGATCGACGCCTAGTTCTTGATATATGTCCATTTTTAGAGCGGCCTTCCCCCGCCGTCGTAGAGTAAGCCAGGTGCCGGAAAACGGGCGCAGAGTGCCCGCACTTCAGCTGCCACTTCGGCGTACTCCGCTTTCCGGTCGTCGAGTTCCAGCGCTTTATTGGCCCGCACCTCGGCCACCCGCTCCATCCACTCGGCCAACTGTCTCATCTCCTCGGTGCCAAAGCCCCGGCTGGTAATCGCCGGCGTGCCGATGCGGATGCCGCTGGGCTTGCGCGCCGGCCGCGGATCAAAGGGCACGCGATTGAAATTGCAGACGATACCCGCCGCGTCCAGCGCCTTGGCCATCGCATAACCCGTAATGCCTTTATCGGTCATGTCCATGAGGATCAGGTGGTTGTCGGTGCCGCCCGAGCTGAGGGCAAAACCGCGCGCCGACAGGGCGACGGCCAAGGTCTGGGCATTGGCGACGATCTGTTGGGCATACCGCTTAAACTCCTCGCTCATCGCCTCCTTGAGCGCGACTGCAATCGCCGCCGTGGTGTTGTTGTGCGGCCCGCCCTGCAACCCTGGGAACACCGCCTTATCGAGGGCCTCAGCGTACTGCGCCCGGCATAAGATCATCCCGCCGCGCGGCCCCCGCAGCGACTTGTGAGTTGTGGTCGTTACCACATCCACGTGCGGCACGGGGCTGGGATGCACCCCGGCGACCACCAACCCGGCAATATGCGCCATATCGGCGACCACGATGGCCCCCACGGAATGCCCGATCTCGGCAAAGCGCGCAAAGTCAATGATGCGCGGATAGGCCGTGCCCCCGCAGAAGATCAGCTTGGGCCGGTGCTCTTTGGCCAGCGCTTCGACTTGGTCGAAGTCGATCTGGCCGGTGTCCCGGCACACCCCGTATTGCACGGACTTGTAGTGCATCCCCGAGATACTGACCCGGTCGCCGTGCGTCAGGTGGCCTCCGTGCGCCAGCGCCAAGCCCATGACCGTATCGCCCGGCGCGCACAAGCCGACGTACACGGCCTGATTGGCCGGCGAGCCCGAATAGGGCTGCACATTGACGTGCTGGGCACCAAAAACCTCCTTGGCGCGCTCGACGCAAAGCCGCTCGATCTTGTCGATTTCTCGCTGGCCCTCGTAGTAGCGCACGCCTGCGTATCCTTCGGAGTACTTATTCGTCAGGATTGAACCGCTGGCTTCGAGTACGGCTTGACTGGCGTAATTTTCAGATGGGATCAGGCGAATTTTATTGTGCTGACGTCTGTTTTCAGCGCGAATGATGGCCTCGACTTCTGGGTCCACTGTCGCCAGCGTCCCCGCGATTTCGGGCTGCACCGCCACTACTTCCATTGGTTTTGTTCTCCCCAGCGCGTTTGTTTGTTAATTTTGGTGTAAATAGCTCACAAAAACTACGCCGGGACATTTCTATGAGCAAGTATTTGGGCATTGACTCTAGCACCCAATCCATCACCGGTCTGCTCATCGACGCGGAGCAGCGCACCATCGTCGCCGAAGCGTCCATCAACTTCGACGAGCACTTCAAAGCCACGTATGGGGTCGTCAACGGCGTCTTCGATCTCGGCGAGGGCGCGGTCCACAGTGCACCTCTAATGTGGGCCGAAGCGCTGGACCTGCTCCTGCAAACGCTCGCCAACCAAGGCCACGATCTCGGTGCAGTGCGGGCTGTCGCCGGCAGCGGCCAGCAGCACGGCACCGTCTATCTCAACGCCAGCGCCGGCCCAGCCCTAGCGCGCCTGTCGCTCGGCCAGCCGCTCAAGGACCAGCTCGCCGCCATCTTCGCTCGCCCAACTTCTCCCATCTGGATGGACACTTCCACGGCCTCGCAATGCGCCGAGATCGAAGCGGGCGTCGGCGGGCGCGCAAGCCTGCTCGCACTCACGGGCAACGCGGCCTTTGAGCGCTTCAGCGGCCCGCAGATCCGCAAGTTTTACCAAACCGAACCCGCTGCTTACGCCGACACTACCTACATCGGCTTGGTCAGCTCCTATGTCGCCAGCCTGCTCGCAGGACAGCTCGTCGGCGTTGATCCCGGCGATGGCAGCGGCACCAACATGATGGACATTGCCGCTCGCCAGTGGAGTGCGCTCGCGCTCGACGCTACGGCTCCCGGCCTAGCCGCCAAACTCCTGCCCATCGCCCCCTCGGGCCAGCCCGTCGGCCCCATCAGCCCTTATTATGTGGGTCGCTACGGCTTTGCGGACGACTGCCTCGTGTTGCCCTTTTCGGGCGACAATCCGTGCAGCCTCATCGGTCTCGGCCTCGTCGTCCCGGGGCAAGTCGCCCTGAGCTTGGGCACTTCGGACACCCTGTTTGCCTGCATGGACCAGCCGCGTACCTCCGCGGCTGGCGAGGGTGCGGTCTTCGCCTCGCCCGACGGCACGCACTACATGGCCCTGACTTGCTATCTCAACGGCAGCTTGGCCCGCGAGGCCGTGCGCGACCAATACGGCATGGACTGGCAGCAGTTTACCCAAGCCTTACACGCCACGCCGCCGGGCAACAACGGCGCGCTCATGCTCCCTTACTTCGCGCCGGAAATCGTCCCCAAAGTCCCCCGGTCCAACGTCGTCCGCCAAAACCTCGACCCCACCGATGCGCCGGCCAATGTCCGCGCCGTCATCGAGGCTCAAGCCCTTTCCTCGCGCATCCACGCGCGTTGGATGGGTGTGGACATTTCCTCGCTCTACGTCACCGGCGGCGCATCGGCCAACGCCGAAATCCTGCGCGTCTTCGCCAACGTCCACAACTGCCCGGTCCACCGCTTCGAGACGACCAATTCAGCGGCCCTAGGCGCAGCCTTGCGCGCCGCCCACGCCCACCAATCCTCAGCCGGCCATGCGCCTTCGTGGGCGGAAGTTGTCGAGCCATTCGCGCAGCCGGTCGCCGGATCAACGATTGAGCCAGAACCAAGGGCCGTAGCCGCATACGACGAACTCATCGGCCAGTACGCCGCTTTAGAGCAAGCGCACACTTAGGGCGCGGTCCGACGCAAAAAGATCGGGTTATATGCGTAGGCCCGTTGGCGTCTGGGAGTCGCCAGCGAAGACTGCTAGCAGCCCGACCGCCGCTGAGACAAGCAATTACAGGAAAGGATGAACAATGACGCGATTTGACGACATGAAGGGGGTCTTCGGACTGCTGCCGACCCCGTACAGGGACGACCTCGAGATCCACATCGACGACCTGAAGAAGGTGGCCAACTTCTGCTGCGAGAGCGGCCAGCACGGCATCGTCTGGCCGGTTATGGTCGGGGAGTTTTGGTTTTTGGGCGAGGAAGAACGGGTCCGGGGGCTAGACGCGGTGCTGGAGGAGGTCAACGGCCGCCTGCCCGTGGTCTTCGGCTGTTCTGGGATCTCGGTGCCGCAGGTGCTGCTCTATGCGCGGGCGGCGCAAAAAGCCGGGGTGGATTCGATTATCGCCATGACGCCGGCGCGCACCGACCCCGCCACGGCGATGGACATGTACCGGCGGTTGGCTGGGGTGTTCGACGGGCCGATCATGGTGCAGAACGCCGATATGTACGCGCCGTTGCGCGGCGAGCAGGTGGCGCAATTGGTCGACGAGATCCCGCAGGTCGAATACGTCAAGGAGGAGCGGCAGCCCGGCCCTAAGCACATCGCCGAGGTGGCCGAGATGGTCGGCGACCGGGTCAAGTGCATCTTCGGCGGGGCAGCGGGCAAGTTTTTGCCCGACGAGATGCGCCGCGGCGCCAATGGCAATATGCCAGCCTGCGAACTGGCCGATGTGCTGGCCAAAATCACCGAGCTGTGGTGGGCCGGGCAGGAGGAGGATGCGCGCGCGATGCACCGCCGCCTGTTGCCGCTGATCATTCTCGAAACCCACCCCTTTATGCGCTATATCCTCAAGCGCCGAGGGGTGTTCAGCACACTGGTGGAACGAGCACCAGCAGGCAAGCTGGCGCTGGACGAGGGCGACAAGCAGGAGATCGCGACCCTGCTGGAAACCGTCGCGGAGGATATCGAGTCGTTTCCGATATTACCGGAGCACTAGCGCGTGTCGTGCAGGTATCCAACAATTGCGGTTCCTGGCTGCTCATATTCGATCCTGTTCGCAGCGACGGACCGTTGAGCTAGGCCGCTCCATCTTCGACTACCAAGTTGCGCCCAACGGCTCGGAGAGATCACCTCTATGCCAATTCTGGGTATTGCGCCGCGTAGATCGTCAACTTCGTCGCCTCCCCGATTTGTTCCAATTCCGGCCGCCGCCCCGACAAGCGCAGGCTGTCGCGGACCAAATTCAAAAACCCCTCGCCCCGTGCTTCCAGAAAACTAGAGCCCGTAACCGGGCTTTCGTAGTAGCGCATAAAGCCGGTGAGAAACTGATTCCGGCGCGCCGGCTGACACCCGGCGTACAAATTTTCGATGGTCAATGTGTTGTAGAGCGCCCCGGGATTTTGGAACTCGATGCGGTCGGGGAACATGCGAATGATGATCTGCGATCCGGCGACTCCGTAGTCCCGATGAATGACGGCGTTTACGACGGCCTCTTGGAGTGCAGTGTCTATATAGCTGGGGTAATCTCGCCGGCCGTCACCGCTTTTCCGCGATGCGATCGGCGTCAAAGGAGAGGCTTGGAAATACGACGCGATCTTGGCGATTTGCTCGGGTAAAGGCCCGGTGATTTGCCGGCTATCCACGGTGTTGCCGTCGGGAATGTCGTGGTTGTACACGGCCAGATCGATGTACGCGCCGGAAATGTACTGCTCGGGCTGCTTGGCAAACAGCAGGATGCCCAAGTGCGTCGGCGTGGCCCCCACCTCCGCGATCGCAGCGAGTTTGTGCGCCGCCAGCGTGGAAGCCCAGTCTTCTGGCGGGGACCAGTCGGGGAAGCGCCGACTGAAGTACTGTTCGAGTCGGGTTTTGTCCAAGTCGTCGAGACTGCTGCCGACTAGGGGGCGCACCTCAAGCGGGATAGCCAAGCGACTTTCCGTCAATCGGATGGATGAAATGAGTTGGGTTTTGTCGATCATGATCAATCCGCGTTTTTAAGCTGCTCCAGAATGTCCATCCCCACCCGCTGACTCCACGCCTCCATCACTCGCCCGAACAGAGGGCCGGGCTTCCCGTCGCCAATCGGCGTATTGTTGATGCGCGTACACGGCGCTAGACAATAGGGCGTGCTAGTCAACCAAGCCTCGTCGGCATTGACCGCGTCGTAGGGCTGCAATTCCTTCTCGACCCAACCCAACCCCAACTCGGGTGCCAATTCCCGTAGCGTCACCAAGCTCACCCCTTCTAAGATATTGCGGCTGGTGGGCGTAAAGATCGCATCGTTTTCTACCACGACGAAGTTGGCCCCCGAGCACTCGGTGAGGTTGCCGTCCAAATCGAGCAGCAGCGAAGTGGCTGCGGGATCGACTGCCTGCGATTGCTTATCGGCCAGCCAATAGTGCAAGCGCGAGCGGTTTTTGGTCTTGGGGTCAACGCATTGGGGCGGCACGTGGCGGATGGAGGGCGTGACCGCGTGGACGCCCTGCTCAAAATAGGGCCGCCACACGGCAAAGGGCAGCGGAAAGGAGTGGATGCACAACGTGGGCGTCAGGCGCGCCGTTTTCCCAGCACTGCCAGCGTAGATCTGGTTTTCCCCCGGCGTTACAAAGTGGACGATTCCCAAATCCTGCTCGGGATCTATCAGTTTGCTATTGGTCTCGATCAAGGTCCGCGTGCATTCGGCCAACCCCTCGTGGTCCAATGCCAGCTCAATGCCGGCGTACTTACACGACCGCAACAGCCGCCGCACGTGCTCCTCCAAGCGGAACGGTTGGTGCCTGAACGTGCGGGTCATTTCGGTCAGGGTGGCACCCAGTACGATCCCCAAATCGTAGATCTTGAGATGGGCCTGGGAAGCGGGGACGAAGCCATCGTTGAGATAGACGACCGGTTCGTTCATAGCGCGTTACTCTCCTGTGAATTCAAGGCGGCACAGGCAGCGTAAAAATCGGCCGTCGAGGTAGAAAAACCATGCACCTGTTCGACCTCGCGCACGGCCAATTCCGTGGCCCACCGCGCCTTTAGGGTATCGGGAAATTCCACTCCTTCGGTGGCGTCGCGCACCAAAATGGTATTATAGCCCCGCCCGCGCATGGCGCGGATGCCGTAGTCGCGGCCCAAAATACACCAATTGGTCGCAAAGCCGGCGAAAAGCAAATGCATAATGCCGCGCTCATCGCACAAATCGTGCAGTTGCTGGCCCGTGCCGACGACGAAATCGCCCTCCTCCACGGCGATATGGGGCGAAAGATCGAGTTGCCCGGTTAGGCTCTTCCAATAGGGACCAATGCCCGGCTCTTGGTCGCGCGGTCCCCGGAAACAGGCGTACGCTCCCTGCCGGTTGCGGAACTCAGTCGGCGGCCAACTCGGCGGCGGCCCCGGCTCAGGCTCAGGCGTGCAGCCTTGGTACACTTCGTACTTATCCGGGAAATTGGCCAGCACTCCGGGACTAGGTGCCTGCACAATGGTCAGGCCGCACTTCCGCGCCCGCCCGATGAGCGGCGCAATCACTTCCTTGGTCACCGCCTCGGCGCGCTCGATCCAGCTATCGATGTGATGCACGTTCCACAGGTCGATCAGCACCAGCGCCGTCTGCCCGACCGGCAGGGGGAAGCCCAGTTCCCGCACGACGAAATTCTCTTCGCGGCAGGGCACGTCCGCGGGCGTGCTATCTTGGAAGTACTGCACTTTCAGTCGTAAAGTCTCCATGGTCTCTCCTCTTATCACAACTCTGCGATCATGTCGTAATTATTGGTGCCCCCGGCCTCGAAATCGCCCACGCGCCGAAAACCGAATTTGGTGTAGAAGTGGACGGCGCGGGGATTGTCCGCGCGCACTCCGCCCCACAGCAGCAGGCGCTGCCGCCCCAGCCGTGGCAACAGTCTCAGCAGATGCTGCATCATCAAACTGCCGAGCCCCTCGCTCTGGTACGCGTCGGCCACGGAAGGAGCCAAGGTGCAATCGGTCTCGTCGTGCAGAGCCAAGCCCAATGCTTCGTAGCGCCGGCGATCCCCGGCCCGCACGCCCAGTTCGACGACGAAATACCCCACAATGCGCTCGACCCCCTCCTCCTCGATCCAAGCCAACATACGCAGCGTGTGGGCGCTGTCCAACGCGGCGCAAAAACCATCGGCCGTCTCCTGGTCAAACCGGTGCGGTCCGTACACCCGGCGGGTGGCTTGCGACAAGCCGGTGAAATACGCGCCCAAGGCAGCGGCCTGATCGGCGCGCAACGGGCGGAAATAAACCCGTTGGCCCGAAGCCAGTACCTCGCTGGACGAGACCAGATCGGGGTGCGCATCTATGGTATTGGGATCAATCTGCATGAGGACATTGTTCCCGCACATTAAATCAAGCCATGCTCTTCCAGAAACTCGGTGGTCATGGTCGCGCATTCTTGCGAGAATTCGAGCGGCAGAAAGTGGGTTGAGTCCGGGATAAAGTCATAGTCCATCATGGAAAGCGTACCTAATTTTATGCCGGGCAGGAATGAGAATGGGACTGTGGGGTCGGCACCGATTGCCTTTGCAGGGCAGGAAAGGCCAAGGCGTTCCATTTCTTCGTACGCTTGCATGGTCCAGCCAAAGTAGTAGTCGCAGACTTGCGCTTCGTACTCTCGCGGACAACGCAACTCATATCCCCCGTCGCCATCGGGACGCAGCGTGGTCTGGCTGAATAGCTCTATCACGCCCGGTTGGAGACGCTGGAACGTGCGCGAACGTCTGAGGGATTCACTAAAATCCTCCAAACTAGCGAATTTGACCGTGCGCTGGCGCGCTCGTTCTCCCATGGTGTAGCCGATTTCCAGATTGTCCTCGGGCGTGTTGCGGGAAGGACAAATGGGCACGTCGAGCAGCACTAGGGCCGCAAAGCCGCTTTCACCTTGCAGTTGATGCAGCAGTGCTATCAACGCCGACATGGAATGAAATACGCCAATCTGCGGTTTCGCTCCAAAGTGAGCGTCGATCTCCCGTGCGATGCTTTGGCTGTCGCTGACGAACGTGGGGAAATTATGCGTTTGACGATCCCAGACCGGATTCCAGCCATGGCTGCGGATATCATAGAGCATGATGTCAAAGCGATCCATTAGCAATGACCAGAATGGATAGTACAGGTCAGCGGCGAGCGCATTGCCGTGGCTGAGCACCATCCGCGGGCCGGAGGGGTTGCCGTGCCGGCGCAGCGCGATAGGTGCGCCGTCCGCCATCTGAACCCTCACAGTCTCCAAGGGAGTGGGTACGTTCCAACGTTCGGGCGGTGTTGACCTTTGCATTTTGTCAGCACTCCTACTCTGCCTAAACTTCCCGGGCAACTCGGATATTGCCTTTCCCCAGCAACGCCTGATACGCCACCAACGCCCCCGCCACGTGAACATTCATCGACGGCCCCTTGCCGTACATGGGGATATAAACTGCCCCATCGCACAGCGCCAAGGTCTGTCGATAGACACCTTTGGTCTCGTTGCCGAGCACCAAACACACTTTGTCGGGGAAATCGTATTCCAAATAGCACATCGCCCCCTGCACCATTTCCAACGCCACCAAGTGATACCCCTCGTCCCGCAGTGCGTTGGCCGCTTCGTCCATGCGCCCGATCCGCCGCCACGCCACCCGCCGCTCATGCCCCCGCGCCGTGCGTTCAATATCCTCGTGCGGCGGCGAGGGCGTTGCGCCCGTAAAAACCAACTCGCGCGCCCCGCACGCATCGGCAATGCGAAACATCGAGCCGACATTGAGCGGGTCTTCGACACTCTGCAGTAAGAAGGCTAGCTCCACCTTGGGCGGGTAGCTCTTCGCCGCGTCCGCAAAGAGCCGCTTGACCTCAACCTTGCGCAAGGGGCGCATCGGCTTCAATAGGGCCGGATCAAAAGCGGATGGCCTTGTACTTCTTCACGTGCTCGGTAATGGCCACTTCTACCGGCAACCGCTCCATGCTCGACGCGCCGTAGAAGCCATCGACGCCCCGCGTGTTTTGCAACACGTATTCGGCGTCCTCTGGCTCTGAAATCGGCCCCCCGTGGCACAGCACAATCACCTCTTTGGACACCCCGCGTGCCGCGTCGCATATCGCCTGCACAAACCCCACTGATTCCTCCAGAGTCAGCGCGGTCGTCGCGCCAATCACGCCCTTTGTAGTAAGCCCAGTGTGCGCCACCACAATGTCGGCACCGGCCGCCGCCATCTGCTCGCCCTCTTGGGGATTAAACGCATACGGCGTCGTCAACAACCCCATCTCGTGCGCCGTGCGGATCATCTCCACCTCCTCCCCATAGCCCATCCCGGTCTCCTCCAAGTTCTGCCGATACAACCCGTCAATCAGCCCCACGGTCGGAAAATTCTGCACGCCGGAAAACCCGATTGCCGCAACTTCGCGCAAGAAAACGTCCATCTGCCGGAACGGGTCCGTCCCGCACACACCGGCCAGCACCGGCGTATCCTCCACTACCGTTAACACCTCCCCAGCCATATCCATCACAATCGCATTGGCATCCCCATACGGCATGGTCCCGGCCAGCGACCCCCGGCCCGCCATGCGAAATCGCCCGGAATTGTAAATCACAATCAAGTCAACCCCGCCGGCCTCCTCGAACTTTGCGCTGATCCCGGTGCCAGCCCCCGCGCCGATAATGGGAACCCCATCGGCGATGTTCTGCCGCAACCTCGCGAGTACTTCTTCTCTAGTAAAAGCCATGGCCGCCTATCCGTTTAATGCCTTTTCTATCTGCACCCCTTCCATCTTCCGCAACTCGGCCTCCGGCCCAAACGGCGCGTATATGGCGATCAACTTCATCGGGGCGTCCCCATTGTTGACCGTCGAGTGATACACGGCCGTCGGAATGTGTACTAGTTCCCCTGGGCCGATCTCCTTTTCCAGCATGCCCGACTCCAGCTCTACTGTCTGAATCCCGGTGCCCTCTATCACGTAGAGGATTTCCTCGCTGTAAGGATGGTTGTGGCGCACGTGGCCCTTGCCCGACTCCAGCTCCACCACGCCGCAGCTAAAGTGCTCGGCCGCGGTCACCAGCGGCTCGGAAAGCCAGTTCAGCCGACCCCAGTCAAAGACTTGGGTTTCCACATCGGCGCACTGGATGAATGTCTTTTTCTCGCTCATAACTCCTCTCCTGCTTTCTCGGCAATTAGCTCCAGCAGCAGCGCGGTCGCTGCGGCTGCAAACGCTGGATCGTTGATGTTGTGATCGACTTCGCGGACGAGGATGCCCTCGTCCAAGTTGGCTTTGAGGGCGTCGCCAAAGGCGCGGTCGGCTTCGCGGTCGCAAAACAGCTCGCCATCGCCATCGAGGATCGACACGCCTCTAAGCGGAATGAGCAAGGCGACCGGACCTGTGGCAGCGTTGAGCTTTTCAGCAAATATCCGGCCCATCTGCGCATTCTCCTCGGCATTGGTGCGCATCAAGGTCACCTCTGGATTCCACTCGTAAAAGAGCCGCGTGCCGTCCTTGTATTTTGGCGGCACAGTATCCATGCCGCCAAAATTGGCCATGTCCACGCAGCCGGGGACCACTAGCTGGGGCAAACCCGCCCGGCCCGCTGCGTTCAAGCGGTCTGGACCCGCGCTAAAGACGCCGCCGCACACTTCGTCGGCCCACTCGGTAGTAGTGATGTCCAGCACCGCATCCACCAAGCCCTCGTCAATGAGCGACTCCATGGTGCGGCCGCCAGTGCCAGTGGCGTGAAAGACCAAGACTTCGTACCCGCTTGCCGATAGGGCCTCGCAGCACGCGTTGACGCATTCGGTGGTATTGCCAAACATCGACGCGACGACGATTGGCTTGTCATCGCCAGCCGGTGCCGGCTCGGCCTCGACCATGCCGCAGATCGCGCCAGCGGCCCGCGTAAAAATCACCCGCGAAATCCGATTGACCCCGGCCACATCCACAATCGACGGAATGAGCACGACGTCCTTGCTGCCCACGTACGCGGCGGTGTCGCCAGCCGCCACGGTCGAAACGCACACCTTGGGCACGCCCACCGGCAGGGCGCGCATGGCCGCGGTCACCACGCTGCTGCCACCGGACCCACCCATGCCGACGATACCGTCAAACCGGCCCTCGGCGTACCCTTGCTCCGCCACCTTGGCCGCGCCCTCACCCATAGCTTTCATGGCGGCACCGCGATCGCCAGCCGCGCGCAGCGACTCCAGCGATGCGCCACCGGCCGCCGCCACTTCGCTGGCATCCACGTCCACGGTAAAGGCTTCGCACTCACCCATAACGCCCGTATTCACCGCCAGCACTTCGTGGCCGCGAGCTAAAATCTGCTCGTGCAAGAAGGCGTATTCCACGCCCTTGGTGTCAAACGCCCCAACCATCATAATCGTAGCCATAACGCTCTCCTCAAGCTGGCGTCGTTAGGTGCTTTTCTTCTTGTCATGCTGAGCGCAGCGAAGCATCTCATACCCAAAGTGCCCCATGCGCAACATCAGCCTGTAATATGGCGGCTTCAGCCAAAGCGCCGCAACCGGAGCGCGTTCATCACCACCGACACCGACGAAAAGGCCATCGCGAGGCTCGCCAGCATCGGATTGAGCAGCGGACCGCCGAACAGGTAGAGCGCGCCCGCGGCCACCGGAATGCCCGCGGCGTTGTAAAAAAACGCCCAGAACAAATTCTGCTTTATGGTCCGCACAATCGCTCGGCTCAGCTCAATGGCCCGCGCCACATCCGCCAACCGGCTGTGCATGAGCACCACCGGAGCAGACGCGGCCGCCACATCCGTGCCGGTGGCAAAGGCCATGCCCACATCGGCGGCGGCCAGCGCTGGCGCGTCGTTGATCCCATCGCCGACCATGGCCACGCAGCGGCCCTCAGCCTGCAAGGCCTGCACGGTCGCGGCCTTGTCTGCGGGCAAAACACCAGCGCGCACGGTTTCAATCCCCACCTGACGGGCCACAGCCTCAGCAGCCGGACGGCTGTCGCCCGTGAGCATCACCACCTCCAAGCCGTATTGACGCAGCCGAGCCACGTCGTCCTTGCTCTGCGGGCGAGGGCGGTCCGCCAAAGACATGCGCCCGGCCAATGTGCCCGCCGCCGCGACCCACACGGTGGTGGTACCAGCCGTCGGATCGCTGTCCTCGTCTATGTGAACTCCCACCGCCGCCATCATGGCGCGATTGCCCACCACCACGTCCTCGCCTTCCACCACGGCCTGCGCGCCTTTGCCCGGCGTCGCCACGACTCCGCTGGCCTCCGGCACGGCAAGGTCCCGCTCTGCAGCGGCGGTCACAATCGCCGCGGCCAGCGGATGCTCCGAACCGCTCTCCACGGCCGCGGCCAACCTCAGCACTTCGTCGGCGCAGCGTCCGTTTAACGGCTCTACTGCCACAACCTGCGGCCGCCCCTCGGTGATCGTGCCGGTTTTGTCCAGCACCACGGCATCCACTTTGTGCGCCGTTTCCAGCACTTCTGGGCTTTTGAACAAGATGCCTAAATGCGCTCCCCGACCCGTGCCGACCATGATGGCGGCCGGCGTGGCCAAGCCCAGGCTGCACGGGCAGGCGATGATCAACACGGCCACGAAAACCTGCAACGCAAAGCTCAGGCCCTCCCCGGCCCACAACCAACCCACCGCAGCCACCACGCCTAGGACCAGCACGACCGGCACGAAATACCCGGCGACGACATCGGCTAAGCGGGCAATCGGCGCTTTGCCCGCCTGCGCGGCTTCGACTAAGCGCACCATTTGCATCAGCAGCGCATCCCCGGCCACGCGCGTTGCCCGCACCATGAGCGCGCCCGCGCCGTTGAGACTGCCGCCGGTCACAGCATCACCTAGTCCCTTGACCACGGGCAGCGATTCGCCGGTCAGCAGCGACTCATCCACTGTAGAATTTCCTTCGACGATTTCGCCGTCGGCTGGGAGGCGCTCGCCCGGACGCACGCGCAAGCAGTCGCCCACCTCGATGGCGTCGGCCGCAATTTCCCGCTCTCCATCGCCGGTCACCAGCGCGGCCTTGTCGGGCCTGAGCTGCAGCAGGGCACCTATGGCCTCCTCGGCCCGCAACCGCGAGCGCGCTTCGAGATAGCGGCCCATCAGCATCAAAGTGACAATCGTCGCAACCGTCGGGAAATAGGAGTCAAACGCCGCGGCCGCACCCACGGCGACGGACCCCAAGCCCCAAGCGCTGTAGAGCCAAGCCGCAGCCGTGCCAATGGCGATGAGCGAAAACATGTTGGGTCGGCCCCGCCACAGAGCCTGCCCGCCCTCGGCGTAGATCTGGCGGCCAACCCACAGCACCGGCAGCGCAAACAGCAGGTGCAAAACGCCCACCCGTAGCGGATGCTGGGCCAACGACAGCGCCTGGACAACGGGCGCACCCATCTGCTCGGCCATCTCCACCGCGAAGAGCGGTAGCCAAAACACAACAGCCCAGCGAAACGCACCCGCCTGCGCAGCCAGTTCGACCCGCTTGCGCTCCTGTCGCCTAGCTGCGCCTTCGGCTTCTGGGGCTTGCAGCCGCGCCTGGAACCCCGCTTTTACCACGGCCGCTGCAATGCTTTCCTCATCTACAGCCGCCGGATCAAAGCGCACGGCCATCTGCTCGGTCGCCAAGTTGACGTCAGCTACCTCGACGCCGGCCAAGCCGGACACTTGCTGCTCGACCTGCCGCACGCAGCCAGCGCAGTGCATGCCCTCAATGGCAAAATGCTGCTCTCTACTGTTTTCTGTCATGCTGCAACCTCACAACTCAACCGACGAACCCGCTCAACGCGGTGGTTTTCAACGCCGGCACGACGTTGAAAACCACCGCGACAAGCCATCTGATCCGCCTCAGTCGAGCGCGCCTATCAGTTGCTTGATCCGCGCCCAAGTCGTCTCCGCAACAGCCGTATCTTGCGGTGCGGGCGGCGGAGTGCTCGCTGGGTCGGCGGGATGAAATGTCTCACCTTCTGGATTGGCATCGCCGGCCACCCAAGTGCCGTCTGGATCGCCCAACTCCACGCCATTGGCTATTCCATCGCCATCGGAGTCTAAGGCCGCTAGCTCTGGGCCCCAAACTACGTCGCCGGCTGCACCAGCCGCGGTGAGGAAGTTGGTTTCGATCTCTAGGCCAAACGAGTTGCGCGGCGTGCCGCCGCCGGCCGTGTGGCAGGCGTTGCAGCTAAACGCGGCACCATTGGGAATCTGGCTTACGCGCTTACCGCGTGCAGCGGCCTCCTCGGCGACCAAGCCACCGCAGAGTATAGCTGCCGTCATCAACGCGCCCATCTTTTTCCACGTCGTCATAAGAGGTCTCCTTCCTTTTGTTTATAGATGTGTATTAAACTTGGCTCTCTCTGACTTGCCGGACAAGTCCCTAGCCGGTCGGCCCGTAGTGCCCCACGTCAGGGTTGCGTATATTGAAGCTCAATCTCGATCTACTCACGCGAGGAGGCAATGCTCATGTCCACCGCTCAACGTCTCGACCTAAGCGAAATGCGGCCGCAGATCGATGTCGATCCAGCAACCTGCGTCTATCACCGGCTCGCACCGGCTAGCGAATTTGCCACAGGCGAGGGCCGGCCCTTTACCATTGATGGCATTCACCTCGCGGTCTTTCTCTACGAGGGGTCCTTTCACGCTGTTGACAATCGCTGTCCGCACATGGGCTACCCCATGTCCAAAGGCAGCATCCGCGACGGGGTGCTGATCTGCCACTGGCACCACTGGGAATTCGATCTAAAGACCGGCGGCTGCCTGCTAACTTCGGGCGACGACCTGAAAGCCTTCCCCGTGGAAGTGCGCGACGACGGCTGCGCGTGGGTGGGCATCCCGCCCGGCGAAAGAGAAGAGGCCCGCCTGCGGCTGGTGGCCCGCGGCAAGCGCGCACTCGAACAGGGGCTTAAGGACCGCAGTTCCTTCCTCATCGCCAAGGCGGTCGCCGCGCTCCGTCAGACGGGTGCCACCCCGCAGGAAATCATCCAGCAGGGCCTCTACTACGGCGCGCACAAAACCAGCGAAGGCTGGTCGTCGGGCGTCGCCATCCTGACCCTCGCGGCGAACATGTGGGACGACATCGCCGAGGCCGATCAAAATCTCTTTCTCGTCCACGGCTTGACTCAGATTTCGCAGCGCACCTCCGGCTCGTCGCGCCGCCAGCGCTTCCCCTTTCCCCGCGCCAATGCCGACCAAGACTTGGCCACCCTCAAGCGCTGGTTTCGCACCTTTGTCGATCAGCGGCACCACGGCGCGGCCGAGCGCATCTTGCTCACTCTGCACGACCGCGACTGCGGCAAGGAAACCCTCGCGGATTTCGTCTTCACCGCGGCCACGGATTTCTACTTCACCGGCGACGGGCACGCCCTCGACTTTGCCAACAAAATGTTCGAGGCCCTCGACTATGTGGAATGGGCCGGCGCGCACGAGATCCTCCGCCCGATCGTCGTTGATTTGGTGAGCCGCACCCGCCACGAAGAGACCTCGCGCTGGGCCGACAGCCTGCCGGTCTTAGAAAACATCTTCGCGCGCCTAGACGAGATCTGGGAGGACAATCAGCGCAACGAAGCTACCATCGACGTCGCCGAATTCACTCAAGTCATGCTCGGCGACGACTTTGAACCCATCCTCGTCCGCGTCGAAGCGGCCCTGCGCGCTGGCGTCCCGCCGACCCAACTCTGCCGCGCCATGACCTACGCCAGCGCGCAGCGCACCCTGCGCTTCCACCTCAAAAACGAGGGCGACTGGCACGACGTGGCCAACATTTACTCCTACGCCCACGCCCTGTATGAGACCTTCCACTACGCCGCCAGCAAGGAGCTGCTGCGCGCCATTTTCCACGGCGCGGTCTTCCTCACCTACCTGCGCTGGCTCAACATGCCGGCTGCCCGCGTCCCACGGCACGGGCAGAAGCTCGACGAGCACTTCGCCTCCAGCGAGGCCATGCTCAAGCACCTCGGCGAATTAGCCGATTTCCAAAAGGTCTTTGAGGCCGAAGTCCTCGTCAGCCAGTACCTCGAAGAAGGACGCGACATCGCCAAGCTCCGCCACGCCTTGAGCCACATCATGCTCCGCGAAGACGCCGAGCTGCACATGTTCCAAGTGCTCGAAGCTGCGTTCCGGCACTACGACCTGAGCAGCGACCCGGAGGAAAAGCGCGTCCACCTCTTGGCGGCGACCCGCTACATCACCGCGCAAAAGGTGATGAAAAACATCCTCTGGGCCACGGAAAACGCCGAGCGGCTCCAGCGCGGCGAACTCCTCAGCGAGCGCGAAGACGACGATTGAGGGGCGTTACTCCGCAGACCGCCAAGCCGCAAGCCGCAGCTTCCACTCCTCGACCGCGCAGTAGAGCACCGGCACAATCGGCGCGGTCAGCACCACCGCCATCATGCCGCCGAAGGTAGGGATGGCCATCGGCAGCATGAGGTCTGCGCCGCGTCCGGTCGCCGTCAGCACGGGGATCAGCGCCAAGATCGTGGTAGCCGCCGTCATCAGACAGGGGCGAATGCGCCGCACTCCAGCGGCGAGCGCCGCGCGGCGCATCGCCTCGACGGTCGCTGGCTTTTGCTCGCGGAAGAGTTGGCGCAGATAGGTCGCCACGATCACGCCGTTGTCCGAAGCAATGCCAAACAGCGCGAGAAAACCCACCCACACCGCCACGCTCAAGTTCACAGGACGGATGTGGAAGAGCGAGCGCATCTCCGTGCCGAAGACGGAAAAGTCCAAAAACCATTCCTGCCCGTAGAGCCAGAGCATGGCAAAACCGCCGGCCCAAGCCACGGCAACCCCGGAAAAGACCATCAGGGCCGTGGCGGCGTTGCCAAACTGGAAATAGAGGATGAGGAAGATCGTCGCCAGCGCGAGCGGCAGCAGCACGTTGAGCTTCTTTTGCGCCCGCAGTTGGTTTTCGTAACTACCGGCGAAGGCGTAGCTGACGCCGGTCTCCAATACGAGATCGCCGCTGGCCCTTTTACTGGCCAAATAATATCGACACGCTTCCACCACATCGACTTCCGCGTACCCCGGCTTCTTGTCGAAGAGCACGTAGCCTAGCAAAAACGTATCCTCGCTTTTGATGACCTGGGGGCCGCGCACGTAGCGAATCTCGGCCAGCTCGCCCAAGGGGATCTGCGCCCCGTCCGGTGCTGGCACCAAAATTCGCACCACTTCCTCGATGCTGTCGCGCAATTCGCGCATGTAGCGCACCCGCACGGGATAGCGCTCGCGGCCTTCCACCGTGGTCGTGACCAGCTTGCCGCCGATGGCGATCTCAATGACGTCCTGCACCTCTTGCAAGGCGATGCCGTGGCGGGCAATGGCCTCGCGGTCGATGTGGATCTCCAAGTAGGGCTTGCCGACGATGCGGTCGGCGTTGACGGTCGCCGACTCGACCATGGGCACTTTCTTGAGCAAGCGCTCTAGCTGCAAACCGGCGCGCTCGATGGCCTCCAAGCTCGGGCCTTTGATCTCAATGCCCATGGGGGCGCGCATCCCACTCTGCAACATGACGAGCCGCGCGGCAATCGGCTGTAACTTCGGTGCCGAAGTAGAGCCGGGGATTTGGCCGGCCTGGGTGATCTCCGCCCATATATCGTCGGCCCCCTGTATCCCCGGCCAAGCGGCGCGTCCCAGATTAAGCGCGGGATCCAAGGGCGGACGCCACAAGCGGAAAGGCCGCCCAGCGGCGTCGGGCACGAGGCGGCCGGCTGCGTCGCGGAGATAGCGGCCTGGCACCTTGTAGGGCGCACCATCGGGAGCGGACGCAGGCGTGCCATCGGGAGCGCGGAACAGGTCCGTGGCGCGCTCGTCAAAAGCGAATAGCAGGCGACGGCCAACCTCGTCGGTGAGGTATTCCGCGCGATAATTAACCACGGTCTCAATCATGGAAATCGGCGCGGGGTCCAGCGGGGTCTCCGCCCGTCCCAGCTTCCCCACCACGGACTCCACTTCTGGTATCTGCGCAATGGCCGCGTCTTGCTTCTGCAGGACGTCGAGTACCTCGCCGATGGAGGCGTGGGGCATGGTCGTCGGCATCCACAGGAAGGAACCTTCGTCGAGGGGCGGCATAAACTCCTTGCCCAATCCGGGCAGGGCCTCGTCGAGGGCGGCAAAGGGCGCTGAATTGCGCAGGACAGGCGGCACAAAGCCGAAGACGCGGGCAAAACCTAGCCACGCGGACGCGCCGGCCAGCAGCAGTAGCACGGGAAACAGCAGCGCCAACCCCTTGTGGTCCAGGCACCACCGGAGTACGCGGGGGAATACATGTTGCAAGACGCGAAAAAGTGCCAACAGGCCGCCGATCAATCCAGCGACGAAAAGAAAATTGCGCCATCCGCCCTTTTCCGGGCCAAGGGGCAACCAGTGTTCCGCTAGTACAACAACGACCCCGATAGCCGCAGCGGCCACCACACCCCGCGCCACCCATAAGCGCACCCACTCCGGCACGCGGGCGGCGAGTAGGTGATACGCCCCAATAGCTATCAGCAGCAGACCGATCCACCACGACAGCGCGAGGGCCACTCCGAGGCCACAGACCGCCCAAAGGCCAGGTGCCCAACGCCCCGGTCGCGTGCCAAACGCGCAGTGCGCCAAGGCCGGCAAGGCCGTCAGCGACAGCCACACCGCGGCCAACAGCGCAAAGGTCTTGGTAAAGGCCAGCGGCGTAAAGAGCTTGCCCTCGGCTCCTTCCATGGCGAAGACGGGCAAAAAGCCCACCACCGTGGTCAGCACGGCGGTCAGCACGGCACTGCCGACCTCGCGCGTGGCGCGGAAGATCACTTCTAGGCGGTCGTCCTCTGCCTCTGCATCCTCTAGGTGCTTGAGAATGTTCTCGCTGATGACGATGCCCATATCGACCATAGTGCCGATGGCAATGGCAATGCCGGAGAGGGCGACTATATTGGCGTCAATGCCAAAGGCCTTCATGGCGGCGAAGCAGGCGAGCACGGCCAGCGGCAACAGCCCAGAGACCAACACGGCACCGCGCAGATTCATCACCAGCGCCAGCACCACGATCACCGTTACCAGCACCTCCTCGCTCAGGGCGCGCTCCAGCGTGCCCAGCGTCTCCTCGATCAATCCGGAGCGATCGTAAAAAGGGATCACCTGCACTTGGCTGACCCGCCCGTCGGGCAGGGTTTTCTTAGGCAGGCTCGGGGCGATTTCCGCGATCTTGGCCTTGACGCTTTCAATGGCGGCTAGGGGATTGGCACCGAAGCGCGCCACAACCACGCCGCCGACCACCTCCGCACCTTCCTTGTCCAACGCGCCGCGCCGCAGCGCTGGCCCCAGCGCGACCCGCGCGACGTTTTTGACGTAAATCGGCACGTTGTCCCGCGCCTTAATGACGGCGTTTTCAAGGTCGGCCAATCCTTTGACAAAGCCGATGCCGCGGATGACGTATTCGGCTCGATTCAGCTCTACAGTGCGCGCACCCACGTCCCGGTTGGACATGCGCACCGCGTGGAACACCTCGTCGAGCCGCACCCCATAGGCGCGCATCGCGTCCGGGTTGACGTCGATTTGGTATTCCTGCACGAAGCCGCCCACGGAGGCCACCTCGCTGACGCCGTCGGCAGCCAACAAGGCATAGCGCACCTGCCAGTCCTGAATGCGGCGCAACTCGTGCAGATCCCAGCCGCCGGTGGGCGCGCCCTGTTCGTCGCGGCCTTCCAACGTGTACCAGAATACCTGCCCCAAGGCCGTTGCGTCCGGCCCCAAGGCCGGCTGGACGCCCTCGGGCAGCAGGCCTGCCGGCAGGCTACTGAGCTTCTCGAGGATGCGGGAGCGCGACCAATAGAAATCGACTTCTTCGGCAAAAATCACATAGATGCTCGAAAAGCCGAACATCGAGAAGCTGCGGATCGTCTCGACGCCCGGCACGCCCAAAAGCGCCGTAGTCAGCGGATAGGTCACCTGATCTTCCACGTCTTGCGGCGAGCGACCCGGCCACTCGCTGAAGACGATCTGTTGATTCTCGCCGAGGTCTGGGATCGCATCTACGGGCACCGGGTCGCGCGGCAGCCACGCTATATCCCAAGCAAAGGGAGCGACCGCAAGGCCCCAACCCACGAGGCCGGCCAACATGAGCGCGGCGACCAGCTTGCGCGTGAGAAAGAAGCGCACCAAGCGGGCGAGCAGCGAGTTTTGCCCTTCCATCAGTGCCCTCCGTGACTGTGCTCAGGCGCGGATGTGTCGCCGGATGCCGTGGAGGATGCGGACGCGCTACCTCCACCGTGGTCGTGCCCGTGCGCTGGCGCGCCGCCGGCTGGATACATCGCACTGGGCTGGGCGCGTATCTGGAGGGCACTGTCGATTTTGAACGCGCCATTGACCACCACTTCCTCTCCCTCGCGCAGCCCCTTGCGGACCAAGTAGTAATCCCCAGCCCGCGGCCCCAGCACCACCTCGCGGCCCTCGTACAGGCCCTCGCCGAGCGCGACGTACACCACGGCTCGTTTGCCCGTCAGCAGCGGTGCCGAAGCCGGCACCACTAGCGGCGCGGCACGCCCTGCCTCGTCGCCCGCGCCATAGCCCAGCTCTTCGGCACGCACTAGGGCCATGCCGCAAATGTCGCAGGTGCCGGGCGCGTCGCGGACGATCTCTGGATGCATCGGGCTGATCCATTTGCCCAGCAGCGCGGGAGACATGGCGCGCCCATTGGCCCCCACTTCGGCCTGGGCCACGGCCCACACCAGCATCCCCGGTTTCAGCCGACCTTGCTCGTTGGCCACGTTGACCCGCACGCGCACGGTACGCGTGCGCTCGTCCAGCACTGGATCGACGAAGGATATTTGGCCGCTGAACACCTCGCCCGGATAGGCCTCGGCCGAAAATTCGACGGTCTGACCGTAGTGGATCCAAGACAAGTCCGACTCGTAGGCGCGGAGTTCTAACCACAGCCGCGACAAATCCGCGATGGTGTAAATCGGCGTTCCGGTCTGCACGTACGCTCCTTCACTGAGGTGCTTTTTTATCACCACGCCGCCTGTTGGCGCGTAGATCGTCAGGTGGTCGAAGGCTTGGCGCTCGCGCTCGACGCGCTCGATTTGTTCCTCTTTCAGCCCGAGCAGGCGCAGCTTTTCGCGCGCGGCCGCAACCGTTGCCTGCGCCGTCTGCCCGACCGACGTGCCGCTGTCAACCAATCGCTCGTGAGCGCGCAGGGCTTGGATCAGCTCCTCTTGGGCGGTCAACAGTTCGGGGCTGTAGAGATAGGCTATGTGGTCGCCCTCTTCGACTCGCACGCCTGTGTAGTCCACGTACAGCCGATCAAGCCGGCCCGCTACCCAAGCGGTAATGGAGCGGACCTGCGTCTCATCTACCGCGATCTTGCCGACCATCCGCGTCTCGACCGGCGCGAAGCGGCGCTTGACTGGCGCGGTCTGGATGCTGGCGAGCTGCTGCGCGGCGGGCGATAGACGCAACTGGCGTGGCCCCAAGGAGTCGCCGACAGCGGGTGCGGCCACCGGGATTAGGTCCATCGCGCAGATTGGACACTGACCTGGGCCAGGCTGGCGGATCTGCGGGTGCATTGAGCAGGTCCACGTTTCGCCCTGCTCGGCGACCGCGGCGGGTGCGTGACCGCTAGGTGTATCCGAGCCGCCCAAACCCCAGCCCACGGCCAAGCCGACGATCCCCGCCACGATGCCGGTAGCTATCACTTGCTTTGTCGCTTTCATCGTTGAATTTCCTCTGTGGTTGAGGGTTCGCCGACCAGCTTTTCAATCTCGGCCCCATGCAGAGCTTGGTCGGTGCGCGCTCGTTCGTACGCTAGCTGGAACTCCAGCAGGGTGCGTTGGGCGTCGATGACCGCGAGAAAATCGCTGCGATCGGCGGCAAAGGAGCGTTGGGTTACGTTGAGCGCCTGTTCGGCCTTGGGCAGCAGGCTGTCTCGGTAGAGGGTGCTGCGACCTTGGGCGTCGCGCCGTTTGTACAAGGCCAACTCCAGCTCGGCTACGAGCCTATTTTTTTCGTCCGCAACGCCCTGCAAGGCGGCCTGATAGCTCAGCTTGGCCGCGCGTTCTCCGGCCTCATAAGACGAACGCCACAAGGGCAAGTTGAGCGTAGCCATCGCCATCAGCGGATTCTCCCCGCGGTCCCCACCGATGTGGATGTAATCGAGGCTCACGGTCAGGTCCGGGTAGAACTGTTTGCCGGCCAACTCGACGCCTAGGGACTGCGCCCGCGCCTGCACTTGTCGCATTTGCAGCGTTGGGTTCGCGGCCTGCAAGCGCGCTTTTAGCACCTCCTCGTCGAGATCCGACGCGGGCATGGGCAACGAGTCGGGCACGGCTACCGGCGCAGTCGCCGAGCGGCCAAGTGCGGCATTCAACCGGGCCGTGGCCGGCCGCCGCTGCTGACGCAGACTGCGTAGCTGGTCCTCTAGGCGGCCCAATTCCACCTGCGCCTTGAGCACGGGAGCGTGCTCTCCAGTGCCGCTGCGATAGCGGGCGCGGCCTACTTCTTCCAGGTGAGCCAACAGCCGCAAGTTTTCCTCGGTGACGGCGATGGCCCGCTGCAAAAAGTAGTAGTCGTAGTACGCGGCCTTGACCTCGAAAATAAGCGACCGCCGCACGGTCTCATAGCGCTGGCCTTCGACTGCGGCCTCTTGCTGAGCGATCCTCCCCTTGAGATCCAATTTGCCCTTCCAAGGGAAGGTTTGCGCCGCACTAAAGCGCATTTCCTGCGGACCGGTGCGCGTCTCCACCGGACGCGCGAAATAGCCGTAGGTCAGGCGGGGATCGACCCAAGCGCACGCCGGGTCCACCTTTGCTAGGGCGGCTTTATAGCGCGACAAAGCCTGCTTGAGCTTGGGGCTGTGCGATTCGGCGTAGCGCGCGTACTCCGCGAGCTCGGCGCGGGGATCGAGCGCGACTTCTTCCTGCGACCAGACCGGGCCTGCGACCAGACCGGCCAATAGCAGGGCCGTTCTATTTTTGTACATGCAAATACTCCTCGCCGCGACGGCCTAGGATTCGCGCACAGGCCCCCGCAAATTGAGTGGAGTGTGAGACTTATAAGCCGTCTGGAAATTCCGGGTGTCCCCTAAGCGCAACTGCTAGGGGTTTCGGACAGCTTATTAGAACGAACTCAGTGCGGCGAGGATTAGATCAGGAAGGAACAGTAGAGCTGGAAGAGCGGGGGGTGCGATTGGGGGATGCGGTTGGGCCGCGACGGCAGCGCAGACGAGCGAGGCGGCGGAGAGGCGGCCGCCGCCATTCCGACCACGGGCGTTGAGACGGACGGCTGCTCGGCTGGGGGGACGAACTGGGGGGATGCGCTGTTTGCTGCGCGCAGACAGCAACAACCCGCTTGCAGGCCCTCGTCGCCGCAGGCATTGGCGACGTGGCAGGGCATGGGGGCAGGCTCTGCGGCACATGGGGCGCAGAGAACCTGCAAGCCGCTACAAGCGAGGGCCAGCAGCAGGGTTAGAGACGTGGTTAAAGGGCGCAGGTTTTTCATTGTTAATGAGTCGCTCGGCTACGGGCCATACGTAGATTGACGACCGACAACACAAAAAAGTTCCAACGGAGTCCGCTACTTGGGCACCATCTTGCGCACGCCGCGCTCGTACACCACTTCGTATTCGCCCTCCGGCACCTCCATGGCTCGCACCGCCAACTCGCCCATCGTCACCATCGGCTCAGACTTCAAGAGCAGCTCGTCGAACGACTCCTCGGGCGTCTTGCCGGTAGTGTCTAAGACGATTGTGCGGTTTTGGTGGGTAAACAGCGACGCGGCGATCTCTTCCTCAAAGCGCGCTTTGACCTCGGCAATATGTTCTTGGCGCACGACCGGATATTCGTGCGGGCTGTCCTGCATCCGCCGCGCGATCTCCTCGTCGGAGGCCGTTACGTGGAATAGCACCACGTCGGGCAGATGGGCCTCGAGCACCAACGATTCGTAGAGCCGCTGGAAGCCGTAGTGGAAGTTCGGGTAATAAAAACTGTTCGGATCGTCGCCGTAAAAGCGAGTGTACACGGCCTCCTCTAGGTGCCAGCCGACGATCAGCGGACAGGCGTACTTTTTGATGATGTCCACGTGGTAGTGGATCTGCATCCGCTGCCCGCGCTCCTTTATGTCGTTGGGCAGGCCGACCAAGATCTTGCGCGACTCCGGGCTGAGCGAAGCGTCGGGGAGAGTGAAGTGATCGTCGCCGTGGATGGGAACCCGGCGGTGCCGATAGTACTCCCCGAGCATGGTGGCCAACGTGCTTTTCCCCGCGTATTCAATACCTGCGAAAATGCTGCGCATATCTACTCTCCTTTGGGCTTTTCAAGACGGCGTTCTCGGATATATTGTCAAAAGTAAGTCGCCTCACACCCTTCAGCAAACGACCGCTTATGCCTGCTAGCTCATCCAGAATTGGCGTCCTCGTCGCCCAGCTCGGTACACCCCAAGCACCCACCGCCCGCGCGTTGCGTCCCTATCTGCGCCAATTTCTCTCCGATCCGCGCGTCATCGACCTCCATCCGCTCAGGTGGTATCCCATTCTCTATCTGTTTGTCCTCACCCGCCGACCCGCGCGCTCAGCCGCCCTGTATGCCAATATCTGGACCGACGAAGGCTCGCCTCTCATGGTCCATTCCCAAGCGCAAACCCGCGGCTTACAAGAGCGGTTGGGCGCGGCGTATCGGGTCGTGCTCGGCATGCGCTACGGCGAGCCGAGCATCGCGCGCGCCGTCCAGTCCCTAGAGCAGGAAGGCGTCGAGCGCATCCTCGTCTTTCCCATGTACCCGCAGTTTTCTTGCGCCACTACCGGCTCGATCTACGACGCGGTCAACCGCGCTGCCTTGGGCCGGCGCTGCCCTTGGTTTTTCGACCGCAAACGCCAGATGCCGGCGCTGCGCTTCGTCCCGCCCTATGCCGACCATCCCGCGTACATCAACGCGCTCAAACAGTCGGTCGCCGCAGCAGTCGCCCGCCTCAGTTGGACCCCCGACCGCTACCTAATCACCTTCCACGGCATTCCCCGACGCTACGTCGATGAAGGCGACCCCTACCGCCGCCACTGCGAGGAAACCGCGCGTCAACTAGCCGCGGCGCTGGGCCTCGCAGACGACGAGTGGGTCAGCGGCTTCCAATCGCGCTTCGGCAAAGAGCCTTGGCTAGAGCCTTATACCGAGGAGGTGCTGGCGTGCCTCGGGGGACTGGGCGTGCGCCGCTTAGTGGCCATCTGCCCCGGCTTCACCGCCGACTGCCTTGAGACACTCGACGAAATTGGCCGCGAAGGGGCCGAGCAGTTTTCCCACGGGGGCGGCCAACAGTTTCACTTAGTGCCCTGCCTCAACGACCACCCGACCTGGCTCGACGCCATGGCAGCCATTGCCCGCCAAGAACTGGCCGGCTGGAACGCCTGACGGCAGCGTGTCATTTGCTTGACAATTCTGTGTCTTTTTTGCCATACTTAGCGCGACTGCTATGGACAAACTACCCCTCGCGCTCGAACGCAAACTCATCCGGCTCGGCACTCGTCTCATCGACCAAAAGCGCGGCCGACGCCTCGTCGAGCCAACCAAGGACCGCGACGGCTTCTGGTTTGGCGGCGGCAACTCGGTCCGCGATCCCAGCGATGGCAGCCTCTGGCTCATCGGCCGCTACCGCGACGCTGGCGACAGCCGCACGGGGCTAACCGCCGGCCCCCGAGGCCGCGCCCTAGCCATCTTTCGCTCGACCGACAATGGACGGAGCTTTGCCGAGGTTCGCACTTGGGATAAATCCGACCTCTACTGCGGCTCGGCCGTGCTCAGCATCGAAGGCAGCGCTCTGCGCCTCAACAAGCGCCGCGTTCAAGTGCTGGTCTCCACCGAAAAAGTTCGCTTCTACCCACGGCCCGTCGCCGCGTTTCAGAAGCCGGGCACTGGCGTCTGGAGCATCGACGCCTTCGCCGCCACCTCCATCAACCGGCTCGACCCACAGGAGTCGATTGCCCCGCTGCTGACCAGCGACGATCCGGCCTATCTGCACCTCAAAGACCCCAACCTCTCGGCCGGAATGGGCCGGCAGCCCCTGCTGCTTTACTGCACCCATCCGTACACTTGGTCTGCAAGCACTTCGGGTCGCGCCGTGCTCGCGGCTCATTCGTGCGAGAGCCACGGCCACGACTTCTTTTCCCGCGGCCCGACCTGGGATGTGGCTGCCTTGCGCATCACCTGCCGCTTGCCTGTGCCCAAGGTGGGCGCGTTCGCTTATTTGCCCTCGCTCTCGCTCTATTTCTACGATGGGGCCGAGTCCATGCACCCGCTCAAAGCGCACGCAAAGGGGGTCGTCCGGCCGCGCGGCTACTCCTGCGAGGAATTGGGCGGCTTGGCGTACGGCTTCGATCGCCAATTCCCGCGCCTCCACCGCCTCAGCTACCTCCAGCCGCTCTTCGTCTCGCCGGAAGGCACGGGCTGCTCGCGCTACGCGTCCGTGCTGACAGAAGCAGACGGGGGGGTTTTCGCCACTTGGCAGCGCTCGACCCAAACCCGCTCGCAGCCGCTTTTCGGCCACCGGCTCACGCCAGCGCGAGTCAAGTCCCTGCTCTCCTGAAATTTCTCTAGAGGGTGTCCAACTGCGCCCGCAGCCAAGCGTCCAAGTCCTCTAAGCACGGCTGGGCAATCGCGTGGGGCATATCGTATTCTTTGTACAGCAAGTCCAACCCGAGGGGAGCGAGCAGGTCTCTGGAGGCGCGGGCTTGGGCAATGGGGATGACTGGATCAAAGCGCCCGTGCGACATAAAAATCTTCAGGCCACGCACCGACGCCGTATCTTCCGGCACCATATCCGGACTGCACACCCCGCTCAATGCAATGGCCCCGGCAAAGTCCCGAGGCCGCTTTAGCGCGGCCGCCAAGGCCATGCTCGCCCCTTGGCTGAACCCCGCGATGAAGATGCGCGCGGGACGGTGCACTCGCCGCAGCGCGTCCACCAAGGACAATATCTGCGCTAGAGGTTCTGCGGCCTCAGCAAAATCAAAGCGCACTCCCTCCGCGCCGATCTCGATATTAAACCATGCGAAACCGCCGAAATCGAGCGCATAAGGCGCGCGGGCACTGACGCAAACAAGCCGCGCATCCAAGTGCGGCGCCAAGCCCAGCAGATCCTCCTCATTGGCACCATAGCCGTGCAAAAGTAGGAGCAGTGGCGCACCCTCGGAGGGTATGTCGGGCGACTTGTGGGCAACGTGGTAGAGGGACGCTGTGGCCATGTCGCCGCTACTTTACCGAGACCTCGTACTGCCCAGCCCGCCGCAACACCATCACCATCCGCTCCTCTTGGCTGATCAGCTCATGCACGTGGAAGTTGGGGTGGGCCTTCTCGTTGCGCCACACCGTCTCGCCGTTGATTTCGATTTGGGGGAAGCGCTTGTCGCAACGGGGTACGGAAAAGTGCGTTGCGCCGTCGTGCGGCACGGTAAGGCGTGCGGAAAAGCCGCCGCCATACGCCCCCCAAGCGACCTCGACATCGCCGTGCGGCGTGGGCACGACGCCCTCGGCGCGTTCGAGCCCGGACAACTGCGGCCGAACCTCCAAGATCCCCTCGGCCGTAGGCACAATCCCTAGCACGTGGGCCGCCAGCAAGCTCTCCGGCCCGGGTTGCGCGGCCGACGACCCGGCCTTCTCACCCCACGTCCGGCCCGGGCGCGCCAGCAAGCGGCCCCATTTTTTTTGTACGTAAGCCAAAGCCGACTCGCCTGCGCCCGCCCGCCACAGCGCCCCAGCGACAAAAAACGCCTGCCAAAAATCGTCTTCTGACGCCAAGCCGCCGGCTAGGTGCTGCGCCACGCGCATCTGCTGTCTGGGATTGGCCAAAGCAAAATAGAGCACCAAGGCATTCGTCCAGCGGCTGCAATCACCGGCCCCGGCAGCATCGGCAAAAAGCCCTTGCTCTTCGCTCCAAGCGGCTTGCAATCCCTTGCGCGCCCGGTGATGGGCGCGCTCGCATTGGATGGCTTGCTGACGGTCACCGATGCGCCGACACAAGGCCGCGACCGCTTGCCAAGCTCCGGCCCGCAGGGCGACAGTAGCGGTCGCTGGCGCGGATTCGTCTTCGGCCGTTTGCAATCCGTTCACTAGGCTCGCTAGCCGCTCGGCAGTCAATCGGTCGCCGCTGTGGCGCTGCGTCAGCTCGACAAACAGCGCGTGGAAACAGGCCTGTTCTCCGCCAATCGGTGCCTCGCTGCCGGCTAGCACAGCGCGCGCCGTATCCACGCTGCCGGTCGCGTACAAATCGTTCATGGCCCAAACGTAGAGCTGGTCCCAGTTGAGCCGTTCCTCGCCGAGGGCGTACCCCTCTTGGCGGCTAGCGGCTAAGGTTTGCTCTCCGGTGCGCCACAGTTGCGCCCAGTCTTCGTCCACGGTTGTAAAGCGTCCGCGCGCCGCGACGGCCACGCGACGCTCCACCAGCGAGACACTGTCTATTTCCACTTGCTCTGGGCACGATCCGATCCGCACCACTAGGTAGCGGCACGTCGCCAATTGCGGCGACGTCCACTCTTGCAACCCGTCGCGGCACACGTAGCGCAAGCGCGATTCCACCGCGCCCGCCGCCCGCGCAAAACCTAGGTCAATCACCGCGCCGGCCCGACCCCGCAGCCGCAGATGAGGGAATCCGCGCAGCAACCGCCCGAAGTCCAAAACTATATACGCGGCCCGGGCTGCATCTTTTGCCTGCACCAAGGACTGGGTTTTACCGGCTGTCAGGAGCGCTTCCCGCCGCACGCATTTGGCGGTCTGCATGGCCTCGGGGTGGGCGACCCATTCGAGCACGCCCTCGCTAGCTACCTCGCCAAAAGCCATCACCTCCCGCGCCCACACCATGCTTTCCTCAACGGGCAACGGCGACCAATCCCTCGGCGCGGCTCCGGCCACCACGGCGGCTTCCCGCCATCCCGCAAACCGCCCTTTGGCCCACTCAGCCGGTGCCAGCACGGCTGCGTAGCCGGCTGCGCCTTGCCAAGCATCGGCCGGCCGCACCTGCCAAGGCGTGCCGGTGTACAGCACCTGCTCGGCCCCATCGCTACGCTCAATTTTTCCCTCGGCGCGGAACCAGTCTTCTGCACCGCGGCCCACGGCAAAGACCAACAACACATTTTCGCCATCCCGCAGCGCAGCATCTAAAGCGAACTGCTCCCACACGGCCACTTCTGCCGCCGCTGGCCCCAATCCCCTGCCCACTCGCTTGCCATTCAAGAACACCTCGTACGGCCCACTCGCAGCACAGCGCAATACGCCGTTGGCTGCTGCGCCGGTCAGGTGGAATTCGAGGCGGATATATACGGCCAACGCGGCCGGATGCCATATAGCTTGCGAGCGCATACTCAATTTACGGGCATCCGCATCCCTACCAGCCGCGTCCCTCGCTCTCCCAGCACCCGCATCCTAAACGCGGCCCCTAGCTCAATTTCTGCCAATGCATCCTCATAGTCTTCCACGGTTTCCACCTGTTCGTCGTTGATCTCCTGAATGAGCATCCCTCGGCGCAAATTCCGCTTCGCCGCCTCACTGCCTCTGGCCACCCGCACGATCACCACCCCAGATTCGTCTTCGTACCCCAAGCGTTCCGCCCACTCGTCCTTTAGGTTCTCCACCCTTAAACCCAGCGGCCCCCGCGCCTCGTTGGAATCTCGGGTACCGGCTGTCGAGGCGAGTACCTCTTCGGTCAGGGCTTCCAACTCGACCTTGATGCGCTTCCTCTCGCCATCGCGCAACACCAGCAACTCGACCTCCACGCCGGGGGCCGTACGCCCGATTAGACTTCTCAGGTCGACCGCATTAGGCACGGGTTGCCCATCGACTTCCAGCACTATGTCGTCTCTTTTGACACCGGCCTTATCTGCCGCTCGCCCGGAACTCACGCCGGTGATCAACACGCCTTGGGTATTGTCCAGCCCCATGGCTTCGGCCAACAGCGGCTTCAAGTTGTCGATATTCACGCCGAGCAAACCGCGCCGCACCTCGCCGTGTTCAATAAGCTGCTCGGCCACGTCCTTGACTAAGTTGATCGGAATGGCAAAGCCAATGCCTATATTGCCGCCGTCGTTGCTGGAGATGGCGGTGTTGATGCCCACGAGTTCCCCGCGCAAGTTGACCAGCGCACCGCCGCTATTGCCCATATTAAGAGCGGCGTCGGTCTGGATGAAAGAGCCGTACTCGGCCCCGAAACGCTTCCGCCCCAGCGCACTGACCGTGCCCATAGTCACGGAGTGGGCAAAGGTCAAGGGATTGCCTATGGCCATTACCCACTCGCCCTCGCGTAGCTGGTCTGAGTCGCCCAATGTAACGGTGGGCAGGTCCTCGACATCGATCCGCAGCACGGCGACATCGCTCAACGAATCGCGGCCAACCACCTCGGCCTCAAAGAAACGCGAATCCGTCACTTCTACGCGGATGTCGTCGGCGCGGCGAATCACGTGGTTGTTGGTGATGATGTACTGCTGGCCGTCAAATTCAGCGATCACGCCCGAGCCTTGGCCACGGCGAGGCTGGTTGGGGGCGCGGAAGGGCCTTCTCCACGGAAGGTCAAACACGCGGCCTTCCTCGGTGCCCTCCGTGGTGATTTTTACGACGCCGGGCTTGACCTGCGCGGCGAGTTCGGCGAAGCCGTCGCTCATCTGGCGCAGGAGCTGCAAGTTCTCGCTGGCTCGGGCATTGCCAGCCACGGCGAGGCTTAAAATGAACAGGGAAAAGCAAAACTTCCGCATGGGTATTTCCTCTCTGAAAAAGGGTGTGAAAATACGGATAATTTTCAATGTCCACAAAAAGAGACGACAAGCACTAAACTGCGGTTCCCGCTTTAGAAGCTATCTGGAAATTCCGGGTATGACCCGAGCGCGAGCACTTATACGCCGACTTTAGGCGGTGCAATCTCGGTTCCCGCTCAGGCCGGCGGCTGGTGCCGCACGGCCAACTGGCCTTCGTCGAGCACCACCTCAACCCGCGACCTCTCCGGCATGTCGCCGGCCACTTGACACATCTAACCCATAGAATGGGACATTGTGGCACTTAAGACGTTGGAATGGGCAGAAAAGGCCGAGGGGGCCGTCAGACGAGACTCAAGCGAAAAAACATCACGGAAATGGCGGTGCCTTTCGCTAAGCCTGGGAAGAGGCCGCCGCGCATGGCGAGGCTGGTCTCCAAGAAGTGGATCTGCATAGACGACAGCACAAACGGGCCGAAGGCAAAGCCGATCGCCGAACTGCTGCTCCGCCCGCCCAGCGACAGGCCAATGCGGGCCGGCAACCAGTCCGCCAGCCAGTACTCGACCCCACTGGCCAGCCGCGGTCGAGTCCGCATCCCAAACTTAGAGCTGAACGCCTGGTCCCAATTGCCGACCACCGTTAGCTGGGGCGTGGCCTGATAGGCCACCCCGAGCCGCAGCATGGCCGGCAGCGAGCGCGAGAAAGGCTTTTGGCCGATCTGCTTGGTGAAGTCTGGATCGCCGTCGCCGTCGAAATCCGGGTTGTCGAATACTTCCTCAATGGACCGCGAGTCCGCGTCCAAGAAGCGGGAGATGCGCAATTCGTTGGCCGCGAGAAAAATGGAATCTTGGCGCGCTCCCCTGCTCCAAGAGAAGGTGTCGAGCAGATTGAGCACACTGAAGCTGAAGGTCGTCTTGCGGTTTTTGCTCCGGCCAGCGATGCCAACGTCGAGGCCAACGCCGAGGCCCATTTTGGCGTGCTGGGCAATTAGCCAAGCGTCCGCCTCGGCACCGCCGACGCGACCCACGAGCCCGGTGCCGCCGGATTCGATAATTTCTCCGTAGCTGCCCATCGAGAGCTTGAGCGTACTGCCAACTGTGAACTCGCTTAGATAGGGTGCGAGACGAGCAGGCAGGGCGGGCTTCGCCGCGGCGACATTGAGCGTGCCCACGGCCCATCCCGATCCATTCCAGTCGCTGATGTCGTACCCTTCGCTCTTGCCGGCGGCCAAGCGGTCCTCTGCAAACTCGTTGCCAAAAAAGAAAAGCTCTAACACGTCCTTGGGAATTTCGCTCTCGACCCCGCTGGTGAACCCCACGGCAATGGCCGAGCGCACTTGTCCGATGGCAAAGGCCACGCCCCCGTTGAGCGGGAGGCCCGCGACGACCGTCGGCTCGATATCCCCATTCATGCGCAGGCCCGCGTCTGGGATGTCGGCCAACAGCTTCTTTTTTCTTACTGGGCTGATGTAGTACGGGCTACCGTTGGGGGATACGCTATCGTTGGCGTCCGTGAAGTGGGCGTTGTACGCGGCAACCGACAAACTGTTGTTTTCGGCAATCAAGCAAAGGCCCGCGCCGAGCAAGTCCCAAGAGAACTTGCGGCTGTCCGCAAGCGCTAAGTTCGCCGGATTCCAGAAGACGGCTTCTGGCCCGCGGGCCAGTGCGGTATAGGCTTGGCCCAGCGCCATGGCCCGGGGGCTGGCGTCACCGGGAACGGCGGCCACCGGCCCGTAAGCCCCGGCGATGAGTAGAGCCGCTATAACGATCAATCCCTTGCCTTGCACCTGTACCCTATTCGACCAAGTCCTCGTTGAATTCCATGAAAATCACCGCTCCAGCCTCCACGGCGATGAAGTCGCTCCCCCGCATCACTACCTCGCGCGACGTCTTTTCCAACTCGACCAGCATACCCGTATAGACGCCGTCCTCCCGCAGAAAGACCTGCACGTCTTCGTCCGAGAGCGCGATCCGTTGGTGGCTGAATGCACTCGCCACAACCTGCCCCTCGGAGCCGACATCGCCGGCACCCACCACAAAGGAACCCTGCTTGGGAATCCGCAGATAGCCGTTGGCCTCGTTGTCGGTGAATAGGTCTTCACTGCCGTACACATCTTCAACCTTCGGCGCGACCCACAGGCTGACGCGGATCGCGGTGGGCAGGTGATTTTCAATCGCGGTGATTACGGCGGCACTGTCGAGGCTGGCGTGGATACGGCGGCGGGCATCGTCGTCCTGTAGGCGGCGGAAGATCGGGTCGATCTCAATGCGGGTGTCTTCCGCTAGCTGAAAATGGCCCTGCGTTGCAAAGCGCACGTGGTCGATCTGCACCCAATGACTAGCGTCGATGACCTCCACCGCCTCGCCGTCGCCGATGCGCACGGTCGGCGCGACTGCGACTTCGGTCGGCAGCAGGTTGAGAAACTCGGTCAGCTCTGCGGAGGCTAGCGATAAGGTGAGTGACACCGGGTGGTCTGGGTCGCCGCGCTGGAACGCTGCGGAAATCATCAGGGAACTCCGCTCGCCTTGGCCGTTGGTGCCCTCGATCTGGAGGTCAATGCGGCTGCGGAAACCAACGCCCGACGTCAAGCCGACTTCTAGGGCAACCGAGTTGAAGGCGATCTGGTCTAAGCCCGCGGGAAAATTGATCATGCGGGCGACTGGTGCGACCGGCAGGAGGATCTCGTCGAGCACCCCCTCGACGCGGCTGAAGAGCAAACTCTCGGTCTCAGCCTCTAGCAGTAGCTCGTCGGTGGTGACAGCCTCGGCCAACTCGCCCTGCACTCGGTATGAAAACCGCAATTCGAGGGGGTTCTGCGGAGCAAATTCGCTGCCGGCCAAGTCAAAGGACACGGTCTTGCTCTCGTTGGGGGCAAGCGCGTCGATGAGGAAGGCATGGGGCGTGCCGTCCGGCCTTGTGACATCGTCCAAGACCAGCTCGACCTGCAAAGGGATCGCGGTCTGGTTGGTCGCCTTGATAGTCAGATCTCCCTCGGCGATGACTGCGTGCGCAATTTGGATGCGGTCGTCGGCAAAGGCGAGGACCTCGGTCTTGGCAATGGCATCGTCAGCCGGCCCAATCGGCACTGCCAAGGCCGTGGAGACGAGCGCGACGCGAAGGCGGTCGCCGACTTCCTCGCGGTGGTTGAAGTCCGCGGTAAAATCTACCGCGAGCAGGCCCTCGTCGTCGATCTTCAGGAAGTCGGCGCGCTCGGCGGCCAAGTCCTGCACCGTCGTCCGATCGGCGGCGACCGGGATGCTGAGCTGGAAATTGGTGCTGGGAATTTGGGGGGAGTTTACCGCACAGCCCGTCAACGCTCCGGCTCCTAGGAGCGCACTCAACCATCGGCACAGTACGGCAATCATCTGCTAGCCGCTCAAGGCTCTATTTGATCCCCACGGCCTGGCGCAGCGGCTCAACCTTGTCGGTCCGTTCCCAGACGAACTCCGGCTCTTCGCGTCCAAAGTGACCGTAGTTGGTGGTTTTCCGGTAGATGGGTCGCCTCAGTTGTAGGACCTCAATGATGCCTTTGGGAGTTAGCTCGAAGACCTTTTCCACGGCCGCGGCGATCTCCTCGTCGGGCGCGACGCCCGTGCCAAAGGTATCGACCCGCACGGATACGGGTGCGGCCACGCCAATGGCATAGGCCAGTTGCACTTGGCAGCGAGCGGCCAAGCGGGCGGCCACCACGTTCTTGGCCACGTAGCGCGCCATGTAGTGGGCACTGCGGTCCACCTTGCTGGGGTCCTTGCCGGAAAAGGCACCCCCGCCGTGAGGGCACGCGCCCCCGTAGGTGTCGACGATAATCTTGCGGCCGGTCAATCCGCAGTCGCCGTGCGGCCCGCCGATGACAAAGCGACCCGTGGGGTTGACGTGGTATTGGGTGTCTGCGTCGAGCAGGTGGGTGGGGATTACTTCTTTTATGACCTGTTCAATCATGTCTTTTTCGATCTGCGCGTGACTGGCCTCGGGGGCGTGTTGGGTCGAGAGGACCACGGCCCCTACCCGCACGGGCTGGCCGTCGTCGTACTCGACAGTGACCTGAGACTTAGCGTCCGGGCGTAGATAGGAAATTTTCTCGTCCTTGCGCAGCCGCGTCAGATGCTGCATCAGCGCGTGCGCGAGGGTAATGGGGAGCGGCATGAGTTGGGGGGTTTCGCGACAGGCATAGCCAAACATCATGCCTTGGTCGCCAGCGCCCTCTTCCTTGTGCAGCCCCTCGCCCTCGTTGACGCCCTGGGCTATGTCGGGCGATTGCTGGCCCAAGGCCACGAGAATATCGCACGAGCGAAAGTCAAAGCCTTGCTCGGGATCGCAGTAGCCAATATCGGCGATGACCTGCCTGACGAGGGCCTCGATGTCTAGGCGAGCTTCGCTTTTAACCTCGCCAGCGACGACGACTTGGCCGGTGGTAACTAGCGTCTCGCAGGCGACTCGTGCGTTGGAGTCCTCGGCGAGCATGGCGTCGAGCACGGCGTCGGAAATCTGGTCGGCAACCTTGTCGGGGTGCCCTTCGGACACGGATTCGGAAGTAAATATGTATTTGGACATAGTGTATTCCCAAGCTCCTTCAGTTATACTTCTGACGCCAGAAGGGTACGTACTCGCCGACGGCATCCTCCAAATGCCGCCGCACCTCAGCACCAGTGTCCATGGCCAAGCATTCGCTGGCGATCTGCTGTGCCTTTTCAGCGTGGATGGCGCGAATGACCTCCTTGACTTCCGGGATGAGCCCGGGGCTTAGGCTCAGACAATCCAGCCCGAGCCCGATCAAGAGCGTCGTGGCCAGGGGGTCGCCAGCCATCTCGCCGCAGATGCTCACGGGCGTGTTGGTGCGCTGGCCGCTGTCGGCGACCATCTTGATCAAGCGCAGGACCGCCGGGTGAAACGGGTCGTAGAGCCAAGCTACTTTGCTCATGCCGCGATCCACGGCCAACGCGTACTGGGTCAGGTCGTTGGTGCCGAGGCTGAAAAAATCTACTTCGCCGGCAAAGTGATCGGCCATCAAGGCCACGGACGGCACTTCGACCATAATGCCCAGCTTGCAATGCTCGGCAAAGGGTCGCCCCGCCGCCCGCAGCTCGTCTTTGGTTTCCTCCAGTAACACCCGGATGCGCCGCAACTCGTTCAGGCTAGATATCATCGGCAATAAAATCTGAGCCTCGCCGTGTGCCCCGGCCCTGAGCAGGGCGCGTAGCTGCGTCTTGAATAGGTCTGGGGTATCGAGACAAATGCGGATGCCGCGCCACCCCAAGAAGGGATTGGCCTCGGGCGGCACCTCCAAGACGTGAGACAGCTTGTCGCCGCCCAAGTCCATGGTGCGGATCACCACGGGATGCGGAGCCAGCGATTCGACGAGGGCGGAATAGACCTTGAACTGCTCCTCCTCAGAGGGCAAGCGGTAGTTGAGATACAGGAACTCGGTGCGGTACATGCCCACGCCGCGGGCGCCGTGGTCGAGCGCCATCTGCACTTCGGTATTCACATCGACATTGGCCATCAATACGATTTCCTGCCCGTCTCGGGTAACGGCGGGCAAGTTTCGACGCCGCTCTAGGTTGCGCTCGCGCCGAAGCTGACGCCGCCGCCGCGCCCGATAGCGCCGCTCGCCGAGGGCATCGGGCCGCAGGTGGACCTGGCCTTCGTTGCCATCGACGACCACCAAGTCGCCGTCCGCCACTTGCCGCGAACAGTCGCCGGTGCCGACGACCGTAGGTAGCTGCAACGAGCGAGCGATGATAGCCGTATGCGAAGCCGCGCCGCCAGCATCGAGCACCACGCCTTTGATCCGACGGCGCTCTAGGCGCACCATCTCCGAGGGCAGCAAGTCGTGGGCTAGGACAATCGTGTTGGCGCGGAGCGAATCGAGCGCTTTGACCTCGCCTCCCGCCAACCGCATCAATACCTGGTTTTCGATATCCGCTACGTCGCTTATCCGCGCCCGCAGGTATTCGTTTTCAATGTTGCCGAAGGCCTCCTTGACTCTCTCCAACTCTTGGGCGTACGCCCGCTCGGCTGAATAGTTCTTGCCGAGGATCAACGCCTCGGTGCGCTCTTTTATAGATGGGTCCTCTAGCATGGCTAGCTGGGCGTCGAATATCTGCGCCAGTTCCTCTCCCTGCTCGCTGGCCACCCAGCGGCGAATGCGCCGAATCTCGTCCCCAGCTTGATGGAGTATGTTGCGAAAGCGCTCGACCTCCGCCCCAACCAGATGCTGCGCCACGCGTCGGCGGGTTATGACCGGGGCTCGCTTGTGGTATGCGAAAGCTCGGCCAATGCCAATGCCGGGGGAAACGCATATGCCATCGAAAACCCTATGTGTGCTGGTCGTGGTCAAGTTTGCCCCTCGAATGTGCTCTCCAGCAGGGAGACCATGGCCTCGACGGCCGCATCCTCGTCCTCGCCCTCGGCCCGGACGGCGACTTGGGCACCTTGCTCGGCGGCCAGCATCATCACGCCCATGATGCTTTTGCCGTTGACCCCATCGACGTCGCCTTTGGAAAGGTAAATGTCGGCCTTAAACTGTGCCGCCCTCTGCACCAAGAGCGCGGCCGGACGAGCGTGAATACCCAGCGGATTGTTGATCGTGACCGTCTTTTCAACCATGGCCCATTGCTACTCCTGTCCTTCTTTTGCGTGTACTGCCCGGCTCAGGGCGCACAAGCGCTGCTGATCGTCTTCGACGACGCTGCCCGTGACGACGAAGCCCGCACCGGCCTCCACCTTGGCCCGCGCTACCCCCGGGTCGCGGATGCCGCCGCCGACGACGACCGGCACCGAGACGCAATCGGCTACCGCGCTCACCATCTCGTCGGGCACAGACGCGCATGCGCCGCTGCCCGTCTCTAGGTAAATAAGCCGCATGCCCAAGTACTCGGCCGCCAAGGCGTGGGCCATGGCAATGTCGATCTTGTCGCGCGGAATGGGCCGGGTATCGCTCATAAATTCCACGGATGTCAGGGTCCCGGACTCGACCAGCATATACCCGGTGGGAATGGCCTCAATGTCGTACTCGCGGATCAAGGGGGCGGCCTTGACGTGCTCGCCGATCAAGAGCTCGGGGTTGCGCCCGCTGATCAGCGACAGGAAGAGGATCGCATCGGCCGTAGGCACCACCTGGCCCGAGCTCCCGGGAAAGCTGATCACCGGCACATCGACCTTGGCCCGTACGCGCTCGAAACAGACCGCGTTGCGAGACGAGAACATCAGGCTCGTGCCGATGAGGATGGCGTCGGCCCCGGCCGCAACGCAGCGCTGGGCGCGAGCCTCCAATTCGTCTGGAGCCAACCGATCTGGATCCAGCAAGGGCAGATAGCCAGCGCCACGGCGGTGGCGGATGTCCAGTAGGTGTTGCAGTACACTGCTAGTCACGAATCAGCTCGTCTATTTTAGCTGCTGCTCGACGATACATGCCACTTGCTCTAGCACCTCGTCTAGTTTGCCTGGGTCGCGTCCGCCAGCCTGGGCCAAGTGCGCCTTGCCGCCACCCGAGCCGCCGGCTAGCTGCGCTACGCCGCGCACAATGTCGCCGGCCTTGAGACCGCGGCCCTTGATTAGATCGTCGGTAACAACGGCGATAAAGGAAACCTTGCCGCCGATATCCGCTCCCAAGACGCCGACCCCCGAGCCCAAGCTCTCGCGCAGTCCGTCGGCCATGGCTCGCAGGCTAGGCACGTCCTCTGCCTCGGTGCGCCGCGCCACAACCGTGACCCCTTCCACTTCACGCGCTCCATTCGACAGATCGCTCGTCTCTAGCGCCGCAACCCGACGCCGCAACTCGTCGAGGGACCGCTCCAACTGGCGGTTGCGCCCTAAAAGTGCCTCAAGTTTGTCCGCTAACTCTTCGGGTGCAGCATTGAGCCGGGTGCCCAAATCCGCCAACACCTGCCGCCGCAGGCGGACGGCGCGCTCGGCTCCCGCGCCGGTCAACGCCTCGCTGCGGCGAACACCAGCGGCAATGCCGCTTTCGGAGAGCAAATCGAATGCGCCGATCTCGCCGGTCGAGCGCACGTGGGTGCCGCCGCACAGTTCGAGACTAAAGTCACCGATCCGCACAACCCGGACTTGGTCGTCGTATTTTTCGCCGAAGAGCGCCTGTGCCCCCATCGCCTTGGCCTTTTCCAACTCTTCTTGGAAGGTGCTCACTGCTAGATCGGCGCGGATCTGCTCGTTGACTCGCTCCTCGATTTCGCGCAACTGCTCGGGATCAACCGAGGCAAAATGCGAAAAGTCAAAGCGCAAGCGGTCCGGTGCGACCAGCGAACCCATCTGACCTACGTGGTCGCCGAGGGTCTGCCGCAGCGACTCATGCAACAGGTGAGTCGCCGTGTGGTTGCGCGCGGCGTCCATGCGGGCCTGACGATTGACGCGGGCGACTACTGCACCGGTCAACGCCCCGGTCTCGCCTTCCGTCAACCGACCGATGTGGAAGATACCGCCGTGCTCCTTCTCCGTGTTCTCGACTTCGACGACAAAACCTTCTCCCTCGATTCGCCCTCGGTCGCCAACCTGCCCCCCCGCCTCGGCGTAGAAAGGGGTCCGGTCCAGCACAAGCCGCACCCGGTCGTCTTCACCTTCGCCGATACGATCCGCCTGCACAACCTGAGCCTCTGCTTCCAATTCGTCGTAGCCGACGAAGACCTCCTCCGCGGCGGCTTGTACGCTGACGGTCGGTTTCCCCGCCGTGAAAACAACCGAGACATCGCGGGCTTGGCGCGACCGCTGCCGTTGGGCTTCAAGCGCGTGGTCGAATTCCTCCCGCTCGACTAGTGAAATCCCCTGCTCGCGGGCCATCAGCTCCGTCAAGTCCAACGGGAAGCCGAAGGTATCGTAGAGTTGGAAGGCATCGCCGCCGGTGATCTGTCCCTTGGCGGCGAACCGCGCGAAGATATCCAAGCCGCGGTCGAGGGTCTTGCCGAAACTCTCCTCCTCGGAACGGATCACCAAGTCGATGTGGTCCTTCTTCGCGGCAACCTCCGGGAAGACGTGGCCCATAGTTTCGCCCAACGTGCCAACTAGCTGATGAATGAAGGGATCGTGCTGATCGAGCTGGCGGGCGTAGCGCGCGGCGCGACGCAGGATGCGGCGCAGGACGTAGCCACGGCCCTCGTTGGAGGGCATTACTCCATCGGCCATGGCGAAGCTGAGTGTGCGCACATGGTCGGCGATAACCTGCATGGAGACGCGGTGCTCGCCGCCGTATTCTTTGCCCGTCAGCTCGGCGATGCGGCCGATGAGCGGCTGGAAGACATCGGTCTCGTAGTTGCTCTCGGCCCCCTGTAAGAGGCTGCACATCCGCTCAAAGCCCATGCCGGTATCCACGTGCTTCTCAGGCAGTGATTGCAGCGCCCCGGTCTCGTCGCGGTTATACTGGATAAAAACCAAGTTCCATATTTCAACCAAATCGCCGGTGTCGTCGATGAGCATACGGCGGTCCTGCGCGGCCAGATCGTCGCCCAAGTAGTAATGAATTTCAGAGCAGGGGCCGCAGGGGCCGGTCGCGCCCATTTCCCAGAAGTTTTCCTTGGCCGGTAGGCGTACGACGCGGCCCGGCAGCAGGTCGGTGCATTCGTACCAGAACGTCTCGGCCTCCACGTCGGGTTCTACCGCGTCGTCGCCCACAAAGACGGTGGCCCAGAGCCGCTCCTTGTCCAAGCCAAAGTGCTCGGTAATTAACTCCCAACCCCATTCAATAGCTTCTTTTTTGAAATAGTCGCCAAAGGACCAGTTGCCCAGCATCTCAAAGAAGGTGTGGTGCCAAGGGCTGTAGCCGACTTCGTCGAGGTCGTTGTGCTTGCCCGAGACCCGAATAACCTTCTGCGTATCAACCGCTCGGGTGTAGTCGCGCCGGCCCAAGCCCAAGAAGACATCCTTGAACTGATTCATACCGGCGTTGGTGAAATAGAGCGTGGGATCATCCTGCGGCACGACCGGTGCGCTCGGTACGCGCACGTGGTCCTTACCTTCGAAAAAACGGAGAAACGTCTCCCTAATCTCCTTCGACTTCATTGGCTAACTCCTGCCATACCTGTTCGACCGCTGCTCTGGCCATTTCCTGATCGCAACCACGCCGGGCCAAAAAGCCCAGCATCCGACGCTTGGCCTTGTCGGGTGCCAATCCCCGGTAGCGCCAAGCCTGCTTGCTCAGCAGTTCGACCGCCCGTTCGCCCGAATCGAGCGCGGTGGCGTACTCGGCGATGACCTCGTCAACTACGCCTGCGGCCACGCCTTTGTGCCTGAGATCCTGGGCTAGTTTACGCGCGCCATGGGCCCGCTGCAACCGCGCCTCAACCCAGCGCCGGGCAAACTCGCGGTCGTCGAGGAGCTTCTGACGCTGTAAGTCGGCAACGACCTCGGCGACGACCTCAACGGCAAAGTCCTTCTCCCGTAGCTTGTCGCGCACCTCCGCTACGGACCGCGCCCTATAGCTGAGATAGCGATAGGCGGCGTCCTTGGCCTTTTGCAGCTGGTCGTCCACTTATTCGTCCGCCTCGCCAACCTCGTTCTGTCCTACCGCAACTTCGAGTCCCAACTCGACGCGCAACTTGTGCTCTATCTCCGAGGCTACTGTTGGATTCTCGCGCAGAAAGGTCCGGGCGTTGTCTCGGCCCTGCCCCAATCGTTCGCCATTGTAGGAAAACCACGCCCCGCTCTTGTCAACAAACCCTTTGGCGACGCCGATATCAATCAAATCGCCCTCCCAGGAAATGCCGATCTGGTCGCCGTGGAAAATCAGGTCGAATTCGGCTTCGCGAAAGGGGGGTGCCACTTTGTTTTTGACGACCTTGACCCGAGTGCGATTACCAATATCGAGATCTCCGTCTTTGATGCGGGCGATGCGGCGGATGTCGATGCGCACCGAGGCGTAGAAGGGCAGAGCGCGCCCGCCAGTGGTGGTCTCCGGGTTGCCGAACATTACGCCGATCTTCATGCGCAACTGGTTGAGGAAAATCAGACACGTGTTCGAGCGGTTGATCGAGCCAGCGAGCTTGCGCAGGGCCTGGGACATCAGCCGCGCGTGCAACCCCATGTGCGAATCGCCCATATCGCCTTCCAACTCGGCCTGGGGCACTAGCGCGGCCACCGAGTCCACCACGATGACATCGAAGGCACCGCTGCGCACCAAGGTATCGACGATTTCGAGAGCCTGCTCGCCCGAATCCGGCTGTGATATGATTAGATTTTCTACATCGACGCCGATGCGCCGGGCAAAGCTGACGTCAAGGGCGTGTTCGGCGTCGATAAAGGCCGCTGTGCCGTTCTGCTTCTGCGACTCGCGGATGGCGTGCAGCGCGAGCATGGTCTTGCCCGCCCCCTCTGGACCGGATATTTCGACGATCCTCCCCTTGGGCAAGCCACCGATGCCCAGTGCTGCATCTACAGCCAGCGATCCGGTCGAGATCGCCTCCACCTCTTGCACCCCACCCTCGTCGCCGAGGCGCATAATCGACCCCTTGCCGTACTGCTTCTCAATCTGCGACATAGCCAGTTCCAACGCTCTGGCTTTGTTGCCGTTTGCGCTGTGTCCGTTCGCTTTCGCCATGAAAATCCCCTCAATTAAAGTGTGGTATCGGTCCTAGCCCGCCCACTCGACCAAGTAGGACGACGAGCGAATGACCACGTTGCTGTACAGGCCGGCGACCACATCGTCGGCCACAATGCCCCACCCCCCGGGCAGGGCTTCTAGCTGCCGCGCCGGGGGCGGCTTGACAATATCGAGGACGCGGAAGACGAAGAAGCCCGCGATGGCCGTCCCAGCACTCGGGGGCAAAAATGCCACTGCAAAGAGAAAGCCCACCCCCTCGTCAACGACGACCTGCCCGGGGTCCTTGCCCCATTCCGGGGCCGCCCGGCCCGCGCTGTATACCCCAATGGCCGAGGCGAGCAAAAGCACACCGAACCACTCCAGCATCCCCAAAGAGGGAAAAAACAGCCAGTACAACAGGGCGACGAACGCGGTCCCAGCCGTACCGGGTGCCCATGGGGCATAGCCGACAAAAAAAAGCGTGGCGATCAGTCGGTTCAGAAAAAACGTGTGTCCTCTCGCCGCGCTCAGGGTTCCTTGTAGGAAGAGGTCGCGCGGAACAGGTAGTGAAAACCCGACAGCAGCGTCAGCAACAGCACCCCCGCCAACAGTGCATTGGCCAAAAGCTGGATTAGCTGGTCGTCGAGAAAGAATAGATGACCTGCGGCAAAGCGCCCTATCGCCTCCTCAAGGCCAATGACGAAAAGTATGAAGATAACCGTGAAAAGCTGGACCGCGGTTTTCCACTTGGCCAAGCGCGAAGTGACCATGGGGCGGCCCCGGTACAGCCCGTAGAGGCGCATGCCCGTGATCAGGATGTCGCGCCCGACGATGGGCAAGACCAGCCAAAAATTGACCATTTCGTCTAACGCTAGGGCAACAAGTGCCGACGTTACCAAGATCTTGTCGGCCAACGGATCCAAAAAGCGCCCTAGCGGCGTTACTTGGTTGCCTGCGCGCGCTAGTTTGCCATCGTAGAAATCGGTTAGCGAGGCCGCGCTAAAGACGACGAAGGCAAGACTTTTCAAATACCAAGTATCGGCGAAGAGCAGCAGCAAAAACAGCGGCGTCAAACCGATCCTGAGCGCGGTCAGTCCATTGGGCAAGTTAAAGATATCGCGTCGGTCCATGACTACCTTACAGCGGAGACCGGCCGGCAAAGGCAAGCGAGAGCGTGACGCTGTCGGCCAAGTCCAAATCCGCGCCAACCGGCAGGCCGCGCGCCAACCTCGACACCTTGGTCAGCGGCATGAGTTGCTGAGCGATGAAGTGAGCGGTGGCATCGCCCTCGGCGTTGGCATTGAGCGCTAGCATCACCTCGTGTACGCCCTGCTGGCGCGCGCGCTCGACTAAGGAGTCGATGTGCAAATCCTCGGGCAGCACTCCGTCTTGGGGGGAAAGCACCCCGCCGAGCACGTGATACGCCCCGGAGTAAAACTGGCTCATCTCAAAGGCCAGCACATCGCTGGCTTCGGCCACCACGCAGATAAACTGCTGGTCGCGCCGAGTGTCTCGGCAGACTTCGCATAGAGCCTCGCCCTTTTGGGTGAAATTGTAGCAGGTAGCACAGTGTTCGATCTGGTCTTTGGCGGCAATGAGCGCCTTGGCGAGCAACTCGGCTTCCTCGCGCGGCTTCTTGACCACATAGAGCGCCAAGCGCTGCGCTGTCTTGCGGCCGATACCGGGCAGCTTGGCAAATGCGACGATCAAATCTTCGAGGGCCAGAGGTTCCATGATATCTCTCAGACTAACTCGCCGTCAAAAGTGTCGAGCACCGAGCGCAGGGTGGGGTCGGACTCGGGCTGGCTCGCCGCCTGTGGAGCCGGCTGATCGTCCTTCTTTTCTACGGCATCCAAGCGCAGCCGCCACCCGTATTTTGCCTCGGCTATCGCCTCTACGCTTTCTCGGTTATTTTTCACTTGGGTCATGGCAAAGCGGTCGGCGGCCCCAAAGCTCAGCTTGAGTACGTGGCCCTCCAAGCTGTCTAATATCGCCCCTTTAAGAAAATGGCCCAGTGGCGGCTTGGCGGCGCGCACGGCATTGACTAGCTCGGCCCAAGTAGTGCGCACCTGATCAAAGGTCGGCGCGGCAGCACCAGCGGCATTGCTTGACTCAGCCGGGGCGGCGACTTGCTGCTGGGCAGGAGGTGGGGGCACAGCCTGTTCGCTGCGACCGCTTGGGGGCGGGGGCGCGGCCTGTTCGCTGCGACCACTTGGGGGCGGGGGCGCGGCCTGTTCGCTGCGATTGCTTGGAGACGGGGGCATGGCCGGGCGCGGCGCGGCACTTTCGAGCGACTGCAAGCGGCGCAGCAGCTCGCCCACATCGACAGACCGGCCCATCAGCGCCAGATGCACCAAGGCGATTTCCACGCGAAAGCGCGGCTGTACCGAGCGCTTTATATCCGCTTCTAAATCCAAGAGCGACTGCATCATGCGGAGCAGGTCTTCGACCGCCATAGCGGCCGCGAGCTCACCACAGCGACGGCGGGCGTCTTCGGCCATATCCAGCTCGTCGGTCCCGCCCTGTATTTTGGCGAAGAGCAAGTGGCGCAAAAGTTCGACTAGGCCATAGACGAACTCCTCAATATCGACCCCTTCGTCAACGGCTTGGGCGACGATATCCAGCACCCGTGCGGGTGCCGCTTCGCGCATGGCGTCGAGCAATTCAAAGTAGAGGCCGCGATCGACGAGACCCAACACCCGTACCACGGCTTGCTGCGACACCTCCGCGCCCAACGAGACCACTTGATCGAGTAGGCTCTCGGCGTCGCGCAGGGCACCGTCCGCACGGCTAGCCAACAGGTGGAGCGCCCCTTCCTCGACCGCGATGCCCTCGGCTTGGGCAATGATGCCGAGATGGGCGGCGATCTGCCCGCTTGAGATGCGGCGAAAATTAAAGCGCTGACAGCGCGAGAGAATGGTGTCGGGTACCGACTGCACCTCCGTGGTGGCGAAGATGAAAACCACGTGCTCCGGAGGCTCCTCCAGCGTCTTCAACAGCGCATTGAACGCCGCGGTCGAGAGCATGTGAACTTCGTCGATGATGTAGATCTTATAGACGCCTTCGGTCGCGGCGTAACGCACGACTTCGCGCAACTCGCGGATGTCATCGACGCTGTTGTTGGAGGCCCCGTCGATCTCCAGCACGTTCATGCTGGTGGCGGTGGCGATGCTTTTGCAGGAATCGCATGCCTCACAGGGATTGCCGTCGCGGCGGTCAGCGCAGTTGAGGACCTTGGCGAGAATCCGCGCGGTCGTAGTCTTGCCCACGCCGCGCGGGCCGCAAAACAGGTAGCACTGCGCGATGCGCCCGGAGTGGACGGCATTCTTTAAGGTGGCAGTGATATGCTCCTGCCCGACGACTTCGTCGAATTGGCGAGGACGCCACTTGCGCGCTGTTACCTGATAGGCCATTTGCGTTGCTCGACACAACCAAGCTGAAGGGAATAAAGAAAAAATTTAAAGGCCGTGCACCCATCTTCGACCCCGCCCTCAGGTCTGCCCAGAGCCAGTTGGCTCCAACCGGACCGCTCTGCGGCACACCAAGAGACATTCTTTACCGCTGCTACCTTCCGGTCCTGACGGGGTTCAGAAGCTCTTGATTGCGCAGAATCCGGTTTTCAGCGCCACTTTGCTCCGGTCGAACAAGAGGTGCGAAAACCTCTGGATGGGAATTCAATCCCGCTATAGCGGATTGCGGGTACAGGGCACCGCTATCTCCCCATCTAGCACGACCTAAAATATTGCATTTCACCAGCGAGTATCCGGAAAATATGGTGGAGCAGATGGGGATCGAACCCACGACCTCCAGATTGCGAACCTGGCGCTCTCCCAGCTGAGCTACTGCCCCATCCGGATCAATTATGGCGGAGAGAGTGGGATTCGAACCCACGGTAGGGGGTTACCCTACACACGATTTCCAGTCGTGCACCTTCGACCACTCGGCCATCTCTCCACAAAAAACACGTTGCCTTAGATGGCGGAGAGGGTGGGATTCGAACCCACGGTGACCATACAGCCACACCGGTTTTCGAGACCGGCCCGTTCGACCACTCCGGCACCTCTCCCCAATCTATTTGGCCGCTCGCAGGGCGGCAAAAAACCCCTTGAGCAACTCGGCACATTCTCGCTCTAGCACCCCGCCGCGGACCTGACAGCGATGATTGAGCCGAGGATCCTCCGCGACATTGCGCAACGAGCCGCAAGCACCGGATTTAGGATCGGCGGCCCCGAAGACCAGCCGCGGCACCCGGGCCAAAACCGCAGCTCCAGCGCACATGGCGCAAGGTTCCAAAGTGACGTAAAGCGTCGTCGCCAACAAGCGCCGCGTACCTAATGCTGCTGCTGCTTGGCGCAAGGCCAGCATCTCCGCGTGAGCCGTGGGATCCTGCACCGATTCAATGGCGTTGCCGGCCCGGCCCAAAACCCGCCCGGCCCCAACGACGACAGCACCGACGGGCACCTCGCCGCGACGGCCGGCTCGCTCGGCCTCGTGCAGGGCTTCGCGCATCCAATGACCGTCTTCAGCGAATGAGCTAAGTTCTTCCGTAGAATTCATTTGAGGCCGTTTTAAGGGGCCTCCCAAGCGGTGTAAATATAACGGCTGCCCAAAACAAGAGCAAGGCTTAGTGGCGCTTCAAAAGCGCTTGCGATAATGATCGCGGGGAAACAGAGAACAGGCCCGGCGCTGCCAGTAACTTTCCTCGTCGGGAGCGATTTTGCGGTCGAGCGGATCGCGCCCCAAAAGGCGCATGCCAAGCCCGATCAGCGTAAAAAGCGTGTAGAAAACCAGCCCCAAGAGCAGGTGGATATTGACAAAGGCCACGATCCTCGCCAGCCACATATAGGGAAAGTAGATCGGCTTCAGCGCAACGGGCAGCGCCAATCCGGCCCCGAGAAACACCAGCGAGGCCGCGAATACCAATTGCTTCGCGCCGATGGCGTCTCGGTACCACAGATAGCCACCTAGCAATGCCAGCAACGCCGCCAGCACGAGTCCGAATCGGCGCAAATCGCCGCGTGTGGGAACCGCAACCCCCCAGTAGCTCTTGACCTCAGTCAAGTTCGAACTCCTCTTGCCAATCCCGCTCTTCCTGCCACTGCGGCTGGTCTTTCTTGTCCAAGACATAAGAGCCTAGGACCAAAAAATCCATCTCGGTCCGCATGAAACAGCGATAGGCATCTTCTGGGCTTTGGACGATGGGTTCGCCGCGCACGTTGAAGGACGTGTTGACCACCACTGGATATCCGGTCAGGCTCTGAAAGGCGCGAATCACGTCGTAGTAGCGCGGGTGATCTTGCCGACGCAGCGTCTGCACTCGCGCCGAGTAATCCACGTGGGTGACGGCCGGCATATCCGAGCGCGGCACATTTAGCTTGTCGATGCCGAACAGCCGCTGCTGGGCCTCGCTCATGGGAATCTGCCGTTCCGCTTTAATTGGGGCCACTTGCAGCATGTAGGGCGAGTCGGCATCTAGCTCAAAGAACTCGTGTACGCATTCGCGCAGCACCGTCGGGGCAAAGGGGCGGAAACTCTCGCGGAACTTGATCTTGAGGTTCATCACCGACTGCATCTGAGTTGAGCGCGGGTCGCCGAGAATCGACCGGGCGCCGAGCGCGCGCGGCCCAAATTCCATCCGCCCCTGAAAAAAGCCGACGACCTTGCCCGCGGCCAACAGCTCGGCCACGCGCACCGGCAACTCGTCCTCAGCGAGCTTTTGCGCCACCCCCGCCTGCTGCTCAATGCACTGATAGATTTCTTCGTCCCCGTACTCAGGCCCTAACAGCGCCCCTCGCATCGCGTCGTTTGCGCCGTCTGCCACCCGCTTGTGGCCCAAGTGGTTATGCCACAGCGCCAGCGCGACGCCCAAGGCCCCGCCGGCATCGCCTGCGGCCGGCTGGATCCAGATGTTTTCAAAGGGGCCCTCGCGCAAGATGCGGCCGTTGCCGACGCAATTGAGTGCCACGCCACCGGCCATGCACAAATTTTTGAGCTTGGTTTCTCTGTGCACCGTGCGGGCAATGCGCAACATGACTTCCTCGGTGACGACCTGACAGGAGCGCGCAATATCCATCTCGCGCTGCGTCAGCGGCGTCTCGGGCCGCCGCGGCGCTCCCCCGAAGAGCTTGTCCATGGCCCGGCTGGTCATCGTCAGGCCGGATAGGTAGTTGAAATAACGAGTGTTGAGCTTGAAGGAGCCGTCGTCCTTCAGGTCAATGATCTCGTTGAGCATCAGATCGACGTACTTTGGCTCGCCATAAGGGGCCAGCCCCATCAGCTTGTACTCGCCGGAGTTGACCTTGAAGCCCGCAAAATAGGTAAAAGCCGAATAGAACAAACCCAGCGAGTGGGGAAACTTGATGTCGGCCAGCGTGTGAATTTCGGCATCCCGGCCGTAGCCATAGCTGGTAGTGGTCCATTCGCCGACCCCGTCCAAGGTCGCGATCGCCGCTTCTCGATACGGAGACGGATAGAAGGCCGACGCGGCGTGCGACTCGTGGTGGTCGCTGAACATTACCGGTACATCGCAGCCTAGCTCTTCTTGGATTAACTGCGGAATCCACAGTTTTTTTTCCAGCCAGACCTTCATGCTCTTCCAGTAGAGGCGGAGTCCCAACGGCGCAGTGCCGAGATGCGTTTCTAGCAGGCGTTCAAAGGTCAGCAGGGGTTTGTCGTAAAACCCCACGCAGTACAGGTCTGTGGCCTCAATACCGCCTTCCCGCAGACAGTAGCTGACGGCGTGAGCAGGAAAATCTGGATCGTGTTTAACGCGCGTGAATCGCTCCTCCTGAGCAGCAGCGACGATCTCTCCGTCGCGCACCAAACAGGCCGCGCTATCGTGGTAGAACGCGGAAATGCCGAGGATATAGGTGGCCATAAGGAGCTTGACAAAATGGGGTGTAGCAGCGATACTGAAAAGTTGTTCATAACCTACGGATTCTATTGAAAAATATCAAGTTAGGGTCATTTAATGGAACGGCTTTCACTTCTCTCTGCAGACCAAGTTCGCGCCGTCCAGCGCCAGTTTGGCACGCCCACCTTTGTCTATGATCAAAAGGCGTTGGAATCCCAAGCCCAAAAGGCACTGGCCTTCCCCAATGCCCACGGCCTGACGGTTCGCTACGCGGTGAAAGCCTGTCCGGCAGCCGGCGTGATCCGCATTCTCAACCGCGCCGGCTTGCACATCGACGCGAGCAGTGGCTATGAAGCGCTGCGGGCCATGCGCGCTGGCGTCCCCCCGGCCCAGATTCAGATCACGGCTCAACAACTACCCGACAATCTAGAAGACCTAGTGCGCCAAGGCGTAATCTTTAACGCTTGTTCCGTGCACCAGCTCGAAGCCTATGGCCGACTGGGCCGTGAAGTCTCCGTGCGCGTCAACCCAGGCCTAGGCTCGGGGCACAGCAACCGCACCAATACGGGCGGGCCTTCGTCGAGCTTCGGCATCTGGCACGGACACCTCGACCAAGTGCTCGCAACGGCCGCCGGCCACGACCTGCACATCACCGGCTTGCACAGCCATATCGGCTCGGGCAACGACCCAGAAGTCTGGCAGCACTGTGCCCGGCTGACGCTGGGTGTGGCCGCCAAGCTACCCGAGGTCCGGCGCGTGAGTATGGGCGGCGGTTTCAAGATTGGGCGCATGGCCGACGAAGTATCGACCGACTTGCGCGAAGCCGGCCAACCTGTCGCCGACGAATTCAACCGCTTCGCCCGAGAGCACGGCCGCAAACTGCATCTGGAAATCGAACCTGGGACCTTCTTGGTGGGCAACGCCGGTGCCATCGTCTGCAGCGTCGTCGACGTAGTCGATACCGGCCAGCAGGGCTATTGCTTTATCAAGGTCGATAGCGGCATGACCGAAGTGCTGCGTCCCAGCTTGTACGGAGCGCAACACCCCATCGCGGTGGTCCCGGCCACATCAGAGGAACGCGGCCAAGGCGAGTACCTAATCGCCGGCCATTGCTGTGAAAGCGGGGATATTCTCACGCCAGCACCCGGCAACCCCGAGGAGCTGGCACCTCGTTTACTCACCGAGCCGCGCATCGGCGACGCGGTTTTTATCGGCGGCAGCGGAGCCTATTGCGCTGGCATGGCAGCCAAAAACTACAATTCCTTCCCGGAAGCATGCGAAGTGTTGCTCGGCACAGACGGCGAGCTTCATCTGCTGCGCCAGCGCCAGACCCTCGACCAGATCGTAGCCAACGAGTCCCTACCCGCTTTCCTCAGCGCCTGAACTGCGTAGCTTCGGGTCCAGCGCGTCGCGCAGCCCGTCGCCCAGCAGGTTGTACAGGGTCACGGTCGCAAAAATGGCCAAGCCCGGCACGACCACCAGCCACCAAGCCGCTGCATTGCTGCGCGCCCCAGCCAGCAGGGCACCCCAAGTGATCACTTCTGCCGGTATCCCCACCCCCAAAAAGCTCAGTCCCGACTCGGCGAGAATGGCACCGGCTACCCCGAAGGCCGCCGGGATCAGGATCGGGCCGATGGCATTGGGCAGGATGTGGCGGAACATGATCCGCCCGTTTGAGTACCCGAGGCTGCGGGCGGCGGCCACGTAATCGTAGCTACGCACCTGCAAAAACTGCGAGCGCGTCAAGCGGGCGATACCGACCCAACTCGTAAGGCCAATAATGATCATGACGAAGAACAGGCTCGGCGGAAAAAACGCCGCGGCCGTCAGGATTAGGAAGAAGCTGGGGATCGCGGCCCACAGCTCGAAAAGGCGCGAGAGTGCCAAGTCGATCCAGCCTCCGAAGTAGCCGGCCAACGCCCCTAAGACCAAGCCAATGGCCAGCGATATGCCCACGGCCACTAGGCCGATGGTCAAGGCGTAGCGCGTACCGTGAATCAACCCCGAGAGCACGTCGCGCCCCAAGCGGTCCGTGCCCAGCCAGTGCTCGGCTCCCGGGGGCTGGTACTTCTCCCGCAAGCGAATTTCGCCCGGGGCATACGGCACCGGCGGGAAGATGGCCTCCTCTAGCTTGAGCTTTTTGAAGTTGCGGCGGCGCTTCAATTCCGCCGGCCAGTCCATTGCCCCCAAATAGACTCCGTATTGGCGGAAAGCCGGAAAGTAGATCTCGCCTTTGTACTTCATGTAGTAAGGCTTGTCGCCAGCCAGTAAGTCGGCGCTTAAGGCCAAAATTCCCAGCAAGACGACGCCCAAGAGACTGAGCAGAGCGGGTTTGTTTTTTTTGAACTGCCTCCAGACGACCTGCCCGTAGGACTGCCCTTGTGCAACGGCTTTCGCGTTCATCTACACACTCGCAAAGTCGATGCGCGGGTCCACGGCTTTGAGCAAAATATCCGCCACCAAGATCCCCGCCAGCGACAGGGCCGCGCCAATGGTGAAGAGTGCCATGGCCACGGGGTAATCGCGCACGATGACCGACTGGAAAGCCAAAAAGCCCATGCCTGGAATGGTGAAGATCGTCTCGATAAACACCGAACCCGCGATCATTCCCGGCAAAAGCCCCGCCAGCAGCGTCACAATGGGAATCAGAGAGTTGCGCAGCACGTGGCGCAGCACCACAACTCGGTAGCGCAACCCCTTGGCTTGGGCTGTGCGCACGTAGTCCAGCCGCAAATTCTCCAGCATGCTGGTGCGCATATAGCGCGAGATACCGGCGAAGCTGGCGTAGGTCGAAGCCAGTACCGGTAAGACCATGTGGTGGGCGTGGTCGGTCAACAGCCGCCAGAATCCCCAGTCTTCCCCAGCGTCCAAGGATTGGATACCGGAGGCTGGAAACCAGTGGAAGAATTCCTTGTTGCAGAAAAACAGGATCAACAGCATGCCTACCCAGAACGAAGGCATCGACCAGAGCATGAAGGTCCCGGTGGTAGCCAAGCGGTCGGTAGCGGTATTTTGCTTGACCGCGATCACTATGCCCAGCGGCACGCCGACTAGATAGGCAAAGACTAGACTGATGAGGTTGATTTCCAGCGTGATAGGCAGCCGGTCGAGGATGTGGTCAATGACCGGTTCCTGGTCTTTGAAGGAGCGCCCTAGATTCAGCGTCACCAAACGCCAGCTATCCGTCTGCACCAGTTCCAAGCCAGACCCGGCATACGCGTAGTTTTTAGCTGGCGAGAAAAGGCGGCTCTGCCAGAAAGGCGACTCGACTAGCTCGTTGACGCGCTCGGGGCGCAGGCGGCGAAAATGCGCCAAGAAACGCGCCTTGCGCTCTTCGCCCTCAAGCGCGGCCAACTCGGCCCGCGCCGCGTCTGGCAACTCGTCGAGCACGGCGTCGGCCAACAAGGCTCCTCGGTCGAATGCGCCTAGGTCCTCCACGCGCAGGACCAGGTTGGAAAGCCAGTGCAAATACTGGAGGTATAGAGGTTGATCCAACCCGAGCTGGCGACGCAAATCTCGGCGCGTCTTCTCCATGTCCGCCTGATGGTCGGTGGAGAGCCCTTCGCCGCCAGCGGCCCCGCCCAAGAACAGATCGACCGGGTCGCCGGGCGCCAAGCGCATAATCAGGAAGGTCAGTAGGGTGATGCCGAGGAGGGTTGGGATGGCCAGCAGAATGCGCTGGATGGTGTACTGCAGCATGGTGGATTACAGCGCGGGACGCTTTTTACTCCTCTAGTTCCTCGGCCCGCGCATACGCCGCCTTGCTCTCCTCAACCAAGTCCTTGTGGGCGTAAACCGTCCCTAAGCGCTTCCACACCAAGGCATTGTCTGGCATTTGTTCGGCGAGCTGCTCCAAGAGCGGCAGCGCACCATCGTAGTCCTTTGTGGCCAAGTGGACCATGGCGAGATTGTAGAGCGTGTCCCCATAGTACTCTTTGAACTCGGCAACCTGCGCGTTAACATCCTGCGCCGCAGCGAGTGCGTCTTGTGAGTTGGCTCCCCGCGCCGCAGCGAGTGCGTCCTCGTAGTCCTTTTTTATGAGCTCGACTGCCTGCTCATAGGCCCGCTTCGCCGCAGTGTACTTTTCTTGTTGCCAGTAGAGGTTGCCCAAGTTGAAGTGGGGCCTGAAATCATCGGGGTTCAGTTCGATAATCTTAAGAGAATTGGCCTCGGCATTCTCGTAGTCCTCGGCTTGGGTTTGAGCGATGGTAAGATAGGTCAGGGCATTGAGGTTCTCGGGATTGATTTTGGCCACCTGTGACAAGGCACGGATGGCCTCATCGAGGCGATCATTTTTTAAGTAGAGCGCCCCTAAGACAAGAAAGGTGTTCTCGTCTTCTGGATCCGCCGACACGACTTTCTGGCAGGTAGCAATGGCCGCATCTATGCTGTCGATTTGGGAATAGACTTGGGCGAGCCCCCGCCAAGCATCGAGCGCACTTTCGTCGATGATGGTAGCGTTGTGAAACGAGTGCCGCGCCATGACGTAATTCGGGGCCTCGCCTTGAGCATGAACGACGCCGGCATTGTACTCGCGCGCCCAAAATTGGCGGCGCGTTTGTTCAACCTCGCTTTGAAATTTGGAATCGCTCTCGGCGTGCGCTAGGTGCTCGGCCATTTCGCCATAGCGGCCCTCTTCCCCTAAGAGCTTGCCCATGAGCAAGTGAGCCTCGTAATTTTCCGGCTCGGTCTGCAAGACTAGGGCGAGTTGTTTTTTGGCCTCTTGCGGCTGCTCCTGCTTGATATAGAGCTTGGCCGCCGTCATGGTCGAACTCTGACATCCCAATCCGGCGACGGCGACGAGCACCGCCAGCCAGCACACGCACTTCATTGTCAATCCCCCGCGAGAAAAACTGCGCGGCGCACGTCTTGTGCGCCGCGCAACGGTCGAACTCAGAACCCAAACTGAAAGGTAAAGGTATTGAGGGCGTCGAAATACTCGACCGTAGTATAGGCGTAATCGACGCGTAAATCTTTAAGCGTCCCGGCCTCCAGATTCAGACCAAAGCCGAAGCTGGTGCCATAGATGTAGTCGTCGGTCGAGTTGGGTGCATAATCGAAGCCAGCGCGCAGGGCGAAGAAATCGGCCAACATATACTCGGCACCCAACCGGTACTGGTCGTAGGCGAAATTGTTGTGCCGGAAGACCGAGGACAAGTTGACCGCGTCCATATAGCGATAGCTCAGACCGAGCTCGAACGTCGAGGGCAGGTCAGCCGAGCTAGCCTGTATATTGTAGTCAGAGGGTCCGCGGCGCGCTTCGTTAATCTGGCCGCGACGCAACAGACCGGAACCGCCAAACTGCATCCGCGTGCCGATGTGCTTGAGCGCCACGCCCAAGTCTAGGCCGGCAATCCCGCCCAGATTGGCGTATTGCAAACCGGCGCTAAACGAAGTCGCGGTGGCCTCGACGCGCTGGATGCGGTTGATGATATAATGGCTGGTAATCCCGACGGCGATGCGATCAGTCAGTTCCTTCGCAAAGGTCAGGCCCAAGGTGAAGAAGGTCGGCGAATAGGTCGCACCGGTGCCGTCGGGGTTGGCCTCGGTCGTCACTGGGATTGCGCCGAAATTTAGTGCCTTGATGTTGAGGGCCAGCGAGCCGACGCTCTTGAAGTTGGCACCGGTAGCCAGATAGTTGATGCGGGTATCCGCCAGATAGGACATCGTCGAAAACAGGATGCCCGCGTTGGATTCGGACTTGGGCAGACCTGCTGGGTTCCAGTGCAGGGCCTCCAGACCAGCAGTGGTGGCGATCGAGGCACCGCCCAAGGCCATGTCGCGTGCGCCGACCGGAATCAGCAGTTCCGGCGCGGCGGCCGTACCGGCGCGGTCTTGGCCATCGGCAAAGGCCGTAGCCGAGGCCAAAACCAGCGCCAGCAGGATCGTCGAGATGCGAAAGCTGTGTCGAAGCATGGAATAGTCTCCTGTTTCTCCCTTTGAGATCCTGTGCACCTTAGAAGCTCTCCAAGAATTGCTGCTCTTGGATGACGGCCAGCTTGAGGATTCGACTCATGCCGGTCCCTGGCAGCTCGATATGGGCGATATACATGCCGCTGGCCACCGGCAACTGGTTTTGGTTTTGCAGATCCCAGCGCGTGAACTGCGACGGGTCATCCTTCTCAATCGTGCGCACTAGCGTGCCGCTCATGTCGAAGATGCGAATATTCGCCTTGGGCGGCAGGTGGTTGAAGGTCACGAAGTGGCTGTAACGGCTGGTCTCCGCCGAGTTGACGCCGAGGTAGGGATTGGGGAAGACGTTGATCTTCCCGATGTTTTCCTTGGCCAACGCTTCGGAGTACGCCTCGGCCGTCACGCTAAACTCAAACTCGTCCTCACCGGCCACCACGGTATTGCCGATGGTGATCTTTATTACGTCGCCCGTCGACCAGACCGAGGCACCTCCCTGGTAGAAGAAGTAAACCCACGTGGTATTCTCGTCCGTCAGTTCGTGGATCTTGGTCGGATCGTAGTCGGTGTGGACGATGGTGATATAGTCGCGACCCGGCATATTGTAGGTCTGGTGGTAGACAACGCTATCCTCGTCTCTCGACCCGTCGGCACCGCGGTCATAAAACACGGCGTTCAACTGGCGCGGATTGTCCGGATCTTCCACGTCCCAGATCTCAAAGGGCACGCGCTGGAGGAAGGCACCGGTTGAATCCGACACCTCGGCGGGTTTGAAGGGATGCGCCGCGATATCGCGCTCGCCGCTGCCACCGCTGACACCACCGAGGGTTGCCATCGAGCCACCCTCGACGATTGCGGTGCTATCGGCGTCCCACACGCCGGTGAAGCGGAACTCGATATCGCGCACCAGCCGATTGTCACCAGCACCGCCGCCATCCCAGAAGGTCGAACCATAGCCGTCGGGAAAACCGAAGAGCGTACCGTCACTCCAGAGGTGAAGGTCGCCATCCTCCGGATTGGCGTCGTTGGTCACTTCGGCACTGATATAGGTCGTCGGATTGGTGAAGACCAGATTACCTACCTTGACCTGGAGGCCTTCGACGATGGGATAGCTCTCGTCGAGGGAAATATTGCTCTCCCGGTCAACTAGGATCTCTCCGCCTCGCGACAGGCTCCAAGTCGCGTCGTCGTTGAAGGTGACCTTGTAGGCCGCCTGCTGCAGGGCCGTGGGGTCGATCACCTGTGCCCATACACTGGCGTCGCCGATGCCCTTGGTGTGTTCGACGGGCAGCAGCTCACCGGGGTCCTCATGGGTACGCGTGATGCCCGGAGGCGCAACTTGTGGAACGCAGATGATGCTCTGCGGGCTGCTTTCTAGGGTGGTGGTCGTCGCCGCCTCGGCCGAAGTGGCGCGGCTATAGGCAGTCACCGCGAAGTAGTACTGCTGGCCATTGACCAGCGGACCGCCGCGTATCGCGTCGCTGGTCATGGTGATATATCGCTGGAGACCACTGTCGTTACCGATCTGCAAAGGCACATCCAGAACCACGCCAGACTGCTCGTCGAGAGCGATACCCAATATGGTCGTCACGCCGTTGACTAGATCAAAAGTGGCGATCTTGGTAGCCTGGCCCAGCGTCGCCTCGGCCGAAGGCAATTGGTAAACATTATAACCTTCAAAGTCAAAACCGGGCGAACCCACACTTTCGGTCTTGGCCACCGACTCTGGGTCCCAACCCCAGTTAAGTACGATGGTCTGGTCGAGCTCGACCAAGCGGACATTGGGCTGGGTCGGCGGCTTGGGCACCTGAAAGAAGCTGTTGTAGGCGTCCTGTACGAACTGGTCGGTGAATTTCAGCTTGGAGACGCTGCGCAGGCGGTCGCTGCTGATCGCGCCCAGCAGCGCGACCACCACTTCTTGGGTGTCGCCCAATGCCATCTCGAAAGGCCCGGTGGCCAGCACTATGCGCCGGTCGCCGGCCGGCAGCGGCACGCCGTCGTTCCAGCCGGTGGCTCTGGTCGGATCGCCGTCGAGCGTGAACTTGGTGTCGGCATTGGTCAGCGGATTGGTGTAGGGCACGGGGTTTTCAACATCGTCCTGCGGCTGGAAGCCGCGCAGCAGATTGTACCACTGCTGAGTGCCTATGTATTCGCCCAGTTCTGGATCGGATATCGCACTGCCGGCGGCAAAGTACACGAAGGCCGTCATCGGCAAGTTCTTGTAGCCGGGACGCAGCCCGTCGTTGAAGATGGCCACCGAACTCTCGTCGAGCAGTTGATTGCCCTCTTCGTCAACGGCGATGTTGCCGTCGTCGTCTAGCTGATAAACCGGTACGATCGGGCCTTGCAAAAAGTCGTAGCCGGCGGCCGGTGGGGCCAAGCCGAAGGTGACGTAGTGCGAGTCGTCGTCGATCGAGTTGTACACATAACCCAAGCTCAGGCCGACGTCAGCACCGGCAAAGTCGTCGCCGAAATCGCCCAGATCTGGATCGGACCACTGGGCGAAATACATGTCTTCGATCACGGCATCGTCCGTGGCCTCGGCGGTGCCCTTGTAGATGATCTTGTACTTCTTGAAGATCACGTCGCCCAAGGCGTCGCTGCGCGCATAGCCCCAGAGCGTGACCTGGGTCTCCAAGCCGATGGGCAAAGAGCCGTAGAGATTGGTTGTGGCACCCTGGTCCAGATCGTTTATGGCAAACCAGATTACCTGGTCCGCATTGGCCAAACCTGGCTCGTCAACCGAGGGGTCGTACTGCCCGTTTCCGTCGTTGTCGTAATAGGGCGCACCCAACTCGGCCGGCCACTCCGTCCAATCGCGCTCGTACTGGGCGCGCACCGCCTCCTCGTGGGCGGCGGTGACCTGGCTCAAACCGATGTTGAGGACCTCGGAGGCGTCTAGCCGCAAATCCGCGGTCGCCCAATCGCGGCGGATCCGATAGAGCCGAGCCGTTTCGCGGTCCTGGGCCACGCCCTTGGACTCAATGACGCCTGGCACCGTGCCGATCTCGTACGTCTGACCGCCTACGCGCAGGTCTTGGTCATTGCCGTCCTGGACCCGCCCACCCCAGATGATGCCGTCCTGGAAGATGACTTGGTCGGTCGAGCGCGGGTAGGTCACGCCCGAATTGCTGTTGAGCGGGTTGCGGGCCGACCAGCCATCGCTTTGGATCCACATGGCCATATTATTGATGTTGAGCAGGGTCCGTTGAGTGGACACCTCGATCTCATCTTGGGCCAGTTTGGCGGCCGGTGCGCCCCGCCCTTCGCGGGCCTGGACAGTGCCGACTAGGAGCAAGAGCGTCGCCGCCGCAAATAGGTAAACAAACTTTCTCATAGCTTCCTCTCTTTCCTAGAAATCGAACTGCAGACCGAAGCGAATCTGGCGCGGCGCGTCGTAGATATCGCCGCCCTCGTTGGACCAGTAGGCTTGGCGGTTGGCCAAGTTGATCGCCTCGTAGAGTTGCACGTACTGTTGCCCGCCGCTGGCCTCGACGATCTGCTGACTCAGCTCCGGGTTGGTCAGGAAGCCATCGTCCTTGTCGGTGCCGGTGCGGTTGTACACGTTGAGCACGTTCTTGCGGTTGAAGAGGTTGATAACATAGCTATAGACCTTGGCGTTGAGACCAAACAGCGAGAAGCCCTTGTCGAGGCGCAGGTTGGTCTTGAAGGTCCACGGCGTCGTCGAGCGGTTGATCGACTCGAGCGGCTTGCGCGAGCGCGGGTCGAAGCTGTCGAGTACACCGGCGTTTTCTGGACCGCGCTGACCGATCGAACCGGTGACCAAGGTAAAATTGTGTCCGCTCGTGAAGCTCAGCAGCAGGTTGGCCCCCAGACTCCGCAGAAGTGGGTTGGGCTCGTTGTCGGGGTAGCGGTAGTCTAGGTAGATCGAGCCGCGGTGCGTCTCGTTAAAGTCGAGCGGCGAGATGATCGTCGGCAGGTTGGTCTCGTTCTCAACCCCGGAAATGGCCGAACCAGTATATGAACCCGTGCCGCGTGCATCGGACAGGGTGTAGTTCAGTTCGGTCCGTAGGTTATTGACGCGCCTGAGCTTGAACTGGAACTCGATGCCCTTGGTCGTGGCGAAGTCGCCGTTTTGCAGATAGGCGTACGCGCCAGCGTCAACCGCGCTAGCCGAGAGCTGCTGCTTGCGCAACTGCATCTGCCCTTTGACGTCGCGGTAGAAGCCCGTGATGTCGAAGGAGGCGGATTCGGCGAACTGACGTTCGAAGCCAATTTCGTACTGGGTAGTCCGCATCGGCTCGATGTCGTAGGCGGTCGGATAGCGAATGTAGTTCTGGCCGCCCAACTCTAGGGCGAGGCGTGCGCCGCCGGCAAACATGGCGCGCATCGCCGGCATTTGCGAGAAACGCCCGTATTGCACGTGAAAAACCGTCAAATCCGACACCGGGAACGACATCCCCAAACGCGGGCTAATATCGGTGTACGTGGCGGTCTTTTCCATCGACGCGAGGTCAATGGTGTAGTTTTCCGGATCGCGCACCGGTGCGGCCGGGTCCTTGAAGCGCCAGCTATCCGCGTCGAAGTAGTCGATGCGTAGACCGGCGTTGATGATCAGGTCATTATACTCGACTTTGTCCTGGATAAAGACGGCGGCTACCGTCGGGTGGCGCGGTGCCTCTAGCCCCTCGCCGTCGGCCTCGCGGCCGAACTCGTCGAAGCCGAAGAAATCGCTGGCGCTAGTCGAGCGCAGCAATCTGATCAGATCCTGCTTGCTACCCTTGCCATCGTCAAGACCCTCGGCTGTCTCGATCAACTCGTCGAGGATCTGGTCTTCGCTGATCTCATCGTTGTAGTAGCGGTCGTACACCGCGTCCAACTCGGGATAGGTATTGGCTATCCCCGAGCGGATCGAACGCAACGAGATCCCATAGCGCCGCGAGGTCCAATTCTGGTAGTCGAAACCGGCCCTGATCTGATGCACGTCGGTCTGCTTGGTCCAGCTACCGGCCAGCCCCCAATAGCCATCCGACGTGGTGCCGTAGGAGGTCGTACGCGAACCCGGGCGGTTGAAGGGAAAGCCGGCCAGATCGTAGGGCCTAGGCCCCGAACCCTGCTGGGTATAGGGCGTGTACTCGCCCGTGCCCTCGAGGGCACGCTGTACGGCAACGCTGTCGTTGTACACCCACCACCGATCCTCGAAAAGCGGGTCGTAGGACGTGGCATCCTGCTTGTAGAGGCTCACGTTGAGTTCGTAGAACATGCTCTTGTCGAGCAGGTGGGTGAGCTTGGCGTTAATCAGGTTGGAGGACGCTTCCGACTCGACCAAACGCCGGGTGTTAAAAGCATTGCGGATGGGCGCTCCGTTGCTTTCAAAACTCCCGTCCGAGTACAGATTCGTGAGGCGGAGCTGGACGGGGTAGTAGTCGAGCAGCAAGGTCCCGTTGAAAATGTTCCCTACACTACTCGTGTGCGGAATATTGCCGGGCTTGATTTCGAGCTGCTCGATCCGGTCGGGAACGGGATTACCCTCCTCGTCCTCGCCCCAGTGCCGGCGGCCACCGCGGAGGCCGGTGTCTTCGAGATCCTCGAAGGTAAAACCCGACCAGTAGGTCGGCCAAGAACCGAGGTTGAAGCGCTGACCGGCCAAGAAGGCGCGAATCTTCTGGCTACCCGCAACCGGACCACCGGCGGTGATCACCTGATTGGAATAGCCGTAGGAATAGGTGCCGAAGCGCTGCTCATAGTCGGAGGTAAAATTGTCCGACTCAGAGACGATCTCGAAGTCCCAGTCGCTGCCGCCGGTGCGCAACTCTTGCAGGATAATGCCGGCGTTGGCACCGCCGTACTCGGCGTTGAAGCCGCCGGCCTGGAGCTGGATTTCCTCCAGTGCCTCGACGATCAGTCCCACCGCGCTGGCACCAGTGACCACATTGCGGACGCTGGCCCCCTCGACGTAGTAGCCGATCTCGTCGCCGCGCGAGCCACGGATATGCAACGTCCCCTCGTCATCAACCACGCCGGTCTGCAGGGCCAAGACTTGGCCGACGCCTCGGAGCGGCAGAATCTCGAGATCCTCGGCATCGACGATGCGCACCGCATTGGTGGCGTTTTTGTCGATGATCGGCCGCTCGGCTCGGATTACCACTTCCTCGACCTGGATATCCGAAGAAGTCAATTCAACGGCGATATTCGTAGTCAGGTCGGCGGAGACCCGCACATCCTCGACGGTATAATCCGCGTAGCCGATATACGTGGCCTTGAGGGTGTAGGTACCCGCTGGCACATTGAGAATAAAAAAGCGGCCCTGCTCATCTGCCGTGGCCCCTAGCTTGGTATCTACCACCACGACATTGGCATGGGGCAACCCGTCCCCGGTGGTGGCATCCTTGACGGCACCAGCTATTTTGCCGCCTGTACTGGCCTCGGCCGGAGCCAAGCTCAGCGCAAGCAGGACGCCCAGTGCGGTCAGGACGCGAAAAACGCCTTCAAACTTGGTCATGTGTTCCTCCTTTGTAGGGTAGTTCTCAATACCCCTTCACATCAGATGCAACCAGTCTCCTAAGAGAAAGGTCACACGCCCGATCAACAGCGAAACCCTCGCCATAATGGTGTAACCAAACGAGGCCCCAAACGAGACCATCAAAAACCATATCCCCACCTTGGAGATATGACCCGCCGCGCCGGTGTGCTCGACGGAAAAGAAGAAATAAACCAACACCCCTACTACCCCCACTAAGACGATCAGCAAATTGAGCCCCTCCAAGCTCCAAGTTAGTGGTTGTAATGTAGGTTCAACTTGGGCCAAGATAAAGGAAGAAATATATCGGGGAATCGTCAGGCCGGCCCCGAGCCCCACAAAGAATGCAAAGGCATAGCGGCTGAGCCAACCAAAGCGCAGCGAAAAGCGCGTCAACATCAACAGCCCGAGCACCGTGGGAGCCAAAAGCCACCAATTGGGCGTCTCCCCTTCCCCCGGATCGGTCCATTCGGCGATGAGCTCGCCGTAGATCGTCGGGTACCAAGTCTGGCCGAATATATACGCCGCCGCCACGCCGACAAAAACGTGCTCGGCGAACTTGAACAGCGGGTTGTCCTTGTAGAGGAAGCTATAGAGCGCCAAGGTCATGCCCGCCGCGACAATGATGCCCAAACCCGTCCAGTCCGCCGCCAAAATCCCACTGGCCACCAAGCCGATATTGACCGCGGCAAACAGCAGGATCACGCCCAAAAAGACATTCGTATCGCGCATGGCGGCGATCAACTCCTCTGCTCGGATGAAGTTCGCCGAGCGGCGAAGTGCGCGATATTGCCGAGAATCACGAAGATCGCGATGACCAAATGAGCCATTGACTGGGCGCTCATGCCTTTGCTGGCACTGCCAGGACGTTCAATCAGGGTCTCGTATTCGGCTGCGCCGGCTAGACCACCGAGCAGGCCGCCGAGCTGTCCCGAGTCGAGGAAGGGATAGAGATCGGGAGCCATCACCGCGGTGCAGCCAGCGACAAAGGGAAAGCCGTACTTCTCCTGCCCGTAGGGGATCCACCAGAACTCAATCGAATCCCCGGCAGCTAAGTCTAAGACGAGGGCGAAATCGCGCAGCGAGCGCAAACCGCGCGTCAAATCCAAGTCGCCAGTATCCGCGCCCCATTGGTCCTGCGGGAAGGCACTGCGGAAGTCCTGCCCCATATTGAGAATGACGCTAAAACCGCCCGGCTTGTAGCCCATAAAGGCATAATCCACCCCGTACTCCAAATCGAATTCAGCCGCTATCTCCTCCAGTACCTGTTGGGCCAGCCCCGGTGCCTCGGGCCACAGGCAAATGGCCACCACCTTGAGGTCGCGGCGGAAGGCGTGGCGCAAAATGGCATGCGACATCGGCAGCATTTCAGGTGCCGTGCTGGCACCGTAAGCAAAGGAAACCAGCACAATGTCCCCTGCGTCGAGTTTCTCGAACTGGTCGTACGCGGCTTTTACTTCGTCCGTCGGCGTGATCGGCAGGGACATCCCGGCCAGCAACGGCCCAGCCACGCTGATAAACACTAGGGCGAAAATGATGCGACGGTCGATAGCGAGCAGTCTGTGCATCACTCAGCTCCTCCGCCCAAATACGAGCGCTCAATCCCAAAAATGATCCGCAGTGAGGTAGCAATAGCACCCAGCGACACGCCGAGCAGGATGCCGCGCTTGGCCGCCAAGTTGGGCACGGTCAACAGCCAATCGGACACCAGCGGAAAATACTCGGATATCTCCCGGCCAATGGGCACGCGACCCAGCATGACGATGACCGCCGCGACCAGTAGCAGCGCGGCCTCGGGCGTGCGGGCGCGGAAAGTTCGGTATGCCGCCGAGGCAATAAAGAAGGCCAGAAGCGAAAACATGGTCCCAGCACAGGGAAGGTGGACGTAGTCGAAGAGCCACTTATAGCCCCCGGCCTCAGCTTGCGCGACGAAGGGGCCCAAGCCGTCGTTGTACACGACGAAGCCCATCATCACCGCGAAGCTTAAAATGGCGATCAAGCTATAGGCCCAGCCGGCGACGCGCTGGCGAATCCGCTGCCAGTGCAAGTTGAGCAGGCTATAGAGGCCGAGCAAAAAGGAAAACGCGAAGACGATGCGCACCCATAGCGCCATCTCTCGCTCCAAACTCTGCGCGTGGCCGTGGGGTATGTAGTAGATGACAATGCCGAGCATACCGAAGGCGAAGGCGACGACCAGCGGCAAAGTTCGACTAAGAAAAATCATCGCGCCCTCCTAGGGGCTAAAAAAGTGCGTCAACTGCGGCCACCACTCCAAGGTCGCCAGCAGCGTACCCAGCACTAAGACAGCCAGCAGAATGGCCTTACCGGCATCTTGGCCCTTGAGACTGCCCAGCATCCGCGGTTCGCCCGACAGATAAGCACTGGCTGCGTAGAGCTCTTCGCCGAGCAGGGTATAGTCGCAGGTAGTAATAAAGAACGGCAACTGGGTGAAAGCATCGGTGCCGGCGATCTGGATCGCCCCGGTCGTCGCCCCGGTCTCGGCTAACAGCAGCGACTCGGCGTAGAAATATCCCATCATAATGTGAGCCGCCGGACGGTCGCGGACCATAATGCCCTCGACTGCCGCCGCATAGCTGAACTGCTCGGTGCTAGCGACAAAGACGTGGTCGGGATTGAAAGCGTCGGGCCGTCCCGCCTCCACATACGAGGCTTTCACCGTCTCTTGGCTGACAGACATAACTACTGGGTCTGGAGCCACCACCCGCAGCGCGGTGTCGTATTCGGCCGTGCGCCGCGCGACCCGCCCCAAGATATTGACCGCGGCAATGGTCGGTATCTGGCTCATGTCGCGCAGGCCGTGAATGAAAAGCACCGGCTTGCCCATCTCGGTCGCCCGCCCCAGTGCCTCGTCGAGTGCCTCTAACCCGGCGATGCGGCGGATCTTGAGTTCGCGCCGCCGCGCAATGCCAATGTAGCCCATGATAAGCCCTGAGAACACAAGGCATAGTACCAGATTATTGGTCTTGGCGCGATTGAAAAGATTGCCTGTGGACTCGGCGTTGACGATCACCTTGCCGCGGATCGCGCCCCCGGCCGATCGCACATCGACGTGAAAGTAATAGGTCTTGCCGTCTTCTAGCGGCGTCTTGCCGCCCGCGCCGGCGAAATCCTCGACGTTGACATAGTGGTGATTCCCCAGATCGGCCCCACGCCCAAAAAGCGCCGGTGCCTCGGACATCAAATTCTTCGTGGCCGCAACCTCGGCCACGACGCGAAAAGGTCCGCTGGGCGAGTCGGCGATGGCGACCTGATACATCGCATTTTCGCTGATCTGCTGATCTCGCGGCCAAGTCAGCGTAATGCTGCCGCCGCCGTCGTTGGGCGTGTCGAAGGCTTGGACCTCGATCGGCGGCCTAGGGTGTGCCAGCAACGCGCCGAGCCCTTGTTCCGCATTTTCCGCCGCGCTCGCCAACGGCCAAGCCAAGACTAATGAAGCCAGCCAGTTTTTTGCTCTCATACCTTTATTCCTCAATCAACTCCACATTTGCCCGTGGCACTACCGCCTGTTTCCCGTCTTCAAACTCCACGGCCAATACCCGCACTCGCGCCCCAGACTCCACCGCGCACAACTCGGTCGGCAAGTCACTGACGCGCCCAATCCGCCCAAAATAGGGCATCCGAATCACCCGCAACAAATCACCCACCTGCAACCCTTCCGCGCCCGCCCGCACCTCTTCTTCCTCTTTGTCAGCAGCTGTGGGGACGATAATCTCCGGCCGCAACACACCGGCGCGGATCTGGGTCGCTCCAGCCATGGACGCATCCATGCCAGCGCACGCTTGCAAAATATCAAAAGTCTTGCGGGCCATGGCGACGCGGCCGAAGCCCTCGGTCGCTACCACCGTCAGGCCGATTTGCTCGGTGCCGGTGATGGCCACGCCCAAATCGCGGCCGAGCAGGTCGCGCAAGTCGCGGTCGCGCAGGCCGCCGCCGATCAACCCCACAGCACCTGCCTGCCGGGCCTGTTCCACGGTCTCCGTGCTAATCAGACTGCCAACCACTACAATCTTGCCCGCCACTTCCGGTCCCAGCGGCCCGGCGATGGCGTCTGGGGCCTCAACCGCCAAGTGCAGCGCGCCCCAGCACTCGCCCCCTACGCCGAAAATGCCCTGGATATAAGCACCTCGCGCTACGACGCGCACGCCCTCCTCGGCAAAAACTTCCTCGACGACCCCATCCACGTACGCTAGTACTTCGACCGGCTTAGGCGCTTGGCGCAGTATCACCTGCCCAGTCACTGGCGAAATGCTCTCAACGGTGCCGCTGACCGGCGATTCAACTGTGGCCTTGAACCACCGAATAAATGGCCTAGTCTCGGCGAGTGGCTCGCCGGCTTCGACTCGGTCGCCCTCTTGTTTGAGCATATAGCCAGCTAGCTCTTGCGGCGGGATGCCCAAGCGGTTGACCAAGTTGAGGGTCGCCACATCGCCCGGCAGTTCGGTGCGGGCCACAACTTGGTCGCGGCGCACTGCTTGGCCGCGCTCGACGACAACTTCGCCTTTGAGGGGCAAACGCCGCTCTTTGTGGACGACTGCATATTGCGTCACGCGCAGTCCAGGAGTATAAGCATGGGCCATGAGCTACTCGTATAGGTTTAACGCCTGCTGCCAGCCGCTTATCTGACGCCGGCGGTCGCGGTCTGTCACCATCTGGATGGGTCGCCCGCGGCCATCCAGCACTAGCCCTACGACCCCGCCGCGCACCCGCGCATTTAGGGCCTGCCCCGGGCCAGCACCCACATCCCAACGCCGCGCCGGCTGGAGTGAGACTTCGACCTCCTCGCCGTCGGCCAAGGGCATCCACTGTAGCTGGCCGACCTGCAATTGGCCGATTTGACTCCCGCTGGGCAGGTCTATTTCGTATTGGAGGCAAACCTCGCCGTCCTTACCCTCGCCGACGGGAGCCACACAAGTGCCCAAGTAGATCAGGCAATCGCGCTCAAAAACCTCGGTGGCGGCTCGCTCGTCAACAGTCGAGAGCACCCCCAAGTGAGGCATCATAAAGATGCTATCGACCGCCAAGCGGGTGACACCTGCGGGCTGGAAGGCATCTATGAGCATGGCGCAACTTTGCTCGCGGCGAGGCGCGTGCGAGAGCACGCCACCGCTGCCGACTAACATGTCTAGCGCCATCATCTCGACTAAGCTCTCGCCGGTGGCCTCCTGTTCAAAGACATCGGCCAGCGTGCGCTTGCTCTGCACCCCCTTCAACCCCACTGCCAACGCCCGGTGCTGGTCAAAGGCCAAGCGCAGAGCCTCGCGGGCAATGGCTTGCTCGACTTGCAATTCCTGCATGAGCTGCGGGATGGTCGTCGGGCGGATCATCTTGTTTTTGATCCGGTCGCGGAGGTCGGCCTCCTCAATGTCAAAGGGAACCCAGCGCATGATGTGGTCGAGGCCGGCCTCGGCCAGCACGTTGGAGACGCTATAGGACATGCCGAGATTGGCACTGACCGTGCGGTTGAACACGCCGTCGAAGACGCTGAACACGTCGGTCGTCGCCCCGCCGATATCCACACCGACGACGTTGATCCCCTGCTGGCGGGCAATGGTCTGCATGATTTGGCCCACCGCCCCGGGCGTCGGCATAATCGGTGCGCCGGTCCAGCCCATCAGCTTGCGGTAGCCAGGCGCTTGCGCCATGACGTGTTCGAGGAAAAGGTCGTGAATGACGTGCCGCGCCGGGTCCAGATTTTCCTCTTCGAGCACGGGGCGGATATTCTCGGTAACGGTCAGGGCCATCTTCCCCCCCAGCGCCTTTTCGACCTCCTCGCGCGCGTCCTCATTGCCCGCAAAAATAACCGGCAACTTAAAGCCCGCGCCAAAGCGGGGCTTGGGATCGGCCGCGCTGATGAATTCGGCCAACTCGACCACATGGCTGACGGTGCCGCCATCCGTGCCGCCCGACAGCAATACCATATCGGGGCGCAATTGGCGGATGCGCTCTATCTTTTCGTGCGGTAAGCGCCCATCATTGGCGGCGAGCGCGTCCATGACGATCGCCCCGGCACCCAAGGCGCAACGCTGCGCGCTCTCGCCGGTCATCGCCAGCACCACGCCGGCCACCACCATCTGTAACCCGCCGCCGGCACTGCTCGTCGAGATGTAGATATCAACCCCGACATCGCCGTCTGCCGGAGTGATGATCCGCTCGCCATCGAGGATCTGCCGCCCAGAAAGCTCCTCGACCTCTTGAATGGAGTTAAGCATCCCCCGGGTGACATCCTCAAAGGGGGCCTCGACCGTGGTTGGGGCCTCGCCGCGAAAGGTCTGGCGATACCCTTCGTCCTTCTTTTCGATCAGGATCGCCTTGGTCGTCGTACTGCCGCAGTCGGTGGCGATAACTACGTTGAGGTCATCCATGCTTTTGGCTTTCGCGCTGGGCAATGGCCTCCGCGAGCAAGTCTATGCTCTGGCGTCGCTCCAACATGTGCGTAAAGCGCTGGTACTCGTCGCGCGAAAAAACCAGCGTGGCAAACGGGGCTAAAAAGGTCAGGGCTTGGCTGCCCAAAAAGTTGAGGGGACGGCAAGCCTCCAACGCCATGGACGCTGCCGCTCCCATGCGGCGACGTACTATAAACTCGGCCAGCCGCTCGGCGAGCGCGCGCTCGTCCTCAGACCAACCCGTCTCCGGGTCTTCGAGGGCAAAAGCGTGCCGCCACTGCGTTTTTAAGCTATTGACTTGGAACATGGCACCGGACGAAGCGCGCAACTTCTTCGCGGTTTTGATCGCACCGCAAAAAGACGCCGCGAAAAGAGTCCAGCCGACCCGGGCGGGCGGAAGGACGCAAAAAAATACCGTCCCGATGCTCGTCTGCTCGACGGAATTCCGCCCAAGAACGACGCTGTTTAAGGCCGAGATGTTCGCTGCTTATCCCTTCGCCGTCGAGCGCGTAGCGCGTAGCAAAGAAATAGCGCGACAGCGAGACGGTCAAGGCTCCCAGTGAAAACACCCCATAAAACCAATGCTCAAAACCAAACGCCGCCGCCGCTGAGGAAGCGACGATGAGCGCGACTAGCAGTATCGACTTGGCCGGCCTCTCCCGGCGCAGGGGGTGGCTCTCCCAGCGAAGGACGTCTGTGGAGGACACGGAGGACGCGTCCTATTAGTACATCTGCTCTTCCTGCGCGACCCACCAGTCTTGCAAGCGGACACCGGGGGGATACCAAGTGACGCCGCTGAAGCGCCGACTATAGGCTTGGGACGAGCGCGACTTCCACATGAAGGTGTACGGCTGTTCTTCGCGTAGGATCTCCTGAAAGCGGCGATAGAGCTCGATGCGCTTATCCACGTCAAACTCGCGGCGGTAGGACTCCAAGATGTTATCAACTTCGTCGTTGATAAAGCTCACGTGGTTGGAGCCGTTTTTTACCGCTTGGGAGGAATGCCAGATCTGGTAGCCGTCGGGAGCAAAGCGCAGGCTGCCGGTCCAGCCCAACACTATTGCGTCAAAATCCTTGCTCTTGACCTTTTGCAGGAAGATCGACCAGTCTAGCTCGCGCACTTGACAGTCAATGCCGATATCTTGCAACTCGTATTGGACCGTCAGGGCGATGTCTTTGCGAATCTGGTTGCCCGAGTTGACCAAGATCTCAAAGCTAAATGGCACCAACTCCCCATCGATGGTCTTGTCGAGAATGCCGTCCTCGTCGGCGTCCGCCCAGCCAGCCTCTGCGAGCAGGTCGAGGGCGTGGTCGGGATCATACGTGTACGGCGCGAGGGCGTGGTTGTATTCGGGGCGGAACTTGTTGATCGGCCCCTCCACCGTCTCGGCCAAGCCGAACATGATGTTCTCCACCATGCCTTCTCGGTCGGTCAAATAGGTCATGGCTTGGCGCACCTGCTTATCGCCGAAAATCGGATGGTTGTTGTTCCACCCTATGTACATATAACCCTCGGAGTAGCTGACGCCTTTGAGGAAGCGGCGGTTGAAGTCGTCCGACCAACTCTTTTCCTTGAACTCCAGAGGACGCAGGCTGTGGTAGTCGAGGTGGCCGTTGGTCAGCTCGATGAACGCCGCGTCGGTATTGTTGATGATGTTAAAGACGATCTTATCGACAAAGCCGGGCGGCAGCAGCCCTTCCACATCCCGACCCCAGTAGTTTTCATTCCGCGTCAGCACGACCTTCTGCTGAGTGACCAAATCGCGCTCTGGATCTTCAATCATGTACTGCCCCGACCCGAGAGCCTTGCGATTGAAATTTTGGTTGAACTGTTCAGCAAAGCGCTGGACTCGTTCCTTGTGCGGCCCCTCCTCCCAAGAGCCATCCACCAAGCTCTTAAAATCGACCGAATCCATCAGCCCCTCTGGGTCGTAGAAATGCTTAGGCAGGATGGAGAAGCCGCCCAAGATCAGGTCATTGCGGAAATAAGGCTCGCGGCAAAGGAAGCGAATCTTGTTGGTGCCCACGATCTGCACGTCCCGGACGGTAGCATAGTAGTTGCGCAGATGCGGCGCTAGCACTTGGGGGTTGTGGATGACCTTCATGCTGAAGACTACATCCGCAGCCGTCAGCGGCTTGCCGTCTGAGAAGTACACTCCGTCGCGCAACTCAAACGTGTACGTCAGTTTGTCCTCAGCAATCTCTGGATAGCCGACGGCCACCCAGCCCCGCAGGTTGTACGGGGGATCATGGTCAGCGTCGAGCAGGGTCTCAAAAATATGCCCCAGTACCTGGCTAGCACTGGCATCGCTGGAGGTGTACGGGTTGAGCTTTTCGGGGTCGGACAGCATGTGACGCACCATCCAGTCGCCGTGGGTCGGCTCTTCACCTCCCTCGTAGCGCAGCGGCACCTTTTCGGTGCCGTCGAGTACGACGATATCTTTGGTACTCATGAGAATTTCCTGCACTACTTCCCATGCTGAAGAGGGGTCATGGGAAGTAGTGCAGGAAATGACGCAGACGCCCAACCAAGCGGCCACAACGAACATTTTAACTTTCGGCATATTCTTCCCTTTGTACTAGCTATACCAAATCCATCACACGAAGGTCAACCATCCGTGCCGATCCTCGACTTCGACGCGAACCACTGCGAAAAAGGCGTCTTGTATCTGCGCCGTGATCGGCCCGCACTTCCCACAGCCGATCGGCACTTGGTCGACGGCACGGATCGGCGTGATTTCGGCGGCCGTGCCGGTGAAGAACACCTCGTCGGCGATGTAGAGGAACTCGCGCGGAATACCGCGTTGCTCTACTCGCATTCCCAGATCGCGTATCAGGGTAATGGCGGTGTGGCGGGTGATGCCCGGCAGGATGGCAAAACACGATTCGGGCGTGTAGATCGAGCCGTTCTTGATGACAAAGATGTTCTCGCCGCTGCCCTCGCTCACCAACCCATCCGTTCCCAAGACAATGCCCTCGTCATAGCCGTTCGCATTGGCTTCGATCCGCACGAGCTGCGAGTTGAGGTAGTTGCCGCCCGCCTTAGCCAAGGCGGGAAACGTATTCGGGGCCATGCGATTCCACGACGAGGTGCAGACCGAAACGCCGTTTTTGAGCGCCGCCTCTCCGAGGTACTCTCCCCACTCCCAAACGGCGATCACTACATCAACCGGGCATCCCATCGGATCAACTCCCAAGTTCTCATAGCCGCGGAAGACGATCGGGCGGATATAGCAGGCCGCGAGTTGGTTGACGCGGATCGTCTCGAGGATGGCCTCTCTGATTTCCTCGCGCGTATAGGGAATTTCCATGCGGTAGATTTTGGCGGAATCAAATAGCCTATTGACGTGCTCGTCGAGGCGGAATACGGCCGAGCCTTTCGCGGTCTTGTAACAGCGAATGCCTTCAAAAACGCTCGAGCCGTAGTGTATTACATGGGAGAGCACGTGGATCTTGGCGTCGTCCCAATCGACCAATTGGCCATTGAACCAGATTTTATCGCATTTGGGCAGGGGCATGTAGAGAATCTCCTTGGGCAAGCATGCGATTAATTAAGGTAACACCGCTGCGAAACCGTTACCAGTGTTAAGCAATTACAGCGATCGCGAATAGGCCACATTCAAGCTGTTAAACGTACCGCTGCGCTGGTGACTCCGACTGCCCCGCAAGGTGAGCTTATTGTCGCTGCCGACTGGGTTGTAGTTGAAGTTCGCCGCTAGGTTCCGGTGTTTATTGTGGCGGTTGAGAGAGCGCGACTGTGCGAGCGTGGAGTAGTTGTAATCCCACTGGCGGGCGAGCTTGTAGGCGTAGCTTACGCCGGCCGAGTAGTCGGCGCTGGGCGAGTAGGTCATGCCAAATTGGATGGAGTGTGTGGCGTTTTCCTCTTCGACAATCTGGGCACCATTTTCCAAGATCAAAGTGCCGTCATCGTTGGCCGAGTAGTTGTAGCGCGCGTTGAGCGCAAGGTCGTCGAGGACCTTGCGCCGGAGCGAGTGCCCCATGCTCCAGCCGCGGCGGATATTGCTTTTGCGCGACGACTCGCGGCGATTGACTTCGCGGTCGAAGTCGTAAATGGTGCGCCTCGCAGAGACGCTGAATCTGTGCGAAAAGGACGCGCTCATGCGCTCGTAATTGGTGCCGATACTGAGCGAGAGGTTGCGGTTGCGCGAGTTATCCCCGGCGCGGGTGGCGTGCATGTTCACGCGGTGTAAAAAGCTATTTTTGAGATCGACATTGAGCTTGGTGCCCGAGCGCAGGGTTGCGTCGTAGCTAAGGGTAACACTGTTGTTGAAGGTGTCGCGGTCCTGCTTGGGATCCCCTGGATTTTCCGAGCGTTTGATCTCGCCAAAGGTCGCCAGCCGCAGCGAGTGCGCATCGGATAGGGGCCAGTTGAGAGAGCCGTTGAGAAAGAGGTTGCGGTCGCTCAGGTCGGAGCTTGGATCGCGGCACGTTCCATCCGCCGAGCGCGTGAAGTGGCTATCACAAAGGCTGGTATCGGGTACCCTCACCGCCAGCCTTCGCATGTCGCTGCCCTTGAAGCGGACGCTAGAGTTGAAGACCAGCTTCTCGATCAGCTTGCCCGAAAGTGACGCGTCCCAGCTAAAGTTCTCGCCGAGGCGATCGGTGCCGAAGAAGCGGTTGTCTAAGTCCTGGACCGCGTTGGCGCTGTTGGTGCGCTCGTTTTGACTGTACGAGGCGCGGTTTTGTATTTTGAAGCCCCCTAGATCGAACTTCACACTGGAGGAGAAGCTAGTGCGGCGCGTTTCCGATAGCTCGGCGTTGACCATCGTGTCGCGCAGCACGGTCTCGCCGACCACGCCCTCGCTGATGGCGCGGCGCGTGAAACCTTGCTGAGAGCGGTTCTCAGACATACTCAGACCGACGCGCACCTCGCCGGGGAAGGTATAGCTCACATTGCCGCTCAGCCGCTCGCTGCGATTCTTGTTGTGTTCGAGCGTATCGTCCGTTTTGCTCAGCGAAATCGAGTTGTTCAGCTTCTGGCTCGCAATCTCGATGTCAGGCGAGACCCTCAGCGAAGCATTATAGCGGATCCCGGTCTCCTTGATGGTGCTGTCGAGGCTAGCGCGGCTAGCGCGGGTGGCCGTGATTAGGCTCGGGGTCAGGCTGGCACTCAGACTCTTGAATGGGCCGCTGCTCAACGGCTTGGACCTAAATCCAAAGTTAAAGGACTGGCTGCGCGTCTTCTGCTTCTGTAGCGTTAAGTTGCGCGTGCTCATGCTGGCACCGAGGCTGATGGTGGCCTTCGGGCCGAGAATCGGATAGTTGATCGAAGATCGGCCCGAGGCATTGTCCTGCCAACTTTTGCCGCCGCTGCGATCATCGAGGGAAAACCCCATACTCGCCAATGCGTTAATCGTCAGCTTGGACGTCGAATCGCCCACCGCCGAGAACCGCACGGGCGTCGAGTAGCTCCAGCTAGGAAACGAGTGGTTCCAAGAGGTGCGGGAACTGGAGCGGCTGAAGTTGAGCTTGTAATGCTGCGCATCGGCCGCCGCCCATGCGGCCAAGACGAGCCACGCCACGTGCCACAGGACCGGCTTCACAGCCCCTCCTTGCCTAAGCGCGAGTAGGCGTCGCCCAGCCGGATGAATTCCTCTAGCGACAATTCCTCCGGGCGGCGCGTTAATTCGATACCCGCCTGCTGGCCTAGCTCTTGCAGCCAAGGCCGGCCCCCCTCGGGATTGAGGCCGAGGAGCGAATTGCGCAGCATCTTGCGCCGCTGGCCAAAGGCTCGGCGCACCAAGCGGTCAAAACAGCCCACGTCCTTTACTGCATAGCGGGGCTTGGGGGCAAAGCGCAGTTCGACTACGGCCGAATCCACCGCCGGCACAGGCCGGAAGCAATCGCGCCCCACCTGCAAGTGCATCTCCACTTCGGCTCGCATAGCCACCAGCACCGACAGCAAGCTGTAATCCTTTGAACCGGGGCTAGCGACCAAGCGCTGAGCCACTTCGCGTTGGACCATGACGATGGCACGGCTGATACAACCGGCGTGTGCGATGAGGTGAAAGATCAGCGGAGCGGTGATATTGTAGGGAAGGTTGCCGACAATCAGCAGCCGATGACCGCCCGCGTCCCGCAGAACCTCCCCGAGATCGACTTGCAGAATATCTCCTTCGATCAAGCGCAACCTACACGCGTCTTGGCGTGCGCACAGCAAGGCCACCAAGTCGCGGTCGATTTCCACGGCCACTAGGCGATCCACAGAAGCGAGCAGCACCTCGGTCAACGCGCCCCGGCCCGGGCCAATCTCGACGACCACCTCGCCAGCGGCCGGGCGCACCAGCCCAGCAATGGCCTCTATGACACCTCGGGCGACGAGGAAGTGCTGGGCAAAGCGCCGCCGCGGTCGGTGGGCATTTACCAACGCCGCACCCTCGCCAAGCTGGGGTCGGGTGGAGGCACCAGCGCTGGCCCCCCACGGCGCAAGCCGCGCCACAGGTCGGTCAACACCAACTGCGGATTGGCATTGTGCTCCAAGGCCTCGGCCGCACGGTCGATCTCCAAGGCGACTCGGGCAGCGTCTATCTTCTCCAGCAAGTTTTCCAAATAAGGACGCCGATCTACATGGACGACGGACGCGTCTCGGCCGTGCGCCAACAGGAAGAGATCCCGTAGATACAGGCCACAGACTTGCAAAAAACACTCTAGCTGGCCCCGATCGCCGCCCAACTCCTCGAGGACGCTCCAATAGACCTCGTCTCGCTGCTCTGAGCCACCAGAGAGAAACGACTCAACCAACCGCCGCGTTCCGTCAAACGCCCCGGCAGCCACCTCTTTGGCCTGCTGCAACGAGCCAGCCCCCATGCGCACGGCAAGCTCTAAGCACTCCCCGGCCACGCCCTCTTGTTCGAGCTGCGCCCGCAAGGTCGCCGCATCTAAGGGACTCAAAATCATGCGCTGGCAGCGCGAGAGCACGGTGGGCAAGAGGCGCTCCGGTGCCGCCGAAACCAGCACAACGACGGCGCGGGCCGGTGGCTCTTCCAAGAGCTTGAGCAGCGAATTGGCACCCGCCGGATGCATCCGCTCAGCGGCGAAGATCAGGCCGACTTTGCGCGGAGATTCCCTCGGCGCAAACGCCAATTCTCTTTGCAACTGTCGCAGGTGCTCAACCGCGATATTGGCGTTGCTGGGCAGAGCCGCGCTCGCGCTGCGGACGTACTCTACTACGGACTCGTGCAAGTCCGCCGGTGAAGGCTTCTGCTTGCCTCGGCGAGGAGGTAGCGGCAAGGCGGTGTGGAGGTCGGGATGTATGAGCGAGGCGATCTTGCGGCAACTCGGACAGAGGTTGCAGGCGGAGGGGCCGCTGCCAAGGCACAGCAGGGCTTTCGCCCACGCGAGTGCAAAGCGCCGTTTGCCGGTTCCCTCGGCCCCGCAGATGAGAACCGCATGGGGGATGCGGCCCGATTCGAGCCAAGCTGCGGCCACGGCCCCAGCCCGATCTCGACGAGCCAGATCGCTAAACTCCCCGGAGTGCGGGGTGCCGCCCGTGCTGTACAATCCAATCCTTATTTCTGCAACAGGCTATCTTGATTGTCCAGAGCAAAAAAGTGGGCTTTATCTATCTCGACGGCCAACCTTACCGTTTGGTCAACTTGCGGCATGTGTAGCGGATCGACGCGGGCGACGAAAGCGGTCTTGCCGGTGGTCAGGTTGAGGAAGACCTCGTTGCCCATCGGTTCGACCACTTCGACCTTGGCCGCAATTTCGACGGTCTCGACATTGCGGCCAATGGTATCCGGGTCGTGGATGTCTTCCGGGCGGATGCCCAGCGTCACCTCCTGACCCAAGTAGCTGCCTAGCTGCTCGCTGTGGCCGGCGGGCAGGGCGAGTTGCACATTGCCTTCGTCGAAGACTAGACCGCTGCCGTTGGAGGATAGCTTGCCGCGGATGAAGTTCATGGAGGGACTGCCGATAAAGCCGGCGACGAACTGGTTGACGGGTTTGTTGTAGAGATGGAGAGGCTTGTCGATCTGCTGGATTAGGCCATCGCGCATGACCACGATGCGGTCTCCCATGGTCATGGCCTCGACTTGGTCGTGCGTCACGTACACCATGGTGGCCCCTAGGCGGGTGTGCAACTTGCTGATTTCGGTGCGCATCTGCACCCTCAGCTTGGCGTCGAGGTTGGAGAGCGGTTCGTCAAAGAGGAATACCTTGGGCTTGCGGACAATGGCGCGCCCCACCGCCACGCGCTGGCGCTGACCGCCCGAAAGCGCTTTGGGCTTGCGCTCTAGTAACTCTTGGATGCCGAGTATATCGGCCGCTTCTTGGACCCGCGCCTCAATCTCGTCTTTGGGATATTTCCGCAGCTTAAGCCCAAAGGCCATGTTTTGATAGACGCTCATGTGCGGGTAGAGCGCGTAATTCTGGAAGACCATGGCGATGTCGCGATCCTTGGGGGGCACGTCGTTGACGAGCACCCCATCTATCGAAATCTCGCCTGCGGTGATTTCCTCAAGCCCGGCAATCATCCGCAGCGTCGTGGACTTGCCGCAGCCCGAAGGGCCGACGAGCACCACAAATTCCTTGTCCTTGATCTCGATATCGGCGTCGTCCACCGCTACCACGTCTTTGTCGTACACCTTGCGGATATTCTTCAGAATTACTTCAGCCATCGCGTCCCTCTTCTACTGTTATGGGCTTTGGCGGTTATTGTCGGGAAAGAGCTAGAGTATAATAAATAAATTACAAAATCTCTATGTTGCGCTCCATTAAAACGGCGTCGTCCGGAGGATCTCTGTAGTACGCCGCCCGCCGCCCTACGGTCTGGAACCCCGCCTTGCGGTAGAGCGCCCGCGCGGCTCGATTTGCCGAGCGCACTTCGAGCGCACAACAACTAGCGCCCTGTTCTGCGGCCAAGCGCAATATCCGCCCCAACAACTGCCCAGCCCACCCCTGGTTCCGACATGCCGGATCTACTGCGAGATTGGCGAGTTGAAAATCGCGGCCGGCGAAATAACCCAGCGCGTAGCCGATCAGTTCGCCGCTGTGCAAAAGCCCCAAACACAGGGCCTCTCTATCTGCAAGTAAGTAGCGAAAATCGGCCTCGCTCCACGGATTGGCGAAAGAGCCTCGCTCAATATCCATCAGGCGATGTAGGTGGATCGGCCCTAGCGGTACGAAGCGACTCTCGCCGCTCATGCCCGCGCTAGGGGACGGGCGTCGGGCGAGCGCAAATACTCGGGTTCCACTGAATCCAAGTCCTCAGTCTGGCCCTTCTCCAGCTTGGACAGCGCCAGCCAGCCAATGGTCCCGGCGTCGGGACGGGCGCAGGGCAGGGGTGCAAATTGCGCGGCCGAGTTGCCCGCCAACAGATCGCGATAAACCGAGGCCCCGTCTCCGGTGTAAATCGTCGCCGCGCTAGCCCGCTCTCGGACCAACTGCGCTGGTGCGATGGCCCGGGGCGGTGCCAATTCGACCGGAACGCCTGTCGCCGTGTCGTAGAGAGCGGCATAGACCTCGCGCTTGCGCGCATCAAGAACAGTACAAACGGGCAGGCGAGCAAAGGGCAGACGGGCAGCCAATGCCTCCAGCGTTGAAACGGCCACTAGATGCTTGACCGCGGCCAAACACAAGCCCTTAGCCGCGCTCAGCCCGATCCGCAGGCCAGTAAACGACCCCGGCCCAATCGCGACGGCTACGGCCTGTACTTCCTCGACGCCCACATCTGCTGCCGCTAGTGCTGCCTCCATCTCGCCAAAAAGTCGCTGTGAATGCTGCAATCCCACATCGAAATATCGGCTGACGACGATCCCTTCTGCCGTGCAGAGCGCCACGCTGCCGACCGGGGTAGCCGTGTCCAACGCCAGAATCACGTCGCGGCCGGGCGCGCTCATAAAAGCTCCAATTGCTCGCCGGGGCCGGGCGGCGGCTCGAGGCCGAGACGATCCCAAGCCCGCGGCATGGCCACGCGACCTTTGGGGGTGCGCTTGATAAACCCTTCCTTGATCAAATAAGGCTCGACCACTTCCTCGAGGGTCTCGGCTTCCTCGCCGATTATGGCCGCCAGATTGCTCACGCCGACCGGGCCGCCGTTGAATTTTTCAATAATGGCCCGCAGCAACGCGATATCCATCTCGTCGAGCCCCATCTCGTCGACGCTGTGGATGACAAGCGCCTTTTGCACTACTTCGGCATGGATCTCGCCTTCGCCTTCCACTTGGGCAAAATCGCGCGCGCGGCGCAGCCAGCGCTTGGCAATCCGCGCCGTGCCGCGGGAACGACGGGCAACTTCCATCGCGCCCGATTCTGAGACCGATAAATTCAGCAGGCGAGCGTCGCGCTTGACGATCTCGGCTAGTTCGGCGACCGAGTAGTAGTCGAGGTGGGCATTGAGCCCAAAGCGCGCGCGCATCGGCGAGGTCAACAGACCCTGACGCGTCGTGGCCCCGACTAAGGTAAAAGGCTCTAACGCTACGCTGATCGAGCGGGCCGCCGGGCCTTGGTCGATGATGATGTCAATTTTGAAGTCTTCCATCGCCGAGTACAGGTATTCCTCGACCACGCGGTTGACGCGGTGAATCTCGTCGATGAAGAGCACGTCGCGTGGCTCCATGGTCGTGAGCATGCCAGCCAAGTCGTGCGGACGCTCGAGCAAAGGCCCTGACGTGGGATAGATTTCAACGCCTAGCTCTTTGGCGATCACATACGCAAGCGTCGTCTTGCCCAGACCGGGCGGACCGTACAGCAGCACGTGATCCATGGCCTCGCCGCGCTGCCGAGCAGCTTCAATGGCAATGCCTAGCTGCTGCTTGGTCTTCTCCTGGCCCAGCATCTCGGCCAGGGACTGAGGACGCAGCGTATTGTCGAAGGGAAGGTCGTCGTCTGCGCTACTAGGATCTATTGGTCGATGGTCCATAGCCGGGCCTTCAGCGCTCCTTGAGGGCCAGTTTGATTAGCTGTTGCACACTCAGGTCGGTGCCGTGCTTTTCGACGGCCTTGCGCACCGCCTGACGAGCGGCAGGTGCTGCGTAGCCCAATGTCATCAGTGCCTTTGCCGCCTCCTCGCTCGCGCCAGCTTTGGCCGGCGAGGCCGCCTCGCCGGCCACCGGGGCACTCAAACGGACCTTGTCCTTTAGATCGAGCACCAAGCGTTCCGCGGTCTTGCGACCAATGCCCTTGATCGCCGTCAGTTCGTTTACGCGCTCCTGTAAGATGGCCTCCTGCAAGTCGCGCAGGGTCATACCCGACAGCACGGTCAGCGCCGAATGAGGGCCGATGCCCGAAACGCCGATCAGCAACTCAAAGACCTCCCGCTCTTCCTCATCGGCAAAGCCGAAAAGCTCCATGCGATCTTCGCGCACGTAGAGATAGGTAGATAAATGGACCGCCTCGGAGGCTGGGGGTAGTTGGTCGAAAGTTATCAGGGATATGGCCAAGCCATAACCCACGCCTCCGACGTCGACGACGGCATGGGTAGGTGATTTGGACAGGAGTGTTCCGCGCAGGTGTGTTATCACGGATATACCTAACGCCGGACCACGCGGCTCAACAAGGCTTCTATCTCGGGCTTGCGCTGACCTCGGCCCTCGCATACAACCCGGCCGGCCTGCTGGGTGTGGCATAGCGCAATGGCTAAGGCGTCTGATGCATCGAGGGGCTTGGGCCGTTCCTTCAGACCCAGACTGCGGGCCACCATGAACTGGACCTGTTGCTTGGTCGCTTGGCCATTCCCGGTCACCGACTTTTTAACCCTCGTCGGCGCATAGTGAGCAATGGGCAAGCCGGCTTTGCGCATGGCGATGATCAGCACACCTCTCGCTTGGCCTAGCTTGGCCGCCGCTGTGGCGTCCTTGCCGAAGAACGTGGTTTCGATCGCGCCCTCGTCTGGGGCGTATTCGCCGATGAGCCGCGTCATCTCGTCGAACATGTAAACCAGCCGATCCTCAAACTCACTTTCCTTCGGACGGATGCAGCCGCAGGTAATATAGCGAGCCTTGCGCTTGCTATATTCGACGAAGCCATAGCCAGTGCTCGTGCTGCTAGGATCTACTCCGAGAACAAGCAAAGCGAGGACTCACTAAGCCTGAGCCATAAGTTTTTCGAGCTCGTCTTCTCGGAGATCGAAATTGGAAAAGACCTTCTGTACGTCGTCTAAATCCTCCAATGCCTCAAGAAGGCGGATGATTTTCTCGGCCTCTTCGCCTTGTACTTCGAGCACATTTTCGCTTTTGGGCATCCAAGCCAACGTCGCCTGGGCGAAGGCAATGCCGTTGTCCTCCAGTGCCTTTTTAACTGGCTCCAAGTCGGCAACCGGGGTCATTACTTCGTGGACTTGGTCGCCATCCTGGATATCCTCGCCCCCCGCATCTACGACCGCCAACAGGAGGTCGTCTTCGGAAGCATTGGCCTTGTCTACTTCGATAACGCCCTTGTGTTCAAACATCCAAGCTACCGCCCCACTCTCTGCGAGGTTGCCGTTGTACTTAGTGAATACATGGCGAATTTCGGAAACCGTGCGGTTGCGGTTGTCCGATAGGGTTTCGACTATGATGGCCACCCCACCCGGTCCATAGCCTTCAAAGAGGCCCTCCTCGTATACCGCCCCCGGCTCGTCGCCGGTGCCGCGGCGTATGGCGCGCTCAATTGTTGCCGCGGGCATATTGGCCGCTCTGGCATTCTGGACTGCCGTGCGCAGATTCGGGTTGATTTCCTCATCACCTCCGCTACGGGCGGCCACTGAAAGCTCGCGAATTAACTTCGTAAATATCTTGCCGCGCTTGGCGTCGTTAGCACCTTTTTTGCGCTTGATCGTACTCCATTTGGAGTGGCCGGACATCGGCTTTATCTCCTTGCTAATCCCCACACTCACTTCCTCTGTCAAAACAGAAGCACTGCTGGGGAAAAATCGGCTGTTTTCTATGACAATATTAAGATAAAAAAACCCACGCAATCCAAAAAGCAAAGGGCCGCCGACCACTTGGCCGACCGCCCTTCACAACGAGTAAAAGCAAGCTTCTTACGCCGCTTCTCTTCCCTTGTTCTTCTGCGAATCCTCGATGATTTTAGCCATGATATCTCCGGGTACGTCCTCGTAGCGGTCGAATCTCTGCGCGTGGAATCCCTTGCCCTGCGTCATTGAGCGCAGCAACGTGGCGTAACGGTCTATTTCCGCTAAGGGGGCCTCGGCGTGGATGACCTGGAAATGGCCAGCTGTGTCCATACCGCTGATCCGACCCCGCCGCGACGAGAGATCGCCCATTACGTCGCCCATAAACTCCTCGGGCACCGTAATCTCCAGATGGTAGATAGGTTCTAGCAGGATCGGTTTGGCTTTGAGGAAGGCACCCCTAAAGGCGTGAGAACTGGCCAACTTAAAAGAAACCTCGTCTGAGTCTACCGGGTGGTGCTTACCGTCGTACACGGTGACAGCCACATCAATGACTTGGTAACCGGCCACGGGCCCTTGGCTCAGAGACTCGACGATGCCCTTTTCCACCGCAGGGATGAAGTTGCTCGGGATATTGCCGCCGACGACCTCATTGAGAAACTCAAAACCTTCACCGCGCCCCTTGGGAGCAATGCGCAGAAACACTTCGCCAAACTGCCCCCGTCCGCCCGACTGTTTCTTGTGCCGGTATTGTGCCTCGGCGTTGCCGCGGGTCGTTTCTCGATAAGGAATCCTCGGCACCTCCATATCGATCTCCACGCTAAAGCGCTCCTTCAGGCGACTAAGGAGAGTTTCCAGATGCAACTCACCTTGGGCGAGGAGGATCGTTTGGCGGACCTCGCCGTCGTATTTCATGATGAAGCTTGGGTCTTCCTGGTGCAACTGGGAAAGTCCGGTGGCCATGCGCTCCTCGCCGCCCTGCTCCTTGGCGTGAATAGCCACGCGAATTAGCGGTTCGGGGAATTCAATGCCCGGAAGTTGTAGCAACTCGCCCTTGGCGCAAAGCGTATCGGTCGTATGGGTGCCCTTGAGTTTGACTAAGGCGACGATATCGCCGGCCTCGGCACTTTCGACCTCGATCCGCCTGTTGCCGTTGAGGTGATAGATCTGACCAATGCGCTCGGTACTGCGGTTGCTTGAGTTGGCCACTTCGTCGCCGGGCTTGATCGCGCCAGAGAAGAGGCGCAGCAGAGAAAGCTCACCTACGTGCTGCTCGGCCAAGGTCTTGAACACCAAGGCAGCTAAGGGCGCGGTAGCGGTACCTTCAAGCTCAACTTCCTGTTCCTCGCCATCCTGGAATCTGAGTCCTGCAGCCTCGACCGGCGACGGCCCGTATTGCACCAAGGCGTCCAGCAGCCGATCGATGCCGACATTGTTGTAGGCATCTCCGAAAAAGACCGGAAAAATTTCGAGCCGTAACATAGCCTGGCGCAAACCAGCAACTATATCCTCTGTGGTCAATTCGCCCTCGCTGAAATACTTCTCCATCAGTTCCTCATCGGTCTCGGCGATGGATTCTACTAGCTGCTCGCGCAACTCTTCGGCGCGGCTCTGGACCTCCTCAGGTACTTCTCCTTCAGTGGCCTTACCATCTTGGTACGCATAGGCTCTCATGGCAACCAAATCGACAATATGGTTGAATCCCTCACCGGGGTTTACCGCCATTTGCAAAGGCACGACTTGGCGCCCGAAGCGCCCTTGAACCATTTCTAAGACTTGATCGGCGTCGGCATCGGCGCGATCCATCTTGTTGATGAATAGCACCCGGGACAAATTGTAATCGGCAGCGAAATTCCAAGTCCGCTCGGTGCCGATCTCTACTCCGGTAACCGAATCGACGACAGCGACTGCCGCGTCGGACACTCGCAGCGCCGCCTTGGCCTCGGAGATAAAGTCTGCATAGCCCGGCGTATCCATTAGGTTGAGGTGATGATCCTGCCACTGGCCATTTAGCAAAGAGACCTTGAGCGAAATCTGGCGCTCAATCTCGGCCGAATCGCAATCTGATGTCGTCGTCCCGTCATCAATGCGTCCCAAGCGGTTTACGACGCCCATGTTGAATAACATGGCCTCCGACAGCGCTGTTTTACCCGCGCCGCTATGGCCACACAGAGAAAAATTCCTCGTTTGTTCGCTCAATTTGACCCCTCCTGAATTAAGAGGGTCTTAATTAATTGGCCCACATTGGCGTTGTCAAGGTATTTCCATAAGACACAAAAAAGCCCACCCCCGAAGGGATGGGCTTAAAAAAATCCGGCGGCGTCCTACTCTCCCACTAGGCGACCCCAGCAGTACCATCGGCGCAAGAGGGCTTAACGGCTCTGTTCGGAATGGGAAGAGGTGTTTCCCCTCCGCTATGACCACCGGAAAACTCAAATTCTCTTCAACAATCGAATACAGGTCCACACCAAAAGCGATGCAAAACTCCAGTATTGCTGCGACAATAAATTGGTCAAGCCGCACGGCCAATTAGTATTGTTCGGCTTCACACATTGCTGCGCTTCCACCTGCAACCTATCAACCTCGTAGTCTACGAGGGGCCTTTAGGTAGGTTAACCCTACGGGATATCTAGTTTTGGAGTGGGCTTGACGCTTAGATGCTTTCAGCGTTTATCCCTTCCGAACGTAGCTACCCAGCGGTGCTCCTGGCGGAACAACTGGTAGACCAGAGGTCCGTCCAACCCGGTCCTCTCGTACTAGGGTCAGATCTCCTCAAATATCCTACACCCACGGCGGATAGGGACCGAACTGTCTCACGACGTTCTGAACCCAGCTCGCGTAGCGTTTTAATTGGCGAACAGCCAAACCCTTGGGACCTTCTCCAGCCCCAGGATACGCTGAGCCGACATCGAGGTGCCAAACTGCCCCGTCGCTATGGGCGCTTGGGGGCAATAAGCCTGTTATCCCCGGAGTACCTTTTATCCGTTGAGCTTCGGCGCTTCCACGCGCAACCGTCGGATCACTAAGCCCTGCTTTCGCACCTGCTCGACTTGTAGGTCTCGCAGTCAAGCTCCCTGTATGCCTTTACACTCTACGCGCGATTACCGACCGCGCTGAGGGAACCATTGGGCGCCTCCGTTACCTTTTAGGAGGCAACCGCCCCAGTTAAACTACCCACTTGGCATTGTCTCCGATCCTGATCAAAGGACCAAGGTTAGAACTTTAACAAGGCAAGGGTGGTATTTCAAGGTCGGCTCCACGAAAACTGGCGTTCCCGATTCATAGCCTCCCACCTATCCTACACATACAGTGCCAAAATCCAATACCAAGCTGTAGTAAAGGTTCACGGGGTCTTTCTGTCCTGCCGCGGGTATCCGGCATCTTCACCGGAACTACAATTTCACCGAGTCCCTCGTTGAGACAGCGGCCAAGTCGTTACACGATTCGTGCAGGTCGGTTTTTAGCCGACGAGGAATTTCGCTACCTTAGGATCGTTATAGTTACGACCGCCGTTTACTGGAGCTTCGATTCAAAGCTTCGCTCCCGAAGAAGCTAACTAATCCTCTTAACTTACCAGCACCGGGCACGTGTCAGTCCCTATACATTGCCTTGCGGCTTAGCAGAGACCTGTGTTTTTGGTAAACAGTCGCCCAGCCCGTTTCTCTGCGGCCCCTTTGGACTCCACCCGCGAGGGGCTTCACCTACTGAGGGCATCCCATCTTCCGAAGTTACGGGATCATTTTGCCGAATTCCTTAACGAGGGTTCACTCGCGCACCTTTGGATACTCTCCTCATCTACCTGTGTTGGTTTGCGGTACGGGCACCTACAGAACTCACATAGAGGTTTTTCTAGGCAGCATGATTAGGGTCAGTTTATGCCGTTAGACGGCTCCCCATCGCCTCTCGGGGTAATGGCCATCCGGATTTACCTGGTTGGCCCCCCTACGAGCTTAGACCAGCATTTCCAGTCGCTGGCTGACCTTTCACTTCTGCGTCACCCCATAGCTCGAACGCGCTGTAAGTGGTACAGGAATATTTAGCCTGTTTCCCATCGCCTACGCCTTTCGGCCTCAGCTTAGGTCCCGACTAACCCCAGGAGGACGAGCCTAGCCCAGGAAACCTTAGATTTTCGGTGAGCGGGATTCTCACCCGCTTTATCGCTACTCATGCCGACATAATCACTTCCATCTCGTCCAGCGAACCTTGCGGTTCACCTTCAGCCTACTATGGAACGCTCCCCTACCAATCCGCACTTCGCGAACGAAGTGCGAAGTCCGCAGCTTCGGTGGTAAGCTTAGCCCCGGTACATTGTCGGCGCAAGATCACTTGACTAGTGAACTATTACGTACTCTTTAAATGGTGGCTGTTTCTAAGCCAACATCCTAGCTGTCTCAGCAATCTCACATCCTTTTGATCACTTAGCTTACACTTAGGGACCTTAGCTGGCGGTCTGGGTTGTTTCCCTCTCGCGTACGGAGTTTATCCCTCGCACGCTGACTCCCTTGAAACAAGTCAATGGCATTCGGAGTTTGGTTCGGTTTGGTAAGCGGGTAAGCCCCCTAGCCGATCCAGTGCTCTACCTCCACGACTCTTTTACAAGAGGCTAGCCCTAAAGCTATTTCGGGGAGAACCAGCTATCTCCAGGTTTGATTGGCCTTTCACCCCTACCCACAGCTCATCCGAGAACTTTTCAACGTTCGGCGGTTCGGACCTCCACGAGATTTTACTCCCGTTTCATCCTGGCCATGGGTAGATCACCTGGCTTCGGGTCTACTGCATGCAACTGAACGCCCTATTCAGACTCGCTTTCGCTACGGCTCCTTCACTGAGTGAATTAACCTCGCTGCATACAAGTAACTCGTCGGCTCATTATGCAAAAGGCACGCCGTCAGGGGACAAGCCCCCTCCGACTGCTTGTAAGCGTACGGTTTCAGGTACTATTTCACTCTCCTTCTCGGAGTACTTTTCACCTTTCCCTCACCGGTACTAGTGCGCTATCGGTCACGAGAGAGTATTTAGCCTTGGAGAGTGGTCTCTCCAGCTTCCCACAGGGTTTCCCGTGCCCCGTGGTACTCGGGAACGTCATAGGGAAGTCGACTACCATTTCGCCTACAGGACTATCACCTTCTGTGGTAGAACTTTCCAGAACACTTCGACTATGGTGTCGATTGGTAACTTCCCGTCAAGTCAGCACTCTTGACGAATGATGCCCCACAACCCCACCTGTACAACGCGTGCTGGCTTTACATACAGGCAGTTTGGGCTGTTCCCCGTTCGTTCGCCACTACTAGGGGAATCGCGGTTGCTTTCTTTTCCTAGGGGTACTTAGATGGTTCAGTTCCCCCCGTTTGCTCCGCTCGGACTATGTGTTCATCCGAGGGTAATGCAGCATGACCTGCACTGGGTTGCCCCATTCGGAAATCCCCGGATCAAAAGTTATTTGCACCTCCCCGAGGCTTATCGCAGCTTATCACGTCCTTCATCGCCTTCTCGTGCCAAGGCATCCACCGTACGCCCTTTGTAGCTTGACCAAAAATCACTGTCCCAACACTACTAGAGATTATGCATCACGGTGTCTCGAGCAGTAAACACATAACGCGCTTCCACTCGGTAAACCTTAGATTACTTAATTGGTGTGAACCTGTATTCGATTGTCAAAGAGCAAAAAGCCTGAATGGTGGGGGTAGGTGGAATTGAACCACCGACCTCACGCTTATCAGGCGTGCGCTCTAACCACCTGAGCTATACCCCCGAAAATCGAATAACGCACATGAGGACAGGTCGAAGAGTAAAACATTGACCTAGGCGGATAATGTCAGAAGTCTAAACTCCCAATAATCCCCCTTAGAAAGGAGGTGATCCAGCCGCACCTTCCGGTACGGCTACCTTGTTACGACTTAGCTCGAATCGACAGCTCCACCTTCGGCACTTCCCTCCTTGCGGTTAGGATCGCGACTTCAGGTGTTTCCGTCTTTCCTAGCTTGACGGGCGGTGTGTACAAGACCCGGGAACGTATTCACCGCGGCATGCTGATCCGCGATTACTAGCAATTCCACCTTCATGGAGTCGAGTTGCAGACTCCAATCCGAACTGAGACTGGTTTTTTGGGATTGGCTCCACCTCGCGGTATCGCAACCCTTTGTACCAGCCATTGTAGCACGTTTGCAGCCCAGGACGTAAGAGCCATGATGACTTGACGTCATCCCCACCTTCCTCCTGCTTATCACAGGCTGTCTCCTTAGAGTTCCCAGCATTACCTGATGGCAACTAAGGACAGGGGTTGCGCTCGTTGCGGGACTTAACCCAACATCTCACGACACGAGCTGACGACAGCCATGCAGCACCTGTCTCGAGGTTCCCGAAGGCACCCTCCTATTTCCAAGAGGTTCCTCGGATGTCAAGCCCTGGTAAGGTTCTTCGCGTTGCATCGAATTAAGCAACATGCTCCACTGCTTGTGCGGGTCCCCGTCAATTCCTTTGAGTTTCAGCCTTGCGGCCGTACTCCCCAGGCGGGGTACTTAATGCGTTAGCTACGGCACTGAAGGGGTCAATGTCCTCCAACACCTAGTACCCATCGTTTACGGCTAAGACTACCAGGGTATCTAATCCTGTTCGCTCCCTTAGCTTTCGCACCTCAGCGTCAGTACCAGCCCAGGAATCCGCCTTCGCCACTGATGTTCTCCCAGATATCTACGCATTTCACCGCTACACCTGGGATTCCGATTCCCTCTGCTGGACTCAAGGTGTGCAGTTTCGGCTGCAGTTCTCTGGTTGAGCCAGAGGATTTCACAACCGACTTGCATACCCGCCTACGTGCCCTTTACGCCCAGTAAATCCGAACAACGCTCGCTCCCTACGTATTACCGCGGCTGCTGGCACGTAGTTAGCCGGAGCTTCCTCTGAAGGTACCGTCAAGCAACGGACGGTATTAACGCCCGCGCCTTCTTCCCTTCTGACAGGAGTTTACACCCCGAGGGGCTTCATCCTCCACGTGGTGTCGCTGCATCCGCCTTTCGGCGATTGTGCAAATTTCTAGACTGCTGGCTCCCGTAGGAGACTGGCCCTTATCTCAGTGCCAGTGTGGCCGTTCACCCTCTCAGGCCGGCTACGCATCGTCGCCTTGGTAGGCCATTACCCTACCAACAAGCTAATACGACGCGGGTCCATCCCTAGGCGGCAGCTTACAAGTAGAGGCCACCTTTAAAAACGAGTCATCAACCCGCCTTATCATTCGGTATTAGCACCTCGTTGGAAGTGTTATCCCCAACCTAGGGGCAGATTGCCCACGTGTTACTCACCCGTTCGCCACTGTACTCGCCACCCGAAGGTGACTTTCTCGTTCGACTTGCATGACTAAGACACACCACAAGCGTTAGTTCTGAGCCAGGATCAAACTCTCCGTGAGAAAGATCTGATGTACTACTTTTTGCAAATCCAAGCTCTTCGACGCTGGACCCTCATGTACGTTATTCGATTTTCAAAGATCAATACCGCTCAGGTATCGAGCGTAACATCGGAAAATAGTATACAACTCTTCCTCTGTCAAGAGGGAAAACAAAATATCGGCGTCAAAGACAGAATCGATACAACGCTCCCATATCAACCCCAGCTAGAGGCACCCTTCAATTCGCCCTGCCTTTCTAAGGCGATGCGCTCGAAGTAACCGCTACGACGATAGGCACCTAGGGGATCGGCTTCGGCCCCCAGTTCCTGGCGCACAGTCGCCAGCAAGGGCCGCACATCCGTGTCATAGGCATTGCGCAAGATTTCTTCGCATGCCACTACGTCGTCCTCCGCCTGAGCCTCAGCTAGTGCCGTGCGGTCGACCAGCAATGCACGGGTATAGGCCGTCTGTATATTGAGCACTGACTGGATCATCGCCTCGACTTTGGGCTTGATAATATGGCTTTGATCAATCATGTAGGCAATATTAGCCGCTGCGGCACCGCGCCGCTCAGCGTTGAGGATCTCGTGGTAAATCAGAAAAACCTCGTAGAGGTTGACCGATCCGGTCGTCACATCGTCATCGGCGTATTTGCGGTTGTTGAAGTGAAAACCACCCATCCGACCCTCGTCGAGGAGCAAGGCCACTAGGTGCTCAATATTGGTGGAGAGGGGATGGTGCCCTAGATCAACCAGCACTTCGGCCTTCGGCCCGGCCTTAATGGAGAAATTTAGCGCCATACCCCAGTCGGCAATGTCCGTATGGTAAAATGCCGGCTCGAAGAATTTGTATTCAATGAGCATCCGTGCCCCTTCGGGCAGCATTGCGTGAGTCTCACGCAGACATTCTTCAAATCGCCGCTTGCGTTCGATGATATCGTCTTGGCCCGGGTAGTTCGTACCGTCGGCAAACCAAAGGCTCAGTACTGTGGACCCTGTCTGCTGCATGATGTCCACGCACTCGTGCATGTGCTCAAGCGCTTTGCGACGCACGGCCGGGTCCCGATGGCCGAAACTGCCCAATTTGTACTCAGGCTCTTGGAAGACATTGGGATTGATTGCCCCAATGCACACACCCAATTCCGTCGCTTCTTGCCCCAGAGCGTCGTAGTCATCCACTTTATCCCAAGGGATGTGCAAAGCCACGCCGGGACAGACACCCGTCATCTTATGCACTTGGGCCGCGTCGGAAAGCCGCTCGTGGACGTCGCGGGCGGCACCGGGCTGTTTGAAAACGCCAAAGCGCGTCCCAGAATTGCCATATCCCCAAGAGGGCGTCTCGATCTCTTGGGCTTTGAGCTTGGCTTTGACTTCTTCGACTTCGATCCCTTGGCCTGAGAGCATCTCGGCTAAAGCTGCGAATTGGGCCTCTATATTGTGCTCTGGAATTCCCATTCTGCCTCTCCTTTAATTATCGGGCCTAGTAGGTCAAATCCGGCAAGTCGGGACGGAAATTAAGCTCAGCCGCTGCGACCCGCACTTAGGCGTTCTGCAGAACTTGTAGCTGAAGTTCGAGGTTGCGCAACCCGGCTTCGCCGGATACGAGCGGAGCTCGTTTGGGCTGTATCGCCGCCTCAGCAAACTGGACGATGAGCAGCGACATAAAATCATCGCCGATTAGCTCTGATTCACCGGTGCTGAGCACCGAGCAATAAGTTCCATCGGGCGCAGACCGCCCCGTGCAATCGACCAAAAAGCCATTAACGCCGAATCGCCGCAGGGGTTGGCCCGCGTGCAGATCGCGGACGATGATTTCGCAACGACAACTTCCCGTCGAGTCGGCAAAACTGAAGCAGGCCCCCACTTCCCCGCTCCCGGACACCACCTGTAGCGACGCAGGCTCAATGACCCCGTCGGGCATCCAAGCCAAGAGCATGCTCAAAGGATGGGGAGCCATATCAATCCACACCTCCGCGGCGCAGCGGCGACGCCCCCGGGCCAAGGTCTCCATTTCCGCGTAAAAGGATTCTATGGTAGCGAGCGAACCACGGGCCTTTTCGTATAGCTGCCGGTAGTACGGCAGCGCGGCAGTGTATTGAGTACAAACACCCAAGTGCAGATTGGTTTGCCTCGCCAAATCAACCAAGACCCGCGCCTGCATCTGCGTCTGCTCCGCCCCATCCGAATGCCAGACTAAGGGCTTTTCGCAGAGTACGTGACAACCCCGTTCAAGAGCGCATTTAACACTGTCGAAATGGGCCTCGTTCGGCAGACAGACATCGACCACATCGGGCGCTTCTTCGGTCAGCAGCTGGTCCAAGTCCCAATAGCCCTGGCCCGAAAAGGGAAAAATATCGCCTAGAACGCGCTCTGTAGCAGCGACACTTTCCCGATTGCGGCCCAAAAAGCCAACGACTTGCGCACCGACGCGGTGGAACCACTTGGCGTGATGCTTGCCGATGCCGCTGGCACCGGCGATGGCGACGCGCAGGGCCCTTTCCATTCCTCCTCCAATACAAAAAGAGCCGACAGCCCATCTGTCGGCTCTCCCAAGCAAGGCCGATGGCCTCCAGCTTTAGCTGTTTACTTCTTCCGCGGTGACAGCTTGGCCTCCTGAGCGCGTTGCTTCAAGCGCTTTTTGCGCCGCTGTCGCCGACTCCTCAATTCCTTATCCCTCATTCTGCCTTTACTCGAACCCATCTGTGTATCCTTCCTAAGAATAAGAAGCGGTTGCCGGCAATATATCCGGTGGCACCACTGAGGTCAAGCGAGGATCATCCGCAAAAGGGCCATGCGCACGTAAAGCCCGTTGTGGGCTTGGCGAAAATAGGCCGCCCGCGGATCCGCGTCCACTTCCGGGTCAATCTCGTCGACGCGCGGCAGCGGGTGCATGACAACCGCGTGTTCCTGCATACAGTCCATCACCGAGCGATTGACAATGTACTTGCCCCGCGCCTGCTCGTATTCTCCAGTACGGTCGCCAAAGCGCTCCTTTTGGATGCGCGTCTGATAGACGACATCGGCCTGCCTCGCCACCTCATGTAGGTCGTCCACCTCCTCGAAAGGGACCTGGTGCCGCTGCAAGTACTCCTTTATGTCGTCCTTCATCCTCACCGTCTCAGGCGCGACGAAGTACATCTTAACGCCCTCGTATTTGGCCAACAGATAGCACAGCGAACGCACCGTCCGTCCATTGGCCAGATCTCCCACCAGAGCAATTGTAATTTTTTTGAGGCGTCCGATCTCGCGCTGGATGGTAAAGAGGTCCAACAGAGCCTGGGTCGGGTGCTGCCCGGCCCCATCGCCGGCGTTGATCACCGGGATGCCAGCGACAGCAGCAGCTCGATTGCTAGCTCCGCTTTCGTAGTGGCGCAACACGATTACGTCCGAGTACCCGGCGACGACGCGAATGGTATCCTCAAGGGTCTCCCCCTTGGCCGCCGAAGAAAATTCCTGTGCGCTCTCGGTTGTAATCACCGTCCCACCCAACCGCGTCATCGCCGATTCAAAGGACAACCGCGTGCGCGTACTAGGCTCGTAGAACAGCGTCGCCATGACCCGGCGATTGAGGATATTGGATCCGTAGTGCTGCACTACTTGCTCCATCTCTTGAGCCGTGGAGAAAATGGCGTCTATCAAGTCTAGGTCGAATTGCTGAGCTTCGAGGACGTGATAAAGGCGATCCATCAGGTGTACCTCAACTGCCTTCCCGCTCCCCCAATACCGCCATAATCTCCGCCTCTGCGGCCACTTCCTCCCCTACTAGTGCTCGCCCCTGCAACTTACAAGACCCGCCCCGCTGCCTGAGCACCTTTAGCTCCAGCCGCAGTTGGTCCCCCGGCACTACCGGGCGGCGAAATTTGCAGCGATCAATCCCGGCGAAAAAAGGCACCTTGGATTCGGGATTTTCCACGCCGTGCAGCATCATCGCGCAACCCGCTTGCGCCAGTGCCTCGACGATCAGTACTCCGGGCATGACCGGATAACCGGGAAAATGCCCTTGGAAAAACGATTCGTTGGCCGTCACATTTTTCAAGGCCACGACGCGTTCCCCAGGCACCAATTCGAGGATGCGGTCGATGAGCAACAGCGGATAGCGATGTGGCAGTAGGTCGAGAATCTCCGTTAGGTTCACTCCTCTGCCTCTTCCTTTTCCTTCTCCATCAGTTCCAGTAGCTGCTCGGTCAGATCGTACGCCTCCTTGGCGAACACTAGCCCGCTCGAAGGCGCGGCGGCGTCGAAAATGAAGTCGTAGCCCTCTTCCTCGGCCATGCCCTGAATGGCATCGTTGATCTTTTTAAAGATCGGCTCGGACAACTCGATATTCTTGCGCATCAACTCGCCTTCGGGGCCGAATTTCTCTTGGGTAAATTGTCGGAGTTGCTGCACTTTGGTCTCAAACTCGGCCTGTAGTTCCGCCTTTTTCGCCTCGCTCAACAGCAACTCCTGCCGACGAAAATCCTCTTCCAGCTTAAGCAGCTTGGCCTCGCGGTCCTTGGCCTGGTTCTCGTAATCCTGGCGCAGCTGGTCCAACGTGCGCTGCGCATCCCGGAATTCAGGTAGGCGCTCTTTGAGCACTTCTGAATCGATATAACCTACTTTTAGTTGAGCCGAAGCACTAGTGACGCAACAGGCCACGACGAGGGCGAACAATAGGGCGCGTTTCATACGTACTCCTCTTTATGGACGAAAATCAATTGGATTGAGGTTGCTTTCATTTTTAATTCAACTGCGCTACTCTCGCTGCAACGGGTGTCAGACAACTATTTGATCTGCATCTTGATCTTGGATCGCTTGCGCCGCGACAAGGAGAGCCCGCCGAAACCGCTGATAACGGCAATGTAAAACCCAGCATCGTACCACCAGCCGGTGTTTTGCGTTTCATAGAGGCGGATAGCCGAGTCAAACAGGCCCCAGATGAGCGATATGGGAGCAATCCAACCGTGCCATATTCCCCAGAAAAACCCGGCGGGATTCACCTCGGTGTGTTTCCCGTCGCCAGGGACACACCCGGCAAGAGAAATCAGAACGATTAAGACAAGTATGCAGATCAACTGTTTGGCCATAGCAAATCTCTCGTCGACCCGTTCTTCTGTATAACCCGCTGTTTTCTCTTACCCCAAGTAGGTGTATAATACCGATTTGACTTTTTAGTGTCCTAATTACCCTCTTCTCTTGGGGGAGACTTATTAGGACAGACGATTAGCAAAACGGTATAAGATACTACTTGGCATAAATTTGTGAAACAGCGGACATAAGAAGGCCCAAGATGCCAGACGACATCTTGGGCTTCGTCTTTTGCCCCTGCGATCGGGAACTAGTAAAACTGCGGTCCAAACTGGAAGTGAGTCTTCCAGCCAGCCGGCGCGCCATCGACTTTCTCGCGGTCAAAACCATAGCCGAAGTCGAAGCCGATCATCCCCAGCATCGGCGTCTGGACGCGAAAACCAAAGCCCAGCGAGCGCCTGAGCTTCAAGGGATTGAGTTCGGGAATCATCCTCCAAGCGTTGCCCGCATCTGCAAAGAGGATGCCGTACACTTGTTGCTCGGCTATCGGAAAGCGGTACTCTAGATTCAACACCATCATCGAGCGGCCGCCGAGAGGAATCCCGCTGGCCTCGTCCTTTGGGCCCAAAGAGTAATCCGGATAGCCCCGGACCTGTCCGTCCCAGTAATCAATACCGCCCGGAGTAAACAGGTCATAATACGAAATGTGGTTGTCGTCCCAGTCGGAAAAACCATCTATAACCGCGACTTTGGTCTCCAAACTCCAGACGAACTTCCACCAACTCGGCCGGTAGTAGTTGAAATTCACTTCGTGGTTGTGGAAGTCCACATCGCCAGCAACGATCGAGGAGGCGACCGATGGAGTGTAGCTAAAGAGCGTGCCCTTGGTCGGGAACTCGGCCCGGTCGCGCGTATCGCGCGTATAGATCAACTCAAAGCGGCTCGTAAGCCGATCTTGGTATCTGGGATCGCTTGCCAATGGAGCGTTGCCGTCTGCAAAGTCAGAATAGCCTTGGCTATAAAGGCGATAACCCAACGAAAGGCTGGAATTGGCCGGTTTCTTCAACCGCCGGCCCACGCGCACATTGATCGACTTGCGATTGGATTTCCAGAGGATCGAATTGCTATTGTTTAGCCGATAGTCGGCTCGCCGGTAGTCGTAGTACTGGATGTTTTGCGTATAAGCGCGCGCCGACAAACTAGTCGGGGTGTCGAAGAGCCAAGGCTCGGTAAAACCGACTAGGAACTGCTCGCGTCGGGTGCCAAACTCCCAGTTAAAGTCTAGACTCTGGCCCATCCCGCGGAAGTTGGGAATCTGCAATCCGAGCTGGCCCACCATCTTGTCGCGGTCTGAATACCCCGCCCCCATAGACGCTTGCCCGGTCTGCCGCTCATCGACGTTAAATACCATATCCACCAGCCGCTCGCCTTCGCCTGTGCTATACTGAGGCTGGATTTGCACATCCTTGAAGAAGTTCAACAGATGTATGCGCCGCTGACTTTCTTGGACGAGATTCTGCTGATAAATATCGCCCGGACGCAATTCGATCTCGCGCCGGATCACCTTCTCCCGCGTCTTGGTGTTGCCGGCGATTTCGACCTTGCGGATCGTCCACGGCTGCCCCTCAAATACCTGAAACGACACGTCAATCGAGTCGTTGCGAATCGTCTCCTGCGGCACTACGCGCGTGTCCAAGTAGCCCTTCTCGTAATAGACAAAGCGCGCCAAATCGGCCAACTCTGGCCCCGAGCGCCCATATACCATCCCCTCCTGCAACTCCAGCTTCCCCACTAACTCGTCGGTGCCGAAGAGCGAGTTGCCCTCCCAAGCGACTTGGCCCAACCGGTACTGTAGCCCCTCGTCGATTTCCACATCGATGAACAAGTGCCGCCGCGTCGAGTCGTAATAGACGCTGTCGCGCACTATGGCTGCCTGCTGGAAGCCCAAGCTGCGATAGTACGCCAGCAGCCTCTGCTTGTCCTCCTCATACGTATCGCCGTTGAACTCGCTCTTGCGCCACCAGCGCTTCTCCTTGGTCTCCATCAGCGACACCAACCGGCGCGGCTCTGGGCCTTGGCTATCCCATTTTTGCGGACGCCGTGGACTCCGCGCTGGCAACTCTCGGCTGTCGATCACCGTGCCGTCGGCGCGGTGCTGGACCAAGCGGATCTGCTTGATCTGCACCTTGGAGCCCTCGTTGATGTCGTATTGGAGGAATACCTCGCCCTCTTCCGCGCCGGCAAAGGTCTGGCCCTTGACCTCGGCGCGCAGATAGCCCTTCTCCCGATAGAGGTCGAGGATTTTCTGCTCGCCCCGCACCACATCCCTCGGCGCGATAACCTGACCGGTGACCAAGCTCAGCGCTTCTTTGAAGTCCTTCTCTTTGAGGTTTTTCTGCCCCTTGAACTGCAAACCCTCTAAGGCCGGGTATTCTTCAACCATGATGATCAGGTTGATTCCCTCGGGGACGGGATCGCCCCATATCTGGATATCCTCAAAGACGTTGAGCCCTTGGAGATCGCGCACCGCCTGCTGCACGTTCTCTTGCGACAGCTCAACTCCAGGCTCCAAGCCCACTGTGGTCAAGATCAACGACTTGGCCACCTTGCGCAGCGCACCCTGCACCTCGATCGAGACAACCTTCTGGGCCTCGACCGCGCTCCCCATCAACCCCACAGAGACAACTGCAAAAAGTATAGTGCGGAAAATTTTCATATCAGTTCGTGGTCGCGCGCTTCTTCTTCACCTCTTCGCCCGCACCCTCTCGACGCTCCTCGTCGAAAACTAGTTCCTCGCCCTTTTTGGTGACGCGAATGCGACTGCCCTCGCCAAAGCGGCCCTGGAGAATCTCCTCGGCCAGCGGATCTTCGAGCATCTTCTGGATGGCCCGCTCCAAATAGCGCGCTCCATACGCCTGATCAAAACCCTTGTCGGCGAGCAACGTTTTGGCTCCGGGCGTAACTCGCACTTGGATGTCCTGTAGTGCCAAACGCGCTTTGAATTCCTCCAAGCGAATATCTATGATGGCGGCGATGTGCTCTTTGTCGAGCGCGTGGAAAATGATGGTGTTGTCAACGCGATTGAGGAATTCGGGGTTGAAGGTCCTTTTCAAGGCGTCGTTGATCTTGCCCTCCATCAGCGCGTACATCGAGTCGGAATCGGACTTCTGAAAGCCCAATACACCGCCCGTGCCCACATCCCGACTACCCGCGTTAGAGGTCATAATCAGCACGGTGTTGCAGAAATCTACTTTGCGGCCCGTGCTATCGGTAAGGCGCCCCTCGTCGAGAATCTGCAACAGGATGTTGAAGACATCGGGATGGGCTTTCTCGACCTCGTCTAGCAGAACCACTGAATAAGGACGGCGGCGAACCCGCTCGGTTAGCTGCCCTCCCTCGTCAAAACCCACGTAGCCCGGAGGTGCGCCAATCAGGCGCGACACCGCGAATTTCTCCATGTACTCAGACATATCGACCGCAATCAACGCATCGGCGTCGTCGAAGAGGAATTCGGCTAGCCGCTTGGCCAACTCGGTCTTGCCCACGCCCGTCGGGCCGAGAAAGATAAACGAACCGATGGGCCGCTTGGGATCCTGTAGGCCCGCGCGACTGCGTCGGATAGCCCGCGCAATCGCGGTGACCGCCTGCTTTTGACCGACGATTTTTTTTGTGAGCGCGTCTTCCATGGCCAGCAGGCGCTCGGTCTCGGTCTTGGCCAGCCGCGAGATCGGGATGCCGGTCATACTGGCGATGACCTCGGCGATGTCGTCTGTCGTCACTTCGACTACTTCGTCGCGGACCGCTTCCTCCCAGGCTTGGCGTTTGTTTTGTAGCTGTTCATTCAAATGGAACGCCTTGTCGCGTAGCACGGCGGCGTCCTCGAAATCTTGGCGCTCGGACGCTTCATTTTTTTGGCGGTTGATCTCCTGTATCTCGGCCTCAATTCGACCGATCTCTTCCGGCGGACTAAGCCGAGCTAGATGTACGCGCGAGCCCGTCTCGTCAATCACGTCAATGGCCTTGTCGGGCAAGTAGCGGTCGCTTATGTAGCGGTCGGCTTGGCGCACCGCATAGGCAACGACATCGTCGGCAAACTCCACGTGATGGTGGCTCTCGTAGCTGGAGCGCAGCCCCTTGACGATCTCAACGGTGTCCTCGACCGAGGGTGGATCAACCATGATGCTCTGAAAGCGCCGCTCGAGGGCCCCGTCCTTTTCGATGTGCTTGCGATATTCGTCGAGGGTGGTGGCCCCGATGCACTGCAATTCGCCGCGCGCCAAAGCGGGCTTGAACATATTGGAAGCATCCAACGTGCCCTCGGCACTGCCGGCACCGACAATGGTGTGCAACTCGTCGATGAAAATGATGACTTCGGAGTTTTGCTGGAGCTCGTTCATCACCGCCTTGATGCGCTCTTCAAACTGGCCCCGGTATTTGGTGCCGGCGACCACTCCGCCCATGTCGAGGGTGACCAAGCGTTTGTCGAGGAGGATCTGCGGCACGCGCTTTTCAATGATGCGCTGGGCCAGCCCTTCGACAATGGCCGTCTTGCCGACGCCCGGGTCGCCAATGAGGACGGGATTGTTCTTCTTGCGGCGGCTGAGCACTTGCGTGACGCGCTCAATCTCCTTCTGGCGACCGATCACTGGGTCTAGCTTGCCCTCGCGCGCCAACTGGGTCAGGTCGCGGCCAAAGTGGTCGAGGAAGGGCGTCTTGCTTTTCTTGCCCTTTTCCTTGCGTCCAGTGGTCTTGCCTTCGAGCACGGCCAAGGTCTCTTCCATGGCTGCTTTGTAATCGACCCCAAAGGCGGCCAAAATCTGCGCAGCAACCCCCTCCTTGTCCTTGAGCAGAGCCAAGAGCAGGTGTTCGACGTCGACGAACTGCGTTTTCATCTCCTTGGCCTCATTGACCGCCACTTCAAGGATCTTTTTAGCGCGGGGGGTGTAGGGCACCTCGCCGATAGTCATGGTGCCGCCCGAGGTCGTCACGTAGTCTTCCACCGACTGTTTGACCGTCTCCAAGCTCAACCCCAAGTTCGTCAGCACGGCCACGGCCTTGCTCTTGCCATCCTTGATAATGCCCAACAGCAGATGCTCGGTGCCGACGTAATTGTGGCCTAAGCGCGCTGACTCCTCACGCGCTAGCTTCACTATCTGTCTTAGGTTTTCGGTGAACATGTTGTCCATCTAGTCGTCCTCCACAATCCGCCTATGTAAGTAAGGAAGCTTGATTCTCGACAATTCGGAGAGCGTGAATTGAATATCGAGCATTAAAAATCTCGATTTTGAACCTACCAAAAGGGCAGATTGTTGTCAAGATGCCCCCCCCTGTTCGGCCCAGCACCGCCTCACTAGTTCGGCGCGGCGCACATCGCGGTCTGCCGACGAGAGATCCGCTCGGGCTTCGGCCTGCAAATGCGAGGGCTGGGTAACGATCATTAGCTGGTTAATAAAGCCGCGAGGCAAGCCGTCGATCATCCCCAAACTACATCCTAAACGCACCGCCGATAGCAAGTTCATAAACTCCTGACCGCTCAACACCCGCGCGTGTTGCAAAATCCCATAAGCCCGCCAAACCTTGTCCTCCACTTGCGCCGGTGCGTCTGCCAGCAGGGCGGCCTGCGCCTCCTTTTCGTGGCCCATAATCTGTTGGGTCACCTCGGAGAGCTTCTCGACGATCTCCCCTTCAGCTACGCCTATGGTGGCTTGGTTGGATATCTGAAACAGGTTGCCGACCGCATTGGTGCCTTCTCCGTAGAAACCGCGCACCGCGAAAGCCATCCAGGCCAAACCGCGCATCACCCGCTCCATATCCTTGGTCAGGACTAAGGCCGGCAGATGGATGAGCACCGATATCCGCAAGCCCGTCCCCGTATTGGTCGGGCAGGCTGTCAAGAAGCCCCAGCGCTCCGATTGCGCCCAATCCAATTCGCTCCTGAGCGCGTCGTCGAGCGCATCAACCCGCTGCCACGCCGCGTGCGTTTGCAAACCCGGGAGGATGGCCTGTAAGCGGAGGTGATCCTCCTCGTTGATCATCACGCTGAGCGACTCGTCCGCATTGAAGAGCACGCCGCGCTGGCCCTTGCTTTTGGCGAGAGCCGGGCTAATCAGGTGGCGCTCCACCAGCAACTGGCGCTGGTTGGCTTGTAGGGCGTTCATTTGGAAAAAGGCCGCATCGCGCATCGGGCGGCACTTTTGGGCGGCACTCAGGACCTGTTCAATGATTTTCTCTTGGTCTTCGAGCGTGGTCTTCGGCGCAAAGGGCCGCGCTGCGAGATTGCGGGCCAAGCGGGCGCGGCAACTAACGACCATGCCGTCGGCATCCCCTTCCCCGCTGAGCCAGCTAGCCGCATTGTAAACGAGGTCCTCAATATTCACGGCTATTTTCCTTCGAGGACGCGGATGCGGTCCCTGAGCTGAGCCGCCTCTTCAAAGGCCTCTTCCGCTACCGCTTGGGCCAGCTCGTCGCGCAATCGCTCCAGCTCGTCGGCTGCCTGGGCACTTTGTGCCGCCTCCATCGGCCCCTTGCCCTGGTGCCTGTTGTCGCCGTGGATGCGCTTGAGCAGGCGCTCTAGCTGTGAGGCGAAGGCATCGTAACAATGCGGGCAGCCGAGGCGGCCAATCTTCTTGAACTCCTCGTAGCTCATCTCGCAAGTCGGACAGCGCGCTCCCCCGTCGCCTTCGGCTCCGGCCAACTTGGCCAACTCTATCTTGATTTCCTTCACCAGCACGGGCGCGTCTTTGGCCTGCGCAGCCGGGGCTATCCGCACCTTGATGTTTTTTTCGCTAGCGCACTCATGGCAAAGCAAGAGCGTCTGTTTTACGTCGTCAACGATATGGGTATAGGCCACTACGGCCTCGCGCTTGGCGCACACTCCGCATTTCATGCCGCACCGTCTTCCATCTGCAACACACCCGCTTCTATGCGTCCCTGGCGATCCATGCTCTGGGCCAGTTGGCGGTCGTGGGTCATCACCACAAAAGCCTGCCCGCGCTCCCGGGCCAATCCGGCGAGTAGTTGGTGCAAAGACTCGCTGGCCGCCTCGTCGAGATTGCCCGACGGCTCGTCGGCCAGCACGATCAACGGCTGGGTGATCAGCGCTCGCACCATGGCCACCCGCTGACACTCGCCGCCCGACAGCGTCCCAGGCCGGTGGTGCAAGCGGTCGGCTAGCCCGACGGAATCCATCAGCTCAAGGGCCTCCTTACGGCGATCGACGCCAGCAACCCGCGCCGGCAACAAGACGTTTTCCAGCGCGGTAAATTCCGGCAGCAGGTAGTGAAATTGGAATACGAAGCCAATGTGCCGATTGCGAAAGCGCGATAGCGCCTGATCTTCGAGGTTGAGCACGTCGATGCCGGCGATCCGCAATTGGCCGGCCGTCGGCAGGTCGAGCGTACCCAACAGGTGCAGCAAGGTGCTCTTGCCAACTCCAGACTCGCCCATAACTGCGACCAACTCGCCCGCCCGCACTGCTAAGTCCACGCCTTTGAGCACTTCCAAGCCCTCGCCGCCGGTGCTGAATACCTTGCGCAAACCGCGCGCTTCGAGGATGATGTCGGCTTGTTTCACCATGCTACATTATATACCTAATAGCTTCTACGGGCATCAACCCAGCGGCCTTGTGCGCCGGATAAATCGACGTCGCCAAGCAGATGACCATGCTAATCGCCGCCACTAGCGCAAAGTCCACGACATCCATATCCACGGGCAACGAACTGATGAAATACATGTCCCCGGGAATGGAAATCAGGGCGAAGCGCTGTTGGGCAAAGCAGAGCGCAAAGCCGATCAAGCAACCCAAGAAGGTGCCGATGCCACCAATGACCAAGCCCTGATAGATAAAAATGCGATAAATCTCGCCCACGGTGCAACCTATTGTCCGCAAGATGCCGATCTCGGGCGTCTTGATCAGCACCGACATGACCAAGATCGACATGATGTTAAAGGCAGCGACCAGCACGATGAGGCTCAACGCGAGGAAGATCGCCCATTTTTCCAACTCGATCCAGCGAAAAAACTCGGGGAAAAGCTGGGTCCAATCGCGCACTTGGTAGGGATAGCCCAACTCCTTGGCTAGGCGGTCGCGGATCTCAGGCGCTTGGTAGATGTCTTCGACGCGGACGTGGACATCGGTAATCGCATCGCCCAATTCGAGCATGCGCTGGGCGTCTGCTATATGAATAAAAGCATAGTTATCATCATACTGGTACATGCCGCTTTCAAAATGATCGGTCACAAAAAAAGACCACGGGCGGGGTGAGAAGCCGTCCATCACGGCTGCTTCCACATCGAGATTTTGCACCGTCATCAGCAACACCTCAGAACCCGGCCCCACATGCAAGCGTCGCGCCAAGTACTCGCCGAGGACAATCCCCCGCTTATTTAGCTCTGCGAGCAAGCCGAGGCGCAGCTGCCTTTCTGGATCGGCATAGCGCAGGTGTTCGGTCAGGTCGGAAACCATCGGAAAGGTCGCCGGATCAATGCCCCACACGGGAATGCCATCGACCCGACCCAAGTCGAGCTGCGAAGCAACAATGACCTTGGAATCCACCACCGGTGCCGCGCCCACGACCCCGGCAGCGCCTTTCACCTGCTGCAGCAGCGCGTCCCAGTCCGCGATGGGGCCGCCGTCGAAGCGGCGAATGTTGACATGGGCGTTCATGCCGATCAGCCGATTTTTGACTTCGCCGGCAAAGCCATTTGTCACCGAGAGGATGATCACCAAAGCCGCTACCCCCAAGACCACTCCGCCAACGGCCATATAGGCAATGACTGAGAAGAAGCCCTCGCGCTGTTTGGAGCGCAGGTAGCGACAGGCGACAAACAAGGCGATGCTCACGCTTGTCCCTCGGTCAAATAGGCCCGGATGAATCGGTCGATGTCTCCGTCCATTACCGCTTGGACATTGGCCGTTTCGCAAGCGGTGCGGTGGTCCTTGACTATGGTGTATGGATGGAGCACATAGGAGCGGATCTGCGAGCCGAAGTCAATGCTCTTCTTGGTGCTCTCCACCGCAAGCTGCTTCTGCTTCTGTTCGTCCTTGAGGTGCTGGTATAAACGCGCCTTCAGCACCTTAAACGCAGTGGCCTTGTTCTTGAACTGCGAGCGCTCGTTTTGGCACTGGACGACAATGCCGGTGGGCAGATGTGTGACCCGCACGGCCGAGGCGGTCTTGTTCACGTGTTGGCCGCCCGCGCCCCCGGAGCGGTAGGTTTCGACCTTAACGTCCTCGTCGTTGAGGTCCACCTCGATATCGTCTTCGACTTCTGGATAGACAAAGACCGAGGCAAACGAAGTGTGCCGGCGGCGGCTCGTATCAAAAGGCGAGAGCCGCACCAAGCGATGGACGCCGGCCTCGGCCTTGAGGTAGCCATACGCATAATCTCCCCTAACCTCAATGGTTGCGCCCTTGATGCCAGCTTCCTCGGCCTGCTGCAGATCCACGACCGCGCATTCCATGCCGCGGCGCTCGGTCCAGCGCGTGTACAGGCGCATCAGCATCGACGCCCATTCGGCTGCGTCCGTGCCCCCTGCCCCCGAGTGGATGACCAAAATTGCGTTCTTGGGGTCGTCCTCTTCGCTGAGCATCGTGCGAAACTCCAATTCGCCAATGCCCCGCATCGCGTGCTCGACCTCGGCTGCGACCTCGGTCAGCGCCTCTGCATCCCCCTCTTCGGCCGCCATCTGCCGCAGTTGGTCCAAATCCTCCAACTGCGCGTCCAAGGTCTCCCAATCAACGATGGTGTCCTTGAGGATGCGCGTCGCCTTGCCGACGGATTCGGCCTGCCGCCGGTCGCTCCAGAAGTCCACAGCCGCCATGCGTTTTTCTAGTGCGGCCAGCTCTTCCTTCTTGCCGCTTATGTCAAAGATACCCTCTCAGCCGCTCTAGCTGCTGCCGCCCGCTTACCAACTGTTCCTCAATCGTGGCCATTGTCGTCTTCCTCGGTTTCGTTGTAGCGATCAAAAAGGAGGCTTTCGTGCTTGCGCTCAGAGGGTATTTCAAAGAGTAGCTGCCCCTCGTACACCGCGCCCTTGGTCCCCTCGAGCTCGTCGCTGTGCTCAATAAAAAACGGCGATCGCGACAGCGGGTAATACCGCCGCCCGCGGTCGTCAACGAGCTGAAAACACCGCGGCACAATCGCCCAGGCGAGCTGCAAATTCACCTGCAAACGCACGTCGATGAGCACGAACTTGTGGCCCACGTCGGGCGGGCCGTGGAAAAAGTGCATGTAGCGCACCCCATCCGGAGGCACCGTCAGGGCAACTTGGTTGTTGATGTTGGCGAACAGGTTGGTCAAGTTTTCCAGCTTGTCCGCCGATTTGCCCGTCAGGCTCACCCCAATGTAGATCGGCACGAAGAGAGTCACGCCGCCCAAGGCGAAGCGGTTGAGCAGCCGCAGGCGTTTGTTGAACTGCTTCTTGCGCTCGCTTGCGGGGATCACCATAGCGTCTCCTCAGAGAACCTAGCGCACAAGGGCAATTTTGCCCAAGTGGCTGCGGTTAGGCGACCGCAGTTGATAGAAGTAGATCCCGTTGGCCACGGCCCGACCCGGCGTCCAGCGCGGGGCGCGGCCCGGCCGATCGTGGCTCCCCGGCCACAGGTCCCAACGCTCGGCAAACACCAACCGGCCCGCTACGTCAAAAACCCTCAACTCGACGCGGCCGCGCTCGGCTAGCTGCACCGGAAAATGCACCTCCCCGTCCCGCGCTGGATTGGGAAAGGGTGCCAACAGACGGTCCTCCCTCGGCAGCACCTCGGAGAGACCACTGGCCGCCAGCGCGTTTATCTGCCCCCAGCCATACACCGTGTCGGGACCGGCCTCGCCCAAGTCCAGCGCGGTCGAGCGCAAAGCCTCTAGCACTTGGGCCGACTCCCATTTGGGATGGATTTGCAACAACAGGGCGCACACCCCGCTCACCAAGGGCGCTGCAAAGGATGTGCCGCCCTTGCGCACATAGCCGCCGCGCCGCAGATCCGCGACCACCACGCCGCTGCCGGGCGCGACCACATCCGGCTTGATGCGACCATCGGCCGTTGGCCCCCGCGAGCTAAAGGAGGCAATCTGCGGCACGCGCTCATCGCTGCCGGGCATATCTACCGCCCCCGCCGCAATCGCGCCATCGGCGTCTGCCGGGACCGTTATGTAGTGCCAATCCCCGTTGGCCTCATTGCCCGCGGCCACCACCACCACGATGCCGCGCCGCACCGCCAGCGCCGCCGCCACGCTCGTCAGCGCGGTTTCCCCGTCCAGATCCGCCGGCGAGTATCCGGTGCCGTCGTCCCACCTATTGTAGCCCAGCGAGCTGTTGACCACCTGCGCCCCCAAGCTGTCGGCCCATTCCAAACCGGCAACCCAGCGATCCTCCTCCGAGGGCAACTCGGGCAGGGTGTCGTCTAGTTCGGTCTTGGCCAAGATGTACTCGGCGTCGGGCGCCACGCCGATAAAGTGATCGGGGTGGTAGCCTGCCAGCAGGGAAAGTACTTGGGCACCGTGCAAGTTTTGGCTGCCGCTCATTTCGTCGCCCGTGATGGGTTGATCGGCCTCGTCGCCGACGACCTCATCACCATTGACAAAGTCGCGCTGGGCCACCACGCGGATTGCGCCAAAGGCCGCGTGCTCGGCGTAGTGAAAGCCGTTGTCGAGCAAGGCCACGCGCACCCCGGCACCTGTAAAACCCCGGTCGTGTAGGGGGGGAACGGCGATTTGGGCCAACTGCTCAAAGGCGAGGCCATAATGGCTTTGCAGCAACTTGGGGCTGGCAAGCGGCACCGGCGACCGCGGGCTGGGCCGCTGCAAGCGCTGCACGGGCCGAATTGCGACGACAAAGTCCGCGGCCTGCACTCGGCGCTGCACCTCGGGCGAGACCCGAGCACTGATCGCGTTGAGCCAACGCGAGGAAAAGCGCACCTCCGCCCCCATCTCCCGCAGGCGCTCGATATAGTGCTGGCTGACGGGCAGGTCCAATTCCGCGTCTGCATGACCGGCCCCCAAATCCACCCAAGCGATGCGCTGTCCGTCGGCATCTGTTTTGTCGCGCAACAGAATCCAGATATTCTGATCCGCCGCGACCGCCCAAGCCCCGGCGTGCATCAACAGGGCCGCACACCACCACACTCTCTTATTCAACGGGGGGTTCCCTCGTATCCAGCACCTCCACCCCTTCGGGGACCTCAAAAGCAAAAACCTCGTCGGCTATCCTCTTGTTGGTGCGGTGATCCCTGAGCACGTACGCGGTGCGATTGCCATTGGCCTCGCGCTGCTCTACTTGCAGCAGAAACCACCTCCTGGAATCCACCCAGATCCGCATCTGTTCGACCACAGAGGATTCGTTTTCCGGTGCCATGACCAGCAAATAGCAAGGCCGCCCCCCCAACGCACTCTCCTCCACCGCAATGGGCACGTAGCGCTCGGTATAGTCGAAAAACACTTCCCAAGGGGTCTTTATTTTCGCCTCGTATGGGCTGACCACCACTTGGCCGTTGTGCACGACATACGACCAAACGGCCTCGCCATCGGCCACCACCACATCGCCACCTTCCAGTTCAATGCGAAAGCGGTTCGGACGGCGCAAATAGATCCGGCCCTCGCGGCTGCGGTACTTGTCCAGCACCGCCCAGTAAAATTGCTTTTCAAAGCGGGCTGAAAACGTCTTGTAGCTAGAGAGACGCTTCTGTACCCTAGCGATGATTTCTTCACCGCTCTGCCCGAGGGCTGCGCTCGCTGCCAAGCCCAAACAAAAAACAGGCCACAACCACAGTCTCATTCTTCCGCGTACTCCTCTTCCGCGCTTTCGACGAGAATCTGGCGCGGCTTAGCCCCTTCGATTGGCCCGACGATAGCGGCGGCCTCCAGCTCGTCCATCAGGCGCGCGGCGCGGGAATAACCAACTTTCAAGCGCCGCTGCAAAAACGACGTGGAGGCCTGCTGGTGTTCGCAGACTAAGCGCACGGCCTCGTCAAAGAGGTCGTCGCGCATATTGGAACCCGCGTTAATATCCACCTGCTCGGAAAACACCGCAACTTCCTCGGCCTCGTACTGGCTCTCCTTCAATGCCTCAACCAAGCGCTCGGTTTCCTCGCCAGAAATAAAGGCCCCGTGGACGCGAATTGGCTCGCCTTGGCCACTGGGCAGAAAGAGCATATCGCCCATCCCCAAGAGTCGCTCGGCCCCGTTGAAATCGAGGATCGTACGCGAGTCCGTCTTCGACGCCACTTGGAAGGCAATGCGCGAAGGGAAGTTGGCCTTGATTACCCCGGTAATCACGTTCACCGAAGGCCGCTGGGTCGCCAAGATGATGTGAATGCCCACTGCGCGCGACTTCTGCGCCAAACCCATCAGCGAGGTCTCCACATCGGCGGGGGCCGTCAGCATCAAGTCGGCGAATTCGTCGATTACCACCACGATGTTCGCCAGCGGCTTCTCAGGCTCAACGCCGTCTTCCTCGGCCTCGGCTTGGACGCGCACCAGCTTGGCGTTGTAGTCGGCCAGATTGCGCACCCCTAACTTGGCCAGCTTCTGATAGCGCGCTTCCATTTCGGCCACGGCCCACTTCAATGCCTCCGCGGCTTTCTTCGGCTCGGTGATAACCGGTACCAGCAAGTGCGGTATATCGTTGTACATCATTAATTCGACTACCTTGGGATCGACCATGATAAATCGCACTTCGTCTGGCGTGGCCTTGAAGAGGATGCTGCAAATCAGGCTGTTCAGGCACACGCTCTTGCCGGCCCCGGTGGCACCGGCGACCAATAGATGGGGCATTTTGGCCAAATCCGCGGCACACGGCTCGCCCGAAATAGTCTTGCCCAGCGCCATGACCAGCTTGGAATCCGACCGGCTGAACACCTCGTCTTCAATGATCTCGCGCAAGTACACGGTCTCCCGCTCCTGATTGGCAATCTCCACCCCCACCACGGATTTGCCCGGCACCGGCGCCTGAATGCGAATGCCCTTGGCGCTCATCACGCGCGCGAGATCGTCCGAGAGCGCGGCGATGCGGTTGACCTTGACCCCCAGGGCTGGCTCCACCTCGTAGCGCGTCACTACCGGCCCGGGACTCACCTCTACGACCTTGCTGGCCACGTCGAAATTGTCCAGAGCACCCTCCAGCAGCTTGGCGTTTTCCAGCAAGGTCTCCCTAGAAACGCCGCTGCGGTTGGCCGGCACTTCGTCTAGCAACGCGGTGTTCGGGATCTCGTAGCGACCCCCGGCAGGCTTGCGGGCTGGCTCTGCCTGCTCTTTTTTGCGCGCCGGCGCTGGCGCGGCCGCGTCTTCAACCGCCGGTTCCTTCTTCTTTTTGCGCTCTCGCCGCTCAACGCGTGCCGGCGCTGGCTCCTGCACTCGAGGTTCCACAGGGACCGCGTCTTCAACCATTGGCTTCCAAGGTGCCCCAGCCGCATCTTCAACCCGAGGCTCCGCGCCGATCTCGGACCACGCGGCTCCCACATCCCTCTCCCGCTTGGCAGATTTGCTCTTGGGCACAGCAAGGCGGGGCGGCCGCAAACGCCCGAGCCACCGCCAAACCGCCGCCAAACCGGATACCAGCCGCGCCAACAGCCGCCAGTTTAGGTCGGGGGTCAAAATAACCGCAACCACAAAGAGCGCACCCAGCAAAACCGCCGACCCCATCCTCCCTAGGTACGGTATGAGGAGATCCAAACTGATCTGGGTCCCCAGCACGCCGCCCAGCGCGTAGGCTGTGTGTGGCGAATAGTCGGGCAGGCCCGTAGCGACGCTGATGAGGATGGCCATGAACAAAAGCGCCACACTGCGGTACACAGCAAGGGCCAACGGCTGGCAACGCACCCTATTCCAACCCCAGAGCAACAAGAGCATGGGCCAGACGTACGCGGTCAGCCCCATGCTCGCAAAGGCCCCATACGACGCGTACGCGCCGATCCACCCCCCCCAATTCAAACTTTCAGCCATCGACCGGCTCGAATTGGGGGGGTCGAGCGGCGAATGGGACATCAAGCAGACGAGCAAAAACGCGCCGAGACCGAGGGAGAGCACCCCTAGCGCTTGGGGTCTCTTCTTGCCTTTTGGCATATAGTGCAAAAACTCGGACATAGAGCCACAGACTCCGCTAGTACATAGGTTGGAAAGCAATCAGATTCGAGAGGGAGAGGGGGTTACCAAAAAATAAACAAAAACGCGACTTTTTGCATCTTGCGGCGCGTCAGATCATGCCGCTGCGCTTGCGCCCAAACCACTCGACAGCCAACAGGGCAATGGCCAACAGCGCGGGCCACAGCGGCCCCCACAGCGGCAGGACCTCGGCCTTCTCGACCCAGCGCTTGCGCGGCGCGAGCTGTTTTAGCATGTCCTCCCAGTCTGCGAGCGGATAGGCGCGGCCACCACTGGCGCGGGCCATCTCGCCCAAGAGCAACGGGTCGGTGCGCAAATCCCCAAGCTCAATGCTGTACTCTTCGACGACAAAGCGGCCCGTAACCGCGCCCACTGCGGCCCGGACCTCGTATTCATACGTGCCGGGGGCCAGCCCACTAGCGACGCCTCGGTAGTACCCGGCTCCTTGTGATTGCAGGTCGAACGCTTCCCGCCCAGCCAGCGCGACCTGCACCGTTGCCCCCGACTGCGGCTTCAGCAGCTCGTCAAAGACCTGCACCGCGAAAACCACTTCCTCGCCCGCCCGGTACACGGGTCGCTCGGTCGAGGCGCGGACCCGCCCGCCCGGGGCGTCGAGTGCGAGCCACTTGGTGGCGTCGCGCCAGAACGTCCGAATGGTCTGCGGCCGGCCATCGACGCCGCTGCTCATTAGGTCGAGCCGCCAAAAAGACGCGGACAGGGCCGCGATGACCTTGCCCTCGCCATACGCGCCCGCCGTTATGACCGGCTCGCCGCCTAAGCTCTCGACCAGCACGGTGGTACCCGGCCGCTGCTGCGCCGTGCGAAAGTAGCCCGGCAGCGGCGGCAACCGAGGCCACGGATCGTCCGCGCCCGCGGGCGGGCGCACAACAGGATGACGCCGCCCGCCCGCGCTGAGCCGCAACAAGACCTCGTCCGGCACAAAGGGCACTGGGCCGGCCACCTGAAGCGGCATGAGTGCGGCCAGCGGCGAGTCGGCCCGCCAAGCCCGCGCCATCTTGGGGCCACCGACCACGAGCAAACCGGCACCGGTGTACACGTGCTGGACCAACGCGGCGGCGGGCGGGCCGTTGAGCAGCCACGCGCCCGGATTCACCAGCAGCACCACGTCCCGGTCCTGCAAAACAGCCGGACTCCACGCGCCGCCGTAGAACGCGTCCGGCTCCCGCTGAATCAGGACCTCGACGACCCAACTCGAATCCGCGCTTAAACTGCGGCGCAAAAAGGCCAGATCCTCGCTAGGGCCTCCGGCTAGTAACAGCACCCGCGGGCGCCCTGCGAGAATGTGGGTAAACGCGAGTGCCTCGTTGTCAGCCGTCGCGAATTCCCCGGCCACGGGCGCGACGACCACGCGAAAAATGCGTGGCCCAGCCTGCTGGGGAGTCACCGCAAACGAGACGCTCTGTACCTGTCCATCGCTGTCCAACAGCAGGGATTGTCTCTGGAGCAACCGCTCGCCCTCGTAGAGTTGGACCTCCACGCGCTGCCCTTCGTACCCCCAACTCCGCACCTTGGCGTCGATTTGCTGGCTCTGACCGACGTATCCGGTCTCAGGCGTGCGCACATCCACGAGCTGAACATCGACGGGCACCTCCGCGCCCCCTACGCCGAGCGCGTACACGGGTACTCCCAGTTCCGCGCTCAGTTGCACCGGGTCGCGGCCTAGGTTGTGGCCCCCGTCGGAAAATAGGACCACGCCTTGCACGCGCTCCCGCTCGGAGACCGCCTCCAAGCTAACGGCGAGGGCGCGGCCTATATTGGTTGCCTGACCACACGTGCTTGCGGTCGCGACCGTATCGAGAGCGAGCGGATACGCGGACTCGGCAAATCCCCAAGCGCGGACTTCCGCCTGCTGCAAGCGCGCCGACCAACGCTCGTCGCCCAGTACGGCCCCGGCCTGTTGCAGGCGCGTGAAAGGCCCCTCGGCCACCCTCATGCTCGGGCTTGTATCGACCAACACCAGCACCAGCGGCCGAACGACCTGCTGGTGCCACCACGTCAAAACCGGCTCGCACAACACCATGGCCAGCAAGGCCACGGCCGCGGCGCGCAAAACCACGAGCACCATGCGGCGCTTGGGCTCAACATCCGGGTACGTCCGCTGATATACCCAATAAATGAATGCGAATAGGAAGGGCAGCAGGACGAGGAATACGCGGGGTCCCGCTAGCTGGAAATGGCTATCCGACCACTCAGACACGCCAACTCAGGCGGGGGGCGGCGTCCACATCGAGACTGTCGCAGACACCGCGGCTGAGGTAGAAGGCCCCAACGGCCCCCACCATGGCGGCATTATCCGTACACAAATCGTACGCCGGGCAATGGAACGACAGGCCACGGTGCTCGACCGCGGCGCGCAGGCACTGGCGCAGACGCTGGTTGGCGGCAACGCCGCCTGCGAGGCAAACGGTCGCAACGTCTGCGCGATCCAAAGCCAACAGGGTCTTGGCGACTAAGGCATCCACCACCGCTTCTTGGAAGCTGGCGGCAATATGGGCGAGCTGCTGCGTGCGCGCTGGCGGAGTAAGCGAGCGCACGTAGTGCAACACCGCGGTTTTTAGGCCGCTGAAGCTGAAGTCCATCTCGTCCACGAGGGCGCGGGGGAAGTCAATGGCCTCGGGATCGCCGGCGGCGGCCAACTCGGCGATGAGCCGTCCGCCCGCCACGGCCCCCTCCCCGGGCAGGAGACCCAGCAGCTTGGCGACCTTGTCAAATGCCTCGCCGGCCGCGTCGTCGCGCGTGCGGCCCAGCACCTTGTATGAGCCGAGTGCGCGCACCAAGATCAACTCGGTGTGCCCGCCCGACACCAGCAGCGTCAGGAAGGGGACCTCGACCTGCGCGGCGACCAAGTTGGAAAACACATGGGCCTCCAAATGGTGGACGCCTACCAGCGGCTTGTTGCGCGCCAACGCCAACCCCTTGGCCAGCGACAGTCCCACGATCAACGATCCGACCAAGCCCGGCCCTCGCGTCGCCGCTACTCCATCCACTTCTTCCCACCCAATGCCCGCGGTCGCCAGGGCCTGCCGTACGACCGGCACCAACGCGCGCATATGGGCGCGCGAGGCCAGCTCGGGCACCACGCCCCCGTATGGCGCGTGATCTTGTTGCGAGAAGATGATATTGGAATGCACGGTGTACGACTCATCGACGACCGCCGCGGCCGTCTCATCGCAGGAGGTTTCCAGCCCCAGCACCAACATCCTAATAACTCACCAAATCGACGTATGCCGGCGCGATCTGGCGCACCTCGAAAATCGGCATCTCCGGGCTGCGCACCGGCAGTGCACTCCCCTGATATTCGGCGTAATCCACGTACAGCTCTATGTCGCGGGCTGGGTCGAGCTGGGCGATCACGCTAACTCCGCCGCGCACCTTGACTTGGGCGGTAGCCGGCTCGGGCCGCAGGCGCGCCTCACCGACATGGCGCACAGTTATCGGCACCCCGATTAAATCGTCCTCGGCCAACATTTGCACGGTGGCGCGCACGCGCACGGCCTCGGGCACGAACGCGAGTTGCGTGTGCTCGGGATGCCGCAAGGACCACTCCACATCCACGTCTTCCCTGACATCCCGCAAAACCAGCGAATCCGTCTCCACATAACGCAATGCTGCGACCTGCTGCTGAGGACCGATCACCCGGACGAGCGCGGGATCGGCTCGCTCCAGCGTCACCTGTACGTGGGCGGCAGCCACTTCTATACTCGCTTGCACCCGCACCGGCACGTCCCGTTCCATCCTCGGCGCTAGGGCGATTGCAATTTCTTTTGGTTCGAGGATTTCCTTGACTTCGACGTCCAAGTCGGCCACCCGTTTGGTGATTTGGGAAGGAGTCAAGCGGTGAATCCGGCTCTTGCCTTCGGCCCGCAGCCTTAGGACAAAGGAATCGTCGTCCAAGTCAAACAGCAGGTCCTTGCCCCCCCCAGTGACCAAGACGCGGACCGTGGAAGGCACTTCACTAGCCAGCACCATATCCCCGTCTACGCCCTCGCCCGGCGGAGGGACTTCGATCCAGAGGCGAACTGCAATTTCTTTATCGTAGTACTTCTCTGTAACCGCGTGAAGCCACAACGCAAAAGATAAGATCAGTGCGCCAGCCCTGATTCCCCAACTGCTTATACTGATGTTGGCCAACAATGGACCCCATAAGAAGAAGAGGCTCCGCAAAAGGGGGCCTCTTCTCGTGATCTACTACTTTTACCGCGTGCCAAAGGCGGAGACGGGACAGCTTACTTAAACGACTTCTTGAGTTCCTCGCCAATACTCAACTCGCCGTTGTCTATTCTCATGTGGTATCCGCAACTTGGATTCGTGCAGACCCATGCTTTGTAGTGAATGGCCGCGCCATCTCTTCCATAGTCGGAAAGCGGAATTAAAACGCCTTCTTTGCACTTCAAACACTCAGGAAAATTAACCTTTTCCATCCGACCCTCCCTTCCGGTTTTAGCGTGCGGCCACTAGGGGCCACACTTTCATTCAATGTACTCGTGCCGCCCTACTATGTCAATTACAACGGGGGGGATCACATTTGCCCAAGATGCGCGGCATATTCATATACGGCTCGCTCTTGGGCGGCCGTTTCCACCGAGCCGGGGCGCAGGTTGCGCACCTGTGTCAGGGCGTCCGCCGAGCTGCTGCCCATCCTTACCAAATAACTCGCCAACATCGTGCCCGTGCGCCCCAACCCCGCGCTGCAATGGACCATCACGGGCCGTCCTTGCTCGACCGCTTCGTCAACAAATTGGATAAACGCCCTTATATCCCCGAGTGAAGGCGGCTGCATATCCTGTATGGGCAAGTGCAAATACGCTATATCTCGCGCCTTCACCTCGCCCGCCTGCAGGGCATTGGCGGTCAGTGACACAATCGCCTTTACGCCCTGCGCCGACAGCACATCGAGATCGTCCTCTAGCCGCTCGCCTCCCTCCCAACCACCAATCTGCCCAGCACCGGCTAACCGACCTTCTAACAACCAACCAAAATTGAACACCATACTAGCTGCCTTCGTAGGCCGCTTGCGGCCCTTCAACCCAGCTCTCACCCCCGACCCCCACCTCCTTCTTCCATATCGGCACGATCTGCTTAAGCCGATCAATGGCGTACTGACACGCGGCCAGCGCCTCGGCCCGATGGGGGCTAGCGACGGCAATTAACACGCTGATCTCCCCGATTTCGAGCTTCCCCACGCGGTGAATCATCGCGACATCCACGACGCCCCATCGCGCTTTCATCTCGTCGCCAATCGCCGCCATCTTCTTCTCGGCCATAGCCGGATACGCTTCGTACACCAAGTAATCGGTTTGCTTGTCCCCAGAGTGATTGCGCACCACCCCGGCAAACGTGGCCACTGCGCCATTTTCATCGCGCACCACCCCGGCAAACAAATCGCTGGGTTCGATTGGGTCTTCAGTAATTTTGAACACATCAGCCCCCACTTACAGGCGGAATAAGAGCCACCTCGTCGCCCGCTTTTAACACGGTATGGCTCCCCGCGTATTCGGAATTGACCGCAATCGACAACACCTGCTGCACCGCGGCCAGTTGCGGATACGCGGCCACCAGCTCGCGCTGCAAATCCGCGACCCGGTAGCCTTCCGCAATCTCCCAGTCGCAGCTTTTGTGGCCGACTGCATCGCGGCAGGAAGCAAAAAATAAAACCTTGATTTTCATATCCACGCGCAATAACGCCGCGGCCTTGCGCAACGGGCCGCGGCGAAAAAAAGGAAATGGGACCCTTTTGAGGCCCCATTTCACTAACTGATTACTGCTGTTGTCCCGCTGAGGCAACTACCTTAGCAGCACCATCTTGTGCTTGGCTACGTAGTCACCGGCATGGAGCAAGTAGAAATACATGCCGCTGGCGACGCCAACGCCGCTTTCGTTCCGGCCATCCCACACAGCCTGGTACTGACCTGCGGCCAACGACTCGCCATCAACCAGCTTGCGCACGACCTGACCCATGATATTGTAAACCGTCAGGGAGACGATAGCATCACTGCTCAGATCGTAGCGGATCGTCGTTTCCGGATTAAACGGGTTGGGATAGTTCTGACTCAGCGAATTGGCCAAAGGCACGGCGGCTAGCGGCTTGGCAGCAGCCCAAGCCGCGCTGAAGTCAACCGCCAAGTCGAGGGTCTTGCCGGCAGCATTCTCAGTGGGGGTACTCGCCGTAATGCTGAGGAAAGACACGACCTCGGCGTCAACCTCAATCGACGAATTGCCGTCGGCATCGGTCGTATTGCGCACGAACGCGCTACCATGGGAGGGAATCGTGCCAATACCGAGCACGGACACCGACTGTGCGCTCCGGTTATACACGTCCCACAAGATGGTCTGACCCTCGCCCGGATCGCCCCAGAGATCGGTGAAATTGACCGAGTACTGGATCTCGCCGGGACTGCTGTCATCGACCGCGCCCGCGTCGGCTCCAGAAATCAACGCGTTGCCAACCAGCCGCGCGGTAGCCACCAGCACCGGATCCGGCCGGTTGAGGTGCATGCTGCGATTCAACAACTCGGCATCCAAGTAATCGCGCATGCCGGACGACGGGCCGAGGGACACGCTGTGGACCACAATATCCGCCTCCATCTCCTCGGTAAAGTTGTCCGACGTGACCAGGGTGAAGGTCCCCAGATCGGCATCGCCATCTACGGCCTCGCTAAGAACGACTGCGCCACCCCGCACCTGATTCCCGGAGACTTCCACGCCCGGACCCGCCAGCCTAAACGCACTAGAACCCGCAAACGTGGTGGCCTCCAGATCGAAGGCCTCGGCGGGCGACACCGTCACGGTGACCGCAACCTGCTTCACGCCGACTAACCCGGCCGCCGACAGCACGACTGGGATTTTCGCACCCCCACCCGCGACTAACTCGTTGAGGGCCTTGTCATCGCTATTCAGGGAGACCCCCGAGACGAAGATCAACTGGTCGGCATCCGGCACCGCCCAAGTGGCGTTGAAATCAACCGCCAAGTCGCGGGACTCACCGGCCGAATTCCCAGCGATGGTGCGCGCCCGAACTTCGAGCGAAGTCGCAGCAGCCTTTACGTTGCCTTCGGAGTCAAACTTAATCGCCGCATCGCCGGCCCCATCGGTCACATTCCGCAGGCATACATACACCCCGGAGGGAACCTCGCCGACACCGAGCAGATAGACCGACTTAGAGCCGGTATTGGTGATGTCCCAAGCAACGGGCTGGCCCTTGGTGGGGCTGCCCTTATGGTCGGCGAAATTAACCGAGAACTCGAGCTCGCCGGGGCTGCCATCAGCGACCGCACCCGTGCCAATCGCGGAATAGGCCGGATTAGCAGCAAGCGGCGAGATGGCCGACAGCGTCGGCTCGAACACTGGCTGGTTGACGATCACGAAAAGCCCCAACGCCTCGGCGTCAAAGACATCCCGATCCACAGACGACGCCCCGATGGACGCACTGCTCACCATAATAGCGGCAGAGAAATCCCGGCTAAAACTACTCGACGTCGTGAGGGTAAAAACACCCAAAGCACCATCGCCATCTACCGGCTCGCCGAGGGCAGCCACACCGCTTTTGATCTGCCCGTCCCCTAACAATTCCACGCCAGGCGAAAAACCAAAAGCAGGGGTAAACATCGTCGCCGCTAGATCGAAGGCATCAGCGGGCGAGACCGTCAGGGTAATTTCAACCTGCGTTACCCCGACCATCCCAGCAGCCGACAGTGCCACCTGAACTTGTTCACCAGTACCGGCGGATGCATACTCCCCACTGTCCAGCGAAACGACAACATTCGCGTTATCCCCGGCGACAGCGGCGCCACAGACTGCGAGCAACAGGGCGACGGCAAGAGGAAACATCTTGCGCACGCTGTTCTGCATGGTTGCTTCTCCTTCTATTTATAAACCTGTTTTATATAGTGAAATGGGACCCCAATTTGAGGTTTGAGGTCCCATTTCACTAACGCGCTGTGCAGTGAGTGCTACTTGAGCAGCAGCATCTTCTTGACCTCGTGGAATTCTCCACCCCCCGCCTGCAAGTGGTAGAAATACATCCCCGAAGACAAGCTGTGGCCGCTGTCGTTGGTCGCATCCCACTCCACTACGTAGCGACCCGCGCTCTGATGCTCAGCAACCAGCGTCCGAACCGCCTGACCCACTACATTATATACGGTCAGTTCCACGTCCGCCGCCTGCGGCAACGCATACTTGATCGTCGTCGCTGGGTTGAACGGGTTCGGATAGTTATTCGCCAACGCGAACGCCTCCGGACGCGTCTGCAACTGCACCGGCGCCGGCAGCGCCAGACGATTGAAGCCAAACTCGCTATCATACGTCTGGCTGTCGGTGATCTCGATGACCGTGTCCTCGATCTCCGTCTTCGCGCGGAAGACCAAGCTCAGCCCCACCTCGCCGTCGGAGACCAAGTCCCCGTGGGCGACCAGTGCCAACACACCCGCTTCGTCAGAAAGCACCTGCGGGGCGGCCAACTCACTCCCACCCAGCGGCTGATCGGTCAAAGCCTGGACAAACTCTAGCTGGCTGGCGTCATACTGCACCTGCAAGCCGTAGCCCTTGACCGCGACAAAGTCCGCTACGCGCACGTCGAGGACGAAGTCCTCACCCACGCTGGGCATCGCCGTCCGCGCATCCAGATACATCCGCGCATCGGCGTTGAGGCCCGCGAGCATGGGCACGCGCTTGCCAGCGCCAGCCGTGCTGCGGCCGAAGTTGTCGGCAAAGACGAAGAAGTCGTCGAAATCGATCTTCGCGCTCGGCGCGAGGTCAAACGCGGGATCAAACCCGGCGTCTTCCGCCGTCAAACCGAAGAGATCGGCGAAGATGAAGAAGTCGTCGAAACCGATGCGGTTGTCCGCGCCGAACAGACCGAAGATCGCGCGACCTTCGCTATCCAGCACGCTGTTGCGAACGGCCATCGCCGTCTGCTCGACATCGGAAACAGTCTCGTTGTCCAAGTCGAAGGGCCGCACCTGATAGGTGTAATGCACGCCGTTGAGCGCCGTCTCATCGACAAAGGACGTAACGCCGGCGTCCGCCTGCGCGACCATGACGAACTCATCTTCGCTCGCAGCGCGGCGATAGATGCTGTAGCCATAGACGCCAGCTACTGGCTCGGACGCGGCCGGACCAATGGCCTCGGTAATGACGTCCTGCAAGAGCTGGTCAGACGGCGAGAGCGTCCACGTCAAGAGAATGCGGCTGCCCTGGTCGTTGGGCGCGTCCAAGACGCTGAGGGACGGCACGGCCAACGGCGAGATGTTGTCGATAGCGCGAACTGGCTCTTCGGTGAGGGTGATCTCCGAATGAGACAGCACCCCTTCGACGAGATTCAGCTTCGGGGTCACGCCTTGGGCGTAAGCAAGCGCTTCCGGCAGCAGCGAGGCAAACACCGGTGCATCACCGACTTGGGCTGCCTCTCTGCTAGCCATCAGCGTCTCTGCCATCCGCTCGTAAGGCTGGTTCAAGTTTTCAGCACTGACGAACACGGCCTTAGCAGTACTGTGCGTGGTCTGACCTCCGCGCTCGGAGGCAATGCCCCAGTTAGTGGCGACATTGTCGAGCGTGGCGACGATAGCGCGACCGAGCTGTATCCCCGGCACGGCATCAACCATGGCCCAAGGAATCATTTCATTGTTCAGCACGGGCATTTCGCGGAAGATGCGATAGCCGTCCAGCGAAGCGTGATCGTCCGACAGATCCCAAGTCAGCAGCACGAAGCCGCCTTGGTCTCCAGCGCCGTCAGCACCCATGTAGTCTAGGGCCACCAGCGCGTCCGGCTCATCCAAAGAAGGCGGTATCACCGCTACGAGGAACGGCAACCCTTTGGAACTACCGTTGACGTCCGTAACCATATAGATGACCTCAACGGCCCCATCGGTGACGGCTTCGGGCGTGCCCGAAATCGTCCGCGTTTCTGGGTCAAACGACAGGCCCGAGGGGAGCCCCAACACGCTGTACGTCAGCGGCGGGGTCCCACCCGAGACCTCTGGTAATGTTAGGTTCAGTTCCTCGCCAAGGACGATTGGGATGGCTCCACTGGCTTCATGCTCAGAGGCTGGATTGGCCTTGCCAGCGGCCGCACCGAACCCAGCGCCGAAGCTCAGCGGCGGGTTGACCGTGATGGAGAAGGTCAAGGTAGCGGCGGCACCTGCGCCGTCCTGCGCCAAGGCGGTGACTTCGACGGCCCCACCGGTGGCGGCTTCGGGCGTGCCCAAAATCGTCCGCGTGGAATCGTCAAACGCCAAGCCAGCAGGCAAGTCGAAGACGCGGTACTTTACATCGCCTTCACCGCCCGTAGCTTCCGGCAGTTCCAGCGCGGTAATCGCCGTACCAGCGGTGTACGCCTGGTCTGCGACCTCACTGGCGAAAGCAAAGACCATCATCTCTTCTTCGCCGTCGTCCATCTCTTCTTCGCCGTCGTCCATCTCTTCTTCACCGTCGTCCATCTCTTCTTCACCGTCGTCCATCTCCTCCTCACCGTCGTCCATCTCCTCCTCGCCGTCGTCCATCTCCTCCTCGCCGTCGTCCATCTCCTCCTCGCCGTCGTCCTCTTCGGCCATCGGCTCGCCCTCGTTCAGCGTGATCTGTGCCGAACCCGTAGCCAAACCTTCAGCCGTAGCGGTGAAGACGATGGTCTCACCCTCCTCCTCCGCCTCGTCGGCGACTGGGGTGATGGTCAGAGATGTTTCACCAGACAACGCGCCAGCTGCAATATCGATCGTCGTCGACGACACCGGAAAGTTGGCGTTGTAATCGCTATCGCGTGTGGCCGACGATTCGCCCACAGCAATTCCAACGGTCACCGTCGCGTCTTCTGCCAATGCCCCGCCGGACAAGGTCGCGGTTACGGTAACTGAGACCTCACCGTCTGTCTCCGTTATAGTATCCGGATCCACCGACAGCAAGATGATTCTGCTTGCCGAATCGTCGTCGGCGATCACGATATTCTCGGTCTTAGCTTGGCTATCACTCGCCGAAGTAGCCATCACCGAGAAGGCTGTATCACCCACCCTACCGTTTTGGATGGGCTCCACGGTAACCTTCGCCGTCCCCGAGCTTGTGCCTTTTGCAATGGAGACGATACGTCCCAGATCGTTATCCCAGGCCCCCCTGAATTCCACATCGCGCGTGGCCTTGGTGCCTTCGCTTGGACCGGCAAAGTTGAGTTCGACCTTGGTGTCAGTCGCAGCGGCTTCCGCCAAAGTCACGGTCACCGTGATGGCCGTCCCATGAGAGGCGTTTTCGCGGATCAATGATACGTCCGCTTTTACGCTCTCAACAGTAAAGACGGGAGGTGGCTCCGGAGCGATAGTGATGGTGTAGGTTTGGGTCGCGGCATTGGTACCATCAGTTACAAGGTACTTAAGCTCGGCCTCTCCCGCTGTCGTCGGCGTACCCGAAATCGTCCGCGCATCCGAGTCATACTTGAGGTCAGCAGGAAGAGCACCGGTGAGGAAGTACTCCAACGGGGTCTCCTCACCAGCGTCGGCACCAGCGTCGGCACCAGCGTCGGCACCAGCGTCGGCACCAGCGTCGGCACCAGCGGCATCAGCGTCGGCACCAGCGGCATCAGCAACCATAGCCTCCGGCAGTACTACTGCCGTCAACTCCGTGCCAACCACGCCCGAGATGGGCACCGCCTCCTCAGCGAAGCTCAAGGCAGGCTCAGGATCCGGCACCGGATCCGGCACCGGATCGGCCGCAGCGATAGAGATGGTATAGGTCAGACTAGCGGAGTTCCCCCGGCCGTCGCTTACGTCGTAACGGACCTTGACGGGCTCCTCGGTGTCGGTGGCGGCTTCGGGCGTGCCCGTAATCGTCCGCGTAGTCACGCCGTCATCCGTCTCTTCCTCCACATACACCAGACCAGCAGGAAGCTTACCGAGGGAGTACGCCAACACGGCATCCTCATTGTCTTTACCAAGTACAGCGTCCGGCAGTTCTACTACCTCCAACTCTTCGCCAGCCTTGCCCGAGATGGGCTCCGCCGCAGCGGCTTTATCCTCGTCAGAGAAACTCAATGCCTCCGGCGTTTCAGGTGTCTCTGTCTCTGGCGCTTTTGGCGTTGTTGCATCTATCAGGTTTATCGTCGTTCGTTTGACCTCGACATCCTTACCTCCGATTTTGACGATCCCTTCGGTATCATCCTTCTCTAACACCGTCCCCACTATTACCGTCTCTGGGTCGGCCTCGGTGCCCTTATCAGGAGTATCACTCTTATCGGAAGGTATTGGGGTGATGGTGATGGTCTGCTCACCAGTTGGCGCATTGGCCTCAATCGTCAGAGTTCTCAAGCCAGACGCCTCGTAGTCAATGTTGCGAATCGCAGTACCAGCACCAGGAACCACAATCAAGGGCACCTTTATCGCTTCGTCGGACGGTGCACCGATTACGTACGCGGTGATCTTAACCTCTGTCGCACTGGCATCCCCCTTTATGTCCGGATCACCCCCTTCAACCGTAGCCCTCAACTGAATCTCAGAGAGATCCGAATCGCCGTCGATGATCTTGATTATCGTTTCCACTTCGTCGTCGGCGTCGGTTCCAGAAACGGAGGCCAAAACCTTGAACTCCCAATCAGCCTTACCTTCGTCGCTTTCTCCGTCGTTTAGAGGGGAGACAAAGATAGTCGCCCTCGCCGTTTTCCCTGATGTAATGACCACCCCCCTACTATCTGGCGCTAGCTCCGCGTCGTAATCCGTATCTCGCCTTCCCTTCCCGTCGGACGCCGGAAAACCCCGAATACGGAAATTCACAGTCGTCTCCTCCTCAACCTCTTTCTTGAAGGTAACTTGCACTATGACTTCCTGATTCTCACCACCATCGTCGCGGACCGAGGGAGAAATCTCTTCCAGCTTTTCCAATACAGGCAGACCCGTTTCCGTTAGCTCAATGAAGCCGGGAATAACCTTTATGCCCTCTACATCTTCTGCCCCTAGCGCGATCCAAGATTTTCCATCTTCCCCGCCTGGTAGCTCCTTCACGTTTTCGGGGTTAATCCGAATCGTCTTCGGGTCCGACGACTTCTTACCTTCCTTGATGGTTATATTGCCAACACCATCCACATCGTAATACGTATCGCGAGACGCTATCGCATCGTTGCTTCCGAGGATCTCTTCGCCTTCTGCATTTACATCAGTCCCCGTAGGTCCGGGCGTCACGTCAACATCGTTAAAAGAAAACGTCAGGTCCTTTTCTGCGGGCCCTGCGTCCAAGTGTGCTGTCACTGTCACCTCGGACCAACTAGCCTCTTTGTCTAGAGACTTCTCACTAAGCTCAAAAGTGACCACCTCGTTGGCCCTGTCATCGTCACGCAACATAAAATACGCCGGGCGGACATCTTTGCCTGTAATCCAGATCCGAAGATCATCATCATCAGCATCAGCATCAGCTTTAGCAGCAGCAGCAGCAGCAGCAGCAGCTTCCGTAGCAGCATCAGCAGCATCAGCAGCAACATCGTCAGCAGCATCAGCAACATCTTCAGCATCATCAATATCCATAGCATCAGCTGTTTCTGCATCAATTTCCATACCAGCAGCTAAAGCATCCTCAACATCGTCTTCATCAACACCAGTAGCTTCAGCAGCTTCACCAGCAGCTTCAGCAGCGTCACCAGCAGCTTCAGCAGCAGCAACAGCAGCAGCAGCTATAGCGGCTTCCTTAACAGTCTCTTCAGCGTCTTCAACAGCATCTATAGCTTCGTCAGCAGCATCAGCAGCATCATCACCAGAATCAACTGTGGCGGTCGCGTCATCATCCTCAGCAGCAAAAGCAGCAGTTAAAGCAGCGGTAGCAGCAGCACGGGCTTGCGTATCAAAATCATCAGAGTCCTGATCAGCCAGATACCCGTGAACAGTATTAGCAGCCTCAGCCGCATCAGCAGCCGCATCAGCCGCATCAGCAGCCGCAGTAACAGCATCAGCATCAGCATCAGCATGTATATTACCTGAGTCGCTAATGATGGCGTGAATGGCCCTAGTCGTTGTAGAAGCTACCAGAATCTCGGAAGCATCGTCGAGTAGATCGTCAACATCACTATCGGCTTCAATCTCCATAGCAAGATCAAAGTCATCAACAAAATCCACCTGAGCAGCAACTGCCCTAGCAGCCTTTTCCGCCGCTTGCGCATAAGTAACTAGGTCCTCGTCTGCCGCCGCTCTATCCTCCTCGTCCTCATCTGCAGCGGCCATCTTCTTAGCAGCAATAGCTACAGCCACATTCTTAGCAGCCGTAGCAACGCTAAGTTCAGCAGCATTAACAGCATCATCTTTAACTTCAACTCCAGCCGCATCAGCAGCCGCATCAGCAGCCTTATCAGCCGCATCAGCCGCATCAGCCGCATCCTTATCAGCAGCAACAGCCGCATCAGCATCAGCCGCATTACGAGCTTCAGTAGCAACATGATCAGTCACAGCAACAGCCTTTTTGATATCGCCTGTTATATCCTTAGTAACTTTGGCAACATCAATTGTAATACCGGCAGCAGCAGCAATAGCTTCGGCAGCAGTAGCAGCAGCAGTAGCAGCAGTAGCAATAGCTTTGTTCACAGAAGTTAGATCTGTAACTTCAGCAGCAATAGCCAAAGCCTTACCAGCAGCAGCTCTAGCAACATCCCTAGCAGCAGCAGCAGCAGCAGCAGCAGCAGCAGTAGGAGCGGCCATAGTACCATCATCGCGTTTAGCACCTCGTCCTTCGTCGAACTCATCCCCTCCCTTCTTTTTATCATCTATGGGGATAAAGGAGATCATTGTCTCCCCAGATGCCTCATGCTTGTTAATCGTGAGAATAGGCATCGATATTGAGAAGCGCTCAGGCATACCCCTACCGTCACCGTCGCCGGTGGGCAGATTTAGCATTAGATGGTCACCGACCTTTTTCGCTGTACCTGCACCGACGATATCCATTAAGAGGATATTCAACCGCCCATCATCCTCCTCCTTCGCTTTGTCGTTATCCTTCTTGGCACCATCAGAGTCCAGACGTGTAGCTGTGACTTTAATCGAGATTTCTGAGGGTGGAGAATCCCCGATCTCTAGGGCGTTCTCAGCTACTTCCTGCGTGTCTAATTCTAGTTGAACCTCATGATACTTCCCGTCCGCCTTCTTAGGATTCACAGGAAGCTGAGCTTCCCCGGCCCGAACCAACACCAAACAGGCAGTCAGCAACCAAGGCACACAACCCAAGCACCGAATTAACGACTTCGTGTGTATCATTACTCAACCTCCCCAGGGAACGTATCCCTGATTATGAAAGTGATATGAGAAGATGGATTTGCTTCAAACCCACTAAGAATTTGCGTTCTTGCGTATTTCATATGCCCCCTTTCGCGGCTTTTCCGTACATAACGCATAGCGCGTTCTCCTATACAATAGAGCTAATAATACCGAGAAAAAATAGAAGTGTCAAGTATAAATTACCTTATTGAAACTATAGCCAAAAAAACCCTATCCCCCCTATAAAGCCTTCATTTAGGAAAGGCGCGCAGGCTGGCCAATGGCAAGCGGGAACGCTTACGTGAGTTGCAGAGCAGCTAGCAACAAACGGTTCGGGATTCAATTCGGGGTTCTGCCGCTGCATTGAAATTCTCCTGCCCATCGTTCATCCCTCTGGCTCGTACGATTCGGCATCCTCCGCCACCCGCTCCCCCGCATCCGTGCGCTCCACCCGATACGAGAGCCCGGCCCGAATCGTCTCCAACATCCCATTCATCCGCGCCTGCTCCTGCTCCAGCCGACCCAGCCGCTCGGGCAGCGTCTCCAGCACCCCATTCATCCGCGCCTGCTCCTGCTCCTGCCGACCCAGCCGCTCTGAAAGCTGCGCCTGCCCCTCTTCTACGCGACCCAACCGCTCCGAAAGCGTCGCCAGCACCCCATTCATCCGCGCCTGTTCCTGCTCCTGCCGACCCAACTGCTTGGCCAGCGCATCCATCTTATTGTCCTGACGCGTCGCCAGCGCATCCTGCTTATCGTCCTGACGCGCCGCCAGTTTGTCCTGCCGTTCCACAAGTATCCGTAGGTCGGCGCGAATATCCCGCATGTCGGCGCGGATACTCCGCGCCGTAGCCAGCACTAGCCCCGCCAAGGCGATACCGACGGCTATAACAGTCCAAGCTATCGCGCCACTATCCACGAAAACGGCCCTCCGGTTTTATCCCAGTCAAACGCCCTTCACGCATTCCCTCAATTGACCCCTTCATACGATCCTGCCGCTAGTACAGTTACGATACCCTCCATAGCAGGCACCTCCTCTAAGACCATCAGCAAATATCACCGACCCCCATCCCTATGTCAAACCTCCCGCCGCCGCTGCCGCCACGCCGCCGCCACCACGCCCACAACCACCACCAACCCCACCACCACCGCCCCCCGCGCCCAAGCCAACACCGGCGAAAAATAGCGAAACTCCACCTCGTGTTCCCCCGCCGACAACGCCACCCCCTTCCATATATAGTTCACCCGCACCATCTCCGCCTCCTCCTCATCCACCCACACCGACCAATTCGACTGGTAATTCTCCGACACCACCAACACGCGCGGCCCCGCGCTGTGCGTCCGCAGACGAATCAGCCCGTCCTTTGGATCATACGCCAGCCGCTCCACCCGGTCGCCAGCCCGGTCCCCCGTGCCATCGAGCCGCACCACCGGCGCGCCCTCCAACAAAGCCACCCGCTGCGGGTCCACCCGGCCACTCAACAGCCGCGCCAACACCGCCTCGCCGCTGTCCAAAACCTCAGCTTCTGGCACCAAGTAAAACCACGGCAACGCCTGCGGATTTTCGTACAAACGAAAGCGCGCTCCCTCAAAGCGCAGCGGATACGCCGCCAGATTCAACTCTAAGGGCTTGGGCACGGCCAAATACTTCCCATTGAGCAAATTCAACAAAGATTGGAACGCCACAGACGGCGCACCCGCCCGCAAAAACTGCTGCACCAGCGGCTCAAACTCCCTCAGCATCCTATCGTAGCGCCCCACCGTCAAATCGTGAAACCCCGTGATGGACCAAACCCCGTGCAAGTGATAGCCCGGCTCCTCCAGCACCCGGAAGCTAGGCAAGGGCAAGACGCGAAAAAGCGACTCATCGCTTTGCAAAAACTGCACCGCACGCGGATTCTCCCGGCGAATATCCGCATAGCGGCCCGGATCCCGATAGAGCAAATAAACCCGATCAACGCGCCACGTGTCGAACAACGTCACCGCGCACAACCCCCCCACCATCACCGTCGCCGAAAGCTGCCCCCACAACCGCAAATAGAGCAACGCCACACCCGCGCCCACCGCCACCACCACGCACCAGCCACCGCGCGCGATCCAATCGTAGCTCCCAGCCAACACAGCCCGCTTTTGCGGCGCAATATCCTCGTAAAACACACTCATCCACGCATCGGTCGCCCCCTTGGGAAAGAGCGCGACCAGCAAAGCCAGCGCGGCGAGGATGCCGCCGACATAGGCCAAGCGGCCCCGCAGCAAGGCCCGCTCGTCCGCGTCCGCATCCAACACCCGCTGCAAACCCAACCCCGCCAGCGCACACCCGGCAAACGCAAACACAAACGAACCCATGCCAATGGCGCGCTGCACGTCCGCCCCAGGCAGCAAGTGAAACGCCAGCCAATGCACGGGCGTATGCTCGCCCAACACGTAGGCCAACGCCAGCACAAACACGCCGCCCAGCAGCGCCACTTGCGGACGCCGCCGACACTCCGGCACCATCAGCAGCGCCAACAGCACGGCCAACGCGCCAAAATACTCGGAGTTGATCTTAAACGCATTGCGTCCCCAATAGCGCGAGCCGCCCTGCACCAACACATTGTCGTACCCGCCGAACTCCGGCACCACCAGCGAAGCCACTTCCTCGGGATGCAGCGACCAACTCCGCGCATACGCGAGCTGTTCCTCCACGGTCTTGCCCCCCACCTCATCGCCCGTAGCCCGCTTGGACTCGGCGCGGGTGTAGAGCATCACCGGAAAAGCCCCCTCAGCCCCCAACGCCAATCCCAGCACCACCGCACCGATAAAGTGCGCCAAGCGCCGCACCAAGGCGACCCGCTCGCGGCGCATCTGGTACAACTTAAATAGGAAATAGACGCCGAGACCCAGCAGCGCAAAGTACGTCATCGGCGGATGGGAGTAGATACACGCGCCAATCAGCGCGCCGAGAGCCGCCCAATAGATCAACCGACCCTGCGCCAAGGCCCGTTCCAACGCCCAGATGATCCACGGGAAAAGGGCGATGACGCCCATCTTGGCGTAGTGGCCGGCCAAGGGAAAGGCCAAGAAGGTCGGCGCGGACATGAAGGCCACCCCGCCCCACAGTGCGGCGCGACCTCCCACGTGGATTTGGCGCAAGTACGCGTACATACCCAAGCCGGCGACGAACATCGTCAGGATGTAGCGCCACCCGACGTAGCGCTGAAAGGTCGTAAAAAAATACAAGACGTATGCCGGGAAGTACTGGGGACGAATGCCCTCGGACTGGGGGAAGCCGCCCATCTTGGGGTCCCACAGGGGCTGCGCCACGGTCTGCACCTTGTCCCAAAAGCTCAGGTCCGCGCCCTTGTGGTAGTCCGCGCCCACGTCCAAACCATAGACGATCTTGTCCGACAGGGGGAACTCGTAGAAGTACAACAGGCTCAGGGCGAGAAAGAAGACCGGCGGGAACAGACGGTGATTCCACAGGGGCGGCCCAGCGGCCTTTGCCGGGGCTTGGGTTTTGGCGCGTTTGTTTTTTTTGACCATGAACGATCTCCGTGGGGCAACTACAGGTGTGTCCTATAGCAATCCTGAATAACTGACGTTACGCAGACTTATGTAGTGTCTGCCGCCTTGCTGCCCTGCCTGTCGTCATTCCCGCGAAAGCGGGAATCCAGCCCAGCGCCCTAGCCTCAAACGGCCTTTCTGGATGCCTGCTTTCGCAGGCATGACACCGGGACCGCACAGGCACCAAGCGGGCGGAAGAGGCTGCCCTAAGAAGACAGAGGCTGCGTAACATCAGTGAATAACTTGAAAGCTTCAAGCGGCTTGCGGATAACCTATCTGCGTCCATCTGCGGATAATCTAACCGTCCGCAAATACACCTCCTCCAAATCCTCCGCCAACCGATCCCAACCAAACCGCCCTGCCCACGCCCTGCCCGCCACTCCCAAAGACCGCCGCCTTGAGTCGTCGGCGATCAGCGCCCGCATCCCCGCTGCCAAAGCACCCACATCGTCAGGAGGCACCAACACCCCGGTCTCACCGTGGCGCACGGCGTCGCGCAGGCCGTCAATGTTGGTGCCCAACACGGCTTTGCCGGCGGCAGCGGCTTCTACGGCCACCATGCACCAACCCTCGTAGCGGGACGGAATGCAAACCATCAGGGCGCGGCGCAAGAGTTCGCCTTTTTGCTCCTCTTCCACACGCCCTATGATCTCCACACGGCTTTCCAATCTCGCCCGCCGCGTCAAGTCGCGCACCCTAGCGAGCTGTTTAGGGGTGCCGCGCCCGGCCAGCTTGAGGCGGATATCCGGATACTCGGCGACAATCTCGGCAAACGCGGCGATCAATAGATCGATCCCCTTGGTGTGTATATCCATGCGACCAAAGTAGAGCAAGTAAGGATCTTCCCCAGGCGCCAGCGCGAAAAAACGGCGATCGACGCCGCTATACACCAGATCAACCGCCGCGCCGCGCGCGCTCCGCTGAATGCGCGTTTGCACGCTGGGGGCAATCGTCAAGATGCGGCCATAGGCGCGCAGGGCGCGTTGCTCGCACAGCCACGCCACACCGCCCACGAGCGGATGCTTGACGAGGGCGTGCCGCCCCATGAAGTGATAAAACAAAAGCAGGCCCTGCCGCCGCAACGCAGCCGGGACGCGCAAGGGCGCGAAGGCCGAAAACTCGTTGATCCACAGGTCCCACTCTAGCCGCTGCAACTGGGCTACGGCCGCGTGGCAATAGCCCAAGCGGCTCAGGGCATAGCTGCGGGCCGAGCCAACGCGCAACAGGCGCAACCCGTGCCGTTCGGTCTCCGGCTCGGCCCCGGGGAAAAGACCACTGACGACGGTGATCTCGTGGCGGCTGGCCAGGCGGCGGTAGAGCTCCATCGCCCGCACTGCGCCGCCGCCGCCTAACCACGGGTTGGCCATGTCGTCGTACATCAGATGGCAGATCTTCATGGGCGAGTGCCCGTGCCTCAGAGTACGCCCTTGGTCGAAGGAATGCCCTGGACCCGCTCGTTCCGCTGCGCGGCCATGAGCAGGGCGCGGGCGAAGGCCTTAAAGAGGGCCTCAATGCCGTGGTGGGCGTTGTGGCCGCGCACGAGGTCGAGGTGCAGATTCATCCGCCCTTGGTCGGCCACCGCGTAGAAAAACTCGCGCACTAAGGACACATCCAGTGCGCCGACCCGCTCCTCGCTGAAGGCGGCGGCAAAGACCAAATAGGCCCGGCCCGACAAATCCATCACCGCCCGCGCGAGCGCCTCGTCCATGGGCACATAGCTGTGACCGTAGCGCTGAATGCCGGCCTTGTCGCCCAAGGCTTGGACGATGGCTTGGCCGAGGCAGATCCCTATGTCTTCCACCGTGTGGTGGGCATCCACGTGCAGGTCGCCGCGGCATTGGACCGCTAGGTCGCACAGGCCGTGCCGGGCCAAGGCGTGGAGCATGTGGTCGAAAAAGCCGAGGCCGGTGTCGGCGCGGCACTGGCCGCTGCCGTCGAGGCATAGCTGCAACTCGATCTCAGTCTCGGTCGTCTGGCGCACGATCCGCGCCGTGCGTTGATCTGCGCTCATGGTGTGGCCTTCTGTTGGCGGATGCGGACGGCTTGCGCATGGGCCTCAAGGCCCTCGGCCTGCGCCATGCGGGCGATGTGCTCGGCCGTGTGGGCCAAGCGCTCGGGGGTGTAGGCGATGATGCTCGTCGTCTTGACGAAATCGGCCCACCCCAACGACGAGGCGTAGCGGGCCGCGCCTTGCGTCGGCAGCACGTGGTTGGTGCCGGCGAAGTAATCGCCGACCGGCTCGGTGGAAGCCGCGCCGAGGAACAGCGCACCGCAGTGGCGAATGGCATCAATCCAGCGCCACGGGTCGGCCACCTGCAATTCGGCGTGTTCCGGCGCTAGGCGGTTGAGTAGCTCAATCCCCACTTCGAGACTAGGCACCACGACAATCGCGCCGTACTCTTCTAAGGCCCTATCTATAATTGAATAGCGCGGCAAGGCCGCTCGTTGCGCTTCGAGTGCCGCTTGCACGCGGCGCGCTAGGGCCGCGCAATCCGTGATGCACACGGCCGCCACTCCCCAGCCGTGCTCGGCTTGCGCGAGCAAATCCGCGGCCACCAAGCGCGGGTCAGCCCCCGCGTCGGCGAGCACCACAATTTCCGACGGGCCGGGCAACAGCGCGATGCCCACCGCGCCGAAGACCTGCCGCTGCGCGGCCACCGTATAGGGAGAACCCGGGCCGACGATCTTGTGTACCGGCGAGATGCTCTCCGTGCCATAAGCCAGCGCTCCCACGGCCTGCGCCCCGCCCACGGCGTACACCTCGTCAATGCCCAACAAGCGCGCAGCAGCCGCAATCACTGGGGCCGGCCGACCGGCCGCTACCGGCGGCGTGACCACGCAGAGCTGGTCCACGCCAGCCACCTGCGCGGGCACGGCCGTCATCAGCAAGCTCGAAAACAGCGGCACCTCGCCAGCCGGCACGCACAGCCCCACCCGCTCGATGGGCGTGATTTTCTTGCCCAGCACCACCCCGTCACCGTCTTCGACAAACCAAGAATTGAGTTTTTGCCGCTCGTGGAAGGCGCGGATATTAGCTGCGGCCGCCTCCATAGAGGCGCGCAGGCTCGGGTCGAGCGCGGCCTCGGCCTCGGCGAGCACAGACGCTGGAACCCGCAACTGCCCAGGGCATACCTCCACGCCATCGAAGCGCTGCGTCAACGCGCACAACGCGGCATCGCCTTCTTCCCGCACCTGCCGCAGAATATCCCGCACCGCGTCCTCGACCTCGGGGTCGGATTCGGGGCGGCGAGCCAACAGAGCGGCCAACGGAGCGGCCAGCGGCTCGGAGGGATAGGACGCAATGGGCACCATCAATACACGACTTTGTGGAGCGGGTATTCGATGATGCCTTCGGCCCCGAGCCGCTTGAGCTGGGGAATGAGCTCGCGCACCACGCGCTCGTCGGCGACGATTTCCAGCGCCACCCACTCGGCGTCCATCTGGCTGGAGACCGTGGGCGTGTGCAGGGCCGGCAGCCGGGCGATGACGCGGTCGAGCTGGGCGCGCGGCACGTTCATCTTGAGGCCGACCTTGTGCTCGGCTTCGAGCGCACCCGTGAGCAGCATCAGCAAGTTCTCGGCCTTCTCCCGCTTCCAGCCATCGGCCCACGCGGCCTTGTTGGCAATCAAGCGCGGCGTTGATTCGCAAACCGTATCGACGATCCGCAGCCGGTTGGCCTTGAGCGACGCGCCCGTCTCGGTCGCCTCGACGATGGCGTCCACCAGCCCGGGAATGCCGGCCTTGACCTCGGTCGTGCCCCACGAAAACTCCACCTCGGCCTCCACGCCGCGCGCCTGCAAGAAGCGGCGCGTCACGCCAACCAACTCGCTGGCAATGCGGTGGCCCTGCAGGTCTTCGACGCATTGGATGGCGGAATCCTCGGGCACGGCAATGACCCAGCGCAAGGGCCGCGCCGTGCTCTTGCTGTAGGTCAGCTCGCCGACTTCGACTACCTCGGCCTCGCTTTCGAGGATCCAATCTCGGCCCGTCAGGCCGACATCGACGACGCCGCGCGCCACGTACTGGGCAATTTCCTGCGCCCGGAACATCAGGCCCGCAAGCTGGGGGTCGTCGATGTCGGGCACGTACGAGCGCGGCGCGAGCCGCACCCGATACCCAGCCCGGACAAACAGGTCAAACGTGGACTCCTGCAAGCTCCCGGACGGGAAGCCGATCTTCAATTCCTTCATCTCGCTCCTAACTCAGTTCCTCTCATCGCCTCGGCGACTTGGGGGCTTAGCTTGTACAGAGCTTGCCGTGCCGCGGTCTGGTCTTTTTCCGTGCCCTCCTTCATCAGCCGCTGCAAGTGCGGCACGGCCCGCGCATCGCCCACCTCGGCGAGGGCATGCACGGCCTTGCTGCGGATGCTCTGGAGTTCGTCGGCGTCGAGGGCGACCACCAGCGCTTCGTAGATGGCGGCGCGAGCGGGCGCGCCGAGCGGCGCGTGGCCGATGTGGCCGAGGGCCTGCACGGCCACGTAGCGCACCTCATCCGAGGGGTCCAGCGACATGCGAATGACTTCTTCGGCCGCGTCGCGGTACCCGTAGGCGCGCAGGCTCTGCAAGGCGGCGATCCGCCACTTGGGCTTGGGGGCGCGCAAGGCGCGGCGCACCACGCGGAAGGCCGAGTCGCTCAAAGTCGGCTCGGCTGCGTACGAATGGCACGCGCCGAGCGCACCGAGCACGTATTGGCGCACTTCTACCGTGGGGTCGCGCACGTACTTGAGCAGCGGGGCAAGCGCGGTGGGCGCGCCGATCTGGCCCAGCGCCCACGCGGCCGCCGCCGCCACTCGCGGCGACCGGTCTTTTAGGGACGCGACCAAGGTCGGCACGGCGCGCTCGTCCTTAAAGCGGCCCAACAGGTGCATCACCTCAAACCGCACGCGGATATAGCCGGAGTCGGCTTCCTCAATAAGCAGGGGAACGACCTCGTCGGCGTCGAAGCGAATGAGCTGGTTGGCGGCTTTGATGCGCTCGACTTTTTGCCGGCTTTTGAGCTGGTGAATGTACTCTTCCGGCGCGGGGCCCCCACACGCGATGCCCAAGCCCGCGCCCAGCAGCAAGACCCAAAGGGCGAGTCGCGTGCTGCTGCCAAATTTTTGTTTTTTAAAAAAAGTGCCGGCCATATCGCGTTCTCTATTCAATGATTGATATATTTATGGAAGCGTCTAAGGAGTTTGCGGAGGCTATCCTTTATTCAATTATATATGGTATCTATTAAAATAAAGGCCGACCATAACATCGTCCACTGCACCAGTTTCCCGTCTTTGACAATACTCCTAGTGACTTTTATACTTTTCCAATCCCTATTCCACAGGAGGTTCCCCGTGAACTTGGAACTCATTTACTGCTCTGCTTGAGGCTACGAAACCAAAGCCGCCAGTTTGGCGGAACAGTTACTCGTCGCCTACAAGAAAGACGTCGCCGCCTTCTCGCTAGTGCCCTCAGACCGGGGGAAGTTCGAACTCAGCCTCGATGGCGAGCTGATCTTTTCCAAGCTGCAAGAAGGCCGCTTTCCCGACGCCGGCGAAGTCGAGGCCCGGCTCGCCGCTCGCGGATAAACGCCCGTCCACGTCTTTACTCCATACGAGACACGAGGAGGCTCCGTTTTGAAGTACTGCCGCTTGATCAGTTTCGCGCTCGCGCTTTTGAGCGCACCTGCCCTCGCCCAGTCGCCCGAAGCCCTCGATTACTTCCGCACGGGCTACGACTTAGCCAAGAAGGGCAGCTACCGCAACGCCGCCATCGAGCTAGAAATGGCCGTGGCGGCCGATTCCTCCTACGGCGCCGCCCACTACGTCCTCGGCCTTTCCTACAAGGCCCTCAACGAGTACGACAAATCCATCACCAGCTTTACCGCAGCCCATGCCCTCGGCACCAAGCCAGAACAGGCCGCTAAGGCACTGGGCCAGCTCTATGAAAAGGCCGCCCTCAACAGCTTTCGCCAAAAGAAATACCGCGAATCCATCGACTATTTTACTAAAGCGCGCGACTTCACCTCGCAAAGCGCCCAATCCCTCTACGTCATGGGCCTTTCCCACAGTGGCCTGCACGAGAAAGACAAGGCCAAAGTGGCCTTTGCCGAGGCCATAGCGGCCGATCCCACCGACGCCAGACCCTACAATGCCCTCGGCGACATCCAGCGCCTCAGCCGCGACTACGGCAAAGCCATCGTCACCTACCAGCGTTCCATAGAGGCCGACCCCACGTACATGGAATCATACGGCGACTTGGCGCGGTTGAAGTTCAAGACCCAAGACACAGAGGGCATCGTGCCGCTTTTGCAAAACGCCCTAAAGATCGACGACACGTACGCCGAAGGGCACCGCTTGCTCGGCATTGCGCTCAACCAGCTCGGCCGTTTCCACGAGGCCATTGCCCCGCTGAACAAGGCAGCCGATCTAGACAAGGCCTACTGCGAGACGCATTACCGGCTGGGCGAGGCCCACTACGGCATGGGCAACTTCCGCCAAGCCATTGAGCACACCCGGCGCGCCACGAGTTGCCAATCTGACTACCGAGCCGCCGAAGTGCTACTGGGCGACGCGCATTTTCAGCTAGGCCAACGACAGGAAGCGCGGCGCTGGTACAACCGAGCGGTAAAAGACACCCGCTACAAGGACTACGTAGCGAGCAAACTCTCAGAGATTGACGAGCAGCCCCAATAGGCGGTCGTAATGGCGCTGCTGTTGGCCTCGAACAACGCCGGCAAGCTGCGCGAAGTCCGCGCTCTGTTTGCCGAGGTCGAGGTCGTCGCGCCGGCCGAACTCGGCTTACAGCTCTGCGTCGAGGAAAGCGGCCAGACCTTTGCCGCCAACGCCCAGCTCAAGGCCCGCGCCTATGCCGCGGCCAGCGGACAAATCGCCCTCGCCGACGACTCCGGGCTTGAGGTGGATGCCCTCGGCGGTGCGCCCGGGATCTACTCGGCCCGCTACGGCGGCCCCGACCTCGACGACGCCGGCCGCGGCCGGCTCTTGCTCGCCCAACTCGCGCCCTATCCTGCGCCAGCGCAACGCCGTGCTCGGTTCCGCTGCGTCCTCTGCGCAGCAAGTCCCGACGGCCACCACTGCCAAGCCGAGGGCACCTGTGAAGGGCTGATCGCCTCGGCCCCAGCCGGGACCAACGGCTTTGGCTACGATCCGGTCTTTTTGCTCCCCGCCTACGCCAAAACTATGGCCCAGCTCGACCCGCATATAAAAAACGGTCTCAGTCACCGCGCCCAGGCGCTGGCGGCCATGCGCCCGCTGCTGGCCAGCACCTTTCCCGAGCTCGCCCTCTCCCGCTAATGTTTGGTCCGTTTGCCCAATACGTCCGTCCCTATCGGGGGCGCATCCTGCTCGGCGCGCTCTGCATCGGGTTGGGGCAGGCGGCGACGGCGCGCATCCCACTGCTGGTGCGCGATGCCGTCGATGCGGTCTTGGCGACGGATCCTACCTCCGAGGAAGTCGCAACCTACGTCTTCCACATCCTCGCCTACGCCCTAGGCGTGGCCTTGTGCGGCTATGTCATGCGGATACTGCTAGGCCGCGTCGCCAACCGCATCGAATACGACATCCGCACCGCGTATTTTGCCCACCTGCTCAAGCTGCCGCTGTCGTACTACCAGCAGCGCCGCACCGGCGACCTCATGGCGCGGGCGACCAACGATCTCCACTCGGTGCATATTTTTTGGGTCTATGGCATTCGCGGCATCGTCGATACCGCCTTGGGGCTGACCTTCACGCTCGCCTGTATGTGCCTGATCGACTGGAAGCTGGCTCTGCTGGTGCTGATACCCATGCCGCTTTTTAGCGTCGTGATGATCCGCATCGCCGCGGTCATCCACACCCGCTACAAGGCCATCCAAGAATACTTCGGTCAGATCAGCACCTTCATCCAGGAAAACCTCTCCGGCATCCGCGTGGTCCGGGCCTACACCCAAGAGCCAGCGCAAAACGCCGCGTTCGACCAACTCAATTTGGCGTACCTAGAAAAAAACCGCGCCTATATCCTCACCCGCGCCAACTACCGGCCGCTCTCCTACGTCATCGCCTCGCTCTGCTTGGGGCTGAACTTGTGGCTGGGCGGGCGCGCAGTCATCGACGGCGAACTCAGCTTAGGGGCCTTCGTCGCCTTCAACGCCTACCTGACCCAACTCATCCGCCCGATCATGTACATCGGCTGGGTCATCGACCGCGCCCAGCGCGCCCTCGTGTCCATGCAGCGCATCAACGAGATCCTCGCCGTCGAGCCCGAGATCCAAGACCGCGCCCTGCCCCCGGCCAATCCGCGCCCAATCGCCGGGCACATCGCCTTCCGCAAGCTCAGCTTCTCCTACGGCAGGGAACAAGTCCTACACCAGATTGATCTCGATATTCCCCCAGGCAAGACCCTCGGCATCATCGGCCGGGTCGGCTCGGGTAAAACCACCCTAGCGCGCCTCGTGCCGCGCTTGATCCAAGCCGGGCCGGGGCAGCTGCTCATCGACGGGGTGCCGATCGAGGAATGGCCCCTAGCGACCTTGCGCGACGCCATCGGCTACGTCCCGCAAAATCCCTTTCTATTTTCCAATACCCTCAATGCCAACATCGCCTACGGCGCGGATTCTGCCGCAGAAGACCAGATCCACGCCGCGGCCGCAGAGGCTCAGCTCAAAAAGGACATCGACCAATTCGACGAGGGCTTCGACACCCTCATCGGCGAGCGCGGCGTCACCTTGTCCGGCGGCCAGAAGCAGCGCGCGACCTTGGCCCGGGCGCTCATTCGCCGCCCACAGATCCTCATCCTCGACGACGCGCTCTCCGCGGTGGACACCCACACGGAAGAAGCGATCCTCGACCACTTGCACACCCTCATGCAGGGCCGCACCACCCTCATCATCGCCCACCGCATCTCGACCCTGCGCCACGCCGACTACATAGTCGTCCTAGAGGAAGGCCGCATCGCCGAGCAGGGCACCCACGACGAGCTGGTCAACAGCGGCGGCTTCTACGCCGAGCTGTACCAGCGCCAGCAGCTTAGCGCCGAGTTGGAAACGCTGTGAGCACCGAACTCAACAAAGAAGAAGAAATCCAGCAACGCGCCTTCAATTTGGGGCTGACGCTGCAACTGTTGGGCTATCTCAAACCCCATCGCGGGCGCGTGGTCATCGCCTTCGGCACCATCGCCCTCGCCGCCGGCACCGGCCAGATCGGCCCCTATCTGACGCAGGTGGCCGTTGACGACTACATCGCCGTCGGCGACTGGGTGGGGTTGCGGTGGATGATCGCGGCCTTCTTTGGCAGCGTCGCCGTGCAGTACGGTGCCCAATACGCCCAAACCTTGGTCACCGGCATGATCGGCCAGCAGGTCATGTACGACATGCGCCGCGACCTCTTTGCCCACCTGCAACAGCTGCCGCTGCGCTACTTCGACCGCACGCCGCTGGGCCGGATTATGACCCGCGCCACCAACGACATCGACGCCCTCAACGAGTTTTTCAGCGAGGGCATCGTCTCGGTCTTTATGGACCTGTTCACCCTGCTGGCCATCGTCGGCTTCATGGCCTATATCGACTTCGAGCTCGCCCTGATCTGCTGCACGGTAGTCCCGGTCATCGCCACCTCGACCTTCTACCTCCAAGGCCTAGCGGTGCGCGCCTATCGGGAGTTGCGCACGCGCCTAGCGCGGCTCAATGCCTATTTGCAGGAGAACATCACCGGCGTGGAGGTGGTGCAACTCTTCAACCGCCAGCAGCGCAATTTGCGCGACTTCGACGCCGAGCACCTGCCCTATCGCCGCGCCGAAGATCGCGAAATCCACTGCTATGCCGTCTTCTTTCCCTTCACCGAACTACTCGGCACGGTCGGCATGGCGATGGTCCTATGGTACGGGGCCTCGGACGTGATCGACGGCCGCGTCGAGTTGGGGGTGCTGGTGGCCTTTCTCCAGTACATCCGCCGCTTCTTCCGCCCGATCATGGACATCTCCGACCGCTATGCCCTGTTGCAGAGCGCCATGGCCGCGTCTGAGCGTATCTTCGAGCTGTTGGCCGTCCCCGGCGAACCCGCCGGTGGACCGCGGCGCAATCTGCCGGTGGCCAGCCGCGGCGGCGCGATTGAATTCCGCAACGTGTACTTTAAGTACGATCCAGCGGCCGCAGACTGGATTCTCAAGGATGTCTCGTTTGAACTACAGGCCGGGCAGAGCTTGGCGCTGGTCGGGGCCACCGGCTCGGGCAAGACCACCATCGTCAGTCTCCTCTGCCGCTTCTACGACATCCAGCATGGGGAAATCCTCGTCGATGGCCGCGACGTGCGCCAGTGGCATGCGGCCGAACTGCGCCGCCGCATCAGCATCGTCCAGCAGGAGGTTTTCTTGTTTTCGGGGAATATTAGCGGCAATATCCGCCTCGGCGAGGACGCCATCGACGACGCCCAAGTCGAGCGCGCGGCCCGCTACGTCAATGCCGCGCCCTTTATCGAGCGCCTCCCCCAAGACTTTGCCCACGCCGTGGCCGAAGGCGGCTCGACCCTGTCGGCCGGCCAGCGCCAGTTGTTGGCCTTTGCCCGGGCCTTAGCCTTCGACCCGAAAATCCTCGTCCTCGACGAGGCGACCTCCAGCATCGACACCGAAACCGAACAACTCATCCAAGACGCCATCGCCAAGCTGATGCACGACCGCACCTCCATCGTCATTGCCCACCGCCTCTCGACCATCCGCAGTGCCGACCAGATCTTGGTGATGCACCGCGGCGAGGTGCGCGAGCGGGGCCGCCACGAAGAGCTGTTGCTCCAAGACGGCATCTACGCCCGGCTCCACCGCCTCAACTACGGCCAGTCCTAGGCCGCCTCGGCCTCTTCCGGTGCGGCTTTTCCGCGCCGCGCCGCAATCCCGTCCACGGCCTTCACCACCTGGTCGCGCGTCTCCTCGGCTTGGCGCGCGATTAGACGCCGGGTGTCTTCGCCCTTGTGCGGGGCCAGTAAAACGCCTATGGCCGCACCGACCGCGACGCCGGCCATAAAACCGGCCAAGAGGCACGTCGTGCCGTTGGTTGAATGCTGCTGCCTGGGGTAAATCTTTTCGTAGAACATACAAAGCTCCTTGGGCTATGAGTGCATTTACTTACTATTAAAGAAAACCAAGTGTATTGAATAAAACCAATGCAATTTTTATACTTTAAGGCTAAATCCTTCATCCTTCCCCCGCCAACGCAGAGAGGACTTCTATGGCCCAAGTCCTGAGCACCCCTTCGCACAGCCTCAAAGAATTTCGCATTCTGCCTGGGTACACGCCAACCGACGGCAGCGCCCCCAACGCGTCGCTCAAAACCCGGCTCTGCCGCAAGGGAGGCGACTTTCTCTATCTGCACGTGCCCTTCCTCAGCGCCGCCATGCAGGCCGTGACCGGCGGCGAGATGGCCATTGCCTTGGCCCAGCTAGGCGGCATCGGCATCCTGCCCGTCAGCCAGCCCACGGACGAGCAGTGCGCCAAAATCAGCCAAGTCAAGCGCTTCAAGGCCGGTTTTCAGACCGATATTCTCACCTTGGCCCCCGAGCAACCCATCGCTGAGGTCGTCGAGATCATCCACCGCACCGGCTATACGACCTTTCCGGTCACCACCAGCGGCCAGTTCCACGACCAACTCCTCGGCATCCTCACCGACAAGGACTTCGACGAGCGCCGCGACCTCGACTGCCAAGTCGCCTCGCGCATGAAAACCGACGTGCAGGCCGGCCGCGAAATAAGCGACCTCAAGGCCGCCAACGAGCTGATGATCCGCTATGGCCGCGGCTTCCTGCCCATCCTATCTAAGGGAGGCGTGCTACAAGCGGTGGTCTTCAAAAAGGACCTCGACAAGCACCTGCGGCACCCCAACGAATCGATCGACGAAAAGAAGCGCCTGCTCGTCGGCGCGGCTGTCTCCACCCACCCGGAGGATCGCGAGCGAGCCGAAGCCCTCATTGAGCAAGAAGTGGACGTGCTGGTCATCGACGCCTCCGACGGCCACACCGAGTACCAGCGGCAGATGATCCAATTCATCAAGGAGCGCACCGACGCCCCGGTCATCGGCGGCAACGTCGTCACGGCCGAGGGATTTCGCTTCTTGGCCGCGGCCGGTGCCGACGCGGTCAAAGTCGGCATGGGAATCGGCTCGGGCTGCATTACGCAGGAGGTCAAGGCCACCGGCCGCGGCCAAGGCACGGCCCTGATGGAAATCAACGCGGCGCGCAACCAGTGGCAGCAGGATTGCAACGCCTACTTGCCCATCGTCGCCGACGGCGGCATTTCGAGCCCGGCCGAGATCGCCGTGGCCATGGCCTTGGGTGCCAACGCCGTGATGATGGGGCACTTCTTCGCCGGCTACACCGAGAGCCAAGGCAACCTCGTGCGCACCGCGGCCGGCGACATCGTCAAAGAGTACTGGATGGAAGGTTCGCTGCGCGCCCACAACATGCGGCGCTATACACAGACGCAAGAGCACTTCTTCGAGGAGGGCATCGCCGGCTACGTGCCCCACATCGGCTCGCTGCACGACAAATTGCCGATCCGCATCCAGATGCTGCGCGCCACCCTCGCCACGGCCGGTTGCCGCACCATCGACGAGCTGCACGAAAAGGCCGTACTCGAAATGCAGTCGTCCACCGCGCTGATGGACAGCCAGATCCACGACATCGTCCCCACCCCAACCGACCAACAGATCCTCTAAATCATGCACATACTAATTACCAACGCCGCTACCTCGCTCGGCCAAGCCCTAGCCGCTGGCCTCGGCGACGCACACCAATTGCGCTTGACCGACCCTGAACCTGGGATCGGGATCCAGAGCGATCTAGGCCACGACGAATCAACCGATGCGCTCATCACAGACATCGACGCCATCGTTCACCTCGCCTACGCGCCGCGGGCGGGCGACGGCGAGATCACTTGGCTGGACCACAATACGCGCCGCACGTACAATCTGCTCTTGGCCGCGGCCGCCGCGGAGGTCGAACACGCCATCCTCTTGAGCACCCTCGACCTTTTCGCCCCGTACGCAGAAGACCTCACCGTTAACGAGACTTGGAAGCCGCTGCCCTCCTGCGCGCCGGCCGTTCTCGGCGCTCACCTAGCCGAGTTTACTGCCCGCGAATTTGCCCACAGCCACGCGCTCCACATCACCATCGCCCGGCTCGGCCACCTAATCCGCGCCGAAGAGGTCGCCGATCAGGCCTACGACCCCATGTGGCTCGACGAGCGCGACGCCGCCCAAGCCGTAGGCCAGATCGTGCAAAAGAGACCCGCCAGCCAGTACCGCGCCATCCACATCCAGTCCACTGCAGCGCGCGCCCGCTTTTCCGTCGAGAACGCCAAGAGCCTCCTGACATTCGCCCCCCAATACAACTTTGAGGCCAACCCATGAAAGTTTTGCTCCTAGGCGGCAACGGCTTTCTCGGTCCGCACGTGGTCAACCAGCTCCAAGACACCTACGAGCTGCGCATCACCGACATCGTGCCCATCGACAGCCCGCACGAAACCATGCAGGTGGACGTCTCCGACCTCGACCAAGTGCGCCGCGCCACCGAGGGCACCGATGTAACCATCAACTGCTCGGTCCTGCGCCCCGACCGCAAGATCGCCTTTGACGTCAACACCACCGGCACGTACAACGGCATCCGCGCCGCCGTCGAAAACGGCCACACCCGCTTCGTCAACACCGGTCCCCACTTCACCCAAGCCGGCCCCTCCTACGACCACTACGACTTCGACATCAACGAGGAAGTCCCCCTGCATTCGGGTGTCAACCTCTACGCCCACACCAAATCGCTCGGCCAAGAGATTTGCCGCGTATTCACCGCCAACCACCCCATCCACGTACTCACCACCCTCTTTCTGAGCTTCCGCGAGGCCGAGCCGTCAGCGGAGCAACTCGGCAGCGGCACCAATCCCTTTTCCGTCACCTTTCCCGACGCCGCCCGCGCCCTGCAAAAGTGCCTAGAGGTGGCCTTGGCGTCCCTGCCCTCGCGCTGCGAGATTTTTCACATCACCACAGACACGCCCCACGGCCGCTACAGCAACGCCAAGGCCCGGCGTCTGCTGGGCTGGGTACCGCAGGACCTGCTCGAAGGCTACTGGCGCAAGCCGCAAGGCTAGCAGCCATGCCCACGGCCTCCGCACAGATATTCGACGGCCCAAGCCATCCGCTGCGCGGCGAAAACCTGCCTCTGCCAGACTCCCTCGCGCCCGGTGCAGTGCTCGTCGCGATCGGCCTAGCCACGATCTGCGGCTCCGACCTCCATACGCTGTCTGGCCTGCGCTCTGAGCCTGCGCCCCTGATCCTCGGTCACGAGGCCGTCGGCCGCATCGTCGCCTCGCAGCGCCCCACCTTCGCGCCGGGCGACCGCATAAGCTGGAGCATCGCCGACAGTTGCGGTACCTGTCTGGCCTGCACCCAACATCGCTTGCCGGAAAAATGCGCCGCGCTCTTTAAATACGGCCACGCCACGCTCACCGACGGCAGCGGGCTCAACGGCTGTTACGCCACGCATCTGCTCATTAGACCCGGCACCCACATCGCCAAAGTGGACGACCGCTTACCCGACTCCGTAGTCGCCCCGGCCAACTGCGCCTTGGCCACCGCAGTCAACGCCATCGCAGTACTGCCCACCCCCTGCCACCGGGTTCTGGTCCAGGGTGCCGGTCTGCTCGGCCTCTATACCTGCGCCCTGCTCGCCGAGCGCGGCATCGAGCAAATCTACTGTACCGATATCGACGCAGATCGCCTAGCGCTGTCCACCGAGTTCGGCGCTAGGCCCCTAGCCGATCCACCACCGGCAGGACTCGACGCCGTTTTTGAAGTCGCTGGCAACTCGGCCGTAATCCCCGCGGGGATCGCGGCCCTGCGCCCAGGCGGCAGCTACGTCTTCGTCGGCATGGTCCACCCCGACACCCGGCTAGAACTGACCGGCGAGCAGATCATCCGCAAGTGCCTGACGATCCGCGGCGTCCACAACTACAGCCCGCGCCATCTCGACGAGGCGCTCGCCTTTCTCGCCCGCACCGCCGACCGCTATCCGTACCCGTCGCTGGTCAGCGACCCCTTTGCCCTCGCAGTGCTAGACCAAGCCATCGCCCTAGCCGAAACCCGCCAACACATCCGCGTCGCCATTGACCCCAACTTATGATCCAAGTCAATAACCGCGGCTATCGCCCACGCGAAAAAGCCATCGTCGGCATCTGCCTCGACGGCTGCGCCCAAGCCTACCTCGACCAAGCCGCCGCCCAGATGCCCAATCTCCGTTCGATCATAGCGCGCGGCGTCCACGGCCAAGTCCACACCGCGATCCCCTCTTTCACCAATCCCAACAACGTCGCCATCATCACCGGTGCGCCGCCGGCCATAAACGGCATTCCCGGCAATTTCTACTACGACCTAGACGCCGCTGAGGAAGTGATGATGAACGACCCCCGCTTCCTGCGCGCCCCGACGATCCTCGCCGCCTTCCATCAAGCCGGCCAACAAGTCGCTGCTATCACCACCAAAGACAAGTTGCGCCTGCTCTTGGCCCACGGCTGGCAAGGCATCAATTTCTCCGTCGAAAAAGCGCACCAAGCCGCGCTGGCCACCCACGGCATCGCCGACGTCCTCGACCTAGTCGGCCGGGAAAACCCCGGCATTTACGATCCCGAAGCCAGCGTGTACTGCATCGAGGCTGGCGTGCGTTTGCTCGAGCGCCACGACCTCGACTTACTCTACCTTTCGACCACCGATTTCGTCCAGCACAAGTGGGCACCCGGCGAGCCGGCAGCCAACGCCTTCTACGCCCGCCTCGACCGCTTTATCGGCGCGCTCGACGCCCAGGACATTATCTTGGGCATTACCGCCGATCACGGCATGAACGCCAAAACCAATGCCGACGGCTCGCCCAAGGTGCAGTTTATCGAAACCCAACTCATCGCCGCGGGCATCGCCGAAGTTAGGGTCATCCTGCCCATCACCGACCCCTATGTCGTCCACCACGGCGCGCTGGGCTCCTACGCCACCGTCTATATCGACGACGAGCACATCGCACGAGCCACTGCGATCCTCCGCGCCATCCCCGGCGTCGAACAGGTGCTCAGCCGCGAGCAAGCCGCCGCCACCTACCAACTCCCTTCCGACCGCATCGGCGAACTGGTCGTCCTCGCCGACCAAGATACCGTCCTCGGCCGCACCCCTGACTGGCACCAACTCGCCGACGTCGCCCAAGGCCTGCGCTCGCACGGCGGTCTGCACGAAGGCGTGGTGCCCATGATCTGCAATAGGCCGCTAACCGACGAATACGCCGAGTTATTGGCCTCGGGCCAAGCGCGCAACTGGGATCTTTTCGACTTTCTCTGCAATGGAGTCCTAGCCTGATGCATCAATTCGGCAGCATCATCGGCGGTACCCAAGTCGAAAGTGGGCAGTGGATCGACGTCCATAATCCCTTCACCGGCCAGCAAGTCGGCCGCGTCTCCGCCATCGCCCCCGCAAAAGCCGACGCCGTCCTGCGCCAGACCCACGCCGCCAAATTCGACCTCAGCCGCTACGACCGCGCCCGAATCCTCAACGAAATGGCCGACGCCATCGAATCCCGCAGCGACGCAGTCGCCCATCTGATCACCGATGAGTCCGGCCTCTGCCTCAAGGATACCACCTACGAAGCCAGCCGCGTCTGCGACGTATTGCGCTTCGCCGCCATCAAGGCCCTCGACGACGACTCCGAGGTCTTCCCCTGCGACATCTCCCAAAACGGCCGCCGCCGCCGCATCTATACCACCCGCCAGCCCCTGCACCTCATCGCCGCGATCACCCCCTTCAACCACCCAATGAACCAAGTGGTCCACAAGATCGCCCCCGCTATCGCCACCGCTAACGCCGTCGTCCTCAAACCTTCGGAGCAAACCCCGCTCGCCGCCTATTACCTAGCGCAACTCGCCCTCGACTGCGGCTTGCCTGCCGACATGCTCAACGTCATCAACGGCCCATCCCCGGCAATCCCCGACCTACTGGTCAGACACGGCCTCGTCGACTTGGTCACCTTCACCGGCAGCAGCGCCATCGGCCGCTCCATCGCCGCGCGCGCTGGCTACAAGCGTCTGGTCCTAGAGCTCGGCGGCAGCTCGGCCCTGCTCGTCCTGCAGGACGCCGATGTCGAAGAAGCCGCCAGCATCACCGTCGCCGGCCTCTATAAAAACTCGGGCCAGCGCTGCACCGCCATCCGCCGCATCCTAGTCCATCGCTCCTTGGCCGACGCCTTCGCCACCGTCCTAACCGCCAAGACCGCCGCCCTCAAATACGGCGATCCCTACGACCCTGCAAACGACATGGGTACGGTCATCAGCGAGACCGCGGCCAGCGCCATAGAACAGCGCGTCGCCAACGCCATCAGCAACGGAGCCACCTTATTAATCGGCCATAAACGCGACGGCGCCCTCTACGCCCCCACCGTCCTCGACCACGTCGAAAACAGCCACACCCTCGTCGCCGAGGAGACCTTTGGCCCCGTCGCGCCGATCCTCCGCTTCAACACCCTCGACGAAGCCATCGCCATCGCCAACGATACCCCCTACGGCCTCTCCGGAGGGGTCGTCAGCAACCACTGGCCCTCGATCCAACGCGTCATCTCCGAACTCGAAGTGGGCACCGTCAACGTCAACGAGGCCCCCAGCTACCGCCTCGAATGGACCCCCTTCGGCGGCATTAAAGCCTCGGGCCTCGGTTACAAAGAAGGCGTCATCGAAACCATGAAGGCCATGACCAACGTCAAAACCTATTCACTGCCTTGGGACGCGCCCTAAACATGCCCGACCTCAAAGCGGATATCGCCATCGTCGGCGCCGGCATCGTCGGCCTAGCCCACGCCCTTGCAGCCGCCAATCGCGGCCACCGCGTCGTCCTCTTCGAGCGCACTCCCCAAGCGCAAGGAGCATCTATCCGCAACTTCGGCATGATCTGGCCCATCGGCCAAGCCCCCGACAAAATCCACCAACGCGCCCTCGCCACCCGCCAAACCTGGCTCAATCTCGCCCCCAAAGCCGATATCTGGTTAGCTCAAACCGGCTCGCTGCACTTGGCTTATGCCAATGACGAATACGCCGTACTCACCGAATTCGCCGCCCTCGCTCCCGAGCTCGGCTATGATGTCGAACTGCTCGACGCAGCCGGCGTCCTCGCCCGCAGCCACGCCGTGCAGCCCGCTGGACTCCAAGGCGGCCTCTGGAGCGCGACCGAACTCTGCGTCGATCCCCGCCAAGCCATCGCCGCGCTGCCGGGCTACCTAGCGCACGAGTGCGGCGTAGCCCTCCGCTTCTCCACCCCAGTCCACCACATCGACCTGCCCCTGATCTACACGCCAACGGAGACCTGGTCCGTTGACCGCGCCATCGTCTGCAGCGGCACCGATTTTGAATCGCTCTACCCCCAAGTATTTGCCAGCAGCGGACTCTCCCGCTGCAAGCTGCAGATGATGCGTACCGCGCCCCAGCCCGGCAACTGGCGTCTCGGCCCGATGCTCGCCGCCGGGTTGACCTTGCGCCACTACTCCGCCTTCAAGCAGTGCCAGACGCTGGCCGCCTACACCCAGCGCATCGCCGCCGAGCGCCCCGAATTCGACCAGTGGGGCATCCACGTCATGGCCTCGCAAAACGGTCTCGGCGAAATCGTCATCGGCGACTCGCACGAATACGGCTGGGTAATAGATCCCTTCGACAAACCCGCAATCGACCAACTAATCCTCGACTATCTCCAAACCTTCCTCGCCGTGCCAGCGCTGCACATTGCCCAGCGCTGGCACGGCATCTACGCCAAACACCCCGACCAAGCCGACTTTATCGCCGACCCCGCACCCGGCGTAAAAATCGTCAATGGCATCAGCGGTGCCGGCATGACCACCGCTTTCGGGCTGGCCGAGGAGGTCTTCGCCGAGTGGGAGTAAGCCAATGAGCCTCCGAGAGCGCGTCTATCACTTTATCGAGCCAGACTATGAGCCGGGGCGCTTCGTCGATGTGGCCATCATCGTCCTGATCTTGCTCAACATCGTCGCCCTGATCCTCGAAACCGTCGAGCCTATCTACAACCTCAATCGCGCTGCCTTTGAACTTTTTGAGGATTGCTCGCTGACCGTGTTCGCGGTCGAGTACTTCGTGCGCCTGTGGGCTATTACCGCTAACCCTCGATTTTCGCGGCCCGTAATCGGGCGCATTCGCTTTGTCCTCACGCCCCTGGCCATCATTGACCTCATAGCCATCCTCCCCTTATTCCTGCCGCCCATGAGCGTGGACGCGCGCTTTGTCCGCGTGATACGCGTCCTGCGGATCTTCCGCGTCCTCAAGCTGGTGCGCTACTTCCGCGCCCTGCGCTTGCTCGGCCAAGTCATCGCCGAGCGCAAAGAAGAGCTTGTTAGCATCTTCTTAGTGCTGCTGATCCTGTTGGCCCTCTCCTCGTCGCTGATGTACTTCGTCGAGCACGAGGAGCAGCCCGAGGTCTTTCCCAGCATCCCGGCCACCATGTGGTGGAGCATCGTCACCTTGACGACGGTCGGCTACGGCGACGCCTATCCGATCACCGCCCTCGGCCAGACTATCGCCGCCGTCATCGCCATCTTGGGGATCGGCATGTTCGCACTGCCGGCCGGCATTCTCGGCGCGGGATTTGTCGAGGCCCTAGCGGCAAACCGGTCAGACGACCCAAAGCGCCGCTGCCCGCACTGCGGCGAGCGACTCGACGCGCATTAAAAAAGCGGCCGAAGCCAAAGCCCCAGCCGCTTCTACACGTGCCGCAGCTTGCCTTCGAGGTGTCCTTTAAGCATCTACATGGTAAGCCGCCCTAATCGAGTTGTCATCATGTTGTCATCAAAAATGAAGCGTTCCAGTACTGCACGAATTGAGGCCGGAGCATAGCCCCCCATTGCCCCAAGCGACACGCGGATAGCAACTGCCAAAGACGGGAAAATCGGAAGCTGCTGGCGCAGATTTTTTTGTTGGTGGAGTTGCGAAGGTTTTCCCGGTCCTGTCGATCCTATACTTTTGAGCAGAAATTTAACACAAAAAGGATTTACGATGCACGAACGAATAGCGAAGATATTGTCGACTGCACATGAAAATCCGTCCCGGATTCGACCCACGGAGCTTTACAACGAAGGCTGGATGCTACGGTTGTTGCTCGACTGGGTTGAAGCCCAGGCTGAATCTAACCACAAACTGTCGTTAAGTTGCGGTGCCCGCTGGTATTCGGAGGCACTCCTGCCATCGCAATTCAAAGGCTATCGTGGACTCGGTGAGGGCTGGACGAGCGCCGATGGCGTCGTCGGGCACTTCGACATCGGCTGTCGTCACAAGGGAGCCCTTATGCTTGCAGCGGATGCATCCCAGTTCGTCGTCATTGAGGCCAAGATGTTTAGCCCCCTATCCTCGGGCACGAAAAACGCGCCTGATTACAACCAAGCTGCAAGGAACGTCGCCTGCATTGCCCAGGTGTTGAAAGAGGCACAGCGCACACCGGACTTGATGAAGTCTGCTTTGGCGTTCTATGTCGTTGCACCCCAAGAACAGATCGAAGGTGACATATTCCGCGATGAGGGGAAGGATATCGTCGAACGCGAGGCTATCCGCAGGTGCGTCGAGCAGCGTGTGGAGTCCTATAAGGGGCGGGATGCCACCTCTAAGCGGACTTGGTTCGAGGAGTGGTTCATGCCGACCATAGAAGTCATCAAGCTTGAGCTGCTGTCTTGGGAGGATTTGATTCGTCCCGCAGGGAGCGAATACGAGAAGTTCTACCAGCGATGTCGGAAGTTCAACAAGCCAGGATCCCCCCGTAGCTCAATCGGTAACCAATCGACTCGCTGATAACGAAAAGCTGCAATTACTCGCAACAACCACACTGTTGATGGGAGGACGGGTATCCCACGATTTCCCGATGCCTTGAAAAGATTTCATTCCAATTGAATCTTGATCTTTCTTCAGATACATGCCTCCTAGCTGCTTGTATCAACTCCTCTCTGCAGGCATCTTCTCCGGCTACATCCGCTGGATTCCATCCCCTTTTAAGCCTCATATTGCAGGTCGGGCAACTAAGAGCATAGTTTTTAATGTCGTCCTGACCATTAGCCCTTCGCGGGATGATATGATCGTTTTGCATTGAAAGATAGTCGTTCTGTGAGGCCAGCATATCTTTGTCGCAATACTCGCATTTATATCCAGCTCTCTCGCAAACCGTGGCCCACTCTTCGCCCCAGCTTTGGCCCGGATAAATTTCACGGGCAACTTGGTCAATAACGTCCTGTCTTATACTCATAAGGCATTCTCCTTTCGATTATGCCGTTTAAGTTGCCGCTCCGCACTGGCACGTATTTTCGGACTACCGACAAGCCCGATTATAGCTTTTTGAGTTCGGGTTGGTTGCCGGGTCCTTGGTCGGTAATTTGATAAAACTTGAACTTAAATCCCCTTTCTCCCCTTTCTTCGTCATCGAAATAAGCAACCAGCAGGTAGGTGTCCCCCTCTGTGCCGTTAAATGCGCCGACAAGTTCGCATAGCCGATCTTTATATTTCTGATCCCAGTCACATCTGGCACGTTGGAGTCCCTTTGCGTAATACACCATTACCCGAACTTTCGCCCTTGCGAGCAGTAGCTTCTGAAAATCCTCCTCAATTTTTTTAAGATCGCCCCATTCGCTCTCCGCGACCATTGGGAAAGAAATTATCCGACCGCAATCGTCTAATTTCCACCAGCTAGCGTCATAGAGTTTTTCATATCCATTACCATATTTGTCAGGGACACGATTGGGTTTTCGGCCCGCTGCCCATGGCTTGTATTTTAACTCCTTACCGAGTTTGCAAAGGGTAGTGAGTATTTCTTTAGTCCATGGCCCACTGTCTCCGGGCCTTTGGGCGGGGTCTCGTTGCAGTATCTCTTCTTCCAGTTTTTTGAATTCGGCAACAATTTTGTTCACTATGCAGTCCGGGGTCATTGTTTTCTCCTCGATTATGCCGTTTAAGTTGTCGCCACATGCCACTCATGTGGTCGGTCATCCTTGAGCACGTGTAATATGGCGCAGATTTTTTGTTGTCAAGGTCGCGGAGGTCGAGGCGACCGTAAATTAACGATAAGCCCGCTTATTTTTTTAGCTTCGGAAAAAGTCGTCCAAATCGGAAAACCATTGTCGGAGAAAGTGGGCAAGGGTGGGCAGCATAGTCCTTTCAAATCGTTGCCATCGCCCATCTCGGGCAGAGGGGTGAGGACATTGGAGCACCGGAACAAGTTGATTTTCATTCTTCCAATACCTTAAATACTCCTTTACCTGTGTACAAATCCACGATCCTACGTCTGCATCTTCCCACGTCAAGCTAGGCATATATCCCCGAATCTTCTCCTCGTCAATTTCCCGATATTCCAATAGATCCCTCGCCTTTGCCCCCTGAGTCACGACGAGTTCAGGATTTAACTCCTTCAGTTCGGCAAGTCCATGGTCCCTACAGTTTTTGTATAGCTTGTCCGGGACGCTCTTCATAGATTTATCCTTCCCCGAACATTTCGCACTGTTGGTCATTGCAAATCGCTTTAGAAGATCGCTCTCTGGTTTGCACCCGTAGAGGTGCCATAGAGTCTTTATCGTTCCCTTCATATGTTGATTCGTACACTTTTCATCATAAGTTACCGCTTGGATAATCTTTCGGCGTTTTAAAAGGGCTTCACCAAACTCTCTTTCACGGCCCCCGGTATCGAGTGAGACGACGACCAGACGTATTGGATCGCCGTACTTCTCGCCAACGTGTGCCTCAGCTCCCTTACATAGGCTTCTACCCTCGGCCTTGGCTACTGCTTCACAGCAAGCAAAGTGATCGCAGTCAAATGTAATCCTACTTCTGCTGACTCCAATCTTCCGGGAATCATATAGTTCTCTCAATTTACAGACATACATCTGGGAATCATTCATATCCATCCCCTAGGCTGTTATGGTTCCGCCGCATGCCACTCATGCGGTCGGTTTTCCATGAACTCGTGTACTCTGGCGCAGATTCTTTTGTTGTCAAGGTCGCAGAGGTCGAGGCGACCGGAGATTAACGATAAAAATTGACTAGTATCCGGGCATCTCGGTACCACCGGGCTCTCACCTTCGCGGTGGTCGCTCTAGTTGGAAGCCGTGGTCTAGGATCAAGGCCCTAGCGGCTTACCGATCAGAAGACTCGGAGCGCCGCTGCCCGCACTGCGGCGAGCCGCTCGACGAATAAAAAAGCGGCCGAGGCAAAAGCCCCGGCCGCTTCTCGTTAGCTGTAATCAGGCGTTACCAGCGCATCGTCCCGAATTTTAGAAAAACGCGATTTTGACCAGCAGCGCCAAAACGACGGGACCGTATCCAAACTTGAGCAACGCCAAATCGCGCTCAATTTTGTCAAAGTGATCGTTGGAGCTGGCTTTCAACTCGTCAATGCTCACTTTCAACTCGTCCAAGTCCTCTTTAGTGGCTAGCCGCTTCTCTTCTCGCATTTTTTGCCCACTCAATCGAGCGGCAGTTCCACCCGCCGCCCTTCGGCCATGCTGATCTGCACGGCCTCGGTAAATTCCATGTACTTAACCCCGTCGGCGAAGCTGGTGTGGGCCACGGGCCGACCGTCGCGGATGGCATCGACAAAGTCCTCTTCCACCTGCCAGCCGTCGCGCGGATGCTCGGGGATGTCGAAGGACTGGTACTCGTCGTCGCCCTCGCCAGCTATCCATATCCCATTCTCGTCCATCTTAAACGAGCCTTTGGTTCCGTAAAAGGCAAAGCCAAAGGAAGGCCCTAAGCGCACGACGCTGCTCAGGTGATAGACCGCGGTCGCGCCGCTTTCCAACTCGGCGACGATGCCCAAGCTCTCCGGCACATCGGCCGCTGTTCTCTCCCCGGTCTCCTCGTCGAGCCGCTCGGTCGTAAACGTCTTGCCGTAGGCCAGCACGGCCTTCTCGTGCCCGGCATAGCGGCGCACCGTCTCGTTGCCAATGCCCATCGCCATGATATTGTTGCCCGATAGCTCGCGGCGCTGCCGCCAGTGCAGTGGCGCGTCCGGGTCGTAGCCGCCGGAGAGGCCAGCGAAGTGAATTTCCAACAAGTCGCCGAAAAAACCGCTGTGCAGCTTGTCGAGCAAGAGCGGCTCGGCCGACAAATAGAAGGGGGCCGGCACGATCATTGCCACCTTGTCGGTCTGCTGCGAGGCGGCGTACATCTGCCGCGCCTCGGCCAAATTCATGCACATCCGCGCCTCGGTCAGCACGTGCTTGCCCGCTTCGAGCCCGGCCAGCGTCATCGGACAGTGCATATAGGGCCAAGTGCCGATGCAGATCGCATCGACATCGTCGCTTGCAATCAGCGCCCGCCAGTCTTCGAATACCTGCGGGATCCCGTACTCGTCGGCGATCCTTTGGCCCGATTCGCGCGAGCGATTGCAGACAGCGGTTATTTCGACTCCGTCAATACCTTGAAAACCGGGAATGTGCTGTAGGCGGGTATTGGCCCCCGCGCCGATTAGGCCGATGCGAAGCGTCATAGCAGGTTTCCTCCTATGGGTTTGTCGTCCTATCGTGGATTGGAACGGCCTAAGCTAGCCGCCCCCCTCGCGCCTGTCAACGCCACTCATAGAGCGACTTCCGCGCTAGCCGGTAATCATCGGCGGGCCGGTCAATCGCCGTCGCCCCGCCCGAGGCCACCTCGATTAGGCGCGCACACACCGGTTCATACGCAGCCCTAGGAGCCACCGCCCCCTTAGCCACCAAGATCCGCTGGTGCTCGGGCTGGATCCCCGCACAGGTAATCTGGTGGATGCTGTTGGGACAAGCGCGCTCGCTGTTGAGCAAAAGCAACCCTTTGCGTCCGGCCCGCTCGACCTGTACAACCGCGGTCGGCCCCTGGCTAAAATAGCGTCCCCCACCGTGCCGACGCTCGCGCTCTTCGTACGACCCGTCGTGCAGCGTCCGCACCCGGCCGGCAATTTCCAAGGTCGGCCCGTGCATGTCGTCGGTCTTACCGCCCACGCGGAGCTGTACCTGTCCGCCGACACCGGAGGCAAAGCACGCCTGCACGCTTTCGACATCCCAGATCGACACAACCCAGCCGTCCGCCTCCTGCGCGAGCAATTGCTCCAACACAAACGTCGAATCCCCGGACGAGCCGCCGCCGATGTTGTCGCCCATGTCGAGCAGGCACACGGGCATCTCCGCGCTCTCCACAGCCAACCTTACGGCCTCGGCCGGATCGGGCACCGCGGGCTTTAGCTGGTCGCGGCTGGCCCACATCTGCTCGCCCAACCGCTCGGCCTCGCGCTGCGCCCTTTCTTCGTCGCCATCGGCAATCACCACCACCGACGGCCCCATATAGGGCACATCCGCGTACTGGTAGCCCCCGGCGATGCTACACCCGAGAATCCCCGCTGCGGACTCTAACTCAATCGCCGCCTGCATCAGCGGCTGCATGGGCGCGACGCTCGTGTTGTGGAAGTAGATATTGAAAAGCACCTCTGGTTTGACCAACGCCATCTTGGGCTGGACCTCGCCGCGAATCTGCCGCGTCAGGATGGACGCGGCCTGCAAGCCTCGTTCCCGCTGGTCGATGTGGGGATTGGTCTTGTAGATGATCAAGGAGTCGGCCGCAGCCACCAGTTCCGGGGGCACGTTGGCGTGGTAGTCGTGAGTCACGGCGATGGGCAAGTCGCCCACCAGCGCGCGTACCCGGCGCACGGTCTCTCCGTCGGCTTGGGGGAACCCCTCGGCGACCATGGCTCCGTGCAGCGCCAACAACACCCCGTCGAGCTTGGGGGCTGCCTCCAGTCCGCTGAGGATGCGCCCGACAAAGTGCTCGTATGTGGCCTCGGTCACCGGGCCGCCCGGAGTCGCCGACGTCGCCAAGAGCGGATATAGTTCATAGCCGAACTGCTCGGCCCCGGCGATGTAGCCGGCAATCTCGTGGAAGGTTCCCGCGTACTGGCCGATCACATCCGCGCCTTCGCAGACCCCGAAATCCGCCAATCGCGTCGGCTGCGAATAGAACGAATTCGACTCGTGAGAAAAACCTGCTGTTGCAATGCGCATTCGATATCACCTTTCTGGCGAACAGATCGCTCCGTCGCCTCGCTTGCGGTAGAATATAGTGTTATCTTTCCCAAACGCTTATGAACCGTTGGCAAAAGATATTCACCTATAAAAAGACCAAGCGCCTGACGCAAATGGTCGCCTGCGGCGGCTGAGCCTCCAAGCTGCGCCCCGATCAGTTGCGGCGCGCCCTGGCAGGTCTGCCAGAAAACAGTGATCCCAACCTGCTCGTCGGCTTCAACCTCGCCGACGATGCCGGCGTCTATCGCCTCAGCGACAGTGAAGCCCTCGTGCAGACCGTCGATTTCTTCACCCCCATCGTCGACGATCCCTACACCTTCGGGGCCATCGCCGCGGCCAACTCGCTCAGCGACGTGTACGCCATGGGTGGCAAGCCTCTCACCGCGCTCAACATCGCGGGTTTTCCCGCCAACGAGCTTGATCCAGAGGTCCTCAACCAGATCCTCCTCGGCGGTCAGTCCAAGGCCGATGAGGCCGGCTGCACCCTCGTCGGCGGCCACACCGTGCAAGACCCAGAGCTCAAGTACGGCCTCGCCGTCACCGGCCTCGTCCACCCCGACCGCATCTACACCAATGCCGGTGCCCAGCCCGGCGACCGCCTCATCCTCAGCAAGAAACTGGGCACCGGGCTGATCGCCAACGCTTTCAAGGCCGGTCACCTCGCCGAGGCCGACCTAGCCGAGGCCGTGGAATCCATGCTCGCGCTCAATAAGGCCGCCGCCGAAACCCTGCCAGACTTCGCCGTCCACGCCGTCACCGACGTCACCGGCTTCGGCCTTTTGGGACACGCCGCGGAAATGGCCGAGGGCAGCCAAGCGGGGATGATTTTTTACGCGGCTCAAGTTCCGGCCCTAGCGCACAGCCTAGCACTGGCCGCCAAGGGCCTCGAAGGCGGCTCTCGCGACAACCAGCGTTTCTTGGAATCCAAAATCGCCGTCGCCGATGGCGTCGATCCAGCCCGCGACAATCTCCTCTTCGACGCCCAGACCTCCGGCGGCCTCCTCATCGCCGTAGCCGCCGCCGCCGCCGAAGCCCTCCTCCACGCCCTCCGCCAAAACGGAGTAGAGGCCGCCGCGCTCGTCGGCGAGGTCACCGGGGAAAACCCCGGCCGCATCCTCATCGAGCCGTGATCTCACCCGCGCCAAACCTTCGTCGCACCCGTCCTCCGTAGCAGCGCTACTGCGGAGGGCGGACGCCCGAACCTGCGCCAACGCCCCAATAGGAGACAGAGGATTGCGATGAGTAACGGATGGAAGGATATGCGCGGTTATTTTCCTGGAGATTGGGTCAGGCCCAGGCAGAACACGGGGCATTGGCGTCCATTGGTCGATTGGACGGAGGTTTTTCCGGGCCATCGCTCCGTCGATCGAACGGGCGCGTTCGAACTCTACGATGCCCCCATCGGCGTCCGCTTGGCGGTCGAGGAGGCGGACAAATCGGCTCCGCTCGAGTTCGATGGCGCAGTGGATGGTGACGTCGATGACGTAGGCAATTCCGTGCGGGTGTGGCAGGCGGATGACCGATACCACCTGCTCTACTACCAGGGGAGACACGTCGCTTATGCGGTAAGTGAAGATGCTTACCGCTGGACCCGTCCCGCCTTGGGCATCATCGAGCAGAACGGCTCGAAAGAAAACAACCTAGTTACCGATGTGGGGGGCGACCTGCTCAAAGCGGTATTCGAGGATCCAACCGCGCCACCTGAAGAGCGGTTTAAGGGCATGGGTTGTGAGGGGGCTCTGATCAATTCGGAGACCGGAGAGGTCGCCAACGCGGGTGAGGAGGTCGACGATGAATACATACAAAAGTGGTGGGCCGATCAGGAATACTTGGGTCCAGCCTACAAAGGGCCCAGACTGATTCTCAAGGGCCGGGTAATGGGGTGGGTCTCCCCCGACCGCGTTCACTGGAAGCGGACCGACAAGATTCTCGCCGATTTTCCCATGGATGGGGGCCTCTCCGCCAGATACGACGAGGAATCCGGTTACTACTACGCCTACTGTCGCATCCAGGGCGTCCCCCAAGAACAGTTCGACCTGATCGGCAGCGGCGTTCCGGAGGATGGCATCTTCCACCGGGCGATCGGGCTGACCCGGACCAAGGACTTCAACCACTGGCCCGCTCCCAAGCTGCTCCTCTTTCCAGATGGTCAGGACGAGCCCGACCTCTCGTTCTACGGCGGCGACTACTTTCCCTATCCGGGTAGAGACGATCTGCACTGCATGTTGGTACAGGCCTACCATCATGCCACCGACCACGTGGACAGCCAGCTCGCCATCAGTCGCGACGGTTTGATTTGGCAGCGGCCGGAGCGCAAGCCGATTATTCCGGTGGGCGGTCCGGGTGCGCCCGACGCGGCCATGGTCTATTCCTGGGGCAGCGGCATCGCGGAATTGCCGGACGGCAATTGGGGGTCTCTCTACGGAGGGCACACGTCGCTGCACAACGAACCGCAGAGAGGAGAGGCGGTGTTACAGTGGGCCCGGTGGCGGCCCCACAGATTCTGCGGCATCGAAACGGATGTGGAGGGTCGGTTTACCTTGCCGACCGTAGTGAGGACCGCCAGTCAGCTGCGGCTCAACTACCGCTGTCGCCCGGGTGGCTGGATCAAGGTCGAGATTCTGCGCAACATTCCCTCGCGGATTCACCCCGACGTCGATCCGATCGCCGGCCTGACCTTCGAAGAAAGCGATCTGCTGAAAGGAGATTCGCTCGACCAGACGGTCACCTGGAACGGCAACAGCAACTTGTCCGAGGTGGGTGAGATGTTGGCGATTCGGATCCGGATGTTTCAGGCAAAGATCTTCGCGTACCACGTTTAATCGCATGACATGTAATCAGACGGGTGCATCAGGCGCAACGATCGCCGACGCGGGCTCGGGGTTGGTCGAGGTCAGGGCGACGCGAGTATCGCCGCCCCCCGGATGGGCGCTTCTGGAACGCCGGTTGATGAAGCTGATGGAGGACGCGGTCGAGCCAATGGTCGACAAGTACGCGGAAAAGGGCGGAGCATTCTACTACGCCGACGATGTCGACGACCTGTACGAAAGGGTGTACAACTGGGGCCTGTTCTACGCCATGGGGGCCGATCGAAAGGTGCTCGACCTCGGGTTGCAGCAATGGCACGCAACCACCCGATTTTTCGCCGACGATATCGCCAGTCGGGTCCACCCCCGCTTTCAACCTCAGATCCACAACGAGTACTACAACCAGGCCTCCGCCGGTGCGAATGAGTGGTACCACCAGGGCGAGGGCAACATGGCCTTCTACCATTTCGGCCTGGCCGATCCCACCATTTCGGAAAACGTGCGCCGCGTCAGGCGGTTCGCGGCGATGTTCATGGACGAGGATCCCGAGGCCCCCAACTATGATACCCAGCACAAAGTCTTTCGCAGCCCCATACAGACCAGCGTCGGCCCCATGCGCCACGCCACGGTCGACAACGTGATCATGTGGCTGCAGGGAGGGGAAACGGGTTACGAGAAGGGATACCGCCCCTACAAGGTGCGGGCCACCCTCGATCCGGTGGTGACAGACCTCGAGGGGAACTGGTTCGAGAATCCCGCGCGCCGGGACGAGATCCTAAAGCTGTTCGACCACATCGTCCTCAACGGCGACGTCCCCCACAGCCTCGGCGCCACCGGCCTGATCACCAACGCCTTCCTCTACACCGGCGAGGACAAGTACAAGCAGTGGGTGCTCGACTACACTGAGGGGTGGATGGAGCGCATCGAGCGCAACGGCGGCATCCTGCCCGACAACGTCGGGCCGACCGGCAAGATCGGCGAAAACCGCAACGGCCTCTGGTGGGGCGGGCTCTACGGCTGGAACACCTTCGTCGGCCACTACATCATGTTCAGCGCCCTCACCATCGCCGCGGAGTGCGCCCTCCTGCTCACCGGCGACTTCGGCTATCTCGAGCTGCTGCGCTCGCAGATCCGGCTTCTCATGGACAACGCCATCACCCGCGAGGACGGCCAGCTTCTGTTGCCGGCCCGCTACGGTTCTGACGGCTGGGAGTACGCGAGGGACAACTACGACTACGAAAGAGGCAGGTTCGTGCCCTACCGCATGCAGGAGCTGGCCCACCTCTATCACGCCTCAATGGCCCAAGAGGACTACGACCTCATCGTCCGCATTCGGGACACCGACAAAATGCGCGACTGGAACCACGTGCCCGTCCTCGGAGAGAAGAGCTACGCCGACACCGAACTGGCGCGCTTCCAGTACTACGACGGCAAGAACCCGGACTGGCCCGAGAAGATCCTGCAGGCCGAGTACCAGAATGCCCAGACTGACTTCCAGTCGATACTGAACGAAACCCGCGATGCCCAGACCTTGATCGCGGACAACCCCTCTCCCCCCACTACGGTCTACACCAAGGGGTTGACGCAGGTGACAATGGGGGCGCCGCAATCGGTGTACACCGGAGGGCTGTTGCGCGCCACCGTCCGCTACTTCGATGCAGACCGCACGCGGCCGGGCCTGCCACCCGACGTGGCTGCCCTCGTCGACAAACTGGGAGCTGACAGCGCAGGTCTTCAGCTTGTCAACCTGAACGCCGGCGAGACGCGCACCCTGATCGTGCAGGCTGGGGCTTTCGCCGAGCACGAATTTGTCGAACTGACGCATGAAGGGCAGACCGTCGAGGTGGAGTCGAAGTATTTCGCGGTGCAACTCCCCCCCGGCACGTCCATCCGGCTGGACGTGGGCATGCGCCGCTTTGCTCACCGGCCGACCTATGCCTTCCCCTGGCACGGGGACGCTATCCCGGTGCCGTACCAGTCGGAGTAAAACTTCCACATGAAAACTAAAAAATCACAAGAATCCCAAAGATTACTGGCTTCCGTAGAGGAAAAGTACAATGATCCTGGAGAACTTGAAATCCGAATAGAAGATCTGAAAATCGGTATCGGAGAGGCAGAACAAGCGTTTGTTGAAAAGTTTCCTGCAGACAGCCGTCTGTTAGACATCGGATGTGCGACAGGACGATTGTGCTTTGCACTTGCGCGGCAAGGATATAACGTCACTGGTATTGATGTCGCTAAAAAACAGATTGAACAAGCACAGCAATTTGCTGAAAAGGAACGCGTCAACGCGACATTTCTACAATATGAAATGCCGACTCTGCCTTTTCCCGCTGCCTCATTTCCCGCTGCATTTATGGGGAATGTTTACTGTTATGTCCCGCACCGCGAATCGCGAATCGCTTTTTTAGAAGAGATCGCGCGTGTGCTATATCCGAATGGCGAAGTTTTAATGTCGCAGACAGTCTTGGATTCTATACTGGAAAGTTACGAGGAGATTTACGATGACAACCATCATCAATTTGCTCCCGACTATGAGACCTTAGAAGAAGGGGATGGATTCGTGTTGGGAGCCCCACACTATTTGCACTTTTTCTTCGCTGAAGATCTCATAGCGGAACTGGAAGCATCTCCGTTTCAGATTGTCAATTCAGTTTTGAAGAAAGAGAAATTTACATGTATTTTAAGGAAGCAAAACACATGAGGGCGGGCAGAGCCGTAGGCGGAGACCCGGTGAATACCCGAGGAGGGAGCCGCAGTGTCCGTCGACCAGCTTGACCAGGACCGCACGCGGCTGTCGGCGGTGACCGGCGCAGTCTGGCGATCCGTGCAGGTGGCGGTCGTGGTCGCCGTCGTCGTCGTACCGTTCGGCTACGCGACCACCGGCGTGCACCGCGAGGTCCTGATCGCGGCGGGTTGCGGTTTCGCCATGGGCGTCGGCCTCAGTTTGCGTATGGGCCAACGGAGCGGGAGATCGACGGGCATTCTGATCGGTTCGGCTGTCAGCATCCTCGCCGCACTCGTCGCGGGTGTCACGTCGGGCGCGTCGGGAGCCTTTTTCATGGCCCCGCCGGTGTTGGCGCCGCTGGCCCTTGGCCTGATTGACGGACTGGGTCCGTCGCGCCTCTCGGGGTATCGCGAAACGAGCATCGGGGCGTTGATGGTGGCCGCTTTGCTTGGGTTCGGATTGTTGCCTGGGTTTGGAGTCTCTGTGTTCATCCTTCTTCTCTACGCGCCGCAGAACGCACTCATTGCGGGCTACTTCAACCGCAACTTGGAAGGCCAACTCCATTCCCGGCCGCCGGTGTGGCTGCTCCTCGTGTTCCTCGCCGCCGTGGTCATCAACGGCGGGATCGGGGTGTGGGAGTCCGGCTGGCTGCAGACTGTCCTATTGATTCCCTTGGGGATGCTGGTTGTCCCTACTGTCATCTTCCTGTCAGCACGCGCATTCGCGATCTGGTTGCAGCCGCGCCTCAACGTATACGTGCAGCTCGTTGAGTATCTCCGCGTGATGTGGATCCCGATCGGCGGTTTCTCGGCGGGATATCTGGTGATCATTGTCGTCTTCGCGGGGTTCAGCGGCATGCTGGAGCGCTTCAGCCCCGGCTCGTTCGGCGGTGCCGCCGACGCCGGCATCGGCGACTGGCTGTCGTTCTCGTTCTTCTCGGCTCTCGCCCAGGACTACACCGGCATCACCCCGGTTTCCGCGACGGCGCGGATCCTCGTGGGCGCTAGGTTGGTTCTGTCCGTCGGCTGGGCGTTGGTCGTCTTTGCCGCGGTGATGTCGGCCATTCAACCGCAGCTCGAGCGGATCGCACGGCGAAACACACAACTGGGCGATGAGTGACGCGCTTTCTCCGCGTGGCTCTGAACACGCGACGTGAGCGTGTCACGAACGATCGTCGGTCGTTGAACCAGGGGATTTTCTTGCACCAAAACGACAATCGGCTGGCCCGATCGAATCAGGCCAGCCGATACTTTCCTGCCGTCTGTCAGGAGGTAATCAATCGCTTGGAGTACGCTCGAGCGTCTCCAGCCAGCGATAGCCGTAGGCCGGAACATAGGGTGACCCGGTCATACTGTCGGGAAACATGCCGAACCTCTCGACGCGCAGGCGGTAGCCGTAGTCGTGCCAGGGCTGGAAGTCCACGATCTCGCCGCGGAAGGGGGCACCGTTGACGACCTTGCAGTACCCGGGATAGCCGTCGTCGCACTCGACCCTGTGGGGATCGATGGTTATCTCCTCTTCCGTGCCCGCGGCCTTGGTTCTCGAGACGACTTCACTCAACACGTACCGGCCATCGCCATACCTGTTGGCCGCGAGGATGTAGTGGTAGCCGGCCTCGTATTCAAAGCTAGTGATCATGTCGTCGTACGGCGCGCCGTCCACCACCAGGCAGAAGTCGTCACTCCGGGCGCATCTCACCCGCGTCGGACCCACCGACAAGGTTGCGGGGGTGGATGGTGCCGGGGTCTTCTCCAGTTGCTCCAGCAGACGGTAGGCGTATAGACCGGCGTCCTGCGGCGGTTCCTCCCCAGCCCAGGGATCGTACTTGCCGATCCGCAGGCGATAGTCGTAGCCGGCCTCGTATTCGAATTCTTCGATTCCATCGTAGAAGAACTCGCCGTCGACCACCATGCATGACTGCAGGCCCACGCCGTAGCACTTGGCCAGGGTGGGGCCGACGGTCACCTCCCGTATCTCGAGGTACCCGGGCCCGTCCGGTTCCGTGGAACGGTCACAGCCGGCAAAGACCAAGGTCAGCAGGAAGAAGGGAGCGGAGCTTCTGGTGCGCATTGGAGTCCTCCTTCGGTACGGCTGCCGTCGCCATCCTGCGTCCCGCGTTGGCTCGCAACACTTTCGAACTCTCAGCTATAGCCCCTGCATCGCTGATTCGGGATCGAGAATTACATCAGCAGCAATCAATCGATCCTGTAGCTCGGCCATCGGCACGCCACGACTATCCACACCTGTTGCCCTTGCTAGCGCAGCGGCAGTGCCAGCAGCCTGCCCCATGCCCATCGAGTTGGCTGTGACTCGACTTGATGCTAGGGCCTCTGAAGTTGCCGAGTGACAACGACCCGCAACCCAGAGATTCTCTACGCCCTGCGGCAGCAACGTTCTGTACGAAATATCGTACGGCGCTACGATCGGCTGATCGTGATACCCGGCTGCGTCCTCAGGATGCCGGTCTATCCTCCACGCCCCAAGCACTACCACGTCATCCTGTCGTTTCGCAGTTCTTATATCGTCGCCGGTCAGCATGTAATCGCCGACGATTCTTCTGGATTCTCGCGATCCAGCAGTCGGACCACTGGTAAAAAAGTATGCGTCTTTGAACTCGGGTAGTGCTTCTTTCCAGAGCTCGAACATGGTCCACGCATCGCGTCGGCCCTGGATTTCTGCGTTCGTCCAGTCTTGCGGATTAGTTGCGTTTCCGGGGGTGCGAATCACATTGAAATAGATGTCTCGACCTGAGAAAGTTGCCGGCCACGGACCACCATAAAGGCCGATCTTTCCTGCGGCACGTGCCTGCTCCAGAACGGCCGCACATTTACGACGCAGCTCAAATGTAAGTTCAACAAAGCCAACTCGGAAGTGCAAGCTCATCGGCTGAAGCGACTCGGCGACCTCGTATGGACATCCTGCCCAGGCGGCGACATCGGCATCACCCGTGGCATCGATAACGCACCTGGGTCGTATAGCGACGAGGCCGTCTTTGTTACTGACTACGACACTGTCCACCCGGTTTCCCTTCACGATCACGTCAGACACCTGTGTGTGGAAAAGCGGATTCACGCCAGACTCGACTAAAACGTCATCCGCAGCCTTCTTGAACAACTCCGGATCAGTGCGCGGAATTACGCGATCAGGATGCTTTTCGACCTCGGTGAAATCACCGTTCACGTTGTATGAGAGCTGTCGAGCCTGCCCGGGCTCAACCACCCCCATTCGTTCGAGCATCTCAAAGACAAGTCCACCCACAACAGGCTTACCAGTCTCTTCGTAGACGAATCCATCGAACGCCGAGCCGATGATGTTGGTAAAGAACCCACCGGCAAATCCCATGCGGTCGACTGCCATCACAGAAGCACCGTTCCGTGCCGCGCCAACAGCCGCACCAATACCCGCCAGCCCCGTTCCGCAAACGAGAACATCTGGTTCAGCGACTACAGGAAGTGATTTTGTGTACTGGATTATGGACGTCAACTACCGCTCCCTGAAGGAGGAGGCTTGTCCCTGGCTCACCCGGCCGCCGCAGCGGTAGGGAGGCCGAAACTATAGGCTCGTTGACACAGAGCCCTGGCTCGGATGTTCCGAGCCGCGTTGACATCGGCATGAGCTTGGTGTCCACACCGACGACAACAAAACCGAGATTGAGATAAGCGATTAGCCCGCTCGACATGTTCGCATTGAGAACACATCTGACTGGTATGCTTGGGAGAAACCCTCTTGACCCGCACGCCAGCGGCCTGCGCCTTGTAGGCGATAAACTGCCTCAGTTGGTCAAAAGCCCATCCCGTCATGCGGGCACGTTGAGGCTTGCGAAACCGGATGCTATCCCGGATGCCCTTGAGGTCTTCGAGGGCAATACCCCGGATAGTGTCTTTAGCCTGCTCAACGATACGCTTGGAGAGGACGTGGTTGGTATTTCTGCGGAAGTTGGCTTCTTTGAGCGCGCGCCGATGCAGCTTCTTGCGGATGCGCTTGCGCGCCCGATGGTTCTTGGCCAGGTCAGCCGCCGATTGAAGGCGCTGGCGCAGCGTCTGGCACGTAAGGCGCACCCGCTCCACGTCGGCACCCGAGTGCCGTTGACCATCCGAGTCCGTGGCAAGGTTGGCTACGCCCAAGTCGATGCCGAGGAAGTCGTCAGGATCGACCGGCGGCGCGTCGTCGTATTCGACCGTAGCCATCAAGAACCACTTCCCATCGCGCCGACGCACCAACTCGGCATACCGCTTGACGTGGCCGAGCTGGCTGGCTTGGTAGTCGCCCATGACCATCGGCACGACGATACGACCCTGGAGCGTAGAAAGGGAGACCTCTTTGAAGTCTCTGTAGTGGAGCAGATGCCGGTCATAGGGCATCGACGCCAGCGGGCGAAACGACACCTTTTTGCTCTTGTCGCGCTTGTAGGCCGCTGCCACTTGGGCAAAGGTCAGACAGGCCATTTGCGCGGGCAGGTCAAACTGCTGGCGCACTTTATAATAGTATAGCTTATGCAGGGCATAACGATTGGCCAGCTTGCGCTCAAAGGCTCGCTCGGCGACCCAATCACACGCGGCATTAACGCTGCATGGTCGCTAAGAAAGCCGTGGCCTGATCGGCAGAGGGGAGCAGTTGGATTTGAATAACTCGCTTCATACAGACCAATACAGTTCGTATGGAAAACCTTGTCAACCCGTAAAAACCAAAGGGAGAATCGGCGTTTCCTCTGTCGCCTGAAGACGACAGTCTCCACGCCAAAATTTCTATGAATCGCTTATCGTCGCCACCGAATCGTTCGGGGATGCTCAGAGTGCCGTTGTGAAGGAATTGGTGCGTTTCAGGGATCAGCCTGGTACTTCCGCCACCCGTCCTCGGTAGAGCGCTACTGCGGACGGGTGGATGCCCGAACCTGCGCCATTACCCGAGCCAGATTCCCCTTGCCTGGGAACGAGAGAATGCCGTTTATTCTTCCTATCCGCTCGTCCACCGTCAAAAAGCAAGCAAAGTAGAGTGAGAGAATCATCGAAGCAGGGAATGAGCGTCGGCGGCGTTGACCCGTCGATTCTTCGAGAGCTGTCCGGCGTCTACAAGCCGTTCATCAAAGCATTCAAAGAACTCGTCAGCAACGCGTACGACGCCGACGCGGCCGATGTTTCAATCGAGTTTGCGGACGACTTCACGTCTGCGACCATTGCGGATGACGGCAACGGGATGAGTCCGTTTGAGTTTCGATCCGACTTCACGCGGATCGGTGGCAGTAGCCGCAAATGGTCAAAGGGAAGGACGCCGAAGAAAAAGCGAAGCCGCATTGGGAACAAGGGCATAGGCTTCCTTGCACTTGCTCGCTACTGCGATCGGATGGTCGTTACTTCGAGCAGTCCTCGTCAGTTCAAACAAACACATTCGGTCGAAAAGACGTCACCTTACATCGACATAGTCAGCGTTCTCGGAGTACCAATTGACCCGCAGTTACTCAATAAAGTGTGCAAGTTCGAGGTAACGCGGTCTGGAAAACGGTCGAAGGTTGCTGCTACCAACTACGAGTTGAACGCGAATACTGGTCGCCTTGCCTTCAAGAAGGACTTTGGTCCGGTCGACATTGCAATTACGATCGACTGCAACAGGTTGGGTTTCCAAGCGACTCTGGACTTTGATCGCTTGCTCAAGCTTGCGGATTCTGCCGACCTCGAAAAGCTGTCCGATTTCACGTTGATCGAAGTCCGCGAGCTGCCACGGGAGTCAAAGGACGGGACAAAGGTCGCGATCGAAGGATTGAAGTCGTTTGTCAAACGCGAACTCAGAGCAGATCGCCGGAAGGGCTTCGTTCGAAATGTTGCGAGTCGCAGCGGGTTTGAACAGGTCGCGTGGCACTTGTCTCGTTGCACGCCAATCGACTACGCGACGGCACCAGATCAAGCTGAACATCTTGAAGCCCTCTTGGAGGATGCGTCGCCACCGACACTGGATAAACTGACTCTTCGACACAACAAAACGGAGAGCGCGTTGACTCGTCCTCTCTATCCGTTCGAGCCGGACGCAGCGACGCTGCACAAAGATATGATCACGGAGGTGGACATCAACGAGGGTGGTCTTGTCGCAAAGGGGTTTCTTCTCGGCTACGAAAGCGTCGTGTTCCCAGCCGAGTATCGAGGCGTTTCGATACGCGTCCGCGGTGTCGCCATCGGCGATCCGACGTTTCTCGGTGCAGAATTCCTCCTAACGGGAGCACATAAGGCCGCATTGAGCCAGATCACTGGCGAGATAAATGTGCTGAGCGGCTTGGACGCGGTGGATGCACTCAATCCAGGTCGCGAGGATTTCTACGAAGAGAGTGGTGATTTTCTCACCCTGCGTCGGTATTTCCGTGGCGACGGTGAAAAGGTTGGCGGCTATCTCGGCAGGACGATCGACGCCGTCTTGAAACGAAGCCAAGCGAGGTCGTCACTCAACAGCACCTTGAGTCGTGCGGCGTGCATCCGGCGTGCGATGGACGATGTGTCGGCGGGGATAACACACCTGATGACCGACGGAGGAAAAGAAGCGAGAGCGATACGTGAGATGCTCAAGTCGAACAAATCGCACTCGAACGGGTTGGTATCCGCGAAGCCGGCAGGATTTGACATTCCCAACAAAGTGGCCGGAATGGCGGTCAATCAGGCGAAACGCCAGTCGGAAGCAGCAGCAATAGACTATGAGAAAGCACAGGTGACAATCGACGTATCTCGCCCTGAATGGGATAACGGACTCGTGTTGTTCAAACGGCGGTTCGACGTCATCCACAAGAAGGGCACGGCGAGTCAACCGATTGCTGAAATCGACTTCAAGGAGGACCGAATTCTCGTCAATTGGGGCCACGCTGCAAAGTCGCAGATGGACGAGCGGGGATTCCTGCGGACTGCCCTAGCATGGGTACTGGCACGAACAGCAGCCGATGGCGACGCCGATCAGATGATGGAAATGGCCATAACGTTGTTGTCTTTCACTACGCAGCCCAATGACTAAGTCTGTCACAGGACAAACACTGCTGAAGCAGGTGCAAAAGGGTGACCGGATACTGCTGGTAAACCCACCAGTGTTCGAGACACGCTATAGCTGGCTGCGGTGGAATCAACCACTGGATCTACTCAGGGCCGGGGCGTACCTCAAGAGCAGCAAGAAGTGCAGCGTTGAGCTGTTTGACTTCATGCTACCCAACGACAAAGGCCGCGTTCAAAAGAAAGGGTTGATTGGGCGAGAGCGATACAAAGAAGTTGGTGACGGAGACTTCGCCTACACATATCCGATGTGGAGATTCGGAAAACCATTCGACGCACTCAATGACTGGCTGGTCGAGCGACGTGCCGGCAACAAGCGAGGCGAGCCAACTCAAGTATGGATCACTTCGCTGTGCAGCTATTGGTACGCCAGCATTCACCAATTATGCACGAAGCTACGCCTTTGGTTGCCAGACGCGACACTGGCGGTGCTGGGCAACTACCCACGATTTATGCTGGACAACGCAGTGGACTTCTGCGATGCCGACCTGGTCGTCAGGACGCCGCTAAATCATGCCGACGAGGGATCATCACTGAAGCTCTACGAAGCCGAGAGACCTCCATTCATTTCGGTCCCCCTCAATCCAGCTACAGCCATCCCTGCGATCGAGGAAGCGATCGAACTCGGAGTATTTCGTGTTGCCGTATTTGATGCCGAGGACGACATTTGCCGCGACAAGGGCAAGCCACTTCGGGAGATCGTCGAGAGCACGAAGAACCTCCATCAACACCTGAGATTTCATGCGATATCGGGAGTGCATCCCGAACGGGTCACGCCAGACTTAGCGAAGATATTCGCGGAACGAACGTTCGCGGAGCTGTACTTTGAGCAGTCCAAGGAGGAATTGGAGTTAGATGAGGCCGCATACGAGCAGTGTCGGGCCTACCTGCTGGAAGCGGGGATTGATCTTTCTGATGGAAACAAAACCTGCGGATTCGTGTGGATTGGACGCCCGGACGAAACACTGGAAGGGATCGTCCGTCGTAGTTTCACCGTTCTCAGCACGTTTGGGAGTGTCATCCTCAAGCCGTACACGGCCGTGCCAGGAACAGAGCTATACGAACGGCACAAGGATTATCTGGACGATCTTCCGTACGCTGATCTGTCTCCACACAGATTTCCGTTCGCCGAGTACAACGGAATCACCCGGAACGAGTACCATGACCTCTACAGAATGGCGGCGTTCCTCAACGAGAAAGTACGGAACCGGTCGTTCGACTTGTTGAACGGCAGTATGGGTGCCGAGTTGCTGCGAAACAGTTTACATCGCGAGGTTTGGAATCTTGAAGCGTCCCCCCTCAGCATTATTGATTAGTCCGCCTGTCTACGACGTACAGTATTGGGCGAACTGGAGCATGCCCTATGGCTTGTTGCGTGTCGCATCGTGGCTTCAGGGCAAGGGCTACATGCTGAAGCTGATCGACTGCATGGAGGCCAACAAGCGGCGAACCGTACCCAAGCAGATGCGGTGTGTACGAAAACTCGGCTCAGCGGACGAACCCTTCACGCCGGGCAAGTGGACGGACTACGAACCGCAGCCCGACGAAAAGATCGAGTACGTGTTCGGCATGCCGCTAAAGGAACTGCGGAAACGGCTCGAAGCGATCAAGGTACGTGCAAGGTATGTGCGTGAATCGCTGTTCGACGAAGTAGCCTTTCCAGAGCCAGATGAAATCTGGATTTCGTCGATCATGACGTACTGGTGGGAAAGCACTCGCGACGTGATCGAAGTCTGTCGGCAAGTGTTTCCGAAGGCCGTGTTCCGTGTTGGTGGAATCTACCCGACGCTCATTCCCGAACACGCGATGCAGAACCTCGGGTTGAATGATCCACTGCACTTGATGGGTCGCGAGTTGGATCCGCTTAATGCCAAGCAGAAGAAGCGTGACATCGTAGTGTCCGCGACGATCCCCGATGCGAATCCACTCCCACTTGCCATTGAGTTGTACGACAAGGACGGTGCAGGCGACGACGAAGATGGCGAAGAAGGCGAGAAATTGCCCGATTACCTCATCATGACGACGAGTCGTGGCTGTCCTTTCAAGTGTGCTTACTGTTCGGCCAACGTTTTGAACGAAGGCCGAAAGATCTGGGTTCGGGAATACGAGGTTGCGTACGATGAGATCAAGCGGCGGTTTGAGCAAGGAATTCGGGAATTCTGTTTCTATGAGGACAACCTGCTGCTCGGCAGAGATAATTTCAAGCAGCTTTGTCGACTGATTCGTGACGACCGCGATTTGAAAGGGATCGAGTTGCACGCACCAGAGGGCATTGAAGTCCGCCTGCTGCACGAAGACACCGTCCAACTGATGCGTGACGCTGGCTTCAAGAGGTTATACCTGCCGCTCGAAACCGTCAATGCGAACATGGCCAAATCGTGGCAACGGACGCACACAAACATGGACAAGTTCTTCTACGCGTTGAACAACGCGGAGAAGGCCGGCTTCAAGTTGCGTTGCCAAGACATCAACTGCTTCATTCTCTTCGGCCTGCCAGACGAAGACCTGCAAGCGGTGTACGACACAATCACATTTGCCTCAAGCCGAGTCGGCTCTGTGATTCCCATGCTGTTCACTCCAGTGCCAAGCACGCCATTGTTCGAGCAGTACCGACCGTACATCGAAGACAAAGGTTTCGATCTACACCACTTGAATGGAAAGCTGCTTCCTTTCCTCGATTACAATCGCCACAAGTACAAGTCGCTATCAGTACACGACTACAACTCAATCGAAGGGTTGATGTGGAGACTCAATGCGAAAGTTCGCAACGCGAGTTTCAATCTCGGCGGCGAGGGTCGAGTAGCGAGGGCGTTCCGAGAAGTGTACAACGCGATGGAACCGATGTCTGTCTGATTTGCGTCAAGTTGGTCGTTCGACCTGCGGCGGATAGAGCTCGGTCCGCGGGATCATCCTGTCCATTCGACGCAGGGGATAGTTGATTATCTCTGCGAGAGAATCTGCTTGCGTCAGATCGGGTAGAGCTCCCGGTTGCTTCACGAATTCGGCATAGAAGTGAACGAGATGGTGCTCTCCATCCGTGCCTGTTGTGGAACTACTATAAACTGTCGGTATTTCAAAGTGCACAGCGAAACCATATGACATGCCTACTTGCCAGCAGAGAAAAGGAAAGCACAGTTTGAGTCGCGTTGCCTGGTTTCGCTGGTGAGCTTCACAGCACTCCTCAATACCTTTCCAGCCGCGCAAAGCCTCCGGAACGTTGTCTATGAACTGGGAGTATTCCTTAGCACCCTTGTCGCGGACGTTAAACGTTGCGATCAAGATGAATGAGTCGCTTCGTTGCGATTGCTGGTGAATAAGGCTGCGAATTGCATCGACACATCGAGAGTTACCCTCTGCGGTTGGATACACGAATCCACCGTAGAAATCCAAATTGTAAAGGTCATAGACATCGTTCGTATTTACGAGGAACTCCAGAACATTGTCTTGAACGAAGTGTATGGGCAAATCGAGTGATCTACGATCCCATTCTATACGCATGTCCGACAGGACATCTTCCTCCATTTCCACCGCACACACAGACCGTAACTCGTCATGCCACGCCGAAATATCCAAAAACTCCACACTTGGCATGCCGCAGTATGTCAGGCCCAGTTGAATCTTGTGCAAGGATCGAAATGCCCTGATACTCCGAGCGTCACGCCGACGTAGCTCACGCTTGGCTTGACTGTCTGGAAACCGATTGAATGGCATTACTCTATCAATCCATGTTGGCGAAAGACCTGATAGATCCCTTCGCAGATGTCTGTGATAGACTCGTCATCAGCCGGCAGCTTGTTTTCAACCACGTGGACGATGTCAGAAAGCAGTTCTTCAGCGTCGAACTCGAGGTGTTCTTCATCACGACTCGGTTGTGCGTCATCGTCCACATCGCCTCCATCGTCATCCGGCTTATCTTCTTCAGTGGCTTCGACATCATCTTTAGTGTCCTCATCAACCTCGTCTTCAGCTTCCTGTTCCAGCAGCTCCGTGAGTGCGGTAATAAGTCGGTTTCGACGGTCTTTTAAATCCTGCGTTGCTAACAGTGTACGAAGACGACGCTTTACCTTCTCTTGCGGAGTCCTGCCCCGCGTCAACGTACGCTGTTGCTCAAGCTTCTCCAGTTGATCCGAAATCTTATCGGGAGTAATTTCATCTGGGGCGTCGACGATTTCTTGTGCGAAGTCTAGTTCCTTCTTCTTCGTATTGAACTGTGACAGTGCTCGGCTGTCCGCGATGCGGTCCTCATAGAAGCCACGAATCGCTTCGATAGCTCGGCGAGCCATTACATCAAGCTCAAGTGCTGTGCGAGGAGTATCTGGTACGATGGCAGGATTCGTGATGTGGACCGCACCTACGTGCCAGTGGAGATGTGTGCGGCTGGACAGCTTGAGCTTGTTTACAATCCCGAATGCCGACCCATCCTCATCGTCGTATATCCCAATCGGCCCAACTGCAAAGTTGCGAATGCGAAGGCGGAAACTGCGATATTGAAAGTCCCGGGGCGTAATCGATCGATGGTCAGAACAATACCAGCAGCGTGCATACTCCTCGCCATTTGCCGTGAGCGTCTTAAAGCAAGGTTTTTCGAGGTCTGCCGGAAACTGTTGGAAGACTTCCCCGCCTTCGACGAGGATCGGAAACTCTTGATAGCCTTCAATCCCATGTAGGTGTTGGCTGAGCACTGTCGCATGTTCAAACTGCGGGTCAATCTTGCAGGGAAGATTCTGGCTTACAATCCGTTTTAGCTCCTCAGCATCAGTCAACTTGAGGTAGTCGCCTTGAAGTCCAAGAAGCTTGACGATCGTGTAGTGGTCGGTCTCCGGGGCTCCATCTGCCTCGATGCGAAAGCGATCGTCAAGTAACTCTTTGATGTTAATGTCTTCATGTACATGTTCGATGATTTTCGCGAAGTCAATCGCAAGACGGTAGCGCTTCCCATCGCCTTCCTTGGTCGTTTCAATCTCCAACCTGTCACACGCCTGAAACCCGGCCCAAATCCCGATCCCGCGAAATCCAGTCATGTTCCCGTCAAGTTCCGACTTCGGTGATACGGCGATTTTCTTACACGCCTTTATCGCCGCTTCATCCATCCCGATTCCGTTGTCTTGGATCGATATCGTAAAGTTGTCCACAACGCGAACGTTGATTGTTGGGTGCTCTGGCAGCGTGTTTAACTCCTGATAGGAGTCACACGCGTTCTGTACGTACTCCCGGAGCACGCCCTCATGTGTGTACATGCCGCGTGCGAGATTCGCGAGCAAACGGGCACCAATGTCGTCGATGGTGAATTCGTCATCTAGTTGTGTCCAAGGCATCTGGAACTCTCTCCTTTAGCAAACGCGGCGGCGAAACGCCGTAGCAGGCACAGGGCATGGCGTTAATGACTTTAAGGCGTGCGAGTGGCGTCAATTCCGCTGGATCGCCTTTGCAAAAGGGCGTCAGCATCACATCAGAACAGCCCAGTTCGTTAAGTCGCTCGCGAAACCACATGAAAATCTCCGCCTGACGGTGAGTAGGCAGTCGAATCTTCTTTATGTGTTCCTTACTTCCCTTGGCTTGACGAGCGAGTTCACTTAGTGATATCGTCTCTTCGGGTGCAATCTCACGGGCAAATGCTTCGGCCGCTTCTGGGTATCGTTTCGCGATGATGGATGCCGTTGTCGGCGCGAATAGTAGGATGTCCAACGTAAGTCGCCAACTAGCTGTGCCAAGTCGCTCTCGGCTCAATTGAAGTAAGTCGGGATACTCTTCGATTTGCACTATCTGAACGGCAAGTTACTTCCGTTTCTCGACTACAATCATCGCAAGTACACGTCACTTTCGGTTCACAACTACAACTCCATTGAGGGGCTGATGTGGCGATTGAATGCGAAAGTTCGCAATGCCAGCTTCAATCTTGGTGGCGAGGGCAGAGTTGCCCAAGCATTTCGCGAGGTATTCCTCTATCATGCAGAACTGGTCGCAACGTAGCAATGTCAGTCGAAGATGTTTGGGACTTCCGGTTCCGGCATCATCGCGAATGCGTGCGGAAACTCGTCAAAGTGAACGTCATCTAGCTTGCGAGAGCTGCCGTCCTTTCGCTCGACTCGGTAGAGCCATAGTCCCATGGGACTTCGACTGTCACGGTACTTGAATTTTCCAAGCAATTGTGGACTGGGTATTTCTTTCTGACCGAGTTTACGGAGACTACTCTCTCGTCGGCTGAAGCTAATCGCGACGAGTAGGTCAACGTGGTTTCTCCCGCGAAATTCCTTGTCGAGTCGAGACGGCTGGAAAAACAGTCGGAACGATCGGTCGTACTTCCCCATAATGTTTTGATTGTGAATCACTCGCGGTGTGAGGCACGACGTTACTAACAAAAAATCTCCAATTCGCATGAGCCCAGAGTCCAACAGATACTCCAAGTCATTCGCTTCTTTGTCTTTGAATGTGCCCGTATAGTCGAGAAAGTAAACAAAGGTGCAGTCTGATCGGATTGCTTCCAGCTTCTCTAGTGCCGAGGGAAACTGAGCGGGGATAATGTCTATTGTGATTGTCTTGACCTTCGATAGTGTTGTGGCGACAGGGCACTCTTGCGAGCGCTGGGCCAAGTCTGTGTCATGTTCATAAGATATGATTCCTATCTCGTGGTCCCGCACATTGAAGACGCCGACTAGGTCCATCGCGTCATAAAGATCTTCGCCTCCGAACGTGACGTAAGCGAACTTTTGCGGCAGGCCAAAATCCTTGCGAATTAATCGGAAACACTGGTTCAACGCCAATCGCTTCTGGATGCGATATGGCTGTGGCACATCGCCATAGGTTGCTGTCACAGAAAGACCCTACTTTAAGGATTCGATCTTCTTGAGGAATTGATCGCGAATGGTGTATGAGAGTTTGCCTATGTCACCATCACATTTGAAGACCTTCAAAGCCTTCTCCAACGTCGGAGCAGGAACGGAGAGCGCGATTCCCGACAACAAGCAGTCGCGAATCGCGCTCGCCATCTCCTCTTCACAGTTAACTGCAAATCGCTCCAGTAATTCGTCGAACTCGACTGGAGTAAAAGTCAGCGTCACGACTCGCTCATCATCCTCTTCCGTGACCGCCATCTCTGCCTTGGATTCACTGGGTTCTCTCTTGCGGGCATCACCGTTGGTTTCCGACGTTTTTTTCGGCCGTGAACCAAACGACCATTTCGGCAATGACGAGGTTCCCGGCTGGCTCACGTTGAGCTTTACTTCCGAGACAGACGCCGCACTCTCGAGAGGTTTTGCCTCTAGTTCGCTTTGACGAAGACCAGTGTCATTCGCAAACTTGCGTCCGATGTCCGCGTACGCTTTGACGATGGGGCGAAGCGTCTGCCTCAGCCAAATGCTTACTGGGTGATCATGCATGTACTCACGTTTGTGTGTATCCCATGGGATTGCGAAACTGTGCCCAGTGATGATTAGCTCACCTCGGAACAAGTCGTGCCCCTTGGTTCCCGTCGCGAGCCCCGACGTACCAAATCCGAATTCCGTCTTAAGGAACTTCTCGATCAGACGACCGTTGCCGTATACATCCACGCCCCAATCTGGCTGAAGTCCCTCTTTCTTGCTGGGCAGTTTCCGCGTCAAACCACACTTGAAGCCGAAATCAAGCTTGATGTCATTTCCAGACTGGAGGAAGTCCTTGAATGTGTGTGAAAACGTATAGACACGCGGGCCAGCGTCCCTTGGGTTGGACCAATCAACATCCATTGCAGGTTCAACCTCAACACCGTTGACCGTGATGACGATTCGGCGACTCACAATTTCTCCAGCCAGCAGCGGTCGGTAAATGATCCCGACACGTTTGATCAACTCGTCGATCTCATCTTGGGTTGGCGGTGCAAACAACTTGTAGAAATAGATGTGTGTGTTGCCGGCTCCGATCGGTTTCGCACTCCCGTCCATCGTTTCCCAATTTGGCTTCAATTCCCACTTTTCTGGAACCTCGCTTGTGGCGGAAAACGTGGCCGCTGTACATGAAACGATCTTGGCACCATCCGTTAATCGGAAAATACCTTTCTTTGCACCCATCCCAAACGAACCAATTGTGTTTTTTGAGAAGTCTCGATTTGTTGTCTCACCGGGAATGAACACTTTGTAGACATCGCTCTCGTCCACGCCACCTGCATTGTCAAAGAATGTTCCCGTAAGCAATTCGAGATCGTAATCAATGTCGATCTTGAGGTTACGCTTGGCTCCTTCAGACCTCCATTTGTCGATCGAGTTGTCGATCAATTCAAAGTTGGCTTCATAGAAGGAAAGGTCCCGACGGGCACTGACGACAAGGTCTTTTGGCGGATTGTGTGGGATCGCACGCGGCTCGACGGTCTGCTGTGGCAAGCTCCCGAAGAACTCACGAACGTGCTGAAAGAAATCCATCGCCTTGTCAAAACGGCCCGCAAGTTCATCGTCGTCCAAGTTCTCTAACAGCGTCACTTGCTCGTCAGTAGCAAGACGCTCCCAAGCCCGTCTTTCCTTCTTAGCCATGATTGGTCCTTTGGGGTGGAGTCGTTCCGTAGCATGCACACGGCATTGCACTGATTATTTTGAGTCTTGCCAGCGGCGTAAGTTCGTTCGGGTCACCTTTGCACGGCGTCAGCATAACGTCTGAACAGCCCAATTCGTTTAGTTGTTCGCGAAACCACATGAAAATCTCAGCTTGACGATCAGCCGGGGGACGGATCTTTTTTACGTGTTTCTTGCTTCCCTTGGCTTGGCGAGCGAGTTCTCGCAGCGACGTGGTTCCGTCAGGTGCAATCTCACGTGCGAATACCTCAGCCGCCTCCGGGTATCGCGTCGCGATGATGGACGCCGTTGTTGGCGTGAATCGGAGGATGTCGAGTGTCAATCGCCAACCAGTTGTTCCGAGTCGGTCGCGGCACAAGCGGAGAAAATCAGGATACTCTTCAATCTGCTGCCAAACGGCTGTCATGCGAATGACCGGATCGATAGCTCCGGCTTCCACTGCCCATGCGAGACTTTCGAGCAATTCTTCGGCGGGCGACCCGTTAGGAGCCACCCAGCGGCGAACTGACTCCGGCATGAGCGAAATCCCCACTTGAACCTTGCCGTTGAATCTCAGGTACTGCGGATATCGAATCTTGGTGAGGAAGAACGGTGTGACTTCGGCTTCGTTGCAGGCGTCGATGACGAACTGAATCATTGAGCCGTTTCCATCCTCGTCAGAAAACCATTCGTCGTACTCAACGAGACCGCTGGTTTCGCCAAAGTTGATTGGGTATTCGTACTGAAACCACTTCTGCCGTAGCTCAGCAGCTAGGTCTTCCCAGTTCAGAGCCACGTCCATGCCGTCCGTGTATGGCATGTTGAGGTAGCAGTACGGGCATTCCACCGGACAAAAGCCGACGGCGACCGATGCCTTCATGAATCCTTTCGTGATCGTCCCGTCCTTGTTCCGTACCATCGGACGAGTCCATTCGCCACACGTCGTTCCTTGCCCGCCAAGAAACGGGCTGACGAATTTCGCCTTTCCCGTGCCACCGCGATTCGTGAGATACAGGCTCTGCCTCTTCGCGGTAAATGGGTCCGCGTCCACAATGAACTCGTTTCTGAATAACTCAACCGCATTTCCGACCGTTTGATTGTGTCCGCCTTGTCGTTTGACGATGAATCGTGCGAGGCCCGCAGCCGGCCCAGCTTGAAACCGTTCCGCAGCATCAGCTTCGTCATCATCGTGGACGGCGAGCATCACCAGAGGCGGATCGATACCCCACTGTTTGCGAGTCTGAAGTACACGCAGGACACGGGAAGCCTGTGACTTGTTGCAGAGCAGCGGACCAGCGACCGTGATCAAGCGAATCCGATTGAGGTTCTCACGGACGATTTTCCGCGTTTGATCAGAGGCTACTGTTTCCATCGCTTCGCCCTTTCCTCAAAACTCTCGACGCGGGTGACGCGGCCGATATTCTCCGTGACAACATAAGCCCAGCCACGAGGCAATTTCGTCACGACCTCGTAGATGTCGCTGAACGAGTGAGCATTGCGAATCTTCCGGTGTAGTTGCCGCGAGACGCTGCTGTTGTCGTCCCCGACCTGAAACACGAGCTTCGTCGCCGTGTTTGCGAACGCAACAGAACTGAAGTCGTCAGGCTGTTGCGACGCAAGAACCACGCCGACCCCAAACTTTCGGCCTTCGCGAAGCAGCTTCTCGGCCGGTGACCCATTATCGAAAGACAACTTGTGGGCTTCATCCATCACTACAAAGCACCGAAGCGGTCCCGGACCGAGCGATTCGACATACCCGATGAAGTTCCACAACAGGAACTCAGTCACGGCTTTCTCAAGCGAGTATTCTAGCCCTTTCAGCTTCACCACAAATACTCTTCCGTCTGAACGCAGCATATCGCCCCACTGCATGTCCTGTCCGTTTGAACGGAACGTATTGAACACAAACACGGTCGAGATGTGTGACGCAACATTCGCAGCGAGTCGCCGATTCGGATGCCCCGGATCATCGGCATAACTTTCAAGCTGATGCTGAAGGTTGAGGAAAGGCGGAGCTTCTTGTCGTTCCTCGGCATCAGACCCCGGCAGCACATCAAGGACCGCTTGCCGAAGCATCGCGTGCTGTTGGATGCCGATACCTGAATAGATCCGCTTGAACGTGTCTGCGACTCGTTGGGCGACGCTCACCGGCCCATGTAAGTCAAACGGGTATCCTTGAAGTGGGTTGATGTTGACGCCGTTACGTCCTGCGTCCAGCTCCTCCGGCTCGCCAAACTGCAGGAACTCTTGTGGTGAATTGTCGAGCGAGAATCCCTGAGAGTAATCGAAAACGATCGATGGAATCCTGCGTTGTGCCAACTCTGTCAGCAGGCAGGAGACCGCATAGGTCTTACCAAAGCCGCTTTCACCCAGAACGAGCACGTGGGGATTCGCTGACCCACTTGCTGGATCAGGATTCCAGTACACCGGCTCTTCGCTTTCCGCGTCAGCCCCAATCAGCACGGGATCGAACGAGGCGTCCGCGCCGTCCAAGTTGCGAGTTTCCTTGAGGATCGCGTCGACTCGTTCGCGGCTCTGGCGGATCGGTTCTTCGTTGCTGGCACGCGAGGATAGCTCATAAGTACCTATTGTGACGTGAGCGTTGATCGCGGACACCTGAGCCGGCGTTACGCCGACTCGTGCCGCGATCGTCTTGCGGTCATGGCCCTGCGATAGGAGGTCCAGAACCTCTTCTCGTTGAGACTTACTTATCCTCTTCGCCATTCCCATTCGTTTTCAGCTCCTCAGTCTTCTCCTGGATCAGAGCATTGATTATGGCGGTCCTATCTTGAATCACGCCTGCTGCTTCCAATCGTCGGAAATCATCCCATAGCTCGCGGTCGATCCGCAGCGTGACCGACACACGATCGCAGTGGCAAGAACCCTTCGGCCGCCCGACCCGGCGATCAGGCATGCTCTCCCACGCCTTTCGAGCAGCGAGGCTCAGATTGGTAAAATCGTCTGGCGTGGTTTCAAACGTATTGCCGGCAACCTCAGTAAGAATCGTCCGTTTCGTAACTCGGACGACGACTCCACGTTCATTCGCGTGGGGAGGGATCTTTAAGCGTACCTTGTCCCCGACTTGAGTCTGCATGATTGACTGGCTATCGCATGATCTAATAAATTGCAATAATTAAATTACAACTTGCAACCGGGGTCGTCAAGGGGTAGTCAAGTAAGGAGTTGGCGATAGGGGAACACGACATGAGCTACAAGCCGAAGACACTCTTTCGACCGACTGATCGAAGACATCAATGGTACCGCTCACGGCGCAGAGAGCGAATCGCGGAGGAGGTCAGGCGGCGAACTCGAACTGTAGCTGAGGTGGGGCACCACCAGCAGCCCTACGCGAATCAGCGAAACGGGGTACAACTGGCAACCTCTCAGGCCGGTTCATAAACACACCGACCAGCCCCCAATACCCAACCCCCGCTTCTCAATGCTTACACGCCACATGTCGATCTTCGTATATTCCCTTTAGAAACTTTTCTGGATTGAGTTCTTCGGGCAAATAATGCCATGCCGTACTATAGCGCGTGCGATTGCTGTGGTTATCATAAGCACCGTGCAGGAGATTGGCGGAAAACAGAACAACCGTGCCAGCGGGAATGACCAGATCCACAGCCCGCGATTCATCGACCTCTGTCCAACTGCCATGCCTGCTTGGATTTCTGCGGTGCTCGACAATCTCACCCATCCGGTGGCTGCCGGGCACCACCCGCAAACACCCATTCTCCACATCTGAATCTTCCAGATAAATTCCGCAACTGATAATGCGATCCGTATCAGTCCCAAAATAAAAACTGTCCTGATGCCAGCCCGTTGACGTGCCGCCGTTGGGCAACTTTGGAAAAAACTTGGTGCCAAACACATCAAAATTTTCACCAATCAATACTGCTACGCGGTCTAAAATCGCCGTTTCACGCGCCAGTTCCAACACGCGGGCATCGACCACGCAAATACCCTGAATTTTGTGCAACAAACCCGCCCGGGGTTCACCGCACTCGTCCAACTCGAGCGTCCAGTGCGGCACCTGCTCGGTCAGCTTGCGCCCCTCTGCGACTAGTTCATCAAACACCTGCTTGTAATAGGCCAATCGCTCGCCTTGTATCAGGGCTTCAAAAACAAGATAGCCATCTTCTCGAAACTGCCGCACCTGTTCGTCTGTCAACATTCTTGTTCCTCCTCAAGGTATAGGAAAAATAAGGCACCGCTATCGGTACTATGCAATTCGCTGAAAACGTACGCAAGGGTCCAGCAGGGTCCCTGATGAATCGCTTGTCGTCGCACAGAATCGTTCGGGGAATGCTCAAAGCACCGTTGTAAAGGATTTCGGCGCGTTTCAGGGGTCAACCTGGTACTTCCGACCCGTCCCCGGTAGCAGCGCTACTGCGGAGGGTGGACGCCCGAACGTGCGCCATTTCCCGAGCCAGATTCCCTTGCCTATGAACGAGAGAATGCCCTTTATTATTCCCATTCCGCAGGCTTGCAACGATTCCAGAAGGTTGCGCCATACTCAGAACATTTCAAAGGAGGGACGAAATGACTTCCAATCAGTACTGGTGGCCAGATCAGTTGAACCTGAAGGTTCTCCGCCAGAATTCTCCCCTGTCCGATCCGATGGACAAGGATTTCGACTACGCTGAGGCGGTTAAGACCCTTGATGTCGATGCGCTGAAGCAGGACATCGAAGAGGTGATGACGACCTCGCAAGACTGGTGGCCAGCCGACTACGGCCACTATGGGCCGCTCTTCATCCGCATGACATGGCACGCCGCCGGCACGTACCGCATCAGTGACGGTCGGGGTGGTGGAGGCTCCGGCCACCAACGCTTTGCGCCCCTCAATAGCTGGCCCGACAACGCGAGCCTGGACAAGGCGCGCCGCTTGCTCTGGCCGATCAAGCAGAAGTACGGCCAGAAGCTCTCCTGGGCCGACCTGCTCATCTTCACCGGCAACTGCGCTCTGGAGTCGATGGGGTTCAAGACCTTTGGTTTCGCCTTCGGACGCCCGGACGTCTGGGAGGCTGACGAGACTGACTGGGGGTCTGAGGGCACGTGGCTTGGAGACGAGCGCCACAGCGACGACGGAGAAATCGAGGGACCCTTTGGCGCCGACCACATGGGCCTGATTTACGTGAACCCGGAGGGGCCGAACGGCAACCCGGACCCGCTCGCTGCAGCAAAATACATTCGCAATACGTTCAAACGCATGGCGATGAATGACGAGGAGACGGTTGCGCTTATTGCCGGCGGCCACACGTTCGGCAAAGCACATGGTGCTGCCGCTGAGGATAATGTCGGTCCCGAACCGGAGGGGGCTAGCATAGAGGAGCAAGGCCTCGGCTGGAGGAACAGCTTCGACAGCGGCAAAGGCAGCGATACGGTCACCAGTGGCTTGGAAGGCGCTTGGACCAATAACCCGGTGAAGTGGGACAACAACTTCTTCGAGAACCTGCACGCCCACGAGTGGGAGCTGACGAAGAGTCCAGCTGGTAAATGTCAATATGCTCCTAAGAATGCCGCTGAAGCAGCCACCGTGCCGGACGCGCACTGTCCGTCGAAGAAGCACGCCCCCATGATGCTCACCACGGACCTCTCACTGCGGGAGGACCCGGTCTATGCGCCGATTTCGAAGCGCTTCCTCGAAAACCCAGAGGATCTTGCAGACGCCTTCGCCAGGGCGTGGTTCAAGCTGCTCCACCGCGACATGGGCCCCCGCAGCCGGTATATCGGGTCCCTGGTTCCTGCAGAGCCGCTGTTGTGGCAAGACCCTGTCCCCGCCGTCGATCACGAGTTGGTCGGGGAGCAGGATATCGCCGACCTCAAAGCGAAGGTCCTCGCCTCGGGATTGTCCGTTTCCCAACTGGTCTCGACCGCTTGGGCGTCGGCGGCATCGTTCCGCGGTACCGACAAACGCGGTGGAGCAAACGGGGCACGCATCCGCCTCGCGCCGCAAAAGGACTGGGAAGTAAACAACCCAGCCGAGCTCAATCAGGTACTACAGACGCTGGAGCAGATCCAGACGGAGTTCAACAGCTCGCAGACTGGCGGGAAGAAGGTCTCCCTTGCTGACCTGATCGTTTTGGCCGGGTGCGCAGGCGTCGAGCAGGCTGCCCATAACGCCGGTCATAACGTGCAGGTCCCCTTTACACCGGGGCGCACGGACGCGTCGCAGGAGTGGACCGACGAGGAGTCGTTTGCCGTGCTCGAACCCACCGCAGACGGGTTCCGCAACTACCTCCAGGCAGAGCAGCAAGGTACCGCGGAAGACCTGCTAGTGGAGCGAGCATGCATGCTAACGCTCACCGCTCCCGAGATGACGGTGCTCGTTGGCGGCATGCGCGTCTTGAATGCGAACACCGGGCAGTCTGAGCACGGAGTGTTCGCCGATCGGCCAGGGACGTTGACCAATGACTTCTTCGTGAATCTGCTCGACATGAACACCGAGTGGAACGCGACCTCCACATCGCAGGACGCGTTCGAGGGACGCGATGTCTCGACCGGTGAGCTCAAGTGGACCGGCACCAGGGTGGACCTCGTCTTCGGTTCAAACTCCGAGCTCCGAGCCATCGCGGAAGTCTACGGATGCGATGACGCCCAGGAGGTGTTCATACGCGACTTCGTGGACGCGTGGGACAAGGTGATGAATCTCGATCGCTACGACCTAGCGTAGTCTCAGCAGGGTGCTCGGTAACGGTGGGCTCCGATGCATCTGAGGGCCGCCTTGCGACTCCGTCGATGATGCCCGCCGACGGAGTCGCAAGGCGGCAACCCAAGGCAAAACAACCGGATACGACGCAAAATTCTTTGGCGGCCCCAAGGTCGCGCTCTTCGAGTCCCACTATGGCCCATCGTCTCCGCATCCTCTTCCTCGCCCGCCGCTACCCGCCCACCATCGGCGGTATCCAGACCCACTGTCACGCGCTCTATACCCGACTGGCCAACCAAGCCCAAGTCCGCCTCATCGCGCTGGGCCGCCAGTCGCTTCTGCACCTAATTTGGTTCCTCCCCTATTGCTTTGTGGTCGCCTTTTGGGCCGTGCTCGGCCGCCGCGTCGATGCCGTGTACTTTGCCGACGGGGTCGCCGCGTCGTTGGCTCCACTCCTGCGCCCTTTGGGTCCGGCGCGATTTGTCACCACCGTCTATGGCCTCGAAATGACCTACAAAAATCCCCTCGCGCGCGCGCTAATGCACTGGGGAGTCCGCGCCTGCGACAAGGTCGTCGTCATCAGCGAACACAGCCGCCGCATTACCGCTGCCAGCGGCGTCCCCGAGGCTAAGTTGGAAATCATCTATCTAGGGGTTGAACCCCTGGAGTTGGGACCAGACGAGTTGGAGGCGGTCAGAACGCGTTTTGAGCAGGAACACGGCCTGCGCTTTGGCCAAGACCGCATCCTACTGCTTTTCGGCCGCCAGGTTCCCCGCAAGGGCATGGTCGAATTTTTGGCAAAGGGGATGCCCCTGCTCGACGCGGATATTCGCCTCTTGATCTGCGGTCCTCCTGCAAGCGAAACCGCGCGCTTGCAGGAGTGCTGTCAATCGGGCCTAAAGGACCGCGTCGTCCTGCTCGGGCCAGTCCCCGACGATGTGCTGGCCATGCTGCGCACCAGTTGCGATCTTTTCCTCATGCCCAACCTCCACATCCCCGGCGATGTCGAAGGTTTCGGCCAGACCCAGCTCGAATGTATGTACGCTGGCACCCCGGCCGTGGCCTTTGCCGTCGATGCCCTGACCGAGAGCGTGCGCGAAGGCGGCTTTCTCGTCGCCCCGGAAGATTACCCGGCCTTCGTCGCGCAGATCCATCGCTTCCTCGTCCTCGGCCCGGCGGAGCGCGCCGATCTAGGCCGCCATTGCCGAGCCTACGTGCGACGAGAATACGCTCAGGAAAGAATCGCCGCCCAATACATGGATCTCTTTACTGGAAAGGCCTAACGCCGTGCACTTTACCGAACTCGACACCCCCGCCCTCTGCGTCGATCTCGACGTGTTAGAAAAAAACATCCGCGACTTGCAAAACGCCTGCGACCAGCTCGAAATTGGCCTGCGCGTCCACACCAAGACCCACAAGACGCCGGCCATTGCGCGTATGCAAGTCGCCGCAGGGGCCATTGGCATCGTCAGCCAGAAGCTGGGCGAGGCCGAGGCCATGGCCGACGGGGGCATCCAAGACATCCTGATTCCCTACAACATCGTCGGCCAGCCCAAGCTAGCCCGCCTGACGCGCCTGATCCAAAGCGGCAAGAGCACCCTGACGCTCGCTGCCGACTCCGCGGTCACCGTTGATGGGCTGTCGCAGGCGGCCACGGCTGCTGGTTGCCGCATCCGCGTAATCGTCGAGATGGACAGCGGCAGCGGCCGCGTCGGCACCCAATCGCCCGCCGCCACCCTCGCGCTGGCCCAACACATCGACCAGCTCCCGGGGCTGGATTTTACCGGCGTTATGACCTATCCCAGCAGCGAGCGGGCGCGCCCTTTCCTCGACGAAGTGCGCGACCTAACGCACAACAGCGGCCTGCCGCTGCACATCATCAGCGGTGGGGGCACCGGCAGCGAAACCATCTCCAAATCCCTCGGCTGCACCGAGACCCGCATCGGCTCGTACGCCTATGAGGGCATGACCCGCGTGGGCAAGCGCGAAGACCTCGACCCCACTCGCTGCCCATTGCGCTTGGTCGTCACCGTGGTCAGTACCTCCCGCCCGGGGCAAGCCATCGTCGATGCCGGTCAGAAGGCCTTCACCAGCTACCCGCCGACTCCTTATGGCTACTGCATCGAGCATCCCGAACTTTTCATCAAAGGCATGTCCGTCGAGCACGGCCACGTCGATACCACCGCCGCAAATCGTCCCCCTAACGTCGGCGATATACTCTCTTTCATTCCCCTGCACGGCGGGATGACCACCAACCTCCACGACCGCCTCTTCGCCCTCCGCAACGGCGAGGTCGTCGAAGAATGGGCAGTCGCCGGCCGCGGCCGCGCCCAGTAGGGGCAACCCGCGTGGTTGCCCTCCGCCGACTTAGAAGCCCGACATTACCCCTTTTCCACACCGGAAGGACCCCATGGAAATCCAACCCCAACCACAGATATTCGACGTCGATGAGCAAAACTTTGAAGAGCTGGTCCTTCAAGGCTCGCAGGAGCGCGTCATCGTCGTCGATTTTTGGGCCCCTTGGTGCGGCCCTTGCAAAACCCTAGGCCCCATCCTCGAAGACGTCGTCGCGGCGCTTGGCCCCGGCGTGGCTCTAGCCAAGATCAACGTCGATGAAAACCAGCAGCTCGCCACGGCCTTTCGGGTCCAAGGCATTCCCGCGGTCAAAATTGTCAAGGACGGCCAGCTAGCCCAGGAATTCACCGGCGCTCTGCCGAGGGAGCAGATCGAGGCCATTCTCCGCCCCTTGGTCTTCGATGCGCCCATCCCCGAAGCCCAAGTGGTTGACCAGGCCGACGACTTAGCGGCCATCGGCGACTTCGACGCGGCCGCGCGCCAGTACGAGAACATGCTTGAGGAAAATCCTACCGACGGCCCCGCCCTCCTCGGCCTAGCGAAGATCCACCTAGAGCAGGGCCGTTTCGAGACCGTGCAAGAGCTGGTCAATCTAGTCGAGGAAGACACCCCCGAACACCCGCAGGCCCAGGCGCTGCTCACCCAGATCGAGTTTGCCCACCAATGCCAGCAGGCCGGGGGGCGCGCTGCCTGCGCCCAGCGGATGCTCAGTCAGCCAGACGACCAAGAGGCCCGCTACCTATTGGCCTGTTGCGCAGCCTTTGAGGGCGACTACGAAACCGCGTTGCAGGAATGGCTACAGGTCGTGGGGAAAAAACCGCACGGCGACCAAGCCAAGGACGCCATGGTCGCCGTTTTCCATCTACTCGGCCGCGACAATCCGCTGGTGGCCGACTATCAGCGCAAGCTCTATCAAACCCTGTACTGAGGACGCCATGCAAATTACCCGCCTCGAACGCACCGTCTGTTGCGTGCCCTTCCTCCCGGGCATCCTGCCCCCGCCCGAGTACGACGAGCCTGCGCCGGGCTATCCCGAACCGCTCTCGGCGCGGCGTCAAGACGTCCTCAGGATCCACACCGACCAAGGACTAACCGGCCTCGGCATGAGCGGACCGTACTACGGCGACCACGCAGAGCAACCGCCCGACCTGATCGGCAAAGACCCCAACACCTTTGAGCCACGCACTTTGCGCGGCGGTAGCTGGAACATTGCCCTCCTCGACCTGATCGGCAAAACGATCGGCTGGCCGCTGTGCCGCATTTTCGGCGGCAGGCTACAAGACAAGGTACTGGTTGACTACTGGATCAGTCGGATGAGCACCACGGATACCGCCCGCGCGGCCCAACGCGCCGCCGAGCTGGGTTTCCACGGCATCAAAATGAAGTGCAAGTGGGAAGATGCCAATATGGAGGACCGGGTCCGCGCCAGCCTCGAAGTTGCGCCGCACTTGCGGATGGTCCTAGACTTCAACGAGCGCCTCTACAATCTCAACAACGCGCTCGACCTAGCCCGCCGTCTCGACGGACTCGACGTGGTCCTCGAAGATCCCCTCCCCAAAACCGATCTCAACGAATATCGCCGCCTTAAGGGAGAGACCAGCGTCCTCGTCGCCCCGCACTTCCAGAACCCCCGTCAGATCATCGACGCAGTGCATCTTGAAGCGGTTGACGCCTTCAACGTCGCCCCCTCGGATTGGGATTTTCTCGACATGGCGCGCATCGCCGCAAGCGGGGACATTCCCGTGTGGCAAGCCTCCAATGTCGATCTGGGGATTTTCGACGCCTTCCGCCTCCACGCCTCGGCCGCCGCGCCCAACTGCACCTTTGGCTCCGACCTCTGCGGCAACTTCGTCCACGAGCACAGCCTGCTCAAAGAGCCGCTGGTCCAAGACGGCTACGCCATCGTGCCCACCGGCCCGGGTTTGGGCGTGGAATTGGACGAGGACGCCGTCGCCCGCTATGCCATCTCCGCGCAGCAGTGGCCCGGCTAGGCCGGGACCAGCGCCTGTGCGCCAAAGATCATCGGATAGCCTGCGCCCGTGTGCACGGAACGCGCGGCCCCGTCCATATAGGCGATGCTAAAGGCGCGGCGCGACTGACCCGTCGGGTTGATTCCCGAGCGGTGCAGCAGCAGGTTGTTGAGCAAAATCGCCTCGCCGGCCTCGGCTTCGAGGTCGATTTCCGCTCCCGGCGGCGCGCATTCGGCTAGCTGCTCTGCCGAAGGAAAGTGCCTTTCAGTGATCACCCCGCGCTTGTGGCTGCCGGGCACGATCTGCATACAGCCGTTTGCGACCATCGCCGGGTCGATCGCGGTCCACACCGTGATCGTCGGATTGTAACCTACGCCCCAACCCACGCCCACATCCTGGTGCCAAGGCAATATCGTGCCCTTTTCCGCCGGCTTGTTCATAAACATCGCCCGGAAGATCGACACGTCCTCGCCGATATAGCGCCGGGTAATCTGGCGGAAAAGAGGGTGCTGCATGTAGGCGAGATAGACGGGGTCCTGCTCCAAACCCATGATCTTGCGGTACTGGAGCGTGGCCCCCTTGTGGCCGGGAGAGACGGTGGGCATCTTCGCGTAGTCGGCGTCCTCCCCGTCGAGTTGAAACTCCATCTCCGGGTAGGGGATCTCGCCGAGCATGATCTCGTCGATGCGCTGCCGTAATTCCGCCAGTTCCGCCTCGTCGAGTACTTTGCCGAGCCGCGCGTACCCGTGCTCCTCAAAGTGGGCGTGGTGTTCGTCGCTGTATTTCATTAGCTACTCCCTTCGTTTCCCTAGAAATCAGCAATGTTCTCCCCTGTGTCAAATTTTCCTACCTTTCTACCCGCTCGTCCGCTCCGTTCCAAACGAGGAATCCACCATGTCCACAGACCACACGCCCTTTCCCGCGTTGACCCCGTCCCAACGCCTACACCTCGAAATCTATGGCTATGTCGTCCTCGAAAAGCTCCTGACCGAGGCCGAAGTCGCCGCGCTCCTAGAAGTTATCTACCGGACCGAAGCCGATTTTCAGCGCACGGGTCAACTCCCCGGAGCAAACTGCCATTTGTCCAGTTCGACCCAGGAATTTTTCCGCATCGACAACCTTCCCCATCTAGATCCGTGCTTCTACGAATATCTGACCCATCCTAGAATTCTGGGGATGGCCGAGGAGATCGTCGGCGGCACGGTCCGCCTAGAGCAATCAGACGCCCATATCCGGCGGCCGGGTGGAGAGCAAAAGTATGGCTTCCATCGGGGCATCAACCCCGCCTATGCCCACACCGGCAACGGCCTCTATCACTTCTCCTTTGTCAAGACGCTCACCAATCTCACCGAGCTCGGCCCCGACGACGGCGGCACCACCGTCATCCCCGGAACCCACAAAATCCCCCAAGAAGTTGACAACCAAGCGATCATCGCTGCCGCCTTGGCCGACCCCGCGCTCATCCACCAAGTCGAAGCACCGGCTGGATCGACGCTGCTTTTTTACGAATCGCTGATGCACTCCTCCGGCATCATCCGCTCGCAACGGGACCGCGTCTTGATCCTCGGCGGCTACACTCCGACGATGTTCCAAGCGTGGAACGGCTACGACCCCGACCCCGAATTCGTCGCCGGCTTACCCGCGGAACGGGCCGCCTTGCTCACCGGCGGAACCAAATACGGCTGGCAACGCAAACTGCGCGATTTAGCCGTACCCGCGGAGACGGTTTAAACGGCGAAGGAATTCACATGCGATACGGAAGCCAAACGCGGATTTGGTGCTCTTGGTTTTGTTGCGCTTTGCTCTTAGCGTGCGGTGGTGCCGAAGACCAAGCACAACAAGAGCTAAGTGTGCGGCAAGTCCCGCGCGACCGGACGCTGATCCTCGGACTGACCCAGATGCTGGACTACGACGCCTTCAACCCCTATATCCCCGGCACGGGGTCTGCGACAGGAACCAATTTCCTCTTCGAGCCGCTCTATTACTACAATGCCTATCGCGAAGAAAACAATCTCATCCCCTGGATCGCGAAGAGCCACCAATACAACGAGGACTACACCGAAGTCACCATCAAAATCCGCGACGGGGTCCAGTGGAGCGACGGCATGCCGTGGACGGCGCGCGACTTGGTCTTCACCATCAATATGCTCAAGGCCAACGCGCCGGAGTTGCTGCTGTCCACCGACATGGAAACCTGGGTCGCCGAGGCTGTGGCCGTGGACGAGCTGACAGCGCGCATCACACTGCGGGCATCCAATCCAAGATTTCTGTTTTCGTACTTCACCGATTGTTTCGGCAATGGGGCCCGCATCGTCCCCGAGCACATCTGGAAAGACCAAGACCCCAAGACCTTCAAAAACCTCGATCTAGCCAAGGACTGGCCAGTGGTCAGCGGGCCTTATCGCCTGGCGATCGCCGCTCCCGAACAGCGGGTTTGGGATCTGCGGCCGGACTGGTGGGCGGTTGGATTGGGATTCCAGAGACTACCCAAGGTGGAGCGCATCATCTACCTGCCCTTCGGCAATGAAGCCAAGTGGTCCCAGCAACTCTTGGCCAACGAGATCGATTCGAGCATCGACTTGCGCCCCGTCAACATCAAAACCGTTCTCGAGCAAAACCCCAACATCTCCACTTGGACAGGCAGAGAAGCACCGTACGGCTATCTGGATTGGTGGCCGTTGTCTTTGGGTTTCAACAATCTCGAAGAACCCTTCAGCGACCCGGAAATTCGCTGGGCCATCAACTACGCGATCAATCGCGCCCAAGTAGTGGACGTAGGTTGGCAGGGGGCGGGCACGTTCACGCTCCATCCCTATCCCGAATTTCCCCCGCTGATGCGCTATATCGACCAGATCCAAGATCTTTTCGCTCAATATCAGCTAAATACCTACGACCCGGCCCGCACGGCGGAGATCATGCAGCGCAAGGGGTGGCACAAGGACGAGGACGGGTTTTGGAGCAAGGACGGGACGCGCCTTAAGATAGTGGTCGATGTCTTTCCCAACCTTTTCCAGGACTTCACGCCGGTGCTGATCGAACAATTGCGCCAAGCCGGTTTTGACGCCAGCTTCCGCGCCACCAACGACGCCTATACCCGCATGACCCAAGGCACGGCCCGGGCCTTTGTGATAGGACACGCGGCTTCGGTGCGAGATCCTTATTTCACCTTGCGCCTCTACCACAGTCGCTTCGTACAGCCGACGGGGACAGCGGCTGAGTACTTCTGGCGTTGGAAAAATGAAGAATTCGACGCGATTGTCGATCGCATGGCCGAGGTCGCGCCGGACGACCCGGAGCTAGTCGCGCTCTTTCGCCAGGCGATGGATATCTGGTTCCGCGAACTGCCTTCGATCCCCCTGATCCAGTGGTATCACCGGATTCCCCACAACGAAACCTATTGGAAAAATTGGCCCACGGCTGAAAACCCCTACGTCAACAGCGCCTACTGGCACCGCACTTGGCTACTTGTCTTACTCAATTTAGAACCCACACAATAAGGCCCGGATGTTCAAACGCCGCCTAGCATTGCCTTGGATTGCAAGTCCAACTACATCTGTTTACATTATTCGCAATATAAACATTGCAAAGAGTTACGTAGAACACCCCAACCTCGCAGTATTGGTTGCGACCGTCCACACAAATACGTACTTTCAGGCTGGAGAAGTAATACTTGGCGACCATTACCCGAACCAATTGTTCGGGTACAAGCAGATATATGACATGGGGAAATGCATCTTCCAAGCGCTACGCCACCATATTCTACGGTTTTTAATCTTTAATTTAAAGTTTATCTGGCACAAATCTGACCCTATGTCAACACAAGCTAAACTGAAAGAGTGGATTATTAGATGATCACATCAATAGAAATGACAAATTTCAAAGCATTTGATTATGCTTCGCTTGGTCTTGGATCAGTAAATATTCTCTTAGGACCAAACAATAGTGGTAAATCATCTGTTATTGCCGCTCCAAGGATGCTAGTTCAAACCTTAGAGAGTTATGATAATGGAGCACCACTACTTCTTAATGGTGTCATGGGAGACTTTGGTACTTTCAAAGATATTGTTCACGGAAACCACCGTGCGCGTCGAATTGAGCTAGGGTTGCAGTTGTCTCGAGAACCTTTGGATCCTGAAGAGGGTACTGAACAAGCTAATCAGAATCAGGACATTACACTCTCTCTCGCATACAAGTACAGAACTCAAAGGCGTGAATTAGTACTACAAGAGTTAAAAATGCTAGAAGGAAGCAGCAGCCTTTTAGAAACACACTATGGCCCTGACTCAGAACGACAATTGATTGATAGTGTCGGCGGTCGGCGAGTGCCTAATGCCCTAAAATCATCACTCTCAACGGGTCTGAGGCTTCATAATTTTATTCCTCATGTCTATACTTTTATGCTACGCAGAGCTGAAGAAGGACGTCTTGCCGAGTTTATAACAAAAACTACCGAGGATAAAATTCGGCGGATTAATATAATTGGCCGTTTTGTATATCAGCAACTTTCCAACTGCGAATATATGGGAGCACTAAGAACTCCTCCTGACCGCACATATTTGATAACTGGTGAACGCAGAGGCAGAGTGGGTGCTGCTGGTGAGTATGCTTCTAATATACTAGCTCTTGACGCGATGCGTGGTAAAGGTCGAAAGCGGCAAATTAAGCAAATTTCCGAGTGGTTTATCAAGGCAGGTATGGCCACTGACATAGCTATCGTGGCCTTATCTGATCGACACTACGAGATCCGTTTTCAACACCCGATTACTCGTGAATATCAAAACTTTGCTGATGTGGGATATGGTCATAGTCAAGTATTACCCGTTCTAGTTGGAGGGTACAATGTCCGTCCTGGTTCAACTTATTTTATTGAGCAGCCTGAAATACACCTGCATCCTCGTGCCCAAGCTGAGCTAGGCGATTTTTTAGTAGATCTCAAGGAACGCAGGGTTCAAACTATAGTTGAAACTCATAGTGAGCATCTAGTTCTCAGATTACAGCAGCACGTAGCTTCAGGGCTTATATCGCCACAAGATATCAGATTTTTCTATGTTCATGCTAAGAACAAACGCAAATCCACACAAGAAATGTCTATCGATGAAAGAGGCGTCTTTGAGAATGATTGGCCAGAAGGTTTTTTCCCTGAGCGCCTTGCTGAAGCTACGGCAATTGCAAAACAACGTGCAAAACGGGATACTGAAGAATGACACAGATGCACGCAGTCATAGATGCAAACGTAGTTGTTGGTTATTTCAAAGAAACTGTTAAAGATGACACAAACGACTTAACGGCTTCCCCGACTTCATTATTTGAGAGCCTTGGTAGTCTTGTAATTTGTTATGTTGATGATGGTCGTCTTATTGAAGCTGAATGGCGTGGATCTGTTGACCCTGAGTGGTTTGATGCCTGGTATGGTGGTCTATTGATAGATGACAGCATTCGAACCACAAAGACAGATAATTGCCGCGATCTAAAAGCACAACTCGCAGATTTAGGATTTCCTACAACTACTAGAGATTTCTGGTATTGCCGTGTAGGTGTAGCCGTATCAAAAAAAAATGAAAAAGCGCATCTTATAACCGAAGATCTTGACTTCTATGAACCGAGAGAAAAGGAATGTGGAGATGCCCGCCGCAAAAAATTGTTGTACCACTCTGCCGGTCAAGTTGCCAAACATTTGCGCCGAAAATCAGATATTGAGGTGATATGCGTAGATAATGCTTGCTCACTCTTAACTCAAATAAGGACTCCCATGAAGACATCCGATCCATTTGAAAAGGGCCTCGCAGCCGGTGAGGCCGCGGCTTCTGCCGCCGGAGGCGCATCACAAACATCGGCGAACGGCGGGCGTATGTATGTGCGCACACAGAGTTTTGGCTCAACCGATGCCGAGTTGCGCTTTTTGCAGCGCTGTGGCGTGCGCCACAAGGCCGCCAACTTTCCCTTCCACCCCGACCGTGGCTGGGATCTCGACGAGTTGCTCCGAGAAAGAGAGCACCACGAGGCCTTCGGGCTGACATTGGATATGAGCCTGCTACCCATATATGGGCATTTTCCCAACATTATCTATTTTGGCAAAAGCCCGGAGCGCGACCGGGAAATCGACCTCGTATGCGAAATGATCCGAACCGCTTCGCGCGCCGGCATCAATTCTCTGCGCTATAACACTTGCATCCTGTCCATCGACCGTACCGAACGAGAAGAAGGTCGCGGCGGCTACTACCACACTGCGTTCCGCCTAGACAAGGTCCCGGCAGAAGAACAGGCCAAGCTGACTGAGGCCGGGCGCGTCACGGCAGACATGCGCTGGGAACGGATTGAGTATCTGCTCGAACGCATGATTCCGGTGGCAGAAGAATTCAAGGTTCGAATGGGCAATTCTCAGGAAGACCCTGCCACACCCCTCGGTTATAAGGGCGTTGACAAAGTTCTCAATGAATTTGAGGGCATGAAGCGTTTCATCGAGATTCAGCGCAGTCCGTATCACGGCTGGAACTTCTGTGTCGGCTCCATCGCTGAAGGGCTCGAAGATCCGGCCAATGAAATCTACCCCATCATAGAATACTTTGGCAGCCGTAATACGATCTTCCTGGTTCACTATCGCAACCTCCTCGGGGGGCGCTACAGCTTCCGCGAGGCTCTGCCCGATGAAGGAGATATGGACTTCCACCGGGTATTAAAGGCCCTCAAGGACACAGGCTACTGTTACGGCATTGATCCCGACCACGTCCCGAGCACCGACGACGATCCGCAGGGCTACTATCAGTCCTATGCTTACTGCTTCGGCTACATCAATGCCATGATTCAGGCGGTCTACGGTTAATCCATAGGTAGGTGGTAATGGTTCAGATATGAAGAACCTCAATCGACCCAACATCGTCTTCATCCTCAGCGACGACCAAGGCCCTTGGGCCGCCGGCTGTTATGGCAACGCGGAAATCCGCACCCCGGCGATTGACCGCATCGCCCAAACGGGCATGCGCTTTGACAATTTCTTCGTCGCAACGCCGGTCTGCTCACCAAGTCGCGCAACCTTTTTGACCGGGCGGATCCCCTCGCAGCACGGGGTCCACGACTGGATCCGCGAGGGCAATGTCGGCGAGTCCGCAGCCGCCTATCTCGACGGCGAGGTGGCTTATACCGACATCCTCGCTGAAAATGGCTGGAACTGCGGCCTAAGCGGCAAGTGGCACCTCGGGCACAGCCAACTCGCGCAGCACGGCTTTGCGCATTGGTACGTGCATCAGCAGGGCGGCGGGCAGTACAACAACGCGCCCATGATCCGCGACGGCGAGTTAATCACCGAGCCGGGCTACGTGACGACAGCGATCACCGACGACGCGCTGGCGTTTATCGATCGGCACGCTGACGGCGATGCGCCCTTTTACCTAGGGGTACACTACACCGCGCCGCACAGTCCGTGGACTGGTCACCCGCAGGAAATCGTCGATTCCTACGACAACTGCGCGTTCGACTCCTGTCCGCAGGAAGCGATTCACCCTTGGGCGGTGGGCCACCCGCTGAGCGAGAACTGCTTGGGCAACCGCGAGATGCTCAAGGGCTATTTCGCGGCGGTGACGGCCATGGACCGCGACATTGGGCGGATCCTCGACAAGCTGGAAGAACGGGGGCTGCGCGAGGACACGCTCGTTGTCTTCGTCAGCGACAATGGCTTTAGCTGCGGCCACCACGGCTTCTGGGGTAAGGGCAACGGCACCTATCCGCCGAACATGTACGAGAATTCGATCAAGGTGCCCTTCGTCGTCAGCCACCCCGGCCGCATACCTGCGGGGAGCATCCAAGCGGCCATGGTCAGCGCCTACGACTTTATGCCGACCTTGCTCGACTATCTAGGGCTGCCGCTGCCCGAGCGCCTCGACTTGCCCGGACAGAGCGTGCTACCGCTGTTGTTGGGAGCGGGCGACACCGGTCGGCAGGAGGTGGTGATCTACGATGAGTACGGGGCGACGCGGATGATGCGCACCGAGGAGTGGAAATACGTCCACCGCTATCCAGATGGGCCGCACGAACTCTACGACCTAGTCAACGACCCGGACGAACGCGCCAATCTGGCGGACGATCCCAACCAAGCCGAGCGAATCGGCGACCTGAAGCGGCGGTTGGAGGCGTGGTACGAACGCTACGTAGTGCCCGATCGCGACGGTCGCAACTTCGCAGTGACCGGCAAGGGACAGCTCAGACCGGTGGGCGGTCAGTGGGAAAACCCCGCGACCAGCACAAATCAACCATTCGCTCAGGAGTAGCCAATGGCAGGCGCGTCACGCATTCACTCCGGCAACACACTCCGCGCCGGCACAAATCCCAACTCCGCTTTAATCCGCGCAATATCATACACCGGATCCCGCTCGTGCCCCGCCCGCTCATAATGCGCCATGTCGATCCTCTCAGCATCCGCCCCATACCAAATCCGCATCAACTCCGGCACTGTACAGGCCACGCAGGCCTGCGTCCCCACCGCGTTCAAAATCCGCACCCCCGCCTCGTGCGCGCTCTCGGCCGCCAGCCGGAAGCACCGCACCGCATCGCTCAAATACATGCACGAAATCGCCCCCATCCCCCACTGTCCCACCGGCCCCGGCTGCCGTGGCGCAGCTACCCTGTCCTCGGGCCAAATCGAAGCCAGCCTAATATTGATGAAGTCTAGGTCCTCCCGCTGCCGCGCCAGATAGCGGGTCGTCTCCTCCATCATGTATTTGGAAAAACCGTAGCCGTCGCGGTCGAGACACGGATGTTCATCCGACATCGGCAGTTCGAGCGGCCGAAAATGCACCGACTGCATCCCGACCGCCGCGATCGACGAGGCCAATGCGAATTTGCCGCAACCCCGATCGATCAGATAGCGCAACAAGCCGTAGGACCCCATGACATTGGCCCGCATGAGATCCGCTTCGGTGCCCGCGCCCGTCACCGCCCCCAGATGGACCAGCGCGTCGAAATCCCACCGGTCCAACCGCTGCAGATCCTCCACCCGCGAAAAATCTCCAACCACCACCGCCACCCCCGCGACCTCCGTCGGCTGGCGCGACAGACAGACCACCTCGTGGTCCGCGGCCATATCCGCGGCCAACGCCCGGCCGATAAAACCGCTGGTTCCCGTAATCAATACGCGCATCTCAACCTCCCCGCGGGGCGATCCGTTCCAGCACCAAGCCTTCGGGGCGCACAAAATCCTTGTAGCGGGCCAGGATTTCCCCCCCATTAATACTGCGGGCAAAACCTGCCCGCGCCTCCAGTTTCTTCACCTCGATCTCAACCCGATTGGCCCCGCGCCTTACCTCCTCCGGTGCCAGGCGAAAGCGGAACCAGTGCGCCGAAAAACCCAACGGGGCCTGCACCGCCATACTGCCGGCGAGCTGAACGGGAATGGTCAACGCGCGCTCGTCGCTGATTTCGGCTTCGGCGCGGGACAGGACCCGGCCATTAAAGCGCATTTCGATGTCGTCCTCAATGCAGAAAAAGGCAAAGCGCAGCGTCAAGATGGCCGGGCGCATCTCGCCGTCGCGCCGGGCGCTCTCCACATCGTCGGCCACCCAAATGTCGAGCGCGACCGTCTCGCCCTCCAAGAGCTGTTCCGGCACTTGGCGCTCCGGTGTAGAAGTCTCCTCACCCAACACTCCCTCACGCGGCTGTAACAAGTAGCGCTTGTCGCGCCGGGCGTGTACCTGCGGATAGCCGACCTCGCGCAGGATCTGGTACTCGCGCTCGGCAAGGGGCCAAGGCAGATAGCCCAAATACATCCCGGCGTAGCCCTGCCAAGCGAGGGTCTGACCGAGCGCGCGGTACATCTCAATACTCGGCAACCCCACCCGCTCGTCGTAGATCCGCCGCGGCGGCCGATAATACGCCGCAGCATCGGCATTCTCGGCCACTTCGGCCAGCCACGGTGCCTGAATGCTTGGGTCAACCAGCGCGTTCTCGTCCTGGCCGACGACCCAGTCGAGGCTTCCCGCTTTGAGCCAAGCCGCCACGTCCAACCCCACCGCGAGATTGTCTTCCTCGTGCAGATGCACCCGCGCCATCAGCGGAATTTCGCGGCCCTGCCGTGCGCCGATTTCCTCGGCCAACGCCCGCACCTTGGCCACAAACTCGCTCATCAGCGGCGTGTTTTTTTGGATTTCGTCCTGTTTGAAATAGAAGTTGTCAAAGCAAAAATCCAGTTCCAGCCCATCGGCTCGGTAGCCTTCCAGCACTTCGCCGATGATGGCCAGCTTGTTCTCCTGCACCGCCTCCTGCGCGTAGTCGTAACACCACTCGGCCCGCCCCGCGTCGCCAATGCACACCGCGGCCCCGCGCTGTTCCTTGAGCCGCCCCGAGCGCTCGTATCCCGGGCGGGCAGAGTCCTGGAGCTTGAGGCTGGGAAAGACCTGCAACCCCGTCTCCCGGCCGCGCTCAATGACGGCCCGCAATTGGTCAGTGCCCAGTTCCTTGGCCACCTCGACCATCCGCATAATCCGCCAGTCGATGTAGTTTTCCCACACCTCCTTGCCCTGCCCCACCACGCGGCCGACCGCGCTCTGATGGAAGAAGACGTCGCTATAACCCAATCCCAAAACCAGCAAATCCACGCCCGTGCCCAATACCTCATCTACCGGCCAGTTCAGGAGGTGCCGACTGGCTGGTGGTTCGAGTCGCTTGGCGTGGAAGTGGTGTGCGTCGTTGTAGTGAATCAAACGGGGGTGGTCCATGGCTAAGCTCCTAATTTTTACAGGCCCATCGGCCTCATAGTGGTTTCGTACACCTTAGTCCTTTTTGTGCGATAAAACCTGATCCATGTACTTTTCGCGGCCGAAGATCGGCTTTTTGTTGTACATCCGCGAGGGGTTGGGAATGAGGCGCAGGCTGCGGTCGGTCAGCGGCAGCGCCACGGGCGCACAGCCCTGCCGGTGCGACTCGCGCACCGCGATGGCCATTTCGAGGACCTTGACGCCGTTCTCGCCGCTGCCCGGCGGGTCCTCGCCTCGCTCCAGCGCGTCAACAATGGCCTTGCAGCTAGCCACGTTGCGGTCCCCAGGCCAGCGCCAGCCCTCGGCGTCGTACCCGCGTTTGGCGCCGTAGATCGGCCCTTCCGGCAAGACGCCCTCGATTTTTTCCAACTTCTCCCAACTCGCTCCGTCGCCTTCGACGTACCGGTACAAGCCGGCGAGATTGTCGTCTGAGTAGAATATCCCGTCCTCACATGCCACCTCGTAGCCGCGGCCCCGCGCATCCTTGTCCCGGTAGGTAAACGCCTCGATCCCATTGGTGAAGCGCACGTACCCGGCCCCGCCTTGGTCGTGGTCGCTCAGGGGATCGTCGCTGACCCAGCCCGATACCCACGCCACCTCAGCGCACCCAGCGAAATGGCGCATCAAGGTAAAGCGCTGACAGCCACCACCCGACATCTCCGTACCCGACCCGCCGAGCAACGTGATGCGCTTGACCGCCCCTAGCTCGCCCGCACCAATGAACTCCAGCGCCTTTTGGTAGGCCGGCAGGTTGACGTCCAAGTCGCCCGCGCCAAAGGGGATGCGCCGGCGCTTGCACTCGGCGACCATGCGGTCGGCCTCTGCGAGTGAGGCCGCGATCGGCTTTTCGCAGAGGATGGCCTTGACCCCAGCTTGAGCGCAGTCGATGACGACCTCCGGGTTGACGCCGACCGGCAAAATCGGCGCGGCAATGTCGAGCGCTTCTTTTTCTAGCATCTGGCGATAATCGGCATAGCCGGGCACGCCCGTGCGTTTTTGAAACAACGCCAAATTCTCCGGGTCTCCATCGGCCACGGCCACCAACTCAGTGCGCTCGTCGAGCATATAGGCGCGCGCGTGCTGCGTGCCTTTGCGCCCGGCCCCGATCAACCCCACGCGATATTTAGCCATCGTCGAAACCCTCCTTATTATGTATAGCAACCCTGAATATTGTGAATACTATTCTGCGTCCATCTGCGTCCATCTGCGGATCTCGTCAGCCGCTCCGGCCCGCCCGCACCCACAACAACCCTAGCGTCACCGCCACCATCACCAAAAAGGGCACCGCCAAGTGATTGAGCTGGTCCCAACCCAGTATCCCCTCCAAAGGTGCCGCCCCGAAGCTAGTCAGCACTATCAGACCAAAGACCAAAAAGTCATTGCAGGATTGCACCCGCGCCTTTTCCTCGGGCCGGTGCGTCATCGCCAAGAGCGAAGTTGACCCTACGAAAAGAAAATTCCACCCCACGCCCAATAGCGCCAACCCGATTGTATAGTGATAGAGCCCAATACCACTCAAATTGACCGCGATAGAGCACCCGAGCAACGCGAGGCCGGCGAACATGATCCGATGCTCGCCCCAACGCGAGATCAGGTGCCCGGTAAAAAAAGACGGCACGTACATGCCCAGCACATGCCACTGAATCACCCAGGCCGTATCGGCAAAGGAATGCAAATGCCGCTTCATCGCCAGCGGCGTGGCATTCATCAACAGCGACATCAGCCCCCAAGCAGCCACTGCCCCAATCACTGCCAGCGCAAAATCCGACTGCTGGGCGATCTCCCTGAGCGAACGCCCACCCGCCCGCTGCTCCTCGGCGCTAGGCGTGGGAAAGGAGACAAAACAGAGCACCGGCAAAACCAGCGCATGAACCGCGGCAATCCCCAAAAAAGAGCCGGCGAATAGATAATCGGGAAACCACTCCCGCGACCACGCCGCCAGATTGGAGCCTGATACTGCGGCAATGACGCCCCCGGCCATCACCAGCGAAATGGCGCGACTGCGAAAATCCTCGGCCACCACCTCGCCGGCCGCAAAGCGATAATAAGTGGCAAAGCCGTTGACCGCACCAATGCCCAACCCACCCAAACAAAGCAGCGCGAAATTGCCCTGGTACACGGCCAAGCACCCCACCAAACCCCCGACGATGCCCAACGCAGCACCCAGCGCAAAACCCAGCTTGCGACCTCGCCGCTGCATTAGCTGCGCCGCGGGCACCGTCATCAGCATCGTGGCTACCGGTGCCAGTGCCAGCGGCAGAGTCGCCAGCGCGGGATTCGGCGTCAACCGCTGGCCGATGAGCGCCATGCTCGACAGCATGACGATACTGGCAGTGCGCGAGAGGGCCTCGCACAAAAAGAGCAGCGAAAGATTTTTCAAATTAGCCCGGCCAGTCGGCCCCGCCGTTTACTATTTTTTTTGTCGCCGCGTCCCCACCGCCGCGGCCAACTCCTCCAACACCTCCACCGTATCCTCCCACCCAATACAGGCATCGGTAATGCTCTGCCCATAAACCAACTCACTACCCGCCTGCTGTTTCTGATTGCCCTCGATTAGGTGGCTTTCCAGCATCACCCCAAAAATATCCTCCGCGCCCCCTGCCACCTGCGCGGTGATCGCGCGTGCAACAGCCGGCTGGCGCTTGTAATCCTTGGCGCTGTTGCCGTGGCTGCAATCGATCATCACGCGATGCGGCAAGGCCGCTTCCTTGAGCCGGGCCGCAGCAGCGTCGACGCTGCCGTGATCGTAGTTGGTCCCGTCGCTGCCACCGCGCAAAATAAGATGACAACTCGCATTGCCCGCAGTCCCGACAATCGCCGCAATGCCCTGCTTGGTCACCGAGAGAAAGTGATGCGGATGCCGGGCGGCACCGATGGCGTCGAGGGCGATCTGCACATTGCCCGCAGTCCCGTTCTTAAAGCCAACGGGCATCGACAGGCCCGAAGCCAATTCGCGGTGAACCTGACTTTCGGTAGTGCGAGCGCCAATAGCGCCCCAAGCAATCAAGTCGGCGATAAATTGCGGCGTAATGGTATCGAGGAATTCAGACCCGGTCGGCAAGCCCATATCCCCCAACTGCACCAGCAAGCCGCGCGCAGCGCGCAAGCCGCTGTTGATGGCAAAGCTATCGTCCAAATGCGGGTCGTTGATCAACCCCTTCCAGCCGACGGTCGTGCGCGGCTTCTCGAAATACACGCGCATCACCACGTACAACGCGTCGCTTAGGGCCGCGGCCTTTTTCTTGAGCCGTTCTGCGTATTCGAGCGCGGCTTGGGGGTCGTGGATCGAACACGGCCCGACCACCACCACTAACCGGTCGTCCTCTCCGGCTAGTATCGCGTCCAATGTGCGCCGGCCCGCAGCCACAGTGTGGGAGGCCGCTTCTGAAATGGGCAACTCTTCCATCAAAATCGCCGGCGGGATCAGCGGTTTGAGTTGGGCAATGCGCAGATCGTCAGTTGATTCGAACAAGTCTTTCTACTCCTTTAGTAGCAGTTATAAATTCTTATCGTCTAAACACTATTCACCCTAACCACCAGGCACCCAACCCAAAGCCGCAAAGTTCCTGCCGGTGAGACTCCGCATAAAGCGCGCCCGCTCGCGAGCGGCCTGTAGCTCCTCCCGCAGGTCCTCCGGCCGATGCACCCGGCCCCGGCGCACGGTCAATACCGGCTCGATTTTGCGATCGCCCTGCTCGCGCCGGCCGCGCACATCGCTAAACTCAAACGTCCCTTCCAGCACCTCAAACGCCGCCAGATCCGCCACCGTACCCTTCCGCAAGGTACCCAACTCCTCGCCGCGCCCGATGGCATTCGCGGCCGCGGCCGTGCTCTGCTGCACGACGCGTTCGAGCGGCACGCCCAGATTGAGCAGCTTCGACGCGGTCTCCGGCATACTCTCGATCGGGCTATCCCAGCTATGCGCGTGCAAATCAGTGCTGATCACGTCGGCGACAAAGCCGTCGGCCAGCGCCTGTATTGCGATCCCGTAGTCGAAACTGCCGCCGCCGTGCCCCACATCGAAGAGCACGCCCCGCTCCCGCGCGGCCCACACCTGCGGCACCACCGTCCCCGATTCGTCAACCACGCAGTCTCCCGTACCTTGATAACAATGAGTGACTATATCACCGGGCCGCAGCAGGGCAAGCACCTCCACAATCGGCACCCCCCGAGCGATGTGTACCATCACTGGCACCCCCGCCCACTCGGCCGCCTGCACCGCCAACTGCAAGGGCTTGGTCCCATTCTCGCCAACTTGGAAACCGCCCTGCCGCACCTTGACGCCGACGCAGTGCTCCTGCCAGTGGTGGGCCACAAAAGCCGTGCGCTCTGGATCGCCGTACTGCAAATCGATCATCTCCCCCACCGGCCCACAAGTCAGGCCAATCGCCGAAATGTGCACGTACCCCAAAACCTGGGTCCGCGCTGGCTCAATGACATAATCGACAAATCCCTCGAAGTTCGCCCATCCCGCGCTTCCAGCATCGACGATTGTCGTCACACCCGTGGCCAAGCACAGCGCATCACCGCGGATGCCCCAAGTCGTGCATCCCGCGTAGAGGTGCGCGTGAATATCGATCCAACCCGGCGTCAGAATCTTGCCGGACAGATCTATCGTCTCCGCTGCCGGAGCCGTTATCGTCTCGGCCACTGCGGCGATCTTCTCCCCGACGATCCCCACGTCGCGGATCCCATCCACGCCCTGCGCCGGGTCCATCACCCGCGCGCCCTTTAACAACAGATCGTAGGACATTTCCCGTCCCTCCATTATCCTATTAAAAACCTCTGCGGCTTCTTGACACGACTAGGCCCAACCCCGTATATAATTCGCTTTTTTTACTCCAACCAGAGAGCTATCATGGGAAACACTCCACCTGCCGAAGGCATCCGCGTCCCAGCCGCTGCCTTGCGCCAACTCACCGCCGACTTTTTCCAAAAAGCTGGCACTAATCCCACAGATGCCCAGCTCCTCGCCGACCTTTTGACTGCCACCGACCTGCGCGGCGTCAATAGTCATGGTACCTGGCAGCTCCCCGGGTACGTGCATATGATGCTCGAAGGCCGCGTCAATCCCCGCCCTAATATAAAGGTGACCAGTTCAACCACCACTGCCCGCGTCTATGACGGCGGTGGCGGCATGGGGCACTTTCCCTGCCACCAAGCCATGACTTGGGTAGCCGAGACGGCCGCGGCGTACGGCACGGCTGCGGCGACCACCCGCAACCACTTCCACTTTGGCAGCGCCGGCAAGTATTCGCGGATCGCCGCGGCGGCTGGCTGCGTGGGGATATCTATCTCCTCGCACCGCTACGATCTGCCGTCGGAATCGCTAGTCAAAGGCGTCAACGCCACATCGCCGATCAGCATAGCCTTCCCCAACGGGGAGCAACCGCCCCTCGTACTCGACATGGGCGCACACATGCTGCCCTGGGGCGAGGAACTCTTCGCGCAAATCCCCTTCGCCTTCTTCAAGGAGCTAGGCATCGGCGCGGTCAACCGGGCGCTGGGCGGCGTGCTGGCCGGGATATACTTGCCGCAATTTATCCCGCCGACATCGCCTTGGGAATCCAATCAAGGGGCCTTCCTCGCCGCCTTTGACGTGCGCGCTTTTATGCCTTTAGAAGAATTCCAAGCGCAGATGGACGCGTTCGTCGCCGCCGCGCGCAACATGCAGCCCTTTCCCGGCCTCGACCGCGCCGAGCTGCCCGGCAATCTGGAGTGGCAACGGGAGCACGAGTACACCCGCGACGGCGTTCCCATCGGCCCCCAACACCAGCAGAACCTTCAGGACCTAGCCGACGAACTGGGAGTAGCCACTCCCTTCGCCGCCTACGAACACACCCGCTTCACTGCCTAATAGAAGAAGAGGAAGAGATGACTCAACCCCGCATCCTGTCCAGCGTCGAGATCGAGTTCCAAGACCAAAGCAAAGCCCGCGAGCTTATTGAACGCGCCGGCTTCGCCGTTGAGGTCCGGCACCCCCAACCCGGCTGGCTCGACGAGGAAACGCGCGCGAAGCTGGACGGCTTCGACGCCCTGCTGGCCGGTGGCGAAAACCTCAACGCCAACACCATGGACCAAGCAGACAACCTCAAAATCATCGCCCGCAACGGCGTCGGCTTCGACAAGGTTGACCTCGATTACTGCACCCAGCGCGGCATCGTCGTCACCAATACCCCCGGCGCCATGGCCGACGCAGTGGCCGACCTGACCTTCGCCCTGCTCCTCGGGATGGTGCGCTCACTCAGATTAGGCGACCACCGAGTCAAAGCGGCAGACACCTACGACGTTCCCGTCGGCGAAGACCTCTGCGCCATGACCTTAGGGCTAGTCGGCTGTGGCCGCATCGGTGCCGAGGTCGTGCACCGCGCCCGCGGCTTCAAGATGCGAGTTCTCGTCCACGACCCCTATATCAACGACGCGCAAATCCGCGCCCTCGGTGCCGAGCCTGCCGACCGCGCCACCCTGCTGTCCCAAGCCGACGCCATTACCTTGCACCTGCCGCTGACCGAAGAAAACCACCAACTCGTCAATGCCGAATTCCTCAGCCTTATGAAAGAGGGAGCTTACCTGATTAACACCGCTCGCGGCGGTTTAGTTGACGAAGCCGCCCTGATCGCGGCGCTCGACAGCGGCCATCTAGGCGGAGCGGGCCTCGACTGTCAAGCCACTGAGCCGCCGCAAGGCCAATCCCTCGAACTGGTCCGCCGCGACAAGGTGCTGGCCCTGCCCCACACCGGCTCCAGGACCCTAAGCGCCCGCAAGCGCATGGCCCTCGTCGCCGCGCAGAGCATCGTCGCGCTATTGCAGGGCAAAGTCCCCGATCACGTGGTCAACAAAGAAGTGCTGGATAGGTTGGATTTGGCGGGGTAGTGGGCAACGGCGAGGGCGAGATGATAGCGTCGAGTCGAAGTATCACCCACCGGCCGCGTAAATCGTCAGCAGCAGTTCCGTATCGTCGAGCAACCTGTATTCCGGCTCCTTGCCGGACAGTCTTTCGCTATTGCTCAAGATAATAGGCACTCCCTCGCCGCGTTTGTCCATCAGGGTTCGGCGCTCTGTCGTCAGCCAAGGCGCATCGGGCACAGCACATTTGGCCAGCAAGCTGCAAACCGCCTCATTCCGCGCCGACTGACGAAATGCCAAGCTCTCGATGGTCATGGTATTCGGGAGCATCCCCGGCGAATACAGTTCCAGTCGATTCCCAAACAGACGTAGCCTGATTTTGGAGCCGTATATCGAATAATCCCGGTGCGATACTGCATTAACGACCGCCTCGAACACCGCCGTCAGATCGAATTGCGGCACATCTCGCCGTCCTTGGTCCTTGAAGGCCGCGGTCTTCATGTTTCGGGCAACGAACCGGCAGGCTTCCTCTACCTGGCTGTCGAGTGGGCCAACAATGTCGGCCGCGTCAAGCTGGTAACCGCCGGGCGCGTCCGACTGGATTCGGTCGCCACGGTAGGCAACGGCCTGGATGTAGGCATTGGGTAGCCAACGGCGAGGATCAGCCGAGGCCATCAACACACCGGCAACTGTCGGTCTGATCGTACCATCGTCATCCGCACTCGCAATGCCCAGCTTGTGGAGTAACACTTCGCGGTCATCGTCTGAGCGCGGCGTGCGAAATCGCTCCCAGAAATCTGGCGATAAATCATCCAGCCCGGCCATTGATACGGGTTGTTCGTCGAAACGAATAAGGCACGTCTGGCTGCGTTGCTGAAACAGTCGGGCGAGGTACTCGGACGACATCGGCCGCTTTGCATTCGCCGTGCGGTGTAGAAATCCGCCGGGGCTTCTATGCACGAATAGACTACGCGGAACCTCCACCTTGACAACAGCCAACTCCTCCCCAGTGCTTGTGGGCAACCACAGTCGATCGAGGACAACGCTCTCAATAGGCGGGTCAATAGAGTCTATGCACACCTCCCGGACGAAATCCACCACCGCATCAAGGCGGTCCATGGGGATGCCGACGACCTCGTGGGTCTGGTCCTCAACCCCAAGGACGAACACTCCCCCGCGGCTGTTTGCAAAAGCGGCAAGCCCATCGGCGAGCGAATTCCGGTTAGGACCTCTGACCTTTCCACCAGCAAAACGCACTTCCTTGAATTCGAGGAATGTGCTTTCACCCAGCCGAATTTTGTCGAGGAGTTCTTGCGGATTATCAAACATGACTTGTGCCGCTAGCGATAGAGCCTCTGATAAGTCCACTCAGATCGAAACCCCTGTTGTTTTGCAATTGACATCAGGGGCTTCAACGTTCTGCGATAGGCAAATTTTAATTTATCACGATCCAGCAAATCCTCAGGCTGATCAATGTACAGATCCGTAGTATAAGACTCTACTTTCTTTTTCCACTTGTCGTTGCTAGACCTATCCCGGACTATGGACAGAGCAGTACGCTGGGTTTCAGCTAAGCGATCAATGTATCTTTCAGCGGGAAGCTGATCACTCTTGGAGCTATTTGCACCGGGATCGACAGGAATCAGATTCCACAACTGATTATGAGTAACAAAACGCCACGGCAAGAAATGATCTAATTCATAATCGCCACAGATCTTTCTGTCTGTGTATATGCATCGGATCTCTCCTTGATCAATTACAGAGTTCCAGAATTTCCGCTGTTCATTAAGAGATTCTCTCTGATCGGGAGGAAACAATTTTCGCGTCACAGCAGGGATATTAGGATTACGTCGCTGCATATAATCGGCCCAGTGCCACAGTTGGATACCAAGCGGTAACCAGCATCTCAATCTCCAGATCTTTCAACAGAATACCTTTATCAATATCGAAATTTCTTTCCTTTATCAAAGTCAAAAGTGAGAGGAAAAATAGATACTTATAAGAATTTGTCGTATGCCTGAACAATCCACTCAGGGCTGAGATATCAAGTCGATCTGAATCGGGTAAATAGGGCATGAGACTGGTTTAGCTATTTTTTTATGTATGGACCATTGCGATAGGTACAGTACGCGATGCACCGCTCTGGTCAATGCCCCTAAGAATCCAACCCCATCCCCGGCGGCATAAAAAACTCATACTGCTCCGGCGTGCCGTAGCCATCCATCTCCGTCAGCCGCACCCCCGTGCTGTTGAGCGCCGCCTCGACGATCCGCTTGTTGAAGGCGCTGACATTCTCATCAGCCAGATACTCGGCCACCGGCATCCACAGACACTCGGCGATCTCGTCCTCCTGGATGCGGATCTCCGTGCTCAGTGGGCGCAGGCGGCAGACGAAGTAAATATCCGACTTGCCGAAGCGGTAGCCGTGCCAGTGGCGAAAGCAGACTAGTGCGTCGAACTCAGCCTCGACTCCGGTTTCTTCGGCGACTTCGCGCACCACAGCTTCGGCCAAGTGCTCGCCCGCGTGCAGCGCGCCGCCGGGCAGCTTGTAGCGCGGTGGGCCAGACGCGCGCCGATGGTATTTTTCACTAACCACCAACAGTTCCCGCGCCTCGTTGAGCACCACTCCACCCGCGCCGATATAGTGCGAGGCGTGGGCCGGCACATAAGCGCCTTCTTCCAGTTGCAAGGTCATCATTAGATAGCCGTCGCCGCTGTGGTGGAATACAAACCCAGCTTCCACCGCTACCGGGACCAACACCGCCTTGGCAATCGAGACCTCCAGCCACACGACCCGGTAGCCTTCGTCCTTCCAAGCCGCCAGCGAAACGCGCAGCCGCTCGGCAAACGCCGCCGAATCTGAGTCGAGAGCCTCTGGTTTGGGAATGATGCCGCCGAATGGATTAGTCGTTGCCGCAATAGGTTCCATATCCCGCCTCCCTCAATGGCCGCTAGTGATAGCAAACCCCGCCTAGCATGTCAACCCGCCAGCTTGGCCCGCTGCCAAGCCGTACCCTATACTATCGCCCGACACAAAAATATGAGGACTTGCCCATGCAACGCGCACTGCACAGAAAGCTCATCGGCCTCAAGGCCCAGCGCCAACTCCTCGCCTTCCTCGGCGAGCACCTGCCCCACTTCACGCCCCCCACTTCGGCCGCAGCTTGGCGCAATCAAGCCCCGGCCCTGCGCGCCCAAGTCCTCGACCTGTTCTTCCGCGGCCATCCCGCCGGCCTCCTCGCGGAAGAGCCGCAAGTCCACTGGGGCGACCACATCGAGACGGGTGCTGGCTACACCATCCGCAAGCTGCGCTACGAGGGCTACCCCGGCCTCTGGGTCCCGGCCCTGCTCTACGAGCCTGACCAGCTTGGGGAAAAGGCCCCGGCCGTCCTCAACCCCAACGGCCACCACGCTGGCGGCAAGGCCATGGACTACAAACAGGCCCGCTGCATCAACCTCGCCAAGCGCGGGATGCTGGCGCTCAACACCGAATTTCTTGGGATGGGCGAACTGCGCGCCGACGTCGACCACAATCGCATCGGCCACCTCGACCTGTGCGGCATCGCCGGCATCGGCGTGTTCTATCTCTTGATGAAACGCGGCCTCGACGTGCTGCTCGCCCACCCCAAGGCCGATCCCGAGCGCATCGGGATGACCGGCCTGTCGGGCGGCGGCTGGCAGACGGCTCTGCTGACGGCCCTCGACGAGCGGGTCAAAGTCATCGTCCCGGTCGCCGGTCATTCGGCCGTCTGGCAGCGCCGGGGCTGCATCGAGGACATTGGCGACCAAGAGCAATGCCCGGCTGACCTCTGCATGGTCGCCGACTACGACGCGCTCTCCGCGCTCTTTGCGCCGCGGCCGACCTTGCTCATCTACAACCGCCACGACGACTGCTGCTTCCAGACGCGGCGGGCGCGCAAATCCATCTACGAACCCATCCGGCCCGTCTTCGCGCTCCTCGGTGCCCGCGACAACATCGCCCTCCACGACAACACCGACCCCGGCACCCACAACTACGAGCGCGACAACCGCCGCCAGCTCTACAAATTTCTCAACCGACATTGGGGATTGGAAACACCAGACGACGACCTGCCCTATCGCGACGAATTGCACACCGAAGAAACCCTCGCCGTCGGCCTGCCCTCCGACAACGCCACCCTGCTCTCCATCGCGCAGGCAGCTCTTTGCAAGCTCCGGGAGCGCAAAAGAAAAGCGCGCGATCCGGCCGCCGCGCGCCAAGCACTCGCCTCATTACTCAAGCTGCCGCAGTGGAAGAATAGGTCCCTACAAGAAGTCGGCACCGCGCAAAAGCGCAAAGACGGCACCATCCAACACTACCTACTGCACCTCGACGATACCTGGACCCTGCCGCTGACCGAATACACGCCACCGCGCCCCCGAGGCATTGAACTGGTCATCGCCGATGGCGGGCGCGGTGCGCTCGCTGGCCCACTGGCCACCGCCCTCGCGCAAGGCCGCCGGGTGCTCGTCGCCGACATCTTCGCTACCGGCGAGCTCCACACCGGTCCGCGCCACCAAATGCTGGTCGCCACCGCTGGCCAGCGTCCGCTCGGCATCCAGGTCGGCCAAGTGCTCGCACTGCTGGCGACAGCAAGTCAAAAGAGCCGGACGCTACACCTAACGGCCCACGGCCGCGTCTGCCCGGTCGTCGCGCTGATCGCCGCCGCGCTAAAACCCCAAGCCATCGCCTCGCTAACAACCAACACCCTGCTCGACTCTCTTGGCCGCCTCATCGACTGGCCGCTGTCCTACGACGCCGCCCCATCTCTTTACTGCTTTGGCCTATTGGCCGAATTCGACATCCCCGATCTGATCGCGCTCTCAGCGCCCGTGCCGCTCGCCGACCCCAATCGCGGGCCGCTGCGCCGCTGAGGGCACCGCTACCGTCCGCTGCCGTGGCGATATGTTCGACGATTGTCATGGGCTGTCGCTCCCTAGCCATATTTTTCCCGGAGGCACCGCGCCGCCTCCACCTCGTTTTTGAGCTTGCTATAAACCTCGTCGATATCGACTTTCGCCGCCGATCCGGGGGCGAAACCGCAGTCCGGGTTGAGCACCACCCGCTCGGGCGCTAAGTACTCCAACGCCTGTTCCACCCGCCCGATGATCGTCTCCGGCTCGTCAACCTCGCCCGGATGCACCCCCACACAACCCAAGCCGATCTCCAAATCTTCGCGCAGCGCCTTAAACACCTCCGCATCCCCTGCGCCCGGACTGGTAAATTCCATAGTCAGATGGTGTACCTTCAGGCGATTGAGATGGGCGATGATCGGGCCATAGCCGCCGGTGTGACATGCCTCGCCCCGGACCCGGGCACCCGCGCGGCGGCACAAATGCACGGCCAAGCGCACCCCTGTGGCTCCCTCCACCACCGCATTGGTCATCGCCACCGCAAAGTCGGCCTCGGCCTCGGGGTCGTCATATCCGGCTCGCACCTCGTCATCGACGAGCAGGCATAGATGCGGATCGTCGATCTGCACGATATCGGCACCGGCCTCACACAATAGCGCCAACTCGCGGCGCAGAATCGGCACACAAGCCTCGACGAATCCATTGCGGGTCGGATAGGCTCCGCGCGATTGTTCCGCATCCCACATCCGCTCGCCCAATAGCGCCGGCGCCGGCAAGGTGGCCTTGATTTTGCGCGAGCTAACCTGCTTGAGAAATTCTATTTCCCGCGCGATAAACCCCTCGTCTTTCGGCACCAACTCGCCCGTGACGATGGTCCACGGCCTGCCGTCCGTATTCCGGCCCAACTCGAAGCCATGCGCCAATTCGGCGATTACGCCGATATACGAGGCGCGCCGCCATTCACCATCGGTGATCACGTCCAACCCCGCCTCCTCCTGCAACGCCACCGCATAGGCCACCGCCGCGTCCATCACCTGCCCCAGCCGTTCAGCGTCCATTGGCCGCTCACCCATCACCGCCTCGCGCACGAAATCCGGTCGCGGCAGCGAGCCGACCACCGCCGCCGGAAAGAGCGTCCCGTAGTGTTGACGTGTCGACATATTAGCCGCCGTATTCGTCTGACCAACGCGCATTGGCCAGCGCGAAGTCCTCTTCAGTGTCAATTTCCATATACTCGCCATCGGTGGGCACCATGTGCAAGGCCAATCCTGCGTCCAACATTTCTTGGAAGAGATGAATCAGATAAGCCTTTTCGAATGGCGTGCCGTCCTTCCAAGTCTGCCCGGCGTACTCCGCCTTCATCCGCCGATAATGCGCCCGCAAAGACCGCGCGCCCGCCACACTGAACCGCGCCACGCCGATATACTCGCCGCTGGCCGCTGGCGCAGGAATGGCGCGGTTGACCTCCACGACCCGATCGCCCTCGGCCACGATCTTTTCGGCATCGTCTTCTGGGTGCTGGCTGCGATCTGCATAGCGCGTACGCCAGTCCGTATCAACGCAGAGCGCGATATCGCCCTCGTGCTCCAGCGCTCGACGCACGACCGTGGGACGGTAGAGAATATCGGCATAGGAACAGACAAAACCATCGGCCATATACTCCTCGGCGCAAAAGAGCGAGGCCAAGATATTGTTGTGCTGCCAGTCGACGTTATGGCAATAAGTGAGATGCGGGTAGTCGGCCTCGATCTGCTCGATGCGATAGCCGCCGACAAAGACCGGCGTCTCTAACCCGGCCGCGGCCAGCGCCTCGAGCATCCAGTCGAGGATCCGCCGCCCGCCGATGGGCACATAGCATTTAGGCTGTCCGTCGGTCAGGGCGTTGAGCCGGCGGCCGCGGCCGGCGCCGATGATGATGGGGCGCACTGGCTCTCCTCTCGTTTTGACGCTAACTGCACTAGGCGAACAACGCCGCGACCGACATCTCCCACCCCGGCACCACCTCCCCGCCCTCCAGCACATCACCTTCTCGTAATACATCCACAGCGCCCGAAGTTCGATGCACCGCCACCGTCCGCTGCTGCGGCTCAACGACGACCACCATCTGCGTCCCTGCCGCCAGCCAATCGGCTACCTTTTCCGCGACCTCCCCATAGCGGTCCCCCGGCGAGACCACCTCCACCACCAAATCGGGTGCTCCCGGCCAATAGCCCGCTACCGCGCCGACTGCATCCAGCCGCGCTTGGCACACGAAAGCCGCATCCGGTGCCCGCACCGTATCCGGGCTCGACGCCAGCCGGAACCCTGTTTCCGCCGCATAGACCGAACCCAGTCGGTTGGCCAGCACGTGCTGTACTAGCGATGCCGTCACTAACGCGGCGATTTTTCCGTGTTCATTGCCCGCCGGCACCATCTTACGCACCTCCCCGCATACTAATTCGTAGCGAAAACCATCGTCCGGCAGTCGTTCCAAGTCCGCCGCCGTGGCAATATGCTCGACAATTGTCATGGGCTATCGTCCTCGACCCCTTCAGCTTCAGATACGAAATATTATACGGAATATACCTGCCGCCTTTTACCGCCACAACCTCAAGTGGAGAGCATTGCCCTAGCACCTTATATTGAGTTATTACATATAGAAAGGATGGATATGTCCGAAAAACTGCCCCTCGCCATCGTCGGCTGCGGCGGCATGGGTCACCGTCATCTCTACGGCCTTGCCGAATTGCAAAACGCCGGCCTGTCGCCCTTTGAACTAGTAGGTGCCTGCGACCCCAACCTCGACAACGCCCACTCGCTCGCCGACCAAGCCGAGGAACGACTGGGCACGCGACCTCAACCCGTCAAAGATCTCGCCGAACTGGCTTCCGTCGCCCCAGTCCAAGCCGTCGATATCACCACCCTACCGGCCCATCATCACACCGTGGCCATCGAGGCCATGGAGCGCGGCTGGCACGCGCTGTGCGAAAAACCCATGGGGCTTACGGCCCGCGCCTGCAAGCAGATGATCGCCAAGGCCCAAGAGACTGGGTGCGTCCTCTCCGTGGCCGAAAATTACCGCCGCGACCCGGTAAACCGCCTCGCCAAGGCCCTACTCGATGCCGGCATCATTGGGCACCCGCGCCTGATGCAGCAAATTGCCATAGGCGGCGGCGACGGCATGCTCATTTCAGTGTGGCGGCACCAGAAAAACGCCAGCGGCGTCCTCCTCGACGTGGGCGTTCACTTTGCCGACATCATGGAGTACTTCCTCGGCGAGGCCGACACGGCCTACGCGCAAACGCGCCTGCACGAGCCGACCCGCAAAAATCCCGTAGCCGGTCGCGACGTCAGCAGCGGCTCGCCGGGAGGCGTCTATGAACGCTGGCAAAAAGACATGCCAGCCGAGTTTGCGGCCACGGCGGACGACGCGGCCTACGCCACCATCCTCTTCAAAAGCGGCGCGGTCGTCCAGTACATCGAAGACCACGCAGCCCACGGCCAAAACCTGCGGCGGCGCTCCATCCACGGCAGCCTCGGCTCAATGGAACTGCCCGGCGACCGCTCGGGCGACCGCCTCTCACTCCACCTCGACGGCGCAGACCCCATAGACGACCAAGCTCTCCTCGACCTAGTGCCCGATCACCGCCTCGACGAAGTCACGGCCGCGCTCTTCGGCGGCGATCGACTTTTCGAGTACCACTTGCCCTTTCCCGAGACCGACCGCAAGCTAATCGCCGTCGAATACCACGAGCTTGGCACCTGCATTCAACAGGGGCAACAGCCCGAAGTCAATGCCCAGCAAGGCGCGCGCTCCGTGGGCCTGTCCTACAGCCTGATGGAGTCGCAAGTCGCCGGCCATGCGCTCTCAGTCAATGCTGTCTGCGACGACCAGATCAACGCCTACCAAGCCGAGATCAACGAGCATCTGGGGCTCTAAACAATGGCCGCTATCCTCTGTCCCCGCTGCCACAAACTCGTCAGTGCCGACGCCGAAACCTGCCCCCATTGCGGCCAGCGCAAACCCGGGCTGTGGGGCGCAACCGCCGCCATGCGCCGGCTTGGCTTGCAATTGAATTTTCCGCACTTAATCACCGTGTTCTGCGGCGTGCTCTACCTGCTCGCGTTGGCTCTGGATCCATCGGCGATTTTCCAGACGCAGGGCCTGATGCAGATTCTCTCGCCCAGCATCCAAGCCAGCTTTAAACTCGGCGTTACCGGAACCGTGCCCATCTTCTCTTATAACTTCTGGTGGACTCCGATCACCGCCATCTACCTGCACGGCAGCCTGCTGCACATTTTCTTCAACATGATGTGGGTGCGTCAGCTTGGTCCGGTTGTAGAAGAGCTCTTCGGCCCCTTCCGCCTCTTTGCGATCTTTACGATCGCTGGCGTCACCGGCTTTATAGCCTCGACCCTAGTGGGCCACGCTTTCACGCTGGGTGCCTCCGGCTCGATCTTCGGCCTTTTGGCCGCGGCCATCGCCTACGGTCGGCGCGCCGGTGCCCAGCTCTTCACCCGGCAATTTCTCCAGTGGGCGGGCTTGCTTTTCATCATGGGCTTTGTGATGCCTGGCGTCGATAACTGGGCGCACGGCGGCGGCTTCATCGGTGGCTACGCGGCAGCGTATGTCTTCAGCCGCAGCTCAGAGCGCGAGGGCTTGGGAGCTTATCTGGCCGGTGGGTTGTGCCTACTAGCCACGGTCGGCGCGTTCGCCTTGCAGTTTATCGCCGTGTTTCTCTAGCCCGCTTCATGCCCGACGAACTCATCGCGCTCTTCGATGGCCAAGGTCGTCCCATAGGCAGCAAAAGTCGCGCGGCTGCGTATGGCGACGGCGACCGCGTCGGCTTGGTCTTCGTCTGGGCGGCTTGGCGCACGTCCTCCGGCGTCGTCCGCACCCTACTCCAAACTCGCTCGCGCCCCGGCGACCCCTATCTCGGCAGCCTCGACGCTCCAGCCGGCGGCCACATCCGGGCCGGAGAAACGCCCACTGCAGCGGCGCACCGCGAATTCGCCGAAGAAGTCGGCATCGCCCTGACACCCGCCGAATTGGTCTTCCTCGGACAGCAACCCCTCCAAGACACCGGGCGCTCTGCCATGCAGTTTTTCTACCTCTGTATGCGGCCTATCTCACTGGGGAAAACCGTATTCAACGAAGAAGTGGGAGCCTTTGTCGAAGTCGCCCTCGACGATTTCGACTCCTTAGTTTGCGAACGGGCCGCGTCGATCCAAGGCCAAGCCCGCTACAGGGAAGCACCAAACGAAACGAGGCCACGGGAAGTTACTCCCGCGGCCTTCGCCGCCTATTCCGCGCCGATCATGGACGCCATCCGCCGCTCAACCAGCGCGGTCCGCGTCTATCTCGATACTGAGCAGATCGACGCGGCTATCTGGACGCACGCGACCGGCTGACGTAGCGCTCCAGATGCGCCAGCGCCCGGCCGCTATCGACAGCCTCCCGCGCCTCAGCCAATCCCTCTTCAGCACTCGCACTTAGTCCCAGATAGTAGTCGGTCAATCCCACGTTGAGCACTATGCGGTCGTAAACTGGCCCCTGCTCGCCCTTGAGTGCCGCCAGTCCCATAGCGGCAAAAGCCCGCGCACTCACCTCCGCAGGACGCGGGCTTTGCTCGTAGTAAAAGCCGTATTCCTCCGGATCCACATCGCAGGCAACCGTCGTCAGTGCACCACCGACGCGGCGGAATCCCTGCACGTAGTTGATGGCCTTGCGCCGAGCGTCCGAAGGCTTGCCCAAGCGCAATCCGTAGTGGCTGCTCCCCTCCTCACCCTTGATCACCAGCCCCGCATCCAAACCGCGCTCCTGCATCAACCCCAACAGCTTGTCCTCGTATCCGACGTGGTAAAAGCCCGCGATCATGCCGTTCCAAGCCGGGCCGACAAACAACTGCTGGGCCTTCTCGGTAGTGGCCCAAGGCGGACGTTTGGCGATGTGAGTGCGCAAATGTCGCAAAGCATACGCGCTAGGGGCGTACTCTCGCTGACTCACGTACGCGAACCCAACGTCCGGGTCTTCAATACAACGGGCCGCCGTCGCCAGCGACAGATCAACCCGCGCACCCAAGGCCGCCAGCACCCCTTCCTCGGTGACTCCGCGCTTGGGCGGCATTTCAGCGACGCCGTGTAGCACGGTCGCCCGACCCAAGGCCGCGCGCACAGCAGCGACGAAGAGCGTCGGACGAAAGAAGCGCGCCGCGCCGTCAAAGGGTTGGCCAAAATGCGTCAGCGCCTCCACTTGCAGCGCGGACACCTGCTCTGCGGGGAGCACGGCGTCGAGATGAGCGCGAATTTCTTCTTTATCTTCGATGTTCATCCGCTGACCGATCAAAAACGCAGCCATCAGCGAGGGACGCACTTCGCCCGCGAGCATGGCTCCGAGCGCACCGCGCACTTCCTCGTAGCACAAGTGCCCGCCCTGCAAAACCGGGCGCAGAGCCGCAACCATCCGCGCTTCGCCCGCGCCAGCGAAATCCGGTGCCATCCCCAGCAAGAAGCGCAAATCCTCGGGCATCTTGCTGAACGCGTCCCCATAGCGGTCAAACGCCTCGACCTCCGCCGCGCTCCAACCAGTCTGCACGCCGAAGGTGCGGCGGATAGACATCGCCGCGAAAAATGCGCCCATCTGGGCTGGAGAAACTTCCTCTACGCGGGGCAAGGCCCCCTTGAGCGAGGCGAAAATTAGCTCCAGAATGCGCCCAGGATCTGGGTCGCCCTCTTTTTTGCCCAGCGGGCGGCTCTGGTGCGGCCCTGTACAGACGCGTGCTTGCGCCTCGATTACTTCCTCGTTGGGGCCGGGATAGGGGTCGGCTTTAGACACGATTTTTGCTCCCTTTATGAAGAAAAATATACGATTCCCAGCCAATGCGCGCCCGGGAATCTAACGGCGTAGATTGCGCGAAATACAGGTTCAACGCAATTTTTGATACACCCTCTTCCGCGAGGAATCCCCAATGCGCTACCTCTCTCGTCTTTTTCTTATAGCCTTCGCCATCGCGGCTTGTGGCTCGTCCGACCAGGCTTCTCCGGCGCTGGTCCACTACGTCGCGGCTCAAGAAGCCTTGGCCTCCGACGACCTAGACCGGGCGCACCAAGCACTGAAAGGCCTGATCCAAAACGCCAGCCCAACGCTCAAGCCGCTGGCGGAAAAAGCCGCAAGCGCTGCCGACCTTGCTGCGGTGCGCGTTGCGTTCAAGCCGCTGTCCGAAGAAGTGATGAAGGGCCAAATACCCGAAGGCTACGTCGTGGCGTACTGCCCGATGGCCGACGGAGACAAAGGGGCGCACTGGGTTCAAAAGGACCAACCCCAAATCGCCAATCCCTACTTCGGCGCTTCCATGCTCCGCTGCGGGGTATTCAAGGAGTAGCCGCACCCACACATGATCCGCGTAGAATCCGCTACCCGCCGCTACGGCATTTTGACCGCGGTTGACGAAGTCAGCTTCGCCGTTGACCAAGGGGAAATCGTCGGCTTCGTCGGCCCCAATGGTGCCGGCAAGAGCACCATGCTCAAGATGCTCTCCACCTTTATCCATCCCACGGCCGGCACAATCGCCATCGACGGGCTCGACGTGGTGGAGCACCCGCTCGCCGTGCGCCGCCGCATCGGCTATCTGTCGGGCGACACCCCGCTCTACCAAGAGATGCGCGTCGATAAGTTCCTCCGCTTCATCGCCCGGGCCCGCGGCCTCGAAGGCGACGCCTTGCAGCAGGGCCTAGCGCGCGCGGTCGCGCTCTGCGGGCTTGCAGAGGTGCTCACCCAGCGCATCAAGGAGTGCTCCACCGGGTTCCGCCAGCGCATTGGCCTAGCTACCGCCATGGTCCACGATCCGCCGGTCTTGCTCCTCGACGAGCCAACCCACGGCTTCGACCCCTTGCAGGTCCTAGCCTTCCGCGACACCTTGCGCACACTTAGTCAGGACCGGGCGATTCTCTTTAGCACCCACATCATCGGCGACGTCGAAGCCATTGCCGACCGCGTGTTGATCATTCATCAAGGGCGCTTGCTCGGCGATGGCCGCGTCGAACAGTTGGCCGCAGACGCCGGCATCCCCGGGGCCGGTCTCGAAGCCGTCTTCGCCCACCTAGTCCGCGCCACAACCCCTGCCCATGTCTGACGCCCAACGCCTGTCTGCTGCCGAGTGCCTGCGCGGCACGCGCATCGTCTTCGACCGCGAGCTAGAGGCGTACTTCGACTCGCCCATTGCCTATGCGTACGCCGCGGTCTTCTTGGTGCTGTCTTGCACCACCTTTATGAACTCCTTTTTTCTCGACGGGGTCGTCGATATGGGACCGTACTTCACCGCCCTGCCCTTCCTGCTGATCCCCTTCGTCCCAGCCATTACCATGCGGGCCTGGGCCGAGGAACGCGCCCAGCACACCTTCGAGTTGCTGATGACCCTGCCGCTGCACTCCTTGCAGGTCGTGCTGGGCAAATATCTCGCGGCCCTCTGCTTCTACGCTATCGTCCTCGCTGGCAGCCTGCCCATCGTGCTGATGCTCCTCTTCCTCGGCGATCCCGATCTCGGGCGCATCTGCGCCAGCTATCTCGGCGCACTGCTGTTGGGTGCTTTCTTCCTGTCCTTCGGCCTGTTTGCCTCCGGCCTAACCCGCGACCAGATCGTCGCCTTTGTGCTCTCCGCGCTTCTCGGCTTCTTCTTCGTGCTCAGCGGACACGAGAAAGTCGTCGAGGTCCTCGACGGACTAGCTCCGGCCTATCAGCCGGGCACTTGGCTGTACGAGACCATATCAGTCCTGCCCCATTACGAGGCTTTTGGCCACGGCATAATCGCCCTCACCGACCTGCTGTACTTCGCGTTGATGAGCGGCTTTTTCGTCTCGATGAACTATCTCAGCCTCCAGAGATCCAAGTATTGAAGCGGCACTTCTTGCTCCAAATCGCGCTGGCTTTCGCGCTGCTGTTGGGCATCGTCGCTTACGCCGGCCGCCTCCTGCACCTGACGGGGAGTTGGACTTTAGACCTAGCGGGGGACGACATCGCCACGCTCGCGCCGGCGACCGAGCGCTACCTCCGCTCCTTAGACACCCCGCTCTCGATCACCTACTTTGCCACCGCCCGCGAAAACATGCCGGCGCATCTCAAAGACCTCGAGCCCCAAGTTCGCCGACTCCTGTCAGTGCTGCGCGACCGCGCACCCGAGCGCATCGACTATCGAGTCATTGACCCGGACCAAAGCGGGCGCACGGGCATCGGCTATGCGGCTAGCAAAAAGGCCTCCTCCTTCAGCGTGCGGCGGGTGTTGCACGACGAGCATTCCGAGCAGAAAATCTGGTCCTCACTGGTAATCGCGCGTACCAACGCGCCCGCAGTGCTCGTCCAAAGCATTGAGCCAGAGCACCTGCCTTATCTAGAACAGTTCGTCATCGCCCAACTGCAGGCCGGACGAAAGCCGCCGCAACCTACCATTGGCGTCTCGGCACCGCCGCCCTTCCAGCTTTTGGCGGCCTTTCTCAACGAGGCCGGGCCGGTCGTCGAGCTGGATCTCAATAGCGATCCTACCATCCCCCCGGAAATCGACGTGCTGTTCTGGATCCAGCCTGAGGTCGCCACGCCCGAACACGTGCGGCAGTTGCTTGCCTTTCTAGCATCCGGCCGCAGTGCAGTGCTCGCCGGTAGCGCGTACCAGATCGGCTACTCTCCACAGGAGGACGCAATTTCCTATTGGGTACACCACGCGCCGCCTGCTTGGGCGCAACTGCTCCAGCCCTTTGGCATCCGGCCGGTACCAGACCTGCTCGTCGATAAAAACGCCGGGCCGGTCATCCTCGACATGGGCGAAGTCGTCGCGCCCTTTCACCTCCGGGTGCTACCCGCTTTTTACAATATGAAGAGCTTTGCCGCACCAGGTCGCGGCGGGCTTAACTTCGTCGCCGCTAGCGCGCTCGAAGTCGATCCCCAGGCCGTACAAGCCAAGGGCTTCCACGCGGAAATCGTCGGCACCACCACCGAAAGCCCTCGCGTCCTGCCCCTGCCCACCGGCTCCTTCACCGACGCCGACTTAACCGGCGGCCTGCCCGTGCCCAAACAAAATTTGCTGGTCCTGCTCAAGCCGGACGATCCTTGGCAGGGGCAGCTATTCGTCTTGGCCAGCGCGTCGCCTTTCCAAGACGGCATCATCAATCAGCCCGGCTACGCCCACCGCGTTTTCCTGCAAAACCTCATCCGCACCTACGGCCAACCGGAGCGCGTATTGCGAGGGCGCGTGGAAAAGGGCGGGGCACAACGGCTCGTTCCGCCCGGCACACTCGCCCGTTTCTTCTGGCGGTTCTTTGCGGTCTCTTTGGTGCCGCTGGGATTCGTGGGCCTCGGCGTGAGACACTACCTCCGCCACAGTCGCCTAAGCTGGCCAGCCGGCCGTTGGGGCCGCCAGCTCGGCCTCGCCTGCTTGGTGCTCCTCGTTGGTGCGCTCGTCTGGCGCGGCCGCGGCCCCTACCTCGACCTGACGGCCGACCAGCTCAACACGCCCTCGCCGCTTTTGGGCCGCTTGTTGCAGGGCACGTCCCTAGCCGCCGAACTGATCGCCACGCACCGGGCCTCCATGCCCCGGCAGCTCAAAGACGCCGAAGATCGCATCCGCACCCTGTTCGCCGACTGCAACATTCCCCTGCGCGTGATCCGGCCCGACGCGCTGACCCCCGACCAGCGACAGGCGCTCGCCGCCGAGGGGCTGGTGCCCTTTCCAGCCGAACGAGTCCTCAACGACACCCTCGCCACTCAATACGTATGGAGCGGCCTGCGTCTGCTGGGCAACGCGCACACCATCGCCATGCCGCGACTCGACCAACACACCCTGCACCACCTCGAATTCCTCTTGGCCGCGGCCTCCCACAGCCTGCAACAAGGACGCAAAATCCGCGTGGCCATCATCTCCGACTTGCCGCGCCTCTCGCCGGCCGAAGCCCTCGAAGACTACCAGAAGAAGGGCCTCATCGCCCCAGGCGGCACCGACGTATACAGCAACTTGAAAGCCCTGCTCGCCGACTATCTCTACGACGTCCACTACATCAATCCCCGCACGCCGAGCATGCCCGCAGACGTAGATGTCTTGTTGTGGCTGCAGCCGCGCCGCGACTCGGGTCCGATCCTGCTGCTGCTGAGCCAGCATCTCGCACGAGGGGGCAAGGCCGTTGTCGCCATGCAGCACTTCAACATCCAGCAGCGCCAGTACCGCGGCTCGGGATTTCAAACGGTGTACTGGCCTCAGCCCCAATTCCAAGACCTCGACCGCTACCTCCAACTCTTTGGCGTCGAACAGCTCCGCGAAGTGCTCTTCGATCGCACTCAGTCCCACCTCGACCTAGAGACCCAAGTCAACCGCACGGCCGTGCGCGAGTACGACCCGCAAAAAGTCGCCTTGCCGTTCTTGATCCGCGCCGTCGGCCAGCACTACGACCTTACCTCGCCGGTCACCCGGCACCTCGGCGACCTGCTCTTTATCTGGGGCAATCGCTTTGCCCTGCAACCGGCAGAGCTAAGCAGTGCGGGAATAACGGCCCAGACCCTGATCTCCACCTCGCCCCAAGCCTGGGCTTACCCATGGCAGGGCGGTTGGCTGCCGCCCGAGGTCTTCGCCCCTCAGACCTACCTGCCCGGCCCCCAACCCCTCGTCGCGCTGCTTACCGGGCCTTTTCCCGAGGTCGCCTTTACTGAAAGCGAGGATGGCCGCGCCACACTCCAGCGCGTGGGCGAGCGTCCGCGGCAAACGGGGGCCCTACTCCTGATCGGCTCTTCCGAGATGTTCAAAAACGAGCACCTGTTGGCCCCGGGCTTTCAGCACGATCAATTCTTGCTCAATGCTGTGGCGTACAACACTTACGGCGAGGAGCTAGGCTCCTTACAGGCGCGGCGGCCAACTCCGCGCGGCTTTCCCTTCCAAAACGCCGAGGCCAAGCGCCTGTGGCGAGTATTCGTGGTGGGCGCGGGACCGCTGCTGTTTTTGGGCTATGCTCTCTATCGCCGCACGAGGCGGGCGTGATCCGCTTGCTCTGCGCGCTGGGGGCCCTGCTGGTCCTGTTCGTCCTCGGGGAGAGCACGCTGCGCGAGCACCAGCGCGCTGTGCGCCGCACCGCCGGGGCCTTGCGCCTCTTGACGCCCGAGTTGGCCTCAGCCGTCGCTCAGATCGAGATCAGCGTGGCCGGACGCCGCTGGCACTACGTCCGGCGCGGGAACACTTGGTATTTCCCAGCCTATCACCGCGCCTTTGTCCTCAACCGCCGCGTCGAGTACCTGCTCCAGAGTCTGCTCGCTACCCCGGCGACCTTCGTCTCGACCGAGCCTGGGGACTTGGCCCGCTATGGCCTCGGCCCGGGTAGCGTCCGCATCCATCTGCTCGATCAACAGGGGCGTCCCTTGCTAAAAGTGCGCCAAGGGCGCGGTGCCCCCGGGGCCCGCGCTGGGGAATCGTATGTCCAGCGCGTTGGTGCCGACAGCATCTTCCACCTCCACGCCCACCCCGTCCACGCCCTCGACACCGCGCCGCCCGCTCCCATGCTCGACCGCCGCGTCCTGCCCCAAGCCTTACAGAGCAAGGGCCTCCGGCGCATCGCCTTCGTTGGCGACCCTTCCTACCCGATGCAGTCCCTCAGCCGCCAGCTAAAAGCCATGACGGCGCCGGGCCCTATGATGCCGACCTACGAGTGGGTCGTCCTCTCTGCGGCTGGCGCGGAGACCTGCCTCTCAGCGAGTGCAGAAGCCTACGCCGACTTCCTCAAACGCCTGACGTGGTCGGCTTTGCACGATCCGGGTCGCACCGATGCCTTTGCCCAGGCTCGCTACCTCTATCTCGAAGACGAAGAGGGCGCAATAGACACCCTCGCCATTGGCGCAGCCGACGACCGCGGCCGCTACCTCCGCCTCCACACCACCGGCCACGTCTTCTCCATAACGCCCGAAAGAGCCGCTCTCCTCTTTCCCACTCGCTCCGCCCTCCTCGACACGCTCTCCCAACCCTCGCCCTACCACCAAGCTGAGCCGTTCTAGCCACTAGCCATGCTCTATCGCAACCTGCTGCGCCACCGGTGGAAGGAGTTCATCCGCAACCCCTCTTGGCGTGGCATAAGCGTCGCCTACGCCATTTTTCTAGTTCTGCTAGTGCTGTACTTCCTGCTCAGCCTCGCCCTCACGGGAGTCTTCATCGGTCATCTGCTAACTAGTCAAGACCCCGCCGCCGATGTCGTCCGCTTAGTCAATCAGCACCTACTGAGCGTTTTCTTGCTCTTGTTCCTAGCCCGCGTGCTCTTTCAAAACACGCCGCAGCTAAAAATTGGCCCCTATCTTCACTTACCCGTTTCCCGGCCCGCTCTAGTGCGATTTTTCTCTTTGGCGTCCCTGTTCCACCTGCACAACCTACTACCGCTGGCCTTCTTTATTCCGTTCTGGATCGGCAATCTAGCGCTGACTTCACATTCCTTCACTATCTTTGGGGCCCATCGGCTGCAAAAGTGCAAGTACCACATGGCGGTCGGTTTTAGGGGGATCACCGAGGTCTGCCGCCGGATTGCCGTCATTGAGCGCGGTGTAATCGTGCGCGATATCCGCACGGCCCCGGATACGCTGCGGGAATTGGAGTGCTACTTTGCCGTCGAGGAAATGTAAACGGTTCAGTCGCGCTACTTCACCGATAAACACAAAATGGGACCTCAAATCGAGGCCCCATTTCGCAAACTCGCTGTGCCGCGGCTGTTACCTGAGCAGCAGCATCTTCTTGACTTCGTGGAACTCTCCGCCCGCCTCCAAGCGATAGAAATACATCCCCGAAGACAAGCTGTGTCCGCTGTCGTCGGTCGCATCCCACTCCACCGCGTAGCGACCCGCGCTCTGGTACTCGGCAACCAGCGTCCGCACCGCTTGGCCGACTACGTTATACACGGTCAACTCCACGTCCGCCGCCTGCGGCAGCGCATACTTGATCGTCGTCGTTGGATTGAACGGGTTCGGGAAATTGTCCGCCAAGGCGAACGCTTCCGGCCGCGTTTGAACTGCTGCCTTCGCCGCCTCCGCCGCTCCCGATTCACTTATCGTGATCTCTACCTTGTCCCCTTCCAGCCCGTCAATCGTACCGACCAGCCTGATGATCTCGTCGCCCTCCTCCAAGTTGTCGGCGGCTGGATCGACGTAAAAATTCATCGTCCCTGTTATTGAGCCGGCCGGAATATCAATCATAGGAGTAAATAGCGCGGCGTAGTCCAAATCGCGCGTCGCTGAGGACGCGTTATCAATGGCCAAATGCACGGTCGCGTCCTCTTCCAACGCCTTGCCGTCCAACGTGGCGGTCACCGTAATAGTGGTCAAATCGTCATTCTCACTCAACGTGCTCGGATCCGCCGACAGCTCGATGGACGTACTCGGCGTTTCGTCGTCTCTGATCTTGATGTCTGTCAATAGGGTCTCGCCAGTTGATATGAGCCTAGCCCGCACACCCAAAGCCTTCAAGCCCTCTTCATCATCGTCGTTGACGGGAGTGAGGGTCAGCGTCGTCGTCCCCTCGGTAGCTCCGGCCGGAATGATGATAAGCGCATTTAGTTTCGCCGTGTAGTCCACATCGCGCACCGCCGCCGTCCCCTCGCTTGGAGCCACGATAGAAAACAGCACAATCTCGTTAGCCGCTGCGGCGGCAGTCAAGGTAATAGTCAGCGAGACTTCCGTCGCCTCAGCGTCTTCGCGGATCACCGCAGGCACCACCGTCAACTCAGCGGCCGCAGCCCTAGGCGCAGGATTGACCGTGACGGAGAAGGTCAGCGTGGCCGTGGCACTGTTGTCGTCAGTCACTGTGTAGGTGACTTCAACCGCACCGTCGGTCGCTTCCGTAGGCGTGCCTCCAAGCGTCCGCGTGACCGCGTCGAGCTCCAAGCCCGTAGGCAAAGCCGAGACGCTATACGTCAGCTCGCCGTCGCCGCCCGAAGCCTCCGGCAGCACCCAATCGACAATCGCCGTCCCAACCGTGTACGTCTGGTCGTTGATCGAAGCGCCTGCTGCGAAGACCGGCAGCGTCCCCTCCTCGGCGATTGTAATGGTGAAGGTCAGCGTGGCTGCGTCGTCGCCACTGTCAGTCACTGTGTAGGTGACTGCAGCCGCACCGTCGGTCGCTTCCGTAGGTGTACCCGCAAGCGTCCGCGTAGCCGCGTCAAACTCCAAGCCCGCCGGCAAGGCCGAAACGCTATACGTCAGCGGAGCGTCGCCGCCCGAAGCCTCCGGTAGCACCCAATCGGCAATCGCCCTCCCAACCACGTACGTCTGGGCGTCGATGGCAGCGTCCGCAGCAAAGGAAGGCGTACCGCCCTCGCCGGTGTCTTGCAGCGTTATATCTACAGTGCCGACCGTCAGCTTGACATTGTCTCCGTCAGCATACTGGGCGGTGATTTGGTTGTTGGCGTACGGCACGGTCACCCTGATTGTCTCGTCGGCCTCCACGCTCTTGTCGTCAACAGGGGTGATAGTGATCGTCGTCGTCCCCGACACCGAGCCGGCCGGAATCGTCAGACGACGCATTCTTGCCGTATAGTCTATATCGCGCGTCGCCTCAACAACATCCACGACATTGCCGTCAGCGTCCGTATCCTTGGGATCGGAGTCAACGGTCAAGATCAGGACCACGTCATCGTCGAATACCTTCCCGTCCAACGTTCCGGTCACCGCAATATCGGTCGCACTGGCACCTTCGCTTATCGTGGCCGGATCCGCCGTCAGTGAGATGTTCATGCTATTCGCGTCGTCGTCGGCGATCACTATCGTTTTAGTCGCCAATACGGCACCGACTGTAACCTGTATATATATCGCCCCTCGCTGAGCCACAGCAGTGTCGTTCGTGGGGGTGATGGTGAATGTCGTCGTCCCCTCGGTAGCACCGGCCGGAATGATGAACGGCGAACCAAAGACCAGCGTGTAGTGCACATCGCGTGTCGGAGTGCCCGTCACAGTATCACCAGACGGCAAAACAGCGCCGTTTGGCAAAACAGCGAGCCTCACCGTCTTGTCCTCAACCAAGGCCTCCGTCAAGGAGACTGTCAGCTCGATCGTCGTCTCACCGGCGTCCTCGCGAATACTCTCTTGACTAAGCGTAATGGCATCGGCCGTGGCAGCGATTTCCTTCTTTATTTTTATATCTACGGAGCTGAGCGTTAGCCCATCATCTTCAATCTGTATTCCCGGGGCGTCCGCGTCCGTATCATTATCAAGAGACTGCACCCGGATCGTGCCAGGCAACCGGTTTTGGGGGGTGATGGTAATCGTCGCCGTCCCCGACACCGAATTGCTCGGAATCGTGAGCGTCGTCAGTGTCACCGTGTAGTCCAAGTCGCGCTGCGCCTCGCGATTATCCTTCGTCGCATCGGCATCGTCCATATCGCCATCACTATCGGTATCGGTGTTGGGATCATCCGTCAAGTCGGGATGATCGCCAATGGTCAAGGCGAAGCTCGTCGCCTCGTCTAGAACCTTTCCATCCAAGGTTGCCGTCACTGTGATTTCGGTCGCACCATCGAACCGGTTTAGCTCGACAATATCCGCCGACAGGTTGATGTTTTGGCTCTCCTTGTCGTCGTCAATCAGCGTAATCGTCGCCGATTCAACCGTCTTACGGCCAGCATTGCCGCTGATCACAATGGGAATATCTTCGTCGACGACATCATCATTGATGGGGATGAGGGAGAGGGTCCCCGTTGCCTTTTTCTCGCCAGCCAGAATCCTGAGAACGGTCAGCCTTATGTAGAAGCGACTATTAAGCCCCTCATGGGAGACGCCCAAGAGCACATACGTATCCGCCTCCAACGCTGTATCATCAGTAACTTCGACGGTCACCTCGATTTCGGTCTCACCGGCATCCTCGCGTACACTCGCAGGATTCACCGACAGTTCCAAGTCCGCCTGCACCGTTGCCTCGGCGCTGCTCTCCGTTACCTCGTCGGAACTCTCCGTTACCAAGTCCGCCTGCACCGTTGCCTCGGTGCTACTCTCCGTTACCGCTGGCGGCTCCGGTGCCCATTCGGATAAGATTTCCGATCTTGCCGATCTTACCTGCACTTCATAAATCGCATTGCTGTTCAAGCCGATAACCTCGTAAGGCACAGTAGAGCCGGCACCGTCCGCATATGTTATTTCGTTATTATTTTCATCTCTTATTCTTCGTTCTGCTACGACAGGCTTCCAATCCGTAGTCCCCTGCTCCCTGTATTTCACCCGGTAGGTGTTTTGATCTTGGTTGGTTCCCGTTTGTTCCCAAGTCACGGAAAGCACTCCGTTTACAAGTGTCGCCACCACGTTGGTGGGCGCTACGGGCGGTCCGGGCACAATCACCGCCAGCCCGCTCGACAGGGCCCGGCCGTCCGCCGTGCATACCGAGCTTGCCGACTCGCAATCCGCAGACGGCGGCAGGGTGATGGACACATCCGCGTCCGCCTCCGGCTCGATGGTGATCTGCCAGCCCAAGTTGCTGCCCTGCACCAAGCGCCGCGCACTTTCCACCACGCCGCCGGTCACGTCGAGCACGTCGTCCCGCATGTTCACGTAGCTGATCTCGATTTCCTCACTGAAGTGAAGCTCGAATGTGAACTCGCTGCCGTCATGCGACGCCGGCAGCGCCTCAAAGCTCGCCGTCAGCGTCTGCGCCGCAGCCTCCCCGCTCCATCCCAACACCAAACCAGCGACCAACAGCCAAGGCACACGGGCCAATCGCTGCATCAACAACTTTATATGTGTCATTACTCAACCTCCCCAGGATAACATCCCAGTTTAAGAGTGATTGCATATTGATATGAATGTAAGGAAATAGGGCCTCAAATTTCAATTTTAAGAGTGTAAGAGTAGTTGCCTGTTGATTTATAATAATAGAAATGGGGCCTCAAATTGAAATTCGAGGCCCCATTTCTTTAACGCGCTGTGCTGCGAGTGCTACTTCAGCAACAGCATCTTCTTGACTTCGTGGAACTCTTCTCCCGCCTGCAAGCGGTAGAAATACATCCCCGACGACAAGCTGCGCCCGCTGTCATCGGTCGCATCCCACTCCACCACGTAGCGACCCGCGCTCTGATGCTCGGCAACCAGCGTCCGAACCACCTGACCAACTACGTTATAGACGGCCAACTCCACGTCCGCCGCCTGCGGCAACGCATACTTAATCGTCGTCGCCGGGTTGAACGGGTTCGGGAAGTTGTTCGCCAAGGAGAATGCGGCCGGCAGCGTCTGCAACGATAGCGACGCGCTCGCGCCATTGGCGTCCGTAACCGTATACGTATATACGAATTCGCCCTCCGCCCTCGGCGTACCCGCAATCGTCCGCGTGGTCGCGTCAAACGTCAGGCCCGCCGGCAGGGCCGGTGAGAGGCGGTACGTTAGCGGTGCGGTGCCACCTGTGCCCTCCGGCAGCGTGAGGCCCTCCACGCGTTGGCCAACGACGAATTCGCGGATTGCAGCCAAATCGTGCGAAGCCGTCGGAACGACCTTGCCGGACCCGAACAAGTCGCCAAAACTCAGCCCCGGGTTGACCGTGATGGAGAAGGTCAAAAAGGTGGCGGCCCCGCCCTCGTCAGTCACTATGTAGGTGACTTCAACTGCATCGTCGGTCGCGGCCGAAGGCTTGCCCGAAAGCGTCCGTGTCGCCGCGTCAAACTCCAAGCCCGCTGGCAAACCCACGAGCCTGTACGTCAGGGCACCCGTGCCGCCCGAAGCCTCCGGCAGCACAAGAGCGTCAATCGGCGTACCAGCCGTGTACTCTTGGTTGTCGATCGCGGCGTTGTCGGCGAAGGCAAGGGACGAACTCAGCCCGACGTTGACCGTGATGGAGAAGGTCAACACCGCGGCGGCCCCGCCCTCGTCAGTCACTAGGTAGGTGACTTCGACCGCGCCGTCGGTCGCGGCCGAAGGCGTACCCGAAAGCGTCCGCGTAGCCGCGTCAAACTCCAAGCCCGCGGGCAGGGTGCTCAAGATGCTGTACGTCAGGGCACCTGTGCCGCCCGAAGCGGCCGGCAGCACGAGAGAATCAATCGCCGTCCCAGCCGTGTACGTCTGGTCGGCAACCTCGGCAGCGGCGAAGCCAAAGGACGTACTCAGCCCGACGTTGACCGTGATGGAGAAGGTCAACAGGGCGACAGCCGAGGCTTCGTCTTCCACCGTGTAGAAGACTTCGCCTGCACCGTCGGTGGCCGCCGAAGGCGTGCCCGAAAGCGTCCGCGTAGCCGCATCAAACACCAAACCCGCTGGCAAGCCCAATACCCGGTACGTCAGGGCACCCGTGCCGCCTGTAGCTTCTGGCAGCACGAGAGAATCAATCGCCGTCCCAGCCGTGTACGTCTGGTCGGCAACCTCGGCAGCGGCGAAGCCAAAGGACGACGAACTCAGTGCCGGATTGACCGTGATGGAGAAGGTCAACAGGTCGACAGCCGAGGCTTCGTCTTCCACCGTGTAGATGACGACGACCGCGCCGTCGGTGGCGGCCGTAGGCGTGCCCGAAAGCGTCCGCGTAGCCGCGTCAAACTCCAAGCCCGCGGGCAAAACACTCAAGACGCTGTACGTCCGGGTACCTGTGCCGCCCGAAGCAGCCGGCAGCACGAGAGCGTCAATCGCCGTCCCAGCCGTGTACGTCTGGTCGGCGACCGCGGCGTCGGCGGCGAAGGCAAGGGACGCATCCCCCGGCTCCTCCGGCTCCTCCACCATCGCTGCTTGGTCGGCCAGCGTGATTTCTACCTCGCCCCCCGTCAGACCTGCCATCAAACTGGTCAGCTTGATGGTCTCGCTGCCCTCCGCTACAGTGTCGTTGATTGGTTGGATCGTAAGCTGAGTGGACCCCTTTATCGAGCCGGCTGGGATCCGAATCAGCGGATTGAATTCCGCGGAGTAGTCCACATCGCGCGACGCTGTTGACGATGCATCAATGGACACGATCACGATTGCGTCCTCTGCCAACGCTTTCCCGTCCAACGTGGCGGTCACCGTGATAGTAGTCTCAGCGATTTCCTCGTTTATCATGTTCGGACTCACCGACAGCGCGATGGACGTACTCGGCGTTTCGTCGTCGGCGATCTCGATGTCCGTCAATAGCGTCGCACCGGATGCGAACCTAGCCTCCACACCGAACGCTCTCAGGCCATCCACCGTGGAGTTGTTCATAGGAATGAGGGTGAGGGTCGTCTCCCCAACGGTAGTACCGGCCGGAATGGTGACGACCGCCCTCAGTTTCGCATCGTAGTCCGCATCGCGCACGGCTGGCTTGCCGTCCGTGCCCTCGCTTGGAGCTACAATCCTAAATGTTATTCTCTCATCCGTGTCTTTGGCAGCCATCAACGACACGGTCAACAAGACTTGCGTCTCCCCAGCGTCCTCGCGGATCGACGAAGGAGTCGCCGTTAGCTGACCGTCGGCAACCGGGGGCGGCACCTCAGCCGCGTTGACCGTGATAGAGAAGATCAACAAAGTGGCCTGCTTGTCGACGTCACTTACCGTGTAGAAGATGTTGACCGCGCCGTCGGTGGCGGCCGTAGGTGTGCCCGAAAGCGTCCGCGTAGCCGCGTCAAACTCCAAGCCCGCTGGCAGGCCCAAGGCGGCGTACGTAAGCGGCGCATCGCCGCCTGTAGCTTCTGGCAGCACGAGAGGATCAATCGCCGTCCCAGCCGTGTACACTTGGTCGGCGATCGCATCGTCGGCGGTGAAGGACGGGATCGCCGGATCCAGAGGCACTGACTCCTCCGGCTCCTCCTCAGCCTCGTCGACCGTGATGGAGAAGATCAACAAAGCTGCTTGCTTGTCGACGTCACTTACCGTGTAGAAGACGTTGACCGCGCCGTCGGTGGCGGCCGTAGGTGTGCCCGAAAGCGTCCGCGTGGCCGCGTCAAACTCCAAGCCCGCTGGCAGGCCCAAGGTGCCGTACGTAAGCGGCGCATCGCCACCCGTAGCTTCCGGCAGTACGAGAGGGTCAATCGCCGTCCCAACGGTGTACACTTGGTCGGCGATCGCATCGTCGGCGGTGAAGGCCGGGATCGTCGGATCCTGAGGCTCTGGCTGCGACGAATCCTCCTCGCCGGAATCTTTCAGTGTTATATCCACGGAATTGACCGTCAGCGTTTGGACATCCCCATCTTCATCTAGGGCTTCGGGAGGATGAGACTCCAGACTTATCAAGCGGATCTTCTCGTCGTTTTCCTTCCCGTCATTGGTAACGGGGGTGATGGTGATCGTCGTCGTCCCTGTTATCGAGCCGGCCGGAATCCTCAGAGGGTTCATGTCGTCATCATAGTCTTGATCGCGCGCCGCCATTTCATCGTCGTCAGGGGCCGTGGCGGCAATGCTCAAGAACACAACCACCTCATCGTCGAACTCCTTCCCGTCCAAAGTGCCGGTCACCGTAATCTCAGTCTCACCCGCGTCCTCGCTTATCGTGTCCGGACTCACTTCTAGCGAGATCTGCTCGCTCGTCGAATCGTCGTCGGTAATTAGGATTCCTGCTCTGTGTGAGTCGTCGCCAACCGTCGCAATCACCGTGAACGTCCGGTTATCATTTCGCTCGCTGTCGTTTTCGACCTCGACGACCATTGTCGTCGTCCCTTTTGTCTCGCCCTGCGAGATGAAGAGAGTCTCCACCGTCGCATCCCAATGCGTATCGCGTGTCGCATTCTCCACACGGTCGTCGAAAGCCTCACTTAGATTTTCTACATCGTCGACACCGGTCTCAAAATTGAACCGCACCCTCTCGTCTTTCGACACGGGGTTCCGCAAGGAAACTTCCAGCGTGACCTCCTTCACCCCAGCGTCCTCACGTATCGCGAAAGGCGTCGCTTTTAGCCCTATAATATCCTTAGCAGGCAGGGCCGTTAGATGGATAAACGCACGATTAACCTTTATCATACGTCCATCAATTTCCGGGGGATGCTTAACAATCACCCCAATAAGGCCGTCTCCTTTGTTAAGGGGGCGGATGTTAATCGTCGTCCTTCCCGACACCTTGCCATCTCGAATAGTTATCGAGCCCATATTCGCTTTGTAATCAGTCTCGCGCTTCGCCGCGTCGTCGTTAGTCTCATACGCGTCATCAATATTCAAGGTAAAACGCAAGTCGTCGTCTAGCACCTCTCCATCCAAGGAGGCCGTCACTTCGATATCGGTTGCAGGCCCACTTTTGCTTAGATCATCAGGAGAGAACGCGAGATTGATATATCTGCTCACCTTGTCGTCGTCAATCAGAGTAATATCTGCACTACTGACGCTCTTACCAGAGACAAAACCCTCCATCGTGATAGGAAGATCGCCTTCTTCATCATCTTCATTATCAGTGGGGGTGAAGGTGATCGTCCCCACGGCCTCTTTCTCGCCCTTCAGAATCCTGAGAGTGCGGGAGTAGTCTATGGAAAAACGATCACTGAACCTCTTGGCGTATTGTGCCAGATCCAAGAGCACATTTGTATCATTCTTGTCATCCACCTGGTCATCGCTGCCAACTCTGACTCTCACAGTGATAGTGACCGGATCGTCGATGTCCTCGCGTACGCTAGTAGGATGCACCGACAGCACATAGTCCGGCTTTAGCACTATCTGCTTAGCAAAATACGTGCTAGGATCAATAGAGCTACCATCCTCGTTACCTTCGGTCTTCACCTCTATCCTTACCCAATATTCACCAGTATCAGTAGCATCGTCCTGCCCCCTATAATCAATATCATCACTGGTTAAGGTATAGGTAAAGGGGGCCGCCGTGATATCAGAAGGACTGCTTTGGATTGGACTATTACTAACACCGGCAACAATATCGGCAGGATCAACAGGAATTCTACCTGAAAATAAACTCACTGCGTAGCCCGTGGCAGGCTGCCCATTATCCGCATCATCGAAGCCCCTCGTCCGAGACATACTCCAACTCACAATAATCTCATTGTTACTATGATCTTCTTCATCCAACTTAGCCGTCAAAACCATCTTGGGATCGGTGGCATGAAGATGATTGGCACCGTAATAATGAGCGTCGTCGCCACCAGCCACAGCCTCCCCGTTCCACCCCATCACCAATCCAACAGCTAACAGCCAAGGCACATAGGCCAATCGCCGCAGCAATAACTTTTTGCGTAGCATTACTCTACCTCCCCAAGTTAAGAGTAATTATCCACTTGATTCAAATATAGCAAATAGGGCCTCAAATTTCAATCTGAGGCCCTATTCACTAACTCTCTGTGCAGTGAGGGCTACTTGAGCAGCAGCATCTTCTTGACCTCGTGGAACTCTCCGCCCGCCGCCAAGCGGTAGAAATACATCCCCGAAGACAAGCTGTGTCCGCTGTCGTTGGTCGCGTCCCACTCCACTACGTAGCGACCCGCGCTCTGATGCTCAGCAACCAGCGTCCGAACCGCCTGACCCACTACATTATATACGGTCAGTTCCACGTCCGCCGCCTGCGGCAACGCATACTTGATCGTCGTCGCCGGGTTGAACGGGTTCGGATAGTTATTCGCCAACGCGAACGCCTCCGGACGCGTCTGCAACAGCACCGGCGCCGGCAGCGCCAGACGATTGAAGCCAAACTCGCTATCATACGTCTGGCTGTCGGTGATCTCGATGACCGTGTCCTCGATCTCCGTCCGCGCGCGGAAGACCAAGCTCAGCCCCACCTCGCCGTCGGAAACTACGTCCCCGTGGGCGACCAGCGCCAACACACCCGCTTCGTCAGAAAGCACCTGCGGGGCGGCCAACTCACTCCCACCCAGCGGCTGATCGGTCAAAGCCTGGACAAACTCTAGCTGGCTGGCGTCATACTGCACCTGCAAGCCGTAGCCCTTGACCGCGACGAAATCCGCTACGCGCACGTCGAGGACGAAGTCCTCACCCACGCTGGGCATCGCCGTCCGCGCATCCAGATACATCCGCGCATCGGCGTTGAGGCCCGCGAGCATGGGCACGCGCTTGCCAGCGCCAGCCGTGCTGCGGCCGAAGTTGTCGGCAAAGACGAAGAAATCGTCGAAGTCGATCATCGCGCTCGGCGCGAGGTCAAACGCGGGATCAAACCCGGCGTCTTCCGCCGTCAAACCGAAGAGATCGGCTAAGATGAAGAAGTCGTCGAAGCCTACGCGGTTGTCAGCACCGAACAGACCTAAAATCGCGCGACCTTCGCTATCGAACACGAGGTTGCGAACGGCCATCGCCGTCTGCTCTGCGTCAGAAACAGTCTCGTTGTCCAAGTCGAAGGGCCGCACCTGATAGGTGTAGCGCACGCTATTGAGCGCCGTCTCATCGACAAAGGACGGAACGCCGGCGTCCACCTGCGCGATCATAACAAACGCGTCTTCGCCCGCAGCGCGGCGATAGATGCCGTAGCCATGAACGCCGACAACTGGCTCGGACGCGGCCGGGCCGATGGCCCCGGCAACGACGCCCTGCAAGAGCCGGTCGGACGGCGAGAGCGTCCACGTCAGGAGGATGCGGCTGCCCTCGTCGTTAGGTGCGTCCAAGACGCTGAGGGACGGCACGGCCAACGGCGCAATGTTGTCGATAGCGCGAGCCGGCTCTTCGGTGAGGGTGATCTCCGAATGAGACAGCACCCCTTCGACGAGATTCAGCCTCGGGGCCACGCCTTGGGCGTAAGCGAGGGCTTCCGGCAGCAGCGAGGCGAACACCGGCGCGTCACCGACTTGAGCCGCCTCTCTACTGGCCAGCAGCGTCTCTGCCATCAGCTCGTAGGGCTGGTTCATGTCTTCGGCGCGGATGAACGCGGCCTTAGCGGAAACGCGCGTAGCCGTGCTGGTGCGACCGTCGAGCTCGGCGGCAATGCCCCATTTGGTGAAGGTATTGTCGAGCGTGGCGACGATGGCGCGACCGACCTGTACCCCCGGCACGGCATCTACCATGGCCCAAGGAATCATCTCGCCGTCCAGCGCGGGAATTTCGCGGAAGATGCGATAGCCGTCCAGCGAGGCGTGATCGTCCGACAGATCCCAAGTCAGCAGCACGAAGCCGCCTTGGTCTCCGGCACCGTCAGCACCCCTGTAGTCTTCAGCTACCAACTGGTCCGGTGCATCCAAAGGAGGCAGCACCACTTCAATGGTGAACGGCTGCGACGCGCTGGCATTGGCACCGTCTGTCACTGTGTAGGTATACACGGTGGCAGGAGAAGCCGCCGTCGGCGTGCCCGAGACCGTCCGCGTGGCCTCGTCAAACGTCAAGCCAGCAGGCAACTCCGGCGTGAGAGAGTACGTCAACGGCGGCGTGCCGCCCGTAACCAACGGCAACACCAGCGGCTCAATCGCCCAGCCAAGCTCATACGTCTGATCGGAGGGCGGTCCGATAGACGACGCCGCCACCTCGATGCTGAACAACGGCTGCGACGCGCTAGCATTGGCACCGTCTGTCACTGTGTAGGTATACACGGTGGCCGGGGCCACCGCCGCCGGCGTGCCCGAGATCGTCCGCGTGGCTGGGTCAAACGTCAAGCCAGCAGGCAACTCCGGCGTGAGAGAGTACGTCAACGGCGGCGTGCCGCCCGTAACCAACGGCAACGTCACCGACTCAATCGCCCTGCCAACCTCATACGTGTAAGCGTCGGACAGTTCGATAGACGACGCCGTCACCTCGATGCTGAACAACGGCTGCGACGCGCTGGCATTGGCACCGTCTGTCACAGTATAGGTGTACACGGTGGCAGGAGAAGCCGCCGCCGGCGTGCCCGAGATCGTCCGCGTGGCTGGGTCAAACGTCAAGCCAGCAGGCAACTCCGGCGTGAGAGAGTACGTCAACGGCGGCGTGCCGCCCGTAACCGCCGGCAACGTCAGCGGCTCAATCGCCGTACCAACCTCATACGTCTGATCGGTGATCCCGTGTTCATCGGCCAAGGCGGTAGGTGTACCGATAAATAGACCGCTTGCTCCCAAAAGGGCTAGCAAAACAACTGTCAACAACTTTCGCTGCATGGTTTTCTCCTTTCAATGTGATTTAGCGGACACTTGCTCGCCGAAGAGCACCAACAAGCGGCTGGCTCTTGACGACTGCCGCGGGATGCTTTCTTAGTTAATCAAAAATAACTATAATAACAAGCACTTTGTTAAAGATAATAATATTAAGCACTTTTTCGCAACCTTGCGACCACATGATCATCGACATCCACAGCCACGCTTGGCGGTACCCCGAGCATTTCACCGACCAGTTTCGCCAACAAGCTGCCCAAGTGGCCAAAGCCGATGAGTCCCTCGATCTAACCGTGACCTATGCAGCCTATCGCGCGGGCGCGCAAAACTGCGATAAAACCATCGTCTTCGGCGGCAAGGCCCGGCGCTCTGGTCTGTGGGTTGATGATCGCTATGTCGCCGATTATGTCGCCGCTCATCCGGAGTCGCTGATCGGTTTCCTCTCGCTCGACCCCACCCAAGACGGCTGGGAGCAAGAAATGGCTTACGGGCACCAAGAACTCGGCCTCAAGGGAATCAAGCTGCTCTCCATGTACGCCGGCTTCTATCCGCACGACCAAAGCCTCGACCCGCTGTGGCACTACGCCGCCGAGCACGACCTGCCCGTGCTGCTGCACACCGGCACCACCTTCGTCGCCCAAGCCCCGCTCGACTGCACCTTGCCGCGCCATCTCGACCCGGTGGCCATCCGCTTCCCGGAGGTCAAAATCATCATGGCCCACCTAGCGCATCCCTACGAGGGCGAGTGCTTGGCGGTCATCCGCAAACACCCCAATGTGTACGCCGACGTCAGCGCCCTCCACTATCGGCCTTTCCAGCTCTACCACAGCCTGATGCTGGTGCAGGAATACGGAGTCTGGGACAAGCTGCTCTTTGGCAGCGACTATCCCTTTACAGCGATCGACGCCTCCATTGAGGGTCTGTACGGATTGAACAAAATGCTCGATGGCACGGCCCTGCCGCGCTTGGACGAGCGCGAGATCGACGCTTTAATCCATCGCGATAGCCTCGACATTTTGGGGCTTTAAGGCTTGCGCCGGATCGCTTTTCCTCATTATGCTAGCTCTATCTCCCCACCTACCCACCCCTTCCCAAAGGAGTCGCTCTATGAAGCGTCTACTTTTCAGTGCGTTGTCCCTCTTCCTCGTCGGCGCACCCGTGGTGGCCGATGATGAAGCGGATGTCTATGAAATGGGAGAATTGATCATCACCGGCTCCAAGCTGCCGCAGACGCCGGGGAATGTGACCCAGAAAATCTCCATTATCACCGCCGATGAGATGAGCTCTTTAGTCCTCGGCAACGGCAACCTAGCGGAGGTTCTCTCGTACAGCCCGGGCAACTTCGCCAACGTCCTCTCCCGCAATGACGCCAACTGGGGCTCTTCCGGCGGTCTGGCGCACACCTACAAGGGGTACATGCTCGACGGCCTGCCAATTGACTCCTTCGTCGATCTCCAGAGCCTCGATTCGTGGGCCTTCCAGCGGATCGAAGACCAGCGCGGCTCGGCCTCGGTGCTCTATCCGACCTATTTGGCCATGGACTTCGCCGGCAACCAGTCGCCGCTGGCGGGGACGGCCAACTTTATCCTCAAGGAGCGCGTCGAGAGCACCCGCACCAGAGCCTCGGCGTACTACGGCTCCTACAACACCATCGGCGGGCGCTTCTTCCACCAGCGCGCCGCCGGCAACCTGCACCTCTTCTTCGGAGGGCACCACGAAGACTCGGACTATACCTACTACGGCACCTTCGACGACGACGGCAACAGAAACTCCTGGCTCAACATGCTTGAGGACGATTCCCCGAACTACGAGAAAACCAAGATGTACATGCGGGGAACTTACTTCCTCAACGACAGCGGCCAGCGGGCCTCCCTCTACGCTCACCGCACCTGGCACACCGGCGACGGCGGCCGTCCGAACCGGGACTTCGGCCACACCTATACCACCCTGAACGCCGGGTACACGAACCCGATCTCCGACAAGGCCACCCTCCAAGCCAAGGTCGGCTACCGCGACTACGTGCGTCGCTGGGAGGAAGACAACTTCGCTCGCGATTCTCTTGGGGTGGTCATCCCCGAAAGCCTCGCCCTGCGCTCGGAGGACGGCGTCGACCAGTCGGTGATGCCGGCCGATCTCTCCGTCTCGGTCATCACCCGTGATTCGGACGTGCTCACCGTAGGCGCCGACTACCAGCGCGCCTCGTACAAGAACACGTCAGAGTCCGGGGTGCTGACCACCAACAACGACGGCACCGCCAACGCCCTCGGCTTCTACGCCCAGGAGGAGTTCCGCTTGAACGCGCTCATCCTGCGGGCCGGGGGGCGCTACACCAGCATCTCCCACGACATCGAGCTGTTGAGTGGCGCTCCTCCGGGAGAAGAGAGCAACTCCTGGAACAAGTTCCTCTACAGCGCCGGGGCGCGCTACAACCAAAGCGACGACCTCTCGGTGTTCACCAACATCGGCACCAGCTTCAAGGCTCCTTCCCAGAAGTCGGTTGGCGGCACCGTCCCCCTGGGTAGCACGGACAGCGGCCATCTTCCGAATCCGGACATCAAGCCGGAATCGGGGACCAGCATCGACCTGGGCATGAACTACCGGCCCATGGAGGGCCTCCAGGTCGGCGTGCGCGGTTTCAACATCGTCATTGACGACCAGATCGTGCAGCGGGCAGTGCCTGACGCCCCCCAGTCGCAAGACATTAACGCCGGCAACACCGCGACCAACGGGGTGGAGTTGGAGGTCACCCACCGCCTCGACAACAGGGTGGAGTGGTTCGCCAACTACACCTATACCAACGCCGAGGTGAAGGAGCACGAGGATGAGAGCAAGGTCGGTGCCAAAATCAACTTCGTGCCCGAGAGCGTCATCGGTGCCGGTGTCCACCTGACCCTGGCACAGGGCCTGCGGGCGACGATCACGGCGCAGTCCTACAGCGGCATCTACTCGGACATCAACAAGGATTCCGATCCTTTCGACGGGTACGTCCTGGTGAACGCCCACATCCAGTACGGCGTCCGCACCCAGGACGGGTACGACCTGAGTCTCTATCTCGAACCGTACAACATCACCAACCAGACCTTCGAGATGCCGTGGCAGTTTCAAGACACTGGCTTCTCGGTCAATGGCGGCCTGATGGTCTCCTTCTAGCCGATGTCCGCTGTAGTTGGCTCTGCGGTGGTCCCTCCAACGAGGGTGGCCACCGCAGAGCGCCAGCGTCTCGTATTCTTCTTCCTGCTTCTCGCTTTCCTGCTCGCCGGTGCTCCGGCTCTCGCAGAAGGTGTGGCGGCCACGGACTTTCGCGGTCGCCGCATCGAACTGGACAAGCCGGCCGAGCGCATCATCTGCCTGCTCGAAAGCGCCCTCAGCGGCCTCTACATGCTCGGGGCTGAATCGCGTCTCGTCGGCATTTCGACCAATATCTACCAAGAAAGCGTCTTCCCGTACTACGCGGCTATGGACGCACGCATCCGCGAGCGCACCCTGCCGACGCCGGGGAACTGGGACTTCGTCAACATCGAGAGCATGGTAGCGCTGCAGCCGGACCTAGTCATCCTTTGGTCGGGTCAGGAGGAGTCCATCGCCGCCCTCGAAGAGAAGGGGATCCCGGTCTTCGGGGTCTTTATCGAGCGCTTTGCGGACATTTACCGCGAGATCGTCGCCCTCGGCGAGCTGACCGGCACTCAGGAGCGAGCTGCCGAACTCCTCGCTATTGCCCAAGAGGAATTGGAGGCGGTGGAGCGCAAGACCGCCCTTGGCGAAGGAGAAGCCAAGCCGCGCGTGTACTTCATGTGGGACCAAGGGCCGCTGGAGACGGCCGGCCGCAACAGCACCGTGCAGGAGCTGATTGATCTGGCCGGGGGAACCAACGTGGCGGGCGACAGCGAGCTAGAGCACCTCGTCGTCAACCTCGAAAACGTCCTCGTCTGGAATCCAGAGCTGATCGTCATGTGGTGCAACGACCGGCTCGATGCCGAGGACATCGGCGAGCTGTCCGGTTGGCGCTCGCTCTCGGCGGTGCGCAGCGGTCAGGTACGCGAATTGCCCGATCCCTTCTCCTGCGACTTCTGGACCCTCAAGTACATCTTCACAGTTGATCTCGTCGCCCGCTGGTGCCATCCAGACCGCTTTTCCGCAAGAGACGTGGAAGACCTGCGAGGCGGCCTGCTGAACAAGCTGTACGGGGGGCGGCTCGGGGAGCTACCGCCGCTCTCTCTCGGAAAGGGAGAGCGGCCGTGAATAGCGCGTTCCGCCGCCGCCTTATTTACGCCCTGCCGCTGCCGATCCTCTTCGGCTCCTTGCTGCTCGGCCCTTCGGCCAGCGCCGAGGCGGGAAAGATTCTCGTCTGGCTCTACGGCCTGCTCTTTCGCGAAACGGCCGCCAGCCCCGAAGAAGCGCTGGTGGGGACGATCGTGTGGGAGGTGCGCCTGCCGCGCATTCTCCTCACCTTTCTGGTGGGCGGTGCCTTGGCCGCGGCCGGCAACGCCTTACAGGCAATGTTTCGCAACCCTCTCGTGGCCCCCTACATCCTCGGTCTTTCCTCCGGTGCCGCCTTTGGCGCAGCGCTAGCGCTGGTCCTGCCGTTCCTGCCGATCCAGCCGACGGCCTTCGGCTTTGGCCTGCTCGCCGTGGGCTTGGCCTACTTCTTGGCCCGCACCCGCAAGACCGTGTCGGTGGTCTCCCTCATTCTCTCGGGGGTGATCGTCACCGGGATCTTCACCGCTCTGCTGACCATCGTCCAGTTCCTCACCGACCCCTACAAGCTGCAAACCATCGTCCACTGGACCATGGGCAACCTGCACAATTCGAGTTGGGCCAAGCTGCGCTCCGCGGCCCCAGGGGTGGGCATCGGCGTGATCTGGCTCTTCCTCTTCCGCTGGCGCATGAACGTGCTAGCCCAAGGCGACGAAGAAGCCCGCGCGGTCGGCCTGAACCCGGAGCGGGAGCGGGTGCTGATCCTCATTCCAGCGACCTTGGCCGCTTCGGCGGCGATTGCCGTGGCTGGCGTCATCGGCATGATTGGCCTCGCCGTACCGCACATGGTGCGCATGATGCTGGGGCCGGACAACCGCCACACCCTGCCGGCCTCCTTTGCTTTTGGCGGGGCCTTTCTGCTGCTGGTCGATACCTGCTCGCGCACATTGGCCTCCTTTGAAATTCCGGTCGGGGTCTTCACCACCCTGCTCGGCGGGCCGTTCTTCATCTTCCTCCTCAAAAAGGCGCGAATCGGATGGGAGACCTAGCGCCTGCCATCCAAGTCGAGAAGCTCTCCTTTGCCTACGAAGGGAGGCCGATCCTCAACGAGATCTCGCTGGAGATCCCGACTGGGCAGTTTACCGTTCTGCTCGGCAAGAACGGCAGCGGCAAATCGACGCTCATGCGCATTCTCGGCGGTCTGCTCGACTTCGAGCGCGGCAAAGTGCATATCATGGGAGAGGAAATCCGCTCCTTCTCATCCCGGCGGCGGGCCCGCGTCCTCGGCTATCTGCCCCAACACCACCGGCCGGTCTTCCCCTTTTCCGTGCAGGACGTGGTCCTGACCGGCCGCGCTAGCTACGTCACCTACGTCCCCAAGCAGGAGGACGTGGAGATCGGCATCGCCGCGCTGGAAAGAGTCGGCATTATCCACCTGAAGGAGCGCCCGTACACCGAGCTGTCGGGGGGGGAACAACAGCTCGTCCGCATCGCCCGGGTTCTGGCCCAGCAGCCCCGTCTCATCCTCCTCGACGAGCCGAGTTCGCACCTCGACTTCCTCAATCAAGCGCACCTGCTGCGCCTGATCCGCGAGTTGGTCGATGCCGACCTCACCGTCCTCGCCGTCCTGCACGACCCCAACAGCGCCTTCCTGTATGGGGACCACTTCATTTTCCTCAAGGATGGTGTGGTGGAGCGGCTATCAGCGGCCGAGCGGCCGTGGGACCGCGACTTTCTGGAGCGGATCTACGACACTGAGATGGATTCAATCCCCTATGGCGACCGCGCCTTCGTGGTGCCGAAGGGGTAAGCAGCCATTAGCCGCTGTGCAGGATTATATCGCGGTCGTCGCCGCTCAGCGGCAGCTCGATCCAAGCACCGCCAGCGCGGTGGGAGGCGTGAAAGGCAATGATCGCCTCCAAGGTACGCACGGCTTCCCCCGCATCGTAGGAGAAGGATTTCTCCCCGTCGAGCCAATTGACGATCTCGGCAATGGCCCGGTCCATGCCGCTGTCCGGGGAATCGTCGGGCAGGCACTCGCGCTCGTCGCCGCGCACGATCTCAATGTCGCGGTTGCGGCAGATGGCGTAGCCCTCGGTGCCGTGGAAGCGGTGGCGCGGCAGCGCGGTGCCGTAGTCGGCAGCATCAACGGTGCAGATCAAGTCGCCCGACGGCGCGCCATCGGCCGCAGGCAAATCGCGTCCCAGTCTCAGCAGGCCCCAGCCGCCGGGATCGCTGAAGTCGTCGCCGCGACAGTCGAGTTTCCCCGACAGGTCGAGGGTGCCGGAGACGGCGGTCACCGGCAAGCCGGTGACCATCTGCACGGCGTCGATCATGTGCGTACCGACGTTGCCGAGGCGGCCAGAGGTCCACTGGAGCGAGGCCGAGGTCAAGGTGCCGAGGGCACCGGAGACGATGCGGTCGCGCAGCACCCGATAGCCGGGGTGGAAGCGCAGGTTGTGGTTGATGACGAGCAGGGCACCGGCCTTGTTGCAGGCAGACAACATGCCCTCGGCCTCGGCGACCGTCGCCGCAATGGGCTTCTCGCAGTAGATGGCGCGGGCACCGACTTCTACTGCTGCTTGGGTAATCTCGGCGTGGGCGGGGGTGTACGTGGCGACCGAGACGATGTCGAGGGGCGCGGCTGCGCGGAGCATCTCGCGCCAGTCGGCGAACACGGGCACACCGTAGCGCGCGTGGAAGCGCTCGCGCCGCCCGTCGTCGCGGCTGCTGCCAGCGACTAGATCAACCTGGTCGTGGTTGCGCAGTGCCCCCACGTGCGTGCCGTCGAGATCCTCGACGAGCTGGCCGAGGGCGTCGCCCGAGACCTGGTCCGCACCCCCGATAAAACCCAATCCCACGATCGCTGCACGGTATTTCGTTTCTCCTGCCATGGTATTCCTCCTAGGCGTTGCTCCAAGCATCAAATCCCGAGGCCAAGCACGCGCGCACAGGTCCCGCCCATGATCGCAGCCAGATCCTCGGCCGAGAGGAACTCACAGTAGTCCTCGATCCAGCGGCGCGACTGGCGATAGGTGCAAAAACGGTTCTGGAAGGGCATGTCAGTACCCCACAGCAGCCGCTCGGCACCGATGCGCTCGACCATCTGCTCAAGCGTCGGCCATAGCTCGCGGTACGGGTAGTCGAACAAGTCGCCGAGACGCACTGGGAAGCAGACCTCCAAGCTCAGGTTCGGATTGTCGAAGGGGACCCATATCTCGTCGGGCAGTTCGATCCGACTCGGGGAGCCGGCAGGCTCGTCGTCGAGGAAGAGACGCCACGGGAAGCCGTGCGTAAGGCTGCACAGCACGTCCGGGTAGCGCTTCATCCAGCGCACCAAGATGTCGAGCTCGGCCAAGTAGCCGCGACGCTGGCTTTCCACGGTCTGCAACACCGACGCTTCGCCCGGCCCGGTGCCGAGCGTGAAGAACACGGGAACGCCGAGCGCGGCCACCGCCTCCCAGAAAGGACGCAGGTGCTCTCCGTCCCACGGGTCGGAGCGGTAGTAATAGGCGTGGGGCGGGTTAAACTTGATGGCGTGCAGGCCGTGTTTCTCGACGGCGGCGACAGTCTCGGCGATGACGGCATCGAGTTCGCCGACCAAGCGCCACTCATCGACGGGGGCCATCGAATAGATACGCTCTGGATCGACGGCGACCGATTCCGCCTGGAAGGCGGGATCGCGGCCCAGCATGGCATCGACGTGCAACAGAACCTTATCGACGCCAGCGTAGTCCATCTCGGCCAGCAGGTTGTGGGGCGTGCACTCCAAGTGGGGCAAGTTGGGCGGATAGAACTGCTTGGTAAAGTCCTCGCCGTCAATCGTCCACAACACCCGTCCCTTGTCGTGGTCAACGCGGAAGTTGACGTCGGGCAGGTTGTCGAAGTCCATGGCCCCACCGGGAGCTGCCAGCACATCCGAAGAGGCCGGTGCGCGGTCGCGGATGCGCCAAGCAGGCTGGTGGTGAGAGGCCTGACTGCCCTGAACCCACCGGAGGTGATCAGCAGCAGCAGGGTGGCCGGCGGGGGAGTCGGCGGGGGGGAAGCAGTAGGCGTGGGAGTCGATAATCATGGGCAGTGCCTTGTCAGTCGCGGCCGGAGGTCACGAGAGCTCTCGCGCAAATTCGTAGGTCCAATCGACGACCCGAAAACCGTGGTTGGTGTAAAACAGGAAGGCGCGGTCGTTGTCAAAAGCGGTGCTGATAGCACCGTGGCGATAGCCGCGCTCGCGCGCCAAGTACATGGCGTGTGCCAGCAGGAAGCGTCCGAGGCCGCGGCCCTGGTGCTTCTCTTCCACGCCGAGCCACTCGCAGAACGCGAAGTCGTGGGCCTCGTCGGCAGCGGAGGATTCGGCACCGCTGATCAACTCGCACTCGCCGATGCCGTCGCCATCCTGAACGGCCTGAAGCCGCAATCCCGGTCGGGAACCGGCCCCGGGGCAATCCTCGACGCGCAGCTCGTAGTCGAGGCCGCTAGAATCGCCAACCAGCTTCGGCTGCATGTCTAGCCAGTCGAGAAACACCTCGCCGCCGGTCTTGGTGTAGCCGCGGAAGCGCAGCAGGGCCTGCACGTGGTCGAGGTGATCGGATAGGTAGGCGTGGGGGAAGGCATAAAACGGGTACCGCCAAGGTTGTGGCATGACGACGCTGCGCCGCAGATCCCGTTCGCGCATCCAAGATTCGGCGGCCGCCAGCAGCGCATCGCCCACGGCGCGCTCGCCGCGACGGTAGGCGAGGAAGCGGATCACGCCGATCTCGTTTTTCTGCCACTTGTTCGTCGCTTGGCGGCCAACATGGACGAACCCATCGCCACCTGAGTCTGCCACGAGGACAGCCTGCTCCAGAAGCTGCGGCTCGGCCTCACCTGTCTGCAGCGTTTCGTCTAGAGAAGATGGCGTCACCAGACCTGCCTGCAGCGTTTCGTCCAGAGAGGATGACATCACCGACCAGCAGTGGGGAACGCGGCCAACAACCAACGAATTGTAAAGGTCGAGGATGCGGGACAGGTCGTCCGGAGAGTAGGGTCGAATCGCGATTTTCATGGCCAGCGAGAAAGGAGGTCGAGCGCGGCTTTGGCTCGCGTGAAACGCATGGGTATCAACACGATGCAGTCGTTTCTCCTAGGCACATCGAAATATCTGTGCCCATAAGGCAAAAACGGCTTTGGAAAGTTATGGAACGCTTATCCTGTGAGTACGGGGATACAAGGAAGAGTATATCTCTTAGAGAGTCAACCACCGCGCCCGAAAAGAGGCGACCCCGGTACCCCTAATTCAGCACGTGCGGGTGCCAGATCGAGCGCAGCTTGACCCACTATCAGAAACGCCGTTTATTCGGTCCGATTCACTGTCGCCTCCAACCTTACCCAACCACGGCTCCCAACACCTCAAGACATTCTCTGCGCCGAAATCACCCGCCGGGTCACCCCCATACCGTGGAGGAAAACCATGTCCGTAAAACGAGCGATACAGCTCATACTACTAGCACTAGTAGCGATGGCGATTGCAGTCCCGGCTTGGGGGGATGAAATCCACGAATCGGGACGGCTGCCAGAGGTCGGCGCTGAGGAGGGGGAAACGGACGCCCTCAGCGATATATTGCGCTCTGAAGAGCTGAGCCTAGGTCTGATCGCAGGGGCGTTGGCGCTGGCCCTTTTTCTTGGCGCGGCCCACGGCCTAGAGCCGGGACACGGCAAGACCATCGTTGCCGCCTATCTCATCGGCTCGCGCGGCACGGTAGGCAATGCCCTTTTCCTCGGCGGGATAGTCACCTTCACGCATACTTTCAGCGTCATCCTGTTGGGCTTAGTGGCGCTCTTTGCTTCCCAGTACATCCTTCCCGAACAAATTTTCCCCTATCTCGGCACAGCGTCCGGTCTCCTAATCATAGGCCTAGGCACATGGCTTTTGGTCAATCATCTCAGGGGACGAGGCTTTGGACACAGCCACGAAGAAGAGCACCACGGACACCACGATCACCCTCATGAAGAAGAGCACCACCACGATCACCCTCATGAAGAAGAGCACCACCACGATCACCCTCATGAAGAAGAGCACCACCACGATCACCCTCATGGGGAGCACCACCACAGCCATGAAGAAGAGCACCACGGCCACAGCCATGAGATACCCAGCAAAGTGACCCTCGGCAGTTTACTAACCTTGGGGATTTCCGGCGGTATCGTGCCTTGTCCAGGAGCGTTGGTGATCCTGTTGCTGGCCGTAGCCCTGCATCGCATTGCCTTTGGCTTGCTGCTTTTGGTGGCTTTCAGCGTCGGGCTAGCCGCAATCCTAATCGCCATCGGCGTGCTCATCGTCAAGGCGAGACCGCTCGTGGAGCGCTTCTCGGGTGACGGCCGCTGGATTCAGCGGCTACCCATTGCGAGTGCCGTGGTCATCATCGTCGTCGGCTGCGCCATAACCCTCAGAACGCTGATGGACTCAGGGATTATTCTCATCAATGTATAGCGGAAGCGCCCATTGCACTTGGCGCTGATCCCCGCTCGAGGTTGCCAGAGGGAAATGAAGCCCAATCCCAGTCCCTCACACAAAAAAAGGGGAACCTCTCAAGGAGGTTCCCCTTTTTCGTACAACCTATTGCCGCTTAAGGTAGCTGCGTGCTGCCCATCAGATAGCGGTCCACCTCGCGGGCGGCACCCCGGCCCTCGTTGATCGCCCACACGACCAAGCTCTGGCCGCGCCGCATATCGCCAGCGGCGAAAATACCTTCGACGCTGGTGGCGTATTCCTCGTGTTCAGCACGGGCGTTGGAGCGCTCATCGCGCTCGACGCCTAGCTGTTCGAGCATCGAGTCTTCTGGCCCGCGGAACCCCATCGCCAACAGCACCACGTCGGCCGGCCAGACCTTCTCGGTGCCCGCGACCGGCACGGGCGTGAAGCGACCGTTTTCATCCTTATCCCACTCGATATTGACCGTATGTAGCTCCTTGACGCGGCCCTCGTCGTCGCCGACGAACCGCTGGGTCATAATCAGATAGGTGCGCGGATCATCGCCGAAGCGGGCTTTGGCCTCCTCTTGGCCGTAGTCGAGCTTATAGACGTTGGGCCACTGCGGCCAAGGGTTGTTGGGCGCGCGCTCGTCCGGTGGCCGGGGCATGATCTCGAATTGCGAGAGCGTCTTGCATCCGTGGCGCATCGACGTGCCGACGCAGTCGGTGCCGGTGTCGCCGCCGCCGATGACGATCACGTGCTGGTCCTTGGCCGAGATGTAGTTGCCGTCCGCGTGATTGGAGTCGAGCAGGCTCTTGGTGTTGGCGTGCAAAAAGTTCATCGCAAAGTAGATGCCCTGCAGATCCCGCCCCTCAATCGGCAGATCGTTGGGCTTGGTGGCCCCGCCGCAAAGCACTAGCGCGTCGTTTCCTTCCACTAGCTGCGTCGCCGAAAGATCCACGCCGATTTCGGTGCGGGTGACGAACTTGACGCCCTCGGCCTCCATCAGATCGACGCGGCGCTGCACCACCTTTTTCTTGTCGAGCTTCATATTGGGTATCCCGTACATCAGCAGGCCGCCGATGCGATCGGCCCGCTCGTACAAGGTCACCCAGTGGCCGGCGCGATTGAGTTGGGCGGCACAGGCCAAGCCCGCAGGACCTGAGCCGACGACAGCGACCTTCTTGCCGGTGCGCTTGTCGGGCGGCTCGGGCACCACCCAGCCCATCTCAAAGCCTTTATCGACAATGGCGCACTCGACGCTCTTGATCGTCACCGGCGGGGCGTTGATCCCCAGCACGCAGGCCCCCTCGCAGGGTGCCGGGCAGACCCGGCCGGTAAACTCCGGGAAGTTGTTGGTCTTGTGCAGCCACTCCAGCGCTTCCTGCCACAACCCGCGATAGACTAAGTCGTTCCATTCGGGGATTAGGTTGTTGATCGGGCAGCCAGAGCCTTTGTCTCCCTGGCTGACGATGTCGCCCAAGTGGCAGAAGGGGATGCCGCAGTCCATGCAGCGCGCACCCTGATCGCGCAGGCGCTCGTCGGGGAAATGCTCGTGGAACTCGTCCCAGTCCGCGACGCGCTCTAACGGGTCGCGATCTTGCGGTAACTCGCGTGCAAATTCGATGAATCCGGTGGGTTTACCCATTGATTTTTTTCCTGTTCAGTACCCTATCAAGACGCTTCGGCCATGGCCTCGCGGAAGGCGACTAGCGCGGCCTCGTCGCCGGTCAGCCCCCGTTCCTCGACGCGCTTGAAGGCGTTGAGCATCTTGCGGTAGTCGCGCGGCATGACCTTGACGAACCGGGGCAGCACCGCGTCCCATTGGTCCAAGACTCGCTGGCCAAATGCGCTGTTGGTGTGCTGCACGTGGCGCTCGATCATGGACCGCAACTCGGCGATGTCCTCGGCGTCTTCTACCGGCCCCATATCGGCCATCTCGTCGTTGAAGCGGATCGCAAAGTCGCCCTCTTCGTCGAGCACGTAGGCAACGCCGCCCGACATCCCAGCGCCAAAATTGCGACCCGTACGGCCCAGCACCACGACCCGCCCACCGGTCATGTACTCGCAGCCGTGGTCGCCGACGCCCTCTACTACGGCGTGGACGCCGCTGTTGCGCACGCAGAAGCGCTCGCCGGCAATACCGTGGATATAGGCTTCGCCGGAGGTGGCACCATAGAAGGCGACGTTGCCGCAAATGATGTTCTCCCACGGCACGAAGGTAGAGCCTTTGGGCGGATAGAGCACCAGCTTGGCACCCGAAAGCCCTTTGCCGAAGTAGTCGTTGGCATCGCCTTCGACTTCCATGGTCAGGCCCTTCGGGGTGAAGGCGGCAAAGCTCTGGCCGGCGACGCCTTCGAACTTGAGGCGAATCGAGTCCTCGGGCAGGCCCTCGGGGCCGTAGCGCCTAGTTACCTCGCTGCCGAGGATCGTGCCTACGACTCGGTTGGTATTCTCGATCGACAACACCGCCTCGACCGGCTCGCCGTTTTCAAGGGCCGGTTTGCACAACTCCAACAAGGTGGTGTTGTCGAGCACCTCTTCTAGCCCGTGATCCTGCGGAATCTGACAGTAGCGCCCAACTTGGGGATCAACCTCGGGCTGGTGCAAGATCGGCGTCAGGTCAATGCCGACCGCCTTCCACAACGCAATGGCCTTCTTCGGCTCGAGCCGGTCGGTGCGGCCGATCATCTCATTGACGGTGCGGAAGCCGAGTGCGGCCATGATCTCGCGCATATCCTCGGCGACAAAACGCAAGAAGTTGACCACGTGATCGGGGCTACCCATGAATTTGGCGCGCAGCTCTGGGTTTTGGGTCGCCACGCCCACCGGACAGGTGTCGAGGTGGCAGACCCGCATCATAATGCAGCCCATCGCAACCAGCGCCGTGGTGGCGAAGCCGAATTCCTCAGCACCCAGCAGCGCGGCGATAACCACGTCGCGCCCGGTCTTAAGCTGGCCATCGGTCTCGACGACGATGCGGCTGCGCAGGTCGTTGAGTACCAGCGTCTGGTGCGTCTCGGCTATTCCTAGTTCCCAAGGTAGGCCGGCGTGCTTGATCGAGGTCTGCGGCGAGGCCCCGGTGCCGCCGTCGTGGCCCGAAATCAGCACCACATCCGCGTGGCCCTTGGCCACCCCCGCGGCGACGGTCCCAACCCCGAACTCGGAGACCAGCTTGACGTTGATCCGCGCATCGACGTTTGAATTTTTGAGGTCGTGGATTAGCTGCGCCAAGTCCTCAATCGAGTAGATGTCGTGATGCGGCGGCGGCGAGATCAGCTCCACGCCTGGGGTCGAGTGGCGCACCTTGGCGATCCAGGGATAGACCTTGGGGCCGGGCAACTCGCCGCCCTCGCCCGGCTTGGCACCCTGAGCCATCTTGATTTGCAACTCTTTGGCTTGGGTCAGATAATGACTCGTCACGCCGAAGCGCCCGGAGGCCACCTGCTTAATGGCGCTGTTTTTGGAGTCGCCGTTAGGCTCAATCACGTAGCGGGCTGGATCTTCTCCGCCCTCGCCGGTATTGCTCTTGCCGCCGAGGCGGTTCATGGCGATGGCCAAGCCTTCGTGCGCCTCCTTGCTAATCGAGCCGTAGGACATCGCCCCGCTCTTGAAGCGGCGGGTGATCTCCTCGACCGACTCGACCTCCTCAATGGGCACCGGCTCGGCATCGCCCTTGAACTCCAGCAGGCTCCGCAAGGTCGCCAAGCGCTCGGACTGATCGTTGATCAACTCGGCGTACTGCTTGTACACCTCGTAGTCGTTGGCGCGCGACGCCCGCTGCAACAGGTGGATCGTCTTGGGGTTAAAAAGGTGATGCTCGCCGCCCTTGCGCCATTGATAGTGACCGCCCACATCGAGGGTGCGACCATTGGTCGGGATCTGGGGGAAAGCCGCCTCGTGGCGCGCTAGGGCCTCGCGGGCCATGTCCTCAAGGCCCATGCCCTGGACTTGGGTCGTGGTCCAAGTGAAGTACTGATCGACCACGTCTTGATTCAGCCCCACGGTCTCGAAAATCTGCGCCCCCCGATACGACTTGATCGTCGAGATGCCCATCTTGGCCATCACCTTGACCGTGCCCTTGATCGCCGCGTAGATGTAGCGCTCCTCGGCCTCCGCGTAGGTATAGCCTTCGAGCATGTTTTCGCAGATCATGTCGTTGAGACTCTCAAAGGCCATGTAGGGGTTGATCGCCTGAGCGCCGTAGCCCAAAAGCAGGCAGAAGTGATGCACCTCGCGCGGCTCGCCCGACTCGAGCGCCAAGCCGACGCGCGTGCGGGTCTCCAGCCGCACCAAGTGGTGATGCACCCCCGACACGGCCAACAGCGCCGGGATCGGCACATTGTCGGCATCTACCTCCCGGTCCGAGAGGATGATCAGGTTGCACCCCCGGGCGATGGCCGCATCGACGTTGGCGCAGAGCGCGTCCATGGCCTTGGCGAGGCCAGCCTCACCGTCCTCGCGCTTGAACAGAATCGGAATCGTCTCCGCCTTGTGCCCAAAGGAATCGACCCGCCGGAGCTTTTCCAACTCGTCGTTCTTGAGAATCGGTCGCTGCAAGGTGATCTGGCGGCAGCTTGCCGGCTCGGGTACCAGCAAATTGTGCTCGGGGCCGATCTTAGTCTCGGCCGAGGTAATCAATTCCTCGCGCAGCGGGTCGAGCGGGGGATTGGTAACTTGGGCGAAGTGCTGCTTGAAGTAGTTGTAGAGGAGCTGCGGTCGCTCTGAAAGCGCCGCCAGCGCCGCGTCGTTGCCCATCGAGCCGACCGGGTCCTTGAGTACCTGGACCATCGGCTTGATGAAGACGCGCAGGTCCTCAAACGTATAGCCGAAGGCCTGCTGCCAGTGGAGCACTTCTTCGTGGCTTGCTAACAGGGGCGCGCCCTGGGCCTCGGGCAAGTCCTCGAGCGCGACTAGGTTGGCGTCGAGCCACGCCTGATAGGGATGCTCCGTGGCGATCTGGTGCTTGATCTCCTCGTCGCTGATTATCCGGCCCTCTTCCGTGTCAATCAAAAGCATCCGGCCCGGTTGCAGCCGGCCTTTGAAGACCACGTCTTCCGGCGGAATACTCAGCACACCCGTCTCCGAAGAAAGCACCAGGGTATCGTCTTTGGCAATGTAGTAGCGCGAGGGCCGAAAGCCGTTGCGATCGAGCATGCCGCCAACGACGGTGCCGTCGGTAAAGGCCACCGAGGCCGGCCCGTCCCACGGCTCCATCAGACAGCTATGATACTCGTAAAAGGCCCGTTTCTCAGCGCTCATGGTCTCGTGGTTTTCCCACGGCTCGGGAATCATCATCATCACCGCGTGCGCCAACGAGCGCCCACCTAACGTCAGTAATTCGAGCGCATTGTCGAACTTGGCCGAATCAGAGCCGTCTTCGTGAATGATGGGGAAGAGCTTGTCGATGTCATCGCCGAAGTACTCGGAGGCCAGCATCCCCTCGCGCGCGCGCATCCAGTTGCCATTGCCGCGCACGGTGTTTATCTCGCCGTTGTGGATGATATAGCGATAGGGATGCGCCCGCTCCCAGCTCGGGAAGGTGTTGGTGCTAAAGCGCGAATGCACCAATGCAATGGCCGCCTCAAAGCGCTCGTCACTCAAGTCGGAAAAATAATCCACGACTTGGTCGGAGATCAGCATGCCCTTATAGACGATGGTGCGGGAAGAGAGGCTGGCCGGGTAGAAGAAGTCCCCACCGGCGACTTCGCCACTGTAGCGAATCGCGTTTTCGGCGCGCTTACAGATGAAGTAGAGCTTGCGCTCAAAGGCCAGCGCGTCGTCGCCTTGCACCGCGCCGCGGCCGATAAAGACCTGGCGCTGAAACGGCTCGCGCAGCTTGGCGGTGTGGCCCAAGGCGGCGTTGTGGGTGGGCACGTCCCGCCAGCCGAGGAGGTGCTGGCCCTCTTCCGCGACGATGCGGGCGAAGCGTTCCTCGCAGACTTGGCGCTGGACGGGATCGGGCGGCAAAAACAACATGCCCACTCCGTACTCGCCTAGCGAGGGCAACTCAAAGGCGCAGACGTCGCTAAAGAACTGATGGGGTAGCTGCACCAACATGCCGCCACCGTCGCCTGTGTTGGCCTCGCAACCGCAGGCACCTCGGTGTCTGAGATGTTCCAAGACCTCCAAGGATTGGCGCACCAATTTGTGCGACTTGTGGCCCTTGATATTTACGACAAAGCCGATTCCGCAGGCGTCGCTTTCGCGGGCTGGATCGTAAAGACCCTGCTTTTGCGGGTATCCGGGGATACGGGTCATTTTAATTTTCCCTTGCTTGATCTTCTAAAAAAGAAGGATTAATATATGAATTACGGCTACGTTGTCAAACATCCTTACGCCAGTTTCCACAACTTTCTTCAAACATCCCTTGACAGCACTACCCTATATGGCCTAAATTGCGCTAACCTTCACTTTAAAATGGACAATTCAGGCCATGAGACGTTTTGACGAACAAGAGCGGCAGATCGTCCGCACCCTCATCCGCAACCCCCGCTGCTCGGACAATCGCATCAGCACCTTAACCGGCGTGCCGGTGCGCACCGTCAGCCGCAAGCGCGCCCGCCTCGAACAGGAGGACATCCTCTTCTACTACGCGGCGGTCGATATGCAGGCCGAAGGCACGGGCCGCTTCTCGACCCAGCACATGCTAACCATCAAGTTCAAATTGGGCATCACCCGCAGCCAGATCGTGCAGGAAATCCGCTCCGAACCCAACGTCGCCAACGTCTTCAGCGAGCTAATCCGCGACAGCTATATCGCCGAAGTAGATGGCCATATCGCGTTGGTGATGGTCGTCGAAGGCGAGTCCGACAGCGATGTGGCCGAAAGCGTCCAGGGCAAGATCATTCCCTCGCTGCAAAAAAACCACGGCGAGGACTCGATCCAAGAGATGCAAACCATCCGCCTGTTGGACCCCATCAGGCGGCTGCACAACTATTTGCCCATGGTAAATACGAAGGCGGGTTTCATCGTCGACTCTTGGCCTGACGACGCTATTTTCGTCGAGTGACTACGGAAAAACAGCCCCTATTAGCTCTCCTTTACCGCGGCCACCAAATCCAATACCGCCTCCCGGGCATTGCCGAAAAACATCAGCGCATTTTCCGCGGCAAAAAGTGGATTGGGCAGCCCGGCAAACCCCGGGCTCAGGCTCCGCTTAATCACCACCACTGTGCGCGCATTATCCACGTCGAGGATGGGCATTCCGGCAATCGGCCCGGAATCCGCGTCGCGGGCAAGGGGGTTGACCACATCGTTGGCGCCGATGATTAGCGCCACATCGGTCTGCTGGAAGGTCGGGTTGATCCGGTCCATCTCCACCAGCTTGTCGTAGGGTACTTCGGCCTCGGCCAACAGCACGTTCATGTGGCCCGGCATCCGACCCGCCACCGGATGAATCGCGTATTCGACCTCGACGCCGCGCTCTTCGAGCAAATTGGCCAAGTCCCGCACGGCGTGTTGCGCTTGGCCCACGGCCATGCCGTAGCCGGGGACCACCACCACGCGCCGGGCCGTGTCAAACAGCAACGCGATTTCCTCAGCCGAGGTTGACTTGATCTTGCCGGCATAGACCTCGTCGTCACTGGTGCCGCTGGCGACCTCGGCACCGACGCCGCCGAAGAATACATTACCCAGCGAGCGGTTCATGGCCCGGCACATGATTTGCGTCAAAATCAGCCCCGAGGCCCCCACCAGCGACCCCGCGATAATCAGCACGTTGTTGTCGAGCACAAAGCCGGTAGCCGCCGCCGCCAGACCCGAACAAGAATTGAGCAAAGCAATCACCACCGGCATATCGGCCCCGCCTATGGGCACCACGAGCAACACGCCCAACAGCGAGGCCACGCAGACCATAGCCCAGAAGGCGTCCGGCTCGCCCAGCACCAGCCAAGCAGCCAAGCCCGCGCTGCCGAGGGCCAGCACCCCGTTGCAAAACTGCTGGCCGGGAAACTGGATCAAGCCCTTGAGCACTTCCATCAGCTTGAGGAAGGCCACGATACTACCCCAGAAGGTCACCGCGCCGATGATCCCAGAGGCAGCCGTGGCAGCCGTGAATTGATAGGAAGGAGCCTGCGCCTCAATCAGCGCCGCGCCAGCCACCAACGCGGAGGCACCGCCACCCAAGCCGTTAAAAATCGCCACCAACTCGGGCATGGAGGTCAGGGGAATTTTTACCGCGAGGATCATGCCAACCAGCGCGCCGACGACGGCGCCGAGCAAAATGTATTCGCCGGAGAGGATCCGCTGATCCAGCAGGGTGGCGACGACGGCCAACAACATCCCCAAGGCACCCAGCAAATTGCCGCGGACGGCCGTGCGTGGGTGCGTCAGCCCCTTGAGGCCGAGGATGAAGAGGACCGAGGCGACCAGATAGGCGAAGTTAATCAGGGTCGCGCCCATGCGCTAGTCCCGCCTCCTGAACATCCCCAACATGCGGTGCGTCACCATGAATCCACCCACCACGTTGATAGTGGCGAAGACGACGGCCGCCAACCCCAAATAGGTCGCCAAGGCCGAGTGCTCGGAACCGGCCGAAAGCAGCGCACCGATTAGGGTGATACCGGAGATGGCGTTGGAGCCGGACATCAGCGGCGTGTGCAGGGTCGGTGGGATCTTGGTGATAATTTCAAAGCCGACGAAGACAGCTAGTGCAAACACCGTCAGCGCGGTTACGAGGACATCCACTATAAGGCTCCTTTGCGGATGCGCGGATGGACGATCTCACCATCGCGCAATACCAAAGTCTCGCGCGTGATTTCGTCTTCCATGTCGAATTGCAACTCACCTTCGCCCGCCAAATGCCGGAAGAAGGTCGCTATATTGTGCGAGTACATTTGGCTGGCGTGGTGCGGCACGGTCGCCGGCAGATTGAGCGGCCCCATGATCTGCACTCCGTCCTCTACGACCGTCTCCCCAGGACGCGTCAGCTCGCAGTTGCCACCGCGCTCGGCGGCCAAATCGACGATGACCGACCCCGGCCCCATGCTCTGCACGGCCGCGGCCGTAATCAACAAAGGGGCAGGTTGCCCCGGTATCGCAGCCGTGGTGATGACCACGTCGCTCTGGCCGGCAACTTTGGCTAACTCCTCGCGCTGGCGACGGTAGAAAACCTCGTCTTGCGCCCGCGCGTACCCCCCCGCGTCCTCAGAGTCACCAGCGTCGATGTCCAATTCCACGAACTCGGCCCCGAGGCTCTCGACCTGTTCTTTAACCGCTGGCCGCACGTCGTACGCCCGGATGACCGCTCCTAGGCGCCGGGCCGTGGCAATGGCTTGGAGACCGGCGACCCCTGCGCCAATGACCAGTACCCGGGCCGGGGTCAACGTACCAGCGGCTGTCATCAAGAGCGGAAACATGCGCGGCAGGGCCGCAGCGGCCAAGAGCACCGCTTTGTAGCCAGCGATCGTGGCCATAGACGAGAGCACATCCATGCTCTGGGCGCGGGTAATGCGCGGAATCAGTTCCATGGCGAACAGGGTCGCTCCGGCATCGGCCAGCGCAGATAGTTGGGGACCAGCGGTCAGCGGGTCCGAAGCCCCAATGAGGACTTGACCAGAGCGGATCCGGGCCAAATCGGCGCGGCCAGCCTCCAGATTCGCGCCGAGCGTGCGCACCTGTAGCACCACGTCGGCGCGGGCGAACACCTCATCGCGGTCGGCGGCGATCTCAGCACCGCGGTCGGCATAGGCCGCATCGGCATATCCGGCTGCGGCACCCGCGCCCGGCTCTATTAGGAGGTCCGCGTTGCAGGCCGACAACCCGGACACAGCCTCCGGGACCAAGGCGACCCGATGCTCTCCAGCGAAGGTCTCTCGTGCGATACCAACGATCATTTATTAGTGATGGGACACCAGCTTGTCGTGGTGCTTTTTGAGCTGGCTTTCGATTTTGGACTCGGCTTCGGCGAGGGCCTTGTAGAGATTGTCCGCCGCCCCTGTGGCCGCGAACGTACGGTGCGGTACCTTGACGATAATTTCCACTTTGTCGTCGTGTTTTTCCTTGTCGAGGACGACTTCGCAATCCACGATGCGGTCGAAGTAGTTTTCGAGCTTATTACAAGAACTAGCAATGTGCGCTTTGGTTTCTTCTGAAATCTTGCCGTGGCGCATACTGATTCTGGTCTGCATCCCCTAATCCTTTCTCAATTATTTAGACAAAATTTAATCGCCGACCCGCCTTAGGGCCGCTCTGCGAGAGGCTGATAGGTGCGCTGAACCGAGCCGGTGTAAACCTGACGCGGGCGGCTGATTTTGGTGGCTTTGCTCTCCTCGTACCAATGCGCGATCCAGCCCGGCATGCGGCCGATGGCGAAGATCACGGTGAACATCTCCTTGGGAATGCCGAGGGCGCGGAGAATGACGCCGCTGTAGAAATCCACGTTGGGATAGAGCTTGCGCTGGATGAAGTAATCGTCCCCCAGCGCCACAGCTTCCAGCTCTTTCGCGATGTCGAGCAGGGGGTCGTTGATGTGGAGCTTAGCCAACACTTTCTCGCAGCTCTTTTTGATGATCTTAGCGCGCGGGTCAAAATTCTTGTACACCCGATGCCCAAACCCCATCAAGCGGATCCCGGCTTTCTTGTCCTTGACCTGAGCGACGTAGTCGCCGACCGAAACGTTTTCGTCGCGGAATTTCTCTAGCATGTCCACCACCGCCACATTGGCCCCGCCGTGCAGCGGCCCCCATAGAGCGGAGACGCCCGCCGCCACCGAGGCGAAGAGGTTGGCTTCGCTGCTGCCGACCATCCGCACCGTCGAGGTGCTGCAATTCTGCTCGTGGTCGGCGTGGAGGAGGAAGATCAAATCCAGCGCGTCGACCAGCACGGGGTCCGCCTCAAACTCGTTGTACGGCTGGCTGAACATCATGTGCAGGAAATTCTCTGCGTACCTTTTTTTTGGATGCGGGTACTCGATGTGGTGGCCTAGCTGCTGGCGATGGGAATAGGCGGCAATGGTGCGGACCTTGGACATGATGCGCGCGGCTGCTTCGATGAAGGTCTCCTCGTCCTGAATCTCCAACAGCTCGGGATAGTAGCAGCTCAAGGCATTGAGCACCGAGGACAAGACGGCCATTGGCGGCGAGTTGGGCGGAAAGAGGCTGAAGTGTTGCTTTAGTTCCTCGCGCAGCATCTGGTGCTTGGTCAATAGCGCGCTGAACTCGTCTAGCTGCGCGGCGTTGGGCAACTCACCCCAGATCAGCAAATAGGCGACCTCGATGAAGCGGCTGTACTCGGCCAAGTCCTCGATCGCATAGCCTCGGTAGCGCAAAATGCCCGCATCGCCGTCGATAAAGGTGATATCGCTCTGACAGGAGCCCGTATTGCCGTAGCCGGGATCTAGGGCGATGTACCCGGTTTCGGCGCGCAGTTTGGCAATATCGAGTGCCTTTTCGCCCTCGCTGCCGACGACGACAGGCAGTTCGACGGTCTGGTCCCCGACCTGCAAGCGGGCGGTTTCCGCCATGTCTTGTTCTCCTTTATATTAACTCGGTCGCCGGGTGCGCTGAGTCGCGCCCCAAGCGCGGTAGGTGTGCTGTTTTTATCAGATAGTAGGCTCTAAAATTTGCACTGTCAATATGGCTGAGGCAGCCATTCTGGGAACCGGTCTCCCCCTCCGACCCGCCCCCGCTTCCCTTTCTCGTCTGCCTTTTCGCTGCCCTGTCCGGCGCGAGCGCAACGGCGCGGGTCCTCGCGGCGGAGTACACCCTTTTCCCCATTTATCAACTGATGTTACGTACCTTCCCATTTGAGGGTGGTCAGCGAGGCGTTAAAACGAAAGTCTAAGCGGGCTTGATCCCGCACTTGCGCATCCGTCAAGCCAGTAGTATCAAATGTTTTATTCAATTCCACGTCTTCCAGATTAGAGGCCTTCCCATGGTTGCGCCAGGAGTCATTGTCTTGTTGATGTTTGCCACAGGGGCTGCAGGAGCCGACGGCCAGGTCCGAGATGGCGAATTTCACGGCCAGTCAGCCCTGATCCTCTCAAACGACAGGATTGAATTGAGCATATTGCCCAATGGCGGGTCGATTGCTAGGCTAGTTTTGAAAGATGATCCAGAGCAGATGAATCCCCTGTGGGACTCGGTTCGCGCCAGCGAAGAAGCCGGACACCCAGCCCAGCCGGGAGGTGCAGTGGGACACTTCGTTTGCGTCGATGGGTTCGGCCCGGTTTCAGATGAGGAGAGGACCGCAGGACTGCCCGGGCACGGGGAAGCCCATACGCTGCCTTGGGTAACTCAGTCTTTCGGGATGGAGGGCAATGTTGCAAGCCTGACGCAGGCCGTGCAATTGCCGCGCGTCCACGAAGTGTATACCCGCACGATCAAGATGGTTGAGGGGGAAAACGTGGTCTATGTGCAGAGCACGCTCCAGAGCCTGCTGGGATTTGACCGCCCTGTCTGTTGGGCCGAGCACGCGACGATTGGATCGCCCTTCCTAGAGGCTGGTGTCACTGTGGTGGATATCTCCGAAAATCGCGCCGTGACGAGGCCGCATGAGAACAAAAATTCGTTGTACCGGCTGCCGTCGAATCAGGAGTTCACCTGGCCGCTGCTCACCACACCGGACGATGGGCAGATCGATTTGCGCGCAGCCCCAGTTCCGCCGAATTCCTTGGAAGACCATACCGCGCATCGGCTCGACCCGAATCGGCAGTACGCCTTTGTGACGGCGCTTCATCCCGGAAAACGCCTCCTGCTCGGTTACCTCTTTCCAACCGAGCAGTTCCCCTGGCTACAGATCTGGGAGCACTATCCGCCGTCGGGCATCATGGCCCGCGGGTTGGAGTTCGGCAGTCAGGCGTTTGATCTACCGCGCCGCACGGTCGTCACTCAGAACAAGCTCTTCGACCAGTTGCTCTATCGCTGGCTGCCTGCCCAGTCGTCGATTGAAGGGAATTTCCTGATGTTCTGGACGCGGACCCCGGAGGGGTTCCAGGGAGTTGACGACATACAGTGGAAAGATAACGAGTTGCGCATAGAGGATCGACGTACAGGAAAGCGTCTGATCCTGAAAGCTTCGCTCCGATTATGAAACCGCTTCTCAAAATGTTACTCCGGTATTCCGGGGGCGAATTTATTTGGAGTTTATTTGCGCATAGGCATAGGAAGACTGAAGGAAGACCTCCTGCTGGATTTCTCTGGGTCTTTGTTTTTTATCTTGCTTTGTTTGGAATTGCTTCATTAAGGTACGAAAATAGAATTGATATGGCAGAGAATAGACTGGCTGATTTTAATACGCAGTTACAATCCAGCTACAAATCAGCCTTTGAATTTTTACCTGCTATGCAAAAAATACAAATCCCAGTTACACCTAATCTAGTCGCTCCATCCTCTGTCTTTAGATCTTTTATTGAAGAAATCTTGGATGTGAATGTTGCCTATAAACTAAAGGCAACAATGGAAGCCTGGAAGGATTCTCTAAGTTATATTGGTTTGGATTTGGTTGATTTAAGTAATACGAATCTGAGTGGAGCAAACCTGAGAGAGGCAAGTTTGATAGGAGCTAATCTTGATTCGGCTCTTCTGGCCAAGGCCGATTTGAGAGAGGCTTATATGCTTTATGCGAATTTGCAAGATGCGAATTTGCAAGATGCAGATCTGCGGCAAGCGTATCTGCGGGAAGTGAATCTGCAAAAAGCAAATCTGAGCGGAGCGGACCTGCAAAAAGCAAATCTGGAAAGAGTGAATCTGTGGCGGGCGAATCTGCAAAAAGCAAATCTGAGCGGAGCGAATCTACAAAAAGCAAATCTGGAAAGAGTGAATCTGCAAAAAGCAAATCTGAGCGGAGCGGACCTGCAAAAAGCAAATCTGGAAAGAGCAAATCTAGTGGGAGCAAATCTGCAAAAAGCAAATCTGAGCGGAGCGGACCTGCAAAAAGCAAATCTGCGAGGAGTGGACCTGCGAAAAGCAAATCTGGAAAGAGCAAATCTAGTGGGAGCAAATCTGCAAAAAGCGGACCTTGGGGGGACTAATCTGGCGGGAACGAATCTGCAAAAAGCAAATCTGAGCGGAACCTCTTCAAGAGGTTTAACTATTGGTCAGCTACTGCAAGTCAAGTCCCTGTATAATGCCTTTGGGCTAGGACAAGAAATTATGGGACAATTACAGGAACAGGCACCTGATCTTTTGACCGCCAAGTCCCTGCGCTGAAGGGCTTGCAAGAAGCCGTCGGACACTCACGGCGCTACTCGCTTGTGAGTCGATCCAATATCGGCGGCAACAGAGCCCAGGGACAGCCGGTTTTGGTCCGATACAAAAGGCCCTTGATGATCTGGCGTGGATCCCGCCGCGGGCGGCCCGCCCCGCCGGGATGCCAAGTGGGGGTGGGCCGTAGCGGCTCGATCAGACCCCATTGCGCGTCGGTTATATCGGTGGCATACTCGTCGGCAGGCGTACTCATCATAGGGCCTTTCTGTTCAGATTTTGTGGTGAAAGCTGAATATGGCCCGATGAGTACGCCGCTTCAAGCGCTCGATACTGTATAAGGACTTTCAGACAGCTTCTAAGAGCAGAATTCCCATTCATGGTCTCATCTAGGGTACTCTTTTACAAGCTTCATCAAAGCCGAGGTTGCAGGCCTTCAGGAAATACCTGGCCGCACCCGATGGTGACCTCTGGATGATCTTGCCCTCATCTAGGATCACGGCTAGTTCACTACAAGCCTCGCCAACGTCTTGATTGTTGCAGTCGCCTGCCAGTTCGATTATCAGATTCCGGCAACCGTTCCGCGATCCATCGTTGCATTCCTGACGCCAGAATGATATTTTTTCACCTTCGCGTTCCTTGCCCAGAAATTCCGTCGAATAGAGAAAGAAAAAAAACAATGCCCAAATACCGATGTGGGCAATATTTGATTGAATGACACGGCGAAGGCCGTATAGTGAAGAAATTCGCAGAAACCTGTTCTCGATTAACCCGCTCCATCGATCGAGTATTTGAATTACCAGATTGAGAAAAGGCACGCACAGCAACTTGTCGTAAAATGATGGGGCTTGTATCCATTCCAGCATTCCGTACAGGGCGAACACAGAGACTCCGTACAGGGATCCGAATATCATCCGGCCCAACCCAGAACGCGGCGACGTCGAAGGATCGGTTACCAGCAAATGAAGACCGAGGAAGACGGCAATAGGGATGTTGATATCTATAAAATAATAGACGCCGGTCGCACTGGTATAAATTACGTTCAGAAGATATAGCGCGGTTACGGCAGCCAGTGTCATCAAGGTGACTGAGAAGAAATACTGAACGACCAGACCCAGCAGAAATATCACTACATAGATGGAGTCTGGGCTGAGCAATGTCTTGGCGATTTCTCTACCCCAGGTAAGCTCGGTATTTCCAGTTGCAAGTAAACCGATGGAAAAAACCGTGAGAGAAAAGCCGGAAGGGTTGAAAATATGGGTAACACGACCGTCCTTGGTCCATCTGAAAAATTCTTTCCCCAATTGTCCGACCGCAATCATCGCAAATTGCCAGATAAACCAGTCGTCTTTGAACCATAAAAACAGATTCGTACTTAACACAATCGGGAATTGCCCGAAACCTAGGATCCACTGGCTTCTTCTGGACCAGCAAAGTAGCATATCAAATACATAGGCAAACACTAACTGAGCTAGAATCAGTGTAGCCTGATCGTAGACACTGCGCCAGTACCATCCCCAGTAGAGATAAATACACAATTGTACCATTGCCTGAACATAATGCGCCCTGGTAATACGAATCTGAATTTCCAGCGACCGACCGACCGCCGCCGAGCGGTACAATAGCCACAATTGCCAAATAAGCAGCGATAAAGAGACCCCCCAGAAACTCCAGCGCAACTGGATATTCACATAAATTTCTGGATCTAACAAGAAGAGCATCAAACACAGGGTCAAAAAAAACGGCAACTTGAAAGCGGACGGTATGTGAAACCGGTTGTCGTCAGTAGACATCAGCTATCTTTCACATCAACCCTTCTTACTGACCCCGCCCCCGTCCGGTCACTTCCCAGATGTCCACCACCTCTCTGTTGAGCATGGGGTACAGGCGATCGTGGAGGTTGGTGGTCATGCCTCCGTGGAGGGGATGCACTTCGCCCACTTTGAATTTGTGGGATGATTGGGTGATATCTACATGTCCGTGTTCCACGGACATGCCTTTGACAACTAAACCGTATCGGTCTTAAAACCCGGCTCAGGTAACGATTCGCTTGAGTAACAGATGGATTATGGCAATATGGATAGGTCGCCTAAAGTACGTCCTTCCAAGGCCTTTCTATACCAGAACGAGTTTTGAGACGGCTTCTTAGAAGTTAACCGGCGGCGGTAATGTCTGGGGTTAGGTGAGCCCTAGCTGATTCCCTTTCATGCCGGTGAAATGATCGATGATCAGCCATATTCCCATGACCACGAATTGACCGGCGATCAGCCCCAGGAAAAAGGGGCGGGCCTTGGTGAACAGCCTGGGCCCGCCGTACTTCAGAATGACCAGTTTGGATAACCAGGCTATGAAGACACTGACCCATACGGTCAACACGGGATAGCCGAGCACACTGATTGGAAAGCCAAGCGGATGCAGAGGCCACCACAGGTAGTGCCGCCGGGCGATCATGAGAAGAGACATCAGAGCGGCCCCTATTCCTTTGAATATCCACCCTCCCGGATGTGGATCAACCGGCGAGTTTATCACCTGGCTGGCAAACTCAAAGGGATACTTTGCGCCGGGGATGAAACTCCATCTGCCCTGACCGACGAAGTTTATGCCCCCGTGTTCATAAGCCTGACTGACGAGCAGCCAGAAGGAAGACACGAACGTCACGACGATGGCCAGCATCATCGACCAAAATATCAGCCGCTTTGGTTTGCCTGGACTCGTCACGGAGATGAGTTTTAGTCCGTTGGCAGAGGAAGCCATAACGAAGGTGCTGATGTCGGCGGACCAGATAAATGTGAAAGCCAGCGACAAAAGGTCCCCCGATCCGAGCGCTGAGCTGCCCACGCTGAGGATGAGGAAATCGCTGCCAATCATCGGGGATCTGGCCACGGCCACCCCGCCCTGAACGACGATGCGCGTCAAGCCCAGGTACGCGATAAAGGTGCCGAACAGGAAGAGGAGGATGAACCACCAAGTAGAAAGACCCGATTTCCAGAGCCAGATCGACATGACCAGGAGTCCCCCCACCAAACCCAGAACGGCCGCTCTGTATGAGAGAATCTCTTCGCCGTCGTCTTCGCCGTCGTCCTTGCCCAGCGCGGCTCTCCAGACGCCCTTCAGGTGCTTCCGCCCCACCCACAGCCCGAACAATACGAGCACGATCATGGCACCCATGCCCTGATGGGCCAAGAAGGGGTAGGCGGGCAAACCGTACGCACTGCTGATTTCGGGGCTATGGAAGCCGATGGTGTCGAAGAGTCCTTTCTCCAGGACGGCCAGCAGGTTGAAGACCCAGAGTCCCAGGGCGATATCGAGATTGATTAGATAGGAGAAGCCGATGGTCGGGAAGCTCAGGTAGAAGGGGAGCGCCTGCGTTCCCCCAAAAATGGACACTTGGTAGCTCAGCGGGACCTCCGGCAGATATCCATAGTAATCGTGCAGTGCGTTTACCGACTGAATGGTGAACGGAATGAGGAATCCCGCCCACATCAGCTTGCTCTTGAAAAAGGAGTTGATAACGCCCGACGTTTCCTCGCCCTTGATAATATCGAGGGGTACCTGGACGATGGGATAGATCAGGCGTTCGTGGTCCATCCACTGTTTTCGCAGGATTACGGTCATGCAGATCATCGTCAGAAACAAAGCCAACACAAAGATACCCCAAGCCAACAACGGCATGACCCATAGATCCCAGGGGACGCTCGCGCCTTTGGGAAGCCCCTCGTATAGCCCCTTGGCCGCAGCGGGGTCGGGAACCATCCAGGCGGGGATAATCGGCTGGATGCTTTCGACCCAGTTGTTCTCCGGGGTAGCGTAGTAGAAGGGCGCTGTCAGGACGGGTGGTATATAACCCATCAGCCCCACCGTAGGGATCGTGGAGGCGATCATCATCATTACATAGATCACTGCCAACTCCCCGCCCTTCAGCGCAGAGGACCGCCTGACGATCCGCAGAAGGGTGTTTACACCCCCCACCAGAAAGAAGAACAGAAAGAAGCCAGCCCCTGTGGTGAAGTTCGCAGCGAGCATAGAACCGCCGATGACATTGGACCCATAGGTGGCTCCCGCGCCGACAGCGGCGCACAGTACCGTACCGATCACCAGAGACCGCAGAGTGATGCCCGACGTGTTATTGTCCAACTCACTCATATCCCGCCCCCTTGAATCGACTGCCTCCGTCCTGTGCTGGATTTCGGTATCTCTGCATCTGGCGGTGTAGAAAGGGCCGATTCCGCTTCCTCGATTATGTTGTAGGTATTGATCGGCACATCCGCCAATCGCTGCACTATGCCACTCGGCCACCGCACTTCCACAGAATCGATACGTGTGGCCGGGCCCAGCCCGAAGTGCGCCCGGCGGTCTTCACTGCACAGAAAACTGCTGCCGCAAAGTATGTCTCGCACCTGGCTGTTGCCGCCGGCGAAGAGTCGCACCCGAGCGCCGATGGCGTCCCGGTTACTGAAAGAGCCCAACAGCTGGAAGGCCACCCAGTTTTGGCTGTTGCCGGCATCGTTTCGCAGCATAACAGGGCGATCGTTGAGGTTGGAGACGAAGAGGTCGAGATCCCCATCGTCGTCGAGATCCCCTGCACAGGAACCTCGGCTGACCCGCATCGTCGCCGTGTCGTCGGTCACAGGAGATAGCAGAGCGAAGCTTCCATTGCCCAGATTTTCAAACAGATGATCCGCTTGGGCGTAGGTAGCGCCGGTGCCGCCCGTGCCGATGGCCGGATAGACATGCCCATTGGCGACGAAGATATCGAGATCGCCGTCGTTGTCAAAATCCATAAAATTCGTGCCGAAACCGACGTAGTTGAGACTCGGTTGCGCAACTCCGGCGGCGAAACTGACATCTGTGAAGCGACCTCCTCCGTTATTGTGGTACAGAGTATTGTAATCATCCTCGAAATTCGTGACGAAAATGTCAGGGCACCCGTCGCCGTTGAAGTCGCCCCAGCTAGCTCCCATGCCGGCCTGTGAATTCCCCATCTCCCCGTAGGCGGTACTGGTGCGGAGAGACTGGTCGCTGAATCTGCCCGAGCCCTCGTTGCGAAAAAGAAAATTGGGGCTCGAGTCATTCGCCACGAAGATATCCGGGTCTCCGTCGTCGTCGTAGTCGGCAAAGAGCACGGCGAATCCATACCCCGGTGTCGGCACTTTGAGGTCGACCTCAGCGGTCATATCGACAAAAGTGCCGTCTCCCCGATTGCGATAGAACACATCGGGCACTGGCTCGAGCCCGAGGGGGCCCACGAAAGCAGCTACTCCCTTCCACTGGGTTCCTAGGGGGGCGATTTCACTGGTGTCGAGAACGGCGTAACTGGCCACGTAGAGGTCGAGATCCCCGTCGAGGTCGTAGTCGGCAAAAGCGCCCCCGGTGCTCCATCGCGACATGGCTACGTCGGCCAAGCCGGAGACGTCGGCGAAACCTCTTTCACGTCCGTCATTGCGATAGAGGATATTATCCCGCAGGTTGGTCACATAGAGGTCAGCGTCTCCATCGTTATCGTAATCGGCGCTAATTGCGCCCATGCCCCAGCCTCTTCCCAGTACCTTCTGGGCTGCGGCTACGTCGGCAAATCCTCCTGTGGCATCATTGCGATACAGGGCGTTGCCCGCACCACTGTCAGGTGCTTCAAGGGTGGTGCCATTGACCCAGTAAATATCCAGATCGCCATCGTCATCAAAATCCAAGAGGGCAGCTCCGCCGCCCTTTGCCTCGATGATGTAATGCTTCTCGGGCCCGCCGCCCGTGTGCGGCCTAGTCAGTCCGAGATGGGGTGCCACATCGACAAAACGGCCCGAGGAGGGAGATGGATCGTCGATTTCGGGTGCCGAGCAATTGGCGAGGAAGAGTACGAACCAGATGAGCAGTAGGGTAACGGTAGATTCCTCCTCGCAGGGGGATTTGAATATCTATAATTCAAGCAATATAGACCGATTTATTGTAGCTGATCAATTATTTTTTCTATATATTATTTGCTTTAAGACGCTGTCTTAAGACCAATGCGGTTTAGTAAGCATGACAATAGCTTAGTGATTGGTTTTAAGACAGCTTTGGGGGTCGGCAAGGACTTGCCGAAAGCGTATTCACCGACCCCCTTCAGGTTTCGAACAAGAACCCTGAGCGAAAAACCTCCGATGTGAGTACGCCCGATCAATTATCCACATTGCCATGATCCATCAGTTACTCAAGCGAACCGCCACCTGAGCCGGGTTTTCAGACAGCATCTAAGAACTTTGCAAAAGCCGCCGGAGTGTTGCGATGATCGGATCGAGTCATTTGCAGCGTTACCTATCAATTATGCTAGGGCTAATCTGGTTCTTTTTTGAGCCGCTGGCCGCCGTCGAGTCGGTCTCCATCGGCCAAGGCGGCGATTTTGACTGGCGGTTCAACGGCTCGGCCGCCATCAACACGATCCAGGCCGAATATCTCGCGCCATCAGATCCCGACAATATAGGGGCGACGCCCGATTTTCTGCTGGGCAATACCCCCGGTGACCTGCTCGAAATTGACGATCCCGACCCGCCGCTGAGTATCCATCCCGTCCGCATCCAAGAGTGCCTTGAGGGCACCTGTCCGGAGGCGAATATCGCCGACGCCACAGTGGAGCGAGGGGGCAAGTTCCGAGTGCCCACCTTTACCTCCTTCTCTCTTCAGTACAAGACCAGTGATTTCGAGACCGACCTAGAGGAGGTCATTTCCAGCCAGCCTGGCGGCGAAGAGGGGGCAATCGAGTTCAAGAGTCGGAATGCCTTCGGGCAGCTACTTATACTCGACATGGGAGCTCGCTTCGGGGTCAATCGGATCCGTTTCTACCCCCGCGACACCGTCCAGAAATCGCCCGGAACTCCCTTTGCCAGTGACTTTCTGAGGGCCTACGAGTCGTTCACCAATGACGGCGTAGACCTGACGCAGGCGGGGAACCAGATTTGGGTGCCCCTCAATTCCGAAACCGACAACAAGCAGCCTGTTGTCGACATCCTCGTCGATCCGCCCAGATACGTGCAGTCAATCCGCCTGAAGTCTCTGACCCAGTTCGAGTTTGAGATCGACGAGATCGAAGTATATGGTCGGGGCTACCTCCCCACTGCCACCTACCTGTCGAATATCTTCGACGCCGGCGAGCCGGTTGCGTGGATCGACTTGAACTGGGTAGAGGATATAGTCGGCGATCCAGATTTTTCCGGGCTGCAGATACGCACGCGCACGGGTACGGATGATTCGCCCTTCAGGTTCACCCGCAAGTTGAGGGGCAAGCCCGGCACCGACGAGTTGTTTAGTTCATTGGAAGATACTTCTAGGGACATGACAAGGACCGAATACCAACGCTTGCCCCAATTCGACGAGGAAGGTCGCGAGTGGGAGCCCGGCTCTGTGCAGAGCGATTTGGTCAACTGGAGTCCCTTCAGCACGCCCTTTGACGCTGCCTTTGCCAATGGCCCAAGCAGTGCTATCGTCTCGCCCAGCCCGCGTCGCTACTTTCAGTTTCAGGTGGAGTTTCAGAGCAAGGATCTGGACTCGGCGCGTATCCTGCGCTCATTGACCTTCAATTTTTCCCAACCCATTGCCGACACCATCATCGGTGAGATCTTTCCGCGTCGGGCCGAGCCCTCGAAGTCGCTCTCCTTCGTCTACGCCCTTAGATCAAACATACAGACCCCCGGGGTTCTCGGCTTCGATACAGTGCAGATAGCCACCCAGGCTCGCATCGAGGGCATAGATCGCCTGGAGCTTCTGGACCGCGACGACCAGCTTCTGGCCGCCCGCGATTTCACCAGCCTTGATGATACACTCCTAGTAGACGGCTTCCAGATTCTCATCGCAGAGGAGGAGGCCTTTGCAGTGCGCTTTCCACTGATCCGCGAAGACGGCACCCAGTTGAGAATTCACTTCCGCACCAACCTCCTGACCTACAGCACCAATTTTTCGGCCCATGCCAGCGTTTCAAGCGAGCCTGGAGCCGCTCAGTCAATCACCTCCGGCAATGCGGCATCGCTCGGCCTAGAGGACAATCCCGATTTTTCGGGTACCACGGTCCTGAGTCCGCAGATTCTGGGCGGCAGATTACTCGCCCAAGTTGCGCTAGTGCCCGACGTCTTCACCCCCAACGGAGACGACATCAACGATGAAGTCTCCGTGCGCTACAGCCTGCTGTCCGTGAGCGCACTCCGCCCCGTCAATATCTCGGTATACGATCTCAGCGGCCAGCTCGTACGAGTCCTGCACGATACCCCTGAAATTAACGGACGCTACGAAGACAAGTCGTGGGATGGCCGCGACGAGAACGACCAACTCGTCGCACCGGGCGTCTATCTTGTGCGGATCTCTGTCGAGGGGGACGCCAAAGCCGACGAACTGTTGCGCCTAGTCGCCGTCGCCTATTGACCCCACCTCACACCATCCCAATGACAACTCCAGATTGGTACGTTGTTCCAAATCGCGGGCCTGCGTACCTCGGAGTGATGGAAATATGAAGATCCCATCGGCAGTGAGACTGCTAATCGCCGTTATCCCGGCTGGGTGTGAGCCGTCCGAGGATGAGTTAGTCGCCCGGGTTGGGACATATCCGATCACCTCCAACGCGCTGAGGACCTTTGTTGAAGGGCTTCCAGTAGACCTGCGCGTTCAAGAGACAGGTGATGTCGCTCGCCGCCGTTACCTGCAGGATATGGTCGATCGCTACCTGATGCTCATCGAGGCTCGGGCCCGGGGGTTGGACACCACACAGGTGATGCGCACGGCGGTCAGCGAAGCAGTCGACAGCCGGGCTCGGAGTCGCTATAGGGCCCGTAAGATGACTTCCACTAAAGAGATTACTCCGCAGGAGGGGCGTCGGTACTTTGCCAGCGAGGGATATGACCAGGAGCGCAAACTGACCGCTATCCTGCTTAAAAATCGAGCCCAGATCGAAGCGGCATTGGTCGAGCTGAAGGCGGGAAAAGCTTTCGAGGATATTGCCCAGGCGCAGTCTCTGGACAAGGCGGCGGCGGTAAAAGGTGGTGAATTGGGATGGGTAGACAGGGATATGGCACTGCGGCTCTACATCCCGCAGGAAGTCTTCACCGACCTGCCAACCGGGCAGGTTTCAGAGCCTCTGCCGGCGGGCAAACACTGGCACCTAGTCCGCTTTATAGAGGAGCGACCGACGCAGTATGAGAAGAACCGGCTGGTGATTGCATCCCGCCTTCGCGCCGAGCGCACAAAGCAGCTCTCCGAAGAGCACTTCGAGCAACTCGAAGCAACCTTCGATATACAGTTGGGAATAGACGGCTTCAAGGAACTGGCAGCGGCCTATCGCCAGAGGACGCCGGAAGTCCTCGCCGACAGTCCGACTCCACTCTACATATACGACCAGGGCCAGATCAGTGTGGGCCAGGCACAGCAGACGCTGAAGCCCCTGAAAGAGGCCCGCGCCTTGGCTGACGGTGACCGGGCCAAGGCGATCACCGTTCTGCAAAAATACGTTTTGCGCCCGTTTCTGCTGGAAGAAGCCGCCCGACGCGCAGGTATTTATGACGAGCCCGATATCAAGCGTTTTGCAGCTAATTACCGAGAAGATGTTGTCTTGGAAATCTTGAGAAAAGTCGCCATTTCCCAGAGAGTAAAACTGTCTGAGGAAGAGGTGCGCCAATACTACGACGAGCACCTCGAAATGTTCTTCCACGAAGGTGCGACCTGGGTCGAAGAATTGCTGCTACCCACCGAGGCAGCGGCTCAGGACGCGAGAAAACAGCTAGAGGCCGGAGCGCAGTTCGAGGCGTTGGCCAGCCTTAGTCTGCGCCCTGGAGCGGTCGGAGTCAAAGCGAAATTTCACTTCCATGCTCTGGAAAAGGTCCGCTATCCCCAACTGATACCGGCAATTTTAGAAGCGCAAAAAGGTCAGCTCGTCGGACCCCTTAAACTGGAGTCGGGCTTCTCTGTATTCAAAGTTTTTAAGAGGGAGGAGGGCGCTGTAGAACCCTTCGCCACTGCTAGGCGTAGAGCCCAAGGCCTGCTCCGCATGCAGCGGCAGAAAGGTATGTTTCAGAACCTGATGGACACCCTGAGAAAACGCCACGCCGACCAAGTCGATATTTTCGAGGATCGACTGCGGGCGGCTCTGCCCGACAGCCTTGTGGGAACTGATTGAGTGCGCCAGATCTTCGCCTGTAGCCTCTGTGGCGCAGCGATCCTTTCCCTGAGTGTGGGATGCGGTCTTGGGCAGGAGCCCGACGGCAGTTCCCCAGAGCAGGACGCCAGGCGACAGAAAGGCCTCTTGTTGACGGGCAGAGGGCTTCTCTTGCTGCAGCAGGGGCGACCAACCCGGGCGCTGGCCGTTTCCAAGGAAGCCCAGCAGTTCATTCCAGAGGCACCGGAACCCTACTTCAATATGGGGCTCGCCTACTCTCGTCTCGGTCGCCATGCAGAAGCCATAAAAGCCTTCGAGCTAGCCCAAGCTCGGGGATCTCCAAATGCCGCCCAGTTTTTCGCTCTAGGCTTGTCGCTGCGCGCCCAGAACCACGATCTGGAGGCAGCTAGCGAGTTTCGCAAAGCCATAGATTTAGCCCCCGACCGAGCCGACTACCACTATGCTCTGGGTGAAGTGCTCAGGTCCATGAGCGATTTCCCCGGCGCAGTCGCGGCCTTCGAAACGGCTATCCGGCTCGATTCCACCCACATCGAAGCCCACTTTTACCGCAGTGATCTTCTTGCCCGAGGCCAGCGGCTGGACGAAGCCGAAGCCGGATACAGGCGCACCCTGGCGCTGGATCCGGAGCGGACGGCCACTTATCTGGGCCTGGGCCGACTACTCTCCAAACAGAGGCGTTTTGCCGAGGCCATCGACATGCTGCAACGAGCCATCGCGATCAACCCGAAGGGCTCCAATGTCTATTATTTTTTGAGTCAGGTTCAGCGCCAAGCCGGAAATGAACAGGGGGCAGAATCAGCGCTCGCCACGTTTCAACACTTGTACGCAGTTGAACAGCATCTGGACCAGGGGGACCTATATGCGGTGCGCGGTAAGTGGGAACTGGCCATCGCGGCCTGGTTGCAGGCTATCGCCGTCGACTCCGCCTCCGTCGATGCCTATATACGGGTGAGTGAGACGCACCTGCGACAGGAAGATTTGGAGGCAGCACTGCCCGTGTTAAAAAGGGGACTAGCCGTGAGGCCGCAGAATTTGGTCCTGCGCTGCCTGTTGGGCGAGGCCTATCTCGTCGCCGATAATCCGACGGCCGCGGCGCAGACATTTGAGCAGGCCCTACGCCAGGATCCGACCTTACTGCGGGCGCTGTATGGGCTCGGACGCGCCGATCTGGCAGCCGGAAATCTCCAGAGCGCTGTTGCTTGGTTCCGACGAGGTCTGGACATTGATCCAGATGACGTGGAATCGCACTACCACCTCGGACTTGCCTACGTCAGACAAAGGCGCTATGTCGAGGCTCTGACCTGCTTTCAGCAGAGCGTGGCTATCGACCCGTCCCACGTGCGGGCCCATTACGCCCTAGGCCGATTGCATGTGGAGCAGGCAGCAGATGTCGAGGCCAGAGCCGCTTTTGCCACAGTCTTGGAACTGGACCCCGATCACTCCAGAGCCCGAGAGGGTCTGGCGCGCCTAGATGAGGGTGGTGATTTGATTGGCCAAGGTGCTGCGGGAATGCCCGGCGAGGGGAGAAAATAACTTACTCGTGAACCGGAATGGTATTACATTCTCCAAAGTCACCGATGGGGTCGAGGTTTCGCGGGACGGCCTTGATGAGGAGTAGCTTCTTACCTGCTGGATCTTATAAATGATGGAGGTACCTTGTGCGACAACGCGAGTACTCTGTAGCATCCATTCTGTTCTGTATGGCCCTTGGGGCCCTTCCGATCAGTGCACAGGACTACGGTGCCCGCTTAGGAACCGAAAGGGGTGGAGAAGTCACTTTCGAACCGCAGGGCCCTGGGGTTATGTTTGGTGCATTGGATCCGGCGGTGCGCCGGTGGTACGTCCCCCAGGAGCTCTATAGAGAATTCGGCTGGAAGCAGTGGGAATACTCAAACTATGCCAGAGAACACTATCAGCGTTACGTCGACATCAGCCTAGAAGGCGACTATTTTTACGATCTATATGGTGATTTCGTCGGTCGCGGATGGCTCATTTTTAACACCTCCCAGATCCAGCCCGAACAGTTTGGCAGCTCAATCTTCAAGTCCACGAGGTTTTCTGAGTGGTTCTCCGGGCTTCTCATCTCCGCCGACAGAAAAGGGCAGTACCAATATGCGGTGACGATCAGCAACGAGCTCCGCACCACGCTGACCCCCATGACCTTTTCCAAGCCTCGCTGGGACGGCATCCAGATCGATTTCGCCTCGGATGCATACGAATCCACCCTAATCTTTTCGCGTTTGAGCACTCCAGGAGGCTCCAGTACGCGAGACCTCGAGAACCTCGTGACAAACCTCACTACACTGCTCGGTGGCCGTTTTACCATCCAGGTGGGGGATTTTGCGACGGTAGGTTTAACCACCGTCAATACCCACCAGTCCAACACGTTGGTCGACGGCTTCAAGGGCAACCCCATCCACGGCGAGCTGACCATCGACCAGAGAGCGACGATTGGCGCCATCGAAATTGTTCTGCGCGACGATTCCCCTGAAGACGGGATCGGGGGGGCGGCCTTTTTTTCTGCCGGCTCCGACATCATCATTACCTATGTAGACGGCAAGGTGGACAGGGGTAAGAATATCCGTTTCGAACCCGTTATCCAGGGTGGTTTTATCCGTGAGGGCTTCATCGCCGCCGATGGCACCGAGCAGATAAGCCTGCGCTATGACTTCGACAGTGCAGCCTTTCTCAATCGGGCAAATGGCACCAAAGAGGAGATCAAAAAGGTCGAGTTTGAGCTCGTTCTGGGCAATGACTACCAGGTGTGGGTGACATCCGACCGACAGTTGAACAGCGCCTCTACCTCCGTCCTCCTCATGGTGACCCAAGCAGAGGGCAACGTACAGGACAATACCAACCTCAGAGTCGTCAGCTTTGAATACGGTCTGCCTACGGCTACCCAGATCTGGGGCACCACCCTTGAACTTAAAGAGGTTTTCGGGTTTAAATTCTACGGCGAATACGACCTGAGCCACAGCTACACAAAATTTCCCAGTATAACGCGCAATAGCCACTCTGTTTTCTCGGGCATCAAAGGCGAGCGATCTGCGCCGGCGTGGATGATGAATGTTTCGCGCGTTGATTTTCCCTGGTTCTTCTTCGGCGAGGCGTACAGCATGGACCCACGCTACAACACCAGTAGCTTCGCTGCTGAGGCCTCCGGGTTTATCGACTACGAGGATCCGCGCGTTTCCACTATCGACTTGGTCACCGACAACGATGACCAGGATCGATTCGCCGACGCCATTCGCAGAGATACGCGGAGAGGAGACAATGCCGTTTTTCCCGGCTGGGACGAGAACAACGACTTTGTGTCCGACTTTAACCAGAACGACAATTCCGTACTGTCGAATTCGACACCGGATTACGAGGAGGCCTTTCTGCGCCATCACGTCGACCGGCCGGAATTTCTCTTCGGTATCGATTTGAACAACAATCTTTGGATCGACCGATTTGAGAATGATGATCAGCCGGACTATCCATACAAAAAAGATCGCCGTGGCTTCAATGTGTATGGAGGCTTGAACTTGCTTGCCGATGTTCAGCTCACGGTCGGGCTGCTGCGGGAAGAGCTGATCTCATCTGATAAGAAGAATCATACCAACTACCTGCTGCTCACCATGGATCGCGATATGGCCGAATGGGGACGTCTGCGCTTCTTCGAGTCGCTGAAGTCCGTAAAAGACAATATTGAAGACGAACTTCTCCAGTGGCTGCCAAATACGATATTGCGCACCGGAGAGCCGACGCGCTTGCAGGACCCGATTATAGCGCCCGATACCTGGATCAACACGCTGTGGACAGGACACGACTACTCCAGGGGAGCCCTGCAAGCAAAAAATCTGGTAAAATACAAAATCTATCACCAACGTCTCAACAAAGAAGAGAGAACGCTGCTCAGTAGGCGTAAACGGGACTACTTCTTCGGCCTTATCAACAAGGCTAGCTACCGCATCGATTGGGGCCGACTGCGAATCGAGCCGCGCTGGAAAAGCGAGTTCCGCAAGCAGACGCTGGACCTGCTTTCTACCGACAATCGGGAGGAATTGACCGAGATTGGTGGTGTTCTTGTATCCGTACCGTTCCTCCTGCACACTACTTTAATGACGGGCATAGAGTACACGTCCTTCAATGATTTCAAGCGCGATTCCAACGATTTCAACGGTATCGCCACGGCGTTTCAGGTCACCAATGAATCCTCCTATCTGGGGTACAACCTGATTATGCAGGGTGGTGTGAAAATCAACCGCCGAGATTTTAAGGGTCAGGATTCAGACACTTTGACGCAGGGCTTTCTCACAATGTACGCCGGGTTATAAGGTATAGAAGCTGTTGGGAAAATCCATTGGCTGGATCGCCTCTGCCAGAAGGCTCCTATCAGGTCGCTGTTTCTGGGCAGCACTGATTGCCCTGACTGCGCTCGCCCTGCGGATTGCCCACGTTCAAGACAGCACTTCCAGCCCGCTCTTCGATGCCCCTGTGGGCAACGCGCGGATGTACGCGGAGGTGGCGACAGACCTAGTTGCAGGCAACTGGGCAGGTAAGCCCGAACCGTACTGGCAGCCTCCTCTGTACTCGTACTATCTGGCCATGATTTTCTGGATGACTGAACAGAGCTATTTTCTGCCGCGGCTTATTCAGGCGATCCTGGGCGCGGCCATCTGCGTGTTAATCTACTTCCTGGGGCTTATTGCCTTTCCAGATTCGGTGGCGCGGGGCGCAGGGGTCGGTGCCGCACTGTATGGCCCGCTCATCTACTTTGGCGGCGAGCTGCTGCCGACCATTGTGGCGATTTTTCTGTTCCTGCTCTTTCTGCTCTTTCTGCTCAGAAGCTGTCTGAAAACCCCCGGCGGCCGTCGCTCAGCTATCAAGGCTGCGGGGCTGCGTTGGCTGATTGCCGGATTCCTGTTGGGACTTTCAGCGCTGGCCGCAGTAAATATGCTTGTCTTCCTGCCGTTGCTCCTCCTGTGGCTCTACGCCTGCGCTGATCTGCCCAGAGGGCACACTAGGGCAGGACGCGCCCTCTTTGTGCTGCTCGGCTGCAGCCTGACCATTGCCCCGGTGACAGTGCGCAACTACATCGTCGGCCACGACCGAGTGCTCATCTCTGCCAATGCCGGCTTCGACTTTTATCTGGGCAACAACGCCAATTACGCCCGCACCGTTCAGATGCAACCCGGATTCGAGTGGCAGGAACAGGTGGAGAGCCCCGCAACATCCGAAAAGTCGCGTTATTTTCTGGCTAAACCCTGGCACTTTATCCGCCATGAACCCTTGCGGTATCTAACCCTGTCGCTGCACAAGCTTTACTTATTCTGGCACGGCGACGAGTTGCGCCGGAATCTCGATCCGTACTACGCCCGCAACGACTCGACGATTCTGCGCTTGCTAATGTGGAAATATGGACTTGCGTTCCCCTTTGGCCTTGTCGCTCCCTTGGCGCTGGTGGGTATGGTCTGCTACTGGAGAAGTGCACCCAGCTCATCCTCCGGTCGACTCCTCCTGCTGTTCTTGCTGGTTTACATGTTATCAGTAGTGGTGTTTTCCGCGACGGCCCAACATCGCCTTCCGGCGGTGCCTCTGGCCCTGCTCTTTGCCTGTTCTGGTCTGCGGGAGATCCTCGTGCGGCGGGGAAGCAACAGGCTCAGATTGCTCGTTGCAGTGGTGGTCCTGCTGGTAGCAACCAATGTGGGGGCGGGCACAATGAACATGGAAGGAAGCGGTTCCCAGCACTTTGTGTTGGGAACCGCCTATGAGACACTGGGGATGGAGGCCAACGCCATGCGGGAATATAGGGCCGCCCTGGAGTGCCTGCCCGATTACCGCGAGTCCGTGGTACGCCTAGGCCACCTCCACACCTCTCGCCAGGAACATGACCGCGCCATTCGGGTTTACGAGGCTTTCCTCCGGCGTTATCCAGAGACCGAATCCATCCGCTTCCTGTTGGCCAACGCCCATCTGGCGGCAGGACATCTCAAGAGGGCGATAGCTGGTTACGAAAGCCTGATCCCGCAGCGCCCGCAGTGGGCAGCTCTGCACGGCACCCTCGGCTATGCCTACCTGCGGGATGGGCGGCCCTCAATGGCGATCTCGGCCTACCGACGAACGCTTGAACTGCAGCCAGATTCGAGCCTGGTACGCTACCAGCTAGCGCGGCTCTACGCGGTCCAGGACAGCTTGCGAGCTGCCACTGAACAATTTAGCACGCTCCTGGAGAAAGACCCCGACAATGCAGAATTCCACACCCGCATTGCAGATCTTCTTATCCAGCGGGAAAGTGCGGGGGAAAACACCTTCGCCCTGCCGCAGAACGCGGCAACAGAGGCGGCCGAGATTCATCTACAGGAGGCGATTCGGCTAGCGCCGAATCGCCCTGAATCGCACTGGAGTCTGGGCACGATGTTGGCCCGGCAAGCACGCTACGACGAAGCCACGAAGCACTTCGAACGGCTTTCTCAGCTCGAGTCCGACAATAACGAATTGTTTGTCTGGTTGGCCAACCTCAGCCAGCGAACCGGACACAACGACAGAGCGCAGGAGTACATGGCCCGTTATGCTAGGGCCGAACGCGAACGGCGACGCCAGCATCAGGTCCAGCGGGAAATGGACGATATGTTAAAAAAAACGTTCGGGAGGAAGACGACGCCAAAGAAAGATTTCTGATGGTTGCAGGTGAGGGGATTCACGGCTCCCACACTTCGACGAGCACATTGGCCGCTAGGGGGCCGGGCAGTGTCTGTACCTGCCCCGATGGCCAGCGGACCTCGATCTGTTCGATGGTCGCCGCATTGTCGAGACCAAAGTAAAGGGGATAGAGACTTTGGGTAAGATAGCCCGATTTGCCGTCGTGGACTTTGGTGTAGGTCTGTGCACCTGCTTTGACGATGACCACCGCACCCAGCCCGCCGCGGTTTGATTGGGTGCCGATCAAGCGCACTTTGAGAAAGTGAATGTCTTTTCTGGTGGACAGGTCGCTGATCAGCACCATCGGCTCCGAGTTGAAGTCGTTGGTGACTATGTCCAGGTCGCCGTCGTTGTCCAGATCGAAGATAGCCGACGAGCGCGAACCCAGCGCTCCCCAGACGACAAAGCACCCTTTGCGGTTCTTGCAGAGACTGTGATGCTGGTCGTCGTTGGAGCAATCGAGTTCGAACCAGGGTTGGGCAGTGCGCCCATCCCGGCGCGGTTCAACGCCCAGGATGAATTCGCTGTCCAAGAACCCAACTCCTTTATTGTTCAACAGGAGGGAGTTGATTCCGTAGCGCCAGGGAGAATTCATGCTCGCAGTGATAAAGACATCCTCGTAGCCATCGGCGTTGAAGTCTCCCACGCTCAACCCCCAAGGCCAGTAGTTCTCGGCACCGATCTGGTCCGAAATTTCCTCGAAGCGCCCGTTGCCGGCATTGCGATAGAACGCATTGCCGAAGATACTGTTGCCTCCACTGAGAAGGAACTCTTCTTCCTGTTTGACATCGGCCTTTAGCTTTTCTCGTTCCGGGCCGATATTCTCGGTCATATCCGAGTGCATGTCGGTTACATAAAGATCCATGTGACCGTCGTTGTTGTAATCGAATACCTTGACCCCCATGGATCCCCAGGGCGTTTTGGGAAAGACCTGGCGACTCTTCTTGATGAAGTATTGTCCCCGAACATTTTCGTAGTATTGGTCGTTCCCCTGCATATTCAATACATACAGATCGGTCCAACCGTCCTCGTTCGCATCAATCGGGGTAGCATCCCCCGTCCAACTGGTATCCTCCAGTTTTACCTCAGTGGTCATGTCGCCAAAGCGCTTGTCGCCCAGATTCCTGAATAGCAGACTGCGCTCAAAGCGCTCGGGAAAAAGGTGTCCAGAGAAGGCGTCGCTCAAGCCGACGTAATAATTGTATTCCTCTCGATCCTGACCGGCAGCATAGTGGGAAGAGGGTATCAGTACATCGCTGGTATAGGTGCCGACGTTGGTCAGGAACAGGTCCAGCAACCCGTCTCGGTCGTAGTCGAAGAAAATGGCCCCGGAGGAATAGCCTTTATAGTCGAGCCCGGACGACTCGGAGATGTCCTTGAAGCGCTCCTCGCCGTGGTTCTCGAACAGATGATTGCCTTCCCTGATAGTGGTCACATACAGGTCTGGATCGCCATCGTTGTCGATATCCGCGAACGAAGCGGTTACGCCAATAGGTTCGGCAAGACCCACGCCCGCAGTCGCAGTCACGTCTTCAAAGGTGCCATCGCCCTTGTTTTTCCACAGTTGATTGCTGCCCACTTGGTTGACAAAGTAAATGTCGTACAGGCCGTCCCCGTTCACATCGGCGATTGCGAGCCCGTTGCCGTGATCGTAGTGAACCGGTTGCCAGTATTTCCCCGAGTCGTCTACGACCTTGTTGCGAAAGTGGATACCGCTCCGGGCAATTTGATCGGAGAAATTGAAATGGCAGAAAACCTCGAACTGGTCAATGGTTGCCAGTTGAGCCTGTCTGCGACTTTCGAGCCATGGAGGATCGATAATCTCCGGTGGTTCAGCAAGCATCTGTGGCTCTTGCGAGGAAGCTACTTCTAAGGTGGTTGCGAAAAAGGGTATTGCCATCCATATCGGGAGGTATTTCACAGGGGTAATTCCTTTGTTTTGGATTTTGGATTGAGTCCCAATAGAAGTAAAATATGAAAAGTCTTTCCATCTACCAATAATATCTGCAAAGTCCATTGGGTTTGCCCCGACCGATTGTTTATATTGCTTGAAAACGACAGGTTTGCTCCAAATCGGGGTATTCTGGAAATGCTTCTCATAGGGAATCCCGAAGAATATCGGCTGAAATTCGGGATTTTTCATTTGCAAGATTTCATCTATGCAACTCGTTGTCGAACAGGAACCTGCCGTTTTCAAGTATATTATCAATACTTCACTAAATCGGCGACCCATCCTCGGTTCATCCAGGGCAGTTATAGGGAGGACAACTTAATGAGTACACGCCTACTGCTTTGCTATTGTGGCCTGCTCCTTACAGCCTCTGTCGCTTCGGGCCTGAGCGAGTACCGGCTCGGCGGGAACGACGGCAATGCTTGGCAGAGCGCCCTGTCCCTTGACAGCGCGGGAGAATACCTAGTCCTCGACAATAACAACCAGCTACAGAGGACGGTCGTGGTGGGGACGACGACGCACGGTGCCGGCACGGATACGCTGATCGATTTCTCCGATACGTCTATCCGCCCTCGTTTCATTGAACAGGATGTAAACCTGTCGGTTCTTGGTTCCGGAGATTCGTCAGTGCTGCCATACATCGGCGGCAGAGTACACAGTTCGACTAATTGCGCAAATGCCGATTCGGATATTCTCACCATCAGACGAATGTTCGACGGAGACCAGACTACAGCGATGTTCCGGCCCTTCACCCGGCATCCAGACGCACCACCGGGCTACTGCGGCGGTTACTGCGAGGGAGTAGGGTGGGGGGTGAGGCAAGCGGCGGTGATCGATTTTCGCGCCGTCGTGCCGGTGAACCGCATCCGCTTTTACCCGCGCCTGAGCCCGAGCGAAGATGCGCTGCTAATTGAGGAACTCGCCGAGCCCCGTCCCCCGCAGGAGGCGTACGGAGTAGACAGCTTCTCCGGCAACTTCATAACCGGGTATGAGCTCCGTTCAAGTGACAATACGGTCAAATACAGAAATAGCCCCTGCGATGAAATCGGTCGGCTGACGGGTCTGCCATGGGTGAGGCGAATGGATCCCCGGTTGGATGTATTAAAAAGCGAACCTGAAAACCTAGATATCGTCGTCGATCTGCATTTTCCTACCCAGTCAATCCGCTGGTTGACCTTCCAGGCCTTCGGCGGCAGCACATTTGAGGTCGCCGAGATGGAAGTCTATGGCGAGGGCTTTGTCGAAGAGACGGTCTTTGTCACCCAGATTCTCGACTTCGGCAAATCGGTAAACTGGGGCAAGCTCCGGTGGGCCGGCGATCAGCCTCCGGGCACGCGCGTGGAGATTCAAACGCGCAGCGGCAATACGCCGGATCCAAACCTGTATTACGCCGAAAGTGAAAATCTGGATATCGTCCCCGTTTCCCTGGACGAATACGAGGGCATCAACATTCTCGACCGGCAGCCGGTAGCTTACGACGTGGCGAACTGGAGTATCTGGTCACCGCCCTACAACTTCGCCGCCGGACTACGCGATTCTTCGTTATCCGCAGAGGCATGGCAAGACGGCACCCCGATGGTGTCACCGGGGCCTAGCCGCTACCTGCAGGTCCTGGTTCGGTTTCATTCCACCCTTACGACGGCATCTCGGTTGGATCAGCTAACGCTGCAATTCGGCGACTCTCCCTCAGCCCAAGAGCTATTCGGCGAGATCTGGCCCATCGAAGTTGAAACCATTGAGCCTACCACTTTTACCTACGTTGTGCGGCCTAAATTCCAAGAAGGAGACATCGGCTTCGACCGGCTGGAAGTTCTCACCCCCACTCGCGTTGCCCACATTCACTCAGTGAAACTGGGCGGAGAGGAGATCAATCCCGATCTCTATCCCATCGATGTGGAGGAGGATCGGTTTGTGGTCGCATTTCCCCATCTCGTCGGCCAGGACAACAATCTGGTGCAACTGGAAGTGGTCTTTGATGCGCCGGTGCTGCGCTATGGCACCGAGTTCCGCGGTTGGGTCTTCAACAGCGAGGAGGCGCGGCCGATCAAACAGCAGGTGAAGCCAGGCGACGCCACGTTCCGATTTTCCGGCAATATCCTGGCCGTGAGAACACCGCTGGGGGGTGCTCTTCTGGTAGATGTGGAACCGGTACCGGGCATCTTTTCGCCCAATGGCGACGGCATCAATGAAACGATGACAATTTCCTACAAACTGCGCGAAATTACGGCGGAGCGGCTCGTCTTCCTGCGTATCTACAATCTGGCCGGCGAGCTGATGTATGAGTCGCCGTCTCGGCTGGTCAAGAGCGGTGAATTCGCTCACGAGTGGGGGGGGCTGGATCGCAACGGCCATCTGGTGTCGCCGGGCATCTATATCTACGAACTCAGCATTCAGGCTGAGGCAGAAGAGACCAAAATGGGTACATTCGCGGTAGCCTACTGACCGCCAGATAGCATGGGTGGATAATGCTTCAAGCGAAATACTGCCTAAAGGCGACTCTTCCCCGTGCCGGATCAACCTGCGGGCGATACTGACGGGGATGGTGCTGTATTCGGAATGGTCCTGGGACAGTTTGTGGTGGATGATGACCGGCAATTCGATTTAGCTGACCTGGAAAATATCTTGACAGCTATAATTTTATTATTTAGCGTACTATATAATATATACGGATTAAGAGTAGCTGGTAAATTACCGGCTGAACTCTCTCCATCGTCCTCATCCATGGGAGTTATATCATGCGTAGAAGGACAGCATTGACGCTCAGCGCGATCATGGTCTTGGCGTTTGCGATATCCGTTTCAGGCCATGTACCTGTGGGCGAGACGTTTTTCGCCGCCCAGTTTCCCGACGAAGCCGTCCCCAGCATAGATGGTGACCCCAGCGATTGGGACATCGTCCCAGAGACGCCTTATCATATCAGAAATGATCGCATGCAGGGAAGCGACCCGTCTATCGGATTGAGAGATCCAGGCTCCACCGATCCCAGCGATTTAAGTATGAACAGCGTCATTGGTTGGAATGAAAGTGCCAACAAGGTTTACTTCTTGGTTGAGGTGTTTGACGATATCCACAACGTAGATCGCGATGACGTGTCGGTGTTCTGGGAAGATGACGATGTCGAGATCAACTTGAACGGCGACCATACCGGACAGGATGAGGCCAATGTGGAAGGCGAGCCGTGGAACAACCAATATTACGGCCTAGTAGTGCCGCCGGTAGAGGGACAGTTTTTCTATCCCCAGCCTGGCCCCGAGTGGTTTCAGGCCGGCACCGACTGGCTCCAATTCGGCTGGAGTTTCACTGGCGAACAGTTTGGCGAAAGTACCTATTACTACGAGACGGCGATGCAGGTGTACCTCAGCATTCCCAGAGTGGAAAGTCCCTCTGAAGATGACGTTGAGATTCTCGACCTCGAAGAGGGCGAAGTCATCCACTTTAGCATCGATATTGGCGACTTCGATGAGCCGGGCCGGACCTATGACACTTTCTGGTCCGTGAGCGACGACAGAGCCTGTTGCAGCGCCAACTCCGATCTGTTCTTGGCTGAAGTCGATCCTCTGCTTGAAGAGGCGCTGGCCAATCGCCCCACAGCAGTTGAAGAAGCGAGCTGGGGCCGTATCAAAGCTGCCCACCACTAAGCTGCATTCTGCCAGCCTGCCGCTGTAGTCTGGCTCAGGCAGAGTGTTTGTTTTGATCTACCCCCTGTTCCGACCGGCTGGACCACTGGATCGGAACAGGGGGTTTTTTATAGCGTACTGCCAATCGTCCGCAGAGGAGGTGATGTGAAACACGCTATCGCCGCACGACAGTCTTGGATATGGATCGCGTTGCTGTATCTGCACACCGGCGTCGGGATCAATGTCCATCCGGCCGCCGCACAAAGCGGCAAAGGATACCAACTGATTGGCGATCACATCGTCGTCAATGCGCCGTCTGAATGGGTCAACTGGAGTTTGCCACTCCACGCGGTCGAGGTCACGGACGAGGGCGTTGCGCCCCATCTGTTTCGCCAGCGCTACAACTTGCTCGACGATCGCGAGACCTTTGTTCGCACACTCCCGGGGATAAAGCTGAAGAGAAAAGAGCACTTTATTCTCAATGTCGACAGCACCGAGACCCTGGATGTGAGGGGCAATATTATCACCAAGAAGTCGAAGGGCAAGTCGGTGCCTGTCTGGACCTACCAGCTACGGATGGGTATCAGCCGGGTGGGGTCCAACACAAATGCGGCGGCAAATATACTGGACGGCGATCCCAACACTTACTGGGAGCCAGACCCGGACGATCCCATCGACGATTGGTGGGTAGAGGTGGATCTGGGTCGCGTGGTACCCATCGATTCGCTGGTGGTGCAATTCGTAGACGAAAAACTGGGGGATCCGTTCGCTAAGTTTCGCCTGCTGACCTCTCCGTGGCAGGTCCCGGTCCTTGAAAAGTCCAGAGACATTGGCTTCGAGCTTTCGGGTCTGACGACGATACCCAACAAAGATCAACGGCAGTTCGATTTCGCCCTGACGCAACAACGCGCCGATCCGGGATGGACCGGGCAGTTGGTGGAGACCATCCGCATTGTAGTCAGCGATACGCGCGGTGGCCGCGGCAGCCTAATCAGCGAGGAAGAGTGGCTGGCGCTAGCCCCCAACGAGCGGGGTGACATCGTCTATTTCGCCGTAGACAAGGTGGGGTTTGAAGAGCCTATAGTGGAGGAGGAGAAAAGCGAGGAGAAGGCGGTATTCGAGGCCCTGCCACCGGAACGTCAGGGCCGCAAGGAATTCTACGTCCGCGAGCGCCCCCGGCTCGCCGACATCGAGGTATGGGGATGGGGCGATAACCTGAGTACAGGCATCATCTCCGGCGGCGGCAACCTCACTGTTACCGGCAGCAGCGCCACTAGTCCGGGAGCGGCCTTCGACGGCGACTTCAAATCCATCTTTCAGCACGCCATCCGGGAGAAGATTTCCTTCATCGAGCGCGGCATCCTCACCATCGACCTGGGCGCGACGTTCTGGCTCGACTCTATGCGGCTGGCCTCAGCTGGCACTGACCAGTCGGAGGGCTACGCAGTGCGCAGTTCCCTGGGTGACTTCGATACCAACGGTCTGCTGCGCTGGCGAAAATTGAGTCCGCTCATGCGGGAAGACAACACGTTGGAACGCTACAACAATATCCTCGACGCCTACGATCCGCCGACAAAAATGAGGCTGTTGGAGGTCGTTCAGCTCAACCCCGTTTCCAGAGGCGGGTACTATCTTGGTCCCAACGTTTCGGAGTATATGCTGTTTTCAGAGGGCTATGCCGCCGAGGTCGTACTCACCTCGGATTTGATCGAAGTCCCTATTGGCCGCAATTTAGGTGCCATCACCTGGGAGGCAGAAACACCTCCGGGCACCCAAGTGGAGATCCGCACTCGTTCCGGCGATCAGACCCAGGAAATCATTCGCTATTTTAACGCTACAGGCAGCGAGCTGACGCTTAAACAGTGGAATAATCTGCTCGGCTCCCTAAAGGGGCCCGTCGATACTTCGCTGGTCGTGGGCACCGACTGGAGTAACTGGAGCCGCCAATACGCGCAATCTGGAGACCGGGTGACATCGCCGTCGCGCAAGAGCCTGCTGCAAATCCAGATAAAGCTGAAGACGGAGGATCGCTTTACGGCCGCCGCCATCAAATTCGTCGACATTGAGCTGCTCGACCCGGCGGCCGACCGGCTCGTCGCCGAGCTATGGCCTGTTGCGGTGAACGCCGCTGGACGGCTGGACACCTTCGAGGTCTTCGCGCGGCCCTTCTTTATCGAGAGCCCCGTGCCCGAACGCAGCAGCGGCTTCGACGAGATCCTGCTCAGCTTCTCGGGTGCCGAAATGGAACTGCTCGAATTGGATCTCGGCTTTGACGACAACGGCCAGCCCCTGACCTCCTTCCGAGCCAGCGAGCCCGGCTTTGACGGCCTGGAGTTGCTGCAAAACCAATCCGATTCCATTCACGTCCGACTACCCAACATCATCCATGCGCTAACTGGCGGCGAGGGCCAGCGGCTCTATCACCGCATCACTGTCGAAGGGGACCAGGTTCCAACCGCCAGAAACGGCGAGCTGCTGACCAGCGCCACGTGGGGCCTGCTACTGCCCGAAGAGCGGGGCGACCGGCGTTTCTTCCGCAAGTTCGTCAACGCTAATGGACAGGTCGAGCTAACAGCTATCTCCGAGGACACGTACGACGAGCTGGAGGAGGAACAACGCCTAGGACGCTACTTCCGCATTCTCGTCGACGGAGGGGGCCAGTTCCCCTTCGCCGCCGGCGGTGACACGCTTGGCCGCAGCGCCCATTCGGCGCTCTCCTTCAGTGCCCGCGGACGTGTTGTCGGCGAAGGTCCACTCATGCGGCTGCGCTTTGCCTCCCCGGTTTTCGTCAACGGTACCACCCTGGACATGGCGGTGCGCAACACCAACGGCGGTGCTGATCTGGAGGTCGCTTGGCAGGGCGTCGAGTCGGGTGATGCCACACCTTTGATCGCCAGCGAATCGCTGTCCATTCAGATGCCTCTCGACGCCAGACCGTTGGATGATTTCAGCATCACTCCCAATCCCTTTACGCCCAACGGCGATGATATCAACGACCAAGCGAACATCGAGGTTCTCGTTGTCAAACTCAGCGCCGCCCGCGAGGCCACGGTGCGCATCTTCGACCTAGGTGGCCGACGCGTCTGGGAACAGCAGCAGATGGTAAGCAGCGGCCTCGCCAGCATCGCCTGGAACGGCACCGACAACGGGGGCAACCTCGTGGCACCGGGCATTTACATCTGCCAGTTCAAGCTTGCCGTCGATAACGACAATGCAAATACGGTGCTGTCCAGACTCGTTCACGTTGCATACTAGCGCTGAGAAGCCTTCTTACAATTTCCGGCGGCTGTCGCGCGGCTCACTCGGTGTCAATTTTATAGTGAATCTCGCGACTCGTGCCCGCCGTCGCCGCAGGCTCAGAGTCACTCTCAGCCATCAGGCCCTGCCATTCTCGCCTAGCTTCATCAAAGCGCTTTTCCGAGGCATAGAGGTCGATCAGTGCTTTCTGGGTACCCATCAACTCCGGATTCAATTCCAGCGCCGCTTTGTAGTGAGCGACGGCTTCTTCCGGCTTGCCTTGGGCGGCGTAGAGGGCACCTAAATTGCTGCTGGAAAGGGCGAGATCTGGCCTCAGAGCCAGCGCTTTTTGGTATGTAGCCAGCGCCTCTTCCACGCGCCCCGCTTGGTGATAGGCAAGGCCTAAATCGTTGAGAACCACCACCAAGTGCGGAGCGCAGCGATAAGCTTGCTGGTAGGCCTCGATGGCTTCCTCGAGGCGGCCTCTGGAATGGAGCAAAGCTCCCCAGCCGTAATGCCCTAGTCCAAAATTCGGGTCTAGCTGCACTGCACGGCGAAAGTGCCATATGGCCCGGTCGAGGCGGTCCTGCCGGAAGTAAATGCGCCCGAGATGGAAATGTGACTCGACGTCTGTTGAATCCTCGTCAATTTTTGCCAAATATCGCTCTTCGTCAAGCTGCCAGTCCCGCAGGCGCTCAAAGATTCGCCGCTCGCTCTCGGCAGCATTGAGGTATCCTTGTTGTCTGTAGAGGCGGGCGAGATTGAGGTGTGGATGCGGTTCCCATGGAGCCCGGAGAGCAGCCTGTCGAAAAGCTGCGGTCGCCGCCGCCACGGCCCCTTCGCGGCGGTGCACCAGCCCCAGAAGGTTCTGACTCTCCCAGTCGGCTGGAGCCAGAGCGGAGATGCGTTCAAGCACCTGTTTGGCCCGGTCTGTTCGGTTGAGGCTGAGGTAGATGTCGCTGAGTAGCTTGTAGATTTTCACCGACGACGAATCTCGCAAAATAGCCATTTCGAGGACCGCTGTCGCCTCTTCTGCTTTACCCAACCCCCCGAAGAGAACAGCGGCGACAGCGTATCTGATATCGAGGGAATCGGGCTGCAACTCAATGGCCGGTCGCAGGACATTGAGCGCCTCTTCGTAGCGTCCCTGTTCATAGAGCTCGACCCCTTTTCTCAGGTGGTCGGTTGCGGTCCAGCCAGGGGACGCGGCAATTCGAGGAGGATGAGGTTGCGCCTCGATCTCTGCGGCGGCCAGCGAAGCGACAAGGGGCTGTTGATTTTCAGGTTTTGCGCCGCCGTAACTGGAGAGGATGGCTTCAGCCGCTTCCACGACCACATGGTAGCGACCCAACGGGGGATGTTCGAGCCTCTGAGTGCGTCCGCTGGGCCAGTGTATCTCGATGTGGTCGATCTGTGCTGCGCTCCCAAGCCCGAAGAGTAGCCGGGTGTCGTGCTGTGACAGATAGCCGTAGCCCCTGTGTACTTCGCGGGTCTGAATTTGCTCGCCGACTGCCAACTGCACTCGGGCACCTATCGCATCGCGATTGCTTTCCACACCGACCAACTCCAATCCCAGCCAGTTGTTGCGGTTGTCGCGCCGATTTTCGAGCAAAGTCGGTGTGTCGTTCAGGTTTACCACGAGGATGTCGACGTCTCCGTCGTTGTCGTAATCGCCAAAGGCCGCGCCTCGACTGACTTTCACCAGCTCTAGTCCGATACTGGATGCACTCGATCGAAACAGACCGCCGACATTGCGATAGAACAGATTGCGCTGGGCGTAGCCAATGTCGGCGGTATTCAGGTCGGTCTGAGGATAGATGTGGCCGTTGGCCACGAACAGGTCCAGCCAACCATCGTTATCGCTGTCGAAAAAGGACGTGCTCCAACCCAGATACGGCCTTACCTCGCCGTCCAATCCAACCGCCGCCGTGGCATCGAAAAACGAACCATCGCCTTGGTTTTGATACAGGGTATTGGCGTCATCGGAGAAGTTGGTGACGAAGAGATCGAGATCGCCATCGTTGTCGTAGTCTCCGGAGGCGACGCCCATCCCCGCCTGCTCACGTCCATTCTCACTGAAGGCAACGCCGGCGAGCATGCCGACCTCGGTCAGGCTCCATTGGCCGTCGTTGCGGTAAAGCAAATTTGGCATCGAGTCATTGGCGACGTAGATGTCCTGATCTGCGTCGCCATCGAAATCCCCGAAGACGATTCCGAGCGAGGGCTGCTTGTGGCGGGTAACTCCCGTCCTCTCGCTGACGTCCACAAAACCGCCAGCACGGTCATTGCGATACAGGACATTGGCCTGTGGCTCTAGGCCCATAGGTCCGCAGAAGACATCCAGTCCTTTCCAGACACACGGCCGCCATTCTTCCGAGGGATCTGGCAGATCAAATACGAGGTAATTGGCGACGAAGAGATCGAGGAATCCATCTGCGTCGACATCGCCGAAAGCGGCACTGGCCCCCCAACCGTCATCGCCCACTGCCGCCTGGACGGTCACTTCGGTGAAGTGCCCGCTACCCTCATTGCGGTACAGAACATTGGGGCCCCAGTAGGTGACGTAGATATCTACATCGCCGTCGTTGTCATAGTCTCCTATGGCACATCCCATGCCCCAGCCCAAATAGCCTACTCCAGCCTCCTCGGTCACGTCTGCAAACAGGTCATCCGGTCCCTGGCCGGTGTTGCGATAGAGCCGGTTGCCCTTTTCAGGCAACGCCTCCACAGCCCCGCCGTTGACTAGGAAAAGGTCGAGGAGTCCGTCTCCGTCATAGTCGAAAAAAGCGCCCCCGCCCGCCATCGACTCGAGGATGAATCGCTGTTGCCGGGTTCCCGATGTATGGACAAAATCCACGCCGCTCTGGTCAGTGACATCAACGAATCGAAGAGCCGCCGGAGCCGCCGGCTCCGAGTGCCGCTGCACCTGAGTCTGTGCCGGGCTGCCCGCGAAAATCAGCTCTTCGCGGTTGGGCGAGCACGCTGCTCCGAGCCAGATGAAGACAAAGGCGCTTGAAATTCCGAGAGCATATCTCAAGTATTGCGTCATAGCAGGCTACATTGCCGATTTTCCCAAGATTTCATCCGCCCTCGCTGCCGACGACGGGCAGTTCGACGGTCTGGCCCCCAGCCTGCAAGCGGGCAGTTTCCTCCATGTCTTGCTCTACTTTACCCCCTCTCGTAACCCCCTCTCGTAGTCGCTAACTACTGGTGCGGAATCACCGGCAAGAGTACATGAGACGGATGTGTTCTGGAGTGTTGCACTGTCTGTTGCGCGCTGCGCATTTCAGTGTCCGTGCCGAGGTCGTTGCCAGTGTTGTGGTTTCTGTCGAAGCGCGGGAAATTGGACGAGGACACTTCGACTCTGATCCTGTGTCCCTGCTTGAAGACATTGCCGGTGACGGCGAGATCGATCTCATACTGGTAGGTTTGATCGGGCTGGAGCAACTTGGGGGAGGTGAAGCCCTCGCGGTAGCGCGCCCGGACGATGCCATCGCAGAGATTCTTGGCGTATCCGCTGGTTGACACGTCCACCAGCTTGGCAGCCCAGTCGGTATCTAGCCCGTCTGTAGCCGCGTATAGAACGAGCTTGATCGGCCCCGTCACCTCAAGATCGGCTGCCAACGGCTCGCTGGTGTAACAGAGCACGTCGCCCCTCATCTCCACATCGCGCTGGTCGTACGGCCCCCAGGGCACAATATGGGGCGAGCAACAGTTGTTTCCGCCCACGGTCTGCACGGGAAAATCGGGATCGTACACAAAGTGATCCGCAGGCTCGTCGCCCAGCTCAACCGGCGACAGGCCACCGTCGCCCAACAGCGAGTTGGCGTTTCCAGCAGAGTGCAGATACCACTTTTGCCAGTCGGTCCTAGCCAGCGGCCATTCGCACTCATCTCTCCATTCATTGACGCCCATTATGAAGAGCCGCAGCGGAGCCTCGCCAACGATGCCGTTGTCAATGCCCTTCAGCCAATAATCAAACCAACGCAACTCCAACGCCTCCAGGTCGTACAGCGAGTTCGCGCCAAAGTCGATGTCTCCCGTCTTGGTAGAAACACTGAGCGCGTGCGGCCAAGGACCGACGATGAGCTGACTTTGCCTAGCCTCGGGCGTCCGCCCATGCAGCCTTAGACCGTTGAAGTTGATAAAGGTGTTGTGGGAGTAGAGGTCGTACCAGCCTCCCATTATCAGGGCAGGGGCCGCGATTTCGCCCCACTTGTTTTCGACGTTGACCGAGTCCCAGTAGGAATCGTATTCGGTGTGCGTTACCCAATCCCGCCAAAACTGTAGGGTTCGGCCCGCCTGTTGGTCCATGTCGATGAGTGGGATAGCGCGAAAGGCCTCCGTCCAGTTGTGGTACTCAATGCTCTGAGCGGTGCGGCCATTGGTCCGCATTCCCCACGTGAGGGCGACGTTGAGTTGGAACGCCCCGCCGGGGTGAATGAGGCCCGAGTACAGATCGCCGCACATGACCCTTGGTGCCATGCACGTCAGGTGCTGGTTGCGGTGCGGCGCGCTCTGCCACTGCACCCATCCAAGGTAGGAGCCCCCGGCCATGCCGATTTTGCCGTCGCTCCACTCCTGCTGGCCAATCCATTCCTGCGTATCAAAACCGTCCGGGCCGTGGTTGAACAGCGCGTAGTGAACGCCGTCGGAGTCCCAGCGCCCCCGCACGTCTTGGATGACGCAGGCATAGCCGTTATTGGCGAGCCGCATGGCCTTCTCAATCATGAGTGGAGTGTTGTTGTCGTACGGCGTGCGCATTAACACGGTCGGGAACCTACCCGATACCCTCGGCAGATAGAGGTCGGAAGAAAGATCGACGCCGTCCCGCATACGCGTTGGGATGTTCAATCTCATATCGACTTCGTAGTTTGGCTGCATAGTTGGCTCCGGTGGGTTGAAGTGTAGTCGTATCCTACTGGTTGCGAATCGCCTCGATTTTGGCATCGCGTTCGGCAAAGAGTTCGTTGCGGACTTTGCTCATTTGCTCCTGCACTTGGCGGCGCGCTTCGACGAGGGCCTGCGGGTCTGCACCCGTGGCCTGCTCTAGCTGCCCCTTGAGCGCGATCTCCTGCTCGGCCCACTTGGCCTCGTACTGCTTGCGCACTTGGTCTATGGCCTCTTTCTGCTCGTCTGTCAGCTTGATCCCCTCTGCGCCCCCGACCGCCTCGTTGGCCTTTTCCATGGCCAGTTCAAGTGCCGATTTCATCGCAAACTCTCCTGTGTTGACATCGCCTGACAACGGGCTTAACATCGCAAAAAGATAGAGGCTGGCCGCAATCGCGACAAATTGCGTTACTCACCCTCTACCATCCGAGCAGGCAGCGACCTGCCGCTCCAACTCACCACGCCAAAAGGAACCCCATGTCCAAACAGTGGAAAGTCTATCTATCCGGCGAGATTCACAGCGACTGGCGCGAGCGCATCGTCCAAGCGGCCAGCGACCTGCCGGTCGAGTTCACCGCTCCGGTCACCGATCACTCAGCCAGCGACAACTGCGGCATCGACATGCTCGGGCCGGAGGAAAGCAGCTTTTGGAAGGATCACAAAGGCGCGCAGCTCAACGCCATCCGCACCCGCACCCTAATCCGCGACGCCGACTTGGTGGTGGTGCGCTTCGGCGACCAGTACCGCCAGTGGAACGCGGCTTTTGACGCGGGGTTTGCCGCCGCCTGCAACAAGCCGCTGATCGTCCTCCACCCGCCCGAGTTGCAACACGCGCTCAAAGAGGTGGATGCGGCCGCGCTCGCCGTGGCCAATGCGCCCGAGCAAGTCGCGGCCGTACTGCGCTATGTCATTGAAGGGTAAAACAGGTCAGCGCAGCAAAATCATCTTGCGCTGCGCGCGGTAGGAATCGGCTTTGAGCACGTAAAAGTAGAGGCCGCTCCGGTAGCCGGCCGCGTCCCACTCCACCTCGTGCCGCCCTGGCGGCATCTGCCTCTCCACCAGCCGCGCGACCTCCTGCCCCAAGACGTTGTACACCGTTAGTTGCACCAAGCCGGCAATGGGCAAATCAAAGCGGATTTTGGTCGTCGGATTGAACGGGTTGGGTGCGTTGGGGTGCAGGGCGTAGCGCTCGGGACGCGGCTGCGCCCCCTTTTGCGCTTCGACTTGCGGGTCAGATCGCAGCTCTAACGTCCCCTCGCCCGCTAGCTCCAACACGATCATTTCGCCTTCTACGGCTGTGCCCAGCCATGTGCCGCCGAGCAAGCGCGCCGCGGTCCACTCGTTCCCCGCGTGGGGCATTTTTAACTGATAGCCCGCGCCGGGGCCGCGCACGAAACCCGCATAATCGTCTCGCTCCATGCTCACGTCTATCATTTCGCTGGCGCGGAAGACCGTCTCTCCGTCGGCCAAAAGGTAGGTCGCGTCTTGGGCTGCAAAGCGGGTGAGCTTTCCATCGACATAGCGGACATAGCCGAAGCGGGCGTCGCTGACCAAGTGCGCATCCGGCCCGGCTACAGTGCCCTCGGACGCATTGCCGTTGCGGAGCCAAGCCAAATCCCGCACCCCGGCCAACGTCACCACGGCCGCCTCGGCTCCTTGCGCGGATGCGGTCTCAAACGCCGGCTCGGCCTCCCCAATCGCCCGCGGATACAGCACCGCGAGGTAGCGCCCATCGACGCCCTCTTGCTGCACCCGCAATACCGCGTGGGTCTGCTCTTGGCGATAGTCAAAGGAGTGGATCGCCTCGCTCTCCAGCGCAACCCGACCGGGTTGATCGGGCAAAAACGCCAGCAACTCGGCTTTTTCCCGCGTCCAACGCGCCAAGTTCCCCGCGCGGGCATACGCGCCCCCGCTGGTGCCACCGCCGTTGCCGTGCAGCCGCCACTCGTAGTCGTGGCGACGGCCCCGGTCGTCGATTTCGTCGGCTACGAGGAAGTAGCTGTGGTCGGCAAAAAAGACCCGTCGCCTTAGCTCGACACCCCGGTAGGCAGTGCAGACTTCCGCGTAATCCCCAGCGGCACTCGTGAAGAATGCCTCGATAAAAGCGTCGTTGCGGTCGCCGCTGGTCCCCACCACGGGCAAGATCCGGCGCGGCGGTCCATTCCCATCGACCAGCACCACGTTGTGATTGCGGCCTTTGTTGACCTTGTCGTGGTTGTCAAAATTGATGTAACCCGCATCTAGGGCCAGCATTTCGCCGGCGGCGTAGAGCACAAAGCTGGTTCCGTCGGGGTGCTCGTGCGCGAACCCGTGCTCGCGTGCCGTGCCGTTTTCGCCGCGCAAGAGCATGTAGGTAGCTGCGGCCGACCAGTCGCTGCGGAAGACGGCGTCTCCAGCCCCTGGCATAAAAACCGACGGACCGTGCGTCGGCTCTTGCGCGGGCACGCTGTCGTCGTACAGGGCGATGGCGTCCATCTCGGAGAACTGGCGCACGTACAAGCCGCGCTCGTTATTTTCCCAGTCCCAGCGATGGATTCCACCGCTGGCTTGCACGGCCGCTAGGTAATGCCCGTAGAAATCGTCTAAGTGGCCGTCGTCGATGTTGGGCCGCCGGCCATTGGGCAGCCGCAGGTTCAGGGACCACTCGTGCATCTTCTCGATCTTGGGATCGGCAAACAGGTCCAAGCCGGTGCGGTTCTTGAGCGCGAATAAGTAGGGCAAATAGACATCCGCGGCGTAGCGGCTGTAGAACGGCCCCTCTGCGTACCCCCCGTCCCGCTCTTCGATCTGGAAGTCGAGGCTGCTGGTGACCATCTCCAAGGCGCGGTCAGCCCATTCCAGCGGCGTGCCCTCGCCGCTGGAGTACTCGCTCAAGGCCATGGCCGCTAGCCCGAGGCCGCCGTACGCGCGGATGTGCCAGTTGTCGAGATGCGGGGTCTCGTGCAAGCGAACTTTGACCTTGAACGGCCCCAACCCCACCTTGCCAATCACGATGCCCTTCCACAGGCGGTCGGCTTCCTCGCCGAGAATCGACCGCATCGCTTGCAGGGCCTGGGGGTCGTTGTCCGCAGCATAGGAGTGCAGGATGTCGTAGGCCACGGCGTACTGGGCCACGACCTCGCCCTCGTTGTGCGGCTCGCCCAAATCGCCTCCCCTCGGCGGGAACGCGACTCCCTGCATCACTTCCAACGCGCGCTCGGCAAACGCGGCATCGGCGGTCATCAGCCAAGCGAAGGCGAGGGACTTGGCGTAGCGGACCTCGGCGCGCTCGTCGGCAAAGGTCGCCGGAGCGTTTTGCGCCCGCTGCAACACGGTCTGCCACCACGTGACATACGGTTCGCGCTGGATGCGCTCTTTGAGTAGGGGAATGTCTTCGGCGGAAAAAAGCAGGCCCGGATGCACTTCGGCAGATAGCGTCTGCGCGGCAGCGCCCACAGGCACGAGAGCCAAGGTGGCGCAAAGGGCCAAGGCGATCATAAACCCTCTAAAAGACGCGGCGCAAATCAAAGCCCCACAGCAGGCCCAAGGTGATGTAGCCCTTGCCGACTAGGATCTTGAAGCCGCCGACGGTCCGGCCCGGAGCATCGAAAAACAACCCCAAGGTTCCATACGCCGTCCCTGGGTTTAGGTGGCGGTAGCCCAACCCGGCGAACAGCTTGCCCGGTCGGCCGGCAATCCACACTTCGTCGAGGACAATATAGGCCAGATCCGCACTGAGCGAGCGGAGCCAATCCGTGCCGCCCGAGCAGCGGTAGTCCGCCACGCGGTATCCAGTCCGCGCATCGTAGCAGTAGCTGCGGGTGGGAAAAGGCCGGACGTAACGCGGGTCGTAATCGTCGCCTTCGTGAAAGCTCACATCGAGCATATTGGCCGAGCAGATGAGGCGCAAGCGGTTGAAGACCGCCCTAAACCCCAAGGGAACGCGCACGCCCGCGCCGCGATGATCCAAGTTGATGAAACCTACCCCTACCGCAGCATAGTAGCCGTCGCGCTGTCGCTTGGGCACTTCCTCGGGCACGGCGTCTTGGATGCGCACGGCCTCGGCTCCGCCTGCCAACAGCAAGCCGATCCAGATGAGTTGTATGTATCCGCGCTGTATCACCCGTTTGTCCTCCACCTATACAATCTATAAGTCACTGCAAAAATGCCAATGGCCCCGTAGGGATGCGCACACGGCTACCTGTAGGTCAAGTCGAACACGGCGTCCGTCAGCCAGCGCTTGAAGCCCTCGTCGTCCGCGAATTTTTTAAATAACTGAGTATCGTCGTTGATCATGGAGTACATCACGCGCGACACCGCTTTGTCCAGCTCAATGCGTGCGTTCTGCCGGTCGGAGTTTTCCCGCGCGTTGCGGTACGCCGCATCCGCCGCCACGCGCTCTGGAATATCTTCGGTAATTTTTAAAAAAATGATCTTAAAAAAACATTAGAACTATTCCCCCAGGATACCAGCGAGCGGCGCTAGTGTTCCCTACTTTGTGGATCTGTCCCTTAATCCTCAACTCTTGAAGTAATTTCTGAACTTGGACGTACGAGAGGGCTGGCAACACCTGCCTCAGTTCCCGCAACTGACTCCCTTCTTTCCGGTTATCTTGAATGTGCTTCAGTAGCAACTCTTTGTGCGTGAGCCATACGAAGTGGTCATCCGTGTGGGAGACGTCGGGCAACGGCTTACTCTGCTGAATGCACTCGCGGAAGATGCGGTCAAACCCCTGCCCGGCCCGTTCGACCAAGCCGCATTTGCCGAGGACTTCGGCGATACGGCGATTGCGCGGATTTTGTTGCCGAAGGACGTTCTCAGGGGTGATGCCTGCTGGAAAGCCGCCAGGGCTGACGATCTCGATGCGTCGAGAATACTGGCGCACAAAGATGGAGCCTCCGTGGCGATAATCGCGGTGACTCACTGCGTTCAAGACGGCCTCGCGAACCACGCGCTCGTTGAACGTGGGCACATCCCAAATAAAGAGTCCTTGCTGAAAGTGTTGCAGGTCATTGCGCTGGTTGATGAGTCGCCAGATCCCGTCGAGTACAGGAAGAAAGCCCTGTCTGAACTCATGTCGTTCCGCCGCCGGTCCCGGCACTTCGTTAGATCGGTATTCAAAAATAAGCTCCGCTTGGGCGAAGTATTTGCCTAGGGCTTTGCGCGTGCCCAGCAGGATCAGCGCCGCGTACGTCACCTCGCCATCGACGAGCAATTCCGCATCTGTTAGGAGTTGCTCTACGGGGCGGGCCGAAATGTCTTGGTCTGGTGACTTCCGCTGCCAGAGTTGACGCAGAACCTCCACGGCGATTGGATCAAGATCGTCCAATTGGGCAGACGTACAAATCTCAGACGAGAAATCGGGGCTGGCCTCGGCAAAGATGCGTTGGAGTTGATCTGGTGTCATGGGAACAAGAGCCTCGCCACCACGCATCCAATACGCGCCTTTATACTGTATAGGCGTACCGATCGGACGGGCGGGGATTTGAAAGACCAGAACCCGACCGTTTCGGTGCTGAATTTCCTCGACATCAAAGCGCAACCGCAGTCGCTCAATCAGACCAGCCTTCGTCCGTTCGAGATTGGGAAAAGCTCGGCTACCAACCACCGTGCGCGGCAACTTGCACAGCTCGCGCACCAAACCGGCGAAATAGTCGCTGTCGCGGCCGGGGGTCATGCTTCGGCCTCTGCGGGGACGATGTCGAGGGCGGCGGGCGCATCACTAAGTGCATCCCCATCGTCGAGCGGTTCCGGCTCCTCGTCGGGCAGATTGGCCGCCGCCTCGCGCATGTCCAGTTGGCCGGTGACCACATCGGCGATCAGGCGGGTGCGGTATTCCTGGAGCAGCTCGATTTGGCGGCAGGCGCGGCTGATGGCGGTGTCGATGTCGGCGGTTGCCTTGTCGAGGAAGCGGACGATAGAGGATTGTTCGGGGAGGGGCGGGAGGGCGATTTGTCTAGAGCCAATCCGGTCAACATTGAGATTGCCTTGCGTATTTACAGGTGCCTCACTCATCAATTCGGCTTTCATTGCTATAAATAGGTGGTATAAGTAGTCGCGATCAACGTTCTGGCGCGGGACGAATCCAACCACGCTATCGGGGAAACACGCTTCAAAATCAAGAACGGCTACACGACATCACGGGGACGTAATACCAGAAATTCACCGACGCACAAGCCGTCGTAATCGGGGCGCACCACCTTTGCCAAATAAGGGCGCAATTTTCCAAACAACACATCTCCAGCCTGAAACCGCTTTACTTGGCTATCAAGGCTCACATCCAGGCCAGGGTCCCTAATCCTGCCCGTCCAACTTTCGACGCGTTCCAAGGCGATACATACTTCATCTTGGCGTCGTCCGTTACTCTGGTCAATTATATCCGCAACATTCACCTTCAACCGCCGCACCTCCCAATGTGTCGGCACATCGCCCAGCCACTCGACGCCGGAGGGTTTATAGTTGGGGTAGGATTTGATATTGGAGTCAATCATCAGGTCTCATGTTCCTCTTCTCAATATCCGAGGAATAGTCAACTGAACAGAGCATTGCGGAGTTTGAAAAGGATCTAATGGCAGATTGTACAATTCGCACATTTGCGCTAAAAATTGTGTCTGTCCACCATAGCTAGGGTGCCGTACTTGAAAGACTCTGTGCTGATACATTAAACGAGGTGCTGTTCGTGAAGCATCGTTGCCGATTGCAACTAGTCGGCGCGGCTTTAGAAGAAGGATGAGTTGAGAGAGAAATTTCTCCCCGGTCCTACGCTCAAGAGAATTATGAGATCGATTGCTGAAGGGATTACCGGGTTCGTGAGGGTGTAATGGGAAGACATTCCACAGAAAGACAGACACCTCGATTTGTGAGAGAGCACTCCAGATGACAGCAGCCGTCCTCTCGGCAGCTACGTCGCCTTTCGTTGGCCTCTGAATAGATAACCCCCACCGTGCGGCGTATTCGTGAATATGAACATCGTCTGTTAAAGCAAGCCCTGTTCGCCTACCGCCGCGATAGCCAAGATCGCGCCCAATCCATATAGAATCAATATCCTGTTTTGTTGCAGCCTCAAGTACAGTCAATAACGTTTGTAAGCGACGTTGCGGCGCATCATCTAGGTCGTGAACAACACATCGATTTGAATAAGGGTTAAAGGCATTCTCAAATTTTAGCTTACTCAATGCCTCTACAAATTGCACTGGCTCCACGGTCTATTCTCCATCAACTAACATGTTGTACTTTGGCCGTCACGCCGCGCCGCTCGCGAACGATTTCATGGAGCCTCGTGGCGGGCAGGTTGATGTCCTGCGCCAATCCGTTGACGGTCAGCCCCATTTCCTCAATCTGCTCTAGAAGAAACGCGCCGGGATGAGTGGCAATTCCTCTTTCATCCGTTGGTCTAGACGATTGACCATTCTGGCGAACTTGCGGCTCGGCGTTTCAAACCCGGTAATTCGCACCTGTCGTGGGGCCATGGCCTATGGATTTTCCATTGACGCCATAAATTCTGAGCCGCTGGCGCATGTTCCGCCTGTGCTTGGAGCGAGTGCCCCGTCGTGGATCATTATAGCCCAGCGAAGCTCTTGGAGCGACGCAACGAGATATTCAAACAGCTTGTCTAGGCGTTCCAATGCTGCGAAGACCTCGGCTCCATATGCTTCTGCGCCTCCTATCCGCTGCAAGGCGTCCCGGACATCGTGCAATTCTTCTCTTTCCTTACGGAAGTATCCCTCGCTTTTCTCCAGCTCGGGCACCACGATGCCGTCAGGGTCCATTGCACGGCCCAGAGGAAAACCTTCAGCCGCTTTCTGGAGTCGCCCCTGAAAGGCGGTACAGACATTGGCTACAGCATCGTGGCGTTCACGAAAACTTTCGGTTAATTCCTCAGTCGGATTTTGACGCCAGCAGGTCATACTGCCGTAGCCCGATCCTTAGCGCGACGGCGGACCCTCGAACGAATCTCCTTGCCATTCTCGACCAATTCTCTTGATAACTCATAAACCTTCTGGGCATTCATCCAAAACTCTGGAGTCTGGCCGAAGTACTCGCCAAGGGCGATCGCCGTCTCGGCCGTCACGCCGCGTCGCTCGTGAACGATTTCATGGAGCCTCGTGGCGGGCAGGTCGATGTCCTGCGCCAATCCGTTGACGGTCAGCCCCATCTCCTCGATCTGCTCCAGAAGAAACGCACCGGGATGGGTGGCGATCCGATTTGTGGGTACATTCATAATATTACCTCTCCATTCCTCATTCATAGTGGTTACTCAACTCAACCCGCTGGCATCGATGAGCTGTACCTTGCCGCGCCGATGCTCTAACTTGCGATTGCTGAGCACCCAGATGTAGGTGGCAATGCCCGTGTTGAAAACATGTTGAGCGGCAGCGCGACAATGGCCTCCAGATAGTCGTTCTCAATGATCCAGCGGCGGATATTGCTCTCACCTTGGCCGGCGTCGCCGGTGAACAGGGAGCTGCCGTTGTGGACCTCGGCGATGCGGCTGCCGAGCAGGGTCTGCTGCTTCATCTTACTCAGCATGTTGGCGAGGAACAGCATCTGACCATCGCTGGAGCGGGTGACCAGCGAGTATTCGGGATCGCCCGCGTGCTCAAAGAGAAAGCGCGGGTCGCGCATGTCGCTCTTGCCGCCCAAGCGGTCGAGGTCGCTCTTCCAACTCTTGCCGTACGGCGGATTGGAGAGCATGAAGTCGAACTCGTGGGTCAGGAACGCGTCGTTGGCCAGCGTCGAGTACGCCGGGCCACCGACAATGTTATCGGCCGCGTCGCCTTCGCCCTTGAGCAGCAGATCGGCCTTGCAGATGGCGTAGGTTTCGGCGTTGATCTCCTGCCCGTAGAGGTGCGTCGCCACCTGCTTGCCGCGCTCGCGGGCGATCTCTTGCAGCGTCTCTTCGGCGACCGTCAACATGCCGCCGGTGCCGCAGGCGCCATCGTAGAGCAGGTAGGTGCTGGACTCGATCTGGTCGGCGACCGGCAAGAAAATGAGCTTGGCCATCAGCTTGACGGCATCGCGCGGCGTCCAGTGCTCGCCCGCCTCCTCGTTGTTCTCCTCGTTGAAGCGCCTGACCAGTTCCTCAAAGACCGTGCCCATGCCGTGATTGTCGAGGCCGGGCAGCTTCACCGAGCCGTCGGCGTTTTTGACCGAGTGCGGGCTTAGGTTGACGTCGGGCGACGTCAGCTTCTCGATCAGCGTACCGAGCGCATCAGCGCTAGAGAGGCGCGAGATCTGGTTGCGGAACTCGAAGCAGTCGAGAATGTCCTGCACGTTGGACGAGAAGCCGTCGAGGTACGCCTCGAAATCGGCGCGGAGCTGCTGCTGGTTGGCGCGGGATCTCAGGTCCCGCAGAGTGAACGGGGAAGTGTTGTAGAAGGCTTGCCCGGCCGCGTCGCGCAGCGGCCCCTCCTGCTCCACCACGCCCGCCTTGTCGAGCAGATCACGTCGCTCCAGAACGTCCGCCTTGCTGTCTTCGAGCACTGCATCCAAGCGGCGCAGCACCGTCATAGGCAGAATCACGTCGCGGTACTTGCCGCGTACGTATAGGTCGCGTAGCACGTCGTCGGCAATACTCCAGATGTAGTTGGCGATCCAGTTAAGCTCGCCGTGCTGCATGGTTTCCTCCTCAATGTTTCTGCGTAATTCTAACAGACGCCCCATCCCCCGACAAGCAAGCCGCCCGCGTCTTGCTCTCTCTACCACGCCCCGTATTTTACCCTACATGATCCGCAAGGTACAGTCCATCGCCATCGCCTTGCTCTTGGCGACCCATGCCAGTTGTCTGGCCCCGTCTGACGACGGCGCGGAACCCGCCGCCCTCCAGCCTCAACCGCCCGCTGAAATCCCCACGTACTCCTACCGAGTCGCCCGCGCCTTTCCGCACGACCCGGACGCCTTCACCCAAGGGCTGCTCTACGACGACGGCTTTCTCTACGAAAGCACCGGCCAGTACGGCCAGTCGTCCCTGCGCAAGGTCGAGCTCGAAACCGGGACCATTGTGCAGCTCCACCAGCTAGACGAGCGCTTCTTCGCCGAGGGCCTCGCCCTCTTCGGCAATCGCCTCCTCCAGCTAACTTGGCGGGCCAACAAAGGCTTTGCCTATCGGCTCGATTCTTTTGAGCCGCTAGCGGAATTCGCCTATCCCACCGAGGGCTGGGGGCTGACGTACAACGGCGAACTACTCATTATGAGCGATGGCAGCGCGACCCTTTACTTCCGCGATCCGTTTACCTTTGCCGAGGTAGGCCGGGTCGCCGTGGTGGCCCAAGGCCGTCCCGTGTCTCAGCTCAACGAACTGGAATGGGTCGCCGGCGAGGTCTTTGCCAATATCTGGCAGACCGACACCATTGCCCGCATCGACCCGGCGACCGGCCAAGTCGCGGGGTGGATAGACCTGACCGGGCTGCTGAGCGACGCGGACCGCCGTGGCTCCAACGCCGAGGTGCTCAATGGCATTGCCTACGACCCCAAAGGCGAGCGCCTCTTCGTCACCGGCAAGTGGTGGCCCAAGCTCTACCAAATCGAACTCGTATCCCCTTCACCAAGAGGTACCCCATGACCCAAGACCGCGTTCCCGTGTGCATCGCCGTGCTCACGGTCTCCGACACCCGCGACGAAACAACCGACAAGTCCGGCAAGCTGCTGGCCGAGCGCCTCGCAGCGGCCGGCCACATCTTGCACGAAAAGCAAATCCTGCCCGACGACATCTATCAGCTCCGCGCCCAAGTCTCGCAGTGGATCGCCGAGCCCCGCGTCCAAGCCATCGTCACTACCGGAGGTACCGGCCTCACGGGCCGCGATGGGACGCCCGAGGCCGTCAGCGTGCTCTTCGACAAGGAAATCGAGGGCTTTGGCGAGGTCTTTCGCGTGCTGTCCTACGATGAGATCGGCACCGCGACCTTGCAATCGCGCTGCGTGGCCGGCGTCGCCAACAGCACCTACATCTTCTGCCTGCCCGGCTCCTCGGGGGCTTGCGCCACCGGCTGGGACAAGCTCATCGGGCCGCAGCTAGATTCCACCAACCAGCCCTGTAACCTCGTCGATCTGATGCCGAGATTGTCCGAAACTTAGACGAGAGGAACTGCGCGCCTAGCTCAGTTCAAGTAGTTCTTGAGGAATTGCCCGGTGTACGACTCGCTCACCTCGGCGAGTTCCTCCGGGGTGCCCTGCCCGACGATCTGGCCGCCGTTGTGGCCGCCCTCGGGACCTAAGTCGATGATGTAGTCCGCGGTCTTGATGACATCGAGGTGGTGCTCGATGACCAAGACCGTATGACCGGCCTCGACCAAGCGGTTGAGGCTGTCGAGCAGACGCTGAATATCTGCTAGGTGCAGCCCAGTGGTAGGCTCGTCGAGCAGGTAGAGGTTGCTCTTGCCGCGCTTGAGCTTGCCCAGCTCGTCGGCTAGCTTGACGCGCTGGGCCTCGCCGCCCGACAGCAGGGGAGCCGGGTGGCCAATTTGCAAATAGCCCAGCCCCAAATCGTTGAGTACGCCCAGCTTGTGGGCGATGAGCCGCTGGTCGGCGAAAAAATCCACCCCATCCTCTATGGTCATCGCCAAGACCTCGGCGATGTTCTTGTCCTGATAGGTAACCTCGAGCGTGTCCTGATTGTAACGCGCGCCCTTGCAGGTGGGGCAAGGCACCTCCACATCGGCCATCAAATGCAGCTTAGTGGTGACCGTGCCCTCGCCGCCGCACTCCTCGCAGCGGCCTCCCTTGACGTTGAAGCTAAAGCGCGAGGCCGTATAACCGCGCTCCCCGGCCTCGGGCGTCTGGGCGAAGAGGCGGCGGATGTTGTCGTAGAAGCCGATGTACGTGGCCGGGTTGGAGCGGGGCGAGCGGCCGATGGGGGATTGGTCGATGTTGATCACATCGCTTATGTGCTCGACCCCGTCGAGGCGGTCGTGCGCGCCCGACAGCACGCGGCTGTCGTGGAAGATGGAGTAGAGCTTCTTGTAGAGAATGTCGTGGACGAGGGAGCTCTTGCCCGAGCCAGAGGCCCCGCTGACGCAGACGAAGACCCCCAAGGGGATTTTGACGTCGAGGTCGTCGAGGTTGTTGGCGCGGGCACCGCGGACGCGCAGGCTGTGGCCGTTGAGCGGGCGGCGCTCGACCGGCACGCTGATGTGCTGGCGGCCCGTGAGAAACTGGCCGGTTAGGGAGTTGGGGTTTTTCAATACCTGGCGAATGGTGCCCTCGGCGGCGATGCGACCACCGTGCACACCCGGCCCAGGGCCGAGCTCAATGATGTGATCGGCCGCCCGAATGGTCTCCTCGTCGTGCTCCACCACAATAACCGTGTTGCCGACATCGCGCAGGCGGCGCAGTGTCTCAATCATCTTGACGTTGTCTTTGGGATGCAGGCCAATGGAAGGCTCGTCGAGCACGTAGAGCATGCCCATTAGGCCGGAACCGATCTGCGTGGACAGGCGAATGCGCTGGGCCTCGCCGCCGGAGAGGGTCCCCGCCCGGCGAGTGAGACTGAGATAATCCAAGCCAATGCCCATGATGAGGTCGAGCCGCAGTGCGAGCTCGCGCACGATCTGCTCGCCGGCCTGCTTCCTCTGCACGGGCATGGGAACGTCGCTGAGAAAATCGCGCAGCTCCTGCAGGTGCATCTCGCACAGGTCGTGGATGGTGCGTCCGGCGACGGTGACGAGCATGCGCGTGGCTTTGAGCCGCGTGCCGCCGCAGTCCGGGCAGTCGTACTCGACCATGACCTTGCGCAGGTAGTCCTCCATCCCCGAATGCGCCACCCCTTGGCGGCGATAGCGGCGGTAGCGGCGATCAATCTGGTTGATGATCCCATCGAAAGAGACCTTGCGCCCTTTGTAGCGACGGCCTTCGGTCGCGCCCGGCGGCAGGACAATAGTGAAGCGCTTGCCTTTGGTGCCGTAGAACAGCACGTCAACGATGCGGTCGGACAGCTCGGCAAAGGGCGTGTCCAAGTCGAAGCCGTAGTGTTGGGCCAAGCTGCATAAGATGCGGCCGCCCCACCCATTGCGGTCGTAGTTGAATGCCTCGCGCACAAAGGCACCGTCGATAATACTCCGGCTCTTGTCGGGTACCAGCAGATCGGGATGGACCTGTAGATAGGTGCCCAAGCCCGAACAGGTGACGCAGGCGGAGAGCGGCTCGTTGAAGGTGAAGTAGCCCTGGGTCAGCTCGGCCATGCTGAGGCGATGCTCGGGGCAGCCGAAGCCTTCGTAGAAGGCCGCGACCTCTTGGGCAGAAGCGATTTGCGGATTCAGCAGGTGGAAGCTGAGAAAGTTCTCGCCCACCACTAGGCCGTGCTCAATGGAAGCGAGGAGCTGTTTCTGCAGGTCGCCGCCGATGACGAAGCGGTCGATGACCACCTCGATGTGGAAATCCTCGTTCTCGTCGAGCTCGAGTTCCTCGCTCAGGTCGCATAGCTCGCCTTCGATGCGCACCCGCCGGTAGCCCTTGGTGCGAATGTCGTCAAAGAGGAAGGCGTAGTCCTCGCCGTAGATCTTAAACACCGGCGCGCGGATTTCTACCTCGGCCCCGGTCGGCAGGGACAGCAAGTGCTCGGCCATCTGGTAGGGCGTGCGATAGGTGATGGGGCGGCGGCAATAGGGGCAGTGGGCTTGGCCCACCGTGGAGTAGAGCATGCGCAGGTATTCGTACAGGTCGGTCATGGTGCCGACGGTCGAGCGCGGATTGTTGAAGATGGTCTTCTGCTCAATGGAAATGACCGGCGAAAGCCCGGTGACGAAATCGACATCCGGCTTCTTCATATGCTCGACGAAGCGCTTGGCATAGGTGGACATGGACTCCATGAAGCGCCGCTGGCCCTCGGCGTACACCGTGTCGAAGGCCAGCGAGGATTTGCCCGAGCCGCTGATGCCGGTGATGACGACCAGTTTATCGCGCGGGATGCTGATGTCGATGTTCCGCAGGTTGTTCTCGCGTGCGCCCTTAATGGCGATCGCGTCTCGCATAGCCATAGTGTGTCCTGTTGTGCTAGTGTAGGCCCCAATCGGACCCGTCGCCGTCGTAGTGATAGGCTGCTTCCTGTAGCTCTACGCGGCTCTTTTCGGTGAGGCGCAGCGGTGCCGACATCTTTTGTAGCAAGCCCTTTTCGACCAGCCACTCGCAGGCAAAGTCCGCGCCTTCCATCTTGAAGTGCTCTTCTATTTCCGACACCGTGCGCATGGCCTCGGCCTCCTCCAAATAGTCAATCAGGGGCTGGAACAGGTCCCAGAGGTGGTCGTCGAGGTAGGTCTCTACGCGCTGGAGGGCCGCCTTGAGGGTGCGGGCGTTTTTGGGGGCGGCGATCAGATCCGTGTAGATGGCGTTGAAGAACTCGGGGTTAAAGGCGAGGGCTTGGTGAATGACCTCGCGGCCCGGGGCTTGGCCGTTGAGGATGCACTCGACGCTGGCGAGCTGATCGGCCACGTTGAGGAACCACAGGAAGCTGTAGTTGTAGTCCTTCTTCACCTGGTACCACTTCTGGGCTTTGGTCAAGGTGGCCAACAGCGGAAGGGCGCGCCGCAGCAACTGGTAGTCGCGGTCGCGCGCGCCGATGCGCTCGGCGTCTTTGTACCACGCGGCAATGGACTCGTCCTTGGAGAACAGGAGGGTGCTGTGGGCGAAGGTAAAGTCGAGCCAGCCGCCTTGGCGCGAGCCTTCTATGTTTAACTGGAACCGCTTGCGCGGGATGAGATTGGCGTGGATGATGACGCCTTCCTCGGTGAGGCAGTGGTCCTCGTAGCGCCGCACCTTGGGGTCATCGGCCATGACGATCCACAAGTCGATGTCGGACTTCTCCCAAACCTGATCGTACGAATAGGAACCATAGACGATGGCGGCCAAGACCGTGCGGTCTTGTTGGAGTTTTTGGGTCAAGGCGTCGAGCGCCCGGCGATAGCGCTCTTGGACTGCTTGCTGAGACCGAGACATGGCAGTTCCTGACGAGGAAATCAACGTGCGAGCGGCACAAAATATACTGAACATACGTATAGTTGTCAAGGTGTCGCATGGCCTAGCTGTGTGGCGTCTTCCGAAGGCGTCCGTGAGCCGCTATATATAAAGGATAGAGACGCTGTTTTCTGAGCCACCCGCTTGCGAAAAGCAGGCGGCTTTTTTGTTGACAATGGAAATCGCCGCCCTATTTTTGTTCGTGTTTTTATAACTGTTTACATAAAATCCTCTGATCATCGTGGATATCTTGAGATAGGGTACCTCCCTACTGACGACCACTCAAGAAACGCCCTCATCCAATCGACCGAGCTGCTCAGACGATACCGACCTAATAAGGAGGAAAGAATGGTACGAATAAATTGTCCGAAATGTTCGACTGAACTTAGCGATACTGCATTAAGATGCCCCAAATGCGGTGTTCGATTGACGAAGTCCAAAAGGGACTTTTGGGGTAATCTTCTTAAGTGGATTATTGGGTTCATTATTCTGATGGTTTTTTGGTTTATTTTTGGGACGAAGAGTATCATGGGATTCCTGTCAATGCTTGGGGGCATCATTTTTTTGACGATGATCGTTGGACTGATTAAGCCCTCAATCCTGCGAATGCCGTCGTTGAGTTCAAGACTTCGTGTGTTTGGAGTAGGGACTTTCAGCCTTATTGTTCTCTCATTCATCCAAGAGTCGTTTGAGCCTCAGCCGACTCAAGATGGCAAGCGGAGCGTGGAGATAGAAAAGACCGAAATTTCCGATTCCGAGAGCAAATCTGATGTTAAGGAAAACGAAGAGAGGAAAGAACGTATAGAGGCCGGAAAGCTCCGAGAAGCCGAACAGTTGCGCCGCCGAACGAAGGATCCAACCTACGTGAGTGATCTCAGGGCTGCTCTTAAAGAGGGTAAAAAACTAATCAGCGAGGCTGAATCCGCCCTTAAGGCGCGAAATTATAATCTGGCAAAATCACTGTTGGATTCGATATTAGAGACTCCAGACCTTTACGAACGACACAAGGTATATATTTTTCCCAAACATGTGAGTTTTGTGTTTTTGGAAAAGAAGTACTCTAAACCTTCCTCTTGGTTCCACCCGGAGGAAGAACAGGCCTACAATCAACGATTTCAGGCCGCACGACTTGATAATGTTGTCAGATTTCGGGAGGCTGAATCTCAGTACGAAGACGCAGGCGATCTGTCCACGAAGCGAGACAGTTTTGAGCGATTAGTAGAACTTGCTCTTCTGTGGGAATTTCGTTCTCACCATGATGCACTGATATATATCCTGTATGGAGGAGAATCATATAGATTTGTGAAGAACATTGACTTCACCGATGGACGTCTGACAGTCTCTCTTCGGGCGAAAGACTCCTACTCCATAGACCTATCCGACGGAACAGTAGAACCCAAGCACCCAGTTGATACAATAAAAAATTCGCATGATTTCATTCAATTGTTATTTACTAAGTATAGTACTCGTGTCCCTATATACTTTAGGAAAGAACTTGCGAAGGACTTCGACAAAGTAGATGAGGTGATTATTGCATTGTACTGGCCTGCTGCAACTGTGAAATCCGGTGGAGATCTCCTCGCTGCTCGGTATGGAATCAAACGTACTAAATTCGACCGGAAGAAATGGAGAAAACTCAAGGCGAAGGATGGAACATTCCAGGACTATTTGAAGATACATGGGACCTACTATCTGCATAAGGACATGCCCGACAAAGGCACTCCTGCCCACATTCTCAAAGGGTGATCCCATGGCTAATAAAATGACACTGGAGCAATTGTCGTCACAAGTAACCGACAAAAAAACTGGTGAGGAGACGGCGGCTGAGGTGCTGCAACCAAAGGGGTTGTGAGAGGCGGTCGGGAGGATATACGAGTGATCTTGGAGTTGGATGACGAAGGCATCCACGTGATCTGTCCTAGAAGAGACATATCATGCTTAATTGACAAAAACTGAAACGACGCAGAACATCATTGCTCACATAAAACCATTCAAAAAGGAGCTGTTCGGCCATGAGCAGATATTGGCTACACAGAATTTCTCATTGTCAAGAGACATCTCGGCCTCTTTTGGAGAAAGGCTTTTTGACCATCGGCTTTTCTGACTTCAGAAACCCCGAGTTTTTGAGTTACGGATGGAACGATTTTAACGAAGAATTCCAAAGACAATGGGGTTCCTTGCCAAACAATAGATTTTTCCTTTGGCGGTTTCTACATGAAATGAGCAACGACGACTTCGTCCTAGTCCCTGGGTACAGGACCTATTCGGTCTATGAGATCGAGGGCTGTGCGAAACCGATCGGTGAAATTCCTATCTCTGATCTCAGAACATGGACTGGCGACATCGTAGAGAAGAGGGAAGGTCTTCTCTACGCACAAGGCCAACTCATTGACCTCGGTTTCTTTAGAAGAGTCAAATTGCACCGCATAGGGGGCGAAAACGGGCTGGAAGCCAAAGATATCAACAGATATGAATATGCCGACAACGCCTTGACCAAACGCCTGAGATTCTTTGGAGCAACTTTAGATATATCCGACCTAGAAAACAGTATCAGGAGATCGTTGGCCCATTACCAAGATCAGAAACCTCTGAATCTCCATTCTCGGATAGTGGAAGAGATGACGGAGGGAATATTGGACCTGATTTGTGAAGAATTGACGCCTGACAAATTCGAGTCGCTGATTAAGTGGTATTTCAGGAGAATCGGAGCCAGCGAAATATATATCCCACCAAGAAACGAATCTGACAACGCAGGCGATGCGGACGTCATTGCAACTTTTGAGCCGATCAAAACGATCATTTATGTTCAGGCCAAGTTCCACGAGCCGGATAGTGAGACGGATGAATGGGCTGTGGAGCAAATAAGAGAATACGTGGATTATAGAGATACAGAAGACGATGGGTATTCCAAGATTTCTTGGGTCGTTTCGACATGCGACGGCTTTACCGAGCGTTGCCAGAATATGGCCAACTTGCACGGCGTTACTTTGATTAATGGCCAAGAGTTTGCACGTATGCTGATCCATGCTGGAATCGAAGGTCTCGATACGGCGTTCGACTGATAGTGGTGGACTCTACGACGTATCCTTTGTGGACATCATGGAGAAGAAGTCCCTGCCGATCGCATATACATATAGACGTTTCAGTGGGGCGTCGCGACATGTCCGCCAAAAAAACTTCGACGCCGTAGCTTCGACGAGTACCGCCTCTCGTTACTCGCCCCATCAACACCTGTCTCCTGCAAGCACGTCCGAAGCACCCTCCACCACCGATCTCTCCCGGCAAATCCCCGACCGTCCAGCGCCTGTCCCATAGCCCCGCCGCAAGTGCAGTCACGCAGACGATTTTGACGAAAAATGATCCTTTTACAAAAAAACTACCTGCGACACGATCTGTCGCACCTCTCAGGTAAGTTTCCTTTTACCACAATCAGAAGGGTGCCGGGCCATGCCTCCATCTCACAGATTCCACCACACTCTTCTGCCGAGGATCACCTAGCGCATGTCGCCGGACAATACCTTGGCTTCTGGCTCGGCGGTGATAGCACCTGTTGCGCTGCCGCCGCCGAGCACTTCTGACGGGAGAGACTATTGGGAAAGCGTCTGTAGTTCCTCGCGGATCACTTTGCGCAAGGTTTCCTCTAAGACAGAATCCTGAACTTGGATATATCGACGCAATGCCTCGTTAATCAAGGTCTGGTAATTGCCTCCGCCGGCCTCGTGTACCTGGTTCCTAAACCAGTTCAACACATCGTTGTCCAAGCGTATCGTGATGCGCGTCTTATTGGGAGCAGCCGGAACGAGTGCTCCTCGGTTGGCCTGAGTAAAATCAAATTCTTCCTTGCTCATAGTGTCTCCTTTCACGCGGCGTGGCTTCAATATATGCACAAATGATGCACAATCAAGGTGCTTACCCTGCAACCTTTGAGCCGTAAGACCCCTGCCTCCCGGCTCGGCACAATAGTGCCTGTTGCGCTGTCGCCGAGCATCAACAAAGCGCATCGCATTTCTTTGCAAGGGTTGGCCCTGTATCCTATCTTGTCGGCTATAGGCCCCAGATGTTCCCGGCACTCTACCCGTTGGCCGGGATGTGGAGTAAGACCCATGCTAAAGATGGAACCCGAAGCGGGACAGACGGCCAAGCGCAAACTGCCCATCGGCATTCAGACCTTTCGCCAGATTCGCGAAGAACCCTACTACTATGTCGATAAGACCGCCTACATAAGGCGGTTGGTCGCCGAGGGCAAGCACTACTTCCTGTCGCGCCCACGTCGCTTTGGCAAGAGCCTGTTTCTCGATACGCTCAAGGAACTGTTCGAGGGCAACGAGCCGCTGTTTAAGGGGCTGGCCATTCACGACCAGTGGGATTGGTCGGTGCGCCATCCGGTGCTGCGGCTGAGCTTTGGCAGCGGCAACTTCAAGGAACCGGGCTTCCTGCACGAGAACTCGATGGAACAGCTAACCGCCATTGAACGCCGGGCAGGAGTGGTTGCCGAGTCCGGCACAGCACCGGGGCGGTTCGCCCACTTGCTAGAGACACTGCACGACGAGGCCGGCCAGCCAGTGGCGGTGCTGATTGACGAGTACGACAAGCCCATTCTCGACGCACTGGAGGAACCAGAGATCGCCCGCGCCAACCGCGACTACTTGCGCGGCTTGTACGCGACGATCAAGGACAGCGACGCGCACATCGCGTTCTCCTTCCTCACCGGGGTAAGCAAGTTCTCCAAGGTCAGCCTGTTCTCCGGCCTCAACAACCTCATCGACATCACCCTAAACCCGCACTACTCCGCCATTTGCGGCTACACCGAGGCGGACTTGGACGCGGTGTTCGGACCGGAACTCCCCGGCTTGGACCGCAATGAAATACGCACGTGGTACAACGGCTACAACTGGCTGGGCGAGGAAGCCGTGTACAACCCCTTCGACGTGTTGTTGCTGTTCTACAACCGCCGGTTCGCCGCCTACTGGTTTGAGACAGGTACGCCGACGTTTCTGCTCGAGATGTTGGTGGCGCGGGGGATCAGTTCCCTGTCCTTGGACGACATGCCCAGCAGCGACGCGTTGTTGTCGGCCTTTGACGTGGATCACATTGCGACCGAGGCACTGCTGTTCCAGACCGGCTACCTAACCATTCGCCGCACCGAGCTGCGCGGCGGGGAGCTATACTACCGGCTGGGCTACCCGAACCGGGAGGTGCAGCAGAGCCTGAACAAGAGCCTGCTGAACCACCTGACGGGCAACATCTCGCGTCAGGTCGAGCACAGTGCCCGGCTGTACGATCTGCTGCTGGTCAACGACTTCGATAGCTTGAAAACGCTATTCGAGGCGTTCTTTGCCAGCATCCCCTACCAATGGCATACCAACAACGAGATTGCCAACTACGAGGGCTATTACGCCAACGTGTTCTACTCCTACTTCGCGTCGCTGGGGCTGGCGATCACAGTAGAGGACAGCAGCCAAGCGGGTCGCCTCGACATGGCGCTCCTGTTCAATGGGAATGTGTACCTGTTTGAGTTCAAGGTGGTGGAACGGGTGTCGGCGGGGGCGGCGATCAAGCAGCTAAAGGAGAGAGACTACGCAGCCAAGTATCGCGGACGAGGCGAGCCGATTTACCTGATAGGAGTGGAGTTCAGCCGAGAGACCCGCGCCTTGGCGGGTTTTGAAGTGGAGCGCGTGTAAATGTCGCCGGACAACACCTCGGCTCCCGGCTCGGCTTCTATAGCACCTATTACGCCGCCGAGCCCCTCATTCGCATCAACGTCCAAGGCATCGCATTTCTTTGCACGAGTTGGCCCTGTATCCTATTTTGTCGGCTGTAGGTCCCATACTTCCCCGGTACTCTAGAGTAAGCCCCATGCTAAAGATGGAACCCGAAGCGGGACAGACTGCTAGGCGCAAACTGCCCATCGGCATCCAGACCTTTCGCCAGATTCGCGAAGAACCCTACTACTATGTCGATAAGACCGCCTACATAAGGCGGCTGGTCGCCGAGGGCAAACACTATTTCCTATCGCGCCCACGTCGCTTTGGCAAGAGCCTGTTTCTCGATACGCTCAAGGAACTGTTCGAGGGCAACGAGCCTTTGTTTAAGGGGCTGGCCATCCACGACCAGTGGGATTGGTCGGTGTGCCATCCCGTGCTGCGGCTGAGCTTTGGCAGCGGCAATTTCAAGGAGCCGGGCAATCTGCACAAGGAGACGATGGCCCAATTGGACGCCATAGAGAAGGTTGACGGCTGCGACACTGCACCGGCTTACTTCCGGCATTTGCTGCGGACGCTGCATCAACGGACCGGCCAGCCGGTGGCGGTGCTAATTGACGAGTACGATAAGCCCATTCTAGACGCGCTGGAGGTGCCAGAAGTCGCCCGGGCCAACCGCGACTACTTGCGCGGCTTGTACGCGACGATCAAGGACAGCGACGCACACATCGCGTTCTCCTTCCTCACCGGGGTTAGCAAGTTCTCCAAGGTCAGCTTGTTCTCCGGCCTCAACAATCTCAAGGACATTACCTTAGACCCACGCTATTCTGCCATTTGCGGCTATACCGAGGCGGACTTGGACGCGGTGTTCGCCCCAGAACTGCCCGGCTTGGACCGAGAGGAAATCCGGCGCTGGTACAACGGCTACAACTGGCTGGGCGAGGAACAGGTGTACAACCCCTTCGACATCCTCCTGTTCTTCGACCGCCGTCAGTTCGGTGCCTATTGGTTCGAGACGGGTACGCCGACGTTTCTGCTCGAGATGTTGTTGGAGCGCGGGGTCAGTTCCTTGGCCTTGGACGACATGCTCGGCAGTGAGGAGTTGCTGTCGGCGTTTGACGTGGATCACATTGCGACCGAGGCCCTGCTGTTCCAGACCGGCTACCTAACCATTCGCCGCACTGAGTCGCGCGGCGGGGAGCTATACTACCGGCTGGGCTACCCGAACCGGGAGGTGCAGCAGAGCCTGAACAAGAGCCTGCTGAATCACCTGACGGGCAACCCCTCGCGCCAGGTCGAGCACAACGCCCGGCTGTACGACCTGCTGCTGGTCAACGATTTCGACGGCTTGAAAACGCTGTTCGAGGCGTTCTTTGCCAGCATTCCGTATCAGTGGCACACGAACAACGAGATTGCCAACTACGAGGGCTATTACGCCAGCGTGTTTTACTCGTACTTCGCGTCGCTGGGGCTGACGATCACGGTGGAGGACAGCAGCCAAGCGGGTCGCCTCGATATGGCGGTCCTGTTCAATGGGAATGTGTACCTGTTTGAGTTCAAGGTGGTGGAACGGGCGTCGGAGGGGGCGGCGATCAGGCAGTTGAAAGAGAGAGACTACGCAGCCAAGTATCGCGGACGAGGCGAGCCGATTTACCTGATCGGAGTGGAGTTTAGTCGGAAGACGCGCACCTTGGCGGCTTTTGAAGTGGAGCGTATGTGAATATGTCCAGCACACCTGCCATCCAAACCACAACCGTCGGCTCCTATCCCGTCCCAGACTGGCTCCAAGCCCTGCCCTCCGAGCAGGCCCTCGTCGATGCCACCCGCGTAGTGTTCGACACCCAGCGCCAAGCCGGCATCGACCTGCCCACCGACGGCGAGCTGTACCGCTTCGACATCAACCACCCGGACACCAACGGCATGATCGAGTACTTCGTCCGGCCCATGGGCGGCACCCGCGCAGAATTTGGCCGCCGCGAGGCCGAGGAGTTTGCCGCCAAACAAAGCATGGGCTTCCGGGCCAAGCCCGCGGCCGTGGTGGAAGCCGAACTCGGCGCGGGCAGCCTCGACCTGTTCGCCGACTGCGCCCGCGCCGCCGCCGTGGCCGGCGGCCCCTTCAAGTTCACCCTGACCAGTCCCTACATGCTGGCCCGCACCCTCCTCGATCACCACTACGGCGACTTTGCCGCGCTCTTGATGGGTGTTGCCCACGTCCTCGCCGACCAAGTCCGCGGCCTACCCTGCTCCTGCATCCAGATCGACGAGGCCAACATCCCCGGCAACCCAGCCGACGGCCCCCTCGCGGCCCGCGCCATCAATGCCGTACTCGACAGCATCGACGCGGGCACCCAAAAGGCCGTCCACTTCTGCTTTGGCAACTACGGAGGCCAGACCATCCAGCAGGGCGAATGGCGCGCCCTGCTCGGCTTTCTCAACGAACTGCGTGCCGATCACTTGGTGCTTGAGCTCGCCCACCGCCCGGCGAGCGACCTGAGCGCCCTGCGACAAATCGACCCGCACATCGGCCTCGGCCTCGGCGTGATCGACATCAAGGTCAACCACATCGAGACGGCCGAAGAGATCGCCCGCCGCATAGAAGCCGCTGCTGCCGCCGCTGGACCCGACCGCATCCGCTTCGTCCACCCAGACTGCGGCTTTTGGATGCTCAAACGCTCCATCGCCGACCGCAAAATCACGGCACTGGCCGAAGGACGCGATCTGTACTTGGGGCTTTAGAAGCTGCGGCCTAGTTAACGCTCGGCGCTGACTAAGGGCAGATGGGCCTCCCCATCCGAGGGCACAGCCCGCCTTTGGCTTGCTTGCAACCGATGATGCAAAAAATAGCCTTCATTTTTTGCATGGCCTGGAGCCTGCCAGCCTGCGATTTAGGCTCTAATACAGTGCAATTCGCGGATGTCACGGCCCAATCCGGGATTTCCTTTACCCATACCAATGGTTCTGCCGGGGAGTATTTTCTGATAGAAACGACCGGAGCGGGCGGGGCCTTCTTCGACTATGACAACGATGGCGACTTGGATGTTTACTTGGTGGATGGATTCGATCTGCAAGGCATCCGCTCGGTTCCCATCAATCTCGTGTACCAGCAGGGCGATCACTACTGGGTGAGGAAGCCGAACCAAGACGGGGGCGCGCGTTCAAGGGACGCGGCAAATTACGCGGTCGATCTTGCGCCTTGGCCCGACTCCGCCGGCGTCCCGCCCCGTAATGTGCTGTACCGGAACAATGGGGACGGCACCTTTACTGATACCGGCCAAAAGTCCAAGACGGGCGATACGGGCTATGGCATGGGATGCGCGATAGCCGACTACGACAACGACGGCGATCAGGATCTCTACGTGACCAACTACGGGCCGAATGTGCTATACCAGAACAATGGGGACGGCACTTTTGCCGATGGTACGGAGCGGGCGGCTGTGGGCGCATCCCAGTGGAGTACGAGCGCTGCTTTCCTAGACTACGACAACGACGGGGAGCTAGATCTCTACGTGGCTAACTACGTGGATTTCACTGTCGAGACCAACAAGGTATGCGGCGGATATGCGAGGACGAATTCCCAAGGCTACCGGGCCATCGTCGAGGCTACCCGTTCGTATTGCGCACCTCTGGAGTACAGAGGGGTGCCGGATGTACTGTATCACAACAACGGGGATGGGACCTTTGCCGATGTCTCGGTCGCGGCCGGGATCAATGATCCATCCGGCAAGGGGTTGGGCGTGGTCGCCTTGGACTACGATAGTGACGGAGATCAGGATTTGTTTGTCGCCAACGATGGGACGCCGAACTTTCTCTACCAGAACCTAGGGGACGGAAGGTTTGCAAACGCGGCCTTAACAAAAGGTGTGGCCCACAACGGGGCCGGCGAGTCAGAGGCCGGCATGGGGGTGGATTTTGGGGATTACGACAACGACGGCGATTTTGATCTTTTTGTCGCCAATTTCTCTTACGAGACCAATACCCTCTACCGCAATGAGGGGGTTTTCTTCAAGGACGTGACGGCCGCGGTCGGGCTGGCCGAGCCGAGCCACCGCTTCCTCGGCTTTGGGACGAACTTCCTGGACTACGACAACGACGGCGACCTCGACCTGTACGTGGCCAACGGGCATGTGCTGGACAAGATCGCCCTGTTCCAGTCGGGGGTCGAGTACATGCAGGAACACCAACTCTTCCGCAACGACGGCGATGGGAGTTATACGGAAACCTCTTCGATCTCGGGCGAGTGGTTTTTGCACAAGCAGATCAGCCGTGGTGCCGCCTTCGGAGATTACGACGGAGACGGGGATGTGGATGTCCTAGTGACCAACTGCGGTGGGGAAGCCAAACTGGTCCGCAACGACGGCGGCAGTCGAGAGAATTGGCTGATGGTGCGAACCGTGGGAACCCAGAGCAACAGGGACGGGATAGGAGCTAGGGTGCGGGTGGTAGCGGAGGGGCTGGAACAGATCCGTCAGGTGCGGAGCGGTTCCAGCTACCTGACGGCGAGCGACCCACGGCTCCACTTTGGTTTGGAATCTAGGACCAAGGTCGATCTAGTAGAAGTGAGATGGCCCAGTGGTCTGGTGCAGCGATTAGAACAGGTCCCAATAAATGAAGTGTTAATCATCGAGGAAAAGGTCGCTTCGGAATAAGGTTAGTACTTCAATACACGACACCAAATTTACGTTGCCGCATAGCCCGGCGTTAGGTTTATTGGTGTTGCAAAAATTTCCTCGCTGATTGCGCCCAAACGACCTATGCCCATACCTATTCCCGAGCATTACTTAGCTCCCCAGTCCGCTCCGCGAGAATCCTCCTCCGGTTTTACGATCAGAGCACTTATTATCGGAACCGCGCTCGCGTTTTTTATTGGTGTGGCGGCTCCGTACGGCAATATGATCATTCGCGGATCGTATATGGCGCTGAATATCAGCACCCCTATCGCTTTTTTTATTTTCTTCGTGCTGGTGGGGGGCATAAATGTGGCGCTGCGCCTGATGCGGGTGAACTGGGCGCTAAAGCCGGCCGAACTGGTGCTCATCTACATCATGATGATCATCGCCGCTACAGTACCTACCAAGGGCTTTACCGAAGCCTGGCTTCCCAAGATCACGGGTCCCTATTACTACGCTACACCTGAGAACGATTGGGCCACGCTGGCCCATCCGCATATCAAAGCCTGGCTGACTCCCCGCGACCCGGAGATGATCAAGTATTTTTTTGAGGGGCTTCCCAAAGGCATGGAAATCCCCTGGGGGGTCTGGCTCGAACCTCTTTTTCACTGGAGCCTGTTTTTCCTGGTCCTCTGCTTTGTGATGATCTGCATATCGGTCATTCTGCACCGGCAATGGGCCCACAATGAACGACTGATCTACCCCTTGATCCAAGTCCCCTTGGACATGATCAAAGAGGACTCAAAAGGTTCTCTGGTGAACCCCTTTTTCAAGAATACGGTAATGTGGGCGGGGTTTGCCATTTCCTTCTTCATCACCAGCGTAAATGGTTTTCACAACTATTATGAAACCCTCCCCTCAATTGAGCTGGCCACCACTTTCAGCGCCTTTCGCGAGACGATGTCGATACCCATCCACCTGAGCTTTTCCATGATTGGGTTTTCATATCTCATCAGTCTGGATATCGCCTTCGGAATTTGGTTGTTCTACCTGCTGGGCACACTGGAGCAGGGGATATTCAACATCTTGGGGATAGCCAGTACGGAGACGCTGGATATATTCGCTACGGCTGCACCTATTATTGCGCATCAGGGAATGGGAGCCTTCATCGTCTTGGTGCTGGCGAGTCTGTGGGGGGCCCGCAGGCATCTGATGGATGTATTTAACAAGGCTTTTAGGCGGACTTCGACCGTCGATGATTCCCAGGAGTTGCTGTCGTACCGCACCGCGGTACTCGGCTTGATCGCCGGTTTGGGATTTATAGGGATCTGGCTCTACAAAGGCGGCCTAGCCGCTTGGCTGGTACCTATCTTTCTCTTTGCCGTTTTCGTCCTCTTTATCGCGCTGACCCGGGTGGTTGCCGAGGCCGGCTTGGCCGCGGTACGGGCTCCCCTAACACCCGTCTCATTTCTGATCTCTGGGGTCGGTTCATCTGCCATCGGTCCGGCCGGCCTAGTCTTCCTAGGACTCAGCTTTTCCTGGGCAGTCAACTTCAGGACCTTTGTGCTGGCCTCTGCTGCCAACGGGTTGAAGCTGAGCGACGAAGTTGGCGCAGGGCAGCGGAAAAGACCGCTGTTCTGGGCCATGATGCTGGCCGTAGTGGTCAGTCTGGTGGGTTCGACCTGGATTATACTCGCCATGTGCTATAAGTATGGGGGAATCAATCTGGATCAATGGTTCTTCGTCGGCGGGGCCTCGAGGCCCTTTGATTTTGTGGTTCCGTACTTGACCACACCTGTCGAGGCCAATCTAAGCGGCTGGTTGTGGACGGGTGTAGGAGGAGGGATCATGAATATATTGATCGTCATCCGACAAAAATTACTCTGGTGGCCGTTTCATCCACTCGGGTTCTTGATCAGCACCACGTGGATGGCGCAGTTCGTCTGGTTCAATGTATTTCTGGCTTGGCTCGTAAAACTCTTGGTCCTGCGCTACGGAGGGGCGCGGTTGTACCAAGCTAGCCGACCGTTTTTCTTAGGTTTGATCCTGGGGCACTTTACCGTTGCGGGAGTGTGGCTGATCGTGGATCACTTTACCGGCATGACGGACAATCAACTGATGTGGTTGTAAACGAAGTCGCGGATGAAGCCATAAGCGTCGACACCAGAAGCGGACAGAAAAACTTGACATCTCTGATCTTATTTATTAATAGGTATCCAACTTGCGGGAGTTACAAAATCAAAAGAAGACATAACTTATTGATCCTCAGTAATTTAGAAAATGGCGGTTCGCGAAAGGCCAAAATTGCAAAAAGTGTCTGAACTATTGACTATGAAAGCCACTTTTCGGCTTGTGACGAAAGGGAGATCACAGCGGTTATCCGCTCTGGCCGCAGGTTTTTTACTGGCCGGTCTTTGCGCTACGTGCGGGTACAGGTACTACGCCGGTCCCTTGCAACCCCTCCCCGACGCCGAGCAACACACCGGCATGCAAGTTAGCGATGACGGGACGGTGCTGTTCGTTCAGGAGAGATTTGAAGTCGGAGTGCGTCCCCAGACTGACGCGGAACTGAACCGGTTGTATCCTATGTACTCCAAGGGCGGTATAGAGTCTATAAATCCCTATACCTACGGCGACTGGAAAGATCCCGAAACCGGCTCGACGCCGCAGCGCTTCACGATCTTCCTTTTAAAGGTTAAAAATTACAGCTATCCCAAAGTGCAAATCGACCCTTTGAAGATTTCGCTCATCGCTGCAAACGGTCGCGAATACCCGGCTCTAGATCCGCTCAAATTCGACGAGTACTATCGTCCGTACGCCACTGCTTATTCCGGGAATCTGTACGACCGCTACGAAGAGCGCAAAGACCTGTTCGCCTCTTCTAGATACGGCTCTGAACCCGTATTCAGCGGTCAGGAAGCCCAAGGATTTCTGGTCTTTCCCGCCCTACATCCAGATGTGCGGGAATTGCGCCTCAAGCTCAAAGATGTAGCGATCAGATTCGACTTTCGGGGCGATCCAATAGAAATGCTCGACCTCGAGTATCTTTTTTTTCGGGAAACCGGCCGGATTTATCCCGATGGGACGACGAGATTGTCTTCGGGGTAATCGGGCTATCTATCCTGCAAAACCGATGTGTTCGGTAAGCGTTTTTTGCGAAAACACCTCAACTAGAATTTACAGAAAGGAGGTGGTTGAATGAGGTGAATCTTTTCCCGGGCAGGTGTGGACGGGATAATCGATTTTTTTCGACTCTACAGCGGGAATTGATAAGTCCTGCTGGTTTGCAATTTTGTTCCATCTCGTCATTCCGAATTGAGGAGTCTATTCAATGAAACGATTAGCAATGCCTTTCATGGCGCTAGCTCTGGTAGCCATGCTGTCGAGCAGTTCCTGGGGCCATAAGCCCGATGGCGTAGAGTTCTTCGCGCCCCATATTCCGGATGAATTGATCCCGGATATAGATGGAAATTCCGCTGACTGGATGAACTGGTTCCCGTCGGACCTGGTCATTACCCACGATATGCTGCTCTCGCGTGCCGGCAATGACCCGAGGGACATTTCGGACATCGACGTGAGTATGATGGTCGCTTGGAACGAGACCACCCAGAAACTCTACCTCGGTCTCGAAGCCTTCGACAATTTTATCCACCGCGATTCAGAGAACCGGGTGGATATATACACAGAGGATGGCTGGACCATCAGCACCGATCCCGATCACAGCGGTGGTTTCTTCCACGGCGGAGATCTGGAGCAGAACGAGATGGGTACCCAAGGGCAACAGTGGGTAGTCCATCCTCCCGCCCAAGGACCGGCGACTATGTGGATTTTCAGTTTCGGTGAGAACTTCTTTGAGAAGATTGAGACCCGCGAGTGGGACGCGATGTGGTTCGGCCATCCGCCGTGGGGCCATCTCGGCGTAGGTCCCCCAGAGGCCGTGCCGGTCAATGAAGGGGATACCAACGTCACCTTGTTCTATGAAATAGCTTGGTCCCTGTTCGATCATCTGGATTACGACGGCCCCGACTCCAGTGTGCCCCATGTATTCGAAGAAGAGCAAATCATCCACCTGAACATCCACTACCAGGACCACGACGAAAACGGCGATGATTGGGATTCGCAGTGGGGCCTGAACGACGAAACCCACGCCACCCGGGACGGGTCCGCTGCACCTGACTGGGTTATGGTGAAGGTTCCCATCGAAGCCACCGAAGCCACGAGCGTAGAAGGAGAAACCTGGGGGAGGATCAAAGCCTCTTTCCGCTAAAGACCTGGAGCTTTTTAGACTAGTCTTCAGATAGATTGAAGGGATGGGATTTTTCTCATCCCTTCAATCTAGCCAATGGGAGAACAACAGTGAAGATCTACGCACTTGCAATTGCGGCGTTGACAAGCATCTGTGCTTTGGTCGCCTGTGAGGAGGTTGATCTTTCTACCGGACCTTCGGGGTCCACCGGCAGGACTGAACTAGTCAGATTCGATAACAAGTCGAATTTTGATCTCCAGATTACCATTGGCGCGTGCTTTCAGGATTTCGTCTTGGACGCTGGGCGCGAGCGGACCATTGAATGCAATCCGGCAGATGGCGCAGCAAGCTTTGACGTCGGCATCGTTCGAACAGATAAAGAAGACGCCAACTGGGCCGGCTCCGCTTCAAAGGGGCAGTCCCTCCTCATCCTCACCAATCCCTGGCACGGCGGATTCTTCACCGTAGAGGTTGAAGAATAAGCTAAGCGGGCGGATTCTCCGCACCGCGGGAATGCAAAGCATGGAGCCGATTGGGCGAAAAGTTCTGCTGGTATCCACTTGGGTTTTGCTGGCACTGATCTCTGCCAAAAGCACCTGGGGCGTGGAAGTCTTGGGCATCGGCAACGAGCAGAACCCTTGGGAAGCTATGGGTACCATGGAGAACATTGATACCACCACGGATCCAGGGTGGATTCAGCCCCGACGCACCGAAGCCACGGAAAATTTGAGCCTCGGTGCCCAAGGAAGAGGGGGAGGTATGTCCACGCCCCAGCCATCTGTGCGCCAGGCCGGCAACCTGAACAATATGATAGATGGGGATGTAAACACGGTTTTCGACGGGAGCAGGGCCCGGCAAGTGGGGGGCAGAATGGATCTGGACCTGGGCTCGATTTTCGGTGGGGTCGAGAGAATTCGCTTCTACCCCAGCCCGACCTTCAGCGACAAGTTTCTGAAGGGGTACGAAGTGTACATCAACGACGGTAGCGCGGAAATGCAGGTTGGCGGGGTGCTGCAGTGGACGCTGGTGGAAAAGGCCGAGAAAAACACCGACAGTACCGTACAGATGCGAATTCCGTCCCAGTACGTGCGCCATGTCAGGATTGTGTTCACCACGCCGCTGCCTTGGGAAATTGCCGAGTTGGAGGTGTACAGCCGCGGCTTTGTACCCCGAGCAAACTATACTTCAGAGGTGATAGACCTAGGTGGGCTGGCTAATTTTGGCCAGTTGAAGTGGGCTGCAGAAGAGCAACCTCGAGCCTCGGTGCATATCTTTACCCGAACCGGAGCCACGCCCGATCCCCTTAAATATTACCAACTAAAAGAAAAAGGACTCAAGACCGAACAGACCGAGGTGTCCGCAGATGATTACAACAGCCTGAAAGAGGCCGAGCGGGAAAAGGGTTTGGATGCGGAGAACTGGAGTCCTTGGTCTCCGGTGTATACCCGTGCATCTGGAGAACAGGTGGCCTTCGTCGAACCTCGGCGCTACTTCCAGTTCAAGTGTGAGTTTGCCAGTGATTTTTTTACCCAGGGAGCGCGGCTCGACTCGCTGGCGTTCGAATTTTCCACCCCTCCGGTAGCGCGTTTTGTCTGGGGTGAGGTCGGGCCGCTGGAGGTCAACGCCGGAGAACCCACTCTGTTTACCTATGTGGTGCGAGCCAAAATCGAGGAAAGCGATACGGGATTCGATGCCTTGGAGATCGCTACTCCTTCTCGGGCCACAATTGAGGAACTGAAAATCGGTGGCACAGCGGTGGCGGATTTCGTCCAGGAAATCGAAGACGACCGCATGGTAATCCGCTTCCCCAATCATAGGGTCGTGGATACCACTCCGGTGGAGTTGAGTTTTGAGGGGGCGGTTCTGGTGTACGGGACGCGTTTTACCGGCAAAGTCTTCGATACCCAGACCGCGGAGTTACCGCAGCCCATTACCGCAGGGGATACATCCCCGGATTTGCCCAACGACGACCTGGCGGTGGCCGTGTCGCTCGGAGAGACCATTGTCGCAGGTGGTCGCATGGTCCCCAATCCTTTCACCCCCAACGGCGACGGCGTGAACGATCTGGCCTCCATACACTACCAGATTCTCAAGTTGACCAAGGAGGTTCCGATCACCGTGGCGATCTACGACCTTTCGGGCAGACTGGTCCGCGATTTGTACTCGGGCACGGACGTGAGCGGGATTTATGCCTTGGATTGGGATGGTCTGGATAACAGTGGGCGTTTGGTAGTTCCGGGACTCTACCTCAGTCGTATATCAGTTGACGCCGATAGGGGCGCAGGGGACAAGGTTGCACTCATAGCGGTGGTCTACTGATCGCCTAGTACAGATAGAGGTGAGCGAGATGACACAATCGCATGTATGGGCGAGTCTCGTAGCAATGGTCGGCCTTTTGATCGGCGTAGCCCGCGCCGACACTATAGCATTCGGGTCCAAAGCCGACTGGGAGAAGTGGGTCTTTCCCGTGGGGACGCTGGAAGTCTCGGAGGATGGCCTCGTGAGGCCCAAGTTCGTCAAAAAGAATATCAATGCGAGTCTCAATGCCGGTGAGTTTGTCGTCGAGCGCGAGGGAAATAAACCTACCAAATGGGGAGGGATATCCGGTGTGGGATCCAATTCCGCCCGAGCGGCCAATATATTTGACGGCGAGGTGGACACTTGGTGGGCACCCGACCCGGACGACGATATGGATACCTGGTGGATTGAGCTCGACTTGGGCCGATTGGTTTCTGCTACCAAGATCGCGTTGAAATTTTCACCTCAGGGCGAGCCGTTCAGGATGTTCAAGGTCTATACCTCCACCGGTGAGGAAGCGCTCTACTCTGGGTCGGGCAAAAAGGAGTACCTAGTGGTTGGACAGACCACCCAGCCGAACTTTGCCTACGAGCTGGAATATCCCTTAGGCCAGTTTGGCACGGCTCTCAGCACGGCAGAAGAACCTAGGCAACTAGTCGGCTTTGTGCTAATCCAGGTCACTGCTCCGTTCGGCGATGCGCGTCTGGGCGAAGTTGAAGTCCACACTCTGGGCGACAACGTGGTGCTGGGAACGGTGGAGCGAGGCGGTCTGGCCATTCAGGCGAGTCCCGGCGGAGATCGCCGCATATTGACTAACAACGAGGTTCTGGATGGACGCTTTGATACCTACTGGAACTCAAGTGCCGGGTTTCTCGACTGGACCGAGAAGGGCTGGGTCAACATGAATCTGGGAGCACTGTTCTGGGTGGATACCATCCGGATCGTATCGGCCAGGGTGCATCAAGGTTCTAGGGTAGACCCGCTGTTTGGCTACAAGCTATTCGCCTCCGACGGCACCCTAGGACCAACGGCCCAACTCGGCACGGAAAACGTCATGGGGAGTTTTGTGTGGGAAGAGGTGGGGGCTCTGGATGATAATTCCGTGGGATTTCTCACTTTTGAAGATACTTTTTCTCCCCGACCAGTACAACACATCTTCTTTTCCCACCGAAACGATGTCAGGGATACGGGCACTTATGGAAGCTTCAAAACCCTAGAGATTCAGGCTTATGGCGAGGGGTATATTCCGGGCGTGTCCATGACTTCGGGCTTGCTCAACCTCGGTCGCTCCAAAAATATGTTGTCGATCGCGTGGGAAGCGGACATCCCGCCGGGAACCAAATTGGAGATCAGCACGCGAACGGGCGATCAGTTGGGCGAGAAATTGCACTACTTTGACAAAAAGGGCAATGAACTTACCAAAGAGAAGTGGGAGAGTCTGCCCAAATTCCGCAAAGAAGCCGATCCCGTAGTGGAGTTGGTTCCCGACCCCCAGACCTGGAGCCCGTGGAGCAAACCCTACCTCCATTCCGGTGCCCGCTTTGCCTCTCCTAGTCCGCGCCAGTACCTAGAGATACGGGCTATACTTTTGAGTACTATACCGGATCAGGCAGTTAGCCTGGACCGGATAGTGCTTTCTTTTGCCGATCCACTGGCCAGAACCCTGACTGCCGAGATCTGGCCGGATACAGCCCTAGCGGCAAAGCCCCAGGAGTTCAAATACTTCATCCGTCCTTCGTTCGCGGCCGGCGATCTCGGTTTTGATCAGGTACTCATCAAGACTCCTGCCCAAGCTGAATTGATAGGGGTAAAAGTCGCCTCTGACCCGCTGGCGCTGGAGGAGCTATCCGTATATTCGACCGCAGATTCTCTGCTAATTCAGCTTCCCTTGACAATCCAGTCTGCGGAGCTGGTAGAAGTCGAGTTCAAAAGCCAAGTCTTTTTGAACAACACAGTATTCGAGGGATTGGTCGGTAATTCTTCCAGAAAGTTGTGGCAGACCATAGACCCCGGGGACGCCGCCTCAGAGGCCATGAGCGATGTGCTAGTGGTGACCGTACCGATCCAGGACCGGCTAGTTGGCGATATGCAGATTGCTCCGGCGATTATTACTCCCAATGGGGATGGTCTAAACGATCAGATGAACATTGACTTTTTGATATTCCAGATTGACCGGGCCCAGCCCATCACAGTAAAAGTGCACGATCTATCTGGCAGAATTGTCAGGGAAGTGATGGCCCAGCACGGTATCAGCGGTGCACATCGGGCCGTCTGGGATGGCACGGATGGAGCCGGCGTCCTCGTTCCACCCGGCCTCTACATCTGCCGGGTCGAGATAGAAGCCAGCCAGGACGCCGCTGCCATTGTCCAGACCGTTGGGGTCGCCTTTTGATATACATGCCCATCTGAAGTCCTGGGAGGGAGTTCACGATGACTATTCGATGCAGAGATGTGTGGGGACTGGTACTCCTCTTCATTGGTCTGAGCGCATCCACGGGAGACGCTCAGCGGTCGGTCCCGTCTAGCCCGGAGCCGGTAGTCGAAGCCCTAGATCCGACCTTGATGAAATGGTACCAGCGTCAGGAACTTTACTATCAGTACAGATGGTCGTGGTGGAGGTACAGCAATTATGCAAGAGAGCCTTACAAGCGTTACGTGGATGTGGGCTTAGAGGGCACTAGGTGGTACGACCTGTACGGGAAATACCTCACCAAGGGCTGGAAGATCTACGAATGGACCCAAGAAGTTCCCACTTCTTTCGGCAGCAATATTTTTAAGAGCAGCAGGTACTCCAATTGGTTCAACAATGTCGTGATTGGGCATACCTCCAGCGGACAGTACAACTTGGCGATAACCCTAGGCGATGAAATCAGAACGACCCTGACGCCCATGACGTTCTCGAAACCAGCTTTCAATGGTATCCAGGCAGATTTTCGCTCCGACAAATACGCGCTCACCTTCCTGAGTTCCAGAGTCAATTTTCCGACGCGGGGACAAAATGTAGATGTTCCCGAGACCCGGATGACGGACTTTAACAACCTCTTCGGCTTCAGGGGCACAGTCCAAGTCGGCGACTTCGTAAACCTCGGGGCCACCTACGTCAACTCCCATCTCAGCCGCACCTCTACGGACTTACCTCTCAGTGGCTTTCAGGAAGGCCAGCTTACTTCGGTACAAAACCAAGATGTCATCCGCTGGATCGCCATCCGCATCACCGACGATTCGCCCGAGGATGGAGGAGGGGGAGGAGTACTGTTCTCCGAACAGATATTCATCAATAGAGGCAATGAAATGGAACCCGCGGCCATTGAACCCCGCATAGAGGGGGGATTGCCGGTGAGAGGAGCTTTGGCTGCAGATGGGATCGAAGCTATCACCCTGACCTATGTGATTCCCGATCCCGAGCTAAAAAGAAAAATAGGATTTGAACTGGTTCTGGCCAACGATTACCGCGTTGAGACCACATCGAACCTGCAGACCAATGCCCTCGGCGAGCCGGTCTTTTTGCCGGTAGTGCGGGCGGACGGAAATGTTGACGACGGCTCAAACCAGAGGGTAGTCAAGTTCGATTACGGCCTGCCCACGGGAAACGAGATCATCGGATTTACCCTAGAAGTGCACGACCTGATGGGATTCACAGTGTGGGGCGAGGTGGATATCAACAACCGCTGGAGGCGATTCCCCAATATCAACTTTGAGCGTCACGCCCATGCTTCCACTCGTTCGGAGGCCTTTTTTCTGGCCGCACGCAAGGTCGCCTATCCCTGGTTCGGCTTTGGAGAAATATTCAGTATCGACGAGGGATATTCCACCTCTATGTTCATCTTGGACCGGACCGGCGAGATCGACTATTCAAATGCGGAACGCAATCACTACGAGTTCGTCGATGACAACGATGACCAGGACCGATGGCCGGACTGGCAGCGAGCCAACCAGCCGCTCGAAGGGGAGGGATTGGCCCGGGGTGGTCCCCCTGCCGGGGGCATCTTTCCCGGACTGGACGAAAACAACGATTTCATCTCGGATTTCAACCAGAACAACAATCTGCGGCCCGATTACGATGAACCCTTTTGGCGCTACGAGGTGGATCCCCCGGAGTTTCTATTTGGGATGGACCTAGATCACAACACCATTATTGATCGCTTTGAAGACGATGATGAGCCAGATTATCCCTACCAGCGGGACCACCGTGGGTACAATGGCTATGCGGGGCGGCGTCTCACCCCCGAATCAAAAGTCCTGATCGGATATGCCAAGGAATGGTTGTGGTCCGATGAAAGGGAGAGCGAAGATTTTTATGGCTTGGTGACCTTTGACAAGGATTATGCCCAACTGGGCCGGTTACAGATATTCGATAACCTGCGAATCGTCAAAGACAATCTCATCGACGACCAGCTTATCTGGACGCACCCGCCCGGTACATTCGGAGGCATACAAACCTTTCAGGATCGCCTAGTGGCTCAGGATGCGGTGATCAACACGGCCTTTCTGCGCTTCGATTACAAGGGGCTGCCCAATTTCAATGTGACCAATAAGGTCAAGTACGAGATTTACAATCAGCAGAGCACGAATTTCGCTAGGCCGCTCCGAACCGGAGGCGTGCTCGAGGAGTTGAAGGATTCCTACTTCTTGGGGATTGTCAATAAATGCGACTATGCCTTCTGGATCAGAGACTTCAAAATTCACCCCAAATTTAGAAGCTTGTACCGCCGCAGCACGGCCTTCATCAAAGGCGACGCGGATGTCCACAATCTAACTGAGATGGGTATCTTGACGGTCCGAACTCAGCCCATGCCAAAGCTCTGGCTCGAAGTGGGTACCGAGTTGGCCCAGTTCTACGACCTCGAGGAAGCACTGGGCAGCACAGGAGATTTTTTCGGCAGCGTCATCACGTCGCAGATTTCTATCAATAACAACTACCTAGGCTACGAGGTCATCATGAACATCGGGCACCAGTGGGAGAGAAGAAAATTTGAGAACAGAGATTCTCCAGAGACCATCACCAGTGCTTTCATCGTGGTGTTCGCCGGGCTCGGCTCCAGTTAGGCGCAAGAGATGAACGTGAGCAGGCGAAAATATAGCCTGTTGCTGCCGATGGGCTGTGCCTTATTGCTCTTTGCAGAATCAGCTCTCGGAGCGGCTAGATGGACGGTTGGAACCGCGGACCGTCCATGGAGCGCTGCAGGTAGTTTTGCGGGGCTGGACGACACCGCGGAGGAGGGCTGGCTGCAACCCATCTTCGTGTCGAACCAGAATTTGTCCCTCAGTTCCATGGACAGAGGTGGGTGGGTAAATTCGGATTTCCGCATAGGGGTAGAACTGTTGCCCAAGATCATCAATGGAGATCGCACTGCGGCTTTCCCGGACCTGTCCGACAGGAGCGTGGAACGCAGAGTAAACAAAGCAGATCTCCCCGTAACCCTGATCCTAGACTTGGGTGGGCCTTTCGGCGTGGACAGTCTTAGCTTCTATCCCCGGGAAGGGTTAGAACAAGCCTTTATGAGAGGATACCAAGTCTGGGTCCACGATGGGGTCGGGCTCGATGAACTCAAACTCCCCCTCGGAGGACACTGGTTTAATGTCGTAAAAGACTGGAAGCTGGTAGCGGAAAAGGCCCAGACGGATAACCCTTTCGCCCATATAAAACTCCCCTTGCAGGTGGTGCGCTACGTGGCCATCTCAGACACCATCAGTTTGCCCGATCCCACCTTGTGGGAGATTGACGAACTCGAGGTCTGGGGCAATGGATACGCCCTCGTGGGCCACTACGAGTCAGACGTGATCGATCTGGGCGACCGGGCCAGTCTCGGGAATCTGACGTGGTCGGCTCTGAGCGATTCGGGCAGTGCTCTGCTGATCCGCACGCGCACCGGGCAGACGGAAGACCCCTTTGTGTACCATCGTCTGACTGGTCTGGGGCTGGCAGGGGAAGAACGGGTAACGCGAGCTCAGTACAAAAAACTCAGACCGACAGAAAAAGGATCCATCCAGCCCGATACCGAGAATTGGAGCGGCTGGTCGGCTCCTTATCCTTCAACTGGGGAGGAACCCCTCATCGCTTTAGCTCCGGCACAATACGTTCAGTTCAGAATCGATTTTCAATCCTTCTCTCCGCTGTCCAGGAGCCGGATTGATTCTCTAGCAGTGGAATTTTCCACGCCTCTATTCGGCAGGGAATTCATAGCCGAGTTGACTCCCCAACAAGTCATTCCCGGCAAAAAGACGGCCTTCACCTATGCGGTGCGCGCTATCTTGGAGTCCGAGGACGGCGGCATTGACGGTCTGCAAGTAGCCACGCCTTTGCCGGCGGCAATCAAGGAAGTCAGGATCAATGGCAATCCGGTCGAATACTCCGAGGACGTGGGGGCAGACGGTTTCGCGGTCTCGTTTCCAGAGAACCGGATAACTGAACACGCAACCTTGCTCGAAGTGGACTTTGACGCCGAAGTACTGGTGTACGGCACGCGCTTCACCGGCCGGGTATTCGATACCAAGAGGGAGGGAGATATACCGCAGATCATCGTGCCGGGAGATGCCACGCCGGACATTGATACGGATGACCTGCTGGTGAAATGGGACCTGGATAGATCTCTACTTGCATCCGTAGAGATTTCGCAGCGCCATCTGACACCCAATGGCGATGGGGTGAATGATGCAGTAGAAATATCTTACAGCCTGCTACAGGTCATCCAGTCCATTCAGGTATCTGTTGAGATCTTTGATCTTTCTGGCCAGCGGATTTGGCACCGCTCCGCAGAGCAGGCCAACGGGCAATACGCTATATCTTGGAGGGGCTTTGACGATGCCGGGCAGGTGGTGCCGCCGGGCCTGTACGTTTACCAACTAGTTGCCGATGCCGACCAAGGAAACAATGTGTACATGGGAACCCTAGCGGTTGTGTATTAATTAATGTCTCAAAGGAACATGAGAAGACGCAGGACGGGAAGTGGGTGGGGTCAGCTCTCTCGCCTTTTTCTACTTGGTCTATTCACCGCGTGTACTACAACATCCGAGGACCCTCCCCAAGCCGCGCCCGGCGTGGTGGCGCGGATTGGAGATACGGTCCTCCAAGCCGGCGAGTTGCGCGACTTCGCCATTTCCACCCCTCGGAGTCTGCGTTCCAAGCAGGAGGGAGCGGCAGCGCGGGAGGACTATCTGCGCAGTTTGCTGGTCAAGCACCTGCTCTACCTAGAGGCCCAAGTTTGGGAATTGCAGGAGTCGATGGAGGTCCAAAAGCGGCTTACAGCGAGCTGGCACCAACACCTCATCGAAGTTTATCGCAACGAGCAGCCACCCATCCAGGTAGAAGTTGACGAGGCGGATATCCGCAGGCATTTCGAGGAAAAGGACCTAGGGCGTCAGCGCCAACTAGCCGGTATTCTAGTCGAGGAAGAATCCCAGGCCCAAGAGGTGCTCGCAAAGCTCGCCGCTGGCGAAATTTTCGCGGATTTGGCCGGACAATACTCCGTCCACAAGGGGTCGGCCACCCAAGGTGGCGTATGGGGGTATATTTCGCGGCAGCAAGCCCGCCGATTAAAAATTCCAGATGAGGTATTCCGCGAACTGCCGGTGGGCGTCGTGTCCGACATCCTGCCCATCAATAAACGCTACTTGGTCATGCGCTTTCTCCAGGACCGGCCCGGGAGCCTAAATGAACACCGGTCCCGCATTCGCTCCGTGCTCCATGCAGGAAAGCTCAAAGAGGCCAAAAGAGAAAAGGGCCGGTCTCTAGCCCGGGAGTTTGGCTGGAAAATCGAATCCGCAGGGTTAGAACTTCTCCTGAAAAAAGCGGCCGCGTACTCCCCGGTGCATCGCCGGCATTTTTCAGCTAGAGAAGCGTTCCAGCCCCTCTTCACCTATCAGGGCGGGCAGGTGACTGTGGGAGAATGCGTGGATGCGCTGTGGGAAGATGCCGGGCGGGCGCTCTCTGGCTCGGGGATGAAGGACAGCGCTGAGGTAGTTGCAGCCGCTGAGTCCACCGTCATGGAGTCAGCCATTTTGCTGGAGGCGGCAAAGAGAGCGGGCATCCCCGAACGACCAGAAGAACAAAATTGGCTGGAGCAGACGCGCTGGGAGTTCATGGTTCGGCAAGCCCGCAGGGAAGAAGTGGAAGACAAGGCCGTAGTCAGCGAGGAAGAGGCGCAGGAGTTCTATCAGTCGCACGAGGATTTGTTTCGCAAATCCGACCAGTTTGATCTGATCGAATTACTGGTCGAAACCCAAGAAAAAGCGCGGGATCTGCTCACAACATTGGAGCGCGGGGACGCAACCCTTATCGACCTAGCCCGGAAACACACCATCCGCACCGAGTCGCAGGAAGAGCCGGGACAGGTACACCTGCACGGCCGCGATCGCTATGTCAACCCGCAGCTCTACGAGGCCGTACAGGAGGCCGAACTAGGGGAAATCGTTGGACCTGTCCAGGTCAAGGGTGGGTACAGCCTGTTCAAAGTACTCCGCCGCGTAGAAGGAGAACTCCCTCCGTTTTCCAAAGTGGCACGACGGGCGCACTCACTGCTGCGTCGGCAGAAAGAAGACCGTCTCTTCGAGGAACTAGTCGACGATTTGCTGGAGAAGTACCAAGATCGCATCACAGTGTACCAAGACGAGTTGGAAGCGGCTTTGCCCGATACCTTGATACAGCGACTGGCGGCTACTGAGGGAGCTTGGAGAGATGGAGAATAGGAGTCCATACAAAAATTTGGGACGGAAATCATCTGTCCGCACAGTCGCCGGGATTCTCTTCGCAATTTGATCTCTTTATCAATTGCCCTTTTTCCCACACATCCCGCCTTACCTTATTGCCCTGGACATCAAAGATTACAAAAATTCCATCGGGATTTCCGTCTGTGTAGGATCCCTCCCATTTTTTTTGCCCGTTTTCGTAGTAGGAGACAAGGGGCCCGTTTGTCTTTTTTGCTGATTCGTCGTAATGAGTCCAGATCCCGCTCTCGCGGCCGTTTGTATAGAACCCTTCTAGCCATTTATTCCCGTTGCGGTAGTAACTGATATAGGGGCCGTGCCATTGACCGTCTTTGAAGACTACGGATAATTCTATTTGCCCGTTTGCATAGTACTTGGTATAGGCTCCGTGGAACTGCCCCGCTTTATAGGTTCCTTTCGAACGTTTGGTTCCATCCTCATAATAGTCTGTAAAGGGGCCGTGGAGGCTACCTGCGCTATAAGTCTCTGCCGATTTTCTGGTCCCATCTTCAAAGTAATAGACAATTTTTCCATCTTTCTTGTTGTCCTTGTACATGCCCTGTGTTTGCGGATTGCCGCTTATATAATACGCTATATAGGGGCCGTGTTTGATTAACTCGTTTGCTTCGTTTTTGTAGTACTGGTATTTAACTTTGACCCGTCCATCGGGATATGTCTCAGTTTTAACTTTTGGGCCACAGCCATATAGTGCGATTGCCGCACCGATAACAATCGGCATCCATTTCACGATTGAAAGTCCCGCTGACAGAATGTAGTTTGCTATAATTTGGACCGAAAACCGGGAGAGCATAGAGACCCAACTCAACGCGCCAAGATATCCCAGTCCGTGGTCTGCAGAATGTCTCGCCGATTGGCTTCCTTCAGTTCCAGATCGTAGCTGTCCAGCGGATTGTAGTCGTCGCGCAGAATGATGGCCGGCACCCCCTCGTCGAAGGAAAACTGCCTGAAGGTGGAGATCCTTTTCCTAGCGAAAGGGTGGATCGTCTCGCCGGCGAACAGATCCGATGGAAAGGCCGCCTCGTCACCGAAGTAAGCCAGCACCACGACGTTTCCCCACTCGTCCTCGTCTGGATCGAAGGTAGGGATCAGGTCAACTTGGTCGAATACCTGCCGGAGGGTCTTCACGATCGAGGCAGTCATCAGGGTTTTCCCCTTCAACGTCGCCACCAGATTGATGCCGAGTACGCCCTCGTCGCTGAGATTCCGGCCGATCAACTCGAAGGCCTCGAGGCTGATCACGTGCGAGGGTGTCGTATCGCCGTTAAAGACATCGAGGATGATAAAATTCCCGCCCTGTACCAACCCGTCGATGATCAGTTCGCGATTGCGCTTATTCTTGAACACATACTGCACGACCTTCACGTTGCCGTAGTAGCTATCCTGGTGTGCCAATAGCTCGATGCGAGCACCGTTCGGCAGGCTGCGGACCGCCGCATCGCTCTCGTCGTGCGCCCAGAGTAGCGCCAAGAAGAAGACCGCAGCCGCAGCCCAAGCAGCGCGCCGAAAGAAGAAGAAGTAACATCCGGCCAGCAGAATCAGCAGGCAGCCTACCAAGAGGAAGATGTGGCTGACCTCCATGTAGGCGATGAGGACGAAGCCGGTGAGCACGGTGCCGCAGACGCTGCCAATGGTCGATACAGCATAGAAGGCACCCACCGTCCGTCCAATGTTAGAGACTTCCCTGGCCACGATCTTGATCAGGAAAGGGGATACGCAGCCGAGCAGGAACAGGGATGGCCCAAACAGAACCATGGTGCTAAAAAACGCACCTGCCCGCAGGCCGAGCGCTACGCCCAACTTCAGAACGGGAACCTTAACGAAGGGAATGGGTAGGACCGCAAGGCCGGCCAGAAAGATGATGCCGTAGAGAAATCGGGCGTCGGCGTGCCGGTCGGCGAAGATCCCACCTGCCGCGTAGCCAGCGGCCAAGGAGATCATGGCGACCGCAATCAGCGACGTCCAGACAAACAGACTGACGCCGAAGAAGGGACCAATGACCCGCGAGCCCAGAACCTCGATCACCATGATCAACAAACCGCAGCAGAAGGCGGTTGCCACGAGAAAGACTAGGTAGATCCGGGAATGTGTCGGGCTTGTGCTCTCGGCTTTCACGTTTACCTCTCGTCTTCATCCACTAGGCCATCGGCAATGAATTGAGTTCGTCCGTGACAGACGTTTCGGTCCAAGGCATAAAAGGACCCCTTCTGAGATTTTCAGCCCGTCGGCAGAGCATCCAGCACGTGCTGGTAAATCACGATCTGGGGGGCGTATTGCTGGCGGAGCGTCTCCATGTACTGTTCGAATGCGATCTCAATTTCCCTGTAGCGTTCGGCCCTGACTTTGCGGCGCACCGTCTGCTGGACCTCGGACGCGGTGAAAGGAAGGATATGGGACGGTCGCATCTCCAACAGTTTGAGAACGACAAAGCCTGTCTGATTATTTGCAAAGCGGATCACCACCGGGCCACGGATCTCGCCTAGTACCATCCCGTCTGCCGCCTCGACCATAGCATCCCGAGCACCTGTCGTGTCGCCGGGGGCGATGGTGAACACGTCGTACTTGCGGAACTCTCCCAGAAACAGGGGATAGTCCGCCATGATCTCGAAGAGATCTTCGCCGGCTTTTGCTCGCGCGGCGACGGCCGTCGCCTGCTGGCTTGAAGACAGGATGCCACCTTCGACGACGGTACGTGCTTCGACTCGAAACTCATCCTGGTGATCGTCGTAGTAGGAACGAAGCAAGGGCTCGCCGAGGAAGGGCTCTTCCACCTCGACGCGACGAAGGCGGTCCACCAGCAGTTCCTCGAGCTTCTGCGCTAGGGCCCGACGCATCTGCCGCTCCTCCAGCCAGCCCCGTTCTCTGGCGATCTGCGGGAGGATGTGGGTTATGAGTGCTTCGGTCCGTACGAAATGAGTGATGTCCGCGCTATCGACGGGCGAGGGGCGGCGACGAGCGGAGACGGCCCGGAGCATCTCCACGTATTCGGCCAGCCCGATCGAGCCGCCGTCGAAGCGGCATAGAACCCGCTGCCCGTCCTGCGGCGCCACAGTGGGGATCAAGTCCTGGGCACGTCGCCCCTGTTGGATCAGAAAATCGAGCGTGCTCTGGTCGATCTCAAATCCAGATCGCTCTGCTTGTGTATCGAGGTAGGTGCGCCAACGCGCGTCCTTTTTCTGCCGTTCAAGGGACCGCTGGATCCCTGCGGCCTGCCGCTCGAATCCGACGAGTTGCTCCTCCGTGGCCTGGATCAGGTGATAGCCGCCCCGCGCGTCTCGGTACGGCTCGGATATTTCCCCGATGTCGAGCGCGAAGAGGGTCTCGACGAATCCACTGCGCTGGGCATCCTGCTCTTGCCAGAATCCCATATCGCCGCCCTTGGCAGCCGAGGCCGAATCAAGCGAGGACTGCCGGGCCAGTTCGGCAAAGTCCGCGCCGTTTTGCAACTGCTCCAGCATCCGCGCGGCCTCTCCTTCGGTGGCCACGGCGATGTGGCGGCCACGGACTTCCCTCTTGCGATCCAAGCCGAGGGCTTGGTACTGCGCACGGATTTCGGCTTCCGACACAGAGATCGACTGGGATACTTCCTGTAGATACAGGCGATCGACGAGACGCTGGTTCCTGGCGGCCTCAAGCTGTGCCAAAACTAGCGAGTCGGCAGCCAATCCCCGCGCTTCGGCTTCTAGGAACAGGATCTTCCGGTCAATCAGGGGGCGCAAAGCCTGCGCCGGAGATAGCTGATCGCGACCCAATCGCAGGAGGCGTTTTCGGATCCGGGCCACATCGTCCGTGGTAATCGCTTGGTCTGCTACCCGGGCGACGACGGTCGTGTCGGGCACGAGAGAGCCGTGGGGGTCTGCCCAGCCCATCACAGCGGTCCAACCGAATAGAGGGGAGTGGAGAAGCAAGCGGAACAGCATGCGGTTCGCTCCAGTCGCGGCGCAACAATGAGCGGGAATCCGGAAGAATGCCCGCTCGAGATGGTCTAATGCCCTCAGAAAGGGCATTTTATAGTTATAGTAACATCCACTTCTATCGCAAGAGTCTGCGCTATTCCTGCCGCCAGGGGTTAGGGGCCATTACACGGCCGGTTATCTCGCGGCAATTAATATAATACCTTATTTATCTTATCTTGACATTCGTCGGATATCTTACTTATTTTGGCCCTTTCTTGCACGAAGATGTGCCTTAGCACCGAGAGACGGTGCTGGGATTAATTCGTCCAAGCTATGGGCGATGTATCTGAAGCCTACCCATAGCGAAACGAAGGAGAAGAAGTATGTTGCTGAGGAAAGCTATCCTCCTAGCTGCCGCGCTGCTAATAGGAGCATCCGCCAGCTTTGCCGGTAATGCCAACGGTATCGGTTACTTCGCCTTGGAGATTCCGACTGGTGCCACCATTACCATCGATGGTAATGGTGACGACTGGGCTTGGTTCGACCAGACCTTTGCCTATGGTCCCGACGATATGATCGAGATCATCACCGGTGAAATTCCCTCCAAGGCTGACATCGATGTCATCGTCATGACGGGCTGGACGGGTGCGGATCGCGACAACCGCCTCTATGGTTTCGCCCGCGTCACCGATGATACGCTGCATATAGCGCAGACCGAGTCGGACAACGGCTGGCTCGACGATGACCTTGAGATCATTCCCGACGCCGACAACAGCGGCGGCCCAATGAAGGGCGAGGGTCTCGTCCACAGCGCCAACGGTCAGCAGTTCACGATGCATATTTCGGAGCCAGGCGGCTACGACACGGGGTACGGCAACGGCACGTGGTGGCTGCGCCACCAAGCACCGCCCGAGATGCACTGGGTTGACGCCCTGGCGGAGGCCAACATCGTCGTGGAACCAGCCGGGGCCACGAATCTGACGCCGAACGTGATCGTCAGCTACGAGTACGCGATGCCGATCTTCGACGACCTCTCGCTCGAGGGCGAGGCCGCCAGTGTTCGGCATATCCTGACCGCTGGCGAGACGATCGGTCTCACCTACCAGTTGAACGAAGCCGACACCGGAAACCGCGATGTGCAGCTATCGACTGCAGCCGAGAACGGTGCTGCTTGGGATGCTACCTTCGCCTCCGACTACACCCTGCTGGCCGTCGGCGAATACGACATGATGGCCACGGCGGTGGAGAACAACAGTTGGGGGATGATCAAGGCATCGTTCGACAAGTAGTGCCTCTGATCTGGCTAGATGGACCAGAGGTATCTTGACTGCGTCCATCTAGCCGGCAAGTCTGCTTCCGGTGGTGATCTCGTGTCGCCGCCGCGCTCCACAATTGCCTCCCGGCCCGGCCCGCACAAACGGGCCGGGCTGGATTTCCTTAAGGATCGACTCCCGACGAAAGCGGCCATGAAACAGTTCCGCGTACTGCAACTGTCATTCCTAGTGCTCCTGGCCGGCTGTGGCAGATACTTCGGCGGGCCGATCCATCCGGTTCCCGAAGCCTCGCAAGAAGCCCACATGGTCGTGGGAGACGACGGCTCGGTTACCTACGTCTTTGAACGTCTGGAGATCGGCCTGCGGCCGATGACGGACGAGGAGCTGAACAGACAGTTCCCTGCCCACTCCACGGGAGGGGCGACGGCTACCAATCCCTTCACCTACGGCGACTGGAAACCTCTCGGTGAGAGCTTCACGCCACCGAAGTACACGGTGTTCCTCTTGTCGGTGAAGAATTATGCCTATCCGAAGGTCCGCGTTGATCCTGCGCGGATGGAACTGGTGTCCTCCACGAGTCGCCGCACCTACAAAGCCCTCACCTTCGCGGAAGTGGTTGAGTACTACTACTCCCAGGCCCAAGCATACACCGGCAACAACTACAACGACTATCAGGAGCGGCGGGACCTACTGCGCCGCAACCTCTACACGGCAGATGTCGTGTTCAGCGGTCTGGACTTGGCAGGCTACGTCCTGTTCCCCAAGCTGGACCACGACGTCACTGAGTTCGCCGTGCATATCGATGATGTCGCCGTGCGTTTCGACTACCGCAACGAGCCCACGGAAACCATCGATCTGACCTTCCGCTACCAGCGCGAAGTGCACAGAGGATACCAACCTCCTCCTGAACTCACCGCCCAGAGGTGAGCAGGTTCGCGATGCGCGTCCGTTGGGTCCTACTCGTGGCGGGCATCGCCATCTCGGCGCACGCTCAGACAGAGATCTGGCTTGTCGACCGAGGCGGTGCCAGTTGGTCCACGCACGCGGACATCGCCGCCGGCATCGATCTCACGACGCCCGAGATTCTGAGCCCAGTCGTCTTCTCCCTCGCAGACAACGTGACCCAAGCTGTCCAGTGGAAGAACTCTCCGCCGAAGGACTTCGTCTCCGATGGGAGCGGCCATATCTGGGACAACGCGGCCTTGACGGGTGCCGCCGAGAACCGCAGCACCATCCTCGTCGATGGAGATGTCACTACCTCGACGGGCGATCGGTTCAAGACCTTCGGCGTCAACCAAGAGGGGCGGATCTTCTTCATGGATCTGGGAACCTCCTTCCCTGCCAGCAGCATCATCTTCTACCCGCGACCAACAGCGCAGGAAGACTTTATTCGCTCCTACGAGATTGCCGTTAGCGATGGTCGCAGCTACAGCAAGGAAGGCGCGCCGCTCTACGAGATCGTCCGGCAGGTGCAGCTAAGCCGCAACTGGCGGGCCCAGATCGACTTCCCCACGCAGTTGCTACGCTTCGTGCGCCTGCGAGTTCTGTCGGCCAATCCCTTTGAACTAGCTGAAATCGAAATCCACGGCGAAGGGTTTGTGCCCAAGGGAACCTACCAATCTTCTCTCATCCAGCTACCGACAGTGGTCAACTTTGGGACGCTCTCTTTCCGAGTGACAAAGGTCCGCCGGCAGGAGGACGGGACGCTGGTTCCGACCCCTGACGCAGAGGCCCGCGTGACGCTGCAACTGCACAACGGACAAGACGACACGCCCCTTCGCTACTACGAGATCGTCGACGAGAGGACGGGCCGTGAGGAAGAGACCACCGGCTCCGCCTACGCGGGTCTTTCGGACAGAGTCAAGGGGTCCATCGTGCAGGATCTCGTGAATTGGAGCAACTGGACCGATCCGATCGAAGCGGACTCCACCGGTTTGTATTCCACGAAGCTCGACCACCTGCCCGGCCCGCGTGACTACTTCCGGTTTAACTTGCAGTTCGCCAGCACCACGTCGGACGCCATGCAGGTGGACAGCCTCGCAATCACCTACTCCACACCAGTCGCAGCAGGTGCAGTGGGGGAGGTCGCCCTCCTCGAGGAGCCCAATCCACCACTCGGACGGACCTCCGTCCGGGCCGGAGTCGACACGACGCTGACCTACGACATCCGCGTAGATATGGGGGATCCCCCCTTCTCGGGCTTCGACGGAGTGCGGATCGTCACGCCCGCCCGCCCGGAGTTCCTGCAACTGCAGATCGGTTCTCCTCTAAGCAACGTCGAGCCGGACAGCGTCCGGGAAGAAGATGGCGGGCTGAGGGTATATTTCCCCAGCAATCGCGTCGAGCAAGGTCGGGACGAACGACTTCGAGTGACCTTCCGTACCCGTTCGCTCCTGTTCACGACGTTCCTCGAAGGGCAGCTAATCGATACGAGGGGCAGGTTGCCGCAGAACATCGCCGAGGGCGACGCCAATGAGGAAGTTAGCACTAACTCCCTGAGAATCTTCTTCTCCGGTAGCGGTGGGAGCGTCATCAATGCCTTCACTATGGCTCCCGCCGTGATCTCGCCCAATGGGGATGGCATAAACGACGAGGGCGTCTTCTCCTCCTCGATCATCCGCCTCGTAGAAGCGACGGATGTTAGCCTAGCTATCTACGATCTGTCCGGCCGCGTCGTCCGCGAAGTGTCCAACACCCCGCGTCGTGCTGGCTCGTTCGAGGATCCTTGGGATGGCAGGGACCAAGCCGGCAATCTCGTCGTAGCGGGAATTTACGTGGCTCGCCTCACGGTGATGACCGGACAAGAAGGACTCAGCCAAGTGAGGATAGTCCATGTCGTTTATTGAATTTGGACCTAGACGAGTCGCATGGGGCCTGTGGGGTGTGTTCCTCGCTATGGCTTGGACGACGGTCGTCACAGCCGAGGTGCGTCACTTGGTCATCGGCCAAGGGGGTGTGCCTTGGGCGGACGTCGCGCAGGAGATCGCCGCCCTCGAGGATACGACCGCCCAGGGCAGTCTACAGCCGCGTCGGTTCCTGCCGGAGGAGAACATCCTCCACGGAGGGACCGGCGATCTGGGACAAATCATCAACCTCCTCGGATTCACTTGGACGACTAGAAAGTCGGGGCAGGGCACCTCGGGGTTCAAGCTCAACCTGACGCCCCGCTTCTGGCGGATCCAAAGCGGGATACGGGGTGGCAACCCCTTGTTGATTGACGGGGATCCTCTCGGTGCTCTCACTCCTTTCTTCACCCAGTGGACCTTCGATCTGGGCGTACCCATGCCCGTTTGGCGCATAGTCTTCTATGCGCCAAACGCAGGATACTCGGTCGCAGGAGAGGAGTTCAAGAACTTGTTCCCGCGAGGCTACGAGATCACCGGCGCCCTCGAACCCACGGATCTGCTCCTGCTGGCCAATGAAACGTCCTACCACCCTCTGGACATCGAGATCGCCAAGAGCTTCAATAACCAACAACGGGTCGTCGATCTGTCGCTGCCGCCTACCATGATGCGCTTTCTTCGCTTCAATTTTAGCCTAGGCGTCTCTGGCGGGTTCACGGAGACCCTCTCCGAAATCGAGGCCTACGCCGACGGATATCCGACGCGAACCTGGTTCGTATCTTACCTACTCGATATGGGTGGGCCGTTCAATTTCGGCCGCGTCAACTGGGACCTGACGCCCTTCCGGCAAATCGGTGACGAGGCCCTACTCGACTCCACGGCTCAGGTTCACCTGTCAATGCAAACGCGAACCGGCCACGACGATACGCCTCTGGTCTACCACGTCATCACGCAGATCGGCCGCGAGCGCGAGGTCACCGAGGCGGAGTTCAACAAGGCCCTCCCGCCAACCGCCACCGGGGTAGTACGTCCCGGACTCCGGGGCTCTGTAGTCAACGATGTCGACAACTGGTCCTTCTGGTCTTCGCCGAGCCGGACGTCCGGAGCACCCGTCCAGTCTCCTGATGGGCGTCGCTTCCTGCAGTTTCAGTTCACCATCGAGAGCGAGGATGTCCAGACCTTCGGCCGTCTCAATTCCATCGACTTTGAAATCTCCGAGCTGCTGGCGAGCCGAGTCGTTGGGGAAGTGGCTCTACGGGACGATCCTCAACCGCTGGCCGGTATCGCCAGGACCGAGGTGGGTCGCGACACGGTGTTCACCTTCGACCTGCGCGCCAGCTTCGCAGGCGACCAAGAAGGCTTCGACGCCGTACGGCTCTTCACGCCGTCAACGCCCGAATTCGTCGGCTTCGAAATGGGTGATCCCCTCGTTCCGGTTGAACCGGACAGCTTTCGTACGGCACCTCAGGAGTTGACCGTCTACTTCCCCTCTCACCGCGTCCAGCCGTCGGATAACCCGCCGGTGCGCATTCTCTTCCGAGGGGCGTCTTTGAGTTTCAGTTCGCACTTCACGGGAACTGTGCTCTCGACGACCGGCGAGGTGCTGCCGCAGTCGATCGATCCGGGTGATGCGAATCCCGACGTAACGACGAACGACATCGAGGTGCAGTCCGAGATCACCCGACTCGAAGTGATACCTAGTCTAGAATTGATTCCATCGGTGCTGACGCCAAACGGCGACGGGGTCAACGACGCAACGACGGTCTCCTTTGCGCTGCTCGGGGTCAAGGGGGTGAGAGTGAGTGTCGGCATCTATGATCTGTCTGGCCGACTAGTACGCTCGTTGCTCGAGGACCAGCTAGATCAGGAGATCTACGGGATCAACTGGGACGGCATGTTGGACGATGGCCGCCTGGCGATGCCCGGACTCTACGCCTGTCGCGTGCGGGTCGAGACCCACGCGGGTCCGGTCGATAAACTGCGCATTGTCGCCGTGGCGTACTGAGAGAGATCATAAGATGAACTATCGACATGGTACATGGACGCTGGCGCTGCTGTTTTTCCTGACTGCCCTAGGGCAGAGCGTCGAAGCGGGGACGTACCGGATCCAGAGTCGCGCCGCCTGGAAGACCTGGAGCCTGCCCGGCGACGCGGTGGTGCTGGCAAACGATGGCAGTATCCGTCTGCGTCGCTATCGGCACAGCATCAATGCCGCGGCCAACGCCTTCGAGTTCGAGCACCTGACCAAGGATGATGGGCTGGTCTTCGGCGGGGTGCGACGGGTGGGGTCGGGCCAGACGACGGCGTCGCGCGTCATCGACAGCGACATCACGACCTGGTGGCAACCCTCGCCAAGTGACGATCTGGAGGACCTGTGGCTCGAAGTGGATCTCGGTCGGACTGTGATCGCCAACAGAATCCGGCTGGTGTTCCCAGATACCAGCGGTGCCCGTCCCTTTCGGGACTTCACGCTGTACACCGCCGAGGGCGCACGGACCAGTCTTAAAAACGACGTCTTCCTGTTCACCCGAATCGGCAGTACGATTGAGCCCAACACCAAGACCGTCATCGACTACGACTTGAGCATCATTGATCCAGCCGGCGCGACCGGCGCGTATCTAGCCACGGGCGACACCCTGAGCTTCAATGTCGTGCAGTATATCCGCTTCGTGGTTGACAAGGCGCAGGCTGACGCCGCCTTGGCAGAGATCGAAGTGTGGACGCCGGGCGATAACATTGCCCTCGGCACCCTGAACCGCGGCGGCAACATCGTCTCCGGGACCGACACGGAAGGCGTCGCTAGTGTAATGGACGGCGATATGAATGAATGGTGGTCGGTGACTGCCGAGCGGGACGCGGCGGGAGACTGGGAGTTTTCGGGAGCCTGGTACGAGTGGGACCTCGGCGCGACCTTCTGGCTCGATCGCCACGTGGCGATCAGCTTCCGCGAAGGCTTCGGCACCTCCGGCGGCGGGAGCAACCGTCAACACGGCTTCATCATGTTCACGTCCGACGGCGAAGAACTGACCGGCTTCTCAGGGGATCGCGTCGAGAGCAACTTCGACTATGAGGAACTGACCGAGGTCGACAACCTCTTGGTCGCCCCGCCCCGTTACATCTATGACTTCCAGTTCCCAATGCGGCCGGTGCGCTACGTGTTCTACCACGTGGTCAACAAGTTCAACGCGAATGGGGATCCCTACAACCACTTCATCCGGCTCTGGGAGCACCTGTGGTTCGGTGGGGGGTACCCGGCGACCGTGGAGATGACCTCCGACTACATCAACCTCGGGGCGACCAAGAGCATCACCAGCATCGAGTGGGATCTGGACGCGCCGCCGGAAGCATCCATCGAGCTGCGCTCCCGGACGGGGGATACCTTCATCATAGAAAGCAAGTACTACAACAAGGCGGGGGTGGAGATTCCCGTTGCGCTGTGGAACAAACTGCCCAAGTCGCAGAAGCAGCCCGTCGTGGAGATCAGACGCCCTGGTTCCGACTGGAGCACCTGGAGTCGCACCTACTTGCGGTCTGGTCAACCGTTCCTCTCGCCGAGCCCACGTAGCTTCGTGCAGTTGCAGGTTCGGTTGCTCAGCGACACTCCCGACACCGCGGCGACCCTGCGGTCTATCGCCATCAACTTCGAGGATCCCCTCCTGCGCGGCGGCGTGACCGGCCGGATCCTACCCCGCGAGGCAGGACTCGACTCGCTCCAACGCTTCGACTACCTCATCAAGCCGGCTATCGGCGCCGGGCCGGGCTTCAATCAGGTCCTCATCCTCGTGCCCCGCCCGGTCGATAATGTGACGATCCGCATCGGGGAAAACGACGCAGAACCGATCGCCGTTGAGATGCGGGACGACTCCCTGAGCGTCACCTTGCCGACATTCAATCGCCGCGACCCGGTGACGATCTCCTTTGCAACCCGGCTGATCGAGGCCGCGACCCGCTTCGACGCCTGGGTGCGGAATTCGGACACGGGTGTTTTGCAGGGCGTGCGAGAAGAGGAGGCGGGCCTGACATCCGTGTACGTACCCGCCGCTGCGGGGGGCCGCTTGATCCGCAACCTCGACCTGAGTCCTAACCTTGTGACGCCAAACGGAGATGGGGTCAACGATCAGCTCGAGATCCGCTTCCTCCTGACCAAGGTCCGCGCCGAACCCGACGTCGAGATCTTCTCGTTGAGTGGGCAGTTGGTTCGCGTCCTCGAGGCAGCCGATGGGATCCATGCCTGGGACGGGAGGAATCAGGCGGGCAAGTTAGTACCTCCAGGCGCGTATATCTGCCAGCTTCGCGTCTCTGCTGATGCCGGCGATGAGGTTCTGCACCGAATCATCGATGTAGCCTACTGAGAGAGATGGTCATGGGTATAGGTAAAAAGACTCGGTCAACGGTCATTGCAGCCGTTTTGATGTTATTAGTTCTGCAGGGGCGAGTTGCCGCTGACTTAGCGGCAGGTTTTTTCGACCCCTATGTCACGTCCGGTCCGCGCGTCTCTGCGGAGACGATCGCCCCTGTGCTGCGGAAGTGGTATCTGCCCCAGACCCTCTACCAGATGTATGAGTGGAAGAACTGGGAGTACACCAACTACGCGCGCCGCCAGTACAGCCGCTACGTGAATACCGAACTCGAGGGTGATCGCTACTACGATCTCTACGGCAACTACATCACCCGGGGCTGGCGAATTTACGAGTGGAGCCAGGCGCAGCCGACGGAGCTCGGAAGCGGCGTGTTCAAGTCGCCAGAGTTTGGCTCTTGGTTCAACCGTCTCGTGGTCTCGTCCACTTCTCAAGGGCAGTTCCATTCGTCCTTCATGGTAGGTGAGTTGATACGAACAACCCTGACACCGATGACTTTCTCGAAGCCTCTCTTTGACGGTGTCCAGTGGGATTTGGCGACGGACAAGTACGAGATGACTCTGCTGGCTTCTCGTGCCAACAATCCAGCGCCCGTGGCTATCTCGCGCGACAATCCGTCCTCGGCGACGACGGTATTCACCAATCTGCTCGGCTGGCGTGGTATCATGCAGATGGGGGACTTCCTGAAGCTTGGCGGTACCTACGTGAACGCCGGGCACTGGAACAGCAACCTCAACGTGACACAGAATTCGATGAAGGGGACGCTCTCGGGCCGTCTGAATACGGGAAATGTCCGCCGTCTCGTCGTGCGTCTGTCCGATGATTCACCCGAGGACGGAGTCGGTGGCACCCTTCTGTACCGCGAGCGAATCTTCATCGACGGCGTCGAGCATCCGGAGATCAAGCCCCTCGTCGACGGCGGCGTACAGCGGCGGGGGCTCATCGAGGCCAGCGGTGGCGATGTCGTTCTGCTGACATACGACATCGAGCGCGACTTCTTCCCGACCCTTGAGGACTCGATCACGGATCTCAAGGAGATCCGCCGGATTGAGGTCGAGTTGGTCGTGGCCAACGATTACTTCGTGGAGATGACGTCGAACCTGCAGACGAACAACACCGGCGAGCCGGTGTTCCTGCCCCAGGCGAGGGCCGCCGGCAACATCCGGGACGGGTCGAATCAGCAAGTCCTGCGCTTCGACTATGGACTGCCGACAGCCAACGAGATCCTTGGGATGACTTTCGAGGTCTCGGACCTGGCCGGATTCAACCTGCGAGGCGAGTTCGACCTCAACCGCCGGTTCCGCCGGTTCCCGAATGAGGGCATCACTCGCAATCAGCAACTAGCCAAGAACCAAGCTCAGGCCTACTACGTGACGGCTTCGCAGATGCGGTATCCGTGGTTCGTCTATGGCGAAGCCTTCAGTATGGACCCCGACTATAACACGAGCATGTTCATCCCCGACTCTCGCGGCGTCGTAAACTACGAGAACGAACTCGTGTACTTGTACGAGTTCATCGACGACAACGATGACCAGGACCGGTACCCTGATTGGAAACGGCGCTACACCGGGGGCGGAAGCTCCGATACGGATTTGCAGTTCTCCGATCGCGAAGTCTTTCCCGGGTACGACGAGAACAACGATCTCGTGTCCGACTTCAACCAGAACGACAACTCCCAGCCTGACTACGTGGAGCCCTTCATTCGCTACCGAGTAGATCCGTTGGAGTTCCTGTTTGGCACGGACATGAACAACAACACGATCATCGACCGGTTCGAGAACGACCGCGAGCCCGACTTTCCCTACAAGCGGGATCACGAGGGCTACAATGTCTACGTCGGCGTCGAGATCACGCCGGGCAGCCGCGTGATGATCGGTCGTTTCCGAGAGGACCAGTTGGGCAGTAACCGACGCAGCAAGTCGACCTATGGCATGCTGACCTGGGCAGCAGACTATCCAAGTCACGGCCTAGAGCTCCAGTACTTCGACTTCCTGCGGAGCGTCCAAGACAACATCCCCGACGACGTGATCATGTGGGTCCAGCCCCCTCTGTCTGGCGGCGGGATGGAGGATGTTCTCGACCCGCTGATCGCTCAGGATGCCCTGACCAACACGGCTTATCTGCAGGCCGACTACCTGCGTTGGGCACCGCTGAACCTGCACGCGAAGCTGAAGCACGAGGTCTACCATCAGCGCGGGGATCAGGGGGAAATTAATCGGGATCAGCATCTGCTCGGTCTGGTCACCAAGGCCGACTACAATATCGACATAGGTCCGCTATGGAAAATTCAGCCCAAGTGGAAACAGCTCTACATGCGCAAGACGCCCGCCCAGCGCGACCAGCTCAAAACGCAGGAGTTGGCACAGATCTTCTTCCTCGTGAGCCAGAACGAGCTTACGAATACGCTCTGGCTCGAGTCTGGCCTCGAGTACGAGATTTTCCGCAATCTCAGGTCGCGGCCGGACCCAGTACCGGTGGGCTATCTCGATGACTTCAGGCAGTTTGTGCTAGCAGCGCAGTTCACGAACGCGTCCGCCTACCTCGGATACCAACTCACGGCGAATATCGGATGCCGCTGGGAACGGCGCGATTTCCGCGACGAGTCAGAGTCGAACACGGTGATCTTTCTGAGGATGATTGCCGGCCTCCAAGAGTGAGAGGCATGCCGCTGCGTTTGGTTGACTACCTGCTGCCCAACCTAGTGGACTCCTAGCAAAATTCAGGGGGCGTTTGCACCTGCCAGCCAAAGTGATCGGACCCCCGCCAAGCCGCCGACAGCCCGCCAGTTGGTTGTTCGGGGGGCTCCTGCTTGCCAGTCTGGTGGGAGGCGGATGTGGGGACGAGGACGCAGAACCGGAAGCGGACGGGGACGAGCTAATTGGGGCCCAGTACGTGGACATAACCGCCGAGGCTGGGATCGATTTCTCCCACGTAAATGGAGCCAGTGGTCGTTATTATTACGTGGAGACGTACGGGTCGGGCGCTGCCTTCCTCGACTTTGATGCAGACGGTCATCAGGATCTCTACGTCGTCAACAGCGGCCCTCTGCCGGGTTTTGCGGTTGAGGGCGAGGGCGAGCCGCCGGCAAATGTCCTCTACCGCAACGACGGGGCTGGATCGTTCCAAAATGTGACAGCCGCCGCCGGCGTAGGGGATCGATCATACGGGATGGGAACATGTGCCGGGGACATCGACAACGACGGCTACGTGGACCTGTATGTCACGAACTTCGGTGCCAATGTCCTCTACCGGAACCACGGGAACGGTACGTTCACCGATGTCACCGACGACGCCGGTGTCGGTGACGAGCGCGTCGGTTCAAGCGCTGCTTTCGCCGATTGGGACCGGGACGGCGACCTCGATCTCTACGTGGCGAACTACGCCAAGTTCTCCGTGGACGCGGATCAGGCCTGTTTTCAGGGGAAGATCCGGGTCTACTGTGATCCAGCGCAATACGAGGGAGACTCGGGCGTGTTCTACCGGAACGACGGTACCTGGCGCTTTGCCGACGTGACGCGGGAAGTGGGTGGCTACACCGAGGCGGGCCGACAACTCGGAGTCGTCTTCGGCGACTACGATGATGACGGGGACGCGGACCTCTACGTTGCCAACGACGGCATGGCCAACTTCCTCTTCAACAACGACGGGAAGGGCTTCTTCACGGAGGTGGGAATGGTCTCGGGCGTGGCCCTGAACAATGGAGGACGTCCCGAGGCCGGCATGGGGACCGACTTCGGGGACTACGACGGCGATGGCGATTTCGATCTGGTTGTCTGCAACTTTCAATGGGAGAACAACCGGCTCTACCGCAACGAAGGCAAGGGGTTCTTCTTTGATGCCACGGCCCTGACCCGGGTCGGCGCGGCAACGCTTCCCGTGCTGACCTTCGGGACGGATTTCTATGACTACGACAACGACGGCGACCTCGATCTTTTCATGGCCAACGGGCACGTGAACGACAAGGCCCAACTCTTTGACCAAGCCGTCACGTTCGCGCAACAGGACCAGTTGTTTCGCAACGAGGGAGACGGCACCTTCACCGACGTGACACAGCAGTCGGGGCCCGGCCTGCAATGGCAGCTCGTCGGACGCGGTGCGGCCCTGAGCGACTACGACAACGACGGTGACACGGACCTCTACGTATGCAACAACAATGGCCCTGGTATCCTGCTGCAGAATGACGGCGGCAACCGCGGCCACTGGATCACGGTGAAGACGGTCGGTACAGTGAGCAATCGCGACGGGATCGGCGCGCGGATCACTGTGCGGGCCGGAGACCTAGTGATGATCGAGGAGGTGCGCAGCGGCAGCGGTTATCTGTCGCAGAACGATCTCAGGGTTCACTTCGGCCTAGGCGAGAGGACGATGGTCGATGAGATCTGCATCCGCTGGCCCAGCGGGATCGTACAGACGATTGGGCCGGTGCGCGTTGACCAATTCCTCATCGCCACTGAGCCGGCGGGGATAGAGCCCTATTCGGTCCACGCAGCCGGCCGAGAGCCTTCGTGTCATCCTTCCCGCTAGTCGTTTGTTGCATGGCAGGGGTCCTAACCCTGCTGGCCGGGCTCGGATGCGAAACGGAGCCGGCTGACCCCGCGGTCCATCTAGCCGCCAGTCGGCAGGCCGTCGAGAGCGACCCGGACGACCTCGATGCTCGCTACGAGTTAGGTGTGGCAGCGCTGGAGGCCGGCTCCCATCGCGAAGCGCTGGCTTACTTTGATCGCATTCTGCGCGCGGATTCGAGTCACGTCGGGTCGTGGTCTGGCACTGGCCAAGTCCTGTCCCTCCTTGGCCAGGAGGATAGGGCTATGGCTGCCTTCCGCCGTGCCCTCTCTCTTAATCCCGACGATGTGGCCGCTCACCGCGGACTGGGACTGATCGCTCTGCACCAACAGCGATACGCAGAAGCGCGCCAGTCGTATGGCCGTGCCGTCGAACTGATGCCCGGACACGCACCGTCCCGCTACAATCTTGGAGTGGCCTACTCCAAGGCGAGCGCCTACGAAGAGGCCGTGCGTCAGATGCGGCAGGCGATCGAACTGGACGAGGAGTATGTCCTGCCCTACATCGCCCTCGGCAGGATATACTGCGCCAAGCTGGGAGACTGTGAGGAAGGTATCCGACTTCTGCGGCAGGCGCTGGAACACCTCCCCGACGAGCCCCTGCTGCACACGGAGTTCGGTAGTGCCGAGTTGCAGCTCGGACGCGCCGATCAGGCGGTGGCGGCCTTCCAGCGGGCCCTGCGTCTGGATTCGGTCGCCGTCGAGGCCCACGTCGGCCTCGGGACAGCGCAGGCGCAACTCGGCCAGTGGGCGGCGTCCGAGGCGGCTCTGCAGCGCGCCGTCGAGTTGAACCCAGTCTTCCCGGAGGCTCACTATCAGCTCTCCCTGCTTTTCATGAGACAGGGCCGGACCACCGAGGCGAAACGGAAGATGGAGACTTTCGAGCGCATCAATGTCTACTTCGATCGGATCCGCCACTACCGCTCCCTGCTGGCCGACGATGCGCGTAACGTCGATGCCCTGATCGGCTTGGGCACGATCCTATCGCGACTCGGCATGCCGGCACGGGCGGCCGCGCAGTACGAAAAGGCACTGGCCGTTGCGCCAAGCCACGCCGAGGCCTGGCACAACTTGGGCAGCGCCTACTTCCGTCTCGGCCGGCTGGAGGAGGCGATCCAAGCCTATCGGCGGGCAGTGGACCTAGTGGATGGGTACGCCCAAGCTTGGACCAATCTGGGAACCGCGCAGCTAGTAGCGGGAGAGACGGTGGCGGCACGCAGCTCGTTTCAACGAGCCCTTGCCTTGGCACCCGATGCTGCCGATGCCTACAGCGGCCTAGGAAACGCGCATCTACGCGAAGGGGATCCCCGTGCGGCGATCAGACGCTTCCAAGAGGCGCTGCGGCTAGATTCCGCCCTGACCAGCGGGCACTACGGCTTGGCGATGGCGTATGGTGCGTTGGGCGATACGGTCCGGGCGGCACAGCAGCTACGGTTCTTCCAGCGATATGCAGAACTGCAGCCAGCAAGCGCGCCTTGAACGCCTTGTTTCTAGGCTCTGATCCGTGGTGCCACCTATCTCTGGATATAACACAGACTAAGAGGACGCAGTATGGATCACGCCACACACGTGCGTCATTCGGTCTCGCTAAGAGCAGCCCTAATGGGGCTGGTTTGCTGCCTAGTGATCGCCGCGGGCGAACCATATGGCGTGCTCTTTCTGAGGGGATCCGCGCTGGCTGCCGATTTCTCCACCGGGGCGGCCCTCTGCCTCTTTCTCCTGCTCACCCTGTTGCTCAATCCCGCCGCCAGGCTGTTGACCGGTTCCCAGTTGCGGAGTGGCGAACTGGCCACCGTGTACATCATGATGATCGTGGCCTCGGCCATCCCTTCTTGGGGACTCACCATGAACCTGATTCCCCTGCTGGGAGGTTTCTTCTATTACGCCACCCCTGAAAATGAGTGGACCTCGTCAATCGTGCCGCATCTGCCCGAGTGGCTGGTTCCCACGGATCGCGAGGCCCTGTGGAAACTCTTCGAGGGAAGCGCACGCGGCGAGGGGGTGCCGTGGGAGGCGTGGGGCACACCGCTGCTGGCCTGGTCTCTGTTCAGTACCACCATCTACTTCGTCACCCTCTGCTTGCTGGTCATCCTGCGCAAGCAGTGGGTTGAGCACGAGCGGCTGCTGTTCCCGCTGGCCATCCTCCCCTTGGAGATGAGCACCCGGCAGGAAGATAGGTGGCTGCCGGCCTTCTTGCGCAACCCTTTGATGTGGATCGGTTTCCTGATCCCCGCCGCGATCAACAGCATCAATGCCCTGCATGCCTACTTCAACTTCATCCCCCGGATCAACTTGAATGTTTCTCTGCCGATCCTGCGCGATTCCGTCAGTCTCAACTTCACGCCGCGGTTCGAGGTGATCGGTCTTTCCTATCTGCTCAGCCTAGACGTCTCCTTCGGAGTGTGGTTCTTCGCCTTCCTGGCCCATCTGCAAACGGGCATCGAGCGGATGATGGGCTGGAGCATCGGGCCTATCCAGCCTTTTTCCGATCCGGGGACTCCCAGCGTCGCGCATCTGGCCCTAGGGGCTCTGTTTTTCCTCGTTGGCGCGAGTTTCTGGAATGGCCGGCAGCATCTCAGGGACGTGTTGCGCAAGGCTTTCCGAGGCGATCTGCAAGTCGACGACAGCGTCGAACTGCTCTCCTATCGGACGGCGGTGTTCGGCACTTTCCTGGGCAGTCTGCTGGCGCTGGCCTGGCTCCTAATCGCTGGTCTGAACCTGCTGCCCGCGTTGATTTTCCTGATCTCGGCCCTAGTGATCTTCGTCGGCCTGGCGCGCATCATCTCTCAGACCGGCCTGGCCTATGCTCGGGCTCCGGTGACAGCCCCGGTTTTGACAGTCAATACCCTCGGCTCCTCGCTGGTGGGACCGGGCGGTCTGGCCATTCTCGGTCTGAACTTCGCCTGGGCAGCCGACGTCAGGACTTTTGTCATGGCTTCGGCTGCCACCGGTCTGAAGATAGCCGAGGTGATGCGCCTAGAATATCGCCGTCTGTTTTGGGTGATCATGGTGGCTATCGTTGCCAGCCTCATCGGTTCGATCTGGTCCGTCGTCACGCTAGCCTATACCTATGGAGGAATTAATCTGGATGGGTGGTTCTTCAATGGTCTGTCCCACTATGCCGGCGACTGGATCACCCGGAACATCAACAATCCCCAACCGATACACGGTTGGCACTTGGGGTTTGCCGGAATCGGGGCGGTATTGATGGGCTGCATGACCTACATCAAAAGCCATTTCGTCGGTTTTCCCATCCATCCAGTGGGCATGGCTCTCGGCCTGACGGCACCTATCTACCAAGTGTGGTTTTCCATTTTCATCGCCTGGCTCCTCAAGGTTTTCATCCTCAAATACGGCGGTGTTAAGCTCTATCGGCATCTGCGTCCATTCTTTTTAGGTATGACGCTGGGGATGTTTACCTCGGCAGGGCTGTGGCTGATTATCGATTTCTGGAACGGCATGTCGGGGAATCGCCTTACCGTGGGATGAGGCTGAAGCGCGAAGTCAAACAGAAGACGGAAAGTCCATAGCCGACCGCAAGATCGCGGCACTTGGCCAAAGAGCGGGATCTGTACTTGGGGCTTTAAGTAGGAGTTAAGGACTAGTGCGGCGCATGATGCTGAGGATCTGGCCGGTCATGCCGCTGGCCGGGGGTTGCGCGGCGAGGAAAAGTGCCGAGGCAACGACCTGTTCTGGCTCCTTCCACGGGTCGCTCGCGGCGCGGAAGCTGCTAGCTGCTTGCCAAGATGGTTTTGACAGCTCCGTCTTGACCGGGCCGGGTATGAGCACATTGGCGATGATGCCCTCGCTCCACACTTCTTCTGCAATGGCTTGGGTCAACCCGTGCAAGGCCGCTTTGGACGCGCAATAGACGCTGAGATCCGCGTGGCCGACTTGGCCCATGCCGGAGCCGACGTTGATGATGTTCCCGCTGCCCTGTCGCTGCATAATGGGCAATACCGCGCGGCAACAGCGGACGACGCCCATGACGTTAATTTGCCACGCTTGCTCCCACTCATCATCCGTCGCGTCTAAAAACAGCCCGCGCGGATTGACGCCGGCGTTGTTGACGAGAATATCGATCCGACCGAACCGCTCTACTGTTTTCTGCACGAGGCGTTCCACCTCTGCGCTCACCCGCAAATCGGTCGGCACAGTGAAGGATTCACCGCCCTGCGCGGCAATCGCCGCGGCGACTTCGTCGAGCTGAGCCGTGCTGCGCGCGGCAATGGCGACCTGCGCACCCTCGGCAGCGTAGCCCATAGCAATAGCGCGGCCAATGCCGCGACCCCCGCCCGTGATGAGAGCGACCTTGTCTTTGAGTTGCATGGTTGAGTTATCCGCGCAAGTACCCAGCGACCTCTTTGGCGAAATAAGTCAAGATCATATCCGCGCCGGCCCGCTTGATCCCGGTCAACACTTCCATAACGGCCTGCTCGCGCTGGACCCACCCCCGCTCCGCAGCCGCCACAATCATCCCATACTCGCCGGAGACATTGTACGCGGCAATCGGCACGTCAAAGTCTTGGCGAGCGGCGGCGATTACGTCGAGATAGGCCAGCGCCGGCTTGACCATCACCACATCGGCTCCTTCCTCAATGTCGAGCGCGATCTCCACGAGTGCCTCGCGGCCATTGGCCGGATCCATCTGATAGGTCTTCTTGTCGCCCTTCTTGGGGGCCGACTGGAGCGCGTCGCGGAACGGGCCGTAAAAGCACGAGGCATATTTAGCCGAATACGCCAAGATGCCGACGTTTTTATAACCAGCCGCGTCGAGCGCGCGGCGGATGCCGCCGACTCGGCCATCCATCATGTCTGAGGGCGCGACCCAATCGACGCCCGCTTCGGCGTGCGAAAGGGCCATCCTGCACAGCACCTCTATGGTCTCGTCGTTGACGACCTCGCCATCGACGACCAAGCCGTCGTGGCCGTGGTGGGTATAGGGGTCGAGGGCCACATCGGTCTGCACGCAGAGTTCGGGCACCGCGGCTTTGATACTGCGGATCGCTCGTTGGATCAAGCCCTGCGGGTCGTAGGACTGGGTGGCCTGATCGTCTTTTTGGGTCGAGTAGCCGAAGAGATTGACCGCTGGGATGCCTAACTCCCACAACTCGCGGCATTCATCGACCAGCTCGTCGACCGAGAAGCGGTATTGGCCGGGCATGTCGTCGATGGGCGCGCGCGTTTTTTCGCCTTCGGTGACAAACAGCGGGCAGATCAGATCATCGACGTGCAAATGGGTCTCGCGCACTAAGCTGCGCGCCGCTTCTGAACGCCTGAGTCGTCGGGGCCTCTTGGTCAATTCCACGGCAGTCTCCTAGTCAAATTTCTCATTTCAGAAACTCGTCCTCTGTTTTTTGCACCATGCTCGCAGGCGACGGCGATGGTCGTCGAGTTCGTCCTTGAACCGCGCGTTGACGGCGAGGTTGACCATTTCGCCCGGGTCTGTTTGCAAATCGACGAGCTGCTCGCGGTAGCGGCCCATGGGATAGGCGCTGTATTTGTAGCGGTCGGTAAGCACGGCGCGCGAAGCACCGCCACCGCCTGGACCGGGGCCAATGTCCATGATGGTCTCAACGACGAGCTCCCTGCGCCACTCGTCGGGCGCGTCGCCCTCGGCAAGCGGTCGCAAACTCAGCCCTTCGAGACCATCGGGCACGCTCGCACCGCCGACATCGCATAGCGTGGGCAGCAAGTCGAGACCGAGGGAGACCAGATGGGTGTTGTCAACGCCACCGGCTCGTGTAATCCCTTTGTGACTGATAATAAAAGGGATGTTGATGACTTCCTCGTAGAGGCTGGTTTTTTGATTCCAGTTGTGGGCACCGTGTCCGTCACCGTGATCCGAGGTGAAAACGATATAGGTATCTTCTTCGAGGCCGAGGTCGCGCAGGCCATTGAGCAGCACGCCGATTTCAGCATCGACTTTTTCGCACAGGCGATAATATAAAAAGCGGAGCCGTCGCCAGTCGTCTTCAGTGTATTCGATGGTGGGATAGACGCGGCGATTGGCCTGTCGCAGCATCTGCAGGATGTCGGGTGCATAGGGTGGGATGGCGAAGTTTGCGGGCAGACTCGGGCATTCTTCGACAGTGGCCGGTTCTGGTACCGGGCCTTGTGGCAGTGGCTGATTGCGGGCGACTTGGCAGATGTCGTGGGGATTGATGAATGACGCGAAAAGGAAGAAGGGATTGTCGCGGTCGCGTTGCATGAATTCGATGGCGCGCAGAGGCACCTCGTCGTCCCGACTGCCGCAGATGACTTCGAGGCCGCTCTCTTCGGGCGTGGTGCCGGGGACGTGCCATTTTCCCGACAGGGCGCAGTCATACCCCGCGTTGGCGAGGAAGTTGCCGAGCGTTCGGCCTCTGTATTCGGGCTTGATTGGTGTGTTATTGCTGGTCGCGCCATTTTGATGGGGAAAAAGACCGGTCATAAAGCTGGCGCGCTGGGGACCGCATAAGGGATGCGTGCAATAGGCGCGGGTGAACCGCACCCCCGTTGCGGCGAGGCGGTCCATATTGGGGGTGGACACGTCGGGGTTGCCGGCACAGGACATGACTCCGGCGTATTGCTGGTCCGTGATGATGAAAAGAATATTGGGACGACGCTCTGGCATACTTTCTTTGCTCCTAGATAGTCTTCAGTCTGAAGGCGAAAATACGAATCAGCAGATGGAACGTCCAACACCGAAGTAACAAACCGCCCTCGACATCGTTCTATAAGCGTGTGCACACGAGAATTGTCCAACACCTGACATCATGGAGATGCAATGCACGTAGAACAGGCGGTTGAAAGATTCGGGCCGCTGGTCATGAGTCTGATCTGGCGGATCAACGGAAACCAAGAAGAGACAGCCGACCTCTACCAAGAAGTATTCGTGAAGTTCCACGAGACTACGAGCGAGCGCGGTCCGCTGCAACAGCCCAAGGCGTGGTTGTGCCGCACGGCGATCAACTCTGCTATTGACTCCAACCGCCAGCGAGCGCGATTTGTCTCTTGGAGCGAATCGGCGGAGAAACCTCACAACTGGGAGACGAACAATGCACTCGATAATGGTCTTATGGTCGAAAAAATTCGCCATCTCGCTGTGGATTTGCCCGAGCGCCGCAGAGAAGTCTTCGTCCTCCGCTACTTCCAAGGCTGTTCCTTCGCGCAGATCGCCCAGTTGCTAAATTGCTCTCCAGGAGCAGCGCGAGCCGCAGCGTTCCAAGCCGCAAAACAGATTCGCGCGTGGCTCACCTGCGACAGTCCATCCGCAACGACATCAAACCCCAAGGAAGCTAACCAATGATTACGACTAAGCAGTTTGAACACAAACTCATCGAATACCTCGACGGCGAGCTGTCCGACGCCGAAAAGCGAGAAGTAGAGGAGTACCTGCAGGCCCATCCCGAAGCCATCGAGCTCAAAGGCGATTTCTCCCTGCTGTGCGCGGCCGGAAAATCAATCCGCGAGTCCGCCTTTCCCGCGGATTTGCTCTTGGAAGCCAATCGCAAGCTCGCCGCTCGCTTGGCCGATTCGCGACGCGAGAATGTGGCTTCTCCACGCGGATCAACTCCCGTCGCGTCCGACAACGGATCGCCAGAGACCGTCCCCAGCCGGACCTGGCTGCCGAACCTCCGGCGGCGGTTGCGGCCGCCCGTACTCGCCGCCGTACTCGCCGCACTAGCGATCCTCCTAGTAGGTGCTGTCACTCAGAGGGCGGCCCTCGCCGACATTGCCAGCAGCCTGCTGCAGCGAATCACGGTGACCTTCAACGACGAGCCCCTGTCCGATAGCCAACAGCAGGCGTTCGACGAGGTTGTTGAGATTACGGAAACCTTGGATGAGAATGGCGATCAGGTCGTCACCGTCAACGTGGAGGCCGATCAGATGCCCCAGGAGTTTAGAGACGGTGTCCTGAAAATGGTGGTCAGCGGCGATGAAAGCAGTGAAGCAGTAAGCGTGAGCGCATCGGCGCACGTTTTCGCCGACTCAGACCCTATTGTAGTGAACCTCGATTCGCTGCGCGCTGCGAAGATCGGCTCTCAGTCTCCAAACGTCGCCGAGGATAAGAGCTGGGGCGACATCAAGAGAGCCGCCGGTTCCACCACCGACGACTCTCCCTGATCAAGCGGATTGCTCGGCTTCAAGCCAAGCCTTCAAAGAGAACGGGCCCTAGGTCGTCATCGACCGGGGCCCGTTCGTCATCTCCAAGGGGGGATCCTATCATTGAATCAGCTTATCGTATTCTGCGTGTGTTCCAATCCAGAACCAAACCAAGCCTTCCTCAACCTCCACGGCGACAGTCCGATATTTGATTCCTACTCTTGCAGACCAATACCTTTCGACTTTCTTCAAATGTAAGGATGGATGTCTCGTATCTCGTTTCATCAATTTGAAATTTTCATCTGCTAGGTTCTGAATATTTTGCGGGAGTTTTCGATAACACTCCCAAAACGAAGGAGCTGCAAAGTGATTCACAATTCTTTGCACTTCCCTGCCCGAAAATCCACAATTGCTTGATTGGCAAGTTGATCTAACCTTCCTGATTTCGCATCTTTTTCAAACTGTCGATCCCAAACTTCGGCATCGAATTCATCAAACCATTCCCTGAAACGGGCAAGTTCATCCGCCGAAAGTTGGGAAACGGCTGATTGAAGTTCTTGCACAGCTTGCATGACTAAATCCCCTTTTTTACTAAAGTCTCTTCGATCTGATGCTTTCACCCGACGTGCCACCTCAAACTCGCTTTCAGTTCCAAGAGCGAAACGTCGCTCACCCCACCCGGATCCATTGAGAATTTTCCACTCTGCCGCGCCATTTCGTCCTTCACAATAATCGTTCCTTCTGATAGCCTCACGGCCTTCCGGCCGGGGATGGTCGTTTTAAGATACCCAAAACAGACGACCCCACAACGACGGCCACCACACAAAGGTCCACTATAAAGCCGATGAGCCATTCCGTCCGACGCCATCTGCGCCTTGAAATCGAGGCATACGATAAGACCATCCGCGCTTTCATTCCCGCCTACGAAGAAATGCTGGCGCGAGCCGCAGACGCCGTTGCCGAAACCAAGCCGAAAAAAGTAATCGATCTCGGCGCTGGCACGGGCGCCTTGGCACAAGCCGTATTGCAGCGATGCGAAGGAGCCAAAGTCGAACTAATTGACGCCGACGCCGAGATGCTCGATCAGGCCCGCGAGCGACTCGCGCCCTTTGCTACCCGAGTGCAGTACACCGTGCGAGCGTTCCAAGGCCCGCTACCCGCCTGCGACGCGGTGGTCGCCTCCCTCGCGCTGCACCACGTTCCCACAATGACCGAAAAACGGACGATCTTCAGCGCGATTCACGCCGCGTTGCGCCCGGGCGGCGTGTTCGTCAACGCGGATGCGACCATGCCCGCCGATCCGTCCGTCCGCCAAGCCGAATACGAGACTTGGGCGGCCCACCTCGTCTCCTGCGGCATCGCCGAAGAACGCGCCTATAGCCATTTCGAAGAATGGGCCGACGAAGACACCTACTTTCCAGTGGAAGACGAACTCGCCGCGCTGACAGACGCTGGTTTTGACGCGACCTGTCTGTGGCGCGTCGTACCCGTCACAGTCATAAAAGCGGTTAAAGCCGCAGCACGGGATGAGTAACGAGTCGCGGCAAGAGACTACCGTGCGGCTTGGTACCGTCCGTCGATGATCGGCCGCAATCAATCAGGAGGCGTTGGCGAGCCCCAGATGCCGAGCGGCTACAGCAGCTTGGGCAGCAGTAGGGCGAGGGCGACGCTGACGAGGAGGCCAGCGAAGATCTTCGTGAGGTCGGAGAGCACCAGCCGGGACACCTCCTGACGGCTGCGGTGCTTCTCGTTCCAAGCAATGGCGATCTCGCGTCCAGCTAGCAGACCGACGAAGACCCAAGTCGTGCTCATCGGGATGTGGCTGACCTCCTTAAACAGGAACAGCACGATGCCGTAGATCAGGTCCACGAACGTCGCCGAGCGGATGTCGGTGGTGTTCGTCTTAGTCAGCACCACCTTCTGGATGGCACCGCCATGGGAGTAAAAGATGAAGCCGAGCAAGCCGAGCATGAAGACGATGGACACGAAGAACCATCCCGCAGGCAACTCGCGCGGCAGGAAAACATAGATGTTCGCCAGATCCTGTATAAGCCACTGGCTCCAGAGGAAACCAGTCGAGCACCACTGAGCCACGATCCACCAAGGACTCGTCGGTCCCTCCGTGCGGTTGAAGCGAGACTCGAGACTCCGGGTGATCAACTTGTACACGACGATGGCGACCACGAAGGCCGTCGCATACCCCAGCAACGACTTGAGCAGCATGCTCGACAGGGCCTTCGGCGCGAAGATCGTTAGCGTCAGGAAGGTGGTGCTGACCGGGATGCCCCAGCGGGTCAGCAAGAGCAGAACGAAAGGCGGGACGCAGTAAATCCAGCTAAAGTGATCCGGTACTGGGATCGCCTGCAGCCTGCCGTAGGAGACATCGCCGTGAACCATCCACCCATATACTAGGACTACTGTCGGGATGCTGCCGGCAAAGAGCCAGAGCACCCACCACGGACGGTGGTCGTTGGAACTGAGAAAGGTCCCCAAGGTCTGAATTGCGTCGTTGCCGACGATCGAATACGAGCCGAGCAAGAACCCGACGATCATCAGTACTTCCTGACTCATTTTTAAATACTCTTCGGGAGTTTCCGATAATATTCAGGAAATGAAAATCAACCACCTCGGCGAGCGAATGTATCTACTCGGCCGCAACCGAGCAATGACCGCACCTGTTCTGCACTCGGCAAAGAAAGTTTTTGCCTTGGCCCACTGCGCCATTATTTTCTCAGGCCACCATTCACCGCAGCCCCGAGCTATTATGACCGCTAAAATCCTCGCCGTCCTCCTCCTATTCGCCTTACCTATTCAAGCCAAAACTCGCATCGAAGCGGCCTACGCAGCCGGCGAACTCGACTTGGAGACGGCCCTGATCTACCAAGTCCTCAGCGTGCGCGCTCCCGACCAACTGCCGGCCATTTACCGAGAGTCTGGCGGGCTGGCGGTTTGCGGAACCCCACACCTAGTCCAAGCTATGAGCGCGGCCCCAACACTGAGCCCCGACTACCAAGCGCGCTTGGCCAAGCTGGTAAAAAACCGGCCGGACGCCCAGCACACTCTCCTCTCGCCATCAGGGCACTTTCGCGTCCACTACGATACCGCAGGAGTCAACGCGGTTTCGTCTAGAGACGACGACGCCAACGACATCCCGGACTACATCGACCGCACGCTCTCCATCCTCGACAGCACTTGGGTGCTCGAAATCGAGCAACTCGGCTACCATCCGCCCCCTTCGGACAACGGCTTGGGCGGTGGAGACGAATACGACGTTCATGTTGTCGAGCTAGGAGTCGGCAGGAGTTTTTATGGGTTCGCCTATCCTGGGACGTCCGGCGTGACCACCTACAGCCACCTCGAAATTGACAACGACTTCACCGACCCAGGCTATAAGCAGACCCGCGGCCTGGACGCCCTGCGAGTGACCATCGCCCACGAGTTCCACCACGCCCTTCAGTTTGGCTACTACGCAACATTCGACGGCAGTTGGTGGCAGGAGTCAACCTCGACGTGGATGGAGGAAGTGGCCTATCCACACATCGACGATTATCTCCAGTACTTGACCTACTTCCTCAGCGAACCCCAACGCGCCCTCAACTCCGGCAAGTATGGCACTCTCCACACTTACGGCAGTGCGATCTTTTCTCACTTCCTCGATCAGCGCTACAGCCGCGAGCTCAACCGCCTGATCTGGGAAGAAGTGGGCCGGCGCAAAAGCGTCAATCTCGATCATTTCGACCGCGTCATCCGCCAAGTTGAGCCGGGGGGGCTAGGGGTCGTCGTGGGCGAATTTGCCGTCTGGAACTATTTCACGGGGATTCACTACCGCGACCAATACTATGCCGAAGGGGACAAATACCCGCCCGTCCCCACTCGCGACATCACCGTCGCCGCCGAGACCGTCGTCCGCGACACCAGCCTAGTAGTCGAAGCCACCGGCAGCGTCTATCTGCGCCTTGAACCGCAACTGCGCCCGGGCGGGGTCGATCTGTTCTTTGACGCAGACCAAGGGGCGTGGCGTCGCCACTTGCTCTTAGTCGGCCCAGATAGCGTCTCCGTGCAGCTAGTTTCCGAATCGCCAATCCGCGTCACCGGCTGGGATCAGTTCGACGAGGTCGTCCTCGTCGCTACCTCGGCCGAGCACACGGGCCTCGCCTACGAGCACCTGTTTACTGCGCAATTCGATCCCGACCTAACCGACATGCCGGCCGCCCTAGCCACCCTGCTCAAGCCCAACTACCCCAATCCATTCCGCCCCGGCCAACACCCGCACACCCGGCTGGCTTTCGACTTAGCCTTCCCCAGCACCCAGACCCGTCTGTCGATCTTTTCGGCCAATGGCGATTTGGTTTGGTGGGATGACTTAGGCCCACGCGCGGCACGCGCAGGCTATGAGGAGGAGTGGGACGGCCGCAACGCCGCTGGCAACCTCGTGGCCAGCGGCATCTATCACCTGCTCCTCGAAGCCGACGGCACAGCGGCCAAGCGCACGCTGGCAGTGGTGCGAGATTGAAGGACCCAACGGTGCAGCACTCCCCGCCAGCCGACGCCTAAAGGGGAGTTGTTTTATGATCTTGACGCTAGCTATCGGAATATTGCTATCTACAGTACACGACAATCACGCAGAAACACCGACACAGCGCGCCCCGACCGCACTGCGCTGCGGCACCCCCTACTTGCTCCAAGCCATGGACGCAAGCACCGAGCACCAGCGTCTAAAACTTGTGCAGCGCCGGCCTAGCACGCAGCACCAACTATTAACGCCTTCCGGCCATTTCCGCGTCCACTACGACACCGAAGGCCGCGACGCGATTGATCTCACGGACGACGACGCGAATGGCATCCCGGACTACATCGACCTAGCCGTCACCGTCCTCGATAGCATCTGGGTGTTGGAAGTAGAACAACTCGGCTACTATGCACACGGAGACGGCAGTTGGTGGCAGGAATCAACCTCGACTTGGATGGAGGAAGTCGCCTATCCGCACATCGACGATTATCTCCAGTACTTGACCTACTTCCTCGGCGAGCCCCAACGCGCCCTCAACTCCGGCCGTCCCAAAGAACTTCATCTCTACGGCACCTCGATCTTTTCCCACTTTCTCGATCAGCACTATAGCCGCGATCTCAATCGCCTGATCTGGGAAGAACTCAAGGAGCGCGGAAGCGTCAATCTCGATCATTTCGACCGCGTCCTCCGCCAAGTTGAGCCGGGGGGGCTAGGGGTCGTCGCGGGCGAATTTGCCGTCTGGAACTACTTCACCGGCACTCGCCACCGCGACGAATACTATGCCGAAGGAGATAAATACCCGTCCGTCCTCATCCGCGACATGGATGTTGCCGCAGCGGTCGTCCGCGACACCAGCCTGATAGATGCCACCGGCAGCGTCTATCTGCGCCTTCAGCCGCAACTGCGCCCAGGCGGAGTCGATTTATTCTTAGACTCGATCCGTGGAGCGTGGCGTCGCCATTTGCTCTTAGTCGGCCCCGACACCCTCTCCGTGCAGCTAGTCTCCGAGCCGACGATCCGCATCAGCGGCTGGGATCAGTTCGACGAGATCGTCCTCGTCGCCTCCTCAGCCGAGCGCACTGGCTTGGCCTACCAGCACCTCTTTACCGCGCAATTCGACCCCAACCTAACCGACCGCCCGGCCGCCCTCGCCACCCTGCTCAAGCCCAACTACCCCAACCCGTTCCGCCCCGGCCAACACGCGCACACCCGGCTGGCGTTCGACTTAGCCTTCCCCAGCATGGAAACCCGCCTCGCGCTCTTTACTGCCAACGGCACGCTCGTCTGGGAGCAAGACTTAGGCGAGCGTGCAGCGCGCGAAGACCACGCTGTACTGTGGGATGGCCGCAACCTCGCCGGCAACCTCGTGGCCAGCGGCATCTATCATCTGCTCCTCGAAGCCGACGGCACGGCGGCCAAGCGCTCGCTAGCGGTGGTGCGCCATTGATACCTTCATCCCCGCGCCGCGTCTCCCTCCGCGCCATCGCCATCGGGGCCATCGGCTGCCTCGCCATCGCCGCGGGCGAACCGTTTGGCGTCTTGGTGATGCGAAGCTCGCCCATGGCCGCCGACTACTCAACCGGCGCGGCCCTGTTCTTGTTTTTTCTTTTTACCTTACTAATCAACCCGCTCGCCCAATGGCTCACCGGTACCAGCCTGCACACCGGCGAGCTGGCCACCGTGTACATAATGATGGTCGTGGGGGCCGCCATTCCCTCTTGGGGCCTGACCATGAACCTGATCCCGCTCCTCGGCGGGTTCTTTTACTACGCCACTCCGGAAAACGACTGGGCCAATACCATCCAGCCCTATATATCGCAGCTCCTCGTGCCGGAAGACAGCGCCGCCATCCAAAAGCTGTTCGAAGGCAACGCCCAAGGCGAACGCATCCCTTGGGGAGCTTGGGCGACGCCGCTGATGGCGTGGAGCCTGTTTGTCGTCAACATGTACTTCACCACGCTGTGCGTGCTCGTCGTACTGCGCAAACAGTGGGTCGAGCGCGAGCGGCTCAACTTCCCGCTGGCCACCTTGCCCATCGAAATGAGCGCCCGCACCAAGGACCAAGCCGTCGCACCCTTTTACCGCAATTACCTGACCTGGGTCGGCTTTGCCATTCCCGCGCTCATCGGCTCGGTCAACGCCCTGCACCGCTATTTCAACTTCGTCCCACAGATTGACCTAAACCTCTGGGTGCCCCTTTTGCGCCGCTCCATCTGGGTCAACTTTCGCCCGCACTTCGAGGTCGTCGGCCTGTCTTACTTGCTCAATCTCGACATCTCCATGGGCGTGTGGTTTTTTGCCTTCCTCAACATGGTGGCCATCGGCTTGTGCCGCATGGCAGGGTGGAACATCGGCCCAGAGCAACCCTATTCCTCGCCCTCCCCGCCCAGCCTCGCCCACATCGCCCTCGGTGCGTTGTTTTTTCTCGTGCTGTCCAGCTTGTGGAGCGGGCGTCAGCACTTGCGCCAGGTCTGGCGCAAGGCCCTGCGCGGCGACGACTCCATCGACGACAGCGGGGAATTGCTCTCGTACCGGGTGGCGGTATTCGGCTTTCTCATCAGCTTTTTGCTCGGCCTAACCGCTCTCTACGCCACCAACATGAACCTGCCGACCGCCTTTGTCTTTCAGCTTTCGGCCCTCGTGATCTTCGTCGGCCTGGCCCGCATCATCTCGCAGGCCGGGCTGGCCTATTGTCGCGCTCCAGTGGCTCCGGCCGTGTTTACCGTCAACACCCTTGGGTCGTCGTCGGTGGGAGCCCCGGGCCTGACGGCACTGGCGCTCAACTTCCCGTGGTCGGCCGACATCCGCACCTTTGTCATGGCCTCGGCCGCTACGGGCCTCAAGCTAGCGGAAGTGACGCGCCTCGAATACCGCCGCTTGTTCTGGGCCATTGCCGCGGCCATTGTCGTCACTATGGTCGGCTCGATCACCGCGGTCATCCACCTCGCTTACTCCTACGGCGGCATCAATCTGAGCAGTTGGCAGTTCGGCTATATGACGACCTATACCGGCAACTGGATCACCAACAACCTCAACAACCTCCAGCCCACCCACGTTTGGCATTTGTCCTTTGCCGGCCTCGGCGCGCTGTTGATGGGCCTGTTGACGTTTATAAAAAACCGCTTCGTCGGCTTTCCCATTCACCCCATCGGCTTGGCCATCGGGCTGCCGCATCCCGTGCAGCTAATCTGGCCGTCGGTCTTTATGGCTTGGCTGCTCAAGGCGCTCATTCTCAAATACGGCGGCCCCCGGCTCTACACCCGCCTGCGCCCGTTCTTTTTGGGGCTAGTGCTGGGCGCGTTTGGCACGGCCGGCCTCTGGCTCATCATCGACTCCTTCACCGGCCTGACGGGCAACCGGCTGATTAACATCGGCTGATTACAACTCGTGATCGATGCCGAGCTTGATCGAACGCTCGGGATGCTGGTCGATCTCCATGTAGGCGTCGGCCGCCTGCGCAAAGGGCACAATCGGGTCAATGAGGTCGTCGGCTTGCAGACGGCCTTCGACCAACAGGGCCAGTGACTCCTCGCGGATGCGGGCGAAATTCCAGCTCGCCTGCGGCAACGGCTCGCTGCAAGCGCGGCTGGAGATGACCTGAATGCGGTTGCGGTGCCACTCGCCGGCCAAGCGCAAGCCCTGCTCCCCGTGGTAATACGCGGTCGAGACCAAGGTGCCGGCGTAGCAGGTCGCGCGCATGGCGTCTTCAAACGCGCGGTAGGAACCGCTCGTTTCAAAGGCGATGTCCGCGCCGATTTTGTCGGTATGCTGCTTGATCTCCAAGCCAGCGTCCAGTGCCACCGGGTCCAGCGCCAAATCGGCACCGTGGCGCAGGGCCGCGGCGCGTCGCCGCTCAATGGGATCGACAACCGCCACCCAGCGCGCACCGCACAGACGCGCGGCCTGCGCGACCATCAGCCCGATAGCACCGAGTCCAAAGACGGCGACGCGGTCCCCCAAACGCACCGCGCCATCGCGCACCGCGCCGACGGCAAAGTCGGCCGGATCCCAATACATAATGGCTTGCGGCGAGATTCCGTCTGGGGCCTTTTGCACGCGCGCCGCCGCTATCGTATGTGTTTCGCGGATGGGCAAATGCGCGAACACCCGGTCGCCTTCGCGCAGCGCGGTGACCTCGGCACCCACTTGGACGACCGCGCCCAAGCACATGTTGCCGAGGCGGCGGGGGAAGCCACTGGCCACCGATTCGCCGCGGCGGTGCAGGCGCAGTTCGCCGTCCCAGCGGTCGGAGGCGTCGGGCGTGTCGGCGCGGAAGCCGCGCAGCTCAGTGCCGTGCTTGACCGAACTGAAGAGGCTTTGGACGCGGATTTCGTCCGGGGCTAAGGACGGTTCTTGGTATGAACTGAGGACAGCGTGGCCGGGACGATCGGCAATCAATTCGAGCGGCATGAGGTAAACTCCTATGAGAGAGGTCAAGTCGCGTTGACATGAACGGGCGGTTGCAACCATTGGACGTTGACATGAACGGGCATTTGCAATCATGTTGACATGAATGGACGGGTTGCATATCAGATGTAGGGGCGACCGGCCGGTCGCCCCTACAAATATGTATCTGTCAACACAACCTGATTATAATTAATGAACGCATACCAACGCTTCGTCCGCCCCCTCCTATTCCGCTGTGATCCAGAGCGCATCCACGAGCAGGCCCTCGCGCTTGGCGAGCGGGTCGGTTCTTCCGCGCTTGGCCGCCATCTGCTTTCCAGCCTCTTTGCCTTTGCGGACGCGCGGTTGGCAACCCAAGTGGGCGGCTTGCGCTTTGCCAATCCGCTGGGCATGGCGGCGGGGTTCGACAAAAACGGTCGGGTGATCCAAGCGCTGGCGGCCATGGGCTTTGGGTTCGTGGAGGTGGGGTCGGTATCGGCGCATCCTTCGGCTGGGAATCCGCGGCCTCGCTTGTTCCGCTTGCCGTTAGACGAGGCCATTGTAGTCAACTACGGGGTGCCCAACGACGGGGCCGTGGTCGTAGCAGATCGCGTGTCTCAGCGGCCGACGACCGTGCCCCTAGGCATCAACCTAGTCGAAACCAATACCGGGCAGCCTATTGCACCCGATGCGGTCGTGGCGGAGCTCGCCGCGGCCCTAGTGCCCTTTGTCGGGCGGGCCGATTACATCGCGTTCAACCTCAATTGTCCGAACACCACCGGCGGCGTCAGCCCATTCACCGGCGGGGATCACCTGCGCGACCTGCTGCGCGAATGCGCTGCCATCGACGACCTGCCCCCGATCTTTCTCAAGCTCACGGCGCACACCGATCCGGCGCGGCTGGACTGGATGCTGGAGGCGGTCGATCCGTTTGCTTTCGTCAAGGGCTTCATCTTCAACCTGCCGCCGGGAACGAACTATCCCCTCAAGTCGCCAGCCCACCTCCTAGCCTCCCTGCCCGGAACCTTGTGCGGCCGGCCCGTTCAAGCCCTGATCGACGAAACCGTGCGCTTCTGGTACGGGCGGATTGACCGCCAGCGGCACGCGATCATCGGCGTGGGGGGGATTTCATCGGCCCGCGACGCCTACCGCAAAATTCGCCTCGGGGCTTCGCTCTTGCAGCTATACTCAGCGTTGGTTTTCAGGGGGCCGGGAGTCGTGCGGCAAATCAACGCGGGGCTAGCGCACCTGTTGGAGCGCGATGGGTTTGCCCAGGTGGCAGACGCAGTCGGCATCGACAACCAAGCAAAAGCAGCGGTGTAGCGATCCCTACCGAATGCGGGGGTTGATCTGCAAATCCCACGCACGCCAGTAGTACTTGAGCGGGTCGTCCGCGTCCCATTTGGCGTAAATGTCCTCCCAATCCGTAAAGTTCATGTGCGGCTCCAGCGAATCTTCGCGGACGGGGTGGCTCATGGGCTGATAGCGGTAGTCGAGCGAGATGCGCAGGCGATCGCCGCTTTCGTTGTCCTGGCCCTGATGAGCGGTGAGGCTATGGCATATCAGCACGTCGCCAGCGCAAAAGTCGCCGCCCGCCCACAGCGTATCCTCGGGCAGCTCGACGGCGTTACCGCCGGCACCGGTCGCCTTTTTGACCCCTAGCTTGCCCAGCTTGTGGCTGCCCGGTGCCAGCGCCAAGCTGCCCAGTGTGGCCGGACAGTCGCCAGCCGGGATCCAAGCGGTCCACGTCTCGTCGGTGCCGCCGATGTAGAAATTGTCTTGGTGCGGCGGGGTGGTGTGCGTTAGGGCGTTGGGAAAAATTACCCGGCAGATATTGCGGCTGTGGGGCAGGGCATCCTCGCCGAAGAGCGCTGCAAACATCGCCAAAATCGCCGGGTGCAGAGCCAAGGAGTTGAAGGCGCGCAATCGCTGGACATCGGTGTAAAAGGCGATCCACTCGGGCGAGAGGCCTTCGATGAAAAGCTGCCCGTCGCGGGAGATTCCGTCCATCAAGGGCGCGTCGTCGTCGAGCCAGCCGTGCTTTTGGCATACTTCGAGGATCTGGCGGCGCAGGTCGAGCACCGACTCTGTATCCAACAGCGATCGGAAGAACAAATAGCCCTGCTCGGCCGCGCGCTCGCGCAATGCGTCGGGCGCGTCGAGCAGAGGGGTGGAATCGACGAAAGGTTCGAGGTTGAGCATGGTTTGCTGGGCCATTGAATCACTCCTGTTCTTTGTCCCAAAAGGCTTGTAAAATGTCGATGTACTCGGCGGAAAGTCCGTGTTCGGTAGCTCCCTGAATCACGGCCTTGAGGTATTCTTTCGAGGGCGGATAGTGGTGCCCGGCGTCGAGACGAGAAAGATAAGTCCAAACTTCGCCGAGCTTAGGTATCGTTATCTTGTCCCGCCGGTACTTGGTGCCCTCGCTTTCGTAGTGGTCGAGGCGTCTGAAGTCGTCCGCCGTCATTTCGTATATGACACCCTCGACGTAAGCGTCCTCGTTGGGCCGGATGCTGGCCACGCCCATACCGCTGCGTGTGAAGGAGATCATCGGAAAACATAGCTCATAGCCTTCTACGCGCACCACAGAGTGGAGACGGGCACCCGGGCAGCGGGCCTGCATCTGGTGCTTGAGCAAGTTGGACCCATAGGTGAAGTAGAGCATTTCGGCCATTACCCGACCTCTTTCTGTTGGAGGAGAGCCATACCGTGCACGCTACCACCCCTTCCACGAGCCATCGGCGTGCCGATACTGGCGATAGGCCATCGGCTGGTAGGGCAGCGCAGCCAGATCGGCTTCCTTGACCTCAACGCCGAGGCCGGGCGCGTCGGAGAGGGCAATATGGCCACCCTCGACGCGCCAATCGTGCTCGACATAGCGGTCGTAGATCGAAAGCCAGAAGTGGTTGGTCTCTTGGATGAGGAAATTGCCCATCAGCGCATCGGCCTGCAGGGTCGCCGCCGTGCAGAGGGGGCCGCCGGCGTTGTGCGGAGCCATCAGCATCTGTTCGGCTGCGGCGGCGCGGGCGATTTCAAGCAGATGCGCGATGCCGAAACAGTGGGTGAGATCCGGCTGCAAATAGGCGCAGGCGCGCTCGGCGATTAGAGGACGGAATTGTTCCAATGTAAACAGCTTCTCTCCGGTGGCGATGGGGACGGGGCTTTTGCGAGCCACTTCTAAGAGGGCGGCCACCGAGCCGGTCTTGACCGGCTCTTCGAGTAGCAGCGGGCGGCAGGCCGCGGTGCGCCGCGCGAATTCGACGCTCATTTCGGGGGTGGGACTGCCGTGGGCGTCGAGGAGGATGTCGAACTCGGCACCCACTTCCCGCCGCATCGCTTCAACGCAAGCGACCGAGTGGTCGATGGCCGCGCCATCCATTGGCCACGTGCGGCTCTCCAGGGGATTGCCTTTGACGCCGGCAAAGCCCTGATCTTGGATCTGACGCGCGCCCGCAGCGGCTTCTTCCGGCGAGGCAAAGCTGCCGCCGTTACTATAGACGCGGATTTTGTCGCGCCGCTGGCCGCCCAACAGGGCATGGACCGGCACGCCATAGGCTTTGCCCACTAGGTCGTGCAGGGCGGCGTCAATGGCGGCGATGGCCGTGCCGAAGACGGGGCCGCCCTTCCACGGCAGGCGGTTTTGGATATCCTCGGTTAGCGCGCGGTAATGGAGCGGATCGCGGTCCAAGAGCAGCTCTTGCCACTCGGCGAGCGTGGCCTCGACCGAGGGCACCAGCCACTCGCCACTGCCCTCGCCCCAGCCACTGAGGCCGACATCCGTCTCGATCTTGAAGAACAGCCACGTCTTGGAAGAACTGGCAATCAGCGCGGCGGTGTCTTGGCCCGTGGGGACACTGAATTTGTAGGTTTTGGTTGCGGTAATTTTCACGGCCGCATCCTGTGGATTTTGACAAGCAGTGCGGATATAGTACCATTCAGGCTCGCCGCACGCAAACCCTCGTCTCCTCGGAGGAATCATGGCCCAACAACGCTTTCAACGCACCGCGCCCAGCGACCTGCTCCGCGTAGGAATGATCACCGGCCCCGGCGGCCACTCTTACAATATCTGGGGCGAAAAGATGAATCCTCCGCCCGGCACCCTCCGCACGACGGGCATGATGATGACCTGCGCTTGGTGCCTCGACGCGGAGATGCGCCAGCGCTTTGCGGAAAAGTACCCGGAGGTCCGCATGGTCGCCGATCCTCGGGACATGATCGGCCAAATCGACGGGGTGTACATCGACGACATCAACGCGATTTCGCTCTATCCCCTGTTGGCGCGGCCCTTTCTGGAGGCCGGCATTCCGACCTTTGTCAATCGTCCCTTTGCCACCTCTATGGCCAAGGGGCGGGAGATGGTGGAAACAGCCGCCCAACACGGCACGGCACTGTTGACCGCCTCGACTTGGGAGTTTTCCGAGAGCGTCGGCGATTTGCGCGCCAAGGCCGCGGATCTGCCCGACATCAAGGGCTATGTGGCTCATAACTCCATGAGCGACTACTACTCCCACGGCCTGCACGGCGTCTGGTACATCCACTCAATTTTGCGCGACGAGATGGCCAAGGGGCGGGGGCGGCTACGCGCCGCCGCGTACCACACCCCCAATTGGCGGGTGCCTGGCGGGATGATCGTCTATGAGCACGAGAGTCCGATGCGCCCGTACTACGGGGCGCTGCACATGAGTTCGGGTGCCGACGGCAACGCCTATCTGCGGATCTTCGGCGACCACCGAGGCGATGCCGAGGGGCGGATTCCGGGCCGGGCCGGTTACTTCATGTACAACGCTTGGAACGCGCTCCAGCTCGGCATTCAGGAGATGTTCGAGACCGGCCAGTCGCCGGAGACGGGCGAGCAGCTTTTGGAGAAGCTGATGATGTTTCTCCTGCCCTTTTATTCGGTGTTGGAGCGCGGCGGCGGGCTAGTGCCGCGGGAGGAATTGGGCGACTGGGAGTTGCCGCCACCGTCCGCCGTGCTCATGGAAGACGGCCAGCCAACCGACAGCGCCTTTGCATCTCCCTACACCCAAGCCCAGTTCGAAGAAGCAGCGCGGACGCTGGGCGGGTAATCCCAGCGGAGGATGCGTCCATGAACAAACGAAGACTACCCATCGGCATTCAGACCTTCCGCAAAATTCGGGAAGATGACTGCTACTACGTCGATAAAACCGCCTACATCCGGCGGCTACTCGACGAGGGTACGCACTATTTCCTGTCGCGCCCGCGGCGCTTTGGCAAGAGTCTGTTCTTGGACACGTTGAAGGAGGTATTCGAGGGCAATGAGCCGCTGTTCAAGGGGCTTTACATCCACGATCACTGGGATTGGTCGGTGAGCTATCCGGTCCTGCGGCTCAGCTTTGGCAGCGGCAACTTCAAGGTGCCTGGCTACGTGGAGACGAACCTGATGGCGCAATTGGACGCCGTCGAACGTCGAACCGGTGTGGCGTCGGACTACGCCACCGGACCGGAGCGATTTGCTCACCTGCTGGAGGCGCTGCACGACCAAGCCGAGCAGCCGGTCGCCGTGCTAATCGACGAATACGACAAGCCGATTCTCGATGCGCTGGAGGTGCCAGACATAGCCCGCGCCAACCGCGACTTTCTGCGCGGCCTCTACGCAGTCATCAAGGACTGCGACGCGCACGTCCGCTTCACATTCATCACCGGGGTAAGCAAGTTTTCCAAAGTGCGCCTGTTTTCGGGCCTCAACAATCTCACCGACATCACTTTAGACCCACGCTACTCAGCTATCTGCGGCTATACGGAACGCGACTTGGACGCGGTGTTCGCGCCGGAACTCCCCGGCTTGGACCGGAACCAGATTCGCAACTGGTATAATGGCTACAGTTGGGCTTCGACGTTGAGCTCAGCCGAAACGCTCAGCGACGAGAAGGTGTACAATCCCTTCGACATCCTGCTGCTGTTCGACAAGCGCACCTTCGGGGCCTACTGGTTTGAGACCGGCACGCCGACGTTTCTGGTCGAAACGCTGTTCAAGAGGCAGGTGAGTTCCCTCGAACTCGACGCTATGATCGGCAGCGACGAGTTGCTCTCGACCTTTGACGTGGATGACATAGCGACCGAGGCCCTGCTGTTCCAGACTGGCTACCTGACCATCAAGAGTGCCGAAGATCTGGGGGGCAAGCGGCTCTATCAATTGGGCTATCCCAACCAAGAGGTGCTACAGAGTCTCAACGAGAGCCTGCTGCGCTACCTCGTGCAGGATTCGACTCAGCAGATGGCCAACAGCGTCCGGCTGTATCGGCTGTTGGAAGCCAACGACTTCGCCGGGCTGGAGACGCTGTTCCACGCTTTCTTCGCCAGCATCCCCTACGAGTGGTACACCAACAACGACATCGCCCGTTACGAGGGCTACTACGCCAGCGTGTTCTACTCCTATTTCGCGGGGCTGGGGCTGGACATCGCGGTAGAGGACAGCAGCAGCCACGGCCGGCTGGACATGGCGGTTCTGTTTAACGGCAACGTCTATCTGTTTGAGTTCAAGGTGGTCGAGATGGCGTCTGCGGGTGCGGCGATGGCGCAGTTGCAGGAGCGGCGCTACGCGGACAAGTACCGCGCCTTGGGCCAGCCGATTTACCTGATTGGCGTGGAGTTCAGCAAGGACACCCGCAACCTAGTGGCGTTTGAGATGGAACGCGCCTGACAGGGGTTCAGATGTCTAGTACGATTTATATTCGCGGCTGTCTCCCTCACTACTCGCCAAATATGAGATAGCATAGTACAATAGAAAATAAAAGGAGGCCATCATGAGCACTTCTCCATTTGAATTTACCCCTGAGCAGAAGGCCGTACTAGAGCAGCTTTCTCAAAAAACCGGGGAAGATATATGCAGCCTGATTGCTCGTGCCTTGGAAAAGTTACAGGAAGAGGAACAGGACGAGACAGACTACCTGCTCTCCTCACCCAATAATGCTGCCCATCTCCGCAAGGCATTAGAGGACTTCCAACAAGGCCAGCGCAATTTTGCTTCTCGCTATCACTATTAAATCTGGGAAAACACCCGTGAAAGCTTGGCGTTTCTATGCCTTCGGCGACATGCGGCTCGACGACATTGAGCTGGCGGCCTGCCCACCCGATCACGTGCTAGTCGAACCGCTAGTAGTCCAACCCAGCGCGACCGAAGCCCAGCTCGCAGAAGCAGCGCAGACGCTGGGTGGCTAATCCCAGCAGAGACTGACAGGCGAGGTAGATATGCTGGACGAACTGCGCAAAATCCGCTACGCCCGCTTCCGCCTAGCAATGACCGCAGCTAGCCAATTGCGGTTGCCTCCCTACAAGGGATCCACCTTTAGGGGAGCCTTTGGCCATACCTTCAAACAGCTAGTCTGTGTTAAGCGGGATCTGGACTGTTCCACCTGTCTGATCAGCGACCGGTGCGTGTATTACTATGTCTTCGAGACCCCGTCCAGTGGTGAGGGAGAGAAGGACAGCCGCGGATATACTTTTGCGCCGCATCCTTTTGTGATTGAACCACCCGAGGAAACGCGGGAAATCTACGAGCCGGGAGCCGAACTGCGGGTCGGACTGGTTTTGGTGGGGCGTGCCTTGGACTACCTACCCTACTTCATCTACGCCTTTGAGGAAATAGGGCAGCGAGGGTTAGGGGCCGGGCGCGGCAAAACCGCTTTGCAGCGAGTTATCGCCCTCGGTCCTGAGCCTAGCGACGATAGGTGCATCTATCAGACCGGTACCGGACAACTGGAGTCGGACTATCCGGTCGGCGTTGGTGCTCCTGACATCGCGGCCGTTGGAACGCGGCTGCGGCTGCGGCTGCACACGCCGCTGCGGCTCAAAAACGAGGGGCGCTATACTCGCCAGCTTGACTTTTCTCTATTGGTGCGATCCTTGTTGCGGCGCGCTTCGGATCTGGCCCGCTTTCACTGCGGGGCCGAACTGGACCTGGACTACCGGCAGTGGATTAAGCGGGCAGAGGGGGTATCGGCGGTGGCAGCGACACTGCGCTGGCACGACTGGGAGCGGTATTCGCAGCGGCAGGATCGGAGAATGAAGTTAGGTGGCTTGGTCGGCGAAGTGGAGTTCGCTGGCGAGTGGCAACCCTTCATGCCGCTGTTGCGGCTGGGCGCGGATCTGCACGTGGGTAAGGGGACAGGTTTTGGGCTGGGACGCTACGAGATTTTGTAAAGGAGCAGGATGAAGACATGCAACACAAAGAAGACATGCAACACAAACTAATCGCTGTGATCGGCAACACACCGCAAGTTATGACAGAAACTTTCTGGGCATTGCGTGTCCAGCGCCATGCGCCCATCGACGAAGTGTTTGTGATGACGACAACCATGGGCAAAGAAACCTGTCAGCAACGCCTCTTGGACGAAGGCCGGTTTGCAAAGATGTTGTCGGACTACGATATCGACCTCAATACGGTCGAGTTCGACGCCGATCATATCCTTGTATTTGAAGATGCCAAGGGCAATAATTTGGATGACATCCGAACCTCAGAAGAGAATCGTTTAGCCCGAGATCAAATTTTCAACAAAATTGAAGAGTGGACAAGAGATCCTAACGTCGCTTTGCATTGTTCTCTAGCGGGCGGGCGAAAGTCAATGGGTTTTATACTGGGTGCGGCTATTCACTTTTTCGGTCGGCCGCAAGACCGGCTCTATCACGTTTTGGTTTCCGTGCCTGAGATAGAACGAAGCGATGCGTCCTATTATTATCCACCAAAGAAGCCAGAACCTATTGTTGTCTTTAATCGCAGCACGGGCCGAGAGGAGCCTCTGGTTGTCAGGGGTCGGGAGGTCATGAGCGATGCTGTGAGCATTGAGTTGGCTGAGGTGCCATTTTGTCGACTGCGCGATGTGGTACAATTTGTGGCCCCCGGACAATATACCGAAGACACGCTGAGCCTGACACAGCAAGCTTTAAATAATTACGCAAAGCAGATGCAGGAGCAGTATATGACGCAAATCGCGTCAGGCGCAGAAGATCGGTTTCCAGAAATTATTGGTCAGAGTAGCGGTATTTTGGGTGTTAAGGATAAGATCAAACTATACGCGCCTTATGATCGTTCGGTGTTGATTACAGGTCCTACCGGGTCTGGCAAAGAACTGGTTGCTGAGGCGCTGCACAAAGCAAATGAGAGGTCGGAAGTATATATCTCCCAAAATTGCGCGACGCTGGGAGATTTGGCGGAGAGTCAATTGTTTGGTCATGAAAAGGGGGCATTTACGGACGCTAAAGAGGAGCATCGAGGGCTCTTCGAACAAGCGGATGGAGGCACGCTATTTCTCGATGAAATCAATTCGCTTCGATCCGATGTGCAGGCGATGCTTTTGCGGGTTCTGGAAGACGGGAAGATACGGCGAATGAAAAGCGAGAAAGATATATCAGTGAAGGTACGTGTTGTTGCCGCGACTAATGAAGACCTAGATGCAAAGGAGAGCACGTTTCGCCGCGATCTCAGAAGTCGTTTTTCTTTTGAGATTGCGTTGCCAGCGCTCAAGGACCAGCGGGAAGATATTCCATTGCTTGCCCATCACTTTTTGAAAGCTTTTTCAGACGAAGAGGGAAAGTCTTTTGCGGGTTTTACGGACGAAGCTATGTGTGCGCTGCAAGCCTATGATTGGCCCCGCAATATCCGACAGTTAAAGTCTGCTATCGAAAATGCAGCTATTCTGACGCCAGAGAATCAATTGATTGTACCCGATGTTTTATTTGATCAAGAGGGTTCTGATACATTTCATGGCACGTTTAAAGAGGGCATGACGCAGATTGCAAGAAAGAGAATTCAAGACGCGCTGGCACAAACGGGGGGCAATATTACACAAGCCGCAAAGATTCTTGGTGCTAATCGGTCAACGCTGAGCAAAATAATAAAAAAATATAGGTTGAAAGAGTCGTAAACGTCGTGTGGGGAGAGTGTGCAGAATTGCACGCACGCCGTGCAATTCTGCACAGTGGTCTGATATGCTTTGGCGGCAACCGGATAATTCACTGATTTTTAACAACTTAAGAGAGCGCCGTTTGCCGAGTTAGGCCGAAAATCGCAAAAAGTGCCCGAACTATTGCCATAACAGCGTGCAGAATTGCACGACTGGACATGTTGTCGTCCATCTCCTGTTTTCAAAAAATATTACATAACCTATTGTTTTTATTTATTTTTTGAGAATAACAGAAGGTTTGGCACGCAGATTGCATATAAAGAACCAAACCTTAAAGGAGGAACAGCATGAACACTATAATCAATCAAGGGGATGAGCAATATTATTCTCAGGGCGGCTTCTGGAATAAGTTGCGCAACTTCGCGCGTACCGCGGGTCGGGAAGTCGTCGAGAATGCCCTGTCGCTCTACTACACCGCACAGGCCCCTGAAACACCGGCCTGGGCCAAGACGATTATCTATGGGGTACTGGGATACTTCATTCTGCCGGTCGATGCAATTCCCGACCTAATCCCAGTCGTCGGCTTCAGCGACGATTTGGCTGCGTTGGTCGCTGCACTCGCTACCGTGGGGATCCATGTGACGCCTGAGATTAAAAACCGCGCCAAGAAGAAAGCAGCCGAGTGGTTTGGAGATTAATGGATAATCACATCCGAGTCGAGCCGACGGCAAAGGCCGTCTCCGCCGCGATGTTAGAAGGGGAGTATCTATAATGAACAGAGAATTATCAGAAGGCAAGATGGTGCCCGTATTGAATTGGGCTTATGATAAAGCGGTCAATGGTGTTGCCGGCTTAGATTCTGCCGGGGAGCTTGCAGAGAGCTATATGAGCAGGGGAGGCTCACGAGTCGATCAAGTCAATTCACTTATACGGTGGCAGAATACTAAGGCTGGAACCTCCGGCTTCGTGACTGGGTTCGGTGGCTTATTAACTATGCCGGTCACAGTCCCTGCTAGTATTTCGAGCGTACTGTACATCCAAGTGAGAATGATTGCTGCTATTGCGCATATAGGTAGTCATGACTTAACAGATGATCGTGTTAAAACACTTGTGTATGTCTGCTTAACGGGAAACGCGGCCAGAGAGGTTCTCAAAGACGTTGGGGTTGTTATTGGTACAAAGCTTACAACAAACGCAATTAAGCGTATTTCAGGGAGAACACTAGCTGCAATCAATCGAAAAGTAGGATTTCGGTTGTTTACTAAGTTTGGCGAAAAAGGTGCTATCAATTTAGGTAAAGCAGTCCCGTTTGTAGGTGCGGTAATAGGAGCTACTGTTGACTCTGTCTCCACAAATACTATCGGAAATGTTGCGAGGGACACGTTTGTCACCTTGAAATGAGCAATAGAAAAGGAGAATAAAATGGAAACGGGCAAGATCAAAAAGTGGATCGAGGATAAAGGCTACGGGTTCATTGTGAATGATCTTGAAGAAGATGTCTTCTTTCACATCAGCGGCAGTCAAGCCTTAAAGGGCAAGGAAGAATCTCTGGTCGAGGGAGCAGTCGTTGTTTTCGACAAACGGCCCTCCCCGAGACACGCAGGCCGGTACGAGGCAAAGAATGTCCGTTTACAAGACCACATAGTTTCTTCCACAGCGCAAGAAGCCGTAGAGTCCAGTCCGTCAAGCGCCGAAACACACGACCACTTTCACAATCCATATACCTTCGTCCCTTCTCCGCCGCGTCAGGATGCAATAAAAACTGGCGGATTTGCAGGCGATTTTGATCCGTTGGAATGTGGCCGGGGCCTCAGCCATGCATCTCTAAAGCCTGACCTGTGGACAGGGTACCTGCCCATCAAGCTGACCACCGTCACACCCTTGGTATTGCCCAAAACTGATGGCAAAGAACGTTCGTCAACTGAGCACCATACTTATGATGTACTCAACCATTTGCCGGAGTCGTCCGTGCGCGGCATGCTGCGCAGCACATACGAGGTAGTGACAAACTCGCGCTATAGTTGTTTTAGGAACGACGACCGACTGGCCTATCGCATGGAAACTAGGGAAGCTCTGAAGCTCATTCCAGCGGTTATCGAAAATGGCAAAGGGGCTGGGGAATTGGTGGCGCGTTTGTATACTGGAACCAGCCATGCCACGGCTCAAAAGCCTAATGGACACGGAGAAAAAGGTGCAATGTATGCAGCAATGCTGACACGCTATCACAAGAATTCAAATCTGAATTCGGAGTGTGTAGGGGGGTATGATCCTCGGACTGGGGACGAAGTTTGGGCGGAGATCGAGCTTTGTCAGCACCGGCGAGGCTACCGGTTCTGGAAGGCAATCAGAGTTTGGCCAAAGAGCGGGCATCCCAAAGAACCATCGACTACAGGAAAAATCGTCGAAGGGCGCGTTTTGGTCACCAATCAAAACATGGGCAACAAACATGATGAGCGGATTTTCTTCAATCCCAAACCAGATACGTTTGAAGTGACCGACCATCTCAAAGAGTCTTGGCGCATGCGCATCAAAAGCTATAGGGAAGCACACCCTGAGAACGATATTTTTAAGCGGCCACGAGGTGCGAAGCCCTGGGGGAAAATCGGCAATAACCCTGGAGAAACAGCATGGTCGCCGCATTTATATCAGGATGGTAAACACCGGGACCGCTGGGGCAGAAACACACATGACGCAATGGAATTGCAAGCGGGAGATCTGGTGTATGCCCGCGGCAAATTCGATACAAAGGGGAATATCACGGATATTGAAGATCTTTTCCCAGTCATGATCTCCCGTGAGTTGTATGACAATAGCCCCAAAGACCTTCTCGATTCCTCACTAAACGATTCCTTACTAAAGCCAGCGAGTAAGAGAAGTGAGTTGTCTCCCGCGGATCGTCTATTCGGGTGGGTACCTCAGAAATCCGGTAGCGACCAAGGCTACAGGGGTCGCATACGAGTCGTCTGTGAGGATGGCGCACGACCAGAAATCATCGAGGACTTTGCTGGTAAGTCCTTGCCCCTTGCTATCCTGGGACAACCGAAACCCGCACAGGGCCGTTTTTATGTAGCCAAGGATGATCAAGGCAGGCCGCAAGAAGATGGCCTTGACAAGAAACAGGCAGGCTATAGTAAAGGCAAGGGCCTACGAGGCCGTAAGCAGTACTGGCATCATAAAGGACTGGAAGCCGATAAGGCATCGGACTATTGGAAGCCGTCAGTTGAGGACCGAACACAGCAACAAAGTAATGGTCGGCACCAAGAATATCGCCGTCCTGATGGAGAGTCTCAAACCGATCCTCAAAATCGCAGCATTCGAGGGTGGATCAAGCCCAATACCGTTTTTAAGGTATCCCTGTATGTGCAAAATCTGCAAACTGAAGAGATTGGCGCATTGCTTTGGCTACTGTCGCTTCCCGAAGGCCATTATTTTCGGCTAGGCTACGGCAAGCCATTGGGTTTTGGGAGTGTGAGGATGGAAGTAGATGAGGAGCGATGCGTAAATGGGGGTCTGCCACTTGGCACCGGAGAAGAGTGGAAAAACTACTATGCGGCTTTCGATGCATCCTCCCCGGCAACGCTGGATGAAGGGCAACGAAACAACTGTATTCAGAAATTTAAGGCCAGTATGGTGACCGCGTACAAGCCTCTTCCAGCTAATGACGAAGCCATCAATAGGAGTGAAGGCCAGGAAGCATCTGATAAGTCCCACCGAATTACGTCCTTTGCTGATCTCAAACATGTTCCTATCAAGACAATTCCGACCACTCCAGAAGATCGGAAGAAGTCCGAGGAACAGCGCTTTGACGAATTGCCTTTTATCAGTGGATTTCTGCAAGTCCTAAGCGGTCCGAAAAATGACGCACCCATTCACTATCCACGTCTGGAACGCAAACCGAACCCAGAGGGTGAGAATTTCAAATGGTTTGTCGATAATGAGAAAGGGCAAGGTAAGAAGGTCACGCTTCCAGCGGCTACGGACGAGAAGGGGTTACCTTATCAGCCATCAAGCGGTGCCGTTCACAGTTCACGCACAAAGAGGAGACGATAACCATGGGAACACAACTCATTCTTACAATTGGAACTAATCCACTACCAGTGTGGGTGGCGTGGCATCATTTGAAAGAGAAACTGCAAGAACCGATCAAGGTTCGATTTGTGCATACTGCAGGCACGGTGGACGAAACAGACCGACTACAGAAGTATTGTCAAGGTGCGTCTCTCCTTGATCCCATTCAAACGTCGGCGGGTAATCCAGGGACTGTACGCGGTGATATCAGGCATATATTAAAAGATTTATCAGCTGAGACAACTGATCTTCACGTCCACTACACCGGCGGCACTAAGGTGATGGGCGTTGAAACGGTTTCCGCTATTGAAGCCCACCTACGAGCGGAGCAGAACATTCGCCTACAAACCTCCTATCTTGATCCACGTGGCGCATCAGGCCCGATTATCGTAAGTCGGAGCGGTCCTCTCGTAGAGGATACCCGTCGGGGAATTGATCCTTGTCTTAGTCGCATCGCCGAACTCGACGGCTTTACGATTGGACCATTTGAATACCGATACTGGGATAGCTCAATTAAAGACCATAAGGTGCAAGAATGCTCGGCCCCCGGAACACCTAGTCAAGATCAACTGGACGAGGGCCGAGAGGCACTTAAGGCCAGACGTATCGATGATCCCGATCTTCTCGAGTACGGCGCGTATGCTGCCTTTGAGGAAGCTCTGGAGAGAATTTCCGCGAGCAATTTGGATCGAAAAAACTATGAAATTTTTCACAGAGTGTACGTCCGGCGGGCTGGGAAAAAAGACCCGAATGTTAAGCCTTTTGAACTCGATGTAGTTGCGGTGCTGGGGTATCAAATTGTCGTTGTTTCGTGTACCGTTGATTCTGTTCACGACCGAATCAAACAAAAAGGTATGGAGGCTATTCTACGGGCACGGCAACTCGGTGGTGATGAAGCGCGGGCCATTGTTTTTTGTAGCGCTCACCCGAATGACGCTAAACTCATCGAAGATGAGCTAATGGATGAAATGGGTAGTGCAAGTGAGCCCCTGCAAGTCTGGGGACGTAATAAGAAGAGAGGGCTACCCGGTGAGTTTTATCGATACCTGCGCAATGACCTGCATTGGATGTTATAAGATAAGGATATAATTATGTCAACTTCTCTTTATACTGGTCAATGTATCGCGGTCTTCGGTACTGCGAGTCTTCAGCGATACATCTTTCAGAGCAATCGCCTGAAAGAGAACCTCGGCGCGTCCTATCTGGTAAAATACTGGCTCGAAGATGGCTTGCCTGAGTCTATAAAGCAAGCTGGCCACACAATTGATACGACCACATGGGATACGTACCAAGAGAATCCTTCGATGTCTCCACCTGAAAAGCCGGTAGACATGACGAAAAGTGCTAATCTCATCTATGTCGGTGGGGGGAATGCCGCGCTGTTATGCAAAACCCAAGAGATTGCTAAAGATGCTGTCAAATCATGGAGCTGCGAGCTACTCAAAAAAGCTCCTGGACTCCGGGTGGCCGTTGGATATGCAGATGTTGAGAACTCTCTGGCTGTGGCATATAGAGACGCATTGGATGATCTCGCCAGTTGCGAGGAGGCACTGCCTTTTGGAGACACCCTGTACGGCTTACCCGTTGTTCGCACCTGTACCACGACGGGACTCCCAGCAAGCGTGCCCAGCGAGGAAAACAATGCGGAGTGGATATCACTGTCTGCGATGAGCAAGCGGAATCAAGTCGGCTCCGAACGCGAGCCCGGTGTTGCCCAAAAGGATATCAGGCGGAAATTCAAACCAGTTCTAAAAGAAGACCAATACTTTGCCATAGAACTTAACAAATTAGGAGGCCGTAAAGGAGAATCGCATATCGCTGTAGTACATGCCGACGGCAATGGAATGGGCAAACATCTCATAGATGTAGTAAACAGTGCAGGAGAAGATGCGGACTTCCTCCATCACATCCGGGCGTTTTCTGCCTCTGTGTCGCTTCTGTCCCAGAATGCCCTAAAGGAGACTTTGCAATATCTACGAGAAGCTTTGCCGAGTCTGAAAGATGATTTGTCGCTGGAAGATGAAAAAATCTTTCCTCTGCGTCCCATCGTGTATGGCGGCGATGATTTGACGTTTGTCTGCGATGGTCGCTTGGGGCTCGATCTGGCTGCCTTCTATTTGAAGGAGTTTTCCAAGGGCACGATCAATGTCTGCGGTGAGGACAAGCCCGTTGATGCATGTGCTGGGGTAGCCATTGTGCCTACGAAATTTCCCTTTGCTCGCGCGTATCATTTTGCCGAAGAACTATGCGGATTGACCAAGTCACACCTTCGCCAAGAGAATTTAACCGGCAGTTGGCTGGATTTTCAGATCATTCAGGAAGGTTCCACTCGTTCCGTTTCCGCACTCAGAGCCACACAGTATCGCAGCCTCGAAGGGCAAACGCTCCATCAGCGCCCGTATCAGGTGCCAGAAAAATGGGACGATTTTGTCTCGATTTTGAATAAATTCCAATCCCAACAATGGCCCCGCAGCCGCGCCAAAGGTCTTTTGCAGGCTCTAACTCAAGGACCGGTCGCAACCCAACGATTTATTGAAGGCACACAATGGCGTGATATAAATTTGCCATACATAGAGGGCTTGGATGCGAATGCACAAAAAATGGGTTGGACGGGTGGGGATTCCTCGAATAGCAGCACGCCGTATTTCGACCCGCTCGAAGCACTTGATTTCTATTTAGAAGTGAAGCCAGCAACAGATGGTGAGAGTGCAGGGAAGGAGATAACGAATGACTGAGTATGTTTTACAGATCAAGCTGCAATCGCCGCTAACCTCTGCCGCTGGTGAGGGACGTGTAGGTGTGGTTGACCGCGACGTAGCCTTTGACGATCTGGGGTTACCCATTCTTCCCGGTAGGCGACTCAAAGGGCTGTGGCGCGAAGCCTATCGCGATGTTGCCGATGCGTGGGAGTTGTGCGGTGAATCTCCAATACCAGTAGAGCTTATTTTCGGCAAGTCAGGACAGAGATCCGGCGCTGGGGATGCTTGCATGTTTATTGCCAATGCAGAGTTGCAAGAGACGCCGTCTTTAAGAGAATGGTTGAAATATTTACAAAATAAAAAACAACTTCATCCTGACGATGTGGTGCAACACTTTGCCACTGTGCGCGCCCAGACCGCAATCGACCGCAGGACTGGCGCAGCACTTAAGAATACGCTCCGCCTCACCCGTACCTTAAAAGCTGGCCTAGTATTTCAGGCACGAGTGCGCTTCTTTGAGTCTCCAGACGACGTGCTGCTCAATGCTCTATCTCTGGGGACTGCGGCTCTGCAACACATGGGAACGGCGCGAACCCGCGGTCTCGGAAAGATCTCCTGTCGTTTGCTGGCACACGATGAGAACGGGCAATGCCGAGACTTGACAGACGAAGCCCTGAGCAACGACGCGCTTCCATCAATTGCCGAAACCAATCTGGCGCAACAAGCACAAACTTCAAAGGGGCAGACGACTACTGCACCCCCCTCAAGTCACCTGGTTCCCACGCATTTGTTGCGCTATCGGATCACGTTGACAACTCCAGTAGTTATCCCAATGGCGGATGGTGACCCGAATACGGTTATGACCCGGCAGGACGTACCCGGAAGCAATATATGGGGAGCTGCTGCTTGGCACTATCTTAGCCAATCGAATCGCACTCCTGAAGATGATGAGTTTCGCCACGCCTTCCTCGATGGAGGCTTGCGGTTCTTGACTGCTTACTTGGAAGCGGACGACTCCGAGGCATCCAATGAAATACCGCAACGCATGATCCCCATTCCCCACTCCATCCGCAAGTTCAAGGAGGGCGAAGAACCGGTTGATTTTGTGGAACCATCGCCAAGAGGGGAGCCAACAAAGCGCCTCGACCGCAGCTATGCCAGAATCAGTGAAGGGAGTTTGGAGACGCAGGCTGTCAAGACGGAGTTGAACTACCACCACGCCCGTGCCAAAAACCGCCGCATAGGCCGTGCTCTTGGTGCGGAGGCCACAGAAGGCGCAGATAGCGGTGCCCTCTTTACGTATGAAGCTATCCAGGCTGGACAGTCGTTTCAAGGTGCTGTCCTAGGTTCTGAGGACGATCTGAAAAATCTGAAAAATTGGTTACAAGAGGGAGAACTAAGAATCGGAAGGTCTCGCAGCGCGCAGTACGGCGAGGCGGAATTTGAATGGCTTGATGATGCGCCACAGGAATTGAATGGGCGCGTTGAGTGGGACGGATTCGTTGAGCAGCAGATACATGATGTCCCCGATCCTAGCAACCATCTGATCATTACCACCTTATCCTCTTTGTTGACTGTCAACGATTACGGACACCCGGACGCGCATTTCCCAAAGGGCGAATTAGCCGAAGCCTTGGGCCTAGAGGCTTCGGAACTAAAACTATGCAGTAGTTATACCCGCACTGAGGTGATTGGAGGATATAATTCCCATCTGCGCCTGCCTCGGCAGCAATGGCCTGCTATCACCCCCGGTAGTGTTTTTGTGTTTAAGGCTGAGAAAACTCTCGATCAGGAGTGTCTCTTGAAATTAGAGCACAATGGCCTGGGACTACGTAAGGGAGAGGGGTATGGCCGCATTGCGGTCAATCGACAGGGCAATCTCCAGTTGTGGGAAGAAACCCGACTCGACGATCCCGAGAGCCAACATCCTCCCATCGGTCCCGATGCCTCTGAGGTCCCTGAGGCTATTCAAAACATTCTACTGGATGTGGTGAGATCGCGTTGCCTAGCGGATATGCAACAGCGTGCTATGACCTGCGCTGAGCGGACACAGAAGGTCCCGAGCAATGCCCTTCTCGGACGGCTGCGTTTGTTTTTTCAACAAAAGTCTCCTGCCGAAAGTTTGGAGAAGCTACGCGATCCTGCAAAGGAGCAGCTAACGAACTATCAGGTTGACATGCGTGATGTCGGCCTGCTGAATTTGCCGACCCGAATGACTCTGTATGACTTGTTCAAAAAGGCCTGGACTGAAAAAGAGTCCTTAACTCGGGAATTGATTGAACGTCGTGTCGAAGATATTGTCGAAGACCGATACGCCGATATGCGCCAAACCATGATTGACAAACTGGTCTCGGATGACAGCGCGAAGATGTGTACAGTATTTCTCGATCATCTGCTTACAGCACTGCGCCGTAATAAGTCAAGGGATAAATAAGGACTAATAGCATGGCAAATGTGAAGACAGAAACATCTGAAGCTAAGGATGCCATTGTGCGCCGTCTATATGCTCAAGGCCGATGGAAGCTGGACAGTGTAGCACACTTTGGTGGCGACGAAACCGGCATAGCGGATATGTGCCTCCTGCGGGATGCAGATGATAGTCCCTTTATTCCGGCCGCATCTATCGCTGGCGCGGCGCGGAGTTTTCTGGCCCAGCAGAGTTTACCCTGGGCAGAGTATCGGGCGGACTTACCGAAGAACCGATAGGACTCAAGCGGTTCTTCGGAGGAGGAGATAAACCCGACACAAATAAACCCGGTACTGGTACCATGAGTGCCTTGATCGTTGCCGATGCTGCCTGTGTCAGTGAGCAGGCAACGACAGCAATCCGCGATGGCGTACGCGTGGATGCCTGCTCGGGTTCTGCCGCTGAGGGGAAAAAATTCGATGTGGAAGTTGTCGAACGCGGGACCGAATTTGAGTTGTGTCTGGAATGCGTTATTCGTGATGGAGACGACAACAGTGAATTGGAAAGGTTGTTCTTAGCCCTATTGCATGGGTTCCAAGCAGGCGATATCCGATTGGGCGCACGTACCCGCCGGGGCTATGGACGCGGCAAGGTCGCGTCCTGGGAGATACGCAATTTGCAGATGAACGATCCAGAGGATGTCATGGCCTGGCTACGCGATAGGGTCTGGTGTCGTCCCGCGAGTAATTTGACGCCCCATCCATTGCCATCCGACCAACGACAATACTTTCGCCTTGAAGCGGATTTTATCCTGCGAACATCCCTGTTAATCCGCAGTTCACCCTCTGATCCAGAAGCTCCAGACATGGTTCATCTACACTCTGCTGGAGAGCCTGTCGTCCCCGGCACATCCTTTGCCGGTGCATTCCGACATCGTGCTTCTCTGATCGCGGACACGATTGATTGGCCCAAGGACGCGGTGAGTGAACTATTCGGCCCTGTCCATGAAAAAGAAGCCAAAGATTCGCAAGAAGGTTTGTGGGCAAGCCGGGTATGGATTGAGGAACGTCTGGTGAAAAATGTGGAATCGCGGTGGCAGAATCGCGTTGCCATTGATCGGTTTACCGGGGGCAGCTTGCAGAGTGCCTTGTTTAACGAAAAACCGGTTTTCCCGCAAGAATCTACGTCGCACCTCAAGTTAAGACTGACGTTAGAAGAGCCGGACGACGCGGAAATCGGCTTGTTGTTCTTAACCCTGCGCGACTTCTGGCATGGACATGCTGCCCTAGGCGGAGAAACGAGCAACGGACGCGGCACTCTCCAAGGCGTCAAAGCTGGGTTGCAACTGAAGCGGCGCGAATCGTCAGAGGCTGAGTGGGAGTTTTCGCAGGTTGACAGCGGCATGACTCTTGTCGGATGTAGTGGTGATGCTTCATTCCTCAAATGTTGTGTCGAAAAAGCCCAATCCCCTCCTGATCGTCCCGATGGATCACGGCGACCCGAAGAAAAGAGGCCCACCGATGCCTAACGAAACGCATATAGAACTCAGTGAAGCCTTGATCTGTTCACATCTGTCCCATGTGACTACTGATCCAACGGCGTGGATCTTGTTACAGGAGCCCGGCTTTATCGGCTTTGGTGTGGTGCAATCGGATAAAATCTACTGGCCTCCAGACGTGCAACCGGATTGGGCACGGGTCAGCGACCTTCGTTTATTCGGCGAGGATGGCGAATGGCATGTCTGGCCTCATTGGGATGGAACTTGGCAGAGCCGTAGGCTGGAATTGCAAAAATTGACCGATACTCTGACGGAGCACCATGCCTTGTGGGGGACCCAAGTGGAAGAACCCGGACCACCGCCTTGGATAAAGTTGACAGAAGATCGCGGGGCGGAGATTTGGCTGCCGCTGGCAGAATTGGAATTGACAAAAGGGGACTTGCCGCTGCGCCTAGAACTCAAACAGGTGATCGACTATGATGACAAAAGCGGCCTAGCTGGTATCGTCGATGCCGGCTTGGTGGCTCTGGTTCGCAGAAGTGGTGAAAAGATAGGAATACCTAGGGCGGTTGCCCAAAGCTAATTCATGCCTACCCTGTACGTCACAGAACCCAGATCGGTCGTCCGGCGTTCGGTCGGCTCCGTCGTGGTAACGCTCAACGAAGACCCCGACGGGCCGGGGCCGCTGCCCGAACGCCAGCGACGCTTGCTCGAAGTCGAGCCGCATCGGCTGGAACTGATCGCCTTGGTAGGTCGCGTTCACATTACCGCCGATGCGCTCCAACTCTGCTTGGAGCAGGGCATTGCGGTCGCTTGGTTGCGGGCGAATGGGAACTTTATGGGCCGCCTTGTGCCGGAGTTGTCGCGCACGGCAGATCTGCGGTTGGCGCAATTTCGCATGGCCGACGACGAGCCGCAGGCGCTTGCACTGGCTCAGACCTTTGTCGCAGCCAAGCTCCACAATGCGGTTGGTCTGCTAACGGCTTTGCGATCCAACCGCCGCGCTCAACCCGCTTTGGGGCGGGCCATCGGCGAACTCAAGGCCATGGCCGATACCGTATCGAAAGCGACTAGCCGGGAGGTGCTGCTGGGCTTTGAGGGTGATGCGGCCCGCCGCTACTTTGCTGGGCTACGGCTCGGTTTCACTGGGGCGATTGGCTTTGCCGGCCGCGCTCGTCGGCCACCGCCGGACCCGGCCAATGCCTTGCTGTCGTTTGGCTATGTGTTGCTGGCTAATGTCTTAGCGAGTTTGCTGGAGGCCTGCGGCTTCGATCCCTACCTCGGCTTTATGCACACGGTCCGCTCTGGTCGGCCCAGCTTGGCACTCGACCTTTTGGAGGAATTGCGGCATCCGGTCGTAGATCGCTTTGTGCTGCGGGTGTGCAATCGGGGACAATTGCGTCCCGAGCATTTTGAGGCTGATGACGAGCGGGGTGGTGTGCGCCTTACGCGTGCGGGGATGCGGATTTTCTTTCGCACTTGGGAAGCCTTTATGGACGCCCCGCTGCCGGGGATTGGAGAAGAGATGTCACCAGAAGAATTGCTTCGCCGTCAGGTTGATCGTCTAGCGGCCCACGTGCGAGATCGTGCACCGTACCAACCCTTGCTTCTACGCTGAGGAGGCTTGCCCATGTCCCGCTTTGTTGTGTGCTACGATATAGCCGACAATAAACGTCGCTACAAGGTAGCCGCCTGCCTAGATGGGTATGGAGACCGCGTACAGGGCAGCGTATTCGAGTTGCGGGTCGAGCGCATCCTTCTCGATCGGTGCTTAGCCGAGGTATCCGGCCTGATCGATGCGGCTGAGGACAGTGTGGTCGTCTATCGCCTTTGCGCGGCCTGCGAGAAAGAGCGGGTTTATTTGGGTGTGGGCGAACAGGTTGCCCATATTGGCGAGGAAGATGTATTTATCGCATGAACAGTCGTAACCTCGGATAGCCCGTCTATTGCTCTGGAGTTACGAATTTGGCTAACCGATTGAAATTACTGCAATTCGGCATTACCTGCCGGATCGGAGACAGCCGTGATAGGTGTCGTTGGCCGCTCTGGCCATTGGGTTACGAAAAGTGTTCTCGCAACCTATTGCAAGACAAGGAGAACTATGGCATACGGTTTGGAATATTGACCCGATTACTAGGGGATTGAAACCACAAATAGGCCCATCGCGCTCAAGCAATTCTTCCCATGTTTGGAATATTGACCCGATTACTAGGGGATTGAAACCATCAATTAACTTTTTCTCTTCTTTTGTAAATTCTTCCATAGTTTGGAATATTGACCCGATTACTAGGGGATTGAAACAGGGCGAATAGTGCGATTAGGCCGGCGTAGACCCAGCGTGTTGTTTGGAATATTGACCCGATTACTAGGGGATTGAAACCTTTCTCAGAATTCCTTCTAGAACATGAATAGCATTGTTTGGAATATTGACCCGATTACTAGGGGATTGAAACTTCTTGGCCTTGCCGCTCGAAACGTCGATACTGATAGGAGTTTGGAATATTGACCCGATTACTAGGGGATTGAAACTGCACTATTGCAGCTGCTTCTTGTGAATCGACGTCGATCTGTTTGGAATATTGACCCGATTACTAGGGGATTGAAACGCCTACAGACCTGTTGTCGAGCGCCCGCTGCATAGTCGAGGTTTGGAATATTGACCCGATTACTAGGGGATTGAAACCTTATAGTGGCTGGGCGAGTACGGCCGATTAGCGATGATACGTTTGGAATATTGACCCGATTACTAGGGGATTGAAACCCTGGCGTGGCGTCGGCTTTGTATTTTTTGAGCACGACCATGTTTGGAATATTGACCCGATTACTAGGGGATTGAAACTTACTGACCTGCCTTACCTTGTGTTCAAATCGACAAGCGTCGTTTGGAATATTGACCCGATTACTAGGGGATTGAAACCAAAACAGGGTTCGGGCTTAGCCGCCCATCCCGCTAGGAGGTTTGGAATATTGACCCGATTACTAGGGGATTGAAACCCAATGTCTCCGGCTCCTTGGCGATGGACTGGGCGATCCGGTGTTTGGAATATTGACCCGATTACTAGGGGATTGAAACTTCGGGGCCGTTTACCACAGCCTAAGCCTAGGGTGGAATGTTTGGAATATTGACCCGATTACTAGGGGATTGAAACATGTAGGCGAGCGAATCGCACACATTGAGGGTGCACTTGACCCTAAACACCGAAGGAAGGAGACTTGAGCGAGCAACAGAAACCCACTCCGATCATGGATTATTTCGAGTAGTCGGCGATCACAAAAAACCTAAGCTCAAACCGCAGAGAGGATCATCATGAGCTTTGAACAAGCAGTAGACAAAGTGCTGGACCACGAAGGAGGCTTCGTGGATGACCCCGCCGACCGGGGTGGCATGACCTTCATGGGCATTTCGCGCCGATGGTTCTCCGACGAGCCCCTCATCGACGAGGATGGCCTTACCGGCCCCGCCACCCGTCGAGCCATCGAGGCACTGGGCAATCTCGGCGAGGACATGCAAGAGATTCTACCAATTGCGTACCGCTCCCTGCAGGGCGTTCACTTCCTCGACATCTACAAGTCCAATCGCAGTCAAGTCCGATTCATTCGTGGCTAGCCACTCAATCGAGCCAGCTAACGCCCACCCTGCTGTGGGCCTCGCAAAACGCAAAGTTGTTCCCGTAATCTCTTGCAAGACAAGGAGAACTATGGCATACTTTTTGGACTAGGACCCGATCTCTAGAGAAAGGAGTCCATGAACAAACGCAGATTACCCATCGGCATTCAGACCTTCCGCAAAATTCGGGAAGAGGACTACTACTACGTCGATAAAACCGCCTATATCCGGCGGCTGCTCGACGAGGGCACGCACTACTTCCTGTCGCGCCCCCGGCGCTTCGGCAAAAGCCTATTCTTGGACACGCTCAAGGAAGTGTTCGAAGGCAACGAACCGCTGTTCGCGGGGCTGGACATTCACGACCGCTGGGATTGGTCGGTGCGTCATCCGGTGCTGCGGCTCGACTTCAGCAGTGGCACCTACCAGGGGCCGGACGACTTGCGGAAGGAAGTGGCGGCGCAATTAAACACCTTGGAGGCCGAAGCGGAGATCGTCCCGCGCGACGACGAAGCGCCCGTCCGCTTCCGCCACTTGATGAAGGTGCTGCACGAGCGCAGCGGTCAGCGCGTTGCGGTGCTGGTTGATGAGTACGACAAGCCGATTCTCGATGCGCTGGAAGTACCGGAGGTCGCCCGCGCCAACCGCGACTTTCTGCGCGGCCTGTATTCGACCGTGAAGTTTGCCGACGCGCACATCCGCTTCACGTTCATCACCGGGGTGAGCAAGTTTTCCAAGGTCAGCCTGTTTTCCGGCCTCAACAACCTCACCGATATCACCTTCGAACCCGAATACTCGGCCCTCTGCGGCTACACCGACGCCGATCTAGACGCCGTGTTCGCCCCGGAGTTGCCCGGCTTAGACCGGGACCAGATCCGCGACTGGTACAACGGCTATAGCTGGCTCGGCGACGAGAAGGTGTACAACCCTTTTGACATCCTCCTGCTGTTTCGCCGCCGCCGATTCGCCGCCTATTGGTTTGAAACCGGCACGCCGACGTTTCTGATCGAAACGCTGTTCAAGCGCCGCGTCAGTTCCCTAGCCCTCGATGAGATGGTCGGCAGCGACGAACTACTATCGACTTTTGATGTCGATGACATCGCAACCGAGGCACTGCTGTTCCAGACCGGCTACCTGACGATAACCGACGAGGAAGACGTTGGCGGCGAGCCCGTCTATCGCTTGGGCTATCCCAACCGGGAGGTGCGGCAGAGCCTGAACCGCAGCATGCTGCGCTACTTGGTGCGGGATTCAACGCGGCAGATGGCCAACAGCGTGCAACTCTACCGGCTGCTGGAAGCCAACGACTTCGCCGGGCTAGAGACGCTGTTCCACGCTTTCTTCGCCAGCATCCCCTACGAGTGGTACACCAACAACGACATCGCCCGTTACGAGGGTTACTACGCGAGTGTGTTCTACTCCTATTTCGCGGGGCTGGGGCTGAACATCGCGGTGGAGGACAGCAGTAGCCACGGGCGCTTGGACATGGCGGTTCTGTTCAACGGCAACGTCTATCTGTTCGAGTTCAAGGTGGTCGAGATGGCGTCTGCGGGTGCGGCGATGGCGCAGTTGCAGGAGCGGCGCTACGCGGACAAGTACCGCGCCTTGGGCCAGCCGATTTACCTGATCGCCGTCGAGTTCAGCAAGGATGCCCGCAACCTAGCGGCGTTTGAAGTGGAACGACTCTGACAGCAAACCAAAACAAAGGAAAACACCCGTGAAAGCTTGGCGTTTCTATGCCTTCGGCGACATGCGGCTCGACGACATTGAGCTGGCAGCCTGCCCACCCGACCACGTGCTAGTCGAGCCGCTGGTAGTCCAGCCCAGCGCGACCGAAGCCCAGCTCGCCTTTGGAATTCCAACCTTGGCGTACGACCACGTCAAGAGCCGGCTGGAGACAGACGCGCCGCTCCAGCTCTTCGGCCACGAGTTTTGCGCCCGGATCGTAGAGGTCGGGTCAGCGGTCACCGGATACGCACCCGGCGACCGCGTAGCGGCCCGCGCCAAGCTCCCCTGCGGCGACTGCTCCCTATGCCACTCCCAGCGCAGCGATGACTGCCGGCGCGGCCCAATCATCGGCTTCCAACTACCCGGCTGCTTTGCCGAGCGCGCCCTGCTCCCGGCCATCGCGCTGGTCAAAGTCGATGACCGCATCTCCGACAGCGAGGCCGCCACCCTGCAATCGCTGAGCGACAGCATCGCCGGAGTCGAGACCGCACAGATCCGACCGGGCGATTCCGTCGCCGTCTTTGGCCAAGGCAGTATGGGCATAGAAAGTATGCAGGCCGCGCGTGCCTGCGGAGCGGGCCAGCTCATCACCGTGGATGTGCGGCCCGAGGCTTGCGAGATCTCGCTCGCGCTGGGTGCTGATCACACAATCAACGCCCGTGAGGACGATCCGGTCGAGGCAATCCGCGACCTGACCGGCGGCGAGGGTGCAGACGTGGTATTCGAGTGCGCCGGCGGCAGCGTCAAGCAGGGGCTGGCCGGCGACCGGGCGCTCAAACAGGCCATGCACGCGGTGCGCTCCGGCGGCAAGCTGGTGGGCGTTTCTTGGTTTGGGGCACCCCTAGAACTGGATATAGACCTGATGCGGGAGCGCAGCTTGCGCTACCTCTTCCCAGACATCAGTTCGCAAGCTCATCTAGAGTACACGGTGCGGCTGGTAGCCTCGGGGCGCATCAGCATGAAACCCACCATCCGGCACGTATTAGAGGGAATTGACAAGGTGCCGGAGGCATTTGAAATCACGGCGCACAAAGCCCAGTACCAAGCCATCAATCCCGCGCAGGTCGTGATCGCCACTTAGTGGTTTTTCAAAAGAGTTAGTTACCATTTTTATTTTGGTCTTTTAGTCTGGATTCCCGCTTTCGCGGGAATGACGTCGCTCCCGCGAAAGCGGGAGTCCAGTGCATTAAGGCAATAAATTTAATTGAAAGACCACTTAGGGAATATCTGGATAGTTCAACGGCATCCCCGTCTTGCCCAGCTCGTAGTGCGCGATGTGCCAACGCCCCAAGTTGGCGCTGAGAAAAAGCGACCGATCCGGGCCGCAGAAGGCGATATTGGTCGGGGCCGCCATGGCAGTGCCCTCGTAATCGTCGGCCAAAATGTCGAGTTGGCCGTCGGCATACCGATAAATGCGGTCCGGGCGATAGCAGGAGCAGTACAGGGTGCCCTCGTCGTCAAAGGCGAGGCCATCGGGAACGGTCTGCGGCAGATCGAACACAGTTTCGGCGGCACCAGCGCGGCCGTCGGCCTCGATTTTGATACGGGCCACGCGGGGTTGGATGCTCATAGCCACATAGAGGTGTTCGCCCGTCGCATCTAGCGCCGTGCCGTTGGGAAATTCCGGTAGGGCGCGGCTCCAGACCTCGCCTTGGCCTCCCGGGGCGATCCTGCAGATCCAACCGTCGTTTTCGTGCCAGCCCCCAGAATTGGACACATAGAGATTGCCAGCCGTGTCAAAGACCGGGTAGTTGGCCGCGCTCAGTGGCACCTCGCCCACGCGGTCGCAATACGTGCTGACCGCACCGTCCGGCTCGACTCGCTTGACGCCGTTGCTACAGACATACAGGCGGTGCTGGGCATCCTGACAGATCCCGCCGACAAAGCCGCCGACTTGGGCGAACTCCTCGAATTCGCGCCGGGCCAAGTCGATGCGGTAGATCTGGCCTGCTTCGCCGCCGGCATAGGCATAGCCATCGCAGCCCCAAGCAATGCACTCGGGATGGTCGAGACCGCTGCCAAAGTCGCCGATAATAGCTGAAATTTGGGTGTGGGTATCGAGAAGGGCCATAACGTTCCTTTCGCAATAGGGTGCAAGGTCGGCACCGACGGTAATTCAAAGTCGCCGCGCCGACAAGCCCCTTATTGACAGCCACCCACGGGTGCGCTATGGTCTGCTCGCCCAACATTCACCCCAAGAGGTTCCCGTGAAAGCCACTAAAATCGAACGCTTGGAGCCTATCCTCTGGGACCGCTGGCTCCTCCTGAAAATCCACTGCGAAGACGGCACTACCGGCATCGGCGAGGGCGGCGTCCACGGCTGGCAGCGGCCCACCAAAACCATGCTCGAAACCATGGCCCCGGCCCTCGTTGGCCAGGACCCTGCCCGCATCGAGCACCACTACCAGTGGCTCTACCGCTCGTCGCACTTTATGGGATCGGTCGTCCAAGGGGCGCTCTCGGCCATTGACATCGCCCTCTGGGACATCAAGGGCAAGCGCCTCGACGTGCCGATCTACGATCTGATGGGCGGCAAAACCCGCGACAAGGTCCGCTGCTACATGCACGTCGGCGGCGATACGCTCGACGCGCTCGTCGCCGATGGCTTGGCCAAGGTGCAGCAGGGCTTTACCGCCCTCCGCTTCTCGCCCTTTGCGCCCAACTACTACCTGCACAAGTCGTACGCCGAGTGGGCCGACGAAGCCGTGCGCCGCGTCGGCGCGCTGCGCGAAGCCGTCGGCAATGGCATCGACCTCTGCGTCGAGATCCACCGCCAGATGAATCCCGCCGAGTCGATTTGGCTCGGCCGCCGCCTCGAACAATTTCACCCGTATTTCTACGAAGACCCCATGCTGCCCGACAGCCCGGCGATCATGGGCGAAGTCCAAGCCCAGTGCAATATCCCCATCGCCACCGGCGAGCGCTTTTCCAGCATCTTCGAGTACCAACAACTCCTCGATGCTAAGGCCACATCCTATATCCGGCCGGACGTCTGCCTCTGCAGCGGCTTGACCGGATCCAAGAAGGTCGCGGCCATGGCCGAAGCCCGCCACGTCAAAGTCATTCCGCACAATCCCCTCAGCCCGGTCAGCACGGCCGCCTGCATCCAGCTCGACGCCTGCATCCCCAACTTCGCCTTGCAGGAGTACACCGGTGAAGCCGAGCCGCCCAAGAGCGAACTGTTGATCGAACCGCTCAAACTAGCAGCAGGCTACTTGATCGTGCCCGAGGGGCCCGGCCTCGGGATCGCGCTCGACGAGGATGCCTTGCGCCGCCATCCAGTCCAAGACAAGGTCCTCGACACGCCCATCGGCTACGACGGGTCGGTGCAAGACCGCTAAGGATACACCATGGATTTTGCAAAATTAGCAGACGAACAACGCGACTTTTTCGACGCCAACGGCTATCTCATCGTCCCCGATGCGCTCGACCCGGAGACCATTGAACAGGTCGCCGCCGCCGCCGACCGCCTGATGGACGACTTCGCCTACGAAGGCTATTACCAGCACCGCCGCGATGGCCTAGTCCAAGACCCGACCCTCGCCAAGCTGGCCACCGCCTCAGCGATCGTCCCACTCGTCATCCAGGTCCTCGGCACCCATATCCACATCACCAACACAGCCCTGATCTACAAACACCCCCAGCCCGCCGACGACCCCGGCGACTGCACTTGGCACCGCGACGTCGGCGTCCACCTCGACTTGGGGCACGCCCGTATTCCGCGCGTCGGCCTCAAGGTTGGCTACTGCCTCACCGACATGGACGGTCCCCATACCGGTGCCACGCTCTTCGCGCCCAGCAGCAATCGCCTCGCCGAACCCCTCGTCATCCCCAAAGACCGGATCCATCCCGCAGAATACCTCGAACCCCGCCTCAAAGCCGGCGACGCCTTTTTCTTTGAAAGCCGCATCTACCACGGCGCGGCGATCAACAGCCAGGACCACATCTCCAAGGTCGCGATGTTCGGTTACCACTACTGCTGGGTCCGCCCCGATTACTATCTGCGCTACTACGCCGACGAGGTACAGCCGAGCGCGGCCGTGGTCGCCAATCTCGACGACGTCGGCCGCCAACTCCTAGGGGCCACCGCCGACGCGCAGGGACGCGAAGACCCCAACGGCATCCACTGGCCCATCGCCGAATGGACCGCAGAGCACGGCTTGTCTTTGGAAAGAGCACCGCAGCGAATCGACGCGGTGTGAGGTCAGATATACAGTCACGCATTCTCGGTAAATATCCATGCAATTTGCTAATAGCCTTTAGCTTTTTACATGGATCATAGCCGAACTAAGATATTTTAAGTAGAGCATCTACCTGCTCGGCAAGACCGCGCAGGAACTTAAATTCAGTGCCATATGTCGCATATTTAAGAAATCGCACCCCAATAGAAAGGTTCAAGTACCACTATGAAAATCCGCCCCTTCAGCGCTAGCCACCTCTCGCGCTGCATCTTGACCATCCTCATCACAGGCTGCAACTCATTGCCCATGACCCAAGTTCAATCCGGCCTCGACCGCATCCAGCCCTATCCGGCCAATCCGCGCTACTGGCAGTACAAAGGCCAACCAGTGCTCTTGCTCGGCGGCACGATCAAAGACTGCCTCTTCCAAATACCCGATCTCGAAGCCCATCTCGACCTGCTGCAATCGGTCGGCGGCAACTACGTGCGCAATACCATGAGCGACCGCCGCGTCTACGGCTATGAGGTCCCAGCCTTCCACCAAAATGCCGACGGCCAGTACGACCTCAACCGCTGGAACCCGACGTATTGGCAGCGCTTTGCCGATTTTCTGCGCTGGACCGCCGAGCGCGACATCATCGTCCAGATAGAAATGTGGGACCGCTTTGACCACAGCCAAATACATTGGCAAGAAGGCCCCCTCAATCCGGCCAACAATATCAACTATACCGTCGAGGAATCGGGCCTAAAGACAGACTATCCCGCCCACCCCGGCGGCAATTGGCAGCCCTTTTTCTTTACGGTTCCCACCTTGCGTAACAACCAAGTCGTGCTGCCCTACCAACAAGCTTTCGTCGATCAAGTCCTCAAGCATTCCCTCGCCTACGACCACGTGCTCTACTGCATGGACAACGAAACCAGCGGCGACCCAGCGTGGGGGGCCTATTGGAACGACTATATCAAGGAGCGGGCACAGCAGGCGGGCAAAACCGTTGAAACCACCGAAATGTGGGACGAGTGGGACGTGCGCGGGCAGACCCATCGCGCCACCTTCGATCACCCGGAGCAGTATTCTTTTATCGACATCTCGCAGAATAGCTGGCAGCGCGAGCAGACCAATTGGGATCGCGCCCAGTGGGTGTGGCAGTACATCGACGCGCAGCCCCGGCCGATCAATTCGACCAAGATCTACGGTGCCGAGACCCACCGGGATCAAAGCCGAGGCATCGACGCCCGCCACGCCACCGAGTGCTTTTGGCGCAACCTCATCGGCGGCTTCGCCTCCAGCCGTTTTCACCGGCCAGATTCCGGCATCGGGCTAAGCCCCCAAGCCCAAGCCCACATTCGCAGCGGCCGTCTGCTGTCCGCGGTCTTCGACTTTTTCAACGCCGCGCCGGATTCCGACAGCGCCCTGCTGCGCGACCGCGCCGCCAACGAGGCCTATCTCAGCCGCGTCCCCGGCCGCCAGTACGCGCTCTACTTTACCGATGGCCGCGCTGTGGGTCTTGATCTGACTGGGGCAGAAGGTACCTTCCAAGTCCAATGGCTCGACATTACTGCCAGCACCTGGACCTCCACCGCCGACTTGGACGGTGGCGGCATAGTACAACTAGCCCCTCCCCGAGGCGGCCCCTCGGTCGCCCTGCTGACGCGGCGATAGCATTATGACCACTAGCGACCGCACCTTCTTCGGCCAGACCGATCTTCAGGTCTCGCGCTTGTGCCAAGGCACCGCCTTTCGCCACCTGCCCCGCGCCGACAACCCCCAATCCCTAGCTGTGCTCCACCACTGCTTGGACCAAGGCGTCAACTTCTTCGACACAGCGCAGGCCTACGGTTGGGGCGGAGCCGAGGAGGTGCTAGGGCGGGCGATCGCTGGTCGGCGCGACGAGGTCGTTATCTGCACCAAGATTCCTGCTTCGCTGGCCCCCACAAGCGACGGCGACCCCGGCGAGCGCGTCCGCTACACCCGCGCCCATCTCACCGACCGTCTCGAAGAAAGTCTCCGTCGCCTCCGCACCCCCTACGTCGATCTCTACCTTTTACACCACCGCGACGCGGACACGCCGCCGGAGGCCATCGCCGAGGTCATGGAGGATCTGGTGCAGGCCGGCAAGACCCGCTATTGGGGCGTCTCCAACCACCGCGCCGCCGAAGTCGCAGCCTTTCTCGACCTAGCCCCCATCGCTGGCGTCGAGGACTACTACAATATCGCCGGCAGCCACTGCGACGAGACGGGACGCTCGCGAGTGGAGATTTATGAAGAGGAAATGCTGCCCCTGCTACAGCGCACCGGGCTAGGGTGCCTAGCCTTCAGCCCGATGGACACCGGCCTCCTAGCCCGACCCAACGACCCGGCCCTCGCCGCTTTAGTCGCCGCCATCGACCAAGTCGCCGCCGATTTGGGCACCTCGCGCGCTGCCGTCTGCGTCGCCTGGGTCCTGCATCAGGGCCTTACCTGTGTGCTCGCTGGTGCCGAAAGCGCCGCGCACGTCGACGCCAATCTCCAAGGCACCTGCCTCCAACTCCCCTCAGACGCCCTCGCCGCCCTCGACCAAGCGCGCCGCACCTATCGCGCCAGCCAACAGGAGCAACGCACATGAACATCGTCGATGCCCATATCCACGTCTGGTCCTCCGACTTCGACCGGTATCCGCTAGCCCCCGGCTTTACGCCCGCCGACCTGTGGCTGCCCTCTTTTACGCCTGCCGACCACTTTGCGTATAGCCGCAAGGTCGGCAAAGTCCGCATCAACCTAGTGCAGATGACTTGGTACGGCCTCGACCACCGCTACATCCTCGATCTGATCGCCTCTGATCCTGAGACTTATACTGGCACCGGCATCGTCCCCGGGGTCTCCGACGTGTCGCTGGCCGACCCGGGCAAGACCATGCTCGCCTTGGCCGAGGGGGGCATTCGCGCCTTCCGCGTGCGCGGCGGCAGCACGGGGCGTCCGACTGCCTTTGGTCGCCTAGACCGCTGGCTCGACTACCCCGGCTATGAATCGATGTTCCGCACCGGGGCCGAGCACAATCTGGCCCTTAGCTTCCTCATGGGACTCACAGACCTGCCCGGCCTGATCCGCCTCTGCCGCCGTTTTCCCGCAACCCCCGTGATCCTCGACCATATCTGCGGAGTGCGCATCCGCGACGGCGTCTGGCCCGAAGGCGATATCCGCACCCTCTGCAACATGGCCCGCTACCCGCGCGTCATGGTCAAGCTCGGTCCGTTCCAAGCCCTCGGCGACGGCGAAGCCCCTTACCTCGACCTCCTGCCCCTCATCGAGCGCGTCGTCGATGCCTTTGGACCCGAGCGCGTCATGTGGGAAAGCGACAGCGGCGGTCCCGTGGTCATGCAAGATCCCCATAATGACTTCGCCGCGGCGATTGCCCTAATCCGCGACCACGCCGATTTCCTCAGCCTGAGCGACAAGGAGCAGATCCTAGTCAAAACAGCCGAGAATTTCTTCTTCAATCGCTAGGAATAAACACTCGTGTCTGAATCGCCAAAACATAGGACCGCCATGGAACTCACCGACGCCCATCTCGACGAATTAGAACAACGAGGTTTTATCATCCTGCCCGGCTTCCGCCACGGCGAGGAGCTAAAAGCAATGCAGCAAGCCCAGCGCCGCATCCTGCCATCGTGGGATGAAGTAAAGGACGACCCGCCCCCCGGCCGCGCCACCCTCACCGAATTCCCGCCCCCTGAAATGGCGCTGCTGCGCGGCATCGTCCACCATCAAGCCTGGGCCTTTGCCAGGAAGTGGTTTGACAGCGAGCATATCCACTTCCGCGCCGGTTGCATGATCGCCCGCTATCCAGGTTTCAAAGGCGGCGGTACCGGCTCGGACGCCTCCGCGCTGCATCTCGACAATGGCAACAACTCACTGCTGCCGCCCTCCGACTCAGCCCGCGCCTTCGGCCAGCTCGTTTTCTGGCACCACCTCGAAGCAGTTGGTGAAGACCAGGCACCGCTGCGATTGATCCCCAAAGAACATGGCCACGATATGAGCAAAGCCGAGCCGCTCGTCTGCGAAGCCGGCACCCTCTGCGTCTTCACCAATTACACCATGCACTCCGCCAGCGACTATCTGCGCGCCGACGGCCAGCGCTACACCTCGGGTTTCGGCCTCGGCCGCGCCGACCACTACTGGGAGGGTTTCCGCCATTACACCGACAAGGGCAAAAACCCGATCTTCAGCGAATTCATCGGCACCCTCACCGCCGCCGAAAGGGAAGTCTTCCGCTTCCCGCCCGCCGGCCACGCTTATTACACACCGCAAACCCTCGCCGCCCTCGAAGAACAGTACCCCGGCTGGAACGCCCGCAATGAGTACTAACTCGGTGGAGGGTCTGCCTGCGGGCATACCTTGATGCACCTCCCCCCATTCCGTACACTCCCCCCAACTAACCCACCCCACCGTCCCCAAAGGAGTCCCAATCGTGAAAATCGGCCTCTACGCTTCCATGTTCGGCAAAGACGACCCGCCCACCCTGCAAAGCATTGAAAGTTACATCGACCACGCCTACGACCTCCGTCTCGACTTGATCGACTTCCGCCGCGACCGCGGCTTTAGCTCCGAAGACACCGACTACCTCATCAAGACCAAACTCGCCTGCATCGAAAAGGGGCTTGCCATCGGCTACTTGGCTTCCGGTGGGCACTTTGTCGGCAGCGATGAGGAGTTGCGCGACAAGGTCGCCACCGCCAAGGCCGACATGGACATCGCGCTGATTTTGGGCGCGCCTATGATCCGCCTGTTCTGCGGCCAGCCCCTCACCGACCCGGAGGAGCGCGCACGCGAAATCCGCTGTTTTCAGGAGGTCGCCGACTACGGCCTCGAAATAGGCATCGCCATGGGCCTGCAAAATCACCCCTCCACCGGCGACGACGTCATACGCATCATCGAGGAAACCGACCGGCCCAACTTTAGCTTCCTGCTCGACACCGGCCAGTGGTGCGGTTCGCCGGCCCGCAACCGAGGCATTCCCGACCCGGACCACGACATCTACGCCTACATGCAGCAAACCGCCCATCTAGCCACCCACGTCCGCGCCAAGTTCTACAAAATCGACAGCGGCAAAGAAGAGTGGATCGACTACGAGCGCATCGTCCCCATCCTCGCCGAGGCCGGATACAACGGGCCGCTCTCCGTCGTCTTTGAGGGCCAGGATATCAACGATTGCGACGACAAAGAGGTCATGCGTTTGGCCGCCGAACACCTGCGGGATTTGGTCTCCCGGCTCTAACGCCAACCCCTTTCCGAATAGAGACTACGCCATGCGCCTCAACCGGGATCAATTCTTAGAAGAAGGCTATGTAATCCTGCGCCACTGCATCCCGCCAGAGATGCTGGATGCAGTGCGTACGGCCTGCGAAAAAATGGTCGATCGTCAGCGGGCAATCTGGGCCCGTGAGCGAGCACCAGACGCCCCGGTCGGCGGCGTCTGGGAAACGGCCGCCCAACCTCGGCTGCACCTACAAACCATGAAGGACCAAATCGATGCGGAAACCGCTCTGTCGGTGGAAATCTGGCTCCACGAAAACTTGCAGGGAGTTAGCAGCGAGTTGCTGGGGTTAGAGGACGCGGCGGTCACCGAGATGATGATGATGTGCAGCCCGGTGCGCGACCACGGCCCGGCCAAGTGGCACCGCGACTTCTATCCGCCTTATTGTGCTCCGCTCCAGAGCTACGCCGACGACATCCTCGAAAACGGCCCGCGCTATGTGCAGTGGAATATCCCGCTCTACGACGACAACGTGCTGTGGGTCGTGCCCAAAAGCCACATCCGCCGCAATACCGAAGAAGAAAATAGCCAGCTCACCAAAGATAACCGCGCCCCACTCGCCAGCGGAGTGCAAACCCACCTCAATGCCGGCGACGGCGTGGCCTACATCCTGCCAATCCTACACTGGGGCAGCAACTACAGCACCAAGCTGCGCCGCACCATCCACGGCGGCTTTTCCGACTTCAGCCACTACCCGGACCTTAGCTACCTCAAACACCTCTCGGCGACAGCTCAAAACACCTTCACCCGCTGGGACCAACACAGCCAAAAGAAATTGGGCCAAACCGAGGCCACGCTCCGTGCGGCCTTGCAAAAGGACGGCGCAGCCTACCGCGCCGCGCTCAACGCCCTGCATCCAGGCCGCGGCCCCAAGGGCCGGTTGCACTCGACGCTGTTTTTGAGCAAGGCCGCACGCCGCATCCACCACCTCAAACGCCCCGATTTTGCCGCACTCCCTGACCAAGACCAACGCTACGCCACCAGCATGCACCCGATGACCTTGCAGTGGGGGCAATCTATCGCCGACCGCTTTTCAGCAGCGGAAGCCGCCGCGCTGTGGGCACGCTTCGAGCCTTTGGACGACGCGCTACAAGCCCCAGAACTGCGAAAGGCCCCCGGTTTCCAAGGTGAGGATACCCATTACTACTTCAACGAAGTACCCGCCGACCTCAGCGTCGAACGCTTTATCGCCGGTTGGGGTGCTTAAGTTCAGTTTGGGTGTCTCGCCGACTAGCGACCACCCCTCCCCCTACCACCCCCACTGCGCCCGCCACCTTGGTTGCGCAATGACTCAAAAAGGCTCATCTGTTCCTGGGTCATGATATTCTGCACGGAAGTATCGAGCATCGCTTGGATCTTGCCCATCGCCTCGCCCATCGCCGCGCGATCGCCTGCGCTCATTCCTTTCATCAGTTCACTGCGCTGATCCCAGGCGTCTTGGTAGGCCAGTTGCAAGGCCCGCAAATTATCCCCCCTGACCTTGACCGCAAAACAGATCAACGCCCAGTCCCTTTCGATCGTCAGCGAGGAACCGCCGCCACCGCTACCGCGCCTGCCGGGTTGGGCTTGGGTATAGGCGGCAAAGGATAATGCGACCAACACTAAAACTATCGCGATCTTTTTCACGATATCCTCCTTGGAATAGATTGACAAAAAAGACTATAACCAATCGACCTCAAAAAAGATACCTATTACTACTTCAACGAAGTGCCGGCCGACCTCAGCGTCGAACGCTTTATCTCCGGTTGGGGTGCTTAAGTTCAAAAAGCGTAGCTCAGCGAGAGGCTTGGCGTCCCCGTCCGCGCTCCCGCTTGCAGCTTGAGCCGCTTGCCGTACTTAAACCGCACCCGATCGCGCTTGGTCTCAATCACTTGGATACCGTGCAAGAAGTCGTAGATCATACTGCCGGCGATGGTAACCACTCCCAACGCAACCAGCGGTCCGCCCACCCCGCCATCGCGCTGGAGTTCGCGCAGGCGGTACTTGGGCGTCTCGCCTTCTAGCGAAACGGGAATCTTCTCGTAGCGGCGCTCTTTGTCTTTCCCAGCATTGATTGCCAAGACGTCAAAATCCGTCTCCGCGAATTCGCCCTCTTCCCAGAGTGCCGCCCCAGCGATAATCGAAGCGACGCCCGCAAGACCCGTGGCCAAAAGCCACTTCCCCGTCGTAGGTTCCCCTGCGTAAAAGTGCATCATGCCCGGCACCGGAATCGCGCTCCGCATCAATCCTGTGGAGATGCGGCGGTTCATATCCTGGTACTCCTCGTAGGTCATGTCCTGCGGTATGGGTAGTAGCGGTGTCTCATTCAGCACATCGCCCGTTCCCTGGGCCACAGCCGACGACGGCAAGACGAGTGCCAATGCAAGCCCCACTATCCATCCTAGCGTGGATTTTCTCATGGTTTAATCCTCCTATTGTTAGGTTGGCGATTTAAGCGCGAAAAAGGACGACCAAGTCGTCCAGCCAATGATCAGTTGTGACTTATAACACCTGAGCACGGCAAGGATGTCACCGCTATCGTCTACCTCAATCAACTCTACGAGCTCGATCTATTGCGGCAGCACTATCGGCGAGCCCACTAGGAACCGTCCCGCTCCTTGCCCTAGGGCCGGGAGCGGCCTACTTTTCTTGGGTATCCGGCCAGACTCCTCCGCTGCGAAGCCGAGCGGGAATTGAACTTTTTTTGACGCATTCGGTCCGATATTTTCTCTGTTGGGACCGACCCCGTTCCACTGCAAATCCGTCAAGTAATATCGCCTTCTTATCTTCCTAGGCAGGGTGCGTGGCCGCAAGCCATCTTTCACGCGGAGAAATCTCATGAAGATAGCACGTCTGCTAGGGGTGAGTTGGACCTCGCTCGTCCTGCTCGCCTGTAACGGCCAGGAAGTCAAGACCGGCACCCCGGCCAAAGTGGAGACCGAAGAAGAAAAGGTCCTCTACGCCTTGGGCCTGGTCATAGCGCAAAACACCCTGGAGCCGTTCAGGGGTCAATTCAGCGACGCGGAAATGGCGGTGGTCATGCAGGGCTTTGCCGACGCCCTCAAGGGCGGCGAGACCATCGTCCCCCTGCAGGAATTCGGCCCCAAGATCAACCCCATGTTGCAGGAGCGCATGAAAGGAGTTCAAGCCCAAGCCGCGGCAGAGGGCACGGCCTTCAGGGAAAAGGCCGCCCGAGAAGAAGGTGCCGTGCAGACGGCTTCCGGCCTCATCTTCAAAGAGCTGAGGGCCGGCACCGGAGTCTCGCCCAGAGCCACCGACCGGGTCAAAGTGCACTACCACGGCTCGCTGATTGACGGCACTGTCTTCGACAGTTCGGTGGATCGCGGCGAGCCCATCACCTTTGCCCTCGACCAGGTGGTCAAAGGCTGGACTGAGGGACTGCAAATGATGAAAGTGGGCGGCAAGGCCAAGCTGACCATCCCGCCCGAGCTGGCCTACGGCCCGGGGGGCCGCGAAGGGATTCCGCCCAACGCCACCCTGATTTTTGAAGTCGAACTGCTGGGCATTGAGTGAGGTAGGTCCGAAGGTGCCTGTGCGTGACGGAGCGGGTGCCCTGCCTTGTTCATGTCTCCCACTCCGCATAAATATCCGCAATCACCTCGTCGATCGGTGCCCGGTGGGTCTCCGCGTCGAGCACCGAGGCCTGCGCCGAGGCTTCGGCGAGCAGGACTGGCAATTTAACCTGTTCCGCGTCAAAGACGTACTCGTGCCAGCCGGCCTCCGTTTGCAGGAGTTCGGCGCGGCTCAGGTTAGGTACCTCCTCCCCACTCGTCTGCAAGCGCAACCGCCGTCTGTCCCCGAAGTGATTGCGCAGCTCGTCAAAGGGTCCGTCAAAGGCGATTCGTCCGCGGTCTATCATCACAATCCGACCGGCCAACTGTTCTAACTCGTCCATGTCGTGGCTGGTGATCATCACCGTTACCCCCTTCTCGCGGTTCAGATCCTTGATAAAGTCGAGGATATTGCGCCTGGCCAGCACATCGACGCCGATCGTCGGCTCGTCCAAGAACAGAATCTCCGGCTCGTGCATGAGCATCAGCCCAAGGTCTGCCCGCATCTTCTGTCCTAGGCTCAACTGCCGCGCCAGACTATCCATGAACTCGTCGAGGCCCAGCAGTTCGCGCACAAAGTCGAGCATCCGCTCGTAGCGCTGCTGCGGAATATCCCACACGACCCGTTTCCATTCGAAACTCGCCGACACTGGCTGGTCCCACCACAGTTCGGTGCGCTGGCCAAAGACCACACCAATGCGGTTGACATAGGCCACCCGGTCCCGCATCGGGTCCATCCCTAGAGCCCGCACGCTCCCCGACGTCGGTGCTAGCACGCTTGACAGCAGCTTGACCGTCGTCGACTTGCCCGCGCCATTGGGGCCAGCGTAGGCGACGATCTCGCCCCGGCGCACAACAAGGTCCACATCCTGCAGAGCGCGAATCTCGCGCACCCGGGGCCGAAAGAGATTTTTGAAGACATCGCGCACATGGGCCGAGCGCTGGCGCTGGTAGAAGGTCTTGTTGACCCCCTGCAACTCAACTGCGATGTCCCCAGCGCAGGTAGCGCTGCGATCCAGTGTGTCCATAGTGATTCATTCCTTTCTTGATAGCTATCAGCGCCACAAGGCTCAGGGCGCAGGCGAATAGCGGCGTAGTCCACAGCGATCCAGCACCTTGGTCAACTCCGAGCAATACCCGACAGGGATACCAAGCGACAAAACCCACCGGCAGCACGCTCAACAGGCCGTTGACCAAGAGCGGATGCAGCCCATCGAGGGGGAACGACTTCAACTGCCAAGCAAAACCGATCGCGCGGGAGCTTATTTCCTCGGCACCTACCGGCGACCAGAACGCCATCGCGCTCCACAAATAGGAAAAGGCCAAGACCACCACACAGGAAGACAGCAGGTGGACTCCATAGCACAGCCACCAGCCGAGTTCCAAGGCCATATCCAGCCGCCCCAAAGACCAAGCACTGATCCCCAACCCGACGATGAATCCCCAGCAGCCAGAGAAGGGTATAAAGCCTTCCGTGAGCAGGGCCATCCACAAAGGCTGCGGCTGCACCAGGGTGTGGTCGAGCTGGCCGCGGCCAATGCGGCGGCTGATGGCCAGCACGTTGTAGCGGAAGAACATTTCGAGCAGTCCTTGTACCAAGGCGGCGTAGCCGAGCATGAAGAGAATCTGGTCCCGACTCCACGCCCCGATCCCAGCGAAGCGCTCGGCCAAGAAGAACACCGCCATCACCCCCGAGAGGCTGAGGACTAAATCAGAGACCACGTTGATGAGGAAAAACTTGAAATCCCGGGTCATCCACATGAAGTCGAGATACGCCTGCACTCGCCAGCGCCTGATAACCTGGACTACGGGGTTGCGGTTAGCCGCCATGGGACACCAGCCTCTCGCGATTGTGGCGCCAGAGCGCGTGCGCACCCGCCCACAGCACTACAGCCCAAGTTATCTGCACAGGGATGAGGTCGTGTGGATTGCCCGTGCCGGTGTAGATTCGCAGCGGTGCCGACGCCAGCGAGGCGAAGGGCAGCCACTCGAGATAGTCCCCCAGACCCCAGGGCAAGAGCGCCAGCGGCACCAGCCGACCCGACAACAGCACCGTCAATGTGGTGCGGATCCGTTGCAGCGCGTACACGCTGTGCTCCAAGAAGACCATGCACGCGGCAAAGAACAGATCCAAGGCCGTGCCCACCGCCACGCCCAGCGCCAAACTGAGTAGGAACCACAGCCCGGCCGTCCATGTCGCCGGGGCGGAGTCAACTCCCAGTAGCGGCGCAATGAGCAACAGCGGCAGCGAAAATAACAGCAGGCCGGGGATCCAGCCGCCGACCATTTCGGCCAGCATCTGCCCGTAGACCCCCATCGGCCGCAAGAAGCGGTTGGCTATATTTCCGCTCCACAGATCGTTGTCAATCTGGGTGCGGCCCGATAGCTGGTCGGCAAAAATTGCGGCGACTATGGTATAGGTCAGCACCGCCTCCAGGCTCATCCCCGCAACGACGCCTTGGCCTGCCATTATTGTGCGCCAGAGCGAGAGCAAGATCGCCACGTGGAATAGCCGCAGCGCGAAATCGCCAATCAGGCCCCAAGGCGTGTCATTGAGCGACTGTGTCGCGACGATGGCGATGGTTTTCCCGTATTTGTGCAACAGTGATATCATCGGTTATCTCAAAAAAAAGACCGCGAACAACAGGCCCGCGGTCTCTAAAAGTCATAAAAAAGCCGGCATCATGTCCCCGAGATGGCGTCGATCATCTCCATCGTCTTCACCGCGTCGTCCAGACTACAGGCCGGGAACGGAAGTGCGCCTCCATCCTGGACCCATCTCAAGAACGTGCGATCCTGCTGATAAAATCCCGGGTTGTAGCGGCGATCGATGTCATCCCCTTCGACGTTCTCCGGCTGTCCGCCCCTGCGTCTCAAGGTTGCGGCTGGCCCAAGAGCGGACGTGAAGGTAACCCCATTGCCGCGCACTTCTACGCGGTGCCCTCCCGGAGCGAACCAGTCCATAGAGGCACGCCCGACAGCCCCGCCGGCGAAGGTCAACAGCGCCGAACAGCAGTCCGGCATGGGACCTTCCACAGTATGGTGCATCGGCTGGACGCTCACCACGTCACCGCCGAAGAATCGCAGCAGGTCCAGGGCGTGGATGCCGTTTGCCACGCTCCAGCGTTTCAGGACCTCTTGCGGAAATTTCGGGTTTTCCCGGACCCGCTGGATATCTTCGTGGGCGTCCACGGTGACGCTTTGTACCGGCCCGGATTCGAGGATCAGCTCCCTGCCCTTGAGAAGCGTGGAATAGAACCGCCGGTTCACGCCCACCATCGCAGGTGTACCCACCGCTCGCGCCAAATCGGCCAGCGCACGGGTCTGGGACGTATAGAGGCCAGGAGGCTTTTCCAGAAAGGTCGGGATACCGGACCGAATGAAGTCTGCGGCAACTGCGGCGACCTGGAGGACACTCACGAGAACGAAAACGGCGTCGGGCCGATTCCCTTCCAGCAGGCTCTCGTGCGAATTCAGGCGATTCGACACGCCGAACCGCGCTCCTGTCTCTTCCAGAACGCGAGGGTTGCTGTCCACAAGCGTCGTCACACACCCCTCGCGAAGGTCGGTGAGCACTTTTAGGTGCCTCTGGGCTATGTTTCCGGCTCCGACTACCGCAATGTTCAGCATTTCGTCCTGTTCCATGTAGCCTTGCACGCCTTGAAGTAACGAATCTGTGCCTTTGGGCTCAGATCCCTCGTTTCGAGCCCGTCGGCAAGGGGTGGTACTTCACCTCGACTTCCACGTCTGTGACCTTCAGCGGACTCACCAAATCGTCCGGTCGCTCCACCAGCGCAATCTCCAAGCGGTTCGCCCCCTGCTGTGGCCGCACCCGCTGCAAGTCGAAAATCAGCCATATGCCCTGATACGGGACGACCTTATAGCCGTACTCGCGGCGGCAGATCTCCCCTTGCAGCGACTGGCCGTTGAGCGCGATTTCCAAGCGGTCGTCCGAGACCAGATCGACGATCCTGATCCGCAAGAGCACCTGACTGACGCGGCCTTCTTGCGCGTCGTCGGCCAAGTAAAAGGGAATGGTATGCTGTGCACGGTCGTCGACCGCGATCTCCACCGGCAGCGCCACCGAATACTGATTTTCCGTATCCGCTGACCGCCGCGCCAGCACGTAGTGCTTGTCCTTCTCCTGCATCAGATCCCGACTGCCCAGTTCGCTCAGCGCGCTGCGCTCCTGGTCTCCTAAGGGCCAGGGCATAAACCACGCGTACAGCCCGTCACAGCCCCGGTCTAACAGACTCGTCGCCGCCGCCCGCAGCTGGGCAGGAGAAGGACAAACCCGCTCGGCCCCAACCGACTCATCAGATACATAGGGCTGCAAGGTGCCATAGACCGCTGCATCGGCCGCGTGCGCGGCTTCGACCAACCAATCTATCGGCATGTCCCCATCGAGGATCATATAGCCGTAGCGGATCGGCACCAAGAAATCCACCAACCCGCGCTCTAGCCAAGTCCGCACGTCCAAGCCCTGCGCCAGGTTCATTTCCTCGGTGGGCAAAACCCGCGCTCCGATCGCGCCCGACCGCTGCCCGCGCACTCGCTCGGCGAGCTGCTCTACGTAATCGGTCAAAATGGGCGTCGTCGCCTTCACATCCTCTTCCCGCAAAATGCGCGGGCCCCCACCCGGCAGGGCAAAGTCCAGCTCAACGCCATCGGTTTCGTACTCGGTCGCCAGCTCCTCGACGACTTGCAATATGTGCGCCCGCACCTCCGCGTGCGCCAGCCCGCCACCGCCGTCGGCCAGCTTGTGGGCCGGATCCATATTCCCGTAGGCGGCCATCCGCAAGCTGGCCCAGAAGTCCATGTTGTGGTCGTGTGCCCGGTCGATGAGCACCGTCAGCGGGTCGAGCCCGCGCTCGATCAGGCTCTGCATGTTGTGCCAAGTGCGCCAATAGGCGGCCTGCTCAAAGGGCTGAATATCCGCTCCGAACATCATCCCCACCCGCGATGGATAAAAAAGCCCGTCGCCGCGTTCGACTCCGTAGGCAAAAGTATCCACCCCCGTGCCTGAGACCTCGTCTATGGGTACCCAAGCGTCTTCGAGCGCCATCGGCGGCTCAAAGGCAAAAAGATAGTAGTGCCGGGCGTCGTTAAAGTAGATGGTACGCTGCTGTCGCATGGCGTGTCCTCCTCATTTTAAGGGGAATTATATACCTGAGTGCCCAAAAACCCTGTTCGCGGCTAATAAGCATTAATTATCAACTATTGACAATTGGAGGGGTAAAAAGAAAACCTTGACGATGTGAAGGGGCTGTACGTTAATGAGAATGCCCCTTGCACTTCCCCAGCGGAGGTGGATCGCCTCCGTGGTCCACGCGACCGAGAGTACGTGTTCGTCGGAGAACATTATAGACTCCTCTGGAGCTCAATTTGGACGGACTATGCTCGGATTGTCCTGATGAACTGGGATTGAATTAATCGCATGAAGATCGCTGCCTATCAGGCCCCACTGCTCGAGAATGGCTCAATGGAAGCAATTGAGCTATTGCGGACACAAATAGATGCATGTGAAGACAAGGGCGTCGAGATACTGTGCTGTCCAGAGGCGGTTCTTGGCGGTCTAGCAGATTACTCCGACAGGCCGGCCGAACTGGCATTCAATACCGAAAATGGTCAATTAGAAGAGTTTCTTGCGCCTCTCACCAGCAAAACAGTGAGTACGATTATTGGCTTTACCGAGTCGGCAAACTCAGGACTATACAATACAGCTATTATTTTTCACCGCGGTAAGGTATTCGGTCGATATCGAAAGGCATATCCGGCGATTCGCAACTCGATCTATAATGCAGGTGACGAACTGCCAACGTTTACGCTCGGATCGTTGACATTTGGCATCATCATCTACAATGACACCAATTATATCGAGCCAGCCCGAGTCATGGCAGCCAAAGGGGCGACTGTTCTTTTTGTTCCCACGAACAACTGCTTGCCGCTTAACAAGGCCGATGTAGTAACTAGGGCTAGAAGCGCTCAGATCGCACGGGCAGTCGAGAATGGCTTGACCGTGATAGCGGCTGACGTCGCGGGGCACCAAGACGGATTTGTTTCCTACGGATCGACCAATATCATTGATCCCAATGGAGCGGTGATTGCTTCGTCGAAGCCGTTTGTTGAGGATTTGCTCATCGCGGACATTGAACCGGGAGCTGACCAAGAAAGGCGCGGATGGGACTCGTCGAAGAATCCAGCGATTGTCAGAGCATTTCTCGAAGAGTGTTACCCTGAAAGTAGTTTATAAGATCTGGATGCCTTCGACTGAATGCGATAAGGATTAGACTTCAACGAAGCCAAGGACTAAAGAAAGAGTATATGAGCGGAAAATTCTACATAGCTGCACCCTACAATACCCGCGAGGGGAGTCTGCACAAGGTACGCGAAATTGAAAGACTGAGCGGCTGGACTTGTAATGCACGTTGGGTCCTTGGTCTGAACGATGGTAAAGAGCCAGACCTATGTGCTCGCGATGACTACAATGACTTAAGAGACGCAGATGCTTTGGTCCTATTGAACGGAGTATCGTCAACGGGCGGTATGTGGGTTGAGTTGGGCATGGCGATCGCACTCGGCAAGAAAATCATTTTTGTCAGAGAGAACGCGAACCTTCTGACTAAGCCACCGGTGTTCTGCTCTCTGCCAGAAGTGATATGGGTTAGAAATCACCAGACTGCCGCTGGGCATCTACGGCGACGCGCCTTTCGCGACGCTGAGCTTGGAGGGCCTGCTTAATTCCGGGTTCGGTCTCACAAGGGGCTCAAAGGGCCTAAGAACGGGGGCGTCTCTCCTCGGAAATTACCCGAACCAATTGTTCGGGGTACAAGCAGTTGTGCGCCATGCCAAATTATGACGACATATTCTGAAATAGAGGAAGTACTATGCCATCGAATGCTCCAACGTATGAAGGAAACTGTCTCTGCGGTCATGTAAGAATACAGGTGGAAGGTTCGCCTATTAAAGCTGGGTATTGCCATTGTAAGACATGCCGAACATGGCATGCGGCACCCATTAATGCCTACTCAGTGTGGCCGAACGAAGCCGTTCGCATTACGCAAGGCGAAGATTTGATTGTGAACTATCAGAGTGGAAGTAGTAATCGACATTGGTGTCGGCACTGTGGATCGGGTTTGATGAACCGTATAAGGAACGAGAGGACGGTGGTGTATGCTATGGTACTGGCCGAATCGGGCTACGTCCATGAAGCAGACTGCCATATCAACTGCGATGAAGCCGTGTTGGATCTGCAGGACGGGATTCCCAAATATGTGGGGTGGCCGGATTCCGAGCCCATGGAAGAACCACTGCAGACCCGGATGCGACCCTCCACTACCTAAGTTAGGGGCACCCAAGAACGTTAACCGCCATCCCCAAACCACCCATACCCATCCATGTCCGAATTCATCACTTTCAAACGTTGGGCCCTAAGAGACGGGCGACAAGAGTCGGAACTAGTCAACCTCGTCCGTGAGGAGATCATTCCTCACTTTGAGAAACTGCCAGGCTGCCTTAAGCTGGGATTGCTGCATATTGCGGGTACTCGGTCTTATGTTGCTCTCCAACATTGGAAAAATCGCGACACTTGGCACGCAACTATCGAGTCCGACTACTACGAATCTTGGTATGAAGCGTATACGCCAACGCTTGAGCGCTGGGACAAGCTCATGATCTTCGAAGAAGAATGGCAAAGTAAAGACCTATTGGGCACAGGGAGCATTTGAAGGAGTTCTATGGGACAATTGGCTTTGTAGAACTTGATCCGGCAGATGCTCCGTATCTCCTTCAAGAAAGGCTGGAGCATTATAGGACAATGGGACTTGATTCAATAATCATGGCGAGGACGGGATGGGGATAGAGTTTCCAACTCATCATCGTCGCTGCTCAGCATTGGAGGCCAACAATTGACAAGTAGGTCGCGTGCGCTTGTCGAGGTCCATGTTGCGGCCCTCCTGTATGGATTCATCGGCCCCTTCGGAAAGGCAGTCGATCTCAACCCGCACCAAATCGTCTTTTGGAGGACGTCTCTGGCAGCAGTCGTTCTACTGGTTATTGCGAGGCGGCTCAAGAGCCACACTCTAGTCAAGAACTGGGCCGACCTGGCTACTTTTACGGCGATCGCTGGATTGCTTGCTGTTCATTGGGTGCTCTTCTTCAAGTCAATAAAGGTCTCAACCGTCGCAATTGGCCTAGTGACGACGTACACCTATCCAGTACTCATGGTATTTCTCGAGAGCTGGTTCTTCAACCTCAGGCTCAAAGCTCTCGATTTCGTAAGTGCCGTTGCGGTCTTGGTGGGTATTTACTATCTGACACCCGAGTTTGATTTGTCGGATGCGACTTTCCAAGGGGTTATCTACGGGGTTGCCGCTGGAGCAATGATCCCATTCATGCTTTACGATGGAAGTCTCTTCCACATGCCAAGTTCTAGGGATCTCTTGCTCCTAGTGGTGCTTGGAGTGGTACTAACTGGTTTCGCAAGGGTACTTTTTGTCAACAGCCAGCGACACCTCTCCGGCAAAGTTGTTGGGATCACCTTGGTGCTTGAGGTAGTTTATGGTGTGATTCTCGCACTGATTTTCTTGGCTGCTGTTCCATCGAAGAGGGAAATCATCGGCGGCCTGATAATAGTGTCCGTTGCTTTGTTTGAGAGTCTAAGGTCTCGAAGGCATGAAACTGCAGGCAAGGATATCGGTGAGTCAGAAAGCGATATTTGAGCCCATATACACCGAGAGGCTGGCATATCCTATAACACCATGCCCCCGACTGCGGAGCATTCTCGCCTCCGACCCAATCTAGCTTCGCTACAAACTTCGACAGTCCACGACGATCGGAGAATCAATGGAACGTACATCAAGAGCGTCTTTCTGGCCGCAGGCTTGGCAGTTGTCCCTTCCTGTAGTATTAGCTCTGCTCTGCCTGCGGGCCGTCCCCGCCGTCTCGGCCATCGATACCCTCGTCGTCCTGCACACGAACGACTTTCACGGCTATATCTCGCCCGACGGCGACCGCGCCGCCGGACTGGCCCGCATCGCCACGTACTTCAACCGCGAACGCGCCCGCTCCTCAAAGGTGCTAGCTCTCGATGCCGGCGACTGCGTATCCGGCACGCCCGTCTCAATCCTCTTTCAGGGACGACCGATCTTTGCCGTGATGACAGCCGTCGGATACGACGCCGTCGTGCTCGGCAACCACGAGTTTGACTATGGTTGGCGCGAGATCCTCGCCTACCGCGATATCGCCGACTTTCCTCTACTGAGCGCGAACGCGCGTGGCCCTGCAGGCGAACTGATCGCCGACGCGCCCTTCGCGACGCTGAGCTTGGAAGACCTGCGCGTCGGCATCGTCGGCGTCACGACGGAGAGAACCAGAGAAATCACCACGGCGAAGGGCAACGAAGGGGTGACTTTCGACGGGGAGATCGCGTCCGTCCGTTCGGCCGTTGACTCGATCAAAGCCCACGTTGACATCGTCATCCTCCTGTCCCACGCCGGCCACAGTGCTGATAGCACCTTGGCTGAAGCGGTAGGCGACATTGACCTCATTGTCAGCGGGCACAGCCACACGGTCCTCGATCAGCCTCAGATCGTAAGAGGGACCCCGATCGTTCGCGCCGGTGCTTATACATCGCACGTCGGCCACGTCCAATTGCTCTACGATCATGATGCGGGACAGGTGACAAAAGCCAAGGGGTTTGTCGTACCCGCTGCTCAACTTCCGCCGCCAGACCCCAAGGTAGCTGCTGTCGTAGCAAAATGGGAAGATCGCGTCTCCCAACTGGTCGACGTCACCATCGGACACACCGAGCGAGACTGGAGTGAGGAGGAGATGTATATGCTCGTAGAGCACATCTTGGCGACTCGGTCCGGCTCGGACATTGGCTTCTACAACAAAGGGGGCGTGAGAAATCGCTTGTATCAGGGCACAATTACGGCCCGTCACATCTGGAACATCCATCCCTTCGGCAATCAACTCGCCATCGTGCAGATTCTCGGCAAGGACATCGGCGGCAAACTGTCGGAGCGACTAACCGCTACGGGCACGGCGATTGATCCCGATAATCTCTATACGGTGGCGACGAATTCCTTCGTCGTCGAGCCATCTCGGCGCGAGTTATTGATCGGGACTGCTAAGTCGGTATGGATAGAAGAGGTTCTGATCCGCGACGTCGTTATTAACTACATCAAAGAGGGCGGTCCCATCGACGCGCTGTTGACGCCGACCACAATGGAAGAGTGATCGGCGGGCCGCCTGAAGGGTCGAGTGGCGCGACGAGATTTCTGTAGGCGATAGAGTCCGCGTATAAATGCTTCCAGCGAGGCTGCCTCGTCAGGGAATGGGCGATCGAGACGGAGGCGGTTGGAACTCAAGTCTCATCTAACCCCTCGTGGGCGTAGTGCCAGTCCTCCAAGTGGTTGAGCAGCACGAGATTGGCGTAGATCGAAGGCCCGACGACCGTTGCCGACGAGAGCGGGTCTGAATCTTGGACGACGCGGATATATGCTTTTAGCGAGGCGACCGCCTCAGGGAATGGAGGATCGAGGACAAGGCGGTTACTGTTCAAGGAGCTATACCTATACTACAATACTACATTTTGCCCGGCTGTTGGTGTCGTGTAGTTTGGGCTAAGGTACGTCCCCAAGCTTGTGCGGCTAATGGCACAGTATTACTCCCAGGGGCATCCAAGGCAATATGCTGCGACAGAGACTGGATACTGAGGTGGATCGCCCTACGACTCCGATGGTATAGGGCCTGAACCAACAGGGCGCATAGCTTATACGCTACGTACAGTATCAGAATGGGAGCACCGGTTGTGATGTGCCAAAATACCGATAGCATCATGCGTTGATAAATGCCCTGAACGAACTCCCTATATTCTTCGTTGTGCAAGGCCGCCAATTGATCGTCCAAATCATCAGCAAAAGGCCGTTCTTCTCGCGGGTATTTCTTTAATCCCCAATATGCCGCCAGTACTCCCCAAACACTCACCCGATGGCCGTGACGCAATAACCCATTGAGAGTTTGACGCATCGTCACATACGAGGGAGTATCTAAGGGAACGCCCATACTGTAGGTCTTTATGAGAAGAGAATCTCGCAACACGAATAGCTTGTGTCGCAGTAGGTCGATCCGAAATTTGCGGTATCCCCAAAAGTAGATTGTCCACCCAATTAATACGTAAATCACCAGCCTGATACCGGCGATCATTTCCATTTCGGCAGTCATGGCTCGTCCTCCGGGTGTGTGTCTCCTGTTTCCGTCAGGTTACTAGATGTGCGGTTGGGATCTATGCGCTCTTCAAGTTCCTTTATATGTGCTGCTATATGCTTTGTGTTCTTTTTTCGCAGTTTGTGCTCTCTTATAGCCCAAAGAGTTGTACCGCCCGTGAGCAGGTATAAAATACCCCTGTCAAGTTTTAAATCGGTAATAGCTTTGAGGGCAATATCTGTAGCAGTAGTTTTGCCCGCTAGGCTATCTACTATTAGATACAAGCAATAGAAACATGCAGCGATACCTCCCCAACGTATCAGCCCATTAAAAATCCCTCCAACAATGTCCCATTTTTTTGCGTACTTGGCCCATTCAAGTTCGGCATTAAGTCGTGACCTTTCTGAAGAATCTTCGCCCTTGCGACGACGGCCCTTCGCCATATCTACTCCTAATTATAATATATATCATTAATAAATAATATGTTGGACTCTATCAACCCTGGGACGCTGTCTTACAGAAGCTCACCCCCCGACCAACCCCTGGTGGGCGTAGTGCCAGTCTTCAAGGTGGTTGAGCAGCACTCCTGAAGTCCACGTCGGGGGACGCTGCAAGGTGGCGTGGATTTCGGCCTGCTTGGCGGCGATGTGATCGCGTTCAAGCAGACGCTGGTTGAAGGCCGCTACAGCTTCTTTTTCGATAGTACCTTCCCGCCGCACCCAGTTCTCAAATGCGAGATAGGTCGGCATCTCCTCGCGGAGAAACGCAAGGGCTGCGTCCTGATCCACCTGCAAGGTCTGCAAGCAACGCTGGTCGAGGCTGCCTTCGGCGCAATCGGGGTAGTCGAGATGCAGCCAGCCCCTGGCGCGCAGGCAGGTCTTGAGCCACGTGCGCGGTAGCTGGCAGATACCCAACGGGCCTCGGTCGATACTGCTGAGGGTAGGGGCCACAGGCCCAGGCAGGCCCGGGGCATCGAGAGTGAGGACGCGAGGGAAGACGCGGCGGTGAAAAAGGTGCCAGTCCTGTAGGCAGTTGAGCAGCACGGCCGATACTTCGGTCGCCTCCTCCTGCGACCAGCCTATATCCCCATAGGTCTCGTCGATTTTGGCCGGCATATAGTGGGCGCGCTGCACCAAGGACTTGTTCCAGCGCGCGATGCGATTGGACTCGTAGGTGCCTTCGGCGGTCACCCACTCCTCAAATTGTAGGTAGGTAGGCCGCTGGTCCCACAAAAAGTGCAAGGCGCGGTCCTGGTCAATGCGCAGCACCTCCAGCACGTATTTGTCGAGACCGCCGCTGCAAAAGGGATAGTCCGCATCGAGCTGCCCGGCTTGGTGGAGGAGATTTTTCCACCACAGACGCGGTAGCTGGGCCACGCCTAGCGGGCCTTGACAGAGAGTGCTGACCAATGGAATCACAATTTGCTCCTTTCAGGTGGCCGCCAACTCAAACAGCGGTGCGTTCCCCTCGGCACGGACCCGCAAGTCCTCCACTTCGGCGGTCGTGATGGGCGCGAGGCGGTCGGCCATGTCCAAGGCCATTTCAAAGAGAGGGACTTCACCGGGCGGCAGGGCGGCAGTGATGGGCTGCGATAGGGCGAAGCGCAGGGCTAGTTCGGCTAGTTCTGGCTCGTCAATGGGATCGTACCAGCATTTGGCGTAGCGTTTGGGTGCTCCTTGGGGTAGGCGCGAGCGGGCCATGGCTTTGAGGGCTAGGCAGGCGGTGCCGCGCTCCTGCGCCTTGGCCACAACTTGAGGGCCGAAGTCGGCCTGGAAGTAATTGACCCAGTTGACGGGGAAGAGCACCGAGTCAAAGGGGAAATAGTCCAACAGTTGCAAGGCGATTTCAGCCGAGTGAGCCGAAAAACCTAGATAGCGCACCAAGCCTTGATCGCGGGCCTCCACGAACGCCGCCAAGGCTCCGTCGGGGGCAGTAGCTGCGGCGAAATCCTCTTCTGTGGTCATGGCGTGCAATTGGTACAGGTCGAAGTGGTCGGTGCGCATGGTTTTGAGGGATTGGCGCAACTCTGCGGCGGCCCCGGCCTGCGTGCGCTGGGTCGTCTTACAGGCCAAGAATACCTCGTTGCGATACGGTTCCAAAGCTGGCCCTAGACGCTCCTCGGCATTGCCGTAGGACGGAGCCACGTCAAAGTAATTAACGCCGCGCTCGACAGCTCGTCCCACCAAGCGGGCGGCCTCAGCCGCTTCCACTTGGCTGACGACGATGCCGCCGAAGCCGATTACGGAAAGGTGTTCACCCGTGGTGCCGTAGGGACGTCGCTGCATGGATATTCTCCTATTTTCCTGTGGAATAGATGCGTTATTGTAGGCAACCTACTCAAACACCGTTTCGCCGCACTTGTGCCCTTCAATGTAATCCCAATCCATCTCCACGCCCAAACCCGGCCCCTGCGGCACGGGCACGTGGCCTTGGGCATCGACGTTTCCCAGTTCGTCGGTGAATTCGGGGGGATAGACGGGCGGCTTGGTGTTTTTGACTAGAGGATGGAGCAGGCCCAATTCATAGTAATTGGTGTTGCGGATGGCGGCAATGCAGTGGCGGTGCGCCAAGCCGCCGCCGTGGAACTCGCAGTCGAGACCAAAGCCCTCGGCCGCGTGGGCGACCTTCATCGCACCGGTGATGCCGCCGTCCTCAAACGTGCCGACGCGGACAAAGTCGGTGCCGCCATGAGCAATGAAGTCCACGTGCTGTTCGAGACCAAAGATATGCTCGGTCTGCAGAAGCGGCGTCTTGAGCAATTCGCGGAGCTTCTTGTGGGCAAAAATCGAGACGCCGCCGTCCTTATAGGGATCTTCGAGCCAGAAGTAGCCCGCCTCGTCGCAGGCGCGACCCACGCGCAGGGCGTCGGCCCACGTCTCGTATTCGCAGGCCGGGTCAATCATCAGGTCCATGCGGTCGCCGACGCGCTCGCCAACTGCGAGGACATTGGCCACCTCGCGAGCGATGGGGGCGTTGCCCCAGCCGTGGATCTTGAACGCGGGGTAGCCGATCGCCGCGCACTGCTCGGCGAAGTCGGCAAAGGCTTCCGGAGTGCTCAGGCCGCCGTTCTCGTCGCCGTGATAAGTCGAAGCATAGGCGGGGATGGTCTTTCTCCAGCCGCCCAAAAGCTGCCAGATAGGCGCGTCGTACACCTTACCAGCAAAATCCCAGAGCGCCACGTCAACGGCGCAGATGTCGGTGCGGGCGGAGTGGCGCAGACCGCGCTTGATATCGTTGTACATCCGCTCGCGGGCAAACGGATTGCGGCCGAGAAGATAGCGGGCGACGTTTTCGGGGACTGGTCGGCCGAGGCACTCGCCGGTGACGCCAATACTGGTGTGGATGCGTACCACGCACTGCGTCATCGGCAGCGTCGCGCCCTTCTCGTAAACCTGATTAAAACCGTTGTAGTCGGTGCCCATGTTTTCGATCTGATGGGCGAAGTAAATATTTTCGATCTTGGTGATTTTGGGGTCGGACATAGCGTCTCCTCTCAGATAAGGACCGTAAAATTAGACAAACCCGTATTGATTTTAAACTCCAATAGCGATGAACACGGCCCCGTCAATAGGTGACCGCCACAGTGCGCAGAACGGTCTTGTCCTCGACCTGGGCTCCCGCCGTATTGGTACGAATGTCCAAGCGCACGCAGTACAGGCCCGGCGGCACCAAGTCTCCGCCCTCGTCCCGTCCATCCCAGCCAATTTCATACGAGCCGGCGCTTAGGGCCCGCCGTTCGCCGAGGACGCGCACCCGGCGGCCATCGAGCTGGTAAACCGCGGCCTCCACCGGACTATCGTCTTCCACCCTCACTACTTTGAAAAGGAAAAATGTCCGGTCGTTGATTCCGTCCCCATTGGGCGAAAACACCGCGGGGCGCACGGCCACATCCGTGAGCAGAGCTTGGGCCTCAAAAGAACTAATCACAGTAGTGGTATTGCCGGGGATATGCACCAGCACATCGCCTGGGTCAACCCGCTGCCAAGTACCTCCGTCGGCCGCATCGCTGTTGCGCAGGGCCACCTGCAAGACGGCACCCGTGGCAAAGAGAGCGGCGGTAAAGTCGAGCCGCAGAATCTCTATCGCGCTGTCGGGTCCAATGCTGGGGAAGCGCACTAGCAGCGAGTCTGGTGCCGTCGGCACCACTTCTACGTGTTCCAGCGCTGGCACCCCGTCTGCCTCTGCGTTGAACTCATCCGCCCGCCCACCAAAAACCCCACCTAAGCTCAGCGCCATATTGGCCGGGGCAGTGAGGAGCAACTCGTCAAAGCCGGGATCTAGGCGTTCAAAGTGGGGCTGCACATAGAGCGAAAAGGGGCGCTCGACGCCGAGCCGGTCCACCCGGAAGGGCGCGATCTCCGCCCGCAAGCTCTGCGCCACGGGGTCGGCGAAATGGAGCCGGATCGAACGCAGGGTCGGCGTGAGATCCGGGTCGGCCGACAGCAAGGTCGCCCGAATTGTGAGGAATTCTCGCGGTGACGGCGAGGTAACAGGGCTGCCCTCAGCCCGGGCATATGGCTCGCTCCAGTCGCCCCAGTCGCCCAGAGGCACTTCCTCGGCGACGATATCGCCCTTGAAGATCGACAGCAGTTTGCCGTACTGCTCTTCGGTCACTTCCGTGCCATCGTTTTTGAAGTAGTGGAGTACTTGGCCCAACTCGTCGCCGGTGCGAGTTTGGATCAGGACGCGCGTGCCCGGTGGCTCGTCGGCGTCCCACTCAATGGCGTGCAGATTGCGGCTGCCGCCCAACCGGATCAGGTCGGATTCTAGGCTCACTTCCGGCTGGAAACCCTCCCCGTAGAACTGCATCTCCGCCATGGTGGCGATTTGGGTACCGATCCGCTCCATGTTCCACTGAATGCGAGCGAAGCGTGCTTTGATCGGCTCGAATTGGGTGCCTTCAAGGCGGGCTTTCGGTGCCCTGCCGTAAAAGGTTTGACCCTGGTCCAAGGTGGCCCGGGTGATCCATTTGAGTTTGCCATTAGCGGCTAGGGAGCCGTCGGAAAAGTCGAGCCGATAGTTGCGAAAAGAGCCGAAACGCCCCCCTCCGAGGCCGCTATAAGCCAGCCGATAGGTATCGATCCAGTAAAAAGCCCCTAGATCAAAGACCAACTCCTTTACGGGATCGGGCACCGCGGATTCGACGCCGAAGTAGATGCCGCTGAAACTGTCCAAGTCGCCATCGACCAAACTCTTAAGGGCTAAGGTCTGCGCGGCCGTAGTGGCAATGGTGCCGCCGCGGTCCAGTAGGCCGGCGACGAGCTCGTCCCCTTCGTTCCACACCTCTAATTCGGCTAGGCGGGGCCGCTCCCGGCGGAAGTAGCGGATGCGGCCCTGACGCTCCTCGTCGAGGAGCTCGTATACTCTTTGCGCGACGGGCATCTCGCGGCCGTCTAATTGCCGCTTGAGGTACTGGATGGCTCCCTGATCCGCGGTCAGTGCTTCGTACTCCGCACGGGTGATTTCCATGCCCAACGATCCATCGGTACCCGTCACCATAACCTGTACAAAGCGCACAGGGGCTGCTTCTATTGTGGGTTCCCGTTTAGTCAAGTCAACTTCAAAGACCCGCTGGCTCTTGTTTCTGCTCAAAGTGCGCAGCACAGTCTCAAAGGCGCGCGCTCCGCTCCCCTTTACGCGACTCGGTTCACGGCCGTTAGAGACTAGAACATCAAAGAGGAGAAAGGGGTCGCCTAGGCCCTCCTCGACAAAGCGCACGACGAGTTTCTTGGCGAAGACTAAGCGGCCTAGATCGACGATAAACCACCACTGCAAGGCCAGATCGACCTCGTCGCTGGGGGGGGCAGGTTCCCAATAGGTGGTCATATCGCCGTCGAAGACCTTGGCCACATCGGCGACATTAGAGCGACCCTCAATAGCGTCGGCCAAGGTGATTGTCTCGGGATCCTTGTCGCCTAGTGAGGCGGGAGGATTGAAGCGCAGGTAGTCGACGATATCTAAGGCCGCATTGGTATTTTTCTCAATGCGCCGAGCCTGTACCACTCCCTCGGGAGAAATGACCAGGGTTCCGGGGGGAAAGGTCCAGTTTTGCCAGTGGTTGCGGCTATTTACGACGACCTGATTGTCTCTGATCCGGTGGCCGGCGTTCTGGGTCCAGACCGCTTGGATATCGGTCAGTACTAGGACTAACCCGATGGGGCTTGCGAATAGGAGGCGTCCAAATCCCGTCATATGGATGCCTTTTGCAAAAGGGAATTATATGATAGGGGACAAAAAGAGACTGTCAACTTCTAGAAATTAGGTGATAATTAAACCAATAATTATCAACCCTTGGTCACTTTTCTCTGAGTTGAAGACTCGATTAGCACGGCGAGGTTTTATAGGCGATGAACACGGCCCCGTCAATAGGTGACCGCCACAGTGCGCAGAACGGTCTTGTCCTCGACCTGGGCTCCCGCCGTATTGGTGCGAATGTCCAAGCGCACGCAGTACAGGCCCGGAGGCACCAAGTCTCCGCCCTCGTCCCGTCCATCCCAGCCAATTTCATACGAGCCGGCGCTCAGGGCCCGCCGTTCACCGAGGACGCGCACCCGGCGGCCATCGAGCTGGTAAACCGCGGCCTCTACCGGACTATCGTCTTCCACCCTCACTACTTTGAAAAGGAAAAAAGTCCGGTCGTTGATCCCGTCCCCATTGGGCGAAAACACCGCGGGGCGCACGGCCACATCCGTGAGCAGGGCTTGGGCCTCAAAGGAACTAACCACAGTAGTGGTATTGCCGGGGATATGCGCCAGCACATCGCCTGGGTCAACCCGCTGCCAAGTACCTCCGTCGGCCGCATCGCTGTTGCGCAGGGCCACCTGCAAGACGGCACCCGTGGCAAAAAGGGCGGCGGTAAAATCGAGCCGCAGAATCTCCATCGCGCTGTCGGGTCCAATGCTGGGGAAGCGCACGAGCAGCGAGTCCGGTGCCGTCGGCACCACCTCCACGTGTTCCAGCGCTGGCACCCCGTCTGCCTCTGCGTTGAACTCATCCGCCCGCCCGCCAAAAACCCCGCCTAGGCTCAGCGCCATATTGGCCGGGGCGGTGAGGAGCAACTCGTCAAAGCCGGGGTCTAGGCGTTCAAAGTGGGGCTGCACATAGAACGAAAAGGGGCGCTCGACGCCGAGTCGGTCCACCTGAAAGGGCGCGATCTCCCCCCGCAAACTCTGCGCCACGGGGTCGGAAAAGTAGAGCCGGATCGAGCGCAGTGTCGGACTGAGACCCGGGTCGGCCGACAGCAAAGTCGCCCGGACCTTGAGGAATCTCCGTGGCGACGGCGAGGTAATAGGGCTACCCTCGGCCCGGGCATATGACTCGCTCCAATCGCTCCAGTCGCCTTTGGGCACTTCCTCGGCGACGATATCGCCCTTAAAGATCGACAGCAGCTTGCCGTACTGCTCCTCGGTCACTTCCGTGCCGTCGTTTTTGAAGTAGTGGAGTTTTTGACCCAACTCGTCGCCGGTGCGAGTCTGGATCAGGATTCGCGTGCCCGGTGGCTCGTCGGCGTCCCACTCAATGGCGTGCAGGTTGCGGCTGCCGCCCAGCCGGATCAGGTCGGATTCTAGGCTCACTTCCGGCTGGAAACCCGCTCCGTAGAACTGCATCTCCGCCATCGTAGCAAGCCGAATCCCGATGGGCTCTACGGTCCATTGAATGCGACCGAAGCGCGCTTTGATCGGCTCGAACTGCGCACTTTCAAATCGAATTTTGAACGCTCTCAAGGCGTCCCTCGACAAGCCTCGGGGGGCCGTGCCTTTCTTGGTCGCTTTGGTGGTCCACTCGAGGCTGCCGTCGGGGGCCGGCGAGCCGTCCGAAAAATCCATCCGATATCTGGGAAAGGCTCCAAAACGGGCATCGCAGAATCCGCAATAGGCCAGCAGATAGGTATCGATCCAGTAAAAAGCACCCAGATCGAAGACCAGTTCCTTTTCAGGATCGGCTACGGCGGCCGCGGCCCCGTAAAAAATGCCGGCAAAACTCTGCAGGTCGCCATCGATAAAACTTCGCAAGGGCAGGGTTTGGGTCGCCGAAGTGGAGATTGCGCCGCCGCGGTCCAAGATGCCGGCGACGAGTTCATCGCCCTTGTTCCACACCTCCAATTCGGCTAGGCGGGGCCGCTCCCGGCGGAAGTAGCGGATGCGGCCCCGGCGCTCCTCGTCGAGGAGCTCGTACACCTTTTGCGCGACGGGCACCTCGCGGCCGTCCAACTGCCGCTTGAGGTACTGCACGGCACCCCGACCCTCGGCCAGTGCTTCGTACTCCGCGCGGGTGATTTCCGCGCCCAGCGGTCCATCAGTGTCCGTCACCAGAAGCTGCACAAAGCGCACGGGTGACCCCTCTGGCGCGGAGGCTTGCCGGATCAGGTCAACTTCAAAGACCCGCTGGCTCTTGTTTCTGCTCAAAGTGCGCAGGACAACCTCATAGGCGCGACTTCCGCTCCCCTGCAAGCGTGCGGGCTTGAGGCCATCGGAGAAGAGGACTTCAAAGAGGAGAAAAGGATCGCCCAAGCCCTCCTCGACAAAGCGCACGACTAGTTTATTGGCGAAGACCAAGCGGCCCAGATCGACGACAAACCACCACTGCGAGGCCAGATCGATCTCATCGCTGGGGGGGGCAGGTTCCCAATAGGTCGTCATATCGCCATCGAATACCTTGGCTACGTCGGCGACATTAGAGCCGCCCCCAATAGCGTCGGCCAAGGCGATTGTCTCGGGAGCCTTGTCGCCTAGCGAGGCGGGGGGATTGAAGCGCAGGTAATCGACGATATCTAAGGCCGCATTGGTATTTTTCTCAATGCGCCGAGTCTGCACCGCGCCCTCGGGAGAAATAGCTAGGGTTCTGTGGGGAAAGGTCCAGTTTTGCCAGTGGTTGCGACTGTTTATGACGACCTGATTGTCTCTGACTCGGTGGCCGGCGTTTTGGGCCCAGACCTCTTGGATATCGGTCAGTACTAGGACTAACCCGATGGGGCTTGCGGACAGGAGGCGTCCAAATCCCGTCATGTGGATGCCTTGTGCAAAATGCTAGTAAACCAACGAAACGATCCGGCTGACGCGGTCCCTTCCCTCATCGGTCTCCACCGCTAAGCGCAGCAGGTAAATCCCCGGCGGCAACAGCAAGCCGCTGTCGTCGCGGCCGTCCCAAGCCACCGCAAAGCGGCCACTCGAGTGAGCAATCCGGTCGATGGTCCACAGTTTGCGACCGCTCAGATCGCACAAGTCAATATCCACGCGCGCCGCGCCGGCCAGATTCAGCAAGTCGTATTCGAGGCGCACCTCGTCGTTGACCCCGTCGCTGTTGGGCGTGCAAATCGGCGAGACCAATTCCATTCGACCGATGGACTCAATGCCGACATCCGCTAGGACCACCTGCAACGTCGCGCTGTCATTTTGCACATCCACGTCCCCTGAGACCACCGCTTGGGCTACCTCGTAGGGCTGAGTACTGTCGAAAACCCGCCCCGCGAAAACGGTGCCGTACTGGAACACCTGAGCCTTGAAGTCGATTTCGATAAGGTCTAAGGTCCGCCGCACGTCGATGCGGGGAATCTGCACGGCAAAGCCCGACTGATCCAGCCTAGCCACGGTAAAGGCCTCGTCGCGCCCGTCAATGCGCACGGCATCGACGCTCACGGCGCGCCTAGGCGTGTCGATTTCCACTCGGTCGAATCCCGCTTCATCGCCGGTGAAATGAGGCAGGAGCTTGTAGGTGAAAGACACGGTTTGGCCGGGACGGACCTGTGCCGGCTCGATCTCCGCAGCAATGTGCGCCGCCCGGGGCGGGGAAGCGGCGAATTGTAGAAATTTTAGGCGACCACCAGCCTCGGGCCGCGAGTGAAAATCGGCCCGCACCTGAGCAAAGCGCCGCGGCCGGTCCCCAATCGGGTTCCCGGTCCCAGCAGCCAAGGCGATGGGGGCACTCCAATCGCTCCAGTTGCGGGTATCGTAGGTCGTGCCAGCGCGTTCCCCCAATTGCAGGGCCGCGTACGTCTCCCGCGTCAGGAGCTTGCCTTGGCGATCAAAAAGAGTCTTCTCGTCGCCGCGAAACGTGGCACGCCAGTACAAGTTGGGGTCGGGGTCGTCTCCCAGCCGAGTCCGCACTTCAATGCTCGTTCCCAGAGGCTGGTCGCCGGCCCAGACCAAGGGACCTAGGATGAGGGACTGGCCTAGATCTATAATAGTGGATTCGTAGCGGGCAAAGGCGCTGAAGCCGGTCCCGTAAATTTCGATTTCGGCGATCTCCCAGATACTGCGGATATTGCGGCGTACCGCAAAAAAGAGCTGGCGCACCGATTGTTGGGGAAATTCCAGTTCGACCACGGCGTTTGTGTTTTCGCGGACGTTGTGAATCTGGTCGAAGTCCAATTCCTCGGTAACCTTGAGATCCCGCGTCCCGTCCTTGGAGGGATCGCCGTCGCTGACGCCGACGATGAAACTTTCCGCAAAGCGCTCAAAGCGGAAGCGGTCCCTAGGATAGAATCGAATCTTCTGGAGGGTGAAGCGTCCCCCCAGATCGAAAATCCAGTACTTGAAGGGCCCGGCCCCCCTATTTTCCCGGCGGTTGAAGATCCCCCCCCACGCGACCGACTCGTTCCCCAAGTAAGCAGTCTCAATGTCGCCATCCCAAGAAGCCAACTCGCTCTCGCCGGGTGTAATCAAGCCATCGTAGCCGCCGGTGGTGAGGATCAAACCGCCGTTTTCGACAATGGACGGGATGAGATTGACAGAGCCATCCAGTTGTTTAGGCTCGATATATTCCGCCTGTAATTGCAAGGATTGGGTCTGGTCGCTTGCGGTCGCGACAATCGCACTCCAAGGCACGTGCCTGAATTCATAAGGCACCTCCAGCGTGGGCGGCGGTTGATCATCCCCACCAATGCGGTAAATGGTCAGCCCCTGCACGTGCAGGGGCGGGCAGAGACCGAGCAGGAGCAACAGAGGATACGATCTCGCCATTTTCATTTTTTGCCCTACTGGATAATACCTCCGCCTAGGCGCAGGTCACCGTCGTAGAATACCGCCTTGGCGATTCTGGGATTCCTCTCAGGCCAAGACCGTCAAACGGGCGGGATTGGCGGGATTGACGGCCCATAGTTCCGCTGGATCGTAAACGCGCACGGCCTGTGGGGGATGCGCTGGTAGAGACCATTCTGGGTTGAAGCGCTCAATCAGCGCGGCGAGGTTTTTGTAGGCGATGTGGTCCTTGAGATCGTCGTCAATGGGGGCTTCCTCAATGACCTTCTGCAATATCCTGTAATCGTAATAGGGCAAGTCAGCACCAAAGATCAGCCGCTCGCGGCCCACCTTGTCGGCCAACCACGCGAAATCCCACTCAGAGCCTGGCCCATCCGGGTACTGGACGACCTCGAAAAACACATTATCGTACCGAGCCAGATGCTCGGCGGCCCAAGTGCTGGCATGGGCAATGAACGTACAGTGAGGAAACATTGCGGCGATGCGGTCCATGAGCGGGCTGTGCAGATGTAGGTTGACCAAGCCCTCGCGAGCGGCCGCGGCCTCGACAAAGGGAATGCACCACTCGGCAATGGGCGGATGGCCGACAATGCCGACCAAACCCAACTCGCTCATGGCCCGTTCGGCCTCTTCAATACCCAGCTTGCCAAAGCGCGCCTCAATCAAGGCCAAGCCAATGGGAAAGACGCCGGGAAAATCGCGGCAGGCGCGGACGATGACCTCGTTCTGGTGGCGGATATCCAAGATGCCGCGGGCGATGGGGCTGCCGACGGCGGTGGGCATGGAGATGGCGGCGTGGATGTGGGTCTCGGCGAAGCGCGTGAGGCACATGGCGGTGTTTTGCCCAACCGGCGGCACGCGGTCAATGGTGCGGCCGATGTGGTTGTGGCAGTCGATATAGGGACGCATTCAAAGCTCCGTCAGGTCGATGGCGCGGCGCGCTTGGGTGGCGCGGCGCGCCGCCTCGATGATGCTGAGGGTGTGATAGGCTCCCGCGCCGGTGATCGGCGGAGAATCCCCTGCGGCTAGGGCGGTGAACGTGGCGGTGAGATAGCCGGCGTGGCCGGTGCTATTGCGCTCCGTGACGTCGAGAGGAATCTCGGACCAAGTGCTCGTCTCCCGCGAGAAGCGATGCAGCGCCCGGCCGCGACCGACGACGCGCAAGCAGTCGCCGCGAGTGTGTACTTCGCAGAGCCCGCCTAGCTCGCCAGCCCCCGCGCCGACCATGCCCCACGAGGTCGAGACCGTGGAGACAGCTCCGTTTTCGTGTTCGAGGAGCAAGAGCGCCACATCGTCGACGTCGATGTCGAAAAAGTGGGTCTGTACTCGCGCCTCGACGTAGCGCACCGGCGAGCACATCAAGGTTTCGAGCGAATAGATTTCGTGATAGGCCGTATCGCCGATGCAGCCGCCGCCCGCCGCTTTGGAGGCCCGCCAGATCCGGGCCGGGCTGGCGCGGTGATGGGCCTCGGTCATGGGAAAGAGCGATTTGGCGCGGCCGACTTGCGGTCTGGGCAGCTCGCCCTCGTGCAAGAGCGCGATGGCGCGGAGGGTACCTGGGGTAAAGACGGCGTTGTGGACGACTGTATAAATGACACCGTGGCGCGCGACCGCATCTCGCACGGCCGAGGCGTCCTCCAGCGAGGTAGCCATCGGCTTTTCGCTGATGACGGCACAGCCAGCCTCGGCGGCGACAATGACTTGCTCGGCGTGCAGGTGGTGCGGCGTGGCGATGATGACGGCGTCAAGGGCGGCTTGATCCAGCATGTCGCGGTAGTCGGCGTAGCGTTGGGCGGGCGGGACGCCGGTCGTCGCACCGACTTTGGCTAGGTTGTCGTCGGCCAGATCAGCCAGCGCGGCAACGCGCACCGTATCGAGCGCGCACAACGTCGGCAAGTGCTGCAGCTGGACGATGCCGCCGCAGCCGATTAGTCCGAGGCGAATGGGGGTTTGCATAGGCTTAGGTAGGGGCACCCGGCCGGTCGCCCCTACCTTCTTAATACGGCGTATGCTTGGTAGTAACGGGGCACCAGCGGGCGGCGAACAAATAGTCGAACAAGATCTCCGTCGCCTCCGGCGTACCAATGCGCTCCAAGGTCTTGGCCGCCTTGGCGCTGACATAGCGATTTGGATCGTCTAGAGCGGCCACCACGGCTGGCTGCACAGCCTCGGCAGCCGCGCCAAGCCGCGCCAAGCCCAAAGCGGCATTGCGCCGCACCCATTCGTCGTCGTCGCCCAAAACTGCGGCCAGTTCCTCTAGCACCGCTGAGGGCAATGCTCCCATGGCACCCAAGGCTTCGGCGGCGTGGCCCCGCACCTGGTCCGACGCATCGCCCAGCACCCGCTGCAACGCCGGCACCGCCGGGGCACTCGCCCGACCCATATCGCCTAGACTATCGACCGCGGCTAGCCGCACGTCCGGATCGTCATCGGCGCAGGCTTGCGCTAGAGCCTCGACTGCGGCCGGACCGGCCGCGGCCAAACCATAGCCAGCGTTGCGCCGCACGTGTTCTGATCCCTGGCGCAAACAGTCGATGAGCGGCCCCACGGCTGGCTCCCCAGCGCGACCGAGGGCATAGGCCGCCGCTTGACTGGCCGCCTCGGAATCGCCCAGCAGCGCCTGCAGCAGCGCCGACTGTTCGGTGGTATCCACAGCAAGGCCCTCGGACTGGCCGCCGTACCATTCCCACATACTGTGCCACATGGGTGCTTCGGCATGCCCATTCCCAGCCCAAGGTTTTCCAGTCGCGTCCCAACTAGGCCCATCCGGTTCTTCGAGGCGGACGAAGAGGAACTTGACCATATAGCGATCCTGCTCGGTGCTATTGGGCGTGGCTCGGTGCCACAGGTCGTAGTGGACAATGGCGACCGTCCCAGCCTCCCCCGTAAGCGCGACTGCCCGCTCCTCATCGCCTTGGTCGAGGCGGTTGCGGTAGTGACTGCCGGGGACAACGCCGGTGGGGCCGCGCTCGACCGGCGTGTCCTGCGGATAGTAAAAGGCCATCGCCCAGCGCAGGCGGTGGTGCCGCCGGCTCCAGCTATCCTTGTGTAGCCCCTGCCCCTCCGAACCTGGCTTGTTGAAATGGCAGAAACGATGCGGATGCAAATAGTATCCCGGCCCCAAGATACTGGTCAGGGCTCCCGTCACTTGGGGTTGGTCGAATACCTGCTGCAAGTCGGGGATGCGGGGCAATAGGTTGTTGCCTGGATTGCCCTCGGCAGTCAAGACCTCCTCTATTTGCCCATAAATGGATTGGTGAAAATCCGCGGGCAAATCCGTTTTGACCACTGTATAGCCATCGGCGATGAAAGACTGCATGCGGCTATCGTCCAACAGGATCGAGTCCATAGCAAAGCTCCTCGTTTAGTGGATGAGAGCCTCGCCCGGCATCCGGTTCCAGGGGACGGGTGCGACGGTGCCCTCATAGGTGGGCAAAAGATCGGCAACCCGCGCTCTAGCCTCGTCGTCCCAGCCGACCCATTCGCGGGGGCGGGCGATGGCGGCGCGGAGGCCATCGGAGAGCAGATCGAAGTACGGGAAATACCACAGGGTAATGACGGTGCGGCGCTGGGCCGATTTGTTGGCATGAGCCGAGTGCAACAGCCGCGAGTCGCCGATGACCACATCGCCCGCCGCCACGGGTACATTCACCTCTTCGGGAATCGACTGGTAGGCCGGATGGTCGGGGTCGGCCACGCGGCGGAGTTCGTCGGTGTGGGCATCGGGCACCTCGTCGTGCATGCGGTGGCGTTGCAGATGCGAGCGGCGCAACAGGCGCAGGCAGCCGTTGTGAGGCGTGGTATCGACGAGGTAGTACATCAGAAAAAGCTGCTGGGGCAGGGGCGTGTAACTCGAAGGATCGTCCCAGCCCCACCAGTCCTGATGCCAGAACAGCGCCGGGCTATTGGACGGTTTGCTGATGACGTAGCCAGACATCCACCGAGGGCGCAGAAAGCCCAACGTTTCGAGCGCGGCGCCGGCGGGCGGATAGGCGACGAGCTCGGCGAAGATGGGATGGGCACCGACATCAATCATGCTGCCGGTGGAACGCTGTTGGTCGCGCTTTTCTTGGTTTTGGGCGTCGAGGAGTTGGTCGGTGACTTGGCGCAGACGGTGAAGAATGTCGGCACCGAGGACGTCTCCTATCAAGCAGTAGCCGTCGCGGATGAGCTGGTCGAAGTTTGCTTTGGGGTCTTGTTGGGACATCAGCGGCGTTCCTGTCGTGTCGATGGTAGGCAACGTAAGGTATCAGTCAGGCATTGTCCACAAAGAAGCCGATATACAACCCCCTCAGCCAATGGCGAAAACTACATTGCCCATCTTACCGGTGAAATAATCGATCACCACCCAGAGCCCGTTGCACAGCGCCTCGCCCATGATCAGCCCTAGGAAAAAAGTCTCGCTGGCGCGATAGACGGAGGCCCCACCGAAGCGCAAAATGGCTTTTTTGACCGACCAAGCGATAAAAACGCTAAACCAGATGTGGTTCATCAGCATGTTGGCCCCAATGGGAAATCCGACCGGGTGAAAAGGCCACCACAACAGCCGCTGGCGCACCCAAGTCAACAGCAGCATCACCACCCCGCCCCCGGCGAAAAAGCCCAAGCCCTGCCAATACACCCCCGAGGGCTCTAAATTGTGCACGGCCCGCTCGAAAATGGTCCACGGCCCGCTCTTAAAGCGCCAGCCATCCAAGTTGATGCCGCCGTGGATATGCACCAAGTGGAAGACCATCCAACACGAACCCACCGCGCCGATCAATAGGGCTAGGACAATACCCCAAAAGACATAGCGCCGACTTTTGCGGTCCATCTCCTCGATTAGCTTGAGCCCGTTGGCTAACACCGCCATGACGAAGATGCGGATATCGGCGCACCAGATATAGGCCAGCGACAAATTGAATACCCCGCTGGCTCCCACTAACTGCGAACCCAGCCCTTGCACGACCAAGTCCGGAGCAATCATGGGGGACCGCACTGCGGCCAGACCAGCCTCGGCCACCACCCGGGTGATACCGACAAAGATCAGCAGAGCGAGCCCCACAAAGAGCAGCGCTACCCACAACTTAGTGCCCATGATCCACAGCCAAAGACTCATGGCAGTGCTGCCCCCCACCAAGCCGATGACAGTGCTGCGGTACGACATAATCTCGTCGCTGTCGTCAACCTCCGGGGCCCGTCCCAGGGCCTTGGCGAGGACGGCCTTGAGATGCGCTCGACCGATCCAAAAACCCAGCAGCACCATGGCGATTAAGGCACCGCCCCCCTGATAGGCCAAAAGAGCGTGTTCGTGGACCCCGTACACAAAGCGCTGGTCGGCCTGTACCCCGGTGACCAACAAGGTTTCGTATTCGACTTTGGACAGCAAGTGGAATAGCCACAAACCCGCCGCCACCTGCGTATTGATCAAATAGGAAAAACCGATCATGGCAAAACGAACGGAGAACTGCAACCTTTGCTGACCGACAAAGGGCAAGGTCCAGTGCAAGTTTAAGGTGGGCACCGACGAATCGTAGTGGTGCAGGGCCGTCAGCGACCCGACCAGCAGCGGAATGGCCGCCCCACACCAAAAAGCCCGCCTGCGGAACAAGCCGTTGACCAAGCCCTCTTTCTCCTCGCCGGCTACTAGGGCCAGTCCCACTTGGGTCAGCGGATAGGCCAAGCGTTCGCGCTCCATCCACTGGCGCCGCAAAATCACCGCGGCCGAGACCATGACTGCGTACAGGGCCAGCAGGAAAATCGCCCACCAGCACAAAGGCTCGACCCAAGCTCCATAGTTGATTTCGAGCCCGGCTGCTCCTTCGTAAAAGGCCCTATTCTCCCGCCCGTCGTTGACCAACACTTGGTGCGGCGGCAGATGCGGCAGCAGCTTTTCCAGCCATTTATTTTCGGGCGAGGCGTAGTAAAAGAAGGCTGTGATACCCGGCAGCAACTGCTGGCTCATCCCCATAGTGCACAGGGCCGAAACCACTAACAGCATGATATATACCAGCACTAACTCGGCCCGGTTGAGGACTAGGGTGAGCCCGTTCCAGACTAAAGGCAGATTGATCAGGATGGAAGAGACGATAAATAGGTTGAACAACAGGCCGGGCGAATGAAAATCCAATTCGCCCCGGGGGCCGTACCAAACTAGGAACAACCCCACGGCTCCCACTGCCGTGGACAAGGCTCGCTCCCGACTGCGCCCCACTACCTTGAACAATAGATTGAGCAGGCCGACCAACACCAAAAAGAGGAAAATGGCCCCCGGCGTATTGAAGTCGAAAGCCATGACCGTGGAACGCATGGCCATGCGTACATAAGGGGCCCCCACAGCGAGGTACAGACTTAAAAAAGCCCCCACCCAAAGACCGCGGGCCGACAGCCCGAAGCGGCCGTTTCTCTGGTCCAGCAAAGAGCCCCGGTCTTTTAGGTATCTGTGGTATGTCCGGGAAATCTCTTTTTTCAACGGGGATCCTTCCGGCCGGGAGAAGACCGCGCAATAGTCTACAAATTTACCTATATACTCGTGCGCGAACCCGGCTCACTCCCCGCTTCCTCGCCAATTCAGATCGATGCTGGTATTATCCGGCCGCCATTTCCCCTTGGCGCGAGCGCTCCTGCAAGTCGTAGAGCGAGGAAATGGCGTCCTTGTACAGCGGGATGGGAAAGGAGCGCTCCTCGAAACGCGCTGTGTGCGCGAACCGGCCGCGCACTAGGCGCGCATTGGCCTCGGTCTTGTACGTCATCTCGCCGGTGTAGATCGGAAAGGCATCGGCGGCGCGGTAGCTGAGGATCAGGGTGCGCCGCGGTTTGTCGGAGACATTGGCGATGGAGGCATGAGGGGTCATCGCATGCATGAAGATGACCGTGCCCGCCACGCCGGGGATCGGCACGGCTAGGGATTGATCAACCGCTTCGGTAACTCGGCCTTGAAAAAAGCCGTCGGTGCTGTGCGACAGCAGATCAGCCCGATGGCGGCGGGGGATGACTTGCAAACAGCCGTTTTCAACGGTCGCGTCGTCGAAATAAAAAAGGATACTCACCGAGCCGCGATGGGTCAGCGGGTAGTAGGAAAGGTCTTGGTGCCACTCAACGGGCGAGCCGACGCCGGCCGGTTTCATATTGATCTTGCTGTAGTGGAAGACCAAGTCCGGGCCGAGCAGGGCCTCGACCGCGTCGAGGAGCCGCTCCGATGCGGAGAATGCCCGGAAGACCTCGTAGTGGCTGCAAGGCTCGTACAGGCGGCGCACCTGCGTGCCGCCGGGAGGCTGGTTCGGCTCCATCTCCATCCGGGTGGCGTCGTGGTTGGCAAGCGTACTACCGGTGCTAACGGCGTCCATCTCGCGCAGGAAGGCCGCTATCTCTGCGGCACTGAGGAAGCCGGGGACAGCGACGTAGCCTTCGGTGTGGTAGTGTTCGACTTGTGCGGTGGTCAACATGGGTTGGTTTCTCCTTACCATTTCTCTATGGCGCCCATCAGCATTTTCTGCTGGTCGGTACCCGTGGCGCGGACTTTCTGCGCGAAGGGGCCGTCGAAGGGCTCGCGGGATTTCATCCAGGCGGTCTGGTAGCACATCAGGCAGACGCGGCGGCGCACCGACGACTGGTTGGCCGCGCCGCGGTGATAGAGGCAGCCATCGAACATCACCGCCTGACCCGGCCGGGCGAACACCCACTTCTCCTCGGGGAAGCGCGGATGACCGGCGGGCGGGCGGAAAGGGGCGCGGTGGCTGCCGGGGACGATGACGATGGCACCGTTGTCCTCGTCCAATTCGTCCAAGTAGTAGCCGCAGTTGATCTGGCCGGGCAACGCGCCGTAGGGCGTGCCATCGGGATCGATGGGCCAGGGCACGTCGCGGTGCCAGTTTTGCTCCTCCTGCCCCGGCGCGGTGACGCGGGCCGTGGCACTGTGGAGCTGGACGCAGGTGCCCAGAATTGCCTGCATCCTCTCCAGCACGGGCGGGTTGTCGAGCAGGAAAGCGAAGGCCGCGTCCTCTTCGAGGAGCTGGTGGATAAACTGCTCGCCGCTCCCGCGCGCAAAGGCCGCATCGAGGGCGGTGCGCAGGGTCTCGACCTGCGCCTCGGTGATGGCATCTTCGACGACGAGATAGCCCCACTTGCGGAAGAAGGCCACATCCTCGGCGATTTCAGACGTCAGCTTGGGATTGAGGTGCTGCGGGTAGGGCGGTTGCGTCATGTTTCGCAGTACTCCTGTGTGCATTGCGGTCGCCAGAGGGCAAAGTGCCACCCGAATACATATTGCGCGGCAGGCTCTTTGTCAACGAAACGGACGGCGGCGTTTGGTTGACCCTGCGCTGGCCATGACGCTCATTACAGGGCAGACGAACGCCGCATTCGGGCCGGTTGCCAAGTTGTACCGGCAGACGTACACAGCCTTTTTACTTCAAAGGAGCGATCCATGAGCTATCTAAATCCCCGCGCCATCGCCATTGACACGCCGATGCCTCCGCCCGCTTGGGCGCTGTTGGAATGGGAACTGATTCGGGCGCAAACTAGGGGATGCACGGAATTTTTCGACAAGTACTTCGACGAGCGGGGCTATTTGGAGTGCCTCCCGCGCTGGGGTGGCAACGACGGCCCGGACGACGCCATCGAAAACTTGGTCCACTGGCCAGTGCTCTACGTCCTAGGCGGCGGGGCCCATCTGTATGATATGTGCCAGTTGGCATGGGAGGGGCATCTCAAACAATACACCGAGGCCAAAACCACGGAGGTACCCTTTACCCGGGACGGGATGTACTATCGCGAATTTCCGGTGATGTTCGACTGGGTACACAACGGGGAGGGGCTGACGACGTTCAACCTGCACGGGTTGATGAACCCACGCGAGCAATCATTTGAGCAGCGGGTGCGGCGCTACGCCGGATTTTACATGGGCCACGACCCGCAGGCACCCAACTACGACCCCGAACACAAAATCATCAAGAGTCTGTTCAACGGCAGCCGCGGACCGCTGCTGCGCAAGGCCACGGCGCTCGACTGGGCCGGCGACCCGCTCGACGAGGTGCAGGAGCGCTTTATCCCCCTGCACGGGGAGCGCAACTTCGAGGAGATGCTGGCCCACTTCAAAGACTACACCGACGTCGTCGGCGACCATCCGCAGAACATGGTGGCGACGGCCTTAGGGCTGAACGCGTACGCGCTGACGGGCGAAGACTCATACAAGGACTGGGTGCTAGAATACGTCGAAGCTTGGCGGCAGCGCACTCTCGCCAACGATGGGATCATCCCGACCAATATCGGACTCGACGGGACCATCGGCGGCGAGTGCGACGGCAAGTGGTACGGGGGGTGTTACGGCTGGGCCTTTACGGTCGAGGTGCCCCAGACCGGGGAGCTAGCCAGCCGCAACTCGCACGGGCTGGGGATTTCGGGCTTTGGCAACGCACTGTTGCTATCGGGCGAGCAGCAATTAGTAGATGTGTGGCGGCAGATGATCGACAAAATCAACGCCAACGGGAAAGAAATCGACGGGCAGATGATGTACCCGCATATGTACGGGGACGAGGGCTGGTATGAATTTCGACCAGGCCGCTATGCGCAGGGAGCGCAAGAGGTGTACTACTGGTCAATGGATCGGGCCGATCTGAGCCGGCTAAACGCGGCCAGCGGTTGGTTCGGCTTCTTGGAGGGACGCGACCCCACCTACCCGGAAGCTGCGCTACAGGCCGACTTTGCCCGCCTCCGCGAGCAAATGGAGAAGGTGCGCCGCGACCCGACGACGCCAGACACCCGGCTTTCGGACAATCCCAACCCATTCAACCCGGCCATCCCGGGCGGGCTGGCCCAGCTCATGTTGGGTGGACTGACGCCGCGCCACGGCTCGCCGCTGCACTGCCGGGTGCGCTACTTCGATCCACAGGCCGGACGGGCCGGGATGCCCGAGGGAGTGGGTGCGCTGATGGAGCGGCTAGGCGCGGACTCCATGACGCTGACGCTGGTGAACACAGACCCAGTGGCCGGACGCGAAGTAATCGTGCAGGGCGGAGCCTATGCCGAGCACCAGTTTACAAGCGTGCGCGTGAGGGGGAAAGAAACGACGATAGATGACTCGGCCTTTGCAGTGGAGCTAGCGCCGGGAGCTGGGGAGACGCTAGAGATCGGAATGCGTCGGTATGCCAATGGGCCGACGTTTGCGTTTCCGTGGGACCGGTAGTGCTGCTTCAGTAAGCGACTGCAACGAGAAAGGAAGGGTTTGCAGATGAAAGCTCTCAACTTGTTGTCCCTATCCTTAGCGGCTCTGCTCGCAGCCTGTGACGACCCTAGCCCGGTGAGCACCGACCAGCCACAAGCCGTAGCCAGCGGGCGCGTCACAACCGTTGATCAAGGCCCCGTCGCCTCGGCGCAGGTGGTCCTCTTCGACTTAGCGAACCTGCGTCAGGGGCCGAGCCAGACCGTGCAGACGGATGCCAACGGCTACTTCGCGTTAGCCTATCATCCGGGTCGATCTTATGGTTTATCCGTTTATGGCGAAGGGCTGGCCACGCATATAATCCCCTCGTTCGAATCTAGCGACGTGGGCGTCATAACGATGCACAAGGCGACACAACCCCCAAGTGCGAAGAGACTAACGGGCGCAGGGATACTGGGGGATGTCGATGGCAACGGCGTCGTTGACCAGCAAGATCTTATACGGATTGCCCTGTATGCCCTCGACGACGCGGCAGACTTGCCCGACACCGGCGACATCCTGCTGGGCGACATTGACGCAGACGGAGCGGTCACTTTCTACGATGCGTATCTCGTGTGGCTGTATCTCAACGATCCAGCGCACTCGTTGCTGCCTCCAGGGATAGGCCTGCCGCCTTCGCTGCTGACGCCGGATCCGACGACCATAGCGTTCGCGCCGGACGGGGCTTGGCACACCTTCATCGTCCACGCTGACGCGCCGGTAGTCATCGTCGCCAATCCCGCCGATTCCAACCCCATCTTTGCGATCGCCAACACAGCGGGTCGGGATGACTGGTGCCCGGCCGAGACTAATGACGAAGAAACTCAGCAGCCCGGCCAACGCATTCACTTAGCGGCCTGCGGTACGGGCACGGGCACGGTGGAGGTACGCAGCGCCGCGGACGGTTCGGTCGTGCAGACCTACACTATAGAGGTCGCTCCGCCAGCGGAACCGCCGCGCCTTTCTATACTGCCTCCCACGCTCGACTTTGGCCGCGATAAGACTAGCCTGCGTCTGTCGCTGAAAAACATTGGCGGCGGCCTGCTCAATTTCACCATTGAATCCGTCCCCGCCTGGATAACCCTGAGCCAAACCCAAGGCATCCTAGCCGACGAGGCCCTAAGTATAGAAGTGCAGATTGACCGAGCGCAGGCACCCTTTTTGGCCAACCCGGCCTTGGTGATCACCACGAGCGACGAACGCCGTGAAGTGCCTCTGCAGGTCAATATCTTAGCTATCATCACCCAACTCACTGACCACCCCGCCGAAGACGTGGTCGCTTCTTGGTCGCCGGATGGGAAGTACCTCGCCTTTACTTCGGCACGCGAAGGCAACAAGCAGGTGTATGTAATGGACGCCGACGGGCAAAACATCACCCGTCTCACTTACCACGACGCCGAAAACTTGGAACCTTCATGGTCGCCGGATGGACGCCGCATCACCTTCTTATCCTTGCGCGACGGCAACTGGGAAGTATATGTGATGGACGCCGACGGGCATAATCCCACCCGCCTCACCTACCACGACGCCGAAGACAAGGATCCTGTTTGGTCGCCGGATGGACGCCGCATGGCCTTCACGTCCTTGCGCGACGGCAACTGGGAAGTATATGTGATGGACGCCGACGGGCATAATCCCATCCGCCTCACCTATCACGGTGCGGACAACTGGGATCCTGTTTGGTCGCCGGATGGACGCCGCATGGCCTTCACGTCCTTGCGCGACGGCAACTGGGAAGTATATGTGATGGACGCCGACGGGCATAATCCCATCCGCCTCACCTACCACGGTGCGGACAACCACCTTCCTTCTTGGTCGCCGGATGGACGCCGCATGGCCTTCACGTCCTTGCGCGACGGCAACTGGGAAGTATATGTGATGGACGCCGACGGGCATAATCCCATCCGCCTCACCTACCACCCCAGCCAAGACTGGTCCCCTATTTGGTCGCCGGATGGTGAGCGCATGGCCTTCTCGTCTTTCCGCGACGGTAATTGGAATGTTTACTTACTAACACTTGGTGGGACACCGTGAGCGGCAAGTAGCCCTTACCGCAGCTTCTTAATTAAGACGCGACGAATACATAAGACGGCTCAACTGAGACGACTCCCCCGCATTTGTCAATGCGATCATGTTTTATTTATTGCCTTTTTTGTTTGCGTCCTCAACCCCAACGCCGACCACTGCATCCTACCCATTCACCCCGGTGGCGTCCATACCCTTCCCGAAGGGTCGCGTCAAGCCATCCCCTATTTCCAAGCCGTGCTCGATAATACCGCCGCAGAGGAGCGCTTGCATCTGAGCGCCCGCTGGCTGCTCAACATTGCCTATATGACCTTGGGGCAGTATCCCGAGGGGGTGCCGCCCGCTCACCGAATTCCCCCCAAAGCCTTTGAGTCCCAAGCGGCGTTTCCGCGCTGGGTCAATGTGGCTCCGGCCCTCGGATTGGACACCTTCAGCCTCTCTGGCGGGGCCGTAGCCGACGATTTCGATGGCGACGGGTATCTCGATTTCTTCATCTCGACATCGGACTTGACCGGACAACTGCGCTTTTTCCGCAATGGGGGGGACGGCACCTTTGCGGACCAGACCGAGGCGGCCAACCTCAATGGGCTGTTGGGTGGACTCAACTTGGTGCAAGCTGACTACGACAACGACGGTCACCTCGACCTGTTCGTCGCCGCCTATGCGGCCACCGTCGCCGACATCGTTGCCGCGCATTTGGGCCATCCGGTGTCCGTGGAGCAGGCACGGCTGTATCGCGGCGATGGTCAAGGCGGCTTTGCGGACGTGTCCCAAGACCACCATTTCGCGCAGCCGACCAAACCTATGGGAGCCAATTTTGGCGATGTGGACCACGATGGATTTTTGGATGTGTACTTGGGCACCGGCGATACCGATTACGCCGAGTTGATGCCCAATGTGCTGTATTGGAACCAAGCGGGTCAGCGCTTCGCCGATGTGACTTTTGCCAGCGGGTTGGGGCATCTGCAGAAGGGGCATGGGGTCGTATTTGCCGATGTGGACCACGACGGCGATGTGGATCTGTTCGAGCAGATGGGCGGGGCCTATCGCGGCGACGGATTCGCCGATGTGCTGTATGAAAATCCAGGGTTCGGTCACGGCTGGCTAGCGGTTGAAGTAGTGGGGGTGGAGTCGAATCGGTCGGGAATCGGGACCCAACTACGGGTAGATGTGGTGGAGGGGGGCCAGAGGCGGTCGCTGTACCGGTGGGTGGGCAGCGGCGGCAGTTTTGGCGGCAATCCGCTGCGTCAGTACGTGGGGTTGGGTTCAGCGGAGCGAGTGGCGCAACTAGTGATTTTTTGGCCGAAAAGTGGCAGCGAGCAAGTGTTCGATGAAGTGCCACCGAACGCGATCATCCGGGTCACCGAGGGACGAGACCAACTGGAGATTTTAGCATTGCCCTCTTTTAAGTTCGAGGTCGAACATCCAAAACGGGCCGAGCACTATCTACATAAATAGTGGTTAGTGATTAGTGGCCACTTCTAAGAAGCCGTCTCAAAATTCTAAGTGCGCTCCGATCAACGTCATTTTACATCCGCGTTCATCTGCGTTCATCTGCGGATACCTTGCCGTCGGGCAACAGCCGATAGGGGTTTTGAGACAGCTTTTAAGGCGCGCGCTCGACCTGCACCGCAATGATGTCTAGGTCGTGGTATTTCTGGTGCCGTACCGAAGCGGCGTAGTGCCGCAACAAACGGAACGAAATCTCGCCTTCGTCTATTATCTCGGGCTGTTCGCTCAAAAACGCCAGCCGGTCTTCGAGATTTTCTCCTGCGGCGGTCGCCAAAAACTCCAGCTCCACCGTTCCTTCGGCGGGCCGTGCGGTGAGGATCAAGTGGCGTCCGTTAGCCGCATCGTCCTCGGCTTGTTGTGTCAGAATCGCCAAGGTCTCTTCCCCTGCGGCGCACAGCCGTTCGGTCGCCGGATCATCCCAGCCGACTTTCGCGGCAAAGGCGCGGAGGAATTCGTCAATCTTGGGCAGCGAAGCGACATTTAATTCGACCGCTAGGCGTCGGCGGCGCGGAGCTGTCAGCTCCATGAACGCGGTCAGCAGGATCGCGGCAAGCCCCCCAGCGGTCATGCCGTTGCCGAGCAAGGTGCCCCACGTCTTGCCCAGCAAATCGGCAAAGATCACCTGATTCTGAAAGCCCACGCCAATCCAGAACGACAGCCCCACCACCGCGGCCTTGCGGTGATTGAGGCCACTCTCGACGACCAACTTCATACCCTGCACGAAAAGCAGACCTATTAGCAGGGTTACATAGGCCGCGCCTACGGGATTGGGAATGGCAATCAGGAGGGCCGTCACCTTGGGCGATAAGGCCAGGACCGCAAAGATAACCCCCACATACACCCCGACGCGGCGCGCGGCGACCCCGGTGAGTTCGGCGAGCGATATACTAGTTGAGTAGGTCGTATTGGGGGGCGTCCCAATGAGCCCGGACAACAGGTTGCCCATCCCATCGGCATTGAGAGCGCCCTGGACCAAGCGAAAATCAGTTGCCCGTGGCTGACGCCGCGAGACCCGTTGAATGGCAATGCCGTCGCCAATGGTCTCAATCGCGCCTACCAAGGTTACGACTACAAACGCCGGCAACAGCGCCCAGAACTCTGCACCCAACGTCAGGTCCAATCCCGGCCACGAGCTATCGGGAAGACCGATCCAAGAGGCTTCGATTACGGGCTGAATGTCGTACAGTCCGAAGGGAGCGGCCACCGCGCAGCCCACCACGATGCCGATGAGTGGTGCCCACAGCCGCCAAGTCACTGGGGCGCGCAGTGCCAATACCACAAGGACAACGAGCGTCGCCCCAGCCGCGACCGGGGCCGCAGCCGACGGCGTGCCCTCGGGCACATCCGCCAGCAAGCCAAAAACGATCGGCATGACCGTGACGGCGATCAGCATGATCACCGTGCCGGAGACGACCGGCGTGATAATCCGGCGCAGTAGCGAAAGCCGTGCGGCTAAGGCAAACTGAAACAGCGATGAGACGACGATCAGGCTCGCCATCAAGGGCGGTCCGCCCTTCACCAATGCCGTGATGCAGACCGCGATAAAGGCACCAGAGGTACCCATGATGAGCACATGCCCAGCCCCGATCCGCCCGACCCGCACCGCTTGTAGAACCGTGCTCACGCCACTGATCAGCAGCGCCGCGAAGGCGATCCAAGTCAGGTAGCTCTCCGGCTGGTTGGCCGCCCGGCCAATAATGACCGCGCTGAGCACCACCGGCGCGATGACGACCACCGCGGCCTGAAAGCCAACCCCAGCGGCGACGGAGTGGGGGGGTCGCTCGTCCGGCTCGTAGCGGATGTTTTCATTTATTTGCGCCATTGCCAAAGCCACTCTTTCAATCAGGTTGCGCTGCAAAGCCTGTAAGGCTCTATATCTATTGAATAAGCCCCGGGAAGAAAATGCGACGAATTTGACCGCTGCACCATTATGCAAATCGCTCCAAAAGCCCCCGTCACCTTCAAAGACGCCATACCAACAGCAACTGGGCCGTACTCTCATCTACGTCTGTTCCGAGCTTGTTGTGCCAGTACTGGTACTCGATGCCGACCATGAGCTGCTGGGGCGCTCCAATCACTTGGCCCAGATCCCAGGTAAGCTGTTTTCATTGCTATTTTCATTTCTCCTCGATTTTGACATAGTGGATAAATGCTATTTTTTAACGCCATCTAACATAAAATCACTCTATACCACAACGCCAATAACACGGCGAAAAGTATGGACCATGCCGAATTGTCCGGCGGCTTTCCTGGTTGAGGCATCCGCCTCTTTGAACAACATTTGCCTATCCTATGTGGATGCATAGAGGATTTGACAACTTCGAGAAAGGAACGCGATGGAACTGAATTGGCGAGAAATCGACCGCTGGATTTTTGGCGAGGCTTGGACCGGCTCGCAGATCGGCGAACACGTGGAGATGTTGTGCGAGCAGATCGGGCCGCGCTGGGCTTCTTCGGAAGGAGAGCGCCAGGCGGTGGAGTACCTACGGGAGCAGTTTGCACAGGCGGGACTGGCCGATGCGGCGCTGGAGGAGTTTGCGCTGGATACTTGGGCGTACAAACGGGCAGAGGCAACGGTGGGGGATATGGCAATTGACCTCTTGCCCTATAATCGCTGTCCGCCGTGCGACCTCGAAGCACCGATCGTCAATGCCGGATATGGTACGGAGCACGAAATCGATAGAGTGCGCGGCCAGCTCAAAGGAAGCATCGTGGTGATGCACCTAGCGCTAGAGCCTTTTACCACGCCCTCTCCGCCCAATGTGCGACTCGCAGCACTAGGCGACGCCGGCGCGGTGGCGGTGGTGGCGATTGATCCAAAAGACGGGCGACGAGTGGAGTACCACAACGGCGGAGATTGGCGCGAGCCAGAGACCGCCCAGTTGCCCATTCCGGCGGTGACGACCTCGCGAGAACACGGGGCACTGTTGCAGAAGTGGGCCGGCGAGGGCACGCGGCTCAAGCTAGTCGTTGAGAGCCGGTTTTACCAAGCAGCGGCGCACAATGTGGTCGCCTCGATTCCCGGGGCGCAGTGGCCTGGAGAGCGGCTGATGTTGGGCGGGCATCACGACACGGTGTACGGCGCGCCGGGGGGCAACGACAATGCCTCGGGGACCATTGCGGTACTGGAGACGGCGCGGGTATTGGCCGGGCTAAAATCGGCGCTAGGCGTCGAGCCAGGGATGAGCCTGTGCTTTGCGACCTACAGCGCCGAAGAGCAGACGTTCCAAGGGTCAATCGAGTACGTGCGGCAACATTGCGTCGCCAAGCCGCGGCTGGCGATCAATCTCGACGAACTATCGACCGGGCCGATCAAGGGGGTGGTGCTGGGGTTTGGGCATTTGCGCGGCTTGGTACAGGCCCAGTTCAATGCGATGGGCGACGGGCTAAAGTGCCACGTGATGTCCCAACTCGACGCGACTTCAGACCATTTTCCCTTTTTGCGCGAGGGCATTGACGCGGCGCATTTGTGGCGCTGGCGCTTTAGCGGCCGGCACGCCGATTCCAACTACCACCACGAGCCAGCCGACACCGCCGACAAGCTCAACGTGCGGGAGTTAAAAGAATACGTCGGGCAGTTAGCGCGACTGTTGTTGCGGCTGTCGCACGTAGCACCCGAGGAGTGGCCGGAAAATCCGGTGACCAAGGAGGCGGTAGCAGAACGGCTGGCGGCTGAGCGCGGGACCGTGGTGCGGGTGTTTTAATCGGGCATCAAGCCCAGACGTAGATCTCGTCGTCGTCCGGGGACATGGCAAAGAAGATGGCCAGCACCGCCCGGGGCTGGTCGCCGACGACGGCGGGCACCTCGTGGACGTTTTCGCTAAAAAAGAAATAGAGGTCGCCGGGTTCGAGCTGGACCTGGACGCGCTCGATGCCCTCGCGGGCGACGTAGGCAGCAAATCGCTCGCGTCCCAGATGTTCTGTTAGCTCGGGGCGAAAGGGACAGTTGTACAGGTACGGCTCACCCGTGCCGCCTTCCTTAGTGCTGTTCTGAAAGCAAAGCACCCCAGCAAACTGGTGTTTGAAGCGCGAAATCTGGTATTCAAGAGCCTTAGTGCGCTTGGCAACGGAGTCGTAGTGCGGGCCGTGGCCGGTTTCCCGGTGATAGACGCGGAAGATGGCCGGGCCGTAGAGGCGACCGTCCGGCTCGCGGGCGGTCTTGACCGCTTTGCCGGGCGCTAGCTGGGCGAGGGCGTCGTACATAGTGCGGACCGGATCGTCATAGCCGTCGAAGAGGGTCTCAAACAACGCCAGCGTCGCTGTGGAGTGGGCGTGGAATTGGTCGCGCTCGCGGTGATGGTGGCCAAAACTAGTGCCAATATCGACGCGACGCGCTTGGCCCTCGCCGACCTCGTGGGGATCGTAGAGCAGGCTGCGCTCGTAGAAGCGCCGCATCAGCGCTCGGCAATGGGCAGGGTTGTAGTGCTGACGCAGCACGAAAGCCGGTACCTCGCCGCGCGCTAGGGCCATCAGCGGCTCGGGATGCTGGGCGAGGATCTCGGGGATGGGGGCTTCGAATGGGGTCCAGGTTTGGGAGGTTGTCATGGCGGGGAATTTAATATGCGTCGCGGGCTGAGTCCACACGGACTATTCGCGCTACACCAAACCAGGGGCTTGTAACGTGGAATATCGAAAATTGGGCACTGCGGATATCGAAGTATCGGCAATGGCGCTCGGCTGCTGGCCTTTCGCCGGTGGGATGGTCTGGGGTGAGCAGGATGAGGGTGAGTCGATTGCGACGGTGCGCGCGGCGCTCGACGCGGGGATCAACTTCTTCGACACGGCCGAGGGCTATGAGGAGGGGCACTCCGAACGCGTGCTCGGACGCGGTCTGGCCGGTCAGCGCCAGCAGGTGGTCATCGCCAGCAAGGTGAGCCCGAATCACCTGACCCCGGAGGGGATCGCGGCCGCCTGCGAGCAGAGTTTAGAGAATTTGCAGACGGACTACATCGATCTCTACCAGATCCACTGGCCCAATCACGATATCCCGATCGACACATCCTGGCGCGCGTTAGAGGATCTGCTGGCGGCCGGGAAGGTGCGCGCACTGGGGGTGGCGAACTTCGCCAGCGACGATCTGGCCGATCTGGTCGCGGTGGGTCGGCCGGCGGCGGATCAGTTGCCCTATAGTTTGCTGTGGCGGGCGATCGAGTTCGAGGTCCTGGCGCGCTGCCGCGAGCGGGATATAGGGCTGATCTGCTACGCGCCGCTGGCGCAGGGGCTGCTGACGGGAAGATACGCGGCGGCGGACCAGGTGCCGGACGGGCTGGCGCGGACGAGGTGGTATGCGGGCAGTCGGCCGCTGGCCAAACACGGCGAGCCCGGCTGCGAAGAGGCGGTGTTTCACGCCATCGCGGGGATTCGCGATGTCAGCGAACGGGTCGGCGCGCCGCTGGCGCGCGTGGCGCTGGCGTGGGTGCTCAAGCAGCGGGGGGTGACATCGCTATTGGTGGGAGCGCGGAATCCGGATGAACTAGCACGCAACCTGCCGGCGCTGGCGCTGGATTTGGACGCGGCGACCATTGCCGAACTGGAGCGGCTGACCGAGCCGGTCAAAGAGGCGATCGGGCGAAATCTGGATATGTGGTTTGCGGAGTCGCGGATGCGGTGAAGCGGGCGTCAGTACGCCAGCCCGATCAGACGCAGCGAATCCTACTCGTCCTCTCCGTCCTCTATCGCCTCGAGATCAAATGCCGCCGCGATCAACGCCCGCGTGTAGGTCTCTTGTGGCGCGGCGAAAACCTCCTGCGTCGGTCCCTGCTCGACTACCAACCCCTCCTTCATCACGATTAGCTCGCTAGCCAGGGCGCGGACGACCTTGAGGTCGTGACTGATGAACAAATAGGCCAAGCCGTGGCGCTCTTGCAGTTGCAGCAGCAGCTCGACGATCTGGGCCTGCACCGTCTTGTCCAAGGCGCTGGTCGGTTCGTCGAGGACCACCAAGCGCGGCTTGAGGGCCATGGCGCGGGCGATGGCGATGCGCTGGCGTTGGCCGCCGGAGAACTCGTGCGGGTAGCGGTCCATGGTCAGCGGGTCCAGGTCGACTTCGGCCATGGTCTCGGCTACTAGCTGCCGGCGCTGGTGGTAGTCGCCGCCGATTGCGTGAATCAGCAGGCCCTCCTCGATGATCTGAAAGGCCGAGAGGCGCGGGCTCAGCGAGGCGAAGGGATCCTGGAAGACGATCTGCATCTGCCGACGCAGCGGGCGGATCTGCTTTTGCTGCCAGCCTTGGATATCGCGGCCGGCGAATTCGATCGGCCCCGCGCTGGCGACTAGCCGCAAGAGCGCCTGACCGAGGGTGGTCTTGCCCGAGCCGGATTCGCCGACGATGCCGACGGTCTGCCCCGCGCGGATGCTGAGCGAAATTCCATCGACTGCTTTTACATGGGCCACGGTGCGGCGCAGCAGACCGCGCTTGATGGGAAAGTGGACCTTGAGGTTGTGGGTGCGGATGACTTCGGGCGCTGTCTCGTCAATCGGGGCTGGTTCGCCCTCGGGCTCGGCGGCTAGGAGCGTGCGGGTATAGGGGTGTTGCGGAGCGGTGAAGAGAGCCTCGGCGGTATTGTGTTCGACGATCTCGCCGTTGGTCATCACATAGACGCGATCGGCCATGTGGCGGACGATGCCCAGATCGTGGGTGATTAGCAGAATCGCCATGCCCAAGCGGGCCTGCAAGTCCTTGAGCAGGGCGAGGATCTGCGCCTGGATCGTCACATCTAGCGCGGTGGTCGGCTCGTCGGCGATGAGCAGGTCGGGTTCGTTGGCCAAGGCCATGGCGATCATCACCCGCTGGCGCTGACCGCCCGATAGCTGGTGCGGCCAAGCGTCTAGGCGCTCCTCGACATTGGGGAGGCCAACCAGCCCTAAAAGCTCTATCGCGCGGGCGCGAGCTTCCGCGCGGCTCAGGCCCCGATGCAGAATGAGCGTTTCGCACAATTGCTTCTCGATGGAGTGCAGCGGGTTGAGCGAGGTCATCGGCTCTTGGAAAACCATCGCGACGCGGTTTCCGCGCAATTCCTGCAACCGCGCCGACGCCGCGCCCAACAGCTCTTCGCCGTCGAAGCGGACGCTGCCGTGGGGATGGCTGGCGCGCGGATAGGGCAACAGTTGCAGCACCGAGAGTGCGGTCACCGACTTGCCCGAGCCGGACTCGCCGACTAGGGCCACGGTCTCGCCCCGCTCGATCTTAAGCGAGGCGCTGCGCACCGCTTCGATATCGCCTTCCTCCCCGAGGTGAAAACGCACGCCCAGATTTTCGATCGCCAACAAGCTCATGCGCCTTCCTCCCCGGCGTAGGTCTTGCGCGGATCGAAGGCGTCGCGCACCGCCTCGCCGATAAAGACCAACAGCGACAGCATTGCCGCCAGCGCGAAAAAGGCCGTAAAACCCAGCCACGGGGCTTGGAGGTTGCGCTTGCCTTGGTTGAGCAGTTCGCCCAGCGACGGCGAGCCGGGCGGCAGGCCAAAGCCGAGGAAGTCGAGCGAGGTCAGCACTGCTACCGAGCCGGTGAGCACAAAGGGCAAAAACGTCAGGGTCGAGACCATGGCGTTGGGCAGCACATGCCGCCACATGATGCGGCGATCGCTCTGGCCGAGGGCGCGGGCGGCTTTGACGAAGTCGAAGTTGCGCGCCCGCAAGAATTCGGCCCGCACGACCCCGACCAAGCCCATCCAGCGAAACAGCAGCAACAAGCCGAGCAGCCACCAGAAATTCGGCTCGACGACGCTGGCGAGGATGATCAGTAGATAGAGCAGCGGCAAGCCCTGCCAGATCTCGATGAAGCGCTGGAAGAGCAAGTCGATCCAGCCGCCGAAGTACCCTTGGACCGCGCCAGCGGCAATGCCGACCGCGGCGCTGAACAGCGTCAGCATCAGGCCGAAGAGTACTGAGATGCGGTAGCCGTAGAGGACTCGCGCCACCACGTCGCGCGCTTGGTCGTCCGTGCCGAGCCAGTTTTCGGCGTCGGGCGGGGAAGGTGCCGGCTGCTTGAGGTCGTAGTTGACGGTGTCGTAGCTATAGGACACCAGCGGCCACAAGATCCAGCCCTTTGCCTCGATTAGCTCCTCGACGAAGGGGTCGCGGTATTCGGCCTCGGTCGCAAAATCGCCGCCAAAAATCGTTTCGGGGTACGTCGCGAGGACTGGGAAGTAATAGCTGCCATCGAACCGAACGACCAGCGGACGGTCGTTGGCGATGAACTCAGCCGGCAGGCTCAGGACGAAGAGGCCCCAAAAGATCCAGAAACTCCAAAAGCCGCGGCGGTTGCGGCGAAAATTGGCCAGCCGGCGTTGATTGAGCCGCGAAAGCTGCATGCCCAGCAAGCGCGTCGGAGGGAGCGGTGGGGCGGATGCGGCACTCATGATTCGCGGCTTTCAAAGTCGATGCGGCGGTCGACCAGCGTGTAGGTCAAATCGCCCACCAACTGCATCAGCATACCTAGCAACGTGAAGAAATACAGCGTGGCGAACATCACCGGGTAATCGCGGCCAATAGCCGCCTCGTAGCCCAACAAACCCAACCCGTCCAACGAGAAGATGATTTCCGTCAGCAGCGCACCGGTGAAGAAGATATCGACGAAAGCACTGGGAAAGCCGGCGATGACGATCAGCATGGCGTTGCGGAAGACGTGGCCGTAGAGCACCCGGTTTTCGCTCAGGCCCTTGGCGCGGGCGGTGGTGACATAGAGCTTGTTGATTTCGTCTAGAAAGGAGTTTTTGGTCAGCAAGGTCAGCCCGGCGAAGCCGCCGATGACCATCGCGGTGACCGGCAAGGCGAGGTGCCAGAAGTAGTCGGCGATTTTGGCGAGGGGGGTCAGTTCATCCCAATTAGACGAGGTCAGGCCGCGCAGCGGAAACCAGTCTAAATAATGCCCACCGGCAAAGACCACGATCAGCAGAATGGCAAAGAGGAAGCTGGGGATGGCGTAGCCGACGATGACCAGCCCCGAGGTCCAGACATCGAAGCGCGAGCCATCGCGCACGGCTTTGGCGATCCCTAGGGGAATAGAAATGAAATAGACCAGCAGCGTGGTCCACAGCCCCAGCGAAATCGAGACCGGCATCTTCTCCTTGATCAAGTCAACGACCCGTTGGTCGCGGTAAAAGCTCTCGCCGAAGTCGAAGCGCACGTACTGGCCGATCATCTGCAAGAAGCGCTCGTGGACCGGCTTGTCGAAGCCGTACATGCGTTCGAGCTCGGCGATCAACTCGGGATCGAGCCCTTGGGCACCGCGATATTTGCTGCTGATCTCGCTGCCTTGAGCCGCGTCGGTGTCGAGGGTCTCGCCCATGCCCGAGCCGCTGACCCGCTCGGTGGCGTCGGTGCCAAAGCCCTGAATCACCGCGATAGTGCGCTCGACCGGGCCGCCCGGGGCCGCTTGGATGATGAGGAAGTTGATGGTCATAATGCCGAAGAGGGTCGGCACCATCAACAACAGGCGGCGGAGGATATAAGCGCCCATAAAAGCGGCGCTAACGGCCCTGTTCCAGACGCGCCGCCTTTTCTTCGTCGTACCACCAAGTGTAGGGCATGACAAAGTAGTCGCCGGTATAGGGAGCGGAGAAGGCGGGTTTGCCGAATTTGTCCCAGTGGACCACGCGGAAATTGTCGCTGTACCAGTGCGGGATGGTGTAGTGCCCCCACAGCAATACCCGGTCCAGCGCCCGGGTCGTCGCCACCAGTTCGGCGCGGCTAGGAGCCTCGATCAAGCGATCGACAAGCGCATCGACGACCGGATCTTTGATGCCGGCGACGTTGCCGCTGCCCGGCTGGTCCGAGACGGCGCTAGTCCAGTTGTTGCGCTGCTCATTGCCGGGGCTGTGGCTCTGGCCTCGGACTATAACGATGATGTCGTAGTCAAATGTCTGGAGCCTGTTTTGATACTGGGTCTGATCGACGGTGCGGATCGTCGCTTTGACGCCGAGGCGTTCGAGGTTGGGGAGCATCGGCGCGACAATGCGTTCCCACGACGAGCTGGAGAGCAAAAATTCGATTTTCATGACCTCGCCGGTCTCGGCGTGGGTCAGGACATCATCGACAACTACCCAGCCCGCCGCTTGCAACAGCTTTTGGGCGGTGCGCAGGTTTTGGCGGACCTGGCCCGAGCCGTCGGTGGCGGGCGGCTGAAGCTCAGTAGTGAAGAGTTCGTCGGGGATGCGGCCTCGGTACTCCTCTAGGATTTCTAGCTCCCGGCCCGAGGGCAAGCCCGCAGCGGCCAACTCCGAATTGGCGAAGTAGCTCTTGCTGCGGGTATAGAGACCGTAGAACAAATTCTTGTTGGTCCACTCAAAGTCAAAGGCGTAGCCGAGGGCTTGCCGCACTCGGGGATCTGAAAATTTGGCGCGGCGCGTGTTGAACCAAAAAGCCTGCATCCCGGCGGCGCGCCGATGGGGTAGTGGATCCTTGACCAGCTCGCCAGTGGCTAAGGCCGCTCCCTCGTAGGCTGTTGACCAGTCCTTGGACGAGCTTTCGCGGCGATAGTCGAATTCACCGGCCTTGAGCGCTTCGATAGCCACGGTCTGGTCGCGGTAGTAGTCAAAGTGGATGCGGTCGAAGTTGAAGCGGCCCTTGTTGACGGGCAGATCGCGGCCCCAGTAATCATCGACGCGCTCGTAGGTTATGGAGCGCCCGGCCTCGACCGCGGCAATTCGGTAGGGACCACTACCCAGCGGCGGGTCGAGCGTGGTTTCCTCGAAGTTGCGGCTCTCCCAGTAGTGTTTGGGCAGGATGGACATCTGACCAGCGATCACCGGCAGTTCTTTGTTGGTCTCTCCACTGAAGATCAACCGGACTTGGCGCGCTGCGACTTTTTCGGCTGTCTCAATAGCCGCAAAGTAGTTGCGCAGCCCGGGATGCCCCTTGGTCTTATAGGTCTCTAGCGAGAAAATAACGTCCTCGGGGGTTATGGGCCTGCCGTCGTGCCAGCGCGCCTCCGGCCTCAGGGTGTAGAGTATCCAAGCGTTGTCGGGAGGGACTTCGATGCGCTCGACAAGACGGCCGTATCCGGTGGCGATTTCGTCGTCGGCGCGTTCGGTGAGGGTGTCGTAGATCAGGCTACCCAGGCGCGGCGGCTCAAGGCCCTTGAGGATATAGGGGTTGAGGTTGTCGAAGGTGCCGATCCAACCTAAGCGCAGCGTACCGCCCTTCGGGGCGTCGGGATTGGCATATTCAAAATGGGTGAAGTCGGGGCCGTATTTGAGCGTACCGTAGATGGAGATGCCGTGGCCGACATAGTTGTCGGCACGGGCGGGAAGCGCCGTCAGGATGGCGATTAGAGCGAGCGCGATGCGGCCCTTCAGTTGGACATTCATTTGGATTCTAAACGCGCTGCTTTTTCCGCGTCCCACCACCAAGTGTCGGGAAAGCCCAGTCCATTGGGGGCCGGCTTTGGCATCCGTCCGAACTTGTTCCAGTAGGCCAAGCGATAGGAGCGGCTGTGCGAGTCGGGGATTACGTAGTGGCTCCAGAGCAAGATGCGGTCGAGGGCGCGGGTTATCGCGACTTGGGTTGGACGGTCGGGGGCGGCGATCTGGCGCTCGATCAGCTCGTCGATGACCGGGTCGGCGATGCCGACGTAATTGCGACTACCCGCAGATTGCGCTGCGGTACTCGACCAGAAGTTGCGCTGCTCATTGCCCGGGCTCAAGGTCTGGCGCCAAGAGGCGACGATGATGTCGAAGTCAAAGTCTTGGACGCGGTTTTGGTACTGGGCCGCGTCCACGGTGCGGATAGTTGCCTCAATGCCGAGGCGTTCGAGGTTTTGCACGGTGGGGCTGAGGACGCGCTCGTACGACGAGGACCCGAGCAAGAATTCAAAGCGCATTACCTCGTCAGTCTCGGCGTGGATCAGCTTCCCATCGACGACGGTCCAGCCGGCTTCGGTGAGCAGTTTTTTAGCCGTGCGCAAGTTTTGGCGGAGCTGGCCCGAGCCATTGGTAGCTGGCGGCACATAGGCAGTGGTAAACACCTCGTCGGGGATCCGCCCCCGGTACGCCTCCAAAATTTCCAACTCTCGGCCCGAGGGCAGCCCCGACGACCCGAGGTCTGAGTTGCCCCAATAGCTGCGGCTGCGGGTGAGAAGACCGTAGAACAGGTTCTTGTTGGTCCACTCAAAATCGTAGGCGTAGGCGAGGGCCTGCCGCACCTTGGGGTCTTTGAACTTGTCGCGCCGGGTGTTGAAGGCAAAGGCCGACATGCCGCGGATGAGCTGGTGTGGGATCTGCACCTTGATCATCCGCTCTTCGGCGATCGGCGCAAAGTCCTCGTAGTGGGTGGCCCATTCCTTGGAATTGCTCAACAGGCGATAGTCGTACCCCCCTGTCTTGAAGGCTTCGATAGCCACGGTCTGGTCGCGGTAGTACTCGTAGCGGATGCGGTCGAAGTTGTGGCGGCCCTTGTGCACGGGCAGGTCGCGGCCCCAGTAGTCTGCGACGCGCTCGTAGGTAATCGAGCGGCCCGGCTCGAACTCGGCGATCTTGTACGGACCACTGCCCAAAGGCGGCTCCAGCGTGGTGGCGGCGAATTCGCGCCCTTGCCAATAGTGCTTGGGCAATACGCGCAACTGGCCGATGATCAGCGGCATTTCGCGGTTGGTGCCTTCTTTGAACTCGAACTTCACCTGGCGCTCATCGAGGGCGAAGACGGTGTCAACGTCGGCGTAGAAGGTGCGAAAGAACGGGATGCCCTTGGTGGTGAGGATCTCGAAGCTGAAGATCACGTCGGCCGCGGTCACGGGAACGCCGTCGTGCCAGCGCGCTTCAGGGTGGAGCTCGAAGACGACCCAAGAGCGGTCCTCCGGCATCTGCATCTGCGCGGCGAGTTGGCCGTATTCGGTGAAAGGCTCGTCCTTGGACTTGGTGCAGAGCCGGTTGTAGAGCATCAGCGAACCGGCGGCGGCGACGCCCTTGAGGGTGAAGGGATTGAGGTTGTCGTAGGTGCCGATGGCGGCGAGGCGGATTTCGCCGCCTTTGGGGGCATCGGGATTGACGTAGTCGAAATGGGTGAAATCAGGTCCGTACTTGGGATCGCCGTAGAGCGTGAGGGCGTGGGCGCGGAGAACTGTGCTGTCCGCGGCATAGGCCGCTGAGGCGAGGATAAAGCATAGAACTAGTGAGCGCATGGTCTGCATCAGAATCGTCGTTTAGTGTGAGGGCGATAAAACGGAGAATTAGCGAGTACATAGACCATAAAATTAACCTGAAAAGGCATTTACGGCCACCGACACGGTTGGCCGAAGCGCGGCTCTTTCCTATCTTGCCGACCTATAATTCGCTACCCGAGGAGGACTGCCGATGCTGACGCCCAAACAACAAGAGCACTTTGACGTCTTTGGCTTTCTCTGCCTGCGCCAAGCGTTTTCCCCGGACGAGATGGCCGAGATTACCCAGGCCGCCGACCAAGTGTGGCGCGAGGATCGAGGCGGCCAACCCGACGACGGCCAGCACCAGGGCCTTGCGCCTTTTGCCGAGCGAAATCCCCGACTTTTAGACTTAGCCGAGGACGACCGCATTTTCCAAGTAGTCGCCGACCTTTTAGGACCCGATTTCCTGTGGTCGGGATCAGAGGGCAACAAGGAGGGACATACCGAGAAGGGGGAGCACAACTGGCACGCGGATCGGCCGGGAGCTGCAGAGACCGAGTATCGGCGGCTCAAGGTGATGATTTACCTGACGCCTACCACCAAAGAGCAGGGCGCGCTGCGGGTGATCCCCGGTTCGCACCGCATGCCCTTCCACGAGTGGTTGTGGCCCTTGCAGGACCATCACTTCAAGGACGGCACGATCGGCGATAGCTTCGGGGCGAGGGGCGAGGACATCCCTTTCTGCGCGCTGGAAATAATGCCCGGCGACGTGGTCTTTTTTCACCACAGCCTCTTCCACGCGGCCTACGGCAAGTTTCCCGAGCGGCGCTACGTTGCCTTCAAGTTCGTCACCCGGCCCGACACCGAGGCCAAGCTGCGGTCCATGCAGCGCTACGCAGCCTACGCCTTCGACGTCGATCCGGCACTCCTCGCAAGGCCCCGGCTACGGTCCATTGCAGAGGATCTGATCGCATTAGGGCAGCAGGCGAAGGCTTTAACAGATCAATAGGGCATCTTAGGCGTTGACAGGATTCTCCCGTTCCGCTAGCTTCAAATCCATCCTTTAGTCTGTCCACTTCCAACGCAAACCAATGTGGCTCAGTCAATTAGGAGAATGGGAAATAAGGCGCGGCGGCGGGAAGTGGCACGCTGCGGTTGTAGAACTTTATGAGGATAGTGGTCGTGAGGCCCACCGAGTGCTGCGCGATCGAGGTGTATTGATCGTAAAGTGTCAAGATGAGGTCAGCGCGAACCGCCAGAACCTGACCCACGTTGAGATCATCAACGCCTATGCCAAGCTTGGATTCTTCTGCAAAGATCTATTCGTTGTCGTCCGCCCAAACAAACCTGGAATGAGCCGCGTTCTCAAACAGGTCCACGCGAGAAAGAACCATTCCTACTTTCTTGTATTCGTAAAGATCCTAATTTTTTGAAAGACCTCTTAGCCTTTGGGCCGACTGCGCTCCTTGGCCTGCTGGAGGATGTTCTTAGCTGTCACGAGGGTTTTTACTGGGCGGGGCACGGCCACTGAGGCCCCCGTCGTGCCGTGCTTCCATTTCTGGTGCTTGCCGGTGCTCACCCAAGTATAGCCTAGGGCTGTTAGCCGACCCGTAAGCCAGCGATAGTAGTCCTCGCCCACGCTAGGCTAGTGCCCTGTCGCGGCTACCGCCTCGCTCTACTTGCACGGGCTCCGCAACAGGGATGTCGGGCATCGGCAAGACTTGGCCGGTGGAGTCCATATGGTTGTCCCGCAACAGGTCGGGCGCCATGTCGAGGATGACTTTCCTGAACTCGTCGAGCGTCGCGGCCTCGATAAACAGGCCCTCGACCTCGGTGTACGCAGTATAAAAGACCTGCGCCTTCTCGTGCCAAGCAGGCTCCACGCGGAAGGAGCCTAGGTCGCTCGCCACTTGGAAGGCTCCGACCTTCTCGTCCCAAGCAACGGATACGTTCTGGTCGCTCGCGTCATATTCTAGTGTTCTGTTCATGTCGTCTCTTTCGGAAGACATTTCCATAATCAGCCTTCATATATGGGGAAGGCAAAGGTACGGCATTGAAATGCAGTTGGCAAAAAACGCACCTTATCGTCGTCATCGCGAGCGTTCTTGCATTCCCTATACCGACGGCAATTGCGGCACCACTTGATTGGCGAGCAGGTCCATCGAGCGCTCCCATAGCGGCCGGTCGTCCCAGTCGTGGGCGATCATCAGCAGCGTGTCAAAGCCTCCGGTCGTCTCCCACAAGCCCGCTAGCTGATCCACGCACGATTGCACGTCGCCTATTATGCACAGATTCCTGATCAGATACTCGGGCGTGACCTCCTCGTCGGGAACGTCCGGATCGTGCTTTGTAATGTGGAGCATTTTAGCGCCGCTGAGTACGGCGATCAGGTATTCATAGGCGCGGCTGAAAGCACTTTTCTCGTCGAGGGCGTAGTCCCAAGCGCGCGCTTCGTCATCGGCGACGAGGATACTGCGCGAGATGCGCCAGCGAGTGCGCTCGGGCGCGGGCAAACCAGCCTCGGTGGCCCCGGCGCTGTAGGTCTGCCAGTGCTGGGTCAAAGTCGTATCAGCGACGAGGTTGGTGCTGATGGGCAGATAGCCCCGCTGGCCGGCCATGGTCGCGGCCATGGAGTCGCCTCTTATCACGCTCATGCCAATGGGCGGGTGCGGCTGCTGGTAGGGCTTGAGCAGTTCGCCGATGCCGAGTTCGGGTTGCGGCTCCTCAATTTTGATGCGGTAGAAATCCCCCGCAAAATCAAAGGGGGCCTCTGCCTGCCAGAGCTTGAGGACCATGTCGATGCTCTCGACAGTCATCAGCCCTTGCGTCTTGGGATCGGGCAGATCAAAAAGGCCCCAGTCGGTAGCGACGCCGCCCTGGCCGAAACCGCAGTTGAAGCGGCCCTTGGACAGGTGGTCGAGAAAGGCCAGCCGCACCGCAACATTGACCGGGTGGTGCTGCGGCATGATGGAGACGCCCGTGCCCAAGCGGATGTTTTGCGTCAGGGGCAGAACGTGGGCGATGAAGAGATCGTTGGACGGAATCGGCTCCCAAGCGACAGTGTGGTGCTGGCCGATCCAAGCCTCGGTGAAGCCGAGCCGATCGGCGCGGACGACGAACTCGACGTCCTCGGCAAAGCATTCGGTGCGGTTTTTTTCCGGGGGATGCAAGGGCATCATAAAGGTGCCGAGTTTCATGGTAATCCTCCTCTATGGGGAACGTAGATGCACGGCGCTCTGGTTCAGTATCCCAACTCCCGCTCCATTTCTCCAACCACATCTGCGATCACCTGCACCACTTCCTCGACCTGTTCTTCACTAATGGTAAAGGGCGGGCTGATGGCAATGTGGTCGCCGGCGACGCCGTCGATCAACCCAGGCGACCCAGGCATGATGAGTACGCCCTTGGCAAAGGCGCGATTGACGACCGCGGCAGACACGCCCTGAGCGGGGTCGAAGGGCGTGTGGGTCGCCTTTGCCTTTGCAAACTCCACGCCGGTGAGCAGGCCCTTGCCGCGCACCGCGCTGACTATGGGTGAGTCCAGCAAGGGCTGCATCTTCTCCAGCATCAGGTCGCCCATCTGCGCGGAGCGAGCGACTAGGTCGTGGTCCTCGATATAGTCCTGCACGGCGAGGGCAACGGCGCAGGAGAGCGGATTGCCGCCGTAGGTGTGCCCGTGGACGTAGTGGTTCTGCTTTTTGTAGATCCCGTCGTAGATCTCGTCGCGGACCAAGGTCGCGGCAATCGGCGTGTACCCGCTACTGAGTCCCTTGCCGGTGGCCAAGATGTCTGGAATGGCGTCCCAGTGCTCAATGCCGAAATTGAGACCCGTGCGTCCGTAGGCGGTGACGACTTCGTCGATGATCATCAGGATATTGTAGCGGTCGCAGATCGCGCGGATGGTAGGGAAGTAGTCGGGCGGCGGCATCAGGCCGCAACAAGAAGTGCCCGAGATCGGCTCGGCGATGAAGGCGGCGATGTACTCGCTGCCCTCCTGTTTGATGACCCGCTCCAACTCTTCGGCGCAGGCCAGCGTACAGGCGGGTCGGTCCTGGCAGTACGGGCAGTGATCTGGGTGGGGGAAGGTGATGTGCGGGAAGTCGAGCAGGTAGGGCACGTAGTCTTCGCGCCAAGTGGAGCGTCCCGACATGGAAAGCGCGCCGATGGTGTTGCCGTGCCAGCTCTGCCAGCGAGTGATGACTTTGTACTTCTTCGAGTTGCCGGTCTCGACGTGATACTTGCGGGCGATCTTGAGCGCGGCCTCCGTGGCTTCAGAGCCGCCGGAGACAAAGAAGACGCGGTTGAGGTCGCCGGGGGCCATGGCGGCAAGTTTGTCGGCGAGATCGATTTGCGGCTGGGTGAGGAAGCGGGCGTAGGTAAAGCAGACCTTGTTCGCCTGCTCCTGCATGACTTCAGCTATCTCCGGGACGCCATGGCCAATGGAGACCACGTGGACGCCGGCGCAGGCATCGAGGTAGGCGCGGCCGTCTTCGGCGTAGAGGTAGCAGTCTTTGCCGTGGGAAATCTGCGGCCAGTTGTCGGTAATGACGCGGTGGAAAATGCGGTCGGTGGTCATGGAGCCGTCCTTTGTATGTAGTAATGGCAAGGCACTCAAGATACAAAGTCCCAAGAGGCCAGCATAGGGCGCGGCCGATTTTGGCGCGTTGCAAGGGTGCAACTCGCTCAATATCTCGATATGTTTCTCTACAAGCTCGCATTTATGGGATAACCCCTGTGGTCGTCCTTTGTTTGGATAGGCACAAAGGTGAGATTGCAAAAAAAATGTAGGCGAGTGCTGGCGGCGTGGCTGCTATCGGCGGGCGTGGCACAGGCGGCGACCCTGAGCGGCTTTGTCACCGATGCCGACAACGGCGAAGCCCTGAGCCGCGCCGCGGTCGCGGTGGAAGGGCTTCCGCTCGGGGCGGTCAGCAATAACAGCGGCTACTACGCGGTCAAACAAGTACCGGCTGGCACGCACGTGGTGAGCGCGTCGCACATAGGCTACCAGACCCGGTGGGACACGCTGCGCTTTGGCGCAGACGAGATCGTGCGGCTCAGCTTGGCGCTGGTGTCCAAGCCGGTGGACATGGGCGAAGAGGTCTCGGTGGAAGCCGAGCGCATCAGCCTCCGCGCCAAGCCGGTGCAGCAGTTGCCCGCCCTCGGCGAGGCCGATCTCTTGCGCAGCTTACAGCTACTGCCGGGCATCCAAGCGGTTTCGGATATCAGCAGCGGCTTGTACGTGCGCGGCGGCGGCCCCGGTCAGACAGCCATCCTCCTCGACGACATTCCGCTGTACAATCCTTCCCACCTCTTCGGCCTCTTCTCGACCTTTAATCCAGACGCCATCAAGAAGGTCGATCTGTACAAGGGAGCCTATCCCGCTCCGTATGGCCGCACGCTCGGGGCAGTGCTCGACGTGAGCAACCGCGAGGGCAACCGCAAGCGAACTAGCGGGCGTGGCGGCGTGAGCCTAATTTCGGGGCGCTTGCTCACCGAGGGACCAGTCGGGCAGGGGTCGTGGATGCTAGCCGGTCGCCGCACCTACCTAGAACCCGTGCTCAGCGTCATCCGCTCCCGTGGGGTGGACATCCCACTGGACTATCACTTCTACGACTTCAACGGCAAAGTCAACCAGCGGTGGGGCGACGACACCTTTACAGTGAGCACGTACTGGAGCCAAGACGACCTGCGGCTTGACCTAGAAGACGACGAAGAGTCTTTCGTCGATCTGCGCTGGGGCAACCGCGCCCTGACCGCGCGCTGGACGCACATATTCTCGCCGGCCCTGTTCGGCCATTTCATGGCCGCCGGCTCGTCGTACGAAAGCATCATCGCGCTCCGTTTTCTCGACGCGCCCGTCCGCATCGCCAACAGCATCCGCGACCTGTCGCTCAAAGGCGACTTGGATTACTTCGCCAACCGCCATCACACGCTTTCTTTGGGATTTTTGGCCACCCTATTTGAGTTTCACTTTGCCCGGTCTTTCAACGAGCGGACTCAGCTCGACTTGCGCCAAGAGCCGGTGCTGTTGGAAGGCTATGTGCAGGACGAGTGGCGGGTCGGGCCGACTACGCGGGTGCAACTGGGCGGGCGGGGGACGTACTTCAGCGCAGGGTGCTGTCCGTCCTCCGAATGGGGGACGCACCGCTGGCACTTCGCACCGCGGCTGGCTCTGAGTCAGGCGTTGAGCGACAAAGTCCAGGTCAAAGCCGCTGGCGGGGTGTATCGCCAACACCTGCAACTGATCACCACTGAGGCCTTCAGCGGCGGCGATTTCTGGGTGCCGCTCGACAACACCGTCGAGCCGGGGCGATCCTATCAGGCCGTCACTGGCGTCGAGTGGACCCCTTCGCAGCGCTACCAGCTTTCCGTGGAGGCCTATTACACGGACCTTGCCAACCTAGTGACAGTGGATACCGAGGTGGCTGATGACAACGAGGCCACGCACTCGGACGCGGTATTCAACAGCAACGGCACGGGCTGGGCGAGCGGGATAGAGGTATTTTGGCAGCGGCGCACCGGCGCGCTCACCGGGTGGGTCGGCTACGCGCTGAGTTGGACGCGGCGGACATTCCCCGAACTCAATGCCGGCCGGCCCTTTCCCCCCAAGCACGACCGCCGCCACGACCTGTCTTTTGTCGCCTCCTACAAGGTGGGTGCCTGGCGATTCGGCGCGAACTTGGCGTACGCCACCGGACAGGCATTTACGCCGGTCTCCGAGACCCCTGCCCAGCTCAACAGCGCCCGCCTGTTGCCCTATCACCGCCTCGATGTCAGCGCCAGCCGGTCGTTCGAGCTGTGGAGAGCCGACAGCGAGTTGTACGTGCAGATATTCAATGTGTACAGCCGCCGCAACGAGTGGTTTGTGCAGCTTGATTCGGTCGAGCCCGAAGTCGATCCACAAAAGATCAAACAATTGCCCATAATCCCCACCCTGGGCTTCAACTTCGCCTTTTAGGCCCCATCGTAGGGGCGACCGGCCGGTCGCCCCTACGCGACGTGTTGGAATCCATCCTACCGCCCGACCTCTATCCCCAATTCTACGGTGACAATTGTCCATTATTTGTCTATATAATTATGCCCTCCGACGATCTGCTGCACTACTTTCAGGACGATCTGGTCCTGGAGGCGCAGTGGCGGGTCGATGGCCGGCATTACGCCCGCACGGCCTATACGGAGGGGGTAGCAGCCAAGCGGGTTTAGGGGGTTAAAAGGAAATGGTAAGTATCGCACTATTGTTTTAAACGGAGAGAGAATGGCAATTATTAGGTATTGGCTGGGGGCTCTATTGGTGGCCATGCCCCTAGCGGCTCAGACTTCGGAGTTTACCCTAAGCGGTTTTGTGACCGACGGCGACAACGGCGAATCCCTGCCCCTGGCCTCCATTGTCCTGACGCAGGCACAGTTGGGCGCGGCGAGCAATAGCAGCGGCTACTACGCCGTCAAAGAGGTACCAGCGGGGACGTACGAGGTGGTGATTTCGTATATAGGCTACAAAAGCTGGCGCGACACCCTAGCGTTTAGCGACCGAGACGTGCGCTTGGATGTGGCCTTGCAAGTCGAGTCGGTGAGATTAGAGGAAGTCGTGATCCAAGCCGAGCGCAGCGAAGAGCTGGAGCAGGCCACCCAAAGCAGTTTTATCGCCCTGCAGGTCGAGCCGTTGCAGCAAATGCCGGCCATTGGCGAAGCCGACCTGCTCCGCAGCTTGCAACTGCTGCCGGGCATCCAGTCGGCTTCAGATATTAGCAGCGGCCTATACGTGCGCGGCGGCGGCCCCGATCAGACAGCCATTCTCCTCGACCACATTCCCCTGTACAATCCCTCGCACCTCTTCGGCTTCTTCTCGACCTTCAACGCCGACGCCATCAAGGACGTCCAGCTATACAAAGGGGCCTACCCGGCTGCGTACGGTCGCACGCTCGGGGCGGTGCTCGACGTGAGCAACCGCGAGGGCAACCGACAACGCTTCAGCAGCCGGGGCGGCATCAGCCTAATCGCGAGCCGCTTGCTAGCCGAAGGGCCGGTGGGGCAAGGCTCGTGGATGCTAGCCGGCCGCCGCACCTACCTAGAACCCGTGCTCAGCGCCATCCGCTCCCGTGGGGTAGACATCCCCTTGAACTATTACTTCTACGACTTCAACGGCAAAGTCAACCAGCGATGGGGCGACGACACCTTTACGGTGAGCACGTACTGGGGCCAGGACGATCTGCGGGTGGACATAGAAGATGAGAATGAGTCCTTCGTCGATCTGCGCTGGGGCAACCGCGCGCTGACCGCGCGCTGGACGCGGGTGTTCTCGCCGACCCTGTTTGGGCACTTCATGGCCGCCGGCTCGTCGTACGAAAACACCCTCTTGTTTAGTTTCTTCGCCACGCCGTTCGGCGTTGCCAACAGCATCCGCGATTGGTCGCTCAAAGGCGACGTGGATTACTTTGCCAACCGCAACCACACCCTCACCCTCGGCTTCCTAGCCACCCTGTTTGAGTTCGACTATTCCGAGTCCTTCAACCAGCAGGACCAGTCCGACTTGTACCAGAGGTCGGTGCTAGCCTCGACCTACGTGCAGGACGAATGGCAGGCCGGGCCGACCACGCGGCTGCGACTTGGGGGACGGGGCACCTATTTCAGCGTCGGGGATCGCCTGCACTTCACGCCGCGGCTGTCCCTGAGCCACGCCCTCAGCGACAAAATCCGCATCAAGGCCGCCGCGGGGATGTACCGCCAGTACCTGCAATTGATCACCACCGAAGCCTTCAGCGGCGGCGATTTCTGGGTGCCGCTCGACAGCAGCGTCGAGCCGGGCCGCTCGTACCAAGGAGTCGTGGGCACCGAGTGGAACCCGTCGCGGCGCTACCAACTCTCAGTGGAGGCCTACTACACCGATTTGGCCAATCTGGTGGTGCTGGACAACGCGGTGGCTGTCGATAGCGAGGACACGCGCTCAGACGACATATTCAAAAGCGGGGGCAGCGGCTGGGCCAGCGGGGTCGAGGTCTTTTTGCAGCGGCGCACTGGGGCACTCACCGGCTGGGTGGGCTATACCTTGGGCTGGACGCGGCGCACCTTCCCCGAACTGAACGGCGGGCTCACCTTTCCCCCCAAGTACGACCGCCGCCACGACCTGTCTTTCGTGGTCTCGTACCAAGCGGGGAAATGGCGCTTAGGCTCCAATCTCGTGTACGCCACCGGACAGGCCTTCACCCCGGCCTCGGCCCGCTATTCGCTGCGCGAGCCGACCACTGGATTGGTGAAAGATTACGTGCTACCAGCCCCTCGCAATAGCGCCCGCCTGCTGCCCTACCACCGGCTCGATGCAAGCGCCAGTCGCGAGTTTGGGCTGTGGGGCCTCGACGTCGAGTTCTACTTGCAAATTTTCAATCTCTATAGCCGGCGCAACGAGTGGTTCGTGCAGTTCGACACGAAGAAACCCGAGACCGAGCCGGAGGTGTTCAAACAGTTGCCCATCGTACCCACGCTGGGCTTCAATTTTTCGTTTTGAGGAGGAAGTCGTGCGCTATGTTCTCATTGTTCTGTACCTGACGGCCTGTGCGGCCGAGCGCCAGCCGTGGGAATTCTTCGGCTCGGTGGAAGAAGAGAGCGAGTTGGTGGTGGACGGGGTGCTGCTAGTTGACCAGACCCTGCCCGATCTGTTCGTGCGGCGCACCCTGCCCTTGGCCGCGGCCGTGCGCCTAGATTCGAGCTATGTTTTTGATCCGGCCGACATTGATTCTACCGGGCGCTTGGTGCGCCCATCCCACAGCACCTACAGCCGGGAAGCGGCGGGGGTACCCGACGCCCGGGTGCACATCGTCGAGGGGGATCAAGTCTTTGAGTACGCACCCGACCCGGTTACACCCGGCCGCTATTTGCCACCACCAGACCCCCCCCAAGTGGAAGCCCTGACCGAGTACCGACTGGAAGTGGACGTAGAGGGAAAGAAAGTGCGGGCGAGCACTACCACGCCAGATCGAATGCGGGTGCGACAGGCGGTGCTGTTGGACGAAGATACCCAAGAGATCATGCGGACTCTCAAGTCATTTGCCGAGGTTGGGGACGAGGTGTACACGGCACCGGAGAATCAGATTACTCATCTGGAGGGTCTGATCGAACTCCGCTTGGAAAAGGCGGGGGAAGCGTACCAAGCGGCACTCTTCGCTTTGGATGAGGACGCGCAATTGCTCGACGAGGATTTCCCGGAGCTGTTCGACGAGGAAATGGATGCATTGCGGGCCAACCAATCGCCGCCCTTCGCCGCCAGCGATGGAATCGTGCGCTGGCCGTGGTTCGCGGTGGTTTTTACCGGGCGTTCGCTAATAAAGGTGTACGCGCTCGACCACAACTGGTTCGAGTACGCCCGCTCCAGCCCCGACCTGCAGGAGCAGGGCGGCTTTGCAGGAGGGCTGGCTGGCGAAAATTTCGAGCTGCCGTTCTTTCAGGTAGAGGGCGGCATCGGGCTGTTTGGCTCGGCATCGGTGGATTCGGTGGGGTTTGTCGTCCTGCCGCGACCGTGACGGGTCGAATCATCTAATCACTGACACGATCACGCTCAGCGTCCGCCTCTCGCCTTCACATTACTGAATATGTTAGCAAAAGTCTATCCTCCACGACCTCCGACTCGAGTGTCTGGCCAGACATCTGAAAGCGTCGGAGCATAGAGCGGCCGCAGTTGACAAAGGCCTCCTGTTCAAAGAGACCTTCAGGTATAGGTAATGCACATTCTTGTGCTCCGGTCTTCTTCGATCCATCAATAGAGAGAGCAACATAGACTGATCTGTGTTTGCATCTCTCGATAGCTCTTAGGAGACGCTCAAGGGTGAATGTCTGAGCACCGTAGAGGATAGCTTGGGTATGTCGGTATGGAGGATCGCAGTAGACTAGGTCTCCTGGTCTTGCTTGCTCCATAGCTTCTTCAAAGTCTAAATTAAGAAACTGGGTATTTCGAACTCTAGGTCTCCAGAGATCGACCCTAGCCGAAAAGGAATCGGGAGTGATGGGAGTGTGAACACCGCAGGGAGTGCTCATGTAGCCGTTTGTTGTGAAGCGGACGACACCACCGTAGCACGCGCGGCTGAGGAAAACAAGGTCCGCTGCATTCGGACTCCTGTTGTACGACGCTTTGATAGCCTCGTAGCCCTCAACCTTTTTATCTCCGGCACAGCGATCCCATCGCGTCTTGTACCACTGCTTGAGACGCTCAGGGTTACTCCTGAGCGTCTCAAAGATCCCGATCAAAGGGGCAAGAGCGTCGGAGGCTACTGCATCCTCTGGAGCCAGCGTCGCAAGGACGCTACCCGTACCGAGAAATGGCTCGAAATAGGTGCCGAACTGATTCGGAAAATACCCGATTATCTCATGCGCGAACCGTTGCTTGTTTCCGACCCACTTCAGGAGTTGCGTCTTGAACGGGTACGAGCGGCTCACTTGACCGACTGCTTTGTGGAATAGCCCCAACTGCATCTACTGCCGTCTTCCGAAAGGTAAAGAGATGGACGATAAATATATCCTATTTTGGAAGGGTCCCATGAGGGCGCACAACTTCTTGACGTGTATCGTGAACATGCTCGTCGAAGATGGGATCAAAGGCCTGCCTTGCGACTACGATCCTAGACGACTCACGACACTGACACAAGGAGAAAAGCCCGCCCGCACTCTGTCCCGCCGCCTCGACGGCTGCTTCCCTGGGACAGTTAATCCGATCGCCGCATCGGAGATCAAGGAATACTACTACACAACCACGTTCGGCAGCCGAGTCGCAGACGGAGTCTATGAAACCCTGCTTGACGGATACGAGATTGCGGAGGCCCGTGAGAGTTTGGGGGTTGACGTTCAGCATCTTTTGATAGTGGACGCCTACGGTACATGGTGGGAACAGGGGAGGTCATACCTTTGCAGGATCATCGACATGCTTCACATGGGCTATGTTGATGAAGTACTTTTCGGCTATGAGACAGTTGAGCGCCTGCCGGAGATCGTAGAAAGCTGGGTTGCCAAGTACAAATCACGTACCAAGTAGCCAGCAGCTCTCCGATACTCAGGGTAATCGACCCTGTTCATATCCGCGCAACATCAGGTGGAAGGGGGCATCGGGCTGTTCGGCTCGGCGTCGGTGGATTCGGTGGGGTTTGTCGTCCTGCCTCGACCGTAGAGCGCGGCGACTTCACTGCTAACAAGGACCAAGCGCATGTGGACAGAAGCGCAACAACAGGCATTTGCAGAGCGGGGGTACTTCATTGCCAGCGACGCCGTCAGCCCGGATATGGTGGAGGAACTGCGCCAAGCGGCCCGGCGCGTAAAGGCCCGCATACGCGCCGGCGAATTGGACTTGTACACCGACTATCGGGGCGAGGGCCAGCCGTATCACGTCTCCGGCCTAATCGCGCCGCAATACGGCGAACCGATCTTCGCCCATTACTTAGCCTCAGAGCCTTTGCTCGCCTACGTCCAAGCGCAGATCGGCCGCGAGTTGCGCTTCGGTTCCCTCTCCATGTTTACCAACCCACACAACCAAGTGTTCAATGTGCCTTGGCACCGCGACGACGGCCTCGTATTCGACAAGGACGAAGCCACCGAACTCGCTTATTTGCAGGAGCCGCGCACGGAGTGCCGCTGGGAGCTAGCCCTCGCAGACGACTCGGCGCTTGGCGTAATTCCGGGCAGTCAGAAGCGCTACCGCACCCAGCGGGAATGGGAGACCATGAGCAACAGCCGGGCCGAGGACTTGCCCGGGGCCGAGACAATCCACTTGCAGGCCGGAGAAACCATCTTCTGGAACGGCAACATCATTCACCGGGCCTGCCACCAGCCCGATCGCGAGCGGCTGACCTTGGTCGCGGCCTATAAGGCATACCGCACGGACGAGCCTCCGCAGGATGTGGGGCGCTTCCGGTTTCTGCTCGACGACGCAGTCCGCGCCGGCTTGCCCGCAGGCTTGCACGTCTATTACGACCGCTGGAAATCCCTCCAACGCGCCTGAGCAAGCAGCCTAATTCATCCCTCCCCCCTGCGATTTCCTTCCCGCTAGGTCCCGATCCTTTTTTAACGATTTTCAGCCGCTTGTTTAAGTGCTCGGCTGCGCTCGTAGAATTCGGCTAAATCCATTTCCTTGAGGAACACGAGGCCCCGCGTGGCGCGGATCAGGGGGCTGGGGTGTTCGTGGAACCACCTGTGGCCGAGGCAAGTTTTGATCTTCTGGTACTGATCGACTTGTACCTGCTGCGCCAATTCGGAGAAGGGGCCGTCGTGCTCGTAACTGGGGAATGAAGCATCGCGCTGGGAGATAAAGGTATTCATAAAAGCGCTGTGCATGACCGAGAACATATTGAGCGAAACCGGCACGAAGATATTGGCCTCGCTGGGGTCAAAGCGGTACCACACATTGCGGTAGCCCCAGACCTTGATCTCGGAGCGTCCGCTTTGTCGCTCGTAGCGGCGGAGTGCCTCGGTAATCACCTGTAGCACCTTGTAGTGGGTGTCCGGCCCGCTGGCCTCTGGGTCTAGGGCTACGCCGACCACGTCAGGGGCTACTTGATCGAGGAGCGCGAGTACGGGCGGCACATCGTCTTCGAGCGTCGGCTCTTGGGTGAAGATGTCACCGGTATAAAAACCGAGGCTCAGGTGTTTGACGCTGGCGCAATCCCAGCCAAAATACCCCCACAGACACTCGGCCTCCCACGCGCGACATTTGCTTTTGAGCATCTGTACCTCCGGCGCGTCCTTCTGGCCCGGATAGCGGCTGGCGAAGTAGGCCTCCAGCTCCGTCAACCGGGCCTCAATGCCCGCGAGGTCCTCAACGTCGTACAGCTCGACGAGGTTCCGTAAAAAGCGCCGCGCCGCCCCTTCGTCGCACAACAGCGGGTCCGCGGCGGCGACCCCGTCGAGGTACTGCCAAACATCGCGGTTGCGACCGTTTTCGTAGCTGGGGTCAAAGTAGTCCTGCGCCCAAAGCGCCGAGCACTCGGCGCTGGGCAAAAAGCGCCGCAGCCGTTGCAAGTGGGCCTCGATAAAACGATTGGTCACCGCAGTGAAGCCGCCGGTAAAGCAGGCGAAATAATGCACGTTGGTGGCGTCGCGCACGTGGCGGACGATATAGGACAGGTAGCCCAGCATTAGGTCGTCGTGGTGCGGCTCCGTGTGCAGGAAGCGCGTCCCGGAAAGGGTCTGGGATCCCCGCTCGATTTTGCTTATTAGGCGGTCGCGCACCCGCTGCGTCAGTGCGGCGGTCCCCTCTGGGCGCTGGCGCAACAGCACGGCACCCAAGGCGTCTCGGGCAAAGTCGCCCTCGGTTAGGTCGATGACCTTCTTGCCCAAGCCGCAGGCTAGGTCGATGACGATCTTTTCCACCATCTCGTCGTCCATGGCTGCCCGCTGCTCCACGAGCACGAGCCGCCTAGCCCTGAGCGCCTTGGCCGCCCCCTGGGTGATGTAGAACCGCGCCATGGGCAGGCGGTGCAACGCCGTGGCCGGATAGCGCACGTCTGGCGCTTGCTCGATCGCGGCGGCGACAATGCCAGCCTTGGCCTCGCCCGCGGCGATGATCAGGGCACAGCAGTCGGGATTGTCAATGATCGTGCCCAAGCCAATGGTGATGACCAGCCGCTTGCGCGCCACCTCAATGCCGCCCAAATCGCCAGCGGCCGCGGCCTGCGTTTCGTAGTTGATCCCCGTCAGCCTCGTCGTCGAAAAGTGGTCCGAGCCGCGCACGTTAAAACCGATGTGCCCGTCCGGGCCAATGCCCCCTAAGAAAAAGCCAATGCCTCCGAGGGCGCGGATTTGCTCCTCGTACTCTTGGCACCACTGGTCAATCCTTTGCAGCACGTCTTGCTGCACTCGCTCAAGCGAGGTGCGGGCGGCCCGGTAGCGCAGCGAGAGATCCACGGTGCCGTCTGGCCACACCTCGTTTAAGGTTTGGCCGGCTTGCAGGCCGATCTCAGCGCAGTTGATCCGCAGGGCCTTGGCCGGATCCAAGCCAAAACCATCGATGTAGAAGCGGTTTACATACGCGTAGAAACTGTTGTCCTGCCGAGGATCAATCGGGTAGAATTCGTCGATTTGCACAAAGTGCAGACTGCGCAGATCCGGCTTGCGTCCTGGGTCAATGCCGGCCTCTTCGAGTTCGGCGCGGATATCTGCCTCATCCCAATGCCGCAGCAGCCGCTCGACCCAGCGGATAAAGTGCTCGGGAGTCTTGCCCGTCGGCAGCGAGACCACGCCGCCGGGATGGTCCTGGACCCATTCGACAAAGCGCATCGCCGCCAGCTTGCCCAGCGCCGGGAAGTGCTCGACCACAATGGTCTTGATGTGCTCGGTCGGAGGATATTGTGCCGCAAAAGGCGAGCTTGCTACAGCCCTGCGCTCGACCGCGGTCAGCTCTCCAGTATCGACCATCGCTTAGCTCCTCTCGCGGGTCGCAGTCAGGTGCGAGGCCGCTGCTTGATCGAGCAGGAATGTACAGCCGAGATGGTTCTGCAACAGACTGGCCGGGCAATCTAGCGTGCAAGGCCCCTCCACGGCCCGCGCCACGGCTGCGGCCTTTTGAACACCCGTGGCCAAAAGCGCAATGCTCCGCCCTTCGAGAATAGTCGCCAAACCCACCGTCAGGGCTAGCTGAGGCACGTGCGATGGATCGGCAAAGTGGCGGCTATTGGCCGCGACGGTCTCTGGATTGGGCACTACCACCCGCGAGCGGCTCGCTGGATCGCTGCCGGGTTCGTTAAAGGCGATATGGCCGTTGCCGCCGATGCCTAAAAGCCACAGGTCAACCCCGCCCAAGGCGCGGATCTTGGCCTCAAAGGCCAAGCACTCCTGCTCGGGGTCTGACGCCGTGCCGTCGAAGAGGAACGTGTTATAGGGACGGACATCGACGTGATCGAATAAGTGCTGCTGCATAAAGAAGCGATAGCTCTGTTCGTGGTCGCCAGATAGGCCGAGGTACTCGTCTAGGTTGAAGGTACGCGCCTGGGCAAAGCTAAGCCCCTCTTCGCGGTGCATCCGCACCAATTCGCTATAGGTCGGCACGGGCGTCGAACCAGTCGCCAAGCCCAGCACGGCATTGGGACAGCGGCGCAGCCACGCGGCGCACAGACCAGCGGCAGCAGCAGCCACCGCCGTCTCGTCGGCGAGGACGCGTACCTCAATCCCACTCATGGCGTACCTAACCTGTGAAAAGTGAACAAGTGTACGGAACAAATTAGAAAGGGGAGGGATTGCGGTAAAGAATGCTAGGCGACCCTACCACAGCACCACAAAAAGCAGGAAGCTAGCCACGGCCAAATAGACCCCGATCCACAACCCCGGCCGCAAATACCACTTAGGACCGTCCTCGCCGACCGCAAAGGGATACTCCGGCCGGATGGGTGCTTCCGTCAGGGTTTTCTGCAACCAGGTGCCTTCCAGCGCCACGAGCCGCCGGGCCATTACCGGGCGCAGTGCGGCCGGATCTTCGTGGCGAACGTAAATCAGCCCGCGCAATTCTTCGTCGCCCACTGGACCGCGCCGCCAGTCAATCAGCTTCGAGGCGACGTACATGCTCACCGCGGGCAGCACCAAGTTCCACAGGTAGGTCCACCACGTATTCTGGTACCACACCGGCAGCGGCCACTCGTTGAAATCGGCCAAGATCGCCGACAGCCCGTAGCCAAGCCCCACCAGCAAGCCGACGATCCCGGTCTCGCGGTGTACTCGCGTAAAAACCCCCATCAAAATGACCGTCATCAGCGGCACGGCAATGGCCCCAGCCAGCCGCAGATAGAACATCAGCATCCCCTTCTCGCCCAAAAAGGGCACATAGATAAAACCCAGCGCCAGAATGATCGGCACCGAGATCCGCCCCACCTTGGTGTAGTGCGCGTCCGTGGCGTCCTTGACGATAAAGCGCGCGTACACGTCGCGCACGAAGAGCGAGGAAATGCCAATGCCGATGGAGTCAAAGGTCGAGTACCCAGCCGCCACCAGCCCGGCGACCACCAGCCCGACCAATCCGGCGGGTAGGTACGCCTCAATCATCAGCGGATAGGCCTGATCGACCATTTCTAGGCCGGGAAACTGCGCCCGCGCCATCGGTCCCAAACTGACATTGAAGAACAGGCAGATCGCCGTGGCGATGCTAGCTACCAGCGCGGCCATTTTGAAATCCCACTCCGAGCGTGCGCCGAGGAAGCGGATGGCCTCGTACTGATTGATGACCGCGTACGTAGTCAACACCACCAAAAAACCGAATATCACGATGAAGGGGGGCACACCGGGCGGCGAATAGCCTCCCACGCGCAGCAGTGTATCCGCCAGCCCTTCTTCCACCGTCTCCAGCCGCGCCGCCACCCCATCCCAGCCACCCAGTCCCGAATAGACGAATCCCCAGAGCACAAAAGAGGCCACGATCATCGTCGCGCTTTGTAGCGCGTCGGTCAGCACCCCGGCCCGCAAGCCGCCGCGCACGATGTAGAGCACCGAGCTGAGTGCCACGCCCACCACCACCAACCAGCAAGTCGTCTCCTCAATTCCGGCGATGACATTGAGCACCAAGAACATGGAAAAGAAAATGTTGCCCAGCACGTTGGTCCGCGATTGGACGTTGATCAAGACCGCTAGCAGGCGGGCCGCCGGCCCGAAGCGGAACTCCAGCCACTCGGCGTTGGTAAAAACCCCAGAGCGGTACATCGGCACGATGACGAAGAAGCTGAGCACGGTCCAGCCCACGGCAATGCCCAACCACCACTGCGCCAACTGCGACAGCCCGAGGTTGTACGATCCGCCGACAATGCCGACGTAATCGCCGCTATCGACAGCCGTCCCAAACGCCGACAGCCCAATCACCCACCAAGGCATGGACTTGGCCGCAAGGTACCAGTCGAAACTCTCACCCTTGTTGCGGAAGGCGATCAGGCTGTAGACGACGATGCCGCCGTTGAGGACCAAGACGACGGCCCAGTCTAATGTGGTCATCGCATCACGGGGCCGGCAGGTGGTATCCGTCCTTGCCGACTTTTATCTTCGCCAAAATGCCTGGATTTTCGGGCGGCGCGCCCCCTCCGTAGGTGACGTAGAGCGTCTTGCTCTCCTCGCCGCGACCAAACGCCGTGTTGGTCGGAACCACGGGCGTGGGGATATAGGCTAGTTCCTCGCCGCTGGGCGAATACACGACAATGCCCGGGCGCGTCACGTCCCGCACCGCCACGTACAGGTTGCCGTCAACGTCAGCAACCAAGCCATCCGGCCCGTCTTCTGGATAGTAATCGACTAGCACCTCGCGGAATGTGGCCGTGCCGTCGGGATGCAGGTCGTACGCCAACAGAGCCATCCGACCCTTGTGCGCGGGCGTGCCTAGCAAGCGGAAGATTCCCGTATTGCCGTTGTCGTTGCTCACCACGTAGAGCGACTGCTGGTCCGGGGACACGCAGACGCCGTTGGGCTTACCCGCGTCGGTGATGATCCGCTCAATGGTGCCGTCGGGATCAATCCGGTACACCGCCATCACTGGCTGGTCGATCGGCTCGTGGCCGAGGTAGCGCGGGTCGCTGAAGTAGATACGGCCCTTTTCGTCGATGGAAATGTCGTTGGGGGCGTTAAAGGGGCGGCCCTCGTACAGCCCGGCGATGATCTCGGCCTTGCCGGTGGTCAGATCAGTGCGCGTCACGCGCTGCCCCCCAAAATCAGCGCCCTCCGCGGCGATCAGCCGACCCATCGCGTCGAACTTGAGGCCGTTGGACATGCCGCTGGGCGAGCGAAAGATCGCGGTCTTACCGGTCTTGGGATCATAGCGCCAAATGTGCCCGGCCTGCATCCCCGAGGGCTGGGAAAAGGTAATATCGCTGAAGAAAACCGAGCCGTCCGGGGCCACGGCCGGCCCCTCGGAAAAGAACGCGCCGTCGAAGAGCACTTCGAGCTTGGCCCCTGCGGGTATAATCGACGGATCGCCCATTGGCTCTTGGGCGAAAGCAGTGCCGGCCACCAAGACCAGCGCAATTGTAGCGAGACGTTGCATCATCGTATCTCTCCTTGGATTATGTGAAAGCCAAAGACTGATTGGTTAAGAAGGCGGCCACGGATCCAAACAGGCTCCGGTCGGCCGCGGCCCACTCGGTCGCCACCTGAACGCATCATACGACCGGTATTCCAAGTCCAGCCACGGCGTCTCCAGCCGCTTGTGCCCCTCGTAGCGCGAAGTCAGCGCCGCTTCGAGGATGCCGCTGGTCAGCAGTGTGCGCTCGACCGGATACTGGGCCTCGCCGCTCAGGAACATCTCTTCGACGTTGAGCGACAGGTAACTGAAATGAGCGTACGCCCCTTCCGGCCCGCCGTGCCCTTGAGCGTGGAATTCGCAGGCTTGCACCTGACCGCCGACCCGCGCCGCGTACGCCAAGTCGTGGACGTAGCCGTTGAGCATTAGCACAGCCCCCCGCAATCCGTCGCAGTATTCCACCACAAAAAGCGCCGGATTTTGGCAGTGTTCTTCCATCGTCCCCTCGGGCTTATCGACAATAGTCGCGCAGGCAGCCTCTGCTAGATCCCGCGACCATAACCCCTCATCGGCGGCCCGCCAGACAGCCTCCCCCTCCAGACAAGTCACCGCGGCCACTCCCGTCTCGCCGCCCTGCCGCCGCTCGACCATGCACTGGAGCACTTCGAGGGTGTGGAACCCATAGATATCCAGCCCGGAAAACCCGATCGCCACCGCCTCCTCCAAGGGGGCCTCCAACTCGTGCTCAACCCAGGGCTGCCGCCAACACACCGGCAGCGAAGACCCGCCCATAAACGCCGCTCCCACTGCCTGCGCCCGTTGGTACATCCACAGCGCATCGGTCCAGCTATAGGACAAGTGCTTGTCGTTGAACACCGGCACCCCCCGCTTCGACGTCGCCATCACCCCGCAGATTTGCTCCATAAAGTAGCGTCGCGGATAGAGCTGCTGCTCCTTTTCGTTCCAGGCGTAATCCCCGTGCTCGCCAATGGACAAGACCCCATCCACCGCTAGCTCCCGCCCCCCCAAACACAGCGCCGCCGGAATGCTATTAAAAATCGGCACCCCATGCTCTTGGGCCATCGCCCGTCCCATATCGTTTTCGGGAAACTGGTCGATGTACATAGACGCGATCTCGACCCTCGGCGTGCACAAGCTCTCGTCCGTGGGAAAACCCTTGAGGAACTTGGAGACGATCACGTCGGCGTGCGACCTAGGGCGATATTCGGTGATGATCGCCGCGATTTTCTTTTTGCTCATTTCCATTTTCCTACCTGACCGCCGCCAACGCGGCAAACAACGCCTTGATGTACCCCACCGAGTACGCCAACCCCCGCGTCAATGACCCCTCGTCCCCTTCTAGCGCCGGAATGTGGTCGGGGTTAATGCACCCATCGAAACCCACCCGGTCCAACTCCAGCAGGATTTTGGCCATATTCATGTCGCCGTCGTCGAGCAGGGTTTCTTCAAACCCCCCGGCCGTGGCCAAGCTCCCGCGCACATTGCGCAAGTGCACCATGAAGATCCGGCCCTTGCGCCCGTAGTTGTGAACCTCGTCGAGCACTAAGGGCAAACCCCCGGCCTCGGCGCGGGTGCCGCAGCAGTAGAGGTACCCAACCTGGCGGCTGGGAAAGGCGTCGATGACCTTGTGAAAGCCCAAGCCACCCAGCGGCGTATCCGGCAGCGGCGAGTCCGAAGGATGGATCGCCAGCTTGATGTCGCGGTCTTCGGCAATGGGCACCAAGCGCTCGTACACAGTGCAAAAGCGCGCCCACCACGTATCCAACGCCTCGGGCGAGGGGGGGCCTTGATCGCTCTCGACCAAGCTGCGGCTCTCGGCCCGGTAGTGGTAGCCACCGCGCCGCGGCGAGTTCCAGTGGTGGAGCATCCAAGGGAATACATCGCCGTGGAATCGCTGCCGCGCAATGGGCGCGCCGGCCTCGGCAAAGACCTCCAGCGCCGCGGCCGCGTTTTCCAACTCCTTCCCGCCGTCGTCCTGCCCGGACATGAACTTTTCAGTTATGTCCGGCAGGGTCACGCGGTTGAAGTCCAGCCCCCAAGAACGGATTTTTTTTCTTATTTTTATCACGGCGTCCAAGTCGGGATAGCCCTGCTCTTTGACCCCGGGGAAGTAATCGCCCGCGCCAAAGTCCAAGCAATCCACCCCGAGTTGGGTGACGTAGCGCAGATACGATTCCGACAAATCGCCGTGCCAAGCGGATATTTTTAGCATCGCTTGCCCTCCTTTCGCGGGGCACAAAATAGCCAAGTCCCCCCAATCCAACAAGCAGCGGTGCCGCTCTTGTCCATAGGACCATAAAAACATGCCAGCACAGCCTCCCGACTTCACACTCACCCTAGCCGTCCGCGACTACGAATGCGATCTCCAAGGCGTCGTCAACAACGCCGTGTACCAGAACTACCTTGAACACGCCCGCCACCAGTATTTGCAAAGCCTCGGCCTCAGCTTTGCCCGCTTCCACGAACAGGGCCACGACTTGGTCCTCACCCGCGCTGAAATCGACTACAAGGCTCCCCTCCGAAGTGGCGACCGCTTCACGGTTGAGTTGCGCGTAGAACGGGAGAGCCGCCTGCGCTTTTGCTTTGTCCAAGACATCTTCAGAGAAGCCGACGGCGCACACGTGCTACACGGACGCCTCATCGGCACCAGCCTCAACCGCGACGGGAATCGCGGCTTTCCGCCTGAGATAGAGGAACTGTTGGCGAATCGCTGATTTTTTGTCGGATACGTCAGTACACGTGAGCACGTTGCGCTTGTTTTGCTCAATCGTTACGCTCAGTCTTGGTCCTTCGTTTGAGGAGTCGTCATGCCCGCATCCTACCCCCGCATCCCCTACGGTTGGGCCGATTTCAAGGCCATTCGGTTAGAAAACCGCCTCTACGTCGATAAGACCCGCTTTGTTCACGCACTGGAAGAGGAGCGCTACGCCTTTTTCATTCGTCCCCGTCGCTTTGGCAAATCCTGCTGGGTGTCCCTGCTGGACAATTATTATGAACGCAACCGCGCCGATGCCTTTGAGGCCGTCTTCGGCGGCACGGACTTGGGGCGGCACCCGACCGAAAACCGCCACCGCTACGTCGTCTTGCGCTTCAACTTTTCGGCGTTCAAAAACGCGCTGGAAACCCTCGAATACCACTTTGAAGAGTATTGTCAACTGATAGTCCGGCACGCGCTGGAGCGGAATGCGGATTTGTTTCCCGAGGCGGCGCGGCAGCACATCCGCTCGCCGAGTTCGGTCAATGGCCAGCTCAACGAGTTATTCCTGTACGCCGGCGATCACGGCATTCCGCTGTACGTGCTCATCGACGAGTACGACAACTTCGCCAACACGGTGCTGGCCTATCACGGGACAGAGGCGTATCAGTCCTTCACCCACGGCGGCGGCTTTTATCGCAACTTTTTCGCCACGCTCAAGGATGGGGCCGGGCAGAGCGATGGCGGGCTAGAACGCATGTTTATCACCGGCGTATCGCCGATTACCATGGACGACGTCACCAGCGGCTTCAACATCGGCAAGAACATCAGCTTGCGCCCGGAGTTCAACGATATGCTCGGCTTCACCGAGGAGGAGGTGCAGAACCTGCTGGAAATGTACCGGGACTACGGCGTGTTCAATCAGGATGTCGAAGCCGCGCTGGCGGTGATGCGAGAGTGGTACAACGGCTATCGGTTCGCCAAGAGTGCCCAAGGCGACCTCTACAACACCGACATGGTTCTCTATTTCCTCGATGAGTCCATACCGAACAGAGGGATGCCGGACGAATTGATCGACACCAATGTCCGCATCGACTACGGCAAGTTGCGCCACCTGCTGACCGTCAACCGTCAACTCAACGGCAACTTCGACCTGCTGCGCCACATCATCGGTGAGGAGAGCACCGAAAGCAACATCCAACTCAGCTTCCCCTTGGACCGGCTGGACCGGCGCGAAAACTTCCTGTCGCTGCTGCATTACTTCGGCCTACTCAGCATTCGGGACGTGTCACATGGTGTCCCCCGGTTGGGCATTCCCAATCAAACGGTCAAGCGGCTGATGTACGGCTACCTGCGCGATGCGTACGATGATGTGGGGGTGTTTTCCGTCGATGTGTACACCTTCTCCCGCCTAGTGCGCGAGATGGCCTACGACGGCACGTGGCGACCGGCCTTGGACTTTTTGCGTGAGGCCCTCGCTGAACAAACCGGAATCCGCGACTACATGGATGGCGAAAAGGTGGGCCACGGCTTTGTCGCGGCTCACTTCAGCATGGTGGATCAGTTCCTGCTCCACTCGGAATACGAACTGAACAAGGGGTTCGCGGATCTCTACCTAGAGCCATTCGTCGCCCAATACTCCGACATGAGGTACGGCTACGTACTCGAACTCAAGTACCTGAAGCGAAGCGAGGCCCTTGACGAATCCCTAGTGGCGGACAAGGTGCAAGAGGCCGTGCTTCAATTGCGCGGCTACTTAGCGGACCCGTTCTTGCCGCGCCGCTACCCGTCGGTGCAGCACCTTGGCTTGGCGATGGTGTTTCACGGTTGGGAGTTGGTGGCTTACGAGGCGGTGGGCGACGCTGGGGGCTAACGCGGAATCTTTTTTATTCGGCGTCTCATCCGAGGCTCTATCTATAAAGGAATTGACCTTATGAAGTCTTTGATCGGCGGTCTCATCGGGCTGGTGTTGAGTGTCAGCGTCGGCGCGGAGCCGCTGCTTGAGGGCCGGGTGCGGCTGTCTTCTGGGCAGCCAGCAGCGGATGTGCAGGTACGGCTGTTTGACTTGACCGATTTGCGCCGGTTTGTCGGCACGACCACGGATGCGGCTGGTTTTTTTGCGCTGTCTTTGCAAACACTCTCAGGAGGTAGGACTCTGCCGACCGATTTTGCGCTGGGGCAGAATTACCCCAACCCGTTCAATCCCTCCACCATCATTCCCTACCAACTGCCAGCGTCTGGCCACGTACGGCTGGAAGTGTTCAATGTGCTGGGGCAACGGCTGGCGACGTTAGTGGAAGCGGAGCGGTCGGCGGGGGCGCACACGGCGCAATGGGATGGGACGGATGCGTCGGGGCGAGCTGTGGGGGCGGGGGTGTATATCTATCGGCTGAGTAGCGGTGGAATGACGGAGAGTCAGCGGATGGTGTTGGTGGATGGGCAGGCGGGAATTCCGGCGGTGGGGGCGGCTCAGGGGCCGGTGCGGGTGGTGGAAGGTGTGGTGGAAGCGGATGATCGGGTCTATGGGCTGATCGTTTCGGGAGAGGGGTTGGTCGCGTATGTGGACCCGGCTTTTCGGGTGGAGGTTGATGAGGCGGACATTGTGCTCGAAGAGTACGGCAGCAGTCCGCGGATGAAGCTCACTACGGACAGGATTTTAGGCGATGTGAACAACGATGGCCAAGTCGATGCCTTCGATGCGCTGTATGTGCTGCTGTACAGCGAGGATTCGTCTATTGCGCTCCCCAACAACGGCGATATTTCTCTCGGCGATGTCAACGGCGATGGCCAAGTCGATCTCGCCGACGCCGTGCTCCTCGCCACATACAGCGTCAATCCGTCTGATCCTACGTTGCCGCCGGGGATCGGTCAGGCCGCCCCGGACTTGGAGCATCCGGTAAGCGCAGTTGCCTTTTCGCATATATACTGGACGGATAGCCATACCCATACCATTCAGCGCGCCAGCTTGGATGGATCTAATATCGAAACCCTCGTCGCGTTAGAGGACATCGGGGGATTCAGATACGGTGGCCCCTTCGGCCTCGCCTTAGACGTGGACGGGGGCAAGATGTACTGGACGGAAGGACATTGGAGAATCCGGCGTGCGAACTTAGATGGGTCCAACATCGAATTCCTCATCATTACCGGGGATACGCCATCCGACCTCACCTTGGATGTGGCTGGAGGCAAAATGTACTGGACGGACGATCGCGGGGGTATCGGCTGGGGAGGTACCATCCGGCGTGCGAACTTGGATGGGTCCAACAGGGAAACCCTCCTCATTACCGAAGGTGAAGCCTCCAATCTCGTCTTAGACGTGGCTGGAGGCAAAATGTACTGGACAGATTGGGTCAACCGTACCTTTCAGCGTGCGAACTTGGATGGGTCCAATGTCGAGACCCTCATCACCGGATTGAAGCTGCGGAACCTCGCCTTAGACGTGGCTGGAGGCAAAATGTACTGGACGGAAGTCGATGATACCACATACTCCCCAGCAGATAAAATCCGGCGCGCCAACTTAGATGGGTCCAACATCGAAACCCTCATCACTGGATTGGGGCTCCCATACGGTATCGCCTTAGACGTGGCTGGAGGCAAAATGTACTGGACGGACGATAGAGGTGAGCGCTACCCCGATAAAAGCCCGCACGGCAACATCCAGTGCGCCAATTTGGATGGTTCCAACATCGACACCCTCATCACCGGATTAGATCTGCCACGCTTCATTGCCCTCGGACCGTACCAACGAACCAACCATGAGCAGATCCCAATGAGGAGCCGTCAAGAGGCTCGCAGCGAGCTAGGAGAACGGGGCATCCCCTATAGCCAACGCTCCTTCGTTACCTACGCACAAAATGGGGATCTGGATTTGGTGCGGTTATTTGTTGAGGCCGGCTTGGATGTCAACGTCCAACCCTATAGCTCCTCCAGTGTCTACATACCAACACAGGAGGATGTGGAGCAGCTAGATGATCTGGAGGCCGTGTGGTTTCGGCAAGACGGAGATGAGGATAACGATACCGCCCTAATGAAGGCCGCTGGACAAGGCCACATAGAAGTAGTGCGTTTCTTGGTTGAACAGGGAGCGGATCTCAATATCCGCAACAGACAAGATCAAAACGCCTTAATGTTCGCTGCCGCGGGTGGCCACTTGGCAGTGGTCACCTTTCTACTCGATAGAGAAGCCGATGCACGCTCTCCAGTTAATATCTTCTATGATTACAGATCCGGCCCCATCAATCCCCTGATGTGGGCGGCCTATAACGGTCATTTGGACATGTTCAACCTCCTGCTAGATTACGCAAAACAAATCAACGACAATTACACTCTTCTCGTTGCCTCCTTGGGGTGGGCCGCCTATCGCGGCCATTTGGACATCGTTCACTTACTGCTAGAATACGGAGTCGACATCAATGCCTATCCCCAGAGTTTTGATTTTGGGTATGGTCCTACGGCATTGATGTTGGCCGCTTATAGTGGCCAGTTGGAGGTGGTCCGCTTGCTGCTAGAAAACGGGGCCGATATTCACATTCGGACAGCCGAATGGCTATCTGTACAGACCGACCTTGGCACCATTTACTTCCAAGAGATCGGTGGAAATGCCTTGATGATAGCCATTAATCAAGGCCATGCCGAGGTGGCGCGCCTTTTATTGGAACATTGGATGTGGGAATACAGTGCCGATGGCCGAGATGATTACGGTACATCCGTCTTGATGTTTGCCGCCGCCGCAGGCGACCTAGAGATGGCGCGCCTACTGCTAGAAAACGGAGCCCCAGTCAATGCCCAAACGGATGTCGGCACAACTGCTTTGATGTTTGCCGCTGCTTTTGGACGTGTAGAGATGGTGCGCTTCCTCGTCGGGAACGGGGCAGACATCCACATCCAAAACGGCCACAACTACACGGCTTTGAGTCTGGCCGAAGAGAGGGGCCATCAAGAAGTGGTCGATTTTCTCCGTTCAGTGGAAGACGCTGGGTAATCGGTGGAGGCACAGCTATTTCATACGTCCATATCGCTTGACATAGTAATTTCTTGGGCGATGTTTAGTTTATAAGTAGGAACCAAAACTTCCCAGTTAAATCATTCATCTTGGAGAGAAATATGACCAAAGAAGAAATGAAAGAGTGGGTTCTTGACCATTTAGCTCGAGATCTCGCAGCGGATAAACTACCTAAAGCTCATGGGCCAATGGCTAGTCATCTATATGACATAGACGATAGCGAGCCAAAGGAAGATATAGAAAAGGCTCTACGAGATAGAGAAACCTACTATAGGAACAACCTACCCCAAACATCTTAACAGGCACTGTGAACGTCGTAGTTATCGGTTCCGGCTGCGGCTTTATTTTTTCGGTTTGATACGCCGCCCGTACTGGGACGCCAGCAGAAGGCACAACAACAACTTGTTTTTTAGGGGAAAAGCCCAAAGGAGGCGATGTTATGAATATATTTGAGTATCTTTCAGAAACGCAGCCCGATGTTTCGCGTTCTTTTAAGGAGTCTCTACCTAGAAGGGCCACGCGATCAAAGATTCAACGCATTTCGTCTCGGCTTGACGATTTGGAAGACCTTGACTTTGAATACTTTATGTCCGCAGGCCAGATAGTCCAACGCATAAGCCCATAACTTATCATTGCGTATTTTTTTAAACTGGCTCGCCGCACACGCACACGAAGGCGAGCCAGTTTTGTATTCGATTGTACCTCTCCCAGCCAGCTTCTAGCTAACGCGCCAACTCCAATCCTGCTTCTCGCAGGTACCCCTCACATTCAACCCTCTAAGCTACTTTTGAGGGAAAGTGGTATAAAGGTGCTGAATCAATCGGCGTACCTGTTGCGACGCGCTCGATTTCCCCAACCCCCCATTCCTGTATCCTTTCCGCTACACTCCAACGCCTCAAATCCCCCTCCTACCCTCTGAGCCCCGCCTTGGCACGATTCTTGCCCATTGCCGGTACCACCCCGCCCGCAACCCAAGGCATGGCTCATGGCCGAATTCGATACCATCGCCAAACATCTCATCCACACCTACCCCCACGACTTCGCCCGCTTCGCCCTCCACCAAAACGACGTCGAAGTCCTCGGCGTCGTTGACACCGAACAACCCACCGTTGAAGCCCACCGCACTGATAGCCTCATCCGCGTGCAAGTCGGCGGCGAGGAGGCGTTGGTCCATCACGAATTTCAAACCACCGATAGTAGCCCGCCCATGCCGCATCGCATGGCTGGTTATATCGGGCGCGGCATTGAGCAGCACGGCCGGCCGATCTACTCCAACGTCATCTATCTGCGTCCCGACGCCGGCCGCACCGATCCGGGGCACTATCTCCAAGAGCGGCATGGCTACCGCGTCTTGGTGCAATACAAGGTGATTCGGCTGAGTGAACTAGACGGCCAACGCATTCTCGACGGGGGACATGTAGGCTTGCTTCCGTTTGCGCCGTTGATGCAGCGTCCTGCGGGGGTGGATGCCGAGGGGTGGTTGCGCCAGTGTGTGAACCGGGCGCAAGAGCTACCCATGGACGAGACCGTCAAGGCGAATTACTTGGCCAATCTTGCCATTTTGAGCGGTTTGGTGTATAACTTAGAAACGATTATGACCATCATCTCGGAGGCGACCATGTACGAATCGTCGGTAGTGCAGTATTTCACAGAAAAGGGCATTGAGCAAGGCATTGAGCAAGGCATTGAGCAAGGCATTGAGCAAGGCATCCGCGAAAGCATCCAAGAAGTGTTGGAACTGCGCTTTCAGCCAGAGGCCGTGCGCCGCTTGGCCGCCCGCATTGGGGCCATCGACGATGTGCAGCGCCTCAAGCAGTTGTTTCGGGCGGCCATACAGGTGCCCAGCCTCGAAGCCTTTAGGCTCCTGTTAGATGAAGCCGAGTAGGGGCACCGCGCAACATCAGTTATATAAGGAATTGACCTTATGAAGTTGCTTATCGGGTCGCATATATACTGGAGAGACATAGGCACGGGAAGAATTCAGCGCGCCAATTTGGATGGTTCCAACATCGAAGACCTCATCACCGGATTGTATGCCCCAGTCTTAGTTGCCCTCGTACCTTATTACGAACTGACTAACCCCGAAGAGACTCCAACTGGGAGTCCAGAGGAGACCCGCGCCGCGCTGGCGGAGCGAGGCATCCCCTATACAAGGCTCTTTCCTTGCCTACGCCCAAAACGGCGATCTGGAGGTTGTGCGATTGTTTGTCGAGGCTGGGATGGATGTCAACCGTCCAAAACGAGGACGAGGGGTTCGACACCGCCCTTATGAGGGCGGCCGGCCAAGGCCACCTAGCGGTGGTGCGCTTCCTAGTTGAGCAGGGAGCCGACCTTTACCTCCGTAACAAGCCGAGATACGAAGTTCCTGAAGAGATCACCGATCCCCGAGTCCGTAACCCCGTTATGGAGCCTTGGACGTGGTCAAGGGCACCTTCCTCATGCAAAGCTCCCCGAAGGCCCATGCACAGCATACGGTAGATTTCTTACGCTACCTACAACAGCGTCGTCCCGGTCAAAAATTGTTGATCTTTTGGGATGGCGTTTCCTATCATCATCAACATACCATGCGGGATTTTCTCGAAACGATCCATGTCGATCTGCCGCCCAACCAGTGGAAGATATGCTGTACGCGATTGGCCCCGTATGCACCCCAAGAAAATCCGGTCGAAGACGTCTGGTTAAAAGGCAAAACCTTTGTTCGTACCCATGCGTTAGGGACAACCTGTTTTGAACAGGTTAAGAACTTATTCGTCGAGGGTATCCGAAAAAAGAAATACTTCCATCTTCCCAAATTGAAACAATATACAGTATCTCTTAAATAATTTAGGATTGCTATATGTCCCTCAGTAGGAGATTCTGCTCTTTCAACCCGATGTACGACTTCTGTGTTATTCACGGTCTTGTCCTCGTCTCGTTAGTCAGCGTGCGACCGTAGGCGGCAGCAGATGTAAGCCGCCGGAACAGCAATCAGCAGAACGAATCCTAGGCGGCAGCAGATGTAAGCCGGAACTACAATCAGCAGAACGAGTACCGAGACGATGTCGAAGAGACGCCTTATTTCCGGAGATGTCACGGCGGTTTATCTCCTTTCGGGGCTTGGGTGCGTGCGAGAGATGGAGAGAAAGTTAATTGAGCTTGCGACGGACGGGAAAGAAAACAAGGAAGGCAAAAGTACGCGGCCCATAGGAGGTACAAAGGGAACTGATGGTGCTAGCGATGCGAGCGGCTCCGCATCGCTAGCTTGCAATGGGTAGTAAAAATGGTGCCGGAGGTGGGACTCGAACCCACACACCCTTGCGGATACAGGATTTTGAATCCAGCGCGTCTACCAATTCCGCCACTCCGGCTATACCATTTACCACTCCTCTCGTTCGCTCTTCGGCTTGCCGAGGATTTCCATATAGACGATCGCGTCGCGCGCCGTCTGAGGGTTGAGGAACCAGCGGCCCCGGGTGCGCCGAGGCCGCCGCACCTCGCCTGCGTCTTCGGGCTTGGTTTCCGTCAGCCGCTCCATGGCCTGCTTCTCGGCCACCACGGCGCGCCGCTCGGCTTCTACAGCCTGTCGCTCGGCTTCTAGTGCCTCTCGCTCAGCCTCGGCTGGATCGACCTCGGCGGGAACCGACTCCTCAAAAGGATCGCCGTCAAAAGGCCACCCAAAGGACGGCTCTTCTTCCTTCTCCTCCTCGACGACAACAGGCGCGGCCGGATTGATTTCGACGTGCTGTTGTTCGATCTCGGCGTGCTGCTGTTGTGCCTCTTCAAGCCGTCTGCGGCGCTTGCGACGCTCCATCAACGCCGAAAACACGCCGAACACTATGGCGAGGGCAAAGAGTAGGAGTTCCATGGACTAGTTGTCGCGATCCTCGTCGCTTTCGGCAATCGAGTCGCGCATCTCCGTGTCGGCCTGGATATTGCGCATGCGGTAGTAGTCCATAATGCCCATATTGCCCTCGCGGAAGGCCTCGGCCATTGCGCGCGGCACCTCGGCTTCGGCTTCCTTGACTCGCGATTCCATTTCCACGACTTGGGCCGTCATCTCCTGCTCGCGCGCCTGGGCCATCGCCCGGCGTTCCTCGGCCTTGGCTTGGGCGATTTTGAGATCGGCATCCGCCTGATCGGTCTGTAGTTTGGCACCAATATTCTCACCCACATCGACATCGGCGATATCGATGGAGAGGATTTCGAAAGCCGTACCCGAATCCAGCCCCTTTTCCAGCACCGTCCTCGAAATGCGATCGGGATTCTCCAGCACCGCTTTGTGCGTATCCGACGAGCCGATGGTGGTAACGATGCCCTCGCCGACGCGCGCGATGATCGTCTCCTCGCCGGCACCGCCAACCAGCCGGTCGATATTGGCGCGCACCGTCACCCGGCACAGGGCCTTGACCTGAATGCCGTCTTTGGCGACCGCCGCGACCAATGGGGTGTTGATCACTTTGGGATTGACGCTCAGCTTGACCGCGTCGAGCACATCGCGACCGGCCAAGTCGATGGCAGTAGCCCGCTCGAAGCTCAGATCGATATTGGCCTTGTCGGCCGAGATCAGCGCTAGGATCACTAGGTTGACATTGCCGCCGGCCAGAAAGTGGGCTTCCATGCGATCCAAGCCCACGTCGAGACCGGCTTTGGTCGCGCTGATTTTGGGGCCGACGATCTGGCGGGGCGGTACCTTGCGCAGCCGCATACCCACCAAGTCCTTGAAGATCGCCACCCTGACCCCGGCGAAATAAGCCGTGATCCACAGGCCAATCGGGACGAAATACGTAAAGAGCGACAAAAAGATGATGATGCCCAAAAGCACCAAGACCAAAAACAGGACTTCCATTATAGGCTCCTTGAAGGGAGTGAACTAACGCTTGGCAGGGACTAATTGCACCACTACTCTGTTACCGGCCACTTTCAATACCTCGACCTGCTCACCACGCTCAATATAGCCACCTTCGCTGACTACGTCGAATACCCGCTCGCCAAATTGTGCCCGCCCCGCCGGCCGCAGCGTCGTCAGCACCTCGCCCGTCTGCCCGAGCAAATCCTCGCGGCCGGGCTTGACCGAATCGTAGCCGGCTTTGCGCGTCATGCCCTCGTTGAGCACCAAGCGGTTCCAAGCGCGGACCTTGAGCATCATTCTCACTAGGACGGCGATCCCCGCCAGCCCCAGGCCCGCCACGACGCCAGCCGCCAAGCCGCCCATATTTACATAGGCATAGCCAATGCCAGCGACCGCGGTCAGAAAACCAACGACGCCGAAGATATTGATCCCTGGGATCACGAAAATTTCCAACAGCACCAGCGCAAAGCCGAGCAATAGCAGGGCCAGCGAATAAACCCATTCCAACACCTCCCCCCCCAGAAAGCTCATAGTGGCTTCACCACCACTCGACTGCCGCAAGCTTCGACGACTTTAATGGGCCGCTGCGCCTCGATGAATTCGCCTTCGGCGATCACGGTGAGCCGCTGGCCCCCAAACAGGGCTATACCTGAGGGCCGCAGGTAGCTGACCGTGACCCCCTCCTTGCCCAACAACTCCTCGTCGGTCTTGCGCGAGGAGGAAGTGTACCCGTCGGCGGCCTTGATTTCGTTGTGGAGCACGAGGCGGTTGAAGGCGGCGAACTTGGGCAGGGAGCGCAAAACGATGAGCGAGAGTATAAACGCGCCGATCATTGAGCCTGCGAGACGCCCGATCACCGAGACGATTTCGTCGAAACTCCACAATTGAAAATCGCCCAATTGGGTAATCACTACGCTCGCAATCATCGCGCCGATACCCAACACGCCCACAATGCCAAAGCCCGGAATGGCCACTAGCTCGACGACCAAAAGCGCCGCGCCGACAGCAAAGAGCGCCAGCTCCTGCCACTCAGCCAGATGCACGATCAAGTGGCTGCCAAAGAAAAGCCCCAGCGCCACCAGCGCCAGCGTGCCGCCCAAGCCCCAACCGGGTGTGCGCACCTCGGCGATTAAGCCGAACATGGCTACGGCTAGCAAAATCGAAGTGACGACCGGGTGGGTCAACATGCGCAAGACGTGCTCGGTCCAGTTGAGCTCGACTTCTATGATTTCGGCTTCGCCTAGATCGTAGATGCGCAACAGCTCGATTAGCGTCTCGGCCGTCTCGTCGGCCATCTGGTAGTTGAGCGCCTGCTCGGTGGTCAGGGTGGCCGGTCGGCCTGCTTCGACGCTCAGGCCTGGCACATCGACGCGCTCATCCACCATGGCCTCGGCGATCTTGACGTTGCGGCCAGTGCGCTCGGCCGTAGCGCGCATCTCGGCGCGCATATAGGAGGTCACTTTGTCGCTGGCCTTGGTGCCCGTGGCATCGACCGGGGTGGTTGCGCCCATGGTCGAGGCTTGAGTCATGACGATTTTGTCGCAGGCCAACGAAATCAGCGCCCCGGCCGAAATCGCCCGCTTATTGATGAAGGCGATGGTCAGGGTTTCGGCGTCGAGGATGGCGTCGCGGATCACAGTGGCCGCATCGACTCGTCCGCCAAAGGTGTCGATCTCGAAGACGATTGCGTCGGCTTCGGTCTCGTCGGCATCGGCGATCACGCGCTCGACAAAGGCCGCTACGCCCGGGTCAATCATGCCCTCTAGCTTGAGGTGGACGCGATAGACGGTCTGAGCGTGGGCGCTGCCGGCCGACAAAATTAGGAGTGTGTAGATAAGATGTCGCATTTATTATTGAATATATGAGGCTATAGATTGTACTCCAACCATCTAACCATTGTCAACAACCCTATTTGACCCTCCCTATGGCCCAGCCTATTTTGTGATTTTCGCTATCTACAGAACGGAAAAGCCATGCCTCGCAAGCTCGAAATGCTGCTCAAGGGCGGCCACGTAATCGACCCTGCCAACGACATCAACGGCGTCGCCGATGTCGGCGTACTCGACGGCCGCATCGCCCGCGTCGAAGAGGACATTTCTCCGGCGGACACCCATCGCGTCATCGACGTGGGCAACCTCGTCGTCGTGCCGGGCCTGCTCGACATCCACGTCCATACGTACCATACCCGCGCCGGCAAACCTGGAGGTGGGTTGGTGGGCAGCCTCAACGCCGACGCCCACTTCCTCAAAGAGGGTGTAACCACCTGCGTCGATACGGGCACGGCCGGGGCCGAGGAGTTCGAGCACTTCCGCGAGACGGTGATCGACCACTCCAAGATCCGCATGTTTGCCTATGTCAACATTGCCGACCCAGGCATGGGCCCTCCCGAACAAGTCGTCGCCAACCTCAATCCCCAGCGGGCGGCCGAGATGGCTGCGGCCCACGACGAGGTGTGCGTCGGCATCAAGACCGCCCACTATTGGACTACCAAGCCCTTTGACGACGAGCATCCGCCTTGGGCCTCGGTTGACGCGGCCGTCGAGGCCGGCGAGCGCTGTAAAATGCCAGTGATGGTTGACTTTTGGCCGCGCCCGCCCGAGCGCTCCTACCCCGATCTCCTCCTCAAGCACCTGCGCCCAGGCGATATCCACACCCACGTCTTTGCCCGCCAGTTCCCCGTCGTCGATGAAGACGGCGCGGTGTACGACTACATGCGCAAGGCACGCGAGAGGGGCATCCACTTCGACCTCGGCCACGGGGCGGCCAGCTTCTGGTACCGCGCCGCCATGCCAGCCATCGCCGACGGCTTCCCACCCGACTCGATCAGCACCGACCTGCACATGGGCAATATCAACGGCCACGTCCACTCCATGCTCGACACTATGTCTAAGTGCTTGGCTATGGACATGCCCTTACAGGAAGTGATCTACCGCTCCACCGTCACGCCCGCCAGCGCCATTCGCCGGCCCGAGTTGGGGACCTTGACGCCCGGCTCTGAGGCCGACATCGCCGTGCTGGGCGTCCTCGAGGGCAACTTCTACTTTCGCGACTGCGGCTGGGCCTGCATCGAGGCCCGACACCGCCTCGAATGCGCGCTGACCTTGCGCGCCGGCGAGGTGGTGTGGGACCGCCACGGCATGACCTGCCCGCACCTACAAGAAATCCCGCCAGAGGCCGAATACTGGCACCTGCCCGAACGCCAAGCCACCAGCCCCGTGCCGCGCCTTTGGCGTACTGATGCCTGAGTAGGCCGCTCTGCTTAGGCCATTAGCATCAATTCCCCGAAGTACGCTGCGTAAAATCCGCGATCCCGGCTCAATAGGCGATCGGCTTGATGCAGGGCGTGGGCACCGATGAGAAAATCGCTGATGATGTGCTGCCGACCCCGCAACCGCGCACCACACTGGGTGCATTGCACTGCGCGCTGTACACGGCTACACGCCGCACAGCGCCATCCGTCTCCTCTTCGCTTGCGATAGGTTTTCCAAGCTAGCCCGGCGGTAAATAAGGCGTCCTCGGTCGCTGGTACTCGCCGGATCCCGGTATCGCGCAAAAAAGCCTCTATCGCGGTCCGTTCCACAAACTGCGAGGCCAACTCTGCCCAAACGACCTCGCATATAATCAGCCCGCCCTCGCCGTGGGCCTTTTCCAGCTTTGCCTTAGACGCATCGACAAAACGCGCATTGGGAATCAACAAATCCAAAAAGATATTAGTATCAACGGCGGTGATCATTCGTCGTCGTCTCTGAGCTGAGCGACGATGCGGTCTGGATCCTCGCCTGCTCTGTCCGCTAGATAGCCGACGTAGCGTTCAAATACGGCGGTAGCCAACACGGGCTTAACTAGCACCCGCTGGTCGGGCAGCAGTTCAAACTCTACGTGGTCGCCCGGTTTGACTCCCAATACTTGGCGGATGTTTTTGGGAATGGTCACCTGTCCTTTGCTCGTTATTCGGGACATCCTTTCACTCTTTCTGTGAAATGAGATCGAAGTATTACTTTTTCAATAAAGTAATACCCCGCCCTCGCATTTGCCACCATGCGGCCGCTACCGTACATTTTGTACGCCGATACAAATGCCGTAACCTCTTGTAAATTTTGAATCAATCGCCTAGTAAACCCCACCCCATCACGGCGCTTAAAACCCTCCTGCCCCAGTGTATGCTCCAGGATCGGGTGCGCATCGCCTGCCGTCTGAATCGCCGCGGCCTCAACCCCGAAGCAGTCGAACGCCTCTTGGGCCAAGCGCGCAGTTCTGCGCACCTGCGGGCACGGCGGCGCGAAAACCGCCCAATCCCCACCTACCCACCCGCCCTGCCCATCAGCGATCGCAGGGACGAAATTCTCGCGGCGATCAAGGCGCACCCCGTCGTCATCGTCGCCGGCGAGACCGGCTCGGGCAAGAGCACTCAATTGCCCAAAATTTGCCTAGAGGCTGGCCGGGGCGAGGCCGCCCGCATCGCTGTCACGCAGCCGCGCCGCGTCGCCGCTCTTTCCATCGCCCAGCGCGTGGCCGAAGAACTCAAGGTGACCTACGGCCGCGATATCGGCTGCAAAATCCGCTTCCGCGACCAGACTGCACCCGAGACCTGCATCAAGGTCATGACCGACGGCATGCTGCTGGCCGAGACCCAAACCGATCCCGACCTGCTCGAATACGACACCATTATCGTGGATGAGGCCCACGAGCGCAGCCTCAACATCGACTTCCTGCTCGGCTATCTGCGGCTTCTCCGTCGCAAGCGGCCCGATCTCAAGATCGTCATTACTTCGGCTACCATCGACACCGAAACCTTTTCTAAGGCCTTCGACGACGCCCCGGTCATCGAGGTCTCGGGCCGGATGTTCCCAGTCGAGGTTCGCTATTGGCCACTCGACGAGCTCCTGCAGGATCGCGGCGACTTCACGTATTTGGATGCGGCCGCCAGTGCGGTGGACGAAATTTTGCGCACGTCGCGGCAGGGCGACCTCTTGGTCTTTCTGCCGTCCGAGCGCGATATCCACGAAACCCGCGAGCGGCTCGAAGGGCGCAAGTTGCGCGGGGTCGAGATCCTGCCGCTGTTTGGCCGCCTAACCGCCGGAGAACAGCAGCGCGTATTTGCCCCAGGGGACCGCCGCCGCGTAGTGTTGGCCACCAATATCGCTGAGACTTCGCTGACCATCCCCCGCATCCGCTACGTCGTAGATACGGGCTTGGCGCGTCTGTCGCGCTATAACCCGCGCACCCACACTCAGCACCTGCCGATCGAACCTATCTCGCAGAGCAGCGCCCGCCAAAGGGAGGGGCGCTGTGGGCGGGTCGCGGACGGGGTGTGCATCCGCCTCTACTCGGAGCAGGACTTTCTCTCGCGGCCCGAATACACCCAGCCCGAGATCCAGCGCGCCAATCTCGCCGAGGTCATCCTGCGGATGATCAATCTCAAGCTAGGGGACATTGAGGCCTTCCCCTTTATCGACCCCCCTGCAAAAGCCGCTATCGCCGGCGGTTTCCAACTTCTGAGCCAGCTCAATGCCCTCGACGAAAACCGCGCACTCACCCCCATTGGCCGCGCCATGGCGCGCCTGCCCATCGACCCCACGGTCTCGCGGATGCTGCTCCAAGCTCGCGAGGAGCAAGCCCTTTCCGAAGTGCTCGTCATCGCCGCGGCCATCAGCATCCAAGATCCGCGCGAGCGGCCTCTGGAAGAGCAGGATGCGGCCGACCAAATGCACCGACAGTTCCACGACAAAAATTCCGATTTCCTCGCCTATCTAAACATCTGGAACGCCTACCACGACAAAGTGGAAAGCGCCTCGCAGAACCAGCTACGCAAATTCTGCAAGGCGCACTACCTCTCCTACATGCGGATGCGCGAATGGCGCGATATCCACGCCCAGATCCGCGAGGCACTGGGCGAGATAAAGGGTTTTCGCTTCAATAGCGCCCCTGCTGACTACGACGCGATCCATCGCGCGGTACTCACCGGCCTACTTTCGAGTGTGGCGCGCCAAGAGGAGGGCAATATCTATCAGGCAGCGCGCAGTCGCGAGGTGATGGTTTTTCCCGGCTCGGGACTCTTCCGCTCCAACAAGGGCAAGAAGCCAGCCGAGGGCGGCGGCCCCCCCGGTTGGCTGGTCGCGGCCGAAATCGTCGAGACCTCGCGCCTGTTCGCCCGCACGGTCGCTCGCATCCAGCCCGAATGGCTCGCTGAGCTAGGCAGCCACCTGTGCCGCGCTTCCTATGACCAACCCTACTTCAACCCGCGCTCGGGGCGGGTGCTGGTGCGGGAAAAGCTGATCCTCTACGGCCTTGAAGTGCTCAGCCGCCGCATCCCTTATAGCCGCATTAACGCCCGCGAGGCCACCGAGATATTCATCCGCGAGGCGTTGGTGCCTGGGACGGTGCATACTCCGCACAAGTTTCTCGCGCACAACATTCGCCTGTGTCAGAAGATCGAAACTTGGCAGACCCGCGCCCGCGGTTTGGCCGATGTCCACGTCGAAGAGGCCGCCGCTCGCTTTTACTCCCAGCACCTCGACGATGTTTCCTCGCTGCCCGACCTCAACCGGTTCCTCAAAGACAAAGCCGACGACTTCCTGCTGATGCAGGAGGAGGACTTGCTCGGCACCACCCGCGCCGATTTCGACCAACAGGCCTTCCCAGACGCACTCGACCTCGACGGCAAAAAGCTAGCCATCAGCTACGCCTATCGCCCGGGGCAAGACGAGGACGGCATCACCGTCAAATTGCCCTACAAACTGGCCCACGCCGTCGATCCAGAAATACTCGAATGGCTGGTGCCGGGTCTGCTCGAAGATAAAATCACCGTCCTGTTGCGCTCGTTGCCCAAGTCCATTCGCAAGCAGCTGGTGCCGATCCCCGCAAAGGCCCAGCGCATTGCAGCCGCGCTCAAGCCGACCCATCCCACCTTCTTGGAGTCGCTACAGGAATACATCCGCCAGCACTACCGGATCCAAATCGAGGCGTCAGACTGGAACGCCGCCGACCTGCCCGACCACCTCAAGATGCGCGTCGATATCCAAGGCACCGACGATCAATCCGTCGCGGCCGGCCGCGATTTGCAGCAACTGACCCAACGCCTCGAACAGCACGACACGCCAGTCGAACTCGACGCTTGGAAAAAGGCGACCCAACAGTGGGAACGAGCAGGGATAACTACGTGGGATTTCGGCGACCTGCCCGAGCGAATAGAAGTGACCCAAGCGGGCGGAATGCCGCTCTATGGATGGCCCGGCCTCCGCCGCGACGAAGGCGGCGTGTCGCTGCGGCTCTACAAAAGTCGCGCCGAAGCCGAAATCCGCTCGCGGGAGGGTTTTTTCGGCCTTTGTGCCCTCGCGCTCCGCGACGAGTTAGCGTGGCTCCGACGCGAACTCCAGGAGCTGACGCAATTCAAGGCGCGCTACCAAGGCAGTTCCCTAGAACTGCGCACCCAAGCATTTGAACATCTCGAGCGCTATCTCTTCCACCGCGAGCAAATCCTACCCCTGCGCCAACAGGATTTCGACGCCGTGCTGGTGCAGGCCAAGCTGCGGCTGCGCGGCTTGGCTGCACGCTTCATCTCCTTGGTCGATAGCCTGCTCGAAGCCCGCCGGGAAATCCGCCTTGCGGGACGATCCTATGGCGGGATGGACGCGGACTTGGAGCGGCTGCTGCCAGACGACTTCCTTGCCCGCGTTCCCTACCAATACCTCAGCCATCTGCTCCGCTACCTAAAAGCCGTCGAGGTGCGCGCCGAGCGCTCCGCGACCGACCCGCGCAAGGACGCGCAGAAGGCCGAGTTGATCGAGGTGTACCAGAGCCAGTTGGAAAAGCTCGCCGGGGAGACCAATTCGCCCGAGCGAGCGGCCCAAATCGAGGAATTGCGCTGGATGCTGGAAGAATATCGCGTCTCGGTCTTCGCCCAGGAGTTGGGCACCGCCCACCCGATCTCCCCCAAGCGGCTCGACAAGAAGATCGAGCAGATTCGTCAAATTCGGTGATCCGCGCCCTGATCTTCGATCTTTGCGACACCGTAGTGCGCACTGCCGGTCTGCCTGGATTGCCTCTTTTGCCCGGAGTCACTGACCCCAGCCATGTTCGTCGCTTGGAGCAGTGGTTCGGCAACAGCGCTGAGTTCCCCGCCTTTGAACGCGGCGAAATCGGCGTAGCGGCCTTCCTCTCCGCCTTGCGCAAGGGCACTGGCCTGCACGCCCCTGACGACGCATTGGGCCGCGCCTTCGAAGGGCTGATCCTGCACGAGATTGAGGGCGTCGCTCCCCTGCTCCGGCAGCTAGCCGCCGAGTACCCCCTGTACGCGCTGTCCAACAACAACGAATTGCTCTGGCGTGGCATCCAGCGCGTTTGCAGCACCCTCGATGTCTTTGAAAAAGTGTTCCTCTCGCAGGAAATCGGCCTGCTCAAACCCGGTCCTGCGGCCTTTCGCTATGCGCTGGAGCAGATTGGCTGTCAGCCGCGAGAAGCCGTGCTAATCGACGACAACCCGCACTGCGTGGCCGCAGCCGCGGAGTTGGGCTTGGAGACGGTCCTCTTCCGCGATGCCGCAAATACCGCACGCGAGTTAGCCGAAATCTTGGACAGTAAAAACCGCGCGTAGAACGAGGATCAGACGTTCTCCACCAGCCACTGGTAGCACTTTTCGTATCCCACCTGCCCCTCAGTCTCCGGCCCCTCGTATTCAGCCGTCCAAGCCCCGTCGTAGCCGGCCGCTTTGAGGCACTCGACCGCGTGATCGAGATGGATCTCGCCCTCGCCCAATGCCGCCCCCTTGTAATCTTGCCGCGAGCCGGTTCCGTCTTTTATGTGGGTGTGGAAAACGTGCGGTGCCAGTATTTCATAGAAGCGGTCGATTTGGTCCAACTCGTGCCCGAACCAGCGGTAGTTCATGGTATCCAAGTTGACGCCGAGCCGGTCCGAGCCAACCCGCTCGATCAGGCTTAACTGCCAATCGCCGTCGTTAGTGGAGATCCCGTGATTGTCGAGGGCGATCCTCACGTCGTACTCCTCCAGAAAGTCGGCGCAGCGCTTGAAGGCCTCTAACATCATGCCGTCCCACTGGTCTTCCGGCACGTCGCCGTTGCGGTTCCAGCCGCCGTCCGAGCGCACGATGTCGGTGCCGGTTATGGGGATGATCTGGCAGACGTAGCGGTAGCGCTCGATTTGCGCGTCCAAGTCGCGGCCGTCGGCTTGCAAGAAGTCGTTGCCAGCCGCTACCGCCGAAGCTTGCATCCCGTATTTGGCCAATAACTCGCGGGTGGCTGCGGCCGTCTGCTCGCCGTTCTTGGACTCGCCATCCCAGATATCGCGGATCTGCAACTCGCAGTATCGGTAGCCGATTTCGCTGGCTCGGCGGGCAAAGCCTTCGAGATCGCAGCCGGGCCAGTTGTAGTGAATTGCGCCGATTTTGCTCATGCTCGTGTTCCTTTCGTTTAGGTCCAGTAAAGCCGCCACACCTGCGTCTGTAGCGGCATGAGGCTGATCTCCGAGACCTCGTCGCTGGTGGATATAGCCTCAATCGCAAGAGCCTCGTACGCGTCGAAGCACTTTTGGCGCGATGTAGGCGGCTGCGGTAGGTAATCGAAGCGGTAGAAGGCCCGCCGCACGGTGCGCGGATCGAAGTTGTGCGCCACCAAAAGTGCGCCTCGCTCGGTATAGCGCACGTAGGACAGAATGCGGTCGTCCGGATCGCCGCCATCAAACTCGTTGCGGTGGAAGTAAACCTCCCCGGCGCAAAATTCCGGCCATTCCTTTTGCAGTGCAAAGAGACGCCCGTAGGCCCTCGCTAGGCTGGCGTGCGGCTCGCGCTCGGCTTGGTCGAAGTGCAGGAGGGTCTCGTTTTCAAAGTCGGTGCGCGTTTCCTCGCCCCATTCGCTGCCCAGTTCCAAACCCCGCGTCAGGTTGCACCCAGAGACCGAGCCAGCCGAGCAGTCAATTAGGGCAGCCTGTAAATTTTTGAGCAATGCCATTAGCAGTGCCCGGTCCCCCGAATCCGGCTGGATGGGACAGGTGATACCCTGCCAGTAGGCCCGCGCCTGCTCGTCGCAACGCAAAAGTTCCCGGAACTGCTCGTGCCACACTTGGGTGGCGCGCGGGCTGTCGTGGTTTTCAAAGTAGGCCATGGCCACGGTGCCGGGCGCGAAGGTGCGATTCGTCTCCTCTAGGAAATCGATGAGAGGCTGCGCGTGCTCGACGTCGCGGTGAAAGTCAACCAAGAGCGCGTAGATCGCATCTGCTGGGACGTCCACTGCTTCGGTTAGCGGGCACAGGGTTTCGCCCAACAGGAAGGCCTCGGGCGCGGCCGCTTGAATGCGGTTCTTGAGCTTTTTGAGGAAGGGCCGGTCGATGGTCTGGCTGGCGTCGATCCGCACCCCGTCGAGCCCGCATTGCTCGATCCAATACGGGGCGATCTCCAGCAAGTACTCTTGCAACGGCTGATTGTAAACCAAGTCAAAGAGCGCCACGTCCGAATAGGCCAGCCAAGCGATCTGGTGGATTTGCGGTACCCCGCGTTCGTCGCGCAGGTACCACTCGGGATGCTCGGCGATCAGCGGACAGTCGCGACTGCTCTGCATCAGCACCAAGTCGAAGATGACCTTCTTGCCGAGGGCGTGCGCCCGCTTGGTCAGTGCTCGCAGCTCGGCGCGACCGACGAGTTGGACGAAGGCTTCGCGGCCGAGTGATCTTTCCGCCTGGACCGCTGATAGCCCGGCGAGATCTTCCATTTCCTCTGAGCGCACGAGACCCTCCGCCACCAGTTCCCCCCAATCTACTTCCTCGGCTGGCGAAACCAGCTCAGGGTCAATCTGGAAAAAGTCCTGTACCGCATAGACGCTGCCGAGGGTTCCCTTGCGCACATCCTCGCCGGTGTGCAGGTCCGCAAAACCAGGGCGGAAGAAGGGCAATAAGTAGATGACATCGGCAGATATGGCGTCTAGACGCCGCGTCAGGTCGGCGAGCCGGCCCGAGCGGAAGCGGCCTTCTGCGACACACGCACCGACCTTGCGCGCACACACTTCGGCGATCGTCGGCCCTTGGCGCACCCACTCCGGGCTGACGACGATGATCCCGTCGCGGTTTTCGGCCAAATCGTTGAGGCTGACCCACTCCTTGCGCCCGGCCTCGGCGTAGCTGTCAGCGGAAAACTCCACCGCGTAGTTGAAGGCCCCGGTGTGCCCAAGCGCGAAAGCTGCTGACTCAAAGACAAGATTGTTGTCGGCGAGGACGGGAGTGCCTTCCTCATCGACAAGCAGCCGCATCTCCACATACGCGTTGCTCCCGCTGGCATCGGTCCACAGCCGCGCATCCACATCCCTTGGCTGGACTTGGTGCGGGTCCACAGCCGCGACAAAAAGCTCGCAGCGCACCCGGGCGCGGGCCGTTGTTTTGCCGGGTTCGATATAGGCCCTAGCGAGGGGCGGCTCGCAAACCCGACCGTCGATTTCAATGGTCAGGTTGCCGCCCCAGACCTGCCAGTTGTCGAACTCGCGGCGCTGGTAGCGGCAGTGCAATTGTTCGTAGAACGCGGCGCGTGAACCGAAGACGGCGGTAACGGTCAAAGAATTTTCTCCAAAAGAATTAGGAATTGGTCCATTGCTCAATTCGCAATTCGTAATTCCTACAACTATCTATGGTTCTGCCGATAGTGTCGCCTGAGGATATCCTCGCCGAAATCGTTGTGCAGGTCGCGCCAAACCGCGTGGATGTGGTTGGCGTCGTTTTGGGTGTTGTCGTACTCGGCTAGGAAACCCGGCCCCTGCACCCGGTAGTAGTGCGGTCCCCCTCGTTCCTCCGCGCCGGCCCAAGCAAAGTGCGCCGCCCGTAAATATGCTGCTCCGAGTCGCGCCCACTCAGCTTCGGCCACCGCTTCGGGCTGGCGTCGTACGTACACTTCAATCAAGGCGTCCAAGATCTGGCGCTGTGCTGCGCTCATATCCGCGCTGCCCAACCCCTCCGGCTCGACTTCACCGCGCACGTGGGGCACGTTGGTCGTGAGGATATCCCTTGGTGCTTCTGCACTGACGGTAGCCACCGCTTTCTGCTCGCCGTCTAGTTCGTGCAAAAGCTGACGTCCTAGATCTTCCTCCTCCCGCAAAGCCCGCAACCCAGCTTGCTCGCCGTGGCGCACCTCGGCGGGGTTTGAGCCAAAAAACAGCGGCGTCGATCCCAGCATTCGGCCTTCTACTACCGTGTGGTTGAGCGAGACGTGGTGGCCCTCAAAGCGCCAGCCCCAGGGTGCGTCTCCGCCCGGCTCGCCGAAAATGCTTACGTGATACAACTCGGGATCGCGCGGGAAGCGCCGCCCTGCTCCTTCTAGCTCGGCTAGTATCGGCTCCAGCGAAATGATCGTCGAGACTTTTGCGTACCCCGACGCGCTGACTCCGGTTGCTACTAGCGCGTGCGCCAGCTCCCGCTGTCGCTCGTCCATTTCCTTTAGCGGCAATCCGGCGCGCGCTCTCGGCACGTAGTGCCAGTTTTTGCGCTCCGTGCTGTCGGCAAAGTCGATCACCGCTTTCTGCCGCCCGCCCGCATCTAAGGACGCGAGGAAATTGCCGGCGGCCTCGGCCATGCGCTGCACTGTATTGGCTTGGTCCATGATATTCCTTTCTCAAGTCGGCCTGCGCGCCGACAAATCGTCGTGCAAGTCGATGGTAGTGTATTTTTTGTCTACTTGTTTCACGGCGATGCGCACAAACTCCAGCTTTTCCGGCCCGGGATTGTAGATGCCGTGCCCCTGTCTAATCCCCTGCCAAGTAACCGATCCCGGCTTCACCGCAAAGGTCTCGTCGTCAATCGTCATCAGCCCCTTTCCCCTCAGAACCACAAAGCTCTCTTCGAGAAAGTCGTGATAGTGATACCCCACCGATCCTCCCGCGCCGAGGATCGCATGGTCGAGAAAGGTCCAGGCACTGTAGAAATCCTCGGGCGAGAGCACGTGCCGGGTGGCGATCTGCCCACAGCCGCCGTGGATTGCGTTGCGCCACTTTAGCGCTTGCGCGTCAAAGATCCCCGCGAGGAAGGGCACACTTTGCGTCGCGTCCGTTTCGACGCCCCCAGACTGTTCCCAAAACCGGTTGACTAGGCGTTGCTGCGCCTCTGAACCCATGTCCATCGCGACGCGCACGCGCAGCACGTGCACAAACATGTTGGTCAAGTTTTTCAGCGCGTGATCGCCCCCGATAGGTTCGACGATAAACCCAAGCCCTTCACCGCTTTCTACTCGCTGCTGCCGCACGGTCAACTCCACCGGCCCGCCCGTAAACACATAGCCCTGTTCACAAGCTATTCCCATACCTTCCACCAAGCGCTCTTCCCTTGGTGCCAATGCCCAATAGTCGAATGCCAACCACGGCGTCTGTCGCTGCAACCCCGAAAAGACCGGCCCTCCCTCTTGGTCTAACTCATTGAGACGGATGTGCTTCATGCTTTTCTCCTCGCTATCATCCTGTGCCGCCACGGTAAACTACGCATCCCACCCCCCCTTCACAAACCCTTGACACCCTTCCTCTCAACCCCCAACATAAACGCCCATCTCTACACGGAGCCACCCAGATTGCCTACAGAAAAAGACCCCATTTGCGTCGCCGTTCTCGGCCAAGGCCGCTCCGGTCTCGACATCCACTGCCGCTACTTCAAGACCGTCCCGCACAAATACCAAATAGTCGCCGTTGCCGACCTGCTTGCGGACCGCCGCCAGCGCGCCCACAGCGAAATGGGCTGCGACACCTACGCCGACTACCGCGACCTCCTCGCGCTCGCGCGCGGCAATGGCAATATCGACTTGGTCGTCAACGCCCTGCCCAGCCACCTCCACCCTCAAGCCACTATCGATTCCCTCAGCAGTGGCCACCACACTATCTGCGAAAAACCCCTTGCCTGGAGCGTGGCCGAACTCGACAACATGATCGCCGCCGCCCACAAGGCCGATCGCCTGCTCCTCCCCTTCCAGCAATCGCGCAACGCGCCCCAATTCCAAAAGATGCTCCAAGTCATTGATTCGGGCGTCCTCGGCCGCATCGTCCAGGTCTCGATCTCCTTCAGCGGTTTTGCCCGCCGCTGGGACTGGCAGACCCTGCAGGAATACCGGGGCGGCAACCTACTCAACACCGGTCCGCACCCCATGGACCAAGCCATGCGCCTGCTCGACTTCAAAAAGCCGGATCAAGTCTTCTGCGCCATGGATCGCGCTAACACCTACGGTGACGCCGAGGACTACGTCAAAATTCTGCTGCGCACCAAAGACAAACCCGTCATCGACGTCGAAATCTCCTCCTGCACCACCTTCCCACAGCCCATGTACACCGTCCACGGCGAGCGCGGCGGCCTCTCCGGTGGCCCTGCGGGACTGACTTGGCGCTACTACGATCCGCAAAAGGCACCCGAGCAAATGCTCATCCGCAGCCCACTGCCCGGCCCGAGCTATTGCCGTGAAGAGCTAAAAATGATCGAGCAGTCCTGGGCCCCGAACGAGGACGAGCAAAACGCATTTGCCTATATGTCTAATGCCTATTACGACGGCGTATTGGCCGTGTTGCGGGAAGCAACCCAACCCGAGATCACGCCGCAACAGGTGCGCGTCCAGATCGCCGTCATCGAAGAGTGCCACCGCCAAAACCGCCTCTCCCAACTGCCGCCCCAAGGTTGGCCAAAGGAATCCGCGACATGAACTCCGCCAAAGCAAACGCCCTCACCGCAGCCATCGCCAAGCTACCTCGCGTCCAGCTAGCTTCAATCCGCCCCACCCCGCTGGAGCCGCTGCCGCGCCTAACCGCTCACCTCGACAGCCCGGCACTCTACATTAAGCGCGACGACCTGACCGGCTTGGCCTTTGGCGGCAACAAGACGCGGATGTTCGAGTTTGCCTTGGCCGACGCCTTGGCCAAAGGGGCCGACACCATCGTCTCGGGCGCGGCGGTGCAGTCCAACTACTGCCGCCAACTCGCCGCGGCCTGCGCCAAGCTCGACTTGGAACTGCACCTGCTCCTCCGCCCAGTGCGCCCAATCGACCGCACCCAATCCCAAGGCAACAACCTGCTACAGCACCTGCTCGGCGCACAGATCACCGTCCTAGCGGAAGGCGACCATCGCAGCCAACAAGACGCTCTCCAAGCCAAAGTTGAAGAGCTTTCTGCACAGGGGAAAAGAGTGTACTGGCCGCGCCGCGAAGATACTATCGACCTCGACGCCATCGCCTATGCCGAAGTGGGTGTGGAGATTGCCCACCAATGCCAAGAGCAAGGCATCGACCCGTCCTACCTCTACCTCTCTGCCCTCGACACCACCCAAGCCGGCGTGGCACTAGGCCTAGCCTATATCGAGTCGCCGATCCAAGTGCGCGGATTCTGCCCTATCCCCAAAGTCGAAAACCGCCACGAGGACATGGCCAACCTCGCCAATCAAGCCGCCCGCCGCCTCGGCCTCGACTGTGCCATGAGTGCGGCTGACTTCGACAACGACGATTCCTTCGTCGGCCAGGGGTACGGCATCCCCACCCCCGCTGGTTTGGATGCCCTACACACCTTGGCGCGCAAAGAGGGCATTCTCCTCGATCCCGTGTACACCAGCAAGGCCCTCGCTGGCCTTGTTGCCCACGCACGCGACGGCAGGCTCGACGGCGAGGCGATCTTCCTGCACACCGGTGGCAACCCCGCCCTGTTCGCCTATGCTCAAGAAGTGCTCGCCGACTAGACTAGATGGATCCTTTTTTCCTGATCGGCGTCTCCTTCCTGACTTCGACCTTTACCGCCATCATCGGCGTGGGTGGCGGCATCGCGCTGATCTCGGTCATGCCGGGCTTGCTGCCCGCCGCGGCCATCATTCCCGTCCACGGTGCCGTGCAGCTAGCCTCCAACGCCAGCCGCGTATTCTTTGGCCTGCGCCACATCGAATGGCGCATCTTTTGGCCCTTCTCGGGCGGCGCAGTCCTCGGCGCTGTCGTGGGAGCGCAGGTGGTCGGCGACTTTAGCTTCGACGATCTGCCCCTATACCTGGGCCTCTTCATTCTCCTCTTCATCTGGGTTCCTGTGCCCAAACGCGCTTTTCGCCTCCCCGGCCACTTCGCCATTTTCGGTGCCCTTCAGACCTTCCTCGCCCTCTTTGTCGGCGTCGCTGGTCCCCTGACCGGTGCCTTCTTGGCCAGCGCGGGTTTGCCCAAGGACCGCTTGGTCATTACTCACGGCACGGTCATGACCGTCACCCACCTGTGCAAAATCCTGGTCTTCGGCTTTGTCGGCTTCGCCTTTGCGCCCTACTTGCCTCTCATCGCTGGGATGATTGGCGCGGCAGCGCTTGGTTCGTGGTGCGGGACGCGCTTGCGCGACCGGGTTTCCGAAAGCCTCTTCCGCAAGGTCTTCAGGATCGTGATCACGCTCCTCTCGCTGCGCATGATCGTCGATTCACTCTATTCAGCAGAAGAACTGACCCAACGCCTGAACGGTGCGTAAAATCACTTAAGAAGCGGTCGTTTGCAGAAGCGAACTTTGCGGGCTTATTTTAGTAGCCCGTTGCAAAGGAGATTTCCATGAACGAATGCGAACAAGCCATCCAAGAAATCGAACTCTACGGCTTCACCCTGCTCGAAAACGTCCTCGACTCCGACACTGCCGCTGCCATGCGCCAAGCCCTGATCCGCTGCGAACAAGAGCACGGCACCGAACATATCCACCGCGGCACGGCCCGCCACGTGTCCAACCTCCCGGTCATGGACCGCATCTTCCACCAGTGCATCGACCACCCCCGCATCTTGCCCATCCTCGAACACTTCCTCGAGCCCTCGCTGATTTTGGGCAGCCTCAACTCGCGCATCGTCCGCCCCGGCGACGGTTTCCAAAACCTGCACAGCGACATCCCCGCCTATATGCTCAACATGGACACGCCGGTGATGATGAATACGGTGTGGATGCTCGACGACTTCAGCCCCGCGATCGGCGGCACTCGCGTGGTACCCGGTTCGCACAAGAGCGGCCTCGCCGCGCCCCCAGAGGGATTCGCGGTCCAGCACGAGGTGCAGCCCACAGCCTCGGCCGGCTCGGTGATCGTCTTCAACGGCCAGTGCTGGCACGGCGGCGGTGCCAACACCGGAGACCGCAACCGCCACGCCCTCTTCGGTCACTACAGAAAGCACATGCTGGTCTTTCAGCTCGACCCGCACGACGGCTTCCCGCCGGAATGGTACGATGGCTTGAGCCCGCGTCAGCGCCAGCTAATGCGGATGCAAAAAGGCCCCGGTGTCCCCCACGCAGCCGACGCCCATTTCCGCTAGGAGGTACGAATGCTGAACATCCGCAGCTTCAACTCCAATCTGCTGTGCCCGATTAGCTTGTGTTAGTCTGGGATTGATTAGAAGCTATCTCATGCAGCCCCACCGTCTCGCCGGCGACATCCTGCAAACGATCTGCGTCAAATGATGCGTACCCTTCTATGGGGACTGGTCCCCATTTTTCTCTTCCTTGCTTGCACCATTCACAACCCAACACCTCAAAGGAGTTCCACTATGAGCGACTATCTCGTCTATATCGGCACCTATTCCAGCGGCGACGAGGACGGCATTCACGTCTACCGCCTCGACATGGCCACCGGTGCGCTCGCGCATCAAAGCAGCATCGGCGGCATTGACAACCCTTCCTTTCTCGACATTGCTCCCAACCGCCGCTTCCTCTACGCCATCGGCGAGACTAGCGCGGTCGGCGATCGGCCCGGCGGCGCGGTTGCGGCCTTTGCCATTGACCAGCAGAGTGGGGCCCTCACCCACATCAACACCGAATCGACCGTGGGCACCGGCCCTTGCCACATCAGCATTGACCGCGCCGGCCAGTACGCGCTGGCCGCCAACTACGGCGGCGGCAGCGTCGCAATTCTGCCGATCCGCGAAGACGGCTCGCTCGGCGCGGCCACGGATTTCGTCCAACACGAAGGTTCTTCGGTCAACCGAGGCCGCCAGGAGGGGCCACACGCCCACTCGATTATGGTCGCCCCCAACAACAAACACGCCTTTGCCCCAGATTTGGGCATCGACAAGGTGCTCATCTATGCGATTGACCACGATAAGGGGACACTCAGCGCGCAGACGCCCGCGGAAATCGCCCCCGGCAGCGGCCCGCGCCACCTCGCCTTCCACCCCGACAGCCAACGGGCTTACGTCATCAACGAACTAAGCAACACCATCACGGCTTTTGACTACGACGCCGACGCCGGCACGCTCGCCACCACCCAGACCATCTCGACGCTACCCGATGGCTATGCGGAGGTCAGCCACACCGCCGACATCCACGTCCACCCCAACGGCCGCTTTCTCTACGGGTCCAATCGCGGCCACGACTCCATTGCCGTCTATGCCATCGACCAAGACACCGGCCAGCTCGCACTCGTCGAGATCGTGCCGACCGGCGGTGCCAACCCGCGCAACTTCGGCCTCGACCCCACGGGCACCTACCTAATCGCTGGCAACCACAGCACCAACGACATCTTCACCTTCCGCGTCGATCCAGACACCGGCAAGCTCACGCCTACCGGCCACAAGGCCGAAGTCGGCACGCCCGTGTGCCACAAGTTCATTCCGGTTTTTTAGGAATAGACGGCAGGGCGTGCAACGTTGCTATTGGACTGCGTTGTACGTCCTGCCGGTTGGTGCCTAGCGCCGGTCGAGAAGTAGCAGGCGCATCGTACCACATTGAGAAAAGGGTTCGCACGACAAGCTATGGCTCGGGCGATCATTTTTGACTTTGACCTTACACTAGCGGACCCAACAAAAGGCACCATTGAGTGTGTTAATTTTGCGCTGGAGAGGTTGAATCTGCCCCAAGCCGATGACAAGCGTATCAAGCGAACTATCGGTATGTCCCTAGAGGACACTTTTCTAAATTTGACTGGGCAAACAAACAATCAGAATGTCAGTTTGTTCGCAAGCAACTTTGTCAAACGAGCCGATCAGGTTATGGCGGACTTAACATCCATGTTTGATAGCGTCCCTGCGACAACTGAGCGATTGATCGAAATGGGTTTTGCATTGGGAATCGTGTCAACGAAATTTCGCTATAGAATTGAGGAGATCCTAGCAAGGGAAGGGCTGTCCAATCGCTTTCGCGTCATCATCGGCGGAGAAGATGTTGCCGAACCCAAACCACATCCCAGTGGTTTGACAGCCGCTATCGCTAAAATGCAAATAGATGCTAATGATGTGCTTTACGTTGGCGACAGTACGATTGATGCGTTAACGGCCGAACGGGCCAGGGTGCCCTTTATTGCGGTACTATCAGGCACGACAAGCAAAAGTGAATTTGACGAAGTTCCCAAAATTGCGGTTATCGACGACATTTCAGCGTTACCTCGATTGCTTAGTGCTTAATTAGGAAGGTACTTTGCCCGAAGCGGCAAGATCATCCATCTGCCGTTGTACCCGCGAGCGATGCGGATATTTACCTGATGAATATATGCCCAAGAAAGCATTCCCAAGTCATTCAGGCTTGGGAGTTGTCCTGGGCTCATCTGTTACCAATTCGTATCTAATGTCGCTAAAGCGGTCCAGACGATGATCGTTGGTTAGAAATACATCGCAACTCGACTCCACAGCGGCAGCAAGATGAATTGCATCAGGTGTTCTAAAGCCGTGCTGCGCTCGAATCTCGGTCGCCCGATCCATGATTGGCCGCGATAGAACGACCACTTCTGATATCGCCCCATTAAAAAACTCATCGAAGTCTTTGAGCAGTTCGGTGTTACCTTCTCTCAGAGGTTTGACGCGACATTCCATTCTCGTCAGGTCACTGGCGACCAGAGTCACTTCTGACGATCCAATCCGCTCGTCAACGGCTGTAGCAAAGCCCTCGACTTGTTCAACGGTATAGATAACAGGTGCTGCGTCTAGGTAAAGCCGCATAGATTACTGCTCCCAGCTTTCCCGTTCACTGTGTAGGGCAGCATCAACCTCTTCCCGAGTTGGGGGTTTATGGCCACGCACCTGCTGTCGAGCGCGTATATCTGCCATTAGCTCCCGATAGGAACGTGAAGCACCTAGCGCAGGGGAGGCTACGCCAGCTAAGTACCGCTCCAACGCCTCTTTGACCACTTGGTTGAGGTTTGCGCCCTTCTCCTTGGCACATAGGGCTGCCCGGCGATGTAGTTCGCTCCCCATCCGCACGTTAAAACTGCCTTTGAACGGCTGTTCGGGCTGTCGTCCTTCCTGCCGGCATAGGTCGAGATAGTCGTCCACCGCTTCTTCAAAAGCGGAGCGCAGTGAATCCACATCCGCACCCTCGTAACTGACGAGATCGCGGATAAATTCGAGCTTGCCGTAGAAAATCCGGTCGTCGTCGTCGTAGTGCGCCGAGCCGGTGTAGCCCTTATAAGTCATCATGTCTTTCATATCAGTCCCCTTGTTCAAGGGCTTTAGGCATCTAAGTGCGTTCCCCAAAAAGAATATATGCCGCTCTTCATAGAGCAGCAACTACATTTAGTTGCTACATCAAATCTACGGACTATTTTGGAAGAACATTTCGAAATAGCCACTACCAGTTCGTATGCGACCCATCCCGGCGGCGCAAATGCGGTGGTTCCCAAAACTTGAACTCCTGCTCCCTGGCCAACTCTTCGTTGAACTCCACGCCCAGCCCTGGCCCCTCGGGCACCTTCAACATCGACCCCACCAATTCGCACTGTACCGGAAAGAATTCTTCGTCCATGAATTTCCTTGCTTCGGTCAGCGTCACGCGGTGCTCAAGCCACGCGAAGTTGGTCACTGCTGCTGCTAGATGTACTGTGGCCGCCGTGCAAATCGGGCCGAGGGGATTGTGTGGCATTAAGTCGATGTAGTGCGACTCCGCCAAGCTCGCCACCTTCATCGACTCGGTCAGCCCGCCGACATTGCACACATCGATCCGCGCAAACTGTGTGATGCCCCGTTCGAGATAGGGCAAAAACTGCCACTTGCTGGCAAACTCCTCGCCGATGGCAAAGGGCACATCGGTCATCGTCCTGAGCGATTCGTAGGCTTCTGGGCACTCGTCGCGGATGGGTTCTTCGAGAAAGTCGAGCGTCCCTGGCGGCATCTTCTGGCAGAACGATGCGGTCTCGGCGACCGTCAGCCGATGGTGGTAGTCAATGCCCAAGACCGGCTCGGGACCGATTTCTTGGCGCAATTCCGTCAGCCACGCGGCGGTGAGGCCGATGGTATCGCGCGGCTCGAACAGCCGCTCGTCGTCGTACTGTTTGCGCTGCACGGCTCCCGTGCGAATCACGTCCCAGCCTTTGTCCAATAGCAGCTTGCAGTTTTTGACCAAGGTCTCTAGGTCCGGTGCCCCGGTCGTCGCAAAGCAAGGAACCCATTCGCGCTGCTTGCCGCCCAAAAGTTGATAGACCGGCACGCCGAGTGCCTTGCCTACCACGTCGTGCAAGGCGATGTCGATGGCCGAAATCGCCGCGGTGAACACCCGCCCGCCTTCAAAGTACTGGCCGCGGTACATCTCCTGCCAGAGCCGCCCGATTTCGCGCGGGTCGCGGCCGAGCAAAAACTCTCGGTAGTGCCGCACCGCGCCCACTACGGCCAGCTCGCGCCCGGACAGGCCCGACTCGCCCCAGCCGTGGATGCCTTCGTCGGTCTCGACCTTGACGATGAGCTGATTGCGGTGGCCGACCCACGTTGGGTAGGCTTTGATGTCGCTGATTTTCATGGGTTATATCTCCTTGTTATTTAGCGCAATAACTCGACCAATTGTTCGTAGATTCCCGGCGTAGCCGCGACCAAGTCGCGGCCGTACAATTCTTCCGGCAGTTCGCCCTCCACGGGCTGTAAGTGCCCAACGCGAGCGCCCGCTTCCCGCGCTATCAGGGCCGCCGCCGCCAAGTCCCAAGGCTTGAGCGCCTCGTAAAAGCCGTCGAGCCGACCCATCGCCACCCAGCAGAGATCAATAGCAGCCGAGCCTACGCGGCGGATGTCGCGGCAGTGTCCGAGGACGCGGCGCAAGCGCTCCACCAGCGCCACTCTGGCCTCGGCGGCGTAGGGGAAGCCCGTGCCAATCAGGGCGCGGGATAGCTGATTGCACTCGCTGGCCCGGATGGCGCGGCCGTTAAGCCAAGCACCCGCACCACGCCGGGCGGTAAAGGTCTCATCCACGAACGGGCAGCGCACCACTCCGACCTGTACTTGACCGCCTTCGGCAAAGGCGATCGACACGGCTACTTGGTGCTGGTTATAGGCGTAGTTGACGGTGCCGTCAATCGGATCGACGACCCACAAGGGACCGCGTAGCTGGGCCGGGTCTGTAAGGTGGGGCGAGGACTCTTCGGAGAGGATGTAGTGGTCGGGAAAGGTCTTTTCGATCTCGCTACGGATGAGTTGGTCGGACTGCAAATCAGCCGACGTCAACAGCTCAATCCCCTCCTTGTAGCTCAGATCCAGTGCCCGGTCCTCACGTGCTTTGGCGATCAGCACCCCGGCGCGCCGGGCGAGGTCTTCGGCAAATTCGAGAACCTCGCTCAACAGTGCGCCCCCAACTCCATTGGATACGGCGACAGATTCTCCAAGCCGCCCTCGGTAATCAGGTACATATTTTCCAATCGCACCCCCGCCCGCGCCTCGGGGATATAGGCTCCCGGCTCGACCGAGACCACATTGCCCACGCGCAAGGTGCCGCCGCGCTCCTTGTTGAGATCGGGCATCTGGTGCGCCCGCAGGCCGATGTTGTGCCCGGCGTGGTGGATCAAGCCGACGTCGGCCAATTTGGGATGCTCGCGGATATAGGCGTCCATGGCCACTGCGCATTCGCGGCCGTCCTTGCCCGGCCGCAAGTATTCGCCGACGTGGTCGTGAAAGCCCTTGACGTGATCGAAGACGGACTGCTGCACCTCGGTCGGCTCGCCCACCGCAAAGCTGCGGCACAAATCCGCCCAATAGCCGCGGTACACCGACCAAGCGTCGATGACGTAGATTTCCCCGGCCTCGATCGGGCGATTGCGCGCAAAACCGCCCAGCTCGCCGCACTGGTAGTCGCCGTCGTGGAAAACCTTCTCACCGGCCGCAAGATGCGCTGCCCGCTGCGCTGCCGCTAGCACTGCCAGCTCGTTGACGCCTGGGGCCATCGCCGCTTCTGCCGCGGCGTAGGCCGCCAGATCGACCTGCACTACCTTGCGCAGCAGTTCGATCTCGTCGGGATCCTTGACCTCCTGCATGTCGGCGAGCAGATCATCAACCGCGACCCATGCGGGCGTTTTGCCCAGCCCTTCCTCAACCGCCAGCCCCAAGCGACGCGGCAAAAACTCGCTCTGCCAGCCCAAGCGCCCAGCCACCGGCTTTTTGGCGCGCAGCGTATCGACGATTAGCCCACTTATCACCTCGCGCAAGTCGGGCGTGACCGTGCCGCCGACGCTGAGGGAAAAGGTGAAACACTCGTCGGCGCACGGCTCGCCTTCGTCGGTATGTGCGATCAGCAAGGAGCGCCCATCGGCCCCCAGCCAGAAGAGCGCCGGCGGACCGGGAAACTCTTCGGGGATGATGATTCCGGTGAAGTAGTAGATTTCCTTCGGGTGATTGATCACGGCCGCGTCGATATCGAGTTCGGCCAGCCGCGCACACAGGCGTTGCTGCCGAGTGCGGCATCCTTCTTTGCTCAGCATAGTGTTTTCCTTTTCGGTACTGCCGCCAGCATCCCTCCGCTGCGAGTGCTGGCGGCGCGGCTTAGTTTCTATTGATCGCAACTGCGACGGGACGGACATATTAACGAACCGCATCGCTCCTGAAAAGTTAGGCTGAGCGCGGTGGCATCCTCCCCGCGCCTTGAGCCACCCGCTAGCCGCTCCGTATATTCTCAGCCCATTCCCAAACGAAAGTACATTCATGATTCCGAACCGACTCATTCTCGCCGCCTGTCTATTTCTCGCTCCGCTCCCAGCATCGAGCGAAGGTTTCCACGGCTTTGACCCGGCGACCTACGACGGGCTGATGCTCCCGCCGACAGCGCTACAGGCAATGGCTGCCGAGGCCGCGCAACACTCGCCCCCTAAAAACGGCGAAAACCTAGTCTTTGGCTTTGCCAACCTGCAGCGCGACATCAGCTTTGGCATCAAGGTCGAAAAGAGCATTGAGCGCAACGCCGAGGCCACCGGTATCGAGTTGCTGATCGCCGACAACCGGCTCGACGGGCCGACCGCCCTAGCCAACGCCGAGAGCTTTGCCCGACGCCAAGTTGACTTCTGCATCGAGTTCCAAACCGACGTCAACTTCGGTCCGGCGATCATGCAGCACTTCGACCGCAAGCAGATCGGCGTGGTCGCCATCGACATCCCCATGCCGGGTGCCACCTACTTCGGCGCAAACAACCCCCGCTCGGGTTTTATGGGCGGCTCCTATCTGGCGCAGGCGGCCAAAGTGCGCTTTGGCGACCGGGCGCTCACCGAGGGGTATTTCGTCGTTGGCGAACTGCCGCAGTCGGGCGCGATCCCCGCCATGCGCACGGAGGGACAGATTGCCGGTTTCCTCGCCTCGCTGCCCGGCTTCCCCCCCGAACGCATCATCCGCATCGACACCAAGAACACGCTGCAATACTCCTTCCAGCAGATGAGCAACGCGCTCGGACGCATCCCCCAAGGCGCGCCGATCCTGATCACCGCCATCAACGACCAGTCGGTCTCCGGCATGTTGCGCGCCGTGCAGCAGCAGGGGCGCGGCGAAGACGCGCTGGTCGTTGGTAAGGGTGCCGACGAGTTGGAGACGATGGTCGCGGAGGAGCACTTCATCGCCTCGGTCGCCTATTTCCCCGAGCGCTATGGCAACTATCTCATCCCGCTGAGCCTAATGCGTCTGGCTGGCCGCGACGTGCCACCGGCGGTCTCGGTCAACCACGTAATGGTCCACCCGGCCAACATCTGTCAATTCTACCCCGAACACGAATGCCAAGGCGAACCGGGCTTCGACTACGTCTTCCCACAGGAAGCCTTTGTCGCACATCTGGCCACCCTGAAGGGCAAGCCCGAACTCGCCGGCTACGAGCAGTTGATCCCCGACCACTAGCATGGGCCATACCGCACCCTTGTTGCAGATGGCAGGCATCTGCAAATCCTTCGGCAGCGCCCAAGTTTTGCGCGAGGTTGATCTTCGTTTAGACGCCGGGGAGGTCTTAGCGCTGCTGGGCGCCAACGGGGCGGGTAAATCCACGCTAGTGAAGATCCTCTGCGGCGTGTACAGTCGCGACGCTGGCACCGTCCGCCTCGACGGTCAGGCAGTGCGCTACGACCGGCCCGAGGAGGCCATCGCCCACGGCGTCCGCTTTTTGCCCCAGGAAGTATCGGTCTTGCCCGATCTCACGGTCGCCGAAAACATCCTCATCGCCGATCTGCCGCTCAAACGCTCGTGGCTTGGCAAGGAAGTGGACCGCACGGCGCTGCGCGCCAAAGCGCGGGCATTGCTCGACCGGCTCGGCTGCGACCTCGATCCCGACGCGCCGGTACACCAGCTTTCCGCACCGCACAAGCGCCTAGTAGAGATCGCCCGCGCCCTCGCCGGCCAAGCGCGGATCATCGTCATGGACGAGCCAACCGCTGCCCTCGCCGACCGCGAGGTGCAAGCGCTCTTCGCCGTGGTCGAGCGGCTCAAGGCGCAGCAGATCGGCATCATCTACATATCCCACTACCTCGACGAGGTCTTCGAGATCGCCGACCGTATCACCGTGCTCCGCGACGGGCTAAACGCCGGCGATTTCGCCACCGCTTCGCGGCGCGCAGTCCTCGACGCCATGCTCGGCACCACCGTTGGCGAACTCTACCCGCCGCGAGGCGCAAGCATTGGCGAGGTTGCGTTGGAGGTCGAAAACCTGAGCCTGCCCGGCGCGCTCGACAGCGTGTCCTTCTCGATCCACCGCGGCGAGATCCTCGGCGTCTTCGGTCTGCTCGGCTCGGGGATCGACCAGCTCGGTCGGGCCATCTACGGTGCGCTAGGTCCGCTGCCCGGCGCTCGCATTGCGCTCGGGGGAGCACCCTATATCCCGACCAACCCGCGCCGGGGCCGCGACGCGGGCATCGGTTTTGTCGCTGCCGAACGCCAACGCGAGGGCATCGTCCCCGACCTCGGCGTCAGTGCCAATATCACCCTGCCCTTTATCGACCGCTTCGTGCGCCTGTTCTCCGTGTCCAAGCCACGCGAAGCAAGCCACGCGCAAAGCTGGATCGACCGACTGGGGATTCGCGCTGCTCACCCCGACCAACCGCTGCGCTTGCTCTCGGGCGGCAACCAGCAGAAGGCCTGCTTGGCCCGCTGGCTGGTCGAGGGCCTCAAGGTACTCATCCTCGAAGAACCGACCCGAGGCGTGGACTTGGGCGCCCGCCACGAACTCTACTTGGCGCTGCGGCAGTGGACCCAACAGGGGCTTGCCGTACTCTTGATTTCCTCCGACGCCGAAGAAGTCGCCGGCGTCTGCGACCGTTCCATCGTCCTCGACCGCGGTCGGGTGTCCAGCCGCTTTTCTGGCGGCGCGGCTCCGGCCGACTTGCTCCACACCCCGACTGCGAAAGACCTTCCATGAGCATCGCCACCTTATTGAACCGTCCCGGAGCCGGCGTCGCCTTGTTATTGATGTTCTACCTCTTGGTCGCCGTGCTCTTCAGCGTACTCTCGCCTTGGTTTTTGTCCTTCGACAACATGGTGAGCATCGGGGCCAATATGGCCTTTATCGGCTTGATGTGCGCGTTGCAAACGCCGCTGATCATCGCCGGGGGCCTCGATCTGTCGGTGGCGGCAGTGGCCGGGCTGGCCGGGGTCGTCGTCGCGCTACTTCACGCCTCGGGCGTCGGCATTGTCGCCGCCTGTCTCATCGCGCTGGCACTGGGTGGGGGCATCGGACTGCTCAACGGCCTGTTGGCCGTACGCCTCGGGCTCAACCCGCTGATCGCCACCATGGGCACGATGAGCGTCATCGGTGGGCTGGCCCTAGTCCTGACCGGCGGGCTAACCAAACCGCTGATGGAACCCGGTTTCAACTGGCTCGGCAGTGGTCAGCTTTTGCGGCTGCCGGTGCCGCTGGTGTTGATGCTGCTGGTCTATGGCGCACTCGGTTGGGTGCTCGCGCGGACTCGCTTCGGTCGCTTCGTCTATGCCGCAGGCAGCAACGCCGAAGCCAGTCGGCTGGTCGGCGTTCCCGTCGCTCGGACCCTGATGATCCTCTACGTCCTCTCCGGCCTCAGCGGAGCAGTCAGCGGTCTAATCCTCGCGGCCATGCTCTACGCGGCGGCACCCGACGCGGCGGGGCAGCATCTGTTGACGGTGATCGCCGCTGTGATCTTGGGCGGCACGAGTCTCTTCGGGGGGCGCGGCACGGTGTGGGGGACCTTGTTGGCGGTGCTCTTGCTGGGCACCCTCAACAACGGGCTGACGCTGATGGATGTGTCTAGCTTCTGGCAGGATGTAACGCGCGGCGCAGTGCTCCTGTTGGCCGTCGGCCTCGACCAAGTTCGCACCCGCGCCGTGGGCGCTTAGCTCGACTTTATCCCTTCAAGTAGCATATTTCAAAATAGGTATGCCGCACTTTCAAGAAAACTACGACGTTTGTTTACGTCTGTAATGCAATCTGCAAAACGATGAGCGCCATAGAGAATCTTCAACCGATGTTCATCGCCACCGCCATCTTTTATGGTGATTTCCTCACGCCAGTAGTCCGATGTACGAGGATCGTGCTCCGATTTCACGGAGTATCTGTTTTCAGCTTGCGGGAATTTCGGAAGGCTCAACCACAACTCAATATGTTGCTGATGAGCTGTCATCCCTTTATGCGCCAATGAAGAATACCCCAATGCCTGCAGATCCAATAGAGCTACGGCATGATTTATGATATGGATCGGTCCACCAACGCCTCTTTTGGTGAAGTTGTCTGGTACGACATAGCGGGATACTGCATCGATCATGTCGACATAGCTCTCATAGGGATGATCGACCAGTTCTTGAGCTACTGAGAACTCACGGGGGTCTGCTAATTTCTCATTACCTGGTACATGTGCCCATCCCGGCCCCCGTCCCTCAAAAGCTTTGAGCAAGTCATTGATACCTTCTATAATCGCAGGAAATGCATACTGTGGTGCAGCATGTAGTGCCTTTAGAGCTAAGGACGCGAAGATAGTATTGTGTCCTGAATCCCGACATTCGGTGATACTTGGCTCAAGTGCAGCGGCAACAGATGGTATTAGATCCGCGTTTGGTCTCTGATCTAGTTCGGTCGAGAAAAAAATCTCATTGGTTGAAGATTCCCCATCCCTGCTGAACCAGATTGACTCTGAGTTGACCATGCGTTTCACGAGATCATAGACTTCGGCCTGAACCTCGGTTGAGAGGGCATTCTCAACACAAAAAAAATATGCAGCCAACATCGCAGCCGCTGGATGGGCGGACATACGATTCTTACTGATTGCCCGGCTCATACCAATGAGCCCTTTAAGCAAAAACTCATCTACGATACTAGTCTTGCTATTCATGGAAGACTCCTTCCTAATAACCGAACGGCGAATATATGGTACCTCTACTTCATTGCGGTGATATGTTGCTTGTACGCTGATGCTTTTTCCCCGTTTCTTCTAACGTTTCAGTGCCCCCGAACCGCGAAGCGGTTGGGCGAAGGGGCTTTTGCCCCGAAGCCGGGGGCACGGTGTTAGAGGCTGTGCGCCACTCAGATTTCCCAGTTCGACACATATGATCGGCTCTTAAGTCGCTCCGCAAGCTCAGTCAGTACAGATAGCGACCTGTTTAACCTGGCCGTAGTTGCGTCGTCGAGTTCGCCTCCCTCAACCCAATTACCGCCGTGGGCATACACATTATACGGGCTGATAATGCACTTGAAATCCAGCATGAGGGACGTTGCCAGCGAAGCAAACGCCATATAGCTGTGCGGCAACCCACCCGCATTGACAAACATCACTACCTTGTCGTAGAAAGCTCCTCTGATCGACCCGCCTGGTGGCGTGGAGCCTATATACTCGACAAATTTCTTGAGTTCAGAGCAGCACGCCCAGTTGTATACTGGACTAGCCAATATTACGGCATCAGAGACTGAAATGACCCTGTGGCACGATTGGTACACCTCGGATGAATAGATCTCGTCGTCGTCGAAATTTGGCGGATCAAGTTGTCGAAGATCGATGAAGTCCACAGAAATGCCCTTGTCCTCCAGGGCGGTCCGACACATGGCAGCAAGCACTCTACTGTGACTGTCAGCATTGAGACTGCTGCTGACGACTGAAATCCTCATCTGCACCTTTCTTCTCTTCTAGATCGGGCCACCTCGCATGGCCTATCGGTCGGATTTCCACCTGTTTGACCCGCCCCCCTTGCCGATGTCCGCTTATTTTGCGCGTTCATGCTATTGCTCCTTGCAAATGAGTTTGTTCTGCCCGCTACTCAAATTAGCAAAAAAAAAGGCCCTCCGAATCGCTCGAAGGACCAGTCTGGAGGTCCGCAATAAGGCCAGAACATGACCTGTCCCAAAGGACAGTCTAGCGCTAATTCACACTGTAATAAGCCCTTGTTGTGCAGCCAAAGCCACGGCTTCGGTGCGGTTGCCGGCCCCCAGCTTGCGCATCAGGGAGCTGACGTGAAACTTGGCGGTGCGCTCACCAATGTGGAGGACTGCGGCGATTTCCTTGTTCTGCAAGCCCTTGGCCAAGAGTTCGAGCACTTCCCGTTCCCGCGGCGTCAACCCACCCGGTGCGCCCCCCTTGCCACTGACCTGGCCGAGCAAGCGCGCGGCGACCACCGGCTGCAAGAGCGACCCCCCGGCATAGACTATGCGAATGGCCTGAAAAACCTCTTCCCGCGGCGCGCTCTTGAGCAGATAGCCTTGCGCCCCGGCCTGCACGGCGCGCAAAATCCGGTCATCGGTTGCAAAAATGGTAAAGACGATGACTTTGTTGGGCAGCCCCTTCTGCGCCAATTCCTCCAAGGCCGCCAAGCCGTCGGTACCGGGCATTTCCAGATCCATCAGCACCACGTCGGGATTCAGCGTCTCGATCTGGCGCACGGCTTCAGCCCCATCGCCAGCTTCCCCGACGACCGCAAAATCCACTTGAGTCTCCAGCATTGCCGCCAGACCAGCCCGCACTACCGGATGATCGTCGACCAGCAAAATGCGTATCTCAGTTTCCGCCATCCGCCTCCAGGGGAATGACCGCGGCAATGCGCGTCCCCTGCCCCGGTTTACTCTCCACATTTAAGCGCCCGCCCAAGAGTCGCGCCCGCTCGCCCAAGCCGACCAAGCCGAAGCGATCGCCCGACAACTGATCCGGCGCAAAACCCCGTCCATCGTCTGCGATCCGCAAGGTGGCTGCCGCTGGTGTAATCTCCAGTTCGAGGCGCACCCGCTGGGCGTTGGCGTGCTGCCGGACGTTGGCCAGGGCTTCCTGGGCGATGCGGTAGAGTCCAACCTCGACCCGCGACGGCAGGGGCCTAGCACCGACGATTTCGACCTCGACTTCGGGACCGGTGCCAGAAGACCCCAGTCCCTCTAACGCCTCCTCCAGCGAGCGCCCCTCTAAAGACGCAGCCCGCATGTCCGACACCGAGCGCCGCACTTCTTCGAGATTAGCCCGCACCATCGCCATGAGCTTATTCAAGATGCGCCGCAATTTTTCGCGCTTGGCACCGGCCTCAAAGAGTGCGTCCATCGCCTCTAGCTGCATCAGCACCCCCGCCTGGCCCTGGCCGAGGATGTCGTGGATTTCGCGGGCCAGCCGATTGCGCTCCTCTACCGCCCCTAGCTCTGCGCTCTGGTCGAAAAGACGCGCGCGCTCAATGGCGATACCGAGCATATCTCCGACCGTCTCCAACAGGCGCAAATCCTCTGTCGCAATCTCTTGCCAATCGCTGCTGACCACATTGAGCATCCCCAGCTTCTTTTCTTGGGCGTAGAGCGGCACGCTGGCATGGTGCTGCAATCCCGCCGTCCCCGCGGTCCGGCCGTCGAGCCGACTGCAAACGACGGCGTTGACGTTGGCCGCTCCCTGCAAGTCGCCCTTGCGGAAGGTGCTAAGGCAATAGCAGTCGCCTTCCATGCTGCGGGGATCGTCCGCCAAGGCTGGGGGCAAATTGCGCGCGGCGGCCAAATAACTTTTTCCGCTCTCCTCGTCGAGCAACCAAATCCATCCGGTCTGCAAGTCAAAATGCGCAGTGATCTGTTCCAAAGCCACGGCCAAGGCTGCGGATAGCTCCGCCGAGCCGTTGAGTTGATGGGCAATGGTGTTGAGAATGGTCAACTCGCGATTGCGCTGTGCGAGTGCAGCGATGGGTTGTTCCATGTAATCTCACATCTGCGTTCATCTGCGGATACGTTACCGTCGGGCGACAGCCGATAGGGGTTTTGAGACAGCTTCTTAGGCGGGCTTATCTCGGATCTTCGACCGTATCGCCCTGCCGGTACGAGCCCAAGATGCGGACGAATGCGGTGGTCTCCTGGAGCTGCTCCACGGCTTGGGCGCAAGCCGCCTGCCCCAAGTGGCCCTCTAAATCGAGATAGAAGACGTATTCCCAAGGCCGCTCGGCCATGGGCCGCGACTCGATTTTGAGCAGGTTGATGCCGCGCTCGGCAAAGGCCGCGAGGCTCCGGCACAGCGCGCCCGGCACGTCCTTTAGCCCAAAGACGAGCGTAGCTTTCCACGCCTGAAGGCGCGGTGAAGCGGCTGGCGCGGTCGGTGCTGGCGCGGCGCGGCGGCTCACCACCAAGAAGCGGGTAAAATTGTGTGTGGCGTCCTCAATGCCGGGGACGAGGATCTCCATCCCGTACGCGGTCGCCGCTTGCGCCCCGGCTATGGCCGCTCGGTCGCGCGCGCCGCTGGCGGCCAGTTCTTTGACCGCTCCGGCCGTATCCTCCGCCGCTATCGTCTGAGCACTTGCCAACGAGTCGATGAAGTGAGTGCATTGGGCCAAGGCGGGCGGCTGCGACGCGATGTAGCGGATGTCCGCTAGCTGCACACCTCGGTTGACGATGAGGTTGTGAACGATGCGCAGCTTGAGTTCGCCGACGATGTGCACATCGCTCTGCAGCAGCAGGTCGTAGTTCTCGTGGATGCTGCCCATCAGCGAGTTCTCGATCGGCACGACTCCGCAAGCGCAAGACCCGTCTTCCACTGAGGCGAAAAGCGCCTTGAAATCGGGCTGTGACACCAGTTGTGTCTCTGGGGAAAAATAGGCCCGCGCGGCCGCCTCACTGAACGACCCGGCGTGTCCTTGGATAGCCACAGGACCGCATATCTCTGCTTGTTTCATACGCTCACGCGCTCAATTCTGCTTCACGGGCTGATTTGGACATTTGCTGGTCGTATTCCTTTTTCCATTTCACATAGCCGAAGACGATGATAACCAGATACGCGACAAACAACAAAGCGGTAAGGTAAAGCCCTCGGCTGTAGTAGAGATAAACCGAGACGCTGTCGATGACGAACCAGTACCCCCAATTCTCCAAAATCTTCTTGGTCACCATATAGGTCGTCACCACCGCATACCAAGTGGTGAAGGCATCGACGTAAGGCAATGCCGCCGTTGTGTTTTCGCTCAAAAGATACCCGGACGTCACCACAATAGCACCCGTCGTAGCAATGACCACACTGTGCTTTTTGAGCGACCAAGTAGAAATGGGCAGTGTTGAGGATTGATCGGTGGGCCGCCATTGGTACCAGCCATAGACCGCCATGCCCAAGTAGTAAATCTGTAGGGCCGACTCTAGGAACAGATTGACGTCGAAGAAGACGTAGACGTAGATCGCGGTGCTGACGAAAGCCGCTGCCCAACACCAGATGTTTTCCCGCGCCGCCAGCACCAAGTAGAGAATGGCCAAGACGACAGCCGGCACCTCCCACCAAGAGGTCAATTCCAGCGCTTGGAGTATTGCAGGGGGTTCCATTTTAGATGCACCAGCGTTCGCTTGGGCCGTTGTGCTGTCCTGCGAGCATGTTATTTCCTTTGGCGCGGTTGCGTGTCTCGTGGGTTCTGCCCAGTATATCGCATCAGCTTACATTAAATTGCAATTGACGGGAGCGATTCATGCACCAGATCACCGACGCCCAAAAGCAGCAATTCAAAGAAGAGGGCTATTTCATCCTCGAAAACGCCATCCCCGCCCACCACCTCGATCTCCTGCGCGGCGAATGCCAAGACTTCATCGACAAAGCCAACGCCCGGATGGACGCCGAGGGCACGGATACCTTGGGTCTCAATCACCGCAACAGCCGCTACTTTGTCTCCAACTGCTTCCGCGAGCAGCCGCGCCTGCGCGAGTTTCTCTTCAGCCCCCTAATGGCCGCAATCTGCCAAGCCACCCTAGGCGACGACGCCTACTTGTTCTGGGAGCAATACGTAGTCAAGGGTGCCGAAGCTGGCATGAAGTTCTCTTGGCACCAAGACTCGGGCTACGTCGGCTACCCGGATCACAAGCCGTATCTAACCTGTTGGTGCGCCCTCGACGACATGTCCGAGGCCAACGGCACCGTCCACTTGCTGCCTTTTTCGCGCTCGGGCATTCGCTCTTGGGTCAAGCACATCCGCGAGGAGGAGAGCAACGATTTGATTGGCTACTTCGGCAGCGACCCCGGCGTCTCGGTCGTCGCTCCGGCTGGCAGCATTGCCGTCTTCACCAGCTACAACTTCCACTCCAGCGGCACCAACACCACCAATCAGATGCGCCGCGTGTACTTGGCCCAGTACTCCTGCGAGCCGATGACCTCGGCAGACGGCAGCAAACTCTGGGGGAATGCCGAGCCTTTTCTCAAGGCAGGTGAGTTGGTCGTCGGTCAGCCGCCGCCCGAGATCACCAAGTCCGCTCCTTGAGCAGCTCTTGGATGGCGGCACGCGATACGGGCAGCTCGTCGATGTGACTCTCTAGCCAGCGCGAGAAGTCCACCTCAATGGGGTCGGACCAGCGGGTATCGATCTGGCCGGGCGTGTATTTGCCCTCGGTCAGGCGCTGTTTGCCAAAGCGGTCGCGGAGCGCGATCAGCTCGGAGGTCTTGACCACCTGTTCGGCTATATGAGGCGGTATGAAGACGACGCCATCGTCGCGGCCGAGGACTACGTCGCCGGGCATGACCGTGGCGCCGCCAATGCGCACCGGGCAGTTGACCCCGGCCAGCATGATGGTGGGAGAGGCAAAGGTGGGGTGAAAGCCGCGCACGAAACTGGTGAAATTGGGTAGCTCTTGGATGCCGTCGATATCGCGGACGGCCGCGTCGTGGACCACTCCGTTGCCCGAATTGGCGTAGATAGCGGTGGCGAGGTTGTCGCCAATGACGGCACCTTGGTCGATCTTGCCGAATACGTCGGCCACGTACACGTCCCCAGGCACCAACATATCAATAGGCCACGAGATCTGGTCGCCAATGCAACCGGCCCGCTCCCCTTTCTCTTCCATGACCCGACGCATGACGGGCCGCCGCGGCATATACGCGGCCGTCAGGGCGCGGCCCACCAGCACTTGGCCGGGATGCGTGCAAATCCAGCCGTCTTCGTACTGCCAGTTATAGCCGGGGCTGCGCAAGACGCCCCAAGCTTGGGTAATGCTGACGTTGTGCATGCGCGCGAGGATGTCGTCGGGCACCTTGGGGCGGCCGTCGGCAAAGCGCTCGCCCTCCCACTCCGGGGTGTACTCGATCAGCTCTTCTGGGGACATGTTCAAAGGGGCAAATTTTTCCATAGCAGTGTTTTCTCGTCGTTGAAGTTTGCGCAGTGTCTTCCCTACTTTCCCTTCCACACCGGCTTCCGCTTCTCGGTGAATGCCTTCGGTCCTTCGACAAAGTCGTCCGATTCATACATGCGCTCGGCCAGCGGAAAGCGCGTATTGACAGCCTCCCACAAAGGCAACTCCAACCCCCGCACAGCCGCCTCTTTCCCCGCCTGCAGGGCCAAGGGCGCAGACGCCAAAATCGCCTCCACCCACTGCTCTGCGGCCGCTTGCAGGCCCTCTGCTGGCACCACTTGGTTGACTAACCCAATCCGCCGCGCTTCCTCCGCCGATATGAGTTCGCCGGTCAGTATGAGCTGCATGGCAGCGCTCCACGGCAGCCGCCGGACCAGCTTGTGGATGCCCCCGGCGTCGGCCAGCAATCCTCGCCGCGCCTCGGGCAACCCCAATTGCGCGTGCTCGGCCGCCACCACCAAATCGCACCCTAAGACCAGCTCCAACCCGCCGCCCACCGCATAGCCATTGACCACGGCCAACAGCGGCTTATAGCAGTCGCGGCCCCGCTGGAAACCCCGCGCCGCCCCGCTGGCCTCGGCGCGGTTGTGGCTGCGCGCGGCCTCGCCTGCTTCAGCCCGCCACTTCAGGTCTGCGCCAGCGCAGAACGCCCGTGCGCCGTTGCCGGTCAAAACCCCGACCCAGACGCTGTCATCGTCGCGGATTCGTTCCCAAGCGTCGGCTAGTTCCTCGGCCATGGGTGGGTGTATGGCGTTGAGAACCTCGGGGCGGTTGAGGGTGACCGTGGCGACGTGGTCGCGCTGTTCGTAGCGGATGAACTCGTAGTGGGCCATTGCTCAAGAGGGTACTTCGACTAGGCTTCCCGATTCGGCGGCCTGCTTTAGCGCCTGTAGCGCAGCCACGTTCTTGAGGCCGTCTGCGGGGGGAAATTCGGGAGCCTTGCCTTGGAGAATGCAGCTAGAAAAGCGCTCTAACTGCACTTGAAAGCGATCTGGCCCGGAGAAGGTCTCCACGCGCTCGTCATTGCCGATGGCGATGTGCACCGCTGCCTGCTCGTCGAACATGTTGGGCACGCGGATTGCGCCGTGGCTGCCGACGACCTCCAACACGCAGCGGAACGGCTCTTCCATGCCGGTCGCGATATAGGCGACGTGGTCGCCGGGGAAGCGCAATAGACCGGCCAAGGTCGAATCCACGCCGTTGCGCACGTGCTGAAAAGCCTGCGCGGCCACGGGTTCGGCATTGAGCACAAAGCGCACCGCGCTGACGCAGTAGCACCCGGCGTCTAAGAGCGCGCCTCCGCCCAATTCGGCCTTGGCTCGGACGTCGGTGGCCCAATCGCGGATGCCGAAGGTCAGCTCGGCCCGCGCCAACTTCACCTCGCCGATCTCCCCCTGCTGCACCAGCCGACGCGCGCACTGCAATTGCGGGTTGAGGCGGTGGGTGAAAGCCTCGACTAAGAGCACCCCGTTGGCTTGGGCGGCGTCGATCATCTGCCGCGCTTGCGCCACAGTAACGGCGAGCGGTTTTTCGCAGAGGATGTGCTTGCCGGCCTGCGCCGCCTTGATTGTCCACTCGCAGTGCATGCTATTGGGCAAGGGATTGATGATCGCGTCGATTTCGGGATCGTCCAGCACAGCTTGGTACGAGCCGTAGACCTTGGCAATGCCGTATTGGGCCGCGCTTGCTTCGGCCTTGGCTTGGTCCCTGCTCGATATGGCCGCGATCTCGGCATTGCCTATAGCCTGCGCGGCCGGCAGGTGGCGGTTGAGGGCGATCTGGGCGGTGCCCAATACTCCATAGCGCACAATATCAGTCATGGGGTCTCCTGTACAATCAGAGAATGACGCCCTGTGTGCGCAGCGCGGAGATTTCGGCCTCCGCGTACCCGGCCTCGCGCAGCACAGCCTCGGTATGTTCCCCGGCTAGGGGGGCGGGTGTCGGCGCTGGGGCTGGCGTCCCCGCTAGCCGCAGGGGCGTGCCGACGTGGTGCATAGCACCCACCTGCGGATGCTGGACTTCGACTAGCATCTCGTTGACGGCGAGCTGAGGGTCTGCTAGGGCCTCGGCTGTCGAGCGCACCGGTGCCACGAGGATGTCCTTGGCCTCCAGCAGCGGAATCCACTCGGCGCTCGTTTTCTCTGCGAAGATCGGCACCAGCCGTTCCCGCAGGGCCTCGCGGTGATCCACAGCTGCGGCGAGCGTGGCAAAGCGCGGGTCCCCGACGAGCCCTTCAATAGCTAGGGCTTCCTGCAAATCGCGCAATAGTTGGTCAAAGGGGCGGAAAAGCGCGGTGACCATCAAGAAGCCATCGGCCGTTTTGAACACCGCTCCGTCGAGCGGGTTGCCGCGCGGATGAGTCGCCCCTCCCGAGCCATCGTCTTCCCCGTCGTCGCCCAAGTTGAGGATTTTGGTCGTCGCCCAAGCCTGCATACTGATCATGCCGTCGAGGAGCGAGGTTTCCACATATTGCCCGGTGCCGGTGCGCTCGCGGGCCAAAAGCGCGAGGAGAATGCCCTGCGCCAGCAACATGCCGCCATTGAAGTCGGCCACCGTATAGGGCAGGCGCTGGGGCGTGCCGTGGGGGCCGACGAAGCGAGCCGCCACGCCGCTCAGCGCTTGGGCCATGGACTCGTGGCCGCCCTTGTTGCGCTCGCTGTACGGGCCTTGCGAGCCATAGCCCGAGCCAACGGCGTAGATGAGCCGGGGGTATTCTTCCCGCAGTGCAGCGTAATCCAGCCCCAGCTTGGCCATGACGGCACCGGAGCGGAAGTTGTGCACCAGTGCATCCGTGTTTTCTAGCAGGCGATGGACGATCTGACGCCCAGCGGACTTCTTGAGATCGACGATTAGGCTTTTCTTGGAGCGGTTAAAGCTCGCAAAAGGCAGGCTTTGCTCCTTTATCCACGGCCCAAAGGCGCGAGCTAGGTCGCCGCCGGGTCGCTCTATCTTGATGACTTCGGCACCGTGGTCGGCCAAAACTTGGGTGGCGGCTGGGCCGAAAATCACTTGGGTAAAGTCGAGGACGCGGATGCCGTCGAGTGCGGGCATGGGAGTACTCCAAGAATCGTTTGATCTGCGTTTTTCTTTGTTCAATTCCACGCACCTCATGCCGATGGATGCGAAAAGTACACATGCAGGAATTCTTTTGGACTGAGCACTTGGCAGTTGCCTCGCTTTTCTAAAGGATAATGGTTTGCATTGCCCGTCACCAAGGGCCCCTCTGCCGATAGGGCTACTTCCAAAAACGGCGCGTCATCTAAATCCGGCAGGCAGCGTACGACGAAGCGACTGGCAATGTGTAGGGCGTTATTATCGAGATAGTCCAGTATGACTTCTCGGTCCTGTTCGGAGAAGTACGCACGGAAAGCGTCGCGACGCAAAACGTCGTGGTATTCGGCCAAGATGCGGTCGTCCACCACGACTTGCAACGCATCTCCCTGCAACAAGTCAACGATCCGCCCGGGATAGCCGTGGGGGTTGATTAGCCCGGATACCAGAACGTTGGTATCAACGACGGCCTTCACGAAGGCCGCGTTCTTTCCTGCTCTGGTCAATTTCTGCTGCAATCGCCGCATCGTCGAGCATCCCCGCCGTCTCGGCCCGCTTTCGCACCCGGCTCACGGCGGCTGCAAAGAGCGTCCGACGAATCTCGCGCAGCGACTCTTCTAAGGTCTCTGGGGAGACGCTGATCATCAAGGCCGAGGGCTTGCCATCCTTGGTAATGACCAATTCTCGCTCGCTGGCCAGCTTTTCCCAGAGTTCCCTAGTCTTTTTGAGGTCTTTTACGGCAAGATAGTCCATATATATCTCCTTTTCATCTCTTTTTTATAATATATCTATATAACGTACGGCACAAGAGGCCCATCCATCCCGGCCTACACTATTCGATTTTGGTCGGGCTATCTGAACTATTGTCAAACGAGATATGCTCTTTAACTTTGTAACCATGACCCAGCCCCGCGCCCAAGCCGTCCTCACCCCCGAAGACCAAGCCTTCTTTGAACAGCAGGGCTATCTCCTCGTCGAAGACGCCCTATCGCCCGACGCGCTCGCCGAACTCAACGCGGCCACCGACGCGCTCTACACACGCGACGCCGACGCCGGCTGGCTCGAAAAGGGCGGCAAGCTCAATATGCGCAACTGCATCGTCGAGCATCCCGCCTTCCTCCAACTCCTCGACTGGCCCGCCACGGTTCCGCTGGCTTGGCAGCTCCTCGGCTGGAATATCCAGATGCTCACTTCGCACTTGATCGTCCTGCCTTCGGGCGACGAGCCGGCTGAAGACGAAAAAAACAAGCTCGGCTGGCATCGCGATGGCGGCACCTCGCCCCGTGAGATGAGCGAGCCGCACCCGCGGATTTTACTCAAGATCGCCTATGCCCTCAGCGACCAGACCGCCCCGGCCTCGGGGGCTACCTGGATAGTTCCTGGCTCCAACCGCCTGCTCGGACGCCCGGCCACGGACCCTAAGACCGGTCTGCCATACGGCGCACAGGCGATGAATATCCGCGCTGGCTCGGCCTTCTTGTTTGAGCAGCGCACCTATCATTCTATCGGCCACAACTGGGCAGGCTTTCCGCGCAAGACCGTGTTCTTTGGCTACGGTTATCGCTGGGTCAAACCCATGGACTATATCGCCATGCCCGACGAACTCGTCGCCCGCTGCAATCCGATCCAAAAACAGCTCATCGGCGTCGTCGGAGATCCCCTGAGCTACTACTTGCCCCGGGACGAAGACGTGCCGCTCAAGGCGCTCGTCGAAACGGAAGCGAACCAATAGAGGAGTACTATGGATATCGCACGCGCATTGGATGCCTTGGGTGCCCACCAAGGCGTGTTGACCGAGCAGAACAGAAACGACCTCGACGAGAAGGGCTACACCGTACTGCCGGGCATTATCGACGACGAGTGGCTCGCGGCACTGCGCACCCGCTTCGAGGAGCTGTGCGAGAAAGAAGGGGTCCACGCCGGTATTGAAGTCCATCAGGAGCAGGGCACTCGCCGCCTCTCCGACCTCTGCAACAAGGGGCCGGTCTTCGACCGCGTCTATACCTATCCCAAGGTGCTGGCCGCTATCCACCACGTCATCGGCCGCCCCTTCAAGCTCTCCTCGCTCAACGCCCGCGACGCCCTGCCCGGCGAGGGGTTACAGGGGTTACACGCCGACTGGGGGGCAGACTACGACGGCCAGTTTCACGTCTGCAATTCGGTCTGGCTACTGGACGACTTCAGCGAGGAAAACGGCTGCACTCGGCTGGTGCCCGGCTCGCATAAAGGCCAGCACCCGAGCAAAGTCCTGAAAGACGCGCAAGCACCCCATCCCGATGAAGAGCTGCTCATCGCCCCGGCCGGCACGGTTGCCGTCTTCAACAGCCACACTTGGCACGGCGGCACCCGCAACCAGAGCAAGGATCTGCCGCGCCGCGCCATGCACTGCTACTTCACTGCCCGCGAGCACGGCCAGCAGCTCAACCAGCGCGAGTATCTGCGCTACGAGACTTGGAAGCGCATCTCGCCAGGGGCGCGCTATATCCTCGATGTGGATGTGGATTAGTTTGCGGCCACCTGCCTAAATCGCTCGACTAAACCCGCTTACTTCGACAGACGGCTGGGACGCATCGATTGCTCCCGTGGTGTTCACATCCATCTCGATTCTGCGTAGATTGACTCCCATTCCCTAGGAGGTGGTAAATGAAGCTCTCACATCCGGTCGTTGACCTGTGCATAGTGTGCAGCAACTTTGAAGAATCGTTGAAGTTCTATCGGGATACATTGGGATTCGAGGTGGTGCTCGACATCGACATCCCCGAAGACCTAGCGACGGGGATCGGGCTGGCACCGCAAGGCTTCAGACAGGTGCGCCTGCAGGCGGGAGAGACGCTGATCAAGCTGATGGAGATCGCCGCGCCGCCGCCACAGCGAACTTCCCAATTTGCCGCTGGGGTACGCTGGCTCACCTTCTTCGTTGCCGACGTGAAGGCGGAGTGCGCCGCATTGCAGGCCAAAGGCGTGGAATTCCTGTCCGAGCCTATGGCCGCCCCAGATACGCCGGGCGTCGTCTGTACCCTGGACCCCGACGGGATCCTCATCGAACTCGTTCAGCGATGAAGATAGCAGACATTCGCACAATACCCCTGGTGGGAGCCACGCCCGACGGTGGATGGGAGCAGGGGTACGACCCCGGCGATAACCTGCACACGCTCTTGGAGATCGTCACCGACGAAGGGGTTACCGGTCTGGGTTCCGTCTTTACCTCCGCCCGCCTAGTGTCGGGGTCGCTCGCGCTGCTGCGCCCCATGCTGATTGGCGAGTCCATCGAGCCGGCGCGGGTCGCCGAGAAGCTGCATCAGGCCACCTTCTGGCAGGGCCGGGGCGGTGCCGTCACCCACGCCATTTCCGGCATCGACATTGCCTTGTGGGACCTCTTTGGCAAGATCACATCCCAGCCCATTTCGCGCCTGTTGGGCGGGCGCTATCGGGAGCGCATCAAGCCGTATGGATCGCTCATCATGGCCGAGCCCGACGAATTGATGCCGAGGCTTCAAGCCGCGGTGGACAGGGGATTTCGCGCGATCAAGATGGGCTGGGGACCGTTCGGTCGCGTGTCGAGAACGCTCGACGAAAACATCGTCAGTACCGCCCGTGAGACCGTCGGCCCGGATGTCGAGCTGATGGTCGATGCGGGGGGCTCCGATCAGTACTGGCCGCACGGCTACAAATGGGCGATCGAAACCGCCCGCATGCTCGCCAGCTATGATGTCGCTTGGTTCGAGGAAGCCCTGCGTCCCGACGATATCGAAGGGTACATCAAACTCACTGAGCACGCTCCCCTGCCGATTACGGGCTGCGAGGTGTTGACGCGCCGGCAGTCCTTCCTCCCCTGGATCGAGCGCCGAGCGGTTGACTACATCCAACCCGACGTCACCAAGGTCGGCGGCCTCACCGAGGAGTTTCGCATTGCGATGTACGCCTACGACCACTCGGTGCTCTTCGTTCCGCACGGCTGGAATACCGCCGTCGGACTGGCGGCCGACCTTCAGCTAGTGGCGGCCGTGCCGACCGCCCGTTGGGTAGAATACATCACCCCGTCCCCCTATATTGAGGACCTCGTCAGCGCGCCCTTTTCTCTCGACGAGGAAGGCTTCCTGACCATCTCCGACCAGCCTGGTTTGGGTGTTACTTGGAATGACGAAGGGATTGAAAAGCACTCGGGGATGAGGCTCACGCCTTCAGCTTTGTAGCGGTGCGATAAAGAGCAAATGGGCATCCTCGACCGCTTTTCCCTCCTCGACCGCAAGGCACTAGTCACCGGCGGTGGCTCTGGCATTGGGCAGGCCCTCGCCGTCGCCCTCGCCGAGGCGGGTGCGGACGTGGCCATTGCCGACATCAACGCCGCTGGCACTGCTGACACCTGTGCTCGGATCGAAAACCTCGGTCGCCAGACGCTAGCTATCGCCGCAGATGTCACCGCCAAGGACCAAGTCGAAAACATGGTCGATACCGTCCTCGCCGCTTGGGGTCGGCTGGACATCGGCGTCAATAGCGCCGGCATTGCCTTGCGCGGCCCCATCGAGGACATCAGCGAGGCCGATTGGGACCGGGTCCTCGACCTCGACCTCAAGGCCGTTTTCCTCTGCTGTCAGGCCGAGGGCCGCGCCATGCTGCAACGAGGCTCCGGCTCGATCATCAACGTCGTCTCGATCTCGTCCCACACCGTCAATCGCCCCCAACAGCACGGCCATTACAACGCCGCCAAGGCAGGTGCCTACCAGCTAACTAGAGTATGCGCCGCAGAATGGGCCGCGCGCGGCGTCCGCGTCAATTCCATCAGCCCCGGCCACACGCTCACCCCCATGACCGCTCACGCCGCAGACGACATGAAAAACGCTTGGCTCGCCAATACCCCGATGGGCCGTCTAGGCGTCCCTGCCGACTACCAAGGGGCCGTCGTCTTCCTCGCTTCGGACGCCTCTGCTTACGCGACCGGCCACGACTTGGTCGTCGATGGCGGGTACACGCTCTGGTAAGGCTAGTCGTAGTATTCGTGCCCCAAGTGGGTAATCAGGTCTTCGTCCTGCAAGAAGCGTAGCGTGTTCTTGAGCTTCATTAGCTGAATAAAAAGATCGTGCTCGGGGTAGAGGTCGGGCGCAGTCATCGGGCTTTTGAAGTAAAAAGAGAGCCACTCTTGAATCCCCGCCATCTGCGCTCGCTGCGCCAAGTCGGTAAACAGCACCAAGTCCAAGACCAGCGGCGCGGCGAGGATCGAATCGCGGCAGAGGAAATCGACCTTGATCTGCATGGGCATGCCCAGCCAGCCGAAGATGTCGATGTTGTCCCAACCCTCTTTCTCGTCGCCGCGCGGAGGATAGTAGTTGATCCGCACTTTGTGGTAAATATCGCCGTAGAGCTGGGGGTAGAGGCTGGGCTGCAGGATGAACTCCAGCACGTCGAGCTTGCTGACTTCCTTGGTCTTGAACGAATCGGGATCGTCGAGCACCTCGCCGTCGCGATTGCCCAAGATGTTGGTCGAAAACCAGCCCCGCACGCCGAGCATCCGCGCCTTGAGGCCAGGGGCTAGCAGGGTCTTCATCAGGGTCTGGCCGGTCTTGAAGTCCTTGCCGCCGATGGGGACGCCCTTTTGCCGCGCCAATTCGACCATGGCCGGGATATCCACAGTCAAGTTCGGTGCGCCGTTTAGGAAGGGCACACCTTCCTGTAGCGCGGCGTAGGCGTAGATCATGCTCGGGGGAATGGCCGGGTGGTTTTCCCGGATGGCTTTTTCGAGGCTCTCGATCTCGTTGTGTACTTCGTGGTGCTCCATGAAAATCTCCGTGCTGCCGCACCAGATCATCACCAGCCGCTCGACGCGGTTGTCGGCCTTGAAGCGCTGGATATCTTCGCGCACTTCCAGCACGGCATCCCACTTGCTCTTGGCGCTTTTGACGTTAGAGCCTTCGAGGCGGCGCACGTAGTTGCGGTCGAAAACTGCGGGCATCGGCTTGACGGCTTTGAGCGGATCCACTAGCTGGTCGAGCAGCGTCTTGTCCAAGACACCGGCGTGGATGGCCGAATCATAGGCATCCTCTGGAAAGACATCCCAGCCGCCGAAGACCAGGCTGTCGATGCCGGCCAGAGGCACGAAGTCCTTGATGAGCGGCGAGCGTCCTTCGGTGCGCTTGCCTAGGCGGATGGTGCCCATCTGGGTCAGCGAGCCAATGGGCTGGCCGATGCCGGCTTTGATGGCTTCGACGCCGGCGATAACCGTGGTGGCCACCGCGCCCATGCCGGGGATTAGGACGCCGAGTTTGCCTGTGGCCGGGGCGATGGATGTGGGTTGGTTCACGAGTGCCTCCTTTTGTATTGAAGAATGGTGTCGTTCGCCGCCAGCTAAAATTAGAGGGTTCTATCCATTGGGCAAATTGATTATTGCTATATAATTAATAGAAAAAATTAATATATCTTGTATGGTAACGGGAGCGGACCAGTCCAGCGAAAGCGCAGAAGGGCGAGAATTAGGCGGCGAGGCGTTCTGGATCGGTGTCGCGCAGTTCCGCAAGGCGCGCCAACAAGGGGGTTAGCTCCTTGTAGCTGGCCAGTTCGGCTCTGAGCTGCGCCGCGCCGCGCAGACCGCGAAAGTACCCGGCGTAGTGACGTCGCATGCCGACCAGCGCCTCCTGCGGGCCGCCGTGCTCAACGGCCAGCCGCAGGTGCTTGAGGCACAGCTCGGCGCGCTCCTGCCAGCTTGGTTCGGGCAAGAGCGCACCTGTCTTTAGGTAGTGCTGGGATTCGCGGAAAATCCACGGATGGCGGATGGCGCCGCGGCCGATCATCACCCCGTCGCACCCCGTGCTGTCGAAGGCGTGTTTGACCGTCTGCGGCGAGGTCAGGTCGCCGTTGAGAATGATCGGCATCGAGATCGCCGCCTTGACCTTGGGTATCCACTCGTAGTCCACCGCGCCCTTGTGGCCTTGGGCTCGGGTGCGGCAGTGAATGGCCAGCGCCTGCACGCCCAGATCCTCGAGCATCTGGGCTACCTCGACGATGCGGATGCTCTGCTGGTCCCAGCCGAGGCGCGTCTTCACGGTCACCGGCAGATGCGTTGCGCCAATGACGCGCGAGACGACCTCCTTCATCTGCGGCAAGTCGCGCAAAAGCCCGGCCCCGGCCCCGCGCAACGCCACATTGCTCACCCAGCAGCCGCAGTTGATGTCGATGAAGTCTGGATTCTGCGCACTGGCGATCTCGGTGGCTTGCTCCATAGACAGCGAGGCCGCGCCGTAGAGCTGGATCGCCAAGGGCCGTTCAGCTTCTGAGAAGCGCAGCTTGCGAAAAGCGCGGCGCGGCCCGTTGGGATCTTCGCGCAACAGCCCCTCGGCATTGACGAATTCAGTGTACGCGATATCGGCACCCAGTTCCCTGCAAATCAGGCGGAAGGGTAGCTGTGAGACATCCTCCATGGGCGCTAGCAGGATGCCGGGATCAGCGGTTATTGGGCCGATGCGGAACATTATTTTAGGGTCGAATAGGGCAATGCTTTCATCACTCGCACCTCCCGCCGGCGGATTAGCGGGCGGATCTGATCGACGATCTTGGCCCATTCCGGGCTGGCGTAATACGCGTCGATAGCCTTGTCGCGGGCCTTGGCGTTGGGGAAGGCGCGAATCCAGATGAACTCATCGTCGCGGTCGGGATTTTCCCACGCGGCGACAAACGTCACGCCGTACTTGGACATAAAGCGGCGCGCCTTGGTAAAGCCGGCGAGGAATTTCTTCTTGTTGTCGGCTCCCTTATGGAAGCGGTAGATGCGCAATTCGTAGATCATGCGGTCCCTCCTTGGTAAATGGCGGTTGCGGCGACGACCATGTCCATGAGCACATCGTGCGGCTCGCCGGGAATGCAGTCTAGGACTAGCTCGTCGTAGCACAGCCCTATTTTGATGGTTTGCACTTGCGCTAAAAAGCGGTCGTAGTAGCCGCCGCCCCAGCCGATGCGATGCCCGCGCCGGTCGAAGGCAAGGCCCGGTACTACGACCAAGTCGATGCGAGCTTCTGAGGGCAGCCAAATGGCCGCGGCGGGATCGGGTTGTGCCAGTCCCCAAGGGCCGACGGCGAACTGGTCTAGGCTGTCGACCAGCGCGTGGGCCATCGTCCTCGTGCCCGGCATCACCACCGGCACAGCCACCCGCTTGCCCTGCGCTAGGCAAGTGCCGATCAACGCGCGAGTATCGACCTCGTTTTCCTTGCTGGAGACATAGGTATGGACGAGCTTGGCCCGGCGGTACGCCTCTAGGCCCAAGACCTTCTCTAGTATGGCCTGCCCGCCGCCCTCTACTTGGCCGCGATCCAAACCCATGCGCGCAGCTAAGACGCGCTTCCTGAGCCGTTCTTTGCGGGCGCGCGTCGCCTCATTCTTCATAAATTACATAATACTGGCCCCTAGAAAGGGCGTCAAGCGCATCTGGCACCTAGGCTTGCTTGACGAATATGAGCCTTTCCCCTAGATTGACCAAGATGGGCGCGGCCTTGTTTTCTTAAGGCGGGACGCGCCCGAATTTATGACAGTGGCCGTGGATGGCGCCACAGAAACCCACCGAAGCATCCTTATTACGCTATGAGTGCTCAGGCTCTGCCGCTGGAAATTTCTCCGCGAGAATACCACCCAGTAAAACCCCTCAATCCCGAAGAGGACTTCCGCATCCAGCAGTGCCTCAAGGACGAGGGGAACCTGCCTCAACACATCGCCATTATAATGGATGGCGATAGGCGCTGGGCGGTCGAGCGCAATCTGCCCAAGACCGAAGGGCATCGCTTTGGCCGCGAGTCTGTGCGCGACATTGTCCGCGCCTGCGGCCAACTCCAAATCGAGGCTTTGACCCTGTACACCTTCTCGACGGAGAACTGGTCCCGGCCCGAAGCGGAAGTAGAAGAGCTGATGCAGTGGCTGCACGAAGCACTGCGCGACGAAGTGTCGGAACTCCACGAAAATAACGTATCTCTCAACGCCATAGGCCGCACCGACGAGTTGTCTCCAATCATACAATTGGCCCTAGAGCACGCGCTCGCTCAGACCAAAGACAACACCGGTCTCAAGCTCAACTTGGCACTCAACTACGGGGGCCGCAGCGAGCTAGTCGACGCCTTCCGCAAGCTGGCCGCCGCAGTGGCGGCTGGCCGGCTCAACCCAGAAGACATCGACGAGGAACAAATCAGCGGAGCCCTCTATACAGCCGACTTGCCCGACCCGGATTTGTTAATCCGCACCAGTGGCGAAATGCGACTGAGCAACTTCCTCCCTTGGCAGATGGTCTATACTGAAATTTGCTTTGTCGGCGATGTGCATTGGCCGGATTTTCGCCGCCAGCACCTCTACGAAGCCATTGCCGCCTATCAACAACGGCAGAGGCGCTTTGGCGGCTGACACCGCGGCAGAGGCCTCCGGCCTGCGACAGCGCGTCCTCGCGGCTGCCGTCTTCGTGCCGGTGATTCTACTGCTGGTCGAAGGGGCTAGCTGGGCGCTCTTCCTCTTGGTGCTGGCCGTGGCCGCGCGCTGCTCGTGGGAATATCATCACATCCTAGAGGAGGCAGGCTACCAACCCATTCGCCTGCCGGGCACCTTGCTGGTCTTGGGTCTGTGCAGTTACTTCTGGCGACAGGGCACGGGCGATGACCTCGCTGCGTTGCTGATGGCGGCCATCTTACTGGTTGTGGTGTGGGCCTTGTTCCAAGGCACGGAGCGCTATGCGGCCAACGCCTTTCTGACGTTGGGCGGCGTGTTGTTCTTCGGCGTCTTAGGCAGTGCGCCGCTTTTGCTTTTTCAGGCGGCTGGTAAGGGAGAGGAGGCGCACCACTTGGTGGCCGTGCTCTTTCTCTGCATCTGGCTCACGGATTCCGGGGCGTACTTTAGCGGTCGGTTTTGGGGCCGGGCCAAGCTGGCACCGGCGATCAGCCCTAACAAGACGAGGGTCGGATGCATCGGCGGCGTAGTCGGCAGCACCCTTCCCATGCCCTTGGGCTTGCTGCTGCCCTCCTTTTCTACGGCGTCGCTGCTGGGGCTTTTGCTCGTCGCGGGCATCGGTGCGCAGGTAGGCGATTTGGTGGAGTCGGCCTTTAAGCGCGACATGGGCATCAAGGACGCGCCGATGCTAATCCCAGGCCACGGCGGCCTGCTCGACCGCTTTGACTCCTATTTTTTGGCCTTTCCGCTGGCGTATCTCTATGTGGATATGCTGGCCGTTTTTTCTTGAGACGGATTAGAGTATGCTCGATACCCTCACTACGATTGGCTCGTTTCTCCTCGCCCTAGGCGTCTTGGTCTTCGTCCACGAACTGGGTCACTTTTTGGTCGCCAAATGGGCGGGCATCCGCGTCGAGCGCTTTTCGTTGGGCTATCCGCCCAAAATGATCGGCTTTACCCGCGGCGAAACCGAGTACTGTATTTCTTGGATCCCTTTTGGCGGTTACGTCAAGGTAGCTGGTATGGCCGATGTGGGCAGCGAGGAAACCACCGGCGCGCACTGGGAATTTCCCTCTAGGTCGGTGGGAATCCGCATGGCGGTCATTGCCGCCGGCCCGGCGATGAACTTCCTCTTCGCCTTCGTGGCCCTGATCTTCCTCTTTAGCGTTTACGGGATCGACTCCTTCGATAGTACCCGCGTCAGTCCCCAAGAGAATTCCCTCGCCGCCGAGGTCGGTCTGGTGCGCGGCGATCGCGTGCGCACCGTAGGAGGCACGCCCGTCGGCAATGCCTACGAGCTGGCCAGCGCCTTGGACGAGATCGAAAGCCGCGGTGCTACGCTCGAAATCGAACGCGACGGCATCCTCTTGAACTTCGACCTGCCGCCCGCCGGAAACGAGGGCTACGGCGTACAGCTAATGCGCCCCACGACGGTGGGACAGGTCGTGCCAGGGATGCCGGCCGATAGCCTCGGCCTGCAAGCGGGCGACATCATCCTCGCCGTCGGCCAAGCTCCGGTTGTGAGTTGGGCCGAGATGAGCGAGGAAATCCGCCGCTATCCGGGCGAGACGATTCCGTTGGTTTGGGAACGCGACGGCCAGCGCATGGAGCAGCTCATTACCCCAGCGGCCCGCGCCGAGGGCGACGCGTTCGTGGGTCGCATTGGCATCGGCCCGCAGGCCTCGCGCCACACCGTCGGGTTGGGCCGAGCGGTGGTGCTGGGGGGGCTGGGAGTGTACAATGCCTCTTGGCTGATCCTCGACTTTTTGGGCGAGCTTTTCCAAGGCGACCGCTCGACCGACGAATTGGGCGGCCCGTTGCGCATTGCCCAGCTAGCCGGACAGACCGCCGAGCAGGGCTTGCACTCCTTCGTCCGCTTTCTCGCCATACTCAGCGTCAACTTGGCGATTATCAACCTCCTGCCCATCCCCGTGCTCGACGGCGGCCATCTGACCTTCCTCACGCTAGAGGGCATCATGCGCCGACCGCTTTCGTTGCGCCAGCGCGAGGTCTTTCAGCAGATCGGCTTGGCCATGATGCTGTTAATCATGGTGCTGGTCACGTTCAACGACCTCAATCAGATGGTCTTCCGCCGCATCGCGGAGATGTTCTAACAGCCGCTTGCGCGGCCCGGCATGTCGCTGACCGAACAAATTCGCCACAAGGCCCGTGCCTTAGGCTTTACTTCGGTCGGTTTCGCCCCGGCCGACCCATTAAAAGGGGCCGAGTTTTACGCCCGCTGGGTGGCCTTGGGCTACGCCGGTCAGATGGACTACCTCAAACGCCACCTCGACAAGCGCGAGGACCCGTGCCAGATGGTCCCCGGTGCTCAGACCGCCATCTGCCTCGGCATGGATTACTACCAACCCACGCCTGCGGCACCTGATCCCCTGCACGGCCGGATCGCTTGTTACGCCCGCGGCGACGACTATCACGACATTGTCAAAAAGCGCTTGGCGGCACTGTGGGAATTCGTGCTAGCCGAGGCTGGAGGGGAGACAAAAGGCCGCTATTTTGTGGATACGGCCCCAGTCTTAGAGCGCGAACTCGCCCAGCGGGCGGGCTTGGGCTGGTGGGGTAAGAACACCTGCCTGATCGACAAGCGCCGCGGCTCTTACTTCTTCTTAGCCGAAATCATCACCGACCTCGAACTCGACTACGACGAACCCGCCCCAGACCACTGCGGCACCTGCACGCGCTGCTTGGACGCCTGCCCCACCGACGCCTTCCCCGAGCCGTACGTGCTCGACGCTCGGCGCTGTATCTCCTACCTCAACATCGAGCTCAAGGGACCGATTCCCCGCGACCTGCGCCAAGGCATGGGCCAATGGATCTTTGGCTGCGACATCTGTCAAGATGTGTGCCCGTGGAACCGCAAGACCGAGTCGGCTCCAGAGTCGGCGTACAAGAGCCGAGTCGGCCTCGACAGCCCATCGCTCCTCGACCTGATCCAACTCGACCGCGAAGCCTTCAACGCACTATTCCGCCGCAATCCGGTCAAGCGCCCTAAGCGCCGTGGCTTTTTGCGCAACGTCGCCGTGGCTTTGGGCAATTCGGGTATGCAGGCCGCGGTGCCGGCCTTGATCAGCGCACTCGACGACGAAGAGCCGCTAGTGCGCGGCCACGTAGCTTGGGCTTTGGGTCAACTCGGGGGCGATGCGGCAAAAGGGGCGCTCGAACGGCGCTTGAGAATAGAAGAAGATGCGGAAGTACGGGGGGAACTAAAAGACGCGCTGGCCGCGCAGTAACCCCTCACTCGGCGAACAACGCGCGGGCGAATGCCGCCCCGTCAAACGGCTGCAAATCATCCACCCCCTCGCCCACCCCAATCAGCTTCACGGGCAGATCCATCTGACGCCGTAGCGCGACGACGATCCCGCCCTTAGCCGTCCCGTCCAGCTTGGTCAGCACGAGCCCGGTCAACTCGGTGGCTTGGTTGAACGCGGTCGCCTGCGACAGGGCATTCTGGCCGCTGGTCCCGTCGAGTACCAGCAGGGTTTCGTGCGGGGCTGTTGGGTCTTGCTTGGCCAGCGAGCGGCGGATCTTTTTGAGTTCCTCCATCAAGTTGACCTTGTTGTGCAAGCGGCCAGCCGTGTCCACTAGCAGCACGTCGGCCCCGCGCGACTTGGCCGCGGCGAGCGCATCGAAGGCCACGGCCGCTGGGTCAGCTCCTTGCTGCGTGCGTATCAGGTCGGCTCCGGCGCGCTCTGCCCAGATGGCAAGCTGGGGGATCGCTGCGGCCCGGAACGTGTCGCCGGCAGCGATTACCACCTTCTTGCCGGCATCGGCGTATTGCTTGGCCAGCTTGCCGACCGTGGTCGTCTTGCCGGTGCCGTTGACGCCGACGATCAGCACGACAAACGGCTTGCCCGGTAGCTCGCCGGCTAGGGGCAAGGCCGCGCCGTTGTCGAGGGTCATTATCGCGGCTACTTGCTCTTCTAGCACCTGCATCACCCCGTCCGGCCCGTCCGCCATTTGCCCGCGCCCGAGTCGCTCGCGCAGCTCATCGACGAGTTCGGTGGCGGTCTCCAGCCCCATATCAGCGCCGATTAGCGCGGCCTCGATATCGTCGATGGCGTCGTCGTCCAAGCGGGGATTGCCAGCGATAACATCGGTCATCGCCTGCCGCGTCTGCGCCAATCCCTGCTTTACTTTGTCGAAAAATTTGCCCAGCATAAACGGTTGTCTTTCGGTTTATCGCGCCGCAAGACGCAGAATTGACTCAAAAACTCACTATTTTTGGCATAAGGTTTAAAAGCTGTCTGAAAACCCCCGACGGACCGTGTTGAGCAGTGGTCAAATCCCGACGGAGCGTTTTCGTTTTTTGGAGTTCCTGAGCTTTTATATTTTTATACACACGTTTTATCTTCTTTGACTCTTCCGAGAATAAAAATATAACTCATTTCGACTACGGGATTGTATCGACTACGGGATTGTAACTCATTTCGACTACGGGATCGCCACGGTCCGAAATAATTACACAATATATAGTATGTAGCTAGTATATTATAGTATGTAGCTAGTATATAGCTCAATATTGAGAATAATTATGTATTGACCGAAGCTAAATCATTATATAACATAAGTGTCGTCTCAAGTAAGTTAAAATAATATACCATCTACCCTTCTCCTGAAGGAGGAAAATTCGATGAAAGAGTGCTTATCTGCTTTCGCATTAGTCTTTGGCCTTTCGGCTCTGCTCTCTGTGAGCTTGGTCTCTGACGCCGTGGCCCAAGACTCAATGGAAGAGGAAGAGACCGCCGCAGAAGAAATGGCCGCCGCAGAAGAGGAAATGCTCGAAGGTGTGGTGGAGATTGAAGAGCTGGTGGTGACCGGTTCGCGGGCGCAGTCGCGCACCGTAACCGACTCACCCGTGCCCATTGACGTCATCGGCAGAGAAGAATTTGCCAAGCAAGGAGGGGTGGATCTAGCAGATCTTCTGCGGAATATCGTGCCCTCGTACAACGTCAATACCCAGCCTATCAGCGATGCAGGCACGGTCGTCCGACCGCCCAACATGCGGGGGCTGGCCCCCGACCACGCGCTGGTCTTGATCAACGGCAAGCGCCGCCATCGCGCTGCGGTGATTCACTGGTTGGGCAATGGGGTCGCCGATGGCGCGCAGGGTCCCGATTTGGCACCCATCCCGGCGATCGCGCTCAAGCGAGTGGAAGTTCTCCGCGACGGCGCGTCGGCCCAGTACGGCTCGGACGCCATTGCCGGCGTGTTGAACTTCCGCCTCAAGGATCGTTCCGAAGGGCTTTCGGTCGAGACCAAAGTCGGCAGCTTCCAAGACGGCGAAGGCATCCTCGGCGATGGCGAGTTGTTTTCTATCGCTGGCAATCTCGGCTTGGGCAACGAGAGTGCGTGGGCCAACCTCAGCTTGGAATACGGCAACGCGGGCGAAACCATCCGCTCGGTGCAGCGCAATGATGCCGCGGCCCTGCTCGCCGCGGGCAATACGAATGTGAACAATCCCGCCCAAATCTGGGGGCAGCCCTACATCAGAGACGATCTGAAGTTCTTCGCCAACTACGGTGCCAATCTTGGCGAGAACCTCGACTTCTACGGTCACGCCAACTACGCCAGCAAGGAGACGGAAGGCGGGTTCTATTTCCGCAATCCCCATACCCGCAGCGGCGTGTTTAAGGGGCCGTTGCTCGATCTAGATGACGATGGCGAGCCCGAGACTGGATCCCTGCTAGTGGGCGATTTGGACGGCGTGGGTCAGGGCAGTGAATGCGCCCCGGTACCCATAATCGACAACAAGCCGGACCAGGAGGCTTGGCTACAGGTCCGCGACGACCCCAATTGCTTCTCATTCCTGAAAATGTTTCCCGGTGGTTTCACGCCCCGCTTCGGCGGCTTCACCACGGATGAATCCATTCTCTTGGGCCTGAAGGGATTTGCGGCCGAGACGTTGGGTTGGAGCGTGAGCGCGTCTTATGGCCGACACCACGCGGACTACTTTATCTTCAATACCGTGAATGCCTCAATGGGGCCTGATACGCCGACATTGTTCAACCCTGGAGACTACATCCAGACGGATGTCAACTTAAACCTCGACCTTACGTACCCGGTCAGCGACCAGTTGTTCTTGGCTGCGGGGCTCGAACGTCGAAACGAAGGATTCGAGATCGAGGAGGGACAGATCGAGTCCTACCTGATTGGTCAGCCGTTGGCCAGCCAAGGGTTTCAGCCTGCCACCAATGGTTTCTCGGGCTTTAGCAAGGTGGCCGCCGGCCGCTGGGATCGCACCAACACGGCCCTGTACGTGGAGGCGGATCTCGAGCCGATTGATCCGTTGCTGATTTCCGTGGCACTGCGCTCGGAGAATTTCGACGACTTTGGCAGCACAACCAACTACAAGGTAGCCTCCAATTTCGCCGTTACGGACGACCTGAAGCTGCGCGGTAGTTATAGCACCGGCTTTAGGGCACCGACGCCTGGCCAGCAAAATGCCTTCAACATAACGACCGAGTTCAACTTCGAGAAGAACGACTTGGTCAACAACGGCACCGTGCCTTCTACCAGCCGCGCAGTTGGGCTGGCCCTCGGTTTAGAGGGCGGTGGGCCGGCGCTCGATTCTGAAAAGTCGGTCAACCTCTCTGGGGGCGTCGTCGTCAAGATGGGTGCCGTTAGTGCGACGGTCGACTATTTCAACATCACGGTCGAGGACCGCCTGACGGTCTCGCAAGACTTCGCGTTGAACGATGAGCAGAAACAGCAGCTAATCAACGAGGGCCTAACCAGCGCGGCCGGCTTGCAGGAGTTCCGCTTCTTCACCAATGACTTCGACTCCGCCACCAGCGGGATTGACCTCGTGGTGTCGGCACCGGTGGGTTCGGGGAGGCTGAGCCTCGCCTACAACTACACGAGCTCCGAAGTCACCGACTACAACCCAGACATTCTGGACGATCTCCGGCTCAGAGAATTGGAGGAGAATCTTCCCAAGCAGCGCGGGAATTTGACGCTGACCCAAGCTCTGAGCGAGCGTTGGAGTGGCCTAGGCCGCGCCAGCTACTTCGGCGAATGGTACGACTCTGAAGACGATCAAGTCTATAGTGGCAAGGTGCTGTTTGACCTTGAAACCGGCATCTCGTTTGGTGATGATGCGTCTTCGATCGCCATTGGCGCACAGAATATTCTCAACACCTATCCTGACGAACATGAACTAGCCGCTGAGCGGACCGGCAACAGGTACAGCCAGTTCAGCCCATTTGGCTTTGGTGGCGCATTCTGGTACGTGAAATACAGCTACAGTCTCTAGGAACGCCGGACGGCAATCCTACGTTATACAAAAGGCCGGGTACCTGTTTTGGTACTCGGCCTTTTGTATCTCATCCCTTTGCCTGCATTGGACGCAAGATATGGCTACATCCTACCGCGACGCCCTAGAACACATCCGCCGCGCCTTTCCCCAACCAGTATCCGACCCCATTCACGATTCGTATTTCGTGCATTCCATCATGCGTGCCTTGGATCAGGTCGATGCGCTGAAGATGCAGTTGCCGACGCTTGGTCCGGTGGTTTCTGGCGACTTTGCTGAAGCGCAAAACGCCGAGCTGCCCGCTGAGATGTCTTCGGTCGAGGCGGTTACCTCCGATCTCGTCAGCTACCTGCGCGGCATAACCATCTCCAGCCATCCCCACACCCAACAAAACGTCATCGCGCCCCCGACCATCCCCAGCCTCATCGGCGTCTTACTCGCCTCGTTGCACAACCCCAACATCGCCTGGGATGAGTACAGCCGTCTCGTCGCCTTGGCCGAAGTCGAAGCGGTCGGCATTACCGCGCGGATGGTTGGCTACGACCCACAACAGGCCAGCGGCACGTTTACCTTTGGCGGGACCGGCACCACGCTCTATGGGGTAAAGATCGGTCTGGAAAAAGCCTGCCCCCGGGCCATGGACCAGGGCGTACCTAAAGATGTAGTGGTCCTCGTTTCCGACGCCGGGCACTATTGCGCCCACAACATCGTCGGATGGCTCGGCATTGGCACCGACCAGTTGATCGTCATTCCGACAATAGCCGACAACGAAATCGACCTCGCGCAGCTAGCGGATGCAGCGCGGGGGGCCTTGGACAGCGGAAAAAAGATCGCCGCCATTATTGCGACTATGGGGACTACGGATGCGTTCGGCTTGGACGACTTGCAGGCGATTGCGACCTTGCGCGACTCGCTCGTCGATGAATTCCAACTCTCCTACCGCCCGCACATCCACGCCGACTCGGTCATTGGCTGGGCGTGGTCGGTGTTCAACGACTACGATTTTCAGGACAACCCCTTGGAGTTTCGACCGCGGACCCTGCGCGCCCTCGCTGGCGCGTGCCGGCGCATCCGCCATCTGGCGCTGGCCGATTCCATGGGCATTGACTTCCACAAGACCGGCTTTGCCCCGTATATCTCCAGCCTGGTCCTCGTCAAAGATCGCACGGATTTGCACCTACTGATACGCAGCCCGGAGCAGATGCCGTACCTCTATCACTTTGGCGACCACCGCCCCGGCATGTACACTCTCGAAACATCCAGAGCCGGGACCGGCCCACTGACTGCGCTGGCCAATTTTCGCTTTTTCGGCGAGCAGGGATTGCGCGTCGCACTCGGGCACATCGTCGAGATGACCCAGCTTTTGCGCGAGCACCTCGAAGGACACGAAGCCATCACCGTGCTCAACCGCGACAACTTTGGCACGGTAACGCTCTTCCGGGTGTATCCACCCGACGTGGATACTTTTGCGATCAAGCGCCAAGAATTTGACGATCCGGCCTATCGGGAGACGCTGCTAGCCCACAACGACTACAACCGAAAAATTTTCGATTACGTGCATGCGGAGGCCATGGCCGGACGCGGGGTCGTCCTTTCCTCGACCGACTGCTACCGGCACACCCAATATCAGGAACCGATTGTCGCGCTGAAGTCCTTTATCGTGTCGCCGTTTGTGGATGAAGGGGATATCGAAGTCGTAGTGGCAAAGGTCTTGGAAGCAAGAGAAAAGCTCGCCTGAAGCCGCCGCTATTTCTCCTGCGCTACCACGGCGTCCCGGATTTCGCGGATGGTGCCTTCCAGCCGGTCTAGACGCTCGTTGGTGTCTTTTATGTCTTCCTGAATTTTCGTTACGATCCCGACCTGCTCTTCAAGCTCCTCGACCTTCAAGGAGTCCTCATCGCTTACGAGGATGCTCGTCAGCGTCGCCGTAAAAACACCCACTAGAACCATACCCGTAATCACCAGAAAAACGGTGAGGATTTTGCCCGAAGCCGTCTCGGGATTGTGGATGTCGGCGTACCCACCGGTGACCAGCGTCGTAAAACTCCACCAAAGACTCGCCCAGAATCCCGAACCAGAATCCATGCGCTCCAAGCCCATGAAAATGCAGGCCCCAAACACGAGCGATAACAAGCCGTATAGTAGGGACCGCTTGAGGAGCCGCACGTCCAAGGTGGAGCTCAAGTGATCCATGCCTCGCCAGAAAAACAGCGCGATGCGGAACACTCTCAGCGCCCGCAAAATCCGCATGGCCCGGAGCAGACGCCCGAGGCGGACAAACTCCAGTTGGCCGGACGCGGCAATGACTTGCACTGGAGGCAGCGGAATGGACGTTATGAAGTCGATCCAGTTGCGCTTCCAGTACCACTTTTTGGACGCGGCGAGGGTGTGTTCAAAAAAGAAGTTGACCATAAAAACCGTGCAGCAGATCACGTCGAGGATCCAAAATAGCCACAGCTTGCCGACTGCAAAGTGGGGCGCGATCTCCACTGTGGGATTGACGTAGTGTTCGCCGGCCTCAATGACTTCCACTTGGGTTAGCTTGCCCTCGACGACCTGCCCGGTAACCAAGGCACCAGACCCCACTTTGTCCTCTATTTCAATATTCACCCGTTCGTAGCTAGTGCCCTCACTCAGAACGACGACTCGGCGTATCTGGCCGTTCTCAACTTCGGCTCGGGCAACGGCCCCGCCGCCAGTGGCCCCAATGCCGAGCAAGTCAACCACCAGAATGCCAATAATAAAAAGGATGAGGAAAAAGATGAGCATGTCTTTGACCATCACCCTTTTGGTACTGCCAAGCACCCGCGCCTGTTGGTTCATCAGGTGCTTCTTTTGCCGTGCTTCCTCAATGATCGCGGCCTTGTCTAGCAGCTTATCTTTTTCGGCGTTTAACCTTGCGATCTGCGATTCAGCTTTATCCAGATTCAGTTCGTATTGGCCGTGCCTTTTGCTCAAACTGACCGTTTCTACCTTCTCGATCATTTCGTCGAGTTCTTTTTCTTTTTCGGCTAGCTGACGGTCAATACTATCTATCTCCTGCATTACCACATCCTTCATCTTGGTAATGCGTTCGAGAGAGCACGATTCCAGTCGCTTTGAGAATGACATGGTCTGTCGTCCTGTGTAGTTTGCGGGTCCTCGATCCCTCTCAGAACAACCCCTTGATCTGTCCTGCGTCGTCGAGGTCAATCGACTCGGCCGAGGGCTTCTTTGGCAGGCCAGGCATCGTCATAATATCGCCCGTCAGCACCACCACAAAGCCAGCCCCCGCCGAGACCTTGACGTCGCGGATCGGCACGTCAAAGCCGCGCGGCCGCCCTTTGAGCCCAGGATCGGTCGATAGCGAGTACTGGGTCTTGGCGATGCAGACGGGCAGGTTGCCGTAGCCTTCGTCCTCCAGCCGCCTGAACTTGCTCCGCAGCATCTTGTCGCCCATGATGTCGTCGGCCCCGTAGATCGCTTGGGCAACGGTGCGGACCTTGTCCCAAAGCCGCATGTCATCGGGATAGAGCAACTTGAAATCACTCTGCGTGTTTTCGGCCACCTGTACCACGGTGCGGGCGAGGTCTTCGGCACCCGCGCCACCGCGAGCGTGGTGATCCGCGGGGACGATCTCAACGCCGAGGTGAGCGCACTTGTCGTGGATGGACTGAATCTCGTCGTCGGTGTCCGTGGCGAAGGCATTGACGGCTACGACGACGGGCAAGCCGAAGAGGCGGATGTTTTCGATGTGCTTCTTGAGGTTTTCGACGCCCCGTTCAACCGCCCCGACATTGGGTTTGGCGATGCTTTTGAGCGCGGCACCGCCGTGAAATTTGAGTGCGCGCACCGTGGCTACCAATACTACGAGGTCGGGTGCTAGGCCACTCTGGCGGCACTTGATGTTGGCGAATTTTTCCGCGCCCAAGTCCGCGCCAAAGCCGGCCTCGGTGACGGTGTATTCGGATAGGCGCGTGCTCAGGCGGGTGGCGGCGATGGAGTTGCAGCCGTGGGCAATATTGGCAAAAGGACCGCCGTGGACTAAAGCCGGGTTGCCCTCTAGGGTCTGCACCAAGTTGGGTTGGCAGGCGTCCTTGAGCAGCACTGCCATAGCGCCGTGGACCGCTAGGTCCGCAGCGCGAACGGTCTCGCGGGCGCGGGTCTGGGCGACGACGATCCGGCCCAGCCGCTCTTTGAGCTCGGCCCGCGATTCGGACAGGCAGAGGATGGCCATGACCTCCGAGGCGACGGCAATGTCGAACCCCGATTGGCGCGGAAAGGAGTTGGCAGTCCCCCCTAGCCCAACGACGATCTCGCGCAGTGCCCGGTCATTTATATCGAGGACGCGGTTCCAGACGATGCGGCGGTGATCAATGCGGCGCACATTGCCGTGGTGGATGTAGTTGTCGAGGGCCGCGGCGAGTAGGTTGTGCGCGGTGGAGACGGCGTGGATATCGCCAGTGAAGTGCAAGTTGATGTCCTCCATCGGTGCCACCTGAGCGTAGCCGCCGCCAGCACCGCCGCCCTTCATGCCGAAGCAAGGCCCCAGCGAAGGCTCCCGCAGGCAGACAGTGGCGCGCTTGCCAATGCGGTTGAGCGCGTCGCCGAGGCCGATGGTGGTTGTGGTCTTGCCCTCGCCAGCCGGAGTCGGGTTGATGGCCGAGACGAGGACCAACTTGCCGGTAGTCGGTGCGTTTTCGAGCTGCTGGCAGAAATCCTGCGAGATCTTGGCCTTGACGCGGCCATAGTGTTCGAGGTGTTCGGAGCCGATCCCGAGTTGGGCGGCCACGTCGTCGATGGGGCGGAGTGAGGTCTGGCGAGCGATTTCGATATCCGGTAGCAAAGTGAACTCCTGATTTGAATAAGTTGGCCTATACGCCGCAAAACGCGGAAAAGCCGCCATCGATGGGCACGATGGCACCGGTGACAAACGCGGATGCATCCGAAAAGAGCCACAGGGCCGTGCCGACGACCTCGTGCGGGTCGCCGAAGCGGGCCATGGGGACGTTTTTGAGAATGGTCTGGCCGCGGTCGGTCAATTCGCCGCTTGTTTGATCGAGGAGCAGGAAGCGGTTTTGCGTGGTGATCATAAAGCCAGGGGCCACGGCATTGACGCGAATTTTGGACGCGTAGGTCGTGGCCATATGCACAGCTAGCCAGCGGGTGAAACTATCGGCGGCAGCCTTGCCGTTGGAATACGCCAAGGCCCGCGACAGCGGCAGCCCGCCGCCGATTGAGGTGATATTGACGACGGTGCCCTCGCCGTTAGCGGCGAAGACGCGGCCCACGGCCTGCGAGGGCAGGACGGCGCTTAGATAGTTGAGATCCATCACCATCTTGACCGCCTCTGGATCAATATCAAAGAATTCGAGTTCCGGGGAAGTGGTGGTATCCTTGTGGCTGCCGCCAGCCCCGTTGAGCAGGAAGTCGATGGTGCCAAAGTGCCCGATAGTCTCCGCGAGCGCGGTCTCGACGCTGTCTTTGCTGACGACGTTGCACTCGACGGGGAGGACTTTGTTGGGGAAGTCTTGGTTGATCTCGTCGGCTTTGGCGCGGGCCGCCTCTGGCGCAATGTCCCAGATCGCCACCTCAGCGCCAGCTCGGGCGAGGCCGCGGGCGATCTCGCCGCCAATGGCACCGCCGGCGCCGGTCGCCACGGCCTTTTTGCCGTGGAAGTCAAAAGTAGTCAAGGTGATGCCTCTCCTTCTGTTAAAATTCAGTCGCTGAGCCGTAGCGCCGACCGATGCGAGGTCCGGGCCGAGGAGTCGTCAATTCGGGAGATGTCAATGAAAAGGTGGGAAATACTCATCGTCGCCGCGCTGGAGGCCAAGACATCGCTAGCGGCCCCTGCTCAGCGCCGGTGCCAACGCCGCGTAGCCGACCGCGCAGGATTCGTCGAAATCCATGGTGACAAACGTCTCTATCGCCATGGCCTCGGCAAAGCCGATGTCCCGGAGCGCCTGCACGATGCGCGGATAGTCGAGGCTTCCTTGGCCGGGGATTTTGTGGTCCCAGTCGGGATAGGTGCCGATGTGGTCCTTGAGGTGGGCGTGTACGATGCGCCCCTGCCACTGATGGGCAACTGCGACCGGATCCAAGCCGAGGAGCGTCAGATAGCAAGGGTCGAAATTGACGCCAAAGGACGCGCTGCCGACCTCGTCGTGCAGATCCAAGAAGCGTTCGGGGGTGTCGGTGAGCCAGCCGGCCCACACGCCATCAACCGCCAACTGCACGTTGCGCGGCACTGCGTAGGCAAGCGCGTCTTGGAGATAGGCGACGACTCGCTGCCAAGCCTCGGCTCGCTGGGCGGAATCGTCCTTGGGACCGCCCATGTGGAAGACGACGAGCGGTGCGCCGACATCCACAGCCAGATCAACCGATCCCTTGAGGTCGAGCGGTTCGTCGGTAAAGAGCGAGTTAGCGAGATTGGCGTGGGTGATGACGGCTTCGATGGTGAGACCTAGCCGCTCGGCCGTGCTCCGCGTCTGCGTGCGCAATTCGGGCGTCACTGAGCGCGGGTCCGCCGACGGCCCGTGAGTCCCCGAGATGTCAATGCCGTCGTAGCCAGTAGCGGTGATTTTTTCCAAGGCCGGCTCGAGCGGCATTGCGAGCCGGTCGGTGTAGCTATAGGTGTAAAAGGCGAGGCGCATAGCTCAAATTAATTTGCTGGATGCCGACGTACATAGAAGGCTTCTTCCTTGGTATAAGGAAGCAAAGCACACATCTTATTCTATTTAATCGAACCCCTTTTTGCAATTTTACCCAGAGGAGATACGACATGGCACAACCGTTGGGCGCGGCCTACAAACAGATCGCGGCGACGCAGCCGCGCGGAACGTATCGCGGCGCAGTGGTCGGGTGCGGGCGGATGGGCAGCACCATCGACGACGAGCACATCGGAATGGCGCACTATCCGTGGCCGTGGGCACACGCCCCGGCGATGATCGAAGCGCGGGGTATTGAGCTGATCGGTGCGGCCGACGTGGATCGGGCCAAGTTAGACGACTTTGCCCAGCGCTGGGGTGTGGACGCCCTGTATGAAGACTACCGCGAGTTGGTCGCCCAAGAGCGGCCCGATGTGGTGGCGGTGACGACGCGGCCCGACGAGCGAGCCGAGGTGGTCATTGGCCTAGCCGAGGCCGGGGTGCGGGCGATTTTTGCCACCAAGCCGATGTGCCGCACCTTGGCCGAAGCCGATGCGATGATCGCGGCGTGCAAAGCAAGCGGGACCATTCTTTCCATCGCCTGTCATCTCAATTGGTATAGCTGGTACACGAATGCGCGGCAGACCATGGCTGAGGGGGCGATTGGCCGGTTGCGCTCTATGGTTTGCCACAGCCCGCACAGCCTGTCGAATCTGCAAAGCCATACGCTGGCCCTGTTTCGGCTCTTTGCCGGAGCGCCGGCCGAGTGGGTGATGGGCGAGATGGACGATGACGAGCAGGCCGCGGCCGACCGGGATTTATCTGGCTCGGGCTACATTGCCTACGCCAATGGAGTGCGCGGCTTTTTGAACTCCCGCGCCGACCGCTCGGGGCATGGGTGGACCTTGGAGTTTATCGGCGAGCGCGGGATGATCGTCTCGCGCAACGCCCACGCGCAATTCGAGCTGTGGGGGGCGCATCCAGAGACCGGCGAGCCGATCCAGCGGCCATTTCCCAATCCGTGGCACCCGCGCTCGTCCATGGTCGATGCGATTGAGGGCGTCTGTCGGGCGATTGAGGAGGGGGAAGAGCGGATTTGCCCTGGGGAATTTGGGCGCGAGGCGCTGGAGATTGCCATTGGCTTGCGCGAGTCGCACCGGCAGGGCAATGGGCGGGTGGATTTGCCGCTGGCGGATCGGGCGTTGCGGATGGGTTAGGCGCAATGGTAGTGCGTCGCTTTGAAAATTTCAGTCCCTGATAAAGGGACAAAATATCCAAGAAATTTCAAAGTGACGCACTATCAAGAATAACTTGTATGCCTTCTTTCACCGGCCTATCTTGGGCTACCCGGCTCCCTCGGGAGCCACTAAGGTGGTGTCAACGCCACTGTCTTGATACATCCAATCCCTTTTCAAGAGGTTATTTTCATGCTGAGAGTATCCGTATCCGTCGTCGTAGTTGTATTGATTCACGTGATCCTATCCGCTCCGTCATATGCAGCTGAAAGCAAAATGGAACGGTGGTACACCTTGTGGAACATAGGCTATGGTCAAAACGGCTATCCTTTGGGGTTGGAAGAATTTTTGGATGATATGGATGTCGAGCATCCTACGGGGACGACCGCCGACGTGCTTGGCTTCTATGTCCCACTCGGCGAGCAGACCCTGATAGGGACCATCATCAACGGCAGCGGCGACGTGTATAAATGGAAAAACAGCAAAACCGAGATCGATATTTACCTCTATATATGGGGTGCCAGTTTGATCCATTTTCCTAACGCCAAGATAGGAGATGGAGGCTTTCTGCGAGCCGACGTAGGCGCAGCTTTCGGCTCGGTTGAGGTAGTCCAAGACGGCGAAGAATTAGAGTCGAGAAGCGATATAGGGATAGGCATCCTCGCCGGGGGCGGCTATGCTTGGCCTGTCATGGAAGGCACGCGTCTTATGGGAGGGTTGCAATTTGCACTACGGCGGATCGAGAAGGACCACTACATAAGCGTCGGTTTGACCCTTGGTGCTCTGTTCTAAACTTGACGACCTATTCGTCCGTCCTTTGTGGTAGCGCAGGCGATTCAGAGCGCTCTTTGAATTCGACTTCAAGAGCGCGAATAGGGTCGGAGTCATGCGCCAATCCAGACACCGTCCCCAACAACGTCAGGGCATTATTGTGAAGTTGAAAGGCGTCCGCCGAAAGATATCCCCCTGACCCAACCGAACGAACAATCACGACAGTTTCTGGTGATCCGTCGCTGTCCAAATCGGAGAATTTTATACTTTCAACGACCCCGTCGCGCGGCCTTACAGTACCTGCAATAAAGCGGTCATAAGGGAAGCGGGGATCGGTTCCAGCGTATGTTCGGATACTATAGCTGCCAATACTTCTCGGCTCAAAGTCCCCTTCAGCCACAACTACAATTGTCGAGGCTTCTGGCACCACGGCCTTCCTGATTCGGCGGGTGGTTTCATCGGCCTCTAAAGCGGTAGAAGTCACAAGCGCGAACCCTAGACACAACAGCCGCATTACATTCATAGCTAAACCCTCGCCTTTCGATTCGGCACAAGTCGAACAGACCAATAGCATAAGCATTATTTTTGGAATCGCCGCGTCTGCGTTTTATACGGCGACCTTAGTACGCCACACCGGGCTACCAAAACGTGCACGTGGGGGTTGAGATCGTCCATCAGCGTGAAGAAGCCGTGTCTGGCGCATGGGTCGTGAACTTTCTAGTTTCCGTGCGTCGTTCCCTGAAATGTCGTTTCTCGTATGCCCATCTCCTACGACAGTCCAACTCATGGGCGCTATTCTCCTGAGTCCGGCCACGAGAAAACTAAATCAAAACGTTTCACAACAGAAAACCCGGCTCCGCGAACCGGTCGTCACGTAGGGTCAGATGGTCCGCGTCACGGAACTCCGTAGCGTACGTCGCATTGCGGGCGGCGTTGGGATCTTGCTGTAAGGCTCATTATAGCGGTCTACTCCTACCCATACTGCTCCCCAGGCGCGAGACACAGCCGAGAAGCCGAAGCATAGATCCGGCATTCGCCTAGAGCAACCGCGCAAAAGCAAGGGCCGTCCAACATCTGCTTGGACGGCCCTGTGTCGTATCGCACTTACGTCGTAGGGTATTACCTACCCCTTTTTATTTTATCAGCGCCAGCCGCCGCACCCGTACCCCCTGTGCGCTGGCGAGCCGGGACAGATACACCCCACTGGCCAACGCCTCCCCGCTGTCGCTGCGGCCATTCCAGACAATCTGGTAGCGCCCTGCCGCCTGTGCGCCTTGGACTAAGGTGCGCACCCGCTGTCCCCGGACATTGTAGATGGCCAGTTCCACTGCACCAGCCGCCGGCAACGCGTAGGTCATCTGCGTTTCGGCGTTAAATGGGTTGGGATAGTTCGCGTATAGGCGAAAGGCCACCGGCTCGGCCGCCGGGCCGGTCACCGTCGCCGTGCTCTGGTCGTCGGATGGCACTAGGGACGGAACGGCGTCCCACGGCAGCCCACCGCTCTTGGTTGTTATGAGACGGCACTCCGGTGCCGGTCCCTTGTAGAGCCTCTGCTTGCCGGCGAGGTCGTAATACCAATAGGCGGCCCCGCAGGGAAGCGCATTAATGATCTCTCTAAGCTTGATTATCAGCGGTCTTATCTGCTGTACCTCCTGAGCGGAGATCGTGCCGTCCGCCGACAACTCCTTACTCATTTCCACGAACTCGCGGGAAGCGTCTAGGAGGCGCTTCTGATGCTCTTTGACCAAGGTCTGCGCGCGGACCGGGGAGGCGGCCAGCGGGAGAGCCAGCGCGGCCAGTAGCGCCGCCATCGACATGACGCGCGGGATGCGCGAAAGGCGGATGTTCCCGCAACGGTTTACAGCGCCCATGGTCCCTTCAGCGCATGAGATCGGCGATGCGCTCGCCGATGGCCATAGAAGTAATGTTGGTGTTGGCGCGCACGCAGTCGGGCATGATGGCTGCGTCGGCAACGCGCAGGTTTTCGAGGCCGTGAACTCGGCCATGCTGATCGACGACGGCCATCGAGTCGCTCGTTGGTCCCATCTTGCAAGTCGAGGAGACGTGGTGGCTGGTGCCCACTTCGCGCCGCATCCACTCGTCGAGCGCGTCGTCGGTGTCGAGTTCGGTGTCGGTAGGGCCGATGCGCTCGGCAACGAGGCCGTTGAGCGCATCGTGTTTGAGCAGGTCGATGATGATGCGGATGGATTCGCGCAGGCGGCGGCAGTCTGAGGGCTCGGCCAAGTAGTTGTAGTCGAGCACGGGCTGCACGTGCGGGTCGGTAGAGGCCAGCTTGAGTTCGCCCTGTCCCTCGGCCAAGTAGATGCAGCCGACCAAGTAAAAGCCCAAGGGTTTGGAATGCGACGAGGCGTAGTAGCCCTCGGTCGTGGCAAAGGAGGCCGGGATGATGAACATGTCGTTGCGCAAATCCGATCCGGCGGCAGTGTAGCGCAGGCCGATTTGCAGCCGAGGCTCCGTGCCGTCGCCGAGGTACTCGTCCTTGGCCCGCAGGGTCGCGCTCACCTGCGGATGGTCGCGCAGATTCTGGCCGACGCCGGGCAGGTCGCACACCATGTCAACGCCCATTGCCTCCAAGTGCGCGGCTGGCCCGACGCCCGACAGCAAGAGCAGGTGCGGTGAGCCAATAGCCCCGCCGCAAAGCACGATTTCTCCGCCGTGGACCGTGGAGAGGGCACCGTCGCGCTCGACGAGCAGGCCGGTGGCGCACTGGCCAGTAAAAAGCACGCGGTGGACGTGGGTATTGGCTTGAATGGTGAGGTTGGGGCGACCGCGAGCTGGGTTGAGGTAGCCGATGTTGGTGCTCCAGCGGATGCTCTCGGCGTTGTTGAGGGCCAAGGGGCCGACGCCGGTGGAAGCAGGGTCGTTGTGATTGGGACAGTCGGGGTAGCCGGCGGCGAGCGCAGCCTCGTAGAAGGCGCGGTGCTCGGGATTGAGCTCGTGATCTTTGAAGCGCCGAGCGCGGATGGGGCCGTCGGCACCGTGGTAGGGAGCATCGCCGTAGTCGGGATCGGATTCGAGGCGGCACAAAAAGGGCAACAGAGCGTCGTGGCTCCACAAGTCGTTGCCCGCCGCCGCCCAAGAGTCGTAGTCTTCGGGCACTCCGCGCAGAAAAATCTGCGCGTTGACCGCACTCGACCCACCGATAATTTTGCCGCGCGGCACAAACATATCGGGACGCAGGTCCGTAGCCCGAGCGCGATACTCCCAGCCAAATCGGGTGCCTAAGCCAAAGGCGCGATCCCAGATATTGCGATCGCGCCCGTAGGCATAGCGAATCTCCTCGGGCAAGTCTTCAACCGTAGAAAAATCCGGCCCGGCCTCCAGCAGCAAGACCGACCAACTCCGATCCTCGCTGAGCCGCGCCGCGAGAACCGCACCGGCCGCTCCAGCCCCGGCAATGACGACATCGTAAGACGCAGACATAACATCCCCTAGGTTCGGGTCTCCGAATACGGGGCGTCCCTCGTGGATGCCCTAATCCTTCTAATATAGAGCACCCACAAGGGGTGCATCTACCACACCTGCTCCGCTAATTCTTCCGCCGGATAGGTGAGAATCTCCGCCAAGGTCGGATGATAATGGGGAATCTTAGCCAAATCCTGCACCGTGCCGCGAAAGTACATCACCGTGATCAACTCGTGGATCAACTCGCCAGCCTCCGGGCCAACAATGTGGCTCCCGAGTATTTCGCCCGAGCGCGGGTCGCAGAGGATTTTTGCGTGGCCGCAGGTTTCGCCCATCGTCAGCGACTTGCCGTGGTCGTCAAAAGGATAGCTGGCGACCAAATAGGACCGATCCGCAGCGCGGCAGTCCCGCTCGCTGAGGCCGACGCTGGCCACCTGCGGATCGGTGAACACGACCACTGCGTTGAGACGGTCGTCGAAGCGGTGCTCGGGGCGGTCGGGGTGCGTGGCATTGTACGCGGCGATCTCCCCCTGCTCAATGGCGATGTGGACGACCTCGTGCTCGCCGTTGACATCGCCGACCGCGTAGATGTGCGGCTGGCTGGTGCGCATGGCCGCATCGACGACAATGCGCCCGCGGGCGACCTCGACTCCGGCTTGCTCTAGGCCCAGCTCGTCGATGTGCGGGCGGCGGCCGAGGGCTTGGAGGACGAGATCAGCCGAGGCCGTTTTTTCCGCGCCGCCGTGGGAAAAATGCGCGATCTTGCGCCCGTTTTCCTCGGTGAATTGGCGCAGTTGCGTGCCGGTGTACACCTCCATGCCTTCCTCGCGGAAGCGCGCTTCAACCGGCCGCGCCAAGTCCTCGTCGCCAGCGGAGAGAATGTGACCGCTGCGCTGGATGAGCGTTACCTGCGTGCCAATGCGCTGAAAGAACTGGGCCAGCTCGACGGCGATGGGACCGCCGCCGAGGACGAGGAGGCTCTCTGGCTGCTGGCACATGTCGAGGGCCTCGTCGCTGGTGAGGTAGCCGACGTGGTCCAGCCCCGGGATCGAGACGCGGTGGGGCGTAGAGCCGGTGGCAATGATAAAATGCCCTGCCTCAATGACGTCGTCGCCGGCTTGGAGCGTCTGCGGCGAGAGGAAGCGGGCACGCGCTTCGCAGAGCGCGAAGCGGCCGTCGCTCAGTTGCTCGCGGCGATAGGCGGCAAAGCCGGCGACCAGCCGCGCCTTGCGCTCGACGATGGCGGCTAAGTCGGCGCGGACTTCCACCGGTGCTAGGCCGAACTCGGCGGCGCGGCCCAGATGCGCGGCTATTTCGGCGGAGCGCAGGATCGCCTTGCTAGGCATACAGCCGCGCAGAATGCACAGCCCCCCCCAGGGGCCTTGGTCGATAACCGCGACATTTGCGCCGGCCGCGTGGGCCGTGCGAGCCGCCGCGTACCCGGCCGAACCACCGCCGATGATCGCGATGTCGCATTGCACAGTTGCCATAGTTGATTTTTATCCTACTCTTGAGCGGCTTGGTTTTTGTTTTACTGTTGAACGGTGAGGTCTGTTCCTTGAATGCACTATACCCCATAGGCGCGGTTTTGCTCTGCTGCGCGTTGGCCCTGCCCGCTTGGAGCGAGGATGCCTATACGATGCGCGGCTTTGATGCGCGCATCCAGCGGGGCATAGATCTGACCTACAATCTGCGTTTTGAGGAGGCCGAGCGCCACTTTCAGACCATCGTCGCGGCCGAGCCGGACAACCCGCTCGGCTACTTCTTTCGCGCGATGGTCTCTTGGTGGCGAATCCTCATAGACTTGGCCGACGAAACCTACGACGCGGAGTTCCACGCACGGCTTCAGCAGTGCATTGAGGTCTGCGACCGGCGTCTGGCAAAAGACCCGATGGACTTCGACGCGATTCTCTTCAAGGGTGGTGCCGTCGGTTTCCGCGGTCGCCTGTACGGCGATAGAGAGCAGTACGTAAGGGCGGCGCGCGACGGGTTGCGCGGTCTGCCCCTCCTGAAGAAGAGCCGTCAGCTCGAACCGACCAACAAGGACATCCTCTTTGGCCAGGGCCTGTATCACTACTTCGCCGAGGTCATGCCCCAACGCCATCGAATCCTTCGTCCACTCATGGCCTTTTTGCCCGACGGAGACCGCTTACTGGGCCTCCAGCAGCTAGAGGAAGTCGCCGGCGAGGGAGCCTATGCCCGCACTGAGGCCGCCTATTTCCTAGGCCAGATCTACCGAATTTTTGAAAAGGACAACCGCCAAGCCCTGCCCTATTTTGAGGAACTCTACGCGCGGTACCCCGACAACGCCGTCTTCCACCGCTACACCGCGCGGACTATGGTCGAACTCGGCCGCTGGCGATCGGGTGTAGCTTTGTACGAAGAATACGTACGGCGCGGCGTGGCCGGCCAGACCGGCTATCACCGCCACGGCCGCTTGGAGGCGCATTACTACGTGGGCAAATACGCGTACTTCGAGCGGCGCTATCCCGAGGCCGTCGACCACTTAGCGGCGACCGACAGCCTCGCCGCAGATTCCGAGCGTAAGCGGGACCTAGCGTTTGCCGTACTGGCCAATCTGCTGCTCGGCCAAGTACACGATCTAGCGGGCCGCCGCGAGGAAGCAGTTCTTCGCTACCAGCGGGTGCGGCGCTTGCCCGACCACGCAGACAGTCACCAACGGGCGCAGCACTATCTGCGCGCGCCCTATCGAGAGGGAGCAAGTGAGGCGATCAATCTTGTCCCTCCAACCGAATGACTTCTTCGTGGTACACTCGCATCAAATCTGAGTACATCAGATAGCCCCAAAATTCGTCCTCTCCTTCGCCTGTGGTGTGCATCACGGGCAGCTTATCGTAACCCGAATCCAGCAGTTTTTGCAGGGCCTCGTGCAGGTTGTCCTCCACGTCTATGGGTCGGACGTCATCGACGACCATGTCCTCTATGAGGACTAGGTTGCGCAGCATCTCGTCTTCGGGCAGGTCGAGGTCCTCAAGGCTGATCATGCCGCGCAAGCCGCCGTCGTCATCGGTGACGACAAAGTGCACGTGGCCCAGCTTCTTGCTCAGGGAACTCAGGGAAAAATAGGAAAGCCGATTGCTGACGATGGCTTCGGAGGTGTTTTTGAGGCGGGGAAACACTTCGCGGACTTGGAGATTGTGCAGCACATCGACGGTGAGGTCTTTGATATGGGCCGGAGAGTAGAACTTGTTTTGGACTTGGTTTTGGTAGATGGAAAAGTTGCGCGCGAAGATCAGCGCGAGGGCGCTGACGACCATCAGTGGCGGCAGCAGGTGGTAGGAGCCGCTCATTTCGATGACGAGAATCAGGGCCGCTAGCGGCGTATTGGCCACCGCGCCGAAGAATGAGGCCATGCCCACCACGATATAAGCGGCTGGTTGGTGGACGATGTGGGGAAAGTACTGTTGGCCCAGCAGGCCCACGGCACCGCCGAGCATCCCACCGATAAAGAGCGAGGGGCCGAAGACGCCGCCCGAGCTACCGCTGGAGATCGTGCAGCTAGAGGCGAGGATTTTGAGCAGGGCGAGAGCTAGGAAGGCGCGGATTCCGAGCTCGCCGTCGAGCCCCTGTTGAAGGACGCCGAATCCATCGCCCAGCACTTGCGGATCGATAAGGGCCACCAGCCCCACCAGCAATCCCCCGCAGCAGACGATCCAGTAGCGGGGCAGCGGCAGGCGGTCGAAGAGGGTGCGCGCAAGGCGCAGGGCCTTGACGTAAAAAATGCCAACTAAGGCGCATAAAAACCCCAGCGCTAGATAGAAGATCAACTCGCGCACATCCGTGAATAGCTGGTCGGGCAGGGCGAAAATATGCGAGAAGCCAAAGACGGCTATGTAGATGGCATAGGCGACAAAAGAACTGATGACGCAGGGAATGAGCGCGTCGCTTTCAAAGTCTTCGCGGTAGAGCACTTCCACGCTGGCGATCGCAGCGCCCAAGGGCGCGCGGAAAATTGCGCCCAAGCCTCCGGCCGTGCCCGCCAGCAACAAAATCCGCCGCTGGGCAACCGAGAGCTTGAGTTTGTCGCCGATCCAAGAGCCTAAGCCCGCGCCAATATGCACCAAAGGACCTTGCTGACCAGCGGCACCACCGGAGGCCAGCGTGATGATGGTCGCCAGGGCCTTGACCGGGGCGACTATGGGGCGGATGTGGCCGCGCTGGTTGTGGAAGGCGTCGATCATGGCGTCGGTGCCCGCGCCTTGGGCCTCGGGCGCGAAGCGGTGAGTCAGGTAGCCGCTGAGCAGGCCCCCCAGCGCCGGCAGCAGCAGCAACAGCCACAAAAATTCTCCGTAGGTGGGCGCGTCGAGGAAGGAGAAGTCGAATAGCGCCCTGTTGTGGGGATGGGTCTGGCGGTAACCAGCCAGTTTCTCGACTAGCAGGAACTTGGCCAGCGCGAGGCCATAGGTGAATAACACGGCACCCAAGCCGGAAAGCAGGCCTATGAGCGCACTGTAGAGATAGATGCGGGAGACAAACTCAAAGCCGAGCCAGTCGCGGAGCAAGCGGGCGGCAGGACCCCGAGTCTTCGGGGCGGCTTCAGGCATGGGCGGTGGGCTGGCAGGTGGGGCTGACGGTCTGCCATTGGCGCAGGACCTCAAAGACGAGGACGGCGCTGGCCGCGGCGACATTGAGGCTGTTTTTGTAGCCGTACATGGGAATCTCGACTAGCTCGTCGCAGCGTTCGAGCGCGGCGCAATCCACGCCGAGGGCTTCATTGCCCACGATTAGGGCTAAGGGGCGCGGATAGTTTAGCTCGGTGTAGCAGCGGCTTTGCGATGTCGTCTCCAGCGCCCACACCGGCACTTGGCGAGCGCGCAAGTGCTCAATGGCTTGTAGGGTGGTGGCGAAATGGCGAGTCTCTATGTACGAGAGGGTGCCCAACGCCGTCTTGTCGAGCTTGGGATGGGGCGGATGGGCCGTGTAGCCGCAGGTGTAGATGCCGCTGAGACGGCCCGCGTCGGCCGTGCGGAAGATCGAGCCAACGTTGAAGGCGCTGCGCAAATTGTCGAGCACCAGATAGAGCGGGTGTTTGGGCAGGCGGGCGTATTCGTCGAGGGGCATCTCAGCGTCGAACGTGCGGACCTCAAAGCTGGTTTCCTTGCCGTAGTTGCCCGGCCGGAGTTTCACCCGACTTCCTCCGGGGACACAGGCCGCTGCTGGGCGGCAGAGAGCCGGGCGGCCTCAATAGCGACCATGGTCTGCCGCACGCTCTGGGCGGTGACCGCCAGCGCGGCTCGACCGGCTAGCGCGTCGGCGATGTTTTCGTAGTAGGAACGCCAGCGGCCGGGCGCAGTCTCAATGATGGTTTCCGCCGTCCGGCCCGCCGCTGGCCTATAGAGGTGTGCATAGTGCTCGGGCGCTTCTTCGGCCGCGTCAATGTCGCCGGCGATCATGGCCTTTTCCTGCGGGTCAACGCCCTCTTTGACCAGTGCGCCTTCCGTGCCCAGCACATACCAGCGCGGTTTGGGTTTGCGCGCCAGCGACGAGGTCTCCACGCGGGCTTCGACGCCGTTGGCAAAGTGGAGCACAGCCAGCGCGTGGGACTCGACGTCGAGGCCGAGCGGTTCGCCGGAGTGGAAGGCGGCATACACCTTTGTCAGCGGCGCGTCGATAAGCTGGAAGGCTTGATCGACCAGATGCGCGCCTAGATCGAAGAATTTGCCGCCGCCGTGCCGCGCTATGCTGCGCCAGCCGCGCGGGGGGCCGTATTGGCCCCAGAACATTTCTAGCAAAAAAGGATCGCCGAGCAGCCCTTGGGCTAGTGCATCTTTAACGACGAGGAAATCGCCGTCCCAGCGGCGGTTCTGAAAAACGCTGAGCAAGCGGTCGTGGGCTTGGCTGGCGGCGATCATCTGGTCGGCCTCGGCGATGCTCAAGCACATGGGCTTGTCGGTGACGACGTGTTTACCCGCCGCTAGCGCTTGGATCGCGTGTGGGGCGTGGAGGTCGTTGGGCGTGGCGAGGACGACTAGATCGACGGCAGGGTCGGCTAGCACTTCGTCGAAGTGGCGAAAGGTCTTTACTCCCAAGTCGCGTTGAATCTGGTCGCGGGCCTCCGACCGGCTGGTGGCGATGCCGTAGAGGTTCAGGCCACTGGCCAGCCCCACGAGATAGGCGTGGAAGCAGCGGCCGGCAAAGCCATAACCGATGACGACGACGTTGGGTTTTTCCATGATTTTTACCTGTGCGACGGGCGTTTTTGCGGCCAGCAAATGGGCACTTATATTATGAAAACTCAAAGGTTTGGGCAAATTTTCAGGAGGAGTGCAATGCGGATTCGGATTAGCTGGGATGAAGGCGCGGTCGAAGCGGTTCTGGACGCTACGCCGACGGCAGAAAGTTGAATAAGAAGGGACACTTTTTCCTCGCTTAGGTGTTATATATGGCACACGGTCAATCGGGTGGGCCCAACGTGGAGTCTTTATCCATGTCGCCGGTGCGAGGACAATGGACGGAATCACTTATGCAGGGAAGCAGCAGATCGGTCATCGGTCTCAGCGTGGTCCTGCTGCTCTGGTTGAGCGGTTGCGGGGCCGCTTATTCGGGCTATGTGTCCCATTCGCTCAAACAGCTAGAAAAGGGCAACTACGAAGGGGCCCTCGGTAAGCTGGAAAAGCCCACCGGCAAGACCAACAAGCTGCTCTACCACCTGGAAAAGGGGCTGATTTTGCACTATCAGGGCCAATACGAGGCGTCCAACTTGGAGTTTGCAGAGGCCGAGCGGCTAAGCGACCAGCTCTACACCCGCTCTGTCTCGCGCCACGTCGCGGCTATGGTCTCCAACGACGCAGTCATCGCCTATCGCGGCGAGGAGTTTGAGTTGGCCCTGATTCACTACTACCGAGCGATGAACTACGCTCGGCTGGGCGATCGGCAGGCCGCGCTAGTGGAGTGCCGCAAGGCCAACCAGAAACTCGAAGGCTACGCCCAGCAAGCCGAATATGAGCTGAGCTATAAGAACGACGCCTTTTTGCAATACATGACCGGCCTCTTCTTTGAATCCGAGGGCGAGTGGAACGATGCGTATATTTCCTACAAGGATGCCTTAAAAGGCTATCGCGCGTACGACGCGGCCTTCGGCTCACAAGTGCCGCACATCTTGCTGGTTGATCTGGCGCGGCTGGCTGGGCGCTTGGGCTACGAAGACGAGGTTGCGGAATACACGGAGCGCTACCAGCTTGAGCCAGGGGAACTCCAGCCGGTATCCGGTGGCGAGATCGTAGTTTTCGTCGAGAGCGGCTTTGTGCCGCGCAAGCACCAGGTCGAATTCAATATGCCCATTATGAAAGGCGAAAAGGGCGTTAAGACGTGGACGGTGTCGGAGCGGGCCGTCCATCGCTACCACCATCCGCACACCTATCAGCGACGACGAGTAGATTACTGGCTCAAAGTGGCACTGCCCGAATACCGAGAGGTCCGCTCGCAAGTGGCCGGGGTGCGGTTGCGGGCGGGCAACCAGAGCGCGACTGCAGCCGTGGGCGAGGACTTAGCGGCGATTGCCCAACAGACCTTTACTGAGAAGTTCGACTCGATCCTGCTGCGCGCCGTCGCTCGCAACTTGGTCAAGTATTTGGCGTCTAAAGGGATAGAAAAGGTGTTCGAGGACGATGAGGACGATGAAGATGACGAGAACGCTTGGGTCAAAGAGGGGGTGGGTCAAGCCCTCGGCGGCTTGGTCAACCTCTTAGGCGCGGCGACTGAGGCGGCCGATACCCGAAGCTGGCTATCGCTGCCGCGCACCATCCACATCGCACGCCTGTCCGTGCCGCCGGGTACGGCCGCCCCGACTTTGGAGTTTATCGACGCTCGAGGTCAGGTGATAGCCGTAGAGACGCTGCCCGAGGTGGCGGTGGCGGCCGGAGAAAAGGTCTTCCTAAACTTTCGCACTTTTCGCTGAGGAGCAAAGAGTTATGTACGTCAAATTATGGATAGCCGCGCTGGCGTTGGCGCTGCCAGCCGCGGCGCAGCAGAGCACGCCGGCTGCCGATCGGGTCACGGACCCGCTGGAGGAAGGGGCGATCATCAATATCGTCGATTGGGACGGCGGCCAGCTACCCAAGCGCTACTACGAGCGCTCGGACCAGCTACCGATGAGTCTCGACGACGTGCGCAAGCTGAGCGCGAACAAGTTCAGCACCGTTGCGATCATCAAGATGCTCGAGGAGCGGCGCTGCGTTTGCGACGCCTCGGTGGATAAGTTGGTCGCCTTGAAGACAGCCGGCGTCGCCGAAAAGGTGATCGAGGCGGTATCGCTCCACGCGCTGCCGCCCAACCGCTCGTTCGGGCTGACGATCTCCCTCGACTTCGAAGGATTGGGCGGCAAGGCGGCGGTATCGACGCAGGCGCGTAAGGGCTATCTCTATTTGATCGTGCCCGACGGCGACAAGGAGCGGGTCTTTATCGGCAACTTGCAGGCGATTCTCGCCGGCCGCTGGCAGCGCGACGCGCTAGTCGACAACACCGATCTGCTGCTGCCCAAAAAGGTGCGGCGCGTGACCTTCGCCTCCGAGGTGCCGCTCAAGACCTACGGCCGCAAGAAGGCCCTAGTATTTACCTCGACCAAACCAGACATCTACACTTCGGCCGATATTCCCGAGGCGGATCGGGCAGGGGTGCAGGAGTTCGAGTTCGAGTACCCGGCCGCGTCACTGGAGCGCCAGTGCAGCCTACAGGTGCTCTACCGGCAGGACGCAATGTTGGCCAACCGCTGGCACTTAGTGCGCACCCATTTCCAGTGCGAATGGGATTGAAAGGAGCTTATGCAATGAAACGCTACGTTTTCGCGGCAATCGCCTTGGCCGTGGGGCTTGCAGCCTGTGGCGGCCCGAGGGCCTTCACCAAGGGCCAGTACGGAGATCCAGAAGAGATTTCCATGCTCGACGACAAGTGGAACCAGAACGACATGCAGCTAGTCGCCAAGAAGATGATCGGCTCGATGGAGGGCTGGGCAGATGCTCGGGCGATGGCAGACAAGCCGATTGTCATCTTGGAGATGCCGCGCAACAAGACCACCGAGCACATCGACATGCAGGCGCTCTACGACCACGTCAAGACCGCGCTCATCCAGAGCGGGCAGTTTACGTTCCTCGACAAGGCCGCTCGGTTAGAGATCGCCCAAGAGTACGAGTACCAAGACTCGGGCTACGTGCGCCCGGACGAGGCTCAGGGACCGGGCAACCAGCGTGGCGCGCGCTTTTTGCTCGGCGGGGTCATTACCTCGACCCTGCAGCAGGTGGGCAAAAACAAGGTCGTCTATTACAAGGCGACCTTTGAACTAACCGATATCTCGACTACCGAGATCGTCTGGACCGACCAGAAGGAAATCACCAAGCACTTCCAGAAAAAGAGCATCGGCTTCTAGGGAAAGGAGCACGGAGCATGAGACGCATTGCACTGATCGCCCTGCTGGCGCTGGCCGTTGGGGCGCAGGCTGCGACGCCGGGACGCACCGACGGCCCCGAAGGCAGCGAATACGGCAAGGGCGGCTACCATCACAAGGCCCAGTACGGCCGCTTCTACACCGAGGGATTTTTTGGGGCGGCGATGATGGAGAGCGAAGTCTCGGACACTGAGACCGACCTCATTTCGGGACTTAACGTCGGCTATATGGTCGAGGAATGGCTGGCCTTCCAGCTAGGATTCGCCCGCATCTTGGACCAAAACATCAACCTCTATGCAGGCGGGGTGCGCTCGGCCTACGTCAATCGGCCGTTCAACTACTATTTTTCGCTCGACGCCGAGCTGTACTCGCCCGAGATCGGCGACACGCGCTTCGGAATCGTCCCGGGAGTTGGGGCCGAGGTGATTCTCAGCGACCGTGTGCGGGCGGGCTTGCGCTTCCAGCGCGACTTTATCTTTGCCGACGATATGATTCACATCAACCGCTTTACGGCGAAGATACAGGTGGATTTTTAGGGAGCACCGCGTTGATATGCAAAAGGGCTGGCTTCTGAAGCGGAAGCTGGCCCTTTGTATGTCTAATTTTTAGCCTACGGCCTATAATGAGGCGGCGGGTTCAGGTTTCTCAATAGATGATTTGATTTTGTAATTTCCCATTGTATCTAACGTTTCGCCGATGGCTTACGGGCGATGACAATCATCTGATGGCTACCTCGATGGTACGGCTCGCAGTTCAACGAACCATAGACGATCTCCACATCGAGACCTGCCGAGGCAAGCAGATTTCGCATTTGCGATAGCGTGTAGAGGCGTTGAGATGATCGACTTTCGTCCTCTGTAATCCCATCAATTACACGTTGTCCAATGAGACGTTCTTCACGGAGGTCCCACTTCGATCTAAAGAGCACTCCATGATTGACGCTCACAGGACGAAAGTTCCGCAGTATTCGTTCGCGATTTAGTTGATCGATCAGAAGTCGTCCACCTGGACGCAATGCACGGGCAAATCTCCTCACCACGTCGGCATTCTCGCCGTCAGAGAAATATCCAAAGCTGTTGAACCAATTGTAAATCGCGTGGAACTCGTTTTCGAATTCGATCGAACGCAGATCCATATTCCTGAGATCGGCTTGTACCCCGTCTCTGCTAAATCTTCGTTTAGCCCGGTTTACGAATGTCGATCGCAGGTCGATGCCGACTACTTCCACCCCGTGCTTCGCTAGGTGGTAAGCGACACGCCCCGCGCCACAAGGAGCATCTAGGACGCGCTGTCCATTTCTAATACGCAACATTCGTCGGAGAGAATCTGCCTCGTCCTCTCCGCCTTCATCCGGGCGAAGCCATAAGCTGCCATGGAGCGTCTTGAACCAATCGCGCTCGTCGTATTTAGCCTGTATATCCATGTAGGCTCTCAAGATCTGCAATTGCCGCACCCACGTATTCTGGTGTCTTGGGATGCAAAAGACGGCCGCAGTCCCAGAAGTACCGTACTTGGCGAAGATTCTTAACAATTGACAATACCTTTTCCTCTACAGCCGATAACTCGGTAGGGGGCTCGCCAATGACGGCCTTATAGGAAGATCGAAAAATTTGTGCAATTACTTTCTAGGTGGGTGATTCCGTGAATTATCAGAGTGCTGCGATCGTCTACGCCTAAATCCTCTGAATTCCTACTCACGCCAGATGCTCGGTCCGCAGTTCTCTCGACCAGTCGAAGTACTCGTCCAGTCGTACTAGCTCGAATTCATCGACAATGTCGGCTGCGGTACTCTCCGCGGTCTCGCTGTAGATCACCGAAGTGCCCACCTGCCCGGTCGTGACAATGCGCACGGCCTCGCCGTACTGCCGGTGTATATCGTCGTACCTGGCTTGGTTCTTGTCGAGATGCACCACCTCATAGTCCAGGTTGATGCGCGCCGTGGCCCAGCTCTGATAGTTGTTGCTTTGGGCTAGAGTGGTGCCTTGCGGATCGATAATGGTGCAGGGCGTCCCCTTGTACACCGAGCCGACGAAAAAGGCCTGCACATCCAAAGCCCAAAAGTTCTGCACCAGCCCGCCGTGATACATGGAGCTGAAGAGCAGCAGTTTCGGCTTGAGCTTTTTGTACTGGGCTCGCAACTCGCCAAAGTTTAGGTCAAAACAGATCACCCCACCCACCGGCCCAAAGTCGGTTTGGATTAGGGCCGCGCCTGGCCCTGGACGAGTGCCGTGGTCGAATTCCGGGTACACCGGGATGTACTTGCGGTAGACACCGGCTAATTCTCCCTGTCGGTCGAGCAGCCCGAGAACATTGAAAACCGCCCCGCTCTTGCGCTCCTTCTGATGCACCGGCACGGTAATATAGCAGCTATACTGCCGGGCCAAGCCGGCCAGCAGTCGGGTTGTCGGCCCCTCTGGCACTTCTTCGTCGCAGTTCCGGCAGATGGTCTCGGGCAGGACGATCAGATCGGGCCTAGTGGCCCGGGCGACCCGACCCACCAAGTCCTCTAGGTCCTTGTGGGTTTGCTCCATCACCTCTTGGTCCGTCCCGCTGATCGGGGCGTAGGAAATGCTCGATACGACGATGTGATTGCTCATGGGTCTTTTCCCCTTTCAAAAATGAAGCCACGGTCTGCTCGACACGCGATTGTCACCTGCGATTCCTATAGTTATGCTGTACATTCACGCTTTCGCCCCGAAGCTCCTCATCCCGGGAGGTCCTCCGTGAGCAACAATCCCTACACTTACGACCTCGTCTGCATTGGCAGCGGCCCCGCTGGCCAGCGCGCCGCCATTCAAGCAGCCAAATTAGGTAAAAAAGTCGCCGTAGTCGAAAAGCAACAAATCGTCGGCGGCGTCTGTATTGAGACCGGCACGATCCCCTCAAAGACCTTCCGCGAAGCCGTCCAGCGCGCCTATGCGCGCCCTGGCTTGGAAGCCCACGAGCAATTCCGCCCCCGAGCGCGGCCGACCATGCAGCAACTGGTCGCTCACGTCGAGCGCGTCATCGAGCGCGAGATCTTCGTCGTCCAGGAGAATCTGTCGCGCAACGACATCGAGGTCATTCGGGGCCGCGCCTCGTTTGTCGATCCGCACACCGTTCAGGTTGAATCCCTCGAAGGTCGGCGCAAGTTGTCGGTGGACAAGGTACTCATCGCCGTGGGTACGCGCACCAGCAATCCGCCCGATCTGTCGCCAGACGGCCGGACGATTATGACCTCAGACCACGTCCTTGACCTAGCGCGCTTGCCGCGCAACATCGCCGTGGTCGGTGCCGGAGTCGTCGGCATTGAGTATGCGTCGATGTTCGCCGCGTTGGGAGTCCAAGTGACGGTCATTGACCGCCGCCCACGCCCGCTCGAATTCCTCGATCACGAGATCGTCGATGAACTCATCCACCAGATGCGCAAGGCCGATGTGACCTTTCGCTGCGGGGAAGCGGTCGAGCACATCGAAGTGGTCCAGGTGCCCCAGCCCAAGGGCCTCATCGAACTGGAGTCGGGCAAGCACATCGTCGCCGATGTGGTACTGTTTTCCGCCGGCCGCATCGGCGACACCGACGCGCTCAACCTCGAAGCCGTGGGCTTGCAAGCGGATGACCGGGGGCGTCTGAAGGTAGATGAGCACCACTGCACAGGGGTGGACAACATCTACGCGGCGGGCGATGTCATTGGCTTTCCCGCGCTGGCGGCAACCTCCAGCGAGCAGGGCCGCTTGGCCGCGTGCCACATGTTCGGAGTGGAGGCGCAGCCGATGGGCAGCCACTTTCCCGTGGGCATCTACGCGATTCCAGAGATTTCCATGGTGGGGGCGACGGAGGCAGAACTCACCCGCGAGCGCGTACCGTATGAAACGGGCATTGCCCACTACAAGGAGATCTCGCGCGGGCAGATCCTCGGCGACGACTCGGGCATGGTCAAGCTGATTTTCCACCGCGAGGACGGCCGTCTGCTCGGTGCGCATTGCATTGGCACGGGTGCTACCGAGTTGGTTCACGTGGGGCAGGCGGTGTTGGGACTGGGCGGCGGCCTCGACTACTTTATTCGCACGGTGTTCAATTATCCCACCTTGGCCGAGTGCTACAAAGTGGCCGCCTTCAACGCGGCCAACAAGCTCGCCTTAGTGCGCAGTGCGGTCATAACGCAAGAGGCCGCTACGGCCGTCGCCGTGGACTCCTAAGCGGGCCGGTATAGTTATCACCACCTCAACTTCCCTGCGCGCCGTCGTCTTTGACATGGACGGTCTCATGCTCGACACCGAGCCTTTGTATCAGGCTGCTTGGCAACGAGCCGCGGCGGCGTTGGGTTACTTCTTGGACGACGAGTTCTATCTGACCTTGATTGGCACTCCCACCAAGGAAGCCCTAAAAAAGGTAGGTGCCTACTTTGGCCCCGCTTTTCCCTTGCAGCGCTTTACCGAGTTGGGTGCAGACCAATGGTACCGGCAAGTGGAAGAACACGGCATTGATACCAAGCCCGGCCTGCTGCCCTTGCTCGACCAACTTGAGGCGACGGCCGTCCCCAGAGCAGTGGCTACTTCTTCCAGCGCCAAGCAGGCCGCGGAGACCTTGGAAGCGGGCGGTTTGGCGGGCCGCTTTGCCCACCTTGTTACCAGCGACCAAGTCGCCCTCGGCAAACCAGCCCCTGATCTCTACTTGGAGGCTGCCCGCCGCTTGGGTTTGCCCCCGGCTGCTTGTATCGCCCTAGAGGATTCGGAAGCTGGAGTCCAATCGGCCTCCACTGCGGGAATGACCGTGCTCATGGTGCCCGACCTCAAAGCACCTTCGCCCCAAGCCGGGGCCCAAGCGTACAAAATCCTGCCCTCGCTGCACCAAGCCGCTCCTTTGATTGCCGACTTGTTGGCGCACTAATCAGAGTGCGCTGGGACGCTTGGCCTTAATCATCGATACAACAATGCGGCCCCAATACTGGGGCCGGACAGCTAGGCTTGTTGCGATCTGTTTTCTTCGAGCCAACCGACCGTGAAGTCCACGACGTCTCGTTGTGGCATGAGCTGGCAATCTGCAAGACCAACCCGGCCGCGGCGGACCGCGTGGCCTGCCTCTGATCGCAGAAAGTCTTCGCCGATGCGATCAAAATCTGAACTATCGATGTCAACATCTTCAAAGGTAGCCCATCTCCGCGAACCCGACGGAGAGATTGGCGCGCCCTGCTGGATGACGCGTTTGGTTGGAAAAGTCGCCCGATGTTCCGCAAGGTGCATGGACGTATTATTTCCATGATCCACACCGAGAAGAAGGACAAAGCCGTGCAGATCGTAAATTCTCGCAAGCGGCGAATGCTCACCCATACCAAAGGCCAATGAGTGATTATCGGTGATGCGCGATGCTTGGGGTCCACATGCACAAAACGAGACCTGCGGATGTACGCTGCGGAGAACGTCTCGCTGCTTGCGGAATGTCTCCGCGATAATGCCCATGGAACGAGTGGGGGTAAGCACTGGATCGTAGGCCGGCATGTTTTCGCGTATTACCGGCCACCACGACTTGGGGACGGGCGGACTTTCCCATCCGCTCGGTTCAGTCAGGTCGGGCGAGTGGGCGGGCATCACAAGCGTTCCAGCCGAGCCCAAGGCTTCCTGCAGGGCAACGATGACCGCTACAGCTCCTCCGCACACCCATCCCATTGCACTCAAGGACGAATGCACCAACACGACCATCCCCGGTTTGACGCCAAGCGCACGGAGGTCAGCCTGTAACGATTTGACTGTGGCGGGGACTTCTGTTTTTTCAACGATCTTATATTCACTCATTTCTTGCCTTCGTATAAAATTTTCAAGAGGTGTGAAAGATTTGGCTAGCAAAGTTTCGGATACACTCCATTGTATCTGGCGGTATGCTAAAATCGTCGCGAATCTGAATGTAGAGTGCCCCTCGATAGTTCATGTCGAAGTACTTTGATGTGCGAGCGAAAGGTACTTCGAACCCGACAGGCAAGGCGTCATCTGTTCCAGTGGCAACAAGCCACGTATCTCGTCCTGCAAGAGAGCGTCCGATGTCCTTGCGAATCTGAAGTAGATCCGTGAGCCTGTCGAGTAGGAGCCGAGTATTGCCGTTGTCCCTAGCGGTGCCGAGGACGAACGCTACTTTCTTAGTGTGTTGCACTTGTCTTTCGTATGATCGCTTCAATAAAATCACCTTTCAAGTAAAGACTGCATGGAGACGGTTGCGAACGAAATCGCAATCCTCAGGACGGGGTTTATCTTCGATCGAGATCTGCATCATCTTACTTTACTCAAGCGTCGAATGACAGCGACAATCCGTCAAATGCTACTCTGTAGCCATGTGCTGCGGCATACTCGTCCAGTTCGTCATGCTCTAGGTATCCTTCGTGTGAGATATGAGTCGCGTAAGCTTCCGCGTTGTCCTTGAGAAGACCGCTGCGCCGAAAGCGATCGACGTGGCCTATTACGTCAACGGATGCCAGATGATCAGGCGGACTAACGTCAAAGCCGATGCCATACGTGTGATCAAGGACGAGCAAATCGAACTGCGTACCTGCAAACAGAAGATGCTCCCAGACCTGCTCTGATAGAATCGAGGTATCAGTACCGTAAAATATGGCGTGCTGGCCTTGCTCGATTGAGTAAAGCAGGCACCCCTTTTCGGTGCCGTGGTTCGCGGGATACCCCGTGAAGCGGTAATCGCCGCCGACTTGAGCCTTGAACGGCTCGACGGTCAGCAGATTGATCTTCAGGGCGCGCTGTGTGTCTTGAGCGAAAATACTTCCGTACTCGCATCTTCTGCCCAAAACCTCATCAATAGACCTCAGTGCATCGATTGAACCTGCTAGAAGCATTTCCTGTGCGACGACCGTTGCATATTCCTCGTGTCTTGACATGAGGAACTCTGGATCAAAGTGGTCCGCGTGGGCATGTGTCAATAGGCAGATACTGATGCCAGTCAGAGAAACGTCGTGAGCGAATGACGCGGTCGCTATGTCTGGACCAATATCCACTAGTAGGTCATCGTTGATTGCGATAGACGACCGCTTGCGGAGGTTCTTGCCGGCGGCCCGCCTCGCTTCTGAGCACGCCTGACATACGCAGAAGGGTATTGGCATCGACGGCGCGGCTGATGTTCCGAGAAACGTCACTTGCAAAGCTTAGTCGGTCTCCGTCGTGGTGCAGAAACAAAGCTGATGTCTAGAGTCCGGCCCAAAGGCGTCTCGGTCCCAGTTCCCGAACTTCTCGTTGATCCTTATTCCATTGTACTTTAGCAGGGCATCCAGTTCCTGCGGGAAATACATCCTGAGATTCAGACCGCCAACGATCTCATCAGAGTCCTCTCTGTAGTGCACCATGCGCGCGATCTGGGTGTCTGCTTCGTACCTATATGACTGCGTCACTTGCACCTCTTGTCCAGTTTCATCGTCTGTGTAGCGAGAGAATGGATACCGTCTGCTTGGGTCGCGATTGAGGATCTCTAGCCCAGGGACAAAGACGTCCAAAATGAAGTAACCACCCGGAGCGAGATGACGCTGCACGCAGCGAATGCACTCCTCGAAATCCGCTAGGTCATGCAGATGCCATAGTGCGTTGTATAGTAGCAAGATCGACCCATACTGCCTACCGATGTCAAAGCGGCGTATATCGTCGCGGATCCATTCGACCTTCACCTGTCTGCCGTCGGCCTTTGACCTAGCAAGGCTAAGCATCGGCTCCGAATAGTCGATCCCAGTGACTTCAAGGCCGTGCTCTGCCAAGGGGATCGCTATCCGGCCCGTTCCACAGGCCAGCTCAAGGACCCTCTCGCGGGAGGCGAGCTCAGCCAGAAACCAATCTGGAAGTGTAGCATACGCGCCGTAGTACTGGTCGTATTTGGCTGGGGCCAGATAGTCTGCGTCGATGGATTCTTCTTTTCTCATTTCAGATATCGTTGTGCCGTTGGGCGCAGTTATGTCCTACACTTTGCGTGCAACAAGCCGCACAAATGTTAAGTCTTTGTCCTTATCAGCCATCAGAAGATCCAAATCTCCGGATCGTACTTGGAAGCCAATGGAAACCGCCCTCGGGAAAGAGGATGCTTCCCGTTTGCCAACACTGAATTCAATGTGTCTCTCCTATGCCGTTAGATAGTAGACAAGTCGCGCCGGAAGCGGATTTGTCGCCCTTCATCTCGGACGCCACCATCGCGGCACCACCCCATGGCCTCGTAGAAAGCGATTCCGTGCTCGTAGCCTTCTACAGTCCACACTATCGCCTCATCGTAGCCGTCTGCAACCAGATAACGCAAAGCGACAGACATCAACGCCCTGCCAATACCTGTACGCCAGTACGACGGATAGACAGCGATAGTATCAAGTTCGCCGAGGCGTGCATCCACCGGATCTCGGCTGGGTCCAATACCGACGAACCCTACAGTTGAACCCATACGCTCGGCTACCCACCAACGATGAGGGACAGGCTGAGCAAGATCGTAGCGCCAGCGTTCAGTAAGGGCTGGCGTCACAGTTCTATTGGCCTGCGATAGCAGTGCGCCAAATCCAGCGTTCCACGAATCGATATAAATTCGCGCTACAATCTCGGCGTCAGCGGACGTAGCTGATCGGATCGTTGGTGGTAATTCTCGTGTCTTGTCTGGTCCCATCTGATTGCTATTGGTGATTCATCCTATGTCAAAGTTTGGCCGGTTTGCTAACCGCGAACCGATTGCCGAGGCCAAGGCGCGAGCAGCGCCGTAGCGCAAAGCGTGTCACGGAATGATCAGATGCTCTTCGCGGATTGACCTGACACATTATTAAGTTCGGTGTTGGGAAAATAGCCAGGGCAAAAGTTCGGGTTCCTTATAGGCGCGTAGAAGATCGCCGTGAGATGTACCCTCATATTCCGTATACCTGGGATTTCCTCCTGCACTCCTAATCACAGCGATCATATCTCTGGTGTATTTGACCTTCATCACGGGGTCGCCGTCGACGTGGAAAGCCCAGATCGATTTACCGACCATCCGGTCTGCCCATTCGGTACGCCCCCAGCCCCCTATCGGGACTGCCGCCGCGAAGAGATTAGGGACTCGCATGATGAGGTCCCAGACTCCGTGTGCGCCCATCGAATGCCCGATGACATAACAGCGGTCCGGGTCAATGGAGAAACGCCGCTGGAGGACGGGGATGAGTTCCAGTATAGCCAGAATCGCGGCAGTCGGCTCGGCAGTGAACATAACTATCGATATTCACGCCAGAGAATTCGTTATTCATATGGCATGCGATAATAGGGTAACTCTCGAATTTCCATTAACGTTTTCGCCGTGCCAGAACTGCGAGGTGCCACCTGTACTGCAACAGGTGGCTGCGAAAAAAGACTATTGCCGACGCTTCAGCAGGAATATCATTTCGGGTGCCTCGGGCCCTATTGGTCGCCGATCAAATGATCCGAATTCTCCTACACTCTCAAGACCGGCAGCGCAGAAAAGCAACTTGAGGTGAGGATACGTATAGAAACTCATCTTCAATGGCTGCACTTCCTCAGACAGAACTTTATCAACTTCACACAAGCGGAAGATAAACCTGCCCGAGAAATTCAGATTGATCAGGTCAATCTCGTCCTTTACAAAGTACCGGCGGAACATCCGGTCAGTCCCATCTTGTGCAGGCCACTCCAGGTCCAAGTATTCTTCGCCGACACCCGATAGAATTTTGTCGAAACTAGGATTGAATACATCAAACGCGAGGATACCGCCATCTGCCAAGTGTCTCCCGGCGTTTTTCAGGGCCGCTAGTTGATCTTCCGTAGTGTACATATGCTGCATGGGTCTGAACGGAATTACTACCAAGGAAAATTGATCACCCAAATAATGGGTGCGAAAATCTCCCTCTATAACTCGTGTTCTCCGTCGTACGCTCCCACGTTCCTTGGCGAGCTTGGTGCGCAAGACCTCCAGCATTGAATGAGAAGCATCTATCCCCGTGACATCAACACCTTGTCGCGCCAGCGGCAAGGTGATTCTCCCAGTGCCGCAGCCAAACTCGAGGACCGGTCCACCATACTCATTGGCTAGATCGAGATAGAAGTCCCTGTCCACCAAATCTTCCTTGACGCTGTATGCCGCGTCGTAATGTTTCGCTCCCGAACCATAGGAATCATCAATCATTGTGAGTTACCTATCGTCGTATTGTTAGGGTCAATCCATCCTGAATCAACTTGACCAATTTTCGCTATGATCGAGCGCAAATCCGGATCTGAAAACTGATCTGTCTAGTCTTAATGAACTACATTATCTCATTGAAGTATTCGATTATCTCACTGGAATTCAAGGCAGGCGCGTTGTGATTCCAGTGTCGACATGGTATTCTGCACTTTCGCTTAGCGTTTCGCCGGTTTGCGAACCGCGCGGATCACGCCTTCTTCAGCGACACGAAATACTCCTCGAAGCCCAACTTGTGCCAGAAGCGTTTCCCGCTTGGGTTAGTCGCCAACACGTCCAACGAAACCTCTCTCCCGAGAAATCGCTCGTCCGCCAAGAGTTGGTAAGCCGCACTGCCTACGCCTTGTCCACGATGGGGCCGATCAATGAAGAACTGACGGAGGTAAACGACTTCTTGGTCCGGATAGTAATAATCGCCCTGAAATTTGTAGACCGCGTAGCCTAGTATGACCCCGTTGGGATCTATGAACAGGGCTATCTCCCATTCGTCGCCATCCAACCAAGCCTTAAGCCGTTGATGATACTCAACCGGCGAAAAGGGATTTCTGCTCCCCTGTTGGTGAGAATGCCGTCTTGGGGACGGAGGCCCGAGAATCCAGCCGCAAGAAACGTGCCCCCTTTGGAATGCCTGCTTCCTCTTCCGCCTCACGCCGTGCGGTTTGCTCTGCCGTCTCATCGTCTTCGGCACCCCCTGCAATGAACTGCCACATAGAGTCATCCGCCCGATGGAAGACGGCAAACTGGTATCCGACATTCTCACTCTCTCTGAATGGTATCACGATCACTTGTAGGGGTTGCCTTGCCATGCTAACTGTTCTCGCGGGTTGAGTCGCTCAGATCCAAAGCCAGACGCGCCCCCTGCTCAAATCCCCATTTGAGGCGTGCCTCAAGGAGCCCACGGCCGAAGCCCTGACCCCGATGCTTGGGATCAACCAGCAAATCAAAGAGCCCCATGATTGAGCCCGAAACAACTGCGCGGGCGCAGCCTACGGATTTGCCATCAGTCCGGGCGATAACATAGGCCGAAGGAGTGGGGATCGCGTTGAGCAAACTGCGAAATACCTCAGAGTGCTGACTGCGACCGGACAGACGTCTCCAGGTTTCGAGCCATTCATCTGTTGCACATTCGTCTAGCGTTATGGCAGAGGAACTAGCGGAACGGGCCTCAAGCCGCTTGGTTTGAACCAGTGTATCGGCGTCTCTAGCGTACTGAAGCTGTGCCAAGGTCTCGTCCAAATTCCCAGGTTGACAGGCAGGAACAATCTTGCAAAGACAAGGTAGCGAAGCCCGCGCGTACGCAGCTTCACAATGAAACAGCTTCTCTTGAAGCGGGGTTGTGGATCCATACAGCGGGACTACGCAGTTGGCCCGGCGACTGTATCCCCCAGACATTCGAACGATCCAGCCGTCGTAGAATTCTGTTTTCAGCGCGGGTAGCCCGTTCAGCGCCGCCTCTTCCAGCGCTACTACAAGCTCTGAACTGTTCGTTGAATCAAGTACTATCGTCATAGGTTTCGGTCTGCCTATTTGGTATTGGACTCGGCCACCCCAAGCCAGATCGAATCCTCATGCTGGATCCGATCAAAGACGGCGTCGAACTCTTGTCTCTCCACCTCGAACGAGGTGACGAAGTCCCTGGCAAGACGAAATACCGAGTCGCGATCCGAATTCTCAGCTAGCCGAATAGATGGATTCGAGGTCATAATTGCTCATGCATTGCGCAAAACGCGTTGTTACACGACGTTGGCTCTCTCTCCTACAAATACGCTTGAGCCAACTCCAGAAGCTCCTCCCAGCTCCTAACCTCTGCATCAACAGGGATATCCGCATGCTTTTAAAATTTTATCGTTTTCTTGTCATTACCGCGTATGATGGTAACAACACCACTATTATACTTCGAGAGCATATAAGGGCTTTGGAAAACATTTTTCGGCGTATAATCGACGTACTCCCCGCCAATCGTTGGTATATCACGCGCGCAACCGTTAAAAACCAATTCCTTAGCATCAGGGCTACTGCCCTTATAGACTACGATATCGTAACGAGGTACAAGTGTACCAAGAAGCGTAATTTTATTGCTGAGGATTTTTTCCTGGAAGTTTTCAAAGTTGCCATAGTTTTCTCTTCTGCCGGTTTCAATAATAACAGGGCTGTGCTTGTCATTGAGCTTGGCGATTGACTTTTCCTTATTCCAGGTGTAAGAGTCAATTGAAATATCAAGTTCTCTGGTTCTTGGCGGCAGGCTCGCGCCACGTTTGCCGGCGTCCCAAACTTTTTGAAACTCTGCTGAGACTCTGCCGCTAAGAGGCCGTACTGCAACGAAGGCATTACCTTTTTTCGTAAAAATCCAACCATCTCTTTCGACGATAGTTTCAACACCGTTAAAGACGATACCTACATCAGCGCCAAGACCAAACATAAACTTCGTATCAGCAGTGTCATATTCTGGGAACCACGTCGGGTCAATACGAAAAACACTTCGAGCAGATTGTGTTATCAGAACGTCTTTGTGCTGAACACTGCGGTATAACCCCATGCCATATTTGCCGACATACCTCATATTTGCCCATTTTTCAGGGTCTGAAGTGTCAATAGTTTGAGGGTACACTCCGTTGTAATTGTAGCTTGAGATCGGATTGGCCGCACCAAAGATAACGCCGTTCCAACGTCCATGAAGGCTCAGATGGCTGTGTACCGCATCTGGCGGGTCCATCTGTGTGCCGATAACGTAATCTGGTGTAACCCAGCTATAACGTAAGAATCGAGACTCGGTATCGCACATTAAAGACCACTCATTGCCCAGAGGCCTTGGCCATACATTTTCTTCTTCGCCAGGCCTTCTTGAAACAAACTCGAACTCGCCAAGCGACTCTCTGTCTAATGCCAATGCCCAAAGCAGAGGATCTGGCTCATAAGCTCCCATTATCATATTTCGCATCTGCGGGTAGGGCAAAGAACCTGCCGAACCCATACAAAAGTTAAAAAAGTCACGCAAACCTGTTCTGCTGCTCCAGCGGGTTGTAGCACCGCCTGGTAAGCCTGATACTTCATCTTGAGCCCAGTCAGCCCACATTATATCAAGAATGTTGTTGGCATACTTGCGAATTTTAGAATCCGCAGCGTAGGTGACGAGCTCGTTCATGGCGGAGGTTTGCAATCTCATATAACCCGAAGAGCGCACCTCGACCCAAAGGCCTTTCCGGGCTCTATCTGGCAGGTAGTTATGGAAAAACTTGACCCATGCCTCGTAATGGTCTTTTGCAGTGTATTTTTTGCCATCGCTCCAGTCAGCTCTGCCTCCCAGCACTCCAGAATGCTTGCCATAACCGTAAGCTCCGCCCTGACCAAGGTTCGGGTAGACCCTGTCCTTGAAATCGGGGTGGTTCATGAAAATCTGTGAGGTAAAAAGAGCGCCTAGTTTGAAAACAAGGTCATGGTTCTCGCTACCCTGAAGCCACCATGTGTTTTTGCGCGACAGTGCGATGTCGTTGGCGATTTTCCAGGCATCCCACAGATTTTCAAGAAGAAGTCTTTCTGTTTCAGGGTAAAGCTTGCCCTTTGCAATGCGACCATTGCTTCCATAATCAAAAACAAGATTATACGACCTGCAGCCCTCATAGAGCGGTGTGCCAAAAAGGTTTTCATTTTCCTCTGGGTCGCTCATCAGTTTGACCATTAAAGCATTGGCCTCATCAAGCCTTTCACCAAGCTCTATCAGAGCCTCGGCTTGATGAAACTTTGTCACTTCGTAGGTCTTGCTCTGATGCGATAACAGTTCGCGAAAAGCGAAGGCATTACGAGCTTGTCTGGTTTCTCTGGCCTCTGCAATTCTCTGGCTCAAAAGTTTGTCCGTTACGCCAACGATATGACCGCTGGAAGCGTTTTGATAGTACACCTCATCGAACCATACCTTATCACCCGTTGCCAGCTTCAAGGCAACTTCACAGCCTGCTATGCCACTATTGAAGTCAAAAGCACTCTGTGATTTGAAGTCTGACAGCGGTACAACAATCTCCTGCCACTGGTCATTGCAGTTAAAATCGGACAAAAGGTAAGAAGCTTTATTGCCGTTGGTATCGAGCAGTATGAGTGAAACTTTTTCTGCTCCGCTTTGAGCCCTAAGCAGCAGGTGCAAGCTGTAATCTGCGTTAATGCCCCAACGATCAAACCATGGCCCAGGTGTGAAACCGATTTTGCGGAGGTTGTCATTCTTTGCCTCAAAGACGACACTGAAATCGCCAGACTTTTTATTCACATAATCCCGGGTAAAGTTTCGCAGGTTATCGCCCTTGCCGAATTGCATGTCCTTTTGCCCGTCTTTGTTATCAACAATCTCCTGATCAGGGCTTACCGCATTAAAGAGCCTTAGAGCTTCGTCATAAAACTCAAACTTCTGTGTGTCAATACATTCAAAAGCGAAGACGCCGGAACAAACCAGTAGATCTGTCATTATTGAGGTTCACCAAAGTTTGTTTACGGTTAGTTGTGCATGATGGAAGAAGCCCAGTATCATATCTGGCCGATGGCGTAAGCGTGCGAACTGTCGATCGACATGTCGTTGCATGGCCTCGACGGTATCCCAGGTGCTGTTGCGCAGATGCTGTTTGACGGTGCCATGACAGAATTCTTCTGGATTGATTTCGGGGGCATACGGCGGCAGCCATTCGACCCGGATTTCAGGATGCTCCTGTAGATAGTCTTTGACCGGTTGGGCGCGATGGGCCGACAGCCGATCCCAAATCAAAATAAACCCGGTTCCTACCCATCGCCGCACATGGTGGAGGGCGCGGACTACTTGGGCGGCACCAATGGAGCCGCGAAAATGGCGTTTGTAGATTTTACCGCGCAGGGTCAACGCCACCACACTAGAAAGCACCCGGCGTTGCCGTTTAACCCGCCGGATCACCGGCGGGCATCCGATAGGAGCCCACGTGGTGGTTAGCTTCTCGGTAAACGAAAAGCCGCATTCATCCAAAAAGACCACATCCACCTTAAGCCGACGGGCTTTTTTTTATCCGAGGCCAATCGCACTTCAGCCACGTTTCGACGCGGGCATCATCCCGTTCCAAGGCGCGATCAACGGGTTGTTGCACACTAAAGCCGAGTTGGTGGAGCAAGCGGGCTAGATAGTGGGGATGATAGGTAATGGCAAAGTCGCGCTCGATAAGCTGCTGGACTCTTTTGAGCGTCCAGCGATCGGTCGCAAACCCCGCACGTAGGGCCCCCTGTTGGAGGCGCTGCTTCAGTTGGTGCTTTTGCCGGAGGCTCAACTTCGACGGGCGTCCACAAGGCGTCCGCCGGTGCAGCCCAACCACTCCATCGGTGCGCAACCGCTGGGCCCATTTCGATACGGCCATGCGACTGACGCCCAACTGCCGAGCAATCGCCGCTTGCGACAAGCGGCCTTCTTGCAAAAGCCGAGCCCCGGCAAGGCGGCGCTCTTCTAACTGGGCACGGGTCAAATGAGTAGGAGTCCAAGTCATAAACGTATAATGTAAACCAATTTTAGTGAATGTCAATAATACCGCAACGCGTTTGCTGATTTAACTCGCCCCTTTCAAGAGATCCACACCGTTTTGTATGCAAAAAAAGGCTCCAGACCCATCTCGCCGTAGCGCCGGCCAATGCCGCTCTGCTTAAAACCACCCCAGGGTGTGCGATGGCTCAGCATACTGGCACTATTAATGGTCACAACCCCCACTTCCAATCGCCGCACAAAATAGCGTTGTCGCTCAGGATCTAGAGTCCAGAGCGAAACGAGCAGTCCGTAGTCCGTATCGTTAGCCAACGCCAGCGCCTCGTCGTCGCTAGCAAACGTCAGCACGGATACAACCGGTCCGAAAATTTCGTCGCGGCAAACCGGACCGGACTGATCTGCAAAGGCAAAGGCCGTGGGCTCAAAATAGCAACCCTTCGCGTACTCGTCTCCCGGCGGATGTGCGCCACCAAACAGTAGAGACCCTTGTGCTTTTCCCATCTCGACGTAGCGCTCCACGCGCTCTACCGCCGCCTGGTCGATCAACATGCTGGGCCCTGCGGTCTGCGCCTTTTCTTTTAATAGAGCGATAAATTCGTCGCGCAGCGATTCGTGCAGCAAAACCCGACTTATTGCCGAGCACGCCTGCCCGGGGAAGGCCGATCCCACGGTCGCCGTCGCCGCTTCCACTCGGCATAAAATGCTTCGCGCGCAGCAGCAGCGGCCCGATCCACGTCGGCCCGACTGGCATCGGCGACTTCGGCGACTAATGTGCCGTCTACGGGGCTATACAGGGGATAGTAGCGTCCAGATGTTGGGGGACACATTTGGCCCCCGATCAGCAAATCGCTTTTTTTGACACTCACTTTATCTTCTTCCTATTGAAACTCTACTTTTCTCACAACTTCACCGAGGAATCCACCTTGCCATCACCGCCGGCTCTGCCCGAAAATTACGACGCCGAGGCACACATGGTCACCCATCAGGTGCGCGGGCACATCTTTCACGCCACCATACCCTCGGCTCAACTGGCCTCCGAGCTGATGGCCAGCGGCGCACCCGCCGCCATCGCCGAAGCCACTCTCATCTTTCGCGCCGTGCTCGCCTGCCAGGAAGTGCGGGACACCCAACCGCACCGCGGCAATTTTCGCTGGGAGCTGGAAGACGAAGTCGTCGAAGATCTCAATGCCGTGCAGTTCGTGCTCTTTTATTGCATTCCCGTGCTGTGCAAAACATCAGACGCCCTGCCCCCGGACTTGGTCGCGGCTATGCGCCGCGCCGTCGCGCTGGGCCTGGAGGAAATCGCGCGCATCGACGTGGCCCCGGCCTATACCAACATCGTCCTCAAGGACATCGCCAACTCCTGCCTCGGCGGCCAGTTGTTGGGCGATAATAATATCGGCCGGCGCGGCCGGGAAAAACTGGTGCGCTGGATGGCGCACGTGGACACCTACGGCCTGCCTGCCGAATACAATAGCCCCAACTACGTCTCTGTCGCCGTGCGCGTGCTGGGCCACCTGGCCGAACTGACAGAGGACAAACATACCCGCATCCGCGCCCGCACCATGCTCGCTCGTCTCGGCCTTTCCGCTGCGTTACACGTACACCCCGGCATCGGCTGCTGGGCCGGCCCCTTCAGCCGCGCCTATAGCCATGCCGTCTTTAACGCCGACGCCTTTAACGCCGATGACGTGCGCGCGTGGTTGGATGGCGGGCAGCTACCCGCCTGGATCGGCGACCTGCTGCAGCGGCCCGACGTGCCGCAGCAAATAGACGAAACGGCCCATGGCGAAGAGCCCGTGGCGCTGAGCACCTATCACAGTCCCTCGTTCTGTCTGGGCGTGGCCTCTTGCGAACTGAAGACCCAGGAAGTCATCTTTATCGCCCTGCAGTCCAGCGTATTTCACGCGCAGTACCGGCTCCCGCATGGCGCGCGTTGCGGCGTGCTCTTTTCGCGTTATATACTCGACGACCAGTGGCTCAGCTTCCAGACGACGCCGTCGCGCGCGCCCGGACAGGTCGTTCCCGAAGAGGGCCACTTCTACGGCGTGCACGAGCGGGGTCGCGCCATCGGCCTCTACGCCCCGCGCGACCTGGACGCCTGGACGCGGCGTACCAGCGCCAAAGCCGTGCTCGTGTGGACCGAGATCGAGCAGGTCGACGAGATCTGGATCGGCCAGCACAAAGTAGATTCTCTGCCGGCGGCAGTGCCCCGGGGCAAGGTGGTCGTCGTCGGCAGCGGTGCCCTGTGGACTGCCGTCCAGCCGCTCGAGTTGACCGATCTGGGCGGCGGTGCCCCCATCCGCTTGGTCGAACTGGACGGTCATCTGGCCCTGGAGATGTACAACTATACGGGACCGGCCAAGACTTTCTGGGAAATGGCCAAACCCGGCTCCTTTTACCAGGGCCAACCCCGCTGCGGTTTCTACGCCGAACTGGCCGAGCGCACCGACTACGCCAGCGGTGCCAATTTTGCCGCCGAGGTAGCGAGCGGCGCGCTCGTCGACGAGGCGGCCCCGCCCGCCACCTATACCGCGGGTGGCGAGCGCGCGCTCCGCGTGGAGTACGCGCGCGACGACCGCATACTCGGCATCGAAGTCGATCTGTATGAGTGGTCGCTAAAGCGGCGTTGGACCCAGGACGGCTCCCTAAACTGGCCCATGCATGAGTCGCCCTACGCCCGACAGAGCGCTTCCGGACAGGTCTCCATCGGCGGTGCCACTCTCACCTGCGACAAGGGCCCGATATGGCTCTGCGCCTGCCCGGGGGGCAAAAGGTATGTTGCCGCCTACAGCGGAATCGGGATGACCTCGTTAAGATTGGAGGTGTCCGGCGATGTAGTCGAGCTAGCTGAAGTGGGCGCGGGCACGGTGATTTGGGACGAGGGCCAAGTAAAAATAGAAGCCATATTGCCCTGATTCGGCTGCCGAACGGATCGAAGCAGGCTCGGTGAGAGCGTTTTTGACACTACTTGGCCCGTCGCTGCTTTGCCAACCACTCCCACAGGTCAGGATCGCTGTATGCATTTTGCCACGCCTCCACGTGGCCCCCTTCGGGGTACACAGTAAAGCGGACATTGCCTCCGGCAGCCTTGAGAGCATCAACCATCTCCTGTGATTGTTTCAACGGCACTGCCTCGTCTTGCGCACCGTGGAAAACCCAGGTCGGGACCTCCTTTCCGCACAGCGGGTTGCCGAAGGCCAAGGCGGTGTAGCTGCCGCAGCGCAACACCGAGGTGTTAGACGTTGCGCGGTGCTATTTGTCAAATGGTAAATACAGACTGCACCGACACCCCAGGGGCTCCAGCATCCGATCTCTGCAAGCCGGTCCTTCGTACTCTCAAAATCCTGTCGCTCAATGTCAATGTCAATGATTGGCTTGGCGGTCATTCCGGAGATAGATGTGCTACCGACATGCTCGATGCTGCAACATCTTCCTGACAAAACAGAGTCAAAACGGTGTCGCAACTCTTCGAACCATGAAGGCCAGGTCGGATCATAGTGCTTTACCAAAGTAACTGACATGATTCAATTGACCGCGTTGCGTCTAACGTTTTCGCCATGCCCGAACCGCGAAGCGGTTGCGCAAAGGCGCACCAGCACCCAAGCCAGGCACGGGGTGTTATACGCCGTATGGTTACTCATGCCGAGCAACCAGTTTCTCCCTCAGTTTGATCGCTGTTTCGTACGCATCTGCAAGAAACCCGAAGCCGCAAGGCGGTTTCTGCGGAGCGAAGCGAAGCCGGGCACGGGCGTGTTAAGCGAAGGTGCACTTTCCTTATCATCGGAAACGCGGGATGACACAATCGGCAAAGAGCCTCATCGACTGCTCCGCCAACTCATGATCAATGTTGCCCCATTTGAACCAGCATATTACCTCTTCCACATCAAGAATCTCCCTGTGCATTATATGACGCTGTTCAAAATCGGCACCGTACAGAGAAAACTCATAGGGAGACCCGGCTGCCCACATTATTGGCTGAGGCACACCCGTTGCCGAGTGGCGATTCGGTCATCATCGTCAGCCGTGCCTTTCGTCAGAATAGCGAATTGGACCACCATTAGAATCAAAGAGTTTGTGTGGATAATCGCAACCAATCCCGCGAGGCTGGAATGTTCTACGTAACTCCTTGCGATAACTTGAGATAGCACGATTCTTCTGAGATCTGACGCGCCTAGCACCGCCGAGCAAAACGAGTTGTTAAGCGAAGGAAGAAATGGTACCGCTCCTCCTTTCGCATCGCCTCAACGATACTTATTATGCTAAGTCATAAAGTCATAGGGAGATCCGCTCCTTAGGAAATCTCAGCGGATGTTCGTAACGGTGGTCTCCTGAGCATCTGAGGAGTTGAAGTTTAGGCGCAGACTGTAGGGCATCAGGCGACAAATATCGCTATCGAGTGAGCCATGGGAAGGAGAGCCTTATGAGACGACGCAGGACGATCTACCACAACGACGCGCGGCACTCGTACCTGTGGCACTTCGAGCCGCCCATGCGCCTCGAGGACGCCTGGATACCCATCGACGAGGTTGCGGGTACAGCCGTCGACACCTTCAGCTACTGCGTCGAGCGCGGCGACGGTACCTTCTACCCCACGAAGGTGGGGAAGATGTTCGCCGTCGAGGACGGCAAGCCGCAGTCGAAGAACAATTACGAGTGGCGGGCGGCGGCGTGCATGCTCAGCCTGATGGAGCGCGGCCTCGACCCGCTGCGGGTGCTCGTCGATCGCGCTCACGAGCACGGCCTGGACTTCATCGCCGATCTGCGCCTGCAGCGGCTCGGCGGCATGTACCCGGAGCTCGAAATCGAGCACGGCGGTGCCGGCTGGGCCGAGGAGCGCGTCCGGGACCTCAAGTACGATGTGCTGCGCGAGCTCGCCACCGAATACCCCATCCAGGGTGTCGAGCTGGATTTCACGGCAGCCTTCAGCGAGAGCGGGTACTTCTACTTCAACGACGGAGGGACTCCCGAAAACACGGCGGCCATGACCGAGTGGGTGCGGCGCTCAGCGGAGATGGTGCGCTCGCGGCCGGGCGAGCCGAGCCTGGTGGGTGCCCGGATCTTCCCCACGGAGCAGGGCAACCTCGAGCAGGGCCTCGACGTGAGGACGTGGCTCGGCGAAGGGCTGCTCGACTTCGTCGTGCCGGTGGCCTACATCTACACCGTTCTCGATCCCGACATGCCCTTCGACTGGGTGGTCGGGCCGGCCCACGACGCGGGTGCCTCCGTCTACGGATTCCTGCAGCACTACACGCAGGACAACGTCGTCGGTGCCAGCGGAAGGCGGCACCCCAACCTGGAGCACTTCCGGGCCGCCGCGGCCAACTACTGGGAGAAGGGTGTCGACGGCCTGTACACCTGGATGATGGACTGGCCCCTCGGCGACGCGGAGCGCAACATCCTCACCATGATCGGCTCGCCGCAGCTCGTCCGCGGGCGCGACAAGCGCTATGCCCTAGCCCGCAAGTACGACGGCGCGGCCCGGGTCGACTATCGCCACCATATCCCGCACGAGCTTTCCCCGCCCCTCCCCACCGCGGCCCACGAAATCCCCTTCACCATCGCCGACGACATCGCCGCGGCCGACAGCCGCGTCAGCGGGACGACGCTGCGCATCTACCTGACCAACGTCGTATCCGCGGACCGGTTCAACATCGCCCTGAACGGACACTCGCTGGCCGGCGAGACGTGCCGCCGTGTCTGGAAGCAGGACGACGCCTATCCCTACACCAACCCGCGGAACCACTGGCTGGAGTTCGATCTCGTCGACTGCGTGCCCCGCAAGGGCGGGAACCTCCTAGAGGTGTCGCTGGAGAGCCGGCCGGCCGGTCTGACCGGAAGCGTCACCATCCAGGAGGTCGAGGTGGAGGTGCGCTATAGCCCGTATCCGCTGGGGCTGGGAGGTGAGTGATCAGCAGGGGTTCCACTCACGATCTGAGGTGACGCATAAAGATCAGGCCTGGCCTCGTTTGCTGTGAAGCAACCGGACGATCGCGCTTTCTCTATTAAATCTCTCGAGACCTCGGTCACGATCATGCCTTCCTCTGGCGCGTGTTCGTCGATGAACTGACCGTTCGGATCGATCGCGAAGGCGAGCCCTGGAAACCATGCGTTGCCGCTTTTTCCCGCCTGGTTGGCGTAGAAAATGTAGAGCGCATTGTCCACGGCCCTTGCTGGCAGGACCTGGGCGGCAAGCTGTCGATGTTCGGCGGCCTGTTCGGTCTGATCGCCGTCAGGGGTGACGTTGTCAGCACGGCCGCTTGCACCCACGGCGAGGAGGAAAAAGTCCGCGCCCCCCTGTGCGGCGGTTCGGAAGATCTCCGGAAACCTCAGGTCGTAGCAGATCCCCACACCGAAGGTCCAGCCTTGCGATGTCACGACGGGGAGCTGGCTCCCCGGTTCGAACCAGGCCCGCTCGGTTTCATTCGGGATGTGCAGTTTGGTGAAGGTCGCGAGGTAACCGCCGGGCCCTACGATGTAGGCGCTGTTGCGATAGCGCTCGCCCGCCGGCTCGATGGTACCGACGACAAGGGTCATGTCGAGCTCGCGGCAGAGCGATTCGAGGAACGGAACCGATTTCTCGGCCGCTGCTTCTGCGATCCGCATGGACTCCTCGGGGGGAATGTCCGACTTGTTCATCGAGCCCGTGATGCACTCTTCAGGAAAGAGCGCAAACGTGGCACCTTGCTCGTGAGCCTCTCTCGACCACTCGGCAATCCGGTCGAGGTTGGTCGTGGGGTCGCCCATCGCGCTGTGCATGGCGACCGATGCGACATGTGTTTTTGTGTTGTTCATAGGATAGCCCCAAGCTTGATGATGAATTCAAGCGTAGATCGCCGTTGTCTGCGCCTCGCGCACCTGCGGCAGCACTCCTGGCGGGCACGGACAGGCCAGGATTCGGATCCCGTCTGCCGATTTGTGGAAGAAAAACAGGTGCCCGAGGCCGTAGTACGGATGATGAGTCAGATCGAGTTCGAACGGTGTTGTCATCTACCTCTCTCCCGGTAGTCGTGTTCTTGAAAGTCACATGAGGGGGAGTTCCTTCACATCAAGGCTGTCCGCCTCCATACGGTCAATAACAGGAACCCGACCATTGACGGCCATAAAGCGGAGGCTGTTACTGATGGGCGCCACTTCACACTCGAGAACGAGATCGTCATTTTGATACTTGATGTGGCGGTTTTTGTCCCCCTGGTCGGTGATTTCACAATCTGTGTATTTTGCTTTAAAAGCGTTGAAACTGCCGCTCTCCTCTTCCGAAGAGGCCACAGAGACAAAACCGTTTTTGACCGTCATGAACTCCTGCGGATCAATCGTCTCTGCTTCGCTTCGGCCGCAGAGGTTGTAGAAGGAAACCAGCACAAACGGGTCGTACTTTTCTACTCTGATGGAGTAGGCCCGTCCCAGATCCGTGTTGTTTAAGGGGTGAAAGGCCATATAGACCGGGCCGTCCTTAACAAAAAGCGGGCAGGTTTCCACGCTGGTTTCTGTAAAGTCAGTGACTCTCTGGTCTCCCAGCCAGATTTCTTCAGGGACCGTATAGTTGGTCGCAAAAGCCAAAGAGAGTTTTAGACTGGTCACATCGGTATGGCCGGGGAGCTTCGGTGCATAGACCACCAGAGCGGTGTTTTGATGCTGCAAAGCCCATTTCCGCCCTTCGTCGGGAAAAAGGTACACGCCTCTATGGGGATCTTTATCGTTGACCACCATTCTGCAGATCACATTGCCCACATCACCGTGGCCCTTTACGTCTTTGTCCCGGCAGTACAGAATATTGAAATGGTTGGTATGCAGGCCGTCCAAGAAATCGTTGGAGGCCGTCCCCAATGAATAGAGGGGTTGCATATAGACCTGAACAAGCCCGCTTTGGGAGGGGTATTCGATCTCCTTCAAGTATTTCGAATCGGGATCCCTAATGCCTGAATCAAAATAGCTGCGGCTCTCTGTGGTGGCTTTGAATTCAAAGGGATAGGATCGGTTAACGACCCAGTCTATCAGCTTTTGCGGACAGTGATAGTCAGCACTGGTCTGCCAGGTGGCCGGAATCTGCTGGGCTCGGATGCTTTCAGCGTACAGAATCTTTCCGTCTCCGTTTTCTGACGCGAGGAGTTCTACAAAGGGGGGTATGGTCATATCATCACCAAAGACCATGTAATACAAACCAGTGTGCAAATCCGGGTTGGCCACGTCGTTTGCTTCGTAGGAACGGGCAAACGGGCCGGCCATTTCCGAGGTGGCGTTGTGGTAATGGGAGAGGACATCTACCCACATCCGTTCCTCCAGTTTTAAAGCCAGCTCCCGGGCCTCTTTGTCTGTGCTGTAATTCACAATTTCAGCCATGGCCAGGGTGGTGCCCCCTGAGTAATTGGGACTGCTATACTCGCTGCAAAGTCCCCGACGGATCATTAGACTCTCAAATTCCCTCAGCCTGATCATCCCTTCTTCAATCAGTGTTTTATCGCCGAAATACGCGTGGCCCAGAATGCACATGGAAGTCGCTATGGCCGGATGATTGTCATTGGCTCCAGAGAAATGGTATCCCCGCAAAGCGATCTCGATGCCGTCCCGGGCGTGCTGCTCCATAATCGACAGGCTATCCAGATCCAGCTTCTCTTTGTAGCCGCACAGGACCTGCAATGATCCGATGCTGTTAAAGAGTCCCGCCAGCCCTCTATCGTTCCATTCTCTGGCTTTGATGATTTTCAAAGCCATCTCATTGGCTTCTCTATTGGTGGAGATGAGATAGATGAGAATGGTCCAGAGGGTCAGGCGCAGTCCTACAGGCTCTTCCTCTTCATACTTCAGCCCTTGCCAGATCCCTTTCTCATCGTAATAGGGGAGGGTCAATTCAACCAGGCGATCCACCACTTTGGCGCGCCGTTCCTTTTGCAGTTCTTTACTCAGCACTATGTCTCTCCAGTGAGTCGATACATTCCGCAACTCGGAGCCTTCCTGGCCGCCGTTCAGTTGTCCTCCACCGACCCGTCCTCGTACCTGAGCTCCGCGCGAAGTTGCGGTTCGTAGGGGTGGGCTCGGGCCACCTCCTCGTTTAGCTCGAGTCCGAGACCGGGGGCGTCCGGCAACCGCACGAAACCGTCCTCGATCTGGTACCTGTGCCCGAAGAACAGGTCGTCCATCCAGTCCGTGGACTCCTTGAAGGGCTCGTTCGCGTAGGACCCCATCTCCTGGATGACGCTGTTGGGGCAGTTCAGGCCCATGTGGATCTCGGCGGTGAGACCGACCTTGCTGTAGGTGATGTGGGGAGACACCTGGATGTACTGCGCCTCCGCCATGGCCGCGATCTTCTTGAACTCTGAGATGCCGCCGCAGTGGACGATGTCCGGATTGAGGTAGCTCACCAGGCGCTTGGCGATGATGTCTTGGAAGCCCCACTTGGTGAAGTTGCGCTCGCCCATGCACAGGGGCACCGTCGTGTGGTCGCTCAGCCACTCGAGGGCATCGTTGGATCCTTCCACCTGGATCGGTTCCTCCACCCTGAAGGGACGGTAGGGCTCGACGGCCTTGCAGTACTCCAGGGCCATGGTCGGCGTCAGCCGGCCGTGGGCGTCGATGAGGATGTCGAAGTCATCGCCCCCTTCGACCCGCATCTCCTCGATCTGCCCGGCCGCCCGGTTCAGGTCCCAGGGCATGGGCACGGTGAGCGGGTCGCCGGCTTTGGTCACCGGCGGCCCCGTCTTGACGGCATTGCATCCCATGCTCCGGGCGCGCTGCACGCCCGCCTTGCCGCTGCCGGCGGCGTAGATGCGGACCTTGTCCCGCGCGGCGCCGCCGAGGAGCTTGTAGATCGGCAGGCCCGCGATCTTTCCGAGGATGTCCCACAGGGCGATATCGATGGCGCTGAGGGCGGTGCTGAAGAGCACGCCCACGTGCCAGCGGTTCCAGCGGTAGAGCCCCTGCCAGAGATGCTCGATGTCCGTGGGATTCTTGCCGATGAGGTGGCCCTCCAGGTCTTTGATGCAGTGGGCGATGGTGCCCACCTTGTTGTCGCTGATCGAGCCCTCGCCTAGTCCCGTGACCCCCTCGTTGGTGCTGATCTTCACGAAACAGCAGTTGCCTTCCACCAGGAAGGTGTCCACGGCGGTGATCCTGATACCGGGGTACTGCGCGCTGCCTTCGTCCGCCATCGTCAGTGTCTCCTTCTTCATCTGGTGCTTGGGCAACGAGATGGATGGGAATTATAAAGGGCCTTTGAGGAGGGCTGGTCAAGCGGTGGGCTGTCTTTCTCCCTCCCTACTTGTTCGCAGTCGCCGCCCTGATTTATCTTTTCTCCAGAGCCACAAGGCGGTGACGCGCCCCGCAATGGATAGGAGTATGCGGTGAAGTTGAAAATTGCCACTTGCCAGTTTCCCGTCAACCGGGACATAGAACGCAATTTCAAATATTGAAGGGAGGACCTCCATGCTGATCGTCGATGCCCACCTAGATATCGCCTACAACGCGCTCGAATGGGACCGGGACTTGCTCCAGCCCATCGCCCAAATACGCGAGGCCGAAGCCGGAATGGGGCAGAAAGGCCGCGGCCTGAACGTGGTGAATTTCGCCGAACTGCGGCGCGGCGGGATCGGCCTCTTCTTCGTCACGATGGGCTGTCGGCTCGCTTCGATGGGCAAGCGCTTCGCCGGGGTGCGTACCCAGGACATCGCCTACGCCAAGTGCAAGGGCGAGTTAGCCTACTACCGCCTGATGGAGGCCAAGGGCGTCTTGCGCCAGATACGCGATCGCACCGAACTCGACGCCCATCTGGCCGAGTGGGACGACGATCCGCAGGCGACCCCGCTGGGGTTTGTCCTCAGCATGGAAGGGGCGGACGGCATTGTGGCACCCGAACAGGTGGCCGAGTGGTGGGATGAAGGTCTGCGGGTCGTGAGTCTGTGTCACTACGGGGTCAGCTCCTACTCACACGGGACCCAAGCTCCCGGCGGCCTGACGGCCAGAGGCGGCCCCATGCTCGAAGCCCTGGGGGCGGCCGGGGCAATCCTCGATGTGAGCCACCTAGCCGAGCAGGCATTCTGGGAAGCCCTGGAGATTTTCACCGGTCCCGTGCTGGCCACGCACAACTGCTGCCGGGCCTTGTGCGACCACGACCGCCAGCTCGACGATCGACAAATCAAAGCGCTGGCTCAGCGCGGCGGCGTCATTGGCACAGCCATGGATATCTGGATGATCTCCCCCTTGTGGGACCGGACCGCCATGGACAACACGGGCATTACGCTGGAGACTGTGGTGGACCACATCGACCACATCTGCCAGCTGACCGGGAGCTCCCACCACGCCGCCATCGGCACCGACCTAGACGGCGGCTACGGCAAGGAGCAGAGCCCCGCCGATCTCGACACCATCGCCGACCTGCGGAAGATTCCCGCCATCCTCGAACGCCGCGGTTACTCGCAGACCGATGTTGCCGACATCATGCACGGCAACTGGGTCCGCTTGCTGCGTGCGGCGTGGAATTGATGTATTTATCAATCAGGCCGCTAATGCCGTCCAGATCTGCGACCAATACCTAGAGTCTTGACGGAAGCTGAAAGGACCCAATGGACAAGCGCAGACAAATAGAAGGTTGCATCGAGGCGTTCCACTTGGGGACTCTTACTGAAGGGGATTTGCGCCAGACCCTCGAAGAATTGAGCGCGGCGAAACCGCAATGTCAGGATCTGCTCTACCTGCAGACCAGCAACACTTCCCTGAACTCCAGCGTCCACGGCATGGCCCGCGTCGAAAACGGCGAAATCTCCGACGGACCGACGGACCCCGAAGACTGGCCCTACAAAACGCCACTCCAGGCCATTGGCGACGGCTGGCGCATAGTGCAGTTCCCCAATATGGCGCTGATGCTAGACGAGTCCAAAACCTACGGACTCGGCTGTGAGTTCATCCTCGAAAGATGGAGTTGATGCCCTTGCGCCTGCCTGATATTGCGCCCACCCTGACGGACACCGAGGTCCTCGAATTCTGTCACCGGGGCTACCTGATCCTCGAAGGCGTCGTCGCGCAGGAGACCAATGAGAGGGTGAATGAATTCATCCGCGCTCACCCCTACGGGTTCGACGGCGGCGGCGGATTCGAAGACGACAAACTGCTGGCCGAGGACTGGTTCGTCGCGGAGGTGATCCTCAACCCACAGGCGGCCGGTGCGGTGCGCTCGCTCTTGGGAGCTAGCGCCGCCTTGCCGACCTGGATGTTCAACCACCGATCCACGCGCCCCAAACCGGCGCAGCAATGGCACCGCGACGGCTGTTCCCGCTACGGCCACGCAGTCAACCACCTGCAGGTGTTCTACTATCCTCAGGACACCCCCCTCGAACTCGGCCCCACCGAAGTGCTGCCCGGCTCGCATTTTCTCTTCAACCTCGGGCCGTTTATGGGCCACTATGGCCGGATCAGGGGGACCGCGTCGACCGCGGCACCGGAGGGCACCATTTTCATCACCGCCTACCCGATCTGGCACCGCCGCGGCGCGTCCACCGCCGAGGGCGTCCGCAATATGCTCAAGTACCTCTACTGGCGCATGGTGCCGCCGCAGCGGGACTGGATCGTCGAGCCCGATTTCAGCCTCGACGACCTCAACGACCTCGAAAGCGCCCTCTACGGCGGCAAGGTGCACCCGGCCAAAGACCAGTTCCACCACTGGCACGACGTCGCCCAGATGTTCTACTGGCTGGCGGGCAAGAAGGACGATTTCCACAACTTTCTCGGCACCGACAGCTGGCCCATGGGCCATCCGCCGCGCCGGCAGCCCGGGGATTTCCACACCTTTCCGTCGTAACTCCTACGGCCGTCCCAAGTTCCAGAACAGCGCCTTGAGACTGCCCTCACCTTTGTACATATACACCGTAAGAAAATGATCGGGAGATATCTCAATCGTCGGCGTGGTGCTGACTTCGTACAGGTGTTCCGGCAGATGCGGAGGAACCACCGGGAACATCTTTGCCTGGTTGAAGAACGGGGTACCGTCACTTTCGTCATTCACCCGAATCTTAAAACCCTTATAAGGGGGATCGGCAGCGTCCTCTTCAACCTGATGTGCGCGGAATTCTGCCGGCGGGGTGTCACGGCCTGCCCCTCACAGGATCTCCCTGCCGAAGTCGGCATAGGTCCCTGCGGCGGAAAGCCTGATTGGGGCGTTGGCTCCGTCCAGCTCGGTCGCCACGGAATCCAGCGCTGCGAAATCGGGGATGGTCCAGACGGCCAAGCCGCCGGGTTCGGGAGCCAGCTTCCCGATTCTCTGGACGAGGAGATTGAGGGTGAACTCAGGATGCTGTTTTGCACGGCTCTCGTAGAAGCTCCTGACGGCATCCGCGGTGTCATGGGCACCGAAAAACTCGGCGTAGTAAGTACCGTTGCGGGCCGGGACCGGTTCGAGCAGCGGATCGTAGCAGCCGGCCACGTCGATCCGCGCGACTTGAAAAAACGGCTGTTCTAGGTCGTCCGCCTCGCCGCTGCGAAAGATCCGGTCCCACGCGTCGATCCTGTCAAGGCCGGCGTTCCGCGTGTGCCAGACCGTCATGTAGCCCGGGTCGGGCCCCAGCCTCCAAGTCCTGCCGACAGACAAGATCAGCTCGTCCTCGTATCCGCTGTCCCACCCCGCCTGCCCTTGCGCGGCCTGCCTCCTGAAGGTTTCCAGGTCGATGCCAGGGAGCCGACTGATATACTCGATGTAGATAAGCCCCATGTCAGGATCTTTCATCAATGTGTGGTCTATGAGGGAGATGCGACCTCGACCTCAGAGCCGCAGGCCGCCGACTCGTATAGCGCGTCCATGAGCCGCTGAATTCGCACGATCTCCCTGCCCGAAACGGGAGACGCCTCACCCTGACGGACGGCGCGCAGGAAATCGTTGATCAGCCGCCTCATATCGTAGTCGCAAGGCTTCAACGTGCCCCTGGCGGGGGTCTCCTCACGCCACGATCGTCCGTCGTCGGTCCAGATTCTGAGTGGTGAGATGGACGCGGTACCCCGGTCTCCGAGAAAGGCCCAGCCTTCGCGTCTGTCAGAGGGCGCCTGAAGAAAATTCGCTTCCACAGTCAGGATGGTGTTGCCAGACAGCCGAACGAAGCCGGCACCGAAGTCCTCGAAATCCGGATCGAGCGACGCCGGATCGATGTCGTCTCGCATGGGTCCGGCCGCCGCCGGGTACTCGGAGACTCGCTGATGGCAGAATGCGCTGGCGGTCAGCGGTTCGGGGTTGCCAAGCAGCCAGAGCACGAGGTCGAGGTTGTGGATCGTCCAGTGTGCGAGAACGCCGCCGCCGTTCGATCCACGCGACCGGTGCGCTCTCCCCGGCAGTCCGTAGGCACACCCTCCCCACGTTCGAACGGCGTGGACGTGACCGAGGACGCCGTCTGCGATTCGGTCTCTCAGGTACCGGGACTCGTCCCAGGTTCGGTATTCGAAGCAGATGCTCAGCAGTCGATTGTTCGTTTCGGCGGCGTGGACCATGTCCCGGGCCTCGCCCGCATCCATCGCCACGGGCTTCTCGCACAGGACGTGACATCCCGCCTCCAGGCACATCACCGCGAGGTTGCGATGACTCGAGGGCAGCGTGGCGATGCTCACGACATCGGGCTTGGTCTTTTCGAGCATTTCTTCCGCGTCCTGAAATCCGGCGACTGCAAACTGCTTGCCGGCCCGCGACACCCGTTCGGGCTCCAGATCGCATACGCCCACGAGCGAGCAGACTCCGGCATCTGCTGCCTCCCGGTAGGCCGGCAGATGTTGTGTGGTTGCGATCTGGCCGCACCCGATCACGGCGACTTTCGTCGGACTCATGAGCTCCTCTCAATACGCTTTATCACGCGTTGCAAAACCCACTCACCAACGATCGTATTTTTTTGCGCGCGATACATGGTCTGAACAGGCGGAATCAACGCATCCCAATCTGGTTCAAAAGGGCCGTAACAAACCGGGTTATCCAGCGCAGCTTGCAAAGCGGGGATCAACGCCTTCATCTGCGCCAGGATCTCTCGGCTATAAAAAGACAAATTTGCACCCGCTCGAAACCGTGCCCAGAGCAGATCACTTTGCAACGCCCGTTCCAATGCAGGCATCACGCCTTCTGTATGGTCGTTTTGGCAAAGCAAGTCAGCCGCCGCAAGACTCACACTGATCGATTCATCCTGAACAAGTGGACCGATCTTTTGCAGAACTGTATCCTCCACCTCATACGACATCAACCCCGTAATCGCCCAATAACGCACAGCACTATCGGGATCATCAAGTCGGTCAATTAACCCAGCTCTGCCAGCTTCACCTAATCGAGGAAAATCTGCTGTCTCCAGAATATGCGCATAGTTTTCGCAATGTGCGCCCACTTCATAATTCACGCCGTCATACGCAGTCGCTCGCACGATCATCTCAGTTTCATCGATCAGCCCCAGATCTCGCGTCTCAATCATCCACTCAAACAACTGCGTTCGCAGCTGATCTTTGAGATCACTGTATTCAGGATCATCAGCCAGATTGGCAATCTCTTCCGGGTCATTCTCAACATCATACAGTTCTTCAAATGGCTTCTTTGCCTGCCAGATCAAATATGCAGAATACGCCTCGGGAATCGGCATCAAAAACACACCATCGGGATCGTGCACTTTCAACTCTCCGGGCAAACACGACGTATCCCAGAAATCATGCTCAGGTGTTCCTTGTTCGGGTGGCGTCGCAAAGAAACCACCATCTGGCCAAAACGAAGCATAGGGGCGATGAGGCAAAAAGTTGCGAATGTAGCGATATTGCTCACGCCGAATCGTGCGAATCATCTCATTGCAATTGTCCAGGCGATCCCGCGCCCCACAGACATAATCGCGATACGGTTCTTTTTGCTTACCCAGAAATGCCTGTCCTTGAAAATGTTTGGGAATCTGCACATCCATCATGCTCAAAACAGATGCGCCCATATCCATCGTCATCACCAGATCATCCACCACCGTTCCCGGCGGTCCTGATGCCAGATGTTGATATTTGTCGGGAAAGCGAATAATCAACGGCACCCGCAAACCATCTTCATAAACGTGCGTCTTGCCCCTCGGAAAACCTGTACCATGATCAGACCAAAAGAAAACAATCGTATTGTCCAGCACACCCGCGGATAGCAAATTTTCTATCACCTTGCCCACGTGACGATCAACCTGCATCAAGCCATCGTAAAAAAGAGCGGTGCGTTCTCTCGCCAGCGGTGTATCAGGCATAAAAACAGGAAGTGGTGCATTGTCGGGATCGTGCAATTCTTCATCCTTTAACAAGCTCGATCGCTGTTCTCGCGCTTGCTCTGGAGTCAGTTTAAATACACTGGCATGGGACTCACGGAAGCTATGGACGGCAAAAAAAGGCTTCTCATCCGCCCGCTCCAAAAGCGCATCATTGCTCTGATACGCTGCCCATTCGTCAGGATCAATGTCTGTGTTCAAATCAGTATTGATCGCCGAACAGTTATACCCTGCTGCCATCAGATAATGCGGCAACATTTGCACAAAGTCAGGACGTCTGGCAAAACTTCGATGATGATGCGTACCCACAGTCGTTTGATGCATTCCGGTAAAAATACTTGTGCGCGCGGGTGAACAAATAGGCCCACAGGCAAGAGCGTTCGCATAGCGAACGCCTTCTTCAGCCAGCTTATCGAGATGAGGGGTTGTGGCATAATCATCGCCATAACACCCCAGATTCCTCGCACTCACATCGTGTGTATTTATCCAGACAAAATTCGGTCGTTCCGCCAAATCAATTCCTCGCTAACATTTCTGGCGATCGCGGTGAACCATCTTCATTTCTAATCGGATGAGAAAGCATGAGGATTCTCTCATCGTCATCTACTATAACCGCAGCAAGGGCAATCGCATGACAGGCCAGTGACTTGCCATTGGAATCCTCAATTATTGGTTGGTTATTCGACATGTATCAGATATTGACTTTCGTCTAACGTTTTACCAGTTGCCGACAGGCCAAGCTATTCCAATCAGTGCCTCCGGTCGCATCGTCTTATCCTCTGCAATTGTAGAGAGAAACCGTTGAGCTTCGCCGTGATCTGGGTTTCAAGGGCTCTTACCCACTGCCTCTAACTATAGTCCATAGAAGTCGTAAAACACCTCGACTTCACTGCGAGGACGATATGCCTGCAGTGGGAAGCAAGCCCGAACTTGCTCAGCATGGTTCAGCTCTCCTGCAGCCGACAGTAGGGTCTTGGCGGGCTCTTCCCGGACCCGCCATGAGTGATCGAAAAACTGCCCCCAGATCATCAAGAACTGAAGATCTGGATCCTCATTTAGGACCATGTCCTCGACCGTAACTCTGGCGTCGCCCCCAAGGTCCATACTTACTTGAAGTGCGGTGTAATCTGTCACCGCAACTGCTGAGCGCAAGCCCAGTTGCTCCGCGACCAACCCTGCAATCATGACAGCCCCCTATTCCACCGCTCGTATTCGGCGACTACATCTTCCCGTCCGGCGAATGGTTTGTACACCATCCGGGCACGATAGCCATAAGGCTGGTCGACGATCGGACTCCGGATTGCGAACTGCCAATCCCAGGCTGGACTATGGGGATCACTCTTTCCACCTGTGGTTCGGATGAAATTCCACATTGCAAAACGGATGGAATCGACCTGATCGAACATCATGATATAGACCATGGTATCGTCCACTGTGTCGAGATTGCCGTCGCCGTCGACTAGACCGTAGTAGAACGGAAGAAGGAACTTCTTGACAGGATCTTCCAGTATGTTCAGCGTATCTGCCTCCCTCTCATACGGCAAATCCGGTACCCCAACAGCAGACACTGTACCAGTCTCGAAGCCTTCTGCTGACTCCTCCTTCGCATCCCCGAAGCTTGTCCACCCTTCGCAGCCGTCCTTCTCACCATAAAGATGGATGCGCCGTTCTCGGGTGCGGTTCATATAGCTTGCCCACATAAATGCCACATACCCCAGCGGAAATCGATCTTCGTGCAGCGTAACGGTGAATGTCATATCGATCGCATTTTCCTCCCGCAGGACATACCGCATCTCGCTATCAATCTGCCAGGTCGAATCACCTACCCGGTGTATGATCGACGCTTCATTATCCGCATGGGAGACTAAGGATTGAGGGTCCAGACGCGGGGTGAACCGGTTGATATCGCGGTCGGCTGCTACCCCATTCAGGATGTGCTCAAAATTAAGGCCCACTGCATCGTCGCGGTACAGATTTTGATGCGGAAAGGCAGTATGTACGAGTGGACGAAATCCCGCGCCCATGATGGCCTCACCAGGCACATCCTCGACGATGGTGCCAATGAAATGGTTACTGAAAATAGAGCTCTGTGGGATCACACTGCCCTCCCAATAAAAAATCAAGATGGAAAAGTTGTTGCTCTTTGTGCACGATTTTTCGGAGTAGGCTCGCGTAGTCGGGTGATCATGTTGACGATTCCAGCATCCAGTTGTCGAGAACGGCTTTCATGCCCTCGGGCAAACCCGTCTAGTCCATGTCATCTTTTTTCACCGATTTCAGCGATGGTATCGCCGGTTATTTTGATGGTGTGGGTGTCTACGCGCTCAACGTCCTCACGGGCAGCTTGGGCCTCGGCACTAGCAGCGGACTGATATTCGGTCACGAAAATATACGGGGATGGGATTGTATAAGGTGCGATTTCCCCGATCCGCCCCATGGCCTTGCGAGCGCCCTCGCGGATCAAATCCCGAGCTTTAGTGGGAGAGAGGGTGAGAGCACCCGTGCGGCTGAGCCCCTCTTTCACGACAACGCCTTCGATGGCAGGAACGTAACGTCGGGCCTCGTCCACAGCAGCCCGATCCCCGCTGACGAAAACCGTGGGCACGCCAACCTCACCGGCATGAGCCATGTTGAAACCAATTTCACCGATCAGTTCATCGTTCAACCAGCAGTTGGCAATGCTGCGGGAGCTCCAGCTGTGACACAGCACACCATTAGGTGTGTTGTCCATCGCGTGATGGCCATACAAAAACTGCGCCGCAAATGTCAATCCCATCTCCCACACAGAGCCCCTGGGGCGGCCGAATATCACCCGGGCTTCACGGTGGATATGTTCGATATTGATTCCACCACTGCCGTGTCCGTCCAGCACGATAGGATCTGTGGCGCCTCCTTCTATAGCACCGTCTATGAGGGCGTTGATCTCCAGAGTGGCCAGATATTTGGCCTGTTCGTTGTCGCGACCCCCGTCGTAAGTCTGAGTTTTGAAATCTACGATGCCGGCCGTGCCCTCCAAATCGCACAAGATAAGAATTCTCATGGAAAGTCTCCTGATGAGCTTGCTGCCCCCGCAGGCAGGAGTTAGGTGTTGAGAGCAGGGCCCCAATATTTCCAGAGGTTCCGCGCTACGTCGTATCGCTTGAGCCTCCGGCCTGGGTGCCCCGGCGGTAGAAAACCGGTCGCCGCCGCTTGCTCGTCACGCTCCACCGGGGTGTTACCAACGTGCGGTGACGGCACCGGGGGCGACCATGGCGTGCCATCCTCGTCAGGAAACATGACCATGGGTGCCTGCTCGCGCATTTCCCTGTGGGAGTACCGGGCAAACTGCGCCACCCGCGGTTGCCGTGACCCCGCCGCGTTAATCGAACCGACGTGCGTAGTGAGGCCGTGGAGCAGCATTGCGTCGCCAGCTCGCCCCGTCATGCATACCACCTCGCCCACACGGGGATCCCCCTCGAGGAGCGCCCGGTGCCCGCCACTCCGCACGGGCTCTGTGAAGAGGTACGAGCCGTCGAATTGCTCGGGATGCTCAAGGAAGTATCGGTGGTTCGCCAAGTGCGACCTTGGCCAGTAGGCCGTGCCTCCGCCCGTAGGGCTGCTGACGTCCCAGAGCAGCACGGCGAAAAACGCCATGAACCCACCGCCCCAGCCTGACGCGTACCCATCGAGGTGCCCGTCGACAGGGGGGGCCCACTCCGTACCCGGAGCGCTCGGCAGGATCACCCGGGTCATCGGCACCTGCGGCGTCCACGGCAACCCCGCTGGGTGGGAGGGGGCAAAAGCGCCGCCACCGATCTGCTCGACGATGGACCGCAGGCTCGGTAACTCGTACAGGTTGGGGCTGAGCTCGGGCCAACCACCCTCGGGTGCGTACCGCCCGGCAGGCCAGGTGTTGGGGTCGTCGAGGTCGACGCCGTCGGAGCAAGCGACGCGTATTTGGGCCTGCCACCCGTCAAGCACATCAGGAGGTACCAATCCCGGAATCGCGAGCGCCCCCTCTGCTTTGAACTCGTCCAGCTGCGCCGGTGACAGCAGCATGCTCGGCCTGGGGCCGGGCCCGTAACTTTCTGATTTATTCACTATTAACACTCCATAGGTAAACCCGTGACATGAAGTCGGTATTCAGCCGTTCGTTAAGTTCCCAGAATGCGATTCGGTTGCTTTCCCATGTCACGCCGTGCGGTTTGCTCTGCCGTCTCGATCTGAGAATTGCCTGAATTCCGCCTCCAAGATCGAATAATTCACTCGGTCATACCAACGTCCGCCAAAGAAAAACGTATCGCGTTGATGTCCCTCTAATTGGAAACCACACTTTTCGAGCACCCGGATCGCGGGACTGTTGAATGCCACTGGATTCGCCGCTAGGCGATGGAGTCCCAGATGATCAAATGCATAGCTGACGATGAGCTGGAGGGCGTTCGTGCCATACCCTTTCCCGCGATCGGATATCCTGGCAAAGCCTAATCCCAGCTCTGCAGACCGGTCTTGCCAGTCGATACTGTGTAGCTGAACATGCCCGATAATCTTTCCTTCCAAGGTGAAAATGCCGAAATCAATTCCAGTCTGACCTTGCTTACCTTGAATTTCTTCAAACCATTTGTCGGCCTGTTCTTGAGCAAGTCCTGGCTGAACGTGCTCCGTCGGGACATCCCCGGCGGTTTCCGTCATCTCCCACAGCGTATGGCAATGTTCCCGTTCCAAAGCCCGTAGGGCCACATGTTCACCTCGAAGTTCGATCACAGTGTTATCGGCTGTGGTCTGCCAGTCTCAATTACTACTCAACAGCAGGCCCACCAGAAGGGCAGGGTGCGCTACAGCCAACAGCACCGTAGCCAACCCGAATCCGAGTCGGTGACGGCCAACCAACTCGAAACACTGAAACCAACGTGAGGGGCGTATGTCGTCTGCGCCCCGCAAAGAATGGGATAGGTCCGCCAAGACCAGGGCGAGGAGGCCGAAAGCACCCAGCAGTATGAATATCAGGCGGACGGAACTAAGAAATGCAAACAACTGACCTAAGGTGACCGAAGAGTTCGTGCCTGTGAACGTCGTCCGTTCGTCGGTCAGTAGTTGCACCAGGAAGGGATCAGCATACTGCCCCAAGGATTTCAGACAGAAAAAGATAACAATCCAATACGGGCTCTGAATTGCAAATGATCGTCGAAGAGTCTGGGCGATCGCTATCAAAGCGACTAGGAAAGCGATTTGTAGGGACCCAGCGAAAATCCACATCGAGAGGATGATATTCTCCATCTTGGTGCCTCCTGATCACTGTCCCGATTTCACGCTTGCTGTGGCCCGCGCTCGATCTCCATCTCGTCGACAAGGGCCTGATTCTGTGGCGTCCGCTGGGCGGCTGGCCCGTAGTGATCGATTACACTTGTGCCAGCAGTGTCGCTGACGCGCACAATCGCGTCCGAGCGGTCGCGGAGTCCGGCCTTGAGACGAGTGCCGATACCCGGTCTATCGGGTGCGTGGAGGAATCCATCGTGAATGTCCACGTTAGGGTCCACTACCTCGTTGTACCAACCCTTATACATCGACGGCACGTGCTCCATGATCATGCCATTGGGGGCGTTCATGAGGATCTGTGCACACGCAAATATGTTTACGGGGCCGGTGGCGTCGTGGGGTGCAATTGGAACCTGATGCGCGGATGATAGGATGGCGAGCTTGTGAGTTTCAGAGATGCCGCCGGTCCAAATCAGGTCTGGCATAACGATACGAGCGGAACCGTTCTCGATGAAGTGACGGAGTTGCCAGCGCGTGAGCAGCCGCTCGGATATACAGACTGGCGTCTTCGTGGCGGCCTGCAGCCGGGCCAGGGCATCCGGGTTGAGCAGCGGCATCAGATCTTCCTGCCACATGATCTCGTACGGCTCCATAGCCTGCGCGATGCGGATGGCAACGGGTAGCGTCCACTTGCCGTGACCGTCGTTGGCGATCTGCATATCCATGCCTACTGCGTCTCGAATATCTCGGATGGGTTTCAGCGCCATATCGAGTTCTTTCGGCGTTAGCGACTGACCATCCGTGGCCTGGGCAAGCACAATCGTGGGACCACCCTTCATCGCGGTAAACCCCTGATCGAGATAATACTTGGCCTTCTCTCCCGCGCCCTCGTAGGGCAAGTCATTCACGTAAGCGGGGATCTTCTTCCGCACGGCGCCGCCCAGTAGTTCGTATATCGGGAGGGCCACGGCCTGCCCCTTGATATCCCAGAGCGCCATGTCTATGGCGGAGATTGCGCGCATCTCAGCACCGCCGTACCCGGCATGATCCGATAACCGGAACATGGCCTCCCAGTGGCGCTCGATGGCCCCTGGCTCGCGTCCGATAAGCAGGGGACCGAACCAATCGTGGACGGCTGCATCCACCACCTGCGGCGCGTAAAAGGTCTCACCCAGTCCTATGATCCCCGTGTCAGTGTGAATCTGTACCCATATGATCTGCGGCTGCGACTCGATTCGGATGGTCTCGATCTGCTTGATAATCATCTCGGTATCATTTCTCCCGTGATGGGCTGATTGCGGGTCTGCAAGCCCACCTTATTCACATGGATTAAGGCAGTGATGAGCTGCGCAGGCTCACCGTCAGTTGCGTCCCACGATGGCATGATTTACTCCTTGAACCGAATTATTCTTAAACCTCCACATTGACATAGAAATTGATGATGTTCCTATCCGGATCGCGAAACCAAACGGACCGACGCCCCCACGGTTGGGTCGTAGGCGGTTTAACAATCTCAACATTCATGGCCTGCAAACGCTCAAATTCCTGGTCAACGTCTTCTACCTCAAACTCGATAGTATAGCTGCCATATCCAGCTCCCTTCAGGCATCCCTGAGCCATCTCCTCCATGTGTGCTGAGGAGAAGATTGACAAGACTGCACCCTCCGTTGGAATGATCTTAAATACATCCCCTTCTTCTGGTTCGAGTCTTAGTATCTCTCGGTAGAAAGCGCACAATCTGGGCACGTTCTGCGTTACTATACAAATGCCATTGAACCGCATGAGGAACCTCCAGAAGTCTCAGTGAATTTTTTTGGTCGGTGCAGGACGCACTGCCTCCTTCGGATGGATTAAAACCAAATTTGTCCCTGACCGATCTACGGCACTTTAGCCTGAAGATTCAGCTATTTCTTTCATAAGACTTTTCTCCCTTCGATATCTCCATGATTTTCAGTCGGATAGGTTCTGCCATGGTTGATAGGTCCGAGTCGGCAAGAGCCTGTTTCCCAGTTAGTGAAGGAAAAACGTACTTAATGCGATCCATAACGGACTTACATGGAAATACGTGTACATGCAAATGAAATATTTCTTGTCCCGCACTTTCGCCATTTGCTATCCAGAGTCGGATACCAGAACAAGGTATAATTTCCTTAGATGCTCTCGCAATTAGATGAGCAACTTGCATCAAGGGAGCACATAGATTATTGGGCAAACTCCATATATTTTCGTAGTGCTCTCGGGGAATTACGAGGGCATGGCCACCTACAGAAGATTGCCTAAATCGATCTAAAAAGCAGATTACTTGATCGTCTTCGTAGAGAATTTCTTCCGGTTTTTTCTTGGCGACAATCTGACAGAAGATGCAATTAGGATCTGAATTCACCGTAAACGCCCTCTAACTTGAAACAGTTTTATTCCATTGTCGATAACTGCTTGTACTCGAACAATTGGTTCAGGGAATCGCCCTTATCTGACCCGAAGGTATGTATCCGTGTAAACAGTCGCAACCTATACCGCGAGGCTGGAGTATTCTACGTAACTCCTTGCAATAACTTGAGATAGCACGATTATTCTGAGATCTGATGCGGCTAGCGCCGCAGCGCAACACCGATGTGTTATGTGCCGTGAAAAAATGCGATGGCCTATAAGACTGATCCTCAGGCGAAATCAGATCAACTCGATGCGGAGCTTTTTGCCCAGAGCCCGCGCTACGCGGTCCATTGTCTGTAGAGTTACGGAGGGATTAGACGCGTCAAGCAGACGGTCCAGCGCGGATCGACTAGTTTGCATGCGCTTGGCCATCGCCGATTTGGACAGCTTGTTTTCCTCCATGAACTGACTCAACTGATAGGCAATAACGCGTTTCACGGCCGTTGCCTCTGCTTCACTGAGCAGGCCCTCATCTGCGAGGAACTCATCAAAACTGCTGCCGACATGTCTTTTCATCGTGCCTCCCTGAGCATCGTTAGTCTGGATCGTGCCAACGTGAGATCGCTGGCGGCGGGTCTTCTCACTTTTCTTGGATCGAAACAGATCGCAGAAAGCGGTGGTCATGGCACCTAACGTCTGCCGGTTTACGAAGCCGCGTAGCGGGTAGCCAAAGGCCAAGGCGCAATAGCGCCGCAGTGTGGATTGAATGTTATCGGTTGCTAAGAAATCACACGGCCTCAAGTGGCGATAAGTCCTCCTCTTTCATAGGAGAAAGATCAAGGCTGCGTAAAACCTCGTTGATCTGAGCCGCCGTCATCTGCTCTGGTGCCGTGATTTCTAAACCAATGGGTTGACCTTCAGGGCCAAAATCCACTAATAAACCTGCATCTCTTGACTCTGTTCGTACACTTTTCACACCCGAAGCGGCCGATAAGTACAGATATGCGGCTAAGGGCTTCCCTTTACGGTAGGTAATTTCCAAATAGTGTTCTCGCATAGTTTGCCCCAAAATGCCGGTTGTTCACGATGTCTCTTTGCGCGCAAGAGCAATCAGCCGCTTTGAGCTAGTCCCATACGCACTGCCTTCCAAGTCCCCATATAGTTGAGTATTGCTAAACCCAGCTTGCAAGAGACGGTCTTTCAGTTCTTGGCCAGAGTACAACGTGTGGTGAAACTTGAACGATTTTACCTGCTCATCCCGGATCAGGAGCCACTCGTTGCGAATCCTCGTCCAATCATCGAAGATCTCGCGGCGTTGAACGAGCAATGTCCCGTCGGGATGCACCTCCGAGGAGGTCGCAGCGAACACCTTGGCCAACCACTCTTTACTCACCAGATCCATTACGAGGGCTCCCCCAGGTCTGAGGCTCTCGTAAATATTGCTGAGCACTCGCAGATCCTCGTCCTTGTCATCGAAATAGCCGAAGGACGTAAACATGTTGAGCACCAAGTCGTACGATGCGGATCGCACAAAACGACGCATGTCATCCTGCACAAACTCAACGTCTAATTTCCGCTCGTTTGCTCGCGCCGTAGCTTTTTGCAGTAGGAACGCGGTAGAATCAACGCCCGTTACGGAAAATCCTCGCTCGGCCAAGACCGTGGAATGTCGACCGGGGCCGCAACACAGATCGAGGATATGTGTCCCGCTGAACTCCACCAGCGAAAGAATCTTGTCGACTTGATCTTCCGCAGATTGAAATCGCTCTTCCGGGAACAGATAGGGATACATTTCCGTCCAGAAGTCTTCGTTTTCAAACCATTCGGACATAGGACTCCAGTTTCTTGATTTTCATTGGTGGATAACTGCTTGTACCCGAACAATTGGTTCGAGTAATCGCCCTTATCTGACCCGAAAATACGTATCCGTGTAAACAGTCGCAACCAATACTGCGAGGGTGGAGTATTCTATGTAACTTATTGTAATAAATTGAGATAGAACGATTATTCTGAATCGGGCACGGCTAGCACCGCAGCGCAAATCTCACCGCGTTCGCAGTCGGACACGGCCTGATTCTACGATTGCGAGTTTGCCCTCAAGCCTCGACAATATCTCTTCCCGTCGGAGGAACGATGAAAGAAGCTGTAGTATTATGGAAGTGACCGAAAGCGGCGATCACACCGGCTACAGTGCGAGGAAGATCCGCGTCGATGATGAATTGCAAACCGACTTAGGACGCAGGTAGAGGATGCGCTTCTTCTGCTTCTACGAGTTCCTCCGCGTACTCAAGAGCGGCCCGTATATCCGCGTCGATAATGCCATATTCCTCACAGACTTCTTCCGGGGTTGCCCCTCCTGCGAGGCTCCCAATAATTCGGTGTACTGGCACTCGGGTTCCCCGAATCACCGGCTTGCCATGACGGATCGAGGGATCAATTATAATTCGTCCATTCATCCTATGACCTCCATGCCTTTACGAATATAAGCAACACAGATCCCGTTTTCATCCGGTGGTGTGACATCCAGCTCCAAGACGGCGCGAATTGGCCCCCAAGGAAGAAGCTTCTCCTCAAAGAGTTCAGGGAACAACGACTTGTCTATGTTCACAGTTTTGTCCGGTCTGTAAGCCCGTTTATTCCTCGCCCTGCCAATAGTCGGATTCGCTGCACAATGTCATCTATGCTGGGTGAGTATTGCCCCTCTGTTGAGACATGAACTGTGGGCACGTTGAAATCCGGAGCTGTATAGTCGTCAGGAGGCGACATCTCACCTGTTTTCCTGTAGATTTCAACGCGCTTATCGCCGTGGTAGAACTCCCGATTTGGATCATCCAGACCCCGCTGGAGATGGCGCTTAGCCGCCACCATCCCATCAACGGAGCATACGACAATGAAAGGAGTGCACAATTCAAGGATCTTGGGCATCCTTGGTTCCCAAACCCTGTGCTGAAAGGCCGCCTCAATAACGATAGAGATCTTACCGGCTAGATACTGATTCACTATCTCGAAGAAAAAATTGGAGACTACGCCATTGGTGTCCGGCGGAAGCTGATCGTGCTTGACGCCATGGGTATTGACATAGCCTTCCTTGATCTCGTCGCGACTGATAACCGGCATCCACAATCGCTCAGCGAGCCTCTTGGATAAACTCGTCTTCCCTGATCCCGGCCGGCCTGTGACGATAATGCATTTGGGTTTACTGCTCATGTTTCTGGCTCTTTCACAGGAGAAAGATCAGGGCTGCGTAAAACCTCGTTGATCTGAGCCGCCGTCATAATTAGCTCCTCAGCGCTGCGTTGACCTCAACAGTTTCCGTCCTCCAGATCAGAGGAGGGCTGCACTCGATACCAATACCGGTACGACTCGCTGAAACCATATTTGCGTTGCAGAGCCAGAGCTGGCTCGTTGTTCGCCATCACCTGCAGGTATGCCAGACGCGCCCCTTGCTCAAATCCCCAGTTGAGGCGGGCCTCAAGGAGCCCACGGCCGAAGCCCTGACCCCGATGCTCGGGATCCACCATCAAATCAAAGAGCCCCATGATTGAGCCCGAAACAACGGCGCGGGCGCAGCCTACGGATTGGCCATCAGTCCGGGCGACAACATAGGCCGAAGGAGTGGGGATCGCGTTGAGCAAACTGCGAAATACCTCAGCGTGCTGACTGCGACCGGACAGACGTATCCAAGTTTCGAGCCACTCATCTGTTGCATCTTCGTATAGCGATATGGCAGGGGAACTAGCGGAACGGGCCTCAAGCCGCTTGGTTTGAACCAGTGTGTCGGCGTCTCTAGCGTACTGAAGCTGCGCCAAGGTCTCGTCCAAATTCCCAGGTTGACAGGCAGGAAAAATCTTGAAAAGACAAGGTAGCGATGCTCGCGCGTACGCAGTTTCACAATGAACCAGCTTCTGCTGGAGGGGGATTGTGGATCCATACAGCGGGGCTACACATCTGGCACGGCGACTGTATCCCTCAGACATTCGAACAATCCAGCCGTCGTAGAACTCTGTTTGCAGCGCGGGTAGCCCGTTCAGCGCCGCCTCTTCCAGCCTTGCTACAAGCTCTGGACTGTTCGTTGGATCAAGTGCTATCGTCATAGGTTTAGGTATGCCTAGATTCGTTCATTCATCCTGACTCAACTTGACCAATTTTCGCTATGATCGAGCGCAAATCCGGATCTGAAAACTGATCTGACTTCAATACTTTGCCGTCCTCCCTGAATATCGGCTTACCCTGTTCATCTAGCTTGCTCATGTTGCTGCGGTGTACTTCATCAAAGAGTTCTTCGGCAATGTCCTGCAGACCATGCGTGATAAACGTACCCAGCAATACGTAAAGCATGTCGGTAAGGGCGTCTGCGATCTCGACGATGTCGTGGTTATTCACGGCCGCTCGATACTCCTCTAGCTCCTCCAAAAACATCTGGATACGCCCTTGGCTTATCTCCGCCGGCACCTTTGCCGTAGGCGTGCGCTCCATGTATGCCTGGAACACCTCGTGAAAACATCGCACGCTATCTAGCTGATCTTTCACCTGGCATCTCCTGACTGCTCTGCCGAATACCTTCACAGGTAGTTTATGAGTCTACGAACCTAATTGCTGGTGTATGATGGTTGTGGCTTTACGAATCTGGAGCGAAGCGGAGGGTTGCCCGCAGGGCCAAGTGGCGAATCGCCGCGTAGCGAAAAGCCGATGTTAGGCGATCTTCGGATTGGTACAGTTAACGGGATGTTAGCCGCAGTGCAAAGTCAGAATTCTGTTGTTAATTGGCAGTCACTACACCATGATATAAATGATGATTGAACTTCTCTATAAAACTTATCGAATGAGGGGCTATAGTCTCGCATGGTTTCGGGGTTTATGCTACTTACCATTAGCCTAGCATGAAGTTGATTTTTTACAGATTTTGTTCCAATAATTCTATCTTTTAACCATTGGTCTGGATTTCGTAATTCATCTGTATTATCTGGCTGGTCTACATCAGATTGTACATACCCCGCTGTCTTTAAACCGGCTACATCAGCTACAAACCATGATTCAAATTTAGGGACCTGAATTACTACAGATATTCTTTCAGGTAAAGATTGAAGCCTTGTATCATCTTGGGCACTTCTAAACCAATCATCAATTTTGCCCTTTAAGTCTAAAAGTAGATCTGCACAAGTGCTATAAAAACCTGCATCAATTACATCTTTTAAATCTACAGTGACTATAATGTGATACGGTTTCTTAAGCCTAACTAGTGGTGTTAGCTGATCCTGAATGTTACGAATGATTCCTCCATAGCCACCTGCATTAACAATAGGAATATCAAAGTTAGAGGCATTTACTATTCGGCTGACTATGGATGGATAACACCTGTATTCACCGGCACCTTCGACTACAAATCCAAGAGGAGGTCTTGATATCAAGTTGACCTCAGACATCAGTTGGAACACCTCCGAGTAATCCTTTAACCCAAAGTTGGCCAACTTCCCCCATCATTATGTCGCTATCTGGAAATAGGTCTTGTAAGTTTTTAAATTTTGTACCCCCAACTGTGGTTCTACTTGCTACTAAAACTTCATCAGGTTTTACTCTTTCAAGCACTTGTTGCGAATGAGTTGTTATGACGACTTGCAGATGACGTTTTTCTATTACTTCTCGAATATGATCCATTAGGCTGTGTACAGCCCAAGGGTGTAAATTTTGTTCTGGTTCTTCAATGATCATAGTAGTATGAGGAGGATGGGTTTCGAGAGCTATTAAGATTGCAAGCGCTCTCAAACTTCCATCAGAAGACTCCCAAGATTCTATACCTCTGCCTACGATAGATTCGACAAACTCAACGTATTCCTTACCTGCACGGACCTGACTTGACTTCATTGTTTCAATATGAGGTGCAATAGAACCAAAAGTATCGGTGATTCTTTCCCAATTATCTTGGAAGTCAGGCGATTTTAAATGTCTCAAAACCGATGGTACATTGTCACCAGATGCAGATAATTGCGAAGGAGACCCTATTTTCTGTTCAATTCGAAGTTCATTTAACAATAAGTCATATCTACGAATAGCCTTCAACTCATATAAGAATCCGTTAAATTGGTCACTGTGGTCTAAATATGTTCTTAAAGTAGGATTCAGAAATGAGTCATGAGGAGCTAGTTTCTTCTTTTTTTTCAATTTATCTTCATGTAAATCATAGTTAATAATTGACTGAATAACTCGACTGAATTCATTTTTTGAATGGATTCTATCTTTCAGAAATCCAAATCCTAGCCATTCTAAAAAGTCAGGAATACTATCTTTGGTTATGGGCGGTATTGTTTGGAACTTCGTTATTCCTCCCTTACCTCTCTCAAGAATAAATGAGGATGGAAACGTTAAATTTTCTTTTGGTATAATACCGTTTTCATAATCCGAACTTGAGTGAAGGCGCTTTAATTCTTCGACCGCGAGCCCTTGATTTAAGGAAACCTTTTCATTTGTAATCCTTATCGAATCTGATTGTCCTGCTCCCATTTCTATTAAATGGTTTGCGGTGATTGGTAGATAATCAGGGCCATCATAAAACGGAGGTGAAAACATATTTACCGTGTATTGTAACGAAATTTTTCCCTGACGTAATCTTGATTTCGGTATGGCTTTAGGGATTAGCCCACTGAATCCTCCTTGACTGCTAACAGCGTTGAGAATACCTCTTGAAGGAATCGCTGAGAGAAATTCAAGAGCTTTTACCAGGTTAGACTTCCCAGATCCATTCGCACCGACTAGCACAGTTAAGCGGTTAAATCTTACATGGTCGTCTATAATGCTTTTAAAATTCTGAATCGAGATATCCTGAATCATATTTAACAAACCTCTTGATAAAGGTTGATTGCATTGCGGCTAACTACTGTATTCCCCACGTACATCGTCTAACCTACTCAAAGTAAGGGGTCAGGCGATGTACATCAAAGACTGATTTCTGGCCCATAGAATTCGCAACCCTTTATTCGTCAATGATCTTAAGGTTGTATTCGCATAACTATTTGTTCATCAATGACTTATAAAAATAATCTAAGGCATTGATCACCAAGGTGAACATTAGCCATCGTCTTTCTCCCCCTTTCTTTTAATTGCCAGCAAATCCGCAGTCACGTCACCGTCCGCACGCTAAGACCCAGCTCGACAGGGGGAACAAACGCCCTATGTCGCCTTCTCCCCCTCCTGCCGCCGCCAAATCTCATACGGATTCTCCCGATTTGCCAGCGGCAAAGACACCCGCGTGCCCAAGCGCTGCGACTCGTGTACCGCCATGATCATTTCCAACGCCGCTCGCCCGTCCTCGCCGCTGGAACAGGCCCGCACCGGGCGATCCTCCTCAATGGCTTGGATCAATTCGCGCACAATGATCAAATTGCTCTGGTGCGTGCGCTCGCCCGCCGAGTATTGTTCCCACTCGTCCAACAGCACCCGTTCCCAAGTGCCGTTTTCCTCGCCGGGGATCCACATGCCCTGGCGATAGATGTACATCTCGCCGTTGGGCGAATTGCGCAGGGCGATGATGCCCTCACTGCCGTGTGCCTCAAAACCGAACCAACGGCTATTGAACCCTTTTGGATAGCCCGGTTGCGATTCAAAATGAGCGGTCACCCCATTCGCAAAAACGTAGTACGCCGCCACCCCGTTGCCGGCGATCAAACCGATGCGCTCGTCCCCTTCCCGCACATCGGCCAATGTCACCTCGCGCCCATCCTGCGTGACGTGCCCGTGAGCCCAAACCACCTCGGCCCCGGCGAAGTAGCGCATACTGTCCATCATGTGCGTGCCCAAGACCATCAGATCCTGAGACCCGGCCCGGTGGTCGGACTTGCCGTGGCTGCGCAGCACTTGTAGCTGGCCGATAGCGCCCTCGTCAACCAGCTTTTTGCCGTACTGCTCGTAGGGATTGGCGCGCCGGTGCGCCACTGCGGTCTTGACGCCGTGCTCCTGACAGGCCGCCAACAGGGCGTCGGCTTCGCGCAGAGAGGGTGTCAGCGGCTTCTCGATAAACACGCCGCGCACCCCGGCCTCGGCACAGGCGATGACCATGTCGGCGTGGCAGTCGGGCATCCGCGGACAGACGCTGACTATATCCAAGTCCTCCTCGGCGAGCATCTGGCGGTAATCGGCGTAGAGCCGCTGGGCACCCGTGCGCTCGCCGGCTGCGGCGCGGCCCTCGGGATCGGGGTCGGCCACAGCGACTAAATCCACTTGCTCCAAGTCCCGGTAAACGGTTGCCAGCCCGTGGCCGTAGTCGCCAGCACCCGTGCGCCCGATGACTCCGGCTTTGTAGCGCTTACTCATAATTCACACTCCTTGTCGCTTAGTTTCATTGAACTACCAAGATTACGGCTAGCACGCCCACGCCCACGCCCAAAACGGCCGCCCGACTGAGCGGCTCTTTCCACAATAGCGGTGCCGTCACATTGTCCAAAATGACAACGCCGCAGCCCACCAGTGGGAAAAATACCGTGCCCGGTACGTGCTTGAGCGAGATCAGCACGGCCGTTAAGGCGAGCAGATTGTACACCCCGATACCAGCCCCCACCGCCAAATCAAAGCGCCGAATGCGCTGCCGCGCCTCCCATAACAACACGGTGGCACCAATGGTCCCGGCGGTAAAGCCGATGACCATGAGCACTTGTAAATACGCATCGTCCAAGCCGGCGTAATGCACCCAGCGCAGACAGGAGGTACTCATCCCCTGGATACTGAAAACCAATATCAGCAGCGCCGTGGCGATCCAGCGCGGAACATTGGTATGGTGGCCAGCGTGCCGCGACATCAACAAAACGGCCACCAACGCCAAGCCCAAGCCCAGTAGTTGAAGGCCGCCCAACGGCTCGTTCCACAGCAGTACGCCCAGCCCCACCGGCACGACGATGGCGAGGCGGAAAGCGGTCAACACCGAAGCCACGCGAAAGGTCCGCAACAAGCGCGTCATCAACAGCATGGAGCTAATGAAGACGATGCCGGTGATCGCGCCGACCTTTACCGCGGCGACCGGCACTTGCAATTGTCCGGTGAATCCCAGATAGAGCAGCAGAATGGAAGATAGAACCCAATAGTTGGTCGATACCACGGTTGGGGCGTAGCACCGCTGTTGCGTGGCCCATTTGAACACCTGCCCAAAGCCGAATTCCATCAGCAGCGGCAGCACTAACCAGAGGGGCGGTGCCCCTTCAATACTCATCCGCAGTCCCCTAAAAAATTGACATGCGCTCTACACCGGCTCCAAACTCCACGACCACCCCTTCACTGTCAAGCTACTCTCTTGCTGCTGGCGTCCATTGCCGTCCCCGACAAAAGTCTATTCTATTATATATATATAGCCGATGACAGGGAGCGAGCTATGCAATTAGAACGACTACTTCTGCACCTAAAACTAGACGGCTGGTGCGTGGTCGAAGGCGTCATCCCAGCCGATCAAGTTGAGCACGTGCGCCACAGCGTCGAGGCCACGGTCGCGGCGCACCGCAATCCCGCAGCTCCATCCGGCATTGGCCATCTGCCGGGCATGATCAACTTCGACCAGTCCTTTGCGCCTTTTCTCGCGGATGAAAATCTCCTCGCCTTGGTCGGCGCGATGCTGGGGCCGCATCCACGCATCTCCTTCACCACCGGCACGATCAATCACCCGGGCAACGAGCGCGGCGGCTGGCACGCCGATTGGCCCTTTAACCAGAACAACGCCGGCCATATCCCCGCGCCGTATCCCGACGCGACGGTCCACTTGACTACCTTGTGGATGCTGGCACCTTTCACCGAGGAAAACGGCGGCACCCTCCTAGTCCCCGGCAGCCACCGGTCTCCGAACAACCCCACCGGCGACAATGGCGTCGATCCGCAGGCCCCTTATCCCACGGAAGTAAACGCCTGCGGCCCAGCCGGTAGCGTGCTCGTGCTCGACAGCCGCCTGTGGCACGCGACAGCCCCCAACCGCTCGCGCCAACCCCGCACCTCTGTAGTCGTGCGCTACGCCCCTTGGTGGCTCAATGTTGAGGTCTTGCGCCCCGGCTCGGACGAGCGCCGCCGCCTGTCAGAGGAGACCGGCATCAAGGAAAACGCCGTGCCGTCGCTACCGGCCGACGTTTTCGCCGAACTGCCCGCCCCGGTCCAGCCCTTGTTTCGTCATTGGGTCGCTCGGCCCGAATAGGTTCCGCACCGATTTCGTTTCTCATTGCGTCCGTAGGGGCACCCCTCGTGGGTGCCCTTTTTTTATGCCCTCCCCATTCCGAACGACTGTCCGAAAATGAACAGTGAGTGTTCAAAAGCGGACGAAAACGTCCTGTCCCGAAAAATATAACTTTAGTAAAAACAACTATTTGTCACTTTGGCACGGAATTTGTTTAGGTAATAGCCAAGCGGAGGTATGAACCCCATGGATACAATGGACCGCCCAATAGATCCCACCTTCCTGCGACGCCAGCGCGGCAAACGCATCGCCTATTCAGTGGCGGGACTGGCTGCGCTCCTCTGGCTCTCGGTTTGGTTGCCCAGTTGGATCAGGCCGGCGCTGGACCCCGACCGCATTCGCACCGCGCAGGTGCAATGGGGTGCGGTGGAAGAGACGATTACCGCTTCGGGCACGGTGGTACCCCAATTCGAGCAGATCATCTTTAGCCCCATCAATACGCGGCTGGTGCGCATCCTGCAAAAGCCAGGGGCCATGCTGCAGCAGGGACAGCCCATCGTCGAACTGGACTTGAACGCAGCGCGGCTCGACGTCGAGAAACGGGCCGAAGAACTGGCCCTCAAGCAGAATCGCCGCACCCAACTCGAATTGGACGAACGCAAGAAGCTGAGCGACCTAGACACGCGCTGGCGGTTGAAAGACTTGGAATTTCAGCGGTTTAAGACTCGCACCGCGCAGCTCCGCGAGTTACAGGGTTTTGGCGCAATCTCCCAAGAAGAGCTGAGCCAAGCGCACCTGCAATCTCAGCGCGCTGAGATTGAATTGCAGCAACTCGAAGCAGACCGCCGCAACCTCGTCGAATCCACTCAGGCCCAGTTGGAAGCCCTGCAATTGGAAATGAATATCCTCAAGCGCGAGGTCGAGGAGGCCCGCCGTCGCTTGGAGCGCGCCCACATCCGGGCCGACAGAGACGGCGTGCTCACCGCGATTGCGCCGGAAGTCGGCGCTTCCATCAGCCAGGGCCAGGAGATCGCCCGCATCGCCGACCTCAGCTCGTTCCGCGTCGATGTCACTGTTTCCGATATCCACGCTCGCCGGCTCCAGACCGGGCTGTGGGTGCGCCTGCGCATTAATGAGGAAGAATACGTAAAGGGGCACATCGCCCGCATCTTGCCCACGGTCGAAGGTGGGATCATCCAACTCGAAGTCGAGCTAGAAGATTCAGCGCACGCGCTGCTGCGGCCCAACCAGCGGGTGGACGCCTATATCGTCACCGCGCGCAAGGACCGCGCCCTGCGCCTCAAGCGGGGGCCGTTCATCAGCGGGCGGGAGGGCCTGCACGAGGTCTTTGTGGTGCGCGGCCAAACCGCAGTGAAAACCGAGGTGCGCATCGGCATTGCCAATTTCGAGTACTACGAGGTGGAGGAGGGATTGTTAGAGGGAGACGAGGTGATCATCTCGGATGTGAAAGACTACCTGCACTTGGACGAAGTCCAGATCAAATAAAGGAGACTGCCATGATTAAACTCGAAAGCATCGAAAAGGTGTACCGCACCGAGCAAGTTGAGACCCTGGCCTTGAGCAATATCAACTTCGCCGTTGACGAGGGGGAGTTCATCTCGGTGATGGGGCCGTCCGGCTCGGGCAAGAGCACACTGCTCAACGTCATCGGCCTGCTCGACGAGCCTTCCGCTGGCGACCTGAGCCTGAACGGACGTCACGTCAATTCCTACGCCGACCGCTACTTGGCGCGCATCCGCAACGAGGAGGTCGGCTTCATCTTCCAGAGTTTCCACCTGATCGCCGATTTGAACGTGGTCGATAACGTGGAGATCCCCCTGCTCTATCGCCGCGGGCTGTCGGGCAAGGAGCGGCGCACGATGGCGCTGAAGGCGCTGGATCGGGTGGGGCTGAGTTCGCGGGTGAAGCACTTTCCGTCGCAACTGTCGGGCGGGCAGCAGCAGCGCGTGGCCGTGGCCCGGGCCATTGTCGCGCAGCCGCACATCCTGCTGGCCGACGAGCCGACGGGCAATTTGGACAGCCAGATGGGCGACGAAATCATGGGTATCATGCACCAGCTCAACGAAGAGGGCACCACCATCGTCATGGTGACGCACGACCAGCGCTTGGCCGACCGCACCGGACGCACGGTGCGGCTCTTCGACGGGCGTCAGGTCCAGTGAGGGCGAGATGCTGAAGAATTACATCAAAATCGCCCTCAAGGTCTTTTGGCGGCACAAGTTTTTCACCGCCGTCAATCTGTTCGGGATCTGTTTTACGCTGGTGGTGCTGATGGTGGCGACGGGCTTCATTGACCAGCAAGTGGGGCCCATCCCGCCTGAAGTCCACGCCGACCGCACCCTGCACCTGAACTGGCTATTCGTGAAGTATGCTTCAACCGAGGGGCCGCTCATAGGGATCTCCAAGCCCAGTTATGCCTTTTTGGACCGCTATGTGCGCCCATTGGAAACCGCAGAAAATGTGACCGTGTTCTCTGATGTCGATTACCGAGGCTTGCACGGCGGTGCGGAGGAGGGCTCTGTGGGGGTGATAATGACCGATGAGGCGTATTGGGAGGTCTTTCGCTTCAATTTTAGTCAGGGTCGCCCCTATAACGTCTCGGAAGTGGAATCCGGCGATTTCGTCGCTGTGGTCAGCGCTGGCTTCAGCAAACGCTTCTTCGGCTCGGAGGAGGTCGTAGGCAAGAACGTGCCTATTGACGGGCAGAGTTACCGTATTGTCGGCGTGGTGGGTGATGCTCCCGGTATGCGAAGGAGAACCAACGCCGATGTCTGGGCTCCAGCGACCACCGCTCCTTCTGAGGAGTGGCGCACCTACAAATTCCGGGGAAACTTCAATGCGGCGGTATTAGCGCGGCGGTCGGCGGATATGGAGCGCATACGGGAGGAATTCGCCACCGTGCTGGAACAGGTGGAACCTCCGCCCGATATGCGCCTCCCCCCCGAGAGAGTATCCGCTCCGCTGCTCACTACGTTGGAGGCTTGGGCGCGCGAGAATAAACCGGATTGGACCGAAGACTATAAAGCAGGTGAGGATTCTCAGCAGGCCGCTACGGCCCGGCTGCGGTTGTGGCTGCTAACCTTGGGCAGCTACATGCTGCTGTTCATGCTGCTGCCGGCGCTCCACCTCGTCAATCTCAATATCGGCCGCATTGAGGAGCGCAATTCTGAGATCGGCGTACGGAAGTCCTTCGGCGCTTCGGCTAGCACCTTGGTGGGACAATTCGTGGCGGAAAATGTGCTGCTCACCTTGGTGGGCGCAGCGCTCAGTCTGCCGCTCAGTTGGGGAATACTAGGGCTGGTTTCGATGGGTGGCGTGGCTTACATGGATGTCGGGGTATTGATCCGCACCTTCGTCTATGGAGTATTGATCGCCGTGTTCTTCGGCGTGGTGTCCGGGGCGTATCCGGCTTGGAAAATGGCGCGTCTGCACCCCGTCAAGGCGTTGACTGGGAGGGAGAAATGATTGCTCATCTGTGTCGCTTGGCGTGGAATCGACGGCGGACCAATCTGTTGCTCGTCGGCGAACTCCTCTTGGTGTTCTTGGTATTGACCCCCTTAATCGCTGGCTGGGTATTGTTCTTCACGGAAAAGTTGAGGCCGCTGGGATTCGAGTACGAGGACGTGTGGTCCGTCCGTTTGTCGGATAGGGATTATGGAGAACGGGCCCAAGGAGATTACCAGCGCAATATCGAGCTGGTGTGGCGAGAGCTACAGGCGCTCGACCAAGTCGAGGCGGTGACCCTAGCTAGCGAAGCACCGTTCCGCTTTCCAAGTTCATGGAACGGGATCACTTCCGTCCACATCTCGGACGTAGGCTTGGATGTCTTGGGGCTGCGACTACTCAGTGGGCGCTGGTTCGAGTCCGAGGACGAGGCATTGGGCTGGACGCCGGCCGTCATTGACCGGGAGTTGAGTCAGGTGCTGTTCGGCGACGAAGACCCGGTGGGTAAGGCAATCGGGGACTCACCCGCCATTGGTCTGCAAGGTGGGTACCATTCCCCTAGCCCCGACCGCGTCCGCGTGGTAGGCGTCGTGGAGAACTGTTTCTACTACGGAGCTTACGAGAGAGCCGATATGCCGGGTTTTATCTTCCTGCGGATTTCCCAGGAGTGGGTCGCCCATCCGCTACAGAGTTGGGTCAGTTTTCTCGTAAGGACTGCTCCGGGAGCGGGACTGGCGGTCGGCGAGACGTTCAGATCCCGGATCCAAGCGGTCGTCCCGGCAGACGAGTCCATAGCTCTCTCGGTGGAGTCCCTAGCGGAACGCTGGGAGGATGATCGTCTGGGCCGACTCCAGCTACTGAGGTTTGTCGCCCTGCTCAGTGGCCTGATGATGCTCATGGTGGCGCTGGGGCTGATCGGTATGATGTGGCAGAACGTGCGCCGGCGTACCCGCGAGATCGGCATCCGGCGGGCGGTCGGAGCACCCGGCGGGCGGATCTACGGCCAGTTCTTGGGCGAATTAGCGGTGCTGGTGACGTTGGCCATTGCGCTGGGCTGTGTGCCGATTGTCCAGTTCGGACTGTTGGATATGGTGTTGTGGAGCCGAGTGCCGGCCTATGTAGTCGCCAGCAGTCTCGGGACGACGGCGTTCGTGCTCTATCTGCTGGTGCTGCTGTGCGGTCTTTATCCGAGTTGGCTGGCAACCAAAGTGCGGCCAGTCGAGGCCCTACACCACGACTAATTCTATCTATGGGAGGCGATCATGCTGAAGAACTACATCAAAATGGCGCTCAAGGTCCTGTTGCGGCGCAAGGTTTTTACCTGCATCAGCCTTATTACCATCAGCTTCACGCTCATGGTGATGATGGTGGCGACGGCCTTGTTCGACCACGTCTTTGGCTCCTTCCCGCCGGAGACGCGGTCGGATCGGACGCTCGTCATGAAGATGCTCACAGGAGAACACACAGAAAATGAAGGTAAGAGGATCGGGCAACCTAGCCACGCCTTTTTGAAGCGGTATGTGTCTCCTCTAACCGAGGCCGAAAAGGTGTCCATTTCCACTGGCTTCTGGTCCTCGGAAGTAACGTATCGCAACGGCGTGAAGATCGAATCTGGCCTCAAGTACACAGACGGAGTGTTCTGGGAGATCCTTGAATTCGACTTCCTCGAAGGCCGTCCCTATACCGCAAAGGAGGTAGAGGAGGGCCAACGGGTGGTAGTGATCAACGAGGAGACGCGCCGGGTATTTTTCGGGGGAGAGCAGGCCGTGGGGAAGTACATCAAGGTCAAAAAGCGTCCTTTCCGCGTGGTAGGGGTCGTACCCAATGTGCCGGCATTTCGCTTGGCATCCTTTGCGGATATCTGGGTGCCCGTTAGCGCCCGTGAAACGGACGGGTACCTACGGTACGATTCGATATTCGGCGGCTCTCAGGCGCTGATCTTGGCGCGCGATACGGCCGCAATACCGCTTATCAAAGAGGAATTCGCCGATGTACTCACCCGGGTCGAATATCCCGATTCCGACGCCGTCAACCGCCTCATTGGTGGCCCTGAAACGCTGTTCGAAGAGGGTTCGCGTATGATGCGCATATTCAGGAGCTTCGGTGATACCGATGAGGTGATCCTGCTGCTCAGCGGTCTGGGGTTGCTCTTCATGCTCCTGCCGGTGGTCAGCTTGGTCAACATCAACACCACCCGCATCTTGGAGCGCGCTTCTGAGATCGGAGTGCGCAAGGCGTTCGGCGGGTCTTCGCTCACCTTGGTGGGTCAGTTCGTGGTGGAGAACGTGATTCTCACGCTCTTGGGCGGTGCCCTCGGGCTGGTTCTTACTTTTCTCGTCCTACAAGCGCTCGGTGCCAGCGACATTGTGCCATACGCCGAATTCCACCTGAACCACCGCATCTTTTTCTACGGCTTGGTGATGACCCTATTCTTCGGTCTGATTTCCGGCGCTTACCCAGCTTGGAAAATGTCGCGCCTACATATCGTAGAGGCACTCAGAAGGAGGAAGCAATGATACGCCATCTCTGCAAGCTAGTCTGGAATCGCAAAAGGGCGAACGCGCTAACCGCCTTCCAGATCTTCATTTCTTTTTTGATCGTCTTTATTACGGCTTCCATCGCCGTGGACAATGCCGACAATTACCGGCGGCCTCTCGGATTTTCATACGAAAATAGATGGGTTGTGGGCTTCTGGCGGGACCGGGAACTGCCGTCGGACGGCGAGGTGGAAGCACCCAGTCGCAGACAGGTCTATCAGGCCCTAGAGTCCTTCGACTGGATTGAGTCGGTTGCCGCGGCGGACGGCGGAGCAATCCCCTATGGTAGCTCTCAGTACGGTTCCACCATGGACGAACAACCGATTGATTATGGTGCTGTTTCGGATGAGTTCTACGAGGTATTCGATCTCGACTTGGTCAATGGGAGGTGGTTCAGCGAGGAGGACGCGGTTCTAGACTGGGCACCGATCGTGATAACCCAGCCGCTCAGCGAGGCGCTCTTTGGCCGTGAAGATCCCATCGGCCAGCAGGTCGAATGGGAATGGAGGGGTAAAGGTAACGCGCGGGTCGTCGGGGTGGTCTCTGACTATCGTCGCAGAGGGGAGTTTTCCGATCCCGTTTTCTTTGTATTAACTCGCGTGGAAGACGATGCGCCTGTCCGTTTTTTGGTCAAAGTGCGTCCCGGTACGCCGTTGGCAGCCCAAGAGCAAATCGACAAGCGGCTCAAGGCCATGGCTCCGGGGTACCGAGTTGACATTACAACCTTAGAGGAAGATCGCGCCTCGTCGTTCAAGTTGAGCATGATACCCCTGTTCGCCGCCGGGGTCGTCTCGGTGTTGGTGTTGGGCATGGTGGCGCTGTCGTTGAGCGGCGTGCTGTGGCAGCGGACGACGCTGAGAATTGAGGAGATCGGCCTGAGAAGGGCCTTGGGCGGGTCGGCAGCCAGTATCTACGCGCAGTTGGCGGGCGAGATGCTGGTGGTCGCTAGCATCGGCGTAATTGCTGGTCTGCTGGTCATCGTGCAATTCCCACTGCTGGAACTGCTCGATTACACCAGCGGGATCTATGCGCTCAGTCTGGCCTTTGCGGCGCTGGTGATTTACGGCCTCGTGATTGTGTGCAGCCTGTACCCAGGGCGGCTAGCCTGCCGAATACGGCCGGTCGAGGCGCTGCACCACGAATGATTCGGAATGTGGCTGTCTGAACTGAGCAAACCCAAACGTACTTCACACATCCCATAGGAGGATGACATGAAATCGCTCAAATCTGTAATCACCCCAATCGCCACCGTCGCCACGGCGTTCAGTTGTGGAGTGGTCGGCGCAGAGAGTATCACGGTGAAAATGGAATCCGTGCGCGAGGATTCCGTAGAGCATCTGTTCCAGCCTTATATGCGGCTCGGCGGCCTGCGCCCCTCGCGGCTGACGGAAGGACTGCCCGAGAGCCAATCGATTGCCGGGCTGGACATCCGTCAGCCCCTGCACACCCGCCTGTCGTTCGATGATTCGTCGGTTGAGCCGATTGTTGTACTGGGATTGGACAGCGACGGACAGGACATTGCCTTCGTCGTTGCCGACTCCACCGAGCAGCCGCAGCAACTTCAGTTGATAAAAGGTTCTTTCGACTACGTTCCGGCTGATGATGCCCTGCGAGCTGAGCTGACCGTGCCCTCGGCTGGCCAAGCGCCTGAGTCCGAGATCGAACTCTTTATCAGCCGCGAACGTAGCTCCGTGATGTACCGCCCCTTCGGACTGCGTTTGGGCGAAGCAGCTATCGGGGACAGGCGCTATGCCTTGGCAATGATGAGGTCTCCGGGTTTCTTGGCCTATACCCTACCTGCTGACTCACTGGGGAGGACTTTGCATCAGTTCATGATTGACCGCGATGGAGACGGCATATTCCTGACTTATCTGCTAGGCCAGATCGACGTACTAGAAGACGAAGTTTTCGAGGTCTCCAAGCCCTTCATAATCGACGATCAAGTTTATAAATTGGCCGATGTGTCGGCGACAGGGGATCAGCTAGTAATCGAGCCCAGCGATCAGACGGTCGCGCTCGCCGTGGGCTTTGAGATGCCCAACGTCACCGTTACTCGGCTGGACAGCAGTGCTATCGGCCTAACGGCGCTGCGCGGCAAGCCCGTGGTCATCAACTGGTGGCAAACCACCTGTTCACCCTGCATCGCGGAGATGCCCGAACTCAACGAACTGGTTGAGAAGTATGCAGACCGCGACGTCGAGTTCCTCGCTATAGCCAACAATGAAATAGCGGAGTTGCCGCCGTTTCTGGAGAAGCATCCGTTCATCTATGACATCGCCGTGGCGAATGACGAGGCCGTGCGCATTTTTGGCCAAGGTTATCCGCGTCATGTAATTGTCAGCGGTGAAGGCAAAGTCGTCTTGGATCTCACGGGTCTCAGTCCTGATACCGTTGACCAGATCGATGCGGTTGTCGGCTCGCTGTTGAGTGAACTTTGAGCTTTCTATTGCGGTACAAGCATTTGCCCGCACAACCCCAAACACACCCTACATATCCATAAAGGGAGATGCAATGAGATCGATCAAAGCAGAGCGTACCACAGTGGCCATGAAATCCGTGCGCGAGGATTCCGTAGAGCATCTCTTCCAGCCTGGTCTGAGACGCGCCTTGGGCGGCCCAGATCTGACGGAAGGATTGCCCGAGATCCCATCGGTTGCCGGGCTAGACATTCACGAGCCCCTGCACGCCCGTCTATCGTTCAAAGATTCGCCGGCTGAGCCGATTGTCCTAGTGGGACTGGATAACGAAGGACAGGATATTGCCTTCGTCGTTGCCGATTCCACTGCACAGCCGCAGCAACTCCAGCTAACAAAAGGTCCTTTTAAATACGTTCCGGGTGATGACGCTCTGAGAGCCGAGTTGACTGTGCCCCCGGCTGGCCAAGCGCCTGAGTCCAAGATCGAACTCTTTATCCGCCGCGAACGGAATGACGTGTTGCACCGCCCATTCGGACTGCGTTTGGGCGAGGCAACCATCGGAGGAAGGCGCTATGCCTTGGCACTGATGAGGGCTCCAGGTTTCTTGACCTACACCCTACCCGACGACTCACTGGGGCTTACTTTACATCAGCTCGTGATTGACCTCGACGGGGACGGCGTATTCCTGACCAGTCTATACGGCCAAACCGAGAAGCTGGAGGACGAGGCTTTCTGGGTCAACGAACCCTTCTTGATCGACGGTCAGGCCTACAAACTAGCCCACGTGTCGGCGACGGGAGATCAGCTAGTGATCGAGCGTAGCGATCAAACAGTCGCCCTCGCCGTGGGTTTTGAGATGCCGAACGTCACTGTTACTCGGCTCGACAGCAGTGCTATCGAACTGAACGCGCTGCGCGGCAAGCCCGTGGTCATCAACTGGTGGCAAACGTTCTGTCCGCCTTGCGCTGCGGAGATTCCCGAACTCAACGAACTGGTTGAGAAGTACGCGGGCCGCGACGTCGAATTCCTCGCCATCGCCGACAATGAAGGGCCGGAGTTGAAGCAGTTTTTAGAGGAGCATCCGTTCGCCTATGACATCGCTTTGGGGAACGACGAGGCCGTGCGCATTTTCGGCCAGGGTTATCCGCGCAATGTGATCCTCGACAGCGACGGCAAAGTCATCTACGACGTCCATGGTTTCAGTTCTGACAGCACCGACAGGATCGACACAGTTATCGGCTCGCTGTTGAGCGAGCTTTGAGCGTTCTACAAGCATTCACCGGAACTACTAGTTTTGAAGGCGGTTCTGCTAGAGGCGCTGCACCACGAATGAGTTGGGATATTATGAACTGCAAAAAGATTAACGCGAATTTGCTTTTGACGATGGCCATCTTGGCCGCCTTATGGACCGTTCCCGCAGCCCATGCCCAGCCGTGGTTGGTGCGCGGCACCGTCACCGACGCGGCTACCGGGCAGCCTCTGCCAGCGGCTACGGTACAGCTAGCCGGCACCTATCGCGGGACTATAGCCAACGACGAGGGCGAGTACTCGCTCAAGGTGCAGCAGCTACCGGCGACATTGAAAGTGACTTATATCGGCTACGTCTCCCAAGACCGCGCGTTGACGACCCCTGCGGAGCGGGTCGATTTCGTCCTGACTCCCGTGCCCTTTCTGTTCGATCCCATCGTGGTGACTGCCGAAACCTCAGCCGAGGGTATCATGCGCCAAGTCATCCGCCGCAAACAAGCGTGGCGGCCCAGCTTGGCCAGCTATCAGGCACAGGCGTATACTCGACGGGTTTTGGAAAACGAAGAAGGTATCGTCATGATCGGCGAATTGGCCTCGGAAATTTATTGGGAACGGGAGCAGGGGCTGCGCGAAGTGGTCAAGTCGAGTCGTGTGACCCGAAATTTGGATTCTCACGAAGAATACACCTCGGCCTTGGAGGGGTTTACGAATTTCTACGACGACGATATCCCCTTTATCAGTCACATGCTGATCGGGCCGACCCATCCCGATGCCCTCAAGCACTACCACTTCCGCTTGATCGGCCAACGCTATTTGGACGATCAGGTGGTATTCGACATTTCGGTTGAGCCAAAAAACAAATTGCAGGCCGCTTTTGTCGGCCGCGTCGCAGTATTGGACGAGGATTTCGCCTTGCTCGAAGTAGAGCTGGCACCCAGCCGGGCGACCACGACCTCGGCCATTCCCCTGCCCCTGATCGAGCACATGGATTTCGCCTACCAACAACAGTTCCGCGGCTTTGCCGGAGGGGTGTGGCTGCCGGTCGATTACCGGGCCTCTATGGAAATAAAAATCGGCATGGTGGGGCTGCACTTTCCCGCGATTAAATACAATGTGGTGACGCGGCTGAGCGATTATCAAGTCAATGTCGATACGCCCGATTCGCTCTACGCCAGCGAGGAGGTTCTGCGGGTCGATTCGCTGGCCGTGGCCCAGGACAGTTCCTTTGCCCGGCTGGCCGACAAAGTGCCCCTGTCAGCGCGGGAACAAGCCGCTTATGCCACCATCGACAGCACCATGCAATTCGAACAGGCCTTCCGGCCTACGGGGTTTCTCGCCCGTTTTTTGGTGGAGGAGGAAGCGGTGCAGGTAAAGGAAGAGACGGAGCAGGTCAAGGAAGAGACGGAGGAGCAGGCGGGGTCGTCGCGCTGGTTGGGACAGATCGGACTGAAGCCTGTCTTGCGATACGACCGGGTAGGTGGGGCGCATCTGGGGCTGGGGGGAAAACGGGGTCTGTTCGGCGGACTGGAGGCCGGCGGTAGTACCGGATACAACGTTGGTTTGAAGCGCTGGTCCTACCGGGGCCGGGTCGGCTGGCAGCGGACAGCGGGCAGAGTGGCTTTGGAGTATGAGAGAGGGCCGATGCCACGCACTCCTTCGGACAGCTATCCCCTTTTGCTCAACAGCGGTCAGTTCCTGCTAGGCTTGGACGACTATTTCGATTATTACTGGAACGAAAGGCTGCGAGCGCGGCTTCATCTTTCCCTGCCGGGTCAGGTCGGCTTGGCAATGGGCTTTAACCACGAGGCGCATTCTTCTCTACGGGAAACGACCGCTTTCAGTCTGTTGAATCGGGACTGGAGGCCGCGGCTCAATCCGGCTATTGAGGAAGGTCGGCTGCGCTCGGTGGAGGTGGGCTTCGAATGGGGCGGGCCGTACCAGCCTTTTGGAATGACGGCCAATCGGAGAGTCGAAATGGGAGTGGAGCATAGCAACACCGGGCTGGGCAGCGACTTTTCCTTCACTCGCCTGCATTTGGCCTTGGACGGCCATTTCAAGACCTTCCTCAAGCGCCGCTTCACGCCCAACGCGCTCGATGTACGGCTGGTGGCGGGATACTCAATCGGCGATGTGCCAGTGCAGCGCTTTGGGTCTTTGGAGGCCAGCATGGGCTTTTTCTCGCCGTTTGGCGCTTTCCGCACGGTGCGCGGCCATCCCTATGAGGGGGAGCACTATGCGGCCCTGTACTGGGAGCACAACTTTAAGACCACGCCCTTTGAGCTATTGGGGCTGTGGGATTGGGCCATGCGGGGCGCGGGGCTGGTGGTGCATGGGGCTTCGGGGCGGACCTGGATTGACCCGGAGCGGCGAGCCAACCTAGGATACGACCCGCGCTACGAGGAGAGTTTCCGCCATGAGGTGGGGGTCTCGCTTATGCTGTACCATCTGCTGCGCCTCGATTTTACTCGGCGCTTGGATCGGCCCGGCTGGAGCGCGGGGTTGAGCTTGGTGCGCTTTGATTTTGGGGGTACTGTTACTGTAAAGTAAGGAGGATGTAATCCGTTGCCGTTGACGGACAAAATGTTGCTGCTGACGATGTTTCGGACGAATTTCATCAGACGCTCGGGCTCGACTTGGATGCGTGCGGCTGGCCGAGGCCCTGCACTCATCGTCGTGACCGAGCGCTCGGACGAACACGACAGGAACCTTTGAACCGAAGAAGAACCACCGATTCATATCCCAACGCCGCTTTAGAACAAGCACACATAGTCAAAGGAAAACTTCTGAGATGACCACGAGACGCAACTTCCTCGGCACGGCCGCTTTAGTTGGCACCGCCACGGCAACCTCAACCGCTGGAAGACTTGCAGGGCAAGCGCGTCTTCACCTTCCCGACAGCAGGCCGCTTCCTCGCCCAATTCGGCGTGGTGCCGGTGACCCTGCCGTGGGAAGACATTGAAGCCGCTGTGCAGACGGGCAAGCTCGACGGCATCGCTTGGTCTGGGATTACAGAGGACTACACCGTCGGCTGGGCGGACGTGACCAACTACTTCCTCACCAACAGTATTTCGGGCGCGTGGGCCGGTTCATTTTTCGCCAACATGGATCGCTGGAACGAACTGCCGGAACATCTGCAGACTATGCTGAAGCTGACCTTTGACAGCTCGCACTATTACCGCCAGTGGTGGTATTGGGGCGGCGAGGCCAGCCTGCGCGTGAACGGCACGAAGATGAAGCTGACTTCCATTCCGGACCAAGAGTGGGCGCAAGTCGAGGCCGCGGCGGTTAAATTCTGGGATGAAATCGCCGCCGAGTCCGAGGTCAAAGCCCAGGTCGTCGAGGTCTTCCGCCAGTACAATGCCGACATGCAGCAGGCCGGGCGTCCCTACCGCTATGTGTACCACGAATGAGGAAGGAATCAACCATGCGTTATCTCATGTTAGCAGTTTTTCTGTTTGCGCCGTTGGCGTATGCCGCGCCACTCGAAGAAGCCCCTGAGGGCAATTACGATTTGGTGGCCGTCGAAGTCGTCCATATACCCGAGGAAGTAGTGGTCTGGGATAAAGTTGTGTTCGTCCGACATATGACCAACCGAGGCACTGACGCCATTCCCCCCCGCACCTATCGAGTCGATTTGTACGTTGACGACGAGCGCGTCAGCTACGATTACGGCACGGCAGGTTTGCCGCCGGGCAGACCTAGTACCTACTCAATGTCCGAAGGCTACTATCACTTCATGACGACTGAACCGGGGACGTACACATACCGCTGGGTCTTGGACGAGGAAGACAATCTGCCCGAGACGGACGAGACCAATAATGTCATTGAGGGGACCATCGTCGTGTCCGAGCGCTCGGCTGAGCACGACAGGCTCCAAGCGGCCCTGCTAGATCAGCTCGAACTCATAGGCAAAAATATGGTGGACGGGCACTATCCCCCCGAACTCGAACTTGGCCCGGATTCAACCCACAAAGAGTTACAGTGGTTCACAGATTTGTTTGACGACTTCGAGGTTATAGTGTACTCGGGGGACTATTATCGTAACTACCTAACGCCCCGAGAGTCCGCTCCTCCGGGGGGAAAGGCCACTCACCGCTTGGATCTCAGAAATACGAGTGCGAGCGAATGGCCAGAGTTGTTCGTCCAGTATTTCGACGGGCAGGAATGGGCAAAACAGGCCACCAGCGAATTCGACAGGGATAATCAGGTTACAACATTAACCTTCAGGGTGGCTCACGACGAGCAAACAGGTACTTTCCGTCTGCTGGAATCGAGCAGGGTGAGTTATCTTTCCCCGGATGAGGAGGGTTGGCTTGGCGTATTGTTGATCGAGGGCGAGGGTGGTGTGGTCGTCCACCAAGTAGAGGACGGCAGTCCCGCGCAAGAGGCTGGCTTTGAAGAAGGCGACATTTTGCTCACCCTAGCAGGGAAACCCATAATTTCCCGATCCCAACTAAACTTCCTACTGAGGCGTATGAAACCCGGTACTGAAGTTGCGTTCGGACTCGTGCGCAATGGTGCCCAAATAGAGAAGACGGTACAGTTGGGGACTCGACCCAGGCCCCGCCGACTAGGCCGCGAATGAGGACTAGGCGATGATCCTGGTAGTGGATGACGATATCTCCGTGACCACGTCGCTGTCCCTGCTGCTCAAGCAGGCCGGCTACCAGACCGCGATGGCCGCGTCTCCAGCGGAGGCCCTCGAATGGCTGGAGCGCGGCGGATGCGAACTGGTCTTGCAGGACATGAACTTCTCGCGCCAGACCAGCGGCGAGGAAGGCATGGAATTGTTGCGGGAGATCAAGCAGCGATGGGCTAGTGTGCCGGTCATTTTGATGACGGCTTGGGGGTCCATTGAACTGGCCGTGCAGGGCATCAAGGCCGGTGCTGCGGATTTTGTCACCAAGCCCTGGACCAACAAACAGATCCTCCAGGCCGTGAAAACGGCGCTGGGCTTGGCCGCGGCAACGCCAGCCACCGAGCGCACCATCACGCGCGAGGAACTGGACCGCCAGGGCGATTTCACCAACATCATCGGCACGGATCCCCAACTGCTCAAAGTGCTCGAAGTCGTCAGTCGCGTCGCGCCCACCGACGCCTCGGTGCTGATCACCGGCGAGAGCGGCACCGGCAAAGACGAAGTCGCCCAAGCTCTCTTCCGCAACAGCAATCGGCGCGATCAGCCCTTTGTCAAAGTCAATCTCGGCGGCATTTCCTCGACCCTGTTCGACAGCGAGATGTTCGGGCACGTGAAGGGAGCCTTCACCGACGCGCGGCAGGATCGCACCGGCCGCTTTGCGTTGTCCGATGGCGGCACCATCTTCCTCGACGAAATCGGCGATCTTGCCCCGAGTTGCCAAGTCAAGCTCCTGCGCGTTTTGCAGGACCGGACCTATGAAGTGCTGGGGTCGAGCAAGACCCGTTCAGTGGATGTGCGGGTGATTTCGGCGACCAACCAGAACCTGCTAGAATTGGTCGAGTCGGGGGCCTTCCGCGAGGATCTACTCTATCGCCTCAACCTCATCGTCCTGCACCTGCCACCCCTGCGCCAACGGCCGGAGGACATCCCGCTGCTAGCGCGCCACTTTGCGCTGGGCGTGGCCCAAGCCTACCGCCGCGACTTGGAGATCAACGCCGCGGCCCAGAGTTGGCTGCAAACCCTGCCGTGGCCGGGCAACATCCGCCAGTTGAAGCAACTGGTCGAACGGACTGCCTTGATGAGTTCCAGCCGCGTCTTGGGGGCCGACGACTTCTCCGCGGCCCTATCGATGCAGCCCGAGGAAGGCCAGAGTGGAGCGAGCGATCTGCCAGCGCCGGGCTCCATGACCCTCGACGAGTTGGAACGGTCGATGATCGTCCAGTGCATGGAGCGCTACCAAGGCAATATCAGCCGAGTGGCCCAGGCTTTGGGCTTGAGTCGGGCGGCGCTGTACCGTCGCTTTGAGAAATACGGAATCGACCCTTGAGCCTGCGCTCCAAACTCATCCTCTATCTGATCGGTATCCACCTCGTATTCGCGGGGCTTGCTGGGTACCTATTGCGCGAGGAAAAGTTTTGGCTATTGGGGATTGAAGCATTCTTCATCCTGTCTTTTGCGATCGGCGTGCGCTTGATCCAGCATTTTTGGGTGCCGCTCGATCTGATCCGCACGGGTGCCGAACTCATCGGCGAGCGCGATTTCACCAGCAAGTTCGTCGAAGTGGGCCAGCCAGAAATGGATCAGCTTGTGCGCGTGTACAACCGCATGATCGACCAATTGCGCGAAGAGCGCACGCGGCTGCAGGAACAGCACTACTTCATGGACAAGATCCTGACGGCCTCGCCGTCGGGCATTATCACCCTCGACTTTGACGACAAGGTCTCTCTGGTCAATCCCAGTGCTAGCCGCCTGTTGGGGCTGGCCGAAGGGGCGGCGCTCGGCCGGCCATTGGCCGAGTTGGGAACGGCATTTGCCCGCTCCCTGCACGCGTTGGCCGTCGGCGAGTCGCAGGTGTTGCCGCTGCAAGGGCAGCAGGTGCGCTGCCACAAGGCGCAGTTTTTGGACCGGGGATTCCCGCGCAGCTTTATCCTCATGGAGGAATTGACCGAGGAATTGCGCCTGTCGGAGAAGGCGGCCTACGAGAAGGTCATCCGCCTGTTGGCACACGAGGTGAACAATTCAACGGGGGCGGTCAATTCCCTGCTGCACTCCTGCCTCAACTACAAGGGACAATTGCGGGAGGCCGACCGCGGCGATTTTGAGAACGCCCTGCAAGTGGCCATCGACCGCATCGACCATCTCAGCGCCTTCATGCACAGCTTTGCCGAGGTGGTCAAGCTGCCGGCACCGCACTTGCAGCCCGTGGACCTAGAAGCCCTGTTGCGCGACATCGCCCTGCTAATGCGCGCCGAGTGCGAGCGCCGCAACATCGAGTGGGACTGGGATATGCAGGCGGACCTGAAACGCATCGCCATGGACGAAAACCAGATGGAGCAGGCGTTTGTCAATATCCTGAAAAATGCGCTGGAGGCCATTGGCGAAAACGGCAGGATAACCATTCGTCTGGGAAAGCTCCAAGACCGGCCTTTTGCCGTGGTCGAGGATACGGGCACGGGGATCGACCCGGAAGTGGCCGAGAGCCTGTTTACGCCGTTTTTCAGCACCAAGGAAAATCGGCGCGGCCTCGGCCTGACTCTGGTGCAGGAGATTTTGAGCCGGCACGGTTTTGCCTTTTCCCTCGAAAGCCCTCCAGACGAGCCGACCCGTTTTACCATCCGCTTTTGAAATAGGCGTTGCCAAGCCAAGTTAATAGGCCGCACCTGAGCGCTGTAGTTGATCTGCCCGGGCACGAGCTAGGCGGGCCTGTTCCGTTTGCCCCATTTTCTCGTAGAGGACACCTAAATTGCGATGGGCTGTGATCGATTGGGCATCGTATTTGATGACCTGGAGTAGGGACCTTTCCGCTGCCTCGTAGGAGCCCTGCTGCATATAGAGTACGCCCAAGTTCCGATGGGCAGGGACAAAGTCGGGCTCGATCCGGATGGCTTGTTCGAGGGCGTGGATTTGTTCATCTGCCAGATCCAGATTGGAAAAGGCGTGGGAGAGACCGTAATAGGTCTGGGCACTCTCTCTGCTGTGCAGCGCCCGTTCAAAGGCCTGGCGAGATTGTTGAAAGTCTTTTTGGAACAAGAAGACATAGCCCAGGTTGTGGTACGCCGGGTGGGCATTGGCTGGCCGGGGATCGTGTTTTAGGCTTTGCTCCAAGGCGTGCCGCGCTTGCTCCAAACGTCGTTGACTCAGGTAGAGTTTGCCCAAATTGAGCCAGGGTTTGGCGTGATCTGGGACTAGCTCTACTGCTCGCAAGAAGGCCGCTTCGGCTTCGTCAAATTTGCCCAGGTACTGGTAGGCCACGCCCAAGCTGTTGTAGAGGTCGGAGTCGTCGGGAAATTGCTCTAGCCCGTGCGTATAGGTCTGTACGGCTTGGTGGTAGTGCTGGTTGCGCAATTGAGTATGGCCCAACAGCCAAGGGGAGCGCAAATGGTCCACTTGCCGGGCATCCACCCCCGTATGCACTAGGGCGAAGGCAGCTACCAGAAGCAGCAGAAAAACGCCCAGGCGTGGAGCGGCTCGGGCGTCCAGCAGTTCTTTCAGACGCCAGATTCCAGCAGCGGCGAAGACCAGTAAAAAGGGCAGGGCGGGCAAGCGGTAGCGAGCGCATACCGAGAATAAGAGCCCGGTGGATAGGTAGGCTACAACGAAGAGGAGCGGCAGGATATAGGCGGAGGTCCAGCGCCAATGCCACAATATGCCGACTAGGGCAAAGGGCACCACTAGGCCAAAGTTGAGCAAAAAAAGTCGGTAGTGTGGAAAGTGGGTCTCGTAGTAGCGCAGGTCCGCACTTACTGGGATTTCAAAAGCGTTCCAGAAGAGCCGAAATTTGCGATAGAGCAGATGGAGATAGGCCAGAGGATCGCGGTAAATAAATCGCAGGCCTTCGGCGGTGTAAAAGGCCCCTTTTGCCGCTGGCGTGTCAAATCCTTGTTGGAGAGGCATGAGTTCGAGACGTTGAAAATGGGCTCCTTGGCGCACGTAAGGGGTGCCGTCGGCTTCGGGGTTGGTGCCCAAATAGAAGCTGAAGCCGCCTTGGAAGGGTATGGGCGTCTCTTGGACCAGATAGTTGCGCAGGAAAAAGGGAAAAAGAATGAGGAAGAAGGTCAGGGAAAAGGTTAGCACCAAGGTACCCCGGTGCTTGGGAAGGCCACCGGCGCTCTGGTAGATCCACCCCAAGAGCAAGGGCAACAGCAGCAGGGTGTTGCTGCGTCCCATGACTAGCAAGCCCAGCAGAATTCCGGCACCGCCTGCGCTACGGTAGGTCAGATTGGGCGCATAGTGCAGGAGCAGGACCGCCAAGCCCAATTCGACGAGAATGACCAATGTAGTAGCCAAGAGTTGGCCGTTGTAAAAGACGAAGGGCCAGTACCCGGCCGCCAGCAGACCGGCGATCAAGGGGATGGGATGGGGAAAAAGGTAGCTGGCTACGCGGTAGAGCAGGACGCAGATAAGCGCGCCCAGCACGGCCTGGAACAGGAGAATGCCCAAATGGTCGAAGCCGATTCCTTTGAGCAGGGCGAGTAGGTACGGGTAGAGGGGACCATGCACGTACATGTCCACTGCCGGGTCGAGGAGCCAGTTTCCCTGCAGGATTTGGGTGGCCAAGTGATCGTATTCAAAGGCGTCTATGACAAGAGTGTGGAAATAGGGGGCGTCGCGTATGGCAGCTAGGTAGGATAGACGCAATACCAAAGCCAGCAAGAAAATGGCTAGAACCTGAAATCTGGTGGAATGAATGATAATTTGGAGCATTACGCCAAGGGTGAATCAATCTGGACAGTAGATAGCGGGGGTGAGTTGACATATAAAAAAGCTCCTGTTTCCCACCCGTAAATGGCGCGAAACAGGAGCTTAGTAAAACCCGGGCAGCCTGCCCAGGAGACTTGCAACGGCTAAACCGAGACCCTTAGCGGTCGAAACCGGCCTTGATATGCCCCCAGCTGGTCTCTGCAATAGCAGTAACAGCAGCAGACAGGTCTTCTACTGCGGGCTCGACAGGTGCCATTACGAAGTCGTTAACGCCCTTACAGCAACTCTCTGGCGACAAAGACCAGAAGCCATTGTAGGCGTGGTTTGCCTGTTCGACGTCGATATCACCCATGGTTACCGACATATGGATGATTTCTTCCTCTTCCAGGTCGTGGATAGACGAGTTGTCCGGGGTAGCACCTTCTCGGGGAAGGGCATCGATCGGAATGAGGCGAATCTCGTAAAAGTAAGTCGATTCACCGAATTGTTCACCGGTGAAAGACCAGCTCATGTCGACGAATTCGGTATCATCCGACAACCAAGCTAGATCGCCGATGGGCTCAATCGACTGATAAACCCCATCCGACGGGGGTACGACCCACTTGTAGCTGATGTTATTGACGGGATTCCCTTCGAGGTTCTGCTCTTCACTGGCAGAATGATCTGGGTTGATTTCTATTTCCCAGTTGTCATCGAGACAGTGACAATCCCCAAAGGCACGGTCGATGTTGTGGATATTGTCGAAAATTTGGCTGGCAAGGTAAATCATATTGGAATTTTCATTCCAGCCAAACCGGTGCCGGACATTGGCATCGGAGATATCGATTTCACCACGGGCCGCCTGCTGGAACTGGGCGGGGTCAAAAAGTCGATCGTTAAAGATCGAATAAGGCGATTCGGGCAGGATGTCCCAATCGCTGTGTTCCCCGTCTATGGTGGGAACTAGGTTATCGGGAAATTGTGCAGCAAAAAATATCTCGCCTGGTGGCAAATGTGCACTTGCCATCGAAACGGTCCCAAAGACGAGAAAGACGCTGCATAATATAGCTATCTTTCTTTTCATCTTCTCTCGAACCTTTCAGTTAGAGGTAGAACAATTCTTGATGAGACAGGGGAATAGAAATCAACCCCTATCAAACTCCATTCAAGCCCGATCCTTGTCCTACATTCTCCTCCTTTCTACTTCAAAGGACCACTGGAAAAGTGCCATAATTAAATACTAAAGGGATAAAGTTGTCAAGATAATTGTGCAGTTCATAAGGTTGCGAAGATTAACTAACCAATGGTGCTAGTCAATTGACCGTGATCTAGGTAGTTTCTACGCAAATTGTCCATCGCTGAGTTCAGCTTGTAAACCACTAGCACCATTGGTTGTTATAAAAGCAACGCTGAGCGTTTAGAAACAAAATCCCTTTCATGTTTTCGGTTTCAATAGGCGACGGCAAAGACACCCTGTTGGGTGTGTTGCTCCTCGGAATCGAGGGTCAATTCGTAGATATAGGTGCCGGGTTGGACCAAGGCGTCCTGCCTATTGCGGCCGTTCCACTGCTGGACAAAGACACCGCTGCGGGCCTTGAACACCGGTAGATGCGCCACCAGTCGGCCCGCTAAGTCGTAGATGCGCACCTGCACCGGCCGGTCGGCGGTGACCTCGCGCAGCTTGTAGGTGATGGTCAAGGTCTCGTTGATCCCGTCGCCGTTGGGCGTGAACATCTGGGGCACAGCCACATCCACCAGCAGATCACCCCCCACTGGCGTGTTGACCGCCAGCAAGTCGCCAGCAAAGCGGAACGTGGCGTTGCCCGGATCGATGCGCTGCCGGATCTGATCGGGATCCGTGCTGCTGAACACCCAACCGCTGAACTCGGTGCCAAAGCGCAGCACCGGCACGTCGAAGTCGACCTCGACCTGCTTGAAGCTGTCGGCGCTGCCGGTCAGCGGCGGGAAGGACACGATGAGGCGATCATCGAGCAGATGCGGGACGAACTGGTCTAAGTCCACTGGCTGCCCATCAAGGCGCACCGAACGCACCGCGTGCGCTTGGACATGGGTGAGGATTTCCAAGCGGTCAAAGCCGGCATTGTCGTCTATGAGGGTGGGCAGAACCACATAGGTAAAGGGCGTCGGTTCAAAGGAGGCGACCTCGATAGGCCAGATCTCACCGACGAGGGCCTGCGCCGACAGGGTCTCGCTCAACTGCAGGGTGAGTTGATCGAGGCGGGGTGCCACATGGAAGTCGGCAAAGAACTTGATGGCGATTTGGATGTAGCGGCTGGGGCCGGGCGACAGCAGCAGGATGCCGTCCTGCCAAGTGCTGGCTGGCTGGTTGGGGTTGCGCTGGCCAGCGGCAAAGTCATAGGGCGGCGACCAGAAGCTCCAGTGGGCGGCATCGTAGGTGGGGAGCAGTTGAGCGGCTCGGTCGATTTTGTCGTATTGGGCACGGGTGATGGATACGAGGTCGTCGTTGATATTGGGTGCGAAGTAGAGTTGCGGATCGGGGGTGTGGCCGGTGCGGGTGCGGATTTCGATGCGGGTGCCGGCGGGCATCTCACCTTCCCAGCGGATTTTGCCCCAGGTGACGGCTTGGCCGAAGTCGAGGATGGGGGTGAGGTAGGTGGTCTCGGAAACGTAGCCGTCGCCGTAGATTTCGAATTCGGCGATTTCATAGTCGCGCAGGGGGAAGGTGCGCAGCGTGAGCCAGCGGGTGGAGCGAGAGGGAAAGCGCAGGTCGACGACGGGGTTGAGGTTTTCGCGGGTAGATTCCAGCACCGTCAGCAGTGGATCGCCGTTGCGCACCCACCGCAAGTCGCCCAAGACGGTGCGCCGTTTGCTCGTCGCCACACCGCTGGACCCCCCCGCTCTACACTCGCTGCAAGTGAGACTACCACTACCGCTGCAGGGGTCCGGGGCAAAGACGACCGAGTTATCACCGGTGCGGATCTCATACCAAGCGAGGAAATTGTCGAGGAAGCTGTCTTCGCCAAAGCTCTCCACCTCCGGCGTGGGCACGTCCATAGTCTGGATCAACTGGTGATCCTCCCTTTGGCTCAGGCGGGGATAGAAGCGGATGCGGTTGATCGGCACACCAGCACCAAAATCGAAGACCACGGAATTGGTCCAGGTATAGCCCACGCCCGGCGGCGAGCCGACCCGTTGGACAAAGGTGCGGAAGGTGGCCGTGGTCGGATCGCCATCCAGCATTAGCTTGATCGAAGGTTGAAAATTGCCCCAAAAAATACAGTGATCCGTGCTGAGAACCCTGGAGCCGGGGATATAGGGCAGAGGAATGGTAGTCTTCCCGGCATTGACATTGGCCCGAGCGATATTGACGCTCGGGTCAATGAGCCGGGGTTGGATCGAGGTGCCGGAAAAGTCGATCAAGGTATCGGCCCCCACGCCAAAGGGCGAAACCTCCACCGATACTTGGCGCTCAACTTGGCCGTCGGCAGCAAAGGCCTGATAGGTGCTTTCTCCGGCCAGGATGGCCTGCCAGGGGTTGCCATCGGTCCCACCTAGGCGGTATTCCGTCCCCCCCAACACGGGCACAGCACCGAGCAAGACGCTGCAAAAACAGAGCAACACGATGCCTGCCATAACTCCCTCCTTGCTGGTTCACCAATACGAGTGTGCAGTTCAAGGGTTGCGAAGAGTAAGTATACACCCAAGCTCAGCGTTTAGAAACAAAATTTCTTCCACGCTTCCAGTTTCAATAGGCGACGGCAAAGACGCCTTGTTGGGTGTGTTGCTCCTCGGAATCGAGAGTCAATTCGTAGATATAGGTGCCGGGCTGAACCAAGGCGTCCTGCCCGTCGTGGCCATTCCACTGCTGGATAAAGACACCGCTGCGGGCCTTGAACACCGGTAGATGCGCCACCAGTCGGCCCGCCAAGTCGTAGATGCGCACCTGCACCGGCCGGTCGGCGGTGACCTCGCGCAGCTTGTAGGTGATGGTCAGGATATCGTTGATCCCGTCGCCGTTGGGCGTGAACATCTGGGGCACAGCCACATCCACCAGCAGATCACCCCCCACCGGCGTGTTGACCGCCAGCAAGTTGCCAGCAAAGCGGAACGTGGCGTTGCCCGGATCGATGCGCTGCCGGATCTGATCGGGATCCGTGCTGCTGAACACCCAACCGCTGAACTCGGTGCCGAAACGCAGCACCGGCACGTCGAAGTCGACCTCGACCTGCTTGAAGCTGTCGGCGCTGCCGGTCAGCGGCGGGAAGGACACGATGAGGCGATCATCGAGCAGATGCGGGACGAACTGGTCTAAGTCCACTGGCTGCCCATCAAGGCGCACCGAACGCACCGCGTGCGCCCGGACATGGGTGAGGATTTCCAAGCGGTCAAAGCCAGCATTGTCGTCGCTGAGGGTGGGCAGGACCACATAGGTAAAGGGCGTCGGTTCAAAGGAGGCGACCTCGATAGGCCAGATCTCACCGACGAGGGCTTGAGCCGACAGGGTCTCGCTCAATTGCAGGGTGAGTTGATCGAGGCGGGGTGCCGCATGGAAGTCGGCAAAGAGCTTGATGGCGATTTGGATGTAGCGGCTGGGGCCGGGCGACAGCAGTAGGATGCCGTCCTGCCAGGCGCGGGCGGGCTGGTTGGGGTTGCGCTGGCCGGCGGCAAACTCGTAGGGCGACGACCAGAAGCTCCAGTGGTCGGCATCATAGACGGGCAGCAGTTGGGCGGATCTGTCGATCTTGTCGTATTGGGTGCGGGTGATGGGTACGAGTTCGTCGTTGATATTGGGGGCGAAGTAGAGCTGGGGATCGGGGGTGTGGCCGGTGCGGGTGCGAATCTCGATGCGGGTGCCGTCGAGCACCTCTCCTTCCCAGCGGATTTTGCCCCAGGTGACGGCTTGGCCGAAGTCGAGGATGGGGGAGAGGTAGGTCGTCTCGTGGACATAGCCGTCGCCGTAGATTTCGAATTCGGCGATTTCATAGTCGCGCAGGGGGAAGGTGCGCAGCGTGAGCCAGCGGGTGGAGCGGGTGGGAAAGCGCAGGTCGACGACGGGATCGAGGTTTTCGCGAGTGGATTCCAGCACCGTCAGCAGTGGATCGCCATTGCGCACCCATCGCAAGTCGCCCAAGACGGTGCGCCGTTTGCTCGTCGCTACATCGCTGGAAATCCCCGCTCTACACACGCTGCAGGTGAGACTACCACTACCGCTGCAGGGGTCCGGGGCAAAGACGACCGAATTGTCGCCGGTGCGGATCTCATACCAAGCGAGGAAGTTGGCCAAGAAGCTGTCTTCGCCAAAGCTCTCCACCTCCGGCATGGGCACGTCCATAGTCTGGATCAACTGGTGATCCTCCCTTTGGCTCAGGCGGGGATAGAAGCGGATGCGGTTGATCGGCACACCAGCACCAAAATCGAAGACCACGGAATTGGTCCAGGTATAGCCCACGCCCGGCGGCGAGCCGACCCGTTGGACAAAGGTGCGGAAGGCGGCTGTAGTCGGATCACCGTCCAGCATTAGCTTGATCGAAGGTTGAAAATTGCCCCAAGCAATACAGTGATCCGTGCTGAGGACTCTGGAGCCGGGGATATAGGGCAAGGGAATGCTGGTCCTGCCGGCATTGACATCGGCCCGGGCGATATTGACGCTGGGGTCAATGAGCCGAGGTTGGATCGAGGTGCCGGAAAAGTCGATCAGGGTATCAGCCCCCGCGCCAAAGGGCGAGAGCCCTACCGATACTTGGCGCTCGACTTGGCCGTCGGCAGCAAAAGCCTGGTAGACGCTTTCCCCGGCTAGGATGGCCTGCCAGGGATTGCCATCGGTCCCACCTAAGCGGTATTCCGTCCCCCCCAACACGGGCGCAGCACCGAGCAAGACGCCGCAAAAACAGAGCAATATTATGCCTGCCATAACTCGCTCCTTGTTGGTTCGGAGTAGACAATTAATAAGTAAGACCGACGATGACCAACAAGATCTTGGATTGTTTTGATTGCGGAGCGATTAGTAGGCCACTCCCACAAGGTGGGCCTTTTCCTCGACCTTGGCGTCTCCCTTGACTTTGATGTGCACGACATAGAGTCCCGGCGGCACTAGCTGCCCATGCTCATTGCGGCCGTCCCAGGTCTTGTCCGTGTACTGCCCATTGGCCTCGGGGCCGTCGTGGATGACCCGGATCTGGCGTCCGCTTAAATCGTACACCCCAATTGCCACGGGTCGGACGATACTCAGGGATAGCAGATTGTAGCTCATCCCCATCACATCATTAGCTCCGTCTCCGTTGGGGCTAAAGATATTGGGCTCGATAAGTATCTGGTCGAGCAGTTTGGTCTTTTCGAGCACCGAGGGACTCAGCACCGTGGTACCGGATAAATCGGCCTCGTCCCCTTCACCCAACAAAACTGCATCACCCGGAATAATGGCCTGCGAGGCCCCTAATTCGGTAGATAGCTGGATCGAACCAGTGAAGTTTGTGCTGTAGGTCAGAACTCCGGTCTGGAAGCGGAGGAGAACCACAATATTATCTTCTCTCACCGGCGGTAGACGTACCGAAAAACTGGAAGGGGATACCGAGACGATCTGGAAGCCCCCCTCAGTAGACGAATCATCTAGACCAGAAAAAGTCTGCTCAGCGATGATTTGGCCGCTGGAATCCCTCATTTCTATCCCGTCTATGCTTTCCACTTGGCTGACTGTGGAAATCTTCACTGTATCAAAACCGAGCAAGCCGTTGGTCTGAGCCACGGTGCGCAGGGCATAGGTGAAGGACGTCCTCTGGGAAACCGGCACATCCCGGGGAAAAATTTCGCCGATAACGGCATCGGCTAGAGGGGGTGCCAGCACGTCAAAACTCAAGTTCTTGAGCACCCGCCCTGCATCCAGATCACTGCTGTTGAAAATTACTCGAAACTGAAAATAGCGCCGCGGTCCGGGTGAGGTAATGGGTGAGCCGGTCGTATCGTTGGCTGCACTGGCGGGAAGCGGCGTGCTGAACGGACTCCAGTTGACTAGATCGTCCCGAACCGGTCCGTGCTCCCATTGGCGGCCCAATTCGTCGTCGAGCGGCAGTGCTTTGTACTCTTCCAAATCCAGTTCCTGTCCCGGGTTATTTACCGAGAGCGAAATTTCTGTGGGATTGCGCTGGCCGTAGAGCAGACGAGTAAAGACCAATGGGTTAGTATCCCTGCCTGTGCGGGTGCGAATCTGGATATTGGAAAAGGCTGGATCGCCAATTGCTTCTTCCTGCCAGCGGAGTATGCTCCACACCGCAGGCTGGCCCACATCGAAAATAGGTGAAATATACTCGGCGTTGGACAAAAAGCCCGTACCGAATACCTCGATCTCGTCGATCTCGTAGTTGACCGTGGTCGTCGCCCGCAAGCGCAGGGCCTTGACAGAGCGCGGTGGGTCCATGACTACATCAACAACTGGATTCTCGTTATCGGGTTCTAGGAGCAGTGGGTCCCAGATGAGCTTGCCTCCTTCGGTCTGACTGCCATCGTTGGTGAACAGTTCAAAGGCCCGCAAAAAATCGTTGTGGAATGGGGTGGTAGGCGATGGGAAAACCGTATTGCGGGGATAGAAGCGAACGCGATTTACCCCAAAGAGTCCCCCCAACTCGACGAATATTAGGGTTCCCAAGGCATTGTAATTCTTGCGTTCGAACGCTTTTATTTCGCCGCCATCCTTCGTTTCGATGAGTTCCTCCAAGGTGATCCGCAGGTCGTTTTTGTCAAAAATGCCGGCGGCGAAGCCGCCCAAGTCAAAGACATTGGGTGCCTCTATACCACCCCCGCGTCTCAGGGCGGTATTGGCGATATTCTCGCCATCTGGAATGCGCAGAGGATGGATACTACCGGGGAATTGGTCGCTCTCAAACTCGATCAAATTGCCGGGCGAGTTGCCCACCAGCAGTTCCACGCCCGGCACATCGTCGTTTTGGAAAAGGGATCGGTACTGAGGCTCGATAGTCTCCACCGAGGACGAACCTTCACCGCGCCAGTTGAGCGAGCCGTTCTCTCCAAGACTCACCGTCTCCAGCGCTACCGCCCAACGGCAGAGGGACAGGATACCAATCCAAATTAAGATGGCCTGTCTTGAGGATACTGTATTCTTAAGCATGACGTCTCCTCAGCGACGTTTGGAACTGAGTGGCCGAATGCTGAACTATGCGCGAAATAGTTTCGAATGTCAATGGGTCATTTCCCTAGGATTCTCGTCAATTGTTCTTTTATCGAGGTTTCGGCTTGTTGCTGCATCTTTTGTTGTTGTTCGGCAAGACTATAAAGACCGTAGTGTTCGTCGGCCTTTTTGAGGTTTCCGGCGCGCTTGTAGAGGTTGCCTAGGTGCCTGTGGGCCTCAAAGTCTGTAGGACTTAATAGCAGGATTTTCTCGAAGTGCTCGATTGCTTCGCTGTAGCGCTTCTGCCTAGCTAGGAGTAAACCCAAGCTCCAACGGGTCTGGACGGAATTGGCATCCAAGCCAATGGCTTGGAGCAGATGGTCTTCTGCCTCCAGCAATCGGGGGGGCCGATCTGGCGGGTTCGCCCCTTTTGCAACTCCCTCGCGCTTGATCAAAAGATTGGCCAGAAGGGTGTGGTACTGGGGATTTTCCGGTTCTTGGTTCAGCAGGATGCGACACTCTTTTTCGGCTGCATCTATCTCGCCGGTCTCTTGGTAGAGCTGGGCCAACTGGTAGCGCACTAGGCTCGAATCCGGCCGGAGGTCAAGGGTTCGGCGATAGGCTTGGACGGCGCGCTGGGGCTGGCCAGCCATTAGATAGGCGTAGCCCAAGCGGCCGTGGAGGGCGGCCCATTGGGGTTGCAGCGGAACTAGATCGGAGTAGACGGCGATGGCCTCCTGATACAACTGGGTGCCCAGATAGGTATTGCCCAGCAGAAAACGAGTAGGAACGGTCTGAGGATAAAAGCGCAAATATTGATGGTAGAGTTCTATGGCGTCGGCGTGTTGTGCCTTTGCGTTGTAGAGGTTGGCCAAACTCAACAGGGCATTCTGGTGATCGGGACGGTCCTCAATCACGGCGTGGTATTCCCGCATGGCGTTGGCGACCATGCCCTTCTTCTCATAGGCGTAGCCCATCCAGAAGCGCTGCTGAGTGTCCCCTGCCACATCCATGCGACCGGCACCCAAGTTGGTCAGCACTATGACCCCGACTACGCCCACCAGTATCTTGGGGAGATGAGATGTATGCCAGAGCCTATACAGACCAAAAGCGGCAAAGAGCAATAGAATCGGCAGGGCAGGGAGACGATAGCGAGCAGTCACGAAGAAGAGAATCACCGAGAGCATGTAGGCAAAAATAAAAAACAACAGCAGACGCCCCTGGGGGGAACGGCCTTCTTTGCTGCACCAGAAGAACGCCAGCCCGAGCAGGGCGAAAGGTCCCACCAGCCCAAAGGGAAAAGCCAGCCCGAACTTCCACAGTAAGGCTTGGAGCAAGGTCGAATCGCGGCGGGCGAAATAGGGATCGAGGTTCCGCCGGATTTCGTCTCCGTGCCAAAAAAGATAGAGTTTGCGCCCCATAAGTTTCAGGTAATCCAGAGGGGCACCAGTGATATACTCCCATGAGCGTGCAAAGAAAAAGCGGGACTTTGACGAAGGGAGTTCAATACCTGCTTCTCTTTCGGGGCTTTCAATTAGGTCAATCCAGTCTTGCCCTGGGCGGATATTGACCGTGTGATCGTAGTCGGGGTTATTGCCGATATAGAAATTGATGCCGGCATTATGGGAAATTAGCACTAGGTCGCCGCCAACTAAATAGTTACGCAGCGCAACGGGAGCGATAACAAGGCCACATCCCAAAAGCAGGAGGACGCCCTGTTGCAAGATGCGAGGGGGGACAATATGCGCCCTTTTACTAGCGGACCACAGCCAGAAAAACAGGAAGGGAAGGAACAAAAGAATATTGGCTACGGCCAAGGCACATATACCTAGCAAGAGTCCGGAGACCAGATAGGGCCAGCGAGCTGGGCTGGGCTGGCGGCTCAGATGTAACAACAACAGCAGATTGAGGAAAATGGCCGGAATAGTGGGCAGCAACTCGCCGCCAAAGTAGATCAGCGGACCGTAAAAAGCAGCGGCCAATCCGGCCCCAAAAGCCACGGGAAAGGAGAAAACGCGGAGACCGAGAATGTAGATAAAGACGCATATACCCGATCCGAGTAGAGCTTGGAATAGGCGCGGCAAGTAGAGGTCTTGACCGAAGAACCAGAAAAAGAGACTCAGAGCATAGGGGTACAGCGGTGGCTGCCAGAAGGGCGTCGGCCGGCCGGCCCAGGACTGACTGCTTAGATAGAGTCCATCCTCCACATAGGTCTTGGCATCTACGATCGGGATATTAAAGAGTAAGCTCTCCCGAATTTGCTCCAAGTAAATAAGGCGGAGGATTAGCGCCAACAGGCCCAACAAAAGAGCAGGCCCCAGGCGATGCCAGCCGCCTGGGGCAAAAGGTGCAGTCATGCCTGGGTGCAATTACTGTATACCAGCATAGACAGTGAGGAAACTTTGGGTGATGATGCTCGCGCTCTTCCCTTTGGCTTTGCGGCGATCTATCTGCAAGCCCATCCGGGTAGTCAACTGGTAGCCTAGGTAGGCCGAATCATTGCTAAATTGCACCGCACTCACCACGCCATTGAAGTCGTTGATATCGTTTTCGAAATCGTCGAAGCGGGAAAACTCTAGACCGGCCTGGACACTAGTATGGGCTAGTAGGGGAAATCCCAAGATAAGGCCGCCCAACTCAGTGAGCTCTCGGCGTTTATCGGTGGAGGTTAGATCGATGCTCTGGTAGCGGAATTCGCTTTTCCAGCGCGGTTCGATCCACAGCCTACCCAAGTCGAGGCGGTAGCTGGCCTTGTTGATAAGACCAAAGAAGAAGTCTCGTTCGCGCAAACCCAGAGGAGAGCGCTCATTCTGACTAAGCCGCTGGTGGTAGAAATCGTACTTTAGGTAATTGCTGACCTCAAATCCACGAAGTTTGTAGTCATTGCCTAGCCATAGGGAATTGATCCAGGTGTCGCGCCCAATGAGAGGATCTTCAATTTTGGTGGATTCGCCAGTGCGAATATTGGCGTTGGGCAGCCACTGCAGTAAATCGTCGGGAATATCGTCTTCCACCGACTTGAGCATATTGAAAAGACGCCAATGGCCCCATGTGGCCATATCGTGGTCCAAGGTGAAGAGAGCGTACCTGGACTGGTTCTTTTGGTTTGAGGAAATCAGAGCCTCGCGCAGGGCTCCAAGGGTGACGCGAATCTCTGGGCTCAGATGGAGGCCAAGATAGATGTTGTAGCCTCGGTGATCCTTCTTGTAGGGATAATCGGGCAGTTCGTCGTTTTCAAAGCGATCGATCCAGCCGTTGTTGTTCATATCGACCCCAAAGAGAAACTCGGGACGATCCACATTGTGGCGCAGAAAAGGCTCATCGTAGTCGGGAATGGAGTTGGTCAACGAGCGGTTGTCGTTTTGGTTGAAGTCAGATATAAAGTCGCCGTTCTCATCCCAACCCGGATAGACCTGCTGGTCGCCCGATCTCCAGTCCTTGCGGACCGTATCGGGGAATTGGTCCTGATCGTCGTTGTCCTCCACCAATTCTAGTACATGGGCGCGTTCGTCCTCATAATCGATAAAGCCGGAACTGAGGGTGGTGAAGGTCCTCGTGTTGTAGCGCGGGTCCATGCTGTAGGCTTCGGCAAAGACGAACCAAGGGTAAGCGGCGCGCGACAGGTTGATTATCCAGGCCGGAGCCGCTCGATCTCCTTGGATGCCCGACCAAGTGGAGTGGTCTTTCTCAGTGGCGTCGATGCTGACGTTGGGGTACTTATTATAGGAATAGCTCAGATCGTATTCGCCGTAGAAATCGAAGCCCAAAACCTTATTCAACTCCAGGGTGCCGCCCCAGATCTGGGTAGCCGTGGGCAGGCCATACTCGAAGCTGACTACCTGCAGGTTGGTATTGTCTTGGACATTGCCCTCGGCCTGGGCCTGCAGAATCAAAACCGAAACGTCCGATTGGTTCAATTGCCGATCCGAGGTCACCCACACCTGGTAATCGTTGCCCAGAACCAGACGGAATTTCACCTTTTTGATATCTTCCTTGGAGGCACTGGCGCGGCTGATAAAGGCCGGGCTGTCAAAGTCGTAACGCAGGCGGATTTCCTCGGTGCCATCGGCTGAGAGGAAGCCTTCGCGGACAAAACCTCCTTCGATAACGGGCTTAAAGCGAATTTGTTTGCCCCGGTCCACTGTACCGTCTAGGTAGGTGATGATAATATCGGAACCGGCCGGGAAGAAGGCAGCACCTCCCACTCCGTCTTCAGGCGAGTCATCGCGCAGGACAATTTCAATGGCAGAAATGGTGTTGTTCTGGTCTAGGGTCAGTTCGCCGGTGATGGGATTGCCAGCGAATCCATCGATGATGGTATTGGCCTGGTGACTATTGACGCTGGTGAGACCAACGGTAGCAAAATCGCCGACTTGGGTGGTAAAGCGCCCGCCAATGAGGGATGTGGTATTGGTCGCCAGAGTCTCAATATCGTTGGTAGAAGTGCCGCCGGGCTGGCTGATGCGAGAGTAGATTATAGTCCCCTGGTACTTGTCGGCGGCGTAGTCGAATTGGATTCCGTCCCAGCGAGGTTTGGAAAAGGTCATGGGGGTGAGGGTGGTGCGGAGGGCGGCACCCATGGTCAGGGCATAGTAGTTTTGGCCCTTGGCATCGGCCGAGATAAGGACACCGCTAAACCACTCCCTAAACCTGTTGGATTTGAGGATGGAAGAGCCAAATTGTTGCGGCTGGGTTTGGGAATTATTGAAGATAACCCAACCCCGGGTGATATAGTTGCCGTAGAGGTCGTAGAAAGAATCGCCTTCCTGGACGATATTGACATACCTCTGGAAATGTTCCCGGGCATAGTTGGAGTACTCCCACTGGCGCCACCGGTACTCATTGAAGAGTTCCTGGGGAACATACCATTTCTTCTGGGCCGGATCCAAGGCACCGAAGAGCACCCCTGGGCCCTTGGGATGGAAGGATACTTCTCCCCCTCTCTGGACCGTGCCGAGACGGCCTCCGTACTCTTGAGCTAGGACGGAAAACGGGATCAAACTCAGACAGATTACGCCCCAAACGAGGCAAAAAGCTGATCTCCCTGTAATCACCAAATGCCTCCTTTGTCTTGTCTTTAACTTCAGCGGGATCGTACTCTGATCCTATACTCGAATTATTAGCGCGTAGAGATATACTAAGTTGGACAGATTGTCAAGCTCTTTCCAACACATTGGTAGCGGACTATGACGCCTTGAGCCTTTCCCACTAGTAGACGACGGAAAGCAGACGGGTTTGGGTGGACTCGCCTTCTTGGTTGTCTACATCCAGTTCTAGCTGGCAGAGGTAGAGCCCGGGTGCCACTTTTTGGCCGTTGCCGTCTTCGCCAGACCAGCGAATTGAAACGTGGCCGCTGTCGAGCATCTGCGTCGTCTCCCATACCGAGCGGCCATCCAAAGTGAAAATCTTCACCTTCACTTGGCGGCTGGCAGTTACTTTGAAGATGGAGAAGCGAATCACCACCTCGTCGTTGATGCCATCCCCATTAGGGGTGAAGGGATTGGGGTCTAGACTAAATTTATCGATGGGCTTACTCTCTAACGGCACATTGATAGAAAGGGAATTGCTCCCCACCAAAGGGGTCGCATCGCCGGCAGCGATGCTCTGCCATGGAGCATCAGCGCCACTGCTGGTATTGCGTACAGCTAGGCGCAGAGTAGTGCCATTGAGAAAGACCGGTGCCCTATAGCGCATCCGTACCAGCGGACCTCGGCCGACTATGTTGCCTTTTATCCTGCTGGAGAGGCGGTTGTAGGCGGCAACATCGAGGGAATCGCCCACCTCGTCGAAGGGGAACTGAGCCCCCGCCCCGTTCAGCAGCCTAAAGAAGCGCACGGAGCCTTGCTCCTCCTCTTCGAGGGCAAGGTAGGAGGCCTGATCGATGGAGTTGCCCTCTGCATCGAAATAGAGAATATCTCCCTTTTCCTCGTCTTCGAGCAGCCCGTAAGAATCCCCCGAAAGCAGCAAGCCGTCCCCTGTTACCGGGACTTGATCCCCTTCTGTGGTGATTTTGTTATAGATTTTGGGCAAATCGGAGAGGCTATGGAGTGGGGTGGGTAGTTGCACCCAGATGGAATCGGAGCCAGTGGTAGGACCCAAGAACCGGAGCAACCCACCGTTTTCGTCGACGAAACTTCCCTCTTCAATGGGAAGGAAAACTTGGTCTTCCCCATCGGTCTGGGGATCGGTGTCTAGGCCCACCTCAAGGAGTTCCATGCTTTGGGAGGCGGGCATGGTCAGCAGGATTTCATCGAACCCAGTACTGCGCGCTGCAGAAGGACTTTCGATAAAATTGGGTTGGATAAATACTTCAAAGGTATCGACGATGCCCGGAGTGGGAATATCAATGGGCCACATTTCGGCCAAAACGAGTTCGGCCACAGGGGTGGCCATCTCAATGCCGATGGATTGTATGGCGGCGGCGGCATTTTGGTCGGTCGTGATCATTTTGACTTGGATCTGCATGAACTTCCGCAGCCCAGGGGAGGTCACTGGATCTCCCGGGTTCTGGTAGGCCCGGCTCCAGGGACTCCAACCTCTCGTCGGGATAAAGGTGGTATCCGCCGGACCTTTGAAACTGCCGATGAGATTCTTCCAAACGTCGGCGGTAATTTTCGTACCACCTTTGTCGAAATAGCGGATTTCCTTGGCCAGCAGATCGCCAGTGCGGGTGCGCACCTCCAGTGTGGTCCCTGGCGGAGTCTCTGCTTCCCAAGTGATACCGCCAAAATTCCGCGTCCCCGGCAGTTCGATCAGATCCGAGACCAACTCTACTGCAGCCGGATAGCCATTTGAGAAGAGTTGGTATTCGGAAACATTCGGACCAGCGGCATAACCGCCCCGGCGGTTGGGGTCATCGGAGACGATGGTTATTTCCAAGAAGCGCACTTTGGGAGGGGGCTGGTACACGTCCATTATGTGCTCGAACAGATCTGCTAGGTTGTGTTCTCGAGCCCGGGCACTTATGCGTCGCCATTTGATCCGGCCGCTAGAATCCCGCGACCCGTCCGAGCCGCGCAGAATATAGCCATCGATGTTAAGCCGAGGCAGGGAGGAGGACATGCGAAAGGTGTCCAACCAGAAAGTAGCCCCCATATCCACGAACAGAACCCCCCGGTCCACCGTCGGAGACCAGACTAGGTGGATAAAATTGGTGCCTCCATCCCCGTCAAATGCCGGGGCCGGAGAAAAGGAATCGTTGGCCCCATGGAAAGCGGCCGAGCCGCCCCCTGCTACGAGCGCCGGGCTGAGATTGTCCCCAAATCCCCAGACTTGGATGTCGGCTAGCCGGGGCCGCTCGCGGATGTAGTGCTCTATTTTGCCTTGGCGTTCGGGCGACAGACCGTCGTAGACAGATTTTTCAACAGGTTCTTCGAATCCCCGCTGGTTCTTAATAAAATGGACAACATCTCCCCGATCTGCCCGGTTCAGAGCAGACCATTCCTCCTCTGAAATCAATTTGCGCCGGCCGAATTTGGAATCGGTTACTACAATGCGGATTATCTGGACGGTTTCCCCAGTCCAGTTGGGATCGGCCTTGAATTGGTCTAGCTGGAAAGAGAACACCCGCTGGTCCTCGTTGGAGCTTTTGGTGCCGCCTTCGCGGCGAAAGGGAATTTTTCTCACCTCTTGGTTGATAATCTTTTGGAAAGGGGCGCTCAATATTCTGAACTGGCGGAAGGGATCGCCCAACGACTCATCGACAAAATTTAAGACCAACTCGTCGACGGGCAGGCTCCGGCCGAGGTCCACCTCGACCCACCAGTCCTCTATGGGGTCGTTGAAGTCGGGTTCCCAGAAGGTGCTGGGGTCGCCGTCCAGAATGTTGGCCGCCGCCCTGGGATTGGATCCGACGCGACTGATACCTATGCGGGATAGGTAGGTGTAGAGGGGATTTTTCTTGCGGTCGCGTATGATATTGCCGAAGACATCCAGCGTTTCGGTGCTGTCGATATTCAAGACGGCGGTCTGATTTTTCTTGCGCCTAAAATCCAACAAGCGGCGAGTATAGGTTCCCAAGTCGTCTAGGACATTGAATCGGGAGCGGGAAAAGTGGGGCTGGACGCCGCCGGAGGGGAGTATGTCCACGGCATGTCCGGGCATACTCCAACGCTCCCAGTGGGCTGGGGAGTTGACAATGATCTGGTTGCCGACGATCCGGTATCCCCGCTTCTGAGCTTCAGTAGGCTGGGGTGGGACGAGGTTCAGACCGAGCAAAGAGATGAGAATCAGGGCAGGGTAGTGTGAGCGGTAACTCGGGTGTCTCATATGGGCCTCCTGTGCGCATATCGACCGCATCAACCGCGCAGGACCTGCAGCATTGTGTTTTAGCACTACGATGTCAGAGCGAACGAGCCCGGCTATCCCACAGGTAAAGGCGCTGGAGATAGTTGCACCAAAGCGGGATCTGGGTACGGAAGTTACTCAGGTATTGCAAGTCCGTTTGGCATTGTAGTAGGTACCGACATGCTGTCAGAGCCGAGAATGTACGAGATATATTAATAAATATATGTTATTGTAAACAAATTTTTTTAGAATCGGCGGGTGCTGGAAGGCGTGATCTCCGCCGCCAGCTTGAAGACATGAAGCTAGCCGGGTGCCTCGATTTAGTTTTGGGCCAGCAATAGGGAGTCGGGTACCGCTTCCTTGAGGCGATCGGGGTAGATTTTGATCTGGTCGGCGTATTTCTCCCTCAGTTGCACCAGAAAGGCATTTAGCGCTTGGGTCTCCCGCTCTAGACGGACCAGTGCCCAGGCCTGTCGCTGAGCAGTCTCAAAAGGTTCGATGCTGCTTTCTTCCCGTTCTAGGACGCGGAATACAGAGTAGCCTCCCTCTACTTGCAAAGGACCTTCAAGTAGGCCCTGTTGGGCTTGGAAAACAGCGGGTACAAGCACGGGATAGCGGACTTTTCCCAGCATGTGGAAATGATATCGCCCATTGTATTTTTGTGCGTCTGCCCTCAAACTCTTATCGACGAATTGATCAAAGGGTGCACCTGCTTCTATTTGGGCTTTGACCTGCAGGGCGTCTGCCTGAGTGGGGAGCAGCACTTCCTCAACCCATATGGCCTCGCTGTGGCGGAAGGTCTCCAAATGGGTGTCGTAATAGTGGCGCACGTCTTCTTCGGAGAGGTCAACTAGGTCGGCTATGACGCTCTTTCTCACGGTTTCAAGAAGTTTGTCACTCGCGGTGCGCTCGACAAACTTCTGAATCTCGGGCGTTTGGTAAAAACCGCCTTTCCGGGCTGCTTCCTGGACCAGATGGACCTCCAAAAAATACCGATTCAGGGTGCCCACAGCTTGGGCGCTGTCGGCAAGGCCAAAACTGATGTTCCTCTGACGCAAGAATTCCTGGACCTGACCCAGGGTTACTTCGCCGCCTCTATAGGTATATAAAGCCGTTGAATTTCCCTCTATGCGCGTGGGTTGCTTTGCCTTATAGGCGTTGACCAACTTGCGCAGACCGGACGGGTTTAGGCGCACGTTGAAGGAATCGCGCAGTTGCTCCAAGTGCTCGGCCTCTACCTGGGCAAGGCGCTTTTGGTAGAGTAGACTGGCAATCCTCGCTTGGTATTTCTCATAAGAGGCAGGGCGGTCTTCACTAAAGCGCAGAATATGCCAAGCAGAACCGGCGGGCAGGGGCTCTGAGAGTTGATCTTGAGGCAGGGTCTTGAAGACCTCCGGTGGGATGTGAAGCAACTCGAGCTGGTCCCGGCCGATAAAGCCCAACTCGCCACCCCGTTCGGCCGAGCGCTTGTCCAGAGAGCGAGCCTGGGCGACTTCCTCGAAGGAGCGGCCTGCCCTCAGTTCCTGAAGAACGGTGTCGATGGCAGCTCGGCTCGCTGCTTTGATGGCGTTGAGCAGGCGCTCTCGGCCGTAGCCTTCCTTTTCGAAATAGCGCTGTACTGCCTCATTTGATATTTTGACTTTAGAAGTTATCTCCTGTGCTTTATATACTGACCTGACCCGAGAATTGACGGCGTCTTGGACTGAATTTTGAAAGGTGTTAGTGGTAGCGAATCCTCGGGAACGGGCCTCTATCAGCAAAAGTCGGCGGTCTATCAGGGCTTGGAGATAGTAGCGGAGGGCCTCATCGCCTGTCTTTTGGGTCCGTAGTCCGTCGGGCAGTTCCTCCACGTAGAGGCGCAACAGGCGTGCATTGATCTGGTGCGGGCCAACTTCCGCCACGAGAGGTTCTTGAGGAGGGCTTTTGCAGCTAAGCGAAAGAACTAAGCAGGCCAGTAGGAGGTGTTTCATCTAATTTTTTTCTGTCTACGGAAACCAAAAATTTCAATTGATCTGAATTATGGGCTAAATAGTGCAAGGTGAACATAGAAGAATAGCTAAAATATATCAAAATGGTCAAGGTGATGAACTTCCGTGTGAAGGCGAGCAGAGGTGTTTTTGGGGGACCCCTGATCGCTCTGCTGTTAAGCGTCCAAGGGACGATGGGGCAAGTGCCCGAGGTGGGTGATCTAGCGCCGGATTTCACTTTGCAGCAGCTAGAGGGCGACTATGTGTCTCTGAACGACTTCCGCGGCAAGGTGGTCCTTATCAACTTCTTCGGTTTCATCTGAAGTCACTGTCTCGCGGAGGCCGCGAAGATAGAGCAGATTTGGCAGGATTTTAAAGGGGAGGAATTCGTCTTGATTGGCGTGGATGTAGCGGACGGCATCAGCCAACAGGTGGACTTGAGTTTTCGCCAGAGAACAGGAACGACCTACCCTCTTCTTCTCCAGGCCAGTACAGTAGGATCCCTCTATGGTTTTACCCAGCATAACTATGCGGTGATCGACCACGAGGGGATTTTGCGCTATCGTTCGGTGGGCGCTGTTGCCCGCCGGTTCAACGAACAGGTTATCCGCCAGCACATCGAGCAGGCGCTAGATAACTTGGGCGCGACGCTTGTGGCTGGAGATAAGGAACGGGAACTGCTAGCGGAGACCGCAGGGCTGGAGATGTCGGATGGGCAACCAAGGAATTTTGAGTTAGAGAAGAATTACCCCAATCCCTTTAATAGCGGCACGGTCATCCCTTTTAGCTTGTCCAGTGAAACAGAAGTGCATTTGCAGGTTTTCGATGTACTGGGACGGCCTGTGGTCAATCTGGTGGTTGGGCTGTTGCAGACCGGTCGTTATAGGGTAAATTGGGAAGGCCGGGACGCCGGAGGGCAGCCGGTACCCTCCGGCATCTACCTTTACCGTTTGAGTAGCGGGAAGAGAACAAAGAGCCGCAAGATGACGCTCGTGCGGTAAAAAGAGAGCAGGCTCAACAAACTCCAGCTTCACGGTGAGGTGCGCGATTTCTCCCTTCGCTGTAAGGCCGCTTGTACTTGGGCGAGGTTGCGTTTGGCATCGGCGAAGTCAGTTTTGAGTTGGAGTGCTTTTTCGAGATAGAACTGAGCTTCTTTTAGCTTTCCTCGCCGGGCTAGCGCTCCTCCGAGATTGCTACAGGTTTCCGCCCGATCGGGCTGTAGCCGTAGCGCAGCCTTGTAGTGGTGGATCGCTTCGTCGAGGCGCCCCAATTGGTGGAATGCCAGAGCCAAGCCGTCCAAGGCCTGTACATCCTGGGGGGCGATTTCTACGACTTGGGTGTAATGGGCCCTCGCTTCTTCAAAGCGGTTCAAGCGCATTAGTACATCCGCTAGAGTGCGCCTAGCCACTAGGTGCTCGGGGAGTTGGTGCAGGGCGACTGCCAATAGTCTCGAGGCGTCCAGATAGTTTCGGACGGCGATTAGGATTTTGGCTTGCCGGAGGGCGGCGCTAGCGGCAATTTCCCGCAGGTTTTTGGTCCGTATTTCCTCAATGGTCCTCTTTTCATCTGGCCCAATAGGCATCAAGGTGGCGAAGGGTTCCAAATGCTTTTGCAAAAGATCGAGCGTCGGGAGCGCGTTTGTCCGATTTACAAAGGCTCGAGCGACCGCATAGTCGAGAACGGGCCGATCGTCTCTGTAGACCGGGGCCTCATTCGCCAGTTTGGCTAGACCACCAGATCCCATCAGATAACTGCCCAAAAAGACCTGTGGTCGATTGAGCCAGTAGAGGGGGCCTCCCCAGTGGCTGTACTCCAGATCGCGGCGAATTTTTTCGTTGGACAGACGTCCTTCGAGAACGGCCCGATCAATGGCGAAATCCCGTCCGCCGCCAATGAGCAGCAGTTCTGAAGTATTGTACCACAACAGACTGTGGGGAAAAGCCTCGAGAAAGCTTTGCACAGTGCTGCGGAAATGGTCGGCGGTCAAGAGAGACAAGGGGACAAATTGGACCAGAAAACCGCCAGCACGCAGCCGTTTTTGCACTTGGTTGTAGAAGTCGACCGTGTAGAAAGACGCCACGCCGGGACGAGAAAGTTGGCCCAATTCAAGGGAAATCACATCGTATGTCGAAGGGGTATGGCGCAAATAGTTGCGGCCGTCAGCGCCGATCAACTCGACTCTGGGATCTTCCATCCAACTGGCGTCGAAATGGGGGCGGATAAAATCGAAGATGGTGGGTTCGATATCGACGCACTCTAAGTGGTCAATAGAGTAAAGCAGAAAGCGAGCCGCGGTCTGGCCGGTGCCGACGCCCACCAAGAGGACCCGCTTGGGATCGGGATGCAACAACATAGGGACGTGGGCCGCCATTACTTGGTGTGTCTTGCGGTCCCTACCCTGCCACCAGCGGTTGATCTCGAGTTGAAGTCCTTGATCTTGGCGGATGACCGCCAAGTTGGAGCCGTAGCCTTCGCGGAAGTCGACAAGCTCTTCCCGCTCGCCCAGAAAGTCGGCGGGAATACGGGTGGCCATCAGGGAGGGAACTGCGAGCCATAGGCACAAGGAGAGCCCTATGAATGCCGCTTTAACGGCTAAGGTAGATGTGCGGTCGAGCCAGGTCCACGCAGCGAACCCAACAGCCAAGCTCGTGCCCGTGAGGAAGAGGAGACTGCTCTCCAGGCCGAAGAATGGCAGGCCCACAAAGCCGATCGCCAACGACCCTGCGATTCCCCCCAATGTGTTGACTGCGGCGATTTTCCCCGTGCCACCGCTCGCCGCGGATGCGTCCTCGACCACCATTCTCACCGCCAGCGGAAAAGACGCACCTCCTAAAACAGCAGGAGGCAGCAGTAAAACTGCATAAATCCACCACTCCTCCCCCAGACGCCGCCAGATGTCAGATGGGAGCATCATTAGGAGGAGTACTACCAGCCCCAAAAACACTTGGATAACGCCGAAATACCGTGCTCTATGTATTGTCCCATCAAAGAACAGGGAGGCGAGCACGCTCCCCAACACTAAACCCACTAGCACTACGGCCAAGGTCAGCGTATAAGTGTACACTGTATTGGCGATCAAAAGTCCCAAATAGCGCGTCCACAGCACCTCGCCTCCCAGCGCTACAAAGCCAACGGCAAAAAACAGCGCAAATACACCCCAATGACCTCTCTCTTCCGTCTCTAGAAGCCGGAGTCGAGCCAGTCCGCTTCTGGCGATTGGCAGAGACCCTGCGACGATGCCCACGAGCATGTTCAAAACTGCCCCGAGTCGTACTGTGCCCAGAAAGCCTAGCTCCGGCAAAAGGATGAATCCGGCGCAGACACAACCTAGGGCTGCGCCCAAGGTGTTGATGCCGTAGAGTAAGCCGACGGAACGGGCAATTTTGGCATCACTGCGCACAAACTGACGACAGAAGAGGGGGAGGGTGGCGCCCATGAGAACCGTCGGCGGCAAGACCACGAATCCCACTAGGACAATCCGAGTCAGGAAGTGCAAAATGGCGTGCCCAGCCAGGGATTGGTAGACGGTGCCGTAGAGGGAGTCTACCAATTCGAAGGCATATGGACTGGCTAGCACCAAAAGCCCTAGGCCGATTTCAACCAGAGCAAAAACGAGCAGAGGACGACCGGTCCGCTGACCGTAGCGCCCGAAGAGGTACGAACCGCAGGCTAGGCCTAAGAAGAAAACCGCTAGGACCGTGCTGAGGGCAAAGGTAGTGGAGCCGAATAGCAATGAAGCTTGGCGGATCCAGACCACCTCGTACACTAGGCCCGCAAATCCAGAGAGGAAAAAGCAGATGAGCGCAATCAGAAGCTGCACACTACGAGCGCCTGTAGCCATAGTAGGTGAATTGCTGCTTTCCAGATCGGGGATTATATTGCCGTAACCCTATGTATGGTAAAAAGAAAAAAGGGACCGCGACAACTGGATTGAGTCCGCGATGTCTATTCACCGCTGCTGCAGCGCCTTTTGGGTTGTCCTACTCCTGTATGCCTGCAGCACTGATACCCATACCCCTCTTGAAAAGGCACACCCACCAGCACAGGATCCCGAAGGTGTGCGGTTGACCAACCGAGGGGCTTTCTTTTTAAAACAGAGCCAGCCGCGCAACGCTCTGACCGTTCTGCGTCAAGCCGCAAAACGGGTACCCAAACTCCCCTCAGTCCACTTTAACTGGGGGCTAGCCCACGTTCGTCTAGGTGAGTACGGGCTGGCTATCCCCCTCCTTCAACGGGCTGTGGGACTCGATTCGCTCAATGGTTCTTTTCGCTTTGTCTTAGGGAATGCTCTTAGCGCCGAACACCGCTACCCCGAGTCGATACTCCATTATCAGCGCGCCATTGAGTTGGAACCAGAAAAGGCGCTCTATCGCTATCAACTCGGTAAATCTCTGAGAGCTACGGCAGATTTCGACGGGGCCATTGCCGCCTTTGAAGCAGCACTGGATTTGGAGCCTGATTTTGTAGATGCCCTCTACCACCGCAGCGAATTGCTCGGGCGCAACGATAGACCCGCCGAAGCCGAGGCTGGATACAAAAAACTGTTGGTGCTGGCACCTCAGCATGTAGCCGCTCTCGTCGCCTTGGCCACCTTGCAAACCCAAGTGGGGAGGCATCGAGAAGCCATGTCTGCCCTAGAACAAGCCATCGCCCGGCAACCGCGTCACGCCCAGGCCCACTATTTGCATCACCAAGTCCTCAACCGGATGAAGAGAGCCGACGAAGCGGCCAGAGCGCTGCAAATCTACCAGCGCTTAAGCATGGCCAAGCGCCACTATGACCAGGGACAAATCTACCTGCTCAAAGGTAAACAGGAGCAGGCAATCACCTCTTTCTCCGAGGCTATAGAGATCGATTCTTCTTTTGTTGATGCGTACCTCAGCTTGTGTATTGTGCATTTACAAGTAAATGACCCGCAAAGTGCTCGCCACCTCTTGGAGCGGATTCTCGGCTTAGCGCCCGAACATGTGGAAGCCCATTCGCTATTGGGGGAAACGCATCTCCTCGAGAGGGATTTTGCCGCGGCCCAGAAATCATTTGCAGAGGCGATTGCCCTCGACTCTACTTCGGTGCGTGCTGTCTTTGGCCTAGGCCGATCCTCGTTATTGAGAAAAAACTACCAGCAAGCCGATGTCGCGCTGCGCCGCACCCTAGAGTGGGCCCCGACACATCTTCCCATCTATGTTGAGGCCCACTATGCTCTGGCCCTAACCCAGATTCAGCTCAAAAATTACGAGGAGGCCAAAACTTTATTCAAGAAGGTACTGGACCTGGATCCCGACTACCCCCAAGCCGAGACCAAACTGGCTCGGTTGGAAGCATCTTTCTGACAAGGATAAACTCCGCATCGCTCGCTACACTATGTCAAACCGGTTTATTAATCGCATCGGCATCTTCGTTGTTTTTTCTTCATTTTTAAGCTGCTCCGAGTCCAAAATATCCAAGCCAGAGAGCGACCAGCTCTACGAGGAAGGGTTGCTCTACTTTTACACCGACCGCCTTGACCTAGCCGGCGAACGCTTCCAGAAAGTATTGGAACTGGCACCCGACAGCACTGTGGCGCTAGTTCGTTTGAGCGAAATTAGCCTCAAGCAGGGGCGCAAAAATCGGGCTCAGAACATCCTGTGGGAGCTGTGTAGCCCAAGTGCAAGCCGCGATCTGAGCCAAGCCGATCCCATCCGTCTGACCCTTCTACAGCTTCCGCCCGATTTGCGTGGGCGGCCCGAGGCGCGAATTCTCCAAGCGCGGCTCATGGCCTTTGAGGGCCGGGCTTTGGAAGCCCGAGCCATCGCCGCCCAGGTTTTGAGCGAGCACCCTCAGTCCCTGGATGCCCGCCTGCTCTTAGCCGAATTAGCTTTGAAAGCGGCCTCTACTATGGATTTGGGCAAAGCCCGCGATCTGAGCCGCCAAATCCTGCTCCAACTGCCTACTCATCGAGACGCGGGCCTGATGTTGCTCGAATCTCAACTACGACTAGGCGAATTTAATGAGGCTGTCGAAGTAGCTAGCTCTCTGCTCAAAGTCTACTCCGATGACGGTTATGTTGCGTTGCTAGCAGGCACAGCCGCATTTTGGGGCGACCATAGGGACGTTATCCCGTTGCTACGGCAGGCAGTAGACCAAAATCTGGACCACTATCCCGAACGTCTCAAAAGTCTGTGGCTGCTTAGATTGGCTTGGGAGCGACAGGGCGGTTATCCGGTGGACTTGCCCGAGCGCTACCGCTTCAATCCCTTTGTCCAGATGTCGGCCAGCCGAGCAGTTGTCTTCGCCGATATTGGGCTCCAGGCCGCCGTCGATAAACGCGATCGGGGTCGGGGTAGTGCTTGGCTCGACTTCGACGGCGATGGCGATCTGGATATTTTTAGTGTTGGTATCCAGAGTACCCACGCTCTCTACCGCAACGAAGGGCAGGGCCGATTTGAGGATGTAGCTCCTCTTTGGGGCTTGGACGATTCGCGAGGTGGTTGGGGGGGAACGGTCGCCGATTTCGATAACGATGGGGACGCCGATCTTTTTGTGACCCGAGACGCTTGGGAAGGCGCAGCCGCCAATTCCCTCTATCGCAACGAGAACGACCACTTTGTAGATGTGGCGCAAAGAGCGGGCCTAGACGAGGCCCAGGCCAGTTTTACTGCCGCTTGGGGCGATGTAGATCTCGACGGGTATTTAGATCTCTATGTAGCCAATGGGGTCATTGGAGATGGTGGACGCAATAATTTGTGGCACAACCAGCAAGATGGGACGTTTGCAGATATTGGCCAATCATCGGGAACAGCGGATTCGAGCAAGACCATCGGCACGGCCTTTGGCGATTACGATGGAGATGGGTATTTAGATCTCTATGCCGTAAATATTGGTGCGCCCAATCGGCTCTACCACAATGAGACAGATGGCGCTTTTGTGGACAGAGCGGACCAAGCTGGGGTACTCTTCCCCCTGGAAGGTGGCTACGTAACCTTTTTTTTCGACTTTAATAACGACGGCCAACTCGACCTTTTCGCCTCGACTATGAGTGCTTTCGAGGATGTGCTCAATAGCTGGGTAGAGGGCCGCGCAATTGAACCCAACCGACCCTTTCTATACCTTAATAACGGCGATGGAACGTTCACGGATATTGCAGTCCCAGCGGGTTTGGGGCGCTCGTTCGGCTCGATGGGCATTGGCCTAGGCGACGTCGACAACAATGGTTTTCCGGACATCTACTTGGCCAATGGCGGGCCCGAGATGTACCGGTTCGAACCTAATGTCCTCTTTCTCAATCAGGGGGACGGTCGTTTTGTCGAAGCGACGTCCGCCGCCGGGATCGGCAATCTGGGCAAGGGACACGGCGCTACCTTTGCCGATTTTGACGCCGATGGCGATCTAGATTTGTACGCAGGCTTGGGCGGCCACTACGACGCCGACGTTTGGCCCAACAGTCTCTACCGCAACGACGGCCCCGTCGGCAATTATCTGGGGCTGAAACTGGTGGGTACAGCTAGTAATCGCGACGCCATTGGGGCGCGGGCCGTAGTTTATTGCGGTGCTCGACAAGTCCATGGCCAAGTGGCCAGCGGCTACGGTTTTGGTTCGAGCAATGCTCTGGCTCTGCACTTGGGGTTGGGTCAGGCTAACCAAGTGGAGCGGTTGGAGGTTATCTGGCCCAGCGGCAAAGGCCAAATTTGGGAAGAGGTGCCTGCCAACCGCCTCTTGCGCATTGTCGAAGGCGAGGCCAACTACTCCATAGTCGGGGAGTAGCCTACCACAGCGGACCTTTTGAACATGAGTAAACAAGGAAAACAGCCACAACTGCCGCATGACCAGGAGTACCGCAAGCTATTCGGTTTAGATATCTATCTGACTCCCGTGTTCTCGATCTCCAGTATTACCATCGTCGTCTTTGTCGTCGGGTCACTCGTCTTCCAGGAAGCCGCGACGGAAGTTTTCAAAAATACCCGCGAGTGGCTCACGACAAACCTCGATTGGTTTTTCTTGATTGCTGCCAACCTCACCTTGCTCTTTTGCTTATATGTGGCATGTTCGCCTCTCGGCAAGGTGCGCCTCGGAGGGGTCGATGCAAAACCTGAATACTCTAACGCAACTTGGTTTGCCATGCTCTTTGCGGCCGGCGTGGGTATCGGTCTGCTGTTTTACGGGGTGGCGGAGCCGCTCTACTACTTCCAAAAGCCGCCGCTTGGCATCCCCGCCGGAACAGAAGAAGCCGCTGCCGTCGGCATCGCGGCAACCGTTTTTCACTGGGGGCTACACGGTTGGGGCATTTACGGCCTCGTTGGACTAGCTCTCGGATACTTCGCCTACAACCGGGGACTGCCGCTCACCATCCGCTCGGCGTTCTATCCCTTGTTCGGCGACCGCATCTGGGGCTGGCCCGGCCATATCATCGATACGTTCGCCATCTTCGCCGGTCTGTTCGGGCTTGCGACCTCGCTCGGCTTGGGGGTCAAACAGGTAACCTCCGGTTTGAATTATCTGTTCGGTGTTCCCGCGAATAACACCACCATGGTGGTGCTGATTGTGGTGATTACGTCCATCGCGCTGACATCGGTGCTGGCGGGTATTAATGTTGGAATCAAGCGCCTTAGCCAGTTCAACATAATTCTCGCGTTGTTGTTGCTGTTGGCGATTCTTGCACTCGGTCCGACGCTCTACATCTTCCGCAGTATGTTCGCTGCGCTCGGCAGCTATCTCGTCAAGATTGTGCCGCTCAGCAACTGGGTGGGGCGCGAAGACACGGATTTCCTGCACGGTTGGACGACGTTCTACTTGGCCTGGTGGTTTGCTTGGGCACCCTTTGTCGGCACGTTCATCGCCCGCATTTCCAAGGGCCGCACCGTGCGCGAATTCATAATTTTCGTGCTCATCCCGCCGATGGTTTTGTGTTTGCTGTGGTTTGGAACCTTTGGCGGCACGGCCCTGTACCAGCACACCGTTGAGGGCTATACCGGTGTAACCGAGAATGTTGCGGCGTGGAAGCTGGAAATCGCATTGTTCAAAATGTTCGACCAGATCCCGCTGACGAAGCTGCTTTCATCGGTGGCGCTCCTGCTGATCATCGTATTTTTCGTCACCTCGTCGGACTCCGGCTCGTTGATTCTGGACACCATCGCAGCCGGCGGCAAAGTTGACGCTCCAGTAGCGCAACGGGTCTTCTGGTGTACTATTGAAGGGTTAGTCGCCATCGCCCTCCTACTTGGAGGAGGGCTGAATTCGTTGCAGGCAGCCTCGCTCGCCACCGGCTTCCCGTTCGCTATTGTTCTCTTGGGAATGGCCGTCTGCGTCTGGATAGGGCTGCGCGGCGAAGTGCGTGATCACACTGATTTAGTTGACGAAGCAACCGTTCCAAAAACGGACTCTTAACAAGGGGGTGTTGTTATGAGACTTTGGAATACATGCCTTGCGATGCTGGTCGCTACGGCCTTGCTCTGGCCCGCGTCGGTGCAGGCGCAGGCGATGGATCGGCGGGCGCTTCGTCGATGTGAACGCGTTTCCCTCCATCGCCATTGACCGCATTGAGGTACTCAAGGAGGGGGCCTCGGCCATTACGGCTCGGATGCAGTGGCCGGAGTGGCCAACTTCGTGACCCGCGACGAGTTTGCTGGCTTTGAAGTCACCGGCTCCTATGACCACTTTGCCCACGCCGGCGATTCCAACCTCGGCGCAATCTGGGGCGGGGCGCTCGGCAATGCCCACGCCGTCGTTTCAGTGGAGCGGATGAGCCGTCAGGAACTCAAAGCCGAGGAGCGAGACTGGACGCTGCGCCCGTATACTCGCCCTACGACGGCACCCATTTGGTCGAGCCGGGCAATCCGGGGCGGCAGGCGTTTTGCGCGACCTCTTGGGAGGTGGTGGGGTTTGACTCCCAAGACTCTTGTCTTGCCGACGACTGGTACTTCTTTGGGCGGCTGGTGGGCAACAGCGGTCCCGGGCGGACCCTGAGCCGCGAGTCTCGCACCCAGCGGATCGCCGCGGCCTTTGATCGCGACTTGGGCAAGAACGCCCGCCTCGACTTGGCGGCCAGTTACTCCCGTGCTACCGGCAACATCAACTTCCCGGCGGAATATCACTACCGCAAGTTCCTCGCCTTCCGCGGCCTTGGCGGTCCGGACTGCGGCGTCGGCGTGATGGCAGATGCAACCGCCCCGGCTGGAATGGCGCTTGCCGACCACGACAAGGTAGCTGGCACAGGCGACTGCATGTACTACAACCCGTTCAGCAACGCCCTGCAGTACGCGCAGCAGCCGGGCGCGACGTTCGAGAACGAGGCCAATCCCGCCTACGCCCCCGGCCTCGAAAACAGCCCCGAACTACTCGCTTGGATCAACGAGGAAGTCAATCTGGACAACACCGCTACCTTGGAAGTCGTCGATGCCACCTACACCCGCGAGTATCATGTGCGGGCATTGCTCCTGAACGGACTTGAACTCCAACCGGCGCAAGAAGCCGCCGGCTACCTGAACGAGTCCATTCCGATTGTGGTGCCGATTCCGCAGTGGAAATGGCGGCTCGCCATCGGCTACCACCGGGGCGGCTACAGCCTAGTCCAGCATCTGAACTACATCTCTTCCTACGAAGACCAGCGGGAGGCCGTGGACTCCGACTTCCGTATCATCGATCCCTTCTTCACGTGGGACCTGAACTTGCTGTGCAACTTGTCCGGTGGGATCGGCCTCACCTTCTCGGCACTGAATCTGACCGACGCTGAGCCGCCCTTGGTCAACCGAGAACACGCCCACGACGGCTTGACCCATAGTTCCAAAGGCCGGCGGTTCAAGCTGGCGGTTACCTATCAACTTCCGTTCGGGGGCATGGCGGGGAGGGGGACGCCGTGACCAGAGCCCTAGGCGCGATATTGCGGCGGATCGTCGATGCGCTGCGCGATTTGGCTCCCATCATCATCGTCATCGCGTTCTTCCAACTCGTGGTGCTGCAGCAGCCCTTTCCAAATCTCGGGCGCGTCGCCGTTGGCTTGGTCTGCGTGATCGTCGGCCTGACGCTCTTCATCCAAGGACTCGAAAGCGGTCTCTTTCCCCTCGGCGAGGCCATTGCGCAGGCCTTTGCACGCAAGGGGAGCGCGACCGCGCTGTTGGTTTTTGCCTTTTGCTTGGGTTTTGGCACCACGGTCGCGGAACCGGCCCTGATCGCCATTGCCGCGGAGGCGGCCGAGGTCGCCGCGGAAGCCGGTGCCATTGCCGACGACGATGAGGTGCGCGCTGCGTACGCCTTTGAGTTGCGCATGGTGGTGGCGGTTTCGGTCGGCACGGCGATCGTGCTCGGCGTGCTGCGCATCCTCAAGGGCTGGCCGATCCACCGGCTGATCATCGGGGGCTATGTGCTGGTGACCGCAATGACCGCGTTTGCGCCCGCAGAGATCATTGGCGTGGCCTACGATTCCGGCGGCGTCACCACCAGCACGATCACCGTGCCGCTCGTCACCGCGTTGGGTGTTGGGCTCGCCACGTCAATCCGGGGGCGCAACCCAATGGTCGACGGTTTTGGGCTCATCGCGTTTGCTAGCTTGACACCCATGATCTTTGTACTGGCCTATGGTATGGTGAGCTGAGATGGAATTTCTGCGCACTATTGCCGTCACCGCGTTTTCCACCGCGCTCGATGTGGCGCCCATTGTCGGCATCCTCGTTCTATTCCAGGTTGTGGTGCTGCGCCGCAACCTGCCGAACCTGCGCCGGATCGCGGCCGGGTTTGTCCTCGTCCTGTTGGGACTCACGCTCTTCCTCATTGGCCTGGAGGAGGCCCTCTTCCCCATCGGCGAGACCATGGCGCGCCAACTCACCGCGCCCGAGACAATCGGGGAAGCGAGTCTGGCCGACGGCGTCGACTGGTACGACTACCTGCTGGTCTACGTCTTTGCTGCGGCGATCGGCTTTGCGACGACAGTGGCCGAGCCCTCGCTCATCGCGGTCGCGCTCAAGGCCGAGGAGATCTCGGGCGGCGCAATCGACGCCTGGGGCCTTAGACTCGCCGTGGCGCTCGGGGTAGCCACGGGGGTGGCGCTGGGCTGCTTTCGCATTGTCACGGGCACGCCCCTGCCCTGGTACATCATTGCCGCATATCTCGTGGTGATCGTCCAGACCTTCCGGTCGAGCCGGACCATTGTGCCGCTCGCCTACGACAGCGGCGGCGTCACCACATCGACCGTCACAGTGCCAGTGGTCGCCGCGCTGGGCTTGGGGCTCGCCGCCACTGTTCCCGGGCGCAGCCCGCTGATCGACGGATTCGGCCTCATCGCGTTCGCCAGCGTCTTTCCCATCATGTCCGTGCTGGGCTATGCTATGGTGGTGTCCTGGATGAGTCGCCGGCGGAACGCCAACCATGCGGCCCCAATACTGAGGCCGGACAGCTCCGAGGAGACTTGAGCTATGAAACTGAAACTGATCGTCGCCTTGGTCAGCAACGACAAGACCGATACTGTAGTCGATGCTGCGCGCGCCGGCGGTGCGACCGGCGCGACGATTATTACTGGCGTGCGCGGCGAAGGGCTGAAACCACAGAAGACCTTTTTCGGTCTCGACTTGGCGGCCCAACGCGATGTCGTCCTGTTCTTGGTGGTCGAGACGCGCGCACGCGACATTTTGGAGCGCATCCGCGATGCCGGGCGCTTTGAGCAAGAGCCCGGCGCTGGCATTGCCTTTCAGCTCCCGATTGAGGACGCCGTCGGTCTCACCACCCAACTTCCCACCATCCTAGAAGAAGTGGATGACGAAATATGAGCGAGAAACGCACCATCCGGGTCGGAGACGTCATGGGCTCCAAACTCTACACTATCGACAGGCTGGCGACCGTGGCCGAGGCCATGGCACTCATGAAGCAGTACGAGGTCAGTTCGCTCGCCGTCAACCGGCGCGACGACGACGACGAGTTCGGCTTGCTCGTGGTCGCGGACATCGCACGCGAGGTGATCGCCCAAAACCGCGCACCCGAGCGCGTCAACGTGTACGAAATTATGTCAAAACCGGTGTTGACCCTGCCGTCGGCCATGCTCGCCCGCTACGCGGTGCGCTTGCTCGTGCGCTTTGAACTCTCCCGCGCCGTGGTCGTCGACCACGAGCGCAACCCGCTCGGCATGGTGACTTTGCGCGATCTCGTCCTGAGCCACGTGGCGGAGTGATGGGGCCGAGCGCGTATAGGAACTTCGCTCAGGTGGTGTCCACTGCTCGGGGTGCACCGGAAATCTTCGGCACCTCGATTTCGGCTAAGTAGATATCGCTTTCCGAGGATTTGTAGCGGAACTCGGCAAAATGCCGGGGCTTGACCAACCCCGTCCAATACGCGACGTCGGAATAATACGAGATCACCAACTTGCCGGGCTCGGGGGAGACCAGACCTGGATAAGAGGCGTCGCCACCCTGCGGGAAGTAGCGGATCAGTTCGGCCTTGCCTTTGGTGAGGTAGTAAAGGCCCGTGGTGCCGTTGCCGACACCCTCCCACTCGCCGCCTTGGAACTGGGTCGGATCGCCGCTGGACCCTGCGCCGGGAAGGCGGACGCGGCCAGCCAAGTATTCCTTGTCGGCGGTTCTGCAAATTACCGGCGCGTCGCATTTGACCTGCAGGTCGCCCCCTTCCCACGCCGTATAGGGCGGTTGGGACCAGTACATTGAGGCATTGTTGGCGCGGACGATGCACCACAATTCGCCATCGGGCCGCCAGTAGAGTTCCGACTCTTCAGTGAACTCCGGCAGTTCGGCGCGGGTGACAATTTCGGCCCGTCGGGTCCAGTGGACCCCGTCCTCGCTGACGATCAACTCAAAGGGCCGTTCCTCGTGATGGAGGTGGCAAATGGCCGAGTAGAACAGCCCCTCGCGCCAGCGGACCCGCCAAGTGTAGGGATGGTCGTCGCCGAGGACGAGCAGTGCGGGCCGAGACCAGTGGACGCCGTCATCGGTCCAAGAGACATAGGAATGGATCGGGTTGCGCGTGCCAATGAAGAGATACAACCGGTCTGGCGTGGTGCAAAAGTGCCCGTCTGCGGCCGCGCAGCCATCGACGACGCCAGCGGGCGATTCAAAGTCGATCACCGGACGCCACCGCCTCAGATCGTCGGAGCGGAGGACGACCTCAACGCTGTTGCCGGCGGCGTGGTTGGTGCCGCGCCGGTAGCACAGCCAGTACATATCCTTCCACAGGGCCAGATCCGTAAAGGCGTTGTACCAGCCGTCGCGGACTACGGTGCGCAGTGCGGTGATATCCGCGGTGGGAAAATCGGGTCTTTCGTCGTTCATAGGTCGTATTCTCCTCGCGCATTCCAGCCCGGATACTGCTCTTCGAGGCGGGCTAGCGTCTCTTGGGTGTAGTATTCGTGGCCGGCGGGCGGAAAGCGGAAAAGTGCTCGTTCGCGCGCCGAAAGCCGGCCGATAAAGGCCCTGAAGTGCTCGTTCATCCCTAGGTTGGTAAAGCTGCTCACGCCCTCCCAGTAGTGGTCGGCGCGGCCGTAGATCCGGGTGGCGGAATAGCGCTGCCCCTCGCGGCCCTTGAAGACGGTCGCCGAGTGCCAGAGGTGGGTGTTGAAAATCATGATTGTGCCCGCCGGCACCGTCAGCAAAACCCGCTTGCTCAGATCCTGGCCATAGGGCTTAGGCACGATCTGCATCGGCGCTTGGTTTTCTTCTACAGCTTCGGGAAAGTACCAGGAACTGATCTGTCCGTAGCGCCGGTCGGATGTGGGGGGCAGGAGTGAGTTGTTGCCATTGTCGATGTGCAGGCCCGGCTGCCCAGCCCCGGGGTCGGGGTAGCGCGCCCAGTTGTGGGCGTAGCGAAAGTGGATGTCCTCGGTGTCGAGTACTCGCTGGACGAACTCGATGAGGTCCCAGTCGATGATGAATTCATTGAAGAACATATCGGCGTAGGGAAAGTCGTCCCTCAAGAGCCGCTCTGTAGGAGGATCGTCGGCGAACTCCTCCCAAGGGAGGAGGGTCCGGCGGATGGCCGCGGCGATCTGGGCCCGGCGTTGTTCTGGGTAGAAATTTTCTACGGCCACGAAGCCCTGTTCTACAAAAGTCTGCAAATGATCGTCTGTTAGTTTCATGCTCACTCCTCCATTGCGTTTTTGTTTGCGCTTGGATTATACAGTCAAAGCTGCTCCGTGCCTATTGCAGGCCGCCGTCTGTATTACCAATATAGTTGATATTTTCCCCCTAACCGCGAGGAATGCCATGAGCGCTACCTATAATTACGAAGTCGTCGAACACTGGGGCCTAGGCCCCCAAGGCCGTCCCATGGGCGGCGTCGTGCCCGGAGTGGCCGCCGATGGCCAGGGCCGAGTCTTTGTGGCTCGCCGTCACCCGCCCGCCCTGCTGGTCTATGACCGCGACGGAGTCTATCTCGACACTTGGGGAGCCGATCTGCTAGGGAACCCCCATCTCCTGTGGGTTGACGGCGAGGACCAAGTGTACGCGGCCGACACCGACGACCACACCATCCGCTGCTTCAATCCGCAGGGGGAAGTGGTCCACACTTGGGGTACGCCGGGCGTGCCGGGCGCGCCCGACCAGCCCTTTAACCAGCCGACTAAAGCCATGCGCGGCCCTTCTGGGGATTTGTACGTGGCCGACGGGTACGGCCAATACCGCATCCACCGCATTTCGGACGCGGGAGAGTTGCTCCATTCGTGGGGATCTGCGGGCACTGGCCCGGGTCAATTCGCCCTGCCCCACAGCCTGTGGGTTGACCGCGACGAGCGGGTCTGGGCCGTTGACCGCGAAAACAACCGCATCCAGCGCTTTGACTCCGAGGGTCGCTACTTGGACGAGTGGACCGACTTGGTAATGCCCATGGATCTCTTCATCACCTCAGATAATACAGTGTACATAGTCGAGGCCCCGTCGCGCGTCAGCATCTTCGACCTAGAGGGGCAGTTACTAGCCCGCTGGGGCGAGGATGGCGCGGCCCCGGGTCAATTCGCCGACTCCCCGCACAGCATTTGGGTGGATGAGGACGGCTCGCTGTACATCGGTGAAGTAGCTACCCTGCACGATAGGGTGCAGAAATTCCGCCGCGTTTAGGGACTACTAATTTTAATCAGGAAGATGATATGGAACTTGTGAGGTATCCAGACCGCCGCATTGAGGTGCTAGACGAGCGCTTCGCCAAGTACAAGCTGGCCAATGCCGCCCTCGAAATGCTCTGGACCGGTGGGCGCTGGCTCGAAGGCCCCGTGTGGTTTGGCGACGGCCGCTATCTACTGTTTAGCGACATACCCAACAACCGCATTCTCAAGTGGGAAGAAGAGACCGGTGCCGTCTCGGTCTTCCGCAAACCATCGAATAACACCAACGGCAACGCGCGCGACCGCGAGGGACGATTGCTGTCGTGCGAACACGACGCGCGCCGCGTCACCCGGACGGAATACGATGGTTCGATCACCGTGTTGATGGACCAATTCGAGGGCAAGCCGTTGAATGCCCCCAACGACATCGTGGTGAAGTCGGATGGATCGATCTGGTTTACGGACCCCGGGTACGGCATTCTGCTGGACTACGAAGGGCATCTGGATAAGTTTGAGAATGCCGCTAACGTGTACCGTCTCGACCCGGACACGGGGGCGGCGACGGTGGTGGCCGGCGACTTCCAGCGGCCCAACGGCCTCTGCTTCAGCCCGGATGAGTCGCTGATATACATCGTCGATACCGGGCGCTCCGACGGCCCCGAATACCCTACCCACATCCGCGTTTTCGACGTCCATGGCGACCACATTACAAACGGGCGCGTGTTCGCGGACATGGGGCCTGGGTCGTCGGACGGGGTCCGCACGGATGTGGATGGCAACCTGTGGTCGGGGGCCTGCTGGGCGGGCGAGGGCTACGACGGCGTGCATTGTTTTGCCCCCGACGGCACCTTGATCGGCAAGATCCACCTGCCGGCGCCCTGCGCCAACCTCTGCTTCGGCGGTGCTAAGAAAAACAGGCTGTTCATAACCTGTTCGCAGTCGCTGTTTTCGGTGTACGTCGAGACGAACGGGGCTCAGAAACCGTAGAGCCCCCATCTCTTGGTCTGGGCAAGAAGCCCGCCCAGCGGAGTTGACCAAGGTTCAAAGGCCCGTTTAACTTCCTATCCTTCTGAATCGAGGATGAGATGCACGGAGTCGGAATCATCGGTGCTGGCAGCGTATCCAGGGGACATCTGCGGGCGGTAGCGGCCCTTGAATCTACGCACTTGCGGGCGGTCGCCGACACCCAAGCGGAACGCCTAGCCGGCGTCTGCACGGAGTACGGCTGCCAAGGCTATTCCTCCTATGAGAGTCTGCTCGCGGACGATCGAGTTGACCTCGTCATCGTCTGCCTGCCTCACGGCCTGCACTGCGAAGTGACCGTAGCCGCCTTGGAGGCCGGCAAACACGTGCTGGTGGAAAAACCAATGGCCGTCAACGTGGAGCAGTGCGACGCCATGATCGCGGCTGCGCGGCGGACCGGCAACCAGCTCTCCGTCGGCCACATGCATCGCTTCTCGCCAACGAACCGGGCCGTGAAGAAGCTGCTGCGCGAGCAGGCTGTGGGCGATCTGGTCTGTCTCTGCGACGAGGCCTACCGCCCCTTCAACCCCAACAGACCGGCTTGGTACCTCGACAAGGCGACGCATGGGGGCTTGTGGTATCAGAACGGCATCCACCTGATTGATCGCGCCTGCTGGTGGACGGGCAGTCGCGTCGTCGCTGCCAAAGCCTTGATCGACAGCCGTTTCTTCGAATTCTCAGCGGACGACGTGGCCATGGCGCTTTTGCAATTCGACAACGGCGTGTACTCGACCCTGATTCACGTGTGGTGGAGGACGGGCGGGCGGCGTTACAGCACGGAGTTCGTCTGCACGGACGGCATGATCCAACTGCGCAAGGGGATCGAATCGCGAAGGGACGATCTCTTCATCGGCCGGGACGGGGACTGGGAACAGGTCGAGGTGGCCGAAAACCACGACACCACGACGCGGCAGTTGGGCGCGTTCGTCGAGGCGATTGACGCGGGAACGGAGCCACCGGTGACGGCCGAATACGCCCGCCATCTGGTGGCGATACTGACGGCGTGCATGGAGTCGTCCCGTCTCGGCAGAGAAGTGGTGCTTGCGGATCCATAATAGCATGAACGACACCGATCTGTGCTATCTCTCCGGCTCTGAACTGCGCCGCCTGTACGAGCGCCGCGAGCTGTCCCCGGTGGAAGCCACCGAGGCTGTGCTGCGCCGAATCGAATCGCTCGACCCCAAGCTCAACGCCTTCGTCACGGTCACGCCGGAGCGGGCTTTGGCCGAGGCGCGCGCCGCCGAAGCCGCCTTTGCTGGCGCTGAGGATCCACCTCCTCTGGCCGGCATACCCGGTTCGCTGAAGGATCTGACGGCGACGCGTGGGATCCGCACCACCCGGGGGTCGCTGCTGACCGCCGACTGGATCCCGGACTTCGACGCGCCCCTTGTCGAACGTCTACGCGACGCCGGCATGGTGCTGCTCGGCAAGACGAATACGCCGGAGCTCGGCTGGAAGGGAGATTCGGGCAATCGCGTCGTTGGGCCAACTCACAACCCTTGGCGTCATGGGCGCACGCCGGGCGGTTCCAGCGGCGGAGCCGCGGCGGCCGTGGTCGCTGGCATGGGCGTGCTGGCCCAGGGCACGGATGGTGCTGGCTCGATCCGCATCCCGGCTGGCTTCTCGGGCGCCTTTGGCTTCAAACCCTCTTGGGGACGGGTGCCTCAGTACCCGGCCAGCGTGGTGGAGACCCTGTCCCACGCCGGGCCAATCACCCGCACCGTCGGCGACGCCGTGCGGATGCTTGACGTCATGGTCGGTCCCGATGAGCGAGATCGCACCTCGATGCCAGCCGAACCGTTGGCGCTTGACGATATCGAGGCTGGCGTGGATGGGCTACGCGTGGCTTGGTCGCCTGACTTAGGGTACGCGGCCGTTGATGCCCAAGTCGTTGAGACTGCACAAGCGGCTGCCTGTCGCTTCTCGGATCTCGGTTGCACCATCGAGGAGGCGCACCCGGCCGGCGAAGATCCGTGGCGTCTCATCCACGTCCTGTGGTCAACGGCTTTCGCCGCGACCTTCCGCGACCAGTTCGACCAGATCGCCGATCGCCTCGATCCGGGCCTGCGCGCCGTCGTCGAAGAGGGGTTCGGGTTTCGTGGGACGGACGTGGCCAGTGCCTATATAGAGCGCAACGCGTACTACCACCAATGGCGGGAGTTCTACGAGCGCTACGACCTGCTGCTGACGCCGACGCTGCCGGTCACCGCCTTTGCCGCGGGCGACGACCACCCCGGTTCGATCGCCGGCCGCGACACCTCCTACCTGAACTGGACTGCCTTCACCTACCCGGTGAACCTCACCGGCCTGCCCGCTGCCAGCGTGCCTTGCGGCCGCGTCGATGGCCTGCCCGTGGGTCTGCAGATCATCGGCGGCTGGCGTCAGGATCGCACCGTGTTGCGCGCCGCCCGCGCCTTCGAGCAGCTCGCCCCCTGGAGCCACGAGCGCCCGCTTCTCTGACCTAGAGAAAAGCTCAACCAGCAGTTGACCGACTTTCGCGTTCCTCAATGCCGACAACTGGGTAAACCCGCTATTTTGGTTGTGCAGGTAACAACAACCATCGCTTGATGGCAGGATGCTGTACATACCCAAGATAAAGGAGAAGAGCGCAATGATTGACCCAGCAGAGCTTGGACAAAGGATACAGGAGAGACGGAAGCAGCAGGGACTCACCCAGGAACAACTGGGCAACGACCTATTCGTTAGCCCACAGGCCGTTTCCAAGTGGGAGAACGGCGAGTCGCTGCCCGATATTGGGACGTTCCCAGCCTTGTGCAAAACGCTGGGCACTTCGGCCGATGCGCTGTTGGGAATTGACAGTGAACTCGGGATTGAGACGCTCGGCGTCAAATTGGCTCAGCGCATTGACGACCTCAGAGACAAGGAGGAACAACATGCCGCTCTGATGACGGCACTAGGACTTCTAATTCTCACTTGTGATACGACGAATCAGGATTCGATTATCTCCTATCGACTATCGGATCAGGGACTTGTGGGCTTCAAATTTTGGAGCCGTAGCGGCTTTGTATGCTTTGCCGGAGGCGAAGCCCTAGAAGAAGACACCCCATTGTCCGATACGGTGGATAGCCTTCGCATCCTCTTCGCGCCCGAGTGCTGGCCCGTCGTTTTCTTCCTTCTGAGTGGCCCTAAAAAGTTTGCTGCACTGTTGGCAGCAGAACTGGCTGAGTCTTCGCAGGCACTGGCAGATGTACTTGGCAAACTGATTGAAGCAGGGCTGTTGGTGCAAGATAAGTATGGCTATCAGTTACAAGAGAATGACGGATTACTTCTGGTGGGAATGATCAAGGCCTTTTGTCTGGCGCGCTCGAGATGTGGATCCGGCGTTGTTGAAAAAAGGGGAGTTAGCTGAATAGGGAATGATCAAGGCTCTTTGTCTGGCGAGCGTGAGAGAGGATATTGGGAGAGGTATATTTGTGAATAGTACGACGGAATGAAGAATCCGTCGATCGGCCTGTCAGGTCGCCGAACTTGACTGAATCAGGCAAGTTCGAGGTCCGGCTCCCGGAGCAGGATGGCGATGATCGCCGAGGAGTCGAGGATCATGCGCCATCCCTGCCGTAGCCTAGGATGTCTTCCTCTTCATCCCGACTCAGCTTTCTGCCTAGCTCCGAGGGTGGTACGTGGGGCCAAACCTCTGTTTCTAGGAATCGGCGCAACCGTCCTCCACGGTCATTGGCGGCACCTTGGTAGGCTAGGCGAGCGCGACGCTCCTCTAGGGATCTACGCACGGCCTCTGTTTTGCTCTCTCCTGTGAGGAGGGAAACCTCCTCGATCAGCCGTTCGATATCCTTGTTCTCGATTTTCAAGCTCATGGGATGCCTTTCGCTGCCATTGGACCGTCCAGAGGTAGATGCATGCTCGAAAAGTGGGAAGAAGGTCAAAAAAAGTCAACCTAGGTCCACTCGGCCGGGCGCAGCGATGTTCTGTTGGCTATTTTCCGTCTCCTCGGGGGTGATTTCTCCGTGCGTCTGCGGCGTTAAAGTAGGCGTCGAGACGGGAAGGGACGATGATCCATTGATGCGGCGGCTAAGCTAGTCTATATTAGACTATAACGACAACCTAGCTGGAGGAGCTATGACCGCCCGACACTCAGAATCCCACCGCGTTTGGACCGTCGCCGAGGCCAAGGCGCGTTTGTCCGAAGTCCTGCGTCGCGCCGAAGAGGAAGGGCCTCAACATATCGGCATGCGAAAGTCCTTCGTTGTAGTCCCCGCCCACGTATGGGCCGAGAAAGAGTCGCAGCGCCAACCCATGGGCCAGTGGTTGGTAGCCAACATGCCCCGTGGCGCGAACCTCGAGATCACCAGAAATAGAGAATCCCGGCGGGAAATCCCATTCGCGTCTGAAGACACAGGGTGAGCGGGTTTCTGCTAGACACCAATGTGGTCTCGGAGTTGACAAAAGACGCGCCCAATCCGCGGGTTCTCGCATTCCTGACCGAACAAGACGACTTGTGGTTATCCGCGATAGTGTTGTATGAGCTGGAGTTTGGCTTGCAACTGCTGCCGCCGGGACAACGTCGCGACGGGTTGCGGTCGGTGCTGTCAGAGTTCATTTCGGCGTATGAGGACCGCATCCTGCCCTTGGAGAGGACGGGGGCAGAGCGGGCTGCCCAATTCCGGGCGCAGGCGCATCGCTCCGGTCGCGTGCTGGACTTGGGGGATGCGCTGATCGCCGGGACAGCCAAAGTTCATGGCCTCTCTGTTGCGACGCGGAACGTCGGGGACTTCGCAGACCTAGACGTGGACGTCACCAACCCTTGGGAAGACGCCTTAACCCCCCTCAACCAATCCACCGTCGAAGCGAGTGAGGATAGTGCCGACCCACTGGAAAAGGAGACTGGAAATAATGCGGAACATGGCGAATAAACTCTGGCGGGCGTGAGAGAGGGTAAGCGACGGTGTTATCTATAATTGAATTAAGAAGGTGAGGGTGCGCCAATGAAGGTGAGAAAGATCGTCTATCTGATTCACTCAATGCTCTACAGCGACTTGGCCGCCACCGATCCGAAAACCCTGCGCAACACGAACGCCGGGATCTATCTCGAGCGCGAGTTGCTGTGCGAACGACGTTGGCGCGCGGCGATCCGTCAACTGGAGCCGGATGCGATTTACGCCCAGCTCGACGGGGGGCGGGAAATCCTCGCCTACGCTAGGCAACAACTCAGTGACGACCGCGTTCTCGAGCCCCACGCCGAGTGGTATGACGGGATCGACCCCGAGCAGTACAGGCAGGCCCTGACCGACTCGTTCTCGTCGCAACTAGCCGACAAGGGTCATCACCTCGATTGCGAGACCACCGAGCTGGAGTTGTGGGGCGAGTCATTCACTGGATGTGTTTACGGTTACGGCACCGCACTTGGCCGACAGCTCGGTCTCAAGACTCCGGCGTTTGACAACTTTGACATGACGGTGCCAGACCAACGCCTCCTTTGCAAAGCGGAGTTGGTGACCCATTTTTTGCTCCCGGACAGCGCCACGCGAGGTTACCTCTTCGACGGTCCACTGGGCTATCCGATCGGCCTCTTCATCGACGGGTTCAGGACGAGTGACGCAGGAGCGACGGGCAAGATTAGGCTCGACCTGGACCCTAATAAAGTGATGTTGGAAAGCCCCTTGGGGATTACCCTGCATGCCCAGCTCAGCATCGACCGACCCAATCGCAAGATCCCCGTACATCCCACGCGCGACTTTGACGGCATAACGGCTACTGCCACGGGGCTGGAAATACCACGGGGTTGCGAGCACTCTATTCTGGGTGTTCTGATGAGCCCGGCCGACTTGCTCGCGGCCATGCAAACCGCCACCGTCTGCTAAGAAGGTGATGGGCACGAGCGGGCCGGTTCTTTTACCAGCTCGCGATGAACTCGTCGACGTTCATCGCCGGCATTTCCTCAAAGCGGTACGTGGTGGGCTCCTTGCACTGGAAACCGGGGATGAGATGCGGCTCATCCACCTGAAGGAGCCGGTCGAACTCGGCGAAACGCTGCCACAGAAGGTCTGCTTCCTCCTGGGTAAAGCGGCTGCCGACCGGACCCCGGGTGCGGAGAACAGAGCCTTTCGCCATCTTGGATAGCTGCACCACGCAGGACATCTTGCCCACTGCACCCGAATGGAGTTCGGCAAGCCCCGCGAGAAACGTCTCGTCGTCTCTGGCCATCATCGCGCGGAACATGCGCTCCATGGTGTCGTGTTCATTGGCCAGCAACTCGCCGAAACGTCGGAACCGGGATGCTAGGTGTTCTGGCAGCATATCGACGATATCCGGCGGCCAGTGAACGGCGTAGGCTCCGGTGAGGCTGCCGTTGTTAAAGGCGCGGTACGCAAATTGGATGGTCCGTCTCAATTTCGTGCTGTAGTTGCTGCCCCAATGCAAGATCGGTGTGAGATAGACGATTCCGTCACCAGCTCGGAGTTTGATCGGAATACCACCGTCGATGGGCTCGTGCTCGCTGATGGATAGCTGCCGGTTTTCGGCTGCCGTGTTGAAGCGGCGATGGCTCCCCGGTACCAGCCAGAAGACATCGTCGTCGTACAGGGCGATGTTCCATTGCGTGTAACACGGGGGGTTGTTGAAGAAGTCGGTGTAGTAGGCTTCGACCGGACCGTGCACTGGCGGGCTGATGTCGCGATGCCAGTCTGACGGCCCGTGGTCGGTGCGCGGGTTGCAGAACATGCCGAACTGTGTTGGCACCACGTCTTCGGTCTGCATGATCTGCTTGCTGATGCCGTACGTGTTCTCGTGAAACAGGAACTCAACCGACTCGTGAGCACGGCGGTCGATTACCCTGTTGAACATGACGCGTGGCTGTTTGCCGACCTCCCATTCGCCGCCCGGCGGTTGGTCCGGGGTGCGTTGTTCTGCCCACCACGTCTTGTGCCGCTCCAGCATCTGCTCGCAGTGTGTCCGCATCGACTCCAGTTGATCTGGTGGGACGCACTCGGGGACGATGAGGTAGCCTGAATTTAGCAGTTTTTTGCTGTCGACGATCAATTTTCGCTCCATTCTGAGAAGGGGAGTTGGCGGTGTTGCTTTGCAGGTAGTGTCGATGGGAAGAATAAGGCGTCATCGGTAGTTGGATCAAGGACTGACCTTGCCCCATTGGGGGACGCCCTCTAATTTGGCCCAAGCATACGACAATCCTTTTCAATGGCCGCATCAGCCGCATCGGAGGGACCCCATGTTGACCGACCAGCAGTTGCAGCACTTCCGAACCTTCGGCTTCGTCAACCTGCGCAAGTTGTTCATCCCGGAAGAGGTCGAGATCCTGCGCCAGGAGTACGAGTCCGAGCTCGATCACGTGTACACCGATCAGCCCTTCACGGGGGAGAAGCGCTACTGGACGATGATGCTGCACCCGCGCACCCCCCTGTACGCCAGCCTGCTCGAGGACGAACGCTTCTGCGGCGTCGCCGAACAGCTCTACGGCGACGACGTCATCGGCATCGGTACCGATGCCAACCGCTATGTCGGCGATACGAACTGGCATCCCGATCACAGGGCCGATCCATCCGCAGACTGCTTCGGCGTCAAGTTCGCCTTCTACCTCGACCCGGTCGATGCCGAGAGCGGTGCCCTGCGGCTCATCCCCGGTTCGCACCGGCGCGAGTTCCACGATCAGTTGCACGACACCCTGAACTCCCTAGAGATCGACGTGGCCGACGTCCCCGCCTACGTCTGCCGGTCGGAACCGGGCGATGTGGTAGCCTTCGACATGCGCTGTTGGCACGCTAGTAGTGGCGGCGCTGCGGGCCGCCGCATGTGCACTTGTGTCTACTACAACAATCCCAAGGGTGGAGACGAAGAGGCCACCACCCGCGACCGCGCCGTCCGCTCGAAGGAGACGCCCGCGCACTTCGGACGAGCGGAACAGTCTATGTACCCGCTCGAATGGCTGCGGAACCCTTCCGGCAGCCCCAAGCGAGGACGCTGGCTGCGGCGCATGGCTGAGCTCGGGTACTTCGAACTGCCCGCCGTCTCTTGAGCGTCCAGATCGCAACAGAGGAGACTAAAAACAATGCAAGATATGGCGGATAAACTAGACCGACTAGAGCGCGACGGCTATGTCTTGATCGAAGGGGCCTTGAGTCCCCAAGAGACGGAATTGGTGCGCCAGCGGGTGGACCACGCGCGCGAAATGGGCTGGGAGGAAGGCTTGAACGCCGTGGGCAATATGTGGTTCGATTCGCTCTTGGACCGCGAGCCTGAAACCTTCGCCCCCTTGGTGAGCCATCCGAGCGTGCGCCCTTATTTGGAGGGCATGATGGGCAAGCAGTGCCAGCTACGCAGCCTGCGGGCTCACATCAATCCGGGACCCTACCTGCAGGAGTGGCACATGGATTTCTACGGCTATTGGGAGGAAAAGCGCCAAGTCGAGCAATACCGCTTGGCGGCCCAGCCCGTAGGGGTCAATACGACCTATTACTTGCAGGACAACGGGCCGGGAGATGGCCACCTCAAATACGTCGAAAACGGCCATTTGCAGGAGCCTCCCCATCTCTACCCCATGGACCGCCCCAAATTTGAGGCTTGGTGTGACGCCCAGAAGCACGTCGTCCTCTACCCCAAGGCGGGCGACTGCGTCGTCTTTTTGAGCCACATACCGCATCAAGGGGCCAAGGAGCGCGAGGATATGGAGCGCAGCAATGTGGTGTGCCACTACCAGATGACGCCGATGTACGAGGGCATCTGGCACGTGTCGCGTCCCAGGGGGTACAACGGTACCTTTCCCTTTGTCTAGGGAACTTTTTACACGGCTACTAACTCTGGGTAGTCCGGCCCTTGGAGAACTTCGCCCACGTCCACGGTTTCGACATTACCCATACGCTCGTTCCAATTGTCGCCTAGGCGACGGGTGTAGCCGGGCATGAGGTGCATGATATAGCTGCGGCGCGGGTTGTCGGTCTTGTTGCCGTACGAGCCGTGGAAGGTGCGGCAGTGGTGGAAGTGGCAGTGTCCGGCCTCGACCTCGCAGGGCACGGGGGTTAGATCGGCCCCGGCGGGAATCCCCTCCTGTTGCAGCAGCCAGTGCGGGTCTTCAACCACGGCGTCTTCGCGGTCATAGCGCATCGGCCATCGGTGGCTGCCTGGGATGACGTGCATACAGCCGTTATCGACGGTAGAGTCGTCGAGGGCGATCCAGCAGGTACCCATATCGGCTGGTCCAACGTGATTCCAAAAGGTGTAGTCTTGATGCCAAGCCAAGGCGGTTTCCGCATCGTAAGCTGGCTTGTAGATCATTTGGTCTTCCCACATGCGCACCGGGCCGGACATGAGCTGGTGTGCCAGAGCGCTGATGGTCGGGTTGTCGATGAGGGCGGCAAAGACGGACTCGCGGCGAAAGATGTTGACCACCTTGACCGAGGGCAGTTGGCCCTTGGCGCGGGACTGATCGACGGTTTCGCCCATCAGGTGTTTGGGGAAAGGAATGCGGCCGTGGAGAATGTCGTCGATGCGTTCTTTGAGCGCGCTGATCTGCTCGGCGGATAAAACGCGCGGGCCGGACAGATAGCCCTCGGTTTTGTAGTGTTCGATTTGGGCGTCGGTGAAAAGCATGGCAGGTTCTCCAGTGCAGGACGGGCCTTTAGGTTTACCACCAAGCCTGAAAGGCTCTATATTGAGTAGGCCCCGCGAAGAATATGAGACGAATTTGACCGATGCACAATCGGGATCACCGCTCCCGCAGAGCGACTTCTTCAAGGGCTTCTATATTTGAGCGCAACAACGGAGACAAACTATGTCTGAGCAGTCCGGCCACAGCATTGTGGCCGCATCGAATTCACAGACGGTACTGATTCGCCCGGGACTGCTCGCCGACGGCCTCGGCGGTAGCGCCAAGGCCGGGCAGGCGGTATTCGTACGAGATGGCGCGATCGCCGCGGTCGGACCATTGGCACAGGTCGAAAAGCAAACGCCTCCCGATACCCCGACCGTCGATTTGAACGGCTGCTGCCTCACCCCCGGTCTCATCGATGGCCACACCCACCTCAGCCTGCCGGGAGACGGCCTTCGCTACGATCTGACATTCCGGGAAAGCGATGAGACCATGGTGCTCATCGGGGCCATGAACATGCGCAGACACCTGCGCGCCGGCATCACCACCCTGCGCGAGCACGGCGCCCGCAACAGGGTCGGGTTCATCCTCAAGGAAGGTCTGCAACGCGGATACATCCCCGGGCCGCGGCTGCTCGTCAGCGGCCGCCCGATCACCTGCACGGGTGGCCACTTCCACATGTGCAACGAGATCGCCGACGGAGTGGAAGAGATCCGCCGCTCAGTGCGCCGGCTCGTGCACGAGGGGGCCGACTACATCAAGGTAATGGCCTCCGGTGGAGGGACGACCGGCACGATTCCGGGGTTGGCCTCCTATTCGACTGAAGAACTGCAGGCCCTGGTGGGCGAGGCGCGCCAGTTTCACCGCCTCACTGTCGCCCATTGCCGCGCCAAGCAGTCGATGGTGCGAGCCGTCGAGGCCGGCATCGACCTGATCGAACACGTCGAGTTTCTCGAACCGGACCACGTGATGCGCTTCGACCCGCAAGTAGCCAAGATGTTGGCCGAATCCGGCATCTGGCTGAGCCCGACGCTGCAGGCGTGGACCAACTACCCGGAGATGGTGCGCCTGCGCAAGCTGCGCGACGAGGGAGCTATGGGAGCCGCAGAGGAGGCAGCGCTTACCCATCTCGAACAACGAGCGGAGAAGCGGCTGGACGTGATGCGGAAGATGCTCGACTACTGCCTGAAGGAGCGCGTGGTGCCCGGCACGGACTCAGGAGTGGGCTGCCTCGAATTCGGCCACTTAGACTACGATCTTCAACTGCTGGTCGAATGCGGCTTCACCCCGGCCGAAGCCCTCGTCGCGGCGACCCGGATCTCGGCCGCGGCGGCCGGTATTGCCGATGAGGTGGGGACCATCGAGGTCGGCAAATCTGCGGACCTTGCCGCCTTTGGGGGCGATCCGACGGCAGATGTGGCCGCCTTCAGCGACGTCAGGGCGGTTTTCCAGGCCGGGGTGCGCGTTCAATAGTCAGCACAGAGGGAGGAACAGGCGAATGGATGTCGCTGAGATTCGAGATCAGATCCCGGGTCTGCGGTTCGGCGTCTATCTCAATACCGGCGGGGTCGGCCAGGCACCCGCCAGCGTGAGTCAGGCGGTCACCGCCGGCTACCGGCCGCTGGCCGCTGGCAGGCTGAGTCCCATCGACTGGTATGAAGCGATGAGCAAGGCCGCCTCCAAGATCCCTGCGAAGATCGCCGACTTCTTCGGGGCCGACGCGACAGAGATCGCCTTGACCATGAGCACCGGCGACGGCTTTGGCATGGTGTTGGGGGGGCTGCGCTGGGAACCGGGTGACGAGGTGTTGATCACCAGCGAAGAGCATCCGGTACCGCTTCAGTCCGTTCAAGGGCTGGCCGACCGGGAGGGGGCCGTCATCAAGGAAGTCGAGCTGGACCATGACAAGGACGTGATCCTCGAACGGGTGGAACAGGCCATCACGCCACGCACCCGGCTAATCTGCTTCAGTCACGTCACCACCGATTCGGGCACCCTGCTGCCGGCTGAGGAAATCTGTGCCCTGGTTCGGGCCCGCGGAATCCTCACGCTGTGGGACGGCTGTCAGGCGGTGGGTCAGCTGCCGGTGGACCTCCATGGCATGGGCTGCGACTTCTACGCTACCAACTGCTACAAGTGGCTGCTGGCGCCGATCGGCACTGGGTTCCTCTACGTCCGCGGAGATGCGCAGCAGGCTCTCAAGCCGTTGCGGCGTCCGCACGATCCCTCCGCCTCAGCGCGACAGTACGAGATGGGGACTCCGGCGAGCGTGCTCTACTCGGGAGTTGGTGCCAGCCTCGACTTCATGACCCGCATCGGCGGGCCTCGGGCCATCGCGGCGGAGGCGAGCCGCAAGGCGGAGGGGTTGTGGGCGCGTCTCGACGCCATTCCCGGTGTGCAGGTCGTCAGCTCACGCCGCCCCGAGACCCGGAGCGGCATCGTCACATTCGCCATCGCAGGGATGGAGGGCGGAGAGGTCTCCACTGCCCTCAGGCAGTGCTGGCAGATCATCCAACGGGGCACGTACTTGACCGATCCGACCGGCGTGCGGATCTCGGTGGCCTTCTACACCAGCGACGCGGAGCTGGACACGCTGGTCGAAGCGGTGACGACGCTGGCCGGAGAGGCGAAGCGATAGATGCGCATCGACAGACTCGACGTGTACTACGTGGTGATGCCGCTCATCTATCCCTGGCGCACGGCGTATGGGGAAGACGCCGACATCCACTCGGTGCTCGTCAAGCTGACCAGCGGCGAGCACGAAGCCTGGTCGGAGAGCACCCCCTTCTTCGCGCCCACCTATCTCAGCGAGAGCGCCGGGTCCGCGTTCTACCACGTCTCCGAGGTGATGGGGCCCTGGGTGGTGGGGCGCGAGTACGACACGGCCGCCGAGCTCGACCAGCGGCTGGCGATTTTCAAGGGCAACAGCTTCGCTAAGGCGGCCGTGGAGATCGGCTGGTGGACGCTGCAGAGCCGCATCACCGGGACCCCCCTGCACCGGCTTCTCGGCGGCCAGACCCGCGACGTGGCGGCCGGCGCTGACTTCGGCATCCAGGACTCCTACGACATGCTCCTCGGGAACATCCAGAAGGCCGTCGACGCCGGATTCCCGCGCATCAAGCTGAAAGCGGCCCCGGGCTGGGACCTCGAAATGCTGCAAATCGTCACCAGCACCTTCCCCGACACGACCTTCCACATCGACTGCAACTCCGGGTACACCCTCGACGACCTGCCGTTTTTCAAGGCCATCGACGGCATGGGGCTCGCCTTCATCGAGCAGCCTCTTGCGTACAACGACCTGCTCGATCACGCCGAGCTCGCGAGACAGATCGGTACGCCCATCTGTCTCGACGAGAGCATCGTCGATCCGCGCACCGCCGAGCAGGCGCTTCGCATCGGCGCCTGTCGCTACATCAACATCAAGCCGGGAAGGATCGGCGGCTTGACCAACGCCCTCGCCGTGCACGACATGGCCAGGGACGCCGGTGTGCCGGTGTGGGTCGGGGGCATGCTCGAAAGCGCCCTCGGGGGATCGATCTGCGTGGAACTGGCGACGCTGGAGAACTTCACCTACCCGGGCGACCTGTTCCCCTCTTCCCGCTTCTACCGCCGCGACCTGTCGCAACCGCCCCTGGAGCTCGCCGAGGGCTGCGTCTTCAAGCCCTCGGCCGGCGATCTGCCGACGCCGGATGCCGAGCTGCTGGCGGCGCAGACCTTGCGCTGGAAGACGGTCACGCCGGGCTCATCGTGATCCGCGGGTAGATCTCCACCGCGCGAATCACCTGTTCGCACTCGATCCACTCGACGGCGCCGTTGAGCCGTTGCATCGTCTTCGCCGTAGGCTTGGAACAAGGTAACAAGATCACACGCACCGTCAATGCCTATACTCTTCAATCGAAGGCCGTTTCCGCAAAGGCGCGAAAGCGCCGTAGCCGGCAACCTTGATGTTACCTGAATGTGGACATTAGACGTCCAATTGATCTAGTAGCGGAGCTGCCATACCCGCGTCCCAGCCAAATGGAGTTGGCCCCCCGTACGCCGCCAAGATATCCAGTAATCGACTGAGTGAGTGCAGAGCGAGAATCTTCCGCTGCCCCTCGTCCAACACACCGTACTCCTGCCAAAAGGGGTCCGCAAGTCTGGGGTCTCTGAGGAACACGCTAAGCACTAAATCCCGCGCATCTGTGAACGGCGGGGCCTGCGTCACATAGTCGAAGTCGAGGACAGACAGGACCTTCAGTGATGCCGGGTCTACCCTCAGGTTGTGCAACTGAAAGTCGTAGTGCACGAGCGAGAGTTGACCCGCGTTGCCCAGTGATGCGGCACGTCGATCCCATGCACACTCAACTCTCTCAAGCGTTCTCCCATTGAACCAGCCTTGTTGGCGCAACGCTTGAATACACCTACGGTGCCGATCGATTTCAGTTGCGGCCCAGGCTGAAGCGTCAGTCGGGCCGGGCGCCTCTATCCCGGAGGTGTGTAGGATGAGCATGATCTGGGCACACGCAGCCAAGAGACGCTGCTTCTGCTCAACAGATAGGGTGCGCCATAGAACGTCCCCATCCTCGCCGTCGATGTACTCGAGCACTACGTAAGGGTAGGGGATTAAGTCGTCACCGCTACTAATACAGAGCCACCCAGGGGTCGGGACGCCCGTCTCATGATGGACGCGACTCACCGTACTCACGTGCAGCTCCATCACTTCAGGACCTGATGGACGGACCCAAACCTTGAAGATCAACGGGCTCTTCTGGTCGAAGTCCAGACGGAATAGAGCATTCACCTCCCCACGCTTGAGGCGCACAATGCGCTTGGGACGGGGAAGACCGTGACGATCACAAACCTCTCGCGCGACATGAACAGGGACTCGGTAGCGGCGGAACGCACCGTAGTCGAGGATGGGATCAGCAGGAGACATCTCTACCTATGGGAGCGACACCAATGGACTGCCCGAGCTTTGTCCCGGCGTCCAGGTCCTTGGGGTAGATATAGAGCGACTCGCCCATCAGCCTATCCGGACGCCCGTTCCTCCTCCGTATTGCTGCAGCAACCAGTGATTGAAACAAATATTCCATTTTCAGGTAACGAGTTTTCAAACCCACGAACCCGCGCAAGCGAGTTTGGCGGAGTGAAGCGAAGCCGTGGATTTGATGTTATGCGGTGTTGGCTATCCCTTTGGCCCCAAGGGATTGAGTAACAATCATAGAGCAGGTGACTTACCCCTCAAATGACATTGTAGGATTCGTATTCATCCAGAATGTCCTGCCGCGAGATAAATGGCTTCCAGATCACACGTACGGGGAGTTGCCTTATTTCCCTAGGCGCGGGGTCTTCGAGCAGCCAAAAAAAATCCCATGCAGGCCCTCCGAATCCACTGGCAACTGGATTTACCGTAAACCGAACCTTCTCGCGATCTGAGTTCTTAAAGAATACGCCAAACACCATGTGATCGACAGTCCCATAAAAGAAGGGAAGATCGAAGCGGACGGAACTATCGTCAAAGTAATAGATATTGGGCGGATCATCCGGTCGCGCAAGCTCAGGATTTGCTACGCCTGAGGGATGGATCGTCCTGCCCGGCGTCTCCCCTTGACCATTGAAGTGAACCCACGGATTCAATCTATTAAACTCAACATTTGGGTCACTTCCGATGACATTCACCCCGGTGTAAATCGGCGTATCTACAATGGTCGCGAAGAAAAGAGCCAGGTAATTGTGTGGCCACTGCGCACGAGCCGTCTGTGCGGTCACCACTATGTCGACGTAATGTGGCGGTGTCATCCGATAGGAAATTGCACAGTCGACTTCACAGCAACTCATGGAAGCATATCGAAGGGTACAGCCATCACCCCGAACATCCCTCAAGGTCCGTTTACTTCCGAACGGTTCATATTCTATATAGTTCGGATCATCTATAGGCACAGCGACATAGTGCTCCAACGTTAATGCTGGACGAAGGAGCCATTCCATCGGGTGTTCTTTGTGGGTTAGGTCATCTAATCCGCACCACCCGTGAACACCTTTGCTACTCACCTTCGCGCTTATTGATCCTGCTGCGATTCGAACGTCAGACATTTAATTTTAGCTTTCAGTGGATGTGTCCCTTCACATCTAGATACGCGACGAGACCTCAGATTTCCGGGTACTCGTAGCGTACCTCAAGTTCTACGTCTTCCACGGTGGCGGGGAATCCCGCCCGAGCAGGGTCAGATCGCCGTCAACACCTCTTCGATCGCGGCGATGGCGGCTTGATCCTGCTCAAGGGCCTTCCCCAGCAGCCCTGCCGCCTCGGTGTTGGAGCCGCTTCCCCAAGAGTCGGCTTCGCGGGCGGCTCTGCACACCATGGCCAGTTCTTCTAGCGTCTCGACTTCCTGCCGGTACGAGGCCTCCGCCCGTTGAAGCAGACCGGAGGATCGAGGAAGGTCGAAGCTCAGCTCGACCATGAAGTCGGCAGCGTTCTTGCGCAGGTCTGACTGCAAGCTGGCAAAGTGCGAGGCATAGCGAAGATCTGCCGTACCCGCTGCCAAGTCCTCCAGCCAGAGCCCGTAGGCGGCGAATCCCTCGGCGTCCGTGTGGTAGCAGGCGTCCGATTTCTCGAAGCGCGTTCCCCTGGCGAACTGCACGGCCTTCTTCAGGCTGTCCACGGCGACGGCCACGGCGTCCGTCTCCACCGGTTCCCTCGGGACGAGCACGTAGTACCACTGCACGGGATCACAGTATCCAAAGCCGTCGAAAGGCACCTCCTGATCCTCGTTGTCTCTGTAGGTGCAGCGGACGGTATAGGTCTTGTGGGATGGGTCGTACCCGACCAGCAGATTCCAATCCCAGGCGTGGTGGCCGTCATCCCTCTGCTCGAGCGTCATGGGAGCCCACGCCATGGCGGGTACGCCTCGGTCGATGCTGGCGCAGACGCAGTCCCAGGTCTCGCTCTTGAGCTTTCTCAGAGCTTCCGCGCTGTGTGGCCGGATGCTCTTGAAGTTCTGAGTCGCCTGAAAGTGGTCGAAGCGGTAGCCGAGGCTTGGAAGCCGGTCGAAGAACAGCCACCAGTCGAGATTCCCCTCCCAATAGCACTCGCCACCCCCTCGTCGCATGCTGAAGGTGAAGGCGTGTCCCAGGATGCCCATCATGCGCGCCCAGGAGCAGTTGGAGCTGGCGGCCCGCAGGGCCGGGTGCAAGGTGCTCATGACCGAGCTCTCGGAATGGATGGACATCACCTTGTCGATGACGCGTCTCTCGAATCGCTCGTGATCCCTGTATGCTACCATTCTCTCCATCCTTAGCTTGAGGTGTCTGCGTGCATCGTGAAGCCGCTTGTTCACCGTCGACACCGGTACCTTGAGAAAGGCTGCGATCTCTCTCTGCGAGCGATTGTCGAAGTAGAATAGGGTTACCACCTCCCGGTGGATCTGCGGTAGACTGGAGGTAGCTCTCTGCAGCTCATCGCTGAACTCCCGGGTTTCCAGATCTGCTGCGACCGAGGGTTGCGGGTCCGGCGCCAGGTCATCGGTGGCCAGGGCGACCGTCGGGACCCTTCGCCGTCGCTTCACGCGGTTGCACTGGGTGAAGACGAGACGGCGTAGCCAGCCAGGGAAGGCCCTCGGATCGCGCAGGGACTCGAAGTTCATCCAGGCGGAGACGAATGCTTCCTGAACGGCGTCTTCAGCCGCGTGGTAGTCGCCCAGGAGGCCAAAGGCGTAGGAGATCGCCGTGTCCTGATACAGGCGCACGACTCTCTCTAGGGCATCCAGGTCGCCACCTCGCGCCTGCGCCACCAGGGCTGCGTGGTCTACGTCGACGGGTTTGGCTTCACGACTCATGGGGCTTCGGTATATAGAGCCAGGATTCGGCCCGGAGCTTACTGCCCGCGCCGATTCGGCCGGTTCTCAAGACCTGCTTGACATGAAACCGTCCGGGACGGTGATATAGCCGTCTTGGATGAGTGACTTGTAATTAGGTCGCCAGCGGCGCTCCTCGGGGTATGCTAATGGAGATCGGCGATTTTGCGTACTGGGAGCGGCAGGCGGTGAAATCGGCGTTGCGGTATTCGCCTAGGTGAATGAATCCCGAAATGCGGTCTTCCGCAGCGCGGCCGGCAAATAGGAAGGGGATGGAATCGCCCGGACGACTCACTGCACTACGCAGCTTTACCTGATCGCCTTCAATGACGCCGGCGATTTGCTGCTGAGAAAAATCGCTTATGTGGGTGCCGCCGATCCAATGCCCCTCTTGTTCGAGGAATAGCTGGTGCTGGCTGCTGCTGCTCGAATAGTTGATGGTGAGGTCCCAAGCACCGCTGACATCGGTTGCCGGAGGGGATAGCTCCGTTGATTGGGGACTGCGTTGCGCGGATAAAATGCGGTGGATTCGGTCGGCGACTACTTGGTCGTTGCCCGGCTGCATCTGATTGGGCGTGATGCCGATGGAAGTGCGGCCGTTGGCACCGCCGCTGGCCACGGCGATGCGGGGTTTGTTGCGGGCGAAATCCTCGGCGACCTCTGCGCCGGTAATGTGCAAGACGGCTGGATCCCAACTGATGGTGAGGACCGGGGCGCGGTTGGACAGGCCGGTGGGGTCTGCGACCTCGGTCGATACGCTGTCAATGCCGCGCACGCGCTGGGCGATATGGTCGAGATAGGACAGCCAAGTCTGCCATTCGGCGGCGTGGTCGCGGCGCACCCAGGCCTCCACCGCCGCCAACATCCCCATGATTTCTTCCTTGCCGATTTTATCGTCGCGGCCCGGCCCGTGGTGCGGCGCACTGAATTGCCACGCCGACTGCAGCAAGGCTTTGTCGCCCAGCACCAAGCCGGCGCACTGGGGCCCGCACAGGGCTTTGCCGCCGCTGTAGGCCACGACCGTGGCACCCCTTTGCAAGTGGACATTGGGAATGGTGAGGTTTTCGGCCGCGGAGTCGGCGAGGATGGGAATTTTGTGCGGGCGGGCCGCGTCGGCAATCACCTCTAGGGAAAGCGGCTGGCCGGTAGCAGAGCCAGCCCCCGTGGTTATGTAGATCATGGCGGTGCGGGGATTGATGGCCCGCTCAAGCTCGGCTTGGGTTTCGACCATGACAATTTCGACGCCGATACTGCGCACGGCGTGGTCGTAGGCGTTGCGTGAGTACCGGGGGATGATGACTTGGGTTTTGTCCAAGCCGGTCAAATCCGGGATGCGGATCAGCTTTTCGGGATTGCCGCCGGTGACGCAAGCCGCAGTGATGTGCTTGAGACCGGCAGCGCAGCCCGCCGGAATCAGCCCCCAGTCGGCCCCAGTGATTTCAGCCAGTCTTTGGCCGACGGCATCGGCGAGTTCGTCGTACTGGACGAAGTAGCCCGAGGCCGCTTCCATGGCCGCCACAACTTCGGGGAGTTCGACGGAGCCGCCGATGATGGTAAAGGTGCCACGGCAGTTGATGATGGGTTCGACGCCGATCGCTTGGTATATGTTTTGGTCGCTGGTGTCTAGTGTCATGCGGGCCTCCGTTGTGGATTGTGGATGAACGGTTAGGTCAGTCCCCATATACGGGCGGCCGTACCGCCTAGCATTTGGTCCTTTTCGCGCTGGCTGAGAAAGTCGAAACCCTCACGCACTAGGCGCAACTCCTCGGCTAGGGTCGGCCAGTTGTGCTTGGTGCGGTGGTGTCCTGGATAGCCGGTGCCCCACAGCATGCGCTCGGCCCCAAAGGCGTGGTGCAGGCGCTGGATGAAGGGACGCACGTCGGCGTAGGGGAAACTTTCCCGCGAGCGGCCGTGGACATCCGAGATTTTTACTGCCACGTTGTCGAAGTTAGCTAGGTCGACGATGGGCTGAAAAGCCTCGGGCGGCTCGTCGAGGTTGGGATAGCCCATGTGGTCCAATAGCAGGGGCATCTGCGGATGGCGGCGGGCGATTTCAGCGACTTGATCGGCAAAAGAAGCGTTGAGATGGAACTGGATGACAGCGCCCATTGCGTCTAGGACTTCCCACAGGGGACGGTTCTGGGGCGTGGTCAAGATTTTCTCGTCTGGGTAGTACATGGGATGGAAGCGGAAACCGACCAAGCCGCGTTCCTCCATCCAGTAGCGCGCCTGATCGGCGTTATCTGGGTTTTGCGGGTCGAGCATGCCGTGGCCGATGAAGCGGTCGGGGAAGCGGGCCTGCGAATCGGCGATATAGCCGTTGTCCCAGGTGGACCAGCTAGTCTGCACCAAGACGCTGCGGTCAACGCCGTTTTGGTCCATGTCCTCGATTAGCTCGTCGGCGGTGGCGGGTTCGTCTGGCTTGGAGGTCCAGTTGGGGGCGGTGGGTCCGATGGGATATTTCTCGGACATTTCCCAGATGTGTACGTGGGTGTCGACGATCATGGACGATTCCTTTCAGGTTGGTCGAAGTTCGTGCGGGCGGATTGGGACTTTCCTCGATCTGAATGCTTTGACCTGCTCGCTACATGCGCTGCTCATAGAGAAAAGGACGGCGCCAGATGCCGCCCATGTGATGCTCGTTGTGCAGGCGCAGGGCTAGGGTGTAGGTGCCGGGAGACAGGGCACCGCTCAGATCGACATCCCATTCAAAGCGGTAGTCGTTGTGCCACCACATGGGACGCCAGTCGCGGTGCCCCACCAAGTAGCCATCGACGTAGAGCCAAGCTTTGCCGAAGAGGCCGGGAAAGCGGATGTGGAGTGCTTGGCCGGCCTCAGCTTCGCTTATCTCGATATCCGTGCGATACCAGACAAAGCCATTGTACTCGCCGCCATTGGCCGCAGCAACTCCCTGGACTTCCATGTAAAGGTCAGTGCGGAGCGGTCGCCAAGACGACAGGTCGAGATCGGGACGCCCCCAGCCCTGATGCAAGCCGGCGTCGTGTGGGTCCGTGCGGAAGGTCCATTCGAGAGGGAGCTTTTGCACTAGACGGCCTTGGGGTCCGTGAGTCAGTTGGCCCAGATCCCGGTACTGATTGACCTCGCCGGTCCACCAGGGATCGCCCCGCTCTAGGCGGGTGGTGGTGAACGTAGGGTGCATTTGCGTCAGGCTGTCGCGCCAAGCGAGGCCCTGTTCGCCGGCCTGTACGGCGGCTGGGTAATTTACCTGAGTGACGGCTTGGGCGACCATGTCCATGTAGTTTTGCAAAACGCCGAATCCAGCCCTGACAAAGCGCACCCGCTGGACGAATAGGTCATCGGAGGGTAAATCGGCCACTAGGGCCTCGGCCTCCGCGACGCGGGGGGCCAAAGCCCGCACCAACTCTGGCGTGTACACCGTGGGGGCCAGCATGAATTCGTGCTCGTGGGACGGGGTCTGTTCCCAAGCGCGGTGGATGGCCTGCCAATAGGCGCGCATGGGCGCGGCGGCTGGTCCGAAGAAGCGGGGATAGAATTCTTCCAGCACGGCTTCGACGTCCACATCGGGGTCCCAGTAGAGACGAGATCTCAAGTACAGATTGAGGAAAGTTGTGGCCATAGCGCCCCGGCTCTCGGTATCAACCCCGAGGATGCCAGCGGCGCGGTAGTGCTGGATATCTTGGCGGATGGCTTGGATGGAGGGGTTGGGGATGTCGCGCCAGACCAGCATGCCTTGATCGTAGTCGTAGATGATGAGGCGACCCTGCATGGTCTGGCTCCAGCGGTACATGACATCGCGGTACTCTTGGCTGGGTGGACAAGCGGGATCGTCCATGCCGTGGATGGGGCAAACGTCAATGGGTGCCAAGTATGCCACCAGAGGCTCGGCGGCTACCATGCGGCGCTGGGGCGGCAAGGTGATATTGGAATAGGCCAGAAAGCCAATGCGGCGGTCGGGGAAACGGGCTTGGGTTAGCTGGGCGACGTTGTTGTACAGGGCCATGAAGGGGTCGGTGAGGGCCGGGGCCATGAAGTTCTTGTCCCATAAGCCGGCAGCCAAGAGCGAGTCGGAGGCACAGGCTAGATCGTAGAGACCATCGTCCATGCCGAGGGATACGGCTTGTGCTCCGGCGGCAAAGCGCTCCATGACCTGCGCGGCAATGTGGTGGGCCGTGGCTGGATCGGACAGGCAGATGGCCTGGGCCGAGAACCCAGCGTCCGGCAGGTCATCGACGTAGTGGCCCAAGGCGTGGCCAGCCGGTACGGACAGGTCGTTGAGCCGATTGCGCCGCATGAATTCGGCGCGACCGCTGTTGTCGCCATGCCAAGAGAGCCAGTAGCGCCGCACCTCAAAGGGCGGGGCATAGGCCACGTCGAGGGTGTCGATGGTCAGCGTGGACTGCCGGGGGATGCTGGCACCAAAGTCCGTGGGCAAATACCAGCGGCAACCCCAGTGGTGCAGCAATTCTATAGCGGCATAGTAGTGCGATTCGTCGTTGGTCCCGGCTAGATAGATGCGGTTGCCTTGGCGCTGGGTGATAATGGCGTCGCTGCGCAGAACGGGCCGAGGTTTTTGCAAGGCTTGCAGGCGGGGTTCTATGGATGGCTCGGCTTCGAGGGCGGCTCGGCCTACTAGGATGAGTGGGGTGGCTTCGGCTAGGGCTTGGCGCAGAGCATCGGACTGGTCAATGAGCGGCAGGCGGGCACCGCTCATTTCCTCGATATAGCGCACTAGGTCGCTGGCGGCGCGGCGCTCCCACTCGCCAGCTTCGGGGTGGACGCCAATGCGGGTTCGGCTCTGTCCTTGGTCGACGATAGTGAGCGGAGTGTCGGCCAAGGCACGGCTGAACAAGAGCAGGCATAAGGTTAGTGCGAGGCGCATGGTTTTCTCCTAGAGGGTTCAGACCGAAGTCTCTCGAATACCAAACGACCATCGTCGGCTTCTTTCAATCTCCTAGCGCCCAACCATAGCGACGAAATAGCGATGGATGCTCAAATCGCTGGTCAGTTCAGGATGGAACGAGGCGACGAGCATTTGGCCCTGGCGCGCCACGACCACATCGTCGCCGCAGGTCGCCAGCGCCTCGACCCCGTTGCCCAATCGCGCGATGCGGGGTGCGCGAATAAAGATCATCGGCAACGATCGCGGTTGTCCATCCGCCGCCCAAACGCCCGTCCCCTCAAAGCTATTGACTTGGCGGCCATAGCTGTTGCGCTCGACGTCGATGTCGATCAGGCCGAGGGACTTCTGCGGCGGGTTGGAGACGCCTTTGGCCAACAGGATCATCCCGGCGCAGGTGCCAAAAATGGGGTTGCCGGCCGCGGCGAAGTCCCTCAGCGGTGCCCAGAAAGCCCAAGAGTCCATTAGTTTGATTAGCGTCGTGCTCTCGCCGCCGGGGAAGATCAGGCCGTCAACCGTGGCCAATTGCTCCGGCTTTTTGACCACGCGGGATTCGACTGCCAAGGCGTCGAGGATCTTGCCGTGGGCCGCGTAGTCGCCCTGTAATCCCAAAATTCCAATCATCGCTTATACCATAGAAGCTATCTGACAATTCCCGGCGGGTGTGCGGCGACAAAGTATCCGCAGATGAACGCAGATGAGCACAGAGGCAGGGGATGACGCTTCATAAAATTGCCCCGTCCCTGACAGAGCAGAGACGGGGCAATTTCCGTTTGCATCTGTGCGGCGTCCTACCAGCCTCGGGTTTGTAGTTTGTCTTTCTCTTCGAGGGTGTCGATGTTGATGCCGACCATGGCCTCGCCAAGGTTTTCAGAGACGCGGATCAGGACCTCTGGGTCGTCGTAGTGGGTGGTGGCCTCGACGATGGCTTTGGCGCGGTTGGACGGATCGCCGGACTTAAAGATCCCAGAGCCGACGAAAACGGCCTCGGCGCCGAGCTGCATCATCAGCGAGGCATCAGCCGGCGTGGCGACGCCGCCGGCGGCAAAATTGGGCACCGGCAGCTTGCCGTGCTCGGCAACCCAGCAGACCAGTTCATAAGGCGCGCCGAGTTCCTTGGCCGCGGTCATTAGCTGCTCGGGACGCAAGATCGTCAACCGGCGGATCTCGTCGGTGACCGAGCGCATGTGGCGCACGGCCTCGACGATGTTGCCCGAGCCAGCCTCGCCCTTGGTGCGGATCATGGCGGCGCCCTCGCCAAGCCGCCGCAGGGCCTCGCCGAGGTTGCGGCAGCCGCAGACGAAGGGCACCTCAAAGGCGAACTTATCGACGTGATAGTGCTCGTCGGCCGGGGTCAGGACCTCGCTTTCGTCGACGTAGTCGATCCCGAGGGCTTGGAGTATCTGCGCTTCGGCAAAGTGACCAATGCGGCATTTGGCCATGACCGGAATGGAGGTGGACTCCATGATCTGGCGCAGCTTTTCTATGCTCGACATGCGCGACACCCCGCCTTCAGCGCGGATGTCGGCGGGCACTCTTTCCAGCGCCATGACCGAGGTTGCCCCAGCGTCTTCGGCGATCTTGGCTTGGTCGGCGGTGACGACGTCCATGATGACCCCGCCCTTGAGCATTTCGGCGAGGCCGGTCTTGAGGCGCAGGGTGCCAGTCTGGCCGTTTTGTATCTCGCTCATAGCGCAATCTCCTTTAGAGTAGTTCCTTAAAAACATATTCCAAAACAGGCCCCTGCGCAATTTTTGCCCGGGGTAGAATCAGGTGCCGCGCAGGCTCTGCCAATAGGTGCGGCAGAGGTCGCGGGCGAAGAGGAAGAGGGCCGCTGAGGTCGCGACACTGGCAAGGATAGCACCGACAACGAGGACGGCGAGCGGTGCCCAAGGCAGCAGGGGGCGGGCCAGCAGGAGAACGGAGAAGACGAAGGCGACCACCAAAGCGGGGCGGCTGAGCGCGGCGAGATAAGTTGCAAAAGGCAGGTCAATCAAGCGGTTGACGAGGTACTGCGAAAGCAGCAAGAACAGCAAGGCCGCGGCGGCGATGACGCTGGCCACGCCTTCGACGCCGCGCGGCAGGCCATAGAGGTACAGTGCCGGGATCAGTACCCCCATGCTAAAGAGCGACCAATAAAAAGACCAATTGGCCTTGCCTTTGGCCATAAAAATCGAGCCGACCAAGGAGCCGGCTACTTTCAAAAGCGTAGCTGCGGCCAACAGGCGAAGCACCATCCACATCGGCTCGGTGTTGACCAAGGCGGCAATCTCCGGCGCAAAGACGAATATTCCCGTAAGGGCCGGACCCAGCGCTAGCACGAAGCCCTGTACCGAGGACAAATAGCCACGGCGCAGGAGCGAGTTATCGTCCACGATCGTCGAAAAGGTCGGGAAGGAGACGCGCTGGATGGTCGTCGCCAGCCGGGTCAAAGGCTGCAAGGTCAATCGTTCGGCCAAGCTGTAATAGGCTTGGGCAGTAGGCCCTAGCGGTAAGTAAATAAAGAGATAAGCGATTTTGCCATTGAGCAGGGCCACCACGCGCGAACCCGTAAGATTCAGCGCAAAGCCAAGGATTTGGTGCAGGGCTTGGGGCCGGAAGCGCAGGCGCGGAAGCCAACGAGCCGAAAGCGCGAGGCTGCTAAAAAGACCTAGCTCGCGCACGACCGAGCCGACGACCGGGACTAGGACGCCCAAGTCCGGTCGCCAGAAAAGCAGAAGCGTCACCGCGAGGGCAAAGGTCAGGACCGAAACGAGTTCGGAAAGGGCCACGGCGCGAAAGTCGAGGGTGCGCTGTAGTCTGGCCCGCAACAGGCCCGCCAATGAGGCGAAGGGGATCGTCAAGCAGAACGTGCGCAGGACGCGGCCGAAGGTGTGCGGATCTTCGCCCCCTAAAAAAGAGGCCAACCAAGAGGACGCGGCGACGACCACGGCGGTGATCAGCAGTCCCCAACTCAAACAAGTCCAGAAGGCCGTGTCGAAGTGTTCCTCGCCCGCGTCTGGTAGCTGGACTAGGGCTGCGCCCAGACCTAAATCGCCGACCAGCGCTAGGAGCATTATCAGCGCCAGTACCCACTCAAAACGGCCCAAGTCGTCGAGTGGCAAGAGCTTGTAGAGCACCAGCATGACGCCGAGCTGGATAACGGAAGCGCTGCCATTCCAAAGGAAACCGCGCAGGGCGCGCGTGGCCAGGGAGAGCGAGGCGCTCACAGGCTAGGTAGCTTTACGACGCTTCGACGCACGCTTTGGCGATGCGGCCCTTCTTGCCGAAGACGTTGACTGCCCGCGCTTCGAGCAGGTTTTCGCCCGCGGCGAGCGTCCACTCAAAGCGGGCCTCGCGCTCTTCGCGCCACGGACCGCCGTCCTGGCGCACCAAGAAGTGCGAGAAGTTGGGCGCGGTGTGCTCTAGATCGACCTGCAGCGTACGCGCCTTTTCCGCCACCTGGAGGTAGAGCCGCGTCTGGTTGACCGACCAGTAGAAGTCCCCGGTGCGAGAGGTCTGCAAGGAGTATTCGGCGTAGCGGGGATCGACATCGTCCGACCACCACAAATAGCCGTCCCAGTGGTACTGCCCGGAACCGTGGCGCAACTCGGCCGGCTCGGCGAAGATCAGGTGCGTGTTGCGCAGCGGAATGCCGAAGCGGCAGAAGACGTCGATATAGCTGGCCATGGGCTCGACGATCTTTTGCGGCAGCTTGTTGGCCATGATCTTTTCGCGCCGCTCGTCCGCAGCCGCCTCGTGCAGCTCCAAAGCGTTGATAGGCACGCCGTCGATTTCGTAGGTGGCGTCGAATTCGCGGGCCGGCCCGGCGTCTTCGAGGATCCACTTTTGCAACTCTTCGCACCAGACCTCGGCCAAGCAATGGTGATCGACGACGATTGAGCGGGCCACCCACCCTAGGGACGAGGCGCAGCCGGCGAAAACCGCCCCGTAGTGGGTACACATGCCGAAGCCCCAGTCGCCCTTGGTGGTGTCGAGGACTTCGATGGGGTTCCAAGAAGGGCAGTGGGGATATTTGTCGGATTGCCAGCCCAGCCACTGGCTGTGGACCCAGTCGCGCAAAAGGGCTAGCTGTTCGAGTTCGGTTTTGCCGGCGGCGATGACCTCATCGAGGCGGTACTGTTTGCGCAGCCGCTCTTGGTGCGGGTGCAGTCCCATATAGGCAAAGGGGTACGAGCTGTACACGAGCTGGGGTTGGTCGAATTCTGCTCGCTTGAAGGGGGCGAGGCTTTGGGCGTCCTCCTCGATATCGGCTTCGAGGGTGACGGCTTGGAGCGTCGGGGTCTTGTTGGCCGCGTCGGTTGCAAGGATGGTGCGCCACTGCACAAAGCGCCCGGGCCACTGCAAGGCGGTGCACCGTTCCCAACCCGTCCAAGTGCGCGGGTCGAAGGAAGGCGTCGAACCCGTGCGTAGCTCGAAGTGTATCTGGGTCCCCTGCGGCTGGCGCATCCGCGCTTTCAGGTGCAGGCGGCGAATTCCCAGCCTCGGGGCAATGCGGCCGTTGCCGTCTTCGTCGGCGAGGTCGATAACCGGCGAGCAGAGCGTCCCTTGAGGAGGATGTCCCTTGATGCGCAGCCGTACTAGGTATTCGCCTTCGATGGCGCGGGCTTCGCCCAAGGTGCCTTGGTGCCAAGTCTTGCCGCCGTCAAAGCTGCGGCTCGAACGGCCTGAGGGCGCGTCGGCCAGACCGCCTGGGAAGGGGTCGATGTGCAACACGCCGCTGTGCGAGAAGACGAATTCGTTGGTGCCGTCTTTGAGGTATTTGGCGGCGATTTTCTTGCGGTCCCAACCGCCGGTGAGCATGCGCTGGCGGTCTTGGCGGTGAGTGAGGACGTGGCCGTTGACTTGGAGCCGCATGGGTTTGTCGGCGGTGGATTTGTCGGCGTTGACGTAAAAGAGCAGTTCGGCTCCCTTGGTCTTGGCCGAGGGAATGTCGAATTCGACTTTTGCACAGGCGGCGGGGGTGAGTTCCTCGCAAATGTCGCCGTCAACGCCCATTTCGTTGGTGAGCATATAGGTGGGGGCGAGGCGGGCGGCGGGGGTGGTTTGGGCGTCGATGAAGCGGTCGCGGCGATAGTCGCGGAAGTCGGCGGTAGTGATGCGTTTCATGGTAGGCTCCTGAGTGGGGGTCTAGGCGGGGAATGTATGAGGTGATATAGGCTGGGGCAAACTTGGGGTGCCGCATTGATTTTTTGACAAGTGAGCGATGATCGAAAAAGTGCTTGACCTTTGGGAGAGTTCACATATTTTCTGCATCGAATGTAACCGTGTGATATAATTAGGCATAGTCATGCCGACACGGACGCAAACCGAAATTACAGGACCCTATCCCGATAAAAACGTTTAGCATCAGTCGAGAGGCGCTGAGATGGAGCCTTTTTCGAGGGTGAGACACCCTCGCTCTTAAGGTTGTTTTCTGTGCACAAGGGACGGCACGAGGAATTTTAAAACGGACTCTAAGGAGTTAAAGCAATGAAAAAGCAACTAATTGGTTTCATCTTGCCGGTTTTGATTTGTGTGTTGACGCCAATTGGGGCGGCAGCATTCCTCTTCATGATAACTAGTCCTTGGCCCGGCCAGCCTGGTGGTTCGTTCCCGTTTACTGTTGAGGTCCAGGAGAATGGAAGCCCCGTGGAAGGGCAAACAGTGACGTTTAGCGTTAGTCCAGACGATGGGACTGTGTCGTTTAGTGTCACGACTGCAACAACTGGTAGCGAAGGAAAGGCATTTACTTCGCTGAGACTTGGGAGCGATGCCTCCGGCTCATACACGGTCACAGCTTCAGTCGGTACCTCATCTATCAGCTCGACCGTGACAGTTGAAGGCGAACCGCCACCACCAGAGCCTGATCCGGAGCCCGAGCCCGAGCCCGAGCCCGAGCCCGAGCCGACCCCCGAGCCCGAGCCGGAGCCGGAGCCCGAGCCGGAGCCGACCCCCGATCCCGAGCCGGAGCCGGAGCCCGAGCCCGAGCCGGAGCCCGAGCCGGAGCCCGAGCCGGAGCCGAATCCAGGATTCTCCATGGTCATGACATATAGTCCTCAGCCCGTCGCGCCTGGTGAGGGTATGACATTTACTGTTGAGGTCCAGGAGAATGGAAGCCCCGCGCAGGGGCAAACAGTGACGTTTAGCGTTAGTCCAGACGATGGGACTGCGTCGCTGAGTCCCACAAGCGCCACAACTGGTAGCGACGGACGGGCACAGACGACGCTGACGCTTGGGAGCGATGCCTCCGGCTCATATACGGTCTCGGCGTCTATCAGCGGCGAATCTGTGAGTGGGACTGCGACAGTTGGGACCTCACCGCCATCAGCATTCCTCTTCATGACAACTAGTCCTTGGCCTGGCCAGCCTGGTGGTTCGTTCCCGTTTACTGTTGAGGTCCAAGAGAATGGAAGCCCCGTGGAAGGGCAAACAGTGACGTTTAGCGTTAGTCCAGACGATGGGACTGTGTCGTTTAGTGTCACGACTGCAACAACTGGTAGCAACGGACAGGTAAGTACTTCGCTGAGACTTGGGAGCGATGCCTCCGGCTCATACACGGTCACAGCTTCAGTCGGTACCGAATCTCTCAGCGCGACCGTGACAGTTGAGACCCCACCACCGCCACAAGACAACCAGCAACGACAGCAAGACGACCAACAGCAGGACGACCAACAGCAGCCCTCCGATGAGAATCAACAGAAGTCCCTCAATATCGAGGAGCAGCCAACGACCACGGTTGAGCTTGAGGGCATATCCTCAAGTCATGATTTGGTCCGCGAGAACGACGAGCAGGCGACGACCATCACGCTGACCGTGACATTGGACAAAGCCGCTGCGGTTGACGAGACGATCACACTCGCAATTGTCTCCCCAACATTAGGCAAGACGGCCAAGCGCAATGAGGATTTCGACGCGACAATGGACGAAACCATCACCATTGCAAAAGGCCAGAGAACGGGGACGGCGCAGCTTTCTCTGACGCCCAAGGACAACACGACGGCAGATGGTCCTAAGGCCCTCGGTGTGCTGGCTACTTCGTCAGGTGGACACCAGGCTCTGATCAATATCAGGATCGACGACGACGAGATGGATGACGGCGAAGAAGACGACGGCGAAGAAGACGACGGCGAAGAAGACGACGGCGAAGAAGACGACGGCGAAGAAGACGACGGCGAAGAAGACGACGGCGAAGAAGACGACGGCGAAGAAGACGACGGGATGCTGGCCTTCGGTTTCGCCGGTGAGGTCGAAGACCAAGCATACACCGCTGGTACGACGATTAGCGCGCTGGTACTGCCGGAAGCTGTGGGCGGCGATGGCGAGATAACGTATCGCGTATCGGCGCTTCCTGCGGGCCTGTCGTTTGACGCGGCCACGCGGACGATTTCGGGTACGCCCGAAGCCGCCACCGATGGGGCCGTCGAGGTCGTCTGCTTGGCGGAGGACAGCGCAGGAAAAGCTGCCACGTTGACCTTCTCCATCACGGTCAACCCGGCGCTGAGCTTCGGCGACTTTTTCGACCTGTTTGGCGGTGCTGGTGGAGGATGAGGGGGATGGTGGCGTGGCCGCTGGCAAGGCCAATCTAGCCGCTGAGCATGGAGCCGATGTAGCCATCCCCATCTCATCGCTGGCCAGTCGCTGAACCTACCACGACACCAATATACGCTCGATCTCAAGCGCAGGTAGGTAAACCAAGCCCATCCAACGCCCTGTTCCACACGACGACAGCCCAGACCGCTTTGAGTGGTCTGGGCTGTTTTTGTAGATGCGCTAGCCGCAAAAGATCAGTGAGCGCAAGTAAGGTAATCACTCAGCTTTCTCAATAGACGTTTGTGCCGTTCGGCCGAGATGGAACCCATAGAGCCAAGTACGCTATGACGCGGTAACACAGCGAGAAAGCCAAGTCGAATCAGAGATGTTGATCGCAGACCACTCGACTTGAAATCCTCGTCGGCAGAAGAAATAATTTCGTCAAAGTTCTCGACATACTGAGGTAACTGTGTGCTTACACCGCAAACGAGCAAATCGCGATAGGGCGGCATTTCCCGTAGGAAAATGGCAGGTCTGTTCTTTAGTCTCCATCGGCCTGAGGCACTGGTGTAATAACGACGTCACCTTCCTTCATAGTCGGGATTCACCTCTTTGAGCAACTCCGATGAATACTCAGGTTCGTTCTCGCCGTAGGCATCTTTTAGTCTTTGACCGGATAAATGCAACCAAGCTGCATACTCACTGTCAGATTCTCGTCCTGGTAGAATAGTGACAATCAGTTTCGCATTCGGTTCTAGGTCAAATGGCTCATCCAAGCAAATGCGCTCCCCGTCAAAATGGGCGGGCACAGCTATCATGGGCATAGTCAATTCCTCCTTAGCCTAGAAAATAGGGAATTCCTTTTAGATATCGCAGGTAAAACGCTCAAAACTTGACAGCTTCTACGGAGTCCCACGCCCAAATTCAGCCGAGAAGGCCCTCAACGTATTGGCGCGCGGCAATGGCCGCCGGGAGTGGCGCGTCCCAATCGACGTCTTCAAGCTCGACGACGAGGGGGGCGTCGTAATTGCTATCCATTAACAGCTCTAACAACTCCGCAAAGGGCAGTTCGCCTTCCCCGAAGGGCACGGGCTTTTCGCCCTGCTGGTCGCGCAGGTGGACGAGACCAATGCGCCCGGCGAGCGCTTCGGCAAAGGGCATAATCGGCTCGCCGACCGAGAGCAGGTGGCCGGTGTCCAAGAGCACGCGCGCCCGTTCGGGCAGCTCGGGCATCACCGCTTGGTAGTCAGCCAGTCCTTGGAGGCGGTTGCCTTGGTGATTGCCCAAGTTGAGGGCGATATCGGGGATGTTGTCGAGGAGCGTGTTGACGCCTTCGATGAGGTCGGCGCACGCCTCGTCCGTGCGGGCACCGCCCTTCGTGTTCAGGGTTTTGATGCCAAGGGCGCGGCCCAAGTGGATGTCCCATTCGAGCTGGCGCAGGTTGTAGGCGAGGTTGCGCTCGTCGGAATCGGCTTTGCGGCCGGTGAGGTTGCGGATGTTGAAACCGGCAAGCTGTAGGCTGGCGTCCGCAATGGCGGTGCGGACCATTGGCACAGACCAGTCGTGGTGGACGGGGGTGCTTTCGGTATAAGCGCGGAAGAGTTCAAGGCGGGAGAAGCCGGCCGTCTTGGCAAGGTCGAGCACCTCGGGCAAGAGAAGGTCTGGGCAGAGGGTCGGGCTGAAGACGAGGGGCATCAGCCAATCCCCTCCCAATGCGCCCATTGATCGTCGCAGGTCTCGAAGCGGATATCGTTGGTGTCTTTGCGCGAGAAGCGGCCGATGAGGGCCATGCGGATATTGCGATTGACGTTCTTGGAACCCGTGTGAAAGAGCTGGCCGTGCCAGAAGATGGCATCGCCGGCTTGGCCGACGAATTCACTCCCTTTGGGGAAGGTTCCCTCCGCAAATACGTCGCTGGAAACGCCGCCCTGTACCGACAGCAGCGAGTGCGTCTGGAAGTACTCGTATGCCACGTTGTGACTGCCGGGCCAATAGGTGAAGCAGCCGCCCTGCGAGTCGATGTCCTCGACGTAGATCGTGACGTTGATGGTCATGTAGCCGACCGTGCCTTCGGGTACGCCGTTGGTAGGAGTATAGTAGCCGTCGAGATGGCCGCGCTCGGGCAAGGACCAAGCCTTGTCTTTGGCCGGGTACACCAGCGCCGGCCCAGCGTTGTTGGGATTGAGCTGATCCTCGCCGACCATTTCCTCCATCATCGCAAAGAGCGGCGACTCGTGGACGGCGGCGCGGATGGCCGGGTGATGAGCGGGTACAGGAGCGCGCGGCCCGGCTTCGACCCAAGTTGCAGGATCGTCGCGGTCGGCGTCAATGCCGCTCCAGAGGGCGGCCTGAGCGGCCTGAATTTGCGCAGACGTGAGTGCGCCGCGGACGATGAGACAGCCGTTTTCCTTAAAGGAACGCTTGTCTGCGGAGGTGAGATGAGGCATGGCGGGACCTTTCCAATGCGGTTGAAAAGGCAAATATAGATCAGCTAAAAAGGGGTGTCCATTTGCCGACGTAGGGGCGACCGGCCGGTCGCCCCTTCAGACGACGATCGCTTGGTCTAAGGCGCGGATATAGCCAATAGTCCAAGCTAGCCCCGCGGCGTGGTCGCCGGCGATGGCCGGGAAGTGCTCGGAGTAAATCTGGCCCTTGTAGTCGATCTCTTTGAGGGCGCGGATGGTGCCGACCATATCGACTTCTCCCTGGCCGAAGGGCACTTCGAGGTAGCCTAGGTTCGCCAGCCGCTGCTCGATTTCCGGGGAAGTCGATCCCTGGGGCTTGGTGGCGATGTCGCGTACGTGGACCATAAAGACCTTGTCACCGAAGTGGCGGATGGTGTCGGGCAGGCTGTCGCCGGCCATTTGCGACTTGCCTTGGCAGAAGGTCAGGCCGTGGGCCGGCGAGTCGGTTGCAGCCATTAGATTGGTAAAGGTCTCTCTGTTCCAGATCAGGCGGTCGGGCACGTGAAACGTGTGGGTAGAAATCCGCACGCCGGCCTCTTCGCCGATTTGGCCGAGTTCTTGGAAGATCTCCACCAAGCCCTGCCAGTGCGTCTGCCGCTGGTCTGGGTCGGTGGGGGCCGCGTCGGCACTGAGGTAGAAATGCACGATAGGTATCTGCGCGTGGCCCATGTTTTCGATCAGGCGGCGCATGTACCCCACTTCGCGCGTGCGGGCCGCATCGTCAACGCAGGCGTCGAGGCTGAGACGAGGCGGGGTCAGCCCGGCCAGCACAACTTCGGCGGCGGCGTATTGGTCGGTTAGCGCCGCGAGCGCGTCGGCCGCGGGCGCGTCGTCGGAAGAGATTTGGCCGGTGTTCAAGACGATGTGGGTAGCGCCGGCGTCGCGGCAATAGGCGATGTTGCGAGCGTGGTCGGCCCCAAAGGGGGCGAAGATGCCGATGTCGAACATGAGTTCCTCCTCAGTGTACATAAAAATGGTGCTCCCACGGAGAGTCGAACTCCGGTTACAGGGTTGAAAACCCTGGGTCCTGACCGCTAGACGATGGGAGCACGCAAGGGGAAAAAATATAGAGATAGCCCTGGATATTGGCAAGCCATCCAGCCGCACCTTGCTAGGCGAAATCGTCGAGCGCGGGCGTGAGGAGATTGTAGTCGGTGGCTTGCTCAAAAGCGCGGGCGAGGCGCAGCAGTCGCGCCTCGTCGCGGGGGTGGCCGATGAGCTGCAAGCCGATGGGCAAGCCATCATGCGTGAACCCGCAGGGCAGGGATACGGCGCATAGATCGAGGAGATTGGCCGCGATGGTGTTGCGCAAGCAGAGGCCATTGATGGGGAAATAGACATCGTCGCGATCGATCTCGTCGAGAATCGGGGCGGCAAAAGGGGTGGTTGGGGTGATGAGAAAATCGACATTTTCAAGGGCCATGCGGGCTTTGCGGCGCAGCTCGTCGCGCGCTCTCATCTGTCGGAGGAAGTCCGCAGCGAGGATATCGCGACCGTCGAGGATGCGCGCCGAGACAATGGGGTCGAACTGATCGAGGTGCGCTTCGAGGTTGTGCCGGTGATAGAGATAGGCTTCGACGGCTGTGGTGCTGGGCCCGCTGCGCCATTCGGCTAGGTCGTCGAGCACCTCGAGCGATATTTCATCGACATAGACGCCGAGGTCGGCGAAAACGCGCGCCGAGGCACGCACTGCCGCTTCGACCTCCGCATCGACATCGTCCCAGAAAAACTCGCGCGGGAAGCAGAGCCGGAGGCCGGCGACCTCCCCTTCCAAATGATCCACAATCGAACCACCGGGCAGGGGGTCCGCCATGGCTTGGAACAACAGGGCGCAGTCTTGCGCCGTGCGGCACAAAGGGCCGATGCTGTCGAGGGTGGGGTCGAGGGGCAAAACGCCGGTGTTGGGGAGCAGGCCAAAGGTGGGCTTGAGGCCGGTAAGGCCGCAAAAGGACGAGGGAATTCGCACCGAGCCGCCGGTATCCGAGCCGAGGGCGGCCGCTGCCAGTCCAGCCGCCACGGCCACGCCCGAGCCAGCAGACGACCCGCCCGGTAGGCGGTGGGTTTCGGGATCCCAGGGGTTGACCGGGGTACCGTAGTGATGGTTGACGCCGGTGCCGCCAAAAGCGAATTCCACGAGATGCGTTTTGCCCAAGAGCACGACGCCCGCGGCAAAGAGGCGGCGGGCAACTGTGGCGTCGGCTGCGGCGATGTTGTCGCGCAGCAGGGTCGAGCCGCCGGTGGTAGGTAGATCCGCGACATCCACGAGATCCTTAAAGGCGAGGGGAATGCCGTGCAAGGGGCCGAGATAGGTGCCGGCCGAGATTTGCGCTTCGGCAGCGCGGGCTTGGGCCCGCGCCCGCTCTGACGTGACGGCGAGATAGGCATTGAGCGCCGGATCGTATTGCTCGATGCGCTCTAGGTAGAGTTCGGTGAGTTCGAGCGGGGAGAGTTCGCCGCGGCGGATCAGGGTGGCGAGTTCGGCGATGGGGGCAAACGCTAGGGCATCATCCATGAGGCGACCTATGCTAAGGGTTAATCCAACAGGGAAAATCCGGCGTAGCCAAGGCGGTCTTCCGCGCCTTCGACGCCGCCTTGGGGAAAGTACTCCCCCCAGCGCCGGCTGACCTTTTGCGCCGTTTCTTCGTCCGTTATCAGCTCGTCTGGATATCCGGGTTTCATGCGGCAATCCAAGACGATCGGCGGCGTATAACAGGGGTGATGGCGACGGAGCTGGACGGCGGCGGCATACGTGTCGGCAGCCGGCTCAAAGCGGGTAAAGGTGCTCCAGAGAAAGGTGATGTTCTTGGCGGCCGCAGCGGCGTCGTCAACCAAGAATATCAGTGGCCAAGCTGCGACGGCCCGGTCTTCGGCGAGGTGTTGGGCGTAGCCGGGATCTTCTGCGTACGTCGGGCCTTGGATCGCGAGGGCACCAGGGCAATAGACCGCAGCGGCGCGGGCCCCGCCGGGCAGGTCGCCGCTGAATTCTCCGGGCAATTCGCCGACTGGATCGCCCACGCCTAGGAGGATTCCTTTGCTGCCTTGGTTCACGGCCGGTCCTGTGTAGTCGAGGGTGTCCATGGCGAGATTGGCGATGACGAAAAGGTCGGTTTCGAGCCGCGCTCGCGCTAGGGCATACGCGAGTACCTGCCGGAAGTCGCCCAAGTCCAAGGGGCGATCTATGACGACCAAGAACTTGGTGAGGTTGAGTTGGCCGCCGTCCTCGCCCAAGATGCGAAAGGCGAATTTCATGGCCTCGCGTGGATAGCGCTCTTCGACGACGATGGTCGCCAGCGAGTGATAGCCGGTCTCGCCGTAGCTCCACATGGCCTTGATCGCGGGCATTACCAGCTTGCTCAAGGGCGTCATGAGCTGCTGGATGTAGGTGCCGAGGAACATGTCTTCCTGCGGCGGTTTGCCGACTACGGTGGCCGGGAAGATGGCGTCTTTGCGGTGGTAGAGGCGCTTGGCTTGGAGTACCGGGTAGTCGTGTTGCAGCGAGTAATAGCCATAGTGATCGCCGAAAGGCCCTTCGGGTTTGCGCACGTGCGGCGGCACCACGCCCTCAATGGCGAATTCGGCTTCGGCGATCAGGGGCAGACTGGAGCCTTGCACGCGGCGCAGGCGCTCGCCCTGCAACAGGGAGGCCAACATCAGCTCGGGCAAGTCCTCGGGCAGGGGCGCGATGGCCGCGAGGATCAGCGCTGGCGGCCCGCCGACGAAGATGACCAGCGGCAGGTCTTCGCCTCGCTGCTCGGCGACGTGGTAGTGGAAACCTCCGCCTTTCTGGATTTGCCAGTGTACGCCGAGGGTCTGGGAATCGTGGCGCTGGATGCGGTACATGCCGAGGTTGTGATGGCCGGTATCGGGGTGTTCGGTATAGACCAGCGGCAGGGTGATGAAGTGCCCGCCGTCCTCCGGCCAGGTTTTGAGCAGGGGTAGGCGCGTAAGGTCGGGGGGCGACTGCACGCATTCGCCGACGGGGCCTTTGCCGACGGTCTTAAGCCCGACCTTGAGCGCGGCGGGGATCAGGTTTTTGTGCGGCCAGAGCTTGCCCGGCGAAAGCGATGGCAGGTCTTGGGCGAGTTGCACTAGCTGTTGGATAAACTGTTCCGGCCTAGGGCCGAAGGCCAGATCGACGCGCCGGGCAGTGCCGAAGAGGTTGGTGACGCAGGGAAAGTCCGCGCCTTCGACGTGGGTAAAGAGCAGGGCCGGGCCAGCGGCGGCAAGGACGCGGCGATGGATCTCGGCGATTTCGAGATCCGAAGAGACTGGGGCGTCAACGGTGACGAGCTCGCCTTCGCGGCGCAGAAGAGCGAGAAATTGGCGCAGGTTGTGCATGGGCGGCCTAGGGCGGGAGGTGGAAGGTCGGGTTGGTCTTGAATATATTAAAGCCAAATTTCTAAAACATCCCCATTCCCCTCCGGAGACGATCACATGAAAACGAAGAAGGCGTTTGATTGCGTTGATATGAAAAGCCGTGGTGCAGAACAAATTCACGATCAAATCGCAAACATGACAATCGAAGAACAGCTAGCTTTCTGGCAAGAACGTACCGAGTTGCTGCGAAAGCGTCAGCAAGCGGTAAAAACGAGACGCAAAACATCTCTCTATTCCTGAAAGGTTTTATATGCCTGCTAACAACGACGAATTTGGCGCACGCTGCGAGTTGCAATGCAGCGGCGGTAGCGGCGTCCTGTACCGCATTCAAAAGTTAGAAGAAGACGGCGTAGCCGAGGTGAGCCGGCTGCCCTATTCAATCAAGATTCTGTTAGAGGCCGCGCTCAGGCAGTGCGACGAGTTTGAGATTACTCGCGAGGACGTCGAGCGCATTGCGCGCTGGAGTCCCGAGACTGCGGGCAAGGAAGAGATTCCCTTCAAGCCAGCGCGGGTGGTGATGCAGGATTTTACCGGCGTGCCCGCGGTGGTCGATCTGGCCGTGATGCGCGACGCCGTGGCCGATTTGGGCGGCGACCCGGAGAAGGTCAATCCCCTGATTCCCGTTGACTTGGTAATTGATCATTCGGTGCAGGTCGATTACTACGGCATCCGCGAGGCTCTGGCCATGAACGCCGCGCGCGAATTCGAGCGCAATCGCGAGCGCTACGAGTTTTTGCGCTGGGGTCAGGAGTCGTTCGACAATTTTCGCGTGGTGCCGCCGGCCACCGGCATCGTGCATCAGGTCAACTTGGAATATCTAGCGCAGGTGGTGCAGGAGCAGGACGGCGAATTCTATCCCGACAGCCTAGTGGGCACGGACAGCCACACGACGATGATCAACGGCCTCGGCGTCCTCGGCTGGGGCGTGGGCGGCATTGAGGCCGAGGCCGTGATGTTGGGGCAGCCGATCTACATGCTTTTGCCCGAAGTGGTCGGCGTCAAACTGACGGGTGCCTTGCCCACCGGGACGACGGCGACGGACTTGGTGCTGACGGTGGTGCAGATGCTCCGCGCACACGGCGTGGTGGGCAAATTCGTCGAGTTTTACGGCCCGGGCGTGAGCGAGTTGAGCTTGGCCGACCGGGCGACCCTCGCCAACATGGCCCCGGAATACGGGGCGACAATGGGCATTTTCCCGGTTGACGAGGAGACGCTGGCGTATTTGGTGCTCACCGGGCGCAAGAAGGCGGTGGTCGAGCGGGTCCGCGCCTATATGGAAGCGCAGGGCATGTTCTACCACGCCGAGGTGCCTGATCCTGTCTTCAGCGAGCACTTGGCATTGGATATGAGTACCGTCGAGCCGAGCTTGGCCGGCCCGACGCGGCCGCAGGATCGGGTCGCGCTCAAGGACGTGCCGACCGCATTCGCCGCCTCGCTGGCGGATCGCTTTGAGGTGGAGGACAGCGGCAAAAAGGTCGCCGTCGATTTGGGTGAGCAGGGCGCAGTGGAGCTGGACCACGGCGCAGTGCTCATCGCCGCCATTACCTCCTGCACGAATACCAGCAACCCGAGTGCGATGGTGGGGGCGGGGCTGTTGGCGCGCAACGCGGCCGAGCGGGGTCTCTCCGTTCCGGCCTACGTCAAGACTAGCTTGGCACCGGGCAGCCGGGTGGTCTCGCGCTACCTCGACGCGGCTGGCCTCACCGAGAGCTTAGAAGCCCTCGGCTTCCACACGGTCGGCTATGGTTGCACGACCTGCATTGGCAACTCGGGTCCCCTGCCCGAGGAAATCGCCACGGCCGTGGCTGACAACGACTTGGTGGTGTGTAGCGTGCTCAGCGGCAATCGCAATTTCGAGGGCCGGGTACACGCGGTGACGAAGGCTAATTTCCTCGCTTCGCCGCCGTTAGTCGTGGCCTACGCGCTCGCGGGCCGGGCGACGATTGACTTCGAGCGCGAGCCACTGGGCTGCGACCAAGCGGGCCGCGAGGTGTTCCTGCGCGACATCTGGCCCTCGCAGGACCAGATCCGCGACGCGATTGCCCGTTCGCTGACGCCGAAGATGTTCGAGGAAGAATACGGCAATGCGTTCAGTCAGAACGAGACTTGGAACGCCATTCCCGTGCCTGCGGGCACGCGCTACGCCTGGGCCGAGGAGAGCACGTACATTCGCAAGCCGAATTTCTTCGACGGCCTCACTAAGGAGGTACTGCCGATCCAGCCGATCCAAGGGGCGCGCGTCTTGGCCAAGCTCGGCGACAGCGTGACGACCGACCACATCTCACCGGCTGGCGCAATCGCCGTAGGCAGTCCGGGGGGCGAGTACCTCGCCGACCGCGGCGTCGAGCGCAAGGACTGGAACAGCTATGGCTCTAGGCGAGGCAACCACGAGGTGATGATGCGGGGTACGTTTGCCAATATCCGCATCCGCAACGAGCTGGTGCCCGGCGTCGAGGGGGGCTTGACGCGCCACCTGCCTTCGGGCGAGCAGATGACCATGTACGAGGCGGCGATGCGCTACATAGAAGAAGGCGTGCCTTCGATAATTATCGCGGGCAAGGAGTACGGATCGGGTTCGAGCCGCGACTGGGCAGCTAAAGGTCCCTTTCTGCAGGGCGTCAAGGCCGCAATCGTCGAGAGCTACGAGCGCATCCACCGCTCAAACCTGATTGGGATGGGCATTCTGCCGCTGCAATTTTCCCCTGGAGACGATCGCCACTCGTTAGGGCTGACCGGCGAAGAGATATACGATGTCGAGGGCCTCGACGACGACCTACAGCCGGGGCAGGTGTTGGAGGTGGTGGCCAAGAACGCTGCGGGCGAGAAGCGCTTTGCGGTGGTATGCCGGATAGACACCCCCGTGGAGATCAACTACTACCGCAATGGGGGAATCTTACACGCAGTACTCAGGCGGATGGCCGAGTAGGGCCTACGAGAGGATGCAATGAATTCTTGTGTTGTTAAAGACGTCGTGCGCACCGTGCTGCACGTGCCGTTCCACGAGCGCTGCGCCGACACCATGGAAGTCTACGGGCCGGGTTGGTCCATCGTCGAGTTGATCGAAGTGGAGACCGAGGGCGGCGTTGTCGGCATCGGCGAGACGATTCAGGGATATACGTGGGGCCACTCGCGCGAAGCGGAGTTTGCCCGCGTGCGCGGTCGGAACGTTTTCGAAATGCTGTGGGACGATTCGCTAGGGGCTGGCTTGCAGATGGCGCTGTTCGACGCGGCCGGCAAGCACTTAGGCGTACCCTGCCACCGGCTGATGGGGCCGCAGCACCGAGACGCCTGCCCGGTTTCTTGGTGGGCGCAAAGTATGCCGCCGGCAGCGTGGGCGGCCGAGGCGCGCGCAGCCGAGGCGCATGGCTTTACCACCATGAAAGTCAAGGCGCGGCCTTGGTACGATATTGCGGCGCAATTACAGGCCGTGGATGAGGCCACTTCTCAGCACTTCAAGCTGGACGCCGACTTCAACACCATGTTGCTGGGGGTTGACCAAGCCGCCCCGCTCATTGCGCGCTTGGAGCGAGACAACGCCTGTCTCGCTATCGTCGAGTCGCCAATTCCGCAGGACGACGTGGAGGGCAACAAGCTCCTGCGGCGCAAGATCCAATGTCCAATCGCCATGCACATAGGCCAACCGCCGCCCATGACGGCGATCCGCGAGGGCGTGTGCGACGGGTTTGTCATCGGCGGCGGGGTACACCGCGTCTTGAGCGACGGCAACTTGGCCGAGCGAGCGCACATGCCGTTCTGGTTGCAGATGGTGGGCACTGGCCTGACGGCGACCTTTGCGGCGCACTTGGGGGCGGTGCTAAAGGAAGCTCGCTGGCCGGCGATTCCTTGCGTCAACATCTATTCGCACGTTTTGGTGCAGGAGTTCGCCGTGGAGGGCGGGCATCTGCGGGTACCGGAGGCCCCGGGTTTGGGGATCGAGTTGGACCGGGAGGCTGTGGAGCGCCTGCGCGTCGAGCCGGACTTTGCGAAAGCGCCAGTGCGCCAAATACACGCCGTGCGTTGGCCGGATGGCCGGGTTCTCTGGGCTACCGACGGCAGTTACCGCAGCGATTTCACCGCTGGCAAGCGGACGGGCTTCTCGCCGGGGATGCAGCTAGAGGTGCGGCTCGACGACGGCAGCGAAGAATTTGATCGAGAGTATCGGGAGCGTTTTCTGGAGCGAGCTTAGGGCGTCACTTGAGTACGGCGACGGCTGCGCCCATGGTTGTGACGAGGATGCCGGTGCAGGCGATGAGCATGGCCATTAGCCGCGCGTAGCGCGAATCGAGTTGTTTGGCTAAGTCGTCGATGCGTCCGTTGGTCTGGTCGATGCGCCCGTTGGTTTGGTCGATGCGTCCGTGTATTTGGCGTATGTCTTGGCGCATGTCTTGGCGGAGATTTTGAATATCCTCGCGTAGGAAGCTGAGGGCGAGGGTGAATTCTGTCGGCTGGGCGGGATTGGGTGGCTGCTCGGCCATGATGCGGTCTTAGAGCTTGAGCACGGCGACGGCCGCGCCCATGGTTGTGATGAGGATGCTGGTGCAGGCGATGAGCATGGCCATTAGCCGCGCATAGCGCGAATCGAGCTGTTTGGCTAAATCGTCGATGCGCTCGTTGGTTTGGTCGATGCGTCCGTGTATTTGGCGTATGTCTTGGCGCATGTCTTGGCGGAGATTTTGAATATCCTCGCGTAGGAAGCTGAGGGCGAGGGTGAATTCCGTAGGTTGGGCGGGATTGGGCGGCTGCTCGGTCATGATGCGGCCTTAGAGCTTGAGTACGGCGACGGCCGCGCCCATGGTTGTGACGAGGATGCTGGTGCAGGCGATGAGCATGGCCATCAGTCGCGCATAGCGCGAATCGAGTTGTTTGGCTAAGTCGTCGATGCGTCCGTTGGTCTGATTGATGCGCTCGCCCACTTCGGTACGCAGGGCGTTGATACGCTCGTTGGTTTGGTCAATACGCTCGTGTATTTGGCGCACGTCTTGGCGTATGTCTTGAATATCCTCGCGTAGGAAGCTGAGGGCGAGGGTGGATTCCGTGGGCTGGGCGGGATTGGGCGGCTGCTCGGTCACCAGAAGTTCCTCCATCGGTAAATGTAAGCGCTCGCCCCCTACATGCAAAAAGCAGACCACGCTTAAGCAGCCGTCCGTTCCCTCTGGTAGAAGTATGTGCTGTATGCGCCGTGCTGTTGCCTTGTAGAAACGACGCTGTTCCTCAGAGGCAACAACATTCCTCACTTGACCAATGCGGCAATTTGCTTGAACTCCGCCGTCCCCGCCTCCTGTATCAATTCAAATAAACACATTTCCACCGCGGTGATCTGTGCGCCAGCAGACGCCATTTTTTGCAGCCCCAGCGCCTTGTTCTCGGCTGTGCGTGCGGCGACGGCGTCGGCGACGACTTCGACTTGGTAGCCTGAGTCCAGCAAATCGCGGGCAGTCTGATAGACGCAGATATGGCTTTCGATCCCGGCCAAGAGAATCTGGCGTCGGCCGCTCTGGCGCAGTTGGGTTTGGAAAGCGCTGAGGCCACAGGCGCTAAAGCAGGTTTTGGCCAGGGGCTTTTGGCCGGAGAGCAGGTCGGCGACCTCGGGAATGGTGGGGCCAAGTCCTTTGGGATATTGCTCCAGCCATAGGATGGGCAACCTTAGGACCTGCGCGCCCTTGACGAGAATCTGTAGCTGGCGGTAGAGTGTCTCGCGCTCGTGCATCAGCGAGGCCAGCTTGCCTTGAATGTCGATGAGGACGAGCGCGGTGTGGTCGCGGCTGAGCATTAGATGTATCCGGTCGAGCCATCGGGACGCGTCGGGCTGGAGCGTTCCCAATGGATGTATTCGTTGTCGGTGATGGCTTCTTCGTTGATCTCGACGCCTAGCCCCGGCCGGTCCGGCCGCAATTCGAGATAGCCGTCTTTGGGCAGATAGGGTTCGTCAACCCAGTCGTTCCACTCGGACTCGGTCGGCAGAATGTATTCGAGAATTTTGAAGTTCGGTGCCGAGGCGCAGAAGTGCAGATTGACGGCAGTCGCCAACGGCCCCATGGGGTTGTGCGGAGCGATGCTGATGTAGTGGGCTTCGGCAATGGCGTTGATCTTGCGCATTTCGAGCAGGCCGCCGCAGACGCAGATGTCGGGTTGGATGATGTCGGCACCTTGGTTGGCTATCAGGTTGAGAAATTCGAAGCGGGCGTAGAGGCTCTCGCCGGTAGCCAATGGCACCTGCATTTGCGACTTGAGGCTGGTCCACGCCGGAATGTGCTCGGGGCGCATAGGCTCTTCGTAGAAAAAAGGATCGTACGGTGCGAGGGCGTTGGCTAGCTGCAAGGCGCGAATCGGCTCGAAGATCTTGGCGTGTGGGTCGAAGGCAAATTCCCAGTCGTCGGGGCAGTTGACGCGCAATTCTTCAAAGTAATTGGCCGCTGCCTTGCAGACTCGGCCCCAGCGGTTGGCGTCGGGGTCGAGCTGGTAGGGGCCGGTTTTGAAGGCGGTGAAGCCGTATTCCTCGTTGAGGCGCTTGGCTTGGTCGGAGGCCTCTTTGCCGTCGCGGCCGCCGATCCCGCGGTACACGCGCACCCGGTCGCGGGCGTGGCCGCCCAGGAGCTGATAGACCGGGACGCCCGCGGCTTTGCCGGAGATGTCCCACAGCGCGTGGTCGATGCCGGAGATGGCCGACAGGCCGATCCCGCCCGGTGGAAAGCGAAACTGCTGGTGCAGTTTCATCAGGATGAATTCGATCCGCCGCGGGTCGATGCCCTTGATTAGCTCAAAGCAATAATCGACGGTTGGGCCGACGGCTAGGTCGGGGCCGATGGAATAGGTCTCGCCCCAGCCGGTGATGCCCTCGTCGGTCTCGACTTTGACCAAGACGCGGGGGCGGTTGCCGAAGCGGGCGATGATCGGGGTGATAGCAGTGATTTTCACGGCGGGCCTCGCTAGTGGAAAAAGAGGGGATAAGGGGCGTTTTCTGCTTCGCGTTTGATCAGGCTCATCAGCTCCATCGCGTGGTAGTCGCCCCACATGGCCGCCTCGCCGCACGGGATGGCGCGGCCTTGGGGCACGTAATCCCAGCCGTTGGGGCGATGGTAGATCGCGTGGAGGGTGATGCCTTGGTGTTGGGGATCGACGGCGAGGTACGGCTCTTCTAGGAGGGCGCGGGCAATGGTGAAGGCCGCAGCGCGATAGCGCGTCCCCCTCGCTATGTCCCCCTTGGACAAATAGTAGTTGCCCAAGCGCAAATACCCTTGGCCGCAGATGGCCGCGGCCGAGCTGTCGAGCGGCTCGACATCGTTGTACGGGTCGGAGGGCTTGTCGGTTATCGCGCCAAAGGAGGCGACCCCAGGTGCGCCGGTGTCCCAAAATGGCACGCCGTCGGCAAAGCTGTTGGCGATGTGAAATTCAGCAGTGGCCAGGGCGGCTTTTTCCATGGTTTGCACGATGTCGGCCTTGGTGCCGAAAGGCTCGACATCGGCCTCGCTGAGGGCGGCGAAATACTCTAGCTGCTCGGCGTATCCCAAAAGCACCCACGACAGACCGCGAGTCCAAGTCGAGAATGGGGTGTAGCCCTGCTGGGTGCTGGGGCAGCGGTACTGGCCATCGCGGGTGTTGAAGATGGACTCGTGGACCACGCGACCGGGTGTGTCAAACGCGTCGCGTCCCTCGCCGTAGTACACGTTGAAACGGGCGTTAGTTTGGGCGTGTTCGATCAAGCGGCCGAGCAGGCTGATGCGCTGGTCGCCTTCGCCCATCAGCGCGTGGCCTAGCTGGTGCGCAGTCCCCAAGATGCGCAGCGAGCGCATGGTGTCGGAGAAGAGCGAATGCGGGCCGTTGAAGGAGTGGATAAAACCCGTGCCGTACGCGGTCTCGGTCCAGCGCGCGGCTTGCACGGCACCCGACAGCTTGATGGCTAGCTCGTAGAAGTCCAGCTCGCGCTGATCGTGCGGAATGCGGCCTTCGAGCATCAGGCGGCGCAGGTTGCCATAGGTGGAGAGGTTGTTGAAGCCGTGGTCGTGGACGCCGACGTGCGAGACGTGCGGTGCCATGTGCGCGATGGTGCGGTCGCGGCCGAGCGCGAGAAAACGCGCATCGTCGGTCATGTCGTACTGTAGTATGGCGCAGCCGTATTGGAAGCCTTGGGTCCACTCGGTCCAGCCTCGGGTGGTGTAACGCCCCTGCTCGGTGAAAACCGGGGTGCCGTGGTTTGGGTCCCAGGTGCGGTCGAGATCGAGGATCTTGGCACCGGTAAGGGCTAAAAAGCGCTGGATTGCTGGAAGGAGCTTTTGGGCGTTCAGGTCTTGGTCTGGTTTCACGGGACGGTTCCTTTTGCTTGGGCAGCGAGAAGATAGGAGGGGCGTGGAGGTGGGTCAATGCGGGTTGGTGGGTCGTGGGTCGCTTGCTTATTTTCCATCGCCGCACAGACGAAGTCAAGGAGAAATCACGTGAGCATACTCGACGAAGGCATTGTCTTAAAAGTAGAAGAAACCGCGGGCATTACCCGCCGCAAGTATCCCCTGACAAGGGGCGTTCCCCTGCCCCAAGGTGCCGTAGCAGGCGTGGAGAGCCTGTCTTTGCAGGATGCGCAGGGCCGGGATGTCCCGGTGCAGCTACGGGTCTTGGGCCGCTGGTCGGACGACAGCGCGAAGTGGGTCTTGGTGGACTTTCAGGCCGATGTGGAAGCGGGCAAAGAGGCCGTGTACACCTTAAAATACACCAAAGACAAAAACGCCGCGGCAGGCGTCCGCGGCGTGGAAATCGCCGAGCGGGAAGATCGCTTTGAGGTGTGTACCGGACCCCTGCGCTTTGGCATTGGCAAAAAGGCATTCGCGCTTTTTGACGGAGTAGAGCTAGGACAGCGAGCCGAGGGGTCGTTTGTCTCCGAGGTAGAAGTTGCACCTCGGGGCGGCGGCGACGCTTGGGCCAAGATCTCCGAGTCCGAGTTCACCGGAGGCACGCAGCGGCGGGTCTACGGAATGGGGGGAACGTGTCTGGCGTCAGCAGGCGTGGAGGAATACGCCGTCGAGATCGAAGAGGCCGGTCCCTTGCGAGCGGTGATTTGCTGCCGAGGGGCCTACGAGTCAACCGCGCCCATGCACCACTACGCCGGCTATCGCCCGCTGCGCTTTGCGACCCGGATCTACGCCTATGCCGGCCAGGCGCAGGTGCGGGTAGTGCATACGGTGATCGCTACCTGCAATCCGCGTGAGACCGAGGTCGAGGAACTGGGTTTGCGCGTCCCAATCTTGCCCGCAGGCAGCGGAACTTGGCGCGTCGGGGCTGGGAGGGTCATGGCGGGGCCTTGGGTCCCCGAGCGCTACGCATTGCTCTCGCAGCGGCTGGACAATCACTTCTATTGGGAAGAGTACGAAGGCGTTGATCGCGCTGTGCGGGCCGAGGGCGAGCGCGCCGCTGGCTGGATTTGTGCCGAGAACGACCGCGTTGGCGTCGGCGTTGCGCTGCGCTATATGGCCGAGGAGTACCCCAAGGCCCTCGGCGTAGGTGCCCAAGGCATCGACGTCTTTTTTTGGCGCGACCCAGAGGGCCGGCGGCTCAGCTTCAAGCGCTACGCCGAGGAGGTGGCTTGGCACGAGGGCGAAGGGGTCTATGCCGACGGTACGGGCACGGCGAAGAGCAGCGAGTTTTTCGTCGACTTTTTTCGCGCTGGTGCTGCCGACGGCGAGCGGTTGCAGGGCCTTTTGCACCCGCCACAGGTGAGCGTCGCGCCGGAGTGGGTGGCGCGGAGCGGGGCGGTCGGCGGCTTGGCAACCGGCGCAGAATTCCCGCGCTCCGACCGCATGTTGACGGGCTTTGTCGCCTGGATGGAAGGGCACATCGAGCGCTATCGCTGGAAGGGTTTTTTCGATTGGGGCGACGTGATGGCCACTTGGGAAGAAAGCGCGGGCGGCTGGCGCTTTAAGGGCCGCTGGGGTTGGTGCAACAGCGAATGGGATCCGCGCCACGCCGTGTGGTTGCAGTACTTGCGCACGGGCGAGGGGCGCTACTACGCGCTCGGCGAGGCCATGACCCGGCACTCGCTGGATGTGGATACCTGTCACTATCACCCGTTGCGGCCCTACATGGTCGGCGGCTGTTTCCGCCACAGCATGGACCACTTTGGCGACGAGCCGTGCGCTTCGCACACCTTCATCGACAATTGGGTGGATTACTACTACTTGAGCGGCGATGAGCGGGCGCGGGAGGTCTTGCACGAGGCCGGGGAATTTTTCCTGCGCTACCGCTGGAGTGAGGACCCGCGCTACAGCTTTAGCTTGCGCTCCATCGGCAACGCGCTGCGGGGTTTGCTCTACCTGTACGAGCTGACCGGCGAAGCGCGCTTTATGCGCCGCGCCGACGAGGTGTACGACGCAGTAGCGCGCGGCCAAAACGAAGACGGTAGCTGGCACAAGCGCTTCCAGGTATCCACGGAGGGCAAGCTGTCCGACCAAGGGCCGTACGGCATGGCCACTGAGGGTACGACCCTCGCGGTGGAAATGGGCACGGCGGTCCCGTTTAGCGACGAAGAATTCCTCGAGTTGCGGGGGAGCTTTAGTGCATTAAAGCGGGTTTTGCCCTACGAGGAGCAAAAGGGCTATCAGACTCACTATTTGATGGTTGGGCTGGAGCGGCTCCACAGGATGACCGGGCGCGCGGATGTGGCCGAGGTTTTTGTGCGGGCCGTCGATTGGTTTTGCGGCGGCAAAGGCGTCTTCGACGCCGAATTTGCCTGCGCCCAAAGCTACCACGGCGTGCTCTGCGGCTCGCTGGCGTACGCTTGGCGGTTGACCGGGGAGCGGGGCTATCTGGAGGTGGGGCGCGCGGTGCTAGCCGAGTTGATTGACCAGCAGGACTGGAGCGACCGCCCGGATTACCGAGGCGCGGTGGCCATGCACCCGACCGCGTTGAGCTTGGTGTTCTTTGGCGTGCCGTCGCTACTAGGAGCGCTCGCCGAAGCTGACTTAGAGGAGATACCGAATGCCTGAGAGACCCAATATCATCCTGATTATGACCGACCAACAGCGCTTCGACACGATCGGCGCTTGGGGCTACGACTACGCGATCACGCCGGCGATGAACCGCTTGGCCGCGGAGGGGCTTTCCTTCCGCAATGCCTTTTGCCCGGGCGCGACCTGCATTGCCTCGCGGGCGGCGATCTTCACGGGTATGTATCCGCACAATACCGGCGTGTACAGCTTCGATCACTGGGCCGATCACCGCAATTGGGTGCAAGACCTCAACGACGCGGGTTATCACTGCGTCAACATCGGCAAGATGACTTTGCTCCGCGCGATGTCGCCGGGGGCTTCCACGAGCGGGTCGTGGTGGAGAATCCCACCAGCAAGCACATCGACTTGGGCGGGGCCGACGACGATTGGGGCCGCTATCTGCGGATTCACGGCTTAGAGCGGCCCAACGACCGCAACAAGACCGATCCCCATTGGTTGCGGAAATACCAAGGCGTCCCTTGGCACTTGGAGGAGCGCTTTCACTCAGATGTCTTTATTGGCGACTCAGCTCTTGCTTGGATCCGCGATTACAAGGGCCAGTCTCCGTTTTTCTTGCAGGTAGGTTTTACCGGCCCGCACGAGCCGTGGGATCCGCTGCCGAGGCATCTGGAGCAGTACGCGGGGCGTCCCATGCCCCCGCGCGTGCTGCGCGAGGGCGAGTTAGCGGACAAGCCGCCCCAGCACGCGGCGCAGAGAAAGATGCACGCTGAGACCGAGCACGAGTCCGCGATCGACATGTACTCGCCCAGCGAAGAGGACATCGCCCGCATGAGGCGGCACTACTACGCCAAGATCACCACGGTGGATGAGAAGCTGGGCGAAGTCCTCGATGCGCTGCAGGCGCGGGGCTTCTTGGACAATAGCCTGCTGATCTTCTGCTCGGATCACGGCGAGCTGTTGGGCGATCACGGGCTGGCGTACAAGTGGCTGATGTACGATCCCGTGGTACACGTGCCGCTGATTGTGCGCGACAGCCGTCGGACGCAAAAGGGCAGCGAGATCGGCGACTTGGTCTCGCTGATAGATTTGGGACCGACGATTCTAGAGGCGGCTGGCGTGGAGGTGCCCAGCTATCTGGAGGGGCGTTCGCTGCGGCCATACTTAGAGGAACCGGACGCGGGTTTTGCTCCGCGCGAGTGGGTGTTCTGCGAGGACAACTATCAGGTGATGATGCGCGGCCAGCGGCATAAGATGGTCTATTACATCGGCCAAGATCAGGGCGAGCTGTACGACTTGGAGCAGGATCCGCACGAACTGTGGAACCTCTGGGGTCGAGCCGAGCAGCGGGAACTGCAAAACGAGCTTGTGGCCCGTCTGCTGCGCTGGCTCGCTGCGAGCACTTATTACAATGCTGGCTACCGCCGCCAGCGCAGTCGGCAATACGCGATGCGCTGGCCGCGCCCGGACGACGCATTTTTACACGGGGCACGGGGGCGGGCGGTGCCGCGTTCGTTTGATCTCTAAGATTCGGAGAAGAAACCAGCGAGAAGATCGACGGCGTCCTCTCGATCTATTTTGCCGGTGTTGATCGTCAGGTCGTAGAGCAGGGGGTCGTTCCAGTCGGCGTTGTGGAAGTTGCGCAGGTAGCTCTGCCGCCATTGGTCGTGTTGCTCAATGAGTTTCTGCGCTTGTTCGCGATCCATGTCGCGGTGCTGCATCAATCGTTCAATCCGCGTTTCGAGCGGGGCGATGATCTTGACGTGGCAGGCCTTGGGGTGATCGGCGAGGATGACTTGGCTGGCTCGGCCAACGATGACGGCCTTGCCGTCTTGGCCGAACTCCTGCACGAGGGTCGTGATGAGTAGCTGGTATGTACCGCGGTCTAGGTACGTTGCTTCGCCGACCTCGTAGTCGCGCATGTGGGGAAACTCGAGCCCAAACTCGGGCGCGTATGCGGCAGCCGATAAGGGAAAAGCCCCCGGGGCGACTTCGGGCACGAGCAATTTCTTGAGGAAGAACTTGAGCCGGCCTTCCCCCTTTTCGTCGTAGCGCTCGACCTCTTCGACCGAGGTATCCGTGATGCTGGCGATCTCTTCGACGAGGCGGCGGTCGACAAATGCGTAGTCCAGCTTGGCGGCCAACTGCTCGGCGATCCAGTCGCCAAAGCTGCCGAGCTGACGGGCAACCGTGATGACAGTCATAGCGAGTCTCTTAGGTTGGAAGTGCTCAGGTACCAGCTTGTACTCATCTGTAATAAGAAAGTATAAAAGGCAGGTGTTTGCCGTGTCAACGCTTGTGCGGCCGGCCTAGCTGCGGTCCCAAGCGGATGGAATGGGTTTTGACGAGGCAGTAGATCGGGTCGCCGATGCTGAGTTGCATTTCCTCGATGGCTTCTGGGGTCGTCTTGGCGGCTAGCCGCCGCCCGACATCCACGTAGATAAGTTGTTTCCCCCCCACATCGGCGATTGCGCTGATGGTCCCCTGCAACGCATTGCGCACGCTCAGCCCTTCGGGTCGCTGGCGGGCGAGGACGATGTCGTCGGCGCGGATGCCGATAAAGAGGCGGCTGCCGACGGGTTGATCGCAGTAGGGAATTTTGAGTTGCTGACCGTGGCACCGGACCTCGCAGACGCCCCGCTCAGCGTCGCTCGCTGCGATTTCCACGTCGAGGACGTTTTCAAAGCCGTGCTCTTCGACCAACGGCAGGACTTGGGGGTGGGCGGCGATGGTGAAAAAGTCGCCGTGTGCGACGACTTGGCCGCGGTCGACGACGACGACTTGGCTGGTGAGTTCGAGAATTTCGGCGACCGAGTGGCTGACGTAGAGAATGGGGATCTGGAGCGCGTCGCGGACGTGGCACAAGTAGGGAATGATGCGGTTTTTGAGTCCCTGATCGAGTGAGGCTAGCGGCTCGTCCATCAGCAGGAGGCGCGGAGAAGCGAGCAAGGCACGGCCCAAGGCGACGCGCTGGCGCTCGCCGCCGGACAGGTGCCCCGGCCGACGCTTGAGCAGGGGACCGATTTCGAGCAAATCGACGATCTGGTCCAAGGCAAAGCGGCGCGCTGCCGTTGGCAGCAGGTCGCGGCCATAGCAGAGGTTTTCCTCGGTGCTCAGGTGCGGAAAGAGCAAGTCGTCTTGAAACACGTAGCCGATGCGGCGGTGCTCGGGCGGCAAATCGATGCGCTGAGTCGAGGAGAAGAGGGTTTGGCCGTCCAAGGATATTTCGCCGGCGTCCGGCCGCATCAGCCCGGCAACTAGGTTGAGCAGCGAGGTCTTGCCCGCGCCCGACGGCCCGTAGATGGCGGTGACGGCATGGTGGCACTCGATATCGACGTCGAGCGCGAAGCGGCCTAGCTGGCGTTGAGCGCGGAGGCGGAGCATGGCTAACTCGAGCGCAGACGGCGGGCCGACCACTCGCTGGCCACGAGGGCTAGCAGCGAAAGCGCGACCGAGAGCACGATTAGCCCGACGACGCGGCTTTCTCCGTCCGGTTGGTTGAGGTACGTGTAAATGGCCGAAGGGATGGTGCGGGTCTGTCCGGCAATATTGGCCGCAAAAGTGATGGTCGCGCCGAACTCTCCCAACGAGCGGGCAAAGGTCAACAGCGAGCCGACCAGCAGGCCGGGAGCGGCGAGGCGCAAGGTCACGGTCAGAAAGGCGCGGACAGGACCTGCCCCGAGGGTGCGGGCGACGCGCTCTAGGCGTGGATCCACGCTCTCAATCCCGAGGCGCACGGAGCGCAGCATCAGGGGAAAGCCGACCACGGCCGAGGCCAGCACCGCGCCCTTCCAGTCGAAGGCCAACTGGAGGTCGAGGGCTGTGAGTACGGGACCGAAGAGACCGCGGCGGCCAAAAAGCAACAGGAGCAGATAGCCGGTGACCACCGGCGGCAGGACCAGCGGCAGGTGACAGAGGCCGTCGAGCGCGATCTTGAGCGGAAACTCCCGCCGGGCCAGCAGCCAGCCCAGCAACACGGCCGGCAACAAGCTCAGCAGCACGCAGCAAAAGGCCACGCGCAGCGAAAGCAAAAGGACCTGCCCTTCCTCAGCGCTGAACACCTTGGTCGCCCAAAAAGGTAAAGCCGTGTTTGCGGAAGATGCCGGCGGCCGTGTCCGAGCTAAAGAATGCCAATAGGCTGCGGACCTGCGCACTGGCGCGGCCTTTGACGATGGCCGCTGGATAGACGATGGGGCGGTGCAGTGAGTCGGGCACCGTCGCTAGGGTTATTACGCGGTCGCTTTGGGTTGCATCGGTGGCGTACACCAAGCCAGCGGCGCACTCGCCGCGCTCGACGTACACTAAGGCGGCGCGGACGTCGGGCGCGGGTGCGATGCGGCTTTTGAGTGCCGGCCACCAGCCCAATCTCTCTAGAGCTTGGCGGGCGTACTGGCCGGCCGGTACGTGATCGGGGTCGCCGAGGGCCAAGCGGCCAGCGAAAGCATCGGCAAAGTCGAAGTCCCTTGCCAAGCGGATGGCGAAAGGCCCTTCCTTGGATGCAATGACTACGAGGGTGTTGCCGAGGAGATCGACGCGAGTGTCTTGCTCAATGTGCTGGCGCGCTTGGAGGTAGTCCATCCACTCGGCATTGGCGGAAAAATAAATGTCGGCTGGCGCACCTGCGGCAATTTGTTTGGCCAAGGTCGAAGAACTGGCAACGGACAGGCGCATCCCCTCGTAGTGGGTGGCTAGCTCTGCGAGTGCGGAACTTAGGCTGGCGGCGGCGAACACGCTTTGGGCCGCTGCTAGCGCGGGGCAGAGCAAAAGAAGTAAAATGCTAAGTGTGCGTAGGGTCATGGTGCCAAAATTCGGCCAGCGACTGGGCGATATGGGCTGGGTTGCGGACGGAATGCACCGGGTGCCAAGAGGAGGGAAAGAGCTGGCGGTAGCGGCTTTGCGCAAAGCGGCGATCGACGAGGAGGATCGCGCCGCGGTCGCTCGCGGTGCGGATGACGCGACCGGCGGCCTGTAACACGCGGTTCATGCCCGGATAGACGTAGGCGTACGCAAAGCCGGGAATCTCGCGCTCGTCGAAATAGTGGCGGATCAGGTCGCGCTCCAAGCACAGTTGCGGCAGCCCAACGCCAACGACCACTGCACCGACCAGTCGCTCGCCGACTAAATCGATCCCCTCGCCAAAGACGCCGCCCATTACCGCGAAACCCACTATGTGCTGCGCGGGCTGTAATGGCTCCGCGTCGAAGACGGAGAGGAATGCCTCGCGCTGGTGGTCGGACATGCCGCTTTCTTGGACGAGGAGGTCGATGCTCGGGTGCGCTTCGGCAAAGCGCGTGGCTACCTCCTCCATGTATTTGTACGAAGGGAAAAAGGCGAGGTAATTGCCCGCGCGCTGGCTGACGAGGGCGGCGATGGACTCGGCGATGTCGTCGTAGCTCTCGCCGCGCTTTTTGTACGTCGTCTCAATGTGGTCGGCCAGCAGCAGGCGCAGGTGCTCGGGCGGGAAAGGCGAGCCAAGGCTCAACAAGGTATCCCCTTCCTCGCCACCGAGCAGGTCGCGGAAGTACGCCAGCGGCGAGAGCGTGGCCGAGAAGAACACGGCCGCGCAGCCGCGCCCTAGGGCTTGGCGGATATTGGGCGCTGGGTCGAGACAGAACAGCCGGAAGCGAATGTCCCGACCCTGTTTTTCGGTGTACGTGGTGTAGTGTTCGTCGAAAAGCTCGCCGATGCGCTCAAAGCCCAGTGCCCGGAAGTAGCACTCGATCAATTCGTCCCAAAAGGGCAAGGCCGCGCCCTGCTCTAGTACCTTCTCGGCGGCGCGAAGGACGTTGTGGACCAGCGCCATCAGATCCGTCGGCAACTGCGGGCTGATCCAGCACTCGCCGTCGCCTTCCTGCTCAACCTTCTTGCCGAGTTTGGCAAAGTAGCGGTTGAGGGCGTCGAGTTGCTTGCTCAGGTCGGGATGCGTCTTGCCGACTAAGCGCTTTAGTCCTGAGATCTCGGTTTTGCAGAGATCGGCCGAAAACATCTCGCGCGCCCGATCGACGAGATTGTGTGCCTCGTCAATCAGGAAGGCGTATTGTCCGCTGACGTCTTGGAAGAAGCGCTTGAGGAAGGCGCGCGGATCGAAGACGTAGTTGTAATCGCAGATGATGACGTCGGTCCACGGCGCGAGATCGAGCGAGAACTCAAAAGGGCAGACGCGATGCTTTTGCGCGCATTCCTCGACGAGAGAACGGGTGAAGGCGTCGTGGGTGAAGATGTCTTCAAGCGCGTCGTTGATGCGGTCGTAGTAGCCGCGGGCAAACTCGCATTGGTCGGGATCGCAGGTGCTGCCGCCGTTGGGTTTGAAGCAGATTTTGTCGCGGGCCGTCAGCGTCAGGCTCTTGAGACGCGCGCCTCCCCCGCGCAGGTCGTCAAGGGCCTTTTCGGCGATTCTGCGTCCGCTGGTCTTGGCCGTCAGGTAGAAGATTTTTTCGGCATGACCCAAGCCGAGGGCCTTGGCGGCTGGGAACAGGGTCGAGATGGTCTTGCCGATGCCGGTGGGTGCTTGGGCAAAAGCCCGACCGCGGGCGTCGATGGTGCGGTAGGTGACCACGGCCAGATCGCGCTGGCCGGGCCGGTACTCGGCAAAGGGAAATTCGAGCGCCTCCAGCGAAAGGTCGCGCTCGGCGCACCACTGGTGATAGATTCGCGCCCAATGCAGGTAGCGCTCGATGAGATCGGAGCAAAACGCCGCCAGTTCGTCGCACGCAAAGGTGCGGCGGTCCTCGCGGCGCTCATGGGTATCTAATTGCAGGTAGGTTAGCTGGATGTCGATGGCGTCGAGGCCACTTTGCTCGGCGACCATAAAGGCGTAGAGCTTGGCCTGTGCCCAGTGCGCCGGGTTGTCGGGAGCGATCTCGTCGAGGTCGGCCTCGGTGGTCTTGATTTCCTCGATGAGCACGGCGTCGTCTTCGACGAGCAGGCCGTCGATGCGACCGCTTATTTCGAGGGTGATCTCGTCGGTCTCGACTAGGTAGGAGATGGGTACTTCCGCCTGATAGTCGGCGGGGCGGGCGCGCTGGACTTGCTGGTGGCCGCGCGTGCCTTCCACTAGGCGGTCGGGGCGGGAAAAGCCGCCGGACACTAGATCGCCGGAGCGCAGCACGAAGCCGATAAGTTCGCGGACCGAGGTTTTGAGCAGACGCGGGGGCATGGTGTATAATATAGGGTGCTATAGCAATCCTACATCATTTACAAGGTGATCCGCAGATGGACGCAGATAGACGCAGATAGACGCAGATAGACGCAGAATAGGATGTACAAGACGATCCACTGCTCGGATCGTTCAAATCATGCCGCATTGCTATATCAGGCACTTGCATTCTCACAGGAGGAGATGATGATGAGTCAATCTGTAGTCTTGGGCGTCATCGGTGGGTCGGGGTTGTACCATATAGAAGGGATCGAAACGGTCGCCGAGCACCGGCTAGACACGCCCTTTGGCGCGCCCGCGGACGCCATTGTCGAGGCGCGAATCAGCGGGCACACGGTGCATTTCCTGCCGCGACATGGCCGGGGGCATCGGCTGCTGCCGACCGAAGTGCCCGCTCGCGCCAATATCCACGCGCTCAAGCAACTTGGTGTGAACCACGTTTTGGCCATCAGTGCCTGTGGGATCATGCAGGAGGCGATTCGGCCTGGGGATATGATCGTGCCCGACCAAATTTTCGACCGCACGCGCGGACAACGCCCATCGACGTTCTTCGGCGACGGGATCGCCGGACATGTGATGTTTGCCGACCCGTTCTGTGAGACATTGCGGGGCGTGGTCATTGCTGCGGCTCAAGCGGCGGGTGCCAACGTCCACGAGGGTGGCACCTACCTCTGCATGGAGGGACCGGCCTTTTCCACCCGCGCTGAGTCGCATTTCTACCGCAACGCCGTGGGCGCGGCCGTGATCGGCATGACCGCCCTGCCCGAGGCTAAGCTGGCGCGCGAAGCGGAAATGTGCTATGCGTTGCTGGCGACGGGTACCGACTACGACTGCTGGCACGAGGAGGAGGAGGACGTGACCGTTGATCAAGTGTTAGCGGTGCTACGGGCCAACAGCACCTTGGCCAAGCAGATCGTCTCCGAGGTTGCCACGCGCCTGCCGGCTGAATCCGCTTGCCCTTGTTTGCGCGCCGCCGAACGCGCCATCATCACCGACCCAGCGGCGATTCCTCCAGCGGCGAAGGAGCGGCTGCGGATGCTCTACGGGAAATATTGGAATTGACCGCTTCTAAGAGCGGCGAAAGGACGAATGACATGGCTACGGTGAAAGTGAATTGGACGAGAAAAATCTTCGGCGGCGGTCGCGGCTGGCACGTCGGCAGCTTGGTGCGCTGGAAGGGCGCGTATCACGTATGCTTTGTCGGTGGCAGTGGCCACGGCAGCGGCGATTCGCAAATCCGCGTCTGCTCGTCTGCAGATCTGGAGACTTGGACCAGCCAAATCGCCCTAGGCGCGAAGACCATCGACCCGAACCTGCTGCCCGTGGGCGACCGGCTCTTGGTGTACGGAGTGCGCCTCAGCCGCGAAGAAGCCGCAGGGGAAGCAGAGCCTGAGTACGGCTTCACATCGCAGCAAATAGTCGCCGCGACGACCGACGGGAAGGTTTGGAGTCCGCCCCGGCGCTGCTTTGTGATGAATCACGACTTCTGGCATCCGGTGGAGCACGAGGGCCGCTATTGGGTCGCTTGCGACACGGTCGGCCACACCCCCCACGCCAGCCACAATTCGGTCGATTTGCTCGTTTCCGACGACGGGGAACGCTGGCAGTGGGTCAGCGAAATCATCCACGGTACCACGCACCCTGAATACCGCGACACAACCGGCCTCGAATTTGGCGTGCAAGCGCCGAGCGAAACGTCTCTTTGCTTTGGGGAAGACCAGCGCCTGTTGGCCGTCACCCGCGCCCGAGGCTACTGCGCCCTGCTTTCCACCGCACAACCGCCCTACGACCAATGGGAGCGCACCTTGTCGCACGAATCGCGCTGCTACGGCTCGGCCATAGCCCAAGTAGGCCGCCACATACTCGTCACCGGCCGCAGCTTCAACAACGAAGGGATTCGCGCCACGGCCGACCAATTCAACGAACCCTTCAGCCCGCACGACCAGACCCAACTCCGCACCGGAGTTTTCCTCTACGAAGACGGCGATATTCAGTTAAAGGCCGTACTGCCCAGCGGCGGCGACACGGGCTACGGCGGCATCTTGCCGATGGGCGACGATCACGCGCTCATCGCGTACTACTCGACCTACGAATCGCCCGACGGGGAGTCTTGCGTCTATTTGTCTTCAGTAACCATTGAGGATTGACCACGGAGATTTGCCCATGGCGGAATGTTTTAGAATAGCGGTCGTCGGCGTCGGCCGGATTGGCGCATTCCACGCCCGCCACGTCCAAGAGCTGGCCAGCGAGCGGGGCGATTGCGCGTTGACCGCCGTAGTGGACGGCTACGGCGACTTGGCCGCCGAGATCGCGGCCCAACTACAGACAGGCCAAGAAACGGCGATTGGTGTCTTCAAAGATGTAGAGGAACTGGTCGCGGCTAAGGCAGCCGACGGCGCGTTCATTGCCTCGCGCACTGAAAACCACTACCGCGATGCGCAGACCTTGATCGACGCGGGCTGGCGCGTTTTGATGGAAAAGCCGCTGACGCACTCGCTGGCCACCGCGCGGGAGTTTGCCGCCTATCTAGACGCCGACGATTTTCGCCGCACGGCGCTGATGCAGGCTTTTATGCGCCGCTTCGACGCCCCGCTGTTATGGGCCAAAGTCCTGTTGGATCAAGGCGCTATCGGCGCGCCGTTCAAGATCGTCTCGATCCTCGAAGATCCAGTGCCGCCGCCCGACGGGTACAATAGCTCCGGCCTACTCTCGGATATGGCGGTCCACAATATCGACGAGATCCTCTGGCTCGGCGGACAGCGGCCCGAGCGGCTGGCTGGCTTTGGTAGTCTGCTTTACAACCAGCAGCACACGGACGTCAAAGAGGATTTCGACGATGCCCTCTTACAGATGTACTTTCCCGAGAACTTAATCGGCCAAGTGACGGTGAGCCGCAATCACGTGGCTGGGTATCGCAATGAGACGTGGGTTTACGGGACGGAGGGGTTGGTGCATGTGGGGGCCTTTAGTGCCGACTCGCTCTTGGTGGAAGTGGAGGCCTTTGGGCGGCGGGGCTTAATCGAGCGGCGGGAATTCGCCCTGCGCGATTACGGCGCAGAAGTGCTGTTTTTTATCGAGCGTTTCGGACCGGCGTACAAGGCCGAGGTGGCCCACTATATCGACCAGTGCCGCGCTGGAGCGCCCTTTGCCGTTGATCACCGCGATGGGCTGAGGGCGCTGGAGATCGCGATGGTGGGGAGTGGGGCGTTGCAGGGACGTGAGGGAGGCGTAGCGGTATGAAAGTCACGAGGATCGAGACCCTGCGGGCCAGCCGCTTTATCTACGTGCGGGTGCACACTGACGAGGGCATAGCGGGGGTCGGCGAGTTGCACCCCGCAAGCGGTACCAGCGGCACGCCGTTTGCGCCCATTGCGGCGGTGGAGTACTGCGCCGAGTACCTAATCGGCAAGGATCCCCTCCACATTGAGCGCAACTGGCAGCATCTGTTCCGCCGCTGCGTGTTTCGCGGCGGCGCAGACACTATGGCTGCGATCGGTGCAATCGACATGGCGCTGTGGGACATCAAGGGCAAGGTAGCCGAGTTACCCGTTCATTCGCTGCTGGGCGGTCCCACGCGGGAGCGCGTACGCGTGTACTCCCATCTGCAGGGCGACTCCCCGGCGGAGTTGGCCGAAGACGCCCGGCGCATGGTCGAGGGCGGCTACACAGCCCTGCGTCTCTATCCGTTCGGCGCCTTTGCGTCCGGCGAGGGCACAAGCCTAGAGCAACTGTCGTTTCGCGGCATGGCTAAGCACGCCGCGGCTACCTTGCAGGCGGTGCGCGACGCCGTGGGCGACGAGATCGATCTCATGGTCGATGTAGTCAACCGCCTCACGCCGCCGGAGGCCATTGAGGTGGCCAAGGCGCTTGAGCCCTATGGCCTGTTTTTTTTCGAGGACCCTATCGAGCCTGAAAACATGGATGCGTGGGGCCATGTCGCGGCCAATATGCCGGTGCCAGTGGCCATGGGCGAGCGGCTCTACACCACCTACCAGTTCCGCGAGTTGCTGGCCCACAAGGGGGCTTCGTACCTCCGGCCGGACTTGTCGCTCGCCGGTGGAATCACGAATTGCAAAAAGATCGCGGCGCTGGCCGAAGCAAGTTACGTGGGCGTTGCCCCGCACAACCCGCTGAGTTGCGTCCTGACCGCGGCGTGCGTGCAACTCGACGCCGCCATCCACAACGTCGCCATTCAGGAGTACCCGAGGGACGAGTACGATGCCCCGAAACGAGATCTGGTCGAGATGCCACTGCGGTGCGAGGGCGGTTTCCTGATTGTTCCGCAGACTCCCGGCATTGGGATTGAACTGAACGACGAAGCGTTCCCGCACTATCCGCCTGTGCCCTATACCCGGGCGCCGGTGATTGGACCCGACGGCGCCCTGCGAGACTACTGATTAAAGCACCTCTGAACGCGGTCTCAGGCAGACTACTAGCGCATTGTCAGTTCGGCGAGGTAGATGGCTGTGCTGCCTTCATGGCTCGAGTAATAAGACAACAGTCCTCGTTCTGCACTCAGCGCCACAAACCCAGGATAAGAGCAGTCGCCACCGCTCGGCAGCTCTGCTGCTTCGTGCAGCGCGTCTTCGTGCAGCCAGTAGAGCGAGGTCGCCGCGGTGTCGTCTGCCTTGCGTTTGCGCCCTCCTACGAGGCAGCGGTCGCCCCAGCGCGCCAGCAAGGGGCCGCCGACATTGCGGTCGAGGGATACGGATGTCCAGACCGTCCAAGGGGGTGCCGAGCGGCAGATGCGAGCCTGCGCTTCGCCGCCGCCGCGAACCAGCGCCACCGCAGAATCATCTGCGTCGAACAGGAACGCGGTTTCATCGCCGAAATCCCCGACGAAGAGAGACCGGAAAGACCACACTAGGCCGTCAGCACTTTCGAGCATCGCCGCCTCGATCGACTCGGGCTCCTGCTCGTCCGCTATGCCGGACGCGTACGCGCGCCGCCGCCGGCCGCACAAGAACGCGCGGTCGCCGTGCGCGGCCGCCCGCCAGATGTAATGGCCGTACGTGCCCTCCATCTGCGTCGGTCCGCTCCACTTGGATCCGTCCGCGGTCCACGCAGCGTACCCGAGATGTTCGTTGAGGTTCAGGGGGAGGCCCGCCTCCGGCAGCAGCCAGGTACCGGTGTAGACGAACAACGATCCCTTGAAGACGAGGAAGTGGGGGTCGCGCGTGTCGCGACCTGGGACGCAAAAGGTGAATGCCTCTGACCAACGGCGACCGTCGTCGCTTTTGAGGACGACGACCCAGGCGGAACTCGAGATGCCGTGGCCGTCGGGAGAGCTCCGGAAGGTCAGGTAAAATCTGCCTGCGTAGGAGCAGAGATCTGTGAAGGCGTTGTGGTTGGCATCCTTGCGAGCGGTTGTTAAGGTTTCGACCTGAATGGTCGGCAAATGAGACATTGTCGTTGTGCCTTTCTCGGGAGCGGTGGTAGAGAGCTTCTCAGGCGCCCCCCTCGACTTGGCGCGCCATCTGCGCCATATAGGCGGCTCGACCCATGAGGTCTTTCTTGTAGTTCCAGCGCATCTTTTCCGGGTACATCACTAGGGAGCGGTCCGCCAAGGGCAGGGACACCCGGGCGCCGCCCTGCCGGTGCGATTGGCGCAGGGCCACGGCCAACTCCAGGGCATGGCGCAAATCGTCGCCGCTGGTGATTGCCAAGTCTCCGCCTTCTTCGAGGACGCGGACGATATCCTCGACAATGGCCCGCATCACCGGCCCGGGATCCTGCCAGCCCTCGTCGTCGTACCCCCTCTCCTCCTCGGTGTATTGCTCGAACACCCCTTCCACCTCGACCAAAGGGGCCCCTCGACCGCTGTGCTTGAACAGGCGCAAACCGAGGGCCGTATTGTTCCAATTGCAGATCAGCCCCTCGCTGCCCACCACCTCGAGGCCGCGCCAGGTCGGGCCCGGGAAGCTGCTGAAGCACTCTATGCCATTGCCAAAGCGAATGTACCCGCCCACGCCGCCGAAACCAGTGGCTCCTTCCTCGTAGGGTTCCTCGTGATCGCTATGGGGATCGCCCTCGACCCGGCCGACGACCCACTCCGCCGGCACCTTGGCGGCGAACTTGCGCGCCAAGTTCAAACCGTGGCAGCCACCTTGGCCGTTGCCGCCGTACAGATTGATGCGCTGCACTTGGCCAATCGCCCCCCCCGCGGCCAACTCGTAGGCCCGGCGGTAGTCTGGATGGCTCGACACCATGACGCCCGAGGCCAGATACACGCCCCGCCGCTGGCAGCTCTCCACCATGCGGTCGGCTGCGGACAGCCGGGCCGTCAGCGGTTTTTCGCAAAAGATGGCCTTGACCCCGGCCTGGGCCGCGGCCACCACTGCTCCGGCGTTGGCTCCCACCGGCAGCACTGGCATGGCGATATCGATCGACTCGCGTGCCAACATCTCCTCGTAGGTGGCGTAGCCGGGCACCCCGAAGCGGCGGCAACCCAGCGCCAGATTTTCCGCATCCGTATCGGCAATGGCCACCACCTTGCACAAGGGGTGCACATCAAAGGCCCGGGCCCGGCTGGTGCCGGCCCGTCCGCAGCCAATGACGCCGACCCGGTATTTCGCTTTTCGCTTTTCTTTCATGGAGATCTGTCCCAGTTATTGGATAATAGAATCGGGTTAATGATAAGGTTGCAAAGTGTCCTTGCCCAGGCCTGGCGTCGATTGCAGGCATTGGGGGCCATCACTTGGGAAAATAGGGCAGTTCGAGACCGGATATGTGCTGCAGGATGCGGATCACCTGGGCGCTGTAGCCGTACTCGTTGTCGTACCACACGTACAACACGCAGCGTTTGCCCTGGGTAATGGTCGCTCCCGAATCGACGATGCCGCTTCTCTCATTGCCGAGGCGCCCCGCGACCCCGCCGCTCGTGCTTGTGATAGTTGTCGATGAGATTCTGGTCGTTGGTGTAGGAATGGCAGGTCTCGATGTGGCCGCTGGCGATGCCGTAGCGGTCGTGCACGACCTTGAGCACCGGCACGATGGCATTGGTAGTACAGCTGCCGGCGGAGAGGATCCGTTCTTCCTCCACAATGCAATCGTCGTTGATGCCGTAGACTATATTGGGGACATCGCCCTTGCCGGGTGCGGTCAGGACGACCTTGGCGACCCCCGGGGCTTGGAGGTGGCGCTCGAGGCCCTCGCGGTCCCGCCAGACACCGGTGTTGTCGAGCACAATGGCGTTTTCAATGCCGTAGGCGCTGTAATCTACGCCCTCCGGGGTGTCCGAGTAGAGGACGCGGATCATGTTGCCATTGGCGACGATGGCGTTTTCTTTTTGGTCTATGACGATGGTCCCCTTGAAGGGGCCGTGAATGGAGTCTCGCCGCAGCAGACTGGCCCGTTTCACCAAGTCGCCCTCCAAGCCCGTGCGCACCACCACGGCCCGCAGCCGCCACTTATCGCCCCCGCCGCTGCGTGCGATCAGGATCCGCGCCAGTATGCGTCCGACTCGGCCAAAGCCGTAGAGCACCACGTCCTGCGGCTTGTCCAGCCGCGTCTTGCCGCCATTGATCTCAGCCAGTTGCTGGCGCACAAAAGCGTCCACATCCATGTTCGCGTTACTTCTGTGGAACTTGGTGGTCAACTTGCCGATATCTATCCGCGTCGGGGCCAGATCCAGCCGGGACAGGGCCTGGAGGACCACAAAGCTCGAAGACACGGAGAGTTCGTCCTTGATCACCTGGCGAGCAAAGCGATGGGCTTTGAGGATATCAATCGTGGAGTTGTGCACCAGGGAGCGGCCGTAGATCGTGGTGACCACGCCGTAATCCCGGTAGAGTTTGCCGATGAGCGGGACCATGGACTCGGCGACCTCCTCCCGCTTGGCCCAATCGGCAAAGTAGCTTTCCATCTTCTGGTCGATCATCTGTTCAATTCCTTGAGACCGCCACCACGTTGATCCGCCCGACACTGGCGCGGCGGGTTTATTAGTACATATTGTAAGAAAATTTGCGGAGGATTGTCCATGTCCACTACCAAATCTGGGGCCGTCGGCGGCGCTATCCCCGGATGTTCTTCGACGATCCCAACCTCCAATATCGGCGGCGAACTCCGCGATACCGATTTTGCTCATGGGGGGAAGACCAGCAGTGTGGAGGGGTATTGAGAAACAACTGATGAAGGACTGAACGAAGATGGCTCGTCAAAAAAAGAAAAGTACCAAGCAGAAAAAGCCCAGCGATCCTTTCTCAAAACTCACTTGGGAAGACCTAGAGGAATGGGCGGAAAACCGCATCGTCGCCCGGGGACGCTCCTATCAGAGAAGCGGAGCCGTTGGGGACTTGGGACGCGCCGAGGACGGGGCGTTGGTAGCCTGGGTAATGGGAACCCGGCGCTATGCCACCCGGGTGCGCATTGAGGGAAGGAAAAACCTAGAATCCGAATGCACCTGTCCCTACTGGACGACCTGCAAACACGCGGTGGCGGTGGTGCTGGAATACTTGGAAAGCATCAAGACAGAGAGTGCTATTGGCCAAGTTGAGGAGGACGATCCGCGCCTGCTGGAACTAGAGGCGATAGGGGAAGAGTCCGACGAGTTGGAGGAATTCGATGAGTACGAGGACGGCTTGGAAGAGGCGCGTTCCGGACGCTCGAAATCCAAAAAGTCCAAAACGGCATCCCTGCGTCCGTACCTCCAAGAGCAGACCAAAGCCGAACTCGTGGCGCTGGTGATTGAACTCGCGGACGCGCACGACGAGGTGCGCCAATTGCTCGCCGACCGCCGCGACTTGACCTCGGGCCAGACGCAAAAAATTCTCCAGATGATCCGCCGCGAGCTCCGCGACTTAGAAGAGCCGACATGGGGCGACTACGACTACGCTCCCCCTGCGATTAACACGGATCGCCTCAAGGCGGCCCTCAAAGGGCTGATAGAAGCCGGACAGGCCGACGCAGCGGTGCAACTGGGGCCGGAGCTATTGGCCGCGGCCAACCAAGTGCTACAGTACGATCGCGAGGGCGAATCCGACGCGGCGTTCTCCGACTGCCTCGATGTCCTTTTTCAGGCCCTAGATACGGCTTCCCTGTCGCCAGCGGACCAGATAGAATGGGCCATAGATATGGAGCAGGCCGACGAATACAGTCTGTGCGACGCTGGCTTGGCCCACCTCTGGAAAAGGCCCTACGCCGAAAGCGATTGGTCCGCGGTGAGTGATCGGCTAGCGCAGCGTCTCGAGACCTTCAAGGCTACTGAGGAAGAGTTGCGCTACAAGCGGGACCGACTGGCCGACTGGCTGATTCGCGCCTTGGAAAAGGCCGGCCGCCAAGACGAGATCATCCCGCTGTGCGAGCGCGAAGCACCCATCACTTTTAGCTATGAACGCTTGGTGGATCGCCTGCTGGCCAAACGCCGCTGGGAAGAGGCCCGCCGCTGGTGCCATCAGGGGATGGAGGCGGTTCACTCCCATTATCCGGGCATTGAAGCGAGGTTGCGCCATCAGCTACAGACGATTAACGAGCAAAGCGGCGACCCGCTCGCCGGGTTGGCCATTCAGGCCGAGGAGTTTTTTGTTGCGCCTGGTCTGGCCGGTTTTCAGGATTTGTGCAAAGCCGCTCGCAAGGTGCGCCTCGGCAAGGGCGTCGATGCTTGGGCGCGGCACTATCTGGAAACTGGTCGGCGGCCCGGTGTCGGTCGGAAACGCAAGAGTGATCCGAAGGTAGCTTGGCCCCTGCCGGCCTCTGAAGTCGAGGTGCGTACTCATCACCAAGCAGCGGAGGCACCTATGACCGGGACACTAATCCGGTTGGCTATTGCCGAGAAGAAGCCGGATGAGGTGCTCAAGTGGTACGACTATGCCAGCCGCAAAAAGGGTGGGTTGGGACTGTCTGACTTCCTCGTCAACCCCACCGAGGTGGCCGAGGCCATCAAGTCGGCCCACCCGGATCGGGCGATAGCCATTTGGCAGGAAACTGCGGAAAGACAGATCGCCCAGGTGCAGGTGAGTGGGTACGAGGCCGCGGTTCCCTCTTTGCGAAACATGAAAAATGCGCTCACGCGGACCGGTCGCAAGCAAGAATGGGAAGCGTATCTGGCTTCCTTGCGAGAGCAGAATAACCGCCGGCCGCGGTGTCTGGAGGTGCTGAGCCGGTTGGAGGGAGGACGTCGGCGAATTATCGACACGTAATCCCATTGGCAACTTTTGCGGAGGATTGTTTATGTCCACTACCTATTGCCCCCAATGCCGCCGCGTCACCAACACGCGCGTTGTCCTTGAGCCCCCGCGCCGGACGCCCAAAGGGAAGGAACCGGGCCTGCGGGTCATTCATTGTACCCTTTGCAATGGTTTTATTCGCAGCGAGGAAGTGCCCCGCGCCGAAGAGAAGGATAGCGTACCGTAGCTGCGACTCTACAAGCGTGCTGGTCAGCCGGGCCTGCGGGTACGCCGTCCCAGACGACTCCACTTTGAGACGCATCAAGCCCTCCGAGAATTGGAAAAGAGCCTCAAGACCTTGGAGCGGCACCACCAAATCCATAGCCGTCGGCGGCGCTCTCCCCGGATGTTCATCGACGACCCTAAGCCCTTCCTCGACAATATGGATCAGCGCCTATCGCGGCTGGAAGAGATCGACGTCAAATAAAAGAACCGGGCCATGTGCGCCGTTGTCGGTCCAGGCCATGACTTGATAGCCTGTGAAAAGTGTATATGTTGTCGTCAAATTATTGTGAAAAATGGCGATACATAGTCAAGTTCGCGGAAAGAGAACCAGAGCCTACACAGTCAACGACTTCGCTCATTCTCTTGACGGGCGCGGTGGCGTTCCTTTCCTTGCGGACGAAACGTGCGGTGGCGATGGAGTTGATGATGGAACAGCTTTAGGGACAGGATACACCTCGGCAAGTAACCTTGAAATCGCGCCTAGTCATGCGGGAATCCTGCGGGGCGATAAAATGTTTACTCATGGACCCGCGACCGCGGTCTGATAGAAGGACCAACGGGTAGAGAGACATTTTTGAGCGGTCAATAGAGGACGAAATCATGTCAGGTGATCTAATTAGCGCATTGGGGCGCTGGATTGACAATTCGGCGTTCCGAACTGATGCAGTCAAGTTTTTGTCTTTATCTCAAGATGCCGTTGACAAGCTCGCGGCTCTCATCGAGAAGCACGCAACGTTTGACGTCCCGGCGAGCGAAATCGCTGAATTCGAGAGCGCTTGTGGAAGCGATGGGAATGGACGTGGCATATTGGCAGCCGCACAATTGATCCGTTCATCCGTTCGACGTATTGACCAAGATGAACGAAGAGAGAACTTGATCAATTTTGCTGCGTTGGTAGGAGTCGAACCATTCGTACCTGAACACTTTTCGGCGTTCTTCTCGTCCCGACCGGAATTGGACAACGAGGAACTCAGGACCAGCGCCATTGCGATTGCTCCAACTCTAGCAGACGTCAGCCTAAATAGCGACCTCCGCGTTGTGTCGGACCCAAATGTGGAGTGCAGGCTTGTTCCCGTTGTCTTTGCCCGGTTGGAGTTCGACGAACCCGTAGCCGGACAACGAGCGCTTTTCATCCAGATCACGGAAGACTCGCTCGCAGAACTGGAGCAGGAGATCAAAAAAACGAAGGAAATTTTGCAAATCGTTCGTAGTCGATTTGGATCGGATATACTTGCCCGAGAGGCGGGTTCCTATGTGATGAACTCCGCAGTGAAAGCAGTTTCTCAGACGGCGGAAGGTCCCTATGTGACGGACTCCATGGGGTCGATTGATTGGTCGTTATTCAAGATACATTTCTTTTCCGCTCCTGAAAGGAAAGCGAGGTTGACTGGCCCGGTCCAGTTCATCAATAAACTCTTGGAAACTTGGCACCTGAACTCTGAAGACGCCGTGCCATTGCTCGGGCATGAATCGTCGGAAAAGTCATATGTCTCAGACCTGTTGAATGGACGCACTGCTCTCAAGGGACGCGACACCAAGGACCGAATCGTATATCTCTTTCACATCCGAAAAACGTTGTCCGCGCTGTTTCTGAGTGAGGACGACGAGAACAAGTGGCTCCGTGAGCAGCAGGCGACGTTGGGCGGACAGACGCCGATGCAACGGTTGCTGGAGGGATCGATGGAAAACCTGCTGCTCGTGAAGGAATTCGTTGAAGAGGCGGCGGGCAAGTAGAAGTGCTTGAATCGATTCCGATCGAGTCTCGGCAGGTCGCGGTATACCGACTAGCGAGCTATCGCGAGGACGAAGAGTTTATGCATGAACTCGGATTGGATCAGGAGGGCCGAGACGAGCTCATGGATCTGCTGGAATCGAAAAACGCTAAGGATTCGCTTGAAGCGCTTCTCGATGAACCGTTCAAACGTAAGCCTAGACTCGATAGGACAGGATATGGTGTCTCGCGCTTTTCGGATGGTTCGTTCCGCGTGTTTTACTGCTCCACGGAAGCCAATACGGCGGAAGCTGAGGCCCGGCACTATCGTTCCAAACTTGTCCGTGACCTACCCACACGGTACATGCGTTTTGCGTGCGATTTCGACGGGCGCGTCAAGGACCTGCGGCCGAAGAAAGATGAATGGCCGGAGCTGACATACGACACCGACTACGGGTTTTGTAACGAACTAGGATCCGAGGCGGTGAAGACGGGTCTGGACGGACTGCTGGCTCTCTCGGTGCGACGGGTGGGGGGAACGAACATTCCGGTATTTAAGCGGTCTGCGATCAGCAACCCCCGCGATCTTGAGGAGGTAACCGACCTGTGACACTTCAACTTTCTCGTCAATGGGGATTGTCGTCTGCAACGAGCGCGATGGCGGGCGTTCTGCAGGTGTCCCGGGTTAAGCTTCGCAACGGGACCGGGACGAGTGGGTGGTTGAACTACGTCCATGTCGAGCCATAGGGCTGATCCCGGACGGTCTCGCCCCAGCGAGCGTATGACGAGCAAGGCGTCGTCGCGGAGATTCGCGTCGTCGCCTTTTTATTTGATCAGAACCATCTTCTGCATCCGAGAGACCTGGTCAGCCCCTGTCAGCCTGCACAGGTAGACACCCGAAGCCCGATCCGAGGCATCCCACGTCGCGGAGTGACTCCCGCGGCTCCTGGTCTCGCTGAACAGCGTCTCCACCAGCTGCCCCGTGAGAGTGTGGACCGACAGCGTCACGTGCTGCAACTCCGAGAGCGTGAAGTGGATCGTGGTGACCGGATTGAAGGGATTCGGGTAGATGCTATCGAGCCTCGTCTTCTGGGGTGCCACCTGGTCCGAGGCAGCGCTGGTTATCGATGTCGCCACGTGGCCGTCGACCTCTATGGGCCAGCCCTCCAGCAACTCGTGCCAGGGTGCGACGGGCAGATTGCCGTCTTGGTCGCGGGCATACCCGAACATGCGCCACCTTCCCCCGAGGGCCTGATCCGACACCCTGAATCGCGCTGTGAGGTGAATGCGGTCGCGGCCGTCGGTTCCCCAGGCCGTCTCTGTGCCGTCGACGTACAGGCCCTCGATCCCCGTGCGGTCCGTCCAATCCGCTGAACCCTCCCCCTCTCTCGAGTACACGGACCCGCTGGCACCTCGAATGAAGTAGCTGTCGCCGGCTGAGAACTCCTCCAGAGCGATGCGATCGCCGGTGGCGGAGGCGAGGCGCCTGGAGTTGATGAGCTGGACGCCGATCTCGGCGATGTCATTCGCTCCCTGAGGGTCGACGGCCAGCGCGTGCAGGTCGTACCAGGTGTTGGTCTCGAGGGTATCGACGCGCTCCTCTGCGCCGGGCAGGGTGACATACATGTGTCCAACGAAAGGACTGGGGCTCGAGTCCGGGAAGGGATGGCGGGGCGCAGAACTCAGGGCGCTGTTGTACTTGAAGAGCCGGCCGTCGACGAACAGGTTGTAGGCCACGAACTTCGTCTCCCCCTCGTAGTCGTAGTCGTCCACCCACAACAGCCGGCGCCACGGATCCGTGGCGTTCACGTTGTCCCCTATGTAGATGTTGTGGAGCACGGCTTCGGCGATGTGATTGCCGTTGTGCGTTGGATCGCCGAAGTCCAGCATCCGGGAGTACCCGCCGACCGAGTAGTCTCCGCAGCCGGGATCGAAGTAGTTCCCGGTGATCTCCAGGCTGCCGCTCTTGAAGGCCATGGGCCGGGTGCGCTCGAAGATGTTGTCGCGGACCACGGCTCGAATCGCGTACCCGCCCTGGGGATGGGTATCGACGCAGGCCTGCCATTGAACTAGGTCGTTGTCGTGGAAGTAGTTGTTCTCCACGGTGAACCGGGTCTGCGGGCTGTTGGAGGCAATGGAATGGCGGTTGAAGGTGAATTCGTTGCGCGCTATGGCGACCTCGGAACCGCCGGTGGCCATGGTCGTCCCCGTAATGCTGATCCCATAGCCGAAGCCATTGCGATAGTTCTCGTGCAGGTAGCTCCCGGTGACCACGCCCCCGCGGGAGTTCATGAAGTCGATGCCCTTGCGGAAGCGGGTGATCTCGCAGTTGCCGATCTCGAGCTGGTCGTGCCCGACAACGGCGATGCCGTCTCCGGTTCCCGCCTCGTGGGTAATGGCCCCCACGAGCTTGAGGCTCTCGAAGGTCACGGCGTCGCTCGCCACGTGGAACAGGTCGAGGTCGCTGTCTTCGGTGTAGCACACGGAGGGAGGAGAGTCCCAGTACGGCGGGTCATTCGGCTCTCCCGGCTCGACCTCGCCCACGTCCACGAGTTCGGCCGCGCCGAGAAGGGTGATGCTCCTGTCGATGACGACCGTCTCGGTGAACAGGTACTCTCCCCCTATAAACACCAGTGTGTCCCCTGCGGAGGCTCTGGACACGGCCTCCTGAACCGCCGCGCTGGTGAAGCCCTCCACCTGCAGGCCCTGGGCGGGAGCCACGAGGGCTGGCAGAAAAGCCACTAGCCACGCACGGACGGCGGCTGTCTTTGCCCTGGTCTTCTCGTTCCTCGTCTCCATCGCTCGCCATACCTTCCCTGAAAGCCCGTTGTAGGCTCGTTGTAGGAATATTGCATATGGCCCTTATTAGGACAATTGATATAAGAAGCTCAAGTTGCACGCTCGCTGATCGACAGCATTCGCCACCCAACGGTCGTCCGCGACAACGCAGCCCGGCAAACCTTTCCGCACATTCGGCCCCAAGGGGTGCGCGAGGCCATCGCAAGTGCGCTTGGCAACGAAGGCCGCGAATGCGCTGCAACGCATTGGGCCGATGCCCTGTCGTCCAGCGGCGCTGCCCGCGATTGGGGCGGCGTGCGCTTTGGCAACGCCTGTGGAGGAACGTGGCGCATGAAGCTGTTGTAGCGAAGGTCTGCGAAGGGAAGGCGACGGTGAGGAGAATTCTTTATGATAACGAAAATTAACCAAACGTCCCTCGCGCTTGTGCGTGGGGATATTACACGGGAACAAGTCGATGCGATCGCCAACGCTGCCAACGAGCAACTCATGGGCGGCGGTGGCGTCGATGGTGCCATTCACCGCGCTGGGGGACCGGCCATAATGGCGGAATGCAGCGCAATCCGCGCCGAGCAGGGCGGTTGTCCCACGGGTCAAGCCGTAATCACGACGGGGGGCAACCTTCCCGCCAAGCACGTCATCCACACTGTGGGGCCGATCTGGCGGGGCGGAACCGCTGGTGAACCCGAACTTCTTGCTAGCTGTTATCGGGAAAGTTTAAGGCTTGCAGTGGAGCACGGCATCAAGACGATTGCCTTTCCATCCATTAGCACCGGCGTGTACGGTTATCCGGTCGCGCAGGCGGCGGTCATCGCGCTCCATGCGGTGAAGCAATTCCTCGAAGCACACGATGGTCTCGATGAAGTGCGTTTCGTCCTCTTCGACGATGCGACGTACGGCGCTTACGAGAACGCCCTTGCGAAAATGAACGTATAACGGCGACCGCTAGCTCGTCGGGCGGACGCGCGGACCATTCAGCAGTCTGCCCAGCCAGGTGTAGCGGACGAGAAATTGGTAGATCAGCAATAGAAGGCCGGTGACTGCGAGCAAAACTAGGAAGTACTTTACCCCTGAAGAAAGCGGCCAATCGCGCACCGCCAATTGAGCGCCAATGACCAGCGGCACATGCGTCACGTACAGCCAGTACGACGAATCCGACAAGTAGCGAATGGTTTTGTTTTCGCAGACGCAGAGTTTGCGGAACAAGCCAATGAACCCAAAGGGCATCATCCAAGCGTAGATCGCCTGCAACGCTACTGCTGCGGTACGGGCCATAGCCGGGCCGAATATCTCTTGGCGAAATCCAAATGTACCCGTTGCAAATTCGAGCCCGAGTGGGAAGACGATGAACAATCCCGAGGGAAGGGCTAGCCACCACCATCTTCCGACTCGGTCGTCTGGATCGTCGCAGTCGAAATACAGGGCACCGAAAGCGAAAAAGAGGGCGTGGTAAAGTAATATGTGCGGCATGGGTAGAAGGCCCAAGGAGGTATCCGGTCCAAAACTGGGCACGACCAGTCCCATGAGCGACTGTGGGATCATGGTCAGGGGGATCAAATAGAGAAATCGAACCGGTGAAAGAACCAGCCACTTGGGCGGTCCCTGCCATTGCAGCCAATCAGCGAGACGGGCGTAGAGTGCGAAGACGAGGACCAACCAGCAGAGGAACCACAAGAACCAAAGGTGGTGAAAAACCGGCACGGCAAAGATCGGCGATGCCATCGCTTTGAGAAACCCGACCGATTTCTCCTCTGCCTTGTCGGTTTTTTCCCGACCGTCGCCAGCAGAGGATTGTTCGAACAGTCTGCCGATTTCAACGCGACCGTCCTTGACTTGTCGTTCATCGAGCTCAATCTGCAACAAGCCCGCCAAATACCGAGTCAATTCCCAATCTGCCTTCAAAGCTGCCCGAGGCGTCACCCCGTTGTTGTTTTTTGCCTCAATATCTGCTCCGTGCTGAAGCAGCAATTTGGCGACTTCCATCCGTCCCAGGAAAGCGGCCGCGTGCAAGGGCGTTCCGCCATCCTTGGTGCGGCCATTAACAGCGGCCCCGTTTTGCAGCAGCCAATCGACGGTTTCAGCCCGACCGACCAGTGCGGCCCATACGGGGGGAGTTTGCCCAAACACCGGATCAATACCATCGATATCGGCTCCGTTTTTCAAGTGCCGTTCAATGGCGGCGAGGTCCCCGTTTCTGGCTGCGCTCCAGATACTGTCTTCCTCGGCTTTGGCCACAGTGGCTTCAAATGCGGATGCAATGGTCCAGCCGCTGATCCAGTTTACCGCGGGGATGACTGTCACCAGCCCGAGTAAGAACGGCAGGAACACGCGGAACAAGCGATGGGAGAGCAAGGCTTTCAAGCCGCGCCCGCGCCAAAGCATGGCCGTGAAAAAACCGCTCAACACAAAGAACACCGGCATGCGGAAGCCGTGAATTGCGGTGAATAACAGTCCGAAGAAACCGCTTTGTTGTGTATCCTGAACCGGCCAGGGAAACGGGGTGAAGGATAACCCCGCGTGTAATACGATGCCGAGCAACATCGCCGCGGCGCGCAGGGCGTCGAGGTCGTAGCGGCGAGGGTAAGAACCTTTATTCAAGGCTTGGTCTGCTCTACTCTTCTCAACGTCCCCCCATCCTGCACAGCTTCGTAAATTTGGGCGAACTCGCGGCTGCCGTCATCTTCGACGGGGAGGCATTCAGAGCCGCTTTCGCAGATGGGCATGGCGTCGCGGGGATATTCGCTGTGGAGGTCTTGCTTGGAGCAGCCATAGTAGGTGACTTCGCCGTTGGCGCGGGCGTAGCGATAGACGTGGCGGGGCGGATCGACCCAACTGTAATCCACTCGATATTGCTCTATGGCCTGTAGGTCAATCTCGACGCCGAGGCCGGGTTGTTCTGGAACTCGGTAATAGCCGCCGCGCAGTTGGATGGGGTCGGCCAATAGCTGGCTCTCCCAGATGTTCATGCAGGTAATGGCTGGCCACTTGCTCTGGGGGCAGACCGCGCCCAAGTGGGCGGCCCACGTGGTGGTGATGCCCGTGCCGACGAGCTGGAGCCAGAAGGGCTTGTTGGCCACGTCCGCGACCGCGGATTGCTGCGCGATGCCGTGGGCCCCAACGCCGACCACAAAACCGTCGGCGACGTCTTCTTGCAGGGTGGTGAGAATTGGCGGCGAGCCGTAGTGCATGGCCAGTGGACGGCGGATGTGGTTGCGGATTTGGGCGTTGCCGGCCACATCGGTTTGGGGGATCGGCGACTCAATCATGGCCACCTGCGGGTATTGCTCCAAGGTCGCCAAAAACTCGACGGCGCTGGCGGCGTTGGCGAGCGTGCCGTTGAAGTCCAAGTCGAGCTTGAACTGCGGGGGAACGGCCGCGATGATGGCTTGGATGCAGGCGTGCAGGTCGCACCAAGTCCGCGCCTTGAGCTTGGCGGTGGTATAGCCTTGCGCGACGGCGTCAGCACACTGGCGCGCCCAGTCGGCGGATGGCATGTCCATCGCCCACCACGATAGCGGACACCACGTGCGGACCTTGGTGCCCAACAGACGATAAGCCGGAGCACCTAAGACCTTGCCAACCGCGTCGAAAAGCGCCTGCTGGACCCCAGCACCCAGCGCATCCTGCCACAGCAGATCGCCGACGGCATGGCCGACGATGCGGTCTTCAATGTCTTCAGGGACCTTGGCCCACGTGTAATTGGGGATGGTCTCGCCCCAGCCTATAGTGCCGTCGGCGAGGGTGATTTTGCAGAGTTGGACGATGCGCCAGTGCGGCAGCCAGTACTTCATGTGCTGATTGGTGTGGGAGGTAAACGGAACGTCCAAGTGGATGAGTTCGACGGATTGGACCTGCATTGGAGACTCCTTTTGGAAGGGGTGGGGTGGGCTAGATACGGCGGGCCGAGCCAAGTGTCAAGGCGGGGAATGCGTTATATTCCCGGCATGGAAATTCGCCAATTTGCCGAGCAGGTGCTTTTCGGAACGCGCTGGGAAGACAAGCTGGTCGTCCTTGATCGCCACGAAGACCACGCGCCCGGTGCGGGGATTAAGACCCCCAGTGCGCCGGGTCGCCCCCCCGGCTTGGGGCTGGACGAGTGGCATCATCGTGAAAAGCTCCGCTTCCGCGATGTGCGCCACTTCCACAGCGAAAAAGAGCGCGGTCTGGTCTTGCACTTTTTTGCCAACCACGAGCTGCTCGCCTTGGAGCTGATGGCACTGGCCCTGCTCAAATTTCCGCAGGCACCGGAGAAGTTTCGCCGCGGCTTGGTGCAGACGCTCAAAGACGAGCAGGAGCACGTGCGGCTCTACCAGCAGCGGATGCAGGAGATTGGGGTGGAGTTTGGCCAGATTCCGGTCGGCGACTTTTTCTGGAAGGCCATCGGGCCGATGGAGACCCCGATGGACTTTGTAACGGGCTTGAGCCTGACCCTTGAACAAGCCAATCTCGACTACGCGCGGCACTACGCCCAGGTCTATCGGCAGTTGGATGACCCGGAGACTGCGGCAATTCTGGAGCGGATCTACCGCGACGAAATCGGCCACGTCAAACACGGACTGACGTGGTTTAGGCGCTGGCAGGAGGCCGGACTGAGCGAATGGGAAGCCTATCGTCAGACGCTGCGCTTCCCACTGGGGCCGGCGCGAGCCAAGGGCATTGGCTTCAATCGCGCGGGTCGGCTCCAGGCCGGGCTTTCTGCGGACTATATCGACGAACTGGAGCTTTTTTCGCAGTCGCGGGGACGCTGCCCGGCCGTGTATTGGTTCAACGCCAATTGCGAGGAGCAGGTGGCCTTGGGGCGGCCGGGTTTTACGCCGACGCGGCGGGTGGCCGAGCTGGAGGCCGATTTTCAAGCGCTGCCCATGCTGCTATGTGCTCGTGACGATGTGGTGCTTCTACACGAGAAGCCTTCGTCGGCCTTTTTGCGGCGGATGCAGGAGTTGAGCTTTGCGATTCCGGAGTTCGTCGAGTGCAGCGCAGATGGCCTAGCGGCGCTTGCCGAGCGCAAGGTCAACGCGCTCAGGCCTTGGGGCTGGAGTCCAGATAGCGCCGAGTTGTTAGCGCCGTTGGTCGCGGGCTTGCCTCGCGGGGGAGAAGGGCCTTGCTGGAGCGCGACGGTCCGGCAGTTCTACGCCAAGTCTTGGAGCGCGGCGCGGCTGGGCGAGTTTCTCGCGGTGGAGCAGGCCGACTATTTCTGCGGGACGGATGTGGTCGGCACGGCTTGCGCGACGACAGAACAAGCCCTGGCAGAGATGGGACGTTTGGCGGAGGCGGGTTTTGACGCGGTGGTCGTCAAGGCCATCTACGGCTCTTCGGGCCGTGGCCAAATCCACTGCCGTGGAGGACAACTGCGCACAGAGCAGCGCGGTCGGTTGGAGAACATGTTGCGGCAGCAAGGCCAAGTTGTAGTAGAGCCGTGGCTCGACAAGGTGGTGGATTTGTCGCTGCACTTCGATGTGGGAGTGGAGGGTGAGGCGGTGGTGGTCGGCTGGACGCGATTTCTCACTGATGGACGCGGACAGTATCGCGGCTCGTTCGTTGGCTCGCTTACCGCTGGCCTCGACGAGGAAGTGAAGCGGTTTCTCTATGGCGATGGGCGCGATGCACGCCGCTTGGCGCGGTTGGGCGAGCAGCTTGCCGAATGGCTCGCCGAGCCGTTGCGCGCTGCTGGTTATCAGGGGCCGGTTGGCGTGGATGCTATGGTGTACCGCGACCATGATCGTCTGCGACTAAAGCCGATTGTGGAGGTCAATCCGCGCACGACGATGGGGCGAGTGGCGCTCAAGTTGCAACAGGCGGTTAATTCGGCGCGCACGGCCTTGTGGCTGGTACTCAGCCGCCGCGAGGTAACGGCGGCCGGGTTTGCTAGCTTGGCCGAATGTGCCGCTGCGCTGGAGGCCGCGCATCCGGCCCGGATGATGCCCGATGGCAAGCAGTTGAGCGGCGGGGTGCTCTTTACGACCGATCCGGCTCAGGCCCGTTCTTTTGCTACGGTGTTGCTCGTCGGTGAATCGCTGGCCGAGTGTGAGGGCTACCTGCGAGGAGCGGGATTGGAGTTGACTCAGTTAGGAGAAATCAAGTTGAGAAAGTGCGTTTTTTCTTACGATTCCTCGTAGTTAAATGGATCGTCCCAATCTTGGGCTTGGGATGTCTCATTGAGTGGTTTTGATCGCCCACAGCAGCGTCCATGCGAGCAGGCCGATGAGCAAATGCAAGCGGGGCGGGTGGGTCAGGTGGGTATCCTGCAAATTAAACCCTTTGGACTTCAAAAAGCCAAACGTCGTCTCAATAGCCCAGCGTTTTCCATACAGAGCCAGCACCTGCTTGAGGTCGGTTCGGTTGGTGATCAGCAGGAGGTGCTCTCCCTTGGCCGGACGATGACAGACTAGATGAAGGGTCAACCCGTTATAGAGGGTGGTGCCGGCGTTCCTCGGTATTGGAGTTGCCCGACTTTTGTAACGACTGATATTCCAATGGAATAGACACGCCTTGGTAGACCAGTCCTCAACACAATTAGGTTCTGATCGGTGCGCCCGAACTTCCAATGGGTCCGATCCAAGACCAACACCTGAGGCTGGCCGGGTGCAACCAGCTGAGAGCGGATCAACGGTTAGATTTCGCGGCTACCGCACTAGCCGCTCGTCAAGCAGGTACGGTTCAACCGCCGCGATTTCCACCTCTTTCATATCCGAATGCGCTGGATTGATCAGCACATTGTAGTCGCCTTCGACTACTGCTGAGGGCACGCGCAGCAGCAAGGACCGCCTTTCCTCCACCCAACGGGTGCCGATCTCCTCTAGCTCGACAGGGGCCGGATGTCGCCGCCAGTTGTTTGGCAACATCTCCTCGGTAATAGTCTCTGCTGACGCATCATCGGGCACCGCAATAATCGCGATGCTCAGATTTTTCGGTACCCCCACCAAAGGCACATGCACTAGGTATTCCACCGTGGCCAATGCCCGACTAGGCGAGGTGTAAAGCAAGCCCACCCCGACGCGATTCCACCGACCACCGTTGGCACGGGCACCGACCCCCGATAGATCGTTTATGTAGTGGGTCTTGGCGATGCGGAAAAGCCGCATCAAGCGAATACTCCGTGCTCTATCCGGCCCAGCTCATCCAAAACGATATCTGCGCCGAAACGCGAGTTGAGCAATTCGAGCGGCACTTTGTCGCCTATTGCCACGCAGGGTTGTTTGAGCCAATACAGGAAATGATCGCGGTCCTCAAAGACAGCTACCCCTCTGGCAGCGACGCTGGCGATCTGGAGAACCTGCTCGGAGACGGCCCGACTGAATGGTTTGGCGTCGCCGTGTCGCTGCACCGTACGTTCGCTAATGGGTAGTAGGCGAATGAGCTGTCCCGGCGATATAGCGAGGTATTCCGCTAGTTTTATCAACTCTGACCGCGCAATGCCTCGATTGCTCATTTCAATTAGGTCGAAGCCATTGTGCAGCCTATGGCGCACCCCGAGAATCTGCGCCGTTTCCCCTAAGGGTGCCGTCGTGGCAGTGGTCATGGCATGGCTCGCTTTCTTTGTATGGCGACGTATGTCCTATAAAATACGACAAAATGCACCTACATTGTCAAACTTGCCATCGGCGCGAGTGTGTATCTACTTATAGAAGCCCTTTGCGAGAGGACGAGACCGTGCAAACGCTAAAAGGCCAAGCGCCCACTGCACCGCCGTTATGGGCGGTCTTGGAGCGGCGACTGATCGACGCGATCGACGAGGCGGCACCGATTTTTCTCGAGAAGTACACCCGCCCCGGCGGCAGCCTGATATGGATGGAAGGAGACCCCGGAGACGGGGTCTGGGCCGACGACCTGTACGAGTCATTCTTCAACTGGCCTCACTACTATGCTCTAGGCGGCAGCGAGTATACGGGCGTCAAAGCCCTAGAGCAGTGGAACGCCATTACTCGACAGCTAGAGCACGACTACGGCCGCGTCACCCGAGAGTTTATCAACGACGACGACTGGTTCCACAACGCCGAAAACTACATCTACTTCTATCACTTGGGGATGGCCGATCCGGCCAACGCCGAGACGCGCCGCCGGGCGCAGCGCTTTGCCGGATTGTACTTGAACGACGACCCGGCCGTGCCCAACTACGACCCCGAACACCGCATCGTGCGCTCGCCCTGTAGCGGCAGCAAGGGGCCGCTCTTCCAGATGCGGCGCGGCGAAATCCACTACGACCTCACCCACGACCACGCCACGTTGGGGCCGGGCTTTGATTTGCCCGCTAACTGGTGGGAGGACCCCGAGACCAAACGCCGCGTTGAGGAGCAATTTGACCAAGTGGTCATGCAGAGCGACGTGACCGTCAACTTAGGCGTCACAGCACTGGTGGCAACGGCATTTCTCCACACCGGCGAGGCGCGGTATCGGGAATGGATTGAGGAATACGTGGGGGCTTGGCTAGAGCGCACCGAAACCAACGGCGGCATCGTCCCGGACAACATCGGTCCCAACGGCATCGTCGGCGAGATGCGCCAGGGGCAGTGGTGGGGCGGGCTGTATGGCTGGACTGGGCGCTATGGACATGGCATGATGGCCCACGCGATCACTGCGGCGGTGGAGGCCGCGCTGTTGGTCACGGGCGAAACCAAGTATTTGGACCTGCTCCGCATGCACATGGACACGCTAGTCGAGCACGGCCGCGAGCAAGGGGGGCGGCTGCTCGTGCCCTACAAGCACACGGACGAGGGTTGGACCGACTTCAATCCCATCAATCCCAATGCGCCGATCCACTTGTGGGCCGCGTCCATGGAAGAGCGGGACTGGCAGCGGCTGGAGACCTTGCGCCGAGGTGCCGCAGACGAGTGGGAGCAGGTGGGACAGCGCGGGCCGCGCTCGCTCGACGACCGCGCCTGGACCCGCTTTCTCGCTGGCGAATCCCCGGATTACCCCGAGCGCATCTTGCAGGCCAACTACCGAGAGGTCTGCGACCGCATCGCCAAGGTCATAGACGACGAACAGGATCTGACCCAACTCGACGTACACTGGTGGCAGCAGGTCAACCCGGTGGTCACCGAAGCCTTGGTACAGCTAACGACCGGCGCGCCGCAGACCATCTACTGGGGTGGGTTGGCGCAAGGGCGGGTGCGCTATTTCGACAGCGAGCAGCAGCGACCGGGTTTGCCCCCGGACGTAGCAGCCTTGGTGACCGGCCTCAGCAGCGAGGGTGCAGAGCTGACGTTGGTCAACTTGAGCACGAGTCGCACCCGGCAGGTGATCGTCGGCGCTGGCAGCTTTGGCGAGCACTGCTTTGGCCGGGTGCGAGCCGGCGACGAGGTCCTCGACGTGGATAGCACCTATTTCCAAGTCGAACTGGCACCGGCCAGCCAAGTCGAATTGTCGCTCGCCATGCGGCGTTACAGCCAGCAACCCAGCTTTCGCCTGCCTTGGCACGGCGAGCGGGTTCCATATCGCTAACAAAATTAGGAGATAAGGCGATGGACCAAGCCGACCGCGATTTCTTTGCCGCCAACGGCTATCTCAACCTAGGACAGGTGCTCGACGACGACGAGGTGCAATACTTCCGCGACATGTTCGATGGGGATATGGAAAAGTACCCCTATTTCTGGCACCGCTACGGTCACCACCAGCACGCCAACTACGAGGCGTTGATCACCTCGCCGCAGTTCGACGAACTCATCCGTCACCCGAAGATATACCCGACGATCGAGGCGCTGATGGGCGGGCCGCTCTGCTTTGGCGAGATCGGGCTGCGGATGATGCGGGCCTACGATGGCCCGTTGCACCAAGGTTGGCACCGCGACAGGCAGCATTGGGACGAGCATCCGCTCCGCATGGACTACATCCAACTCATGGTCTATCTGGCCGATGTGGACGAGGGAACGCATTGTTTTTCGCTGTCACCGGAGCCGGTAAGCCAGTCGGTACTCGAAGATAAGGAGGCACAGCTCAAGCGGGGCGGCGAGTATCACTTGCATGGGCCGGCCGGGACCTGTGCACTGTTTAACGTAGCGGTGCTGCACACGGCGACGACGCGGCCCACGCAGGCAGAGCGACGGACCGTGCAGATTTACTACGGGCATCGCAGCCGGGCACCGCTGGCGAACGATTCGAGTATTCCGGCGGCGTTTTGGCGGGATAGCGAAGATGCGGAGACGCGGGCTTTTTACGGAGTTTTGAACGAGCGCACCAGGGTATATTTGGCGGCGTTCCCCGGAGCGTGACCCATTCCCTTCCTTTAGGGCGGAGAGCTGGCGAGATCAGGTTATTTTGTACACATCCCTTTTGGATATCGCACCCACTGATCTGGTGGACATTGCAGTCGTCGGTTTGCTGCTTTGGGGTCTAGTGGTTTGGACCCGCCGAGCGCGAATGGCCCTGCTCGGTTTGGCTTTTTTGGGCGTCTTCTACCACCTGATAGCGCAGCAATTCAAGTTGCAGCTAACGACTTGGATCCTCCAAGGCTTTTTCGTGTGGTTAGTGGTGGTGGTGGTGGTGGTGTTCCAGGATGATTTGCGCCGGCTCTTTGAGCAGATCGCCACGCTCGGTCTACGCCGCAAGGCTCCGCGCCCGGACCCCTCCAGCTTGGGAACGCTGACCAGGGGGTTGCATGAGTTGGCCAAGAAAAAGCGCGGGGCCTTGGTGGTCCTGCCGGGGCGCGAACCGATAGAGCGGCATTTTTTGCAGTATGGGACCCCTTTGGACGCGGAGATCAGCGAAGAACTTCTCGACAGCCTTTTCGATCCCGGTTCGGCTGGGCACGACGGCGCGCTGGTGATGCAGAATAATAGGATCAAGGAGTTTGGAGTGCATTTGCCGCTTTCCGAGAATAGGGATGAACTGAAGGGAGGTGGTACGCGGCACGCGGCCGCGTTGGGACTAGCCGAACACAGCGATGCCCTGTGTCTAGTGGTCTCAGAGGAGCGCGGCACCATCGGGATCGCAGCGCGGGGGCAACTCGAGATTCTGGACGATCCGGACGCGGGCAAACTGGCGGACAGGATCAGAAGCTACTTGCAGCATACAGGGACCCAGGTGAACGCACGCCGCGAGTGGCGTCGGTGGGGGCGGCGTCTAGTGGAAGGTCTTTTGTCCTTCGCCTTGGCCTTGGGCGCGTGGCTAGCCTTCGTACCGGGCGCAACGCTCGAGGAAGCAGTGCTCCAGGTGTCCGTAGCCGTAGAGAACATGCCCGAAGGATATGCGCTCGAGGACGTTAAACCTCCAGAGGTGGAGATCGCGGTAGCAGGACCGCGACGGGACATGTTTTTGGCGAGCAATGCGGATTTCCAAGTCGTCATTGACGCCAATCTCGTCAAGCTGGGGCGGAGGACCTTTGAGGTATCCGCCCAGTCCGTGCGCCATGCAACCGGGTTGGAGGTCAAAAGCATCAAGCCAGACAAGGTGAAACTAACCGTGCAGAAAGCGCGAGGAGATGCGCGATGAAAATCGCCTTGCACGATAGCGGCGAAGAACATTTGCAGCTTATGCGCCAACTGGGCGTCGAGTACGTGGTTAGTGCGGTAGGGCCGGGGCTTCACCGCGCCTTTAGGCGTGACAATCTGGTGCCCTTACGACTTGGGGTATCTGAGGGCGGTACTGCAAACCATTGAATCGCTGTGAGAGGCACGGCATGGTATTGAGCGAGCAACAGATCGCGTTTTTTAAGCAGCAGGGTTATTTGATTCTGGAGAACTTCATCGCGCCGGAGCAGATAGCCGCTTGGCGCGAGCAGTTCTGGCAGCACGTGGGTGGCGCTCCAGCAGACTCGGCGAGTTGGCCCGATAGCTATGTGATCGACGGGTTTGCGGTCGAACCGGCCTTTGGGCAGCTTCCGCAGATGCAGGCGGCGGTCGAGGCTATGGGCGGGGGGCAGTTTCGCGGCGGCGGCGGGTCCATGCTGGTGCAGTGGCCGAGCTTGGGAGAAGCGTGGGACTGGCCGGCCCAAGGGCATATCGACGGCTACGGGCCGGGTGGCTGGAGCGGCGGTTTTATGCTGGGGGCGACCGCCTATCTCGACGATGTGGAAGCAGGCGGCGGGGCCTTTGTTTACTGGCCGCAGAGCCATCTGCCGACCCACGCATATTTCCGCAAGCATCCCGCCCACATCGACGGCCGTTTCCGCGACCGCGAAGATTGGGAACCGCGTCAATGGGGGTTGTTTTCAGACCGCTCGCCCCAAGGGCCGGAGCAATTTGTGGCACGGGCCGGGGACGTGATTTTCTGGCACTGCTTTATGTGTCACACCGGCTCGACCAATATCCGCCCCCAGCCGCGGCTGGGGCTTTTCGCCCGCTGGCACTACGCCGAGCGCGAGGCCATGCGCTATGAGGTGCCAGAGGACCTGTGGAAGTACTGGGCGATCTAGAACGCCGTCCTGCGGGGCTACCCCAGCCACCGTTGAAATTTGCCCGTTTTGGCAAAATCGTATAATTTTTGTAACACTTTGTCCGCTACTATTCACCTTTCATCCTCGGGAGCTACCATGGCTAAGTCGATGTTTTCTCGGGAAGTCGCCCTCAAGCTGGAAGGCGAAATCAACGCCTTTCAAGCCTGTCGCAGCCTGTCCCACCGCGCACGAGACATTAACATAGAGCGCAAATTGCATGAAGCCGAAGGCGCAATTCCCGAAGAAGATCAGCCCAATTCGTCGGCCAGTGCCATGCTGGACTTTGCCGAGGGCCGCATCACCCTCTTGCCAGAAGAGAGTGCGGACTCAGACGAGATCTGAGCCCGCCGCTAAGCTACAGCCCACCTACGCTTCGCTGCCGTCTCCAACAAAAAATCATCGCACTATCGGTCGCGTAGCTGTGCTTGCTGACTGAGCGGAGGCTGGGAATCGGGCCGCCTGCTCGGCGGGTTTTTACGTTTTCTGCCCTCGGTGCATAGTGCTTTCACCCTTTGCCACAGCGCGAAAAAGGCGCTTCCACTAAACGCCCTAAAGGAGGCGTCATGGACCTAGGAAAAAACTGCTGTCCCCGCCGCCGTTGGGGCAAGACCGAGCTTTCCATACCCGTGATTCCATTCGGGACGCAAGGCTTTGGCGGTCACTTCGGGCCGGTCAACGACGAAGAGGCCATGGCCCTGATGCGCCGGGCCGTCGATTTGGGCGTCAATCACTTCGACTGCGCCCGCTGCTACGGCGACTCGCTGCACAAGCTGGGTCGAGCGATCAAGGAAGGCGTTATCGCCCGCAACGAGATCATCATCAGCGGGCGCGTATGCTGCCACAGTGCCGCCGCGTGGGGCGGCTACGGCGAGGGGCGGCCCGACTACTCGGCGGCGCGGGCCTTGGCCGATGTTGAAGACCAGCTAGCAATTTTGGGGATCGAGAAATTCGACGGGCTTTTCCTCCACGATCCGCACGAGATAGAACCAACCCTTGAGGCGGGCGGCGCGCTCGAAGGGCTGGAACGGGCGCGCCAGCAGGGTGCCGTGGATTTCATCGGCTATGGCATGAGGCCCCACGATTTTCACCTCGCGCACATTGCTTCGGGCCGCACCGACGCGATGCTGTGCTTCAACGACTACAACTTGCTCCGGCAGAGCGCAACCGACGCTATCCTGCCCGCGGCCGCGGCTGCCGACCTCGGAGTACTCAACGGCTGGTCGATCATGCGCGGCTGGCTGACGGGCGTGCCCGTGGAGCACTTTATACCACGCGACAAGTGGGGCGAAGATCAGCATCGGGCCGAGGCCATGCGCTTGTGGTGCAGCGAACAGGGCATCGACATGCTGGAACTGACGTTGCAATTTTGCCTACGAGAGGAACGGATCCACGGCAACCCAATCGGCTCGCTGAACATCGAGCAGCTAGAGCGAAACGTCGCGGCTGCCATGGCCACTGTAGCGGACGAAACCATTGCCGCATTTAGGGGCGCGGCGCTTTGAACAGGAGAAACCACGCGCATGAGCGCTGCTGAAGAGTACTACGCGCAGACGATGGAGTTGTTGCAACGTCTGCGCGACACCCAAATGGACTCTATAGACCAAGCCGCCGAAATCTGCACCGAGAGCATTGCCAACGGCGGGTTGGTCTTTCTCTTTGGTGCCGGACACTCGCGGATGATGTGCGAGGAAATGACGCCGCGCCAGGGATGTTTCGTGGGCTTTTTTGCGTTGGTCGAGCTAGCAGTATCGACCCATGCGTCAATCGTCGGCACCAACGGATTGCGCGGACCGCTCTTTTTGGAGAAGTACGAAGGCTACGCCGAGGAGATTCTGCAAGGATTCGAGTTCGGGTCGCACGATGCCTTTATCTTGATTTCGACCAGCGGCATTCGGCCCCTGATCGTCGAGATGGCCATGGGCGCTAAGGCGCGCGGCTTGCCCGTGGTCGCCATGCTGTCGAAGCCGCACGGCGACCAGTCGCCGCCAGCGCACTCGTCGGGCCAGAAGCTGATGGATCTCGCCGACGTCGTCCTCGACAACCAGTGTCCGCCGGGAGACTGCGTGATCGAACTAGAGGGGCTGGAGTGGCGGACCGGGCCGGTATCGACGGTGACCGGCGCAATGATGATGAATATGCTGCGTTGCGAGGTGGCCGAGCGGTTGTTGGCGCGGGGGATAAAGCCGGAGCTATTGCCGAGCCATCAGTTTGTGGGCAATACAAGTGCAGAAGAGCAGCTAGAGCGGTTTTACGAGGGCTACCGCAAGAGCCTCAAGCATTTGTACGAGTAGTAGTCAATTTCCGTTCCAACGCCTCATTTACAAAACCCCTTTCCACCGAACCGTGGGCACTCTCGAGAACAAGGTTTGTCTGATCACCGGCTCTACCGGCATCGCCGAAGCCACGGCTCTGCACGCAGCCGAGGAAGGGGCCAAGGTATTCGTCACCTCGCGCACGGAAGACCATTGTAAGGCACTCGCCGAAAAATTGGGTGCCCAAGGGGCGCAGCGGGCAGCCGATCTGACGCAATGGGAACAGGTCGCCGCAGCCGTGGGGGCCTGCGTGGAGCAGTGGGGGCGGATCGATGGGTTGTTCAATGTGGCGGGGATCAGCGGGCGGCGCTTTGGCGATGGGCCGCTGCACGAGTGTACTGAGGAAGGGTGGGACGCGACGTTGGATGCCAACGCCAAGAGCATGTTTTTGGTGTGTCGCGCCGTGCTGCAACAAATGTTGACCCAAGAATTGCGCGAAGACGGAGCGCGGGGGGCGATCCTCAACATGGCCAGTGTGTTGGCCTTTTCACCGGAGCGGAAGTTTTTTGCCTCGCACGCCTATGCGGCCAGCAAGGGGGCCATTGTGTCGCTGAGCAAGGCCATGGCCAGCTACTACGCGCCGCACGGGATTCGGGTCAATGCCATTGCGCCGGCGCTGGTGGAGACGCCCATGAGCCAGCGGGCTGGAGAAAACGCGGAAATCATGGCGTTTATGCGCGATAAGCAGCCGCTCGGGGCGATGATGAGCGCAGCGGATGTGGCGGGGATGGCGGTCTTTTTATTGGGGGACCGAGCGCGGGCGATTACCGGAACCGTGGTGACCGTGGATGCAGGTTGGTGCGTGAGTTGACACAAGGAGGGCGCATGAAAGAATACGTCATTGGCTTTGACGTGGGCGGCACCCGGGTCAAAAGCGGCGCGGTGACTCGGCGGGGGCGAATGCTGGCACCGGGTATCAACCCGTCGGGATTTGCGCTGGGCATGGGCAATTTGCTCAAGACGCTCAAGGAGGAGGTCGCGCGGATTTCCAAGCGGCTAGGCGGCAAGCCGCAGGCCATTGGCTTGGGTTTTCCCGGAGCCGTGGATCCCGAGGTCGGCGTGGTGTACATGCCGGGCAAAATTAAAGGGCTGGAAGGCTATCCGATAGTCGAGCGGCTGGCCAAGGCTACAGGTGTGCCGGTCATCGCCGACAACGACGGCCGCATCTCCATCTACGCCGAGCGCTACTACGGCCTAGCGCAGGATGTGGACTGGGCGGTGACCATCACTCTCGGCACCGGCGTCGGCTCCGGGGCCTTGCTCGACGGCAAAATCCTGCGCGACCCGCATCTCCAGTTCGGGACGCAGATGAGCCATATCGTCATGCAGGCCCTCGGCGGACGGCTGTGCCTGACCAACGCGCGGGGCACCGCTGAGATGATGTGCTCGGCCACGGCCCTGACTCAGCAGGTGCGGGACGGGCTGGCACGCGGCATTCCCTCGGTCCTGAGCGACCAGTACTTCAAAGACCCTAGCTCAATTGATTTCAAGGCCGCGATCCGTGGCGTCAAGCGCCAAGACCGGCTCTGCATGGACGAACTGGAGCACTGGACCCGCAACTTGGGCTGGCTGCTGGTAAGCGCGGTACACGTGTATGCTCCCCAGCGGATTATCCTCAGCGGCGGGGCGACCAATGCGGCCGAGCACTTTCTTGAACCGCTGCAAAAGCAAGTTGACAACCACTTGTTCCGCTATCCGGCGGGCGCAGGCGTGCCAATTGTCCTGTCCAAGCTGCGCGACCACGCCGGCGTTTTGGGGACGGCGGCAATCGCTTGGGAAAAGGCGGATGGAGAAAAGACGTGAAAGAGCAGCCCTTACGCACCACCGTTATCGGCTCCTACCCCTTCCCAAGCTGGCTCGAATACGCATCTGAGCATCTAGCGGCCTTCGGGCCGGACGATATCGCCGAGATGCAGGACGACGCGGTCGTTGCCGCGCTCGGCGACCAAGTGCGCGCCGGGTTGGACGTAGTCACCGACGGCGAGCAGACCCGCTTTGACTTCAACCTCTCCTTTTACGGCTATCTCCAAGGCATCGACCTAGAGTCCGCACCGCCTAGGCACTTCGGCCCGCCCGCCCACGACCAGCGGGGGCGTCACGCAATCACTGGACCGCTGCAAGCGCCGCACGGCTTGGGCGCGGTGGAGGAGTTTGCGCGGCTCAAGCGGCTAGCGCCAGCAGGGCCGACGCTCAAGGCCAGTGTGCCGGGGCCTTATACGTTGAGCGGCCGGCTCGTCCCCAACGATCAGTATCCGGACCGCTGGGCAGTGACCGAGGCGCTGTTGCCGATTGTGCGGAGCGAGCTGGAGGCGCTCTGTGCGGCGGGTTGCACGGAACTGACCGTCGATGAGCCGTCGATGAGTTGCTATGCCCACCGCGAGGATCCAGCGCGCTTCGTCGATATCTTCAATCGCACGGTCGAATCCGTCGCCGGGCAGTGCCGACTCTCGACCCATCTGTGCTTCGGCAACTACAAGGGCCGCGCCGTGGGGTTGCGCCGCTACGCGCCCATGTTCCCGGCCTTCTTGGACATGCAGGTCGATGAAATGCACGTCGAGATGGCCAGCCGCGAATTCGCCGAACTGGAGACCATCGGCCCGATCGCCGCAAAGATGGACGTGGCCGTGGGGATCATCGACGTCAAGAGCTATTACATTGAAACCGTAGAGGACATCGCGGCGCGGGTCGAGGCGTGCTTGGAGTATGCCCCGGCCGACAAGCTCTCTTTCGCGCCCGATTGCGGGCTGAGCCAAACGGCGCGCTGGGCAGCGAAGCAAAAGCTGGAGAACATGGTGGCTGGAGTGCGCGCCGTGCGGGAGAAGCTGTGAGAGGATTGCCAACGCGGAGGAAGAAATGAGCTATAAACCAGTGGCTGCCCAGCGGCCCGATCGCTATAAAGTCTCCACGGCGGAATACGCCCAGTACCAGAAACAGGGGTTCCTCGTTGTCGAGCGCTTGGTCGATATGGAGGAAGTGGAAGAACTCAAAGCGCATGTCATGGCCATGCTCAAGGGCCAAATCGACGTTCCCGGCCAAGAGCCTCCAGCCCCGGAGGCGACGGATGCAGAGTTGGTACAGCGTTTCACGCGGGTACACCAACTGCACCGCTGGGACGCCACCTGCGAGCGCTTTTTACTGCACCCGCGCATCTTGGACGTTTTGGAGGCGCTCATCGGGCCGGATGTGCTGGCTTTGCAGACCATGCAGTTTTTCAACGCGCCGGGCATGGGCGGACAGGGTTGGCACCAAGATTCCTATTACATCACGACCTACCCGGATACCCTCATCGGCGCTTGGTTGGCCTTGGAGCGGGCCGACGAGGAGAATGGCTGCCTGTGGGTCGCGCCCGGGTCGAACCACGAGCCTATTTATCCCGATGAAGGCCGGGGGCACCTAGTCCACGCCGAGGGGGCCTTTGACGAAATTGAGGTTGTAGAGGGGATTAGCCATCTCGACGACGAGGTCAACACGCTGTCGGGTGTGGCGCGGCGCTACGGAGACGCAGTGCCAGTGGTGGTGGAAGCCGGCGATGTGGTGTTCTTCCATCCGCATCTCCTGCATCGCTCCCATCCCAATCAGTCGCCCGATCGCTGGCGGCGGGCTTTTGTCAGCCATTACTGCAACGCCCGCTCCTGGGTTCCGTGGAATCACGGGGCGGCCTATGAGGGACCGGCGGCTAATTACAAGCACATCCTAGCGCGGGGGCGGACCCATCTGCCCTTTGCCCGTCCCGCGTTCGGCACGCCGTGCGCGGCATTGGCGACCGATGCGAATGGCGCTCCCGAGCGCATGGTGGCGAGCGGGGGCGATATGGAGAAGCAGGAGGCCTAGGGCGTATGATCCGTGTCGATGGGTGCTTCGTCCTTATCTAGAAAGCGCTCGGTGGTATTGTGGGTCGCCGGGCTAGTGCGGAAATCGGCGATCCAAGGCTGGCGGAAATAAGCCTGCTTTTCGCGCGACAGGCTGTGCAGCACCACCGGGGGGATCTTCAGCCGGTGCCAGTGAGTAGCCAAATGCGAATAGGCGTTTAGTACGGTTACGCGCGGGGTGTCGCGGTTCCACACCGGTCCGGCGTGGCACAAATTTTCGGTGAAAAAAACCGCGCTGCCGGCCGGGCAGGCGTATGTGGTGAGGAAGGGACTGCGCTTGCCCTCTTCCAGCGACCGATGGTCTTCGTGGATGGGGAATTCCGACTTGTGGCTGCCGATTAAGAAATGGGTGCTCTGGTCTTCTAGCGCAATATCGGTCAATTCAAAAATAACCCGCACCATACCGGCGTGGATGCGTCCGTTTTTCACCCGATAGCCAAAAATGGGATCGGCTTGCCCAGGGCCGCCCCCGTGCAGCGCGCCGTGCTCCTCGCCCTTTTTGCGCCAGACGCAGCTACAGCCTTCCAGCCTTATATCGGGTCCAATTACTTCCCGAATCACATCGACCACTTGGGGATGGTCGATCAGTACGCTGGCCGGACCGCCGGGCACGTCGCGGTGTTCGGGTGGCAGCGATTGGGGGTCATGTTTGATGCGGTCGATCTGATCGACGATAGCGGCGACTTCGTCGGGCTTCAAAATGGCGGGGCGCACCAAAAAGCCGGTGAGGTCAAAGCGGAAGCGTTCTTCTTCGGTCATAGCCATGGGAATATCTCTCGGGAAGCGTTTTTCTAGTGAGTATAGGAGACGGGCCGGTCTTGTGAAGCCAGGACCGCCGGCCTCAGTTGACCCTCTGCATGAGGCGTTGGGTGATGGAGCCTTCCTGGGTCAGGGCGTAGATGATCACGTTGACCGCCATCTGATTGTAGCGCGGGTTGCTGCCCCAGCCTATGCCGCCAATACCGACCATCCGGCCGCGGATGAAGTACCCGGTGACGATGTCCCTCCAGTCAATATGGCCCCCAGTACCACCTTTCAGAGAGAAAAAGGCATTGAAAATGGGATGGTCCAAGAGTAGGCGTTCGGACCAGAAATCATACCCGTCCACTAAGCCACCGTACTTTACCAAGGCTTCGCGATGGTAACCTCCCAGAACGAAGCCCCCGGACAGCATATAGCGGGCATAGCTTTCCATATCGCTCTCGTTGAGGGACCCCTGAGGAATGAGAATGGGCAGTTCGAGTAGGCGGTTGTCGTTGTAGGTGATCGTGCCGATAAACTCGGCTTCGAGTCCGGTGTACTCATTGATAACGTCGCACAAAGCATCAATTGAGTACAGATTCAAATTGTTGTAACCCGCCAATTGATCGGTAATGCCGCGGCCCGAAATCACATGGGCTATTTTGATGAAGCCCTTGATCGCCTGGGGATCGCCGGGGTTCTGGATGACCATGGCCCGGTAGCGACCGGTATCCATGCTGTTGACATCGAGCATTTCCAAGGCCATGTCGATTTTGTGCTCCGGCATCCGCGTACTGGTCACCGAGGTGGAGACGAGCTTGGGCTCGAGTATAAGGCTGTTCGTGGTGTTATCGGTAATCGGCTTGAACAAGCTAATGCCCGAGTTGCCGACGTGGCTGGAAATCAACGAGCGGACATTGAAGTTAGTCGTGGCCTGCACTTGATCTAGACGGGCGGCGGCCAAGTGGACTTGGCGGCGGGCTAGTTGGCGCTTGGGCTTGGGGATTTTGCGCAGTTCTAAGGGTTTGGTCAGACGGGGTTCGCGTTTGATGAATTTGGTGCTGAGAGGCCTAGGAGCTTTGGTCTCGACTTGTTGGAAGGGATTGAGGGCAACGAAGACCAAAATGAGACCGACGGCCAGCGCCAAGGACAGGAGGAGGCCTCGGCGTTGGCGAGCGACCAACTCGGCGAGATCGAAACCGGAAGCGGGAGAATTAAAGCGGGAAGAACTCATCGCGCCCTCCTGAGTGGAGGTTGAAGAGATCAGCCGACAACTTGGTGCTCAAGATATCCCAATCCACCACTGCAATCAAGCACGGCTCACTCCCGATTGCAGAAATCCAACAGGAACTGGGTCGCCTGTAGCCGCGAGGCCCGCGACGGCGAATGACCCGGAGAATCCACTACGTGCAGTTGGCTCAGCAAGGTGTCTTGGGGCAGGGTCCGGCGCTGCTCGGCAAAGAGCTGCATGGCAAAGCGGACGCAGGCTTCAGTATCGACCACGTCGTCCTGGCTACCCACGCTCAAGTAGGTGCAGCGGAGCTGTTGGTCGCCGGCGGCGACGGTGAATTCTTCGGTATTCATACGGGCATAATGTAAAACTCCAACCGCTGATTGGAGAAATCAGTTGGGCCAATAATTTGGTGGTTATGGGGCGCTGCAAGGACCGCTGGAGCGGGAATTCTACATCCGCATGACCTGCAAGTTCGGCTGGACGAAGAATGTCCGCATCCACCAATCACTGCTGCACAAAGCTGTATAAGCACGCGTCGCGCAAGTAGAACTTGAGGCGAATCACGCGGCCCTGCAGAGCGCCATACGAAGTCCGTCGCCAAGTCACCTGATGATCGACCGAATCGCCGTCGAAGAGCGCGCAATCCATCCGGCCAAAGCCCTCGTGCTGGACGCCCGCCTCGTCGAGCACAGCCACCGCCACTAGGCCGCCTTTGGCCGCAGCATTGATGTGCAGCGAATCCCCTCGGCAGATAAAGGGCTTGGTGATGAGCGTGCCCGTTTCTGCGCCAGCGTTGACCGACACAAAGCCATCGACGCGCAGCTTGGCCAAGCAGATGGGGCCGCTGCGTCCGGTGGGACCGTGCTCGATGGGGCAGGGCGAGTAGTAAAACCACAACTCGTCGCCCACGGACACCGGCGCATGGGCCACGTACACTTCGCCAGCGTCGATGCTGTTGGGCGGGCCGTTGGGAATAAAGGCTTGGCGATCCCCTACTCGCTCCCAAGAAATGCCGTTGCGGCTGATGGCCAATTGCACGTCAACAGGGCCAAAAAAGCGGATGTGGGGTTCTTCGGGCGGGGTGTGGTAGGCCAGCAGTTGGCCAATGTACAGGCCCTCGTACTTGAAGACCTGCATGTTGTAGAATTGCAGGCCCTCGGGGTCTTGCCCGTCGGGTTCGAGAATCTCCTCGGGGTCGGTCCAGTGGATGAAATCGTCGCTGACCGAGCGGCCGACGCGGCGGATCTTATTGCCCTCGTGGAGCGAAGGGCGGCAGTACGCCACGTATTGGCCGTGCAATTCGTCCCAGCCCAATAGCGTATGCGAGTCGCTGGCCCGGGTAATGACCGGATTACCCGGATACTTGGTCCAGTGCAAACCGTCGGACGAAAAGGCCACGGAGACGCCATCGCCTTCGTTGGAAGTGCCGTCGGCAGCGCGCGATTCGTAAAACAGCGACTTGTAGCGCCTGTCGGGGTCGGGGTCGTGCGGGTCGCAAATGACGTTGCCGCCGGCCGCGTTGATGAGCACAATATTGGTGTCTTTGCTGCCTTCGTACGCGACCAACCCCAAGTTGGGTCGCTCCCAAAAGATGCCGTCCTCGGAGGTGGCAAAGCAGGTGCTATAGAGCAGGTTCTGCGGGTCGAACCCCATAGCGGCCCACTTGGAGGTATTCTCAGCGCCCATCTGGGCCACGCCCATGCGGCCCAACCCCGTGTACCACATGCGGAAGTGGCCGCTGGCCGGGTCGCGCAGGACGGTGCCGTAGAGTTCGACCCGGCCCTCCCAAGGGTAGAGGGGAAAGAAGAGGGGGTTGCCGACGTATTTGGCCGGCTGATTCAAGGTGCGAGCCACGGCGTGCGTCTGGGCGATGATGTGGTCGTCGACGAACAGTTGCTTAGTGGTGCCGATGTCGAGGACGGTTTCGCGTTCCATGGTTTTTCAGACAGCTTCTAAGTGTTGTTCAAGTGAATTTCACCAGCAGTATCCATGCAATCCACATGCCCAAGTAAAGGAAAGGAATTGTGAAGATCGACAAAGACAAAGGTGCTGCCAAGCGCGATTTGGGCCGGGGCTTTGAGGGCCGCCGGATGGACCTAAACGTGGGGCATTTTTTCTACTGGGTGCGGGCGGGGGCCGCCCCAACCCTAGTGCTGATACCGGGCAGCTTTAATGACGCCTATGCCTTAGAGGGCATTATTGATGGACTCGATGAGAGCATGCAGGTGGCAGTCATAGAAGTGCGCGGCCACGGCGGTGGTTGGCCGCCCCCGCGAGGGGGTTCAATTGAGCAATTCGCCCAAGACGCGCTGCGCGTCATTGATGAACTGGGACTCGATTGCTGCTATGTGGGTGGCCACAGCATTGGCGGTATGATCGCCCTAGAGGTGGGCCGCGTGCAGCCGCAAAAGGTCCGGGGCATCATTTCTATGGAGGGCTGGACCAGTCACCATGTCCTGGCCAATGCGTTTGGCAGCGATGTCTCCAGTACGCTCTCGCCGCGGCAACAAGCGCGCCATGAGGCCCTGCGTCGCCGGGTGCTGGGGCGCTGGACAGACGCGCAAATAGCGGAATTTCGCACGTACTGGAAAAAGTGGGATGGGTACGATTTTCTTTGCCGCACCGAGTTGCCCATCTTGGAATTGTACGGCGACCGGGGCCGCAACAGACCCAGTCTGGCCCAATTGCGCATTCCGGCGCGGGCCAATATCCAAGTCCAGTGGATGGCCCACGTATCGCACAATTTGCAGCTTGAATGCCCCCGGGCCGTGGCCCAGGCGTGCCGCGATTTTATCGCTCGGATCGAACGCGAGACTGGCTCGGGTCAATAATTGCGCTCCGATTAACCCACTCTCAGCGGATACACCCAACAGGTGCTGCCGCCCAGTTCGCAGGGCGCGCCAAAGGGTTCGAGGCGGCCGATCTCGTCAATGCGGTAGGAGACCAGCCGCGTGGAGCCGTCGCCACCGCCGTACATGAACTTGCCTTCGGGTTCAATGGCAAAGGGGCGCGGGGTGGCCTCGCCGGGCTGTTGCCCCAGCGAGCGGATCAGGCCGGTGTCTGGATCAATGGCGAACATCGCGATGCTGTCGTGGCCTCGGTTGGAGGCGTAGATCGACTTGCCGGAGGGGTGGATGTGGAGCTGGGCGTTGCTGTTGGCTTCGCGGCCGGGAAAATCTTCTTCGGGTAGGGTCGATACGGTCTGTACCGCCTGTAGGGTGCCTTGGTCCGTGTCGAAGCGGTACACGGTGACGCTGGAGCCTTGCTCGTTATCGGCGTACATCACGTCGAGGTTGGGGTGGAATGCTAGGTGGCGCGGGCCTTCGCCTTGTCCACAAGCCAGAATGGGTACAGCCGGGTTGGGGCTTAGTTTGCCGGTATCGGCGTCAAAGAGGAATTGATAGATCGAATTGGCCGACTCGACATGGGGCACAAAGGCGTAGCGGTTGGAAGGATCGGTGGCAATGCAGTGGGCGAAGCGCTCGGTCTTGTAGGTATCGACGGCCGGGTCCTGCAAAGCGCCGTCGCCACCAATGGAGTGGACCGTGGCCATGCCGCCGAGGTAGTAGGCGGCCAAAAGAAAGCGACCCGTGCGGTCGGTGGACAAATAGCAGGGCATGGCCGCGACCGGCACTTCGCCGGTGGGCGTCAAAGCCCCGGTGGCTGGATCGATGGCGTAGCTGCCAATGGCGTGATCGTCGCCGTCTCTCAAGCCGACGTACAGGTATTGGCGCTTTGGATCGGCGGCAACCGCGAAGCCGCTTTTGTTCAGGGTAATCTGGTGTTTGCGTTCGAGTTGGCCCGAATCGACATCCATGGAAAAGACTAGCAATTGGTTCTCTGTCGAGATCGGCACGTAGAGGTAGTAGTTCATGGTGTGATAGTCCTCTCTTCGTTAGGTTTCCGGTGAATTGCCCTGATAAACTATGCAGCGCAGCCTGCGGAACCAATTTAACCCCCTGGAGGAAACTATGACAGAGCGAACGGCCGCGCCCGACTACGGCATCATGTACAACTGGGACGGTGCGCCCCACGGCTACAGCGAATACCCCCAATCGCTGGCGCAGTTCCTCGACAAAGTGTACGCGCCCCTAGCCGATACTCAGGTGGGGGCTTTGTGCTGGTGCGTGGGCGTCCACGAAGTGCCTTGGCCCTCAGAGCAATTGGATGTGGTAGGAGCATCGACCGAGCGGCACTACGATTCGGTGCAGACTATGCGCCACACCGAAAACATTCGCGCCCTTTTCGAGCGGGGGGACGATTTGTACGGAGCACTGGTGCAGCGCGGGCGCGAACTGGGCATGGCGGTGCTGCCATCGCTGCGCATGAACGACAACCACTTCTGGGATTTGCGCCCGGGCGATCTAGGCGGCTTGCAACGGGCCGAGCTAACGCCGCTGCGGCAGCAGCACCCCGAGTGGCTTTTGGGCGAGGAGCAGGCACCGGGCTGGGCCTCGACTTCGTGGAATATGGCCATCCCCGAAGTGCGGGCCTACATCTTGCAGCGCGTCGTCGAAGCCTGCCGCTTGGCCGACTGGGATGGCGTCGAGTTGGATTGGCAGCGGCACGCCTTTCACTTGCCAGCCGACGATGCGTACCGCTTGCGCTACGTTTTGACCGATCTCATGCGAGCCATACGAGCGCAGACCGACCAGATAGCCGAGGAGCGGGGGCGGCCCTTTCACGTGGCCGTGCGAGTGGCCACGACCTTTGAAGCCTGCCGCCGCATTGGCTACGATGTGGAGACTTGGGTGCGGGATGGATTGTGCGATGTGGTTATCAGCGGCGGCAATTCGGGGACCGATCCAGGGGCCGAGGTCGAGCGTTTTGTCGAGTTGTGCCGTCCTCACGGCGTGCGCTTCTACGCTGGCTTTGACTCGGACGGGCGGCAGCAGGCGCGGCGCTTGCTGCCTCATGGAGCGTGGCGGGTGGATTGGTTCCGCGGCTTGGCCCAAGACCAGCTAGCGCGTGGAGCGGACGGCGTGTATGTCTTCAACTGGCACGGCCATGCCCAGACGCACCGACCATTGCTCACTACCATGGGATCGGCAGCAACACTGGCCGGCTTGGACAAAGTGTACACTGCCCTGCACCGTAGCATTGGTCCCAAGACCGGGAACCGAGTGGATGCCGAGCGCGACGACCGCCTGTACGGCGAGGTACCGGTGACGCTGTATCCCACCCTGACGGACAGTGGCCCGAGCTTCCACGTCCGCGTCGGTGACGAGGTCGAGACCGAAGGCGAGTTGGCAGCCGCCGAATTGCAGATCGAAATAGCCCACTGGTCGTCCGCCGACCGGATCGAAGTGATGTTGGACGGAGTCGCGTTGGCAGCGCCGGTGGTGCGCGATGCCGCGGCCGAAGATGCATCCGATCCAAGCGATGTGTCTGAGAACGCTTGGCTTTGCTGGCGCTTGACCGCGGCACAGGTGGGGCGCGGCGTTCACCAAATCCGGCTGCGTCTGTTAGAGCGGGATGCGCGGCTGCGGGTACCCTTGCGGGTCGAGCAGGTGGAAATCTATTTGCAGTACCACCGGTAGAGTTGTGCATTTATTGATAGTCAGTTCACTTTGCCCGATCCCACTGGAGTGGACCACTCGATGCTGGGAATAGCTATATCCGCTGTTCTGGTCATAGGCCTAGTACTGCCGACGCACGCCCAAATTGAAAAGAGCGACCTCTATATCGGTCTGTTGCTCGATTTTGAGACCGAGGCAACTGATGACGAAAGTGAGCTGATCCTCCTGCAGGAGGAAATCCACAAGGTGCTAGGGGTCGATAAGTCGGTCCATTTCCTCCCCGAGCATCTGCGTTTCTCCGCCGATTACGAAGACTATCTATCCCTAGCCAACGACCCGGCGGTCGATCTGATCATTGCCGCCGGGCCAGTAAGCGCCGCAATGTTGGCCGCCCAAGGCAACCTGCCCAAACCGACGATCGCCGTGGGGATACTGGACGTGGAATTACAGCGAATGCCCCTAGTCGAGCCCGGCGTCTCCGGGGTGCACAATTTTACCTACGTTCTCAGTACCCACCCGATCCAAAAGGACTTGGCGGCGTTCCACCGCATCCATCCTTTTGCGCATCTGGCCGTTATCATCAGTGAAAACCTGCAAGGCACGCTGGATTTCGAGGGCTTCTTCGCCGGCCTCGCAGCGCCTTACGAGGCCCAGGTGGAGTTGGTTTTTTGGGAGACAGAAGCGTCTCTCCCGGCGCTGAGCGACGCGGTTGACGCGGTCTATCTAACGATGGTCTTCGAGCGCTCACCCGAGGAGGTCGCCCTGCTGGCCGAGGCCCTTGCCGAGCGCAAGCTGCCTTCCTTTGCCATGAGCCGGCCGTATGTGGACGCGGGGATGATGGCCTGTATCGGCGACGAAAACGGCCGCGACCAGATTTTCCGCAACTTGGCCCTGATCGTCGAGGGAGTCGCGCTGGGAGAAGAGCTGGCGGCGATGCCCGTGCGGCGCAATCTCGACGAGCAATGGGTGCTGAATGCCGCAACAATCCGACGGATCGGTCTCGACCTCTCTTTTGCAACGCTGTTTTCCGCCCGTTTTCTCAAAGCCGACGAACCCGCTACCGATCGACGCCTGAGTTTGCAGGAGATTATCGCCGAAGGCTTGCAGCGCAACCTCGACCTACGCATCGAAAAACGCAACGTCGATTTGGCCCGCCAAGATATGCGCCAGGCCAAATCGTCCCTCCTGCCCACTGTAGAAACCTCGACCACTCTGTTGCAGGTGGACCCAAATGTCGCCGAGCGCGCCTTGGGTCAACAGCCCGAGCGCACCGGCGCGGGCACGGGTACCGTACAGCAGGTACTATTTTCCGAGCCAGTCTTCGCCAACGTCCAAATTCAGCGATATCTAGCCGAAGCCGCCCGCCATCGATCCGATCTAGTCGCACTCGACTTGGTGCTGAACCTAGCGACGGCCTATTTCGACATCTTGCTGGCCAAGACCGGGGTACGCATCCAAGATGAAAATCTCGAAGCCTCGCGCCGCAACTTGAAGATCGCCCGCACCCGCAATGCCGTCGGCTACGCTGGCATGGCCGACGTATTCCGCTGGGAGAGCGAAGTGGCCCGCGCTACCCAAGCCTCGATTGAGGCTTTCAACAGCCTCTACCTTGCCAAAGTGCAACTCAACCGATTGCTCAACCGGGCGGATATCGGCGCGGAGTTCGAGGTGGAGGATGCCCGGCTTTCCGACGAACTCTTTGGTCGCTTCGATCCGACCCGCATCGGTCCCCTGATTGACCGCGCCGGCGATGTGGAGATCCTGACCGACTTTCTCGTCGCAGAGGCCCTTAAAAACATGCCCTCGCTCAAACAGCTAGCGGCCAATATGAAAGCAGCCGAACGCCAGCAGCAGATGAACCGCCGGCTGTACTACCTGCCTACCGTGGCTTTGCGAGGACAGGCCGACTACACCTTCTGGCGCGCCGGCAAGGGGATGCCGCCCGTCTCCGCCGCTCCCATCGACGGCACTTGGAATTTGGCCCTTCACTTCACCTATCCCCTCTTTCAGGGCAACCAGCGCAAGATTGCCATCGACCAGACCGCAATCCAGCAGCAGCAACTCCGCCTCCAAGAGGAGAGTTTGCGCCAGCAGCTATCCCAAGCCGTCCGGGTGCGAATGACCAACTTGGTGTCCAGGCGCACCAACATACACTTTGCCGAGGTGGCGGCGGCAAGCGCCCAAAAGAACTTTGAACTAGTGCAGGACGCCTATCAAAAGGGCCAACTGGAAATCACCCAACTGGTGGATGCCCAACGAGCCGCCCTTTCCGCCCGCCAAGCCGAGGCCGGGGCCGTTTACGAATACCTAGTCAGCTATCTCCAGTTGGAAAACAGCATCGGAGGCTACACCATGTTCATGACCTCAGAGGAGCAGCAGGCCTTTGTCGGGCGCTTGACGGCCTTCTTCTCCAAAAGAAAAAACGCACCATGAAGCGAGGTATCATGCCAAAGCGAAATTTCGCAGCCATCGGGGTCCATATTCTGGCAATGGGCCTGTGGGTTGGTTGTGGCGGCGAACCACAGGTCGCCGAACCCATTCGCCCGGTAAAATACGCCGAAGTCCGTCCCGCCAGCGCCGTCCAGAGCCAGCGTTTTGCCGGCACCGCCAAAGCCGGCATCGAAGCCAAACTCAGCTTTAGAACGGGCGGACTCATCGAAGCGATCGGCGTAAAGGTGGGCGACCAAGTCGAAGCAGGTCAGCGCATTGCCACACTCGACAACCGGGATGCAGTCCTCGCACATCAACGGGCCAAGGCGGCGCTAGAAAACGCCCGCGTGCAAAAGGCCAATGCCCAGTCCAAGCTCATTCGCGTACGGCAGCTCTACCAAGCCAACAATGTCTCCCTCGCTGAGTACGAACAGGCCAAAAACGGCTTTGCCTCGGCCACGTCCAGCTACGAATCGGCCCAGAAGAGTTTGGACTTACAGGAGCGCCAGCTAGGCTACAATGAGATATACGCCCCTGTCGCCGGCATAGTCACCGCGGTCCACAACGAGGTCAACGAAGTGATCCAAGCCGGCGCGCCCTTAGTGGAGTTGAGCGCGGGCGAGGACATCGAAATGGAGGTAGGGGTGCCCGAGGGCTATATCGCCCAAATCCAGACCGGAGAACCGGTGAGCGTGCGTTTTTCAGCTCTGCCCGGACTGGATTTTGCGGCCCAAGTGCGCGAGATAGCATACGCACTCGACGCCTCCAGCACGTATCCGGTCATTGTGCGACTCGACGCCCCTGCTCCCGCCATCCGGCCCGGTATGGCCGGCGAGGTGGAATTTCGCTTTGGCACCGATGGGCCATCGGACCCGCTCGTGGTACCCGTCAAAGCGGTAGGGGAAGACGCCAAAGGCCAATATGTCTTTGTGATAGACGAGGTCGCCAAGGGCCTAGGTACTGTCCACCGCCGGCCGATTCGCATCGGCAAGCTGTTGGCGGACGGTTTTGTCGTGGAAGAAGGACTCGCCGAACGGGAGTTGGTCGCGACCGCGGGCCTCAGATCGCTCTTGAACGGGATGAAGGTGCGTCTTTTGCAAGAGTGAGACGCGCCCGGCCTGAACGGACTATGCTATGAACCTCACCCAAATTGCCTTGGAAAATAACCGCGTCACCATCGTGGTCTTGCTCGTCGTTGGGCTGCTGGGCCTGGCTGGCTATCAGACGATGCCGCGCGACAGTATGCCCCCGTACACGGTCCGCGTCGCCTCGGTGGTGGCCAGCTTTCCCGGCGCTGGTCCCGAGCGGGTCGAGGCCCTGATCACCAGCAAGATCGAAGAAGTCGCGCAAGAGTTGCCCGAGCTGAAAGCCGTCGCTAGTGAGTCGCGGACCGGACTGTCGGTAGTGTCGGTAGAACTCAAACAGGAAGTACCGCCGGACGAACTCCAAGCCGTATGGGACCGATTGCGTCGCAAGATTGAGACCATCCGCTCGGATCTGCCCGAAGGCATCTATGGCCCCGAGGTCAAGGACGATGGGATCGGGGTGGTGTACGGCATTGTGATCGGCCTGACAGGAGATGGTTTCACCTTTGCCGAACTCGAGACCTACGCCAAAGACCTGCGCGACGACCTGATCAAGCTACCCGACGCTGCCGAGGTCCAAATAAGCGGCATCCAAAAGGAGCGGATATACCTGCAATTCAACGACGCCCGGCTGGCCGAGTTGGGCCTTTCGGCTCAAAAGATCAAGAACAGCATCGCCAGTACCAATATCGTTTTTTCCGGTGGCGAGGTTAGCCTAGAGGATGAACGCCTAGTGCTCGAACCGACCGGCAGTTACGCCGGGCTGGAAGATCTGGGGAGGACGTTGATCGCGGTGGGCAAGGGCGGGAGCGTGTACCTCGGCGACATAACCCGCATCGTGCGAGACTATGAGACGCCCCAACAGCGCTTGGTCAAAATCAACGGTCAGCCGGGACTGTCGCTCTCGGTAACGCTCAGCGAAGGGGCCAATATCATCAAGCTGGGCAAGGAGATCGACCAACTGGTAGCCCTCCACCAAGCGCGGCTGCCGCTGGGGATAACCTTCAACAGAGTGGCATCCCAAGACTTTGAGGTAGAGAAATCGGTCGCCAACTTCACCAACAATCTCTTGCAAAGCGTCACTATCGTGCTGTTGTCCATGCTGATCTTTTTGGGACTGCGCACCGGTCTGGTCGTGGCCAGCCTCATTCCCATGACCATTGTCGCGACCCTTTTCATCATGGGGGTGCTCGATATCGGTCTCAACCAAGTGTCGCTGGCGGCGCTGATCATGGCGCTGGGCATGTTGGTGGATAATGCCATCGTGGTGTCCGAAGCCATTATGGTCAAGATGGAAAAGGGCACCGACGCCAAAGAGGCCGCCATTGAATCGGCGCGGGAACTGGCCGTGCCGCTCTTGGTCTCTTCGCTGACCACTTCAGCCGCGTTCTTGTCCTTCTTTCTCGCCGCGTCCATCATGGGCGAGATGATGGGGCCGCTCTTCAGTGTGATTACCATAGCCCTGCTCTCTTCCTGGTTGCTCTCCCTGACCATGGTCACTTTGTTGGCGGTGTTTTTCATTCGGGTGAAACAGCAGGCCTCTCAGTCCGAGAAAAGCACTTTTATCGGTCGCCTCAACGGCCAGTATAAAGAGCTGCTCCTCAAGGCCCTTGAGCGCCCCTATTCATTTATGGGGATCATCGCCGGTTTGTTTGTATTGTCGCTTTTCGGCTTTGGTTTCTTGCCGTTCATCTTCTTTCCCGACAGCGAGCGCAATCTGTTGACAGTAAATCTGAATTTGCCCTTGGGCACCAAGATCGAGACGACGGCTGCCCGGGTGGAACGGCTCGAGTCGTATATTGCGGATAGCCTCTTGGTGAGCACACACCGCCAGCGCGGGGTAACGGACTGGGCGACCTTTGTCGGCGAGGGGCCGCCTTCCTACGACCTAGGTTATCAGCCGGGTGAAGCCAATTCGGGTTACGCCCATATACTGCTCAACACTAGTTCGGGCGACGATAACCAATGGGTAATCGACCGCCTAGATGCCTTTTGCTTCCGCTCCTTTCCAGACGCCGAAATACGGGTTTCGCGGTTGGCGGGGGGCGGAGGTGGCAGTGACGTGGCCGTGCGGATAACAGGGCCGGATCCCAACGAACTGTTCGGTCTCGCCGACCGCATCAAGCAAAAACTCAACGAAATATCCAGTACGCAGAATATCGGCGACGATTGGGGGCCTAAAATCAAAAAAGTCGTCGTTGACATCGACCAGTCCAAGACCCGGAATGCCGGCCTGACCAATCAGGATATCGCCCTTTCGTTACAGACCGCGCTCACAGGGTTCAATACGGGTGCTTTCCGCGAGGGCGACCAGAGCATCCCCATCGTCCTGCGCAACGAAAGCAGTCAGGACGTCGATGTGCGACAGCTAGAAAGCATCAACATCTACGCCCAAGGTTCGGGCAAAAACGTGCCCCTGGGACAAGTGGCACAGATTGTGCCCCAATGGCAACTCCCCAAGATTAAACGGCGCGATCTGTACCGCACCTTGACGATAACCTGCGACGCCAAAAGCGGTTTTACGGCGCAGGATATCACCGACGCGCTCATCCCTTGGCTCAAAGAAGACAGCGAATCTTGGAAACCGGGGTACCGCTACGAGCTAGGCGGCGAGTCGGAGCAGAGCGGCGAGGCCATGAGCGCGGTCGTCGCCAAACTGCCTCTGTCCGGCTTTATCATTCTGGCGCTGTTGATTGTTCAGTTCAACTCCTTCCGCAAGACCTTTATCGTGCTGAGCACCATTCCTCTCGGTCTGATTGGGGTTATCGTCGGATTGCTTATCTTCCGGTCATTCTTTGGCTTTTTCGCCTTTCTCGGATTGATCTCGCTGGCCGGTATCGTCATCAACAACGCGATCGTGCTCATAGACCGCATACAAATCGAACTGGATCGGGCCGGGCGGGCGTCTATTGAGGCGATTGTCGCCGCGGCTCAGCAGCGTTTTCGCCCCATCTTGCTGACCACCTGCACGACGACGCTGGGGCTTATTCCCCTCTATTTGGGCGGCGGGCTGATGTGGGAGCCGATGGCGGTGGCCATCATGGTGGGCTTGCTTTTTGCCACCGTTATCACCTTGCTGTTCGTGCCGGTGCTCTACAAAATTCTCTTCGCAGTCAAAAACTGACCTGCGGTTTTTAACGACCAAACCATAGGAGGCGTCATGAAAGTCACCGATATAGAAGTACACGAAATCAGCTTAGAGTACCAAGACTGGATCGCCTATCCGGTCAGCCACTATCAAGGCGTGACCCGGCGCACGGTGTACGTAGCCCACACCGATACTGGTCTGATCGGCCTAGGCGAGGGCCGCACCGAGCCGCAGGAAGTCATCGACCAGTATGTGGGCAGCAATCCCTTCGAGTGGATGGGCGACGAAGTCTCCATCGGGCTAGGCACGGCCATGTACGATTTAATGGGCCAAGCCGCGGGCGTGCCGGTGTACAAGCTCTTCGGCCAGAAGTACCGCTCGTGGGTGCCGGTGGGCAGTTGGACCGTGTCGAGCGCCCCCCACCACATGGCCGAGGCCGTGGAGCGCTACGCCGCCCAAGGCTACACTTGGCTCAAGTTCCACCTGTCGCCCTTTGAGAATGTCTTCGACCAGACCGAGGCCATGCAGGCCGTGGCCCCGCCCGGGTTCAAGATCCACTACGATTTCACTGGCGGCGGCACCAATGACTACGTGCCGGATCTGCTGGCGAGGTTGGCCCAATATCCCATTGCCGGCTGCTTTGAAGACTCGCTCAATGCCGGCGACACCTTGGCGTCGATTGACTTGCGCCGGCGCATTCCCCTGCCCATCGTGCGCCATCAAGCGCCGCTGGATGCCACGTACGAGGTGCTGATGGGGGCGGGAGACGTGTACATGCGCGGCCATCAGAAATTTGGCGAGGCGATCCGCGCCGCCGGTCTGTTCGCCGCTGGCAATATACCGTTCATGCTGCAAAACGTGGGCGGCACGATCACCCGGGCCATGGTCTGCCATATGATGGCGGCCTTTCCCTCTGCCACCTTTCACTTTATCGACAGCAGCGAAATTCTCAAGGATGAGGTGGTGAACGAGCGCTTGGATCCAGTCAATGGACTTATTCGAGTGCCGGAAAAGCCGGGCCTAGGCCTGACTCTGGACCGCGACGAGTTGGAACGGCTAAAGAACCGGGAATTGCCGCCCATCAAGCCGTGGATCGTCAAATCGCAATTCGCCAATGGGACGCGGATGTACAATAGATACGATCCCCTGACGACGCGCCATTTCCTGATCCGGCCCGACTGGACCCGGGGCGGGATGCCCCACAGCTACGCCGCGCCCATTGAGACGGAGTACTGGGATGACGATGGCACGGCCGAATTTGCTCAGATGATGGCGCGGTTGGTGGACGAGGGGACGGTATTGGAGCCCCCAAGTTCCGTATGACGGTAGGAATCGGGCAGACAGACCACTAACTACGAACTTATTGGCGGGTTAGCGCCCCCACTCATTACACCTTGCGCTCAGAAGGTCCCAAGTCTGGATCGACATAAGCGCGGTGGAAATTCCTACCCTTGAGGTACTTAGTTTCCAACTCAACATCGGTCAGGGTGCAGAAGGGATCGGCCAAATCCGCGTCGCGCTCCAACAGCGTCACTTCAATGCGGTTTTTGCCTCGCACCGGCCAGTGCGCCGCGTCCAATTTGAAAATGTGCCAGTACCCACCCATCACCCGGTAGCGCGGGCCATCCATGTTGTAGAGCGAATTGATCTTGCGCCGCAGGTCGTCGGGCAAAATTTGGCCGTTGAGCGCAAACTGAATGCGATCAGTCTCGACATTGCCGTGAATGCGGAAGCGCAGCAAAACTTCGTGGACGCGGCCGAACTCCCCCCATTTTTGCAGGTCATCGGCAATGGTCACTTCCAATTCGACGGGTTGGTCCAAATTCAATTGACGTGGTAGCGGATTAGGACGGCTGACCGGCAGCCCCCCCTCGGTGGCGGTAGGCAGGAAATAGTATTTGTCCTTGGCCGCCATAATGCTGGGGTAGGGCAGTTCCCTGAGCTTTTCGTAAAAGGACGCCTCGTACGGCCACAAGTGGAACCACTCGGAGACGTACAGGCCGTCAACGCCCTGATCCCAAAAATTGCAGACCGCGGCCCGCAGCATGGACAGGGGCGCGTCGAGCAGGCGGTCGGAAAAGACCATGCTGTTCAAGGGGGCCAATAGACGGCAGGGCGTCCCTTGGGTGAGGCCGATGAATTCGGCGTAGTCGGCCTGCATTTTCAGGCGGTAATTCTCGCCGAAGTTTTCCGCGACGACACCATCGACCAAACCCCGTTTGACCCATTCCTCTGGGTCGAGTCCGGTGCGGGCGCAATCTTCCAGGCGGTCGGGGATATGCACCACCAGCTCTTTGTCGGGGCCGCTTTGTTTGACCGCTTCGTGGACCCGGCCGATCCAGTCGGTCATCAGGGCGCGCCCAGCGTCGATTTCGTCGGGGTGGAAGAAATAGGGCATTTGGTTGAGCTGTAGTTCAAAGCCGTCGGTCGGATACTCGCCCATCACTTCTTCGACAATGGCAAAGCGTTCGTCGCGGACCTCCGGGTGCTTGAAGTCGAGGCCGTCCAAGCCGGGGTAGTCCGGATCGAGATCGCCGGCCGCGCCAATTTCGAGGTGCTGGTTGTCAATGCGAAAATTGGAACAGCGCACCGAGGCGTGGTCAACGCCGCCGCGCTGTACGATTAGGGTGGGATAAACCTGGATCCCCAACTCGTGGGCCCGGTCGCAGACCAAGCGCAGCGGATCGTGGCCAGCGTCGATGAGGGATTGGGCGTTTTGCCAAGCGCGGCGAAAGACGTGGTGATCCCAGACCTCGACATTGTGCCCCATTAACTCGCTGGCCCGGGTGTCGTGCAGCATGGTGCGGCCCTCGCCCAAACAAAAGGCGATGGCTTCGACCGTGGTGCCGGCCAATTCATCGACCAAGGCGATGTATTCCTCGGGGGCCATGGGCGGCTCGTAGCGGTAGATGTGGGGATGCCGGCCGTCGTGGTAGTACATGATTTTGGGTTGATTCATGGCGCGATCCTTTTCGTTAGCGATGCCCGGCCTTGCGCAAAAAAGCGGGCCGATCCCTCAATGGACATCCACGCCCACCTTTTGCGCCAACTCGTGAATGTAATTGCGCGCCCGAGTGTTTTCCCAGTCTGTGTCGGGGTAATTGACGTACACCGGCGAGGCGACCGTCCCCGAAACGCCGACATCTCGGTAGTGCTCTATGGTGAGCAGCACGTCCTCGTCCAGTTCGCCCAAGCGTTTCAGATAGGTCTCGTAGTCGAGCTGGCCCATCCCTATGGGGACCTCGTCGAGTTTGGTCACCCAATGGGAAGTATCCAAGGACACATCCTTGGCGTGGGCCGCGATAATGTCCGAGCCTAACAAATCGAAGGTGGAGTCGAGGAAGGCCGTGGTATTGTAATAGGTCCGGTGGGTGGTCATATTGACCGGGTCGAGGATCACTTTGAGCCTCGGCGAGGCCACGTCGTCGAGCAAGCGGCGCAGTTGCGCGGGCGCATCGAGCGGGCCGCGATTACCGGGGTGGACACCCAAATCGACGCCTAGGTTTTCGGCGTCGGCCGCCACTTCGGCCATGCCCTGTACCAGCCGGTGCCAGACCTCGTCGGACCACAGGTCGCCTTCTTCGGGACCGTTGGCAATGACGCTGACGCCGACGCAGTGGGCCTTGAGGGCACGGGCGGCGCGAAAACCTTGGGACAAGGATTCGCTGGCTTCTCGGCGGATATCGGGATCGAGGTTAGCTAGAGGCCAGCCACAGTGGTACAGAGTGACTTCGCCGACAAAGCAGCCCTGTGCTTCGACCGCGGCTCGGCACCGCTGCCATTGTTCCGGGTGCCAGTTGTGCGCGGCGATATGGCCGAGTCCTTTGACGCCTATACGGGCGAGGCGCTGCAAAGTCTCGTCGATGTTGTCGGGGTTGACGCCGCTCCAGAATCCCACGCCCAAGCGCATAGTTTGTACCCTCTGTTGGAATTGGACCTAATATTGCGCGATTGGTCACCAGAGACAAGCCAGGTAGGGGGAGCGGCTTACTCGCTTTCGGTGCGACTGCAACCAGAGGATCGCGGCGTTTGACTTTCTGCGCGAAAATATCTTGAATACCGAGTTGCCCTCAGCGCACTAAGTGCTCTGCGGACAAACTGCATTTTTCGCTGGGTAGCCCACGCGGTCACCCAACATCCAAGGGCTATCGAACCCAAAAAGCCAGCTAAAAGGAGGACTGAGTTCCATGAGCGAGTCAAAGAGCGATGCAACATATACGATGGGACGCACCCAGGAGGAAGAGGATCGTCTGATTCAGCAGTCGCAACTGTACGACGCCGTAACGCGGCGCTTTTTTAGAGAAGCGGGCATCAGCAGCGGGATGAAGGTGCTCGACATTGGCAGTGGCCCTGGGGACGTGGCCCTGACAGCCGCCGAGTTGGTCGGGCCAGAAGGAGCCGTCGTGGGCGTGGATGTAAATCCGGCGATTCTCGAAACGGCGCAGGCACGGGCGCAGGCAGCCGGATTTACCAACGTCGAACTCGTCGCGGGGGACGCCCGGACCCTAGACATAGGAAACGATTTCGACGCCATAACCGGCCGGCTAGTCCTCATGTACATGGCCGACCCCGCCGACGCCCTGAAACAACTAGCGACCCGCTTGCGTCCGGGAGGAATCGCAGCCTTTCAGGAAGCTGATTTTACCCCGTATCAGCAAATGCCTCACTCTCCAGATACGCCCCTAGCAAACGAGCTGATCGGTTGGATCCTCGAAGTATTCGAGCGTTCTGGGGCGCATATCGACATGGGCTTCAACCTGTATCGCGCTTTTGTCGAGGCGGGCCTGCCCGAGCCATACATGCATTGCGAGTATCCGGTCGGCGGTCCAGATGGTTGGGCTGGATATCAATACGCTGCCAACAGCTTGCGCAGCGTACTCCCACTCCTCGAACAGTACGGGATCACCACAGCGGAAGAACTTGACGTGGACACCCTAGCCGAGCGGGTTCGGCAAGAAGTGGTGACGTCGAAACGCCCGATTCGCTTAGCGCCCCATGTAACCGCTTGGGCACAGCTTGCGAGCTAAATAATGAGCAAGTGGAAAATCGCCGGGATCAACTTCGACCATCTGCACATGGGCGACAATTTGCGCATGGCCTTTGAGCACTCAGATGTCGAGATCGTCGGCATCTGCGACGAGCAGCCCGAGCGCATGAAACAGGCGTGCGAGGATTTCGCCATTCCAGCCGACCGGGTTTTCAGCGACTACCGGGCGTGTCTGGAAAAGACCCGGCCGGACATCGTCCTTTTGTGCCCGGCCACCGCCGAACACGGGGAGTGGACCGAAAAGGTCGCGCCTTTCGGCGTGCATATTATCATGGAAAAGCCCTTCGCCGCCACCCTCGCCGAGGCAGATCGGATGCAGCAAGCCATGGAGGGGACGGGCAAACTGTTGGCGATCAACTGGCCGCTGGCTTGGTATCCACCGCACCGCACGGCACAACGGCTCATCGCCGCAGGCGAGATCGGCGAGGTGATCGAAGTCCACTACTACGACGGCAACCGAGGACCGCTGTGGCACCTCGCCGACAAAGTGGAGCGCACCGCCGACGTCGTCGAGCGCGAAAAGCCCACGAGTTGGTTTTACAAAAAGGCCGCGGGCGGTGGCTCCCTGCTGGACTACCTAGGCTACGGCACCACACTGGGCACCTGGTACATGGACGGCCAAGCACCAATTGAGGTAACTGCCACCGTAGATCAGCCCCAAGGGCTCGAAGTAGATGAGCACTGCATTGCAGTGGCGCGCTACGAGCGGGGCCTGTCGAAATTCGAGACGCGCTGGGGCACTTTTACCGACCCCTGGACCCTGCAACCCCAACCCAAGTGCGGCTTCGCGATCGTCGGCAGCGAGGGCACGATCACTTCCTACGACTACGAGGAGGTAATCCGCGTGCAGACGCGGGCGCGGCCAGCAACCGAGGAACGGCCGGTGGACGCGCTCGAACCGCCCTTCCAGAATCCCGTCCAGTACGTGATTCACTGCATCGAAGAGAACCAACCCATTGAGGGACCGCTCTCGCCGGCACTGTGCCGCATCGGCCAACAGATCGTCGATACTGCCTACCAGAGCGCCGCGCAGAAGCGCACGTTACCTCTAATTCAATAGCTATGGCAGAAAGCCAAGACAGCGGCTATGGCCGAGGCAAGACTGGATCAGAAGCAGAAGTAGCAGCCCCGGACTTGCCCTACCAGCCGCGTGATCCGGTGACCTATCGTCCGCAGATTGGCCTAATCGGCTGCGGCGGCATCTCCGAGATGCACTTGCGGGCCTATAAAAACGCCGGCTATGAGGTCGCGGCCCTGTGCAGCCGCGATCGGGGACGCGTCGAGCAGCGGCAGCGGGAATTCTACCCGGCGGCCGACACCTACCTCGACTATCGAGAGTTGCTCGCCCGCGACGATATCGAAGTGGTGGACCTTACACCCCATCCGCAAGAGCGGCTGCCGATCCTCGAAGCGGCTATTGACGCTGGTAAACACGTCCTCAGCCAGAAGCCTTTTGTGCTCAACTTGGATGTGGGCGAGGCGCTCATTGCACGGGCCGAGCGGCGCGGCGTGCAACTGGCCGTCAACCAGAATGGCCGCTGGGCACCGCATTTTAGCTACATGCGCCACGCGGTGGCCGCTGGCTTGGTCGGCCAAGTGCAGAGCGTCGAGTTCGCCGTGCATTGGGACCACAACTGGATCGCCGGCTCTGCCTTTGACGCGGTGGAAGATCTGGTGCTCTACGACTTTGGGATGCACTGGTTCGATATGGCGGCGGTGCTCTTAGGCAGCGAGACGCCGCAAAGGGTCCACGCTTCGGCCCGGCACGCAGCCGGTCAGGGAGCCAAACCGCCGCTTTTGGCCCAAGCGGCGATTGAGTGCGCGGGAGCGCAGGCAACGATCTTTCTCAACGGCAACACTCGCCAGGGACAACAGGACCGCACTTATTTGGTCGGCACGGAGGGCACGATAGAGGCCAGCGGCGTAGATCTGACAGCGCAGGAAGTCGCGCTATACACCGCAGCGGGCGTGGCCCGACCGCAGCTTGTGGGGACGTGGTTTGAGCAGGGGTTTCACGGGACCATGGGCGAACTGCTCTGCGCCGTCGAGGAAGGCCGCGAACCCAACAACAGCGCCCGCGCGAATCTCGCGAGCTTGGCGCTGTGCTTTGCAGCCGTGGCCAGCGCCCACCGTGGTGAGCCGGTGGTGCCGGGAGCGGTGCGGCGACTGCCCGGCCATTGAGCCGCCTACACTTTTGCCGCCTTGCAGTCCGCCCTCAGTACTGGGGGCGCGACGGCAATTCTCTTGGAGGTTTTCTATGGATTCGACCTGCCTGCAACACACCTTGACCGAGGAGGAGCGCCGCCAATTTGCGGAGGACGGCTTCTTCATCGTCCGCGATGTGCTACCTCTGGATTTGGTAGCACAGCTCATCCCCATCGTCGATCGACTCGCTGCCGAGTACCGGCCGAAAAAGGGGCTGGAAAAGCACCAGATGCACAACTTGTTCGACTTTATCGGCAAAGACGAACTCTTTCTGGAGTTGCTCGACTGGCCAAAGACGTTCGCCAAGGTCTTTGGGATTTTGGGCTGGCATATTCAGCTCTACCACTCGCACTTGATCGTTACTCCGCCTTTAGACGGCGTCACACCCAAACGCAAGCGGCTAGGCTGGCATCAAGACAGCGGACGGCTCAACCTCGACCTGGAGACTCATCCCCGACCGAGGGTCTCGCTTAAGGTGGCGTATTTTCTCACGGACTGCACCGAGACCAATCGCGGCAACTTCCACGCCGTGCCCGGCTCGCACCTGAAAAACAAGCTGGAAATGCCAACGGACGAAGACTTAAACCCAGCGGGCGCGGTGCCGATTCAAGTGGCGGCGGGTGACGCGGTCTTTTTCGACCGGCGGATTTGGCATGCGGCCGGCCACAACTTCTCGCCCGACGCGCGCAGGGCGCTGTTTTACGGCTATAGCTACCGTTGGTTGCGGCCACGCGACGACATGACGGTAGAGCACCTGATGGACCGCTGCGATCCGATCCGGCAGCAACTACTCGGTGCCGGCCCGAGCGGCGGGCACGGCTACACTTCGCCGAAAGAAGAAGACGTGCCGCTGAGAGAGTGGATTCGCGAGCATCTGGGTGACGAAGCGGTGGTGCAGTAAATCCAAAGACTAATATGTCTGACCTAGCTGATCGGGGTACTGCTCTTGTTCTGATTGCTTGAATATCCAATAAGCCATCACATCTAGTATTCTCTGTTTACAACCCAGTCTATTCTCGGCTCTAGCCAGTTAATCAAGTCATGGCGAAGGGTATCCGGCACCCATTTACTCTCAGATACGTCATGTGCAAGTAGTCTGTACCGATCAAGGAGTAGACCGCCGGCCCGGTTGCTCTGCCGACGCATCTCTCTATCATCAAGGGAAAAAGGAAGCGAGAATGCCTTGCTGGGAACTGCCGCGAAATCGATGATTTTTGTCCACTCGTTTATGTTGGGCTTGCCAACTTTGTCGACCCAGTTCTTTCCACTGGCGCACTGGGCAAGGTACACCGGAGCACCACCTCGACTATCGGCAAAAGGCAGATGCCATACTAGATCGACTCCAGCTTCATTCGCTTGGTCGGAGGCATAGTCATCGACATATCCTATCGGCTCGTTGATGTGCGACGTGATCTTACGTACGACATCCGGCAGCTTCGAAGTCTCGTCTTTCCTCCAACCCGTATGGAGAAATTGCCACCCACTAAACCGCACTTCCATCGCAGTCTTTGTGACAAGCTCAAACAACTCGCCTTGCTCTGTGTAGTCTGGCCCAAAATAGTCCTCCCAGCCGTCGTACCGCGGTCCAAAGGACACAACCAGGCAAAAACTATGGGCTGGGACTTCTTTCCAGTCCGAGCACCTCATCATCCACCTGTCATCGAAGCTAATGGGGGAGTGACAACCAAGCCATGATAAGCGGCCTTTAAGGTCAGCCCATCTAGACGAGACATATGCTGACGCGAAATCTTGGTCGTCGTATAGCTGTTCTTCGATCAGGTACTCAATGATGTCTGTCGGCGAGAGTTCCTCCTCAGCGATCAACGTAGTTGCCTCCACCCAATCAAGAAACGTCTCATCATCAATGTTATGGGCATTTACCGACCGTTGAAATCCGCGAGGAATGCTAAGCATCGTCATCAGTGCCTCGTCGCATTCCGATTTTCTCTGCAATGCTAGGGAACTTCAACACAAGCTCTTTGGCATTCAGGGCTAGGCGTAGCATCGCTTTCTGAATTGACTCCGAATCAAGATGTAGATGCACTCGACTTAGAGCGAGTTCCATTTGATTACTTGCTTCCTTGAGCTGATTTTCGATCTCCTCATCCTCTATGCCGGCTTTCTGTAAGGCCAACTCAAAGCTGGGATCAGGAACTGATCGAAGGTACTCTATGGCTTGATCGCTTGACAGAATGCGAGCAAAATTCCCAACATCTCGGGAATCTGTAAATAGGGGCTTGCTACTGTTAGATCCGAACAGCCACGCCACAAAGTCTGATAGGTTCTTCGTGTTGTCCTCAGGAACAGGTGTCTGAGCTTCTTCAGGCTCAGCCCTAATGTCAACGCCGAGGAAACTCTGGACGCCCGCTTCTCTCAACGAGAGGAAGAGCACACTAAATCGTTTGTCAAGCCCCTCTTCAGATATGTCAATTTCAAGGTCGTCAATCTGGTGAAGGATTCGATAGGCGATGTAGTTGCGTCGTACGATGTCGGTTCGGCTTCCAATCTGCTTTCGGATGGACTCGTACGACATGTTTTTCTTATCCACCATCCGCGCGATGAACTCGGCCTTCTCGGCAGGGTCCCACTGTTTGATTCCAGTAACGTGTCTGAAGCCGATAAAGGCAGTGACTTCCTCGCGTGAGTGAGCAAGTATATAAGGCACCTTAGTAAATAGATTGTTGTCCGGCTGAACTCCTTCGGCAAGTTGTCTCCATATCCGTGGCACCGGTTCGCCAGCTACCGCCTTCTTCAGGTATTTAAGTGCTGCAATACGGCGATTGCCTTCTACTACCACTAGCGTGCTAGGTCGCCCATACAACTCCTCTGCCACAACTATAACGGCTTCTTGCGGCCAGAACCCGTTTTCTAGGAAGGAGATTGCCAACTCATCCAGACTCCAAGTTCGCATGAGTTCCATCAGACGTTCCTGAGTCGCTGATGGCTCTGAACGGGCATCTCCTAACCTCGGATTGCGAGGATCGAGAAAGAGCTTCTCGAGTGCAACAAACTCAATCGAGTGCGATGGTGACATAGCTCTTGCCTTTCTTCAGAAAATACATACCAAATACCGAGGCTTATAGCTCGGCCTCCTGTAAATCGCATATACGCCAACGGCCGGTCGAACGTCTATCGTTATGTGATTGTTAGAAACAACCATATGAACACCCTTAGTCAATGCTGACAGTAGTTGGGTGTCTTATGCTTTCGACGTTAGTCTCTCTGGTCCGGAGAAGTCTTGTGGCAATCTCGTGAACGACATCAACATGTACCGCGTTTCCTAACGCCTTGAATGTCGAAGTCCTAGAGGCCGGAACGTGAAAGTCGTCTGGAAAGCCCTGTAAGCGCAGTCCCTCGGTCCGTGACAGGTGTCGTTGTTCTGGACCGAGGATAGGGATCTGCGTGTTAGTCATTGCGACTAGCGATGGACTGTTCGCGTATCTCTTGACGCGCAGCCCGGAAGGCCTGAACTGAAGGATATGTTTCCAGAGATCCCTCTGCTCACCCTGGCAGTTCCACTCAAGCTTGCGGAGGGAGGGCGGAAATGTGCGAAGGCCACTGATCCATTCTGATGGGAGCTCATCCCGGATCGTGGAAAGCCAAGTCCGGTTAGACTTGATGAATTTCACTTTCCACTGTGGAAATGTCTCGACCTCTGTGCGTGCGTAGCTGGGCAAAGCCTCAAAGCTCTCTTGGGCAGGAGATTTCCCGTTCCTGCTGAAGGCGGAGCCATTTGTCGCAGCAAGCACTTGAGCCCATGGAGTGATCTCTTCATAGGAGTAGGTTGCATCAATCTCGTCTCCCCATATCGGAAATGACGGTAGGGCAATCTTCTCTTCCGGTAGTGCATCTAGGAAAATGTTCCAGTGCTCTATGCAGCGACGGTGCTGGTCCACTATACGTGTCTCATTATGGTCTCTCTCTGACAACTCGTCTCTGGGCTGGACGATGTGTGCCATGGATGTTGATGCCCTTCGGTTCCTCGGAGGGAAGGTATCCGGCGGGAGGCCCTCAAGCGAAGCAACTGCGAAGAAGCGCTCTCTGTGATGTGGCCGTCCGATATGGTGTGGGGAGAGCAACCCTGCGCCACCGCTCGTTATATGTTCTGTTCCACTGACCTCATAGCGGAGACTCTCTAGGCTAGACTTGACGATATGCCATGTTCGTCCTTCGTCGTGCCGTTCAAAGTTCCCAACATTTTCCAAGATCACAAAGCTTGGCCTGTGCGTTTCCAAGATCTCTAGTATCTCGTGAAAGAGGGTTCCAGTCGTTTGGTCGCTCAAACCGGCCTGTGCCCCTGACTTCGAGAAAGGTTGGCATGGAAATCCGGCGCACAGCAAGTCGTGTGGTGGCACATACCCCTTTGAAAGCCGGATGTCTCCATGGATCGGAGGGCCAGCAGGGAAGTTGCGGTTGTACACCTCTTGAAGTTGACTATCTATCTCCGAAGCAAAAACACACTCATGTCCGAGTCGCTCAAGAGCAAGTCGAAAACCACCAAGGCCAGCAAACAGATCAATAAATCTCATTGCCAGCATCCTGATACGAGATAAAAGGATTCGAGGGCGACCAGATCATTGCGCGGTGATCACCAGACGAAACCTGGGCCTTAAGGACAATGCGCAGTCCCTGGCACTCTGAATCCGGTCCATAGGTTCGTTCGGAGGAGGGGTGAACAGGGTATCTTGTACGCCGACCTCTAACTGGCCACTTTGATGTGCGTTCACGGCAACTGTAACCCTCAAGACGACTCTGCTTGTCGCTTATACTGGGCGATAATCTCATTGAGCTTTCTACTAATTGTCTTCCTCCAAGTGCTGCTCGGGCCTTGAGCCATCGACACAGATACCGGTCAACACGGATATTGGTTGGTCCGGCGCAGCCACGTTGAGACACCACTGAAATACCTCGTTCGCCCTTGTGCATGGAAACTCTACAGCGACGTAATAAGACACTTTGGGGACCCTCTGTCAAAGCGCTGAAAACACGTAAGGGGCAGGGCAGGTGGCGAACTTGAACTGTGGCTGAGGCGGGCCCCTCGTCGAGGTCACCATCGGCAGTCCCACTCCGAGCAGATAGCAACGAATCGAAGAAGGAATGGCTTCTAATCAACGTCGTCCTTTGGCCCCGACCGCGCGCTTGCGGTGCCTGCAAAACGCCCGATGCCAGCGAGACATCGGGCGCTTTGCAGGGGTCGAGGGCAGGGCCTATTTGAGTTAAAAGTCGCCGAATCTCAGCGCCGGGTTGACTGTGATCATAGCTTCCGGCAGTTGCAGCGCGGTAATCGCCGTACCAGCGGTGTACGCTTGGTCTGCGACCGCCCCGGTGAAAGCAAAGGCCATCCCGCCGTCTTCGATCCTCCTGATTGTGTACGTGGTGCCGTGCAACTTGAAGTCGTCGTCGGATAGAACATTGGAGTTGCTGCACTTTATGCTGACGGGGTTACTGTGGGAACAACCGAATTCGTCCTGGGCGGTATTCAGGGTTTTCACGTCCAGATCGGCAGACCAGATGGTCACGTCTTGCGCGGAGGCCGGCGGCGCGATGACGAGCGAGGCCGCGAAGAGGACGCCGCAGAGGACCGCGGCGAGGGGCCGGTGGCCGGTCGATTTCAAATCCATGGCAACGTCTCCTTTTCTATCATGAAGGTCGGTTGAGGACCGCCGGTGCCCGGCTCGACCCCGGTCGAGGAGGAGGCAAGCCGGCGGCCCTCGGGCCGGGTCTACTCGAGGTAGAGCATGCGCCGGGTATGCACGCCGCCCGGATAGTGCAGGCGCGTGAAGTAAATCCCCGTGGCCACGCTCCGAGCCGCGGCGTCGCGGACGTCCCAGCGCACCCGGTAGGTGCCGGCCTTCTGCACCTCGTCCACGAGGGTGCGTATGCGCTGCCCGAGGATGTTGTAGATGACCAAGCGCACGGGTCCGGGCGCATCGAGTCGGTAGAGGATGACGGTGTTGCCGTTGAAGGGGTTGGGCGCGTTGGGCGCCAGGCCCGGCGGCCCGTCCGCGACCGCCGGCTTGGACGACGACTTGATTTTTTTGACCGTCAGCTCGTAGTAGCCCCACTCGAACGACTCGCCGCTCGCCGCGATGTAATAGGTGCCACCGGCATGGGCGTGAAACGTCACCCGGAACAGGTGGTGGGAGATTGATTCGTCGCGGGACCGCGTGTTGACAAGGGACTCCCCGTCCGCATCGTAGATCGCGTTGATCTGCGGGAGGCGCAGGGTGAGATCGTTGGTGGGAATCGCGCCCTTCATGTCGATCCGGTAGGTCCGGCCCTTCTTCAGCTCCACCGCGAACCAGTCGGTGTCGAACTCGTAACCATCTACGTCGTTGCCGCCTGTTCTTTCCACGAAGATCGGTTTGTAGATGGTGCTCCTGGCCCCGTCCCCGCCCACCTCAACCATGCTGGTGGTGGTCGTGTTGGCGGGCAGGTCCTCCACGTCCACCACGACGAAGATGTAGCCACGGTGGTCGTGGTCCCCTAACGGCCCGGCCAGAGACGGCTGGGTGGAGATCTCCCCGGTCACCGGCTCGGTCGATATCCCGGTGACGGTGACCACCGTGCCCTCGACCTTGCCGGCCTCCACCGTGAACACCCTCTCGCCGCCAGCGATCGTCACCGGGATAGCGACCTTGAGCGGCGCCCCCGCCAGCACCTTCGCCAGCACCTGATTGGGCCCCACATGCTCCAGGGTCACGGAAAGCGGCAGCAGATCGTCGGGGTCGGGGTTGTGGCGCAGGTCGAGAAGGAGCAGCTCCTCCAGGCCGGAGAACACGCCGTCGGGAAGCGACGTCAGATCGTTGTTGTGCAGATCGAGCAGCCCCAGCTCCTCCAGGCCGGAGAACACGCCGGCGGGAAGCGACGTCAGAGCGTTGTCTCTCAGCAAGAGGTTCTTCAGCTTCGTCAGGCCGGAGAACACGCCGGCGGGAAGCGACGTCAGAGCGTTGTCGTGCAGCCAGAGCGTCTTCAGCTTCGTCAGGCCGGAGAACACGCCGGCGGGAAGCGACGTCAGAGCGTTCTCTCTCAGCAAGAGCTCCTCCAGCTTCGTCAGGCCGGAGAACACGCCAGCGGGAAGCGACGTCAGACCGTTGTTGTACAGACGGAGCAGCTTCAGCGCCTCCAGGTCGGAGAACACATCGGCAGGAAGCGACGTCAGAGCGTTGTTGTGCAGCCAGAGCTCCTCCAGCTCCGTCAGGCCGGAGAACACGCCGGCGGGAAGAAGCGACGTCAGAGCGTTGTTCAGCCTGAGCTTCTCTAGCGCCGTCAGGTCGGAGAACACGCCGGCGGGAAGCGACGTCAGAGCGTTGTCGTACAGCCAGAGCAGCTTCAGCTTCGTCAGGCCGGAGAACACGCCGGCGGGAAGCGACGTCAGAGCGTTGTCGTACAGATAGAGGCTCTCTAGCGCCGTCAGGTCGGAGAACACGTCAGCGGGAAGCGCGCTGAGCGTGTTGCGGCTCAGACTGAGGAACGTCAGCGCCGTCAGGCCGGAGAACACGCCGGCGGGAAGCGCGCTGAGCGTGTTGCCGCTCAGATTGAGGCTCTCTAGCGCCGTCAGGTCGGAGAACACGTCGGCGTCAGGAAGCGTGCTGAGCGCGTTGCCGCTCAGACTGAGGTACGTCAGCGCCGTCAGGCCGGAGAACACGTCAGCGCGAAGCGACGTCAGATCGTTGTCGTGCAGATCGAGGCTCTTCAGCGCGTCCAGGTCGGAGAACACGCCGGCGGGAAGCGACGTCAGATCGTTGTCGTTCAGCCAGAGCTTATCTAGCGCCGTCAGGCCGGAGAAATCACCCGGCTTCAAGGACTGGATGTTATCATCCTCGAGATTGAAAGTACCCGTCACGCTGGCCAGTTGCGTTGTCGTCACCTCGGCGCAGTCCGACACGCCGACGATTGCAGCCATGATCGCGTCCCGCACCTGAGCGGTGCGATCGCAGATGCTGGACAGCTGCCGCGTTCCACCGCCGGGCGCGCCGACGGGATCGTCCTCCCCGTCCGGGTCGGCCGGGTCGTCGGCTTCGACGAAAGTCGACTGCGGCGCGGCCGGCGTGGCGACGTGGAACCAGCGGGAGCGTTCGCTCACCCCGTGCGCGTTGATCGCCTTGATCCGGTAGGTATACGTCGTGCTTGCAGCCACCGTGTCGTCGGTGTACGTCGTCGCCGCCGTGCCCGTATCCGGCACCAGTTCACTGAACTCGCCCCCTTGATCGTTCACGCGCACGCGCCGCAAGATCACGTAGCCGGTGATGCTGGCGTCGCCAGGGTCGGCCCAGGTGAGCACCACCTGGCCGAGCGTCGCCGTGGCGGACAGCCCCGTGGGCTGGGCGGGTACGGGCGCCGCCGGCGTGTCGACGTGGAACCAGAGGGAGCGCTCGCTCACCCCGTACGCGTTGATCGCCTTGATCCGGTAGGTATACGTCGTGCTTGCAGCCACCGTGTCGTCGGTGTAGGTCGTCGCCGCCGAACCCGTGTCCGCTACCAGCTCATCGAAGTGGCCCTTCTCGTCGGTATCCCGGTTGCGCCGCAAGATCACGTAGCCGGTGATGCTGTCGTCGTCAGGATCATCCCAAGTCAGGGTTATGGCATCGTGGGACGCCGTGGCGGACAGCCCCGTGGGCTGGGCGGGTGCGGAGTCCTCCTGCGCCTGCACTGGTGAGCAGAGCAGGGCCAGCGCCGCGATGGCGGCGAACAGAACGGGGAATCGTCGTCTATCGGTGCGAGTCATGGTCGTTCCTCCTTGTGCTTGTGGGGGGGTATGGGACGCCGGAGCGATAGCGAGAAACCGAGTGCTCAGCCGCTGAGGCCGGCGCAGACTCCGGTGCGTGGATAGCGGTCTCATGATTCTCCTCCGTTTGGATAGTGAACGTGTTCGGGCAGGCGCAAAAAGAAAGGGCGAACGTCTGTAAATAAGGAACAAACGTTCATATCAGGTCGCACAACCAAGGCGACCTCCAGCCCATCGGACCTCGACCAAGAACCGAGCAGGCGCGGCCAAACAGACGTTGGCCGCAGTATGGAAAGAGTGGGTCTTAGAGAATGGGGGGGGGGGGGGGGTAAACTACTGTTTTTGAACGACTTATGAAATTATATCTGTCGTCCAAAGCTCGGGGCCGGACGCTACATAGGGCCACAGCACCAAGCGCTGTCCTATCAGATGACGGGGTATGTACCATTATTTTCGGCCAATATGAATATGCAAATGTCTGCGGTCACTAAAATGCAAACGATTAGGGGGAAGTCAAGCACGCAGCACAATTTCAGATCAGTAAACTACTGAGACCAACTCGGCAGCCAGCTCGGTGCTCCCATCCCCTTTGACCTTCAACCGCGCTATATAATTGCCCGGCGGCACTTGCCCTCCCGTCCCGGTGCGCCCGTCCCACGCCAACCGCAGCGGTCCGGCCATGCCCATCGACTCTACCCCGGCCACGCGCCGTCCCGCCAAATCGAAAATCTCCAGCTGCACGGGCCGCGCTGTCAAAACATCGACCAGATCCAGTGCGACGACCAACTCGTCGTTGACCCCGTCGCCGTTGGGCGTCAACACGCTGGGGGCAATGGACATATTGGCCCACAAGGATCGACCCAGCGGCAAGCGCACCACATTGGTGCTGCTTTCCACCAACTCCGCAGCATCCCCTGGTTCGACCCGCTGGCGCACGGGCTCGGCCAGACGACTGTCCTCCAGGAACAGCTCAAAGCGAGTGGCGTCGAGGAATATGGCCGCGGCAAAATCCACTTCCACCAACTGCCCCGAGCGCACTGGCTGCGGCAATTGCACGGCAAAACCATCCTCCACCGCGGCCACTGCCGCTTCCCGCACCACCCCATCCACCCGCACCTGGTCGAACTGCAAATCCGTCGAGGCCTGCACCAATAGTCGGTCAAAGCCGTTGCGCGTGCGCACGGGCCGCACATAGTAGGTGAAAATCTCCTGCCGGCCCGGTTGCACCAGCACGGGTGCCAGTTCCGCGGCCACCTGCTGGGCCAGGGGCTCGGAAAAATTCAGCACCACCCAATCCAGCAGCGCCCCCACCGCCGGATCGCCGGATACCAGCCGCCCTTCCAGCTGCACATAGCGCCGCATGGAGGGCGACTGGAAGGGCTGGTCCGGCTCCAAGTACACCGGACTCCACGGACTCCAATCCGCCCCTGGCACAAAGACCGTGTCAATGGGCCCGCGAAAAGAGGGGATGCGCCGCTCCCACTGCCGCTGAGTGATTTCCTTGCCCTCTGGATTGCGGTATATCACCTCGGTGTCGAGCGTATTGCCCGAGCGGCTGCGCAGCTCCAGATGCGTGCCCCCCGGGGCCTGACCGCCCCAGCGCAAGGCATTGATATTCTTCTGTCCCTGTAAATCCAAAATGGGCGAGCGCAGATCTACCTGGACCGGCACGCCGCGGCCAAAGACCTGGAGTTCGGAGATAGTACCAGAAGCTCCGCAGCCGCGCGCAGCCGCGCCGCCGAACTCGTCGCCGCAGTTGGCGTCCCACGTCTTCCATCTGATGCGCACAAAGCGGACCGGTAGACTGGTAAAACGGTGATCGGCCAAGCCCTGTACCCGGTTGAGCTGGCCGCCCCAACCGGAGAAGTGCTTGGTCCAGAGCAGCGAGCCGTCCGGGGCCCGCGAACCGTCCGAGGTCAATACCTCGTAGAAATTGAACGAGAATCCGCGGTACTGGCGGGAAAAGGTGATCAGCCGCACCTGGTCGACCCAGTAAACAGCCCCCAGATCCAGGGTGATCTGGGCAATCACATCGGCATCGGCCCGGGTCGCCCGGATATTAGACCAGACTGTGCTGATGCGGCCGTCCATCAACTGCAGGGCATTGGCCAGATTCGGGGTATCGGGCTTCTTGGTATCGACCCCCACGACAATGTCCACGCTGCCGCCTCGCTTGATGGCCCCTTGTACCAGATTGTCGCCAAAGGCCTCCACCTCGATCTCGACCAGTCGCGCCTCGGGTGCCGCTTTCAGGACCTCTACCCGCACGAAGTGCACTGGGAAGGGCTCGTCCGGGTTCAATTCATAGGTGATCCGGCGGCGGCGGTCCTCGGTAAAGCGCTCTTTAATCCGGTACGCCAGGGTGCCTTCTATCTGCGTGCGGGTCTCGTCGCGGAACTGTTCGCCGGTGGACAGCAGCAGATCGAAAATCTCAAAGGGAGGCCCTCGCGCGGAAAAAACCAGATGCACCCGGTGGGCCGAAACCACCCGGCCCAGATCCACTTCGACAAACCAGTCCTCGACCCTCTCGTCCAAATCCGGACCCCAGCCTGTGTCCCCGTCCCCGTCCAGCACCCCCGGTGCCTCTAGGGCATTGGAACCCACCCGGCTGATCCCCCCGCCAAAGGCCACCGCGTCCAGGGCCGCATTGTTGTTCTGGCGCACCGCCACCGGCCGAATGATCCCCTCTCGCGTCAGCTCCACCGCCCCCAGGGGCAACTCCCACTGGCGCCACTGGGCCGCTGTTGCAAAGCGCAACTCGTCGCCGGCACCCTTTTGCCAAGGGGCCAACAGAATGCCGATGGCGAGCAAAAACGCCCGGCCTGAATCCATCGCCGCACGACGGAAAATGCCCCCACTCGCCGCCGCATCCCGGCGGATTTCTACTCCCTGCTCCATCGACACCCGCTTCCCCTTTGACAGAGTTTGTGGACATTTATACTAATAAAAAGCGACGCATGCGTCGCCCCTAGGCCGGCAGCCCTGCAAAGAGCCGGCTGAACAGGCTGGTCAAGGGCTCGGTCTCGCCGCGCTCGGCCGCCCTAGCAAAGACTACGCCCGGCTGCGCCGCCCTAGCGGCCCGGCCCAAAATGTGGTAATCGGCCCGGCTAGGCCGCTGGGCCGCTTCCCGCGCCTCGGTCCAGCCCTGGTTGGTGGCGGCCAAACCCCATAGGGCACGCGGTGCCCGCACCTTGGCCTCCTCCACCGACAGGCCGTCGCGCCAACAACCGCGCTGAGCGAATAGACTACCATCTTCCCGATAGATCAGCCCGCCGCCCACGTATTGGATCAACTGCTGTTGGTTGCCCCGCGCCCCCGACAGCGCTAACAGGGCTAGGGGCCCCAAGTCGTTGTCGTCGAAATCGGCCTGCTGGTGGAAAGCCGCCACTAATTCGTCGCTGTACATTTGCCACTCGTCCCAATCGATCTCTGCGGGCTGCTCGGGCCACTCCTTGCCCGAACCGAGGAAGGGGTTGAAGGAGGCTCCAGACTGCTTGCAGACCTCAAAACCGCGCCGCGTCAGTCGGTCGAGTACCTCCAGCGCTCGCTCCAAACCCTCGCGCTGCAGCACCTGGACTAGCAAGCGGTTGAGATCGCGCTTGGCGAACAGCCGGCTGCCATCCACGGCCACTCCGATCAGCCCCTCCACTTCAGCGCGACCTTCCTCCGTGCGGCACAGCCGCGCCAAACCCCATATCATGCCGTGGTAGTTGTCGGCCACGTAGCGCCATACATCCGCATCGCGCTGTATGTGTCCGGCCACCGACAGCGCGGTCTCGGCTTCGGCCTGGGCTTCCTCAGTGAGGGGCAAAAACACCTCTATCTGATCGCCATCGAAATCTAGCTCCATCAGTCGGCAAACGCGCGGATGGACGCGCACTGCGGCCCCGGCCAAACGCTGCGGACGAAAGGCCACCATCGCGGTGGGCGGCACGTGGAACACCGGGCCGTGGCCCTCGTCCACCAGCACCCGCTGGGCGCTGTATAGCAGCACCCACGAGCGTGCCATGATCGCGTCCAGAACCTCAGCCGCTCGGGCCGAACGCCGCGCCACTTCCTCGGCGCGATCCATCTCCCGCTCTACCTGAGGCGCGAACAAAGCCCAGGCCATTTCCTCGGGCAGGCCCACTTGGTCGAGATTCAACTCAAAACCCGAGGCAAGCGCGGCCCGGCCGCTAAACAGCGGCCTAGCCCGGAAGTGGAGGTGCTCCGGGCGCAACAACGCAGAAAAAAGATCCTCCACCCGTTGGGCCACCTGGGCCACCGCCGGTCTGACTAGGGCCTCGGGCGCTTCGCTATCGACGATGCGCTGCAAGCGCGTATTGGCTTCGACCAAATCCTCGAAGCAGCCTCGGATTGGGTCGAACTCGGTCCCCACTGGCAAAGCAACGGGGGATCCCACCGTCCCCACTTGGCGTCCTGGGGCCCACGGATGTGGCACTGGGCGGGCCAAGGTCAGCCCCTCGGACTCGGCGAAGGAAAAGCGCAACTCCGCGCTCGCCAACTCGGCCCGTATCCCGGCCATACCCAGTAGCTGCTGCAACAAGGCAAAGCGCGGGGACGGGGGCGGGGACGGGGATACCGGACCGGTGGCCAAGCACTGGCCCAGCGCATTGGCGTCGGGCCGCTCGGCCGCGGCCGTGTTGAACAAAGCGTGGATATTGGCTACGGCCCCGGCCTCGCGCAAAGCACCGTAGGCCATCATGTCGATTTCCGGTCCGCCGGCTCCTGCCACCGCGGTTTCCAAGCGCTCGGCCGCGGTGTGGGTCAGGCGGCCCCAGTACACCCAACCCACAGTACTGCGATAAGGCAGCTCCTCGCCTTTGAGGGTCAGTTGCTCCATGCCGTCTTCGGGCAGTCCCGCCTCGACTAGACGCGCTTTCAACATCTCTTCACTGGGTGCCTGAAAAGGTGGCACCACCGCCGGGTGCCCGGCGGCCTGGGCGAGGCGACCCATGACCGCCTCGCGCTGCTGGCCGAAATTGAGCCGCGAGACCATACTGGTGGGACTGAAGATGAGTTCTATCGGCGCACCATCGGGCAACTGCGGCATGTCGGCGTCGGGCAGGATGCGCGTCACCACCCCTTTGGCACCGTGGCGGTTGCTCATGCGGTCGCCCACCCCCACTGCGGCGGGAAAATCCATCCGCGCCGCGGCCGACTCGCTAATGACTAAGCCATCCTCAAACGTGTCCCCATCCCACATGATGAAGGCGGTCAACAGATTGTAGCCACCCCAAAAGTCGACGGCCCCAGGCTCGTATCCCGTCTGCACTAGGGCCGGCTCGGGTTTGTGGCCCTTGGAGGCCAAGCGTTGGTCGTACTGCTGGCGGAACCAACCCGTGGAGTGGATCGGTGCCGCTGTATCGGCTGCGCTCGTCCACTGGCGCATCATATTGATGCCCATCAGGGCGCGATTGGTATCGTCGTGTTCGAGAAAGGGCACCATGGAGGCCGAAAAACCCAAGATGCTGTCGGGCGCTTTGTCGATTCGTTCGAGCTTGCCGTCGCGGATGCGGGCACCGCGGGCCACTTCCAGCACTCGGCCGATATTGGGCCCTTCGGGGGTGCAGTAGGGGCACACTAGGCCGTATTGGCTGTAGGAGAAAACGTCTTGGTCGTCAAAAGGCTCGACGACGACGGGGATCAAAGTCAGCCGCCGCAGATGGGTATAGCGGTCCAGCCAGTTGGTCGCCTGTAGATACTGCGAAGTTTCCTCCAAGTGGAAGTCGCGCAGCCAGGCGTCCAGCGGCAGCCAGTTGCGCACCAAGTCGCCATCCCAAGCCAACTGCTCGGGGGCCGCCTCCAACCTTTGGTCAATAAAGTCGTAGAGCTGCTCGCCCACGCACAGAATCCGCGCTTGGTCGAGTTCGCGCCGGTCGGGATAGGGGACCACGACCCGGTAGTTGCCTTCAATGTGGAAAAGGCCATCGCGGTCGGGCCGAGGCAAATCCCGGTACTCAACCTCGACCGAGGCATCGCCGAGTCCCAAGCTCAGTTTAATGGAAAAAGTATAAGAGTCCTGTTGTTCGACTTGATAGTCGGCCAGCGGCAAGCGCTCGCCCAAAAGCCGGGGCAGTCGCTGGTGGACGAAAAGGTCAAAAGATTCCCTATGCCAAGGTACGTCGAGATTCAATGTCATTGATGTTCCTCCGGGTTATGGATAGCCTGCCAAGCCTGTGAGAGCTGGCGGCGGCCGTGGTGCAGACGCGACTTTACGGTGCCTTCGGGAATGCCCAGTCGCTCGGCGGCGTCCCGCACCTCGACTTGGGCGTCGTAGATCAGACGGAAAACCTCGCGCTTGTCCTCGGACAACTCTTGTACCTGTCGCCGCAGCCAGCGCTGCTGGTCAGCCCACTCCACTTGGGCGTCGGGGCGCTCAGACGCGGCCTCAATCATCCATTCGGGCACTTGCTGCGTTTCCTGCTCCACGGTTTCAGACAGCATTTCCAGCCGCTGCTCCCGCCGCCGCCGCACAGTGCGCAGGTGCGTCAGGGAAAGATGAGTAGCAATGCGGAACAGCCAAGCAGCCACAGACCCTCGACCACTCCATTGGCCAGCCCGGTTCCACACCCGCAAGAAAACCTCTTGTACTACATCGTTAGCACTCGCATCGTCGCGGACGATGCAGCGCACGTGATGGTGGATCTGCTCCCGATAGCGCTCAAAGAACTGCTGGAACGCGCATGCGTCGCGTTCTTTTATTTGCGCTATAAGTTGTGGATCCGGTATCTGCATCGAGGCCTCTGCAGATAAAGACGCCGCCCGGAAAGTACAGGTTCAAGGGCGAAGGTGAAAAAGCCCGGAAATCTCATTGAAGGCTGGCTTCCTCCTTGAGTTGACCCACTAGTCGAGCATGGTATTTTACAGCAGTCCTGAATGACTTGAACGATTCGATAGGCGGATCGTCTTGTGAATATTATTCTGCGTCTGTCTGCGTCCATCTGCGGATCATCTTGTGAATGGTTTTGCTATACCACCCACCGCCTGAAGACCAGCTTCAACCCTTACAGGCGCTCTTGCGCCAGATCGAGACCCCATGAGCCTAACGCCAGCCCAACTCGACCAATTCCACCGCGACGGCTATATCATCGTTCCCGACCTATTCACGGCTGACGAGATGGACGCTGCCCGAGCGGCGATGGAACAGACTTTCTACGGCCAATCCTTCCAGCAATGGCTGGCCGATTGCGACCGCGGTGAAGCGGCCGGGGTCTCGGACGGCTTCACCACTACGCACGACCACTCCGAGGGACGCTCGCAATTTCCCGTGGGCGCACCGGCCTTGGATCGGCTGATAGAAAACGAGACGTATCTCGACATTTTTGAGCAATGCCTAGGCGCAAAAGCCAGCTACTGCAACGCCCACCTTTTTATGCGCTCGGGGCCTACTGACAAGCGCCATCCCGACAATCCCTGGGAGGGGTACCACATTGACCACTACACCAATTGCCTGCTGCCGCCCCACGACCAGACAGGCCGTTTTGACTACGTCAATTCGGGGGTGTATCTGCACGATGTCGAAGACGACGGTGCCCCCATGCTGCTCATCCCCGGCTCGCACAAAGTAGCTGGCCCCGCTTTTGTGCGGGCACTTGCCCAAGGCAACGCCGCAGGTGGGTCCTTCAAAGACCTTCGCCAAGCCACCGAACTGGCTGCCCCGGTTCCCGCCACTGGCCGACGGGGGACGGCTGCGTTCTACTCGTCGTACCTAGTCCACGCAGCGCAACCCTTTGCCAATAAGCGCACGCAGCGCGCCTTTTGGACCTTGTCCATGTGCCGCTGCGACAACGATCGCTGGACCCGATTCGCCAATCCCTTCATCTACGGCGAACGCGAGCACATGCTGCCCTTTTTCACGGCCACCACGCCCCGAGTGCGCGGCCTGTTCGGCTGGCCCGAACCCGGACACCCGTACTTCACCAGCCAAACCTTGGACCTCTTGGAACATACCCTACCCGGTATTGATACAGGCCCCTATCGCGATGACAGTTGAAAGACAGCCAACTATGAATCGAGAGGTGGTTTCTCATCTATGACTCCGACAATCACCCTGCGACAAAAAGTAATAGAAGGGGCCCAAAAAGGGCCCAACCTGCTGCTCCTAGGCGGCGTCCACGGCGACGAATTCGAGTCTATGGCAGCCATCCGCCGCCTGCTGGACCACCTCGACCCAGCGGCCTTGCGGGGCCGCCTCACCGCTATCCCCGTAGTCAACGAGGCCGCCTATTGGCGCGGCCAGCGCACAGCCGAGGACGAGCTGGACTTGGCCCGCACCTGCCCAGGCCGGCCCGACGGCTCGATCACCGAGCGCACGGCCCACGCCGTCAGCCAGGAAATCCGCCGGGCCGACTATCTCATCGACCTGCATAGCGGCGGGCTAGTCATGGAATTCTACCCTACCGTGGGGTACTCCCTGCATCCCGATAAAGCCGTCCTCGACGTGCAACGGCGCATGGCCCGGGCTTTGAATATGCCCATCATCTGGGGCACCTCGGCCCGGCTCGACGGACGCACGCTCTCGGTGGCCCGCGACGCCAACGTGCCGGCCATCTACGCCGAGTGGATGGGGAGTGGTACGTGCGATCCCCGGGGCGCGGATGCTTATTTCGAGGGCTGCCTGAACGTCTTGGCCGAACTGGATATGATCGACCGCATCCTGCCGCCCCTGCACACCGAGTACACCGTGGAGGACGACCGCGACAACGCAGGTCACATACAGATCAATTACCCGGCGCCTTTTGCCGGTTATTTCGAGCCCCAGGTAACATTGAAGGCACCCGTGCAACCGGGCGATGTGATCGGCACGGTGGTCGATCATCTGGGGCAGCGGCGCGAGGAAGTGGTATCGACCCAAGCGGGCTTGATCCTGTGTCTGCGGGTCTTCAATCGCGTCCACCAGGGCGACAGTTTGGCCGCGGTTTTGGAACTCGACCCTTCCCAATGATCAACTTTTCCGCGCCGCTGGACTCGCGCCGTTTCCAGTCCGCGCTCCTGCTTCTTTTAGGCCCCCTGTTCATCGGGGTCTCCTTTGTCCTTATGCTGCGACGGGTGGAACCTGTGACCACCTTGTTTTATCTGTGCGCTTGGTACGGTACCATTTGGACCCTGGACCGACTCATCCACTGGCGGGAAGGGCGCCCGCTCATCGCCCGCTGCGGTCCGGCTTTTTTGCTGATCCTTTTTTGGTCCGCAGTGGTGTGGTACGCCTTTGAGTTGATCAATTTCCGTCTGCAAAACTGGTATTATATCTTCGTCCTCGACCGCCCTGTTTTGCAGACGCTGAACGCCTTCTTCTCCTTTGCCACTGTTTTCCCCGGCCTGCTGTGGTTGGAATACTACTTGGGTCTGCACGGCGTGGCTGCCGGTTGGCAAGGTCGCCGTTGGTCGCTGACTCCCCGTCGCCTAACCTTCCTGCAAATAGCCGGCCTGATCGGGCTAGCGCTGGTCCTTTTGTGGCCGCGCTACTTCTTCCCGCTCACTTGGCTCGCCTTTATCCTGCTCTTGGCTCCCGTCGAATATCGCCGCCTGCCCGACAGCTTGCTGCATCAATTGGCACGCGGCGACTACGCCCCATTGACCCGCCAGTTGCTGGCTGGATTCATCGCCGGTGGTCTGTGGGAGTTCTTCAACTACTGGGCCCAAGTCAAGTGGATCTACACAGTGCCTTTCTTTGCAGAATTGAAACTCTTTGAAATGCCGCTGGCCGGCTTTTTGGGCTTTCCTCCCTTTGCCGTGGAATGCGCTCTAGTCTATCGCCTGTTGGTCTGGTACAGGTTGGCACCTCCATTGGGAGCGCATCGGGACCAGCGGTCGGGACCGATCAAGGTCTGGAGTGCGCTCGTCGTCCTTTTGGCCGCGGCTTTCGCCCTGACGGTCAACCACTACATACACTTGAATATCGGCTCGGTGAAGCCGCGCTTGGCCAAAGTGGACAGTCTGGATCCGGCCGCCCGCACTTTTTTGCAGGACAAAGGCATCGTCTATCTGACCGATTTGGAAGCTGGAGGATCGGCGGAAATTTGGCGGCAAATGGAAGGAGAATTGGGCCGCGAACGCACCCAATCTACCCGCAGCCGCATCGAACTATACCTGCACCAAGGCATTGGGGTAGCATACGGCAATCTGCTAGTCAAAGCCGGGATCCGTTCACTGGCGGATTTGGCTACCTCATCTGCCGAGCAAGTAGAGGAGCGGATAAACGCGCTTTCCGGGAATGTCCGACGGCCCACCCCAGCGCAAATTCGCCTGTGGATCCGGCGGGTTCCAAGCCCTTGACTACCCAAACCGGGCGATCCGGCCGGAGGGGAAATCGCCATTGCACGTCGGTCGGATCGGTCAGATATTGATTCGCTCATTTGCCGTGATCGTACTCAATCAGCCCCCGCGATGGACGGGGCGCACCGCATTGGAGGAAACAAGGGAGTAACAAATGTTTCGCGAAGCAATCGGTTTATTCGTCCCTGAACCAAAGGCCAAACTCTACATCCCCAAGAACAGTGGTCTGCATGAATATGTGAACAATCTGCTGAGTGAAATTGGCGTTAGAGACGGAGGTGAGTTCACGCGGACTGACGAGAGTGTGGGAACCCTCGAAATAATTTCGGCGCGCGGTGAGGATGTGCCCCAACGGGTTGACGATTGCCTCCTACGTGGAGAAGTCGCGTATGGCCTCACTGGAGACGATCTATTCGACGAGTATATGCTGGGGGCTGGAGACTCTCCACTTGGGGTCCTCAATACCTACGATTGGTTCGATCCAAGTGCTCAATTCTATCGGCCTGCCCTTTGTCTGTTGAATTGCGCAGGGCGGATTCCAGATTCGTCCGCGATGGTTTCCATTGCCGTGAACAAGAAATATGAACTATCCTCTCGCCAGTATCTGTCGCAGCGCTTCCAATCCAGCAAACTGCAGATCAGTATCGTTGCTTACGCTGGCGACACTGAAAACACCGTAGCAGAGGGTACTCACGACTGGTGTGTCGAGGTGGTGTATCGGGGGGAACGCTCGCCCGCAAGCGCGATGTCCAAGACTGGCCTCAAGGTCGCCGAGGTCGTCCGCTTCAGCGACATCTCATTGATCGGACGGGAAATCGTCAATCCCTGGGCAGAGGAGTACCGGAGAATATCCGCGGTCGCGCAAAAGCCCACAGGCTCCAGTACGTCAAAGCTCCTTGCAGACAGCAATGAGATTTGCAAGAAAGTCGGTGAGGAATCGGCTGAGTTTGTGAGAGCTTTTACACAGGAAACGGGGATTCCAGAAGAATTTAACGGCGTCGTGTATGCGTTGATGGTCGCAGCCGCAAAACTGCAAGTTCCCTGGCAGGAAATCGAGGCGGATCTGAAATCTAGGTGGTCGTGATCTACCGATGCGCCAGCACCGCAGCTAACAACAGATGGCCTGTGCGCTCCTTTTTGGCAATTTGAAAACGTTGGAGGAGATTGACCTGCGTCACCAGCAGTATTACTGTACAAATATCATCTACCATCACGGTCTGCGTCGTCCCGCCGGATACGGGCTGACGCAGACGCAACCCACGGCGAAAGGAAGTTTCTGATGGCCATTATCAATGAACTCCTCGAGAACAACGCCCGCTATGCCGAGAACTTCGACAAGGGCGACCTTCCCCTGCCTCCAGGACTGCACCTCGCGGTGGTGGCCTGCATGGACGCGCGCCTCGACACGCACAGCCTGCTAGGGCTCGCAGAAGGGGACGCGCACGTGATTCGGAACGCGGGCGGCGTGATAACCGACGACGCGATTCGTTCGCTGACTATCTCGCAGCGGCTACTGGGCACGACTTCGATCATGCTCATCCACCACACGGACTGCGGCATGCTGACGTTCCGCGACGACGAGGTGAAGGACGCGATCGTGGCGGATACCGGCATCCGCCCGGCCTTCGCCCTAGAGGCATTCGGCGATCTCGCGGCGGACGTAAGGCAGTCGATAGCCCGCATTCAGTCTAGCCCGTTCATCCCGCACAAGGACGACGTGCGGGGGTTCGTCTATGACTGCGCCACCGGAAAGCTGAACGAGGTCACCTAACCCCGAGCCGAGGCACCACAGCCGTGCAGCATTGGTGCCTCGGCACGCTTCGCGGCGACACTAGGTAATCGTGATCTATCTATTGGTACGCCAGTGCCGCAATTAACAACGAATTGCCGCTGCGCTCCCCTTCAGCAACTTGAAAACGTTGGGCCGCCGTAAAGCCGCTGCTTCAGCTTCATTAGAAGACGCGAAATTTTGAGAGATCGTGCGACACTTGTTGCTGATTAGACATTGTCAGTCCTCAGGGCAAGACCCGGATGCGGCGCTGACAGAGATTGGGCGGAAACAGGCGGAAGCACTCGCTAGGTTCTTGTCCGACTACCAGATCGACATGATCGTCTCCAGTTCCTACACGCGGGCACAGCAAAGCATTGAACCGTTCGCTGCTAACGTGGGATTACCTGTTCACTTGGATCACCGCCTAATCGAACGGACGCTTTCGGGGAGTCCGATTGACAACTGGCGCGAGGTGGTCCGCGATTCATTTGGAGACTTGGAGTTGCGGCTACCGGGAGGCGAGTCGGCACGCGAAGTATTAGACCGCGGCTGGACCGCCATAACCGAGCTAATCGACGGTGGTCACCAGTTCCCTATTGCGGTAACCCATGGCAACCTCTTGAGTCTGATCCTGAACTCACTGGACCCTACTTTCGGCTACGCTGGATGGGAATCTCTATCGAATCCAGACGTATTCGCACTCAAATACGCCGACAATGGGCGATTGGTATTTGAGAGACTCTGGTCTGAGTAGGCACCGCTGACAACGCAGTTCGAGTACAAATGATTTTTGAGGTTGAAATATGAGGAGTACGTAGAATGATACGGGCCATCACGTCAGAGGACTTGAAAGGTTGCGCGCGTCTATTCGTGAAGGTTTTCTCCGAATGGCCGTACGAGGAATCGTGGAGTGTCACCCAAGCGCACCACTATCTCAGTCGATTCTGGAAGTTCGATCCCGCTCATTGCCTCCTCGTTCTCGAAAAAGATGACGTGATCGGAGCGATGTTCGGATACTGCTATCCCTGGCAAGACCGAATCAACTATTACATGCAGGAACTTTTTATCGAGCCTGATCAAAGGCGGTCAGGCCACGGACGAAGACTGGTGCGTCATCTACTCGACAAAATCGGGGAATCGAACGCATCCATGTCCCTAATTGCCAATGAGGCAACGCCGGCAGCCGCGTTTTACGAGGAACTTGGATTGCGGCAGCATAGATATTACAAGTTCTATTGTGGCACCGTGAAAACGGGCGTGGAATAGTCCACCGTATAACACAGCGGTTTTCGCTGCGGTAGAAAGGTGATTCAATGCCCACGTTCTCTCTCGAATCAATCGACGTTTTTAGGCGCAAACGGCCGCGGCGGCGCTCCAGCGGTTGAAGGGGGTGTGCGCCTCTTGCGCCAGCCGGTCGCGGGTGTCGCGCCAGAGCTTTTCCCACGCCGCTGGATCGCGCAGGACGCTTTCTGGGTTCGCTCTACTGCGGGCGACAAAGCCGGGGAAAATATCGCGACCGGTGGTTTGGCCAACGGGATTGTAGCGCAGGTCGAAGCTCCAGCGCACGTCGTCGCTGTGGTTGGACAGCGAGCCGTGGATGGTGTGGCGGGTGAGGAAGAGCACGTCGCCGGGCTGCATCGGCACCGGCATAGCCGATTCCATATCCATAAATTGCTCGGGGATGCGCAGGCCGCTGGGATGGCCGGGGCAGTGGGTGTGCAGGCCCGAGCGATGGCTTTGGGGCATAATCTGCAGACAGCCGTTTTCGAGCGTCGCCTCATTGAGCGGAAACCACACCGTCAACACCTTGGACGCATCGGCTTCGGGCAGGACCACGCCGCTATCCTGGTGCCAGTTGGTGGCGCTGACCAGCGCTTGGCCGTTGTGGTCTTTGGGCACTAGGCGCTCGGGCGGCTTGAGGCGCACGTGCTGGACGGGGTTGGACCAGATCTCGGGGCCGACGATCGACTCGGCCACGTCGAGCAGAGTGGGGTCGGTAATGCAGCGAAAGACGGCCGGTCCGGCCCAGAAGGGGGTATTCGCTTCAATGCCCGTCTGGGGCAAGGAGAAGTCGAAGTACTGGGCGTGGATCTGGCCGCTCTCGACGACGATTTGGGTCAGGCGCTTGCCAAAGGGCAGGTCGTCGTACGTGGATGCGATCTGGCCGACTTGGTAGAGCTCACGAGCTAGGTTGTCGAGGACGCCGTGGTATTCGTCGATAATGGGCTGGATGACCTTGTCCACGTCGAGCATCCCCCTCACTAGTAGGTAGCCTTCTTCGTCAAAGTGTGTGAGTTGTTCGTCCGTCAAGCATGGCATATGCTTTCCTCCGTGGGTTGAAGAATCCAATCTGCGCTTGAATATAGCGCGATATGGTCCGTTTGCGAATAGTTGAAAGGAGGAGCGGCGCTCAATTGTCGCGTCGCAATGGTTATGGAATTTCCCAAACTCGACGAAGCCCTGCGCTTGGAGCGCTTGACGCCGCCGACAGGCAAGGTGCGGATGGTGCTCGACACCGATACGTACAACGAGATCGACGATCAGTTTGCGGTGGTCCAGGCGCTGCTCTCGCCCGACCAGCTCGCGGTCGAGGCGATCTACGCGGCACCTTTCTACAACAGTCGTTCGTCCGGGCCGGGCGACGGGATGGAGAAAAGCTACGCGGAAATCCTGCGGCTATTGGAGCGGTTGGATATTTCGCCGGAGGGCTTGGTGTTCCGGGGAGCGACGGATGTGCTGCGGGACGACGCGCCGCAGAAAAGCGCAGCGGTCGATGACCTGATCGCCAAATCCAAAACCGCCGCCGACCCGCTCTACGTGGTGGCGATCGGCGCGCTCACCAACGTGGCCTCGGCTATTCTGCAAGATCCTGCCATAATCGAGCGAATCGTCGTGGTCTGGCTCGGCGGCCACGCGCTCTACTGGCCGACCGCTAACGAATTCAATCTCCAAGGCGACCTCGTAGCATCGCAAGTAGTCTTCGACAGCGGTGTGCCCTTCGTACAGATTCCATGTCACCCGGTGGCCTCGCACCTGTTGACGACGCTGACGGAATTGGAGCGCTTCGTCAAGGGGCGGGGGGCGATTGGCGACTATCTGGTCGAGATCTTCGCCGCCTATTCCCCAAACCACTTCGCCGCTTCCAAGGTGATTTGGGACATGTCGGCGGTCGCTTGGCTGCTCGACGCATCGTGGGTGCCGACCGACGTGGTACATAGCCCGGTATTGACCGATCAGAAGACTTGGAGCCACGATCCGTCGCGGCACTTTATGCGAGTGGCGCAGACGGTGCGGCGCGATGCGATCTTCGGGGATTTCTTCGAGAAATTGGAGAGGTGGGCGGGGAAGCTCGAAGCATAGAAGGGCAATGGTCAATCATTGCGCCGGAGCTAGTCGATTAGTAGCATAAATCCATGGCCACCGTCGTCCTCACCGAAAAGCCCAGTGTGGCGCGCGATATTGCCCGAGTCCTAGGGGCCAACAAACGCGGCCAAGGCTATGCCGAAGGCAACGGCTATATCGTCACCTGGGCACTAGGGCACCTCGTGCAATTCGCCGAACCAGACGAGTACGGCCCGCCCTGGAACAGCCGCTGGTCCTTTGCCCAGCTACCGATGATCCCCGAGCAGTGGAAGCTCAAGACGACGCGCTCGACCTCCGATCAGTACCAAATCGTCAAAAAGTTGCTCAACAGCCCGCAGACCGAGCGCGTCATCTGCGCTACGGACGCCGGGCGCGAGGGCGAGCACATCTTTCGCTTGATCTACGAGCACGCCCGCTGCAAAAAACCGTTTGGCAGGCTGTGGGTTTCAAGCCTGACTGACGAGGCAATTCAGGGCGGCTTCCGCGCCTTGCAGGAAGGAGCGGCCTTCGATCATCTCGCTGCGGCCGCCCGGGCGCGCGGCCAAGCCGACTGGATAATGGGCATGAACCTGACCCGCGCCTACACCGTCCATAACAAGGTACTCTGCACCATCGGCCGAGTGCAGACGCCGACCCTGTCCTTGGTGGTCAAGCGCGATGCGGCAATTGCCAGCTTTGTAAAGGCGTACTTTTACGAGTTGGTGGCGCAGTTAGAAGAGGGCTTTGCCGCCAAGTACTGCAAGGATGGCCAGACGCGCATCGACAAGAAGGAGGAAGCCGAGCGCCTGCATCGCCAGCTCAGCCCCAACAAGGTCGGCACCGTCCGCAAAGTTGAGAAGAAAGTCAAAAAAAACCGGCCGCCTGCCCTCTACGACCTCAACAATCTCCAGCGCGACGCCAACCGCTATTTTGGCTTTACCGCGGCGCAAACCCTCGAACGCGCCCAAGCCCTGTACGAAACCCACAAGCTCATCACGTACCCGCGCACCGAGAGCCGCCACATCTCCGAGGACATGGTGCCCAAGCTACCCGGCATCCTAGAAAAGCTAGCGCACCCGCAGGCAGCGGCTGCACTGGCGCGGCTGCGCGGCGGGCACCGGCTCGGCAGGGCGTATGTCGATCGCACCAAACTCACCGATCACCACGCCATTATTCCCACCGGGCAACAGCCCGCCCCCAATCTCGCACCGGACCTACAGAAGGTGTACGACTTGGTGGTAGCGCGCTTCGTCGGCGTCTTCCTGCCCGACCAAGTGGTCGAGGAGACGACCGTCTTGCTCGACATCGGCGGTGCCGACTTTGTGGCCAAAGGCTCTGTCGTCCTAGAGGCGGGCTGGACGGTGGTGGAACCTGCCCCCGCGAAAGCGGGGGTGCGGCCTCCGAACGCTGCAAAGGGCAAAGAGAAGGAAGAAGAAGACCAGCGACAGGTGCTCCCGCCGTTGCAACAAGGTCAGCAAGTTCACGTAACGAGCATGGATGTGGTCGAGAAGGAAACCCAGCCGCCTCGGCCGTACAACGACGCCACGCTCCTAGCGGCGATGAAGAACGCCGGCCGCGAAATCGAGGACGACGAACTAGCCGCGGCCATGAAGGAATCGGGGCTGGGCACGCCGGCCACGAGGGCCGAGACCATCGAAAAGCTGATTCGCACCGGCTATGTAGTCCGCGACCGCAAGGCGATCACCTCGACGGAGAAGGGCAAAGCACTGGTGGGTTTGGTGGCCGAACCGCTGCGTAGCCCGGAGTTGACGGCCGAATGGGAGCAGCAGCTCAAGGAAGTCGAAGAAGGGCAGCGGCCGGTGGCAGGGTTCTACGAAGGGATCGCCGATCTGGTGAGAACGCTGGTCCCCAAGGTCCAGCAAGGACCGGCGCTCTCGCCCGAGCAGGCGGCGCAGGCACAAGGCAATAAGAGGAGCAGCGGTAAAGGCAGCGGCAAAGTGTTGGGGCCTTGTCCCAAGTGCAAAGAGGGGCAAGTAGTAGAAAACGCCAAGGCGTACGGATGCAGCCGCTACCGGGAGGGCTGCAACTTTACTATCTGGAAGACGGTGGCGCGCAAGAAGCTGACCGAAAAGCAGGTGCAGTTGTTGATGGCCAACGGCCGCACCGAAAAGATGCAGGGCTTTATCTCCAAGGCCGGCAAGAAGTTTGCGGCGCGGCTCAAATTCGACGATGAGTTCAAGGTCGTCTTCGAGTTTGATGATCGGCCGCAGAATGACTCCGCTAGGTCGGAGCGACGCGAGGAGCCGCCAGCGGAGTCTACCCGATCCACCGCCGACCCATCGGCTGCCCTCACCTGCCCCAAGTGTCGTCAGGGACAAATAATCGAGGGGCAGCGCGGCTTTGGTTGCAATCGCTACCGCCAAGGGTGCGACTTCGTGGTGTGGAAGGAAATGGCGGGCAAGAAGCTAACGGAACGGCAGATACAGACCTTGATCGCCAAAGGTAAAACCGGAGTGATCAAAGGCTTCAAGAGCAAAAAGGGCAGCAAATTTGACGCGCGGTTGAAGCTCGGGCCGGAGTGCAAGGCTGCGTTTGATTTTCCCGCCGGAGCGCGCTGATATGGCTCTCCAACGCTGCCCGTGGCTGGACCTCGACAAACCCGATTACGTCGCGTATCACGACCGCGAGTGGGGAGTCCCGGTCCACGACGACCGCAAACACTTCGAGTTTCTCACCCTCGAATCCGCCCAAGCCGGTCTTAGCTGGTACACCGTCCTCCGCAAGCGCGCCAACTACCGCAAAGCCTTCGCCGAATTCGATCCTGCTAAGGTCGCTCGCTTCAGCGCGGCCAAGGTCGAACAGATGCTCCAAGACCCCGGGCTGATTCGCAATCGCCGCAAGATCGGCGCGGCCGTGGAAAACGCGCGGCACTTCCTCGCCGTGCAGGACGAATTCGGCAGCTTCGACGCCTATATTTGGCGCTTTGTCGATGGCAGACCCATCGTCAACGAGTGGCGCACCCTCGCCGATTTACCAGCCACCAGCCGCGAATCCGACGCTTTGAGCAAAGACCTCAAAAGCCGCGGCTTCAAATTCATCGGCTCGATCGTCATCTACTCCCACATGCAGGCCACCGGCCTGGTCAACGACCATGTACTCGACTGCTTCCGCCGCAGCCAGATCCTCAGCGCGGGATAGGCACCCGCCACTCCACAGGAGAACGCCCATGCTCAGCACCGAACAATACCAGCACTTTCAGACCTTTGGCTTCGTCATCCTGCGCCAATTCTTCACCGCCGACGAGGTGGCCACCTTGAGCGCAGAGTTTGAAACGGGCCTCGACCTCGCTTATGGACACCGCCCCTTCGACGGCTCTGAGCGCCATTGGGTGCCGCAAATGGGGCCGAGCACGCCCTTGTACGCCAGCTTGCTAGAGGACGAGCGTTTCTGGTCGATTACCGCGCAGCTCTACGGCGAGGATGCCTTTGCCGTGGGCGTGGATGCCAACCGCTACGTCGGCGACACCCGCTGGCACCCCGACCACCGCGTCGATCCCACCCAAGACTGCTACGGAATCAAGTTTGCCTTCTATCTCGATCCGGTCGGCCCAGATACAGGTGCCCTGCGCCTCGTGCCCGGCTCGCACAAAAACCCGCTGCACGACGACTTGCGGGCATATATTCAGGACCAGAGCATGGAACTGGCGGACACCCCCTCGTACACCTGTTCCTCCGAGCCGGGCGACGTCGTCGCCTTTGACGTGCGCTGCTGGCACTCCAGCTTCGGTGGGCAACAGGGACGCCGCATGAGCACCTGCGTGTACTACAAAAACCCCGAGACCCCAGAGCAAGAACAAGCGGCCCGGCAACGCGCCCAAAGCAGCCACCAAGCACCCGCGCAATACCACCGCCCCGGCGACCCGCTCATCCACCCCCATTGGATCGCCAATCACTCGGCCAGCCCCTTGCGCCAACGCTGGATCGAACGGTTAGACGATCTCGGATTCCTGCATCCGGCGGCCTGAAAAATTGCCAGACTAGCGCCGCTTGCGTACCGTTTCCGACCCGGCCCTTTCACCCCACCAAGGAGTCTCTCATGCACGTCGGCACCCAGCAGTTCAATACATCGGACGAAGACCTCGAATATCTGGCCCGCCACGGGGTCTTCAACAAGAACGAAAACTTCATCGCGTTCCACCGCGAATACGGTTGGGACGTCGAAGAGTTGGTCGCCAAGAAGGAGAAGTGCGCTCGCTTTGGCATCAATCTGGAAATGGTCGCCCTGCCCATGGCCCAGTTCAACATCAACGGCGATAGCGTGCCCAACTTTATGATGGGCAACTACGAAGAGGGCGACAAAGAGATCGAGCTGGTCATCAACATGGTTCGGCAGGCGGCCGAAGCCGGCATCCCAGCCATTAAATACTATCTCTGCGCCCTCGAAAACCAGCGCACCGAAAGCACGCCCCCCGGTCGCGGTGGCTCCATGTACAGCACTTGGGACCTCGAAAAGGCCGACGCCGATACGCCGCGCTACGACCAACCGGTCACCGCAGAGGAAAACTGGCGTCGCATCACCTACTTCTTGGAGCGGGTCATCCCCGTCGCTGCTGAGTGCAAGGTCCGCATGGCCTGCCATCCCTGCGACCCGTGGCTGCCGCCCGGCTATAAGGGCGTCGATCGCGTGATGGGCGGCTTTGACGGCTTCAAGCAGTTTATCGAGATCTGCCCCAGCCCCTACCACGGCGTCAATCTCTGCTTGGGCTGCATGGCCGAGAGCGTCGAAGATCCGCTCAACGAGGTGCCCGACATCATCCGCTACTTAGGCTCGCGCGACAAAATTTTCCTCTGCCACTTCCGCAACATCGTCGGCAAGCGCAACAAGTTCCAAGAGGTCTGGCCCGATGAGGGGGTGATGAACATGCACCGCAACATGCAAGCTCTCAAAGAAGTGGGCTACCAGCACATGTGCGTCCCGGATCACGCGCCCGGGCACAAAGATCCCCACAGCTCGCGCCAGGCTTGGGCCTATGAGTTCGGCTATATACAGGCCATGATCCAGGCGGTGATGGACGAGAATGGAGCGAGCGCGTGACCATATTTTCGGCGTGGCGTTCGGCAAGGGGCCACTGGCGGCCTCTTGCCGAACGCGCTAGACGCCCATGAGCACCGCCCATCCACTGCGCGACATCGAGCGCATCGACGGGCCGCCCGGTCCGTATCTCAAATCAATCGGCACCATCTTCGCCACCTTCGGTGCGCCTGCCCAAGACTCGGGCAATGTCTCCTATGGCGTGCAGGTTGGCGGCGAGCGCTTCTTCGTCAAAACCACCGATCCCGAGGCCGAGGTCTTCGGCGACCACGCGACCCGCGTGGCACTCTTGTACAATGCGGCTCGGCTCAGGCGCAGCTGCGATCATCCGACCTTGCCAGCGCTGCATCGCATCTTCGAAACTGCGCACGGCCCGGCACTCGTGTACGACTGGGTTGACGGCGAGTGCTTATACGGTGGACGCGACGATCCGCAATCGGCGCATCAGCGATTTCGCCACCTGCCCGCCGACGCCATGCTCGCCGTGCTCGACGCGATCTACGATTTGCACGTCCAGCTCGTCCAGCGCGGGTGGATTGCCGTGGATTTCTACGATGGCTGTCTGATGTACGACTTCGAGCGCCAAGCCGCGCACATCGTGGATCTCGATAACTATCACTTGGGGGCGTTCACCAACCAGATGGGGCGGATGTTTGGCTCGACGCGCTTTATGGCTCCAGAGGAATTCGAGCGCGGCGCGCTAATCGACGAGCGCACAACCGTCTTTACTATGGGCCGCACCGCAGTCGCATTCCTCGGCGACGACATCGGCGGTACGATGGGGGAGGTCGTGCGGCGCGCCTGTCGCCAAAAGCGCGAGGCGCGCTACCGTTCTATGGAGGAGTTTTACGCTGCTTGGCAGCAGGCGAGGCGGCTAGGGCACGGCTGATAGGTTCTGCCCGTTGTATCCTTTAGGTGCCAACGCCGTAGCGCCTAGCTCCCATTCTGAATTTTAACAGCCCTACCGGCCTCAGAGCCACCTCCGCTGGCACGGTTCTTGTTTCCTGTTACCTGTCTCAACGGAAAGGAACCGCATGCCTTCCACCGTCCTCTCGGCCGCCACGCTCGGGATTGACGCGTACCCGGTCCACGTCGAAGTCGATACCGACCGCAGCTTGCCGACCTTCACGGTCGTCGGCCTGCCCGACTCCGCAGTCCGCGAAAGCAAGGAGCGCGTCTTAGCGGCCATCAAAAACGCTGGCTATCAGTGGCCGCGCCGCAAGATCACCATCAATCTCGCACCGGCCGACCGCAAGAAGGAAGGCTCGGCTTTCGACCTGCCCATAGCCGTCGGCGTCTTGGCGGCCTCCCGGCAGATCAAGCCCGTGTGTCTCGCCGAGTTCGCGCTCTTGGGCGAGCTGTCGCTCAACGGCAGCGTGCGCCCGGTACACGGCATGCTTCCCATGGCCACGTCCCTGCACCAGCAGGGTCTCTACGGCATGATCGTACCGACGCAAAACGCCCGCGAGGCCGCTATTGCCAATGGGCCGCTCATCTATGGCGTTAGTTCACTAAACGAAGCCCTAGCCATTTTGACCGGCGACGCGCGCCAACGGCCCTACGAATTGAACCTGGAGGAGGTATTTAGCAGTAACGCCAACTACGGGATTGACTTTGCGGAGGTGCGCGGCCAAGATCACGCCAAGCGCGCCCTCGAAGTCGCCGCCAGCGGGGGGCACAACTTGCTCATGGTCGGGCCGCCTGGGTCGGGCAAAACTATGCTCGCCCGCCGCCTGCCCACGATCCTCCCGGCACCGACCCTGCGAGAGGCGCTCGACACCACCAAAATCCATTCGGTCGCCGGCATCCTTGCCCCAGGCCAAGCCCTAGTCGCCACCCGGCCCTTCCGCGCTCCGCACCACACCATTTCGGACGCTGGCCTCATCGGCGGCGGTGCGTACCCTCGCCCGGGCGAAGTGTCGCTCTCCCACCACGGCGTGCTCTTCCTAGACGAGCTGCCCGAATTTCGCCGCAACGTCGTCGAAGCCCTGCGCCAGCCGCTCGAAGACCACACCGTCACCATCACGCGGGCGCAGATCTCGCTCGCCTATCCAGCGGATTTTACCCTCGTCGCGGCGATGAATCCCTGCCCTTGCGGCTACCTTGCGGACGCCCGCCACACCTGCACCTGCTCTCCGGCCGCAATCCGCCGCTATCGCGCGCGCGTTTCCGGGCCGCTCCTCGACCGCATCGACATCCACATCGAAGTGCCAGCCCTCGCCTACGACGACTTGGCCAACAAGCAAAGCGGGGAAAGCTCAGCGCAAATCCTCCAGCGCGTCAACGCCGCTCGCCAGCGGCAACTCGACCGCTTTGCCGGCGAGCTATTCTGCAACGCCCATATGAGCACGCGGCACACCCGCCGCCACTGCGCGCTCGACGACGCCGGGCAAGCCCTGCTCGAAAAAGCCATGGCCCGCCTCGGCCTCTCGGCCCGGGCCTACGACCGCATCCTCAAAGTCGCCCGCACCATAGCCGACTTGGCCGACGCCCCGATTCAGTCGCAGCATCTAGCAGAGGCCATACAATATCGGGCACTTGATCGCAGCGGCCTTCTGTAGCTTAGGAACGCGGGCGGCCAGAGGGCCGGCAACGTAGCGCATTAAGTTCCCGCGCTTCATATTCCTATGTAGATAGCCGTCCCCACCACTAAAAGGAAAAGACCATGGCCTCTAGTCCCGACCCGCGAATTCCCTGGTACACCCCCGCCGGTGCGGTAACCGTAGAAAAGCACACCCCCGGCAAACCCCACCAAGGCAAGGTGCTAGCCGCCGTCCAAGCCCATGCCGACGATATTCCCCTCTTCTGCTCCGGCCTCGTCGCCAAGCTCATCGCCGAAGGCTACACCGCCTATTTGATCCAGACCACCAACGACGAGAAGTGCGGACCGGGGACGATGGGCGAGACCATTCTCCAAAACGAGCGCGAAGTCGAAGTGCTAGCCGGGGAGTTGGGCTTCAAACAGGTCATCCACCTCGGCTACCGCAATCACTTCCTCGACGAAGCCGCCCCCACCGAGCTGAGGGCCCGGCTGGTCTTTCTAATCCGCGCTCTCAAAATCGACACCATCACCACTTTCAGTCCTTGGGGTCACTGGGAAGAAAATCCCGATCACTATATCACCGGCCAAGCCGTCGAAGCCGCTCGCTGGATGGCTGGCATGGGCAAGGATTACCCCGAGCAGTTGGCCTGTGGGATGCAGCCGCACTCGGTTGGGGATCTCTACTATTGGGCGATGCGCCCCGGGCAACCCTACAACTCCGTCGTCGATATAGCGCCTCATCTCGACGCAAAGGTCGCCGCCATGAGTGCCAACAAGGCCCAAGGGCCAGCGGGTGCCCACGGCCGCCGTCTCAAGGAACGGCTGGCACGTCAAGGCAAGTACCTGCCCGCCTTGGGCGACGACGATGAAGAGGCCGACCGCCAGTACATCCGCCTCTTTGGCTTGCAAGAATACCAACGCCTCGGCGAGCCCTATGGCTTGGACTACGCCGAGGCGTTCTACTATATGCCGCCCGGCGGAACCTTTACCGGCGCGATGAGCGCAGCGGAGATCGAGCGCTACATCGCAGACCACGCCGAGGATTTGGGCTGAGAAGTGTGGGAGCGCGCTGTTGCGGAATGGAGACTGGAAGACGCCGAGCCGTTTACAGCTTGGTAGTCGTTTCTTTAATTTGCCCGCACAACTGATTGGGGAGAAACCGCGATGAAACTCACGACGGAACAGATCGCAGAATTCAACACCCGAGGCGTCATCATCGCCCGCGAGGCACTGACCTACGATGACTTGCAGCCGGTGATCGACGAGCTGTCGGCGTGGATCAACGAGCGCGCGCGGGTGCTACACTCAGAAGGGGAGCTAGCGGACCTGCACGAGGACGCCCCGTTTGCGACGCGCTACGGCTTGCTGTTCAAACAATGCCCAGACATCGGACACGGAATGGACATCATGCACTATCGGGGGCGGGCGATGTTTGAGTTTTTGCGCAATGAGAATCTGCTCGACCTCCTCGAATCCCTCTTGGGTCCCGAGCTGACTTGCAACCCCATCCAGCATTTGCGATCCAAGCCGCCGCAAGCCTACGAAAACCGCGAAGGCCCCTCTTTCCACAACGCGCCCTGGCATCAAGACGCCGGCGTGATGATGCCGGAAGCCGAAGGCTCTGACGTCGTCACCTGCTGGCTGCCTTTGGCCGCAGCCACGGTAGAGACCGGCTGCATGGAGGTCTTGCCCGGCCTCGTCGAAACCGGCTACCTCCGGCATTTGGCGGCCGGCGGCACCACCATCGCCCCCGAGGCCATGCCCCAAATTGAACCCTTCCCCTTGGAGTGCAAGCGCGGCGACGTGGTGCTCATGAGCCGCTTTACGCCCCATCGCTCCACCCCCAATTACTCAGACCAATGCCGTTGGTCCCTCGACCTGCGCTACCAGCCCACTGGCGAGCACACCGGCCGCACCGGCCACCCCGACTTTGTCGCGCACTCCCGCCGCGGTCCGTCCGGCGAACTGACCGACTACGAGGAATGGTGCCGCCTGTGGATTGACGCCTTTGATAATCCCCATGGCGTTGTCGCACACCGCGGCGAATAGCGCGGCGCTACAAGCAAACTTGGCGAATGGCTAGCTGCGCTGAGCGATTACAAGGAGACGACGATGGCCAAACCACGCATTTTTTTCGACCACGACGGTCGGCACCCGCTGATCTACATGTACGAGCCGCCGATGCAGAAAGAAGAGCTGGAGGCGGCGGTAGACGAGTTGGTGGGGACGCCAGTCGAGGCGCTGTCGCTGACCCTGGGCGATGCGCAGAGCCTGCTCTACGATTCGCAGGTGGGCGCGTTGTGGGGACGGGATATAAAGAAGTGGCCGCATCTGATCTGGAAGCGGGCCAACCAGAATTTCACCCAATTGATCAAAGCCGGATGCGATCCGCTCCAGGTGCTCTGCGACAAAGCCCATGCCAATGGCCTGCTGCTCTACGCGATGCTATTGCCGCAGCAGGGGCCGCGGGAGTGGATGTTGAAAAGCTGGGAAAATCCGCGCTTCGCCGCCGAGCAGCGCGACCTGCAGCCGTTGGAGATCGGCAGCAAGGGCGGTGTGGACGCGGAGTGGCCGGGGTATCGCGCGTGGGATTACGCTTGTGATGCAGTGCGCGAGCGGAATTTGGCGATTGTCGAGGAAGTGCTCGCGCGCTATCCCGTTGACGGTTTTGAGCTACAGCTCAATTACTGCCCCTATTATTTTCACCCCGATGAGATTGCGGCGGGGATGGGGATTATGACCGAGTGGATAGGGCGGGTTTATGCGGCTGTAAAAAAGAGCGATCCGGCACGAGAATTGGTCCTGCGCGTGCCGGCGAATCTGGATGGATGCCGGGCGGTGGGGCTGGAGCCATTGGAGTGGATGCGCCGGGGCATTGTCGACGCGATCGTGCCCGAGGCATCGGGAGCGGCGGATCCGTCGGCGGATTTCAGCGCCTTCGTCAAAGCGGCACACGGGACGGTGTGTCGGGTCTTGCCGGCGTTACAAAGTCGGATCGACAGCGACCGGGTCGGCGAGGGGACGATCGAAATGGTGCGGGCGGGGGCTTGCAACTATTGGGCGCAGGGAGTCGACGGCCTCTATATCGCGCATTGGTTTGGCTGTTGGCCGTATAAGGCCGATTTCTACCAGAAGCTGCGCGAGGTGCCCTTCCCCGAGACGATGGCGGCCAAGGACAAGGTCTATCGAATCCCCAGCGAGGGCAGCGCGCCGGCGCCGGAGGCGATTGCGCCGCATGTCGCTAATCCGCTACCCATTGAGTTGACAAAGGGGCAGGCGCAACAGGTGGGTTTTGCGGTGAGCGATGATCTGAAAAAATGGGACAAGGTCGATCGGGTCCACGAGGTGATCTTGCGGGTGCGAGTGCAGGAGACGACGGAGCGGGACCGCTTGCGCTTTGCTTTTAACGGCAAAGAATTACCGCAATCGCTGCTGCGCAAAATCAATCAGATGTACGTGATGGATGCGCCGCGCTATCGGGTTTTTGGCTATTGGTATGTCTTTCGTTTGGACGAAAAATTTAGGCCGGTGCAGGGGTGGAATGTGCTGGAGGTCGAACTGCTCAAACGGGACGGGCAGGCGCTACCGGCTGTCGTATTGCGCGATGTAGAGCTGGAAATCAAGTACTTGATGGGGAAGAATTACCATCGGGGTTTGATCGATGCAGATCTGGGACCGGGTGAATTGTAGCTTCTCTGCACGTGCCCTGGTGCTGGGGGGCGCTCCAGCCCTGTTTCAGAGTTTCGGTGGGTATGGGCTGGCGCTCCAAGGGGAGTACGGGCTGCTGGAAAATATCTATCCCGAGATCGAGCGGCGGGGTTGGGACCAGGTGCTCGATAAAAAATGGTTGGATCTCGTTACCTTCGACGGGGAATTTTACGGCATTCCCATCGAAGCCGCTACGTTCGGGATCATCGCCAATACGACCCTCTTCGACCGTCATGGCATCGAGTATCCCACGGATTGGCCGACGTTTGTGCGGGCCTGCGAAGCGTTCAAGGCGCGCGGTATCCAGCCGCTGCTGATAGCCGGCAAGGAAGAAGGCGGCGGCAATAAGACGCAGATTGACGCTTTCTAAGCTGCTTTGCAACTTAGATCCGGTGTACATATTAGGAACCCGACTATCGCCTTTTAGGATGACGATTATGCCGCCCCAGCAAACTCGCTATCCTGCCAAAGAAACGGCGCGGCGGTGGCGACGCGGGAGAAAATCCATTCGGCATGGGCATTCGGGCACACTATATTCGGGGCGGGCAGCGGCAGGCTTTGCGCAGGTACCAGAGACGTATCAGCCGAGGTACTCACGGAAGTTAGGGGCGACTGGCGATGGTGGGGGAAAGGTAGCCCATTGTCAAATTACTCTGAAAGGTGTCGGCATAGATGTCAAAGAAACCCACCGCTATATATGAAGCGTCTATATATGAAGCGTCTATATAATCCATATCTATATGTGAAAGGAGCCGTTGCATGACACGGGATAGAACGCGCAGCAACGGGGGGAATGAGCCGAGCATCGAGATTGTCGAGTTCTCCGTTGTCGTGATCGCAACTGCAAACAATCCGTCCATCTTAAATCTTGATTTCTTGCGATACAACGAAATCGTGAATCCAGATTGGCAGGTACAGGGTTCTCCCGTCTCGAATCCAGCTTTTGCCCAAGTGTCATTTGAGGACGGGCTTACCGTTACCGCTGACCTGAACCGCGTCATCTTTGAGCAAAAAACCGGAGGCACTTTGGTCGCACCAGAAGTGGCGAAACGCTATTTTCAGCAGGTCCCGCATGTTCCTTATTCCGGCATCGGCATCAATCCCAAGTTCTTTCTGCGCTCAACGGGAGAGCATCTGTCGCTTATGGATAGTGTAGTGTGCGATCAAGGCGCTTGGATGTCGTTCAAGGATGCAGCGCCGACGGTTCAACTGAAATTAATCTATCGCTACGAAGACGAAGCAAGGACTATTTTCCTTGATGTTGCCCAGATTGAACCGACAATAGATGACCAGACGGTTTCTGGGATACTGTTCCAAGCGAATGTCCATCGTGACGTGGAAGGACCGAACGCACAAGCCCGAAACGAGCACATCCAGTCTATTTTGGACAGGTGGGAAGACGATCTGGAGGATGTCCGTCAGTTGAGTAAGGTTCTGTCAGGAGGGATAAAATGACTGCGGTCCTCAATGAATCCATAACGACTGCATACTACGGGGACGAACCCGTATCACCAACGGCCGAGGGTCCTGCTCCAGTCATACCTCCAGAGCCTCCTGCGGAAGATGATTCGGCAGACGTGTATCTGGTTACGGCAGAAGGGCTACGCAGTGTCTCTCAGTTTGGAGAAGGCTCAGAAGCCGAACTCATATCCCCGAAAACGGCATACGCGGAATATTTAATACGGAGCGGAGTAGGAAAGGACCTTTTTACGAGCCAGAGTGCGGAAGGTTTTCCTTGGGGGCCTCCTAATGCCTTATTCGGTCTTGAGCAAAGCACTGACGCAAGGGAAAAGGAATTACTCCTAACGGCCTTACCGAACGTCCTCGATACTTCCAAACGGCCTTATAATATCTATTCCACGCCAGTGTGGACGTCTCCGATATGGAACGAGGTAGGAACGCACCACGTCAGGCACCAGAGAACGGAACATCCTTCCGGAGCGTTTTTTGATGCCGTACTCTCTTTTGAGCAGAGCAGTGAAGACGCAAAGGAAGAGGACCTCGCCAACGCCTTACGCGATCTTCACGAGATAAACGAAGAGGCCGACGAAGAAGGAATTCCGCCGCCTTCAGAATCGGCTATTGCCAACGCGGATCGTCTGATACGAGCAATCTATGACATATTGCCACGTCAATATCTGGTGGAACTCCTGCCGGAAGGGGTTATTGCTATCACCGTTCCCGGCGGATTTCGGCGTTCAGTTATATTATTGTGCGAATCTAAGGGCGGGGCACTGTGCTCTGTCAACATGAACGGCGAACATCGGCGCAAACGGTATCCACACGCGGACCAACTGCCGGATAGATTTCTGCATGAAGCCTTGAGTGAACTGGGACAGGAGTAAGTTGGTTGGCTCGCACGAGCCTCCCTCAGAGCATATCTCCGAACGAGACTTTGGGGAGGGGCGTATTTTCAAGCAGACAGGCACGCCAAGCTAGACGCGGGACGAAAATGCCCCTCCGTGCATTCCTCGAAGCGTGGGGGAAAGTGACGCTCTCCGTTGACCGGCTTGATTTCGCAGAACCTGAAGAGATGGCGACGCTTGGCGACAGTGTAGCAGCTAGCCGTAGTAGCGTGGACCGTAAGGTCACTTTTTATGGCTGGGCCGTCATTGCTGCTAAAGACGCCGAAAACAATGGGCGGCAGGTGGTTTACACTCCACAACCCGATAATCCATACCATACAGACATTATCTTGCCAGACTCCACAGCGGAGGACCGCGACGAACAAATTAGTCACGCCCAAGAGTTGGCGGATGCGTCCCTATGGCGCGAACGTCCAAACTCCACGAAAACTGACGAATGACTCTTCGCGGATTGGCTCAATCGAAAATAAAATCGACCTAATCGGCTCCTCGGGCCGCCTCGCACCAGCTTGACCAAGCAGGCGGATTGCATTAACTCAGAAGTGCACTGCCTCCGGGCTACCGAAGCTAACCGAAAGACAGGTGCAACGTGGACCTAGACGCACTGCTGCGCGACGTGGATCTAGACGAAATGATGCGCCTCTACGACGAGGCGGCTGAGGAGCTGCTGCAAGTCGCGATAAGCGACGGCCACTTTGCCGACCGCGACCCAAGCGAAATCACCTGGCCGGTAGGCGCAGACCTCGACGCACTCACGCGACGCGCCGAGCTGATCGGCACCATTCACGAGGGCACCCCCCCGCTCCGCGACAAGCGCCTGCAAGAGGCCTACGACCACTACGAGCGCGTCGGCCCCGCCTACCACCAAGCGAATCGCCTCTACCTAGCAACGCGCCGGCTCTTCGTCGAACGCGGGCGCGGCGACTCACTCGATTTCCACGCGCTCTACCAATCGGTCTATCTACACGCCCTAGGCCGCGACAACCCCTACACCCTTGACGAAGGTGAGGCTGCCCTCGTCAAGCTGCGGGTCGCCCGCGTGCCGCTGTCCCACGCCCACGCCGTCGCCGAGAAGCTGGAAGCCAGTGCGGCACAAAAAGAACCCGCGACCGACTCGGCCGACGATCCGCGCTTGGCAGAGCACTACGCCTGCGAAATTGACGGGGTGCGCCACGCCGGGACACTCGGCGATCTACTTGACGAGGTTGCCGAGCGCGTCGTCGATTACCTCGCCGCTGGCGAGCACTTCGCCATCCGCTTTAACACCTATAGCAACTTCATCTATCTCGGAATATCGGTGTGGAAGGCCATCACGGACGCCGACTTGCTCTTGGCCCGCATTGAGGGCCGGGTGCGCGCCCAATGGCACCAAAAGCTGTGCAAGCTGGTCCTGCTGGGTAAGGGCATGCTACTCAAGTTCCTCCAAGCCCACTCCGAAGATCCCGCCCAAATCAAGCCGAGGGAATTTTGGTACGGCCAAGAGTATAGCTACCTGACCCGCGACATGATCGACCTAACGCGCCGCTTAGTCGGCTACGTCAACCGGCTAGCGGGCCGGGCGGGGGGGGAAGTTGATCTGGTGATCCTGCCCCCCCTGCTCGACGGCAAGGCCAAGGGCCGCTTTCTCGAATACCAGCACGTCGGGCGACGCCAGACCCTCGGCTCATGGAGCCGTCGGGCGCGCCTCTTTCGGTGGGCTTTCCTCTACTACCGCACCGGCAAGAAAAAAATGAGCCTCCTAGCGGCTCAACTCCCAGAAGCGGAGCGCCTCAAAGCCGCCAGCGCCCAAAGCAGCGAATGGGGGCGGAAATCGCTGGACATTTTTGACATTGAATTGACCATAAGCGCCGACCCGCTCTTCGCCGCCACCGCGCGCGACCTCGACCTAGCCAACAAACAGGAGAAAGTCCTTTTCCTCCCTACGCACCGCAGCCTCTTCGACCATCCGGTGATGAGCAGCCTGCTCCACGATCCTCGCTTCCTCGAGCTGATCGGCTGGCGCGAACCCCCCACGCCCGTGAGCCTCGCCCGCGCCCGACTCACCGAACCCGCAACCCTGCGCATTGGCGGGCGCTCTTTTTCGCTAATTGGCTTTACTACCGAGGAAGTTGACAACATAATGGAGACCGTTGACGGGCACGTCATTATGAGTCGCTCGGCCGACACAAAGAATCCCACGCGCCGCTTTGCCGAGCTCCTCACAGAGCGACCGGGCATCGTCTATGGCGAGGGTACCACCGCCGCCTTTGAGCATCAGTGCCTGCCCATGCAGCACGCACTTTTTGCTTACTTGCCGCCCGACGTGATCATCGTGCCGCTGGCTTTTCGCGGCCTCCATTCCCTGTGGCCCAAGTGCCCGCGCGGCAATCTCGACATCGGCAGCGGACGGGTCGAAGTGGTGGTTTGTCCGCCCATGCTCGGCGAAACCACACTCCTGCCGCGCAAGCGCGCACTGCGTACGCAGCTAGAGCCAGCGACGCTCTTCCAAGCCGTACACATCGCGCGGCTTTTCAACCCGGAACCAGCTTAGAGATCCTAACAAAACCTGCTAGGCGATCCTCGGAACGCGGGCGTCCCGCCCACCCATGTCATTCCCGCTTTCGCGGGAATCCAGTTTTGTTAGGGCCTCTTAGACTAAAAGAGCGATAGCTGCTCAGCCCCCCGTCGGCGCGGCATTGCCACATCCTCGCGCGCGAGCAATCGAGCGGGGATCTCTTCTACAAACGGCGATAGCGCACATTGCACCCGCTCGCCATAGCGCTGGCGGCTGCGCGCCCGCAGCAACACTAGCTCCTCCTCCGCCCGCGTCATACCCACGTAAAAGAGCCGTCGCTCCTCGGCGAGGTCGGCGTCCCGCTCGCGGAAGGGGATGAGTCCATCCTCCACCCCGCAGACAAATACCACTGGGAACTCCAAGCCCTTGGCCGCGTGCAAGGTCATCAGCGCGACGGCCTCCGGGCCTTGGGGACCGCCCCGCTCCTCGTAGTCGGCCTCCGCGCCTAGGAGCACAGTCTCCAGTAGCTGTGCGAGCGTTCCGGCCGCGTCCGCTACTCGGGCCAAGTGCTCCAAGTCCTCGTCCTCCGGGTCGCCGAACTCGGCCTGCCAGCGCCGCACCCAAGTACCCGCCCCCTCCTGCGCGGCCCATTGCCTGTACTCCGCTATCCGCGCCTCTAGCGCCTCGACCCGATCCTGTGCCGCGGCCGACAGTTCCCCCCGTCTCACTTGGCGCAAAATGTGCGGCTCCGTGCCCATGGCCTCTAGTGCCTGCCAGCGGCGCACGTCCTCTTGCGAAATTGAGGCGTAGCGGGCAAACGCCAAAGCAGCTCGCACCGCCGGCGCTTGCAGAAAACCCTTATGCCCGACGAGCCGATAGGGCAGACCCTCCCTGCGGAAGCATTCCTCTAGCGCTCGGCCCTGTTGGCCAGTGCGGAAGAGCACGGCAAAGTCGGCGAAACTGCGCGTGCCCTCTGCGCCGGCATCGGTCTGCACCATGTCGGTACCGCCGACCATGCGGGCAATCTCCCGCACCACCGCAATGCCTTCAGCCGTCTCGCCCTGTACCTCCATTAGGCGGATTCGCTCCTTTCCCGGGCGCACGGCCGCGAGTTCAATGGCCTCGCGCCCCGGATTGTGGCTGACGACGGCAGTGGCGGCCTCGACAATATGTCCCTGTGAGCGGTAGTTCGCACCCAGATGAAAGAGTCGCGTATCCGAGAAACGGTCGCGCAAGTGAACGAAGTAGGCGGGCGAAGCTCCGCGAAAGCTGTAGATCGCTTGATCCGGGTCGCCGATAGCCATCAGACCCGCGCCCGCACCCGCTAACTGGAGGACCAATCTATACTGCGCGGCGTTGAAGTCTTGGAACTCGTCTATTAGCAGGTAGGGAAAACGCGCTCGCACCTGTTCCCGCACGGCTGCATCCGCTTCTAAGAGGCGCAGCAAATCCAAGAGAATGTCGTCGTAGTCGCAGGCCCTGGACGCGTGTAGAGCCGCCTGATAGGCGTCGTAATGCGGTCGCCACTCCTCGGCGATCTCATCCGGCCCTTGCGCGGCGGCCTTGGCCAGCGAGATGGCTCGACCGGCCCCGGCAACCGGCCCCGGCAAACCGGCGTCTGCCAGCGCCCCTTCCAGCACCCGGCGCGCTTCCACCTCGTCGAGCACCAGCTTTGGCTCGCAGTCCAACTCCCGCAAGAGCGACAACGCCAAGCGGTGGAAGGTCCCCACCTGCATCGCGCCCAGCCCGGACTCACCGCCCAACAATGCGCTCAGCCGCTGCCGCATCTGTCCTGCCGCTCGCCGGGTAAAGGTAATGGCCATGATCTGCCCCGGGTCCACGCCGCTTGCGACCAGCCGCGCAATGCGCCGCGTCAGCACTCGGGTCTTGCCCGACCCTGGCCCGGCTACGACCACTAAAGGCCCTCCTGCGGCCTCTTCGATTTGCCGCTGTGCGGCGTCGGGCGCATCCGCGTCCTGCTCCGCTTGTGCGGTGCTAGCGGGCCTTGGCGGCATCGGCACCACTTCCTCAGCCGTCTTAGCGGCCGCTGGGCCCAAGTCGAACAGCACACCTTGCCCTTTTAAGCGCGCCCGCTCCTCCTCGCTGAACACGCTGATCACGCCGTACTCCCCATCGTGGCCAGGGTAGATGTCCACCTCGCCGCAGCGCATCCGGCGCACACCCTCGGCCACCAACGGCCCGGCGCAACTTTCAATCGCTGCGAGTCCGGCGCGGCGCAATACGTCGAGTTCCGGGCCGATCTCGGCCAAGAGCCGGTCGTACACGGCGCGAACTTTTTTGCTCTTTGGACCAACGCCAATTGCTGCGCCGATCACTTCGTCGAGCGGGATCAAGTACTCGTAGGGTGGAGCAATATCCGGGCGGAACCCCTCCGGGCGATCGGCCAGCCGTTCCACCCGGTGCAAAACCCCCACCGTCAGCTTGCGTCCGCACACCGGGCAGATTCCCTCAGCGGCCAGTGTTTGCGCGGGCTTGTAGCACACCGCGCACTTGCGGTGTCCGTCGTAGTGGTATTTGCCTTCTTCAGGATAGAATTCCAAAGTGCCCAAAAAGCGCGCTGGGTCGCGGTCTTTGAGCGCGGAGTAAATGCCCGGATACGAGCACTCGGTGTCAAAGCACGTGGCCTCGCGGGCCAGCTTTTGCGGCGAGTGGGCGTCGGAATTGGATACGATCGCATAGCGGTCGAGGGCCGACAGCCGCCAGTTCATCGGCGGATCCGAGGACAGGCCAGTCTCCACCGCGAAGATGTGCGGCAGCAAATCCCCGTAGCACTCCTCCAACGAGTCAAAGCCCGAAGAGGCCCCCAAAGCGGCAAAGTGCGGCGTCCATATATGGGCCGGGACGAATAGCACGTTCTCGTCGGCTTCGAGACAGATTTCTAAAAGGTCGCGACTGTCCAGCCCCAAGATGGGTCGGCCGTCGGACTTCAAGTTGCCAATGACACCGAGGCGGCGGTTGAATCGGGCGACGGATTCGAGGGTGGGTAGGATGACGACGTGGTGGATCTTGCGGGTTTTGTCGCCCTTCTTGTAGATAGTGCTTATTTCCACCGAAAGCATGAAGCGCACGGCGCGGTGGCAGTGCTCGGGCAACTCTTGTTCGACGACGGCGCGGCGACCGGGTTCGAGTTGGTACAGCCCCTCTTCGGCTGGTTCGAGTTGCTCCGACAGCTCGGCGAACCACTCGGGATGCGTATAGTCTCCCGTTCCGACCACGTCAACGCCCTTGAGCGCCGACCACTTGTGCAAGTTGGAAGGGTTGAGGTCGCGGCTCGTCGCTCGCGCAAAGCGCGAGTGCAAATGCACGTCGATTACGAACTGCATGTTTGGTCTCTGCGTTGGAGGGGAAGAGGTCGCGAGGAATAGCGATCTGCTGATTGCCCGCGTTGCAGGGCCATAGTATACTAGAATATCCTATAGCCGACAGCCAGACTTAGCGAGACCTTCTGGCAGGGTATGATTTGATCCATCAGTGCGTCAACGAAACCGTCGCCTTGGCTGAGGGCGGAAGACCTCATGAAGGTAGCGGACATCTTCGTCAACGACACTGAGACGATTGTGGAGGTAGCATTATGAGTGAGCCTATTTCCGTCAATTCCCAAGTCTTGCGCTGGGCGCGTACCAGCTTGGGTCTCTCGCAGGAAGAAGTGGCTCAGCGCATGAATAAGAAGGCCACAGAGGTTGATACTTGGGAACGCGGCGAGGCGTCTCCAACATATATTCAGTTGGAAAAGCTGGCATACAAAATCTATAAACGCCCGATCGCATTGTTCTTTTTTCCCGAGGTGCCGGAAGAGGAAATCATAGAGCAAGAATTTCGCACCTTGCCAGAGGACGAACTGCTGCGTATTCCGCCATGGATGCGTTACCTACTCCGCAAGGCAAGAGTACTACAACTCAATCTTGCCGAACTGTATGAGGGTGTCAATCCGGCAAAACGCAGAATATTACACGATCTTGATTTTGCTCCCTCTGCTGCCGCTACCGATATGGCGGAGCAAGTCCGTACCTATTTGGGCATTGAACTCGCTCAACAACAGACATGGAAAAATACAGAGGACGCTCTCAAGCATTGGCGGGAAATGTTGGAGGAATGCGGAGTTTTTGTTTTTAAAGACACCTTCAAGCCGCCTAGAAGAAGGGGGACAGGTACGGGCGATATTCCTTTTTCTGGTTTCTGCTTGTACGACCCATATTTTCCGATTATCTACGTCAATAACAACAACGCTAAATCCCGTCAGATTTTCACCTTGTTCCATGAACTAGCGCATCTCCTGATGCATACTGGCGGGATAGATACTCGACAGGACAACTACATTGAGCATATGACCGGCGACAATAGGCGCATAGAAGTGCTCTGCAATCTGTTTGCCGCTGAGTTTCTGGTTCCCTCCTATGATTTCGAAGCGCGTTCGGCTGGTGTTTCTATTGACGATCACGCTATTGAAAATTGGGCTAGTCTGTACTGCGTTAGTCGCGAAACCATCCTGCGTCGCCTGCTCGCCCAGGGACGAGTGCGTCAACAGGATTACGAACAGCAGGTAAAGCAATGGTCAAAGGATCAAACGGGAAGTGGAGACACGGGCGGTGATTACTATCGGACCAAGGGAGCGTATCTAGGTGAACGGTACATTGAAATGGTGTTTAGCCATTATCACCAAGGGAATATTTCCGTGGAGCAAGCCGCTGACTATCTAGGTGCACGGACGAAGAATGTCCCTAGAATAGAAGAATGGCTCTTCAATCAGGGAACAAGGACATGACGGTCTATGTGTTCGATAGCGGCCCACTGATTGATCTTTTTCGCCACTATTACCGCGATCGTTTTCCCTCTTTGTGGGAAGCGCGTTAGTCGCGAAATCATACTGCTTCGCCTTCTTGACTAAGGATAATTTTGATATGTCTTTGACTTCGCATTTGAAATATACACATAGCCCGATTCGGAAATTTTTGCGTTTGACGTTTTCAAATCGCTCGTTTCTTAAAGATGCTAATAAGCTAATGCGGTCTGCATCTGTAGTACTGCCCTGTAATTCCAATTCTCTTGGGACTATTGGCCTCGCTCTAGATTATCGAATTCGATATTATTTTGCTAGGACACCGACTAGGGAGCTTTTTGCTTTTCATGGGCTACGGGGACTTTTATACTTAAATAGTGCTGGAGATAAAACCAAAGAAACTTACAAGAATTTTCTTGAAGGTCTTGATAACTTTATAGATTTCAATACCCCTGTTAATAGGCGATTGTCGAAGACTGAAGAGGACGAGCTCAATCGTTATTGTTTTATTTTAGCTTTATTAGAAGAAGTATATAGGCTTGGTAAAATACATCCAAATTCACTATTAGCAGGAGATTGTACTTCTGTCCAAGAATTACTTAATCTTGCTGATAATCAGAGTATCGTCGATTTGCGTACACTTTCCTACAAGTTTTATGACAATTTCCAGCAGATGTTGACGCTTCCTCATATCCTCAATCCAACATTTGATGGATCGGCAGATGTTAGGGGAGCCGATGCAGACTTGATAGTTGACGGTACACTGATCGAGATCAAGACCACAAAAAGAAAAGATTTGAAAAGGGACTGGTTGTATCAGTTATTAGGATACGTTTTGCTTGATTATACGAATCGGTATGATATACGACGTATTGCTTTTTACATGACTCGACAAGGAATCCTGATTGAATGGGATTTAGAAGACGCCATAAGTATTTTGTGCTCTGGTACTCGACCGAAGCTCAGTGAGTTGAGAAGTCAATTTCAAAAAATTGCACTAGCTTGGACCCACACCAACAGGGGAAGAGCCTACATACGTAAAGGGGAATATGACCGGGGTGTCGAGGAACTGAGTCAAGCTATCCAGCTTAACCCTGACTATGCCGCAGCCTACAAAATCAGGGGAGTAACCTACGGCTACAAAGGCGAGTATGACCGAGCTATTGAGGACTTGAATAAGGCGATCCGACTCAACCCTAACTATGCTGCAGCCTGCAACGGGTTAAAGAAAAAGTTATCATCCTATTGAACGGTGTGCTTAACCATCTCTCTGAAGTAGAAAACTTACCGCCAAAACCCACCCAAAACACCTGCATCACCCTTGTCAAGGCGACCTTCATCCAGTACGCCACTCTGTCAATCTGTGGAATCTGTAGGGGCAACCCCTGCCCTGCCTAATCCCGCCCGATCCAGTTGGCAACCACAATGCCCAACGCCACCAACCCCATGCTGGCCAGCAGATAGGGCGATATGGCCTCGTCCAAGAGCGCGGCACTCAACAGCACGCCCACCACTGGGGTGACAAAGCTGAAGCCCCCCAATCGCCCTGGCGAGTGATGTCGGAGCAAAAAGACTAGGATGATAAAGCACAGCCCGGCGACGGCGATGCCCTGGTAGAGTACGCCGGCGACGACCGGGCCGGTTAGGACGTACTCGGCCTCGGATTCTAAGAGCGCGCTCCAAGCGGCGAACAGCGGCAGGCTCAATATGGCCTGCCAGAACAGTACTTGATAGGGATTAAGCCCCTGCACCAACCGCTTAATCACCACCTGCCGCAAACCCAACAACAAGCCGCTAGCGGCCACCATCGCGTCCCCAAGCAGGTACTGAGTGTCGGCCAGCGCAAGCGACTCCCAAAACAACAGCATCACACCGGCAAACGAAATGGCCAAACCGAACCACCGACCCAAGCCCAAGCGGTCGCCGACGAGCAAGTGCGCGAAGAGTGCCGTGGAGAAAGGATAGATATTGACCACCACCCCCGAGCGGCTAGCCGTGGTGTATTGAGTGCCCGCGTTCAGCAGCCATATTTGCAGCGCGAACAGCAGCGCCAAGCCGCCCAGCCCCTTCCATTCGCCGGGGGGTATGCGCAGCCGAATACCAGCAAAAAGTGCCCCGACCCATACGGTCAGAGCACCTAGTGCGAAGCGCAAGCCAGCCATTGCCGCGGGCGGCACCCCGTCGAGACCCATCTTGATCGCCACCGGATTGCCGCCCCACAACACGGCGGTCACAAGGGCTAGGGTCCCGGCCTTTAGCCCGATGGCCTCATTGCGGATTTCGGCGGCCAATTTACTCGATGATCTCTGCCTTGGCGATATAGTCTAGGTTGGGAAAGTTTTCTTCGAGATAGGCTTTGCCGCGCCCGGCGATCTTTCCTTGGGAAGGCTGCTGGCCGTACTCGGCATTGATCGCATCGACCACCTCCATGCCTTCTACTACTTCGCCGAAGGGCGCAAACCCCATGCCGTCGAGATTGGCGTTATCTCCTAGGTTGATAAAGAGCTGGGTCGTGCGCGTATTGGGCTGGTTGGTTTTGGCGTACGTGATCCGTCCGCGCGTATTACTCTGCTTGACGGGGTCGTCGAGGATATGGGCCCGATGCCAGGCCATGTTCAGCTCTGGATTGCCGCTCAGGCCCCACTGCACCACAAAGTTAGATACCACGCGGAAGAAGCGCTGCTCGTCGTAGAAACCGTTGCGGACCAAGTTGTAGAAGCGGTCGGCACCGCGCGGTGACCAATCGCGCGTCACTTGGATGACCACCGGGCCGGCGCTGGTCTCTAAGCGCACTGAGAATTCGTCGGGTGCCTGCTCGTTTAAGGCTTCGCCTGCAGGATCCATTAAGATCTCCTTGATTGCTTCCCCACCTTGGTCGCCGGTTCCACAGCCGAAAGCCCAAAGTGCGATGATTAGTAGTGTGATCCGCTTCATTTTTAATGCCTTTTGCTTGGTGTGTTTGTTGATCACCGCTACAGCCCTCTCACGGCTGCGACGAGCGCCTCGGTCGTAATGCCGAAGTGCGCCCACGTCTCTAGATGGCCTTCTGACGGGGCCGTCGTCGGGTCGGTAATGCCGATGTGCGCCGCCGGGATTCCCAAGTCGCTAGCGGCACCCGCCACTAGCCCAGCGAAACCGCGCACGCCGGCGTTGGCTGCGCCGATCAGGCCGTCTTCTATGGTTACCACGCCCTTGGGATAGCGACCCACTAGCTCTTCTAAAGCAGCGGCAGGTAGCGGCAGCCCGTTGATTATATGCGCATCCACCGCGCCTTCGAGTTGTTCGACCGCCTCGCCAGCGAGAAAAGCCGGCGCGCCAAAAGCCAAGATCGCCCGCTCGGCTCCGGAGTATGTGCGATAGACCGTCACCGGCTCCCAAGCGTCGCCCGGCTCCCACAGCGGCCCCAAGCCGTCTTGCTTTGCGAGGATGGGCAGGGAGTCACGCGGGATGCCGATGATGTGCCCTCCGTAGTGCGCCGCCATATCGCAGACGGCCAAAAACGCCGCCCGCGCATCGGCTGGCGCATAGAAGCGATGCAGATAGGGCAAATAGCTCAAGCCGACGTTGATCCACTCCAAGCCCCAACCCGAAAAGTGATCGCGCCCGGTGCAGGCCCCCACGTGCGAGACGTGGAAGGCGACGTTGAGGCCCTCGTTGACGCCGGTGAGGTTGCGCTGATAACGCCAGACATCAAAGCCCTCGCGGGCGATGCCCTCGTAAAAGGCGGCAAACGTCGATACCACATTGAGCTGCGGACCCGACCCGCTCATCGCCAACCCATCGGTAATCAGACAAGCGGCTTGCTCCTCAATGCTCATCTCGAATTGGTGCTCGGCGGCCAAGAAACCGCGCGCCTTCGCCAGTTTGGTCGAGGGATCGAGGTCGCAGCTAACGACGAAGACGTCGTCGGGAAAATGCGCGGCCACCGCTGCGTACGCAGCCTCGGACCCGGCGCGCGGGCTTTCGCTAGTACCCACCGCGGGCAGGCTGACCTCTTCCTTGATGCTTTCGGGTAGGACCAAGTTGCGGCTGCCGGGGGCAGGCCTCGCTCGGGTTTCGACTTGGCGCTTCTCGTCTTGGCGCAGCGTCGCTAGGGCTTGGGATGCCGCCGCTATTTTTTGGAACATGGGGTTGCTCAGCACTTGCGCGGCGTCGCGGCCCTTCATGTGGCCGTCGTGATGCCCTTCCCCGCCGGGTAGCTTGTTGACCAAGAAGATGCACTCGAGCATCGGCACTACGTCGCGGTAGCTCATCAGCGAGCCGGGGACCCAGATGCGGGTGCTGAGATCAACGCCGTGCTCGGCGGCAAACGTTGCGACCTCGGAACCGATGCCCAAGCGCTCGCCAAAGTCGCCGAGGTTCTCGTGCGTTCCCGTGGGATAGATCAGCGTCGGCTGACCCTGCTGCGCCAGTTTGTAGCCTTCGAGATAGGTTTCGTAGAGCGCCGCAGCGTCGTGCAGGGTCTCGATCTCGATGACTTCCACGCCCATCGCCGCGACAATCGGGCGCGGATCCTTGTCCATAATGCCCTCGGTAGCGCCCGAAAGCTGGATGCCGTTGCGGTGCATGACGAAGGTGATCGGCGCCCCGTGTACGGCTGCGCCGTTGAAGCCGTTGAGCGCTTGGCCCGAGATGTAGCCAGCGTCGCCACAGTGGCAGATGACCCAGCTACCCTCGCCGAGCTTGGCTCGCTTGCCGAGGGCTTGGCCCACGGCCACCGGGATCATCACCCCCAAGCGCCCGCCGTTGAGTTGGGTGCCGCCTGGCAGCCAAGACACGTGCCCGGGAACGTCGAGCCCGCGGCGAAAACCCTCGACGACAATCTCCTCATCGACAAAGCCCAGCGCCGCCAATGCCGCGTAGTAGCCCACGGAGGTGTGGGCGTGTTCGATGGTGTATTCGATGCGCTCGTAGTCGGTGATCGCCAAGGTCAGCAACAGCGGCGGAATCAGCTCTAGACCACCGCCGAGGTGATCCAGTTCGCCGAGCTTGGCCAGCGAGGCCAGCGAGCGAATCGCGACTTCGGCTGCTTCGATCTGCAAGCCCTCCAAGGCTGTGATTTGCTCTTGGTGCAGCGCTTGTTGTTTGCCGATATCCACGGTGAGCGGCAAGACCTCGGAATGCACCTTCTCGCCTAGGTAGCGCACTCCGCCCAACAGCTCTTTGTTGCGCTGCCGCTGGCCTGCTTGCGCCGCTTCAATCCCCCGCATGTAAAACTCCCCTAAGTGGGTATTTTCAGTTGAATAAAGAACCGTAAAAAGTATAAACCCAGCACCGAATGCGGGCAATTAACGCGGCTTGAACTGCACTGCCAATTTCTCTGCCCACGTCTTGTTCGCGTCGATCGTGCGCCCGGCGTTGTGCGGCGTATGCACCACGTTATGCCGTCCCAGCAGCGGATCGTCTAGGGGCAGCGGCTCTTGGTCCCACACATCCGCCGCTAGGCTCAGTTCGTCGGCCATCACTCGTCGCCGGATTGCGTCGGTATCGCAGATTTTGGCTCTGGTCACCAGCACCACTAGACAGCCCTTGGGCAGCGCGTCGATGTGCCCAGCCTCGACTAAGCCGCGCGTCGATTCCGTGAGTGGCACCATGGGCGCAAACACTTCGGCATCGGCGACTAGCTGCTCCAAATGGTATTCGCGGCGCGACCCGGCCCGGTGAAAGCATGGCTCCGTGGCAAACGGATCCCAAGCCGCTACATCGGCTCCCAGCATCGCGGCGAAGCTGGCATAGCGGCTGGCGATATTGCCGGCCCCGACGATCCGCACCCGCTTGCCGCACAGCGTACCACTGGCAAAGGCCGGGTCGTCGCCAAACTGGTGCCCGCGCGCCCCGGGCCGACCCTGGCCCCCGGGCGGCTCGTAGTTCCAAGGTGCTTGGCTTTGGATGATCTCGCGGTGCAACTGCGGAATCCGCCGCAGGCCGCACAGCGTCAAGGCCAACCCAAATTCCGCCACGGTCTGCGACCAAAACCCCTCGCTCGGATGGTCGTAAACAGCGACGCCGGCCTCGGCTAGATACTCGTTACAGCCCCCGCCTAGCCGCCGGCCATAAGACCCTTGAAAGGTCGCTTCCTGCAATCCGCTGAAACGCTGTAGGCACGTCAGGCTCACTGGCACCCCTAGCATAGCCAACCGCGTCACGCGGCTCGGATCCTCGGTCACCTCGCCCAAGGGCCGCTCGTCTCCGTGCACTAGGCGCACAAAGCCCGCTTCGGGCCACAGGGTGCGGAAGTGGTCGGCGGCAAAGGGCCAAACCCCGTCAAAATCTGGATGAACGACGATCAAATCGCCCATGTTATTCGTCCTCCTGACAAAAAAACGGCTGCGTCCAAGCAAAGGCCTCTCCGGCGCCCCAACACTCAAAGCGCACGTATCCCGCCTGTGCCGGCACTTCCACCTCAATTTCCCGCCCATCGGCCACGGCTATCCGCTTCGCGCCGGCGCGCAAGGCCACGATCCGCGCCGCATTCTCCGTCTCAATCCAAATCCTGTTTCCCTCAACTTGGACCTGGTTGATCTCGACTCCCGTCGAGGCGTAAAACCGACCGGCGCGCAGGGCCTCCATCACGCCGCTGGCGGTCTCCTCCTCCACATAGGCCACATTCCACCCCAACCCCACATCGCCTTTCGCCGCGTGGCTGTCGTCGTTGGCAAATCCCCACAGGCGTCTTCCCGCGCTCAGCAGCATGTCCCAGCGATTCGTCGCGTAGGGGCTGCCGTCCAAGCGGCTGATCACGCCGTTGTATATCTCCAAGCCCACATAGCCCTCACAGGCTTGCAAAAGCTCCTGCGGACAGTGGTTGAAGTTGCCGTGCCAGTTGGGATGGTTGAACAGGGCAAAACCACCGCCCGATTCGTTGACCTCGTCAATTACTCGTTGCCGGTCCACATGCGGCGCGACCCACGTTGCGTCCCCCACGTGCAAAACGTGCGGGCCGTTGGCGGAAATCTCATTGCCCGGCACCAAGATCATCCCTTGGGCGTCGTATTGCTCGTAGTCTGCCAAGGACGTATAGATGTCGTGATCAGTGATCGCCAAAAAGCCGTAGCCGCGGCCCGCGTAATCGTCGATTACCGCTTGGTGATCGCGTTCGCCGTCGCTGGCGGTCGTGTGCGTGTGCAGGTTGCCGACTAGCCAGCGTCCTCCGCTCAAATTCTGATAGGGATGTTCGATCATCAGATTCTCCTCTGTTGGAAAGTGTCTCAAGATATGGGAGCACCCTGCGGGCGACAAGGGAAGAGTACCGCCGGGGCAGTGTTGACGCAAAAAGTAAGTGGCCCTTTAATACAGGCCCGTGAAGAAATAAACTTTAAGCACACATGATAGAATAGGTTCCCGATGAAAATAACCGACATCCGCACCCTCTCGCTCTCGCGTGCCCACGAGCCTGAGCGCCAGTGGTACAGCGCCACTTTCCACGTGCCCAAGGCCGACTGCTCGATCTGCATCATCGAGACCGACGAGGGCTTGCAGGGTATCGCCGAGCCTTGCGCGTACGGTGTGCCGCCCGCCATCGCCGCTCGCATCGCCGAACTCAAGCCCAGTCTTATCGGCCGCGACCCCCGCGACGAGGACCTGACGCCGCACAACGAGGCGGTGCGCGCCAACGACATCGCCAACGCCGGCCTCAACTGCGCGCTGTGGGATTTGCGCGGCAAGATCGCCGGGAAACCCACTGCCGACCTGCTCTGCGCGCCGGGGCAAACTCCCCTGCGCCGCCTCCGCCTCTACGCTTCCTCGGGCGTGCGCTACGACTGGGACGACCACCCCGAGTCCGTCGTCGAAGAGGCGATCGGCTACGCCGAAGAGGGCTTCACCGCCTACAAGATGCGCCTCGGCACCCACTGGGCTTGGTCGGGCATCACCGTTGATTGCTTTCTAAAAATAGCGCGCCAAGTTCACGAGGCCGTGGGTGCGCGCATGGACCTAGCCCTCGACGGCAATTGTCGTCTCTCAATGGAGGAGGCGCTGCCTATCGCCGAGGCGCTCGACGAGATGGGCTGGGCTTGGTTCGAGGAACCAGTTGAACGCGTGCCCGCGGACTACGCCCGGCTCAACGAGGCCGTCTCCATCCCCGTCACCGGCGGCGAGCCTTTTACTACTTGGGCTCAGTTCGAGCCCTTCATGGAGGCAGGGGGCTTCGGCATTGTCCAGCCCGACGCCGGCGTCTGCGGCATCGACCTCTGCATGGAGGTCGGCCACAAGGCTCACTTCGAGTACGGCGAAATACCTCTGATCCCGCACAACTGGCACAACGGCCTGATGACAATGGCCAACGCCCACATGGTCGCGGCGCTACCTGTCCCGCGCCTAGTCGAGCTAAACATGTGGCAAGGGTCCCTACAGTGGGAGATCCTGCGCGAGAAACCACTGATCGAAGACGGCCACTTGATTCTGCCCGACGCTCCAGGCTTCGGTGTCGAATTGGCCGACGATCTTGAGACTCGCTTTCCTTATATTGAAGGCTCTTGGGGCAATCCCGTCCAACGCTGAGGACTTATGGTCACCGACCTCGAAAATTATCTCTTCGACCTGCGCGGCTACCTGCACTTAGAGGGGGCACTTACCGCCGACGAGGTCAAAGATCTCAACGATTGCCTCGACACCATCCCACCGCTAGAGCCGGGCGACTGGTATGGCCATGTCCACGCCCATACCTATGGCACGATTGACGGCCTCAACTTGCAGCAAATCTACGAGGCGGGCGAACCTTTTGAGCGGATGATTGACCATCCCACTTGGATCGAGAAAGTGCAGCACTTCGTCGGCGGCGAAGGCACGTTCGACTACGCACACGGGCCGCTCTTTATCGACGAAAACTTTGCCAACTTTCGTCAGCCTGGGGAGGCTATCGGCCTGCACTCCGGCGGCTATCCGCCCATCATGCGCAACCAATTTCGCTACCACGGCGGACGCTACATGTGCGGTCAAATCAACATCCTCGTCGCGCTCACGGACATCGGTCCGGGCGACGGCGGCACCATGCTGATCCCCGGCAGCCACAAGTCCAACTTTACGCACCCCGACTTAGACCGGCATCGCATGCGGCCCGAAGGCGCCACCGTCGAGGGCATCACCGGTGCGGTCGAGTGCCAAATGGCTAAGGGCGACGCCTTGCTCTTTGTCGATGGCCTCTCGCACGGCTCGGCCCGGCGCCAAAACGAGGGTACCCGCCGGATTTTCGTCTATCGCTACGGGCCATCCTGGGGCAACTTCCGCCACGGCTACCATCCCTCGGACGGGCTATTGGCGCGTCTGACGCCCGAGCGGCGGCAGATTGTCTGGCCGCAGAGGCCCCGTCCCCAAGGACCGCAAAAAAAGGCTATTGAGTAGATTCCATGAAGGGCATCATTCTCGCCGGCGGCCAAGGCACGCGCCTTTACCCCTTGACCGTATCGGTCTCCAAGCAGATCCTGCCGATCTTCGACAAGCCAATGATCTACTACCCGCTCTCGGTGCTCATGCTGGCCGATATCCGCGAGATCCTCATCATCTCCAGCCCAGAGTACATCGACCTCTATCGCCAGCTCTTCGGCGACGGCGAGCGGCTGGGGCTGAGCATTGAATACGCGGTCCAAGACCGGCCCGAGGGCGTGGCCCACGCCTTTGTCGTGGGGGCCGATTTCGCCGGCCGAGACCCCTGTGCCTTGATATTCGGCGACAACTTCCTCTATGGACACGGCCTGACTGCGATTCTACAGCGCGCCAGCCAACTACGGGAGGGGGGGTTGGCCTTCGCTTACTACGTGAGCGATCCCACGCGCTACGGGGTCGTCGAATTCGACGCCGAGGGCAATGCCATCAGCATTGCAGAGAAGCCGCAAAACCCCAAGTCCAACTACGCGGTCATCGGCCTTTACTTTTACGACGGGGAGGTCGTTGACATCGTCCGCGGCCTCAAACCCTCGGCCCGCGGCGAACTAGAGATTACCGACGTCAACAACGAGTATCTGCGCCTCCAGCAACTCAAGGTCGAGGTGTTGGGACGGGGCTTTGCCTGGCTCGACACCGGCACGCACGAGAGTCTGCTAGAGGCCAGCAACTTCGTCCAAACCATCGAGCACCGGCAGGGGCTCAAAGTGGGCTGCGTCGAGGAAATAGCGTACCGCAAGGGCTACATTGGCGAGGAACAGCTCCTCCGCATCGCCAATTACTCCCAAGACAATGCGTATTGTCTCTATCTGAAGCACCTCGTCGAACAGTCCGGGCCGACGTTCTAACGCCTTTTGACTTATCGGCCCGCCGCCCTACCTTAATATTTTTCACTCCCTGCGCAGACACTTAGACATGAATCAACTCGCACTCGACAACCCAATCGCACAAGGGCTCGACCTAGCCTTCGTGGGCATGAGCATCGTCTTCACCGCCCTAGTATTGGTCAGCGTTTTTATCGCCGTCTTGCCGAGAATCCTCGCCGCGATCAACCCCTATATTCCCCCAGCACAACTCCACACGCAGAGCCAGGACAAGGAAACCGACGCAACCGCAATCGCCGCGGCCATCGGCTTCGCCCTGCACGCGCGCCGCCAAAACGACTAAACGGCCATGGAGATTCTCCTCGAATTCCTCACCACCACGGCCGTGGCCAACATGTCGGACGGCAACCTGTTGATGATCGTTATCGGCGCGGTCTTCATCTCTCTAGCCATCCGCAAAGACTACGAGCCGCTACTGCTTCTGCCCATCGGCTTCGGCTGCATCGTGGGTAATCTCCCGTCTATTTCCAGCATGGCCATCGGCGTGTACGACAAAGGCAGCGTGCTCTACTACATCTATTTTGGCGTCAGCCAGGGGATCTTCCCGCCGCTGATTTTTCTCGGCATCGGCGCGATGACCGACTTCTCGACCATGCTCTCCAGCCCTCGGCTGGTGCTGCTGGGGGCCGCGGCGCAGACGGGCATTTTCCTGACCTTGATCGGCGCGCTTTACCTGGGTTTTACTCCTACCGAGGCCGGGGCCATCGGCATCATCGGCGGGGCCGACGGGCCAACGGCGATCTTCCTCTCGGCCAAACTCGCTCCCCACCTGCTCGGGGCCATTGCCATCGCCGCGTATTCCTACATGGCCCTCGTGCCGGTCATCCAGCCGCCGGTGATGAAACTTTTGACCACCCGTAAGGAGCGGCTGATTCGCATGAAGCCCCCGCGCGAGGTTTCGCAGCGCGAAAAGATCATCTTTCCCATCGCCGCCTTCCTCATCTGCGCGCTCCTCGCCCCGGGTGCGATTGGGCTGCTCGGCATGCTGTTCTTCGGCAATCTGCTCAAGGAAAGCGGCGTCACCGAGCGCTTGGCCCAGACCGCCCGCACCTCGATGGTCGATATCGTCACCATCCTCCTCGGGTTCTCAGTGGGCTGCTCGACCCAAGCCCAAACCTTTCTCACGCCGCAGTCGGTACTCATCTTCAGCCTCGGTGCCCTGTCCTTTGCAGTCGCCACGGCCAGCGGCGTGCTCTTCGCCAAGTTTTTGAACCTCTTCACCAAAGACAAAATAAACCCTCTCGTCGGCGCTGCCGGGGTCTCGGCGGTGCCCGACTCGGCCCGCGTGGTGCAGATGATGGGCCAGCGCGAAGACCCCAATAACTACCTCCTGATGCACGCGATGGCCCCCAATGTCGCCGGGGTCATCGGCTCGGCGGTAGCTGCCGGCGTCTTGTGGGCCGTGCTGGTGGGATAGACAACGAGGATGCGACCGTGAACAAGAAGAAAGTTCGCTTCATGTGTACCGCTTTCCGCGACGGCTTCCAGTCGGTCTATGGAGCGCGCGTTTTCACGTCCGATTTTCTGCCCGCCGTCGCCGCGGCCAAGGAAGCTGGCATCGACTACTTCGAGGCTGGCGGCGGGGCCTGCTTCCAATCGTTTTACTTCTACTGCGGCGAAGATGCCTTCGCCGCGATGGATGCCTTCCGCGCAACGGCCGGCCCGGACGCCGACCTACAGACCTTGGCGCGGGGGGTCAACGTGGTCGGCCTCGAATCGCAGCCGAGCGACATCGTCAAGCTCCACGCCGAGCTCTTCAAAAAGCACGGCATCACGACCATCCGCAATTTCGACGCACTCAACGATGTCGATAACCTCATCTACTCTGGGCAGTGCATCGTGGATGCTGGGCTCAAACACCAAGTCTGCATCACGCTGATGGAACTGCCTCCGGGCTGCTCTGGTGCCCACGACGCGGCCTTCTACACCAATACGTTGCGCCAGATACTAGACGCCGGCATCCCGTACGACGCGGTCTGCTTCAAGGATGCCTCGGGCACGGCCGTGCCCGCCAAAGTCTATGAAACGATCTCAGAGGCGCGTCTCATGCTGCCCGAGGACACCTTCATCCACTTCCACACGCACGAAACGGCCGGTATTGGCGTCAGTGCCAACATGGCCGCCCTCGACGCCGGTGCCGACGCCATCGACCTGTCTATGGCTCCTTGCTCCGGCGGCACCTGCCAGCCCGACATCATCGTCATGTGGCACGCGCTGCGCGGCTCCGACTACGACCTCGACATAGACATCGACAAGATCCGCGACACCGAGGAAGTCTTCAAGGAGTGCATGGCCGACTACTTCCTGCCGCCCGAAGCGGTGGCCGTGGAGCCGATGATTCCCTGGAGCCCCATGCCCGGCGGCGCGCTGACGGCCAACACCCAGATGCTGCGCGACAACGGCATCATGGACAAGTACCCGGATATGATCAAGGCCATGCGCGAGGTCGTCGAAAAGGGCGGGTTCGGCACCTCGGTGACGCCGGTCTCGCAATTTTACTTTCAGCAGGCTTTCAACAACGTCATGTTCGGCCCGTGGGAACGGATCGCCGCGCCCTACGGCCAGATGGTCTTGGGCTACTTCGGCAAGACGCCGGTCGCGCCCGACCCCTCGGTCGTCGAAATCGCCGCTCAACAGCTCGAGCTAGAGCCAACGACCCAAAATCCACTCGAACGCAACGACGCCGACCCAAACAAAGGCGTCGAACCGGCCCGCAAACAACTACAAGAAGCCGGCCTCGCCGAGACAGACGAAAACATTTTCATCGTCGCCACCTGCCAAGACAAGGGTTTGGCCTTCCTCAAGGGAGAAGGCGAGATCGGCGTGCGCAAGGTGGAGAGAAAGCAAAAGGAAGAGGCCCCGACCGACGGTCCGACGCACTATGCGATCACCGTCGATGGCCGTCGCTACGCCGTCGCCATTGACGGCGACACGGCCACCGTTGATGGCCGCCGCTTCCAAGTCAGCTTGGACCCAGCGACCGATGGGGCGGCACCCCCACCGGCACCCAATGCTGATGGGGGCACACCGGTGCAAGCCCAGATGCCCGGGAAAGTAATCCGCCACCTTGCCCAAGTCGGCGACCACGTAGAAGAGGGCGACGGAATCATAGTGCTCGAAGCCATGAAGATGGAAATGCCGGTAACGGCCCCCGTCGGAGGCACGGTCGCCGATATTTTGGTGCATGCCGGGGATCAGGTGGCCAACGGACAGGTGCTCGCGCGCATCAGCTGACAACTGCTCCACAGCGGACTTGACAACACCCCTAGAACTGATGGGAGGTGAATAGTCATGGATACCTATCGAGAATTGATTGACAGCATACGAGAGAGCCGAAGGCGAATGTCAGAGGAATGCAATCATGATTCGGCCAGATACCTAGCGTATTTGCAGTCTTTCAATGCCAGATATTCAAAGCAAATTGAATCATTTCAAAAACTGCGTGATTCTGCTCATGCGGAAGACTTAATATCTCCGTCAGAATAAGGCATCCAAATACGGCATGCTTCTCATGTTCCCACATCCCCGGTCCACACCTCGCGCCGCGTGCCATCGTCTTCGCGCAGCAGCAGTTGCCCGGCTGCGCCAAAGCCCAGCACCACGCCCGTGTGCCCGCCGACTGCGACGTACTGGCCCAAGTTGGCGCAGTGAGATTCCCACGCCGCACTCAGCGCAGCAAAGCCGCCTTTTTCCCAACGCCCGATCCACACCTGCAAATGCACCAGTAACTCATCCAATACCCACTCGACATCGCGCTCGACCCCCGTCTCGATCCGCAGCGAGGTAGCGGTCTGGCCGATGGACGATGCCTCGTCGGCATCCATGTTGACGTTGAGGCCGATTCCGAGAACGACTCCTTTGCAGCGCTCGGCTAAAATGCCGCAGATCTTGCGGCCGCCCACTAGCACATCGTTGGGCCACTTGGTCTGTGCCGCCAAGCCATTTTCCTCCAAATAGGCTACCGCGCCCAAGGCGGCGGCCTGCGGCAGCGACAGGAACTGCAACGGCGACGCATCGCTCCGCAACAACACGGAAAAGGTCAGGTTGCGGCCAGCCTGGGCGAGCCACTGCCGCTCGTAGCGGCCCCGGCCAGCGGTTTGAGAACGAGCGGCGAGCACGAAGCCATCGGGCAGGTCCCGACCCTCGCGCAACCACTCGACCAAGGTCGTATTGGTCGAGGGCAACTCGTCGTGCCACTGGGGTTTTTGGAATCGCATCGTTTTAAATATATGGACGAAGACCAAGCGTTGAGAAAGCTCGCATTTGACCATGAGCTACGCCTTGGTATTATTTACAAGTTCCCTTCAAGCCGCTCTCACGCCTCTTAGCTATAGGAGACAATCCCATGCCCGTTTCTAGACGCCAATTCCTCAAAAGCGCGGCAGCCGTTTCCATCGGCTTTGCCGGCCTCCATCGCCACCTCGCGTGGGGCGAGCCAGTGCTCGAAAATAGCTTTGGGCCGCTCGTGCCCGACCCCGGAGGCATCCTCGACCTGCCCGAGGGATTTAGCTATCGGGTTCTCGCACGCGCCGGCGAACTCATGGACGATGGCCTGCGATTGCCGGGCGCAGCCGACGGGATGGCTGCCTTCCCCGGGCCAGAAGGCCGCGTCGTTTTGGTGTGCAACCAAGAGCTGAGCCCCGGGTCGAAAGAAGCCGGTGCCTTTGGCGACGACAACGAGAATCTGGGCAAACTGCCCAAAGAAGATCTGTACGACTGGGGCCAAGGCGAGATGCCGTCCTTGGGCGGCACCACGAACATCGTGTACAACGCGCAAACCGGCGCAGTGGAGCGGAAATTTCTCAGCTTGGCCGGCACGGTGCGCAACTGCGCCGGCGGGCCGACCCCTTGGCATAGTTGGATTAGCTGCGAAGAGACGACCCAGCGGATCGACGGGCCGATCGAAAAAGACCACGGCTACAACTTCGAGGTCCCCGCTACCACAGAAATCGGCCGCGCCGCACCAGTGCCGCTCAAGGCCATGGGGCGCTTCGTGCACGAGGCCGTCGCCGTAGATCCCCGCTCGGGAATCGTCTATCAGACCGAAGATACCGGCGACAGCTTGATCTACCGCTACATCCCCGATGCACCGGGCAAACTAATAGCTGGGCGGCTGCAAGCCTTAGCCGTAATCGACCATCCCGGCTTGGACACCCGCAACTGGGAAAAAGCGCTGGTAAGCCCAGGCGAGCCGCTCGCCGTGCGCTGGGTCGATATAGAAAACGTCGAGTCGCCAGACAACGACTTGCGCATTCAGGGCTTTGAAGGCAAGGGCTGCGCTCGCTTTGCCCGCGGCGAGGGCATGTGGTACGGCCGCGATGCGATTTACTTTGTCTGCACCAGCGGCGGCCGCAAAAAGAAAGGCCAGATCTTCCGCTACCAGCCCAGCCCGCACGAGGGCACGGCCGATGAAGGCAAGGCACCGGGGACGCTCGAACTGTTCGTCGAGCCGAACGACGGCGACCTAGTCGACAACGCCGACAACCTCACGGTCTCGCCTTTCGGCGACTTGATCGTCTGCGAAGACGGCGGCGGGGAAAACAACCTAGTCGGCATAACGCCCGCAGGCCAGATCTACCGCTTCGGGCACAACCGCATGAACAATTCCGAATTCGCCGGCGCGACCTTTTCGCCCGACGGCCAAGTGCTCTTCGTCAATATCCAGCATCCCGGCACCACGCTGGCCATCTACGGCCCCTGGGATCAGCGGCGGTCTGACGGTTAGCTCTGCAAGTCCATAGGAATTCTCTGCTGGCCGCGCCCGAGTCCGGCAGGCGATACAGCGCTGTGTAGTATTCTGCACAGCGCTTTTTGCGTCACGCGCTTGTCTTCTCTGAAGGATTGGGCTGATAAAGCTCTGGTACGCCAATTGCAAGAGTCTTGGGCCGACTGCTCAGGCGAGTTATATTTTTTTTCCGCGAGGTCCTACCACGCCGATCCAATCCTCTCGAATGACCAAACATAAAAACGTCCTCTTTCCCATCGCCGAAGGTTGGGCGCGGCTAGCCACCTGTTTTTGAGCGCGGTGTTATGAGCCAGTCCTGTATCAGCGACGCCTCCTCTCTCAAGCCTCCCCCAGCCGTTCTCGACGCCGCGCTGGCCCGGCTCGGCTTTGCGAGTTTTCTACCCGGCCAACGCGAGGCCATCGAAACCCTGCTCGCCACCAGTCGCCTGCTTTTGGTCGCCCCCACTGGCGGAGGCAAGAGCTTGACCTACCAGTTACCCGCGGCCCTCCTGCCGGGCACGGCCTTAGTGGTCTCGCCGCTCATCGCCCTGATGCACGATCAAGTCCAAGCGCTAGAGCGGCGCGGCCTTGCTGCCACGTACCTATCCTCGACTCTCGATGGCGACGAGTTGCGCCGCCGCATGTACGGGGTGGCCCAAGGCCAGTACAAGTTGGTCTATGCCGCGCCCGAGCGGCTGACCTTCTCCGGCTTCCGCGCGCTCCTGAGCCAGATCAAGTGCTCGCTTATTGCCGTGGACGAGGCCCACTGCATCAGCGAGTGGGGCCACGACTTCCGGCCCGAATACTTGCAGATTGGCGAGCTGGTACGCGAGCTGCCCGACTGTCGGGTTCTCGCTTGCACCGCCACGGCCACGCCGGTGGTGCGCGACGAGATCCTCGAGCGCCTCGGGCTACCGAGTGACACCCCGCAGCTAGTGCGCGGCTTTGCGCGGCCCAACCTCTCGCTGCGAGTTGCCGAAATCAACAGCGCCGCCGAACGCCGCCAGCAGATTGATGCACTGCTGGCCGAAGCACTCGGGGCACCCGACCAAAGGCCGGGTACCGCCATCGTCTATGCCCCTACCCGCAAGAGCACCGAGGAAGAAGCCGCCCGCCTCCAAGGGACTGGCTGGCGGGCGGGTGCCTATCACGCGGGCATGGCCGGGCCGGACCGCGACGCCGTTCAGCGCGCCTTTATTCAAGACCAAACCCAAATCGTGGTGGCCACCAACGCCTTTGGCATGGGCATCGACCGCGCCGATGTGCGCGCCATCGCCCATCTGGCCCCGCCCAACTCGATTGAAGCGTACTATCAGGAAGTAGGCCGCGCCGGGCGCGACGGCCAAGATGCCTCCTGCCTGCTGCTGGTCTCCCCGGGTGACATGGCGCTGCGCCGCCGCCTGATCGAAAGCGATGCCCTTGAGCAGACGGTGGTCCAGCACAAGTGGAATCTCTTTTTGGAACTGATGCGCTGGAGCGAGGGCGGCTCCTGTCGCCACGACGCGATTCTGCGCTACTTCGGCGACGAGGAAGAAACCCTCTCGGGCTGCGGCCGCTGCGACGTCTGCTGTAGTCTCTCCCATGCCGAGGCGGGCGACGCCACAGAGGTCGCCACTACCGTGCGCAAAGCCCTGTGCGCGGTCGCCCGTCTGCACAGACGCTATGGGATCCAAATGGCGGCTAAGCTCCTGCGCGGCACCGAGGACGCACGCCTCGCACGCGACGGCCTAGATCGGACCCCGACCTTTGGCACGCTCAAGGAGCATTCTGAACGTTGGCTTTTGCAGCTTTTGCGCCGGCTAGTAACGGCCGGTTGGGTCGATTTCTCCGGTGGCGAGCGGCCGGTCGTCGTCCTCACGGAGGAAGGACGCCAAGTCATTCACGCCGAGCGACCCGTGCGCCTGCTGCTGCCGCCGAAGTCGGCCCCGCTTCCAGCAGCCCGCACCGCGCGCGTCCGTCCTCGCACCCCCGATCCTGGCGAGGGATTCGACGAAAACGCCCAAGCCCTCTTCGATGCACTGCGCCATCACCGCATGACACTGGCCCGCGACGAAAAGGTTCCGCCCTACGTCATCGCCAGCGACCGCACGCTCCGCGATATCGTCCTGCTGCGGCCTGCCAACCTCGAAGAACTCAAGCTGGCGCACGGCATTGGTCCGGCCAAGGCCGAAAAATACGGCGACGGCCTGCTAGCTATCGTCCAACAGGCCGCTTAACTCGCTCGTCTGGAGAACGTTTCATGGCTACAATTCGCTGGGGCATCATTGGCTGCGGCGACGTTACAGAAGTAAAGAGCGGCCCAGCCCTGTATAAAACCCGCGATTCCGCGCTAGTGGCGGTCATGCGACGCGACGCGGACAAGGCCCGTGACTATGCCGAGCGCCACGACGTACCCAGATGGTACGATCAAGCCGACGCACTCATCAGCGACCCGGACGTCGATGCGGTCTATATCGCGACGCCTCCCGACACCCACGCTTACTACACGGCCCAAGTCGCCCGAGCCGGCAAACCTGTTTACGTCGAAAAGCCAATGGCGCGCAACCACGGCGAGTGCTTGGCGATGATCAACGCCTGCCGCCGGGTCGGGGTGCCGCTTTTCGTCGCCTACTACCGCCGCGCCCTGCCCGCCTTTCTCAAGGTCAAGTCGCTGGTCGAGGAAGAGGCCATCGGCGCGGTGCGCTTCGCCTCCATCGCACTCTGCCAACCCGCGTCAGAGGATCCCGACGACCTGCCCTGGCGCGTCATCCCAGAGGTCTCGGGCGGTGGCCACTTCTTCGACCTAGCCTCGCACCAACTCGACTTCCTCGACTTTCTGCTCGGCCCCATCGCCCACGCCTCGGGCCACGCGACCAACCAAGCCAAGCTCTACCAAGCCGAAGACGCCGTTGCCGCCAGCTTCGCATTCGAGTCCGGCGCACTCGGCGCAGGAGTCTGGAACTTCGCCTCCGACCAGCGCTGCGACCGAATCGAAATCGTCGGCGACAAGGGCCGGATCGCCTTTTCCACGTTCGCCTTCACCCCGGTCGAATGGACTACCAACGCCGGAACCCAAACCCTTGCCATCGACCCGCCCCAACACGTCCAGCAACCCCTGATCCAAACGGTAATTAATGCCCTGTTGGGCCGGGGCGAATGCCCCAGCACCGGCGCAAGCGCCGCCCGCACTAGCCGGATCATGGACCAAATCGTCCACGGCCATGCCGCCTAAACCCCCCGTCCTCGACGTTCCAATCTGACAACTTTGCGATCAACGCTTGGGCGAGAGCCTAAATTTTCTTATTTATATAAACTTGCTCTTGCACGCATTCCACTTAACTCGCACCTAAAGGGGGTTCGACATGCTGGTTCGCAGAAAGTGGGGCCTCCTTGCCCTGCTGGCTCTTATCTTTTTTGCAGTCCCCAATGCTAGCTTCGCCCAAGACAAGCTCGACTCCGGCGACACGGCTTGGATCCTGATTTCCACCGGCTTAGTTCTCTTTATGATGATCCCCGGCTTGGCCATGTTTTACGCCGGTCTGGTTCGCACCCGCAACGTGCTCTCGGTCTTTATGCACTGCTTTGGGATTGCGGCCCTGATCACTATCCTATGGACCATTTTCGGCTACAGCTTGGCCTTTACGGCCAACAACCCCTTTATCGGCGGCCTGTCCAAGTCCTTTCTCAGCGGCGTTACTGTGGATAGCCTCTCGGGCACCATCCCGGAATTGCTGTTCTTCGTCTTTCAGATGACGTTTGCCATTATCACCCCCGGGCTTTTCGTCGGTGCCTTTGCCGAGCGCATGAAGTTTTCGGCCGTGTTGTGGTTCAGTGGGCTGTGGTGCGTTTTGGTTTATCTGCCCATCACGCACATGGTCTGGGGAGAAGGCGGCTACTTGGGCGCAATGGGCGTCTTCGACTTTGCCGGCGGCATCGTCGTCCACATCACCGCCGGGGCGGCCGCGTTGGTAGCCGCGATCGTCGTCGGCAAGCGCGCTGGCTATCCCGAGCATCCCAGGCCCCCGCACAACATGACCATGAACCTCGTCGGCACGGCCATGCTCTGGGTTGGGTGGTTCGGCTTCAATGGCGGCAGTGCCTTGGCGGCTAATGGGCAGGCGGCTATGGCGGTCGTGGTCACCCAAATCTCGCCCAGCGTCGCGGCGCTGACTTGGATTTTTATCGAGTGGATCAAAAACGGCAAACCCAGTGCACTCGGCTTTGCCACCGGTGCCATCGCTGGCCTAGCGGCCATTACCCCGGCCTCGGGCACAGTGGGGCCGCTCGGCGCTTTTGCCATCGGCCTGTGCTCCGGTGTCGTCGCTTATTGGGCCGCCACTTGGCTCAAGCGCACCTGCGGGTACGACGACGCGCTCGACGTAGTGGGGGTTCACGGCTTCGGCGGCTTGGTCGGGGTTCTGCTGGTGTCCTTCTTCGCCTCGACCGCCTTGGGCGGCACCGTCGAGGGCTTAAACATGGGCAAGCAGTTCGGCATCCAGGCCTTCGCCGCTATCGGCGCGGCCGTTTATACCCTAGTCGTCTCGTTTGTCATTCTCAAGGTAATCGACAAAGTCAGCGGCCTGCGCGTAGATGAGAATACCGAGGCCGATGGGCTCGACGTGAGTGAGCACGGCGAAGCAGGATACGATCTATAGTTCGCGGCCCAATGACTCGCCGCTTAGATGAAGGGCTCCATGGATGCTTCTTGCTTGCAGTATGCGTTGACCGAGGCTGAACGCCTAGAGTTCGCCCAGCGCGGCTACATCGTCTTCGACGAGATGCTGCCTCCCGACGTGGTTGACGCACTCGTGGAAGTCTCCGACCGGATTGACGCCGAAGAGCGCCAAAAGCGCGGCGTCGGGCCCTACAACCGGCTGACCGTCCGCGACATGGTTTGGCGCGACGAGCGCTACCTAGACTTGGTCGATTGGCCCCGAGCACTGCCCAAAATCTGGGGAACACTCGGCTGGAATATCCAGATTTACCACACCGTCCTCGCCTACAGCCCGGCCGCAGAGCCTAGCAACCACCAAGTCAAGATGCAGGGCTGGCACCAAGACTCGGACCGCGTCAACCACGAGATCGAGTCCAGCCCCCGGCCGCGGATCTCGGTCAAGATGGCCTATTTCCTCAGCGACTGTTCGGCAGCAGGCCGCGCCAACTTCTGGGTCGTGCCCGGCAGCCATTTGCTGGATACGTATGAGATCCCCAACGACGGCACTTTGCCCCGCAACGCCGTCCCCGTGCTGGTGCCGCAGGGCGGTGCGGTGCTCTTCGACCGCCGGATCTGGCACTCGGCCAGTTCCAATGTCTCCGCTATCGCCCGTAAGGCGCTCTTCTACGGCTACTCTTATCGCTGGCTCCGCCCCCGCGACGACCAGACCGTCGAACACCTTTTTAAGCGCTCTGATCCGATCCGCCGCCAGCTACTGGGGTACGCGCCTAGCGGTGGCTACGGTTACACCTCGCCCACCGATGAGGACGTGCCACTGCGCGTCTTTCTGCGCCAACATCTCGGTGCCGAAGCCGCCGCCTGATGCGGGCGTTGGTAACCGGAGGCACCGGCTTTGTCGGCGGTGCCTTGGTCCGTGCCCTCGTCGCTGGCGGCGCGCAAGTCCGGGTGCTGGCGCGACCCACTAGCCAGACTGAGGCGCTGGAGGACCTAGGCGTCGAAATCGTCCGCGGCGACATCCTCGTCCGCACGAGTATCGAAGCCGCGCTCGAAGGGTGCGACACTCTCTTCCACGCCGCGGCTCTCTACGACTTGTGGGGGTTGGACGAGGCCGAACTCTTGGCCACTGAAACCGAGGGGACCCGCAACGCCATGGAGGCGTCGTTGGCGGCTGGCGTCGCCAAGCTCGTCTATACCAGCACTGCCGTCTGTATTGGCGAGGCCAAAGGCCAAGTCGGCACCGAGACAACGGCCCATCGCGGCTACTTCCTCTCAAGTTATGAAAAGGCCAAACATGCAGCCGAGCAGGTGGCGTTCACGTATGTGGACAAAGGAGTGCCGCTCATCTGCGTCCAGCCCGCTGCCATCTACGGCCCGGGCGACCGCAAGCCCACCGGACGCTTTATCATTAACCTGCTCAACGGTCGGGTCCCCGCGCTTTTCCCCGGCTGGGTGAGCTTGGTGTACATTGACGACGCGGCTCGGGGGCACGTGCTGGCGGCTGAAAATGGCCGGGTCGGGGAACGCTATATACTCGCGGGCACGGTCGGCAAATTGACCGAACTCGGCCGACTGGTCTGTCGGTTAGCCGGGTGCTGGTCGCCGCCGACCATTCCCGCTCCACTGGCCGCACCCTACGCGCTCGGCGGCGAGGCTCTTTCGCGCCTGACCCGCAGACCGCCGGTCCTGTCGTGGGAAACCTACCGCCTCGCCGCGCACGGCTTCCGCGCCGACGGAAGCCGTGCCACCGCTGAGTTGGGCCTAGCCTATACGGACCAAGAGGAAGGGTTGACGCGGACGATCAACTGGTACTGGGAGCAGGGCTTGCTTAGACGCCGACCGGCCTGTTTCCGCGATCCGCAATTTACCTACAGATGAAAGCCGAATTGCCCATACCTTCCCCTCGGATCACTTGGCGGGGCGTCACCTTGGCCGGAGTGGGCTGGGTCCTCTACTCTCTCGCCTTCGCCGCATATTTTGCACAGGTGGTGCAAATACCCTTTCCGACGGCAGTTTTCCACCAACTCCAAGGCAACGCGATACTGGCCCTGCTCAGCATTCCCGTCTGGCTTTTGACGGTCCGCCGGATGGATCGGGCGGGCTGGGGTTGGAAAATCGCCGTTCACGCGCTCATCGCCCCTCTTTATGCGGTCGGCGGCTTTGAAGCGATTGCTTGGTGGGTCCACTTAGCGGCTGGGCCGACTGCGGCCCAGCAGATGCGCGACTTCAGCCAATGGACCCTGCTGGGCTTTTTCTTTACGTACCTTGTGCAGTTTTCCTTTTACCACATCGTGCGTTCGGCCCAGCAGATACGCTGGCGCGAAAGACAGACCGCCGACTTGCTCGCTCTCACCCGCGAGCAAGAACTGGCCATTCTCAAAGCCCAACTCAATCCCCACTTTCTTTTTAATACTCTCAACGGCATCAGTGCAATGGTCACCCACGACCCGGAGGAGGCGCGCCACATGATCGCCCGCCTAGCCGAACTCCTGCGCTACGCCACCGACAGTTCCGAACGACCGCTGGTCCCGTTGCGCGAAGAAGTGGCGTTCATTCAAGCCTATGTGCAGTTAGAGCAGAAACGCCTAGCCGAACGGCTAAGCGTCGAACTAGACATTGACTCCGAAGCCCTCGACGCTCCCATACCTCCAATGATCCTCCAATCCCTGGTGGAAAACGCCATCAAGCACGGCATCGCTCCCACACTGGAAGGAGGCAAACTGCTCGTCCAGATTCGGGCTGCTAAGGGGCTTTGCTCGTCCAGATTCGGGCTGCTAAGGGGCTTTTGCGGTTCATCGTGCGAGATACGGGGATTGGTGTAAACGGCCGGTCTCTGGAGGAGTTGAAAGTGCTGGGAACCGGCTTGAAAAACAGCGATGAACGCCTGCGGCACCTCTTTGGTGAAGAGGGACAGCTCAGATTACAGACGCCCGCTGGTGGTGGTTTCCAAATCGATTTTTCCCTGCCCTTGGAGTCGCAGTAATGAGAGCTCTCATCGTCGACGACGAACCCCTTGCCCGCCAGTTGATCCGTGAGTATCTGGCCGATTTCCCGCAGATCCAAGTGCTAGCTGAATGCGGCGACGGGGAAAACGCGGTAAAAACCATAAACGCCGAACGACCCGACCTCGTTTTCCTCGATGTGCAAATGCCGGGGCTCTCCGGTTTCGAGATCTTGGGGCAGCTCGACTTCATGCCTGCCATCGTCTTTTCCACCGCCTATGACAAGTTTGCTTTGCGCACCTTTGAGATCAACGCCGTCGACTACTTGCTCAAACCCTACGAACGGGAGCGCTTCGCCCAAGCCGTACGTCGAGCATTGGAGCGCAAGGGGCGCATCAACCTCGATTCCTTCCAGGGCCTGTTGCGACAAACGACCACCCAGGACCGCTTCCTCATTCGCGTCGGCCGCCAAATCGTTCCGGTGGCGACGGAGGATATTCTGTGGATCGAAGCCGCCGGGGACTACGCCAAGCTGCACGCTATCGACAGAAGCCACCTGTGCGGCGTGGGGCTAGGTGATTTAGAAAAAAGGCTCGACCCGCGCCGCTTCCTGCGCGTCCACCGCTCCGCCATCGTCGCCGTAAACGCGATCGCGCACCTCGAAAGCGACGGTGAAGGTGGTTATGTCGCCACGCTTAGAAACGGTGCGCGAGTGCGGGTCAGCCGATCTCGCGCCGACCAGATACGGCACCTCATCGTCTGACATTTTTCTCGTCGAGCTTCGCCAAAAATGTCTGTAATTCGCCCCACGACTCAGCGCGAGCGCGAGCGGTGGCAGCCGGAGTCCCGCCCATGACATAGGGAATCGCTTCAATCTGGTGGCGAACTTCCTCGTAGCCGGTCCCCACCATCGCATGTCCTGCCCCCTCGTACTGCACATGGCGGTAGGCATGGGGAAATGCGTTCGCGTCGAGTCTGGCGATCACCATTTCGCTCATGCGGCTGCCAGGCCAAAGCTGATCATCTCCGGCCGACAGGAGCAAGATATCCCCCTGGATACGCTCTGCGGGGATGGCCGCCTTGGCAACCGCTTCCGAGTCGTCCAAGGCGGCCGCGTAGAGTGAAAATACATTGATCTTCTCGGGCTGACCTGCGGCGAATTGCGCGTTGAATTCCGGCGTGTAAGCGTAGGGAAGGAAATCGAGCGGCTTGCCCTCGTACGACCACGAAGACTTCACCGAATTCCAGTCCACGCGGTTGAGGCCCTGGAACACAACCGACGCTGGCACGTAGGCGACTACTGCTTGGATTTGCGGGAACGTCGCGCCCAGCAAGAGCGCCAGTTCAGCTCCCTTCGAGGCACCGACGACGCAGAGCTTGTTGTCTTTGATCTCCTCCCGGCGCTGCAACCAACCGATCGCCCGCTGGAAATATTCTAGGGGAATCTCTTCCAACTCCTCCGGCAAGCCCTCTGCTCCGAAGTAGGCGAGGGCGAAGACCGCATAGCCCTTGGTTGCCAAGAGGCTACCTAAGTAGCCCCCGATTCCCATCCCACCTTCGGAACCACCAAGCCAAATTACCGTCGTCTTTCTAGTGTTATCGGGCGGCAGAATCAGACGGCCCACCAGTCCTTCTTCCCGCACCTCCTTGAAGGACAGATCCGGAGAATGGATGTAGAATGAACGGCTCGTTCTATCTAGTATCTCACCTTTGACCTCCAAGGCGAAATACGCGGTATTAGGCGCTGGACTGACCTTCTTGCCCAGCGTCTCCCGGACCACTGCAGATGTATCGGCCACAGGGGTCATTGACCAGAACAGGCCTAGCCGATCGACGCCTGTATAGGTCCCCTCAACGGCTGCGCTCTTGGCAACATCGATTTTTCCCTCCCCATCCTCCTCGTATTTAGCGTGGGCATGCCACAACTGACCTTCGCGATCTTTCCTGACTACAGTCACACCTACCTGCTGGCCGGTCGCCAGTCCGACAGCCGAGATGTGGACAGTTTCACCCCAGAGAATGGGGGACTGGGGCGAGACGATGAGCCGAGGAGATTCTGCCGTAGCAGGGCAGTAAGCCAGAACACTCAGCGAGATTGCACAGTTTAGCGAACGCATAATGGCCTCCAGTGATAGGGTGCGTTTTGCGCCCTATAATATCCGGAGGTCCATCGCTACGCTATTCTATTTTTAGACCAACGGCGACATGACTCGGCTAATAGCGTGAGAGAGGGGTGAATTGCAGGAGAACATTCGATTTTGCAAGGGCCTACCCCTCGTCCGCGCCCAAAAACTTGCGCCATAGGCACCAAGGGATCCCGTCGGGACCGCGGAGCGCCTCGACTCGTCTGTCGAAGTCCGCGAGCGTCGAAACCAGCGCCGCCATCCCGTTTATGCCCAGCCCGAGTTGATGGCCACCGCGCCCAATCAAGTGTGGATGTGGGATATAACGAAGCTGCGCGGACCGATCAAAGGCGTCTATTACTATAATTGTATGTCGTACTCGATCTGTTTAGCCGCTATGCCGTCGGCTGGATGATCGCCTCTAAAGAAACAGCACAGTTAGCCGACGTTTTCGTCGAGACGCCCTGCCAACGGCAGGCCATTGCCGCCCCATCAACTCACTCTCCATGCTGACCAGGGCAGCCCCATGACTGCCAAGACCATGAGTGAATTGCTGGTTGATCTGGGCGTGCTCAAAAGCCATTCCAGAACCCAAGTCTGTGATGACAACCCTATTCAGAGGCGCACTTCAAAACGCTCAAGTATCGACCCGACTTCCCCGAGCGCTTTGGCAGCTATCCTTTCTATATAGTCGTCCATCATCTCCTTCAGCACCGCACGCTGCACGCTGGCCCGAGGACGAGCCAAAAAGCCGACCCAGGTGGTGGTTGGCCTCCTCCCACTTGCTGCGCAGCAAGCGCTGCTTTATGAGCCCCTGAGATAGAACCAACATTGGGCAGAGAGAAACTCTCTGCCCAATGTCCGACGATAAGTGCAGTGCCAGAATGAAAAAATCAGGTGGAAAAGATACTCAGCGCAACTGATTGCTCAGATGACTTTTGATCCGGCCCCAAGAGGAACTCTCCACTGCGGTCGCGGTCCCTGATCCTCCGGCATTCGGGCAGTCTTCGCATCCTATTAAAGTCCAGTCGGGAAACGCATCCCCCTGTGTGTCATATGAGTTCGGGTTTTGATCTCCGGTAAATCTATCCTTCAGCCACATATCGTGCTGATACAAGCTGCCGTCGCTATCGACGAGCCGCGGCCCAATGTGGGTGACCTGACCATCCTCATACACGTGCCTTACGCTCTCCGCCTCGGTCAGGCCAACGACGTCATAGGTTTTCAACCGGGCTTCCCAAGTGACCTCTACATCCAGGGTTCCGTGCTGGGCATCCGGCGGGGTAACCGTCCAGGCAAGATCCCATACGTCCGTGACGTTGCCAAAAAGATCTACATCCTGAGTCCAACTCAACTGCTCGTCGCCGAGCACCTCGATCTGGCTGTTGAAGGCCGCTACTCCATCCGGCCCCGGCAATATGCGCATATGATAGCGCTGGTGGTTGCTCGCCTCGTCCAGGTTGGCCCCTAGGCCGGGACCACCCGAGTGGTCGTTGTCGAGGTTGAACTGGGTGAAATCATCGTGCCACATGCGTTTCAAGTCTGGCTCCTGCCGCCGCAGGGAGTCGTCCTGAATCCGGAGAAAGAAGTAGAGCCGGTTGTCTGGCGGACGAGAATAGGCCAGCCGGAAAGTGGCAGCATAATCGTCTGCCCCAACGACTTCGCCATTTGTCGCATAAAAATCCAAAGCGCTGTCCAAGGCGAGATCGTTGTCGAACCAGCCCCAGTCGCTGTCATCTCCGTCCATGGTCATGGCGTCAGGATCGGGCACTTCTTGCAGGAAAAACTCTAGGCCCGTGTGCCCCAAAGCCGGCCCGCTAAAAGCCAGAGCCAATGCACACGGCAAGAGCAAAACTATGGATCTTTTCATGCTTGATCTCCTCTCCTAATGGATGGTCTCCCAGTCTGCACATATGCGCCGACATGGGCTTGGGCCGGATCGCCCAAGGTAGGTTACTAGAAGTTATCTCATAAACTCTGAATACGTCATCAGATGGTCTCAGTGCAACTGATTGCTCAGGTGACTTTTGATCCGGCCCCAAGAGGAACTCTCCACTGCGGTCGCGGTCCCTGATCCTCCGGCATTCGGGCACTCTTCGCATCCTATTAAAGTCCAGTCGGGAAACTGATCCCCCTCTGTGCCATATTGGGCCGGGTTTTGATTTCCGGTAAATCTATCCTGCAGATAAAAATCGTACTGAAACAGGCTGCCGTCGTTATCGGTGAGCCGCGGCCCAAGGTGGGTGACCTGACCATCCTCATACACGTGCCTTACGCTCTCTGCCTCGCTCAGGCCAACGGCGTCATAGGTTTTGAACCGGGCTTCCCAGGTGACCTCTATATCCAGAGTGCCGTGCTGGGCATCCGGCGGGGTAACCGTCCAAGCAAGATCCCATACGCCCGTGACGTTGCCAAAAAGATCTACATCCTGAGTCCAGCTCAACTGCTCGTCGCCGAGTACCTCGATCTGGCTGTTGAAGGCCGCTACTCCATCCGGACCCGGCAATATGCGCAGATGATAGCGCTGGTGGTTGCTCGCCTCGTCTAGGTTGGCCCCTAGGCCGGGACCGCCCGAGTGGTCGTTGTCGAGGTTGAACTGGGTGAAATCATCGTGCCACATGCGTTTCAAGTCTGGCTCCTGACGCCGCAGGGAGTCGTCCTGAATCCGGAGAAAGAAGTAGAGCCGGTTGTCTGGCGGACGAGAATAGGCTATCCGCCAAGTGGCAGAATAATCGTCTGGTTCAGCGACTTCACCTGATGTCACATAAAAATCCAAATTGCTGTCCAAGGCGAGATCGTTGTCGAACCAGCCCCAGTCGCTGTCATCTCCGTCCATGGTCATGGCGTCAGGATCGGGCACTTCTTGCAGGAAAAACTCCAAGCCCGTGTGCCCCAAAGCCGGCCCGCTAAAAGCCAGAGCCAACGCACACGGCAAAAGCAAAAGCATAGATTTTTTCACTTTATAACTCCTCTTCCTAATAGATGGGCTCCCAGCCTGTATATATGCGTACAATTCAGGATTGGAAGGAATGGAAAACTGGATGCTACGCGAGGGACGCTTTGCCTCCTTCCATTTTAATATCTTTCTCATAATTTTAGAACAATTATCTGCACGGCTCTAGCCGAAAAGCGAGCCATATCCGCATGTCTTTATTTATGCGCCAAAGTCCCAAAGTCATTGGGGGCTATTTAAATAAAAAGGTTAGGGAAGTCAAGAATTTTTTCAAGTTATCGGCCTTTTACATGCGCGGTAGGGATACTACTCAAATTCTACTTGTCGTATGAAGCCTCCTATATATATTGAAATAGTTGGCTCCCCGCCCTATCCCCGACGTAGCGATATGGTGAGCCGCGAGAACTGCTCGCACATTGTAATATCTGCTCGACAAGCCTGAATGGAGATCTAGCTCCATGGCAACTTCTCGTCCAAAGGTAATGCTGGTCTGTGATCAGCAAGTTCGCGATAACTACTTGACAATCCCGGACCTGGAACGACTCAATGTTTTTGCCGACTGGCACTGGTTCGCCTGCGAGGACGGTGTGCCCTTCTTCAGCCCCAGCCCAAGCACGGAGTTGAAAACCCGATTGCTCGATCAGGTGGAGGACGTCGACGCGATCATCGTCTGCTGCGGTGCTCCGCGGATCGACGCCGAGGTCATGGAACGGGCAATCGGGCTGAAGATCGTCGGCGAGGTAGCGGGCGACCGATTCGCCGAACGCATCGATGTGGAAGCCGCCTGGGAGCGGGGCATCCGCACGGTGGACACCACCAATGGCACCTCCTATCCAGTGGCCGAATGGGCCCTAGCCCTGATCCTTATTTCCCTGCGCAATGCCGGTGCCTATTTCCGCCGCATCATCGCCGGCGATACTGACTTTTCCCGCAATGAAGATCCCGGCTATTTGCGCGGTGATCTGACCGGCAAGCGAGTCGGGTTGATCGGCTGCGGCCATATCGGCCGGCGGTTGATTCAGTTTCTACGGCCCTTTGAGGCAGATATCCAAGTGTACGATCCTTATCTGCCCAGAGAAATGGCGGACGCCCTAGGTTTTCTCCAGACCTCGTTGGACAACATCCTCTCCCAGTCCGACGCCATTGTCTGTTTGGCACCACTGACCCCCCAGACTCAGGGCATGATCGGCCAGCGCGAATTGGATCTGATTCCATCGGAGGCCGTGTTCATAAATGTTTCGCGCGGTCCGATCGTCGACTCCGATGCTCTGATCGAACGGCTGAAGCGGGGAGACATCATCGCTGGACTGGACGTTTTCGACCCAGAGCCGATCCCGGCTGACAGCGAGATTATCCATCTGCCCAATGTCTTTCTCAGTCCACACATCGCCGGGGTCACAGCCCCCAGCTACCCCCGTCTATTCACGCTGATGGTGGACGAGTTGGACCGCTTCTTCCACGGCCACGAAACCCTCTTCGACCTGACGCCCCGCTCATTGGCCAATCGCCGGGGCACTGAGTCCCAGCCCTAGAGTTATGATGGAACTAGCAGAGTTAACATCGGCCCAAAAAGCACAATATGAGCAGGATGGTTATACCATACTCAAAGGTTTGTTCGATCCGGATGAATGCGATCAGTTCATCAGCCACATGATGGATCTTCATGCGGGGCGCGAGAAAATCGACGGTTTCCAGTTTACGGCTTGGGTCGTTAACATGGCACCCCGCAATGCCGATGACTGGAGTCGAACAAGAAATCAGCACCTGTACGATCCTATGACTATGGACTGGATGTTGAATCCCCGGCTGCGCCAGCCGCTGCGCACTTGTCTCGACGACGAGCCCGAGGCAATGCAGACTATGTACTTCTACAAAGGGTCGGAACAGCGCCGACACCAAGATGCCTATCACCTTCCGGGATGTATGTCGGCCTGGATTGCCCTCCAAGATGTCGACGAACGCAATGGCAGCATCCATGTCCAGCTCGGATCCCATAGAGGACCGATACTCGATAAAAAGGACTTCAAAGAGGATGAAGACGGCAAGCCCGGACCCTGGTACGGCTGGAACCACGAAGATGCGTTCGACGCCCTATTTGAGCGCAACGGGTTTCCGGAGATCGCGGTCGAAGCTAACAAGGGGGACACGGTGCTCTTCCACGGCAGATTGATTCATCGCGGTGGCCCCATTCTGGAACCGGACTCTTTCCGCCACGTTTTAGCGTGCCACTACCTCCCCTACAGTTTTAACCCTTGGCCCTATGAAGTCGCCCCCAGATTGCGGATTTCATTCGATGGGGCCTGTCGGTTTACCCCTACCCACTAATAACTTGTGCTTTGAATAGGCCAGATGCACCTCGAATCCTAGAAGATGGGACGCGAGGTGCATCTGGCGGCGGGCTTCCACTATGGCTGGTTGCCCATAATGGTAATCTCGCCCCCAAAGCCACCGGCAATTATCCTAGCGGCGAATGCCTGGACCAGACCGCTCGGCAGGTTGGGGTTGTCCTCAATCCACAGGTACTCCCCGACGCTTTGCACGTTGTCCAAGGCTTTGAGGCTGGCCAGAGACATATTGCCATCTATCTGCAGGACGTTTCCGACGCTTTGCAGATTGTCGAGGCCCTCGAGAGAGACCAGGGATGCATTTCGGTGGATCATCAGGCGACTCTCGATCCGAGTGAGCTTGTCCAGGCCCTTAAGGTCGGTCAGGGCATCGCTGCCCCAGATCGTCAGGCCCCCCCCGACGCTATGGAGGCTGCGCAGCCCCTCCAGGCTGGTCAGCAGTCTATTGTCGCGAATTATCAATTCATCTCCGACGCTTTGCAGGTTGTGCAGACCTTCCAAGCTGGTCAGAGAGACATTGCGGTAGAGACTCAGGTTGCCCCCGATGCTTCGCAGGTTGTCCAAACCTTCCAGATTGGTCAGAAGGTCGTTGTGCAGGATATGCAGTTCGCCGCCGACGCTTTGCACGTTGTGCAGACCTTCCAGGCTGGTCAGAGCAAAATTGTGCTGGATGTGCAGATCGCCCGCGATGCTTTGCAGGCTGCGCAGCCCCTCCAGAGTAATTAGACCAAAGTTGTAGCCGATAATAGGGAGGCCGAGCTTCAGCGATCCCCCGATACTTTGCAGGTTGCGCAGCCCCTCCAGGTTGGACAGGGCCTCACCGTCGCTGAAGATACTTCCCTCGGACTCGCGCGCTGCTTGCTCATCGCCCTGGCTGCGAGTATGTCTTCGTTTTCTTTCGTCATAGTCCAGAGGTTCATTGCCGAAGATCCCCAAGTCTCCATCGATGCGGGTGACGTTGCGCAGGCCCTCCAGACTGGTCAGGGACGCATTGTCTCTGATTTCCAGCTTGCCTCCAATTCGGGCGAGCTTGTGCAAGCCATCCACATTGGTCAACGCTCGATTGTTGACAATTTCCAGGTCTCCATCGATGCGGGTGACGTTGCGAAAGCCGTCCAGACTGGTCAGGGCTGGATTGGCGCGCAGCCGCAAACCGCCGACACTATAAAGGTTGCCCAGGCCCTCCAGGCTGGTCAGGGTCGTTTCCTCAATGAACAGCTTGCCGCTGATACTGACGCAACTGCTGCCATCGCCTGCCAGAGCCTTTAGGTCCTCTAAGGTGCCGATCGAAAAGTCCCCTTCCCGGTTTATCCCTCCTTCAGAGCAGGCATTGCTCCCAATAGATGATGCCGGACCTGCGTCATCATCCCCGCAGCTGGCGAGCACGGCAGCGGCCATCGCAATCAACAGACCACAGACCATGCGCATATGCTCCTCTCTTTACTGCTTATATTCGGATTCATCCGGTTCGTACAGGGTGAGTACCTGGTTCACCTCCATGCCCGTGAGCTGCTCGACGATGCCACTGGGCCAGCGGATCTCCACCAACTCGATTTTTTCCACCGCACCAAGCCCAAAATGAAGACGCAAATCATTCTGGGACAGAAAACTTGAACCACTCCTGACCTCGTCGATCTGCAAGCGGCCATCTGCCACGACCTTGACCAAGGCTCCAATGCCGTCCCGATTGCTGGAGGGCCTCCGGGGTCGGCCCTGTGAGGCACCGGAGGAGGCGCGGGGGCCATTCCCGATCAGTTTGACGCCCAGCCAGCGATTCCGATTTCCACCGTCGTTGCGCAGGAGTGCGGCTGGCTGGTTGTTATTGGAGACCACCAGATCCAGATCCCCATCCTCATCGTAGTCTCCGACCGCCGCCCCGCGGCTCACCTGCACCAGCGCCAAGCCCGGTCCCGCCGAATTAGTCACATCGGCGAACCTGCCCTGACCGTCGTTTCTGAAAAGTTGGTTCTGCTGGGCATAGGCCACACTAGTGTCGAATAGCTCCACATTGTCATCCAAGTGGCCATTGGCCACGAAGAGGTCGCAGTCTCCGTCGTTGTCGTAGTCGAAGAAAACCGTCCCCCAGGCCAGAAATCTCAGGCTCGGTATGCCCAATCCCGACTCGAAGGTGGTATCGGCGAAAAACCCGTTGCCCAGGTTTCGGTAGAGATTGTTGGTCTCCCACTGGTAGTTGGTCACGAAAAAGTCGAAGAACCCATCGTGGTCGTAGTCTCCCGCAGCGACCCCCATCCCGGCCAAGGCCTCTCCGGCGTCGTCAAAAGCGACCCCGGCCAAGAAACCGACTTCGGTGAAGCGGCCCCCATCATTGCGGTAGAGCAGATTGGGCGTGCGATCCCCGGCCACGTAAAGATCCAAGTCGCCGTCCTGATCGTAGTCGCTGAAGAGGGCCCCCAGTTCCTTGGCCGCCCGGGGCCGCAAGCCGACTGTATCGCTAATGTCTACAAAGGTTCCGTCCCCCTCGTTTCGGAAGAAGACATCCGCCTGTGGATCGAAGGCCTCGGGTCCGCAGTAGACCTGTAGCCCTTTAGCTTGAATGCAGGGCGGGTTTACCTCCGGCGGGTACTCCACGTAATTGGCCACATAGAGGTCGGGATCGCCGTCCTGGTCGTAGTCTGCAAAAGCCGCTCCTGTGCTAAAACCCGGATGGCCCACTCCCGAGCGGCTTGTCACATTGGTAAAGCTCCCATCGCCATTGTTGCGGTAGAGGATATTGGGCCCGTAGCAAGTGATGTAGAGGTCGAGATCGCCGTCCTGGTCGTAGTCTGCCGCGGCACAGCCCATCCCGTGGCCCGATTCGGCCACCCCGGCAGTGGCTGTGGTCTCCTCGAAGCGCCCGTCGCCCCGATTGCGGTAGAGGGCCCCCGACCCGGCGCTGTTGGCAAAGTATAGGTCGAGCCAGCCATCGGCGTCGTGATCAAAGAAAACCACCCCCGAACCCTGCGTCTCCGGGAAATGCTTTTCCCCTGTCGCCCCATTCTGGTGGCGAAAGGCAATCCCGGCCATAGCAGTGACATCGACGAACTGGACCTCGGCCTTTGCCGGCAGTTGAAGAAGAACCGCTGCTGCGAGGCAGCACCCGGACAAAGAAATATACCTTACCTTCGCCAAGAAGACCCCCGTGAGACTACTTCTAACCCCTCTGATTTCATTCTGTCAGACGTCGGTAGATCTCCAGTTCCGCCTCGCCCTCTGCCCGCCGGTCTTGCCCAAGGTAGATCATGCCCAAGCTGTAGTGCGCATCGCCGTGGTTGGGCTCTATCTTGATAACTTTCTGGAAAGCCCGGATCGCCCGCGGCGCATCGCCCATGGCCAAGTAGGCGGTCCCGAGGTTGTAGTAGGCCTGGACATAGCGGGAATTGAGCGCCAAGATCTTCTCGTATTGGCCGATCGCCGCGGCCATTTTCCCTTGCCGGAGGAAGATATTGGCCAAGTTGTTGCGGGCGCTCAGGTCGGTGGGATTGATGGCCAAAGCTTGTTGGTATTCGGCCGCCGCCGCCGGGAAATGGCCCAAGCCAGCGTAGAGCACCCCGAGATTGTAACGGGCATCTGCGTCCTCCGGGTAGAGCGTCAGGATATATCGGTAGCGCCTGATTTCATCGCTCGCTTTTCGCAGGCGCTGGAAAGCGGCCAGTAGCTTTTGGCCTTCCTCAGTCCTTGCCTGTCTGAGGTAGAGCTTTCCAAGCCGGTGATAGGCTTCTTTTTCAAAGGGGTCGGCGGCAAGAGCTTTCTGAAGAGCAGTCTCCGCTTCGGCGGTCCGCCCTTGCTGGAGAAGCACCTGTCCCAGCAAGGTATAAGCATTGGCGTATCCCGGATTGTGGCGGAGAACGGCTCTGGAGCTCGCCTCGGCCTCCTCAAGGCGCCCCAACTTGGTATAGATCTGTCCGAGATGATAGTACGCATCAGCGTAGGAGGAATCGAATGCTACTGTCTGCTCGTACGCGGCAATGGCAGACTCGGAGCGGGCCTGTTGCTCGTAGACCACTCCCAGATTGTAGTGGATGGCGGCATTCTCCGGTTCGAGCCGAAGCGCCTTGGTCAAGGCTGCGGCCGCATCGTCATAGCGGCCCTGAGCGCTAAGGACTATGGCAAGCTTGCGATAGGGAGAAACGCGGTCGGGAGCCAGCAAGATCGCCTCTTCGTAAGCCACGGCGGCAGAGTGATTCCGGCGCTCCCGCATGTACAGATCGCCCAGCGCAATGCGGGCTTCGACATCGTCCGGATAGAGCTGCACGGCTTGGGCGATGTGTCGCGTAGCCAGCTCAAACTTGCCCTGCTTCTGAAGGATGGAACCGGCAAGCAGGAGGACCTCGAGATGGGTCGAATCCACTTCCAGGGCTTGCTGGCAAGCTGCGATAGCTTTGAGATAGCTGCCGGCCTCGGCCAGACGCTTGGCCTCGGCGTATGCCGCCTCGACCCGCTTCTGCGACCTCTGGTCGCCACAGCCGCTGGTGGCGAGGACAGTAAAAAGGGCGAAGCACCAAACTTTAAATACCGGCTTCTGCATCCATCTTCTTCAAGCGGTCCTCAAATAGGACGATCTTAGAGGCGTACTTCTCCTTCAGGCTGAGAAGTAAGGTGCTGATTAGCTCCTCTTCCTTCTCCTTCCTCAGCCAGTATCGCGCCCTCGTCGACGCCTTCTCAAAGGGATCGGGCATCAAACCGCTCTTCTCCACCACCTTGAATACTGTATAGCCTTCCTCGAGCTGTAAGGGACCTTTCAGCTCTCCCACCTCTGCCTGCAAAGCCTCGTCGTAGAGGGGACCGTAATGCGCCTGTCCATAGGTGTGCATATTAATGAAGCCTTTGGTTTTCTCGGCCCCACTTCTGATACTATAGCGCTCGGCCAAACGCTCCATTTCCTCCCCGTTCAGAATCCGTTTCAAGACCTCCTCGGCCTCTTCCCGGGTTGTACACAGAATCTCCTGGACGGTGATCTGTTCGGGCTTTTTAAAAAGATGTAGATGGCTTTCGTAGTAGGAGCGCACCGCTTCGTCGCTCAGGTCGATCCGCCGATCCACCTCCCACTCTTTTAAAGTTTCGATCAGCATAGCCTTTTTCTTGGCCTCCAGCCAAGCGGCTACCGACGAGTCCTGATCAATTCCCTGCTTCAGAGCTGCTGCGGACAGGAGTGGGACCGGCAAGAGCTCCCGATAGATGAACTCGGCGATGCCGCTGCTGTCAAATCTGACCGATCGGAAGCGGCGGACTCTCTGGTAGGTGTCGGCGAAATCTTTCAAGGTCAACTGTCCGCCATCGAAACGGCACAGAACCACCTCCTGTTCCCGTTTTGCTATATCCAGAGTATCTGCGCCAGAGCTTGGAGCCCTTTCTAATAAGAATGAGATGCCTTCCTGGTCTAGCTGCACCTCGAATTGGGTGGCCAGCTCCTCTATCAGCTCTTTATGGCGGGCCCGGGAGGTTTCCGTAAGCTGGACCCGGGCATAAATAAAGGCGTAACTAGCGGGGGGAGGCCCCTCGGCCACGACATGGAAGATCTCGTACCTATCTCCTATCTCGAAAGGCTGGCTGATCTTCCCCACCTCTAGCGCGAAAACTTCCTCTGCCACCTCCACCGGCATCCCCTGCTCTTCCACGTTTCCACGCCCGTAGAGGGGACCGAGCAAGCCACCTTGGGAGGCGGTCTCTCGATCGGTAGAACGAAGTTTGGCCACTTCCCCGAACCCTTTTCCCTGCTCGAGCTCTTCCATTACCTCCCGGGCATCCTTCTCGGTCTCCACCTGGATATGGGCCAGCTTCAGCATGCGGTTCCACTTGGACTGCTCGAAGCTACGTCGCAATTCGCCTGATGAAAGATTGATCTTTTCTTGGACTTCCCGGCGGAGAATCTCCCCGAGCAGTTTTTGCCGCCGCTCGTGCTCCCATTTACCCAGAAACTCCGAATCCTGGTCTATGCCCTGCTTCCGGGCCTCGAGTAACATCAGCTCCATATCGACCATGCTGTCGAGGTATTCGCGCCACACCTGAACGCCCTCCTCCTCAGAGCGGAGCAGAGCGGGCATATCCACATTGAACCGAAGCAGGTCTTCGACCGTAATCTCCACTGTATCGACCCGGGCTACCACATTGTCGTCCGCTGTGTCACCGCAGCCGGACAGCCACAAAAAAAACGCGACTAGCGCCAACGCTCTTCCCTCCTACTGCCCCGGGGCGGGCGGCTCGAGGGCATAGTTGACCTCCCGGGTGAACTGATAGGGAATATCGACTTTCTCCATTGGCTCGTCCCGGTAGTCGAAGCGCAAGGTCATTTTCTCGATCCGAACCTCGAACTCCTCGACATCGTCGTCCAGCGCAGGAAAAACGACAAACCCTCCCTTTTCCTGACCACTGAAGATCATATCATCGTTGAAGAGCGTCTTCCTCAGAATGCTCTCTCGCTCCTTGAATGGCTTGTAGGTATTGCCCGCGTAGGCGATTGCATAGGGCCAGTAGTATTCGATCAGGGCAGTGAGGCTGAGCGACTGATAGCGCCGTCCGTTGGGGGCTGTGATCTCAATCAAGGCCGGATCCACGCGCACCTTTGGATAGGCGTAGTTCTTTATCTTTAGCAGAAAGACCGCAAAACGGGCCGGTGCCTGTTCCTCACCCGACGGCTTCCAGTCGCCGTAGGTATAAGGATTGACTGGAGCTTGGTACGGATTATCCCGGTAAAAGCCCGCAGGAGAGGTCGAATGAACTTCAAACTGCCGGTTCAGCATTTCGGCAGTTATAGGTTGCAGGCTGACCTCCAAGCGGCCCTTGACAAAGGTGATGCTGCGGTCATCTCCAACGTTAAATTCCTCGGTCTGCTGGGTCTCGGCAATGGGCACTATGGGTCCGGGAAAGTGCCGATAGCCCAATTTATAGCCGCAACCACCCAACAGCAGGGCTACTGACGCGATTGTGCTGAGTACAAATATCCCCATCCTAATCACCTCTTGGCGAGATCTTGCGACGCTTCTAAGTTCAATAAGCCACACCTACTACCTGCAATTGATCGAAATCCCCTTGGTCCGCCCCCACCCGTACCCGCGCCACATACACCCCTGGCGGCACCAATGCGCCGGCGGCGTCCCGGCCATCCCATTCCACCACCTCCTGCGGACCGACTCTCTGTACCTCCAGCACCTGCTGCCATACCCGCTGTCCCTCTAAGCTGTACATGCCCACCTCCACCTCTGTCCCCCCCAGCACCTGGAACAAAGTGAAGCGGATCGACACTACATCATTAATGCCATCCCCCTGAGGTGTAAACACCGACGGCTGCACCTCTAACTGGCGCAGAACAGATCCCAGCGACGATTCGACCGCGACCATGCGCAACTGGTTAGTGCCCATCTCGTCACTGACATCTCCGCTCTCCACTTCCTGCGGCAACCCGGCTTGTTCACGGCGAAATACCTCGGCTCGCAGTGCGCCCGAGGCGCTGTACAATGTTGTCTCCAGCCGCAGCCGCAACCGCTGGTCGCCGTCTGGACTGAGCGGACGTGGCAAGTACACGGTGAACCCCTGCTCATCAGGCACCACATCGGCTGGATCCACAGGCACCGGCTGCAGCGGGTCACCCATCTCCAGACTCAAAAACTCGGCGGCCGAGGGCGCCAATACCCGCACCCCATCAAAACCGGCCTGACCGGCGACGAACTCGGCGCCTATTTCGTAGACCAACTCGGTCAGCTCGCCGACGGGCAGCAGGGCCACTCTGCCTTCGGGCTGCAAATCGTCCACCACAGCCACCTCGCCCAGTATCCGCTCGGCCAACAGCGACGAGGTCTCCACCACCAGCGAGTCGATGCGGGCAAACGATTCTAGGCTCTCACTGTCCATTTCCACCCGCAGCATGATAAAGCGGCCGCGCGGCACCCGGGGCTTTTCGCCGGACTGCTCGAGCGGGGGCGACCAGAAGCTCCAGTTGTCCCGGTCTTCAGTGATCGGTCCGGCCCAGCCGGCCGCCAGCGGGTCAAAGGGCCAGCGCCGCGGTTTGAGGCGAGCGTAATCGGTGGCGCTCACCTCGGTAGGCTGGCGCAAGTCGTTGTAGGTGTGGTAGGCCACCGGTTCGTCGTCCAGGCCGGTGCGCACGGACACCCTGACCTGAGTGGGCGCTTCGGGATCGGGTTGGGGCTCGGACGCGACCGCGTCCTTGCGCCAAGTGCTGACACCGAAGTGGATCTGGCCGATGTTGACGATCTGTCCCAGGTCTATGACCTTGGACTCCCAGCGGACCTCGGGCACGACGCCGCGACCGTACACCTCCAACTCGGACACCGCATACCGCGCGAACGCGGTATTTTGACCTTCTCTACAACATTGCGAGTCCGGAATAAAGCGCAGGCGAAAGAAGCGCATGTACTGGCGCGGAAAGATAACCTCGATCGTGGATTCGAGATTGCCTTCCACCGAGGCCAGCACAATGTCCAACGGAATGTAGAAACCGTTGCACCAAAAGTGATTGGTACACCAAGTGCCGTCTTGCAGCTTTATCACCACCTCATCGTTGCTAGCGGTCAATTCGTAGCGGGGGAAGAAGTAGTTGGGGTCGTAGGGTTCTTGGGTGATCGGCTCGGTGCCTTCCGGTGGAAGCATTACAAAGCGCTCGGCGGGAATTCGCGTACCTAGATCGATGGAATAAAACTCGCCCTCCACCCCCCCTTGACCACCGGCTGCGGTAAAGCCTGAGGAGGCATAATAGGTGTCGCGGTCCCCATCTACGAATATCAGCGCATCGGCAACTCGGCCGACCTCGCGGATGGAGCCAACAGCCCGCCAGACATGAGGCATGCCGGGACGAAAGTCGAACTCGACCGGCTCGCGGAAGCGGAACCAAGGGCCGATCTGGGTGACCACGTTCACGTTGGGATCGAGGAAAAGGGGCTGGATCGCTCCTAAGCTAGAGGTCAAATCTACCATCACGTTCAAGGCGGTCTGGTCGGCCCAGGACTGGCCGTTCTCACCGCCAAGACGCAGCTCAATTAGCTGGGTGGCCGACTCGCGGGGGCTAACTAGCAGCCCTAGGGCAACCAGCGCAAAAAAAGCTCCTCTCATAACACATCTTCCTTAAAAGATTGCGCTCAATCCATCCTCATAATGTGTATATATCAATCTGTACCTGTACTGGCAAATATGCGCACGAAACCGATGGATTCATCTCTGGCATCCTCTTCTTTGAACTTGGTACGCCGCAGTTGCAGACCTGTATTCGCGGTTATCTGGTAGCCCAAGTAGGCAGAAGTGTTGGAAATGAGGATCGAATAAACCTGGCTGCGGAAGTCGTCGACAAAGCCCGGGGGCGGCTCTTCCGGTCGCTCCTCCAAGTTTTCAAACCAGCTAAATTCGACCCCGCCTTCCAGCCATGTTCCCGGAAGCAGCGAGTAGCGGGTAATCAGAAATAGGGTTTCCTCAAGGTCGCGGGATTTCAGGCTCGATTTTGTCGAAGGGGTCTCGCGCCGAAATGTGCTCTTCCACCTAGGCCAGAGTATCAGGTCTTCCCCCACTTGAAGAGTGTACCCCGCCTTGTTGATCAAGCCGAAAAACGAGCGATTGCGCAGCTCGTCGGCCTGTTCTCCCCGCTGGTTGAAGATTTCGTACTTGATCTTGCCCTGAATATCCAGATCGCGAATCCGGTTGTACCTGGCCTGGAGGTACAAGGTGTTGACAAAGGTGTCCTGATTCTCCAGGGGATCGCTGAAGTTCTCCGATCCCGTGGGATCTTTCCAGACCAGCCGGTCGTCCTTGATATTATCCTTTACCAGCTTGGCATGTTCGACCAGACCGATGTTCCACCCGGGCATATTCACCTCTGCCGTAAACAGTCCGTAGGTAGCGCGACTCTTCCTAGCGCTGCTAGGCATTCGTTCCTTCAGCCGGCCGATGGTAATTTGCGCTCTCTTAGCGAGCATCAGCCCTCCGTAGATATTGTATCCCCGGCGGTCCCGTTCGTAGGGAAAGTCCGGCTGCCGATCGTCCTCGAAGCGGTCGATGAGTGTGTTGTTGTTCAGGTCCATTCCGAAGAGGAACTCTGGAGGATCCACTGCGTAGCGCAGGAAGGGCTCGGCATAGTCGGGTCTAGAGTTGGCATTCTGGTTGAAATCGGAGACAAAGTCGTTGTTCTCGTCGAGTCCGGGGAAGACGTTGTTGTCGGCTCCCGCCCCTCCCACATCCCCGACCAGTCCGATCTGATTGATGCGTTGCCAGTCCGGAAAGCGGTCCTGGTCGTCGTTGTCGTCGACGAACTCAAACAGGTGCCTCTGCTCGTCGCTGTAGTCGATGCCCCCCAGTGAATTGGAGATGAAGGCCGTGGTGCTGTAGTCGGGAGCCATGTCAAAGGCCTCTGTGTAGACGAACCAGGGATAGTTATTGTAGGAGGCCGTAACATAGGCCGCTTCGGCCTGGTCTTTTTCTGGATCGAGGTCGTTGACCCCAAAGTTCTGGTTGGGGAAGCGCCGGAAACGTCGGTTTACTGCGTACTCGGCGCGCAGGTCTAGGCCTCCTAAGTTGTTTATCTCCAAATCCAGACCAATTACCTCGTGGGCTGTGGGCAGGCCGTACTCAAACCTAATGAAGCGCTGATTGGACCCATCGATGACCTCCTTCTCAGCTTGGGCAACTGGCAAAAAAACTTGGCCTCCCAAGCGATCTGTTTGTTTGTTGGATGAAACCTCCACCCGGTAGTCGTTGGCTATGATCAGCTCGAACTCCAGCTTGGAAATATCCCCCAAGGTCGGCACCTCTTCCGTCGGTCTGAAGTCGTTCCTGACATCGTAGATCAGCTCAATCACATCTGTGCCGCGCGCCTCGAGGTTGCCCTCACTGCGAATCCCGCCTCGTATCAAGGGGGTGATCTCCGGATGTGGCTTCCCGTTGATCACCACTTGGTCGAAGAAGAGGAGTGCCCCCGATTGCGGGGTTTCCGGAGAATCGTCCGAGATCCGGACGACCACGGTTTCCACGCTGCCCTGGTTCTGGGGCTCGGTCAGCACGCCTTTTAAGGAGTTGTCTCCCAGAGTCAGGGTACTGGTGGTGTTGGCGACGTTGACCCAGGTCAGCCCGATTTGCGCGAAGTCTCCTAACTGTCCAACCCCTCTGCCTGCCAAAAGCCTCGAGGTGTTCTCGGATCGGTTAGCTCCGGATGTCTGCGTGAGGGCCGAAAAGCCGGGCGCACTGAGTCGAGACGCCAAGATGGTCATAGCGTACTTGTCGGTGAGGAAGTCCCACTGGATACCATTAAAGGTCGGCTTGGAAAAGGTGAGGGGTGTCAAGGTCGTGCGGAGCGCATCGCCGATGGTCAGGGAAGTGTGGAACTGGCCTTTCTGGGCAGACGACACGATGACATTGTTGAACCAACTCTGGTAAAACGCGTTCTTGAATATCTCGCTTCCGAGCCGCTCCGGACTGTTCTCGGTCCAGTCGTAGATCTTCCATCCCCGGGCGATATAATTACCAAAGAGGTCGTATTGCCGGGTTCCTTCGAGCAGAATGTTCACGTAGCGCTGATAGTTTTGCCGGGCATAGTTACTGTACTCCCACCCCCGCCAGCTATATTCATAGTACAGATTCTGGGGAAGATACCACTTCCGGCGGTTGGGAGCCAAGGCACCAGGGCGGACCCGTGCTCCGTAGATTCCCGGCTCTTCGACAGGGCGGTACCCGGTGAATAACTGAGCGTTTGCTGGGATTTCTCCCAATATGATACTGCTCAAGAAAAGCAACATTACCGGTCTTAAATGGCCTATTGCCTGCGACATACATCACCTCCCATTATCCTTCTGAGAACTGCTCGCCCGAAATAGCCAAACCCACTAATAGACCACGCTGATTGTCTGGGCCAAGGCCTCATCACTGGTCTGCGCCTCTATATCGATCCGGCATAGATAGATCCCGGGAGGCACCAGAGTCTGGCTATGGTCCTGACCGGACCAAGTAAAGAGCCATAACCCGTCCGTCTGACGCTGTCCCTCCAGTTGCCGCACCAAGCTACCGTCCAAGGTGTAGATCTGAACCTGGGCCGGCATGTCCACTTTCAAAATATTAAAGCGGATCTCTGCCTCGTCCCCTACGCCATCGCCGTTGGGAGTAAAGACAGGCTGGACCGAAAGATTGGCAATAAGCCGGTCACTCGAAACGACGTCGGGCAAGAAGACCGTGGTCGAGAAGCGCACATCGGCATCGGGATCAACTGGTTGCCAGAGTTCGGGGTTTTGAGTGTTACCGACAAAGGCCTTAAAATGATACGGGCTCTGCACTACATTGACATACATCTCAATGTCTACTGGCTGCTGCTCCACTAGCTGGGGAAGCTCCACTATGAGAGAATCCGGGAAAAACTGCACGGCCTCGGTCGCCAGCACCACTGGGCTGCCATCTATCTGGACCGAGAAGCTGTCGGCATCCGCCTGGGAGGGGGTTTCCACCCGGATGCGGTCAAAGCCGGAATCTCCCGGACCGAACTGGGGCCGAAGGTGATATACAAATTTCTGGGCAACGCCCGGCCGGGCCTCTTTGGGCTCAATCTCGCCCACCGCCCCGATCAGAAAAGCATCGTCGAAATCGAGAGAAAGCGAACGCAAGGTCGCCGCTGTGTCCGGTCGGTCCGAAATCAGGGAGACCGCAAACTGCACGTACCGACGCGGACTTGGAGAAAGAAACTCCTGCCCGGAAAATCGATAGGGATTGCTCCAGCCGCTCCAGTCTGCTCCTTCCACTAGGACTGCCTCTTTTTTGCCTCTCCGGGGTTTGGGCAATTTGTTGTAGAGTTCCTCGGTAACCTCGTTGCCATTTTTATCGTAGTAAATGGTCTGCTCTTCAAAGGTATTGCCCGAGCGGGTCTGGGCTTGCACCTTGGTACCTGCGGGCAAGTCCGCATCCCAGCTGAGCGAGCGAAGCACCTTGGGCCGATCTCCCAAATCCTCAAAGCCCGAGGTCATCTCTACTTTGGCTATGTATCCGACCGGGAAGACGGCGATATCGTTGAGAATACTGCTCCTGTTGCCGACGTAAATATGCAGCATGTGGCGGATAGACTTAGGAGGGAACATGAGATAGTTCAGCCACTGGGGTGTGTTCCAGCCAATCGCATCGGGAAAATCGAAGAGCAGATCGAATTCTATCTCTCCGGCCAGAGTGCGTCTGGACCCGTCCGAGACAAATAACTGGACTCTCTGGTGGCCCGAGGTGGCGGCGTATGCCCCTTGCCCCTGACCCGCGTCCAGCGGCGCTAGTTCGAGAATCCGGTTTACCCAGAAATGGGCCCCCAGATCCCAACTCCAGCTGAACTTGGCAGTCGGGTCCGTACTACTCACCTGCCAAGTGGTGCTGAGGTCCCCATCGACCAAGGCACTGGCGCGACCAGTCGGCTCGGTTATAGTGCCGCCTCGATCAAAGATGCTAAGGGCAATATTCTGTCCAAAGGTGAAGACTTCCACTTCGGCAAGGGCCGCATCCGCAGTTTGGGCATCTACGACAATGCGCACGAACTGGATTGGTCCGTAGGTGGTCGAGGTATCTGTACCCGCCAGGGCTGCAGGACCAAATAGGCGGTTATTAGACACCCTGCCGAAGGCCTGAACCGGGTATTCGATCAGAGTCTGTTCGTTCAGCCTGCTGGTGCCGCCAATTAAGTCGAAAAAAAAGAAATCCTGGCCTTGCGCTTGTCTAACGCCATTCGAGCCGAGGACTCGGAACACCCCTAGGGGCTTTGCCCCTTCTTGGTCGGGAAAGTGCAGGCGGATCTTGCTGGTCGGGACCGCCCGTCCCAAGTTGATCTCGATCCACCAATTCTCCACAGGGTCATTCGGATCGGGCTTCCAGAAGGTCTCGAGATCGCCATCAATGATATTGGCGGCAGCGTTCGGGTTTGATCCGACTTTCCACACTCCTCCTTGCACTTCTCCCTGCTCTTTTGTCTCATGGGTAAATTGATCCGCGTCGAGCGCGGCGTTGATGGACGACTCGAACTTTATCGGGGTGATGGAGCCATCTGCCCCAAACTCGAGGGTTCCGGCAGGAAAATTCCACTCCTGGTCCACCTGGAACACCTGCCCTCTGGCCCCTTCTTCTATCAACGGGACTAGCAGGAAAGAAAAAGCGCAGAACTTGACCAGATTCTTCATCGGAACAATCCTTTCCTCAGTACACTATTCCCACAGTCTCCGCCCGCACAAAGCTTTCCTGGTCGGCGTTAACCGAAACCTTGACCAGATAAATGCCCACTGGAAGCAGTTCCTCGCTGTCGTCCCGTCCATCCCATGGCCTTATATGATTTCCGCTCCGCTCCTCCCCGGCCAGGGTCCGCACTCTCCGACCCGCCAGATCGAAGATTTCCACCTCCACCTCCACAGGCTCTACCAGCTGTGAAAGGGTGAGCGCGATCAAAGCCTTTTCGTTGATCGCATCCCCATTGGGCGAGAACACCCTCGGAGTGACCTCGAAAGAGGACAGGATCTCCCTAGCGGACTCGGCTGCAGTCAGCACCCGCAGCGTATTGGTCGTTACCTCGGGGTTGGCATCGCCCGACAAAACCCTCTGAGGCACCTCTTCGCTTTGGGTATCGAAGACCTCGGCGTTCAAGAAGCTCCCTTGGACAAACACCTGAGCCTCGAAAATAATCTGCAGGACGTCTCGGCCAACTATCCGATGGGAAGAGGGGAAGAGTAAGGTCAGGCTGCCGAGTTCCTCTATAATCTCGGTGGGTTCTACCTTTTCAGGAGGATCTCCTATGAAGAGTTCCCCGAATTTTGGCTGCGACGAGGGGGTGAATATCCGGATGCCATCAAAGCCGATGTCCGTTCCCGCAACATCGGCGATGAGATCGTAGACAAAGGTGACGAACTGGCCGACCGGCACGACGGCCACACTGCGCGGAGGACGGGGCTCGTCCAGCACAGAGACCTCTCCGATTAATTGCTGGGCCAGCGGCGGAATAGAGTGCTCCACACTCAGAGAAGTGACCTGCATGCCGTCTAAAATGGACTGGCTCCTCATGGCGATCTCGAACTGAAAGTAGCGGCGCGGACTGGGCAGGGTGATTCTCTGCCCGGAGGCGGTAAAGGGCGATGACCAAAGACTCCAATTGATCTGGTCGTCTTGAATCCCGCCCTGTTCGTTTTGACCTAACTTGTTGTATTCGTCCTCTGTCACTACCTCTCGCTCCCGGGTAAACCGATCTACCAGCCGAAAAAAAACCCGGGGATTGTCGTCCGTCCCCGTGCGCATCCGGACGGAGATCTCTGTGTCGGCGTCTTCCACTACGACCGGACTGTCGCCTTCCTGGCGCAGTCCCTCGACCGCCCATTCAAGCCGGCTGAAATTGGCCACCTCCCCTAAGTCAATGATCTTGGAGGTATAACTGGCTTGGGGAGCGAAGCCTTTGCCGAAAAGCTGAAATTCGGCGATTTCGAATGGATTCGGAGAATTTACATGCAGGCGGATAAAGCGAATAAACTGCAGCGGAAACAAGACCTCCGCCGTGTCCTCACGGGTGAATTCCACCTGCCGGAGGAGGCTGTAATCCGGCCTATTGTCTTGGGTAAAGCTCAGCCCGTCGCTGGAGAAGAGACTGTAGCTCCGGATAAAATCCTCACTATAAGGTCGTCCTTGATCATCTACGCCAAACGGACGTGGAAAAAAGAGAATTCTATTCATCGGGATCCGGGTCCCCAAGTCGAATTCAAATCTTCTCCCATTCTGTTGGACCCCGAATACCTTGAACTGATCCCCGGTGGAGGTAGTATCTTGCCCATCTACGATCACCAGTTGCGACTCTCTCAAGGTGGTATTGTCCCAGATATGGGCCTGGGCACGCTCTTCAAGAAACCCTATCGGGCGGGCGCTGACCCAGCTCAACTGCTGGGTGATATTGTTCTGGGGATCGAATCCCAAACTCTTGATAGTTCCCGCCTGGGAAAAATCGAGAGCCGTCGAAGCCAGCTCCTGCGAAGCCCAAGATTCGCCGCCTTCTCCCACCTTCCACTCCCTCACCTCTCCCCAGCTAATCCCCGACATGGCCGCAATCCAGATCGCCGTGATCGCCACCACAGCCGGCCTTTTCGATTGGGGCTTCATTGTTTTCCGCATGTCAACCCCCCAAAAAAGTGAGAGGACTATGTCCGCTCCTCCCCATCCATATTGAGCCTACATGTTCTGACAATCTGAGTGGTCTGTCAACTAAATTATTGCACTATATATTCTTAAATATAGGGGTGCGTATGCCTTCACCTTTTCACGGCGCTTGCCCCTAGGACCTGGTCCCCGGCAGGCCGACCAAATCAGTGATACTTGTTCACAAATTAGGCGATTAGTATACTTGATGACGATGGTCCTGCCGGGGCTTGTTATCAGTCGGCGGCGGAGAAGCGACGGGTGGGAATAGTCTGAAATATAAGCCCTACCGCTGGCAACTTTGCGCACACCTTCACGGCTAGGCTGGTCAGCGATCTCTTCGTCCTCCAAAGCGTCTTCCCCTTTCACACTCAGAGCGATTTCAGTAGGCTGCTTTTGTGCCTTCTCTGTCTCGGCCGGAGCGGCGTATGGGACCTTGTACCTGCACGGGTCGTTTATGGCGCTAGGGACCAGCATGCCTGGGGCCGTCTTTTTGTTGTTTGTCCTCACTTTGATCTTAAACCCCCTGCTCAAGCTGATCCATCCCCGAGCGGGCCTCAACCGAGGGGAACTACTGGTCGTCTATATAATGATGGTCATGGCCTCGCCGATTCCCACCCTCTTCGTCGGCAAGTTCCTCAGTGCTATCAGTTATCCCTATTATTACGCCACGCCCGAAAACGAGTGGAGGGAACTCATCCATCCCTACATCCCCGACTGGCTGATGGTGCATAATGTTGATATCGTCAAAAAGTTCTACGAGGGTGGGGGCCGGAATGAGCCGATTCCCTGGGCGATCTGGCGGCCGGTGTTTTTGGCTTGGCTGCCCTTCGTCTGGGCCCTGTTCTTAGTGATGATTTCCCTCATGATCATTATGCGCAAGCAGTGGGTCGAACACGAGCGTCTGATCTATCCGCTGATGCAGGTGTCCTTAGCCATGACCGAACAAGGCCGTTATGGCGAACGCGTCAGCCCTTTTTTTAAAAACCCGGTGATGTGGGCCGGCTTTGCCCTCCCGGCCCTGTGGGGCACGCTGCACGGACTCTACAACTACTTCCCGGAGATTATACCCATTGCCAAGGAGATAGACCCGCTCCACCTGAGATTGCCGATATTCTACGGCGTAGCCGATATGTACGTGCTTCTGCGTTTCAACATTATTGGCTTTTTCTACTTTCTCAAAACCGAGATCGCCTTCAGTCTGTGGTTTTTCAATTTACTAGCCTACGTGGTTCGGGGGATTTTCGGAATTCTGGGCATTACCAGCCCGCAGACACAATCCGCCGGACATGGGGTACACAATCTAATCCTAGCCCAGCAGGCCATGGGAGCGATGCTAGTGTTGTTTTTGGGGGGTCTGTGGTCGGCGCGCAGGCACTTAAGAGGAGTTTTGCGCAAAGCCTTCTTAGGAGATCCAGGTGTGGATGATTCCGAGGAGATCCTCTCCTACCGGGGGGCGGTGATCGCACTGATGGCCAGTAGTGTGATCATGGTGGGGTGGTTGTGGTTGGCAGGACTGCCAATGGTGTTTGGATTGGCCATACTCTTTTTAGGGATGGTGGTCCTCTTCGGATACTCCCGAGTTGTGGCAGAAGGCGGCCTGTCGGATGGCGAACCGCCGGTGGTGCCGGCCGGCATCCTGGTGTCGGCGGTGGGTTCGTCGGTCATTGGGCCTCAAGGACTAGTCGTGCTGGCAACCACATTCCTGTGGACCACTGGGCGTAATTTCGTCATGGTATCGTGCGCCAACAGCCTCCGGTTGGGCGAGGAGTTGGGAGGCGAAAAACGGGCGCTGTTCTGGGTGATTCTCCTGGCCCTAGCTGTATCCCTAGGCGCGGCGATCTGGATGATCATGACCTTGGGACATCAGTACGGGGCCATCAACTTGTGGATCTGGGGAGGGGGGGAGTACAGCTATGCGGAAAAATTGATCCGCACACCAATGGAGCCGTATGCGTGGAGCTGGATCAATACCGCCATCGGGGCGGCGATTATGACGCTGCTGATGGTGGCGCGCTGGCTCTATGTGTGGTGGCCATTACATCCTTTGGGCTATGCCATCGGGCCAATATGGATCATAGACGCTCTCTGGTTCAATATGTTCTTGGCCTGGCTGATCAAGGTTGTAGTTCTCAAGTACGGGGGAGTGGGGCTCTATCGGCGAACCCGTCCCTTCTTTATGGGCATGATTTTGGGATACTTCACACCGGCCGGCTTCTACCTCATCGTCGACCACTTCACAGGGATGACCTGGAACATTATTTTTTGGGGTTGAGCAAGTTCGCAAAAAGAGCATGCGATACCAAAATATAGTCGGGGCGGGGGTCTTCATCATTGCCTTGGGCCTCTACCTGAAGACCATGGCTCCCACCATCTCTTTGTGGGACAGCGGCGAATTCATCGCCTGTGCCTACACTCTGGGCATACCCCATCCTCCTGGAGCCCCGCTCTATATCCTTTGGGGCCGGCTTTTTGCGCTTTTGCCCATCGGCTCGGTGGAGCAGCGCGTGGTGCTCATATCGCCCCTGGTATCGGCCGCCGCCATCTGGTGCGTCTTCTCCACTACTACTCTCCTTGCCCGAGGTGCCCTCAAGTGCGAAGGGACGCCGTCTCCCGGCCAGGACCAGCGGCAGCGGCTGGCGGCCCTAGCCGGGGGAGTGGTCGCCGCCCTGTCTTTGGCCTGTTCGTACACATTCTGGTTCAACGCCACTGAGGCCGAAGTTTATGCCTGTTCCATTTTTTTTGTCTGTGTGACCGTCTGGTTGGCGCTGCGCTGGTCGGTCGGGCCGCTCGATAAGCACAGTTACAAATGGCTCTTGTTCATCGCATATATGTTTGGTCTGAGTGGCGGGGTCCATCTTCTCTGCCTGCTGACCATTCCAGCGATCCTGATCCTGATCAGGTGCGCCGACTCGAGCCGCCGGCGACTGATTTGGGTCCTACTCGTCCTGGGTGGAAGCGGTCTGATAGTGATGGCGGTATGGGGGCCAAGCAAGACGGGCGGGGCAGCACTAATTTTGGCGCTAGCTGCCGGTCTCTATTATCTCTACCGCCGCGACAGACATTCATGCGGGCTGCTGATAGCCGCGCTGGTGCTCTTCGGCCTAGGTTATTCCACCTATGCGACCCTCTATATTCGCTCGGGACTGAATCCGGTCATCGACGAGAACGACCCGGAAACCTGGGCCGCTCTTATCAAATTTCTTGGACGCGAGCAATACGGCACGGAGAGTCTGCTGGCGGGCATGCTGGAAGCCAAGGCTTCGCGCCTCTATCAGTTTTGGCACCTCCAGATGAAGTACTTTTTCGAGCAGTTTCAATTTCCCCTAGGGGAAAGCGCAGGGGAATTCCGCCGGGCCACCGATCCTTCCCGCCAGTCAGTAGCCGTCTCGGTCCTGCCCTACCTGCTGGGTCTGGGCGGCCTGCTGTGGCAGGCCCGCAGGGACTGGCAGCGCTTTCTGGCCGTCCTAGCACTCTTCACGACCATGGGCTTTGGGCTGTCTGCCTACCTAAACATGTCCGATCCGCAACCGCGGGAACGCCACTACGTCTTTGTTGGTATGTTCTATGCTTTTGCCCTGTGGATGGGTCTGGGTTGGAGTGGCTTGGTCGAGACCTTGGGGCGGCGCTTGTGCCTTTCTAACGGCTGGCTGATGGCCCTAGCGGGTGCCGGCGTTCTCCTGCCGGTGGGGATGGGCGTCAAGCTATATAATCAAGTAGACCGGACGGGAGACTATCTGGGGCGCGATTACGGGTACAATCTGCTGCAGTCGTGTGCCCCCAACAGCATCCTGTTCACTAACGGAGATAACGATACCTTTCCACTGTGGTTTCTGCAGGAAGTGGAGGGCATTCGCCCGGATGTGGGCGTCGTCCATCTGGGACTTTTGAATACCGGCTGGTACATCAAACAGCTACGCCAGCGTCTCCCCGCCATCGACATTCGCTATACTGATACTTATATCGATTCGGTGCTGACCGATACCCAGCGGGTTGATCTGGGTCTACGCCACTGGCCTAGACCTAAAACTATTGAACTGGCGGGCCTGGAAATCGAAGTGGTACCCTTCGAGCAACGCATGCTTCGCATTCAGGATATCGCGGTGCTGAAAATCGTCGAGTGGAACGACTGGAAAAGGCCCATTTTTTTTTCGGTCGCAGTTCCGGTCGAAAACCAGGTCGGACTGACGCCCTACCTGTCTTTAAATGGCCTAGCTTACCGACTAGTTAGGGAGCGCGAACCGGGACTCGACCAGAAGGAGATGGAACGCAACTTCTATCGCGTCTTTCAATGGCGCAACCTCCTTGGGCGGGAGATGACCAGCGATCCCGGAATCGCTCCCTTGTTGTTCAATTACCAAGCCGCTGTCATGCAGCTAGCCGACTTCTATCGGCAAAAGGGCATGGATGAGGCGCTGGCCCAGCTGCTAGCGTGGGCCAGCCAGCGCATCCCTTTCGTCTGGCATGCGTATTACAGCGCCTCTACTTACCTGCAGCAGATGGGCAAGCACCAGTTGGCCTTCGAATACGCCGAGCGCGCTGTGCAAAAACTGTTAGATACCTACGGTGCTAGTGGGGACGCGACCTACGACGATCTTATTGATTTGATGGACGAGTTGACAAAGAAGTACAGGGACTCCGCATGGTCCGCCAAGTTCTATCGCCAGATCATCGAGGTCGAACCCGGCAGATGGGAGGCTTACCACCGCCTGGCTTCCCTCATGGGGGTGCAAGGCGATTACAGTGGCGGCCTGCAGGTGGTGGACGAGTACGTCGGCCGCTACGGGGAAGTACGCCCGTTGGTGCGCCTGCGGCAGAACTTGCGGCAGGCTCTTCGCAAAGAGAGCAGTGCGCCTGAGTGATGATACCTCCGGGCAGTGCGAGCCCGGCGGTCTATTTGACTTCAAAATGACTCCGCATTCTTTTGTACCCGGGTCGGTTATGCATCTCAAATGGGATTAAAAATTAGCTAGGAGGCACAGATTGTGACACGGCAGACAACGACACAAGCAGGGCTCGTCCTTCTAACCATCCTCGCGACCATCGGATCGCTGTTTATCGCATCCTGCGATAGGCCCTCCACCAATAGCGATGACCAGCCCTCGACTTCCACCGGGCAAGCTGATCCACTCCAGTTGCCTTTTCCCCAGGAAATCATCGATCCTCCATGGCTGGAAAGTCGCAGACAGGCTCAACTCGAGACCGTTGGACAGTTCGATGTATTTTGCGACTTTGCCTTCTCCGACCGGCTCGAAGACAGTGCTATCCGCTTCCGCAACAGGATCACTGCCGATTCGGGCAAGGACTACAGGCCGAATCACTACGACCACGGCAATGGGATAGCCATTGCCGACGTGGACGGGGATGGCCTCTACGATATCTATTTCGTCAGCCAGGTTGGCGACAACGAACTGTGGAGAAATCTGGGAGGTGGCAAATTTGAGAATATCACCCAGAAGGCAGGCGTGGCGGCCGAATCGATCGGGGTATCGGCCTCTTTCGCCGATATCGACAACGACGGCGATCCAGACCTCTACGTGACCGTTCTGCGCCGGGGCAATATCCTCTTTGAAAACGACGGTACCGGCACATTCAAAGATATTTCCAAAGACTCCGGCCTCGACTATAAGGGACATCCCTCTGCCGCAGTCTTCTTTGACTACAACGGCGATGGGTTGTTGGATATTTTTCTCACTGTTGTGGGCCAGTACACTACCGACGAGCTTAAAAAGGCGAGCCGTCCTAGCGGCAGCAAAGAAAAAAACAGCCAGTACAAGTACTATGCGGGATTCAACGACGGCTTCAGCGGACACCTCAAGCCCGAACGCAGCGAAACGAGCCTCCTCTTCAAAAACGAGGGTGGTAACCGCTTTGTCGACGTCAGCGAAAAGGTGGGTTTGCAGGACGGGAGTTGGTCGGGCGCCGCCAGCCCTATCGACGTCAATGAGGACGGCTGGCCCGATCTATACGTTTTGAATATGCAGGGACACGACCAGTACTACGAAAATGTCGGGGGCAAACATTTTGTCGACAAGAGCCGCGAGGTTTTTCCCAAAACCCCCTGGGGGTCGATGGGAGTCAAAGTTTTCGATTACAATAACGATGGCAAAATGGATCTCTATATCACCGACATGCATTCCGACATGAGCGAAAACATCGGAGTCGAGCGCGAAAAACTCAAATCCCGCATGCAATGGTCTGAAGAGTTCCTGCGCAGCGGCGGCAATAGCATCTTTGGCAATGCGTTCTACCTGAACAGAGGGGGCGGGCACTTCGAAGAAATTTCGGACCAAATCGGCACCGAGAACTACTGGCCCTGGGGATTCAGCGTCGGCGACCTCAATGCCGATGGGTACGAGGACGTTTTTATAACCTCCAGCATGAATTACCCGTTCCGATATGGGGTCAACTCTGTTCTGTTGAACAACCGGAGCGAAAGATTTTTGGACAGCGAATTCATCTTGGGGGTAGAGCCTAGGCGCGGCGGACGCACGGCCCAATCTTGGTTCGAACTGGATTGTGCCTGGAAAGACCGCAACCACCAGCACTGTCAGAACCGAAGCGGCACTGTTGTGGTCTGGGGCGCATTGGGAAGCCGTTCTTCGGCGATCTTCGACCTAGACGACGACGGCGACCTGGATATCGTCACCAACGATTTTAATTCCGAGCCTACTGTGCTGATCAGCAATCTGAGTGCTAAAAAGCAGAACCTGTCTTTTCTCAAGGTTGAGCTGATCGGCACGGCGTCGAACCGCAGCGGGCTGGGTGCCACGGTGAAGGTTCGAGCTGGCACTCAGACTTATACCAAAATCCACGATGGACAGTCGGGCTACCTCTCCCAAAGTCTCTATCCACTCTACTTTGGGCTGGGCGATGCCGAAGTAGTCGATCAGATCGCCGTGCGCTGGCCCTCGGGGAGGGAACAGATTGTCTCTGGCCCCATCGCAACCAATTCACTGGTTGAGGTAAGAGAGCTTTAGCAGATGCAGACTAACCTTAGGAGGAAGCATTATGAGACTCAAATTGGCCTGTGCTGACTTCACTTTTCCGCTTCTGCCCCACGATCACGTCCTCGACTTGATTGCGATGTTGAAGCTCAAGGGGGTGGATATCGGCCTTTTCGAAGATCGCTCTCACTTGCAGCCATCGCGCGAATTCGAGAATGTGCGGCGCTCGGCCCGACGGCTGAGGAAGAAACTAGAAGCTAGAGGCCTGGTTGCTGCCGACGTGTTCATGCAGACAGCACTGGACTTCGAGTCCTACGCCATCAACAATCCCCAAAAGATGCGTCGGCGCAAAGCGCGTGACTGGTTCCTCAAAACCCTGGAATACGCCCTCGAGTGCGGTTCCAAGCACGTTAGCGGGCTGCCCGGGGTACACTTCCGGGGCGAGAAGCGCGGCGACTCTTGGGCCCGGTCAGTGGACGAGCTGAGCTGGCGAGTGGAACAGGCTCGCCAGCACCGCATCATCTACGGAATCGAACCCCACATCGGCTCGCTGGCTTCCCATCCTAAGTCGGCGGCTAGATTAGTGCGGGACGTTCCAGGATTGACCTTGACCTTGGACTACAGCCATTTCGTTCCGCGCGGCATCCCCGAATCCGAGGTGGAGGTCTTGATTCAGCACGCCAGTCACTTCCATGTCCGAGGGGCGTGCCGGGGCAACGGCCAAGCGACCTTTGAGCGCAATACCTTGGATTTCGGGCGCATATTGGAGGTCATGCGCACGAGCGGCTATCGCGGCTGGCTCGAGCTGGAGTACTGCTGGGGGGAGGGCCACGAAGGCTGCGACATGCTGGCGGAGACCATCCGCTTCCGCGACCATTTGCGGGCGCTGGCGGCATGAGAAGCCGGCCGCCGGTTGACGGCGATTTCTGGGGTGCGCATTTTCCGAGTCGTGGACGTGCAAGGCGTCAACTCTGAATCATGGAGGAGAACAAATGACCGATTCGTGTAAGCCGGTATTTCGGAAGCCGGTTCCGAACGGGGTTGTCGAACATCTGGGTGTCGGCGCCGGGAGCGCGACGGCTGTGGTGGAGGTCGAGGATGGGCTGATGATGATCGCGGGACGCCGCTGCTATCGATCCGGAGATGGGGGGCAAACCTGGCGCGAATCCGAGGCTCTGGACTGGACGATCCTCGGAGAACCGACCTCTCTGTCGTGCATCCGCTTGCAGTCCGGCAGTCTGGCGCTGGCGCATCTGGGCAGGAATAACCGGGATCCTGGCACGGAGATGTTCAACTGGAATCCGTTCTTTCTCTCGGTGTCGGTGGACGATGGACGGAGCTGGACCGGGGAATGGCCGATGAATCTGCTGGGCGGGCCGTACTATGACGCGATGATCCAGATGCCGAACGGGCGCATGGTCATGCCGAGCCGGATCTGCCACAGCAACAACCATCATCTGGGGATGGAGTACAAGCGGGTGAGCAGTTACGGCTATTGGAAGGGATTGCGCCTCCAGGTCAGCGGGCACTATCACTATCCGGAGGTGGATATTGCGGCGGCGAGTTACTCGGATGACGAGGGGCGGACCTGGCGGAGGTGCAGGGGGCAGTTGATGGGCTGGTTCGATGCGGACGGCATTCCCAACGGGCGGGGCGGGATTACGGCAGTGGACGAACCGAGTGTTGCAGTGTGTTCGGATGGGCGCTTGATGATGATGGCGAGGTCCACTGTGGGGCGCCTGGTGCAGACGTATAGCGAAGATGGCGGGGAAACCTGGACGCCGGTGCTGCCAAGCGATCTCGCGGCTTCGTATTCTCCGCCGCGGCTGCGGCGGATCCCCAGTACCGGAGACCTGTTGTGCGTGTGGAACCAGACGTCGCGGGAGGAGATCTTGAGGGGGTATCGACGGGGCCGCTTGTCTGCGGCGATTTCAACGGACTGCGGGGCGAGCTGGTCGCATTTCAAGACGATCGAGGTCAGCGGGGGAATGGAGGACGTGAATCGGGTCCCGTCGCAGTATCCCGTCAGTCCCGTGATCGCGCTGCCGGAATTGGGAAGTTTGCCCGAGGACTTTGCCACGTTTGACTATGCAAATGCGTGGTTCCACGGAGATCGCGTTCTGCTGATGTATCATCGAAGCTGGGTCGAGGCCGATGAACATTCCGAAGAGGCGGTGACGTTGGGGGAGCGGAAGAGTACAGCCCGTAAACCGGGGGAACTGGTGCTGCGTGTCTATCCGCTGGGATGGTTTTACGACAGCGACGGGTCCTGAGACCCGTCCGGCGCGTACGAAGAAACTGCAGAATGATGTACTTCTCTTGCTTTCGAGGAAGGGGGGACTGACCAACAAGGAAAGGCTTCTGTGGAAAAAGCTGGCGAAACAGAGAAACTACCGTGGCTGACGCCCTGGAGCCGCAACAACATGGAGCAATGACAAATGGAAACTCGGACTCTCGGTAAGACCGACCTGGCCGTCTCTCGCCTCGGTTTCGGCGGCGCCCGGATCGGCTATGAAGATGTGACGCTGGACCAGGCCGACCAGTTGCTCAATGGCCTCATCGATGTCGGCGTAACCCTGATCGACACGGCGGCCTGCTATGACGACAGCGAGGAACAGATAGGCAAGTGGATCGGCAGCCGGCGGGATGAATATGTCCTCGCCTCGAAGTGTGGGCACGTGACCGGCGGCGCAACCGGCCTGCCGTGGTCTGCCGACACGATCGCTCACAGCATAGATCGATCCCTTCAGCGTCTGAAGACGGATCGAATCGACCTGATTCAGCTTCACAGCTGCTCGGCAGAGGTGCTAGCTGGAGGAGAAGCGGTCGAGGCCATCCTGAAGGCAAAGGAGGCGGGCAAGGTTCGGTACATCGGCTACAGCGGCGATGGGGACGACGCACTGTACGCCATAGGAATGGGCGTTTTCAGCACCCTTCAGACCTCGTACAACGTCGTCGACCAGGACGCACGCCGCAAAGTCCTCCCGGCGGCCCAGGCAGCTGGCATGGGGGTCATCGCCAAGCGTCCCCTGGCAAACGCATCTTTCAAGACCGTCGCATCGCGGTACGACTACGCGGACGTCTACTGGGAGCGTTCGCAGAGCATGGTGTTTCCGGAAGACGCGCCAATCGACGGCGTCGAGCTCGCGCTCCGGTTCAATCTTGCGCACGAGTTGATCGACTCCGCCATCGTGGGCACCACCAGGATCGAAAACGCCAGGAAGAACATCGAGACAATCGGAAAGGGCAATCTTCCCGCAGAGGTCCTTGCGTCGCTGTTCGAGCAGTTCGACCGGATGGGTGGAAGCTGGGAGCCGCGAGGCTAGCAAGTCACCGATGCAGATCCTGCCCGACATCTACCTTCTCGACGGCTTCGCAGTTGGCGAGGCAACGCGACAATCCGTTCTGGGGTTGGATCCGGAGGCAAAAGGAATAGTCAGTCCAAATACACCACGCTCAGCCCATAGACGATCAAACTCGGCACCTTGAAATCCACTCGTCCGGCGCGTCTGTGGTGCGGCAAAACCACGGCCTCCTCTCGCTCCGGATAGAGCCATTCAACCCGCTCCACCCTTTGCCCATCCGGCACTGCCAGACTCACCTGCAGCGGCCCGACGGGCTGCGGCACCTCGATATCGCTGCTCTCATCCTGGCGATAGTTGACCCAGTGCAAGACCAGTGCCTCGATTCCGTCCGGTTGCCAAGCCCGCACCCGCACGAACCACGGCGCGTCCGTCTCCAGCCACGCCGCCCCGAGCAAGTCCTTCAAGCCCTTGAGGAATTGCCGTCCCAACGCGTCCCGCTGGGCCACCGGATAGACCAGCACCTCCTGCTCGGGGCGCAGCGCCACTTTTTCCGGCCCCCATGTCCGTTTGCCCAGGTACTGCACCCCTGCCGGCACCCCGCTCCGCCAGTCGGCCAACAAGCCCGCGGCATGCGGCGTCCCGTCCACATCCAAATCCCCGGTCGCACCGGCGAATACCACCTTGCCGCCACCGGCCACATAGCGCCGCAAAAAAGCACCCTCGGCCGCTGTCAGGCGCTCGATTCCAGGCAGCACCAGCGCGGCGTACCCATCGCCCTCGGCCACCAGTTGGGCCTCCAAGATCATGTCGAACAACACGTGGCCATCCTCCATATAGCGCCCCAATTGCTTGAGCGGCTCCACGCAGTCCGCCTCCTGCTCCAGCTCGGCCCGGCGCGGGTACACCAAGCCCACTTGCGACCAAGGACGGGCCGGATGGATCAATTCTTGGTGGTCGGCCAAAAAACGCTGATAGCGGCACACCGGTCCCATGTAATCGTCCAAGGCGTAATCGCTATTGGCGTCCTGGCCCCAGTGAAAGGCCAGTGCCGCGCTGTGGTTGGCTCCCGCCTCGGCGATGGACAGGCGCAAACGGTGGCCGTCGTACTTGTTGAGCACCATGGGCTTGCCCCCGCTCATGGCGTACGCATAGCGCGCTGACAAGCCCGTATCGGCCAAGTGCCCCTGGGCCACATTGCTGAAGTTCTTGTTGCCACCCTGGCTGTACCAGATATAATCCTCGCCTCGGGCCCAATCCTCCTCCGGCAACAGGCAGCGCTCGTCCCAAGCCGACAGATCGTATTTGTGGTACCACTGGGCCAGTAGCAAATCCGGCTTGAGGGCGCGGCCGTAGTCCACGAACAACTCGTCGAAGAATTCCTTGCGCCGCCGGTACACCAACTGAGCCAGCAAGCGCTCGATCCGCTGGCGCAAATCCCGCGGTGCCGCAGCGCGCACGGCTAGGGGGGCGCTGTATTCGGCCGTGGCCGGCGGCCCGGCTGGGTCGAGCCCGCGCTGCAGTTCGTCGTCGCTGAATTCCCGGGCCAAATGCTCCATCAAATAGTGGCGGCAATGGGCGCACTGGCAGAATTGCTCGAAATTGTGGTGCGCGTTAAAGCCGTCCATGCCCAGTTCAATGGCCTTTTTGACCATGGGCTTCAACAGCGCCAGCCAATGGGGATTGCACATACACCCGCTATAAGTCCGGTACGGCCTACCCTCTATGGGCCAGCAGCGCAGTTCCCCGCCGACTGTGCGCTGCAGGGCCACGGCCACCTCATCGCAGGGGGGCGGTCCCAATAAATCCTCTGTCCAGATCCGCGCCCAATTGCCAAACAGCCCCTTGCCCGTCTCGTGATCGCCATAGATCCAGCCCAGGCTCAACTGCCCCACCACCTTGGCTCCAGCCTCCTGGACGCGCGGGATGAGATCGCCGGCTAGGGCCAAATTCTCCTCGATGCCAATGCAGGGCATGCCCGCCCAACTGCGCTCGACCTCCGCATCGTCGGCCAGGCCGTAGAACATGGGGCCGTACGTCCCCATCTGCACCAGTTGCACCCGACCCCGCCGCACGTGCTCGACCAGATCTAGCCGCTGCGGCACCGTCCAGTGCTCGGCCATCCTGTTAAACCAGAATTCCGCCATTCTATTTCCTCCTTGCCGTGTCCGGCTCCGGCAACTCAGCGGTAACCGGCTCGAACTGGCGCGCCACCACCCAATCGGGACGAGGATTCTCGACGCCGTTCGGCACGTTGTCGATGGCGGCGAAGGCGTAGATCAGACTGTAGCGCTGCGCGGGTGAGAAGTTGTGGTTCGAGCCGTGCACGATCCGGCAGTCGAAGAAACAGACGTCGCCAGCGTCGCCCTCGATCGGAATGATCATCGACTCATCGGTGATGTGCTCGCGCAGCGCCTCCGGCGTGATGCACCACTGCTTGTAGCTGGTGGTGATCTCGTCGCTGTAGTGGTCCAGCACGCCCCAGCGATGTGAACCCTTCACCAGCGCGATGCAGCCGTTGTTGCGCGTGTTCGGACCCAACATGACCAGCGCGGAGGCCAACCGATCGTCGACGCCGTCATAGCGCCAGTAGCCGTAGTCCTGGTGCCAGAGCCACACGGTGCCCTCGAATGACTCCTTGTAGTTCAGCTTGCTGTGGAAGATATAGGCGTCGCTCCCGAAGATCTGCTTGATCGGCCCGGCGATCGGTGCAGAGCGGCACAGATCTCGGAACGGCTGCACATTGCGGTGCATGCAGAACACCGAGCGCACCGGACCGCTCTGCTCGCGCACCACGTGCACCTCCGGCGGGTTGTCGGCCTGCTCAGACATCATCTCGTCGGCCGCCGAGCGCAATCGCTCGATCTGATCCGGCGGGATCAGTCCGCGCTGTACCAGAAACCCCTGCTCGCGATAGGTGGTCAATTGTCTTTCGCTCCACATGGGCGTTCAGCCTCCTTCAATGGTCGATCTATACTCGGTAGCGCTCGACCGCGTCCAGGTCCAGGTCCGCGCCCAGGCCGGGTTTGTCCGGAATTATCACCTGGCCATTCTCTATCTTCAGGGGCTCCTGCAGCAGCTGGTGCTCGAGCAGCAAGAAGAGGGAGACGTGGGCAAGCGTGGCGTTGGGGATGGCCGCGGCCATGTGCAGCATGAAGAGCACGGAAATCCCCGTAGCTTCGGTGCCCAACTGCATCCAGAAAGGTTTGTTCCGGGCAGCGCAGATATGGGCGTTGCGCATGGTGTTGGCAACTCTGGCACCTAAAATGAAGTAGTCGTAGACGTCCGAATGCAGGGCATCGATGGGTTCGGGGTTGCCCATGTGGTGCGCCAGGGGGTAACCCAGTTCCCGCTTGAGGGCCCGGTAGCCTTCGATATCGCCCTGGTGGATGGGGGATTCCAGGCAGTGGACTTGAGGATATATCTTCAACTCCCTGCCGACCGCGAGGGCGCGTTCGAGCGTGCCGAAGGTCTGGTTGGCATCGATGGTGAGCTCGTAGTCTTCCGGGGTTACTTCCGCTATCGCGGCTACCTGTTCCACCACGTCGGTGTGGGCGCGGCGCTTGAACTTGTGCACCTTGAAACCCATCTCCAGGGCGATTTTCGCTTCTTGCTGCATCGTCTCGGGTGGAAAGCATTGCGACCAGTAGGCCAGAGGCGCACTCTCCCGGCTCGGGCCCAAGAGCCGGGCGATGGGCAGACCGAGAAACTGGCCCATGAGATCGTAGAAAGCCATCTGCAAGGGACCGGGGCTATCGTCCATGATGAACTCGAAAGGACTGCGGCCCACGTAGGTCTGAAGCTGATCGTCCGGAAGGGCCACACCTTCGCCCAGCCCGATCAGGCCTTCGTCGGTATGCACCCGGTAGAGGGAGTCCTGCACCGAGGGAGGCGACGATTCCCTCCACTGCCGGTGAAGCTCGTCTTTCCTTTCCTCGAATTCCTCGTCCGTGGCGCGGTTGCCCAAGTTCCAGCCTTTTCTCAGGTGCTCGCGGACCCGCTCCTTGTAGGGCAGGTGCAAGGCGACGCGGTCTATCCTGGTGATTCTCATGGCTCCTTCCTAGCGAAACTTACTTACCGCGCCAGCAGCATTCGTCGAGGTTGTTTTTTCAGGTGTTTTTGATTCCAACACGCTTTTTTCTATTTTCTTGAAATGTTAGTAAAATAGCTGGCGGTATCGGAAGTATAAACGGGCATTTGAATCTTGGCCAACCCCAATTGGGAGGAACATGCAATTGACCGGCGGTGAAGCAGTCGTCCGCACTCTGGAAGCACAGGGCGTAGACACAGTTTTCGGGATGCCGGGCGTCCACAATCTGGCCATATACGACGCCCTTCGGGATTCGGGTATCCGGCACATCGTCGCGCGGCACGAACAGGGTGCCGCCTTCATGGCCGATGGGTACGCCCGCGCCACCGGCCGCGTCGGCGTCTGCCTCTGCACTTCCGGTCCAGCCCTGCTCAACACCGCCACGCCGCTGGGCACCGCCTACTGCGACTCCTCGCCGGTGTTGTGCATCGCCAGTCAGATACCATCCTACGCCATTGGCAAGGAGAAGGGGTACATCCACGAGTGCCGAGATCAATTGGGCTGCGTGCGGCCGGTGACCGCATGGAGTGAGCGAGCGAATGCAGTGGCGTCAATTCCCGCGGTGCTGAATGAGGCGTTTGCCCGCATGAGAAACGGCCGGCCCCGGCCGGTAGTGGTTGAGATCCCGTGCGACGTACTCGACGGGAGGGACAACGCGAAATTCCCCCCCGTGGATGCCACCCAGCCGGCGGCAGCCGACGGATCCGCAACTCAGCGGGAACAGATCGAACGGGCCGTCCGACTGTTGCGCCAGGCCCGGCGGCCCATCATCTGGGCCGGCGGCGGGGTGACTATCAGCGGTGGCAGCGACCAAGTGCGGCAGTTGGCCGAACTCCTCGGCGCGCCGGTCTTGACCACGGTCCAGGGCAAGGGTTCGATTCCGGAGGACCACCCGCTGGCCTTGGGGAGCACACCCGTGCACCCGGCCGTCGTCGACTACTTGGCCAGCTGCGACGTCATGCTGGCGGTGGGCACTCGATTCACCGAAGAGGATACGCTCGAGTTCAGCATCCAGGTACCGCCGACGATGATTCACGTGGAGATCGACCCAGAGGAGGTCGGTCGGAATTACGCACCAACGCTGGGAGTGATCGGCGACGCCCGCCACGTGCTCGGGCAGATGCTGTTGCACCTAGCCGACGATTCGACCCGGTCCAGTGATCGCGCCGAGGAGGTTGCCACCTTGCGGCAACGGATTCTACGAGACTGCCGAGATTTGGCACCGGCCGGCGTTGAGTTGGTGGAGACGCTGCGGCTGGCACTGCCGCGTCAAACCGTGGTCGTCAGCGACCTGGCGATCGGTGCTTACTGGTGCCGCCGCTTGTTCGACGTGTACGAACCCCGCTCCTTCATCTATCCGTGGGGCTTTTGCACCCTCGGATTCGGTCTCCCGGCGGGTATCGGTGCCAAAGCGGCACGACCGGATCGGCCGGTGGTCGTGCTCACCGGCGACGGCGGCTTCATGTTCAACTGCCAAGAGCTGGCAGTATCCGCTCAGTTCCAGCTTCCCGTGATTGTGGTGTTGTTCAACAACCGGGGTTTCGGGGTCATGAGACCGCAGCAACAGGTCCGATACGGACGCACCCTCGCCGTCGACTTGGTGAATCCCGATTTCGCTCTGCTGGCTCGGGCCTTCGGGTTTGCAGCGCGGAGGGTCTCCGAGATCCCCGAATTGGGTCCGGCGGTGGCCGCCGCGGTGGAATCGGAAACGACATGCCTGATCGAGGTGACGGCCGACCTGCCCCTGCAGGTAATGGAGCCGGCTATGCGGCGCATACACCTAGCGCTTACAGCCAATTGATTCTGGCTAGATCCCGTCAGATCAAGCGTTCAAAAGCTGGCCCTAACGGCTCCCGTCGGCACCGCGCAGCGCCTCGACGCGCCATGCGAACTCTTCCTTCAGATGGGAGTCGCTGCCCCCTCCCCGTTTGACGAACTGGATATAGCCGTCGCCATCGACGAACCAAGTCGTAGGCCAACCCTTGATGTCGGCCGTTTGCACATACCCGTCGTCCATTAATACGGTGAAATCGTATTCGTTCTCCGCCATGTACTTATCGACCTCGTCGCGCGACTTGTCGTTGCTGATGGAAATTACTTCCACTTCGGGATCCTCTAGATAGCGCGCGTGGAACTTCTGATACTCGGGTAGCTCTGCGACGCAGGGGCCACACCAGGTCCCCCAGAAGTGGATGACGCCGATCTTGCCATCGAGCTCGGCGGAATCGACCTGCTCTCCGTCGAGCTTGGGGAGGGCGAACGGTTCGTAGGTGCGGGCCGTATCGAGCCGTGATTCCAAAATCCGTTGGCGTCTTTGGAGCCGTTCCCGCTCGTAAAACGCGGCGAGATACTCGTCGAGCCCTTCGCGCGAACCGTGCCGGCGCTCGTACAGCGCTTCTAGCGCCTCTTGGCTGGGATTTTTCCCCCAGCTTCTGGCCTCGAGGCCAGCGATGTAGGACTCCTCCGCCTTGTCGAGCCAGTTGCGGGCCGCCTCGGCTGCATCCTGAGCCTCGGTCTCTGTCCTCAAAACGATGGTCTTAGAATCCCGCCCTTGAAGAGCCGCCTCGGCCTCGGTCGCCATGTGCTCGAACACTTGGCCTAGGTGGTAGTGAGCACTGGTGTTGCTCTCCGAGAGCTCCAGCGCCTGCTCAAGCTCTTTGCGGCCTTCCTCGATGCGACCTGCTTTGTAGCTAGCCCATCCGATGGCGTCGTGGACGAGGCCCAAGTAGTAATTCAGGCTACCCTCTTCCCACTCCTCCTCTTCGGCTCTATCCATTATGGCTTGTATGCCGCCCCGAGCGAGTTCTGCCGCCTCCTCGGCGTATGGAGTGTGGTCGATCATCGAGATAAGGGCTATGGAGTACACTATGTGCGGATTGAGCCGCTCGTACTGGACCAATCCGCGAACCGCATCGGCGAGTTCCTCGGCCGGAATCGGGTTCATGGCGCTTAGGGTATAGAAGAGATCTAGGTACGCCCGCCCGCGGAAGCTATCGTGGTAGAGGGGTTTCTCTAAGAGCCGATAGACCGCGTCGCGGAAGAGGCGAAGCTGGTCTTGGTACTCCTGCGAGTCCTCGCCATGCTCGCGCTCAATGCGGTCAAGCTCGGACTCTACGCGTTTGTATTCTTGCTGGTAAACCCACGACGCCTGTCTACTCTCGGGAGCCAGCGCTAGCACCTTCGCTTCGAACTCCGCCGCTTTCTCTTCGTCCTCTAGGAAGTAACTATAGACCGTGGCGAGCATGGTTAGGCCGTGTACAGCCTCCGGCACGGCCTTCTGGTACTCAGCGATGCCAGCCTCAATGGCGGGGCGTCGCTCCTCGGCGGGGAGCAGATCCGTCTCGTTGAGGATCTTCCAGTGCCAGTAGCGCACATCGGCGGAGCCCGGCGCGAGACGAACCGCCTCTTCGATCATAGAGAGCGCCTCCTGCGGCTTGCTGGACTCGTGCAGATATTCCGCGGCGCGACGGTAGCCGCTGACGTGGTCGGGCCAATGCTCGCGGAGCATGGCCAAGGTAGCGAGGCTGGTGTCCACATAGGCAGGATCCTCCCGCTCGTAACGTGCCCGGTACTCGAGTTCCGCGCGGGCATGGAGAACCTCGGGATGCTGAAGTGTCGCTGCATCCACTGAGTCCAGAAACGCCATCCCCTCTTCCGCGCTTAGATGCGTCTGAAGGTGCGTCGCGGCGAACTCCGGCCGGGGCAGCAGCTCCCAAGCGCGCAGGCTGGGCGCGACCGCCTCGGAATGCTTCCAGTCTGCCAGAAACGCGAGCGCCTGCGCATAGAACCCCCACGGGTTGTCCGGATCCCGTTCCAAGATCGCGTCGGCTTGCTCTTGGATCTCTCTGCGCCCGTAGATCTGCCCGTGCAACTGACGCGCGTAGAGCGCCCGCAACTCGGCGTCCTCAGGCGCGCGGTTTAACCATTCTTGGCCGAGTATGGCTCCCGCCTCGAACGACCACAGCCGATTGTGCTCGCGCAGCTCCGCTTTCGCCGCTTCCAGATCTTGGGGCGAGTAGCCCTGCTCGGTCCCGCAGCTAGCACAGACGACGAGAACGGCCAAGGAGCCAGAGATTAAACGGATTGGGAATTGATATGACATAGGAACCCTCCCAGTGACGGAATTACCGATCCTCCCCTTCACAGACCATTTTCACGGTGCAGACCCCGTTTGCAAAAACGCATTTAAGGTATTCAAGTCCATGCCCTCAATGCCCAGTTCGCGCACACTCCGCCCCGTGGCCCACCCATCAGCCCCCATCACCACGGACCCGATATCCACCAACCCGCGCATCAAAGGCGCGTCCACGCCGTATTGCGCGCCCACATCGTGCCAAGTTGAAAGACCGTATGGAATATCCTCGCTGAGCCAACGGCTCTCGAGCGACCCGGGAGCTTTGAGTTGCGTGAGCATTAGGCTGCCATTAATCGTTGCCCACAAATCCCCCCGAGGGCCAAAACCCGCGCGGTAAAACGCTTCATCGGCCGCTACGAGATCGTAACCTAAAGCTGTTGCGATGGCCCTCCGCTCTGCATCCACGGCCATGATCGTCTCTGCCACCGATGGGGATACCCCTTCTTCGTAGAAATAGAACTCACCGTGCGAATATTCGATTCGTCCTGCGTTCATCAACACACCCGCAGGATGCACGACCGGATTCATCGCGGACAAACCACAGGCCATCACGGTGGGATAGGTCTGAATGCCCGGGAACAGCGACGACAGACGAGCGCGCACGCGATCTGTTTCTGTCGCTGGCAACCCCCCCAAGCCCAAGCCCGTCACGGCACCCCAAATCGTCGCGGTATCCGGCGCTGTTTTCCGACACACATAAGGCGCGGTATCCACCTCCGCAAGCACGATGTCTGCTACTCCTTGGTCGCGCAATAGCGTCGCCCATTCCAATGTGCCCAATGTGCCCGGCATCAGCACGACCATGTGTTCGGGTCTGAGATGGGGGGCGCAGGCAATGGCAAATGGCTTGTGGGCATACGCCGGCACGATTAACAGGATCAAGTCAGACGCATTCAGAGCCACTTCAATATCCGTGGTCGTGCAGTGAATTTTTGCGGCCCCCGCCTCTTCGACCCCCACCAAATGAATCACGCCTTGGTCGCGCACCGGATCGAGCGTGTGCCCAAATTCTGGCAATTCGCAAAGCGTAATATCAAAACCTTTCAGGGTCAGATTTGCAGCCGTGGCAAATGCCGTATTGCCGCCACCGAGAATGGTAATGTGTTCGGACATGGAAGTATCCTTTTTTCTTTTGCCTTAGACGACGTTCTCTGGCGACCGCCAGCAGGTTCCTGAGTCCATCGCCCTACGCATTATTTAGCACGGCTTTTGGCTTGTGATCGGGCGCTCAATAGAGGTTGTCTTTTGTCGTAATGGAGCACCAGCGCGAGTTGAACAGTGCGCGCAGCAAAATATCCAGTGCGTCGGGCGTGTCAATTTGTTTTAACCCATAAGCGGCGTAAAATCGGTTGTAGCGGTTGTCGTCCTCGAGCATCTCGCGCAATGCCTCAAGCGCAATACAACCCGCTTCGCCGGACTTGGCCAAGGTTAGCGCGGCGTTGCGGCGCACGCGGTAGTCCTCATCGCCAAGTGCGTCTGTCAGGTCTGCAATCAGCTCAGCAGAAAAAACGCCGATGGCGCTCAAAGCCTCAAGCGCATTGCGGCGCACCCACCAGTGGCGATCGCTCATCGCCTTTCTCAGGGCGGGTTCTGCCTCCATTGCGCTCGCGCCCAAGCGTCCCAACACATGGGCGGCGACCGCTCGCACCCACCAGTGCTCATCGGACAACATCCCCGCCAAAGCCCCTGCGGCCGGTTCGCCTATCGACGCCAATGCCAGCGCCGCACAACCACTCGTGGGATTGGTTCCGTGGGCATTGTCCGGCGTCTTGGCCTCGGTCTCTGCGATCGTGGCCAGTGCTTCCTCCCGCATGGCGGCGACGAGTTCAGGCACGGCCGGCGCGCCAAACTCGGCTAGCCCATACGCCGCATCCAAGCGCTCGCACTCCGATCCGCGCTTTAAGACCGAGAGCAAGTTTTTCAGATCGCCTTTTGGGGGCTGCTGTTTTTTCTTGGGCTTTCCGCACAACCAGTACCAGACATCTCGCGATATGGCCGGATGCCGATCCTCCATGCCGGGCGACCACGCACGACTTTGATGATCCCAAGTCGGTTTCTCTGGCTCCCGTGTACGCGCAAACTGAAATTTCAGCATATACCGATTTTTAGTACTGACATTCTCTGTTGCGCGATGCCAAGAATCAAAGTGAACAAGCGCCACCGTCCCCGCAGGACCGCAGAATGCCCGCGCTTCTTCCTGCGTTTGCTCAGGATCCACAGCGCTAATGGTTTTGTACATCTGCATCCCGGGCAACACGCCCGAAGGCCCCATATCCTCTGTCGTATCTTGCGGAAAGTAAAAAGCGAGCACCCAATAAAATCTCGGATGCCGCAAATTGTGATCGTACACATAACAATCCTTGTGCCATTGCTGTCCGCTGCGCCCGGGCGGATTCAAGTGGCAATGTCGATGGGGGTTCAAAATGTAATCTGGCCCCAATAAACTGGTCAGGGCGCCCTGCACATTGGGGTGCTCAAACACGCGTCCGATCTGCGGAACCCGAGGCAAAATGTTATTTCCGGGATTGCCTTCTTCCGCAAAAACCGCCTCAATCTGATCGCGAATACCGGCGTGAAATGAGGGTGGATAATCCGCCTGCACAGTCAGACATCCATCCACGATAAATCGCTGCACCTCTTCGTCGCTCAACAACTGAATTGAATCCGCCATAGGAAACTCCTCCGCTAAAAATTTCTACGATCGTCAATCGACCAAACCCCAGAGACGCTGCCGCGCCTCGGGCCAGTCCGGCCAGTCCGGATGCAGGTGCTTCAGCGCCGCCAAGTCGCGCTTGCGGCCGCCCGGCGGGAAGTAATTCCATCCCATGGCGCGTCGCGGGCCAGCGGCCGTCTTCACCCCGGTAGCGTGCCAGCACGAGGGCGTCCACACCAAAGTCCACCGAGGGTCGAGGACGACCTCGACTTCGCTAGGATGACGGGCGAAGCAGTGCGTCGGCACCTCGTCGTGGGTGCCGGTGGCCAGTTCGAGCTGTAGCAATTCAGCCGCCACCTCCTCGCGGGAACGGTGCTGACTGCCGGGCAGCACCCGCAGCGGTGCATTGCTGGCGTCGTGGCGGTCGAGGGCGGTGCGGAAGGAGACCTGCTTCACCTCCGGCCCGCCGTCCACGTGCCAGTGGACCTGCCGCTGCGGTCGGCCGTCGGCGCTGACAATCTTCGAGGCATCTCCGATGCCGCAGGCACCCACGTGTACCTCTTCGGCACCTAATATCCGCCGCGCCGCTTCGACCAACTCAGGGTGCTCCACCATCTGCAGCAGCGGCTCGCCGATCATCAGGAACTGGCAGGCCAGCCGATTGCAGCCCTCGGGGAACTCGGTGCGCCCCCACTCCGGCTCCACCTCTTGTTGCCGGAAGTCAATCTGGCGCATCCCCTCGACACCGAGGGGGTTGGGTATCAGGAAGAACCCAGTGCGCTCGAAGTGGACGAGTTGCTCGTCGGTGATGTCGAGAGAACCGCCCATCAGGCACTCCCCACTGCACTTTCTTGTTGGACGATGCTTTTGATTTTTTGGAAGGGTGCCACTTCGATCAACTCGAGGGTTTCGGGCGAGAGGCGCACCTTCACGCCCTCGGGCAAGGGGTTGGAAGCGGGAATGTGCTGGCTGCAATAGCGCAGGGTCAAAAAGCGGCGCTGGCGGTCTTTGGGCTGCCAAGAAAGGGCACCGTGGACGACCAGCTCGGAAATGACGACCACATCCCCGGCCTTGGGGTTGAAATTGGCCACACCCTCGGGGACTTCGGTGGAGTTGTAGTCGTCGTTATACGTGCCATCCTTGTAACTGCCCGGATAAAACATCTCCTGCGGGCGAGGGAAATTGGCCTTGTGCGAGCCAGGTAGGACAATGAGGCCGCCGTCGCCCGGATGCACATCCGTGAGGTAAAAGAAAAAGACCAAGTCATTGCAGGAAATGCGGCCGTTGTGAATTTGGTAGCGACGCCAGCCCGGCACTTCCGCCCGCAGTGAACCCTCGTGGCCCGAGTGCAGGGGGTGGAAGGGTTTGCCGTGGAAATCGACCATCATATTGCCGCCGCCGAGCCGCGGCCGATCATCGAGCAATTCTTTGACGATCGGCCAAGTCTCCGGGTGCATGGTCAGGGCTTCGAGGGCCTTGTCAAAGGCAAAGGCGTGCAAATACCAGTTGAAGTGCTCGCGCTCCAGATTGATCTCAAAGCCGTCGGGCACCTGATCGGGCGGGGTGTCGATATAGCGCTGAGCTGCCTCTTGGGCCTTTTGCAAGGCTGCGCCTTGGAGCACGCCTTCAAGGTGCAGATAGCCGGTCAAATCGAAGAAGTAGCGCTGTTCGGGGGTCATCATCGGCGGGCCTTTGCTAAGCGCATGGCGGGCATTAGATTGTGCCGGCGCAAGGTAGTGAATCTGCTCTTGCCTTTCAAGGAGGAAAACATGGGATTTGAAGTTTACGATTGTCGCCGGGATATCCGCAATATTCTGGTGCGGCCGCAGATCCGCGCCCGCTTCTGCCGCCTAGAGCCAGGCACAGGCTCGCTCGACGCTTGGCACACGCATGATCTAGGCGACGAGATCTTCATCATTTTGGCGGGTCGGGTGGAGTTCAAAATCAACGGCGAGGTGAAAGAAATTGGACCGGGGCAAATGTGCTACGCCCGAACCGACGAGCCGCACTCGGTGCGAGTCATCGGCGACGAGCCGGTCTATATGTACCTCTCGGTGACGCCGCACATCCAGCCGACGCATACGTTCTACGACGAAAAGGGCGAGCGTCAGCGGCCCCACTTCAGGCCGTCGAGCGATTACAATACCGAGACGGATTCGACCACGCCGGTGGCCGAGTTGATCGACAGCCACATCGATGCAGTGCGCGCCCTAGCGGCCCAAGCACAGGAGAGCGCACAAATCCAAGAGGAGCAAGGCCGCGAACTCAAGCAGGCCCTAATGGCCGGCGATATGGAAGCGGCCAGCCGCGTGCGCGAGGCCATGTGGGCACCGCTTCTACAGCTTTTTAAGCAGACGAGCGCAGTGGCGGACGGCTGGAACGGACTGGCACCCCGGGCGGGGTCTGTCGATGCGGTATACTGAGACGCCTCGATGCTGAAGCCAAGGCCAAAACCCCCATCTGATGCTCTTGTATCCATCCACGGTGGACATAGCAAAGAATTCGGCGACGCAAATGATTCCTCGCTTGAGGAGATCATCTGCGCTTACGTTTCTAAGGGCTTTAAATGGGTAGGAGTGACTGAACATATCCCTCCCGTTTCAGCAGATTTTCTGTTTCCTTGGGACGCTGAGGAAGGACACACAGTGCAGTCAATGCTCAGACGATTCGAAAACTATTTCTCCGTCGCCCGCAAGCTGCAAGAGAAGTATCGCGATTCCATTCGGATTTTAGTTGGGTTCGAAACAGAGAGCTACACGGGCTATGTAGCGCACGTAAACAATCTGCGGGATCGATTTCAACCTGACTACATCGTAGGCTCGGTTCATCACGTGAAAGACATCTGTATCGATGGTCCGCCAGCATGGTATGCCCAGGCCATTGAGGAGGTCGGAGGAATCGATGCGCTTTTCTGTGCGTACTTCGACCAACAGTACGAGCTACTAGAGCAACTCGAACCCGAGGTGGTCGGACATTTTGATCTAATTCGAATGCACGACACGGACTATCGTCAGCGCTTAGAAACCCCAAAAATCAAGGAGAGAATCCGAAGAAATCTTGAGAAGATCAAGGATCTTGGATCGATTTTAGATTTCAATCTCAGAGCCTTCGAAAAGGGGGGATCTGAACCCTATGTATCCAGATCTATTTTGGCAATGGCGCTGGATCTTGGAGTCCCCTGCGTCCCGGGAGATGATTCACATGGCGTCGCGGGAGTTGGATTGAATCTCGAAAAAGGGATCGCAATACTAAAGCAGTCTGGTTTCAGCACGGATTGGCAGATGCCTAGGAGATACGGCACATAACATAATCGAGCGCGGGGCTCACGTCGTTGCGATCGACGCGAGTTCTGAATTTGCTTTCGGGCCAAGAAGATGGCATGAGCGAACGTACCAATAGCCTTGGACAGCCCATCAGCTTCGCACTGCCTGATTGGACGTCACCACCCAATCCGCCGCGAGAATGCATAGAAGGTCACTTCTGTCGGTTGGAACCACTGCAAGTCGATAGCCATCTCGACGACTTGTATCAGGCCAACGCCTTTGATGCGGAAGGCAAGAGTTGGACGTACTTGGCATACGGCCCATTCTCCGACAAAGACAGCTACCGGGACTGGATGAACAAGACGTGCCTGGGAGACGATCCACTGTTCTTTGCCATCGTGGACAAGAGTATTGGGGCTGCCTGCGGTGTCGCGAGCTATCTCAACATTGTACCTGCAAGCGGCGCTATTGAGGTGGGGCACATCCACTATTCCCCGCGGCTACAGCGAACGCCTTTGGCCACCGAGGCCATGTACCTCATGATGAAGAAGGCATTCGAATTGGGCTATCGACGCTACTCGTGGAAGTGCGACCGCCTGAACCAAGCATCGCGGGCGGCCGCCCAACGTCTGGGATTTTCGTTTGAGGGAATTTTTCGCCAAGCAACGGTCTATAACGGGCGCAATCGCGACACCGCATGGTACGCAGCCATTGATTCGGAGTGGCCGGAGCTGGAAAAAGCCTTCCTGACTTGGTTAGCCCCAGACAATTTTGACGACCAAGGCAAGCAGCGATTGCGCCTCTCAGACCTCACCCGACCTATCCTCAAAAACCAAGGAAATAACCGATGAGCCAGATCATCCCCGAGCAATACATGTGCTACCGCGCCAAAGAACCCCTCACCATCGACGGCCACCTCACCGAAGCATCCTGGAAGCGCGCGCGCCGCACTCCCTTGTTCGTCGATATCGAAGGCGACAAAAAGCCCCTGCCTCGCTTTGCCACCCGAGTCGCCATGCTGTGGGACGACGACTATTTCTACTTTGGTACCGACATGGAAGAGCCGCACGTATGGGGCACGCTGACCAAGCGCGACTCGGTCATTTGCAATGACAACGATTTCGAGATCTTCATCGACCCGGACGATGACGGCGAGCACTATATGGAATTTGAGATCAACCCGCTCAACGTGGCCTGGGATCTCTATCTGCCCAAGCAATACAACCGCGGCGGCGAGGCCAATTGGGGCTTCGACTTTGCAGGTATCAAGCACGCTGTGCAGATCGATGGCACCCTCAATTGCTCGGACGATGTGGATCGGGGCTGGTCGGTGGAAGTGGCTATTCCCTGGAGCAGCATGGAGCAATACGCCGGCACCGCCTGCCCCCCCAATCCCGGTGACCGCTGGCGCGTGAACTTCTCCCGCGTCGAGTGGGAGTTCGACCGCTACAAAGGCGGTTATTTGAAGAAGGAGGGCGTTCCCTGCGACAATTGGGTGTGGTCGCCGATGGGAGTGATCAATATGCACGAGCCCCACATGTGGGGATACGTGCAATTTTCCGCCATCACTGTGGGCGAGGGAGAGGACGCATTCTCGGCGACGCCAGCGGCGCGGCCAGCACCGGAAACGTCGTAGCTACGTGGGCATCGCGGCCTCTGCGGTCAGGAACCCTTGTACTCTAACTCTCGGGACCAGACCACATTGCAGTACTGCCTATCTCGTTACCCCTCGTCCGCGCCCACTCGGCGCATATATCTCGCGTACGCCCCTCGCAACGCTACCCCCAGCGCCAGCGCCACCAACCCGCCGACCAACGCCACGGTCCAGCGCCCCACGTAAAACCCCGAAAAGCCGATAACACCCCCTCCCACGGCCACCGCACCGAGCAGGGCGAGACCCAAGCCGTGCGCGATCGGTGCGCCGCCACCGGTCTCAACACCCGCCTTTTGCGCGATCGGCCCCCACCATCCCATCGGCCGCGCCTCTTTATAGAAGGCCAAGAGCTTTTCCTCTAACTCTGGCTCGGTGCAAAGCGCCACCGCGATCCAGAGCAGACACGTCGCGGCAATCGACGAGAGAACTATCACATACGCCACATCCTGCCCTGCGTCGATCAAATGGACGAAAACCACGTACTTGTTCAATAGAAAGACTATCGGCCCGCCGAAAGAGGCGGCTAATCGCGCCTTGCCGTTAAAGCGCCACCACCACCACTGGCCCCAATTGGCCGTCAGTTCGGCCGAGGAAAGCCCGAGCATGAAAACCGCGATATCAATGACGTTCTCGGCCTGTAGCGCGACCGCCAGCGAGAGGCCCATGATCGCTAGCATCACCACCCGACCGACACTCATGTAGTGCGCCATCTCAGCGCCGTGCTTGATAAAGCGCCGATACACGTCGTTGATAAAGACCTGAGCCCCGAAATTCATGTTGGAATCCACCGTGGACATGATCGAGGCGAACATCGCCACCAGCGCCAACCCCAGAAGACCCGAGGGCAGGTAGTGGCCCAACAAGAGACCGTAGGCTAGTTCTTTGTCCATGCTGCCGTCGTACAGGCCCGGCCATTTGACCATCGCCCCCAGAGCGGGCAGAGTCAGCACCGCCAGCATTAGGAAGAGCGTGATCTCGGTCCAGATGTACATCCGCGTTGCCTCGCGGCTGTTGCGGCACGAGAGCAGCCTTTGGCCCTCCATCGCTCCGGCCATCGGGGCCACGTCGCCGCCATAGCCGATAGCGGTCCCCATCGTCCAAGCGATAATCCCCACCACCCCCAAAAGTTCGTGACTCATCGGCGGATGCCAGCTAACGACCCCTTCCCCAAACTGCGTCACCAACGCCTGATAAAGCCCCGTCGGCCCGCCGAAGTCGGCCCAGACCAAGCCCATCAGTACCAGTGAGGACGCGATCATGATCGCGGTCTGGATCAAATCCGACACCACCACGCCCATATAGCCGGAGAGCACCACATAGACCAAAATGATCGGAATGACCAGCAAAAAGGTCTCAAAGCGCGACCAGCCCAAGAGCGCCTCGGACACTTTCGTCAGCCCCAAAAGCCCGGCTCCGGTCCAAGCTACCACTGCGATAAAGGCACTGCGCAGCGAAACCCAAGCGCGCATCGTCGGCGCGGCCGCACCGCCAAAGCGGAGTTCGTAAAATTCCGGCGAGGTGAAAATTTTCAACCGCCGCCAGCACACAGCGAAGAGCAACCCACCGATCATCAGCGCCAGCCCGAAGCGGCTCAAATACCACCAGCAGATAAAGGTCCCAGTGATGACCGTCATGCCGCAATACGCCGGTGCTACGTCGGCGTTCATGCAGGTGACCGCATAACTGGTACCGCTCATCCACCCCTTCATCTTGCGCCCACCCAAGAAGTAATTTTCCATACTCTCCTGGGCGAACCTCCTGTAGTACAGTCCCATCCCCACCAAGAAGAGCATATAGAGCGCCATCAGTGCGTAATCCAGACTCGACAAAATCCCTCCTTTGTACGGGAAGCAGCTAGTTTTTGTGCCGCCCTCTATGCAGAATTAAAAACGCCGCGTCAAGCTGTGGCACTAGACTGACTTGGGACAACGTCGCTTGCAATCCGCATGGCCAATTTGCTTTATATTCGTTGAGCAAGCAGCGCATTGATCCTTCTCTACAGCAAAAAGGCCCGCCTCATGCCCGCACCCATCCTCCTGACCGACGCCCAAGTCCAAGCCTACCTGACCAATGGCTATATCACCGTGCAAGCCGCTCACTCGCCTGCGGTCCACCAAAATATCCACCAGCAGATCGAAACCCTCTTCGCCACCGAGGGCAATCCCGGCAACGAGATCCTCCCCAAAGTCCCGGACCTATACCAGATCCTCCGCGACCCCGCTGTTGATGGTGCTCTCCAGAGCCTCCTCGGCCCCTCCTACCTCATCCACCCGCACCGCCACTGCCACCACAACCCCAGCGGATCCCAAGGCCAAGGTATGCACCAAGACAGCTATGAAAACGACCAGAACGTCCGCCACCACCGCACTCGCTGGACCATGGCCTTCTACTATCCGCAGGACGTCAGCTTGGACATGGGTCCGACCGCGATCTTACCGGCCACCCAGTACTACAATTCATCGAAACAAGCCTACGAGCGGGAAGAACAGCCCCTCTGCGGCCGGGCTGGAACGGTGACCATCGTCCACTACGACCTCTGGCACCGCGCCATGCCCAACGCCAGCGACCGCGACCGCTTCATGGTCAAGTTCCTCTTCACCCGCATGGGCGAGCCGCGGGCACCTTCGTGGGACCATCGCGACGGCACTTGGCAAGCCGAAGGCACCGACCCACCCACCGAGCTATGCCGCCGTGCTTGGGACTGGATGCGCAGCACCGATGGCACCGCAGCCCCTACGGCGGTTGCGTTCGACGAGTTGCGTCAGACTCTAGACGCCGAAGCCGAAGCCGAGCGGCTGCGCGCCGTATATGTCTTGGCTGCTCGCGGCAAAGAAGCAATGCCCGTCCTCTTGAACGCGCTACGCGGCGAGGCCGCTGAGCGTCTCGAAGCCAACCTAGCCAACGCACACACCAACCCCAGCCAACTCGACGCGGTCTTCGCCCTTTCAGCCGTTAGCCGCCCCGCTGTGCCCCACATGGTGGAACTGCTCGACGAAAACGACTGGTGGCTCCGCGCCGCGGCCGCCGATGTGCTCGGCGACTTGGGCACCACAGCGTCCGACACCGTGCCCCATCTCACCCGTGTCCTTGACGACGAGGCTGAGTGGGTGCGGCGCAACGCGGTTGAAGCACTGGGCAATATCGGTCCGGCCGCCGCCGAAGCCGTGCCCGCCTTGAGCCGTCGCTTGCAAGACTCCGAGAGCTGGATCCGCCACAACGCCGCACTCGCGCTGGCCAAGATCGGTCCAGCCGCTGCCGAAGCTGTGCCCGCACTGCGCAAAAACATCGACGACGAGGACCGCTACGCCCGTGCCAACGCGGCCGTGGCTTTGGAGCGCATCGGCGCGTAGCGCATTGCCGATGCTCCGGTAGCACTTACTCTCCGCAAAATCAAAACGGACGAGGACGCTCCGAGATTTTCTCGTTGACATGATTACGCCTTTTCCGCGCCTTTTACTTTTTAGCCCTTCTCAGGAAAGTGCCCATGACGACTGCATCGGCCCGGCCAGCGTTTGACGACGCCCTCCGGCACTACGCCGCAACACTCGGCTTCCCGTCCCTTTCGAGCTATATCATCTGGTGCCGCAAAAACGGCCTAGCGCTCCAGCGCGACAAAACCGAGAACCAGCTTGCAATCGAGCGTCAACTCGCCGCCGACACCTTGCGACCGGTCGCGCCGCACCCCGGCCGCAGCCACACCCCGGGACGCGCCCGCCTCATCAACCGGGCCTTCCGCGGCGAAATCCCTCCGGATGAAAGGTATCCGCTCAGCCGTAAGCTCATCGCGCTCGTCGCCGCGGCCGAAGACCCCAAGCGCCGTCAAGCTCTCTACCGCCTGCTCAAGCACATAGAGCGACGCGCCGACCTCCTCGGCCTCAAAACGGGATTCCTCAACCGGCCGCGCGAAGAGGGCAACAACTACGAGGACGCCCTCGGTCAACTCGCCCGCCACTACGGCGACTGGCTCCGGCCCGTCGAGGAGTGGCGCACCGACCTCCTCAGCCCTCGGGCGCAGTTCCGCAGCCTCACGCGGCATCTGCTGTCCCGCTACGAGGTGCCGCCTTTTATGGACACCGCCTTCCTCCAAGGAGACCTTCCGACGGCGCACCGCGAGCAGGAGTGGTTCAAGCACATCGGCATCGGCCAGAACATCCGCAAGGCCGACCTACCGCTGCGGCTGACCAAGCGCATGGCGCACCTTTTTCCCACCGCCAATCGGCACTGGCCGGTCTCGCGCGCCCTGCGCTGGGCGCAATTCGCCGGCATGGATGGACGCACCTGTCGGGCCGTTTTATCCACGCGGCTGAAGGACTACCAGCGAGACGAGCCGTTCTGGGAGACAGTGATGCTCTTTTTTGCCAACCAACCCATGCTGGAGCCCACCTACATCGGCCCGATTGTCGATTACATCCACTACCAGAAATTCGTGCCCCAGCAATTGCCTGGCCCCAATGGCCAGTTCATTGAGGGGCCGCCGGCTCAGCCCAACTTCTCGATGAAAGGCCGCAGCATCACCAAGCTGCTGCGTTTGGTTGATGAGTGGCACGGCGATCTCAACGCCGACGACTACGCCCTCGGCGAGGAAGATGCGTGGGAGGCGTCTGGCTTTCGCGGACTCGAGTGGGAGGAAGAAGACGCATTCTCGGGCGAGCGCGTGCGGTGGTCAATACGCGAGTTGTGCACCGCACTCGACCTGCTAGCCGAAGGGCGCGTCATGCACCACTGCGCCGCCTCGTATGCCCAGCGCTGCTCGGAGGGCGAGCGGTCCGTGTGGTCGATGCAGATGACCTACCCGGCCAAGCTGCCGCAGCGCATTCTGACCATTGCCCTCGACAACCACAAGAAGACCGTCGTCGATTATCGAGGGAAGTACAACATGCACCCTCACGACAACAAGCGCACCGCCAAAAAGCATTGGCAGGACCGGCCCTATCTCTATTATCTGCGGCAATCACCGCGCATCTTGCGCTTGTGGATGGAGCGCGAGGATCTGCGGCACGACTAGCGAGGCGGTATGCGCAGGTGATCGCAGCACCTTTTTGTCTGACGAGCTCGCTGTTGTGTAGCTGCTTTCTGCATCTAATGGCAGACAATGTGATCCCCGCCCTATACAGCCGACTCTCCCCTTGATAGCTGCCCATCAGGCCCTATCTTGTTTGTCGCCATGACTACAACCTTTCGCATCGGTGTCACCCGCGACTTTCTCAAGGCCGACGGCACCCTCGGCTTCGGCGATATTGGTCTCGACCTGCTCGACGAAGCCCCAAAGGTCGAGTGGGAATTCCTCGCGGAAAACACCACCGAGCTGCGCCCCGACCAGATTCGCGACTACGACGGCCTGCTAGTTCTCGCCTCAATAGTCAGCGCTGAGACCTTGCAGGGAGCAGACAAGCTGGCGATCGTCGCCCGCTTCGGCGTCGGCTACGACAGTATTGACGTGGCAGCTTGCAACGAGCAGGGCGTGCTCCTGACGATTACCCCCGACGGCGTGCGCCGGCCAGTGGCGGTCATGGCCCTGACGTATCTCTTGGCCCTCAGCCACAAGATGCTGGCCAAGGATCGCTTGGTGCGCGAGGGCCGCTGGCATGAGCGCCTCGACTACATAGGCATGGGCGTCACGGACCGCACGCTGGGGCTGGTCGGCCTAGGCAATATCGGCCGCGAGATCTGCACCCTAGCCACGCCCTTCGGCATTCGCTGCATTGCCGCCGATCCTTTCGTCGATGCGGCACAGGCGCGCGCAGCTGGTACCGAACTAGTCGAACTCGACCAATTGCTGCAACGCGCAGACTACGTCTGTATCTGCTGTGCCCTAACGGAGGAGACCCATCACCTCATCGGCGAGCGCGAGCTCTCACTGATGAAGGAAAGCGCCTACCTCATCAACACGGCCCGCGGCCCCATCGTCAATCAGCAGGCCCTCACCCATGCCCTGCAACAGGGGCAGATCGCCGGTGCCGGCCTCGATGTCTTTGAAACAGAGCCTGTACCCCAGGACGAGCCGGTGCTGGCATTCACCGACCAGACCATCGTCGCCCCGCACGGGCTTTGCTGGACCGACGAGTGCTTCCGCCTCATCGGCCGCAGCGCCTGCCGCAGCCTCATCGAAGTGGCCTCCGGTCGCCTGCCCCAGCACCTCGTCAACCCCCAAGCTGCCGACCACCCCTGTCTGAAAGAAAAACTGAACCGCTATCGAGCTATCGGATGAAACCCAACAAAGTCAAACGCACCCTCAAAGAAGGCGGCACGGCCATCGGCACCATGACCTTCGAGTTTTGCACTCCGGGCATTGCCCGTCTCTCTGCCGAGGCTGGTGCCGAATTCATTATGTACGACATGGAGCACACCGGCTGGAGTGTCGAGACGGTGCGCGACCTGATCGCCACCACCAACGCCGACCACATCGAGCCGTTTGTGCGAGTGCCGGCGACCCAATACCACTTCATCGCTCGCGTCCTCGACGTGGGGGCTCGAGGCGTCATGGTGCCGATGGTTAGCGATGCGCAGCAGACCGAGGTCATCGTGCAGTCGGGCAAGTACCCGCCCATTGGCCAGCGCGGCGCAGCCTTCCAAATCGCCCACGACCACTTCGCCGAAGGCTCCATCGTTGGCAAGATCGACCACGCCAACACCGAGGGCCTGCTAATCGCTCAGATCGAAAACCGCCCCGGACTCGAAAACGTCGACCGCATCGCCGCCGTGGAGGGGATTGATGTGCTGTGGATAGGGGGTTTTGACTTGAGCAACTTCTTGGGGATTCCCGGGCAGTTTGACCATCCCGAATTCACCGCCGCCCTTGACCGCGTCGTCGATGCCTGCGAGCGCCACGGCAAGGCCGCTGGCTACTTGGTCAATACCATCGAGGAGGGAACGGAGATGCTGCGCCGAGGCTTCCGCTGCATAGCGTATGGCGGCGACTTGTGGCTCTACCGCCGCGCCTTGGCCGAAGGCATCGAAGGGCTGCGGACGAGCGTCTGGCGGCGGTAAGTGGTCTGTCAATCAAATTCATTTCTTAATGCCCTAGACTTCTGTTTGTCTTGCTTCCGCAAGGTGAAGATGTCATTCCCGCGAAAGCGGGAATCCAGCCTACACTAAGAAGCCACATCTGCGCCCATCTGCGGATACATTGCCGCCGGGCAGGGCGGGCGTCCACCAGCAGCGGCGCTGACCTATTCGCCCTCCAGCGCCCGCCGCATCGCCTCGCCTTGGTCGCGCCAATACCCGTATAGCACCGCTATATCCGTGCCGACGCAGAAGTGCCGCACCCCCATGTCGAGATAGCGCTTGGCGTCGTCGGCTGTGTTGATCTCGGCGCGCGGATGGACGCCCATCTCCAAGGCCGTCTTAAAGACCTTCTCTTCGGCTGCGGCAATTTCTGGCGCGCCGCGCTGGCCGGCCTTGCCGACGCTCATAGAGTAATCGGCCCCTCCCCATTGGACCATCTCGACCCCTTTTACCGAGAGCATGGCCTCTAGATCGGCGACGGCACTTTCCTTTTCGATCATCAAAACCACGACCACGTCGCGCAGAGCTTGGACGTATTCTGGGGTGCCGCCATAGGCCATATAGGCGATGCGCCGCATGGCTACCCCATAGGTGCCTTCGTCCCCGGGCGCGTCGGCGCGCACGCAGCGCACACAGGCCCGTGCGTCGTCCGGATCGCGCACATCGGCAAAGAGCACGCTGCCGAAGCCCGACCCTATGGCTCGTTGGGCCACATAAGCGCGGTTCTCGGCATCGACCTTGATCATCGTTCCCAAATCCCATAGCTCGGCGGCTCGGGCGAGGTTGTCCAAGTCGTGCAGATCAAAGGGGCCATACTCGGCGACAAATTCCACATAGTCGTACGCGCCCGTATGCCCTAGGGCTTCGACGATCGAAGGCCAAGTGGTGTGGATGTGGGTGCCTAGCGTAGGTTCGCCGGCGTTGAGTTTTTCGCGCAGCTTGTTCGGTCTCATCGTTTTTCTCCTTTAAAACTGAACTTCGTCGCGGTCGGTAGCTGGCGGCGGTGCGATCGAAAGCGCCGACACTTCGGCGCGCATCTCGTCCGACATGACAAAGTCGAGCGCGGCGAGCGACGGCTTTAGCTGGTCTAGGTCGCGCCCGCCGACGATCGGCGCGGTCACGTCTCGATGCCCCATTACCCAGGCGACGGCCAAGGTCGCCGGATGCACGCCCTGGTCGCCGGCATAGCGCACGAAGCGCTCAGCGATCTCGTAGAACACGGGATTGGCGTAGCGCTTGATGTAGTTGTCCTGCTGCAAAAGCCGACCCCGCTCGGGCCGCTTGTCGATCCCGTACTTGCCGGTCAGTAAGCCGCCTCCTAAGGGGCTATAGGTAATCACGCCCAAGCCCTCTGAGCGGGCCAGCGGCAGGATTTCTACCTCCACTTGCCGTTTGGCCAAGCTGTACATGGGCTGAATGCAGGCAAAGGGCGCCAGCCCCTCGCGGGCGCAATGGCCGAGGGCTTTGGCAATTTGCCAAGCGGCCCAGTTGCTCACGGCCGGATAGAGGATTTTGCCGCCGCGCACCAAGTCGTCGAGCGCGGCGAGGGTCTCTTCCATCGGCGTATCTTCGTCGAAGTTGTGGACGAAGTAGAAGTCGAGGCGGTCCGTCTGCAATCGCCTGAGACTGGCCTCTACGGCCTGCACAATATGCCGCCGCGACAAGCCCCGGTCGTTGGGGCCGTCGCCCATCGCGCCGCAGACTTTCGAGGTGATGACCAACTCGTCGCGCTCGCCTTGGATCAACCGGCCCAGTATCTCCTCGGAACTCCCGTTGGAATAGACATTGGCCGTGTCGAAGAAATTGATCCCCAACTCGCGGCAGTAGCGATACATCTGCCCGGAGGTCGCCTCGTCCGCATCGCCGCCAAAGGCCATAGTACCATAGCACAGGGAAGACACTTTGACGCCTGTGCGGCCTAGGGTATTGTACTGCATCTTCTATTTTCTCCTTTAGTAGAATTCCGTGCGGCAGGGCAAGCTAAGGAAGAGGGGAGTTACTATCAAGAGGCGTCATTGGCCGCGCCGCACCGCCTTTCTATATTAAGCGCTGCGCTGTACACACCCCGCATCACAGGAGTGATTCACCCCCAATGGACGCACCCCGCCAACGCCTGCTCTACTTGCAGGCGCGCACCCCTAGCGTCATGTCCAACATCATCGGCCTAACGCTCATCGAGCCGGTCGCGGGCTTTGCGCCCGAAATCCACGCCGAATCAGCACCCGATTGGCCCTACGAAACCGTACACGACGCCGTAGTTGACGGCTGGCAAATCGTCCAATTTCCTCACCTCCAGGCCCCGTTCGACGACAGGGAGTTGGACGTAATTGGCTATGAATTCATCCTACAGAAAATGGAGGTTATCGCCGATGAATGAGCATCTGCTCAGCGACGCCGAAGTGGCCCGTTTCCTCGTCTCCGGCTACCACCTCGTCGAGCCTGAATTGCCCGCCGGGCTCAACGAGTCCATCGCCGCCCAGCTCGACGTTTTGAACCACAACCCCGGCGACGCCATCACCGAAACCGTGCCCCAACTCTGGCAAGTACTCGACCATCCGGCCGTCACAGGCGCGCTCGTCAGCCTGCTCGGCCCGGACTACGAAGTGCAGTCGCATCGCCACTGGCACTGCAAGCAGCCGAACTCCCCGCACATGAACTGGCACCAAGACGGTCTCAACAACCGCGATGTGCTGCTCAACCGCTTCCTAGGGCTGTATTACCCGACCGACGTCACTCCCGATATGGGGCCGACGATCATCGTCCCCGGCACCCAGTTCCGCAACGCGCCGACGGATCGCATGGCCACGTACTCCAACATTCGCGGCCAAGTGCCGCTCGTGGTCAAGGCCGGTACCGTAGCCTTCACGCACTACGATCTCTGGCACGGCACAGCCGCCAACCGCTCGCCGCACAAGCGCCACATGATCAAGGTTCTTTTCCGCCGCACTCAGGACAACACAGCACCCACTTGGAATCACGACCCAGAGGCGGCTGACAAACCTGCCGACTGGAACGAGCGCGACCGGGCCGAGGACGCCACCAACATCCTCAACTTCACCAATCCGCTAGGCGTCTCCCAGAGCGACCACTACAAGGAGCGCGCCATCCGCCGTCAGAACTGGAACTACCTCATGGGTCTGTCGGCCTAATCCTAAACCCTAGCAAAGAAAGCATGTTATGACCGTCCAAATCGCCCGCGTTGAAGAGCGTTTCAAATGTCCCGGACCTCAGCCCAACGGCCTGCAAGCCGCACCCGACGGCCTCTGGTGCATCGACCAAGTTGACCTCAAGATTTATAAATTCGACTACGAAAGCGGCGAGACCCTTTTTGAAGCCCAGACCGACACCGCACACTCCAGCGGCATTACCCTCGGCGACGGCTCTATGTGGATCGCCTCGACCTTTGAGCTTAAGATCGCCCGCCTCGACCCGGCTACGGGCCAGACCATCGCCAAGCTGGATTCGCCGGGCAATGGCGTCGTCGCTTGGGTCGCCGACCAGCAAAATGGCCGCGTCACCGGGGCCCACGGCCTCGAGTGGAAGGACGGCAAGGTGTACGTGGCCTCGCCGCCTTCGCAGTTCGTTCACGTGATGGATGCCAGCACTTGGGAAGAAGTCCATTCCTTCCGCGTCCCCGGCCTTCGGGTTCACGGCCTAGCTTGGGCTGACGACGGCACCCTCTGGGTCGCCGACACCTCAGCCGGCACCATCAACCGCCTCGATCCCGAAGACGGGCGCATCTGGGAGGTCATCCGCGTCGAAGCTCCCACCGAAGTCCACGGACTGACCATCCACGAGGGCGTACTCTGGTACTGCGACGCTGCCACGCGCACAATCGGCCAACTGCACCTATAAAAGAAAGGGATTCCATTGAAGATCACCGATGTCAAGACCGCCGAAGTGCGCATAAAGGCCAACGGCCAACCCCGCTATCTCTACCATTACGTTCGCATCCACACCGACGAGGGCATCTACGGCACCGGCGAGGCCAGCCACGTCGATGGCGGCTGGCGCGGCTCCACCCAGTCCATGGCCGACCAACTCATCGGCAAGGACCCACGCGATGTCGATGCGCTCTTTGAAGGTATTCGCCGCAGCTACATCTTCCGCGGCGGCATGTCGGGTCTGGCGATTTCGGCGCTGACCGGCCTTGAGGTCGCGCTTTGGGACTTGGCTGGCAAGGCCCAAGGCATACCCGTTTACCGGCTCTTGGGCGGCAAGTTCCGCGACCGGGTGCGCCTCTACGTCGATAGCGCCCATTCGGACTACAAACAGCGCGCCGAGGACGCGCGCGCAAAAGGTTTCACCGCGATTAAGTTCGATCTCGACGACGCGGGCCATCCCGAAAAGCTCGATCCTTGGAATTGGTCGGTGACCCCTGCTGAGTTGGAGGATCTAGTCGCCCAAGCGCACCAGATCCGCGAGGCGGTTGGCCCCCACATGGACTTGGCCATTGACCTGCACGGCCGCTACGACGCCACCGCCGGGATGAAGTTCGCCCACGCGCTCGAGGACCTGAATCTGATGTGGCTCGAAGAGCCGGTGCCGCCCGAGAATATCGACGCCCTCAAGCGCATCACCGACTCGACCCGCACCCCGATCTGCGCTGGCGAGAACGCCTATCTGCGCTACGGCTTCCGCGACATGCTCGAACAGCAGGCGGTCGATATCATCATGCCCGACATTTCCAAGTGCGGCGGCCTCTCCGAGTGCCGCAAGATCGCCAACATGGCCGAGACTTACTACATCCCCTTTGCCCCGCACAACAATTCCAGCGCCTTGAGCACAGTGGCCGACGCTCACGTCTGCGCCAGTGTGCCCAATTTTCTCGCCTTGGAGTTCCACCGCTACGACGACCCCACCTGGAACGACGTGGTCCTTTCCGACGAGCCGGTGATTCAGGAAGGGCACGTGGTGCTGAGCGAAAAGCCAGGGCTAGGGGTGGAGTTGAACGAGGCGTTTCTGCAGAGTATGATGGAGGACGGGGAGCCGCTCTGGCAGTAATACCAGTGCAAGAATAAATCTGAGACCGCTATAATAGGATACCCACCATGACCCAACGCAAAGCATACAACCCCGCCTGGCCCTGGACCGAGAATTTCCGCATCTCACAGGCCGTGCAGGTGGGCGATACGATCTATGTCTCCGGCCAAGGGCCGCTCGACTCGGAGGGGCACCTCGTCGGCGAAGGCGACATGGCCGCGCAGTCGCGCCAAGTGTTTGCCAATATCCGCGCCGTGCTCGCCGAGGCCGGCGCGACCATGGACGACGTGGTCAAGATCACCTCGTTTATCACCGACACGGGTCGCTACGCCGAATATGCGGCCGCCCGCGCCGAAGCCTTTCCCAACCAAGTCCCCGCCAGCTCTACCGTGACGGTCGCCGATCTAGTCCTGACCGGAATGCTCGTCGAGGTTGAGGCTATAGCCGTGCCCGGCAGCGGGAGCTAGTCAGAGATAAACCTCTTCAGAAGAAAATCCTTGACGCCTGCACAAGTCTTTGCCAAATAGGCTGTCAATTATCCCGTCAGATAAGGGTGAATTTTTGCCCAACTTCCTTGTTAAAAGGATATAAATCCATTATATTCTTTATGTTAAGCATTTGTCCTATCTGTCAAATTAACTGTCAAATAAGGGGACAAATATGGACTGGGAAAGGTTCTCCTTCGAGTACGATCTTAACGCTCAAGATCTCTTTCAGGATCTCGTCTCTATCGAGGCATACAAGGAAGCCTCTCTGAACCTAGCGTTCCCACAGGAGTGGCAGAATCAGCTCGACAGGCTGAACCGAGTGCGTGCGGTTCATGGAACGACTGCGATAGAAGGCAACCCCCTTTCCGAGGCGGAGGTTGCTCAACAGATGGAACGACTCGAACAACAAGATCACGACGATCAAGGGAAGACTGCGACAAAGGAACAATTGCAGATCAGGAACGCCGGAGTGGCTCAATCCTGGGTAAAAAAACGATTTCTTCCGGACAGCCGGCCTGTTGACTTGCAAGACATCCTCACAATGCACGAAACGATCACCCGGGATTCGGATACCCACAACAATATTCCTGGAGAACTCCGCAGATCTCCCGTTAAGGTGGGCGCTGAAGACCTTGGAGGAGTCCATAGAGGTGCCCCGTACGAACGGCTGCCTCGTTTGATGGAGGAGTACATCGATTTCATCAACTCCCGCCGGTTCGATGGCATTCATCCGGTTATACGCGCCCTGCTCGCCCACTTCTTCCTAGTGACGATTCACCCCTTCGGAGACGGCAATGGCAGAGTCTCCCGGCTCGTGGAGGCAGGCATCCTCTTTCAGCGCGGGTATAATGTCCATGGCTTCTACGGGCTATCCAACTACTTCTATAGCCACGAACAGGAATACAAATCAATCCTACAACAATGCCGAAAAAGCCAGCCTTTCGACGTGATGCCATTTATTCGCTTTGGCGTGGCTGGCTTTGCGAGTGAGCTCAAAGGCATAAACAATTTCGTCAAAGCAAGGATCAATCGGTTAGTGTACCGAACGATGATCATCCGCGCTTTCAGTAAAAGAATGGGGCCCCGGCGGCGGCTCTTGAACCAGAGAGAGTACAATCTTCTCGACTTTCTCCTGAGCGAGACAGAGCCTGTAGATCCCTTCTCAGATGCCTCGTCCCGCAAAATCAGTCTGTCAGAGCTACTGGAGGCAAATTACGTGCAGTCGGCATACCGGAATGTCACGAGACGAACTTTTCATAGGGAGTTGATGCGACTCGGGGAACTTGGGTTCATCGAGTTCACTATAGATGAGTCGGTTCAGGACTGGGGCGTGGAGCTAGATTTTGGAGCTATCTCAAAGTATTAAACATTGCACGAAGCGCTGGTGCCAAACCAAGCTAAAATTTCAAAAATAACCACTACTACCCCATTTTTGGCCTAGGCACACGCTTGAGACCACAGGGGGCGGTTGTTCATAACCCGATCAGTGGTGGGAGAGGGCAGCCGCCTCCGCTGACACCAAGGAAAAGAAAAAATGAGTGAAGAGTCAAAAATGTACTATCATCTTGCCCGTCAAGTAGATGAAACAGAGATCGGTCAGGAGAAAGAGACTGCTAAAGATTTATCATATTATTGGCAAGGTGTTATTTCTAGAACTGAAAACAACTATATATATCAGTTTCGAAAAGAATATATAGTTGAAGAGATACGAAAATCTGAGTTTCCTGATCTTCCTTCTCGAAAAAGAAGCCTTTTTATGATAGACACACAATGGGAAGAATATGCTGAATTATTTTTACGTGGGATGGGATTTAGAGATTCAAACTTAAATGGACGGACCTTGACTATAGTTGAGCCACTTCAAGGAAACTTTCATCTCGCTGATATGGAAAAACTAAACGTAGAAGCTCCAGATTGTTCAGTGATAGAAGACGCAGCCCGTGAATACTGGAATGGCATGGAATCGTATATTCCCATGTACGAGATACTCTTTGAAGGTTCTTATATCATCCGTGACATAGTCAAGACATATCAATAGTATCGACCATCTTGAATTCTCTATGGGATCAAAAGACAAGTCGGTCATTTGCATTAATTCTTATTGGCCAATCCGCTCATAAGAACTACCTCGGCTCCCGATAGACATCCGGCCCGGAGCCGCCGACCAAGATGTCCAAGTCAACGCCCTTGTCGGCTTGGAGCACGTGCCGGACGTAGAGGCCGGCATAACCCCGCGTGACGATCGGCGCGGGCGGCGTCCACGCTTGCCGCCTTCTTTGTAACTCCTCATCGGGCACGGCCATATTCAACGACCGCTTCTCCACGTCTAGCTCAATCAGGTCGCTGTCTTGCACCAAGGCCAACGGCCCGCCCACGGCGGCTTCAGGCGCGACGTGCAGAATCACCGTCCCGTAGGCCGTGCCGCTCATCCGCCCGTCCGAGATGCAAACCATATCGCGCACGCCCTGCTGCAACAGCTTCTTGGGCAAACCGAACTTCCCGGCTTCGGGCATACCGGGGAACCCTTTTGGGCCGATGCCCTTTAAGACCAGCACGCTGTCTTTGTCCACGTCGAGATTGGGATCGTCAATCCGCTCCCTGTAGTCTTCTATACTCTCAAACACCACGGCTCGGCCGCAGTGCTGCATCAGCTCGGGCGAGGCGGCCGACGGCTTGATAATCGCCCCATCCGGGCAGAGGTTGCCCCGGAGCACGGCGATCCCGGCCGCTTCCTTGAGCGGCTTGTCAATAGCGGCGATAACCTCTCGATTGTAGCATTGGGCACCCGAGGTATTTTCGCCAAGCGACTTGCCGGTCACGGTCAACGCATCGAGATAAAGATGCTCCTTCATCTCTTGGATCACAGCGGGCAAGCCCCCGGCGTAGAAGAAATCCTCCATCAGGTATTCGCCCGAGGGCATTAGGTTGACCAAGTGCGGCATGCGGCTGCCCAAGCGGTCGAAGTCGTCCAGTTCCAACTCGACGTCGAGCCGTCCGGCGATGGCCAACAGATGCACCACGAAGTTGGTCGAGCCGCCCAGTGCTGCGTTGACCTTGATGGCGTTTTCTACGGCTGGTCGCGTCACAATGCGCGACATGCGCAAGTCTTCTCGCACCATCTCGACGATGCGATTGCCCGCCAAATGCCCCAAGCGCTTGCGCCGCGCATCTGGTCCCGGAATCGCCGCGCCGCTCGGCAGCGTCAGCCCGAGGGTCTCGACCATGCAGGCCATTGTCGAGGCCGTACCCATGGTCATGCAGTGGCCGTCCGAGCGCGAAATCCCAGCCTCGGCCTCCAGGTAATCCAAACGCGAGATGCTCCCGGCTCGCAGCTCAGTCGTAAAGCGATAGACATCCGTGCCGGAGCCGATATTCTCATTGCGGAACTTGCCGTTGAGCATCGGCCCGCCCGTCACCGCGATGGTCGGCAAGTCCACGCTCGCCGCCCCCATCAGACAGGCTGGCGTCGTTTTGTCGCAGCCGGTCAGCAGCACCACTCCGTCGAGCGGGTTGGCGCGGATGCTTTCCTCCACGTCCATACTCGCCAAGTTGCGGTAGAGCATGGTCGTCGGCTTCATCAGCGTCTCGCCGAGCGAGGTAACCGGAAACTCGAGCGGAAAACCCCCGGTCTCATACACCCCGCGCTTGACCTGCTCGGCTAAGATCCGCAGATGGGCGTTGCAAGGATTCAAGTCCGACCACGTGTTGCAGATCCCGATCACGGGCCGGCCGTCGAACATCTGCTCAGGATGTCCCTGGTTTTTGGTCCAGCCTCGGGATACGAAACCCTGATGCCACTCGTCGCCAAACCACGCGGCGCTGCGCAGCGTCTTTTCGTCGCCTGCCATGCTACGCCGGCATCTCTCGCCGCGTGTGCGCTCGCCCCACTCGGACCGTTTCCTCGCTCCCTCCAGAGAACACTCGCGCCCCAGCGTCAATTTTCTCAGCAACCGTTTCGGGTGCGGCCCCGTCCAAAAAGGCCACGCCGTTTTGCCGACACGCCGCCTTGACCCGCTCGTGCGTTTCCTGCATCTCTTCGGGCCACGGCTGCGGCATCGTCCGATACCCCAGCGAAATGCTCAAGTCGCCCGGGCCCATTTCGGCAAAGCCGATCCCCGGTACGGACAGGATTTCCTCAATGTGGGGCAGGGCTGCCACCGACTCGATCTTCAGCCCTAACAGCAACTCGCCTTCCGGGTTGAGCGGCCAAGGATCGGCCTTGGCCAGATACTCGTCGCGGCTCGCGCCCCACACGCCCGCACACACCCCCTCTGAGCCGACGCCGCGCGTGCCCCGGCCCAAGTCGGCTCCGACGCCGATGGTGTTGATCGGATAGCGGCACGACTCGACAAAGGCCCGGACGGCCGCGGCCGATTCGGCTTGGCAAAGCAAAATTCCGTGCGCACCCCGGCCCAAGATCTGCCGAAATTGCCAGGCGTTGTAGCGCACGATCTCCTCGGACCGGCCCTCGACCGGGGCTTCGACGATTATCGCCGGAGTCCGATGCCCGCTGCGGGTCGGCCCGCCGGCAATCAGGCCGCGCAGGTACTCGTCTAGCCCGGCCATATCGAACGAACCGTGTTCCATGCCGACATTGATGTAGTCGGCCCAAGTTCCGGCGTCCTCTTTGCCCTGCTCGTAGGTCAGCACGTGTCCGGCGTGGGCACCTGTGTAGTAGATTGGCTGATCCTCGGCGAGGAGTTCGACAGCGCGGTTGATTTTCTTACTCATCGAGATCGCTCCTTAAAAGGTGTGTTTTAATTCCACGAGTCCGCCCCCAAGAGCTTCCGCCCTAGGGAGGTCAACTCGGCCGGCTGCTGATGCTGGTGTTCCCAATCCCGCGCATCGCCGGGCCAGCCGGACGTTGGTCGCCGCTCCTGCCAGGCCGCGATTCGATCCTGGCGCGCGGCCTCTCCGTTTGCAGGTGCCGGCGACATGGTGATATACTGCGCCAAGCGCGGCTGATCGGATCGATTGTGGCCATTGCCGTGGGCCAACAACCGATGCCAGATCAGCAAGTCTCCGGCTTGGCCCGCAATCGACTGGACCGTTAGCCCTGTTAGATCGGGTTTGCGCGTGTTGCGATCCGCTGGTTGGGTCTTGACCCATTCGTCGAACGTCCGGTGAAAGCCAAGTACGCACTGGAAGCCGCCTTGGTCCTCCGCCGTATCCGTCAAATACAGCACTCCTTGCACCCCAAAGGATACCGGCTGCTGTGCCGTATCGGCATCCCAGTGAATCATCCCCTTGTTGCACCATTCGGGCCGATCCTCGCGCGCCGGTGGTTTCATATTGGCCCGGTCCAGCGAAACCCACAATTTTTCGTCGCCCCAGATCTCGGCAAAAGCCTGATGCACCTTGGGGTACTGTCGATTGTCCCACAGGGCTTGGTGCTGGTAGATTTCGACCATCCCCGCCGCTGAGATCGGCGAGCACAGATTGTCGCGGGTATAGGGCTGGTACTTGTACCATTCCTCTTCGCGTTCTGGATCCATCTCCAAGAATTCCCAGATCGCCGTCACCATCGCGTCCAAGTTTTCCTCGGGCACGGCGTTGTGGACGACCACATAGCCATTCTCCTCCCAGAAGGCCCGATCTTCTTTGCTCAATACTGGCATATTCTCTCCTCCAAGTAGTCCTGCGTTCACGCCAACTTATCCGTACACCATCTGTATCAATGCCCGAATATACCCAATCGCATACGCCTTCCCATACAACGACCCGTACCCATGGGCAAAAGACGGCGTATGGTCCATCATATACGGCCCATTAAACCCATTATCGCGATATACTTCCATTGCTCGCCGCATATCCACTTCCCCTTCATCCATGAAGACCTCGGTAAATCGCGGCAACTGCCCGCGCACGTTGCGGAAATGCACCCACGCGATCTTGCCCTTTGCAGCCATCTCGGCGATTGCATCGTAAATCTTCTCTGGCCCTAGCAACTCGGTCATGCACCCCTGGCAAAAGAGCATGCAATTGCTGTCGCTCGGCGCGATCTCGAAGAAGATCCTGCGGAACTGCTCCAAGGTCGAACAAATCTGCGCCACGCCCCCTAGCGGCTCGGGAATCGGCGGGTCGTCCGGGTGCAGGGCCATCCGCACCCCCGCCTTTTCGGCCGCGGGGATCACCGCCGCTAAAAATCGCTCCATCCGCGCCCACATCTGCGCCTCGTCCACCGGAGGCTCGTGCGGTTCGGGCCGGTTTTTATTAAAAACCGCGTAGTCGAACGTACTGTATCGCACGCCGCCCCTACCTGTATCCGCAGGAGTGCGAAAATTGCCCATGGGTTTGAAGTTCCAGCCCACGCAGGGAATGCCGGCTTGGCCCACGCTCTCCAGCATCTTGCACCAGTGGCCGATCTTCTCGTCCATGTCCTCCCCGGCCAAGGTGATCTCCTCCCAAGCGGGCATGAAGATATTGTTCAGCTTCATGCCATGCGCCTCGACCTTTTCCCGCGCCTGCGCCAACGCGTCAATGCAGTCCTTGCCGGCTTTTAAATCCTGCGCCAGCGACGTATTCGCCGAGCCGGTACCGCCCCGACGCCCCGCGACGGGCGCTCCCCCGCGCAACTCCAGATGGATTGAGTCCACCCCAATCGCGCGAAAGAAGCTCAGATGCTCGTCGTCGAGTTCGCCGATGGAAACTTGGTCTTGGATATACATCAGTCGCTTTCTTTTTTTCTGCAACCCTCCGCGTCAACACCTCGCCCAGCGCGGGTTTACCATCAGGCGACCGGCCGATCCCGCTGGTTCTGGCCGCCGTAGCGGAAGCCCGGCACGTTGTCAGCGCAGTACGTTCCGCGAAACAGGGTCTGCCGCATCGGCGGCATCTGTTCGACGAGTTCGGCCGGCGGCGACCACGAGCTCCAGCGCGAGCCAACGCTATTGTAGAGGTTGAATATGCCCACCCGCTCGTTGTCGGCATTGGTCCACGGAGAGGTGCTGTGCGCTAGGGCTTCGGTAAAAAATAACACCGACCCAGCCGGGCACTCGTATGTTTCCCACACCGCCGAATGCGGGTCTTGAATGGCGGCGGGCGCGGGATATGCGGCCTTGTGACTCCCCGTAGCTAAGAGCGTGCCGCCCTGTCTCATTTTGACCGGTGCTAGCTCCCACACCACCCGCGTCAACCCGCTAAAGGACTTGCCGGGAATACTCTGGTAGTGGTGCGAATCCACGGCAAAGCGAAAGAAGCCGCTGCCGTTGTGCGGGTTGAAAACGCCTTCCCGCTCGGGGGTTGCCGCCGGATTGCGCAAGTTGCTGCCCTCCATGCGAAATCCGTAGCATTCGGCGCTCGACAGCCCTGGGAACGCCAGAAACTCGTTGAGGAAGCCCACTACCACCGGATGATCGGTCAGCTTTTCCAACGGCCCAGCCACAAAAGAACGCTCATGCTCCGGCAGCGACTCCGGGTGCTGCTGCACGCGCAATGCGTACTCGCGCATGGCCTCAATCTCGTCGTCGGCCAATACCCCAGGCACCAAGAGCCACCCGCGAACATCGAAGAGGTATTTCTGCTCGTCGGTCAACTCGACGACCGGCTCGCCATCGGCATTTTTTTGCGGCAGGTCGCCTTCCTCCACCAGCAACGGCTGCCCCAGATTCTTATCCACTACGTATGCTTCGCTCATCTCGTGTATCCCCTTTTGATTTTATTGCAATCCCGAAAGACTTGAACGATTCGAGATGCGGATCGTTTTGTTTCTACTATTCTGCGTCCATCTGCGTCCATCTGCGGATTATCTTATAACGTTAGTCAACTCGCAAAAATGGCGGGGCCGGCGACTTGTTTTCTCCATCCACCTCGTATTCGTCCGGCGGAAAATTCCGGCACAATGCGCCCTTTCGCATCACCCAATGGAGATTTCCCCAAGTGCGCGGCGAGCGGTCGGCCAGGGCTGGCGTGGTATAGACGCCAGCGATGCCGATCCGGCTCTGCGGACTCTCGTTGACCGGACTGTAGTGCCACATACTGCTGTGCCAGCAGACTACATCGCCTGGTGCCAGCTCGATGTGCTCGACGCCGCGCTCGGCCTTTAAGGCCTCAACCCGCTCCCTCGGCAACTCGCCGTGGATGCTGTCGTCGTAGAGCACGTGCTCGACGATTTCGGTTTTGTGGCTTCCCGGAATGAACTGCAAGCAGCCATTTTCGCGTTTGGCCGGGTCGAGGGCCATCCAGAAGTTGAACGGCTCAGTCTCGCCATCGCGCCACAGCCCGTTGTCTTGGTGCCAGGGCGTGGCCGCTCCCGTCTTGGCCGGCTTGACGAAGACGCTGCTGAACTTGAGCAGGATATCGTCGCCCAGATAATACCGCGCCAGCGGTGCCATCGCCCCGGCGTGTACCGTGTGCCAGACTAGCGGCGCGGTGTGGCACCAGCGGTTGAACTTGCGAAAGCGCTGCGCCCGCGCCTCGGGCGTATCGCCCATTGGGTCCATGGGGTCGGCGTCCGTGCGCACATTCTCGGGCTCGGGCGTGTACAGGACGTTCTTGATCACCCCGCGCATCTCTGCCGCTTGCTCGGCCGTCGCGACCCCAGGCACTGTGAAATAGCCCTTCTCCTCCCACGCTTGGGCTTGGGCTGGGGTGGGTTGCCAGTTTTTCATGCGTCCTCCATCTCAGTGCTCTTCAACCACTAGTGAGCCGAACTTCTCCTCGTCCCACTCTGCGCCCCAACCCGGCCCATCCGGGGGCGCGATGTGCCCTTCTTCAATCAAGGGCGCATTGAGCAAACCCCATCGCGCTCCGGTCTGCCGCAAGCTATCGGCCGTTGCCCCGAAAAACTCGTAGAAATCCGTGTTGTCGATACAGCAACCCAAGTGCGCGTGTACCAGCCCATCCAACGCCCCGCCGCCATTCAGTTCGATATTCGCGCCGTGCAACTCGGCCAGATGCGCCAGCTTCAGCACCTGCGTCGTCCCGTGCCGGGCATTGCCCCGCAGGCGATCGGTCGCCCCTTGGATCAGCCATTGCGCCGTCAAGTCGATGTCGTGCATCAGCATCTCGGTGCCCATCACCGGAATGGTCAACGCTCGGCACAGCTCCTGATATTGATTCATCTTCTGCTCGTGCATCGGCTCTTCCAACCACACAAAATCTAGTTCCTCCAGCACGCGCCCCACTTCAAGGGCCTCGCGCAAGTCATAGGAACAGACTGGATCGGTGATCAACTCGTAATCCGGTCCCACGGCATCCCGCACGGCCCTGTAAATGGGGATATCGGCCTTTCCTCCTTTATACGTGTGAAACTTGTACGCCCCAATACCCATTTCCTTACCGGTCTCTATGGCCCTGAGGTACCCCTCTATATCCGTATCCCCGCCGGTCAGATACGCGGGCAGGCGCGGCCGCACGCGTCCCACCAACGCATAGACCGGCAGCCCCGCGGCCTTGCCCAAAATGTCCCATAGACAGTTGTCAAACGCCCCAAACCAACCCGGGGGCTGGTACACCCACCGAGTTCCCTTCCAAAACTGCTGAAACAACCCCTCGCGCTCCCACGGACTCCGCCCCACCGAGTGATACCGCACGATGTCGGCCTGATAGGGAGTCATCGACGTATCGCTACGCCCCACAACCCCCTCGTCCGTGTGGACTTCCAAAAAGCTCTGCCGCACCGGGCGCAGTGTCGCGTCGCTCCGGCCCTTGTGCGTGTACTGTATCCTCCTCAACCTCTCTACCCGCGCAATCTCGTGCCCGACGCTTCCTTGGTGGTCGGGGTCTTCCAAGACTAGCAACTTCACAGCGGTAATTTTCACGGTTCCCTCCTTTTTCTTGCGATTGGCATACCCTATACTTCCCCCCAATGACTGTCAACTAAGGAATCCATTGTGAAAATCGCTGCCATCGAAACCTTCGACCTCACCTGTCCCCTCGAACGCCCCTTTGGCTGGTCCCAAGGCTGGATCGACCAGCGCGTCACCACGCTCGTCAAAGTCACCACGGACGACGGCCTCGTCGGCTGGGGCGAAGGCGCGGCTGCCGGTCTCATCGACGGCTTGCTCGCCCCGCTGCTCATCGGCCAAGACCCCATGGACCGCGCAGGGCTCTGGGAGCGCATGTTCCACGCTCTCTACAACGGCAACAACGCGGTCGGCCTAGCCGGCAGCGCCCTTTCCGCGCTCGACATCGCCCTTTGGGATCTCGCTGGCAAAGCCACCGGCCTCCCGGTCTGCGCCCTCCTCGGCGGCAAGGTCCGCGATAAAATCGCCGTCTATGCCACCGGCCTCTACTATACCGAAGGCGAGTTTCCCGACCGTCTGCTCGACGAGGCGCGGAGCTATGTGGCCGCAGGCTTCAAGGGGATGAAGACCAAGGTCGGGGGGCTGTCCATCGCCGAGGATGTCGCGCGCGTCCGGGCACTGCGCGAGGCCATCGGCCCGGACATTCATCTCATGGTCGATGCCAACGAAGCCTACAACGCCACCACGGCGATTCGCATCGGCCAGAAGCTGGCCGAGCTGGACCTGGTGTGGTTTGAAGAGCCGGTCAACGCCCAGGACTTGGACGGCTATTTGGAAGTCAAAGCGGCGCTGCCCATGGCCATTGCCGGCGGCGAGAACCTGCGCACCCGCTACGAATTCAAACCCTATCTAACGCGCCGCGCCTACGACATTGTCCAGCCTGACATCATGCACTGCGGCGGCATCACCGAAATGCAGCGCATCTGCGCCATGGCCAATGCCTGCGGCATTCAGGTCAACCCTCACGTCTGGGGATCACCCGTTATGATCGCCGCTACTTTGCATCTAGCTGCCACCTTGCCGCCCTGCCCACCAGCGCGCAACGCCCAGCCCTATATGCAGGAGCCGGTGATGGAATTCGACCGCACGCCAAGTGCCATCCGCCAAGAGCTATGCGCGGTGCCGTTTGACCAAGAGGACAGCTTTGTGCGCGTGCCGACTGGGCCGGGATTGGGGATTGAGGTGGATGAAGAAGCGGTCGGGAATTTGCGGGCCTCTCGGTGACGGCGAGCGACCGGACGGAGCGTCGATCACTAGGCCTGACCCTTGCCTTTACCACCCTGCTGTTGTGGGGTGCTCTGCCCGTGGTGCTCAAGCTGCTGTTGCAATCGCTGGACCCCTTTACAGTTACTTGGTACCGTTTCCTGCTCGCGGGGGCCATGCTAGTCCCCGTCATCCACTTTCGCTACGGCCTCGCTTCGCCTTTTCGGATTCGCGGCGCAGCCTTGGCTCTAGCGGTGGTTTGCGTTCTCGGCCTCGGCGGCAACTACCTGACTTATCTAATGGGTCTGAGCCGCATCTCGCCTGGCTCAGCTCAGATCGTGATGCAGTTTTCGCCAATAATTGTGCTCTTGGGCGGGTTGATCCTCTTCAAAGAACCCTTTAGCCGTCTGCAATGGATCGGCCTCGGCGTGCTGATCGTGGGGATGGGGCTATTTTTCAATCAGCGCTTCGCCGAGCTGCTCTCCTTGGTGGAAAACTATGGCATCGGCGTTTGGCTCGTCTTTACCTCGGCCATCCTCTGGGGGGTCTTCATGCTGGCGCAAAAACCCCTGCTGCGGCACCTACCTTCGACCTCAATCATGGCCTTGGTCTATTGGTTTGGTATGCTGCTCTTCCTGCCTTTGGCCCAGCCGAGCCGCATATTCGACCTGCCGACCATCCCCTGCTTGCTCTTGGCCTGCTCGGTCGTCTTCACCCTCGTCTCCTATCTCAGCTTCGCCGAATCGCTCAAGCGGATGGAGGCTTCGCGCATAGGCGCACTGGTCTCGCTGACGCCCCTGATCACTATAGCTATGTTGGGCCTACTCGCTCTCTTCGACCCCAACCTAGTCCCCATGGAACCCCTCAACAGACCCGCCGTCGGCGGTATCATACTGGTGGTCGTCGGATCGATGTGTAGTACCTTGGGCAAGAGCGCCTCCTAACGGCCTAAAGCAGAGCGAGGAAACATCCCGAGGAACTCATTAGCCGGGATTGAGGGTTGAAGTGGATGAAGAGATCGTCGCGAGGTTGCAGCGATAACCCTATAAGGAGCCAATTCTATGGTATTCTCAAGAGTATTCAGTGCGGCTTTGGCTGTGGTCCTTCTATTCGCGCAGGGCAGATTTGTCGAAGCAACGGAGGTCCAGCTTTTCTCCCCATCTGTACGCGTCAACGGGATGGGGCAGGCGGGCGTCGCTCTCCCGGACGAGCCCGCGGGCTACTACAATCCTGGTGCGGCAGCCCTATCGTCTCCTACACACACCCTGCAGAGCCGCTTCTATCTGAGCGGACTGCCGGTATTCGAGGAGGACATTACCTACAGCTATTTTGCCGCCCAAGCTGCAACCGAGCGGGCTTTCGACCGTCTCTCTTGGAAGGGTCCAACAAGGCTTAGAGCAGCATTCTACGGATATCGGACGGAGTTGGATTTCGGACAAGTTTTCCCCAATGATGTGGAGGTAGCCAACAATATAGGCATCAGCTTGGCCTTGAGGTCCGTCGTGGAAGTAGGCATCGGTGCTACCGCTAAGTGGATTTCATCCGAACTTGGTTGGTTAGAAGGATCCGCCAAGACACACGATCTCGGTCTCATGGCGGTAGTACCGGTAGTCGGTGTTGTGGAACGCCTCACAGGGTGGGCCCTTGCCCCTAATCATCACCTCCAGCCCAAGTTTGATTTCGGGTTGGGCGTCATGTGGCAGAATCATGGGAAGGCAGCCGTTACCCACATCGCTCGGTCACAGGGGCTTGATTCTGACTTTGAAGAGTCCCTTGAGCGGATGGTTCCCTATATTCTACCGACGATCAAGCGGCACGGATGGTCGTATAGCTCTGGAATGGACTGGCATTCCGACTCTTTCAGCCTCGCCCTTGGGCGAGTGACATTCTCCCAAGAAATCTCCCGACGAACCGACTACGACCATATCACGGGCCTTGCGGATCGCAGCAGTGAGCGCGACAAAAGCGGGGTTGAAGTTTCGATCCTGGAAACGGTCTCTATTCGGCGAGGTGAGTACGAGGTCGTCTATCCCACCAAGACCTCGGGGTGGACCGTCAAGTCCGATGGCCTCTTCAAGATCATTGCCCACTTTCTCGACAGTAAAGCGCCCAGATCCAAACGCGATGCACTCCAGTTCCTTGCCAGACACTTGTCGATCAGTTGGTCCCGGTTCGAAAACAATCCGGCATGGTTGGCCCGCAGCCACTCCTTTATCGGCCTGTCGTTCTGAGTAGCGGATTCCCTGCTCGCGCCAATCAATTCGCCTCCAGCCCAAGAGCATCGCGAGGAGACCGAAGCACCAATGGACTTTCGCATCGAAGAAGAAAGCATCGACGTCCTGTCCGAATACGGCCAAGTGCCCATCGCCTTTGAAGTAAAAGGCCGCTTTCGCGTCGAACTCGTCACCAATGGCTTGGGAGGGATCCGGTTAGTTGAAGAATCCGTCGATCCGCCCTATATCAAAGACTACGACCACTCCGGCGGCCCCGAACGCTGGACCCGGAGAACGTGGGATCTCTCGCGGTGGATTATCGTCGCCGCATACAGGGAACAAGAGCGCATCGGCGGAGCCATTGTCGCCTTTCACAGCGAAGGCTTAGACTACTGCGAAGGGCGCGAAGACCTAGCCGGCCTCTGGGACATCCGCGTGCGCTCCGAATATCAAGGACGAGGCGTGGGCAAGGCGCTCTTCCAACGCGCCGAGACCTGCGCCAAGCAGCAGGGCTGCACCCAGTTAAAAATCGAAACCCAAAACATCAACGTGCCCGCCTGCCGCTTCTACGCCCGCATGGGTGCCAAGCTCGGTCAAGTCCATCTCTACGCCTACCATACCGAGGGGCTAGACGAGGTGCAACTGACTTGGTACAAGGATCTATAGCCGCCGCAGACGCTGGCAGTCAAAAACAACATTTGAGTATAATTCAGGTTTAAACCGAGGATAGCCGAGTATGACAGATCTTTTCGAGAGAGTGCGCGAAGACTTCCCGCGAGCGCGGACCATGGCGTACTTCGACAACGCCTCGTCACATCCGATCAGTGTGCACTCGGCCGCGGCCCTGCACCGGTACGTCGATTGGGTCGCGCACGAGGTGGGGGAGCCGTGGTGGCCAGCCTGGGCGCCGCCGCGAGACAAAGCCAAAACCCTATTTGCCCAGCTCATCAACGCCGACCCCGGAGAAATCGCCTTTGCGCGCAGCACTGTAGAATCGGAGAGCAATATCCTCAACGGCTTGCGGGATCATCTGGAGGGCGGCAATGTGGTGACGTCGGATTTGACCTTCAGCCCCTGCATCTACAACTACAAGTTTCGCGAGCAGCAAGGTCTCGATGTGCGAATCGTCAAGAGCAGTCTGTCGCCAGTATTGGCGACACATCGCAACTGGCAAATCGACATGGCCGCCATGGAAGACGCGGTCGATGGCAATACCCGGCTGATTTCGGTGGCATTGGTGTCAAACGTCAATGGGTATGTCGCAGATGTCGCGGCACTGAGCAAGCTGGCTCACGACAACGGCGCATATCTGTATGTCGACATCATGCAGGCCGCGGGCGGCGTTCCAATCGACGTCAAGGCGATGGGCATCGACTTTGCGGCTTGTTCGACGTTCAAGTGGCTGATGGGCGTAAAGGGGTTCGGATTTCTGTACGTTCGCTCTGATCTGCAGCTTGACGTGCTCAAACCGTCTCAACCCTCGGGTGGTGTGGTCCTCAACTATCCCCCTTGGGTGGAAGAGCCCGATTCGGCTAGTGAGGAGATATCGTTTTCACCCCCGACCGGAGTCGGTGCCTACGAGGTCAGTTACCCCTCATACGAAGGAGTCGTGTGCGCCCAAGAGAGCTTGCAGTACATCCTGCGCCTCGGAGTCGACAGAATCCGCAGCCACGCGAGAGACCTGACCGATCGCCTGCAGGAGGAGCTGCCGCAGAGGGGGTACAAATCGATCACGCCGCAGGGGAACGAAAGCCCCATACTCTCCTTCGTAGCTCCACACCCCGAAGCGGTCCTAGCCAGTTGCAGGAGTGCCAATGTTCACGTGGCGATGCGCTTCGGCAACAAGATGCGCCTCTCACCCTCGGTGTACAACAACCACGAGGATATCGATCGCCTCCTCGAGGCCCTGCCTTAGCAGCCGTCTCAAAATTCTAAGTGCGCTCCGCCCAACGTCATTTCACATCTGAGTTCATCTGCGTTCATCTGCGGATACCTTGCCGTCGGGAGACAGCCGATAGGGGTTTTGAGACCGCTTCTTAGTCCCCTCACACCGAATCGGCCACCTCGGTAAGTCCTGCGTAGCCGTTGCTCTGCTTGGGTCTGCGGGAATGATGTGAGGGCAAGAGCAGGGCTGCCTGTTGGGGAGCGGTGAGCTCGTCCCAGTAGGACGGACGCCGACCGCGCACGCCGCCGCCACCCCATGCCATGTGTCCGACGTTGTACTTATAGAGGATGGCACGGCGCTGGTGATCGGCATCCCACGGGAGGGTGCCGTGGGTGCATGCCTCGCTGAAGATGATGGCGTCGCCGGCTTTGGCGTTTATCTCGGTCACGTATTCCTGGTACTGTTCCCATCTGCGCATCTTGGCCGGGCAGGTCACGTTGGCCTTGTGGCTGCCGGCAATGACGCTGATGCCGCCGTCGCCGGGCCCCTCGTCGGCGAGCAGGTATTCGATGACGCAAAGGCCGGTGAAGATCTTACCCTCGCGGTAGAAATAGGGTGCGTTGTCGAAGTTGCCGTGCAGCATGCCGCCGGAACATCCCTTGTCCATAGCGATCAGACCCGGACCGTGGTCGAGCCGCCAGCCTTCCCCGAGGATCGTGTTGAGGTGAGGGATGGTTTTGGGATGCGCCAGCATTTCTCTGAAGGGCTCGCAGACCGGCCGCGGCAATTCCAACAGGCCCTCGCTGTTGCCGAGGCGTGTCGAGGTATTTTCACCCTGCAAAGCAACGGAGTCGCCAAAGTACTCTGGGCTCGGTGTGAGCTCCATCGAGTCGATGGCTTCGTTAGCCAGCTTCAGGTGTTCCTCGCTCAGCACGTCCCGCACGATCAAAAATCCGAGCAGGTCGAAGAGGTACTTCTCATCGGCGGACATTTCCACCGTTTCTGCGGTGATTGAGCGCGAGGTGTTGGCGTGTTCAATCATGGCTGTTCTCCGTGGGATGGATTGTTGGAAGATTGGTTACAGTAGCTTTTATCAACAAAATGCCCTTAGCAGGTACGGTGTGCAAGGCCTATTTCCAACTTGGCGCGGGGCGAAGCGGTGTATATGTTGAGCAAGATGCACCGCAACCCACGTTGAGGACTGACTATGGCCAATATCACCCGCGCCCCTTTCATTGGCAACAATTTCACCGCCCGCGTATTGACTCGACTGGTCAGCGCCGGCGGCAAGGGATAGCGCTATGCGCCCTTGGACCTGCCCCTTAGTGCTAGATTCGTCGCGCAAGATCGTCGCCGGAAGCCAAGACGCCTTAGTCCGCGCCATCCGCCGTGGCGCAGATCTGCGCATCTACACCGAATTTCGCCACAACGAGCACATCGATGTGCGCTCCCTCAGCGACGAAAAGGTGCGCGAGGTGGCCGAGTTTGCCGTGACGTATCTCGTCGAAGACCGCTGGGCCGCCGGCCTGATGAGCCTGCGCCAGCCCGTGTCCCTGCCCGACGGATTTGGGCCGCGACCCTCGCTATCGTTTTTCCTCTACAATCAAGACGGCCACCAAGCCCTTGGCCGTCCCCACCTCGACGGGCAACAGACCGTGCCCGCCCCCGAGGGGGGACCGCATCCCATGCCGAAGTACCACTTGCTCGACAGCCATGACCTAGCGACCAATGCCCCCAGCCACAACTTCATTTACGACTTTGATATTTATAAGTTCTACGTCGCCGACACCTGGGAGGAAGTATTACACCACGACGCCCACGGCCACATCCTCTCCGGCTCTATCGACGCCCTCGCCACCGCCTTTGGCGACGGTGCGTCCATCAAGGTCGGCATTGGCGGGTTGTGCGCGGACCTCCCCGGAGCCGGGGCAGACCTAGTCCACGAGGTATTCGTCGAAACCGGCTCGGGTTATTACTATGTCGAGCAGCGGCTCTTTATTGCCGGATCGCATCCGGTCATCCGCGTCCGGCCGAGTATCCCCATGCGCTATCAGAGCAAGGGCTGGGACTTTGGCTGGCTGGTGCTGCGCACCGACGGGACGGTCGTCTATCGGCAGTGCGATCCCTATTCGCTCGCCTTTGCCGATGGAACGCGACGACACCCGATTCGCTGGTTCGCTCGCTGACCCGCCGGTTGGCTCCCCCTTGCGGTCGGAGAGAGAAGCGTTCGGTCGGAGGGTGAAACGCTTCTTATACCGTTTTGCTAATCGTCTGTCCTAATAAGTCTCCCCCAAGAGAAGAGGGTAATTAGGACACTAAAAAGTCAAATCGGTATTACATCAACCCGTTCAACCTCCCGATCAAAGAGGCTATCCCAATAAACGCCGATGAACACAGCAGACTACGAATTCTTTCGCCGCAATGGCTACATCCTCTTAGGCCAACTTTTCTCCGACCAAGACGCTGCCCGCCTGCGCCAAGGCTTTGACGAGGACCGCGCAACTTGGAGCCGCGCCATGTGGCGCCCTTTGGAAGGTGCCTACCAGACCGTCAACTGCGATCCCCTGATCACTTGGCCCGCAGTCGAAGAGATCATCCGCCACCCGCAAATCCTCGACGCAGTGGAAGCGCTGCTCGGTGCCCCCACCTGCCTCTCTGAAGCCTGCCTGCGCCACATGGCACCCTACGAGGGCGAAGGCTGGCGACGCTGGCATCGCGACCGCCCGCACTGGCAGCAGCATCCCCTGCGCACCCAGTATATCCACGCCCTCGTCTATTTGGCCGACGTCGACGAAACCACCCACTGCTTCTCCCTCTCGCCGGAAGCCGCCGACGCGCCCATTTTGGACCGTGAAGACCAACTCGCCCGCGGCGGGACCGTCGACCTCCACGGCCCGGCCGGCACCGTGGTGCTCTTCAACCTCTCGGTGCTACACACGGCGACCATCCGCCCGACCCAACAAGAACGCAAAACCGTACAGATCTATTACGGACTCCGCGACCAACCTCACTTGAGCAACTACACGACCCTGCCCGCTCGGCTCTGGCGCGACCATTCCGATCCGGAGGTCCGCGCCTTCTACTCAGTGCTCAATCCCAAGTCGCGGGCTTTTGCCGCGGCCTTCGGTGCATCTGCACCTGAGTAAAGACGCTAGGCTTCGTACATCACCGGGCAAATCTGGGGATCGTCCAAATGCGCGGTGTAGTAGCTCTGGTCGCCGGGCACCGGCACGGCTCTTTCGTCGCGCAAATGCACGGCCAAGCTCCAGCGCGCCGCATCCGAGACATTGGCGTTGGAGCCGTGGTAGGTTAGGCAGTGGTGGACGCTAAGCCCGCCTAAGGGCATCAGCACTGGCACTTCCTCCCAAGTCTCACCTGTCGGCACCGCGATGTCCTCGCGCAGCTTGTGCTGGTCCTTGTCGAAGAAATTGCCCTGATTCAAAAAGCCCCAACGGTGCGACCCGCGCACAAAGCGCATCGGCCCCAACTGCTCCCCCACATCGCACAGCGCGATCCACGCCGTAAAAAGCCCTTCGTCTTGCTGCCACATGCGCCAGTACTGGCGGTCTTGGTGCCAGCCGACGTGCCCTGCGGTCGCGGACCCCGGCGGCTTGATCAGCAACTGGCTCGCCCACACCTGCACTCGCTGGGCGCCCGTCACTTCGGCGACTTTGCGTCCCACTTGTGGACAGGTCACCAATTCATAGAGTCCCGTATCCGACCGATGCGGATTGTTGATCTTGCACAACACGTCTGGATCGTACCCAGGATGCTCGGTCGGCGGCAGCCCCATATCAAACTTTCCATCGCGCACCGCCACCATCCCCTGCAACGCCTTTGCCAACACATCGTCCGGCGCGACCTGCTCATCCGCGATACAATACCCGTCCCGCTCGTATTGCTCGACCGTTTGTCCCATCAGAAGTTCTCCCTATTAGACTGCATAAAAACCGTCAACATCGAGATCCTGCCTACCGAATACGAGGCTATTAGGATAGCAACTTGGCGCGGGGCGAAGCGGTGTTTATGTTGAGCACATGACACCCCTCAACCCACACTGAGGACTGACTATGGCCAATATCACCCGCATCCTTTTCATCGGCAACAGCTTCACCGCGCGCAACGATCTGCCCGGCCTCCTCGGCCAACTCGTCCATGCCGGCGGCAAGGGCGAGCTGGAATGCGAACTCATCAGCGCCGGCGGGGCCTCGCTCCGAATGCACTTGAACAAAGGCGAGGCGCAAGAGCGCTTGCAGGCATCCGGCTGGGATTACGTCGTGTTGCAGGAGCAAAGCACCCTGCCGGTGAAAAACCCCAAGCGCACCGGCGAAAACATCCGCGAGTTCGACGCCATAATTAAAGCGGCACAGGCGCGGACGGTACTCTACATGACTTGGGCGCGGCAAAACGCTCCCGAGACCCAAACCGATTTGAGCGAGACCTATATCGAAGTGGGGCGCGAGACCGGCGCGACCGTCGTGCCCGTGGGGCTAGCTTGGCGCGATTGCTTAGCGGCCCATCCCGATATCGTCCTGCACGACAAGGACCAAAGCCATCCCAACCTCGCCGGGTCCTATCTGGCGGCTTGCGTGTTTTACGCGACGCTCTTTATCGGTCGGGCCAAGTCCATTCCCAACATCGACATTGACCTAGACGCCGAAACGGTCAACGCCCTCCACGAAGCTGCGCTGGCAACGATGCGCACCTACGGCGTCTCCGCGTAGAGGAGTTCCCCCTATGAGTGCATTTGCAAGCGAGTACTACCTGTGGCTCAAAGCTATCCACGTCATCTTCGTCATCGCTTGGATGGTCGGCATGTTCTATCTGCCACGCCTCTATGTCTATCACTGCCAAGTCACCCCTAACTCCGAAGCCGACGAGACCTTCAAGGTCATGGAGCGCAAGTTGCTGAGGGTGATTATGAATCCGGCGATGATCGTTTCTTTTATTACCGGCATTCTGTTAATCATCGCCACCGGGGCCGGCGCGCCCGGCACTGGCTACTGGATGCACATCAAGTTAGCACTAGTGCTTGCCATGGGCGCCGTCCACGGCATGCTCTCTTCCTACCGCAAGGCTTTTGAACGCGGAGAGAACCAAAAGAGCGAGCAATTTTTCCGCTGCCTCAATGAAGTGCCCACTGTCTTGGTGATCGCCATTGTAATTCTAGTTGTGGTCAAGTTCATCTGAGGATGGGGGAATCGGCGCGCTCCCTGCTTGATTCAGAGCCTCAATTTCCTTATACCATCGCGGTGAATTTCCGCGACCCATTTATCAAGGAGAAACTCATGAAATCACTCACTTCGGCGATCCTCGTGCTCGCCCTGTCCCTGCCGTGCTTTTCCCAGACCCGCGAACAAGGACCTTGGTGGCCCTCGCAATGGGGGGCCGACGACCAAGCCGGCGCATCCAATCGCATTACCGCCGCAACCATCCTCAAGGCCGTACAGCTAGTAAAGACCGGCAAGATGTACGAGCTAGGCCAGGTTTACGAGCGCGGCATGCCGCTGTTTGGCGAGCGCACGTATGCGATGTTCATCCCCGGCTCGCCCACTGGTGGCCCCTTCGGCGAGAACAATATGCTGATGTACCACGACGAGTTCCTCTGCGCCGAAATCGGCCAAGTAGGCACTCAGTTCGATGGGCTGGCCCACATTGGCACGCGCATGAAGATGGCCGACGGCTCGACCCAAGACGTGTTCTACAACGGCGTTACTGCCGATGAAATGGCTGGAGCTTACGGCGTCACCAAGCTGGGCATTGAACATGTGCGTTCCTTTGTCACCCGCGGCGTGCTCATCGACATTGCCGGCTACAAGGGCGTCGAGCACCTCGACCACAGCTATGAGGTCTCCGTCGCCGATATCCGCGGTGCGCTCGCAAGGCAAGGGATCGCCGAAAGCAGCATCCAGGAGGGCGACGCCCTGCTCTTCAACTACGGCTGGTCCAAGCTGTGGAAGGATGCTGAAACCTACAACACCAACCCGCCCGGCATCGGCATGGAGGCCAGCGAGTGGATCATCTCTATGAAACCCTCGATGATCGGCACGGATCAGTGGACCACCGAAGTCGTGCCCGGTCCCGACCCCAAGCAGGCCTTCCCGGTCCACCAAGAACTCATCCCCAAGAACGGCATCTTCAACCTGGAGAACATGGTCTTTGAAGAAGTGTTGGCCGACGAGGTGTACGAGTTTCTCTTCATATTCACGCCGACCCGCTTCAAAGGCGGCACTGGATCGCCAGGACGGCCGATCGCCATCCACTGAACTGGAAATGGAGAACCCCGCGTCGAAAGGGCGCGGGGTTTTTAACTGCCCAAGACCATCTATGAAAGCATCCCAAGATCCAACTCCAGCCAGCCGGCTGCACGACCTCTTGCGCCCGGAAGTCCTAGCTGCCTTCGACCGCGCTTTCTTTGAACGGGAAGGCTACTGGGTCTGGGAGGGCGTCCTGACCGACGCCGGGCAACAGCGCTGGACGACCAGCTTGCAAAAGCTACAACGGATGAACGACGCCATTGTAGTAGGTGCCGACTGGGCTACCGTTGACTACGCGAGCCGTGGGTTGCCCGAACCGTCACCGGAGCAGACGACTCCTGAGTTCTTGGCCGCCTGTTGCGGCGGATCGGAGCAGATGCGCTTTATGTCGTCGGAACTCCGCGCCTATATGTACGAACAGGGGCTTTTCGGACCTGGTTCCGCGCCGGTCGCGGCGGAATTCGAGTGGCAGGGGATGATGCCCGAATACTTTCCGCTCGCCTACGACGATTTTATCCTCGACGTCACCACCAGGCATCCGCAGATGATGGAACTGTTCGGTCGGCTGCTCGGCGAGCGCTTCCTGATCGACCACTGCCTGATGCTCAACCGGCCGGCAGGATCGAGAGGGCGGCGCTGGCACGCGCACCCGTATCGCCAAGGGCAGTACGAGGTCGAAAGCGAAATCGGCGGCGGTCGCGCGCTAACCACCCAATTCCTAGCGCAGCAATGCGTCCGCACCCTGTGCTATCCCGAAGGGATGGGGATTGGAGATGGGGGCGGTGAGTTGGCCGTTATCCCCGGTTCCCACCTCTACCGCATTCCCTATCGGTGGAATTCTACGAGACCCGAATACGACGACGAAATGCAGACCGGCTGGATGACGGGTAAAATCCACGCCTTTACCGGCGAACCTTTGCGGATTGAGCGCTTGTCGCTGCCGCCCGGCAGCATGGTCTCCTTCGTCCACCATATGCCGCATCACGTCGGCCACCGCGACCCGGATGCTCCCACTCGCTGGGGTCTGCTGATGGCCTACCGGACGCCCGACCCCAAAGCCAGTCCGGCCAAGTGGAACGAAGGTACGCCCACCCATTGGGCCGAGCACGTGGAAGAGGCGGGCAGGCTCACCCCTGCAATGCGCCGGATATTCGAGGGAGACCGTTCTTTGGCTTAGGGGACTAGGGGACGCTTCATCCTTCACTCCGATGTGCAAGCTCATAGCGGCTAAGACTGGCGTTTAATACCTGCAAAGTTCTATACTATCGCTATATCGCATCCACGAGGAGATACTCCATGATCGGTTCCTTGCTCCTTGCCCTCGCACTGTTTGCTCCACCGTTACTAGCCGATTCCACCGGCGAGTGGCGCTCGTACGGCGCGACCACGGCCAGTACCAAATACGCCCCTTTCGACCAGATAGACGCCACCAATTTCGCCCAGCTAGAAATAGCTTGGACTTGGGCCTCAGCCGATCAGCCTATCCTCGACGCCCATCCAGAAATCTGGACCATGGTCTTTGAGGGCACGCCCCTCCAAGTCGGCGACAGACTTTACGTTAGCACCTCGCTCAACCAAGTCGCCGCCCTCGACGCCGCAAGCGGCAAAACAATTTGGACCTACGACCCGGGCACCTGGAGGTCGGGCACGCCAGCCAACGTCGGCCTAGTCCACCGCGGCGTCTCCTACTGGGAGGACGGCGACGACCGTCGCATTGTCTTTGGCACCGGCGACGCCTATCTCATCGCCCTCAACGCCGACACCGGCCAACCCATCCAGAGCTTTGGCGACGGTGGCCGCGTCGATTTGACCAAGGGCCTGCGGCGGCCGGTCGCACGCGAACTCTACGCGGTCACCTCGCCGCCGGTCATCTGTGGCGACATCGCCGTCGTCGGCGCGGTGGTCCTCGACGCCTTTGCCGTTGGCCGCCCGCCCGACGAGACCATGCCCCCAGGCGATGTGCGCGGCTTCGACGTGCGCACCGGCGCACAAAAGTGGGTCTTTGAAACCATCCCACAGGAAGGCGCCTTCGGCAACGAGACTTGGGAAGATGGCTCGTGGAAAAACACTGGGAACACCAATGTCTGGACCCTGATGAGCGCCGATCCCGAATTGGGCTACGTCTATTTGCCGGTGAGCACCCCGACCAACGACTACTATGGCGGGCACCGCCCTGGAGACAATCTCTTCGCCGAGAGCCTCGTCTGCCTCGACGCCGCTACGGGCGAGCGCGTCTGGCACTCCCAGACCACCCACCACGGGATGTGGGACTACGATCTGCCGGCTGCGCCCAACCTCGTCGATATCAAAGTCGGAGGTCGGGAAATCAAGGCCGTGGCCCAAGTCACCAAACAGGGCTTCTGCTTCGTCTTCGACCGCCAAACGGGCGAGCCAATCTGGCCCATCGAGGAAAAACCCGTACCGCAATCCGACATTCCCGGCGAAAAGTCCTCGCCCACCCAACCCATTCCCAGCAAGCCAGCCGCCTTCGAGCGTCAGGGTCTGACTGAAGACGATTTGATCGACTTTACGCCAACCCTGCGCCAGATGGCCAAGACCATCGCCGCCGACTACAGCTACGGCCCGCTCTACATGGCGCAGACGGTGGAGAGCATGAATAAGAAGGGGACGATTCTCGTTCCCGGCATTATCGGCGGAGCGAGCTGGGCCGGTGCTGCGGTCAATCCCCACAAAGGCATAATCTATATTCCGTCCTATACGTTCCCGGCCGTGCTGACCCTGACCGAAGCTACTGACCCCAACGCCCCCTTCCGCTATACCGGCGGAGTAGAATTCGGCCCTGACGGCCCGCGTGGCCTGCCCTTGCTCAAGCCGCCTTACGGCCGGATCACCGCCATTGACCTCAACACCGGCGAGCACCGCTGGCAGGTCCCCGTGGGCGAGGGGCCGCGCGACCACCCCAGCCTTGCCCATCTCGACCTGCCGCCCTTGGGCTGGGCACAGCGCAACTTCCCCATCATCACCGAGAGCTTGCTCTTTGCCGCGACTCAGGCGCAGTGGGACGTAGTCAACAACTCGCCCCGAGGCAACGCCGTCGAGGTCAAGATCAATCCCAATGCGCCCTATCTCTGGGCCTTCGACCCGGACGACGGCGCGCTGATGGGCAAAGTCGAGTTGCCGCGCAACGCCTCGGGCCAGCCCATCACTTATATGGTCGGCGGCAAGCAATACATCGCCATCCCCACCGGGGGGGCCGACCAGCCGGCCGAGTTGGTGGCGCTGAGCCTGCCCTGATAACGGAAAGACCGTGCGCATGAATTCCCCCCTCTTCCGTCTCGAGGCCTCCTCTCCGGCCGACCTAGAATCCTTCCACCAAGACGGATTCGCCGCCATGCCCCAAGTATTCATTTGGTAATCACCAGCCATCTCCGTCGCCGCTTTAGTACTCTCCGTCCATCCCAATGAACTTTTTTCGCGGCTTCTCGCTCAAAATCACCTGTACCTTGCTGGTGTTTGCCTTGGGCTTTGCCAACTCGGCGCTGCTGGCCGGCCAACTAGGGAGGGAACAGTATGGCGTTCTAGCGGTATGGATCAACATCGTCATGCTGGGATCACTGTTCTTGGGGGACTGGCTCAACAAGGGGAACATCTACATAGTGGGGCGAGAGCGGGCGCGGGAGGCCGCGATCAATCACACCCTATTATACGGTCTCACGTTGGGTGCCCTCCTCTTGCTGAGTGCCCCTTTTAGCCTGAAGATCGCCAACTTTTTGCTTCCCGGCATTACCTTGGTCCAATGGGTCTTGGGCGTCGGCGTAATTGCGCTCACCGTGCTGCAAAACGCTGGACTTTCCATCCTTTTAGGCGAAGACCGGCTCAAGCTCCACGCGCTACTGCCCGTGATTTTCATAGTCGTCTATCTAGGAGGCAACCTAGTCCTTTTTCAGCTAGGGGACTTCCGCTTGGAATGGGTGATGGGGATCTGGATAGGAGCGGTAGGGGCAACGGCACTGGCGGCTTTTGTGCCTTTTCTGTACAACAGCGAGTTCCGCTTTCACTGGGGAGGGCGATACTGGCTGAAGCAGATATTCCGAGTTGGCTCGCGCGGCGAGGTTTGTGCGGTGCTCATCTTCTTGATGCTCAAAAGCGACATCTTCTTGATCCGCTACTTTTTGGGAGAGGAAGAAGTCGGCGTGTACAGGGTGGCTACGAACTTTACGGACATGGTGCAGCGCGTGCCCAACGTTGCTTCCCTCGTCCTCCTCGCCAAGATAGTGCGCGGTCAAGACAGCACGCGGCTCTCCTTGGGCGTCGCACAGGGGGTATTTGCATTTGCTCTCCTTTCGGCTGTTGGCTTGGTCCTCGGCGGACGCCCGCTATTGAGCATTTTCTTTCCCTTGTATCCAGATGCCTACGCGCCTCTTGTTTGGCTGTTGCCCGGCATGTTGTTTTTGGGTTGCGGGGCCGTGTTCAACGCCAAGCTAATGGGCGAGGGCTACCCCTCCATAACCCTCTGGGCACCGGGCGTCGCGCTGGCGGCCAACTTGGCCCTGAACCTATTGTTGATCCCCAAGCTGGGCCTGCGCGGTGCCGCCCTATCTACTTCGCTCGCGTATGCGTTGTGGGGCGTGCTGACGGCCTCTTATTACTTGCGTCTAAACCGGCTGGGCTGGCGGGCTGTCTTCGCGCCGCCCTCTTTTGGGCAAGAGAAAAAGCCGGCGGCGAAGCAACCACCATCCGTATGAAGGAGATATATAATATGAGAAGCGGTTACAATAAGACCAATCAGATCGTGGGGATAGCGGCCGCAACTTTGCAACGACTTATGGAAGAGGATATGGATTTTATAATCCCACTAGGGGTGAAACTCGAAGACAATGGGGATATATTCCTCGCAGAATTTCCCAAGTGCAACTCAAAAGATGTGTTGCAGCTAAACTCAAAACTCGTAGCCTCTTCAGTTGTGAAGAAAGCTCGATATACATTGGTTCCCAAGCCTCCGAAGTGGTAACTAACTGTTCCATCGCAAAAGAACAACCTCTTCTCGTAAATGCTCTTGAGTCGCTGTAGAGAACCGCGTACGAAATAGATCGATGTCCGTTACTTCATAGCCAAGCTCTTCCGCTATACTTGCTAAAAGCTCTCCCGTGCGAATTAAAATCCTGAAGAAAGAAGCCTGATCTCCGACGACATAAGCGAGCTGGGCACCCGGTGCTAAAACTCGTTTTAATTCTTCTAAGTGGCGCACCATACCTCCAAAATACAATCTCACTACTCGAGCATAGAGTTTTTCAAACCCCGACGTTTTTCCCAGCTCTATCCTACGAGCTTCTATTCGATCCGCCAACTCTTGTATACGTTCATTATCTTCAACCCAGTTCTCGTCTGTATCTGCTTTATACACTGCTCTAGTATTGGATCGAAGCAATTTCTGCTTTTGTCGACGCAGATCGGCACGATTGTTTATATAACCAAGTAAAACAGATTCAAGACGAGTCGTTCTCGTATAATCTTTTTCATTGGGATATGGAGGAGAGGTTATAACGGCATCAAACATCAACGGCTCTAAGCAGGGATCTACGCTGCGGGAGTCCGTAAGTTTTACTAGCGATGGTACACCTTTATAGCGCTTGATCTGGGTATGGCATAAATCATTAGCCATATCTTTTATGCCCTTTAACCAAGGTGCAATAACCGGAGCATCTTCTTTCGGCTTACCAACTCCAACTTCTGGCCCAAAACGCAAATTACTGATACTGTAAACTAGCTGTTTAGCAAGTGCTAACCTTTCATGTGCAATTAGATGTTCATCTGAATTTTTATTTAGGTTATTTATGAGTGTAAGAGCTTTATGGAGTGGTTTAGGGCTTATGGAGTTTTTGATGAGCAACGATTCTAATTGAGGGTCTAAGGGCTTTAGATTCATTTCGTCGCCGTTAATATAGGGCTTGAAAATAGGATCGTCTTCAATACCTTCTTTTTTTAATTGAGCCTCTACTTCTTTAGCAACACCCCTAGCATGTCTAACCAGCTTATCGGGATCTATATCCCATAGTACCTTAGTTTGAGCGAAGAACTGCACCACAGGATTGGCCTCTAAGCCTGCACTAGGGATACCATTCTTCTTGCACTCAACTATGGTTGTTCCCGTACCACAAAATGGGTCCAAGACCCAGTGGTACTTTGTCAAGCCAAACCTTTCAATGTAGTTACGAACCAAGTGAGGCGGATAGGAAAGAACAAACCGATACCATTCGTGGACAGGCAAATCTTCTGCGTAAATTCGATTTAATTCTTCCCCGGTTTTATTTTGCACTGCATATACCATTTCTTTACCTTTCTCAATCTTGGACCTAAGCCTTGTCTTCAACAGAAGAGTCTATCGTTTCGCCGAGACTGTAAACGGGAGCCAATTCGCCGATCATATCACTCATCTTCTGTCTTTCAGATGAGTTTGCCAACAATTGATTAAAGTCCGCTAAACTCATTATGATTGCTTGAGATACATTGCGTCGTTTGACAATATATCTAGTCCGATCCTGAACGACTGAGTCTATTACCTGGCCAAAGTTATTTTGAGCTTTGGTCGATGCTATGACTTTTGTTTCCATAGAGTAAATATCTCCTGATTTAGGTATATTAGCTAATATAGCTTATATACCTATACAATATGTCTCTGTCAAGACCCTGATGGTAGAACCAGAAAGGTAGCCTCCCAATCTCCTAGGATAGGACGAGTTGCGAGACGCTGCTTCGCACTCGGTAGCTAAAGACTAAGGAACCGCCATGAATTCATTATTTCGCCGCCAAGCCCCCTCCGCAGCCGACTTGGACTCCTTCCACCAAGACGGCTATATCTTCTACCCGGACGTACTCAAGGACGAGGCCCGGCGCAGCCTAACCAACGAAATCCTCGGCCTCGACTCGGTCCGCCACTACCTCGACGCCTTGGACGAAAAACCCGCCGCGGCCCAGTCCTACTTCGTCCGCCCTTGGAACGACCGCGGCCCGTGCGGCGACCGCCTCATCGATGATCCCTTCGTCACCGCACTGCTGCAAGCCACCATCGGCCCAAGCTACCACTTCTGCCACTCCGCCCTCAACCTCGCCCCGCGCGGCATAGGCCCCATTCCCTACCACCAAGATCACCACCACTGGAAACACGAAAACCCCATCAACTTCGCCGAGCGCGACAAGTATTACATCCAAATTCTCTACTATCCCAATGGCTTTACACTCGGCGACCGCAACCTCAAGGTCATTCCCGGCAGCCACCTAGTCGCCCCGACCCCAGAGGCCACGCCTGAACGCATGCTGGCCGGGGCATACGACGCAGAGGCCGGGCGCGAGCTAAAAGAGATGCGGCTCTCAGTGCCTCCGGGCAGCATGGTCTATATCAACGCTCGGATCTTCCACGCCGTCGAGGCCAAACCCACCGACTCCCCCCAACCCTATCGCATCTTCAACATCGACATCTTCAAAGAAGCTGGGCCGCCGCATCGCTATACTCAGGAGATTACGCCCGAGTGGATTGCACGCGCCAGTCCCACACGCAAAAGACTCTTTCTCCGCGAGCCTTATACAGAAGGATGCTGGGCGGCCTGAGCTGGCGTTTTTCGGATACGCATGGCAACATTCTACTCAAGAGTTAATACCACCTTCCACTGTCTGCCGCACACAGGAGCAAGTGCCGTCTTCGCTATAGGAGCTTTACCATGAGAGTAGCCGCCATCGCCACCATCTACTATCCCAAGTCGCATGCCGACGTCATTGCCACCAAGTTTATGAAGGGCATGTCCACGGACGAGGGCCTGATGTCCCCGGAAGTGGACCTAGTATCCCTGTACATCGACCATGTGCTGGAAAACGATATCGGCGTGGGCTTGGCCCAAGAGTACGGGGTACCCATCTATCCCAGCATCCGCCGCGCCCTGCACGCTGGTGCCGACCAGCTCAATGTAGATGCGGTGTTGCTCATCGGTGAACACGGCGACTACCCCTGGAACGAGCGGGGCCGCCACATGTACCCGCGCCGCTATTTCTTCGAGCAAATCGCTGGCGTCTTTGCCGAGAGTGGCCGCTCGGTGCCCGTATTTTCAGACAAGCATTTCGCGTATGACTTTAGGGACGCCCGGTGGATGTGGGACCGGGCTGAAGAACTGGCCATCCCGCTGATGGCTGGGTCGTCGCTGCCCTTGGCTTGGCGCTCCCCCTGGCTGGAGCATCCCAAGGAGACGCCCATTGACGAAGCTCTATCCATCGGCTACGGTGGCATCGAGGCATACGGGTACCACGCTTTAGAGACTTTGCAGTGTATGGTTGAACGGCGGAGCGGTGGCGAGCAGGGGGTGGTGTGGGTGCAGTGCCTCGAAGGGGACGATGTGTGGCGCGCCCGCGACGAGGGGCTGTGGTCCGGGGAGCTGGCCGAGGCCGCTTGCGCCGCCATTGCCAAAAAGCCGGATGGGCCCATGGAGGAACATACCAAAGAGCCAGCCGTCTTCCGCATGGAACACCGCGACGGCTTGCGCACGGCGACATTGATGCTCAACGGCTACGTCAGCGACTTCGCCTATGCCGCACGAATAGGAGGACAGGTGCAGGCCACGGAGTTCTACTTGCAGAACGGGGGGCCGTTTGCCCACTTCGGCTATCTATGCCGCAACATCCAGCAGTTTTTCAAAACGGGCCAAGCCCCGTATCCGCCCGAGCGCACCCTGTTGACGACCGGGGTTATCGACGCGGCGATGAATTCGCGCTACGAAGGGCACCGACGAGTCGAGACGCCTTACCTAAACATCGCGTACCAGTCTTACGACCAGATGCCGCAGCGGCCACAGGGGCCACGCCCCAGCGGTGCCTGCATTGATCCGCAGTCGCCCGACATTCTGTAAGACTTAGTGTGCGCCGCGCCGGAAGAAGGCGTCGAGAGAGTAGCGCCCCGCGCCTGTTAGAAACAGCGTGGCAAAGGGGAAAAAGTACAACAGGGCGAATTCCTTTTTCGCCCAGGGGTCGTCCCCGTGTATGATAAGCACGGCCACTAGCATAGTGACCATGAGTGGCACGACAGCCCAGCGAGTGGCGAATCCCAAAATCACCGCTAGGGCGCAAAACGCTTCGGCACCCGTGGCCAAGGCCATGCTCAGCGATGAGCCGATGCCCAAGGGATCGGGGAACGAGGAGGAACGCTCCGCAAAACTGGTCAATTTACCCCAGCCGTGGCCGAGCAACATCATACCGCCGACGGACACCCTCAACAGCAGCAGCCCCAGTGAATAGCCAATACCGGCCGAGGGGGCCGGGCCGCACAACAGTCTTCTTAGAATCATATTCTCTCCTTGGGTCAGCCGACTTCAGTCCTTCAATTCGACGACAATATTCCGCCACGGCCCTTCGCCGACGTTAAACGCCTCGTGAACTGCCTCCCCTTCGACCGCGTTGAACCGCACCTCCCCATCCTGCATATCCCTAGCCTCCCCGCGATCTCCCTCTGCATCGGCCGCCTGCAACCGGCCGTCGCCAATAACTACATATAGGTAGTCGTGCTCGTGCCGGTGCACTCCCGTGCTCTCGCCCGGTGCCAACCGCAGATCCCAAACCCGCACCCGCTCATTCTCAAAAAGCAACTGCGTTCCCACCTCTGGCGAAACGGTTTCGTTTGTTTTCATAATCCTCCTCCTTTTGCGCCCAAGATATACTTAGGGGTACCCACTCACAACCCCACTTGCGCTTGCCAAGGCCGCCGCTGCGATAAGCAATAAAGATACAATAGACGCTATTCGCGGGACGAGCTACGCTTGTCCCGCCCACCGCCCTTGAGATAAGGAGCAAATTGCGTTTTATTTCGGAACCGCTATGCCAGGAGAATGACGCCATGACTAACCAGATTGACTACGCTTTCAAGGCCGTGCCGACCCACGACGAACTGCGCGAAATGGACCGCGACTTGCGCTTCTATCCTTGCACGGTCGATGACCCCACCACCCTCACTACCGAACAGACCGCCGCTTTTAACCAAGGCGGCTACCTCAAGGGCCTGCGAATTTTCGACGACGCCGAGATCGCCGAGCACCGGGATTTCTTCGACGAGCAACTGAGAAAGGTTATGGCCGCCGGCTATGGCAGCTTCACCCTCAGCTCGGCGCATCTCAAATTCGCCAAGGTCTATGACCTCATGCACCATCCCAAGATCCTCGCCTACGTCCACGATCTCCTCGGCCCCGAACTGATCGGCTTGGCGTCACACTACTTTTGCAAGATGCCCAAGGACGGCACAACCGTCTCCTGGCACCAGGACGCCAGCTACTGGCCGCTGACTCCCTCCAAGACGGCGACCGTCTGGCTGGCCGTTGACGACGCCGATATCGACAATGGCTGTATGCGCTTCGTCGCTGGCTCACACCTCTACGGCCAGCTCGAATTCCGCCCGAGTGACGCTTCGGAAAATAACGTCCTCAATCAGACGGTGGAAGAGGTTGAGCGCTACGGCGAGATCGTCGATGTCGAGCTCCAGGCCGGCGAGGTCTCGATTCACTCCGACCTGCTTTTGCACAGCTCGCACTACAACGAATCGGACCGCCGGCGCTGCGGGCTAACCTTGCGCTACTGCACCCCCGATGTGCGTGCGATCCCCGGCTACTCTTGGGAGAAGGAGGGCGTGCTGATCAACGCCGCCGACCCGGCTGGCCATTGGGGCAACCCGGCCCGACCCGAGCGCGACTACGAGGTGGCCTGAGTCGCCTAGCGCGGCTCTACGGGCTTCACCGCGCCTGTCCTGCTTAGCAGGCGTAAAAATCAACCGCAAGCTAGGTCCGCTGCCCCGTGCATCTGACGGGTCTGGTCCTTGCTACAAATAGAGATGCCGATGGCAAACGACAGACCGCACGTCCTCCTGATTAGCACCGACCATTGGCCCGCTGCCCTTTTGGGCGAAGCCAACCATTCCGCTATCCTCACCCCCACTCTCGACTCCTTAGCCCGCAGCGGCACCCGCTTCGTCAACGCCTATAGCGAGTGCCCAGTCTGCATTCCCGCTCGCCGCACCCTGATGACGGGCACTTCGCCGCGCACCCACGGCGACCGGGTCTTCAAAACAACCGACCCCATGCCCGACCTGCCGACCGTGGCGCAGACCTTTCGCAACGCTGGCTACCAAGCGTATGCCGTTGGCAAGCTCCACGTCTATCCCCAGCGCGACCGCATTGGCTTCGACGACGTGCTGCTCGACGAAGAGGGCCGACCGCACTTGGGGGCTGTTGACGACTACGATCTCTTTCTCGCGGACCAAGGTCATGCGGGCATGGGCTTTGCCCACGGCATGAGCAACAACGAATATTCCTTCCGCCCTTGGCACTTGCCCGAGGACTGCCACCCCACCACTTGGGCGGCGCGCCAGATGAGCCGGATGATTAAGCGGCGCAACCCGGCCAAGCCCGGCTTTTGGTACCTTTCCTTTCGCCATCCGCACCCGCCGTTGGTGCCCCTGCAGAGCTATCTCGACCTCTATCGCGACATCGACATCGACGCGCCGCACTACGGCGCTTGGGCACGCGACTTCGATGATCTGCCCTATGCGCTCAAAGTCATTCAGGGTGCCAACGCCCACCTCAAGGGGCCGGAGGTTCTGCGCATTCGCCGCGCCTTCTACGCGCTTTGCACCCAGATTGACCACCAACTCCGCGTAGTCATCGGCACCCTGCGCGAGGAGGGGTTGCTCGACAATACCATTATTTGTTTCACGGCTGACCACGGCGATATGCTCGGCAACCACGGGCTGTGGGCTAAGCGGCTCTACTACGAGCAGTCGGCTAACGTGCCGATGATTTTGCTCGGAGGCCGGGACGGGCGAGTGCCGCATCATACTATAGATGATCGTCTCGTCGGCTGGCAGGACGTCATGCCGACCTTGCTCGACTTGGCGGGCATCGACATCCCCGACACAGTCGAGGGGTTATCGATGGTCGGCGAGAAACGGCGCACTTATCTCTATGGCGAATGCGGCGAAGGGCTGAATGCCTCTCGCATGATCCGCGCAGGGCAACACAAGCTGATCTACTATCCAGTGGGCAACCGCGTCCAACTCTTCGACCTCGAAAGCGATCCCAGCGAGCTGAATGACCTAGCTGGCTCACCCGATCACGCCGCACTACAGGCCCAGCTCAGCGAGCGACTCGTCGGCGAACTCTACGGCGGTGACGAAGCCTGGGTCCAAGACGATCAACTCGTCGGCCTGCCCGACCAGCAATGGTCACCCCGTCCCAACCGCAACCTCTCCGGTCAACGCGGTCTGCACTATCCTGCGCCGCCCCAGATCGGTGGAGACCAAGTCGTGGGTGCGCCGTGAAATCGCCCAACTTTCTGTTCATCTTATCCGACCAGCACCATCGGCTCGCTAGCGGCTGCTACGGCCATCCGCTGGTGCAGACGCCCCATCTGGACTCCTTAGCCGCGCGCGGCACCCGCTTCCAGAACGCCTACACCAACTGCCCGGTCTGCGTCCCCGCCCGCGCGTCACTGGCCACTGGCCGCTACGTGCACCAGATCGGCTACTGGGACAACGGGCATCCCTATGATGGCACGCCCGTCTCCTATCACCAGCGCCTGCGCGACCAAGACCTCTGCTGCGACTCGATCGGCAAGTTGCACTTCAAGGGGCAAGGTGCAGACCACGGATTTAGCGAGGAGATCGAGCCGTTGCACGTAGTCGATGGCGTCGGCGATGTCCTCGGCTGCATCCGCGATCGCCCGCCCTTTCGCGACAAGCACGGCGAGCTTGGGCGCGCGGGCGCGGGCGATTCGACTTATTTGCAATACGACGCCCGCTGCACCGAACACGCCTTGCGCTGGCTCGCCGAACACCGCGACGATGCCAAGCCTTGGGTGGTTTTCCTCAATTTCGTCTGCCCGCATCCACCTTATATCGCCCCGCCGGAAATCTACGCCCGATATCCGCTCGCAGACGTGCCGCTGCCGCCGCAGTGGACGCCTGACACGTGGCCCGACCATCCGGCGCTAGACTACTTCCGCCGCTTCTTCCACTTCGACCAAGGGCACAGCGAAGAGACGGTGCGGCGTGTTGCGGCTGCGTACTACGGCACCACGACCTATCTCGACCAGCAGATCGGCCGCGTGCTCGGCGCGCTCGACGAGTACGACCTAGCGGACTCCACCCGCGTGCTCTATACCTCCGACCACGGCGAGTGTTTGGGAGCCCGAGGCATCTTCGGCAAGTTCACGCTCTACGACGAGGCCGCGGCTGTGCCGATGATTGCGGCTGGTCCCGACGTGCCGGAGGGGAAGGTGGTGCAGACGCCTGTTTCTCTGGTGGATTGTTTTCCAACCGCGCTTGAATGCGTCGGAGCTGAGTTGATCGACGAAGACCTACCCGGCCGCTCGCTGTGGCAGATCGCGCAGGAGGGCGACCAAGAGCGCACCGTCTTCAGCGAGTATCACGCGTTGGGCACCGAGCACGGCACCTATATGTTGCGCCGTAGTCGCTACAAGTACAATTACTACGTCGGTGCGCCGCCGCAGCTTTTTGACTTGGCGGAGGATCCCAACGAGCTAAACGACCTGTCCGGCATACCAGAGCACCAGGGCCTGTTGCGAGATTGCGAAAGAGAATTGTGCGCCTTGCTCGACCCGGAAGCGGTTGACGAGCAGGCCCATGCCAGTCAACGGGCAACCATCGAAGCGGCGGGCGGGGCCGCTGCGGTGATTCAACGCGGTGCCTTCGACCACTCGCCGACGCCCGGGGAAAAGGCCGCGTTTAGGCCGCACGAGTGATGTTGAAAAGCACTCGTTTAGCACACTGATGCGCAAGCGATGAGCAGGGGCCGGTTTGCCCGAATGTACTGTCGGGCTTTTCTTTTTTTATGCCTGACACCCCAAGCGACACGGCAACCCCCAGTCACAGACTTTCGCTAGCAGCGCGCAGCCGCAGCCAGTCGCGGCTGATCGGCGTCGCCGTTAGCGGCTCGATCAATAACGCCCTCCTCACTTCCATCGTCCCTCTCTTTCTTCTTTCTCTCGGTGCTTCGCCCTTTCTCATCGGCTTAGTCGCCACCAGCGAGTACCTCCAGAAGATGGGGCGCGTCGTCGGGTTGCAGCTAATGCAGCGCACCGGGAAGGCCGGGGTCTTCTTTTGGGGCAGGCTCTGCTCGTTGCCGGCTGGGCTGGCACTAGCGCTGTTGGCGTTCTACGCCGCGGACGGGGCTTGGGCCGCTTGGATCGGCCTAGCCCTGTTTAGCGCGCGTGGTCTCATACAACAAGCGGGCAACACCGCTTGGTGGCCCCTAGTCCAAGACAACACCTCTAGGGGTGGGGTCGGAGCCTTTCTCACGCGCATGCGCCTTCAGCAGCGCCTGCTCGAACTCGTCTTGCCCATCCTGATCGGCTGGCACCTCGGCTCTCAGCCCATGGCAGGCGACTTCGGCCCGCTCTTCGCTTTGGCGGTTTTCTCCACTTGCGGTGGAGCTCTCTTGGTGCGTGGGGTAGCTGAGCGGCCTCTGTCCCCACCCGGAGAAGGTCTAATTCGCCGCTTGCGCCAAGCGCTAGCTGCACCCCAGATGCGCGCGTACACCCTCTTTATTATGGCCCGCACGGCCGTGCTAGCGGCGACCTTTCCACTGTGGGTGGTGGCGCTCACGGGTGGGGGACTGCCCGTTAGCTACTTCGTCTGGATGACGCCCGTACAAGCCCTCGGCTATGTGGCTGGGCTGCATGGCTGGGGTCGGATGGTGGACCGGCACGGCAGCCGGGGCCCGCTGACCATCACCCTGTTGTTGCAAGCAGCCATGGCACCCGCTTGGCTCTTCCTTCCTACAGGACTCCCGTGGATCGCACTCTGGGCGGGGGGCGTCTATCTGCTCTGGGGTGCGCTGGACGGCGGCCACCAGATGGGGCAGTCGCGGGCGATGATCGACGCCGTTTCCAAAGAATACCAGGCAGAGGGTTTCTCCCTTGCGATGTACGCGTCGGCGCTGGGTGGTATTGTCGGCGGCATCGCGGGTGGGGCCTGTTTCCAATGGTCTGCTGCGCTGGTTGGTCCGCGAGGACCGCTCTTTTATTTGTGTGCGGTTCAACTCGCATTTACTGCGGCTTGGTTGCTCAGTACTCGGCTGGCCGGCTACCGAGAGCAAACTCCCGTGCGCCGCTTCTGGAGCTTGTCATCTTAAGGCCCTCGTCTTATCGTCTTATGTTGCTAATTTTTGCGTTGATTCTCACTCCTAAGATGCCCTCATAAGCATGATCCATACCGCACAAGCACTTACCGAACTCGTCGAGCACGCCCTAGACTGCGAGCGCGTTGCCCTAGACACTGAATTTGTTTGGAACCGCACCTATTATCCCAAGTTAGGCGTGATCCAATTGGCCCTCGCCGGCGACGACTGCCACCTAATTGACCCGGTGGCGATTGCGGATCTCTCGCCCCTTGGTGCCCTGTTAGAGCACGCGGAGGTCGAACTGATTCTCCACGATGCCCAACAGGACCTGGCTATTCTGCGCCGGGTCACGGGTGCCTTTCCGCGCAACGTCTTCGACACCCGCTGCGCGGCCGGGCTTGCCAATATGAGTTCGACCTCTTCGCTGGCTGATCTCTTGGAGCAGACCCTCGGCGTAGTCCTCGACAAGACCGAGACGCTCACCAACTGGGTCCGCCGCCCTCTCTCCGAGGACCAGCTAGCTTATGCCATTGAGGACGTGCGCTATCTGCACGAGGCATGCAATGTGTTGCGGGCGCGCGTCGAGAAAATTGGTCGCAACACTTGGCTGGCAGAGGAGATGACCGCGTACGACGATCCGCGGCTATACGAGGAGCGAGACCCACGCGAGCAATTCACTCGGGTCAAGGGCGCGGGCCAAGCTTCTGCGCGCGAGCTGGCCATTCTCCGCGAATTGGCCGCTTGGCGCGAAGAGGAAGCCCAGCGCTGCAACCGACCGCGCAATCACGTACTGACGGACGAAACTCTCGTGTTACTAGCTCGGCGCAAGCCCCAATCGCCGGAGGAACTAGGCCGACTCCATGCATTCGGCAATCGCCGCTATGACCGCTACGTCCTCGAGCAGGTTCACCGCGGCTTGGCCGTCCCCAACGAGGAGTGCCCACCCCGGCCGCGCCGGCCGCACCTCGATAAGGAGGTCGTCGAGCGCAAACTCGCCCAATCCATGGATTACTTGCGCCGGCAAAGCAACGCGGCGCAGATTGACGCGCCTTTTGTCGCGGCCCGCGCCGAAGTGCGCAACCTAGTCCTCGACTCGGTCGCTGCCACGCCCGAGGATCATCGCCTCCTGCGCGGGTGGCGGCGCGATTTTATTGGCGAAGCCCTATACGGCATCGCTACTTGCCCTGAGTGAAGCGTGCCTCATAACTGGCCCTGAGCCGGGCTGAGCCTCGCCAGATCAGACATAGCGGCACGACCAACACCACCAGTACCGATGAAGATATTAGCCCCCCTGATGTGCCCAAGGCCAAGGTGTACCAGATGTCGCCCCGGTCTCCTTGCAACAACAACGGCAAAAACCCGGCGATCGTCGTCAGAGTGGTAATGAAAATGGGGCGCAACCGCTGGAAAGCAGCGCGAGTAACCGCGTCCTGCGGAGCCGCCGGCTGTGCTCGTAACGCTCTAGAAATATGGTGTACCAGCAAGATGGAATTGTTCACGGAGATACCCATCAAAAGCAGCAGCGAAGCATATCCACCTTGGTCGAAAGAAGCGCCCGACAAGTAAAACCCGGCACCCACCCCGATCAGGGCTAGCGGCAGGGCGAGCAACACCAGCAACGGCCAAGTCCAAGACTCAAAGAGCGCCGCCGCGATCATCCAGACTAAGACGACCGAGAGCAGCACGATGAGGGCCAGTTCTCGTTCTTCCTCTTCACTGAAAACCGACATCATATAACCCCGCGACAAACTGTATCCATAGGGTATGGGCGTGTGGTCCATTATATCCTGTACCACCATTTCTGCGTAAGAGAAATCGCCCAAGATCGTAAACCCGACCTCTTTGATGTAACGCTGATTTTCTCGCTTGATCTCAGGCCGTACATAGTGCTTTTGCAAGCGGCTGACATCGCCGATGCGGGCACCCCCTTCCGCCAATAAGGCTTGATTCAAGCGGCGCAGATCGGTTCGGCGGGCCGTTGTATCGGCAACAGCCGCCATATACTCCCGACGGTCCACGTACAGCTTGGCGACCGGGGCCCCACCGTCGAGCCGGGTTTGTATCTGATCGGCGACCGCAGCGTGGTCAAGGCCCAGCGGGACGGTCTTGGCGTGGTCAATCTGGGCTAGCACCTCGTAACGAGGTGGCCCGTAAGCACGGTCGATGTGAATATCCTTGATCCGCCGTGATCGCCGATCCTGCAATCGCTCGGCGATTCCGGTGGCGATTTGGCCTACCTGCCTAAAATTGTAGCCCTTTACTTCCAGTCGCCTCGACGCGCTCAAGCCACCTCCTAGCCCTCTCCCCTCCGGTTCCAGATCCTGGCCCCATATCCGAAAGCCGACGCCGCCGATGTTGTGCCCGTAAGCCGCTAGATTGTCGTATAGCACGTAGGGAACATTCGACTTTTTGTACTCTTCCTTTAGCAAAACCTGCACAAGCCCGTACCGGCCGTAGGTCTGGGTGACGATCCCCCTGATGTACGGGGAAAACAAGAGTAGCTGCTTTTCAATGCCCTGCAACAGTCCGTCCAGTCGGCTGATGTGTGCGTTGTGCGGCATTTCGAGGAAGACGATCAGCGAAAACCCTTCGGTTACTTCTCGCAAGAGGTGTCTATACGATGACTCTTCTATCCGGTGGCCAACGTCGCGGAACAGAAAGTAGGTCGCGCCGCCCAACACACTAAAGAGCGCCGGTTTAACCACGCCCAGTAGCGGGTTGCCCCACACCGTGTTGTAGAGCTGTGTCCCCCCATCGTAGAGCCGTCCCCAAGCGGAGTCTGATCCCTCTTCCTTTTCAGGCACCAACACTTTTCTGCCGAATGTATCTAGCGCCGCGAGACTATCCCTATCGGCGAGCCATTGTTGGTACTCTTGACGTGTCTCAATTGCACCTGTGAGCCTCCCTTTTTCCACCAACCCCCGGCGTGTTCCCACTTCGTCTGGCAAGAGCCATAGTGGGACGCCTACCATCCACGCGACCAGCCCTAGCACCCACCCTTTGCGGCGGACGCAAAAGGTGAGAACTCTGCGGTACGCCCCATAGAGGCGGCGGTCTGCTGCTGGGGATGGCGCAACCCGGCGGACGCTTAGATAAAAAAACGTCGGAATCAGGGTGAGGGCGAAGACCAAGGCTAGGATGAGCGTCAGGCCTAACGACACTACAAAGGGCGTGAAATGTCGCTGCAATTGGGCAGAGAGGAAAAACACCGGCAGAAAAGCCCCTAAAGTGGTTAGGTTGGAAACCACTAAGGGGTACATCACCTCGCGCAGACCCTCGGCTACGGCTTCTTTTAGATCCCCTTCCGGACCGCAGTCCTCGGCGCGGCGGTGGATGTAGTCATAGACGACGATGGCGTTGTCTATGATAATCCCAAACCCTATGGTAAAACCGGCCAGGGTAATTAGGTTCAGTGGTAGGCCGAAGAGGAAAAACAGGCTGAACGCCCCCAGCACAGAAAGCGCGACCGAGCACAGGATCAACACTGGGGTCTGGAGCCGTTTGAATACCCCGATCAGCACTAGCGCGATACACAGGACAGAGAAGGCGGACCGGCGCAGCAAGAAGTGGAGGTCGTCCTCGATGCGAGCGCCCTCGTCGTTGAGCACGACAATCTCGACCTCCTCCGGCAACTGCGCGGCGAGCGCGGCGAGCTTGGTCCGCACCCGCCGAGAGGTGCCGATCATGTCGCTACCGGCCATCTTTTCGACCTGCACGGCAATACCGTTGCGCCCGTTGATCCGGTACAGGACCTGCGGATCGCTAGACTGGTAGCGGACGGTCGCTACATCCCCCAAGTAAAGGACGCGCCCGCCCGCCATCCGCTTGAGGGGAATCCGCCTGAGCGCGTCGAGATCCTCAACGCCTCCTTGTAGCTGGATGCGGCTCAGGGTGCTGTGCGCCTTGGTCGTCCCCAAGGAGCGGGTCTGCATACCCTGCGCCGCCAACGCCGCTCGCAGTGTCCGCAGGTCAATCCCCCAGCGCTGGGCCAAGGCGTGGTCCAACTCGATGAGGATGCCTTGCTCTCTCCCTCCTTGCACCGAGACCTCTCTGACCCCGGGTACGGACAGCAGCGGGAGCCGCACCTTGTCTTCTACGAACGTGCGGAGCGCGGCAGGGTCCTCGCGCCCGAGCACCTGAAAAAGGATAAAGCCGCGCAAATCGCGCAGCAGATCCGGCTCAAAGCGCCGCACCACTGGATAGGAGACGCCTGGGGGCCGCTGGCGGAAGAACGAGTGGATCTTCTCGTTGAGTTCCAATTCGGCTAGCTGCAAATCGGCCGTGCGGGCAAATTCGGCAGTGATATAGGCACTCCCGACCGAGGTGACAGAGCGCAATTCGACCACATCTGGCACTCCCCGCACCAGCGATTCCAACGGGGCCGTGAGCCGCGATTCTATCACGACGGCCGAGGCTCCCGGCCAAGAAAGGTTCACCGTCAGCTGGGGTGCGTCGGCTTCTTCCGTAGTGTCGATGGGTATGAGGGGAAAGCAGAGCAGGCCCATGGCCAGCACAGCCGCACTGGCAACCCCTATGGCCACGGGCCGGTCCAACAATTTGTCGGCTATCCCCACCGTCAGGCTTTCTCTCGTATCACCACCGAGTAGAGGATGGGAATGACGATCAGAGTTAGCAGGGTCGCCAAGGATAGACCACCGACGATGGCCCAAGCCAGCGGGTGCCGCAACTCGGCCCCACTGCCGCTGGACAAGGCCATGGGCAGGAGGCCGCAAACCGTGGTCAGGGTGGTCATGCAAATGGGCCGGAAGCGCTTTTGTCCGGCTCCCACAATAGCGCCCCGCAGGTCGCCGTCAGAGCGGAAGCGCGTGTGGATGAAATCGACCTTGACAATCGAGTCGTTCACCACAATACCCACCAGCACAATACACCCCAACAAGGACATGATGTTCAGGGTATTATTAGTCGCCCACAACGCGAAAACCACCCCCATGGACGCCAGCGGCACAGCCGCGACGATCACAAAGGGGACGACCAGCGATTCAAACTGGGCGGCGAGGATGCAGTACACCAAGATCACCGCCAAGGCGACCAGCACGTACAGGTTCCGGTACTGCTCCTGCATCTGTGCGTAGTGGGTTCCGATGGCTACCCAATGCCCACTGGGAATAGTTAGGCCATCCAACAGCGCGGCAAGTTTGGTTTGGGCTTCGGCGCGATCAATGCCTTGAAGAGTAGCGGTTATCATCGCAGTGCGGGTTTGGTCCTCGCGGTGGATTTCCTCGTAGCCTTGGCTGGGTTTTAGTCGGATGAGTTGGGAAAGGGGAACGTGGATGGTGCGGTCTTTTCTCCGCACCGGGTACTGTAGGCTCAAGATGCGCTGTGGGTCGAGCTCGTCGGAGTGCCCGGCGCGCACCCGGATGTCGATGCGATCGACAAAATCGACGAATTGGGTTGGGGTGCTGCCTTGTACCTGTCGGTTGATGAAATCGGTGAGTTGTTCGATGCGAATGCCATAGTTTATGGCGGCATCGCGGTCGATGACGACCTCAAAGGTCCGCTTGCCGGTTCGCAGGTCGGAAACCACGTGCGCAAAGCCGGCGGTCTGCCGCATAAAGTCTGCGATCTGTTCGCTCAGAGCCGCCAAGGTCTCTAGCTGAGGCCCGACGATCTTCACGTCGAATAGGGTCTGCTGTCTCTGAAACAACTGTTCAAAGACCGACTCTGGCTGGGCGAGCGTCAGAGTTAGCTCGCCAAAGGCCGCGAAGGCCGCTTCCAATGTTCGCTCCACCTCCGCGCTCGGCACGTCCTCGGCGAGCTCAAGGTCGAGGACCGCCTTATTCAGCCCGGGCCGATACCCCCCGGCTACGCTCTCGCGGACGATGCCCACCGATGCCAACACCGAGCGGACGCCGGCCTCTTGCCGCAGGCGGTGCTCCAGCCGGGCAACCGCCGCCGAGGTGGCCGACAAACTCGCTTCTGTAGGCAACTCCACGTGCAAGACGAGATGCCCTCGATCCACATCCGGCATAAGCTCCCGATCCAGTCGCACGGCCAGCCAGCCACTCAAGGCTAGTAACACAAACGCGGCCACCATCACCGTATAGCGGTGGCGCAGGGCACCGGCCAAGACCCGTTCATAGAGGGCAAAGAACGCGCCGAACACCTGCTGAAAAAGGTCAATGGTCCAAACCAACGGGGCCGCCAGCCGGTAGAGGGCACGGACCGGACGTCTCTTCCAGCTTCTAGAAGAGAGCATGGGCAGCAGGGTAATGGACACCAGCAGGGAAGCAGCCAGCGCCAAAGAGATGGTGACGGCCTGCTGGTAAAAGAGCGCCCCGGCCATTCCTTTGACGTACACTAAGGGCAAAAACACGGCCATGGTGGTCAGGGTCGAGGCGGTAATGGCCAGCCCTACTTCCTCGGTGCCGCGCACGGCCGCTTCGCCGGGGGCATGGCCCAACTCGCGGTGGCGGTAGATGTTTTCCAGCACCACAATCGAGTTATCGACCAAAATCCCAATGCCCAGCGCCAGCCCGCCCAGCGACACGATGTTAAAGTGGATATCGAGGAAGTACATGCAGATGAAGGTGGTGACGATGGAAACAGGTATGGATAGGCCGACGATGAGGGGATTTTTGAAGTCTCTGAGGAAGTAGATGAGGGTGATAAAGGCGAACACGCCCCCTAGGTAGAGCGCCTCGACCACACTGTCGATGGACGCTTGGATAAACTCGGCTTGGTCAAAGACCGGTCGCACCGCAAAGTCGGGATAGTCCAGCGAGAACTGGTACAGATCGCCGTACACCTTCTTCGAGGTCTCTACCGTGTTGGCCCCGGCCTCCTTAAAAAGATACAAGGTGATGACCTCGTGGCCGTTCAAACGGGTGTACCCGCTCCGTTCCGCGTAGCCTTCCTCAATGCGAGCGACCTCCTCCAAGCGAATCTGTTTAGGCTCCTGTCGCACGGGAATCCGGCCGATCTCCGCAAGGTTGGTAAACTCCGCCTGTATGCGCAGCGGAAACTGAGCCACGCCGTCGCGGATGGTGCCGCCCGAATGCGTAACATTGAACTGCGCGAGACTCTGTTCCACCGCGGCAAAGCCAATGTTGTAGCGCCGACATTTCTCCACATCGAGGGATACTTGGATTTCGCGGTCGAGACCGCCGGCCACCTGCACGTAGGCCACGCCGTCAATCTGTTCGAGGCGGCGTTTGATGACGGATTGGGCGACCTCCTTTAACTCCATCAGGGCTTGATGGTAATCGCGCGTGGACTGGGGGTGCTCAATCCGGTCGCCGGTGACGATTAGGGTCATTACGGGTGCTGAGGAAGGGTCAAAGCGCAAGATGGTGGGGCGTCCGGCGGCTTGCGGCAGTCCGGCCCGGTCGAGACTGCTGCGGGCCTCAATGAAGCCCAAGTCCATGTCGCTGCCCCAGCGGAACTCGACCTCGACCAACGAGAGGCCATCCTGCGAAACCGACCGCAGGCGGCGCACACTGCTGACCGAGCTGAGGGCGGCTTCAAGGGGACGAGTGACGTATTCTTCTACATCGCGGGCGTTCAGGCCGAGACAGTCCGTGCGGACCACGAGCCGGGGAACGTCAATGTCGGGTAGGAAGTCCACGCTCAGGCGGAAGAGCGAATAGACCCCCAAAAGGAGCGCGGCCAGAAAGCAGACGGTGGTCGCCACGGGCCGCTGGACGGCAAAGCGGACGAGGCGCACGTGGCGGCCCTAGCGCTGAACGACCACGACCTTGGCGTCGTGGGCCAGATTGAAATGTCCGGATACAATCAGTTCCTCGCCTTCGCTAAGCCCTTCTTCGATCTCAATAAAGTCGTCGTTTTCGAGGCCGGTCCGCACATAGCGCCACTTGGCCTGACCAGCTTCATGCACGAAGACCAGCGCGCGGTCATCGCGGATGAGCATGGCGTCGCGCGGGATGAGCAGCCGCTGTTTAAAAACTCTGGTTTCCACGGCGACTTGGGCGAACATGCCCGGCTTGATGCGGTGGTCGGGATTGTCGATTTCAATGTGAATACTACAGGTCCCGCTTTCGGCATCAACTACCGGGCTGATGGCCTTGATGATGCCAGCAACCTGCTCGCCGGGAAAGGCGTGGGGCCGGATGGAGACTTGGGCACCGAGTTGCACCAGCCGTAATTCGCTCTCCAAAATGGGGACATCGAGCCGCAGCGGGTCCAGCGCCACCAACCGCATCAAGGTGCGGCCTTGCGCGACCATGCCACCCGGGCTGACCTCCACCTGGGTGATGTAGGCGTCAAACGGTGCCTTGATGACCGTGTGTTCTAAGTCTAACTCAGCCCTTCTCAACTCTAGCCGGTTACTGGTCAGCCCAGTCGTGCTGGCGATCCACTGCTTGGGCGAGTGATCGGTAAACAGGGCGAGGGCATCGCGGTCGTTTACTTCGGCGGTGTCGGCAATGGCTTCGACGTCGTCTTGCAGGAGACGGCCCCGCTTCATCTGGCTGCTCGACAGGGCAATCGCGGCATATTCGCGCAACGAGCGAGTCATCTGGTCCTTGGCCTGTAGATAGGCAAGGTGGTAGGATTCGGCATCGATTTGCAGAATGGTGTCGCCTTGGCTGACGAAGTGGCCTTCCTCGGCATGCAGGCTGCTCACCGGCCCCGACACTTGGGCGGTGAGGTCGGTCTCAACCCAAGCCTTAAAGACACCACTGGCCAAAATCTGCTGCACGAAGTCGCGCTTCTGCACCGTTTGCGTGGCCACGGGCGTGGCTGGCGGTTCAAGTTCGGGCAATGTGGTAAGGGATGGACTGTCGTCAGTTGAGGATGGAGCGGATTCCCCCACAATCGCATACGCTAATGCACCCAGTCCGAACAACGTTAGGGCGATGTAGAGGATTCGTTTCATGGGTTGTGCGGGACGAGTGAGAGGGAGACCATTTCTGCATTAGATACAAATATAAAGGATATAGGCGCAGTGACTATTATCCACCCGTCACCTCGGCCAAAGCCGCCAAGGCAGTCCGCTCCCGTCCTGCGAGGGCACACAGCCGCGACTGAATGCGCGGCAGTACCCTTGTTGCATCCTTGACCGTCCCTTTGAAACACAAATTCTTCACCACAAACCAGCCCTGGGAAATGGACTCAAATTCCCGGCTGAGGTCACCTAGACGCGGAAGTTGGCAGACCTGAGCAGCATGGTGAAGAAAGCGGCCATGACCTTCGCGGAGCAAGGCGATCTCTAGAAGCAACTCAGCGCACCGTCCCAAGCGCGCTTTGAGGAACGGCTTTTCGTACTCCGCCCATGCTCCGGCATCCTCGGCTAGTTGCTCAACGCCCTTCAGTCCCACGGCGAGATTCGCTTGATCGCTAGACGCGGACATACTGCGCAGGTTGCGTTGCAGAAGGGCGCGGGCGGCTTCGGGCCGCAGGGTAAGCCGTCTCCTCGGCACCTCCGGCCAGAACCAGTTGTATCGGTCTTGACTCTCTCCGGGAATCGCGCTCACATCCCAACTGGCAAGGAACAATTCGAGCGGGATACTCCGCGCTGAAGGCTGCCACGGCGAGGGATCGATGAGGTGAACGGTAGCGGCCTCGTCGTCGTACCCAGCGGCGATATACTGGTGGTCTGAATGGCGCAGACGGGGATAGAGGCCGGCTTGGGCCAGCGGGAACACGTCCAAACTAATGGCCACCGGGGTATCCGCGTCTATTAGCTTTTTCACTTCATCCCACGCGCTTTGCCCATCGTTCGCGTTGCGGTTGAACAGCGCAATGCCAAAGGCTTTGAGCGTATCGGGCAGGGGCACGACCCGTCCTTGGATAGTGAACCGTTCGCCTTCCTCTCGGCAATAGATAAAGTCCCAATGGGAAAAACAGGGCACCGATGGTTCGCATTCATAGAAGCGCAACAGGCTATCCAACACCACATAGACGCAGTTGTAGCGTCGGTGAGTGCAAAAAGGGATGCCATCAATGTGTTTTTTCATACAGATGTCTCTAAGGGCAGGGCAATCGCATTATAACTGTCCATGTGCCAATAGGTTCGCCAAATATTTGTGGTCCCACCCGGCCTTGAGCCGTTTGGTTTGCATGCCGGCTTTGGTCGTTTTGTCTTGCTGGAGTAGATTGAGCGCGATGTGGCGTATAACGGCCATATTTTCGGGGCCATGCCCCCGGCGTATGCGGGACTGATCTTCGTTGAAGACGACATCGAGGATCCAGTGTAATGAATTTTCAATGGCCCAAGGACCGCGCACGGCCTGTCCCAATCGTTGGGCGTTGTTGTCCAGGGTGGAGATATAGTAGCGTCGTTCGACCGAAACGCTATCGCCGCGGTGCCGGGTGGCCTCGACCATACCGAACAGGCGTAAGCCCGGCCAGTGAGCATGATCGGCAAAAGCCTCAATCTGGTTGGTGGTCCAGTACTGCCGCGTTTCTCGACGCCCGTGGTTTTCGTCCTGAGTAAACCAATAATCTACGGTGGGGTCGGCGTGGAGTTTGGAGTCGGAACGGTCAAAGAGTTGTTGAAGATGGGCGTGGAGTTTGGGTTGATTCTCCTTGACGGCCAGCACGTAGTCGGCCTCTTGTTCGACGACCTGTTCGGCCGTGCTTTTATGACACCCCAAGGCATCGGGGGTGACCAGGCAGCCTTTGAGGTCTAAAACACGTAATAATTCGGGGATGAGCGCAATTTCTTCGAGGGCTTCTTCACCATGGAATTGCCCCAAGACCAGCCGATTTTTTACCGCCCAAGCATGCACCCTGTGGATGGCGGCTTGGCCCGAGTCTGTATCGTAGGAGCGGCGCAGTGTCTTGCCATCCAGCGGCACGATCTCGCCCTCGTCGGCCAACAGGGGCGTCAGCGATTGCACCCAAGCGGTAAAACAGTCTTGGAAATGCCAAGGCGAAATACGGGCCAACACACGACCGAAGGTATCATGCGAGGGGATGCCGTTCGGCACGGCTAGAAAGGTCTTAAGCCAGTCGGCTTTAGCCCGGCCAAATTCGGCGATCGCCACCCAGTTGTCGGCCCCACAAATGGAGCCGCACACCGCAATCATGAGAATATCAATCAAGCGATGCGCCCGACAACGCTCCATACGCGGGTCGGGGATATCGGCCAAATAATCCAGCAACCCCGAAGACGATGAGGACATGAAGAAACACTCCAGGCAAGAGGGAAATGGGAGGACATGAACCTAAGCTCCATAGAACGGCCAAAAGTAACATAACCGCATGGTAAAAATCAACTTATAATGCGATTGCCCTGCTAGTCTAGCTTATAGAAGGGCGCACATTACTCTCTAAAGGGGTCATCAGATATGTGATGACCTTCTACTACCTCTAAAAGCGACGCGTCTGTTAATTGGGCGAGCGGTGAATCCTCGAACCCCTCCGTGCTTATCCCGAGGGGAGGGAAATGTCTGAACACTAGTTTGGTAAAAAAGATAACGGAAAACTGTTCCTTTCCATATATGGGATAATGGCATTGGAGAATAGTATTACGCTCGTTCTGATTCCCTGACACTTTTGAAAAAAGGGCTGCTGCCCATAGATTACGGCCCTCTTTTAACCGACCCCGATCAAAGGAGTGCCTTATGAGCAGCAGCGAACAGGTATATACTCGATTGATGACCACCTTGCAAGCGATAGTGCCGGTATCGAATCGAAAACAGTTGGCTAACTGGGCTTGGATCGCGGTGGCTATGTTCCAAGCTAAGTCGATTGCCTTGAGCCAGATCGCTGTTTTTCTGCCGGGCTCGGCCAAAGCCGAGTCGCGGGTGATGCGGTTGCGCCGTTGGCTGTCGAATCGGCAGTGTTCGGTGTGGGCACTGTATCGCCCGCTGCTTATGCATGTGTTGGCTCCGTTTAAGAACCGAGCGGTTGATGTGATCTTGGATGGGACGTTGGTGTTCGGCAATCGCATGCAGATTTTTCGCCTGTCGTTGGTACATAAGAATCGAGCCATTCCTCTGGTATGGAAGGTCATCCCCGGTAAAGGCAACACGCGCGTGTCGCAACTAGAAGGGATGGTGACCCAAGCCGCTGAAGTGCTTGACGGGTTGGTTGCGTCGGTGACCTTGCTGGCCGATCGGGGCTTCCGCGATCATCAGTGGGCGGCGTTATGTGTGCAACTCAACTGGCATTACGTCCTTCGCCTACCGGCCAACACGTGGGTCAACAGGCCCGATGGGACCGCCGGGCGCATCGATCAGTTGGCTATACCCAAAGGCCAGCGCCGCTTTTATCCACAGATTACACTCACGAAAGAGGCCACGCTGACCTGTTCGCTATCGGTGGGCTGGACCCAACCGACGACCAAGCAACCCGCCGAGTGGATCGCCGTCATCTCCGATCAACCCGCCGGCCCCGCCCGCCGGCGTGCCTATAGCAAGCGGATGCACATTGAGCAGAGTTTCAAAGAAGATAAATCCGGCGGCTTCGATCTGGATCATACCCGCTTGCTCAATCCCCAACGCCTTGAACGCCTGCTGCTGGCGGTGGCGTTGGCCACCTTATGGGCGCACGAGATAGGCGAATAGGTCCTCCGGGGAGGCCCCGCCCGCCGACAGACTATCGATGCGGGCACCCGGCGCGAACTGAGTGTGTTTCAATTGGGCCTCCGATGGCTCAAACGGTGTATCGCCCTCCAACTCCAGCGCTTGCCAGCGTTCAAAGGACGGTTGGCACCCACGGGAATAAAAACTGTTGTTAAAAATAAGACGACCAGCAGAAAGTAAAAGTGTCAGGGAATCAGACGCTCGTTAACAAGCAGGATTAGGGGAGTCTGTTTGAGAAATTCATCTAGTGAAGTGTTGTCTTCTTTTATTATCCCAAACTGATAATCTAACCGAAAGGCGCGTTTGAACTGCCAAAGCCTTTCCAGAGGAATATCCTTGGAAAGGGCGTATATAGGAAATTCATTGGGATCTGTCAGATTGTCACGTATATGCTGTAAACCATTCAACACCAACTCAAGACAAGGCTGACACGATTTCGGGTCAAATAATAGCACTAAACCACCCTTCTTCTTGGAAAAATCAGTATATACTGTATCACCACGATCTGTCTGTATAGAGACTACAGGGAAGTGTTGTCCAATCTTCTTAGTCGAGTTGTAAATGTTGAGCAAAAATGTCTTATTTGTCTGATTGTTTGCAAGATCAAATAAATAGAGCTTGCCGATCCAAGCCACGGATACCGTTATGCCGATAAGTAATAATACGCTCGTTATACCCAATAACTGGGCAGAGGTAAGACGTTTCATAGATTGTGTCTCTGTTGTACTCTACATTTACCTCAATAACTTGAATTCGACAGGTAGGTTGATATTTAGGCTCGAACAGGCATCGGAGTCTCCCTATTTTGGGATAGCTTGATTCACCGCCATGGATCATCTACCCCAGGGAAACTCCGATGCTGAACCTGACTCGCTTGCCTGTGAACCTTCGTTATTTTTTGCGTGGGACTCAACATTTTTTTCGTCATCGCCATCATCTGGTGTTCTGTTGGAGTATGACGCTGTTGTTAATCTATCAAGATAAAGCGACGCTGTGTGGTTTAGCCCGCTTGGGGCCTAACCATATAGCGGAATGGCACTTACGTCGCTTGCTGAGTGCGACCTACTGGAGTTGGCGGTTGCTGTTGGGGTACTTGGTTGATGCGGTGATCGCCGGGCTGCCACCGGCGGAAGACGGTCGGGTGTTGGTGATCGTCGACGGGACCTACAAAGCCAAGGTGGCCAAGAAACATCCGTTGGTGCGCAAAGCCCGCGCCGATGGCTATAGTCCCTTTCTGTGGGGGTTTGAAGTGATCCTGGTCATGCTGCAGTGGGGCAATTATCGAATCCCTATCGATTTCGAGTTGGTTCGGCGTAAAGAAGACCCGGCCTATCAGAAGCCCAATGTGTTGTTTCGTCAGATGCTGACCGCCTTGGTACCACCGGCTTGGGCCCAGCAAGTGATCGTGGTCGCCGATGCCGGGTTTCCCGCTAAAGAAACGCTGCACTTGATCCAGCAACGAGGCTTCTTTTTCGTCATGAGTCTGCCCCGCACCTGGAAGTTTGAAGACGGCCATACGCTCAAAGATTGGGTCCATCATACGCGCCATACCTGTTATCGAAAAATCTGGTTTCGTCCGCACGGCTCCCGTCGGCGGGTCTATTGGGTCTACCGCGGTCGTAAACGCCTGCGACACATCGGAGATGTCACGTTGGTCTTGAGCAAGAAACGGCGCAACGATTCGCCGAAACAAACCAAAATCCTGGTGACCAATCTACCGGACGTGACCGCAGGCCAACTCGTCGTGTTGTATACCCGCCGCTGGCACGTGGAACTGCTCATCAAAGAATTGAAAGGGGCCACCGGATTAGGACAAGCCCAGGTGACCAAGCAGACCCAACGAGTCGAACGCTCCGTCGCGTTGTCCGTTATGGCCTACTTGGTTTTGATCCATTTTCGGCAGCGGGATATTCCCCACCAAGGACCGTGGAGTGCGTTTACCCTCAAGCGAAATTTTGCTTGGGAGTGTGCGCGAAAACAGATTGAACATAACCAAAAACGAACCTACACAAAGGCCGCCTAAGACAACTACCTGTCGAATTCAACTCAATAAGGTTCAGCGGACTCGATTAAAGAAAATCGAGTCCGCTGAAAAAAGACAGGGACTAATCTCAAAAATAAATTAAGATGCCTTTAAAAAGGATGAAGGCCCATCAGTCGCAGTCTACTTTGGTCCACGATCCGCTGTCCCGATCCCCTGGAGTGCAATTATGCTTGTTCCCAGAGAAACACTCCCAATTCCAAGCATACCATATTGTAAGACATCCGTTTTCGTAGTCAGAATCAAAATCATCTCCTCCTACCCAACGACCTTCGGGACTGTAGGTACAAATGAGATCCGTACGCCTGTACGGGGTCTTCTTGGTAAGATTAACCATAACGCATTCCTTTCGTTTGAGGGATTGAGGTGTGTTCCCTGTCTTATAATTTATCTTTTAACGAACAGCTCATATATGTCCACTGTGCCATTGGACTTCTCCGCTGCTTCTACTGGTGGTGGCCTATAAACATAAATCTGGCTCTTCCAAGATGCTATTCTTCCGCCTATCCCGCTTGCTTTAGCTTTAACTACAGTTCCCTGAGAATCTTTTTTGATACCTTCAAGAGATTGATATGCAGCACCATTGAGCGAGTATGCCTCAATCAATTCCGACGAATCCGAAGTCACCAAATCATAAAGCGTCCATTCATTTGGTGACTGTGGTCTCTCACGAGAAGTGTGTGAGATTAATAGGTAACGATCATCTATCAGGACCATGCTAGTCGCCCGATTGATTCCACTCATTATTAGGGAGAAATCGCCCCGATCTGTTGATCCACAGTCTAGGCCGTGGTACTCCCTCGATAAGAATTTGAAATCTGGCTGCTGCTTCTCAAGGGTGAAGACGTTATAACTAGGCACAAGAGCACCGAATTGCCGCAGGAGATCACCGGTGGAGGCATCGATCTCTTTTACCATGTAGTCATTGGCCTCCAGATAATACAGACGATTTTGCATAGTATTATAGCGTAGTTGAGCAGGGTTACGTAGGTAGCATGAAATGATCTGATCTGTCTTACTAGAGAGAGGTATGGTATATTCTACTGCCCTATTGAGGCCAGTAATTTTCTGTATCTGTATGATAGATCCACCATGTTTATTCTCCATAACGATCAGTGCATCATCTCGGTTGATCAACAAGCCTCTACATCCAACCCAGCTCATCTTATCATCAAGGTACTGACCTTGTCGATTATAATGCAATAATTGGCCGTATATAGGATCCATGATATAGACATCTCCCTTGGAATCCATAGCCATCGCCTCAGCACCCCCATATTCCCCAGGCCCCTTCCCAGTGCGTCCGAAAGACCGGATATATTTGCCATCGTTCAGGCTGAACTCGTGCGCCCTACGAGATATCCGATCTGTAAGGAGTAAGGAACTATCAGGAGTAATGCCCATCCAGCGTATCCTGCCAATACCCGGAACTGCCTTATCAAATACCAATTCGACTGTACGCTTGAGTTCAAGGCCCATCTCCCCGGCATATTCTACAGGCACTTTGGGAATACTCGACTCGTCTAGCTGCTCCTGCGCCGCAACAGACTTGACCCCGCCATAGCCTGCTATCACCCACGTAATGAGCATGGCCCTGAAGAAGATCAAGACGTTATTAAAGGTGAAAGTACTGGAGATCATGAACCGACTCTTTCTCAATGTTACAGGTGCTCGCGGAATCCAAACCGCTATCGGCAGGAATACCCTTCGCAGATTAAAGATAGCCACCGATTCGGTGTGCTTATATAGAGAGAACATCTTATTTCCTCCTTCAGAAAAGCTGATTTTGCGACCCAAGCGTCCCGGAGCCTCCCTACTCCAGCGACACAATTCCTTCTCTGATCGCGTATTTGGTCAACTCAGCCACCCCGTTCATGCCGAGCTTCTTCATGAGATTCTGGCGATGATTGCCCACAGTTTTCTCGCTCACTACGAGTTGATCGGCTATTTGCGGGGTCGTTTTTCCCTCGGCGATAAGCTGCAGCACCTCTCGCTCGCGGGATGTCAGGAGGGGCGAGGCGGCACCATCGGCGAGGCGTTGCGCGTAATCGGCGATGAGAGGGTCAATCAATTGCGGGCTCACGTACTTGCGGCCGGCCTGTACCTCCCGGATCGCTTCCACCACCTCACGGGCCGCCGCCTCTTTCAGCACATAGCCCAAAGCCCCCACCTGCAACATGGCGGCCACAAAGCGCTGGTCCGAGCGCGACGACAGCGCCACCACCTTCACGCTCGGCTCCCTATCCCGTATCTGCCGAGTCGCCTCAATGCCATTCAAGTCGGGCAGGCCAATATCCATGACCACAATGTGGGGTAGGTGCTTGAAGACCAAGGCGACGGCTGTACGGCCGGCCCCGGCCTCGGCGACTACCTCAATATCGCTTTCTTTCTCACACAGCGAACACACCCCTTGGCGCGTAACTTCGTGATCGTCCACAAGCAAGACCCGCGTACTCATATAAACCGACTCTTTCTATGGGAATATGGCTCGTGGGAAACGCCGCGACCTATTCACAGCATTTGGCACGGACCTTGAGGAGGAACACCGGCTAGCCGTTCCGAAGAGGCCGCAAACATAACGGGTATTCATACGTTGTCAAAACAGAAATTCAAGAACACCGGCCATTCAGACGCCATCTTGACGGTCAATGGGTTTTAGCTACATGTTGCGTACGGACGGCTTGCCGCCATCGGCGAGGCGTTGCGCATAAGTCGAGCCGATCTAGCCCCAAGGTCTTTCGGCCGGGACTTTGCAGGCTAGCCCCTGTGCTCTATAATAAGGCCGTCCATAAGGGAGAGGACGATTAGTGTTGCTGCGATCTGATATACAGAAACAGAGGTAGCCCAATGAATGAGTTTATCGTTGTAGATCCAGAGATTTGTTCGGGGAAGCCTATAGTTTGCGGTACGCGGATCATGGTAAAAAATATCTTGGGAATGGTGGCAGGCGGATATGCGGTTGACCAGATTGTCGAAGCCTATCCCGAACTGACTCAGGAGATGGTGCAAGCCGCTTTGCAATATGCAGCGGCAGTCATAGATGAGGAACAAGTGATCGCACGTGCATGAATCGCGGTTGGCGATCTGACTCGATCAGAATGTGCCATTGGTCGTAGCGAGCTGGTTGAGGAATCAGCGCCCTCATTGGAAGATTCAACACGTCAACGAACTCGGTTTTCAAGGTCGTTCCGACGGTTTCCTATATCACTGGGCTCAGGAAAATGAAGCGATTATCGTTACGTACGATGAAGATTTTGCTGATGCCCGTATGTATCCACTTGGCCACCATCGAGGCATTGTCCGGCTGCGCGTCTGGCCAACGACAACAGAGCAAACACAAGACGCCCTTTCGCGCCTGCTGGCTGATCTACCTGCAGCTGATTGGCGCGATAACTTGATCATCATTGACAATCGGAAAATCAGAGTGCGTAAATTATAAGTAGCCCCGCGCTCTATACGCTTCGGAGGTAGGCTATCTTCCCCTTATGATCGACCTGACCGGCCAACCACCTCAACAGGAGACTCGCGGCCATGAACTGGACTGAAGTGTGCCAAAACAAGGCCCTGCAGGACCTACCCTTCAAGATCGAACTAAACGAATGGGGGCAAATAACCATGACGTCGGCCCCAAATAAACGCGGCCATATCCAAGTCCTCATCGCCTTCACATTGATGCAGCAGAAAACAGCAGGGCGCGTCCTGACCAAGTGCTCGGTCCAGATCAGCCAAGGGGTCAAAGTCGCCGATGCGGCTTGGGGTTCGGACGCTTTCTTCGCCCGCCACGGAATGGATACGCCCTATCTCCAAGCGCCGGAACTATGCGTTGAAATTCGCTCGCCCTCCAACTCCATCGGCGAGATGCTGGCCAAGAAGGATCTGTACTTGGCTCGGGGTGCCCAGGAATCCTGGCTTGTCGACGAAGAAGGTCGCCTGAGCTTTTACTCCTATGGTGGAGAACAAGAGCAATCGACCCTGTTCGCCGACTTTCCTTCAGCCCTAGCCGTTCCAAAGGAGACCCCATGACCGAACCCGTAACGCAAGCCCAAGACCACGACCGCCGCATTGGACGGCTGGAAGGAATCGCCGAGCAGCTAGACCACCGCTTGGATGCCATTGAGCGCGGCCAAGCGCAGGGCTTTGCCGAGGTCCGGCAAGCCATCGCCGAGCAAGGCCGCCAGCTCAACGCCCGCCTTGACTCGCTCACCCGCTGGCTAGTGGGGGTGCAGATAGCCAGCCTCATCGCGCTGGGTACGCTGATTTTGTCGCGCTTGCCCTAATCCGGTCCACACCGCCGGGGCGGAGTGCCCGCCCTCTTTCCCGCAGACAACAGATGCTCAACTTACTGCGCCGCCAATTTCTCGAATGGGGCCTCGGCAAGGACCTCGGAGAAGATCTCGCCGCACTGGTCGCCTTGGCTTTAGTGGCCTTAGTCGCCGTGCTCGCCCATCGCTTAGCCAGAGGGCCTCTACTCCGCGGCCTCACCGCCATCATTCGCCGCACCGATATCCCTTGGGACGATGCCCTAATCGAGTGCCGGGCCCTGCACCGGCTGGCCCATATAGTCCCCGGCCTCATCTTCTACCACCTAGGGCCGCTGGCCTTAGAAGGCCACCCCGTTTCCGTCAATATCATCCAGACCGCAGCGCATATTTATCTGGTGCTCTCCGGCTTACTAGCCGTCGATGCGTTGATAAGCGCGGGCGTCCGCATCTACCACGGCACTAGGTCCTCGCACGAAGTCTCCATCAAGGGGCTGGTGCAGTTTTTCAAGATAATCCTCTATTTGCTCGGCAGCGTCCTCGTCGTCTCAATCCTAATCGGCCAATCGCCGCTCTTCTTACTCGGCGGCCTGACGGCGATGACCGCGGTTTTGCTTTTAGTCTTCCGCGACTCGATCCTCGGGTTAGTCGCTGGCATCCAGATCTCGGTAAATCGCATGGTCGCCTATGGCGACTGGATTGAAATGCCCCAGTACGGGGCCGACGGCGACGTGATCGACATAACGCTGACGACGGTCAAGGTCCAAAACTGGGACAAGACCATCACGACCATCCCCACGTACTCGCTGATCAGCGAGTCGTTCAAAAACTGGCGCGGGATGCAGGACTCGGGCGGGCGCCGGATCAAACGGGCAATCTGCCTCGATGTCAGCACCATCGTGTTTTGCGACGAGGAAATGCTCGCACGCTTTGCCAAAATCCAGTACATCACCGCCCACATTGAGCGGAAGAAGCAAGAGCTAGCCGAATACAACAAGCTCAACCAAGTGGACCTTTCGCATCTGGTAAATGGCCGGCGCATGACCAATATCGGCACCTTCCGCGCCTATGTGCAGGCCTATCTGAAACACCATCCGCAGATCAACCAAGAGATGACCTTTCTGATTCGTCAGCTAGCGCCGACCTCCAAGGGGCTACCCATCGAAATCTATGTCTTCTGCAAGGATATAGTCTGGGCCAACTACGAGGCGATTCAGGCCGACATTTTCGACCACATCTTCGCCATTGTGCCCGCCTTTGATCTGCGTGTTTTTCAGGAGCCGACGGGGACGGACTTTCAGGCACTGGGGGAATCGCAGTAAGATGCCCCGCCCCTCATCCCGTATCTGCGCTCATCTGCGTTTATCTGCGGATAAAAATAGAAGGATCCCTATGCCCACTGAAAACTTGCTCTACACCACCATGCCCAGTTCCATCGGCGAGCTGCTCCTAGCCGGCGACCGCACCGGCTTGCGGCACATCCATTTCAAAAGCCGCGACTTTACCCAGCCGCCGGATTGGCAGGCCGTGCCTGCCTTGCCCTACCCGGTCGCCGAACAGCTCGATGCTTACTTCGCCGAGCACCTGCACAGCTTCGATCTGCCGCTCCATCCCCAAGGAACGGCGTTTCAGCGCAAAGTCTGGGCCGCACTCGCGGAGATTCCCTACGGCGAGACGATCTCCTACTTGGAGCTAGCTCGCCGCATCGGCAATCCAAACTCGGTCCGCGCCGTCGGCTTGGCCAACGGCAAGAACCCCCTGCCGATTGTCGTGCCTTGTCACCGCGTCATTGGCAGCAATGGCGCGCTGGTCGGCTACGCCGGAGGACTGCCGATCAAAAGAGCGTTGCTCGCCCTCGAAGGTGCGCTTTCTCCTCAACTCGATCTCTTTTAAGGTTGGAGGTCCCATGTCCACTTATCGCGTTGCTATCATCGGCACGGGTCGCGTCGGCTATCAGTTCAGTTTCTCCGACCTGCCCGACAACCACGCCGCCGCTGTCGCTCAACACCCTTCCTGCGAATTGGTCGCCGGCGTCAATCGAGGGCGCGAAAAGCTCGACGCCTTCGGCGAGCGCTTCGGCGTGGAGGCGCTCTACCACGACTATCGGCAAATGCTCGCCGAGGTGCAGCCCGACATCTGCATCGTCGCCACCCACCCCGAACTCCACGCCGCAATGGTCACCGACTGCGCCCAAGCCTCCTCGACCCAAGCCATCATCTGCGAAAAGCCAATGGCCCTTTCGCTGGAGGAATGCGACCAGATGATCGCGGCCTGCCAAGCGGAGGACGTGCTCTTGCAGATCAACCACAACCGCCGCTGGCACTCCGAATGGGTTCTCGCCAAAACGCTCCTCGACGCGGGGGCTATCGGCGAGTTCAACCACATCTATTGCTACATGGATGGGGGCAAGCCGGCACCTTGGTGGCGCAGCGAGAACGAAGGCCCCTTACTGCACGACTTCACCCACTATTTCGACCTGATGGATCTCTACGCTGGCGAGGTGGATTGGCTGTGCGGCATGGCTGAACAGCGCCTGCGTCCCTGGGCGGTCGAGGATTTTTCGGCCGCTATGCTCAAGTTCAAAGGGGGGGGCACTGGGCTGATCTGCGGTGCCGAGCTGACCCAGTACACCGACAACGCCTTTGAGTTGCGCGGCAGCACCGGCCTGATCCGCATGGACGCCGAGCAGGTCTGCCTCTTTCAGTCCAAGGTTTCGCTGTCCGAACCTGACAGCGGCTTTGAATGGAGCAGCCTTGAAGAAGTTGAAGTTGAACGGCCGACCCCGGTCTCTACGTACGTCGCAGCACTGTCCGAGTTGATAGACGCCCTTGAAGGCCGCGGCATCTTGCGCAGCGACGGTGCCGTGGGCCGCCGCTCGTTGGAAATGGTCATGGCCATCTATCAGTCACAGCTAGAAGGCAACCGTCCCGTTCACTTCCCCATCTCGCTCGCCGAATCCGGCGTCGAGGCGCTGCGTCGGGCGGGAAGTTTTAAGGAGCGGGAAGCGTAACTATGAACGGGGCCGATCCCTCAATCTATTCAGGCAGCACTCGCGCATATGCACATATAGCTGCGCCCGGAGAATAGACATGGCCAAAGCCAAAACGCGACCCAAGCACAAAAGTCGCGCTCGCAAAAATGTTCGCGTCGCCATCATCGGCGCTGGTGGCCGCGCCCTAATGGCCCACTACCCCTCACTGCGCGACATCCCCGAGGCCCAACTAGTCGCCGTTGCCGAGCTCGACGAACAGCGCCTGCACAAAACCTGTGACCTCTACGACATCAAAGGCCGCTACAGCGACTACCGCCAAATGCTCGAGCGCGAAAAACCCGACGCGGTCTACGCCATCATGCCGCCGCACCACCTTTTCGACATCTGCGCCACCATTATCGAACACGGCTGCCATCTCATTATCGAAAAACCCCCCGCCGTTACCACCGAGCAAATCCGCCAGCTCGCCGCTTTAGCCCGCCGCCACAAAGTCCTGACCGGCGTCGCCTTCCAACGCCGTTTTGCCCCCGTCATTCGTCGCGGTAAAGCGCTGTGCGAAAAACGCGGCACCGTGCACACCGCCCATGCCAGCTTCTATAAAAATTGGGTCGGCGGTGCTCCTTACTATCGCGGAGCGATGGACATGCTTACTTGCGACGGCATCCACGCCGTCGATACCCTGCGCTACCTGTGCGGCGGCGAAGTCGAATCCGTCGCTAGCGACTCGCGCCGCCTCGACGCCGGCCATTGGAATGTCCACTTGGCCCTAGTTCGTTTCAGCAGCGGGGCCACCGGACTCTTGCTCAACAACTTCATGGCCGGTCGGCGGATGTTCAGCGTCGAGGTCCACTCCCCCGGCATCTCCTTCTTCGGCGACCCCGAAGAAGGCGGCCAGCTATACGCCGACAACAAGACCGAGCCCATCGACGAATTGGACCCCTCCGTCCTAGCCGGCAGCGCAGAGGACTATCGAGCCTTCGGCCCCTACGATATCAACCGCCACTTCGTGGATTGCATGTTAAAGGGAAAAGACCCCGAAACGAATTTCGACGACGCGATCAAGACCATGGAATTGGTCGACGCGGTCTACCGTTCGCAGATTTGATCAGCGCTGATCTGGCGTGAGATTTTACCTATTGCCCCTCAGTAGGCTGGCCGTGGTGCCGCTGCCTTCTTAGGCGTCACTCGGCGACGCACCGTCCATCCCCATACGCCAAAACCGGCTCGTTGGGCACTGAGCAGTCCGAAGCATATCCATAGCGCTCGTTCATCTCGGCTTCAAAGGCGTTATACGCTGTCAGTCGCTCGGCTAGTGCCGTCGAATCGGTGGACGAGGCGGAGTAGATTACGAAATCCCAAGGCCCACCGCAGGGCTTGGAGCCCAAGCCCGAGTAGCGACAGTCCTCAATGGACGCGCCCGCAGCGTCGCCGACGAGCGCCTCGATTTCCCGTCGCATCTCCGCTAGCTGTGCACGGTCGCCTTCCTCGGTCTGCTGGTCGCCATTGTTGTCTCCAGCGACAGGATCCGAGTCGCCACAAGCAACGAGGGAAACGGCGATCAATGCCGCCGCAACCAAGTATCGCATGGTCTTCCTTTCTGTTAAAAGAGAGCCATAGTCCGCACTGTGAGAACACCTAACCTGCTGAACGGTTCCCCCACCGCGTCGCGATAACTGCATCCGCAAAAATCTGCCCTAGGTGAAACACAATACAAGGTATTGCTATCAATCCCTTCTGCTCGGGCGACACCGCTGAATCCGGCAAAAACGCCAGCACCGTCATCGCCACCGGCAAGGTCTTCTGGCTGGCCATCAGCACAACGGCCTTGTGCGCCGCCGCTTCGAGTTGCAACAGCACGCAAGCGCCGCCGTTGAGCAGCAGGTAGAGCCCGTGGATTGCCAAGCCAGACACCACCAGAATCAACAAGCTCACCGGCTCTATCTGGGCTAGCCGTCCAGAAGACTCGCTGAATTTCATCCACGGAATCGAGATCAGCGCCGCGTTGCTGGCCAAAGTCAACCGCGAGCGCTGGGCGTTGATCCAATCGACGGCGAAGCGCCGCAGGTACTTGCCGACGCCCAAGGGCAGCAAGATCGAAAGACAGAGTTTGGCGAACAGATCGCCGGCCGAAAGTTCGACCTGACCTAGGGAACTCAGAAGATGCGCTAATACGAAGGGCACCGTGAAGATGCCGACGATATTGGTCAGCACCGTCAAAAGCAGGGCCAAGGCTACGTTGCCTCGGGCCTGCGCCGTCAACGCCACACCCGAGGTCAGGGTCGTCGGCATGCAGCAGAACAGGGCTAGACCGAATTGGAAGGCGGGCTCCATCGGGAGCTGGAACGCGATCGCTGCTCCCAGAAAGGGCGTGGCGAAGAGAATCGAAACACACCCCCAAGACGTCGCCTTCCACGCGGCGAGGGCGGCGTGGACTTCGTCGGTCTTCAGCATCAGCCCGGAAAGGAAAAAGATAATACTGACCGCGACGTACTGCGTGGGCAGTTCGGCCATGTAGAGGCCCGGACGGGGAAAGAAGAAACCCACCACGGCCGCAGCCAACAGACCAACGGGTAGGAATTGTCGCTGTAGGAAACCTAGCATTGCTCGCTAATAAAAAAGGCCGGACGTCGTCCGGCCTGACAGATAGAAGTTGTGTCCCCTCGGGTCGGGATCTACTCGCTCTCTGCTAGGGCAACCATGGGGTAGCCATAGCAGATGTCCTCACAGAGGTTGCACGATTCCACATCGCCAGCGCGGCACTCCTGGGCACCTTCGCGGAACATGCGGAGGAACTCGTTAGCCGAGGGTTTTTCCGAAAATAACACGCGCAAAAAACAGACCAGCCGCACCCGCGCTTCATTGCTGATTAGGTGCTCGACCTTGCAGGCGTCGATCATTGCGTCGTCCTCGTCCATACCGAGGGCGTCTTTGAGGAACCGCTGCACGACCAAACGCGTGGCCTCGGTCTCTTGCACCACCTTCAAGCCCTGTTCGGTAAGTTCGAGGAAGCGGTTGAGGTCCTCTTGCACATAGCCGCGCTCCTTGAGGTGCTTCATTGCCGTCGAAACGCTGCCTTTGGTGATGCTCAGGTGCTTGGCAACATCCGAGACGCGGGCGTAGCCGTGCGCCTCGCGCAGCTCGTGGATCGCCATTAGGTGATGCGCGGCACTGTGGCTTAGTTCGTTTTCTTCGTAGGCTCTCCAGACTTCCTCAAACATGCGTTTCGCCTTTCTGCCTCCGCATAAGACGCAGGGCCTCGTATTGAGTCATGTCACGCCTGAAGGCGCGGTGAATCACCGAGCTTGCGTAGCAAATCCACACAGCGATTGGAATAGCCCCATTCGTTGTCGTACCATCCGAGGACCTTGACCATAGTTCCTTCGAGAACATTCGTCGACAGCGCGTCGAAAATACACGAGTGAGGGTTGCCGATGATGTCGGCCAAGACCAAGGGCTCCTCGGAGTACTCGAGGATGCCAGCCAGCGAGTTGGCCGCGGCGGCTTTGAACGCCGCGTTGATTTCTGCGGCATCCGCTTCGCTCTTGAGTTCGGCGGTAAAGTCGGTCAACGAACCGTCGGGGGTTGGCACGCGGATGGCCAAGCCGTCGAGCTTGCCGTCGAGCTCGGGTAGCACCTCACCTACTGCCGCCGCGGCACCCGTAGTCGTGGGCACCATCGATGCCGCCGCCGAGCGCGCCCGCCGCATATCGCTGTGCGGGGCGTCGAGTAGGCGTTGATCGCTGGTGTACGAGTGAATCGTGTTCATCATGCCTTTGACGAGGCCGAACTTTTCGTGTAGGACTTTGACCATTGGGGCTAAACAGTTGGTCGTACACGAAGCATTGGAAATGATTTCGTGGTCCGCTTGGATGGCCCCTTCGTTGACGCCCATTACCACGGTTATGTCCGCGCCCTTGGCCGGGGCGGAAATAACGACCTTTTTGGCCCCGGCGTCGATATGGGCGCGGGCCTTGTCGGCCTCGGTAAAAAAACCCGTCGCCTCCAGCACCACTTCGACCCCTAAATCGCCCCAAGGCAGGTTGGCGGGGTCGCGCTCGGCCAAGATGCGAATCGCCCTGCCATTGACGACCAAGTCGTCGCCAGCAACCTCTACCTCGCCGGCGAAGCGGCCGTGGGTGGAATCGTATTTGAGCAGGTGGGCAAGTGTTTTGGCGTCGGTTAGATCATTGATGGCTTTAATCTCGAGCCCACCTTGCTCGACGGCAGCCCTGAATACCAAGCGGCCGATTCGACCAAAGCCATTAATAGCAACAGGTAATTCTCCCATTTTCCAGTGCGTTCCTTCCTGTAAACGGTAGTAGATATAGGAGTCTGAGAAAAGTCAACCGCTCATCGCTGCGGGCTATACGACTATCCAAAGGGATGATGAACGGAACTTTACAGCCCGATGTAAAAACTTATATTGCACAGTTGCGGGAAGCGGGCAAGGCGGGCAAATCGGACTTGATTCTCAATTTTTGTCAATTTTTGTGTTGCAAAAAGCTAATGAATAAACCCAACCTCAGCAAGAGCACTACCGCTGGTCGAAATGAGCGATGGTGGCTAAGCTGAAGGGCAGGGAGGACGATCAAAGAATAGAGACGCGATGCGAGAGGAAGGCATAGCCTTAGAAAAAGCGCTGCTGTGCATCGACGAGCAGCAGCGGGCCTACATCGAACAACTGAAATCCTTTATCCGCATCCCCAGCATCAGTGCTGGTGCCGATGCTGCCGCAGGCGACGGCCTCGCCCAAGCGGCCGATTTCCTCGTTGGCCAATTCAACCAAATGGGGTTTGAGGTCGAGAAGATCCAGGTGAGGGCCGCTACCAATCCTCTGGTCCTCGCCCGCAGCCCCGAGTTCTCGCCGGACCGACCCACCGTCTTGATCTATGGCCATTACGACGTGCAAGGGGTGGACAATCCGCGCTCGGCTTGGGAGGTGGACCCCTTCGCCGCCGAGGAGCGGGACGGCTTCCTCATCGCCCGGGGAGCCAGTGACAATAAAGGCCCCAGCTTCGCGCATCTGAAGGCAGCCGAAACCATCCTCGCCAATGGGAATCAGCTTCCGTTCAATCTGGTCTTCCTGATCGAAGGCGAGGAGGAATGCGGCAGCGCTGCGTTGAGCCAGTTTGTGGCCGAGGGCGGGCTTGGCGAATTTGCCCCAGTGCTCTGTACGGTGATTTCCGATACCAGCATGTACGGACCGAGCCAGCCCTCGCTGACTGTGGGTCTGCGCGGTATTGTCTATACCGAGGTCGAGGTTTTTGGGCCGGTGCAGGATGTGCATTCCGGCCTTTTCGGCGGCATTGTCCACAACCCCAACCAACTCCTCGTCAACGCCTTGTCCGACCTCATTGACGCCGAAGGGCACATTGCTGTACCCGGTTTCTACGAGGGGGTGCAGCCGCTCTCGGCCCGCGAAAAGAGCCTCTACGCCGCCCTCGCGGTTGACGAGGGTGCCTATTGCCGCACCTTGGGCGTGCCCTCGCTAGTGGGAGAACAGGAATACTCCATCCTCGAAAGGCGCTGGACTCGTCCCACGCTCGACATCAACCTCCTCAGCGGCGGCAGCCCGCGCACTGTCATACCGGCTGTAGCCCGAGCTGCCGTCTCCTGCCGACTAGTGCCCGACCAAAACCCCGAACACATCCAAGCTGCCCTCGAAGGGCACATCCGCGCTCGGCTACCCGCAGGCACCCGCGTCGAGTTCAAAAACCAGCATTGCTCACCGGCCTACTACTTGGATCTAGACCACCCATTAGTCGCGCCAGCGCTCGAGGCGATGCGCAAGGGATTCGGAGTTGAGCCGGTGTTTACCCGCGAGGGCGGCTCCATCCCCATCGTCGTCGATTTTGCCGCCGCGACGGGTGCACCAATCCTGCTCATCGGTCTAGGGCAAATCACCGACAATTGGCACGGCCCCAACGAGCGCTTTTCCATGCGTGACTTTCACTGCGGCATCCGCACTTCGGCCGCGCTCTTATGCGAGTTGGCGCGAGCATCTCAGCGCGCAACCTAGTCCCGCCACCCTGCACAAGACGAGGAACCACTCGTGTCTATCTCCCACGCCCAAGTAACCCATTTCAAAAACCACGGCTACACTGCGGTTGCCGATTTTTTTGATCCCCGCGAAGTCAAAGCCATGCAAGCCGAAGTCGAGCGCTTCAAACGCGAGGGCTTGGTCCGCAATGTCGCCACCGAGGGCGACGGCAAGACTCCCTCCATCTCCAAGGTCAACTTGCAACTTATTCCCCTGTACGACAAAAGCGATCTCATCCGCGCTTTGCCCTTTGACGAAAAAGTCACCATCGCCGTTTCACAGCTCATCGGCACTCCCTTCATCCTGCATCTAGATCAGATGTTTCTCAAGCCGGCCGGCCACGGCATTGGCACGGACTGGCACCAAGACAACGCCTATTTCAAAATAGACGACCCATTAAAAGGCTCTGCCATGTGGGTTGCCGTTCACGACGCAACCATCGAAAATGGCACCATCCACGTCGTGCATGACTCCTTCAAGGAGGAATACCCGCATGACCGCGATCCTTACTCCGATCATCACATCCACTGCCAAGTACCCGAGGAGCGCGCCGTGCCTATTGAGCTAAAGGCTGGTGGCGTCGTCTTCTTCTGCTACGGCACTGCCCACGCTACCAAGGCGAATACCACCAATCGCGAGCGCGCCGGACTTGCCTTCCACTTCCTGCACACCGCCTGCGTCGATCGCGCCAACCTCATCGGCCAAAGACGCGGCCAGCCCATCTTGGTGGGGCCGGAAGCCACTGGCGGCAAAACCGAATACGGCGTGCGAGTCGCTGGGACTTGGGAACGAGAAATCGAGCGCGTCCTCGAGGGAGCAACCAACTAATGCCGCACATCAAACCCGACGACCTGCGCCAGATAGGTTACCTGCTTTTCGAGACGGCCGGCTGCCCTCCCGCAAGCGCCCACGCCGTGACCGATCACTTAGTCGAGTCCTCCCTCTACGGGCACGACTCGCACGGCAGCTTGCGCCTCTACGAATACGTCGAACAGATCCGAGACGGCATCTTTGATCCCAAGGGCCAGCCTTCTATTGTCAGCGAAAGACCCTGCATGGTGGTCGTTGATGGCGGCGGCACTATGGGCCAGATCGGCGGGACGTTCGCCACCCAGATAGCCATCGACAAGGCCGCCCAGTACGGGGTCGCTACCGCCACGCTGCGCAACTGCGGGCACGTCGGTCGGGTGGGGGCCTATCCGCTACAGGTCGCCCGCCAAGGCATGATTGGTCTAGCCTTTTGCAACGCCGGTCACCTCGGGCGACAGATCGCTCCCTACGGCGGGATCGACGGCAAGCTCAGCACCAACCCCATCTCCTGCGCCGCACCTCGGCGCAACGCCGATCCGCTCTTGGTCGATATGACCACCTCGGTCTGCGCCGAGGGCAAGGTCCGCGTCGCCCATAACCGCGGGGAGCAGCTACCCGAGGGCCGGATTATCGACCACGATGGCAACCCCTCTACCGATCCAGAGGCATTTGTCGGCGATCCGCCCGGCGCGATCCTGCCTTTCGGCGGCCCGGTGGCCTATAAGGGGTACTGCCTAAGTATGATAGTAGAGATTCTAGGCGGGGCTCTCAGCGGTCAGGGCTGTGCCAACGGCGAGACCGTCATGCAGAGCAACGGGCTGCACCTGACGGTATACAACATCGAGCACTTCGTCGAAATGGACTATTATTTCGACGAACTTGAAAGCCTCATCCGCCATGTATCCACCAGCCGCGTCGATCCGCACGTCGGCGAGATCCTGCTGCCCGGCGACCCCGAATACCGCACGGGACGCCAGCGCCAAGAAGAGGGTATTCCCATCGACGACACGACTTGGGGCCACATCGTCGAGGCCGCACAAAGCCTTGGGCTAGACCCTCAGACTTGGTCACAATGATGACGGTGCCTCCGCAGGGGGACCGACAGCAGGCGCGGGATCTGCAGGGGATCCCTCTGCGGGGCATCCTTATCGGGGCGGTGCTAGCCCTGGTGCTCAACATCTGCGATACCTACGCGACCAATGCGATTCAAGGTTCCTACCTGACCCTCAACTTCAGCACCCCGGCCGCCCTCTTCTTATTTTTCTTCCTCGTCCTGACCAGCGCCGCGGTCGGCCTCCTCCACCGATGGCTGGCACTGACCCGGGCGGAACTGATCACCATCTACATCATGCTGGTGGTGGCCTGCTGCATCCCCGGCATGGGCTTCACCCAGTTCATGATCCCCTGCCTCCTCGGGTCGACCTACTACGCCACGCCCGAGAACAACTGGGATTCCCTCTATAACCAATACATCCCCCAGTGGATGATCCCGCGCGGCGAGAACGTGGCCCGCTACTTTTTTGAGGGGCTGCCCGAGGGCATCTCGATCCCATGGGGCGCCTGGGTCGTGCCGCTGAGCCTGTGGTTCGGCTTCTTCCTCGCCCTCGCCTTCGCGATGATCTGCGCGATGGTCATTCTGCGCAAGCAGTGGGTCGACAACGAGAAACTCAGCTACGCGCTGGTGCAAGTGCCGATGGAGATGATGCGACAGGAAGAAGGCGGCACCGTGGGCCGCTCGTTCTTCACCAACAAGACCATGTGGCTGGGCTTCGCCATTTCCTTCCTGCTGTTGAGCATCAACGGCGTGCACTCCTACTTTCCGGAGTTTCCCCACTTCGAGCGCGCCGTGGGCGTGCCCCTGTTCGGCAACACCTGGCTCAGCTTCTGGTTCAGCCCGCCCTGGACCGGGTTCTTCTATTTCGTCAACCTCGACATCTCGGCCTCAATCTGGGTCTTCTACGTCCTCGTCAGGCTGCAGCGGGGCATCTTCAACACGCTCGGCGTGCAGAGCACGCAGCGGATCGACTTCTACTCCGAAGATCCCTTCCTCGCCCACCAGGGTCTCGGGGCGATGATCGCCTTCGTCGTCGTCGGGCTGTGGGTGGCGCGCCGGCACCTGCGCGATGTGGTGGCGAAGGCCGTCGGCGGGCTGCGGGAGATCGATGACAGCGGCGAGATCCTCTCCTACCGGCAGGCGTTTTTCGGGCTGCTCGCCGGCCTGCTGACCGTCGCCGTCTGGCTGTGGACGATCGGCCTGCCCTTCCCAGTGGCGCTGCTGTTCGTCTTCGGCGCCATGATCCTGTTCCTGGCGCTGACGCGGGTGGTCGCCGAGGGCGGCATCCCGGCCATGCGTCCGCCCCTGATGACCTCGACCTTCGCGATCTCCGCGGTCGGCACCTCCTCCATCGGCACCCAGGGCCTGGTGGCGCTCGGCTTCTCCTACGGCTGGCACGCCGAGGTCCGCTCCTTCGTGATGGCCTCGGTCGCCAACGGGCTGAAGATGAGCGAAATGATCCGCGGCCAGAAGCGCCGGCTGTTCTGGGCCATTGTCCTCGCCATCCTAGTCAGCCTGGCGGGCTCCTCCTACGTCACCCTGGTCATGGCGTACGAGCACGGCGGCATCAACCTCAACCCCCTGTTCTTCTCCTGGCAGTCCACCCACTTCGGACCCATGGACATGGCCCCGCGCATCGCCGCCGAACCCGAAGGCCCGCGCTGGGACGCCTATCAGTTCATGGGCATCGGGGCGGGCGTGATGGCGGCGCTCATGTGGGCGCGCCACCACTTCCTGTGGTGGCCCCTCAACCCGCTCGGGTTCACGATCGCCGCCAATTGGAAGACGGGCCACATCTTCTGCAGCGCCCTGCTGGCCTGGTTCCTGAAGCTGGTGATCCTGCGCTACGGTGGTGTGCGCCTCTACCGCAACCTGCGGCCCTTCTTCCTGGGCCTGATCCTGGGCGAAATCGTCGGGGCCGGGGTGTTTGTGCTCATCGACTACGCCACCGGCCACACCGGCAGCTTCCTGACCCAGGTCTGAAGGCGGTCGCGCCCCGGCTAGGAGCGCAGGGCGACCAGGAACAGGACGATGAGAGGCGTTTCACGGCGCGTTGCCCGTGGCGATATCGAGTTTCGGTTGACGCCGGCGCAGATGGTCGGCAGGGTGGCCCGCAATACAGAAAGGGAATTGGAGATGGCTAAGAGGAAAAGAGCGAAGACGAAGACGAAGAGCAAGACCGCCGGCAGCACCCCGGCGGGCGTCATCGAGCTAGGCGACCGGCGCGAACTGTTCGTCGACGACTACCTGATCGAGCGGCTGCGTGGCGTCGAGCTGCGCCTGCAGAAGCCAGTGCCGCGGAACGTGGCGCTCGACCACGACGTGCCGTGGGAGGGCAACACCAGCGCCTACCACACGGTGTTCCGGGACGGCAAGCTGTTCCGCGCCTATTACCGCGGCTCGCACTACGACCCGTCAGGCAACCACTACCGGCCGGTCGTGTGCTACGCGGAAAGCCGCGACGGGATCGAGTGGTACCGGCCGGAGCTGGGCCTGGTCAACTACCAGGGTTCGACCCGCAACAACATCGTCTGGGACGGGATCGGCGCGCACAACTTCGCGCCCTTTCGCGACCTTAACCCCGACTGTCGGGAGGGGGAGGAGTACAAGGCTCTGGGCAGCGCGCTCGCGCGCACCGCCGACGAGCAGGCCCTCTACGCCTTCAAGTCGCCGGACGGCGTGCACTGGAGCCTGCTATCGGAAAAGCCGGTGATCACCGTGGGTGCCTTCGACTCGCTGAACCTCGCCTTCTACGACCCGCTGCGCGGCTGCTACGTCGACTACCACCGCGACTCCATCTATCCCGACGGCGTGCGCGTGCGCAACATCATGACCTGCACCTCGAAGGACTTCCGCCGGTGGACGAAGCCGCAGTGGCTCGACTTCGGCGACGCCCCAGTCGAGCACCTCTACACGAACGCGGTGACCCCCTACCACCGGGCTCCGCACATCTACATGGGCTTCCCCAAGCGCTTCGTGCCGGATCGCAGAATGCCCGGCAACACCGCCCGCGGCGTGTCGGACGGCGTGTACATGACCAGCCGCGACGGCCTGCACTTCAAGCGCTGGAGCGAGGCCTTCGTGCGACCCGGGCTGCAGCCGGAGCGCTGGGAAAACCGCAACAACATGACGGCTTGGGGCATTCTGGAGACGGCCAACGACCTGCCGACTGCGCCGAAGGAGCTGTCGATCTTCACCACCGAGGGCTACTACCGCGGCGAGGCCTGCCGACTGCGGCGCTTCACGCTGCGCGTGGACGGCTTCGTGTCCGCCAACGCGCCGCTGAAGGGGGGCGAGCTGATCACGCGGCCCTTCACCTTCGAGGGCGGCGCCCTGAGCCTGAACGTAGGCACTTCCGCCGCCGGCTCGGTGCGCGTCGAGATCCAAGACGGCGACGGCAAGGCGCTGAAGGGGTACACCCTGGGCGACTGCGACGAGATCTACGGCGACTACCTGGACCTCATGGTCACCTGGAAGGGCCAAGCCGACGTCCGCGGCCTGACCGGCAAACCGGTGCGCCTGCGCTTTGCCCTCAGCGACGCCGACCTGTACAGCCTGCAGTTCACGCCGCTGCCTGTCTGAGAGAGGAGGCCATCCGATGCCCCGACACGTTGGGACGCAGATCTTCTGCGACGACGCAATGCTGGCGCAAACGGAGAACGTCTGGCGCTCGGTCCATCACCCGGCCAGACACGAAGCCAACCCTGTGCTCATACCCGACCGGCCCTGGGAGGGATATCTGGTCCTGCAGCCGGGGACGGTCATCTGGGACGAGGAGGATGGGTGCTTCAAGATGTGGTACAACACCCAGCCGAGCCGGGACAGACCGGATGCCCCGCTGAACCTCTGCTACGCCGTATCGGCAGACGGGGTACACTGGGAGAAGCCGGAGCTGGGTCTGGTAGAGTTCGGCGGATCGACGGAAAACAACATCCTCATGCAGGACGTGGCGTGGACACACTGCGTCCTGAAGGACGCGGCGGAAAGGGATGCTGAAAGGCGCTACAAGCTGCTCTACTGGACGCCGGCGGGCGACGGAATCCATGCGGCTTTTTCCGAAGACGGCGGCCGCTGGCGGCCGTGGGAAGACAACCCGGTCGTGCCCCGCCGGGCGACGGGCGATACCTTCAGCGTCATGCGTGATCCGGCGTCGGGTGAGTACTGGCTGTATCACAAGACGAGGACGCCGGCCCGGCCGATCCGCATGGTCTCGCGCATGGTGAGCGAGGATTTCCTGCACTGGAGCGGGACCCGCCGCGTGCTGGCTCCCGACGCCTTCGACCCGCCTGACACCCAGTTCTACGGGCTGTCCGCCTTTCCCCATGCAGGCCAGTACCTGGGCGTTCTGTGGGTGTACCACACGTACCTGCAGACGCTGGATATGCAGCTGGTCTCCAGCCGCGACGGGTTGCGCTGGGACCGCACAGCCGACCGCAAGCTGTTCATGCATCTGGTACCGACCAACGAGTACCGGGGCGGCACCTTCGATCGCACGCAGATCTATCCCGTTTCGGCGCCGGTGGAGAGAGACGGACGGCTGTGGTTGTTCTACTCCGGCTTTACCGTGCCGCACAATGCCCCGGCCGCCGACCACGACGGGCGCATCGGCCTGGCCACCATTCGTCTGGATGGCTTCTGCTCTCTCGATGCCACAAGTCCGGGATATGTCCTTACCCGTCCCTTTACCTGGAACGGGAGCCGGCTGCGGCTGAACGCGGCTACCAGTGGCCCGAGTCCTGAGCCTTCAACAGACAGTAGCGGCGGGGTCAGGGTGCAGATCGAAGATGAACAGGGACGACCCATTCCCGGGTTTGCCGCTGTGCAGTGCACCCCGTTCTGCGGCGACGAGACCGGAGCCTTCATGGACTGGGGCGGGCACAGCGACCTGAGCGAACTCACGGGACGAGTCGTGCAACTGCGCTTCGACCTCGAGGCTACGAACCTGTATTCTTTTCGCGTCTGCAACCGGTAGGGATGAGCGCAGACATATCCTAGCGGAAATTTTCTTTTAAATTCAAGGATACTGATAACCTTCATTGTTGATATTAAATGGCCATATCTTCAACATATGTCTGAGTCGAATAAGGTCGCCTTTCTCCAGCTCCCCTATATCCAGTTCCCTTTTTAACGATGGATCATTAAAATCCAATCTTTTACTCGCCGTCAAAAACCCTTCTTTGAGAATGATGTGGGTCAGGTGGCTTGCGATTAAATAATATCCTTCATTTGAAGGATGCAGGTGTTCAACAATCATTGGTTTGCCAATCACACTCTTGGGATCGCAATCCTGGAATACGGTTTCAAGGTCTGCTAATATAACGTCTGTTTCTTTGGCAACACCTTTTATGGTTTCATTTACCTCTGATGGGGCTCTGATCGGTAAAATATCCAAGTCTCTTGCTCTTGTGAAGGATTGTTCAGCTTTATCTCGATGTCCTTGGGCAAGGTAAACATGACCTAGGTCAAAATGAGTTTGGGCATGAGCTGGGAAAAGTTCAATTGCTGTCTGGTAGATACGCACCGCCTCTTCCAGATGATTTTGTTCAAATGCAGCCTTGCCATTCTCTAACAACTGTTGCCATTGAGTAACATCGAGTGAAGATGGCGGTGGTTCTGAATCAAATGGGCGCCAATCTCGAAGATTGGAAACGATCGTCCCTAAAATCACAGGGATTCGATGACGCTTTGCGATAGAGATAATTTCTTGGAGATTTCCCCTGAAATTCTCAAGGGCTTGCTCCCGTAGAGGATGATGAGGGGCAAGAGAACTGCTTACCATCATTTTATATGGCGATTGTTCCTTTTCAAATCGATTAGAAGGTGCTCTTAATTTTGAGTAAAAATTGTTTGCTAGCTGAAATATCTTAATCTCGCGTAATCGCAAAATCAGATTGATTACTTCGCGAGACGTCCCCAATGCCACATTCGATGCCACGCCAACTGGTCCATAAATTTCGTTATGTCCCATATAAATGATCAAAAGGTCGGGATCATACTGAGGAAGTTTTTTCACGATGTCGAGAACTTGATAACTATTAAATGTATCTATTCCTAGGTTAACCACTTCTACCGTTTTATCCACGTTGGAACGTTTTAATAATTCGTTAAGTAGCGTGGGGAACGGCCCTCTTGTCGTTGATCCTCCAAGACAAAAGATGCGAAAATCCTTTGCGGATTTCTGCTGTTTCATGCTTATCTTGGGAATTAGATTTTTAAGCATTGGATTATTAATTGAATAATATTTTCGGTACAACTCCTGATTAAGTTGATACGTAAAAGAAGAGCTTTGAGGGATAAATAGCCTGTCATCAAGGCCGTAATTAGTATGCCGCAAATAGATCTCTAGTCCTATAAGCAGTAGAAAGGGGATAAGAACCAAAAGGACGTCAAGGAATATGATGGTTTTTCTAGACCATTTAATGGTTTGTCCCGTTTGTGTCTGCATCATCTACGCCTTACGAAAGAATTACCCTAGTGAGGAGGCAGCAGCAGCGCCTGGGCTTCGTCCTCTACCCAGCAATGCCAGATGGAGCATTCGCCGTCTCATGTTCTGCGCGCCTGATTAAGATACCCCAGGTCCGGTTAAATGGATACCCCCGATAATGCCTCTAACAACACGCTCTACAACAACGAGGGGCGGGGACGCTTCGAGGCCATCACCCGTCAGGTCGGTCTCGAGGTTGGGGCATCAACATGCTGGAAGTTTTCCTTGGATTTCCGGGCAATTTTCCCCATATTAAGCCTAATTGTTTCACGCAAAATCACCAGTTCCCATTTGCTCTCGCTCGCTGAGCGAATGGTGCGCTGAAAGGAGGTGTTCAAGGGAAAAGCCCGCATTTCACAAATCAACGCAGTAGCAGTAGTCATCTTTCTACAGATGAAAGGAGAAGCAACAGTGAAGAAGATTATCATCATAGCTGCCGTTTTGGGCCTCGTTCTCGCCTCCTTTACTCCGAGTTCGGCCCACCAGCGGACAGACCGGAACTGGGCGGCGGTACAGGTGCCCATCGACGTCGCTGGAGTCAGGAACGTCGTGATGGACGGAGATCTCGGCGATTGGGACAACGTACCGTCTGTCTTCTGGGTAACCCAGGATGACCTAACCGAGGTCGTCACGGGCACCCAGGGCGACCCGGATGCGGGCAATCTCGCCGAGCGCATCATCGTCGGCTGGAGCCCAGAGACCAACCTTGTGTACGTCATGGAGGAAAGGTTCGACGACGTCTGGTACGGCACCCTCGACGACACCAACGACAAACTCGAGCTCGTGCTCGATGCCGACCACAGCGGCGGGCAGTTCCAAGGCGTGGAAGGTATCGGCCTGGATCCGGAGCGATGGGCCGGGGCCGCCGCGCAGGACTGGCAGCAGTCGCTCAATAACGAAGACAACAACCTGTGGTTATGGGGCGGCGGAGTATGGGCTTCCGTGGAGCCTTACGCCGGCATCAGATGGAACGTCGAGGGCGAGGCCGGTGGACCCGCCACCCTCTTTCAGGAGAGTTGGTTCACCACCTTCGACGACCTGCCTGCCAGTTCGACCGGTCCCGACGATCCCGACCTGATTACCCATGACTTGGAGGAAGGTCAGGTCATGGGCATCGGCATGGCCATTCAGGACGATGACAACGGCCCAGGCAATTCGTACAACGGCTACTGGGTCTCCACTGGCGACATCAACATGTACTTCAACGCCGACTCCCTGGTAGACTACGTGCTACTTGGTTTTGACGCAAACAACTGGATGTCCGACTCCGACGCCACAGCGGTCGAGGACGACAGCTGGGGCCGCATTAAGGCGGGCTTCTCCAAATAGGGGGAAAGGTCGGCTGTAAGGACCCAGGACGGCTGTTGTTGAAGGGGGGGCGAGATCGTTGATCCTCGCCCCCCCCTTTTTTCGGCGCTCAACGGCGTTTCTGACATGAGCGGGGCGCAAGCTCGGGAGCAAGATAAGGAGAAAGAAGTGCGCTCATCGGCGCTATTGCTGAACTCGACAAGAACCCGAGTGCCGCGCGGCGTAGGTAGGGAGCGCCGCGAGCGGGGATGGGTCGGCGCTCAACGGCTAACGGACCCCCTCCGCGCGGCACTCGTCTGTTCCGCGTTGACGTTGTCGGCGGTATGTCTGTGCTGGGGACAGGAGGGGTATTCGCTGGATTCAGGCAGGGTGGTCGTCGATTCCAGGGCGCATTGGGAACGCTGGCACTCCGCTGCCAACACGGTCCAGATCAGCGATGAGGGAGTGAAACCCGCCTTCATCCGCAAGCACACGAGACTGGAAATAGAAGATGAGGAAGTCGTCGTTCCCGGCATCAACGCCGTCCTCAATGCCGTCGATTTCGGCGGCGGTGTATTAGATGCCGGATCCAATCGCTCGAGCGGCATCGATCTCATGGATGGAAGGATGGACACCTTCTGGGAACCGGACCCCTCCGACCTGTTGCAGGACTGGTGGGTGCAGATCGATCTGGGGCGGACGGTATCGGCCACCAGGATCGTCCTCAAGTTTGTCGGTGAAGATCTGGGAGACCCTTTTCTGCAGTTCAAGGCGACCACCTCACAGGGACAGAAAACGCTCGGTCAGCTCCTTTTCCGGACGCGCTTCACCACGGACAAACCGATCAAGAACGAGCGGGTTTTCGAGATCGATCTGACCAAACAGCTACCGACGAAGTGGCCCGATGCACGGGGCGACTTCACCGGCGACGTCATCCAATACGTCGGGGTGGGGATCACGGACAGCGACTTCGGCAGGGCGAGGCAGGTTTCCCAGTCCGAATACGATAGTCTGCCAGCCGACCAACAGGGAGAGATAGACTACTTCCGACGAGAGGCATCGGGGGAGGTGAGGTTGCTGGATGGGAAAGAGGATTGGGAAGCTCTGGCAGGCACGGAGAGGCAGGGGCCGGTAGTCTACTACCGCCGCGAAATACCCAGGCTGGCCGAGATCGAGGTCTGGACCATCGGCGACAACATCGGCACGGGCGTACTGGAGCGGGGCGGCAGGGTGACCGCCCGGGAGAATGTCAACAAGGGGGCGGCCGTGGTAGATGGGGACCTCTTCGGCGAGGTCGTGTTCTGGTCTGCCAACGGGAGTTACGATCCCAACAAGTTGCCGATTGCGGATCCGCGGGATGCGGAGCGCTCGATGTTCATAGATCTCGGAGGCTCCTACTTTGTGGACAATATCAGAATACTCCACGCCCTCCCCAACCCACCTCCGTTCAGAGCCTACCGCATTCAGCTCTCGGACGGCTCCACCAATGCCGGCGGCGAACTGGCCTGGAAGACGGTGGGGTCGCTCAGCGACATCGTGCGGGGGCAGAATTTCCACGACTTCAAGTTCCCGCTCACGAAGGTCGAGCATTTTGCCTTTACCTATAGGCTCCACGACCGCTCCACGTACGAGCCCGGGCAAGGGAGCCACGGGGTGTCGGAGGTCCAGTTTTTCGGGGAAGGGTTCCTGCCGGAGTCGCAGATCTCGTCTGAGTTCGGAGGGGAGGCCCCGTTCATAGAGGTGGCGCGGACCCCTCGGAACCTAGCTTCCATCGAGTGGGAGGCCGACGTGCCACCGGGTGCGAATCTAATCTTGCAAACCCGAACCGGCGATACGGTCGAGAGCATAACCCGCTACTACAAGAAGAACGGGGATCAATACCCGGGCACCGAAGAGGAGGCGGCCAAGGCCTGGGAGACGGACAAGAAGTTCTTCGGGGATGCTTCGGTAGGGCCGGTCTTAACCGAGACGCGCCCGGGCAATGACTGGAGCGGCTGGAGTCAGCCTTACTTCGATTCAGGCGCAAAGATTACCTCGCCCAGTCCCAGACGGTTCGTCGCCATCAGGGCAATCTTCCTGACAGAAGACCCCAAGGCGGCGACCACGCTGCGTTCGGTGGCGCTGAACTTCGTGACGCCGGTGGCCGGCGCGATCGTGGGCGAGATACTGCCCTCGCGTCTGGAGGAGATCGGCACGAAGCAGCAAATGTCGTATTTCATCCGTTCGACCTTCAAGGCGGGCAGTAGGGGGTTCGACGAGATCCTCATCGAGGCGCCCGACGGCGTCGACATGAAGCTGAAACAGGTGAATGTAGACGTGACGGGGCAGGACGCCGCAACGTATACGGCGGAGAGCGAGGGGTTCGAGGTGGTGATGGAGACGGATTCGCTGTGGGTGCGTCTGCCGGCTGCGATCAAGACGACGAGTGGATCAGCGCTGGTGGAGCTTCAGTTCGAGGCGACCATATTCGGGTACAACACGTTTTTCATCGGCTCCATGGGGAACTCGGCGTTCGAAAACTCGTGGCAGCGGGTGGATGACGGCGATGCCAACGGGGTTGTGGACAGCGAGACGACGGTGGTGTTGGCGCTGGAGCGCGGCCAGTTGCTGGGGGATCTGCAGGTCGATCGCGTTTTCACGCCCAATGGCGACGGCGTCAACGACGAGCTGGAGGTCAGTTTTTCGCTGATGCGGGTGCTCAGTTCGGCGCCGGTCCAAGTGGACGTGTACGATCTGGCCGGCCGGCCGGTGGCGCGTATAGCCGAGACGACCATAACGGCAGGCCGTCATACGGTGACGTGGACGGGCGTCGACCAGTCGGGAGCGGTCGTGCCACCGGGGATCTATCTGATGTGCATCGACCTAAAAGTGGATTCGACATCCGAGAAGAAAACCTCGGTCCATCGATTGGTGCGCGTCGCCTACTAGTCTCCGCGACAGGACACCAAGGAGCCCGTGTTCAGCAAGTGATAACTGGAACATCACCTCATAGAGCAGTGGCCCTGCCCGTTCTGTCCGTAGCTCTCCTCGGACTTGCGGCGGCAGGCAATGGAGAGACGATCGTCTTCGGAGGTGGCCCGGGTTCCCGCGCCTGGGATCAGGCACATTCTGACATAACGGTCATCGATTTCGAAGCCAATCCCGGTTCCATTCAACCTTTACAGAATGATCCTGAAGAGAATATTTCCCTGAAGTTGATCGAAAGGGGGGGGCAAATAACGTCGCCAAATGCGCGCACGGTCCTCGAAGTCATCCAGAGTGAATTCGAGGACTTGTTGGACAACATGGTGGACGGCAGGAACACGGCCTTCGAAATCAAGATCCCGTCAGCCACAGGGATCATACTGAGATTTGATCTGGGCGAGCGTTTCGGAATCAACAGGATCAGATTTTTCCCCCGCGAAGGGTTTGAGGAGTTCTTCCTGAAGGGTTACCTGGTGAGGCTGAACGACGGCAGCGAGGAGCAGAAGACCGTTTCCGGAAATCCCGATCTCAGACTCTTCAAGACAGTCGAGCGCAATCTCGACCCGGTCGTCGACCTAGCTGTGCCGCTGCAGTTCGTGCGTTTCATAGAAGTGAAACAGCTCGTTCGAGGGGAATGGGAGATCGACGAGTTTGAGATCTTCGGCGAAGGTTTCACATCTGCTGCTGCGTACACTTCGAATGTGTTCGATGAGGATCGGCCCGCCGTCTTCGGCGGTATAACGTGGGCAAAGGAGACGATAGGAGAGCCTACCAAGGTATCTGCTACCGTATCCACCCGGAGTGGCCGCACGCCGGACCCGAGCGATAACCTGGAGTGGAGCGGATGGTCTCCTCCCTATCCGGCCGGAGTCCGTACACAGATCGTATCACCTGCACCCCGCCAGTACTGGCAGTTTCGCGTTCTGTTCCAGAGCAGCGACATCCTTTCGGCAGCGACGGTCGATTCGATCGCCGTGGAGGTCTCGCCAGCGCTGGCCGATTCCGTGGTGGGGGAGGTGTGGCCCCAGGACGCCGTGATCGGGCAGGCGACCGAGCTGACCTACTGGGTGCGCAGCTACAACAGCAGCGGCTTCGACCAACTCGACATCAAGACGCAGGCACCGGTGGAGGTCATCCGATCCGTCCAGATCGACGGGACCGACGTGGCATGGGACAAGGAGGACACCGAAGAAGAAGACGGCGACATCGTCGGCGTCCGAATCAGCTTCCCGAGGATCACCGGTGACGACCGGCTGCTGCGCGTCGTGTTCGAGAGTATCGCGCTGCACTACAACACCGTCTTCGTCGGCAAGGTCTTCGATACCCGGAGACCGCAGAACCTGCCGCAGACGCTCGTCCCGGGAGACGTGGGCGCTGACCCCGTCGCCGAGGGCGACGACCTGTCGGTCACCACCCAGGTCGCCGACAACCGCATCCACTTCCTCGAGGTTGCCCCGGCTCCGTTTACGCCCAATGGCGATGGAGTTAACGACCAAGCCATCGTCACCTACGATATCGTTAACCTGACAGACGGTACTCCGGTGTCGGTACAAGTCTACGACCTCGCCGGCAGCCTCAGAAGGGTGATCTACTCCGACCTCGACATCAGTGGAAGATATCAGAGAGTCTGGGACGGCGCGGACGACAACGGACAAATGCTATCGCCGGGAGTCTACCTCGTGCGCGTGGAAGTCGCTGCAGATACAGATAAGGAGAGCAAGACTGCGATCGTGCCTTTGGTCTATTGATTTTTCGCGAAAGATAGGGGGGAGTCACATGGTAACCGGTCATACATTCAGAGCCGCGATGCGCCCGGTCGGTACGCTGGCCATATGGTGCACCATCGTCTCGGCAATTCTGCTGCACAGTACTCGCTCGGAAGCCCAGGGTCCCGATCGCGATCGGATAAAGGGGTTTCGCCGCGGCGGCGAGCTCACGTTCGAACCGACGGGGCCCGGCGTCCTGTTCGGCGCTCTAGACCCCGCGGTCAAGAAGTGGTACGTCCCACAGGAGCTGTTTCGCGAATATCAGTGGAAGCAGTGGGAGTACAGCAACTACGCGAGAGATCACTACCAGCGCTATGTATCGACCAATCTCGAGGGGGACTACTTCTACGACATCTACGGTTCGTACATCACCAGAGGATGGCTGATCTACGACTGGAGCCAGACCCAGCCCCAGCAGGGGGGAAGCAACCTGTTCAAGACCGGACGGTTCCGGAGTTTCTTCAGCAATCTGGTCATAGCCTCCGATCAGAAGGGACAGCACAATCTGGCCATCACCATAGGCGACGAAATCCGGTCGACCCTGACCCCGATGACCTTCTCCAAGCCGGCGTTCGACGGCATTCAGGTGGACTATCAGTCCGACAAGTACGAAGTAACGGCGCTCCTCTCGCGGATCAGCTCGCCGGGTGCCGCCGGCCCGCGAAGCCCCAATAACCAGCAGACGAGCTCGACGACCCTGACCGGCCGACGCGCGACGACCCAGATTGGAGATTATCTCAAACTCGGTGCCAACCACGTGAGCGCCCACAACTCCTCTCAGCTCCTCGACGCCTTCGAGGGCAGCCCGCGAAGCGGTTCGATCACCTCCAGTCAGAACGCGGAGAACGTCACCCAGGTCTTCGTGCGACTCTCGGACGACTCGCCAGAGGACAACGAAGGCGGCGCCACGCTATTCGCGTGGGACATGATCATAGAGGCCGACGTCGAAACGATCGATGAAGCGGGGGATGTGAGTTTCGAGAGGGAGACCGTCCGGGCCAGCGAAGTCGGGCTGATTCCCGCGCCCCAGGGCGGCTTTCAGAGGCTGGGGTTCTGGGAGGCGAACGGCTCCGAGCAGATCGAACTGGTCTACGACTTCTCGGTGGCGACGTACACAGGCCCGGATCCGTCAGAGATAAGAATGGTGACATTCGAGCTGGTAGTCGCCAACGACTACAGAATCGAGATGACCTCGGACCGCCAGTTCGACAGGCAGTTGGCCAACGTCTACCTGCTGGCTGCCAGAGCCGATGAAAACGTCAAGGATGGCTCCAACCTGACAGTCCTGAAGATCCCGTATGGTCTGCCGACGGCCACCGAGATATTCGGATTTACGCTGGAGGCGACCCGCCTCTGGGGATTCGACTTGTACGGAGAATGGGACCGCAGCGTGAGTTACAGGAAGTACCCCAACAGGGCGCACACCAAGCACCTAGGGGCCTCTGACCAAGGCGATGGCTGGATGTTGAATCTATCGAAGATCGCCCATCCGTTCTTCTTCTTCAGCGAAGCCTACAGCATGGCCCACAACTACAACACCAGCGCCATACTGGCCAGGGGCGAGACCAACATAGACTACTCGGACGAGGGGAGGTTCTTCTACGAGCTCGTCGACGACAACGACGATCAGGACCGATTCCCCGACTGGCAGAGGATATTCCAAAACATAGACATCGAGGTGTTTCCCGGGTACGACGAAAACCTCGACTTCATATCCGATTTCAACCAGAACGACAGCGAAGACCTTCCCAATCTCGTCCCGGACTACGACGAGCCGTTCTTGAGATACGGAACAGACAGGCCGGAGTACTTGTTCGGATTAGACATGAACAACAACATCTGGGTAGATCGGTTCGAAAACGACGATGAGCCGGATTTTCCCTACCCGAGGGACCACAAAGGATACAACATCTACGGCGGCGTCGACCTGCTTCCGGGCATCAGGCTGACCGTCGGACGAACGGATGAGAGGCTGATTGCAGGTGACGGGGAGAACACGACTAACTACGTGCTCTTCGCCCTGGAACGGGACTATCCGGGTCTTGGAAGGCTGACGATCTACGAGAACTTCAGAATCGCGCAGGACAACATCGAGAACGATCTTCGCCAGTGGAACGAGTTCGAGAGGCGGAACGTTCCAACCGTCGATCCCCTGGCGGCTCAGGACACGTGGATAAACTCCACGTTCATGAGCTTCAAGTACACCAAGATCGAGGATGTGAATTTCGTAAGTAAGTTCAAATACGATCGCTGGCACCAGAACGAACGACAGCCCGATCTGCGCGAGGACTACACCTTCTTCGGTCTCATCAACAAGGTGGACCTCGAGCGCAAGGTCGCCTATGTCGATCTTATGCCGAGAATAAAGAACGAGCTCAGGCTGGAGGCTCCGGCGCTCAGGTCTGATCCCGAGCGCAGGGAAGACACGCTGCAACTCTCCCTGCTGGCGCGATGGCCGCTGTTCTCTTCTTCCACCATGCAGGCCGGTGTGGAGTACACGATCTTCAACCAGCTGCGCAAATCGGAGACCGCGGCCAAGGAGGGACTGCTCGACGATTTCACCGAGATCGTCGGAGCGGTGCAGTTCTCGAACGTCACCAATTACTTGGGTTACCGGCTGTTGACGAACATGGGTATGAGATTGACCAGAAGATCGATAGATGACGAGACCGAGACGGGCAGCGTGTCCTTTGCCACGATGTACGCCGGTCTAGATTAGGACATAGACGCGAGCTTGAGTGGAGGTGTACGATGCGCGCTTTTTCTATCTCCTACGGAGCGCTAGGCAGCCTAGCGCTCCTTTTAATTTGCACAGGCTGCGGACCGCAGGATGAAAATCCCACGGTCGCGGAGGTTGGAGACCAGACGATCACTGTACAGGACGTGCGGGATTTCCTCGCCAAACTGCCCGAGCACGCCAAGGGCGAGGAGGCCTGGAAGGTGCCGTTGAGAGACCATCTGCAGACCATGATCGACATAGAACTGCTGCTGATGGAAGCCCGAAGCCAAGGCCTCGAGAGGAGTTCCGCCTACCTGACCAGGATGATCCGGATCAGGAAGGCGAAGCTCGTCAGTGAGTACGAGCGAAGAACGATCGACGCAACGGTAGAAGACGGTGACGTAGAAGAGTACATAGACCGGGAGGGGCTCGCCCGCGCTGTCAGACTAGGCGACATCCTGGTCGCCGACCTCGAGACGGCAGAGAAGGCCGCGAGGGAGATCGAGGGAGGTGCGAGCTTCGCGGACGTCGCGAGGAAGCTGTCGATGAACGAAGAGACCGCTGCCCGGGGCGGGGACACAGGCCGGTTCTCCACCAGGTACGAGATGATTCCCGGCCTCGCCGAGAAGCTGTTCGGGCTCGCGGTAGGTTCGGTGTCGGATCCGGTTCGAATCGGTAATCGATACGCCGTCTTCAAGATCCTCGATGAGACGACCGTTCAGTTCAATCCGCGGCAGCGGATAAAAATCGCTGAAGAACTCCAGCGAAAGAAGCATGGAATCGCGAAGGCCGAGCTGGTGGCGGAATTGAGGGATAAATACCGCCTCGAGCCGGTCCGAGACGGCATAGCCGCTGCCGTTGAGGCACTGCGCCCCGGTGCGGCGGACGTCGGCCACGACCCCTCTGCGATCGCACTCTACCAGTACGACGGCGGAGAGATTACCGCTGCCGACCTCATCGGCGCGGCCAAAAGCCGCAAGGGCAATGTCCTGGAGACACTCCGCGACGCCGAGCAGGTGGTCTCCTTCGCCGAGCAGTACATCGTCCCGGACATGATGATTCAGGAGGCGGCTGTGCACCAGGGGATCGATCGCGAAGAGGAGGTGGCCCGATGGCTCGAAGAGCAGGGAAAGCAGTTGTTGGTACGGGTCCTCAGGTCCAAGGTGTTAACGGAGAGAGTGACTATCGCGGAAGACGACCTGCGCCAGTACTACGAGGCCAACGCTGAGAGATTCCTGCATCCCGAACAGACCGAGGTGCAGGAGATCCTCGTAAGAACAGAAATAGAAGCACTGTGGTTGAAAGGGATGATCGAGGACGGCGCCGCCTTTGGCGACCTGGCGAGGAGACATTCGGTTCGATCGCTCGAGGTGCGTGATGACGAAGGTCGATTCCACGTGCACCGTTACGAATCACCCCAGTTCGGCGGTTTCGTGGAAGCTGCGGTCGAAGCCGAAATCGGCGAGCTCACGGGACCGGTCAAGGTGCAGGAGGGCTACTCCATCTTCAAGGTGCTCTCCCGGGAACGCAAGCGCGAGACCTTCGCCGAAGCTGAGATGAGGGTCAGATCTCAGCTCAGACGCCAGAGACACCGGAACGCGTTCAACGAGTACATGGAGGAACTGCGCAGCCGCTACGAGTCAGAGGTGTCAACCCACGAGGACAGGCTCGAGGCAGCGTTTACCGTACCGTAGTTGTGAGATACGCGAACTTTGTTTAGTTTGCCGCCGTAGCGGTGTTCTCGGTAGCGTGAATGGGTTGAGTGGGACGGAGAAATACCAGAAAACACCGTCCAGAATCCATTGAGGTCTAACTATGGGTATCGACACCTACACCGTGAACCACTGGAACGAGGCGACGCACGTACACGAGCCCTCGATCCTTACCATAGAGCAGGACTTCACCTTCGACGCGCTCGGGTTCGTCGTGCTGCCGCAACTCCTCAGCCAGGCCGAGCTGTCCGCGTGCCGCGACAGCGGCGATGGGCTGGGCGATCTCTGCAGCGAGGCCGGCGCCGTCGGACGCTACGTGCGCGAGCTGTGCGGCGATGGCTTTCGCCAGGACGGCCTTGCGAGGCACGTCCCTGCCGCCGCCGCAGGAGGGTACGACGAAGCCTCGCTGCCACTGGAAGGCGGGGTGCACACGCTGGACCGGGCGTACATCAACCTAGCGGGGTGGAATGGCCGCAACGCCGACGGAACTCAGCTCCCGCGGGCCGGCGGCGCCTGGGAAGAGGTCCGCATCCGGCAGTGCCAGGGGCTGGTGGTGGCCATCGCCCTCACGGACTCCGCAGAAGGCAAGTGCCCGCTGGTGGTCGTGCCCTCCTCGCACAAGAGCGGGCTGCCTGCCCCACCGCTTCCATCCTCCAGCCGCTTCGCCGAGCGCCCGGCGCTGGCGGCGGGCGACGTGCTGCTGTGCGCCGCCAGCACGCTGCACGGGGTCTGCCCGCAGGGTGATGAGGGCGAGCTACTCGTGGTAAATTTCATCTCGCGCACGGCTCGGCCACAGGGGCCACCTGACCAGCAGGACCAGCAGCCCCTGCCCGCATGGGCGGAAGGGCTGGGCGAGGCCGAGCAAACCGTGCTGGCGGGCGGCGACTCGCGTCGCCTGCTCCTATCGGACGGCACTACCACCTGGCTTACCTCCGCCGCCGATGCCGACGCGGCGCAGAGGGCCTCCTCTGCCATCGAGTTCGAACGCCGAGATGATCATGCCGAGCGCTGGGCGTTTGACACCCAGGGCTTCCTGTTGGTCGAGGGCGTCATGGACGATGATTGGGTCGATGCGGCCGTGGCGGGCATCGACGCCAACCTCGACCGTCTGGTGTACCGGGGCGCAGGCGACAAGCTTGACGGGGACGTGACGCTTGCCGACATCCCTGGGGCGCCGACGATCTCGGGCACGGGCCGGCCGGACCTGAAGGACTTGTTTCAGCTACCGGCGCCGCACAATGCGCCTTTCCTCAAAATGCTGGCGCATCCGGCCGTCATCCAGCGCCTGAACTGGATGATTGGACCAGGGTACAGGGTAACTCAGAACACGGCCCTGGGCCACGTCAAAGGCTCGAGCGGGCAGATGCTGCACTCGGGGAACGCCAACCCGACCTGCATCGGCAAGCACTACGAGATGGTAAACGGGCGCGTGCACACGAGGTCGGGCATCAACGTCGCCTGGCAGCTCACCGACGTCGGGCCCGACGATGGCGGATTTGTCGTAGTGCCGGGCAGTCACAAATCGTGCTACCCCTTGCCGCATTCGGTGCGGGTCTGCAACGAGCGCGCGCCGATCCGCCACATTCCAATGCGTCGCGGGTCTGTTCTCTTCTTTTTGGGAGGGACGGTCTGTCACGGGGCGTACCGCTGGGAGGCTGAGTCACCGAGGCGGACAGCGCTCTTCACGTACGGGCACGACGGCCGGCACCCTTTTGCATGGCCCTCGAGCAAACTGTGAGCTCCTGGCGCCCAATGCCCGCGGCCTTGATGAAACCCAAACATCTGTGCTGCGCCGTGCTGGCGCTCGCTGCGGCTGCTCCGCTCAATGCCGAGGAATTGCGCTTCGACAACGCCGCCCAGTGGCGCCAGTGGACCCTGCCCCTGGGGATCGTCGAACTGACGCCCCAGGGGGTCGTCCGCCCTTCGCCGGTTCGCAAAAACATCAATGCCGCACTCGATGCCCTAGACCATGGCGGGGGCATCCGCGGCGTCGGGTCCAACCGCGCCACTGCGGCCCTGGTCTTCGACGGCGACCCTGCGACCGGCTGGCAGCCCGCCTCGGGCGACCTGGAAGAGACGGGCTGGATCGAGGTGGATCTGGGCCGCGGCGTCCCGGCCAGCCGCGTCTCCCTGGTCTTCGACGGCGCCGCACCCCCTTTCGAGATTTTCAACCTGCTGCTGTCCACAGGGGAACAGTTCGTCGACGATGCCAGAGTCCCGGTCCCCGGCACCCTGACCTACCGCATCGCCGAGCGCTTCGGCGCAAACAGCGCCCACCGCATCGACTTCGCCATTCCCGCCATACCCCCGACGCCGATCCAGTTCGTGCGCTTTGAAGCGCTCAAGGCCGCGCCCGATGCGCGGCTGGTCGAAATCGAAGTGGAAGCCCTAGGCGACAACCTGGTCTCGGGTTTGCGCGAGCGGGGCGGGGGCGTCGAGATCATCATCGGCACCAGCCGCACAGATTTCGAAGCCGCGACGCTGACCAATGCCCTGCGGCTGATCGACGGCCGAATCAACACCTACTGGCGCAGCGGCCGAGTCCCGCGCGCCTCCGACGATGTCTGGGCCTGGATCATCCTGGACCTGGGCGCCGTCTACTGGGTCGACCAGGTGCACCACATCGGCCATATCGATCGCGGGCGGCATTTCAATATGAACTTCCACGAGATGATGACCTCGGACGGCTCGCTGGCCGCGGACGGCTCGCTGCGCTGGACCAAGCACTTTTCCGGCGTCCTGCCGTGGACCATCCGCCGCCAAGGCATGATTGCGCACCGCTTCGCCCCCATCCCCACGCGCTTCGTGCGCATCCTCTTCAAGACCTGGGACGCCCAGTGTACCACCGCATCCGGCACTGGCGCGTCCGGTTGCTACTCCAATGGCCACACTGCGGAGATCATGGTCTTCAGCGAGGGTTTTCCGCGCGAGGTGCGCTTCCATTCCCCCATCCTCGATCTCGAGGGCCGGAAGAATGTCAATGCCCTCCGCTGGGCCGCCGATGTGCCCTCCGGCACCCGGCTCGAGCTGCGCAGCCGCTCGGGCGACGAACTGGAGCAGCTTTTCACCTTCTACGACAAGAATCTCAAAGAAGTCACCGAAAAGAGGTGGGACAAGCTCATTCCCTCTTTCCGCGGCCCCATCGATACTACCACTGCGGCCGGCGGCGACTGGAGTCCCTGGAGCAATATCTACGCGGCCTCCGGCCAGACCTTCCTCTCGCCCTCACTCAGGCGCTTCGTCCAGCTCGACGCGCGTCTGGTGAGCGACTCCCCCCTGCGGGCACCCTCCCTGGACTGGGTGAGCCTGGACTTCGCCGATCCCATCGCCGAACGCGTCAGCGCCGAGGTCTACCCCTTCCAGGTCGAGCCGGGCACCATGGTGACCTTTTCCTACTGGCTGCGCGCCCCTGCTACTCGCGAAGGCTTTGACCGGCTGGCCATAGAGGCCTCCACGCCCCTGCGCTTTGTCGACACCCGCCTCGATGGCGCGCCCATCGAGGTCCAGGCGAGAGAGGACAGCGCCGGCTTCCGTTTGCAGTTCCCCCGCCGGGTGCAGAGCGGCGAACTGGTGGAGATGCGCTTTGAGGCCGCCGCTTTCCTGCAGGCCACGCGTTTTGACCTCTTTCTCGAAGACAGCCGGCTGGGCCCGGACGTGCGCCAGCGGGTCGAACCGGGTGACGCCAACCCACAGGTCGAAAGCAGTACCAATATCGTCGAGTTGCCCCTGGACCGCGCCCTCTTCGCCCATCTCTCCGTGTACCCCAGAGTGCTCACACCCAATGGCGACGGCATAGGTGACCGCCTCTTCATCAGCCTGAACCTGATCAACGTGCTGGAGCACAGACCGCTGAAACTGGAGCTTTTCGACCTGGCCGGCCGCCGGGTGCGCCAGGTCTCGGCACGAGCGCTGGCCGGCGCCCAGGAACTGGTCTGGGACGGGCGAGACCAATCGGGCGACCTGGTGCCGCCCGGCCACTACTTTCTACGGCTCAAAGTGGAAAGCGACGCCCGCAGCCAGAGCGTCAGCCGAATGGTGTCGATCGTCTATTGAAATCCCGGCGGGACGTTGGGAATGGGAGCCGTGTTGGCGGCAAAATTCCCTCCAGCCGCCGTGTCTTTCTTCCACCTGACGTAAAGGAGCGGGATCCATCTGGTGCAGGCGGCGGAGCAAGTGCCCGATGGTCCGGGCAAGGCCGAGACGCTGGGGCGGTGGGACCGAGGGCCAGACCGCGGGCAGAGGTTGGCCCGACACCCGAGTCATCAAGACGTGTATGAGATCGCATCAATTCGGCTTGCAGGATGCGCTCGGCCAGGTCCTTGGTCACTGCTTGAGGAGACCGTCCTTATTGACTCGTATAGTGATCGGTTTCGTTTCCATACACGTCAGGCCGCCGTCACTGGCTCGGCTGAACGATCCCGCTTCCCTCGCGAATCACCAGAACCCTGTTGGCGGACAGATCTTCAACGCTTTCGACCAGACCGCTCGGCCAGAATACTTCCAGCCGGTCTACAGTAGTGCACTCGCCCAGGCCGAAGTGGACCCTCGAGTCGTTCTGCGATAGATAGCTCGAACCGCTCCGCACCTCATCGACCTGCGTCACGTCCCCGCAGCGGAGTTTTACCCGAGCGCCGATGCCGTCCCTGTTGCTCTCGGTGCCTTCCGTCCGGACTATCAGATAGTTGTTTCGATCACCCCCGTCGTTGCGCAGCAGCGTCGGGAGATCGTTGAGCTCCAGGACGAATATGTCGAGGTCGCCGTCCTCATCGTAATCCCCGAAGGAAGCGCCCCTGCTTACCTTCTCGATCTGCAGTCCCGCGCCCGAGGTCAGGGACACTTCGGCAAAGGTGCCATCCCCCATATTCTCGAACAGCTGATTTGTCTGGGCATAGCTGACTCCCAGGTTCGCCCTGTCGACCTGCGGATAGACATGGCCGTTGGCGACGAAAAGATCCTTGTCACCGTCGTTGTCGTAGTCGAAGAACCCGGTGCCCCAAGCGAGGAAGTGGAAGCTTGCCAACCCCACTCCCGCATCGAAAGTGAGATCCGAGAAAAACCGCCCTCCGTCGTTGTGATACAGGGTGTTCGTCTCTTCCCAGAAGTTGGTGACCAGTATGTCTGGATACGCGTCGTTGTCGTAGTCCCCGAAGGCGATGCCCATGCATCCCTGTGGCTGGCCGCCTTCGTCGTATGCCGCACCCTTCATCCAAGCCACGTCGGTAAAGGTCCCGTCGCCCCTGTTCTCGTAGAGATAGTTGGGCCCCGTATCGTTGGCCACGTAAACATCCGAATCGCCGTCATTGTCGTAGTCTCCCGCAACTACACCGAGTCCGTACAGCATGTCGCGATCCACAAGACCGGCTACGGCAGTCGCATCGGAAAAGACGCCCTCGCCCTCGTTGCGGTAGAATACGTCCGCCTCCCCCCGCATCCCGTGCGGTCCGAAATGGACGGTCAACCCCCGCCACTCGTGCCTCCTGTCGGGAGTGGTTTCCATGAAATGATCGAAATCGACGTAGTTCGCCACATACAGGTCGAGATCGCCATCGCGGTCGTAGTCGAAGAAAGCACATCCGGTGCTGAATGGCTCCTCTCCGAAGACTCCGGCGCGCTGCGCGACATCGGCAAAGGCCCCATCTCCCCGATTTTCGTACAGCGCGTTGCTGCCGTAGTTGGTCACGTAGATGTCCGCATCCCCGTCGTTGTCGTAATCGGCGACGGCGCAGCCCATTCCCCAACTGGTGTCTCCGAGACCCGATTCTTCTGTGGCGTTCGAAAACGTCGCCCCCTCGTTTCGGTAGAGGGCATTGCGCGGACGATCCCGGCCGGGGAATCCTCCCACTCTCGACCCGTTCAGCACATACAGATCCAGGTCCCCGTCCCGGTCGTAGTCGAAGAAGGCCGACCCCCCCATGAAGGCATCGACCAGGTACTGCTGTTCGCCATCACCGGAGACGTTCATCAAGGTGACGCCGCCCTCTGCCGCGACATCGACAAACTGCACGCAGGTGTCGAGCACGAGCCCGTCGTCAGCGGCCTGCAAGCGGCCACAGGGGGAGATCGAGATAAGAAAATAGAGCCCGGAGGTGTAGAGGCGAGATCCGCGAGCCATCCGGTGTCAGCTCATGGTCCGTTCTCGTCTGCCGGCTCCAGCCGGCGAGAGATCTCGAACTGCTCATCCGCTTCGTGGTACCTGCCCGTTTTCAGGTAGGCGTCGCCGAGACGGCGATGGTATTCGACATTGGCAGGGTCGAGAGCGATGGCGAGCTTGTACTCATTGATGGCGCTGATGTCCCGCCCCTGTCTGGAATACTGCATAGCGAGCTCGAAGTGAAACTGCGGATTGTCGGGGACCAGGGCGACGCTGCGTTCGAGTTCGGCGATGTTGCCTTCGCGCTGCTTCCGGAATATCTGCATCTCCCTCTCGCCCTCTTCGCGATTCCCCTGCTTGAAGTAGGCGTTGGCGAGACCGAAATGCGCTTCTGTGTTGAAGTAGTCGAGTCCGATGGCCTTCTCATACTCCGCGATCGCCTCTTCGGTTCTTCCGGTCCGGGCATACACAGCTCCTAGGGCGTAGTGGAAGAGCGTGTTGTCCGGCTCGCGCTCAATTGCCTGCCTGTACTGGTCTCCAGCTTCCTCGTATTTCCTGTTTCTGGAGTAAATCATACCGAGGCGATAGCGCGTGTACGCGAGGTCGGGATCCACCGTCAGGGTCTTTCTGTACTGCACCGCCGCTTCCTCGTAGTTGCGCTGCCGCTCATAGGCCATGCCGAGGTTGTGCTGGAACCAGCCGTTGTCGGGGGCCAGCTCAACCGCCTTGCGGTGTTCCTTCACGGCGGCAGCGAGTTTGTCCTGGTCTGCCATTGCCGCTCCCAAGAGCACGTGTGACTGTTCGGTGTAGACGAGCCCCAGCTTGTCGTGCACATCTGCACGACGGGGGTCGAGCCCCAGGGTTGCGGCAAATGCGTCTGCCGCTTCGCTCAGTCTGCCGATGGCCATGTACGCTTTTCCCAGGACGTAGTGGACCGACGGTTCATTCTCGACCAGCTTTGCAGCCTGCTGCAGTTCTTCTATCGCTTTGGCGTATTCCTGTTCCTGAAGATAGATGGCTCCAAGTCGATAGCGAGAGGGGCCGTAGTCGGGCTTGAGCCGGAGCACAGTCTTGAAATGCTCCGCCGCCGCCGTCGGTTTTCCCTCCTGCGAGTAGATCATGCCGAGCCCGTGATGAGCGAGGAAGTACGTCGGCTCGGATGCGATCACTCTTTCGTAGGCATCCTTCGCTTTTTCGCGATCCCGGCGGATCAGGAAGATCTTGCCCAGCTTGTAGAGAGACGGCGCATAGTCGGGGTCGATCTCCAGTACTCTTTCGAATTCTGCCTCTGCCTCTCGGAATCTTTTCTGCAGAGCATAGATGAAACCAAGGCCGTCGCGCGGGCGAATGTCAGTCGGGTCGATCTCGATCGCTTTCCTGTACTCTCGCTCGGCGCTCTGGAAGTCACCGCTCTGCGCATGGCGCAGACCGAGTCTGTAGTGGTGTTCACTCTGTCGGGAGCTTTCCGTCGACAGCATTGGCGACGCCACGGGTCCGCCGGACTCCTGGCTGAGAAGCTTCTGGGGGCATACCAAAAAGCAGACAGCGAATGCCGCGCAGCCGACGCCACCGCGAGCTGTCCGTCGCCAGCATTGGCGACGCAACTCAGTGCTGGTCATGCTGAAAAAAGCGATTGTCAATAGGCCACCGCAACGACACCGCTGCTAGTCGCCTTCTCTGACTGCACATCCACCACTAGCCGGTACAGATACACCCCCGGCGGCACCAGCTCGTTCGAGTCGTCCCGGCCATCCCACACGTGGCTGTACTCTCCCACCGGATCCTCCCCCTCATACACCCGCCTCACCAGCCGGCCCGACAGATCGTAGATCTCGATCGCTACCGGCACCGCAGAGGTCAACCGCAGCAGCTTGTACGATATGTTCACCACCTCATTCACCCCATCGCCGTTCGGCGTGAACGGATTCGGCGAGATCCGAGGCGAAAACACCAGCGATTCGCTCAGAGCCGTTCTCACCGACAAACGATCGCCTTCGATCTCATTGGTAGCATTGCCCGGCACGACCCGCTGCCGCACCTCGTGCGGCCTGGTCGTGTCGAACACTCTGCCTGCAAACAGGGTGCCCACTTCTCTCAGTACCGGAGCGGTGAACACCACCTCTACCAGCGCACCGCTGTCCGTCGACTCCAGCCGACGCGGGAGCAGAGCCTCAAACCCCAGACCGTCTTCGTGGATAGTCCACGAGAAATCCTCCTGATTGATGCCGGCTATGCGCAGCGAATCGACCGACACCACCCCTGAAGGCGTCGCGATCTCCACCCCGTCAAAACTGCTGTCGGTGGACCGGATCGTCGGACTGATGTAATACGTAAATTGCGTCGTTTCGCCCACCTGGGTCTCGGTCGGGTGAATCTCCCCTACCAGGCGGCGAACCAACGGCGGTACCGACGCCTTGAACTCTATGTAGTCGATCTTGCCCCCGTCTTCGACGGTGGTAGAGGCAAAATCCACTCTGATCTGGACGAACTTCCGCGGACCGGGGGATGCAATGGGGACCCCGGGATGCTCGAACGCATACGGACTCGAATAGAAGCTCCAGTGCTCCGTGTCGGGACGCACCCTGTCCTGCTCGTCTTCCGGTTTGAGGAAATCAGCCAGTTTGTCATACTGGCGCTTGTACTCCGTCAGACTCAGATCGCCGCCCCCTTGGAGAAACCTGACGATGTCCTGCTGCTCGGGGCGGGTCTCCCAGAAAATGACCGGCTGCGGGTCGGTACCGGCCCGGGTGCGGATCGCGACCTGGGCGTGGGGATCCTGCCGTCCCGACCAGCGGATCTCGCCTAGACTGGCGATGTCGTCCAGTTCGATGACGTCGGATTCATATGAGGCCTTCCTCACGTACCCCCCCCCGTACAACTCGAAAGCGGCCAGCCCGATCTCCTTGGGCGTTTGCCGAAGGATCCGCAACTGCACAAAGTTGGTCGTCACGGGTCGATCGAGCATCACGCTGACTTCGGGTTCAGTATTGCCCTCTACCTCCACAACAGTTGGGAGATTCGGGACGTGTCCAATTATACCGTATCTCTCGTCGCTGACACCGATGACGAATTGCTCCAGGAAGTGATCCGACCTGTCCGCCAGAGGCCGCAGTCTCACCTCCCTGATGAGGAATCGTCCGCCTAGATCGAAATGCACTCTCAACGATGCACCGGGGTCGTTACAACAGGCGGCGCGAAAGTCGAGGGTCGCTTGATCTATGGCCTTCCATGTGTGCGCCGTACTCGGATCCTGATCGACCAGCAGGTTTCCGATCGTCTGGTCGAAGTTGCTCCTACCAGCTTCCCGCTGCACTGCCACCCAGCCGTCTCTGCTCAACAGCGTTGCGGCGATATCCTCGTCTTCTGCGAAGAAATTGGGCTGCAGTACGCTCGCCTGTAGCGAGTCCGGATCGAGGGCATCCTCCAGCTGCGAGTTTTCCGACCAGTCGAGCTCCCTGAAGTCGATGCCGATCCCCTCCAAGCTATCCTTTTCCGCCTCGGAAAAAGGCGTGCCGATGCGGTAGACGATCACGCCCGAAGCGTCGCGCGCATTGAGCGCGAGGGCAATTAAGGCAAGCAGGAACATTCCCGTCGTCATCTGGCAGAAAGATTTGGAGGAAACTGATACCATTGAAAAGTTTTGCTTTAGCTGACAGGGGAGTAGTCTGTCGCCAGAATTGGCGACACATGGAGACCGGCTTGAGCGACGGGGCCTTGTGCCCTGAGAGCGATAGTCGATCTACGTAAGAGCGTGCGTAGCCTCAGAAGCTGTCTGCTTTAGCTGACAGTAGTTCACGCAAGGATACAACAAAAACCCCGACCCCTCAAATTAAACTGGTCGGCCCACTAGTGCTCTGCCAATTGACGGTAACGAGACCTGAGCATGCGGCTGTAATCCGCGCCTTTCACTTCACCATCACCTGGTTCACCTTGACGCGCCGGGCCTTTCCCTTGGGTCCCTCGACATCAAGCGTAACCACGAACTCCCCCGGTTCCTTGTACTGGTGAATCGGGTGCTGTTCGGTCGAAGACGTGTCATCGCCGAAGTCCCACGACCACGACGTGATCTCTCCACGGGACCGATCCGTGAAGGCGACCATCCGGCGGTCCATGTCGACCACCGTAAAGGTGTACTCCGCCTCGAGCGGCTTGAGGTACTCCGGCTCCAGCGGCATCAATCGGAATGCGCACAGGTTCGAGGCGTCGCTGTCCATGCGCGTCTCGTGGGAAAGGTTCCAGAACCCCTCGTATTCCGTGTGGTCTTCGTCGAAATCGAGGACCGACCAGGACAGGGCGATCAGGCTGTTCTCCTCCAGCTTCGACACGGCTGCCCGCTCCGGGCCATCGTACGGAGCGTAGTCGAAGAGCGTGATCCAGAACTCCAGCACGAGCTTGCCGCTCTCCCCTTCCTCGAAATCGTACGAGTACGCGTGATTGGCGTACGGCAACCTGCCGATCCACGGCTGACACCCCCAGACGAACACCCAATCCCGTCCTTCCCCGGGAGGTGTGAAGATATGGTAGTTCTGGGCGTGCACTCCCTTGAACAGGAAGTGGCTTTCCCACGGGTCGTCGATCTGGGGGTTGGCAATGTTCGGCCCGCCGGACCGGTCCGCGTCGATGGCGATTTCGAACAAGTCACCGTATTTGTAGTACATATTCCAGTAGTCGTCGTACGCCTCGTAGAGGAAATAGAGCCGGTTCAGGCCTTTGACCCAACCGACGCGCACGGTGACGTCCAGGTCTTCGCGGTCGTAGTTGGTGAAGTTTCCCATGACCGTGTCGGAAAGCTGGTCGGTTCCGTATGCGTAGCTGTCGGGTACCATCGTCCAGTCGTCGGTCTGGCCGTCGATGCGGGGAATCATGTTGGCGGGGAACTGGAAGATCTTGAATTCCGTGTTGGTTCGCTGCAGGGCCTGAGACGGTGAGATACCCAGCAGCACGGCCGCGGCGATTCCGCATGCTTGCTTGATCAAGTGTTCCCCCTTTCTAACGCGATAGACGGCGCGCTATTGATCCTTGAAGATCCCGATGCGGTGATTGGCCATTGACAGGAACCACTCCTCTCCCTCGTGGTACACCGGTAGATTGCTCGCCAGCTGATCGGGCATGTGGCATTCGGTACAGCGGTCGCCCTGCGCTAATTCGGGCTCTTCAGCGTGGGACTGCTCGTGACAGGTCAGGCACTTCCGCGAAAACATCGCGGTCTTGTCCGTCTCGTCTTCGTGTACATTGTGGCAGGTGGAGCACGTCATGCTGCCCGACTCTTCAAAACAGCGACTTTCCTGGAGGAACGGCACCTGCCCCCCGTGGACCGACAGCTTCTTCTGCTCCGCTTTCGCGTATATGCGATGCTCTGAGATTTCGTCTCCCGGACGGAATGACAGCGGCGGCGTTCTCAGAACGCCCTGCCCCGCATGGCACAGGGCGCAGGAAGAGATCTGTTGCGATCGACTCAGGCTGGCCGGGTTGACGATGTGTCGGCCCTCCTCTGCTGCCGGGTTCTGCTCGTGGAAAGCAATGTGTTGGGCACCGGGACCGTGGCACTTGGCGCAGCTGATGCCTACCTCGAAGCTGTCGGGATGAAATCGAAACCCTGCCGGCGAGCCTACCGGCATGGCCGTCGCGGCGTGGCACTCTATGCAGCGTCCGCCGATCGGTCGTTGGTACAGCATTCCCAGGCTTTTGTTCGGCAGATCCTCCCACAGAGTGATCCAGTTTTCATAGCCGGGCGCGAGCGTCCAAGTCTCTTCCGGGGTGAAGTACATCCCCGGCAGCTGGAACAGTCTGTCCCCCTCCCAGAACAGGTAGGTCTGCGCCCGCTCTCCAGAGCCCACCACGACCTGAAGGGGCTTGGTGAATGTCTCTGTCGTGTCCTTGGTGTACACAGCAGTCTGAAAAAACCCGCCCCTCCTCTCCTCCATCACGAATTGCAGGTCTGGCAGCAGCGTACGCGCGACATTGCGGCCTTCGCCGAAGTCGCCCATAACGGTCGCCTTGGTGGCGACAGTGGAAGTGAGGTAGTGCCCGGTCTTGACGTAGCTGTCGTAGATCGACCGATGACAGGGTCGGCAGGCTTCACTCGTGCTCGCCGCTCCCCGGAAAGCGTGAGGCGGGTCGACGGTCCCGTTTGCGAAATAGTTGAAGTAGAGCAGGGCGAAGCTGCCGAGAACCGCGGCAACCGCAACGGTCAAGCCCCACGCCTTAACACGCTTCATAGAAAGACTCCCCGATGACTGCCGAGCGACCGATGTCACTATCTCAGCAGCAGTAGTTTGCGCGTATCGACCTGCTTCCCTGCCTGCAGCCTGTATATATACACACCACTGGCCAGTTCACGTCCGTGCTGGTCCCGGCCGTCCCACGCGACCGAGTGATTCCCGGCATCCAAGACCGTGCGCAGCAATCTCCGGGCTTTCTGACCGGCGAGATTGTAGGTTTGCCGGCCGTCACCGAGTCCTCAGCGATAAACAAGGGCGCGTACGAATCCCTCGAGGCCAGATACTCGTTCCACGATGACTCCCCGCCCGTGTCGCCCATCGACCAGAAGTGCATCGCCGTGGCCCCATAGCGCCAGCTCGTCCACGCCGTAAGTCGGGCCGTGTACGGATCGAAAAGTCGAGTCGCCCACGCCGAATAGAACTCCAACCCGATCCCCTGATCCCGCTTCTGCACGTAGTAGTCGCGATAGCCCTGGCCCTCGTTCAGGAAGATCTGACGGTGCGGGGACAACACGTGGCACGCGTCGATCATCGCCTGGTTCGCCTGGTCCATGTCCCGGTGGTTCGGATTCTCCCAGATGCGGACCCCCGTATCCGCCTCGCGGATGGCCTGCGCCCACGCCAGAATGCGCTTGTCGTGCTGCGGCTCGCGAGGCTCATCCACCAGCAACAGCGCCAGCTGTTCCGGCTGCAACCCCTTCGCCACCATATGCTCCGCCCAGAAGGTCACCCACGCCTTCACCGCGGTCGTGAATTCCGGCGTGCCCATCGCCCACGACTCGAACTGCGTCCCCACTTTGGCGAACACCAGGTACTGGGCCGCATCCGGCCACAACTCAATCCAAACATCGAAGTGGTCGGTGTTGGGTGGCGCCGTCATCGCCCCCTGCGCATCGTGCGTGCCCCGCGGCAGCGCCCAGGGTAGGCCCCACGGCGAGTCGACGTAATGTTCGCGCAGGTGCTCGATGAGCGCCATTCGGTTCTGCTCGGTCACTAGGCGGTGATGCCCCACCTGGTCCGTATAGTCCCAGCCGCCCAGGTGCAGCGACTGCTTCTCCGGGAAATATAGGGGATATAGGTGCATGCGCAGCGGAAACCGCTGGCTCCCGGGCACCGACTCCACGACGACCTCGCCCTCATACACGCCCGGCGCCACGTCCACCGGATGGAAGGTCAGCCACACCTGCCGCGTCATGCCCGACGGCACGGAGATCGTATACAGATCGTTCTCGGCAACAACCTCCGGCAGGGCCGCCGCCACCGGTACCCCCCTCCGGGTGTCCGTCCAAGCCACCTCGTGCACCGTCACATACGCCGGATTGTCGCCGCCGGGCAGCCCGCTCAGGCGGAACGCTACCTCCATCGGCTCATCGCTACTGTTGCTCACATTGAACGCCGCGGCGCGGTATTCCCGCCGCATCAGATGCACCTCGACGGCCAGTTCCCCCGTCGTGTCCAGCCGGCCGATGAGCGGCAGTGGATCCCACAGATTCGAACGCCAGAAGGTGAGCGGCTCCAGACCTCTGGCACGCCAGAGCAACGCCTGCGTGCGCAACAACCGTTCATGCCACGAATTCAGCGGCAGTACGGCCCTAAAACCATCTCCGAACGCCGTGCCGGCCTGCCCCAATGCTCCTTCCACGGCCGCCAGCTCGCCCAGCACGTCGCCCCGCGTCTCGACCGGGACGCCCTCCTCCTCTGCCGCCCTCCTCAGCGCCTGGATGTCCCGCACCAGGCGCGTCCGAATCCCCGCCTGGATGCCGATCTGGCCCGCGTACGCCTTCAGATCCGCAATGGCTGGCCCGGGCAGCGGCTCATCGACCCACTCCGGCTCGCCGGCGTAGACCTCGATCTCGTCGACGAAGATGAACGGCTCGTTCCACACAATCAGGCTGACATAGCGGCCGTGCGTCCGCAACCGGTCCGTCCAGTATCGATGCGTCCCGTACCCCGTCGCAACGGGCGAGCTGTGTTCCGCGCTCAGTCCCACCAGGTCCCCGATCTCGTGGAATTGCCTGTCCTCACCGGCCGTGAAGATCCGGATCGCCAGCGGCCACCGCACGTCCGCACGACCCGCCGCCGTATTGAACGAGACACCCCGTATCGGCTGCACCGTACCCAGGTCCAGCGTCACGATCACGGGCTTCTTGTCCTGCCAGCCCACGGTCGATAGCTGCGTCCAGAAACTCTCCTCCCCTCGAGGGTACACCCCGTCCGTCAGTTGCCTGACATCGGCGGCGTCCGTGCAGTGTTCATAGTTCGGCACCGGGTCCATCGTGTAGCTCGCCGCCAACGCAATGTTCTCGTCCGGACGGTCCGCCGGACCCGCCTCCGCGTCTTGGGCCCACGCCAGTGCCCCCATCAACGACGCTACCGCTGCCAATCTCCATCTCATCCCTTGGGCCCTCGCTATCCTGATCAGTGCCCGGCCAGCTCCGTCAACGCCGCCAACACCTGAATCCGCGCCTCGTCCGCCAGCGTGCGGTCCACTTTCTCGTCCAGCCAGTGAAAGCCGCCTAGGGGCTGGTCGGAGTCGATCCCGCCCCCGTGGCCCGCCGCATCACAGACACTGGCCGGCAGGCTCTCCAGCAACCGACGGGCCTCCTCCACCTCCGGGCCCGTCCTCCCCTGCGCAGACGCGTTCTCGATCGCCCGGTCCAACATGGCGAAGTACTCGTAGTCCTGCACTCCTTCCCGCGCCGCCTCAAGGTGTTTCCCGGCCGTCACCGAGTCCTCGTCGATGAACAGTGGCGAGTACGCATCCTTGAAGGTGAGATACTCGTTCCACGATGACGCTCCGCCCGTGTCGGTCAGCGACCACATGTAGATAGCCGTCGCTCCATAACGCCAGCTCGTCCACGCCATGAGGCGGCCGGCGTACGGATCGAAGACCCGGCCCGTCCACGCCGCGTAGAACTCCAACCCGATCCCCTGATCCCGCTTCTTCAGGTAGTAGTCGCGATAGTCCTGGCCCTGTCTCAGGAAGGCCGCGTAGTTCGGGCACAGGACGTGGCACGCATCGATCATCTCCTGATTCGCCCGGTCCATGTCCCGGTGGTTCGTATCCTCCCAGATGCGGACTCCCGTGTCCGCTTCGCGGATCGGCTTCGCCCACGCCAGAATGCGCTCGTCCATCCACGGCTCGTCAGGTTCGTCCACCAACAGCAGCGCAAACTGCTCCGGCAGCAACCCCTTCGCCGCCATATGGTCCGCCCAGAACGTCACCCACGCCTTCACCGCGGTCGTGAACTCCGGCGTGCCCATGGGCCACGACTCGAAGTGATTGCCCACTTTCGCGAAGACGAGGTACTGGGCCGCATCCGGCCACAACTCGATCCAGGCATCGAAGTAGTCGGTGTCGGGCGGTGCCGTCATCGCTCCCTGCGCATCGTGGGTGCCCCGCGGCAGCGCCAGCTTGAGGGCCCACGGCGAGTCGACGAGATGTTCCCGCAGGTGCTTGATGATCGGTAACCGGTTCTGCTCTGTCAGAAAGCGGAAGTGACCGATCCGGTCCGTGTAGTCCCATCCGCCCAGGTGAAGCGACTGCTTCTCCGGGAAGTCCAAGGGATACAGGTGCATGCGCAACGGAAACCGCTTGCCCACCGGCACGGACTCCACGACGACCTCGCCCTCGTGCGTGCCCGGCTCCACATCCACCGGATGGAAGGTCAGCCACACCTGCCGCGTCATGCCCGAGGGCACGGAGACCGTATACAGATTGTCGTCATCCGCAGCAACCTCAGGCAGGGCCGCCGCCACCGGCACCCCCCTCCGGGTGTCCGTCCAAGCCACCTCGTGAACGGTCACATACTCCGGATTGTCGCCCCCCGGAAGCCCGCTCAAGCGAAACATCACCTCCATCGGTCCGTCACTGCTGTTGCTCACATTGAACGCCGCCGCGCGGTATTCCTTCCGCATCAGGTGCACCTCGACGGCCGGTTCCGCCGCCATGTCGGGCATGCCGATGAGGGGAACTGGATCCCACAGATTCGAACGCCAGAACACGAGCGGCTCCAGACCCCTGGCGCGCCACAGCCACGCCTGGGTACGAAACATCCGCTCATGCCACGGATTCAGAGGCAGCACGGCCTGAAAGTCATCCCCGAAGGCCGTGGCCAGCCCCAACTCCCCTTCCACAGACGCCAGCTCGCCCAGCACATCGCCCTGCGTCTGCACCGGGACACCCTCTTCTTCCGCCGCTTCTTTCAGGGCCTGGATGTCCCGCACAAGGCGCGTCCGAATCCCTTTCTGGATGGCGATCCGGCGCGCATACTCCTTCACGTCTGCAATGGCCGGCCCCGGCAGCGGCTCATCCACCCACTCCGGCTCTCCCGCGTAGACCTCGATCTCGTCCACGAACGTATACGGCTCGTTCCACACAACCAGGCTGACATAGCGGCCGTGCGTCCGCAACCGGTCCGTCCAGTACCGATAGGTCCCGTACTGGGCAGCGCGCTGCTCGTTGAGATCGCGGAGGATTCTCGCGCGCAGTTCGGGGGTGACCTCCTTTCCCGGGTACCGGTCCCGGTGGCGGTCGAAATGGTCATATATCTCCGCATCGTTGAAGCGCATGCCTTCCCGGGCCCACATGGCATCGCTCGCCTTCGTCGGTATGAGCGGACCGTGTTGTTCTGCGCTCAACTGCACCAAGTCCCCGATTTCATGGAATTCCCTGTCTTCACCCGCCACGAGGATGCGGATCGTCAGCGGCCACCTCACGTCCGCAAAACCCGCCGCCGTGTGGAACGACACCCCTCGTATCGGTTTCACCGCACCCAAGTCCAGCGTCAGGATCGAGGGCTTCTTGTCCTGCCAGCCCACGGTCGACAGCTGCGCCCAGAAATAGCCCTCCGTGTAGACCCCATCCGTCAGTTGCTCGTGATCACCGGGGTCCGAGCAAAGCCCGTAATTCGGCCCCGGCTCTATCGTGTAGGTCGCCCCCAGCGCGATGTTCTCGTTCGGACGGTCCGTCGGAATTGTCCCGGGTGCATTTGGCACCACCGCTGTGTCTTGAGCCCACGCCAGTGCCACCATCAACAACGCCACCGCTGCCAAAGTCCATTTCATCGCTTGTCCCTCGCTATCCGATGAGTACTTCTTCCTCGAGATTCTGACCGGCCAAAAAACCAGGCTGGAAGGGGGTGTTGATTCGCTCGCGTTCTGCCACCTCATCCAGCGCCTGGAGCAACTCGGCCGGCTCTCCTTGCCATTCCGGTCGCCTGACCATCAAGCCCATAATGGCGGCGGCCACCGGATGCCCTTCTAGCACCTCGGCATTTTGGGTCCGCCGGTTGCCTTCGTAAGCATTGAGAAAGTCCACTTCGTTGTAGCCCAGTGCTCGGGCAATGGCACAGCCCCAGCAAGCAAAGGATCGAACGATCCAGCAAATCCGCCCGGGTCGCCACGATATTGATGCCATTCAACCCCAAGCACCGTTGGAAGTGGTAAATCTGATCCTCGTCGTCGGTGTAGAGAGCACGCTTGCTAAACCCCTCCCCTGTCACCGCTCGACAGAGCGCATCCGAAAGCCACAACGGCAACGTAGTTGCGCTATCGAACAGTGGGGCCCAGTGATGGGAGAGTTTCTGCACCAGTCCGAAAGATGATCGGGCCAGGTGAGGGCCCCAGTCGTCGCGGTAATGGCAGGGATGCCGTAAGAAATACAGGCCAGCGCGTCGAGTTCACCCTCGACCAAGACCACGACATCATGTTCAAGCTGATCGATAGGAAAGAGTCGGGCCCCGCCGTAGCCTTGGGTCCAATGCAGCATTTTCGCGGTCCCCTGCCGCCGCTTTTCGATCGGGAGCCAACGACGGACGTCGCGATAGACGCCCTTGGCATCGGCGACCGGGATGGGAACTCGATCCCCACCGCCCTGCTCATCCATCCCCAGACAGTAGCGATCTATAACCTCATCCGACAGCATCCGCTGTTCGCGCAGGTAGGCCGGTGCTCGGAGGTGAGGGCGGCATGCATCTGTTCGACCATCGACCCGGCGATGGGTGCCGGCTTGGATTGCGGGCAGGGCGGCCTAGACGGCAGCTGTCGTTTAGAAGTCCCGGAGCTAGATCAGTTCGCGCAAGCCAATAAATACTCTTTTTACTCTGCGCGGTAGAGTCCCTCCCAAAAATCCCCACTCCTCGTTAAAACGTTTCTTGCTGCCTTGAACATCGTCTTCGTTGAAGGCGATCTCATTTTCTTGAGCCCATTGCTTAAATGGGAAATTTGTCATACTTAGTTCCTCTCAAATTTCCTTATCAGATCAATCGAACAGTTGTATACCCAATTTACTTGAACCACTTTAAACGTAATTTAACAAAGTAGGAAACCAATTCTATGGAGAATAGAATGGAGAGTCTGCTTTTCGAAGGGAAATCTCAAAACAAAAAAGGCTGCTCCAAAACAATAAACCAATCGGCGCAACCTCTTTTTTTACAGCTATTTAAAATCTGGCGGGAACGTGTGGGAATCGAACCCACCCAGCGCAACTTTCGCTACGCCGCAACGGATTTGAAGTCCGCGACAGCCACCAGGCACGCATCCGCTCCCGCAATATTCTCGTCTGAGTACGCAGAAATATAGGATGACTTCCCAGTAACACCAACAAGATCTACGGTACTACTTTTTTCGCGCTGCTTCGGCCCGCGCCTCGCGCTCGGCCCGCTCGGCCGCCTTGCGCTCGGCCACCTCGGCCTCCGTCGGCAAGCGGCGCGCAGGCATCTCTGGATACGCGAGAGGCAGCTCCCAGCGCAGGGTTCGCAAGGGGACATCGCCCAAATTCTCGATCTGCAGCTCAAGATAGTCGTCGTCGCGCCGGACAATAGGCGTCTTTTCGTCTGTCCTGCGATTGGGGAAGAAGACTCGGTAGTAGGTCTTGCCGTCGAGCACTTCTCCTTCGGGCCGGTCGCTCTTGTAAGGATAGGAACCAAACGTCCCGCTGGGCTGGAAGCGCGTACCTCGCTGATTGACCAAGAAGGTGCGCGCACCAATATCGGCAATATATGGCTTGAGCTGGGACTCTCCGCTCGACAGATAAACGGTAAAGACTAGGCGACTGTAGAGAGTCAAGCCCCAACGGTCGTCGTACTGGTCGCGCAGGATGGGAAACTTGGGGTCGTAGATGGCATTGACGGCTCGGCGGATGTATTCGGCCCTCCAGATGTTAAAGGCGCGTCTTTGCAGGGGATTGCGCGCGTCGAAGGACGGATTTACGTAGATCAGATACTGCAAGTAGAGGCTGTTGATGTCCGTGCCGTCTTCGGCCGGATAGGTGCCATCGACGTAGGAGTAGAGTAGCTGCTTGATGCGAAATTCGAGCTGCTCCTGCCCCAAGTCCTCGCGCTCAGCACGCGCGTAGGCGCGGGCGATCTCATAGGCGAAGGTGTGCAAGGCCGCCTGCACCAAGACGCCGTCAGCACCCCGGTGGCTTCTGTTTACGGTGCGCCATACTTCCTGCCCAACGCGCGCGAAGGGGCCTTCCGAATGTTCCGGGCCGCAGCCGGTGGCCGCTGCACACATCCAGCAAAGGAACAAGACCCTGCTTGGCATGAATTACCTCCGTTGAGGAGGGAGAGTGCCTAGCGTCGCGCTATTCCTTGACGACCCAGAGCTTGACCGCTGCTGCTACCTCCGGGTGGAGGCGCATTTCGACATTGTAAACACCCAATTCGCGTATGGGATCTTCGAGAAGGATGGCACGGCGATCTATCTCATAGCCCTTTTCATCGAGCAATTCGGCGATATTCTGGGCGGTTACCGAACCGAAGAGGCGATCCTCCTCGCCGACCTTGACCTGCGCGGTGACAGACTCCGTCTCCAGCTTCTTGGCGAGGGTCTCGGCGGCGCGGCGGTCGCGCTCGGCTAGGGTCTCTTGCTGTTTGCGCCTAGACTCGAACTGGGCCATGTTGGCGGTGGTGGCGACCAATGCCTCGTTGCGAGGGATCAAGAAGTTGCGACCATACCCGTTCTTTATTTCCACGACCTCGCCGGCCGAACCCAAGGCTTCAATGTCCTTTAACAGAATTACTTTCACGACTTGTCCTCCACTTCATAGAAATGTTTGGGCCTTACGCTTCTTCCTCTGTGGGGGCTGGGCGCAGCCGACGCCAATCGAACCAAGTATCCAAAAGCCCCAATCCTGCTAGGAGCAGAAACGCCAACCCTGCGACAAAAAAAAGCCCTACGTAAAAAAATAGCTCAACCAAAATCGGCACCCTTTGGCGCTGGGCGAAAAAGCGCAGCACGGCCAATCCTTGAACCCCGTAGATAATCCCCATCAACACGACCAGATTGAGGCCCAAATCGGCCAACAACCCATCGCTCAAAAGACTTAGGCCCAAGGCCGCGATCAATACCCAGATCAGCTCTTCCCAAGGCCGCCACAAGGACAGAGGCAGGGGAGCGGGGAGCGATAGCCCCAGCCATGAGGCCAAGCCCTGGCTCAACCGATATGCTACGACAAAAGTCAAGAGCAGGGTCGCCATCTCGATGGCCGGCTGCACCCGCAGGACCGCGTCGATCATCGCGCTTAGCGTCTGGCCGCCTTCCTCAACGGCCATCCCCAAGGCTTGGAACTGCTCCAAGACAGCGGCGGCTTGCTCTTGGCGATGTATGCCATCGCGCGCCTGAATGAGCTGCCAGAGACACAAGCCCGCCGCTGGCGTGCAGGCCATGGCCATGACGCGACCATAGGTCTGCTGACGCTCTATTTGCAAAACGGCGAGCAACCCCATAATGGGCACTAGTCCCAGCGTGGCACCTAGCAGCACGGCGGTGCCCAAGCAAAGTAGGCCGATCAAGGGCAGGGCACCACGCGAGCCGTAGCGCAAGCTGGCCAAAAGCGAAACGACCGCCAGCGCTATGCCCAGCAGAATCAGCATCGGCGCATGCCGATTCTAAGAGTCGTCGGACTCTTGGACGACGGCCTCTTGTGGTGCAGCATCTACCGCCTCATTAGGTTTCTCGTCTTCAGAGGCCGTATTGCGGACTCCATCGCGGTCCCTCGGGCCGCGGGAGTCGCGGTGCGGGCCGCCTCGGTCCCTCGGGCCGCGGGCCGGTCGGGCAAAGGCTTCTTCAAGGAAATTGTCGGCGGCTAGCTGGGGCACGTGGATAAACTCGCCTTCGACAGCGGTGATGAGATAGCGCAGCACCGCTTCGTCGAGCTTGAGCGTCTGCTCCAGCCCTTCGATCGCCGTCGGCTCGGCGGAAAACTGATAGAGCACGTAGTAGCCTTGGTGCCGATTCTTCAGGCTAGCCGAGGTATAGGCCAGACGCCGCAGGCCCCAATTGTCGATCCGGGCGACTTGCCCGCCGTTTTCCTCGAGCTGTGCCTCGTATTTTTCGACGACTTGCTCATATTGGCCCTCGCCGACTTGGGGATCCAAGATACATACGAGTTCGTAGTTTCTCATTGTATTGCGCTTTCTTGGTTCTAGTCTGAGGGATGTGCCTCAGACGGCGAAAAGCGGTGCCAGGACAAGAGATATCACCGACATCAGCTTGATGAGTATGTTCAGAGACGGCCCCGAGGTGTCCTTGAATGGGTCGCCGACCGTATCGCCGACGACAGCGGCTTTGTGGGGGTCAGAGCCCTTGCCCCCCAAGTTGCCCTCTTCGATCCACTTTTTGGCGTTGTCCCAAGCGCCGCCGCTATTGGCCATCATCAGCGCCAGCAGTACGCCGCTGACCGTCGCCCCGGCGAGCATCCCGCCTAAGGCGACGGGACCGAGACCGAAACCAACAGCGACCGGAGCCAACACCGCCAAAAGGCCCGGTAGAATCATCTCGCGCAGCGCCGCCGTCGTGCTGATCTCCACGCAGCGCCGGGTATCGGGCTTGGCCTTGCCCTCCATCAGCCCTTCAATCCCGCGGAACTGACGCCGGACTTCTTCGACCATCTCGAAGGCGGCCTTGCCGACCGACGTCATGGTGATGGAAGCAGCCAAATAAGGAATGAGCGCACCTATGAAAAGCCCACCGACTACGATCGGCGTAGTCACGTCAATGACCACCGGCTCACCCGTTTCGGCTTCAATGGCCGAAGTATACGCCGAGAAAAGCGCCAATGCCGTCAACGCCGCCGAACCAATGGCAAACCCCTTACCCATGGCGGCGGTAGTGTTGCCGAGTGAGTCGAGACCATCGGTGATCTTGCGAGTGTCTTCGCCCAAGCCCGCCATTTCGGTAATGCCGCCGGCGTTGTCGGCTATGGGACCATAGGCGTCGACCGACATGGTGATACCCACTGTGGCCAGCATACCGACGGCGGCGATGCCAATCCCAAAAAGCCCGGCAAAGTGGAAGGCCAAGCCAATGGCGGCGACGATCCCCAAGGTCGGCAGGGCGACGCTTTCCATGCCCACGGCCAGACCTGAGATGATATTGGTCGCCGAGCCGGTCTTAGACGCTTCGGCGATGGTGCGAATGGGTTTGCCACCTGTGTAGTACTCGGTGAGAAGGCCGATGACAATTCCGGCCAAACAGCCCGCGCACAGTGCCCACACCGGCTGATTGGACAGGCCGATCGCCCCGGCGGCCCACCAAGCCCCTAAAAGCATCAGCGCAGCAGAGACCCACGTCGAATACCGCAGTGCAGCACTCGGGTCGGCATTCTGCAAGACCCGCACCATCAACACGCCCAAGAGCGAGGCAACCATGCCGACCGTGATGACGATCAGCGGAAAGCTCATAGACGCGAGCCTAGCTTGGTTTGGATCGGAGACGCCGGGGGCTAAGACACCGATCATGGAAGCGGACGCTGTCGCGGCAATGGCAATGGTGGCAATGACCGAGCCGACATACGATTCAAAAATGTCGGCCCCCATACCAGCCACGTCGCCGACATTGTCGCCGACATTGTCGGCGATGCTAGCGGGGTTGCGCGGATCGTCTTCGGGGATGCCGGCCTCGACTTTGCCGACTAGGTCGGCACCGACATCGGCGGCCTTAGTGAAGATCCCGCCGCCAATACGCGCGAAGAGAGCGATCGAAGAGGCTCCCATGGCAAAGCCGTTAATGGTAGCGGCCTCGCTCAAATTGCTCCAGACGTCAAAGGCACTCGCCAGCGCCCCAACGCCGAAAAGCCCCAAGCCAGCGACCGCGAGCCCCATCACTGCGCCTCCCGAAAAGGCAATATTCAACGCTGGCCCTTGGCCGTGCTGATTGGCGGCTTGGGCGGTACGCACGTTGGCGTGACAGGCGGCCTTCATGCCAGTATAGCCGGCCAAGATCGAACAAACGGCACCTGACAGAAACGCGTACGCCGTATTGGCACTGATAAAAGCGAACAGCAAGACAAAGACAATGGAGATAAAGCCGGCGAGGATGGTGTATTCGCGTTTGAGAAAGGCCATGGCCCCTTCGTGGATGGCCTCGGAGATCTCTACCATTTTTGGGCTGCCGGTCGGCGACTTTTTGATATACAAGTACAGCAAGAGCGAACAGACCATGCCGCCCAAGCCCACAAATGGTGCTGCTGTTATCCAGCTTTTCCAGATTTCCATGTACACCTTGTCCTCCCTCGGCTACTTTACTTTTTAACCGTTAAACCTGTTCATGGCCGCCTCAATGCCTTCGGCGTAGTACACTTCAAGCGCCGCATTCCCGCGCTCGATCAAATTTTCTACCTCGTCTTCTGGGGAAAACGGATCCAGTACGTAGTTGATAATGTCCGCGCCTACGGGCGGGATGCCGATTCCTAGGCGCAGGCGCGGTACAGCCTCCGTGTCGAGCGCTTCGAGTACCGAAGCCAAACCGTTGTGCCCGCCATCACTCCCTCCACGGCGAAAGCGCAAGCGTCCGAAGTCGAAGAGGACGTCGTCGAAGATGACCAGTACGTCCTCGGGAAACACCTCCCATTGGGCGCAAAGGGCCGCTGCGGTCCGGCCGCTACGATTCATATAGGTCTGGGGCTTGGCCAAGAGTACTTCCTGGCCGCCCAGTACTACTCGGACAACTTGGCCCTGTACATCCGCTTGATGCTGCCAGTCAACACCACAGCGGGCCGCTAGGTGATCTACCACCATAAAGCCTATGTTGTGCCGTGTCGACGCGTAGCGCGCACCGGGATTACCCAGCCCTAGGGCGATCTGCAAGGCTACTCTTCGCCGCCCTCTTCGCCTTCGGCGGCGCCTTCTTCGCCCTCTTCGCCCTCCTCAGCCTCTTCGCCCTCCTCAGCCTCTTCGTCCTCAGTGATCAAGCGCGGCGCCAGCACATTGACAATCGTGCGCACCGGCTCGCTGGTGATACGCGGCTCTTGTTCGAGGAGGTCGCTCACATGCAGGCTATCGCCGATGACCAGCGAAGAGATGTCGATTACCATCGCGGAGGGCATTTCCGAGACGACGCATTCCATTTCGATTGAGGTCAGCGTCTGCTGCAAGGCCCCACCCTCGTTGCGGACCCCTTCGGACACTCCTTCAGTCAGGAGCGGGACATTGGCGCGCAGCGTCTCGCTCGGATCAATGCGCAAGAGGTCTAAGTGCAGCACATCGCCGCGGACCTTGTGGTATTGGATGTCGCGGATCAAGGTCTGCTCGGAGGCTTTGTCGGGCTCTTCGTGCTCAACCAAGATGATCGCGTTTTGCCCGCCCTTGCTCAGGATGTACTCCAGGTCATGGGCATCCGTCTTGAAGGACTCAGAGGGCTGATTATGGCCGTAGATCACCCCGGGCAACTGGCCCTGTAGGCGACGCATTTGGCCCACGGGGCCCTTGCCCTGCTCCCGGCGGGACTGGACTTTGAGCGCGACCTGTTCGCGCGCTTGGATCTGTAGTGGAACTTGCGGCATCAGGACATCTCCTCAAAAAACTCAGTCAAATATCAATGGCATAATGGCAGCCCGGCGAGGACTCGAACCTCGATAAACGGAACCAAAATCCGTTGTCCTACCAGTTGAACGACCGGGCTACCTATCTCTATGCCTCGTACTACCTTGAGCTAGACCGGCTGACATAAAAAAGACCGGCAACCTTGCCTTTGCAGTGCGCTCTGCGCCTGAGAGGCCGTCTTCCGGTCGTCGAAGATACCGTAAACAGTGGAGCCGCTGCCCGACATTGACGTGGCGCGAGCACCAACTCGGTCCAGTTGAGAACGAAGTTCTGCGACGATGGGATAGGTGCGATCTACCGCGGTCGTGAAGTCGTTTTCCAGCACTTCAAATAACCTGTCGTGGTCAACGCACCCGCCGCTCAGGGAAACAACAAAGCTAAAATAGGGAGTGTTTTCTGTCAAGATGGAGCCAAGTTGGTTATAAGCCCACGCCGTGCCGACTTCGATCTCGGGGTACGCCAGCACGTAAAAGACCGCGCCCTCCCAGCTCAGATCTTCGAGTATCTCGCCTCGGCCTCTCAGTAGAGCGGTGCCGCCTTCCACTAGGAAGGGAATGTCCGAGCCAAGGGTGGCGGCGATCTGACGGAGATCTGCGTTCGAGAATGGCTGGTCATAGAAGCGATTGAGTGCTCGCAGGGCCGCTGCCGCGTCGGCACTGCCCCCGCCTAGGCCTGCGCCTATGGGTATGTTCTTTTTTAGGTGGATGTGGAACGACTGAGCCGGGCGGTCGAGCCGAGTGTGAAAGGCATCAACTGCGCGGCACACCAAATTGTTCGGCCCCGTCAATAGACTATCGAGGTTACAGGTCAACTGGTCGGAGGAAGCTGATTCAAAGTACAAGACGTCCACTAAATCCACGCATTGGGCCACGCTGAGGATCTCGTGGTAGCCATCAGGGCGGCAGCCGAGAACCTTAAGCCCTAAGTTTATTTTTGCATATGCTTTTTCGACCAGCAGACCCTCCATAGCTACATACCTTGACCGCATTTTACTATACAATATTATATATTAGTTAAGTGTCAGATTGGCATACTCTTGAGAATGGATATGTTCCCAAAGTTGACATTAGTGCTTCTCCTCTGCCTAAGCACCCAGAGTTGGGCGCAAACGAGCGCAGAGGATGACTTCAAACTGGCCCGCAACCTCTTCCGGGACGCCGGCGACTATGCCACGGCCGCCGCGTTATTCGCCGAGTTTATTCACAACTATCCCGATTATCCGCAACTGGCCGAGGCCCGCTTGATGCTAGCGCGTGCGTACCGCCAGAGCGGCCGTTGCGACTTAGCGGTGCCAGCCTACGAGACGTTTTATCTCGAACATCCCGATCACTTGAGCACCGCCGACGCACGGCGCGAGCGAGCGGCCTGTTTGGCCGAACAAGGTGAATACTTGCTAGCTGCCCGGTCATACGAAGAGGTACAGCGTCGTTTCAGTGCCAGCAAATTCGCCGCCAGTGCCCTGATTGACGCAGCGGTTAATTATACCCGCGTCGAAAACTTGCGGCAAGCCGAAGCGGCTTATGGACGCCTGCTGACCGACTACGCGACTTCTGCCCAAGTGCATTTGGCGCGCTATCGGATGGCCCAGTTGCGCTTTGCCGCTGGTCGAGCCGAAGAAGCTCAACAGCTCCTTGGACAAATCGCCGCCACTACACCGCCGCCGCCTGAGGCCCCGAGCGCCCTGCTCCTCGGAGGGCGCATCGCGCTCTTTATGGGCAACAGGGAAACCGCTGAGAAGCGATTCAAATCGCTGGAGCGGCGCTTTCCCTCGGCGGCGCAGACCGACAGTGCCTATCTAGATCGCGCAGGCTATCTCTATAGATCGCGCCTCTTTCGCCAAGCCGGGGACGCCTATCAGCGGGCCTTTAACAAAATTGACGACCGCTCCCTCAAAGAACACGCGCTTCTAGGGCTAGCCGATGCCCGGCGCCAGAGTCGGCAGACGCGCCAAGCAATCGCCCATTACAACGAGCTAAGCGCCACTCTCCAACCCGACCATCCCGCGTACCTCAAGGCGCGGCTAGGCAGAGCCATCGCTCTAGGCCAAGCCGGACAATTCGCCCTCGCGGTAGGTCTGTTTCAAGGATTGATCCAGACCGGCGACAGCCCCGAAGCCATCAGTGCCCTGAGAGAACTGGGCGTCCTCTATAAGCGGCGCGGCGACCATAGCCGCGCGATAACTTGGTATCGCCGCTACCTACAGGAAGCCGATGCGGCCGCCGACGCCGACGCCGTGCGCTTTGAGCTCGCCGCACTCTATGACTCAACCGGCTACTACGAAGAAGCCATCGCTCTCTATCGCCGGCTAGCGTCGGGCCAAGACGAGGTAGCAACCAACGCGCAATTCGCCCTCGCCCAAACCTTTGAGCAAAGTGGACAGCCGCGTACGGCGCTGCGCGAATACGTAGCCTTTCTCGAACTCTTTCCCGCCGACCGCCAGAGTGAGGAGGTGCGCCAGCGAATCGAATATCTGCGCGAGTTCACCGTCTTGGACCCGGCCGGCCTCAACCGGGCCTTACAAAAAGCCTGGATCGACGAGTTGAGCGGCAAGTCGCGCCAGATAGTGCAGCTAGATGTCGCCCGGGTGCTATTCTCGCACCACGATTTTGTAGCTGCCGCCCAATCTTTCAAACACTACGCCACGGCCTATCCAGACGACCACAATAGCAACGAGGCACAGTACTTTCTGGCCGAAAGTCTGCTCCGGCTCGCTCGCCAACGTCAGCTAGAGGTGCAGCTTGCCAGCGCGGACTCGCTGCGGGCTCTAGCCCTACGGGAATACCGCATTCTCGCCGAGCAATCCCCCACCGACAGCACTATTCTCGCCGAGCAATCCCCCACCGACAGCACTATTCTCGCCGAGCAATCCCCCACCGACAGCACTATTCTCGCCGAGCAATCCCCCACCGACAGCACTTGGGCCCGGCGCGCACGACTGCGCCTTATTAAAATCGAAGCCGAGGACAGCCCCGATTCGCTGCGGTTATCCATTCTCGAAGAGGGGATTGCCGCTTTTGTCGCCGAGTTTTCCGAGAGCCGAGGGACCGACCTAGAACAAGCCCTTTTGCAGCTAGGCGATGCCCGCCGCCAACTCGGAGAGACCGACAGCACTTGGCTCGACGGGGCCATTGCAGCCTACGACCAGCTCCGCCGGCTCTCTTCTGACAGTCCACTCGTACCCCACGCTCTATATGGCAAGAGTCTTTGCCTAGTGCAAAAAGGCCAACACAAAGCAGCGGCCGACTTGCTTGATCGCGTTTTGCAAGACTATCCCGACAGTCCGCTGACGGCACCGGTGCTCTTTGAGTTGGGCCATATCCGCTTGGCGCAGGAGCGGCCCCAAGAAGCCATCGCCCGACTGCAAGAGTTGCGCTGGGGCTACCCGGCCTTTCCCCAGCGCCGCGCCGCGCAGAAACTGTTGGGCGACACCTATTTTCAGCTCGGCCAATACGCCGCTGCCATCGAGTTGTACCAACCGCTGGTCTCCAGCTCGACGATCACCGACGACAGAGGGCCGATCCTCCGACGAATGGGCCGCGCGTACCATCACCTCAACCGCTATGGCGAGGCCATGGCGACCTATAGGCAAGTACTCGCCGAAGAGCCAAACCCGGCTGGGCTAGACAGCATTTACTTCGCCCAAGCGGTACTGCAACTGAGGTTAGGGCAAGAAGACGAGGCATCTCGGCTCTTCCAAAAGGTAGGCCGAGAGTTTGCATCCGGGGGATTGGCGACCGAAGCCTCGGCGCGGGCCGGCCACATCGCCTTTGCCCGACAGAAATACAAAAAGGCCTACCAACTCTATCAGCCACTGCTGGAGCAGAGCGAGGATATCCTGATCCACGGACAAGCCGTCCTCTCCCTGCTCCGACTCAAGCGCCTAGAGGAAGGGCGCAAAGCAGCCAAGCGCTTTGCCAAGCGCTTCAAGGAGGAGACGGAGTGGCGTCAACACTTCCGGGTTGAGGAAGGGAAATACTATTTGCAGGCTGGTAACTACAAGAAGGCGTACGAGCTGTTTCAAGCGGTGGAAAAGCAAGGAGGTACGTGGGCCGACGACGGGGCCTATTGGATGGCCGTGACCCTGTGGAAGCGAAACAAGGTGACGCCCAGCGAGGAAGAGGCGGCGTACGCGTTAGAGGCCATATCGCGCTTTGTGCGGGAATATCCGACGAGTCCCCATGTAGCCGATGCCTACTTGCGCCTAGGCGGCTACCACTTTTCGCTGCACAACTTCCTGCAAGCGGCAGGGGCCTACAAACACGCCTTGGACGCGCCAGAAGTCAGCCGCCAACAGGCCCAAGATGCGATGTGGAACCTCCTCAAGAGCTACCAAAGCGCCCACGAGTACGAGGCCGCCCACCAAGTGGCCAATCAGCTACTGAGCCAGTACCCCGAGCACCCCAAAGCCGTCGAGGTCCAACTCGAACTGGGTATCATCCTCAAGAGTAAGGGCCAATACGCCCAAGCCGTTGAACAGCTAGACGACCTGCTCTCCCAACAGCTACTCGATGGCAATAGTGCTTCCGAAGCCCGGTTTTACATCGGCGAATCCTATCAGAATATGGGCGAGTATCGCAAAGCTATCCAAGCCTATTACAAGGTCAGCTACCACGGTGCCGAAGGACTCAGCATGTGGATCACCTCGGCGGATTTCCAGCGCGCCCGCTGCCACGAATCGCTGGGCGAACACGCCACGGCTATGACCATCTACGAGCGCATCGCACGTCGCGAAGGGGGCCAGAGTCCACAGGGGCAGCTAGCCCGCGAGCGGATCGAGACCCTGCGCCGCAAGCTGGAAACCCTCAACTGAGGATACGCCAGCAGGGAGTTCCATGGTCCCGACTCAACGTCACATTTTGCTCCTGACCCAGCGAGCAGAACTGGAAGCGGACTTCAAGTCCGCGGTCCATAACGCGCGGCTACGCGTAATCAACTCGGCTAATGGCGATGCGCTTGGGCCACTGCTGCGGCGCGGGGTGGATCTGGTCGCCTTTGATATGGAACTCCCGCCCGCCGTCCTAGCAGAGGGTGTCGCCGCACTCGACCAGCACCGCGATGTGCCCGTACTAGGCTTGGGCAACGCCGATGAGAACTGGGACCGACTTTTGTGGGGCTCGCCTCTCAAAGACCAAGTCGCCGTGCCCTTTGAGGCCGAAGTCTTGCGCCAACATCTGGACCAGCTACTAGAGCGAGGCGACTTTTTGCAAGGGGTCGAGCTGGTGGGTCAGTCGCCCTTAATGCGCCAATTGCGCGAACGCATCTTAATCGTGGCACCGACGCCGGTTTCCTCTATCCTTCTGACGGGCGAAAGCGGCACCGGCAAGGACCTAGTCGCCGAAGCGCTACATCGCTACAGTAGCCGGTGCGAACATCCTTTCCGCCCGCTCAACTGCGGTGCCATTCCGGAGAATCTGCTGGAAAACGAACTCTTCGGGCACGAGAAAGGGGCCTTCACCGACGCCCGCGCCCAATACCAAGGCATCTTTGAACAAGCGAACCGCGGAACGGTCTTCCTAGACGAAATCGGCGAGATGTCGCTGGCGGCGCAAGTGCGCCTCTTGCGGGTCCTCGAACAGCGCGAGGTTGCCCGCATCGGCGGCAGCGCGCCTATCTCGGTGGATATTCGCGTCATTGCCGCGACCAACCGCGACCTACAAAAGGCGGTTGACCAGCGCGAGTTCCGCCTCGACCTATACCACCGGCTCAAGGTCGTCGAACTCGACATCCCCCCGCTGCGCCGCCGGGCCGAAGACATTCCCCTCTTGATCGAGCACTTCACCGGCGAGTTTACCCAGGGGAACAAGAGCCGCCTAGAGGGGTTCTCGTCCGCGGCGATGGACCTTTTGCAAAACTATGCTTGGCCTGGCAATGTGCGCGAGTTGCGCAACCTAATCGAGCACTTGGTCTTCCTCGCCCCGCGTGCCCTCGTCGAACCCGAAGACCTATTGCTCCACCTCGGGATCCAGCCCACGCGCCATTTGCCAGTACCAACCAACAAGACGCCGGATCAATCCGAGCGCGAGTTGATCTACTTTGCTCTATTGGATCTCAAGCGCGAGGTCGCCGAGCTAAGAGCCTCGGTCGAGCGCAATGCCCCCATGATGCCGTCCTCTACGCCTCCCGTAGCACCAGCGGTCGTTCAGCCGATCGCGTCAGAGGAACCAAGCCAACCCATCTACCCGGTTGAGGACGCCCCATACAACCCCGCAGACCCCCAAAGGTCCGCGGCAATACGCATCTCCGAAAACGCAGCTATTGAGCCTTTGCGCACACTCAAAGACAGGGAGCGGGAAGCCATCGAACAGGCACTCGGCCGCGTCGGCGGCAATCGCCGGAAGGCAGCGGCAATCCTCGGCATCAGCGCCCGCACTCTCTACCGGAAGTTGAAGGAATACGACCTCGAATGAGGTGGCGAGACTCGCTAAATCCCTCCGCCCTGTTCAGCACGTGTCGCCCGTGGGTGGGCATCGCCTTTGCCGCGTTGCTCGCGGGCGCGCGCCCGGTCGGGGCGCAAATGCCGGTGGAGAGCACCCAGCCACTAGCGGATCTCAGCAGAGCTTTCCGCCAAGCTTATGAACAAGTGCGCCCGGCCGTGGTTTTAATCGCGGCGACGACCCGACCTCGGCCGAAGCGCGCATTGCCCCCCTTCCACCCGGAAATTCCCGACGAAGACTTTCGCGGCATCGGTTCGGGTACTATCGTCAGCGACGACGGCTACATTCTGAGCAATTACCACGTCGTCGCCGGTGCCGACTCCATCCAAGTCACTCTCGCTGACCGCCGCACCTATCAGGCCGAGGTCATCGGTTTCGATTCGCTGATTGACATAGCCCTACTCAAAGTCGAGGCACAAGGGCTACCTACTGTGCAGTTCGCCGACTCAGACCGGTTGCAAATCGGCGACTGGGTGCTGGCCATTGGCCATCCCTTAGGTATGGGGTCAACGCTGACGCACGGCATCGTCAGTGCCCTAGGGCGCCAAGCAGGCATTTTCGTCAACCCCAGAAGCGACGAAGAAAATCGCTACGCCATCGAGAGTTTCATCCAGACCAATGCAGTGATTAACCCCGGTAACTCAGGCGGCCCTCTACTCGACCTACAGGGCAGAGTCGTAGGAATCAACACGGCCATTTCAACGCGCACCGGTTACTACATCGGCTATGGGCTTGCCGTGCCGATCAACTTGGCACGTGAAGTGGTAGATGATCTACTAGTCCATGGACGGATCGTACGCGGCCATTTGGGTGTGGCCATGGCCCCAGAAATGACCCAAGAGCTAATCCGCGAGCACGGTCTCGGCATGGAACGGCCGCGGGGCGTCTACCTCATCCAAGTGCAGCCCAACAGCCCCGCCGAGCGCGGTGGCCTGCTCGTCGGGGACGTCATACTGTCGCTCGATGGTATCGCGGTGAACCACTTCAACCACCTGCAGACACTGATCTACGGCCGCGATCCGGGCGAGACGGTCAACCTGCAAATCATGCGCCAGAACCAACTCCACCAAGTCGCCGTGGTGCTCGGCGAGCGCGAAGACGATCGGCTCCTCTCTGAGGGCCATCAGCGGCTAGCACAACTAGGGTTCTCAGTTGAATCCCTGCCCGCCGACTTGGCCACCGAGTTGGGCTTTGTCGGCGAGTTGGCGGCTGAACTGGGTTTTACACAAGGACAGGAGCCGGTGGTGGTAGTTGGCGTGGATCCGGACGGGCTGGCAGCGGACAAAGGCATCCAAGTGCGCGATGTGATTACCGAAGTGGATCAGGAGCGCGTTACCTCACTGGAGCAATTTGTGCGCTTTGTTTCCGAACTGGAAGAGGGACAGTCTGCGTTGTTTTGGCTTTGGCGGCCCGAGAACGGAATCGATGTCCGGGCGCTGAGGATTCCGGAGTAGAAACATGACCCACGACCTAAAAGGCACCGATGCCCTGCTGATGATCGGCAGTAGCGAACGCTGCGCCAATCTGTTCTACGCCACTCGCTTTCGTGCCCCCGATCCCTTCGTCTTTCTGTGGACCCCCAGCGAAAAAATCATGCTCGCCCACAACCTCGAAATCGACCGTGCGCACGACCAAGCCTGCGTAAACCGGGTATTGCCTTACGCCCAGTACGAGAAGCGGGCCAAGGAAAGAGGCCAGGAGCGGCCCAACAGCAACGCCGTCTTGTTGGAACTTTTGCGTGACCTCGGCTTAGAGAAACTGCAAGTACCCGCTGATTTTCCCCTTGGTACGGCCGATTTTCTGCGGGGGGAGGGCATTGAACTCGCCATTGCGGCCGAGCCGCTCTTTCCCCAGCGTAAGATCAAGGACTCCGGAGAGATCGAGGTCATGCGCCGGGCGATGAGAGCCGCCGAAGCGGGCATGGAAACGGCGATTGAGGGGCTGCGAGCCGCCGATGTGCGCGACGGCGTGCTCTTCCTCAACGGTGCCGTACTCACTTCAGAGCGATTGCGGCGCATGGTGCATCAGACGCTAATGGACTGCGACAGCATTGGCGAACACACCATCATCGCCGGCGGCGACCAAGGCTGCGACCCACATCAAGTGGGCTTTGGGCCTTTGCGCGCCAGTGAGACCATCATCATCGACATTTTTCCACGCGACGAGGCCAGCGGCTACTACGGAGATCTGACGCGGACCGTTTGTAAGGGGCAGGCATCCAAGCCGATGCAGCACCTATACGAAACCGTGCTGGAGGCGCAACAATTGGGCTTAGACCACATCCGCCCGGGTGCTGAAGGCCACCTTATTCACGAATCAATCCAACGGTTTTTCGGCGATGCCGGCTACGAGACGGGAGAAAAAGATGGCTATATGCAGGGCTACATCCACAGCACTGGTCATGGGTTAGGTCTGGAGATCCACGAGGAGCCGAGGATCGGCCCGCACGGCGATGTGCTTGAGTCAGGCCATGTCGTGACGATGGAACCGGGACTCTACTACCGAGGCTTAGGGGGCGTGCGGATCGAAGATACGGTCGTCGTTTGCCAAGGCGGCTATGAAAACCTATCCAGCCTGCCCAAGGTGCTCGAAGTGTGAACGCGGTCCTTTCGCCAACAGGAGTACTCGTTGACAAGAAAGGGAAATTGAGCAGATTTACTCTTATGCGACGACACAAATTCACCCTCGGCTCCCTAGTCATTGCCGCTGGCTTGATTTACCTTTTTGCGGCCGGCTTCCAACAGTCGACGGCGACTCACATGACGCTGCAAACCCTGATGAACGGAGCTATCGACGCGGGCCAGCGCATCCAGCTAGGCGGCAGCACCGTGGTACCTGGTTCGATTGAGTGGGACCGGTATCGCTCGCGTCCCGAATTTGTGATTACCGACGGGCAACACACGCTGCGGGTGCGCTACATCGGACACGCAGTGCTGCCCGATACCTTCAAAGACGAGGCACTGGTAGTTCTCGAAGGCGAATACCAGCCAGCCGACCGGATCTTTGACGCTGAGATCGTCTTTGCCAAGTGCCCCTCCAAATACGAGGGGCAAAGCTATGAAGGCCACGTGCAGGCGATGAATAGCCCGAGCGGCTAGCCCGCAGCACCTTTTGGCTTTTCCCGACATTTTATGATTGATATCGGCTATTTTGCCTTGTGCCTAGCGCTCCTAGCGTCCGGCTATGGGGTGCTGGCGTCGGCCCTCGGGGCAAGGCGTGGCCACTTGGGTCTGGTGCGCTCGGGCGAAAACGGGGTCTTGGCGACCTGCGCCCTGCTGACGCTAGCGGTTCTCGCCCTGTGGCACGCTCTCCTCTCTCACGACTTCCAAGTCGAGTACGTGGCCGAAAACAGCAACCGCGCCATGCCTTTGTTCTATTTAATGACGGCGCTGTGGGGTGGGCAGAACGGGTCGCTGTTGTTTTGGGGCTGGATCCTATCCATCTACTCAGCGGGCTTAGCGGCACTCTACCGCCAGCGCTATCGCGAATTGATGCCCTATGCGCTGGCGACCCTATCCTTGACCAGCTTCTTCTTTTGCATCGTGCATCTGTTTGCCGCCGACCCGTTCCAGCGCCTGCCTTTCACGCCAGAGGACGGCCGCGGGCTCAACCCGATTCTACAACACCCCGTCATGGCCATTCACCCACCAATGCTTTACTTGGGGATGGTGGGCATGGTCGTACCCTTTGCCTTTGCCATCGCCGCGCTCTTGACCGGCAAATTGGACGCTACTTGGCTCCGCGCTTCGCGCCGCTGGATGCTCATTCCTTGGACCTTTCTCGGCTTCGGTCTCCTGCTAGGCGGCAAATGGGCCTATGTCGAACTGGGGTGGGGTGGATATTGGGGTTGGGATCCGGTAGAGAATTCCTCGCTGATGCCTTGGCTGGTCGCCACCGCGTTTCTGCACTCAATTATGATTCAAGAGCGCAAGGGCATGCTCAAGGTATGGAACGTGGCGCTGGCGATTCTCACCTACGCGCTGTGCATCTTCGGCACCTTTATGACCCGCAGCGGCATCATCTCCTCGGTTCACGCCTTTGCCCAATCCAATATCGGCCCTTTTTTTGGCACGTTCCTAGTCCTGACGCTGGTTTTTTCTTTTGGGCTTTTGTGGCTGCGGCGGCCCCTGCTCAAGGCCGAGAACCGCTTGGAATCTTTTGCCTCGCGCGAAACGGCTTTCTTGCTCAACAACTGGATTCTCTTGGGGATGCTCTTCGCCGTTTTCTGGGGCACGGTCTTCCCTCTGGTCTCCGAAGCCTTGACCGACGAGCAAATCACGGTCGGCCCCCCCTTTTTCAACCAAGTCACGATTCCCATCGGCCTAGTGCTCTTGCTATTGACGGGCGCTGGTCCGCTTTTCGCTTGGCGCCGCACTTCAAGCGAAAGCCTGCGCAAAAACTTCATCCGCCCGGTGACGGCGAGCATACTTTCTTGCGGCGTCTTTTTTGCTCTCGGCGTGCGCGATCCCTATGTCGTGATGTCATTCGGGCTGTGCGTTTTCGTTCTCGTCGCGCTCACTTCCGAGTTCCACGCTGGCGCGCGGGCGCGGATGCACAGTACGGGCGAGCCTTATCCGGTGGCATTGTATCGCCTCTGCGCCAAGAGCCGGCGGCGTTACGGCGGGTATTTGACTCACCTCGGGCTGGTATTGCTCTTTGCTGGCTTCACCGGCAAAGCCTTTACCCAAGAAACCGAAGTCGTCCTCGACCAGGGGGCTTCGCGTCAAGTCGGCGAATACCGGATGACCTTCGCGTCGCTGGCCTTCGCCGAAAACGCCAACCACAGCACGACCGCCGCGGCCTTGGCTCTGCACCGCGGCGATCAATTCCTCGGCACACTGCTGCCGGAGCGACGCTACTACCCGGCTTTTGACCAAGGTACCACTGAAGTCTCCATTTACTCGACATGGCGCGAAGACTTTTATGTGATTCTGGTGGGATCTGCCGAGGACCAGAGCGCCAAATTCCAAATCTACATCAACCCGCTAATCAACTTCGTATGGCTCGGTGCTGTCGTCCTAGTGCTTGGCGCACTGTGGGCGATGTGGCCCACGCCGCGAGACCGGCGGCTAGCCCGGGTCGATCGGGAAACCGCAATGGACTCGGCCATCGCACGGAGGCCTCGTGCTTACGTGTCCGTGCTCGCTGCGTTGGCACTGGGCTTCTCGCCGGTAGGGGCGGCAACAACGGCGGAAATCAAAGGCGTGGCTGAGGAGTTGGTCTGTCTCTGCGGTAATTGTAACCGAGAGTCCCTAGCCACCTGTCTTTGTACCGACTTCGCTGTCCCCGAACGAGAGGCGATTGGCTCAGCCCTAGACCAAGGCCAGACTCGGCAGCAGATCGTCGATGACTATGTAGCACGTTTTGGCCTGATGGTCTTAGCCACCCCCCCGCACGAGGGCTTTAACTTGCTAGCTTGGGTCGCGCCCTTTTTGGTTCTTTTGTTTGGCGTCGCCTTAGTACGCACACTGCTAGTTCGCTGGAAGAACCCAAGCCAAGCACCTCTACAATCCAAGCCCTTGCCGGCCAACCGCAGCCAAGACGCGGATCGCCTGAGACGAGAGTTGAATCACTACGGCGATGATTAGTTCGACCGAACCGGTGCGGGCAGGCAAGGGCTATGTGTAATGAACGCGATGGGACTCTTACCCATATTATGTTCACTTGTCCTGCTGTTGGGGCTGTTGCTCTATCTAGGATATCCCCTCTTAACGAGCGGGCGAGTGGGCGCGGCGAGCGGGCAGACGCGACAACTCTTTGAGCGCAAGGAGCAGCTCTTGGGCGAAATCGTCGAGCTGGAATTTGACCACGAGCTCGGGAAAGTATCCGCAGAGGATTTTCAACGCCTCTTCGCCGAGTTGGAGGCCGAGACGCTGGCGGTTATAGACGAGTTGGATCGGCTCAACGGCGCGAGTAGCTATCAACGCGAACGACGCATAGAGGAGGAGGTCGCGGCTCTGCGCCAAAAGACCGCCGTTCCCCGTTGCCGCGGCTGCGGGACTGTGCGCCGCGAGGGCGATCTGTTCTGTCCTCAATGCGGGGCCTCTTTAGTGGAATATAGCTGAGCCATGGTCCTGCGCTTGCTTTGCGCGGCAATCGTCCTTTGCGCTTCCGATCTGTGGGGCGCGGAGATCAACGGTTATGTACTCAACCCCTTCACCCAAGCGCGAATCCCAAGCATTCCCGTGGCCTTCTACGTCCGCCAAGACGGACAGATCCTCGAGATGCTACGCAAGGAGACCGACGCCGAGGGGCGCTTCTCTTTTGCCGGCCCCTTTCTGCAGAGCGGACTCCACTTCGGGCTGGCTGCCTTCTACGATGGCATCCCTTACTTCTCTGCGACCCTTGAGGCCGGCGCGCAACAACAGATCATCCTCGAGGTTTACGAAAAAACCGATGATCCCTCCGGCATCCGAATCGGTACCCATCATCTCTTTTTTTCTGTACGCGAGGACGCGATTGAGTGTGTCCAGCTCCTGCAAATTCACAATACGCTAGAGCGCACTTATTCAGGTAGCGGCGACGGGCGTGAGCGTCGAGTGACCGAACTTGCCTTGCCAACGGGCATCTTCAACCTCCAAAGCCACTCGGGTCTGCTCCACCAAGCCGGAGAAGGCAGTTTCTTCGACAACCAGCCTCTGCCTCCAGGCCGCTCGCAGCGGAGTTTTTCTTTTAATCTCGACCCACGGAACTTCGCCAGTCCCTATGTGCATCAGGCGATCTATCCTACCGACCGCTTGGAGGTTTTTCTCGACCCTCCTTCCATTGAGATCAAACCACCCTTTATCGACCTAGGTGTTATCGAGCAGCACGGCCGCCAGTACCGGAAGATTGCCATAGAAAATATACAGCCAAGCCAGCAGGTGGCGATCCCCTTACCCCTCACTCCCTCGCTGCGTTGGTCGCTCAAGTGGGCCGCGCTGGCGGGCGCATTCCTCGTCGGCGGTGTCGCGCTGGCATTGAGCCGCCAACACTCAAGCTCCGATCACACCCACGCACTGGAACGGCGACAGCATTTCATTGAGGAACTCGCTCGGATCGACGACGCTTTTGCCGGTCGGCCCGAAGATCCGCATTACATTGACCAGCGGGCGCGTCTAATGCGCGAAGCTGTTGCCCTGACTCAAGCACTTGAAGTGTGATGGATGGAGACGGCACCATCGTCCTAGCGGGTGCTGCCAAGCGCTTCGGCACCCACACAGCCCTGCATCCCACCAATCTGGTCATCCCGCGAGGCCAAGCGGTGCTGCTCGTTGGTGCCAATGGCGCGGGCAAGAGTACTCTGCTGCGGCTGATGGCCGGCCTCTGCCGACCTTCGGAGGGGAGCGTGAGGATCAACGGTCGCGATCCCCAACGCATTCCCGCAGCACGGGCTGAGATCGGCCTACTCTCGCATCAGACTTTGCTCTATGACGAACTGACGGCGAGAGAGAACTTGCTCTTCTTCGCCCAGCTCTATGGATTGGACAACCCGGACGAAAGGCTCACTGCGGCCTTAGAGGCTGTTGGCCTGAACGAGCAGCTCAACCAGCGCGTAGGTTCGTTCTCTCGCGGTATGAAGCAACGTCTGGCTATTGCCCGTGCTATCCTGCATTGCCCCTCTATCCTCCTGCTTGACGAGCCGTTTACCGGCCTCGACATCGGTGCCAGCGCTGCATTACACCGCCTCTTGCGCCGCCTTCGGCAAGAGGGGCGTACCTGCATCTTGGTAACTCATCGCCTCGACGAGGCCGATGGCCTAGTGGATCGCCTGCTGGTGATCGAACGCGGGCAATGGCGCTTGGACCAAACCCTGACGGATGATCTGGACCAGCTGCGCAAGCTCTGCGCGCCCTATCTCGACGCCGACTCATGAACTTTTTAGGACGAGCACTGGCGATACTGCGCAAGGACCTGAAGGCCGAGTGGCGTACTAAGGCACGTCTCAGCCCGATGGTCTTCTTTATACTGTTAATGTTGTTGGTATTCAACTTCTCCTTCGATCTAGGCGGGGCCGCTCTGCGCGAGATTGGGCCTGGTACACTCTGGTCGTCTTATGTCTTCGCCAGCCTGCTGAGTCTGGGCCGCTCTTTTGCTGACGAACGCGAAAACGACGCGCTCGACGCGCTACTGTTAGCACCAGGGGACCGCGGTTCCATCTACCTAGGTAAAATGCTGGGCAATTTTGTTTTTCTTCTAGCGATCGAATTGCTGAGTTTGCCCTTTTTCGCCCTCTTCTTTAATCTGTCCCTGAGCTTCTTCTTGCTCCCCCTGCTGGCCGTCTTCGTCCTAGGATCGGCTTGTATGGCATCGGTGGGCACGCTCTTTGCGGCACTGTCGAACAACATGCGGTTGCGCGAGCTACTGCTGCCTCTCCTGCTCTTGCCCATGATCTTGCCGGCGCTGATTTCCTGCGTGGAGGCGACGGGGCTAGTGCTAGCCAATGACTGCTGCGAAAAGCTCTTCCCGCACCTGCAAATGTTGGGGGTATACGCGGTAGTTTTCACGGTGCTCTCGCTAATGCTCTTTGAATACACAATCGAGGAATGATGCGTTCGGTCCCATCCCCCTGTTTGGTTTTCGTGGTCATGCTCGTCGCCTTGGGCGCAGTTTTTCTGTGGGTACCCACGGAAAAAGAAATGGGAATCGTCCAGCGAATCTTTTATTTTCACGTGCCGGCAGCGTTTTCTTCGTTTCTGGCCTTTTTTTTGGTATTCGTCGGCAGTGTACAGTATCTGCGCACCCGTGAGGACAAGTGGGATCGCCTAGCGCTATGCTCCGCCGAATTGGGCGTGATCTTTGCGTTGATCGTGCTGATCACTGGGCCCTTATGGGCCAAACCGATCTGGGGGGTTTACTGGCGATGGGAGCCGCGCCTGACCTCAATGCTGATTACTTTCACCATCTACGTGGCCTACCTAATGGTGCGAGGATACGGGGCTCACTCTACCTCAGTACAACGCACCAGTGCTGTACTGGGCATTCTCGCCTTCGCCAATGTTCCATTGGTATACTATGCTGTCGATCTGTGGGCCGCCGACCAACAGCTACACCCGCCGCGCAACGTAGAACTCGAGCCGACGATGCAATACACCAAGTGGATCTGCTGCGCAGCTTTCTTCCTGCTGCTCTTTTGCCTCCTAGCGCAACGCATGGAACTAGCCCGCATCGAAAAAGCCGTGGCACTCCTGCGGCAAAAACTAATTGACGAAACATAAGAGACTATGGACAATCTCCACTACTTGTTTGCCGCCTTTGCTGCCGTGTGGATCGTGCTTTTTGCCTATTTGGCTCGCTTAAGCCGGCGCACCGGGGAACTAGGCCGCCAACTCGCAGAACTTGAGCTGAAGCTGAGGAACAAAGAGGGCGATTTGCCGGATGGGCAAGAGACACAAGTTGGTTGACACCTGCTTTGAGGTCGTATTATATTTCACAGGTCAATTGGCAATCGCCTATTAAACCGCAGTGTACCGCTATGGTTCTGATGGAAGTCAAGGGGGTCTTAAGCAGCAAATCTCAATCTTTATACCCTGAAGTAGTACTCAAAGAAGTCGAAGGCAACTATTACCTGCGCATTGTCATCGGCCGCTTCGAGGCAGCAGCCATTTCTATGGCCCACAGCAAGCGACAACCCGCGCGACCCATCAGTTATGACCTAGCCCATCAGATTCTCGCCGACGTCGACGCCCGGGTAGTCCGGGTCGAAATCACTGACTTTAACTTACGCGAAAGAACGTACTACGCAGAGATTCACCTCGTCGACGACGAGGGCAAGACTCATACGCTCGACGCACGTCCAAGCGATGCAATTGCCCTAGCTTTGCGCTTTCGAGCGCCGATCTACGCCGACGTCGAGATCCTCAAAGAAGTGGGCTGCGTTCGCTCTGACGACGAGGAATGGGTTAAGGCTGACGTTGAAGCCATCACCAAACCCGTGGCCGCACCGCGGGAAGAGCATCCTACCATCGCCGCACCAGCCATCAATCAGCTAGAACAACTCAAAAGACGCATGCGCCAAGCCGTTGCCGAAGAAGTTTACGAGGAGGCGGCGCGGCTTCGCGACGAGATTAGTCGTTTCCAACAGGGATGATTAATGGGAACTTCCTCTTTAGTCGAGATGACCGTAGTCAAGGTTAGCCCCTATTTGCGCGAGGACAGGCCCTTGGTATGGTTGAGCGAGAAGAAAGGTAAACTCCCACGGCTCCTGCCCATTCCCATTGGCGAATTTGAAGCGGCCGCCATTAGGATGCGGCTAGAAAACGATGGGCCTATACGCCCGATTTCCTACGACTTGCTCTCTTCTATGGTCAACTACCTTGCGATAAGTGTGCGCCAAGTTGTCATTCACAACGTGCACCGCTCAATTTACTACGCGAGGGTCGTCATTGAGAAGAATCACACAATAAAAGACATCGACGCACGTCCCAGCGACGCAATCGCTTTGGCCTTGCGCACTGATTCGCCTATCTACGTTTCTCATACGTTGCTTGACGAGGTGGGCTTGGAGCCTTTGGAGACTGACTTGGACGTTGAACACACACTGAACCGCTTCTATGAGTTTGAAGCGCAGATTTCTAAATCGTTCAAGATAGAAGCAGAGACAGCCAACATCCGTCCACCGAAGCGGAAAGCCGAAGATGCCGAAGCTCAACTGCCCCCCAAAAGAGAGAAAGACGAACTCAGCCTGCTTCAGCACCAGCTACAGCAGGCCGTTATCTGCGAAGAATACGAAGAAGCTGCCCGGCTACGCGACGCCATCGAATTGCTCGTTAATAAAGCCAAGCGCTGAAGCCCTATCTGAGTGGACGCAGACGTAGTTCCTACCAAGTAGTTGAAGTTGCTCAAGATACTGATCCGTGCGCTGGACACTATGGCCCTACAACCCTTCCTTTGTCTCGCCCTTTTCATCCTTCACGGCTGCCATAGCGAAGAAGTAGATCAACGCTTCTCCCATCCGGCCCAGACCTTCCAGACCTATAAGTACGCGCTAGAAGACAGCGACTTTGACCTGCTTTGGGAATGTTTCAATTCTTCGCAAATGGAGGGAGAAGATCGTCAGGGCTTTGTCGAACGATGGCGGCAAAAGACGCCAGCCGAGATAACGGCTCAACTGCGGCGAGAAATCGCCGAAGAGCGCATCATCAACGAGCGCATAGGTTACTTACTCTTCGATTCCTCTACGCTAGGCGATGAGCGCGCGTCTCCATTCTTTTATTTTCTTCGCGATTCCAGTGGTTGGAAAATTACTTCCCACTTAGACAGCACCTTCCATCAAGAGTTAGAGCAAGCCATTGAGCGCGGCGAGTACAAATTACCCGACTTCTAACTCCTTCCCTTCCCTTCAGACATTAACTCTTTTAGAGCTGGTTTCAAAACTCTCATAGGGGTTACGGTTGAATATATCGGTGGGTTAGGCGTATTTTTCGATCATCGAAAAGGAGCGGTGCGATGGTCGAGTATACCGGTGAAGTCACCGAGGCCCAATGGGCCAAAATTGAGCCTTTGTTGCCCCAACGACCCCGTTCGCCGAAAGGGGGCCGTACCCGCATCCCCGATCGCGCGGTGTTGGAAGGGATTTTATGGGTCTTATACCGTTTTGCTAATCGTATGTCCTAATGTTGGCTGTGGCCTCTCGCCACCAAGAGAATCGGGTGAGTTGTACCAATCGCTGGGTGTGTTCCCAGTAGGGTTGCAATAGCCTGGGTCAAGGCTTGGTCCAGCGCGTCGATGGTGGCAAAGAGCTGATTGGATAACGTGGCTCGCAAGGCTTCAAACCACCGCTCGACCGGATTCAACTCGGGACTATAGGGCGGCAAGAGCAGGGCTGTATATGCTCCGGCCATACCATGGTTTGGCTGAGATGACTGCCGGCCTGATCCATAACCAAGAGGAGGCAATCATCGGCATAGCTCCGACTCAATTCATCGATAAACCGTTGAAAACAGACGGTATCCAGATACGGCAGATATAGACAGCAACTGGCCTCGGTGTCCGGCTCGACGGCGGCATACCGCCACAACCATTCATAGCGATCCTGGACGATCCAAGGCGGACGATATCCACAGGGACCCCAGCGTCGTCGAGGCCCGCTTTTCAAGCCGAAACGCGCTTCATCCAAGGCGAAGACTCGCAGGGGCGATCCCCCACCGACGTGGCCGTCTGGCGGAGGTGAGGACCGAAGTTATTTTTTAAACGCGCCCTGCGCTTTCGCCGAAGCGTGGGCGTGCTGACGGCGACCCGTTTTGAGCTTGATGCGATGGCGTTTACACCAGCGCGACAGCCCGCTGACGCCCTGATAGACGATACCAAACTGCTGCTGCAGGAAGCTACGGGCCTCTTCCAAGGTGGCAATCTGTCCGGCTTGCATCGCCGTTTCCAGTCCCTGGCGTGCTTCGGCGGTAATGGACTCACGGCGTCCGCCCCTACCTTGATCCGCTAGCAGACCGGCCAAGCCCTGCTGCTGATACCGCTGCCACCACCGACGTAAGGTCCGATCACTATGGCCCAGAAGGGGTGCCAATTGGGTCTGGCTGCGATAGCGACCACTTTTGAGCAAGACGCAGCATTTTAACGCGATCCGCTACGGCGGACGTGCGCAGGCGTCTCTCCTGGGCAAGGAGGGTATCTACGCTTTCTTGAATCCGATCAGGATAATGAATCCACATAAGTCGCTCCCAACAAAAAGGGGGGATTGCGATTGCGGTGCCGCGCAACGGGCCGGGCCGACCGCGCAGTCGCGGACAGAGCCTTAGCGGCAGGACGGTCGAAAGCTGCGGCGATACAAACGGCGATACCGCATTGAGCGTACTATCGGGTGGCTGAGTAGCTTCCGCCGATTGGTCACTCGGTATGAGCGGAAAAGCTCGATGTTGCGCGCCTTTGTTCATCTCGCTTGTATGCTTATCACCGTAAGGCAGTTTTGAAACCAGCTTTAGTCGATGGCTCCCCTAATCCAACGTGAGTTCGGGTTAAGCGGCCTCTACTTGGCGTGGTCCATCGTTTTTTAGGGCTGGTTTTTTGGGTTGGTGGCAATAGGCAATTAATCCGCCGATGAGATGGACCATAAAATTGACCGGGCTGCGATGTCTGGTGTGTTCAATCTGGGCGATATTTTTGAGTTGATCGATGATGGTTTCGATCAGGGCTCGTTTGCGCAGCAGGAGCTTGTCCGCCATCGGCATGAGTTGATTTTTCATGTTGGATCGCAGCTTGGTAATCAACTGGAGGTCGAATAGCTCTTTCAATTGTTTGCCCAGCTTGTTGGAAAGGTATCCTCGGTCGGCAACCAGCTTGCCAAACAGGTCGCGCACCAAGCCGGGTACGGGTTTGCGATCATCGACGTTGGCTGGGGTTAGCGCCAAGTTGAGCAATTGACCTCGATTATTGAAGACCAGATGCAGCTTGAACCCGAAAAACCAACCGGTCGAACTTCGGCCCCATTGGGCTAGCCCCGCAAAGAGTCGGTGCTGGTGTCTACGATGGGGATTACATATGGCCAACGGCGTCGAGTCAATAAACGAAATACCCGTGCAGGCTCCTTGGCATTGACGTAGATAGGCGCATAACGGAATAAGCGCCGAAGGGATTAACTCGACAAAGCGTCCATAACTGACTAACCGGGGAAAAGCACCGCGTAGGTGCCTACAGACACGATGCTGGTAGAAGGCTTTGAACGTGCGGTACTGGGACTGGTGAAACCAAATAAACAGCGTCATGATCTCGCTCAAACAGAGTTGACCAGCACGACGACGACGGTGACCGGTCGTTACTTGGTGGCGTATCCACTGGGCCTCAAAGGCTTGGCAAAAGTCATCGACGTGGCAAAACAATTCGACTAAATTCATCGCGAGGGCTCCTCGATGGCTGAGCTTTATGGTCGGCATACCTAAGTTTAGCCAAAAAGGAGTCCCTCACCTTAACCCGAACTCACGTTAATCCACTAAGCGAATCTGCCTCCTCAATTAGGCGGCTTTAAATCCCAAGTCGCTATAATGCCCATTATCGTATTCCACTGTGTGTCGTTCATCGCCTCTACTAGAGAGAGTAGGCCCAACACATCGCGTTCCTTCTGTTTCTTGCGCGCCCGGGCAACTGCCTCTAACCACGATTGATCCCCGAGCAGAGCCAAGATTTCTGGATTGGAGAGTACCCCCAAGAGGGCTGGGTCCAAAGGCTCTTCGCTAGACAGGAGCTTATTGACCACCGGATCCGACAGCGAGCGCATCATCTTGCCATAGAGCGCGCGTCCTTCCTCCGAGCTCGCCTTGGCCTCATAAGCAGCAAGCAACACCCTGTTAGAGTCGAGTTCCAATACCTCGGCCAGCTTGATACATACTTCGTCGGAAGGAACCTTCTCCCCCTTTTCAATTTGTCCTATATAGGTTGCCCATACGCCCTTGGGCCTTCGCGCCGTCACAAGTTGCGTGGCCAAGCCCTGCTGGCTCAGGTGAGCTTGTAGCCGGGCCTCCTTGATCATTTCTGCAAACTGCATTCGCGGTCCCTCTGAAATATTTTCAGCCACCTTCTTTATTAAATATACACACACACCAGTAAGTGTGCAAGAGTGTATTGTCTTTTTCTAAACGCATGTTTTTCTGCTTGACAACACAATCTAGCGTGTGTATTTTAATTTCTAAATAGAGTGTGGTGGTCCTCTGGTGTGGCCAATGTCCTGATCCGCGAAGCTCGGATTTCCCTTTTCGGGTCGTTGAGATCTTCAAAACTACCTCCCCACACCGCCTCGTTTGAGGATCTCACTTGCGTTTCAAGATCACACCATTTGGCCGCCACATGGCCGCCACACTCTAAATGAGTAAGCAGTCCATTTCTATATGGGCTGCTTTTTTATTTTTATTTTTTATACCGGTTCCTTTCTTTATACGCCATGCGTATCTGTATGGTCGCCTTCACCGACCTGAATTTCGACTACCGCATCTACCGAGAGGCATCTTCGCTGCGCCGTGATGGGCACCAAGTCGTCATTGTCGCCTCCTCGTTCAATTCAGCCCCTCTTAAGGGATGGGACGATTTTGAAATCTATCCGATTCCGCTAGACCGAAGCCGATCATTGCGCCTTCTCTATCCTTTGTTTTGGCAACGAGCCTATCCACTGATGGTCGAGACCCAGCCGGATGCCTATCACGCCCACGACCTAGACTCTCTCTGGCCAGCAGTGCGAGCTGCACAGCGACTAAATCGGCCTATCGTCTACGACGCGCACGAATTTTGGACCGAACAATCCTCACTGGTCAACAGACCGCTGATACGGTCCTGCTGGAGTTTGCTGGAGCGGCGGCTGATACGTCGGGTAGATCGCATCATAACCGTCAGTGGGTCTATCGCCCAATCACTCAAGGAGCGTTACCGCCTTGACGAAGTTGTTGTTCTGCGCAATCTGCCGCTATTCCGCCATAAGGTCCAAAGCAACCTGATACGCGAAACGCTGGACCTGCCCGATGAGCGCCCTATTGTGCTCTACCAAGGAGGATTCCTCACCGAAAATGGCTTGCGAGAGCAAATTGAGGCCGCCGCTGGGTTTGCCGCCGCTTTAGTTCTGATTGGGGATGGGCCTAGCGAACAGGCCCTGCGGAACCAAGTCCGCGCTGAGAGGCTAGAGGATCGGGTCTATTTTATTCCCCGGGTGCCCTTTCACCAACTTCACAATTATACTTGCTCCGCCGACTTGGGGCTGTGTCTGATCAAAGGCACGGGCAAGAGCTTCTACTACTCTCTGCCCAACAAGCTCTTCGAATATATGATGGCCGGGCTACCGGTCCTAGCCAGCAACTTTCCTGAAATGCAGCGCGTCGTCCGCGAAACGCGTACCGGAGCTACGGTCGATCCAACCGATATAGCTGCCATTCGAGAGCAGATCACCACTTTTTTGGACAATGCAGAGCAGCGAGAGGCATGTGCCAAGGCGAGTTTGCAGGCGGCACGGCGCTATAACTGGGAACGGGAAGCCGCTCAACTCACCCAGCTTTACACAGCCCTAGCATGAGTACCCCGCTGGCGCTCTGCGTCGTAATGCCTACCTATGGCGAGCCTGAGCGCCTCGAAGCAGCACTTAAGAGCCTATCCCAGCAAGATTATCCTCACGAGGCGATCCAAATCATCGTGGTGGACGACGCCTCCCCCCACTTGGACGCCGAGCGACTGCATGCGGCGGTCGCGCCTTTACAATTGCGGCTGCTTCGCAACGAACAGAATCAGGGACGCGCCCGGGCGCGCAACGCAGCACTTCGGGTTGCCAGCGGCGATCTCGTCGTCTTTCTCGACAGCGACATGACCGTCGGCACGAGTTTTCTCCGCGCTCATGCCCAACGGCATCAAAACCATGCGGAAGCCGTTTTTATCGGCAACATCCGCTTTGCCAGTGAAATTCCCACTACGTCCCTGACCCGCTATCTCGAAGGGAGGGGGGTCCACAGGCTTGACGCGGATAAGCCCATACCTTTCAAGTGCTTCGTCACCGGCAACTCCTCGGTTCGCCGGTCGTCCCTGCTCCGCGTGGGTTTTTTCGACGAAGATCTCACTGCTTATGGCGGCGAAGACCTAGAATTGGGGTACCGCCTCCATTTGGCGGGTATCCCGCTTTACTATGCCCCTGAAGCCCTATCCTACCACTATCACTTGCGTTCATTGGAGCCGCTCTGCCGTCTTATGCAAACCTATGGCAGCAAGTCCATCCCCATCCTTTTACACAAGCATCCCGAACTTGACGCCGTACTCCGGTTGGACTTTATCTGGGCCTCTGGACTTTCTCTTCGGCGGCTCGCGCTCCAGCTAGCCCTGTTGTCTCCGATTCACTATCCAATCCGCTGGTTGACCCGCTGGCTTGTGAAAAGCTATGTCCCGGATCTGGTCTTTAGTTATTTATTTTGGTCCAGCCGCACTCGGGGTTATCTACAGGCGATTGCCCATTCAAAGGCGATTGCTAATCACCTAGTAGCCTCTGTAAAAGAATAACGACTCAAACTACATACAAATGCCGGAGAACTCCCTAGCCTTATGCATGCTCACTATCCTCGATTCTCCCAGATTCTCCGCGTAGCCCTACCTGCTCTCCTGCTGGCCCACTTCGTGGTTTGGCCCGTCGTCGGCCTCTTGTCCCTACATGCTGGTATTATTGCCGCCGAATGTACCATTCTGTGGTTTGTGGCCCTTTATATCCGCCGTCACCACCTAATCGCCGAAGATCTGCTGCTGTTCAACGCCACGCCAGCTAGGACCCTGTTGCTGACAATCCCGGTGACTATTTGCTGTAGCCTCGTAGTCGCCGAATTCGACTTGTATCTGGCCTATCTGCTCGGCCGGATAGACCTATCTATGCCGCTGTCCTTTCAGAAGAACTTGCTGGAGATTCAGATTCTCCACGAACTGGCGGACGTCCCGAAGGGACTGGTAACACTGGTGCTAGCCCCTGTGTTTTGCGAAGAGCCTCTCTTCCGCGGGCTTGTACTCACTAGTCTTTACGCCCATTATGGACCGCGCTGGGCACTAGGCGGTTCGGCCCTGCTCTTCGCCATTTCGCACTTCAACCCTTGGCAACTGATCCCCCTCTTCCTCTTTGGACTCTTCCTCGGTGCTTTAGTCTATTGGACTCACAGCGTCTATCCTGCCATGCTCGCCCACGCGGTCAACAACTTGGCTTCGATAACTGGGATCAACTTGCGCACTTACTTAGGCATAGATGGCATAGGCCCCTCCCAGCATCTCCCCATGCCCTTGGCCCTGCTCGCCGGCCTAATCCTGATTGGCGGCCTCCTGCTTCTCAGCCGCCAACCCGCCATTATGCCGCTGCTGACTAAGAGGGAATGCTCGCCGTCCGATTATACTTAAACTGTTGGAGGCACTTGCGGAGAAAAACGTTCCCCAATCAACTCAGCACCTTCTCTACCGTTTCCCCAATTTCCGCAGGACTCTCACAGATGTGAATCCCCGCCTCCTGCATCGCCGCCATCTTGTCCTCGGCCGTCCCCTTACCACCTGAAATAATAGCTCCTGCATGTCCCATCCGCCGCCCCGGAGGTGCCGTGCGCCCCGCAATAAAGCCAATGACAGGCTTGTCGTAGCATTCTTTGATATAGGCGGCCGCTTCTTCTTCAGCCGTGCCGCCGATCTCGCCGATCATCACTACCGCATCGGTCTCGGGATCGTCCTTAAAGAGTGCCAGTGCGTCCACGAAGCGCGTACCGATGATTGGGTCGCCACCAATGCCGATGGCTGTGGACTGACCTAGGCCTCGCTCAGTAAGCTGCCCCACGGCTTCATAGGTCAGCGTTCCACTGCGCGAGATAATACCCACGCGACCTGGCTGGTGAATAAAATCGGGCATAATGCCGATCTTACACTTCCCCGGCGAGATGATGCCCGGGCAATTAGGCCCGATCAGCCGAGTAGAGCGCGCCTGTACATAATGGTAGGCTTTAACCATGTCGCCCACGGGAATATTTTCGCTGATACAGATGACTAGCTCTATACCGACATCGGCCGCTTCCATGATCGCGTCGGCGGCAAAGGGAGCTGGCACAAAGATGATAGAAGCATTGGCACCGGAGGCCTTGACGCCTTCGGCGACCGTATTAAACACCGGAATGCCTTCAAATTCTTGGCCCCCCTTGCCAGGCGTTGCTCCTCCGACCACTTTCGTGCCGTACTCCAGCATTTGGCGAGTGTGAAAAGATCCCTCCGACCCAGTAATTGCCTGTACGAAGACCTTGGTGTTTTCGTCGACTAAAACGCTCATTTCTGTATTCCTCTTATCGAATGGCCGCCTCGACCATCTCCGCCGCATCTCTCAGCCCGTGCCCAACGGCAAAGTCCATGTCGGAATTTTCCAGCATCTCGGCGGCTACATCCGCGTTGGTCCCGGCCAATCGTACGACAATCGGCACATTGACTTTGATATTTTTGCGTGCCTCAATCACACCCGCGGCCACGCGATCGCAGCGCACAATGCCTCCGAAGATATTGATGAGAATGGCCTTTACATTCGGGTCGGAAAGCAGAATGCGGAAGCCATTCTCCACGGTCTCAGCACTGGCACTCCCGCCTACGTCCAGAAAATTGGCTGGCTCAGCACCGGAGAGCTTGATGATGTCCATGGTGGCCATCGCCAGTCCGGCACCGTTGACCATACAACCGATATTGCCGTCGAGCTTGATGTAGTTCAGACCGTATTTGGCTGCCTCGACCTCCAGCTCCTCCTCTTCATCCAGATCGTGCATTTCCGCTAAGTCGGGATGGCGGAAGAGTGCGTTGTCGTCTATGTCTATTTTGGCATCCAATGCCAAAAGCTGCCCATCGGCGGTCGCCACCAAGGGATTGATCTCGACCAGCGAGCAGTCGGCATCGACATAGGCTCTGTAGAGGCTAAGGATAAAACCGGCGGCTTGGCGAACCTGCTTGCCCTCAAAGCCAAGCCCAAATGCCAAGCGCGTCGCCTGAAATGCCAGTAGCCCCACAGCGGGATCAACCGTTTCCTTGAGAATTTTTTCTGGGGTCGCAGCGGCGACCTCCTCAATCTCAACTCCGCCTTCTCGGCTGGCCATGACTACTGGCTTGCTCTGGGTCCGACCGAGAGTGATGCCCAGATAAAACTCGCGTTCTATATCCGAGGCCCTCTCCACTAGGACTTGCTTGACCTTTTGGCCTTCAGGGCCTGTCTGGTGGGTAACGAGCTGCATGCCGAGAATCTCACTGGCGGCTTGGCGAGCCTCTTCGGGATTAGCGACCAGTTTGACGCCTCCGCCCTTGCCTCGACCTCCGGCGTGGATTTGGGCCTTAACTACGACCTTTCCTCCCAATTCGGCAGCCGTATGTTCGGCTTGGTTTGCTGTCGTGGCCACGTTGCCGCTCGGTACGGCGACTTGGTACTGGCGCAAAATTTTTTTGGCTTGATATTCGTGAATTTTCATAAGCATTATCTATTCTGTTAGGTGGAACGTAAAAGAGTACAAAAAAACCCCTCTACCAGCAAAGCGATCTAGGACGCGACCAGCGCAAGTACCAAACTAGGGCTGTTGATCGTTGGGAAAGTCCCATAATATTCAGCCAATATCCCAAGCCCCAGAGGAGGTATCTCGTGAAAATCTTGTTAGTCGGCGGGGCCGGCCACGTCGGCACCTGCACTACTCCCTACCTTAAACGCCATCACGATTTGCGTGTATTGGACATAGCCAAGCCTCGGCATGAGGTCGAATACATCGAAGGCTCTATCGCCGACCCGGAGGCCCTCGCCTGTGCCCTAGACGGAGTGGATGCCTTCATCAACTTGACCATGAAGAGCGGCCAAGGTGGCCTCGACAGCCACCAGACCGAGGCCCAGATCGTCGACAACTACACAGTCAACTGTCTGGGACTGCACCTGCTCCTGTACACAGCTTGGAGGCTAGGTGTCAAAAGAGGCGTCCACACTTCGACCATGAGCGTTCACTACCGCGCCCGCTCCTATTATCCGTCCGAGGAGGAAGCACCGCTCGATGGACCCAATGTGTACGGCTTCACTAAGGGGCTGGCCGAAGGCATTTGCCGCTACTTCGCTCGCCAATTTGACATGAACTTGGCGGTTCTTCGCATCACCGGCCCACGCTCTCGGGCACAATTCCTAGCACAAGCCAAAAATCCACCACATTATCCCCCCGGCAGCCTTTATTTTACCGACGAGGAAGACTTGGCCAAAGCCTATCTAGCCGCTCTAGACTATGTGAGCACAGGCCATGGCCGCTGCGACGTCTTCTTCATATCGGGCGACGCCGACCACCGCGAGATGAACATGTCCAAAGCACGAACGGTCTTGGGCTGGGAGCCTAAATCGCACTTGATGTTGGAGGAGTGATAATCCCTAGCGGATACTATGTGCCCGATGGCTGCAAACTTCTGAACGAGGTCTGCCGGAGTCGCCAATCACCTTTAGGACAACAACGTCAAAAAAACAGGCCCAACCATTCTGGTGGAGCCTGCCTCAATTCCTATGGATTAGTGCGCGTTATGACAGCTTATGGCTTACGCGTACCGGTGAATTTTACTTACTAACGCTCTTCTTCGGCCGCGTAGACGCTCACCCGCTTGCCTTTCTTACCAAAAGCCTCAAATTGCACTTGCCCGTCAATTGTGGCGAAGAGCGTATCATCCCCGCCCTTCTTGACATTGACGCCCGGATGAATGCGCGTACCGCGTTGCCGCACAATAATCGTGCCTGCGCTGACCTTCTCTCCGCCAAAGCGCTTAACGCCTAGACGCTGGGCATTGCTATCGCGCCCGTTTTTAGAACTGCCAACGCCCTTTTTATGAGCCATAATACCTAGTCCTTTCGCACTCAGTTCGGGAGAACGATGTCCTCGACCTGAATTTCGGTGTAGTCCTGACGGTGGCCGTTGCGCCGCCGGTACTTCTTGCGCCGCTTCTTCTTGAAAACGACGATCTTGTCGCCGCGACCATGGCCGACGATCGTCGCCGAAACACTGGCACCCTCGACCGTGGGGCTGCCAACCTTGGTCTCGCCATCATCGGAAACTAGCAGTACGTCGGTAAATTCCTGTGTGCTACCTTCTTCGGCCTGAAGCCGGGGTACGCGCAGACACTGACCTTTGTCTACTTTGACCTGATGGCCGGCGATATTGACAACTGCATACATGAATTGCGCTCCTAAGCTAAGACTACTCCGCAATCAAATAAGAAATCGTTAAAGATATAGGCCTGGACTTTTTCTGTCAAACCCGGAACTCGGCCGTTACATCTAAGCTGCGCTTAGTCGAGAAGAAACGATAATCTTGGGGCCCTAAAGTGGTATCGGTCTCAATTTGGAGGCGAGCTTTGGTCGCCCTGCGCAATGACTTGAGCCGTTCTTCGCGGTTTTCTAGCATATAGGTGGCCACATCGGGATGGACCTTTAAGACATAGCGCCTTTCGCGGGTGGCAGCATAGGAACGCTGAAGCCAGCGTTCAATCCAAGTCAGGGTTGTGTCTGGCCCCATGATCCGGCCCGTGCCACTGCAAATGGGACACTGTTCGCTATGAGTGTGCAAAAGGTTTGGACGGACGCGCTGGCGAGTCATTTCGACCAAGCCAAACTCGCTGATGTGTGGGCTGATAGAGACCTTCGCCCGATCTCTTTTGAACTCCTCGACCAAGCAATCAACGACCTTTTTGCGGTTGCGCTCCTCATTCATATCGATAAAGTCGATGACGATAATGCCGCCAATGTCGCGGAGCTTGAGCTGGCGGGCAATCTCACGAGCTGCCTTCAGATTGGTATTAAGATTGTTTTCCTCCTGATCGTCCGAGCCGAGATAACGGGCTGAATTCACGTCGATAAAGGTCCCCGCCTCGGCGTAGTCGATAACCAAGGCTCCGCCCCTCCGCAGCCACACGGTGCGGTTGGTTGCCTTCTCGATATCCTCCTCAATGTTGAAGGCATCGAAAATGGGCCGACGATCTCGATAAAACTCAACCCTTTGGCGCAATTCAGGTGAAACTTGTCGCAAATAAGCCGTAATCTCCTTGTACAACTCTTTGCTATCGACGACTAGCCGTTCCACATTGTCTGTGAACAGGTCGCGTATTACGCTGGAGGTCATGCCCATTTCCTTGTACACTAAGGCAGGCACTCCAACCTTCCTACTATTCTTGATCAGACGCTCGTGGTTTTTTACTAGCTGCTTCATATCGCGTTTGAACTCGCGATCATTCTGATTCTGTCCTTCGGTCCGCACGATTACCGAATAGCCATCGGGTTTGATCTTGAAGACCAGATCTCTCAATCTTTTGCGTTCGTTCCGACTGGTGATCTTGCGCGAGACACCAACCCAGTTGCCTCCCGGAACCAGCACCATAAAACGACCCGGAAGTGATAGCTGAGTTGTCACACGAGCACCTTTAGTGCCGATGGGCTCTTTGGTGATCTGCACCAGCACCTCTTCGCCCTTCTTGATCAGGTTTTGAATACAAGGATAACCGCGAAAGCGAGAGCGGCGCCCGTTACGCGCCCCATCGGTCTCGCCTCTATCAGCTTCCACCATATCGCGCACTTGGAGGAACGCGGTGCGGTCATGGCCTATCTCGACAAAGGCAGCCTGTAGCCCAGGCAAAACGGCCGTTACAATCCCTTTGTATATGTCTCCTACCGTCCGCTCATTTTCGGGTCTTTCGATCCAGACTTCAGCTAGACGCCCCTCTTCCAAGATGGCAATACGGGATTCGTGAATGCCTTGGTTGATAAAAATCTCTGTTTGCAAGATAAGCCCTCATACTTATTTAGCAGTCATATTAGTATCGATGATTTCAATGCCTTGCTTATAGCCGTTCACTTGGTTTCTTCCGGGGCCAATACCCCCCAATACATATCTTGGTCTCCGAGCACTTCTACAGCCTTCGCTAGCTGCACATCCTCCTGCAATTCTGCAAGGAGTTGGGCCTTTCTTCCCCTGAAACGCAAGACTAGTTCTCGACGTAAAGCACTCTTTATATAAGGCGATAACTTGCTGCTATACCGCTGCTCCCATTCCTGTCCCACCGCTACTCGTAGTTGATGAAGCGACTCCTGTGCCGCCGTACCCCAATCCATTTCCTCCGCCAAGTCCTCAAGTTCTTCTATTTTACTCAACCCTTTCTGGCCTTGATTCAGACTTCCGTCCTTAGTGCGGACGAATTTCATAAAGCTATTAACCATCTCATCGCTGACGGTCAAGCCAGGATGTTCCGCTGCCCAAGAAGAGTCTGCTGATACATAATCTATGACAAAGTCAAAGAAGAGCCGGCGACGCTCTAATTCTTGTACGTAAGGGGGAAATGGCTCCGGATCAATACTAATATCTGGCTTAATACCGCCGCCGCCGAAGACTTTGCGCCCTTGCTGAGTATAATAGGTTCGGTTTGCAATACTGTCCGGCAATCCGTCCGCTCCTATCTTGGATTTACCCACCAAGTCGCCCAAACGGATCAAGAGTATGCTCTCTGCGGACTCAGAATTCATATCAAAGTGAGATTGGAGCGCAGAAAGGGCCTTAGCCCTATTCCCTGAACGCAAAACGAGGTCCATCACTAGCTGATGAGGCAGTTCTCTATCGCCGAACAGAACGCGATGCACCGGCCTAGCTATATTCTGTTCGCGGTGAATACTACGCCCACTTGGCGCGTAGTAGAGTGCCGTCGTCAGCTTCAGAGCACTAGACGCCTCTTCGGGTAGGTCGAATATGGTCTGTACTGAACCTTTGCCAAATGATGCCCCTCCTACAATCACTCCTCGATCGTTGTCTTGGATGGCTCCAGCAACGATTTCGGATGCGCTGGCGCTCCCCTCGTCAATCAGAACTACCAAGGGTATATCTCGCGCAATAGAGGGACGGTGGGAATACTTGATTTCTTCTCTCCGCCCTTCGCGTTCCTTAATAGAAACGATCGGCACCCCTTGGGGTAAAAACAAATCCGCAACTTGGGTGGCTTGACTAAACAAGCCCCCTGGATTTCCTCGCAGATCTAAAATTAGCCCTTCAACCCGAGGGAGGCTTTTTAGCGCCTCTTCTACTTCACTGGAGGTATGCTCGGAAAAACGCGTCCGGCGCATACTTATATAACCGATTTTGCCTCTGAGCTCCTCTACCAGCACAACGCTCTTGATCCTGATAATTTCCCTTTGAATCTCAACTTCGCGCGGCGTTGCTCCCAAGTGGGTGGCGACCGAGATTGCAACCTTTGTGCCAGGGTCCCCGCGCAGCGCATTGACCACACACTCAAGCTGCATATCCAAGGTACTTTTACCCTCGACGGCGACGATCAAGTCGCCCGGCCTCAGCCCCGCCCGAAAGGCAGGAGTATCCTCAATAGGGGAAATTACCACAGGGAAACGATCTTTTATGGCAACCGTAATCCCCAACCCCGCGAACTTGCCCGTCGTGTCTTGGCGCAACTGGCGCAAAGCTTCCTCGTCGAAGTACTCGCTGTATGGATCGAGTTGGCCGAGCAGGCCCTTGATGGCTGCGCTCATAACTTCCTCTTGGTCCAGACGGGCGTAATAATTTTCCAGAATGCGCGAATACACTGCTCCGAAACGCTCCCAACTGGCATTTACCTCAGCATACGGATCTTCCGTAGTCACAGCATGGATTGCGCCCCCACTTGCAAACAAAAAAATCAATCCCACTAAGATGTGTCTCATGGTTACTTTTTCTCCTCGGGAAACCACGGCAACCGCTCGCGGAGTGCGTTCCGAATCTCTTTGGCCAGTTGGTCTATTCCGAGCTGTGCGTCAAAAACCAAGGCTGCCTGGTCTTTCTTGGCGATCTTTTTGTAGCCTTGGGCGACTTTCCTTTGTAGTTGCTCTCCGCCGGCTTCCTCCAAGCGATCCTCGGCGCGAGGAGAGAATGAATCCCCCTGTCTAAATAAATCCCCCTGTCGATCTATCCGCGCCCAAGTCACTTCTACGGATAAGTCCAAATATACTGTCAATTCCGGCAAGCATTCCCCTACTGCTAGACTATTGACTTGCTCGACCATTTTTAGATTCAAGCCGCGCCCATAACCCTGATAAGCTAGCGATGATGCGATATAGCGATCACAAATAACTACCTTCCCTTGATCTAGCGACGGCTGAATTACCTCTTCTACATGCTGTGCACGGTCAGCCCCATAGAGGAAAAGCTCCGCCACATGGGAGATGGCCTCCTGTCTTGGGTCGAGAACAAGACGGCGAATCCGCTCTCCAATCGGCGTCCCGCCTGGCTCTCTGGTAAGTGTAACCGGAAGACCCGTTCCCCTTAAGTACGACGCCAGCAGGCGGGATTGGGTTGTAGTTCCACTCCCATCAATTCCTTCAAAAACAATGAAATGACCCTGGGACACGACAGGAGGAGAATCGCAGTAAAGTCCGATTAGCCCCTTATCAGGACTACTGGACTGAGGCGGGCGAATTGGCACCAGATTTCAGCCTATTGCGGATATGAGCGAGGCGCTCAACAACCGTATAGTTGGTCGTAACGGCCAATAAAACCAGCACAAAAACCAACCCTTGATGGCCCATCAGGCTCCCCACGGCCAAGGCAATTAGACGTTCCGGGCGCTGCATAAAGCCCACCTTACAATCCTCGCCCAGCCCCTCTGCACGAGCCCTTACATAACTAACCATCAGCGAACCAGTAATTGCAAAAAAGAGGATCCCCGAGGGAATCCACTCATCGCGGCCAATCAAATACGCGCCGATTCCAAAATAAATAAATATCTCAGAGTATCGATCTGTTGTCGAATCCAATAAGGCTCCGAACTTGGTCTCCTTGTGGCCTTCTCTTGCAACTTGTCCATCCAAGATATCGCAGAGACCGGCAGCCATCATAATGAGAGCCCCCCATTGTAAATAACCTCGGGCAAAAGCCGCAGTGGCTCCCACGTTCATAACTAACCCCATCAGCGTCAGCCAATCAGGTCTGAAGCCCAAGCGAATAAACAAACGCGCCAACGGTCTAAGGATGACCAAACACCACTTTTTCAGATATTTATCTAGCAAAAAAGAACCTATTTGTAGAGGTAGGAGGCCATTGAGAGCCAGTATCCTCGATAACCAAGGGAAAATATACGTTGTTTTTTTAGTTTTTTCCAAAAGATTTTACCTTAGAGTTTTCCACACTCTCACGAGCAAGTTTTCCACATTACACCTTATCGACTCTACTCAATACTTCCCTAAATCGAAACCTATCTATTGGCTAAAATTAGACATATAAGCCTAAAAAAGACCCTAAACCCCGTAGTTTCTTCTTATTGTGACTTGTGGATAAGCGTGGGTAAAACTGATCTCGGAATGCCCAATCCCTTTGGACCTACGAGACCCTGCTGAGCTATCAATGCTAGCAATTAGTGGCGTGAAATAGCCCTAATGCACTCCCGACTCGATCCGTCCTCCATGCCAACAACCCCGAATGGGCAGCATCTTCTCCAAGTGTTGAAAGAATCCAACCGTGAGGAGACAAATGTCTTTGTACTAAATTAAGCAGTTTCTCTGGAGGGGCCACTGCTCTCGCAGTGACCAAATCAGCTCCTACAGGACTCAAATTCTCTATCCGCTCGTTTACAACTTCGATGCGGTCAAGCTCCACGGACCTTACAACCTCCTTGAGAAAGTGAGCCCGCTTCCTCCTGCTTTCGACGAGAATAAAGTATGAATCGGGAAGAGCGATTTTCAATGGAATAGCTGGAAATCCAGCTCCTGATCCTAGATCCATAACCAGCCGACGAGGGATACTTGCTACAACCGGGACCATAGTCAACGCCTGTCTCAAGTGCTTGGTTGCTACGATGGACAAATCTCGCCGAGAGACAAGACTGACTCTTCTCGACCACCGACTCAAGAGATATAGATATATTTCCAGCTTGGGCCAGACATCTTCAAAAGAACAAGATAGATCTCTTTTTCTTTTTAACCGCTCAAAGTCCTCACGAATCTCGGATGGCAGTTGAATTACCATATCAAAACATGTTTCACGTGGAACACTCGCGTTGTCTCAATACGGCACGGAAGATTTCATGGGCATCGTGATAAGACCTCCATGTTTCACGTGAAACATTACTTGCCGATGCAAAATTGGGAGAAAATGGAATCAAGTACTTCCTCCTCTATTGTCTCTCCCAGCATCTCTCCTAGGGCATTCAAGGCGTCTTGGAGTTCGGCTACGACGCACTCATCGGGCTGGCTGGACCTCAGAAGCTCCTCTGCTACAGCACCGGATTTAGCTACCCGCAAGAGGCAATCTTGGTGGCGTTGACGGGTGATCCCGATTCCATCTATTTCCCCTCTCTGGGGCAATAGGGCTGTCACTTCCCTCTTTAACTCTTCAATACCGAACTCCCTAAGTGCTGATATTTCAACGGATACCGAGGCCCGTACTTCGATCTTAGATCTACTACTAATGACTGGCAAATCAACCTTGTTGAAGACAGCAATTGACTTCTTATCAGCCGGAAGCAGGTCCAACACAGCCATATCGTCCTCACACGACTCAGCCGAGCTGTCGAATACCGCTAAAACCACGTCAGCTTCCCCAACCGCCTGAGACGCCCGTTCAATTCCCTCTTTTTCGATCAGGTTATGGCTTTGCCTAATCCCAGCCGTATCGACCAGTCGTATCGTCTCTCCTTCCCATGTGGTCCGACCTTCCACTAAATCTCGAGTCGTTCCTGGTAAGGGAGTGACTATTGCCCGGTCTTCACCGAGCAACACGTTGAGCAATGTGGACTTACCTACGTTGGGACGCCCGATAAGCACTACTAAATATCCTTCTTGACGTCGCCTTGTTCCCTCGAATGTTTCGGCAAGCCGCAAAGAGGACTCAACTACCTCACGCAGCGCGATCTGTATTTCTTGACGCCCAATACCATCGATGTCCTCGTCGGAAAAATCGAGCCCGATTTCGAGCAGTGATAGCATCTCAACCAATTTCCTCTTAAGCTCTTTCACCATCTTAGATAGACGGCCACTGGCCAAGCCATAGGCATTATCGAGATGCGCTTTAGAGCTGGCCTGGATGAGGTCGATTACAGCCTCAGCCTCTAATAAGTCCAACTGGCCATTGAGAAAAGCTCGACGGGTAAACTCACCTGGGGCGGCGGCGGCGGCACCCAAGCTAATCGCTTCCTCGACGACTGACTCTAATACGACTGTACTGCCGTGGCAGCTAATCTCGACTGTATCTTCACCGGTGTAAGAGTGAGGAGCTGCAAAGACCCAAGCGACTCCGGTGTCGATTTCCCGACCGCCAGCCCATATACGCCCGTATTCGACGTATCGGACTCGCTTACCGAGTGGTGGATGGGACCGAAAAATCTGCTGGCTAATAGACAAGGCTTCAGGCCCACTCAAACGCACTATCCCAATTCCCCCCTCCCCCCGTGGCGTAGAGATCGCGACAACAGTATCGGTCTGTATCAAGGAATCGAGATCCGGCTGAAATTCAAGTGCTGGAAGGAGTGGCTTCTTTCTTAAAATGATTGACCAATAGCTGTTGGCCAATCGTCAGGACGTTGAAGATAGTCCAGTAGAGTACTAATCCCGATGACATGCTCCAAAAGATAAAAATCATCACTGCTGGCATCATGTAAACCAGAACGGCCTGTTTGGGATCCTTCATAGTCATCTTCTGTTGGATAAGCATGGAGACAGCCATTAATAATGGCAGAACATGAAGACCGAAACCGCCGATTAGCAACTCGTCAGGAAGGGAGAGATCTTGTATCCAAAGAGTAAAAGGCGCTTGGCGCAACTCGATTGTTTTGCCAAAAAGATTGTAGAGCGAAATGAAAATAGGCATTTGCAACAAGAGCGGCAGACACCCCCCAAGAGGATTGACGCCTTCTTCTTTATAGAGCTTCATGGTTTCGCGGCTCAGGCGTTGGTTGTCGTTCTTGTACTTCTCGCGTAGTGCGGTAATTTTCGGCTGAATCGCCTGCATTTTCGCCGCAGACTCATACGTTTTGTGCGTGAGCGGATAGACGATAATTTTGATGACAACGGCGAAAAGGACGATGATCCACCCATAGTTGGGGATGTATTGATGGGTCGCGATAAATAGAATGAGCAGAAAGCGGCTTATCTGACTTACGATTGGCCATCCGAAATCAATAGCCTGCTCTAGTTCGGCCTCATAGCCGATGAGCTCGTCGTAGTTGAGTGGGCCCAGATAAACCGTGTTGTGCCAAGAACCAGACCGTTCGAGCCGGCGACCTATCTGAAAAGAATAGTCGGGTAGCAAATTCGACCCTTGGTGGTTGCCCTGTAAGACGACGAGAGAACGCTGCTCTCTATCGGCGGGGACGCAGGAAATCAAGAAGTACTTGTTGCGAATACCCGCCCATTTTAGCAACCCTTTGTCCTCCAACTCGTCCGATTCCCCATCGTCTACCTTGAGTTCGACCCGTTCTTCGTTGATATAGGCAAAAGCCCGCATTTCAGGTAGGTCAATTTCCGGCTCACGCTCGGTAAACGCTATGCCGTTTTCCCAAGTGAGTATGGCTTCGGTATCGTCGTCAAACCCTTCGTGGCGCACCTGGAGATCGAATCCATAACGATCCCCATTAAAGGTCAAGACCTTTTCCAGTCTCCTGCCGCCACCGAGTTGGGCTACCATGATTAGGGATTGCTCTTCCCCGGGTCCAACCTGCAGACTCGACAGGTTGGCAACAAACTCCGCCGAGGAGATATCCTCCCTGTAGTTTGCTCTTTGTAGATGAATTCCCAAGCCGCTGCCGGCTGGAGGCAGCAGTTCGATAGTACTTCCATCTACATCTCTGTATTTTAATAGTTTACACGATGTAATAGTGCCGCCCTTTGTAGAGATAACAAAGCTTTGAAGCGGAGTTTGTACTACAATTTCTTCCGAGATAAAGGACGGACTTTCGGCCGATTCGACCCTTTCAATGCCCTGAGACCGAACGGGTGCTGGCCCTTCCGTATGGAGCTGTTCTGCAGGCTCGGGATCTCGTATGGGCTCGGCTTCAAATTGCTCTTCAGCAACAGGGTCCGTTTCAGGGCTCGGCTTTTGCGGCATGGATTCCTGAGACGGAGACTCGGGCTTAGGATTTAGCCCCATCCATTCATTATAATAGGGAAGCAAAAGGAAAATCAAGCCGATGACGAGAAAGGCCAACAGGGTCCGCTTATCTTCCATAGGTTTTACTTACCCTTTTATAAACAACGTGTTATTAACATGCTACTAGCGCAAAGGATCGTACCCATGCCCTCCCCAAGGATGGCAACGACTAATCCGCTTTAGCGCAAGCATCCCGCCTTTGAGTGTCCCGTACTTATCTAGTGCTTCTTCGGCATATTGGGAACAAGTAGGTTGATAACGACAGGATGGAGGAAGGTATGGAGACAGGAGAAGACGGTAGGCTCGGACGACGAAAAGGACGATTTGCTTCATAGTGGGACGAGATTTGCTACCAAGGAGTCCAGTTCCCTTTCCAAGTCAGCAAAGGGAGCTTCAACGGCTGACGGTTGGCAGAAAACGACCAGATTGCGAGGAAAGTACGGATGGCTGCGGCAAATGCTGCGCAGGCGCCGCTTGAGTCGGTTGCGCTTTACAGCATTGCCCAGCTTGCGGCGGACGACAAATATTTGACCGCGATCTTCCCGACCGCAGCGGATCCAAAAGCAACGGCCTCTAACCCAGGCCATCAAACGCTAGACTGCTAGCTGCTTGCGGCCCTTCCGACGACGACGATTGATTATATTGCGACCGGCTGGAGTGCTCATGCGCTTGCGAAAACCGTGCTTGTTGCGGCGGCGCCTGTTGCTAGGCTGAAAAGTGCGTTTCAAAATAAAATTTTCACCTCGCGTTAGTTTATGCGCAGTATACGCAAAATAGTTCAATTTAGTGGCTATTCTAATTGGTGTCAATACTTTTAACTCTTTGAACGCTAACGAATTTTAACGGCAACCCCGAGGGAGACTCTTGACTGCCATACGCCTTCTTTATAGGTTGAAAAAATGGCACTGAAAATACAAGATCCCCAAGAACTCTGGGCTCAATGTCTGCTCAATATCGAGCGTCAGGTTCGTCCCCAAAGTTTTGCTAATTGGTTTCTCCAGACTTCAGTAAACCACTTCGACGAAAACTCGTTGGTCATCCAAGTTCCCAGTGCATTTTCCGCCGCTTGGGTAGAGGAGCACTACTTGCAGATGATCCAATCAGTAGTACGGGAAGAGACAGCGCTGACTCCAAAGATCTCTTTTGTCGTTGCACAAGCACCCCAACCAGCTCTCGATCAAGTACTCCCTATCCCTGCTCCTGAAGAAGAATCCACAGAAGACGAACAAGAAGAAGTAGAAGCCGGTCCCGCTCAAATATCGCTCAACCAGCGCTATACCTTTGAAGAATTCATCATTGGCGATAGCAATCAAATTGCCCTTGCAACGGCCTTAGCCGTAGCTAATGCCCCAGGTAAGACGGAATTTAATCCCCTCGTGATTTATGGCGGTGCCGGGCTAGGTAAAACACATCTGCTCCAAGCGATTGGGCATCACGCTCATAGCCTCAACCTAGCTAAGAAGGTCGTTTTCGTCACCTCGGAAAAATTTATGGGCGATTTCGTCCAAGCGCTCGCTCAAGGCCGCGATAAGACGAGTGAGTTTAAGAATTTCTACCGCAGCGCGGATATCCTCCTTGTCGACGACATCCAGTTTCTGCTCCACGGCGAACGGACCCAAAACGAATTTTTTCACACCTTTAATGCCTTGCACCAGTCCGAGAAGCAGATTGTCATGACCTGTGACAGTCCTCCTGGCCATCTTGATGGGTTAGAAGAAAGGCTGAAATCCCGCTTCATATGGGGTTTGGCCACCGCAATAAATCCGCCTGAGCTCGAGACTCGGATCGCCATCCTCCACAAAAAGGCCGAGCGCAACGGTATCCGGATTCCCAATGATGTGGCCGCTCTTTTGGGGAATTATATCCGATCGAATGTCCGCGAACTTGAAGGTACGTTGATTAGCTTGATGGCCTACTGCTCAATCCATAAGAAGGAACTCGACATCGAGGCGGCCAAGCATATTCTAGATGAATTGGGGCCCAGCCCATCGGAACTGAGCATTGAGGCGATCCAGCAGCAGGTCGCTGACCACTTTAACCTGACTCAGGAGCAACTCACTGGAAAAGGACGCAAGCAAGAAGTTGTAGCAGCACGGCACCTTGCTATGTTCCTAATCAAGCGTCTAATCGGCAGTCATTTCACTACCATTGGCCTGCACTTCGGCAACCGCGATCACAGCTCAATCATCCACGCTGTACGCACTGTTGAGAAGAGGTGTAAAAACGATCCCGCCTTCGCCAGACTAGCCGAGGATTTGTCCAATACCATCCGTCGGCAAAACCGCTAACCCTAAGCCCAACCCCCATCTCTTAGACCTCTTTGTCTGTATTTTTCAGAACCATAGTGCCTATTTGGCAGTGGAAAACTATTAACACCTATCCCCGTCTAAGTATTGATTCAGTGTGGATAAGTCTATAAAAAAAAGAAAACCGTCATTTTTAACTTTCCGACTGTGAAAAACTCAAGTTTTCCACTCCACAATCCACAGACGAACTCCTGCCGCTAAATCATCCCTCTTATTTATAAACATCTTATTAACAATATGTTTTGTTGTTTAGGGATAAATCCCTAAGACAGTTATCCACATATCCACAGCATAACTAGAACTTCAAAAGTAAAAGAACACAAAAAAGTGTAGCCTTATTAAAAAGATAGATGTGGATTGTCCCATCTCAAACACACACACCTTTTTGTTTTTTTACACACACCTACCCATATGTTCCCTTGTATTAAAAATGAGACACTATAAATATAATGGAACTTGACATAAGTAGGCATGAAAGCTAAGTTTATTTAAGTCTTTGAAGGACGATATTCTCAGAAGGATAATCCGAGAAGCTTTATGAAGTTACGAGTAAATCGCAATGAGTTATGGCGGGGCATTGATACTGTATTAGAAGCCGTGTCTTCAAAGCCCTCCCTGCCGGTGTTGGCTAATATCTTGCTTGAAGCCGATGAGAAAACCCTATCCCTATCTGCGACGGATTTAGATTTGTCCATCCGGACTCAAGTCCCTGCTATAGTAGAAGAAAACGGGAGGACGACTGTTTCGGCGCGCAAGCTGGCAGAAATCACCCGAGAATGGCCTGAGGCGGAACTGAGTATTGAGGTGCAAGACGATCGACTCAAGCTCTCAGGGCGGCTCGGGGACGCCGAGAGCAGCGAAGGAGCGTATAGCCTGTCGGGAATAGAGGCTGAAGAGTTTCCCAGTATGCCGACAGCACTTGACGGCGTAAGCCTGAGTTTGGGGGAGGACGAAGCCGAGACCCATGTTCTAGTAGGCATGATCAACAAGACGGCCTTTGCCGTCTCCGGGGATGATACGCGACCAGTGTTCAACGGGGTGCTCTGGCGCATCGATGCCCAGGGAATGGAGATGGTGGCTACCGACGGGTCGCGCTTAGCCTGTTGCAGACTAGCCATAGATTTGCAGGATCAGGTACAGGCCGATCAAGAGACCGCGGTCATTGTTCCCCCTCAAGCGCTGATCCAGATCGTCAAATTGCTGGGTAGCCATAAAGGGCCAGTCAAGGTCACGCTAGGCGAGACGCAGATACTGTTTGATATAGGACATACGCATTTGCTGTCGCGTCTGATCGAGGGACCTTATGTCAACTATGCCCAAGTCATTCCTCAGAACAACCAAAAAGAACTAAGAATAGCCAGCGAAGATCTTCTGCCGGCCGTACGCCGGGTATCCATCCTATCTAGTTCCTATACGCGTCAAGTGCGTTTTAAGCTAAATAGTGGCCAGGTGGAGCTATCGGCCGCCAGCCCCGAAATCGGTGGTGAAGCGAGGGAGGTCGTGCCCGCCCAATATGCCTCTGAAGAGATAGAGGTTGGCTACAACGCCCAGTATTTGATCGAGATACTGCGCAGAATGGACGCGTCCGAGGTCCGTTTCGAGCTCAATGACCACGTCACAGCAGCTCTGTTGCGACCGATGGAACAAAAGGAAGGTGAGGACTACTTCTGCTTGCTAATGCCCTTGCGGCCGACAGGATGAGGTAAGCAGGCCTAGTGCGGATCCGTGAATTAACGCTTAGACCCTTCCGAAATTTTGCCGCGATTCGCTTGACCTTTGCAGCAGATCATGTGCTGATTTTTGGTCCAAACGGCCGTGGTAAAAGCAATATTCTAGAAGCGATTTCCTACCTATCTATCGGTAAGTCAGTGCGCGGGGCCAAGGATCAACACGTCGTGCCGCACGGCGAGGACTTCTTTGATATCCGAGCCTTGTGCACTGATGGTCGCCACGACCAGCAATTACGCGTCTTTTACGGTAAAAAGGAGGGCAAGAAGGCATTTGCTGATGCCAGTGCCTTGCCCCGAGTATCGGAGTTGCTGGGCACCTTCCGCACCGTTCACTTCTCCCCTGAAGACATATCGCTGGTACTGCGCTTCCCGGCCCAGCGAAGGCGGCTCCTCGACATACTTATCGCGCAGTCTAGCGCAGCGTACTTACGATATATGCAGCGCTATTACCGCGTGTTAGCCCAGAGAAACCACTTGTTGCGCACCGCAAAAAAGTCGAGGCACGGGCTTGTCGACAGTCAAGTAATGGAACCGTGGAATGCCCAGTTAGTGGATTTGGGAGCCCAACTTCGACTCCATCGCTTGGACGCGCTGAATACGTTGAGGGCGCCCTTTGTCCGCTACTACGGTCGCTTCGCCTTGGCGGGCGAAGCCGCCGCCGTTGTCTATCAAGGTGCCAAGGAGCAGGATCTGGAGGCCCTTAGAGCTGAATTGCGCGAAGCACTTGGTCGCCGCAGGGAACAGGAGGCTCAAATAGGATATACGCTCTGTGGGCCACATCGAGACGATTTGAAATTCACATTGAACAAAGAACAGGCCGACCTCTATGCCTCCGAGGGGCAGCTAAGAACCGTACTCATATCGTGGAAACTAGCTGAGGCCTGCTATATGGAGGAGCAAACAGGCCGGCAGCCCGTACTGCTCTTAGATGATGCCTTTTCAGAGCTGGACCCTGGCCGGATTGGAGAACTATTGGACATAGTTGGTGAATTTGAACAGGTCATAGCGACGACCCCCCAAGAGCCTAATACAAGGCAGGCAGCCCGTTTTGAGTCGATCGACCTCCAGAAATAAGGGCCGCTGCGTTGGTCCTCCGACCTTCTTGAATGGGTTGCTCGAGGCCGCAGTCGAGGATCTAGGGATCAACCAGAAGCTAGTGGAATGTCGGGCGCGGATGGCCTGGGAAGAAGCAGTAGGCTCTGCCTTGGCTCAGTACACCAGTCCACTGCGCTTGTCCAAAGGATATTTGGAAGTGGCTGTGCCATCTGCCGTATGGCGAACCCAACTAAACTTTATGCAGCGGGACATCGCGGCACGGATCAACGCGTTGCTGGGTAGGGAGGTCGTCAAGGGGCTGAAATTACTAAACCAGTCTGAAAATGTGGAGCACAAAAGGAGGAATAAATGACGGAACCGGCCAGAAATTTCCCCAGGGAAGAAGCGGAAGCAGCGCAGGATGAGGAATATACAGCCGACGCCATACAGGTTCTCAAGGGGCTCGAAGGGGTGCGCAAGCGCCCGGCTATGTACATTGGCGATACGAGCGAAAACGGACTACACGAGTTGGTAAAAGAAATCGTCAACAACAGCATTGACGAGGCCATGGCTGATCGCTGCTCGCGCATCGACGTAACAATCACCACACGAGGTACTGCCCGCGTCCAAGATAACGGGCGAGGCATCCCGACCGACTTCCACGTTGAGGAAAATAAGTCGGGCGTCGAGGTGGTAATGACTATGCTCCACGCCGGTGGCAAGTTCGACAAGAAAGCCTATCAGGTCTCTGGTGGGCTACATGGCGTGGGTGCTTCGGTCGTCAACGCGTTGTCCGAGTGGTGTACGGTCGAAGTTTGGCAAAAGGGCAAAGTCCACTTGCAGCGGTACTCACGTGGCGTACCCGAAACGGGTTTGGAGATCATCGGAGACACAGATCAGAACGGCACGCTTATAGAATTCAAGCCAGACGCCGAGATATTTGAAACCGTGGAATTTAGCTTCGAGTTTATTGCCAAACGACTACGCGAACTAGCCTTTCTGACTAAGGGAGTGGAGATCAATGTGCGGGACGAGCGAAGCGGCGAGGTCGATTGCTATCTATACGAGGGAGGTGTACAAGAGTTCGTGCGCTTCCTCAACGAGGGCCGAAGCGTGTTGCACCCAGATCCGATTTACCTGCAGGGCGAGCGCGACGGGGTCGTCGTAGAGGTAGCTCTACAATACAACGACAGCTATCAAGAAACTCTTTTTACCTACGCGAACAACATCAAGACCGACGAGGGAGGAACCCATCTCGTCGGCTTCCGCTCGGCGCTGACTCGGACGATCAACAACTACGCGACCCGCAATAATCTACTCAAGAATGTCCAGTTCAACGTCTCGGGTGAGGATACTCGCGAGGGCATCGCCGCGATTGTCAGCGTCAAAGTGCCCGAGCCGCAGTTTGAGGGACAGACCAAGGGCAAGCTAGGCAACAGCGAAGTCAAAGGCATCGTCGATTCGTTTGCCTCCGAAGCACTGAGTACCTACCTCGAAGAGAACCCGGACGTCGCCAAGCGGATCGTCGACAAGATCGTGGAGGCCGGCCGCGCACGCGAGGCGGCGCGCAAGGCGCGCGAACTGACCCGGCGCAAGGGGGTTCTCGACGGCGGAGCGTTGCCCGGTAAGCTGGCTGATTGCTCCATCCGCGACCCAGAGCAAACCGAAATTTTCTTGGTCGAGGGCGATTCGGCCGGTGGCTCGGCGGCGATGGCACGCGACCAGAGCTTCCAAGCCGTGCTGCCGATGTTCGGCAAGCCGCTCAACGTGGAAAAAGCGCGGATCGACCGCGTGTTGGGAAACGACAAGTTGCTGCCACTTATAATTGCGCTGGGCACTAGCCTCGGCGAGGACTACAACATCGAGAAGCTGCGCTACGGCAAGGTTATTATCATGGCCGATGCCGATGTCGATGGCAGCCATATCCGCACGCTAATCATGACCTTCTTCTTTCGCTACATGCGCGACCTGATTGAGAAAGGCAAGCTCTATCTGGCCCAGCCGCCCCTTTTTCAGGTGAAGAAGGGCAAGCAGGAGCTATACGCCTTCGACCAGGCCGAGCGCGACCGACACGTCGCAGCCTTCGGCGGCAATGGCCATGGCGACGGTCGAGGCATCGTTATCCAGCGCTATAAGGGGTTGGGTGAAATGAACCCCGAACAGCTATGGGAGACGACGATGGATCCCGAGCAGCGCACACTGTTGCAGGTGGCCATCGACTATGCCGTTGAGGCGGATCACCTTTTTACCCTACTCATGGGCGAGCAGGTAGAGCCGCGCCGCGAATTTATCGAGAAGTACGCGCTGGATGCAAAGAATCTGGACACCTTCTAATCTGGACACCTTCTATTAGACAACAAAGCTAGGATTTAATTAATGCTCGAACAGCAAGAAAGCCGGGTCATCCGGGTCAAAATTGAAGAGGAGCTCAAAACCTCCTTCCTCGACTATTCAATGAGCTTCATACTGTCGCGCGCCCTACCCGATGTCCGCGATGGTCTCAAGCCATCCCAGCGCCGCATCATGGTAGCGATGAACGACTTGAGCCTTTTTCCCAACCGCGGCTACCGCAAATGCGCAAAAATCGCCGGCGATACCTCTGGCAACTACCACCCACACGGCGAAGCCATTGTCTATCCGACATTAGTGCATATGGCGCAGAATTTTCGCTTGCGTTATCCGCTGGTCCAGGGCCAAGGTAACTTCGGTTCAATTGATGGCTACCCTCCGGCGGCCATGCGCTACACGGAGGCGAGGCTGAGCTGGCCGGCGATGGAGCTTCTAACGGATCTCGACAAGAATACCGTCGAATTCGCCAGCAACTACGACGAGACCCAACAAGAGCCGCTGGTTTTGCCGTCTAGGTTTCCCAACCTGATCTGCAACGGCTCAATGGGCATTGCCGTCGGCATGGCCACCAAGATTCCGCCGCACAACCTGCGGGAAGTCGCCAGTGGCCTCAAGGCGCTGATCGATCATCCCGAGATTTCCATTGCCGAGTTGGTTGAGCATGTCAAAGCTCCAGATTTTCCCACCGGCGGAATCATCTACGGCATAAGCGGGGTGCAGCAGGCCTACGCAACGGGCAGGGGGCTGATCTATATCAGAGCGCGGGCGGATATTGAGACCCTCAAGAATGGCCGCGAGAACATCGTCGTCACCGAAATCCCCTTCTTAGTAAACAAGGCTAGCCTATTAGAGAAAATCGCCGATCTGGTGCGCGACAAAACCATCGACGGACTTGCCAATATTCGCGACGAATCGGGCCGCAAGGGTCTGCGCATTGTATTTGAGTGCAAGCGGGACGCCCAAGCCGAAGTCGTGCTCAACCAGCTCTATAGCCATAGCATGTTGCAGACTACCTATGGGGTCATGATGCTGGCTATTGTCAATGGCCGTCCTGAGACGCTCAATCTCAAGCAGATGCTGCAGCACTACATCGATCACCGCCATGAGGTGATCGTGCGCCGCACACAATTCGACTTGGAGAAGGCCGAAGCTCGGGCGCACATCCTGGAAGGCCTGCGCTTCGCCTTGGACCACATTGACTTAGTAATTGAGACTATCCGCCGCTCGTCGAGTCCGGCAGATGCTCAGGAGCGGCTGGCGGTCATCCGTCCCACGACAGCAGACACGTTGAGTAAAGAAGCGACTGACGTGCAATTTGAGTTGAGCGAGCGACAGATCCAAGCCATCCTAAGCATGCCGTTGCAGCGCTTGACAGGCTTGGAGCGCGACAAAATTGAGGCCGAGTACAAGGGATTGGTAACGACGGTTGAGGATCAGAGGGGCATTCTCGCCAGCCAAGAGCGGCAGATGCAGATCATCAAGGACGAGATCGATGAGATCACCGAGCGCTTCGGCGACGAGCGCCGCACCGAGATCGTCTATTCAGCCGAGGAATTTGACATTGAGGACTTGATTGCCGAAGAGGACATGGTCGTCACCATCTCGCGCAGTGGCTATATCAAGCGCCTACCCCCTAGGGCCTACCGAGTACAGAATCGCGGAGGGCGTGGGGTGACGGGTATGAAGACCAAGGAAGAGGACTTTGTCGAACACCTCTTCGTGGCTTCGACCCACTCCTATATCATGTTCTTGACTGCCAAGGGCAAGTGTTATTGGCTCAAGGTCTTTCGCATACCCGAAGGTGACCGCACGGCTCAGGGGCGGTCGATAGCCAACCTGTTGCCGCTTGGCCAAGACGACCAGATATGCGCCATCGTACCAGTCCAAGAGTTCTCTGACGATCGGTACTTGTTCACGGCTACGCGCAACGGCATTGTCAAGAAGACTAGGCTTTCGGCCTACCAGAACATCCGCCGCGACGGGATCATCGCCCTGAAGATCCAAGACGACGACGACCTGATTGGGGCGGCCATCACCGACGGACGGCAGGATATTTCCCTGTTGACGCGCAACGGCCAAGCCATGCGCTTTAGCGAAGGCGAAGTCCGCGCTATGGGCCGGGTTTCTACGGGCGTTAAAGGAATTAGCTTACGCCAAGGGGATGAGGTTGTGGACATGGTCGTGGTGCGCGAAAGCAGTACCTTGCTAACCATTTGCGAAAACGGCTATGGCAAGCGCACGAGCCAGACCGAGTACCCCTGCAAGCACCGCGGCGGTCGGGGCGTCATCGACATCAAGACCACCCCACGCAATGGCCCCGTAGTCGCCTGTAGGGAGATCGAAGCCGAAGAGGAGGTCATGGTGGTGACCCAAAACGGTATTATGATCCGCATTTCCGTACAAGGGCTATCCACCATTGGGCGCAATACCCAAGGAGTTAGGGTGATCAATCTGGACGAGGGTGACCGAGTTATCGACATGGCCCCGCTGCCTGGCAGCGAGGAAGAGAGTGGCTGGGAAAACGGCGCGGTCGATGAGGAGGCATCGGGTTGACCTACGATAGGGCCTCGTGTATATTTCTCTCCTTGAGAAAAGGAGGGTTAGACCTAATTGGTAAGGCAGCGGTCTTGAAAACCGCCGGGCTCACGCCCTTGAGGGTTCGAGTCCCTCACCCTCCGCCAGTTTACCATTTGATACCGCCACAATCCCATCCTTTTTAGCGGTGGGAGCACGTCAAAAGTTTATTTTGCAATGGTCGCGGAGAGGTGACCGAGTGGCCGAAGGTGGCAGCCTGCTAAGCTGTTGTGCGGGGCAACCCGTACCGAGGGTTCGAATCCCTCCCTCTCCGCCATTATCTGCGTTAGTTGCCCTCTAGCACAATTGGGAGTGCGCCTGACTCTGGATCAGGAGGTTCTAGGTTCGAGCCCTAGGAGGGCAGCCAATACCGGCTCCTGAAGGGAATGCTTCAGGAGCCTTCTTCTTTTTGCCTAGATCCTTCCAAATTCTCCGCGCATTCAGTCTCTCGTCTCTGCATTATCCCACGCCGATGAGTACCCGCATCAGAGAACAACAGATTGCTTGGGGCCTCCTTGCGCCAGCACTTGTCGTGCTGGGCGCGTTTGGACTCTTCCCTATTGGCTATGCCTTGTACGTCAGCCTGCACAAGTGGCGGATCAAGAAGGAAGCGGTGGTTGGATTCGACCACTATGTCCGCGCCTTGGGCGACTCGCAGTACCTGCTGCCCTTCGTCGCCGGGATCGGCCTCGTCTGGGCGGCCTATCACCTGCGCACCAAGTTATCCGCGCGCGGTCTGCCTCCCCTTTATGTCTGCACCGCTTGGGGTGTAGTCGCACTATCGGGGTTTTGGGTGGGGTTGGCTCAGGGCTTGGGTAGCTTAGTCGAGACGGGCGATCCAACGCTGTACAACGGCTTCAAGGTCACGTTTTTCTACGCGGTCGGGACGATCCCGTGCCAACTGAGCTTGGCCACCGGACTGGCGTATTTGCTCTTCAAGATCGCACGGGCTAGAGGCGCGTTTCGCACGCTATTCTTTCTGCCGTATGTCACGCCGATTATCGCCTCGGCCGTGGTTTTCCGCACCATCTTTAGCCCCCACCCGTCCTCGCTGGCCAACCGCTTCTGGAGCGTTTGGGGGCTGGAGAATCAGCGCTGGTTGCACGAGAGCAAGTCCATCGTCGCCCTGTTACTAAAGGGGGTCGGTTTTGCTTCTTACCCCGCGTGGGTGGACAGCTTCTTCCCGAGCCTAGCCCTGACCTCGATCATCCTCTACAATATTTGGGTCTATGTCGGCTACGACACGGTGATTTTACTGGCCGGCCTCAGTGCTATCCCCAAGCAATACTATGAGGCCGCCGAGATGGACGGGGCTGGCGAGTGGCAAGTCTTCCGCCACATTACCCTGCCTTTGGTCTCACCAACCCTGTTCTTTTTGTCGATGGTGGCCGTCATTGGGACCTTCAAAGCCTTTAACCATGTGTATATCATGCGGACTGCGGGTGCCCGCGACTCCGTTGATGTGCTCAGTATTGCCATTTTCGACCAAGTCTTTGAGTACCACAACGCAGGCTACGCCTCGGCGATGGCCTTTGTGCTCTTCGTCGCGATCTTGGCGCTGACGCTGCTGCAAAACCGGGTGCTCGGCAGGCGGGTGTTTTATGGCGACTAGGGACGGCAAAGCTAGGCTGGTTTACTGTGGCCTGAGCTTGGGGGGGCTGGCTGCCAGCTTTCCGTTCGCGTGGATGCTTGTGGCCTCTTTTATGAGCCGCGGCGAATCGCTGCGGCGGGTCTTGCTGCCCGAGCGCGTCCAATGGGACAATTATATCGAAGCGTGGCAAGAGGCGGACTTTGGTCTCTATTTTGAGAATTCGCTGATCATCGCCGTCCTACAGGTCAGCGGGACCCTGCTTTTTTCGCTGATGGCGGCATACCCGCTGGCGCGAATGCAGTTCCGCGGACGAGATGTGGTATTTACCGGCGTCTTGGCTACGCTGATGATCCCCGAGGCCGTGACCATCGTGCCGAATTTTCTCGTCGTGACTTGGCTGCACCGCAATACGCCGTTTGCTTGGCTCAATAGCTGGCCTGCCCTGACCATTCCCTTTATGGCTAGTGCTTTTAGCATTTTTCTTTTGCGTCAGTTTATGCGTGGTCTGCCCAACGAGTTGTGGGATGCAGCTAGGATTGAGGGAGCCGGCCATGTGCGCTTTCTGTTTCGGATCGCGGTACCCCTGTGCCGGGCACCACTCTTGACGGTCGGCATGTTTACGTTTATTGGTTCCTGGAACGCCTTGGCTTGGCCCTTACTAGTGACCAATACGCCGGATTGGCGTCCGATCGCCGTGGGTTTGCAGCAGTTTGCCAGTGAGGCCGGGATCGAGATCCACCTACAAATGGCTGGGGCCGTCATTGCGACCGCTCCCGTACTCTTGGCATATTTTCTTATCCAGCGAGAATTCACGGAAGGCATTTCCATATCTGGACTCAAAGGATAACGCGATGAAACCGAAAAGTGTGCTGACGTTGGTTTGGTGTGCATCATTCTTGTGGGCCTGTGGCGGCCAGCAAGAAGCCGTCTACGAGCAGCAGACCAGTCTCGAAAACCTCGACCCGCAAGGACAGAAAATCGTCTTTTGGTATCAACACACCGGCCAGCGCGAAGAGGCCCTGCAAGCGCTGATTGCCGACTTTAACCAGACGAACCGCTATGGGATTGAGGTTCGCGGCGAGTACATGGGTCGTTATGGGGACATCTACAACAAGATGAACGTGGGTATCCAGAGCGGTTCACTGGCCGCCAGCTTGGTCGTAGCCTACCAAAACCAAGCCCGAGCCTACTACCAAGCCGATGGCATCGTGGATATAACGCCCTATATGGATTCGCCCAAATGGGGATTGTCGCCAGAACAGCGCAGCGACTACGTCCAAGCGTTTCTGGAGCAGGACAATCTCGGCGGAGTGCAGGTTGGCTTCCCGCCGAATCGCGCGATGGAGTTGCTCTACTACAATGTTGATTGGTTGCGCGAGCTGGGCTACGATGGGCCACCGGCGACGTGGGACGATTTTGCCGCGATGTGCCGCCTAGCCAAAGAGCAACCCTTCAGCAAAAATGAAAATCCAGCGCGCAGTTTAGGTTTTTTGCTCGATGTTGACGCCAGCCGATTCGCCGCGATGGTCTTCAGTCGCGGTGGCGACCTAGTAGATGCAACCGGCACCGCCTATGCGCTGGACTCGCCAGAAGTTAAAGCGGTACTGGAGTTGATACAGGAGCTAGCACGAGACGGCGCAATAGACATCGCAGGCGAACGGGATGTCGAGCTAAACGAGTTCGTCACCGGTCAGATTCTCTTTTCTCAGGATTCTTCCTCTGGGCTGCCCTTTTACAAGAGTGGCATTGAGGACTCTGGGCTGGCCTTCGAATGGGGAGTAACCCACCCGCCGCAGACTGGCTCGAGGCCGGTCGTTGACGTGTACGGGGCCAGCGTGTCGATCTGCGCAAGCACGCCCGAAAAACAGCTAGCGGCTTGGCTTTTCCTCAAGTGGTTTACTGCGCCGAAGCAACAAGCGCGGTGGGTGCGGGCAAGCAATTACTTTCCGGTGCGCAAGAGTACGGCGCGGGAGTTGGAAAGCTACTTCGAGGAAAACCCGCACTATGGAGTGGCGTTTGGCATGTTGGACTACGGGAAATCAGAGCCGACAATGGCAGGCTATCGACAGGTGCGGCGGTTGATTCAAGAGGCGATGGTAGGGGCGATAGAAGGCGAGGACGTCGAACAGGTGGCAGCGGAGTTGCAGCGCGCAGCGAATCAGACGATTGAGCCGTAGGCGAAAAAGGAGAATCAGTGTAAAATGACTGGAAATAATAAAAGACCAAACGTTATCGTCTTTTTTACCGATCAACAGCGCTGGGATACAACGGGGCTACACGGCAATCCGATGGGCCTTACGCTGCATCTTGATCGCTTGGCTCGCGAGTACACCCACGCAGCGCATTCCTTTACGTGCCAACCCGTCTGCGGCCCGGCGCGCTCTTGTCTGCAAACGGGTCTCTACGCCACGACCACAGGCTGTTATCGCAACGGCATTCCCTTGCCCGCGGACAGCCAGACCCTCGCCCACTACTTTGCCGCGGCTGGCTACGACACCGGATATATAGGCAAGTGGCATCTACACGAGCGAGGGACTACCGGTCCGGTGCCGGCATCGGACCGCTTTGGCTACCAGTATTGGTTGGCGTCGAATGTTCTCGAGTTTACTTCCGACGCCTATAGTACGGTTCTCTACGATAATGATGATCAACCCGTCCGCTTACCTGGTTATCGAGTGGATGCGGTCACGGATGCCGCAATCCGCTACGTGGATGCGCACCAAGATCGTCCCTTTTTCCTTTTCATCTCCTACATTGAACCTCATCACCAGAACCACTTGGACGACTATCCGCCCCCCGATGGCTACCGGGAGACCTATACCGGAGGCTGGATCCCGCCCGATCTAGCAGCACTAGCCGGCTCGACTCACCAGCACTTAGGTGGCTATTACGGGATGGTCAAGCGGCTCGATGAAGCGTATGGCCGCCTGCACGACGCGCTCAAGAGTCTGGAGCTGGCCGACGACACCATCGTGCTCTTTACTTCGGATCATGGCTGTCATTTCAAGACGCGCAACAACGAGTACAAGCGCTCTTGCCACGAAAGCTCGATCCGCGTGCCGACGGTCTTGACCGGACCCGGTTTTCGCGGCGGCCAATTGCAAGAGCTGGTTAGCTTAATCGACCTGCCGCCAACTCTTTTGGATGCGGCCGGCTTGGAAATACCCGATCAGATGCAGGGGCGCTCGCTCATGCCGCTTTTGCGCGGTGGAGTAGCCGATTGGCCCGCAGAGGTCTTCGTGCAGATCAGCGAAGCCCAAGTGGGGCGGGCCGTTCGCACTCGTCGGTGGAAGTACGGGGTGGATGCTCCAAATGGGCAAGGAAGAGACATGGCAGGAGCCGATCACTACGAGGAGCAGTATCTCTACGATCTACAGGTTGACCCCTACGAGCTGAACAACCTAGTCGGCCTTGAGTCGCATCGAGAAGTGGCCCAAGTAATGCGGGAACGGCTCTTGAGACGCATGGAAGAAGCCGGAGAGACTCGCCCCCACGTCAAAGAGGCCCCTCCGCGCCGCTCTGGCCAGCGGAAGGTCAGCCCTGAGGAAGCGCGCTCCTAGCCTTAGAAGCTACCTGCAAATCCCTAGCCGCCGCGGTTGCACCGCCTAAAGGGAGCCTCGGTCGTCCAGCTTTTCACGCAGCGATTGAAGCTCAAACAACCGCTTGACAACTAAAGAGATAGAGCGGGCGAACTCACTCAATATGGTCGCTAGCTGTTCGGGGTGGCCAGGTCCGCTCATGGGCAGCCCCAGACCTAGCATGCCCTGTGCAAAGGGCACGTCGATCAGCAGTCCGGGGCGATATATCGAGTCCGAGAAGACTTTTTGGGCCATCTGGCGAAAATCCTCGTCGGCCTCGTGCTCCCAGACCTTGCCGCGGTTCCAGTAGCTAACCAACCTCCGCAGGGAGGCAAAGTGACCGAGCGATTCTTGGAGATTTACCACGTTCTGTAAGGAGCGGTAACCACGCGCTGCGGAATAGGCGCGATAGCAAGCCAAGAGGTTTCTTTGTTCGTCGAAGACCTGTAGGTCAACCGCCTCGAATTGGGCTCCCATCGCCTCTAATTCGTCGCCGAGAATGCGCACGACCTTGCCGATATCGCGCACCTTTTCAGCTTCGCAACCAGCCTGCAAGACGCGGAAGGCCCCTTGCTGACAGCAATGAGCGGTAATGTCGCGCGCAATGGCCAAGCGCACTTTTTCGCTGATGTTGACGTTGGTGATCTCGACGGGAAGAAAGCTGCCATCACTGCGCACCATGAGTGCCTCATAGGCATTGGACGAGCCGCTGGCAACCATGTGCCGAGTTGTGGGACGGGACTGGGGAGCGAACATTAGCTCAATGCCGTCTTTGGCTAGCAATTCTTCCCCGCAATAACCCAATAAGTCGGCCAAGGTCTGGCTGATGAAGAGCAAGTGTCCGTTTTCGTGGATGACAAAGGCGTTGAGGGTCTCGGCGATTTGATGCAAGCGGTCTTTGTGGACTCGGGCCAAGCGTGCTTTATCGTCCATTAGGGAGTCGGTCGAGACGCCGAGGGCGTCAGCCAAACTTTTTAGACCTGACGAACCCGGCTGGCGCACTCGGCCGGTTTCAATGCGGGAGATAGTGGGTTGGGAGACCCCGGAGCGATCTGAGAGGTCTTTCTGGTTGAGCGATTGTTTCTGTCGCAGTTCTTTCAGGTTGCGTCCTAAGGACATGGGCTGTTCCTATAATGGGGATCTAAAATACAAGGTGTTTGATATGTAAATAATATGACACGAAGCGGCTGATTACCAAAACGGAAGGCGATTAAAACAAAATGTACACAAGGGTTTACGCATGAAAATAACCGAAGTGCGGTCGATCTATCCCCGCTATCGCGTCGCGCCCGCGGCTTGGCGCCGGCACTTCTGGCAGATGGTTGTGCGCATAGATACAGATGTCGGCGTCAGCGGCTGGGGAGCGGGTGGCGGCGGGATTGCTGCTGTAGAGGTGATCAACCGCCACCTGCGCGAGTTGCTGGTGGGGCGCAGCATCAACAGCATTGAAGATGTCGCCCGGCTCTGGGACGACCAATACAAGGCCAGCTTGCCCTATGGTCGCAGCGGGATCGCCGTCATGGCCATCAGCGGCGTGGACTTGGCGCTGTGGGATGTCTTGGGCCGAGCGGAAGAGAAGTCCGTCTGCGACTTGCTGGGCGGTCGGCGGCGGGACGAGGTGTGCGCCTACGCCACAGGCCCAGATTGCGCTTGGTATCGCGACTTGGGTTTTGATGCCCATAAGTCTTCGCAGACGCGACGCGCAAGCCAAGCCGAAGATGCGGCGCGCATATTTGAGTGGGCCCAGCGGGCGCGCCAGACCTTGGGCGAAGACGCGCTCTTGATGATCGACGCCTATATGTCGTGGTCCCCCGACTTCACCCTGGCCGTAGCGCAGCAACTCGCGCCATTCAACATATACTGGTTTGAAGACGTGCTGCTGCCCGACGATCTGGACGGCTTGGCGGCGTTGCGTCCGCAGATCCAACCCATTTTGTTAGCTGGCGGCGAACACGAATTCACCGCACGGGATTTCGGCTATATCGCCAGAGTGCGGGCGCTGGATTTGTGGCAACCAGACGTCACTTGGTGCGGCGGTTTGACGGCGGCGCTGCGCATTGACAAGCTCGCCCAAGCTCACGGCATCCCCTTGGTGCCTCACCGCGGCGGCGAGATTTGGGGTCTGCACTTTTTGGCGGCTGGCTACGGCGACAATTTGGCCGAAATAGTCATGGGTAGGCGCGGTGCGGTGCGCGACAAGCTATGGCTGGGTGAGCCGCAACCGCAGGAGGGGCACTTAGTTCTGCCTGAAGGCCCGGGATTTGGCGTCGAGGTAAACGAGGAGTTGCTATAAGTTTCTCTAAGCAGCCGAGGCCCTACTCTTTAACTGCCAAAGATAATAGGTACGTCCCCCGCTGTTTGATCTTCTTGTAATTGCCGAAGACTTCCTTGAAATTGCGCTTGATGTACTCCTTTAGCCCGGCAATGGTGACGACCCACAGGTGTCCGCCCGGCTCGAGGCGGGCGCAGGCGTCGTGCATGATGAGCGTCAGGAGTTCGTTGCCTGTTTTCGCGGGTAGATTGGAGGCAATAGTGTCAAAGCGCACGTGGGCGGGCACGTGGCTGAAGGCATTACTCAAATAGGCGCGACAATTGGTTAGCCCGTTGCGTTCGGCGTTTTGCGCCGCATAGTCGACGGCGACGAAGTCCTTGTCGATTAGATGGACCTCGCCCTCGGGGCAGAGATAGCCCAAAGCCAAGCCGATTGGACCATATCCGCATCCTAAGTCGAGGCAGCGGTCGGCAGGCCCGGCTTTGATATGCTCGATGAGCAGCCGCGTACCGGGGTCAATGCGTTTGGGGTTGAAAAGGCCCCAAGTGGAGTGAAAGGTAAAAGCGCGCCCCCTGAGGGTCTCTGCAAATACAATGTCTTCGCACAGGCGGCTTATATCTCTAGCAGGCATTGAAAAAGGTGCGTCAGGGTCAATTTTCGCTTAACCTAATAAGGCTCGTATCTCAAACTCAAGCGGGCCGGCGATATAGAAGGTACACGCAACCGTCCATTTTGCACATGACCAATAAAACAACACGCGGGCCTCTGAGGTGGCTCCGCGGCGATATGCACAACCACTGCGAAGATCACTCCTTGGTCGCCGAGCATTTGGAAGGGGTATGCAACACTCTTGATTTTATAGCCCTGACCAACCACGCGCAAAAACCCGTCTTCTTTGAACAGCACCGCATGATTGAGCAAGCGCGCCGCATCCTGCCGGGGTTCCCCATCTTCTTCGGACTAGAGTGGAACGCGCCTAGGGGGGGCCACGCCGGGCTCGTCTTTCCGATAGGCGAGCGCGAGGCCGAAAACGCCTACGCCTTCGCCGCAGCCCATGACCGGCTGGGCGCGTCGGCTCCTGTTGGCGTAGAAGCGGCCCTAGAACATCTGAGCGCGCTGCCGGCGGCGGAGCGCCCCGTCCTCTTCTTCAATCACCCCGCTGCCGGCCAGTGGTCCACAGATAGCATCAACCGCTATCTAGCCGCTGATTCGGCGGACCTCGTCGTCGGCATCGAAGCCCTGCACGGGCACCAAGCTTACGCCAAAGTCGCTGCGATGGACCCGTGTGCCTATCCGGGAGGGGCCATCGGCGGCTTGGTTGACCAAGTGTACGCCTACCAGCGGCCATTTTCCCTACTGTTGCACTCCGATTTCCACGTTCACAAGCAATGGCACCAGCCCGACTATTCGCTAGGCGTCTTCAATCACGCTTGGGTCGGCGTGGAATCAGGGCACCAACCCACCCCAGAAGCGATCTTCGCCGGCCTGCGCCAGGGGCGTACTTGTGCCATCCAAGGGCACTGGCTCGACCTCGTCGATTTCTCGGTCGATAACCATTTTATCGGCGACACTTGGACGGGAGGTGCCGGTGTTCTGAGCGCTGCCTTTGAGGCAACCGAAGCGATCGAAAGGGCCGAGCTGATTGGCCGGTGGCAGCCAAACACCGCGCCCGCCGTGCTGGAGCGTCTGGGGCCCCTGCCAGCCGGGAGCTGCGAATGGACGCTGGAGATCCCGCCCGATGCCCAGGGCTTTGTGCGTCTGCGCATAATCGCCGAGAGCCGTGCTCGCCCGGCACCGGGACCACCGGCCCCCAAACACTTCCTCACCTCGGCAATCCTCTTAGACGCTAGCTGCGGCAGTTAAGGAGACGACCTGTCCGCCAGTACTCTTCCGGCGAACAGCCCTGTGAAGGAAAACCCGTTTTCTTATGTTTGAACGGTAAGATCTCAAACCACTGGAGTTTCCATGTCTGTCCAGCCTGCCGTACGCATCGTCTATTGGAAAAGGTTCACGCAGGCATCCCTGTTCTGTATGCTTTTCGCGAGCTCTGCCCTCCACGCCGAGTACCCCCCCGGTCAAGTCCGCTTAACGCCCAAGATCGACCTCCACCTCGAACCAACGCCTGTGGAGGGACTCCCTGATCGCACCCTCAACCTCCCGCCTGGTTTTAAGGTCAAACTCTTCTCCGACCAAGTAGATAAAGCCCGATTTATGGCCTGGGACGACCAAGGCGTCCTGCATGTGGCCAACATGAAGACTCGGGGAAGGAATCAATGGAGCCCGGCCTCCGGCCGCCAAAGCACGGTGTTGGCCTTGCCCGACAAGGACGGAGATGGCCGCGCCGACACCGTGTACAAGGCTGCCGACGACTTTCACTGGCCCCACAGCGTCGCCTTCTATCAGGGAGCACTTTTCGTCGCCGACGACGATGCGATCTACCGCCTCGAAGACCGGGACGCGGATGGCTTTTACGAGGAGCGCACTGTCTTCGCCGAGGTGCCCGGTTTTATGGGCCGTGCCTCTGAGCACGTAACCCATACACTGGTTTTCGACGAATCCAACGACAAGCTCTACTTCCACGTTGGCTCAAGTTGCGACCTGTGTCGCGAGGACGACCCCGAACGTTCCACGGTTCTACAGCTCAACACCGACGGCAGTGGTCGGCGGATCTTTGCCTCTGGGCTACGCAATGCCATCGGCCTCGACTTGCACCCGGTCACCGGTGAGCTATGGGGCGCTGGCAATGGGCACGACCGCGAAGGACTGGACTTGCCGCCGGAGTGGATCACCCCCCTCCGCGATGGCGGCTTCTATGGCTGGCCCTTGGCGTACGCCTATCAGGTCTGGACCGATTTCTCCATTGGTGCCTACCGAAGGGCGATCTTCCCGCTGACCGGTGCCGACTCGCTGTTGGTTGCCAACATGGAGCGTCCGGCGGCCCTCGTTCCCGCCCACTTGGCACCGATGGGGCTGCATTTCTACACGCACGACCAGTTTCCCCCCCAGTACAAACACGCCGCGTTTGTCGCCTTCCGCGCGGGCGTCTTGGGCAACGATCCCGGCTACAAGGTCATGGCGCTTTTTGCCGCGCCCGATGGCTCCAACGTTCGCATCGCCGATTTTCTCATCGGCTTCCGCCCCAATCCCAACGAAAAGGCCGTGTGGGGTAAGCCGGTTGGGCTGATTACTGACGAAGCCGGACGCCTCTACGTGACCAGCGATGACCTCACCCAAGCCATCTTCCGCATTGAAGCCAGCTCCCTCCAGGGCGCGTGGGAAAACCCGCCGCCCGACACCCTGCTCGCCGGTGCGTCGCTGCCGTTGCGTTCGACGATTCGCCTCTGGCGGCAAGCAGAAGGCGCAGAGCCAGCTCAGTTAACGGCCAATCTGGCTGCGCTGGGTGGCCCGGAGGCATTGCCGCTGCAACGAGTAGACGACCAGACCTATCGCTTGGAGGCCGACCTCTCAGCCGGCGAGCACAACGGCCGCAAAAAATTGGTGGTACATCTCGCTCAAGGCGACGAGGAGACTAAGCTGGTGCATTCTATCGTCGTGCTGCCCAGAGAGGATCAAGCCCTCTTTGCCGACGAGTTCGCTTGGGACCAAGGCGCACTCTACAGCGCGGAACTCGGCCCGACCCATACCGATACCGTCTTCGCCGGCCAGCGGGCGATGCGAGTAGAAGCTCGGGGTTTTTCCATTGAATTTCTGCCCCGCGAACCGGTCGCCAGCGTCGGCTACGTTGCGCTGCGCTTGGCCCTGCATCCCGGCACAGCCGTCGGCGGCTTCCGGCCATCTTTAGCTTGGGTTGTCAACGGCGATACCGACAATCGGTTGGATATGACGGATCAATTGGACTGGGAACTGGACCAATGGCAAGTGATTGAGATTAGCTTGGACCGGCTAGACAGCGACGACCCTATCGAATCGTTGCGCTTCATCGGCTCTCTGCGCGGAACCTTCTATCTCGACGATATTTACTTGGTCGCCGCCCAGTCCTCTGGAGATATTACGGCTGTACGGGAAGGGGACGACCGAAGCGGTGCGCCGCGAGAATTTGCCCTGGATCCGAACTATCCCAATCCGTTCAATAGCTCCACAACCATCCGCTACCGCCTCGAAGAGCCGGGCCGGGTGCGCTTGGATATTTTCGACGTACAGGGCCAGAAAGTGAAGACGCTCGCCGACGGCTATACAGGAGCGGGCGTTTACCAAGTTGAATGGGATGGGGCGGACGCCAGCGGGAAAGCTGTGGCCACGGGCGTCTATCTAGCGCGCCTACAGAAGGGCAACGCCTCATTAGTCCACAAGATGCTGTTGCTCAAATAATATGCAGCGTCTCAACCTCCCGGCCGCTGCGTTTGACATCCGCCAAGTCGAAGGCAAGCGCGAGATACTAGACCCTTTGCGCCGCAAGTACGTGCGATTGACGCCCGAGGAGTGGGTGCGGCAGCACTTGGTGCAATATCTAGTATCGGACTTGGGCTACCCGCGCGGGTTGATCGCCATTGAGAAAAGCATTGACCTCCACGGCAAGCAATTTCGCGCCGATGTCATCGTCCACAATCGTGCGGGCGGTGCCGTGCTAATGGCCGAGTGCAAAGAGCCGGACGTTTCCATCAGCCAGCAGACCTTCGACCAAATTGCCGCATACAACCGCGTGGTCCAGGCCCGCTGTCTTTTGGTCACCAATGGCTTGGTCCACTACTGCTATGTCACCGATCGCGGCTTCATCGACCAAGTGCCGCGTTACGACGAGTTATGAACGTTTTTTAGCCTGCCTCCGCGCTCCAGAAATCCGATACGACACCATCCCGCGCGATCATCCTCTCCAACGCCAATAAGTTCCGCATCACGCACCGCGGATGGTGATAGTGCTCTTTTCGGGATACGTGGTCGGTGTAATTCACCTTCCGGTCGCCGCCATACAAATACAGCGGATATCCATACTGCTTGAGCGAAAACCGCTCCTCTACGTAATCGAAAATTCGTCCAAACCACTCCCCGGCCCACTCCACCCCCGCGTGTTCCAACAGAATCAGACAGCCGATCAAGGCCTCTTCCTGCAACCAGAGCACCTTGTCGAAGGTATAGGTTCCGTGTACGTGCATCGCGCGGAAAAGCCCGCCATAGACGTCATCCCAGGCCACTTCGAGATGGCGGCGGAAGCGCGCGGCAGCCAAATCAAAGAGTGCGCGATCTCTGCGGCGCATCGCCTCGGGCAGCAGCATCCACAGCGTCTCGATTGCGTGGCCTAAGTAGATAAAGTCCTCGTTGGGGTCGTCGGGCCGTCTGTAATCGTGGTCCAGTGCCTCGTTCATCAGGCGGTACTCGGGATGCCAGAAGCGATGGACAATCGCATCGACGACGCGGTCGGCGAGCGCTTCCAACTTGGGGTCGGCAACCTGTTCGAGTAGCTGTGTCAGTATCAGCACTAGCACCATCTGGTTGCCTAGTATTCGCATCCCAGGATAGTTGTGCGGGATGTACCCTTCCTCTGGGGAGCGCTCGGGATCGTCAAAAAAAGAAACCGATCGCCAGAGGCTAGCTATGGCGGTTTCGAGAGCCTCTGCGTCGCCGGTCGCACAGGCGTAGGCCTGTAGCCCCTCGGCGACGAAAAGGCCCTCGTAGCCTCGCTTCGTAGCCGGCGAGACGACCCGTCCCCGCCGATCTAATGCCGTTACCCAATCGCCTGCTTGGTCTCGGCCATGAGCTAGGAGAAAGTCGCGTGCCTTGCGTGCCACCTGCAGGTGTTCCTCCCCACCAAAGTGCTGGTATAGATACGAGTATGTCCACAGGCCGCGACCCTGATACCACATGTTTTTGCTGTCTTCTAGGCGAGTGCCGTCGTGATCTAGGGCGCAGATAAACCCGCCTAACTCGTGGTCTATGCCGTACTGGGACCAAAAGGGCAGATACTCCTCGAAGAGGTAATGCCGATAGTGGTCCCTGAAAGCGATCAGGCTTTTCCCCGCGATATCCATGTCGTTCTCCTAGAGCTAAGAGTCCGGATCGGTCTTAAAGCGGCCTTGGCCATCGATGTGCAAAGAAGCCCGCGTCTTCCCCTCTTCGTCGTAGAAGTCCAGCCGAGGGTTCCCGCCGGTCGGTAGGCCTAACCCGGCGCGGAAACGCTGTTCCTCGTCGAGAACCCCAAGCCAAGCGATTCCCTCTTCCAGTACCCCGACGATGGTGCGCGTGTGGCTGTCTTGGTCGCGCATTTCAAGCAAGGTCATGCCATCGGCCCGCACGCTCAATGTGGCGCGCACCTCGCCTTGGGCATCGTAGAGCTTGAGCGAAGGCACTTCTTCGTCTTCGAGGCCGCTTTGCAGCCGCATCCGTCCTTGGGCATCGAAGAAACTCAGCCGCATTGCGCCAGCGTGGCCACTGCCTAGGCCCGCGCGAGGCCGCCCGGTCTCGTCGTAAAAGGCCAAACTGCCGGCCCCGTCCTCGCTTAGCGAAAAGCCCGCCCGCACTTCGCCCCGCTCGTCGTAGAGTTCCAGCAGCGGGGCCTTATCGCTCCCTAACCGCAAGTCGGCCCGCACCTGTCCTTCTCGGTCGCGCAACCTAAGCCCATTGCTCAGCACGGCGGTAATTTCACCGTCGGCATCCCTCAACTCCAGTTCGCCGCCATTGGGGCCTTGCACCAATTGAGCCAGTAGTTGGCGCTCGTCGCCGCGCAATACAAAGCGCCGTGCCTGCACCGTCCCCAGCCGCCAACGCGCGACGAGCAACCCCAGCGAGATCAGCAGTGCCGCTCCACTGGCCAAACCCACTAGATAGACGACGCGCTCCAACTCCTCCAAGTCCTTCCTCAAGGCATCCCCTTCTAGGGGCTGAGCTCCACCAAACGAGCTGAGCAGGACTAGCAATTGCACCGCCTTTAGCCAATGGATCGACATGCCGTAGTTTTCCGTTTCTGGCCCTACGCAGTTTGCGTCTCTTTGTTAACCGCTTGGATCATGGCGATGATATACCCGAACTGAAAGGCCCAGGCTTGGCGCACCCGGCCCGAAGCGCCCGCGGGCGGGTTGTCGTCGGGGTGGGACGGCGCGTGGTCGGGCATCAGCATGTATTCATAGTCTACGTCCCTCAAGGTGCGCGCCACCTCGTGCATGTCGACGTCGCCTTCGTCGGGCCAGACCTCTTGGAAATTGTGCAGCCCGCCCTTGATGTTGCGGTAGTGGATGTTGAAGAGCTTCCCCCGCTCGCCGAAATAGCGCACGATATCGCAAAGCTCTTCCGCCGGATTCTCCAACCCCTCAGACGCCACGCCGCAACAAAAATTAAAGCCGTGATACGGGCTATCGACCAGCTCGGAAAAGCGCTTGAGCCCCTCCATCACTGGCCAGTTCCAGCGTTCGACGCCACGCAGGACAGGCGCTGGCGGATCGTTGAGATGGCAGGCCATCTGCACCTTGTTTTCCTCGGCTACCGGAATCACGCGCTCGAGCCAATAGGCCGCCCGTTCAAATGCTTCTTCGCGGCTGACCACGCCCGCTTCGCTCAGCGTTTCGTTGTCGAACTTCGCTAGGTCAAATGAGCTGTACGTCACGCCCCCGCGCCCGGGCGTGGGCTCGGTGCGCTGGTGCGGCAGGATGCAGAAATTGTAGAGCAATGCCCGCAGCCCGGCCTTGCTCGCGTTTTCGATCCAACGGCAGACCTCGTCGAGGTCTCGGTCTCGCTGCGGGTCCTGCGCCAGCGTGACGCTTTTGGGTACGCCGATGTGGATCGCCTCCATGCTTACCCCGTACTCGGCCGCCTCCTCCTTGTGTCGCACCAGTGTATCGACTTCGTTGTCCTCTACTGAGGCATCCATGTGCGTCACTCCGTGCCGCACCAGAAACTCTAGCTCCATCTTTGAGGTCCCGATTCCCTGCACTCCGACGTGCATGCTGCTTTGTCCGTCACTCATTTCTGTTTCCCCTTTCTATAAAATGGCAAGATGGACCATCGTTAAGCCGATGCCCCTGAATAGTGCCGCACCCCCCACAACCAAAACGCCCGCGCCCCCACCAGCATTCCTGCCGCCATTGCCAACGCGCCCCACAACACCTCCGGCGACAACCGCCCGACCAAGGCTTCCGACGGCACAGTCACCGCAAAGGCCACCGGCACCAGAAAGGTCATCGCCAGCTTGAGCCAGCGCGGATAGATGGCCACTGGATACTTGCCAGCATTGTAAACGGCTTGAAAGATCACTAGGATGTTTTCTGCTTTGATAAACCAGAATGTAGTTGTTGCTAGCACCAGCCAAAAACTGTAGACGATTGCCGCGCCAGCCGCAAGCGTCAGGGCAAATCCCGCCGCGTGTGCAAGGCCCGTCTGCATCCCGATTTCGACTAGGGCCACTGCAATCAGTGCCGTCCCCTGCACTACGTCCAAAAACTTCCAAATCCGCACCTCGCCGACGCTCACTAGCACTTGTGAGTCCTCCGGCTTAGTGAGGGTAAAGTCCAGCGTGCCTAGGCGCACGTCCTCCATAAAGCGCTGCATCGACGGCTGGATCAGTGCGCCAATCAGGCCGCTCATCAGGAAGAACACCCCCAAGAGAGCCACCAGTTCGGCCGGTTGCCAGCCGCCCAGTTCCTCGGTATGCGAGAAAATCACCGCCAAACCCGCCAGCGCGACTCCTAGATTGAGCAAGCTCTGCAGGAGCTGCACCCAGAAATTGGCTCGGTACGCCAGTTCGTTCATTGCGCCGATGCGCAGAAAGATCCACAGTAGCCGTAAATAGTTCATGAGCCGACCGCCGAGTATCTGCGCACGCCGCGCGACCAGACCGCGGTCAGAATCCCCCAGCTCAGCCCCAGCCACATCACCTGCGCCGCCGCGCCCCAGAGCACTTCGGTGGGCGTGAGTCGGCCGAGCAGAAGTTCGGTGGGGAAGGCCAGCATCCAGCGGAAGGGCAAAAGCGCGGCCAGCGTCTGGAGCCACTCGGGCAAAAGCGACAGCGGTGCCATCTGGCCCGAAAAGAAAAGCGCGACCGCGAAGTAGAGTTGGTTGGCCGCGGCCGTGCGCGTTGTCCACAGAGCCACTAAAGCCAGTGCCCACTCGACGAAAAAGCGCATCAGGAAAGCCAGCAGGATGACAGGTATCGAGGCCCAAATTGCCCAAGCCGGCGGGTCGAAGACGGGATCGAAGAGCCAGATCATTAGACCCATCGTCGGCAGCATTACCGCCAGGGTCAGAAACTTGTAGGAGATATTCGTGGCGATGTCGCGGTGGATCGGGTGCAGCGGCTGGAGCAGGAGCGGCGAAAAGCCCCCCGACCGCACCCGATATTCAAATTCGAACATAAACCAAGTAAACGTCAGGTGGCCCACCATCATCATGACGATGTAGTAGGCGGCAAAGTCCCCGGTAGAGAAGTCGCCCACCTGCCCGCCCTGCGAGTGGGCCACCGCCGTCCACACCGAAAGGAAGACCAGCGCGTCGACGACGCGCCCGATCAGCCAGATTGCCATTGCCGCCCGGTACTGGAACTGCACGGCCAAATCGGTGCGGAAGAGCGTGGTGTAGATGTCGGCTAGCCCCCTCATGCGCGTTCAAAAACTTCTTCGATCACGTCCTCAATCGGCGGATCTTCCACCGTCAGATCGAGAACGGGTTGCTCGCTGAGGAGCCGTCCGGTCACCTGCGCCGTCTCCGCCTTGGGCACTCGTAGCGATACGCGCCCCTCGCTACTGGCGACTATTTCTCCATAGCCCCCGAGGTCTCCGTGCCCATTTTCCAGTTCGACGATGATCGTCTTATGCGGTGAGAATCGCTGCACTAGCTCGGTGAGCTGGCCGTCAAAGAGCAGCAGGCCGCGGTGGATGACCACCACCCGTTTACACAGCGCCTCGACATCGGCCATGTAGTGACTAGTGAGGAGCACGGTGGCACCGTAGCGCTGATTGTATTCGCTTAAAAAGGCGCGGATCCGCCGCTGCATGGTCACGTCGAGGCCGATGGTCGGCTCATCGAGGAAGAGGACTTGCGGCTTGTGCAAAAGCGCGACGGCAACTTCGCACTTCATGCGCTCGCCCAAGGAGAGGTTGCGCACGGGCTTGTCGAGGAGCTCACCTAGGTCGAGGAGCGCGGTCAGTTCGTCGACTGTTTGCTGGTACGCGCTCCGGTCTAGACGGTAGATAGCCCGGTTGCGTTCAAAGGAGTCGATTACCGGAATGTCCCAGAGCAGTTGGTTGCGATTGCCCATCACCAAGGTGATCTGGCGGAGGAAATCGCGCTGCCTTTTGAACGGCTCAAAACCGAGGACTCGCCCTTGTCCGCCGGAGGGGTACAGGAGGCCCGAAAGCATCTTGAGGCTGGTGGTCTTGCCCGCGCCGTTAGGCCCCAAGAAGCCGACGATTTCGCCGGGGGCGACCTCAAAGCTGATCTGCTTAACCGCCTCGACTTGGCGCGTCTGGCGCTGCACGAGGCTCTTGAGCGCCGCGGCCAAGCCGCCCTCGCGCACGGGGACCGCATAGGTCTTGCTCAATTCGCGGACATCAATGGCGGGCACTGCCAAAGGTTTCGCGTCTCCGGGTTAGAGGGTAAAGGGCGAATATAACCGAAAGGATTAACAGGGAAAATCAGCTATCGGCGCGTCTCCTTTGCCGAAGATGCCCGATCCTAGGCGAGGGGTCGGCCGCAAAGCCGGATGCGCATGGAATCGAGGGGAAAGGCTGGGCCGGGATCGACTTTGCGCGAGGGAGCGATTTCCTCGTGGCCGAGAATGTGCTGGATGCCGTAGCGTTGGATCAGCGCAGCGCAAATCGCCTCGATGACCGCTAGCTGTTCGCTTGGGTAGCGGTGCCAGTAGGAGGCCTCCGACTGGTTGCGATGGACGCCGCGCACCACTTCCTCGGGCGGATATAGCTGCCCAAACCAAGACTCGTAGCCGCCATCTCGCTCGCAAAGCTGGCCGGCGTTATCGATCTCGATGCCGATTGCATATTTGTTAAACCCCGAGCGCGTCCCCCAGTGGCTCACGCCAGCGTGCCAGCCGATGATGTCGAAGGGCAACAACTGCGTCACTGCGCCGTCGCGGGCAACCACTAGATGGGCCGAGACCTTGTTTTCGCGCTGGTCGTCGCAGAGGGTGTGGATGGCCGACTCGGCGTTGGCACCGGCCGTATAGTGAATGACGATGGTGTCCGGCAGCCCTAGGGCAAATGGGTCGCCTTGGTTGGGCGATTCGATGTAGTTGACGCCTTTGAAGCGGTGGTTAAGGTCTATTTCCATAGTATTTTCAGTAGATGCGTTTTCTACACAATAGACGCGGAGGGCCGCAGTCGATAGGTGCTATTTCGTTGTTGAGCCACGATTAAGATATATTATACGAAATGCGAAAACGCGTCGAGCATCACCTCCCTTTAGGGTTGACTGCCCATGACAACTGACGAATATGCCGCTGATCTCGCGTGGCAGCGCGCGATCCTGCAAGAGGTATCGCGCACATTCGCGCTCACCATTCCGCAGCTTCCGTCGGGCCTGCGCGATGTCGTAGGCAACGCGTATCTGCTGTGCCGCATCGCCGATACTATCGAGGATGAGCCGGCTCTCTCGGCCAGCGGGAAGCGCGAATTTTCCGAGCGATTCATCCGGGTCGTCGCGGGAGAGGAGCCGCCCGCTCCATTCGCCGAGCAGCTCGCGCCGCGCCTGTCCGACAGCATGCTGCTCGCCGAACGCCAGCTTGTGGCCAACACCCCGCGGGTGCTGCGGATCACCCAAGGGTTTTCCGACCGGCAGCGCGCCGCACTCGTGCGCTGTGTGCGGATCATGTCGCACGGCATGGCCGAGTTTCAGCAAAGCCCGGGCCTCAAAGGCCTAGACGATCTCCCCCATCTCGACCGCTACTGCTATCATGTCGCCGGCGTCGTCGGCGAGATGCTCACTGAACTGTTTTGCGATTATTCGGCGGAAATCGACCGCCATCGCAAAAAGTTGCTGCAACTCGCGGTGTCGTTCGGCCAAGGCTTGCAGATGACCAATATCCTCAAGGACATCTGGGATGATCGGGCGCGCGGCGCGTGTTGGCTGCCGCGCGACGTGTTCCAGCAATCCGGGTTTGATCTGCACTCGCTTGAAGCCGACCGGACGAATCCCGCGTTCCGCACGGCGCTGAGCACACTGATCGGCCTGGCCCGGATGCACCTCGGCAATGCGCTGGCGTTCACGTTGCTCATCCCCGGGCGCGAAACCGGCATTCGCCGGTTCTGCCTTTGGGCCTTGGGTATGGCCGTACTGACGTTGCGCCGCATCCACGCCCACGCGGATTTTACCAGTGGGCAGCAGGTCAAAATTTCGCGGCGCAGCGTGTGGGCAACCGTGATCGTGACCAGCCTTGCGGCGCGCAGCGACGTTGTGCTCAAAGCGCTGTTTGCGCGGTTTACGCGCAAGCTGCCCTCGCATGTCGAGGTATCGGCTTGAAGTTGGGCGCATAGCAGACTTCAGTGCTGTTTTTTATCTTCTAGCCTTCATCAAATTCTCGGAGAAATTTCACCATGCAGTTTGATCTTGTACTCAAGGGCGGACACCTGATTGACCCCCAAAACGGCATTGATGCGCCCAAGGACCTCGGCATCAAGGGGAAGGTGATCGCGGCCGTAGATGCGGATTTGCCAACGGAGGGTGCCGGGCAGGTCATCGACGTGAGCGGACTCTACGTGACGCCGGGGCTAGTGGACATCCACATCCACGCCTATGCCACGGCCGGTCACCGCAATACGTGGGCTGGCGACAACAGCATCCTGCCCGACGGGTTTAGTTTCCGCACCGGGGTGACGACGCTGGTGGATACCGGGAGCGCGGGCTGGCGCAACTTTGCGGACTTTCGCTATCGGGTAATCGACCGCTGCCAGACGCGGCTCTTCGCGCTGGTCAACATCGCCGGCACCGGAATGACCTCTATCGACCACGAGCAGAATCCGTACGACATGGATCCCGACAAGACAGCGGGCGTGGCGCGAGAAAACGAGGACGTAGTCGTCGGCATCAAAACGGCGCACTACATCGGCCCCGAATGGATTTCGGTCGATCGCACGCTCGCGGCTGCCGAGCAGGCCGCGACGCGGGTGATGATCGACTTTGGCTACTTCAAAAAGGAGCGGCCCTACTACCAGCTCTTGGGCGAAAAACTGCGCCCGGGCGACATAAGCACCCACATCTTCCGCGGGCCGACGCCGTGGTTTGACGCGGAGGGCAAGGTGTTGCCCTACCTGCACGAGGCGCGGGCGAGGGGCGTCATCTTGGACGTGGGGCACGGTGGCGGCAGTTTCTGTTTCCGCAACGCGGTCCCAGCCATCGCCCAAGGTTTCTATCCAGATTCAATCTCGACCGATCTACACGCCCTCTGCATGAATATGGGTATGCTCGACATGGCGACGACCATGTCGAAATTTCTGGTGATGGGCATGCCGCTCGGCGAGGTCATCCGCGCCTCAACCATCAATCCAGCGCGGGAGATTGGCCACCCCGAGCTGGGGCATTTGTCGGTGGGTGCCGTGGCCGATGTGGCCGTTTTGCAGCAGATGGAAGGAAATTTTGGCTACGCCGATTCTTTCGACGGCCGGTTGGACGGCCAAAAGCGTCTATTTTGCGAGCTGACGGTCAAGGATGGCGAAGTGGTCTGGGACTGGAATGGCCGCGCGGGGGTTGACTACCCCGAACTCGGCGAAAGCTATGGGATCCGCGAGGGCGAGTATCTGATCCCACCGCCGGCGTAAAAGGAACGTTCTGATGAAAATCGTCTCTGCGCTTCTGCTTCTTGTCGTCGGATGCGGGCAAGAGCACACCGGCGATCCCATCGTCGTGCGCGACGCTTGGATCCGGGAGCCGCCCCCGCGCAGCCCGGCCGCCGGTTACTTAGTCGTTGAAAATCGGGGCGGCGAATCCGTCGAGTTGGTCGCTGTGGCAACCGAGGCTGCCGAGCAAACCGAGATACATGTAATGGAATACAAAAACGACCGGATGACGATGCGCCGAGTCGAAGGGCTACAGGTCCCAGCGGGCGGAGAGGTTGCGCTGAAGCCGGGCGGTGCCCACTTGATGCTAATGGAACTACGTCAGCCGCTGCGGGACGGCGATGAGGTGGAGCTGGTGCTGCGCTTTGGCGATGGAACGGAAAGGCGCACTCAGGTGCCGGTGCGGAAGAAAGGTCTTTATGAGAGCGAGTGACACGCTGGTATTTTGTGCGGTTTTTGCGCTGCTCGCAGCCTGCGGCGCTCAGCCGGAGGCCCAAAAGGCCCCGGTCGCCGAAACCCCCACCCCCGTGGAGGTCCCCTCCTTGCGGGATTACGGCGGCATTGGCGGCGACTTTGCGCTCGAGGATCAGCACGGCGCGCCCTTTGAGTTGCAAAGTTTGCGCGGCCAGGCCGCCATGCTCTTCTTCGGGTACACCTATTGCCCCGACATCTGCCCGGTGACCCTGTCGAAGATGGGCCGCGTCTATCAGCTCTTAGACGAGCGCCAGCAAGAGCTGACGACCCTCTTTGTCACCGTTGACCCCAAGCGCGATACTCAGGAGAAGCTGGCGGAATACCTCGACTACTTCGCCATTGATGCGATTGGCCTGCGCGGCGACAAGGAGGGAATCGACCAGGTCGTGCGTCAGTATGGCGGCCACTATAGCCTCGGAGAGGAGCAGGCCTCCTACTTAGTCGATCACTCGACCTATACCTACCTGATTGATCAGCAGGGCAAGGTGCGGTTCCTCTTCCGCCAGAGCGACGGCCCAGAGCTGATGGCAGCGGTGACCGAACAACTCTTCGCCGAGGCAGAAAAGCCATGAAAAACGTTTTGTACAAAATCATCAAGATCGTCCACGCGCTGCTTTGGTTTCCGCTGAGTCCGATCATAGGCCCGGATTTTCCGCAGCGCTTTTTGTTTAGAGGGCGGCGAAAGAAGCCGACTCAGACAGGTCCGTAGCCGACGGTTTGATTCCATCCTCACGGCATCTCCAAGGACTTTATGCCAACCATGCAACGACCGAATATCCTCATACTCTACACCGACCAGCAGCGGTGGGACGCCCTCGGCGCCAACGGCAACTCCGAAATCCGCACGCCGCACTTGGACCGGCTCGCTGCTGCCGGGATAAATTTCGATCACTGCTTTGTGCAGAATCCGGTCTGCATGCCCAGCCGCGTGAGCTTTCTCACTGGGCAGTATCCATCCGCGCTAGGGCTTTCGCACATGGGAGTGCCCGTGCCCGCGGACGCGCCGACCTTGCCGCGCCTGCTGCGCAACTACGGCTATTGCAGCGGCCAGATAGGCAAGCTCCACTTTCTGCCGCACGCCAACCGCGACCACCGCCAGCCCCATCCCGACTACGGGTTCGACCACTTGGAAATTTCGGACGAGCCGGGTTCCTACCACGATGCCTACCGCGCTTGGGTGGCGGCGCAGGCCCCTGAGCAACTCGACCACGTCAGTCTTGGCGAGGCGCCCAGTTCAATCGAGTGGAAGCGGATTATGAACGTCCGCGACGGGATCGCGCATCCAGCAGAGCGCTTTGTCAAGCGCGCCTTGGCCAGCCGCTGCCGCAGCGACCTGACCCACACGGCGTTTGTCGCCGAGCAGACCATGGAGTTTTTGACGCGCCACAGGGACGGCCCTTTCCTCTGCATCGCCGGCTTCTATTCGCCGCACGATCCGTGGGTGGCTCCCGAGGAATTCCTCGATCGCTACGATCCAGCCGCTCTGACTTTGCCGCCCTTCCCACCGTCCCTCGACGCTCGCCGAGGCCCACAGCACTTTTCCGACGACGAATTGCGCTCCGCCCGCCACGGCTATTACGCCATGGTATCCGAGGTTGATCACCACGTCGGCCGCATCCTCGACCGGCTCGACGTCCTCGGCATTGCGGACAATACCATCGTCGTCTTCACGTCCGATCACGGCGAGTGGCTCGGCGAGCATCTGCGCTACGGCAAGGGCTACCCTGGCCATGATGCGGTCACGCGCGTCCCCTTGCTGATGCGCTGGCCCGCCGGGGCAAGGGACGGTGGGCATTGCTCCCGCATCGTCGAGGCGTTAGACGTGGTGCCGACGCTGCTGGAAGCCGCGGCAATTCAGCGGCCGGCTGCATTGCAAGGCAGTTCCCTGCTGGCCGATTTGCGCGAGGAGGAGGGCGCTGGCCCCGGCTGCGCCATTACGGAAATGACGCCGACCAAACCGCAATCCAACTGGAAGACGCTGCGCGTGGAGGGGTTGCGCTACGTGGTGGATGCAGGTGGAGCGGAGACTCTCTTCGACTTGGAGCGCGATCCGCTGGCCTACGAAGATGTGGCGGGCGAAAGCGCGTACGCCACTCAACTGCAAGCGGTCCGCAAGCGGTTGCTAGAGAGGCTGCTAGTGCGCGAGCGGCCGCTGCCGCGACAGTGGACGTACTGAGCTTGGTCTTGCTGCGAGATTCGGCGTGAGCGATGAGGATGTGATCGGCAAGAGCGGCGACATAGGCGTTGAGATGGGCGGCGAGTGCTGTGGTGGGGCGGCGGATCCTATTAGAAAAAAAAGGGCAGCAAAAACCGGCGTCGTGCTGATAGGCTGCCGGGAGCGTCCAGTTACAAAAGTATCAGGTTCTCAACATCTATAATATCCGGTTCTTGGTGTGTGGGAGAGCGACATAATCCCCTTGACTCGGATATGTGCCACTCATAGGCTTTTATCGTAGCGTAGCTCTTTGACAAGAGAATAGGTTGCTAGTTCCAGTACTGTCGACCACCCGGTCAATGTAACTTCTGTGCTGGGTAAAACCTGTTAGGTGGGTGGCCCGACTGATTTTTTCATAAGGAATAAAATTCCGTGAAGTATACTCACGAAATTAGAGACCCAATCCATGTGTTCATTCGTTTGGACAGCGACGAACGCAAAGTTCTTGATTCCCGTCCGTTCCAGAGACTACGTCATATCCACCAACTGGCAATGACCTATCTTATTTATCCTGGCGCAACACATAAGCGATTCGAGCATTCGCTCGGCGTTATGGAACTCGCCGGACGGGTCTTCGATGTTGTCACTGATCCAGACAATGTCACGGATGAAATCAAGCATTTGCTGGAACCGCTCAATGCTCCTGACAAACGAGCGTATTGGCGGCGGGTGGTTCGTATGGCCGCACTATGCCACGACATTGGCCATCTGCCGTTCTCGCACGCGGCTGAAAAGGAGCTTCTACCAGACGACTGGGATCACGAGGATTTGACGCGGAAGATTATTGTTAGCGACGAAATGAAAACGATTTGGGGATCTGGCACCCCCCCGCTTCGTCCCGAAGACCTCGAAAAACTGGCCATCGGACCAAAGAAGGCTACCGACTTAGAGTTCGCAGATTGGGAGACGATCTTGACGGAAATTATCGTTGGAGATGCGTTCGGCGTCGACCGCATGGACTATCTGTTACGGGACTCGCACCATGTAGGAGTCGTCTATGGAAAGTTTGACCACCACCTGCTGATCGATACTCTGCGCATTTTGCCGCCGGCCCCATCGGACGAGAATGGGGAATCTCAAGAGCCAGCACTAGGTATGGAAGAGGGCGGCATTAAGTCAGCGGAAGCGTTGATGCTTGCACGATATTTTATGTACTCGCAGGTTTACTTTCATCCCGTGCGTCGAATTTACAACATTCATCTAATGGATTTTCTCAAGGAATGGCTCGATGGTGGCGCGCTTGCAACGGACTTGGAGAGTCATCTAAAAATGACGGACAACGAAGTGACGGCTGCTCTATGGGAAGCCGCATTTGAGGAGGAGGAGAAGGTTGGTCATACACATGCACGCCGAATCGTACGGCGCGAGCACTTCAAGTGCCTCTACCGACGGAACCCCAAAGATGTCACCATCAACCCGGAGTCAGGAAAATTAGTTTTTGAGGCGTTAGCGGATCAATACGGTGAGGAACACTTCCGTCATGACCGTTATAGTCAGAAAAGCGGTGCGCCGGATTTCCCGGTGCGAATGCGTGACGGCCGGATTGTATCGTCCATCACTTTTTCCGAGGTGTTAAGCAACATACCTGTGGTTTCAATCGACTACGTCTTCGCTAATCGGCAGTTTTTCGATGGGGCAAATACATGGATGGACAACAACCGTCTCACAATTATCAACAAACAGGAAGAGGAGAAACAAGATGGATAGACTGAGAAGGGCTGGGCTATTGACGCGACTGATAGAGGGTCTTCGCAACAATGGAAGCTGGTGCGGCGAGACGCATGTTCAGAAAGCCACGTTTCTTGCGCAGGAGCTCGCCGGAATTCCGCTGGGCTTCGATTTCATCCTGTACAAGCATGGACCGTTCTCGTTCGACTTGAGAGATGAACTCACTGCTCTACGTGCGGACGGATTATTGAAGCTTGAAACGCAATGGCCCTACGGTCCCCGTATCTCCCCTACGCCCCAGAGCGAATACATAGAGGGCCTGTATCCTAGGACATTGGAGAAGTACGGGACCGCCGTTGCGTTCGTGACCAACCGGCTCAGCAACAAAGGCGTCAGCGAGCTCGAGCGTCTGGCAACCGCGTTCTACGTAAATCTTCGAGAGGATAAAACTTCGGTTGATGAAAGAGCCACGCGGCTGACGGAATTGAAACCGCACATATCGAAAAAAGACGCTAGGGACGCGATTCAGGCGATTGACAAGATTGCCGAGGATGCCGAAGCACAGTTCTCTCTACTCACCGATCTCTCTACTCACCGAGTTTGACGATTAGATCCTTGCCGAACTCGATGCCGGCGACTCGGCACGCTATCTGAATTTGGTTCCTTTTCGTGGATGTAGAGCTGTTCGTTCCTAGCCACCACCCGCCGGATAGGGAAGCTGACTGTGTCTCGGCCAGCTTGAGATCGTCGGGGTAGAGCGCATACCGATCGCGTGCGAGGTACTGCCGCGTACGTCCCTTCAAATGCGGTTCCAGTTTCTCGCAGAACTGGACATCCTTTTCTAAAAGCCGCTCGAAGACGCCCACCAACAATTCCTTGCCATTACGGAACCATTCCGTTTGCCCGCGGAAGGTGAACGAAAACTCTTTCCCCTGTCGGCCCTTGGGGAGTTCGGAAACTGCTTGGAAATGCTCCAGTGTTGGTTCGGTAGGGACCTCAGAAGTCTTCACCGTTTGAGAACGTCTTGGCGATGATTTGGAACCTTGCCCCCGAATAAACTCCTCCACGCGGCGAAGGTCCGGTCGCACACCGCTGGTCCGTTCCACTTCCTCACAGAACCAGTCCTTGAGGACCTCGGGTGGCTCGTGGAGAAGTTCGGCCCACACCGCCTCAAAGTTCGCGGCCGCTTCGCTCTGCTGTCGGAAAGTGTAGTAGTCGTCATGGGCGCGTCGGTGCGCTTCCCCGGCTCGCACGGTCTCAAAGGCGAGATAACGGCTTATTCTCTCGGCACCTTCAGTCGCGTCGTCATTAACTAAGTCCACCGTGGCAAAGCGCCGTTCTTGATAGCTACCCTGTCCTGCTGGAAAGAAGAACCCCCAAGAACGCCCATCAGTCAGCACGGCGAGCGGAACTCCCTGCCTAAAGCAGTAATCAAAGAGCTGCTCTTCGCCTTTTGCGTTTGCCTTGCCGACATCTTTGACCTCGACCAAGACGGACGGCTTGCCGGGCGGATGACAAAGTGCGTAATCGACTTTGCGTCTCTTGATGGGAAACTCGGGAATCACCACTTTAGGATCCCAGACGTTCCAACCCAGTGTATTCAGGAGACGCATCACCACGCTGCGAGAGATTTGAGCTTCGTTGGCAAAGTCCCCCCGCGTCAAACTGTCGCGAATTTCCTCGATTTGAAGGGTCAGATTTTCCGCCATGGTATCTCCTCTTCAATTGAAAAACGTTCGGACTCCTCTAGCCCTCGGGTCGCATGAGAATAGATTATTGTAAATTTGGTCTCAAAGTCTAGCAACGTCTCCTTAGAAGCAGCAACGGGTACCGCCTCGCCGTGTCGATAGGATCAACGGCCGCAAAAGCGCGGGAATGAATCGCGGTGATGGGGTGTCTAATTCGCCGTAGTGTCCCTCAAATTTTTTACAAGGAGAACCGTGAGATGTGCATTCGCAAGGTGGCCTTATGGATTGTCGCCATTAGTTTGTCGAGCGCCGCGGTGCTCGAAGCTCAGCCAGGAGGTAGGCGTGGCGGCATGGGCGGCGGCATGGCACCGGAGCAGGTTTTTGCCCTACTGGCCTTTGATGAAAAGTTCAAGGTGACCGACAAGCAGCTACCCGCGCTGCGGCAGGCGCTTAGGCCGCTATACGTCGAGCAAAGGCAGATGTTGGCGGAAATGTTCAGTGGCGAGGTCGATTTTCGGGCTATGCGCGAGAAAATGCGCGAGCAGCAGACCAAGATGCGCGACAAGATCATGACCGCGCTCGCCACGGCGTTAGACGCCGAGCAGATCGAAGCCCTAAAGGCGCATCTACAGCAGAGGCAGCGCCAGCGCGGTGGGCCGCGGGGCGGTGGTGGGCCGCGAGGGGGTGGAGACGGTCCGCAGGGCGGCGGGTTTTAGAATATTCTCAACGCAACAACAACATTTTCCGCGTCTCCACCAGCACTCCAATCCGCAAGCGGTACAGGTACACGCCGCTGGCCAGTGCAACCCCCGCGTCGTTGCGGCCGTCCCAGGTTATCCGATAGTGTCCTGCGGTCCGGACGCCTCGGACTAAGGTGGCGACCTGCTGGCCGGCGATGGTGTACACGCTCAACTCCACGGCCTCTTGGTGGGGTAGGTCAAAGGCAATGGCCGTGCTGCTGTTGAAGGGATTGGGGTAATTTTGGGACAGGGTGAACGCGGTGGGCCTGTCAGCGGTGAACTCCTCGGCTACGGCAGTGGTCGGTTGCCCGAAATACGCTTCGGCCAGCGCAAAAGCATCCACGCCAATGCGGGCACCGATAGCCCGACCGGGAATATCATCGGCCGGCGGATGGATACCTCCCCATATACGCGACAGGCTGGTCTGATCTGCGGCGTCGCGGTAGGTGGCCCATTGCAACACCACATCGACGCTAGGGCCTTCCTCAAAAACGAGAAAGCTGTTGCGCTCGGCGCGAAATTCGCCTAGGCCCCCCGGGAAAAAGGGATCGCCGGTGAGCAGGGTCAAAACCTCGGCGGCAGCCCGCGAGAAGGTGGAGTGGCCTGAGATGTAGCCAGCAAAGGGCGGGGTTACAAACGAGGCCCGTTGGTACGGCCACCAGTTCTCGGCCAAGATCCAGCCGACGCCGGCCAAGTCGATGTCTGGATCGGCGATGTAGGTCGGCCCGCGCCAAGACTTCAACTTGATTTTGCCGATGTGATCGCCCTCCTCGCCAGCAAGGGGATCGTCGGCTTGGACCAACTCGATATAGCCGTCGATGAGCGGCAGACCAGCCGGGTCGTAACGCGGTAGATCGGGATCGGTGCTCTGGCCGCGGTCGGCCATCCAGCGAATGGCCGAAATGGGGCGGACATAGTCGTACCAGCCCTTGAGACCCCAAGCGGTTACTGCGGCGTCATGCACGGCACCTCCTAGGGCAAAGTAGGATTTGACATCCCATTCAAGGTCGTCGAGGATCGGCCCCTCTCCTTTGAAGCGCTTCTCAAAGAGGGGATGGTCGCTGACGTAGTTGAGGATGGTAAACCAATGGCCGGGTGGGGTCTCGGTATCCGGACCATCGGCCCAGAATTCGGCTAGCACTCGGGTGTAGTCGCCGCGCGGTACCCACTGTTCTTCGTAGGGCTGGCCAGTGTGGGGATTGAGCGGGTGGCCCTGGCCGACGTCGCCACCTTCGAGCAGGTTGTAGAACGCTTGGTACTCGGCGAAGGTCTGGGGCAATTCGGGGGCATTGCCGATGTTGCCGGGCGAAATATCCCAGAGGACGCCATCGGCCGGGTCGAGATGGGACGCCCAGAGAGCTACGAGGGCAAAGCCCCACTGATATTCCCCAGAGGCCAGCTTCAGTTCCCCGATGCGGCCGACGACATCGGGCTGTTGGCCGTCAATGTGGGGCGGCGGCCCGGGATCGTGGTACACGGGATAGTCATGGCCCTCCCTTTGGTACACGGTCAAATCCTCTGGACCGAGGGCAAAGGGCGTCACCAAACCCCATTCCGCACTGAGGAACGGCGGGGCCGCATCGGGCAAGACATTGCCGCTTTGATCGATGAACTCCTCAAGTTTGAGGGGCTGCCAGAAGTTGGGGTCGAGGAGGCCGCCGTGGCCCGGCAGGATCGGCTCTAAGGGAGGATTGAAAGGCATATAGAAGCGGTTGCCGTAGTTGCCGTAGTAGACACTGCGCTCGTTGGCACCGTCCTGCATCCCAAAATCCATCAGGCATTGGGCGATGTAGTTGCCCAAGGCCGCGGGGTTGCCGTCGGCGTAGTCTGTGGAGTGAAAGGTCGTACTGTAACCCAACTCCCCTATGAGTCGGTTGATTTGGGAGAATGACTGTACCCAGCCCGGCGAAAGGCGAAAGCGGAATCTCAGGAGGCGAGCGGCCGCATAGCTCATGGCTTCGCGGCGGGCGGCCTCCACGTCGTCGGGGCGGGGTACGCCGGAAAAGGAGCAGGTGAAGCCGCCTATGGTTTTGCCCAGCATATAGGTCTGCTCTGGTCCGTCGCTGTATACCGCCCAAGCGTCGTACAGGGCTATACTGGTGTGGAAGAGGTTGCGGGCGTGGACCGTGGGTCGAGCGAAGTCGTCGCGGATGGCCGCTAAGAGGACGTCGTTCCACTGGCGTGCCGCCGAATGTTGGGCCGGGGCCGGAACAGCCGACAGGGCGAAGACGAAGAGTGCACAGGCGAGCAACGTTGGCCGTAGCATGATCGGGTCCTCTTTTTTCAGCCCAAGCGGCCCATTAGGGGAATAGCAAATAGGTACTGACGCTCACAGCTTCTTCACAATATCTCCAACCCGTATCGCGCCCGGGCGAATGACCTTGGCGTTGACGCCGCGTAGCTGAAGCTGTTTGCCCACCGGGGAACTGATAAATTTCAGGGCGTCCAGCCCAAAGCGGGCAGCAAATTTTTTACAACCAGTGTGGGGTGGCTCCGTGATTTGGATCACGGCCGCGCCTAGGGACAGACGAGTCCCGGGCGGCACGTTATCCACGCTTAGGTCGAAGTCGATGTATAGCTGATCCCCTGCTAGGGGCCAATGCTGCTTCTCTTGGGCCACTAGGGCCATCAAACGGGCGTTGGTCAGCGTGAGCTGCATGTCTGGGTGCGCCGATCCATCTGCGGTTTGTGAGCTGCCGCGCCGTTTCCAATTGTCGCCCACCAGCCCTTCGGCTAGATCGAGTTCCCCCACGTCTAAGACTTCCCGCGTCTCCGTCTGTGGCCGCCGCACGATCAGCTCCAACACGCCGATGGCTTTGGGCGACTGACGAATGTCGTCTAGCCCTGCGGTTAGCGTTTCCATGGCTAGGTGTTTTACTTCGGCCAATATCGACCTCCTGAACGTTTTGTCTGTGTAGGCATCTTTTATCGCGGCACTTCGTAGGACCCTGCAATCCCGCTGGACGAGAAGAGCACTTGCCAAAGTTGGTTCGCCCGAGCGCGGAAGGAGCCAGCGGAGGACAGCAAGTAGAACGTCCACATCCGGTAGAAGCGCTCGTCGTAGTGGGCCTTGAGTTCGCTCCAAGCCGCGTTGAAGTTGGCGCACCAAGCCATCAGCGTCCGGTCGTAATGCGGGCCGAAGGCATGCCAGTCCTCTAAGACGAAGTGCCCCTCGGCGGCCGTGGCAATCTGCTTGGCCGAAGGCAGCAGGGAGTTGGGGAAGATGTAGCGTTCGATCCAAGGATCGTTACGGGCCGCCGAGTTGTTGCGACCGATGGTGTGCAATAAAAAGCGCCCGTCTGGGGCGAGGCAGCGTTTGACCGTGTGCATGAAGATTGAGTAGTTCTTGACGCCCACGTGCTCGAACATGCCGATCGACGAGATGCGGTCAAAGCGCTCGTCTAAGGCTCGGTAGTCCTGCAAGCGAATCTCTACCGGCAGCCCGCGGCACGTCTCCGCAGCCAGTTTTGCCTGCTCCTTGGAGACGGTGACGCCCACCCCTTTGACTCCGTAGCGCTGGACCGCAAACCGCAGGGTGCCTCCCCAGCCGCAGCCGATGTCGAGTAGGGTCATCCCCGGCTCCAGCCCTAGCTTGCGGCAGCACAAGTCGAGCTTGGCTTCTTGCGCCTCGTCTAAATTGGCGGCGTTGCGCCAGTAGCCGCAGCTATAGATCATGCGCTGGTCGAGCATAGCCCGGTACAGGTCGTTTCCTATATCGTAGTGGCGCTGGCCGACTTGGAAGGAGCGAGCGGGCGTTTGCAGGTTGAGCAGCCGTGCCCTCAGATAGGGCAAAAGCAGGTGCCGACCGCGCAACTTCAGGTTCAGCCGGGCGCGCAAGATCCGCGCGCAAAGTTCGTCTAGTTGCGGGCAGTCCCACCACCCATCCATGTACGACTCACCCGCGCCCAGCGATCCGTGGCCCAGCACGTGCGCGAACAAGCGGTCGTCGTGGATTTCTATATCCCAAGGCCGATCTCCGCCGATGCGCACATCGGCCTCCTCTAGCAGTGCTTCTATGCGTCGCCAATTCTGGCGACGGACAGCACTGCGGCGATAGGCGTCCTGATTCATGGCAGCTTCTTCTCGGCGTTATCTGTTTTTGAGAATTGGCAGCGCATATTATGCGTAACGAGTATGCCGCAAACAACCCTGTGCCAGCGAGCAAGCAGCCGGGGTGCAGGTGAATCGCGCGCTTGACAGTTCGCCGCATCCCGCTGCAACTTTCGGCGCGTCGCGAACCATTACGTTGTCAATAAAAATAAAGGCTAGAGATCTATGGCTGAGCGAAAGCCCAATTTCCTGTGGATTTCATTTGAGGATACCAATCCCCGGTACGGGTGCTACGGCGATGCGGTGGCGCGCACGCCCACCTTGGATCGGCTCGCAGCCGAGGGCTGCCGCTGGACGCACTGCTTCTCCACGGCCGGTGTCTGTGCCCCGGCCCGGTCGGCCATCATCACCGGCATGTACTCGATCTCCATCGGCACCCACCATATGCGCACGACCCACGCCAATCGCGCCACACCGGAAATGCCCACGCCGTATTCGGCCGTTGTGCCGCACTACGTAAAGTGCTTCACGGAATACCTGCGGGCGGCTGGGTATTACTGCAGCAACAACGCCAAGACCGACTACCAGTTTACTCCCCCGCTGACCGCTTGGGATGCGCTCGGCACGCACGCTCACTGGCGCGACCGTCCCGACCCAGACCAGCCGTTTTTCGCGGTCTTCAACCCCACGCGCACCCACGAAAGCGGCATGTGGCCCGAGAAGTGCCCGGAGCCGGAGTTCGACCCGGATGCCATCCCGCTGCCGCCCTATTTCCCCGATACCCCCTTAGTGCGTCAAGCCATGGCGCGAATGTACACGCATATTGCGCACAGCGACCAAGAGCTTGCCCAGCTCCTGCAACAACTCGACGAAGACGGCTTGTCCGAGAATACGTACGTCTTTCACTGGAGCGATCACGGCCCGCTACCGCGCGGCAAGCGCTGGCCGTACGACGCAGGCATTCACGTGCCCCTGATCGTCCGCGGCCCAGGCATGGAAGCGGGACAGGTCTGCGGGGACTTGGTAAGCACCGTCGATTTAGGCCCCACGATGCTCTCGCTCGCGGGGATTGATGTGCCTGCCCACATGCAGGGCCGTGCGTTTTTGGGCCGCCAAGCCCAATCGCCGCGAGAGTACATATACGCGAGCCGGGACCGGCACGACGAGGCGTACGACATGGTGCGGGCCGTGCGCGACCGCCGCTTTAAGTACATCCGCAACTATCGGCCAGATCTCCCCTACCTGGCGTGGATCCCCTATCGCAATCGGCACCCCATTGTGCAGGAGATGTGGCGCTTGCACTTGGCCGACGGGCTGGACGAGACGCAAGCGGCCATGTTCCGGTATCCGAGGCCGGTCGAAGAGCTGTACGACACCGAAGCCGACCCGCACGAGGTCAACAACTTGGCGGCCAATTCCCAGTACCAGCCGGAGCGGGATCTCCTACGGGGAGCCTTGGACGAATGGCTGCGAGAAGTGGGTGACATGGGCCGAATGGCGGAAAGCGAAATGGTGCGGCAGTGGTATCCCGAGGGCCAACAACCGCAGACGGCCCCGCCGGTATGCGTGCCTATTTGCGCCGACAGTCCCGGGACCGAGCCAGCGCTGGAAGGCGGTACATTCCGCGGGCCGCTGCTGGTGCAGCTCCACTGCGCCACGCAGGGTGCCTCTGTGGCGTATGCCGTGGATGACCAGCCGCACTGGCACCTCTACACCGAGCCGTTGCGCATGGAAGCTGGGACGACCACCTTGTTGCGGGCCAAGGCGATCCGCATTGGGTACCGGGAAAGCCAAGAGACCCGTGCGACCTTCGTCGTAGAGTGAGATCTGCGGACTTATGACGAGACGATTCCAAGCCGACGCGCTGGAGCGGTTAGCCGCCAGCGTTTTTGAGGCCCACGGCACCCCGGCCCAAGAGGCGCAGACTGTAGCCTGCCTGTTGGTACAGGCCGATCTCATGGGCCTGCCTTCGCACGGGGTATTGCGCGTCCCGCAATACGTAGAAGACATCCGCCGTGGTGTCATTGTGCCGGGCGCGAAGGTATTGGTGCGAGAGGGTGCTGCCGCTACCGCGCTGGTGGATGGGCAGTGGAATTTTGGCCAGATTGGGGCCGGCCGGGCCACGGAGCTGGCGATTGAACGCGCCCGGCGGTTTGGCGTGGGCAGTGCCAGCCTGCGCCGTTGCCGCCACGTGGGGCGGCTAGGAGCGTACGCGGAACAGGCCGCTCAGGCCCAGTGTGTGGCGCTGGTCACCTGCAGCACGGCGGGCGAGGGGCATTGGGTTGCGCCGTTTGGCGGTCGCGAAGGGCGGTTGGGCACCAACCCCATTTCGTTTGCCGCGCCCACCTCGGACCAACCCGTAGTAATGGATTTTTCAACCGCGGCCCTGCCCGAAGGGCGCGTGCGCCTATACCGGGATACCGGGCAAGCGCTACCTGAAGGCACCTTAGTAAATCGGACTGGAGCGCCTTCCACCGACCCCGCCGACCTGTACGAGGCCGGGGCGATCTTGCCATTTGGCGGAGTCCAAGGATACAAGGGCTTCGGCTTGGGCTTCATGGCCCAGATTTTTAGCTGCCTGCTAGGCGAGCCGACTTGGCGCGAGGAGGGGCTGGAGTCCAATGCCAATACGATGTGGCTGTTGGCGGTGGACGCGGCTGCTTGGGGAGAAGCCGAGCGCTTTCGCGCTGAATTGGACCGCATGATCGCCTATGTGCGCTCGTCAGCGCCGGCGCTTGGCAGCAACGGGGTGCTGGTGCCGGGCGAACGCGAATTCGCTGCCGAAGAGCGCTATCGGCGCGAAGGCATCCCGGTGGAAGAAGAGGTCTGGTGCCAGCTAGTGCAGGTCGCCCAAGAAGCCGGCGTGGAGGTAGAGGCATGAACGAAGAATTGCAGACCGCCGCCGAGCATCTACACGCGTATGGGTACTGCGTGCTAAAAGACCGCATACCCCGCGAGGCCGCCTTGGCGTTGGGCCGCCGCTGTCTGGCGCTACACAGCGACCCGCGTTGCCTGGACTATATCGTGGGCGACGAGCACTATCAGACCTTGTTCGGTATGCTCAACCAAGACGACGAGGTTTGGAGCTGTGCCTTCCACCCGGACCCCGTGGCCCTTGCGCGGCACTTTTTGGGGCCGCGTTGCCGCGTCGTTGAAGCGTGCTCTAAGCCGACTTGGCCTGGGGCACCAACTCAGCATTTACACGTAGATTCTGCGGGCGCGTTTGCCCAAGTGCCCGATGTGCCGTGGATGATCAACAGCATCTGGATGCTCACGGATTTTACCGCGGCCAACGGGGCCACCGGCGTCGTGCCCATGAGCCATCGGTCGCGGCGGCCCGCTCCGCCACCCGATATGGGTGCTGATAGCCCGTTGATCAAGCCCGTAGAAGGCCGCGCTGGTTCCGTGATGCTGTGGCACGGGGGGCTTTTTCACCAAGCCCGGGCCAATCAGAGCGAGGACGTGCGGATCGGGCTGAATATCGCGTATTACCCGCCTTGGTTTAACAATTGGATCGAAGGCGGCCATCAGCCTCTGTGGCCGGAGACGTACGAACGCATGCCCGATGACTTTCGCCGCCTGTGCCCGGGGCTGTTGGGTCGCCGCCGAGCCGATCGCTATGAACGGCGGTAACTAGCGAGCGACAAGTCCGATCGGTAGCTGCCGCAAGCCACTTCTGTTGCCGTGATGCCATCGGCGATTCGAGAAAGGAATTCCCCATGAAAACAGTAGTCTTCGGTGCCGCCGGTTGGCTCGGCCGCGCCGTCTTGCAAAACCTAGCTGGCAAGCACGATATCCGCGCCTTTGACTACGGGCCCCAAGCTTGGGAGGCGTATCGCGACACAGACGGCGACTGGAACGACGGCGAAGTGATCCACGGCGATTTGGCCGATTACCACGCGGTGGAGCGGGCCATTAGCGGCGTGGATTGCGTCATTCACACGGCGGTTTACTTCGTCGGCGATCCCAACGACGACAAGCCCTTCCTCATCAATCTCAAGGGTTTGTGGAATGTCCTGCAAGTGGCCCAAGAGCAGGGCGTCCGCAAAGTAGTACACATCGGCTCGTGCCAGACCGTGCATCCCGAGGGAATTTTCTTTTCCTCGGAGGTACGGCGCCCCGACGGCAGTCTGTACGCGGTGTGCAAGCGACTACAGGAGGAGATGTGCCGCCAGTTCCACGAAGCCTTTGGGCTGCCCGTCGTGGTCTTGCGGCCCGACTATATCGTGGATTCGCGCTTGGGGATCGGCAAATACCGGGAACCATTGCAGAACATTCGCAACGGCTTTGTCTGTCGCCACGATTTGGCCGAAGCCTGCCGACTGGCCTTAGAAAGGGACGAGGTGGAGTTTGACGTATTGCACGTGGTCGGCACGCCCGAAGCCGACGCCACCTGCAATACGGCGCGGGGCCGGGAAGTGCTGGGCTTGGAATACAAGGGGAATTTGGACCAGTACCGCTGAGCGCAGAGGACGTTGCGACGAACGGTCCCGTTGACACTGTTTAACGCCGACTCTTCCTTCGAGACCTTACTTATGAAGAGAGGAGAAAGCATGAACAGACGAGTCTGTGGGGCCTTGCTGTCGCTGTTGTCGCTGTCGCTTGCGGGAGCGGCGTTTGCCGGCGATGTCGATTGGCCGTACTACGGGGCCGACCAAGGCGGCACCCGCTACACCCCGGCGGACCAGATCAATCGCGACAACTTCGATCAGTTGCGCGTGATCTGGCGCTACCGCCCCCCCGATCAGCAGATCTATGAGACGGCTGGCCCCAACCCGGAGGGACGCAACCTCAGCTTCGACAACAACCGCGGCACGCCGCTGGCCGTCAACGGCGTGATCTACTATGCCTCGCCCTTCAACATTCTCGTGGCTCTCGACGGCCAAAGCGGCGAGGAACTGTGGACTTTCGACCCAGAGGCTTGGCGGATGAACTTCCGCTTTTTGGGCAATTTGCGCGGAGTTGGCTATTGGACCGATGGCGAGGTCGAGCGGATCTTTCTGGCCACTTCGACTTCCCATTTGTATTCCATCGACGCCAAGACCGGCCTGCCCGACCCGGACTTCGGCGAGGGTGGACGCGTCGATTTGGGGGCCTCGCTACGCCGGCCGCTGGGCGAAAGGGATCGCTGGAACTACGGAGTCACATCCCAGCCCGTGGTCTGCCGAAGCGTGGTCGCCGTTGGCTCGGCTATGGGCGACTGGCGCTTCCAGCCGCCGCCCGAGTACACCCCTCCCGGCGACGTGCAGGCCTTTGACGCGCGTACCGGCGAGAAGGTATGGGAATTCCACACGATCCCGTTAGAGGGCGAATACGGCAACGAGACGTGGGAAAGCGATGCGTGGAGAAAGTACGGCGCGGCCAATGTCTGGGCTACGATGACGGCCGACGAGGAGTTAGGCTACCTCTACCTGCCGGTGAGCACAGCTAGCCACGACTACTACGGCGGCGAGCGCCCCGGCGACAACCTCTTCAGCGAGTCGGTCGTCTGTCTGAAAGCCGACACCGGCGAGCGAGTTTGGCACTACCAGCTCGTCCATCACGGTCTGTGGGACTATGACCCACCGGTTGCACCTCTGCTGTTGGACGTGGTCGTGGCTGGCCAAGTGCGCAAGGTCGTCGCCCAGCTAACCAAACAGGCCTTTTGCTTCGTCTTTGATCGCGTGACCGGCGAGCCGATCTGGCCGATCGTCGAACGGCCGGTGCCCCAATCGCAGGTGCCCAGCGAAAAGACGGCCCCGACGCAACCCTTTCCGACCAAGCCTGCTCCCTTCGAACGCCAAGGCATCAGCGAGGACGACCTCATTGACTTTACGCCCGAGTTGCGCGAGGAAGCCAAGGCCATTCTCGCCGAATACGACTATGGTCCGCTCTACACGCCGCCAACGGAGCAGGGCGTCTTATCAGTCCCCGGTCAATGGGGCGGTGCCGACTGGGCGGGCGGTGCGGCGGATCCGCGCACGGGAGTACTCTACGTACCGTCGCACATGGCCATTACCACCGTGGAGTTGCATCGGGTAGATGACCCGGAGGCTCATTCGGCGTTTTCTGCTAGCAATAACATGCACGTCGTCGGCCCTCGGGGCCTACCGCTGGTCAAACCCCCGTACGGCAGTATCACCGCCATTGACCTCAACAGCGGCGAACACCTGTGGCAGACGACGGTAGGCAAGGGGCCGGTCGATCATCCGGCGCTCAAAGGGCACGACTTGCCGGATATGGGCTGGGACAACCGAACCTTTGTCCTAGCCACGCCGAGCCTCCTGTTGGCCACTTCGCAGGACCCGCACGGCTTAGCCGACGCCGGCGAGGATTACTTCGTCGATCGCGACGCGTACCTGCGGGCGTACGAGCTGGCGTCGGGCGAGGAAATCGGCCGCGTCGAATTGCCCAGCAATGCCTATGGCGCGCCGATGAGCTATACGGCCGGCGGCCGTCAGTTCGTGGTCCTGCCGCTAGGTAACTATCTAGGCGAATCGGGTCGCCCGCCCGAATTGGTCGCCTTGGCCATTCCGCACGAGGGCGAGGAACTGCCGCCCCAAGGCCGCGACCGCGGCGATGCCGATCACGGAGCCTTTTACGAAGCTGTAAAAGCCATTGATGCCGGAGACCGCGAGACGCTACAGAAACTGCTCGCGGAGTACCCCGAGCTAACGACGGCACGCGGCTATTCCGACGAGTACTACGAATATCCTTACTTTCGTGGAGCCACTCTCTTGCACCACCTCGCCGGCGAGCCGCAACGAGCGCCGCTACCCGAAAACGCGGTTAAACTAGCTGCTGCCCTGCTCTCAGCCGGTGCCGACCCCAACGCCACCACGTATGACTCGGTCGCTGTGCTGGACTTGGTGATAAGCAGTGCCCAGCTCGGTTGGGCTGGGAATAAGGACGAGATGGTTCAGCTCTTGGCCGCCGAGGGCGTGGACTTAGGGCGCAACCGAGGTCGGGTGCTGTGGGACGCGCTTATCGAGGGAGAATTGGAGCTAGCTCGCATGTTGATCGCGGTGGGTGCGCCCGTGGATTTGCGCTTTGCCGCCGGGGTCAACCGCGTTGATCTGATGGCGGAATTCTTCGACTCGGAGGGCAAGTTGAAAGAGGGAACCGGCCATCTCTACCACCCGGACCCGGACACTGTGCTGACCGCCGAGCAGATTATAGTGGAAGCACTCAATTTTGCGGCCTATAGCGGCGCGTTGGAAGCGGCGGAATTCTTGCTGGATCGAGGTGCGGATATCGACGGCTTTGCCGGTGAGTTTCACCGTTACGACCACGGCAGTACGCCTCTGCACAAAACCGCCATGGCCAACCAGCTAGAGATGGCCCGCCTGCTCTTGGCGCGGGGCGCGAACTCGCTCCTGGGGGACCGGGCCTATGACACCACGCCTTATGGGTGGACCAACTACTTGGATACCTCTAAGGCCCTCGACGAGCTGCTCAAAGAGCACTATGAGGCCGCCGTAGAGAAGGCGGGTACCCGAACGGAAGAGGAGAAATCCGATGAATAAACGCGTCTGTCGGGCCTTGTCGGTCTTGTTATCGCTATCGATCGCGACAGCGGCGTTTACCAGCGATGTTGATTGGCCGTACTACGGGGCCGATCAGGGCGGCACCCGCTACACCCCCGCCGACCAGATCAATCGCGACAATTTCGATCAGTTGCGCGTGGTCTGGCGCTACAGGCCCCGCGACCAGCAGATATCCGAAACGGCTAGGGCTAGCCGGGGTCGGGATCGGGGCCAAGGTGGTCGGCGGCGCGGCGGATTCCGCCTCGGTTTCGACAACAATCGCGGCACGCCGGTCGCCATTAACGGCGTGCTTTACTATGGCTCGCCCTACAACATCCTCTCGGCCATTGACGGCCAAAGTGGCGAGGAACTGTGGGCGTTCGATCCGGAGTCTTGGCAGGCCAGTTCCATGTTCTTGGGCAATTCGCGCGGGGTGAGCTATTGGACCGATGGTGAGGTTGAGCGGGTCTTTCTGGCCACTTCGACCGCTCATCTGTACTCCATAGACGCCAAAACCGGCATCCCCGACTCGACTTTTGGCGAGGGCGGGCGCGTCGATTTAGGGGCCTTACTGCGCCGGCCGTTGAGCGAACGGGAGCGCAGGGGCTACGGAGTTACCGCCCCGCCCGTGGTCTGCCGAGGCGTGGTCGCCGTTGGCTCGGCGATCATGGATGTGCGCGGCCGGCCGCCAGCCGAGTACATACCCCCGGGCGATGTGCAGGCCTTCGATGCGCGTAGCGGCGAGAAGGTGTGGGAATTCCACACGATCCCGCAGGAGGGCGAGTACGGCAACGAGACGTGGGGGTACGCTGCGTGGAAAACCTACGGCGCGGCCAATGTGTGGGCTACGATGACGGCCGATGAGGAACTGGGAAACCTCTACCTGCCGGTGAGCACGGCCAGCCACGACTACTACGGCGGCGAGCGCCCCGGCGACAACCTCTTCAGCGAGTCGGTCGTCTGTCTGAAAGCCGAGACTGGCGAGCGGGTGTGGCACTACCAGCTAGTCCACCACGGCCTGTGGGATTACGACCCGCCGGCCGTGCCCCTGCTGTTGGACGTGGTCGTCGATGGCCAAGAGCGCAAGATCGTCGCCCAGCTTACGAAACAGGCCTTTTGCTTTGTCTTTGACCGCGTAACCGGCGAGCCGATCTGGCCCATCGTTGAAAAGTCGGTTCCGCAGTCGCAGGTAGCGGGGGAAAAGACCTCGCCGACGCAGCCGTTCCCAACCAAGCCCGTGGCCTTTGAGCGCCAAGGCATCAGCGAGGACGACCTCATTGACTTTACGCCCGAGTTGCGCGAGGAAGCCAAGGCCATTCTCGCCGAATACGATTACGGTCCGCTCTACACGCCGCCGACGGAGAAGGGCGTCTTGTCGGTTCCCGGCCAATGGGGTGGTGCCGACTGGGCGGGCGGCGCGGCCGATCCGCGCACGGGTGTGCTCTACGTGCCGTCGCACATGGCCATTACCAACGTGCAGTTGCGTCGGTTAGATGACCCAGAGGCTTATTCGGCGTTTTCTGCCCGCGCCGGCGAGCACATCGTCGGTCCTCGGGGTCTGCCGCTGGTCAAGCCCCCGTACGGCAGCATCACCGCGATTGACCTCAATAGCGGCGAACACCTTTGGCGGACCGCAGTGGGCGAAGGCCCGGTCAATCACCCAGCACTCAAAGGGTTTGACCTGCCGGATATGGGCTGGGACAACCGCACCTTTGTCCTAGCCACGCCGAACCTTCTGTTGGCCACTTCCGAGGACCCGCACGACCTAGCCGACGCCGGCAGGGACTACTTCGTCGACCGCGACGCGTACCTGCGGGCGTACGATTTGGCGTCAGGTGAGGAGATCGGCCGCGTCGGACTGCCTAGCAACGCCTATGGCGCGCCGATGAGCTATACGGCCGGCGGGCGCCAATACGTGGTCGTGCCGCTGGGCAACCGCCAAAGCAGGTCTGGGCGCCCGCCCGAATTAGTCGCCTTGGCCATTCCGCACGAGGGCGAGGAACTGCCGCCCCAAGGCCGGGACCGTGGCGATACCGACCACCGGGCCTTTTACGAGGCCGTAAAAGCCATCGACGTCGGCGACAGTGAGACGCTACAGAAACTGCTCGCTGAGTACCCCGAGCTAGCGACGGCACGTGGCTATTTCGACGAGTACTACGAATACCCGTACTTTCGCGGAGCCACTCTCCTGCACCACCTAGCCGGCGAGCCACGAGGAGTGCCGCTACCCGAAAACGCGGTTGAACTAGCCGCTGCCCTGCTCTCAGCCGGTGCCGACCCCAACGCCGCCACGTACGACTCGATCACCGTGCTAGATCTGTTCATAAGAAGCGATCAGCTCGAATGGGCCGGGAGCAAGCCCGAAATGGTCCGACTGCTAGTGACCAACGGCGTAGATGTGAACCGCAACCGGGGCCAAATTTTATGGAACGCGCTTAGGGAAAGGAATCTAGATCTGGCGCACATGTTGGTCGCTGAGGGAGCGACCGTGGATTTGCGCTTTGCCGCCGGGGTCAACCGCGTTGATCTGATGGCCGAGTTCTTCGACTCCGCAGGCCAGCTAAAAGAGGACATCGGCCACCTCTACCACCCGGATCCGGACACCGTGCTCACCGCCGAGCAGATTATGGTGGAAGCGCTCAATTTTGCGGCCTATAGCGGTGCGCTGGAAGCGGCGGAGTTTTTGTTGGATCGCGGTGCGGATATCAATGGGTTGGCCGGTGGGTTTAACCGTTACGACCGAGGTAGTACGCCCCTGCACAAAACCGTCATGGCCGACCAGCTAGAGATGGCCCGCCTGCTCTTGGCGCGGGGCGCGGACCCACTGGTGGGGGATCGGCGCTTTGACATCACGCCTTATGAATGGTCCAATTACCTGAATACCTCTAAGGCCCTCGACGAGGTGCTCAGAGAACACTATGAGGCCGCCTTAGAGCGGGCGGATACGGACTAGGCTCCGCTCCTTCGAGGATTCGCCGGGTGAAATGTGCTTGACAAATTCAAGGCGCAAAGATAAAAGTGCATAGACGAGCCACGCGGATCGCTATGGTAGAGGATGGAGCATCATGGGCCAAAAGACAGAACCGTTAGACGAAAAGCTGCGCGAGTTATTCGGCACGGACGCCCGCAGCGAGGGGCCGCTGGCCGCTAGCGGTGCCGGGCGGCGCTTCACCGGCATAGACCTGTGCCGCCCGCTCAATCCCGAGCAGGTCGCCTTTCTGCTGGATGCCCTGAGCCAGTTTCGCATCGTCAGCATTGCCGGGCAGGACTTGGAAGCCTTTTCCCTAGCCCACTTTGAGCGCTTCGCCAACCACTGGGGCGCGCCGGTGCCGCATCCCAACAACTTCATGCGTGGGGGTAAACCGGCCCAGCAAGATGGCGACAGCGACGGCCCTTTTGAGCTAATTCCCTTTGAGCGTCGCTCGGCAGCCGCGGTCAACGCCGCCTTCCCCGGCCAACTACAATGCCTGCCGCACGAGTCGCCTGCGGTGCTGGTTGTGTCCAACTTTCGGGGGGAACGCAGTACGGCTCCCGTCGGAGTGACCGGGGGCGGCTCGTGGCACACGGATATTGAGTACGAGCCCTTGCCGATCTACGTCTCGATGTTTCTCGCCCACAAGTCGCCGGTGGCGCGCGATGCCCCAGGCGGGAATTGGGTGCAGGCACCCGACGACGGCAAGGCTCATCCATACTACGAAGGCTCGGATAGCGAACTCATACGGTTGCGCAAGCGCCTGCCGTTAAACGGCGAGACGGCTTTTGCCGACACCGCGGCGGCTTTTGCGGCGCTGCCGCCGACAGAGCAGACGGCTCTGGAGCAAATCCAGCTACGGCGGCGGTTGAACGAGGGAGACGAGGGCTGGCTCGCTCCGCTGGTGCGCACCAACCCGCGTTCCGGGATCAAGTCCCTGCACAGTCCAATCTGGGCATCGCGGCCACGGGTGCGGCCGGCGGTCGAGGTGGAGGGGTTGTCGGCGGAAGCATCGCGCGCATTCCTCGACCGGCTCGAAGCGCACGTGTTGCAGCCGCAGTTCCGCTACGACCACCTGCACGAGCCGGGCGATGTGACGCTGTGGGACAACTACATGACCCTGCACAACTCGCCGCCGATCAAGTCGAATATCAACTCGCTCGACGATGCCCGGCTGCTGTACCGCTTGAGCTGCAAGGGCGAGCCGGCCCTGTCGTTGCCACGACGCGATGCGCCGGAGTGGCGCGCCGCCCACATCCCCGGTGGCTACGCCACGCCCTTGGAAATTATCGACATCGCTTAAGAATATTGACAGCGTTCGTGTGAGATCGAAAAATATCGACATATCACTTCTTACTCCAGACGGAGGATACTATGGCGAGCATTCTCGAAAAATCTCGTTCCCCCAAATGGGTATATGATGACTCGGGCAAGGTAATTGAGGTGATACTTGGATATGACGACTTCAAGACCTTACTGCAAAAGATCGCTCGGGAAACCGATTGGGAGACACTCCCTCTGCATCTGCAAGATGCCGTTGATGCCCTATTAATGGAAGAGGCTAATGAGGAAAATGGCGAAACGCGGTCGTTACGAGATTTTCTTCGTGGGACCGGAGAATCACCTTAACGATGGCTTATGCTGTTTATCTGCGTCCAGCAGCAGAACGAGAACGCCGTCGCCTGCAAGATCCTATTCGTCAACGCATAAATCAGCATCTTCTTCACTTAGAATCGGAACCACGTCCTTTAGGAGTAGAGAAACTAGTTGGCCGCTCGAATTCGTGGCGTATTCGAGTGGGAGACTATCGCATTCTTTACGAAATTGACGACGCTAATCAGCGCGTTACCGTCTTTCGCCTCGCTCATCGTAGAAACGTATATCGACCCTAGCGCAAGGGGTGGCAAAAAACATGGCCCCGACGCTCATATACTTAGCCACTTGGGACAGCGACAGCTTTCTTTTTCGTTGGCTAGGCTCAGTCGATATTGGTCTCGACGATTTCGGCATGAACCTGGAAGATATGGCTGTCGGCTGGATCGACGGTCACCCGCAGATAGTGGATATCGGGCGTGCCGAAAGGCTCGATGCGCGTGAAGCGCACCAAGCGCCGGCCCGTGGCTGCTTGGCGTAGCGGCTTGTCCACGCGGAAATAGTGGGAGTCGCCGTGGGCTAGGGCCACCGGTCGGCCAAAGCGGACGACCTCTTCTTCTAGAGCCTGCAAAAAAGTGGCGTACGGCCCGTCCGGCTCGTCTTCCCGTCTCTCAAAGCGCGGATTGGCGTGAATGATGAGGAAAATGGCGCGATGGTCTTGTTCCGCAGCTTGGACGAATGTTTCGCGCATCCAGGCAATGGCGGCGTTGGTGCGGCTTTTGACTTCCTCGTCGTTAGCTTGAGCGCGGCCTTTAAACTTGGCGGTGGCATTGTGACTGCCGACAATGTGCAGCACGGCAAAGCTCGTCCGCCCGTGGGTCCAGCGCACGTGCTCGGGGAAGGTGCCCCCTTGGGTGCCGACGCGCATGGGTTGCTGGCCCAGAGTCCAACCTGGGCGCGGAAAAAAGAGCGCCCGCACGCGCGCCAGCCGATCCAGCGGCTGGTATCCGCTCCGGTGGCAGTCGGTCCAATCGTTGTCGCCAGGAGCCAAAATAAAAGGGCGTGCAAATTGCTGGAACCACTCGAAGCGGCTCTGTAGCAGGCCATCGCTACAGGGGCTGCTACCGCCCTTGATATCGCCCACGTGGACGACCCATTCCAAACCCTCGGCGCGGTTAATGTCCTCAACGAGCCGACCAAAGCGGACGCTGTCGGTCGGAGAGTATGGCATGTCCCCGATCAGGGCGAAGGAGAAAGGGGCATCGGCGGGTGGGTTTTGGGCGCTGGCGACGTCTAGCAGTGCGAGAATTAGGGATAGACTCAGAAGATGCCGGGCCATACATTTCCTCCATCTGGTTGTCAGTGCGTTGCTTGATGTCGGTTTTCTTAGGCATAAGCGAACTAAAAAATAAAGGTAGTTTTGGTAACAATGTTAAGGATCGGCTGTTCCACCTGATTAGCAAAATCGACCACTTTCAAGGAAAGACCGCAAGGCCATGAATACACTCGTAGATCCCTCCCTAGCCAGAGAATTGGCCCAAGGCACGCCGACCCAGAAAGTCGATGCTTTATTCGCGTACATGGAGCGCAGAGGCCAGTCCTTTTACGACGAAGTCGTGACCCAACTCGAACACGCCCTGCAATGCGCCCACCAGGCCCACCAGGCTGGGGCTGATTCGGTGCAAGTGGCGGCGGCCCTGCTGCACGATCTGGGTCATTTCCTAGCTGACGAGCACAACGAAGAAGCCGATTTCCTGACCGAGGATTTCCTTCACGAAAAAGTGGGTGCCGAGTATCTGGATCCCTTTTTCATCGACGCAGTGACCGAGCCAGTCGGGCTGCACGTGCCGGCCAAGCGCTATATCTGCACTGTGGATAGGTCCTATTACCAGACCTTGTCTCGGGCTTCCAAGCGGAGTTTTGAGTTGCAGGGCGGCTTCATGTCGGGCGAAGAAAAAGCGGCCTTTGAACGGAATCCCCATTGGGAAAGTGCCGTGCAGTTGCGCAAGTGGGACGACTTGGCCAAGGAGAAGGACCTAAAGACGCCGGGTTTGGAAAGCTATCGGGCGGCCGTGCAGGGCTGTTTGAAGTAATCGCGGCCCTCCGCTTCATGCTCTGGCTCACTTGACCAACGACATCTTGCGCTCCTGCACAACATCGCCCGTTTGCAAGCGCACAAGGTACACCCCGCTGGCGAGCTCGCCAGCGTCCCAGCGCACCCGGTAAGCCCCTGGTTTCCGCCACGCCTCTAGCAGCGTTTTCACCCGCTGTCCAGTCGGGCCGAAAACCTCTAGCCGCACCTTGCCGGCCTGCCCCACGCTGAAATCGATATGCACTCGGCTGTTGAATGGGTTGGGATAAGGCGGCTGTAGATGCGTTTTTTGCGGCGTGCTCTCCACGGCCTGTACCGCGGTGGCAGCGGCCTCCCCCATGTACGCCTTTACATAGCCGTCCGTGGTCGTCACCACAATATCCAGAAATCCGTCTTTATCCACATCGGCCAGGGCGATATCGCTGCTGCGACCCTCCACTTCGAGGGTCCAGGCCCGGCTCAGGGTGCCTTCCTCCTGTTCCACGCAGATCAACTTGGTGCCGCTACCAAACAGGAACTCGTCGCGCCCATCGCCGTCCACATCGCCGGAGACCACATCCGTATGGGCCCGCACCCCATCGTCGAACTCCAGCAAAACCGCGCCGTCCGCCGCCTGGAACAGGCGCACCCCGTCCGCAGTCGAAGCCAGCAACTCCACGCTCCCGTCGCCATTGCTGTCGCCCACTCCCATCAGCGATTGCACCTCGGTATTGTTGCGGTACGGGGTTTGCCAAATGCGCTGGCCGTCGCCGTCCAGCACGGCGTTCAAATAGCTGCAGTGTCCCCAGAGGAGTTCCGGCCGGCTGTCGCCGAACAAATCGACCACCGCTGGGAACGCATAGCCGATAAAGGAATCGCTCTCAAACAGCGGATTGAGTCCGTTGGTATAGCCATAGGCCTGACGCACCACTTGCGCCGTGCCTGTGACCCCGTCGATAATGTGCAACCGGTCGGGCCACATCACCACAATCTCCTCCAGACCGTCGCCGTCCACATCCCCCGCAGCGCTGGGATGCCCGCCCAGACTGCGGCCGCTGCCGTCCTCGGGCAAGGTGAAACCATTGGATTCCCAGACGATTTCGCCGCTGCGTCCGTCGAGCAAAAAGCCCACTTCGCTGCCCAACTTGCCGCGCCGCAGACTGGCGAATACATCCATGTACTCGTTGCTGCGGAAATACCCGACGCTCCAGTAGGACAGGCCGCTGAAGTTCCAGATAGGCATACTGCCGTCAAAGCCGACGAACTCGGTCTGCCAGCGGATGGAGCCATCGGCCGCGAGCGCCACCAAGCTGGCGTTGCCACTGGCCGCCTCGCGCGCCGCCAGCACTTCCCGGCGGCCATCGCCGTCCACGTCGGCAGCGACCACTCCCCAGTGATAAGGCGCGTTATTGGTCTGGCCATAGCCTGGCACCTGCCACAGTGGGCGGGGATCGCCCCCACCTTCTCCCGGAGCTTGCAGACACAGCACTTCCCGAGTCGCTGTCTGCACGACCACTTCCACCCGGCCATCGCCCTCCAAATCGGCCACTACCGGCGTGCCGGCCGGGGTAAATGCCTGACGACTCCACTGGTGCAGCACCCCTGAAGCCCCCTCCAGCACCAGCGCCTGACTAGGGAGCCCACTCCCCTTCAGATACAGCAAAGCCGCCGCCCCATCGTCCGCCACCGCGGCGGTCTCCAGAGCCATTCCGGCCGGACCGCGCACCGACCACTGCGGTCCGATTCGTCCCGCGTCGTCGCTGCCCAAGGCGACCAGCACTTCGCTTGCTCCGTCCGGCGCGAGCGCAAAGAAATCCCGTCGTCCATCGCCATCCACATCGCCGGTCGAAACCGTGCGCAAACCGTCGGCGGCCCCAGTGCTCACCGTCAAGGGCAATTGATTCAGCAATACCGTACTGAAGCGCCCCCGCTCGTGGCTCCAACGCACCGTTGCCGCCCCCATCTCTATGGACCAGACCTCCAGCGGCGCATAGGTCGGCAGAGCCTCGCCCGTCGTGGCCGAGACGAACAGCTCCAAGCGCCCGTCGCCATCCACATCGGCCATACCGTGTAAATGGTGCTGTGGGAAATCAAAGCTGGTCTCGCCGCTGAGCGCATCGACGCCGACGATGTGCCACTGGCCGTCGCCTTGGTCGTTGTAGATGCTGTACACCAGCTCGAAGCGGCCATCGCCGTCCACATCGACTAGGGCCTGCGGTTTGGGCCGCACCACCTTGGTTGACTGCGATGGATCGGGCTGAATGTCGCGCAGCCAGCGCAGCGTCAGTTTCGTCCCGTCGTTGTCAATGACCTCGGCGTGCATGCTGAAATCGGCCACCACGCCGAATTCGGGGTACGGATCATCGTCGATATTGGCAGCCCCGAACCAGCCGTAGTTGCGGTACCCGTGGTACTGCAACTGCATCTTGGTCGCCCCGGTCGCCCCGTCGAAGACGAGGATGCGGTAGTGGGTGGCCACGACTATATCGAGCTGGCCATCTACATCGACGTCAACCACGAGGACATTGGGGTCCCAGGTATTGGTAAAGAACTCGGTCTCCCACACCACCCGGGGTTCGCCGCTGTCGTACGCGAGCAGTTGGCCCTGCTTGGGCTCGGCCCCGCCGTCACTGAACGAATTTCCCATCTCAAAGCGCTGTAAGCCCGCCTCCCCGGGCAGGATCTGGGCCACTTTGAAGACATTGTCCAGCGGCATAGCCACCTCGACGCCGCCGAGGTCAAAAATCTGTGGCCCAATCCCCCAATCTCGCCCGTGGGTGCCGATGTACCCGGGATCTACTGGGGCGGCAAAGGGCAAGGACACCGAGGCGTCGCCCTCGTGCTGGGCCACTTCCACATAGCCCTCCCAAGCGGCGATGTCGTAGCGCCAGCGCTCTTGCGGTGGGTCGTGGCGCATTTGACCGACCCCTGAGGCCCGGCCGCTCATGTGGCGGTCGCCGCGCAATTGCAGCCACTCGCTCGTTTGCCCGTGCGCCCCTCCCGCCAGCATCGTCAGCAGCAAAACTCCCGCCACCGCATTTGCTCTACTGTCTTTGGAAAGCCTATCATTGGGCATCGCTTTTTCCTCGGTATCGCCATAAAACTGCAATTATGGAGTCCAGAAACCATACAAGTCAATCTGCAACGGTTTCGCCGCGATGGCTACTTTAAATCGCGATATTCCCGCCAATTTTGGCGTCGATTAATTTATTGCTAACTGAGGAGCCTAGAAAAGCAGATGGATCCGCAACCACTCAAGGGAAAAAACGCCATTGTCACCGGTGCCGCCCGTGGCATAGGCCGCGCCATTGCCCAGCGCCTTGCCGCCGAGGGCGGCCGGGTGGCCATTCTCGATATCGCCGCCGCCGGTGCGCAACGGATGGCTGCTGAAATAGGCGGTTCGACCATCGGCCTTGCCGTCGATGTGAGCCAAGCCGCTTCGGTTGACCGGGCCTTTGCCCAAGTTGCCGATCGGTTGGGTGGCCTCGACATCTTGGTAAACAACGCCGGCATTGTCGGCACGGACACGCCGGTCAAAGATTTGGCCGAAGACGACTGGGATCGCGTCCTCGACATCAATCTCAAGGGGACCTTTCTGTGCTCGCGGGCGGCCTTGCGCTACATGCTGCCGCAACAGAGTGGGGTCATCTGCTCGCTGGCCTCTATCTCCGGCAAAGAGGGCAACGCCAATATGGCGCCCTACTCCGTATCCAAGGCTGGCATCATCTGCTTTACCAAGACGCTGGCCAAAGAGGTTTTGGACTGCGGCATCCGCGTCAATTGCGTGGCTCCGGCCCTGATTGACACGCCGATATTGCAGGGCATGGACCAGGCCCGCGTCGATTTCTTGACCGCCAAAATTCCCCTCGGCCGCTTGGGCCGCCCCGAAGAAGTGGCGGCGACCATTTTATTTTTAGTATCGGACGAGGCGACCTTTACCACGGGCCAGTGCTTTGACGTGAGCGGCGGTCGAGCGACCTATTGACTACTCGTCGCCTTCCTCGACAAAGCGCACGTACCCAAAGCGCTGGGGCACGTGGTAGGACTGCAAATCGAGCGGTGCCCACCCCGACAGCTCCGGCTGCTCCTCGTCGCGGGGCCGTTCGTAGCGGTTGATATTGATGCGCCAAACATCGCCCGCCCGCGGCGGGACGGGGGTTCCTCCGGTGATTTTGCCAAAGCCCTGCCACGGCATGGCAAACTCGAAAACCGAGCCCTGGTCGATATCCGTGCTGTCGTTCACTGTGCCGTGGTTTTCAACCGCATGCCGCATGCCCGCCTGAGTCCAGGCGTACAGCTCGGTCCAGACCACTGGCGAGCCGTCGGCGTACTTAAAGTCGTTTTTGGGGATCCAGATATCGTTTATCGTATCGAGACAATTTATGTGGATCTCGGCGTAGTCTTTCCCATCGGAGTCGGGATCGATGAACAGCTCAATGGTTTCCTCTTGACACAGACACTTCTCATCGCCCTCTTCCATAGTGCTCCAAATATCGGGATCTCCGACCGCCACCAAAAAATAAAGATGGTCCTGGTCCCACAGCATTTTCGCCACCGTCCGATGGCGCGGTTGGATGTCCTCGTGCTGGAAGCGGGTAAAGGTGCCCACTTCCGGGGCCAGTTGCCAAGCCAATTCATCGCCCTTTCCATCGACGACAATAGTGCCGCTGTTGAACATGCAGTCGTAGCGACGCACCCAGTCGGGATTTTCCTGGGCCCAGGCAACTGCCGCGACCAGCGCGATCACACTCCAACCGGTTATAGCCTTGCTGTACATGCCAATCCTCCTTCTGTAGAGCCGAGTTATCGGTTCTCCTCTAATCGGCTAGGTACCGGCGGATGGCGTTTGCCGTGATTTTGGATACCGCCTCGTCCACCAAAATGGAAGCCGGCCAGCAGATGGAGCCCACCGAAAAGACGGCACCGCCGCTGGCGGTCGTGTGTTCGACGATTTCGGCACCGCCTTCGTCCGGGTTGAGCCCTTTGGCCAACAGCCGCGTATTGGCTGGCGACTGCGGCGACATTTTATCGGTTTCGTGGCCCGAGGCCCCGCCCGGCACGCGCTGATGCAGGCTTTTTTCGCCGAACACATCGCCGTTTTTCAGGCCCGTCCCCGCAAAACACCAGTGGGCATCGTCTAACACCCGATACGGTGCGGCGGTCATTATGCCGCTGAAGGAAAAGACCACGCCCAATAAATTGGCCTCTGATTCCACCCGCCGGTCAAAGCGGCTCTCGTACTCCCGCCCGTCCGCGGCGATCTGGGGCTCGGAATGGCTCCAGTTGGTATTGTGGTACACGATGCGGTGGTCGTCGAGGAATTCGACCTCGCAGTTGAGTCCGTTGCCGCCCAAGTACAGCAAGCGCCCGCCGCGCTCGAAGACCCAGTTCTTGAGCCGGAAGTACATCTCCTTGGACCAGTACTCGGGATGGGTGCTAATCACCAGCACTTTGTACTGGTCGAGAGGCACTTGGTCAAAGTGGAATTGCGTCTCTCCGTACAAGTCGTAATCAATGCCCTGGCGCTCCATCCAGCCGAACAAACGCCATTCGGCCGCGGCCATGTGGCAGCCCTGGCGGCCGGCAATGGGATCGGTCAGACCCTCGTTCTCGTCGATGTGGTTGTACGGGTCGGGCCGCTCTAGGGAAAGCGGCGCGTACGTCTCCGCATTGTACGTGCGGTGCTCTTTTTCGGTATAGCGCTTTAGTTCAAGGCGCGCGTTGATTGTCGGCGTTGCGGGGAAGCAATCGGCGTGGATGTAGTTGCTGCGGCCGCCAAAACTATTGTACGCGTTCCAGTTGATATCCGCGGCCAGCACTGCCATCGGTGCCGTGGGTTGGGTCGGCGCGACGACCCAAGGGAAGGAAAAGAAGCGTCCCTCCTTGTCGCGGGCGTGCATGTAGTACAGGCCCGAGCGCTGGGGAGCCTCGACGAATTGGCCCAGCGCTTTGCTGTGGTACCCGTGCTTATTCCACTGCACGCCAGTCTGGGTGTAATCGCCGTCGGGCGTGATCTGCATATTGGCCCGCGGCCCGTGCTCGTCAAAAGTGCCGATGCGGCGGATGAACTCCTTTGCGGCACCGTAACGCCACAGTTCCAGTTCGTACTCGACCACCCCGTGTACCCGGAATTCGGCCCGTTCTCCGCCGCGCACGCATTTGGGCCACATATAGCCCAGCAGCCCGTCCGACAGTAGGCGAAACTGGTATGGCTGGTCTTGCCGCGCCTCCATGCGCACGATCTTTGAACCGTGGCCCGGTCCGCCTAGGACGACCTCGTACTCCCCAGGTTCGATATCCGCGTACACTGCGCCCGAAATGGTCGAGCGCGCCGTTGCAACCCGGCCGGCGCGGCGAAACTCAAATAGCATATCGGCCAAGGCGACATAGCGTTCATTGCTGACATATCCGACGAGCATGTCCGTCCTCCCAATTGAGTGTGAAGTGTGGTGCCGCTCCTCAACTCGCCCCTTCGTCGTGCCACGACATGGCTTCGCCGCGCACGATGCGCGAGCGGATCTCGTGGCGTCCGGGCCATTCGACCGGCAAGTCGCCGTTTTCGACCATGTAGTTCAAGGGGTTCACCCGCGTCTTCAAGGGCACGGGCCACTGTTTGCCTCAATCCCAATCTAGTGCCAGACCCGTTGATAGGCGAAAATCGCTTCCATCCACTCCATTGAGCGGATCGCTATCGCGCCGGAAGGTCACGGCCGTGGTCGAGGATAAGGCTTGGGTGATCGACACTTTCAAGGCCGCGTCCCACAAAACGCGGTAGTCGTCAAATTGCCGCACCGCGGGCTGCACGTAGGCCGTTCCCGCTAGCTGGGCCGTTTCACCGAGCTTGATATCAGCCGACAAGTAATTGCTCCAGCGGACAATCGAGGTCCGAGCCGCATGGTCGTCCGCCGCTGTGAGCTCATTTTGTTCGTGCTCGAACATAAGCGACGAGCCTAGCCAAAAAGACGACTCGCCCGGGGCGATGAGAGCCCAACGGATACCGCCGCCGCCAATGCCGCGAAACTCCAAGCGCCGGGATTGATCGTAATTAACTTGTCCGAAGGCTTCTCCGTGCAGCCGCGAGCCCACGGCTCGGACATAGCGCAGATGCGCCAGCGCTTCATTGGAAAAGCGCTCCTTACCCTCCCAGCCGGCATCGCCTGAGCCGATAAAAATAAACGTGTCCTCGGCGCGGCCGTAACTAAAAGAAAGCTCGGGACCGCATTCGAATAATTCGACATTGCCGGCCCGCAACGTCAGGTCAATCGCCACGGAACCGAAAAAGCCCGCTTGATCGTCCCGGCGCAGGCTTTCGATATCGACTTGCGCCCGCAGGGGACTCGCCTGCCAGACTAGGGCCGCTAGTAAGAGGCAATAAAGCTTCATTGTCTTGGGGTGTTAAAGCCCTTGGCGTACCGCTAAAAGTGCCAGCTTGATAAGACGCGCTGGGGCGGTTGCGACCGGTGTGGCGCTAGAGCATGTAATTCGATCCCGTGATTCCATGCCATCCGGCGGATCCTCATGACAGCCCCCGCTCGGGATCGACCTCTGCCGCGTAGTCGATGTCCGCAAAGCCAAAGCCGAAAAGCCCCAGAAATTCCGCGCGATAGCTCTCGATATCCGACAGCGCTTCGAGGTTGTCGGTGTTGACTTGCTCCCACAGCGCAGCGACTTCCCGCTGCACATCCGTGCGCATTTCTCGGTCGTCGATGCGGATGCGCCCCTCGGCGTCGGTGGGGGCATCTGCATACAGGCCGTCGGCGAAGAGTCGGTGCATTTGCTCGATGCAGCTTTCTTGGCAGCCCTTTTCCTTCATCACCTTGTACAGCAGCGAGATATAGAGCGGCACGACGGGGAGGGCAGCGCTCGATTGGGTCACCATGGCCTTGTTGACGGAGATGTGGGCACTGCCGCTGCTGGCTTGCAGAAATTCGTCGAGGGCCTTGGCCGTCTTTTCCAGATGATTCTTGGCTTGGCCGATGGTCCCGTCGCGATAGACCGGGTGGGTGATTTCAGGGCCGATATAGGTGTAGGCGACCGTGCGAACGCCGTCGGCGAGTACACCCGCTTCGTCGAGGGCTTCAATCCACATCTGCCAGTCTTCCCCGCCCATGACCGCGATGGTGTGGGCGATCTCTTCTTCGTTCGCCGGGTCGATGGCGATGTCGGAAACTTCGCCGGTTTGGACGTGGACGGTCTTGTTGGTATAGGTGCTGCCGATGGGTTTGAGGACGGAGCTAAAATTTTCGCCAGTGCGCGGATGAGTCCGCCGCGGCGAAGCCAAGCTGTAAACGACCAAATCGACTTCTTGCAGATCCTCGCGGATGGCGGCGATCGTCTCGGCTTTGATTTCGTCGGAGAAGGCATCGCCGTTGATGCTGCGGGCGTAGTAGCCGGCGTTGCGGGCGGATTGATGAAAGGCCGCGCTATTGTACCACCCGGCCGTTGCCGTGCGGTTGCCAGCCGCTGGCCGCTCGAAGAAGACCCCGAGCGTGGCCGCGCCCGCGCCAAAGCAGGTGACGATGCGCGACGCCAGCCCGTAGCCAGTCGAAGCGCCGACGACGAGGACTTTCTTAGGGCCGTCGAAGGGGGGTTGGCGTTTGACCCAGTCGATCTGGTCTTGGACGGCACTGGCGCAGCCGTCGGGATGGGCGGTAGTGCATATAAAGCCGCGAACTTTGGGTTGGATGATCATAGAATTTCCTCAAGTTAGGATTAAGGCAAACTATTGAATAATGGCCCGCGCTGCGGTCGGGCGCAAATGATCGGCTTGGCTGCCTTCGTTCGGCGGAATAGTTATACTTTCAGCCTAACGAGGGCAACTACCGCTGCCAAACTCAGCCATTGCAAAGAAGGCGAACATGAAGATAGGCCAGCTCGGTCTTTTGCTCGTGTCGCAGGTGCTTTGCGCGGCCCCAAGTGCGGCGCAAGATACAGTGCCTGCGGCGCAGGCCTTATTGGAACAGTTCGATGATATGTACCGCTCTGCGGGCACTGCGGCGCGGATCGAGATTAAGATCGAGCGCCCGAAAAAGGTGCGGACGATGCGGATGCGCTCTTGGAGCCAAGGCGAGGACAAGGCACTGGTAGTCATTGACGCGCCCGCCCGCGACGCGGGCACGGCCACGCTCCGGGTCGGCAGTAATCTGTGGAACTATCTGCCCAAAATCTCGCGCACGATCCGCGTGCCCCCCGCGCTGATGATGGGCGCGTGGATGGGCAGCGACTTGACCAACGACGACTTGGTGCGCGAGTCGTCTTACGCCCACGACTACGAGATTACAGGGGTCGGCCCGAGCGAGGAGCCGCCCGGCTGGCAGGTAAGTACCGAGGCCAAACCTGGGGTGCCGGGTTTGTGGGAGCGGGTGGAGGTCGTCTTTGCGTCGCCAATGCTGGCGACGGACAGCACGCGCGCAGAACAGTTGCCCATACTCGTGCGCTACTACGACCGCAAGGGGCGGCTCTCGCGCACGATGCAACTTGAAGAGATCAAAAAGATGGGGCCCCGGCAGATACCCACCCGGATTGTGATCTCGCCCGAGCGCGAGGAGGGCCGACGCACGGTATTGACCTATTTACACGTGGAATTCGATGTCGAGCTGGACGAGAGCCTCTTTAGTCTGGCGGAGTTGGAGCGCAGGCGCTAGATGGCCGAGAACAGCACATTTCGCCTAGCTTGGCGCGGCTTGGGCCGCAACCGCAAGCGCTCGGCCTTGGCGATAGCGGCGATAGGGCTGGGGCAGTTTGCCTTCTTGGCCACGGCTGGGATCATGCGAGGCTATGCCGACCATTACTTCGATTCGGTGACTGGCCCTTTGGTGGGTCACGTGCAGATCGTGGCACCGGGCTGGCGCGAGGAGCGCGCCGTCGATCAGACGCTGGACAACGTCGAGGCCATGCTAGCGGCGATTCGCGGGCAGTCCCAAGTGGCGCGGGCCGTGCCGAGGATTTACGCGCCGGTGTTGGCCGCGCTGGAAGAGGAAGGTTTTGTGGGGATGGTCGTCGGCACCGATCCAGCACTAGAAGGGGTCGCGGACGGCCTGTTGGGCAGCGAAGAGCTGGCCGGCCTCTTGGGAGACGGCCGAGTGCTAGTGGGGAAGGGCTTGGCGCGGCAGCACGGCATCGAGACCGGTGCCGAACTGGCCGTGGTAGGCCAAGACATTGACGGCTCCATTGCCAGCGAGCTATACGAGGTGGCGGCGGTTGTCGAATCGCCGGTGGAACTCGTCAACAGCATCGGCATCGTCGCCGGGCTGCAAGACGCGCGAGCGCTCCTGAGAATGGATGACGAAGCGCACGAGATTGCCGTCCGCTTGCACGAGGCCGAGCAGGTAGATCAGGTCGCAGACTCGCTCGGCGCGCAGCCCGCCCTGCAAGGGACGGAAATCAAGCTCTGGCACGAGGTCGTACCTCAGCTAGCCGGGATCATCCGAATGATGGACATGTATTCGCTGGTGGTTTTGGGGATCGTCTGCTTGGCGTCCATCGCCGGCATTGCCAATACCATGATGATGTCCACCTTTGAGCGCCGCCGCGAGTTGGGGATGTTGTTGGCACTGGGCGCGAATCCGGGCCGGCTCTTTCGGATGGTGGCGACCGAGGCCGTGCTGTTGGGTGCTTTGGGGGTGTTGCTGGGTACCGCGCTAGGTGCGTGTTTTGCGGAGTTGACAGCTGGATCGGGCTTTGACCTCGCCGAGTTGGGCGGTGAGGAGTCGTTTGAAATGGGCTTCCAAGGCGTGCAGATCGCCTCGCGGGTCTATCCCGAAATGCGCGCGGCCGACGTATTGGTCGGCGTGTCGGCGGTGCTGGTGACGGCCCTTTCCGCCTGCGTCTGGCCGCTGCTGCACGTCGCGCGGCTGGAGCCGGTGGAGGCCATGCGGACATGAGTGCCAATCTGTCGCTTCAATACGCCTTGCGCTCGCTGGGGCGCAGTCGCCGCCGGACGAGCCTGTCCGTCTTGGGCGTGGGGCTAGGGTGCGCCATTGCGCTCTTTGCCACGGCCTTTATGCGCGGCGGTCAAACCATGCGGGTGCAGGCCATTTCCCAGAGCGGATACGGCCACCTGCGGATCGCGCCCGAAGGCTGGGAGCAGAGTCGGCGCGACGATCTGCGCTTGCAGGACTCGGCGGCCGCGCTCGCAGCCGTGCGCGGCCTCGAAGGCGTAGCTGTAGTGGCCGCCCACGTGCGGGTGCAGGGCCTGTTGGCCTTTGGCACGCGGGTGGCCGGAGTCCAGCTTTTGGGCGTGGATCCAGCCGCCGAGCCTCGGCTCAACAGGCTGGTGCGCACGGTCGACGAGGGACGTTACTTGCAGGCAGGCGACAAGGGCTCGGTGGTCGTCGGTAAAACCCTCGTCGAGCGCTTGGACGTAGAGCTGGGGGACGATTTGTTGTTGACGCTGACGCGCGCCGACGGGGAGATGGAGTACGCGATGCTGCGGATCGTCGGGATCGTATCTACCGGCAGCCGCACGATTGACGAGACCATCTGCCACGCGATGCTCGCCGATGTCGAGAGCATGACGGGCCTGAAGGGCGTGGCCGAGGTGTCGGTAGCCTTCTCGGACCCGCAACAGGTGGCGGCGCTCTCGGCCGAGCTGGCGCAGCGAGTGCAGGGCGACGAAGTGCTCACTTGGCGCGAGGTCCTGCCGGCGATGAGCGGCGACGCGGCGGCCGACCAAGCTTTTTCCAGCTTTTTTATTGTGGTCGTAGCCGCGGTGGTAATTTTGGGCGTGACGAGCGCACAACTGACGGCCATGCTGGAAAGGAGGCGCGAATTTGCCGTGCTAATGGCGCTGGGACTCAGGGAATTCAAGCTGGTGGGATTGGTGCTTTTCGAGGCCGTGTTCATGGGCGCGTTCGGTGCGCTCTTGGGCCTGTTGCTGGCGTTGCCGCTCGTTTGGCACACGGCGACGGCGGGGGTTGATTTTTCCGCGATGATGGGAGACGATATGACGGTCATGGGGGTCTTCTTCGACCCGATAATCTACGCGGACATGGGGCTGTGGATGCTGCCCTACGCCTTTGGCTTGGGGCTTTGTGCGACGCTTTTGGCCGCGCTTTATCCGGCTTGGTCTGCCACGCGCTTGGATCCGGCGGCGGCCCTGAGCCAGCGGGATGCGTGATATGGATAAAGTGCTAGTAGCCGCTCAAGGCGTGAAAAAGGTGTTTCGGGCGGGAGATATTGCCGTGGAGGCCCTGCGCGGAATCGACCTCGAAATCGGCGGCGGGGAGTTCATGGCCATCGTCGGGCCGAGCGGCAGCGGCAAGACGACGCTGCTCAATCTAATCGGCGCGCTCGACGTGCCCACTGGCGGGCACATTGTGCTCTTTGGCCGCGACTTGGGGCCGCTGAGCCGCAGCGAGCGGGCCGAATTGCGGCTTCGATCCTTGGGCTTTGTGTTCCAAGCCTACAACTTGGTGCCGGTGTTGACGGCGCGCGAAAACGTGGAGTTTGTGCTAGAGTTGCAGGGCATGGACCCAAAGAAGCGGCGGGCGCGAGCCGAGGAGACGCTAGCTGAGCTAGGGCTAAGCGAGCTCGCCCGCCGGCGGCCCAGCCAGATGTCGGGCGGCCAGCAGCAGCGGGTGGCCGTGGCGCGGGCCGTAGCTTCGCGGCCGGGCTTGGTGCTCGCCGACGAGCCGACGGCCAACCTCGACAGCGACAACGCGCAGGCTCTCTTGCAGATGATGCGGCGGCTCCGCGACGAGATGGGCATGGCCTTTGTCTTTTCGACGCACGATCCCTTGGTGGTTTCTTATGCCTCGCGGGTGGTTACTTTGCGCGATGGCGAGGTGCTGAGCGACGAACGCAAGGGGGCATGCGACTGACGCTGGCAGTTCTCTTGGCAGCGCAGCCCGCGTTTGGCATCAGCTTGTGGTCAAATGTTGACGGGAGTCGCTACTGGGCACTGGATGCTGCGGTGAAGTGGACCGCGCTCTCGTCGTACGCACCCGACGCGCCGCTGCTGTATCCCAAGAGTTGGAGCGCAGCCGCACTGGGAAGGGGGCGGCTCGCGCTGAGAGGCCAAGCCGCGACGGATCTGCACGTGCGCTTGGCCTACGAGCAACGGGCGCGGGCGGTGTCCACGGGTGCTGGCGCGGGCGGGGGCGCAGGTATCTTGGTGCCGGAGAGCCACGCGCCGTATCGGCTCAAACAGTTCGATGACGCGCTGGCGATGGGCGAGAACATCGCCTATCGGCACGAGCTAGACCGCGCATTCGTCGCTTGGCACCTAGGGCGTGGCGAGCTACAAATTGGCCGCCAAGCCATTGGGTGGGGGCGCGGCGTGCTCTTTGGCGCAGTGGATATTTTCGCGCCGTTTAATCCCTTAGAAAGCGATCGCGAATGGCGGCGTGGCGTGGATGCGCTGCGCGTTTCCGTGCCGCTGGCGGATCGCTTTTCGCTAGACGCGGTAGCGGCTGGCGGTTCATCGGTTGACGAATCGGCCTTTGTGGGGCGGCTCTACGGCTATATCGACGCGCTCGACGGAGAGTTGCTGCTAGGGCGTCGCCGCGGCGATGGCTTTGTCGGCACAGCTATGTCCGTGCGGGTCAAAGGCGCTGAGATACACGGCGAGTTAGCATCGTTCAAGACGCCTGCCACAGCAGGGGGCGAGGTGGTGCTCAAAGCCCTTGTGGGCGGTTCGTACGCATGGGACACCCAAGGCGGCTTGTTGCTCGTGAGCGAATATCACTTCTCGGGCTTTGGCGTTAGCGATATTGCCGAGCTATATACGGCCCCTTACCTGGAGCGCCTGATCCAAGGAGACGCGCAGATCTTGGGGCGGCACGCCGGAGCCTTGCAGCTATCGCAGGGGATCACGGGCACTCTGCCGAGGACGTTGGGTTGGCTCTTTTCCCCGATAGATGGCTCCGGAGTGCTAACGGGCGTGGTGACGTGGATTTTCTCCGACGCGCTGACCATGGCGGCCAGTGCGTACTGGCCCTATGGGGAGAGGCCGAGCGGATATGCCTTGAGAAGCGAGTATGGGGGAGGGGCAAAGAGTGGGTTGGCGCAGATTAGTTTTTACTATTGATGGGGTCGTCGCAGTTATAGGCCGGTAACTTCTCCCGGTGTGCTAAGCGTCAGGTGCGGCTTTGCAAAAGCGCGGCGATTTCGGCGTGGCCCTGTTGCTCGGCCCAAGCCAGCGGGGCCGTCCATGGCGCACCCGCCAGCGGCTCGACCGAAGCCCCGTGCTCCAAGAGCAAAGCGGCCAGCTTGGCCAAGCCGTAGCGGCAGGCGTGGCCCAGAGGCGTGGACTGGAGTTCGTCGTCGCGGGTTTCCAAGTCGGCACCATAGTCTATGAGCAACTCGGCGAACGGGAGCTTCTCTGCGTCGGCCCCGGCAGCTAAGAGCGCGGCCACGATCTCGGCGTACCCCTCGCGGGCGGCGAACTGGATCGCCAACTGGCCGTTTTGGGTGATGGGCTGGCGGGCGAGCAGGGCGTTTTGGGCAAGTATCTCCTCGACTTGGGCCAGATCGCCGGCTTGGGCGGCGTCACACAACTGTTGCACGGTCGGCGTTTGCTCGGCCATGGTGCGTTCCTTTCTTTTAGAAGTTTCTGGCGATACTAGTCGGCCGATATAACCGCCGCAAGCGTTTTTTCTACCCTAAGCAGAGGTGTTGATGTCGTTGATCACTGTCATTGGCCGCGGCCACTCGGGCACGCGCGCCATAGCCCACACTCTCTATGCCAGCGGCGTTTTTATGGGCCATACGCTCAATCGCTCGGGCGACAAGGTGCCGCCCCACGCGCTCTACGCCGCCTGTCGGGTCATGGCCAAATACGTCAAGTGGAAAGGTGGCCTAGAGTGGGATTTCGACGATTTGCACAGCGCGAAAATTGACCCGGAATTCGAGGACTTGATCGGCGAATACCTGCAAGACATTGCGTCCGACCGCTCGGAGCACAAGGGTTGGAAGCTGCCTGAGACGACGTTGATTTACCCGTGGATTGTGCGGATGTTTCCCGACATCCACTACATTCACTGGATCCGCGATCCGCGCGACAGCATCATCGGTGCCCACAAGACCGATGACCTAGCGGATTTCGGCGTCGAGTACGAGCGCACGGACGACATTCGGCGGCGGCGGGCCATTTCGTGGAAATACCAATACGAGCTGATGAAGGCCACGCCCAAACCAAAGAAGTGGATGTTGGTGCGGTTCGAGGATTTTGTGCTGAAGCAGGAGGAAGTGTTGCGGGAGTTGGAGGCGCTTTTGGGGTTTGAGTTGGGACGGATCGTGGTGCGGCCGGAGTCGCTTGGGCGGTGGAAAACGGACCGGGAGCAGCACATGTTTGACTTTTTTAAGGATGCCATGGACGAAAACGGATACGGAGAGATGCCATGAAAATCAGCTTTACGACGTTGGGCTGTCCAGAGTGGGATTTGGATACCATTTGCCGCAGGGGCCGCGAATACGGCTACGAAGGCGTCGATTTCCGCGGGTTGCAGGAGACGATGGATATTACCCAATTGCCGGCCTTCACCAGCGGAGTCGTCCAGACTCGACGCCAGCTAGCAGACGCTGGCATGGAGGTGTCGGGAATTAGCTCCAGCATCCGGGTCTGCGTGCCGGAGAAGCTAGAGGAGAACGTAGAGGAAGCGCGGCGCTCGATTCCAGTGGCCAATGCGTTGGGCTGCGGAGCGATCCGAGTTTTCGGCGGCGGCGATTCCAAGACCTATTCCAAGGAGGAGCTGGCCGACATCGGGCGGGAGACGATGGAACAGATCCTCGAATTGGATGGAGCCTGCCAACTCAAGTGGCTTTTTGAGACCCACGACGAGTGGATCAAGGCGGTGGAGTGCAAGCTGCTGCTCGACCGCATTCCGAACGAGGCGTTCGGCGTACTCTGGGACATGGGTCACACGGCGCGGGTGGGTGAGGAGTCGCCGGCGCAGACCTATGAGGCAGTGGGGCCGCGCATAGGTTACACCCACGTCAAGGACGCCGTCTATGATCCCGATCACGCCGAGGCGATGAAGGATGGTTGGCGCTACGTACCGCCGGGCACGGGCCAATTGCCCTTAGAAGAGGCGATAGCCCTGCTCAAGGGACACGGGTACGACGGCTGGATCATGTTTGAGCACGAGAAGCGCTGGCACCGCGAGCTGGAGTCGCCGGAGGAGATATTCCCGATCTTTTCGGCTTGGGTCAGACCGTTGCTCGGTTAGCCGGTGATGCAGCTACACTATCCCAAGGTCGCCCTGCACGTGCCGACCTTGCTCCTACCGCGAGCAGATATTCCCCTCGAAACTTGGTCAGTCATTGCCTGTGACCAGTACACCTCGCAGCCCGAATACTGGGAGGAAGTGCGGCGGATTGTCGGAGCCGACCCTTCGACACTATATCTGGTTTTTCCCGAAGCATATCTCGGGTTAGCTGACCGCAAACAGGCCATCGCCGGCATTAACCAGCGGATGCAGGCGTATCTCAAAAGCGGCGCACTGGTAGAGCAGCGGCCCGGGTTTATGCTGGTGGAGCGGGAAGTGGGACGCGCCGCACCGCGCAAAGGGCTGGTCGTCGCCTTGGACCTGGAGCAGTACGACTACCGAGACGGAGCTCAGAAGCTAATCCGCACGACCGAGGGCACCGATCAGAGTCGGCTGCCGCCCAGAATCCAAGTGCGGGAGAAGGCGTCGCTGGAAACGCCGCATATCATGGTGCTGATCGACGATCCGCAGCAGACGGTGATTGAGCCGCTTGGCGAAGAAAACCTGAAGCAGGCCTACGATTTCGAGCTGATGTTAGGAGGAGGCCGACTTAGAGGCTGGCATATTGACGACGGGACGTTGATCGACGAAATCGCCGGGCGCCTTTCCCGCCTCGCGTGCGGCGAGCCACCGCTGATCTACGCGTTGGGCGATGGCAATCACTCCTTCGCCACAGCGCGCGCCGTCTGGGAGCGGCTCAAGGCGGAGGCGGCAGACGAGTGCCAGATAATGCATCACCCGGTCTTGGCCGAACTAGTCAATGTCCACGACGAGGGGTTGGAGTTTGCGCCAATCCATCGGGTGATTTTTGGAGTAGATGCGGCCGATCTCTTGCGGGCAATGGAGACACACTGCACAGAGTGGGGATTTAGCCATCGGACCTTCACTGATCGGGATCGATGGGAGACCGCCTGTCGCGAAGCGGCCGTCGGCCCGGGGCACCACATTCCCTATATAAGCGAGACAGAGCGCGGCCTGTTGAATATCGCCAGACCCAACTTCCAGCTCGAAGTAGCGTCCTTGCAGGCCTTTTTGGACCGCTATCTCGACGCGCATCCCCGCGCCCGTCTCGACTATATTCACGGCGATGATGTGCTAGAGAAGCTGACTGCGGAGCCGGACAGCGTCGGCTTCTTGCTGCCGGCGAGGGACAAGCGCGATTTGTTCAAGACGATCATCATGGACGGGGCCACGCCGCGCAAGACGTTCTCGCTGGGCGAGGCTGAAGAGAAGCGCTACTACTTGGAGTGTCGGCGGTTGGTGCCGTGAGCGTTGCGGCCCCAATGCGGCCCTCATGCGGCCCCAATTCTGAGGCCGGACTGCACGGAGGCCGGACTGCTGGGCCTACCCGGAGTAATCGTATTTACGATTGCGGCTGATATAGTCGATCGGCCCATCGACAAATTCAGCTACCGTCTCCAACGCACTATCTGCAAACAGTTCTTCCGTCCCCTTGGGAAACAGCAGCGGCTTCCCTGTGTGCCACCAGCGCGCCCAGTGGATCATGGCGATCATCGGGCGGGGCTGGTTGCTGAGGTTGGGCATGCCGCGATGCCAGAGGCGCATGTCGCGGACCAGCACGCTGCCGGCGGGCACGTTCGGCTGCAGGGGTTTGCACTCGTCGCGGAGGCGTTCTTCGATTGCGGGTGGCAGCTTGATGTCGCCGTCGTTGAGGGCGCGGGTGGTGTCTAGGTGGGTGCCGGGCCACAGTTCGGTGCTGCCGTTTGCGGGCGTGGCATCGACGACGGGCACATTGACGACGATGCCGTAGGCCGGCGTCGCCACTTCGAGATTGGGCCACAGCTGACCCGCGTCAACGTGGAGGGGTTGCTGAGTGGTGTTGGGTAGGCAGGTGTTGCCGCTGTAGAAGGCGTTTTTGACGCCCTCGCCGAGTACAGCTTGAGTTATTTCGACGACGAGGTCGTTGGCCAGCACGTCGCGGAAGAGGTACGGCGGAAAGGGCGGCGGGTCTTGCTGTAGGTGGCCGTCGTTAAACTGATAGGGGACGTCGGCGAGGGCGAGAATCTCTTCGACATCGGCGAGCATGCGCTCGCGCAACATTTCGATATGGGCGGGATCAATGGCGCGATGGAGGACGACGAAGCCAGAGTCGTGCAGGGCGGCGACGGCCTGTTGCAGGTGCTCCGGTTTTAGCTTGCGCGCGCTGTGTTCGGCCTCACTCAATTCCAATTCGACCATAGCGTTCAGGCGCAGGTGGGGTCTTCGAACGGCCAGCGATTGAAGGAGGGCAGGTTTTCGCCAGTCAGCCTTTCGCGTGCGTCGTACCACGATTGTGCCCAAGCTTCTGGGTCGCGCAGTTCGCTTGGGGGATATTTGCGGCTGCGAGCGACAAAGCCGGGGAAGAGCGGCCGGCCGGTGGGCTGACCGGTGGGGCTGTAGCGGAGGTCGAAGCTGATCCGCACCTGCTCGCTGACGTTGGGTAGCGACGAATGGCAGGTCTGCCGGTGCATGAAGAGGACATCGCCGCGCTTCGTTTCGGCGGTGACGACGCGGTCGAGGGCTAGATCTTGGTCTCGGATAAAGTGGCCGACGCCCTTGAATAAGCAGTGGTGCAATAGTCCGTCGCGGTGGCTGCCGGAGACGACTTCGATGCAGCCGTGCTCGCGGAAAGCGTTGGTCAGCGGCACCCACACGGTGAGCATGTCGGTCTCGTCGGCCTCGGGCAGCACCACGCCGTTGTCCTGATGCCAAGGCGTGGCACCGACGGCGAAGCCAGCGATGCGGCCGTGGTGGTCTTTGGGTATGCCGGGTAAGTACTGTTCGGGTGGTTTGATGCGGATGTGCTGGACGGGGTTGGAGTAGATTTCCGGGCCGATGAGGTTTTCGATGATGTCGAGGAGCTTTTCGTTGCGCAGCATCGCGAAGGTGGCGGGGCCGACGGCAATGGGCGAGTCGGTGCAGATGCCGCCTTGGGGTAGCGAGATGTCGAAGTGCTGGGCGTGAACTTGGCTGGTTTCGTTGTAGATCTGGCAGAGGCGCTCGTCAAAGCCGAGGTCGGCGTAGGTGGAGGCGATCTGACCCGCGGCGAGAAGCTCGTTGGCAAGGTTGTCGAGGACTTCGTCGTATTCGGCCAAGACGGGATCGATGTCGGTGGTGGGGTCGAGGAGGTCTTCGACGAGGACGAAGCCGTGCTCGCGGTAGTGGCCGAGTTGGGATGGGGTTAGTTGGGGCATAGATTGGATTCCTATTTGATGCGTCATCGCGCCCTCGGCGTATTGGACGAAGGCGATATCGTGTAGTTATGGATTGGTTCTAATCACTGAGCGAGAGGTGTCGATCAGATACGAAGGCGACAGTTCATCTGCTCTGTGGCCGAGAATTCATGCTCAATTTCCTGAAGTTCCTTTTGGATTTCAGGATCAGCGGCCATTTTACTTAATTGAGCGTCTATATCAGTTTTACCAGAAATATCAGTTCGTATCCGGTGGCTCACTCGCTCAATAAGCAGCAATTGCTCATCTAAAGACAAACGACGGATGTTTTCTTTAATTCAGTAAGAAGAGATGGCGCAGACATCTCGTTCCTCCTTGATAGATTGCTCATTTGGGATAATCGAAAGTACGACAAAGATCTCTTGAAGGTCAAGAAACTCCCCATCGTTGCCATCCTTGGCAACCCCACCCTGCTTGCACCAACGTGTAACAGGTCCATTTACGCTAACGTTCCTTTACCCTGATTGGAGTCCGCCATGAAACTCAATCGCGACGAATTTCTGGAAACCGGCTACCTCATCGTCAAGGAAGCCGTGCCACGCGACAAACTTGAAAGCGTCCGGCAGGCGTACGAAACGCTCGTCAACCGCCAGCGCGAAAACTGGAAGGCCGAGCGCGCGGAAAATGATCCACCCGGGGGCGTCTGGGAGACCGCGGCGCAGCCCCGCCTGCAACTCTCAAGGTCACCGCTCGTCAATCAGATTGACCCGGAGACCGCGCCGGCGGTCGAGGTATGGCTTGAAGAGAACATCCATGGGGTCAGCACAGAGCTCCTCAATATAGCGGACGGGGCCGTCACAGAGATGATGATGATGTGCAATCCTGTCAGAGATCACGGCCCGGCAAGGTGGCACCGCGATCTCCATCCGATCGACACCGCGCCGCTTCAGGGCTATATCAACGACATCCTCGAAGGAGGCCCGCGCTACGTCCAATGGAACATCTCGCTTTACGACGACAGCGTCCTTTGGGTGGTGCCGGGCAGCCATCTGCGGCGGAACACGCCCGCAGAGAACGAGGTGATGTTGGCAGATCCCCGCTGCCCGCTGCCCAATGGCGTGCAGACCCATCTCGGAGCTGGCGACGGCGTGGTCTATATCCTCCCGATCCTCCACTGGGGCAGCAACTACAGTCCGAAAATGCGGCGAACCGTGCACGGTGGTTTCTCGAACTATAATTCAATCGACGAACTCTCGTTTACCGAGCATATCTCCACAGACGCACAGGCGGCGTTCGCGCGCTGGAACGACCGCAGCGAGAAGATGAAGCAGCACACGGAATCGGCTCTGCGGGCCGTTCTCTCGGGAGATGGTGCCGCGTATCTAGGTGCCCTAGACAGTCTTCATCCAGAGCGGGCCGAGAAAGGCAGAATGCTGTCAACGGTCTTTCTCTGCAAGGCAGCGCTGGCGATTCGGCTGCATAAGGATCCACCGCTGCGTGGAATCGCCGAAGACCTCCGAGGTCGCGTTCTGGGGAAGCACCCCATCACGCTCAACTGGGGGCCGAAGTTCGCCGATCAATTCACCTCGGATGAGGCGCGATTGCTTTGGGATGGCTTCAGTCCGCTTGAGGCCCTGCTCCAAGCGGACGAGGAACACTTTGTGCCGGGATTCCAGGCCATCCCGATGAAGCACCACTTCAACGAGATGCCCGCGGACTACAGCACGGCGGACTTCATCGCCAGTTGGACGGCCACGTGATCCGACCGTAGTTCCGTCGATAGAGACCAGCAACCTCAACCGGGAGATAAACAAAAATGAGCCAACTCAGCATCGGCGTCGCCGGACTTGGTCACGGCAGAACGCTGCTTGGTGCCAACCAGCCGGAAAACAGCGCTTTGCCGGTCCGCGTCGCCGCCCTGTGCGATAAACAGCAGGACAAGCTCGAAGCGCTCGGCCGCGAATTCGGGATCGACGCCCTGACATCTGATTTCGACGAACTAGTCGCGCGCAGCGACCTCGACATCATCGGCATTTACACGCCTGGACCGCTCCACGCGCAGCAGATCCTGACCGCGCTCGACGCGGGCAAGCACGTGATGGTCACTAAGTCGATGGTGTACACGATGGAAGAAGTGGAGCAGGTTGTGGAAGCTGTTGACAGATCCGGCAAGGTGCTGCTCGTCACGCAGAGTCTGCGCGGGAGGTATGACTTCATCGAAGCGAAGCGCGCCTGCGATGCCGGAGAAATCGGCGAACTCTTCATGGCCGAAGCCCACTACGTTCACGATCTCCGCCCGGTCTATGACTACTCCCCTTGGCGGGTTGAGATGCCGCAAGACCTGATCTTGGGCGGTGCCTGCCACCCAATTGACCTTCTGCGCTGGTTCATGGGCGACATCGACGAAGTCCACTGTTACGGGCTGCGCAGCGGCGTCGCACCGGACTATCCCCAGGAGGACAACTTCGTCATCAACGCAAAGTTCACATCTGGAAAGATCGGACGCATTGCGAACTTCCTCGGCATCGTACATCCGCATGAAGTCCCGATGAACAGTCTGGCCGTTTACGGAACCCGTGGCTCAATTCTCAACGGCGCAAAGAGCCTCGATCCAACCGGCGATCTGCCTTCGCGCAAGGTCACCGCCGAGTTTTCATCCATGCGGGGCCACGCCAGCGAGATGATCGTCATGCTGCGGCACATGGCAGATTGTGTCCTGAACGGCACGAAGCCCTGGGTCGGCGTTCGAGAAGGGGCCAAGGTCGTCGCCACAGGGCTTGCGTGTTGGGCCTCCGTTAGATCGGGGATGCCGGAGAAAGTGCGGAATGACTTCTGATTCGCTGTAGATGGGAGGCTTGCATGCCCGTTTGTATTCCCAAAGACGCCAAGCGCATCATGCCGGATCTGTTGCGCGATTTTACTACTGAAGTGCTGCGCAAAGTCCACTTGCCCGATGGCGATGCTGCGTTGATTGCGCGCTATCTGGTGGATGTGGATTTGCGCGGGGTGGTCTCCCACGGCACGCGCCAGTTGCAACGGTATGTGGCTGAGTTTCGCGAGGGGCGCATTAACCCACATCCCGAGATTGCCCAAGTCATGGATGCCCCTTCCATGGCGATTTTTGACGGCGATGGCGGTGCGGGTTACTTGGTGGCAACGCGGGCGACAGAGGCGGTCATTGAAAAAGCGAAAGCAAATGGCATCGCCGTTGCGTGTACGCGCAATCACGGGCATGTGGGCAGCGTGGGAATTTATGCGCGGTTGGCACTGGTACGCGATTTGGCAACCTTTTCCGTGGCAGGGGGTGTCGCTTGGGAAAAACCGACGAGCCCCGATGCAACAGTATGGGATGCGATGGGTGCCCCTCCGATGTGTTTTGGCATTCCAACGGCAGAAGGCCCGCCGTTTGTGCTGGATATGAATGCGAATATGTTGAAGGACCGCAGCAAACTCCCCGAAGCATTGCAGACATTTCCAGATTTTGTTTTCAAGAGTTTGGGAATGCGATTTACATCGTGGTTTTTGGCGGGCATTTTAGCGGGCACGGCGACCCCTGAATCGCGCAAACCAAAGTTTTCAAGTGCCACGCGGGCATTTACGATGGTGGCGATTGACGTGGCGCGGTTGGGCGATTTGGAGGCTTATAAGGCAGAGCTTGCTCGCATTTTGCGCGAGAGCCGGTCGCTGAACCCCATGCCGGGACTGGCAAGTGCCGAAGTCCCCGGCAGCTTGGAGTGGCAACGCGAACGAGCACGCGAGCAAAGCGGGATCCCACTGACTGAAGCATATCTCGACATGTTGCAGCGCATTGCCACAGAGATCAATGTGCCCGTTCCCTGGGAGTCATAGTGGGCGATAACACGGCGATGCGAAGGTCGGTTCTGCGTGGTCGGCTTCGGCGGAAGTGAGGGCTGCATGGTCAACGGCGAGAATCTCCAGCGCGGATCGTAGCTACCCTTCAAAGGCGAGTACGCGCAGCGGAATGGCTGGGCGGACGGAGTGAGGAAGTGGATTGATCGGAAAACGGATATGGTCCAAATCACTGTTGTAGATGAGGAAATATTATGAGGATTTCGAGAGAGACGTTGAAGACTGAGGCGGACGCCTTGCGTCAGCGGGCCGAGCCGATTTGGGCGGCTCTTGAAGATATTCAAGACCGCGAGCTCAACCAGAGAGCTTTCGATAGTTCACTTGAGCACCTTGAACAACAACGCCTTTGCATCACGGTGATGGGTGAGTTCAACACGGGAAAATCTACTCTCCTCAACACTTTTATCGGAGAGGAACTGCTTCCGACCGACCAATTAGAATGTACGGCAGTGCCGACTTGGGTTCGGTGGGCAGACGACGAAAGCCTTGATGAAAATCGACAGGCTACTGTGATTTACGCGGATGGAAGTTCGGATGCTATACCCCTGTCTGAGATCAGTGCCCGTACTACCCTTGATCAGGATTCTTGGAAGGAAATTGAACGGGTCGAAATTACTCTACCTAAAGACGAAGGAGAACAAGGACCGACGAACATGGTGCTCGTAGATACGCCTGGGCTCAACGGCAGTGAGGAGTTGGAGGCACGTAGCAGTCATCAGCTTGGCATGTCTCATGTGACCATTGTCGTGGTTCCCGTCGATGGGATTGGGCGAAAGAGCGATGTCGATCTAATCAAAAAGGCGTGGTCTATTGCGGACCGTGTCATGGTCGTTATCAACAAGTGCGATCAGCACGTAAAGACGGGCGATGGCTTTGAGAGGTTTCGGGATGAACTCCGCAGACGGGTTCCCGATCTTCCTCACGAGGCTATTTACACGATCTCTGCCAAATGCGCTTTCGATGACAACGCCTACCGAGATGAAGAAGATGAACTAAAGAGCGAATTTTGCCGCTTCTACAATGATTTGCGGCAGAATGTTTTAGAGGACCCAACCGCTGCGTTAAAAAAGCGTCCATTATTACTCCTGCGCGAAATTTGCAAGAAGGAGATCGCTCGCATTGAGAAATTAGAAGCAGAATTCGATACGAGCATTGAAGCAGCGGAAGCATATCTCGAAGAAGCCCAGGTAAATCTACAACGCTCGCAGGAGAAAATTCTCCAACTTTCGCGTAAGACTTTGATGGGGGAAGTGGATATTTTCCAACACTTTCTGAACGAGGAGCGGTCTCACATCGAACAAAATATGACGAAGTTTGTCGATGAGTTAGATGACGAGTTGCTAAATCGAGATGATCTGAAAGCGGCGCGACAGTGCGTTTCCAAATGGCTGAACGAAAGCATGCAAGGCGCTATTTTCAATAGGGTTTCTAGCCTGTTAAAGGCAGCGGCGAATCGATTGATCTACGACCTTGAAAATCGCGGGCAGGACTCTGCGTTGAATTTGCCCAAGGTGGCTTCTATCAAATTGAACATGGCCCCCTTGAAACAGCAAGCTGACAAAGCGAGTGAGGCGTTGAGTCGCCGCGAAGACGAAATTGATAGGCTAAAGCAGCAGGTTGCAAGGTGCGAGCGAGCGGTGAAAAAGCGAAAGAAAAAAGTCGAAACGCTTAGGGAGCAGTCTGCTCAGTTAGAGAATTTAGAAGCGCAACGCAAAAAAGCTGTGAAAGATAAAAGGCAACTTGGGAAGAAACCGAATCCAAAAGTGGAAGATTACACTGCTTATGAGACGAGGGAAGTAAAGCGTAGAGGACTGATGAGAATATGGGACTTGTTTTCTACTAAGAAAGAGAGGGTCCCAGTGAAGCGGCAGCGCAAAAATTATAGCCATGTAAGAAAATGGGAACGCGAGATCGAGGCGGCGGATAAGAAAGTTTCCGGTTTAGAAAAGAAGATCGCGCCTCTCAAAGACATGCGGAAAGAGATGCAAGAGATCAGAGATGAACTCCCAAAATTGCGGCGGGAAGCTAAGAATACCAAAGCAAAGTTGGAGTGTGCAGAAAAGTGTCTATTAGAGGAACAGGAAAAGTATCGTCAGGCAGGGATAAAAACCCGACGAGCACAGCTTAAGACAGGTGCCCGAAGGGAGTTGGAAAGTCTTTTCGATTCACTTCCCGATAGACTTAAAGGGGAGGCTAAGCAAATGCTGAAGGAAATTTCAAGAGATTTCAGTACGCGCTTCAAAGAGGCTGCTGACCGACAGCACAAATTACTCGCAGACGAGATGGAACAGCGGAAGAAAGAGGCGCGTGCGGCAGATGCCGAACGAGTAAAACGAGAGGGTGTTCGCAAAGCGCTTGCGGAAGCATTGGAGACTTTTCTCAGTGAAAACCAAGGAGAGAGAACGTGAACATCAAAAATAGATTTGCGGAATTGCGCGACGAAATGGTTGATCTATTGAATCGAGCTGCCGCAGTCATGGAGAACGTCGTCCCACACTTAGGCGATGAAAGCGCGAGCAGTCTGCCAAAGACTTTCCAAGAACGGGCCAACACAGTTCAGAATGAGGAGTTCGTAGTCGTGGTCGTCGGCGAAATGAATCGCGGGAAGTCCGTGCTCCTCAACGCCATGATGCATAAGCAGTTGCTCACAATGGATACGCTTGAGTGTACGGCGACGGTCAATTTTCTTCGACATCCAATTCCGGAAAAAGATCAGTCGCCCGACCGCGTAGAGGTGCATTTTACCAATGGAAAGCCTCTGGAAAAAGTGCCGGTTGAAAAACTCGCGGATTATACCTCGCGGCTCTCGACTCTCGGTAGTGAGGAGGTGGCAGATTTGGTGGATCATGTAGATGTCTTTGTTGAATCGCGCTTCCTCAAAGACAATGTATTGCTCGTGGATACTCCGGGAACGAACACAACGACCCATAATCACATTCGGATTACCAACGAACAGGTCGAGCGTAGTAATGCGGCCATTTTTATTTTTGATGCGGGGACGCAAATGACCCGGTCGGATCGAGAGTTTCTCGAGAGTGTGAAAGAGTCGGTCTCTCGCCTATTCTTCGTCGTGAACAAAATTGACGATATTGACAAGAATGACATAGACCGGGTTTTGGAGCGCGTGGAGAGCAATATTCACGGGGTGGTGGAGCAGTCCGAAGTGCGAGTCTTCGGCTTGTCTGGTGCGAAGGCATTGCTCGGGCGCACTGGGTACGTGAAAAATCCGATTTTGGCAGAGAATGAGCGGCATAAGTTAGACGATCCGCAGTTTTGCAACACTCTGATTGAAGAGTCCCGGATCAATGCCTTTGAGGATGATCTGGAGCGGTATCTTTTTGGTGGTGGCAAGGGCTATGATCTCTTGCACAGTCCAATCTCATTCATTCAAATCGAGACTGCAAAGCTCATAGGTAAGTTGCACCGGCAAATTGAGGTTCTCGACGACACATTTGATCTGTCCGATCTCGAAATAAAAATAGAAAAGATGGACCGAACTGTTGGAGATCGCAGACGCGAACTCGAAGGCATGACTGATGAACTGTCTGAGGAATTATCGCAAGCATTATTGGATGCACAGGGGGCTTTTGAGGAGCGATGCAGGCTAGCGGAAGAAATCCTCAAGGACGATTTCAATGCCTACGACTCGTATGAAGCACTCGAAGACAACTGGAACGGCGGTGCCCACTTAGCCGAGCTACCGGGCAGAAGTTCCGCGGCACTCGAAAGGCAGGCGGGGAAGTTGTTGCAAGATGCCGTAAGAAATGTGCTGCGAAAGCAAACGCGAGAGATTCGGAGACAGGTTAGAGGCGAGTTAGGAGAAATCGCTTTGGAACTTCCCGAAATGCCTGAAATGGTCCTTCAATTGCAGGCACCAAAGAGCGATGAAGCCGAAGAAGCGAAGCTCAAGGAACGTGAGCGAGAAATAGAAGAGATCAACCGAAAGTTGGATCAACTAGAGGACCAACAAGCAGGAGGCAGAAACGAACGTCGCTACGTGGAACTACGAGAAGAAAGGCAGCGACTGAGCGAGGAACATCACAGTGAACTCCAACATCTCGGCAGTCGCCCTGAAGCGAAAATTAGAAAGGTTGTCGAGGAAGAAGAACAGGATGTTAAGGGGATTGGCGGGTTCGTGGCGTACTTATTTAGGGGGAAAAAGCGGATACAAATTACCAGAGAAATCGTTGACGACCAAGACCAAGAGGATTATAAAGAGAGGCTGAAGCGCATTGAGACTCAGTATGAGGAGAAACTGGCAGAACTCGACCGCGTAACGAAAGAAGCAGAGGAAAAGTACAAGGCCGAGTTGGTGGCGGGACGCAAAGCCGAGAAACTGGAAGAACTCAATCAAAATAAGCAGCAGGCATTGGAAAAGGCGGAAAGCCACTATCAGGAGCAATCGGATAAGGCCGGTCAACGCGCTGCCACCTTGAACAAAGTACAGTCGATTAGCACTTTCCAACTCGCCGTGGAAACCCTAAAAACTGCTGTGGAGCATTCTGTTGGTCAGACCGAAAATATGGCTACGGATTTCATCGAGAACGCAATGGCTGAACTCGATGCCACCCTGAAAGCCCACAATCAGGAGTTGGAGAAGCTCAAATCTTTGAAGGAAGTCAAAGAGAGTGAGCGGGACACGGCAAAGGAAGGGATTGCGCGGGCAATAGAAGACGTGAAGACCCTGCAAGAGGCGGCGGCGCACGTGGAGAAAGAGCACGAGGCTTTTGCCACAGAATCTGGAGAGGAAAAATAAAATGAGCAACGCTATGGAACGCTGGAAAACGATCGTCAAAACACTGGAGGCCGCCGATTTGGACCGTTTGGCGGCTTATGTGCGCGACGAGTCTAATTCTGCACACGCAGCACTGTTGAGCATCCCTGTCATTGGCGAAACCGGATCGGGAAAGAGCGCGTTGGTTGCTCGTATCTTTGATGTGGAGCCAGCGATTTTTCCTCAAGATGTCCTCGAATCCACGGCACGCCCAGTGGAAGTCAAGTACGCGCGAACCAGCTATCGTGCCGTGGTGCATGGCGATGACGAATGGGATGAGTGTGAAGATGACACACATTGGGACGAGCTGGTGCGAGGACGGAAGCCGCTCAGTAGCGGTTCGCGTCTTGAAGTCGGGTTGCAGTGCGAAGATTTGAAGGCTTGGAACGCGAGTATCGTGGATACGCCCGGCATGAATACCAATACCCCGGAGCTGGAGGGACGCGCTTGGGCTGCAGCCGCTACTGCGCCAGTGGTGATATTGACCATTCCCGCGACGAGTACGGGCAGGAGGACTGATATTGATTACTTGGAGAGCTTGGGCGACAACTCGGCGAATGTCGTAATCGCGCTTACAAAAACAGATCTGCTTTCTTCAGGTGAAATAGATCGCGTGATAGATGATTTTCGCAATCGCCTTACCAAGTGCGGCATTTCGCCGCTTGGAATACTGCCGACATCGAGCACCGATGGGAAAGGCATTACAGAGTTGCGGAAGATGCTGGAGGAAGTAACGGGAGAGCGCCGCGAGCAATTGGTCGCGCACCATGTTGGCGGGCGCGTGGCGGAGAAAATTCAGAGTGAATTGTCGACTCTCCGGCTCAAGCAGACGGCTCTCGAATCCGAGTCAGTGACCACGAGAGAACAAGGCGAGATCGTAGAGCGCGATATTGTCGCGGAAGGGGCCGATCAAGAGGACGCTCTCAGAAAGGCCACCAACATATTGAAGGATCGCTGTACGCGCCTGCGTCTCGAAGCATTTAATAACATGCACGAGATCGGCAAGAAAGTTCTCCAAACCATTTCCGATAAGATCGCCCCATTGCAAACATATAGTGAGGTGCAGAGTTTTGCCGAGGACGCTATTCGCAAATACGTCTTACAGTGGCGGGAGGAGTGTATTGCCACGGCTGAAGATCGCTTGGAGAAGCTCGATCAAGAAGGGATCCAAGTCGCCAAGGATGTAGTGTCTCAGCACTTTAATCAGATGGACATTTCAATGGATTGGCTACAAGACCTGCCAGAGGGAAGGGTGTCTCATCGCCCTACTTGGGACTCGACATACGAGAATGTGCAACGTTCCCAAGAGGACTTGTTACGCCAAATTGAAGAGTTGCAGAAACACGCTCCAATGGCCGATGAGTTGGAAGCCATTCAACAGGAACTATCTGTTGCAAAAGAGGATCTTGACGGACTCGAATATGAGCCGCAGATGGATGAGGTTCACCTCGACCAAGGAAAGAGAGAAATTAAAGAAGCTTTGCGCTGGTCGGGGCAGGCTTTAGACATGGCTTTGACCTTAGCACCTATTCCCACAGGCGGGAAAGTAGGTGTGTTTCTAAAAAATTTACCAAAAGGGAAGCAGATCATTGGTGGGATCAAAAAGTACAATAAACTCATCGCCGCACGCGACAAATTACTGATAAAGGCCGTGTCCGGTGTTCCGGAGCTACCCAAGCCTATGCAGGGAAATCTGCCGACTGCGCCCGGTGGCAAGGTGACAAAAGACGTAGCCCGGGGGTGGTTGATGAAGGCTCTCGATAACTTGTCCCTTGAGACTTGGGGCGAGCGATTGGGTGGGGTAGTTGGCGACTGGGTTAGCCCGGATAAAGTAGTCGAGATCGAGAATGAAGAGGTGCGTCAAGAGTTTCTCAAGCTCAAAAAACCCTTTGACGATGAGGTAGTCAGGCTTGAGCACGAACAAGCTAAAATCAAGTCGCGACAGAATCTCCTACAAGACAAACAAATCGAGTGGGAGGACAAAAAAGAGGAAGCAGCGCGTCTCGAAAAAGAGAGAAGGGATTTGGAGGCAAACCAGCAGCGCTTAGAAGCCGAGGAGAAGGCGACTGCGGCAAAGACGGCACTGATGGCACAACTGAGCAGTCAATTTCTCGCCCACGATGGGGATTCGCTCTTCGCGGATGTTCGTCGGGCGGTGAGTGTGGGCTTTGATTCCGCGCGTGAAGCACTTGAGAACCACCTGCGGGAGCGCGTGAGAGCGATCAAGTCCGAGGTTCAGGCCGCGCTGAAGGAAGCGCGAGCAAAACATGCTCAGGGAGAAGCGGCTGTCAAAGAAGCTCTTGAAACAAACCAGAAAATGCGTCAGGCCCTTGAGTCCGCATTGTCTCAGTTGGAAGCATTGTGAGTCAGGGCGCAGAAGCTCTTTGGGAGCGGGTTCTCGAAAGAGAACGGGGGTTGAAGAGAGTCTTGTCCGACGCCAGTGTAGTCGAGTCGAGCGATGATCCAATTAGTGACAAGCCACTTGTGGATTCCGATACTGGGATCGCTGACGATGGGTCTGAACCAGAGACTGATGATCCATTAGCAAATTTCGACCCCGTGATTGACGATGATGAAGCAGAGGCGGTCGTCGATGTACTCTTCGAGGAATCGGCTGATCTCTGGTTATCGCGGTCGCGTCTCGCGTTGAAACATGCGCTTCAGTCAATGGGCACAGCAAGGGATGTTCTCCCCATTCGCCGCCCGTTACTGATCTTCTCCTCTCACCGTTCAAAGCTCGCCGCACCCGAGTATCACCGCGTAGAAGTCACGCGAGAGGGTTGGCCCCGCCGCCTACAATCCACCGAGCCGCTGACAAGCAATGCTGCTGCAAAAACTCTGGCATCTTCCCATTCGATTTCACCGTATTTTGAAGGCGATACCGTTGCGGTTGAGGTTCCAAATCCGTTGCTCGCCCGCGATCGATGGATCGTTTTATGGCCAGAGTTGAATGACCTCCCCGACCCGGCGGAGTTTCAGCAATGGCGGCAAGTGCGCCGGGTCGTGTGGTGTGTCAAGAGAGATCAAATAGGACCTCGAGATGTCATTAATTGGCTTTCTCGCTCTTGGCCAGACATCCCCATTCGCATAGCACTCTTTAGAGCAGCATCGTTTGTTCACGGGGAAAGGGACATGGAAGCAAAACTAAAGAAGCTGTCGGGGGTTCGTCGCGCACTTGAAAAATTCGATAGAATTAAAAGCCATCCTTGGATCGTGGTGGGGCCATAATGACGACGTGGGCAAAAAATCCTTCCGAGTTTCTCGCGTTCCTCAACGGTCTTGACAGTCGCGATGCCTTTTCAAAAAGCCAGCGTTTCCCAGTCGTTAGGTCCACCAATGCAAATACCGAGATAAAAAAGCCGCCACTAGAAGCTCAAAACGACGTTCTCGCACTGGTGTACGAAATTTTGGGGGTTTTGAGGAAGGGAGGAACGAAAAAAAGACCATCCGCGAGAAACTTACTGAATGTTCCCCAAGTAGATGAGTTTTTTTCAAAAGCAACTCAGGCGATGGTCGAGGCGGCGAGTCGACAGAACTCGCCACTGCAAAAGGCGATAGAAGGTCTCGTCACAGAAGCCTATATCGAACGAATCCGAATTGAATTTGTCGGCGAATTGGCGCGTTCCCTCAAGGTATTTCGAGTACGCCTCACAAAAGATCGTGCAAAAGACGATGACTGGCAGGATGAGTTGGATAGCGGAGTCGTGCTGTACGATGTCTTTCGGCCAAATCTATGGGATATTTATCGGGAGCTATGGGACAAATGGCAGGCTGATATGGTACGTATCCGCGATCTAGCTACACACGTACAGTGCATCGACAAAACGTTAAAAGGAGAGGAGACAAACTCTTGAAGAAAACGGTGTTATTTGCATTCGGCGCTGTGTTCCCCTTGGTCGCCTTGGCTGTTTTAACCATCGTCATGCCCCCTGTCGGAACGTGGGCTATTGTGATGGGGCTTGCTGTAGTCGCCGGGGTACTTTCAGCGCAGGCCGGACAGGAACTGGTTCAGTTACTCTTGAGCATTCGCAAAGGGCTCGGGGAAGCAAACAAAGAAGCCAAAGCGGCGCAAAGCGAGGCAAACAAAATTCTCGCGGAACGGTTCGAGCGTTTTGTAGAGGAATACGGACAGCGAGACGAAGACTGGCGCACCAAAACGCTGGCCGAGTGGCAAGCCGTGAGGCAAGCGTTGGATTCGTCTTTTGAAAAGATGTTATCGGATGTTCGCTCGCATCTCGCAACACTGGCCGAGCAAGAGCGAGCATGGCAAGAAGAAGCGGTGCAATCGAGAACCGAGGCCATGCAGGCTGAAGCGAAACAAGCACGCAGTGAATTTGCACAGTTCTGCGAGGCGACGAAAGAAGCGGTAGAACAACACGCAGCCGTAATTCAAGCGACGCAAAAGACCATTGAGAACGTTGAGGATCATTTCGCCAAGCAGCAGGCGAACGCACTCACTGAGTGGCAAGCCGTGACGCAGGCGTTGGCTTCGTCTTTTGAGAAGAATCTTGCAGCACTGGCCGAGCGAGAGCGAGTATTGCAAGAAAAAGCGGCGCAAGAGAGAACCGAGGCCATTGATGCTGAGTTGGCACAAGTAAAAGAAACTTTTGCACTGGTTGAAGATACCCGCAACAAACTCAATGCAGAATTTGAAAAGGTGATTGGGGAGCTTCGCGCACTCGTTAAAAAAGAGACGCAAAGGCAGGAGGAGCAAAAGAGCGCCGACCGCGATCACCTCGAAAAAATGTTGGAAGTTCAACAAAAGGCCCATGACGAAGCAGAAGAACGCTCCGGGCAACTGTGGTGCCATTTGCTCGATCAGTTAAAAAGTTAATGGCTATCCTACATGAACGGCTGCATTCGGAACTTGCCACAACCGAGTTGAAGGCGGTACTGGCCGAAGATCCAAGGCTGACAAGTCTCGTGGAAAATACGCTGCGCCGTGCGCGGGAACTGGTTGAGCAAAGGCGGGTGCTAGAGGCGCAAGTCTGGCTAGCGGGAATCACGGCGATCGTCGAACGCTGTCGCCGCGAGCGCATTGCCGCCAAACAGCGTCAAGAAGAGCGCATTGCCACTCTAGTAGCGAATCTCGGAAGCAACCCCCCGGCCAAAGGTCTCGGCGAACTACTCTCCCATGCGGCAACCCTTCAGCCCGACGTCACCGGCAAGCTCCTCGATGTAGTAGAAAGTGCGCTGACGGGTGCTGATCCGGGCATACCCCATAGACGACGGACTCGCTAAGCGGACGCTCTACCCTTCAAAAGCGAGCACGCGCAGCGGAATGGCGTCGGTTCCAGCCGCCGGTAGCGGCTGGGCAAAAAGGTAAACGCGGGGTTGTAGTAGGTCGCCTAAGCGGTCTAGGCTCTTAAACAGGATTATCTAGATCGTCGTAAGGAGTACGCACCATGAGTGATGTAGAAAAGTATATTGCAGAAAGAAAGAAGACCGATCCTGAGTTTGCAGAAGGCTTTGAGGAAGGATATAAGGAATTCGAATTCGGCGTTTTGCTGCGTCAAGCCAAGGAGGAATCCGGCTTAACGCAGGAGCAACTCGCCAAGTTAATGCACACTAGCGGACACGGCGACACCTGAATCGCGCAAACCAAAATTTTCAAGTGCCACGCGGGCATTTACGATTGTGGCGATTGACGTGGCGCAATTGGGCGATCGACATGTTGCAGCGCATTGCCACGGAGATCAATGTCCCCGTTCCCTGGGAGTCATAAACGGACAATAACACGGCGATGCGAGAGAAGGTTAAAGACCGTACCACTCTCTCGGGGCCGTAGGGTGAAAGTCATAGCGCTCGACGCCGAGCGCCTGAAGAACGCCGCGCTCGACGAGAGAAAAGTCGGCAGGATCCTCGCGGTTGAAGCGTAGGGGTTTTTTGAGGGCGACAGGGGGATTGGTCATGAAGCGGGGGCGACCCGAGTGATTGGGGGAGGAGGCATGGAGGGTAAAAGGGTGGAGAAGGGTCAGATCGCCGGTCTGGCCGGTAAGCTCAATGAAGTCTTGGCACTGGTCGATGAGAAAGCTACAGGCCCCCGGATCGACGCCCTCGGGATGGTCGGCGAGGTAGCGGGCAACGTGTCTGAAGGAATCGCAGGCGACGAAGGTGCCGCCGGACTTGGGAGGGGTATCGGTCCATTGGAGGACGACCAATAGGGCTTGTTCGGGGCTGTCTAAGAAATGGCGGAAGAAGCTGCCGTCCTTGTGCCAGTGGGCCGTGTTGGAGGCCGGGGGTTGCCAAGGGGTATCGGCACCATAGTGGAAGTTGATGATGAAAGCGTCGGACCAGTGGAAGGATTCGACCGAAGAGAAATGCTTGGTTTCTAGTCGGCGAATGGCGAGATCGATGCGGTCCTCGCCGCCGAGTACATCGCAGGTCGCGCCCCAAGCTCGGGGGCAAAGGTCCTTCACTTTGAATCTGTGAGCGTGATCTAAGTAGCGGATCGGCTCGGTCCAGGTGGCGGGATCTTCGGGGTCGTAGCCCAAGCGCTCATAGGCGTGGTCAATGAGCGGCTGGGCGAAGTCGCGGGTGAAGCAGCCGGGGATGGTGACGTAGCCCTTGGCGAGAAAGTGGTCGGCTTCGGCGGGCGTGAGGGTTTGCATGGCCAACGGCGGGAATCTCCAGTGCGGACCACAGCTACCCTTCAAAAGCGAGTACGCGCAGCGGAATGGCGTCGGTTTCGGCTGCCGGTAGCGGCTGGGCGAAAAGGTAAACGCGCGGTTGTCGCAGGTCTCCTAAGCGGTCCAGGCTCTCGATTAGGGGAATGCCGTGCGCGAAGAGCAGGTGGTGGTTGGGCAGGCTGCGGTCGCCCGGAATGTCTAGGCCGGGCGTGTCGATGCCGACCAGTTTGACGCCTGCCTCGACGAGCCAGCGCAAGGCTGCGGTCGAGGGGTAAGGCGGATAGGCACCAGCGGTAGCCCGTTGATCCCAGTCAAAGCGAAAAAGTGCGATGTCCCTCGGGCGGACGCCTCCACCTGGGTCGGCGGCCCGTTGGAGTTGCTCCGGTGAAAGCGGCTCGCCCAGCGGGGCATCACTAAAGTCGAAGACGATCGCCTCGCCGAAAAAGCGCTCGACATCGAGGTCGGCGATGGCTGGGCCGTCTTGTACGGCGTGTAAAGGCCCTTCGACATGGGTACCGGCGTGCCCGCCCATGTCGATGCTGGTGGTGATATACCAGCGGTCGGTCGGCGGGTCGTCAACGGGTACGCGCACCGTGCGGTAGTGGATGAGGCGACCTTCCGACGGAGTGATGGTCCGCGAAAGATCTACCATGCGGCTGTAGGCGAAGGAGGGGACCTTCACGCGATGGCTTTCTTGAGGGTGGTCGCGGTCTCGCCGTCGTCGGCATAGGCCGGCAGGTCGCCACTCAGCGTTACGCGCCCATCGTAGCCGGATGCGCGCAACGCGTGCAGAAAGAGCGCATGGTCGGCCGGCGTGGTTTGCGGTCGGCCGCGCCCCGGCTCGGCAATGTGGGCGTGGATCAGGTGCGGCCCGGCTTCTTTGAGCGCGTCGAAGGACTCGCCGTTGAGCTTCATGTGGAAGAAGTCGGCCATCAGCTTGGCATGAGAGCGGTCAACTTCCTTGATAAACTCGGTCGCTTCGGAGACGGTATTGAGCAGGTTGGCGTCATCGCGGTTATAAGGCTCGAGTGCGACCTTGACGCCCCTCGGTTCGCCGAGGTCGGCGCACAGGTGCAAAAAGTCGCCGACCTGTTGGCGTGCTCTGTTGCGGTCGAAACCGTCGGGTACCCAGCGCGAGCCACCGCTCCCGTAGCCGATGACCTCGACTCCAGCCCGTTGCATAAGGTCGAAGACCCGCGTGACAAAAGTACGCAGCCGATCCAAGCTCACGTCGGGGCCGACGACCATCAGCCCGCGCCCCTGCGGGTCGCCAATAAAGCCGCACATCGTCTTCATCTGGAGCGGGTGCTTTTCCAAAAGCGCTAAGAACTCGCGCTCGGTCGCTTGTGGGTCGTCGGCATCGATACCGAGCAGACCGGGGGAGCCTTCGAGGTAGTCGAAGTCCCAGTCGGCGGACTCTTCAAGCTCTTGACGATTGGTAACTAAGAGGCCGATTTGCATGACTATTTGTCCCTGATCCAACTCATGCCCTCGCCACGCACCAGAAAGGAGCGCTCGTCCCAATGGCCGGGCCGGGTGACGGGCATACGGCCCTCCTCGACGGCGACGTCGAGCGGGTTGGCGCGGGTTTGCAACGGCAGGGCCACGCGCTCGTGCAGCCTAGCCGACTCATAGACGCCCATCATGATCTCGGTGGCAGCCTTGCCGTGTTCGGCCTTGCCATAGTAGTCCTCAAAGTCGCCCTCGATCCAGCGGCAGATTCCGTAGGCCTGGTCGACGAAGGCGTTGCCGTAGCCGCTGGCTTTGTCGGTGGGCGCGAAGTCCTGCCAGCCGTTGGAGTTGGTCGTCATGTAGCGCAGGCTGTTGTCGCTGACGACCATCATGCCGTTTTCGCCGTAGATGGTCGCCCCCACCTGATAAATATCGTTCATCTCGTTTTCGATCACGCCTTCGACCCCGTCGGGATAGCCGATGATCCCCACGCAGCGATCTTCGACCCGGTGGCCGAAGACAAAGTGATCGGTGTGGCGCTCGACCGAGCCCATGACCCACTCGGCCTGCGGATCGCCGAGGGCGTAGAGCTGGAAGTCGATGCAGTGGGTGCCGGTGTTCATCATCCCGGCCTTGACCGCCGACCACAGCCGCTGCGGCTTGCCGATGGCTCCGTCGGCGATCATCCGCCGCGCCTCGCGCCAACAAGAGTAAAAGCGGCGCTGGTGGCCGATGGCCAGTTTGACGTCGTTGCGCTGAGCAGCGATGACCATGGCCTCGGCCTCGCCCAAGGAAACGGCCATGGGCTTTTCGCAGAGGACGGCTTTGGGCCGGCGGGCGCAGGCAGCGATGGACATTTCCGCGTGCTGGGGGTCCCAAGAGCAAACGCTGACGATGTCGAGGTTTTCCACGTCGAGCATCTCGCGGTAGTCGAGATACTGCTTTTCGACGTTGAAATCCGCGGCGTAGCTGGCTAAGGCTTCGGGATGCGTATCGGCGATGGCGGCTATTTCAGTGTGTTCGCACTCGGCCCAACCGCGGCCGTGCTCGCGGGCAATGCGGCCGGAGGCAATGACGCCAACGCGATATTTGGCGGGCATAGAGTCCTTTCGGCTTGAATGCGAAGTCGCCTTCCGTCCGGTTCGTTTCTATAGCCAACTTCGGGCAACCACAGGGGTTGCCCCTACTTGACGTCGCCTAGGTGCATCAGCGGCAGCGGTGCCGGGCTATCGCCGTTGAGGAAGTAGATCTTGGCGGCCGGGTCCTTGGAGATGGCTTGCAGGGCTTCGAGCGCCTGGAGCTTGACGTAGTTGGGATTTTTGCCGATGGCATCGTTGATCTTGGTGATCTCGTAGGCCCGGGCGTCAGCGAGCAGGCGACGCTTCTCGGCTTCGGCTGAGGCGGCGTCCTTTTCGGCTATGGCTAGGGCGATTTTCTGCTGCTGCTCGGTGTCGTAGCGCTCGAGCTCGGCCTTTTGTTTTTCGACCTCCTGCTCGCGCTCCTTCTTGGACTCAATGGCCTTAGTGATAAAGGGCGGCAATGTGATATCGCGGATCAGCACGGCCTCTACCGCGACCCCCTTGGTACCCAGATAGTCCTTCAACCCTTCGAGTAGCGCTATCTGCAGGGTGTTCTGGGTCTCTTCGAGGAAGAAGTCCTCGGCGCGCCTGATGGTCTTGCCCTGTTCGCGGATCTGCGAGCGCAGCTTAGGCACGATGTGTACGGCGAGCACGTCGTTGATAGAGCCGGTCTCTTTTAAGATACTTGGCGCTTGGTGGCCGACGATGCGATACTGGACGCTGACGTCGATTTTGGTCTGTAGCTGGTCCTGGCTGGGGACGTTGGAGGTTTCGGAGTGGGTCTTCTGGCGCACGTCGTAGAAGTACCATTGGTAGAGCGGGTTGACGGGGATGTGCAGGCCTTCGGTGAAGTGGGTGGGCTGGACTTCGCCGAAGAGGGTGGCGACGGCCACGTGGCCGGCCGGGACGCTTTGGTAGAAGCGCGGGCTGATGAGGAAGACGAGGAAGACGGCGACGATGATGGCGATGATGGACTTAGGGAGCTGGATCATGGGGGGCCTCCTTACGGGCTGGGACATTTCTTCCTACCTTTAATCGGGTGGGAGGGAGATCAGTAGCCTAGAAGGTAAATCCTTCACCTATAAATGTCCATTAAAACACCCAAGCCTACATACTCGGCTGCAAACGGGCGGACCTCGTGCTCCTGACCATAAGTACGGTCCATCAGCCCGCCACGGACTTAGGCTATCTCCTGCACAAGCACCCAGGCCGCGCCCAAGCCCTTGAATTGCCCTTTGGGACGGCACACGTCTTCTATCCAGAAGCCTCGTCTGAGCGATGCACGGCCGCGTTGCTCCTCGACGTAGATCCAACCGCGCTCAAGCGGAGTTCGGCATCCCCCGACTTCGCGCTGGCGTCTTATGTCAACGATCGTCCCTACGCGGCCTCTTCTTTTACCAGCGTAGCCATTGCCCGAGTGTTTACCTCGGCCTTGAACGGACAGTGCCGAGACCGAGCCGAGCTAGTAGACCAGGCCCTGCCGTTGCGAGTCGGCGTTAGCGCGCTGCCCTGCCGGGGGGGCGAGGACTTGTTGCGCGGCCTCTTTGAGCCGTTGGGATATGCGGTGGAGGCTAGGGGCTTTTTGCTCGACGAGCATTTTCCAGAGTGGGGAAACGGCCCCTATTACGAGGTCGAGCTACAGTGCGTGCGGCCATTAAAAGAAGTGCTGGCGCATTTGTATGTGCTGATACCGGTGCTCGACGACGAGAAGCACTACTACGTGGGGGAGGAAGAGATCGACAAGCTGATGAGGCGAGGCGGGGAATGGCTGGCAGGCCACCCGCTGCGCGATCTAGTCGTCGAGCGCTACCTAAAGCACCAGCGAGGTCTGAAGCAGGCCGCGCTGTCGCGGCTTTTGGTAGAGGAAGCAGGGGAGGCCGAAAACCACGCGGGCGAAGAGGCACTCGAAGCGGAGCTGAGCTTGAACCAACAGCGCTTGGCCGCCGTGTTCGAGGTGCTCAAGGCGAGCGGTGCCCGGCGGGTGCTGGACCTCGGCTGTGGAGAGGGGCGACTGCTCGCGCTGTTGGCGGCGGAAGTGCAGTTCACCGAAGTGGCGGGGATGGATGTGTCGCCGCAAGCCCTGTCGCGCGCTCGTCGGCGGCTAGAGAGGCTACCCCGCGGCGAACAGGTCTCGGTTTTTCAAGGGTCGCTGGCCTATCGCGATGCCCGGTTGAGCGGGTACGACGCCGCGGCGCTGGTGGAGGTCGTCGAGCATTTAGATCCGCCGCAGCTACGGGCCTGCGAGCGGACCGTGTTCGAGTTCGCCCGCCCCGCTACGGTAGTGATAACCACTCCCAACGCCGAATACAACGCCCATTGGGACGCGCTGCCGGCCGGTGCATTCCGCCATCCCGACCACCGCTTTGAATGGCGGCGAGCGGAATTCGGGGCTTGGGCCGAGCAGGTGGGGAAGCGCTATGGATATGCCGTTCGCATGGCGCCCGTCGGCCCGGAGGACCCCGAGCTAGGCGCGCCGACGCAAATGGCGATTTTCTCTGCGGAGGGCACTGGTGGCTGACGAGAAAATCCGCCTCTCGATACCCGACCTCTCGCTGGTGGTGCTAATCGGCGTTTCTAGCGCGGGCAAATCGACCTTCGCCCGCGAGCACTTCCTCCCGACCGAAGTGCTTTCCGCTGACTTTTTTCGCGGAGTGGTCGCAGACGACGAAAACAGCTTAGAGGCCACGGACGATGCGTTTGCCGCTCTGCACTTTGTCGCCGCCCGCCGCTTGGCACGGGGCCTTTTGACCGTGGTAGATGCGACCAACGTGCAGCCCGAGGCGCGGAAGCCGCTGGTGGCGCTGGCCAAGCGCTATCACGCCCAGCCGGTGGCCATCGTCTTCAACCTGCCTCGGGCGCTCTGCGAGGAGCGCGCGGCCGGGCGTACAGACCGCGACTTGCCTCCCCACGTGATCCCCCGGCAACACAGTCAGCTACGCCGCGGCCTCAAGGGCCTCAAGCGCGAGGGCTTTCGCCGCTCCTTTGCGCTGCGCTCGCCCGCAGACGTGGCGCGGGTCGAAGTGGTGCGAGAGAAACTGTGGCCCGACCGCCGCGAGGAGCGCGGTCCGTTTGACATCATCGGCGATGTGCACGGGTGTTGTGCCGAACTCGAAGCCCTGCTCGACCGGCTAGGGTATCGCATCTCAGAGGGAAAGGTGGAGCCGCCGCCGGGGCACAAGGCCGTCTTTGTCGGCGATCTGGTGGACCGTGGACCCAATGCCCCCGGCGTTCTCGCGCTGGTCATGCGCATGGTGGAGTCGGGCGCGGCCCTGTGCGTGCCGGGCAATCACGACGCGCGCTTGGTCCGGGCCTTGCAAGGCAGAAAGGTCCAGCGCACGCACGGCTTGGAGGAGACGCTCGCCCAACTCGCCGACGAGACGGCGGAGTTCAAGAAAAAAGTCGAGACCTTTCTCGGCGGCCTAGTCAGCCACTACGTCCTCGACGGAGGTGCGCTGGTGGTAGCGCACGCTGGTATGAAGGAGGAAATGGCCGGCCGCGCCTCCGGGGCCGTGCGGGCGTTTGCCCTGTACGGGGACCCGACGGGCGAGGAGGACGAATTTGGCTTGCCGGTGCGCCGCGATTGGGCGGCTGAGTATCGGGGCCGCGCCCGCGTCGTCTATGGCCACACGCCTGTGGCGCAGTCGGAGTGGGTCAACAACGCGATCAACATCGACACCGGCTGCGTCTTTGGCGGCGCACTGACGGCGCTGCGCTATCCCGAGTTGGAACTCGTATCAGTCCCGGCCAAGGCGCAGTACGCCGACCCGGTCCGCCCCTTGGCGGTGCAACAGACGCGCGACGATGTACTCGACTTGGCGGATGTGGCCGGGGGCCGGCGGGTGGAGACGCGGTTGATGGGCCGAGTTACCGTCCATGCAGAGCGGGCGGCCGCGGCGCTGGAGGTGATGAGCCGCTTTGCAGTTGATCACCGGTGGCTGATCTATCTGCCGCCGACGATGGCCCCGCCCCAAACCAGCACCCGCCCTGACTTGCTCGAACACCCGGACGAGGTCTTGGCGTACTATCGCCGCTGCGGCGTGCGCGAGCTCATCTGTGAGGAGAAGCAAATGGGCTCGCGGGCCGTGTTGGTCGTTTGCCGCGACCCGGTGACAGCGCAGCGGCGCTTTGGGGTCGAGGACGGCAGCGCGGGCATTTGCTACACGCGCACGGGCCGCCGTTTTTTCACGGATACGGCTTTGGAAGCGGGGCTCTTGGACCACGTGCGCCGGGCCTTTGAGCGCAGCGAGCTGTGGAATGCGCTGGCGACGGACTGGGCGGTACTCGACGCCGAGATCATGCCTTGGTCGGCCAAGGCGCAGCAGCTACTCGAAGACCAGTACGCAGCAGTGGGCGCGGCGGCGCGAATGTCGCTGGCAGCGGCCGTGGGCGCGCTGGAGCAGGCGGCCGCGCGGGGTATAGCCGTCGGCGAGCTGTTGAGCCGTTGCCGCAGCCGGGCCGAGTCCGTGGCGCGCTACGCAGCGGCCTATCGCCCCTATTGCTGGCCGGTGCACTCGCTCAAGGATCTCAAATTGGCTCCTTTTCACCTCTTGGCCACGGAGGGGCAGGTCCACGTCAACCAGACCCACGCGTGGCATCTGGAGACCTTGGACAAGCTCTGCGCGGCCGAGCCGGATTTGCTGTGCCGGATAGATCGCCGGCGGGTGGTTTTGGACGATATGCACAGCAGCAGCGCAGCGGTCCAGTGGTGGGAAGAACTGACCGCAAGCGACAGCGAGGGTTTCGTCGCCAAGCCCTTGGACTTCGTCTGCACAGGCGGACGCGGCCTCGTCCAGCCGGCGCTTAAGTGCCGGGGCCGCGCGTATCTGCGGCTGATCTACGGGCCTGAGTACACGGAGCGCCTAGACCTTTTGCGCCGCCGCAACCTCAAGGGCAAGCAGGCGTTGGCACTGCGGGAGTTCGCGCTGGGGGTGGAGGGTTTGGAGCGGTTCGTCGCCGGGCAGCCCTTGCGCCGGGTACACGAATGCGTCTTTGGGGTCTTGGCGTTGGAAAGCGAGCCGGTTGACCCTCGGTTTTAGCAATGGGCCGCTTGCGCCGCAGCCCACTGTCTCGGTATTATCAAGTAGTTACGTCTCGACGGAGGACAGACCATGATTACCATTACTGAAGCAGCAGAACAGAAAATTGCCACCCTAGTCGCCGCGAGCGAAAAGCCGGTCAAGGGCCTGCGCATCGGTGCCCGCCTCGATCCCGCCAAGCAGGTTGACTACAAGCTGGCCTTCGTATCCGACCAGCAGGTAGGCAGCGACGATCAGGTTGCCCACTTTGAGGGCTTTGACGTGTACATAGATCCCGAAAGCGCCGACCTGTTGGCGGAAGCCAGGGTGGATTACGTAGATGGGCTTATGGGTTCGGGCTTCAAGATCGAGCGCCCGCGCAAGATGCCCGCGCATCTGAGCGGCCCGGTGGCCGAGGCCGTCCACCGCGTCATTGAAACCCAAATCAACCCAGGCGTAGCCTCGCACGGCGGCGTGGTGACCTTAGTGGACATCAAGGGCAACACGGTCTTCGTGCAGATGGGCGGGGGCTGTCAGGGTTGTGGCCAAGCCGATGTGACGCTTAAACAGGGCATCATTCGCATGATCAAGGAAGCGGTGCCCGAGGTGGAGGCCGTAGAGGACGCGACGGATCACGCCTCGGGAGAAAACCCGTACTATTAGTCCCGAAGAGAGGATCTATGGCAACGGCTTTGCCGCTGGTGGCGCGGCCCGATCTCGAGGGCTATGTGCAGGCGATGAAGGACGACGGGTACGCCTATTTTCCCCAGGCGCTCAACGAGCAAGAGGTCGCCGACTTGCGCCAGGCCATGGACGAGCTGACCGCGCTGGAGGAAAGCTACGACCGCCACACCGACCCGGCCGCGCACGGCTTTCTCAACAAGAGCATTAACAACGCGTTCAACCGCGCGCCGGTCTTCACCCAGTACTTGGACCGGCCCGAAATCATCGACCTAGTCGAGGCGGTACACGGCGACGACTGCCACTGCATCGGCATGACGGCTTGGATAACTGGCCCAGGTCGCCCGGACCAAACCCTGCACGCCGACTGGCAACCGCTGACCCTGCCCGAAGAAGTCATGGATCACCCAGAGGTAGAAATTCCGATCTTTATCACCACGGCCCATTACTATCTCGACGATCTGACCGACGAGTTGGGGCCGACTCACTTCGTGCCAGGCAGCCACCGCGCGGGTAGGCGACCCCGTGCGGGTGAGACCAGCTTTAAGGGCATCGAGGAGCAGAGCATCTTGTGCAAGGCCGGCGACTGCGTGTTGTTCCGCTGCGAGGTCTGGCATCGAGGCACGGCCAATACGAGCGAGCAGACGCGCTACCTGCTGCAAGTACACTACGCCCAGCGCATTATCACCCAAAAGTACCCACCTTATCTGAACAAATTCCAATTCGACGCGGCCCTGTTGGCACAGGCCACGCCACGGCAGCAGCGGCTTTTGGGTGACCACGTGCCGAGCAATTACGACTAGCAAGTAGGGGCGACCGGCCGGTCGCCCCTACCACCCGGATTACGGCCCCCGCCGAATGGATGAATAATACACTATGGCTGATTCCCCCATATCCGTCCTGCTCTTCGAAGACAATCCCATTCACGCCCGCCTGTTGCAGAACTTGCTGAAACCGGAATTTGCCGTGGAAGCGGTCGATCATTTAGCGGCTGGCCTAGTGCGGTTAGAAGCCGGTGGCATCGACGCAATCCTCCTCGACCTGGTACTGCCCGACAGCCAAGAGATGGCCACCTTCGAGCGCGTCAAAGCAACCGTCCCGAATATCCCCGTACTGGTCCTGACTGGCCTCGATGACGAAGTGCTCGCCGAAGAGGCCGTAGCGGCCGGCGCCCGCGATTACCTAATCAAAACGCAGATCGATGGCGAGAGTTTGGCCCGGTCTATCCGGGCGGCCGTAGCAGGTTAGCGATGGGGGGCGATCCCCGCTTCCTGCGCAGGACCGGCTGGCTGGCGCGATTAGCAGCCTCCATGAGCGTACTCTCGGGTGCGCTGGTGCTATGGGGCTGGAACGCCGACGACGAATATCTCAAAAGCTTCATGCACATCAGTTGGGTGGCGACGCATCCGCTCGTGGCGATGCAGTTTATCTTGGCCGGCGCGGCGCTTTTGTTGTTACAGGCCGAGCCGCTGAGCCGCTGGCGGCGATATGCGGGCGTGGTGCTGGGGGCGACCGTGGTGCTGATCGCCGTGTTCAAGTTGGTCGGCTACCAGTACAACTGGGAGCGGGGCGTCGATACATACCTTTTTTACTTCAAGCTGGGCGGCTACCGGATGTCGCCCAATGCGGCTTTTTCCTTTTTGCTGATCGGCTTGGCTTTAGTGCTGATGGATGTGCGGGTGAGGGGCCGTGCCTATCTGCCGCAGATCTGCGTGCTCGCGGCGACGGCCATTGGGCTTTTGTCGATGAGCAGCTACTTCCACAACGTGCTTCTGCTCTACGGGATAGCCGGGTATGTGCCGGTCGTCCCCGACACGGCAACCGAATTCCTCATCCTCTGCGCTGGCATGCTCTGCGCCCGGCCGCACCGCGAGCCGATCGCCACCATAATCAGCACTACGGAGGGCGGCTCCGTGGCGCGCCGCCTCTTGCCGGCCGCCTTTGCCATTCCCCTCGTGCTCGACTGGGTGCGCATGCAGGGCGAGGGCCTCTATGGCTACGAGTTTGGCCTCTCGCTCTTTACGCTGCTCAACATTTTGGCCTTTGCCCTGCTCATTTGGTGGAACGCCGCGTCGCTGTCGCGGGTCGATGCGGAAAGGCGGCGCTCGGAAGAGCAGCTACAAGAGCAATACCGCCTAACCGCGGCGACGGCGCAATCCGAGCACGAGGCCCTGTTGGCACTCGAAGAATCGCAGGAGGCCCTGCGCGACGCCAAGGAGCAGGCCGAAGCAGCCAATTATGCCAAGGGCGCGTTCTTGGCCAATATGAGCCACGAGATCCGCACCCCAATGAACGGCATCATTGGCATGACTGAGCTCTTGGGGCGCACCCGGCTCGAATCTCAGCAGCGCAACTACTTGACTTTGGTGCAGCAGTCGGCTGAAGCCCTGCTGTCCCTGCTCAACGACATCCTCGACTTCTCCAAAGTCGAAGCAGGACGCTTGGCGCTGGAGAGGATCGAGTTCGGCCTGCGCGACGAGGTGGGCAACGCCGTGCAGACACTGGCCATGCACGCGGCGAGCAAAAACGTAGAGCTCGTATGCCACATCCCCGCGGACGTCCCCGACCGCTTGGTCGGCGATCCGCGCCGCTTGCGCCAAGTGGTGATCAACTTGGTGGGCAATGCTGTCAAGTTTACCGAAGAGGGCGAAGTGGAAGTTGGCCTAGCAGTGGAAGAAGCCTTGCCGGACGCCGTGTGTTTGCGCCTGTGGGTGCGCGATACTGGGATCGGCATCGCGCCGGAGAAACGGGCGCAGATCTTCGACTCTTTCAGCCAAGTCGATAGCTCGACCTCGCGGCGCTTTGGCGGCTCCGGCTTGGGCTTGGCCATTTCGCAGCAGCTAGTCGAGCTGATGGGGGGCCGCATCTGGGTCGAGAGCGAGGAGGGCAAAGGCAGCACCTTTTACTGCACGGTCCGCTTAGGGCTGGGGACGCCGGAAACCAAGCGCACCGATCAGGTCTCGCTGCGGGGGCTAAAGGTCTTAGTCGCCGACGACCATGCGACCAATCGGCGGATCCTCGAAGAGATCCTCAAAAGCTGGGCGATGGAGGTCGAGCTGGTGGAGAGCGGCTCAGCTGCCATCGCAGCCTTAGAGGTCGTGGAGCAGCCCTTCGACTTGGTGCTGATGGATCTGATGATGCCGGATATGGACGGCCTAGAAACGGTAGCGAGGATCCGCGAGAACGCAGCGTTTGCCCAAGTGCCGGTGCTGCTGCTTTCCTCGGCCGACCGAGCCGAATACAGCGCGCGGTCGCGCTCCTTGGGCATTGCCCGCAGCCTAATCAAGCCGGTCAAGCAGTCGGACCTGCTAGAGGCTATTGTCGTGGCTCTCGAAGCCGCCCCGCCGGTGGATGCGTATGTGCCCGGGGACCAGCCGACGACTGTTGAGCGCCGCCGCATCCTCTTGGCCGAGGATGGGGTGATCAACCAGCAGGTAGCCGTGCGGCTACTGGAGGAGCGCGGCCACTCCGTAGTGGTCGTGAACAATGGCCGCGCAGCCATGGAGCAGGTGGCCGCGCAGCCCTTCGACGTGGTGCTGATGGACGTGCAAATGCCGGATATGGACGGCCTAGAGGCCACGGCGGCCATTCGCCAAGCAGAGACGCCGACCGGCGAGCACATCCCAATCATCGCCATGACCGCCCATGCCATGAAAGGCGACCGCGACCGCTTCTTGGCGGCGGGCATGGACGGTTATGTCGCCAAGCCCGTGCGCCCGCACGAGCTGTACGCGGCCGTGGAGGGGCTGCACCGCGCCTTGAGGCGTGAATTCGCGCCTGCGGATGTGTCCTTCGAGTGGGATGCCGCACTCGACCGCGTCGGCGGCGACGAGGCTATGCTGCGCGATCTAGCGGAGATGTTTTTTGCCGAGTGCCCCAAGCTGATGCAGCAGATCCGCGAGCACATCGCCGGCGCGGACGGCCCCGAATTGCGGCGGGCTGCACATACGCTCAAAGGGTCGGCGCAGGTTTTCGGAGCGGAGGAAACGGCTGAGGCTGCGCATCGGTTGGAGGAAATCGGACGCGAGGAAGCGTTTGCCGACGCTAGAGAGGCGCTAGCGTTGTTGGACGATGAAGTGGCGCGGTTGCTGCCGGCCTTGCGGGAGCGGATTGCGACTAGCGCGTAACGCCGAAGGAGAAAGCAGACGATGGAACGCGTTTATACCACGCAGGACTTGGCCATGCTCAGCCACCTCAAAAACGCGCTGGCCGCGCAGGGCATTGAATGCGTTTTGCGCGGTCAGCATCTGCTCGGCGGAGTGGGCGAATTGCCTCCGATCGAATGCTGGCCGGAATTGTGGGTTTTGGACGACAGACAGGCCGCGGCAGCGAAGTCGCACATCGACACTCTGTTCGCAACGGCTGCTAAAGACGAGGTGCCTTGGACCTGCGCCGCGTGCGGTGAGGAGTGCCCGGGGGCGTTTACGGACTGTTGGAGCTGCGGCGCGGCTAGAGCCGAAAAGAGCGAGACTCCCTAAATACGGCCCCACCGGTGCGCTGCTCCCCGAATTGGAAAAGACCGCTAAGACGCATGAACAAGACAGAAAATAGCGCACCCAATATCGTGCTGATCGTCACCGATCAACAGCGCTGGGACACGCTCGGCTACTTGGGCTACGACCACGTCATCACTCCGCATATTGACCGGCTGGCCGCCCGGGGCGTAGCGTTCAGTCGCGCCTTTGTGCAAGGGGCCGTTTGCGGCCCGTCGCGCAACAGCATCGTCTCGGGCCAGTACGTCCACACCCACGGCATTGACCGCAACGAGGCGTGGCTGACGCCCGAACAGCCCAACTGGATCGCGCAGCTTAGGGACGGCGGCTACCACACGGTCAACATCGGCAAAATGCACACCGCGCCCATCCGCCTGCCGTGCGGCTTCCGCCACCGCACGGTCGTCGAAAACAAGAATTATCGGCAGGGCCACCACGGCCCAGACGCGGACGACTACGACTTGTACCTGATGCAATTCGGGCTTAGGCGACCGGCGCTGACCTACTACCGCGACGTGCCCAATTGGCCGGATTACTTGGGCGCGGCCGTGTGGCCGCACGACGAAGCCTTGTTTATCGACAACTGCATTGGGCGCTGGAGCGTGGAGGCGATTCACTCGCACGACTTTGCCAAGCCGCTCTTCCTGTGGAGCGGTTTCGCCGGCCCGCACGACCCCTTTGACGCGCCCGCGTCCTCGCTGGTGCGCTACGAGGGCGTGGAGATTCCCGACCCCGTGGGGATCCCCAACGAACTCGACACCAAGCCACCGCCACAGCGCCAAGCCATGGAGGGCATGGACGGCAAACGCGCGCCCGCGGCGATCTGGTGGAGCCGAGCGACCCCGGAGCGCATTCGCCGCATGCGCCGACACTACTACGCCAACATCACGGCTATTGACGATTGGGTCGGCGCGATGGTCGCGGCCATCGACGAGCGGGGCGAACTGGACAGCACGATTTTCGCGTTTACCTCGGACCACGGCGACTGCCTCGGCGACCATCACCAAGTCTATAAGTTCTCGTCCCACTACGACTCGGTGGCGCGAGTACCGCTTGTTTTTGCCGGTCCCGGAGTCGAGCGGCTGGGGACGCGCGATCCGCTAGTAGAGCTGATTGACCTAGGCCCGACCCTGTTGGAAGTGGCGGGATTGGGGCCGTTGGTCGGGGCGGCTGGGCTTTCTTTGGGGCCGCTGTTGCGCGGAGAAGAGGCCGTATTACACGAGACCGTATTTTCCGAGTACGGCCCGCGCATCATGGCGCGAACCGAGGCGTGGAAATTGGTTTTTTACCCCGGGGAACCCTACGGGGAGTTGTATCATTTAGAAGAGGACCCGGACGAACTGTACAATCTGTACGACGATCCGGCTCATGCGGGGGCGCGGGGAGCCATGGTGGAGCGGATGATGGATTGGTACGGCAAGACGCGGATGCAGCGCTAGCCGAGAAAATCGACGCTGATTAGAGAAAGGACGCGAGGTTCGTGATTCCCATCGACATGCCAGACGCGGTCAAGCGCGCAGACGGCAGTGCGCGCTTTGCGTACGTCACTTTTGTGATGATGAACGACAGCTACGTGCCCGGTGCGCTCCTGCTGGCCTACGGACTGCGCCGGCAGTGGACCGAGGCGGATATAGTCTGTCTAGTCACACCCGAAGTCACGGCTGACGCCCGCGATGCGCTCGCGGTGCTCTACGATCACGTGGTTGAGGTCGAGACCGTGTGCGTGCCGCACAAGCGCAGCCATCAGCGGCGGGACCGGCCCTTTTGGTTTACCCGGCAGAATGCCTTGCGCCTCGGGGCCGACGGGGACTTGGGCCTATCCTACGAGAAGATCGTGGTCCTCGACGCCGATGTGCTGCCGTTGAAGTGGTTCGATCACCTTTTTACGCTCGACGCGCCTTCCGGGGTCTTAAACGAGCGCAAAGAGCACTGCATTGAGGAGGACGATCAGGGCCAGTACATCGTCCCGCAAAACTTGCACGTCGGCACCGAGTGGAAGTGGCACCGCCTGTACGCGGCTTGTCCCCACGGCCAAGCCATTCCCCGAGAAATTACCGATCGGGTCGCAGCCGACCCCGGCAACAACACCGGCATCAGCGGTTCGCTCTACGTATGGGAACCTTCCATGCGGGAGTTCCTCGACATCTGTGAGGCGATCGCCAAGCCCCCGGTAGTCGAATACGTCACAGACCTATTCGACTACCCAGACATGCAGTACATGACGATGCGCTATTCCGGGAGTTGGAAGAGCATCGACTTGCGCTTTATAGGGTTCAAGGGCTATCCAGGGCTAAAGGCGCTCTTCGGCACCCACTACGCTGGATTCAAGCCTTGGTATTTCAAGCAGCCGCAAGTGCTCAAGCGCTATAGTCAGTACGAGGATTTTGCGTACTGGTATCGGGAGTACTTGGCGATGGTGTGGGTGGATTATTCCGATTTGCGGAAAATCAAACGGCTTGCGAGACTCGACGAGGATATCCGGGCGCTGACCGGCATCCAAATCGGCGAGATGCAAGACAGATGCTCGGAGAAAAACAATCCGCGCCAGCGAAAGGAGCACACTGTGAACATACACGTGGGTAATTTGGCGAAGACGACCAAAAAGGAGGCGCTGATCGAGCTCTTCCAACCGTATGGGAAGGTAGTGGCCGCCACTATCGCCCGAGACAAGAAGAACGGTGCCTCGCGCGGCTTCGGTTACGTGGAGATGGCTACCCGGCACGAAGGCGAAGAGGCCATCGCCCATCTCAACGACAAGGAGTTCGAGGGGCAGAAGTTGCACCTCAGCGAGGCGCACGAAGGCAAGGGCAAGGGCGGGCGCGGGTCGGGCAAGGGCGACCGCGCTGACCAGCAGCACAGTAGTTTTTTCTCCGCCCGCGGCGGTCAGCACAACGCGGGCAATATGCGGCGGAGTGGGCGGCGGGGTTCCTAGTCTGGGCGATCATAAAGCAGCAACCGCGCGAGGATGGGGTCGTGGTCGCTGGCTTGGTTGGGGAACTCGGTGTTGACGTGGACATGGTCGAACTCGGGCTGGAGCGCGATCAGAGCCGAGCTGACCAGCAGGTGATCGAGCTGCTGGGAAATTCCCTGAAAGTTATAGGAATAGGCCAAATCTCCATCCACCGCGTCGCCGAGATTGAAGAGGATCGGCGGGGTGCCGGCGAGCGTTTGCAGGACATCGCCCGGCGGCGGTTGTACTGGGGCGAGCGGAAACGGGCACTCGTTGAAATCCCCGAGCACGACGATGTTGGCGTTGGGATCGGCGGTCAGCAGCTCGGCGACGAGGTCGTGGATGAACGCGGCCTGCGCGAGGCGCTTGGCAAGCCCGCCATTCGTCGGCGGCTGGATTCGACCGAAGAGGGGTGGACTGCCAGACTTGGACGAGAAGTGGCAGTTGATCACCGTCAGCTTGGTTCCCTTGAAATCGAACGCGGCCTTGAGCGGTTTGCGGCTGTTGCGGAAGGCATCGTCGCCATCGGTGGCTTCAATGCGTTCCACCGAACCAATCAGGGCCACCCGACCGGGCTGGTAGAGGTACGCAACGCGGATATTGCCGCCCGGCTGGCCGCCGTCGGCCCCATCTGGGGGCGCGACATCCGCGTACGCGTACCTCGGACCACCGGCCGCAGCAATGGCGGCAATGAGCGTTTGCGCCGTCTGGTCCGCTGAAGTGGTGCCGTCGTTGGCCGCGCCACTGTTGTCCTGCACTTCCTGCAAGGCCAGCACATCCGGTGCGCCTAGGCGATGGACAATTTGGTCGGCAATGGCAGTGAATTGACCGTCCGCTAGGTCCGCACTTTTGTCGTCGTCATTGGGATCGAGATTGAACACGTTGAAACTGCCCACCGTCAGATACTGGGCCGTGCCGACGAGGGTGGTAGTTTCCGGCACTAAGTCGGCGCTCTCGACCACCGGCTTGGTCAAGACGAGTACCTCAAAGTTGCCAAAGCGGTAGCTAATCGGGCCGCGCACATCGCCGAGGGCATCGCCGACCTGCGCGGCCGGCATGGCACCGGGTAGCAGGCTGTCGTCGAGCTGGATGCGCTGCGGATGCAGGGTATTCGGCGTTAGATTCAACCCCCCCCGCGAATTGAGCCGCTGCCCTGCACCAGCGTTGGCGAGGACGACAATCTCGCCAAAGCGGTTGGTCGGACTAATGGCGACCGCGTCCTGCACCTCCACCAGCATTCCCTCCAGCGACTCGTAAAAGTCAATGCCGTCCTCGGCCGGGTCGAAAACTGCGAAGCGGTCGTTGTCGATCACCCTTGTCGGCGGCTGGCGGCCGGCCGCGCCAATGGCCACTGGAGCCGGTATGGGGTTGCCGGTTGACACGATCTTAATGCGGTCGGGCTGCGAGAATTCGGTTATCGACAGATTGTTGGTAGCCGCGCCGCCGGGAATGTATTCGATCACGGTGCCGGTCACTTGTACCTCGTCGCCGACGGAGACCTTCGGGGCATTTTTGGTAAAGACGAACATCCCGTCGGATGTGCGCTCATCGCCGTCTCCGGTTGCGTCTTGGAAGTAGAAGCCATTGCGAGCGACAGCCGTTACAATGCCCCGAGTTGCCACTTGCTCGCCCTCGTGCGGCGAGATGTGGCCCGCCCCCTGAATTTTGCAGATCCTGAGCACCGGGGGAGACGCGATGTGGGCCTCGCTTGGGGTGTTGTCGTTGATTGCCGCGTCTGTGCCGAAGACCTGTTCGGCATTTACGGCACCAAAGCTAGATTGGGTTGGTATGCTCCAAAAAAAATTACCCGACGCGGTGCCGGTGCCCTTTAGTTGCAGGGAAAATTCCACCGGCGTGGAGCCGGATTCGGCAACCCTGATGTCGGTGCTGGTCATGCCGTCAGCGGGTCCACCTGCTGCCGTGAAGGTCCCTTCGTAACTGAGGAACTGGACGACCTGCCCGTTGGCGACTAGGGCGATCCCGTCGGGGGCACCGTTTTGGATGCTTTTTGCAAAGCCGAAGGCGATCGTTCCGAACCCGTTGGCCTGATCCGGTATGATCCCGCTTAAGGGCTTAGTACGGTATAAGGTGCCATTCCTCCCATTGTAGAGTGCCAGTGCCCAGCCGGAAAGATCGGTCTCGGCTGGCCCGGCGACCTCAATGGCTTCGCCAGTATCTTTGCCGATGTTGTCGTAGTGAATTTCGTTGATGAATGCAGTTTGCCCCAGCAACGGCCCGGCCCCAATCGAGAGTAGCGAGGCGCAAAAAGCTGATCGGCGAAGCCAGCCCAATTGGGGCTTGGCGAGTGTAGCGAACATGGTCAACCCTCTTCGTTGGCGGCAAGTAGGGCTTGGATGAGGATGTCCTCAGCCGCGTACCCGACGCAACAGCATCAATAATTCGGCGTGGCTTTGGACGCGGAAGTCGGCTTCGGCAGTCCAGAGATCCTGGCCCTCAGCGTCGTAGTAGATGGTGGTGACTTCGGCGCGGCGGCCGGCCTCTAGGTCGTAGCGGAAGTCGCCGACCATCACGGCGGTTGCCGGCGCGGCATCCCAAGCGGCAAGTAGTTTGTGGATGCCATCGGGGTCGGGCTTGGGGGCGGCCTCGTCGCGGCCTAAGACGTGGGCGGGATCAAAGAATTCGGCGAGGTCGCAAACGGCGAGCGTCTGCAACGCATTGGCGTGGTTATTGCGGGTGAGGATGCCGAGTTGGGCACCGCGTTGGACCAGTGAGGTTAGCAGTTCGTGGACGCCAGGTAGGGGCTGGGCGCGGAGCGCGTACTCGCGTTCGAGCGCGGCAAGGCGGCGTCTGAGCACGGCTGCTTCGGCGGCGGGGCGGGCGTCAATCTCTTCGAGCATGCCCTTGCCCAAAGGCAGGCCCAACTTCTGGCGCATATCGCCGAAATCAATGGCGCTATCGGCGAGGGTGTTATCGAGATCGAAGATCCAGTGGGTGAAGTTCATACCCCCAGAACTTCTCGTGCGGCCTGTGTAGTCTCGCGGACTTGGCCTAGGGTGCCCATTCCAAACATCGAGGCCGAGACGCCTACCTCTTTGAAGACATATTCGAATGCCTTGTGGCCAAGGTAGCGACCGCCGGCCAGCGGCTTGATGGCGATGACGGGTTTGCTGGCGTTTTTGATCGCGTCGATGGCCATATCGCGGGTGGGAAACATGAAGGTGCCCGGGGCGTTGACGGTGGTCAGGTAGCCATCGACGGGGATGTTTTCGGCCTCGAGGAGCGGTAGGGTGACGCCAGCGTGGTGGACGCTGGTGATGACGGTGTCGAAACGCTGGCGCAGAAAGCCCAAGTACTCGCGGATCAGGTCGAAGCGGCCAGTCATCGCCAGCAGGTCGATTTCGGCACCAGGGTCGGCGATGAGGATATCGCAGCCGGCGAAGAAGCCCAGATATTGCTCGAGGATACCGTAGTCAATCTCAAAGCGGGCGGCGTCTTCTTCTGTGTAAGGTGGCACGGTCTCCGGGGTGACGATGCCGTTGAAGGTGTCGCCTAGGTTGTAGCGGAGGATGTCGTCGCGGTGGAAGTGCTCGCGGAAGGCCGCACCGCCGAGGGCTTCGTTGCAGCCATAGAAGGTCGAGTGGGCGCGCTCGGAGTAGGAGACGATTTCGCCGTCCAAGGTCACCGGGATCAGGATATAGGCCACCATGCCGAGTTGGGTGTCGGTCTGTTGCTCGGTTTCCCAGATTGCCTGCAGGTGCAGCCGGTCGAGTTCGGGCAGCATGTGGTCCACTTGGACGGCGGTAATGCCGCCCTCTTCGACCGCGTAACGCAGAACGTCGGCTACGGATTGGACGCGGTTAAAGGCGCGAAAATTTTCAGCGTCGCGCGCCTTGCTCTGGTAGGAACAGCCATCGTAGGGATGGATGCCCATAATCAGGCGGGGAATTTCGGCTTGGCCGATCTGGGTGGTAGGGACTCCACAACCTTCGAGATAGGTTTTCATCGCGTTGTTCCTGTTGGTTAGGCTTGGCGCTCGGCAAAAGGGGTCCAGCTACGGCCGGGCTTGTGGACGGGGGTCCGTTCGTAGCGGGTGCGGATTTCCTTGAATTCGGCGATGTCGGTGATTTCGCGCTGTGGATTTTCCGCGTCTTTGATGACAAAGTCGCCCTCTGTCGGCAAGCAAGCCATAGTGACCGGGTCGCGTTCCAGGTCGAAGTCTTTGGGGTCTTCGTCAATGTTGTTCGGAATCTCGGCGTCTTGGTAGCGGAGATCGACGCTCCAGCGGACGATGTTGGTGTTGTTCTCAAAGGAGGCGTGCGGGGTGAGGTTGGTCATAAAGAGCACCGAGCCGGCGCGCATTGGGCAGGCCACAGGCTCGGGGGCCGGCAGGTCTTCGCTGGCGATTTCGAGATACCCACCCTGCCCACCGGTGTAGTGGCGGTAAACGCCGCTGCGGTGCGCTTGGGGGAGGACGTACAGGCAGCCGTTTTCAATGGTAGCATCGACGAGGGGAATCCAGCAGGTCACGATCAGGCTCTGGTCGCAGTGGGGCATGAAATAACCCGAGTCTTGGTGCCAAGGCACGGCACCGCGCGAGTAGCCGGGAGCCTTGGGGCGGATGCGGTACACGGACGAGCCAATGATGTCGGGGCCGACGAGGCTTTCGATGCAGGAGACGAGCGGCGGATGGCGCAAAAAGTCGAGAATGGCCTGTTCCTTGAAGCCGCCGCCGCCGTGCCCCATGATCGTTCGGGTCACGCGCTCACCGACTGCGACATCGGCTTTGAAAAGGGCACCGAGCCGGGTTTCAAAGGGTTCGGCGGCAAAGGTTTCCGCGCCGAGTAGCCCTTCTTCTTGCAAGACGGCACACGTCTGGTCAATGACGGCGGTGAGCCCGTCTTTGAGGGGTTGGAGATCGGCTTGGGAGTAGATGTCTTCTTTGACTACGTAGCCGAGATCGTGGAATTGCTGGCGTTCGGCAGTGGTCAGGCCCATGACATGCTCCGGGTTGAAAGGGTCGTCAAAGGGTATTCCCTCTTTCCGCTCTAGTCAATGGCGTTCCGGATGTGTCTTTATCCATCTCGCTTGTATGCGATTACCTTCCTATTCCCCACCACCAATCTCTCGTTCCAGTTGTTCGAGCAGCGATTCCTCGTGTTCCCTTGGGTCGCAATACGCGCTTGACCACTTTGAGCAGCCTAGGATCGCCATAGAGCCGCTTGCTGAACTCGTACTCCACATCTCCACCAGCGACCGCTTCTTAGAAGATAGCGTCTAGTCTTCTCTGGGCAGCACGACGATAGAATGCACCAGTTTGGTCGCCTCGTCGCCTTGGGCGAGGTGTACCACCAGCTTTTTGCGGCCGTTGTGCTCGCCGGTTGAGAGATCGGCTTCGAGGCGATAGGTCTGGTCGTCTATTCGTTGCAACGGCAATGCCTCGGGGCCGTCCAGCGCGGCCAGATTGGCCGTTAGCTGAGCTGGCTCCGCGTCTGCTACCTGCCGCCGGAGGCGAATCGTCGAACGCAAGGATAGCGCTGCGCCGGCGAGCAGGGTGTCGGGCGGGGGGTTTTCCCACGTGCCCTGGAGGGGGCTGGCCTCAATGCGGAAGATGGCTTGGGTGTTTTCGTCGCTGGTCAAATAGAGGCGTCCGGCCTCGTCGGTAATTAGCCCAACGGGCTTACCCCACACGTTAGCGGAATTAAAAGAGAAAAAACCGAAGAGCCCACCCAATCCGGCATCCCCGTTGTCCTCGCTGGAATCGAGCCGGAAGCCGGTGAGAAAGTCGGCGACGCGGGCGTTGGACCCATCCGGCTCGGCAAAGAGCGCCATGACCTTGTAGCCGGGATCGTTGCCCAAGACACCAGCGCGACAGGCGACAAATGCGGCGTGTTTGTACTGAGGAGGAAACTGGTCGCGCTCGTAGAAATGCAGCGCCATGGGTGCCAAGTGGGCGGGAATGAGGACGGCTGGAGTATCCATGTTGGCAACCAACAGCGAATCGGCACCGGTCAGCGGAAAGATCGACCTTCGGTAGGAGGAGAAATCGGTCCAGACTTTGTCCCCGTAAGCAAATGGCCAGCCATAGAAGCCGCCGTCGCGGAGGGGGGTGATCCACTCCGGCGGCAGGTTTGGGCCCTCGCGATCGTGCCCGGTGTTGGCAGCCCACAGTTCGCCGGTGATGGGATGCAAGTCGAGGCCGATGGCATTGCGCAACCCAGAGGCATAGATCCGCCGACCCGTGCCATCGGCGTTCATCTGTATGACCGCGGACCGTTCTGGATCGTCTTCGCGGCAGATGTCGCAACCTGAGCCAATGTGGAAGTAGAGCTTGTCGTTGGACTCGTCGAAAACCAGCGTATGCGTCACGTGCTCAACGGGACGGCCCATGAAACCGGGCACCTCGGCGAAGACGGTGCGCTCCTCGTAAAAGCCGTCCGCGTCCCGGTCTTCGAGGCGGTAGATCGCATCGTCATCGGCGACGAAGAGCGCCTCTTGGTAGAAGGCGATGCTGTGGGGCCAGTTGAGGTCATCGACCGCTTTGTACACGGTGTCGGCGCGGCCATCGCCGTCTTTGTCGGGCAAGGCCAATACTGTGCCTTGGCGACCGGGGACCGGGGCCCATGTATGCCGAGGCTTCATGTTGGCCACGTGTAGGACGCCTTGGTCGTCCCAAGCCATAAAGCGGGCTTTATCTACTTGGTCGGAGAAGAGTTTGACCTTAAAGCCGGGCGGGAGATTGAGCGTGCGGTCGGGGAGACCTTCAACCGGCACTGGTTCGAGGTGGAGGTCGATCTTGGGCGTTAAGCGGATCTGACTGGGAGCGTCCTCGCCGCGGAGCGTGGCGAGATACTCGTCGAACCCTTCGCGCGAGCCGTGCCGGCGCTCGTACAGCGCGACTAGGGCCGCTTGGCAGGGGTTGGACCCCCAGCTTCGGACCTCGAGGCCGGCGCTGTAGGCGTCCGCCGCCTTGTCGAGCCAAGTGCCGGCTGCCTCGACGTCATCCCGAGCTTCGGCCTCGGTCGCCATGTGCTCGAACACTTGGCCTAAGTGATAGTGAGCACGGGTATTTCCCCGCGAAAACTCCAGTGCCCGCTCGATCTCGTTGCGGCCTTCCTCGACGCGACCCGCTTTGTAGAGAGCCCACCCGAGGGCGTCGTGGACGAAGCCCAAGTAAAAGTTCAGCCGACCCTCCCCCTCCGCTTCCTCTTCGGCCCTATCGAGCATGGCTTGTATGACACTCTGAGCGAGTTCGGCCGCCTCCTCGGCGTACGGCGTGCGGTCGGCCATCAAGATAAGGGCACTGTACGTTAGATGCGGGTTGAGCCGCTCGTACCGGACCAAGCCGCGCACTGCCTCGGCGAGTTCCTCGGCCGGAACCGGGTTCATGGCGCTTAGGGCACTGAAGAGCGCTCGGTGCGCCCGCTCGCGGAAGCTATCGTCGTAGAGGGGTTTTTCGAGAAACCGAAAGGCCGCGTCGCAGATGAGGCGAAGCCGATTTTGGTACTCCGGCGCGTCCTTGCGGCCGATGCGCTCCAACTCGGACTGTAATCGTTGGTACTCCTGTTGGAACTTCCCTTGGTGGATTCGCGACGCATGGCGACTCGCGGGAGCTTGCGTCAGCAGCTTCGCCTCGAACGCCGCCGCCTGCTCTTCGTCCCCGAGTACGTTCCTATAAGCCCTGGTGAGCAGGGCGAGGCCGCGTATGGTCTCTGGCACGGCCTGCCGATACGCGGCGATGCTGGCCTCAATGGCGGGGCGTCGCTCCTCGTCGGGGAGTTGATCCGTCTCGTTGAGAATCTGCCAATGCAAATAGCGCACATGCGCGGAGCCCGGCGCGAGGCGAACGGCCTCTTCGATCAGCGGGAGCGCCTCCTGAGGCTTGTTGGACCGGTATAGCTGTTCCGCGGCTTGAAAGTAGCCGCTGACGTGATCGGGCCAACGCGCTCGCAGCGTGGCCAAGGTAGCGAGGCTTGTGTCCGCATAGGAGGGATCCTCCAGTACGTACTGTGCCATGTACTCGAGTTCCGCGCGGGCATAGAGGACTTCGGGATGCTGGCGGGTCTCCGCATCCACTGAGTCCAGAAATGCCATCCCCGCTTCCGCATTTCTGAACCGATGCGCCTGAAGGTACGTCGCGGCAAACTCCGGCCGGGGAAGCAGCTTCCAAGCGCGTAGGCTGGACTCGGTCGCCTCGTTGGAATACCGCCAGTCCCCCCCCAGAAACGCGAGTGCTTGCGCGTAGAGTCCCCACGGGTTGTCCGGCTCCCGTTCCAAGATCGCGTCGGCTTGCTCCTGGATCTCTCGGTGCCCGTACAACTGTCCGTGTAGCTGACGCGCGTAGAGTGCCCGCAGCTCGGCGTCCTCCGGCGCGCGGCTCGTCCATTCACGACCGAGTACGGCTCCCGCCTCGAACGTCCACAACCGATTGTGCTGGCGCAGTTTTGCTTTCGCCGCTTCCAGCTCTTGGGGCGAATAGTTTTGCTCGGCTTCGCTCGCGGTACAGACGCAGACGCTCATCAATCCGATGAGACTGCCGATCAAAGACTTCATAGGGCAAATACCTTTAGAAAGGGTTTTGAGACGGCTCTTCCCAGAGAAGATGCGTGCGGCAGGTTGGACAGACATGGAAGCTCCGGTGGTTTGAGGCCCTGCTGTTTAAACATAAGGAAACGGGATTTTGCGGCAGACGTTTCATTAATTCAGGGTTTAGAAGCTATCTGAAAACTCAATGCGGAAGATGGCTTGGGTGATTTCGTCGCTGGTCAAATAGAGGCGTCCGGCCTCATCAGTAGTCAATCCGACCGGCTTACCCCACACGTTCCCGGTATTAAAAGAGAAAAAACCGAAGATCGTACCCCTGTTAGCATCCTCGTCGGAGGCGAGCCGGAAGCCGGTGAGAAAGTCGGCGATGCGGGCGTTGGACCCATCCGGCTCGGCAAAGAGCGCCATGACCTTGTAGCCGGGATCGTTGCCCAAGGCACCCGCGCGGCAGGCGACAAACGCGGCGTGTTTGTACTGAGGGGGAAACTGGTCGTACGTGTAGAAATGCAGCCCCATCAGCGCCAAGTGGGCGGGAACGAGGACGGCTGGAGGCTCCATGTTGGCGACCAACAGCGAATCGGCGCGAGTCAGTGGAAAGATCGACCTGTGGTAGGCGCGAATGGAGAAATCGGTCCAGACCCGGTCGGCATAAGCCAACGGCCAGCCATAGAAGCCGCCATCGCGGAGGGGGGTGATCCACTCCGGCGGCAAGTCCCGTCCCTCGCGGTCGTGCCCAGTGTTGGCACCCCACAGCTCGCCGGTGATCGGGTGCAAGGTGAGGCCGATGGCATTGCGCAGGCCAGAAGCAAAGATCCGCCGACCCGTGCCGTCGGTGTTCATCTGTATGATCGCGGACCGTTCCGAGTCGTCTTCGCGGCAGATGTCGCAACTCGCGCCAACGTGGAAGTAGAGCTTGTCGTTGGATTCGTCGAAAACCAGCGTATGCGTTACGTGCTCAGAGGCTAGGCCCATAATGCCGGGTACTTCAGCGAAGACGGCGCGCTCCTCGTAGAAGCCGTCCGAATCCCGGTCTTCGAGGCGGTAGATGGCATCGTCGTCGGCGACGAAGAGTGCGCCTTGGTAGAAGGCGATGCTGTGGGGCCAACGCAGGTCAGCGGCGGCCTTGTACACGGTGTCGGCGCGGCCATCGCCGTCTTTGTCGGGCAAGGCCAACACCGTGCTTTGGCGGCCGGAGGCCGGGCTCCATGTATTGCCCCTCTGCGGCTTCATGTTGGCTACGTGCAGGACGCCTTGGTCGTCCCAAGCCATAAAGCGGGCTTTATCTACTTGGTCGGAGAAGAGTTTGACCTTAAAGCCGGGCGGGAGGTTGAGGGTGCGGTCGGGGAGCCCCTCGACAGGGGTTGGTTCGAGGTGGAGGTCAACCTTGGGCGTTAAGCGGATCTGACCGGGAGAGTCCTCGCCGCGGAGCGTGGCGAGATACTTGTCGAACCCTTCGCGCGAGCCGTTCCGGCGCTCGTACAGCGCGACTAAGGCCGCCTGGCAGGGGTTGGGCCCCCAGCTTCGGACCTCGAGGCCGGCGCTGTAGGCGTCCGCCGCCTTGTCGAGCCAAGTGCCGGCTGCCTCGACGTCATCCCGAGCCTCGGCCTCGCTCGCCATGTGCTCGAACACCTGGCCTAAGTGATAGTGAGCACGGGTGTTTCTCTCCCAGAACTCCAGTGCCCGCTCGATCTCGTTGCGGCCTTCCTCGATACGACCCGCTTTGTAGAGAGCCCACCCAAGGGCGTCGTGGACGAGGCCCAGGTAGTAGTCCGGTCGCTCCTCCCACGCTTCCTCTTCGGCCTTATCGAGCGTGGCTTGTATGAGGCCCCGAGCGATTGCTGCCGCCTCCTCGGCGTACGGCGTGTGGTCGGCCATCAAGATAAGGGCGCTGCACGTTAGGCGCGGGTTGAGCCACTCCTCGTACTGGACCAAGCCGCGAACCGCCTCGGCGAGTTCCTCGGTCGGAACCGGATTCATGGCGCTTAGGGCACTGAAGAGCGCTCGGTACGCCCGCTCGCGGAAGCTATCGTCGTAGAGGGGTTTTTCGAGGAACTGATAGGCCGCGTCGCAAATGAGGAGAAGCTGATCTTGGTACTCCGGCGCGTCCTTGCGACCGATGAGGTCCAACTCGGACTGTAATCGTCGGTATTCCTGTTGGAACTTCTCTTGGTGGATCCGCGACGCATGTGGACCCGCGGGAGCCCGCGCCAGCAGCTTCGCCTCGAACGCCGCCGCCTGCTCTTCGTCCTCGAGTACGTTCCTATAAGCCGTGGTGAGCATGGCGAGGCCGCGTACGGTTTCCGGCACGGCCTGCCGATACGCGGTGATGCTGGCCTCAATGGCGGGGCGTCGCTCGTCGGCGGGAAGCTGGTCCGTGTCGTTGAGAATCTGCCAATGCAAATAGCGCACATCGGCGGAGCCCGGAGCGAGGCGAACAGCCTCTTCGATCAGCGGGAGGGCCTCCTGCGGCTTGTTGGACCGGTAGAGCTGTTCCGCAGCCCGAAAGTAGCCGCTGACGTGATCGGGCCAATACTCTCGAAGTGTGGCCAAGGTAGCGAGGCTCGTGTCCGCATAGGCGGAATCCTCCAGCATGTACTGTGCTCGGTACTCGAGTTCCGCGCGGGCATGGAGGACCTCGGGATGCTGGAGCGTTGCCGCATCCACTGAGTCCAGAAATGCCATCTCCGCTTCCGGGTCTCTGAACCGAAGCGCCTGAAGGTGCGTCGCGGCAAACTCCGGTCGGGGCAGCAGCCTCCAAGCGCGCAGGCTGGACTCGGCCGCCTCCTCGGAATACTGCCAGTCCGCCCCCAGAAACGCGAGTGCTTGCGCGTAGAGCCCCCACGGGTTGTCCGGCTCCCGTTCCAAGATCGCGTCAGCTTGCTCTTGGATCTCTCGGCTCCCGTACAACTGCCCGTGTAGCTGACGCGCGTAGAGCGCCCGTAGCTCGGCGTCCTCCGGTGCGCGGCTCGTCCATTCACGACCGAGTACGGCTCCCGCCTCGAACGTCCACAACCGATTGTGCGCGCGCAGTTCCGCTTTCGCCGCTTCCAGCTCTTGGGGCGAGTAGTGTTGCTCGGTTTCGCTCGCGGTGCAGACGCAGACGCTCAACATCAATCCGATGAGACTGCCGATCAAAGACTTCATAAGGCAAATACCTTTAGAAAGGGTTTTGAGACGGCTCTTCTTAGAGACGATGCGTGAGTAGGCTGGACAGACACGGAAACTCCGGTGGTTTGAGGCTCTGCTATTCAAACATAAGGAAACGGGATTTTGACGTTCAAACTCGTAAAAAGGTTGCGGCGAACGGTATTGGATCAATCCGTCCGCCGCTTTTGCTTGACCGGGCCGGAGGCCACCACTCCCCCGGCCCGGGTTGCGGCGGACGGGATTAGGTCAATTCGTCCGGTCCGTCGCTTTTGCTTTTGCCGTTCGTTGCTGGTTATCAGGGCCCGCGAATGGCGGGGGACCTACGATAGTATATCCGTTTGAAATTTGCCGGAAGTCGCCGCTAGGTCAGCGCATCGCCCTTGCTTTAAGCGATCCCCAAGTGACGGCCTTGACCGCGGTCTCAGGATCGCCAGCTATTACTAGGGTATTCCGACTCGCGTATTTCCCCATTACGCCGTCAACTTCGACCTCCGCCACCAACCGGAACTCGCCGGGCATGTCCGGGGTCATGCCGCAAAATGAGCTGCCGGTACGCTCTGTTCCCGCCACGTCGCTCCATGCGGAATCCCCTCCTTTGCGCATCTGCCACTTGGTAGCGCGGATAGAATACCTCGTGTCGTTGATGGTGAAGCCTCCGACCGCGAAGCACCCTGAGCCTGAGACGTAGGTGAAAGCGCCCACCACCAATTTGAATTCTCCATCTTCAAAGTAGAACGCGACTCCTGAATTTTCGGTCACTTCGAGCCAGTCAACGGGCGTGTATTCATCCGCGAAAGCGGTGGACGCCAGCGCAAGCAGCAAAACGATAGCCTTCATGATAGTACTCCTTCGGGTTATGAGATGTTGGACGAACCAATCGAGCAATTCCAAGAAAATTGGCGGATGAAATGCTAGAGCTGGTTTCAAAACCGCCTTAATGTGATAAGCATACCCAAGGGCCTGGGGCCTCCTTTCCTTTATGTGTCGCCCTTGTTGGCGTGAAAGCGTAAGAAAAGGGCCGGTTATATGGCCGAGAATAGGAAAGGGTTCGGCCGTTTGGAGGTGTAGAAGACTTCTACAAAGCGCCACATCGTCCGCTCTGGATCCCAGACCAGCCGACAGAAGAAAGGAGTGCAGACCGGGCCTTCCGACCCGGCGAACTCGGCCGGCTCTTCGGTGACAAACGCGATGTCGGTGAAAACTCGCTTCTCGCCCGCTCGTAGCGCTGCTTCAACCTCTTTTTGCAATTTGAATCTGCTCTTGACAACGTTCCTCGGGTACGACCGATAGCGCTCGTATTGGCCCTGCATCTCGAACACCTTGAACGTGCTGTGGCGAAAGAAGGCGTTGCCAAAGCAGTATTCCCCTTGGTGGTCAAGTATGGCTCGGTGCATGGCACGGAAGAGGTCTAAGGGCGTGTCGCCTTGGGGGATGTCCCAGCTTTTTAGGGTCTCTTGCATGTGCTGCAAGGCCGTGGGATTGTTGGCACCCTCGCGGAGGTAAAACTCGGCGACGAGGCTGTCGTTGCCGGAGACGGAGAAGGCGACGAGAAAGTCGTAGAGCCAGTCGCGCAGGTCGGTTTCTTGCGCGGGGGTGATGGAAATGTCCGTCGCGACGGGGATGGATTCGATGGCCTGCCACAACGTGGGACCGGCTTTGACTTGGATCTTCTTCGCGGTATGGACATAGTCAAGCAAGCCTTGGAGCTTGTCGAGGCGGGGCTCAAAGCCGCCATGGGGATACTTGGTCTCGACGGCCGTTGCGCTGGAGACGGTAATCAGCGCGAGAGATAGGATGCGAATGGCTAAGGGTTGCATGATGCCCTCCTTTGTAGAAGAGTGCGGGTTGTTGCTTCGGTAAGCACTACCGCAACTATCGTGCCAATGGAGGGAGGGAGCGGTCGCCAATCGCGCTGATTACTCTATCTTATTTATCTAACTTCCTGTTAAATAATACTTTATTAAAAGTAAGATAATTTTTATCTGTCTCTCAAACTTTGGCAGTATCCGCCGTTTTGATGATCTGACTACTGTACGCGAGCGGACAGCAGGTGTACGCAAGCGGACAGCAGGGGTTGGTAGTGCATCCGTTTGAATTTCAAATGAATACGCTACTGGCCCTAGGCGATCCTTGACAGAGGGTGATGGTATCATTTTGATAGCAGTATGAAATCACTACATATCAGAGACGTGGATCCCAACATTCTGGCTGCCCTGAAACGGCTGGCCAAGAGCCACCGTCGCTCGCTCCAGGGAGAGCTGCATACAATACTGGAGCGGGCCGCTCGCACTGCTCCGCCTGAACAGCCAGAGGCGATGTCGTGGATCACGGTGGAGACCGGCCGATCCACACCGACATGGTCTCGAAGCGAGATCTACGATGACGACGGCAGGTGAGATCCTGTTCGCCGACACCAACGTGTTCCTGTCGGCCACAGACCGTTCGCGCAAGCACCACGCCGAGGCTCGGGAACTATTGCAAGCGGCAGGAGAAGGCAAAGCGGTTCTGGCCGTCAGCGGTCAGATAATCCGCGAATACCTCGTGGTCGCCACGCGTCCTGTCGAAGTCAACGGTCTCGGCTTGGCCGCGGAAGACGCGTTGAAGAATATCGATGTCTTTACCCGCCCGCCTTTCCTATTCTGCGAGGAGTCAGAGAGGGTGGCCCGCCGCCTTCGGGATCTCGTGCAGACGCATCGCCTGACGGGCAAGCGCGTCCACGACGGCAACATCGTGGCGACCATGCTCGCGGAGGGGATCGATCGTCTGATCACCGAGAATGCGGGAGACTTTGCCTCCTTCAAAGAGATCGAAGCCATCGGGCTGGCATTTATGAGATAGCGTTTGGTCGTTTCAGCCCGTACTTGCGCATTCGATACCGCAGCTTTTCTGGGCTTATGCCCAACAAACGAGCCGCTCCCCGCGGGCCATAGATCCGCCAGTTGGTGGCTTGGAGGGCCGCCAGAATTTGCCGCTTTTCGGCCTCCGGTAGTGTCATCAGGGGCATAACCAAATCCTTTCGGCGAAGCGTCGTTAAGACAATTGACCTGTTGGACCCGACTTAGCTACCGGCCCGCAGTAGCGCCTTGATTTGCTCTTCAGTAGGCGGCTGATTGCCGAGCGCCTCTACAGGGACGATGCGGTTATCCCGGCCGATCAGGAAATAGCGGGGGATGCTCTCAACGCCGTAGCGCCGGGCGGTCTCGCCCGTGTCGAGGGCAATGGGGAACGGATAGTCATGACGGCCGACAAAGTCATCTAGGTTGCCGGCCATATCCGCCGAATGCAGGGCAATGACGATAAAGCCTTGGTCCCGATAGCGCTCGTATAGCTCGGAGACATAGGGCAGTTTTTCTATGCAGGGCGAACACCACGTAGCCCAGAAATCAAGCAGCACTACCTTGCCCTGCAACTGCGCCAGACTGTTCAAAGGGGAATCCTCATAACCAGCGACGGGCGCTACCCAGCGCTCAATGTCAATTTCGAAGGGCACGGCACCCTGATCCAGAGCGTGCCGCTGGTGCATGACTTCCTTTTCTCTAGGGCTGATGTAGCGGACGGAAAAGGTCTGACCGTCGTCGGTGAATTCGGCGCGGTCCCAATGTAGGATCACCTGATCAGCCGTGGGTCTTTCTAAGGTTTGGCGCTGGGGAACCGTCAGGATGGGGGCGAGGCGGACGACGGTGTGTAGCAGGGCGTCCGAGGAGCCAGATCCAGCCCAAACCCAATGGTCTCGCTGCCAACGGGTCAGGTGCGTGCGGGGTGGATTCTCGGCAGACCGGTATGTGGATTGGGTTTGGACCGCCGGGTCGCCGACCTCGGTTTCTAGGCCGGGGAAAGGCTCGCCCACCAGTGCTTGGCGGTGTCCCGACAGGCGGTTCCGGTTAATGTCGTCCCGAATGTGCGATTGGCCGTCTGGGTGGTGGACGACCACGGTAAAGGGGTTGGTCTTTTCAATCTGTCCAGGTTGATCCGCTCGGCCGAGAATGGTATGCCACAGTTCTTGGCCTTCGGCATCCACGCGCCAAGCGTGCAGCCATCCCTGGCGCAGTTGCGCCTGCACGGAACCGCCGATTGAGGCCGGTAGGTCAACCGAATCGCGCCAAGCAGGGGTCTCGGCGGCCTCTGTGGCGGCGACGACGATTAGGCCGGCTACGAGGCCGGTGCAGAGGATCTTAGCACAAGTCATGACGAAAACTTTTCGCTATGGGTTAGCGGGTCGGAAACTTGTCGGTGTCGTCGATCAAGTACTCCAGTTGGGCTGGACTCGGCGTTTCGCCCTCTTGGCTGAGCCAAGCCAGCCGACACTCGCGGTCAAGGAGGACGGATTGGGGGAAGTTCCAGATGCCATAGCGCTGCGCGCTCGCGCCTTCGTCCACCGCTATAGGCAACGTATAGCCGCGTTCGGCAATGAAGGCGTCCAAATCGTCGGCCCCTTCGGCGCTGTGGATGGCGATGACGACTAGGCCTTGGTCTTTGTGTTTTTTGTATAACTCGTCATAGTGGGCCAGTTGCTCAATGGATTCGGGAGACCAAGCGGCCCAAAAGTGCAGCAGTACCACTTTACCCTTGAAAAAGCCTAGGCGGTCGCCGTGCTCAATGGGGTTGATCCAGTGCTGGGCCTCTATGTTGAAGGGTATGGCACCCCGGACCAATTTGTGCTCTTGCTGCTTACGGTCTGCTTCAGCAAGGGAGACATACTGGGCTGTCAGCACTCCGCCGCTATCCAAGAATTGGGCGTCGTCCCAGCGCAAAAAACCCCCGTCGGCGAAAGCGCCAAGCCCCGGCTTTTCCGGCACGAACACCGTCGGAGTCAGGCGGATGAGCGTATCCCAATGGTCCGCATTCGGTCCGAGGGCTGCCCAGAGCTGCCCATCTTTCTCCCATTTGGTGATGCCGCGCTGGAGAGTGGGCCAACTGATCTTTACCCCACTCTCACTCTGGCCAATGTCGCCGCCGGTATTGGGATTGGCGAACGCCTCCGGCACCCGTTTTTGGATCAAAGCCAAAGTGGTGGTGTCAAGGCTGGCGAACGCCTCCGGCCCCAATTCTTGGAGCATAGCTTGGAGGAGGATGGGGTCGAGATTGGCGAACGTCTCCGGCGGCATTTCTTGGAGCCTAGCCGGAGAGGGTGGACCGATACCCCTAGTGTATCCACCTCGGTCTATGCCGTTATGGCGGACGGTGGTGTCGAGGCTAGCGAATGCCTCTGGAGCCAGTTTTTGCCGGTGGGCCGCTAAGGTACTGCTCCAAAAGGTGTCGCGGACGAAGTACGCGCCGTTGGCGTGGCGCACTTCGACGGCAAAGCTGAGGTGTTCGAGGGTAGGGGGTTGATGCGGGTCGGCTTCGGCGAGGATGAAGTGCCAAAGGGGGATGTCGTTTTGGTCAAGGCGGCGGGCGTGCAGCAGGCCATCGACAATATATGCCTCTATGCGCTCGCCCGGACCGACCAGAGGAAAGTCGCCAAGGGGAACGGACCCGCTCCATTGGGCTTGGTCGGCCGGATCTGCGGCTGCGGCGATGTAGGGGCCGCTGAGTAGCAGGGCTGCCGCTGCGAAGAGGTGGTACTTTATCGAACGGAAGGAACGCATCTGAAGCCTCCTTTGAGGTGTCCCCGACAAGGTCAGGGCGATTGGTGGACGGTCTGTTGCTCTATGAGAGCCCTTCGTCCAAAATGCGTAAACTTTTTTGCGTCTCTTGGGAATCGACGTAATGCACATTTTGTGCCATAGATCGGAGCGCGAACAAAAAAATCCTTTAGGAGTTATCCTAAAGGATTGAAAAACATGGGGGTTAAATAGCGAGAAAAATGTTGCGCTACGAGGCAGGCATTAGATGGCGTTGCAAGCTGATCTACGATTTTTCGTTCAAACGGACGACTTTTGAACGACTTTTGAACGACTTTTGAACGACTTTTGAACGACTTTTTACAGATTAGCGATGGCTTCTCTAATCCGTGACAGATGTTATGCTCGGGCCCCTTGGGTATGGGATGCTTCGACTCCGCTGCGCTGCGCTCAGCATGACAAGGGGAGGAACGCGTCAGTCCGCGATCTTCACACAAGCTCTTACTGCGACGGCTTCTCTGGTCGTTGCAACCCGTGCTTGCGCATTCGATACCGCAGCTTCTCCGGACCTATGCCCAACAACCGAGCCGCCCCTCGCGGTCCATAGATCCGCCAGTTCGTGGCTTGGAGGGCCGCCAAAATGCGCTGCTTTTCGTCCTCATCTTCAGCATCCCCGTCGAAGTCTTGTTCAACAGGCAGGGCAAGCTCCGCTTCGGCAGCTTGAAGCGGCACGTCTACCACCTGAATGACATCCCTGTCGCCCAACACGACCGCCTGCTGGATTACATGCTCCAACTCGCGCACGTTCCCCGGCCACGCATGTTGCTGCAAATGCGCCACTACCTCCTCGCCCAAAACCGGCGTCGGCCTCCCTAGCTGTTCGGCGCACCGGCTCGCAAAATGCGCCGCCAAGAGCGGGATGTCCTCCTGGCGCTCCCGCAGGGGCGGCAGTACTACGGAGAGTACGCTCAGCCGATAGAATAGATCCTCGCGGAACGTCCCCGCCTGAATGGCCTCTTCCAAATCCTTGTTAGTCGCAGCGACGACCCGCACATCCACCGGGATAGACTGCTCGCCGCCGACGCGCGTCAGGTGGCCCTCCTCCAAGATGTGGAGCAAGGCCCGTTGGGAGTCTAGGGGCAAATCGCCCACCTCGTCGAGGAACAAGGTGCCGCCATTGGCCCGTTCAAAGTAGCCGATCTTTTGGGCATTCGCGCTGGTAAAGGCCCCCTTCTCGTGGCCGAACAGTTCGCTTTCGATCAGCCCGGCGGATAGGCCCCCGCAATTGACAGGTATAAAAGGGTTCGCTTGGCGCGGGCTAAGATTGTGGAGCAGCCGCGCCAACACTCCCTTGCCGACCCCGGTCTCGCCCAGCACCAGCACAGTCATATCCGTCTCGGCCATTGATTCGACCTGATCGAGGAGCCGGGCGATGGATTGGCTCTGGCTGAGAAAGCCCTGATTCGAGACCCGCAGCATTTGCTCTAAGCGCCGGAGGTGGGTGGGGACCACTCGCATCTCTAGGCGAGCTATGTCCGACATCAAGCCATCCCTATCTATGGTCCGCACTTCAAAGTGGAACAGGCCGGCCGGCACGTCTTGGTACGTCACTCGATTGGCGGGTGTGAACGCGCTCCACTCTTCTGCCGGGCCGTGGCCGACGAGCCGGTGGCTGTAGCGCATCTGCTCTGCTCCGCTTCTGAAACTGGTGCCTTGGAAGTGGAACTGAATCTCGGGGGTGCTCTCCGGGCAGGACACGGCTTGGGGTTCGTCGAAAGTCCGCCCGGCCACGACTTGGCGGATGCGGATGCGAGGCGGCGTCTCCCCGGGCTGATACGCAATGAGACCAGCCCGCGTCCCAAACCACAGCCGCCCCCGGCTATCGAGCAGAATGGCATCGACGATATTCTCAAGGGCGGCTTTTCCCAAGCGGATGCTTTGAAAGGTCCGACCATCGTACTTAAGCACGCCCCCGCCGCTGGTCCCAATCCACAGACATTCTTGCTGCGGGTCGGCCACCAAGGCCAGAATGCCATTGGCGGACAGATCGCCTTGGTCTGCCGTAAACTGACGCACCTCTTTGGATTGGTAGTCAAAGGCGAAAAGGCCGTGAGCGGTTCCCACCCAAAGCGCGTCCTGGTACTCGCACAAAGCATTTACATAGGCGACGGCTTCCATGCCGGCCATGTCAGACGCGCAGAGATGACCATCCCTGTAATTGTATAGAGCCGGTTTTGTTCCATGGAGGCCGAGCCAGAAGGAGCCTTCTCGATCTTGTAGCACGACTCTGCAAAAGGGCCACTGATCCTCAATCGCGGTGAAGCGGTCCCCTTCGATCCAGCCGAATTGCTCCTCGGAAATGTAGGCGTTTAAGCGCCCTTCCCGGCCTTGGAATAACATCTTGATTTCTACATAACCGTCCTTTGCGGCCACGGTGATCGCTTGGGTTTCTTTACCTGCCGACTTGAATACTTGTCCATCGGGGCCACTGCTCCAAACCTGCCCTTGTCGATCTACTACCATAGAGAAGACGGTATAACCGACCTCCACCGGATGGATCTGGCCGTCCTCTAAGCAGGCCAAGCCTCCGGTAGTGCCGATCCAGACTCGGCCCTCCCGGTCTTCACTCAGACACCGAATCTCGCTGTCGGGCAGGCCGTCTTCTTTGTCGTATAGCTGAATACTGATCGGATCGCAAAAGATCAGCCCGCCTCCCCATAGCCCCACCCAAATATTTCCCTCGCTGTCCTCGTAGGTCAGGCGCGTATCCGAAAAGTGAACATCCGGCAAACCGGCTGAGAAAGGATGCCATTCCTTCCCGTCGTACACTAACACGCCTCGGCGACTCAGCCAGAGCCGACCGCGGTCGTCCACGCGCACATGGCGCGTTCCATGCTGGACGACTTCCGTCCCCTCAACCCCAGCATCCACGCGGATGATCTCGAATTGTTGACTCGCGGGATCGTAGCGGCCTACAACCACTTCTGTACCTACGTAGCGGAAAGCGATCCACAGGTTGCCAGCGGCGTCATGGGCGAAATTCCAAGGCCACTGCATCGCGTCGTTCCTCGTAATCATGCGTCGGCCATCCAAGCTAATGACCCCCCACTCCCACGTCGCCAGCCAGGTCGTACCCGCCGCGTCGATCGCTATGTCGTACACCACTCCTAGGGGCTGACCCGCTAGTTCCGTCATACACTCTACGCACCGTCCTTCGACGAACCGACCCACTCCGGCTGTAGTCAGCACCCACACCGAGCTGTCGGCTTGGGTTTGTAGGCCCAATATTTCGTTGGAAGGTAGCCCATGTTCGGTGGTATACACCTGAAAGCCACGCCCGTCGTATGCAGCGAGCCCGCCACCGAACGTGCCGAATAACAGCCGTCCGTCCGCGTCTTCGTCGATAGCTGTTACGGTGAGATGGGGCAGCCCGTCCGACAGGCCAAAGGTATCGAAGTGCGCTCCGTCAAACCGGCTTACGCCGCCGTCGGTTGTGCCGACCCAGAGGAGGCCGTGGCGGTCTTGGTAGATGTCCTCCACATACATCCCGGCCAACCCGTCGAAGACCGTGTATTGCTCTCCGAGGATGTGACCAAATGCCTTGTTCTGGCTTGGGGCCGCGTGGTTCATTTTTAATCTCGTTCATCGGGACGACCGGCCGTAGGGGCGACCGGCCGGCTGCCCCTACGGAGATGGTGAGGGATCGGCGAAAGGACTCCCTTCCCGACCCCTACGATGGCGTCGGCGCGTCTGCCCGCAGCAACCCTTCTGCCTTTAGCTCGGCCCACAGGTCCGTTGGTATTTCGTGCTGAAACCACTGGGCATTGGTCTCGACGTGCGCCGGGGTCTGCGCCCCGGGGATAATCGCCGCGACGAGGGGGTTCCCGAGCGGGAACTGCATGGCGGCGGCGGGCAAGGGCACGTCGTGCCGCTGGCAGACGGCTTGGATGCGGCGGGTCTTTTCGAGGATTTCGGGCGAGGCTGTGTCATAGGCGTAGCGGGCACCCTCGACCGGGCCGGAGGCGAGGATGCCGGAAGCAAAGACCGAGCCGATGACGATACGCACGTCGCGCTCCGCGCAGAGTGGGAATTCCTCGTCGAGGGAGTCTTGGTCCAAAAGCGTATAGGGCATGGCGACGATGCAGAAGTCGAGGTCAACCCCGTCGAGCAGGCGCGGCATGGCACCCATGCGGTTGAGGCCTGCGCCGACGGCCTTGATCAGCCCCTGCGAGCGCAATTCGTCGAGGGCGCGCCAGCCGCTGGTGATTAGGTGGTTGACGTGGGCGGAGAAGCGCTGTTCGCTGTCGTGGAAAAAGCTGTCGAGGTCGTGGATCAACAGCAGGTCAATGGAGTTGAGGCTCAGCCGCTGCAAGCTGTCTTCCCACGAGCGCATGATGCCGTCGTACCCGTAGTCGAAGCGGAAATCGAAGGGCAGGCCGCCGACCCAGAAACCCTTCTCGAAAGAATCGAGGTCGCGGGTGGCCGTGAGCACTCGGCCGACCTTGGTCGAGAGCACGAAGTCCTTGCGTTCCTGCTGGCGGAGAAAGTGTCCGAGGCGGTGTTCGCTTTTGCCATAGCCGTAGAACGGGGCGGTGTCGTAGTAGCGGATGCCAGCGTCCCAAGCCGCTTGCAGGGTGTCTTGGGCTTGGGGTTCGCTGACCGGATCGAAAAGCTCGCCCAAAGGAGCACCGCCAAAGCCGAGCGTGCTTAGCTCGACGCCGGTACGCAAAGCGCGCGTGGGGATGGTGGACATAGGATGCTTCCTTTCGTTTGTAGATTGCTCTAGAATTTGGTGCTAAAGTGAAGCAGCTTAGAAGCGGCCGTGATGCGATTCGGCTGGTGCCTGGTACTCCACCTTGAGGTGGGGCGTTTCGAGTCGCTTGTGGTCCTCCACCTTGGAGGTCAGGCAGCTTTCGAGCGCGCCGCTGACGATTAAGGTGCGCTCGGCGGGAAAGGGCGCTTGCCCGCTCTCGATCATTTCCCAAATCTTGGCTACCAGACAGGCCGAGTACGTGACGTTGGGCGTCGGCGGCAAGAAAAATTGGGTCGAGATGGGATCGTCCTCGCCCGCGAGCTTACAGGCGAAGCAATAGTCGCGGATGGCGCCGTTGAGCATCAGGAGGGTTGTCTTGAGGCCGTCGTTGTGCTCGATGAAGTACGCGGCTGGCTCTTTGACGAGCCGGGGTAGCTCGCCGTTGCCCAGCAGGTCTTGGGTGCGGCCGTCCTCGTCGGTTTTGCCGCAAGGGGAGTCGCTGCGCGAGAGGGCGGAGTCGAGCAGTTCCAGCGAATAGCGCCCCTTCTCGCCCGCCTTCCACACGGCGTCTCCTTCGATCAATTGCACGGATTTGACGCCGGTTTCGCCGCCGGAGCGGCGCTCGATCATGCACTGCATGGCCTCTAGCGCGTGGTAATCCATCGGGTCGGAGCCGCCGACGCCGACCATCAGCGCCTCTTCGATCTGGCAGCCCAAGGGCAGCTCGACATCGGGCAGACGCCAAGTGACCGGCAGTGACGAACCGGCGAGAATCGGGAAGCCGAGCCGGTGGCCGTCGTCGACCATTTCTTGCGCCTTGTCGAAGCTATAGGAGAGGTGCTTGTCGTTGTAGATAGGCGCGGTGCGGCCGTCTGCTTCAAAGACCTTGACGCATTCTTTGAAAAACTCGTAGCGCGGATAGAGCTTCTGCCCCTTTTCGTTGTTGGGGTACTCGCCGTGCTCGCCAATGATCAGGACGGCGTCGCAAGCCAGTTCGTCGCCGCCGCAGCGCAGGGCCTCGGCGATGGTGGGGTACACTGCAAAGCCGAATTCGCGCGCTCGGTCTTGGCTTTGGTCGCCTTCGGGCTGCTGATCAACGTAGAGCGAGACGATTTTGCAGTCGGGGCGGTGCCAGTGGCCGCCGTAGGGATAGCCGACTAAGAAGCGGTCGGCAAAGTGCTGGGCGTGCGAGAGGTAGCGATAGATGGTGGCGATGACGGCGATGCGTTTGGTAGCCATGGGCGACGAAAGCTCCGGGGAAAGAGGCGAAGGGGTTCGGTGGTTGTGTTCTTAAAAGAAACACCGAAGGGGCATCCTAAGTTCTCCAGAAAGTGGATTCTTCGGTGGCCTGATAAGCGATGTTTAGATGGGGCGTCTCGACTTGGGTCTGATCTTGCTGAAGGCTATCGACGCCGGCGATGACCAAGCCCGAAGTGAGCAGGGTGCGTTCAACCGGATAGGTGGCTTTGCCGGTCAGGAACATCTGCTCGATGTTGTTGACCAGCGGGCTGAAGAAGTTGGCCAGCGTGGTGCGAGCCGGAGGCATGGGCAAGTACATCTGAGTCGAGAACGGCTCGTCCCGTCCTTTGAGCCGCGCGGCGAAGTTGAAGTCTTGAACTAGTCCGTTCATCAGAATCATGGTCGAGCGGAGGCCGTCGGCGTGCTCGTACTGGTAGGCGATGGGGCTCTCGACTAGGTGCTTGAGTTCGTCAATGGTGGGGAAAGGATTGTTGAACCCAGGTCTTGCCGGAGTGAGCGTGTGGCTGCGGCAGAGGCAGGCTTCAAAAAGCGCGGGCGACCACACGCCCTCGGCGTGCGCTTGCCAGAAGGCGTCGTCGCGGTAGGCCCGGAGCCATTTGACGCCCGTCTCGCCCCCCTTTCTGCGCTCGACCATGCACTGCAAGGTCTCCAGCCCGTGGAAGTCGTAGCTATCGACGCCGCCACAGCAGACGCAGACAGCTTCTTCGACCTCGGCACCGAGAGGCATGTCGAGCGAGGGGGTGCGCCAAGTAACGGGCAACGAAGAACCGGCCATAAAGGCGAAATCGAGTTCGCACGAAATATCGTACATCTCTTGGCACCAGTCCCAGTTCCAGGAAAGGTGCTTGTCGTTGAATACGGGTGCGCTCTTGCCGGCAGTGCGATAGACCGAGGCGATCTGTTTGAAAAGCTCGTAGCGCGGGTAGAGGTGCTGGCCCTTTTCGTTGTGGCCGTAGCTGCCGTGCTCGGCGATGAGTAGGACGCCATCGACGGCCAAATCGGCCCCGCCCAGCGTCAGGGCGTCGGCAACGGTGGGGTAGATCGCCATGTGGGGAAAGCGGGTCGCTCGATCTTGGCTCAGATCGCCTTCGGGACGCTGATCCACGTACAGCGAGACCAGATCCATGGGCGGGTGGTGGTGCCGGCTGTTCCAGCCGTAGCCTTCGAGGAAGCGGTCGCAGATGTGCTGGGCGTGGGAGTACTTGCGGTACTCGGTGACGATGCCGGCGATTCTGGGGCGGTCGGCCATGATGTTAGTCCCTCGATAGGGGGCGGTATTAGCGGTTTCGGAGAGGGAAGGTAGGAGAAGGGAGTTGGGGGAGCAAGCGGGGTGGTGCTGTGGGGTGGACGGTAGGGTCGAGAGGGTCCTCTACGCTCATTCTCGCCCGACCATCCTGGCCGGGCTCCGAGGGCTACTCCCCGATTTTGCAATCCTGCAAAATCGGGTTCGGCTATGTAGGCGTAGGGCTGGTGAATAATAGCTCTTCGCTCCTTCGTAATCGTCAATGCGCAATACGGGATAGGCACGTTCCAAGAGGGGGTCTCCTTTATTGGACGAAAAGGGTAATTACGTAGATATGCAATCGGTATTACAGACAATAAACCAGGCTTATAAAACCCTTGTAAGCGGTTTATAGAAAGACGGCGTGTGGCTCGCGGGCGGGCAGGTCTTGCAGCACCGACTCGTGGATTTCCCAGCTCAATTTCCACACATCGCAGTCCTGGTTGGCGAGGATAACCAGCGTCGCGTCCCGGCGCGGGTAGTAGCTGAGGATGCAGGCGACGCCGGCGTTCTCGCCGTCCTTTTTTAGGAAGACGATCTCGTCGCCGTCCATCAGGTAGTGGAAGCAAAAGCCCATTTTCTCGATATAGCGCTCGCGTTGGCGGTAGACGACCTGCGGGGTGAACAGCATACGCGTGAGGTCGGCGGAAAGCGCCTTGCCAGCGAGCAGGCCGCGGATAAAGCGATCCAGGTCTTCGGCGGTAGCGCAGGCGCCGCCGTCGGGCGAGCCGATCGGCGGATAGGAATAGATGTTTTTGCGCCAGTGACCGTCGATGAGAGAATAGCCTTCGGCCAGTCTTTCATGCACGCCGTCCATGCTGGCGAAGAGCGCGTCGCGCATGGCCAGTTTATCGAAGATGTGCTCTTGCACGTAGTCGCGATAAGAAAGGCCGGTCGCCTTTTCGATCATCAGGCCGAGCAACACAAAGCCGACATTGTTGTAACGGCAGCCCTCGCCGGGCGGGAAGTTGGGTTTTTTGTGCGCGAATTGGGGCAGGAAGTTGCGGGTCTGGCGCACGGCGTAATTCGGCGTGTTTTCCCAGAGCGCCTCGTAGCTCTCGCCGGCTTCCTCGTCGGCGTCGTCGGCTATGCCGGAGGTGTGGGTGAGCAGGTGGTAGGCGGTGACTTCGGCGGGGATCGCCGTCTCGCTGAGCTCGAGGAATTCGACGGCGCGGGTGTCGAGCGCGAAATCGCCGCGCTCGACGCATTGCAGGACGGCGACGGCGGTGAAGAGCTTGGTGATCGAGGCGGTGTCGAAGCGGATGTCTAGCGCGTTGGCGATGGAGTGGCCGCGATGCGCGTAGCCGTAGGCACCGGAAAAGAGGGTCTCGCTGCCGCTTTGCAACAAGCCGACGCCGGAAAAGTCGTGCTCGCGCTGGTAGGCGGCGAATAGTGTTTCGATGGCCTGTTGCAGGTTGGCCATGCGTCAGCCCTCCTTGTATCGTTTTTTATCGCGCTTTCCAGTATTCAGAGCGTCAGCTAAAACGCAATATTGGCCTTATCCCGTCGCCACCTGCTCGAACCGTCGGCGAATCTCGGCCCGCGTCTCCGCGTCCAACGCACCCCGTTCGGCGCAGGCCACATTGGCTTCGAGATGATCGATGTTGGTCGTCCCGACAATGGCTGTATGCACTCTGGAATCGCTCAAAAGCCAGCGCAAGACCGTTTCGACGCGGGAGAGGCCGCCTAGGCCCTCGCCGGCAAGAACGGTCTGGGCGCGATCCCACAATACGGCCTCGTCGCCTGCGGGGCGCGGTTTTTCGTAGAGGGCGTTGGCGATGGGGTTTTTGACGATGATGCCCATGTCCTGCCCGCGGGCGGCCTCGACGAGGCCGCCTGGCTGCTGCTCGAGGATATTGTAGGTGAGTTGCAGCGTATCGTAGAGGCCGATCTCGATAGCTTTCTGTGCGGCGTCGCCATCGGCCGATAGACTGATAAAGCGGACTTTGCCCTGTTTTTGCGCCTTCAGCAAGCCCTCCAGCCCGTCGCCGAAGGCCACGTCGTCGTAGCTGGGGCTATGCAACTGGATAATGTCGATGTGGTCGGTCTGCAGCCGCTGTAGACTGCGGTCGATTTGCGGCTCAATCGCCGCGGCCGAGTAGTCGAGCGTCTGTACCCATTCTCCGTCGGGCTGCTGCACGCGCCACGAACCGCATTTGGTGGCGAAGAAAAACTCGTCGCGGCGATGGCCGATGTATTTGGCGACGAGCTCTTCGCTCCAGCGATAGGCGGCCGAAGAGTCGACGAAGTTGATCCCCAGGTCGAGCGCGCGGTTGAGCAACCGTCCGACGACGGCGCCCTCAGCCGGGTCCGTCCAGCCGATCTCCCAGGCTCCGAAACCAAGTTCCGAAACCTCCAACCCCGTGCGGCCCAAGTTCCGATAGCGCATAGCGTGTCTCTCTTGTTAAAGTATGAATCCTTCCAAGAAGCGATCGACGATGTGCTGGGTGTGGGAGTACTTGTGGAAGATAGTGCTGATGGCGGCGTTGGAGAGGGAAGGTAGGAGAAGGAAGTTGGGGGAGCAAGCGGCGGGATGAAGGGTTACCGCCGCAACTCAATGCCCACTCCGGTCGTATCGTATATTGTCATGCATTCACCCAAAACCGAGAGGCAACCATGCAGACGATCACTGTATCGCGCAACGACGAGATCTACGAGGCATTCGCCGATGTGGCCCAAGCGGCCGACGGCACCCTAGTATGCACTTACCGCGAGAGCATGGGACACAGTTCGCGCCCCTTTTCTCGCATAATCGTGCGCCGCAGCTTCGACCGCGGTTTGACTTGGGGCCCGCGCCAAGTGGTGGTGGCGCGCACCGAGGAGGAGACCGCCCGGGGGCTGGGACGGCTCAACTGCTCGCGCATCGCCGCCTGCCGCGACGGGACCTTGCTGCTCATCGTTGACTTGCTGCTCAAGGATACCTTTGAAGAATACCTAGAGCCGGGCATGTGCATGAACCTCTTGTTGCGCAGCCACGACAACGGGGCCACTTGGGAGGGGCCGGAGGAGACCGACATGACCGAGGGCATCGTCCCCTCCATCAAGGAACTGTCCAACGGCGACCTGATTGTCGGACTCACCGAACAGTGGCCCGGTCAACGGGGGACCGAGGATTTTGTCGAAGTGCAGACGTGCTATCTGTCCGCCGACCAGGGCCGGACTTGGGAAGGCCCTTGCAAGGTGCCCGACCCCGAAGGTTCGTCCTACACCGGGCTGCCCTGGCGGCTGAACGAGGGGGATTTCGCCGAAATGGACGATGGCACCCTAGTGCTCTACATGCGCGAGGATGGCGAGGGCCTGAGCGGCTGGAAGAGCTTTTCCAGTGACGGCGGCCGGACGTGGTCAACGCCGATACGCACCCACATGATGCACTGCCTCGGTCGCCCCTCGGTGGGTCGCCTGCGCTCGGGGGAGGTGGCCATTACCTACCGAGTCGCCTGCGGCCTTTCTACTTCCCTGGGGCTCTACGTGGAGACCGCGGCGGAGGCCCTGCGCGGCTCACCCGCCCGGGCGGGTGAGCCAGCCGACCCGGAGCAATACCAAGGCGAAACCGAGGCCCGCTTCGCCTTTCTGGACAACGATCGCGCCCTGTCGGCCGACAGCGGCTATTCGGGCTGGGTGCAACTACCCGACGGGACGCTCTACGTGGTCAATTACATCACCGACGACGCGCCCCGCGCCCATATTCGCGGCTATGTAGTGGGCCGCGAGGTCTGGTATCTCTTTCCCGAGGGAGCGATCCGCGCCAATACCCCCTTGTCGAACAATCCCCACTACTACGACAAGGCCCAGCAAATGGCCCTTGAACAGCAACGCTGGGTTGACGAGCAAGATTGGTCGCGCCGCGTGCCGACGCAGAAATAGACCTTATTCGGCCTGTTCGAGTGCGGTCAGATCAAACGGATTGGACCATGCCTTTTGGCCGCGGTCGTCGACGATCTCGAAGCGCACCCAGCGGGCGTTGGCCCTGAGCGCGAAGGTCGCGGTCTCAAAGAGGGCACCGTGCTGATGGTATTCGGTGCCGAAAGAATCGGACACCGCGGCGATGCGCTGCGCCGGCGAGCAGGACACCGTAGCTTCGACTTGTATGCGGTCGTCGCCTTCGCGGTCGGTGCGGCGGAGTTGGATGTCGTGGATTGCGGGGCCGGTGCTGCCGTACGATGTGCCTGCGACTAGGGCGGCAACGACTGCGTCGGCGGTGCGTTCTTTGACGCGGACCCAGGTCCAGCCTTGGTAGGTGTCGCGCTGGTCGGCTTCGAGGGCATGTGAATCGTCGTTGGCCAGCGCGGGGTAGAGGCGATTCTCTAGATCCATCCAGTCGTCCCAATGCACGCTCGACTCGCCGCGTCCGGCGCAGCGGCAGGTGGTGTTGAAGACCTCAATGCCGGCGAACCCAGTCAGCGGCACCGCGTCGCGCAGGATATTGACCGAACTCCAATGGGGATGGGCCAGCCAGACCGCACCGCCTTGGCGGCGGACCTCGTCGATGACGTGCTGGGGGGGCATCTTCTCCGCTTTCATGTCCTCGTGGAAATTGAGGCAGACGAAGTGGTGCCGCTGGCCGCCGAAGGGGTTGTCCGGGTGCAGTTCGGCCCCCTGGATGAGCACGAAGTCGCTTGGGGCCTGCACCGTATCGGTAAAGGTGATTTTGTGGTGATCGGACAGGCAGAGGAAATCATAGCCCTGGCCGACATAGCCGTCGAGTCGCTCTTGGGGCGCGGCTTTGCCGTCGGAATTGGTCGTGTGCGAGTGGAGATTGCCCTTGAGCCAGGTGTAGCCGTCGTCCGTGCTGAGGGCAAACGGGTTGGTCAGTGCGCCCTTAGGTGTGATGTCCGACATTTTGGTCCTTTCTCTAGGTGGGGAGTTTAGCGTGTGTCAGCGTTGAACGGCATAGTATAGAGCGACCCTCTTAGGAGGGCAACGGGGCTTTATGAGTCCTGCGGCCCAGCGTCCAACAAAAGCCACTCCTCTATGTTTTAGACCGCCGCCCCAATCCCACCTGCGAGATCAGCATTCCCGCAAACATCAGCCCACACCCGACCAGCCCGCGCAAGGGCATCTCCTCGTCCAGCAACAGCCACCCCCCCAACGCAGCGAAAACCGTCTCCAGGCTGAGGATGATGGCTGCGTGGCCGGGGGCCGCTCGCCGCTGAGCCACCACCTGCAAGGTATAGGCCACGCCCACTGATAGCACACCTCCGTAAAACACGGGTACGGCCGCATCGACAAGGGGTTGCAGGGCGATGTGCTCGGTGCCGAGGGCGAAGGCCGTGCTGAGAAGCGAGCAGACGAGGAATTGCAAAAAAGCCAGCATCGCCCAATCGAGCTGACGCGAGAGGCTGCCGATGACCAGCACGTGCCCGGCCCAAAAGAACGCGCTCACGAGCACGAGCGCGTCGCCGCGAGCAATGGCCAGTGGCGGCTCCACGCTCAGCAGATATAGGCCGGCGGTTGCCACTAGAGTGCCGGTCCAAGTGCTGCGGCGACTGCGATGCCGTAGCAAGAGACCGAGGATCGGCACCAGAATTACGTATAGCCCGGTGATGAACCCGGCTTTGCCGGCCGTAGTATAGACGATGCCGACCTGTTGCAAGGAAGCGGCGGTAAAGAGGAAAAGCCCAGCGAGCAGGCCGCCTGGGAGAGCGTAGCGGAGGCGGGATGCAAGTGGCGCGGCGGTCGTTCGCAGGACAAACGGCAAAAGCGGCAAGCAGCCGAGGGCGAAGCGCACGCCATTGAAAAAGAAGGGGCCGACGTGCTCCATGCCGGCGCGTTGGGCGACGAAGGCGAAGCCCCAGATCAGGGCTGTGAGCAGGAGCAGGAGGTCGCTGCGAACTTGGGCGGAGTGTGTCGCCGCGCCAGCGTTCATCTCAGCGCCTGAAGGGCAGTGGCTGGCCCGCGTATTTTTGCGCTAGCGCACAGACCAAGAGGTTGGTGCCGAACTGTAAGCTGCGGTTGCGGCCATCGGCGTCGAGGTTGCCCCAGAACCAGCTAATGTTGAGGTCGCTGAAGATAACGGCGATCCGACCCTTGAGCTCTATAGCTTCCAAGGAGAAGACGTTGCCCCGGTTCGTGCCGCTTAGGGGTGGCCCATCGGAAAAATCGAAATAGGCCGAGTACAGAGGGTCGCTCTTGGGCAGTTTGCGCCAGCGTCCTCCGGCGCTGCCGAGGACTTGCGGGTCTTTGAGCAGGGCCTTGAACTGCCGGTCGAAGGGCGTGCCGGCTACGCCAGCGGGCCCGCGGAAATTCGTCTCTAGGGGCAAGATATCCTCGGCAAAGAGCAGGCCACCGCTGCGCAGGTAGTGGGCGAGGCCTTGCTTTTCGCGCTCGTCTAGGTGCACGACGCAGTCGAAGCCGGTCATGTAGAGCATCAGCGCGTCCGCGATGCGCGGGTCGTCGAGGGTGAGGACGCGCGAGTGCAGCGGCACTTCGAGTTGGGTCGATGTGCGGGTGAACCTCACTAGCTCCTGCACGGCCTGCGAGAGATAGTCGCGCTCCTTGACCGCGTATTTGTAGTTCACTTGGACGATGGTCAAGGGGCCGCCCGGTGCCGGAGTCGCAAGCCGGCGTTCGGGTTGGGGGATCGATACAGGGGGACGCTCGTCTTGAGCTAGGGCCAGGGTGCCGAGCAGTAGTGTAAGAAGGAGATTTGTGCTCGGCCGGCGGATGTGGTGGACGGTGGCCATGTTTATATCCCAAGGTTGCGCCGTGGCGACAGGTCACGCGCTGAGCTTGTTGACCACTTGGATGAGGGCCTGCATAAAGCCCACGCAATGGGCGCGCCCCCTGTGGCCCCAAGGCGAGTCATCGACAATATGGGGCACGTGATCGGTGATCATAAAGCCGTCAAAATCGACCGCCTTGAGCGTCTTGACGACCTCGAATGTATCGACTTGGCCGCAGTCGATAAAGGTCTCGTGGAAGTCCTCTACCGGCCCGATGACATCGCGAAAGTGAATGTAGATGATTTTCTTTTGGCCGCCGAAGTGGCGGACGGCGCGGATGACGTTGTCGTGGCCGCCCATCTCCGACCAGCACCCCATGCAGAAATCGAGGCCGTGATGCGGGCTGTCGAAGGTGTCCATGTTGCGCTTGAAGTCGTCGAAAGAACTGCATATCCGCGCTATGCCGCCGAGGGTCGTGCCGGTGGGCGGATCGTCTGGGTGCAGGGCTAGACGCACATCAGCTTCCTCGGCTACGGGCAGGATTCGCTCCAAATACCAGCAGTAGTTTTCCCACATCTCGTCGTGGGTGAAGACGCGGCCGTGGGTCAGTTCCTCGGGGTCGTGCTCGGCGAGGGCAAAGCGAGTGGCGCGAGCGCCGCCGCGCAAGGTCGCCGGCTCGGGCGTGCGCCAGACGCTATTGGGGACCCAGTGGTAGCCTAGGATCGGGATGCCGGCCTTGCCCATATTGTGCACGGTGTTGAGCATGTGCTGAAGTTGTTCTTCGCGGCCGCTTTGGCCGAGCATGATCTTGTCGTAAAACGATGTGGGCACGTTTTCCAGCGCCATCAGCCGCAGCTCGGCGGCGTCGGCCCGCTTTTTGAGGGCGGCCAAGTCATCGTATTCCCACTGCTTGTCTCCAGGAAGCCTAGGGGTATTCATCAGGAAATCGTCGCAGCCCATCTGCTTGATAAAGGCGAGCTTCTCGTCGGTGAGTTCGTTGAACTGGCCCAGACCCACGCGCATTTGCAGGGACATAAGTAGCCTCCAGAGGTGAGGGGTTGCAGAGCGGGAAATTTGCCGAAGCCGCCGGAGCAGGTCAAGCGCGGCCGCCGACTCCGGCCCCGGTGCGGACGTGTACCTCTAGGCCGGTTGCGGAGTCGGTGACTAGATCGCTGTCGAAGGCTATCGCCCCCGGCTCGAAAAGCAACGCGACTGTCGAGCCGCCGAACTGGAAAAAGCCCTTTTCTTGGCCGCGCTCACAAGGCCCTGGCGAGTACGTCTGGACGATGCTGGCGACGTTGATGGCACCGACCTCGATGTAGGCAATCCTGCCGAAGGCGGGCGTCGCTAGCTCGCAGACGGAGCGCCGGTTGCGGTGGAATACGTCGGGCACGCGGGCGAGGGCGATTGGGTTGACGGAGTGGTAGGTGCCGTTGATCCACTGCGTCTGACCGACTTGGCCGTCGGCTGGGAAGTGGAAGCGGTGGTAGTCGTAGGGAGCGAGGCGCACGACGAGGGCGGCCCCGCCGTGATATGGAGTGGGGTCGATTGCTTCGGCTAGGAGTTCGCGGGCCGCAAGTTGGCTGCTTTTGACCGGCAACACATCCTCCGCTGCGATCTGCGGATAGACGAGAACCTTGCCATCGGCGGGGCAACAGAGGCGCTTGGGGTCGGGGTCGCAGGGCCTAGCTCCGGGCTTGAGGCGGCGAGTAAAGAAGTCGTTGAAGCTGGAGTACTGGCTGAGGGGATATTCGATTTCGTCGAGGTCGATGCGGTAATGCTCGACAAAAGGGCGAATTTGACGCCGAGTCCAGGTGCTTTGCTGCCACCAGCCATAGAGGCGAGAGCAAAGAGGCCGGTTGAGGACCGCGCGAAAAGCGAGCCGCCCCGCACTCGTGTGGTAGAGCCAGCGGAGGAGGGACTGCCCCGGGACGTGTTCGACGACGATATCCCCGGTTTGGCGGTCGCGGTAGCGGGTTGGTGTGGGGGTAGTGGCTCGACGAGAAAGCATATGAAAAGAAATAAGATAATTTTAGGATGGCGAAAGGCATTGTTATGGGATCCATAAAAAAAGAAGCGGTCAAGGCGTATTTGCTTGGGTTACAAGATGCGATTTGCGCGGCCTTGGAAGCAGAGGATGGGGGCACTTTCCGCGAAGATAGCTGGGAGCGGCCAGAGGGAGGCGGTGGGCGCACGCGGGTGTTGGAAGGGACGGTGATAGAGCGGGCCGGTGTGAACTTTTCGCACGTGCGGGGCAATGAGTTGCCGCCAGCCGCTACGGCGCGCAGGCCCGAGCTGGCAGGGCGGGGCTTTGAGGCGATGGGCGTCTCGGCGATCGCGCATCCGCACAACCCTTACGCGCCGACTTCGCACCTGAACGTGCGGTTTTTCACGGCAGAGAAAGAAGGGGAGGAACCTGTGTGGTGGTTTGGCGGCGGGTTCGACTTGACGCCGTATTACGGCTTTGAAGAAGACGCGGTGCATTGGCATCGGACGGCAAAAGCCACGTGCGATCCTTATGGCGAGGCGCTCTATCCGAGGTTTAAGCAGTGGTGCGACGAGTATTTTTCCCTGCCGCATCGCGACGAGCCGAGAGGGATCGGCGGCCTGTTCTTCGACGACTTCAACGAAGGGGGCTTTGAGCATTGCTTCGCCTTGGCCCGCAGCGTCGGCGACGGTTATCTAGCCGCGTACCTGCCGATTTTGCAGCGGCGCAAGGGATGGGAGTACGGCCGTAGGCAGCGGCAGTTCCAGCTCTACCGCCGGGGTCGTTACGTGGAGTTCAACTTGGTTTACGACAGGGGAACGCTCTTCGGCCTGCAATCCAAGGGGCGCATCGAATCGGTCTTGGTCTCGCTGCCGCCCTTGGTGAGTTGGGCATACGATTGGCAGCCAGAAGCGGGGTCCGAGGAAGAAAGGCTCTACGAGGTGTTTCTCAAGCCGCGGGATTGGGCCGGTTAGCCCTGCCAATTGGGATTGGGTTGGGGAATTTTGGCTTCCACCGTTTCGCGCCACTCGCGCAGCAGCGCGTGTAGCCGGTCGCGGGTTTGCGGCATTTGCTCGGCTAGATTGCGCTCCTCGCCGGTGTCGTCGCGCAGGTTGTACAGTTCCAGCCGCCCATCTTCAAAAAACTCGATCAGCTTATAGTCGTCAGCGCGCACGGATGAGCCGGGGGTGCCGCCTTGGTTGCCGTAGTGCGGGTAGTGCCAGAAAATGGCCTCGCGCTCAATGGATTTTGCTCCGCGCATCAAGGGCGCGATGCTCGTACCGTCGCAGTGCTGCGCAGGGATGGGGTCTAAGCCGGCCAATTCGAGGATCGTCGGGTAGAAGTCCGGGCTGGTCATCGGAACCGAACAGGTGCTGTCGGCTGCGATCCGTCCGGGCCAGCGCACCAGCAAGGGTTCGCGGGTGCCGCCTTCGTACATCCAGCCCTTGCCCTCGGCCAGCGGCGCGTTGCAGGTCGGCGAGCCTTCGGAGGTGGCGAGGCCGCCGTTGTCCGAGGTGAAAAACACGACGGTGTTTTCGGATTCGCCGAGCGCGTCGAGCAAGGCAAAGAGACGCCCCAAGTTTTCGTCGAGGCTCTCGATCATGGCCGCATAGACCGGATCGGATTGGATGAGCCGCCGTTTGACGCGATGGTCCTTTTTGTGCTCGCAGGGGAAATACTCCCCCTCGGCAAAGGCTTCGACTTGATCCAAACCCAATGCGCGAGCTTTGGCTTCGTACTTGGCGATTTTTTCTCGTTTAGCCTGGATCGGCGTGTGGACGGTATAGTACCAGAGATTCAAGAAGAAGGGCCGCTCGTCCTTGTGGCGGATTAATTCGAGCACTTGGTCGGTCAAGTAGTCGGTTAGGTACGTACCCTCTGGGACCTCGGCGTCGGCGAGCGGAGGAATGGTCCAAGGGCTGAAGTACCCACCCTGCCCCGGCGAGCCTTGGTGCGCGCCGCCGATGTTGACCTCAAAGCCGTGGTCTTCGGGCAGGTGCCCGTCGCCGCCCAAGTGCCACTTGCCTACGTGCCAGGTCTGATAGCCGCCCTCGTTGAGGGCGCGGGCCAGCGAGTGCTCCTGCGTCGGCAGTTGCTTGAGATACGGCACATCGACGAGTTGGCCACGCGCTGGGTGGATGTGCCCATGCACATCGATCCAGTCGGTGATGCCGACGGTGGCCGGGTACTTGCCGGTGAGGATGCTGGCGCGGGTCGGCGAGCAGACCGGGCAGGCCGCGTACGCGTCGGTAAAGCGCCTGCCCTCGCGGGCGAGGCGGTCGATGTTGGGCGTTTCGTAGAAGGAACTGCCGTAGCAGACGAGGTCCTTCCAGCCCATATCGTCGATGAGAATGAAGACGATGTTGGGTCGGGTCACCTGATGGCCTCTTCGATGGCGGCGACCAGTGCCGGATCGTTAGGTGTGGTCCGAGGATCAAAACGGGCCAGCGGTTGGCCGTCCTTGTCGATGAGGAATTTCTCAAAATTCCAAGAGATGTCGCCGGGAAAGGCCGCATCCTCGCCGGCGAGATAAGCATAGAGCGGGTGCCGGTTGGAGCCGTTGACCTCTATCTTGCCAAAGAGCGGGAAACTCACGTCGTAGCGGGTCTGACAGAAGTCGAGGATCTGCTCCTCGCTGTTAGGCTCTTGTCCCCCGAATTGGTTGCAGGGAAAGCCGAGGACCGCTAGGCCCTTGGCGGCGTATTGGCGATGCAGTACCTCTAGGTCGGCGTATTGCGGGGTCAGGCCGCACTCGCTGGCCACATTGACGACGAGGAGTGCTTTCCCGGCGTAGGCGGCTAGGTCGGCATCTTGGCCGCGAATGGTTTGGGCCGTGAAGTCGTGGACGCTGCTCATATTTTTTCTCCTTGTAATTCGATGGTTCGGTTGAAGTTGGGTTAGACTCTAATATTGCCACTCGCCTAGCTGCGTTCAATACCCGGTGCATATCCGGTTTATCTTGCCTATCTTTTCATGCCCTTCTAACACAACAGCATAGGATCTGACTATGACCGACCGACCGGCTATCGAAATTTACTCTATCGGCACAGAGCTTTTAAACGGACAGATCCAAGACACCAACTCTTTCTGGATGGCGCAGCAGATCGCGGCGCTCGGCGGCTATGTGCGTCGGATCGCGATCCTCGACGACGATATGGACGAGTTGACCGGCGTGCTCAAAGACGCCTGCCGGCGCGGAACCCGGGTGGTGATCACCACTGGGGGACTCGGGCCGACGCCCGACGACATGACGGTCGAAGCCATCGCCAAGATCATGGGGGTGGGCACGGAAGTCGATGAAACCTTGGTCAAGCGCTATATGGAAAGCCGTGGTATCGAAAAGCGCGCTGACGTCAGCGAAGGCCTGGTCAAGATGGCGACCAAACCGGAAAGCTCCACGGCCCATCCCAACCCGGCGGGCGTGGCTCCCTGCGTGGAGTCGCAGGTCGGCGAGACCACGATTTACAGCCTACCGGGTCCGCCGCGTGAGGTTGAAGCGCTGTTTCGCCAGTCGGTAGAGGATGCCTTGGCCGGGATATACGACGATGTGCGGCTTGCGTTGCGGGTCGTCGTCAACCTACCCGAATCGCAGTGCGGCCCGATCCTGCACAGCGTAATGAGCCAGTGTCCCAATACCTACCTCAAGGCCTTCGTCGCGTTGAGCGAGCGCACTGCCGATGGTCAGCGGTTGCCGGTGGATATCGTCGTTTGGGGCAAGGAGGCCGAGGAGGCGCAGGCCCTGCTCGACAAGGCGTTGGCGGAGTTTAAGGTTCAGGCGTTTGAGAAGGGTAGCGAGGTCGAAATCCGCGACGAGCAGTAGGTCCGCGAAGTAGCAACAGCCCGCTCGTCCTTTGATAATCCATAGATCTGGAATACAGCCGCGTTGCAGGCGGCAATGTCGCGGCTATTCGCTGCCTCCCCCAGAGCACTTTTGAGCTTTTCGTCCACGTCTTGCCAGTAAGGCAGTCGGATACGGCGCAGATATTGCGCCTGAAATCGCAAGTAGCCGCCACGCATCCGAGTCGAATAGACCGACACAAACAGGCGGGCGATACCCGATAGCAGCACGGCTTGCAGCGCGTACAAATCCCATTCATCACTCGTGATAAAGTAGAGATTGTGGTGCGGGTAAAGCTTGCCGCATTCATAGACGATATGGGCTTGGCCCTTGATATCAGGGATTAGCAACTTCGGCTTACTGGCGAGGGCTGGATAGATGCGATCAATCGTGCGATACCAGTTAGCAGGTGATTTCTTTGCGACATGCCGTTTTGCTATCTGGTCCTTGCGGGCTTCCAGATAGGTTTTGAGTTTGGGGAATTTTGCTAGATCAACAAGCCCCCCTTCATCGGCAAACGGATTGACGACGCCAAGGCCGCGCCATTTGACGGTGCCTGTGATAATATCGCGGGTCATCGCCAGTGGTAGTTTGCGATCCGGCTCTACATCCAGCTCGTCATAGGGACCGATAAAGGCTTGATCGGCACCGGTAGCGACACCGACGCCGATCTTACACCCTACCTCTTCGATTAGCGGAAAATCTCGCTCCAGTCGCCGGACAAGGGCAAGTTGGTCGGACGACTCCAATATCCAGGGTTCGGCTCCTGCCGCAACGCCGGTCATTTCCTTGACCCCACTCTCTGAGGCGGGCTTTTCTTTGGATAGCAGGGTCTTGCTTAAAGCCTTGAGCGTTGCCGGCTTAATCTCGGGACGGTGCGCGACGCGAGTTTTGCCCGGCTTTTCATTAGCAATAATAGTAATAGCTGGATAGGCAATAACATCTGTATGGAAGGCCGGTGTATCGACCATATCGACATACATTTTCAGATGAAATTTATCAGCAGTCAGTTTACGTAGCGGTCCTCCATAACGGTTTTTCATCCAGCGATCAGCGCAGATAAATCCAAGCGTACCGCCCGACTCCAGCAGGTTAAGTGAGCGCTCGATAAACGGGATATAGAGGTCTGCGCGGTCAAATACGGTCGTATAGCGCGTGCGGTATTCGGCAAGAAGCGCAGCGGGAATCAGCTCTTGCCGCACATAAGGTGGATTGCCAACCACGCAGTCAAACGCAAACGGCAGCGGCGTGAGAAGAAAATCGCCCTTGATGAGCCAGGTATCGGCAAGAGTGGTGGCTGGCTTTGTCTCAAGCCCTTCTGCCTTGAGCATGGCGATGACCTTCTCGCGCGTTGCCTGAAAAGTATCGTCATGCAATTCGACGGCCCTAATGGCATTGGCCAGCATTTCTTTCGGATCGGCGTTGCTCTTTCGCTTGCTCCACGCCTTGAGCAAGCGCTCGATCGCGATAAGAAGAAAATCGCCACCGCCAAAAGAAGGCTCCAGCAGGCGAATTTCATGCAAAGGTCGGTCTGTGGTATAGTTGACAAGGTCGAGGATGAACTCGACGACCTCGCGCTTTGTAAAGATTGCGCCGCGTTCCTCGATTCCGGCTTGCGCCAGTTTGGTCAGCGCATCCTCGACCGGGCACATGCCGGGGAAGGAGGCTTGAGTTACTTGTTGTAGTGCGCTCTGCACCATGGCCCCGCTCGTTTTCTCAGTTCGCGTGTTTGACTATCTGTTTATGATATTCGATAAACTCGCGCAAGGAGCGTGGAATAAGATAGGAGGCCGTCACATCGCTGTGCTGGCCCATAAGGTCAAAACGATTATTGGGTACTAAAAATATTATCGTTGGTGAGTCAACCGGTTTTAGAAGCCTTTTTAAATTCCGCTGCTCTACCTCAAGTAGCTCAGAGCAGCGTAGAATCGCGCTAATCCTTCGACGCCTCAAAGAGAAAATCAGAAGCGCCCGATGGCTCGTCGGCATCGGGCGCTTCTTTGTGCGCATCTTAGAGGGTCTTAGGATCAGCCCTCAGCTCGATGCTCGCCGCGCCGTGTTTAGCACGTCGTAGCAAAACTGCGCCGTGCTCCAGGCGTCGTAGCCAGTTGCGTTCCATATCTGGCCGGTGACCTCCGGGCAGAGGTACTGGTCCCAGCCGGCGTCTTGCAGGGCCTTGTAGTAAGCCTTCATGTCTAGCTTGCCGCTGCCGGGCAGGAGATAGCGGACCCGCCCCTCCTCGTCGAGATAGCCGTCCTTGATGTGATTGTGGACCGAGTACTGAAGATTCAGGTCAATCGAGTGCTGCAAGTCGATGCCCTCGACCCAGAAGTGGCTGTAGTCGAAGTTGAGGCCGAGGTTTGGGTGGTTGGTTTGCTGCATGAGCCAAGCGGCCTTTTCCGGCGTCTCAAAGTCGTCGCCAGCATGCGGCTCGATGGCGACGATGACGTCGTATTCGGCGGCCATGTCGCCCAGTTCGAGTACCAGCTCGACGATGCGCTCTTTGCCCGTCTCCCAGGCGGGTTTGGAGCCGAGGGTGGTGCTGACGACCATTGGGCGGTCGTCGAGCCGAAGTGCGCGGCTCAGTTCAAAGGTCGCTCTGAACTGCGCCAGCGCGGCTGCGCGTCCCTCGCCTTCGACGCAGGGCGAGAGCAGGGCCATTAGCGCCGGCGTGGGGAAGCCGAGCTGGCGGAGGAGGTCGGCGAGTCTTTTGCGTGCGGCCGCGTCCATGTTGGCCGGCTCGGTCGGCCAGCCAGGGGTGACGGCGATTTCCATGCCCTCGTAGCCCATGTCGGCGAGGCGCGGCAGGGCCTCGAAGACGTCGAGTTGCTTCATGCCATAGGTGCTGTAGTAGAGTTTCACGCGGTGACGACCTCCTGTTGTGCGCCCATGCGCTCGCGCTCGGCGATGAGCAAGTTGATCCAGTGTTTCACGTAGTGCCCGTGGTCGTGCCAAGTGCGGCCGCTGATGAGATTGCCATCGACGACGCAGGGCGCGTCTACAAAGGTGCCGCCGCAGACCTCTAGGTCGAATTGGCACTTGGGCACGGTGGCCATGCGCCGCCCTTTGACGCAACCGGCGCGAGCGGGGATTTCGACGCCGTGGCAGACGCAGCCTATGGGCTTGTCGTGGTGAAAAAAGTAGCGGGTAATGCGAATCAGGTCCGGGTCGTCGCGGATGTATTCGGGGGCGCGCCCTCCGGAGAAAAAGATCCCCACGTACTCTTCGGGCACGATGTGGCGGAAGGCGATGTCGGCTTGGATGGTATAGCCCTCAAATTCGCGGGTGATGTCCCAACCCTCGGCCGGGACCTCGTGCAGAACCATGTTGTAGCGGCGGGCGTCCGGCCCGGCCACCACGGGCGCGAATCCCTCTTCTTGGACGCGCAGGTAGGGATAGAGCGTGTCGACGGTTTCGGTGGCATCGCCGACGATGATGAGGACTTTGGCGGTCACTGCATTCTCCCTTGGACGATGTAGGCTGGTGGGATACCTTTTTCGCGCCGGAGAAACTAATGTGCCATATTGGGTGCAGCAAGCTGTAATCACGTCTTAAAGACGCAAGGAGGTTATCGTGGAATACCGCCGCTTTGGACAGACAGACATGGAGCTGAGCACCATTGGCTTGGGTGGGCTGTTGGCCCGCTACGAGGGCATCAACGGCCATCCGCCGCCCGCGGAGAAGCGCCGAATTTACCTGCGGGCCGCCGAGCTGGGCGTCAACCTCTTCGACATGGGCTACGGCGACGAGGTCCACATCCCCGATGAGCTGAAAGGCCCGCGAGACGACCGCTTCTTCTCGCTCAAGGTGGGTGCGCCCGCAGCCGCTGAGGTGGAAGGGACTATCGACAAGCACCTCGCCAATGTGCGCCGCGAGGCCATTGATATTTTGCGGGTACACCACTATGCCTATCTGCAAAACGAGGGCTTGGCCGAGCGCATTGCCGAGTGCAAGGCCAAAGGCAAAGTGCGCGCCCTGTGCTTGATTCGGCACATGCTGGCCGACCAACAAGCCTACGCCACGCGCGGTCCCGAACCCGAGGCGGACGCTGATTTGGTCATCTACAACTACGTCTGCCGCTGGCAGGCCCCAGGCATTGCGGCGTCGGCCTGGGCCGGGAAGGGCGTGCTGATTATGAAGGCCCTGGGTGGCCAGTGGCTTAGCTGGGCCGACAAGACGCAGACCGACTGGTCGGCAGTGGACGAGTCAAGGGTTGAGGAGCTATCGCCAAGGGGCGAAGGCATTCGCCGAGAGCTGCCGCTGGTCTATCCTGTTGTCTCAGGCCCTTGGCACGAGCTGGCTGAGCCGGGCGAGCCGGTGCCGCGCACCGAGCGGGCGATACAGTGGGTGCTGGCGACCGAGGGAGTACACTGCACTTTGGTGGCCTTTGCCAGCGTCGAGGAATTGGAGGAAGGGTTGGGAGTGATGGAGGCAAGTGCTGTCGTTTGATTGGGGTATTAGATACTGATGTTACGTACGGCCCCCTAGGTATGAGATGCTTCGCTCCGCTCAGCATGACAGAACCTATTCTTCTAGAAAGCTCCACATCGCGTCGAAATGCGCCCCTTCAATCGGCTCTCGCAGCACCGAATTGACGCCTTTTTCCGCCATGTAACGCGGCGCAAACGCCAGTCCCTTTTGCAGCGCCGTGCGTTCCAGCCCCATTTGCCTAGGCCGCCAGCGCACCTGACAGCGCTCCAGCCGCTGCGCCAACCCCGCGGTATCTCCCGCGCAGCACCACGTGATGATCATCGCCCCTAAGGCCACTAGCTCGCCGTGGATCCAAGTCTGTTGGTTGGCCGTCTCCAGCGCGATCCAGAACGGGTGATCGCCGCTTGCTGTGGGGGCCTTCAAATGCTGACTATCGCGCTCCTTAATCCGCTGCGCGATGTTGGCCACACTCGCTTCCGTCATCCGCCCGTTGGGATCCAGCGTTGCGGCAAAAGAAGTTGTGATCGACTCGTGCTGGGCCACCTGCTGTGCCGCCAGCGCCGGGTCGAACGCTGCCCCTTGCCCCAAAGCCGCCCGCCGCCGCCACTCCTCCAGCCCCGCATGGCTGCAGAGGATGTCGCCTAGCCCGGCGGTGTGCAAGTGATCCGGTGCCTCGAGGACCACATCGACGTCCACGAGCACGTATTGGCAATCCACCCACGGCCAGTCGTCCAAACCGCCCACGGTCTGATAGCCGTCCCACCGCGCCACGTGGCTGTGGATGATTGCTCCGGAAGAGAGGATCGTCGGCACCAAGATCAGTTCGGCGTCCTTGTCGAGGGCTACGAACTTGGAAGCGTCGAGGGCCTTGCCGCCGCCCAAGCCGATGACCAGTTCGATCCCGGCTGGCAGCCGATCGCTGAGGTCCTGCTGATGCGCCGAGTCCAGCCACTCGGCAAAGACCACGCCCTCTGGCTCGCGCACGAGGTGGTCCTTGGCGGCTGCGTACGCGCTGGGCGTGGTCACAATAGCATACGCCGGCCAGCGGGCACTTTCTCGTTGCAACAAGCCGCGGGCGACGCGCATGTCGTATTCAGCAGCCGGTTTGCACTGGCTGCCCATGATCCATCCTCTATTAGTTTTAGGCATTTGTTCTCCGTCGCTCTCGGGGATTAGCTCCTAGGCAAAACAAACTATTGCTCCTATGATTGCTAATGCACAACAATATACAAGCCCTTTTTGCGCCGCCAACGCATCTTCCTGAGTCCAAAAGCCTATGTCCACTGCCCACATCGCCCGCGTGCTCTCCGCAATGGACGAGCCTTTCGTGCGCTACAAGATCCGTCTCAACGTCTCGGCTCGCCCGCCCCGCGAGCGCGAGATTCGCATTCTCCGCGACGAGATCCGCGAGTCGGTCTTGGTCCGCACCCTGTTGGCCGAGTTGGATGCTGCGGGCCGCATCCCCCTCCCGCCGAGCCACCGCTGGCGCGGTGCCCATTGGGTGCTCTACATGCTGGCCGACCTAGGCTCCGCGCCCCGCGACAAAAGCCTGTGGGCCTTGCGCGACCAAGCGTGCGAGTGGCTTTTGGATCCCAATCGCCTTGAGCCTATTTGCGGTGCAATCGAGGGCAATGCGCTGTACTACTTGCTCTTCCTCGAGATCGACGATGGTCGCGCCGACGCCTTGGCCCAGCGCCTCGCGGGCAGCTTGCCCAAGGCATTGGGCCGCAGTCCGGCTGCCTTCGGCCAAGCGCTCACCGCCCTGCGCGGCCTCGCCCTGCACGCCCGCCTCCGCGCTGACCGCGTCTCTGCCGATGCCGCCGCCCGCCTCGCCGAGCACTTGCTCGCCCACCGCCTCTACCAAAAGCCCGATGGCAGCCCCTTGAGCGCGAACTGCGCCTCGTTGCACTATCCCTGCTACGAGCACTGCGATTTCCTCTTTGCCCTCAAGGTCATGGCCGAGGCCGGCCATCTCGCCGATGCGCGTTGCCGCGAGGCGCTCGATCTGCTCAAGTCGAAGCAACTCGCCGACGGCACGTTTCCGGCCGAGCGCAAATACTACCGAGTCGGGCGCGTCGGCAAGGGCGACGACTCGCTCGTCGATTGGGGCCGCCCCAACCGCAGCCGGCCCAACCTCCATGTCACCTGCGACGCGCTCGGCGTGCTCCACGCTGCGGGTGAGCGGTTTTGAGCGCCGCCGCAAAATGCTGATATAGCAATCCTCAATCATTCACAAGATGATCCGCAGATGGACGCAGATAGACGCAGAATAGTATTCACAAGACGATTCGTATCTCGAATCGTTCAAGTCATTCAGAATCGCTATATTGTACAACATCCGCCGCTTCACAGGTTTGCTACTATGCGCTCTCTGCTGTTGTTCCTCTCCCTCGCCCTTGCGGGCTGCTATGCGGCCTCGCTCGCGCCCGATCCCGTAGGCCACTTTGCCGCGCGCACCGACCACCTCCAGCGCCTAGAGCCGCTCGGCGAGCGCATCTTGCACGGGGCTGCGCTCAGCTTCGGGCCGCTGGATCCCGAAGAACGCACGCGCCCGCTCGTCTATGCCGTGTACTACGAACTCCACGACTTGCCCTACGACTGGCATCTGACGTTGGGCGCACATCTGGACCAGTACGCAGGCTACGGTCTCCCCCAAATCGACCTCGGTTTCAACTCCGCCGGCCAGCCTTACGAGGAGGCCATTGCCGAAGGCCAGTTCGACGAGGCGATTGAGCGGCTCTGCTGGGGGTTGCAGGAGCTAGACCGCCCGGCCCTGCTGAGGTTGGGCTATGCGTTCAATAGCTCTTGGCGCGCCTATGAGGCGACGAGCTACATCGAGGCTTGGCAGCGGCTAGCGCAAACGCTGCGGGGTCGCTGGGGCTTGGACAACGTCGCGCTGATCTGGACGCATAAGGCCGACGGCGGCTCCGATTACTTGGCGTACTATCCGGGGGATGAGTACGTCGATTGGTGGTCGATTGACGTGGCTGCGCCGCAAGATCTGCGCCGCAGCCACGCCTTTATCGAGGCGGCGCAGGAGCGCGGCTACCCCGTGCTCGTCGGCGTGGTCACGCCAGTTACCACCGACCTAGGCCGGGCCGAGCAGGCGTGGCCTCGTTGGTTCGTCCCCTTCCTCCGCTTCTTGCGCCGCCACCCCAACATCAAGGCATTTACTTACATAGACTGGGACTGGTCGCAGGCGCAGCGCTTTGTTGATCCCGTGCTCTTTGCGCGCTACCGCAGCGAGTTGATGCACCCGATTTACCAACACGCTGCCCCGCCCGCCGAGTTGCGCTGGCACCTAAACCTCGATCCCTAGCTTAGAGAAAGGATGCAGCAAATGGATAAAATTGATGTTCACGTTCACGTCTTCGACCTGCCGAGCGAGCGGTTCCCCCGCGAGCTGAGCGGCCTTGCACCGGCCGACCGCGCCTGCCCGATAGAGGCGCTTTTGGCCGACATGGATGCTTCGGGCATCGAACGCGCGGTGCTGATCGAAATGAACGGCACCCAAATCGAACAGCACGCCTATGTCACGCATTGCGTGCGGACGTGGCCCGACCGCTTTACGGCGACGGGCTTGATCGACATGGACGACCCGGACCCGCCCGCTCGACTGCGCGAGCTCGTCGCCGCCACTGGCATTGAGGGGATCCGGCTGGGGGCGTTGGGCGACCCGGCTGCCCAGCGGGCTGAAGACCTGTCAACCTACGCGCTCTTCGAGTGTGCGGACGAGCTAGGAATCAACATCAACATCTACACCGGCGGGGCCCAGTTCCCCTGCATCGAACTGCTGGCCGCGGCCTTCCCCGGTGTGAACATTTCCCTCGACCATCTCGGCGTGATGCCGACCACGCCCGGCGGGCCGGACCGGTGGGGTCGCCCCCGCTTTGACGCCGAGCCGCTGCCGCCGGCCAACTATCCGCAAGTGATGGCGCTAGCCCGGTTCCCCAACGTCTATGTCAAAATTTCGGGGGAGTATGCGTTTTCTAAGGTGCCTTGGCCTTACGGGGATATGCAGGCCATGGTCGAGGATGTGTATCGGGCCTACGGCGCGGATCGCATGATGTGGTGTACGGATTCGCCGTGGATTGTGGTGGAACCTGGATACCAGAAACTGGTGGATTTGCTCGACTACCATCTGCCGAATATCTCCGCGGCGGAAAAAGAGATGATTATGGGCGGGACGGCACTGAAGCTGTGGTTTAAGGGGCGCTAGCGCATGGCTTTGAAGAAGTCGCAACTCTACTCGTCGCTGTGGCAAAGCTGCGACGAGTTGCGCGGCGGCATGGACGCTTCGCAGTACAAGGACTACGTCCTAACGCTGCTGTTTATGAAGTACGTCTCGGACAAGTACGCTGACGATCCGTACCCGCTCATTGAAGTTCCACCCGGCGGCAGTTTCGCGGACATGGTAACGCTCAAGGGCGACAAGGAGATCGGCGATAAGATCAACAAGATCATCGGCCAGCTTGCCGAGGCTAACGACCTCAAGGGCGTCATCGATCAGGCCGATTTCAACGACGAGAGCAAGCTCGGCACGGGCAAGGAAATGCAGGATCGGCTCTCCAAGTTGGTCGCCATATTCGAGGGCCTCGACTTCCGCGCCAACCGCGCCGAAGGCGACGACCTGCTCGGCGATGCCTACGAATACTTGATGCGGCACTTTGCCACTGAGTCGGGCAAGAGCAAGGGGCAGTTCTATACGCCGGCCGAGGTCTCACGCATTATGGCGCAAGTGGTCGGCATTGGCTCGGATACCCAACAGGACCGGACGATCTACGACCCGACTTGTGGTTCTGGTTCGCTGCTGCTGAAGGCTGCGGACGAAGCGCCGCGCGGCATTACCGTTTACGGCCAGGAGATGGACAACGCCACCTATGCGCTGGCGCGGATGAACATGATCCTGCACGGCCACGAGACCGCCGAACTCTGGCGCGGCAACACCTTGGCCGCTCCGTACTTCAAGAACCCGGACGACCGTCTCAAGATCTTTGATTTTGCCGTCGCCAATCCGCCCTTTTCCGCCAAGGCTTGGTCCAGCGGTCTCGATCCGGCTAACGACGAGTTTGGGCGTTTTGCCTACGGGATCCCACCGGCGAAGAATGGAGACTATGCCTTCCTCTTGCATCTGATTGCGTCGCTCAATAGCAAGGGCAAGGGCGCAATCATCCTGCCGCACGGTGTGCTGTTTCGCGGCAACAAGGAGGCGGACATCCGCAAAAATCTCATCCGGCGTGGCTTTATCAAGGGTATCATCGGTCTGCCGACCAACCTGTTCTACGGCACTGGCATTCCCGCCTGCATCTTGGTTCTCGATAAAGAGAATGCCCACGCCCGCAGCGGCATCTTCATGATCGACGCGAGCAAGGGCTTCCTCAAGGACGGCAACAAGAATCGCCTGCGCGCCCAAGACATCCACCGGATCGTCGATGTGTTCAATCGGCAGACCGAGGTGCCGCGCTATTCTCGCATGGTGCCGGTGTCCGAGATCGCCAGTCCGGCGAACGACTATAATCTGAACATTCCGCGCTACATCGATTCCAGCGAACCGGAAGACCTGCACGACCTCGACGCGCATTTGCACGGTGGCATCCCCGACCGCGATCTCGACGCGCTCGGCACCTACTGGGACGTCTTTCCCTCGCTGCGTCAAGCGTTGTTTGTGGGCAACGGGCGGGTGGGCTACAGCGAGGCTCGCGTTGAGACGCCGCAAGTGAAGGCCGCCATTCTCGGTCATGGGGAGTTCGGGTCGTACGAGGCGCGGGTCGCCGGTATCTTCGACGCTTGGCGTGAGGCGCACGAGCCGATTCTCAAGGGACTGGAGATAGACGCCAATCCCAAGGACATCATTCGCACTCTGGCGGAGGATATGCTGGCGAGATTTGCCGACGTACCGCTGCTCGACGCGTACGATGTGTATCAGCGGCTGATGGACTATTGGGACGAGGTGATGCAGGACGATATGTATCTCATCGCCGCGGACGGTTGGGGCGAGGCGGCCAAGCCGCGCGGTATCGAAGACAAAGACAAAAAGATCAAAGAGACGCCGGACCTTACTATCAAGCGCAAGAAGTACAAGATGGACTTGATTCCTCCGGAGTTGATCGTCGCGCGTTACCTAGCCGATGAACAGGCCGCTGTCGAGGCGCTACAGGCCAAGCAGGAAGTGGCCGCGCGCGAGTTGGAGGAGTTCGTCGAAGAGCACACCGGCGAGGAGGGTTTGCTGGAAGACGCGGTGAACGACAAGGGCAAGGTCACCAAGGGCGGCGTGATGGAGCGGCTCAAGGCCATCCGGTACGAGCCGGAGAGCGACGAGGAACGCGATGCCCTCAAGCAATGTCGGACGTTGATTGAGTCTGACGCCGAGGCGGCCAAGGCTGTCAAGGAGGCCCAAGCTCGTTTGGATGAGCAGGTGCTGGCCCGCTATGGCGCGCTCACCGAAGCCGAGATCAAGACGCTGGCGGTCGAGGACAAGTGGTTTGCCAGCATCCGGGGCGCTATCGAGGGTGAGGTGCAGCGGCTGACCCAGCAGCTCGCCGGGCGGGTGAAGGAACTGGAAGAGCGCTACGCCTGTCCGCTGCCGGAGTTGGAGCGGGAGGTGGAGGCGTTTGGCGATAAGGTTGAGGGGCACTTGAAGCGGATGGGGATTTCGCTATGAGTCGAAAATTCGATTTTGAGAATCTCGTGGAGTTGTGTCGGCGAACCCACGAGGAAACACAACGCTCGGCGGCGCGTACCGTCGATAGTTCACTTGTAGTGCGAAACTATCTGTTCGGCTGGTATATCGTCGAGTATGAACAGCATGGCGCGGATAGGGCGGAATACGGCAGTCAGACCCTGCGAAAGCTCTCTGCTGCTTTGACGGCCACTATTGGTCGAGGCTTCGGCGAGAGAAATTTGCGGCAGATAAGGCAATTCTATCTGCGCTACAGCAGCCTACTGCAACAGCCTGCGACACCACAGACTGATGGCTCCGAGATTTGGCAGACACCGTCTGCCAAATTCACAACTCCGGATCCAGAATCTCTCGCGCTACGAGCCATGACGACAGACTTGGCCCATCAAATCTCCCTCGGCTGGTCCCACTACGTCACTCTTCTGACCATCGACAATCCCGAAGAGCGCCGCTTTTACGAGGTTGAGGCTGCGGGCAACGGCTGGAGTGTGCGCGAGTTGGAGCGGCAGATCGCCAGCTCCCTGTACGAGCGGCTCGCACTCAGCCGCGACAAGGAGGAAGTTCGTCGGCTTGCCAGCGAGGGGCAGGTGATCGAGAAGTCATCAGACTTGATTAAGAACCCACTGGTGCTGGAGTTTCTTGGGTTGAAGGAAAAGCCCGTCTATTCCGAAAGCGAACTGGAAACAGCGATTATCGACCGGCTTCAGCACTTCTTGCTGGAGTTGGGCAAGGGATTTCTGTTCGAGGCGCGGCAGAAGCGGTTTACTTTCGACAACAGTCATTTCCGCGTGGATCTCGTTTTCTACAACCGGCTACTGCGCTGCTATGTTCTGATTGACCTCAAACGCGGCGAATTGACCCATCAGGACTTGGGTCAGATGCAGATGTACGTCAACTACTTTGACCGCTATGTGAAGACTGACGACGAACTTCCGACCATCGGTATTGTGCTCTGTGGCCGCAAGAACGATGCCGTGGTTGAGCTGACGCTACCGGAAGAAGCCAACATCTACGCGTCGAAATACCAACTCTATCTGCCGTCGAAACAGGAGCTTGTAGCCCAACTGGAGAGCATCCAGAGAGAGTTGAACTATCGGGAAGGCGCAGACGATGAATAGCGGGCAAGGGACAATGGGCAGCGCCGTTGGAGCCGGACGCCGTGCGCTGTCGAAAGAGGTACCAGTGGGTTACAAGCGGACTGAGATGGAGGTGTTCGGCGCGAAGGTCGAGGGGCACTTGAAGCGGATGGGGCTGGGAGCGGTGCGATGAAACGATTGGAACTTCTCGAACTGATAGCCGGGGGCGAAAACTCTGGAGTGGAGTTCAAGCGGGATGATTTGCGTCCGGAGCAACTGGCGCGGGAAGTGGTGGCTCTCGCCAACTTTCAGGGGGGTCGCGTCCTGCTCGGAGTGGAAGACGACGGCACCATCACCGGCATACAGAGAGACGATCTCGAACAGTGGGTGATGGATTCCGTGTTTGGGCGCGTGGTGCATCCGATGATACTGCCATTCTACGAGGAGGTTCCGATAGATGACGTTCGCCGCGTCGCGGTTGTCACTGTCACGCAAGGTGCCACCAAACCCTATGTCGTCCGGTATCGCGGCAGGGAAGACATCTACGTACGGATCGGCAGTACCTCTCGGCTGGCCTCGCGCGAGCAGCAGGCGCGGCTTTTTGCTGCCGGTGGGCTGATTCACACGGAGCTATTGCCCGTTTCCGGCAGCGGTCTGTGCGATTTGAGCCGGGAACGGTTGGCGGACTATCTCACCGCTATTGTCGGCGACCGGGAAGTGCCGGAGACCGACGAGGCGTGGAACGAGCGGCTTTGCGCGCTGGGATTCATGGTCGAGCGGGAGGACGGCCCGCCCGCCTGTACGATCGCCGGATTGATCCTGTTCGGCTATCGGCCGCGCCGCCTGTTGCGCCATGCCGGCATCCGCTGGATGTGCTTTGAGGGGCGGGAGAAAACCTACGATGCCCTTGACGATCAAGTGATTGAAGGGCCGCTTGTCGATCATTGGCAGGTGCTGTCGGGGGGTCGTGAACTGGTGGAGAAGGGGCTGATTGAACGCCTTGCCGATGCGATGCGGCCGTTTGTATCCGAGGAGGCTGGCCAAGTAGAAGAATCCATGCGCCGGGAACGACGCTGGCACTATCCGCTGGAAGCGCTGCGCGAAGGCGTTGTCAATGCGCTGACGCATCGGGATTGGACGCGGTACGAGGAGATTGAGGTGGTCCGTTATGCGGACCGGATAGAGATACTCAGCCCTGGTGCACTGCAAAACGGCATGACGGTCGAAAAAATGGTTGCTGGTCAACGGGTTCCCCGCAATCTGCTCATCTCCGAGACGCTGCGGGACTACAGCTATTCGGATGCACGCGGCATGGGGGTGCGGAACAAGATCATTCCGTTGATGCGGGCGCACAACGGCGTTGACCCGGAGTTTGAGGCGACGGAGGACTACTTGCGGTTGACGCTGCGCCGAGGTTCGGCACAAAGGCCGAGGGACGATTGAAGCGGATGGGGATTGCGCTATGAGTCAAACGAAAGAAAAATAAAATGTCCGCACCAAGACCTCGGTACAGCAAAGAGGAGTTTGCTCGCCGTGGCGATGAGATTTACGACCGAGATATAAGCCCTCATGTTGGACCTGACGACGAAGGTAAATTCGTGGTCATCGACATTGAGACGGGAGCATATGAGATTGATCAGGATGAACTGGCTGCATCCGACCGGCTTCTTGCCCGCAGACTTGATGCACAAATTTGGACAAGGCGTGTCAGATCCCGGTATGCTCGCCGCCTGCCGCGCAGATTGAACAGACAGTGTCTGCGAAATTCACGACCGCTGCTGCCATTCGAGATCAGGTGAACTTGATGGATAGCGGGCAAGGGACAATGGGCAGCGTCCTTGGAAATAGACGCCGTGTGCTATCGGAAGAGGTGCCAGTGGGTTACAAGCGGACTGAGGTGGGGGTGATTCCAACTGATTGGATTGTTACTCGTCTTGGCGGCTGCGGTGAGATAATCATGGGTCAGTCCCCGCCCGGTACGTCCTATAACAGGTCAGGCGTTGGTAGTCCACTGATCAATGGCCCCACTGAGTTCACTGAATTACATCCAGTCAAAGTTCAATGGACGACACAGCCTGCGAGGTTTTGTAAGCCCGGAGACCTGTTGATTTGTGTGCGAGGAAGCTCTACCGGGCGTACCAATTATGCAGACGAAATATATGCGATCGGTCGCGGCGTCGCTGCGATACGAGCCAAAGCCGACAATGACACGCAATACTTGAGCTATCAAGTGATATCGGGGGTATCCGATCTTCTGGCGGCAGCGACGGGATCTACATTCCCAAGCGTCGATGGCGCATCATTCAGGAAGATCCTCGTTTTATTGCCTTCTCCAGCCGAACAACGCGCCATGGCCGAGGCGTTGTCGGATGTGGATGGGTTGCTCGCGGCGTTGGAGGCGCTGATCGCCAAGAAGCGGGCCATCAAGCAGGCCGCCATGCAGCAACTCCTCACCGGCAAGAGCCGCCTGCCGGGGTTTAGCGGGGCGTGGGAGACGAAGCGGTTGGGGGAGATCGCACCACTACAAAGAGGTTTTGATTTGCCCACCTCACAAATCCAACCAGGATCATACGCTGTCGTTTATTCAAATGGTGTCTTACAGCACCATGAACGGGCGATGGTGAAGGGTCCGGGCGTCGTCACTGGGCGATCAGGGACAATTGGGAAAGTTCATTTCATCGAAAAGGACTACTGGCCGCATAACACAGCTCTTTGGGTCACGTCCTTTCGCGAGAACGACCCGAAGTTCATTTACTACCTTTACACCCACATCAATCTCGTACAATTCCTGTCTGGCTCAGGCGTTCCTACGTTGAATCGAAATGATGTTCATCAGCATCTCGTCGCTTGTCCCCCTCTCCCAGAGCAACGCGCCATCGCCGCCGTCCTCTCCAACATGGACGCCGAGATCGCCGCGCTGGAACGACGCCGGGCCAAGACCCGCGCCGTCAAGCAGGGCATGATGCAGCAGCTTCTCACCGGCCGGGTGAGGCTGGTCAAATCGGAGCAGTCATGGCGGTAACGTACTTAGACCAGGAGATCGAGTCGTTGGTACAGGAGCGCAAGCCTGCGCCTGCCGATTGGCACAATCGGATTCGTCTAAAACCCAAGCGGGGGCACGATGAGGAGCAACTGGATCTGACCGGTGATGCAGGTAACGAGTTCCGCTTGATCTTTAGGCAGAACAAGATCAATCCGCTCGACTTCTCGGTCATCCTAGCTGTTCGAGTTCCGGGATTGAGCCAGATATTTCGCCTCCGGCGCTACAACGGCAAGAGCCACGAACACACCAACCATATCGAAGACGTCACATTTTATGATTTTCACATTCACATTGCGACGGAGCGGTATCAGGAGCGCGGAACACGAGAGGACGCCTACGCCGAGCCGACTGATCGTTATGGCGATTTCCACGGTGCCCTTCGCTGTCTAATTAACGACGCGAATCTCGAAGTCCCGCCCGAATCGCAGGGCAACCTTTTCGAGGAGTAGTAAGTGATGTCCATCGAGACCATAGAGCGAGATTTTCACCAGAAGGTTTCGGCGAAGGTTCGGCTAGCAGCCGAGGGCATGGAACGCTTCCGCGTGTTTACTCCGTTCCTGTTCGAGGACGGCGACCACTTAGCCATTGTCCTGAAAAAGGAGGGAGCGCGGTGGGTACTGTCCGATGAGGCGCATACGTACATGCACCTAACCTATGACATTGATGAGAGGGATTTTCATGGCGGCACGCGCCAGAAGATCATCTCCAACGCACTGTCCACGTTCCAGATTGAGGACCGCGATGGCGAGTTGGTACTCGACGTGCCGAATGAACGTTACGGTGACGCGCTGTATTCCTTTGTGCAGGCGCTTCTCAAGATCTCCGACGTGTCGTACTTGTCGCGGGAACGGATTCGGTCCACGTTCATGGAGGATTTTCGGGCACTGTTGAGTGAAGCTGTCCCGGAAGAGCGCAGGAGTTTTGACTGGAGCGATCCCAGACATGACCCCCACGGGATGTACACCGTGGACTGCCGAATCAACGGCATGCCCCGACCGCTTTTCGTTCACGCCCTCACCAGTGACGGCAGGACCCGCGATACTACGATCGCGCTGCTCCAGTTCGAGAAGTGGAATATCCCGTTTCGTTCCCTAGCCATCTTCGAGGATCAGGAGTCGATCAATCGCAAGGTGTTGGCACGCTTCAGCGATGTCTGCGAGAAGCAGTTCTCCAGCCTCACCGCGAACCGGGAAAGGATCACACGCTTTCTGCATGAAAGCATCTCAGGATGAGACACCAGGAACTCACGGAGCTTGAGCGTGCCGACGAATATCCACCTAGACTACGCCAGTCCCCTCACGATTCAGATTCGCGTGCACGACGACCGGATCACAATCTGGAATGCGGTGCAGTTGCCACCTGAACGGGCTACAGGTCAACTTGCCGGGGAACTTTCGTCAAAGCCGTATAACCCGCGAATCGCCTACGCGTTCTTCCGTGCCGGAATGATCGAAGCTTGGGGACGGGGTATCTGGCGAATCGTGGAAATGTGCAAAGAGGCTGGCAACCCCACGCCACAGTGGAAGCTGGAAGCTGGCGGTGACGGTCTGTGGTTGAGGTTCCCGTTCTCTGCCGCGTACTTGGACTTGGACAGGGAAACAAGGCAAGTCATAGGGAGGCCAGAGTCGCAAGTAGACCGGAATCAAGATGGGGTGCAAGATGGGGTGCAAGCTGAATTGTCAGTCAGAGATGTTGCCATGCTGCAAGCTTGTATTCAAGGAGCGACTACGAGTAAGGGATTGCGAGCGGCTGCGAGCTATTCGACGCGAACGAGGAGCTTCGAGCAGCGGCTTGAGCGACTCCTGCAAGAAGAATTGTTGGAAATGACTCTCCCTGACAAACCGAGGAGTCCATTGCAGGAGTATCGGCTGACGGACAAGGGGCGGGCCGCGCTCGCAAGTCTGAATCCAGAGAGCACACAGACATAAGCGCCTTCGCCTCGGCCATCTTCCGCCTCGCTTCCGCACGGGGAAAGCTGGTCAATCGGCAGGCCGTCGCTTAGGTTTGCCTCCGCGAAAGGAGGAATCGCATGGCGTCAGAATACAAGGTTTTGCTCATCGGTGGGCGCGGCACGATTGGCTCGGGCCTGCGGACCTATATGCCGAGGCTCGACCCGCGCTACCGCATGGTTTCCGTGGATTTGCCCGGCGCGCCAGATAAGGCGACCGAGCCGGATGCCGGAGGGGATTTTATCGACCTCGATATTACGGAGTCGCCGGATGCTTTCCGCGCCTTGATCCCCGGGTGCGACTTGGTCGTCTATCTGGCTCGCGGCGGCGACTTGGCGGCCATGCACCGGATGACCGACTTGGTGTTTGCAGCGGTGTTGGCCCAAGACGAGCCGCCGATGATCGTCGGTTCCAGCTCGGTGCACGCGGTCGATGGGCTGTACGCCTTTCACCAGCCGGGTTTCTTTTGGACCTTGGCCGAGCGGCGGTTCGACGAGATAACCGATTGGCCCGAACGGATTTCCGCGGCCGTGCCCGCGCATCCGATCAACGACTACGGACGCGAAAAAGCCCACGTGGAAGAGTGGGCGCAAAAGGTCGCCGACCAGGGCCACAGCGCGGTTGCCATGCGCTGGGGCGGCGTCAACGCGCGAAACGCCGTCCGCGTACCGGAGCGGGGCTACTTTGCCGTCTGGTGCCATCAAGAGGACGCTGCCCGCTTGGTCCACGCCTGCTTCCAGCGGCATTGCGCCGGCGACCTGCCCAGCGGTGCGCATTACTTTGCGATCTCGGACAACACCTATAACATCTTTGACATTGAAACGCCCCGGCGGGAAGTCGGCTACGACCCGGTGCACAACGCGGAGACGTATTACTAAATGAACGACACAGAAAAATTCCTCTTCGACCTACAGGGCTTCCTAAAGGTCCCCGACTTCCTCACGGACGCCGAAGTCGATGCACTCAACGCGGCCTTTGACGCCAATGAGGACAAGCGAGGCGAAGACGGCAATCACAATACCGGCGGCAGTGACGCGCTCGAGGGCCGGCGGCGCGGCATGTTCACGGGGATGCTCGAATGGGAAAAACCCCACTGTCTGCCCTTCCGCACTCTCTTGGCGCACAAAAAGCTCATCCCCTATCTCGACGCGCTCTTTGGCCGCGGCTGGAAGATGGACCACTCGCCCTTTATGCTCTGCGGCGGCAAGGGAGCCGAGGGCCTGATCCTCCACGGCTCGACTAGCCGCCACTTTAATGGCTCGCAGTACTACGCTTATGCCAACGACCAGATGCGCTGCGGCATGATCGTCTGCCAGTTCCAACTCGCCGACGTCAACGAGGGCGACGGTGGGCTGTGCGTGATCCCAGGCAGCCACAAGGCGAATTTCCCGCGGCCGCAAAAAATTTGCCACTGGCAGGAGCACCGCGAAGTCGTGTACAACGTCCCCTGCAAGACCGGCGACATGGTCATCTTCAACGAGGCGACCTTGCACGGCACGCTCCCGTGGACGGCCGAGCACGAGCGACGCTCCCTACTCTACCGCTACTCACCCAAGTATTTGCACTTTGCCGGCGGCACCTACCAAACCAGCCAGCCGGAATGGGTCAGCGAGCTGACCGAGGCGCAGCAGGCCGTGCTCGAACCCCCTTATATCTACAACCGGCCGCTGGTGGAAGCCGATGGCGAAACTGTAGTCCGCCCGCGCACTGGCTGAGCCTTTTCCCTGTCGCACAGAAAGGATTTTTTATGTCCGTCATTTCTGCCACTGACCCTCGCCTGACGTGGAGCGGTGTCCTCTCACTCGAAGAGGGGCCGAACTGGGTCAAGCCTTGGCGCATTCCCCATGGGGATGCGGACCTGTACTCGCCCGGAGAGAGCGGCCTTGCCGAGCGGGCCGAGATGCCTTCGGGCGTGCGCGTGCGCTTGGCCACTGATGCCGAGGAATTAGTCGTCGGCTGCGAGCCGCTAGCTGAGGACGGCCGCTTTGACCTGTGCATCGGCGGGCAGATAGCGGCTACGGCTTCGTATGCGGCTGGCGCGACCGAGGTCCGCTTTGAGGACTTGCCGGCGGGCGAGAAATCCTTGGAGATTTGGCTGTCGCCGGCCATGCCCGTCGCCCTGCGCCACATTGCATTGCCCGAGGGAGCGCATTGCGAAAAAAGCGAGGACACTCGGCTGAAGTGGGTCGCGTATGGCAGCTCCATCACCCATTGCCGCACCGCGGGATCGCCCGCCGCCACTTGGCCTGGGGTGGTAGCTCGCGCTCGAGACTTCAACCTCACGTCGCTGGGCTACGGCGGCCAGTGCCACGCCGACCCGTTCATCGCCCGGCTGATCCGCGACCTGCCCGCAGACTTTATCTCGGTCAAGATCGGCATCAACATCCACGGTGCGGCTAGCCTCGGCCCGCGCGCCTTCCGCCCGGCCGTCCTCGGCACCATTGCCACCATCCGCGACGGCCATCCCCACACTCCGTTTGCGGTCTGCTCGCCGATTTGGGGCCACGACCGCGAGACCACGCCCAATGCGGTTGGCTTAACTTTGGAGCAGATGCGCGTCGAGGTTGCGGAGGCCGTGGAAGCGTTCAAAAGGCGCGGCGACGACAACATCTATTATATAGACGGTCTCAAGCTCTTTGACGAAAGCCTCGCCGAATATCTGCCCGACAATCTCCACCCGGACGCCACCGGCTACGAGATCATGGGGCAGAATTTTCTCGAAGAAGTGTTTGGGGTGCAGGGGGTGGAGGTGGGGAAGAAGCCTGGCCAGCGGGCATCGACCGCCTGAAGACTAGATTAGGAGGCATTATGCAGGTTGTATGGGAGTTGGATAATTTAGAGCAGTTGGGCGACAACAAACTCGACGTGAGTGGCCGACCCGCCGTAATTGCGGGCCCCTATGGACCGGCTATCGAGTTCGATGGGGTGCGGGATGCGTTGTTTATCGGGACCAATCCCCTCGCTGGGCTGGAGGTTTTTACCATTGAACTTGATTTCCGGCCCGATGAGGGTGGGTTGGCCGAGCAGCGCTTCTTGCATTTGGGGGAAGCCAGCGGGGACCGCGTGCTTTTCGAGACGCGTCTGACCGGGGCCGGGCACTGGTATCTCGACACCTTTATCAGCTCGGGAGACTCGAACCGGCCCTTGTTAAACGAAGGCCAGCTCCATCCCGTGGGGGAGTGGTACCATTTAGCACTGACCTGCGACGGGCGCGATGAAACCAACTTTGTCAATGGCGTTGAGGAGGCGAGCGGGCCGATTGATTTTGCCCCGTTAACAGCGGGCCAGACGTCGATTGGGGTGCGGTTGAATCGCGTGTGTTGGTTTAAGGGAGCGATTGGTCGGATCCGGTTTACGGCCGGAGTATTGGCACCAGAGGAATTTATGCACTAGGCCTGCAGGCGGGATAGCAGAAATCTTGTTTGTTGCGTAAATAGCTGTAATTAGGTATCTTATTCAATAGTGTAGTTTATCTGAACCTTTCAGACTACGCGAAGTTTTTTAAACCTACCGACGGTTTCTGCGCTTTTCTCGGCACCCCCAATCCAATCCTGTTTTGAGTGTATCCCCGAGGCATGTCGCTTTATCTCTCGGACTATCAAGACAGGAGTTTATGTCTTCTATTCAATTTGAAGCCCTCAAGCTAAACGAGCCATTGCTGCGCGCGTTGGCTAAAGAAGGGTACCAACAGCCGACGCCAATCCAGGAACAGGCTATTCCCAAGGTGCTGGCGGGCCAAGATCTGTTGGCCACCGCACAGACGGGTACCGGCAAAACGGCGGCCTTTGCACTGCCGATGCTGCAAGTGCTCGACGGGCGCAAGGGCCGCGGACAAATCCGGGCGCTGATATTGACGCCGACGCGGGAGCTGGCGTTGCAGATCGACGAGAGTTTCCGCAACTATGGCCGCTATCTAAAGCTCACCAGCATGGTGATTCTCGGTGGAGTGCCGCTGGGCCCACAAGTGAGCGCGCTGCGCAAAAACCCCGATATCGTGGTGGCGACGCCGGGCCGCTTGCTCGACCTGATGAACCAGGGCTATATAAAGCTGGACCAGATCGAGATGCTGGTCCTCGACGAGGGCGACCGGATGTTGGACATGGGCTTTATCCACGACGTGCGCCGGATTGTCGAGACCTTGCCCAAAAAGCGGCAGACGATGCTCTTTTCGGCGACCTTGTCCAAGGATATCACCGCACTAGCCGGTGATATGCTCGACAAGCCGGTCAACGCCGAGGTGACGCCGGCGGCGTCGGTGTCGGAACGAATCGACCAACAAGTGCTCTTTGTCGAACAAGATGGCAAACGCGATCTGCTGAAGCAGGTGCTCAAGGGCGAAGACGTGCGCCGCGCTCTGGTCTTTACGCGGACCAAGCGTCGAGCCGACAGGGTGATGAAGCAATTGTCCAATCAGGGTATCGCCGCCGCCGCGATCCATGCCGACAAAAACCAGGGTGCCCGCCAGCGAGCGTTGGCGGCGTTTGATCGCGGGCGGATCAAGGTCCTGGTCGCCACCGATATCGTCGCCCGAGGTATCGACGTGGAGGGAATTTCCCACGTTATCAACTACGACCTGCCCAACGACAAGGAGAGCTATGTGCACCGGATCGGCCGCACGGCCCGAGCCGGGGCGGAAGGCATCGCCCTGTCGTTTTGCGCGACGGAGGAAGTGGCGATCTTGCGGAGCATTGAGCGGCTGACGGGCGTGCCCTTGACCATCGTCTCGCGCGGCGCAAGGGCGGAATACCAAGATAGCAATGGGGATAATGGGCAGGGTGCGGCGAAGAGGCAGCGAGGGGGCGAGGGAAAACCCTCGAATGCGGCGAAACCGCGGCGCAGTGGCAATAGCAATGGCAGTAGCAATGGAAATCGCCGTGACGGGCCTCATGGTACATCGATGCTCGGTCCAGCCGCGAATGCACGGCGCGATGCCAATGCGAATTCGCAAAAGCGCACGGGGATGCAAGGCGAGAGGGTAAGCCGGCAAAGCCTGTTTGGGCGGCGGACTCGCGCGGCGCAGACGACTCGTTAGCGGCGCGATAGCGACAGGATGACCTGAAGATGCAGGGGCGTGATGTCTCTGCATCTTTTTTGTTCTGGACCGGGTCTGTGAGGGTGTGGAGCATCGTTGCTCAATGCGTTATATTCGGCGGACTCGCGCGGCGCAGACGACTCGTTAGCGATTCGCCGTCAGTGTGGCCGGTCAAACTCAAGGGCAGGATCGACTGAAAACTATGGCAGATCTAACAGGCAAAGTGGCGATCGTCGTCGGTGCCAGCAGCGGGATGGGTGAGGCGACGGCGAAAACCTATGTCGAAGCCGGAGCAAAAGTGGTGCTGGCCGCCCGCAGCGGCGACAAACTGGAGGCGCTGGCTGAGGAGTTAGGTGAAAACGCCTTGGCGTGCGCCACCGACGCGCGGGACAAGGCGGCTGCGGCGGCATTGGTCCAGCGGGCGGTAGCAGCGTATGGCCGAGTAGATATCCTGGCCTATGTGACGGGGACCAATATCTCGGATCGCGCATTGAAGGTGCTCACCGAGGAGACCTGGGAAATGATGCTCGGCACCAATCTGACGGGGGCGTTCCACTGCACCAAGGCCGCATTGCCGGTGATGCGCGAGCAGGGCACCGGATTGATCATTTACGTGTCGAGCGGTTGTGTGCAGAAGCCGGATGCCTCTGGGGTCTCTTATCAGGCGAGCAAGCACGGGATGGTCGGATTGGCCCACGGCACTTTCCAGGAAGAGAAGGAGAACGGCGTCCGCACCTGCGTGATCTTTCCGGGACTGACCGACACGCCGCTGGTGCTCAAGCGGCCGGTGCCCACCCCACCGGAGGTGATGGCCGAGGCGTTGATGCCGCAGGATGTGGCCGATGCCTGCCTCTTTGTCGCGGCGCTGCCGGCGCGGGCCTATGTGCCAGAGTTGGTGCTATTGCCAGCGGGACTTTCCTAACGATCAAATGGAGGACAGACCATGGGCGATATCTATCGAGTGCAAAATTGCTTCGGCCAACCGGCTGAAAATCACGGCCATCCCGGCAGTATCTCGCGGGTTATACTTGGCCCTGGAGCGCGTCGGAAGGAGCGCCCGGCCGCCATAAATACCGAGCGGCTAGTAATCCACACCAACGAATACGAGCCTGGCGGAGTCTCAGGTGACGGCCACGCTCACGCCGATCAGGAGCAGGCCTTTTACATCTTAGAAGGCGATATCGAAGTTGAGGTGGGGAACGAGACCTATCAACTGGGGCCGGGCGACTGCGTGCTCCTGCCGCGCAATGTCTTTCACAAGCACCGCAATGTTGGCGACAAGCCGCTGAAGTTTCTCTTTATCAGCGCGATGCTCGGCCATGAGTCGCCGTCGGGAGACAGGGGCTAGTCTTTATCGCGTGAGGACATACTCAACCGCTTCACCCGACGGGTCGAAACGTTGGAAGGTTTTCAGCACCAGCAGCGCGCCCGCCAGCTTAAGCGACCATTATTCTGAGGGCGGTGGCATATTCTGGCCGATGGTCTCGATGACGACCCCGCCGATTAGCCAGAACAGCCACAGCAGTCCAAGTGCGAGAGTCGCCTTGCGCACGGGCGCGTCGGCCAGCGCGTTCAACCCGACGCCCATGATCCCAATCTGCCACAGATCAAAGGGGTTGAGGGCCATGAGCACCCGGCCGCCAAACGTGGCTGCGGCCTCCTCGGACAGAAAGGGCCCCAGCCCCAGATGCGCCCCAATGTCGCCGGTTGCCAGCACCAGCACCGCCCGCACCGCCCACTCGATAGCCACCACCAACGCCGCATACGCTTTGACTACCAGCATTTGCCGGTAGCTGACCGCGGCTTGGAAAACGGAGCGCGCCAGCCCCAAAAGCACGCCCCCGACCACGACTAATGAGGCAAAAAGCCCCACCGGGATCATCATCCAGCCGTGCGCCCGCATCATGGCCGCGCTCTCTTTGTAGCGCTGCTGCTCAGCCTCGTCCATGCCCTCTAGATGCTGCTGTATAGCTGGGCCATCTAGACCGGTTACAGCGTCTAAGGTCAGGTGGTATGCCCCGAGGCCCACGGCGCAGACGAGGAGGGCCGGTAGCAACCAGTCGTGCGCGGTCTCTTGGCCGCGCACTGCGGCAAAAGCTGTGCGCGGCGCGTAAAACACGCGCTGTATCCGCGCGAAGAGGCTCAGGTCTTCGGCGGCAAATCCCGGTCCGGTTGCACTCATGGGCCGTTTATCTCCATTGGTGAGACATGGATGGATGGACAAACGGATTGGGGCCGTCTATCCGGTTGTGAATTCCTTTAATATAGAGGCCGCAGTGCCAATGCCAAACCAAGGAGTGGAGGGGAAGGGATGGGTTTGAGCAGGTTGGACGGCCCGGCGGTAGGCGAATTAGTTGCTTGTGCTGCGGCTGAGATTGACTATATTTAGCCAATCACTTGTCTCTGCAATAGTTGTAGGGGCGTTTATGGACCGCGTTGGCAGTCGTTCGGATCCGCGTAGATTCCTACCCCCGGGCCTGATGTAGTTTTCCTACCGAAAAGCCTGAAGCAGTAGATTCCTACTCAAAGTTATTCGCACGTTCTGCTCTAACCGCACATTGCAAAGGATTTTACCCATGGCAGATCGCGAGAAGGGAACCGTAAAGTGGTTCAACGACGCGAAGGGCTTCGGATTTATCGAGCGCGAGAACGGCGAAGATGTCTTCGTCCATCACAGCGCGATCCGGGCCGAGGGTTTCCGCACCTTGTCCGACGGGCAGCAGGTGGAGTTTGAAGTCGTTCAGGGCAAGAAAGGCCCGGCGGCTGAGAGCGTCGTAGCACTTTAGGCTTGTCCTCATAATAGTGCAAAAGGGGGTGATGTACACTGCATCACTCCCTTTTATTTTTGGAGTTTGGATGAAGATTCGCGTCGATAATCTATCTGCTGACACCACCGAGGACGACCTCCGCACGCTGTTCGAGCTGTTTGGTGCCGTCGCCGCTGTCACTATTGATCCGCGCCGCCGCTGGGGCCAAATCGACATGCCCAGCAAGGCCGCGGCCCGCGAGGCCATCGATATGCTCAACGGGCAACATCTCAAGGGCCTTGATATAGTCGTCGGGGAAATGCCCGACCGCCCCTCCGCGCGCCCGCGCGGCAAGCCTCGCAGGGGCCGACGGCGCTAGCCCTTACTCGTACCACCGAGCTTGTAGGCTGAACAAACGGCTGTACTCTCCGCCTTGCTGCATCAGTGCCGCATGCGTCCCCTGCTCAACGATCTGTCCGCCTTTGAGCACGAGGATCCGGTCGGCGGCCCGGGCCGCGCCCAGCCGGTGTGAGATCATTACCGAAGCCTTGCCCCTCGTCATCTCCCCGAAGCGCCGATAGACCTCGGCCTCGGCCTTGGGATCGAGCGCGGCCGTCGGCTCGTCTAACACCACGAACTCGGCCGCCCTCGCCAGCGCCCGGGCCGTGGCCAGCTTCTGCCACTCACCCGTAGATAAGTCAGTACCCCCTAGCTCCTTGCCCAGCAGGGCCTCGTACTGGCCGGGTAACCCGGCGATAAACTGCGCTGCTCCAGCTAGCTCTGCCGCCCGCTCGACAGAGGCGTCTTGCCCCAGCGCCCCAAAGGCGATGTTGTCGCGCACGGGAAATTGGAAGCGCACAAAGTCTTGGAAAACCGCGGCAAACAGCCGCCTGACTCGTTCCTGGGGATAGTCCAAAAGCGGCTTGTTGCCGAGCAAGATCCGTCCGCCCGTCGGTTGGTACAGCCCCAGCATCAGCTTGACCAAGGTCGTCTTGCCGGCCCCGTTTTCGCCGACTAGCGCGATGCGCTCGCCCGGCCGGATCTCTAGGTCGATGCCCGAGAGCACGAGGTCGCCGTCTGGATAGCGGAAGGATACCTGCTCAAAGCGCAACGGCCGGTTTTTTAGGTCTTGGCCTTCGTCCTCAGCCCCGAGGGACGCTGTGGGTGCCGTCAGAGCGAAAAATTCGTAGAGATCCCCCAGGTACAGCGACTCCTCATGCAGCGTGTTCAAGGAGCGCATGATCCCGCCGAGCTGCCAAGCAAACTGCAGTACGGCCCGCGCCAACATGCCGTACTGGCCGATAGTTAGCTGCGCCCCGGCGACCAACCAGACGAGGATCGTCAAGCAGCCCACGTATCCCCAGCCCCCGATGCTGGAGCTCAGCCCGCCGAGCCAAGCTCGTTTGGCCTCTAGCCCGCGGCGCTCCGTGGCCAGCGCGACGGCCTTCTCGCGCCACGTGTCGAGTAAGTGGTCACGCAGCGTGAAGAGCCGCACCTCCATGGCTTGTTCGCGCTCGGTCAGCAATTCGCGGAAGTAGGATGCTTCGCGGTATTGCGGCGTGCGCTCGCGATAGACGTAGTGCGTCTTTTTGCTGATCCGCATCATCACCCACACCCCCGGGACCGAGCCGATCAAGGTCAGCGGCCCCAAGGCCCAGTGCCCAGTTAGCAGCACCCCTACGACCGCGACCATCCCCCCCAGAGCACCGACCGTGTCTAGCGCTACGTTGAGCAGGCTGAGGAGCCGGCCGCTCAGGTCCTCGTTGGCTCGCTTGAGCGCATCGTAGAACGCGGGGTGCTCGAAGTGGACCAGCTCGACCTTTTGCACCTTGTCCACGACTTGCCGCTGCAAGCGCACGCTGATTCTATCGAAGTACGCGCGCGACAGAGCCAGCTTCTGCCACTGTCCGCGCGATAGATCCTGCCCGCCCTCGAAGTAGCGGCCCAGCGTGGTGTCGTAGCGCTCGGCCAAGGACTCGATCAGCAGCGCACTGCCACCCGCTGTTGCGGCCCGCTCCACCCGGGCCTGATTGGCGAGGGCTTCGGCTTGGCCATAGCCGATGTTTTCGCGCGCGGTGCGCTGGTATTGCACGAAGTCTTGGAAGACCGCGGCGCAGCGCTGCCGCAAGACCTGCGGGTTGATTTCGCGGCCGTCCACTCCGTTGTAGAGGACGCGCCCCGCGCTTGGCTGGTACAGCCCTAAGATCAGCTTGATTAGGGTCGTCTTGCCGGCTCCGTTTTCGCCCACTAGTGCGAGCTTCTCCCCCGGCCTAATCCGCAGATTGACCCCGCTGAGCACGGGCGGCCCGTCACCATAGGCAAACCCCGCGTCTTCCACCGCGATTTCCAGCGGCGCGGCCGGCAGGGCCACTTGGCCTTCCGGCTCGGTTGGCGACTCGACGAAGTCGCGCAAGTCGCGGATGTGGAGTGCTTGCTCAAAGACATTGCCCATCTGGCGCAGCAGTTGGAAGAGCGTGCCTTGGAAGCGCGTGATGGCCTCGGCGAGGGCGAAGAAGCCCCCCAAGGTCAGGGCACCATAGGTGGCTTGATAGAGCAAGATGACCAGCGACAAAAGCGCCGAAATGATGCCGCTTAGCCGCCCGCCGAACATATAGCGCTGCTGTTGCAGGGTCAGCCGCAGTCGCTGCTGCCTGAGCGTTTGCGCCACCTGCTCATAGGTGCGGACGAGGAGATCGCCCAGTCCGTAGAGCCGGATTTCTTTGGCCGCGTCGCGGTCGGTCATCAGCTCGACCAAGTACTCGGCGCGTCGCTGTTTGGGCGTCTGCTGGTGAAAGAGCGCGTAGATTTCGCGGCCTCGCCGAATTTGGGTGTAGAAAACCGGAGCCGTGCCCAAGAATAGCACCACCGGGATCGACCAGTGCCCGGTGGCAAACAGCGCGATTAGCGTGCAGAGCATGACAAAGCCTTCGAGCGCGGCGGTGGCGTCGCGGAAGATGCCGTAGGCGCGGTAGTACGCGGCCTGCCGCGCCCGCTGCATGCGGTCGAAAAATTCTCGGCGTTCAAAGGCGTCCAACCCCACGCCGGCCGCTTGGTCGAGGACCCGCTCTTGGAGCTTCCAGCTAGTCTGCTCCCGCATGGCCGCGGCCGAGTGCCCCTGCACCGCCTCCAGCCCAGCCTCCAACATCTGCAAGCCAGCCAAGCCGGCCAGCAGGGGAGCCACGGCTATCAACTGGTCCTCGCCTTGGCCGAAGCCGGCGTGGACTGCATCGACGAGCTCCTTGATCAACAGGATGCGCCCGGCCGGCAACAGGGCGGTTAGGAACTGCGCGCTGGTGTTTAAGAGCATGGCCTTGGGTGAGCCGCGCCACAGGATGCCGGCAAACCAAGTCAAGGCACGGCGCACCTCGCGGGGGTGGACTTTGGGGGGGGATGGATTCACTTTGTGGTTGGATTAGAAGGATGGCGGCGCTGGTCCACGCGCCTTGTGCTATCTATTGGTTTCTGTCCTAATTAATCTATTGCCCGGCACAGTCGCCACCCTGCGCAACGGGCGGTTTTTCTCGCTGCCGCAACCAACGCTAGGCTTTGCTCATGCACGATATAGCACTCGACTTACTCATCTTGCTCGCCGGGATCTGGCTAGTGGCCGTGACCTTGCGGCCGCTGGGCCTGCCGACGGTGATGGGCGAACTGATCGTCGGGGTCTTGGTGGGGCCGGCGGTCTTCGGCTGGATCGAGCCGAACGAGGCCATCCAATTGTTGGCCGAGATCGGCATCTTCTTTCTGATGTTCCACGCCGGGGTGGAGACCCAGCCCAACGAGTTTTTCAACGCGCTCAAGCGCTCGCTAGGGGTGGCGATTGCAGGGGCCGCAGTGCCTTTTGCCGTCAGCTTTGCTGTCGCACAATTCTTCGGGCTGGATCTTGTCGCCTCTATCTTCGTGGGGCTGATCATTGGAACCGCTACCGCAGTCGTAATCACCCTCAAAAGTCTCAAGGACTTGGGGTTGACCGATACCCGCATTGCGCGGATCATCGTCGCTAGCTGCGTCATCAACGACCTTTTGACCTTGATCTTTTTTAGCCTAGTGACCGGCGCACTCTCCAGCGGGACCTTTGCCCCCTTGGACCTAGTGGTCAACTTGGGCAAGGTTGTGGGCTTCTTCGCGGTCGCGTTGCTTTTGGGCACCTTTGTCTATCCCCGCCTCACCCTGCCCTTCCGCGCCGAAGGCGGCAAGGGCTTCACCTTTGTGTTGCTGGCCGCCATTGCCGCCGGTCTTTTTGCCGAGGCTATTGGGCTGCACATGATCTTGGGTGCCTACTTGGCGGGTCTGTTCTTCGAGGAGCGCGTCGCCCATCCCAACTTGGTAAAGGTGGTAAACGACCGCGCGTACGGCATCGCCTATTCGTTCCTCGGGCCGATCTTCTTCATCTCGCTGGGCTTTTCCATTTCGTTTAACATTAGCGCGTCGGGCGTGGCGTTTATCGCGCTTCTGGCAGTGACAGTCATCGCCGGGCAGGTGCTTAGTGCCGGCAGCATGGCGCTGCGCATTGGCATGCCTTGGCGAGAGGCGCTGACGGTGGGCGTAGGCATGTGCGGCCGCGCCGAGATGGCGTTTATCTTGGCCGCGCTGGCTTTGGCTCAAGGGGCAATCGATCAGGCGACCTTTAGCATTTTGATCTTCACCGCGTTCCTGTTAAATCTCTTCACGCCGTTGGCGCTCAAGGGCTGCTCAGTCCTCCTAGAAGGCCGAGTGGCGCATGGAGGGGACACCCAACTCGGAGTGTTTCAGATCGACAAGTTCAATACCCCACTCGTCGCCGAGAATCCAACCGGACGCGCCTTGCCCGCAGTGGAGGATGCTGTGGTCATCTATAGATACGGGCCAGAGGTCGAGACCCTAATAGAAGAGCTTTCCAGCCGGCACCTGCCGCTGGTGGTGATCGAAGAGGACGAGGTGACGGTGCAGCAGCTCCAGACAAACGCCGATGTGCAGGTCGTACATGCGCACCTAGCGGCGGAGACTCTGGACCTGCGGCCGTTGACCAAGGCGAAGGCGCTGGTGGCCAATGGCTCAGACGACGACAACGCTCTGTTCGCGCTCAGTGCCCGCGAACAGGGCTTCGTCGGTCCCATTGTGGCGATGATCGAGCACCCCCAGCGTCGCGGCCCCATGTTACTGGCGGGCGCGACTGCGGCTTTTACCCCCAACCACGTTCTCGCCGCGGCGATTGCCGTCCGCGCCAGCGCGAAGATCGGGCCGCGGGTGGCGGGCGTAGAGCCGCTCGACTCATTCCTCGAAGTGGCCGAGCTGCGCGTTCACGACCAAAGCCCGCTCGCCAACCGCACCTTGGCCGAGACCGAGCTATACACCCGGACCGGTGCCCACATCGTCGGGCAGTGGGCCGACGACACGCTCGGCTCGCCGCCGACTGCTGCGGAAAAACTACAGCCCGGAGCCATTCTGGTGGCGGTCGGCACGCCTGAGAGCATTCACCGGTTAAACGAGATGTCCCGGCCGATTACCCAGCAGGGGCCGATTCTGGTGATTGGCTTTGCCGATGTCGGGCAGAAGCTGGTCGAGATTCTCCGCGCTGCGGGCGAGGACGTGCGGGTCGTCGATGAGGTTGAAAGCGCCGGAGTCGATGTAGTCGGTGATGTACTCGATGTGCGCGTCCTCGACCGCGCCGCCATTGCGGAAGCGCGGGTCGTCATCCTCGCCCTCGACAGCGACGGGGCCGCCCTGTTTACCGCGGCGGTGGTCCGCGATCACGTCCCGGAGATTCCCCTGTTGGCCTGCGTGTCCCACGTTGAAAACGCAGACCGAGTGCAGCGCGCCGGCGCTGATTTTGCGCTCTCGGTCAGCCAAGTCGCCGGCCAGTTGCTAGTCCACCACGTCCTCGGGGAAACGGTTTCGCACAAACCCCGGATCAAGATGGTCAAGCTCAGGCCCGGCTCCCTCGCCGGACGCCACCCGCTCGCAGCGCGCATCCGCGAGCGCACGGGTTGCTCGGTGGTGGCTGTCGAGCGGGCCGGCGAGGTGCTCATGGACATCCCGGCTTCGTTCGTGCTCACGCCCGAGGACGCGCTCTACATCTGCGGCACGCCCGCGGCCTTTGACCGCTACTACGAAGAATTTCCGACTTAGGAAGGTGGATAGGCCCGGAACAAGTCCCGTTGCGCTTCGGTGAGGCGGGCGAACGTCTCCGGGGTGATGTGCTGCTTTTCGTCCATGGTGGCGATGTTTTGCGACATCATCCAGTGCGGCCCGTAGCCCACGTGCAGGGTCTTGCGCGTCTGCTCAGAGAGGTTGGTGAAGCCGCCGTGGCGCAGGTTTTCGGTGAAGAGGATCGCGTCTCCGGCCTTGACCGCTAGGCCGATCATGTCGGGGTCTTCGTCCGGGTCGTTGCTGTGGGGCGAGGGCAGATTGGTCTTGTGCGTTCCCGGTACCACGCAAAAGGCCCCCTGCTCATTGGTGCAATCGTGGATGAAATAGACCATCCGCACCATCATGCAGTCGATGCCGTGCTCGGTGTAGCTATAGCGATACTTTTGGTTGGCCGAGACGGTGCCGCCGTGGCAGCCGGTGGCGTTGCCTTGGTAGCGGATGCGGATCTCGGAATTGTTGATCGTTGGCCGCTGTTTGACGATGCCGTGGATATAGTCCATCGTCGGCGGGTGGTCGAGCAAAACGTCGAAGGCCGGGTTGGCGTTCCAGAAGTCTTCGACCATCAGGGTCTTGCCCTCGGCCCGCTCGCCATTGGCGTGATAGCCGCGCTCGGGATTGGCGTGGTAGTTGGCTCCCCAGCCGCTTTGCTTGCGCGGTGGTTGGGTGACATGCGCGAGCGAGTGTTCTTCTAGCTCATCCACGGCCTCGGCCAGCGCGGCCACTTGGGTCTCGTTCAGCAGCTTCTCAATGACGATGTAGCCCTGGCGATCGAATTCAAAGGTTTCGATTTCGTTCACGTGTTGCTCCTTTTGTTATTTGAACCACCCGGCCAAGTTGCCCCCCTTTACCAGCGCACGCTCGGCTGCTGAGTAGCTCGCTAAATGCGCATCGACAATCGCCGGCGCGCCGCTGCCCCAGACCATGCGCTCCGGCCCAAAGGCTTCGATCACGCGCCGCGTAAAGGACTTGGCACTTTCGTATAGCGGCGCGTCTTGGGCGAAGTGGCCGAGGCCGGAGAGCTTCATATAGACCTCGGCGTCAGCACAGCCCAGCTCCAGTATATCGGCATATTCGACCGCGCTGCCCAGATGCGGCTCGGCTAGGTGGTCGATCAGCGTCACTGTCTGGGGAATGTCGCGCAAGACTTGGGCGACTTGGGCACCGTAGTTAGGCCCGATGTGCAATTCGACGATCAAGCCTAGCTCCACCGCCTTTTCCCACAGGGCGCGCACCCCTTTGTCGTTGAAGCTGTCGAGATACAGCTCCTTGCCGCGGTGTGCGTGAAAGCGGGTGGCGATGATCTTGGGCTCGCGAGCGACTAGCTCGGCCAACTTTTGGGGCGCGTCTGGGTCCTTGGGATAAAATAGCGACGTGCCCCGCAGCCGTTCCGGTTCGCGCTCCAGACATTCGAGTATCAGCCGGTGATCGTCTCCATACGGCTCGGGATGGACGACGACGGCCCGGTCGATGCCAGCATCCGCCATGCGCTGTAAATAGGCTCCCAATGGGTCTGGGGGATGTACGGAAACATCCGGTCGGTAGGCCGCCCTGTGATGCAAGGGATAGCGCTGGGTATCGGGGCTGAAAATGTGGGTGTTCCACTCGACGATCATCGGGCCGTCTCCTCTTGCAAGGCAACAGTACCACGCTTGTCCGCGACTGTCAAACGGCCCTGCCGCAACCTTGACAATACAGTTTGAGGATTCTATTTTTTGTAACCTACAGGTTGAAAACGAACTTTCTTTGGCCCGTTCGTCTAGAGGCCTAGGACGCCGGCCTCTCACGCCGGTAACACGGGTTCGAATCCCGTACGGGCTACCAATTATTGACCCCAGGTTGGCTACACTAACCTGGGGTTTTCTTTTTGCCAATCCGCTAGGCCGTCAAGCCTTGCGCTCGTCTGATTCTATTCTAGCTCAGCATCCGCATTTGATCTCGGTACCAGATTTCGTCTTGTCGCCGCCGGTGGCGTAGCCGTCGCGCTTCCACCAGTCGAGGCCGCCGATTAATTCGCGCACTTGAAAGCCCAGCGTCAGCAGTTTCAGCGCCGTCTTCGTTGAGGCGTTGCAGCCGATGCCATCGCAGTAGCAGACATAGAGCTTTGATTTGTCGAGCGACTCAGTCGAATTGAAGCAGATTTCTCTATGGGGCAGATTGAGCGCACCCGGAATGTGCTCTTGGGCATAAGCCTCCGTAGAACGGCCATCGACGACGGTGATGGGTTCGTTCTCGCCCAACGCCACGTAGAGATCCCACGAATCCATTTCATAAGCAAGCTTGCGCTGGTAGTAGTTCATCTGGTCAATGGACATAGTTTTTCCCGTTGTTGAAGCGGATTGTCGAAATCGCGGCAGGCCCAAAAGCTACGAACACCAGTAGGCGTACAGGCGGGCGTTGTGCAGGGCGAAACGCAAGCGTACCGGCTGTCCTCGCAACGCGCTCAAGTCTCGGCCGTCGCGCCAGCGCACGGGCACGGCGACTCCGTCTTCGGTGATGGCGACGCAGTCTTGGGCCGTATGGCCGGGAATGGGGTTCCCTTCCTCGTCGAGCATTTCGACGGTTAGCTGCCCGTAATCCGCCTTGGCGTTGACCCGCAATTCATCCCCACCCAACGCAAAGGGCCGAGTCGTTAGCTGCCCGCCGTCAAAACTGGCGTTGAGCGACGCAAAGCCGTCGAGGCGCAGCATGGCCAAGCCAATGCCCATCGTCCCCACATCCTGATCGGCTGCAATCGGCGGATCGAATTCGCGTGGGATCTTGGCGTGCCGCCGGGCCGTGCCTCGGTAGTAGATATAGAGCTTGTCGTCCACGGCAATCGGCGGCGCACCACTGAGCATTAGCTGGAACCGATCCCACTCACCCACCGCGCCCAAACCCACCAGTGGCTTCCCCGGCACTCGCTGCCAGCGCTCCCCATCGCGGCTGCACAAAAGCCGCAGGACTTGGGTTTGTTGTCGCGGGCGTTTGTCGAAGTGGGTCAGGATACCTAAGTAGTGAGCGCCGTAGTTGAAGCCCGTATTGTTGTAGAGAGCCTCTTCTTCGTTGAGCGGTGCTAGGAAGGGCCGCGGCGGCGACCAGTGGACGAAGTCCTCACTCGTACTCATCAGCCGCTCGGGCACGCCGCGCAAAAAGGCCACGTAGCGCCGGCGCTCAATATCCACCATCATCGACTGCGCATCCCCGACCGGCCCCAAGTCGCGGGTGCCGGGCCGCGGATGGTAGCGAAAAATCGGGTCCGGTGAATGCGACCAGTTGATCCCGTCCGGCGAAGTGGCGCTGTAAATGCCCGAGCGCGGCCCGTCCCAGTCGTAGCTCGACCAGCCGATGGCCTTGTAGCGGCGGGTGGGATCCGGGTCGAGGGGGTCCTTGAGCATGGTCTCCCAGTGGTCCTGCCCTTCGTGGTGAGTCGCGGGGATGACGATGTTGTTGTCTTTTGAGCCGAGGGCCTCGTGGATACCGAGGGAGGGGCGCTCCCAGTGGATTCCGTCCGGCGAAAGCGCGAGGCATTGCACGTGTTCGCACCCCGGCGCATAGTGGCCGGCCATGTACCACGCCTTGAAGATTTGTTCCTCGGCGTCGAAAATCACCGCTGCGGTCATGCCGCCGTGTTGTTCCCACGGCGCTTCCTGTTTGAGCACGGGATGCGTGCCGTACTTCTCCGCTTGGTGGAAGACCCGCTCCACGTTTTCTTGGCGCTCGACGTCGTCCATATCGACGAAGAGGCGTTTGCGGTGGTCGAGTGAGTTCATTGGCGTTCCCTATAGCAATCCTACATCATTTACAAGGTGATCCGCAGATGGACGCAGATAGACGCAGAATAGTAGAAACAAGACGATCTATCGCTCGAATCGTTCAAATCATCCCGGATTGCTATATATGCTAGGTCCGCATCCCCGACTGCGATTCGAAGCCCATCAATCGTTTTAGGATCGGCGTTGCCCGCGCGACGACCTCGGGGCGCGCCAGCTTGAACTGGTCCTGCTGCGGCTTCATAAACGAGCGACAGAAAAACCCCAACAGGATCATCCGCTCCTGCTGGGTGTGGTTGGCACCGCTGCCGTGCCACGTCGCGCCGTGGAAGACGACAATATCGCCTTTGTGGACGTCTAGCTGGATGACGTCGTCGTACTCTTTTTCTGGGTCGGGGGCGTACCCGCGCTTGTAGCTGCTCGGCACGATATGCGTGGCCCCGTTTTCAGACGCGAAGTCGTCGAGTACGTAGATGGTGTTGGCGCAGAGGGGTATGGGTGGCGGCGGCTGGGGAAAGCTGCCGAGTGGAAAGTCGATGTGCAGGCGGCCGGCCGGCGCACCCGGGCCGATGAGATTGACGGTGAAGCTGCTCAAGATGCAGTTGTCGCCGAGCAGGTGTTCCTGGAGCGCGAGTACCTGCGGTAGCTGGATCATTTCCTCGTAAATGCGGCCCTTGTTGACTAGGTTCCACACTCGCTGCGCGCGGCCGTCGAGGTAGACGTGCTCCCCACTGGCCGCCCGCTCCTCGGCGATCAACTCGGCTGAGCGATCGCGCAAGGCGTTGGCCTGATCCGCAGTCAACGCCCCTTTGAGTACGGCGTAACCGTATTCGTCGATATGGGCGACGGCATCCTCTTTGGTCATCTGCGATCCTCCTCTTATCCCCGACCGACAAACGGCATTTTCGTCGCCATGATGGTCATAAACAGCACGTTGGTGTCCAGCGGCAACTCGGCCATTTGCACTATGGCGCGGGCCACGTGTTCGACGTCAAAGCGCGGCTCGACGAGCTTGGAGCCATCGGCCTGCGGCACGCCGTCGTTCATCCGCTGCGTCATATCGGTGGCCGTGTTGCCGATGTCGATCTGACCGCAGGCGATGTCGTATTTGCGTCCATCGAGCGAGGTCGATTTGGTAAGCCCGGTAATGGCGTGTTTGGTGGAGGTATAAGGGGCGGAATTGGGTCGGGGGGCCGCCGCTGAAACCGAGCCGTTGTTGATGATCCGGCCCCCGCGTGGGTCTTGGTTCTTCATAATTCGGAAGGCCGCTTGGGTGCAGAGGAAGGTGCCGGTCAGGTTGACGGCGACGACCTTCTGCCACTGTTCGTATTCGAGGTCTTCCAACAGCATGGCCGGCGCTCCGGCCCCGGCGTTGTTGAACAGCACGTCGAGCCGGCCAAAGTGCTCTTCGATCTGGGCAAACAGCACGTCAACGGCTTGGGGGTCGCCGACGTCGGTGGGCACCGGCAACATCCGGGCATCCGTTCCCGCCAGCGCGGCCGTTTCCGCTAGGGCCTCTTGACGCCGTCCTGCTAGGGCAACCGCATAGCCGGCCTCGGCCAACGCCAAGGCACTGTGACGGCCAATGCCGCTACCAGCGCCCGTGACGAGGGCGACTTTTGCACGTGATTCCATCTATCGTCTCCTTGAATTTGAATGGTGATTCTAGGCAATGCGGCGGGCGGCCTTCACCTCTCGGTGCCGCTTGTGCAACACGTTTTCTGTATATCCGTTCGGTTCGGTGCGACCGTTGAACACTAGGTCTAGCGCGGCTTGGAATTCGACGCTGGCGTCGAAGTCGGGTGCCATGGGGCAGTACGCTGGATCGCCGCTGTTTTGCGCATCGACCACGGCCGCCATTCGCGCAAACGTCGCCCGCACCTGCTCCTCACTGGCGATCCGGTGGTGCAGCCAGTTGGCGATATGCTGGCTCGATATCCGCAAGGTGGCGCGGTCTTCCATCAGGCCGATGTGGTTGATGTCCGGCACCTTGGAGCAGCCAATGCCCTGGCCGACCCAGCGCACCACGTAGCCGAGGATGCCTTGGACATTGTTGTCCAGCTCCTGCTGAATAGCCTCCGCACTCAGTGAGCGGTCCAGCATCGGCGGACGCAAGATGTCCCCCAAATGGCCCCAGCCCCGGCCCGCTAGCTCGTCTAAGCGCTCAAAGACATCGACTTGGTGGTAGTGCAGCGCGTGCAGGGTGGCCGCCGTGGGCGAGGGCACCCAAGCGGTGGTCGCCCCTGCTTGGGGGTGGCCTATCTTGGTCTCTACCATCTCGCGCATCCGCTCGGGCATCGTCCACATTCCCTTGCCGATCTGCGCCCGTCCCACCAAGCCGGTTGCGATCCCGACGTCCACATTCCAGGCCTCATACGCGCGGAGCCAGGGTTGCTCCTTGATTTCCATCTTGGGCAACATGGCCCCCAACTCCATGCTGGTGTGGATCTCGTCCCCGGTCCGGTCGAGAAAGCCCGTATTGATAAAGACCAGTCGCTCGGTCGCTTGGCGGATGCACTCGACGAGATTGACCGTCGTGCGGCGCTCCTCGTCCATGATGCCGATTTTCAGCGTATTGCGCGCCAGTCCCAGCGCCTCTTCGACTCGCCCAAACAGCTCGACGGTTGCGGCGACCTCGTCCGGCCCGTGCATTTTGGGCTTTACCACATAGATGCTGCCGGTCTTGCTGTTGCGGTATCGGCCCTGGCCCTTGAGGTCGTGGATTGCCGCTAGGCTGAGGACCATGGCGTCGAGGAACCCTTCGGGGATTTCCGCGCCCGCCGCCGTGGTCACCGCGTCCGTGTACATGTGGAGACCCACGTGGCGCACCAGCAACAAGCTGCGCCCCGGCAGCACAAGACTGCTGCCGTCTGGGGCCGTAAATGCGCGGTCCGCGTTGAGTCGGCGCGTCTGGGTTTGACCGCCTTTGACAAAGGTCGCCTCCAGCGTCCCTCGCATCAGGCCGTTCCAGTTGCCGTACACCAGCGCCTTGTCCTCGGCATCTACTGCCGCCACCGAGTCCTCGCAGTCTTGGATGGTGGTGATCGCCGCCTCTAAGACCACGTCTTTAACACCAGCGGGGTGGGCTTGGCCAATGGGGTGGGTGCGGTCGATCTGGATCTCGATGTGCAGGCTGTTGTGCCGCAGCAACGCACTCCGCAATTGGCCGCCTTCCTCGCGATAGCCGACAAATTGCCTCTCGTCGGCCAAGCCGACCTCGTCGCCGTCGGCGAGGCGAGCGCACAGCGCCCGGCGGCCAGCCGTCTCGCGCAAGCCAAACTCCACCACCTGCGCGTAGGTGGTGCGCTCCAGCCCGATCGCTTGGTCGAGAAACGCCTCGCTGCGGGCGATGACTTGGGCACCGCGCGCAGCGTCGTACTCCGCGCTTGCCTCGCCGGGAATTGCATCCGTGCCGTAGAGCGCGTCGTACAAACTCCCCCAGCGCGCATTTGCCGCGTTGAGCGCATAGCGCGCGTTATCCACAGGGACCACCAATTGCGGCCCGGCGATGGTGGCAATTTCTGGATCGACGTTTTCCGGGCGGACTTGGCACGGCTCCCCTTCCGGCAGCAAATACCCGATCTCCGCGAGAAAGGCATGATAGGCCGCCGCGTCCAATGGCTCGCCACGCCGCGCCCGATGCCAGTCGTCAATCTGTGCTTGGTAGGCGTCTCGCCGCTGTAACAGCGCGCGGTTTTGCGGGGCCAAGTCCTCCACAATGCGGCCCAGCGAGGCCCAAAAATGATCGACGGACACGCCGGTTCCCGGCGCGATCTGCTCGGCAACCAGTGAGTATATCCGCTCGTCGATGTGCAAGCCGCCACTGGCGACTCTTTCTTGTAGGTCTGTCACTGCGCGTCCTACCCTGCGACTTGGGCACTGATGATCAAGTGCTCGACCCAATCGTCTCCAGCGTTGCAAAGCTGGTGCTTGACCTTCGGCGGAATGTGTACCGCATCTCCCTCGCGCACCTCGTATATCTCCCCGTCGATCTTCATCCGTCCCTTGCCGCTGAGGAAGTAGTACACCTGCTCGGTGGCCTCGTGCTCGTGGTAATCGCCTTCCAGCCCCCCTTGCAGGCGATGCAGCGTCAGTCCAGAAAACCCCTCGAGTACTGCCTTGTCCGCGCTTAGACCCTCGGCGCTTTGGGCGCGGAAGATCGACCAGATCAGCTTGGATTGATGCCCGACGACGGGCGTGACGTTGCGCCAATTGCGAATGACCAAAATGCCCTCCTCGCGTTTTAAATCGTGTTGGGGAAATTCGTCGGCTTAACATACCAAACGGCGGGCGGCAAGCAAAGCGCACCCTGCCGCCGCCGCGCCGTTTGGTTAGATTTGTCCCCAAGTGCTTATACAAACAAAAGACAACACCATTGGAGGAGGAGACCATGCACTACGACAAATGCCAACGCACCTTTGACTGCGCGCCGACGCTCACTGATTCTCAAGTCCTCGAATTCTGCCGCGAGGGCCATCTTTTGCTCAAAGGCGTCGTGTCCGACGAGATCAACCAGCGCACCTGTGCTTGGCTCGACGGCGATATTCCAGCCAACCCGAGCTACATCCCCGACGGCCGGACTGGGGCCGACCTCGACCGCATCCGCTTTACCCACGAGCCGAGTTCCATCTTCTTGGAGGACTGGTTCGTCGAGCACGTCCTGCTCAACCCCCAGTTAGCCGGTGCCATGCGCTCGCTTTTAGGCCCTAACATCGGCCTGCCGATCATAGCCAGCCACCACCGGGTCGAATGCCCAATGGAACCCCAGGGCTGGCACCAAGACGCCGACCACATCTATGGCCCGGAGCTTCGCTTTTTGGAGGTCTTCTACTTTCCGCAAGACACGCCCGTGGAACTGGGGCCGACCGAGTTGGTGCCTGGCTCGCACATCCAACCTGGTCGCCGCGACAGCGAAGAAGGGGGCGTGTTTTGCGACGGCCCGGCCGGCACCCTTGGGATCCACCACCAGAGCATCATGCACCGCCGCGGTAAGTCCACCGCCAAGGGTCTGCGCCGGATGCTCAAGTACAATTACTGGCGCACGGCACCCCCTCAGCGCGATTGGATCGTCGAGGAGGACTTCGATTTCCAGCGCGCGTATTACGGCGGGCACGGCACGGCGCGCTACTATGCGCACATGTTCTATTGGCTCTGTGGCAAGGGGGACCAGTTCCGCATCATCGGCGGTCAGGCTTGGCCTTGGCAGACCGCAAACCAGATCGGGCCGTCGTATGGCTTTGACGCCGAGGAAGGCTACCAGCCCAATTGGCGGCGGGACAATCCCGATGGATATGCGCGTTGATTGGTTGGATGGGTGGCACAAAAACACTTGTCACTAACCGCCGCAGGAAGTCAGATTGAAAGCATTCGATGGAGTAAGGCATGAGTAAAATTGGCGGCGAGATTATAGACGGGTTACGCGATGCACTGGAGTATGCAAAAGGTGAGACGAAGGACAACAAGGAGCATCGCGTCAGGAACTGGCAGCGATTACCTCCACCAGTTCCGCCACGACTGCCACCTCACCCTCATCGGCGCACGTGAGGACGATGGGCTCAAACTCGGGATTGGTCGGCTTCAGCGTGATCTTGGCGTGCTGCCATGAGTCACCGTTCTGGATCTTCTTGCTTTCGTATCGCTTGAGGGTGTACCGCGCCCCGGTTTCGGGGTCGATAGCGTCGTGGAGTTGAACCAATACCGTCTTACCCTGGCGTGTGCCCTCTACGGGAGCGCGGAACAAACCATGTGCTCCGTCGGGGACCGTGGGTTCCATTGAGCGGCCCACGATCTGTGCGACGAACATCCCCGGTCGCAAGCGGTGTGTAGAATCCACTTCGACCCACTCCCACTCCTCCTCGGCTGCCACGTTCTGGGGATTGCCGAACTCGCCGGCCGCGATAGCAAGCGGCACGAGCGGGACGCAGGTGACGTAACGCTCGTCGGGCTTGGCGGCGACGATGCGCAAAGCAGGAGGCTGGGCCGCGTCAAGTTGAGTGGTGGCTGAGACCTCATCCCCATCTCGAAGCCGCTGGTACGCCTGAGACGCTAGCCACTCACTCACTAACTGTTGGAACGGTTGGTCGTTCATGTAGCGGACGAAAATCTCCTCGTTCTGGTCCATGCGCTCAACGAAGAGTCGTTCCAGAAGATTCCTGAACACCAACTCGAACTTGTCCTCCGGGTTCACTGCGGCTGCTTGGCGCAGTCCATCGTCGCTCATGGCCGCCTCGACGATCTGATCAAAAAAGAGCTGGTCGGCCTGATTGAAGTCGGTACCGAAGCGTTCGTTGACAACGTCAATGAGCTGCGAAAGCGGCACCGACTCCTCGTGTACAGCGCCGCTGCCGACCTCAGTCGGCCCATCCAAGGCGTGAGCATCATCCCCCGCGAGGGAGATCGAGCCTTCACTGATCTTCTGTAGGCGGTAGTACTCAAGCCGCACCTCGTCATCGAATTGATATGCAGGACCGCTCCGCCGCCGTGGTAGCTTTGCCGCCAGATGGCGCAGGAATACGTACAGGCGTTCAAGGTCCGAATCCTGGTACGGGATGACTTGGCTCAGGAAGCCGTAGAGATTGCGAAAGGCTTGGACCTTTCCGCGCCAGAGTTCTGCTTCGTCCTCGTCATCTTTCTGCAGGACGATAAAGCGCGATATCGCGGGATCGAGCGCGGCGTGCATCGCTTGGTGATCTTGGACGCTCTGACGCTGTTTTGGCTTGAAGTAAACTTCACAGAACCGCTCAACCTCTTCATCGAGATAGATCCCGGACGCGTCGAGTTCTCCCTTGACCGAGTACATTCGGGCGGGATCGACCTCCGCTCCCATCTCCGCCCCTTCGTAATAGACCTTGAATGCCTCGCGGATTTCTTCAGGGTCGTTTACAAAGTCGAGAACGAAAGTGTCCTCCTTAAGCCGGTGGGTGCGGTTCAGGCGGGAGAGCGTCTGGACCGCTTGGATGCCGGCGAGCCGCTTGTCCACGTACATCGTGTGCAGGAGCGGCTGATCGAACCCGGTCTGGTATTTCTCCGCGACCAGCAACACCTGATACTCTGGAGTTGCGAACTTCTCTGGAAGCTCCTTCTCCCGGATGCCCAGGTTCATCTTCTCCTCGGTGTAAGACTCGTTCGGAAGCTGGTCGTCTCGAACTTCTCCCGAGAAGGCTACCAGTGTTTTTATTGCGTATTGCTTCTTTTGGATGTAGCGATCAAAGCTCTGCTTGTATCGCACCGCCTCAAGCCGGGAACTGGTGACGACCATCGCTTTGGCGCGGCCACCGATCTTGTGGCGCGTGACGGCGTGGAAGTGCTCGACCATTACCTCGGTCTTCTGCGCGATGTTGTGGGGGTGCAGGCGCAGAAAACGCGCCAGCGCCAGCGCCGCTTTCTTCCGCTCGACGTTTGGATCGTCTTGGCAGGCCTTAAGCAATTTGAAGTAGATCGCATACGTGGTGTAGTGCTTGAGCACGTCGAGAATGAACCCTTCCTCGATTGCCTGACGCATTGTGTAGCGATGGCCCGGCTCTCCATCTTGGCCGAACACGGCAAGCGTCTTGTGTTTGGGCGTAGCTGTAAAGGCGAAGAAACTCAGGTTCGCTTGCCGGCCACGCTTGGCCATGCTGCGGAACAGTTCCTCTTGATCTTCGCGGCCTTCCTCCTCCGCACGTTTCCGAGCTTCCTCCAGCAGATCTTCGCCTCCGAGAACCTCTTTGAGATCCGTCGATGCTTCCCCTCCCTGCGAGCTGTGCGCTTCGTCGATGATAACGGCGCAACGTCGGGTAGGCAGTACGCCTGTCCCCTCAACGCCCTGCTCCTCGGCCATCTTGAGTAATTGCTGCGACACAAAGGGGAACTTCTGTAGCGTGGTGATGATAATTGGGACGGCGTTCTCTAAAGCCTCGGCAAGCTGTCGGGAACGCTCGTCGATCTTCTGCACGACACCGAGCTTGTGCTCGAACTGGTAGATCGTGTCTTGCAGTTGCTGGTCCAGCACGACGCGATCGGTCACCACGATCACGCTGTCGAAGACGCGCTCGTTTGCCTCGTTGTGCAGGGAAGCGAGTCGGTGCGCGAGCCAGCCGATCGTATTGCTTTTGCCGCTGCCCGCCGAATGCTCAATGAGGTAGTTGTTGCCGACGCCCTCGCAGCGAGCCTTCTGCACCAGTAGCCGGACGGCATCAAGCTGGTGGTAGCGCGGGAAGATCATCGTTTCGGCCTTCACCTTGCGGCCGCGGTCGTCGCGCTTCTCTTCGATCTGCAAGTGGATAAACCGGGCGAGCACATCGAGCAGGCTGTCCCGGGCGAGTACTTCCTCCCAGAGGTAGGCCGTCCGGTAGCTACGGCCCGCCGGATCGTGCGGATTCCCGGCACCGCCTTCACATCCCTTGTCGAAGGGCAGGAAGTAGGTCGCGTCGCCGGCTAGGCGCGTGGTCATACGCACGCATTCGGTATCGACGGCAAAATGGACAAGCGTGCGGCGTTTAAACTCGAAGATCAGCTCTCGGGGGTCGCGGTCTCGCCGATACTGGAGGATCGCATTCTCTACCGTCTGCCCGGTGAGCGGGTTTTTGAGCTCCATTGTGGCGATGGGGATGCCGTTCAGGCTCAGGGTTATGTCGAGCGATTTCTCCAATTGGGGCGAAAAACGAAGTTGGCGGGTGAGTCCGAGTCGGTTAGCTGCGTAGCGGGCTTCGAGGTCTGGGTTCAGTTCGTGGGCCGCCTTGAAAAATGCTGCGTGGAGCGTCCGCCCGTAGCACTTGAAGCCGTGGCGCAGGGTTGCGAGCGAGCCATTGGCGTCCATCCACTTGCACAGGTCCGTGAGAATCTGCTCGCCGGTTTGTTCGCCGTGAAGGGCTTCTAGCTTGGCCCATTCCACGGGCTGGGTTTCGCGGATGAAAGCGAGGACGGTGTCGGGAAAGATAGCGCGGTCGCGATCGAAGCCGTCTCCAGCAATGGAGATGTAGCCGTTCTGAAGCAGGTGTGCTTCGATGACGGTCTCGAAGGCGGCTTCGGAATGCCTGTTGTCACTCGGCAAGTTATCTGTTCCTCCGCGCGTATCTCCTGCGCTTTACTGAGGTTTAGTGAGGGTTGCCATATGCTCTTCTAGAGCTGATCGTAGTGCAACGCAGAACACGTAGAAGAGACTATTCCCGTTACGGTTGCAAATCGAGTTTCGTGCACGCTGCGCGTCAGCATAAGACATTGGGTTATCACCCGTCGGTCCGTAGATGAACTCCTCAATGAAGAGCTTTCGTTCCTCGGTAAGACTCCTATGATCGAGACCGAGGACCTCAATCGTGGTTATGGCTTCGGTTCGATTGTTAACTGCCTCAATCTCACCATTAAGCTTGAATCGAAAGACCTGTTCGCAAGTAGGCTGAAGCGGAGACACGAATTCGGCACCATCGTTATCCCACCAACAATCCTTAAGCCGTGCGCCATAGCGAGGCTGTCCTTTCACATCGTCTCGTGGGAAACACGCTACCAGATTGGTGTAGTCCAAATCAGATCCATGCAGGTCCTCCCGGCAGCGACTCCGTGGCTTGATATGTTCCACATGCGATGAATTCTTGTCGATTCGACGCATCGTATAGGCACACAACCCGCCTTGGTCTGCAATCATAGCCACCAATATTAGCTCCTTATGGGCCGAAAACACCTCGCGCCAATCAGACTTGTTCGTTCCCGCAACTTCAGCACACCACTCGGAATAAGAGTGCGGGCATCCGGTTTTCTGGATGTACTTCATTCGGCCAAAATCTCCAGTCGAGCTATGCGCGCTTCAAGAACGGACCACTCTGGTAGGTCAAGCCCGTTCTCCTTAGCCTCTGAGATCACGGCACGTGCTTTCTCGAAGGTTCCTTCCCCAATTAAGCTCTCAACAGATTGAATGGCTGCCATAGCAGCCTCGGGTCGGTCATCGGCCTCCATGAGGTGGCGTAGGATCCAGTTTGAATCCATCCCAAGGCTGCGGTCCGGACGGATGATTCCACTAGGATCCAAGAGGTGAACCTGATCGGGCTCGACGGACGCCACGACCTGCGGCGAGTGAGTTGTCGCGATGAACTGGCAGCGCGGAAAAGTGGTGGTCAGGTTGTGAATGATCTGGCGCTGCCATTTGGGGTGTAGATGCAGGTCAAGCTCGTCAATCAGGACGACCGCTTCGGCTTCGGAGGCTGGGTCGGTGAAATTGGGGTTGGCCTGAGCAAATCGCCGGGTCAGGTCCAATATGAAGGCCAGTATCCCTCGTTCGCCATCCGAGAGTTGCTGGACAGGAATTGTCGTGGAGTCCCGATCGATCAAGATCTGCGGGTTATCCTCACCTCCCAGCCGCAGATTCGCGTAGCCTGGAAGGAAGCGCCTCACGGCATCCTCGCAGGCGGCCAGCTTGTGGCCGACTGCTGGATCCTCGTTGCGCATGGATTCTTGGCGCTTCAGCCAATCACCGAAATCGACGAGCCGAAGCTCGCGCTCCAAGAAAGCATCCGCGAACGCCGTTTCTACACCTCCGGCAGCGAGACCCTTTCGCGGACCCCGCTTAGACGGGATGGCTCGGTTGGTCGAGAAAAGCACTGCAAGAGGTCGCCCGTCAGGCTCGTGGTCGGATACCGGTAGCGGCGGATCACCGATGAAATCCGCCACTTCCGGCGTATTGTGAACCTGCTCCCGAGGCATTCCCGCCTTCGCCTTCTGCGGAACACTCGTCTCACGTGGTTTGTGGAGGAGGTAACTGTGCGCTCGCTTGCCAATCCGAACATCGCATTCGACGATCATATCTTTGGCTCCGATACGGATGTCGTCGACGGAGAACGCTTCGACCCGGCCTCGGAGCTTGTTTGCCTGTTTCACCGCCGCCGACAGGCAAACGCACAGTGCATCTAGAACGCTCGTCTTCCCGACTCCGTTAACCCCGACGATCAGGTTGAATCCCGGCTGGAATCGAAATTCGGCGTTCTCAATTGCGCGGAGGTTGACGAGCTTCAGCGAGGTAATTTCCATGCCATTTGCTCCATGTCAATTTGGCCTGTAACTGCCGCTGAGATGAGTGCCGCTCGGCGCTCTTTGAGCAACACCGTGGTCCTTTCCGTAGCGTCGCGCAGCCCGTCCAACTTGCAGGTCTCATTCTCTATGTGGGCAACGATTTCGCGCTGCTCACTGAGCGGGGGTACAGGGAGTGAGACCGCGAAGAAGCCTTCTGGATAGAGGCGCAACCGGGATGACCACACACCCTTTGAGTATCTCGTTACCTCTTGAGCGAACGCCGACAAACGCACCAAGGCGTCGACATAACTCGGATCGAGGTGCGCTATAGGCTCATAGACGTTATAGGCCGGACTAACGATACCGTCTAAGGACGACACACCCATCGCGCCCATCCATGCCCACATTGTATTGATTACGAGATCGCCCGAGAGGCAGATTTTGTATCCCTCTTTTGTCGCCGCCTCGAACATGTTGACGTCCTTTTCTGAACGAAGAGTCACGCCAGTGAGGTGCGACACAGTGAGGAGATCTTCTTCTCCCGTATCGGAACGTTCATCGCGTTCCCTGAACAACCATCTTGCGCGTTCAGTTTCCCAATGCGCTGGAATTTCGCCAAGCCAAGGAATGCCGGAGTCACGGAGCGGGACGTTTGGGTTGATCCCACGGGAGACGGCGCGGGTGATGAGCGCTCGGCGCTTCTCGGCCAGAAACCTAAGCAGCCGCTCCTTCTCCGTCACCAGTGCATCCAGCCGCGCCGTCTCCCGGTCGAGGTAGTCGGCGATGGCGTGCTGTTTTGAAAGCGGCGGCACCGGCAACCTGACAGCCCCTATCTCAGATCTCGCTAGCCCAAAGCGAGTTACTCCATTCGCAGCAAGTTCCAGTTGCGTACATATCGGTTTTGCTTGGAGGCATCGGAGCAGGAATTCGCCTGCCAACTGGTGGCGGCGGGGACGAAGAAGCGCGAGGTGATAACCGCATACAAGGTCGTCGGCTGTTTCCCGAACAAGCGCGGGGACACCTATATCATCCCATGATTCTGAATCCTTCGTGATGACAACATCGCCGATTTGTAAGCCGAACTTCTTGATTTCGTCCTCGGTTGCTGTTGCCTGCATGAAGTCGAGGCTCAAAAAAATAAAATCGTTGTTGTAAACGTCCGTGTAATTGCACAATCGAACCGGTATTTCGTGGTCAACCGACAATTTATCGACGTTGCTCACCACATAATCAGTCGTTGCCCGGAGCGGCTGCACCTGCCACGACTCAGGCAGTGAGTTGACCCAGGCGAGGTGGCTCACTCGGTCACCTCTCTCAACAGTCGCATGATCTTCTCCTCCGCCTTCTTCAGATCCGCGTCAATCTGTTCCAGTGGCCGCGGCGGCGTGTACTTGTAGAAGTGGCGGTTGAAGTTGATCTCGTAGCCGACTTTGTCCTTGTCTCGGTCCATATAGGCGTCGGGGACATGAGGCGCTACCTCGCGCTCGAAGTAGGCGTCGATGTCGTCTTTAAGCGGCACGTTCTCGAAGTCGCGCAGCGCGGTGTCAGGTTCGTAGCCTTTCTCCCGGCCATCTTTCCTGACCCGCTCGGCTTGCGGATCCTTCTCGGTGAAGACATCTCGGAAGAGCTTCTGTTCCGTCTTCTTCCAGCGCGATTGGCGCTCATGCAGGAGATCGGCGATGCTCTCCCACGTCGCATTCCAGTCGCACTTCGGCTCTCGTCCCAACGCCTTGTCTATGGCCTGCACATCGTCGAGCAAATACGGGCAGGCATCGAGAAAACGGGACTTGTCTTCTATGGTCATCTGGTAGCGCAAGCGCAGGGGTTGCTCCACGGTCACGCGTGTGTAGCCGAAGTCATCGTTGTCGAAAAGCTTGGAGCGTTCGCCATCCTCAAAGCGGCCATATAGCCGCACGATCTCCTCAATCTGCTCTGCGGCGATGTGGCGGCGCTTGTCGCCAAGGCTGCGCTTGTTGTCTTCACTCCCTCCCGCGGTCCACAAGTCGCGGGCGTCGAGAAGCTGGATTTTCCCCTGCCGCCGCTCCTCTTTGCGGTTGGTGACGATCCATACGTAGGTGCCGATGCCGGTGTTGTAGAACATCTGTTCCGGCAAGGCGATGATGGCTTCGAGCCAATCGTTTTCGATGATCCACTTGCGAATGTCGCTCTCGCCGGAGCCAGCACCGCCGGTAAAGAGCGGCGAGCCGCTGAACACGATGGCCAAGCGCGAGCCGTGCTTGTGCTCGTCTGGGCGTACTGGCTCAAACTTGTGGGTCATATGCTGTAAGAAAAGCAGCGAGCCGTCATTCACTCGCGGGAGTCCAGCGCCGAAGCGGCCCTCGAATCCGAGCTTGTCGTGTTCTCTCTGGATATCATTCTTCTGCCTCTTCCAGTCCACGCCGAAGGGCGGATTGGTGAGGAAATAGTCGAAGGTCTCACCCTCGAATTGATCGTCCGTAAGGCTGTCGCCGAAGCGGATGCTGTCGCCGCCGCCGTTGTGGTCAACCTGCTTCATCAACATGTCGGAGGCTGCGGTGGCAAAGGCGCGGTTGTTATAGTCCTGCCCATAGACGTAGAGCCGGGCAGCGCCGTGGTGCTCTCGCAGGTAGTTTTGCGCCTCGGCCAACATGCCGCCGGTGCCGCAAGCGGGGTCGAGGAGCTTACGCACGGTGCCGGGTGTGGCGAGCAGTTCGTCGTCGTGAATGAAGAGGATACTCACCATTAGCCGGATGACTTCGCGTGGCGTGAAGTGATCGCCCGCAGTCTCGTTCGCCAACTCGTTGAAGCGGCGGATGAGATTCTCGAAGAGGAGTCCCATTTGCTCATTCGGAACTCTATCGGGGTGCAGGTCCACATCGCAGAACTTCGAGACGACGAGGTACAGAATGTTGGACTCGCGCATCTTCTCGATTTCGGTCTCAAAATCGAAACAGTCGAAGAAAATGCGGCGCACGTTGGCCGAAAAGCCTTGGATGTAGCTGACGAGGTGCGGGGCGATGTTGTCTGGATCGCCCTTGAGCTTCTCGAAATCGAGCGGCGAGTGGTTGTGGAAGCGCTGGCCGGCAGCCCTGTTCAGCCTAACGTCGAGTGCGTCGCCGTGGAGCCTGTCGCTCCAGCGGTCGTACTCGGACAAGACAGCGGACTTGGTCGGAGCGAGTACGCAGTCGAACCGCCGCAGCACGGTCATAGGCAGCATGACGCGCTCGTACTGCGGTGGGCGGTAGGGACCGCGCAGCAGGTCGGCGATCTGCCAGATCAGGTTGGCGAAGTAGCTGTGGTCAGGCATGAGTGCGTACGCTCAAAACAGGATTCAATCCGTATCAGGTGGGGGCAAAATTTCTTATCCGCGCTTCTGTCCATAGGCCGTCAAGGCTCCGAGAGGGATTCGACCTTTTCTTCAAGCCACGAGTTCAATTCGGTGAATCGGAATGAACTAGCTTCGAACATCCGCATGAAGAAGGCGTATGCCTTATCGTTGTCGCAGTTGATGAAGTGGCCGTTCATGCGCAGAAAGGTGTCGGTGACGAAAAAGGCGACCCGCTTATTGCCGTCCACGAATGCGTGATTGTTGGCTAGGCTCTCCATGAGAGCAGCCGCTTCTTGGATAAGCCCGTCGTAGTATCCAAGCTGGGGGCGCATGAGCGCAGAGGCGAGAGCACCTTCATCGCGGAGGCCCTGTGAGCCGCCAAATGCACTAATCAGGGCGTTGTGCATGGCGATGACTTCCTCGATGGTTGGGAAGTCATGGGTCATTTGGCCAACAATTCACCTAGGCGACGATTTTTCTCGACACTGGCCTGAAAATGGGCCATAACCGAGGCCCGGCGCTTTTCCTGAGCGCGGTTTTCAACGTATTCCCGCATGGCCTCTTCCAGCACCGCTTGGAAATGACGACCTTCCTTGCGGGCAATTTCGCGCACTGCGGCCAGCAACTCTGGCGAAGCCTGACTAGAAAATTTCTCTCGTAGCACAGCCATCACTATACCCCCTTTTGTATCGTTATATAGAATTGTGGGAGCAATGTGTCAAGAAATATCTTGATAGAAATGGGCAGAAAGCGTCGCAGAGCACCGCGAGAACCCGGACTGCGACGAGTGCGCGTGACCGTGCGAGGCCCGGCTGAGTTCCGCGCTGATTATGGCAGGGGCACGGCACCGGCCCGGCGGGTGTGGGGCGGTACTGATTAAATCCACATTCCCCGTCTAACTACGGGAGCCTCCGCGCTCGTCGAGCGAGCTTTGGCAGAACCCGGGTCTATTCACGGGGGGATACACCGCGCCCCTGCTGAGAATGGCGAACGGAAGAGACGCGAAGCCCTGTTGCTGATTCGCTGAGGAGCTTCCGGTGCTGAGTGGTTAGCCGCTATGTGGTTGAGCGGCTTTACCGGATAATTGGGTTATCATCCCTGAGGTCGCGCGTTACAGTGCGCGCCGCGTCTGGGCTATGCGCCGTCACCGGCGCAGTCGCACTTGCTTCCCTGTCTCTTCCGTTCTAGTTGTCTTTACTGTTCGTCAGCATATTCCACCTCTACCTCGAACGACGCGGCGCGGATCTGCCGATTGAGCTGGCGGAACTCGACGCGCGCCTCGTCGAGACGGGTGCGGCAGTCGTCGTAGGGCAACTCGTTGTCTTCGACGATGTCGCGTTCCTCTTTGTGGAGGACCCGCTCGTACGCGGAATCGACGACTTGGGTGTGTAGTTCTCCGAGGCGGTCGTTGAGCGCTTTGCGGGTCTCGAGGGCCTCAGTGAGGCTCATGTCGTCGCCCCCGTGTTCAACGCGGTGCTCGAAGTTGGCACGCTGGATCGCGGCGTTCAGCTTGCGGCGTTTGAATTCGAGGGTGCGCAACTGGTCGCGTGCCTCGGAGACGCTGAATCCAGGTGCTGGCCGGCGCGAGAAGTCGTTGTCTCGACGGGGGAACAGATCTCGATTCTGGCGCGCCTCGGGCAGGCAGTCGCGCAGCGTCTTGATGCGGGCGTCGTACTCGCCGCGCAGTTCGAGGGCTTCGTAGAGTCTGATGGTATTTCTGGCTTCGGTCATACCTCACCTCCTTCTAGTTTCACCGGGAGATGAGTCGAAATTCGAGGGGACGTAGAACAGTCGCAACAGTTCAGCGACTTTTTTTGCGTGCGGGGGGAAAATTGCAATGCCGAAGAGCTCATTTGAGGGCAAAGAAGCTGTGATCTAGAAGAAAGGTCGCTAGTCAGCGAATTGTGGCCCGGTGCTCGTCAACCCTGACACGATTATTCCTGCAGAAGATGGTCTTATTGGCTTACATGGATGAATTTGAACCATACATTGTCCAAGTGTCTGAAAATTGAATTCTGCGCGAGCCCGGATAGCCCACGGTGCTTTCCGGGTGAAACCGAGCAACAGATTCGTGTCTAGGAGGAAACGTGTCATAAAAATATCGCTCAATCGAGTTGGGCTAGGAGATCCTCGATGGGTTCATCGCCAGGCCATGTGCCCGCAAGCTCAATAGGGTCAAAGCTCCCGATTTGCTTGCGTTGTACCGAGAACAGGTTATGCGATTTCTGGACCTCTATTGATGGCATTTCTTCGAAAACGACATCCTTTTCCAGCCGACCACTAATCCGGCGAGCCTCGATCAATCGCGGCTGCCCATTGGCCTTGAAATGCACCATTCCCTCAACGGTGGTCTGCTTGCCCCATAGAGGACGCAAAGCCTCTACACTCAATGACGCGTCTAGCCGTCCAAAGAGTGCTGACTTCTGGCTCACTAGAAGGCGAAAGCGACCATTACCATGTTTGATCTCGATGTTTGATCTCGTCAAGCCTGCCACTTACGATGAAAGACCTTGGAGTCGGGATGTCATTCAACCGCTCTTTGGCGTATGTGCAAGTAATGTCGTCCAGCGCGAATTGCCCATGCGCCGTGCCTTGAGGGATCATTTCATAGCGCACACCAGCAACTCCAGCCGCTTGCCTGAACTTGAGAATCGCTTCGAGAACCGAACTGTCGAAATAGTCTCCAATTGGATTGTCGGTCTGGGTCTCATTGATCGATTGAGCGACCAGATCGAGCGCAGTTTCGTCTTCTTTCAGGCCGCTGATGCGGAGTTGGTAGTGTTGTGTTTTCATGGCGGGGCTCACTTTCCTAAGTTGCTGAGGTCCATTTCAAGAATAATATCACTCCCGGATCGCTATGTGCAACTCCCGCAACTGCTCAGGCGACACTTCTCCCGGAGCGCCCATGAGCGGGTCCTGCGCATTCTGGTTCATCGGGAAGGCGATGACCTCCCGTATGTTCGGTTCGTCCGCCAGCAGCATGACGATACGGTCGATGCCGGGTGCGATGCCGCCGTGAGGCGGAGCGCCGTAGCGCAAGGCGCGGATCATGCCTCCGAACCTGCGATCCACTTCCCGCCGCGAGTGTCCGGCTATCTCGAACGCCTTGTACATGATGTCTGGTCTGTGATTGCGGATGGCACCGCTCGACAGTTCGAGGCCGTTGCAGACGATGTCGTACTGATATGCCTTGATCTCCAGCGGCGGTTGGCTCTCCAGAGTAGCCATGCCACCCTGTGGCATGGAAAACGGATTGTGCGAAAAGGCCACGCAAGCGCGTTCTGCGTCCCATTCGTACATGGGAAAATCGACGACCCAGCAGAATTCATAGCAGCCCTCCCGCCGCAAATCGAGCCGGTCTGCCAGGTGTAGGCGCAACCGTCCCGCTAGGGCCGCGGCCTCGGCTGGTGGCCCGGCTATAAAGAAAATGGCTGATCCCGGAACGGCTGCACACTTTTCGATAATGCGACTACGCACGCTTTGTTCTAGGGCCGCGGCGATTGAGCCTGTGGCCTGTGCTCCGTTGATGAGGTACGCCAGTCCCTTGCCGCCCGCTTCTTTGACGAATGCTTCGAGGCTGTCGAAAAACGAGCGCGGCTGCGCCTCTAGCTCGGGAACGCACAGGGCGCGGACGACCCCTCCTGCTGCGACGATGTCCCTGAACAGCCTGAACGAAGATTCTGCGAAGATCGCGGAGAGATCTTGGATTTCGAGCCCGAAGCGCAGGTCTGGTTTGTCCGTGCCGAACCGCAGCATGGCGTCGGCGTGGGAGAGACGCGGGAACGGCGGCGCGGTCACTTCCCAATCGGTGAACTCGCGAAAGAGACCGGAAAAGAGTTCCTCGACCACAGCAAAGACATCCTCCTGCTCGACAAAGGCCATCTCGAAGTCGAGCTGGTAGAATTCGCCGGGGGAGCGGTCAGCGCGGGCATCTTCGTCGCGGAAGCAGGGCGCGATCTGGAAATAGCGATCGAAGCCGGATACCATCAGCAACTGCTTGAACTGCTGCGGTGCCTGCGGCAGCGCGTAGAAGTGGCCGGGATAGAGCCGGCTTGGCACGAGGTAATCGCGCGCGCCTTCGGGTGAGCTGTTGGTGAGAATGGGCGTCTGGAACTCGGCAAAGCCCATGCCCGTCATGCGCCGTCTGATGCTGGCGATCACGTCCGAGCGGAGCTGAATGCGGCGGTGCAGCCCGGCCCGACGCAGGTCGAGGAAGCGATAGGACAATCGGGTGCTCTCGCCCACTTCGGGATCTTCGGCCACGGAAAAGGGGAGCGGCTCCGCCGACGAGAGCACTTCCAACTCGCGGACGGCGATTTCCACCTCTCCGGTTTTCATGGCGCTGTTGATGGTCGCAGGCGACCGTTCGCGTACGTCGCCTACGATGCGGATTACGGATTCGCGCGGGATTTTTGCCGCGGTTGCCGCAGCGTCATTCTCCGGCGAGATCACGAGCTGGGTGATGCCGTAGTGGTCGCGCAGATCTAGGAACAGTACGCCTCCGTGGTCCCTGCGGCGGTGGATCCAGCCGCTCAGGCGAATGGTTTGGCCGGCGTGGCGCTGGCGGAGTTCGCCACAGGTGTGCGTGCGATAGCGGTGCATGGTAATCTCCTAAAAACAGAAAACCCGCCGCGATGCGTGTTCGCGACGGGTTTGGATTCTCAGATTGGGTTGGAGTCAGTCGTCAGAACACGCGCAATGAGGCCAGCGGGTTATTATTATTCTGCGTGCGGTCATTCTGACGAGTCATCATGGTCGTCTAAGATAGAGGAACGCCGAATTCCGTCAAGCCGAGCTAGGCCGCGCTTGCTGGCCCCGTGCGCTTGCTTTGAGAATCCAATGTGACTACAATTATCTCAATGTAGTTACAAGGAGATCGCAATGAACGCATCCGTACGCGACCTGAAGAGCAGGTTGTCGCGCTACCTTCAGCAAGTCCAGCGGGGAGAGACGGTCGTCGTAACTTCGAGGGGGAAGCCCATCGCCCGCCTCGTGCCGCTGCCGTCCCTCCCGTTGGAAGAGCGGCTGGCAACCTTGCCGGGGGTCAATGCCGGGACGGGGGAAAAACCGAGAGGTGCGACGCACCCCGTGCGCGTCAAACCCGGAGAGAAAAGCGTTGCGGACATCGTGGTGGAAGAGCGACGGTGATCCTCTTTCTCGACACATCGGCTCTCGTCAAGCTGTACGTCGAGGAGGCCGACTCCGATACGGTGCGTGGCTGGGTGGATGTGGCCGAGGAAATCGCCTGCCAATGGCTCGCATACGTGGAGGCGCGATCCGCTTTGGCTGCCAAACGGCGTTTGGGCGACCTGTCCGATGCAGAGTTGGCGGGATGCAAGAAGGAGCTGGAGCAGGATTGGGAGCGATATCACCGTGTCGCGGTCACCCAGACCCTGCTGCGACGAGCCGGTGCTCTGAGCGAGCAACTCGGCGTACGCGCCTATGACAGTGTTCACCTTGCGGGGGCTGAGTATCTGCAATCCTCGCTAGGAGTGCCGATAACCTTCGGGTCCTTCGACCGCCGACAGGTCGATGCTGCCGCCCGGCTTGGAATGCCCATCGCACCGGTCGATGACGATCCGGACAAGGGCGAAGGCAATAGCCAAACCCTAACTAGCCCCCCAACAAAAGGACAACTCCCATGAGCGGCCTCACCTCCGACCAACTCGACTTCTACCGCACCGAAGGCTACCTCCTCGTCGAGGATGTCATCGACCCCGCTGTCTTCGACCTCCTTATCGCCGAAATCGACGCCATTGTCGATACCACCGCTCAGCAGGCCCATGCTGCCGGCGAACTGTCCGATCTGCACGCGGACCTGCCCTTTGCCAAGCGCTTGGTCCACATCCACTCCCAGTTGGCCGACCCCGCCCCGCTGTTGGGCCAAGTCAACGGCAAACTCAAAACCGAGGGCATGTTCGCCATTTTGACCCAACCGGCGCTGCTCGACATTGTCGAATCCGTGATCGGCCCCGAAATACTGGCGCACCCGCAATTCAATCTGCGCGCCAAATTGCCCAACCAAGACGCCACTGTGGTGCCTTGGCATCAAGACCTGGGCTATTTACAGCCCGACGCCGAAGAGACCTTCATGGTCAATTTTTGGATTCCCTTGGTCGATGCCACTCCTGAAAATGGCTGCATGGAAGTCATTGCCGGCAGCAACCGCGCCCCGCTCATCGGCCACGAGCACGGCTTAGGTCCTGGTGCCAATTTCAAAGGCATCACCGATCAGTACCTGCCTCCCGGCGAGCAAGTTAGCTGCCCGGTCAAAGTCGGCGGCGTGTTGCTCATCCAGCACAAGACCATCCACCGCTCTATCCCCAACCACTCCGACCACATCCGCTGGAGCCTCGACCTGCGCTACAGCGACCCGGCTCAGCCCAGCGGCCGCGACGGCGTCCCCGGCTTTATCACCCGCAGCCAAGCTCACCCCGATTCAGTGGCCCAAAGCGTGGAGGAGTGGCTGGCCTTGTTCGAGACCGCTGTTCCATAATCGGAGTGCCAATAGGCTCCACTTGGCACTGGAGCAACTCACAGCGTCTTAAAGAAACCTCACTCCTTTTTGGAGAATCCCATGCTCTACGATCTGCTTCTCAAAGGCGGCACCCTAGTCGATCCAGCCCAGCAACTGCACGCGGTGCTAGACGTGGCTTTCGCCGACGGCAAAGTCGCCGCGGTCGGGGCCGACCTGCCCGCGGCCCAGGTGCGCCAAACGCTCGATGTCGCGGGCTACTTGGTGACCCCCGGCCTCATTGACCTGCACGTCCACGTGTACTACGGGGTCAGCCATTTTGGCGTCGAGCCTGATCCCACTTGCTTGGCCCGGGGCGTCACCACCGCAGTCGATGCTGGCTCGGCTGGTGCCGATACCTTCCCCGGCTTTCGCAAATTCATCATCGACGTCAGCGCCACCCGCATCTTGGCCCAGCTCAACATCTCCTCGCAGGGCATGTTGACGAACGAAATCGGCGAGTTCGAGATTCCCGAGTACGCAGACGTGGACAAAGCCTGCCGCATGATCGAACAACACCGCGACCTCATCTTGGGAGTCAAGGTGCGGCTCACCCGCAACAGCATCGTCAGCGAGCGCTCGGGGATGCTCCCCCTGCATCGAGCCCGCGAGGCTGCGGATGCGGCCGGTCTGCCCATTATGGTCCACCCCCAAGACGCTTGGTGCGACAGCCTCGATGATGTGCTGGCCGTTATGAAACAGGGCGACATCCTCACCCATTGCTTCCACGGCATGAAGTGCGGCATCCTCGACGAGGCCGGCCAAGTGCGCCCTGCGGTACACGAGGCTGTGGAGCGAGGCGTGCTCTTTGATGTGGGGCACGGCGCTGGTTCCTTCTCTTGGGAGGTGACCGAGACCGCTCTCAGTGCCGGCCTTGCGCCGCATACCATTTCCTCAGACCTGCATGTGTACAACCTCAACGGGCCGGTATATGACTTGGTCAACGTCGTATCCAAATTCCTCCATTTGGGCATGGACCTCGACACCGCTCTGGCCAAAGTCACTGCCGTGCCGGCCCAAGTCATTGGGATGCCGGACGAGATCGGCACCCTAGCGGTAGGTGCCTGGGGCGATGCCGTAGTGCTCGATGTGCGCCAAGGTCAGTTCCAGTTGGCCGATTCAGGCGGGGAGATACGCACTGGCCAACAGCAATTGGAACCGCTAATTGTGGTAAAAGGCGGCCGAATCTACCGCCAGTATTGAGAGACTGCTCGGGCCGACGCGCATACACGAGTTCATCAAGACGTCGGCATGTGCCGAGCGCTCGCACCGCGCATCGTACCCCCACGCCCGTTCCTTGATTGGGATACAGACCATGAGCGCGAGATACTCATTTTTGGCAGCACTCGTCGCTGCTGTGGGCGCATTCGCAGGAGAAGAGACGGACGAACGGAAGATATACGAACTCCAAGAGATCACGGTGACCGGCTCCCGCATCAAAAGCGCGGAGACGCTCGCGCCCGCGCCGATCGTCGTCCTCTCAGCCGAGGAAATCAGGGCGCAGGGCTTGGCCTCCATTGGGGACGTGCTGCAAACGCTCACCGTGCAGTCCAATGCGATCAATACCCAAGCCAACAATGGCGGCGATGGCTCTACCCGCGTCAGTCTGCGCGGCCTCGGTGCCCATCGCACCCTCGTGTTGGTCAATGGCCGTCGCTTCGTGCCGGGCGGGACGGGCGCGAATTCATCCGTTGACTTAAACGCCATTCCCGCCTCCGTCATCGAGCGAGTCGAGGTGCTCAAAGACGGAGCCTCGGTCGTCTATGGCTCGGACGCCATCGGCGGCGTGGTCAACATCATTACCAAGACCGCGATAGAAGGAGTAGAGATTGACTATTACGCGGGGACTGCGGGCGCGGGCGACGGCGAAGTCTTGGACCTCAGCGTAACCACCGGCCTACAAAGCGAAAAAGGCCACGTCGCCTTTGCGGCTGGCTACCACAACCGGCGGCCGGTTTGGACCGGCGACCGGAGTTTTAGCACGGTCAATAAGAATTACGACTGGGAAAAAAACGACGGCTCCTACGGCAAAAACGGCAGCTCGGCGACTCCGGAAGGCCACATCATTGACCGTTTGGGCGACGAGGGCAACGAAGCTTGGCAGGCGGTGGTTGCCGCGGCTGGCGAGCAGGCCGGGGATTACCACCGCGACCCGGAGGTTGGCTGGCGTCCCTTTAACTGGTCGGGGATCTCCTCGGACGGCAGCGGCGATATATACAACTACGAGCCGGAAAACTACCTCTACACCCCGCAGACGCGCTACAACTCCTTCCTCGCCGGCTCCTATACCCTAGCAGCGGCAGCAAAGACGTATTTCGAGGTATCGTACACCAATAGATTCTACAGTGGAACCTGACGGGGGAGGCCGCGTCCTTGCCGGCCGGCCCACTCGCCGTGGCGGCCGGTTTGTCTTCGCGCTGGGAAGCTGGGGCCTATCTTCCCGACCCCATGACTGCGTCGGGCAATACCACCGGCAGTAAGGCGACGCCCACCGACGGCGCGTACTCGGTCAAGGCGTTGTACGCGGAGGCCCAACTACCTCTGTACAAAGCAGGAGACGTGGGCCTCGGCGCAATCGCCGCCGGACGCACCTTCCACTACGATACGTTCGGCTCGGGCTTTACCTACGAACTCGGTACTCGCCTCGAACTCCCCCAAGGGCTGGCCGTGCGCGCCACCTCTTCCAATGCTTTTCGCGCCCCCAGCATCGCGGAACTCTTCCTCGGCACTAGCGATTCCTTCCCCCTCGTCAGCGATCCTTGCAGTGTGGTCGATGAAGGGGGCAATCCCCGCGTGTTGACCGATCAACAAAAGCGCCATTGCGCCGCGCAAGGCATCCCCGCCGATTTTGAGGACTCCCAGTCCCAACTGCGAACGAAGTTGGGCGGCAGCACCGATCTCGATCCGGAAAAGGCCACCATGCTGACCGCCGGATTGGTGTATCAGCCGCGCTTTCTAAAGGGATTTGATGTTACATTGGCGGCTTTGAGGAATGCGAGGACGACGACTGCAAGGGCATGTACCGCTCGGACGTAGAAGAAGTACCTCCAAGCCGCAAGGTCGATCCGCACAGCCTTTTCAATGTGCGTGGATCGTACGAACTGGGGACGACCCTTGGGCATTCCACACTGACCATTGGGATCAACAACCTGCTCGACCAGCCGCCGGCGGTGATCTTCAATGGGTTCCTCGGCACTTCTGATGCCAGTACCTACGACTTTATGGGCCGCTACCTATACGTGCGCCTGTCCCACGCTCGATAGGGCCTCACTTGTTGCGTTGGCCCTATCGAGACGGGGCAAGTGGACTGCTGACCGCTAATAGTCGTACGACAGTGAAAGGTGCCAGCGGCGTCCCAACCCGAGGAATACGTAAGCGCTTGCGGCGTCGTGGCTATTGCCGTCATCGGCATCGGACACGTAGCGTTCGTCGAGCAAATTGAAGACGTGCAGGCGCAGCTTCATATTGCTAAATGTGGCGCCGGGCAATGTGTACCCCGCGTGTAGATCCACCAGATTGTAATCTGGGAGTTTCCAGGACTGTGCTCGGTCGTCGGGATCGGTTCGGTTGGCGGGATCAAATTTGGCGTAGTGATCCATGAACCGCCGCAGACCCAGCGAGGCGTAGAGGCCGCGCGTGGGAAACACCGCACCGCTCAGGGCAAGGGTCTTTTGCGCCGCGTCGCCCACCTTTAGCCCTTTGGCATAGACTTGAAATTCGCCGATGGTCGATGGATCCTCTTCGGGTGAAAAGGTGGCATCGACATCGTTGAGCCATTCCCAATTGCCCAGCGACACCATGCCGCGCACCTCGAATTTGGCATGAGGCCGCGCCTTCAGATCGAACTCTACGCCCATATGCTGCGCGTCAATGCCGTTCAGCAAAAATCGGAAGCTCTGTTCGAGCTCCTCGCTGTAAATGCTCTTAGGCCACGAGCGGTCTATCCAATTGGTGTAATAGAAGTTTGCATTTCCGGTAAACACGCCGCGTTTGAGATAACCGGCACCCAACTCAAAAGAAGCGACTTTTTCATTGAACGTGGGATCGTAGAGGCTGTTGTCGTAGTGGTAAACGGAGTCGAATATGGGCGCGGTTGAAAGCGAGCCTAAGTTGGCATACAGATTGATTGTGGGAGTGACGTTGTAGTTGCCACCCACTTTCAGGGTGTAGCCTGGGAAGTTCTCCCACGCTGTCTGGTCCCAGTCGCCGTCGACCTTGGCGCGGAAATAGTCGATGCGCTTATAACCCGTTACCGATCCCGATGTGCTCAAAAAGGCCGTAAAGTTGTTAAACTGCCCTTCGAGCTGTGCAAAGCCGCCACCCCAGCGCGTAAGACCATCGTTGTGGTAGGCAACTCTGTCGCCGAGTCGCTTGATGGAGGTCGTGGCATTGTTATCCCAGTCAAAGACGTAGTAATCGGCACCGAGTAAATTGCGCACTTCGCGCCAATGCTGCCCTTTGTAATAGCGCAAATCCGTGCCAAAGGTCAGCTTGTAGATGTCGCTCAAACGGTATTCGGCCGTGCCCAAATACCCATACCAGAAATGCTGATTGACCGAGTTGCGGACAATGGTCTGTGCCGCAATTTCATTGGCACCCACTTCGCCGGCAGCCACTAATGCGGAATCGGCTTGGGTATTCAACTCATCGGCCACGCGTTGCCAGTTGATGCTACCATCGTCTAGCGTACCCGGATTGCTACCCAAACGCCCGGTGCCGCCGCCTTTCCCGCGCGAAAAATAGAATACATTGGACAAAATGAATTGCGTGTTGGGGGTCCAGTACCAGTTCAAGTTGGCCTGGGGTTTGTGGTAATAATTTTCGCGCTCCATGATGATCGCGCTGTCGCGTGCATCGTGGGTGTTGCCGTTGTAATACTCCTGATAGGACGAAAATGGCGAGCGCCCCCAGTTGGGATTGTAATTGACGCCGTAGTTTCTTGCGTCCGCAACGTCAATGCCTAGGGATTGGGCGTAATCGGCATCAAAGGTTGCAATGGATTGCTTGTAGAGACGGTGCCCGTGGCGCTGTGGTGCGCCGGTGACAAACAGATCAATTTTGTGTGTGTCGGAGGCCAAAAAGCTCAACGCACCAAAATAGGCCCACGCTGAGGACCACGCCTGAGCGGGCAAGCCCTCGCCGCTTTTGCGCGCCATGCCCAGCGTGAAAGCCGTTTTTTTATTTATCAAACCCGATGAAAAATTGAGCGTGGTTTTGTAAAAGGCGTTGTTCCCGGCTTCCTGTTTTATTTTCCAGCCGCGCTGTTGACGGGCAATATCGGTGATAATGTTCAGCGTGCCTCCCACCGAGGCAATCGCCAGATTGGAGGCCCCCAATCCGCGCTGCACCTGCATTGACGACGCGACATCGCTCAGCCCATCCCAGTTGGACCAATAGACCCAGCCGTTTTCCATATCGTTGACCGGTACGCCGTTGATCATGACGGCGACGTTGCGCTGGTCGAAGCCCCGCACATTGATGCGGGAGTCGCCGGCTCCCCCGCCCTGCGCGGTCGCATACACTCCCGGCGTATCATTTAAAATCAGCGGCAGATCGCGCGAGCCGAGTTTGCGCTGCATATCGGCTTTGAGCACATCGGAAAAAGCAACGGGTGTTTCGCGCAATTTGGCCCGATCGGCGACGATGATGATTTCTTTGCCGCGAAATATCTCGGGCATAAGCTCGACGAACAATTCGGCCGCATCCGCTCCGACGACAACGGGACTGCGATGTTCTTTGTAGCCCATAAAACTCACGACGAGCGTGTGGCTGCCTGCGCCGACATTGGCGATTACAAATTGTCCATCGAGATCTGTAGAAGCTCCTCGCCTAGCACCTTCTATATATACGTTGGCACCCGGCAGTGATTCGCCGGTCTCGGCATCGCGCACTGTGCCTTTTAACTCGGCGGCAGACAGAGCTGAATGGGCGAGGAATAAGAGAGAAAAAAGCGTGAGCATTGGCTTCATAAGACACCTCCGTGGGGGGAATGGGGACGCAGCAGTGCGTTAGAGTATTAATGAGGTGATGATACTCTCCAATATTCTCGCTCTCGATTGATGATATATAATTTTTATATAAAATTTAATTAATATATATTTAATTTAATGAATCGCTGGTGCTCCGTCAAGCTCCGTCGCCGTTCGGGGTAGCGATACTGCCTAGCGACAGCATGCGTCGAGCGCTCACATCGCGTAGCGTCGCATGCTCGTTCCTTGATTGACTCTCGATCAGGCCCTTTATTTGCGCTATGCGAAACCATGATGGAGAGAAAGCCGATGAACTGGCGAGACTACATTACCGTTGATCCCGAAATATGCCATGGGAGAGCCTGCTTCAAGGGCACCCGAGTATTGGTGTCCACGGTCCTCGACAACCTCGCGGCTGGATTGGATTCAGACGAAATCACGACAAGCTACCCGTCGATTTCCCATGAGTCCGTCCAAGCGGCGGTGGGCTATGCTGCGGAGTTGGCCAAGGACCGGGTAGTCTCGTTGTCTGGATAGGAGCTAATGCGATTCAAACTAGACGAGAACTTGCCTCAACTTTTGGAAGATAACGACGAAGAGGCCGTGAACATCTTTGAGACTGACTGGTATCGGAATGTCAAATCGAAGATGACGCCGGGTGACAATCTGAGGATCTACCGGGAGAATCGCGGTTTGACTCAGGCCAAGTTGGGTGAGATGCTTGGCGATGTCCCTCGTCAGCATATCTCAAACATGGAGAGAGGGGTACGGTCGATTAGCTTAAAAACAGCCCGGAAATTGGCCGCGCTATTTAAGGTATCCCCTGAGAAATTCATTTGAACACTGAAATTGTCGATACTCTCCAATATCCTCGCCCACCATCGAAACGGTCCATTCGCAGTGAAGTAGAACTGCGAATGCTCTACGACCGTACTCGCTAATCCCCTCAAAACCGCAACGCGAACACCGTCCGCACTCCCGGTTCCGAGCGGGCGGAGATGGCCCCTCGGTGGAGCCGCATGATCTGGCGGCACAGGCTCAGCCCAATGCCGGAGCCATCCCGTTTGGTCGTAAAAAAGGGAATGAACACCTTGCCGAGCGCTTCTTCGACGATGCCCGCCCCATTGTCCGCGACCTCGACGACGACCTTGTCGTGCGCCAGGTGCGCGGTCAAGTCAACGCGGCCCCCGGCGCGGCCGGCAGTAGCTTCGCGGGCATTGCTCAGTAGGTTGATGAGGATCTGCTCGACTTGCTCGGGGTCGGCGGTCAATTCGAGGCTGGGGGGATTGACCTCGGTATGCAACTCGACCGCAGACTCGGCGAATTGGGACCGCATTAGCTGCTCCACTCGGGCGAATAGACCAGCCACCGGGACGATCTCAAAGGACGGCGCTGGTACGCGAGTGAGGTCGCGGTAGGCTTCGACGAAGTGCAGCAGGCCCTCGCTGCGGCGCTGGATGGTGCTCACCGCGATGCGGATGTCTGCGGTGGTCTCGGCATCGAGGACATCGTCTTTTAGCATTCCGTCTGCGGTGGCGGCCAGCGAAGCAATGGGGGTGATGGAATTCATGATCTCGTGGGTGAGCACGCGGATCAGGTTTTGCCAAGCCTCCATTTCTTTTTCGTCGAGGTCGGGGCCAATGTCGTGGAGGGCCACTAGGGTGTGCTGGCGGTCGCCTATATGGAACACTGATGCGTGCAGGGCGAGTCGGACCTCTTCCAAACTCACTAGGTCGCGGCCTCGAGGACCGAGGCTTTGCAGGGTGGTGGTTAGGATGGGATTGACGCGGTCTAGATCGGCGATGTGGCCCAAGCGGGGCACCCCCAAAAGGCGCTTGGCCGCGTTGTTGATCAGCGACACCTCGCCAGCGTTGTCGAACACAATCAAGCCGACGCCAATGTGCTGCACCACGGTTTGCAGGTAGCGCCCTTGTTCCTCCTTCTCGGCCCGCGCTTGGCGAAAGGCGTCGAGGACCTCGTTGAACGCGGTCTTGAGTTCGTCGAAAGAGGAGCCGAGGCCGCCGGTGACAAAGGTCTGCGAAAAGTCGGCGTAGCGGATGGCAGCCAAAAAACGCGCTAAATCGCGGTTGGTGCGCTCGACGTAGTGAACGAGGGAGTAGAGTTGGTAGAGCAGGACGAAGCCGACGACGATGGGGACGGCCGGATGGTTCATTCTTTCTACTACTATTATATAGAACAGCAGCCACAAAGTGGCACCGAGGAAGGCGACGCGCAGCACGACCCGCGTGCGGAAAGCGCGGTACCCTTGTATTAGGCGATGTAGGACTCCATCAGAGGCCATACTTCTCCATGCGGCGATAGAGAGCCGTGCGGGTCAATCCGAGTTCCCGCGCAGTTTGGCTGACGTTGCCTTGGTGCCTGCGCAGCACGCGGGCGATGACCTCTTGCTCGACGTCTTCGAGGTTGTAGCTGTCAAAGGCGACAGCCTCCTCGGATGATGGGGTCGCAGTCAGCAGGAAATCGTCTGCGGTTAATCGGTTCCCTTCGCTCATAATGACGGCGCGCTCCACCGCGTGCTGCAATTCCCGCACATTACCCGGCCAGGCGTACGCGCGTAAGTGGGCGAGCGCCTCGGCGGTCAGACTGGTCAGAGCCTTGCGGTATTTGGTCCGGTACAGGCCGAGGAAGTGACGGGCCAACAGCGCGATGTCCTCGGGGCGCTCGCGCAGGGGGGGTAGGTGGATTTCCACGGTGTTGATGCGGTAGAGGAGGTCTTGGCGGAAGGTGCCGGCTGTGGCCATTTCGTGGATGGGCTGATTGGTGGCGCATATGAGGCGCACATCCACGGACACGGGCTGGTTGGCGCCGACGCGGACGACCTGCTGGTTTTGCAGGACCGCGAGCAGCTTGACCTGCAAAACCAGCGGCAGGTTGCCGATCTCGTCGAGGAATAGGGTGCCCCCGGAGGCGATTTCAAAGCGGCCGGCGCGGTCGCTGCGGGCGTCGGTGAAGGCGCCTTTGACGTGGCCGAAGAGTTCGCTCTCGAACAGGGTTTCGCTCAGGGAACCCATATCGACGGCGATGAAGACTTCGTCGGCGCGCGCCGAGCGGCGGTGAACCTCGCGCGCCACCAGTTCCTTGCCCGTGCCGTTCTCGCCGAGGATGAGGACACTGGCGTCGGTGGCGGCCACCTTGGCCATTGTCTGGAAAACCTCCTGTAGAATTGGGGCCTCGCCGATGAGGTCGCCAAAGGGCTGGTCGAGGTCTGCGGACAGCCGCTGCTGGCGGGAGCGGAGGTGGTGGGCTTCCCGGCGCGAGCGGTGCAATTCCACGGCCGCGGACACGGTGGCGAGCAGCTTCTCGTTCTGCCAGGGTTTGAGCACAAAATCGACGGCCCCCTCCTTGACGGCGCGCACGGCCATTTCGACGTCGCCGTATGCGGTGATCAGCAAGACGACGGCGGTCGGGTCCAGGTCGCGGATTTGCTGGAGCCAGTAGAAGCCCTCCCGGCCGCTGGTCGCCTCCTGAGTGAAGTTCATGTCGAGGAGGACGACTGCCGGCGACTCCTGTTTGAGGGCGCTGGGAATGGCTTGGGGATCGGTCTCGGTGCGGACTTGGTAGCCCTGCTGCTTGAGGAGCAAGCGGGCGGCGACGAGGACGTCTTGGTTGTCGTCCACGACGAGGATGCGGGCGGCTTCAGCAGACATGGGAGTCGCTTTCAAGTGTACCGCCAGCGGATAGTGGCGATGGGCCGGCGAGGAGGGTGATTCGACTCATGTCAACTTGAATGGATCCAGTATTTCCACACCGAGTTGGGCAAAATCGTCGACGTTGCGGGTCACGACGATCAGTCTGTGAACCACGGCGGTCGCCGCGATCAGGGCGTCTTCCATCAAGGTGTCCGACCGCTTGTGCTTGAGCCGGGCCCACACTCGAAAGGTCGCCGCGTCCACCGACAATATGTTGTAGGAGTCGAGCACCCGGCTGAGCCAGACTTCCAGTTCTTCCGCCTTGGTGGAATCCTGCTCGCGGGTGATCTCGATGCCTGCCTGAATCTCGCCTACAGTCACCGCGGAAAGGAAAAGCTGCTCGGCGGCTACTCCCGAGAGCCAGTTTAGGACGCTCTGATGAGGTTTGGGGCGGCGTAGTTCCGAAACGACATTGGTATCGAGAAGATACACCAGTTTACTCGAAGTTCAGTGACCTGCGGTGACGGCGTTTCTCTCGCGGTGGTGTCAGGGCATCGGTCCGCGCTTCGGGCGAGAGCAGCAGTTCCTTAAGATTGGGCTTGGTCATCTGCTCTAATCGCCGCCACTGAGCAATTGGTACTAGAACCGCCGCCTCCACCCCCCGTTTGGTCACGATTTGCGGCCCTTCGGCAAGGCTCGTTTCAAGGAATTCGCTGAACCGCGCCTTCGCGTCCTGTACCTGCCATGTTTTGCTCATCCATTCTCCAGACGTTTGTGGTTCATTCTGACTAGATTTATAACCAGTCCGTATCCTAAAGTCAATGTAGCGAGTGTACGCCAGCGGACACCCCTGTATCACCAGCGGACAGTGGCGACGAGCCGGGCAAGGAGGCGATTCGACTCATCTTCTTTTTTATCAAGGGGTTAGAAATGTGGCATATATCTTGCTATTTCTGGAGAAAAGGCTGCGACAAGATAAGGTAGCAAATGCTATGCCCGCAAATATTCGACTTTTCAGGAGCAGGCACCATGAGAATGATCGGTAATTACTTGCAGATCGCTATCCGCATCCTGCGGCGGAACAAGCTGTTGAGTGCCATTGAAGTGTGCAGTCTGTCGCTGGCCTTTGGCTTCTGTGTCTTAGCCTATGTGCTGGTGTCGCACGAGTGGAGCTACGACCGCTTCCACGAGAACGGGGCGCACCTGTATCGAGTGGTGCTCAACTTCAAGTTGCCGGGTCGGGATCGTATAAAGCGGGGGGATGGCACTCCGGTCGCCATGGCCGAGGCGATCCAGAACGCCGTGCCCCAAGTCGAAGAAACAGTCCGATTGGTTTCCGGCCGGCACGAGAGCTTGGACATGCGGCGAATTCGCGTGCGGCTAGGCGATACGTGGAACGACGAGCCGTTTTTGCTGGTCGATGAGAATTTCTTCGAGGTATTCACCTTCCCCTTTGAAGCGGGTGATCCGCGATCGGCCCTGAAGACAAAAGATGGCGTCGTCGTCAGCAGCACCTTTGCCCGCCGCTACTTCGGCGACGAGCCAGCGGTGGGGCAAACCGTGCGGATCGATGTGGGGTGGCCCAAATCCGAGCGCAAGGAATACACTATCCAAGCAGTGGTTGCCTCGCCGCCGGCCAACTCGTCGATCCAATTGAATATCCTGTTGCCTCTTCACAACGCGGAGATCCTGTGGCGCTGGATTGATCGCTTCTGGGATAAAAGAAAATGCACTCTATTCGTCCGGCTGGGGGAGGACGCCAACGAGGGCGATCTGAAGCAGGCCGAAGCACTGATAAGGCAGTTGTATATTGAAAACGTACCCGGTTTCAGCGACCAAATGGCGGCCTACAAGGGGGAGTTTAGCGTGGAGTTGCAACCCCTGTCGGCTCTGCACACGGATCCCGACGTGACGCAGGGGAAAGGATACGACGGCATCGCACCGCCGCGCGAGCCCTTAGAAACCTATATCGTCTTAGCCATCGCCGTGCTCCTGCTCGCTGTGGCCGTGGTCAACTACGTCAACTTGGCCACCGCCCGGGCAAGTGCTCGGGGCCTAGAAATCGGGGTGCGCGTCGCCTTGGGAGCCACGCGTCGGCAACTGCCGGTGCAGTTCTGGATGGAGACGATGGTGGTATGTGGCGTGTCGCTGCTGATCGGCTTGGGTCTCGGCGGGGTCCTGCTGCCGGCGTTCAACTCGGTGTTGGGGCAAGACCTGCGTCTCGACTATACAGACCCCTCCTTCATTATTGGCGGGTTGGTGCTGTTGGTGCTGACTAGTCTGCTGGCCGCCGCCTATCCGGGCTTGGTTATGGCGCGGATCAATCCCAGCGAGGCCGTGCGGGGCACCAGCCTGCTCAGCCGTCGGTCGGTGCTGGGCAGTGCCTTGGTGATGGTGCAGTTTGCCGCCTGCGCTGGGCTGGCGGGTATGAGCTTGGTGATGGCTCGTCAACTGCACCATCTACAATCATTCGATCTGGGCTTTGCACCCGACGATGTGCTGATGCTCAGAATTGACGAGTTGTCGGGGTACGTCAACAGCACACAGCAGCAGCAGCTCAAGGAGGGGTTGCTCGCCCATAGTGGAATCAAGGCGGTGGCTACGAGTAAGGACCATTTCTTAGAGGCGGAAACGCCGTGGCTGCCAAAGACGACATTGCCCGGTGAGGATCGCACCATCCGGGCGCAATGCTTGCGCGTGGGGCCGCACTTCGTCGAGACGCTCGGCCTCCAACTAGTACAAGGCTCAGATTTGGGGTCGGTCCAAGCGGGCATCTTGGTCAATGAGACCTATGTCGCTCGAGCCGGTTGGGATCAACCCATCGGCCAAGTCGTGCAGTTTACTAAATATCTAGGCCGTCGTTTGCCCAATAGAGAGGGCCGCGTCGTAGGTGTGCTGAGCGATTACTACTTCTATTCGTTGAAAAGCGGCGTCGAACCGGGTGTGTTCTTACCCGACTCCAACATAAGAGATCACGACTTGCTGTTCGTGCGCCTCGATCCGAGGGCCGGCCACGAGGTGATTGAGCACATCGAGCGCGAGTGGAAAGCCGTCGCCCCAGACGGCGTGCTGTATCTGTCCTGGCTCGAAGACCACTTGGCCGCTTACTACCGAGACGACATAGTCTGGCTGCGGATCGTCGGCGGGTCGGCTCTCTTGGCCGTGTTCATCGCGGCGCTGGGAGCCTATGGTCTGACGGCGATCACGGTGTCCCATCAGCGGCGCAACATCGCCTTCATGCGGACCTTGGGCGCTCAGGGTCGGCATGTGGCCGGCCTGTTGGCGCGGCGGCTGTTGTGGCTGGTGCTGGCGGGGTGCCTGCTGATAGGGCCCTTAGCACACTTGGGTGTCGAAGAGTGGCTGAGCCAGTTTTCGCAGCGGATAGACGATGGCTGGGTGTTCCTAGGCTTGGGAAGTTTGGCCGCGGCGGCCACGGCCTGCGCGGGCGTATTGTTGCACACAGTGGCCCTTATGCGGGAACCGCTCACCAAAGGCTTGCAGAGCGAGTAGGAAAGGCCGACAGAGAAGGAATCAATGAGGTCATAACAAGACAAGGACGCGATTAGCCATGCCCGCAAATATCCAAGTTTTCTCCAAAAAGCGCGCCACCGCTGCTGAGCCTGACCCCGGCAGCACCCGTCCCGGCGGCGGCGTTGGCATGGACCGCAAAATCGAAAAGCCGCGGTTCACGCCCAAGCGCATCGCTATAGGCGCGGCTGTTTTGCTGTTGGGCGGGCTATTCGGATACGCCCTGCTCGCGGATTTCGGGGTGCGCAAACTGAATGTGGATCGCGACCGGCTGACGATCTCGATGGTCGAGTTCGGCCCGTTTCAGGAATACATCCCCGTGCGCGGTACGGTGCTGCCGCTGCACACCGTGTACCTCGACGCCCTAGAGAGGGGCCAAGTGGAGCAGGTGTTCGTCGAAGAGGGGGCCTCCGTGGCCGAGGGCGATCCACTGCTGCGGCTGGCCAACCCCGATCTGGAACTGACCGTCCTGCAACAGGAAGCCGAACTCGAGCGCAGCCGGGAGGCGTTGCGCTATGGCCGGCTGACCATGGAGCAGGAGTTGCTGCGCTCGCGGAAAGCACTAATGGAGATCGAGTACCAGCTAGCCATCAACAAGCGCAACTTCGAGCGCTACGAGCGCCTGTCGACGGAAGATTTGACGGCCATTCTGTCTCGGCAGGAGCAGGAGCGGCTGCGCGACGAGTACCAGTACAGCGTCCGCCGCATGGCCCTGACCGAGGAGACCCAGACCCAGGACTCGCTGCTGGCGGCGAGCAAGGTGGTGCAGCTCGTCTCGGCGGTGGAGCGCATGGAACGCAATCTGGAAATCGTCGGCCGCCGGCTCGACAATCTGACGGTGCGAGCCCCCGTGCCCGGGCAGCTAACCACGCTGAGAGCGGAGGTCGGCGAGAGCAAGGGAACGGGTGTGCGCCTCGGCCAGATCGACATGATCGACGGCTTCAAGGTGCGCGCCGCCATCGACGAGCACTACATCGACCGCGTGGGCCGGGGGCAGCGCGGCCAGTTCGACAATGGCGACGAGCCATACAGCTTGGTAATCCGCAAGGTCTATCCAGAGGTAAAGGAGGGCCGTTTTGAGGTTGATCTGATATTTGAGGGAGAAGAACCCGAGGGCATCCGGCGCGGCCAGACCCTGCACATCCGCTTGGAGTTGGGCGATCTGGATGAAGCAATGCAAGTGGCGCGGGGCGGGTTCTATCAAGCGACCGGAGGCCACTGGGCCTATGTGCTCGACGCTGCTGGCGACCGGGCCACGCGGCGCTCTATCGCACTGGGACGCCAGAATCCCCGGGTGTACGAAGTGCTGGAGGGGCTTGAGCCGGGTGAGCAGGTGATTACTTCGAGCTACGAGACCTTTGGCGAAGACATGGACATGTTGGTATTGCGCTAGCAATGCCCTAAACAAGGAGCAAAAATCATGACCGAACACGCACCGAACACTGAAAACGGCCACGCACCCCTGATCCGTACCGTCGGGCTGTGCAAGCTGTACACGACCGAGGAGGTGGAGACGACCGCCTTGGACAACGTCAACCTCGAAATCGCCGAAGGCGAATTTGCCGCCATTATGGGGCCGTCGGGCTGCGGCAAGTCAACGCTGCTCAATCTGCTCGGCCTGCTCGACAACCCGAGCGAGGGAGAATACTGGCTGCTGGACGAGGAGGTAGCGACCTACTCGGAGCGCCTGCGGGCAAATCTGCGCAAGGGGACGATCGGCTTTGTCTTTCAGTCGTTCAACCTGATCAACGAATTGACGGTACACGAGAATGTCGAGTTGCCTCTGCTCTACATGGGTATGCCGGCTACGGAGCGCAAGCAGCGGGTGCGGTCGATCCTCGACCACATGCAGATCACCCACCGCGAGAAGCACTTTCCGCTCCAGCTTTCCGGCGGCCAGCAGCAGCGCGTGGCCGTGGCGCGGGCCTTGGTCGCGGAGCCGAAGCTGGTGCTGGCGGATGAGCCGACCGGCAACCTCGACTCGCGTCACGGCGACGAGGTCATGGAGATGCTCACCGAGATGAATAAAAACGGCACGACGGTGGTGATGGTGACGCACTCGCCGGCCTACGCCGACTATGCGCACCGGATCATTCACCTGTTTGACGGCAAGGTCGTGAGCGAGAACATCGAGCGGGACCAGGAAGCGTCGTAAGCACTACGAGACGAAAGGAACCATCATGCTGGGCAACTACCTGACGACGGCGCTGCGGCTTCTGTGGCGGGAGCGCGGCTACGCGGCGATCAACATCTTCGGCTTGGCCATCGGCTTTGCCCTGTGTCTGCTGATCGTCCAGTTCTCCGCCTATCAACTCGTGATTGGCGACTTCCACGAGAAAAAAGACCGGGTTTACCGCGTGCTGGGACCAAATTTTTGGACACCTGGGTACACGGGAGCACTGCCAATACCTCTGGGGCCGGCCCTTGAGGAGCAACTGCCCGAAGTCGAAGAGGCGGTCCGCTTCACTGCGAGTTGGCCGAGTCTGCTCCGGGTCGGGTCCAAGGACGGGATCTCCGAGAAAGTGCTGACCGCGGAAGCAGGCGTTTTCGACGTGTTTAGCTTGCCGCTCCTGCGCGGCGACCCCAAGACGGCCCTGACGCGCCCCTACACCATGGTGCTGACCGAGCCGCTCGCCCGTCGGCTGTTCGGCGAGAGCGATCCCATCGGACAGGTCGTCCGCTACGAAGAAAAATTTGATTGCGAGGTCACCGGCATAGTCGGCCAGCCACCCACCAGCTCGTTGCTCCAGTTCTCGGCACTGCTCTCTTTTGCAACAGAGTACAAGGAGACCCCGGGAATGATGGCGTCTGGTTGGAACGCTTCAGCCTTCACGACCTTCGTGCAGCTAACGCCCGGTGCCGACCCGGCTGCGGTAGCCGGGCGCATCCCCAGTATTGTCGAGGCGAACAGGGGGGTATCAGACGCTGATAGGGCCGAGGCGATCACAGGATCGCGAGAGACTGCTTTTTCCTACGCACTGCAACCCTTGAAATCGATCTACTTCGACACCGAGGTGTCCAGCAACATTGGCCCGAGTGGCAATCCCCTCTACTTGACGCTGTGCGCCATCTTAGCAGCCGTGATTCTGACGATCGCCGGGGTCAACTACGTGAACTTGGCGACGGCGCGGGCCGGGCGGCGGACTCACGAGATCGGCGTCCGCAAGACCCTCGGCGCACATCGCGGCCAGCTCATTGGCCAGCTCCTGAGCGAGTCGGTGCTGTTGAGCGCTGGGGCGACCGTGCTGGGCGTTGCCATGGCCGAGGGTGTGATTCTGCTCATACCCGTGATTACGGGATTCGATTTTGAATTGTCCTTTCTGCGCTGGACCCTCCCGGTCTGCGCCGGGGCTGTGGTGCTGGCGGTGGGGGTCGGGTTGGCCGCGGGTGCGTACCCGGCGTGGGTAGTGGCGCGCTTTCAGCCGGCGACTGCGGTGCGCGGGGGCCGCGTGGGCGGTGCGCGTCTGCGCCGAGGTTTAGTGGTGGCGCAGTTCACGGTCACCGCGGCGTTGATGAGCATGACGCTGCTGATATGGCACCAGCTCGATTACGTCCAAAACCTCCTCCGCGAGGACTCGGCCTTGGGGTTCGAGCCAGAACAGGTAGTGGTGATCAGGAATAGTGCTTTGAGCATAGATCGCGCCCGAACCTTCAAGACGGAGTTGCTTCAAGACAGCCGCATTGCTGCGGTGAGTCTCGCTGCGACAGTGCCTGGTGAAGGTTCGAGTACGAAGTACGGCGTCAAGCCAGAGGGCGTGGAAGATCAAGTAATGATGAGAACTTATGGCGTGGATGGCGACTTCGTCGAAATCATGGGCTTGCGCATGGCCGAGGGACGCGATTTTACCGACGAAGCGACCGGCGCAGTTGTCATCAACGAGACCGCGATGCGGATGTTGGAGTGGACCGAACCGCTGGGCAAGAGGATTGCCGTCGGCGGTCAGGACCTGCGCGTCGTGGGCGTGATTGCGGACTTCCACTTCGACGGTCCGCACCGGAAGGTAGAGCCCCTGATCATGGTGCCGGTCGCCCACTGGTCGAGCCTCATTATCGTGCGGGTGCAACCCGGTCATCTCGACGCGGCCCTCAAAATGATTGACGCCAAGTGGGAGGCGGTCGCACCCTACCGCCCCATCCAGCGTCAGCCTCTCGAAGAGGTCTTCGCCGGGCTTTATTTTCAAGAGTTGTTGATAGGACGCGCCCTCACGGTCTTCCTCGTTTTATCTCTCGTCGTCGCCTCAATAGGACTTTTCGGCATGGCGGCACACGCCGCTCAAGAGCGCACGAAGGAGATCGGCATCCGCAAGGTGTTCGGCGCTTCCCCCGGCGGCCTCACTGCCATGCTGCTGCGCGACTTTGCCAAGCCCGTTGCCATCGCCTTCCTCCTCAGCGTGCCCATCGCCTATTGGTTGGCTAACCAATGGCTGCAAGACTTTGCCTATCACGTGGAAGTCGGCGTGGGCCTGTTCTTGGTGTCGGGAGCCCTGTCCTTCGCCATCGCTGGACTGACGGTGGGCCATCAGGCGATGCGAGCGGCCCTAACCAATCCGATAGACACGCTGCACACTGAATAACCTAGTCATTTATCCGTAGGGGTGGTTCGCGAACCGCCCCCACGACGCGAAAGGAACTATCATGCTGGGCAACTATCTGACGACGGCGCTGCGCCTGCTGTGGCGGGAGCGCGGGTACGCGGCGATCAACATCTTTGGACTGGCCATTGGCTTGGCTCTATGCCTGCTGATCGTCCAGTTCTCCACCTATCAGCTCTCCGTTGGCGACTTCCACGAGAAAAAAGACCGGGTTTTTCGCGTACTGGGACCAAACTTTCGGATTGCCGAGGACGGAGAAATGGTGAGTGCCGGGCACGGAACAAGTGTGCCAATAGAGTTGGGACCGACCCTCAAAGAGCAACTGCCCGAAGTCGAGGAGGCGGTTCGCTTCAGTTCGAGGAGGCCGATTCCGCTCCGAGTCGGGGACAAGGACGCGATCTCTGAAGAAGTGCTGACGGCGGAAGCCGGCGTTTTCGACGTGTTCAGCTTTCCGCTCCTGCGCGGCGATCCCAAAACGGCTCTGACCCGCCCCTACACCATGGTGCTGACCGAGCCGTTGGCCCGTCGGCTTTTCGGCGATAGCGATCCCATCGGACAGGTCGTCCGCTACGGCGAAAGATTCGATTGCGAGGTCACTGGTATCGTCGGCCAGCCGCCCGCTAGCTCGTTGCTCCAGTTCTCGGCGCTGCTCTCCTTTGAGACGGAGTACGAGGAGAGTCGGGCCATGATGGAAACGAGAACCGCTAGGGCCTTCATCACCTTCGTGGAGCTAACACCCGGTGCCGACCCGGCTGCGCTAGCCGTGCGCATCCCCAGCTTCGCCGAGAAGATCACGGGGATGCCCGAACCGCCCGGTTCTTCCTACATGCTACAGCCCCTCGAAGCGATCCGCTTTGATGCGGAAGTGCCCAACAACCTCGGCCCGACTAGCAACCCCATGTACTTGGCGGTGTGCGCCATCTTAGCCGTGGTAATTCTGACGATCGCCGGCGTCAACTACGTGAACTTGGCGACGGCACGAGCCGGGCAGCGGACGCACGAGATCGGCGTGCGCAAGACCCTCGGTGCTCATCGCGGCCAGCTCATTGGCCAACTCCTGAGCGAGTCGGTGCTGTTGAGCACTGCGGCGACAGTCTTGGGCACGGTCTTAACAAAGGGTTTGGTTCTGCTGGTACCCGTGATTACGGGATTCGATATCGAGATACCTTTTCTGGACTGGACGCTCTCGGCCTGCGCCGGGGCTGCAGCGCTGGCGGTGGGGGTCGGATTGGTCGCAGGCGCGTACCCGGCTTGGGTCGTGGCGCGCTTTCAGCCGACGGTCGCCGTGAGCAGGGGCCGCGTGGGTGGTGCGCGTCTGCGCCAAGGCTTGGTGGTGGCGCAGTTCACGATTACCGCGGCGTTGATGACGATGACGCTGCTGATATGGCACCAAATCGATTTCATCCAAAACCTCGCCTTTGAGAACTCCCCCCTAGAGTTTGAGCCGGAACAGGTGGTCGTCGTCCACAACCACGGAATGACCGGGGATGAAGCCCAAGTTTTTAAGACAGAGCTGCTTCAGGACAGCCGCATCGCCGCGGTGAGTCTCGCTGAGACCGTACCTGGTGCGTTTTCGGAGGTGTCGTACAGTGCCGAGCCAGAGGGAGCCGGGGAAGTAATGATGAGAGTGTATGGCGTGGATGGCGACTTCGTCGAAATCATGGGCTTGCGCATGGCCCAAGGGCGCACCCTGACCGACGATCCGGCCGATGACCGAGCTATCGTCATCAACGAGGCCGCTGTGCAGATGCTGGGGTGGGAAGAACCGCTGGGCAAGATGATCTACAACTTCAAAGGCCAAAACTGGCGCGTCGTGGGCGTGATTGAGGACTTCCACTTCGACGGCCCGCACCGGAAGATACAGCCGCTGCTCATGGGACCGGTCACTGGCTGGGTGGGCGTCATTATCGTGCGGGTACAGCCCGGGCACCTCGACGAAGCCCTCAAGGTAATCGACGACAAGTGGGCCGCCGTTAAGCCCTACCGCCCCATCAAACGCCAACCCCTCGAAGAGGTCTCCGCCGGGTTTTACGCACAGGAACTGTTGATAGGACGCGCCCTCACGGTCTTCCTCGTTTTATCGCTCGTCGTCGCCTCGGTAGGGCTTTTCGGCATGGCGGCACACGCCGCCCAAGAGCGCACCAAAGAGATCGGCATCCGCAAGGTGTTCGGCGCTTCTCCTGGCGGCCTCACCGCCATGCTGCTGCGCGATTTCGCCAAGCCCGTTGCCATCGCCTTCCTCCTCAGCGTACCGATCGCCTATTGGTTGGCTAACCAGTGGCTGCAAGACTTTGCCTATCACGTGGAAGTCGGCGTGGGTCTGTTCTTGGTGTCGGGCGCTTTGTCCTTCGCCATCGCCGGGCTGACAGTGGGGCACCAAGCGATGCGAGCGGCGCTGACCAATCCGATAGAAACGCTGCGCACCGAGTAGCGCACACCCATTGCATGAGAGGAGACGCCATTATGAACACTTTCATTTACCAAATGCAACGCGTCCTGATTGTGGTTGCAATGTCGGCTATGATGGGATATGGTGAGGATTCGAACTCCGAGGGAAGTGCCTCATCGCCCACAATTGAGAAGACGCTCGTCGCACATCCCGGCGAAACGCTGCAAGTCAACTCTAGGTATGCCTCGCAGACCATCGACTCCCAAGCGGGAAACCAAGTCAGAGTGGTCGTGACTCGCAGTGTCCTTGAGAAGTACGAGCACGACGCCGATCGCATTCTCCGGGAACACAAGGTCGAAATCTCGCGCCACGATCACGGTATCACCATTTACACCGATGTGGATGACTCCGTCTTGGAGCGATGGCAAGCCGATTATAAGACCGTTCCTCCGCTGCGCGTTCACGTAAAAGCACTGGTGCCAAAGCAGGGTTACGACGTAAATGCGACGACGACGTTTGGCAGTCAGGACATCCAGAACATCAATGGATCGGTCAATGCCCAAGCCCGCCAAGACGCAATTATCATTAACGCCCTCGGCGACGTTCAGGTACGCTCAATTTTCGGTGGCCTGACCATACGCGATGTCGCCGGTAGCGTCTTGCGCGCCGAGGCCCGTGGAAAGGTCGATATCAAGCACGTAAAAGGTTCCCACGTCAACGCTGCGTCGAGTTTTGGCTCTTTGGTACTGGATGACATTGCCGGTTTCGCCAATGTCAGTGCCCGTGGGGATGTGAACATCAGCAATGTAGGCGGCGACCTCGAAGTGTCGTCGAGCTTCGGCGGCGTGACCATACGCGATGTTGTCGGTAGAGTTTTGCGCGCCGAGGCCCGTGGAAAAGTTGATATCAAGCACGTAAAAGGTTCCCACGTCAACGCTGCGTCGAGTTTTGGCTCTTTAGTACTGGATGACATTGCCGGTTTCGCCAATGTCAGTGCCCGTGGGGATGTGAACATCAGCAATGTAGGCGGCGACCTCGAAGTGTCGTCGAGCTTCGGCGGCGTGACCATACGCGATGTCGCTGGTAGTGTCTTGCACGCCAAGGCCCGCGAAAAGGTCGATATCAAGACGGTGCGACGCGACATCTTAGACGCGCGTTCCAGCTTTGGGGGCCTTGTACTTGATGATGTTACTGGTGTCGCCTACGCACATGCGCGTCAAGCCATCACAGTCAGCAATGTAGGCGGCGACCTCTCAGCATCCTCTAGCTTCGGCAGCGTGACAATTCATCATGTCGGTGGTTCCGTGCGCGCTGAGGCCCGGGGTGATATTGAGCTGAAGGATGTAGCAAAAGAGGCGAGCATCCATTCGTCATTTGGCAAGGTCCGCCGGGTGGAGTAGGGGCACCCACAAGGGACGCCCCTACGGAAACGAATTCGTTGATACAAATGGTTTGAAACCTGCTTCGACGCGAAAGGAACTATCATGCTGGGTAACTATCTGACGACGTCGCTGCGCCTTTTGTGGCGGGAGCGCGGTTATGCGGCGATCAACATCTTCGGCTTGGCGGTCGGTTTTGCTCTATGCCTGCTGGTCATCCAGCTCGCTGCCTATCAGCTCTCGGTTGGCGATTTCCACGAGAAAAAAGACCGGGTTTTCCGCGTGATGGGGCCAATCAGTCATCCAAGAATTCATACTACGTCCGGGTACACCTCAAGTATGCCAGTACCGCTTGGACCGACCCTCAAGGAGCAATTGCCCGAAGTCGAGGAGGCGGTCCGCTTTAGCTGGAATTATCCGCGTCTGCTGCGGGTCGGGGACAAGGAGGGAATATATGAAAAGGTTGGTGGGGTGGAAGCTGGCGTTTTCGACATGTTTAGCTTGCCACTCCTGCGCGGCGATCCCAAGACGGCCTTGGCGCGTCCCCACACCTTAGTGCTGACCGAGCCGTTGGCCCGCCGGCTCTTTGGCGAAAGCGATCCCATTGGACAGGTCGTCCGGGTCAATGAGGAGTTCGATTGCGAGGTTACTGGCATCGTCGGCCAGCCGCCCTCCAATTCATTGCTCCAGTTCTCGGCGCTGCTTTCGCTCGCCACAGAGTCAATGGCAGCGTATGGCTGGGGCTTTTCAGGCTTCTCAGTCTTCGTGCAGCTAACGCCCGGTGCCGACCCTGCTGCGGTAGCTGCGCGCATTGCCGACATCGTCAAGGAAGCTAAGGGGTTGCCCGAAGCGTCCGATTCCTACGCGCTGCAACCCCTGAAAGCGATTTACTTCGACACGGAGGCACCTAACCACTTTGGCCCGAGGGGCAACACCATGCACCTCGCTCTGTGCGCCATCTTGGCGGTGGTGATCCTGACAATCGCCGGTTTCAACTATGTGAACTTGGCGACGGCGCGGGCGGGGCGACGAATTCACGAGATCGGTGTGCGCAAGGCCCTCGGCGCTCATCGCGGCCAGCTCATGCGCCAACTTTTGAGCGAGTCGGTACTGTTGAGCACTGCGGCGACGGTGCTAGGCGCAGCCTTAACAGAGGTCTTGACTCCGCTTATACCCGTCATTGCGGGAGCCAATTTCGAGTTGCCTCAGTTGCACTGGACGATCTCGACCTACGCTGGGGCTACGGCCTTGGCGGTGGGGGTTGGACTGATCGCGGGCGCGTACCCGGCTTGGGTCGTGGCGCGCTTTCAGCCGGCGACCGTAGCGCAGGGGGGGCGCATGGGCGGTGTGCGCCTGCGTCGGGGTTTGGTGGTGGCGCAGTTCACGGTTACGGCGGCGTTGATGACGCTGACGCTGCTGATATGGCACCAAGTCGATTACTTCCAAAACCTCCTCCGCGAGGACTCCATCTTGGGGGCAAAGCCGGAACAGGTTGTGGTGATCGAGAACCGCAGTCTGACCGAGGATCAGGCTCGTGCCTTCAAGACGGAGCTGCTTCAGGACAGCCGCATCGCCGCGGTGAGTATCTCTAATACAATACCTGGTGGGGGTTCGGGAATGGTGTTTCTGAGCGGGGAAGAGCAAATGAAGATAAATGTGTATAAAGCAGATAGCGACTTCGTCGAAATCATGGGCTTGCGCATGGCCCAAGGACGCGCCTTGACCGACGAACCGGCCGATGCCGACGCGGTCGTCATCAACGAGACCGCCGCACGGATAATGGGATTGGAGGAACCACTGGGCAAGACGATCAGCGCCTCTAGGGGAGACTCGCGCGTCGTGGGCGTGATCAAGGACTTCCACTTCCACGGCCCGCGAAGTAAGATAGAGCCGCTGGTTATACTGCAGGGCGATGAAAGAGGGGGCGTCATTCTCGTGAGGGTGCAACCCGGGCATCTCGACGCAGCCCTCAAAGTGATCGACGACCAGTGGGCCGCCGTTGAGCCCCACCGCCCCATCCAGCGCAATTCCCTCGAAGAAGTCACCGCCAGCCTCTACTCCCAAGACCTGATGGTGGGGCGCGCACTCTCGCTCTTCCTCTTTTTAGCTATCGCCGTCGCCTCGGTGGGACTTTTCGGCATGGCCGCGCACGCCGCCCATGAGCGCACGAAAGAAATCGGCATCCGCAAGGTGTTCGGCGCTTCTCCCGGCGGCCTCACCGCTATGATGATGCGCGACTTCGCCAAACCCATTGCCATCGCTTTCCTGCTCAGCGTGCCGATCGCCTACGGGTTGGCCAACCACTGGTTACAGGAGTTTGCCTATCGCGTGGAAATCGGCGTGGGCCTGTTCTTGGTGTCGGGCGCTTTGTCTTTCGCCATCGCCGGGCTGACGGTGGGTCACCAAGCGATGCGAGCGGCGCTGACCAATCCGATAGAAACGCTGCGGGCTGAGTAGCGACGCGGAAGGAACTATCATGCTGGGCAATTATCTGACGACGGCGCTACGCCTCCTGTGGCGGGAGCGCAGCTATACGGCGATCAACATCTTCGGTCTGGCGGTCGGCTTTGCCCTGTGCCTGCTGATCATCCAACTCGCCGACTATCAGCTCGCCGTTGGCGATTTCCACGAGAAAAAAGACCGGGTTTACCGCGTGCTGGGGCCAAAGTTTTTGCAGACACCTGGGTACTCGGCAACGTTGCTGATACCGCTGGGGCCGACCCTCAAGGAGCAATTGCCCGAAGTCGAGGAGGCGGTCCGCTTCAGCGGGCGTGTGCCGCGTCTGCTGCGGGTCGGGGCCAAGGACGGGATCTCCGAAGAAATGCTGACCGCGGAAGCCGGCGTTTTCGACATGTTCAGCTTTCCGCTCTTGCGCGGCGACCCGAAGACGGCCCTGACGCGCCCCTACACCATAGTGCTGACCGAGCCGTTGGCCCGTCGGCTGTTCGGAGATAACGATCCCATCGGACAGGTCGTCCGCTACGACGAAAGATTTGATTGCGAGATCACCGGCATCGTCGGTCAGCCACCCTCCAGTTCATTGCTCCAGTTCTCGGCGCTGCTCTCCTTTGCCACGGAGTACAAGGAGAATCGGGAAATGATGGAGTCGAAGGGTACGAGTGCCTTCAGGACCTTTGTGCAGTTAACGCCCGGTGCCGACCCTGCTGCGGTAGCCGCGCGCATTCCCGGCATTATCGAGGCGACGGGGATGTCGTCGGATGCTGCCGGGCCCTATGCACTGCAACCTCTGAAATCGGTTTACTTCGACACGGAGGTGTCCAGCTACCTCGGCCCGAGGGGCAATCCCTTCTACTTGACGCTGTGCGCCATTTTAGCGGCGGTGGTCCTGACAATCGCCGGGGTCAACTACGTGAATTTGGCGACGGCGCGGGCGGGGCACCGGATTCACGAAATCGGCGTGCGCAAGGCCCTTGGCGCTCACCGCGGCCAGCTTATGCGCCAGCTTTTGAGCGAGTCGATGCTGCTGAGCGTTGGGGCGACGGTGCTAGGCGCTGTCTTAACAGAGGTCTTGATTCTGCTCATACCCGTCATTACGGGGTCCGATTTCCAGTTGCCTTACTTGCACTGGACGATCTGGACCTGCGCTGGGGTTGTGGCGCTGGCGGTGGGGGTCGGACTGGCTGCGGGTATGTACCCGGCGTGGGTCGTGGCGCGCTTTCAGCCGGCGACTGCGGTGCGCGGGGGCCGCGTGGGTGGTGCGCTTCTGCGTCGAGGCTTAGTAGTGGCGCAGTTTACGGTCACGGCGGCGTTGATGACGATGACGCTGCTGATATGGCACCAACTCGATTACTTCCAAAACCTCTTCCGCGAGAACTCGACCCTAGGGTTCGAGCCGGAACAGGTAGTGGTGATCAGAAATCTCGCTTTAACCATGGATCAAGCTCGAGTCTTTAAGACGGAGCTTCTTCGGGACAGCCGCATCACCGCAGTGAGTCTCTCTGAGACAGTACCTGGTGGGTGGTCGCGGGGGATGTACGGTTTCAGGCCGGAGGGCGTGGAAGAGCAAATAAAGGTGAGAGTGTATGAAGTAGATGGCGATTTCGTCGAAATCATGGGATTGCGCATGAGCGAGGGACGCGACCTAAATGACGAAGCGACCGGCGAAATTGTCATCAACGAGGCCGCCGCGCGGATGTTAGGGCGGACCGAGCCGCTGGATGAGATGATCAACTTCAAGGGCCAGCGGCGCATCGTCGGCGTGATTGAGGACTTCCACTTCGACGGTCCGCACAGCAAGATAGAGCCACTGTTCATGGTACCATTTAGTCCATGGCACTGGGCGGGCGTCATTATCGTGCGGGTGCAACCTGGGCATCTCGACGCGGCTCTCAAAGTGATCGACGACAAGTGGGCCGCCGCCGCGCCCTATCACCCCATCCTGCGCAATCCTCTCGAAGAAGTCTTCGCCAGACTCTATTCCGAGGAGCTGCTGATGGGACGCGCGCTCACGCTCTTTCTCTTTTTAGCCATCGCCGTCGCCTCGGTGGGACTTTTCGGCATGGCCGCACACGCCGCCCATGAGCGCACGAAGGAAATCGGCATCCGCAAGGTGTTCGGCGCTTCTCCTGGCGGCCTCACCGCCATGCTGCTGCGCGACTTCGCCAAACCCGTTGCCATCGCCTTCCTGCTCAGCGTGCCCATCGCCTACTGGTTGGCTAACCAGTGGTTGCAAGACTTTGCCTATCGCGCGGAAATCGGCGCGGGTCTGTTCCTGTTGTCGGGTGCTTTGTCCTTCGCCATCGCTGGACTGACGGTGGGGCACCAAGCGATGCGGGCGGCGCTGACTAATCCGATAGAAACGCTGCGCACCGAGTAGCTAGCACACCCATTTCGTGAGAGGAGACGCATTATGAACACTTTCATTTACCAAGTGCAACGCGTCCTGATTATGGTCGCGATGTCGGCTATGATGGGATATGGTGAGGATCTGAACCCCGAGGGAGATGCCTCATCGCCTACAATTGAGAAGACGCTCGTCGCCCATCCCGGCGAAACGCTGCAAGTCAACTCTAGGTATGCCTCGCAGACAATCGACTCCCAAGCGGGGAACCAAGTCAGCGTGGTAGTAACCCGCAGTGTCCTTGAGCAATACAAGCACGACGCCAATCGCATCCTCAATGAACACAAAGTCGAAATCTCGAGCCCCGACCAAGGTATCACCATTTACACCCACGTGGATGACTCCGTCTTGGAGCGATGGCAATCCGATTATGACACTGCTTCTCCGCTGCGCGTTCACGTGAAAGTGCTGGTGCCAAAGCAGGGTTACGATGTAGTTGCGAGGACGATGTTTGGCAGTCAGGACATCCAGAACATCGATGGTTCAGTCCATGCAAGTGCCCGTAAGGACATAACTATCAATAATGTAGACGGCGACCTCGACATATCGTCGAGCTATGGTGGCCTGACTATACGCAATGTCACCGGTGATGGCGTCTTGCGGGCCTCGGCGCGCAAAACGGTCGATATCAGACACGTAAAAGGCCCCCACGTCAACGCTCGGTCGAGTTATGGCTCTCTGACGCTGGATGACATTGACGGTTCAGTCCATACAAGTGCCCGTAAGGACATCAATATCAGCAATGTAGACGGCGATCTTAACGTATCGTCGAGCTATGGTGGCCTGACCATAAGCAACGTCGCTGGTAATGACAATTCAGTCCATGCAAGTGCCCGTAAGGACATCAATATCAGCAATATAGACGGCGACCTCGACATGTCGTCGAGCTATGGTGGCCTGACTATACGCAATGTCGCTGGTAGCGTTTTGCGCGCCGAGGCTCGCAAAACGGTCGATATCAAGGCGGTGCGACGCGACATCTTCGACGCGCGTTCCAGCTATGGTGGCCTTGTACTTGATGATGTTAGTGGTGCCGCCCACGCACATGCGCGCAAAGCTATCACAGTCAGCAATGTAGGCGGCGACCTCTCGGCTTACTCTAGCTTCGGCAGCGTGACAATTCATCATGTTGGTGGTTCCGTGCGCGCTGAAGCCCGGGGTGATATTGAGCTGAAGGATGTAGCAAAAGAGGCGAGCATCAGGTCGTCATTTGGCAAGGTCCGCCGGGTGCAGTAGGGGCACCCACAAGGGACGCCCCTACGGAAACGAATTCGTTGATACAAATGGTTTGAAACCTGCTACGACGCGAAAGGAACTATCATGCTGGGTAACTATCTGACGACGACGCTGCGTCTTCTGTGGCGGGAGCGCGGCTACGCGGCGATCAACATCTTCGGTCTGGCGGTCGGCTTTTGCCTGTGTCTGCTGACCGTCCAGCTCGCCGCCTATCAGCTCTCGGTTGGCGACTTCCACGAGAAAAAAGACCGGGTTTTCCGCGTGTTGGTATCAGACACGCAGAATACCGAGTACACAGCGGGGGTACGAATACCACTGGGGCCGACCCTCAAGGAGCAATTGCCCGAAGTCGAGGAGGCGGTACGCTTTGGCTGGACTTTTCTTAGTCCGCTTCGGGTCGGGGACAAGGACGGAATATATGAAGAGGTTAGTCAGGTGGAGACTGGCGTTTTCGACATGTTTAGCTTGCCGCTTCTGCACGGTGACCCCAAGACGGCTTTGTCGCGCCCCTACACCATAGTGCTGACTGAGCCATTGGCCCGTCGGCTCTTCGGCGAGAGCGATCCCATCGGACAGGTCGTCCACGCCGGGACGTTCGATTACGAGGTTACCGGCATCGTCGGCCAGCCGCCCGCCAACTCGCTGCTCCAGTTCTCGGCGCTGACCTCCTTCGCCACGAATTACATAATAAATCAGAGCTTGATGGAGTCTGGTTGGGACGTTTCAAGCTTTACGACCTTCGTGCAGCTAACGCCTGATGCTGACGCGGCTGCGGTAGTCGCGCACATTTCCGACACCGTCAAGGAGGCCACGGGGTTGACCGATTCCTACGCGCTACAGCCGCTGAAATCGATCTACTTCGACACGGAGGTGCTCAGCACCATTGGCCCGAGGGGCAACCCCGTGTACCTCGCTCTGTGTGCCATCTTAGCGGTGATAATCCTGACGATCGCCGGGGTCAACTACGTGAATTTGGCGACGGCGCGGGCGGGGCGACGGATTCACGAGATCGGCGTGCGCAAGGCCCTCGGCGCTCATCGCGGCCAGCTTATTGGCCAACTTCTGAGCGAGTCGGTGCTGTTGAGTACTGCGGCGACGGTGCTGGGCGTTGCCATGGCAGAGATTATGATTCTGCTCCTACCCGCGATTGTGGGATTCGATTTTGAATGGTCATCCCTGCGCTGGACGATCTCGACTTACGCCGGGGCTGTGGTGCTGGCGGTGGGGGTTGGACTGGTCGCAGGTGCGTACCCGGCGTGGGTCGTGGCGCGCTTTCAGCCGACGGCTGCGGTGCGCGAAGGCCGCGTAGGCGGTGTACTCCTGCGTCGGGGTTTGGTGGTGACGCAGTTCACGGCCACTACGGCGTTGCTGACGATGACGCTGCTGATATGGCACCAGATTGATTACATCCAAGACCGCTTCCGCGAGAACTCCATCTTGGGAGCGGAGCCGGAACAGGTTGTCGTCGTCCAGAACCGCGGTTTGACCGTGGATCAGGCTCAAGCCTTCAAGACAGAGCTGCTTCAGGACAGCCACATCGCCGCGGTGAGTCTCTCTATGACAGTACCGGGTGAGGGTTCGGGAGCGTCGAGTTTTACAGCGGAAGGGCAAAGGATAAACAAGTATCAAGTAGATGGCGACTTCGTCGAAATCATGGGCTTGCGCATGATCCAGGGACGCGCCCTGACCGACGAACCGGCCGACGCCTATGCGGTCGTCATCAACGAGGCCACCGCGAGGATAATGGGGCCAGGCAAGACGATCCCCCCTTGGGGGGTAGAAAAGCGCGTCGTGGGCGTGATCGAGGACTTTCACTTCTACGGTCCGCGCCATGAGATAGAGCCACTGGTCATGGAACAGGTCGCTGGATGGGTCGGCGTTATTATCGTGCGGGTGCGCCCCGGCCATCTCGACGCAGCTCTCAAAGTGATTGACGACAAGTGGGCCGCCGTCGCGCCCTACAACCTCATCCAGCGCAACTCCCTCGAAGAGGTCACCACCAAACTCTACTCCGAGGACCTGATGATGGGCCGCGCACTCGCGGTCTTTCTCTTTTTAGCCATCGCCGTCGCCTCGGTAGGACTCTTCGGCATGGCCGCGCACGCCGCCCATGAGCGCACCAAGGAAATCGGCATCCGCAAGGTGTTCGGCGCTTCTCCCGGCGGTCTCACCGCTATGATGCTGCGGGACTTTGCCAAACCCGTTGCCATCGCCTTCCTGCTCAGCGTGCCCATCGCCTACGGCTTGGCCACCCACTGGCTACAGGAGTTTGCCTATCGCGTGGAAATCGGCGTGGGCCTGTTCTTGGTGTCGGGAGCCTTGTCCTTCGTCATTGCCGGGCTGACGGTGGGCCACCAAGCGATGCGAGCGGCCCTGACCAATCCGATAGAAACGCTGCGCACTGAATGACCAAGACGCGGAAGCACATCGTGATCGAGATGCACGACATGGAGAAGATGCTCACTACGAAACGAAAGGAACGATCATGCTGGGTAATTACCTGACGACGGCGCTGCGGCTTCTGTGGCGGGAGCGCGGCTATGCGGCGATCAACATTTTCGGTCTGGCGGTCGGCTTTTGCCTATGCTTGCTGGTCGTCCAACTCGCCGCCTATCAGCTTTCTGTTGGCGACTTTCACGAGAAAAAAGACCGGGTATTCCGCGTGTTGGTATCAGACACGCAGAATACCGAGTACACGGCGGGGGTACGAATACCACTGGGGCCAACCCTCAAGGAGCAATTGCCCGAAGTCGAGGAGGCGGTCCGCTTTAGCCCGGGTTGGCCGGTTCTGCTTCGGGTCGGAGACGAGGACGGAAGATATGAAAAGGTTAGTGAGGCGGAAGCCGGCGTTTTCGACATGTTTAGCTTGCCGCTCCTACGCGGCGACCCGAAGACGGCCTTGGCGCGCCCTTACACCATGGTGCTGACCGAGCCGTTGGCCCGTCGACTCTTCGGCGAGAGCGATCCCATCGGACAGGTCGTCCACGTCGAGAAGCTCGATTACGAGGTTACCGGCATCGTCGGCCAGTTGCCCGCCAACTCGCTGCTCCAGTTCTCGGCGCTGCGTTCGCTTTCCACCGCCACAAACCCAATGTTGGCGTCTGGTTGGAACGCTTCAGGCTTCAGGACCTTCGTGCAGCTAACGCCCGGTGCCGACGCGGCTGCGGTAGCCGCGCGCATTTCCGGCATCGTCAAGGAGGTTAGGGGGTTGCCCGAAGCGCCCGGTTCCTACGCGCTACAGCCGCTGAAATCGATCTACTTCGACACCGAAGTGCCCAACAGCGTCGGCCCAAAAGGCAATCCCGTGTACCTCGCTGTGTGCGCCATTTTAGCGGTGGTGATCCTGACAATCGCCGGGGTCAACTATGTGAACTTGGCGACGGCACGGGCCGGGCGACGGATTCGCGAAATCGGCGTGCGCAAGGCCCTCGGTGCTCATCGCGGCCAGCTCATGCGCCAACTTTTGAGCGAGTCACTACTGTTGAGTACTGCGGCGACGGTGCTAGGCGTTGCCATGGCAGAGGTTATGGTTCTGCTCCTACCTGCGATGGTGGGATTCGATTTTGAATGGTCATCCCTGCGCTGGACGATCTCGACCTACGCTGGGGCTGCGGTGCTGGCGATAGGGGTCGGACTGGCTGCGGGCGCGTACCCGGCTTGGGTCGTGGCGCGTTTTCAGCCGACGGCTGCCGTGCGCGGGGGCCGCGTGGGCGGTGTACTCCTGCGTCGGGGTTTGGTGGTGACGCAGTTCACGGCCACTACGGCGTTGCTGACGATGACACTGCTGATGTGGCACCAACTCGATTACATCCAAGACCTTCTCCGCGAAGACTCCATCTTGGGGTCGAAGCCGGAACAGGTTGTCGTCGTCGAGAACCGCGGTCTGACCATGGATCAGGCTCGAGCCTTCAAGACGGAGTTGCTTCAGGACAGTCGCATCGCCGCAGTGAGTCTCTCTACGACAGTACGTGGTCAGGGTTTCGGAATGACTTCGAGAGGGGAAGATCAAATAGAGATAAATGTGTATCAAGCAGATAGCGACTTCGTCGAAATCATGGGCTTGCGCATGGCCCAAGGACGCGCCCTGACCGACGAACCGGCCGACGCCCGAGCGGTCGTCATCAACGAGACCGCCGCGAGGATAATGGAATGGGCGGAGCCGCTGGGCGAGACGATCGCCGTCCAAGGAGGAAAGCGCGTCGTCGGCGTGATTGAGGACTTCCACTTCCACGGCCCGCGCCATGAGATAGAGCCACTGATTATAGAACAGGTCGCTGGATGGGCGGGCGTCATTCTCGTGCGAGTGCGCCCCGGCCATCTCGACGCAGCCCTCAAAGTGATCGACGACAAGTGGGCCGCGGTCGCGCCCTACCGCCCCATTCAGCGCAATTCCCTCGAAGAGGTCACCACCAAACTCTACTCCGAGGACCTGATGGTGGGCCGTGCACTCACTCTCTTTCTCTTCTTAGCCATCGCCGTCGCCTCGGTAGGACTCTTCGGCATGGCCGCACACGCCGCCCATGAGCGCACCAAGGAGATCGGCATCCGCAAGGTGTTCGGTGCTTCTCCCGGCGGTCTCACCGCTATGCTGATGCGGGACTTCGCCAAACCCGTTTCCATTGCCTTCCTGCTCAGCGTGCCGATCGCCTATGGGCTGGCCACCCACTGGCTACAGGAGTTTGTCTATCGCGTGGAAATCGGCGCGGGCCTGTTCTTGGTGTCGGGCGCTCTGTCCTTCGTCATCGCCGGGCTGACGGTGGGGCACCAAGCGATGCGAGCGGCCCTGACCAATCCGATAGAAACGCTGCGCACTGAGTAGCAACACCGGCTTCGTCGGGAGACTTCCAATGCCGCCCGCCGTGGGCGTTTGCTGAAAGGAAATACCAATGAATAGATCATTCGCAGTAGCGGCCGTGTTCTTGCTGGCGTCGCATCCATTATGGGCCGAGGAGAAGCGGGGCCTTTGGGACAGCAAGAGATATTCGGGATGGGAGCAAAAGTGGGGTGTGGGCGATTCGCATTTATACCAATACCAAGACGACGTAAATCCCTTGGTGCGGTACAACCGGGTGGAGGGTTTGCTGGTGGGTGCTCGGGTGCCGCGCTCCTACCGCGACTGCGAGGGCATGGCCCCCTATGGGGAATTGGCCTATAGCTTTGGCAACCGCGCATGGCACTACCAAGCCGGCACCCAAGTATTCACGTTCCAAGCCTGCCACCGCGATAACCCTCACTTCGCCAGCTTGGGGGCCGAGTTGCACGATCTGACCGCCACGCAGGACAACTATCTAGTGCCCGAGGAGGTGAACTCGGTGTATGCGGCGCTGTTCCGGCGCGACCTGCGCGATTACTACCGCCGTGTCGGCTGGAGCGTCTATGCGGGGCAGAACTTAGCCGGCGTAGTGCAGCTTACCGGGCGCTTGGCTCACGACGAATTCTTCAACTTGGAGAACGCAGTCCATTGGATCTTGCTGGGCAACCGCTTGGCCCGCGATCAGTTCCGCGCCAATCCGGCGATAGACGAGGGCACGGCGGTCCGGTTGCAAGCCGAGGTACAGCTCGACACCCGGTCCAACGGAGACCAGCGGCAGGGGTGGCTGGTCAATGCCTTGGCCGAACGCGCCGGCGACTTGGGCGGCGAATTCGCCTTCCGGCGCTATCTAATAGATCTCCGCCGCTACCAGCTCATCGCCCGTGGCACCCAGATAGACTTGCGGCTCCGTCTTGGACGGGGAGATGGGGGTGTGGGGCGGTGTATAGGAGACGGCGATACATGCCCGTCTCAAGGGGGTTTGCCGCGGCAGTACTTGTTCGATCTGGGGGGCTATTCGACGCTGCGGGGGTATTCGTACAAGGCATTTACCGGAGACCGGATGATTCTCCTCAATGCCGAATACTGGATTGCCCCGGACCACTCCGACGGATGGCGCGCTGGCGTCCTCTTTGATGTGGGTTCCGCTTGGTTTGCCCGGCCAGAGGACGCCGCAAAGATCGCGGACGGGGAATCGCTCGACACTGACTTAAAGGCCAGCCTCGGTTTTGGGATAGGCGACGACGAGTGCCAATTCGAGTTGGCCAAGCCCTTTGGGCAACGCGACGCCGATTGGCACTATGCGATCCGGTTCAGCGAGACGTTCTAGGGACCCTCACTACGAGACGAGAGGAATTATCCATGCTGAGCAATTACCTGACGACGGCGCTGCGGCTTTTGTGGCGAGAGCGTGGCTACGCGGCGATCAACATCTTCGGTTTGGCCGTCGGCTTTTGCCTGTGCCTGTTGATCGTCCAATTCGCCGCCTATCAGCTCTCGGTTGGCGACTTTCACGAGAAAAAGGACCGGGTTTACCGCGTGCTCGAGAAAGAAGATCGGATCGATCACCTGCTAGCCAGTTGGGAATGGTCCGAGTACTCGGCAAGTATGCCGATACCGCTGGGGCCGACCCTTGAGGAGCAATTGCCCGAAGTCGAGGAAGCGGTCCGCTTCAGACCGGGGGGGGAGCCGAGGCTGCTTCGGGTCGGGGACAAGGACGGAGTATCTGAAAAGGTTATTTGGACGGAAGCCAGCGTTTTCGACGTGTTTAGCTTCCAGCTTCTACGCGGCGACCCCAAGACGGCTCTAACGCGCCCCTACACCATGGTGCTGACCGAGCCGTTGGCCCGTCGGCTCTTTGGCGAGAGCGATCCCATCGGACAGGTCGTTCGGGTCAATGAGGAGTTCGATTGCGAGGTTACCGGCATCGTCGGCCAGCCGCCCTCCAGTTCATTGATTCAGTTCTCGGCGCTGCTCTCCTTTGCCACAGAGTACACGGTGAATCGGACAAAGGTGTCGTCTAGCTGGATCTTCGTGCAACTAACGCCCGGTGCCGACCCTGCTGCGGTAGCTGCACGCATCCCTAGCATCTTCGAGGAGGCTTGGTTGTCCGGTTCCTACGCGCTGCAACCCCTGAAATCGATCTACTTCGACACGGAGTTGGGCAACTTCCTTGGCCCAAGGGGCAACCCCCTCTATTTGACGCTAGGCACCATTTTAGCGGCAGTGGTCTTGATGATCGCCGGCGTCAACTACGTGAACTTGGCGACGGCACGGGCGGGGCGACGGATTCACGAGATCGGCGTGCGCAAGGCCCTCGGCGCTCATCGCGGCCAGCTCATGCGCCAATTTCTGAGCGAGTCGGTGCTGTTGAGCGCTGCGGCGACCGTGCTGGGCGCGGTCTTAACAGAGGTCTTGAGTCTGCTCCTGCCCGTCATTGCGGGATCCGGTTTCGAGTTGCCTCAGTTGCGCTGGACGAGTTCGACCTACGCCGGGGCGGCGGCGCTGGCGGTAGGGGTTGGACTGGTCGCGGGTGCCTATCCGGCTTGGGTCGTGGCGCGCTTTCAGCCGACGGTCGCGGTGCGCGGAGGGCGCGTAGGCGGTGGGCGCTTGCGTCAGGGTTTGGTAGTGGCGCAGTTCACGGTTACGGCGGCGCTGCTGACGGTGACGCTGCTGATGTGGCACCAAGTTGATTACATCCAAAATCTCCTCCGCAAGGACTCTGTCTTGGGGTTGGAGTCGGAACAGGTTGTCGTCGTCCATAATAACAACAGCGTCCTGACCGTAGATCAGGCTCGAGCCTTCAAGACAGAACTTCTTCAGGACAGCCGCATCGCCGCGGTAAGCCTTTCTACGTCAGTACCTGGTGAGGATTCGAGATTAGGGAATTCGTTCGAGGGAGAGGGAGTGGAAGGGGAAACAGAGATGAACGTGTTTGAAGCGGATGGCGACTTCGTCGAAATCCTAGGATTGCGCATGGTCCAAGGACGCGCCCTGACCGACGAACCGGCCGACGACCGAGCGGTTGTCATCAACGAGACCACCGCGAAGCAGATGGGATGGGCGGAGCCGCTGGGCAAGACGCTCTCCAACTACTGGGGAGACTTGCGCGTCGTGGGCGTGGTTGAAGACTTCCACTTCGACGGTCCGCGCTATGAGGTAGAGCCACTGGTCATAGCACAGGTCGATGACTGGGTGGAAGTCATTCTCGTGCAGGTGCAACCCGGCCATCTCGACGCAGCCCTCAAAGTGATTGACGACAAGTGGGCTGCCGTCTCGCCCCATCACCCCATCCAGCGCAACTCCCTCCAAGAGGTCGTCGCCCATCTCTATTCCGAGGATCTGCTGATGGGCCGTGCACTCACGCTCTTTCTCTTTTTAGCCATCGCCGTCGCCTCGGTGGGACTCTTCGGCATGGCGGCGTACGCCGCCAATGAGCGCACGAAAGAGATCGGCATCCGCAAGGTGTTCGGCGCTTCTCCCGGCGGCCTCACCGCCATGCTGCTACGCGACTTCGCCAAGCCCGTTGCCATCGCCTTCCTCCTCAGCGTGCCCATCGCCTACGGCTTGGCCACCCACTGGCTACAGGAGTTTGTCTATCGCGTGGAAATCGGCGTGGGCCTGTTCCTGCTGTCGGGAGCCTTGTCCTTCGCCATTGCCGGGTTGACGGTGGGCCACCAAGCGATGCGAGCGGCCCTGACCAATCCAATAGAAACGCTGCGCACTGAATAACCAAGACGTGGAGACACATCATGATCGAAATGCATGACATCGAAAAGTACCACCAATCCGGTCCTCGCAAGACCTACGTGCTGCGCTACGTACACCTGAACGTCGCCGAGGGCGAGTTCGTGTCGATTATGGGGCCGAGCGGCGCGGGCAAATCGACGCTTTTGCACATCATGGGGATGCTCGATGAGCCGACGGCTGGGTCGTATCACTTTCTCGGCGAAGAGGTGGGCGGAATGGGGGAGAAGGAACGCACCGAGATCCATCGGGGGCACATTGGTTTTGTCTTTCAAGCCTATCACCTGATTGACGAGCAGACGGTGTACGAAAACTTGGAGATGCCGCTGCTCTACCAAAAGGTGAAGGGTTCCGAGCGCAAGGCGCGGGTGAGCGAGTTGCTCGACCGCTTCCAGATGGTGGCCAAAAAGGACCTGTTCCCGCACCAGCTTTCCGGCGGCGAGCAACAGCGCGTCGGCGTGGCGCGCGCTTTGATCGGCCAGCCGACGCTGATTCTCGCCGACGAGCCTACGGGCAACCTCAACTCCAAGCAGGGAGAAGAGGTGATGGACATGCTGCGGGAGTTGAACGGCGAGGGCACGACGATTGTGCAGGTGACGCACTCGGAGAAGAACGCTGGTTACGGTAGCCGGGTGGTGCATCTGTTGGACGGCAAGATAGAGCAAGAGGGAAGGTACTAACTGATGTTACGCAGCCCCTGCCTTCTCAGGGCAGGCTCTTATGCCACGTCTGCCGCTTGCGGCCTGTGGCCCCGTCGCCCGCCGTCATTCCCGCGCACGCGGGAATCCAGCCTAACGCACTAGCCTCAAAAGGGCATCTCTGGATGCCTGCTTTCGCAGGCATGACACTGGGGCCGCGGCGGCTTTACACAGTGCCTAACATCAGGTACTAACCAGGAAGGAAGGTACTAACCATGCTACTCAATAACCTGATCGTTGCTTGGCGCAATCTGCGCCGCTATCGGATGTACACCGCGATCAACATGGGTGGGCTGGCCACGGCCTTTGCGGTGGCCATCTTCGTCGGCCTGTACGTGCATAGTGCGCTGACGTGGGACCGCTTCCACGCCAAAGGTGAGCAGATCTACCAGGTCTGCATGATATGGTCGGCCGCATCATCGGAAAGGGCCCATACGTCGGTGCCGGGAGGCCTCGGTCCGGAGATGGTAGCCACACTCCCCTCTGTGCTGCGCTCGGTGCGTACGGAAGATGAGTCCGGACTGCTGAGCTACGGGGGGCAAGAGACCAAGGCGACGGGACGGTTCGCCGACCCCGGATTCTTCGAGTTGTTCAGCTTCCCGCTGATCGCGGGCGATCCGGGCACGACCCTCGACGAGCCGAACTCGATTGTGCTATCGAGGCGGCTGGCGCAGCGGCTGTTCGGCGACGCCGACCCCATGGGCCAGACCCTGCTGCTGGGGGGCCGTGGTATCAGCGGATACTTCGTCGTCACCGGGGTCGCCGCCGACGTGCCGTACGAGTCCAGCCTGAAGTTCGACTGGGTGATCCCCTTCGCCCACCGGGAAGCCCAGACTGCGTGGGCCGGCGATTTCAAGGCTGGCCCAGGCGAGACCTACCTACAGATCGCCGATGCCGCGGGCGTGGAGTCGGCCTTGGCCTTTGATCTGGAACGGTACATGGAGGTGGAGGAGGGTGCTAGGCTCGTTATCGTGCCGCTGTTCGACAAGCGGCTGCACCCCCAACTCAGCGGAGGGAGGGGGATGATGGCGGCACTCTACACCTTCGGATTCGTCGCCGGCCTCGTGCTGCTGCTGGCGTGTATCAACTACGCCAATCTGGCCGCGGGCATGTCGCTAACGAGGGCGCACGAAGTGGGTGTGCGCAAGGTGGTTGGTGCTGGACGGGGACAGCTAATGCGCCAGTACTTTGCCGAGTCTCTGCTACTCAGCTTCGCCGCCCTAGCGCTCGCCGTGCTGCTGACGGAGGTCTTGCTACCGGGCCTGAATCGTCTGATGACGTTGCCCGGAGAGTTCGAACTGCGCCTCGACCTACAGTACACGCCGTGGACGGTGGTGGCCCTAGCTGGGTTCGGCGTGGTCATGGGGCTGGTGGCGGGCGCGTACCCGGCGCTGGTGCAGTCGCGGATGCAGCCGGTCGAGATTATGCAGGACAGGCTCCAGGTGCGAGGCCGCGCCGGCCGCATCCTAGTAGTCGTGCAGTTTGTGGCCTCCACGGTGTTCCTGACCACGGCCCTCGTTGTGGACCGGCAGGTCGATCATTGGGAGTCCCTAGAGCAGGGCTACGACTCGCGGCTCGTGGTCTGCATCCCGACGTTTGCGGGCTCCTCGAAAGGGGAAGGCGTGGACAAGTCGCAGCGCTTCCTCGAGATCTTCCGCCGGGAGGTCCTCCCACTTTCAGGCGTGCTCGCCGTGTCCGGCTCCAGCGAATTCCCCGACAGAGTCAGTGACTTTCGCTTCGACGACCATGAACGGCCGGAGGTCTCGCTGATTGAGGTTGATCCATACTTCCTGCGTACCCTCGGCTTGGAACTGGTCGAGGGTGAGGACTTTCCCCCGGACCTGCTGGCCAGTGGTCGCGTAGCACTCGTCAACCAGCAGCTAGCGGCCACGCTGGAGGGACCGGTCGTCGGCTCCTACCTCGAAGGCGGGTACCGGCCGCGGATTATTGGCGTGGTCTCCGACTTCCAGCACGATGATCCCAGTTCCAGAGGCTTCGTGCCGGAACTCGTGCTCAGCGTCCTACCGGATCGTCCCATTGAGACGGTGCTGGTGCGGGTGCGACCCGAAGGGGTGCCCGAGACCCTCGCTGAGCTACGCGAGGCTTGGGACCGGCTGTCGCCTAGGGTGCCCTTTAGTTATCGCTTCCTCGACGACCATATCGCCGAGCGCTTCTTTATCCGCGCCATCACCATTAGCCTGCTGCGCTGGGTGACCGGGTTTCTTGTGCTAATCGCCTGTCTCGGCGTCTTCGGCATGGCCTCCCTCGCCGTCAGCCGACGCACCAAGGAGGTGGCCGTGCGCAAGGTTCTCGGTGCCTCGACAGCGAGCGTGGCCGTGCTGCTGTCGTCGCAGTCCACGCGGCTCGTGCTGATCGCCGTGGTCATCGCCATGCCCCTGACCTACCGGCTCTCGGAGATGTTACTCCGCAGTGAGGTGGACCGCATTGAGCTCGACCTGCTCAGCTACTCGGCTGGCGGCCTGATCGCCCTGGGACTGACTTGGCTGGTGTCGGGTTATCACGCGATTCGAGCGGCGACGGCGAATCCGGTGGACTCGCTGCGCAGCGAGTAGAGACTAATGATCGTTATTGCCCTACAAATCGCATCGATTTAACGCGAGAAGGAAGGTACTAGCCATGCTACGCAATAACCTGATCGTTGCTTGGCGCAATTTGCGCCGCTATCGGATGTACACCGCGATCAACGTGGGTGGGCTGGCCGCGGCCTTTGTGGTGGCCATCTTCGTCGGCCTGTACGTGTATAGGGCGCTGACGTGGGACCGCTTCCACGCCAAGGGCGAGCAGATCTACCAAGTCTGCATGACACATCCGGCCGGGAAAGGGCGGGCCCATACGTCGACGCCGGGAGACCTCGGCCCGGAGATGGTCGCCACACTCCCCGCTGTGCTGCGCTCAGTGCGTACGGACGATACGTCCGGGCTGTTGAGCTACGGGGATCAAGTGACCGAGGCGAGGGGACGGTTCGCCGACCCTAACTTCTTTGATCTGTTTAGCTTCCCGCTGATCGCGGGCGATCCGGGCACGGCCCTTGACGGGCCGAACTCGATCGTGCTGTCGAGGCGGCTGGCGCAGCGGCTGTTCGGCTCCGCCGACCCCATGGGCCAGACCCTGCAGTTAGGGGACCGCGGTATCAGCGGAGACTTCGTCGTCTCCGGGATCGCCGCCGACGTGCCGTACGAATCCAGCCTGAAGTTCGACTGGGTGATCCCCTTCGTCCAGCGGGAAATCCAGACTGGGGGGCGCGGCGCAGGCGAGACCTACTTACAGATCGCCGATGCTGCGGGCGTGGAATCTGCCTTGGCCTTCGATCCGGACCGGTACTGGGAGGATTCTCAACTCGTCATCGTGCCGCTGTTCGACAAGCGGCTACACCCCCAACTCAGCAGAGGGAGGGGGATGAAGAGCGCGCTCTACAGCTACGGATTCGTCGCCTGCCTCGTGCTGCTGCTAGCGTGCATCAACTACGCCAACTTGGCCGCGGGCATGTCGCTGATTAGGGCGCACGAAGTGGGTGTGCGCAAGGTGGTCGGTGCCGGACGGGGACAGCTAATGCGCCAGTACTTCGCCGAGTCCCTGCTGCTCAGCTTCGCCGCCCTAGCGCTCGCCGTGCTGCTGACGGAGACCTTGCTGCCGGGCCTGAATCGTCTGCTGACGTTGCCCGGAGCGTTTGAACAGCAGCGCCTCGACCTGCAGTACACGCCGTGGACGGTGATGGCCTTGGCCGGATTCGGCGTGGTCATGGGGCTCGTGGCGGGCGCGTACCCGGCGCTGGTGCAGTCGCGGATGCAGCCGGTCGAGATTATGCAAGACAGACTCCAGGTGCGAAGCCGTGCCAGCCGCATCTTAGTAGTCGTTCAGTTCGTGGCCTCCACGGTGTTCCTGACCACGGCTCTCGTCATGGATCGGCAGGTTGATCATTGGGAGTCCCTAGATCAGGGCTACGACCCGCAGCTCGTGGTCTGTATCCCGACGTTTGCGGGCTCCTCGAAAGAGGAAGGCGTGCATGAGTCGCAGCGCTTCCTTGAGATTTTCCGCCAGGAGGTGCTCCCGCTTCCGGGTGTGCTCGCCGTGTCCGGCTCCAGAGGCTTCCCCGACAAAGTCAGTGACTTTCGCTTCGACGACCGGGAACGGCCGGAGGCCTCGCTGATGGAGGTCGATCCGTACTTCCTGCGCACTCTTGGCCTGGAGCTGGTCGAGGGTGAGGACTTCCCCCCGGACCTGCTAGCCAGCGGTCGTGTAGCGCTCGTCAACCAGCATCTAGCGGCCACGCTGGAGGGACCGGTCGTTGGCTCCTACCTCGAAGGCAGGCACCGGCCGCAGATTATTGGCGTGGTCTCCGACTTCCAGCACGATGATCCCAGCTCTAGGGGCTTCGTGCCGGAACTCGTGCTCAGCGTCCGACCGGAGTATCGCATTGCGACGGTGCTGGTGCGGGTGCGACCCGAGGGGGTGCCCGAGACACTCGCCGAGCTGCGCGAGGCTTGGGAACGGCTGTCGCCTGGGGTGCCCTTTACTTATCGCTTTCTCGAAGACCATATCGCCGAGCGCTTCTTTTATCACGCCAGCATCATTAGCCGGCTGCGCTGGGCGACCGGGTTCCTTGTGCTAATCGCCTGTCTTGGCGTCTTCGGCATGGCCTCCCTCGCCATTAGCCGACGCACCAAGGAGGTGGCCGTGCGCAAGGTTCTCGGTGCCTCGACGGCGAGCGTGGCCGTGCTGCTATCGTCGCAGTCCACGCGGCTCGTGCTGATCGCCGTGGTCATCGCCATGCCCCTGACCTACCGGCTCTCGGAGATGTTACTCCGCAGTGAGGTGGACCGCATTGAGCTCGACCTGCTCAGCTACTCGGCTGGTGGCCTGATCGCCCTGGGACTGACTTGGCTGGTGTCGGGATATCACGCGGTTCGAGCGGCGCTGGCGAATCCGGTGGACTCGCTGCGCAGCGAGTAGAGACTAATGATCGTTATTTCCCTACGAGTCGTATCGATTTAGAGCGAGAAAGAAAATAGAAACCATGCTACGCAATAACCTGACCATCGCTTGGCGCAATTTGATGCGCCACCGTCTGCATACGGTCATCAACCTCGCCGGGCTGAGCCTAGGTATAGCATTTTGCCTGCTCGCTTGGCGCTTTGCTTCTCAGGAGTGGTCGTTTGATCGCTTCCACAGCAAAGCGGACCGGATCTATCGCGTTTGCCTCGAGATCATGAGTCCAGAGGGGCAAATGCACACGGCCGACGCGATTGAATTTGCTTTCGCGCCTGAGTTGGAGGCCCTCTCTCCGCATGTGGAGCGCACGGTACGCCTCAACGCAGCGGAAGGGAGTGCCAGAGATGACCGCGTCGTGCGCACGACCTTTGCGGGTAGCTCGTCCGACGAAGAATTCTTGCTCGTCGATCCGGCGTTTTTCGAGGTCTTCGACTTTCCGCTCCTGCTAGGAGACGTCTCCACGGCGTTGGCCGAGCGCAACTCCGTCGTCCTGAGCTATGAAATGGCTCAACGCCTATTCGGCGACGCCGATCCGCTGGGACAGCACTTGACGATCGCTTCGATGAAAGGGTCTGGTGTCGAGGACTTTACCATCACTGGGGTGACCGCGCCGGTTCCGCGCACATCGTCGATTCAGTTCAACATGCTGCTACCGTTTGAGAACACGGAGTTCCTCTTCCGCGAGTCCTCGGATGCGTGGGAAGGTTCGTGCAATGCCTACGTCCTGCTCGCGCCCGGCGCGGACCCGGCCGACGTAGCACCGGCCTTCGTACAGATCGCGCAGATCCTGCTTCAACACTGGGGAGATAAAGCTCCAAAAGGCCTTCCGGAGGATTTCTCTCCGTATCGGTTGCAGCCGCTGACTGATCTGCGCTCGGATACCGGCCTACTGAGCTTGTACGGGCACGGCGTGGTAGAGCCGAGAGATCCGTATATCTCGTACGTGCTTGTCAGCATGGCCTTGGCGGTCTTGTTAATGGGGAGCATCAACTTCGTCAACTTGGCCATTGGCCGGGCCTCGCTGCGGATGGCGGAGGTCGGCGTGCGCAAGACGGTGGGTGCCGGACATGGCCAGTTGATGCGCCAGTTCATCGTCGAGGCGGCGGTACTCTCTGTTCTCGGGTTGGGTGCTGGGTGTGCCTTGGCAGAGCTGCTACTGCCAGCGTTCAATGCCATCTTCTCGCAGGAGCTTTCGCTTGGTCTGAGTGAGCCGAGTATGCTGGGTGCATTAGTGGTGTTGCTGCTGCTCGTCAGCCTAGGTGCCGGTTGGTATCCGGCGCTTGTGCTCTCCCGTCTGACGCCCCTGAGTGCGATTCGGCGCAGCGTGTCCATGACCGGAATCACTCGGCTTAGTCGTGTACTCGTGGGTGTGCAGTTGGCCATTTCTGTAGGATTGATCACCTGCACGCTGGTCATGTATCACCAGTTAGAGCACTTAATGACTCGGCACGGGTTCGATCAGGGGCGCATCATCGCGGTGAATACGGACCCTGTCAGCGGTATGGATGATCTGAATCTCCTTGTGGAGACCTTTCTGCAGCACAGTCGCCTCGCCTCGATCACCCTGCTGGATGAAGATTATGAAGATTTCTGGCACCCTTTTCGGCATTGGAGGAAATACCAGGTAATGACCGAGAGCAACCGGGGAGCGGAGGTCTTCCCTTACGAGGTGGATCACAACTTTGCAGAGACCATGAACTTGGAGCTGATACATGGACGGGACTTCTCGCTGGCCCAAGGAGACAAGGATAATCTTGTGTTGATCTCCGAGAGCACGGCGACGCAGTTGGGACTCATCGACCCACTCGATCAGAAGATCGATATCGTCCGCATATCGAGTGAGGGGCCCGAGCCGATACATCGCAGGGTCGGGACTGGAGCGCGCATCATCGGCGTAGTCAAGGACTTCACCTTCGAGTCAGGGTACGAGGATGTTCCCTTGGGTCTGCTGCTGCTCAATCCCGACCACGGTACTGCCGATCTCATGTTCGTCCGCGTGAAGCCGGGAGACCCGCAGGAGGCCGTCCAGTACATGCAGGAGACGTGGAGCAGCATCGTTGACTATGCCGACTTCGAGTTCTCCTTCCTACAGCAGAATTTGGAGGCGGCCTACCGCGACGAGCTGCGCTGGCGTCGGCTCATCACCTGGGCTGCGATCGGCGCGGTGTTTATCTCCGCCCTTGGGGCCTTTGCGCTCACTGCCCTCGCTGCGGGTCGCCGCACCAAGGAAATCGGCATCCGCAAAGCCCTTGGTGCCAGTGTCTTCGGCCTTACCACGCTGATGGCCCGCGAGTTTGCCTGTCTCGCCCTGATCGGCTCGCTCGTGGCGTGGCCTCTGTCTTGGTGGTGGATGCGCGATTGGCTGAACGGCTTTGCCTTCCGCATTGATCTGGAGGCGTGGCACTTTGCCGCTGGCGCTGCGATTGCGCTCGTCGCGGTTTTGATTAGCTCCGGCCATCAGGCCTATAAGGCCGCTAAGGGAGACCCGGTAGAAGCGCTGCGCTACGAGTAGAGGGATTCCCTATAAGTCGCACCGATTTGAGTGAGAAGGAAGGTACTAATCATGCTACGCAATAATCTGATCATCGCTTGGCGCAATTTGATGCGCCACCGCCTGCACACGGTCATCAACCTCGCCGGGCTGAGCCTAGGCATGGCGTTCTGTCTGCTCGCTTGGCGCTTTGCCTCTCAGGAGTGGTCGTTTGATCGCTTCCACAGCAAAGGGGACCGGGTCTATCGCGTTTATGTCGAGGCCATGGACCCAGAGGAGGGGTTAGTGCGCTACGCCGACGTGATTGATTTTGCTTTCGCGCCCGAGCTGGAGGCCCTCTCACCGCAGGTGGAGCGCACGGTGCGCCTCAGCGCGGCGAGAGGGAACGACATAGATGACCGCGTCGTGCGGACGACCTTCGCGGGCAACTCGGCCGATGAGGAATTCCTCCTCGTCGATCCCGCGTTTTTCGAGGTCTTTGACTTCCCGCTCCTGCTAGGGAACGCCGCCACGGCGCTGGCCGAGCGCAATTCCGTCGTCTTGAGCTACGAAATGGCTCAACGCCTGTTCGGGGACGCCGATCCGCTGGGCCAGAGTCTGAGGTTAACCTCGCTGGCCACGTCCGATGTCGAGGACTTCACCATCACCGGAGTGGCGGCACCAGTTCCGCGCACGTCGTCGATTCAGTTCAACATGCTGCTGCCGTTCGACAACACGGAGTTACTCTACCACCGTTCCCCGGATGAGTGGGAAGGCACGTGCAACGCATACGTCCTACTCGCGTCCGATGCAGACCCGGCTGACGTAGCGCCGGCCTTCGTGCAACTCACGCGGGCCATAGCTCAAAGGGATGGAGGGGAGATCCCGGAAGACCTCCCGGAGGATTTCTCTTGGTTTCGGTTGCAGCCGCTGGCCGACCTGCGCTCGGATACCAGCTTGATGTCATTTAAGGACGGACACGGCGTGGTGGAGCCGAGGGATCCGTACGTCTCGTATGTACTCGTCAGTATGGCCTTGGCAGTCTTGTTGATGGGATGTATCAACTTCGTCAATCTGGCCATTGGCCGGGCCTCGCTGAGGGCAGCGGAGGTCGGTGTGCGCAAGGCGGCGGGTGCTGGACGCGGGCAGTTGATGCGTCAGTTCATCGGCGAGGCGGTGGTGCTGTCTGTTGTCGGGTTGGGTGCCGGATGTGCGTTGGCGGCGCTGCTACTGCCGGCGTTCAACGCCACCTTCTCGCAAGAGCTGTCGCTTGGTCTGAGCGAGCCGGGTATGCTGGGTGCATTGGGGGCGTTGTTGTTGCTGGTCAGTTTGGGAGCGGGTTGGTATCCGGCGTTCGTGCTATCCCGTCTGGATCCTTTGAGCGCGATTCGGCGCAACGTGTCTATGTCCGGGATCGCTCGATTTAGCCGCGTGCTCGTGGGTGTGCAGTTGGCCATTTCCGTGGGGTTGATCACTTGTACGCTGGTCATGTATCACCAACTAGAGCACGTCATGGCCCGCGACTTGGGGCTCGACCAAGAGCGCGTCATAGCGGTACATACGAATGCTCTCTACGACTTGAAGCCCGATCATCCCGAACTCGTGGAGGCTTTCCTCCGCCATAGTCGGGTCGCCTCGGTTACCATGGTGGACAACAACTTCCTGCAAGACACTCGTTGGTCCGACTACCGCGCTAAGACCGAGAACGGCCGGGAGACAAAAGTCCGTCTTTACACGGTAGATCACAACTTCGTGGAGACCATGAACTTGGAACTGATAGCTGGACGGGACTTCTCGCTGGCGCAGGGCGACAAGAATAACCTCGCTCTGATCTCCGAGAGCGCGGCGACACAACTCGTACTCGTCGACCCGATTGGTGAGATGATCGAAGTTGGGCGGATGTCGAGCAGATCGGGGTTCAGGCCGGTGTTTGGGGCGCGGGATGGGGCACGCATCATCGGTGTAGTCGAGGACTTCACCTTCGAGTCAGGGTACGAAGACGTCCCCCCGGGCCTGCTGTTGCTCAATCCCGCCTTGGGACCAGGTCACTACGAAGCCAATCTCATGCTCGTGCGCGTGAAGCCAGGAGATATGCAAGAGGTCGTCCAGCATATGCAAGAGTCATGGGACAGCATCGTTGATTACGCTGACTTCGAGTTCTCCTTCCTGCAGCAGGACTTGGAAGCGGCTTACCGCGACGAGTTGCGCTGGCGTCGGCTCATCACGTGGGCTGCGGTCGGCGCGGTGTTTATCTCCGCCCTTGGGGCCTTTGCGCTCACCGCCCTCGCCGCCGGTCGCCGCACCAAGGAGATCGGCATCCGCAAAGCCCTTGGTTCCAGCGTCCTCGGCCTCACCACGCTGATCACCCGCGAGTTTGCCTGTCTCGCCCTGATTGGCTCGGCGGTGGCGTGGCCTCTGTCTTGGTGGTGGATGCGCGATTGGCTGAACGGCTTTGCCTTCCGCATCGATCTGGCGGCGTGGCATTTTGCCGCTGGCGCTGCGATTGCGCTCGTCGCGGTTCTGATTAGCTCCGGCCATCAGGCGTACAAGGCCGCTAAGGCCGATCCAGTAGAAGCGCTGCGCTACGAATGAGTCCACGCAGCGTGGATGTCTTCGCTAGGAGTAGATCATGTTCAAGAGCTACCTGCACATCGCCGCCCGCCATCTGACTCGCCACCGGATCTACGCGCTGACCAATGTCGGCGGCTTAGCGGTTGGGCTCGCGGGCTGTATGCTCATGGCCTTATGGGTGCTCGGCCAACTGGAGACCGACCGGTTTCACGAGCACGGCGAGCGCATCTACCGAGTTGTCTCCCAGGGTGAGAAAGCTACCCGCTTGACGACGCCTGCCGTCCTCGGCACCAGCCTTCAGCGCGAGGCGACCGAGGTGGAAGCTGTAGGGCGCTTGCTGAGTGTGGACAACCCAGTGCCGCTCGTCAGCCACGGAGAGAAGCGTTTCTACGAGGATGCCTTTCTCTTCGCCGACCCGGAGATTCTGAAGGTTTTTACCCTGCCCTTGGTTGCTGGCGACGCCGCCACTGCGCTCGACCAGCCTTTTGCCGTCCTCCTCTCCGAGTCTGCGGCGCGCAAGCTGTTCGGCGACGCCGATCCCATGGGGCAAGTCATCCGCTTCAAGGATTATCTCGACCTGAAGGTGACCGGGATTCTGCGCGACCTGCCCGAGCAGTCGCACCTGCGGATTGAGTTCCTCGCCTCCTTTGCCACGGTGGAACGCTGGCTGGGGTCTAGCGCGGTGAGCGACTGGCGGCGCAGCATGTACCGCACGTATCTGCTGCTGCGTCCCGGCGTTGAGCAGCATTCGTTGAGCGGTCTGCTCGACCAACTGCGGCAAGAACACTTCGGCGTTGACGATCGCGGCCACTGGGAGCTACAGGCGCTTCACCGGATTCACCTTTATTCGCGGGAGGATTTGGGCATCTCAGGGGGTGGAGATATCCGCGAGGTGATCATCTTGGCGACGGTCGCGTGCTTGGTCCTGCTCGTCGCCTGCCTCAACTACGCCAATCTGGGGACCGCTTTGGCCGCACAGCGAGTGCGCGAGATTGGGCTGCGGCTGTCGATGGGCGCTGGTCGCAGCCAACTGGCGCGGCAGTTCTTGATCGAATCAGCCGTGGTGACCTCCTTGGCCTTTGCTATCGCCGTGGCCTTGGCGGACACGTTGGCTCCACACGTGACGCGCTTCGGCGGGACGGAGATTGCCCTGGCGTACTCCGATCCGAAGGTGTTGGCCCTGATGGCGTCGATCTTTCTCTTGGCGGTGGTCTTGTCGGGGGGATACCCCGCCTTTTGCCTCGCCCGGATCGCGCCGGTGCGGGCTTTGGAAGGTAGTGGTACCGTCGGCAGCAGAAGGGGTCGCCTAGGTATGGTGACGGCGCAGTTCGTCGTCTCCGTGGGACTGCTCTGCGCAACGGCGATCGCTCAGCAGCAATTGGCTTTTATCGAGAACGCGGAACTTGGTATCGAGACTGAGCAGGTCTTGGTGGTGCCGATCCGCAGCCAGCCGATGCGGGGCGACCCGCAGGCGGTGAAGGCGCGGTTGGGCCAGCTACCGGAGATCACCTCGGTGAGCGCAGCCGCGTTGTTGCCGGCAGGGCCGGTGGGCAAAAGCAGCATCCAGCCGCATCGGGCGGAGGCAGATCCCGTGAGCGTCGATCTGCTGTGGGTCGATGCCGGAGCGACGGAAACGCTCGGCATGACCCTAGCAGCAGGAGAGGGGTTCACTGAGAACATGGAGCCGCGCAACGGGTACTTTGTCCTCTCGCAGGCGGCGGTGCAGGCGCTGGGATGGGAGTCTGCGGAGGCTGCCATTGGCCGGACTTTGGCGATCGGGCAAGCCGGGGGCACAGGCGTCTCCCCTGAGGGCACTGTCGTCGGCGTGGTTGAGGACTTCCACTCAGGATCTCTGCGGCGCGGCATCCAACCGGTCGTCATGCAGCTATGGCCGTGGAACAACTACCTGCTCATTCGCTTCCGCGCCCATTCCCTACAGCACGTCGTGCAGCAAGTCGAAGCGGTGATGGCAGAGTTAGATCCCGTCCACCCCTTTGAGTATTCCCTGCTCGACGACCGCTTTGCCGCCATGTACCGAAAGGATGAAAGGCTGGGGACGCTGTTTGCCGGCTTCGGCGGGCTGGCCCTGCTCGTCGCCTGCGTGGGGATGTTCGGCCTCGCTTCCTTTGCCGCGCAGCGCCGGCGCATGGAGTTCGGAGTGCGCAAGGCATTGGGTGCTACCGGAGTAGAGATCGGTCGCCTCCTCGCCGGAGAGCTTACGCGTTTGGTGCTGGTGGCCAGCTTGCTCGCCTGCCCGATCGCCTACTTTGGCATGGCTGCGTGGGTGGAGCAGTTCAGCGAGCGCGCCGAGGTCGGTGCTGCTTCGTTCGTCGTGGCGGTTGCAGCCGCGTTGGTCGCCGCTTGGGTGAGCGTCGCGTACCATGCCATCAGGACGAGTCGGATCGATCCAGTGGAAGCGCTGCGCTATGAGTAGTCAATGGAAGAACGAACGTATACTGCGAGTTACTAACAGTCCTGAACACTCAACGAGAATATGGGGAATCACACTATGTGGAAGAGCAATCTGATTATTGCCCTGCGCGTATTGGGGCGCAACAAGACGATTTCGCTGATCAACATCGTCGGCCTGTCTGCGGCCTTTGCCGTGGCGGTTCTGTGTCTGCTGTTCGTGCGCCACGAGACCTCCTTCGACGCTTGGCACGAAAAAGGGGACCGGATCTTCGCCATCTATGTTGAGCTTCTAGAGCCCGACCCCGGTTCCTCTCCCAAGCGTTCCACGATGATAGGTTACCGTCTGCGCGAGGACGTGCGCGCTAAAGTCACCGGCATCCGCGAATTGGTTTCTATGAAGTTGGGATACAGCAAAGTCTCGTATGGCGATGCGACCTTTGACGAGTCCTTCCTCGCTGTCGATCCGGCCTTCCTGACTATGTTCACCTTGCCGCTGGCTGCGGGCGATGCGGCGACGGCCCTCGACGATCCCCAGAACGTTGTTCTCGCCCATGAGACGGCGCAGAAGTACTTCGGCCCGAATGTGCCAGCCCATGCCATGCTGGGCAAGCACATCCGGTTGCACACTGTCGAGCGGGACTACTCGACGTCACCACCGCAGGAGACACCCATTGAGGTGGAACGCACCATTGCGGGTGTGCTGGCCCCGCTGCCGGGGCCTTCTATTTTGCGTCTAAAAGTACTCGTGCCCGCGGTAACGGCCGAGGCGCTGTACTTCAGGGGCGTAGAGGGACTTTTTGTTGAACTCGAAGAGGGCGTAGAGCATACCGAAGTGGAAACGCGGCTGGAGCCCCTGGTCTCGCGGGACCGACTGAAGTTGCAACCTTTTGCGGGCGCTCACATAGGACCTGAGATAGCGGGACCCGCCGACTTTGGTTATGGCACGGTCAAGCATATCTATCTGCTGGCGGGGCTGGCCGCGCTCGTGCTGCTGATCGCTGCTATCAACTTCGTCAATCTCGCCATGAGCCGCGCTATGACGCGGACTTTGGAGGTTGGGATGCGCAAGGCGATCGGCGCGACGCGCCACCAGCTTTCCAACCAGTTCCTCGCCGAAGCCATCGTGGTGAGTCTAATCGCCATCGTCGTTGGCATGGGCCTTGCCGAAGTCGCGCTGCCGACGTTTAACGCGGTCGTGCATCAGCAGCTGGAGATCGAGTGGTTGTCGGTCGAGACGGGGATAGGTGCCTTAGCCCTTGCCTTGGTGGTCGGCGTACTGTCGGGCTTGTACCCGGCCCAAGTGGTTGCGCGGCTCCATCCCGTCCGGGCACTGTCCCGCAAGACGCCTCAGCCGGGTCGCGGTTGGCTCGGTCGCGGTCTGATTGTCGTGCAGTTTGCTCTGTCAGCCGTTCTCGTCGTCGTAACGATCACTATGGTGCGACAGCTCGATTTTATGCGCACCAAGGATTTGGGCTTCGACGGCGACCGGGTCGTGCTGGTTGCCCACAAAGGCGATCTCAATCCTTTGCAGATTGAGCGTCTCGCCGACGAGATCAATTCTCGACCGGGACTTTTACAAGGAGTCACGGGTGCCTGGCCAGCACCCGGCTTTGGTGGCTTCTCCCCCATGCCAATCCGGTCCGATGAGAAAGTGCTCCGCGCCAAGCCCTTCTACGTAAGTCCAAACTTCCTAAGCGTCATGGGTATCGAGATCCTCTCCGGGCAGGGCTTCGATCCCAATCTGCCGCATGGCGTCCTGCTCAACGAGACTGCTGCACACTTCTTCGGCCCTGAAGACCTAATTGGTCGCACCTTGACAGGCCCTGGTGACGAGCCGATAACGGTGATCGGCATAGTCAAGGATTTCCACTTCGTGGATATGCGCCATACCGTAGGACCGGCTTTTCTGACGACGAGCCCGCTTATATCCAAGCCCAAATCCAGGCAGACAGACCAGTTCAAGTACACCCTATTCCGGCTCGACCGCGCCGACCTGCCCGCGGCAGTTGAAGAGGTAAAGGCGCTGTGGAAGCGGGTTTTGCCGGAATACGAATTATGGGGCGTGCGCTTCCTCGACGAGTCCTTTGCCTCGAGATACTGGGAAGAGCAGCGCATCGGTCTTGTCATGCGATGGATGAGCGCCGTCGCCATTGCGATCTCCTGCATGGGGCTTTTCGGCTTGGTCGCCTTAGCGGCGGTGCGGCGCACCAAGGAAATTGGCATCCGCAAGGTATTGGGCGCTACGACCGGCAGCGTGCTGCTGTTGATGTCGCGCGAATTCGGCTGGCTGGTGGTGGTGGCCAATGTCATTGCCTGGCCTGTGGCCTATTTCGTCTTGAACCGCTGGCTCGCGTTCTACGCCTATCGCATTGACATTGGCTTGGGTTGGTTTGTGTTGGCAGGCGTGGGCGTTCTCGCGGTCGCGCTGGCCACCGTCAGCAGCCAGACGTGGCTGGCGGCGCGGACCAATCCGGCGGATGCGTTGAGATACGAGTAGGGGGAGAGAGAGCAAGTAGAAGCAGACCCCGAAGCCGAAAGGGAATGGGATGCTAAGAAACCTAATTATCACGGCTGGACGCAATCTCGTCCGGCACAAGGCGTATGCGCTGCTGAACGTCGTTGGGCTGACGATTGGCATCTCGGGTTGTCTGCTCGTCCTGCTCTTCGTGCGATTGGAGTTTTCGAGAGGAACCGCGTATCCCAAGACGGATCGCATCTACCGCGTGATCTCGTGGACGCTCAACAACGACAATGAGCGTCGGTACAATCGTGGATCGGACGGCCTAGTCGGTCCTGCCATGTTGGAGAGGTTGCCAGAGGTCGAAGGGTTTGTGCGCTCTCAAGCACATTGGCCTGTGCGCGTGTGGTGGGGGGACGCAGTAACCGGGGACCATCAGATCGCGATCGTGGATACGTCTTTTCTTGAGACCTTTGATGTGGAACTGATTTCCGGCGACCGCCGTACTGCGCTGTCGGCACCGAACGGTGTCGTTCTCGCCGAACGTGCGGCAAAGGTCATTTTCGGCGATCGGGATCCAATGGGGCAAACCCTGACGGTGGATCATCGGCAAGTTCGCGGGGAGTACACGGTTACGGGAATAGCTAAAGACCCACGCTGGACCGTTTACGCCCTCAACTTCAATCTGATCACGGCCCAGCGCCCACAAGCAGCGGCGTGGGACCGCGTGCTCATGAGCGGACCCTGGCGGCCCATCCAGACGTTTGTCTTGCTCCGGGAAGATGCCAACGTCGAGCGCCTGTCTTCTATGCTGGGCGCACTGAACGTTCAAGTGAACGGGGAAGAATGGGACGGGAAGGCGGGATACGCGCTGCAGCCGCTGAAACGGATTCATCTGTATGGTCAGCAAGACTATCCCGGCATTGCTGCTTTCGGCAACATTCAGACGGTGTATGTGCTGTCCGGCATTGCGCTGTTCGTTCTGTTGATTGCCGGCGTCAACTTCGTGAATCTGACGACCGCGCAGTTCGCGCAGCGAACCAAAGAGGTTGGCGTCCGGAAAGTGGTCGGGGCTGGGCGCTTGTCGCTGGTCTCCCAGTTCCTGAGTGAGTCGATTCTACTGACGCTCGGGGCTGGGCTGCTCTCCGTGCTGGTCGCATGGCTTGCGCTACCGGCTTTTAACAGCTACGTGGCCAGGCGTCTCACGCTCGACGGCGACGTGTCGCTGTGGCTGATGTACGGATCCCTAATCCTAGCGGTTGGTGTGCTCGCCGGTCTCTACCCAGCGGTTGTCATGACGCGGCTGCGACCGACGCACGCCCTCTTCGGCGCGAGGGCTACGGGAGGTGCCCCTTGGCTAAGGAGATTCTTGGTCACCTTTCAGTTCGCGATCTCGGTGGCGCTGATCACGTCAGCGCTTGTTCTGCGCGATCAGGTGCACTACTTGCTGTCCAAGGACACCGGGCTCGATCGCAGTCACGTCCTGTGGATACCGATCATCGATAAAAATCCAACGCTTGCCGGCCGCAAGGATGAGATCAGGCGTGCCTTCAGGCAAAACCCGAATGTGCTCGGGTCTGCGTTTTCGTCGATTCTTCCGGTATATAAGTGGCCGGTAAAGGTGATTCCAGAAGGGGCTTCCGAGGCGTGGACGATGCTGGATGTCCATGTGGACGAAGATTTTGTCGAGCTGATGGGAATCGAGCTGATCGCGGGCCGGAACTTCTCGCGGGATAGGCCCAGCGATGCTAGCGAGGCATTCTTGCTCAACGAAACCGCAGTCCGGCATTTGGGTTGGGAGATCGGCGGCACTGAGCCGGAGAGAGACGCCCTCGGCAAGGCATTCTACTGGCCCGATCTGAAGCGGCAGGGTTACATCGTGGGTATTGTCAAAGACTTCCACATCGGGACGCTGCGAGACCCGACCGAGCCGGCCTTCCTCGCGATTCAGCGCGAGAGAGAATTCAGTCTGCTGGTCAAGATCCGCCCCGAGCGCATGCGCGAGACGATAGACTTCCTCGGGGAGACATGGCGGTCGTTTGCACCCGCCAAGCCGTTCCAGTATCGGTTTCTGGACGATGCCGTTGAATACCTTCACCGAGAAGAGATCCGTCTGAGCAACGTTGCGACGAGCTTCGTCGTGCTCGCCATGCTTCTCGCCTGTCTCGGCTTGTTCTCACTGGTCTCATTTTCAGCGGAGCAGCGGACTAAGGAGATTGCGATTCGGAAAGTGGCCGGGGCAACTAGCGGAAACCTCTTCGCACTGCTGACGCGCGGTTTCCTGCAGCCGGTGCTGCTCGCCTGTCTGATTGGCTGGCCTATTGCCTATGTCTTGATGGATAGATGGCTGTCGGACTATGCGCACCGGATCGATCTCGATGCCGTGCCGTTCTTGATGGGCGGCATCGGAGTAATGGTCGCCGCCTTGGTGACGGTCGGGTACCGGACCTTGAAGGCAGCCGGGGCCAATCCAGTCGAAGCATTGAGAAACGAGTAGCGCGCGGAGTCAGGGCACCGCGTGGGTGAGTGTCGCCTACCACGCCATCAGGAGGAGCCGGATCGATCCGGTGGGAGTAGTCATGTTCCTACGTACACGACAGTAGAAGCGGTATGAGATGCTTCGCTTCGCTCAGCATGACAGATGCTATCACTCTGTTCGCCGGTCATGCTGAGCGAAGCGAAGCGGAGTCGAAGCATCTTATACCTAGATGCTTATGCGTAACGTCCATTGGATGACTTTCGTGTAGTAAGGTCATGTTCAAACGCAACTAAATGAAGGAGATTCAGGATGCTGCGCAGTTACGTCGTAATCGCACTGCGGAACCTGCTGCGCGACAAGGTGGTGACCGGCATCAACATCGTGGGTTTGTCCGTCGCCATCGCAGTCAGCGCCATCCTTGGCATTGGCGTGCACGGCATGCTGACCGCGGATTGGAACCTCCGCGAGGATGACCGCCTCTTCCGCGTGGTGACGCGCGAGATTAGCGCTGCGGGTCACGTACAGCGCTCGGCTTGGCAGCGCGAGGATCTCGCGGCGGCGCTCGCGGAGACGTTTCCCGAGATCGCCAGCACCACGCGCGTCATCAAGACGAGTATCCTAATGACGGTCGGCGAGCGCCATCTCGAACACGGGGTGGTCGAAGTTGATCCCCCGTTCCTGCGGATGTTCCACTACCCCCTCACGGCCGGTGACCCCGCCACGGTGCTGAATGGCCTCGATCAGGTCGTCATTTCCAAGCGACTGGCCGAGCGGATGTTTGGGGATGAATTCAGAGACTACCCAGCGCTCATCGGCCAGCAGATCGTCTTGCACGGCAACGAGGGTCCCGAGGCATACACCATCTCCGGCGTCTTTGCCGATCTGCCGAAAGAGCGGAGCTTGGATTTTGACGCGGCGGTCCGTTTTGAGAACCGAACCAAGTATGGCATGGTCAGTTACTGGGGCGCTACGGCTTCTACATACATCGCGCTTCACCCTCTTGCCGAGCGGAAGGCGCTCGAAGCGAAGCTCCCGGAGTTCTCCCGCGAGTTCATCGCCCCGGTCTGGGAACGCTACAAAGGCGTTCGCTGGCAGGACGATCCAAATGCCTTCCAACTAGAACTCCAAGACGCGCGGACGATCTACTTCGACTCGCAGGCCCAGACCTATTATGGCTATGAAAACTTCGTGCCCATCGAGGGAATCCTCGCCCTCGTCGCCCTGATCGGAGTCATTCTGACCGTCGCCTGCCTCAACTTCACGACCCTCGCCGTAGCGGGTTCCATCGGCCGGAGCGCGGAAGTGGGCGTCCGCAAGGCGCTCGGTGCTAACAAGGCACAAATCGCCCTGCAGTTTTTGGGAGAGGGCGTCCTGCTGGCCTTTTTCTCCCTGATCGCCGGACTGGTCCTCGTGCAGTTGGGGCTGCCCGCCTTTAACGCGTACTATGGACTTGACGCTTGGTCCGGGCTAGCGCTCCACGACTTGGGGGCCTCGATTATCGTCGGCGGAGGCGTCTTGTTGGTGGTGCTGATCGGCATCGCGGCGGGAAGCTATCCGGCCCTAATCGCGGCGCGCATGCAGCCTGCGTCTGTCGTCGGCGGGGTGTCGCTGTGGCGCAGAAGTAGGGTGACGAGCGCACTCCTGACCTTGCAGTACGGCATGGCGGTCCTCCTGATCTTCTGCACCATCGCGATTTTTCAGCAGTTGGCCTACATCCAGTCGCGCGACCTTGGATACGCGGCTGAGCAGGTCGTCGTTGTCAAGCTACGCGGTGCGGACCCGACGCGGCTTGGCGAACGCTTCAAGGAGGCAACTCTTTCCCAGTCGGGCGTCGCTGGTGTAGCCCTGTTGCAGCGCGAGTTTCCGACTAGCACCAACACCAATTACATCAGGCGGCCGGACGGGGAGCGTATTACAGTGCATCAGTTTGCCGTTGACCCCGACTTCTTTACGACACTCGGCATTGGCCTCGTATCCGGTCGCTCCTTTGCGGCTGGACGGCTGGCAGACCGGACGGAAAGTGTCGTCGTCAACCAGAGTCTCGCGGACGCCTTCGGCTGGGGGGAAAATGCCGTTGGGGAATTCCTACCGGAGTACGGGGGCTACGGGGTGAGCAAAACGCCTACCGTCATCGGCGTCACACCGGACTTCCACTTCCGCTCTCTTAGGGAGCCGATCAAACCCGCCGTGTTTCACTATGGGCCGGCAGTGTCCTTTGAGCGAGCACTGGTGCGGCTGAATACACGCGAGGTTGACGACTCTCTCGCGGGCCTAGAGCAGCTATGGGAAAAGGTGGCACCCGAACAACCCTTTGAGTACGAGTTCCTCGACCAGACTTTTGCCCGTCAGTACGAGGATGACAAGGAAATCAGCCGCACCGTTACCCTTGCATCCGTCGTCGCCATTCTCATCGCCTGCATGGGCTTGTTCGGCCACGCGACCATCGTCCTGCAGCGGCGCACCAAGGAGATCGGCGTCCGCAAAGTACTCGGCGCTACGGTGGCAGAGATCCTCGCTCTCTTGTCGCGCGACGTGACGAAAATGGTCGCCTTGGCCTGCCTGTTAGCGTTTCCGCTGGCCCACTTCTTGGTAGGCCAATGGTTGTCGCAATACGCCTATCAGTTCGGCTTGGGGCTGACGACCTATCTCCTCTGCGGGACGATCGCTTTTGCGATTGCACTGGGCACGGTGGCGTACATAGGCGTCCGCGCCGCGCGTGAGAATCCCGTCAATGCGCTGCGCTATGAGTAGTAATGCTTGAGAGCTAACGGTGCACCGCGAGTTGCTAACTGTCCTCAAACACTCAACGAGAATGCGAGAAATCACACTATGTGGAAGAGCAACCTGATCATTGCCCTGCGCGTATTGGGGCGCAACAAGACGATCTCGCTGATCAACATCATCGGCCTGTCCGTGGCCTTTGCCGTGGCGGTCCTGTGTCTGCTGTTCGTGCGCCACGAGACCTCCTTTGACGCTTGGCACGAAAAAGGGGATCGAATATTCGCCATCTATTATGACCATCCAGAGCCCGAACCCGGTGCTGCCTTCAACCGTTACACCAGGATACGTGACGATGAGCGCGAGGCTGTGCGCACCAAAGTCGCCGGTATCCGCGAATCGGTTTCCATGAAGTTGGGATACGGCAAAGTCTCGTACGGTGATGCGACCTTTGACGAGGCCTTCCTCGCTGTCGATCCGGCCTTCCTGACTATGTTCACCTTGCCGCTGGCTGCGGGCGATGCGGCGACGGCCCTCGACGATCCCCTGAGCGTTGTTCTCGCCCATGAGACGGCGCAGAAGTACTTCGGCCCCGATGTGCCAGCCCACGCCATGCTAGGCGAGCGCATCCGGCTGCACACCGTCGAGAAGGACTACTCGACATCGCCACCGCAGGAGACACCCATCGAGGTAGAGCACACCGTTGCGGGCGTGCTGGCACCCCTGCCGGGGCCTTCTATTTTGCGTCTAAAGGTACTCGTGCCTGAGGTAACGGCCGAGGCTCTGCACTTCAGGGGTCTAGACGGACTTTTTATTGAACTCGAAGAGGGCGTGGAGCCTGCCGAAGTGGAAACGCGGCTGGAGCCCCTGGCCTCGCGGGACCGACCGAAGTTGCAGCCATTTGCAGGCGCTCACTTAGGACCTAGTATAACGGGACCCGCTGACTTTGGTTATGGCACGGTCGAGCATATCTATCTGCTGGCGGGGCTGGCCGCGCTGGTCTTGCTGATCGCTGCCATCAACTTCGTCAACCTCGCCATGAGCCGCGCCATGACGCGGACCTTGGAAGTCGGGGTGCGCAAGGCGATCGGCGCGACGCGCCACCAGCTTTCCAACCAATTCCTCGCCGAAGCAATCGTGGTGAGCCTAATCGCCATCGTCGTTGGCATGGGCCTCGCCGAAGTCCTGCTGCCGACATTTAACGAGGTCGCGAATCAGCAGTTAGAGATCGAGTGGCTGTCGGTCGAGACGGGGATAGGTGCCTTAGCCCTTGCCTTGATGGTCGGCGTACTCTCGGGCCTGTATCCGGCCCAAGTGATTGCGCGGCTCCATCCCGTCCGGGCACTGTCCCGCAAGACGCCTCAGCCGGGTCGCGGTTGGCTCGGTCGCGGTCTGATTGTCGTGCAGTTTGCCCTGTCGGCCGTCCTCGTCGTTGTGACGATCACTATGGCGCGACAGCTCGACTTTATGCGCACCAAGGATTTGGGCTTCGATGGGGACCAAGTCGCGCTGGTTCTCCACAAAGGCGATCTCAATGCTTTGCAGATTGAGCGCCTCGCCGGCGAGATCAATTCCCGACCGGGACTCGTACAAGGAGTCACCGGTGCCTGGTCAGCACCCGGCACCGGCGGCTTTCCCCCCATGCCAATCCGGTCCGATGAGAAAGTGCTCCACGCCAAGCCCTTCTACGTGAGTCCAAACTTCCTGAGCGTCATGGGCATTGAGGTCCTCTCCGGGCAGGGCTTCGATCCGAATCGGCCGCACGGCGTCCTGCTCAACGAGACCGCTGCACACTTCTTCGGCCCTGAAGACCTAATCGGCCGCACCTTGACAGGCCTTGGTGACGAGCCGATGACGGTGATCGGCGTAGTCAAGGATTTCCACTTCAATACCATGCATCATTCCATAGGACCGGCTCTTCTGACGACGCGTCCGCTTATATCCAAGCCCAAATTGCGAGACCGGTTCACGAACACCCTAGTCCGGCTCGACCGCGCCGACCTGCCCGCGGCGGTCGAAGAAGTAAAGGCGCTGTGGAAGCGGGTTATGCCGGGATACGAATTATACCGCGTGAAATTCCTCGACGAGAGATTTGCAGCGGAATACTGGGAAGAGCAGCGCGTCAGCCTTGTCATGAGATGGATGAGTGCCGTCGCCATTGTGATCTCTTGCATGGGGCTTTTTGGCTTGGTCGCTTTGGCGGCCGTGCGGCGCACCAAGGAAATTGGCATCCGCAAGGTATTGGGAGCTACGACTAGCAGCGTGCTGCTGTTGATGTCGCGCGAATTCGGCTGGCTGGTGGTGGTGGCCAACGTCATTGCCTGGCCTGTGGCTTATTTCGTGTTGAATCGCTGGCTCGCGTTCTACGCCTATCGCATCGACATTGGCTTGGGTTGGTTTGTGTTGGCGGGCGTGGGCGTTCTCGCGGTCGCGTTGGCCACTGTCAGCAGCCAGACGTGGCTGGCGGCGCGGGCCAATCCGGCGGATGCGTTGAGATACGAGTAGTGCGCGGAATCTACCGCCATTCGGTCTAACTCTATAACTGACGTTACGCATAGGTTCGGTATAAGTGGCCAGTGGCCAGGTTTGTGGTAGGGGCGGCCGGTCGCCCCTACGTAACGTCATTCTATAAGTTGGAGGGCCGATGGCTCCGAGTAATTGATGAAAGGAGGGCCGCAATGGTACCCTCGCAGCTCCAGTCGGCCGTTGTTGCTTCGGCCCTTGCCACTTCCGCGGCGCTTGCCGAAGAAAACGTAGTTTACTGGGTCTCGGCACCGGTTCAGCCCGGAGAGACCGTGATGATGTGCGGCTTTTTCCCGCAGCCCGACGCCGTGGAAATTGCGGTGGAGCGCCTTGCAGACCGAGATCCCGACAAGCCTTCCGAGCAGCCGTGGCAGCCGTGGCAGCCCCCCGAGGGTAAGATGCCCGGAACCGTCAAACCACTCCAGACGAGTGAGACCGCCCTGATGTTCGAGCTGCCCGAGCACGGCACACCCGGCGTGTATTACTACGCTGTGCACTCGGATGCGACCGACGTGAGCTTCGGGCGTCTCAACGCGCCGGTGCCTTGGTGGACGCTCGGCGACGTCGTCGCTACCGACACCCCTTTTGGCAAATGGCGCTTGGAGGACGGTGCCGCTTATGCTGGCGGCAGGCTGCGCATCATCGGGCGCTGCCTGAAGCTGGGGGAGAAAGAGCCAACCGTGGCCCTCCGATCCGAGGACGGGCGCGTGACGCTGCTACAACCAGAAAAAGCGGAGCCTTTCTCGCTCGCAGCGATGGTGCCGGAAGGGCTGGCCCCAGGCCGCTATGAGCTGTTTGTGCACAATGGGTACGGCGGGCAGCACGCTTGGAGCGAACCGCTCGACATTGCGGTCCTGCACCGGGAGGAAGAAAAGGACCAGTCCCTGATAGAGGCGGCTGATTTCGGGGCGGAGGGGGACGATGAGCAGGACGACACCGGTGCGATTCAGTCGGCGCTGAAGGAGGCGGGCGAGCGCGGCGGGGGCGTCGTGCTGGTACCGCGGGGACGCTTTGTCGTCAGCGAGAAGCTGGTAATTCCGCCGCATGTCACGCTTCGCGGAGCAGGGCGCGAGCTGACCGCCCTCTGCATGGCGGATACTGACGATCCGCCCGACGCCTGGATCGAAGGCTCCCACCACTTCGCCATTGAGGACCTCACCTTCTACTGCAACCACCACTACCACGTCATCTCCAACAACACCGCAGCAGCCGTCCACACTCCGGCTGCTCCCATAGAGGACCCAGAGACCGCTGGCCACGTGCGCCTTACTCGGGTGCGCGTGCGGGCCGACTCGTTCAGGGGGCACCTGTCGCCGGACAAGCAGGAGGAGCGCGCCCGCACCCCCGGGCCGCGCGACACCATCCGCCTGAGCGGCCCCGACATCCGCATAACGGACTGCGACGTGTACGGCTCCGAGCGCTCCATCTACCTCCACTACGTGGTCGGGGCTATAGTGGAGAACAACATCTTCTACAACGGGCGCTCGGGCTGGATGAACTTCAACGGCTGTGAGAACATCGTCTTCGAGGGCAACCGCATCGTCGGTGCCGACCTGATGTCCACCGGTGGGGGATACGCGTGCTTTACCCGAGGAGTCTCCCGCAATATCTACACCGCCCACAATAGCTATGAGAACATGAACGGCTGGGACCGGGAGGCGTTCACCTCCGACGCCGGCGGCGGGGCGTACTTCGGTCCCGTGGCCGCGGTCGAGGGGGGCTGGATCTTGCTGGCAGGTGACCCGAAGTGGCAGCACCGGCATTGGACCAACACCCTCGTCGCCGTCATTGCCGGGCGGGGGCGCGGCCAGTACCGGTTCGTGAAGTCGTGGGACGGGAGGCGGGTGCAGCTAGATCGGCCGTTCGACGTTCCGCTGGACGAGACCTCGCGGGTCACGGTCACCATGACGCACCGGCGCTACATCTTCTACAACAACGAAACCCGCGACGCCGGCATCGCCATCCAGTTCTACGGCACGGCCACCGAACACATCGTGGCCAATAACCGCAGTTGGCGCACCGACGGGTACCGCGCGTACGGTTTCTCCTACACGGGAGGAGTCCAGCCCAACCTCTATCTGCAGTTCCTCGGCAACGAGATCCGCGAGGGCAACTGCTACCGCTTCGCCGACCCCTTGGTCTATCCGGCGCGCCTGAGCGTGGAAGGCACCCTGCCGAGCCTGCACTTTGGCTCCGTCCTGCGCAACAATCACCTCCACAACAATGCGCAGATCGAGGTGGGCGTGGGTGCGGACAGCGATGGAGCAACGGAGAACGTGGTGGTCGAGGGCAACACGGTTGAGAACTCCGATCTCGGGATACTCGTGGACGCAGGATGCCGGAACGTGCTGCTGCGACGGAACCAGACCGAGGGCTGTCTCGTGCCGCTGCTGGACAACCGGGCGCGGTAGAAGAGAATTTCGAGGTGTGGAGACGTTATCATAATGCAGCCCTCACCTAGGACTTTTCCCGCCGCGTCGGTTTATTTTTTGCGTTCCTTTGAAGGCCCTGTAGTCCTGCCGCCCGGACTCATCCCCCTCCCAGAGCCCGCCCCAGGAAATCCACCGCGCGCGGGATGGCACCTCCCAGCGTTAAGATCTGGTGTCCGCCTCCCTCGTAGATGAACGCCTCGAATTCGGGGGGCTCACGTCCCAGCGCTTCCATGGCTCGGATCAGGGAATGGGCCTGGCTGACGGAAACGGTTCCATCAGCGTCGCCGTGGTGGAGCTGGACCGCGGGCAGGTCCTCGGCGAACAGGACCGAGGAGCGGCGCACCAGCTCGAGGCGAACTTCTGCGAGATTGACTTCACCTCTCATGTAGGGCTGGATGAAGGTGGAATCGATGTGGGCGACCCCAGGCAGGTCGCGCGGAAAGCCCATGGCCGCGTCCCGCGCAATCTCCCGGACCCAGTCGTCGAAGAAGTCGGTGGGCCCGAAGAGGGCCACAATGTTCTCGATGCGCTCGTCGCGGATCCCGGCCAGCAGGGCGACGCCTGCTCCTCGGCTGCCGCCGACGATGCTCAGGCCTTCGATCCTCGCCTGCGGCGTCAGCTCCAATGCAACGTTGAGGAGCGCCAGGGCGTCGTCCACGTCGTAGTCCCAGTGACCGCCTGGGCCCGTCGAAACCCACTTTCGGTCCTCGTACTCGAGCGGTTCGCTGCGAAAGGACGGGATCACGTAGACGAAACTGTCGCGCAGTTCGCCGAGGGCGTAGATCACGATGTCGATGTCATCCACCTCGACGCCGCTGTCGCCCCCGTGCAGGTACATCAGGATGGGCAAGCTGCCCAAAGCCGCGGAGTCGGGGGCGAGGATCGCTCCGTAGTGGAGTACCTCCCCCATCCTGTGGGACACGATGCGCAGGGTTGCCGGGGTTTCGTCCAGCGGATACGACTCGGTGAGTTCGATGGTCGCCTCAGCCGCGGAAATGTCGCGCCGGGCCCAGTCGGCGCGGACGGCCTCCACCTCGGCCGCGGTCGGAGGCGCGAAGAGGTCGTCGAGTTTGGCCTCCAGGTCGATCGCGTCGGCAACGGGCTCCACCGGATCGCCGGCCTGATCGCATCCCGCCAGCAGCCCAAGCAGCAGCACAGCCGACAATAGCCCCCGCACGCATCGACGCCAGAGGGGCACGCACGCTCCCACCCTTCGCAATGCACCATCCTCTGCGGAACGGGCGTTCCGATCGCCTGCCGAGCGCACCGGGTCCGGGGTGCGTCGAATGTCCAGACCACCTGTCTTCAAGAGCGACTCCTGAGTTCCCGCCCTGATATAACCTGCCCTAAGCACCCTAATATAAGCCCGTTGCGCCCTTCGTGTTCCGGGTTGAACCGGATACGGGCCGGAACACGAAGGGCGCAACCAGACCGTACTGGGAGTCCTGTCGAAGGACCCGCCAGGGACCATGAGGAGTTTGGCCTGACCCTGGTCTGGGCTGAGCGCCTTGACAGAGAATCCCCAAAAGACCTTTTATTCGGGAGTGACCTACCTCGCGCGAAGGAGGAGTGATGGGAAAACTGGAACGGAACGGGCGCGTCATCGTCGCGGAAGGGGGGAGTTGCCCCTCCCTGGAGCGCCTGAGCAACGGCGACCTGCTGGTGGCCTATCGAGACGACACCCACAGCAAGATGTGCGTGAGCGTGACGCGCTCCACCGACTGCGGCCGGACGTGGCGCAAGGAGCACACCTTCGCCTACGGTGCCTCGGCGGAGCGAGCGGACGAAGAGTTCTACGGCCATCACGGCATGGCGCAACTCGCCGACGGCACCATCCTGCTGCCCTACAACGTGTACGGAACCAGCTACAGCGGCATCTACAACCGCACCGTGTGCGTGCGCAAGTCGGTGGATCAGGGGGCCACCTGGTCGGAGCCGATCGCGGTGATTCCCGGCTCGGGCCCGGCTGCCGGCTGGGCGTCGGCGGTTTCCTACGGCAAGATCCTCACCCTCCACGACGGCACCGTGATCCTGCCGATCATCGGCCGCCACGGGTTCCTGACCTCCAGCGATGGCGGCGAGACTTGGGAGCGCTACGTCACGGCCGCCTGTGATCGCTACTCGGGCGACGAAGCCGACTTTCTGCAGCTCCCGAGCGGCCGCATTCTGTGCGTGAACCGCGATCCCTCCAACACCCACGGGCACGGGGTCGGACCGCTGTTCTGCAACTGGAGTGACGACAACGGCACCACCTGGAGCAGCCACGAAATGGTGGGCTGGTCCGACCCGCGCTACGGCCACTCCCCGGCGCTGTTTCTCACCAAGACCGGCACTGTAGTCTGCGGCTACCGGCACGTGGCCGAGATGGACCACCTGCACATCGGCAGCGTGGCGTTCTGTTACGTCAAGGAGGAGGGGCTGGATTGGAGCGGCGAAACCCACATTTATGGTGGCCCCATGTACCTCTCGTTCCTGATGCGGTTCGAAGCCATGGGGCAGGGCTACCCCAGCTTCGCCTACGCCGCCGACGAGCGCATCTTGGTGGTGCACCACAACCAGCCGCCGCCGGCGGTCGGGGAGCGCGACATCGAGGGCGTGTTCTACGTGGAGCGGGACGAGGAGCCCGCTTGGCGCGGCGACGTGGGCTAAGAAGGACTCTTACTATGGCAAGTCAATTTCTCATAGATGGTGACCTGTTCGTCGAAGTGGTAGACAACAACGACGGAGGAGGTTTTCCTCAGAAACGGGTTGATGAACTCTCCCAAGCGAACAGGAAAGGGCGTTTTGACAACATCGCCTTCCCTTTTGAACGGGCGAACGGTTACAACGGTGTGCGCCAACTCTACAGCCGACGCGGCCCACAGGAGAACATTTTCCGGTCATCTTGGGCAAGTAGCCTCAATTTTGAGTTCATCTATGACCGGTCCGGCAGGTCAATGATTCCCCGTTGGCTTGGCGGCAAACTCGGAACTCCGCCAACGCCAAGCCAACTCACTCGGCTTGATGACAACTCGGTCCAATTGACGACCGCTATCCCCGAACCCCATCGCATTGAGGTCAGCACGACCTTTACCCTCGTTCCACCGCATTACATTGATTTGGAAACCACATGCGTTGCCCATCCCGACGCTTTCGAGGGGGATTGGCTAGGGCTATTCTGGGCGAGTTATATCCACAACCCCGAAGACAAGACCACCTACTTCCTCGGCCGTCCAGACGAAAATAGCCCCGAACAATGGATTGAATCGCTAATGGAACAACCACTGAACGCGCGTGTCTTTGCGAGTGAAGCCGATACGCTAGTCCAGGATGAACCCAATCCAGATGGTGGCTTGTTCCACAACATCCGCCCCATCCGATATGTCCATCCGTTCTTTTACGGATGCTGGCGCAATATGATGTTCGAACTGATGTTCAAGAGCACCGATTCCCTTCGATTCGCGATTCAGCCAACAGGCGGCGGACTGACAAATCCAGCGTGGGACTTTGCCATCCTCATAAAGAATTGCCAACCGTTGACCCACTATACCTTCAGTGCCCGTGTGGTCTTCAAGCCATTTGTGAGCCGTGAAGACGCATGGGAAGAGTATCAGAACTGGGTGGCCGATTAGCCCCTTAACAATCGGGAATTATATACAATAGTGCCCAAACACTAAAACGGCCTAGCTCTCACTCAGAGCTAGGCCGTTCATTTTCTGAATAGTTATTTATTTAGCCCCGACCCTATCGGGTTTTGGGTATAGGTCTTCCCCACAGTATCGGCGCTTCTTGGTCCCCAGCTCTAGCGCCGCGGCACAGAATATGCCGGACCAGATAGGCCGCCGGAGTAAGGCTGAAGGCTGTTATAAGCCTCCGGCGGCAAAGTATTCCCATCGCCCTTTCTCTACAATAAGTTATACCAGAAAAGGAGGAGATTAATCTTAACATGTATACAACACAGCATTTCCTATATTAACACGAAGCAATTTCCTCAACATATTTGACACATCACGGATGCCTTGGTCAATGTTGCGAGCTTGGCGACAAAAATCCGGATCAACGGTACAAACGACAATCCCAAAGTGATTGCAGTCTTCTTTATGCAGAGCTATAAAGTCTTTGCGATTGAGGGTAAGAACGGCCCGGCCCTGCGTGCGTGCGAAACACAGAACATCTTCATCATCTAAACCTTGATTACCTACTTCTTGAGTAGTCAATACATCGTATCCAAACCCGCGAAGCCCATTAACTACCGGTAACGGAAAATTCTCATTAGAGTACAGTCTTCTTACCATGTGCTTAAGCCGATTCGTTATCAGCAATCTGCTGGTCGATCTCTGTCTGGTTGTATCGGTAATAATTCAAAGCATTTTTTAGGTCTCTCTCCTCCAAAGTAGGAAATGCAGATAGCAGTTCCTTTTCGTCGATGCCTAGTTTATGGTACTGCACCAAAACCCAAATCGGAATCCGGCTGCCCTCGATGCAGGCCGCTCCCCCACAGACACCAGGAGTTTTATGAATCCCGAGATACGTATAGGAGTAAATAGAATCCGGAAAAGAAGAAAGTGAATCTAAAAAATCGCTCGAAACATGAGAAGATACCATCACGAATTCTCCCTCCTTAATTCATCAGGAGTTTTAGAGACAAATACCGCCAGTTGGCTCCTAACGTTATACATTGGATTGCCGTCAGTATCCCAATGATCGTCAAGGCGGACCACCTGTAAGATGGACGGCTTGACTCTTAGAATTGTCCCATCCTCAAGATGAACCTCAAAAGAAGCAAAAGAATCCGACCCAACCAAGGCGGTTACATTAATCTCTGTCCCCTCTAATTTCCCAAACGCACTCTGTATCGTTACTTTCTTGGCCATAGTATGTCTCCTCTTACACGTCATTTGTTCCCCGACCCAGTCACGGATCATTATAGCTATTGTACCACAAAAGCATCTTGTCAACAACTGTCTAGACAGCCTACGACTATTTGAATACCTACCGTCCAACCGAATACTTACGACATAGCTAGAAGGTGCCACCTAGGCGGCACCTTCCCAATGATAGATCCTCGTAACCCTCAAGAAGATCAAAGAGTTATGAAATATTGGGCACTATTGTATATAATTCCCTAACAATACCCGCAATCGCTCCAAGGTGCCGGTTGCGCGTTGTACTCGGACCTACCGCATTTCCGCCAGCGAGACCGTCCTGTGTTCCCTGGCCGAAACCGAGACGGCTGCGGCAATTTCGACATCCAGCAGGGCATCTGCTGGAGGATTGCGGGCCTCGCGGCGGCTCTCTATGGCATCGAGGAAGGCGGCTGCCTGCCGGACAAGCGGAGACGGCTCGTTCGCAAAAGCGCGAACCTCGGAACGGCCCCGATGAAAAACGGTAATGGAATCCTTGCCGGGCGGGCTGTCGGCATTGGGCAGGATTCCGCCCTCGGCGCAGACAAATCGCGGCTGTGGGTCGGGCATGCCCTCCGGGCCGATATAACTGGCCGTGGCCGCAGCGAAGGCACCGTTTTCAAATCCGATCAGGGCCCCGCATGTCTCCTCCACTACGTGACCGGGAGCCGTATTTCGCATCCGATTGGCCATCGCGGACACGGTGGTCGGCCTGCCGAGAATCCAGCGGACGGCATTGAGATAGCAGTAACTCATGTGGGTCAGCGGCATCCCCCCACTCGCCTCCTGGTCATAGTACCACCCGTCCGGGTCCGGGTTCCACAGGGCCATGGTCACGGCCATCACCGGCACCCCCAGTTCCCTTCCCGCCACCAAGCGCCGGATCTCCTCCCAGGCAGGGTCGTAACGGCGCTGGAACCCGGCCTCCACAATCCGACTGTTCCGGGCCGCCATTTCTACGATCTGGTGCCCATTTTCCATACTCGAAGCTAGACATCCGCCCACGAGGAGGTCGTAACCGGCATCCAATGCCCAAATGGAGACCTCATCCTGAACGCGATGCGGAACCTCGATTAGGATCGCGTCCGGTCCGGCCTCCCCCAATCGGCGAAAGTCATCGCAGAAAACGTCGCACCCCAACTCAGCCGCGCAGCTTGCAGCACGCTGTGTGCGCCGGGCGGCGACGCCGCAGATTTCCGCACGGCCGGTGTCCAGCAACGCCCTGCCCCGCGCCTGGGCCATGTTTCCGGCTCCCACAATCGCTATTCGCTGTTTCGGCATTGTGCTAGCGCTCCCGTTTTTGAGTTTAATTCCCGCCGCAGCGAATCCTTGCCGTCGACGCTTATGCCCATTTCGATCCTCAATCGGTTCGTTTAAGGCGAAACCGGTACTGGGTCTCTTTCATCGGCAGCCGGAAGGGGTGCGTTGATTGCTAACGGTTTTCTTAATCTCATAAAATATGAAAAGTGCGCCCTTCGTGTTCCGGATTGAACCTGATACGGGCCGCAACCGTGCCCGCCGCAACCAGACCGTACTGGGAGTCCTGTCGACATGATCGGTTTCATACAATATATGTAGTTGACAACTGACTGAAAATCATTTAATTAATGATGGAAGGTCGGTTGCAAACTGGTTATGATCATGTTGTTCACGTATCGTACTCTAGACAATGAAGAGAAGCGGGTAGAAGAAGCTACGGCTCGCCTACGAGCCGACCTGCGTCACTACGTCGCTACGGAGCCGCGCCGCTGGACGGGCTTGTTAGCCCGTATGACCCGGGCCCGCGCCCTTGCCGGATCCAATAGCATAGAAGGCATCAATGTGTCCGATGATGACGCCATCGCCGCGATTGACCGTGAAGATCCCGCCAACACTGACCGTGACACATGGCAGGCTGTCGTCGGCTACCGCGAAGCAATGGACTACATCCTCCAGCGCCGCAAGAGCCCGTCCTTCATGATCACCGAGGATGTGCTCTTGGCCGTCCATTTCATGATCTGCCAGTCAGACTTGCAAGCAAATCCGGGTCAGTACCGCCCCGGGTGGGTCGGTGTACGAAACACCAGAACCGGTGAATTGGTCCACGAGGGAGTGGATCGCGACCAATTGGAGCCCCTCATCCACGAGCTTCTAGACTACGTGAACAACGAGCAAGTCGATTCGGTCTTCCCGCGCGCTGCCATGACACACCTGAACTTGGCGATGCTGCATCCATTTACGGATGGTAACGGGCGGACTGCCAGATGTATCCACACTGCGGTATTGGCCAGTGACGGGATCGTCGCGCCAACATTCTCTTCAATTGAAGAGTACATCGGCCACAATCAACAAAAATATTACGACGTATTAGCGGAGGTCGGAGGGGGTGCATGGCAACCAGCGCGCGACGCTAAGCCGTGGATTCGCTTCTGCTTAACTGGTCACTATATGCAAGCGCAAACACTGCTCCGTCGGATGCGAGAATTGGAAAGGCTTTATGCAGAGCTCTCGGATTTGGTAATTGCCAACGGACTACCCGACCGCACGGCTTTGGCCCTCATTCAGGCTGCCTTTGGCGGTAGAGTGCGAAACTCGTCCTATCGGGTAAGCGCGGATGTGTCCAAGAATCTCGCTAGCCGTGATCTGAAGGTGCTCGTGGATACAGGACTTCTAGTTCCCGCGGGAGAACGGCGTGGACGGTTCTACATTGCGGCCCCCATTGTGGCGGAAATTCATCAGAAGTTGCGGCTTCCCAAGAAGGTTGACGATCCTTTTGCCGAGGGCGGGCTGGCTCACGCTCCGCAGCAGAGCCTATTCCCGGAGATCACCTGACTTCGAACCCCCGGGGTGATCCGCTTGTTGCGGCTAGACTCACGACGGACTTGGCAGTTCGCTTGATATCCCGGGTTCTCCCGGGGTCCGGCAACTCTCCCGACATGGCGTGTTCCGGCACCCGGGGTCGGTTCGGCGGCAGGCCGGAACTCGCACTTGACCGGTGCAAGGAGGCAGCCACAGCTTGGTGCCAGAGGCACGGCGCTGGCTGCGCAAACTGGTCAAAATGCTCCAAGAATAACCCACAACCCCCACCGGAGGTTGAATATCCATGGACTTGCAATCCATCCTAGATATTGTGCAGGAATTAAGGAATTGGACTCCAATCTTGATAAAGGAGAAGGGAGATAACGCAGCTGAGGAAGGGGACAAACGGGGAAAATACCCGGAGCTACTGAATGAACTTGAGGAGCACCTGCAGCCCCTGCAGCGCCTATTTACCCTTCAACAAGAGAATCTGTCCCTCCTGAGTGAAATCCGAGAGCTTCGTGAAAGAATATCCCAATATGAACGACAGGAAAGGAACCGAAGCGAATACGAAGAGAAGCAGATTGGCAAGGGTATGGTTGTTATAAAAAAGGGAACGGATAGTCCTTGGTTCTGCCTATCATGCTATGATAAAGATGTTCGTGCAATCCTCAATGAGCTTCCGGTTAGTTTTCGTCGCTTCGCTACCCATACCTGCTCAACCTGCCAGACGCATTACCAGCTCGAATAAAACCTCGGGGGAATTACACCCCACAGAAGCACAGGCTGACTGAGAAAGATCCACCCGCCAAGCGAAGAACCCCGGAATATTTTCTATACGTTGACCATCGATACGTTGCTACCGCTGCTTTTGGGTGCAACGGGCGTATCCCTTCTCCGCGACGACGCGTAAGAGAGTGATAGGAAAACGATTGGAGACGCATCTTAATGTATCCGTTTGGAGACAATGACTTCTATTTAGTATCTCGTCATATTATTGACAAGATAACGGCAGAGATACAGTCGCTTGAGAACGACTACGTTTTGAAGGCTTCTCCTATTGAACTGGAACAATACTACGTTGAGAAGACAAGGATAGATCCATTAGTCCTCAATGTGGAAAATCGATATATCAAGGATCAAACGGGCGTTCATATTGATGTGAGTCATGATATTCGAAGGGCTATTTTTCCTAGTCAGAGAGCAGTTATTAAGGGAACGAGACTTGACATTGCCATTCCCTTTGAAGGCTATCCTGGCCTTTGGAAAATCCGGGCGTCTGCATTTAGTGTAAGTGGTTATCCTGAGATTGATATCCGTGGAAACGAGGTAATCTTTGGCGTTAGTTTTCCCGACGACTCTGCGGATCAGGAAAGTCTTCGATCTGAAATCGAACGAGGGATAGATTCGCTCTCGAACGCCGTTGGTAATCTCAAGACAGAAGTGGACAGTCACAATAATTCGGCTCCTAAAAAAATTCGGCAAGTTCTCGCAAGAAAAAGGGAACTTGCACAGTCGGTAGTAGGTGCCGTCGCGTCTCTAGGGATTCCAATGAAGAGAAGTGAGACTCAGCCCATCTTCAATATCCCTACTAAGCGACGGCAGACACCGATAAAGCGTCCTACAGTTGCGACAGGTAAGTATGAACCGGAACCAACCCTTGATGAGGAAGAATACAAACACATTTTAGAAATACTGAGAAGCATGGCGCTTGTCATCGAGCGCAACCCATCTTCCTTTGCGTCTCTTAACGAAGAAGCAATAAGGGATCATTTTCTTCTTCAACTCAATGGTCATTATGAAGGTGGTGCTACCGGAGAAACATTCAACGCTGAAGGAAAGACGGACATACTCATTAGAGCGGACAATAGAAATGTATTCATTGGAGAATGTAAATTCTGGCGTGGTCCAGCATCCTTCAATCAGGCAATTGATCAACTCTTAGGCTATCTGACATGGCGTGATTCCAAGTGTGCTTTGTTAATTTTTAATAAAACAAAAGACCTGAATGCCGTTCGTATGAAGTCGCACGAGGTAATGGAGACGAGATCTGAATATCGCAGAACAGTGTTTAGAGACGAATCTGGCGACTCTCGGTATGTTCTCGTAAAGGACTCTGACCCTGGACGCGAGATTACCGTAACAGTCCAGGTGTATGATGTGCCAAGCCCGTAAATTTCCGCCCGCCCGGTGTCCAGCAACGCCCGGCCCCGTGCCCGGGCCATGTTCCCGGCTCCCACAATCGCTATTCGCTGTTTCGGCATTGTGCTGCCGCTCCCGTTCTTTGAGTTTAATCGCCCCGGATTTGCCGGAGGCTCCATTTCTTGAGAAACTTGGAGCTATGTCAAAACAAAATAGATATTCCCCAGAAGTTTGCGAGCGTGATAATGCGCTGGCCGAGGCCATCATCGGGTTGTATACCAGGAGGAGAGCATGGAATACGTCAAGTTCGGCCGTTCCGGCCTGAAGGTGTCGCGCCTGGCCTACGGCCTGGGCCTGCGCGGACAGGAGGACGCCAGCGAGGCCGAGCGCGCCATCGAGCGGGCCGTCGAGTTGGGGATCAACTTCATCGACTGCGCCAACATCTACGGTTTCGGGGACGTGTACGAGACCCGCGGCACGTCGGAGCAGGTCCTATCGCGCGTCCTCAGGCGGCACCGCGACGACCTCGTGGTCACCTCGAAGGTGGCCAGCCGCGTCGGCGACGGGCCCAACGATGCCGGTCTGTCGCGCTATCACATCCTGCGGGAGATCGACCGCACCTTGGCCCGCCTCGAGACGGATCACATCGACGTCTACATCCTGCACATGTACGACGATGAGACCCCCCTCGAGGAGACGCTGCGCGCCCTAGACGACGTGGTGCGCGCCGGCAAGACACGTTACGTGGGCGTCTCCAACTTCCAGGTCTGGCAGGTGCTCAAGGCGCTGTGGACGCAGGACCGCCTCGGGCTCGATCCCCTGCTCTGCATCCAGAACCCCTACAACCTCCTCAACCGAGAACTGGAGCGTGAGATGTGGCCGGCGCAGCGCGACCAAGGCTTTGGGGTCATGACCTACAGCCCCCTGGGCGTGGGCCTGCTCTCCGGCGCGTATACCCCCGGAGAGCCGCCGCCGGACGGCACCCTGTACGCCTCCCGGCGCGCTGGCGACCTAGAGCAGGACCTCAACGAGGCGGTGCGCCGGACCCTGGAGATCTTGCGGCAGATCGCCGACGCCCACGGTCGCACCGTGGCGCAGACGGCGATCAACTGGGTGCTCTCTCACCCCGAGGTGACGGCGGCCATCACCGGCGGCGATACGGCCGCCCACATGGAGGAGAACGCCGGCGCGGTGGGCTGGTCGATCACCGCGGAGGACCGGGCCCGTCTCGACGAGGCCTCGGCCGGCCAGGATCGCGTCCTAGACGTCTGACCGCCGCCCTCGCGGCGCAGAAGGAAGCCGAGCCGGAGGAGGCCAATAGGGCGCTCAACAAAGTGATGCGCTAAGGCTTGGAAATTGCGGCGCTGCGACACCCCTGGGAAGGAGAGAAGGCGGGGCTCGGGTGTCCCGTTTTTTTTTGCCCAAATGCGAACCTTTTGCCCGTCGGTTTCTTCTTGTAGAGTGAAGGAGGTGCAGCCGTGGATAGAACATCAGCGCCACGGAAAGAAAGGAGTTGGGCGCTTCCCCGTCGCCTAAAGACGAGTCCCCAGTGCCGGATTGTATGGACAGCGAAGCCGACCTGGTGCGCCGGTGCCAGATGGGTGATGGCACGGCCTTTGCCCCGCTCCTGCGCCCGTACGAATACGCCCTGGCCGCGCTGATCCGCTACCGGATCGGCCACCCGCAGCACGCCGAAGATGTATTGCAGGAGGCGCTGGTGCAGGCTTGGACGCGGATCGGCGCGCTTAGAGAACCAGACAAGATCGGCCCTTGGCTGATGCAGATCGGTCGCAACCAATGCCGCGATTTCTTCAAGGCGGCACAGCGGCGTGAAAAGCCCACCGAGGGCGCGGTGCTGGCGCGGGCCGTCGATAGCGACTTACTGCGGCAGCATCGACGGCAGCTCCAGCGGGACGAAGCGGCCCAGGCGTTGGAGCAGGTGCCGCAGCCCCAGCAGCAGGTCGCCCGCCTGCACTACCTGGAGGGCTTGAGCATCGCCGAAATAGCCGCCCGCGGCCAATGGCCCCAAGGCTCGGTCAAACGACATTTGTTCCAGGCGCGCCTGCACATGCGCCAGAGCATGGAAATCACCGCCCGCGGAAGGAGGCCCGAAATGCGGACCCAATTACCCAAAGACCAAAAGGACGGACAGTCCTTCCCCCAGCAGCGGCCCGAAATCGCCGTCCGCGAACTGGACGGGGTGCCCTTTGCGGTCGAATGCCCCGAGTTGCGCTGGTGGCTGGTGGTGCCGCGTTTGGGCGAGGAAGCAATCCAAGGCACGTACAAAGCGCCCGACTGGCGCTTGGATTGCGTTGCCCGCATGCGGGTGGCGCGCCCGGCCGAGGTGCACGGCTTGGAAGGCGTGGAAGTCGAGGTCGAGGAATGGGACGGGGACGTTGAAGGCTGGCGCGATGCCGGCTGGTCCATGTGCGCCCGGGAGAATGGGGAGGAGATCCAGTATCTGGCGGTCATTGAGCAGCAGGAGGAGGGGATCTCGATCAACACGTATCTAAGTCAGGGTTTCACCGGGGCCTTCGGGTGTATGAAGCGCCGCATTGAGGACACTGGACGACATGTGCGCCAGCCGGACGGCTCGTGGAAACAGGCCCACAGCGCTGACAATCTCGATGCCAGCGGTGCCGGGATGTACGAGGTGCGCATCGGCGATAAAGTCTTCACCTGTCTGCGGGTGCTGCAACTCGAAGGCCTGGTCACCGAAGAGGACGCGCCCATCGACGAGGCATACATCACCGCCGAGGGCCACACTGTGCTAATCCGAGACTATGCCCACGACTGCTTTGACAATATCGACCTGGACCGCTCCCATGCCCTAGTAATCGACGGGCAGACGCTGTACCACTGGACGGACCGGGTGACCGGGGCGGGATTGGGGCTTTGAGGGTTACTTCTATAGCAAGGAGAAAGCTCTCTGATGATTAGGAGCGCTTTCCCGAGCCCCCAGTCTCGACCGATGCGGACACTGCGGAGGACCGAACGACGGCAAGTTTGATTGACCCCGACATCGCCTAGGTAAACATCGACGCAAAGCCCCTTGTCGTCACCCGCTACAAATTAAACGCTATCTTCTGAATGCAAGCCCAGTCTAGAGCGCACTATTGTTCTTCTTTGCCGTCTTCTCAACAGGCAATCGGGGACGCAGATCAAGGAGGTGAACCTTTAGTGCTACCATACCACCCATCATATCCTCCACGCGTTTGGCTTCATCACGGAGGAGCGACATCAACTCTGTTAGACCGATGAGGGTTCCATTGTCCGGGTGTTTCCACTTCTGATCTCTCGCCAGTGTTACCAACAGGCATCCTGACCTGCTGGTCTCGGCCGCCATGTATTTCGTGACCAGTTGATCATGGATCGTGTCGCGCAAGTCGCGGGCAGACCGGCTATTGGCCCGGCTATTGGCGAGCTTGAGTTCGATGATCGCTTCGTGCTCGGACACGACAGAACGCAGACGAATATCCGTTTCCTTTTCGTCTGCCGTAACGGCCTCCTGGTCCACCTTGTAAAGGCCATTTGCTGCATGGCGCAGTTCCCTCGCGATCTCGCGGCGCATGACCTTCTCGTCGGTGATCCCCGCCCAGGCATCCCTAGGCGACACGTCGCTTCGCAAGAGTTCATTAAGGTCAAGCAGACGATCGCTCATAATGGCGAACATCGCTTCGTTTGTTGAAGCAGGTGCTTCGCCTGTTTTGTCGAGCGCAATGGCCTGTGTTTCGTCGAACGCGACTGAATCGATCTCCTGTGCCCAATGCTCCTCGGCAACCGCGATAATGTGGTCCTTGAATTGTGCGCAAAGAGGATCATTAGCCATTTCCAGCTTCGCTGCCCAGCCCTCTTCACCTTTCGCCTCGAACAGAGCGTTCTCAATCCCGTTTCGTGCGCGTTCGGCGTGATCGCGGGTGTCCGGTGAATAGGAACCCTCGTGCTCGGCATCGTCAACGGGCCGAACATGTTGATACGCGAGACGGAACAGTCGCAGAAGCAGTTGCGGCGTGAATGCCGGAGTCTTCAAATTGATCACATCATGACGCTCGCCGAAAAGAACACTGAACCATTTGACCGCTTCGCTACGCGCTCCTGGCTCGACCGTTCTGATCCGATCCTCAAGCGCGGATACACCGAGTTCGGGGTCGACGCGCATAAGCGTCGGCAACCACACAAAAGCAAGTTCTTCCGGCAGGTCATCCTGGAGCCGCTCACGCGCGACTAGCGAGCACGTGCGTGCGCGTATCTTCGTCGCCATGCTTCAGCATCACGCCGATCACCTGCCGAAGCCGCTTGGTGGCCCCAAAGAGGTCGCCCGCACCATCGACAACATCTCCGTTCCCGTCCAACCATTCGCGGAGTCGAGGGATAAACAATTTAGCGACCGGCTCAGGCGCGTAACTAATGTCCTGCAATAGCATCGAATGGCCGTGTGCGCGCGGGTCCCTTTTCAGTTCCCAGCTCAACTCGTTGCCGAGTATTGCATCCACCGCGTCTGGATGGGCATTGACGAGACTTTCCATCCAATTAGGCAGTCCATTGAGTTGGATGGGGGCGAATCTCACCGCGAGCTTCGCTTCTTCTTCAGTTAGTTTGGTAGCCCATGAAGGATCTTCGGCCTCCGCATAGAGCGCGGCGAGCCCGAGCTGCCAACGGACGAGATAGGTGCTGCGCTCGTCTTCCGGTCTTTCGCTTGGAACGGTGGGATGGTCTTCGCGCCAGATATTCATCAGAATCCGCCGCAACCGGTCCGCGGTCTCTTTTCCAAACTGCTCTTCGATAAAGCGTCGATTCCACCCTGATTCACGGCTATCGTCGTCGTCGTGGCTCATTGCCTGCCAAAGATCCCACGCTGTGTTCCAGCTGCGTTCGGAGGAGAAAGCGCTCTCAGGGCGCTCAGCGACTTCACGCCAGAACTCAATCCAACTGGCCCTATTCTTCGCGTCTCGCCTCTCTTGTTGCTGCTTCCGCAGAGCCTGCTCTTTCTCCCAGCGCTTCTCCTCTTCGTCGTGCTGCGATGGTTTCAGGTACTCATCGATTGCCGCAAGTAGACTTGGCTGATCGGCAACCAGCGGCTTCAGTCCCGACACATGATCCTGCCGCTGTTCGCGGTGTGGAACTAGACGCATCGCCGCCTCCAATAGCATGGCCCGGTCGTTTTCGGAGCGCGCCGTGTCGCCGAGGGCTTCCTTGATCCAGTCCAGATCCCGCTCTGGACGAAGCTGGACAGGCCCGTGGTGCCATGTGACTGCTGCGAAACGCTTCCAAGGATCCGCGATGGCGTGGAGTGATTGAACCAAGGAGTCTTCCGCCCAGAAAAGACGCGCATGGTCTTCAGCGGACAGGTTACTCAATCGCTCGTGAAGCGCCTTGTGCGCTTCGTCATTGCTGTATTCGCGATTATGGAGACGAAGCGCAAGAACGCTCGCATGCAGCCAGCAATCGCTCTTGCTTCCGTCGAGTCCGTGCATGCAGGTCGCGGCCAATGCGCCGCTCAGATGGGGTCGGTCGCAGACAATGTGAGGCCATTCCTTGCGCCAGCGGAGTCCGACAGAAAGCAACTCGACCAGTCCGTCGCGAAGCGCCTCAAGGCCCGGCGGGTCAAGTTCTGCATCGACGATCGGATGGGGCAGGTGCCAACTCAGGTCGCCCACCCTACGCTCCCCTTCCTTCATCCAACTCAGCGTCTGACAAAGCTGCTCGATTGAGAGATTTCGAGGAAACAGTCGCAGCACGACGCCCCGCGCAACGTTGTCCGGCCACAGAGCATCAGCAGCCGCTACTTCGGACGCAATGTCCTTGAGCCTAGGATCGCTGATCGCCACCATCGCATCGACAGCAATCATCCGTTGGACTTCGGGCGCTTCAACGTCACGGGCAACGTCGTGCATGATGTCAGCACAACCATTGATGCGCCCCGCCTCGACAAGATAAAGCAGCGTCTGACGAACATCGGGGTTTTCTATACCCTTTTCCCAAAGTTGACTGATGTCGTCTGCCAGTTCGGGCGAAGCGAAACGATGAACCTGGATGTGTGGAACGCTCAGTCCACGCCATCCACCCTGACCATAGCGCTCCACATAGACACGCAGTGCTTGATTGCGCTGCGATTGGGAAAGAGCCTCCGGGTCACCTTCATTAAGAAGCACTGCAGGCTCGTTGTCCCGCAGCATTTCGAACATTCTATCCTCTGCGAGCGCCAACCAACCAGCGATCGGTCGTTTTGATGGACGGACAATCGTCTTGCCTTTGGTTTGCGCGAAGATCAGCCGCTTGAGAGCCCGAAACGACATGCCTCGAGCGCGGAGCGCCCGAAGACGTTCTGCCGCCAGAAATTCAACGACGGAACGATGGTGAAAACGCACGCGACCATAGGAGGCAAAACCGAACAGCGGCCGTTCAAGTAGAGCTTTTAGCTCATTGGGGTTCCAGTCCGACAGTATGATCGCCGGATCGAGGGCGGCTTCATCCTCGACGACGTCTGACGCGGCGCTGTGCCGGATCGTCATACGGCGCGTAACCATCATGGCGAGCGCCAATCGGCTGGCCCCTTCAATGGCTCGGTCGACGGACAGCTCGGCGGGCTCGTGCCTGTCGTCCCTCGGCTGCAGCTTCACGCGCACATTCGTCGCCACTTGATCGCGATGAGTTCGGATACGCTTGTGTTCCCGCCAATCCGCGCATAACTCGATCAGGTCCTGCGGGCGCCGCGCGAATTCCAGCGCGTTCCGTCTCTCCAAGTCCTCCAGCAGCACCGTAGGATCCTCGACACCTTTAACCCTCGCGAATTCGAGAATCTGTGCGTCCGATAGGGGCATAAGCGCGACGGTACGCCAATCGGGAGCGGCGGAATCGTCCTTGTCCCCGACTTGGTGGCTCTGGTGATCGCGCATTGCGATCTTCGCGAAGGTTTCTTCACTCGGCTCCGTCGAAGGCGCCGGAGGAATGGGCAGCAGACGACGCACAAGCTGTTCGTCGAATGGGATCGGCCGCGTCGTTATGACGATCCGGGACTGTCGGAGCTTGCTGCCAATCGCCTTTTCCAAGCGTTTGAGTGCCAGCTCGAACGAACCGAGGCTCAGTTTCAGTTCGTCGATTGAGTCCAGGAAGAACGTCGCGACGTCGGATTGCGAGGAAAGCCAGGCGTCCAGCCGCGCTTCTTCGTTGTGGCTTAGGAGGCTTCGGAGATCTTCCGCCCCCAAGCCCGCCAAATCAACGAAGAACGCGGGTTCCCCCGCATCCCACAGACGCTGAGCCTGTCTGCGGCATTCATACGTCTTGCCCGCGCCCGCCTCTGAGATCATCAGCACACGCTTCGAGCGCAGCAGGTCTTCCCATGTCGTCCCTCTCGACCAACCTAGGCTGACCAAGAACGACTGCTGATCTGCCTCGCTGAGTTTGCCCTCAGGGATATTCTGGAATGTTCTTTCGATCATCAGTTAGAAGCGCCTTCCGCCAGCGAATCCATTGAATTCGTCCAGGAACCACTCGGCTTGCTTCGTCATAAAGACGCCGATCTCTTCCCCCTTGAAGGCGAAAGATACCCTGAGCCCACCCAGGTAAATATCCGTGATATAGACTTCCATGTTGAGCGTCTGCTCGTCGACCCACGCGGCTGAGGCCAGGCAATCGTATTTGATGCCCGGGACCGAGCCGATCTGTTCGCCGAAGTAATTGCGTTGAGGGAACTTGCCGGACAGTACGCGCCCGACACCGAACCGCAGCACGTTGTCGCCCTGACCGTTGGTGTACTCCCAGACGCCCTCATCCTCCTTGAAGGACAGGCGCATCCGCGTGATCCCCATCGGGTTGTCTGCCAAAGCATACCAGGCTCCGTTGACTTCCAAAGCCGCCCTTGCGTCGGGGCCCCCGGGGATCGGCAGGACTGCCAGCCGCTCGATCTTATCGGAGAGTTCCGCGTGGGCGTCGCGGTTTTCGGCAAGCGGCGCGTCTGATAGGTGGGGGTAGAGTTCCTGACGCATCACGACCGGAATGGCGCTGCCGGCCGGTGCGCCCTGTGTGTCGGCGATGCATGTGAACAGAAACTCTTTGTCGGGAAAACAGATCGCGTACTGACTGCCCATCCCGCGGAAGGAGAATCCGTTCTCTTGGTCTCGCCAGATCTGATATCCATACCCGCAGTTCCCCCGGATGGCGTTGTCGATCTGGCTGGAGGCAAGCCGTTCGACCGTGGCTGTGAGCACGACGGTTGCCGCGGTGTCGTACGAAAAGATCGTTCCAGAAGGATGCGAGGGGGGCCGGTTGAAGAAGGTCCAAACCCAGTCCGGATCGTCGCGCGTATAGGAGGTTGTCGAATGGGGGGTCGCCATCGTCAGGAGATCCCGGACGGTCGCGGCGGCAAGCCACGGATGAAGGTCTTCCGGCAGTTTGTCCGGGAAGTATTCGGCGACCCGATCGTCGAGGGTGAGCCGGCCTTCGTCGACCATCATCCCGACCGCCAACGCGACAAAGCTCTTACTGACCGAATACATCCGGTGCATGCGTTCCGCCGACCACGGGGCCCAGTATCCCTCAGCCGCGATTCTGTTGTGATGCACCAGCAGGAATCCATGCATGCAGATTCGCTCGGAGTCGATCCGCTGCAGGAAATTCAGGATCGCCCGTGAAGGTATTCCCTGGCTTTCAGGTGAGGGTGCCGTTGTAAACACTTTTTCACTTTCCATAGCTGCTCCTTGACAAAGAATCCAAAAAAGACCCTTTATTTTTCCTATACATTCCAAAAACCTAAGGGAGATCAGCATGCGACTCAAAGACAAAACAGCCATCGTCACTGGTGCCGGGGGCGGCATGGGCCTCGGCATAGCGAAATGCCTGACGCGCGAAGGGGCCGCCATCGTGGCGACCGACATCGACGGCGACAGGGCGCAGGCCACCGCCGACCAGCTCGAGCGCGAAGGGGCCGCCGCGGTCGCCATCGCCGCCGACATAACGGATGAATCCGCCTGCCAGGACCTCGTCGCGCAGGCGATCGAGCGCTTCGGCGCCATCGACATCCTCGTCAACAACGCCGGCCACTTCGGCACCATCGTCGGTGCCCCGTTCACCAACTTCACCGGCGAGGAGTGGGACAGCAACTACGACATACACGTCAAGGGCCCCTTCTTCCTCTGCAAGGCGATCGCCCCGCACATGATCGAGCGCCGCTACGGCAAGATCATCAACATCTCTTCCGCGGCCGCCAAACGCGACCCGACCTTCCTACCGGCCTACGCGGCCGCCAAGAACGCGATGCTCAGCCTGACGCGGCTGACCGCCAAGGACCTAGGACCGCACAACATCACCGTAAACGCCGTATGCCCCGGGTTCGTGTGGACCAACTTCTGGCACACGCTGGCGCCGAAGATCGCCGAGGTAGATCCCGCCTATGCCGGCAAAAGCGCCCGCGAGGTGTTCGACCTGTTCATCGCCAACTCGACGCCGATGCAGCGGGAACAGTCGCCTGAGGACATCGGCAACATGGTCGCCTTCCTCGCTTCCGAGGAGGCACGCAACGTCACCGGCCAGACGATAAACGTCAGCGGCGGCATGGTCCTGGACTGAACAAGGCGAATGCACAAAGAACCTGCTGACTTGCGAGTGATCCTGATCGGCGGCTCATCCCACGTCGGAAAATCGACCTTGGCCGATTCGCTGGCAGCAAAGCTGGGGTGGGCCCAAATCTCCACGGACAAACTCGCCCGCCACCCCGGTCGGCCATGGCAACCGGAACCACAGCAGGTGCCCGACCACGTAGCCGAGCACTATCTCTCGCTGTCGGTGCGCGAATTGATTGAGGATGTGCTCCATCACTACAAGGTCAATGTGTGGCCGCAAGTTGAGGCGATCGTCACGGCGACCGCGACCGACACCTCCAAGGAGCGGATAATAATAGAGGGATCTGCTCTGTGGCCAGAGTTTGTGGCGACCCTAAATGTTGCCAACTTCGCTGCTGTTTGGCTCACAGCCAGTGACGCCGTCTTTGAGCAGAGGATTCGCGCGGCAAGTCAGTATCGAACGAAGTCCCAGCGCGCAAGAAGGATGGTGGATAAGTTTCTGGAACGCAGCCTGCTCTACAATGCGCAGATGATGGATGCAATTAGGCTGCACGGGCTGGTCAGTGTGGACGTAAGTGCAGCTAGTGTGGATGAGCTGACGCAGAGGTGTTTGTCGTTGCTGGGCTTGGAGCACGCTGGGCCGCGTCCTGAACGAGAGTACGATGGCCGCATGACGGACATTTTTTAATTTGTATATAATTGCTTAATTGTCCGGTTCTGGATAGCTTCAGCATAGAGACGCACTTTATGCCGAGTGGGAAACCAAAGTGATATAAGGAGCTAAAAATGGCAAAGACTGCTGAAATGATTGTCTGGGCTCAAGACCTATTTAGCTATGACATCATTCCGCCCTCTTTCACCGTTTTTAGACCGGATGAGAGCGAGGTGAACGCTCGGAATATTTTCGTATTAACTTCTGTTGCCGACCTTCCTACTGTAAGTGAGTTTGTCCGCGCTCCCAATCATCGAAACCATCTTCGAACCCTTTTCGTCCGCGAAGACAACAACGCTCAGTTTTTGCCGCAGATGCTTTACGAGGCAAAACTCAAAAGCAGCCGACATATTCTTGTGTATTCAACTGAGGATGTGCCAAAGCGCGTTCTAACAGCTTGGAGTCTTGGATGTCCCGATCAACTCATTGCCACGGCACAGGTTGTAGGTGAGGAACTCTTTATCATGGCGTGTGATAACACCTTATTCAGAGTGGGTTTTGCAGAAATGCCCGCACTGGAGCGCATACCATCCCAACAGCGTTCTTCATTTACTATCTCCAGTGAAGGCAGTTATATACACTGGCCTGAGGTTGATGTACACATTGACCTAGATGCTGTTCGCTACCTAAAAGACGAAACATGGCGTGAGAAAAAGGATCGGGAAAAACTAATGTACGACCTCCGATTCGGAGAGGCCGTTGCCGCATTGCGCAAGCAGTACGGGCTTAAGCAAACCGAGATACGAGGGCTTTCTGAACGCCATGTGCGAAGGATCGAAAAGGGGGAACGGACAAAGATTGATACGCTAGCGATTTTGGCAAGAAACCACGGATTGTCCCTTAAAGAGTATCTCGATGAAATTGCCGAAATGTTCTCCCCTTAGGACTTTTCCAGCCGCGTCGGTTTATTTTTTGCGGTCCTTGTAGCGGCGGCCCCTGTCTTCGACGCGGCGGCCTCAAGGATACCGGCGACGATGGCTGAGCCGACCTGTGGAAGTGGGGCTGCTGCGTCTGAGGGTACAAGGGTAAGCACTCAGACCTTGACGCCGCCTTCAACTAGGTGCGGTAGTACGCTTTAGCGCTGAAAAACTCGCCTCTGCTGATCGTTTGGTACATAGTGCGGTTTCGGATTCGTACGAAATAGTGGAAGGAGCCGCTCTATGGTCCATCTATTGCCAAGATTTTTGGTATTAGATATAATACCAAAATGGGACTGTCTCAAATTGTCTTGGATACCAATATTTTGGTCGCAGCACTTCGCTCTAAACGGGGTGCTTCTTTTAAGCTGGTCTCTTTGGTTGGCCAAGGTCTATTTGGGATCAATCTCTCGGTGCCGCTCGTCTTGCAGTACGAAGAGGTACTTCGACGCCAGAGACGTAGTTTACATGTTACGCAGGACAGTATTGCAGATGTTCTTGATTATCTGTGCTCGGTGGCCAATTTGCACGAGATATATTTCCTTTGGCGGCCCTACCTGCCGGATCCGCAGGATGATATGCTGCTGGATTTGGCTGTCAATGCGAGCTGTAAGTATATCGTAACCTATAACAAACGGGACTTCCGCGGTGTGGAGACGTTTGGCATTAAGGTAGTAACGGCCAAAGAATTTCTGGAAAGGATAGGAGTCTTATCATGAGTACGCTGAGCGTTCGATTGCCCGATTCGCTGCATAAGCGAGTCAAGCAGATGGCGGAGGGGGAGGGGGTTTCAATGAATCAGTTTATCACCTTGGCAGTGACGGAGAAAGTGTCGGCGCTGATGACGGTTGAGTATCTCGAAGAGCGTACTAAGCGAGGTAGTCGTCAGAAGTTTGAAGCTGTTTTGGCAAATGTGCCGGATATAGAGCCGGAAGTATATGATCGGTTATAATGCAGCCCTCACCTAGTACTTTTCCAGCCGCGTCGGCTTATTTTTTACGGTCCTTGTAGCGGCGGCCTCGATCTTCGACGCGGTGCTCGCGCATTAATTCCACTTAATACGGGCCGGGCCGGATATGTGTCCGCCGCAACCAGACCGTACTGGGCTACTGGAAGCAGGAGGTCGATTGGTGCAAGAAATCATAGACAACCTGTCGAGTAATCCACTCGCATTCGTTCTTGATGATGGCTGGGTACTCTACCATGGGACTTCTAAGTCGTATTCCGCTTCGATAGAGTCTTTCGGACTCGGACATCAGGAAGGGGTACCAAGTTACTGGGACGACGTACAGTCTTTCATAACGTACTGGCAGATCTTCAACCTGGAATCTCCCGCCTTTGTAGCCCTAGCGGGATTCAGTCAGGATCGCGAAGGTGTCCGCGCCGTTTCCCTCGCCGAGACATTCGAGCGCGCAGCACGTTATGCCGTAAAAGAGCCTGGCGGTGAGACCATTGCGCTTATGCGTCGAGCTATTGGTGAGATTGCAGAAGAAATCAGGAACCCGGAGCTTATCAAGACACGCCTACACGAGCAGCGCACGTGCATCTATCGACTAGCAGTTCGCAGTGGATTCGATAGCGAAGATTCTTGGGATGCAGTAAACGGCGCTGTTGGTCCGTCATTTCATGCTATCGATCACGCGCTAAGTGTCCTTGAATGTCCGGAGGTTCTCTTCTCAGAACTCGATAAGTTCAAATCCTATAGTAGCGCCAGAGAGCATCCTCCCGTTGTTTACGCAGTTCGCATTCACAGTGCGGACATCAGCCATCTTTCGATGAATTCAGCTGGAGTCAACTACCGTGGCGTACTACCTCCAGAACGCCTTCTAGCTCGCGTTCGGATCTCTGACGACAGAGTCATCCGGCAGCTTGCTGCTGACGACGAAGGCTTCGATTCGTACTTGGAAGCCCGGGGGATGTGGCGCAAGAGACTAGGCCACTAACGTGGGCAGGCGTCATGTGGTGCCTCACTCCGCTTCGCTCCGGGTTCGGAAACGTGAGAGCCTCTACACGAAAGTGCGCCCCGGCCCATCTCCTGCGCTAGCACGGTGTTCTGACGCCTCGTGCCCGAGATCGCGACCGCCATCGTGTCGGGGCAGCCGTCGGCTGCGGAGCGCGATTCGAGGGCTTTCTCCTGCGGTCATCGGCTGCGGTGGGCGGCCCTGCTTGCCCGCGTTGAAAATTAGTGGGAACTGACTTTCGCTTAAGCGGCTGTATTCTGTTTGATCTCCCAACCGACCAAAACAGCCGGATGGCACTGCAGGGCTTGCGCTAGCACTTTGGCGCGTTCAACCCCAAGCTGTACGCGGTTATTTTCTATGGCTGAAATAGTAGATTGAGGAATGCTAGTGCGCCGGGCGAGTTCATTCTGGCTAGGCTCCTGAAGCTCGCGGATAATACGGACGGACTCACCTACAGATACTTCAATCTGCTTCTTGGCGCGACGATAATTTTTCATGTCGGTTTATTTTTTGCGGTCCTTGTAGCGGCGGCCCCTGTCTTCGACGCGGCGTTCGCGCACTAATTCCATTACCGGGACGCCGTAGCCGCAACTAGTGCCGGTCAGTTCGACTTCGACTTCGATTACATGGCGTTTGGTGCGCAGGTGTTCGGACTCCGTTTGCAGCAGCAATGCGGCGTGGGGCGATTCTTCGAGCGGGGTGGCCGTGGCTTTGCCGTAGAGGCGGATGATGCCGGCGTCTTCTCCTGCAAAAGAACAGACCATGACAGTGATCGGGCCGCCGGCCGTCGCGTGACGCACTGTTTCATTGCCACTGCCCAAGTAGTCGAGGAAGGCCACTCGGTTGGGATCAATTATGTGTAGCGGCACGCCGCCCTTGGGCGAGAGATTGACCGGGCCGATGCCTTCGGGACCGGGCGCGAGCGCGGGATCGGCGGAGGCGACGAAAAACAATGGCGCGTTGCGGATCAGCGCAGCTTGGTCGTCGGTGATGGAGGGATAGTAGGTGGCCATAGATCTTTTCCTCGTTGGGAGCTAGGTCCTGCGGTTTGCAGCAGTTGGTTGTACTCGCTAGATGAGCGCTTCGTTGTATTGCAATTGATGCAGGCGGGCGTAGATGCCGTCTTGGGCTAGAAGCTCTTCGTGACGGCCTTCTTCGCGCAACTCGCCCCGATGCAGCACGAGGATTTTGTCGGCGCTGCGGATGGTGGACAGGCGGTGGGCAATGACGATGGAGGTGCGGTCGCGCATCAGTTTTTCCACGGCCTCTTGGATCCAGCCTTCGGTCTCGGTGTCGATGTGGGCGGTGGCTTCGTCCAGCACCAGAATGTCCGGGTCCGCGGCTAGGGCGCGGGCAAAGGACAAGAGTTGGCGTTGGCCGGCAGACAGGGTCGCGCCGCGCTCCTGCACCTCGTGCTGGTAGGTGTTGGGCAGGCGGTCGATAAAGCGGTCGGCGTTGACATAGCGGGCCGTCTGCGCGACTGCCTCATCCGACAGCTCGGGAGCACCGAGGCGGATGTTGCTGGCAATGTCGCCGGCAAAGAGAAAGACGTCCTGCTGCACCAAACCGAAGCGCCGCCGCAGTGCTTCCACATTCCACTCGCGGATGTCGATGCCATCGACCAAGATCTGCCCCCGTTGAATCTCGTAAAAGCGGCACAGCAAGCTGATGATGGTAGTCTTGCCCGAGCCGGTGGCCCCGACTAACGCCAAGCTCTGGCCCGGCTCGGCGCAGAAGGAAACGTCGCGCAGGACCCATTCTTCTTCTTCATAAGCAAACCACACGTGGCGGAATTCGATGGCCCCTGCGACGCGCTCCCGACGCACGGGACCGCCGATCGGCTCTGGCTCGGCGTCAATCAGTTCAAAGATGCGCTCGGAAGAGGCCATGGCCACCTGCACGGTAGCGTATTCCTCGGCGAGGTTGCGGATGGGCATGAAGAAGCGGGGCACGTATTGCAGCATGGCCACCAAAACGCCCCAGGCGATTTCCTCGCGCAACACTTGGCCGACGCCGTACCACAGCACCAGCGCCATCAGCGCGGCACCGCACAATTCCATAAAGGGGAAGTAAGCCGAGTGGTACAGGGTGCGCACCAAGCGGGCGTCGAGGTATTCGTCGGTACCTTGGTTAAAGCGGCGGGCGCTGCGCGGCTCGCAGTTGAACAGTTTTACTACTTCTATACCCGACAAGGTTTCCTGCAAATCGGCGCTGAAGCGGGCAAAACGGGTGCGGGCTTGGCGGAAGGCGTGGTAGGTGCGGTTTTGCAGCCACAGGGTGGCGGCAAAGGCGACGGGCAAAAAGGCGCAGGTGATCAGACCCAGTTTGACGTCGAGATAGTAGAAGATGTAAAACAGGATAGAGGCGATGGTGACGGCTTCGGTCACTAGGGAGACCGCGCCGTAGGTGAAGAATTCGTTGAGCGCATCGACATCGCTGGTATTGCGGGCCATCAGCCGGCCGATGGGAGTGCGGTCGAAGAATTTGAGCGGCAGGCGCTGTAGGCAGGTGAAAATGTTCAAGCGCACGTCGCGCATGGTCCACTGGCCGACCATGCTGGTGATCCAGCTCTGGGCGTAGCCGATGGCGAATTGGGCGACCAACAGCGCGGCAAAGAGCAGGACGAGTTCTCCCAAGCCGTCCAGATCGCCGGGCACGATATGCTCGTCAACGGCTATTTTGGTCAGCACGGGACCGGCTTGGCGGGCCAGTGAGGCGGCGAGGATGAGCAACAAGGTCGAGACGGCCCAAGGCAAATAAGGCCGCAAAAAACCCAACAGCCTAGCCATTAGGCGCAAGTCAATGGACTTTTTGTCTGTTTCTTGCTCGTCGCGGATGGTCGGCGGCATTAGAGGTCGCTCAATTCCTCGGTGAGGTGCTGGCGGCGATACATATCGGCGTACAGGCCATCGCGTTCGAGCAATTGGTCGTGGGTGCCCTCTTCGATGATGCGCCCTTCGTCGAGCACGATGATGTGATCCGCGGCCATGACGGTAGAGATGCGATGGGCGATGAGGATGGTGGTGCGCTCGGCCATGATGTCGCGCAGACGATTGAGGATTTGCTCTTCGGTGCGGGTATCGACGCTGGCCAAGGAGTCGTCGAGGATGAGAATTTTCGGTTGCCGCACCACCGAACGGGCCAAGGCCGTGCGCTGCTTCTGGCCGCCCGACAAGGTGACGCCGCGCTCGCCGACGATGGTTCCTAGCCCTTGGGGAAAGGTCTTGAGGTCCGCGGCTAGTTGGGCTACCTCGATAGCGCGTTCGACCTCGTCCGGGGTGGCCAAGTCGAGGGCGATGTTGTCGCGGATGCTCTCGGAGAACAGGAAGGTGTCCTGCGGCACGTAGCCGATGGCGTCGCGGAAGGCACGCAGCGGCATTTGTTCAATGGGTTTGCCGTCGATGAAAATCTGCCCCTCGCCGGCTTGGATGAGGCGGGGGATGAGCCGGGCCAGCGTGCTTTTGCCCGAGCCGACCCGGCCGACGATGGCCAGGGTGCTACCAGCCGGAATGTGGACATCTATATCGCGCAGCACGGCTTGGCCATTGTATGCAAAGGAGGCGCGGCGGAATTCGATTTCGCCTTTGATCGCTAAGTCGTCGTCTTGGTGGTGGTCGGCTTGGGGCTCTTCTTTAAGCACGGCCTCAATGCGCAGCATGGAAGCCATGGCGCGCTGGTATTCATCGACGATGCGGCCCATCATCATCATCGGGCGGCTCATGCGGATCAAGTAGGCATTGAAGGCGACAAAGGCCCCTAGGGTGAGCGCCCCTTCGACGACGCGGATGCCGCCCAGCCACAGGATGAACACCATCGACAGGCCGCTGATGAGGAAGGTGAAGGGGAAAAACGTGCTGTAGAGGTAGATCAGGCGGCGGTTGCGCTCGACGTACTCGTCGTTGAGTCGGGTGAAGTGGTCGATCTCGCCGAGGCGGCGGGCAAATGCCTTGACCACGCGCATGCCCGAGAGGTTTTCCTGCAAGCAGGTGCTAATGGCGGCAAATTGCTCTTGGACCACGCGATAGCGCCGGCGCACTTTGCCGCCCACGAAGCGCAAAATCACGGTCATAACGGGCATAGGCAACAAGGCGTAGAGGGTCAGTTGCCAGTCGTACAGGCACATGGCCACCATACTCAAGCTGAAGCCGAGCAGGGCGCTGAGGAACATGCGGAAGCCGTGGCTGAGGTAGCGCTGCACGGCTTCGACGTCGTTGGTCGCCCGGGCCATCAAATCGCCGGTGCGGGCCTGTTGGAAATAGCCGAGGGGCAAGGTGAGCAGGTGGGCGAAATAGCGCTGGCGGATGTCGCGCTCGACGCGGTACGAGGTGGAGGCCAAGTGCCAGCGCATGCCGAAGGCCATGCACCACTGCGCTACTCCGAGCACGACGATGAGGGCGGCGTAGTGCGTTAGAAAAGTCAGGTCCGGTGTGGTTTGATCTAAGCTGGCTCGGGCTTGGTCAATGGCGCGTTCGAGAATGAGGGGGATAGAGACGGAGATGAGCTGTTCGCCTAGCAAAAAGGCTAGGCCGACGGCTAAGGCCCAGCGATAGGGACGGAGGTAGACGGCGAACGGTTTGAAGGGATTCAGGCTCATGCGCTGTTTGGTGGACTGCTAAGACCCTACTTAGACTATACATGTTTACAAACCATGTCAAAGTAAGCGGGCGTTTTTGATTGTTACTCAAAAACGCTGTGAGAAGGATGACGGAGATGAGAAGTAGCCACGTAGATCTCTACAATCACGACGAGGATGCTGCCACGTATGATCAGGATGTGCTCAGGTCTGAGGACCCTATTCGGGAGGGCTATGCCGAGGTCCTTGACTGGGTCGCGCAGAACGCGGGTATCACCGAGGACTCAGCCGTTGTGGAGCTTGGCTCTGGGACTGGAAATTTGACCGCTCGCTTACCCCCGTGCCGGTCTCTTGTTTGTGTCGATGTCTCTGGCGAAATGAGTAAGATCGCCAAACAAAAGCTCTGTGGCGTATCCCATATTTCGTATGTGCAAGCAGATATACTGGAGTACTTCGACGCCGATCCTCCTCCATTTGATGTGGCGATTAGTACGTACGTCGTCCATCATCTCACTCAGCAGGAGAAAGAACTGCTATTTAACCAGCTCGTGCGACGGCTATTGCCTGGGGGGTGTGCTCTATTTGGGGATCTAATGTTGGAGAGCGCACAGGAGGAGAGGATTTTGATTGATCACTATCGTTCCATTGGTGACGACGCTACAGCAACCGCCATCGAAGAAGAGTTTTTCTGGCACGTCGATGCGTCCGTCGGCTACCTGCGCGGTTTGGGTCTTTCCGTAGAGACGACCAGATTCTCCGCTTTGTCTTGGGGAATCAAGATTCATGTGCCGAGGGTCGCTGGCGTATAACACATCGGTGAAAGCCCCCTCGCCGAGCACTTCGATGCTCCTTACCCGGCGGCCCGTTGACTATCCAGCAAAAAGCCTTCGGCTTGCATATTGAACAGCTCGGCGTAGAGTCCGTCTTGGGCCATCAGCTCTCGGTGGCTGCCGTGCTCGGCAATGCGCCCCTGCTGAAATACGTAGATCGTATCCGCCATGCGGACGGTCGAGAAGCGGTGCGAGATGAGGATCGTGGTCTTGCCGGCGGTCAGTTCGAGGAAGCGTTGGAAAATGTCGTATTCGGCGCGGGCATCGAGGACGCTGGTCGGCTCGTCCAAAACGAGAATGTCGGATTGGCGGAAAAAGGCGCGCGCTAAGGCGATCTTCTGCCACTGTCCGCCCGACAGGTCCGTGCCGCGCTCGAACCAGGAGCCGATGCGGGTCTGATAGCCGTCGTCCAGTGTCTCGATGAATTCGCGCAAGCCGGCTTTCTCGGCCGCGGCTGCGATGCCGTCCAAATCGTCGAGCCGCTCGTATTGCGCGTAGCCGATGTTCTCGGCGACCGTCCCGTGGTAGCGCATATAGTCCTGAAAGATGACGCCAAAGCGCTGGCGATACGTTTCCACGTTGTATTCGCGCAGGTCGCGGTCGCCGAGGTGAATTTGTCCTGCGGTCGGATCGTAGAGCCGGGTCAGCAGCTTTACAAAGGTCGTCTTGCCAGAGCCGTTCTCGCCCACCAGCGCAATGCGCTCGCCGGGCCGAATGGTCAGTGACACCCCTTCAATTGCGGGTTTGTCGCTCGTCGGATAGGTCAGAGAGACGTCTTCGAACACAATGCCCGAGCCGAGATCGGTCGGTACTGCGGGGAGGTTCGGTTCGGGCTTAATTTGCGGCTGTATGTCGAGAAAGGCTTGGTAGCCCTGAATGCCTTCGAGCGAGCGTTCCCAAGCCCACGCCATCCTGGAAATGCCCGACACGGCCTGCTGAGCAATGAAGACGACGACAAGGGACATAAAGGCCAGTCCCAAGGAGATCTCCTTGGTCATTACTTGCCCGACGAGCCAGTAGCCAAAACCAAGGGCGATTGCTAGGAAAGGCAGGTAGAAAACCAAGTTTCTGGCTGCATTTCCGATGGTGAATAATCCCCTACTGTAGAACCGTTCGGCCGCCTCCTCGGCCATGCCTTTGAAATAGGGGATGAGACCAAACAGACGGATCTCTTTGGCCGGATGCTGGCCCGAGAGCAGGTGCTCAAGGTTGGCTTTGAGCGTAAATTCCTCATCTTGTAATTTCTTCTGCGGCCGAGTCAGCCATTGGACGAGGTTCACGACCAGCAGGGCCGCTCCAGCCGCAAAGATCGGCCAGCCGATCAAGGAACAGAGAACCACTAGCCCCACCGCCTCGACGCCAAGAAAAATGAAGTGATAGATCGAATCCATCACCCCGCAGACGGTGTAATCGAGTGCGTTCCGGTTCTCCAGCAGCTTCCGTTCGCCCGCAGCTTCGATCTCCGCCAAGTCGAGTTCCGCAGATTTGGTGATGAATTCGCGCTGCAAAAGTAGGTTGAGATGAAATCCCGCCCGCGAACCTAGCCAAGAGGAGATCTGTCGCCCGACAGCCTCCGTCGCCAGCAGCCCCCCGGCCAGCAGCGCCAGCCGAGTCAGCATCTGTTCGCTTTGCTGCGGATCCTCAAGTGCCACCATGAGCCAGTCTACCCCCCACCAGATGGCAACGCAGCGCAAGATGGCAAACAGTCCTTGGACTGCCGAGAAAACGGCGCGGGCTACAAATAGAGCGGGAGAGGCTTCCCGCGACTTGTTGGTCGTCCACCGCATCACGTACAGCCATTCGTCTATTTTGTTCTTGAACGACTGCGGAAGTCTTATCATTGTCATGGGTCGGTCTCCTGTTGACAGCATAGCCAGGCAAAGGCCGAGTTGCGGTTTACGAGGGACGTTGAATTTTAGCGCGTGTCGCCGCTTTCCAAATCGTCGAGCATCTGTTGTATTGTCACCTGTAGAGTAGGTAGCCGCAGCGTAACCCGATAGTCATGCTTGCTCATAGAGCGGCAGCATCTCCTGACGGACAAGGGGTTCTAGCCACCGGTTCAGCCCTGAAAACAGATCGACCTTGTGTCCTAGGATATTCTCCAACTCTTCATGCCATATAAAAAATTCCCAGCCCGGGGTCTGCCCAGGCAAAAACTCCACTAGAACATCCACGTCGCTGCGAACCGGATCAAAATCATCCCGCAGGACCGAGCCAAATAGACTCAGCCGGCCTATCCCGTGCGTACGGCAGAAGACGGCGATTTTTTTCTGATCAATTTTGATGGGTAAATTTTTAGCTGACGCCATAACGGGAATTATAGACAGGGTTCTTTGATAGTGGCAAGTACGATTGCTTACCCCTTCACCGCCCCTAGCTGAATCCCGCTGATAAACCACCGCTGAAAAAAGACGAAAACCGCGATCATCGGCACGAGCATCAGCACCGACCCCGCGCAAATCAGCCCGTAGTCGTTGACATAGAGATCCGACAGCTTGGCCAAGCCCACCGGCAGCACCATCATCGAATCCGAATCCGTCATAATCAGCGGCCAGAGAAAGGCCCGCCAACGCCCGAGGAAGGTAAAGATCGCCAGGGCCCCCAGCGCCGGCTTGGACAGCGGCACCACCACGTGCCAAAACACGCCCCACGCCGAGCATCCGTCGATGAGCGCCGCCTCCTCGATCTCGCGCGAAATGCTCAGCAAAAACTGCCGCAGCATGAACGTCCCATAGGCACTAAAACACCCCGGTGCGATGAGTGCGAAGAAACTGTCCAGTCCCACTGGATGGCCGATATAATGACTCCCTAAGTAGAGGAAACCGCTAAAAAAATCCGTTGCTAACACCACGTTCAGGAATTCGGGGATCTTCTTCATCAGCACGAATTGCGGGATCATCAGCACGTCGGCCGGAATCATCATCGTCGATAGATAGCCGAGAAAGAGCACGTCGCGGCCCCGGAACTGCAAGCGGGCAAAGGCGTACGCCGCTAGTGCGCTGGTGGCGACTTGGACCACGGTAACTGCGGTGGCGATGAACAGCGAATTGGCGTAGTAGCGGAGGAAGGAGAAGGCGTGGAACACGCCGGTGTAGTTGTCCGTTGTCCAGCGCGGCGGAATCCACCCGAGCGTCACATCGACGTTGTATTTGAAGGAAGTGAGCAGGGTCCACACCAGCGGCACCACCATGCCACTGAGTACGAGTAGCAAGATCGCATAGATGAAGACGGTTGATTGGTACTGACGCCAGCGCACCATTAGATGGCCTCCAGCCGCTTGCCGCCGTAGCGCCAGTTGAGCAAAGTCGCCGCGAAAATCAGCGCGAAGAGCACCATTGAAATCGCCGCGGCGTACCCTACTTCTAGCTGCTCGTAAGCTTGGGTGTAGATGTAGTAGCTCATGGTGGTCGTCGATCCCTCGGGGCCGCCCCCGGTCATTACATAAGCAGCCTCAAAGCCGCCTTGCAGACCACCGATTACGCTGGTGACGAGGATGAAAAACGTCGTGGGCGCTAGCTGCGGCACAGTGATGTGAATGAGTTGTGCCCACCAGCCCGCTCCGTCCATTTCAGCGGCCTCGTAGAGCTCGAGCGGGATGTTTTGCAAGCCGGCTAGGTAGAGAACCATGTTGTAGCCGCCGACGCTGGCCCAGATAAACATGATGATCAACGCGGGCTTGGCCCAAGCCGCGTCGATGAGCCACCCCGGCAGGAGCGCGGCGGCCTGCTCGGGTGCGATCCCCAACACCCCAAAGACCTGCCACAAAAGCCCGTTGACGATGCCGACGTTGGGTTCGTAGGTCAGGAGCATCTTCCAGACCATATAGATGGCGATGCCCGTACACAGGTGGGGAATAAAGAATAGGGTGCGGAAGAAGATGCGGCCGGGCAGTTCTTTGTTTAACAGCACGGCCAAGAGCAGGGAGCCGACCATGGCGAGCGGGATGTTGAGCATCAAAAAGAGCGTGTTGCCGAGGTACTTCCAAAAGTATGGGTCGCGCGCCACCCACTCGCCGTCGGTCTTTTTGAAGAGCACTAGATCCGCAAAGTTATCCAGCCCGATGAAGACGGGTGCGCCCGAGGCGAGCTGATAGCGGTAGAAGCCCATGCCCGCAGCCACTATGACCGGCCCGAGCGCAAAGATGAGAAAGCCGACGAAATTGGGCAGCAGAAAGAAGAAGGCGGCTTTGTTTTGGTTCTTCATCGAGGGATTTCTTCGGCGTATATACTCTGGAGGTACGCGTTGGTCACTTGATGGGCCTCGGCGAGGGCTTCGGCCACACTCTCGCGGCCGGTGAGGGCTGCGTCGAGTTCGTCGAGCATCCGGCGGTAGAGGTCCTCCCACCACAGTTCTTGAGGGAAGAGCCGGACATTGTAGTCCATCGAGCGCACGAAGACCTCCTCCTCGTAGGGCGTTGACGCCCGCGGATAGGTACTGCGGGCCACCGAGCGTTGCGGCGGTAGGTCGCTGCCGAGCTTGGCCATCTTGGTCGTCGCCTCGGCTGAGACCATGTGCTTGAGCACGTCCCAGGCGACTTCTGGCTCGCGCGTGCCCTTCCAGATCGTAAAACCGACGCTGGCGTAGCGCGTCTGTCGGCCGGCCGGTCCCTTGGGAAAGAGCGCCGTGTCCCACTCGAAGCGGTCCAAAAGCTGGAAGGTCGGCAGCATCCACGGCCCCATGATGCCGATGGCGATCCGCCCGGCCTCAAACGTGAAGGTGCTCATGGCGTTGTCGCTGCGCACTCCAGGGCGAGGTGGGCTGACTTTGTGCTTAAAGTAGAGATCGACATAGAACTGCACTGCTTGGGCGACTCGCGGATCGTCGAGGTTGGAAACGTAACGCCCGTTTTCCAATCGCAGGAAGTCCCCGCCCATACTCCACACGTAGCTGGCGATGTCGTACGGGGTGCAGCCGTAGATGTCTGGCAGGCCGTCTTGGTCTTCGTCGATGGTCAGGGTTTTGGCCTTGGCTAGGAGATCGTCGAGCGTCCAGTCGTCGGTGGGATAGCTGACGCCGTAGCGGTCGAAGAGGTCCTTGTTGTAAAAGCAGGTAATGGTGCTGCCTTTGACCGGAATGCCGTAGAGCACGTCGTGGTAGGTGTACCCTTGCAGGCCCACCGGATAGTAATCGTCGGTGTCGATCTGGTCGCGCCGCACCAAGTCGTCGAGCGGCAAAAGCTGCCCGGTGCTAGCTACTTGGGACATCTGCCGCCAGTGCAATACGCAGATGTCGGGGGCGTGGCCGGCGTCCATGCCCGTCAGCAGCTTTTGCACGACGCTGCGGCTGGGCACTACCTCTAAACGCAGGCGAACTTCCGGGTGCTGCTGGCGGTATTCGGCGGCGACCCTGCGGTACAGCTCGGCCTCTTGCGGCGAGCCATATACCCACATGGTCAGCACCTCTTCGGCTGGGTACCAGTGGATGGAGAGGACGCCCCAGAGTGCCCCGGCAGCTAGTGCCGCGACGATCCCCAAGCGAACAAACGGCGGCAAGGCGCGGTCTAGCCGGTGGCGAATACTTTTTCTTGCAGCGGCTTTTGTAGCTCGTAGATGCCGCCACCGCTGCGCGACCCGGCGGGCATGCGCGTGCGAGCGGTCATCGACACGAGGCGAAAATCGTAGGTGGGTTCGCCGCGCAGAATGTTGGCGTTAAAGGACTCCCAATTGCCCACTCCGCCGAGAGGCCAGGCGTCCACGGCCGCGTACTGATACAGCAAGAGCCGCCGGGACATACCCGAGCGGTTGAGCGCCGAGCCGTGCAAGGTGCGGGCGTGGTGGATGGAAAGCGACCCGGCTTTCATCTCTAGGGGCACGGCCGACGTGAGGTTGATATGGTCGCGACCGGGGCTGATAGCCCCGATGAAGTAGCCATCTTGATGGTGATCGAGGATCGGCCCCCGGTGAGAGTCGGGCACTACCATCATGCAGCCGTTTGCTCGCGTGGCGTCGTCCAGCGCAATCCCCACGGCGCACAAATCGTCGTTGGTGTGCGGATAATGGGCAAAGTCTTGGTGCCATTCGACCGGGCTGCCGCCGTCGGCCGGCTTCATGTTGAGCTTGTTACCTTGGGCGCGAATGGCCGGGCCGATTAGAGGCGTCAACAGGTCTAGAATGCGGCTGTCGCGCATCAAGCCGTCGAAGAAGGGGTGATAACTCACCGGCGCGCTCAAGCGGCGCACCTTGGGGTTTTCGGGTGTGTGATCCGGCTCTAGATCGAAGTGCCCGCCCTGCTCGGAGACGTGCCGCGACTGCTCGACGAAGTCATCGACAATCGCGTGTGCTTCCTCCAACTCGTCTGGGCGCAACACATCCGCGACGACCAGATAGCCATGTTCGCGATAGAAATCGACCTGTTCCTGGGTGAGCATATAGCCTCCTAAAAGTATTCGGGCAGGCCCCGCACCTAGGCGAGACCTGCCCGGAATGGTACTGCGATTGAGATGAAACAGCCTAGAACTGGGACTTGATCCGGCCCCAGCTACTCGCCTCGACGGCCGTGTCCACAGCACCCCAGTCGATGCTGGGATCGGCCGGAGTTAGCAGCAAGTCTTGGGCAGCGTGGCAGCACGAAATGGGATTGGTGCTCCACATGCCGATGCGGTTGTCGCCATCGCCATCGCCGCCATCGACGTCGTTGACCGTCAGGGTGATGTGAATGACCCCGCCCTCGGTCAGGTCGTGGATCTCAACCTGGTCCTCAGTGGCCTCAGCCGAGCGCGGCATCTTCTCGATCGGCAGGATGCGGAGCTCGTAGGTGTACGTGCTCTCACCGAACTCTTCGCCCTCGTGACTGGAGGCGATCTCGATCCACTGCGAGCCGCTGGTCAGCCACGGCAGGTTGTAGATCGGGCGATACCACTCAAAGGTCTCCTGGAAAACCGGGAAGGCGAACTTGTAGCTGAAGCCGGTCGCATCGTCGCCGGGATTCAGGTCGTCGCGGCCTTGGTGTGCAGCGTTGAGCTCGTACTCGACGCTGTCATCCCAGAAGAATTTGCCTGGGTCTTGACGCTGAGTGATGTGAATGTCGTCGAAGACGCGGCTGGTGATGTACACGTTGTTAGTCCCGTCGTTCCAGCCGACGAGGTGGCGGATCTGCATCGAGCTGGCGTCCAGCCCGCCTTGCTCGACGTTCTCGCCGGCAAAACCGTGGATCGAATACAAGGACTCGCTGAAAATCCCGTACGAGTCGAGGGGCACAGGAGCCCACTCGCCAGCGTCGCCGTCGATGACGGGCACGTTGGCATCGGGAAAGTTCACGGCGACCAACAGCCCGCCAGGCGGCTCATGGGCTTGGGCGGCAACCACAAGGCCCAACGAGGCAAAAGCGGTGGTGAGGAACTTTTTCATGGTGAAGCTACCTCCACGAGATAGGGTTTAAAGAAGAGAGAAGGTGCGGCAACTTGGCCGCCTTCTCGGTTCCGCAACGAGATAAAAATTCAATATAAACGTCCGCAAAAGCGTACGTCAAGGCTTAAATCCCCGCGTAAATGGCGATGAAGGATTGGGTTTCGGTGCGCGATGGGGCGTCCTTGAAATTCTTGCGCTCTAGCACCAGCCCAATCACGGTCTGTAGCTTGTAGCCTTGGTAGGCCGATTCGTTTTTGAACTGAATGCCCCAAGTCAGCGCCGTGAAGTCGTTGGCATCCAAGTCGAAATCGTCGAAGATCAGGTACTCTAGGCCCGCTTGTAGCTTGGTGATCTCTAGGACATCGGTGCCCGCCAACAGCGAGAAGAGTTCGGCCAGGGTCGTCCGGCGCTCGTCCGTGAACAGGTCGCGGCTCTGTTTGATGAACTCGCTCTTCCAGCGCGGTTCTAAATAGAGGGGGCCGAGCGCATGGCGGTAGTGGGCTTTGTTGATCATCCCCAGGAAGAAATCCGTCTCGGCTAGGCTCCAGCGCTGCCGCCGCTCGGCGTCCATCAATTGGTGAAAGACTACCCAGTTGACCTTGCTTTGTAGGTTTAGCGAAAAGGCGCGCGCATTGTGGCCGAGGAAGAGCTGGTTGATCCAAGTGTCGCGGGCCAGCAGCGGATCGTCGATCTCAGTCAGCGTGCCGAGGCGCAGCGCGTTGTCGGGTGCCCACTGCAAGAGCGGGTCGGCGATGTCGTCCTCTACGTGCTTGGTCATGCCGAAGAGGCGCACATCACCGTAGCGCGCCCAGCTCCGGTCGAACCGCAGGAGTGCGTACGCACTGTGGTTTTTCTGGTTGGAAGAGATGCGGCCCTCGCGCAGGAGGCCGGCGATGATCTTTAGCTGAGGTGCCAAATAGGTGCCGACGTACGCGTTGTAGCCTTGGTGGTCGCGCTTGTAGGGGTAATCCGGCTCTTGGTCGTTTTCGTATTGGTCGGTCCAGAAGTTGTTGTTCATGTCAACGCCGAAGAGAAATTCGGGCCGATCTACCGCAAAGCGCAGGAAAGGCTCTTCGTAGTCCGGGATCGAGTTGGTGCGCACGCGGCTGTCGTTTTGGTTGATATCGGGTACGAAGTCGTTGTTCTGATCCCAACCCGGAAAGACTTGGCGGTCGGGGAAGGCCCAGTCGGCGCGGAAGGTGTCTGGCACCCGGTCTTGGTCGTCGTTGTCTTCCACTAGATCCATGAGGCTGCGGTCGTTTTGGTAGTCGATGCTGCCGTCGTCTTGGGTGACGAAAGTTTGGGTGTTGTAGCGCGGGTGCATATGATAGGCTTCGCCGTAGATGAAGAAGCGAGACCACTGACGAGACAGATTGAGCATATAGGCTGGCGCGTTGCGCGCACCGACAATGCCGGATGAGGTCTGGTGTTCTTCGACGAGGATGTTGGGATATTTGCGGTAGTTCCAATTGATGTCGTACTCGCCGTACAGGTCAAAGCCCATCACATCGCTGGCCGCTACCGTACCGCCGAGGATGTGGGTCGCCGTCGGTAGCCCGGCCTCAAAGCTAATGACGCGCAAGTTAGACAAGTCCACGATGTTGCCCGGCGCTTGCGTCACCAGCAGAGACACGTCAGAGGTCATCCAGACCTGATAGTCGTTGGCCACTACCAGCCGGAATTCCACTTTGACGATCTCGGTTTTGTCGGCCGCGGCTCGGTTGATGAAACTCGCGCTGTCGAAGTCGTAGCGCAGGCGGATTTCGTCGTTGCCGTTGGCCTCGATATAGCCCGGGCGGGGTGCGCCGCCCTCCACCACAGGTTCAAAGCGGATCTCGCGGCCCGAATCCACGCGGCCATCTCGATAGGTGATGAAGATGTCCGAGCCAGCTGGAAAGTACGCCGCGCCGCCCACGCCGTCGTCTGGCGAGTCGTCGCGCAGGGCGATTTCGATGCGGGAGATGGTGTGGTTCTGGCCTTGGGTCAGCGACCCGGTTACCCAATTGCTCAACAGAGCCTCTTCCGAGAGCGAATTGGCTTGATGCGCGTTGGCAGTGTGGATGCCGAGCTCGACGAAGTCGCCGATTTGCACCTCAAAGCGCCCCCCGATCAGAGTGGTGGAATTGGTGCGGCGCAGCTCTTGATTGGTGATGCCGCGAGGGGCACTGGCCTGCGCGTAGAGAAACGTGCCCCGGTACTTGTCCATGGCAAAGTCGAACTGCACGCCATCGAGGCGCGGTTTGGATAGCACCATGGGCGTCAGCGTGGTGCGGAGATCGCTGCTGATGGTCAGTGCGTAGGCGTATTGCCCTTTTCGCTCGGAGGCCACCGCGACCTCGGAAAACCAGTTGCGGAAGCGCTGGGCCTCAAACAATACGGTGCCGAATTCCTCGGGGTTGGCCTGAGATACGTTGTATATCAGCCAGCCCTGATTGAGGAAGTTGCCAAAGGTGTCGTAGAAGTAATCCCCTTCGATGTTGGGACTGACATACCGCTGGTAGGGCACGCGTGCGTAGTTGGTAGTGCTCCACTGCCGCCAGTGGTGTTCGGCGACCAGCTCTTGGGGCACGTACCAGCGGCGCACCGCCGGGTCCAGGGCCTCCGCGCCTGGGGAAGCCAGCGATTGCAGCCCAATTTGAGCTGTGGCCGAGCCGCCGCTTACGGCCCACAAAAGTAGGGCGATCTTGCAGATGTGTTTCGCAGTTTCTGCCATTTGCTCGCTCAGTAGGCCACAGCTACGGTACCCGCGGCTGCTGAGAGGCCCTTGTCAGTAGTTAGATCGACTTGGTAGAGGTACACGCCTGGGGCGACTAAGTCTCCCTCGGTGCGACGGCCGTCCCAAACCGCCGCAAAGCTGCCGCTGACGGCTGGCGTGGAGATCACCTCGCGCACTAGCCGGCCGGACAGGTCGAAAATTCGCAGAGCGATCTGGCGTGGTTCGCCGATGTTGCGCAGATCGTACGAAATCATGGTCTGATCGTTGATCCCGTCGCCATTGGGCGTCAGCGTCGCGGGATGCGCGGTGACTTTTCGCACGAGTTCGCCGCCGACGGGCGTGCGCACTGATAGGGCGTCGCCGGCAAAGCGGAAAGTCGCATTGCCAGGCCGGACTTGCTGCTTGAGCTCGGGCTCGGTGCTGTCGTACACCCAACCGGTGAATTCCGCGCCAAAGCGCAGCACCTTGGCGTCGAAGACGACCTCAATGCGGCGCTCGTTGTCGCGCGGCGCAACAAACGGCTCAAAGCTAATGACGATCCGGTCTTCCTCTAATTGGGGTGGGAAGTCGTCGATGATTTCCCGGCCATCGACCGCGACCGAATGGACGGCTTCGGCCGGAACTTGGGTGAAGATCTCCAGCCGGTCGAAGCCCCGGTCGCCGTCTTCGAGTACGGGCCGCACTACATAGGTGAAGGTCTGCGGCTCGAAGTTCTCGGTCTCAACTGGCCAGATCTCGGCGATCACGTTTTGGGCCGCGGGATCTTCGGCAAACAGCAAGGACATCTCGTCGATGCGCGGCGCTTTGTTCCCGTCCGAAAACATGACCACTTCTAGCTGCAAGTACTGGCTAGGTCCGGGCGAGAGGAGGGGCGTTCCGTCTTCCCAGCCCACTGCCTCTGGGTTGCGCAGCCCGGCCGCAAAGTCGTAGGGCGTTGACCAAAAGCTCCAGTTGTCCACGTCGTAGGTCGCTTGGATCTGGCCAAACCGACCCACTTGGTAGGTCGTGGTGTACTCGTCTTTGGACACCCGCTCAAAGTTACCGGTGCTGCCGATTTTCCAGAACAGATTGGGCTGTGGTGTGGCGCCAGTGCGCGTGCGCAACACGAGCCGAGTGCCCTCGGGCACTTCGCCCTGCCAGCGGATCTTGCTCCAAGCCACCGGACGGCCAAAATCCAACACGCCCGTGCGATAGGAGGTCTTGGTGACGAAGCCCTCGCCGTACACCTCCATTTCGGCGATCTCCCAGGTGCGCTCGGGGTTGACCGGGCGAATGCCGATCCAGCGCAAGTCGCGCGTGGGAAAGCGCAAGTCCACGACTTGGTCGAGGTTTTCAACGTTGCGCTTTAGGATGTCGAATTCCGGGTCGTTGGTCGAGGTGAGCGAGCGGCTGATGTCATGGTACCAGCGCTTGCCCGGTGCTTTCTCTTGGGGTGAGGATATAAAAGGCGCGGTGTTATCGGCTACGCCGATTTCGTACCAAGCCAAGTAGTTTTCCTCAAAGCCTGGTCGCGGATAGAAGCGGATGCGGTTGACTGGCATCTCGGCACCCAAGTTGAGGACCGTGTTTTTTACGTAGCCGATATTGAGGCCAGCTAGGCGCGGTGAGATATCGACCGGACGCAAGGTCGCCGTTTCTGGGTCGCCGTCGATCATCACCTGTACTTCTTTGGCCGCCTCGCGGGTATAGCCGGTGGAGACACTCGTGAAGAGGTTGCCGCCGCGCGCGGTCAGGTTCACGTCTAGCGCGAGGTTGACCGACGGATCGACCCATATTGGCCGGATGGCGTTGTCGTCGTAGGCGATCATGGTATCGACGCCTGCTTCCTCCGCGCCGATGGCGATGGGAAGCGTGCCCAAGACCTCGCCTTGGTCGTCAACGATGGAGTACTCGGTCTGCTCGTCGGTGATCAGCCCCTGCCAAGAAGTACCCGTCGGGCCGCCGATGTGAAACTCGGCCCGACCCCACACTGCACTGGTGCACCAAGCCGCGAGTACTACGTTCAATAACAGCATTCGCTTTAACACGGTCTTTTCTCCCTCAATAGGCTACGCCGACGGTGCGCGTACTGGCGCTAGCGCGCGCATCGCCTTCGATGTTGAGTTGAATTAGATAGAGGCCAGGAGCCACGTTCTCACCCTGATCGTCGGTCCCGTCCCACCGCAGTTGGGTCAGGCTTTCCGAGCTGTACACGCCGCTCTGTCCTTTGATGTTAAAAAGGCGGCGCACCCGGCGGCCCCCTAGGTCGTATATATTGACCGCAATCTGCCCGCCATCGACCGCGAGGACCTCGCACTCCATATCTAAGACGTCGTTGATTCCGTCGCCATTGGGCGTGATAACAGATGCGGCGAGGTCAAAGCTGCCCACTAGGCTGCCGCTGTTGACGGCCGGACTCAAGACGGTAGTGTCCGACTTAAACGAGATGTCGCCTTCGTCCAGCGCAGTGGCGTCTCCGGCTTGGACGCTCTGGAAGGCGTCTTCTTCCAACAGTAATCCCCGGCCCTCAAAGGCCGTGCTGTACGAGAGGATGCGGCTGACGAAGTGGATCTTCAACACGGTGTTGTGCGCTGCAACTCGCGGGAAGCGCACCGCAAAGCTGCGCTCTGAGATCGCGGTGATGGCCACGTCGCCCTCGTCGGCGACTGCGTCTTGTACCGCAAAGTTGTGTTCTAGGAGGAACTCACCTTGCGCGTCGATAATTTCAATGCGCTCGATGCGATCTATGCGGCTGCCGGTGACTAGCTCAAAGCTGTCGAAGCCCTGCAGATCTCCGCTTTCCATCTCGGCGCGCACGGCATAGACGAAGGGAATGTCTGCGGCTGCGGGCACCTCGCGTGGAAAGATCTCGCCGACGAGAACATCGGCCAACGCCGGCGTTGTGAAGTCAAAGGAAAACTGCCGCAGGATTTTGGCCGATTCTAGGTCGTCGGACTGAAAGTCAACCCGGAACTGGAAGTAGCGGCGCGGCCCAGGCGAGAGGACCAACGCGCCCTCGCTGCCGGTGCCGGCGACCGGATCGTAGGGCGAAGTCCATGGACTCCAATTGGCCAAGTCGTTGCGCACGGGACCGCGTTCCCACACATCGGCGGGGCCTCCTTTAGCTGGCAGGTCGAGGTACTCGTCGCGCAAGAGTGGCTGGTCGGGATTATCGACTGAGAAGGATATCTCCTCGGCGTCTTGACGCCCCACGCGCTTGCGCGTATAGGCGAAGGGCGACAAGTCTCTGCCGCTGCGAGTGCGGATGTGCATCTGTACGGCGCTTGCCTGCCCAACGGTCTCCTCCAGCCAGCGCAAGCGTCCCCAATTGGCCGGGGTGCCCATGTCGATAATCGGCGAGATGTACTGCACGGTGGGGAAGAAGCCCTCGCCAAAGACTTGGAATTTCTCCACCTCAAAGGGGATGGATGAGGTGGCGCGCAGGCGGATGAAGCGCAAAAAGCGCGGCGGGTTGATTTCGATGGTGGAGATCGGATCGGTGCTGTTGGTGCGCACCGCAAAGGTTTCCCATATCGGGTTGCCGGCCTCGGTCAACACTTGGCCGTCGTTGACCTGCACCTCGAAGTTTTTGAGGAAATCCTCCTGAAAGGGCGTCGATGGTGACGGGAAGACCGTATTGCGCGGGAAGAAGCGGACTTGGTTGACGCCAAAGCGCGCGCCCAAATCGAGCACGAGCAAGGTGCCCAACACGTCCCGTCCCTTGCGCTCGAAGGCCCCGCCAGAGGGGTCGGGCGATACGATCTGCGCGAGGATGTTTTGCAACTGGGACTCGGCGAGGTCGAAAACGGTTGGAGCGCGGATGCTGCCACCGCGCTCGGCGATTTCAGTGGCGAGGTTTTGGCCCTCCTGTACTCGGCGGGGCAGGATGCTAGCGGGAAAATCCGCGCTGGCGAAATCGACGAGATTGACCGGCGCGACGCCGATTTCGGTGATGTTGGGATCCAAAGTGGAGCGGTACTCCGGCTCGATGGTTTGCACCGCGCCTCCAGCTTCCACTTCTCCCTCCCAGCTAATCTGGCCGTCTTGGCCGATGAGCAATACTTGACGCCCCTGTGAATCGCTGCCGTGCAAAAGCACCAATGCACCTATGAGAAGCAAGCGCTTCATAAGCTTTCCCCGAGAATTTTTTCTGCCAATGCCTTTTGCTCCACTTCGACTCGCTGCTGGAGTTGGGCTCGCTGCCTTGCCCGCTGATAGTGCGCCGCTGCGTCCCGTGCCTCTACGTCCCGTCCCAATTGGCGGTACGCCTTGCTTAAGTGGCCTTGGACCCGCCAGTTGTGAGGCTCTAGTTCGGCGAGGCGCAGCCAAAGGGCTAGGGCTTCGCTGGGCTGTCCCTGCTCTAACAGTACTTCACCCAATAGGAGCAGCCCCGCGCGGTGGTCTGGTGCCAGCGCTAGGGCTCGCGAGAGCAGCGACTCGGCCGCTGCTAGCTGCCCGTTGTGCCGCAAGAGTGCGGCTGCTTCCACCCGCGCCCGCACGCCATAGACCGGACTGTCTAGGAGCTGGCGATAGGTTCGCTCGGCGTCTGCAATCTGTCCGCTGGCAGCGTAGGCACGCGCTAGTTGGTAGCGCACCCGGCTGCTGTCTGGGCTCAACGTTAGCAGCCGCTCGTAGGATTGCACGGCCTCGTCGAGTGCGCCGCTTGTCAGTTGCGCGTCCCCCAAGCGCCCGAGTAGGGCCTCCTGTCCGCTGCTTGCGACGAGCTGTTGGTAGATTGTGCGCGCTTGTTGGGGACGGCCCACCGCCATGTAGCGATCGCCGAGTGCCCGCTGCCCGCGCTCGTCGGCGGGCCAGCGCGCGACGAATGCTCGGCTGATGCCGAGTGCTCGCTCGGGTTTGCCGCTGGCGTCGTAGAGCGCCGCCAAGGCCCAATACACATTCTTGTCGGAACTGCCCGCGGCCAAGGCCTGTTCGTATGCGGCAATCGCCGTGGCCGTCATGCCCAACTCTTCATAGGCGCGACCCAAATAGCGGTGCTGCGAGGCTTGCGCCGCTCGGTCCATGGCTGGCGTGCTGGCGTTGACCAATGCCGCGACTAGGACCAAACCCGCCACGGCTACCCCCTTCCACGCCCAAGACAACTGCGCCAGTTGCCCGACCCCGCTCACCGCAAAGAGCAAGAGCACGGGTACCAGCACCATGCGCGTCTCGGCATGGGCGCCGTAGAGCGCAGTTCCGATTGCGCCGGTTGCGACAAACAGCAGGGCGAGCAAAGCGCCCCGCTCTCGCGCCGCCAAGGCAAAACCCACGCCCAATAGCGCAAGCGGCACGACTAAGCCGAAGGGAAACGCCAGACCCCATTTCCATAGTAGGGCCGCTAGGACAGCTGAATCGCCGCGCGCGTGATACATATCCAGCGCGGGCAAGTGCTCTCCGCCGCGTACGAGGAGGTCGGGCGAGCCGCCCGCACTCGTGGCCATCCCCCAAAAATACCACAGCGCGAACGCACAAGCCGTTCCCAGCGCACAGGCCCAACACGTCCGCTGCTTTCCTCCTATCCACAGCCACCACAGCACGGCTGGCGTGAAGAGCGCGACTTGCGGGGCAGCTAGCAAGCAAAGGGCCAGCAAAAGCCCGACTCCGAAGAACGCCCTTCCACTGCTTTGCTGATCGGTCCACAAAAGCGCTGCCAACAGCGAGAGCACCAGAAATACCGCGAGGACCGGGGGCAGTAATGCGCCGGTGAAATAGAGGGCTGGCCCGTACAGGGCCGCGCATAAAGCCGCGATAAGTCCCGTGCCCGGCCCCCAGAGCGCACGGCCGATTAGGGCCAACAGCACACAACTAGCCGCGCCTAGCAGGACTTGGACGTAGCGGGGTGCCAGCCCGGTGGCGACGAGGCCGCGCAAAAAGAGCGGGTACAAGGGGCTGGCAACCGCGGCGTTCCCCTCCCCCCTAGCGGCTTCGACATAGGGCCGGCTCGCCGCTGTCGGCACCTCCAAGAAGGGGTTTTGCTCGACCTCATCCAGATAGGTCAGGCGCGGCCAAAGGGCCATGAGCGCGATGCCGATGACGGCTGCGCCAAAGTTGTCGTTGCGCCAAATCACGCGCTATTCCAATCCTGCGTAGATCGTTATAAAGGTCTGACTGGTGTACCGCGCCTTGACCTCTTTGAAGGCTTGGCGCTCGATGCGCAGCCCGGTTAGGGCGTGGAGGCTGTAACCCAAGTACTGAGACTGGTTGGTAAACTGAACCGCGCCGGTAATGGAGTTAAAATCATTGGCATCGACGTCGAGATCGTTAAAAATCAGGTACTCGACGCCGGCTTGGAGTCGGGTGGCTCTCAGGAGGCGAGTTTCGACGACGGCCGAAAAAAGCTCGTAGAGACTGGTGGAATGCTCTAAGGCAAAGAGACTGCGCGACTGCTTGCGGAACTCGCTCTTCCAGCGCGGCTCCAAACTCAGCCGGCCCAAGGCATAGCGGTAGCTGGCCTTGTTGATCACGCCAAAGAAGAAGTCCTGCTCGTCTAGCTCTAGGGCCTGTCGGCGGGCCTCGCTCATTAGCTGGCGAAAGCGCACGTAGTTGACTTTGGTCTGCACGCGATAGGAGGCCGATTGCAAGTTGTGGCCCACAAAGAGTTGGTTGATCCAAGTGTCGCGGGCCAACAAGGGGTCTTCGACCTTAGTCAACTCGCCGCCGCGCAGGGTGTTGTCCGGGGCCCACTGCAAGAGGGGATTGGGAATGTCGTCCTCTACCAATTTGCTCATTTCAAAGAAGCGCAAGCGCCCAAAGCGCGGGGAGTTGTTGTCGTACGTCACGAGGGCGTAGGTGCTCTTGTTTTGCTGGTTCGACGAGATGAGTTCCTCGCGCAGCGCGCCGACCATTACCTTGAGTTGTGGCGTCAGGTTCGCACCACCGTACACATTGTACCCGCGGTGGTCGCGGCGATAGGGGTAATCTGGCTCTTCGTCGTTTTCGTATTGGTCGATCCAGAAGTTGTTGTTCATGTCCATCCCGAAGAGGAATTCCGGACGGTCGGAATGGAAGCGGAGGAAAGGCTCTTCGTAGTCGGGCACGGCGTTGGAGCGCACGACGTTGTCGTTTTGGTTGATGTCGGGCACGAAGTCGTTGTTTTGGTCCCAACCCGGGAAGACCTGGGAATCGCCTTGGAGCCAATCGAAGCGCACCGTGTCGGGGAAACGGTCTTGGTCGTCGTTATCTTCGACGAGCTCGACGATGCCCTCGCGCTCGCTGTCGTAGCGGATCTCGCCCGTGCCCGTGGTGACAAAGGTCCGCGTATTGTAGAGCGGATCCATGCTGTACGCCTCGCCAAAGACAAAGAAGGGGGCAGCCTTTTTGGATGCGTTCACCATCCAAGCCGGTGCCCGGCGGCGACCGCCGATGCCGGACGTAGTGTGGTGCTCGTCGCGCAGGACGTTGGGGTACTTGCGGTAGCTCACGCTCAGGTCGTATTCGGCGTACAGGTCAAAGCCCTTGTAGTCGCGTATTTCGATGTTGCCGCCGAAGATGTGGGTCGCCGTGGGCAGGCCGTATTCGAAGCGGATGGTCTGCAAATTGGTGATGTCTTGCACGTTGCCGTCGGCTTGGGCTACGAGCAGTAGCACGGCCTCCCCGTCGCGGTTGACTTGGCGGTTGGACGTCATCCAGACCTGGTAGTCGTTGCCCAGCACGAGGCGGAACTCGACTTTGGCGATGTCCTCTTTGGGAAACGAGGCCCGATCGACAAAGGCCGGACTGTCGAAATCGTAGCTCAGGCGGATCTCCTCCGGGCCGTTGGCGGCGATGTAGCCCTGCTGGACAAAGCCGCCCTCGATGACCGGCTCGAACTGGATGTCTTTGCCGGCATCGACGGTGCCGTCCTCGTAGGTGATCAGTACGTCTGAGCCGGCCTGGAAGAAGGCGGCTCCACCCGTTCCGTCTCCTGGGGAATCGTCGCGCAGGACGATCTGAATCAGCGACACGGTCTTGTTTTGGGCCACAGTCAAGGTGCCGGAAAACGGGTTGCCCACTAGGCGGTCCGAAAGCGTGTTCGACTGGTGGGCATTGACCGCGTGCAGGCCCAATTGCAAGGCGTCGCTGAGTTGGTAGGCAAAGCGCCCGCCGAACAGCGTGGTGTTGTTGGTGCGGAGTACTTCTTGGTTTTCGGTTGTCGAACCGCCTGGATTGCTCAAGCGCGAATAGACGAGCGTCCCTTCGTAGCGGTCGGTGGCGAGGTCAAACTGCACGCCGTCCATGCGCGGCTTGGAAAAGACCATCGGCGAGATCACCGAGCGCATCTGCGCGCTGGTCGTCAAGGTGTAGAAGTATTGGCCCTTGGCGTCTGAGGCGATGACCATGTCGGAAAACCACTGTTGGAAGCGGTCGGACTTGAGCAGCGAGTTGCCGAACTGCTGGGGCTTGCTCTGGGAGTTGTTGAAGATCAACCAGCCACGGGTGAGAAAATTGCCGTACAAGTCGTAAAAGTAGTCGCCTTCGAGGCTGATATCGACGTAGCGCTGGTAGGGGTTGCGGGCGTAGTTGGTGTACTGCCACTGGCGCCAGTGGTACTCTTTGTAGAGCTCCTGCGGCACGTACCAGCGGCGCACTGCCGGGTCGAGAACGCCGAGCATGACGTCTGGCCCTTGAGGTGCAAAGGAGGTTTCGTCGCCCTGTTGTAGCCCTAGGCGCGAGCTGTAATCGACTTGGCCGACTGCCTCCTGGGCTGCGCCAGCGGCGACGAGTAGCAAAACGACGCTAATTCTAGTAGTAACAGTGTGCATGGCGCTCTCTTTTCGCCCCTAATAGGCTACCGCGATAAGGTGGGATCGCCGTTGTCCGGCGCTGGCTTCGACGTCGATGTCCACGTCGATCTGGCAGATGTAGAGTCCGGGTGGCACGACGCGGCCGCGGTCGTCTTTCCCGTCCCAGATAAAGCGTTGGTGCCCGCCTTGGGCGGTGCCCTCTAGCAGGCGCATGGGCCGGCCGTCGAGTGCCCAGATGCGGACGGCGGCTGGCCGTTCGGCATAGACTTTGAACAGCGAAAACTCGATTTGGGCGACGTCGTTTACGAGGTCGCCGTTGGGCGTAAAAGGATTGGGCGCGACCGAGATGTCGGCGACGACCTGCACGGCACCGAGCGCGGCGATCGACAGGGTTTGCGACGGCCGCAGCGCGGTGGCGTCGGCGGCGTCGGCGGGCTGATAGGGCGTGCCGGCCGCTTGGTTGCGCACCGCCACCTTCAGCTTGGTGCCGTGGAGGAAGACTTTGGCCGCAAAGCGCAGGCGCACGAGGCGGCCTTGACCGACGACCCACCCTCTGGCACGGCCTAGCCGGCTGTACTGGGCCGCGCTGAGCGTGTCTCCGGCCTCGTCGAAAAGCGTCTGGCTGCCCAAACCGACGACCTTGCGGAAGTAGCGCACGGGTCCTTGGGACTCGGGCGGCAACTCGTCGTAGGCGGCGCGATCCACTTCCACTAGCTCTTCTCCGGCAATGCGGAAGTAGCGCACCGCGCCGCGCACCGCGTCTGGGAGCAGGGCATGCGAGGTCGCCGTCAGGAGCTGGCCGTCGATGCTGGTGGGCACTTCCTCGCCATCGGCAGCCGTGCGAAAATATAGCTGGGGTAGCGCATCGGTGTCGCTGCGGGCGACCTCCGGGAGGCGCACTAGGAGCGAGTCGCCTTGCAGCATCTGGCCGTCGGTGCTTGCCAGATCCAAGAGCGACTGCGGCGCTCCAGATGCGAACTGCTCCTCGGTGCCTATTGCCACATCAATAAGCTGCATGTCGAGTCCCGGATCGGCGCTGATGAGCATCTCGTCGAACCCAAGGCTGCGGACCGAGGTGGGCTGCTCTAGGAATTGGGGCTGGACGAAAACCTCGAAGGTGTCCAGAACCCCCACTTGGGCTTCGGGCGGCCAGACTTCGGCTCGCAGCCCGAGGGCGACCGGGGTGTGTAGCTCTACGGAGATGCTCTGTAGCGCTGGTGCGATTTGGCGGTCCTCGCTGAGCAGGCGGGCCTGGATTTGCATGAACTTGCGCAAGCTGGGCGACGTTACCGGGTCGCCGGGTTGCTGGTACTGCTGGCTCCAAGCACTCCAGCCCGGGCCTATTGCAAAGGATGTGTCGATTGGCCCTTTGAGGAAGGCGAGGAGCTTCTTGTGCTCGGCTGCGGTCTTTTCAATGCCATTGCTGTCGTAGAAGCGTATCTGCTGGATGAGTTGGTCGCCGGTGCGGGTGCGAATCTCGACCTTGGTGCCCGGCGGCGTTTGGGCTTCCCAGTGGATACTGCCCAAGGTCACGAGCCCAGGCAGTTCAATCAGAGCAGACTCCAACTCGATTTCTGCGGGCACGCCCTTGGCAAACAGCATCAGTTCGTTGAAGCTAGACCAGAAGCGGTCGGTGCGGTTTTGGGTGTCGCCGATGAAGTTGGCGAAGGTCAATAAATCGAGGAAGCGCACCTTGACCACGGGGTTTTGCAGATCGTTGAGGTGACTGAAATTCCCGTTATCGACGTTTTTTATCCGTTCCGGCGGTGTAATCGCGCGCCAGCGCAACTTGCCTTGGGCGTCGCGTTCTCCGGTTGATGACCGCATCTGATAGCCGCGGATGTTGCCGCCGACGACGCGGATTTGGTCCAACCATACCGTGCCGCCAATGTCGATGGTCAGCACGTTACCACCCGGGTTGAGGGGGTCTTGGGTGGGTTGCTGATAACGGCTGCTGATATCCCCGTCGAAAGCCGGTGCCGGCGTCTTGCCAGCCGAGGTCAGGTCCAAAGTGCCGCCACCTTCGACTAGGCCGAGGCTGATGTTGTCTCCCCACCCCCACACTTCGACCTCGGCTAGGCGCGGCAATTCCCGGCGGTAGAATTCTCGCCGTCCGCGGCGTTCTTCCTCCAAGGACTCGTAGGTCTCGGCGTCCACCGGCTCTTCGCGGCCGGCGAAGTCGCGTACGAAGTGGACGATGTCGCCGCGTTCATGCGTTGTCAACGCCTCCCATGCGGCTTGGTCGATTTGCTCGGCCCGCCCGCCGCGCGTGTCGGTAATTACGATGCGGATGGTTTCGAGGACCTTGCCAGTCCAGTCCGGGTCGGCGCTGTTTTGCCGCAGCTTCTTGACACTGCTGATGCCGCTGGAGGCATCTACGAGGCCGAGGTTGACCAGGGCCCCCTCAGTTGCGGCTGCACTTTCAAAAAAGAAGGCGCGCTGCTGGGTATTGGGGCCTTCGTGGGGGACAAACAGCTCAAAGCTAACCTTGCGATCGTCGGTAAACGATAGAGTCTGGTTCCGTGCCAAGAGGAGGAGATATTTGAAGAACGGATCGCCTAACTCCTCTTCGACAAAGCGTACAGAAATGCCCTCTACGGGTACAGCGCGGCCCAGATCGACCTCGACCCACCACTGCTCGATGGGATCGTCTGGGTCGGGCTCCCAAAAGGTGGTCGGATCGCCGTCGACGATGCGGGCCGCCATCTCGATGTTGGAGCCAGCGCGGCTGACTCCGGGCCGCACCAGATAGTCGTAGACGAACTTTTTCTGGGCGTCTTGGATGGGTTGGCCGAGCACATCTACTTTCAGGGTGCTATCCACATTGAGGATGCGCGGGGCTTTGTTGGTGATCACTACCGGACGGGCGATACTGGGGTCGGAGAGGACGTTGTAGATCGAGCGCAGGTGCCGCGGACGCACCGCGCCCGAGTTGTCGATAGTGGTCAGATGTTCGGGTTTTTTCCAGTGCTCCCAGTGGCTGCGCCCGGATACGACGATGCGATCGTCGACGATGTCGTACCCTTGTTGTGCGCTGGCTGGCAGCCATGCCCACAACAGGCAGTACGCGATGGCACCCCATTTTATTCTTATCACGATGGCACCTCCTTACAGGCGCTCGGCGAATAAGGCGACTTGGCTTTCGCGCTCGGCGCGCAGGCGTTGGATGAGCGCGTCCATGAGTTCGTTCCGGCGCCTTACTTCCAAGATGCCCCGCGCTCGCGCTCGCGCTTGGGCGAAGGGTTGGATGTCGCCGCCCTCCTTTTGGCGCACTCGGAATACGGCAAATTGGTCTAGCACCTCCACTGGCCCACCCCATTCGCCGACCTCTGCGGCAAAGGCCGCGTCCACGAGCTGGGGATAGCGCGCCCGCACCACCTTGCGCAGACGCAACGCCCCGTCGTCGTGCGGGTCGCCGTGGGTTTCGACGCCCGGTCGGGCCAACAGCTCGGCGACGGTGCTGCCGTTTGCGAGGGCTTCGCGCAACTGTTGGGCCTGCTCGCGGGTGGGCGCGAGGAGCTGGTTGATGTGGACGGATTCAGCCGTGCGGAAGCGCGTCTTGTTCGCCTCGTAGTACGCGGCGACTTCTTCCTCGCTGGGGACGGCCTTTGTCGCTGTTTCTGCCTTGGTGAGCTGTTGCAAAACGAGGGCCTTGCGCTTGCGCTCGCGCCACTCGGCGAATTCGGCTTCTCGATCCCATCCGCGCCGTTGGGCTGCCGCGGTCATCAGATAGGCTGGCAAGAGCGCGGCGCGGGCCAACGAGACGACCTGGGCGCTGTCTTGCAACGCGCCCCGGAAGCCGACCGAGCGCAGGTCGTAGAGGTATTCGCCCAAGGGAATCGCTCCGCCGTCAAAGCGGTAGAGGGGAAGCGCGGCGAGCGAGTCGGCGAGATCCGGCTCGGCCAGCAAGGCTTGCAGGCCCTCGTGGTCCAACTGGAGGCCCAAGGAGCGGCTCAGGGTTTCCACTTCGATTTGCAGGCGACTCTGCCACTTTTCGCGGCGTGCCGCGCTGGCCGCTTCTTGCGCGTAGTCGGCCTTGTCGGCCGGTCGGTCTTCGACAAAGCGGTAGATTTGCCAGCCGCCCGCTATGGGTAGCGGCGCGGCGATTTGGCCGACCGGCAGGGAGAGGAAGGTCTGCGGCGGAATGGCAAAGCGCTGCGCTTGGGTGCGCCCAATCCAACCGACGACTCCGTCGCCCTGTGGAGCGAAAAGGTCGTTGGCCGCAAAGTGCTGCGCGAGTTCGGCGAAAGGCTCGCCCGCGTGCAGGGCCTGCAATACGCGGTCCACATCTTGCTGCTGCCGCACCAGAATCCGCGCAAAGAGCCGCTCGCGGTCGAATCCCATATCGACGAAGGTGCGCTCGACTTCCTCGGGTGTCACCTCGATTTGGGGAGCGAGTACTTCGGCTTGGTAGCGCTGGGAGAGTTGCTTGCGGACGAGGGCGTTTAGCTGGTAGCGGACCTCGTCGCTTTGCTCGATCCCCCTAGCGCGGGCCTCTTGCAGCAGCAGTTCCTGATCGACGAGAGACTGTAGGTGATCGCGCGCGGATTCGCTCTGCAAGCCGGACGGCAAGCGCTCGACAAAGCGCAGGTACTCGGCCTTGGTGAGGGCCACGTCGCCGACTTGGGCCACGACTGTGTCGTCTGGCGCGCAGCCGAACAGGGTTAAGAGGGCGATAGCGCGCCACAGGGAGCGGGGAGTAGCGATAAACATGCTGTTTGATTTAATCAACTGCTAGGCGGGTGTCAAGTTTTTTGCCCATAGGACTAACTGCATGTAATTCTTGTTGTTTAGAAGCTATCTGATGCGCCGTGAAGCTCCCCCACCGCCGTAGAGACGGGCCAATCGCAGACAAGAATGTCTGCATCACGTTTTGGTCCAACTGACGCAGTGTAGGGACAGGCCCCTGTGCCTATCGTCCTAGAGGGGCGGGGCCGACCACTTACATCGTCGTGAGGACTCCGCTGCATTGTTTTTGTCGTGGGTCATTTATTGGTTGCTTATTCTAGCCGAAACGGAACCGGCTTTCCGTTCGTCGGAAGGCGATCCTCATCAAATTAGAAGCTGTTGGGTTATTTGGAATAACGTGAGTTCGGGATAAGCAGAGGGGCAAAAGCTCGACAGGCTAGTTTTTCGGGTTCAAATTGAGCGCTCGCTTTGATCTCCAGTTGAAGGCGAGCCGTTTTTTATGTGATCTCGGACGGCCCCCACCGTCTCGCTGGCGGGCTGATGCCTTGGCCTTCAGAAATTTCTCGGCGGCCTGTTGGGCGTGGAAATCGACGATCTCATCGGCCACTCCATCACGCCCGCTCCTCCTCTGGAAACTCGCCCCGAACCCGTTCAAGCAGTACTTCGACGAGCGCGAGCGCCCCTTCCCGATCAATCGCCTCAGTACTGGAGTCGATACCCTCATAGCGAAACTCGACAGCGTATGGGGTGTATCCGATCAGCTTCTGAAAAAGCTTCGTAGCAACGCCTTGGGCGGCGAGGAGATTCAGCAGCAATTCCAGATTGTGCGTGAGAGGGTACGTCTCACCTAGCAGGGCGAGCCATGCCTTGAACGACTTCTCGGCTGCTTGCTGCACGTGGAATCCAAACGCCTCTTCCGGCACACTAGCCGTCATGCCTTGGAGCGTAAGGAGGTCGCGCTCGGCTGCCTGAAACATCGCTCTTGCACATTTAACGTCGCTCATAAAGCACCTTTCCCTCTCGCAGTGCCCGCGCCAAAACGTGGTTGAGGGAGTCGCGCCAGTAGGCGACGTCTTCATGGGAATAGACCAAGACATCGACCGGGACGAAAAATCTCGCTAGCGCGTGGTAGAGTCGGACCATCTCTTGGTGGCGACTGCGCCCCGGACCAAACGGTTCGGCTTCCACGACGATCAGATCGACGTCCGAATCTTCCCGCTCGTCGCCCCGGCCGCGGGAGCCGAAAAGGATCACCTGCTCGGGATCGACTTCGGCGACGATGGCTTGGACCATCTGCTCAATGAGTGTGTCGGTGACTTGGGTCACGGACGGTGTCGTATTCATCAGACCCAAGGGCTAAATTCGCCTGATTGAACCGGCTTGCGGGCATATCCCTCCCGGTGTTTTTGCTCCTTTTCTTTTATTTCTTCATGCCTGAGAGCAGCGTATAGAGCCGATCGCGCAAAAGCCGATCGCGTTGTACCTGTTTTTTTTATGACCTTATCAACCGCCTCAATCAGTTCCTCATCGAGGGTCATTTGGACTGTTCTCATGTCTTGGTCTCCGGAATTGATTTCAACAGAATAGTTATTTTTATAGCTATAATCTATGCCACTTTGCCTGTCAACTGTGCCCGGCCGCGTCGAATGGGCTGTGGTATTCGGATTCGGCCACGACTACGTGAAATGACGCATTCAGGGTCAATACATGCGGATTACGTTGCCCGTCATGCCGGTGAATCCATCCACGACCAGCCACGCCCCACCCGAAGCGAATTGCCCAAGTATTACCCCCAAAAAGAACCAGCGCGTCGAGCGGTAGCCGTTCGGCCCCATGTATTTCAAGACGACGGATTTAATCAGCCAAGCGAGAAAGATGCTGAACCAGATATTGCCGAGGATCCAAGTGCCGCTGGCCACGTAGCCTATGGGATGCAGGGGCCACCACAACAAGTGGTGGCGCGCCCACAGCAAGAGCGCCATGACCGCGGCCCCCACCCCGTTCCAGAGCCACCCCGGCCAATAGGGTCCGGTCGGCGTCTCGATGAAGCGGGCGGCGAAGCGAAACGGCTCAAAGGCGAAAAGGCCGGAGAAATACTGCCGGTGCAGGTTGAGCGCCCCGTACTGGTAGCCCAAGTTCAAGGTCGCGTAGATCGAGCCCAAAAGGCCGATGACCAGCGCCGCCGTTAGCATCGCTAGGACGCGCCGCCGCCCGACCTTTAGGCCGTGCAACATGCGGATGCCGTTGGCGCAGGGGGCCATCATAAAGACTAGCAGGTCGCCCGCCCAAGCGAGGGTAAAGCCCAGCGCCATCATCCCCGTCGCCCCCAGCGCGGTCGAGCCGACACCCGAGACCACAAAGCCCGCGCCCGAAAGCCCCTCCACGGCCGACGAGAGGCCAGCTTCGACAATCACGCGGGTGAGGGCGAAGAAGATCGCAAACGCCGCGCCGAGAAACAGCACCACCGCCCACCAAGGCAGCCCCGTCTGCCACAGCCACAAGCCCATGACGACCGAGCCTACCGCCAAGCCGACCAAGGCCGTTCGGTAGGACAGCAACTCCCCGGCTGCGCTGCCGCCGGCTCGGGCCTGCTGCCACACGGCCTTTAGATGCCCGCGTGCCGTCCACAGCCCGAGGATGACCAGCGCAATCATCGCGCCCATGCTCTGATGGCTCAACATGCCCGTGGTGGGGCCAGCATGGCTGTAGGCATCGAGCTGTTCGGTGGTGAAGACGCCCAGCGTCGAACAGGCCCATTCTTGGGCTTTGGCCAACAGGTAGAAAAACCACAAGCTGCCGGAGATTCCGGTGTTGATAAAGTAGGCTAGGCCCATCATCAGGTAGTTGAGCCGGATGTGCAAGACAACCGCGTCGTGCCCCAAGGCTAGCGGCAGGTTGAGATCGACGCGCGGCGCGAATTCGTAGTAGTGGCTAAAGGAGTTGATCGTATTGAGGATCGCCGGCACCGCAAAGCCAGCCCACATTATTGGATTGCGCAAAAAGGGCTTTATGCGCGCTGGCTGCGGGCCGTCCTCGATCATCCCCAACGGCACTTGGACCAGCGGGTAGAGCAACCGCTCGTGGTCCATCCACTGCCGCCGCATAATCACCATCGCGCAGATGAGCACGAGGTAGAAGGCGGCCATAAAGAGCAACCACCAGAAAAGCGGCTCGACCCAAGCGCCATAGGGAATGGATTCGCCACGGGGTAGCCCCTCGTAAAACTGCTTGATCGCCACCTCGTCTTGGACGACCAGCCAGGTGGGGATGTGGGATACCAGTAAATCCGCCCAATTATTTTCTGGGGTTGCGTAGTAGAGCACACTGGAAATGGCGGGGATTGTGGCACCGGTAAAGCCCCGCGAGGGGATCGCCGTTGCCAGCATCATCATCGCGGTAATCAGCAGCAGTTCGGCGCGGTTGAATGCCCAGTGCCGCCGCATTAGCCCCAGCAGCGGTTGCACCAGCGCGAGCAGCCAGAAGAGCAGGAAAAAGGCGGCCGGCGTCGATGAACTCAAGCCCAGCCGGGTGCCCTTGATGACGAATTCCCCATAGGGCAGGCCGACGGCGATCAAGGCGCAAAGCCCGAGGCCAGTCAGCATCGCCGGTAGGCGAATTGCGAGGGAGGGCTGGGGGTCTGGGGACATGGATATGTGGGGTAGTGGGTGCGCGGCGAATTGGGAAACGTAGCCAAATCCGCGGATACCCGTCAATGAACGGCTGAATCCGCTGCAAAGGGTGGCGGCGCTCTGGTTGCTGTCTGCGGGAAAATGCCGCTAACTATCTGGACATCCGACGACCTTTTTATAGACGAGGAGATATGGAGCGCAAAATTTACGCCTTTGGCATGGACGGCTTTATCGTCCCAATGATGAAGCGATTCGCCGCGGAAGGGGCCTTGCCCCACTTCGAGCGCCTGCTGCGCGAGGGGACGGTCAACCAGACCCTGCCCTCCTTCCCAGTGTGGACTCCGACCAACTGGGCCACCCTTTCGACGGGGGCGCACACGGGCACGCACGGGGTGACGCGCTGGCGGGTGGAAGTCGCGCCGGGCCAGCGGATCGACAGTTTCGACGGGCGGGCCAACAATGCCGAGCGCATCTGGAATGCCTTGGAGCGGGCGGGCATGCAGAGCGTGGCCGTACACTATCCAGCGGCCCATCCTTCCGGGGTAGAGACGGGTTTTGTCGTCGATGGCTTTGGCCACCCCGGACACCAAAGCACGGATTTTGAAGTGGCCACCTGCCAAGCCTACACCACGGAGGCCGCGCTAGAGGAAGCTATTGAGATGGACCACGACGGCACGGCCGTGCGGCAAGCCCAGAGCAGCGTCGAGCCGATCCCGCCTCTAAAGGCGGCGCAAGGGTGGCGGAACCTACCCGAAAGTCATGCCCCACCGTTGGAAAGCCGCATTGAGGTAGTGGCTCGGTTGGGTGGGGATGTCACCGCATTTCACCTGCTGGCGGTGGACAGTGCGGGGAAGGGCTACGACCGGGTGCTGGTGTGTCGGGACCGGGACGGAGCTAGTTGCATAGCCGTTGCCGGGGTAGGGGAATGGAGCGAGTGGGTGGTGGAGGACTTTGCCATCGACGGGAACAGACGCTCGGCTTCGGTGCGCTTCAAGCTGATGGAACTGGCAGCGGACGGCAGCCAGCTCAAGCTCTACCGCACTCAGGTGACCTATACCGACGGCTTTACTCTGCCCGACGAGTTGGCCGGGGAACTGGTGGAGCGCTTTGGGCCGTATCAGGAACACGCCTCTATGTTGCCCTATACCGCGGGGATGGCCGATTTTGACACGGCCTTGGAAGAATGCGAGTACCAGGGGATGTGGTTTGCCGAGGTCGCTCGCTATATGCTGCGCGAGCGAGGCTGTTCCTTTTTTCTTTGCCACTGGCATCTGTACGACTATCTCAACCACATCCATCTCGGGGACGTGGATCCCGTGTGCCCGGGGTATGCCGCCGAGCGTGCCGAACAGTACTTGGACTATTTTCGGCGGGCCTATCAGGTGGGGGACCGCATTTTGGGGCGGCTGTGGGAGGATGAGGATGAGCATACGTACGTGGGCGTGGTGTCCGACCACGGGTGCTCGCCCGATGTGCGGGTGGCCAATATCCGGCAGTTTTTGCACGAGCAGGGCTTTCTGGCACTCAAGGGCGGGAAAGAGGCGCTGGTGCGCGATCAAGTGCGCGAGGAAGATATCGACTGGGAGCGCACCCGGGCCTATATGAAGGACGACAAGGGGTTTGACATTTTCATCAACGCCGAGTTAGGGCCGGAATTCGACCGCATTGAGGCCGAATTGCTGCTAGCCCTGCGCACTTGGGTTGACCAGGAAGTGGGGCGCAATCCAGTGGCCTTGGCCCTGCCTCGGCGGGACGCGTACATCCTCGGCCAGTGGGGCGACCAGTGCGGCGATGTGGTCTTTGCTTGGGACCACGGGTACGTGAGCGGGTACTATGGGCAGTGGCGGGGCATTGCGGGCGGGGGCTGTGTTGGAGCGCCCAATGTGTACGGGGCACACCACGGAGGGTTTCTGCCGACCCAGAGCCAGACCTCGTCCAGCTTTGGCTCGTGGTTGCTGGCCGGGACGGGGGTGAAGCGGGGCTACGAGCGGCCGGTGGAGAAGCTGGGGTACATCCATGCCGCCGACGTCGTGCCCACCTTCTGCCAGATACTGGGGGCCGAGCCGCCTCGCCAGGCGCAGGGGACGGTGGCGCGGGATTTGTTTGAAGGGCACGAGATGGTCAGGGAGCGGGATCCTGGCCGGTCCTGATGCCCCAGACCGTTCCAACTTCGGCGGCTAAAATTCAAGGACGGCGTTGTAATCCTCACAACAGCGTGCACGCACGCACAACAAAAGGTGCAGGCTCAAAAGCACCGAGAAAAGTGGGAGAACGGAGATGAGTGAGACAACGCCAATGGAAAAGCACGTGCTGGTGTGCGACTGGGTGTCCGAAGACCTCGATCCGGAAAGGGAACGGCTCGGGCGGGCGGGGATTGCGCTCTCCTCTTCGGGAATCGCGATCACCGATTCAGTGGATGAAAAGCGGTGCAAACTGAAGCAGGCGATCGCATTGACCCCCCGCATCGACGCGCTGATGTTCTGCATCGCCCCGGTAGACGCGGAGATCATCGGCCTGCTCCCCGGTAGCTGTAAACTGCTGCAGCGATATGGCACGGGTCTCGACAACGTCGACCTGGAAGCGGCCGTCGAACGCGGCATGAGCGTCCGCAATACGCCGCAGTACTGCGTCGAGGAAGTGGCGGTCCACGCCATGGGCATGTCCCTGGCCCTGCACCGCCAGCTTGGATCGACGCAGGAGCGGCTGCTGCGCGGGGAGTGGTCGCTGAAACCGTCGGCTCCCATCCGGCGGTTGAGCAGGCTGAGGCTGGGAGTGCTGGGATTCGGCCGCATCGGCCGCAAGTTGGGCGAACTGATGCGGCCCTTGGTGCGGGACGTGGTCTATTTCGACGAAGTGGAGGCCGATGGGATCAACTGGGCCACGCGGATCGGGCGGGAAGAACTGCTGCGAACGGCGGATCTGGTTTCGCTGCACCTGCCGCTGACGCCCCAGACGCGCTGTATCATCAACGCCGAGACCCTGGCAATGATGAAGAAGTCCGCCCTGTTGGTCAACGTGGCGCGCGGCGCCCTGGTCGACTCCGAGGCGTTGGCCGCGGCCCTGAACGAGGGACGGCTCGGCGGTGCCGGCCTGGACGTCTTCGAACCGGAGATCCTTCCCGGCGACTCCCCGCTGCGGACGGCGGCGAATATCCTGCTGACGAGCCATACGGCCTGGTATAGCGAGGATTCGGTTCAGGACGCGCGGGTCGAGGCCGTGGAGAGTGTCATAGAAGTTCTCGGCGAAGGGAAGTAGGTGCCAGGCTCACCCGACTACACCCCCGGCCTCGCCGAGCGCGGCTTCGACGAGGCGGCCCTAACGAGCATCCTGGGCGGCAACCACCTGCGCCTGCTCAAAGCCGTGATCGGGTGAAGTGTGCGGGTGCCGGGCACCTTACTGCGGATCAAAATAAATGCCCTACTGGAATTACCTCATTGCGTTTAGCTGCTTTCTTGCCCGTGGCTATTTCGTGCACTACATGAAGGATATCGGCGGAATAATACCGATTGCCGCACGAATCGCAGACGCCTATCGCGACATCTTCCAGAATCACAAACCTATTTTTGTGCTTGAACGCCTCATGCGCGACAAGACGTGGTTTAACCGTTCCGTCGCAGTATTCGCAATTGTATCCGTACATGGTCCTTATTCCTTGAGTTCGGTGACTTCGTAGACCGTAATAATCAGGAAGCGGTCGTTTCCAGTAAAACGCCCGACAACACCGACTGGCGTCTTCTGATCGACAGCCATGCCTTCTATGATGTACTTCGTTCCTCTCGGATCGTCCCTTTCCATACGGACAATTTGTCCATTCCATACCGCTGTCTCGACATCGACAATATCCAGTAAATCCTCGGCCATCTCCTCCATAGCGTGAGCGGACATATCGTATTGGCGCGCCCGGATCTTGTCTCTTATGCGCTCTATGAGGCTCAGCGACAAGCAGGTCCTCCCCTCTCCCTTGTGACATATAACTTAGATTATTCTTGGCCTGTCTCCAAGCAGATCTCCTTGAGGTGGGCACGGCGCGCTCCGCGGCCAGGGCGCTTGACAAAGCGCCTTTTTGGCGGGTATCTAGGGCGCTGTCAATGGATGGAAACCCACAAATCCCTGGAAATCGGCCGCCCTGGCCAGCCGAATCCACGGAAACGCGGACCTGTGCTGGTGTGGACGGTGGCGCGGGATTTGTTTGAGGGACACGAAATGGTCCGGGAGCGGGCGGCTAGCCGCGAATGGAGCGATCAGTAACACCTACTTGAGGAGGAACCATGGACAATTTGACTAAACGCACCTTGGGTCGCACGGGCCTCGAGGTCACGCAACTCGGCTTTGGAGCGGCTGAGCGCGGCCTGCCGGATGAAGCGGAGTACGACGATCAGGCGGGTAGCGTATTGAATGCAGCCCTCGATGCGGGGATCAACCTCGTTGACACAGCCCCGGATTACGGCGCGAGCGAGGAGCGGGTCGGCAAGTATCTCAGCCATCGCCGCGACGAGTTTTTTCTAGCTACTAAATGTGGCTGCAACATCGACGAGGAGGGCAACAGACTGGAGCCGGGCCACTTGTGGACGGCCGAGCGCTTGCGCACCAACATCGACCAGAGTCTGCGTCGCCTGAAGACCGACTGCGTAGATCTGCTACAGATGCACAATCCCACCGTGGAAGACGTTGAAATAGGAGGGCTGATCGAAGTGCTTGAGGATATCCGACAGGCGGGAAAGACCCGTTTCATCGGCGTGTCTTCCACGCTGCCGCATCTGGCCGCATTCGTGGAGTCGGGTGCGTTTGATGCGTTTCAGATCCCCTATTCGGCTCTTGAGCGCCAGCACGAAAGGACGATTCAGGAAGCGGCCGACGCCGGAGCTGGCATTCTCATTCGCGGTGGTATTAGCCTGGGACACCGGGCCAATGAGGAGCGCCAGTCGAAATGGGAGCAGGCGGGGCTCGACGAACTGATCGGCGGGATGAGTCGTCACGAATTTGTCCTGCGCTTCACCCTCGCCCATCCAGCGTGTCACACGACGATTGTCGGCACGACGAACCTCGAGCACATGAAGGCCAATGTCGCTGCGGCCTTGGCGGGTCCACTGCCTGCGGATCTCTACGCGGAGACAAAGGCTAGGCTGGCGAGTATTGGCGAGGAGCCGGAGTAGCTTGAGAAGCCGACACAAGGATGAGGCAGCCCCTAACTGAGCATGGCGCGTTCTTCGTCGCTCATGTCGAGGATGTAATCGGGGGCTTGCGTCCGATGGTAGCCGGGCGCGTGGGCTTGGAAAGAGGGACTGTACTTGTAGATCAGTGAGCGGCGCTGGTGTTCGCCCTGCCATACCAGCGTGCCGTGGGTCAGTGCTTCGGTGAAGACAAGGGCGTCGCCGGCTTGGCTGTGGACCTCTTTGACGTACTCGCGGTGTTCTTCGTACAGGGACAGCTTCTCGGGCAGGGGAAAATTGGCTTTGTGGGACCCGGGTATGACCGCTAGGCCACCGTCGCCGGGGCCTTCGTCGGCTAGCTGGAATTCGACCACGGTCAAACCGCAAAACATCTGGCCAAATTTGAAGGTGTAGGTCTGCGAGAAATCTTGGCGCTCAACGCCGCCGCCGTGTAGAAAGTGGCCACCGTCGCCTTTGTCCATGGCAATGAGCAAGGGACCGTGATCTAGGCGGTAGCCGCCGAGCAGTTCGTTGAGATAGGGCTGGATCACGGCGTGGACGAGTAGGTCGCGAAAAGGCTCGCAGTGCGGGCGTTCCCATTCCAACATGCCCTCCATCCACTTTTGCTTGTCCGTGCCGCCGAGGACCTTGGAGTTTCCTTCGAGGGTGCGCTCGGTCTGGAAAAAGCGATCGACGTGGGCGTCGATGGCGGCGTTGCAGCGGTCCACTTCCTCCTCGCTCAGCACCCCCTTGAGGTGGACGAAGCCTTTGAGGTCGAAGAAGAATTTATCGTCGTCGTTCACAGGTCTTTGGGTTCGCTTTTAGTGTGGTGGCCGGAGGACGGCTTGTTGCTCTGGCGTCATGTCCCGGACGTAGGGGGGATACGATATCTCGGAGATAGAGGGGACGAGGGTTTGGTAGCGCGGGCAGTAGGAGTAGAGCAGGGTGCGGCGCTGGTGGTCCGCTCGCCAGACTAGGGTGCCGTGAATGGTGGTTTCGGCGAAGATCACGACATCGCCGGTGCGCACGTTGACTTCGACGACTTCGTCTTGGAAAGCCTCGCAATCGCGCAGCGCTTCGGGGATCGGATAGTTGGCTTTATGGCCGCCGGGGACTACGGCCAAGCCGCCGTCGCCGGGGCCTTCGTCGGCCAGCGGGAATTCCACTAGAGTCAGGCTGTTGTAGATCTTGCCGAATTTCCAGTGATAGGTCAGCGAATAGGACAGCCGATCGAGTTGGCCGCCGTGGAGGTAGTGACCGGCGCAGCCTTTGTCCATCACAATTAGTCGTGGCCGCGTGGCCATGTGATAGTCGCCTATTATTTCGCGCAAGTATGGTTTGAGGCGGGGGTGTACCATCAATTGGCGGAAGGGCTCGCAGTAGGGTCGCTCCCAGGCAACCATCTCATCACTCCAGCGCTGGCGGATGTCGCTGGTCAGGGCCTTGGACTCGCCTTCGAAGCGGCGCTCGTGGACCTCGATTTGGTCGTCGTAGTGATCGATGGCCTCGTTGCAGCGGCGGATGGTGTCTGGATCGACGACATCTCTGAGGATGAGGTAGCCGTTGAGGTCGAAGAAATACTTTTCGTCGTCTGTCATACGCCAATTTCCCGTAAACAGTGGGCCTAGGAAGGTGGACGATGACGCCGCGGTACGCAACTCCGGGACTTCACTCCGGCGCTGGTTTCGAGCTGTCCAGTGCTTCTTGGAGAGCGGCGGTTAGGACCTCGGGCTCGTCCGTGCCGATGCGACAGGTCTTGCCGCTCTTCATTTTCAGTTCCACTGCCTCCTGTCCTGAGACATTGTAGAGCCAGCCGTAGGGTGTCAGGCGGATGCCCCAGCCGTAGAGCGAGGGGTTGCTCACCGGCCGGCAGGTGTCGATCTGATCGAGGGGGAAGCGCTTGCGGATCAGGCCGATGCCAAAGCGGATGCGGAGGTGTTCGGCGTCGATCTCGACCGTTAGGCTGGCGAACAGAGCCAAGACTATGGCGAAGAATACCACTATGCTGCCTAGCAGCGTGATAGTGGCTATTTCGACCACCCACGCGGACGCGGGCAAGACGGTCAGCGATATGGCGACCGAGGCGATGACGGCGGCGATGACCGTGCCGATGGCGACGACGATGACCGCGCCGAACTGGGTGTGGCGATAGGCGTTCACAGCATCTGTTCCTGCCAGGGTTTGATCCACAGGCCCACCAACTTGCCGTCTTGGTCGAGGACGACGCGCACCTCGGGTGATGCGGTACTGTACCGGCCCCTGAAGCGGTGGATCAGCAGGTGCGGTTGGCCCTCTATGGACCGGGTCTCGACGAAGTCTAGGCCCTCAAAGGTGCCGAAGAGCTGCCGAATTTGTTGGTAGCTGTGGCGCTGGACTTCTGCGGTGAAAGCCTTGCGAAAGCTCTCAGTGGCCTCTGGCCCCAAGGCTTCAAAGCGACCCTGCTCGTGGGCTTGGAGGATCTGGGTGGCCAGTTGCTCAGCCAGATGGTGTTGTTCGGACTGGACGGGTGGGCTGGCAACGGTCTGGGGAGTTGCGGTCCCTGGCAGCAGGCGTCCCGCCGCTCCGGTGGCGACCTCGCCTAGGGCAATGGCGGCGATGAATACGGCAATGGCCCGACCACCGGCGACATTGCACGAAATAGCAAAGGCGCGGTACATCAGTAGTACCATCCAGACCAGCAGCAGTATCAGCACTATGCCTACCGAACTGAGGAGGGCAAGCTGCGCGATAGAGAAATCCGAGATGCTCTCGGTGACCAAAGACGTGGCGATGCTGCGAAAGAGCGGCGACACCGCGATCAGGGCTATGAGCAGTCCGGGAGCTCGGGCTAGGGCCTGGGTGCCGAAGACGTCGATGGGGCGCACGCGGCTGCGGCTGATCAGGCGACCGCCGATGTAGAGCAGGGCACTGGGGATGGCCCAGGCCATGAGGCCCTGCGCTATAGCGTGCCAGAGCGGGGCCGGGGCCGTGCGCTGGAAGGAAATCACGCCTGTGAAGCGGAAATCGAAGATGCCGCCAAGCCAAGCAGTCAAAACAATACATGCTAGGCCCCAGGCTAGGGCTTGGCCGCCGGCTAGGAAGTGAAAGGGATTGAACAGCCACAGGTGCCAGGCTGAGGTCGTGCGGGTGTGGGGAGCGTCCATGGGAGCTTCTTTCTATGCAATGCGCGTTACTCTTGCTCGGCTTTGCCGAGATCGTTCTTTGGGCTTTCCGCCTCTTCCAACGGCCCCAGTTGCTCGACGAGGGCATCGAGGCGGTTGCGCAGAGTGGGGTAGGAGACGCCGTAGAGTTTGGCCATGTGCTTGAGATTGCCGCCTATCTGGAGGAAGCGGAGCACAAAGGTCTGATCCTCTGGGGCAAGGCGGGCCAATGGTGGCAGGGCAAAGTCGCCTAGCACGGACGTATCGCACTCGGTACAGTCTAGGCGGGCGACCTGCAGGGCCGCGGAACAAGCCGGGCAATGGGTAGGCAAGCGAGGGTTCTGCATTGGATCAGTATGATTCATTTTTATTCAATTAATTTTTAAATAAGTTAAAATTATATTTTCTTTTACGCAAGAATAATTTTTAAATATGTAATTGAATAAATGGCGAGTTATACGCCGTGCTCCGGAAGCAGCAGCGATTCGACAAGGGATCTGTCGCTTACCGGGAAATCCTTGCTACGAGGGTAGGTTCATGGTATCTTGCCCCTCTCTTAAGGATATCATGCCATGATTCTAATAAGTTCCTTGTAAATTCCTTGAATCAAGGCTTTGTGGCCATGAGGAAGCTGGCGCTCGTTTTCGTTGCGGTGTCCATCTATGTGCCTTCTCTCCAGGCCCAAGATCAACGGCTCGAACTTCCAACCTATCACCTGACCGTCGATCCCGCCGACCTGAGTGCCCTCTACCAGTCCCCCCGCAGCGATGTCCGCTATCCCGCCCAATTTTCCTTCGAGGGAGAGGTTCTCGAGTGCGAGGTGCGATTCCGGGGCGGGAGGACGTCCCGCAGGTACCCAAAGAAAAGCTGGAAGGTCTGGTTTGAGGATCCATCCAATCCGGTTGGAGTCAGGGAGCTCAACCTCAACGCGGAATACTCGGATCTCTCGTTGATGCGCAACGCGCTGGCCATGAGGTTGTATCAGTTCATCGGCCATCCAGCGCCGAATACCGAGCACATCAGCCTGATGGTCAACGATGACTTCATGGGCGTCTTCGTCCAGGTAGAGGAGCCTGATCAGGATCTTCTTCGGCGGTACGACTACGAGCTCGGAAGTCTCTACAAATCCGAGGATCACGGTGGGAGTACAGCGCCATTGCTGGATTACGACACCTACCTTTGTTCGTGGAACAAGAAGGTGGGAGGTGAATCCGACTATATCAATGGGCAGCGGCTATTCAATCAGCTCCTCTATCTGACGTATGAGGATTTTGCAGAGCGGATTTCCCTTCTGGTGGATGTGGAGAATGTGCTTCAATACTTCGCGATCGCCTATGCGATCTCCAGTCTAGACGCCGTGACGAAGAATACGCTGCTCTATTTAGATCCGAGCGGGCGCTTGCATCAAATCTTACCCTGGGATCACGATGCTTCCTTCGGCAATCACTGGACCGGAGAATACCGGCCCGACTTTGAAACGGTCTCCGAACACCCCCATCTGAACCACCATCTTCTATTTCAGAGGTTGATGGAATACGACGCCTGGCGCGAGTCGTTCTGGAGCAAGGTCAGCTTCGTCATCGAGCACGGATTCGCCGCCGTGGAGGCCGAGATCGATTCAACGTACGAGTTGATCAAGTCGGACGTTTATCTGGACGGAGCCAAGCTTGGCACCAACGCCGAATTTGACGATGAGATCTCGCGTCTGAAAGGCTTTCTGGCGGCGAGGAGATCGTTCCTGACGGATTTCCCCTTTGTCGAAAAGAATCTTCTATCGGACTTGTACTGCTCCGATCCGTTTCCCTCGCCCGATGCCGATGATCGCGGCGTGGTGTTTCGAGCCACTTCGCGCAGCCCCCAGGCCGTCGTGGTCGAATACATCACGGATTTGTCGTCCTACAAGACATGGGGAGAAGGGATCACGGTCAAGGAACTCGCGCTGTTCGACGATGGTCGACACGATGATCTGCAGGCGGGGGACCTCGTCTACGGCAATCGTCTCGTGCTGCCCAAAAACTACACGGGCCTCGTGCCCTATTCTTTCAGGGCCGGAGACTACTACAGCTATCCCTCCAACGGGCTATTCTACATCAATTACAGGACCACGAAGACGTTCGCTTTGAATGTGAATCACGCCGGTATCGAGGGGTATCGACACTTGCAGATCGGAGACGTTCATCGGATACGCGATGAATATTTCATCGAGATCATCAATGCCGGTGAGTTGAATCTGAACCTTTCCTACTGCAGCTTTGAAGCCGGGGAGTATTTCAACCGCTTCATGTTCCCGCCCGAGACGAACATCGAGGCGGGCACCAGCCTGATCCTTTCCTCGAACAGAGATGCCGCCGGGGACCTGTTTCCGGACTCGCCCGTCTTCGGCAACCTTTTTTTCGATGTCTCGCTGGGCGACACGATGAAGCTGCTGACGCCCACACTGACGGTGATGACGGCTCGCGTCAACGAGACCTACAGCGCTGTCGATCTTCCGATACCATCCATTGTGATCAACGAAATCAACTATCATTCAGCGGATGATCTGGATGCGGGAGATTGGGTCGAGTTGTACAATCCCAACGATGCTTCCGTCGATCTTGCCGGTTGGTACTTTCAAGACGACGATGACGACCATTCCTTTGTGCTGCCCGGTGGGACGCTCATCGAGCCGCGCGGATTTCTGGTGTTGTGCCGAGATGGTGCGGCTCTCGAATCCCTCCTGGGGGTCTCTTGTGTCGGAGACTTCGATTTCGGATTGAGGAACAGTGGAGAGCTGGTTCGCCTCTTCGACAGCGATGGATTACTGGTCGATTCTTTCACCTACCAAGACGACAGTCCGTGGCCGGTGGAGGCGGACGGCGACGGTCCTACGCTGGAGTTGCTTCACTATAGCTTGGACAATGCGGACCCCATGCACTGGCGGGCTTCCATCCCGATGGGGGGCACTCCGGGTCGGGCCAACAGCGTGTTGGCGTCACCTACATCTGTCGCGAGCGAGACGGACGAGGGAGCACCGCGGTCGTTCAACCTCTTTCAGAACTATCCCAATCCCTTCAATAGCGAAACCCACATCGCCTTTCACCTACCGCGAACGGAGCATCTTTCTCTGGAAATCTTCAACTTGACCGGCCAATTGGTGGCCACCCTGATGGAGGGCGTTTATCGAGCGGGCAGACACCGGATAGCCTGGGACGGCCGGAACGATCGAGGAGAGTCCGCTGGTTCCGGGATATTCTTCTATCGGTTGACGACGGAAACCTTGCAGTCAACGCGAACCATGGTCCTCGTCAAGTGATGGGGGCGTGTCATGACAGGCATAGAATACGACTCACACCGCACGAAGCTTAGGCATCCCGTCCGCTGGCTGACAGGCTGCTGGGTGGTTTTACTCTTGCTATCGCCCGCCGGTAGCCAGGACGGATCGCCAGCACCTCCTTGCGTCCGTCGCTCATGGCACCGATGACGACCAGCAGCGCGGCCTTCTCCTTCTCCAGTCCCGCCTTCACGTAGATGCCATCCGCCCAGGCGTAGACCACCTCCCGGTCGTCCAGACGCCGCTGCTGTCAGGCCTCGAACTCCATTTGCTAATATTTGACGATATACAGTGAATAACTGACGTTACGCAGTTTTTGTCATGCCTGCGAAAGCAGGCATCCAGATTACTCCTCGGCGGTTCGGGCTTCGGTACGTTTGGTTGAACCGCTGAGCGACTCGACAACTCGATTGAGCGCACCGAATTCCGCATCGTGCGCGGGGCTGGATTCCCGCCCCGTGTCGGGGCACGGGGTGACGTTCTTTCGCGGGAATGACATGAGTGGGCGGCAGGAAGCCACAGACGATAACGGCTGCGTAACATCAGTACCTAAGAAGTCCGTGCGTAACGTCAGTGAATAAGTGAATGTAGCGCACCAGAGCTAAGTTCTGATGCTGGCTCGCTCACTAGGGCAACAGTCTGGAGAGGAATAATTATGGACGAATTCGCATTGGCGGAGGATTTCCAGTTCGACGCGCAGGGTTTTCTCATGCTGCGGAACGTCTTTGACGCCGAGCGCTGCCGGGGCTACCTCGAAGAGCTTGAGCGACTGTTTGCGCGCAAATACGATGACCCTTGGCTGCGCGATGGGGTTCGCGGGCAGACGACGGTGCAGATCGCCGAAGGCCAGCGGCGGGTCAACGGCCTGCCGCTGTGGACGGAAGTATTCGACGAGGTCATCAGTTTTGCGCCGGTGGTGGAGCGCTTGCGGCGCTGGATGCAGCACCCCCAGCTCGTCAACACGTGGGCTATTGAGAAGACGGAGGGGACGCCTTGGGGTGGATGGCACCGGGGGTTAAATCCAGACGACTATACCGTGCGCAGAGGGCAGATCCGCACGCGCATGTTGAATTGCGTGTACTTTCTGACGGACAACGATGAAGAAGATGGCTGCTTAGCGGTGGTGCCCGGTGCGCACAAGTCGGAGATCGATCTGCCCATGGCCGAGTACCGGAGCCGCGATTTGCCCGGGGCCGTGCGGGTCACTGGGAAGGCGGGGGATATGGTCATGTTCTCGGAGACGCTGCTCCATACGGGCGCGGCAAAGAGTTCATCCCGTCAGCGCACGAACCTCTATTTCAATTACATCGACGCCACCTACAACCCGGCGATGCGGGAACTGCTGGCCGGCAACCAAGGCAACGTCAACCACTACGTGTTCCCACCCGAGGTGCGCTCTCGTTTCGACGAGACTCAGCGCGAGCTTACCGAGTGGATGGAGTGGCAGCGCACGGCACCGGCGTCGAGTGGCTAGGCGAGATATTCGTAGAAGTAAGCGATTAACAGGCGATAAAGGAGAATCACTTGACGAATATACCCTCTCCCTCGCCAGAGGAAGTCTTGGCCGAAGGAGAAGTGCAAGAGCGACGGGACGCTCTCCGGCGCACGGTTCAAGAAGCATTTGAGGCCGAGGATCTAGGCACCCTGCGTCTCATCCTCAACGACCATCACCCTGCGGACTTGGCCGATTTGTTCCGCCACCTAGACGAAGAGGAGCAACCCGTAGCATTGCAGACTTTGGCTGAGCCGCTGGCCGCCGCGGTCTTGGCCGAGATGGACACGGATGTCCTGCGCGAGGTGGCCGAAGATCTGCCCGCTGACGATTTGTCGGGATTGGTCGATGAAATGGCCCCCGACGATGCGGCCGATGTCTTGGGCGACCTGTCTGAGGAGCAGAGTGCCGAGGTCCTCGATTTGCTCGAAGGCGAGGAAGCGGGGCAGGTACGCGAGTTGTTGGCCCATCCCGAGGATACGGCCGGCGGGCTGATGACCTCGCGTTTTATCGCCATGTCCGAGGAGATGAGCGCAGCCCAAGCCATAGAGCAGGTGCGGGCTTGGGCCGAAGACGAAGATGAGGTGTTCTATCTCTATTTGACCGACCAAGAGGGGCTGCTGAGTGGTTTGGTGCCGCTCAAGCGGTTGTTGTTGGCCCCGGCCGATGCCCCGGTTGGCACCTTGGCCAAGCGCAATCCGATCGCGGTGCGGAGCGATATGGACCAGGAGGAGATCGCCTATATCTTCGCCGAGTACGATCTGTGGGTATTGCCGGTGGTCAATGATGTAGGGCGCTTGGTGGGCGTGGTGACTGTGGACGACATCTTCGACGTCATCGAAGAGGAGACCACCGAGGATATGTACGAGATGGCGGCTATTCCCTCGGAGGAGCGCACGGATCGCTCGGCTGCGGGCGTGGTGCGTCTGCGGCTGCCTTGGCTGTTGGTTTGCTTGGGGGGCACTTTGCTCGCGGGTGCGGTGATCGAGGGTTTTGCCGATACGCTGGCCACGGTCCTTGCCCTGTCTTTTTTCGTGCCCGCGGTCATGGCTATGGGCGGCAATACGGGCATCCAGACCGCTACGGTGACTGTGCGCAGCTTAGCCATCGGCCAGGAGCAATGGGGCTTGGTGGGACGCGAACTGCGGGTGGCTTTGGGCTTGGGGGGTATTCTGGGTGTTTTGTCTTGGGGCGTGGCTAGCTGGTGGACTGGCGATGTGCTCTTGGGGGGATGCGTCGGCTTGGCGATGGGGGCGGCGGTGATACTGGCGGCGGTGATGGGTGCTGTGGTGCCGTTGGTTTTCCGCCGCTTGGGGATTGATCCGGCTGTGGCTTCGGGGCCGCTGATCACGACGATCAACGACGGGTTGTCTCTGCTGCTCTATTTTGGGATTGCTGTGTTTTTCTTGTAGGGGTGGGGCTACTCGGTGATAGGCAGCAAACCCGTACTGCCAGCACTGCCGAGGGACCTGCGAGAGCACAAACGATCTTCAGGGATCTTGCCCGACCCGTGCGTTCAGCGTCTTGACAGAGAGGTCCCCAAAGGCACCTTATTATTATAGAGTAGGAAATCCACCGCGCAGATTATTAGAGCAGGAGAAGAAAGTAGTTTCGGAGAGTCGGATCACACTGGCGAGCCACAACTCCCGTGCACGTGGGTGTGCCCCGAACGAGCTGACGAGGAGTAATCATGCAGACTTCGCTTACCGGCTGCTTTCGGGCATATGAGATACCGTTGCTGTCGTTCGTTGATTGCAATATAGCCGACATGGACATCGGGGCAACAACCCGAAGGCCGACCCGCAGAAGGTGCGAGTGGTGTTAGTATTATCCACGGGCAGCGCAAACTGAAGGTACCCGCACGGAGATAACGCTTGCTACTCCTTGTCGGCCGGAGGTACGACAGTTGAGAGATCCCGTTGCCTGTCCAGCGATCGAAATCCATCACATAACGAATTCCCTGGGAGAGGTGCCATGAACATCGACAGAGTCCGGGTCAGAGGATTGTTTGACCACTTCGACCACGACCTGGAGTTCCACACTAACGAACGCATCATGATTATGATCGGCCCGAACGGCTTCGGCAAGACCACGACGCTACGGCTCATAGATGTATTATTCAACCAATCGATGTGGAGTCTGGCCCGCATGCCGTTTCGAGATATCGAGGTCTCGTTCGATGAAGGTACGACCTTGATTGCAGCGAGAGAAACGGATCCAATGCGCCAACAGAAGGACCGTCTACCGGTCACCCTGACTGTTCAGTGTAACGGCGAAGAAGAGACATTTTCGCCCCCCAAAGTCGCGGTTGATCCGAACGACTTGACGATTCCGCTCTCCGCTGTCGATGACATCATTCCGGTTCTTGACCGTGTCGGTCCCCGAAAGTGGCGCAACAGGGAGACTAATGACGTACTGGATCTCGACGAGGTGCTCACGGTCTTCCATGACGAATTCCCGCCGGAGGTTCAACGCGTTGACTTAGCAAGCCCGGAATGGCTGCAAGAATTACTACATGCTGTCGCGGTTCGCTTCATCGACACTGAACGTCTGACGGGCACAGCCAAGAGAGATCGGCGCGGGCTATGGAAAGGTCGTCCTGAGCGCACCGTTCGCCTTTATTCTGAGGAACTCGCCAGTCAGGTAAACGACTCAATCGCAAAATACGGCGCGCTATCTCAGTCCCTCGACAAGACGTTTCCTGTGCGCTTGGTCGCCGCTGGCGGACGCTCCGGCGGGTCCGTGGAGACGTTGCGAGAAGATCTCGACACGATCGAACAGAAGCTCTCACAACTTGAAGAGGTTGGCCTGCTAGTGGGTGATCAGGTCCACATCAAGATTCCTGATTTGGCTGACGTAGATGAGTCGCAGCGCGGCGTGCTCGCGGTGTATGCAAAGGACACTCAGGACAAACTGGGCGTGTTCGATGAGCTATACGAGAAGGTAGGCACCTTCAGAAGGATAGCGAACTCGCGCTTTCGTCATAAACAGGTGAGGGTGGACGGGCAGGGGTTCAGCGTCGTTACGGACGATGGTTTGACTCTGGATTTGGAAATGCTCTCCTCTGGAGAACAGCATGAACTCGTCATTCTTTATGAATTGCTCTTTAGGGCAAAGAGCAATTCACTCATTCTCATCGACGAGCCAGAGCTTTCGCTTCACGTCGCTTGGCAAGAGCGGTTCGTGAAGGATCTTGAGGAAACCGCTAGAGTGTCCAACTTTCGCGCAATTATCGCGACGCATTCCCCGGAGATCATTGGAGACAGATGGGACCTTACTGTTGAACTGAGTGGTCCGAACGGGGACTGATGCGTCGCAAGCCGATAGTCAAGGCCAATGAAATACGCCTGAAACGTCAGCACCACAACGGTTGCTTTCTCGTAGTCGAAGGTCGCGACGACCGATTGTTCTTCGAGCAGTTCATCGATGCTGATGCCTGTACGGTAATTGTAGCTGACGGAAAGCCGAACGTTGCTGAAGTCATCGGCATACTGGACGCGGATCGCTTTCCGGGCGTAGTCGGTGTAGTAGATGCGGACCTCGATCATATAGAGGGCATCGAACAGGAAAGTGACAATGTTATTGTTCTCGAGACGGTGGACTTGGAAGCGTTGCTCATTCAGTCCCCTGCGCTTGATCGTGTCCTAGTCGAGCTAGGGAGTGCTGCGAAGATCGCCAGATTCGGGAAGGATGTTCGGAAGGCGCTACTTGAAGCTACGCTGACGATCGGGTGTCTGCGTCTACATTCAATGCGTGCCGAGCTGAGTCTGACGTTTCAAAAGATCAACTACGCAAAATGTATCGACGAAACGTCGCTCACAGTTGATGTTCACTTCCTCGTTCGGGAAGTGAAGAATCGTTCCAGCCGTTTCGATCTGCGGTGCCAAGATCTCGTGCAGGGCATCGACGCCATCCAGCTCCCATTGGAAGACCCGTGGCTGGTATGTTACGGAGCGGACATGGTGGCACTCCTGGCATTCGGATTGAGGAAAACGCTGGGCACGAATAATTCACAGGCCGTAGCCCCGGACGTGCTACGTAGGTGTCTACGTCTGGCGTTTCAGCGCAGTGACCTGAACAAGTCGCAACTCGCCTCGGAGTTACACGATTGGACGGCGCGGAACTCGGGTTTTAGCGTATTAAGATAAGAGACCCTGTTTCATCGCTTGGGCTAAGTCGTAGGCCGCCTGCAATCGGTACCACGTGTTCGCCCCGCCGCCGAATGCCTTGTCGAGGCGGATCGCCATCTGCGGCGAGATCCTCGAATGACCATTCACGACATCGGATAGCTGCTTTCGGCTGACGCCAAGTTTTTTTGCTGCTTCCGTCACGCTAAGCCCCAACGGCTCTAGGCAGTCATGACGGACGGACAGACCTGGATGGGGTGGGTTCTTCATCTGGAGACCGTTGTGTCGGAAGCGGACAATCATTCATAGAATGTAACCTGTCACTTCCCAGTTTGCCATTCTCCTTGGCTTGGGCTGCCGGCCCCCGGCGACGGTGCTAGCGATTGATAGTTTTCACTCGAATCAGGAGTTTTACTATTTGATGAAAATACCTATTTGAGTGAAATTTCTTGATTTTTTCACTCAAATCCCTATTTTCAGCAAATGATGAAATCTGCTGAAATAGTGAAAGAGCTAGAGATCGCGGCCGCGAATGCTGTCCGCGACCTGCTAGGCCATGTGCCGAACGTGGAGATCGGCTCGGTCGATTATGAGGAGAATGTCGGACGCGACTACCGAATCGATTTACGGATCGCTTTGAGTCGTGGCGGCGTCAATTATGCGCTCATCATTGAGGTGAAAGGGAATGGGGCACCGCGCTTTGTCCGTTCCGCGATCTATCACCTTAGAGACTATGTGGCGCATGTGGATCAATCCAATCACGCGGATGCCGGCCAGCGTTTGATTCCGATGCTTGTCAGCCCCTACCTGTCTCCGGAGTCGCGGGCGATCTGCACCGATCACAATGTCGCTTATCTCGATCTTTTCGGGAACGCCCATCTCGCTTTTGATAGTGTCTATATTGATCGAGCCGTCGCAGATAAGCCGAAGTCCGAAAGCCGAGCGCTAAGGTCAATCTTTAACCCAAAGGCGGCCGCTATCTTGCGCGTTATGCTGCGCGATCCAGACCGCGCATGGCGCGTCACCGACTTGGCCGAAAAAGCCAATGCGAGCCTTGGTCATGTGAGCAATGTTCGCAAAGCGCTGCTTGAACGGGAATGGATTGAAAAACGGGTTGACGGCGTCGTCCTCAGCCAGCCGGATGCGCTCTTGAAAGCGTGGCGTGAGAACTATCGTCGGCCGGCCGGCCATCGCATCACCGGATACACGCATCTCCACGGCAAGCAGTTCGACGAGCGATTGTCGAAAGCACTTAATCCACAGTGCCCGCGCGCGATCTACTCATTGCATTCCGCCGCCCAATGGTTCGCGCCCTTTGGCCGGGACGGCACACATACTTTATATGCTGACGAATCTGGTGCTCAATTTTTGCAAGAGGCGTTGAGACTGACCCCTGTCACAAAAGGAGCGAATGTCGTCTTGCATATCCCCAATGATGAGAGCCTGTTCGACGACGCCATAGAGCCAGCGCCAGGCATATTCTGTACCAGTCCGATCATTACGTATCTCGATCTGTGGAACGGCAACGACCGCGACCGTGAGGCTGCCGAATATGTAGCCAGGGAGTTCTTCGCATGGCTAGAATAGAACCGCGATCCGCCAATGACTATGATGACCGCACCACAGCGGCGGTCAAATCCGTACTGGTCGAGATCGGGCAAATCTTGGGCAGCTTTGAAAGCAAGTACTCTGGAGGCATTTTGATTATGTATATACAGTTGTATACTCAATAGAATGAACTTTGAATGGGACGAAGCCAAAAATGAGGCAAACCTTGCCAAGCATGGGATTGACTTTAAAGGTGCTCAAACCATTTGGGAGACCACCGTAGTTACTCTGCAAAGCTCCCAACCGCATTCCGACGAAGTTCGCTATCTAGCAATTGGTCTCTATAAAGGGCGTGAAATCACCGTCGTCTATACGTGGCGCGGTGCCAATATACGCCTGATTTCAGCGCGGAGGGCACGTACCAATGAGCGAAAATTCTACTGGCAAAATGCGCGACCGAACGAATCTGAAGAGGCTGGATAGCCTCACCGACGAAGAGATTGAACAGGCGGCTCGGTCCGATGCCGATACCTTGCTGTTAGAAGGGTGCGATATGGCGTCCCTGGAGGTCGTGATGCCTGAGAGGAAACAATCGATTTCTTTGCGTGTTGACTCGGATGTATTGGCCTATTTCAAGTCCTTTGGTAAAGGCTACCAAACGCGGATGAACGCTGTATTGCGCACCTATATGCAAGCCCAACAACGCCAAAAAGAGGTCTGAGAAGCGGTTTTACTCCCTCAGAGCAGGGGTAGTGGACAGCCGCCCGACCTTGATTTGGTCGGCCTGTTTCATCGCTTGGGCTAAGTCGTAGGCCGCCTGCAACCGGTACCACGTATTCGCTCCGCCGCCAAATGCCTTGTCAAGGCGGATAGCCATCTGCGGCGAGATTCCCGAACGACCATTCACGACATCGGATAGCTGTTTCCGGCTGACTCCAAGTTTTTTTGCCGCTTCCGTCACGCTAAGCCCCAATGGCTCTAGGCAATCGTGACGGATGGACAGTCCCGGATGAGGTGGGTTATTCATTGGCATCTTATAGTCTTTCTTCAGTGGTAATCGATTAGGTCTACGTCGCTGGCATGCACGCTGCAAACGATTTCTAGGGAGCTTGCCCGACCTTTGCATGCGTTCTATTATACCCATGACTGCTACAGGTATTATACATCTCCCGTTGCGAAAACAGCGATACCACGACCCGTCGAATGTTGCGTTGAAAGAAAGTCATGAAAGTCGCTATCACGCTTTCGGCCATTTGTCTGGCGCTGCCAGCCATGGCGCAGGACAAATCGTCGTATGACTTGGTTATCGGGAGCGCGAAAGCGTCCGGCCAAGCCAGTTTACCTGAGTATGTCAATGTTCGCAACGAACGAATCGAAGCATCCATGCTGTCAGGAGGCTACTTCACCCTAGGTACCGCCGCAGGCCTTTCGGCATCGACGCTGGATGACCAGTGTGCTATTACCTACGGCCATCCCTATGCCAAGACATCCCATTTGGTTTTTTCTGTCGATGGAAACTGGTACCGGCTGGAGGATTATTTTAGCAACGATGGTTTAACTCTGGAGCAGTCGGGAGACGCGCTACGAGTCCAGGCGCGGTCTGAGGGCGATGTAATGGTGACCTTTACCGTGGCGCTCGGCGAAGGTCACGGTGCCCTACTCCAGGCCGAGATAGGCAATTTCGACGACGTACCTCACACCTTCAGGGTCGGCGTTGCCCTCGATCCGGCGCTAGGCCGTTGGGGGGACGGATACCTGACTCTCGGCAGTGAATCTCTGCGGCACGGAGCCCGTCTGCGGTCTCCCGATCTACCCGCGGTGTTGACTTTGTGGGAACGAGATCGCACCGCCAAGGGATTGGGGGTGGACTTTTCTTTTGCGGATCCGGCCCCGGACCTCGTCGTCGCTGGTAACTGGGCAAAGCTGCACGGAACGGACGCGCCGGAGGACCAACCTGCAACAGAAGAACGGCTTTACGACCTCGCTCTGAAGGTGTACTGGGGTGAAACGCAATTATCCCCGGGTGAAACCCGCCTGTACCGGATGGCGATGGATCTACGGCCACCGGATTTCAGCACACCCGTCTTTGTGCGCTGGGACCTGCCATCCTCTTTCGTCCTAACCGACAACCTGATGTTTCCGCGCGATTTCAAAAGCTATCTGGAGATCGTCAACAACAGCGGACGGCAGGTCAACGCCACGGTCTCTCTCGACCTGCCGACGGTGTTGAATGCGGTCCCCGCCGAGCACGCGCTCTCTCTGGACACACAACCGGCCTACCATCAGCTCGACATGCGTTCCAATCTGGTTTATGAGGATGGTATATTCGACGTTGGCGTTGAAGTCACGGAGGGGGGTGAGATTCTCGACCAATTGCGCCGCGCTTTCTTCCTGCCGGCGACGCCGGTAGCCGACATCGGCTTGGTCGTACGGGTGGATACCGTCGATTTGACCCACTACCCGGAAGTGGCGCTGACCTTCGAAGTCAGGGAAGAGGCGGAGGATCGCCTCATTACGCGGCTGGCGCCGGAAAATCTGTTCTTGTTCGAAAACGACCAGCGTCTGCGGGAGTTCTCCCTGAAGAAAGACCGCTCGTCCGGCGTCGATGCGGTGGACATCGTCTTTGTTCTAGACGTGACCGGTAGCATGGGAGATGAGATCGACGGAGTAAAGAATCACATTGTCGAATTCGCCGACAGCCTCAGCCATCGGGGGATCGACTTCCGTCTGGGTATGGTGACGTTCCTGGACGTCATCGGGAACGTCTATCCATTCACCCGCGATGTTCAAGCGTTTCGCGCTCTGGTCGGCGAGCAGTTCGCCGACGGTGGCGGCGACGGACCAGAAAATTCCCTAGATGCGCTTATGGAAGCGACGCGATTCCTATTTCGGCCGGAGGCCAGTCGCGTGGTCGTATGGATCACCGATGCCAATTACCACGAGAGGAATTCCGTGACTCCTCTCACCCGAAGCGAGGTGATCGACGCCCTTCTCGCCAACGAAATCACGGTACATTCCGTCGGCAACACTTCGTACCGTTCGGCCTTCTACGAGCCCTTCACTGTAGCGACCGGTGGCCGCGATTTTGACATATACGGCAACTTCCGGGACGTTCTGCTGGAAATTTCTCGCTTTGAAGTTTTCGGCAAGTTTGTCGTTACCTACCTCTCGCCGGCAGTGGACCGTGACGAAAACCGGATCGAACTGAAAATCCGGTACGCCGGACTGGGAGGTATGGCAGTACTGAGCTACTTGATTCCATCTTCAGGGAAAACGGGGAAACGGCTGAGTTTTTTCCCCAATCCGTTCAACTCGGAGATAAATTTCCTCGTCAATAACGGGGATTACGCCCGTGGTACACTCCACATCTACAACCTCCTAGGTCAGGAGGTAGCGCAGTACCGTCTGCGCGGCACAACTACGCAAAGGATCGTCTGGAACGCCGGTGGCACTGTCGCAACAGGCCCGTACCTGGCGCGATTGTCACTCGTGGACTCCGATGGCGAAGTCCAGATCGAGACGGCGCGGATCCTCTACCTCAAATAGGCCAGTCGCCAATGTTGAGACTCTTCGCGGTCATACCTGTCGTCCTTGCGGTTTCATTGGCCGGTGCCGATGGGTTGATGCTCCCTGCGGAGCCGGACTATCCGCATGACTTCCTGCGCAACCGAATGACGCATGTAGAAGTAGAAATGCACGGGGTTGTCGCCGTCACTTCGGTCTATCAGGAGTTCGTCAACGAGTGGCATAGGGAGACCGACGCGGTTTATTCCTTCCCACTGCCACCAGACGCAAGGGCTACGGAAGTTCTGTACTGGCGGGACGGCAAGGTGCTGGAGGCGGTACTCAGGGTGCGCGACCAAGCGGTGAACCCGGGAACCGGGGAAGGCGGGCCCGCTGCTCTTCTCAACCGCTATCTAGGTCGCAACGGGATTCGCATCAGGATCGACGGGATCGCGCCGCAAGAGATTCAGCGCGTGCAACTGACTTACATTGGGCTTTGCGACTACAAGCAAGGTGAATGCCGTTATCGCTACCCATTGGATACGAGCGATTTTGTAAAACGTCCATTGGATCATTTGCAGTTCAACTTCATCGTGCGCTCGAATTCGAATATCGTGGATTTCGGTCTGCCCACGCATTCGGAGCACCGAACAGTTTACTCCGCGGCGAAGGAACTCGAAATCGAATTCTCCCGGCCGAAGAGTTACCTGAACCGCGATCTCGAGTTCTTCTACACGGTAGAACAAAACGCTCTAGGGGTCGATTTCTACTCAGCAGCTAACGATACCTCAGACGGCCACTTCGCCCTTTTTTTGCGGCCCGAAAACCACCCCGGTGAAGGAAGGGTGCTGCCAAGACAGGTGCTCTTCCTCCTTGCCAATTCCACCCGCATGTTCGGTGCCAAATTGGACCAGAGCATCCGGGCGATTTCGAGATCCCTCGAACAACTCGGCCCCGAAGACCGCTTCAACATCCTCCTGTTCAACAATCAGGTTTCGCTGTGGAAGCCGATCCCGGTCGCTGCCGACAGGGTCCACGTTGCCGCAGCGGTCGATTTTCTGATGACGGTAGAAACCGCCACAGGCTCTCGGCTTGACGACGGCTTGCAGGAGTGTCTTGCCCAGATCTCCAGCGATGATTTCAGCAACGCCATCCTCGTCTTCACCGACGGACGCTCCCCCCTCGATCCGCGGGAGATCGAGGCTTTGAACGAGCATCGAGTCGGCATCTTTCCCATCGGCATCGGCACGGATCTGGACCGGGCGCGGTTGGAGATGACCGCGGCATTGAACTACGGATTTGTGACCTATCTCGACGAGGACTTCGGCCTTGAGGAGGCCATGGTGGGTGTTTTCGAGCGCATCAGCAACCCCATCATGAAAAATACAGTAATGGAGTACGGAAGAGCTGACTTGTTCGAGATCCTCCCTCGCAAAATTCCAGACACGTACTCGGGTTCGTATTTTTTCACCACCGGCCGGTACAGGATTCCGGGCCCGTCCAGTTTCAGCCTCGCAGGTTTTTCCGCCGCAGGTTTGGTGACCTTCGATTTCACGTTGGATTTCAGTGACAAAAGGGAATTTCCTTTCACCGAGCAGCTATGGGCCAAGGAGTTTATCGATGCGCTTGAACGCGAAATCGAAGTGTACGGCGAGACGCAGGAGCTCAAAGACCAAGTGATCGAGCTGAGTCTCACGTACAATATTCGCAGCCGTTATACAGCGTACGTAGCGGAGGCAGAGGAATACAGTAGCGGTGACGATAGTGTTACGGAGGCAGAGGAATACGATAGCGATGACGATGATCTTGCTTTTACTGCAATCTTCGAGGAGAAAGAGGATTCCCTTCCCACCTCCGCCATTCTCGGCAGTTACCCTAATCCGTTCAATACATGGACGAAAATTAGCCTGTTCGTCCATGAACGGGACGCGCGCGTGATAAAACTTTTAAAAATTTACAATCTGTTGGGACAGCTCGTGGCAGTTGTAGATGTAAGCCACCTACCCGCGGGCATGCACGAAATGTCGTTAGAAGTTGGGGGTATTTTGGAAGGAAATCTGGCCAGCGGACTGTACATCGTGCGCTTGCAAGTGCAAAATACCATCACCAGCGCGGTCCGGATTAATCTGGTCAGGTAAGACGGGAATTGTCTGCCTACGCCACCGTCGATAGCCGCTCGACCTTGATTTGGTAGGCGCAGTGAAACTGATCGTTACCAACGACGACGGCATCGAAGCAGAGGGCCTGCAGACCCTGGTCCATCTGGCGTCGCGGTGGGGCGAGGTCGTCGTTGTCGCGCCGGCGGAGCCTCAGTCCGGTGTCGGACATCAGTTGACAACTGATAGGCCCATTCGCGTGGATAAACTGACGGAAGAACGCTACAGGATATGGGGCACGCCGGCCGACTGTTCCCGTCTGGCGCTCAACTGCCTAGCATCCGATGCTGACTGGGTGCTCTCCGGGATCAACCACGGCGGCAATCTCGGGGTGGATGTGTACGAATCCGGCACGGTAGCTGCCGCTAGGGAGGCTGCTATTCACGGTTGTAAGGCCATCGCCCTGTCCCACTATACCGTAAAAGGCCGGTCGATCGACTGGCCGCTGGCCACCGAACGGCTCCGGCCGGTTTTGGATAAGGTGCTGAACGAGACGCTGGAAGCCGGATGTTTTCTGAACGTGAACCTGCCCCATCCTGAGCACAACCGAATACGCTTGGAAACGAAACATGCCCCGGTGGACCCAAGCCCCCACAGAACCACATTCTCGCGAACCGGTGATGGATTTCTATACACCGGAATCTATCAAGAGCGCTGGCGACAACCCGGCAGTGACGTGGACCACTGTTTCAAGGGGCACGTTTCGCTGTCGAAAATCGCTGTTTGAATAGGTTGCAATTTAATCGACGAAACACGGCGGAGCAGATCGATGAAGATAGCTGACGTTAGAGCATTCCCGTTGCGGATTAGTGAACGCGCCGAGGAGGCGTCGCGATCGCCAACGATTGATGTCGGCGAATACTATGTGAATCGTTCAGCGTCCACCACGATCTACTCGCACCATCACGAGACCACCGTTATCCGGGTTGAGACGGACAACGGGATCGTCGGGTGGGGTGAGGCGCAGTCGCCGGTGTCGCCGAACACTACTGCGACGGTAGTGCGCGAATTGGTGAGGCCGTTAGTGATGGGGTGCGATCCGTTCGACATTGAGGCGATTTGGACGCGCAACTATGGTGCAATGCGGGAGCGCGGACATTCGACGGGTTTCTACATCGACGCTATCGCAGGGACTGACATCGCGTTGTGGGATGTGGTAGGAAAGGCTATCGGGAAGCCGGTGCACAAGATCGCGGGTGGGCGGTATCGAGAGGAGATACCGCTCTACGCAGGGATTGGGGGCACAGACCCGGTGAAGGTTGCGGATGCGGCTGAGGAGCATGTGGGCTATGGGTACAAGGCGTTGAAGCTGCACTTGTTGTTGGATGTGGAGGGCGTTGCGGAGATTTGCCGCGCAGTGCGGCAGCGCGTCGGGCCGGGCATCATGCTGATGGTCGATACACACATGCGGCAGACAGTTGCGAGCTCGATCCTGCTGGGTCGCGAACTGGAAAAGCTAAGTTTCACTTGGCTGGAGGCACCAATAATGCCGGAGGATATCCCGGGTCAGGCTGAGATAACCCGGGCGTTGGATATGGCGGTGGCGGTAGGGGAGTGGACGCGCACTCGCTACGAGATGCGCGAGCAATTCGAGCGCCGAGCGTATGACATCTTGATGCACGACATCGCGCGGACGGGGATTACCGAGGGGCATCGGATTGCGACGCTGGCCGACACCTACAACATTCCGGTCGCGCCGCATGTCGGAGGGGGTGGGATCCTGGCGGTTGCTGCGACAGTCGAGTGGTCGGCGTCGTGTCCGAACTTCATGATCATGGAGCACAGCCATCACGCCAACGCGGTCAAGAGCCGGATCCTCAAGGAGCCGTACGAACCTGAAAACGGCTACTACAAGGTTACGGATCGGCCGGGTTTGGGTGTTGAGGTGGATGAGGCGGCGTTGGAGACGTACGCGTTTCCGGAGAGTTGAGAAACCCTACATTGACTGGTTGTTGCAAGCAGGAGGGTATATTCAATGTTAGCCGATTTGGAAGTTGGTCAGTTTTGGACATTCGGGTTCGTCGTCTTGAGGAGTTGCCTGAGCGAGAATGAGGTAGATCGCCTTCAGGAAGCACACAATCGCGTCATTGCAGACGCACCGGAGTACAACTATTTCGCTGAGAACGGCACCCAGAAGCTCAGCCCCTTCGTTCAGGCGGACGATGCCTTCGCGGAGTTAATCGAGCATCCCTGCGCGATGGAAGCCATGCGCGATATCTGGGGGAAGGAGTGCCTGTACATCGCTGGTAGCGATATGTGGGCGAATCGAGACGATACCCCTTGGCACACCGACGGTCATCCGGGGCGACAGACGGTCACGCTCAAGACCGCTATCTACCTCGATGAGCAGGACAAAGGCTTTGGAGCACTGAACCTGATTCCCGGCAGCCACCATCCGGAATTCTCTGCGGCGCTATTCCGCTCTTGTGGGTACTGGGACCGGGGGAGGCCCCGGCTACACCTCAATCCCGATGCAATTCCAGGGACGGTTTCCCTCCAAACGCGACCTGGAGACGTTGTGTTGTGGGACAATCGCCTGTGGCACTCGGCCTTCAGACGCCAAGACGGTCGTCCGCGGCGGACGATGTTCATTGGCTATATGCCGGACCCCCAAGATGACCTGCTTGCGGTCAAAGACCTCCAAATGATGGTTGAAACGGCTTTGCGCGAGAAGCAGTCGTTCGTTTACAGCAAGGAGATGATGGAAAAGGGCGGTGCGGGGCGCGAGAAGATGGCGGCGCGGCTGGAGGAGTTGGGTGTAGAGCGGGTGAGAGAGCCATGAATTTGATTCCGCCGGAAATCTCAGTGCTGAAATCCGGCGGAATCGATGGGGTCCTATGTATTCCTGCTGTCAGAAACTCGCCTTCGGACATCGGTGCAGGATATATGCTGTCCGGTTTCACTCATCGCGGAGGCATCCGTTTATCTTGTGATTTGGATCGTCGGGCAAACCGGCGTGGTCGATATTCGCGTCGACACCACTGGAAACCGCCGTGATGGTGGACCCCTTGTAATGGACAACCTGATTTGGCTCAACCGATATTCCTGTTCTATCCCGATCGTTCCTGGAAACACAGTACTCAAAGACCAGCCTTTCCGTGCCTGATCCGGACTTGTAGTCGGCTATTTCCCATAATGGATTCGAGTCAATTTCGAAAACCAGAAACGGTGCGCCTGTTACCGCTACAGGCATGTCGAAGATCACTGCTACCTTTATGATCTCACCACGGCCATAGGTGGTACCACTCTCGGGAGTGGAAATTATCCGGATTCTCTCAATTACAGGTATTGGTTCTTGCTCGGCTCGTATCGTCGATGACCACGCTCCGCTACCTTCGCTATTGTTGGCCCGCACCTGAATTTCGTAGGCATCTTCCGTCAAATCCTCTAGCGTGACGGTCGTCGCTGTCAGATCGGTGTCTGTTACTTCGGTCCAGGCCGCTGCTCCGGCCGCTCGGTAGCGATAGTCGTAATCGGTGACCTCGAAGCCTGCTGGGAATTCCACCAAGCTCCCGTTTTCGCTGAAGCCTTCAGACGCGGTCCAGTTCACGTCAATCTTGGTGTCGTCGGTGTCCTGAAATCCGGCTGCTATATCTTCCGGTGGCACCGGAGATCCTACGTCCTTGACTCGGATGGTCACGTCGAGCACCGAGCCACTGCACCCTGTTGGAGTTCCTTCATTGTTTAGGAGATGGATGTCGTGCGTGTTTACGACGCGTATCTGGTACTCGTTGTCCGCGTTGCTGTCGCCAGGCGTTTCATAGTCCGGCGCGGTCTTGAAGGCCAGCGACACGGTTCCCGCTGTCGCCCTCTCTTCCGAATCGAGGGAAAACAGGGCATTGTCATCGCCGCCGTCGGGTAGCATGTATTCATTGAAGATAGTAACGATTTCACAGCGGATAGAGGGCGGCGACCAGGCGAATCCCCACTCCCGATGCGCGGCTGTGACCGCCGTCCAAGTGGGCAACCCGCTCTCGGGAATCGTTGCCCCTTCGTACATCTCGATGGGAGTCGGGATCTCCCAGCGTTGGTCTCCTATGTATTCGGCTGGGGCTGAGAACTGGGCCGAGCCGTCGTACACTGGGTGCACATTGAATTGCATGGGATCGCTTTCATCGGTTCCATCACTTGCGTAGATTGCAGACGGCAGAGTGGGGATGGTGGCGACTTCCCCGTAAACTGAGGTGAATTGGGCGGGGGTTATATCGCCGTTTCCCTGAAATACGAAGTTGTTGCCTTCCCGCGTGATCTTGAACAGAGCTTCCGCAGGGGTCTGAATGCCCGAAAGACCGGGCACTGCGAACGCGAACCGATAAGAGATGGCGTCGCCGTCCGGGTCCGTCGCTGGCTCCCCTCCGAACTCTAGCCGAGCTACGGGACCCCTCGGAAGCAAGAGGGTCAACTCTTGTCCTGCTGTGGAACTATTGAAACTTGGGGGATGGTTGGCTCCGTGGTCCTTGGTTGCCACCGCTTTGCCAGCGGGAAACAATTGGTTCTGTTGAGCCGGTTGGGTCGCTTGGGTCGGCTTGGAGTCGTTGCCACAGGCGACTACAAAAAGCGCCAGCATAAGGCTTAGGTATAAAGATAGCCGTTTCATAATCGTAGCTCCGTGGTTACGAGGTAAGGGAAAGGAAAAGGATGGAATTGCCGCTATCGTCGGGGAAGCGCGGGACCGGAGGTCGGAGGCGACTGCCGTCGGTATAGATGAGGTGAGTTTGACCGGCGACTCGTTCGATGGCGAACCAGTCGCGGTCGAGGGAGAGCGTGAACTCGCCGGAGGCTGTGTTGCCGCCGACATGTTCAATGTCGAGGTGTCCTGTGCGAAATCACCGGTCATAAGGCAGCCTCCCGTCTACGTCGTCTACGCCTAAATGCGCTACCGTTGGTGAGTGCACTCACCTTTCAAAACGGGTGAAGGGGTGCTTCCGTTCCCGCGAAGTCTTGCCGTCCTTTATTTCGCCCCTTGTGGACGATATTAAGACCTTGACAGAGGCCCCCCCCAAGACGCCTTATTATGCCCATGCGTTAGCTGGTGGACCAGAGACGCGTTTCGCCTGTGCAGAGGTAAAGGGAAAATCATGACAGATCTCACCATGAGTGCCGAACAGATTCGCCAGTTTGACGAGGACGGCTACCTAATCCTCGAAAACCTCTTGCCCCCGGAGGACGTCGAGCGGATTATGCGCATCGCCCGCTGCGACCCGCAGTTGGCTGCCGACGCCAAGGGCAACCAGAATTACGAAGGCGAAGGACTCGACACCCGCTTGGCTTATCGCCCCGACCTTGCCGACGATGTGTACAGCGCCCTAGCTCGCAGCCGCCGACTCGTCGAACCGCTCGAACAGTTGTTCGGCGACCGGGTGCGCTACTACTATCAATTGCAAATGATGAAAGATCCTCAGACCGGCGGGTGGCAGTACCACCAGGACTACGGCTACCACTACGAGCAATTCTTCTACCCCGCGTTCGCCAGCGTCATGGTCGCCCTCGATCCGGCTACCCGCGCCAATGGCTGCCTGAAAGTGGTGCGAGGCTCCAACCGCCTAGGTCGGCTCGAACACCAGTCCTCCGGCTCCCAGCGCATCGCCGATCCGCAGCGAGTCGCAATGGCGCTGCGGGAAATGGAGGAAGTGTATTGCGAACTAGCGCCGGGATCGGTCCTATACTTTCACGGCAACACGCTGCACGCCTCAGAGCCAAACCTTAGCTCGCAGCCGCGTTGGTCGCTCATCTATGCGTACGTGGCTGCCTCCAATACGTACGTCCTACCCGACTGGCCCGACGACCAGTGCCCTCTCCTAGAAAAATGGGACGATTCCAAAGTGGACGCCGCTGCTCGGCGGCATTGGGAGGCTGTGGCCGCAACTAAGAAAGGAGGATAAGCGTGGAGAATTCCACAGGGAACGTTGCAGCCGTCTTAATGGTTGCTTCTACGTTATGCGTTATTCATGCCGTCCCTGGGCTGTCGCAGCCGGCCGATGCTAAAAGAAAGGTGTACGTCGGCACCATGGTGGCCGTCATTTTTGGCCAGGACCTGCACCATAAAACGGCTTTTACCACCCCTGATAATGAAGAGATGACAGTTTCGAGCCATCTCGTTATTGATTACGGAATCGGGTTCGCGGGCATTGCGGGAAAAGGAATTTCCGATTATGCGGCGCTTGAATTTACCGGCTCTTGGTCGAGGCTGCCATCCCATCTCGAAGTTCCCCTGCCCTTACCCACCTTCTTTACGGAGGGGCTCTCCCAAAGCGGTTTTGAACTACCTAGCGGTTTTAACTATGACGGGAAATTAGTGGCACTGCAGTCGAAGATTGATCTTTTGCTTTACCCGACAAAGATGGCCACGAGTCCCAGCGGCGGCGCGAAGCCGTACTTGGGAGGTGGCGTGGGAATCGTACGATCGGACATGGACATGGATATTGAAAAGGAGGGGTCGCAGGCAGTTGTCGAGACTTTGGGGAGTTTTGCCGAACTGGTTCCCGAAAATCTTGCCGGACTGATTCCCGAAAATCTTGCCGGACTGATTCCCGAAAAGATAGACGAAAAAGAAACGGATCTGCAGTTGACCCTGCGGGCGGGCGTAAACATGCCCTTCAACAGCATGGACTTAGATTTGGGTTGGCAGTTCTACAGAACATACGTTAAAGGGAAAGACAACGATTCTCACGTGGCGGGCGGCATCCTGAAGTACGTGTTTTAAGCGCTCCTTGTGCCAGCCGGGTTGCCAGCGGCCCCGGCCTATCGGCATGCGCTCGCTCATGTTTGCTCCTTTCATCTGCGCCAAAAAGCGTTTGGCGTTCCCGGCAAAGTGATCCTCGACCTCATTGCCGTCAACCCCAGCATCTCAGCGATTTGGCGCTCCTGATTGAGCTGACGAAGGCACCCCATAGCCGGATTTCGACATGGCCCTCATGGCCCTGTGTGCTCCCGGTACCTTGACAGAATTATCGCTCATGGTTCCTTATTATGACTATACACAAATGGAGCCACTTATATCGCTTAATTAACGATGGGATTAGCTAATGAAAAAAAAGCAAGCTACCATCAAAGATATTGCACGGGAGTTGAAGATTTCGCATTCGACCGTCTCTCGGGCACTATCTCAGGATCGGAAGGTGTCGGCCTTGGTCAAAGAGCAGACCCGAACGCGGGTGAAACGAGTAGCCGCCGAGCTGGACTACAGCCCCAATTTGATGGCGCAGGGGTTTGTGACGGGGAAGACGGGTACCTTGGGTCTGCTGACCCATCAGGTTTCCCGGGCGATATTTAGCAGTCAGACCAATCAGATTCTGAAGGTGGCTGACAAGCAGAAGTATCATATCTTGGTGGGCATGGCCGCTAACCGGACTCCTCTGATTCCACTAGACGACCAGACCATTCAGATCAAGCAGTTGCTTTCCCGGGGTGTAGACGGGCTGTTCATTAATACGCGGGGCCACAAAGATGAGCCCGAGCGAATTTTGGATGTCGTGCGGGAACGAGTGCCCGTGGTGACGTTTATCTACCCGACGCCCAACCTGAGCGGGGTCGTGTTGGACCTGATAACAGATTTTTTTGAGGTCACAGAGCATTTGATCAAGTTGGGCCACGAGCGGATCGGGTTTATCGGCCCGGACTGGGATGAGGCCAGCCCGGTTTCAGCCAAGGCCAAGGGGTATTTACAGGCGATGCAAAAGCACGGCCTGTCGCACGAATTCCTACCGGCCTTGGGCATCCATGCGAAGGGGGGGTATCGTCAGAGTAAAAGGCTCGGCGACCGGTTTACGGCTCTTGTGTGCCGGGATGATTATACGGCCATAGGCGTTTGTCGCGGGCTACGGGAATCAGGTCTTCGCGTCCCCGAGGATGTGGCTGTGGTGGGGCACGACGATACCGACGTGGCGGCGTATGTGACACCGGCACTGACGACCTTGACAACTCCCTACGAGGCGATTGCCCAAGCGGCGATGGAGCTGATGCTGGAACAGCTTGAGGGGGAGGAGACGCCTCGGCAAATAACCTTGAAATCGCCTCTGGTCGTGCGGGAATCCTGCGGGGCGAACATAAGTGAAAAATGATCGAAAGGGCGCGCATTGCCCCGAGTGAGGGCGTGGCCTATATTACAGAGACATTGAGAATATAGCTTCCGTTGGGGGTGGTCCGGCAGCGGGCCTGAGATTTTATACCCTTCGAACCTGAACTGGATCGTGCCAGCGTAGGGAAACGGATGCCGTACGCACCGCGTACGCTCCGCTGGCCCATCTTGGGCGAGCGGTTTTTTTATGCCCCTCGACGGAATTCTTCCGCAAGTGCGAAACGAGGGAGCAGATCTATGAAAATTTCAATGCCGTTGGCCAGCTTGCTGGCCGGTTTATTGACGCTGTCGGCGCTATCCTTGGCGCAGGCCGAGGAAATCTCCGGTCAGGTATTGGATGCGGCCACAGGTCGCCCTTTGGAAGGGGCCAATGTGCAGGCCGGGAACACGGCCACCACCACCGACGTCCAAGGCCGCTTCAGGGTGGAGGCGGCCCCGGGCGATTCCCTCGACATTTCCTTTATCGGCTACCAGCGCGCACGGGTAGCGGTCGTCTCGCCGCTGGTCGTGGCCCTGGAGCGCACGGTTTTGCAAGTGCCCGCAGTGGTGGTGGAAGGCGGCTTGATGCGCCAGCGACTCGACCGCTTAGCCGCCAGCGTCACGGTGGTAGATGGGGACCGTTCCCGGGCCAGCGGGGCCGGGCACTTGCAGGACGCGACCCATGCGGTGCCCAATTTGAATTGGGCTGGCGGCTCGTCCCGGCCGCGCTATTTCCAGATCCGGGGCATTGGCGAGCGCAGCCATTACGCTGGCGAAGGGCCGCCTAGTTTTTCAGTGGGATTCGTCATGGACGATGTTGACTTGAGCGGCATGGGCACGGCCGGTTTGCTCTTTGACGTCGATCAGGTCGAAGTCTTCAAAGGCCCCCAGTCAACCATTTTTGGCCCCAACGCCTTGGCCGGCCTGATCAACTTGCGCTCAGCCGATCCCCAGCGGGGGTTTGCCGGGATGGGCAGCGCCGAGATGGGCAGCGATGGCTTAGGGCGTTTTTCCGGGGCGGTGAATCTGCCGGTGGGGACCGATTTGGCGCTGCGCGTGGGGTACGAAAACGGCCGCGCCAACGGCTTTCGCAGCAACGCCTTCCTCGACGCCGACGATACCAACCACCGGCGCGAGCAGTTGCTGCGCGCCAAGGTGGGCTGGACCCCGGCGGCCGGCCCCGAGATCTTGGGCACCTTCTTTTGGGCCGATATGGACAACGGGTACGACGCCTGGGTGCCCGACAACAACGAGGACTTGACCACCTATTCCGACAAGCTGGGCAAGGACCGCCAGCAGACGACCGGGGCCTCGCTCAAGAGCACTTGGGGGCTGGGCGCGAGTGGTGCCGAATTGGTCGCGATTACCGCGTTTTCGCGTAGCGAATTGGAGCACAGCTACGACGGCGATTGGGGCAACGACGAGTACTGGCTGCAAGCGCCGTACAACTTCGATCCAGCCGTCGAGGGATGGAACTACGACTTCTTCGACCGCAATGTGCGCGACCGCACGGTTCTGAGCCAAGAGGCCCGGCTCTTGGTCGAGGAACTGGTGGTGGGAGCCTATTGGAAGCGCCTCGAAGAGGAAGACAATGCCGCGGGCTATTTGTTCGGCGGCGACGCCACGGACCTGAACGGGCGCTACGAGATCGACAACTTGGCCTTTTACGGCCAGTACGGGCTGGCCTTGGGCCAAGGGTTGCGGTTGGAAGTCAATGCTCGGCTCGATCGCAACGATACGGCTTATGAGGGGACGACGACGAATTACGGGGCTGACAGCACCAGCACCGCTTTCGCCGTCGATCAATGGCTGGGTGGCGGCAAAACGGCCCTCAGTTACGACTGGCGTCCGGGCCATACCCTGTACGCTTCGGCCTCGCGCGGCTATCGCTCCGGCGGGGTCAACCAGCACCCGTACTTGGCCGCGGAGAACCGCCCTTACGACCCCGAATACATAGTCAATTTTGAAATCGGCTGGCGCGCTAGTGGGCCGCGTTATTCCACCGGGCTGACCCTGTTCCACGCCCTGCGCTCGGACCAGCAGGTCGAACTGTCGAGTCAGCAGGATCCGGGCGACCCCAACAGCTTTTTCTATTTCACGGCCAATGCCGTCTCAGGCCGCAACAGCGGCTTGGAATGGGAGCAGACCGTCCGCCTTTTGCCCCAAGTCGAACTCTTCGGCTCGCTGGGTGTGCTCACTACTCACATCGATACTTACACCTTCCCCACGGAAGACGGGGAAGTAACGCTGGGGGACCGGGCCGCAGCTCACGCCCCCAACTACACCTTTAGCTTGGGCGGCAAATACCGCCATCAGTCGGGCTTGGAGGCGCGGCTGGCCCTGACTGGCATGGATCAATTCTTCTTCTCCGATGGCCACGACCAAGTCTCAGAGCCTTATCGATTGGTCAACGGCCACATCGCCTACCAGTGGGAAGCATGGTCCCTGCAACTATGGGGCCGCAACCTGCTCGATGAGCGCTATGGGGTGCGGGGCTTCTACTTTGGCCTAGAGCCGCCCGATTACGCCGATAAGCTGTACAAAACCTACGGCGATCCGCGCCAGATCGGCGTGCGGCTGACGACGCAGTTTGGAGACTAAAGTCGTGAGCGGTCAGTCCGCTTTAATCGTCGGCAACGGCGAGCCACCTTCCCGAGCACTATTCGCCGCCTGTGCTCGGGAAGCCGAGTTGATTCTGTGCGCCGACGGCGGTGCTAATATCGCCTCGGCGTACGGGTACGTGCCCGATTACATCGTCGGCGATCTCGACTCGGTCAGCCGCCAAAGCAAGGCCGCCCTTGCCGCCGACCGCCTTATCCTCGTTGACCCCGAGGGCGATGTGGGCACGGATGGCCAAAAGGTCCTCAACCACGCTGTCGCTTTGGGTGTTACCAAAGCCGTCCTCCTCGGTTTTACGGGACGGCGCACCGATCACCTGCTGGGCAATTTGAGTCTGCTCAAGACCTTTGCCGACCACCTCACCTTGCGATTAGTTGACGACTACTGCGACATCCGCCTCATCGACCGCCGCATCCGCTTTCGCGCCGCCCTTGGCCAGAAAATTTCCCTGTGCCCACTCGACGGCGCGGCGGAAGGTATTGAGACGTTTGGATTAAAATGGCCCTTGCGGTCCGAGAGCCTGATCCCGGGCGTGCGCGAGGGCATCTCCAATGAGGTGGTGGACAATCCGGTCGAGATTAGGGTCGGGCGCGGCGACTTGCTGTTGTGTGTGCAGCGAGAGCGCGCGTCCGGGCAGATCGAGTTGCTGGATTAGTTCCCCGACGAATCAGGCCGAGCAGCTAGCGCCCCCGAGGACGCAAAACTGGGCGCAGTGGGGGTGGTTGAGCTTCACCGGGCCCCAGGCTTCGGTTAGGGTCCGGCCCATCTCAAAGGCCGCGTCATACGGTAGCAGGGTACAGGAGAGCACGACCGGAGAATCCACTCCCTTGCGCTTGACGACCATGCGCGACGAGGCGCACATGATGTCGTCGGGCGATTGGCCGAGCAGGTCCCAGCAGCCGGTGGTGATCTCGGGAACATCAACGGAGGAGTTCATCTCTGGGAAGATGATGAGCTGGCTGGGGTCGATCGCGTCAATGCGCACGCCGAGGTCGGCGAAGAGACGGGCGAAGCCAGCGCGCAATTCGCTCTCTTCGTCACCCCAGAGCGTGCGGCCGGCGGCTGTTAGGCGGAAGCCGCAATCGGAGAGCCAGCGCAAGCCCTCGATCATCGGTGCCCAAGAGCGCTCGCCGCGCTCCGCCTCGTGCAGCGCCGACTCGTAGTGGTCGATGGAGACGCGGATCGTCAGCCGGTCGCCGTGCGCGTCGCGCAGCCGCAGCAGGCCGTCGGCGCACTTCATCATCGGTCGCATGGCGTTGGTCAGCACCAAGCTCTCGAAGCCCCGTCCCAGCACGTCCTCAAGCATGCCGAGCATCTCGGGATTCATAAAAGGCTCGCCGCCGGTGAAGCCGATTTCGCGCGTGCTCAGCCGGTCGCGCTCAATTTCGTCGAGGTACGCTGCCACCTCTGCTGCTGTGAGGTACATTAGACGGTCGTTGCGCGGACTCGATTCGATGTAGCAGTTGGCACACTCTAGGTTGCAAAGGGTGCCGGTGTTGAACCACAAGGTTTCCAGCCGCGTCAACGCCACGCGAGCTCGCTCCTCTCCGTCGGCGGTGACGTCGGGGTCTTGGAACTTGCGTGGGTCTAGGCGGGGCGGGGCTTGCGCTTGGGTCATGCTGCCTCCGGTCTGGGTCTCGTCATCCAAGGCGACGGGGATGCGGGTGTTGACCGCTTGGGCGTCGTGCGGCTGCTAAAAGAGTCGATAGCTTAATAGACTGTCAAGGTAAGCTACAGTTCTGGGAGCCGTATTTACAGGGGCTATGGCGAAGGAAGATTGCGGCGCGATCGTAAAGTAGAGTCTTATCTAGGGCATCCGCGACGGCCTCTCCAACGAGGTGGTGGACAACCCGGTCGAAATGGTGGGACGCGGCGATCTGCTGTTGTGCGTGCAGCGGCAGAGCGCGTCCGGGCAGATCGAGCCGCTGAATTAGTCGCTGTCCCAAGCCAGCGATAGCTGAATCCCAACCTGCCCGGTCCCCAATTCCAAGCGCGGCGCGATCTCCACTCCCTGCTCCTGCTTTTCGTCGCCCAACGCGAGCAACTGCCACCCAGCGAGGGCAAAGGCCGCCGCAGTCATCCAGCTCATCTGGCTTTGGGTGTCGCGGCTGTTGGCGCGGTCCAAAAAGCGCTCGGCTTCTTGCGGCGTGCTGGCCTTTTGGTAGCGCCGATAAGCGTCGTCGCCCTGCTGGCGAAAGTCCCAGCTTTTGACGAGCAGTATCGCGCTCCCGCTGCAAAGGGCCCAGCCCCAAGCGCGGCGCGACGTCATCCAGCCACGATCTGCGCCCCTTACCGACCATGCCACCGCCCCTAAACCCATCGCCCCCATCACCACCGCCCGCGTGTCGAATCGTCGGCGCTCGTCGTAGAAGATCTGCGCGTCGCTGCTGGACTCTGTCCGCTCGTAGCGCTCGTCGGCCCGGTTGGCTTCCCGCCGCGCCTGATAGGCTTCGCTGAGCAGCCAGCCGCCGGCACCCAGCGCGATATAGCTGGCTACTTTGCGCGAGAGGCGCGGACCATCCGCTCGCGCCTCTCCGAGCGACGCCAGCGTCAGGATGCAGGCCAGTGTTAGAATGCTCCGTCTGTTGTTCACCGCAGGTCTCCACGCCCTCTGGCGGCGACGGGTTTCCCCACCGCTTGGTCGAGCTGGGCTAGCTGGATGTGGTAGTTGAAAATGGCCTGGACTAAGTCGTTGCGCGCCGCAAAAAGGCTCGCTTGCGCTTGGAGCCGCTCTAGCTGCGTTCCGGTGGACAAAGCATAGCGCTCCTGCGCCAGCTTGTAGCTTTCCTCGGCAGCGCTGACCGCGATCTGGTTGGCCTCAATGCTGCGCCGATATAGCTCGATATTGAGGAAGGCTCTTTTAATATCCAGTGCCACCTGCCGCTTAGCTTGGTCGAAGTCTTCCATGCGCTGGCGGTAGTTCAGCTTTTGCGACTTGATGGAATTCTGGGTGCTCAAGCGGTTGAATAACGGCAGCCCCAGGCTCACGCTGAACGAGTAGCCGTAGTTTTTCAAAAAGAGATCTTCCGGCCCCGCAAACGTCTCGTCGGCCCGCAGTCGCCAGTTGTAGCCGGTGCTCATGCTCACGGTCGGGTGCAGCAACTCGTAGCGGGTCCCGCGCAGGTCCTCCTCGGCTTGCAGCAATAAAAACTCCTGCGACCGCAAGTCCGGGCGGTGCTCCAGCGCCAAGGCCAAGGCTTCCTCGTAGCTCAGCGCGAGCGGTACCATCGCAAATTCCTCCTCGACCGGCACAATCGGTTCGTAGGTCCGCAAGCCCATGGCAAAGGCCAAGTCGGCACCAGTCACCGCGACGCTGTTTTCGCGGTCGATTAGGTTCGCCCGTGCGCTGGCCAACGCGGCCCGCTCCGTCAGCACATCCGACAGGGGCACCGAGCGGACCTCGAAGAGCGTCTCGGCCCGGCGCAGGCTCTCCTCTGAGACCCGCACCTGCTCGGTCTGTACCTTCATCAGTTCAATAGCCTGCAATAAGCTGAAGTATCCCTGCTTGACCTCAAAGACTACTTGCTGCTGGCTCGTACTCAGGTCCATCTCGGCCGCCTTGTGCCCCAGTTTGCTCGACGCTAGGGCGGTCCAGTTGCCGCGATTGTACAGGTTCATACTGAAGCCGGTACCCAGCGACTGCGAGCCGCTGGAGGTGCTCTCGCCGAGGGTAGAGGTGACCTCGCCGGTGGCTGGATCGACAAAGGATCCCTCGCGCGGCCCGGAGACGCTGCGCGACATCCCGTAGGAGGCGCTGATCGATGGTAGAAAGGCATTGCGAGCGTTCCCGATTTGGATCGCCGCGGCTTCGATATTGGAGCGGCCCTGGATGACCGCGGCGCTCTGCTCTAGGGCGATGGCGATGCAGTCGTCCATGCTCAAGCGGAGCGCCGCTGGCTCTGCTGCGCCGCTGGGGCGCGTCAGGACCCCCACCACCAGCCAGCAGAAAACGGTGTGTTTACTTTTCACGAGAGCAGCCTTTCTCGCTGCGCCATCTGCCGCAGCCCCGAAAAGAGCAAGAGCGCACCGCCGAGCACCAGCGTCGCGCGGTTGAGCGCGACCATCTCGGCCCACACCGCATCGTCTAGGCCCAGCGGCAGGCTAAAGGGATTTAAGAAGAGAAAGTAAGCGGTCTCCGCCAGCGACTCGGCGCTCAGCAATACCGCGACCAGTACTCCCAGCGAAAGCATCCCGGCCGTATTGCTGCTCTTGCAGAGCACCGAAAAGAAGAAGGTCAGATTGGCGATCAGAAACGCCGGTGCGAACGCATTGAGTCCGCCCAGCGCGAACGGAAATTCGGCGAAGAGGAAATAGGCCGCCGCACTCATGCCCAGCAGGGTCGCCGCCAATAGCAGGTAAACGGCCACCATCCGCAGCGCCCAGATCCCGTAGTGCGAGGTGGAAGTGCTAAAGAGCGCCTCCAGCGTCCGGCGGTCGCGCTCGCCGGCCACCAGATCCATCGCTAGGTAAATCGCCAAGACCGCGCCGGGGATCTCCACCAGCACGTAGGGGGCCTGCCCGGCGCTGAACCCCTCGTCCGGCCGGAACACCGCCAGTGCGTAGAGCACTCCGTAGTATGTGGCGATACCCAAAACCATGAGCAGCAGCTTGCGGTGAAAGACGATCCGCGCACTGAGCCAGCACTGGGCGACTAAGCTGGCAAACAGGGTGGTCCAAGTCAGCACGAGGGCACGTTCTCCCGTCTCAACACATAGATGTAGGCGTCCTCCAGCGTCGGCTCGACGGGCACGGCCGCCAGCCCCGGCACGGCGTCCGCAGCCAGAAACCGCACGCGAATGCCGGCGGGTGCGCGCAAGTGCGAGATCACGTTGACCTGCTCGCCGATCCGGGATAGCTCCTCTTCGGCGACGACCGCCTCCCACGCATGGCCTTGCGCCAGATCGCGCATGGCCTGCGGCGTGCCCTCGTAGAGGATGCGGCCGGCATTGAGCACTGCGAGGCGGTTGCAGCTACCGGAAATATCCTCGACGATGTGGGTCGAGAAAAGGACGATCCGCTCCTGACTGATCCGCGCCAACAGGTTGCGGAAGCGAATCCGCTCCACCGGATCTAGGCCCGCGGTCGGCTCGTCAACGACGATGATCTGCGGCAGATGCAGCAGGGTCTGCGCGATCCCCACGCGCTGCTTCATGCCGCCGGAAAACGAGCCGATCAGGTCGTCTTGCCGCCCGTCGAGATTGACCTGTTCGAGGCTGGCACCGACCCGGGCGCGGCGCAGGGCCGGGTCGCGGAATCCCTCCAGCAGGGCGCGATACTCTAGATACTGATAGGCCGTCAGGTGCTCGTAGAGGCCGAAGTGCTGGGGCAAATAGCCGATCACCCCCTGCACTGGGCCGCGGCGGGTGACATTGACGCCGTCAAAGGCCACCGATCCCGAGCTTGGCTCCAGCACTTGCGATATGATCCGCATCAGCGTCGTCTTGCCGGCCCCGTTGGGGCCGAGCAGGCCGAACATGCCGCGCCCGATCTCCAAGTTGACCCCATAGAGGGCTTGGTATTGCGGCCTTTCCACGCCGATCAGGGGCAGGGCCGCCGCCCCGCGATACGCCCTGCGCACCAGCCACGCCAGCCGACCTGCCAGCGCCGCCGGATCCACCTCGCCGCGGCGCACCCGGTCGGCCAACAGACGCGCCCCCTGATAGCCCAGCCACACCGCCAGCGAGGCGACCGTCAGCGAAGGCAGTGCCAAGCGTTGATGTACATAGCCAACCAATAGCAGCGGCACCGCCCATTGCGCCAGCGCGTGCGCCCCCGCGCCCAGACCAAGCAAAGCCCCCTGCCGCAGCACGTGGGCCACCAAGCCCCACGTCGCCAGCGAGAGCAGGTAGAGCCAGAGCGCGTCCGCAAAGTAGGTGTGTAGAAAGCCGAGGAGCACCAACAGCGGCAGCTTCCAGCTCAAGCCGTCCTTGATCGCTTTGCGATCTACCGGGTCAATACCTTGAGTCCGCAGTCTTGAGTCGCGGCGGTCGAAGCGCGTCCACTCCCGGCGGAAGCGCCCGGGGGCACCGTAGATCTTGGTCAGGGTTTGCAGGCGGATCGAATGCACCGCCGGCACCTCGTGCCGCGCCGCCCGGGCGCGGTAGATCCGCAGGGCAAGCGCGGCCACTCCGAGCAGCAAAAACCACAGCGGCAGCGCCAAGAGCACCGGCCAGAACAGGCTCGCGGACTCCATATACAACGCGACCACAGCCGCCGCCGCGACCACAGTCGCCAATCCCACGCCGACGCGGCCGATCCCCCTGAGCCACGCCCGCACCTGATCCAGCCCCATATAGGCCACCGGCACGAAGATCAGCGTCGAGACCATCGACACCGCCAGCCCCCCCAAGACGGTGATGGCGAAGGGCGGCCAGACCTCGTAGTCGCCGCCGAAGTCGAGCGCCAAAGGCATCACGCCCAACAGGGTCGTCGCCGAGGTCATCAGGATCGGCCGCACCCTGGAGCGAGCGGCCGCCAGCACCGCCCGCTCGCGGCGGCAGCCTTCCCGCTCGCGGAGCGTGCCAATGGCGTCGATGAGGATAATGCCGTTGTTGACGGCAATGCCGATCAACACGATAAAGCCCAGCAGAGCCATCGGCCCCGCCTGCGAGCTTAGCCCGGTGCCCGTCAGCATCAGCGCCCAGCACGAGCCAATCGCCGCGGTCGGCAGGGTGCAAAAGATCAGCAGCGGCGAGGCGAACGATTCAAAGAGCGAGGCCAGCACCATGTAGGTCAGCACCGCCGCGATCCCCATCATCCAGTAGTAGATCGCATCCGTTGCGACCTCGGCGATCTCGATGGTGTAGTCGCCGGGCAGCACCAAGTCTTGGACCACTGCCCGCACTTGGTCCCGCGCCGCGTCGAGCAGGGGCTGCGAGTCGAGGATTTCGTCTGTGAACTGATAGGAGACCACCACGCGCCGCGCTTGGTCGGTGCGCAGGATACTATTGCGCCCCTCGTCGGTGCGCACCTTGGCCAGCTCCGCAAGCGGCACATACTCACCCGTACTGGTCAGCACCGGAATGGCCCCAACCCCGGCGCGCCCGGGCCCATCGGCCTCTGGGTCTGCGGTCGGCCGCACCTCGATGGGGATCTCGCTGCCGTCGGCCTTGAGGAAATCCGTCTGTGCTGCGAAGCCTTCTGGATTGGCGTTGGCTATCGCGCTCAGGACGGTGTTGACGCGCAGGTCGTGGTCGAAAAGCGCCAGCGGACGGGGAATCACCTGGATCTCGGGGCCGCTGCGCTGGAGGTCGGGCCGCACGCTGTTGGCGTCGATTTCCTCCAACTCTTCGAGCCGATAGGACAAATCGTCGGCGATCATCTGCAACACCGCGAAGTCGTACCCCTTGATCAGCGCCGTCTCTGAGGTGGCCCCCGCCTGCAAGTTGAAACCCCCGGTCCCCCCGGTCCCCCCGGTCCCCCCCCCGCGTCCGCCACCCCGTCCCCTGCCGCCGCCGAAACTGCTAGCCTGCGGTTCGTAGCCGATCAGGGCACCCTGAATTTCCTGCAACTCGCCGTCGAGCTGGTCCTTCAATTCCTCGGCCGACACCCGCTCGGGCCGCTCGTCGCGGTCGAGGAGCATCACCGTGACGCTGCCCTGCCCCTCCTGGACGCTGGTCGTAAACCGCTCAATGCCCGGCAGTACTTGCACCGCGTCCTCAATCTGTCGCATCACCTCGTCTGTCGCATCGAGGGTCGCGCCGTCGGAGAGACTCGCGTACACCGAAAACCGAGTCTCCGCGGCGATGACTTCCTGTTGCAGCAGGAAAAAGAACGCGGCCACCAACGTCGCCAGCAGCACCAGGAACACGCCGCAAGCCACTGCGCCCCGATGGCGCAAACTGGCCTTGAGGAACAGCGTGTACCTCCCCATTAGCCTTCCCGTGCCCAAAGGTGCCGATGCCTGACGCTCGAGCATCCGCGCCGCCAACGCGGGTACCAGCGACAGGGCCACCAGCAGCGAGGCCAGCAGCGGGAAGGTGATCGCCAGCGCCAACTCGCGCAGAATGTCCTGGAAGTCGCTCTGGATAAAGACTACCGGCAAAAAGACCAGTGCCGTTGTCGCCGTCGCCGCGATCACTGCCTTGCTCACTTCCTCCGTGCCGTCGCGCGCCGCCTCTACGGGCGATTTGCCCCGCTCGAAGTGCTTGAAGATGCTCTCCATCACCACGATGCTGTTGTCGGTCAGCATCCCCATCGCCAGTGCCAGCCCGCAGAGCGAGAGCACGTTGAGCGTTAGATCCGAGGCGTACATCAAGTTGAACGTCGCCAGCAGCGAAGCCGGAATCGCCAGTAGCAGGATGGCCACAAAGTGCGCATTGCGCAGAAAGAGGAACAGCACCGCCAACCCCAACACCAGCCCGACCAACGCCGCCTGTTTCAGGGTGTCGAGCGAGTCCTCCATCAGCGCGGCTTGGTTGTTGGTGACGATCAGCGACACACCCTCGGGCGCGAAGTCGCGGTTGAGCTGGGCGATCGCCGTGGCCACTGCATCGGCGACCGCGATCAGGTTGGCCTCGTCCTCTTTCTGGATCAGGATCCCCACCGCCGACTGGCCGTTGACCCGGCTCAAGTCCGTGCGCTGCTGCAACCCGTAACCCACCTCGGCCACATCCCCCAAGCGCAGCGGGATCGACGCGTCGATGAGGGTCTCGTCAATCTGCCGCAAGTCGCCAAACTGCCCCTGAAAGCTGACCGGAAAGACTTGGCTGCCGTCGTACACCGCGCCGAGATAGACCCGGGGCTGGTTGGCGTCGGCGAGCGCGTTGCGCAGATCGGCCATCGTCAACTGGTAGGCTTGCAGGCGCTCCGGCTCGGCGACGATCTCCACCGCGCTTTGCCGACCGCCCAATACCTGGGCGCTGACCACCCCTTCGACCGCGGCCAGCGCGGGGGCGATATGTTCCTCGGTGTAGTCCCTGAGCCAGTTGAGGTCCGCCTCTGCTGCCAGGACCTGCAATTCCATCACCGTCGCGCTCAGATCGTTCTCGTCGAAGCGCTGCACCGCGATTTGGGTCCGGGCGGGAAAACTTGGTTGCAGGCGGTCCATCCGGCTCTGCACCTGCAAGAGCGCGAATTTCATATCCGTGCCCGGCTCGTAGGATATCCGCACATTGCCCCGGTTGAGCGAGGCGGTAGAAGTCATTTCCACCACGCCTTCGAGCTGACTTATTTCCTCCTCGACCGGCATCACCAACTCGCGCTCGACCTGTTCGGGTGCCATGCCCTGCTGCGCGATCGCGACGAAGATCTCGGGGTACACCACCTCGGGCATCAGCTCCACGGGCAGGCGGTCGAGCGAGATCAGCCCCAACAGCGAGACCGCGGAGAAAAACATCGCCGTCGTCACTGGGCGGCGGATGGAGAAGGCCGACAAGCTCACCGCAGCCGCTCCACCGTCTCGTAGGCCACGGGAATGACCACCAGCGTCATCAGCGTCGCGGAAATAAGTCCGCCGATCACCGCAATCGCCATCGGCGCCCGCAAGGCCGCCCCTTCGCCCACCCCGATTGCCATCGGCGCGAGCGCCAAAATCGTGGTTGCCGTCGTCATCAGGATCGGCCGCAGCCGGTCCTGCGCGCCCTGCAGCACGGCCGCGCGCACCGTCGGCAACTGCGCCCGTAGCTGGTTGATGCGATCGACCAATACGATAGAGTCGTTGACCGCGATCCCGCCCAGCATGATGATGCCGATATAGGCCATTGCGCTCAGCGGCTCGCCCAGCCCCCAGAAGGCCCACACCACGCCGACGCCAGCCAGCGGCACGGTCAGCATCACGGTAAAGGGGTGCAGCAGCGACTCAAAAAGCGAGGCCATCACCATGTACACCAGCACCACCGAGAGCAGCAGCGCGAACTGCAAGTCGGCAAAGGACTCCTGTCGCTCGCGCTCCTCGCCGCCGATGGCGATCCGATAACCACGGGGCAGGGCCATGCTATTGACGACCTGCTCGACCTGCCCGATGGCCTCGCCCAACACCGCGCCTTCGACCAGATAACCCGCCACCCGCCCGACCCGGCGCTGGTCCTCGCGCAAAATCTCGCGCGGCCCTTCGACAAGTATGGGATCCGACAAATCGCCCAGAGCCAGAATCGCCCCATCGGGCGCATCAATCCGCAACTGCGGCAGCTCGCGCAAGTCGAAGCGCGCAAAACCGACGCGGATGTCGCGCGAGCGTTGGTCTTTGGACAACTCGCCGATTACCTCGCCCGACAGCCGGCGCTCCAGCGCCTGCACGATGGTCGCGACGGTCAGCCCGCTGGCGACGACCGCGTCCTCGCGCAGCCGCAGGTCGATCTCAGGTTGGCCGCCTTGGAAGTTCGAAGTGACGTTGTACACGCTCGGCAGCTCCTCCAAGCGGGCGGCGAGATCGGCGCACAGGCGGCGCAACACTTCCACCTCGTCGCCAATAATCTCCACTTGGACCGGGGCCGTCCGCTCGCCCAGCACTCCTTCGAGCGCGGTCTCGTGTAGCTGGTATTGCACGTCTAGTTCGGGGATTTGCGCCAATTGCGCGTCAACGACCTCGACCAGTTGCGGCAGGTTGCGACTGGTCTGCTGGGCCAGCGCGACCGACAGCGTGGCGCGGTTGGGTCCGGTAGGGTCGCCGATGTTGGCCAGCCGCGCCGGGTCCACGCCCGCCCGGGCGTACACTCCGGCCACATCGTCGCCGCCTACCTCGCCGATGATCTCCCCCACCCGCTTGGCCACCCGATCGGTCAGCTCCAGCCGCGACCCTTGCGCCAGTGACAACTCCACGTGGAAAAGCCCTTGGTCTTCGCGCGGGATAAACTCGGTGGGGATTGCGCGGGCGACGTAGGCCGTGCCCGCGCCCGTTGCGGCCACCAGCAACAAAACCACTCCCTTGTGGTCGAGCACCGCGTTGAGCAAAGCGCGGAAGCGCAACCAGCGCTGCTCGGTTGTCGCCCCGCCGCGCCCGCGCAAAAAACGCGAGGTTAGCATCGGCACGGTCATCATCGCCACCGCCAGTGACGAGACGAGCGAAAAAGCCACGGTCCAGGCTTGGTCCTTAAACAGTTCGCTGGTCAGCCCTTGCAGGTAAACGATCGGCAGGAAAACCGACACGGTCGTCAGCGTCGAGGCCGTAATCGCCACCCCGACCTCGCTGGCTCCCTTTGTCGAAGCTTGGCGCGCGTCTTCGCCCCGCTCGAGGTGGCGGTAGATATTCTCAATGACCACGATCGCGTTATCGACCAGCATCCCCGCCCCTAGCGCCAAGCCGCCGAGGGTCATGATATTGAGCGTCAGATCCTCGAAATACATCAGGGTAAAGGTCGCTAGAATTGAAATCGGAATCGCCAGGCCGATCACCAAAGTCGCCGTCCACGAGCGCAAGAAAAACAGCAATACCCCCACCGCCAACACCGCCCCGTGCAGCGCCGCCTCTTTGACCTCGGCTACGGCCTCCTCGATAAAGCGCGCTTGGTTTTCAACCACTGCAAAGCGCAACTCGGGCAAGTCTTGGTCGAGCTCGCCGATGGATTCGAGCACCCGGTTGATGACCTGTACCGTATTGCTACCGGCCTCCTTGTAGAGCGCCAAGCCGATGCACTCGACTCCGTCGAGCCGCACGATCGTCTCCCGTTCCGCGTACTCCAGCGCCACCCGTCCCACTTCGCGCACGTAAACCGGCACCTGCAACCCCGCCTCGACGCCTGCCCCCTGCCGCGCCCCGACGATCACATTGCGCACGTCCGCTAGGTCTTTGAGCCGCCCCAGCCCCTTGACCTGGTACGATTGCTGCGCCTCGCGCAAGGTCCCCCCGGACACGTCCTCATTGGCCGAGGTAATCGCCGCGATGACTTGGTCGGCGTCCTGCCCAAAGGCTTCGAGCAGGTACGGATCCAACGTCACCCGGATTTCTTTTTCCGCATCTCCTTCGATGTCTGCCGAGGCCACCCCGGCGAGTGCTTCCAGCTTGGGCTTGACCACGGTCTCGACCGCGCCCAACAGCTCGTCGAGGTCGGCCAACTCCGTCGCCGAGACCGCGATCCGCATCACCGGCAGCGCCTGCGGGTCCTCCTGAATGACATCGAGCGTTTCAATATCCTCGTCGGTGGCGTACACCCCCATCTTCTTCTGCACGTCGATCAGGGCAAAATCCATATCCGCTTCCCAATCGAACTCGGCCACCACCACGGACTGCCCTGAGCGGGTGATCGAATAGACCCGAGCGACTCCGCTGATCGTGCTGATGTCGCGCTCCAGCCGCCGCGTATATTGCTCTTCCACCTCCTGCGGCGCCTTGCCGGGCACCTGCAAGTCAACTGTGATGACCGGCGTGTGCATGTTGGGCAGCAGGTCGGTCCCCAATTTGCTTAGGGAGATCGCCCCCAACAGCGCCACCGCGAGGGTCAGCATCAACACGGTGACGGGATAGCGGGTGGAAAACTCAGGTAGCGACATAATGCGAGTACTATCTCCCCGGCCCGCCCCGACCACCTGCCCCCCTAGCCTCTCCGGTCCCCGTTACACTGACCCGCGTCCGCGACCGCAGGGTCTCGTAGTTGCTCGTAATCAGCCGCTCCCCCTCCTCCACGCCGCGCAGCACCTCCACGAACGTTTCGTCCTCTAGCCCGGTCTCAATTTCCCGCATCTGCGCCCGTGCGCTTTCTTCGACGAATACGACCTCGCGATTCCTCCTCACTAGCACCAACTCGCGCGGTACCAGCACCACGTCGGCGTGCGACTCGACCACGATCTCGGCCTTGACGAACATCCCTGGCCGCAGCAAGTGCTCGGGGTTGTCTATCGCCGCCACCGCGCGAAAGGTCCGCGTCGCGGCATCCACCACCGGGTCAACCGCGACGATGCGGCCGGCGAACACCTCGTCCGGGTAGGAGTAATCGACCGCCCGCACGGGCTGATCCAGCGCGATGTGGCGGATTTGCGAGTTGGGAATCTGCAAGTCGAGCAGCACCGCGCTGTAATCGACGATGCGGCAGATCTGGATGTTCGCCTCGACCAGCGTCTGCTCGCTGGCGTCGGTGAACTCGCTGAGCACCCCGGAGATCGGGGCGGTAATTGCGGTCTTGCCGATCTGGACCAAGGCGTCGTCGTAGTCCGACTGCGCGTCGGCCAAATCCTTGCGCGCCGCTTCGACATCGAACTGGGTCACCAAGCCGCGCTCGACTAGGACTTCTTGTTCGGCGAGGGTTTGGCGCGCGTTCTGCACGGCCAGCTTGCGCGCCTCCAGCCGGGCACCGACCACCAGTTCCTCGTTGTCGAGGCGGGCGAGCACTTGGCCCTGCTGCACGGCCATCCCCTCGGTCGGCTTGCGCCCGTCGCCTAGTTGGACCAGCGACAGGAACCCCCGCGTCTCGGTGACCACCACTGCTTCCTGCACTGACCGCAGGGTGCCGGTGGAGGTAACGACGGACTCGATGGTCCCCAACCCCACCGGCTGCACGGTGACCGGGACCGTCAAATCGGCCGTCTGCTGGACGGTCTCGCTTTCGCAGCCGATTAGCAACAGGAGCGCCCATGCCGAGGCGCATAGGATTGTATATCGCATATTTACCTCAGAGCAGGGCAAGCACAAGGGCTGCCCCGACAAGATTTGTTGGTATAGATGCTTTAGGATGTGCCCTACGGATATGTCTCAAAATACCTTGTTCAACCAACGGGTAATAGCGCTCGGTTGCTGCCGCCCGCCACCGCGACCGCCGCGACCGCCGCGACCGCCGCGACCGCGCCAATTGCCGAAAGACCCCACATCTTCCTCGTAGGCGGCCTCTGGGTTGTCTGGGTCAATCCAGCGCCAGCGCACTGCATCGGCGTAGAGTTGGCCGCTGGCTTGGTCGGACAGCTCGACCCGCGCCCTTTCGCCTTCGGCAAAGTGAAATCGCCCCAGCAAATTCCAGCCGCCTTGCAGCGTCTCGCTCTTGAGCGCGAGAGTATCTACCACACCCCCATGCGCGACCGCGAGCGAAAACGATTCGGCCAAGCTCAACCCAAAGCGCCGACTAAACCGCGACGGCACGAAATAGTACGCCACGTCGTAGAAGCCCGCCTTGGGCAGCGTGGTCGTCCACACCGCCGGCTGCGCCCCATCGCCGGGCGGCTTCCAGCGGAAATTGGTCTCGTAGCGGCCGAAGGCAAGAGGCAGCTCCTGCACCTGCCAGTTGTCGCCTCTAAGCCCGGGGCGCAGGTAGCGTTGCACCCGGCGGATCGGCATGGAAAAGCCCTCGTCGTCGTTGTCGACTACGATCTCCGAGAAAAAGTTTTCCTCGTCTTCTACGACTCGCACGTAGGATTTGGGATAGCCGGCAAAGACCTGCTCGGGGATGCTCAAGGCGGCGACAATCGGCCGCTGGTTTTTGGCCAAAAACGGCTCGACCATCACCCGGAACGGCCGTGCAAAAAGCACCATGGACACCTCGACCTCCTGCCCGCCTTCAATGGCAATCGCCTTTGCGGCTTGGTCCTCGCGCCCAAGGGCCTGCACCTCGACAAAGCCGCGGCCCGGCTCGCCGTTTTTGATCCGCACGATCACCTGGTACACCACTGCGCCCCAGCCGTCGTCCATCTTCTTGGCCGTCGCCCGGGTCAGGGTATAGCCCGGCACGTGGGTTCCGTAGATCCAGTCGTGGACTAGCTGCTGCACGTCGATCTTCTGGCGGCCAACTTCCCCGTCGGGGACGACCGCATCCTCAAAATCGGCAAAGGAGACCTGCTGGTACTTGTTGTTCTCGTCAAAGGTGCCGACCGCTTCGATAAATTGGTCGGCCCCCAGCACCGACTTGACGACCCGGAAGATGGACAGGCTCTTGGCTTTGAGGATCGACCGGTAGAGGGCGGGTTCGGCGGCTTTGTCCATTTCCGCCAGCGAGTGCTGCTGCATCTCTACCACCAGCGTGTCCCAAGCCGGGCCGGTGTTAGCGGCGGGCCGGGGGGCACCGCCGGGGCCGCCGCCCCGAGAGCGCATCATGCTGCTGATCATCCGCGCCATTCCGCCGCTCATCCGGCCGCCCCAGCGGCTCGAAAACATCGCCATCCGCAAGTCGGCGCTGACGTCTTCCTGCATGTAGAGCGGCAACCCGCGCGCGACTAGGTCGGCGTGCTCGCCGCCGAAGCCGCGGTCAAAGGACCATAGCTGCACCAGTGGGCTGCGAAACAGGCCGCTACGCCCTCCTTCGGGACTCAAGAAATCCTGGAAGAGTGCCCCGACCAGCACGTCTTTTTTGGCTTGCGCCTCGTCTTGGTCGCCGCGCCGCCGCGCCATCCGCGCATCAAAGTCGCGCTGGAAGCGGTGGCCCATCAACACGTCCTCCTCAATCATCAGCACCCCTGGCTGCACTAGGCCACCGCGCTCCTCCCAGCCCTCGTAGTACCACTGCACCAAGAAGGGCACCTCCACCAGCGAGAGCCTCGGGTACGAGTATTTCAGCCCCGTCTCCTGCTCCATCGCGTCGAAAAGCTGGTCGATGGTCTCTACTACTTTGTCGGGAGCGTCGGCGAAAAAGCGCACCGGGCGCAGGTGGGCCGGATGGACATAGAGGGCGAACTCGACCTCGCGGACCGTGGTCTTATAGACCTCGTAGCGGCCGGCGTGTAGAGAAAAAAGCGGCACCGGATAATCCACCTGCCACTGCGTGCGGACGCGCCCGCCTTGGTCCTCTTGGGCTATGGGTCGCCCCTGCGTGACCACCTCCAGCCCAGCGGGCACCGACACCGCGATCTCTGCCGTGGCAAACGAAGGCGGCGGCGGCACTTGCGGGTGGTAGGCTACCCCGGCGATGGGATACCAGCCGCTGCGTGGGGGCAAAAAGACCGATTCGCCGCGGATCCAGGCCGTCAGGTCGCCCTTGATAAACGGCCACTTGTTCTTGTGCAGCCGCACCTCGTCGCGCAGCAGATCAAAGCCTTGGCGGTCGATGTCGCCGTCGTAGGCCAGCGTCAAGGTCTGCTCAGCCCCGGCGGCCAGCGGCGCGGCGACCCGGATCACGGCCGCACCCCGCTTCCACCCCAACTCGTTGCCGGCCGCATCCTGCACCGACCGCAGCGTCAAGCCGGGGTTGAGCGCAAAAATCAGCGTATCCAGCGCGCCGTCGTGGTCGTTGTACAATCGCAACTGGGCCTTGGCCGCCAGCGGCGCATCCTCGCCAGCCAACGCGACCTCCAGCCGGTAGTGCGCCACCTGCGGTACCGGCGCGTCTGCGTAGCGATATTGCTCGGCGAGCAGGCGCTGGCGATAGGCTTGGTTGGCTTGGTCTTGGGCGTCGATGTGCTGATACAGCCCCACCGCCGCCAACAGCCCCACCCCGGCCATGCCCCGGCCGACCCAAGCCCATCCCAGCGACTGGGACAGGCGCGGATAGCGCTCTATCGACAGGCCAAAAAAGAACAGCCCGAGGGCTAAGTAAAAAAGCCGCTGGTCGATCACCCGCGATATATCGCCCAAGCCGATCATGTCCGAGTAGAAAAGCGGGGCGAAAAAGGCCCCAAAGTCCCACCAGCCGCCGTAGCCCTCGCCGAGGTAAAACAACACCGCGAGCGCGTAGGCCATAGTCAGCAGGGCGACAGCCGTCTGGTGCCGCAACACAGCGCCTAAAAAGAAGGTCAGGGCCGACATGTACAGCAGCGCCGGCAGGGTCATCACCAGCAGGTACAGCAGATAGGGCCGCAGCGTGAACGGCGCGTCGAGCAGGCTGATCTTGGCCGCTTGGACGGCCACCGTCAAAACCAGCACCGCCAAGCTCAAGGTCAGCAGTGCCCCGAGGACCCCGAGGTACTTGCCGATGACCAGTTCGGCGGTCGCTATCGGCCGCCCGGCGATCACCTCGTGGACCCCGGCCCGCTCGTCGGCGGCGCGGAAGTCGCCGACGATAAAGGCGATCACGACCGCCTGTACATAGCTATAGACGTAAAAGGGGACAAACGCCCCCATGCCCAGCGCCGAGCTGAACTCGATCCCCCGCGCTTCGAGCACGGCTAAGCCGACGCCAATCAGCAGCGGCAGCGCGACCCCGATGCTGCCGAGGATGCGGAAGCGGGTGGTCCGCAAGAGCAGCATCCGCTCGTAGCGGGCCACGCCGAGGATGTTGTGGACGGCGCGCATGGCGTTTAGGCCGATCCCATAAAATAGATATAGGCGTCTTCGAGGCTGGGCGCGGTCGGCACGGCACCCGGCGGCGGTGCTGCGTCGCCGACGATCCTGAGCGCCATGCCGACGCCGTCGGCGCTGATGTTGACCACGCTAAAGCGGCTGGCGATGGCCTCAAACCCGTCGTCGTCGGTCTGCAAAAGCCAGGTTTTGCCCTCGGCCTTGGCGACGAAGTCCGCGGGTGCGCCGTGGAAGCGCAGCCGTCCCTGATGCAATACGGCCAAGTCCTCGCAGGTGCTCGAAATATCGCCGACGATGTGGGTCGAGATGAGAATGGTGCGGCTGGCGCTCAGCCTCCCCAAAATGGCCCGGAAGCGGATCCGCTCCTCTGGGTCAAGCCCGACGGTCGGCTCATCGACGATGATAAACTCAGGGTCGGCCAAAATCACCTGCGCGATGCCAAGCCGCCGCCGCATCCCCCCCGAAAAGGTGCCGGTCTTGCGCTCGCGCACCTCGTAGAGACCCACGTCCTCCAAAGCTTGGGCGACCCTTTCGCGGCGCTGCCGCTGGCCGTGCAACCCGCCGAGCCGCCCCATGTAGTCGAGGAATTCCCAAGCCGAAAGCTGCGGGTACGCGCCGAAGTGCTGCGGCAAGTAGCCGAGCCGCCGCCGCACCTCGGCGCGGTCCTTTTGCAAGTCCCAGCCGTCGATCTCCACCGCGCCCGCGCTGGGCACCATCTGGGTGGAGAGAATTTTGATCAGCGTGGTCTTACCCGCGCCGTTGGGTCCTAAGAGACCAAACGTCCCGTGGCGGATCTCCAAGCTCAGGTCAGCAAGCGCCGGAACCTCGTTGCGGCCATAGGTCTTGCTCAGGTTTTGGATGCGTATTCTCAAAAACCACCGCCACCACCGCCACCACCGCCGCGGGGACCGCCGCGGGGACCGCCGCGGCCGCCGAAGTTCCTGCGGCGCTCTTGCTGCTCTTGCATATGCGCTTTCAGTGCCTCGACCTGCTCTTTCTCCAAGACCTCAGTAAGCACCCCCATGATCTTGGTTTGTATCTCCATTTGCATCTCGCGCATGGTCTCGCGCATGGACCGGAAATCGACCTCGCCGCTGAACATCTTCGCCATTGCCTGCTGTCGCTTTGCGTAGAGCGGCTTGAGGCTGGTCCGCAGTGCGAGTACCTGCTCGTCGGTCACGTTGAATTTCTCCTCGAACGCCAGCAGACCGAAAATCTGGTCCGGCGACATACCGCCGCGACCACCGCCGCCCGGCTGCGCTTCAAGCGGCAAAACGCCCAACAGACCAATGCCCAAGGCCCAAAAGGCCGACTTGCGAATGCGTGTCATACAATCCTCCACGTAAAAGGTTGGGATGAAACTACAGACATTAGACACCCCGTCCCTCCGATCCATTCCCGCCTTTCGCCCGATAGTGGGTGCTGATGGATAAAGGGCCAGTAAGGCGGAGAACGCAAGAAGGCCCTCTTGCGCGGGACGGATCTCCTCGGTTTTACGGGACGGCGCACCGACCACTTGCTGTGCAACCCGGTCGAAATTCGGGTCGGGCGCGGCGACTTGTTGCTGTACGGGCCGCGGGAAGGAGGCGCTGGCGAAACTTTGGTGAGATGAGTAGGTTGTCTGCTGCATAGAAAGGAGAGCCACCATGAAGACGCACACAGTAGCGATCATCGGCCTCGGGCGCATGGGCAGCACCATCGACGACGAAGGGCACGGCGACGTGCCCTATTCGGTCGCGGCCGCGACCAAGGCGAGCGAGCGGTTGGAACTCGTGGCCGGAGCGGACCTCCTGCCGGATAAGCGCGATGCCTTTCAAAGCCGCTGGGGAGCAGCCGTGTACGAAGACTTCCGCGACATGATCCGTCGCGAAGAGCCAGACCTCGTGGCCATCTGCACGGCGGCCTGTTTGCCCAAGCCCGCCAGAGAGGCCCCGGACGCGAGTTTTCGCGGCGATTCGCACGCCGACCTAGCGGTGGCGGTGGCCGATCTGGGCGTGCCGATGATCTTCCTCGAAAAGGCCATGGCCAGTTCAATGGAGCGCGCCGACGAAATCCGCGATGCCGTAAAGCGCAACAACGCACTCTTCAACACGGGCGTCCTGCGTCGCTTTGACAACCGCTACGAGGTGGTCAAGGACGCGGTCGCCGCCGGTCAGGTCGGCGAGGTCCGGGCCGCGATTCACTACGCCAGCTCCAGCCTGATGCACGGGCACATCCATTCGATCGACACGGTGTCCTATCTCATCGGCGACCCGGCGATTGCCGCCGTGCGCGGCGAGCTTTTGCCCCGAGGCTTGCAAGTCGAGGGCAATCACATTCCGGCCGACCCTTTGGCCACCTATCAACTGCGCTTTGCCAACGGCGTCGAAGCGTGGTCAATTCCCGCGACCCCGTGGGAATTCGAGGTCATCGGCTCGGAGGGCGCAATTCGCTCGTGCAACAACGGGGCCGACGTTTTGCTGCGTCGGCCCGGTGCCGTGCAAGGACGGAGCGCCTTGTGGGAGGAGGTGCCCGTCGATCCGGTGACGCCGCGCAGTACGACGCAGTGCTGCTTGGAGGATTTGGTAGCGGCGCGCGAATCCGGCCAACCCACGCGCGGCCACATCGACGTGACTCACCACATCACAGAAGCCACCATCGCCGTAGCCGAGAGCCACCGCCAAGGCGGCGCTTGGGTAGAGTTGCCGCTGCCTGCGCGTGACCTGTACATTTTTCACATCTAGAAAGAGACGCCCACCCCACAGGGCACCCACGAGGGGTGCCCCTACACTTACTAAAGGATACACGTGTTAAAAGCAGGCATATTTCTCGATATGGAGAATCTCAACCGCTGTGGCGGCTACGCCATCCGGTTTCGCCAGATCAAGGCTCTGGTGGAGGCGCAGCAGGCGGTTGTGGTGCGGGCCAACGCCTATATGGCCATTGACCGCGAGCGCGAAAACACGGACCCAGAGTATCGCCAAAAGAGGGAAACGTATCGCAATCGAGCGCGGCGGGAGGGCTACCACCTGATACTCAAGGAAGTGCGGCGCTATCTCACTTCGGAAGGCGAGACCATCGTCAAGGCCGACGCCGACCTAGAGTTGGCGATAGATGCCCTGTTGCAGTCGGAGAATTTGGACTACGTGTTGTTGGGCACCGGCGACGGCGACTTCGTGCGCTTGGTGCGCGCCCTGCAAAACCGGGGCAAGCGGGTCGATTTGCTGTCTTTTATGAACACCAGCACCGCGCTGCGCCAAGAGGTAGATTACCACTTTTCCGGGTACTTGGTGCCCGGCATTCTATTTTCTGACCGCGATTCAACCCAGCGCCTGCGCGGCATCCTGCACGCGGTCAACGAGGAGAAGGGCTACGGGTTCTTGACTGCGCAGACCGACTTGGGGCTGGACACCATACGCGAGGATATTTTTCTGCACATTACCGACCTGCGCATGGCGAGGGGCGGGGTGGTGTCCAATGCGGACTTTGCCCAGTTGAGGATGCGCGGCACGATTATCGAGTTTGAGGTGGAGGACGATGGTGATCGGAAGAAGGCCGTCAACGCCGTGGAGTTCCGACCGGAGCTACTGTAAGATGAAGAAGGACTGGTGCGCTGAGGAGTTTCGCTGCATGGTCGCCCTCGGCGAGAGCACCACTGCTGGCGGCTGGAGCACCGCTCCCGATCGCTGCTGGGTGCCTCTCCTAGGCGCGCTCATCAACGACTTCCAGACCACGCCTATGCGGGTCGTCAACTCTGGAATCGGCGCCAACCTCATCGCTAGGCGCAGCCCGGCGTACGAGGAGAGCGGCAAGCCGGCTGCCGACGAGCGCCTCGACAGACACGTCCTCTCCTACGACCCCGACCTGCTCGCGATCTCCTACGGCCTCAACGACGCCCGGGGCGGTACGCCATTGGCCCAGTTTTGCGAGGACCTCGCCCTGCTCGTGGGGCGCGTGCGCCAACGTGGGAATCCACTCATCCTGTTGCTCGGCCCCTACTTCATGACCGACTTCACCGTCGGGGGGAAGACCTGGAGTCACGCCGATCTGCCCCTGTTTGGGAGCTTCAACACGGCCACGGCCGAGGTGGCGGCACAACTCGACTGTCTGTACGTCGATCTGCTGGTCGCGAGCGGTGAAGCGCCTTGGATGGTCCACTACGACGGCGTGCATCAAAACGACCTCGGCCACCGGATCGTCGCCAACCGCATCTTTGAGGTGCTCGCCCAAAATTGTTCCTGCCTGGCGAAGCGGACCCGGCAGGCCGAGCGGAGCAGTCCGAGGTGGAGGGACGAGTCGGTGCTGAAGTCCGACTACGGCTTCTGACCATGAGCGCGCGAGAACTGGACCTAGCGATGAGATTCCAATGTGCAGGAGTCCGGTCGGACGAGTTCAGGCTGTCTGTTGAGCTGCGGGGAAAGGAGGTATGAACGCCATGCTTCGCGTCGCTATCGCCGGCTGCCACCGCCAGATCCTGCGCAAGCCGACGAGCCACAACTTCGCCGCCGCCTTCTGCGCCAATCCCGACGCGGAAGTCGTCGGTGTCTTCGACTACGGCGAACGGGAACGCGCAGAATTCGTCGAGTGCTGGCGGGATGTGTGGGGAGAGGTGCCGGCCTTTGACGACTACGAGCAGCTTCTCGAGGAGGTCGCTCCCGACATCGTCTGCATCGCCACCCGACAGACGATGCACGCCGACCAGATCGAAGGGGCGGTGGCCGCCGGCGTTCGCGGGATTCTGAGTGACAAACCGCTAGCCACGACCCTCGCCGAAATGGATCGCATCGTCGCGGCCTGTGCGGAGACTCCCCTTGCCTTCGCCCTCGACCGGCGCTGGGACTCCGCCTATCGGGCGCTAAGCTCGGCCATCGCTGGCGGCCTGATCGGCGAGGTGACCAGCCTGGTGGCATACGGCATCCCGAATACAATCAATCACGGCTGTCACTGGTACGACGCCATGCTCGCGCTGCTGGGAGATCCGGAGCCCGCATGGGTCAGCGGCTTTGTAGATCCCGGCGACCCTGAGGATGAGCGCCGCCGGATCGATCCGCCCTGCCGTGCGCAGATCGGGATGGACAACGGCGCTGTCGCCTATGTAACCTGCGACGGACCCAAAGGCCCCGCCTTTGAGGTCGTGGGGGATGGCGGACGGATTTCCGTACTCGCCGACGCGAGCGCAGCCCGCATCTGGAGGGACGACTCTGAAGAGTCATTTCCCCTGCCGCCGAAGGGGGAAGGCTGGCCGGCCGGCATGAACATGGTGAGCGACCTGGTCCGCGCTGTCAAAGAGGGTGGCCGCACCGCGTGCGACATCTGTGAGGCCCGACGCGCAACCGAAATCGGATTCGCCATCTGCTCTTCCTCGGAGCGGGAAGGCGTCAGGGTTGCGCTACCCGCAGCAGATCGCTTGCTCCGCGTCGAGTCGTATCCGTGGGGGAACGAAGCTCCGAATGCGCTCTAACCCAATTTGCGGGACTCGCGGTCGAAGGCGAAAGCCTGGTTTGCGCCGCTACCTAGGCGACAGGCCGGGTGAATCACCCCCGCGACGGTTCGGCGTTTTCCCGCCGATGCCGCTGATGCACTTCCGCCATCTTGAAGTCGTTGTCTATGACCTGCTGCAAATGCACCATGCGCTCTGGCCCCGCGGTGCGCAACATGGCCTCGCCGTGGATGCGGTCAATCCAGAACCGCCCCTCGTTGGCCAGCGCGTTCTGGAAGTCTGCTAGGCGCTCGTCGGGCACGTGTTCGTAGAAGTTCATGGTGTACATGCGCCGCCGCTGCGAGCCGCCAAAGGCGGCGTGCTTGGTGTTGTGCCAAAATACGACAATGTCGCCCGGCTGCGTCTCCACTACTTGGCACGGCACTTGGTCGGGGGCCACCCCCCACGCTGCTTCGCTGTCGGGCAGGGCCTCTTGCAGGCTGTCGGCATAGGCGTCGCCGCAGCGGTGACTGCCCGGAATGACGCGCACTGCGCCCGTGTCCCGGGTCAGCGGATCTAGGTAAAAAGCGATCTTAATGCTGGGAATGCGCTCGCCGTTGTACCCATCCGAATGCCAGCGCGTATCACCGACGTAGAAATTGCCGTCGCCGCTGGTGTAGTTGAAATCATCGCCCAAAATGCTGGCGGTAATATCGTGGATGCGCGGATCGTCGAGTAAGCTGCTCAAGTATTCGCTTTGGTCGGGGAAGGGCACGATGCACGAGCGCGCCTGCCCTGCGTGCTGTTTGCCGTGGTGCCCGCCGCCGTGCGCGGCCCATACGGCTTCGAATTCCTCGATAATGCGGTCGATGCAATTGGCCATCAGGCCGGGGAAGTACAGATAGCCGAAGGTATTGAAATAATTGAGCTGTTGTTCGCTAAGGCGGGTCTCAGACATTTGTCTCCTCCAGATTATTCCTACAGGCTCACCTCTGCACTTTGGTCTCTTTAAGGCGAGCACGATGGTCGCTATACCAACTGAGGACGGCTTACCAGTATAAGGTACTGCGCAACTTGAGCGCGTGCCCGGGCTGGGCCGCCCTGCGCTCGCGGCGCTCGCCGGCCAACTCCACGCGCAACGACCGCTCCACGCGCAGCCGCCCGCCCAAGCCATAGGTGCGCGTGCCCCGGCCCGACGACGCGACATTGGCATACGGGGTCAGCAGACCGTCCAGTGCCCCTAGGCCGTACCCCATTTCCGCGTTGAACAGACCGCCCTCGTCGGCCCGGGTGGGCCGCGCCAAGTCCGCCGCAGTGCGCTGCGACCAGAGGCGACCCATTCCGCTTGTCGCAGTTCCCCAAGACGACCGCAGCCGCAGCGCCAAGCCCCGACCCAATGCGCCCGGGTCTAGGTTGACCGAGCCGCCCACGCCCCACTCCTCATAGCCGTTGTCCTGATGCACTAGCAGCCGTCGCGCCGTCGCCTGCAGCGCCAAGCCCCGCTGCCGGTTGGTATAGCCCAAGCCGCCGCCCACTTCCAGCCCCAGCCCCGTCTCCGCATCGCCGCCGTCGTGGCGCATGCCCACTTCCAGCGACGGCGACATCCGGCCCGAGGACAACTCCACGGAGCGGCTCCCTTCCAGCAGGAGGCGCAACCGGCTCGTCAGCGTCTCTAGCGCCGGTCGAATTGCGGCGTCTGTATCCATCCGCACCAAGAAGGCGTCCGACTTGAGCGCCACGTCGAAGTCGGACGATGCCGTCGGCGACAGCAGTGCGCCCCGTGCGCCCAATCCACCCATCTGCATCCCGATGCCCGCGTCGGAACGGTCCCCCATTCGTTCCATCTGGCCGCGCCCGTAGCCGAGCAATCCCCACGCCGACAGTCGCTCGGTCACCGCGACGCGCAAGTAGGGATGTACGCTCGTCAGATAGCTTTCCAGTTCGCCTTTGCGGAAAGGCTCCGCGGCCGTGTGGACATCGAACTCGCCGGTGCCCACGCTATGTGCCACCGCCAAGCCGGCCAGCATCCGACCCTGTTGCCAATCACCGCCGAGCAGGCCAGTTGCCGCACCACCCGTAAGCGACAAATCGACCTCCTCGCTCCTGAAGCGGGTCGTCGCTCCCCGCCCCCAAGCTGTCCAGCGGGTACCCTGCTCTTCGCCAGACCCAGCCGACGACACTTGGAAGGAACTGCGGGACAGAATATCTGCGAAGGAACTTCTCGTCAGATGATAGAAGGGATGGCGGGATAGAACATCTGAGAAGGAAGCATTCTTGGTCGGGACAGCCCGGCCGCTCGCATTTGCCCACCCCCGCCCGGACATAGCCTCCAACGTCACCCGCTGGCCGCCCACCGTCAGATGTGCGCCCCCTCCAGACCGACCCGTTAGGCGGTCCGAAACCGCGTCCATTACTTGGCTGGCCGTCGTCCGCCCAAACCGCGCCAGCCACGCCTTCTCCACTGAGGGGTCATCGTCGGTGATCGTACCCGTGGCGGTGCCGTCGGCTATTGTCGCGTTGGCCGGGTTGCTCACCGCGATGGTGAAGGTCTCGTCGGCTTCATCCAGCGCGTCGTTGAACATTGCCACCGCGAGGGTCTGCTCGGTCTGGCCGGGCGCGAAGGTCAGACGGCCTTCTGTCGCCGCGTAATCTGCATCTGCCGTTGCCGTGCCGTCAGCGGTCGTCCAATCGACCGTCACCTCAAGACCACTGACCGCTTCCAGCGTCACCGCGAAGGTGATTTCCCCGTCGCCTTCGGCTGCCTCGGCGTCGGCGATGGTCAGGGCCGGGGTGTCGTCGTTGTCGGCGATCGTGCCGGTCGCCTCCGCATCGTCCAAGGTCGCATTCGCTGCGTTAGTCAATGCGACGGTGAAGGTCTCGTCGGCTTCGTCCAGCGCGTCGTCTAGCAGCGGTACGGTAATCGTCTGCTCTGTTTCCAAGGCGTTGAAGCGCAGCGTGCCCGTCGTCTCCGCATAGTCGGCACCTTGGGTCGCCGTGCCATCGGCGGTCGTCCAATCGACTGTTACCTCAAGGCTGCTGGCCATGTTCAGCCGCACAGTGAAGGTGATCTGCTCGTCGCCTTCGGCTGCCTCGGCGTCGGCGATGGTCAGGGCCGGGGTATCGTCTTCGGAGATCGTCACTTCGACGTCTGCTGCGGATATGCCCTCGTAATCGCCGCCGCTGACGGCGTGCGTCAGCATTACCGGGTCGTCGGCTACCGCGTCGTCGTCGTGGGCTGCGGTTACCGCGACCGTCTGTGCCTGATTCCAATTAGCCGCCGTGAATGTCAACTCTGTTTGATCCACCGTAATGTCCGCGTCCTCTGGCACCTGTACTGCGACCGTCACGTTTGCCGTCGGCTGCGAAGTCAGTACCATCGTGTAGCTTTTGGAATCGCCTTCCGGTACCTCCAGCGCGGCAGTTGAGATCGTCACCTCGGCGGTGTCGTCTTCGGTGATCGACACCACGACGCCTGCTGCGGATATGCCTTCGTAGTCTCCACCGCTGACGGCGTGCGTCAGCATTACCGGGTCGTCGGCTACCGCGTCGGCATCCTGAGCGGCGGTCACCTTCACCGTTTGCGCCTGATTCCAATTAGCCGCCGTGAATGTCAACTCTGTTTGATCCACCGTAATGTCCGCGTCCTCTGGCACCTGTACTGCGACCGTCACGTTTGCTGTCGGCTGCGAAGTCAGCACCATCGTGTAGCTTTTGGAAGCGCCTTCCGGTACCTCCAGCGCGGCAGTTGAGATCGTCACCTCGGCGGTGTCGTCTTCGGTAATCGACACCACGACGCCTGCTGCGGATATGCCCTCGTAGTCTCCGCCGCTGATCGCGTGCGTCAGCATTACCGGATCGTCGGCTACCGCGTCGTCGTCGTGGGCTGCCGTTACTGAGATCGTCTGCGCCTGATTCCAATTAGCCGCCGTGAATGTCAACTCTGTTTGATCCACCGTAATGTCCGTGTCCTCTGGCACCTGTACTGCGACCGTCACGTTTGCCGTCGGCTGCGAAGTCAGTACCATCGTGTAGCTTTTGGAATCGCCTTCCGGCACCTCCAGCGCGGCAGTTGAGATCGTCACCTCGGCGGTGTCGTCTTCGGTGATCGACACCACGACGCCTGCTGCGGATATGCCCTCATAGTCTCCACCGCTGACGGCGTGCGTCAGCACCACCGGATCGTCGGCTACCGCGTCGTCGTCGTGGGCTGCGGTTACCGCGACCGTTTGCGCCTGATTCCAATTAGCCGCCGTGAACGTCAGCGCCGATGGGGCCACCGCAATGTCCGTGTCCTCTGGCACCTGTACTGCGACCGGCACGTTTGCTGTCGGCTGCGAAGTCAGTACCATCGTGTAGCTTTTGGAAGCGCCTTCCGGTACCTCCAGCGCAGCAGTTGAGATCGTCACCTCGGCGGTGTCGTCTTCGGTAATCGACACCACGACGCCTGCTGCGGATATGCCTTCGTAGTCTCCGCCGCTGACGGCGTGCGTCAGCATTACCGGGTCGTCGGCTACCGCGTCGTCGTCGTGGGCTGCCGTTACCGCGACCGTCTGCGCCTGATTCCAATTGTCCGTCGTGAACATCAGCGCCGATGGGGCCACCGTAATGTCTGTGTCCTCTGGCACCTGTACTGCGACCGTCACGTCTGCTGTCGGCTGCGAAGTCAGCACCATCGTGTAGCTTTTGGAATCGCCTTCCGGTACCTCCAGCGCGGCAGTTGAGATCGTCACCTCGGCGGTGTCGTCTTCGGTGATCGACACCACGACGCCTGCTGCGGATATGCCCTCGTAATCGCCGCCACTGATCGCGTGCGTCAGCACCACCGGATCGTCGGCTACCGCGTCGGCATCCTGAGCGGCGGTCACCTTCACCGTTTGCGCCTGATTCCAATTAGCCGCCGTGAACGTCAACGCCGATGGGGCCACCGTAATGTCTGTGTCCTCCGGCACCTGTATTACGACCGTCACGTCTGCCGTCGGCTCCGAGGTCAGCACTACCGTGTAGCTCGCGCTGCCACCCTCGTCCACCGTCAACGCTGTTGGGGTCACTGTTACGCCGCGCTCGTCGTTGTCGATGACTGGTACCGTGGCACTGGCCGCATCGCCCGCCCGATGGGTTGCGCCATCCGTGACCGTCGCCGTCACTGCGCCGTCCGCCTCGTCGCGCTCGTCGTCATCTGTCGCCACCTTAAGCGTCGCGTTTGACGCATCCACCGCGAACACTGCTTCGCTGGGTGCTCCGTCCGCGAGGAACGCGCCGCGCTCCGTTACACTCAGCGGCACGGTCAGCGGCACGGTCAGGTCGCCTACCCGCGTCAGCGTGAACGTCATCGTCCCGCCTTCTTCCACTGCCGCTGGGTCTGCCGCCACGCTCACCACCGGCAGGTCGTTATCGGTGATTACGCCGGTCGCCTCGCCATTTTTGATCGTCGCGTTCTTCGGTTCACTCAATAGGACCGTGAACGCTTCGGCCGCCTCGTCTAGGTCGTCGTCGATGATGGGTACGCGGATCGTCTGCGCCGTCTCTAAGACGGGGAAGGTCAGCGTCCCGGTCGTTCCCTCATAGTCAGTGTCCGCCATCGCTGTGCTGTCGGCGGTCGCATACTCTACTGTCACTGTCTGGCTGCTGGCCACGTTCAGCGTCACGGTGAACTCCAGCACTTCGTCCCCCTCCGCTGCTGCTCCGTCAGTGATCGACAACTCCGGCGTGTCGTTCTCGGTGATGGTGACCGTCACGGATTCGGCCGTTACCGTGCCGTAGTCGCCGCCACGGACCGCGTGCGTCAGCACCACCGGATCGTCGGCCACGGCGTCGTCGTCGTGGACAGCCGTTACTGTTACCGTCTGCGGTATCCTCCAATTCTCGGCCGTGAATGTCAATTCCGTCTCGTCCACCGCGACCTCCGCGTCTTCGGGCACCTGCACTGCGACCGTCACGTTTGCCGTCGGCTCCGAAGTTAACACCACCGTGTAGCTCGCGCTGTCGCCCTCGGGTACCGTCAACGCCGTCGGGGTTACGGTCACGCCGCGCACGTCGTTGTCGGTGACCGGTGCCGTCGCGCGGTTGGATTCGCTTACCCGGTGAGTCGCGCCATCCGTGATCGTCGCCGTCACCGCGCCGTCCGCCTCGTCGCGCTCGTCGTCGTCTGTCGCCACCTGAAGCGTCGTTGTCTCCGCATCTACATCGAACGTCGCCTCGGTGGGTGCTCCATCCGCGAGGAACGCGCCGCGCTCCGTCACGTCCACCGGCACCGTCAGCGGCACGGTCAGGTCGCCCACTCGCGTCAGTGTGAACGTCACCGTCGCGCCTTCTTCCACCGCTGTCGGGTCGGCTGCCACGCTTACCACCGGCAGATCGTTGTCGGCGATCACGCCGGTCGCCTCGCCATCTCCGCTTGTCGCGTTGGAAGCATTGCTCAGCGCGACCGTGAACGCTTCGGCCGCCTCGTCTAGGTCGTCGTCGATGATGGGTACGCGGATCGTCTGCGCCGTCTCTAAGACGGGGAAGGTCAGCGTCCCGGTCGTTCCCTCATAGTCAGTGTCCGCCATCGCTGTGCTGTCGGCGGTCGCATACTCTACTGTCACTGTCTGGCTGCTGGCCACGTTCAGCGTCACGGTGAACTCCAGCACTTCGTCCCCCTCCGCTGCTGCTCCGTCAGTGATCGACAACTCCGGCGTGTCGTTCTCGGTGATGGTGACCGTCACGGATTCGGCCGTTACCGTGCCGTAGTTGCCGCCACGGACCGCGTGCGTCAGCACCACCGGATCGTCGGCCACGGCGTCGTCGTCGTGGACAGCCGTTACTGTTACCGTCTGCGCCTGATTCCAATTCTCGGCCGTGAATGTCAATTCCGTCTCGTCCACCGCGACCTCCGCGTCTTCGGGCACCTGCACTGCGACCGTCACGTTTGCCGTCGGCTCCGTGTCCAGCACCACCGTGTAGCTCGTGCTGCTGCCCTCGGGTACCGTCAGCGCCGTCGGGGTTACGGTCACGCCGCGCACATCGTTGTCGGTGACCGGTGCCGTCGCGCGGTTGGATTCGCTTACCCGGTGAGTCGCGCCATCCGTGATCGTCGCCGTCACCGCGCCGTCCGCCTCGTCGCGCTCGTCGTCGTCTGTCGCCACCTGAAGCGTCGTTGTCTCCGCATCTACATCGAACGTCGCCTTGGTGGGTGCTCCATCCGCGAGGAACGCGCCGCGCTCCGTCACGTCCACTGGCACCGTCATTGGCACGGTCAGGTCGCCCACTCGCGTCAGTGTGAACGTCACGGTCGCGCCTTCTTCCACCGCCGCTGGGTCGGCCGCCACGCTTACCACCGGCCGGTCGTTGTCGGCGATCACGCCGGTCGCCTCGCCCTCTTCGATCGTCGCGTTGGAAGCATTGCTCAGCGCGACCGTGAACGCTTCGGCCGCCTCGTTTAGGTCGTCATCAATGATGGGCACGCGGATCGTTTGGGTCGTCTCCAAAGCGGGAAAAGCTAGCGTGCCGGTCGTTGTCCCGTAATCCGTCCCCGCCGTCGCCGTGCCATCGGCGGTCGCGTAATCGACCGTCACCGTCTGGCTGCTGGCCACGCTCAGCCGCACTGAAAACGCCATCGCCCCGTCGCCCTCCGCCGCCGCCGCGTCGGCGATCAATAGTGTCGGCGTGTCGTCCTCAATGATCGTTGCCTCAACGCTGGCTGCCGTTACCAACCCGTAGTTGCCGCCGCTGACTGCGTGACGGATCGTCACTGGATCGTCGGCCACGGCGTCGGCATCCTGAGCCGCGGTCCCTGTTATCGTCTGCGGTATCCTCCAATTCTCGGCCGTGAATGTCAATTCCGTCTCGTCCACCGCGACCTCTGCGTCTTCGGGTACCTGCACTGCGACCGTCACGTTTGCCGTCGGCTCCGAAGTTAACACCACCGTGTAGCTCGCGCTGTCGCCCTCGGGTACCGTCAACGCCGTCGGGGTTACGGTCACGCCGCGCACGTCGTTGTCGGTGACCGGCACCGTCGCGCGGTTGGATTCGCTTACCCGGAGGGTCGCGCCATCCGTGATCGTCGCCGTCACCGCGCCGTTTACTTCGTCCACATCATCATCGACCGTCGCCACCTGAAGCGTCGTATTTATCGCACCCACCGCGAACATCGCCTCGGTGGGTGCTCCGTCCGCGAGGAACGCGCCGCGCTCCGTCACGTCCACCGGCACCGTCAGCGGCACGGTCAGGTCGCCCACTCGCGTCAGCGTGAACGTCACGGTCGCGCCTTCTTCCACCGCCGCTGGGTCGGCCGCCACGCTTACCACCGGCCGGTCGTTGTCGGCGATCACGCCGGTCGCCTTGCCCTCTTCGATCGTCGCGTTGGAAGCATTGCTCAGCGCGACCGTGAACGCTTCGGCCGCCTCGTTTAGGTCGTCGTCGATGATGGGCACGCGGATCGTTTGGGTCGTCTCCAAAGCGGGAAAAGCTAGCGTGCCGGTCGTTGTCCCGTAATCCGTCCCCGCCGTCGCCGTGCCATCGGCGGTCGCGTAATCGACCGTCACCGTCTGGCTGCTGGCCACGCTCAGCCGCACTGAAAACGCCATCGCCCCGTCGCCCTCCGCTGCCGCCGCGTCGGCGATCAATAGTGTCGGCGTGTCGTCCTCAATGATCGTTGCCTCAACGCTGGCTGCCGTTACCAACCCGTAGTCGCCGCCGCTGACTGCGTGACGGATCGTCACTGGATCGTCGGCCACGGCGTCGGCATCCTGAGCCGCGGTCCCTGTTATCGTCTGCGGTATCCTCCAATTCTCGGCCGTGAATGTCAATTCCGTCTCGTCCACCGCGACCTCTGCGTCTTCGGGTACCTGCACTGCGACCGTCACGTTTGCCGTCGGCTCCGAAGTTAACACCACCGTGTAGCTCGCGCTGTCGCCCTCGGGTACCGTCAACGCCGTCGGGGTTACGGTCACGCCGCGCACGTCGTTGTCGGTGACCGGCACCGTCGCGCGGTTGGATTCGCTTACCCGGAGGGTCGCGCCATCCGTGATCGTCGCCGTCACCGCGCCGTTTACTTCGTCCACATCATCATCGACCGTCGCCACCTGAAGCGTCGTATTTATCGCACCCACCGCGAACATCGCCTCGGTGGGTGCTCCGTCCGCGAGGAACGCGCCGCGCTCCGTCACGTCCACCGGCACCGTCAGCGGCACGGTCAGGTCGCCCACTCGCGTCAGCGTGAACGTCACGGTCGCGCCTTCTTCCACCGCCGCTGGGTCGGCCGCCACGCTGACTACCGGCAGGTCGTTGTCGGCGATCACGCCGGTCGCCTTGCCCTCTTCGATCGTCGCGTTGGAAGCATTGCTCAGCGCGACCGTGAACGCTTCGGCCGCCTCGTTTAGGTCGTCGTCGATGATGGGCACGCGGATCGTTTGGGTCGTCTCCAAAGCGGGAAAAGCTAGCGTGCCGGTCGTTGTCCCGTAATCCGTCCCCGCCGTCGCCGTGCCATCGGCGGTCGCGTAATCGACCGTCACCGTCTGGCTGCTGGCCACGCTCAGCCGCACTGAAAACGCCATCGCCCCATCGCCCTCCGCCGCCGCTGCGTCGGCGATCAATAGTGTCGGCGTGTCGTCCTCAATGATTGTTACCTCAACGCTGGCTGCCGTTACCAACCCGTAGTCGCCGCCGCTGACTGCGTGACGGATCGTCACTGGATCGTCGGCCACGGCGTCGGCATCCTGAGCCGCGGTCCCTGTTATCGTCTGCGGTATCCTCCAATTCTCGGCCGTGAATGTCAATTCCGTCTCGTCCACCGCGACCTCTGCGCCTTCGGGCATCTGTGTCGTGACCGTCACGTTTGCCGTCGGCTCCGAAGTTAACACCACCGTGTAGCTCGCGCTGTCGCCCTCAGGAATCATCAACGCCGTCGGGGTTACGGTCACGCCGCGCACGTCGTTGTCGGTGACCGGCACCGTCGCGCGGTTGGATTCGCTTACCCGGAGGGTCGCGCCATCCGTGATCGTCGCCGTCACCGCGCCGTTTACTTCGTCCACATCATCGTCCACCGTCGCCACCTGAAGCGTCGTTGTCTCCGCATCTACATCGAACGTCGCCTCGGTGGGTGCTCCGTCCGCGAGGAACGCGCCGCGCTCCGTCACGTCCACCGGCACCGTCATTGGCACGGTCAAGTCGCCCACTCGCTTCAGCATGAACGTCACTGTCGCGCCTTCTTCCACCGCTGTCGGGTCGGCTGCCACGCTGACTACCGGCAGGTCGTTGTCGGCGATCACGCCGGTCGCCTTGCCATCTTCGATCGTCGCGTTGGAAGCATTGCTCAGCGCGACCGTGAACGCTTCGGCCGCCTCGTTTAGGTCGTCGTCGATGATGGGCACGCGGATCGTTTGGGTCGTCTCCAAAGCGGGAAAAGCTAGCGTGCCGGTCGTTGTCCCGTAATCCGTCCCCGCCGTCGCCGTGCCATCGGCGGTCGCGTAATCGACCGTCACCGTCTGGCTGCTGGCCACGCTCAGCCGCACTGAAAACGCCATCTCCCCGTCGCCCTCCGCTGCCGCTGCGTCGGCGATCAATAGTGTCGGCGTGTCGTCCTCAATGATTGTTACCTCAACGCTGGCTGCCGTTACCAACCCGTAGTCGCCGCCGCTGACTGCGTGACGGATCGTCACTGGATCGTCGGCCACGGCGTCGGCATCCTGAGCCGCGGTCCCTGTTATCGTCTGCGGTATCCTCCAATTCTCGGCCGTGAATGTCAATTCCGTCTCGTCCACCGCGACCTCTGCGCCTTCGGGCATCTGTGTCGTGACCGTCACGTTTGCCGTCGGCTCCGAAGTTAACACCACCGTGTAGCTCGCGCTGTCGCCCTCAGGAATCATCAACGCCGTCGGGGTTACGGTCACGCCGCGCACGTCGTTGTCGGTGACCGGCACCGTCGCGCGGTTGGATTCGCTTACCCGGAGGGTCGCGCCATCCGTGATCGTCGCCGTTACCGCGCCGTTTACTTCGTCCACATCATCGTCCACCGTCGCCACCTGAAGCGTCGTTGTCTCCGCATCTACATCGAACGTCGCCTCGGTGGGTGCTCCGTCCGCGAGGAACGCGCCGCGCTCCGTCACGTCCACCGGCACCGTCATTGGCACGGTCAGGTCGCCCACTCGCGTCAGCGTGAACGTCACGGTCGCGCCTTCTTCCACCGCTGTCGGGTCGGCCGCCACGCTGACTACCGGCAGGTCGTTGTCGGCGATCACGCCGGTCGCCTTGCCTACTTCGATCGTCGCGTTGGAAGCATTGCTCAGCGCGACCGTGAACGCTTCGGCCGCCTCGTCTAGGTCGTCGTCGATGATAGGCACGCGGATGGTCTGTCCCGTCTCCAAGGCGGGGAAAATCAGCGTCCCGGTCGTCGTCTCGTAATCCTTGTCCGCCGTCGCCGTGCCGGTCGAAGTCATATACTCTGCCGTCACCGTCTTGCTACTGGCCACGCTCAGCCGCACCTGGAACGCTAGCTCCCCGTCGCCCTCCGCTGCCGCCGCGTCGGCGATCAATAGTGTCGGCATATCGTCTTCAAGGATCGTCACCGCAACGCTAGCCGCTGCCACCGTGTCGTAGTCGCCGCCGCTGACTGCATGAGTTAGCACCACCGGATCGTCGGCTACGGCGTCGGCATCCTGAGCCGCCGTTACCGTTACCGTCTGCGCCTGATTCCAATCTTCGGCTGTGAACGTCAATTCCGTCTCGTCCACCGAGACCTCCGCGTCCTCTGGCACCTGCACGGCCACGGTCACGTCCGCTGTTGGCTCCGTGTCCAGCACCACCGTATAGTTCGCGCTGCCGCCTTCGGGCACGAGCAGCGCTGTCGGGGTCACGGTCACGCCGGGCACGTCATTGTCGATGACCGGCACCGTCGCGCTGGCCGCATCGCCTACCCGGTGGGTCGCGCCGCTGGTGATAGTCGCCGTCACCGCGCCGTGCTCCTCGTCGCTCCCATCGTCGTCTGTCGCCATCAGAAGCGTCGTCGTTGCTGCATTCGCCGTGAATGTCGCCTCGGTAGGTACCTCATCGGCGAGGAACGCGCCGCGCTCCGTTACCCGTACTGGCACCGTCAGCGGCACGGTCAGGTCGCCTACCCGCGTCAGCGTAAACGTCACCGTCCCACCTTCTACCACTCCTGCTAGGTCTGCCGCTATGCTGACCACCGGCAGGTCGTTGTCGGCGATCACGCCCGTTGCCTTGCCTACTTCGATCGTCGCGTTCTCCGGCTCGCTCAACGCGACCGTGAACGCTTCCGCCGTCTCGTCTAGGTCGTCATCCATGATAGGCACGCGGATCGTCTGATTCGTCCTTCCAGCCGGGAAGGTCAGCGTCCCGGTTGTCGCCTCGTAATCCGTCCCCGCTATCGCTGTGCCGTCCGCCGTCGCATACTCGACCGTCACCGTCTGGATGCTGGCCACGCTCAGCCGCACTGAAAACGCCATCGCCCCATCGCCCTCTGACGCCTCCGCGTCGGCGATCCGGATCGTCGGTGGGTCGTCCTCAAGGATTGTCACCGCAACGCTGGCCGCGGGCACCGCACCGTAGTCGCCGCCGCCAACCGCATGACGGATCGTCACTGGATCGTCGGCCACCGAGTCGGCGTCCTGAGCCGCGGTCACCGCAACCATCTGCGTCGTCCTCCAGTTGGCCGCGGTGAATGTCAACGCCGTCGGGGTCACCGAAATTTCCGCGTTCGCCGGTACTTGCACTGCGACCGTCACATTCGCCGTCGGCTCCGTGTCCAGGTCTATCATGTAACTGAGACTGCCGCCCTCGCGAATCGTCAGTGCCGTCGGGGTCACGGTCACGCCGCGTACGTCGTTGTCGGTGACCGGCACGGTGGCACTGGCCGCATCGCTTATCTGATGGGTCGGGCCCTCCATGATCGTTGCTGTCACCGCGCCGTGCGCCTCGTCGCGCCCATCGTCGTCTGTCGCCACCAGAAGCGTCGTCGTCGCTGCATTCGCCGCGAATGTCGCTTCGGTGGGAACCTCGTCCGTGAGGAACGCACCGCGCTCCGTTACGCGTACCGGCACCGTTAGCGGCGCGGTCAGATTGCCTACCCGCGTCAGCGTAAACGCTACTGTCCCGCCTTCCTCCACCGCTGTCGGGTCTGCTTCGACGCTGACCACTGCTGTCGAGTCTGCTTCGACGCTGACCACTGCTGTCGAGTCTGCTTCGACGCTGACCACTGCTGTCGAGTCTGCTTCGACGCTGACCACTGTTGTCGAGTCTGCTTCGACGCTGACCACCGGCAGATCGTTGTCGGCGATCACGCCCGTCGTCCTGCCCTCTCCAATCGTCGCGTTGGAATTGCGCAACAAGACTGTGAACGTCTCCTCTTCCTCCTCCACGTTGTCGTCAATGATGGGCACGCGGATCGTCCGCCTCGTCGTCTCAGCCGGGAAGGTCAGGGTCCCGGTCCTCGCTTCGTAATCCCTCCCCGCCGTCGCCGTGCCGCTCGCAGTCGCGTACTTCACCGTCACTTCTTGGCGGCTCGCTGTGCTTAGCTGCACCGCGAACCTTAGTGCCGCGTCGTCCTCCGACGCCTCATAGCGCGCCGCCGCAAACGACACCGTCACGTCGCTCTTGACCACCTCTGTATCGGTTCGCGTCTCAACCTCTGTATCGGTCTGCGTCTCAACCTCTGTATCGGTCTGCGTCTCAACCTCTGCATCGGTTCGCGTCTCAACCTCTGTATCGGTCTGCGTCTCAACCCCATCGGGCCCGTCGTTGTCGGTGACCTCCACCGTCGCAGTGGCCGCATCGCCTATCTGATAGGTTTCGCCATCCGTGATCGTCGCGGTCACCGCACCGTTTTCTTCTTCCACCTTATCGTCCACCGTCGCCATCTGAAGCGTCGTCTCCAGCGCATTCACCGCGAATGTCGCCTCGGTGGGTGCTCCGTCGGCGAGGAAGGTGCCGCGCTCCGTTATACTTACCGGCACCGTCATTGGCACGGTCAGGTTGCCTGTCCGCGTCAGTGTAAACGTCACTGTCTCGCCTTCTTCCACCACGGTCTGGTTGGTCGTCACGATGATCAACGGCAGGTCGTTGTCGGTGATCTCCACCGTGGCGCTGGCCGCATCGCCTACCTGATAGGTCTCGCCATCCGTGATCGTCGCAGTCACCGCACCGTTTTCTTCGTCCACCTCATCGTCCACTGTTGCCACCTGAAGCGTGGTCGTCGCTGCATTCTCTGCGAATGTCGCTTCGGTGGGTGCTCCGTCGGCGAGGAACGCGCCGCGCTCGGTTATACTTACCGGCACCGTCAGCGGCATAGTCAGATCGCTGGTCCGCGTCAGTGTAAACGTCACTGTCTCGCCTTCTTCCACCACGGTCTGGTTGGTCGTCACGATGATCAACGGCAGGTCGTTGTCGGCGATCACGCCTGTCGCCTCGCCTACTCCAATCGTCGCGTTGGATCTGATCAACCTGACTGTGAACGTCTCCTCTTGCTCGACCACATCGTCATCAATGATGGGCACGCGGATCGTCCGCCTCGTCGTCCCAGCCGGAAAGGTCAGGTCACCACCTGTCGCTTCGTAATCCTCCCCCGTCTTTGCTGTGCCGGTCTGAGTCGAGTACGTCACCATCGCCTCTTGGCCGACCTCTTTGCTCAACTGCACCGAAAACTCCAGTACCTCGTCGCCCTCCGACGCCTCATAGCGCGTCCTCGTAAACGACAGCGTCACATCCTTTGGCAGCGGGGTGAGGGGTATTCCCGATGGGGTGCCGCCCGTTCCCGGTGGGGTGTCGTCTGTTTCCGGTGGGGTGTCGTCTGTTTCCGGTGGGGTGTCGTCTGTTTCCGGTGGGGTGTCGTCTGTTTCCGGTGGGGTGTCGTCTGTTTCCGGTGGGGTGTCGTCTGTTTCCGGTATGTTGGGGTTTGGTCCCGGTGGTTGAGGATTTGGTCCCGTCGATCTCGTCGAACCCGTTCCCGAAGGCGACCACTCGCTCGCTCCGTTTGAGTTCGTTGCTCGGATCTGGACGTCGTACGAAGTGCCCTCGTCGAGGTCGGTGATCGTCACCGACAACTCGGTACTCAGCGGATCTGTCTCCTCCGTCCAGGCTTGGTCCGAATCGCTCGTCTTCTTGTAGCGGTAGTCGTAGTCGGTGATTGGCGGACCTTCGTTATCGGGTGCCGACCAGTTTACGTTCAGGCTCGTCTCAGACTCCGCCGTAACGGACGGTGCCCTCGGCGTGCTCGGCTTCTCGTTGGGCTCATTCGTCACCGTTACTGTGATCGTCTGGTCTGCCGTCCTTTCCCGGGTTCCCGTGCCGCTGGTTGCACGCACGATCACCACATAATTGTTGTCGCTTCCTACGTCCTGCGGAGCCTCAAAGTTTGGTGCCGTTTTGAACGTCAGCACGCCCGTTGACGACACAATCGAGAACAGATTCCGGTCCGCTCCGCCCTCGATCGAGTAGCGCTCAATGTCATCCTGACTGTCGTCGTCCACCGCTACGACTGGCAGCACTGACGTCGTGTTCTCAGGTATGCTCGGCGTCGATGAACTGGTGAACCTCGGATCTTCGTTGGCCTCCGTCGCACCCGTCGTACCGGTTCCCTCCAGCGACCACTCGCTCTCCCCCTCCGGGCTATTCGCTCGGATCTGGACGTCGTACGCGGTGTTCGCGTTGAGGTTCGGGATCGTCACCTCCAACGCGGTGATGTCACCCTGATTGGTCACCTCCGTCCAGCTTCCCTGCGGCGAGTCCGTCCGATACCGGTAGTCGTAGTCGTTGATTGGCGGACCCGTGTTCGTAGGTTCCGACCAGCGCACCATCAGGCTCGTCTCAGACGCCATCGACACCGATGGTGCTCCCGGCGTGCCCGGCTTCTCGTCCTCGTCCGTCACTGTTACTGTGATCGTCTGGTCGATCGTCTTCTGTCGGCTCCCGGTGCCGCTAGTGGCACGTACCTCCACCATATAATTGTTGCCGCCCCCGGCGGCCTGCGGAGCCTCAAAGTTAGGTGCCGTGATAAACCTCAGAACGCCCGTTGACGACAGCGAGAATTTCGCTGCGTCCGCTCCACCCACCTTATCGTAGCGCTGGATGGAGTCGTCGTCGTCCTCCGCTGTGACCGTCATTACTGACGTTGTGTTCTCCTGCACGTCCTTCGCATCTTCGCTGGTGAAGCTCGGTGCCTTGTTGGCTTGCGTCGATCCGGTTCCCGAATTCGACCAACCACTCGTTCCCTCGTCGCTCTTTGCTCGGATCTGGACTTCGTACTCAGTGCCCTCGTCGAGGCTGCCGATCGTCACCGGCGATCCGGTGGTCGTCCCCTCCGTCCAGTCTTGATTCGAAGCGCTCGTCTTCTTGTACTGGTAATCGTAGCCGGTGATTGGCGGCCCCTTGTTTTCTGGAGCCGACCAAGTCACCCTCAGACTCGTCTGAGACACCGGCGATACCCCCGGTGCATTAGGCGTGCCCGGCGGCTCCGTCACGTCGTCTACCGTTACTGTGATCGTCTGGGTTGCCGTCTTCACCCGGTTTCCCGTGCCGCTGGTCGCACGCACCTCCACCACATACACGTTGCCTCCCGAGCCCTGCGGATTCTCGAAGTCTGGTGCCGTGTTAAACGTGAGTGCGCCCGTTGACGAATTCAGCGAGAATTTCGCCGCATCCGCCCCGCCCACGATATCGTAGCTCTCGATGTTGTCCTCGCTGTTGCTGTCCGACGCTATGACCGTCAGCACAAACGTCTCGTTTTCTCGCACGCTCGCTGTCGCTGAACCACTGAACTCCGGTGCCACGTTGACTTTCGGTGGTGGCGGTGATGTTCCGTCCGGACAGTTCCCTTCCGAGAAATGATACGAATCGTTTGCTTCATTGTACACTCCCGGTTCCTCCACACATTTATCCCAACCGCCTATACCATCGTCTGTACCGTCCTCCTTTATGTGCATATGCCAATGGGTCTTGGCGGGTTTATAGTCATCGTCTGGATGATTTGCTATAAACTCGCTCCAGTGCGCGTTAAGAGTATGCGTGTCACATACGTTATCTCCACCCGTTTCACACTTACCTCCCTCGCTAACTAGGACTTTCGGGGTATTATGTCCGAATGTGGGTAATGCCGATGTCATCGAAACGAAGATGCAAATGATGAGCGCGAATCCCGTGCGGGAGAGCAAGGTGTTCTCGTTGTGGTACCGAGCGGCAATCACGTCGCGCACTCGCTCGGTGGCGTTGACATGGAGGGACCAGGCGGCAAATAATCGGTGAGACGCATTATTATCCTAAGGGGCCTGGCAAAACAGGCACCGATCAGCGGGGAAATATTCTAAGAGCTTGAAGAGCAGCGATAACCTGAAGGCGATTGCTTGACAAACACCTTCAGTACCGTGGGGGGGGAGGATACTTTAAAAATATACTATATAAGATGCTATATGGAAAGGAGATACTACATATTGAATGGGACGATATATCGTCTAAAAACAATCAGATTGGCCCATAGACGACTTGGTAACAGGTGTTTATAACAAAGGTCTATTTATCGCTCCTGAGACGATAAATAGACCTTTGTATTTTTTTATAAACTCCGCTCCAAACCGGCCTCCAGCGCAGCCTCAATCCGCGCCTTGGTCTCTTCGAGATGAGCGCGGCTGTACGCGTCCAGACCGCTGCCTTCTAGCCGCGTCTTGATCTGTGCGGCGATGGTCTGCAAATCCGCTCGGGCCAAGGTGCGGGCATCCTCGGGCGTCCCTCGGGCGGGTCGGAGCACCAGCCCGATCAGTTTTTGTAGCTGTGCCCGCTGCAAGTTGCGGCGAAAGCTGTCGATGGAGCTACCCGTCTCCAACTCCGCCCAGATAGCCTGCCGCAGTCCAGCAAACAGATCGACCATCCCGAAGGTCTCGTCGCCTTCGTAGCGCAGCTCCAGATCCTGTAGCCGGCTCAGCAGAGTTGGATCGTAGAACCGGTCGAGCGGCCGCCGTTGGATGCTCAGCACCCTATCGTGGATGGGATAGTCGATCCGCCGCACGTCGAACACCGACCAAGTGAAATCCACCCAGCGCTCCGGTGCCAGCTTGTTGAGCAACTCCGGCGACCAGCGGAAGGCGTCCGGCCCGAACACGTGCTTCACCAGAAAGTCGAGCGCCTCTCGCTGCCGGGCGGGCGGCACTGGCTGTAATGGGAGCCGTCCATCGCCGACGTGGTCGCGGTAGTGATACAGGCCGCCGATGTAGCGGCTGACATTGCCCGCCCCCGAAAAGTAGGGCCTAAAGCCCCAGCCGAATACCCGCCGCAGGGTTTGGTAGCGCTCGCCCTTCTGCTCGAATTTGTCCTCCACTTTGGCCCACAGCTCTTTCGATAGGGCGATCTGGTCGCGGTAGTGGGCAATCGGGTCGTCGCGCAAGTCCCAGCGCGCCGCGCTCGGATCGATCCCCCGGGTCCAGTACAGGGCGTCCTCGTCCGTGCCGTAGGCCAGATCTTTCTCCGCGACTTGGCCGGCGATCTTGGCCAGTTGGGCTTGCTCGCTCGCGGGACTGTCCGCCTCTACCGGCCGGTAGGCGTATTCGATGGCCCAGTAGTCGTACGGCCCCAGCGTCGTCTGGTAGTACTCCCCCTGCTTGTGCCCCTCTGGGGCGATATTGACCGGATTGTAGTCCATTACCGAACTGGAGATGCCCTCTTTGTCGGTGACGCGATGGTCGTGTAGCTCGTCGAGTGCGTGGATGGTGCTGCCCTTGAAATTGTGCCGCAGGCCGAGGGTGTGGCCCACTTCGTGCGCGATCAACTCGACGATTAGCTGGCGAATGAATTCCTTTTCGTCCACCTCGCCCCCGCCAGCCGCGGCCCGAGCTTCCAGCAAGTGCCACCCGAAAGCGGCCTCCTGCCTCAGCCCGTCGGCCATGTCGCAGAATCCCCTGTTGTAGTTCCCGGTCAGCCCCATAGCCGCGGCGAGCGAATCAGGCCCTCGTCCCACAGGATCGACCAGTTCGGTGAACTCTAAGTGGGCATAGCGGATAAAGTCCGCGCTGATCCGTATATCGGCGTCGAAAATCTCGCCGGTAAAGGGATTGGTACGCGACGGCCCCACCGCGTACCCCTGGCCGGGCTGCACCATCCAGCGCACCGAGTTGTAGCGCACGTCGGCTGCGTCCCACTCGGCGTCGTCCGGCTGCTGCTTGGCCACAATCGCCCCCTCAAAGCCGAGCGGCTCGAATGCCTTATTCCACACCAGAATCCCCTCCTGCACCGCGTCCCGGTACTCCGGTGGAATCGTGTTTTCCAGCCAGAACACAATCGGCTTTTTGGGAGGCGATTGGTCAAACTTGGGCTCGGCTTTCTCTAGATGCCAGCGATTGATGTAGCGTACGTACGGATCGTCCTTGAGCACCGAGGTGTAGTCCTGGTGCAAGGTCGTGAAATGCCCCACTCGGTCGTCGGCCAAGCGCGGGCGAAAATCCGACTCGGGCAGACTGGACAGGCTGTAGTGGTAGATGTGCTGGAAACTCCGCGTATCCGCCAAGGTGGGGATGTCTCTTTGGGGTGAGTCGGTCGCAAAGTGCAGCACTACGTCGATCTCGGTATTGTGCGGGAAATTCTTCAACGCGCCGAAATAGCTGTTGTCGCTGTCGAAGCTATACGAACCCTTTTTGAGGTACTCGCTGAAGAAGGAACTTACCAAGGCGATGTCCTGAACGAAGAAATCATTCGGGTCCACCAGCACCGCGCCGGTTTCGGGGTGAGGCTGTCCCTCAATGCTGCCGACGCCGAGAATCGAGTCGGACAGGCCCCGGTCCACGGCCCGGTGGATGGCCGCGTCCGGCTCGGCCCGGTAATACACATTCTTGTGAGCGAAGAACACCTTTTTGCCGACCCGCTGAAAAACAAAGGGAAACGTGCCCCAGCCCCGACCTATGGAGACCAGTGAGGCCGAATCAAAGAAGTAGCCGTCTCCCTGTGTGCGCGTGATGCTGCACAGGTGGATCTGGTCGAACTGGTCGGGCCGAATGGCCAGGAATACTTTGTTCTCCTCTGGATCCCGGTACAGCTCGAACAGGCCTTCGATCTTGTCAAAGTCCTTGATTACTTTCGCAAATTTGGGGCTTTTGTCTTCCTCGTCTTCCTCGTCCTCTTTGTCCTTTTCGTCCTCTTCGTCCTCTTCGTCCTTTTCCTTGTCGGCGGCCTCTTCCTCGACGGCCTCTTCTTTTTCCTCCTTCGCCCAGACGGTCCCCACCCCCCATAAGCCGAGGATGGCGACCAGCAATATCCATTTGAATGCGCGCATAGTACTACTCAGCTCCAATCTCAGGTTGCCTCGTGGTTTGGATTATTCACAGTAAACTCGGACCTTGTCGTCCCCATCCTGGATATTGACCTCGATATCGCTTAGTGCGTCTATGAGCTGATCGAGGTCCTCGGTTCGCAGGTTGTGAATGTCGATGTCGATGCCGTTTCTCTCCATCGTCTTGTTGATGCCCTGCGCTGCCTGATCCGGAAGCAGGTTGTGCAGCTTGACTCCGGCCTTGATCAGCGCCAGCGGCACCCGGACGTCGACGTGCTCGTCCCCGTCCGAGGCGATGGTGACTCGCAGATACCGGGCCGCTCCCGTGCGGGGGGGGGCTAGCGGCTGTACCGCTGTAGTCGCCTCTGGACCCTCGTCAACGAGGGAAAGCAGGCGCTCGGCCTCATCGACGGACACCTTGCCTTCGGATAGCATCTCGAGTACGCGTCTGCTGTTTTCGTTCATGGCTGTCCTCCTGTTCGTTGCTGAGTTTGGCTACTGAATCGCAATGGAGCCGTTCACGGTCTTGGCGGTCAATTCGGCCTCACCTTCGCCCACCGTCCCCTTGAGCTTGTGGCGCTTATCGACCGACGCGACGAAGCCCGGCACCTCGCAGCGGACTCGCCCGTTGACCGTCGCAGCCGTTAGCTTGAGGCTCGGCTCGGCGTCCAGCGCTACCTTTATGTTGCCGTTCGAGGTGGCTAGCCTGTTGCCGTTTCCGGGCTCGATGCTCCCCTGAAACTTTATCGACCCGTTGGTCGTCCGCGCATCGAAGCGGCCGTGTGCGTCCTCGATGGACACGCGACTGTTTAAGGTGGCGAGCACGGCCGAGCCTGAGAGCGTCTTGACCGTGATTGGGGCGTTTTTGGTCGTCGCGTTCAGGTCGCCCTTGAAATTTTCGACCCTTATGGGCCCGTTCTTGGTATGTACCGCTCCACCGCCTTCCGTTCCCTGGAGTTCCACCGGCCCGTTGCTAGTCGCCAAGTCAACGCTAGTTGTGACGGGCACAGTCACCTCAATATTTGCTCCGGAGCGCTGGCGGGAGAATCCGTGCAGGAATTCCTCGGATTGCCGATCCGACTTGGCCTCGACCGTGACGAGGTCGCCTTCCTGCACGGCGCTGTACTCGATGCCGTGGGGGTTCTTCAGCCTGGCCCGCACGCGAATTGAGCCGGGGCTGCCGGCATGGACCCGGATGCGGCCGTTGAAGCCGCGCACTACAAGGCGCGGGTTGTCGCCCACTGCGAAAGTGTCGTCGCGCATGGACGTCTTGCCCTCCTTGTCGCGGGCGTCGTTTTCGCTCTCTGACCACCCGGATAGAGATTCTTCAAGTCCTTCGAGTCCTTCTTCGAGTCCTTCGAGGGTGTCTTGCACCGCCTCAACGCCAGGTATCGGAGGTATCGGAGCATCAATTCCGCACCCCTTGCGGGTTTTGACGCGGTGGGTGCCTTGCAGCGCCTCCAAGAGACGCTCGGCCTCCTCTACAGTCACCTTCCCCTCCGCGAGCATGTCGAGGACTCTGCGTCGCTCTTCAGTCATCACAGCCTCCTAGTCGATTGAAATGAACACGCGATCCTCGCCAGAGACTACGTCGAAGCGTAGGCCGCGCAGCGAGGCAAGCACGTACAGAAGTAAAGGGCCGGCCAGCAGGACGGAACGACCCCGAGTGCGGTGCCCTGAGCGCGCCGCTACTAGTAATGCAACAGGTGTCCCCAGCAGCACCACGACGAGAATGACCGGCCACAGCACTATGAGCGGGATCCACAGCCGAATGCGGCGTTTGTCGTTCTGGACCCGTACTCTCAGGAACACCGGTGGCAGCATCAGGAGAGCCTCCGCAGCGCCTCTTCGACGTCGATCTCGCCGCTGTCTAGGCTGTCGAGTACTGCCGCCGATTGAGGACTCAAGCGTGGTGGGCTAGCCGATTCTGTGGTTCGAGGTACCGTCTCGACGAACTGTAGCTGCTCTGCAATGGCATTCAACCGGTTCTTAACTGTCGGGTAGCTGATGCCAAATATGCGCTCCATCTCCTTGATCGAGCCGTGGACTTGGACGAAGGCCATTGCGAATACCTGGTCCTCGGCGGAAAGACGCGCCAAAATAGGCAGCTCGAATTGCCCTTCGATCGCGATATCGCTGTCCGGCAAGGAAACCCGTTCCACTACGATACGCGCCCCCTTCGTCAGATCGGTTAGCTCTTTCCAGTCTTTGATGGCGATACCTCCAAATAATTAAATTTAGGCGTAATTATAGCCATATAATTTAAAAAGTCAATTATTAAATTGATAAAATTAATTTTTAATGATTGGCTCGATTAACTAACTTGGAAAGGATTCGGATGCTAGTCTTCCTCCACGGCTGCGGACACCGCGTTGGAAACCCGCCGCAACAGGCTCCCGTTAGCGACCATTTGGTTGGTTAGCACCACGCAGCTTAGCTGGTGCTCTGCGTCCGCCCACGCCACCGTGCCGGTCGCCCCGGTGTGGCCGAAGGTGTGCGGCGACACCAGATCGCCCCAAAAGGCCCACACCCGCGCCCCGCACACGCCCCACCCAAGGCCCCACGGCGCGTCGAGCGTCCCGTTCTGGTCCCGCGTCATCGCCGAGACCGCAGCCCGGCTGAAGATGCGCTGGTCGCCGTACGCGCCGCCGTTGAGCATGGTTTGCAAGAGGATCGCCAGATCGCGTCCGGTGCTGTGCATGCCGCCCCACGGCGCCCCGAAATCGCGCCAGTACGGGGAATTCCATCCCCAGCTCCGCAGTTCTTCGTCCTCTTCGGTATCTGTCCCGCACCACACGGTGTCCTCGATCGCCCAATCGCCTATGCCCAACGCGCTGCGCTCCATGCCTAGCGGCGCGAAAATTTCCTCGCGTTCAAAGTCGCGCAACCGCTGGCCGCTGACGCGCTCGACGATCGCGGCCGCCAGCAGGATGCCTTTGCTCTGGTAGCGGAAATCGGTCGCCGGTTTGTAGAGCAGGGGCGTCTGCATGGCGCGCTCGACAAAGACCTCTACCGGCTCGTGTGCCCGCCGCAGGCTGACATTCTCCGGCAGCATGTCGGGCATTCCCGATATGTGCGATAGCAGGTGGCGGACCTTGATGTCGGGCCGGTCGCCGCCTGTGAACTGGGGTAGGTAGTCGGCGGCCGGGTCGTCGAGCGAAATTAGCCCGCGGTCAACGAGAATCATCAGCGCACAAGCTGTGACCGGCTTGGTGATCGACGCGAGGAGAAAGATCGAATCCGCATCGACCGGCTGGCCGGTGTTAGGTTTCCGCTGGCCGGCCCCGCGTGCGAAGACCTCTTTGCCGTGCCGCGCTACCGTCAGCGAGGCCGCGCTGATCTGGCCTGCTTCGGCAGCAGCCGTGAGCAGGCCGAAGGCCCGTTCGAGTTGTGCGGCCGACATGCCGACAGCCGCTGGGTCGCCCGTTTGCAAAATCGTTCCGTCCGTTGTCATCATGTGCTCCTTTTCGCGAGTACTCTATCTGCATGGATGTGAGCTTCGGATATACAAAGTGCTCCTCAACCGACTAATTCGACCACTTCCCTTAACCCGGCTACCACTCGCACCCCGTCCTCCGTCCATTCTGGCTCTGCCGGAGAGCCATCCGCGCCGAGCGATCGCTGAATCAACACCGGTCGCAGCCCCGCTGCCCTAGCTCCTGCTATGTCGTCTTCCGGTGAATCGCCGACGAAGAGCGCCTCGTCCGTCGTCAACCCGGTCTGCTCCAGGGCCGGGGCAAAGATCGCCGGGTCGGGCTTTTTGACGCCGACATCGCCGGAGACTACTACTACGTCAAAAAAGGGGCGCAACGCCAGCTCGTCTAGCAACCGATGGACGTGCGGCGGATGGTCGAAGTTGGAGATCAGCGCCAGCTTGTAGCGGCCTTGCAGCTCGCCGAGCACGCTTTTGGCCTCTGGGTCGAGCGGCGTGTGTGCGTGCCACGCCGCCACGCTCGCCGCGCTGGTCCGCCGCAATTCCTCCAACTCCAATTCCAAGCCTAGCTCTAAGCCCAACTCGCGGATGCGACGCTCGTACACGGTTAGCCCGTCGTCCTGTACTGGCGGCTCGGGTTGGAGCAAGAATTCCTTACATACTCGGATCAACGTTTCGTCATCAAACGCACGGCCACTAGCGACCAACTCGCGGCGTATGGCATGGAACCAACTCTCTCCCGCAGCTTCCATATTGCCGTAGCACAACAAGGTGCCGTAGAGATCGAAGAATACTCCTCGTATTTCAGCCATTGATGGTCTTTCTAATTGGCTTAGGGCGGACTTGCCCACGTCCTGCAACGAGCGGCGCAATCACAACCGTTTCCCCACCCACAGAGCACCTCGGCGCACCACTTCCTGGAAGGAGGGGTTTTCCAGCACCGCCTTATCGTGGCCCAAGGCAAAGAAGAACACTCGGCCCTGACCATAAGTGTGGTGATAGGCCATGACGTGGGTCTCGTCGCGACCGGGGTCATAGGCGTGCATGAGGTGATGCGAGCGGCTGGGGTCGTGCTTGAGGTAGTGCAACTCGTCGGTCACGGCAAAGTCTTTAAGGCCCGCGGCAATGGGGTCGTCGGGGTCGGAGATGGTGACGGTGAAATCCATGTACGGGCTGTGGCCGTCGAAGAAGCCGTTGAGCATTTGGTGATAGCCGGCGTTGTCGCGGAAGGAGGCGTCTGCGGTATGCAGGCCAAAGAAGCCGCCGCCGCGTTCGATAAAGTGCAAAAGCTCCTGTTCTTGGGCTTGGGTGAAGTGGCCGACATCCGTGAAGAAGAGGGTGGCGTCGTACGCGTTAAGGCCGCTGGCCATAATCTCGTAGTCGCGCGAGAAATCGGCCTCGATCTGGGCGTCTTGGTTCAGCAGGTCGGTCAGAAATCGGCCTTGGCCTTCGTGGTCGTGGTAGATGCCTTCGGTGCCGACGAATACTAAAAGTTTAACGGGAGCCATGGCGAGTTTCTCCTTTTGTTATTGGGTTAGTTGGGAGCGGCGGTAGAGGAGGTAGTACCAGAGTCCACGCGAGCGGCGACCAGACTTGGGACGCGGGAATGTGCCCCACATCAAGCCCAGCGGATTGGGACCTCCAAATCTCGGGCTAGTTCGTCCACTTGGTCGGCTAAGGTGGCTTCAAGGGCAATGCCGTGTTTTAGGTAGTCGGCGCGCCGCTGGTAACTGCCTTCGCCCGGCCACTGCACGGGGCCCTGCTCGGGTGCTGCTTCCACCGATTTAATATGGGCCTTCAGATCGGCGCTGCGGTCGTGTAGCCAGTCGCCAAAGGGCTTGAGGGCGATAAAGCACTTGGTGGAGCCGCCGGCCGAATCCGTTGGCCGGCCCTCGGTGCCCTGCTCAAAAGCGAGGAGGCTGCCGGCCAGCCCAGCCGTGAGCAGATCGACCATAAAGGCAAGTCCTGAGCCTTTGTGCTGACCCATGGGCAAAAAGCGCCACGATTGCAGCAAGTCACTCGGATCTGTAGTGGGCCTTCCGCGCTCGTCCAAGCCCCAACCTTCGGGGACGCTGCGTCCGGCGGCCTCGGCTTGGCGCACGCGGCTTATGGAGGATTGGGTCATGGCCAAGTCGAGGACCACAGGCTCGCCGTCGGCCGTGGGAATGCCAATGGCGAGGGGATTGTTGCCTAGGGAAGGGACGCGCGTGCCCCAGGCGGGAAAGTTGGCGAACGCGTTGGTGAAGGCTAGGCCGACCAGCCCGGCGCGGGCGGCCCGCAAAGCGTAGCTATGCCCGCGCCCCCAGTGCCCGACGTTGCGGACGACGCAGGTGCCCACGCCGTATTGTTGCGCTCGTTCGAGTGCCCAATCCATGCCCTGCGCCGAAGAAAAGCGGCCAATGCCTCCGCCGACATCGATCAGCCGGGAGGCTGGGTACTCGACGATGGTTTCAAAGCGGGGATCGGGCGTCAAAATTCCCTGGCGGATGTAATTGATCGCCGAGGGCAATAAGGCGACGCCGTGGGTGTGGCCGCCGTGCAGGTCCACTTCAGCGCCGATTTGGGCTTCGACTGCGGCTACGTGCGGCGGCACTCCTACGGCTGCGAGAGCGTCGAGGAAGAATTGTTCTAGATCGGTGTGGGCGATGCGCTTGGGCTGGTTCATTATTGGCCCGGATTGTACAGGCAGGCGTCTAGGAGGCTTAAAACTTCGTCGAGCACTGCTCCGGGGGCCTTCCCAACGAACTTTACTTTGCGGCTTGCGTAATCGACGGATTTGATCTGTTCGACCATGATATACCCCGTAAGGGATGATTCGCTTGGAATTTCCACGTGAAAGGGGATATTCCTTTTTGTCTTGGTTATCGGGCACACCATGGCAAGACCGGTGTGCCTGTTGAACAGAGTGTTGCTGACTACCAATGCGGGACGTCGCCCTTTTTGCTCGTGTCCCGCCTGTGGATCAAAAGTCAAAATCACGAAATCCCCTTTCTGCGGAATATAACGGGGCATTTACCAGACTTCCTTCCCAATAGGCCCGTCCCAATCCAGTTCTTCAACTCGGTACTCTTTGGGCATCTTTGACAGCAACTCCTGCAAATCATATCTCCCGCGAACTTTAGTCGTAGCCTCAATTATAATTCGTCCATTTTTGACGGAAATATCCACTTCGTCGCCCACGTTTAGCTGCGCTTCTTGGAGGATGGTCTTGGCCAACCGAAGCCCTTGGCTGTTTCCCCATTTCTGTATTGTAGTCAACTTGGCTAACCTCCTCATAAGGTGATGTATATCCAAAGTATATCCCGTGAGAAGCCGAAGGGCAAGGTGGTCTGTTAGCGGCCCTGGCGGCAAAGTCCACAGGTCGCGGAGAGAACGCGCCCGTCAGCCTCCCGTAGAGCGATAGTGCCGCACGCCCACTTACCAGCCGCGCACCATATAGGCCTGCAACACGCCACTTTCATCGGAATTGAAGAAGCCCGATCCGCCATCCGGCGAGAGGAAAGGATGGATGTGGGTGTCCTTCTGCCAGGACGATCCGGGGTCCACGATCTTCCGCGCATTCGCGAGCGCGCCGTCCTCTTCCTCGGGAAGGTCGAACAGCCAGACCGCGCCGCCCCCGTCTTTCGGGCCCGCATCCGCGATCAAACGGGTCCCGTCTAGGTCCGTTGCGAAATGCCAGAAATCGGGCCCGGCAAAGGAGCGGGACAGGTCGTTGCGCCAGCCGCCCGGCGTGCTGATGCCTTCATCGCCGACGTGCGCTACCGCCCTGCCCGAGATGAGCTGTCTTTCGTCCGGTTTGCGCGTCGAGGTGCTGGTGATGGCAATGTCGCTTCTTCCCTGCCAGCACTGATGACCCTGACAGAACTCGTTCCCATCCCTGCCCCAGGGGAAGTCGCGCAGCTTTGTGCCATCGTCCCGGATCAGGTGGATGTCCGCGCCCAGTCCGCTGACGAGCTTTTCCACCCTGCCATCGGCGGCAATGATATTCCCGTGATTTTCTTGGATCATGATGTCGTGGGAAGCCACGGGGTCCGTTTGACGCGTGTACTGCGGGTGCAGGTTGCACCAGGTGGGACCGTGCAAGACCAACCGTACGGAGGGCTCTTCAATCTCGAAGACGAGCAGACCCCAGGGTGCTTCTGCGCTGTTGCCGTCCCCGAGAAATCCCGAGATGGCGATGCGCCCGCCATCGGATGAAATCGTCGAAAGCGGATACGGTCGGCTCAGCCTGAAATCGGTCTCTGGAATCGCGTGATCTAGGACGTAGACGATCTCGCGTTCAGACCCATCCAGCCCGACCCGCTTCAGCGTCAGTCGTCCGCCTCCTCCGGGCTCTGTTTCATTGACGAAGTAGTACAGGTGGGCACCATCTGGTGAGATAGACGGCCCCGTCGTTCCACGCTCGGTGGTGATCGGCGTTAGGCTGCAATTGTCTTCCAAGTTGCAAACCAGAAACTGGTGCTCGGGGTCCTGCGGATCAGAGCCGTGAGGATGCGCTGAGCGGTGGAGGATCAGCCGCTGTGAATCGGGCGTGAAGATCTGCGCCTCCATATAGACATGCGATGAGGGAATCGACTCAGCCGTGAGCTGAATGACTTTTAGATTGTCCCGCTCGGTCTCGGGGACGAGGTCAGGTCGGACTTTCATTCGCTTTTATTCCTCACTCCTTAACGACCGGGTACATGGCCGCAATGTGCTCCGGCCCTGAGGCGCAGCAGCCGCCGATGATCCGGGCACCCATCCGCTTCCACTCGCCGGCAAACTCCGCCATGCGGGAGGGGTAGTAGTCGGCATTTTGCAGGATGTCCACGCTGGCACTGGGTTTTTGGTTCGTGAGCGTCGGTCTGTTGGCAAGGGGGCCGGTCGGGTTGTAGCCGAGGTTGGGGTACGCGCCGACGGGGCCGGCAAACGCCTCCCGGAGTATGGGGAGACCGACGGAGATGTTTTCCGGGTTGCTGCACATGAGCAGGACGGCATCGACGGGATGGCCTTCGAGGGCGCTGGCGAGATCAATCAGGCTCTCGCCATACTGCATTGCGCCGTCGTCTTGGATGTGCCGGACTCCGAGGAAGACCGGCACGCCCGCCTCGGCACAGCCGTCGACAGCCTCGACGCAGTCCTCGATGAAGCCGACGTACTCGGCTAGGATCAGGTCGGCGCCCTCGTCGGCTAGGAGCCTGGCGTGGTCGGCCCACTCCCTGCGGTACGCCTCGAGACCCAAGGCGCAGGCGTCTGAGACCAGGCTGGTAGGTGACATCGCTCCCTGGAGGCTGGGGGCGGCGATACCGCCGGCGACGTACGCCTCCTGGCGCATGGCGTTGCGGGCCTCGACGGCGTTGCGGATCGCGGCGGTTGCATAGGTGCGCCAGGCGTGGCGCTCACCGATAGAGTCGAGCCGGGTAGGCGTCGTCCAGAAGTTGTTGCTGGTGATGATGTCGGCCCCGACGCGGAGGTAGTCTGAGTGCACCTGCTGGACCACGTCGGCATACTCGAGGTTCGCCGTTGCCGACCACGCCTTGAGTCGGTCTTCGGCATCTTTGAGGACATCGGCTCCGCGACGCTGCAACTCCGAGCCGGTCCCACCGTCCAGCAGAAGCGCATCGCCGTTGTGGAGCTGCTGAGAGATAGTGTGTGCGGCCATTTGGTCTCCTCACTGCTAATTAGCCTTGCCCTGCCATGGGAGGGCAATCGAATACGCGCAGCATAGAAGGTAAATGTCTGCCGGATCGCATCAAGGCAAATGAGATACCTCGGCAGGTGCCGCAGCCAACCCGACCGTCGGAGCCGATTGTTCGGCGGCACTAGTTAGCTCCCCGTAGAGCGGTAGTGCCGCACGCCCACTTGCCAGATGTGCAGACAGATGACAAAAAAGAGCAGGCCCACGATCGGGGCTAGCCATTGGAATAACGGGCCTGAACCCAAGGGGTCGGGGCGCTCCAGAATCCCCAAGGCCGGGTAATAGCTGACGCAGGCGAGGGGGATGACGTAGGTGAAAAAGCGGCGGAACCACGTGCGGTAAATCGCCAGTGGGTACTGGGCTGTCTCCACGCCGCCGTAGGTTACGGTGTTGACGATTTCTAGGCTTTCGGTAGTCCAAAAAGCCAGCGTCGCCTGCAGCACTATGAGGCCGTAAAACAGGCAAGCGCCACCGAGGACGGTGAGCAAGGCGAGGAGTAGCTTGTCCGGCGTCCAGGCCAAGTCTAGGGCATGTGAGGCCCACAGCAGGACGACCAAGCCCTGGATGAGGCGGCCGATGCGCTTGAGGGTGAGTTCTTGTCCGGCTAGTTGCAAGGCCGTACTGCGGGGGCGCAATAACAGGCGGTCGAAGTCGCCGCTTTTGACCGTGGAGGCGAACAAGTCAAAGCCGCGCGAGAAGGCGTCGCACAGGGCAAAGGCGATATTGATCAGGCCGTAAAAGAAGGCTACTTCGGGCAGGCTCCAAGTGTCGAGGGCGGCGAAGCGGTCGAAGAGCACCCAGATGCCCAAGAATTCCAGGCCGGTCATTAGGCCGTGGCCCACGGACAGCATGACAAAAGAGGCCCGGTACTGCATTTGGCTGCGGAAGGAGATGTCGATATAGCGGCCGTATAGGCGCAGTCCGTCGAGCACGGTTTCAGCCTCCTTGGACGACCAAGCGGCGGGTGCCGCGATAGAGGAGGAAGCGGCCCAACCCCACCAGTGCTATAGTCCACGCGAGCTGGTGCCCCACCACCGACCAGACTTGCGACGCGGGAATGTGCCCCATGTAGAGGCGGAAAGGGGTGTCGGCCAAGCCGCGGAAAGGCATGAAGTCGAGTATGGGTTGGAACGCGTCGGGAAACAGCGGCAAGGGGATCACCATGCCCGAAAAAACGTAGATGCATATCCCGAGCATTTGAATGGTGCCCTCTCCGGCGATGGTCCACAACAAGGAGACGTTGACCAAGTTGGACAGGGCTCCGCCTAGGAGGATAGCGCCCACTGTGGCCAAAGCCCAAGCCGCAGCCGCAGCTGGGGACGCGGGAGCTTGTAGGCCGAAGAAGAGCAAGGCTAGGCACAACAACGGCAAGGAGCGCAGCAGGGCGGGGGCGATGCGGGTGGCGAGGGCGCGGCTGTACCAAAAGGCGTACAGATCAACGGGCCGCACCAGTTCATAGGCCACCGTGCCTGTCCGCACCATAGTGCGCACGTCGTTGTCGGGATTCCAAGGCAAGAGGGCGAACAGGGCCTGACCAAGCCAGACATAATTGACCACCTCGGCGTAAGTCATGGGCTGCGCTTGGGTCGCCGTGCGATAGAAGGCTTCGAAGATCATCACCCGAATGAGCCCCCAAAATAACTGTGTGCTCATGCCGGCGAGGGCCGCGGCCCGGTACTGCAGCAACATGCGGATGCGGGCGCTGAGGACGGCCAGATAGGGCCGCATCAAGGGCGGTCCCGATAGAGTTGGGCGATGACTTCCTCAATGGGTGGGTTTTCCACAAAGAGGTCGCGCACCTCGTGGCGGGCGGTGATGCGGCTGATGAGGGCCGGGGCTGAAATGCGTTCGGGTGCAAAGCTGAGATGCACCCGGGGGCCGTCGCGCTGCACGACGCGAGCGGCCTCGTCTTCGATGATTGCCGCGGGATCGACCAGATCGACGATGAGGCGGCGCTCGGACGAGACGCGGGTGCGCAAATCGGCGAGGCTGCCGTCGGAGAGGATGGTGCCGTCGCCGATGACCATGATCCGGTTGCACAGGGCTTCGATATCGTCCATGTCGTGGGTGGTCAGGATGACGGTGGTGCCCTCTCGGCGGTTGAGTTCTTTGATGAAATCGCGCATCGCCAATTTGGCAACCGCGTCGAGGCCAATGGTCGGCTCGTCCAAAAAGAGCAGGCGCGGGCCGTGGAGCAGGGCCGCCACCAGATCGCAGCGCATGCGCTGGCCCAAGCTGAGTTGGCGCACGGGCACGTCGAGGAAGGAAGAAAGTTCCAACATGGCGATGAGCGCGTCGCGCCGGCGGCGGTAGGCATCGGCGGGGACTTTGTAGATGTCGCGCAGCAGATCGAAGGACTCAATGGCCGGCAAGTCCCACCACAACTGGGTGCGCTGGCCGAAGACCACCCCAATGCGGCTGACGTGGCTAATGCGGTCCTGCCAAGGGACGCGACCTTGGACCTCGCAGCGCCCCGAATCGGGCACGACGATGCCGGAGAGGATTTTGACCGTGGTGGATTTACCAGCGCCATTGGGGCCGATATAGCCGACCAGTTCGCCGACTTCTAGGGAGAAAGAAATGCCGTCCAACGCCCGAATGGTGCGGTGCGAGCGCTGCACAATGCCCCGGAAGGCACCCCAAAGGCCGGGGCGGCGCTCGGCAATGCGGTAGGTTTTGACTAGGTTTTCAACGACGATTTGGGGCATGAATACTAAATAACGAGTACTAGTGTAACAGGAGCCATTTGGGGGTTGCTCCTTTTATCGGACTAGTCGGGAGCGGCCGCGGATTTTTCATAGGGTCGGATAAAGGATTCAGGCTCGACGCCTAAGGCCTCTGCCACGCGGTTTATATAGTTGAAATAGCCGATGATTTGGACTGCGTCGTGGATGCCGCGATCGTCAAAGCCGTGCTGACGCAATTGGTCGATGTCCGCAGCGGTTGAGTCCTGGGGTCGCCGGGTCAGTTTTTCGGCAAAGGCGCATAGGGCTTGGTCGGCCGGGGACAGGTCGGCTTGGCGCCAGTCCGCGGATAATTGATGTACCAGCCGGTCGGCCGAAGGCCCTTCTTCAACGGCAAAATCGCGAGCGACCTCAGCCCGGAGGTCGTGGGCGTGGGCGCGTATTCAGTACACGCAGTGATTCGTGGCTGAAACGACTACGGCCAGCATTTCGCGCTGGCCTCGGCTCAGGGGCGAGGGGCCGTACATGATGGCCCCGTAAAAATCCAGTGAGGTCTTCATAGCCCGGGGGTTGAGGCTCATGATGGAGACAATGCCCCAAATGCGCCCGGCCCGAGCGAGGGCGGCTTCGTACTGCTTTTTGAGCAGGCCGGTGGCCCGTTTTAGGGGAATGATGTCTATATAGGGCATTTGTTAATCGCCTCTGTGACGGTATAACTGGCTGCCGACGGCAAAATGCGTGACATTGTTGCGAGTTTTTTGCTCTCAACCGGAGATCACTACCGCGTCGAAAAAGGGACGCAACCCCACCTAGCGCAACAATGCGCCATATAGAAGGAGCCGTTTCCATGCCCATCCGCTTCGTCTTCCTCACCGACACTCACCACTACCCCGACGCCCCCGAAGACTACGGCGCGCCCAAGATGCTCACCCGCAGCCAGGAGGTGCACGACGCGATTCCCTCTGCCCTCAACGCGCAGGCTTTCGATTTTGTCGTCCACGGCGGCGACTTCCTCTGTGGCGGGTCGTCCTTCGACCTGCCCACCGAGACCTATTTGCGCTCGATTGACGAGGCGGCTACGGCCTTCGCGCGGATTGAAGCCCCTTTCTACTCAATCCCCGGCAACCACGACTGCGACGCCCAGAGCGGATCCTTCGACGGTTTTGCCGCCCGCTTTCCCTATCCCGACCCGCTGATCGTCGTCGATGCCGCGCCGCGCCTGCGCTTGGCACTGGCCAATGTCTTCCACGACTGCGATGTCTTTGAGAAAGGGTCTGGCGTCTGGACCGACGTCTTGGATGAGGCTCTGCGCGCTGCCGCTGCTCAAGCTCTAGCCGATGGCTGTGCCCTGCTGCTCGTTCTCCACACTTGGGTTCTGCCCGAGTTCTCTTGGGACCACGGCGTGGTCGAAGGCGCGCCTCGTCTGGTCAAAACGCTCGACGAAAGCCCTGCTATCGTCGCTGCCTTCACCGGCCACCGCCACATCAACCGCATCACCGCCTACCGCGACTATCTAGTCGTCGATACGGCCTGTCTGATCGGCTTCCCCTTGGGGTATCGCAGCGTTGTGCTCTCTGACGATGGCTTTTTCAAGACGCGCTTCCACACTCTCGACCTGCCCGATCTACTACAAGCTTCCTACGACCGCTCGACGCCCGAGGAGAACCGGGTCTGGGAAGGTCACATCTTCGACCGGGACGTGGAGATTCTGGTGCCTCGGCTCAGGGCGCTGTGGGGTTGAATGGGGCGACTCAGCGACTGCTCTATAAAACCTTATCGCAATAGTCTGCTCATTCACTCTCGGCCACCATAGCGGTTTAATAGCTCGGCTGTCTCAGTAGCATTGTGTTCCGTCGCAATGTGTAGTGGTGTCAGGCCATCGTCGCTCTCAGCGTTGACCTCGGCTCCCTGCTTAAGCAGCAGTTCGGCTGTCGCAGCAGCATCCGTCTCTGCCGCATTGTGCAGTGGCGTCAGCCCCTTGTCGGTTTTGGCGTTGATGTCGGCCTCTTGCTCGATCAACAATTGGGCTATTTCGGTTGCATTGTGTGCCGCCGCATAATGCAGCGGTGTCCAGCCCTTGTCGGCTTTGGCGTTGATGTCGGCTCCTTGCTCGATCAACAATTGGGCTATTTCGGTTGCATTGTGTACCGCCGCATGGTGCAGCGGTGTCCAGCCCTCGTCGGCTTTAGCATTGATGTCGGCTCCTTGCTCGATCAACAATTGGGCTATTTCGGTTGCATTGTGTGCCGCCACATGGTGCAGCGGAGTCAGCCCCTTGTCGATTTTAGCATTGATGTCGGCCCCTTGCTCGATCAACAATTGGGCTATTTCGATTGCATTGTTTGCCGCCGCATCGTGTAGTGGCGTCGATCCCCTGTTGCTCTTGGCGTTAACGTCGGCCCCTTGCGTTAGTAAGAGTTGGGCTATTTCGGTTGCATTGTTTGCCGCCGCGTTGTGCAGCGGTGTCCAGCCCTCGTCGGCTTTGGCGTTTATGTCGGCCCCTTGCTCGATCAACAATTGGGCTATTTCGATTGCATTGTGTACCGCCGCATGGTGCAGCGGTGTCCAGCCCTCGTCGATTTTAGCATTGATGTCGGCCCCTTGCTCGATCAACAATTGGGCTGTTTCGATTGCATTTTTACACGCTGCATTGTATAGCGGTGTCCAGCCCCCGTCGATTTTAGCATTGATGTCGGCCCCTTGCGTTAGTAAGAGTTGGGCTGTTTCGGTCGCATTGTTTGCCGCTGCATGGTGCAGCGGTGTCCAGCCCCCGTCGATTTTAGCATTGATGTCGGCCCCTTGCGTCAGTAAGAGTTGGGCTGTTTCGGTCGCATTTTCCCACGCTGCACTGTGTAGTGGCGTCCATCCCCTGTTGCTCTTGGCGTTAACGTCGGCTCCTTGCGTTAGTAAGAGTTGGGCTGTTTCGGTTGCATTTTCCCACGCTGCATAGTGCAGCGGTGTCCGGCCATCGTCGATTTTAGCATTGATGTCGGCCCCTTGCGTCAGTAAGAGTTGGGTTGTTTCAGTCGCATTGTTTGCCGCCGCATGGTGCAGTGGTGTCTCATCCTCGCTGTTCTTGGCGTTGACGTTAGCTCCCCATGTTATTAACAGTTGGGCCGTTTCAGCCATATTGTTTGCTGCTGCCCAGTGCAGTGGTGTCTTATCGGCCTTGATACTGGCGAACAACACGAGGCCAATGACCAAGAGCACCACTATGCCCAAGACCTTGGCCAATCGCCGGGCTTTAGTCTTTTTTGGCGGTCCGTTGCTCATTTCGTTTCTCGCAATTGGGTGGTAGTGTCTAGTGGTATTGGTGTCTGCGTTGGGTTTTTGCTATTGCTCTCTTGAGCCGACATTTGCTTTGCGCGATGGCTCCCTGATGTCTAAAACATATTATAGTATAGATGTCGGTTGAAGTTCACGGCAAGCGTCGGTGCCGCGTTGCGGAGACTGTAACTTAAAATCACATCTTTCTCTGAGGAGTAATCCCATGAGCCGCGATCTCCCCCGGACAATTTTAGGCCGCACCAATCTCGAGATTACCCGATTCGGCATCGGCGGCACGTATTGCGAGTCGGTCGATGGATACAGGGCGGCGCTCGATTGCGGCGTTAACTACGTCGATACGGCACGCAGCTATCAGGGCGGTGAAGACGAGAAGTTGATCGGCCAAGCGATCGAGGGCCGGCGCCACGATCTCATCATAGCCAGCAAATCCGCGCGGCGCGACGCCGCAGGGGCGCGCGAAGAGTTGCAAACCTCTTTGCGCGCGCTCAAAACAGACTATCTCGATATTTTCCAGCTCCACCACTTAAACACTGAAGAAGAACGCAACCAAGCGCTGGGCCCCGGCGGAGCATTAGAAGCCGCCCAACAAGCCCGCGAAGAAGGCCTAGTGCGCTTTATCGGCGTCACCGGACACGATTGGGTGCAAGTGGAACAGGCGGTCCGCACCGGCCACTTTGATACTGTACTTTGCTGGTATAATTGCGCGATGAAAGAGCCGGAAGAAACGGTTTTTCCCGCAGCGCAGGCCGCCAAGACGGGCGTGGTGATCATGAACGCCTCGCGCAACGAGAGGTTGCTAAAAGGCCCCGGCGCGCCCGCCCCTGAACAATTCTATCGCTACGTGCTCAGCCACGACGCCGTGCATACCACGGTCATGGGTTTGCGCAATGTCGATCTCTTCGCACAAGTTGCCGCTGGTTTGTCGGAGCGCGAGATACTCACGCCCCAAGAGCGGGCTGAGCTTGAGTCCTATGGAGCACAACAGCGGGCGTCCGGGGTGCTGGAATGAGTGCTAACAGCGAGAACAGGATGGTTAAGCTGTTCACTAGCCAACCTTTTCTCAGAACAGCGGCTCATTATGTATGGTTTCCGATTGGACGTTGTGTTCTTTAAAAACGACGTACTTGATGTATAAGAAAAATACAGTAAATTTCTGACAGTCTATCAAAAACGGAAGCGAGAAAGATGTGAGCGAAATGACTCATATGGCCGACAAGATCATGAAGAGAGTGTCCGCACACGGTAGGGGCAGGTGGGTGTGCACACCGAAGGACTTCCTAGACCTCGGCAGCCGTGAAGCCGTTGACCAAGCCTTGTCGCGTCTCGTCAAAGCGGATCAGCTACGCCGGGTCGGCCACGGGCTGTACGATATGCCTAGGATGAGCGACGTCCTGAAGCGGCCCGCGCCAGTCGATCTTGATGCCTCCATAGCAGCGCTCGCAAGAAGGGACGGTGTCCGTATTATGCCCGATGGCTTGGCGGCTGCGAATCAGCTTGGGCTCACCAACGCGCTACCTGCTAAGGCATCTTACGTGACGGATGGCTCCTCAAGGACGGTCAAGATCGACGGACGAACGGTCCGGTTCCGCCATGCGGGGCCGAGCGTCATGCAGTGGGCGGGAAAGCCGTCGGCACCGGTGGTGCAAGCGTTGCGCTGGCTTGGCCCAGAGGCTGCTGCCGACGCGCAGGTCGTTTCGATTTTGAGTCGCCATCTTCCCGACGCGGTGAAGCGCGATCTGTTCCAAAACAGCCGGCACCTGCCCGGTTGGGCGCTGCCGCTGGCACGCAGTATCACGGCTGATCAGGCCGTTGCCGTATGAGTGGAACCTTCGAGACCTTCCCCACCCTTTCGGAACAAGACAAGCGGGACGTGTTCGAAGCGTCGGCGAGCCGACTTGATACGTTGCCCAGTTACGTAGAAAACGACTTCTGGGTCTGTCTTGTCCTCGATGTGCTCTACAACCGGCTGCCCGACGGGCATCCGAAACTGCTTTTCAAGAGCGGGACCTCCCTGTCCAAGGCATTTGGGCTTATTCGGCGGTTCTCTGAAGACATCGATCTCGGTGAGATTGGTTCCACAGGCGGCTCTGCGCACAGTGATTGAGCGGGATTACGTAGCCATGCAGGGGATGATCCTCGGGGATGTTCCGACTTTCGGATGGGTCGTGGAACAGCTTCAGCGGGCCGAGGCCACGATCAACGAATGAAATTGCGCTCGGCTCGCAAACGCCTACGAGAGGAGATGCTGAAGATGGCTAAACGGGAATTGCAGGGATAAGCCCCTTCGCACGACGGGTAGCCATCAATGTAGGCTGGCGATAAAGGCATTGAGAAACGGCAAGAGTACACCCACCAAAGCTCCCAGTACCGCCCCCAGCAAATTGATATAGCGCAATTGGTCGCTGATGATGTCCTTGATTAGACGCTCCACCCGCAACAGATCGAACTTCATAATTTTGGCGTATACCATGCTTTGGATATCGAATCGTTCAATCAGTACGGGTACATTCGCCTCCAGTAGCTTTGTCGCCTTTTCCTGTGTCCACTGAACTAGCGCTTGCTCATCATCTTGTCTCAGGCCGGTCCACTCCCGCAACGGCGCACGGCTGTGCTGTAGGCGTTCCCGCAAGAAAGTGCTCAACAGCACACTCCAGGGTTCAATCTTATCGCGGGGCAACCGCAACGCCTTTGACAAGCGCTGGCGCATGGTGCGTCGCACCCCCTCTGGCACCACCTCGTCGAGTTGACGCTTGCTGTGCTGATGGTACTGGTGGCGCAAAAAGCTCCCCAGCGCCTCCTGCGCTTCCGTGCTTGAAATCCAAGTCGCGGTAATAGAACCAACGCGCTGGGCCAAAACATGGCGGTGATCTCCTACCACCTCTACTACTGGCTTGTGCAATAAGGCGTTGACACTATCGAGTAGCTGTCTAGCGATCTGCTCCCGAACTTCCTCGCTGTGCAAGTACTCCCGGGCCAGTCGGGGAATGCGCTGATGCAATGCTTGGGTGATCTCTTCGCGGAAAAAGTGCAATCCCAAATTGGTGATCAGACTCTTGAGCCAATTCGCTTGTCCGGCGTATGCCTCCAGGGCTTTTAAGATTCGCTCGACCAGAGATTCCACATTCTCGGGATCCCTCAGCCAGCGGGCTATACGCTCCAGTATTTCTGGGATTTCGCGCTGCAAACGATCGTGTAATACATCGCGCAATTCCGCAGGGAGGATTTTCTCTATCGGCGTATCCGATCCGAGATAGCCCTCCAATCGCTCCTGCAGGGAATGCGTCAGGTGCTCTCGCGTTTCCCGCTTGGCCAATACGCCGCTAACCGCTGAGATGAATTCATCGAGTTGCTCTGCCGACAGCACCTGTCCGACTTGCAGCGTGCCCAAGCGTGCTTCCAGCGCGTCCAAAAGCCACTGCTTTAACTCCAGTCCCGACTCGCTTTCGCTCCAGTCGGCGCTCCATTCGAGCAATCGTCGCGTTGTTTTATCCAAGCCCTCCTCGCGCCAGTCCGGCGGCAATTGAGCGAAACCAGAAGCCAGACTGGCACTTAATAACCGATCTATCTGAACGGCGACAAAGCGATGCAAACTCTCCTGCAAAGTCGCGTTCTGTAGCTGCTCTAACAAATAGTCTCGGGCCAATAAATCGGTCCCTACAACCCTAGAGATGTTGACGGCGAGTTTCTTCTTATTGCGCGGAATGACCCCTTGCCAGCCTAGGCTGTACCAGCGCGGTCGCAGTGGACGGAACAGCGACTTGATGGCCAGCCAGTTGGTGCCAAAACCGATTAGCGCCCCCAGCGCGGCGCTGGCGACGATTTGGCTTGTAGTGATCAATGGGGAACCTCTTATTTACCTCGGTGACAAAAATCGAAATGGTTAAGCCGTTCACTGGCAAAGCGCAGACAGGCGCGAATATCTTCAGAAGCGTTCTTAAAACTAGGGTTTCGGTCTCTTACTTGGCCCCAAGCATCTGGGAACGAGGGCGTCTCGCCCTGCGGCTGGCACTGGCCAACGTCTTTCACGACTGAGATATAACCGGGTCTGGGAAGGGCACATCCCTGACCGGGACGCGGAGATTCTGCTGCCTCGGCTCAGGGCGCTGTGGGGTTGAATTACCTTCGTCTTCTGAACTCCCGCCATTGCGATACCGCAACTAGGTAGTGTCGAAAAAACAAGTTGAAAAGTCGTCTTATACAGGCCAGATTTTCACCCCATGTCGCTTCGCAGTCGGACGTTTCTTTTTGGGCCACGGCAATCCGTAACTGGCATCCGAAAGAGAACGCTGGAACTCTTTGAACGAGATCGTCAAAGAAACGTTCTCCATCACTTTTTTATAGAGCGTTTCTGCAATTCTCTGCGCAGCAATAGATTCCGAATATGAAACATTGTGTTCCCCAGTATGTACTAACGCCGAACGAGCACTATAAAGGGAACGGATATCTTTTGCGATTATAGCTCGGTCTTCAGCATCCGGGCTCAAAATCGTTGCTGCATATCGAGATATTGTTTGAATAACCGGTGCGGCAGGGCAATCGCATTATAAGTTGATTTTTACCATGCGGTTATGTTACTTTTGGCCGTTCTATGGAGATTAGCTTCATGTCCTCCCATTTCCCTCTTGCTCGGAGTGTTTCTTCATGCCCTCATCGTCTTCAGGGTTGCTGGATTATCTGGCCGATATCCCCGACCCGCGTATGGAGCGTTGTCGGGCGCATCGCTTGATTGATATTCTCATGATTGCGGTGTGTGGCTCTATCTGCGGGGCCGACAACTGGGTGGCGATCGCCGAATTTGGCCGGGCTAAAACCGACTGGCTTAAGACGTTCTTGGCTTTGCCCAACGGCATCCCCTCGCATGATACCTTCGGTCGCGTGTTGGCCCGTATTTCGCCTTGGCATTTCCAAGACTGTTTCACCGCTTGGGTGCAATCGCTGATGCCGAAGTTGGCCGACGAAGGCGAGATCGTGCCGCTGGATGGCAAGACGCTGCGCCGCTCCTACGATACAGGCTCGGGCCAAGCCGCCATCCACATGGTGCATGCTTGGGCGGTAAAAAATCGGCTGGTCTTGGGACAATTCCATGGTGAAGAAGCCTTGGAAGAAATCTCGATTATCCCCGAATTATTACGCGTGTTAGGCCTCAAAGGCTGCCTGGTCACCACCGATGCGTTGGGGTGTCATACGAGCACGGCCGAACAGGTCGTCGAACAAGAGGCCGACTATGTGCTGGCCGTCAAGGCCAATCAACCCAAACTCCACGCCCATCTCCAACAGCTTTTTGACCGTTCCGACTCGAAACTCCACGCTGATCCCGCCGTAGATTATTGGGGTACTCAGGACGAAAACCACGGGCGTTGCGAAACGCGGCAGTACTGGACCACCGACCAGATCGAGGATTTTGCCGGGCATGCCCTGTGGCCGGGCTTACGCCTGTTTGGTATGGTCGAGGCCACCCGGCGCTGCGGCGATACTGTTTCGGTCGAACGACGTTACTATATCTCCACGCTGGACAACAACGCCCAACGGTTGGGGCAGGCCGTGCGCGGGCATTGGGCTATTGAGAATGCATTACACTGGATCCTTGATGTCGTCTTCAACGAAGATCAGTCCCGCATACGCCGGGGGCATGGCCCCGAAAATATGGCCGTTATACGCCACATCGCGCTCAATCTACTCCAGCAAGACAAAACGACCAAAGCCGGCATGCAAACCAAACGGCTCAAGGCTGGCTGGGACCACAAATATCTGGCTAAACTTTTGTCGCATGGCCATTTATAATGCGATTGCCCTGCCGGTGCGGTCTTGTCGTTGCTAGATAACAGAGACTCGATTGCCGTAAAAAAGAAAAGGAATCGTTCCGCACGATCCACTGTCTGGCGTCCGCGGGTAAGCCAGCCAAGCCCTTGGCTGAAGCGCTTCGCCAAGCTATTCTTGTGAGGGTTAAAGATTACCCTTGCTCTATCCTTGAATTCTTTTTCTTTAGTTATCGCGGCTACAGCATCATCGACAACATATAATCTAGGGATTGATGAGTTTGTTTTTACATTGTTATTGAGTATGTCGATTATGATGCCTTGATCATTTACTTTTGGCTTGATCAGTGGCATTGTCTCAACTTCACCGAATGAAGGAAAAAAATCAACTTTCGATCGTGAATAAGAAAGACGAAGAAAACTGATGGCGACATTGATCAACCAAGCAGCCTCTTCTCTGACATTTCCCTCGGTTACATCAACAGAGACGTGCCAGCAAATTTGAGGCAGTTGAATCAGCATTCCGTTCGGACCTAAGAATATAGAAAACTCTGATCCAGACTCGATATTGTAGTTCAAATTGGGTATTAAATCGTCCGATAGAATTGCTTCTACTGGACCAATTTCAATTTTTCGTGCCTGTTCATGGAATTTTATTAAGTGATTTGGAGCGACATATTTGAAACTACGCTTCGTATGATTACTGAGTGCGTCCAAGAAGCGCTTCGTAATGATAGATACCTCTGGAGCTGAATTATTTGCGAGACTTAGCGCGACTTGCTCCCAAGCCAGTTCTTCAACTTCTTTTTCGTTTCCTAAATTTGCTCCCAATAGCTTAACGCATCGAGCGACAAAATCGTATTGTGCTTTGAGAACATCGTCAGTCACTACGAACAAGAAGCCTTTACTAAGTCTGATATCTTCTTTAATAAAATCCTCTTCATTAAGCTGACTACGGTGAGAGGCACATGCAGCCCGAAAAAAGATGTCTGCTTTATTCTTAAGTTCTTGGTCTGATTTGCACTTGTTAATGACTTGGTTGTCCATAGCTCACTTCTCCTGAGATGCCGGCTTAAAATAGTGTTCGATCTAGCCAGAGCTTGAAAGGATGTAATGCCGTCCGTGTAGAGATGTTCATGTCGGTGCGAAGATGTAATTCTGACACAGTTTTTGCTTACGGTATTGGTGTTAATTGAGTCTGCCCAGAGACGACCCACACCACATATCCTATGGACTGAAGCACGTCTTCTTTTTCGAGTTCTGGGTACGCTCCAAGACTTCTGTGACGGATTTGCCCCCGGCCAGCATTCTGAATATCACGCCTATAGTGATCCTCATGCCCCAACAGTGGGTCGTCCCAAGCAGGTGCTGGGATCGATAGTTATGCGGTCAAGATCTTTCAATTGATGACTTCTATCCGTTACTCTCCATCGCCGCACCCGAACAGGCAAACCGCAGACAGGCGCGAATATCCTCGGATTCAAGGTCTGGATGCTCGGCCAAAATCTGTTCAGTAGTCAAGTCGGCGGCGAGCAAATCCAGTACATCCGTGACGCGAATCCGCATCCCCCGAACACAGGGTCGTCCCCCGCATTGCTTGGGATTTACCGTGATGCGATCGGTTAGAATAGCCATAGCGGTCCTTTCTTACACAGTTCTATTTCAAGTTCGAAACCGCCAAGGAATAGTGGCGAAAAAATTTTTGATCTCCTCATAACGTTTCATTCTCTTTTTGAGGACTTGGAGGTCTTCTTGGCTGTCTTTAAAAGCATCTTTAAGCTCCTTGATATATTTCTTGTGCTGCTTATCAAGGTTATCTGCGCCCTTATTGAAAGCAGTCAAAGTTTCCTTCCAGAAGGATTCGGAATCCTTCTCAATGCTTGAAAGTACGTTCTTCTCATCAAACAAGCCTTTGATTTTCTTGGCCAAACGTAGTTGCCAACTGTCTCCAAAAAGCAATTTAAAAGAAGCTCCTACCGCAATGGCCACTCCGAGTGCTAAGGTAATTGGCCCTCCCAGTGTCGAGACAAGTGCAGTGGCACCAGCCGTACCGCCCGCGACAGAGATTCCCGTAGCGGACAGAGCACTAACCCCCTTTGCAACGATCACATATCCGCCAAGGTTGCCCAAGGTGGCAGCCCAAGCACCAAGGGCACCAAGGGTACCAAGTCCCGCTAATCCCCCGATAAATGCCCCCCTTGCATCAAATGGTGTGGAAAATTCTTCTTTTATGTTCGCATTGCCGAACTTTCCTATTTGCTCATCGTAGCTTTTTACGAATTTCTCAATGATATTGCGAGTCTCATTTATTAATTTTTCCCGATGACTCGCCGTCTTGGATTGAATTTCTTTAAGGACATAAGCGGAGGCATACTTCTGAGCGTCTTTCTTATCCTTGTAGCGTCGTTTTATCATCGCCTCCAGTTTCTCGACTTTCGTTTCCTCTTCAAAAACCGCTCGTATTTTTTTTAAATCTTCTTCCTTGAATGTGGTAATTTTCTTTTTTATTCGCGTCACCTCTTTATCATAGTTCTTCTTTCTTTCAGGTTCCTCCATTTCCAATCGTTTATAGTAACTTCTTGCTTCTTTCAGATGTCTCCGAATTTTCTCATATCCGCTGATTGCCTTCGCGTAAGTGTCTGTTCCCTCCTCCTTAAATTTGAGGATTTCTTGTCCTGCAAGAATCCTCTTAATGGACGGCATTTTCTGCTCCAGCAAGTCTTTTAATTCCTTTTCCAGCTTTTCTCGTTTGCGGGGCTCTTCTTGGTAAAAGCTGAAAAAACGAGCGGCAACATCCTTACTCGATATTAGCCGTCCGTGCCTGCTTAATTTTTTAAGGAGATTGCCTTCAAGGTGGTTATAGAGTGCCTCGCTCCCCCCTTTTAATATCTCATCCTCAAGCTGGGGTCTTTTTATACCTGGATGGGCGTGCGAAGCAATGATGAAAAGATTGCCGAGAATGGGAAAGTTCTCATCAATTGCTCTATAAGGTGGGATGCTGCGTAATAAATGGCTAAGATGTGCGAGGTCTCCACCATCGATAAATCCTTGCGCAGGACAAAGATACAACAAAACCTCTGCACGACGGCCTAGCCGATCAATAACAGAGGCATTTGTCATCTCGTCGTCGTATCCAGGCAAATCTACTAAGACGCACGAGTGGAGCAATGGAGCTTTGATAAAAGCCAAGACGGCTCCTTCCTCACTCTTATCTTTTCTACCTTCTAGGTGGCCTTTCGTGCGTAGCGTATCCCAACTCCCGGCCAAGACGCGGTTATCGGTACAGTACTTTTCCTCGTTCCATCTCTCAGGATCAAAATCAGGTCCCATGAGCCACAGATCTTCCTTAAACCATTCGGGCTGGTCAGAGGTATGACGAACAAATGTTGGGTACTTTGTTACTGGACGGTAACCAGTGGGAAGTTGATCCCCTCCTAAGTAGAAATTGCAGAGATGGGACTTCCCCGCATCAAAATGCCCGGTGAGTACAACCCATGGTTTTTCTTTTAAGGCGGTAACACGGTCACGGAACTGCTTAACAGTTGGGTTAATTGGTTCATCCCCCATCTTTTCAAGGTGGGGAAATCGGTCAATGTACTGCCGCAGTAGATTTAAGTCTTCTGTAAGAGACCCATACAGACTGCTATCGAAGTCAAAGATTGTTTCTTCTGACTCTGACGGGAGTGGAAGAAGCTCGTCAAGAAGCTCAAGAAGCTCGTCAATTGTGCATCCTATGGCTCTCGCCCACGCTCTTAACAGATTACTAGGAATTTCTCTGTTGGCCTCGTATTTGGATACTTGGGCTTGAGTAATATCAAGGCTTTGAGCTAGATCAGCTTGGGTCAATCTTGCTTCTTTTCTAAGTGCCGCTAAGTCCTTTACAGACATCAGACAACCTCCTTTATGATTTCTGCGATGTTTTCCACGATCGAGCTGTTGAGTTAAGTTATCGTTTCGCCAACCCCTTCTGCCGTCCGAGGCGCAGTGTGCGTTTCTGATCCGCTGGCCGTGAGGGATAGGCGGTGACGACGCTCTTGCCGCGCATCACGACCTTGCAATTCGCAAGGCGTTCCAGTACTTGGATTTCCCGCTTGCGGATCTCGATTTCGCGGGCGACATCCCGCCTGAGCGCAATCCAAGCCTCGTCGTCAACCTGCGTTCCCCACTCGATAATGAGGGGAATATCCTTTTCGCGAATGCCCCGCTGCTGCATGCGCGTCTCGGCGTGGCGGGTATAAGTGATGTCAGTCATTGGTCCTCTCCTCCATTTTTCATTTAGGAGTTGGTCCTTCGGGAATCAGCCTCTCACTTACCACTCTTTCTCTAAAACTCTGCGTAATATATAATCTCAAAATACTCGTGTCAAGATTTATTTAGTAATTTTATTCCAAATATGAATATTTATATTCGCAGGCCAAGGTGAGAGAGATTTCTCATATTTAGAGAACACATGTTCAATAGTTAAGTCGGTGGCAAGCAAATCCAGCACATTTCAAAAAATTTACCAGACCTGTGATGCAGGCGGTGCTTATGGGTAAATACCTTATGAGCGATACCGATCTTTCATCTCTCGTCATCCGCGCCCAGACCGGCGACCGCGCAGCCTACGACGGCATCGTCCGCCGTTTCCAGGACATGGCGGTAGGCTACGCCTCTGCGTTGCTGGGCGATTTCCACTTGGCTGAGGATGCGGCTCAGGAGGCCTTTGTCGGGGCCTGGACCGAGTTGCCGCGCTTGCGGGAACCGGCGGCCTTTCCGGGGTGGTTCAAGCGCATTGTTTTTATGCGCTGTAGCCGCTTTTTGCGCCAACGGCATCCGGCGGCGAGATGCGAGATGGAGGAGGTACGGCCGCTGGCGGTGAGGGATCCGGGGGAGGAACTTGAGTCGCGCGACGAGAAGGCCCAGGTCTTGGGTGCGATTGGGCGGCTGCCCGACCAGGAGCGGATGGCGACGATGCTGTTTTACATTTCGGCCTATTCGCACCAAGAAATCGCCTCGTTTTTGGGCTTGTCTGCGGCGACGGTCAACAACCGGTTGCGCTCGGCTCGCAAACACCTACGCAAGGAGATGCTGAAGATGGCTAAACGGGAATTGCAGGGACAGGCCCCTTCGCGCGACGAGCGCTTCGCGCAGCGGGTCGCGCATCTGCTCCAGCCCGAAGACATGAAGACCGAGCACTACCAATACGGGATCGAGGCCGTGGACGGGCATCCGGCTTGGGCGCTTTTTTGCGCCAGCGGGGCCGGCGATCTAGCGCGGGTCAGCGCGTTACTCGACCGCGACCCCAAGTTGGTCAATGCCCAGTACTGGTACCAGTTTCCCATTCACATGGCGGTGCGCGAGGGCCATGTCGAGGTGGTCCAGCTATTGTTGCAGGCTGGGGCCGATCCGGGCCAGTCGCGCTATACCTATAATTCGTGGGACAAGCTACTAGCCATCGCCGAGGAGCGCGACTACGGGGAGGTGCAGGCGCTGTTGGTGGCGGCGATGTGCGAGCGCTTTGGCTACGATCCGGGTTTTGTTGTGCTGGCCGAGGCGATCAAAGGCCGCGACCGGGCGCGGGTCGAGGCGGTGCTGGCCGAGCATCCCGACTTTATCCGTGCCGCCGACGCGCTGGGCAACGGGCCGCTGCACTGGGCGGCGCTGACGCGGCAAAACGACTTGGTGGATTTCTTTGTCGCACGGGGTGCCGACCTCGAAGCCCGCCGCGCCGATGGCCAGACTCCGCTACTGGTCTCGCTCAACGGCGACTACTGGTTTCGGACGCGTGATCTGTCGGCGGAAGCGCCGCAAGATCCGTGGATCGTCACCCGCCACTTGCTCGCTTGCGGTGCGGAGTACGCTCTCAGCATCGCCTGTGCGGCCGGCGATGAAGACCGCGTCGATGCGGTACTGGCGGCCAATCCGGCCCAAGCCCGTACTCTCGATGCTGGATGTCCGCTGTCCTATGCCGCTGGCAACGGTCATACCCGAATCGTCGAAAAACTGCTGGATTGGGGTGCCGACCCCAATCAGTCCGAAGAAAATGCGCCGCGCGGCGGAGCGCTCTTCGGCGCTTGCGCGGGCAACCACTTGGAGACGGCGAAACTGCTGCTGGAACGCGGTGCCGATCCCAACGCCGGGGTGGACTCTTCGGGCTCGTGCTTGACCATTGTCGAGGTCAGGCACGGCAAGAAAGGCCAACAAATGCAGGCGCTGTTGCGCGAACACGGTGCCGTGATGCCGCCCTTTGCCATGGACGACGCGGCGCTGGAACGGGCGATGCGCGAAGGAGAGGTCGTCGTTGCACACCCACAATTTTTGCACGAGTTGATGGGAAGGGACAATCCTGCGCTCATTGGCGTCTTCTTGGCAACCACGCCGAATGTAGACGACCTGTTCCAACTGACCGACATCTGGGGCGGCAACTACCCTTCGGATCCCGATACAATCCGCACCTTGGCCGACCGCGGCCTCGACCTACACCGCGCCAACTGGATCGGCCGCACCTTTCTGCACGGCTGTGCGGAAAAGGGCGATGTGGCGGCGGCTCGCGTCTTTTTGGAATTGGGAGCCGATATAGAGGCGATCGAGTTGGAATACGGGGGGACGCCTTTGGCCACTGCGGCGCGCAAGGGGCAGGCGGAGATGGTGCGGTTTCTATTGCAACAAGGTGCCGATCCAGCCGTGCCGGCCGAATCGCCTTGGGCGCAGCCGCTTTATTGGGCGGAGAAGGAGGGACATGGGGAAGTGGCGGTGTTGCTCAAAGAGTGGTTCGACGGGAAAGGCGCTGGCGGCGGTTAGAGCGTTATCGTCCACCAGTGGTATTCTCCCTTTAATGCAGCTTGGTCGAGCAAGGTAGCGTCTATACGGGACGGGTCGGTGATTAGGGCACCGCTGGGGCCACGACCCTCCCGGGCGCAGTAAGCGTGGGCTTGTTGCACGGCACGGTGCTGAATTTCCGCACTAGCGTCGGCAAGCCCTTCGAGCCACACGCCGCGATAAGTGATGGTGTCAACCGGCAGCAGACGGACGGGGTCGGTCTTGCCGTTGGCGGCACTTGCTTGCGGTGGCCAGATATAGAGGCTGTGTGGGCGCTGGTCGGTTGCATAGCCGCAGTGGGTAAAGCAGCGCTGGCTCGGCGCGTTATCGGCGCGGATGAGTGCGCGCGATAGGTGAAATCCACGGCGGCGGGCTGTTGTCCAAGTTGATTCGATCAAGTACCGACCGTGGCCGCGGCCTTGGCTTTGTGGACGGACGGCAAGGCTGTCGACAAACCAGGGGTTGTCCGCTGCGCCGTCTAGGGCGAAGGCGGAGACAAAGCCAGCGACTTCGTTTCCTTCTACAGCGACGTGGAGGTCAATGGTGGGGGCGGCAATCTGGCGGAGGCAAACTTCCGGTTCGATCTGCTCCGCGAAGGCTGCCTTGCAGACTTGGGCGATGCCGGGGATATCGCTTGCGATAGCGGGGCGGATAGTACGCATTAGAAGGTGGCGAAGTTCCCGAAGACGGGAATACACTGGCCGGAGAAGTGGATGATGGAGGTGAGGTGGATGCCCATGGTGTATTTGTAGTCTTTGCCGCTGCTGTGTGCAAGGGGCCGCTCGCATGTCATCGCTGATAGCGAATATATTGACATTTCGTTATCTAATGGATATGGTTGTCGCATGTTCACGGTGATGATTGCCAAGGAAGTAAGGCGGCGGCCCCGCACGATGCCAAACAACGTGGAGAAGCATACCGATGACTAGTGCCCCTCAGATCGTCGTCTTGGCCGGCGAGGAATATGCTATCGTCCCTCGCGCCGAATACGATGCACTGCGCACCGCCGTTGACGAAGACGCTATGGATGCCGCCATCATCCAGCGCGTTCTCGATGACCCCGATCAGGAACTCGTGCCCCTCGAACTCACCAAGCGCATCGCCGACGGAGAACATCCGGTCCGGGTGTGGCGCGAGTATCGCGGCATGAAGGCCAGCGAACTGGCCGCTGCCGCCAATATCGCGGCCTCTTATTTGTCCGATATTGAGCACGGGAAGAAGCCTGGATCGCTCAAAGCAATGAAGCGCATCGCGACGACGCTCAACCTCACAGTGGACGATTTGATTTAGTTTCAATCCGCTCCCCCGCCGAAACGAGGAGAGACTCGCAACTGGAGCTGCCAGAACATGATTGCTCTTCTATGTTGGCAGCGCAGGCAACTCCGGCACTTGGACTACCGGCCTCCTATTGATGCGCCCGGTTAATCAGCACTGCACTCAGAATCAACGCCCCCCGCACCACGAGTTGCCAGTACTCGCTGATGTTCATCAGCGTCATGCCGTTGACCAAAATACCCAAGAACACAACGCCGATCAGGGTGCCGCGTATCTGACCCTCGCCGCCCATCAAGCTGGTGCCGCCGATGATGACCGCGGCGATCACGTCCAGCTCCCACCCCTTGGCCGTCGTCGCTGCGCCGGACATGATCTCGGCCGACTGCATGATGCCGGCCAGCGCGGCCAAAAAGGCGACAATTGCCATGACGGCGATCTTGATTTTGCCGACCTCAATGCCGCTGAGCCGCGCGGCCTCGGCATTGCCGCCCACCGCGTAGATCGAGCGCCCCAGCGTGGTGTAGCCCATCAGGAAATGGGTCGTCACAAAGACCAGTGCGAAAATTAGTGCCGGAAAGGGCACCCCGAGGAGATAACCGCCGCCCAGAAAATTGTACCACTCGGGAAAGGGCGTCAGTGGAAATCCCCCGGTGATGAGTTGCGCCGATCCAGTCAAGACCGTCATCCAAGCCAGGGTGATGATAAAGGTCGGCACCCCGAAGCGCACGCGGATAAACCCGCTCAGGGCACCGATACTTAGACCGACTAGCAAGGCTGCTAGCATGGCCCCGGGGACCGCTAGCTCTACCGCCAGCCCAGTCCCGGCCAAGTGCTGAGTCAAATAGGCGGTCAGGCAGCCGGCAAAAGCCACCGCCGATCCCACGCTCAGGTCGATCTCCCCAGAGATGATAACCATCGTCATGCCAAAGGCGATGATGCCCTGCATGGACACGTTGCGCAGCACGTTGAGCAGATTGTTCACCGAGAAAAACCCTTCGGCCTCAAACGCCAAGATCGCGCAGAGGACGAAGAGGATGATCTCCATAATCGAGCGCTTCACCCACGCCAAAAGCCGTTCACGCATTGCGGCCCGCCCCCATGCAGCGCAGCGCTAGCTCGTCGGCGCTGATTTCCCCGGGCCGCACTTGGCCTTCAATTCTTCCCTCGCGCATGATTAAGATCCGGTGGCAGACTTCGACCAATTCTTCCAACTCGGTCGATACAAAAAGCGAGGCAATGCCCTGGCGGCTCAAATCCCACATGGCCTCAAAGATCTGCTGCTTGGCCTGCACATCCACGCCGCGCGTCGGTTCGTCGAAGAGCATGACCCGAGGGCGATTGCCCAGCCAATTGCCCAACACCACCTTTTGCTGATTCCCGCCACTCAGCGCCGAGACCGGAGCTTCGGTGTCGGCGACCTTGATTTCGAGTTGGGTCACCAAGGAGTCCACCACGGCCTGCTCTCCCACGCGGGTGATATATCCTCGATGGGCAATTCGGCCCATGCTCGCCAAGCACATATTGGCGCGGATGCTATGCGCTTGGATCAGGGCCTCTTCCTTGCGGTTTTCAGGGGTAAAGGCCAAGCCCTGCGCCTTCATTTTCGGGGGGGTCGGTGCTTCTACGCGCTGGCCTTGGACCGCGATTTGTCCGCGGTCGCAGGCGTCTGCGCCGAAGAGGGCGCGCAGCAGTTCGGTGCGTCCCGCGCCCAGCATTCCGGCAATGCCGAGGATTTCGCCTTCGTAGAGCGCGAAACTCACATCGGCGAAGGCGTCCCCGCGCGACAAGCCCTGCACCTCCAGCACCGGAGTTGCACCCGGTCGCAAATCATCCGGCCGCTCCTGCTGCGCGATCTCGCCAAACATCATTTGCACGATCTTTGCGACGCTCGTCTCCCGCATCGCCACCGTGCCGATGTGATGCCCGTCGCGCAGCACCGTGACCTGGTCGGCGATAGAGCGCAATTCCTGTAAGCGGTGAGAGATGTAGATGATTGCCACGCCGGCTGCCGCCAGCCCTTTGACCACGCGGAAGAGCTGGGCGGTCTCGTGCGTCGCCAGTGCCGAGGTCGGCTCGTCGAGGATGAGCACGGCCGGGTCAAAGGACATGGCCTTGGCGATCTCGACGATCTGCTGCTGCGCTACCCCTAAATCGCCAGCGCGCGCCCGGACATCAATGGCGACTCCCAGCCGCGCGAGCACATCCTCGGCCCGGGTGTAGGTTGCCGCCCAGTCGATGAGTCCGCGCCGTTTCGGCGTCCGGCCGAGCAGGATATTCTCGGCCACGGTCAACCCTGGCACCAAGCTCAGCTCCTGATAGACCATGGCGATGCCGCAGTCAAAGGCGTCCTGCGGCGAGCGCAGCGCGACCGGTGCCCCATCGCAGAGGATGCGCCCCCTGCTTGGGGCGACCGATCCGGCTAGGATCTTGACCAGCGTGCTTTTGCCAGCGCCGTTTTTGCCGATCAGCGCGTGGACCTCGCCGGGGGCAAACCCCACCGAAACCCCGTCGAGCGCCACGGTCCCCGGGTAGTCCTTGCCTAGGTCTTCAACTGCTAGTTTGAAAGGGAGTTGGCTCACTGGTTACCGCGGGCGATCAAGTCCGCGAGCCGCGTACCAAAAGCCCGCACGCCCGCCGAGTCTTGGTGCGCCAACAGCACCCCATCCATCACCACCTTGGTCGCGACCTCTTGCCCCTTGAGTGCCTCGACGGTCAGCTCGATGGCCTTTGCGCCCAGTTCAAAAGGGGTCTGGGTGGTGAGAGCCTGCAATATGCCGTCATCGGCGAGCATGAACTCGACGAGCTGCTGGCTGGCATCGGTGCCAAAGACGGCTACCTGCCCTTCGCGGCCGGCGTTTTTGACTGCCATCACCGACCCGACGGTGCCGCCTTCGTTGGCCGACCAGAGGATGTCAATTTCTGGATGGGCCGTGAGAATGTCCCCGGCCTTCTTAAGCGCCATTTCCGGCAGCCAAGCGTCCTGCTCGGCGACGAATTCCACGCCCGGCAACTGCCCAACCACTTCGACGAACCCATTCCGGCGCGCGTCGCTCTGCTCGGCGAGCTGCGACTTGAAGGCGAGAGTCGCAATTTTGGCCCGGCCCCCTAGCTGCTCTTCGATATAGCGCCGCGCTACAAGCCCGGTCTGTCGGCCCAAATCCCCTTGGTCGCTCTCGATATAGGCGGCGGGAATATCCCCTTCCACCGTCGAATTGTACGTCACCACCATGATCCCAGCGTCCTTGGCTCGCTGCAATGCAGTGGCTGAAGCTTTGGCGCTCAGCGGTGAGATCACAATGGCATCGACGCCGCGCGCGATATAGGTGTTGACTAGCTGAATCTCCTTGTCCGGCTTATTCGCACTATTGGCCAGCAGCAGTTCGACGCCCGCTTTGTCGGCCGCGTCCTGCATGCCAAACTGGATCAGGCGGAAGAACTGGTCCTCCTGAAAGACGATCCCGGCGATCTTGAGTTTTTTCTCTGCCGGCGGTTCTTGCTGATCGCCGCAGCTTAGGGCGACCAGCCCCAAAACGACTGCGACGCAGCGCAACATTTGCAATTTCATGTGTGCTCTCCTCGCGCGTTACCCTTGTACCGGCTGCAAATTGAGCAACACTAACAGCCACACCCGGTGCCAATACGCGCTGTTGATGTACGGGCTGTATTCCGAAGGCCAGTTGCGCCAGTAGGTCTGGTTGTGGGGAATGCGGTGATACCACTGCAAGAGCGGGAGCGACGGCAGTTCGGCGAGCCAGATTTGCATGGCTTGGCGGTACAATTGCACTAGCTGCGGATCGCGCGGCGCGATTGCCGCCATTTGATCGACGATCCGGTCGAATTCCTCGTTCTGCCAGCGCCAGAAGTACTCGGCGGGCTGGCCGGTTGGCTGCACGAAGCGGCTGTGGTAGAGCCGCAGCGTAAAGTACGGGTCGCGCACGCTGCCGCCGTGCCCATTGATAAAGGCGCGGGCCGTGCCGTGCGACATGCGGGTATAGGTATCCGGGGTGTTGCGGAAGTCCGCGTCAAAACCCGCTTTCTCTAGCTGCGCGACTAGGACCGGCGTGATGTCTTGGAAGATCGAGGAGATGTCGATGACCATCTTAAATGGCTTGCCGTCCTTAGTCCAATAGCCTCCTGCGGGCCGCTGCCAGCCCATGCTCTGCATCAGGGCTGCGCTCTTGGCCAAATCAAAGACCCCGACCTCGTGTTGCTCTAGCAAATCTTCGACCTCGCTGAAGTAAGGCCGGAGCGCAGGATATGCGGGAAAGGGCAGGAGCGTCGAGGTGCCCGCTCCCTGCCAGCCGATCTCTACGAGTTGGGCGCGGTTGATGGCGTAGTTGATCGCGCGGCGCACGCCCACGTCTGAGAAGGGGGTCTCGAGGTTGTTAAAGCCCAGCGAAATGGGCCAGAAATCCACATAGCCGTACGGCGGCTCCCGCCCGGTCCAAGTCGTAACGCGGGGGTTGCGGTCGAGTACGGTCAGGATGTTGGGCGGCCGGAGGTCTAGGCAGGTATCCATGTGGTTGGTGATTAGGTTCTGGACGCGCTTGGCTTCCTCCATGTAAGGCAGGTAAATGATGCGCTCGACTTTGGGTAGGGATTGGAACCCGCTGGTGGCGGCCCACCAATCCGGCCGCAAGTCCCACATGCGCTGCTGCGGCGTGGAGAGCACCAGCTTGTACGGCCCGGAGAACACGGGCCAGCCTTTTTGCGGATCAAAGTTTGTAAAGGTGTCTGGCGACTGCCCTTCCCACACGTGCTTGGGCACGATCGGCACTCCATTGCCAAAGTTGTGGGTGAAGTACGAAAAGACAAAGCGCGGATTGGGCGCGGTCAGCGCGATGCGCGCCGTCAGGCTATCGACGGCCACGGCCTCTTGGACCCAATTTTGCATGTCGGTTGAATAGGACAAAAGGGGCGCGTGGTCCCGGAGCATGTTGATTGTAAAGACCAGATCGTGCGCCGTCCACGGCATGCCGTCGCTCCACTGGACCCCCGGGCGAATGGCGATTTCTACTTCGGTATAGGCGTCGTTGAAGTGGTGCTCCGTGGCGATCCAGGGAATCAGCTTGCCCTTGAAGGCATTGTAAAAGTACAGCGGCTCGAAAACGAAATTGTACCCGGTGCGCGAAGTGGTCTCCGGCAGGTAGGGGTTGAACGAATTGTAGTCTTGGATCTGCCCGGCACAGGTGCCGCTTGCGGCGCAATCCATAATCAAGGTGCGATTCCGCGGGACCTGTATAAGCGCCGATTCCGCGACGTTCGCGGGCTGGCCGGCCGCTTGGTCAGAGGGGGTGTCGCCGCAGCCGCTGAGCAGCCACGCGCTGAGCAATATGCAAATGCTGCGTCTCATTTAGCCTCTTGTTGGTTGTAGGTTCAACAACACCAAAAGCCACGTTCGGTGCCAGTAGGCCGTATTGATATACGGATTGTCCGCCGACGGCCAGTTGGTCCAGTAGGTTTGGTTGTGTGGCAAGCGGTGGTAAAATTGCAGCAAGGGTACGGCTGGCATCTCGCGCAGCCAAATCGCCAACGCCTCTTTGAACAGGCCCACCAAGCGCGGATCGTCGGGTGCGGTCTGTCCCATCTGATCGACGAGTGCGTCATATTCGGGATTTTTCCAGCGCCAGAAGTTCGGCGTCGCCGTGCCCGTCGGCTGGACGAAGCGACTGTGGTAGAGCCGCAGCGTAAAGTACGGGTCGCGCACCGAGCCGCCGTTGCCAAAGATATAGGTCTTGGCTGCGCCCGTGGTCATCCGCGTGTAGTTGTCTGAGGTCATCCGCATGTTGGCCGCAAAGCCGGCCCGCTGCAATTGTTCGACTAGGATCGGCCCGATGTCTTGGAAGGTCTGGCTGATGTCGAGCAGAATCCTAGCCTGTGCCCCGTCCCGCGTCCAGATGCCTTCGGCGTCCCGCTGCCACCCAGACTCCTGCATCAGGGCCGCGCTGCGGGCCGGATCGAACAGGCCCACCGGATATTGTTCCAGCAAATCCGGGACTTGGGTCGTGTAGTGCCTGAGCCGTGGAAAGTCGGGAAACGGCAACAGGGTTGGCCGCCCTGCCCCCTGCCAGCCAACCTCTACTAATTGCTCGCGGTTGATGGCGTGGTTTACGGCCCAGCGGAAGGCCGGCTCGTCGTAGGGCGACTCTTGGGTGTTGAAGCCCAGCGAAATAGGCCACCAGTCCAGATACCCATAGGGCGGCTCTTGGCCACTCCAAGTCGTTACATTGGGGTTTTGGTCTAGAATCGTGCGGATGTTGGGCGGCAGCATGTCGGCGCACAGGTCCATGGCATTGGTAGCGAGGTTCTGGACCTGTTTGGCCTCCTCCATATAGGGCAGGTAGATCAGCCGCTCGACTTGCGGCGGCTGGCGGAAGCCGATCTTGGTGGCCCACCAGCCTGCGCGCCGATCCCATATCCGCTGCTCTGGCACGGAGTGCGCCAAGCGGTACGGACCGCTTACGACGGGCCAGCCCCGTGCCAGATCGAAGTTGGCGAAGGTCTTGGGGTCTTGGCCCTCCCAGATGTGCCGGGGCACAATTGGCACGCCATTGTCGAAGTTATGGGTGAAATACGTGAAGACGAAGCGCGGGTTGGGGGCCGTCAGCGCAATGCGCGCCGTTAGGCTGTCGCTGGCCACGGCCGTTTTTACCCAGGTTTGCATATCGACCGCAAAGGTCAGTTCCGGCGCATTGTCTCGGAGCATGTTGATCGTAAAGACCACGTCGTGCGCCGTCCACGGCTGCCCGTCGCTCCACTCGACCCCGGGCCGAATTTTTATGGTGACTTCGGTATAGTCTGTATTGTACTCGTGTCCGGTGGCGATCCAGGGGATGATCTCGTCGCGATAGGCGTTGTAAAAGTAGAGCGGCTCGTAGAGGAAGTTATACCCCGTGCGCGAGACTTTGCCGGGCAGGTAGGGGTTAAAGGCGTCGTAGTCCTGGAACTGGCCGCTGCACGTGCCCTGATCGACGCAGTCAGTGATCAAGGTGCGCTCGCGCGGCACGTGTTGTAGGCTACCTTCGCCGCTACAAGCGGCGCAGACCAAAGCGAGGATTAGCGAGAAAGTAGGGCGCGTCAAAACTCCTCCTTTTTGCGGTGGTCGCCAAAACGTATCAACGCGCGTTGGGAGGGTCAACCAACGAAGCTCGACTTTATCCATTCACGTATGGGTCGACAGCAACACTTGTTTCGGTTAGGCCGAAACCGAGCCTTCTCCGTGCTTGTGTTTTATATCGACGGCACGGAGGTCTCAAAAGACGGCGATGTCTCAGAGACCTTCGTGCCGCCGGTTCTGCTTCAGACTTGGGGATTCATCAAGCAGTATTTCGAGCCGGTTCGTCGCGATACCGTGCGGGAAGGGCTGTACTAAGGCTCATTGACGAAAATACGAAGTGTAAAGGTGGCCGAGCCGTTTGAGGCCGTCGCGGTAAGGCTAGCTGTCTCAGGTATTGTGAAACACCTCGGTCAGGAGCCGTCCAACTGAATGAGTGGAGGAATCTTGTCGCTCCAGAAGGCAGTGAATATGAGTAGCTAGTGCTGCCGACTGCACCCGTTGGGAAGGGGAACGTGTAGCTTATTGTTTCCCCTACGTCGATATGGCGGGTTGCTGTGTTCGGCTCAAAGCGTATGCCCGTAGACGCTGTCAATGTATTGACGACCGTGGCGCTGCCCCAGTTGGACCACGAGCCGCCAGCCGGTCGCGTGCGGCGGATGCGCCACTCGTAGGGTGCCGCCGAGACCGGCGTCTGCCGCGACGAGGACCAGCCGGAGGGGATCCCGCTGGCGGTGGCGCTAAACGAAGGCGCATTGCTGCCGGACGCACTGATCTGGTAGGCCGACTGCGTCTCGGGCGGCGACGGGTAGGTGGAGACGACCGTGGCGCTACCCCAGTTGGACCACGAGCCGCCCGCCGACCGCGTGCGGCTAATACGCCATTCGTAGGGTGCCGTCGAAATAGGCGTCTGCCGCGACGAGGACCAGCCGGAGGGGATCCCGCTGGCAGTCGCGCTAAACGAAGGCGCATTGCTGCCGGACGCACTGATCTGGTAGGCCGACTGCGTCTCGGGCGGCAGCGTCCCCGCCGTGGCCGACTCGATAAACGAGACCGCCCGCGCCGTCGTCCCCGACAGCGCCCGCACTTGGAACTGGTAGCTGACCCCATTAGTCAGTTCCGAAACCGTCTGTGGGGTTGTCCTGCTGGTGGATACTTCCTGCCAGTCGCCCCACATGGCGCTGGCTGCCGTCTTATAGCGATACTGCCACGCCAGCCCAGCGTAATCTGGCTGATCCCACGACAGCGCTACCCAATTCGCGCCCGATTCGGTCTGCGTCCGCAACGGCACCAGGGCTATCGCCTCGGATGCCCTACCCGCCACGCCATTCAAATTGACCGCCCGCGTCCGAAACTGATGCACCATCCCACGGTCCAGTCCCCCTACCCGATGCGTCGTCTGTTCGCCGGAAACCGTCGATGACACCGACGACCACGCCGTCGACGAACCGCTCTTGATCTCAGCCTGCAACCGCAGCGGGGCCACCGACCACACCGACGAGGGGGTGCAAAACCCATAGTTGGGACACGTCCAGTTGGCCACCAGTCCCACGGACTCGTCGTCCAACACCAGCCCGGCTAAGCCCGGCGCATCCGCTTGGACAATCGCCCCGTCCGTCGGGAACTCCTCCGACCACAACCCAGCGCCCGCTACGTTTTGGGCGCGTACCCGGTAGCGGTAGCGATACCCCGGATGCAAGGGGTAGCCCGCCGCGTCATTGCGGTGGGTGTAGAAGGAGTTTGCGTGGTAGACCGTTGCCTGATCGACGTAATCTGACCACCTCGTGCGCCCGGTCAGTACCCGCTGGTATTGCACCTGATACTTAGACACCGCCGGCGTGGCCGATACGGAGTCCCAACCAACCGTGATTTGATTTACCCCCGCCATCGCCAACAGTCCCGCCGTCGGCTTCGGCGGCACCTGCCCTTCCTGCACCGGCGCGGTCCCTGCGCTTTGGGCGTACGGATATACATCGTCTTCCGCTTGGTAGCGCACCGTCGCCCGGAGCTGCCAGCCCTCATCCCCCTCATCCCCAGAGCCCTCATCCCTGGCCTCTGGCGTGTAGGCCGAGTTCGTCGCCGAAGTAATGTCCGTCCACGCCCCGTTATCCCGCCGCCGCTGCCACTGTGCACCTGTTATGGTCACATCCAAGTCCGGCAGCGTCGCCGTTATCTCCTTCCCCGCGTACGGGATCGTCGGATCCAGCGTTACCCTCGCGCCGCATTTACTCAAAGTGACATTCGTCATAGTGACGGTACGATGGTCAACCTCGCCTTGTGCTTTAGCCTGTCTCCTCCATTGCCCTTAATGGTCAGGTCGCCAGCGACAGAGACCATGCCTGTATCCCAGGACGGAACCCCGTCCCCCCAGGTCTCCTTCATCCATGTCACCTCTTTACCGGGCTGCTCAATATCCCCCGCCCAGTAATTAAGTTGGATGTCTAAGGTCAGCTCGTCATCGTCATTGCCGCGTCGGATGTCGGTCAGGGCCACGCCCAGGTTGCCCGGATCCAGGTTCCGACCTATGTCCGCATCCCAGTGGACCTCTTGGCGGAGGCCGGTGTCGGCGGTGTGCGCGTACACCGCGTTGACCGTCGGCTGGGCATAAGAAGGGGAAGTGCTTTCACCATACAGAGGGTACACGTCCGCCGATACAGGGAACGGATCCGAGAGTTGGTCTTGGTATTCGGGCACCTGGAAATCCGCCTCTTGATCGCGTGCGTTCCGGATGCGACGCCCGTCAGCCACAATCAGCACCGGCCGCTCCGCATGGGTGCGACGCCAGATCAACAGGCCCGGATCTTGGTCCTCATACTCGTAGAAGGAGATATAGCGACCAAAACTATTATTGCTACGCCGTTCAAGTAAAAGGATGTCATGAGCTATCCTTGGATCCGTTGGATGAATGCGCGTTCCCGTATCAATCATGTACACCGACCCCAGCGCTAGGGGGTAGTCGTTCTGAGACGCGGTTATCTCGGTCGGATCCAGCCAGCCCAAGTCCATCCGGTAAGATGGGTTGATCGGCACCGGACAGGAGCTATAGGCCCGGGACAAGCCTCTAGTCGTGTCCGCCTGTTCCGGTCCCTCTCGCCCGCCCTGCATCAACCCCCAGCCCACAAAATTGGCACCCTCCGCATTGGTCTCCGTCTCCTCTGCCCGTGGCATGTGGGGATTCTCGCCCGTCCACTCGCCATCACCATGGTCAAGGCCCAGTAGATGACCGATCTCGTGTACATGAAGGCCGATCCCGGCGAATTCATCAATCGTGTGGTTGTTGTTGCCAAAGCCCTCGCGCCCCATCACGTAGCGGTAGCCGACGTCAGACTTTTCAGTCGGATTAGCCTCTGTAGTTTTATCCGCCTGCGGATGCAGCAGTGTTGTGGTATTTTCGTCGGTAAATGTGGCCCCCGAATACAGATAGACCACCTTGCGGCGCACTAGGCGCTGCCAAGAGAAGTTGTCGGAGTTGGGTAGGTCGGCTATGGAGTACCTTTCTATGTTCGCATTCCAAGACTGCACCGAGTCCCACGCCGCCTTATAGGCTTCGTTCCAGAAGCGGTTTGGCTCATTATGGATTGCAGGGAGCTATTCCCAGAATGCCTTTAATGAGGCCTTCCAGGAGCGCTTTGCCCCTTTTTCTCCTGTTATGAACGAATTCAAAAAAGCCCAGATATAGCGGGAGTTTTTCCTGCGAGATCCCTCGGTGCGGTCTCAACCAAGAACGTAACAAAGACCAGAAACCTTCTATGGTATTGACATGCACTTCACAAAAGCCATCTTGATCGTCATCCCGTGCGAATTCACCCTGGCCATGATGAACCACGGCATGGGCATAGCCCCAAGCTTCCAGCCGTCCGTAGATGTTGTACTCATCGGTATAAATGAGCGTGTCCGGGATAAGAGCCTTTTTAATCAGCGGCTCCATGGTTTTTTGCTGGACATTCTCCAGCCTCTGAATGCACACATCCCCCCCGCGTTGAATCAGGCCCAAGATCGGCGGTTTTTCTCTGGCTAAGGTGCCACGTCCTCGACCGCCTTTGAGTCGATTGCGTCGTCCTTTTCGTCCTTTTTTTTCACCGCGGTAGGATACCCCTTATGACCGGCCACAATATAGACTTCATCGCACTCGACTTCACCATCAAGCGAAGCGGGCTCCTGCTGGGCGACGAGGCCTTGCCGCAGGTGCGTGGTCATGTGCTGCGCATCCTCTTTATTCAATCCCAGTTCCTGGGCCATTTGCCGGTTAGACCGATTTAAGCCCATGAAATACAGACCCAGAATCCAAACCCGTAACGGCTGGTGGTGACCCGCTAACACGGTGCCCGTCAAATCATCAAAGTCCCGAGCACAGCCGTGGCATCGGTCGCGTTGGCGATGGGGCTGCGTGTCCTCAAAGCCCCGCTTGATAAGCCGAGCCGAACCACCGTGCGGACAGAAAATACCATCGGACCAGCGCACGTCGCGAACCGTTTCAAAGCATTTGGCATCATCGATGAGATTTTGGATATTGACCATTGTGAAAAGCCAGATTGGAAGGCAAGGAAAAAGAGCGCACAGCACCAAGATAAGCCGTTGGGACAGGGCAATCGCACCAAAAATTGAGATTTGTCATAGGGTTATGTTATATTTTCTGTGTCTTTTTCGATAGCGCTGGTGCGCTGCTTCTCTCCCCTTCTCTTGGAACGTTTCCCCATGGCACCTTCGGCTGATTCACTGATTGAACATTTTTCCCAGGTACCCGATCCCCGTATCGAGCGCAGCCAAAGGCATCGTCTCATCGATATTGTGGTCATTGCCGTGTGTGGCGCGATCTGCGGGGCCGACAACTGGGTGCATATCGCTGAGTTTGGGCGATCCAAATACGACTGGCTAAAAACCTTTCTGGCGTTGCCCAATGGCATTCCTTCCCATGACACCTTCGGCCGCGTCTTCGCCCGGATCTCGCCCGAGCATTTCCAGGACTGTTTCAGTGCTTGGGTCCAATCCCTCCTCCCCAAGCTTGAGGAAGAGATTGTGCCTATTGATGGCAAAACGTTGCGCCACTCTTATGACCGAACCTCGGGTAAAGCAGCCGTACATATGGTCAATGCCTGGGCGGTGAAAAACCGACTGGTGTTAGGCCAGTTCCACTGTGAAGGCGGTCTGGACGAGATCACCCTCATTCCCGAACTGCTGCGTGTGCTGGCGCTCAAAGGCTGCATCGTCACCGTCGATGCCATCGGCTGCCACAAAAGCGTGGCCGAACAGGTCATCGACCGGCAAGGCGACTACGTACTGGCCGTCAAGGCTAATCAGCCCAAGCTGTTGCATCATCTGCGTCAGGTCTTCGACCGAGGGGAGCCTCAACTGCATCAGGATCTATCGGTCGACATGTTTGAGACCTACGATGAAAACCACGGCCGCATTGAGACCCGCCGGTACTGGACCACCGATCAGGTCGACGCTTTTGCCGATGGGACCGCTTGGAAGGGCTTAGGCTTGTTCGGTATGGTTGAAGCCCAGCGACAGGTAGGCGATCAAGTCTCCGTGGAACGACGCTACTATATCTCCAGCCTGGACAACGATGCCCAGCGGTTTGGTGAAGCGGTGCGTAGTCATTGGAGCATTGAAAATTCCTTGCACTGGATACTGGATGTGGTCTTCCGTGAAGATGACTCACGGGTACGCACCGGCCATGCCCCGGAAAATATGGCCCTCCTGCGACAGATTGCCGTGAGTCTGCTCCAGCAAGAGAAGACGGCCAAGGTCGGCGTCCAGACCAAACGGCTCAAGGCCGGATGGGATAACACCTATTTGGCTAAAGTATTGTCCGCTGGGCACTTTTGATGCGATTGCCCTGGCCGTTGGGATTACCCTTTCAAGACAACTCCCCGGAATCCATAATGAGCCTAAATATTTCCCCCCACCCTATAGCCTTGGGTGTCCACGTCCATTCCTCATCAACATCGTCATCCTCGGCTCTCTGCCCTTCATCATAAAATTCCTCCCTATCGAAATTGATCCATGGTAGGGCCACTAATGCGCCACCATTTTTATATCGGAAGATCCCTCCGACAATCCGACCACCATGGCGTGTAACTACAACTGGTCTAAAAGAATCTGATTCCTCCATATGGACATGATATTCGCTCTCATTGCCGAACTGCTGCCAGTATCCCCTCAGAAGATCTTCACCTGGATGCAGTCTCATCGAGCCCCCTTTGGATTCAACAATCTTTGTCGAAAACGGGAGCAAGTCATAGTTGGACAGAGGGCACACTCTATTAAGTAGGTGACAAAAAGTTCGTTTACACCAGGTTTATGACTTCAGCCAGAAATTATCAGCGTAGACGCCGGCTTTTTGCAATCGCTCCTGCGGCCTCAGTTGCCAGATATACTGGCATGCCCTATCGGCGGACTCATCGATGGAGGCGGTGGGTTGGTTGGCCAACCCGCGTCCTTTCACCCAACGCCATAAATGATCCATCGCATTCAACTCCGGGGTGGCCCGCGGTAATAGACGAATTTCCATATTCAGGTCGGCCGCCAACCGCAAACTGCCTTCCGCTTTATGAGGCGAGCCCCGATCTTCAAAGAGGACGATCTGCCATCCGCGCCAGTGGGCGCGTATGAGACGCAGAAAAATCTGGTGGGTATCTTGCGTCCATTCCTGCGAAATCAGCAGCGCGACCTCGCCACTTTTGATGTTAAGCGCGCCGTGCAGAATCCGTTTGGCGCGCTGGCCGGTGATCGGCACCTGCACCGGTTGGCCACGGTGCCCATAACAACTATACAACGGCGGCGTTTCGGTGAGAATGACTTCATCCAGCATGAGGATTACGGTGCGTTTCCGCGTCGCCAGCCCCTTTTTAACCCGCCTTTGGCTTGCCGCCAAGTCGGCGAGCGCAAGGACAAGGTATGCCGAGGCCGTTTCCATTTAATATCTAATCGAACCAGCGCTTGGCGGATACTAGACACCGAAACGCAGAGGGTATGCTCTGCGTGTAGATACTGCGCCAATAACGACGCGGTCCATACCGTTGAATTGAGGCCGAAAAGACGAGGATCGTGATCGATGACTTCGTCTAGCAGGGGCTCAATCACGCCTTTTACTTTACCCGGTCGTCCACTGCGGGGGGCGGCTTGAAGGCGCGTCGCCAGATTCGAGATCGACGATTGCTCAAACAGCCGGATCCATTTATAGATGGCTTGACGCGTAACACACAGGCGTTGAGCAACATGAGTTACCGAATCGCCCGCCGCCACCCAAAGCAGGGCTTGCGCTCGACGTAAGACCATCGCATCCGGGGTTTGGACGACCAAAGCCTCCAACAAGCGGCGCTCGCGGCGGGGAAGGGAAAACGGAGTCATAAGCGGCCTCCGGGCATACAACTAAGTTTAGAGGGCAAGGGAAAAGTGTCAACGGACTTTTTGTTAACTACTTAGTAGTTGTGCTGATTAGATCTATGCCAGAATCTTCTTCTCCGCCGGTGTTTACGTAAACTTTTTTACGGTCACTCATTATCATGAACACTGTCTTGCCGATTTTTTTAAAATAATTCAACTCCCTACGCCAGTGGTTTATCACTTCTTGGAGCCGAAAGGATGAAGAATCTGAAAGTCGTGGCTTGCCTTTATACTCTTGACTGGAATGGTAGTATCCAAAGTCTGGACAGAATAGAACAAAGTCAGCGTCTAAAAGCGAAGTCTTTGAATTGAACTCGACACATTCTCCGAGTCCTCCTGGAATCTCACAGCCTACTGTCAAAATATTTTTCATTATTCTCAACCTCGTATACACTCAATCCGACGATCACCTTTAACGAACCGAAACGGAATGCTATCATCAGCGCAGTTCTTGAAACTCACGAGGTGAAGTAAAGTAATCATGACGCTTCTCCGAATTGAAGCTGCCTCTGCCTCTGTGCCTGAACACCGCCGCGAGCGGCTACGTGGTTGCTTAGGGCTTCGAGGATGGAGCGTTCGTCGGAGCCGGCGGCGGCTAGTTCGATGAGGGCTTGGAGGATTTGGTTGAACAGGGCGTTGCGCTGGAGGCCGCGGGTATCTAGGTAGTCGTCCACTTTGACTTGGTCGCCGGCGCGCCAGAGGTGCATGAGTTTGTGGACTTGGTCGATGAGGGGTACGGGGCGTCCGCCTGGGGCTTCGAGGCCGAGGTTGCGGCCCTGCCGCCGGTTATAGGGTTTGAGTTTGACTTTGGCACCGCCGCTTGTCTCTTCTGCGTCCTCGGGTGGGTCGTCCTCTTCGGGTTCGTCGCTGGCTCCTCCTTTGCCCGCTTGGGCGAGGAGGTCGTGCTGGTTGACGAGGGCGGAGTCGGAGAGGTTGCACGATAGGGCGTAGAGGATGCAGCCGCCGACGGGTGCTTCTGCCATGCCGAAGTCGTGGCGATGGAGCAGGTAGTAGGTGGTTACGTCGTCGAGGCCGGTCGCGGCTTCTTGGTCGCCGTCTTGGGTCAGCACGCGGCCGACGACGAAATCGACGACCATGCGCCGCACTTCGCGCAGGAAGGCCGAGACGGTCATTAGTTGGTTCGGGTCGTTGGCCTTTTTGACTACGGGGTGCTTGCTGAAGGCTTCGAGGGCCGGGCCGGTTGCGGCCCACACGAAGTCGGGGCCGCGGATGCCGGCGTCCCAGAAGTCGCGGAGTTGCTGGGTGATGTTGTCGCGCATTTCGTTGAGGACGGTGGTGTCCCAGCCGGGGCGAGCGGGGGGGCGCTTTTTGCAGACGATCCAGACGGAGGAGGCGAGAGCGGCCGACCCTAGTGAGCGGGTTCTGTTGCTCATCTCGGTCTGGATGGGCCACGAGCCATCGACGACGAAGCCGGCCCGAATCAGGGCAGCGATCAACGTCTCCCAAGCATTGGGATGCTTGTTGGCAAACACAACCACGAGCCGCCCGTTTGGCCCCAACGCAGCGTGACAAGAGCGGAACGATCGGGCCATGCCGTCTTCATAGTTCTGCTTGGACCGCTCTCTGTCGCCACCAAATCTACTGGCGTCGTCTATGAGCTCGCCGTCGCTGGTGCCATGATCCCATTTGGGGCCAAGGGCATCGGAGAAGACCGATTCGACCTTGGCGGACAATCCATGTGTCGATCGCCTAAGCCAGACATAGAAGAAGTCCATAAGGACGGAATAACCGATTGCATCGTAGTAAGGTGGGTCGGTTAATATCAGATCGACACTATCGGTTGGGCAGGTGATGGCCGATGCACAAATGCTCTCTCCACTCCTGGCTGAATCGACGCTTTTTTGCAGATGCTCGCAGACCTTAGAAACCCAATCAAGTGCGCCGAGGAAGTTACCAGAGGAATCTGATAACGGATTGAGTTCGGTATAATCCCAGACGATAGGCAAAGCAAATCGCCCAAAAGTATTTCTAATTACCTCTCTTCCGTTGTGCCAAGAGCAGATCGCGCTAGAGTAGTCGGCTAGTCGATCATTCACGAGTGCAAGATTTGTAATCAGTGCCTCGCGCCAACTCTCCGGCCAACCGTCAAGTTCTTGCATCAGTTTCCGAAGGATCAGAACTAACGAGCCAAGCGCCAATAGCTGCCGATTCGTGAACAACTTCCGCCAAGAAGTTTTTCCATATTGGACACACCACGTATTTCGTTTCGCGTCCTCAATGATTGGTTCCTCCGGCAACCCAAACGGGATATCCGCATAGAGCGCCTGAAGCTGTTCCTCGGTCACTTCCGCCACCGACCGCTCATGGTCCATCGGCAAGCGGTATTCCTTACCCTTGCCCTTCGGCCCATCCACCACCACAACCGTCATCACCGCGCCCAACCGCCCAGCGCGACCTTCAAAACGGATATCCTCCATGGTCGTGATCGCGCCGCAGCACGGGCAGGTTGCGCCGGTGCGCGACATAGTGCCCGCTCCAATGCGCTTGTCGTGCTCCCGCCGCTGCGCCGCGTTGCCGCCGTTGTGCGGCACATCGCTCTGCACGCCGAACACAACGCCGATCTGGTCGGCCTTCGGCTCCATCGTCAGCAGCACGCGCTTGCGATCCTTCTTGCACAGCCAGCGCGTCTTGAGCAGCGGCAGCGTGGCGCGGCACTGTTTGCAGGTCACGATCCGCGCCCAGAGATAGGCCACCGTCGGCTTGGCGATCCAGCGCGGGTTGCGCGGGTTTTTGAGATAGGCGGCGTCGAACTCGACGTTGAGCGGATTGACCTGCGGAACTCCCGCATCATCAACCTCTAACAGCCTCATGGGACGCGGCTCGTACTCCTCGTCCGGCTTCAGCGGCTCGAACTCAGCATAAATCGGATAGTACGCAGCCAACTCCGTGCGCGCCTTGGCCAGCACCCACCGGCCCCAAGCGCGCACGTGCCAAGCGAGATCCGCCTCAAGTATGGGATCGTCCTGTTGCAAGAGATCGAGCTGGATTTCGCCGCCATCGCCGTGGCCAAGCCGCTCCAAGAAGGTCCGCAAGCTGGCCCCCTTAAACCCCTTCGCTTTCAGGAACGCCTCCATGAATTCGCCGTCCTCCAGCGCGAACTCGGGCAACGGGCGGGTCTGACCGACGAGCTTCTGCGGATATTCGAGGGTACACTTGAGGATGAACCAAGCCACCGGATTGATGTCCATAGCGGTCACGTCGCAGCCGAGGCGCATGGCTTCGAGCGGAATGGCACCGCCACCGGCGAACGGGTCCAGCACCTTGGGTGCCCGCCCGCCGTACGCCTTGCGAATCTCTTCGCGGAACCACGCCAGATCGGGATCATTCTCGCGCCCCCAATGGAGAATGCCGCCGACCGTCTCCTCCTTCACCTTCTCGACCACACGCCCACCCACCCGCTTGCGCTCAATCGTCTCGACGACGCGACCAGCCATGCGCTCCAGAATCTCCTGCCGTTGCTTGGGATCGCCGGGATCGGCAAGCAACGTCGCAATCAGCGCCGCCCGCGCCGCAGCCAGCGGTCGCCGCGCCGGCCAGATGTGCAGCGTGGAGATGTGCCCGTGCCGCACATTCTTCTCGTGGACAGAGTCGAGGGAAACCTGCTTCAGGGGGAAGGCGACTTCGATGAGGCGTTTTTGGTCAGACATCATTTTGTGGATTCATCTATTTGCTCTGCGGCGGTTTGATTGGGGCAGATTACTCTTGATCCTCGGTGATACCTTGGTTAAATGCTCGTTCAATGTGTTCGAGTTCGCTTACGATGTTTCTACAGACATCTTCAAAATGAGCGGCATAACTGCCGTGTTCCTGTACGGCGCGTTTAGCCAAGGCATCGGCCTCCGTGCCTCGTGCATGAGCACCTACTTTGGAGCGAATGCGTTGTATTGAACGCAGACCATTGAGCTTTTGCGTACATCCGTTCTCAGTTTCACCAGACAGGACACGTTCTAAGAGCGACAGGCTCTTCTCGTCACGTTGCCAAGCTATCCCCAATTCGTCCAACTTCGTGCGGATGGCCTTAATTTCAAAGCCCTCGATGATAAACTGGGCCAAGTTCGTGAATGAGCGTGCCCATTCGTCTCGACTGCTCGTAAGTGGCGGAGTGACGCGCCCAACGGACGCCGGATCACGAAGCTTCCACCAAGGCACGTCCGATTTTTCCCACTGTGTAAGGATGTGCTTGATCCTAGCAAGTGGATCGGTATTCTCAACCCATTCGCCTTTGAAATCGCTCTTCAGATCGCGTTCGGATATTCCAGTTTTTGGTTTTTCATTGAAGCTCTTCCAATACAGTTGTTCACTATACGGAAGGTTTCCGAGATAACAAATATATGCATAAACCTGTCCTGCTTCGTTCACACCGTAGTTGCGCAATGCCCATGCATCGCGGCAATCTATAGTTCTATTCTGTTCGTCAATTGAATATTTGTCGTGATCGCTCTTATATTTTGACAGAACTTCTGCATTAAAAAACGCAGGATAAGTTTCAAATGGAATAGATTTTTTATGCTCTTGGAAATAGTTCGCGGTTTTATTTGGAGCCGTTGATATGTTTGTAATGCAATCATTACGAAAATCATACGCTATAAATTCGACGTATTGTCTTTCTTGTTCTCCTTTGATCGATGCAAATATCTCGCTATTTGACCTTCTCGGTCGGATAATCTGCACTCCACGGGTATGAGCTGATTTTCCAAGATCGAGTTTCTGCCGGAAGAAAATGTGGGTTTTCTTGATAACGTTTTCAGGAGCATAGTGCCAATTCATGTCCGCCAGTCTACCCAACGTAAAGTCGAACATTTGAACGAGAACGGATTGGGATGCAGCTAGGTACTCCTCAAGAGGTTCTCGTTTGAACGATACGAGCGATACGCCTTGAGACGTATTTTCGGCGGTAATGGATACAACGTGTTCCAATTCTCCGAGACCATCGAATCGGCAATATGCGTTCTGTTCAGGATTCCAATGAATACCTGTGATGTGCGTATATTCTTGGAGAACCTCGTAATACATAGATTCGTTGTTCTGGAGTTCCGCAAATTCCCGCGCAAAAATTAGCTGACGTGCTGATTCAAGCGTTTTCGTTCTGTGTATGAGGCCACTTCGTTCAATCCATACATCGTCTCTCTCACTTCCCCAAACAAAGCCTGCACAAAGGGAGCACGGATTACCATTCCAATCTAGCAAGTCGTCTTGGTCTAGGGGACAAAGATTGTCCTCATTGACGACGACTCCATGGATAAAGATATATTTACCACCTGCATAGATAATCAATTCATCTTCTTCGGCGTTGTTCTGCAGCAAAGAGAGGTGTGTACCAGCCTTAATCCAATCCGCGTACTCTTCGGGATCATCCGGTAACTTGTTGATCTGTTCTATCCGTTCAACTAGCTTTTTATGTTCATAGCTCGGCATCTATGGTACCTCCTCGGTGCTGAAACTGGTGTCGATTATAGCCTTGATTCGCTGCACCTTCCCAGCATTATATTCCACTACCGGCATGTGAGACCCCAAACCGATGTAGCGCACGATGCCCAATACGCACTAACCACGGCTGTGCATCTGGACAACGCGCAAAAAGTTGGTCAGAGGCGGCAAGTGGATCGTCCGCTACCTCAAACTCGCCCGTCTCAATATCAATCGCCACGATCCTGCCGATATTGCCCTCTTCCACCTGCGGCCTCACCCGTTGCTCATAGATCGCCTGACCACGCCGGGCGAACTCCTCTTTGCTATAACGCGGCTGTCGTACTCCCATGCTGCTCCTACGTTCTCGATCTCGTCCGCAGGCTCTTGAGGCGTACCGCTGGCAGCCTTTTTAGCGTCTCGTTGCGCGGGTCCACTTCGATGCCCATCGACTCGAGGGCGGTCAATCCGAGCAGCGGCTCGGTGTCTGCGTCCCCGAAAAGAACCGTGCCTCCCACGATTTCCCCCTGAGTTCGATTCGCGCAACCGAACGTCGCCCGTGGCGCATGGGCCTTCGACTTCCCGTCACTGGGCTGGTGGAAGCGCTTCAATGATAACCTCTCCGTCGTCCAACGCATCCACAGTAACTCGACTACCCCAGAGCAGAGTCATGCCCAGCAACGGAACACTGTCCGACTGCAGCACCAGCACATCACGGAGGCGTCCATGCCAGGACACCATGGCGAGGTAGGCCGCAAACTCAAAGAGTTCCCCATTAGCTAGCTCAAAGGTCCGTTGACCAATGGAGGTCAGTCCCAATTGACGGATGGATTCCGGAGGCAGTGTCAAATACCCAGTAAACCCGGTGTCTAGGATAACCTCCAATGACCTCGGGCGGCCTTCACCGTCTATAATGTCTATAGGAAGCAACGCCTGTTGATTCTCGCTAATCTTTCCCTTAATCATCGTGCTTGGGATTCCGGAAGCCACCGACGTGGCTGTATGCTGCGCGATGGCCGACGCGCACTCCGTATGTAACGGCCGACGGCCTCCGCTCCAAAAGCCGCCGCGTAGCCACCGCGTCCCCTGCGTCGATCTCATAGTCTCCGGTCTCAACGTCAATGACTACGAATTTCCCTTTCTCCGTTGGCTCAACTTTAGACTGGATCTGTTCACGATAAATGGCTTCCCCCTGGGCTGCTATCTCCCCGGGGCCGTAAGTGCGATCTGTGCCCATGCTGTTCTCCTTTCTCCAATCTCGCTCTCCTCTACAAGCTCTTGAGCCGCACGGCCGGCAGCTTCTCCAGTCGCTGGTTGAGCGGATCGACTTCGATACCGAGGGACTCCCGAGCCGTTACCCCGAGCAACGGCTCGGTGTCTGCGTCTCCAAAAAGAACCGTGCCTCCCACGATTTCCCCCCTGAGTTCGATTCGCGCAACCGCAATGTCCATCTGGACTTCACTGCCATCGGCCAATAGGTACGTCCGCGGTGCTTCGGGTTTGAGGCCGATGGCCACCCAGCGTGGAATCGGCGACGAATAACCGGCTCCGGCACATCGTGCCCACCCTCCACTACCCTCTGCCTGACGCGGGCGATAGCCATCCTTTTAGAAGCCGTCATCCGCTCACATTCCCCACACCTCGACCGGCGCGCCGCCTTCAGTTTCCTCGCGGCGATAGACCTTGTCGTCCCACGACTTGCCCTCGCTGCGGTCAAAGAGCACGAGGTGTCCTTCCGCCGTAGCGCAGCGATCCATGTAGGCGCGCGTCTGCTCCAGCCCTTCGCGCAGCGTCTGCTCCAGCCCTCGACGCAGCACCTTGCACTCAATGACGACCTTCTGCGTCTTGCCGCGATCCCCGCCCACTGGCCATATCAGCAGCAAGTCGGTGCGCATCCGACCCAAGCCATACTCTCGCTCGATCCGGCCGCCGCTGTTCACGATGCGCTGTAAAAACGCTTGGAGTAGCAACTGCGGCCCCGCCTCCTTGTACTGGAACCGCTCCATCCAGTGCTCGGAATGCTCGCGGAAAAACTCTTGGAACGCGGCTAGGAGCTTGCCCACCTGCAGGGTGCCGTCTGCATCGACGTACCAAGCCGGGTCGTGGTAAAAGCCTGCTTGGGTGGTGTAGGTGAGGTCGCGCGGGATCACCTCGCGGTAGATCGGGTTGGCGATGGCAATGGGATCGTCGGTACGCACGAGTCCGAGATCGCGCACGTACTGCAGATCGGCGGCAGCAAACGAGCCGGCATCATCGGCTCCTTTCAGCAGCGGCTCGACCACCCGCCGCACCCGCTCTTCTTGCAGCTTGTCGGTGAGCTGATCCAGATGCGTCTCGCGGCGCAGGATCAACTGCTCGCGGGCGTCCTGGATGGCGTCGGTGGTGATGGACCGGCTGCGGTCACGCCCGGCCTTGTTGCCCCAGCAGGCTTCGTAGGCGAGGGCGTTCACGAGCCACGGTTGGCCTTGGGTTAGCTCCCAGATGTCGCGTCGTGCCTCCTCGGTGAACGCTTGGCCGGTCTCCTCGGTGTGCTGCGCCAGCAGGGACTCAACCTCGGCGCGCGAGAAGTCCCCGAGGCGCAGGGATTCGGCGCGGATGTTGAACGCGCTGCCCCCGGCGATGATGGCGTTTTCTGCGGACGAGCGGATGCGGTAGTCGCGCACGTCGCGCACCCCGCACAGAATCACGCTCTGGGGAAAGCGGCGCGGGCGCTCTGGGTAGCCAGCGCGCAATTGCCGCAGCACGGCTAGCAGGGTGTCGCCGATCAGGGCGTCAATCTCGTCGATCATCAGTACCAGCGGCTTTGGATCCGCGGCCGCCCAGCAGGCAAGGGTCTCCCCCAGCGCGTCGTTGGGGCCAGCGTCGTCGAGAATGCCGCGCCAAATGTCGGTGACAAACAAGTCATCGAGCGTGTGGCGCGCCGCACGAGCCAATGCGCTGAGTATCGCCCGCATAGCCGCGGCCACATCCTCCCGCGCCGTCTGGCCGACCTCGACGTTGACGTACACACAGCGAAACTCGCCGCTGGCGTTCAGTTCATCGCGCAGCGCTAGGAGCGCGGAGGTCTTGCCGGTCTGGCGCGGCGCGTGCAGGACGAAGTACTTTTCCTGCCGGATGAGCTGTAGGAAGTCGTCGCAGTCGAGCCGCGCTAGAGGCGATATGTGGTAGTGCATTTCCGCCTTGATGGGACCGGCGGTGTTGAAGAAACGCATGGTTGTCGTCATCATGGGTTGCGACTCCTCGCTGGTGAGGGTCCTGCCGGCTGTCGGCCAACCTGTGCCGCCAAGACCGCTTACCTCAAAATTTCCCCTATGGGTTTGATTCATGCAATCGCGTCTGCGTTACTCGGCTGCCTCTATAACAGCCCTTGGGTTGATAATGTAGGCGATAGACTCGCGGCTCCTGACGAGGAGCTTGGCAAACGGATCGCGCACCCGCACCAAACGCGGGTGAGGCGTAGCGCAGTCGAAGACGACGTAGAGCCAGTATTCGTCGCGGAGATTGCAAGCCTTGGCCCATTCATTATCACTCATTTCAATGCCGCCGGTACCGGCCCGTCCCTTGACTTCTATGGCGCGCCGTTCCGCTCCGGCACGGCGAGAAAGCAGATCGAAGCCCGGCCAGTCGGTTAGCCCGGCGCGCCGCGCTAGTTCGGGCCGCGAAACATCCTGCACCTCAGCCCCGAAGCGCTTCTCATAATCGGTAGCCACCTCCACAGCAATGGCTTCGACATCGGCATCGTAGAGCTCAGTCTCCGCGGAATCTTGGACGGGCACCACGAGGGCGTGAACGAGGAACTCGATCTCACCGGCCTGGATGAGGTTTGGTTCGGCTTGCAGTTCGGCGAGGCGATAGTTGCGGGAAGCCGTCAAGCTCCGCTGCCGTTCCTTGACCTTGGAGAGTTCCCCTTGGGCGTAGCGATTACCATCGCGGGCCATTTCGCTAAGGCGGGATCGGGCGGCGGCGAGTTCGGCAGCCTGAAAGTCGAAGCCGCGATTGACGAACTCTAGGCGTTCGGGCAGATCGTCGAGGCGGCGCTGGCGATGGGCTTGCGCGACGCGCTCACTCACGTCCTCGCGGATGAACTGGGCAGCATCAGCGACCATGTCGCGAGCTAAGGTAGCCAGTGGCACCCGGCTCGGCGCGAAGCCGTGGGCACCTCTGAGCAGAAGCAGATGCTCGACTGGACATTCCTCTACAGTGCCGTTGCTCAATTGGCGCAGCCCAATCAGGCGCGATTCGAGGGGCTGCGGGGCGGTCGGCCCTGCGTTGCCTTGGCTGTGCTGTTCGACGGAAATGAGTGCGATGTGAAACAGATATGCCTCGGCTGCATAAGGGTCGATGAACACGGCACCCTTGAGCCCGTCGCGTCCGAAGCGACTCAGGATCGCGCCTGAGAGGGCGTCGAACACCGGCTCGCCGGGGTGCATCCAGACCGCGCTTTCGTGGTCAGTCGGCTTGTACACCGTCAGCCGCTCGCGCGCTTCCTCGGAATAGACCTCAAGCGCGGGCAACAAGGCATCGGCCGCGCGGGGCCGGTCGGGCACCAGCGCAAACGTGGCTCCTAAGTCGCCCTCGACGCGCAAGTCGAGCAGCGGCGCAGCTCGCTCCACAAAACGGCGCACGTATCCGGGCAGCAACCGGCGATAGTTCTCCTGCTCTGCCTCGTCGTTGAGATGCGCGAGTAGCCGACGCACCTCGCCGCCTTCCCCAAAGAGCACGCGCTCTCGCTCCGCAAGAGCTTGGACTTGTTGCTCCGTAAGGTCGCCCTCCAAGCGCTCGGCAATCCTGTCGGCATCTCCAGTGACCGCCTGCTCCAGATAGTCCCGCATAGACAGCCCCTCAAACAGCCGGCCTACCACGTCGAATACCTTATCAGATTGAAGCTGGCGACGGATCGCTTCGAGCTTGTCGAGCAGGGTCTTCAGCACCCGACCCTCGCGCGTACCGCCAGCCACCAGATTGACGATGACCACTGGATCGCGCTGCTGGCCGTAGCGATGGATGCGACCCATCCGCTGTTCGAGCCGCGCTGGATTCCAGGGAACGTCGTAGTTCACCATCAGCCAGCAGAATTGCAGATTGATCCCCTCGCCAGCGGCGTCGGTGGCCACTAGGTAATTAGCCCCGCCTTCCGCTGCCGGTTGGCGAAAAAACTCGACTTGGCGCTCGCGCTCCTGGTAGGGAAGGCCGCCGTGGATCAGAGCAACTTGACCTGTGAAGCCGAGCCCTTCGAGCCGGCGCACCAAAAACTCCGCAGTGTCGCGGTGCTCGGTGAAGATGATGAGCTTCTCGTCGAGGTACTGCGGATCGCTGAGCACTTCGCGCAGCTTCTCGAACTTGGATTCCTCACTAGTGTTAAACAGGTTCCGAGTCTTGTCGAGCAACGCTTCGACTGTGCGACGCTCTACCTCCAGCTCGCTGAGGTTGACCGCGATAGTGCCGCTTAGGGCTTCACCCTCGAACTCCTCGTGTTGCTCGCCTCCGTCCTCGCTTGCGGCGTCCTCATCGGCGGTCCGCGTTTCAAAGATGTCGTCGAGCTTGTCGAGGCTCCGTTGCTGGCGCACGAGCTGTTCCTCGGTAAGTCGTCCATTCCGAATGTCGTCAATCAGCCCTGCGAGCTTTTCTTGCCGACGCTCGAAGGAGCGTAAGAGGGCATAGGTGGAACTAGCGAGACGCCGCTGAAAGACGCTCATCGCCAAGCGGGCAGCGGACTGGTTCAACACTCCGGCGCAGTTGTAGTAATACCCGATGTATTCGGTCGTCTCGTCGTAGAGATTCTGTTCGCTCTCTGGCCCCTGCGAGAGCTCATAGCTCAGGGTGGCGCAGTTTCGCTGTGGATACAGCGGAGCACCATCGAAGCGGACCATCTCCTCCTTGGTCCGGCGGATGAAGTGCCTCTGCCGAGAGTCGCGGGGAAAAGTGTCGAACGCGTCGTAGGTCGAGAGCGCGTCCGGCAGCAGCAGACGCCACAGGAAATAGTAGGGATAATCCTTGCCCATGTGCGGCGTGGCCGTTAGCAACAGCAGGTGTTGGGCCGACCAAGGAAGCTCCCAGCGCTCCTCCTCTACCTCGGCACCGGCTAGGGCTTCCGCCAACTTGTACTGATCCGTCTTGCGCACCCGGAAATCTGGTTGACGATCCGCGGATAGCTTGTGCGCTTCGTCGAAGACGACGAGGTCGTAGGCGTCGGTTTGCGAGTCTTTGAGGTGGCCAAACATGCGTTCCCCGGCCAAGGTGTCGATGCTGACGATTACTTGGTCGCTCTCCGGGTCGAGGAAGGGATTGCCGGTGCGTGCGTCTGCGCCGCTGACGATGCGGAATGACAGGCGAAACAGGGTGCGCATTTCCCGCTCCCAGTTGCCGACCAAGCCAGCCGGCGGGACGATGAGCACGCGACGGATGAGGCGGCGGGACAGCATCTCGCGCACGTATAGGCCCGTCATGATCGTTTTGCCGGCCCCTGCGTCGTCGGCTAGCAAGAATCGCAGGGCCCCCTGTTGCAGCATCTGCTCGTACACGGCAATGCGCTGATGCGGGAGCGGGTCGATCAGCGACGTTTCTGCGGCGAACGCGGAATTAAAAAGGTGTCCATAGGCGAGACGGTGCGCCTCGGCGACGGCCGAGACAGCATCTGGGTTGGCAGCGAAGTCCATGGGCAAATCGGCTAACATAAGGGATGACATGCGCCTTGCTATCTCCTCACTCAGATGCCGAAGATGACGACCCCGCTATTCCTTCACGGCACCAGCCGTCAGCCCCTGCGTGAAAAATCGCTGGGTGAAGAGAAAGAACAGCACCGTCGGCACCAAGGCGATGATAGAGGCCGCCGAGATGTAGCGCCAGTTGACCCCAAAGACGCCTTGGAGGCTGGCCAGTCCCAATTGCAGGGTGTACAGCTCGCGGCTTTTGAGCACCACCAGCGGCCACAGAAAATCGTTCCACTGGGCCACGAACGTGAAGGCTGCCTGCGCGGCGAGGGCTGGTTTGACTAGGGGCATCATAATGCGCGCATAGATGGTCCACGGGCCGCAGCCGTCGATGCGCGCGGCGTCCTCTAAGTCGGTGGGAATGGTGGTGAAGGCTTGGCGCAGGAGAAAGATGCCAAAGGCGTTGACCGCCACTGGCAAAATGACGCCGGCGTATGAATCCACGAGGCCCAGCTTTAAGGTGACGATAAAGAGCGGGATTAAGAGGACTTGGAACGGCACCATGGTCGTGGCCAATATGCAGTAGAAGATGGCTTGGCGTCCGCGAAATTGCATGCGGGCGAGGGCGTAGCCAGCCAGCGAACAACACGCCAAGTTGAGCAGGACCGTGGCGATGGCAATGTAGAAGGTATTAAAGAGGTAGCGCACAAACGGGAGGATGTTCCAAGCCTTGGCGAAGTTGCCCCAGACGATGGGGTCGGGAATCCACTGCGGAGGATGGGCGAACAGATCGGCCGACTCGGGTTTGAGCGCGGTGGATAGTAGCCAGGCGAAAGGAACCAGCAAGATCGCGCCAACCGCGCACAGGATCGCGTAGAGCAGAATGCGCTTGGCCATCTCAATCTCCTCGGCCGGCGAGGCGAAAGTTGAGCAGGGCAAAGATCAATATGACGACCAGCAAGCACAGCGAGACGGCCGCGGCGTACCCTACTTCGAGATATTTGAACCCGAGCGTATAGATGTAATAGGCCAATAGGTTGGTGCGGTGGAAGGGGCCGCCGCCGGTCATTACATACACTTCGCCGAAGGTGCGCAAGGCGGCGATGGTGGCGATGATGGAGACCACGAGCGTGTAGGGCTTGATCGTCGGGATGATGACGTGGCGCACGACCTGCCACCAACCGGCTCCATCGACGCGGGCGGCTTCTTTGAGTTGGGCTGGGATGCCCTGCAAGCCGGCCAGATAGATGATCATGTAGTACGGCGCGGCCTTCCACACGGTGACCATGGCCACGGCAGACAGGGCGATCGCCGGCTCGGTCAACCACGCGGACTGGGTCTCCACGCCTAACAGGCCCAAGAACGCCTCGGGGACGCCGCGCACATCGGCCAGCCACGACGGGCCGCTGACGCCCAGCCCCTTGAGGAAGGCGTTGAGCAGGCCGTCGGCATTGTAGAGCCACTTCCAGACGATGCCAGCGACGACGATGGAGGTGACGACCGGAATGTAGTACAGGGTGCGAAACACCTTGATCAGCCGCAGCGAGTTGTCGAGCAGGAGGGCCATAAAAAACGAGAGCACGACGAGCGCGGGCACGACGATGATCGCGTAGAGCAGGGTATTGGCCAAGACCCGCCAAAACAGCTCGTCGCCCCAAGTGCGGCGAAAGTTGTCGAGGCCGACAAAGGTTGGCGGCGAGAAGATGTTGTAGCGGTGCAGGCTGAGATAGAGCGTGTCGAGCAAGGGATAGGCGAAGAACACGACTAGGAGTAACAGCCCGGGGGCAAGAAAAAAATAAGGTGCGTAGCGTCCGTACATGGCGTTTGGTCTCAATGGAAGCGCGACAGGTGGTTCCACTTGGATTCGATGCGGCTCAGGGCCGCGTCCGCGCTCTGCTGGCCGGCCAATGCTTTGGCGAATTCCTCGTGGAGGATGTCCTCCATCCGGCTCCAGCTTTTGACGTCGGGCGGGGCCATGACAAAGGAGTGGGCGATGTCGGCCGCGGAAAACTGGTTGGCGGCGTCGGCCAGCGTGGCGGGCGGGCGGCGAAAATAGGGGTCGGCGGCCGCTTGGACGGTCGAGGGCAAAATGGCGACGCGGCGGCAGAATTCGAGTTGGTTGGCGTCGTTGGTGACAAACAGCCCGAAGTCAACGGCTTGCTCTACGTGGGGCGAGGCTTTGGGCACGACCAAGACTTGGTTGGTGGCCGGCACTTGGCCGAGGCGGCCGCGCGGCATGGGTGCTGGTACTGCCTTTTTGGCAAAGGAGTCGTCGAAGTAGCGGGTGATCCATCCGCCGGAAAAGGGCAGCATGGCCGCGCGGCCTTCGATGAACCAATTGACCTCGTCGCGGTGGGAGGCGGCGAGGGCCTCGGGCGGAATGATCTCTTGCTGATAGGCGTCGATCCACTTCTGTAATATGGCCTTGGCCTCGGGGTGGTTGATGCGGGTGCGGCGGGCATTGGGAACGAAGAGCGGCCAGAATCCGTCTAGACGCAACAGCGCCCAAGGCGGAGCCACGAGCGAGGGATGCAGCCGCCAAGAGACGCCGTATTTGCCGGTGCGCTCGCGGATTTGGCGGCCCATGGCGAGCATTTCGTCGATGGTGGCTGGCGGGTGCTCGGGGTCGAGGCCGGCTTGGGCGAAGAGGTCCTTGTTGTACCAGAGCATGGAGACGCCGACGTACCAAGGGATGGCGTAGTTGCTGCCTTGGAAGTAGCCGACGCCGTGCCAGAAGTTGGCGAGCCGTTTGGCCTTTGCGGCGGGCGCGACCGCCTCGTCCATGTTGACGAGGATGTCGTATTGCAGGAAGCGGGGCAGGTCGTAGATGTTGGCCAAGTCTGGGGGCGCGTCGCCGACCAAGGCGGCGAGGAACTTCTCGGCCACTTCGCCGCCGCTGACATCGACCCACTTGACTTTTACGCCGGGATGCGCCTGCTCGTACTCGGCGATCATGCCCAAGATGTAGTCGGCGAATGCATCGCCGAGGGCAATGGTCCAGAACTCGAGGGTGACGGTGGCGTCTTGGCGCGGCTCAGGGCTGCAGGATGAAAGGACGAGGAGGAGCGAAAGGGCTAATGGCATGAAGGGGGTACGGGGCCTTGTCCACAGAATTAGAATTGGGCATTATCGCACGGCGCGGTCTGCTGACAAACTACGTTTGGGCGCATCTGCAAGCAATGCGCCAACCCCGAAAGGAGCTTTTCATGCGTCTGTTTTTCTCCGTCCTGCTAGGCGCGGTCTTTTTCGCCTGCGCGGATAATCCGCTCGCGGAGCGAGTGGATGAATTAGAGCAGCGTCTTTCCTCAGTTGAAGCTGCTCAAGAGGAGGACCGGCTGAGCCTGTTGGCGCGGCTCGATGCCCTCGCGGTGACGGCGGACAATGCCGAGGAGATCGGACAAGTCCGCGCCAAGCTGAATCAGACGAGTATTACGCGGCGAGAATTTGAGGACCTGCAAGAGCGCGTGGACGAGTTGGAAGGCCAAATTGGGGATTGGAGCGGGATCGTCCATTCTTTGCAGTACTCCGTGTACGCCGTGCTCCACGGTGTGTACAACGGCAACATAGAGGATGTGACTATCACATTCATCGGCACAAGCTTTGCCGTGGAAAGCGGTACGCTTGTCACCAATGGACACATCATAGATGGACTGCTTGAATTGGACGGTCAAGTAGCGGCATTCAATGACAGGTATGGAACTGATCTACAGGGTACGTGGATCGTGGTGCAAAACCTGACGACCGACCTCTCATACCAAGGAAATTTTTTCTTTATTGATACTTACTGGGCCCACCCGCAATGGGACCCTGACAATCTGAGTTCACCCGACGTAGGTACGCTGCACATCTCCGAAGGCTTCATTGGGCGGCGCGTCTCCTTGGCGACGAGCAGGGAGGTTTATCGATTGAGGGCCGGTGCCCCGATAGCGACTGTAGGATTTCCCGGGGAACTCCAAGGCGGCGAGCTGTCCCACCTTTTCCCGATTGCCACCTTTAAGAATGGCACGATCAGTGCTTTGCGTCCGCCTTTCCAAGGAGAGTCGTACACCGCGTCCGACACCTACGTCGTCCAGCACAATCTCGACCTTTCTGGCGGCACCAGCGGCAGCCCAATTTTCAATGCCTCGGGTCAAGTGGTGGCCATCAACAACGCGGGTATTGAGAATCTGGTTCTCAGCATAGGTGGCGCACCTACGCGCGTCCCACAAACCGCCTTGGGATTCGGCATTCGCGCCGACAAAATTCACGAACTGCTCGACGATGTGGGCGTAGTGGCCAAGCCGACGACGCCCGCCGATCCGAGCGGATTAGCCAGCAGCTTGGACGGACGGGACATTAGCTCCCTCGACATTGGGACGACGCAGGAGGACTTGGCGGAGCGACTGGCCGGGATGCAGTAGGGTCAACCGGACGCCGGATCAATCGGTCTGGATCTTGAACGACTGTACCTCGATATGCTCGTGATCCGATGTCCGCGCTTGCTTTAGGGCGTGCTCGGTCAGCGGCAGGTAGTAATGGGTCTCGGCGTTGGCTTTGATAAAGCCCTCGGCGTAAGCGCACCCGGCGGCTGTGCCGAAGGCTCCGTCGCTGGTCTCGATCCGCTTGCGCGCATACGCCCCGCCGTAGCCTTGGCTTTCTAGGCAATCCAGCGCCGCCAGCTTCTTGGCGACCACATCGGTGATGTCGATAAAGACATCGTTGTAGTAGCCGCCCTCCGAATCCCAGACACTGCGCGGAATCGCCGCAGCCCCGGTGCCGAAATAGAAAACTTGGGCGACCCGATGCGGCGGACGGTTGTCGCCGGGATCCACCCCATTGGCCAGCGCGAGCGCGTGGAGGACGATTTGACCGCAGATGGCATGGGCGTTGGTCAGCCCGTCGCCCTCCTTGGGAAAGTGAGTCAGCACCACATCTGGCCGCAGTTGGCGCACCAGCCGCGCTAGGCGGCGCACGGCTTCTTCGGTAACTTGCAACACCGCGTCGTCGGCTCCAAAAAAGTGGATTTCCTCGACGCCGAGTAGGGCACAGGCCCGCCGCACCTCGTCGGCTTTGACGTCGGCGCGCTCGGCCATCAGCGCCGTTAGTTGGTCGGCTTGCGGGACTTCGGCCCGGTGGAACATCTCGTCGCTGATCACCTTGTCGTGGACCCTCGCGCCGTGCGTGAGCACCACGCAGCCGACCCAGTCGCCACGGGCGACGTGATGGGCCATGGTGCCGCCCGACTGGTCGAAGATGTCGGCTGGATGTGCGCCGATGGACAATAACCGCAGATTATCGCTCATAAAGAAGTTCTCCTTTCGTAGGGATGTCCCTATTTGAACAGGCTCTTGCGGCCTATCCTGCTGCACAAAGGGCACTCGGCCGGCTGGTGCCCGCGCGCCGGGCAATGCTCGCGGCCAAAGTAGATGATTTGTAGGTGCAGGTCGTTCCAACTCGCCTGGGGGAAGAGGCGCTTGCAGTCCCGTTCCGTTTGCTCGACGCTCTTGCCGTTGGATAGCCCCCAGCGGTAGATCAGCCGATGGATGTGGGTATCCACTGGAAAGGTCGGCACGCCGAAATTCTGCGCGAGAACTACTTGCGCGGTTTTGTGCCCCACCCCAGGCAGGCGCTCGAGTGCGGCCAGATCGGGCGGGACTTGGCCGCCGTGTTCGGCGAGCAGGATTTGCGACAGCTCCCAGATGGCCTTGGACTTGCGCGGGGCCAGTCCGCAAGGGTGAATGATCTGTTCGATCTCTTCCACGGCTAGCTCGACCATGCGCTCGGGCCGGTCGGCGCGGGCAAAGAGCGCGGGCGTTACTTGGTTGACGCGCGCATCCGTGCATTGCGCCGAAAGCAACACGGCAATGAGATGCGTGTAAGGGTCTCGACGCTTGAGCGGGACTGCGGGATTGGGATAGAGCCGCTGGAGTACGTCGAGGACGATCGGAACTTTGGCCGTGGTTGTTAGTGTCGCACTCACTGGTCTCTGGCCGCCCACTGCTTTTTCATCTGCTCCATTTCCGCGTTGGGGCGAATTTTCCTACTGGTGATTTGATTCTCCGAATCGTAGAGCCAGCGGCCTTGGTCGTCGCGGAGGACGGGCATGCGCTGGGCAACGGCGGGAGGTGTGGCCACGCGGGTGGGTTCGGCCGCGTACCAGTAGGCGACGCTGCTCATCTCGTTGCAGAGGTGATTGCCGTGGCCGTGTTCGATGGTGGCCTTGATTTCCCGCTGGAAATGGACGGGGTTTTCGAGGTGGTGGACGTACGAGGTCTGGTAGCCGTTGGTGTTGTTTTCGTGGATGGAGGAGCCGTTGCGCAAAAAGGCGTTGTCCTGCATACCCCACGCTTGGTTGAGATAATCTTCACTGCCGGTGCCGTGCAGTTCGGGGGGCCACTTGTAGCCATCGACCCAGATCATGTCGTCGCCCTCGCCCCACCAAGTGCCCTGGAAATTGGTGACGCTGATGTTGCAGCCGATGTAATGGCCGCGGCCTTGGGTCTCCAAGATGACGTAGTTGTTGTCCCAAGCAGTCTGTTCCTTGTTGACGATGTTGGCCTCCGGCGCGTTGACGCGGATCTCGTGGCCCCAGCCGCCAAAGGGGTTTTCGCGGCGGAACTCCGCGTGGAAATATCCGGCCTCGCTCGGCACGTCGCTGGTCTCGTAATCGACGTAGAAGTACTGGCGGTGCCGTTCGCTGCTCTCGTTGACCAGCTCGACGACGGCCCGCTGGCGGAAGGGCATTTGCGCGTAGGCGTTGAGGGCGCAGCCGGTATTAAAAACATTGTTGCTGCGCGTCGAGGCGGAAAAGAGCAGGGACTGGTAGGAGTTGACGATGCCGTGGCCGAGGCCGAAGAAATCGCCCAAAGGGCAGACCACGCTGGGGAAATCTGCGTCGTCGTAGGTGATTTTGAGCAAGCACTCTCGGTAGTGGTTGGCCTGGGTCAGCCAGAGGTGGGTGATGCGGCCGGGGCCTTTGAGGTCGGCGAGGATTGCGCTCTCGCCGGGTTCGATCCACCAAGCGTCGCTGTTGCGGCCGGTTTCGTCCCAGGACGAGGCGCGCCCGGTCTGGGCGTTGCGGATATAGGCGAGTTGGTCGAGCATGGCGTTCTCCTGAATGTACGTGTATTGGTGAGTTATCCGCAGATGGGCGCAGATGTAAAATTTTAAGAGGGTCTCTTAGGCTTTTACTTTTCCGGCTTGTTGCACCTGTTCATAAATCCGCGCGAATTCTTCCGAGCCGTCGTCGTTCCAGACCTCGGTGCGCACGCCGCGCACATTGCCCTCGACAAATCCGGTCAGCCGCTCGACCCCCGGGATGCTCGGGGTGTAGTACGTGGTGCCGCCGGGCAGGTGCAAGACGCCGACGTGGCGCGGCAGCTCGCTCTTGGGCCGCGCGGCTAGTTCTGCCAATATCTGCTCATCTACTTCCACGCCCAGCCCTGGTCCTTCGGGTACCGGCGTGCTGCCCTCGCTGACTTCGAGGCGGCCTCCGGTTACATCCTCTGCGTACTGGTCGTCGAGGTTGGTCGAATGCGAGACATTGGGAATGACCGCGCCCAAGTGCATGGCCATGGCTTTGCACAGGGTGCCGCCGGTGAGCTGGACCACGGTTGAAAGGCCGGCGGCCGCCGCGGCCAAGCCCCGGCGAATGGAGTGGCCAATGCCCATTTCGCCGATCATGTAGAGATCGGCCACATCCCGCTGAATCTCCGGTCCGCCCCCAAGCTGCGGCACATGCATCAAGAGTGGTAGGCAGGTCTTTGAACGCAACAGACGCCAGCCCTCGATGTCATAGGGATAGAGCGGATCTTCCAAGAAGCCGACGACCGGAAATTTTTCCAGCTCATCGACGATGCGCAGCACGGCCGTAGAGGGCCGATTGTGGTTGAAGTCCCAGTGGACCTTAAAGCCGGGCGGGGCGACCTCTTGGGCGGCGCGCGTCTGTTCGATCACGTCGTGCTGTTCGGCTGAATGCATCTTGAAGAGGGTGTAGCCCTCTTGGGCGGCGCGCTGGATTTCGCGGGCAAAGTCCTCGGGGGCCGCCGGCCGGGTCCACGCCGCCACTGGCACGCGGTCGCGGACCTTTTGGCCCAACAGCTTGTACGCCGGCTCTTCGATGGCCTTGCCCATAGCGTCGTACAGCGCGCCCATCAGGCCGGTGCTAAGCGCACCAGCTACATAGTTGAACGGCGATTGATCGATCATGCCCGCGATTTGCCCTTCGGAGAGCGAGGTGTGGCCGCGCTCGTCGCCGTAGCCGACGACGCCGTTGTCGAGGGTTACGCGGAAGACGGTCTGGGTGTCGATGCCGGAGAAGCGGACCTCGTGACCCTGATAGCGGTCACAGAGGCGCGGGTTGAGGTGGAAGAATTCGACGTTGGTGATTTTCATGGCGATCTCTCTAAGTTGAGGGGGATGGGGGTCTCAGATGCGCAGGACTTTACCGGGGTTCATAAGGTGGTCTGGGTCGAGTGCTTTTTTGATGCGGCGCATGATCTCGACGCCTGGGCCGCACTCGGCTTCAAGCGCGTCGAGCTTGCCCAAGCCGATGCCGTGTTCGCCGGTGCAGGTTCCCCCGGCTTGGAGTGCCCACTCGACGATCTGCTCGCCCAGCCGCTGCACCTGCGCTAGTTCCTCGGCGTTGCCTGGCTCGATGAGGCAGACGACGTGGAAGTTGCCGTCGCCGACATGGCCGAAGAGCGGAGCGGGAAAGTCGAGGCCGGCCAGCGCGGCTCTCGTCTGGTGGATGCAGCGAGCGAGGGCCGTAATCGGCACGCAGACATCGGTTACATAGCCCACCGAGCCGGGGCGGAGCGCACGCGAGGCGTAATAGGCATCGTAGCGCGCCTGCCACAAGCGGTCGCGCTCACCCGCGGCGGTGGCCCAGCGGAAGGGACCGCCGCCCCGCCGGGCCACGGCCGCTCCGGCGGTTTCAGCTTGTTCGACAACCCCTTTTCCCGAGCCGTGAAATTCAAAAAAGAGCGTTGGTGCCACTTCGTAGTCAAGGCCCGCGTATTGGTTGCAGGCCTGCATTTGCACTTCGTCGAGCAATTCGAGCCGCGCGACGGGGATCCCCGCGCTCAAGACGTCGATGGCCGCGGCGACGGCCGTGTCGAGGTCGGCAAAGGGGCAGACTGCCGCGGAGATGGCCGCCGGTAGCTTGGCTAGGCGCAAGGTCACTTCGGTGATGAGGGCCAGCGTGCCTTCGGTGCCGACTAGCAGGGCGGTCAGGTCGTAGCCTGCCGAGGATTTGCGTGCCCGACCCCCGACTTCGACGACTGTGCCGTCGGCGAAGACGGCCTTGAGGCCCAAGACATTGTCGCGCATGGTGCCATAGCCAACTGCGGCGCTACCAGAGGCGCGGGTGGCGGCCATGCCGCCCAAGGAGGCGTTGGCTCCGGGATCAACCGGGAAGTGCAGGCCGGTGTCTTGTGCCCGGAGATGTTCGTTGAGCTGCTGGCGAGTGACGCCGGCTTCGACCGTGGCGTCCATGTCGGCCGCACTGACGCGGAGGATGCGGTTCATGCGCGAGAGATCGACGCAAAGGCCGCCGCGCACGGCAACGATGCCGCCTTCGACGGCCGTGCCGGTGCCAAAGGGCACGATCGGCACTTGGTGCGCGGTGCATATCCGGGCGATGTGGGCTACTTCTTCGACGCTTGCGGGAAAGGCTACGGCCTGTGGCGGTTGCGGGGCGTGGTAGGAAGCGTCGGCGGCGTGTGCGCGGCGCACCTCAGAGGTTGCATTCAGGCGTGGGCCGAGGAGAGCGGCCAGTGCCGACAGGGCTTGGGGGGCTATGGAGTTCATGGGCGGGTAATATGTCCAATGGCTAGAAGGTCGTCAAAGAAGTCGATCATCAAATACTCAGGTGAGTGAGACGCATCGACTATGGGCAGAAGAATAGCTCTTGACAAACTGTTCACTATTTGCGAATTCGGCATAGGAGGGAAGTCTATGGCTGACACTGGAACCATTATCTTGCCGCGGGCGGAATACGATGCCCTGATCGCCCGCAATGAAGAGCTTGAAGACAGGCTGGCTGCTATCGATGCGGACGACGGCAGCCGCATCCCCCACGACGTGGCTCTTGCCATCATGCGCGGCGGGAATCCTGTGGCCGCATTTCGCAATCATCTCGGCGTTACGCTGCGCGACTTGGCCGGAAGGACGGGGGTCACCGCGAGCTACCTGTCCGAGATCGAGCGCGGGCTCAAGCCAGGCTCTGCGGCAACGCTGTCTCGGATCGCCCATGCGCTTGGCACGACGATCGATACTTTGGTGGCCGAGCCGTGATCTACTGCGACAATACCCACTCATAGTCCCTCTAGGAGGAATCTTGTGAAAGTCGTCGATGTCGGACGCATACTGGTCGAAGTGCCCTTCACGCTATCGTTTCCTTCTGTAGCTCACCTCTAACCGGAGCCTAAACCACATGTCGCATCCTCTTCTCAGCGCCGCCGAGAGTCGCCAGAACCGCGTAGATGAATCGTGGGGTCATCTGACTTGGTTGGCGGGTCGTCCGCAGGGCAATGTCGAGGGTCTCACCTTGGGCCGCGTCGTCCTCAAAGCCGGCCACGCCAACCCGCGCCACGCCCACCCCAATTGCGAAGAAGTGCTCTATCTGCTCGCTGGCCGCGTAGAGCACAGCCTAGGCGACCAGTCTTTCACTTTAGAAGCTGGCGATACCCTCGCCATCCCGGCCGGCGTCTTTCACAATGGCATTAGCCTCGGCCCCGAGGACGCGGATATGATCGTAGCCTACTCGGAAGGGGACCGCCAATTCGTCTTGGAAGGGGACCGCTCGTGACCCGCAATGGCTATCAGCACATGGTGCTCGAATACTACGTCGGTCGCCTGCGGGAGCTACGCGCGGACCGTCGCCAGCGCCTCACCGATATCCGCACTCGCGGCCAAGCTATCGAGTATCAACGTCACGTGCGCCAGACCATTGCCAAAGCCTTCCGTCCCCGTCCTCGCCGCACGCTCCTCAACGTTCAGATTACTGGCACGGTGCAGCAGCAGGGGTATCGCATTGAAAAGCTCCTCTACGCCAGCCGGCCCGGATGCTTGGTCACGGGACATCTCTACATACCCGATAAGTTGACCGGCCCGGCTCCCGGCGTCATTGGTACCTGCGGCCACAGCGACAACGGCAAAAACGACGAACTTTATCAGGCTTTTTGCCAACGCCTCGCCCGGGCTGGTTTTGTGGTGCTGATTTACGATCCTTTCAACCAAGGCGAACGCGACCAATACTGGAAGCTGAGCGACAAAAGCGCCGTGGCCAACTGCTGCCACGCCCACAATATGATGGGCAAACAGCTCGAATTGGTGGGTGAGTGGTTCGGCGCTTGGCGCGCTTGGGACGGCATCCGCGCCCTCGACTACCTGCTCAGCCGCCCGGAAGTCGATTCCGCCCGCGTCGGACTGACGGGCAATTCGGGCGGTGGCACCATGACCACTTGGCTGTGGGCGATAGAAAATCGCTTCACCATGGCCGCCCCGAGTTGCTTTGTAACGACCTTCCTGTCCAACCTCGAAAACGAATTGCCGGCCGACTGCGAGCAATATCCCCCCGGCGTCATCGGCGCTGGTTTGGAACTGGCCGACTTTTGCATCGCCCGCGCCCCCGAGCCGGTTCTGTTGCTGGGACAGAACTACGATTTCTTCGACCGGCGGGGTTTGCGGGAGGCCCACGAGGAAGTGCGCCGCTTTTACGACCTGTTGGGTGCGCCCCAAGAAGACGCCCAGCTCTTCATCGGCCCGGAGGGACACGGTTTTTCGCGGCACAACCAAGAAGCCATGGTGGACTTTTTCGCCCAACACGCTGGTTTGCCGCAGCCGCGCAAAATTCGCCGTCCTGCTGCCTTGACCGAAGATCAGCTCAATGTCACGCCTCGCGGCAATACGGTCGCTGCTGGCGCGGTTCCCATCTACGATCTGACCGCGGCTACGGCCTGCCGCTTGGAGCAAAAGCGCACCAAGTTGGACAAAGCCCGGCTGGTGCAGCGCCTAACCGCCCGCCTCCAGTTGTCCCGTAAGCGCTCTCTGCCTCATTACCGGGTGCTGCGCCCCGCTCACTTGGACGGCCAAACGCTAGCTCGGTACGGGGTCGAGACCGAAGACGGCATCCAGGCTCTACTCTACAAATGCCTAGCCGCTCCGCCGCGTCCCTACAGCCTCGACGTGGAAGGGGAAGTGCATCTCTACTTGCCTCACGTGGCTGTGGAGGACGACTTGCAGGACGATGACTTGACCATTGCTCTGCGCCGACAGCACCCGCTCTACGCTCTCGATGTACGCGGCCTAGGCGAATCGATTCCTACTCCCGCAAAAGAGGCTTTTTTCCATCCCTACGGCATGGACTACATGTTCCACGGCCACGGTCTTTTGCTGGGGCAGAGCTATCTGGGTCGTCGCCTGCACGACGTATTGAGTGTGCTCGATCTGCTCGTCGCGGCCGGTGCCCGCCGGGTGCGTCTATACGGTCGCGGGCAAGGTGCCTTGCTCGCCCTGTACGCGGCTTTGTTGCACGATAACGTCGCCTCGACGACCCTGAAGAACGCCCCGCTTTCCTACCAAGAGTGGACTCAGGCGCCGCTGGTGGCATGGCCGGCCGCTTGCTTCATCCCCGGCGTGCTGGCCGATTTCGACCTGCCCGACTGCCTGCGCGCCTTGGGCAGCAAAGTTCGTTTAGTACAGCCGTGGGGCCCCGACATGCAGCCCGTACCGAGTCACCGTCTGCGTGCCCAACTGAAAGAATTGGGGTTGACCAAAATACGTCTGGACAAAGCCTAACTGCGCACTGCGATGGACGCCTACACCCAAGCCGACCTACAGCGCCATTTAGAAACCCTCGGCGTCGAAGCGGGGGATACGCTCTTTATTCATTCCTCGTTCAAAAGCTTGGGGGCTGTCGCTGAAGGAGCGCAGACTGTGGTTGATGCCCTCCAAGCGGCGGTCGGCCCCGACGGGCTTATCCTGATGCCCTCGTTTCATCTGATAGAGCGGAGCGAACGAGCGTGCCGCTGGGACTGGGCCACTACTCCCTCGACCGTGGGCTGGCTGAGCGAATTCTTTCGCCGCCTACCCGACACCTACCGTTCGGACCACTACTCCCACGCGGTGGCGGCCCGAGGGCGAGGGGCCGAGGATTTTGTCGCGGATCACCTACGCCAGGAAGGTCATACTTCGCCGTGGGATTTGGCTCCTTGGGGACGGACCTACGGCACCCACTCGCCCATGTTCCGCGCCTATCGACGCGGCGGCAAAATCCTAATGCTGGGCGTTGATTACCAAACGTCCACCTATATCCATCTGGTCGAAGTGCTCTACTGGCATCACCTGCGTCGAACCGATCTCCATGCTTATCCCGCCCTGGACCGTCCGCGTCTGGGCACCTATTGGGACGCTACCGGTCCGCTGACACGGGGGCTCGTCGGTGCATCCCCGTGCCGGCTTTTTGCCATAGACGCCTATGTCGATACCCTGCTGGCCGAGGTCGTGGCAAACCCCGAGCGCTACTTGGCCTGATTCTAACCGCCGCGATCAGACCCGCATCCGCAGCATGGGTCGGCCAAAAGATACTTCGAGGAATTGCCCGGTGTGCGCCGAGCGCGTGCCAGGGGGCATGAAGTGGATGACAAAGGCGCGGCGCTGGTGATCGGTTTGGTTTGGTGGGGTGTAGTGGAGGGTTTGGCAGTGGTGGAAGAGCGCGCCGCCCGCGGGCAGGTCTATGACCGCGGCTTGGGTTGCATCGACTTGGTCGCCGTAGTCGAGCAAGGCACTGGTCTGCTCTGAGCGCTCGTGCCCCACGGGTGTCAGGTGCGAGCTGGGCAGCAGGTGCATGGCACCGTTGGTCACATCGACGTCGTCGAGCGTCATCCAGCAGCTAACCAAATTGGCTGGCATACATTTCCAATAGGCGTTGTCTTGGTGCCAAAAGACGGGGCCGCCGTGGTGAGCGGGTTTGTAGAGGGCTTGGTCGTGGAAGAGCTGGATGTTAGGGCCGATGAGGTCTTCGGCAATGTCGAGGATGCGGGTGTCGTAGAGCAGTTGCCGGAAGTGAATGCTGCGCTCGCACATCTGCATGATCTGCAACATCTGCTCGTCGGCGCTGTTCTTTTCGTCGAGGTCGTCGGTGTTGCTGATGGACAGGTTGCGGAAGCGCCCGTTCTGGCGCGCCTCGGCAAAGAGCCGGTCGTATTCATCGCGCAGCACGGCGACGAGGTCGTCGTCTAGCAGCTTGCCGATGATGATGAAGCCGCGGCGACGGAATTGGTCGATTTGCTCTTGGTCCAGTGCTTTGTGGAGCTGGGTAACGGACGGGGCTGTGGTCATGTTTATCCTCCTAGTGAGGCGTGCAAATTAACAAGGGTAGCGACGGATCACAATCGGCTAATAGACCGTTCCGCAACTAGCCTCACTCTACGTACACGACCACTTCCTCCCCTTCGCGTCTTGCCGCGTACGTCTTCACCCGCATGGCCTCGTCGTACAGCGCCTGCCCGGTGGCCAAGTCGAATTCCCACTGATGCCAAGGGCACTTGAGCACCAAGTCCTCTTGCCGATAGTCGATCTGGTACACGCCCGGCGACACGACCAAGGGCCGCAACCGGCCTTGGCACAAGGGTCCGCTTTTGTGCGGACAGCTATTGCGCAGGGCGTAGTAGCGGCCCCCGATATTGAAGACGCCGATTTCTCTGTTGCCCACGCTGAGGATCTTGCGCGCTCCATCGGGCAGTTCCTCGGCCCAGGCGACCACATAGCGCTTAGAAGCCATAGAGTTCCGTCGCGTTTTGTGCCATGATGCGGTGGCGGTAGTCCGCGTCAAAATCGGCGAGGAAACCCGTTGGCTCGTCCCAGTCCCAGTGCGGGTAGTCGCTGGCGAAAACCATGACCTCATCGGCGTGCAGCCACTCCAAAAAGCGCTTCATGTCGTCGCGCGTGGGCGGCTGGATCATGGGCTGGGTGCCAAAGCGGATGTGCTGCCGCAAGTACTCGCTAGGCAGGCGCTTGACCCACGGCGTATAATCGCGCAGGCCCTTCCAATCGGAATCCATATGCCACATCAATCCCGGAACCCAAAACACGTCGTGCTCGATGAAGAGGACGCGGAAGTCGGGGAATTTTTCAAAGACGCCCTCGCAGATGAAGCTGACCGTATGCGCCATGGCGATCTGCGGCCGGGCCATGCGCATCTCCAGATAATGCGAGGGATACCCCGCGGCCGTGGGCGGCGCGGCAATGCCGGCTCCTTCGGCCCCAAAGTGGATGCTCAGCGGCAGGCCGTGGCGCTGGCAGGCCTCGTAGATGGGGTGGTAAAAGCGGTGGCCAAAAGGCTGGCGCGAACCGGCTGGCATCATCACTTGGACGCACTCGGGCTTGGGGCCTAGGCGGTCTATTTCCGCTACGGCCAACTGCGGGTCCTGGGGGGCGATGTGGATGGAGGATCTAAAGCGCGAGTCCGCGCCCACCCAGTGCTCTAGGGTCCAATCGTTGAAGGCCCGGCAATAGGCCGCCGCATAATCGCAATCGGAATGCACGGCCGCGCTGTACGGCCCGCCCGTCAACACGGCCACGTCGATAGCGTATTCGTCGAGATGCCTTTGGCGCGCTACTTCGACGTTGGCCGCTGGATTGGTTTCTTGGTCCTCCCACAATTCCTGGCGGTTGCCCTTGTTGGGCATATTGGTATGGCCCAACTGCGGCATCATGGAGCCGAAGTCCTCAATGCGCTCGACATAGTGGCGCGGCAAGTAGGGAAAGAGGACTTTGTCGTTGGGCAGGGTGTGATGCACGTCGCAGTCGATGAGGCGGAATTGGGTGGCTGTGTGGCCGTTTGTGGCTGGGACGGCTTGGGCATTGGCAGTCATGGAGCATCTCCAGGGATGGGCGCGGAAGGATAGTTGGATAAACAGTGTCATTAGTAGTGTGTCAAGGGGATAATTGTCGTCGGAGGATTAAAAGCGGCTTCATGCGGACGCGGCCTTGCTCAGGGTGAGTAGGGCGATTTCGGAAGGGGCACCGAGCCGCAGCGGCGGACCCCAGTAGCCGGTGCCTCGGTGGACGTAGATCCAAGTGTCGCGAAATTTGTGCAGGCCCGCGACATAGGGCTGTTGGAGGGAGATTACGTACTTCCACGGCACGAACTGGCCGCCGTGGGTGTGGCCCGACAGTTGTAGGTGGCAAGCGGCTTGGCTGGCGGCCTCTATGCTGCGCGGCTGGTGCGCGAGCAGGATGCTCACATCGGCTCCGTCGCTCGCGGCAAGGGCCTTGGCCGGGTCCGATGCGTGGTCGGGGACTAGCTCGCCGGCGCTGAAGTCGGTCGTACCGGCTAGGGAGATCCGCCCGCCGCCGCAGTCGATCTGGCGTCCCTCGTTGACCAAGACGTCGAAGCCGAGGCGGCGCGCCTGTTCGGTCCAGCTCTCCACGCCCGAGTAGTATTCGTGGTTACCAGTGCAGAAATAAAGCCCGAGTGGGGCGGTGAGTTCGGCTAGGGCGGCCGTGTGAGGGGCGAGTCGGTCAACAGTCCCGTCGGCGAGGTCGCCGGTGAAAGCGATTAGGTCCGGTTGCAATTCGTTGACGCGGGCGACAACGCGCTCCACAAAAGGGGCCTTGATGGTCGGGCCGACGTGGAGATCGCTGATCTGGACGATGCGCAGCCCAACTAGCGCGGGCGGGAGATTTGAGATGGGGACATCGACTTGGCGGACCGCTGGCGTACGGCGGGCTTGGTAGTAGCCATAGACCGCCGCGACCAGAGCTAGGGCAAAGGTCGCCAAGTCGATGCTGGCATTGAGCGCTGCGTCGATGGGATATACTAGGCCCGAAAGTAGGCCTCCTATATCGCGCAGGACCAGCAGAGTCGAGCAGACGGTGAAAAAGCCCATGCCGAGATAGGCTACCCAGGCGAGGGGATCCGTTAGCCAGGCCAGATGCGGGTGAGACCGCAGGCGAAAGAGGAATAAGGGCGTCAATAGTAAGAACACCAGCGCCAGTGTGGCACCGATATGTACGGGAGGAGGGAGATAGGGGATGAGCCGCCAGCCCGAATAGCCGTAGATTGAGCCGAGCAGCGATAGGAAAATCAGCGCAAACATGCCTTAGTCTTTGTTTGAGAGGAAGTGCGGCTTTTATTCTAGGGGCAATCCAAGACCCTTACAAGTCGAGGTAAAGCAGGCCGACGGGTCTTGTTTCCCGTCGGTCGAGTCGTTATAAAGGACTTGGAGGCAAGACAACAAAACCTAGCTGATTTGAACAGAAGGAGACCAACTGTGAAAGTAACCAGCCAACAGCTCGACTTTTTCGAGGAAGAAGGGTATGTCATCATCAAAGGAGGGCTTACCGACGACGATCTCGCGCCGCTCATTGAGGATCACAATATCATCGTCGATGAAATCGCCCGCGATCTGCACAGCCAAGGCAAGATCGCCAACCTCTACGAAAACGAGCCTTTTGAGCGGCGCTTGGCTTGCCTCGCAGAAGAGTGTGACGAAGTCGATGGTTGCCCCGACATCGGGGAAACTCGCCGGCGCGGCACCTTTGCGTTTTTGCGCAACCAGAACCTCGTCGATCTGATTGAGCCTTTCATCGGTCCGGAAATTACCTGTAATGCCGTGTCGCACGTCCGGCCAAAGATGCCGTCAACAGATGTAATTTTTCATCAGGATGCCGTGTTCACCACCCAACAAGCACAAGGCATTCTGCAGGTGACCGTCTGGGTCCCCCTAGTCGAGGCGTCCGAAGAGAACGGCTGCTTGCAGGTCCAACCCCGGGTCCACCAGCAGCGCATGGTCTATTGGTCGTACGGGCGGGATCTACCCCAGACCGAGCGGATTAGTCTGCCCATGCAAAAGGGGGACGTCTTGTTCGTACACAAGCTGACGCCCCACGGATCAGGCCCGAACAACACCAACGCCGTGCGTTGGAGCATGGATCTGCGCTATCAGAAAACGGGCGAGCCTTCTCCGCGACCGGAGTGGCCCAGTCTCGTCGCCCGCAGCCGGCGCGATCCCGCTGCGGAGACCGCCTATGACGACTGGCACGACCAGTGGGCCGCCGCGCTCGAAAAGACGCCCCAACAGATTCACTACGAACGTCCAAACAAGCCTTTGCCCTTCACCGGAGAGATGTTTCTCAAGTAGCGCAAACCGACCTGCTGACGGGGCTTGGCTGCAAGTGCGCTGGTGGATGTGGGTGTGGACAGCGCCAGTCGGGCCGCTGCCGCAACCGACGACGGTCTAGACCGAGGAGGACTTCATGTACGGAGTTGGTGTATTGGGCAATTGCTGCACCCACGGGGCCGGGATTGCCGGGCAGTTCGCCGCGCATCCTCGGACCTGGGTGGTGACGGGATACGAGCCCAGGGCGCAGCGGGCCGGGGAATTGCAGCGGGCCATGCGAGCGCCCCTCGCCGCCAGTTACGAGGCCGTGGTGGGCCATGCCCAGGTCGAGATCCTGGCCCTGGCGACCGATCCTTGCGACAAAGCCGAGATGGTCGAATTGGCCGCTCGGGCCGGCAAGGCGCTCTGGATCAACAAACCCCTGTGCCACAATCCAGCCGCCGCCCGACGCATTGAAGAACAGATCCGGGCCGCGGGGGTCCCCGCTGTCTTCGACGTCCCCATGGTCAAATTCCAACCCGCCTTTGACAAGCTGCTGCACCAGGTGCGGGCCGGACTATACGGCCAGGTGGTGAGCTACTACCACACCTTTGGCATGACCTTTGCCCCGGACTTCCCGATCCAGGACACCTGGCCCGAGCGCTTTGATCCAGCAGCCACGGGCGGCGGCGGCGAAATGACCAATATGGGCTGCTACGCCATCGACTACGCCCTGCACCTGCTGGGCGTGCCCCGCCGGGTGGAAGCGCGCTGGCAGAAGTTCTGGCGACCCTATGTCGAAGCCGATGTGGAGAACTTTGGCCAGATCTGTCTCGACTACGGCCGCTTCTGGGCCGTGTTGGCAGTGGGCAAACAGGCCGTCGAGGGCCGGCGGGGTCCGCGCAACGCCTTGACCGTTGAATTCGAAGGGGCCAATTTCTTCCTCGACCCGGGCGCCGGCCTAGTCGTCGAGACCGGTCGGGCCCGCCCGCTCGACCAGTACCTGGACGGCCATCAATGCCCCTCCTCCATCGACCAGTTGCTCGCGGCCTTGGAAGGGGGCCCTGCACCCCAGAGCGACATAGCCACGGCGGCCAGAGGCGTGGAGGTGCTGTGCGGCGCGTACCAATCCATCCTCGAAGAACGGCCCGTGGACCTGCCGCTAACCCGGGCGACAAATCCCCTGTTTGAGTAAAGCTCCTGAGAAGCGGTCTGCTTCACCGCGCCTTTAGGCGTGACAACCCTCGGCGGCCGGCGCCCACCCTGTAGGCGGCCGACCTCGATCCTTTGAGAAAGAGGGAGGCAGATGTCAATCGACGCAACCGATTCGGACGCACCGAAATTTCCCGAGAGATTCCTTCGATACGCGACCAGCGGCTTTGGAAAGGAAGGCGAGGCATGGCTTGAGGAACTGCCGTCCATTCTCAAGCGGTGCTGCGCTAAGTGGGGTCTGACACTCGGCCGGCCGACCGAGGAGATCAAGGCCAACTATATCGCCTACGTCGAGATGGGCAATGGAGCAGAGGCCGTGCTCAAGGTGGGGGTCCCACACGGTGATTTTAGCTCGGAGATGGAAGCGTTGGCGATCTATGAGGGCCGTGGGATCAACCGGCTCATCGACTGCGACAAAGCGCTTAACGCCATGCTGCTCGAACGACTGCGTCCTGGCAAGATGCTAGATTCTGTTGAGAACGCGCGCGAGCGGAGTGAGATTACAGCGCGTATTCTCCAAGATTTACACGCGACCCCACCGCCGTCGAACCACACACTGCCGCACTTTATGGATTGGATGCGAGGTGCGTTCGCGGACGCCAGAAGCTGCAAGGATCTCGAGAGAGCACGGGGCTATATCGAGCAGATTCCGCGCGTGGAGTTTATGATGGACATCCTAATGGAAACGGATGAACTCCAAATGCTGCTACACGGCGATCTCCATCACTGGAATATTCTGTCTGACGCAGATCGCGGCTGGATGGCGATTGATCCTAAAGGCGTCATCGGGGCCTCGTGTCTGGACGTCGGCCGGTTCATCAACAACGCGATGGGATTCAGAGAGACCGCTGCGGAGAAGCGGGAGATTCTGCTTGAGGCGGTGACGATTTTTAGCGACGTGCTGGGGGAAAACGAGGAGCGGATGTTTGCGGGTGCCTTCTGCGACAAGATTATGGGTTCGTCGTGGGGGCTGAAACAGAAGCCCGATGAGCAAGAGGCGAGCCCGCAAGAGGCGCTTAGAATGATGGTTGAGATGGCGAGGGACGTGGATGATCGTCGGCTGCGATGTCGAGCCGTCTAGCGGTGCAGACACACGCCGCGTTGCACCTACTCGCGCAGGTGCAACGCGCATCGTGCATGGCTGGTCGGGTATCGAGGCGGACTTGCGCTTGCAGCCACTCATCCGCCTGTCATTGTTAACCCTTGAGCCGGTTGATCGTCCTTCTGATGAGGATGGTTATGACGCCGGCGTATAGAGCGATGCTGACCTGATCGACGATGGCGTCTAAGTGCATACCAATCGCTGGAATGTGGTTCAGCACACCCTCAAGCTCGCTGCCTGCATCCATACTTGCGGCAGCGCCGACCGCAATGGTGACTGCCAAGTAGGCTGTCGCGTCCTCGGCATCAATCGCTATCGCCCCGTACACTAGGCCCAAAACGACTAGCGCGAGCATCAGGATACCCCCTATACCCCCTTCGATTGAGGCACCTGCCAAGCCCTGAATGATGGCCACAAGAGCCGTCAGACCAACGATAATTCTGAGTGCCATTTCTCCCTCCTAGAGTAAGTTGATAGCGACCAGCGCCCTCAACCTCCCGTGACGATCACCGAAGATATAACGCGGCCGCAGGGACCACACCGCCAGTGGAGAAAAACTGTCTCGGAAAAAATCGATTTTATATGCCGATATGCCGTTCCGCCGTTGATCGCAATCCGCAGCTCGATGCAGCTTGGTCAACTCGGTACAGGAATAGCCGAACCATTTAGCGCCGCACCCATAGTTCTGCTGGACAATGTAGAGAGATACGGTATTATCCGGCGCGCATCAAGAAAATAATGACGCGCTAAGTGTGGGAGGACGCACGTGCGGTTGCGAAAGGATGTTTATAGGACTGCTAGGCTAGGCGATGACGCCGCCGCCGAGGCAAATTTCACCGTCGTAGAACACTGCGTGCTGGCCCGGGGCAATGCCGGGGTCGGGCGTGGATAAGGCGACGTGGGCGCGGTCCGGCGCGAGTAGCTTTACCTGACAGGGGGTTAGGGCTGGCCCATGCCGCAGCTTGACTTGGAGCACGGTGTGCTCCGGTGCTCCAGCGATCCAATGGATTTGTTCGGCGATCAGTTCGCGGCGTCCGGTTCGCGTCGGCGCGCTGCCATGGGCGATGTACACGATGTTGTTGGCGACGTCTTTGTCGATCACATACCAGGGACCGCCGCCGAGTTGTAGGCCGTGCCGCTGGCCGATGGTATAGAACCAATAGCCGGGGTGCTCGCCCTTCTTTTGTCCGCTCGCCTGCTCGACGATGTCGCCGCGCACCTCGCCTAGGTGGAAGCGGACGAATGCCTGATAGTCGATCTTGCCCAAAAAGCACAGGCCTTGGCTGTCCTTGCGGTCCTTGGTCGGCAGGTCGAACTCAGCGGCGTGGGCGCGCACCTGATGCTTGTGCAAGTGGCCAATGGGGAAGCGGACTCGGGCCAGTTGTGCCTGGCTCAGGTTGGAGAGGAAATAGGTCTGGTCCTTGACCGGGTCGGGGGCGCGGCGAAGCCGAAAGTCACTGGCGACCGCCTCGACGCGGGCGTAGTGCCCGGAGGCAATTTGGTCGCACTCGTCGGCTACTTTGCGGTAAAAGGCCCCGAACTTGATGCGCTGATTGCAAAAGATGTCCGGGCTAGGCGTGCGTCCCCGGCGCAATTCGGCGAGGGTGTGCTCGACGATCTGCGCCCGGTACTCGCTTTGCAGTGGCACGATCTCAAGCGGTACCCCCAGCCGCTCGCAGGTTGCATGTGCGTAGGCCAAGTCCTCCTCCCAAGGGCAATCCCCCAAGAAGGATAGCTCCTCTTCGAGCCATATCTTGAGATAGTAGGCTTTGAGCGCGAGACCCTTTTGGCGGCTCAAAAGCGCCAAGGCCACGGAGCTATCGACCCCACCAGAGAGCAGGACGGCGACGTTCATGGGATGCTCGCTAGTAGCGATAGTGCTCCGGCTTGTAAGGGCCTTCCACTGGGATGCCCAAGTACGTGGCTTGGTCGTCGTCTAGTTCGTCGATCTCGACCCCCAGCTTTGTCAGGTGCAGCCGGGCCACCTTCTCGTCGAGGTGCTTGGGCAACATGTAAACGCCGACCGGATACTGCTCGTGGCGGTTGTAGAGCTCCATTTGCGCCAAGACCTGATTGGTAAACGAATTGGACATGACAAAGGAGGGATGCCCGGTGGCGCAGCCGAGGTTGACCAAGCGGCCCTCGGCCAACAGGATGATGCTGTGGCCGTCGGGGAAAGTGAACTTATCGACTTGCGGTTTGATCTCAACGCGCTCGATCCCGCGGTAGCCCACCAATTCGGCGACTTGGATTTCGACGTCGAAGTGGCCGATGTTGCAGATGATCGCGCCGTCCTTCATCCGTTCCATTTGGTCGATGCGAATAATGTCGCGGCACCCCGTCGCCGTAACGAAGATATCGCCTTCGACGATAGTGTCGTCCATCTTCTTGACCTCGTAGCCTTCCATCGCCGCCTGCAACGCGCAGATCGGATCGATCTCAGTGACGATCACCCGCGCCCCCAAGCCCCGCATGGCGTCGGCGCACCCCTTGCCGACGTCGCCGTAGCCAGCTACCACCACGACCTTGCCGGCGATCATTATGTCGGTGGCGCGCTTGATACCGTCGGCGAGAGACTCGCGGCAGCCGTAGAGGTTGTCGAACTTGCTCTTGGTGACGCTGTCGTTGACGTTGATGGCCGGCACGGCGAGCGTCCCGGCTTCGAGCATCTGATAGAGGTGGTGTACGCCAGTAGTCGTCTCCTCGGAGATGCCGCGGAGGCCCGGCAAAAGCTCTGGATGCTTCTCGTGGACCCACTTGGTCAGGTCGCCGCCGTCGTCGAGGATCAGGTTCGGGCCGGTGCCGTCGGGCCAGCGCAGGGTCTGTTCGGTGCACCACCAGTACTCGTCTTCGGTCTCGCCCTTCCAGGCGAAGACCGGGACGCCCGCAGCCGCCATGGCAGCCGCGGCGTGGTCCTGGGTCGAGAAGATGTTGCACGAGCACCAGCGCACCTCAGCCCCCAGCGCCCTGAGCGTCTCGATGAGCACGGCGGTCTGGATGGTCATGTGCAGCGAGCCAGCGATTCGTGCACCCGCGAGCGGCTGGGCGTCCCCGTACTCGGCGCGCAGGGCCATCAGCCCGGGCATCTCTTGCTCGGCGAGAATGATTTCCTGCCGGCCCCATTCGGCCAGCGATAGGTCGGCGACCTTGTAGTCTAGGTCGGCGGTCTTTTGTGCCGCAATCTCCATTGATTTCTCCTTATGGGTGATGAACGGTTTTGTTATGTGGCAAATTCTTCACGCTGGCCCGGCCCGCTTTACGGCCGCCGAAGTCCCGCCCTCGAAGGCGGCGAAGTTCGCCTTGAATAGCTCGGCGAGTTGCCCGGCCCGCTCGTCGTAGGCTGCCCCGTCGGCCCAAGTCCGCCGCGGCACCATCTGCGCGCTGGGCACGCCTGGACACGCGCATACCACGTCAAAGCCGAAGCGCGGGTCTCGCTCCACGGGCGCGTCGGCGAGGGCACCGGCGTGGATCGCGCTGATAATCGCCCGGGTGTGCTGGAGCGAGAGGCGCGTGCCCACGCCGTACGGCCCGCTCGTCCAGCCCGTGTTGACCAGCCAGACCTGCGCGTTGTGGGTGCGGATCTTGTCGGCTAGCAGGGCGGCATACTTGTTCGGATGCCAGACCATAAAGGCCGCGCCAAAGCAGGCCGAAAACGTGGCCTCTGGTTCGGTGACACCCATCTCGGTGCCGGCGACCTTGGCCGTGTACCCGCTCATAAAGTGGTACATGGCTTGGTCGGGCGTCAGGCGGCTGACCGGCGGCAGCACGCCGAAGGCATCGCAGGTGAGGAAGATGATGTCGCGAGGATGGCGACCGGTGCAGGGGACCGCCGCGTTGGGGATGTAGTCGATGGGATAGGCCGCACGGGTGTTTTCGGTGATTGCGCCGTCGGCGTAATCGACTCGGCGGCTCTCCTCGTCGCAGACGACGTTTTCCAAGACCGTGCCAAAGCGGATGGCGCGAAAAATCTCAGGCTCTTGCTCCGGAGTCAAGTCAATGCACTTGGCGTAGCAGCCGCCCTCAATGTTGAAGATTCCCTCCGCGCTCCAGACGTGCTCGTCGTCGCCAATTAACCGCCGCTGTGGATCGGTCGAGAGCGTGGTCTTGCCCGTGCCCGACAAGCCAAAGAACAGCGCGGTATCGCCGCTGGTTCCCGCATTGGCCGAACAGTGCATGGGCAGCAGGCCGGCTCTGGGCATGAGGAAGTTCATTACCGTGAACACGCCCTTTTTCATTTCGCCCGCGTACTCGGTTCCCAAAATCACCATTTCCCGGCGCTCGAAGCTCAGGTCGATGCTGGTCGTGGAGGTCATCTCCGTAGTGTAGCGGTTGGCCGGAAAGCGGCCGGCGTTGTAGATGGTAAAATCCGGCGTCTCGAATTGGGCTAGCTCGGCCTCGGACGGGCGGATGAGCATGTTGTGCATGAAGAGTGCGTGGTAGGCGCGGGAGCAAATCACGCGGATTTTGAGCCGATATTGGGGATCCCAGCCGGCGAATCCATCTACTATGTACAATCGCTCGCAGGTGTTGAGATAGTCGATGGCGCGCTCTAGGTTGATCATAAAGGTGTGCTCTTGGAGCTTGATGTTGACCGCGCCCCACCAGATGTCGGCGCTGCTCTGTGGGTCGAAGACGATGCGCTTGTCGCTGGGGCTGCGCCCGGTCTTGTTGCCCGAGGAAACCACGAGCGCGCCTTGGTCGGAAATGGTGGATCCGCGCTCGTGGCGCAGCGCTTCTTCGTAGAGCCTGGCCGGCGTCATGTTGCGGAGAATCTCGTCGACTGAGATCTCGTCGAGTTGGATGATTTCGCTCATGATTTTAGTTCCGCTGTCGATAAGCCATGTTATACACTTTAGATACGGCCTCCACCGGTCGCGGTTGATGCGCCGACTGCTCCCAAGGGGGGTAATTTAGATATTAGGCAATTAAGATACACACCTGCGAATGGGCAAGCGCGTCCCATCAGGTTGACGGTCTAGCCTCCAAACCCTACCTTGCCCCACCTCCAAAATCTTGCCCACCATGTCATATCCAACCTATCATGCAATCCCTCGCCACTCCCTCCGTCCTGTACCGGGATAGCTTCCTAGATGGCGCGGCCGAGTTCTTGGTCGAAGGTCGTTTCGACTCGACGTACGCCCTGTCCCTCGGCTACGACAGCGACTCCCTCGTCGACCAATTCCCGCAATTCGTGCGCGACCTCAAGGCCCTCGCCGATGCGACGGGTTCGCGGGCGCGATACCCAGACCGAGTGCTCTGGCTCGTACACGACGGCGAGTATATTGGCCAAACCTCCATAAGACCCGACCTCTGCACCCCGTATTTGCTCACCTACGGAGGGCACATTGGCTACAGCATCCGACCCTCTCGGCGATGCCGCGGCTACGGCAAGGCCATCCTCGCCCTGACGCTGGTGGTATCGCAGGAGATAGGGCTGCGCCGCGTGCTGGTCACCTGTGACTCGGACAACATTGGCTCGCGCAAGATCATCGAGCACAACGGCGGCCAATTCGAGAGCGCGATGGCCATGCCCAGCCAAGCATTTCGCGCCGAGGGCCGCACACCCGTGCAGCGCATTGAGAAGTTGCGCTACTGGATTGACCTATGATTGCCTTAGCCATTGCTTTCTTGCTGCCCACCGCTGGTTTGGCTCTAGCGGACCAAGGCGACGCAGCGCTGCGTCGCACACTCTATGCCACTCTGCAAGAGCAACTCGCACAACAGGCCAGCTATTCGCAAGATCTCCTAAATAGGATCGCGCAAGAAAGTGGCGTCCCCGTAGAAGAGTTGCGCCCCCGGCTCCAGGGAATGCTCGACTCACTAATGGTTCAGCGCGAAGCCGAGACGGATGCTTGGGGAATGCTGCTTTTGCAGGGCGGACCAAACATTGCGCCCGAGCGCGCAGACAAGCTAACCGCCTACTTGGTCAAGGAGAGCCGCAACGTGCTCGCTAACGAAAACAACATCCTGCTCGAAAAGAGGATCAAAAAGGTGGCGCGCAAGGCCAAGGTGCCCTTCTTCCAGAGCCGCGCCTATATCCTCAGAGCCCTCGCATGGGCGGTCGCCAGCAGCGCACCCCAAGAGCAGGAAAAGCAGCCCCTACACTTCTTGGTCGTCGGCCATACCAACCCCTTTGAGGTCGCGCTTGATCCTCTTTTCCTATTCTTTGACACCGAGGACGAAGCCTTCGTGCGCGAACAGGTCCGCGAAGTCCAGCGATTTCTCGTGCCGGCACTGGTCCGGCGGCTACCCGAATTAGACGCCATTCGCTGGGCCGTGCGCGAACGCGAGTCTAACGCCCTCGTGATTCCCGACTATCAACTTCGGGTCGGAATCGACGAACTCCGCTTCGCTGGCTCCAACCTCGACCTCAAGCCCTGTATTGAGACCACCCTCGAAGTGACGCAGTGGGAATCCCAAGTCCGCTTGATGGAGGAACCGTTCTCCTTCTGTAGCGAAGAGCACGGCTCGGCCACCTCCCGCGAACTGGCTCCTTTCTGGGACGAGGCTGCCGACGCGATTGGGGTACACGTGCTGGCGCGGCTGGGGCGCTAGTGGTCTTAATTTTTCTGCTACTTTTTTCGTTAATATTCTCCTCGCGTAAAACTTTTTGTGCTCGACCCTCGTCTTAAAGGGGTATGAGCGACGCCGATCTCATCCAGCGCTTCAAGGCCGGCCAGCACCAAGCGTTCAATGCCTTGGTCTGGCGCTGGCAGGGCCGCCTCTACCGCTTTGCGCTTCGCTATAGCGGCGATTCCGAAGAAGCGCGAGACCTCTGCCAGCAGAGCTTTATCCGCGCGTATGGCCAGTTGCACCGACTGCGCGACCCCGAGCGATTTTCTACGTGGCTCTACCAGATCGCCGCCAATCTGTGCCGCGACCACCTGCGCCAGCGAGCGCAGCACGTTTCGCTCGACGCGTACGAGGAAGCAAGCGCCCAACCCCATCCAGTGCTATGCCAAGCTGCCGATATCCACAAGGACGAGCTACGCGATCTGCTCAACCGCGCCTTGCAGACCCTGCCCGAGGAACAGCGCGTCGTCGTGGTGCTCAAGGAATACGAGGGGCTAAAGTTTCGGGAAATCGCCGAAGTGCTCGACGCCCCGCTCAACACGGTTAAGTCGCGCCTTTACTACGGCCTTAAGGCACTGCGAAAAACCTTTAACCAGTGGGACATTGACAGAGATGGACTGTAACATCAAAAAAGAAGACTTGCTCACCTTTTTCTACGGCGAATGCGAGGAAGGTGAACAGGAGCGCATTAAGGAACATGTGGCCACCTGCTCGGCGTGCCGCCGCGAACTCGACGCGCTCGCTAGCACACAGGCATTGCTCCGGGCTTGGCCGGACGAGGCTCCGCGCCTCGACTTGACGTTTGTCGAGGCCGAGGTGCCGCGTCGGCGCTTTCGGCTGATGGCGGGTTTGGCCGCTGTAGCGGTGGTTGCGCTGGCTCTCTTTTTGGCGTGGCCGGAGTTTGAACTCAGCTACCGCGCCGGTGAACTCGACCTCAAGTGGGGAGAAGCGCTGGCGGACGAACCACTGACTCGGGCGGAAGTGCTGGCCACACAGGAGGGCACCATCGCGTTAATGAACCAACTTCTGCGGGACTCTGAGGTGCGCCAGCAGCGCGTCTTCGACCATTTGCTGACCGAGATCCAAGCCCAGCGCTATCGAGACTTGCAACTCATCAACCGCCAGTTCGAACAGTTCGACCGCGAGATCTACATCCACTTGCGTCGCAACGAAGCACCCGTGCTGGAAGTGCTGCCGGCAACGCGCTATACCAACCCATAGGAGATTGCCATGACCACGCTTTACTGCGCCATCCTAGTCGCTGGCTTCATGGCCACTGCTAGCCTCGCCGACATTGACTCCCAGCGCATGCAGCGCGACATCCGCATCATGGAGGGGGTACTCTCTAACGAAAACCTGTATTACGACGTGCCTGATGGTGCTAACTTCCGTGCCCGTGGCCTGTACCTCGACGGCTATGGGGTGCTCTTTGTGGCGGCTGGGCCGGCACCTGGGGCGGAGAGATGGGACAAATCGCTATCGCAGGGGGAATTGCTGGCTGCAATCCACGACCTGCTCGCCGAGTTTCTGGGCAACTATGCCGGCACCATTGGCCAACTTGACAAAGACGACCGGATAACGGTCCGCTACCTGCCTAAATGGCCCCTACATGCCTCCTTCGCAGATACCGTGTTCTTCGACCTTACCAAGCAAATTGAAGCGATTCCTGAACTCAGGGAGAGACGCTTCGATTTTAAGGAGTTAGTCGTGGCGTTTCCTGTTGCTGACTCTTTAACGCTTTATTCAGCCATTGACGACGAGCAAATCGCAACGATAGCCGAAGCGCGGGAGTTCCTACGGGAGGACCTAGAAAGGCTGGTAGCGGAGGGCAAAATCGACAAGTCGCTAGCGGAGGCAATCGGAGAAGCAGACTCCCCAGTCAAGGTTCACGTCCGCGGCTATACTTCATCCCCCGCTGCAATCGCGGCCACCGTCGAAAAATCCGCCATTGACGCCTTTCGCGAGGGGCGTATCGACTCGGCCACCTTTCGCCAGCGCATCGCTTTTTCCGAGTATAAGGACTCGAGAAAGATGAAGAAAGTCGACGTCATGGCTGGCATCCTCGCCCAAGTCTTGGGTAGGTACGACTCGCATCCTTGGTTACGCACCCAACGCACTTTGGGGATGTATCAGCCGGACGTAGGTGCCCTATTTTTTATTAGTGACCCGATGCGCGTTTCCAACCCTTTGCCCCGCGCTTCCGCCAAAGCCAGAACCGTCGAAGCCGTCGCCGACTACGGCGCGACCCTCCACCAAGTCCAGTCCGATGAGCACGTCATCGTCGAATATCGCTCCCCGTTCTCCGCCCGCAGCGCACTGCTCAAAGTGCCTAAGTCCGCCATTGACGCCTACGCTCGCGGCGACTTGGACCTCGATGCCTTTCGCAAAAAGGCGGTGTGGGAAACGCAGTAGAGATCTTGGTCGTGGGCGTTTCTCTCGCAATGGGGAACTATAGCGACAGATCCCACGGATGTCTTTGGCATGGCGGTGGACAATCGCTATATTCGCCGCCATGCCTACCTCAACTGAAGCAGTTCTGCCCGACAAGGACACCTGTCTGGCGCTCTATCGCCAGATGCTGGTCATCCGACGCTGCGAAGAGCAGCTTGCCCGATCTTATCAAGCCGGTCTGATCCCCGGTGCCTGCCACACGTACGTCGGCGAGGAAGCCATCGCCACCGGCGTTTGCGCCCACCTCAACGACGACGACGCAGTCTTTAGCACCCATCGCGGCCACGGCCATGCCCTCGCCAAAGGCGTCCCCCCCAAGGAGCTGATCGCCGAACTTTTCGGCAAAGCCACTGGTTGCTCGCAGGGGCGCGGCGGCTCCATGCACCTATTCTCGCCGCAAGTGGGAATGATGGGCACCAGCGGCATCGTCGGTCCCTGCATCCTCCAAGCCGCCGGTGCTGGCTACTCCTTTAAGCTTTTGGGCGTCCCCAAGGTCGGCGTGGCCTTCTTTGGCGACGGGGCGGTAGCCAACGGAGCCTTCCACGAGGGCATCAATCTAGCGACCAACTGGCAGTTGCCAGCGCTCTTCGTCTGCGAAAACAACCTCTACGCCACGGAAGTGGCCTTTGTCGATACCACCCGCAATCCGCAGGTGGCCAACCGCGCCGAAGCCTACGGACTGCCCGGCATTGCCATTGACGGCAACGATATAGCTGCGGTGTACGCGGCGGCCGACGAAGCGATAACGCGCGCCCGCCAAGGCGGCGGCCCGACCCTCCTTGAGTGCAAGACCTACCGCACCCGGCCACACGCCGAGGGAATGCGCGACGGGGGCTATCGCTCCACCGAAGAAATCGACGAGTGGAAAGAGCGCGACCCCATCCCGGCCTTCGCCCAGAGGCTACTAGCCGCAGGCCACGCCCGCCAAGAAGAACTCGACGCGATCACAGCGGACGTCACCGCGCTGATCGCCGAGGCCCTGCAATTTGCCCACGACAGCCCGTGGCCCGACCCAGCCACCGTGGCCGACCACGTCTTTAGCCAAAGGGGCAGCGCGTAATGCCCGAACTCACGTATGTAGAAGCGGCGCGCCAAGCCCTAGCCGAGGAGATGGCGCGCGACGGGACCATTTTCGTCGTCGGCGAGGGCGTTGGCCCGCGCGGCGGCAACTTCAATACCACCACCGGCCTCTTCGACCTGTACGGCCCGGAGCGCCTGCGCGACACCCCGATATGCGAGCGCGGCTTCGTCGGCTTGTGCGCTGGCGCGGCCATGACCGGTACGCGGCCCGTGGTGGATTTCATGTTCTTGGACTTCATCCTCGATGCGTTCGGCGAACTGATCAACCAGGTCGCCAAGATGCAGTACATGAGCAGTGGTCGTCTGAAAATGCCCATCGTCCTGCGCGGCTGCATTGGCGTTGGTGGCGCGGCCGCCACGCATCACTCGGGCAATTATTATCCGATCTTTACGCATCTGCCCGGCTTTAAGGTCGCGGTGCCGTCCAACCCGTACGATGCCAAGGGCTTGCTCAAGACGGCCCTGCGCGGCGACGACCCAGTGCTCTTCCTCGAACACAAGTCCTTGCTCAACAGTCGCGGCGAAGTGCCAGAAGAGGAGTACTGCATCCCCTTTGGCCAAGCGACCGTGTGCCGCCGCGGCGAGCACCTGACTGTCGTGGCTTTGACGACCATGGTGCCCGAGACGCTCCAAGTCGCCGAGGCTCTATCCGGCGAGGGCATCTCGGTCGAAGTTATCGATCCCCGCACTACGTCTCCCCTCGACATCGAGACTGTGCTCGAATCCGTACACCGGACGGGCCGCCTGCTGATCGTCGATGAGACCTTTGCCCCCTGCGGCATGGGCGCAGAAATCGCCGCCGCAGTGGTTGACCGGGCCTTCGACGACCTCGACGCGCCGGTGCGCCGCCTCAACGGCGTGCATGTGCCCACGCCGTACAGCGCGCCCTTAGAGGCCGCGGTCGCGCCCAATGGGAAGGACGTAGAACGGGCCATCCGCGACTTGATGGCTGAGTAGGAGCAAGCGCATGGCCGAGGCAATCGCGATGCCCCGCCTGGGGTGGACCATGGAGGAGGGCACCCTCGTCGAGTGGCTCAAAGCCGACGGCGACGCGGTCGAGGTGGGCGAAATCCTCTTTACGGTGGAAAGCGACAAGGCCCTCAACGAGATCGAGACCTTTTCCGGCGGCATCCTGCGCATCCCCCCGGACGCGCCCCAACCCGGCGATACCGTGCCGGTGGGCACCTTGCTGGGCTATCTGTTGCAGCCCGGCGAGGAAATGCCGACTGCGCCGGCTCCGACTCCCGCAGCAGAGCCGGTTCCAACTCCTGCGGATCCCGCGCCCGTAGTAAAGCCGGTTCCAACTCCTGCGGCCTCATCCGCAGGGCCCACCATCAGTCCTCGCGCCCGGCGCGTGGCCTCGGCGCTTGGGGTGGAATGGCGCGTGCTCACCGGCAGCGGGCGCACGGGCCGGATCGTCGAGCGCGATGTCCGCGCGGCTGCCGCTCGCAGCGGCCAAACGGCCCCCGCGATCCTGACGACCGAAGCAGACGCCACCGAGCTGGTGACGTTGCGCCCGCTGCTCAAGGCGGAGGATGCGCCGGCACCTGCCTATCACCACCTGATTGCCAAGCTGGCGGTCGTCGCCTTAACCGAGCATCCTCAGTTGAATGCCACGGGGGCTGAGGCCGTCCATCTCAGCCTCGCCGTAGATACGGGCGAGGACTTGGCCGTTCCGGTTATCCGCGACGCGCATACCAAGAGCTGGGCCGAACTCGCGGTCGCGGCGCGCTCCCTAGCGCTGCAGGCGCGGCGGTGCACTTTGGAGCCGGAGGCCGTGCAGGGCGGCACCTTTGCCATCGCCAATCTCGGCATGTACGGCATCGACGCCTTTACTCCCATCCTCCGTCCTCCCCACCGCGCCACATTGGGGCTGGGGCGCATTGCCGAGCGCCCGGCCGTGCGCGAGGGCCGCGTGGTGCCACGAGCGTTGATCGCTTTGAGCTTGACGGTTGAGAGCCGACTGCTCGAAAACGGCGCGGCGGCCCGCTTTCTCGACCGCCTGCGGTCCTTGATTGAGCAGCCTGAATTGGGGCTGGAGGAATAGGCGCGTCCCTCACTCCAGCATCGTCTGCACGACCATGCCCGCGCCGTCAATCCGCACTTGCACCGCGCCGGTATAGTCGGTGCGCAGCACCCGCGCCCCCTGCGCTACATAGCGCGCGACGACCTCGGGGGCTGGGTGCTTGAACTTGTTGCCCTCCCCCAGCGACATCACTGCCACCGCGGGCGCGACCGCTGCGATAAAAAGCGGCTGCGACGAGGTGCGCGAGCCGTGGTGAGCCACCTTGAGCAAGCGCGCCTGCAGCCGCGGTCCCCAAGCGAGGATCGCCGGATCGGTCTCTTGCTCTACGTCGCCGGTAAAGAGCACCCGCACCGTTCCGTGCTGCAAGCTAAAGGCCACCGAGCCGTTATTGAGGCCAAAAGGGGCGCCGCCGTCTGCATCGACAAAGTCCGCAGTCGGATGCAGGACGAGTCCCGCGACCCCGCCCAATCCCGCCAAGCTGTCGCCCGCCGCGACCCGGTGGTAGCGTACCCCCCGCTCGGCGATGAGTTCCCGCAAACGCTGCGCCGTCCACGAGCCATAGACTTGTCCGCTGTCGAGAAAGTGGCCGACTTCCATTTGCTCCAACAGGGCTACTAACCCGCCGATGTGGTCGTTGTGTGGATGCGAGGCCACGACGATATCGACCCGCCGGACGCCCATGTAGCGCAAGAAAGGCAACAGCACCTGTTCGCCGTAGTCGAAGTATTCGCTACGCTCGCCGCCATCGACGACCATGGTTTTGCCGTCGGGGAAGCGCACAAAAGCCGCGTCGCCTTGGCCCACGTCCAAGAAGACGATCTCCAAGTCGCGGGAGCGGAGCGCGTAGGTCCACACCGCGACATTGAGCCAGACGAGCGCCGTGAAAATGGCCGTCTTGCGCGCCCACGCTCGGTGGGGCAGGAGCGGGCCGAGCAGGCAGAGTGCGGCGGCCACTGCGACGAAGAGCACCCCCGGGCGCGGCACGGCCACAGACGCAAAGGGCAGCGAGGCCCACCACGAGACTAGCTCGATCAGCCCCACGAGGACCAAGTAATTGGCGGCGTTGAACGCAGTGGCGATCCAAGGCAAAATCCAACCCGTCAACGCGGCCAGCAAGCCCAAGCCTACGGCGACCGCCAAGAGTGGCACTACCACTATATTGGCCACCACGGCCCCGAGTGCTAGCTGCTGAAAGGAATAGGCGATCAAAGGCCCAGTGCCGAGCTGGGCCGCCAGCGAGGCGCACAGCGGGCTGACGACCCAGCGGCCGACCCGGCTGTCGGCGCGTTGATAGGCTGCGGGGAAAAGCGAGGCGAGCGGTCCGTGCAAGGCGACGATGGCCCACGTCGCGCCAAAGGAGAGCTGGAAGCTCAGGCTCCACGGACTCTCCGGCCATATCACCAAGATCGCTAGCGCCGCCAGCCCAAGGGTGTTGTAGATGTCGCCCTGCCGCCGGAGCACCCGCCCCAACAGCACCACCGTCCCCATCAGCACCGCCCGCACCACCGGCACCTGCGCCCCGGTTGCGAGGGCATAGAGCGCCAGCGCGGCGATGGTGGCCGCGGAACTCGGCCGGTCGGCGAGCCGCAGGAGCCGGAACCCGAAGAAGAAAAACCCGCCCACCATTCCGACGTGGAGTCCGCTGACCACGAGCGCGTGCGCCAGCCCGGTGCCGCGAAACGCAGCGCGCACCTCTTCGGGAATCCGCTGCTTCTCTCCTAAGAGTACGCCCAACAGTAGTCCGGCCGGCGCTCCTGAGAGGTTGCGCTCAATGCTCTGGCGCACGGCGCGTCTGAGGGGGAGCACCACGCCTTCGTACAACCAGTGCCCGGGCAAGCGCTCTACGGACCCGACCTGTTCGGGTTTGCCGACGAAGAGCGTGCCGTAGATGTCCTGCTCGGCCAAAAAGGCTCGGTAGTCGAAGCCGCCTAAATTGCGGACTGGTCGGGGCCGTTGCAGCTTCCCGCGCAGGGACACGCGGTCGCCGTAATCGGCGGGCAAGTACACGTCTTTTACCGTGACTAGCACCTGCCCGCTCAAGTGGTAAATGGCGCTGTCGGCGACCACCTGTTCCAGCTCTATGGCAAAGCGCACTCGCTCGTCGCCGCGCTCCGGTTCTTGGACGATGCGCCCGGTGACCACGCCGCGCTGGCCAAATACCTCGAGCGCGACTAAGTGCGGCAAAGGGGACAGGGCTGTGTCGATGTGGTAACGCAGCGCGCCTAACAGGACGACGACCACCCACAGCAACCAACCCGCCCAGCGCGCCTGGCGGTAGAAGCCTGCGGCCGCGCCGACAAGTGCCAACCCGCTCAGGGCCGCCGATGCAACCAAGCCCATCTCCACAGTCCGCCCCAAGAAAATGCCAATTCCGAATCCGAGGGCCGTCCACAGCGCGGGCCGTCGGCGCGTCTTTTTGCTCGCGGACATACCAAGTCCAACCGCAAAAATCGTTCCAACTCGACAGGACGGCGGGCACGTCTATATTCAATACCTAGGCTATCGCAATTTGCACTTCAGCCTTAGAAACGGAGGTTCAACCTATGAAAAAGGCAATTGTCTCCCGCAATCCGGCGGTTATGAACGGCACCTTAGTTTTTGCCGGAACCCGCGTTCCCGTTGAAATTTTGATTCAGCATATTGTCGCTGGAGATTCGCTCGACAAATTCCTTGAAGACTTCCCCACTGTATCACGTGAGCAAGCCATCGCCTATCTAGAGATGACGCTGGAAGTAGCGGATGCGCGTGCTGCTTGACGAGAATCTACCGTACAAACTGAGGCCACTTTTTGAGGCAGGGGTCGAAGTTATTACGGTTGGCTATCGGGGTTGGAAGGGAAGGGAGAATGGAGAATTGTTAAAGAGCGCGGAGAGCGAATTCGATGTCTTGGTCACAATGGACCAAGGCATTCCGCAGCAGCAAAACCTCAGCGAGATTAAGATGGGCATTGTGTTATTGGAAGCGACGGGCAATCGTTACGAAGATCTCGCGCCACTGATGGATCAAGTCAATACCGCACTGAGAACAATCGAGAAAGGGCAAGTCATATCTGTCAGGGTTTAACAAGCCGCTACAGATAGAGCCGATAGATCATGACAGACTCCACACCTATGCTCCGAGGCAAAGACCGCCGCTACTTGCGCGGCTTAGGCAACGCGCTGCGCCCGACTGTGTATTTGGGCAAAGAAGGGCTTTCCGCCGCCGTTATCCGCTCGCTCAACGAAGCCTACGCCAATAGCGAGTTGGTCAAGGTGCGCTGCGAGCGCAATAGCCCCCTCGACCGCCGCGAAGCCGGCGCACAGCTTGCCGCCGCTACTGAGGCACATCTTGTGCAGGTCTTAGGCAACACCCTGCTCCTCTATCGCCCCGACCCCGACGATCCCCGAATCGTGCTGCCCGAATAGAGGCAACGCGGCGCTGACGGCAATCGGCGATCGGGTGATTTCCTACTGCTGCTAACGAGGACCACTATCGTGAAAATTCAGCAAATCCAGGCCTTCCCCCTGGCCTACCCCGAGCCCCACTACAAGGGCATCGAACGCTATATCACCCTCGTCCGCATCGAGGGCGAAGACGGCCAGGTCGGCTGGGGCGAGTGTATCTCGCAATTTCGCGAGGCGACCTTGGCGAGCAAGCTCATCGTCGAACAAGGCCTAGCGCCTCTCTTAATCGGCGCAAACGCCCTCGATGTCGAGCGCCACTGGCATGCAATGCGCGACCGCGTCTGGTGGTACGGTCCCGAAGGCATCGCCGCCTTCGCCATCAGCGCCATCGACATGGCGCTGTGGGACCTCGCCGGCAGAGCACTCGGACAACCCGTCTGTCGGCTGCTCGGCGGCCAGCTCCACGACAAGGTCGTGGCCATGGCCTCCTTTATCTTCGACATGGAAGACGTCGACTGGACCCTCGACGAGTTTCGCTGGCTCAAAGCGCAAGGCTACGAGGTGGTCAAAGCGGGTTGGGGCATGCGGCCCGAAGCCGTCTTCGGGCTCGACCGCAATAAAGACATCGACATGGTCCGCCGGGTCCGCGAAGTCATCGGCGACGAACTCGAACTCATCGTCGACACCCCCGGTGCGCGCAATATTTGGGACCTCAATACCGCGATCCAGCGCTTCCGCGACTTGGAACCCTACCGCCTGCGCTGGATCGAGCAGCCCCTGCTGCCCTCGGACCTCGACGCCCACGCCCGGCTGCGCGACGCGACCTCGACGCCGATCGGCACTGGCGAGGACGAGTGGGACCTCGACAGCTATCGCCGCCTGATCCATTCGGGCGGCGTCGACGTGATCCAAATGGATCCGGGCCGCTGTCACGGCATCACCGGCTGCCGCCAGTATATCAAGCTGATCGAGGCCGAGAATCTACAGTGGAGCGCCCATACCTGGAGCAGCGCGCTCAACACCGCCGCCAGCCTGCACCTGATGGCCAACTCGACTCACGGGGTCGCCCTCGACTTCAAACCGCACGAGTCCCCGATGCAACACGAACTCGTCGCCGACCCCTGGGTACAAGAAGCGGGCTATCTCGCCGTCCGCGACAAACCCGGTCTCGGCGTCGAAGTCAACGAAGACATCGTCGAGAAATATCACTTTGAAGCCTAGACGCGCGCTGATCACCGGCGGGGCCAGCGGCTTCGGCCTGAGCACCGCCAAGGCCCTGCTCGCCCAGGGTGCCCAGGTCGCCATCGCCGATATCGACGGCGAAAAACTACGGGCGGCCGACGACGAATTGCACAGCGACCGCGTGCTGGCCCTAGTGCTCGATGTCACCTCGCCGACATCTGTCCAGCAGACCGTAGCCGCCTGCCAGACGCGCTTTGGGGGCTTGGACGCCCTCGTCAATTCCGCCGGTGTCATCCACTTCGGCTCCTTGGCAGAGACCACCGAGGCGGATTGGGATCGGGTCATCGACATTGACCTCAAGGGTGTTTTCCTCTGCTGTCAGGCCGCCGCTCCGCTCCTGCGCCAAAGCGGTGAGCACGGCCGCATCGTCAATATCGGCTCGGACGTGTCCAAGATCGGCTGCGCGCTGATTGCCTCCTATTGCGCCGCCAAGTTCGGCGTCGTCGGCCTGAGTAAGGCGCTGGCCGGCGAACTAGCCCCCGCCGGCGTCACCGTCAACTGCGTCTGTCCGGTCGGCGTCTCGACCACCGGCATGGGCCAAGACGTGCTCGCCTACAAACGACAGGCGACCGGTGCGGCCAACCAAGCGATCCTCGCCGCGACGGCGGTGGACATCCCGCTTGGCCGCAACCCCACCGAGGACGATGTCGTCAACGCCATTCTGTTTTTCCTCGCCGAAGAATCGTCCTTTTTGACAGGAGTCGCGCTCGATGTCGATGGCGGTCTGCTCAGCACCTCGATCCTGCCCGGTGTTGCCGATGGCCAGTAAACCAAATCCGAACGGTCATACCGTTGGGGAAGTGCCCCTTCGCCATTCTAAGAAGCTGCCTATAACTATCCCCAAAACCGTCCCAATCCCCACTCCCATTACAAAACCTTTTACGGTCCCGCCTTCTACGAGAATAAGAACGCCGAATAATAGACCTAGAGCTAGACCTACCCATAGACCCACGCTGGCAAGATTGTGGGCACTCGCCGCATAGTTCCGTATTTCAGTTCTTTCCTCGGCAGGGTCTTCTTTATACACCGCAAAATTTATGTTGTCTATGCGCAGGGCCCGCAAGCAGACCACGGCTATTAACTGAAAATACAGACTCATCGCCGTAGGCTGGAGATCGCGCAGATCCAGACTGGCTAGGACCACTTCTATTGCTATAAACGTCGTCGCCGCAATACTCATAAAAACCATCTGTTGCACGACGAGTTCTATCTGCCTTTTGCGATCTTCATAGGCCTGGTACGGGTCCAGTCTTTTCCCATACATGTTCCAGGCCACTATTGCCGCAAAAAAGACATTACCCGCGGTCACTCCGACGATATTCCAATATCCGCCAAACCAGGGGAAGTCGAATTGTCGGATATAGAGAATGAGCGCTATAAAGGCGAAATACACGAGTAGCGCTAGGCCGATCATTGTAGGTGAAATAAAATCACACAAACGGCGGGGTTGCAGCTCGGCCTTGCGAGTGGTGCGCGAATCGGCTTTTCTCATCAGCCTATAATATTTGAAAGCCCTCACTTCCAGGAGCATCATAGGGAAAAACTGGACCATAAAATACGGAAATACGAAATTGCCTATGTCCCATTCACCACTACGCGAATCGCCTAAGAGTACCGCCAGCAACGACAAGCCAACTAGCAGTACACCCACGTTTAAATTTCGGTAATTGCGCCGCGCTTTCTCGTAATATTCGATCGGTTCTGGGTAGAGCCGGGGATATTGCGATGGTGGGTACGTTGCGAGCACGTAACTTATCCGCTTGAGCATTTTTCTAGGAAAATAAAAAGAAATAAGAAGAATCTGACTCAGAAATACGGCGTAAAATAAGATATTGTCTGGCATCGCTAGCTCCTCATAGGTCTCGGTTATTCAGGACATTCCCGAATGCAATCCGGATTTCGGAATCCGTTACGCCGGATCCTCTTAATGTCTTGATTGTTTCGCTTAATGTGGACGTCACCCATGCGTTTAAATCGACAGCACTATTGGCCTTGGCGTCCGGGTGGATGAACGTACCGCGATAGCCTTTGGTTTCAATGACCGCATCGCGTTCCAAGAGCCGATAAGCCTTGGCCACCGTGTTGTGGTTCAGGCCCATGTCGTTTGCAAGTTGCCGAATGGAAGGCAAGGTAGCTCCTGAGCTAAGCTCGCCGCTGAGAACGGCCTTTTTGATTTGATCGATCAATTGAGCAAACACCGGTACTGAATCGCTGGTGTCGATGACTATTTCCATAAATATGATCCTTATATTGTACTACTTGAACTAATAATACATATATTGCATATAAAGTGCAAATAAAAAATGATATTTTTCAAAAATTGCAGGAGAATGGGGTAGAGTATGGGCTCAAAAGACAAGCGGCGCGGCTCCCGATTAGAGCCGCGCCGCTTCACCTATATGTTCGCACATTTACATTAACCGTGCATAGCCCGTTCCATCCTCGCTAACTCATCTTATGGCTAGCTCGCCGTCCGCGACAAATCCGGTCTCGGCGTCGAAGTTGTTGCTCACGTCTTCCATGCCTGAGCAAAAATGCCGAGTGAACCGGGCGCGTATCCGGCGTAGTGGTTGTTGAAAAATACGTACACGGGCCGCTCCGGTGCGGCCTCCGACAGTTCCTGCACCTGTTGTGCCCAGTGCTGGGTCTCGGCGGCACGGTCCCAGACGAGGCGGTCCCAATGCCGCTCCTGCTCGCCGCGGCGAATCCGCTCCTCGACGCAGGCGTCCATCTTTTTGCGGTCGCCCAAAAAGCGCACGTAGAGAAAGTCGGCCGTTGCTGGATTGACGCGCTTGGCGGTGTCTGCTAAGCTCGGCATGGTGTAGTAGTTGTTCAGCACTAGCGCCACTCCGTGTTCGCGCAGCAAGTCCAGGAGTTCCGCCCGCAGCCAGCTCCCGTTGCGCACCTCTACCGCAAAGTGGAACTCGCCCGTAGGTAGCTGCGGCAAAAATTCCGCTAGGCGCTCGGTGAACGCGCTGCCGTACTCGTTTTCGTGCGCGTCCTGTCCCCGCGCAATGTATGGAAACTGCATCAGCAGCGGCCCCAACCGCTCGCCGAGTGGGGCCATCGCGTCGAGGAAGGATTCCATTTCCCCCATGCAGTCCATGAGCATTTTCTCGTGGCTGATCACGCGGGGAATTTTGGCGGTAAAGCGAAAGTGTGGCGGCGTCCGCCGCAGCCATCCTTCGATCGCCTTGGGCGTCGGCACTCGATACCAAGTCGAGTCGATCTCCACACTCCTAAACACTTTAGCATAGTGCTCGATGTAATCGGCCGCGGCGCAGCCCTCTGGATAGATCAACCCTTCCCAATCCTCATTCGACCAACTCGTCGTCCCTAAAAAGAGCTGCGCGGGCAGCCCTTCTTGCACCTGCTGCATCCGCTCGACGTGCCGAGGCTTGGCCGGCGGCATGATCTCGGAAAAAAGGTCCTGTTGCTCTTCCACGGTTCACTCCATAAAAAAGAGGGCGCGGCATCTACCGCACCCTCGCAATTCCGGCGAATATCCTGTATGCGCTACGCTTTCTCCCGCACCATCTTCACCACCTGCTCCTTCCCCACTAGCTGCACAAGCGACCCAAATCGCGGCCCTTGCTCCTGCCCCAGCACCACCTCGTAAAACGTCCGAAACAGTGCCTTGGGGGGGACTCCGGCCTCGCGGGCCAAGTCGAACGGAATGGCCTGCAACTCCTCCTCGGTGGCCCCATTAGTCGCGTTCAGCCGCTCGGCCAACTGCCCTAGGATTGCCCGCTCCTCGTCCGTGGGTGGACGAAAATGCTTGTTGGGAAGCACCACGTCTCGGTAGTAGTTAAGCCCCTTCTCCACCAGCGCCTGCGTTACTTGCGGATAAGTAGAAGCCTGTGCGTCGTAGCGCGCCAGATAGTCACCCAATACCTCGACCGAATCCACTCCCAAGGACGCGATCAGATTGTTGACTGTCGAGAAGTTGACCTGGGACTCGTATTTGGGTACGTCCTTGCCGCAGTCGCCGATATGCCACACGGCCTGCTCGGGCTGCTTCTCCGTTGCCATTTCGGGATAGCGCCGCAGCGCATCGAGATAGTCATCAACGCACTTGGGGACGATATCCCAGTGCAGACGCTTGGCCCGCTTGGGATTTTGGAACAAGAAAAAGAGCAGGGATTCTATCGGCGCGTACGCCTTCCACATATCTACTGTCACCCCCATGCGGCCGGCGCTGCTCGCCAATCCCCGCCCTTCCTCGTCGAGAAAAAACTCGTAGCACAAGCCGACCGGCTGCTGCTTGCCCATCAGGCGCACGATGCGGGAGGACTGGCGAACCGAGTCGACGAGGTCTTTGCCGTACATTTCATAATCGACCTCGTAGGCGTACCAGCGCAGCGCCCAATCGACTTTCCAGCCCACCTTGGCGTTGCCGCCGAGCACCGACTGCTCGCCGTTCTCGCCACACCCGGTGTAGGGGCCGGTATCGAGGTCGCAAGTAAAGCTCACGCTGCCCCGGCTGGGATGGTAGGCGGTGACGCGCGTGGCCATGATCGAGCCACAGTTGGAACAAATCGGGAAGAAGGGCGACCAGTGCTGGCGGTTTTGTTCCCGCAGCGTGGGTACAATGATCTGGCGGACTTCCTCGGCTTTATCTAGGAGAACCGAAAGTCCTTCGTCGAAGTCACCGCGCACGTAGGCTTCGCGCGAGCTTTGGAACTCGTAGTCGAAGCCGGAGGCATCGAAAAACTCGCACAGCTTGGCGTTCATGTGGTCGCTGAAACTCGCACAGCAACCAAAGGGATCTGGGACGGCGTGTAGGGGTTTGCCGAGGTGAGCGGTGAGCATGTCGGGCTGCGGCAAGTTGCCAGGCACCTTGCGCAGCCCATCCATGTCGTCGCTGAAGCAGAGTAGGCGGGTCTTTAGCCCGTAGAGGTATTCGCAGGCGTTGCGCACCCAAGAGGTGCGGACGCCTTCTGAAAAGTGCCCCAGATGGGGGAAGCCGCTAGGGCCAAAGCCGGTCTCGAATAGTACCGGGCGATTACTGTCGGGCCGGCGCCGCTTGGCGATCTGCTCCGCCTCTTGGAAGGGCCAAGCCCGATGCGTACTGGTCTGGTTCCTCTCCATGTAACTTCGTCAGGTGTGAGGCTAGTAGAGACGGCGCTTGGGTGGTCTTGCGGCGTCTCAGCGGTTGCGGAAAGTGATGCGTCCGCGGCTCAAGTCGTAGGGCGAAAGGGCCACGGTGACTTGGTCGCCCGGAAGTACGCGAATGTAGTACTTGCGCATCTTGCCGGAGACATGGGCCATAATCTCGTGGCTATTCTCCATTTCGCACTTGAAGTAGCCGTTGGGCAGGGCCTCTTTGACCACTGCTTGGACTTCGATCGCTTCTTCTTTGGCCATTGCTCTCGCCTAAAAAGGATAGAATGATAGCGGCGTTTTTCGCGCCACGGAAAAAGCCGCCGCTAAAGCGGCTCGCAAAAAGCGCAAAGTGTACGCGTTAGACGAGCAAAAGTCAAACTCACTCGATCAGGTAATTCACGTTGTACGAGGCGTGTTTGACCGCTTCGATCGTCGCTAGATGCGGAGCTAGTTGCTGGACCTTGCCGTAGTATTGGATCGCTTCCGCAAATCGCTCGGTCTTTTCGCAGATCGCGCCGAGGTTGTGCAGGGCTGGGATGTGATCGCCGGTCAGCGCGATGACCTGCTTGAAGGCCGCTTCGGCCCCGGCGAGATCGCCGCTGTCGAGGTGGGCAAGGCCCTTGGCGAAGAACATGCTCTCGTTGTCTTGCTCGTACTGGACGGCCTTGTCCAGCACGGCGAGTGCCAACTCGGGCTGTTGGGCTTGCAGCCGCAAGACCCCGAGGCTGTAGTAAGCGCGGGCCAGCGCGCGGCGCGCACCGCGATACTTGAAATCGACCTGCAACAAGGTCTCTAGGTGTTCGATGGACTTTTTGAAGTCGCCGACCTTGTGGTACGCCACGGCCATGTTGAAGCGGGCGCCGACGTGGTCGGGCTGGATCGCGATGACTTTTTCGAGGTATTCGAGGCCCTCGGCCTGCCGCTCGGTGCGGCAGAGCAAGGTCCCCAGCCCGGCCATGGCTTCGACCATCAGCGAATCCAGCCGCAGGGCTTCTTCGTAGTGGTGCTTGGCCTCGCGGTCGTATCCCTGGCCGTGGAGCATGACCGCGAGGTTGCAATGTGCCTCGGCGTAGTTGGGGTCGAGTTGCAATGCCTCGCGCAGCAGCCTTTTGGCCTCGTACTTTTGCCCGTCGTCAAAGTAGGCGTTGGCGAGGAGGACGCGCAGCTGCGGGTTGTAGGGTTCGATGGTGACCTTGGCGTTGAGGTAGCGGATCTTCTCTTTGGCCCAGAGGTTGTACCCCCGCTTGTCTTGGAGCTGGGCCTGGCCCTCGCTGCACAGCAAGGCCAGCAATAGAAACGCGAGTGAGGCCCTCATGGTTGGAACTTCTGAATCCGATCATTGAACGTATCAGCCACATAAATGAACCCCTCGGCGTCGCGGGCGATGCCGCCGGCCGCCACCTCGCGCTCGCCCTCTTTGCCAGTGGCCATATCGACGACGACTTGGATGCGGCCTGTGAAGCGGAACTGATCGTCCCCCTCGCCCTCCTCGCCCCAGCGCGTCAGGTAGTGCCCCCGATGGAACACCTCGATGCGGCTGTGGCCGGCGTTGATCACAAAAACCCGGTCGGCCGCTTCATCGACGGCAAAGTCGGTGGGCCGCAGCAAAAGCCCGTTGCCACGGTCCTGATTCGATTTGGGATCGCGGCCGATGACGCGGCTGGCCGCGGCGCGCTGCGGGTCGTCGTACACGACTAGCCGAGGTGCCTGCCAATCGCCGGCGCGTAGGGCCAACGGCTCGATCAGCGCGGCGAAACGCCCTTGCCAAAGCCGCAGACTGGCCACCAGCAGGGCCGGTATGGCGTACTGGACTTGCTGCTCGCCGGCTCGGTCGAATAGCTGCAATTGGCTGATGCTCTCGATGTAGATGGCATCGCCGTCGATGACGATGTGGCGGGCGAACAGCCCAGCTAGTGGACGCGTCCACAGCAGCCGACCATCCGGGGCGAATTTCGCCCAAAAGGCCTCTGGCTTCTGGCTCGGGCGGTGCAAGTTGTACACCACGTAGAGGTGGTCGGCGTCGTCGAGGGCCAGCGCCGGCCCGTCCAGCGCGCTCGTTTCCAGACAGGCCAGTGGCTCAGTGGTATAAACCCATCCGCCCAAGGCGCGGCCCGCGCGGTCGAAGCGCTCGACGCGCCCCTCACCCGCGCCGACGACAAAGATCGTGCCGTTGCGGCTGATGGCCAGCCGCGTGGGGGTCGTGCCCTCGGCCAGTGCCCAGCTTGCGACGCGGCGGTGGAACCCCCCCGCGGCTGTCGTGCTGACCAGCTCGTGTACGCTCTCGTCCTCGCCGAAGAAGCTGACGACCCGGTAGCTGTAATGCGTGTTGGCCAACAGGCCGGTGTCTGTAAAGGTGGTGTCGGCCGTGGATTCCACGCGCACTATGGCTGCGAACTCGCCCCCTACGGCGCGCTGGATTTCACCGTAGAGAAAGCCCGCTGAAGACACCGGGTGCCAGACCAGATGCGCGGCGGCCTCCTCGCTGGAGAAGGTCGCTGTGAGCACGGGGGAGGGCGCAAGATAGGGCGGAACCTTCTTGCCGGCGAAGGGACCGACGCAGGCGACGAGTGCTGCGACGAGGAAAAAGACGAGTCGGTTCATAGGGCAAAAGAGATAGGCCCGCCCTCCCGCAATGTCAAGGAATATGGGATCACCCCAGAATAAAGACGCAAGAGTTGACGCTGGTAGTTCCACTCGTACAGGGCTGTCAAGGAATATGGGATCACCCCAGTAATGAAGACGGCGTTGCCGATCTTGCCGGTGAAGTAGTCGATGACCAGCCACAGCCCGTTGCACAGGGCCTCGCCCATAATCAGGCCCATGAAGACTATTCACCGCGCGGCTTGGGGCTTGACAGTGCAAGTGGGACAGACGCGCCGCAGGTGTTCGCGCCGCACCTGCCACAGGTCGAGGGCCTTCACTAATTCGCATTCGGCCTGCCCCACCTTGCCCCGCCGCTGCAACTTCCTCCGGTCGAGCGTTGAATCCAGTTTGTGGGTTGGGACCGGGCAGGGGCCGCTGCGAAAGGCCAGCCCCAAGACCTCCTCCACAGCCCCGTCTTGGCGCACGATCCGGTCCTTGAGGGCAAAGGACTCGATGCAGCCGCAGGGCACGGACAGCTCGGCTACGTGATAAGCCGTGCTGGTGTCGTGCGTCGTGCCCAGCGCGAGGATGTAGCCGCCGCCGTGTACCAATTTGCCGATCGGGCTATCTGCGGCCCAGATGCCGGCTTCGAGATGACCGTGGCAGTAGTGGCGGGCCCGCGGCCCAATCGCCGCCACCGCATGGGTCGGATGCATGCTGCGCTCGGCCTCGGCGCGCCGCCACAGCGCGTCCGGGATCGAGCCGTTGGTGGTGGGGGTGGTCAGTGGGTTGAAGACCGCCGCCGCGCGGTGATTGAACGAAGGGGCCAGCAGGGTTCCCCGCTTGCCGACGGCTTGCAAGAGCGCGTCAACGACGGTCTCGGCACCGCCCTCGACAAAGCCGATGGCCGATAGGGAGCTGTGTACCATCAGGTCCATGCCTGGGGCGACGCCCAAGTTGCGCAAATCCGCCACCAGCGCCCGGCGGCTGACCATCTCCGCCGGGTTGATCAACTCGGCATAGCCCAATTCGGCGTGGGCCGCAAAGTAGGCGTGGACCCGGTCGATGGCGATAGGCTCTGTTGCTTGCTTTCGCGGTCCTGCGCTGGAGTCGGCCTCCTCGCAGGCGATGCGCTCGGCGATTTCGCCCAAGCTGCGGCGGCCATCGGCCCAAAACAGGGACCAAGGGGTAAACTGCGCGGCGGCGATGCGCTCGCTTATGGCCACAGGCGCGTTCTCCGCCGTCGGCGAGAGCACAGCCGTGCGCCGGGGTACCAGCCGCGCCTCGGCAGGTCGGCGCGGACGCTTTACCGGCGGTATGTCCTCGGCGGCGGCCGCAATTTGTCGCTCGCCGTCGGCGATGGCTCCCAAGACCTCGCTGCGCCCGCCGCCCCAGAGCCAGCGCGTTAGCCGCTGCACACTGCGGCTGTGCGCGTCGCGGGTGTACTCGGCTTCAACGCGGGAGCCTTTTTGGCGTTTTAGCACCCCGAGAAAGTACTCGTTCTCGGTGCGGACCAATTCTCCCACCTCCGCACTACCGAGGTCGGCCAAGTAGTGCACATAGGCCGCTATAGCGGCGGCGCAGGTCTCCAGCCCCTTGGGACTGAGCAGTTTTTCCACGTCGGCCGAAGAGTGATAGGCATCAAAGCCGCGCCCGCTCTTTTGGTGGTGCGTCGTCAGCCAGGGACAGGGGAATCCGTATTGCGGGTCGCCGATCAGGGTGTCGGAAGTGGACATAAAGTGCGCTGGATATACGCGGTAGCCGGGTTGGTGCTGCCGCACCCCGGCGCGCAGGATCGCCGCGCCGACGCGATCGACAAAACTGGCCGACATTGGGATCGTCCCGTGCCACTCCAAGCGGCCGTCGCAGACTTCGGGCCGGGATCCGACCGTGTCGATACACGCACCGGCCAACGGCGTCTGGAATCTCCGCATCCGCTCTAGGTAAGCAAAAAACCCGTAGCACTCGTACGCGTTGAGCAGGCGGATGGTGCGCTTAGGCCGCGCGATCTCGCCGGCTTGGATAAGCCCTTCGATTATCCGGGCGATCTCCAAGGTCACAGCTACGCCCGACGCGTTATCTACGGCCCCCGGCTCGGCGCTATGGGCAATGACCCAAACTTCGTCTTGGGGGTCGTCGGCTCCGGCGATGATCCCGCTAACCACATCGTGGCTGCCCACGTATTTGCGGACATCGGCCACCACCTGTACCGTCAGCGCCCCATGCTGCTGCGCCAGCCGCCTGAGCTGTTCTCCTTGGCTGGCAGAGATCGCAAAGCCCACTAGGCGCGCCGTTCCCTGCTGCGGGGGGATCGCGCCCCACCCGAACTTGGTCCAGGCCACTGCATCTGGCAGGTTGGGGACCTGTTGGTCGGAGATGACCGCAGCAGCGCCCTTATCGGCGAGCAGCTTGAGGTGAGTGCGCGGGTCTAGTTTCGTCAGCACGAGCGCCCCGGCGAGTCCATCGGCCGGCTGCCGCTCGATTTCTTCAGCGTGGTCGAGGATAAATAGCCGCAGCCGCAAGCCACCCGGTGGCGTCGCCGCGCTCCATTGGATGAGGTGCCAGGGGTTGACCTGCCAATCCAGTACCCGCTCCGCGACTGGATGCACCACATCGACGGTCGCTCCTTGGACATCGGCCGCCTCCTGGATGATCCACCGCCCAGAGCCGATCCGCCCTCCCGTCTGAATCGCCTCGACCTCGGCGCGCGCCCCGGCGGCCTCGTACCGCCGCACCAGCGTCGCGGTCGTCTCGTGAAAGCGGTCAAACGAATTCCAGCGATCGGTAGCGACCACTTCCCGCACCGCCCCCATCATTTCTCGTCCATTCGCCGCCTGCAACATCAGCGGCAAGGTTTGGCGGCAGAGCCGCTGCAACGATTTCGCGCTAGCCATGATCTCCTCCTTGTTTTGGCATCTAATAAAGGTCAGCGCTTGGATTGTAACAAAAAAGCGGGGAGCTAGCGGACGAAAACGTCCACGAACTCCCCGCTGGTCGAGCGCGATATGTGATGCCTATTAATTGAGGTCGAGTACCTCTTCTATCGCCTCCATCTCTTGCAAGTCGATGTCGATGTCTAAGAGATCAGCGTCGCGCTGGCGGAAGAACTCCTCGCGCCGCCGGCGCTTGCGCGCATAGGGCGTCTCGATGTTGTAGAGCCGGCAAAGCCGGCTGAAACTGCCCGGGGCGATACCCAGTGCACGGCTGGCTTCTTGGTTGCTCGCGTAGATGCGCGCCGCGCGCTTGATGCGTTCTGGCTCGATTTTGCGCATGAGTTGTGTTCTCTCCAGATCTTCAATTGGTGCAAAGTTCGACGAAATTCAACGAAAAAAGCCGCAGCATTTTTGCGCCGCAGCCATTAAAAAAGCCGCTGGAAAGCGGCTATATCGAGTTCGATGTATCGCCGGTTTCCGGGACGCAAAAGTGCCCTCCTTATCGAAAGCGCTGTCCCGAAAACCCCGTGGGAAAGCCCTTGCACGCGCGGTCAATCGCCTGAGACGATTACATTGCGAATGCGAGGTGAATTCCCGATTCGGCTGGGCGTTTTAGCCAGCCGATGCACGCAACCTGAAGAGTCGTGCGTGTATTCTAGGGATTGGGACGAACGCGCAACGCGCGGATGCTGTTCGTAGCCCGCATATTTGGGACCGTATGGCCGCCCCCGCCGGGGAGCTGGCTCCTAATACTACACGAGGATTGATGTGCGAAGAGAATCATTACTTTTGCCCTCCTCTCCATGGTGATGTGCAATTTGCTTTGCACGGTTTTTGATTGCCTTTTAGTTTCACTTTTAAGGTGATATATTGTCAAGGAAAAAATGCCTAAGAATAGAAAAAAAAGAACTTTACGTCATTTTCTGAATATCTCTTAATTAATCCGCATATTTATCAATCAACCCGCATCGCGCCCTCCTCGCAGGAGCTTGTGCCATGGCCATTAGCATCCACCCCCGCAACCCCAAGCTGTTCCAATTTCGCGGCCAGCCCTTGGCGTTGGTCTGCGCCACCGAACACTACGGAGCAGTGCTCAACCGCCCCTTCCGCTTCGAGCGCTACTTGGCCGATGCGGCCGGCCGGGGCCAGACCCTGACCCGCCTCTTCACCCTCTTCCGCGAGCTCCAGTCCGCAGTCAATCCCTACTCGACCTGCAAGCCCGAATCGACCGACTACATCGCTCCCTTTGCGCGCACTGGGCCGGGCAAAGCCCTCGACGGCGAGCCGCGCTACGATCTAGAGATTTGGAACCCCGAGTATTTTCAACGCCTCCACGCCTTCCTATCCAAGGCGTCCGCTCTAGGCGTCATCGTCGAGGTGGTCCTATTTTCCAACACCTATGCCGACAACGTGTGGGCGCTCAATCCACTCAACCCGGCTAATAATATCTCGATGGATGCGACCGAGCCGATCCCTTGGCATCACTACCTAACCTGTCGCCGCGCCGCGCTGCTCAAGTGGCAGGAGGCGCACGTCCGCCGCATCGTCGAAGAGACCAACTGCTATGACAATATATTTTACGAGATATGCAATGAGCCTGGGGGCTTTCGGTCGGCGGGCGACGAGGACCGGCCCGCTGTCGATGAAGTAAACGCTTGGCAGAGCCATTTCATTCGGCTGATCCGCAGTCTCGAAGAGGAGTTGCCGCAACGCCACCTCATTGCCGGCCAGGAGGCGTTTACCTACGACCCCTTTGAGCAGCCCGCCGACGCGACCTTTTCCGGACTCGACTTCGACGTGGTCAATATCCACCCCCTGCCCAACACCTGCTGGGGAGGTCAGCACTACGACATGGGCACCTTCATGTCCAAAGAGCTGAAGCTGCGGCCGCTGCGCGACTTCGCGCTGGCCACGTACGCCCTGTCCAAGCCCCTCAATTACGACGAAGACAATGTCGCCACGCGCTACCGCGACTTGGATGGGTGGACGATTCACCGCAAGCGCGCTTGGACGGCGCTGTTTTGCGGCGCTCACTACGACATGATCGATTTCTCGATCGCCCCGTACCTAGAGGCGGGCACCTCGGAATCGCGCCGCGGCATCCGCCGCTGGATGGGCCACCTGTCGTCGTTTGTACACGCGCTCGACTTGGCGCGGGCGCGGCCTTTAACGGATTTTTTGCAGGAGCAACCTCCGCACACCATTGGGTCGGTGCTGGCCGTGGCGGGAGAGGACTACTGCATATACCTCGCCGACGAGCGGGAGTTGACCGCGGCTGGCTGCGGCGAAACGATCGTTGGTAGTCTCGCATTCGACCTGCCCGAGGGGCAGTACGAAATCAGTTGTTACTCACCGGTCGTAGGCGGGTTTTCGCCCGCCCTGACGTGCGCGGGCGGGCCAGCGCAAAAAGTGGCCGTGCCCGCCTTTCACCACGATATTGTCGTTCGCGTCAAGCGACGCGAACTCTCTAACGACTAAGGAGACGATTATGTATTCGATTGGCTTGGGCATGCGGCTGCGCCCCAATGCGTACGCCGAGTACAAACAGGCCCACGACGACCTGTGGCCCGAAATCGCCGAGAGCATGACCGACAACGAGGTCAGCATGGCCATCTACCGCTTGGGCGAACACCTCGTCATCCACGCGGTGGCCCCTACCGAGGAAGACTGGCTCAAGAGCCGCCAAGTTCCCATTCTAGAAAAGTGGTACGACTACATGGCGCAGTTGTTGGAGACCGACGACGAGGGGCAGATCATCTTCGAGGAGTTACCCGAAGCCTTTGCCTTCGGAATGTTCAAAGAAGCGTGAACCCTAGGCCGCGTCCACTGGGTTTTGCAGCCGGCCGATCTGGTCTATTTCCACGATTACCTCGTCGCCGGCCGCGAGCCACACGGGCGGTTTGCGCGCAAAACCCACGCCCTGCGGGGTGCCGGTGAGGATGACTGTGCCTGGCAGCAAGGTCGTATCTTGGCTGAGGAACTCGATCAGTTCGGCGACCGTGAAGATCATGTCGCCGGTGGTGTGGTCCTGCATGATCGCGCCGTTGAGAATCGTGCGGATGCCGAGGGTTTGTGGGTCGGGAATTTCGTCGGCTGTGACCAGCACCGGCCCCAAAGGGCAGAAGGTGTCAAAGCCCTTGCCGCGAATCCACTGGCCGCCGCCGCCGTGGAGCTGCCACTTGCGGGCCGAGACGTCGTTGGCGCACGTGTATCCGAGTACGTAGCTGAGGGCGTCGGCCTGCGCCACGTTGCGGGCGGCCTTGCCGATCACCACTGCGAGCTCGCACTCGTAGTCAACTTCCGGCCCGCGGCGACAGCAGGCCGGCAGCAGGATCGGGTCGCCCGGGCCGCAGACCGCGCTCGTGGGCTTGGCAAAGACTACGGGCTGCTCGGGTGGCTCGAGGCCAGATTCGGCTGCGTGTTCTCGGTAGTTTAGCCCGATGCAGAAAATGTTGGTTGGGGCGAGCGGGGCGAGCCGCCTTTTGACGGCCACTTGTTCGCCCATGGGCACTAGTTCTGCGAAGAGATCGCCGGTGAGGACGGAGGCTTGGCCCTCCTCGGCTTCGAGGCCCCAACGGACGGTGTCACCAGCGTCGATAAAGCGGATGATGCGCATGTCTTTCTCCTTTGTTTTTCCAGCACTTGCACAAACCTTAAGGCAGGGCTGGCAGCCCGTCAAATAACCTTGACGCTTGAGGTGGGGCCGCCTATTTTCCCCTTCTTAAAATTAAACTCAACGCGAGGGTAAAGAGAGTGCCCCAAAACGTCAGCGAAGAACACGTACGCAAAATAGTCGAAGAAGTGGTGCAGCGCGTCGTCAGCGGCGGGGACGGCAGCGAGGGCGGGGACACTGGTGTCTTCGCGACGGTCGACGCGGCTGTCCAAGGCGCGACCCGCGCCCAGCAGCAGTTGGTGGCCTTGTCGCTAGAGGAGCGCAAAAAGATCGTCGAGGCCCTCCGGCAGACGGCGCACGTCCACGCCGAGGAGTTTTCGCGGCGGGCCTTGGCCGAGACGGGCATGGGGCGGTTGGAAGACAAGATCATCAAGCACCAAGTCGCGGCCGACACCACGCCCGGTGTCGAAGACCTAGAGGCCACTTCGTGGACCGGCGACCACGGGCTGACCGTAGTCGAAATGGCTCCCTACGGGGTCATCGGCGCGGTCACCCCATCTACACATCCCGTGCCGACGATGGTCAACAACGCCATTTGCATTGTCGCCGCGGGCAACTCGGTCGTCTTCAACGTACATCCGGCGGGCAGAAAGGTCTCCATGTTCGCGGTGGGCTTGATCAATCAAGCCATCGTCGCAGCCGGCGGGCCGGCCAACTTGGTGACCGCGGTTGAGACGCCGACGATTGAGACGGCCAACGAATTGTTCAACCACCCGGATGTCCGCCTGCTGCTGGTAACCGGCGGGCCGGGCGTGGCCAAGGCCGCACTGGGTAGCCCCAAGAAGGCCATTGTCGCTGGTCCGGGCAATCCGCCCGCGGTGGTCGATGAAACCGCCGATTTGGCCAAGGCCGCGCGCGATATAATCGACGGGGGGGGCTTCGACAACAACATTCTCTGCATCGGCGAGAAGCAGGTCTTTGCCGTCGCCTCCATTGCCGACGAGCTCAAGCGGCTGATGGTCCAGTACAATGCATATGAGCTCGATGCGCGGCAGATCGAGGCCCTCGCGCAGGTGGCCTTTGTCGAAGGGCCGGACGGGCATCTCGCAGCCAACCGCGAGCTGGTAGGACGCGACGCTGCCGTGCTGGGCGAGCGCATCGACCTCCGGCTCGACTCGTCGCTGCGCGTGCTCATTGGCGAAACCGACGCCAACCACGTTTTTGTGCGCGAGGAGCAGATGATGCCCTTTCTGCCGATCGTGCGGGTTCCCAACATCGACCAAGCCATCCGCGAGGCCGTCATCTCCGAGCACGGCTACGGGCACACGGCCGTGATCCATTCGCGCAACATCGAAAACATGCACAACATGGCCCGCGCCGTAGATACCACTATTTTCGTCAAGAACGGCCCTTCCTACGCTGGGGTTGGCTTGGGCGGCGAGGGCTTTGGGACGTACTCCATCGCCGGGCCTACGGGCGAGGGCCTGACTTCACCGCGGACTTTTACCCGCCAGCGCCGCTGCGCCCTCGTCGACTACTTCCGCATCACCTGATGCTCTTGGGCCAAGTCAAAGGGCATTTGGTTTCCACGGCCAAGGTCCCGAGCCTCAACGGCAAGAAGCTCTTAGTCGTCGAAATCGCGTCGGTGCGCGAGCATGGTCTGGTGCTGACGGGGCGGGATATGGTCTGCATCGATGCGGTGCAAGCGGGCAAGGGCGAGCTGGTGATTTTGGTGCAGGGCAGCTCGTCGCGGATCGCCCCGGACTTGGCCGACGTGCCAGCCGACGCGGTAATCGTCGGGATCGTCGATTCGCTACAGGCCATGGGCAAAGACTTCGACTGTCGGCAACTGAGCCGCGAAGGATAGGCGATGGACGTTGCACCAGCGGCTGGATTGGACCGCAAGCAGATTGAGGCGTTGGTGCGCCGGGTGGTGTACGATCACCTGCCCGACGCTCAGCTAGAGCAGGCACCCCCAGCCCCGAGGCTGGTAGTCAATATGTCCGCCCGCCACGTCCACCTCAATCAAGAGGCGCTGGACGCGCTTTTCGGCGCGGGTGCCGAGCTAACCGTGCAGAAGGCCCTGTATCAGGAAGGAGCTTTTGCCGCCGAGCAGACGGTGTCGGTTTTCGGCCCGCGCAAGCAGGTGATTCCCAATGTCCGCATCCTCGGCCCATTGCGCGAGTACAACCAAGTGGAGCTGGCCTTTACGGACGCCCGCTTTTTGGGCATTAACGCGCCGGTGCGGCTCAGCGGTAACATAGAGGGGACGCCGGGCTGCTACTTGGTGGGGCCGGCTGGGGGACTAGAGTTGGATCACGGGGTGATTCGGGCCGCCCGCCATGTACATCTAAACCCGGCAGAGGCCGCGTACTATGGGGTCGGCCCGGGGGACTTGCTGCGGCTGGTAGTAGAAGGTGACCAGGGCGGGGTGCTGGAAGGGCTGATCTGTCGAGTCAGCGAGCGCGAGCGCCTAGAAGTTCACATCGACACGGACGAGGGCAATGCGATTGATTTGGTCCATGCCCGCAAGGTATATTTGGAGCGTTGAACGCAAAAATCCGCACAATTACTTCAGGAGGTAAGGGATGTCGGATGCAATAGGCATGGTAGAAACGGTGGGGCTGGTCGGGGTCGTCGAGGCCGGCGACGCCATGGCCAAGGCCGCCAGCGTACAGCTTTTGGGCTGGGACAGAGTCGGCTCCGGCTTGGTGACCGTGTTTTGCTCGGGCGATGTGGCGGCCGTCAAGTCGGCCGTGGATGCCGGCTCGGCCGCTGCGGCCAAGGTTGGGGAGGTGCATTCGGTGCATGTGATTCCCCGCCCGCACAGCGAGTTGACGGCCGTCGTGCCCGAGCGCGGCGACAGCGACGACAGCGATGGTCGCGTCCGCGCCTTGGGTCTCATTGAGACGAAGGGGGCCATCGGCGTGATCGAAGCAGCCGACGCCATGAGCAAGGCCGCCGATGTGGAGGTCGTCAAGCTCCAGGACATCGGTGGCGGGTACATTACCGTCATGGTCAGCGGCGACGTAGGCTCGGTGCAGGCTTCGGTCAGCGCTGGTGCCGAGGCGGCCGAGCGCGTGGGCGAGCTTGTGTCGCAGCACGTGATTCCCCGTCCCCACGACGATCTCGTCGCGTTGTACTTGTAGGTAGAGGAGAGAAATAATGAAAGCATTGGGTATGGTCGAGACCCGCGGTTTGGTCTGCGTCGTCGAAGCCCTCGACGCCATGTTGAAAACCGCCGACGTGAGCTATGCGGGCCAAAAGCGCGTGGGTAGTGGCCTAATTACCGTGCTAGTCGAAGGCGACGTAGCGGCCGTCAAAGCGGCCGTAGATGCGGGAGCGCAAGCCGCCCAGCGCATCGGCGAGCTGCGCAGCGTCCACGTGATTCCCCGCCCTACTGAGGGGCTGACAGACCACATTGGTTAGCTAAGTGGCCGAGGCTTTGCACATCGACGCCCCGGTAGTCACCGGCGATTTGCTCGGGCGCGAGCACAAGGGCGAGCGGACGCTCAGCGTGGCTCCCAGCGCCATCTTGACGCCGACGGCTTGGGATTACATCCGCCAGCACCGGTTGCAGCTAAGTCGCGGCGAGGCCGTTGCGGCAGCCGCCGACGGCGTTGCGGACGCGGGCCGTTGCGAGCATCCCGACCGCGCCTGCGGCTGCCAGCACGAGGAATTTGGCTCGGGGTACGTCGAGCCGTCGCGCTGCGGCGATTGCGCCGTCCACCAGCGCAAGAAGGCGGGGGATCCCGAGGCGAGTTGCGAGGGTTGCAACCGCTACAAGACGCTGTTGCAACAAATCGAGCAGGGCCAAGCCACCGATCCAGAAGCCTTAATTGAGCAGATCACCGAGCTAGTAATTCACCGGCTGGCAGACTAAGCTATGGCGGGCGACCCAGCAGTTGGCATGATCGAAGTGCAGGGCGTGGCCGCCGCCATTGTGGGTGCGGATGCGGCCTGCAAGGCCGCGGATGTGCAGCTCGCGGGTTGGGCGTCAATCGGCGGCTATACCACGGCCTTTTTCACCGGGTCGATCAGCGATGTGGCCGCCGCGCTGCAAAGCGGCGAAGAAGCGGCCCGCGGCGTGGTAGAACACGTGGTGGCCGTGCCTCTAAACCAACCCGTTCCCGCCTGCTTCCATTTCGTCGATTTTCCGGTCCGTGCCCACAGCGACTTTCCCGCCGGTGCCTTGGGGTTGGTCGAGACGCGCGGCTATGGGGCCCATATTCACACGAACGATCAGATGGTCAAGACGGCTGCTGTCGAGGTAATCAACGTGCTGACGGTCCACGACCGCGTGGTGTGTTCGCTGGTCTTGGGAGACGTAGGAGCCGTCACCGAAGCCATCGCCGTCGCGCAAAAGCTGCTCGCGGGGTGCGAGCGCTTGCTAGGCACGGCACTGATTCCGCAGCCGCGACCAGAGGTTTTGGCTGCATACGCCGTGCCGATGGGAGGTGGCGGTGTCTAGCGGGGCGATCGGCATGTTGGAGACGCGCGGCATGGCGTCGCTGATGGCTTCCACCGACGCCATGCTCAAGGCCGCTGAGGTACACCTCTGTGGTCGGCACGGCATTGGCTCGGGTTGGCTCACCGTAGTAATTGCCGGCCAAGTAGCTGACGTGGAGGCGGCCATTCGCGTCGGCGAGGTCGAGGCGAACCGCACCGGCGAATTGATTGGCGCGCGAGTGGTGCCGAGGCCGGACACGCGCGCCATGGACGCCATGCCCCACGCAACTGGCCTCGGTGCCGAACAGGTACGGCCGCAGGCGATTGGCCTGTTGGAGACGCAGGGCCTGACGCCGCTAGTGGCTGGCGTCGATGCCATGCTCAAGGCCGCCCAAGTGGAGCTAGGGGGTTGGGCTTTCATCGGCGGCGCGCTGTGTCACGCGCCGATCTTTGGCGATGTGGCGGCTGTGCAGACGGCGCTAGAAGTCGGCCGACAAGCAGCCGAGCGGATTGGCACTGTGTACGCGACCCTCGTTTTGCCCCAGCCCAGCGAGGGGCTAGGCCCTCTGCTGCCGCCCGCGCCACCGGTCACACCGCGCTCCACGGGTGCCTTGGGCCTCATAGAGACCATTGGTTACTCCGCGGTCGTGGGCAGCGCCGACGCCATGCTCAAGGCCGCGGATGTCCAAATCGAGCGCTTGAGCATCGGCAGCGGCGGGCGGATTGCCGCGCTGGCTACCGGCCAGCTCGACGACGTGCAGGCCGCCCTGCGCGCTGGTGCTGAGGCGGCCACGGGCTTGGGGCAGCTCGAAGCCTCGGCTGTAGTCTCTCGGCCCGATCCCGCGCTAGTCGCTCGTTTTGCCACTGCGGCCGAGGGCCTTGGGCCGGGTGCGCGGCAGGCTATGGGGCTGATTGAGACGCGCAGCACCGTGGCCTTGGTGCGGGCCGTCGATCGGATGCTCAAAGCCGCGGCCGTCGAATACGAAGGGGCCTATAAGGTGGGGTACTACTTGACGGCCGCCGTCGTCCGCGGCGATGTCGGTGCCGTGCAGGTCGCCATAGAGGCGGGCCGGCAGGAGGCCGTCGCACACGGAGAACTGGTCTCGGCCTACGCCATTCCGCAGCCCTACAGCGGCCTCGAAGGCCGCCTGCCGCACGTTTAGCGAGGACGCGAAAAATGATTCGGATTGACGATGCAGTAATTACCGCTCAGACCTTGGAGGGCCGCCTGTCTGGCGAACGGCAGGTCGAGCTCGGCCCGGGGGCCAAGCTGACGCCCTCGGCGCAGGACTTTTTGCGCGCTCAAGGCGTTGAGGTTGTGCGTCGATCGGACGGGGAGCCAGCACCTGCCGCGCCCGCCGCGCCCCGGGTCCCGGCCGCTAACGTGGGGGGCCGCAAGGCATTTGCTGGCATCTTCTGCCCCAACGTCGTCCTTTTCGACCGCGAGAACGAGATCAACCACGCCGAGATGGAGCGCTACATCAACTGGCTGGTCGAGGTTGGGATCCACGGGCTGTATCCCAATGGCAGCACTGGCGAGTTCGCGCGCTTGTCGCGGGAGGAGCGCCAAGACGTGGTGCGGCTGGTCTGCGAGGTCAACGCGGGGCGCGTACCTGTACTGGCCGGAGCCAGCGAGGCCAACTTGCGCGACGTGCTCAAGATGGCTGAATACTACGCCTCGCTCGGCGTGGATGCCATTGCGCTGATGCCCCCCTATTACTATGAGATTTCCACTGAAAGCCTCTTCGAGTACTTCGCTGAAATCGCCGAAGAATCGCCGCTGGACATCTTGCTATACAATATCCCGCGATTTACCCAAGAGCTGTCGATAGATCTGATGGAGCGACTCTTGCCCTACGAGCGGATCTTCGGCACCAAGGACTCCAGCCGCGACCTGCCGCGGCTGCTCAACACCATGAATCGCTTGCGCCAACAGCGCCCCGAATACGTGGTAATGACCGGTTGCGAGGAGATCGTGTTCCCCTCGGTGCTCATGGGCGCCAGTGGGGGCACCATCGCCACCTCGGGCATCGTCCCAGAGGTGATTGTCGAGCTTTATGAAAAGGCCAAAAGCGGCGACATTGAGCGGGCCCGCGAACTGCAATACCGCATCCTCGATCTCATCAACCTCATGCTCTTAGGCGTCAACTTCCCAGAGGGCTTCAAGACCGGCGTGGCGGCTCGTGGCTTTGACGTAGGCCCAGCGCGGGCATCTACTACTGCCGCCGAGCAGGAGTACCTGCTCAAGCTAGAGGCCCAAATCAACTGCGTCCTCGCGGATATGGGCTATCCGGTGAGCGGCCCCCGCGCCTGCCCGACGACCAACCTGCCGCCGATCGTCGGCCGTTAGATGGCCCTTGCGGGCGCGCGTGTGTTGGTGGTCGGGGCCGGTATCATTGGCCGCTCGACGGCCTACTTCCTCGCGCGGCAAGGCGCGAAGATCGTCCTGCTCGACGAGGGAATCCCCGCTGGCTCGCCCACGAGCCGGGCCTCTTTGGGCGTCCTCACCCACTGCAACGGCGGCGACAATCCCTACGCCCAGCTTTTCCGCGACGGTCACGCTCTGCACGCTCGGCTGGCCCGCGACTTAGAAGAAGATATAGACGCAGATGTGGGCTGGCGTCCCCTCGGCGGCATCGAGCTTTTTGCCGACGCATCCCAGATAGAGGAGGTCTGGCGCTTCAACCGCGCGCGCGGCTGTCGGGTCGAACGGCTCGACGAGCGGGCCTTGCGCGGTGCGGAGCCGGCGTTGGACGGCGGTTGCGAGGGTCTGTATTTTGCCGACGATCACCGGGTGGATCCCCTCAAGTTGGGCGCGGCGCTTTGGGCGGCGGCCGTACAGCGTGGCGCGTCCGCCGCTTGGGGTGAGCGCGTCTGGCGCATTGCCCAAGAGGGCGAGGCCGTCGAGGTCGCCACCAGTCGCGGAACCCACCGCGCTGACTTTGCGGTCTTGGCGGCTGGAGCGTGGACCGGCGGCTTGGCTGCGCAACTCGGTGCCCGCGTCGCGTTGCGCCCGGTGCGGGGCCAACAAGCGCGATTTGCCGGTGCCCCGCTGCGCCACCTAGTGAAGGTAAACGGACGCCACCTAATTCCAGACGGCGGCGAAACGGTCGTGGGATCGACGATGGAAGAGGTCGGCTTTCGGTTGGAAACGACCCGCGCGGCCGCGGCGGAGTTTGCCTCGGAGGTACGCTCCGCGCTGGGGAGGTGCTTGCCGCTGTCGCGCCAGCAGGCTGGTCTGCGGCCCAAGCCCCGAGGCGGGCGTCCGCTCATCGGCCCGCTGACGGATGCGCCGAGGGTTTTCGTGGCCTCTGGGCACTACAAAAACGGCGTCTTATTAGGCCCGATTACCGGCCAGATCGTCGCTCACTGGATCGCCGAGGGAACCCCAGGGCGCGACATGCGCCGCTTCGCACCCGAGCGTTGAATTCATTGCCACCTAACACAGTTGAGGTTAAACATGCCATTGCAAAAAGAAGACCTACTCGCCGCGCTAAACTCGGTTACCTCCATCCCGGTGGTCCCTTTTCGCGGCGGGCAAATCGACTACGAGGCCCACGCCAAGAACATCAACTACTTAATGGAGAACAATCACTTAGACGGTGATCGGCCCCGGGTGATTGGTATCGCTGGCACTAGCTTGATCCACCACATTAGCGCGGACGAGCGAGTGCGGCTGTTGGGCTTTACCGGCGAGCAGATGGGGGGGCGCGGGGTGCTGATGTCCGGGATTGCTCCCAATCCAGTTGGGGATGCCGAGCGGTTGATCGAGCGGGAGGCCGCGCTGGAATATCCCCCGGATGTCTATCTCGTCATGCCGCTTACTGGCGTGGCCAATCCAGAGGGCATTTTCGCGTACTACGTGGATTTTGCCGAGCGGTTGGGGCGTTCGTGCGGGGCCAAGTTGCTCTACTACCTGCGCAACCAAGCCGAGCGCGAGATAGCCGTGCGACTGATGAACGAATCCGAGCACTTCGTGGGGCTGAAGATCGGCACTACGGTCGAGGACGTTGAGCCGATTGTCGCCGACGTACAGGAGGGAGCTGCGCTGGTGATATGGGGTGTGGGGGACCGTTCGACTGGGCCGGCCGAGCGCGGCACCAAAGGGCATACGTCGGGGATCAACGTGGCCTTCGCCCGCGCTTCAGACGAGATCAACAACGCCCAGCGCCGAGGCGATTTTGCGACCTCGCAGCAGATCGAAAACCAGCTCGCGGCCCTAGAGGAAATTCGCTTCCGCAACGGCCGCATGTACAACTACTCGGCTGTGGTCGAGGCCATGCACTTGGGGGGATTCAGCGATGTGGATGGCGGCGAGGGCGGTCCGTTCAATCCGCGGGTGTCGGCGGAAGTGGCCGAGGAAGTAGCCGCGGCCATAGCCGACATTGTGGACTATCACTAGCCTTCGTCGCGCAGCCGCTCTAGATAGGCCGTCCATTCGACGGGGAGCAGGTGCTGCTTTTGGCTGTTGCAGTGCTTGCAGCAAGGCACCACGTTGGACTTGGTGGTGCGGCCGCCGCGGATGAGCGGCACGACGTGGTCCATGGTTAGCTCATCGGGCGCAAACGACTGCTGGCAGTAGTGGCATTGGCCGGCGGCCCGTTTGCGCTTCCACCACTGGGAGCGGCGCAGCATCTTGGCCTTGTTCTTTTCTCGGGCAACGTGTTCGGTGTCGGCTGGGACGAAGTATGTGTTTTCCATGCGAAAGCAAGATAGCGCAGAATGGGCGCAGGACAAATGAACCTTAGCGAAGCCGATACCGGGGCTAAGCTCATAGAAGGATATTCGCCGCATGACGAAATACCAGCTTTATATTGCCGAAGTGGGAGAACCTGACCAGAAAGGTGAGGATACCTGAGAGAAGTTGATATATGACAGACAATGCAAACAAGAAAATACTAGACCGGGATAAAGCAGCAAACCTCGGAGAAATGATCACAGAGCCACTTGATAGCCTACAAGTCTTAGTAAATTACGGCACTAATCTTGTCCTCCGATGCTACTATTATGGTTCCAATAAGTCCCTCAAAGACGTCGTAGCATTATTTTCGCTGTTCAAAAATGCCCTCTCGATGGCTGACGCTATCGAAGTCATGATGAGACAAGGAGTAATTCGTCCCAGCCAACTGCAACTTCGGTCATTGTTCGAAGTGTCTGTCACGCTTCAGTGGGTCCTGCAGGAATCGGGCGATGAGCGTGCTAGGGCATATCACGTTGCCAATCTCCGAAGACAACGTCTCTCGGCTCGCCGCGACCTTCCTGGCACAGAAGAGAATGAGGCTTTCCAATACTTTTGGGATACAGTAGGAGATAGAACCCCCTCGCCGGAGAGGGTGAAGGAAGTACGTGCCCAAATCGCCAATTTGGACAAAGAGCTGTCTGGACCTTCCTTATGCGATCTCAATGAAAAATTTGAAACTTTTTATCAAAAGAACGAACGTGAGGAGGATTGGTACAAAATACTCGGTGTACGATCATTCTGGAAGATCGCCAAGGATATCGGTCGTACTGCGGAGTATGCCAAGATTTACACTTCTGGTTCCGAAGTCATGCACGGCTCTACGTACAGCGGTCAATTAGCTTTTGATGACTCAGAAATAATCATAGATCTGCTGAGATCGCCTAGAGAAATAGGCTACTCGCTGAGGCTAGCTATGGCGCTGACACTCAAGATGACACGGTCAACGCTTGATTACTACAGGCCTGCTGAGGTGGAGAATTTGAAACGGAAGTACCGTGAAGATTGGGCTTCTCCTTTGAGGAGGATACCCGACATCAGGGCAGAAGAATTCACGGTCATTTTAGATAGATAGGCTCTCGTCTAGCTATATAGCACCTGTCGGTCAGACGGGTTCATAACGCTGGACGCTGATCTCATTTGCGCGGGCGCGCATCTGCGAGGCGTCATACCAAGCCTGCATCCTCAACAGCATGTCCATGCCTACGCCAAATGCCTTCTCTATACGTAGTGCCATCTCCGGTGATAGCGCGGCGTTGCCATTCAGCAAGTCCGAAAGCGTTGCCCGCCGAACTCCCAGAATCTCGGCTGCTCTCGTCACGTTCAGGCCCAACTCCTCGATGACTTCCGTGCGAATAAAGTCGCCTGGATGCGAAGGGGTCATGTTCACTTTGATGCCGTCGGTAGCCATTAGTGGTAGTCCTCCAAGTTCAAGCGGTCTATGTAGCCGTCCTCTTCTGCAAAGGTGATCCGCCAATTGCCGGATACCGAAATGCTCCATTCGTCCTGCCGGTCACCTGAGAGTCTATGGACGCGCCAGCCACGAGGCGCATCGGCGATGAATCTGTCCAACTCCTCTGCCAAGATCAGGGCTGTCAAGATCTTGCGCACTCGGTCAACCAAATTGTGTTGCAGGAACCGGGGGTTGTCGTCTTCGATCAACCGGCGCAATCCTCGGTGGTGGACAGAGCGAATAATCATGCTCTAAGTGTACGGTAATACCGTTCACCCTACAAGTCTTCCCACGGATTGTCAGGAGGTCACCGGGCGTTGGCCGGCTTGCGGGATGGAGTCAGCAGCGCTTGCTGATGAATTCGCGGCTCATCCACTGCCCGAGCACTTTCTGCGAGCGGAGCAGCATCTTCTGGTAAGCGCGCTCTAGGTTCTTTTTGTTTTTTGCGTTGGGCAGGACGTTATAGCGGCCGCGGATTTGGGTGATGGCGCGGCTGCGTGGATCGACGGCGAGGGTGAGGATGCGGTGGCGGTGACCTTTGCCGTCTTCTACGCCGAGGGACCAGATCGAGGTACTGCCGTTGCGGCAGCTCTTGGCGTAGGTATAGACGCAGTGGCCCATTTCGCCGCCCTCGGCCCCAGTTCGTGGTTGGAGAGCAACTCCTTGATGCTCCAGGTGAGGGTCTCGCCGAGTTGCTTGTCCTCCTGCTTCTGCTCGAATTCGCCGATACTCGAAGCTCCCCAAGACATGGGCCGGACGCGGCTCTTTTTGCCACCAGCTCTGTCTGGCTCGGCGTCTGCATCGGGCGGCAGCACCTGCCGAGCCAGCGCTTCGTGCCACTCGTCAACTTGGCGCAACAGCTTGGGGATGCTGCGGCTCTTCATTGAAAAGTTCGGCTGCGCAGGTGGCCTTTGCTCGACGCCACCGCCGGGCAGGACGATTTGCTGCGGCACGTATTTCTGATCGTGGATAAAATCGACGATGGGGCCGACGTGGGCCGGATCGAGCATGGGATTGTTAGCAAAAAACAGGATCGCGGTGGACCAAAAATCCTCGTTTTCAAACGACTGGCCCAGCCGGGTGCCAAGCACCGCCCGCGCCAACGCCGGACTACCTCCTTGCCCCAAGACTTGACCCCAGCGCAAGGCGTGGGCTATGGAGAGGTCGTCGGGGGCCGCGAGGAAGCAGTGGGCCGACTTCTTGTTCAAGGCAACGGGGAGGTCGGCGGTGCGGATATTCTGCCCCGAGCCGATGTATTTGAACCACGCTTGGTGCAAACCGGCTTCTGGCATCTGCGAGGTAAAAAAGGTTGGCGCGGTTGTGGGCTCGCTCTATCTCGCTGCGGACATTTCTTTTGCGGTGCGCCATAGCCAAGTCCCGGTTTTGGGGCATCCTCTAATGAGTCGCGCAGCTAGTATAATGTCAACAGTACTGCCAACTCCAGCCGCGACCAGCGTCGCAGCAGATCGAAGACCCATAGAAGGGACAAGGCCTCCATCGCCGACGAGCCGCTTGCCTGCGCCGGTATCGGCGGTTTAATTTGCTCTTACCAACCCAACACGACGTGCCCATGCTAGATTGCAATCCGATCCCACTCTTTCCCTTGCCGGTGGTCGTCTTCCCCGGCCAAATCGTGCCCCTGCACATATTTGAGCCGCGCTACAAGCAGATGCTCGCCGATGTGCGGGCCGCTGACGAGCGCGGCGAGACTCTGCCCATTGGCATGATTCTGGGGGAAGACCGCGAGGTGCAGGGCGGGGTGGGCTGCGCGATGCTGTTGGCCAAAGTGCTCGACGAGTTCGACGATGGCCGACTCAACATCATCGTCCGCGGCGCGCGACGCTTTCGCATTGCTCGCATCGCCGAGGGCAAGCCCTACTTAGAGGCGTGGGTAGAGTACGTAGATGACGCCGAGGAGCCGATAGATCCAGTGCTCTTGGCCAAGGCCGTTGCGGCCCTAGAGAAATTGGTGGGGCAACTCGAAGAAGTGACCGGCGCGCGGGCCGAAGTAGGGCCGCTGCAAAGCGCCTTTCAAATCGCCCAAGTGACGGGCCTCGACTTGGAGATTAGGCAACAACTGCTGGAAATGACGACCGAAAATGGCCGCCTGCACGCGCTCTGCGAGTACTTTGATCAAATGATCCCCCTGCTAGAGGCGGAAAGCAAGCTCCATCGCCTCTCGTCCTCCAATGGGCACACCGAGGGCCATGAAGAAGGCTCTTAGTCGGCTTCGACGAAGATACTACCGGCCACTTCCAACCCCAGCGACACCTCCTTGGCAGCATCGATCTTCAATTGCAGCGGGCCGTTAAAGGGTGCCCTAGCGGTGACTTCGACCCGGGTGCCCAAGAGCAAGTGCAAATTTTCCATATAGCGCAGCATCTGGGGGTTGCGGTCGCTGACTCGGCGGATGACCGCGGATTGGCCGTCTTGTAGCTCGGAGAGACGGCGGTACTTCGGGTGCTCGATCTGGCCTTGCTTGGTGGGGATCGGCTCGCCGTGAGCGCCGACGGTCGGATAGCCCAAAGCCTCGTCGATGCGATCCTCAAACTCCTCGGAAATAGCGTGCTCTAGGCGATCGGCCTCAGCGTCTATTTGGTCCCAAGAATAGCCCAACGCTTGGCTGAGATACAGCTCAATCAAGCGGTGATGGCGGATGGTCTCCAAGGCGATCTTCTCGCCGCTGGCCGTTAGCTCGACCCCTCGGTACGGCGTGTACATGAGCAAATTCATCTCGGCGAGTTTCTTGATCATATTGGTCGCCGAGGCCGCGGCCACTTCCATGCGGCTGGCAATCACCGAGGTGGTGACGCGCCCGCCGGGCTCGTCGCTGTGCTGCAGTTTGTAGATCGTCTTGAGATAGTCCTCAATAGCCTGAGTAAGCAATCCCCTTACCTCCAAGATTACGTGCCTTACCTCGTTTTTAAGATAGGGCCAAAAGCAGATTTAGCAATGACCTTGACAAATTTTTAGCCATGACTAAATTTTATTTTTGTATGCAACTAAAATTAGATAAGCAAGGGACTATGCTCTGGATTTTTATTTTGTTGTGCGCTTTGGGTTGCGATGCTCCCGAGCGCGGAGACGGGCGGATTGAGGTGGTGTGTACTACCGGAATGGTGGCGGACCTCGCTCGCAATATCGGTGGCGACCGCATCGCGGTTGTCGGGATGATGGGTCCGGGCGTCGATCCTCATTACTACAAGGCATCGCAAGGCGATTTGGCCAAGCTGACGGGTGCAGATTTGATTCTCTTCAACGGCCTTTTTCTCGAAGGCAAGATGGAAAACATCTTCGCCAAAATGGCCCGCAGCAAACAGGTGTTGGCCGTTGCCGAGAAAATACCAGAGGAGCGCTTGCTGCGTCCTCCGGAATTCGAGGGCAACTTCGATCCCCATATATGGTTCGACGTATCGCTGTGGGCGCAGACGATCGAGCCGGTCGTGGCTCGCCTGAGCGCACTGGACCCGGACGGGGCGTCGGTCTATCGCCAGAACGGCACCCGCTACCGAGCGCGCCTCGACTCGCTGCACCAATGGGTCGTCGAGCAGGTCGAGCTGCTGCCGGAGGCTAGCCGCGTGCTGATTACGGCCCACGACGCCTTTGGCTATTTTGGCCGGGCCTACGGAGTGGAGGTCATCGGCCTGCAAGGCATTTCCACGGTGGCCGATTACGGGGTCAACGACGTCACCCGGCTAGTCGATCTAATCGTGGAGCGCGAGGTCAAGGCCATATTCGTCGAGAGCAGCGTACCCGTGCGCTCGATTGAGGCCGTGCGCGAAGGGTGCTTGGGCCGCGGCTTCCAAGTGAAAATAGGTGGCACCCTATACTCGGATGCGATGGGGGCCGCCGGCAGCGGTGCCGACACCTATGTGGGCATGGTCGAAAGCAACGTCAACACCATGGTGGGAGCCTTGCAATGAGCGTACCCCATCCCATCCAGATCCACGACATGACCATTGCCTACCACAAGAAGCCGGTGCTGTGGGACGTCGATCTCGATGTGCCCGAAGGGCAGCTCGTGGGCATCATCGGTCCCAACGGCTCGGGCAAAAGCACCATGATCAAGGCCGTTATGGATCTCGTACCCAAGGCGTCGGGATGGGTCAAAATCTACGGCGAGGACTACCGCCAGATGCGCAAGATCATCGGCTATGTACCGCAGCGCGAGTCCGTGGATTGGGACTTCCCCATCAGCGCGCTCGACGTGGTGCTGATGGGCCGCTACGGCCACGTGGGATGGATGCGGCGGCCGCGCAAGGAAGATCGCCGCTTGGCTTGGGCGGCCCTCGACGAGGTGGGCATGGCCTCCTTTGCCGAGCGGCAAATAAGCCAGCTATCGGGCGGCCAGCAGCAGCGGGTCTTTCTCGCCCGCGCCTTGGCCCAAGAGGCCCGCATCTACATCATGGACGAGCCGCTTGCCGGCGTGGATGCGGCGACCGAGCGCGCGATTATCGCCAGCTTGATCGCCCTGCGCCAGCAGGGAAAAACCATCTTGGTCGTACACCACGACTTGCAAACCGTAACCGAATACTTCGATTGGGTCATCATGCTCAATATGCGGGTCGTGGCGTCCGGCCCAACCCGCGAGGTCTTTACCGACGCCAACCTGCAAAAAACCTATGGAGGCCGGCTGACCGTGCTCTCGCAGGCCGCCCAAGCCATGGCTGAGCAGCGGCGCGAGGGCTGACGATGCTAGTCGAAAATGCCCTGCGCTTTTTGAGCTTGGCCGACGCCAACGTGCGCTTCGTGCTGATCGGCTCCCTGCTGATCGGCGCGACCGGGGGGTTGCTGGGGTCGTTTGCGGTGTTGCGGCGGCGCAGCCTCGTCGGCGACGCGCTGGCGCACGCGGCCCTGCCCGGGGTGGCGTTGGCCTATCTGTGGACTGGGAGCAAGGCCCTGCCGGTGCTGCTGACGGGCGCGGCGATTTCCGGGGTGCTCGGCGTGTTGGTGATGCAGTTCATCATCAACTTTACCCGCATCAAAGCGGATGCGGCCATCGGCATTGTGCTGTCGGTATTTTTTGGCGTGGGGATCGTGCTGTTGACCCACGTTCAGCGGGTCGGCACGGGCAATCAGAGCGGCTTGGACAAGTTCCTCTTTGGGCAAGCCGCCTCACTGGTGGATGACGACCTGCGCGTAATGAGCGTGCTGGCGGGCTTCATCATCCTCGCGGTGGCCTTGTTTTTTAAGGAGTTCAAGGCGCTGATTTTCGACGCAGACTTTTTGCAGACGCTCGGCTACTCGTCCCGCTGGATCGACGCCTTGCTGATGGGGTTGATTGCGCTGACGGTGATCGTGGGCTTGCAGGCTGTCGGCGTGGTGCTGATTGCGGCCATGCTCATCACGCCCGCCGTGGCGGCCCGCTTTTGGACCGAGCAGTTGCACAAGATGGTGCTGCTCGCCGCTGCTTTCGGGGGGTTGTCGGGGGCCGTCGGCACCTTCATCAGCTCCTTGGTGCCGCGGATTCCCACCGGCCCGGTGATGGTACTCATCGCCACCTTGTGCTTTGTGGTCTCGGCTCTTTTTGCGCCTCGGCGAGGGGTGTTGGCGCGGTGGCGCAGGCAGCGGCACAACAGCCGCCGCGAGAGCCGACAGCACTTTTTGCGCGCCTGCATCGAGCTGCAAGAGAAGCTGGGGACGGGCCGCTCCTTGGCCGTGGAAGAGCTGGCCATTGAGATGGGCCTGTCGCCGGACCGGGTCAAACGCCTTGGGCGGCGGCTCGCCGAGAAGGGACTAGTCTCCGATCAAAGTGGGCATTTCACCCTGACGGCCCTAGGCGCGGAGGAAGGGCTTTTCGTGGTCAAATCACACCGTTTGTGGGAGCACTATTTGTATTATCGGGCCATACTCGACGCCGATCACGTGGATCGGCCCGCCGACGAAGTCGAGCACTTGCTGACGCCGGAAATCATCGCCCAGCTAGAGGACATCCTCCAGCGCGAGCAAGGGCTGGACCCGGCCCGGATCGTCAATATCCACGGCACCGGCAGCCACTACCGCCGGGGAGGCCGCGAATGATCGAAGGCGCTTTCTGGATCGTACTTACCGGTGTGTTGGTTACCGCGTCCTGCGCCCTGTTGGGCACCTTCTTAGTGCTGCGCAAGATGTCGCTATTGGGCGACGCTTTGAGCCACGCCGTGCTGCCTGGGATCGCCGTGGCCTTCCTGCTGTCGGGCAGCCGCGCGGTGCTGCCGATGTTTTTGGGGGCAGCCGCCTTCGGCTTGTTGACCGCGCTGTTAGTCGAGGCATTTCACCGGCGGTGGCGCGTGCAAGAGGACGCGGCCATCGGCATTGTGTTTACCGCGCTTTTCGCGCTGGGCGTGGTGATCATCACCGCGTATGCCGGTCAAGTGGATCTCGATCAGGAGTGCGTGCTCTACGGCGAGATCGCCTATACCCCTTGGGATCTGCTGCTGTGGGGAGACGAGTCGCTGGGGCCGCGGCCAGTGTGGATATTGGGCGCGGTGCTGGCGATTAACCTGATTGTGATCGCGCTCTTGTACAAGGAATTCAAGATCTCCGCGTTCGATCCGGCCATGGCCATGTCGGTGGGGATCAACGCCGCGCTGATGCACTATCTGTTGATGGGGTTGGTGGCGCTGACCACGGTGGCGTCGTTTGAGTCCGTGGGCGCGATTTTGGTCGTGGCCATGCTGATCGTGCCCGGGGCAGCCGCCTACCTGTGGAGCGACCGGCTCATCGCGGTGCTGGGGTTGGCCGTGTTCTTTGGGATGGCCTCGGCCGTGGCGGGTTATTTTTTGGCCAGCTTCTGGAATAGCTCCATCGCCGGCGCTATGGTGGTGGTCATCGGCGGGATATTCCTCTTTTCTTTGCTTTTTTCACCCAATCAGGGCGTGCTGGCGCGGGTCTATCAGCGCGTGCGGCTGTCGCTACAAGTGGCGCAAGATCACATGCTGCTCGCGCTAGTGCGGCGCAAGGAGAAGGAGGCCGAGCGCGCTGGGCTGCGGCCCGCCGAGCTGGTGGCGGCCGCGGCCGTTTGGAACCTGCTGGCGCGGCTGGCGTTTGGCAATCTGCGGCGGCGGCAACTGCTGGTACAGGCGAATGGCGTGGTCGAATTGTCGGCAAAGGGCCAACAAACCGCGCTGCGCCTGTTGCGCAATCACCGGCTTTGGGAGACCTATATGAGTCATTTGGGCCTGCCCGAAGATCACGTCCACGACCCGGCCGACGCGATTGAGCACTTTATCGGCGGCGAGCTGGCAGCCGAGTTGGACGCGCAGATCAGCGACGAACAAGATCCGCAAGGCAAGCAAATCCCGCCCTCTCATTGATGCAGAGGCCAGCATGATCCGGCTGAAGAGCAAAGATGCAGACCTCAAGCGAACCTACGCGCGGGACCTGTGGGCTTCGGTGGGGTTTGCGGTCCTGTTGCTCGCTGCGGTGGTGGCGATTGATCCGCAGATTGTATTCGATGCGAGCAGGCCCATGAAGCGTCCCGTGATTATCGAGATAGAACCCGTTCCTGCGACCGAGATGCGGCTGCCCTTGCCGCCGCCGCCGGTCCGGCGCATCGAGCCAGTGGCGTACGCGCCGCCCGTGCGCGAGCATAAACTGCCGCCACCCGTAGTGGTGACCGAGTTTCCTTTGGAGACGGAAGAGGAGGTTGCGGAGTTGTGGATGGTGGAGCAGCCGCCGAAAGTGCTTAAGAAGGTTATGCCGGCCTATCCCGACAGTGCGCGGAGAGCATTGGTGGAGGGCAAGGTCTTTGTGCGGGTGTTGGTGGGGCGAGAGGGGCGGGTCGAGCACATCGACCGCATCGAGGGGCCGCAGGTCTTTCAGCGCGTGGTGGCGCAGGCCGCCAAGGCTTGGGAGTTTGCGCCGGCTGTGCAAAACGACCGCGCCGTCCCAGTGTGGGTCAGTTTGCCGTTTGTGTTTGAGCTGGAGTAATCAGCCGCCAGCGCGCTTGGCCTGATAGCCGCGCTTGGCTAGCTCGGCGAGTACGACTTCCACTTTATCCCCCTGAATTTCTATTACGCGATCGACGACCGACCCACCGCTGCCGCATTTGCGCTTGAGTTCAGAGGCGAAGGCTTTCAGTTCGGCTGCGGACAACCGCAGGCCCGAGACCGTGGTGACAGTCTTGCCGCCGCGGCCCTTTTTCTCGCGGCGCACGCGGGCGATACCGTCGCCAGTGGGTGCCGCATCTTGCTTTTTCGGCGGCGGTACGCGGCCGGTATCAGAGGAATACACAAGGCGGCTTTTAGCCATGATTGGGATTCTCCATCCCGTGTCCTGCCGCCCGCCGTTCTTGGACTAGGCGCAAGGTCTCGTCGCGCCACGCTGCAAACCCGTCGGTATCCACTGCGTCGTGCAGGGTCGCCCTTTTGGCGTAGGGCACGTAGTTGCCGATGTGCCATAGCGTATTGCGGTAGAGGCAGAAGTCGCCGGCGTCGAGGAAGAGCTGCCGGGCACCGGGCATACTCTGTACATAGCTGAGGCAGGTCCGCTCGCGTTCGGTAGCGGATTGTCCTTCGAGATCGGGCGTGGCAATGGGGCGCTCGGGGAAACGAGTGCGCTCGCACGGCAGGTCGCGGCGCAGGTGGCTGCCGGGGACGACCCACGTGCATGAGTCGGCGTACAGGGCGCAGTTGACTTGGTTGAAGTAGCGGTCGTCGGCAAAGTGCTCGTCCCAGCGCGCCAGTTCCAAGCCGGGCATATTGTCGCGCCAGTCGCGGTGCCAGTGGGTACACCACGGCCACTCGGCCGGCTCGAAGAGTACGCCCATGATCTGCGGGCCGCCGACGCGAAACGCCGGCGAGAGTAAGCGGTGCAGAGCGTCGTTGAGCGCCGGGAGCGCGACGTAGTCGGCGAAGGGCTGCTGGTCGAGCGGAAAGTCGGCCATCGGCTGCAAGCGCTGGGCTTGGGGGCCACGCTGTTGACGAGCCAAGTCCCGCGCCTTGTCGCAGACTCGGCGTAGGTCGGCGACGAGGGAAGGCGGCAGGATTTGGCGGAAGACCGTGTAGCCCTGCGTGCGGTACTCGTCGATGTGGCGGTCGGAAAAGGCGAAGGCCATGGCGGGGTCTCAGACGTGCGCCACGTGAAAGCCTTGGGGCGGCTCGAAGTGCTCGGCGCGTTTGCCGATATAGTGGCAGATGAAACTGCGCCGCCAGCGGTCGGCGGTCTGGTTGGGGTAGGAGCCGTGGATGGTCTTGCCGGCGAAGAAGAGGCCGTCGCCCGGAGCCATGTCGAGACCGACGATTGCCGCCCCGGGAGGTAGCTGGCTCTGCGCGCGGGTAAAAGAAACATTCGTGTCGGCTTTTTCAACGGGCCGGAGTTGGCCGTGCGAGCCGGGGACGACGACCATCTGACCCACGGCGTCGTCGGACGGGTCTAGGGCGATCCACAGGCCGATCAGTGGTTTGGTAGTGATGTACTGCTCGTCTTGGTGCAGGCCCTGACCACGGCCGCCGGGCGGCTTGAAGTAGAGCATAGTCTGGCGCAGGACAGGCTCGTCGTTGATGAGCTGTTCGACCGCGGCGAGCAGATCGGGGCGGGTAGCCCAAGTGGCGCTGGCGGGGTCCCAGTCGTGCATGTTGATCATGCGCGGGTAGGTGTGGTTGGGATCGTCGGGTCGGTCGTCGGTACCGCCGCTGTCGCCCGGATGGGGGCCTTGGGCACGCAGTTCCATGTAGTGGTCAATCATGGCTTCGGCTTGGTCGGGTGCGAACACCTTGGGCACGGTGAGGTAGCCTTGGTCGCGGTAGGATTGTACTTGGGCGGCGTTGAGCTTCACGGTGGGTTACTCCCTAAGTGATGGGTATCTGCTCCGTAACTTAGTGAACAGGGTCACGGGCTTCAACCAATGGCGATTTACCATTCGGTTACGCGCTTCTTGGCGAAATAAGCCCGGTCCCACTCGGCTCCCCAGCCGGGGCCAGCCGGTGGCGCAATGTGACCATCGACGGGCAGTGGGGGATTGAGTAGGCCGATCTCGCGGCCGATCTCGTCGCGGCTACCACCGGGGAAGTACTCGTAATAAGTGGTGTTTTGCAGGGCGCAGACTAGGTGGGCGTGGACTAGGCCAAAAAGGCCGCCCGGACCGTTGAATTCGATGGTGGTGCGATAGGCAGCGGCCATCGCGGCGAGTTTGAGGGTGGCCGTGGTGCCGTGGCGGGCATTGGCGCGGACGAGATCCGTGGCATTGGCGCGGACCCAAGCGGTGCAGATCTCGTAATCGTGCATCAGGGTCTCAAGGGCCATGACTGGGATGTCGAGTTCGGCGCACAGCGTTTGCAAGCCCTGGAGGTCGCGGTCGGAAATGGCCTCCTCGAACCAGCCGTAGTTGAGTTCTTCCAGCGCACGGCCAACGCGCAGGGCTTCGCGCAGGGTATAGGGGCTGCCGGCCGCGTCGTGTAACAGATCAATGTCGGGACCGACGTGATCGCGGATGGCACGCGACCAAGCGATATTGGTGTCGGGGGGGCCGGACCAATGGTCTTTGAGCGCCACAAAGCCCGCTGCGAGCGCCTTATCTGCGCCTTCTAGGGCGGCGTCGAGACTGCCGGAAGGGAAGTTGTAATAAGCCCGGCAACGCGGACGCGCCCGGCCGATTAGGGCGCAGATCGGGAGGCCGGCGGCTTGCCCGGCGATGTCCCAGAGGCAATTGTCGAAAGCCCCGTGCCAGCCCGGGCGCGAAAACAGCGAACGGGTGGCCCAGCGCAGCTTGTCGTCGAGCTGCTCGCGGTCGAGCGGGTCTTGGCCGATGGCCATGATTCGCAGGGCCTCTAGTTCCTCGCGGCGCATGGTCTGGTAGCGGGCGTCGCCGACCGTGCAGATGCCCTCCAAGCCTTCGTCGGTCAGCACGTGCAGCACGTGGATGGGGGCCTCGGCGCGGTGGTGGCCGTGGGGCTGCCAGCGGGTGCGATGGCCGTAGGGGACTTGTTCTAGATCGAAGAGGGGAGTGGTGGCTGGAAGCTCGAAAACCGAGAGTTTGATGGCCGTGATTTTCACAAGTTTTGCGCAGGTTGAGGTGGAAATGGGCCACCAGCGGGCCGATATAGTGCGCCGAGCGTGGCGCTATCTGTTGAATCCATTTTCCCCATGAAAGAGTCCTTGAATCCACCGCTAGCGAACGGCTTGGACTTTGAAGTGTAATCCTTCGCGCTTTTGAAGGCATCCGATAATCTCAAATAGGTTCCGAGCTTGGGGGTTGCCGTTGGGGCTGAACATGCGCATCAAGCTCTTGGGCGACTTCGCGGTCAACCCGCCTAGCTCCTGAAAACCAATGGTCGCGTTGATGTAGTCGCGCAATACCGCCTTGCCGGTGTCCATATCGCCCGAAAGCAGGCTCTCGACCCCTTCCTTGAGCAGTTCCTCGCGGAAGGTCGGATCGCGCGCTATGCGCGCTTGGATCGTTTCCTTGAAATTTCGCGTCAGAACCATAGTTTTCAAACCTCCCGTCGCTTGCGTCGCTTATATTCCCGCCAGAATTCTCGGGCGGTCTCAATATCTTGTTGCTGGGACCTCTTGGTTCCACCGCCCAAGAGGATGACCAGGGTATCGCCTTCCTTGCCGAAGTAGACCCGGTAGCCAGGACCAAAGTCTATCCGGCATTCGAGGACACCGCCACCCACGCCCTTAGCGTTGGAAAGATTTCCTTGCTCCATCCGGATCAGCGCCATCGCTACTTTGGCCGCGGCTTGAGCGTTGAGTCGATTGAACCATCTAGCGTAGGGGCTACGTCCTTTGGGGTCGATGTATTCCCTGATCTCGGTCATCGACAATAGGTAACGGATATGGCACCATTTGGCAAGCCCTGTCCTCGACCTACCGGAACCTTATGCGGAGGTGCTTCTGTTCACGCCTTCTCGCCGCGCACAAATTGCTCCAACGTGGCCACGTCGTCTCTGCTGCCGATGAATAGCGGCGTCCGTTGGTGTAGCTCGGTCGCTTGCAAGTCCATAATGGGCTGGGTTCCGTTGGAGGCTGCGCCGCCGGCTTGTTCGACGACAAAGGCCAAGGGCGCGGCTTCGTACAAGAGGCGCAGCTTGCCGTTGGGCGACTTGCTGTCGCTGGGGTAGAGGAAGATGCCGCCCTTGAGCAGATTGCGGTGGAAGTCGGCCACGAGCGAGCCGATGTAGCGCGCCGAGTAGGATTGCGGACCTTCTTTGAGCTGATCGACGTAGCGGCGCACCGGCGCATCCCACCTGGGATAATTGCCCTCGTTGGCGCTGTAGTACTGACCTTTCCTGGGGATTTCGATGTGCTCGTTGGAAAGCAGAAATTCGCCGAGGCTTGGGTCGAGGGTGAAGCCGTGGCTGCCGCGGCCGGTGGTATAGACCAGCATAGTGCTGGAGCCGTAGATGATGTAGCCGGCGCAGACTTGCTCGTGGCCGCAGCGGAGAAAATCTGCGCGGGTTACGCTGCCGGTGCTTTTCTTGCGGTAGATGGAGAAGATGGTGCCGATGGAGACGTTCACGTCTATATTGGACGAGCCGTCAACCGGATCGAAGACGAGGATGTAGTTGCCGCGCGGGTGTCTTTCCGGGATAGGATAAATGTCGTCCATCTCTTCGGAAGCCATGCCGGCCAGCCGCCCGGTGTGGTCGGTGGTGCTGATGATGAGCGCATTGGCGAACTCGTCGAGTTTTTGCACCTCTTCGCCGTGGACGTTGGTGCGGCCGGTCAGGCCCATTACTTCGGCGAGACCGGCCTTGTTGACGTCGCGGGCGATGATTTTGGCGGCAATGCTCAGGTCGGTGAGCAGGCCGGTGAATTCGCCGGTGGCCTCGGGGTGCTGCCGCTCTTCTTCGATGATGAAGCGAGTGAGGGTGGTGCCGATTTGCATGAGGGGCCTTGCATCAATTGAGGGTGTTTGACATGGGATAGGATAAAACAATAAAATCCCGTCTCTTCTGTCCATTCATTAAATTCGCAACGCTACTGAGGAGAACGAGAGACAATGATCAAATTGGCGACTATGAGCAGCGCGTGTCCAGACTGGACCTTGGACGAGGTCGTCGCCGGTATGAAGCGGCACGGCTATCAGGGGTTTGAGCCGCGCGTCGAATGGGATCATGCCTGCGGCATTGAGGCTGCGCTTGCGGCCGCAGAGCGGCGAGAAATTCGCCGGCGGATGGAGGACGAGGGGCTGGAAATTTGTTGTATTGCTACGGGTGCGCGGATGGCTGCGCCCGACGCGGCAGAGCAGGCCGGGCACGTGGAGAACGTGAAAAAGTACATTGACTTGGCGGCTGATTTGGGCTGTGGCTTGGTGCGGGTTTTCGGCGGCCAGCGCGACCGGAGCCGCGAGTGGACTGCGGTTGTCGATTACGTGGTGGAGGGTTTTGCGCAGGTATTGCCCGCAGCGGCTGGACGCGGTGTGACGTTGCTGCTGGAGACGCATGACGATTGGTGCTGCTCGGCCCCGGTACGCGCGGTTGTCGAGCGGGCCGGGCACCCGAGTTTGCAGGTACTGTGGGACTTTATGCACACGCAGCGGATGCTGGAAGAGCCAGCCGAGAGCTTCCGGCTGCTGGGCGCGCACACGCGCCACATTCATGCCCACGACGGGATGATTGTCGATGGCAGGGTGCAGGTCAGCGATGTGCTGGGCACGGGTGTCTTCGATCACGCCGAGCCGCTGCGTTTACTCGCTGAGGCTGGATTTGCTGGGTATTGCTCGGTGGAAGTGATCTACAAGCGAGGCAGCGGAGATCGGGCCGATGCGGTGCTTGGGCAATATGCCGAGGGGCTGCGGGGGATTGTGGCTGGTTTTTGAGTGGCCAACGGTTAGTAAGTCCCTATCTTAAAGCCGCTTTTGCGGGCGAGACGCTCGCGTCCCCAAACGACAAAACGGAGCGCAATACATGGATAGCGCGCAAAGCAGCATCCGCGAGGCCCCGACTCATTTTGGTGGCTTCTTACGCAATATCGGCCCCGGCGTCGTTGTCTCTGGGTCGGTGGTTGGCTCAGGCGAGTTGTTGGTGACGACGCGGATGGGAGCCGAGGTCGGCTTTGTCTTCCTCTGGGGCGTGATCTTGGCCTGTTTGGTCAAATTTGTGATTCAGCTCGAATTGGGCCGACAGTGCCTGTTGCGCAAGAGCAGTACCGTGCAGATCCTCGACCAAGTGCCGGGCACGCGCTGGCGCGACACTTCGTGGATCGCGTGGCTGTGCGTGGTAGGCTACTTCTCGGTGACGGTGGCCGTCATCGGCATCTTGGGGTCGGTGGCGGGGCTGATGGTCGCGGTGTTCCCCTTTGCGTCCGAACAGATATGGGCGGTAGCAGTATTTCTCGCCATGTCGGTTTTGCTCTGGCGGGGGCTATACGGCGACTTGGAGAAAATGGTCTCTGTGCTGGTGGCGACCTTCAGCTTGGTCGTCGTCGGATCGGTGCTCGCACTGCAAGGCACCAGCTACGCAATCGGCAGCGCGCAAATCGCCTCGGGCTTCCGCTTTGCCATGCCAGCCGAAGGCGCGTTTGTGGCCCTTGCGGTGATGGGATCGGTGGGCGCAACCGCAGTCGAGCTTTTCATGTATCCCTATTGGATCGTGGAAAAAGGCTACCCGGATTTTGTCGGACCAAAAGACGATAGCCCCGAATGGCAGGCGCGCTACCGGGGCTGGATGCGGGTCTTGGTCACAGATGCGGGCGTGTGTACGGGCATTGCGCTGGTGGTCACGTGCGCGTATTACCTGCTGGGCGCGTCGGTGCTCAATCAGCTACAAGTCCTGCCCGAAGGCATGAAGGTCGTCGAGCAAGTCTCGCTAATTTTCACCGAGAGCCTCGGCGGCGGGGCGTATTATCTCTTTATGTTCGGGGGATTTTGCACGCTTTTTTCCACGCTGCTGGTCTTCGCTGCTTCTTCGGGGCGGATCGGTGCCGACTTTCTGCGACAACTAGGGGTGAGCGCGCTCGCCGAAGAAGAGGGCTACCGCCGCTGGATTCGCATTTTCCAGATCGGCTTCCCGTTTGGCTGGCTGCTTTTCATATTGTTCGACCCGCGCACCCTCGACTTTGTGCTCAAAGGTGCCAACGCTAACAATCTGTTGCTGATCCCGATGGCCTACGCGGTGCTGCATCTGGCGATGCGGGTGCCCAAAGACGAGCGGATGTCGCTGTGGACCGAGTTGGCACTGCTGTTTACGATCTGGGCCATCATCAACTTTACGGCGGTCAATTTGTTTAAGCTGTCCGGGCACTAGCGGCTTTCTTTCAATATGACCGGCCAGCTATTCACTCACTATTTCCTCACCGACGGCATAAAGACCACGCCCGAGTGGCAAGCGTCTGTTGACCAGCCGGAAGCGTTTGCTGCGTTTAGGAACGGCGTTGCTCGACATCACAGCGCCCTCAGCCGTTCCCGAAATCCCAACGAAGCTCGCACGGAGGAAGAGCTGATTCGTCCGGTTCTGGAGCTATTGGGATGGACCGAGTACGTGCCTCAGCCAAGCGCCGCCGGCCATGAGGACATTCCCGACCACCTGCTTTTTGCCGACGCCGAATCCAAGGCGCGGGCCGGGAATCCCTTCCAGAACGCGACAGTAGTTGAAGAGAGTAAGCGCTTTGAGCTTGCGCTCGACAGTCGGGACCGGAATGATCGGGCGCAACGTGGGACGCCGCACGGTCAGATTCTTCGATATTTGGCGACGGCTGAGATCGAGTCGGAGGGGCACATTCGCTGGGGCATCCTCACCAATGGCAGTGTATGGCGGCTGTACGACTACCGCGCTCGACCGCGTGCTAGCGGCTACTTTGAAGCCGACTTGACAGAACTGCTCCAGCCCGGCAACGAGGATGGTTTGCGCGTCTTTCATCTGCTGTTCCGCCGCGAGTCCTTCACGCTTCGGGACGGGGCCACGAGTACGTTTCTCGAAGAGGCGCTGGCTGAGGGTCGGCGCTATGAGGAACAGGTCGCACAAGACCTGTCGGGGGTGGTGTTCGAGCGGGTGTTTCCCAACCTCGTCAATGCGCTTGTGCAGAAGTCGGAGGAAAGCCTCGCCGAGAGTCGGGATGCGGCGTTGATCTTTCTCTATCGGCTGCTGTTTGTGCTCTACGCCGAGGATCGAGGTCTGCTGCCTGTTAATGATGAGCGATACGACGACTATGGTTTGCGAAAGCCTGTCCGCGACGAGATTGCGAGCAGAATGGCGGCTGACGACACGTATTCGGCGATTGCTACCAATTATTACGACCACCTGACAACGTTGTTCAAGCTCATCGACAAGGGCGACGAGTCCATTGGTTTGCCACCGTATAACGGTGGGCTGTTCGCGGCGGAAGCTGCTCCATTGTTAGAAACGGTCCGTCTGGCCGACAAAGACATCGCGCCGATCATCTACGACCTGAGCCACGCCGAGGATTTGCAGGGCGTGCACCACTTTGTCAACTACCGCGACATGTCGGTGCAGCAGCTTGGCTCGATCTACGAGCGGCTGCTGGAGCACGAGCCGGTGCGCGATGACGACGGCAACATTTCTATCCGTCCCAATCCGTATGCCCGCAAGGACAGCGGCAGTTTTTATACCTCTCAGGAACTCGTCGATCTGATTGTCGAACGGACTTTGAAGCCGCTGGCCGAAGAGCGGCTACAAGCCTTTGAGGACAAGGCCGCCGAACTTAAGAGCGACCGTCGATCCAAGCAGGAACGGCGAGAGGAACTTGAGCAGCTTGATCCGGCAGCGGCTGTGTTGGACCTCAAAGTTTTGGACCCGGCGATGGGCAGCGGGCACTTCCTCGTCACGGCGGTGGATTTTCTGTCGGACTACATCGCCGAGTTAATTGAGCGCGTCCCCTCGGTTCCGGAGTGGTTGGACGGCGAGTATGCGTCGCCGCTGGTGGGGCGCGTGGCGGCGATTCGGGATGACATTCGCAAACGGGCTAAAGAATCAAACTGGGTTTTGGCCGAGGCGCAGCTTACCGACCAAGCCATTATTCGTCGCATGGTGCTCAAGCGCTGCATTTACGGGGTGGATAAGAATCGGCTGACGGTCGAGTTGGCTAAGGTGTCGCTGTGGCTGCACAGTTTTACGGTGGGTGCGCCGTTGTCTTTTCTCGATCATCATCTGCGTTGCGGCGACTCGCTGGTTGGTCTGCGGGTGCGGGACGCTACGGATGAGTTGCACCGGCTCGGCGGGATGTTTGCCAGTAGCGCCATTGCCGGGGCGGAGACGGCCACTGACGGGATGCAGCGGATTGAGGAGATGTCCGACGCCGACGTTGCGGAGGTGCAGGAATCGGCGGTGCTGTTTGACGGAGTGGAGGAGACGACTGCTGACCTGCGCGGCTTGCTCGACTTTCTGTGCGGCTGGCGTTGGCTGACGGCTGGGATGAAAAAGAAAGAACGCGATGAATTTGAGGGGCCGTTGGTTACGACGCTCGGTCAGCATACGGCGGATGCTTACGAGCTTTTGGCGCGAGGGCCGGAGGAAATGGGCGTTGCCGACGACACGCGGTTTGCCGAGTTGTGGCGTGAGGCTCGAACCATTGCCAACCGCGAGGGCTTTCTGCATTGGGAAGTGGCCTTTCCGGGAGTGTGGCATCGGTGGCAGGAAAGTCGTCCGCAAGGCGGCTTTGACGCGGTTATTGGCAACCCGCCGTGGGACCAGATTGAACAGCCGGAAGTGGAATGGTTCGCAATCCGCGACGAAGAGATAGCCCACGCAGCAACTGGAGCCAAGCGAAAGTCACTGATAAAAAAGAAAAAAGAGGCAGGCGATAAACTCGTCTTGGAGTACGAAACGGTGCGGAACCAAGCTACGGCGATGCGCGAGTTCATTCGATCATCGGATGAGTATCCGCTTCTAAGTGGCGGTCGCATCAATCTGTACTCGCTGTTCGTTGAGCGGGCCATGAGTCTGATTAAGCCGGATGGCTTTGTCGGCCTGCTGACACCGTCGGGTATTTGTGCCGACAAGACTGCGGCTCGATTCTTCAAGTCCGTTTCGACCAGTGGACGGGTGAGTGGCCTATTCGATTTTGAGAACAAGAGAATTTTCTTCAAGGACATCCATGCTTCGTTCAAATTCTGCGCCCTCATCTTTGGCGGCGAGGAGCGACGATTCGACCAGACTGAATGCGCGTTCTTCCTGCATGATACGAAAACGATCAACGACGAGGACCGCTGCTTTCCATTGACGCCGGACGACTTCGCCCGCGTAAATCCGAATACCGGCACGGCACCCGTCTTTCGCACCCGCCGTGACGCCGACATCACTCGTGGAATCTACGAGCGGCATCCGGTTATGGTGGATAGCTCAGGGAGTAAGAAACGCCGCGCTTGGCGAGTGCAGTTCATGCAGGGACTGTTTAACATGACCTCCGACTCCCACCTCTTTCGCACCGCCGCGCAACTCGATGAGGAAGGTTTCTATCCTATCGAGGGCAACCGCTGGAAACGGGGCGAGGAACTGTATTTACCGCTATATGAAGGGAAGATGGTGCAGGCATTTGACCATCGTGCCGCTAGCATCACCAACCGAGAAGGCAACTTATTCCGACCGGGGCAACCGGACAGAACCCTTGACGAAGAATACCTCGATCCGGCTTTCTCACCTCGTCCTCGATATTGGGTTAGCCAGCAGGAGAGTGATGTTGTCCAGAGTTTGCAATGGCTCTTGTCGTTCAAAGACATTACGGCGTCAACCAATGTCCGCACCATGATCGCCGCTGTCGTTCCGCAAGTTGGATGCGGGCACACATTGCCAGTCCTCATTCCGGCCAAATGCGACTTCGATGGCGAGAGCGCAGCCTGCCTGCTGGCCAATCTCAACAGCTTCTGTTTTGATTACGTTGCGCGTCAGAAGGTTCAGGCGACCCACCTCATGTGGTACATCGTCGAGCAACTCCCCGTCATCGCCCCCACCGACTACGACCGCCCATTCGGCGTGACAACCGCCCGCGACCTCGTCCGCGACCATGTGCTCCGCCTCACCTACACCGCCCACGACATGGCCCCCTTCGCCCGCGACCTCGGCTACGACGGCGAGCCCTTCTTATGGGACGAAGAGGAACGCCGCCACCTCCGCGCCCGTCTCGACGCTCTCTACTTCCATCTCTACGGCCTATCACGGGACGACGCCGAATACGTGCTCGACGACACCTTCCCCATCGTCCGTAGCCAAGACGAAGACGCCTGCGGAACATACCGCACCCGCGATATGACGCTGGCGTATATGAACGCACTGGCGGCGGGGGATACGGAGACGAGGGTGGCGGTGTAAGGGATGCACGGAACACACTGTGGTCGTTGACGATACGTGCGATGCGGGACAAGATGAAGCAGGATAGCTATATGATGAATTACGCCACTCAAGACTGTCCCTTTTCAGCCTTGCTCGGTTTATCCGCACCTGTCGCTTCGTCCCCCTGCGTACCCTTGACACGGTTTGCTATTCCGGCTACGTTCTCTTATAAGCGTAGCTTAGTAGAACCGAAACACTCTTAATACATCAGGAGACATAAAAATGGCTGACTTCACATTCAAGGTTAATGGTGTAGAAATCCCTACTGATCACCAATCTCTCTTGGCGAAAGAGATACTAGAACTGGCGAAAGAAAAAGGAGCTATTCCTGGAAATCCGGCGGATTATATCCTGCAGGGCGACAAGGGTTCGTATAAAGCAAATGACCGAGTCAATCTAGAGGAAGACAATGTGTTCATAGCAATTCCTGACAAACCCACGCCGGTAGCATAACCCTTTCCGAAATGTCCAACAATATTGACCAAATAAAAAGGGAATTGGAATCCCTAGATTACGAAACCGTCTTGTCCGATAGTCCACAGGGCAAAGTAGTTTTTTTCCCTTACACCGTCGAGATCGGTTCCTACAAAGACAAACAGTTTATGTTGGGTATCAGTATGCAAGGAAGTGAACCGTATCCTGAGTATCCTCCTCATTGGATTCATTTGGCACCACCGATTGACGATGGTAGAGGTGGCGTAGTTCAAAGGTACTGCGATGCGAGTGGTCAAGAATGGGCTGCGCTGAGCAGGCCTCCGGGAGAGATTTGGGACCAGTTGTTGACAAAACATATGCACACTTACCTCAACGAACATCTGCGTCGCTTTTGGAACGGTATATGAGTTCCGAAGTCGCTTTTACCTCGGAAGCAGATTCGATCTCCAGCGAACATTTGTTGCAACATTATCAGCGCAACGAACGTCAAGAAGATCTTTGCTTCGCATTGTGGCGTCCATCTACAGGACAGTTACGCCGCACCGCACTAATCGACGAAATTATTCTGCCTCAAAGAGGTGAGCGAATTCTGCACGGCAATGCCAGTTTTGAACCCAACTATCTTTCACGGGCGGCGAAAATAGCATTGAAAAAAAAAGCGGGTATAGCTTTTATGCATAGTCATCCGAGTTCTGGATGGCAGGGAATGAGCGATCCTGATGTCGAAGCAGAGCGCGATGTTCTAGCGTATCCGGCGGGAGCTACTGGCTTACCATTGGTGGGTTTGACAATTGGCACTGACGGCTATTGGAGCGCACGCTTTTGGGAAAGAGACGGTGGACAAATGCGCCGTCATTGGTGCGAAAAAGTTCGCGTTGTCGGGCCGCAGTCCTACAAGATTTACTCTAACGACAACATTGCGCCGCCGCCGTTGAGAAAAGAAGTTCTCAAGCGCACTTTCGACACTTGGGGGAGTGAATCGCAAAATACGATTGCACGTTTGAAAGTTGGAATTGTTGGACTTGGCAGCGTCGGATGTATTGTCGCCGAGGCGATTGCTCGAATCGGGATCGCACAAGTTACGCTGATCGATCCCGACAAAGTCGAAGAGCACAACCTCGACCGTTTGCTTTACGGAACGGCGAAAGATGTCGGCAAATTAAAGGTCGATTTGGCCGCGCGATCCATGCGACGCAATGCCACCGCCAAAAAAATCCAAATAACAGCTTTGCCGTTTTCAGTTCAAGAAGAAGCGGCTTATAACGCCGCACTGGATTGCGATATTCTTTTTAGTTGTGTTGATCGCCCGGTTGCCCGAGACATCCTAAACTACATCGCACAAGCACATTTGATTCCAGTCATCGATGGCGGAATCGCTGTGGAAACTGACAGACAGCAAGACCGTTTGTCTTCGGCTCATTGGCGTACACACATCGTCACGCCTTATCACCAATGCCTGCGTTGTAGCAGGCAATACAATTCAAGCATGGTGGTAATGGAATTGGACGGGTCGCTTGATGATCCGTCTTATATCAGCAATTTGCCTCCTGAAGAGCGGGTCGGCAACCAGAATGTTTTTCCATTCAGTTTAGGCGTTGCCGGAATGGAGGTCAATTTGATGCTTCGCTATCTTCTCGCCGCTGATTGGTGGCCATTGGTACGGCAACAGGACTACCAATTTATCATCGCTGAGACGCGCATCATCAACGATGAATGTCATCCTAACTGCTCTTTCCGCCAGCGCCGCGCACAAGGTGATGAGGAGAATCCGTCCTATTTGATAAGAACGGCCCCAGAATCTTGGTGGAGTAAGATTTGGCACCTCATTGTCAGGGTTTTCGATAAGATATATTAGAGCGCTCGACTTTCGGGCCCTCTAAGTTCGCTCGCCGCATGAGTGTCTTTAGATAATACTCCACATTATAGGGATGAGACACACAAGGCCCAAGAGTTATTAAACTCTCTGTGACCAACATGTTCTCAATCCCAAGTTCAACATCTTCGGGTTCATAATAATGTTTTATACATTCAGGATAATCTTTTCGATCCTGATCTTCAAAACGGATTTTCTTTTTGTCTGGAATATCTGACTCAGCAATAACAAACCGGCATTCGCTCTCATGTTTGTATGCATCGCTCTTATATAAGTAGCGAATTTTCTCCAGATATTCCCAAACAACCCCCGACAATACTTCCCGGACACGTTCGCGAATCGGTGACTTGCGAATTCTTACTAACGGCTCTAGAGAATCCAATACAGACTTCAGAACCTTTACTGTGTCGTTCACCTCCCTAGTGCCGTAACGGACTTTCTGCAATCGACTACGAGGAACGCGCAGCCACAAAGAACAGCCGTTACCTTCTTTCCCGTAGACGCTCCAAAATGCGAGATCATCTCTCTTGCTAATAGTGTCAGACATAAAAGAGGCAATATATGCGTGACTTTCCTCTCTGTTTCCTAGTAGCCAGTTATATTTTTTCGGTAGGTTCTGAATAAGAAGGTTCCCCTCTTCTGGATCGTTCAGATGCACGGAATCGTACAACCGCCACGAAGACTTTTTGTCGCTCGTCATCGGTTCTGATTCGGACTTCTTGTCTTCGCGCTTTGGCTCTTCAGAGGCATCTCGAAGCATGGACACGAGAGCAGAGATGCTCGTATAGTGTATAACAAATTTATGTTCCTCATTTCCAGAGTCATCAACTTTATGACGCTCTTTGATTCGGAGGCACAAATCTCTCAACATGTTCTGTAATAGTGGATACACGATATCAGTTATATATTCCAAAGGTAACGTTCCCGATTGCTCCAAGTATTCTCGACCACCATTTACAGCTACTTTTAGCTCTTCCAATATCTCTTCGGATTGTTCCACCGATCTACTCCTCTCTTGATTAGATAAGTTTTAATTTCACAATTCCATGAAGCGGTTGAATGAAGACAGACCTCTTATTAGATTGAGCATGACTTCCTTCCAAGAAAACCGATGCCCGCTCGTCCAGGGAGCATATTATGCCCAATGTACGTATCACCCGCCCCTGGTCAACCCCGTCGCCCTCGTCCGCGACCACGTGCTCCGCCTCACCTATACCGCTCACGACATGGCCCCCTTCGCCCGCGACCTCGGCTACGACGGCAAGCCCTTCATCTGGGACGAAGAGGAACGCCGCCACCTGCGCGCCCGCCTCGACGCGCTCTACTTCCACCTCTACGGCCCTGTCGCGGGACGACGCCGAATACGTCCTCGACACCTTCCCCATCGTCCGCCGCGAAGACGAAGACGCCTTCGGAACATACCGCACCCGCGATATGACGCTGGCGTATCTGAATGCACTGGCAGCAGGGGATACGGAGACGAGGGTGGCGGTGTAGGCGATTTAGGCGGCTATTGACCAGTGTTAGAGCGATTTGTAATTTGAACCTAATTAATGTATAATCAGCTAATTAGGAGGAAATGTCATGTGCGAAGAAAATGAGACAGAAGCCGTCTTAGATGATTACCTCAAGACATTAGAAGAGGTCAAAAAGCAATACCAGCAATACGTGGAAGTCAGTGAGCTTTATAAGTTGCCGATGCAGAAGGCGGAGGAACCAGTACAATATCAACCTCCCAGCCTAGAACATCCCCTGACGACAAATACAATCCGCACCAAGTAAAACGGAGCAATCATGGCTTCATGGAGTGAACTTTTAGAGGCTTTCAACATAGAGACCTCCAGAACGCCCGACCCTAACTGGTTCGATAAAAAACTGGAAGAGCACCTAGACGCTATCTCAAAACGTCTTGGCGATGCGACCGTTATATTCTATGCGTCGGCTTTTCTACAGAAAGCGGACGACGATAGTGTGTCTATCACTAGAGAAGATATTAACGGTTTCATGAACGCGCTCGCCGGAACGCCGACGGATAACGGTCTCGTATTGATACTTCATACCCCCGGCGGAGATCCGAACGCTGTTGAGAGTATAGTTGAGTATTTACACGCTAAGTTTGACCGCATAGATGTGGTCATTCCATACTTGGCAATGAATTCATCGCCAGCGATAGAGGAAAAATGTGGGTCAAACAGCAACAGCAAATCCTTATTCCGGCATCCCCACCCGTTCCGCAACAATTGCCCTCCAACAATCCATAATCCTACCTACATAACTGATGTTACGCAGTTTTCCAGAAAATCCTCAATTTTGCCCCAATATCTTGGGTCAACAGGCTCCAATAAACCACAAGATAGCGAGCCACTGCGTAACATCAGATACATAATAGAACTTCAGCGAAGAGGCCAAGCTTCTCGTCGCCGTCAAGCTCTACAAGTTGGGACGGTTTCGCCCTCCCCTCGGTATGCCAACATATCCTCGTAGCGCAGCCCCGTGCCGCCGAAAATATCCAGCGCTGCTCCCACCGTAAAATCCAATTTCCCCTGGCCGAGCCGGCGGATAATCTCGATGTCCGCAGTGCTGCTCACGCCGCCGGCGTAAGTCGTTGGAATCGGCGCGATCTCGCCCAAGAGTGCGACGAGTTCGGCATCAACTCCCTGCTGTTTGCCCTCGACCCCGGTGGCGTGAATGAGGAATTCGCTGCAAGACTCGGCGAGGAGCGCCAAGTTGTCCGCGTTGATTGCAAAGTTCGTGGCCTTTTGCCAGCGGTCGGTCATCACCACGTAGCGCCCATCGCGTTTGCTGCAACTGAGGTCTAAGACCAGCCGCTCGCGCCCCACCGCAGCCACCATTTGCGCCAGTCGGCTGCGGTGAAGCTGGCCGTCACTAAAGACATAGGAAGTGACGATCACCTGCGCGGCACCGCGCCTGAGCCAAGCCGCGGCGTTGTCGGGGCGGATGCCGCCGCCGACCTGCAACCCCCCGGGGAAGGCGGCCAACGCCTGTGCGGCCGCGTCCTCGTTGCCTGGGCCGAGCATGATGACGTGGCCGCCGAAGAGCTGGTCGCGGCCATAGCGCGCCGCAAAGTAAGCCGGAGGATGCGGGGCGATGAAGTGGGTTTGGGGGGCGCTGCCGTCGCGTAGGCTGGTGCCGACGATCTGCTTAACTCGCCCCTCGTGCAGGTCGATACAGGGCCGGAAGCGCATCAGCGGTCGCAGCGGTACTCTGCGAGTGCGTCCTCGTCGAGGGTGACGCCGAGGCCCGGGCCGGCTGGCGGGAGGATGTACCCGTCGGCTATGGGCAGCTTTTCGCGGATGACGTCGCCGCGGTGATAGACGCAGCCGTTCACGTCGCTGGCGTAGCCCAAGTTGGGCATGGCAAAGGCGAGATGGGCTTGGGCGGCGGTGCCGATCCCCAGCTCGGGCATGCTGCCGATGATACAGGGCAGACGCGCTGCTTCGGCAATGGCGAAGATGCGCGCGGCCGCCCCCAAACCGCCAGCTTCCGATACGTACACGTTGAAGACATCGACGGCTTGGTGGCGGACGCAGTTGAGGGCGTCGGCCGGCGTCCAAACGCTCTCGTCGGCCATGATGGGCAGCGAGACGCGCTCGCGGACAAAGCGCAATCCCTCTAAGTCGTCGGCGGCTAAGGGCTGCTCGACCAGTTCTAAGTCAAAGTCTGCGATTGCCTCGATGTGGCGCACGGCTTCCTTGGCTGAGGACCAGCCCATGTTGGCATCTACGCGCAGGACGACTTCGCTGCCGATTGCGTTGCGCACGGCTGCGAGCACGGCTAGGTCGGCGCGAATGTCCCGCCCGATCTTGGCCTTGAGGGTCTTGTACCCTTGGGCCACTAGATTCTGGGCTTGGGTGGCGATGGCTGTGGGGTCGCCCATGGACAGCGAATGACTCAGCAACACGCGGTCGCGGACTAGGCCACCTAGCAGTTGGTAAACGGGCACGTCGCAGGCTTTGCCGACCAAGTCGTAGAGGGCCATTTCAATGCCAGCCTTGGCCGGGAAGGAGCGGTGCAAGGCTTGATTCATGCGGTCGGCGATCTCGCGGATGCGGCGCGGGTCCAAGCCGCAGAGCATATCGGCGAGCAGCCCGTTGATGGCCTCGCTTTCCCCGCGTCCGCGGCGGTCCCAGATGCTGGAGGCTTCGCCGATGCCGGTGAGTCCGGCGTCGGTGTGGATCAAGACGACGGCGTTTTCAGAGGCTTGGTGGGTGCCGAGGCTGCTTTGAAAAGGTTGCGGCCTTGGCACGCGCACGGGTATGGCTTCGACGTGGGTAATTTTCATGGGATTAGGTGAGGCTATAGATACTGAGGGCGGTATTGCCGTAGGTCCGCTGTTGGTCGAGCGCGAGGCGGCCGCTCTGCTCGGGCACGTCCAAGTCGATTTGGTGCTGCACGAACAGCAGGCCCTCGTCGTTAAAGAGTGCGGATTCCCCGAGGGTTTCGATTAGGCCCAGCAGGAGCGGGGCACCGCAGTAGCGGGCGTGGTACGGGGGGTCGGCGTACACGATGTCGAAGCGACGACCGGCCTCCGCCAGTTGGGGGATGAGTTGTTGGGCCTTGACCGAGTGCAGGCCCGCGACGCCGGCCCTCCACTGGTAGAGCAGTGAGCGAATCTGCCGCCGCCGTCGGTGGTCTGGCTCGTTGAATTCGACGCTCGCGCCTCGGCTCAGTGCTTCAAGCCCCATCTGGCCCGACCCAGCACACAGGTCGAGGAAGGTGCGGCCCTTCAGGTCGGGGCCGAGCATAGAGAATACGGATTCTTTGAGGCGCGTCGAAGTGAGGCGTATCTGGCGCAGGCGTTGCCCGGAGGGAATCTGCCGACCGCGATAGGTGCCAGTGACAATGCGCACGGGTAAGCCTCGAATTGGGGTTGATTGAGATAAAAAAGTATCGCGGTTGGGGTTAGCAGCGTCAAGTTGTGGGTTGCGGGCGATGGGGGAAGTTTGAAGTTTGAATCAAGGCCATCTTCTCTTGGGGGAATCGGTGGAGGTATAATCGCTAATGGTCACAGAACGATACGACGTCGTCGTCGCAGGGGCCGGTGGCATGGGCAGTGCCGCGCTGTACCACTTGGCGCGCCGCGGCGTGCGCGTCTGCGCTGTAGAGCGCTTTGGCATAGCCCACGACCGGGGATCTGCGCACGGGGACACTCGCATCATTCGCAAAGCCTATATGGAGCATCCCGACTACGTGCCCCTGTTGCACCGGGCCTACGCGCTGTGGGAGGAGCTAGAGGCCGAAGAAGCGGGGGAACTCTTTGCCCGCGTCGGGCTGTTAGTGGCGGGCGATCCCGACGCGGAGGCGATGCAAGGCCAGGCAGCCTGTTATCAGGAGCACGATCTGCCGCACGAACAGCTCGATGCGACAGCCATTGTCGCACGCTACCCCGGCTTGGCTTTGCCTGCGGAATGGAGTGGCTTTTACGATCCTCTAGGCGGTTTTCTCCGAGTCGAGGAGGGCGTCCGGCGGCATGCCGCGTTGGCCCAGCAGCACGGTGCGAAGCTCTACGCCGGGGAGACCATGCTGTCGTGGCGGCGCGAGGGCGAAGGAGTGGTAGTGGAAACCGAACGACGGCGCTTGCTCGCCGCGCGTTTGGTGCTGGCGACCGGGGCTTGGGCAGTACCGGAACTTTGTCGGCTGGGCGTGGCAGCGTGCGTGGTGCGCAAGGTGCAGTTGTGGTACCAGGGGCGCGGCGTGGAGCAGTACGCGCGCGGCGCGTTCCCCTGCTTCTTCATCGCCGACGGCGAACAGTACTTCTATGGTTTTCCCGCGGAAGCGCCGTGGGGTCTAAAGTTGGCAGAGCACAACGTGTCGCACGATCCGGTAGCCGACCCGCTCCAACTCAATCGCGCACTGGCTGCCGAAGATCAGACCCCTGTTCTCGACTTTCTCGCGCGATTCTTTCCCGCGCTGCAACCAGAGCTGAGCAAATACGCCGTCTGCATGTATTCGCTGACGCCGGATAAGAACTTCGTTTTGGACATCCACCCCGAATGCCCGGCCGTGGTGCTCGGGGCGGGCTTTTCTGGCCACGGCTTCAAATTCGCTTCGGTAGTGGGTGAAATACTAGCTGAATTGGCGCTGGAAGGCGATACCCAGCATCCCATCGAATTCCTGCGTCTTTCCCGTTTTGCACAAAGGAGGTCATAAAATGGATCTAGGACTGAAAAACAAAATTGCTCTGATAACTGGAGGGAGTCGGGGGATTGGTCGGGCGATTGCGTTGGCCTTGGCCAATGAGGGGTGCAAGGTGGCGATTTGCGCCCGCGACCAAGAGTCGCTCGAACGCGCATTGCAGCAAGTGCGGGCCACTGGAGCTGAAGCCATCGCCGAGGCTGCCGATGTGCGCTCGCGGTCGGACGTGGAAGCCGTTGTCGAGCGCTGTGCGGCCGAGTGGGGAGGCGTGGATATATTGGTCAACAATGTGGGCGGGGCGGCCGGTGGACAGAGTCTGCTCGAAACCGCTGATGAGGATTGGGAGGAAACCTTTGATCTAAATGTGTTCCACGCCGTGCGCACGACGCGGGCGGCGCTGCCCTACATGCGGCAGCGAGGCGGGGGCGCGGTGGTGATCGTATCGTCGATTTCGGGGTGGAAGCCGGGGCCTACGTCCCAATACGGAAGCGCGAAGGCCGCGGAGATTTTTCTCGCCGGTGCGCTGGCGCTGGAGCTGGCCGAATGCGGGGTGCGGGTCAACACCGTCGCGCCGGGATCGATATTTTTTCCCGGCGGCGGCTGGGCGCGTTTTCAGGAGGAACAGCCCGAACACTTTGCACAGTTTGTGGAACGGGATCTGCCCGCTGGGCGCTTGGGGACCCCTGAAGAGGTGGCGGATGTGGTGGCGTTTCTGGTATCCGAGCGCGCGAATTGGATCAATGGAGCGATGATTCCCGTGGATGGGGCACAGGACCGGCCGACGGCGTTTTGATGGGTGGCGATTGTCGCCACCGCCCTCGATATAAAGCTCGGCGGTTACCATCGATTGCCGCCCAATTGGCCCGAAGTCCAAAGATCGCCGAGACTGTATTCTTCCAGCCATTTTGCCAACTCGGCCTTGTCGAGCCGTCGCATCAAGGTCTGTCCAGCATGCTGTTCGCAGACCACGATGCTCTCCGGCTTGTCGGTCAGTGCGTCAACAAGCACATCCGAATGGGTCGTAACGATCAGTTGGCTTCGTTCGGATGCTTGGACCAACAAGTCGCTCAACGTGGGCAGCAAATCGGGATGAAGACCCAACTCTGGCTCCTCAATGGCGACTAAGGGAGGCGGTTCGGGATGCAGCAGAATGGCCAGCAGGCAGAGGTAGCGCAGGGTGCCGTCGGATAGGCGGCTCGCTGAAATCTGACGTCCGCCTTGTTCCTCCAGAAAAAGCGACACCGTCCCACCCGTCACCGGACAGTTGACGTCCACGATGCCGTCAAAGAGTTCCTGCAACGACGCGACGAGTTTCCTCTTGTTCTCCCCTTGGAAATGCGATAGTACAAGGGCCAAATTCGCCCCCCCTTCGTTCAGGAAATCGGAGGGGTCGTGCGTACTCTGGTTCCGGCGCAACTCCGCCGCAGGCCCGAATGACCAGTTGCGGTACAGGCGAATTCGCTCGTACTGTTCCTGTAGGCAGTGCAGCGAGGGGTAAGTTTTTGCGTCGCGGACCTGAGACAGAACGGATTCTTCCAGCTTTGTTCGCTCGCGGTACATATTTAGACCAAGAGATTCAGACACGATGGGAGCGGAGTCAGAGAGGATAGGACGGGACGACGTTCTTTCAACTCTCGGCTCAGTCTGGACATCGAATATGTGACGCCCCTGATGAAGGCGATAGGAGAACTCGGTCTCCGCGCATTCAATGCGCTCGTCGGTGACTTCAAAGCGTCCACCGTGTTCCGTGAATTCCAGCACGTGTTGTAAGTGACTATCCTTCTCTGGATCGTTGACGGTGGCTTCCATTGTCGCCTTGAGAGACGACTCGTCACCCCTCCAGAGCCATTCCCAGATTCCGCCACCTCGCTTGATCGGTCTCGCCAGTTCACGCGGCGCGGCCCTCAGCAAGGCCAGGACTTCCAGTAGGTTTGACTTCCCTGAACCGTTCGGGCCGATCAAGACATTCAGCGGTTCCATGGGCAGATCAATCCCCTGCGGCCCGAAGGACAACAGTCCTGAGACTTTCAGTCTATGTATCATCATACCGGATCCTCGTCCAGTTTAAAGCGCATATGGCCACGTTTGTCCATAATTTTGAAAATATATCCCCACTCTATCGGCGACAACCGCACCGGGAATGGCCGCAAAAAAGGGAGCGGTTCCTGTGCGGTACCGCTCCCTTGGCGTACTCTCTATCTCTCGGTTCTAAGCTGCCACTTCCATCCGCATAGGCATCACCAAAATATCTCGGCACCACTGATCGTGCTTCTAGTCGTCAGCATCGAGCAAGGCTAGGATTATCCCTGTATCGATCAGATCCTTAGCCTGCACGGCGTTGGTGAGCTTGCGAGCCTCACCCCTGAAACAGCGACAGCGCCCCATCGACGTACATCTCGGTCCCCGTAATGTAGCTGGCCTCGTCCGACGCCAAGAAGAGAATGGCGTTGGCGACCTCCTCGGCGCTGGCGGCGCGCTGTTGTAGGGGGATCATGCCCTGGGGGAACTCGCGGGGGATGCGAATCTTGTCGATGTCGCGGGGAAAAGTGTTCTCGCCGATGCTGGTTTTGGTGGCTCCAGGGCAGACGACATTGATGCGGATGTCCCACTGCGCCAGTTCGACCGCGGCCATTTTGGCGAAGGTAACTTGGGCGGCCTTGGAGCAGGAATAGGAGGTGAAGCCGAAGTTGGAGAAGATGCGGTTGCCGTTGACTGAGGAGACCACGACGATGCTGCCGCCACCAGCCGCGCGCAGATGGGGGATGGCGTATTTAACGGTGAGGAAGGTGCCGCGCACGTTGATGTTGTGCGTCTGGTCCCACTCCTCGGGAGTGATGTCCTCGATGGGGGCGAAGACTCCGTTGATGCCGGCGTTGGGCACGACGATGTCGAGGCGGCCCCAGCGCTCGACGGCGGCGGCCACCAGCTCGGCGACGTGATCGGCGTTAGCTACATCGCCGGGCAAGGCCAATGCTTGGCCGCCTAGTCCTTCGATTTCGGCGACAGCTTCCTCGCAACGCTCGGCACGACGGGCCGTCAGCGCAATCTTGGCTCCTTCGCGGGCCATAGCCACGGCCGCGGCCCGGCCGATGCCGGTGCTACCCCCGGTGATGAGGGCCACTCTGTCTTTCAGCTTCATGTCGATCTCCTAAGTTGACGAAAAAATGTGGGCGGGATATCATTGAAAGCCCTTAAAATACATCCAGCGAAAGTGGAGACAATAATGGAAGAAAATGTGAACCCGCACTCTCGCCCCTCGGATCTGAAGATCACGGATCTGCGCGTCGCCAATGTGCGCGGTGCGCCATTCCGCGCGACGATTATCCGCATCGACACCAACCAGGGTCTCTCTGGCTACGGCGAGGTGCGCGACGGCGGTAGCCCGACCTACGCGCTGATGCTCAAAAGCCGTTTACTCGGTGAAAACCCCTGCAACGTCGATAAGCTCTTCCGCAAGATCAAACAATTCGGCCACCACGCGCGCCAGGCCGGCGGCGTCTGCGGCGTCGAGATGGCGCTGATGGACCTAGCGGGCAAAGCCTATAATGTGCCGGCCTACCAACTGGCCGGGGGCAAGTTCCGCGACCGCATCCTCTGCTACTGCGATACCCCCACGCGGCGCGATGGCCGGGAGATGGGACAGTTGCTCAAGGAGCGGATGGAGCGGGGGTTTAAATTCCTCAAAATGGACGTCGGCATTGGGTTGCTGCGGGGGATCGAAGACGCGCTGATTGCCCCACCGGGCATGTTGGAAAGCCGCGACATCATGCACCCATTTACGGGGATCCAGATTACCAACAAGGGCATTGATATCCTCTGCGAATACGTGGCGCAGGTGCGCGAGGTGATCGGCTATGAAATTCCCTTGGCCGTCGATCACTTCGGCCACATTGGCGTCGAGTCCTGCATCCGCTTGGGCAAGGCACTGGATCAGTTCAGCCTAGCTTGGTACGAGGACATGATCCCCTGGCAGTTGCCAGACCAGTGGCAGCGGCTTGCCGAATCAGTGGATACGCCCGTATGCACGGGCGAGGACATCTATCTCAAGGAAAATTTCTTGCCGCTCTTTGAACGGCGCGCGATTGCCGTCGCCCACCCGGACTTGGCCTCTTCCGGCGGAATTCTCGAAACCAAAAAGATCGGCGACCTAGCGCAGGAGCACGGTGTTGCCATGGCGCTGCACATGGCCATGTCGCCGGTGGCAGCGCTGGCTTCGGTGCATTGCGCCGCGGCGACCGAAAACTTCATGGTGCTCGAAAACCACTCGGTCGATCAGCTAGAACAGTGGAGCAGCTTGGTCGAGGGCTTGCCGATGCCCCTGATTGAGGACGGGCACATTGCGGTGCCGGAGGGGCCGGGGCTGGGCTTTAGCGGCCTCAACGAAGAAGTGCTGCGGTCGTTTGCCGATCCAGAGCAGCCGGAGATTTTTGGCCCCACCGAGGAGTGGGACGACGAGCGGCCACACGACCGCTTGTGGAGCTAAAAATGACCTACGACATCGCCGTCCTAAAAGGCGACGGCATTGGACCGGAGGTCATGGACGAGGCCCTAAAGGTACTCAATGCGTTGGGAACGCCTTCCCTTACTTTCGTCGAGTACCCCTGTGGCGCGGGGTGCTATCTAGAGCAAGGGGATCCGCTGCCGGAGGCGACGGTGGAAGGGTGCCGCCGGGCGGATGCGGTGCTGTTGGGAGCGATGGGGTTGCCGCACGTGCGCTGGCCGGACGGGACGGAGATGCGGCCACAAGTGGACTTGCGGATCAAGCTAGACCTGTACGCGGGGGTGCGGCCGATTTACCTCTATGCAGCCGCGCACACTCCGCTCAAAGACTTAGAGGCGGGCGACATTGACTTCGTCATCCTGCGCGAGAACGTCGAGGGGCTTTTTGCCTCCATGAACGGCGGCATCCAGTTGCGCGGAGAAGTGGCCGTGGACTCTATGGTCATTACGCGCACTGGCACGGAGCGCGTGGTGCGCTACGCCTTTGAGCTGGCGCGGCAGCGCGGCCGGACGCCGATGAAGGTGACGTGCGTTGACAAGGCCAACGTCTTCCGCTCGATGGCCTTCTTCCGCAGCGTGTACGACGAGGTCGCCGCTGAGTACCCAGACGTCGAGCGCGATTACGCGTACATCGATGCCCTGAGCATGTACTTGGTGCAGCAACCGGCAGGATACGACGTGCTGGTCACAGAGAATATGTACGGGGACATTATCTCGGACTTGGCTGCCGGTTTGGTTGGCGGCTTGGGGCTGGCTCCTTCGGGGGACATCGGCGAGGAGGCCGCCGTATTCCAGCCCTCGCACGGCACTGCGCCCGACATTGCCGGGCAGGGGAAGGCCAATCCGGTGGCGATGATCCTGTCGGTAGCTTTGATGCTGCGCTGGTTGGGCCAGCGGCACGGCGATCCGGCGGCTGTTGCGGGTGCTGATCGGATTGAAGAGGCGGTGCGCGCAGTAATCGGCGAGCAGGGCGTGGGGACGCCCGATTTAGGGGGTGCGTTGAGCTGCCGCGAGCTAGGGGAGCGGATTGTCCAAGCGCTCTGACATGGACCGCCGGACCTTTCTCGGGTTGGGTTTAAGCGCGGCTGTGTGGCCTGCGTTGGGCCGCGCCTCGCCCGTGCGGCCGGAGCGGGCGCGCCTGCGCGAGTTGGGCATTGTAATTGGCGAGTTGGCGACCGGCACCCATAACGCCATCACCGATGTCGAGGGCGTACAGGTCGGCCATGTGACGCTGATTGAGGATGGGGGTCCGGTGCGCACCGGCGTGACGGCGATTGTGCCGCGCACGCCCGCGTTTGCCGCGGATTTTACGCTCAACGGCAACGGCGAGCTGATGGGGGTAGGCTCTATGCGCCGCACGGGCCTATTGGCCGGCCCAGTCCTTTTTACCAACACGTCCAGCGTCGGCGCGGTGTACGATGGGGCGGTGGAGTGGATGCTGGCGCGCGATCCCGACCTGTTCAAAAGCGATTTACAACCCGCGCCCATAGTCGGCGAGACGTGGGCTGCGTTTCTCCACGATGAGTCTGGGCGGCACGTGCAGCCCGCACACGCGGCTGCGGCCCTCGACGCGGCGCGCAGCGGGCCGGTAGCCGAAGGCTGCGTTGGCGGCGGGACCGGGATGCGGGCCTATAGCTTTAAGGCCGGTATTGGCACGGCGTCGCGCAAAATCCCCTGCGGCGATCAGCTCTATACCGTGGGCGTGTTGGTGCAGGCGAATTTTGGCCGGCGGCCCCAGTTGCGCGTTGATGGCGTCCCGGTGGGCCGGGAGATCACCGACCTAATGCCTGCGCGCGGCGGCAAGAGCAAGTCCATGATCGCGGCGGTGGCTACAGACGCGCCATTGCTCCCAAGCCAGCTCCAGCGCGTGTGCAAGCGAGTGGCTTTGGGTATGGCGCGCACGGGGGCGATTTCTACCCACGGCAGCGGCGATCTCTTGCTGGCTTTTTCTACGGCTTCTCCCGAGCCGTCGGATGAGCTCGCGATGCTGGCCGACCGTTGGATTTCGAGCCTGTTCCAAGGCGTAGTCGAGGCCACGGAGGAAGCCATTCTCAACGCGCTGACTACGGCTCACACCATGACCGGCCGCGCTGGCAATACCATTCACGCCCTGCCGCTGGACCGCTTGGTCGAGATTATGCGCGCACACGGCCGACTCAAATGAATCGCTCGTGCCCAGCGGGCGATGCGGCGGGACCGCACAACGCCATTGTCGATGTGGCCGGAGTCAGCGTGGGCCACGTGGACATCCGCACATCCGACCTGCACACCGGCCTTACCGCCGTCGTTCCGTATCCGGCCGCAGTGGCCGAGCGCAAGCTGTTTATCGGTCGCTTCTCGATAGACGGCGGCGACGCTATGAGCGGCCTTGGGGTCGCCGAAGACTTCGGCACCTTTTCCTCGCCCATTGTCCTTGCCCCAACCCCGGTCGTCGGCCGGGTGTACGAATCCTTAATTCGCCACAGCTTGGGCCGCGACACCGGGCTATCGACCGTGGCCGGCTGGCCGCCGGTGGTCGTGGGGATCGACGACACGGCTGTCAACGACCCTGTGCTCGTCCGCAAGGTCCTGACACACGCCCATGCAGACGAGGCGTTGACCAGCGCTGGCAGCGCGGTGCCTAGAGGTAATGCCGGAGTCGGTGGCGGGTTGCAAGCCTTTGGCTACAAGGGCGGCATTGGCACGGCCTCGCGCCGGGCTGGCGAATATGCGCTGGGGCTGCTGATAGCGGTCAATGGGGGACGCGAGCTGCGCTTGGCTGATCGCGTCCTGCCGGCGGGCGAGGGGGCCGGGGGGCCGCAGACTTTTGCGGCGGTCGTGGCGACGGACGCGCCCCTAATCCCGCGTCAATTAGAGCGTTTGGCTGGTCGCGCCGCGCTAGGGCTGGCGCGGACGGGCTTGTGGAACCCGCATACGCGCGAGGGCCTCGTCCTCGCCTTTTCCACCACGGGCCTCGTCCAAGAGGAACCCCAAAGCCCGGTCGCACCTGTGCGGATGGTGGGCGAAGAAAGGCTCTACCCGCTCTTTGCCGCTGCTGCTGGGGCCGCCGAGGGTGCGGTAGTCGATGCTCTTTTGGCCGCCGAGACGGTCGGGGATCTCAAAGCCATGCCGCCGATCGGCTGGCCGGAAGGGGAAGACGATTGAGCCGCAGCCTGCTCGACGATCAGGACGCGCTCAGCGCCTTCCGCGCTCGGCTCTTGGCTTGGTATCGCCAAAACAAGCGGCAGACGAGTTGGCGCGACAGCGACAATCCCTATCACGTCTGGGTATCCGAGGTCATGTTGCAACAGACCCGGGTGGATCAGATGGCCCCGTATTTCGAGCGATTTATCCGCGCATTTCCCACGCTTCAATCGCTGGCCGCTGCTTCCGAGGACCAAGTGCTCAAGGTCTGGGAGGGCTTGGGCTATTATGCGCGGGCGCGCAACATGCACAAGGCGGCCAAGCGCATGGCCTTTGAGTTGGGAGGCCGCATACCGGATACGTACCAAGAGCTGATCGAACTGCCTGGGGTTGGCCAATACACGGCCGCGGCCGTCAGCAGCATTGCCTTCGACCGCGATCACCCGGTGCTCGATGGCAATGTAACCCGCGTGCTCTGCCGCTTGTTGCGGATTGAGGAAGAGCCGGCCCGCGCCCAAGTCAAGGCGCGGCTCATCGCCGCTGGAGAGGTCCTGTTGGCTCGGGGCGAGGCCGGCGACTTCAATCAGGCGATGATGGAGTTAGGGTCGAGGGTCTGCACGCCGCAAAGTCCTTCCTGTCCGACGTGTCCGGTCGGCGGCTGGTGTCGGGCCAAGGCCGAGCTGGACGACCCGGCCTCCCTGCCGCGCAAAGCCCCGAAGAAACAGAAGCCGCATTATCACGTGGCGGCTGGCTTGATTCGCAAGGGCGACGAGTTGCTAATCGCCCAGCGGCCGGCCGGGGGGATGCTCGGCGGTCTGTGGGAGTTTCCCGGGGGCAAGCAGGAGTCCGGCGAGACCCTGCCCGAATGCTTGATGCGCGAGATCCGCGAAGAATTGGACATTGAGATCGAGGTGGGTGAGCGGCTGACGAGCGTAGATCACGCCTATTCGCACTTCAGCATCACCTTACACGCGTTTGCCGCCCGCTATGTGTGCGGCACCCCCCAAGCGCTGGGTTGCGCTGCTTGGCGCTGGATCACGCCGGAGGCCTTGGATGACTTCGCCCTGCCGCGGGCCGATCGCTTGATCGTGGAGTTCATGCGCGAACACGCGCAGCAGATGGAGCTGTTTGGTGAAAAAAAATGAATTGCTAGCCGAGGGCAGACGCCGTGCACCTGGGCTGGTTTTGCGCGGGCTGTGCATGGGCGCGGCCGATGTGATTCCCGGGGTTTCCGGAGGGACGATTGCCTTGGTCACGGGCATTTACGACGAACTAGTCGGGACTATTGCCGCAGTCGATCAACGGCTCGTGGGTGCCTTGGTGCGGGGACGCTTGATCGAGGTGTTGCATCGAGTCAATGCCCCCTTTCTGGTGCCGCTGCTGTGCGGCGTGGGCTTGGCTATTTTCTCGCTGGCCAAGTTCATAACCTCGCTGCTGGCAACGCATCCCCAGCCTGTGTGGGGCTTTTTCACGGGGTTGATCTTGGCTAGCGCGCTCGTGGTCGCTCGGCAGGTCGCCGGATGGGGGCTGGCGCAGTGGGGGCTGACGGCTCTCGGTGCCGTGATTGGCTACGCCATCACCACGTTGGTGCCGGTCGAGACCGGTGCCGAGGGCTACAAGTTCGCGCTGGCCGGCATGGTGGCTATCTGCGCGATGATTCTGCCGGGAATCAGCGGCTCGTTTCTGCTGGTGGTCATGGGCAAATACCAGCAGGTTTTGACCGCGGTACACGAGTTCGATTGGGCGATCTTGGCTCTTTTTGGCGTTGGGGCGGTTGTTGGTCTGCTGGGCTTCTCGCGGCTACTCAAGCATTTGCTGAGCCGCTTTCGCGCTGGTACCATGGCCTTGTTGGTGGGATTGATGTTGGGTTCCCTGCGCAAGGTGTGGCCGTTCCGCAACGCGCTGGAGGAAGGGCGCTACGAATGCGCGTGGCCGCAGGAGTTTAGCGGCGAGGTTTGGCTGAGCTTGGGGCTAATTGCGGTGGGAACTGTGCTGGTCTTGGCGTTGGAGCGGCTGGGTAGAAGGCGGTGAAACGCTTTCATCTAGCCATCAACTATTGCCGGATGAATGGCTTGTATGCACTCGGCGATCAGATCGCCGATCAGCGCGGCTTGGGGTGAGTCGGCTTGACATAGTGGACGACATGGGCATTATCGGGAAGGTCGTTTTCGTTCATGTGCCCATCAGCGATGTGAGATCGAAAGCATCAATCTGTCTTTTCACCCCATCAAGCGTGTCGCGGCCGGCCACTCGCGCAACATCTATGGTGCTTAGACGGCGTTTGAAAATGACATATTCCACACCATTGGTTGCCAAGAAACTGAATTCCAAGGTGACTCTCATCATCGCCTTTCCAAACGGCACGTAGATTTCCATTGTCCACAAGTACCAGCCCTGCTTTTTGTGCGAAGGGTACTGACCTGATATACTGCCAAAAATCTTTTTCGGACGCCTCGTTCAATACAAAGCCATCGTCCTCGGCGTCGCTGCGCAGTACTTCAATCCGGCGCGAATAGTCTTTGTGGATTTTTCGCGGGTTTTCTTGTGTGACCGACATTTGTATCCTCTGCTGTTTAACGGCTTTGTTGCATGAAAGGCGGGTGTATGTGTTGGCTGCTTGGGTATTTGGTTTACGCTTTTTTGCTTATCGGATAAGACTCGGGTTTAGCGATCTGTAGCATCCGGTTGAGCAGGGCACCGCCCAACCGCGTTTCGGTCTGTTGGTTGGGTAGGATTCGGGCGCGCAAGGTGTCGCCCAGAATCTGTTTATAGCGGCTCATCTGGGTTTCGGCGATGGAGCGGCGATGATAGCCGCTGTCGTTTTTCCACGCTCGCCGGCCCCGTTTTCGGATGACTCGAATCGTCTCATCGCGGGGCAACGGCTCGGCTTTTGTGTTGCCATGTTGCTCTATCTTGGCGTTTTTGCGCGGCGGAATGATCGGTCGAATGGGCGGTCCCTGTTCGGGCGCGGCCAACGCCTCGAAGACCTTGCGCGTATCATAGGCTCCATCACCGCCCAATGCCTCGATAGAGGCTTGGACTTGCGCTAGCAGGGGCTCAACCTGCCCCGCATCATCTTGGCTTGGGGTCGTCAAGGTCTGCGCGACGATCTGGCCGGTGGCTTCATGGATCCCCAAGTGCAGCTTGCGCCAGGTAGGTCGCTTGTTCCAGCCGTGCTGACGCACCCTCCACTCCCCTTCACCAGAGACCTTCAACCCGGTCGAATCCACCACCAAATGGATCGGCTCGGTCGGCTGTTGGGGGAACCAATCCACCGCCAAACCCGCTTGACGCCGGGACCAGGTCGAGTGATCTGGCACCGCCAAGTCTACCCCCATCAGACGCATAAGGGACGCGACAAAGCCTTCGGTTTGGCGCAGCGGCAAATGATAGATCATCCGCAGGGTCAACACCGTTGGGATGGCCCCATCCGAAAAAGTGTATTGGGCCCCCGCTGTTTAGGGCCTTGGTAATACCATACGCGGGTCAGGTCGGCGGGAAACCACACCGTCAGACTCCCACGCTGTTTAAGCCCCGCGTCGTAGGCCGGCCAATTCCGCACGCGATACCCTCCCTTGGAGCGACGGCGACGGGGCTTGACCGAGGAGGAGCGAGACGATACCTTGGGCATGACAGGTTCCTTGGAAGAAAAGGCGTGGATTTTTTGGCGAAAAGGTCCTGCCCAAGCTACTAAGGAACCTGTCTTGGTTCAACCGAGACGCTAAAAAATCGACGATTCATGCACCAAAGCCCTCTTTTGGCAGTACTCAGGCACGACTCGGAATTTGCCTTAGGACAGTTTCTTAGGCTCGTCGAATCTCGGGATAGCCAACCTAGTGATGATCGCTTACTGGCAACACCGGATGTGCAGCGTTTCATTCGTTATGGGCTATACGAGCATTTCGAGGATCTTCAAATCGTCGTTGAGAAGATGCTACGGTCAAACTTTCCTAAAACGAGTCAGAGTGGTGCTCGGTTGGCGAGCATTGCTTTGCTTCTTCAGTACGATAATGCCGAAGATCTTGTAGAAGAAGCGCTTCGTGGTAACTCCTCACAAAGGCTAGGAGTGGCTCAAGTAGCGTCTGGCAATATTGGCGAGGAGGCGTGACAGGCAATGGTCAGAGAAAAAACTTCTACTACTTTTTGATGACGATGATAGTGAGGTTCGCCAAGAAGCCGCAGCATGTTTCCGAAACTTGGAAGAACAATCTCTGGAATCTTACGAAAATCTGATAACCAGATTCTGCTATAGCGCAGCCTACCAAGAAGACTCGTTTTCCTTAATTTATGTGCTTGAGAAATCTTCGTATAGGCTACCCGGCATTACGTGTTTTGTATGCAAAAAATTTCTCGAACGGTTTAGCGAGGAGGCGAATGATATGCGTACTAATCGGGCAGGGGATATTTCGAGTGTGTCAAAGTTAATTTTACGAACGTATCATCAACACCAACGTGATAAATGGGCAGCTAAATGCCTCGATCTAATAGACCAGATGTGTCTTGAAAAAAGTTACGCTATTCGCACAGATCTGAATGAATACGAACGGTGAGATATATAGGAGATTAAAATGTACGACGAATGGAAGCCCATCTACTCGGCTTTAGTTACCGACATCATGGACCAACTCGGCTACCGCGATCAAGCCATGACCCCTGATATCCGGCCTAGCCGCCCCGACGCCTCTATCGCCGGTCCGGCGCTCACTATCGACGCGTACGCCGATACCAGCCCCGACCCCGATCCCTACGGCCAAATTTTTGCCGCCTACGATCAAGCTAGCCCCGGCGACGTTTTCGTCATTGCCACCAACGGCGAAGAGCGTTCCGGCCTCTGGGGCGAGCTTCTCTCCACGGCGGCCCAAGCTCGCGGCGTCGAATCCGTGCTCACCGACGGCTTGGTCCGCGATGTGCGCCAGATGAACGCCATGGGCTACCACTGCTTCTGCAAAGGCTATTCGCCGCTCGACTCGGCGGGCCGCATCCTCGCCAAGACGATCAACCAACCGATCACCTGCGGCGGCGTGCAGGTTCACCCCGGCGATTTTATTCTAGCCGACTACGATGGTGTGGCGGTGATTCCGGCGGCGATCAAAGGCGAAGTCCACAAAAAGGCCATGGAAAAGCTCGCCGGGGAAAACGTCGTGCGCGATGAATTGGCTGCGGGGCAGTCGCCGAGGGAGGTCTTTGATCGCTATGGGATACTGTGATTGTTGGACGCTCATAGACGACTATGTAATTCAGTTTCATCTAACAACACTTGATTCGCTTGGGTCTGTTCAGTATCGTAACTTTTAAACGGGTCAAGTCATATTCGCAGCCTTAAATGAAGGAGAGACCTGTGCCCACGCGTTTTACAGCCGTAATAACCAAGAGCGAAGATTTGCCTTTATTCGTCGCTCGTTGCCCCCAGGTAGGCACGGCTAGCCAAGGAAAGACTGAGGAGGAAGCATTGAAAAACCTCAAAGAGGCTACCGAGCTGTACTTGGAAGAAGTCACAGACTCTTCACACCAGACTCTTCACCTTGCCTAGCCTTCCCTCTGGAATCTCAGCTAGAAAAGCCCAGCGTGCTCTTGAGCGCTTGGGCTTTTATTTTGTCCGGCAGAAGGGCAGCCATATTGTACTTAAGCGGCCACATCCCACAGGTGCGGAGGATGTAATCGTTCTTCCCAACCATAAGGAAATTGATAAATGGACGCTAGGGGATAGCCTAAAATTGGGAAATGTCGGCATAGACGAGTTTTTAGAGTCACTCTGACCAAGTAATAATGGATTACATGGAAATGGAAGCTGGTTTACCACTGGAAGCAGGCGGCCCCTTTATGCTCGTCGTTCTCATTCTCAAGGCAATCGAACGGCTCTGGCGCTCGGGCGACGATTACGACGACGATAAGCATCGCTACTATATGAAGGATCCTCGTTATAGGAAAGAGTGGATCGAGAGGGAGGGGCACAAGCGGCGTGCGGATTTTATACGGCTAAGCGATTCGTGGCAGAAATACGAGCGAAACTAATGATAATACACCCCGACTAGGGGGTTCTCTCTCTGGTAGCGGTCGTTATCGCGGTATTCCACGCGCGCGTTGGGCTTCACCAGTTCCACCACCATCAGTCTCGCATCGGCTCCGCCGGCGTCTTGTGGGGTTTCGACGGATTAACTACAGTAAGATTGAGCCGACACACCCCGCCGAGGCAGGCAAGCAAATGATCGCATTTTTAATCTCACTCCTGCTCGATCTACCATTCGCAATTTTCCATTATCGCAAACGCAAGCGCAAGCGTAAGCAGTAGCGTCGATCACATCGACGTGAGCCCACACACCTCGCCGAGCGCAGCAAATGATCTTACTGGAACTCCTGATCGAGCTACTGGCCCCACTGCTAGGAGCGATAGACGACTTTCGCGCACAAAGGCGCAAGCGCAAGAAGCGGTAGCGTCGACGGCATCGGCTTCGCCGGCGTCCGGGTTTGACTACCGATAAACCCAAGTATTGCTCCATAATTCACTCCTAGCGATCCTATACCCCATCCAGCGCCTGCGCAAAATCCGCGCACAAATCCTCGGCGGCCTCAATGCCGCACGCCACTCGCACCAAGCCGTCGGCTATGCCCATGGTCGCCCGCTCTTCTCGGCTCAAGCCGCTGTGCGACGTGGTGACGGGCCGAGTGCGGAACGGTACCCCGCAGCTCCACACCCTTCCCCCGATGATCCGCAAGGCGGAAAAGACGCCGCCTTGCTCTAGCCCGCGAGACAACCGACCACACCACCAACACCCCCGACCGTCTTGCTCCCGATTGCTCGTCTCACGTCTTGGCCGCTTGCCCCCCAAGACTTTGACCCACGCGGAACCCATGCAGGAGAATTGAGAGCGCCAAAGCCCGCAGGAGAGGACGGAGCAGGCCCCCACAGACCCGCCCAAGTGTGAGACTGCAATCGAAAAGACCCCAAAGACGAGAAAAATAGCTTACGGCCCCGCAAGGCCGACGCCGCACCATTCTGGATGATCGACGGTAGACTTGCCTGCTGATTCTTCCGAGGGGATATAGATATAATCATCATACATATAAGCCTCTAAATCTTGCTCAGTTTCACCAGGAAATGGACATAAATGGAAATTATTGGTCCGTTCTCTAATCCAACAACTAGGCAATCCTTTTTCAGGATTATAAGTCGGGAGTCTTTCTAATCCAGATTCATATTTAACATTCCATCCTATATCCTCAAAAACACCTAATGTTGTTCGGGAAATATTAGGCAGGCCATTATCGTGCAGCCAATAGGTCGTAAAAAACCCCCACTTCATTGGCGAAAATAACAGCCAATGATATGCCGCCCTCGGTTTTACAAGTGATTGAGGTTCTAGAGGGATGCCTTTGTGTATTTCGGTATGATCTGGTGCCATTAAGTGGTATTGTCGGACTCCATTTGGACCAGTATACCATACAGTAAAATTATCATCCCATTCTATATGTCTATTCCATACAGGGGAAACGCCAATGCCGAAGACGTGCCCTAACTCATGGTGAAATACCTTTCTCCATGTGTCCTCTATTTTAATGTCTATCCACTCTGAATCCCAATTTTCAATAATACTGCTTTCTATATCCTCTCCATTTATACGTATGGTTCCAATAAGTGGAATATCTCCACCCGGTCTAAAAAGTGAGGCTCCTCCTAATCCCCAAGGGGATACATCCCAAACCGCGTCTTTATAATTGCCCGTTTCTTCGGTCAATTTATCTACATAGAGAAGAAAATCATCAATTCTTCTGCCTTCTTGGAACCTTATCCTACGTCCCTGATGGATTTGCACCGTCGTCGTTACATCAAAGACATAGTCGTCCATTCCGCCAAAAAAATGTTCCCATTGGGATACGATCTCTCGTATCCATTCCTCTTTGTCTGGATCAAATGAATCCAAAAAGATCAGCTCAATATTGAAGCTATGATCGGCCCACGTGGTAAAATTTTCTTCTGCAAAGACCCAATCTGACGGCCCATCGCTATTTTCGGCCCGGACAGCCCATCGGTATTCCGTGCTCGGCTCAAGGTCATAGATGGTATTGTACAGCCTAGTGCCCCAGGGCAATCGCATTATAAATGGCCATGCGACAAAAGTTTAGCCAGATATTTGTGGTCCCAGCCAGCCTTGAGCCGTTTGGTTTGCATGCCGGCTTTGGTCGTTTTGTCTTGCTGGAGTAGATTGAGCGCGATGTGGCGTATAACGGCCATATTTTCGGGGCCATGCCCCCGGCGTATGCGGGACTGATCTTCGTTGAAGACGACATCAAGGATCCAGTGTAATGCATTCTCAATAGCCCAATGCCCGCGCACGGCCTGCCCCAACCGTTGGGCGTTGTTGTCCAGCGTGGAGATATAGTAACGTCGTTCGACCGAAACAGTATCGCCGCAGCGCCGGGTGGCCTCGACCATACCAAACAGGCGTAAGCCCGGCCACAGGGCATGCCCGGCAAAATCCTCGATCTGGTCGGTGGTCCAGTACTGCCGCGTTTCGCAACGCCCGTGGTTTTCGTCCTGAGTACCCCAATAATCTACGGCGGGATCAGCGTGGAGTTTCGAGTCGGAACGGTCAAAAAGCTGTTGGAGATGGGCGTGGAGTTTGGGTTGATTGGCCTTGACGGCCAGCACATAGTCGGCCTCTTGTTCGACGACCTGTTCGGCCGTGCTCGTATGACACCCCAACGCATCGGTGGTGACCAGGCAGCCTTTGAGGCCTAACACGCGTAATAATTCGGGGATAATCGAGATTTCTTCCAAGGCTTCTTCACCATGGAATTGTCCCAAGACCAGCCGATTTTTTACCGCCCAAGCATGCACCATGTGGATGGCGGCTTGGCCCGAGCCTGTATCGTAGGAGCGGCGCAGCGTCTTGCCATCCAGCGGCACGATCTCGCCTTCGTCGGCCAACTTCGGCATCAGCGATTGCACCCAAGCGGTGAAACAGTCTTGGAAATGCCAAGGCGAAATACGGGCCAACACGCGACCGAAGGTATCATGCGAGGGGATGCCGTTGGGCAAAGCCAAGAACGTCTTAAGCCAGTCGGTTTTAGCCCGGCCAAATTCGGCGATCGCCACCCAGTTGTCGGCCCCGCAGATAGAGCCACACACCGCAATCATGAGAATATCAATCAAGCGATGCGCCCGACAACGCTCCATACGCGGGTCGGGGATATCGGCCAGATAATCCAGCAACCCTGAAGACGATGAGGGCATGAAGAAACACTCCGAGCAAGAGGGAAATGGGAGGACATGAAGCTAATCTCCATAGAACGGCCAAAAGTAACATAACCGCATGGTAAAAATCAACTTATAATGCGATTGCCCTGCCTAGTGCCCTTGTGCGGCTCATTGGTCCAGCGGCCTTCCAACGTCCGATAGTTCACGTCGTAATCGGTAGCTCCAGCCACGGCGTCCCAGCGCACCCGAGCAGATGAATCGGAAAGCACCTCACTCCGCAGGTTCGTCGGCTCTCTTGGCGCGTCTTGAGACGCGGTGAGCTTGCCGGCCGAAGAAAGAGGAGCGGGCCGATCCTTGGAGCAAGCGATAAGAGCAAGGGAGATAAGTACTACGAGAGTGCGGAGCATAAGGGCACCTCATCAGGTGAGAGAGTAGACAAGTTTCTTTTTTTATAGATAGGAGAAAAGTCGGGCCTTGTCTACTCTCATTGCTCCGCTTTTCCTCGTCGCGCCAGGTCAACACAGCTTCCCGTTGATCTGGCTCCATTTTTGCTTGCTAGAGGGTTTCCGCCGGCGTTGGGTTTAAGTACCGATAAACCCTAGAGCGATTTGTATTGCTGCTTCCATAATTCACTCCTAGCGACCCTACACCTCAGCCAGCGCCTGCGCAAAGTCCGCGCACAAATCCTCGGCGGCCTCAATGCCGCACGCCACTCGAACCAAACCGTCGGCTATGCCCATGGCCGCCCGCTCCTCTCGACGCAAGCCGCTGTGCGACGTGGTGACTGGCCGAGTGATGAGGGTTTCGACCCCGCCGAGACTGGGGGCTGACGCCGGCAAAACCAGCTTGGACAGCAACCGCTCGGCGGCCTCCACGCCCCCGTGCAGCTCAAAGCTCAATACCCCACCCGCCCCGGCAAACAGCCGCTGCGCCCGCTCGTATTGCGGATGGCTTTCCAGCCCTGGGTAATTCACTCGTGCCACCTGTGCCTGCTCGGCCAAAAAGTGCGCTAGCCGCAACCCATTTTCGTCGTGTTGCCGCATTCTCAGCGATAGGGTTTTCAAGCCCCGTTGCAGCAGAAAGCAGGCGTGGGGATCTAGTGAGCCGCCCAAGTGATTCAGCTTGTGTCTAATGGCTGTGACGTGTGCAGCCGAGCCGACGACCACGCCCGCGACGATATCCGAATGGCCGTTGAGATACTTGGTCGCGCTGTGCAGTTCTATATCAAACCCGATTTCCAGCGGGCGGAAGTTGCACGGCGAGGCAAAGGTATTGTCGATCAGCGAGACTAGTCCGTGCTCGCGGGCAAACGCCACTACTGCCTCTAAATCCGCAACCTCTAATAGCGGGTTGGTCATGGTCTCCACGTAGATCGCCCGCGTCTCGGGCCGCAGCTTGGCCGCCCACGTCTCAGGCGCGTTGCCAGCGATAAAGTCGTAGCTCAGCCCCAAATCTGGCGCATCCTGCGTCACAAAGCTGTGCGTACCCCCGTAAAGGCAGTCTTGGATCAGCAGGTGATCGCCGCTGTTGAGTACGGTCAGCAGCGCCGTGGTGATCGCCGCCATTCCCGAGCCGGCGACTAAGGCGTCCTCGCCGCCGCAGACAGAGGCCAGTTTGGCGTGCAAGGCGCGGTGATTGGGCGTGTTGTTGAGGCGGAGATAGCGGATGGCGTCGTAGTCCTGCTCGTCTTGCGAGACAAAAGTCGAGCTCTGGAAGATCGGTAGCACCACGGCACCGTCGATGCGCTCCTCGCCAGCGTGGACGAGGCGGGTCTGAATATCCATGTAGATTTCCTTAGCTGGTTTACAGGACAAATTGGGTGAGCAGCCGCTCGTATAGCCGAATGAAGTCCCGGCGGCCGTTGTCGCGGTTGTAAACGTAGCACATGGGGTTGGGATTGATCTCTATAATGGAGAAACCGGCCGCGCCGTGGATGAGGTCAATGGCGTAAAAACCGAGCGAGTACACACCGGCCACTTGCTCAGTTAGCTGTTGCATCTGCTCTAGCAGAGTCGCGTCCTCCACGCGCCCGGCGCGCCCGGTGGTCTGATGAAGCGGATTGAGGTCGCCATCTCCCCCCACGGCCTCGCTCTCTTTGCGATAGGCCAGCAACAGCTCTTCGTGACTGGCGACGATCCGATACTCTGGCCCGGCCACGTATTGCTGCACCAGCGCGACGTTGTCCAAAAAGCCGCTGTTGGCAAAGAGGGATTCGAGCCGCTTGCTGAGGTCTGCCGCGTTGCGCTCCAAGAACACGCCCTGCGCCAGCGAGCTGTGGCACTTCTTGACCAACAGGGGGAACTCGAACCGCGCCACTACCTCCGCGACGATTTCCGCGACTGTAGCGTGCGTCTTGTAGCGGTCGAAGCGCGCGTCGGCTAGCGGGTTGAAGAGCTTGAGCGTATCGGGGATGGGCAACCCGGCGGTGGCGAAATCCTCATACTGATACGCCTTGTCTTCGGCGAGCCGGGCTTCGACGTAGTCGTTGAAGGGATGCTTGTTGCGCCAGAAGCGCAGGGGCCGCCGTCTGCCCGACAGCTTGAGCCGAGTGCCGTCGTCCGAAATCCACTCGCAGACGAGTCCCTGCCGCCGACCCGCTTCGGCGACGCACTCCAGATTCTCCAGCGCCATGTCTTCGGTGATGCCATCGCGCTCGCCGGGCAGGTCGAAAAACTCCCGCGCCCGTGCTACCAAGTGCAGCGACCCGGCCACGCAGACTTGGCCTTTGCGCCCCGCCAACGCCAGCGCGCGCTTGAGAGCCTGGCTGCTTGCAGGTACCTGCTCGACGGCTAGCCCGTCCGGTGCTAGGTCCGCTAGCACCGCTGGTGCCAGCGCCCGTGGATGGTCCGACGAAGTCAGCAAGACTCGCTGCGCCACCGGCGCTAGGGTGCGCAAAATCCCCGAGGCATCGTGCCCGGTTCCTGCGCCAACCACCAGCACCCATGCGTCGCCAGTATTGGCGACGGGACGCTCTCCGCTCAGCCGCTGTAACTCCCCGGCCAACGCCTGTGCAGCCGCTGGATTGTGCGCGCCGTCGAGCAAGACCAACGGCTTTTCTTGCGCCACTTCAAAGCGACCCGGCCAGTGGTGGGTCGCCACGACTTGGTGTGCTACTTCGTCTTCTATGCCCTGGACGAGCCCCTGCGCAGCCGCAAGGGCCAGCCGCGCATTTTCCGCGTAGATCGCTGGATGGCCCGTTAGGTGACCTAGGTGCCATTCCGTTTCAGCGATTTGCAACTCCACTTCTCGCTTTGCACAGGTCCGCCGGATTAGATCCATCACCTCGGGTGTCTGAGCCGCCGTGGTGACGAGCGTGCGACCCGACCGGGCGATGTGCAGCTTGTCGGCGGCGATTTCCTTCAAGGTATTGCCCAGCAGGTCCATGTGGTCTAGGCCAATGGCCGTCAGGACTGCTAGCTCCGAGTCCCAGGCGTTGGTCGCGTCGTAGCGGCCCCCGAGTCCTACCTCAAAAACCCCGAACTCCACGCCCTGCTGCGCGAAGAGATGGGCCGCGAGGCCGGTCAGGGCCTCGAACTTGCTAAACGAACCCAAGGCCTCCCGGCCAAAGTCGCGGGTGCAATCGTCGAGATGTGACACGGCGTCAGCCCATTGTTCCTTGCTGAGGATCTCGCCGTCAATGCGGATCCGCTCGCGCTGGGTGTGCAGATGCGGCGAAGTGTATAGCCCGGCCTTGTGCCCCTGCGCCTTTAGGATGGCGGCGAGCAAGCTAGCGACCGTTCCCTTGCCGTTGGTGCCGCCGACAATGACCGAGCGGAAGCGCGTCTGCGGGTCGCCGAGGCGGGTCAGCAGGGCGCGCATCCTCGGCAGGTAATCCGCGATTGGCCCGAGCGCTGGACGGCCGACCTCCCAATCGGGCAGGGCGTCCAAATAGCGTTTGGCGCGAAAGTAATCCATGTAGTGGGAAAGGGTGCGGCTCAACCGCCGCGGGTGTGCATCTCGCGGTGCGGATCGGCTTTTAAGGCTTCGACCGGATAGAGTGCGCCGCGCTGTGGGTCGCGGCTCCGCTCTTCGGCGCTTTGATCCGTTCGCCCTGCCCACCCGGCGCTGATACGCCTCACGAGCCGCTCCCGGTCCGCTCCGCCGCGCAACAAAGGCTTTAGATCGGTGCCTTGCTGCGCGTACAGACACGTGTACCACAGCCCGTCGGCCGTCAGCCGACTGCGGTCGCAGGCTCCGCAAAACGGCTCGGAGACCGACGCGACAATGCCAAAGCGCGTCCCATCGCTCAAGCGGAAGCGCTCTGCAGGCGCTGAGCCGCGGCCAGCCTCGCGCTCGATCGGCCCGTAGTGGGCCGTCAGCCGCGCCAGTATTTCCGCCTGCGACACGACTTTTTGCATAGACCACTGGGTCGCGCCACCTACGTCCATGTATTCGATGAAGCGGACTTCGGCCCCTACCTCGCGCCCGAATTCGAGGAGATCCACGAGTTCGTCGTCGTTGAAATCGCGCATGACGACCACGTTGAGCTTGAGCGCGTCAAAGCCAATGGCCGCGGCCACGCGGATCCCCTCCAGCGCCTTGGCGTGAGTGCTGCGGCGCGTCAAGGCCGCGAAGCGCGCTGGATCTAATGAGTCCAAGCTGACGGTGATCCGCTGCAAACCAGCAGCCCGCAATGGCTCGGCCCACCGCGCCAATCGCGTAGCGTTGGTAGTCATTGCCAAGTCTTCGACGAGGGGCAGCGCGGCGAGGCGGGCGACGAGCGCGGGCAGGTCGGCGCGCAACAGCGGCTCGCCGCCGGTCAGGCGCACGCTGCGGACTCCAACTTGGCAAAAGGCATCGACCACGCGCTCGATCTCGGAGGCGTTGAGGATGTCTTTACTGGGCAGCCAAGTGTAGTGCTCTTCGGGCATGCAGTACTGGCAGCGCAGGTCGCAGCGGTCGATTACCGACACGCGCAAAGAGGCCAACGGGCGGCCCAAAAGGTCGCGCACCAACTCGGTTTTGGCAGGTGTTTCAAGGGCCATACAAAGGCATCCACAGACGGTGTTAAAGAGACTTGAGAATATAGAGAATCCCTAGCAGTGGGCAATGTCCGGCGAAGTTGGCGCGTTCTTGCTGTACGGAAGTCGGCGCGTGATATTAGGGAACTTGCACCGCCCGTGCCGTCGGAGAGAGAAGCGTTGTGGGCGGCGAATAGGACGTTACACCGCGCAACGAGAGGGGTCTAATGAGTGCCACTGCCGCGATCCAAGAGATGCTCGCCGAGCACGGGTATGTCGCCGATCGCCAAGTCGTTATGTCCGTGTACCTCGCTCAGACCTTGGAGCGTCCCTTGCTCATCGAGGGGCCGGCTGGCGTCGGCAAAACCGAGGTCGCCAAGGTCGTAGCCCGCGCCCTCGACACCGAGTTGATTCGTTTGCAGTGCTACGAGGGGCTAGACGCCCACGCCGCCCTGTACGAGTGGAACTACCAGCGCCAGCTCTTACACATCAAGCTCGACGAGAAGAGCCAACGTCCCCTAGCCGAGCGCGAGGCCGACCTCTTCTCCGAGGACTTTCTGCTCAAGCGCCCCTTGCTCCAAGCCATTACCCAGCCCGTCCCGCCGGTGCTGCTGATCGACGAACTCGACCGCGCCGACGAAGAGTTTGAGAGCTTCCTCCTCGAAGTGCTGTCCGACTGGCAGATTACCGTCCCCGAGATCGGCACCATTCGCGCGGCGGCGCGGCCACACGTAATCCTGACCAGCAATCGCACCCGCGAACTCTCCGCCGCCGTGCGCCGCCGCTGCTTCTACCTGTGGATCGACTACCCGGAATTTGCCAAGGAAGTGGAGATCGTGCGCGGCAAGGTCGCCGGGATCGACGCTCAGCTCGCCGAGCAGATTTGTCGCTTCATGGAAAAGATCCGCATGCAGCGCCTCGAAAAGATCCCCGGTGTCGCCGAAACCCTCGACTGGGCCAAGGCCCTCGTCGCCCTACACCAGCACCACCTCGACCTCGAAGTCGTGGCGGATACCTTGGGCATTGTATTCAAGGACCAGCGCGACGTGGCGCAGGTAAAGCAATCGCTGGCCGAGTTCTTGGAAGGATTGGGGGTCCGCGCCAAGCTGGCTCCAGAACAATGAATCACAAAATCGACGACATCGCCCTGCACGGCGCGTTGAGCGCGAATGTGGTCGGCTTCTGCCGCCTGTTGCGCGCCCAGCAGTCCGGCCCGGCCTTAGGCGAGGAGCAAGACGCGCTTCGCGCTCTCGCGGCCATTGACCTGTCAGACCCGGAGGACTTTCGGCTAAGTTTGCGGACGACCTTGGCCAAGACGCCCGATGAGCAGAAGTTCTTCGACGCACTCTTCGATGTCTACTGGTCGATATGGGATCGCGCCGACGAGTTGGGTCGGCCCCAGCCTGAGCCCCCTGCCTCCGAAAAGGCTAGTGCCAACCGACCCGGTAAGAATGGCTTGACGAGCGTTCGCGATTGGCTCAAGCAGGGCGAGCCGACCGAAGAGGAGCGCGAGGCCGCCGGGTACAGCCCCATCGAGGTACATACAAAGCGCGACTTTAAGAATTTTAACGCCGAAGAGCTGGAGGAGATCGGGCGGTTGCTGCAAGCCATCGCCCGCGCGCTTGCCACGCGCTTCAGTCGCCGCTATCGGCCCGCTCGCCCGCCGGGCCGCCTCGACTTGCGGCGCACCCTCCGCGCCAGCTTGCGCCGCGGCGGCGAGCTGCTAGACCTGTCCTATTGCCGCCGCACCCGTCAGAAGCCCAAGCTGGTCTTGCTGTGCGATGTCAGTAAGTCCATGGACCTGTACAGCCGCTTCTTAATCCAGTTCATGTACGCCTTCCAAAACGCCTATCGCCGCATCGAGACGTTTGTGTTTGCGACCTCGCTGCACCACGTCGCGCCCCTGCTGCGGGGCAACGACCTGAGCGCGGGGTTGGACGCGCTTGCCGCGCAGGTGCCGGACTGGTCGGGCGGCACGCGCATCGGCACCTCGCTGGCGACCTTCCTCAGCGAACACGCCGCCCTCGTCGATCACCAGACCGCGCTGCTGATCGTCAGCGACGGCTGGGACACTGGCGATATTGAGCTCCTTGAAGAAAGCATGCGCACGTTGCAGCGCCGCAGCCGCTGCCTAATCTGGCTCAACCCCCTGCTGGGCAGCCCGGACTACCGGCCGGCCACGCGCGGGATGCAGGCCGCCTTGCCGTACATTGACCTCTTTGCCCCGGCCCACAATATCGAGAGCCTCAAGGCCCTCGTCGGATACCTGATGACGCTGCGTGGTGCGACGGCCGCGCGCTACCTGCGCCGACGCCCTGAGCAGCCCGCGCCGACAAAAGCCAGCCCGCTGTGCCGACGACGGACGACTGGTACCGGCGCTTTGGAGTCCAGCCGTGAAAGACTTGCAGACGATCCTCCTCCGCGCCCAAGAGCTCGACGAGGCGGGTGAATCCTATGTTGTAGCCACTGTCGTCCAGACCTCCGGCTCGGTCTATCGCGGACCGGGCACCCGCATGCTCATCGAAGCAGACCTCCAGAGCTTGGGCACCATCAGCGGCGGCTGTCTCGAAGGCGATGTGCGCGAAAATGCGCAAGCCGTCTTCGCCGATGGCCTGCCCCGTCTTCTCCATTACGACGCCACCTCTGAAGACGACATCCTCTGGGGCACTGGCTTAGGCTGTAGCGGCACGGTGGACGTGCTCTTAGAGCGCCTGCCCCAAGATGCTCCCTTCCACTATCCAACCTTCTTGCACGGCTGCGCCTTGGAAAATCGGCACGGCGTCCTCGTCACGGTCTTTGCCACCGAGGGCGAAACCAATGCCGCACCGGGCCAACATCTGATCCTCGACGAGCGGGAAAACGCCCGCGACGACATCGCCGACTTGGAGCTGCGCGAGATCGCGCTTAACGCCGCCGCCGGAATCCTGGCTACCCTCGACGACACCCAACTCCCCATCGCCCTAGGACACACGCGCCACTACGAGTTGACGCACAGCAAGGCCGCCCTGCTCATAGAACCCCTGCTGCCCCCCATCGCCCTTTACCTCTTCGGCGCTGGCTACGACGCCGTGCCCCTCGCCCAGCTAGCCGGCGAACTCGGCTGGCGCGTCTCCGTAGCCGACCATCGGCCCTCCTATGCTCGCGCCGAACGCTTCCCTTGGGCCAGGCAAGTCCTCCTCGCCCAGCCCGGTCATCTGCCCGAGGATCTTCAGTTCGACAACCGCTCGTGTGCCGTCATCATGAGCCACAACTATCTACAGGATCAGGCTCTGTTGCGGGACTTGCTCGACGCGCCCCTCGCCTATTTGGGCGTCCTCGGTCCGCACCAGCGCACCCAGCGCCTGCTCGCCGATCTGCAAAGAGAAGGCATCGAGCCAAGCGATGAGCAGGCCGCACGCCTCTTCAGCCCCGTCGGCCTCGACATCGGTGCCGAAACGGCCGAGGAAATAGCCCTGTCCATTCTCAGCGAGATCCAAGCCGCGCTCACCGGCCGCAAAGGCGGCTCGCTCCGCGACCATACTGGGCCGATCCACGATCGGCCGGCCTGACGCTCTCGGCGTTGTGCCCGGCAGCGACTTAGGATACAGCTCGATCTCTTCCTTCAGATCCCACCGAACAGATACGCGATTTTGCTGAAAGCGGCTTTGGTGCGGTCTCGGTCTCGCACGAAGACGAGAAAGAAGTGACTCTCCGGAGTAAACTCATAGTCGAAGACCGTGTTGAGGTTGTCCGCCGTGGTGCCGTCGGTTTGCTCGATTACGCGCTCGTGGAACAGTCGCAGACCGACGTGGCGGGTGAACTGGTAGTTCGTCGTCGTGCGCATGACGAGCGTTTCCCGTTGGCCGCGCCAGTCGAAACGGTGCGCAGTCAGGCTGATCGTCAGTCGGTTGAAAAGATTGGCGTTGGCGTCTAGGCTGACAAACCAGTTGAAAATGCCTTGGCGACTACCGATCTGGTTGTAGATACCGACGAAACCCCATGTTGATGTGTATTCGAGGTCGGCACCAGTAAAGCGCGTGTTCCAGAGGCGTCCGGCTTCCCGCAGTTGTCCGACGCGGGCAAGCGAATAGAAATCGAAACGGCCCACATCGAATGATCCCTCAGCTTGGGCATACTGCTCGCGCAGACGACCCGTCTCGTCTGTCTGCCGGAACACTCGGCCGCGCAGCACGAGGGCATTCAGCGTGCTACCTTCTGAATACTCGTTGAGGAGGGTAAAGGAGCCTCGCGCGCGGCGATACGCCTCGTCTTCCAGACCGGTTTCGTTCGGCCGAAACCCGTCGCGGATCTCTTCGAGTTCGACAAAGCCGCTCAGACCCGACTGGTTGCGCCAGTCGGTCGAGACGTGATAGGCATAATGGGGGCTGCCGCCGGTGGAGTTGCCTACGAACTGGCCCGTGGCGGTCCAGTCGCGCCCGAGACCGAGGCGACCGTTGAGGGACAGCAGGCCCACATCGCGGTCGCTCTGGTGCTTGTGGACCGCCATGGCACCGATGACGGTGCGCTCGCCGATGTCGCGGTTGAGGCGTAGGTTGACGAGGTTGGCGCGTCGTTTGGCATCGCCGTTGTAGCGGTCGATGAGCTTGCCGTACGCGTTTACGGCGGCCCATGTGTAGCCGCCCACTTTTCCCGTGCCCTTGACGCCCAAATCGATTTCCTGCACTCGGCGCGTGTAGAACAAGCGCAGGGGCAGATCGAAAAGTTCCGCTCCATCGCGAAAGAACGGTCGGCGTTCGGGCAAAGACAGCTCGCGTTCGTCGTTGACGTTGATCAGCGTTGGGTCGCTCTCTAGCTGTGAGAAGTCGGGAAACACCGTTAGGTTGCCGATCAGGCTGGCCGATGGCTGGTAGATCAAATCGATGCCGGCATCTCCGTCGTCGGGGCGGTCTTCGAGGGCGCGGTAGCTGGCGTAGGGCAGAAAAGCTAGGCGGACGGTCTCTGTTGCGACAGTAGTTAGCCGAAGCCCCCGCAGTTCACCGAATTCGGAGATGCGGCCAAAGTCACCGCCTGTATCGGACCAAGAATAGGATTCCTGATCGATGGGGTGAGCCCGCCAAAAGTTCACACCCCACGCGGTGCCCTCCTCATCGTACTGCAGTTCGGCCAACGGGATGGCAAACTCGGCGGTCCAGTGGTCTGTGTACTTCTGTACCTCTGCTTCCCACGAAGCGTCCCAGGCAAAGGTGAAGGAACTCTCGTTGCTGACGCGTTGGTCCATCTGTGTTGCGAGCGTGTTGATGCCGAAGACGTAGGCATTGCGGCCGTCGTGGTAGGTGTCGAAAACGACCTCGACGGCATCGTCGCCCCAAATCCGCGTTTCGCGGCGCGTCAGCGTTTCGCGGAGCCCGGTCATATCCGGCTCCCAACAACGGAAGCCGACATAGATCGCCACCGCATCGTAGAGAACGAATGCCTCCGTGCGGAGTCGCGCGGGCATGCCGCGAGTCTGCTGAGCGCGGAAGAAGTCCCCGGCTGCCTCGGCCTTCTGCCAAGCGGGCTCGGAGAGATGACCGTCGATGCGCGGCGGCTGATCAACGCGCAGGGCCGTTACAGCGCGCGTGGAGTCGTCCGGTGATTCAGCGCGCGTCGGGACGGCTGCAACGAGCAGGAGGAGCCAGAATTGCAGGCCCCTCGCGAGAGGCAGGCGGCAGAGACGCAGAACTGCGCCGCCTCGGACCCTGAAGAGGATGAAAAGTACCATGTCCTAAAGGCTGAGCGCGAGCCTGCACAATGGCAATAGAAAACTTGGCGACATCCAAGCCGCGCTTACCGGCCTCAAGAATGGCTCGCGCCGCTTGGTCGGGCACGAAAACAGCCAGTTTGTTTGGTTCGGTCTCGCCTATCGAGGACGTGCCGTTTGCAGTTGAGTTGGGCAGAGGACCGTCGGCCTCAAAGGCAAGTGGAGGGATCTGCTATTTACCGCCAAGCCCGAGAAAGTATATGAGGCTTGCAGTGAGGCCGGCTTTTAAGCGGACGCTATGGATGACTTGCGAGGCCTTGCCAGCACAGCGAAGGCGATCACGACTGGGAGCAGCACGATTGCGGCTGCAAGGAACCCGGCGCGCAGTGACAAGCCCAGCGCGATCGCGCCCAGGAGGGGGCCGCCGATCATCTGGCCGACGGCATCCATCTGCCCTCCGAAGGATAGGACCGTAGCCCGAACTTGCGAGGGCACGAAGCGGTTCTGCCAAGCGCTCAGCAGCGGGCCACTGGCGCGCCGTAACGGGCCTCGTGCCCAGAACATCGCCATAGCGAAGGCAAACTCCGTCGCTAGGCCAAAGGCCACCAAGCTGCCGACATAGAGGGCTTGCAGCGCCATCAGCACGCCGGCCACTGCGCGGTCGTTGGATGTATTCACGGTCCGCCTGACGACTTCCAACAAGCCGAACCCCAGTCCCATCGATACGTAGCTGCTAAGACCAAACCACGCAATAGGGTCCAGAGGTCCGAGCCGCGGCATTGTGATCGTCTGCAGCAGAAACGGCGTGGTCAGTCGATCCGGAACTTCGCTCGCCGCGCCAAACAGGAACGGCGTCATCACGATGAGGATCAGGACTCGTCGCCGACGGATCACGTGCAGGGCCTGAAGCAATGTGCGCCCCATGGTCCTGAAGGTCTCGCGTCCGTGGGCAGGCAGTGGCCGAAAGCCGCGCTCCGTCATTGCAAGCGCCGAGAACAGGGCCAGACCGAGGTAGATGAAGCCCCCAACGACGAGGGGCAGGCTACGATCCATACTCGCCAGCGCGACGGATAGCGCCGCACCTGCCAGTCCACCGACGAGACTGGCCTGTGAGCCTCGCAGCAGGGCACGCGGTAGCTGCTGGGTACCAATTTCATCGGCCAACCACGCGGTTCGGGCACCACTACCGAACGTCACCCCGAGTCCTCCCACGACCTGGGCGGCGAGCAGTGCGCCAAACAGCGGGATGGACCCCGCGAGGAGGAAACCGATGCCTGTAAGGGCCAGTCCGATAACTACCGAGAGGCGGCGGCTGTAGACGTCAGCTACGACGCCGGTGGGAATCTCAAAGGCAAAGACGGTTGCTTCTAGGACAGTTCCGACCAGGATAAGCTGGAGCGGGTTGAGACCGACGATCTCGACTTGATAGACGAGGCTAGTTGTGATGACTGTCGCGACGGCGAGCCCCTCGACGGCCGACATGCCGACCGAGAGTGGGTAGGCGGGCAGCCGCTTCATTGGAGGGCCTCCCCGGCGGAGGGGAGGTCGGCGCTCAGGGGCTTGGCCGCTCTGGCCGATCCGGCCCGGTCCCTGAAAAGGATAAAGGGTACCATGTCCTGAAGGCTGAGCGCGAGCCTACACAATGTCAATAGAAAAGTGGAGGACCGAGTCGTTTCTCTTCAGCCGACGCAGATAGGATCAGTGCGGATGCAGCGAGAAAATCGCCCTGTCCATTCTCGGCGAGATCCAAGCCTCGCTCACTGGCCGCAAAGGCGGCTCGCTCCGCGACCACCCTGGGCCGATCCACGACCGGCCTACCATATCCAGCGCCTAAGTCCGCTGACTTGGTCGAAATGCGCGTCGAAGGAGACGATAACCGAGCCAGTTTCCATGGCCTGTGCCGCCAGCCATATATCGTTGAGCGGTATCGGCGTTCCAGCTTTTTGTAGTTCGTTTTTGATTTGGCCGAAGACTTCCCCGGTTTCAGCGGTGACGTCGAGGACGCGCACATTGGACTTTTGCAAAAAACGCGCTAGCAGAGCCTTGTTTTCCTTGAGCCGATTGCCGCCGCAAAAGCCAGCGTATAATTCCCCAATGACAATGGCGGAGAAAAAAGCTGTTTCCGCCTCGGTCAGCGCATTCAGTACGCGCTCGTCTCCAGTTAGAAACGCGGTATAGGCATTGGTGTCGAGCAGTATGCGGTTCATTTCCAGTCGTCGGGATCGATCTGGCGAAGGTCTTTTGTCGCCTCTTCAAACTCGGCCAGATCCGCTGCCGACCAACAGCCAAAGAGATCGGCAAATTCTTCTCGCCGCGAATGCCGTCCTCCCAGTGCTTGTTCGAGCAACCCTTTAATGGTCTTGTTCAAGCTCTTGCCTTCGGCGGCGGCCTTCTCCCTAATTTGCCGGTCCATTTCATCGTCCATTCCGTGAATGGTAATTGATTTCATGCCACGACCTCCGAACTATAAAGTGAACTATATTGAACTAAAGAGTAGTTCAATGGGCATGTTGCGACAAACGCATTTGCCTTGCAGAATATCCTGAACTAACAACGCAAGAGGAACGCAATGCCTATCAGCGCCAAAGACCTCCAAGCCGCCCTCCCCGACCTCGAAAGCACCCAGTGTTGCGAGGGCCTTGAAAAGACCGTCACCATCCACCGCGACCCTTGGGGAATCCCCCATATCCAAGCCGCCGGCGAAGCCGACATGTTCTTCGCCCAGGGTTTTGCTACGGCCCAAGACCGCCTGTGGCATATGGACTTCGACCGCCATCAGGCGCTAGGCCGCTGGTCCGAATGGGCTGGTCCTGCGGGGCTGGCCCGCGATCGCCTCCTGCGCGCCGCGGGCATGGGCCGCACCGCCAAGTTGGACTACGAAGCGTCCAGCCCCCAAGCCCGCGCCATGCTCGACGCGTACGCCGCTGGCGTCAACGCCTTTTTGGCGACGACCACGGCTCTACCCGTCGAATACCAACTCCTCGGCCAGCGTCCCGAGCCGTGGGAAAGCTGGCACTGCCTCGCCGTGTACAAGATGCGCAACAGCCTGCTCGGCACCTTTGAATCCAAGCTATGGCGCACCCGTCTGGCCCAAGTCGTCGGCCCTGAGCAGTCCGGCCACAGTATTGTGGCCGCAAACCTCGCTCAACTAATCAAAGGCTATCCCGAAGGCCACCTGCTCACCGTGCCCCCCGGCACTGAGTACCAGGGAGAACCTCTCGACGGCCTCGCTGCCCTTAGTCGCCGCGAAACCGACCCCGGCTCCAATGCGTGGTCCATCGCGGGTGCGTACACGGATTCGGGCTTGCCGCTAGTGGCCGGAGACTCGCACCGCGCTCTCGACACCCCTTCCGTCTATTACCAAGTCCACCTCGCCTGTCCCGACTTTGCCGTCAGCGGCTATTCGGTGCCTGGCGTCCCCGGCACCCTGCACTTTTGCCACAGCGAATACGTGGCTTGGGGCATGACCTACGGCAGTGCCGATACCCAAGATCTGTTCGTCGAGCGCTTCCGCGAAACGGCCGACGGCTTGGAGTACGAATTCAGCGGCGCGTGGCGGCCAGCGGAAATCCTGCGGGAAGAAATCCACGTCCGCGGCTCGGCACCCGTTACCTCCGAGGTCGTCATTACCCACCACGGACCTATCGTCGCTGGCGATCCGCGCAAAGGCCAAGCCATCGCCATCAGCGACCCCGGCCTTATCGAAGGAACCCCTTGGGCCGACGCCGCCCGCGATGCCATGCGCGCCCGCTCGGTCGAGGACTTGCACCAAGCCTTTGCCCGCTGGAACGACCGCGTCAACAACTACGCCGTCGCCGACATCCACGGCTGCTTTGGCTATCTGCACGCAGGTCGGATCCCCGTGCGCGAGGCCGCAAACGGCTGGCGCGCCGTCCCCGGCTGGACCGGCGAGCACGAGTGGCGAGGCTACATCCCCCACGCCGAACTGCCCAAAGCCATAGATCCCGCAACAGGCTATGCCATCACCTGCAACCAGCGCGTGACCGGCTCCGATTATCCCTACTACGTCGGGCTTATCTTTAGCCCCGACTACCGCGCCCGTCGCATCCAGACCCGCATCCTCGAACTAGCAAAGGGCACGGCCACTCCCGAGGCTATGGGCCGCATCCACGCAGAACGCGTCTCGCTGCCGGCCGAGGTCTTTACGCGGGCCTTGCTCGCCATTGAGCCACCCGACGCCGACTGCGCCCAAGCCCTCGACCTGCTGCGCCAGTGGGACTGCCGGATGGACCGCGACCAAGCTCAGCCGGCGATCTATGCTCAAACCCGCGCCCTGCTCGGATACCACATCGCGCAAAACCTGTTCGGCGGCGACGCCTTGACCTTGCTCGCAGAGGAAGGCGGCGATGCCCACTGGCGTCTTATCAACCTCGAAGCAACTCTCGCTATTGAGCGCGGCGATACTGCGCTGCTGCCGCCCGGCCAAACTTGGCCCCAAGCCCTGACCGAGGCCCTGACCGGCGCTCTCGCCACCCTCAAAGAGGCCCTCGGCGACGACATGCACCAATGGCGTTGGGGCCGCTTGCACCGCACCCAGCCCCAGCACCCGCTCTCCGCGGTTTTCCCCGAGGCCGCTTCCTTCCTCGACCCACTTTCGCTCCCTGTCCACGGCGATGGCGATACGCCCCTAGCCAGCAGTTATGCCTTCGATGACTTTGTGGTTACGGGTCTTTCGGTCAACCGCTATATCTTCGATCCCTCCGACTGGACCCGCTCGCGCTGGATCGCGCCGCTGGGGGCCTCTGGCCACCCGGCTAGCCCGCACTACGCCGACCAAGCCCAGCTTTGGGCCGATGTGGAGTTTATACCTCAGTTGTGGGATTGGCAGGAGATAGGCGATCGGGCGGAGACGACGCAGCTTCTGGTGCCGCCGGAGGAATAACCCATAGCGCTGCCGAATAATGGAGTTTCATTGCAATAAATTGCCATTAAAGGTAATTTATTGTTATGAAATTCGATCAATTCCTCGCTATCGTGGCCGATGAGCCGGTGTTTGAAACCGGCCTGCTCTTGGCCGGGTCCGTGAACCCAAGCGATATGCGGCGACAGCTTGTGCGCTGGACCCAAGCCGGACGACTGCACCAGCTACGGCGCGGGCTCTATGCGCTGGCACCGCCCTATCGCCAAATCGTGCCCCATCCCTTCCTCGTCGCCAATCGACTGGCGCGCGGCTCGTATGTCAGCGGTCTGTCGGCGTTGGCTCATGCTGGTATGATCCCCGAGTACGTGCCGGAAGTGACCAGTGTGACCGGTGGGCGTCCGCAGCTCCGCCAGACGCCGCTAGGTCGCTTTTCCTTTCGCCATCTCAAGACCGATCTGCTCTACGGCTATCAACAAGTGGAATTGGCGCGTGGCCAGTCGGCTTTTGTCGCCGCGCCGGAAAAGGCACTGCTCGATCTGATCTATCTACAGCCGAATGGCGATGCATTGGCCTATATCAAAGAGCTACGCCTCGACTGGGGGAGCCTCGACCTAGCGGAACTGGATAGATTGGTTGCCATCGCCGCCCGTCCCAAATTGCTGAGAGCCGTGCGGTGCATTCGCGCACTAGCCCAAGACGCGGCGTTGGGCTACGAGCCGCTATGAAGGATCACTTGTTCCAACTCGTGCAGGCGGCCGATCCCTTGCAGGGGCGCAATATCCTGCGCGAATACTTGCAGGCCCGGATCTTGGATGCTTTACAGCGTGCGGGGGCGATGGTGCCGCTGGCGTTTCAAGGGGGAACTAGCCTGCGCTTCCTCTTTGCGCTACCGCGCTACTCCGAAGACCTCGACTTTACCCTCGAAGGCGATCCAGCTTCCTACGATTTGCGTGCTTATTTGACAGCCATTCGCACGGAACTTACTCGCGAGGGGTACGAAGTTGGGCTCGGCTTAAACGACCAGCGATCCGTCCACCGTGCGTTCGTGCGCTTCAGGGGCCTGCTGTACGAGGCTGGTCTCTCTCCGCATCAGAACGAAGTTCTCACCGTGCGAATCGACATCGATGCGAACCCGCCAGCCGGTGCCGTGCTGGAGACCCGGTTGGTGCGCCGGCACGTGACACTGCGGCTCCAGCATCACGACCGGGCTTCTCTACTGGCCGGCAAACTACATGCGATTCTACAGCGCCCTTATACCAAAGGGCGGGATCTGTACGACTTGATATGGTACTTGAGTGACCGGACATGGCCGGCGCCCAATCTGTCCCTGCTCAATGCGGCGTTGCAGCAGACTCAGTGGCCCGGCGAGGCATTGACGGCGCGGACTTGGCGGGAAGTGGTCGGCGGCCGGCTACGTGTTCTGGCGTGGGATCAGGTGGTGGCCGATGTGCGTCCTTTTTTGGAACGGGAGGAAGACGCGGCGCTATTGAACATGGAAACCGCGCTGCAGCTACTGGTTGGTTAATCGCTCAACCCGTACGCCAATTTACAATGCGCTCCGCTCCGCTCGATAGCTTTCCCGCGTATCCACATCCACGAAGATGCCCTCGTCCTCAACGGGCACATCCACGATATGGGCTGCGTTTTTTGCCAAGACCGGCCGCGCGCCCCGATCGCCAGTCAACGCGAGCAAGGCATCTCGATGGGCGCTGCCGATGGCTACCGGATGGCCGCGTCGTCCGTCGCGCACCGGCACGGCGATAGCCTCTCTACTTTTCAACGCCTCCACGACCTTTAGCATCGTCTTCCCAGCTACCTGCGGCATATCTCCTAGGGCAAAGAGATACCCTTCCTCGCCGACTGCCGCTTCCACGCCCACTCTGATAGAGGCGGCCATCCCCTCGGCAAAATCGGGGTTGTGTACCAGCCGTACGGGATAGCGGCTCAACGCTTCCTCTACCTCTACCCGCTGATGCCCTGTCACCACGACCACCTCGCCCAAACCCACCGCGCAGATCCGCTCCACCACGACTTGGAGGACGCATTGCTCCTGCCAAGGCAGCAGCAACTTATTGGTACCCTCCATCCTAGAGGAACGCCCCGCCGCTAGTACGATCCCGCTAAGGTCTGCGAATCTGGTCATCTCAATCCGTCGCTCCGTCGCGTTGGCTGTCTAATTGACAAGGATGGGCAAAGTTTTTTAATATCCACCGCGTCATCCGCTTCTGGACCTTAACAATAGCATCGGCCCATGCAGCTTACAGGCTCTCATACTTTTCGCGCCCCAAGGCAAATCCTGTGGGATTTGCTCAACGACCCCGAGGTCTTGGCGCGCATCACGCCAGGCGTCGATACCTTGGAGCAGACCGGCCCCGGCCAGTACCAAGCCGTACTGCACATCAAAATGGGGCCGATTAACAGCACGTTCAACGGTGCGCTGCAAGTCGTCGATAGCAAGGAGCCGGAAAGCTATCGCCTGCTCATCAATGTCGATGGCAAGATTGGCCAGATTGCGGCTGAGGGCCACGTCCGGCTCGCCGACCAAGATCACGAGACGACCACGGTGGCAATTGAGGGCGGCTCGCAGTTGACGGGTCGGTTGGCGAGCATGGGCCAGCGCCTGCTCTCGGGCGTGGCGCGGATGTTTACCAATCAGTTTTTTAAGGCGCTGGAACGCGAATTACCTTAATTCGATTCAATAGGAGGTGGCTATGTCAGTAGCAATCAAGGTCACTGTCAACGGCCAGACCCACGAGCACGAGGTGGAGCCACGCCAGATGCTCGTCAGCTATTTGCGCGAGGAGTTGGGCCTGACAGGTACCCACGTCGGCTGCGACACCAGCAACTGCGGTGCCTGCACCGCTATCGTCGATGGCCAAGCTGTCAAGGTCTGCACGATGCTTGCGGTTCAAGCCGACGGCGTGGAGATAATGACCATCGAAGGGCTTGCGGGCAACGGCGCGCTGCATCCGTTACAGGCAGCCTTCCGCGAGACCCATGGCTTGCAGTGCGGCTTTTGCACGCCCGGCATGATTATGGCCGCTTGGCAGTTGCTAGAGCGCAACGCAATGCCCAGCGACGCGGAGATCCGCCACGCGCTCGAAGGCAACTTTTGCCGCTGCACGGGCTACGACAACATCATCAAGGCGGTCAAACTCGCCGCCGAGATCGCATAGGAGGCCGCTATGGGAGTCATAGGACAATCCGTCAAGCGCGTCGAAGATCAGCGCTTTATCACCGGCAAGGGCCGCTACACCGATGACATTGCCCTGCCCAATTCAACCTTTGCGGCGCTCGTGCGCAGCCCGTATGCCCACGCCGCGATCAAGGGCGTCGATACGACGGCCGCAGCCTCAGCCCCTGGAGTGGTCGCTGTCTTCACGGGTGCCGACCTCGAAGCTGCGGGCGTCGGCGGCCTACCCTGCGGCTGGCAGGTGGATTTCAAAAATGGCGACACCATGAAGGAGCCGGCCCATCCGGTGCTGGCCGCAACCAAGGTGCGTCACGTCGGCGACCCAGTCGCCATCGTCTTGGCCGAGAGCCGCGAGCAAGCCACGGACGCCGCCGAATTGGTGGCCGTGGAGTACGAGGTCTTGGATGCGGTCGTCGCGGCAACCCAAGCGATAGCAGAGGGCGCGCCGCAGTTGTTCGACGAAGTGCCCAACAACACACCCTTCGACTGGGAGCTCGGCGATCAAGCGGCGACGGACGCCGCCTTGGCCAGCGCCGCGCACGTCACCACCTTGGAGTTCGATAACCAGCGGCTCATCCCCAATGCGATTGAGCCGCGCTGCGCCATTGGCGACTACGACGACGCGCGCGACCACTACACGCTCTACACCTCGTCGCAGAACCCCCACGTCATTCGCCTGCTGATGACGGCGTTTGTCCTGAACCTGCCCGAGCACAAAGTGCGCGTGGTGTCGCCGGATGTCGGCGGCGGCTTTGGCTCCAAAATTTTTCACTATGCCGAAGAAGTCCTCGTCACGTGGTGCTCGCGCCAGATTGGCCGTCCGGTCAAGTGGACCTCCAGCCGTAGCGAGGCATTCCTCACCGACGCCCACGGCCGCGATCACCACACCAAGGTCGAGCTCGGCCTCGACGCCGACGGGAATTTCGTCGGCCTGCGGGTCAAAACCGTCGCCAATCTCGGCGCGTACCTATCGACTTTCGCGCCCTGTGTGCCCACGTATCTCTACGGCACGCTCTTACAGGGGCTGTACACGACCCCAGCGGTCCACGTGGATGTCACCGGCGTCTTCACCAACACCACCCCCGTTGACGCCCTGCGCGGCGCGGGCCGCCCCGAGGCCACGTACGTCCTCGAGCGCACGGTTGAGCAGGCCGCCTTGGAGACGGGCCGCGACCCGGCCCAACTGCGGCGCAAAAACTTCATCCCAGCCTTTGACGGCGTCGAGCAGGAAGGCTATCAGACCCAAGTAGCCCTGCAATACGACAGCGGCAACTACGGGCCCGTGCTCGAAAAAGCCCTCGCGGCCGTTGGCTACGACGAACTGCGGGCAGAGCAAGCACAGGCCCGCGCCGCTGGCAACGGCCGCTATCTCGGCATTGGCTTTTCGACCTATATCGAAGCCTGCGGCATTGCGCCCTCGGCCGTGGCCGGCGCATTGGGTGCGCGCGCCGGCCTCTATGAGAGCGCGGGCGTCCGCGTTCAGCCCACCGGCAAAGTGACCGTCTTCACCGGCAGTCACTCGCACGGTCAGGGCCACGAGACGACCTTCGCCCAGGTGGTGGCCGACGGGTTGGGCGTGGGGATCGAAGACGTGGACATCATTCACGGCGACACCGAGTCCGTGCCCTTTGGCATGGGCACGTATGGCTCGCGCTCGCTGGCCGTCGGCGGCACGGCCATCGTCAAGAGCATGGACAAGATCAAGGAGAAGGGGGCCAAGATCGCCGCCCACTTGCTCGAAGCCGCCGAGGAGGACCTCGAATTCGCCGAGGGCAGTTGGACGGTCAAGGGCACCGACCAGTCGATCTCTTTTCCGGAGGTCTCGCTAGCGGCGTACGTGCCGCACAATTTTCCCGAGGGGCTGGAGCCGGGGCTGGAGTTTACCAGCTTTTACGATCCGGCCAATTTTACCTTTCCCTTCGGTGCCCACATAGCGGTGGTGGAAGTGGATGCCGAGACCGGCGTGGTTGCAGTGCGGCGCTACGTCGCTGTTGACGATGTGGGCAATATCGTCAATCCCATGATCGTCGAAGGCCAAGTCCACGGCGGCATTACGCACGGCATTGGCCAAGCCCTATTCGAGGAGGCCGTGTACGACGACAGCGGCCAGCTCATTTCTGGCTCTTATATGGACTACGTCCTGCCGCGCGCCGACGACCTGCCTTCCTTTGAAACCGACCACACTGTCACGCCCTGCCCGCACAATCCTCTCGGCGTCAAGGGTGCTGGCGAGACCGGCACGATTGGCTCGCCGCCGGCCATTGTCAATGCCGTGATCGACGCCCTGTGGCCTTTGGGCGTGCGCGATCTTGCTATGCCGCTGACGCCGCAGAAGGTGTGGCAGGCCATCCAGCAAGTCAGCTAAGGAGAAGACCGACCATGATACCTGTCGCGTTTGACTATCATCGTCCCTCTTCAGTAGATGAGGCGATTGAGCTCCTCTCGGACGACGCCAAGCTCTTAGCTGGCGGCCACAGCCTGTTGCCGGCCATGAAGCTGCGCCTGTCGGCACCGGGCGCGCTGATCGATATTGGTCGGCTCGCCGAGCTCAACTACATCAGAGAGGACGGCGGCACCATCGCTATTGGTGCGACCACTACCCACCACCAAATCGAGTCCTCGGGCTTGGTGAGTGCCAATGCCTCGGCCTTGGCCCAAGCCGCCTCGGTCATCGGCGATCCCCAGGTGCGCAACAAGGGCACCATTGGCGGCTCGCTGGCCCACGCCGACCCAGCGGCTGATTACCCGGCCGCGGTTTTGGCCTTGGGGGCCGAGATTGTCGTCAAGGGACCCGACGGCGAGCGTTCGATCCCGGCCGACGAGTTTTTCATTGATCTGTTTTTGACCGCACTCGCGCCGGACGAGATCATCACCGAAGTGCGGGTCTCGACCGCGGAAAAGTCGGCTTATGTCAAGTTTCCGCATCCGGCCTCGCGCTTTGCCGTCGTCGGCTGCGCTGTCGCCTCGGCCGGAGGCGCGGTCAAGGTCGCCTTTACGGGCGTGGCCAATGCGGCCTTCCGCGATACCGGGGTTGAAGAGGCCCTCAGCGGCGGCTTGAGCGAGGAATCGATCGCTGCTGCCGCTGCGCGGGCGGCCGATGGACAGGATGTACTCGCCGATCACTTTGCTGGCGAAGAGTACCGCCGCCACTTGGCCAAGGTTTTTGCACGCAAGGCGCTTGCGGCTATCGCTTAAGTTCCGTCGCATCTAACAGGATAGCCCCCGATGCCGGTTGAGCGTCGGGGGCTATTTCTATTCAGTCAGCTATGCGAAAAAATCGGTATTGGGATACCCTGTCGAATGGCACCTAATTCAGCCGTTTCTTGATGGTGTTCACGCTCTTGCGAATCACTCCCGTCCGGTATTCCAGTAGACCTAATCGCCGGTTGAGGTGATTTGTGCTATTGGTCAACTGGACAGCGAGCGCGTCCGTTTTGGTGGTCAGTTTCTTGGATCGGTTGCGTATCTCACCAATCTTGGTGTTAAGTCGCCCTAGGCGTCCGTCCATGTGAGTTAGCTTTGAACCGAGGCTGTCGGCCTTGCCCTCTAGCTTGCCCAGTTGCTTGGCGAGGCGGTCTACTTGCTGGTCGAGGCTCTCGACGTGTTTCTGCACGCCCGACACCTGCCCCGAGACCGCGGCGATTTGCTCGGTCAAAGACTCGGCGACTTGGTGCTGATAGGCTTTCATGTCGCTTGAGACTTTCCACAACAGAAGGGCCAGCGCCACAAAGCCCGCGATATTGATCCCCATTGATTTGGTCATCGTGTGTCTCCCTCAAGGCTTACTGGCTAACTCTCCGGGCTGCGGTTTTGCGCTAACAAACGCAGGATAGATTGCTGAAACGCGCTTAGGGGCATAGGCGGGCGGCCAAGATAAATCCCTGCCGGCCTCCGTGTAGGCGCAAGCCTCGTGCGATCTCGGGTATATCTGCGACGCCTATTTCCAAATCCCGGCGTAAATACCAGAAACAGCGGGCGTAGTAATCGGCAAAGGCTTGGCGGGCGAGTTGCAGACGCTCGGTTTCGTCTAGCGTATTTTCGCGTTCTGTATGCACGGTCTGCGTTTTCGGGATTATACGCGAGAAACGGCGATTAGGTGTAGGCCTTCTACTATAATTGGATTGTACTTTGCAAGGTTCTTTCGGGCAAGGCGTCTTGACTTGTGCGACTAAAAAGGATAAGAGACAATGGAACAGCAAAAAGGAGCAAGCAGCGATGTCCACGATACAGACGATGTCACAGCGTGATCTCAGAGCCGAAGCCAAGCGCTACCTGCCGGGAGGCGTCGGAGCTACGGGACGGCACAACCCCTGCTTGGGGTATGCCCTCTACCTGCGCAATGCCGAGGGCTGCCGCATCTACGACGTCGATGGCAAGGAATACATCGATTTCAATCTGGCCCACGGAGCCGCGTTTCTGGGCTACAACCACCCGGCAACGCGCGAGGCCATGACCGCGGCATTGGACGCGGGCATTCTCTCCGGCTACGAGACCGAGGCACATACTGACTTGGCGCGGCGGATTACCGAGATCGTTCCCTGCGCCCAGCGCGTGCGCTACGGCAATACCGGCTCAGAGGGGACGATGGTCTGTGTCCGCCTGGCCCGCGCCCGCACCGGCAAGCACAAGATTCTCAAATTCTGGGGGCACTTCCACGGCCTCTACGACTACGTCATGTTCAACTCGCACACACCGTTGACGCCAGTGCCTCCGGGCAACTACGTCGAACCGCGTGGTGAGTCTGCGGGCATGCCTCCGCAGATGGACGACCTCATCGTCGTCGTACCGTGGAAGGACGAGGCCGCCCTGGAAAGAGCGCTGCGCGAGCACGGCGACGAGATCGGTGGCATCATCATGGAGCCGATCAATTACAACCAGGGTTGCATCGTCGCCGACACCGAGTACATGCAGTTCGTCCGCGACCAGGCCAGTGCCCACGATATCGTCCTCATATACGACGAGGTGCTCTCGGCCTTCCGCACCGGGCCCGACTGCGCTCAGGGGTACTACGGTGTCACCCCGGATATTTGTGTTCTGGGTAAGGCGGTCGCCGCTGGTGCTCCACTCACCGTCATCGCCGGCAAAGCCGAAATCATGGACCAAGTGGGCCCGCTTGGCGAGGTGGCTCAGAGCGGTACCTTCACCGGCAACCCGCCGGCCGTCATGACGGCGCTGGCTGCCGTCAACGAGCTTACCAGTCCGGGGTTCTACGATCACATCTATGAAGCCGGAGGCCGGCTCTGCGACGGTCTGGTTGGACTGTTCGAGCACGCCGGCGTGCCCGCCCGGGTGCAGGGACTGGGTGCGCGCTTCGGTATCTTCTTCGGATTCACCGATCCCGTCGAGCGCTTCGACGATAGCCTCAACCGCGACCAGGAGCTAACCGGGAAATTCATCCGCGCCTGCGCCGACAAAGGGGTCTATTTCCACGACTACGGCACGCTCGTCGCTGGCCACCACGGCGTGTCAGCCCAGCACACCTTGGACGATATCGACGAGGCGCTTAATCGGATCGAGAGCGCGCTGCACAGTATGTAAGCGCAACGGCGGTAGGCGATAAGAGGAAATTGCGGGAGAATTCCGCTTTGCGACCTTGGGTATGGATTTTTTGGGCCGCATAGTAGTGGTAGCATCCACATATCGGGGCGACGATATCCGCTTGATCTCGACCCGACCAGCCACGCCGCGTGAAAGGAAGCACTATGAGCAAGGAAGAATTTGACTTCACTCAGGCCAAACAAGGAGCACTCGTTCCTGCTGCGCCTACTAAAACGCGCATCACGATACGTTTGGACACCGATGTGTTGAACTGGTTCAGAAACCAAGTACACGAGGCCGGCGGAGGCAATTACCAGACCTTGATCAACGAGGCATTGCGTCAATATATCCACGTTCAGGATGCTGTCCTAGAGGAAACCTTGCGCAAAGTGATCCGTGAAGAACTACAGACGCTTTCCCAATAGTCTGTGCGGGTCGGTGGCGCTCGTCTTGGCCCGCGGCCTCAGTCCTCGGTGAGGATCCTTTGGATCATTCCTTCCAAGTCCGTCTGGCCAAAAGAGACGTCCCTGAGGACTCCCTTACGGTCGACTAGTATGGTAGACGGCGTTCCGCGCAGGGCGAACTTCTCAAACGTCTCGGCCGAATATTCCTTTGCCCTCAGATAGTCCTTCACCCTCTGTATGAGTTGTACCCTGTAGTTCTCGGGCTGCGAGTCGAAGTCGGGTATCTGGGGGTATATCACGTCCGTTATCGCTTCGTGGCTGGGCTCGCCGGACGTCCTCGTAAGGTTGTCCATCCCGAGCGGAAACGGGATCTTGTAGGGCAGCTTGTCTCCCTCCTGCAGCTGCCCGCTCATTGCAAGTACCCTCTTGGTCTCCCCTATCACCTGGCCGGTCTCAGCTAGGAGCCTGAGGTTGTCAAGCGTGTTTTTGTCAAAGTCCTCAAAGGCGGTGGCCAGTCCCAAGACGCGCACCCCGTCGTCCTTGTACCTGTGGTACACGCGTATCGCGTCAGGTATGGCATACATGAAGCATCCGGGACAATTGACCTGGAAGACTTCCAGCACCACGGTGTGATCCCGCTCCTGGTCGAAGTTGGTCGGGGCACCCTGCACCCAGCTTGAGACCCCAAAGTTGGGCACCATCTGTCCTACCTCTACAGCCATGATATGTGGATTCCTTTATCCATATTAGTCCCGCGTCAATTGGCGGTAACGGACCCGCTGGGGCACGACCGAATCCTCACCTAGCCGCGCCTTCTTGTTCTCTTCGTATTCCGAATAATTGCCCTCGAACCAATAGACTTGGCTGTCGCCCTCAAACGCCAGAATGTGCGTGACGATACGATCCAAAAACCACCGGTCGTGGCTGATGACCACCACGCAGCCGGCGAAGTTTTCCAACCCCTCCTCCAGCGCCCGCAGCGTATGCACGTCTAGGTCGTTGGTCGGCTCGTCGAGCAGGAATACATTGGCCTGCTCCTTGAGCACCTTGGCCAGATGCACCCGATTGCGCTGCCCGCCCGAGAGCGTACCAACCTGCTGCTGCTGGTCGGCACCAAGGAAGTTGAAGCGCGCGAGGTACGCCCGCGAATTTACCTTGCGCTCGCCCAGCTCGATCTCTTCCTCGCCGCCCGAAACTTCCTGCCAGACGGTGTTTTCCCCCACCAAGGTTTCCCGGCTCTGATCTACATACCCCAGTTGCACGGTCTCGCCGATGTGGAGCTGGCCGCTGTCGGCGCTCTCTTGGCCGGTAATCAGCCGGAACAGGGTTGTCTTGCCCGCGCCGTTCGGCCCGATGACCCCGACGATCCCGCCCGAGGGCAGGGCGAAATCCATGTTCTCGAAGATGATGCGATCGCCGTAGCGCTTGCTCACGTCCTTGGCCTCAATGGCGATATCGCCCAGCCGCGGCCCCGGCGGAATGTAGAGCTGCACAGACTCGTTTCGCTGCACTCGATCCTGATTTAGCAATTCCTCGTAGGCTCTGATCCTGGCCTTGCTCTTTTGCTGCTTGGCCCTCGGCGTCATGCGGATCCACTCCAGCTCTCGCTCCAGCGTCCGCTGTCTTTCGCTCTCGCTTTTTTCTTCCAGCCGCAGGCGCTCCTTTTTCTGCTCTAACCACGACGAGTAATTCCCCTTCCACGGTACGCCGCGCCCTTGGTCCAACTCCAGAATCCAGCCCGCCACATTGTCGAGAAAATACCGGTCGTGGGTAACGGCGATCACCGTCCCTTGGTACTGATGCAAATGCCCCTCCAGCCACGCCACGGTTTCGGCGTCGAGGTGGTTGGTTGGCTCGTCTAGCAGCAGAATATCCGGCCGGCGGAGCAACAACCGGCACAGCGCCACCCGCCGCCGCTCGCCGCCCGAGAGCGTGGAGACCTCTTGGTCTTCGGGCGGACAGCGCAGCGCGTCCATCGCCATGTCCAGCCGACTGTCCAAATCCCAGGCCCCGGCTGCGTCGAGCTGTTCGGCCACGGATGCCTGCCGCTCGATCAGGGCGTTCATGGCGTCGTCGTCCATGGGTTCGGCGAACTGGGCGTTGATGCCCTCGTACTCGCGCAGCAAATCCACGGTCTCCTGCACGCCCTCCTCGACGATCTCTTTGACCTTTCTCCCCTTCTCTAGCTCGGGCTCCTGCTCCAGGTACCCCACGGTAAACCCCGGCTGTACCTGAATGGTCCCTTCGTGTTCGGGGTCTATGCCCGCCATAATCCGTAACAAGGAACTCTTACCCGACCCATTCAAGCCCAACACCCCGATCTTGGCCCCGTAGAAGTACGACAGTGAAATGTCTGCGAGAATCACTTTCCGGTTGTAGTGCTTGCTCACCTTGTACATCGAATAGATGATTTTTTCTGCTTCGCTCATGTCAGCTCAATCCTTTATATGCTGTAAATACAATCCCCAAATCCCGTTCCGCCCGCGCCAAGTCCGAATACGGCTGCCGCCCCGGCTGCTGCAAACACTGCAAGAAGTCCCGCATCATGCCCCCATAGCCCATCAAGTCCCCCACGCCCGGAAAGTAGAGCCGCTTCCGCCGCCCTCGCAAACGCGCGTATAGCCCATTGCACTCGAAGATCACCCGTCCCTCCGTCCCCAAAATCCGCGCGTGCTGAAAGGTGCCCTTGGTCAAGCTGAAGGCGTTCCAAGCATAGCGCAACACCAGCTCGGCCCCGGATGCGTATTCGACCCGCACTATCGAGTTCCGCTCCGGCTCGCCCGCCCGGTGCCCGGGGAACTCCGCGGTCACCTGCCGGGGGGCGTCGGAGAACAGGTCCGCTCCGAGGGCCACGAAGTGGATTCCTCCCTCCAGCAGCGCACCATAGCCGCTTTTCCATCCCGTGGCCTGCTGCGTAAAGCGCTTGCCAAGGGTCGCCTGCTGCACTTGGCCGATAAAACCCTGCTGGATGATCCACTTGAGCAGCTTGAGCAAGGGCTTGTAGTAGTAGTTTTCCGCGATCATTAGCAGCGCACCTGGATGGGCCGCCGCGGCTGCGCCAATGGCCGCCAAATCGTCTTCGGTGGCGCACAACGGCTTTTCCACCAGCACTCCCTTGCCGGCGGCCAATGCTTCGATGACTTGGGGCCGATGGGCATCTGGCGGCGAGCTGATCAACACCGCATCCACCGCGCTGTCGAGGACTTCGGCGTACGATGCGAAGACCGGTCCCCCTCCGCATTGGCGGCTGAGGGCTTCGGCGCTAGACTGCGTGCGGCTGTGAAAGGACAGCTCGGCCTTGCCGATGAGGTTTTTCGCGTGCAGGCGACCGATGGTGCCGCACCCAACCAGACAGACCTTCTTCATCGCTTTGCTAGAATTCGCTCGGCGACCCGCAGTGCGTTGGCCGCGATCGTCAAACTTGGGTTTACCCCGCCCGAAGAGGGCATGAAGCTGCCGTCAGACACGTAGAGATTTTCGCTGCCCCAATAGCGGCAATCCACGTCGAGCACGCCTTCCTCGGGTGTGGTGGCGCAGCGCAGGGTACCTATGGCGTGCGAGAAGGAATCGATCAAGTGGCGGTAGCGCAGCAGGCCGCCCGCTTGGCGCAATACGGCCTCTGCTTTAGCCAGCAGGTGATCGCGGCGGCGACAGTCGGCGCTGCTATAGGCGTGCTCCACCTGCACTAGTTCCATGCCGAAGACGTCCTGCTCGCTGGCCAACGACACGCGGTTTTCTCGGCGCGGATCGTCCTCGGCAATGCAGAGCAAGTTCTGCATATAGCCAGTCAGCAGCCCGACGAGGGTCTTGAAGCCCCAAGGGGCGTGGTGCCGGATGATGGGGGGAGCCGGCGTGTAGATGTCTTGGATGACGCCCACGGCCGTGCCCAATTCCGCGCGCAGGTCTTCGTAAAAATCGGAAAAGCAGAGTTGTTTGTGGAAGACCTGTTGCGGATTGGTGCGAAAGGGGAAGATGCAATTGGCAATCCCGTTGCAGTGTCGCATGAGAAAGCGCCCAATCAGGGGATGATCGAATCCAGAGCGCAGCATCAGGGCCGGGCTGTTGAGCGCCCCAGCGGCTAAGACCACTAAGTCGGCCGAGAGCGCGTGGGCTTGCCGGGAGGCGCTGTCCACGTATTCGACCTGTTCGACGCGCCCGCCCCGTTGCACCAGCCGCTGCGCCACCGCGCCGACGATGATCTCCAGCCCGGCCGCCGAGGCGGCGGATAGCACGGTGGAAGCCATGTCGTTTTTGGCCTCCACCTTGCAGGGGAACCCGTCGCAGGTGATGCAGCGCAGGCAAAGGGGCCGGGTGCGGTCGGAAAAGTTGATCGCTAGGGGGATCTTGAACGGCTGAAACCCTAGGGCCGTCCCCGCTTGGTGAATGCGCTGGGCCGGCGCGCTCAGCTCAACGGCGCGGCGCGGATAGGCATCTATCCCCGGAGGTTGGTAGGGATCGGTGCCCACCTCGCCGTGTACTTCGAGAAGCTGCTCGGCGCGGGCGTAGTATGGCGCTAGGTCTGCATAGGACAAGGGCCAGCGGGCAAAATCCGCCGGCCGCAGCCGCAACGACGCCCCGCCGAAAAAGACCGAGTTGCCGCCGACGACCTCGTTGGGATAGGTGCGCTGGAAGGTGCGGCGTCCGTACTGCTTGACCAAGAGGGGCGAGGCCGCGCGGTAGCGCTTTTGCAGCAGGATGGTGCGCTGATCCCAGTCCGCGTCGTCGCGCTTGGCCCATTGGCCCCGCTCCAGCAGCGCGGTCTTCAGCCCGGCTTGCACCAGCGCGTGGGCCACCAGCGAGCCGCCGAACCCGGAGCCGATGACCACGGCGTCATAGTGCGCCGCGTTCATGGGCGTAGAGCGCGGCCAGCCCGGCGATGATAGCCAAGGCCGCGTAGTGGAACCTTTCGCGGGTGTCCAATTCGCGCTGGATTCTGGGTAGGTTGGGTTGGAATTTGCCGGACATATTGCGCTGGATGTAGGTCTTGTAGTACTCGACGGTAAATCGCTCTAGCCCGCCGTTCATGTAGATGAGAAAACCCAGCCCGACCGGGTGTTCGGGGCTGCCGAGAAAGTAAAACAGCGGACTCAAGGCGGCCAAGACGACCCCAGAGCGCTGGAATTTGAGCCACTTGAACCCCTCAAAGGGTGCGTCCTTATAAGCACCCCCCAAGGCCACGAGCAGCCCGGTGCAATATCCGGTCGCCAGATAGCCCCAGAAGCTCTCAACGGGTGCGGCGATGAGCAGGAAGGCGAAGACAATGGCGACGATTAGGCCCCCCGCGCCGTAGCGGAGCAGGTCGCTGGTGATCGGGCGGCCAAAGAAGGTAATGCGCGAGGGAACGAAGTACTTTTGCTGGTCTTCGGTGCGGAAGAAGCCCTTGTAGATTTCGGCGAGGAAGCGCTCTAGGCCCATGATCAGGAAGAACATCTGCACGAGGCCAAGATGCTGGAATTGCGCGCTGAAATACGGGATGAAGTACAGCGGCAAAAAGATCGCGACGTGGAAGTACATGCTGCGCGGAAAGGTCTTGGGCTTGAAGCCCTCATACGGAGCGTCTTTGAACGCGCCCCACAGGCAGGTGTAGAGGCCGGAGACGAGAGCGGTGATAAACGAAAGGGCGAAGGTCATGGTTCGTTGGGCGGTGGTTGGAGTGGCCAAAGCATCAAATAGTAGGCTTCCCGCCCCGGTTGGGCAAACACCCCGCGTGTTGACGTTACTTATACCATTGGTCAGTTTTTGAAGACGATTCGACCACGGTCCACTACAATTTCAACAAGGAGCTTTTCCCATGCGACTCGGCGTCTGCGGCATGTTGCCCCCGGACTTTCGCGAAATTAGCGACCAACACCTAGCGGCGATCAAGGCGCTCAACCTCACGGGCGCGGCCTTTCACGCCCCGGGGGAAGAGCTGTCTGCCATCACCGCCGCAGAGTGCCACAAGGTGCGCGATACCATTGCGGCCGCGGGCATGGATCTGCCCCAGTTCGGCATTGGCTTTGCCGAGTGCCTGTTTGATCCCAGCCCTGCGGTGCGCGACCAAGTCGTCGGCAAGATCGAGCGCGGCATTGAAGTGGCCCGCGACTTGGCTGCCCACACTTGCCTAATCCGCACGGGCAGCCTCAATCCCTCCGGCTCGTACTCGCCATCGCCGCTCAATCTCACGCCCGAGGCTCGCGCCCTGCTCGTCGAAACCCTCAAGCGCATCGCCGCCAAAGCCGAGTCTGAAGCGGTCACCATAGTCATTGAGACGCATCTGCTGACCATCATGGGGTCGCCGGAAGCAAACCGCGACGTGCTGCAAGCCGTTGGCTCCGAGCGCATGACCGTGGTCATGGATTACGTCAACCATTTCCAGAATTTGCACCAAGTGTACAACAGCACCGAGCGTTTGCAGCACATATTTGAGATTATGAACCCCATCTCCACCGTCGGGCATTGCAAGGATATCAAGCTGTCCAATGGCTTGGTGCTCCACATCGACGAGGAGATACCCGGCGACGGCGAACTCGACCTCGTCACCGCGCTCAAGCTGTGGGACGACGCCCATCCCGACGGCTATATGCTGCTCGAGCATCTACCCAACGAGAAATACCCCAGAGCTGCCGCCAATGTCCACCGCATCCTTGCCGCAGCCGGCATTCCCGTGCATTAAACGCGCATCTAACCAAGGAGAATACTGTGATTAAGCCCCACGGCGCAGAAGAGCTCAAACCACTCTACGTCGAAGACGATGCAGTGCGTACCCAGCTTCTAGAAGAAGCCGCTGGCCTGCCCTCTGTAGTCGTCTCTTCCGCTGCTGCATCCTCAGCCGTCATGCTCGGCTCAGGGTACTTTACCCCGCTTACAGGCTTTATGGACGCAACCGACGCCAAGTTCGTGGCTGCCACCACGCACACGGCCGCTGGCCTGCTGTGGCCCACCCCGGTCGTCAACATGGTCCCCAGCGATCAGGTTCCCGAGGGCGTGGCTCCCGGCAGCCGCATCGCCCTGTTGGATCCCAATGTGGACGGCAATCCCGTCCTTGCCATCCAGGAAGTGACCGAGGTCGAATCGCTTGCGAGTGTGGAGCGCTCTTCCATCATTTTCCAAGTCTTTGGCACGGAGGACGCCGCCCATCCCGGAGTAGCTGCTTTCATGGCCGCGGGCGACACCCTCATCGCTGGGCCAGTCGAGGTACTCAACTTCTCGTACTTTCCCGGCGAATTTCCCCAGACCTTTCGCACCGCTGTTGAGCTGCGCGCTGAGATCGCCGAGCGCGGTTGGGATCGGGTCGTGGCCTTCCAGACCCGCAACCCCATGCACCGCGCCCACGAAGAGCTGTGTCGCATGGCGCAGCAGGCTGTCGAGGCCGATGGCATCCTCATCCACATGCTATTGGGCAAGCTCAAGGCCGGCGACATCCCGGCCGATGTGCGCGACGCCTCCATCCGCAAAATGGTCGAGCTCTACTTCCCGGAAAACACGGTGATGATCGCTGGCTATGGCTTTGACATGCTCTACGCCGGTCCGCGCGAAGCCGTGCTGCACGCCATCTTCCGCCAGAACAGCGGCTGCACGCATCTGATCGTGGGCCGCGACCACGCGGGCGTTGGCGATTACTACGGAGCGTTTGACGCGCAGACCATTTTTGACGGCATCGACGACGCCCTCGAAATCGAAATTTTCCGCGGCGATCACACCGTCTGGTGCAAGGAGTGCAGCGAGGTGGTGATGATGCGCGACTGCCCGCATGGCGGCGACGCGTACCTATTCCTGTCGGGGACCCAGGTCCGCGAGCAGCTGGCCGCTGGCGAGGCCCTGCCGCCGGAGTTTGCGCGGCCAGAAGTGGCCGAGATCCTCGCGGAGTACTATCAGCAAGAGGCAGTGGGAGCTTAGGAGTTAAAACTATGGAATATCGCAGAATGGGCCGCACTGGCCTCAAAGTATCGGAAGTTTGCCTTGGGACTATGACCTTTGGCCATAGCACTGACGAACGAGAGGCCAAGCGGATCGTCGATCTGGCGTTTGACGCGGGCATCAATTTCTTCGACACGGCCGATTCGTATGGCGGTGGCGAGTCCGAGGTCATCACTGGCAAGACGCTCAAGGGCCGCCGCCGCGACGCGGTCATTGCCACCAAGTTCTTCAACCCCATGGGGCCTGGCCCCAACGACTCGGGGATGTCGCGGGTGCGCATTATGAACGCCGTCGAAGACAGCCTCCAGCGACTGCGGACAGACTACATCGATCTCTATTACATTCACCACGTGGATACCCAGACTCCGTTGGAGGAGATGTTGCGCGGGCTCGACGATTTGGTTCGCCAAGGCAAGGTGCGCTATATCGCCTGTTCCAACTATCAGGCGTGGCGCTTGATGGAGGCGTTGTGGATTTCAGACGCGAATGGGTTGGTCCGCTTTGAGTGCTACCAACCGCAATACAGTTTGGTCGTGCGCGACATTGAGCAGGAGCTGATTCCCGTCTGTCAGCTCAAGGGGCTGGGCGTGGTGGTGTGGAGTCCGCTCGGCGGCGGCTTTCTCTCCGGCAAGTACAAGCCCGGCGAACGCACCTTGGCAGGCACGCGTTCCGCCGACGCTTGGGCCTACCCGCAAAGCTATTTTGCCGCCAACGCCGACGAGACCTTAGAGACGCTCCTAGCGGTAGCCGACGAGATGGGCCGCTCGCCTGCGCAAGTCGCCCTGCGTTGGGTTTTGGAACAACCGGCCATTACCTCGGTCATCATCGGCGCGCGCACCGTTGAGCAGGCGCGCGACAACATGCTTGCTGGCAGCTTTTGTCTCCCGGACGAGGCTCGCGCCCGGCTCGACGAAGTCTCCTATCTGCCGGATCGCTACCCAGAGGCCATGGAAGCGAACATGCACGAGCGCCGCGACGACGCGGTCGATATGCCTGTGCTGGAGTGACGGGTGACCCGCAGCCAGTCCCCTCTCCAGGCTGCCAAGACCTGCGAGCTGCACGTCCACATCGGCGGTAGCCTCTTTGCCGCCGATCTCCTCGACTTGGCCCGCGATCACTACGAAAAGATCGACTGGTCGCTCTTTGTCGATAGCTTCGAACGCGCCTATGGCCGCCGGCCCGATCCGGTCGCACTGTTTGGCGAGGTGCTCCGTAGCCAACGCCTCGACTCGCTCAAGGCGCACTGCGTGTACGGCGCGGAAGACAAGGGCAACTTTGCCCATTTCCAAGCCAAGTTCAATTTGGCGATCTGCATCTATCGCCATTGGTGGAACGTCTTGGGCAAGCCAGAAGAAATTTTGCACCGGGTCTTTGCCCATCACCGCGGCGAAGGTTTGCGCTACATCGAGTATCGCACCATGGCCCCCTATGACCACACCCAGTCCGAAGCCTTCGCGCAGTTCCACGCGCTGACCGCTCGCGCCATCGCCCAAGCCTGCACCGCGGACTTTACCGCCCGCTACCTCATCAGCCTGCCGCGCTGGGCACCGCTCGAATGCTATCGACTAGTCCAACGCCTGCTCGACGAAAACGAGGATTTGATCCCCACGGTCGTCGGCCTCGACTTCTGCCACTTTGAGGAGGGCTACTCGCCCGCGAGCACTCGTGCCTTCTTCCGCCGCCTGCGCCGCGACAACGAGCTGCGCCCGGAGCGCGCCCTCGACGTGGCCTATCACGTGGGCGAAGTGTACTTCGACAAATCGCTCGAAAGCGCGGTGCGCTGGTGCCACGAAGCCGCGGAGTTGGGTGCGCTTCGCTTGGGGCACTGCACCGCGCTCGGGCTCGACCCGGAGGTTGCCGTGGCCCGCCGGTCCCAAGCCCACGAGAGAGAGTCGGTCAGCGAACGCTTGGCCCAGATTGCCTACGATTTGCACCACAAGAATGCATTGGAAGAATTCGGCGTTCCGGTTGACGACCAAGCCCTGATACAGGAGCGCAGCCGCCTCTCGGCCCGGCCTGACGATGCGCTCGTTTGCCGTGCATACGATCCCCCGCGCCTCGAAGCAGTGCGCCGGCGGCAAGACTTCGCGCTGAGCCGCCTAGCCGCGCTCGGCACCGTCGTCGAGACCTGCCCGACCTCCAACTTGCGCATCGGTGCCGTGCCCGACGCCAAAGATCACCCGGTGCATCGCTTCCTATCCTCGGATGTCCGACTGGCCATTGGTGCCGACGACCCTGGCCTTTTCGACTGCACACTCGCCGACGAGGTCAACTGGGTCCAGCGCCACACTGGCATGACAGCCAACGCGCTACAAGCCCGCCTCGGCGACCCGCGCGACTACCGCTTCGGCCCGCGTCGCACCCGCTAGGAGCACATGGTCACTCCGCAAAAGATGTTCAAGGGGTTTTTCTATACCTTGGGCACGGGCTATGCCGTGAGGCTGGGCAGCATGGGGCTGACGATCTTGATCAAAAGGCAGCTCGAACCCAGCGTTTTTGCCGATGTGTTTTTGGGTGTGACGGTCTTTACCATGCTGTCCAGTCTGCGCGAGTTCGGCCTGACGCACGCGCTGTTGCACTTCCAGGACCGAGTTGAGGAATTCGTCGGCACGCATTTTACGCTGAATGTCTGCATTACCTTGCTGTCGTGTCTGTTCAGCAGCGCGGTCGTCTTGGCCTTGACGTTGCTCTTTCCCGAGGATTTTTCCTGGACCTTCGCCCAAGTGGCGTGGGTGCTAGCGGCGCTGCAATTCGTGCGCCAATTGACCCTGACTTCAGAGGCCCTGCTGAGGATGGATTTTGAGTTTGGCAGGCTCTCCCTCTTGCACGGGCTGGGGACGCTGTTGGCCCTGAGCAGCGCGCTGCTGGCGGCCCGCGCCGGGTGGGAAGAGTGGAGCCTGATATTGGGCGGGTGGACTACGTACTCGGTGCTCAGTGTGGTGTACGTGCTGTTTTTTTCTACTGCCACTTGGTTCAGTCGTCCCCTGCGCCGCGCTTCTTTGCGCTTCGACTGGGTTTGGGCGCGCCGCTTATTGGGCTATGGCGTGTGGATCTGGATTGGGTGGGTATTGCAGATTTTTATTTGGTGGTACGACAAACTGGTCGTGCGCTTGGTCGTCGGCGATACGGCGCTCGCGCTCTACGAGACGGCTTGGTGGCTGGTGCAGATTCCCACTGCGGTCATCGCGCATATTATCCTCAACTACAGCAGTGCCCTGTACTCGCGGTATCGGCACGAGCGCGAGCGACTGGGGGAATTGTTCTCCAAGATGATCAGCCTAGTGCTGAGGGTGTCGGCTCCGGTGTCGCTGATTTTGGTCTTCAATGCCCGCGAGGTAACCGCCCTCTTAGGCGATCAGTGGGCTGCATCGGCGCGCATCGTGGTTTGGCTGGCGGCGTATGCGCTTTTGCGCCCGCTGCTCAGCGATGGATTTGGCCTGTTGTGGGCGGTAGGAGCGACGCGCCGGTCCGCGTACATAGTGGGGATGCAGGGGGTTGTGGCTCTTTTTGCCGTCCCCGCGCTGGGCGTGTTGTGGGGCACGGAGGGCGTGGCGTACGGCATGGGCGCGGTGGCTGGCACGGGTTTCCTCGGCCTGTGCGTTGGCCTGCGCGCCTATGTGAGCGTCAACTGGTTCAAGGTATTGGCCGCGCCGGCCGTGGGACTGCTGGTCGCCGCTGTCTGTGGATGGTCGTACTCCCGTTGGGCCTTGGATTATGCCGTGGGCGATTTTGCCTTGCGGAGTGGAATTATGGCGTTGGCGTATGGGATTGTTCTCGGGCTGCTGGAGCGCCGCACCATCGTCGAAGAGCTTGGGCACCTGCGACGCATTATGCGCGGGAACGCGGAAGCGGAATAGGAATTTCGCCGGCCGCGACCCGCGCGAGAGTCGCCGCGAAGAGCCGGTGTTCCGCCGCTAATACCCGCTTCTGTAACGTCTCGGGCGTGTCTTCTGCTTTAACCGGAACCTTCTCCTGCGCCAGCACTCGCCCGTGGTCGTATTCTTCATCTACCAAGTGGACCGTCGCCCCGCTCTCTCGCTCTCCAGCGGCCAATACGGCTTCGTGGACCCGCATCCCGTACATGCCCTGTCCGCCGAACTTGGGCAACAGGGCGGGATGGATGTTCAAAATCCGCCCCTCGTAAGCCGCCAGTACCTCCGTCTCCAGCTTTTTCATGTATCCGGCCAGGCAAATCACTTCGACCCCGTGTCGCTGCATTGCCGCCAGAATCGTCTCCCCCAGTGCCTCGCCGTGCGTCTGCGCGCTCAGGTGGTACGCTGCAATGTTCGCCTGCCGCGCCCGTGCCAGCGCACCCGACTGCGAGTTGTTGCTAATCACCACGCACGGCTCGGCCGCTAAAGTCCCGGCCTGACAGGCATCGATGATCGCCTGCATATTCGACCCGGTGTGCGAGGCGAGAAACCCCAGTTTTAGCATCTAGAGAATGTCCAGAACTTGCTCCGGCGGTCGCCCGATGCGCGCTTGGCTTCCTTTGACTACAATCGGCCGCTCGATCAGGATGGGATGTTCCACCATCGCCTGAATGAGCTGCGCCCGGTCCGTTACTTCGGCTAGCCCCAGTGCCTCGTATTCGTCCTCTTTAGTGCGCATCAGTTCCCGGGGTTCCAGTCCCAGTTTTTGCAAAAGTTCGTCTAGGGTTTTGGCGTCCGGCGGCGTCTGTAGGTACTCGACGATATCTGCCTCCACGCCTTGCTCAGACAATAGAGCCAACGTCTGCCGACTTTTAGAGCATTGCGGGTTGTGGTACATCGTTACTTCGGTCATTTTCTGCCCCTGTTGAATGTTTGATTGCCACCGCAAAAATTAATACCTTGCCCTCATGCCTACAATAAACCAATCAATCAGCCCGGCGACGCCAACCGACGCCGAATTCTTCCAGCAAAACGGCTACATGCGCTACGGGCGATTCTTCTCGGCCGAGGAGATCGCCTCGTTGCGCCAGGCCATTGACCACGCCATCGACACGCATCGCGCCCGCATCAAAGGGGCCGAGAATGATGGCCGCACGTCGGAAGAGTACGAGCGCGTCTTCAATCAGATGGTCAACCTTTGGACCGACTATCCGGCCGCCAAGGAAATCGCCTTCCATCCGCGCTTGGCCGAAACCGCCCGCCGCTTGAGTGGCTGCCGCCACGTGCGCATCTACCACGATCACGCGATGATCAAACCCCCCGGCCAGACGAGCAAGGAAACGAACTGGCATCAGGACGCTCCCTATTGGCCGATGAACCCGGTCGGCGCACTGTCGGCGTGGATCGCGGTGGACGACGTGACCGCGGACAACGGCTGCCTCCATTTCGTGCCCGGCTCACATCAGTACGAGCGGCTCGAACCGATCAAACTCGGCGTTGCTGGCGAGAGTATTGTCGCTAAAATGAAGGAACGGGGCTACGACGTGCCCGAGCCGGTGGCCATGGACATGCAAGCCGGCGGCGTTACCTTCCACCACGGCTGCACCTTCCACTACGCCGGTCCCAACCAGACCGCTGCGCCGCGCCGCGCCTTCGCCATTATCTACATGCCCGATTACACCACGTTTACCGGGACCCACGACGCGGCTGGTGCGGCCGACGAGATGGAAGCCGGCGGCCCCTGGGATCATCCGCTGCACCCCATTCTGGCGGGCGAGTGAGGCTGCACAAAACGCGGTGAACCCACAGATCAAATGGGTTTCTTATGCGCTCTGGCTCTTGCTCCAAGTGGCCATGCCCTTGGGTGCCGAGGAGCAGGACAGCCACGCCGACTCGCTGATGTCCATTTCCCTCACTGACGGCACCCAACTCGAAGGCACCATCACTCAGGAAACCGAAACCCACATCCTCGTCGAGACGCTGTCGGGCCTAGAAATAAAGGTGCCGAGAACGTCCATTGTTGCGATAAAAAAGCGCCACGCTGGTGCTTTCTCCCGTCCCGACCCCAACTACACCCGCCTGATGTTCGCACCTACTGGTAGGCCATTGCGCCGAGGAGATCGCTATTTCTTCAATCACTACGTATTCTTCCCCGGCATGGCCTACGGTTTCACCGACCGCTTTGGCGTGGCAGGGGGCCTGTCCGTTATTCCGGGGTTGGGATTGGGCGAGCAAATTCTGTCGCTGGCCCCCAAGTTCGGCCTCTACGCTAGCGGCGATGTCGCCCTTTCCATGGGCGTGCTCTATATGAATGTCGCCAACGAAGGGGCTGGAGGTATGGCCTTTGTGGTAGGGACCAAAGGCAGCCCCGACAAGAGCTTTACCTGTGGCATCGGGCTAGGCTACATCGCCGAGGAAGGCGAGGATGTGGATTTCGCCGAGCATCTAGTTCTCCTCCTTGGCGGCAATATCCGCCTCTCCGAGAGCATGGCCTTGGTCTCGGAAAACTGGCTCATTGCCGGCGAAGATCTCGGGCTCGACCAACAGCCGTTGGGCCTCGCCCTCCGCTTTTTCGGCCCTAGGATAGCTGTTGATGCCGGTGTCATTATCATCGGCGAGGTGATCGAAGAGGGGTTTCCCATCCCTTGGCTCTCCTTCGTCTATAACTTCGACGACTAATTCTTAGGAACTTTTAATACCCAATTTTCTCATTTTGTGGTACAGCGTAGAAGGCGGCACTCCCAGCAGAGCCGCCGCTCCTTTTGTCCCCTTGATCCGCCCGTTAGTCGCATTGAGTACTTCGAGAATATAGCTGCGTTCAAGTTCAAGTAGAGGCATTATTTCGTGTTGGGGAGTTGATAATGCCTGTCCTTTAAGGCCGAGAACAGAGTTTACAATGTTAAAACCGTGTTGCATCAGATTGGCCACTTCGATTTGCTCACCCTTGCAGTCTATGACGGCCCGCTGTATAAGATGCTCCAGTTCTCGCGCATTCCCCGGCCAGTGATAGGCTTGCAGCATCTCCATAACCTCGGAACTCAAGGAGGCGGGTTGCCGGCCTAGGTGTGCTGCCATGCGATGCTGGAAAAACTCGACTAGGGCCGGGATGTCCTCCTTGTGCTCGCGCAGGGGTGGGATGTAGAGCGGAAACATCTGGAGACGCAAATACAGATCCTCGCGAAAGTCACCGGCCTGCACTATCGCCTTCAGGTCGCGGCTGGTCGCGGCGACCATGCGCGTCTGCGCTCTCAGCGTTTGGTTGCTTCCAACCCGTTCAAACGTGCGCTCTTCCAATAGGCGCAGGATCTTGGCCTGTGTGTCCAACGTCATATCGCCGATTTCATCCAAAAACAGAGTACCGTCTTTAGCCAGTTCTACCTTGCCTACCCTACGGGAATCGGCGCTGGTAGCCCCTTTTTCGTGACCAAAGAGTTCACTATCGATCGACGTCTGGGACAAGGTACCGCAGTTGACATGGATAAAAGGGCCGTTGCCATAGGCACTCAACGCGTGTAGTGCCCGCGCCGCCAACCCCTTGCCCACACCCGTTTCGCCTAGCAGTAGTACGGTCAGATCGGAGGGTGCCACCTCCATGAGCTTGGTTTGAAACTGACGCATGGTCTCGCTCTGGCCGATCAGTACGGTCAGATCGGAGGGTGCTACCTCCATGAGCTTGGTTTGAAACTGACGCAAGGCCCTGCTCTGGCCGACCCATTGATTGCCCCCACGGAGTGCGGCCGATAAAGTTTCGATATGCGAGTCGGGCTCTACCGCAAGCTGCGCCTGCGCCGTCTCCGAGTAATTGAGGTCTCGATCTATGGCTCGGACCTGAAAGGTGTAGTCTCCCGGCGGCAGGTTTTGATAACAGGCCCGCAACGCTCGGGTCGCGGGACACCAGTCGGGGTCGTATCCTTGCAAGCGGTACACATAGAGCATGTCGCGGGGATGGGTGGAAAAACTCATGCCCTTGTACTCGAAAACCACCGGCTGTCCCACCGTGGAGGAGCAGACTTCCGCTAAGTTCTCATAGACCTGATCGGTGATAATCCGGCTTAGACGAATCAGGGGTGGATTTTGCTGCGGTCGGTAGCGTATAATGGAACCCATGACTGTGCCAAACCAGAAGGTTCCGTCGCGATCTTCGAGTATGCGGCAAACCGGTCCTATATCGGGTGATTTGATAGTCTGGAAAAGCTGACCATCGTACTGGCCTACACCCTTGTCTGTACCGATCCAGAGGTGTCCGCACGCATCCTCAAATAAACAGTAGATGCGGTTGCTCGGTAGGCCGTCTTCGGTGGTGAAGGTGCGGAAGGTGCTGCCATCAAAGCAACTGATACCGCTCGGAGTAGCGATCCATAGGTTGCCATCGCGGTCTAATAGTAGGTCGTTGACATCGTTGTCTATGAGTCCATCTTCAACCCCATAAAATGTAAGACCCTCTTCAGGATGCCAGCAGGCGAAGCCGGTCCCACTAGCTAGGTTATCCCTACTGGTCAAGTGGAAATAGATTTCGTTGTTGCGCGTGGCAATCACCGTGCCAATGCGTCTGCGAGATGTTTTTTTGTGGTCCTCCACAAAAATGGTTTGGAGCTGCTCGCCCCGCTGGTAAACGATCTTCAGTCGGCTGGTATAAAGCCTTTCTATTCTTGACTTATGGCCGTTTTCCCGATAGCCGAAAAGGAATTGTCCTTCCCGGTCTTGGGTGATTACGCTGACACTCTTTCCGCTTAAGCCTGCGATTTCTATTTTCTTTAGTTTCTGTCCGTCGTAGCGGAACAGGCCCCTGTAACCGCCAAGCCACAGGTCCCCGTCAAGGTCCTCGTAGATAGCGAAACAGTTGTCGATATCATTGCCATGCTCGGTCTCTACAAATACAAAGTGATCGCCCTTGAGGCGGCCGACGCTTTTGGGGTTGGGATAGAGACCGGGAGACACATACCCTATCCATATATCACCTTGCCGGTCTTGCACTATCTGTGAGACCTCGCCCGCGTTGTCGGGGAACTTCGCACTGAGGTCGAAAACGCTGATACTATGCGCATCGTAAACCCCGACACCGCCCCACGTGGCGAACCAAAATCGATCCTCGCGATCGTGGAACACGGCTTTGACTATGGGATGTGGCAGGCCATCGGTAGGCATAAACCTGCTGAAGCCATCACCGTCCTGGTTCTGCACCCCTTGCGAGGTGCAGAACCACCTCCGTCCCTCCCGGTCGCATTGAATTTTGCGTAGACCGCCAACCAGATCTACCTGAATAGACTGAAAGGTACCATTAGCATAGCAGTGGCGAATCTCTCGATTGCGCGGCAGACCAATCCACACCTTGCCAGTATGATCCTGGCCCAAGACGTAGCTGATGTGGGCTTGGGGAAAACCCTCTTCCTCTTCGTAGCGGTGGAAGGACTCGCCGTCGAAGCGGATGAGATAGTCAAATCCAAACCACAGATGGCCGGCGGGATCCTGGGCAATGCCCCGACATTGGTTGGGCCACTGAGGAGCAGGAGGCTGCTGGTAATGCTGCTGGTAGAGCGGAATCAGGTCGTGGAAAGCGGTGCCGTCGTAATACCCCAAGGTACCGGTGCCCCCGAACCAGATACGACCCAGACGATCCTCGTAGATGAACTGCACGGCACGGCCTGCAATGCCGTCGTCCTCCAAGGGGTGGAAGTCTGCTCCGTCATACCAGCAGACCCCTTTTAACGTACCAAACCACAACCGCTCCTGACGATCCTTTTGCATAAAGAAAACTTGGTCGTGAGCGAGACCGTCCTGTGTCGTGAAATTTTGGAACTCATCCCCATCAAAGCGGCTGGCACCGTTATCCCAAGTGGCGAACCAGATATACCCCTCGCTGTCTTCGGCGATGTGTTCAATGCGCAGCGATGGAAGGCCATGGTCTATGGAATACGTCTTCCAGGTGCCCATGCGACTAAGTGGCTTGATCATAGAAAATACCCTTGTCACGCCCTTCGGGCGCGGTGAATCCGCTTCGATACTCCAAAAATACTCCTACCCACGCAGATATTCAACCTTACTCCCTATAGGCGTTTTGGAACCAGCTTTAGGGACGACGGTGTCTATGCTCGAAAAACGCTTGAGGCCAAGGCCGCGCGGCAGTTCCGCAAAGCGGCTCGATATGGATTTTGAGGCCGTTTCTTAGCAAAGATTTTAGACTCAAAAGATATATTAAAAATTATATGTTGAGTGTACTCAAAAAAATATGCGACATATTGGGTTAATATACAACATTGTCTGTCATCTAAGCGAATCAAGCAGAGTAGAGGATTTTGAGACTATTGTTACCATAGGACCGTATACGGTCTCGTAAAATATGGAACCGTATACGGTCCTGTATTTTAACTAAAAATATTCTAATAAATAAAGGTACTGTATTTATAATATCTACAATATTTTCTATGCTATAATTTATCTTGACATCCTTGTACACTTTCGATACGGTTCTCAGCACTTTATTCACGGAATTCTAGACAACAATAACCAGTTGTCGGATGCAGCTAAAGGACGCCAAATCCTCCGTCATGGGGAATCTGGTGGCTATCCACGAACGCGGGCTGGTTATCGAAATGAACGACGGCGGCCAGGTGGGCGTGCCGCGCGCCAAGATCAAACGGATGTACCGCAGCGTAGGCACTCAGACAAGTGGCAAGAAAGGCGCGCTATTTGGAGTGGCAACCGGCATGGTCTTGGGGGTCATCGTACTAAAGAAAGGGGATGATGATGCCTGCGGTGTGGTCGCTTTAGTGGAGCTTCCATCTGTCCTAACCACAGGGTCGGAATTCAGCGATTGCAAAACCCCTTTGCCCGAGCTTGTTGCTAAGGGCGCGATGGTGGGAGCCATCTTCCCGGGGATTCCGCTGGCGGGCCTCGGCTGGCTTATCGGGGAAAAAATCAAAACCGACAAGTGGGAGCTGGTCAAGCTCGACGAGCAAGCCCAAGCGCAGATTGCGCCAATGTTCCGCCTGACCGCTCGGCAAGGCAGCCAGCAAGTTTACGCAAACGAGCCCCCTTTACGGCCAGAGTGCCGAGACCCCAGCCCCCAAGACCCCTCGGATCACGCTCGGGGTTCGAGGGGCCCTGAGTTCGGCGACCTAGATTGGCTCCGAAAGCTTGGATCTGGGCTCGCGCATCAGCGTACAGAACGCCGGCGTTTCCGCGACGTTGCCGCTGGTTGACAAACTCGGCCTGCGCCTCGGCGGGGCCTACGTAAGCAAGGGGGCCACTCTTGATGCCGGCTTCCTCGGGCTCGGAGCCACTTTCAAACTCGATTACATCGAGTTGTCGGCCTTGGGCAAGGCCAGTAGCACCACCTTGGGGCGAGGCACAGGTTCGGTGTATGCGCTGGCCGGACCGACGCTGGGGTTCAAAGCCAAGTGCGAGACCGGGGTCTCCCTGTTAGGACTGGATGTCACCTTTGAGGACACGTCTGACGAGGAGGGAGGCATAACGGTAGAAAGCAGTGGATCGAATGACTGCGGCGAGGCTTTCAAGAGCACCGACTTGGGCGTTACCGGAGGGATCGGGTTTGAGTGGCAACCGGGAGGCGATCCAGACGATGATACGAGTGAAGGGTTGAAGATGATAGGGGATGTATCGGGGCTGAAGGTCTCGCTGGAACTGCTGTACACCGTGGGCCTTCAGTCGATCGTCAGTGCCGATTCCGGCAGCGATCTAGGTCTAGGCGATGACCTCAAGAACCGGGCGTTCTCCATCTGGCTGGGCGGCACTTTACCCATCGGAGGGTAGGAATTGATGACGACTGGGGCTGTCGAGAGCCGCCCTCTACATCCCCATACGGTAGAGACGCTATTACCAAATTCCTTCACAAGGAGTAGCAGACATGAAATATAGGCAGCGATTCCTCCTCCTTATGAGCGTCATGGCCTTAACGGCTCTTGCGCTTCCCGTTCCTCTTTTCGGCCAGAGCGTCGGAGACACGCAGCTCACCAAGCAGACCACGCTGACCATTCGGGGCGGCGCGAGTTTGGCGACATGGGGCGGGAGTGGTGTGGACCAACTAGGCGACGAAGCCGCAGTGGAGTCGCGCACCGGCTTCAACGTCGGTGCTTCCGTGGCGTTCCCGCTAAGCGATAGATTTGGCCTACAACTCGGCGGTACCTACGTGCAGAAGGGTGCTCGCTTCGGTTTCGGTCCCGATCCAGACTACTTCGGATTTGACTTAGGTAGCTTACAGGTCGAGACCAACGTCGATTATATCGAGTTATCGGCTCTGGGCAAGGCAAGCGTCCCCTTCGGGAGCCCGCCGAGTCGAACTTCCGTATATGTACTCGCCGGACCGGCGGTGGCATTTAAGGCAAATTGCAAGGTTAGGGCCTTTGGCATCTCGGCAGGCTGCGACGAGGCCGAGGAAGAGCAGTTCAAGACCATCGACTTCGGCGTTGCCGGAGGGATCGGTGCCGAGATGGCGATCGCCGAAAAGCTGACGGTTTCGCTAGACCTGCTGTACACCTTGGGGCTCCAGTCGATTAATCATTCCGGCGAGGGCAGTGATGCCAGCGACGATTTTGACGACGATTTTGATGAGGTTAAGAACCGAGCCTTTACCATTCAGGTTGGGCTCGGCTTCCCATTCGGGCGGTAAGGGCTGGGATTAGGACACATGCTCCCCGTTCTTCACCTAGAAATCTTTCCAGGTGCTTGGTGGATTCCATGCTCAGATTTACCTGCTTGTTCTTTTTTTTTGTGATTTTTGCCCATTCGGGCTGCCGACCGGCGACACCCGACAGACAGATCCAGGACGCATTTGAAATATCCGTTGCAACATACCAGCCATGCTTGGTCTTGGTCGAATGCGAGCGATGCGCCACCGGAACTGAAGGAATGGTACGGCAAGGTGAGGCGGTTCTACAGGGAGTTGAGCAAAAAGCGGCGACAATAAAGGGGGGATCATTATGAAAACCAAATCTCACCAGTATTGGGGACGCGTCGCCATCGATGGCCTTCTGGTTCTACTCGCGACTTGCCCCGACGCGGGGGCGCGGCCCCAGGGCAAAGTCGCCAAACCGCCACGGGGCGCGCCGCCTCCACAGACCGTACGCTGACGATGCCGAATGCCTACGCGGCGAAAGCGGTAGTGTCGAGTCGTGCACAACGGGGATTGGCCGCGAGCAAGATGCTCTTGTTGCGCTGAATGCGAACCCTTTTGGGGGGAAAAGCAGCGCTCGTTTTGCCGATTCTTAACCGGCGAGCGGCCGGGCCTGCAGAGCAGATTCAGGCTGTGTGGCCCAAGCCGCGGCAAGTCTTTCGCAAAGGTCGAACACTTTCTTCGTCAAATTAAAAACAAAGGGGACAAAAATGCTCGCCATTCGAGTTCTATCGCTTTGCCTTGCTATCACTTTCTTACCAGAAGTCGAAGCCCAAGCGGGATCCATGATAGACGGCTTGAAAATTCCCGAGTCTGGGTATATGCAAGTTGTCGAAACCAAAGATGGGGGGATGCTCATTGGTCGCATTATCTCAATTGACGTCGATGTCGTCCAATTCGAGACCCGCTTCAGCAAGACGGAAATCCCCATCCGGGCAATAAAGAAAATCAGGAAAATCCCAGATTCCTCCATGCGGAACGAGGAATACTATCCCGATCTCAATACCACGCGGCTGTTTATAACCACAACGGCCCAGATAATGGAACGTGGGCAAGGCTATTATTCAAATCGCTACCTTTTCTTTAGCATGCTCGCATACGGAGTCACGGATAATTTCACTATTGGAGCGGGTGGTCTCACTCTACCTATCCCTCTTGCGGATATGCCCTTCTACATTACGCCCAAAGTAGGTCTGTTGAACAAAGAGTCGTTGGATCTGGCCTTGGGAGCGCTCATCTTGAGGGTGCCTGATCCTGGTTTCTCGACGGGTATTCTATATGGAGTAGGGACTTTCGGCGGTCCCGAAGGCCTCACAGCGGGTTTGGGCTGGGGGTTTGTGAACGACAAAATAGAGAATACCCCCGCGATTGTGTTGGGAGGAAAAAGAAGGTGGACGCGAAGACTGTCAGCCGTCGCGGAGAGTTGGTTTTTCCCCAATTTCTACGACCAGCCCATGGTTATATATGGAATCCGCTTTTTGGGTTTAAGAATGACCGTGGATGTGGGTATGATCGCTGTGCCTTCCGAAGAGATAGTATTCCCGGGGTATCCCTACTTAGACTTTGTCTTCAACTTTGGCTATTAGCTTCATCAAGTACGAGTTGGGCACTCAGTCAGGTTAAGAATAGTATGATTTCAGTGTACCAAATAAAACCGAAGTTTCAGCAGTTGCTGAAACCACTACTAGGCATATTCCATAAAGTCGGTATTACGGCCAATGGCATTACATGGATGGCTATACTGTTGTCAACTGTGATCGGCGTACTGTTTTGGTTTTTTCCTAATGGTCATATGCTCTGGATCTTTGCGATTGGTTTACTAGTAAGAATGGCATTGAATGCCCTCGATGGGATGATGGCCAAAACATATAGCATGACCAGCGTTTCGGGAGAAATATTGAATGAGCTAGGCGACGTTTTTTCTGACGCAGTACTGTTTTTTCCTCTGATAAAGCTGACAGGTGTGAATTCCTGGTGGGTGTTGTTGTTCATTTTTCTTTCTATGCTGAATGAGTTTATCGGGGTATTAGCAAAAGCGGCAACAGGAACGAGAAGATATGACGGCCCGATGGGAAAGAGTGATAGAGCATTAATTTTAGGGGTGACTTGTTTGCTGTTTTTCTTTTGGCCCGAAGTGATGGTAGCCTTCAATTATATCTTTGCAGGAATGAGCGTTCTACTGTTGTTAAGTTCAATAATTCGAATAAAAAATGGATTGGCTCAAGTCGAGGGTTAATATGAATGTATTTATAGAACAATGGGAAATGGCCTTGGTTATTGGGCTTATTTTCGGTCTTCTGGTTTTTGCGACGATCCTCTTTTGGATAATGGGAAAGGTAAAGCCGCAAGGCGACTTTTCGGAATTAAAAATGAGGACCAGATCTTGGTGGCTAATGGCTACTATCTTTGTTTTGGCAACCATTTTACATCCTATCATTACCTTTGTTTCATTGGGATTGCTTTCCTTTTTTGCGTTGAGGGAATTATCCTCGATCAGTAAAAATGTAAGAGAAGCCGATCGTAGAGTATTGATCTGGTGTTTTTTGAGCATTCCAATCCAGTATTATTTAGCTTACATCGGTCACTATGGTCTGTTTCTTATCTTCATTCCTGTGTTTATGTATTTATGGATTCCTTTTATGTTGGTGATCATTGGTGAAACAGAAGATATCAGTCGATCAATGAGCGTCCTGCCGACCCAATTGATGCTCACAGTATTTGGCGTTAGTCATTTGGCTTTTCTGGTTTCACTACCGGATATTGATGGGTTTGATGCAGGAGGAAGAGCACTATTGTTATTCATTGTATTTATTACGGAGATGAACGACATTTTCCAGTTTACTTGGGGGAAGTTGCTGGGAAGATATAAGATTCTTCCCAAGGTGAGTCCAAATAAGACTTGGGAAGGACTGATAGGCGGAGTAATTACTACCGTGATTGTTGGATACTTTTTACGCTTTTTGACCCCATTTTCTGAAATGGAGGTTCTAATCATTTGTGGCGTTATTGCTATTACCGGTTTCATTGGCGATGTGGTTGTTTCCGCTATTAAGAGAGATATCGGCCTTAAGGATACAGGGAGTACAATTCCCGGACATGGAGGGATTTTAGACAGAATAGATTCACTGGCGCTTACCGGACCCGTTTTCTTCCACATTGTATACAATATGTATTACGTGTTATGACCAGCGAGCAGTGGATGATCTCGCAAATTTGAAACGTACCGGAGTTCTCTAATGATATTTTCCAAGCAGAACGCTGTTTTACTCTCGTTGGTGCTCGCTCTTTCTGTTTCGACAGAATCGATACCTCAAGAGGAATTACCTCCTCCAGGTCACAGGATTCACCGATCTATTCCTCCACAGGGTGCCAAGACCCACGTGGTGATTCCAGGGGAACGGTTTCGCGCCAGCGGGTTTAAACGCTGGCTCTACGGCAGCGATTACCGGGACCTCTGGACCACCCCTATCGAGGTTGCGGTCCTCGACCTCGGCCGTGTAGGAGGTGGCTTGACCCCGCTTCGCACCGGCGGGTTTGGACAGTCCATCTCTCTGCACTTTACGGGGGAAGATGGCCGCCGCTATACGGTTCGCTCCTTGGATAAAGATCCTACCAAAAGGATATGGGACGAACTTAAGAATACGGTCGTGGACGACGTCCTGCAGGACATGATCAGCGCACTTCTACCCACAGCGGGGCTCGTGGTCGATCCGCTGATGGAAGCTACTGGTATCCTCCATGCCAAGCATACACTCGTAGTTATTCCAGACGATCCCAGGCTGAAGGATTACCGCGAGGAATTTGCCGGTCTTATAGGCATGCTGCAGGAACATTCTTCTGAAGGGCCGGACGATACGCCCGGCTTTGCCGGTTCCCGTAAGATCAGCGGGACGGAGAAGCTGTGGGAGCACTTAGAAAAAACGCCCTGCAACCGCGTCGATGCCCGTGCCTATCTAAAGGCGAGACTGATGGATTTTCTCATCAACGACAAGGATCGCCATTACGGCCAGTGGCGATGGGCGCGGTTCCCCGCTGGCGATTGTCATACCTGGGTTCCAATACCAGAGGATCGCGACCAAGCCTTTATCGACTTCGACGGGTTTGCCATGGCCGTGGCGCGTAGAGGGCTCCCTAGGCAAATCGAGTTCAACGACGCGTATCCGAGTCTGGTGGGCCTTTCGATTACGGGTTGGGAGATGGATCGCGAGTTCCTAGTCGAACTGGATAAGACGGTATGGGATTCGGTCGTAACGGAATTTCACCGGGATCTACCAGACCCGGTCATTGAGGATGCCGTGCGGAAGCTCCCACCGCCGTATTACAAGATCGTTGGGGAAGCGCTTGCCAAGGCACTCAAAGCAAGGCGGGACGCATTGCCTAAGTTTGTCAGCCGATACTATGCGTTGATCACCCGCGAGGCCGAAATCCAAGCGACCGATCAGGACGAGTACGCCCACTGTGAACACCTGCCGAGTGGCGATCTCTTGGTCCGCATCGGTCTAATGGAAGGTCCTGATGGTGGAGCGAGGGAGACGCCCTATTTTCAGCGGACGTTCCACCCCCAAGAAACCCGGGAAGTCCGCCTATACCTCCGGGGGGGAGCCGACCATGCGGAGATATCAGGGGCCAAGGGACGGATTGCCGTCCGCATCGACGGCGGCGGTGGGGACGACACATTCACAAACACATCCCAAGCTAGTGCCGTAAAGACCCGGTTTTATGATTATCGTGGGGAAAATCGGTTCGCCAAAGGCCAGGGAGCGAAAATCGACGAGCGCCCCTACAAGCGTCCCCCCGCACCCATTCTCCGCGCACGGTATGCACTGGACTGGGGCCTACAGACGATGACTTTCCCGATTCTTATGGCCAATCCAGATCTGGGTCTGTTCGTAGGCGGTTTCGGTAGCCGGCAGTATTTCGGCTATCGAAAAAACCCTTTCTCTTCGCGTCATTCCTTCAACGCTGGGCTGGCGAGCCATCGTCTCAAGGCATCTGTTTCCTATACCGGGACCTTCCGCCAACTGCTGCTCGATCTCGACGCGAGAATCCATCTCAAATACTCCGGCATCCAAGTGATCCGGTTCAACGGGTTCGGTAACACGACGGAGATTCTGGGTCCATCTTCTTTCTATGAGGTGGAGCAAAATCACTTCGCTTTCGCCCCATCCTTTGAGTTTCGAGCGGAAGAAAATGAAGGACATACGGAAGGTATGGGATCGCTGCGCTCGGCATTAACCATTGGCTTGGGGCCGATCATCAAGTATTCAGACACGCCGCTAGGTTCCAATAAGGACAAGTTTATCGGCCATCACCCAGAGTACTACTACGGCACGGATTCCTTCGGCCAAGTAGGAGCACAGGGCGAAATCGCGTACGACACGCGTAACAATTCAGGATATGCCACTCGGGGAGTTTTAGTCAGGATTGCCGGAGCCGTCTATCCGGGCGTTTGGGATGTGGAGTCGGCCTTTGGCACCATAGATGGAGAAGCACGCACTTATATGACGGCGCGTATTCCAACTAGCCCGACCCTTGCCTTGCGAGCGGGCGGCAAGAAAGTGTGGGGAACCTTTCCCTTTCACGAGAGCGCCTTTCTGGGAGGGCCTGGCTTAACCGGCAGCGATGTATCCAACGGCAGTTTACGCGGTTTTCGGAAAAACCGGTTCGCCGGAGATACCGCACTGTATGGCAATTCCGAACTGCGGCTGGTGCTGGCGAAAATCAAGCTTTTGGTGCCGGGAGAGTTGGGCTTGTTCAGTGCGGCTGACGCCGGCCGAGTGATTTTTGCCGAAGATCCAGACGATGCCGATACATGGCACACCGGGGTTGGAGGTGGATTGTGGCTGTCTTTTCTCCAGCGTCGGCAGACCTTGAGCATAGCAGTCGTACAAGGCGATGACTTGACGGGAGTGTATCTGCGCGCTGGTCTCACGTTCTAGCCAATGAAGGAGGATACATAATGCTCAACAACATCATCATACGTCTCGTCATGTACTATGCCGCATGGCTTTTAGCGCTCAGCGGGACTTTTCACCTCTTTCCCCAAATTCTCTATCACGTCGCCCAAGAGCGCGAACGCATCGCCGTAGGGAAATCTTTGGAAACCGGGGCTGATGCGGCCATTCCACTTGGGAATATCGAAGAAGGAGTGTTCCGGCTTGCCGATCCGTCGCACACCATTCCAGTCATACTCGCTTTAGTGCTGGCCTTCGGAGTTACGCTCCCCATTACTTGGGTCTATCGCTGGACGCGGCCGCGCAAGAAATACAGTCAATCCTTTGCCCATACGTTGCTCGTGATACCTATCTCCATAGCGCTAGTTGTTTTTTTAGTCAAAGGTAGTCTTGCCCTTGCGTTCAGCTTGGCAGGCATTGTGGCCGCTGTGCGCTTTCGCACCTCACTCGAAGAGACGATGGATGCCGTGTACATGTTTATGGCCATCGGCATAGGGCTGGCGGCTGGCACCCAGCTTACTACAGTGGCGTACCTCGCATCGTTGATTTTCGTCATCATATCGCTGGGCGTGTGGAAAAGCAATTTTGGCGCGCAGCCGGCCGTGCTATCCGGCTGGAGCATTGTTAATCCTGAAAAATCGACTCAAGCCTCTGAAGAAAAGGCCGTTGCCACCGAAAAACCCTATAATGCCCAGATCGAAGTGCATACTACTAAGGCCGATGCGGCTCAAAAAGCAACAGCTCCGATCCTGAAATCCAGTACCAAACGGTGGCAGGTGGCAAATGTGATCAAGAATGCGGATGGAACGGCCGTCGTCGTGTTTGATGTTTGGTTGAAAAAATCGGTCGATTCGCCCTCCTTAGTACGGGATATTGAAGCAAGCGGAAAAGGCCATATCAGTAGCGTAATAGTGAAAAAGCAAGACCTCGTAACGGCATAATTGCACATGCAGAATCGCGGCAATAAAGTCCTGCTGGGATTCCTTGGTTTGGGCCTGTTTGTCTATCTGTTGTCGATGAGCTATGAAGAGAACGCATCGGCGGATTTAGGGGAAGATTCGTCAAACATAGCCCCAGATACGTCGATCGTCCGCCCTTTGCCAGACACGATGGCGGTAGTACAAAGGAACATATCGCTCGCAAGCTATAGCCTAGCAGCAGAGACGGCGACGCACTGGAAGCTGCCCAGACGTCTTGCGGAGATTTCTGGTTTGGCCATGACCACGGACAATCGACTCCTAGCGCACAATGATGAAAAAGGAGTCGTTTATGAGATCGATTATCGGAGTGGGTCCATCGTAAAAGCATTCCAACTAGCGGATATGGCAGCTCCGGTAGCCGATGATTTCGAGGGCATTGCGACCGTTGACGATCAGATCTATTTGGTCACAAGTGCGGGGAGACTGTACGAGTGCGGTGAAGGTGCTGATGGCGAGTCCGTTCTTTTTAACACCTATGCTACCGGCGTCGGCAGAGAGTGCGAAATAGAGGGTCTAGCGTATGACGAGAGCCAGCGGGCACTCGTACTGATGTGCAAGAACCCTCGAAGGGCAGATCTAGAAGAACAGTTGGGAATATATCATTGGTCGATTGACGAGAAGCAGCTAATCGAAGATGCACATACCGTAATACCTGTCATTGAATTCTCGCGGCACATCGGAGGAAAGAAATTCCAGCCCTCTGGCATCGAGCGACATCCGGTGTCGGGAAACTACTTTGTCGTAGCGGCTCGTCAGGGGGCCATCGCGGAGCTTACGCCGGGCGGTCAGGTCGTTGCCGCCAAGCTGTTTCCTGCCCAGTGGCATCGTCAGGCGGAAGGGATCACCTTCGCTGCGGACGGCGCGCTGATCGTTGCCGATGAGGGAGCAGGGGGGAAAGCAAGACTAACCCTCTACCCGGTCTCGGGCAGTCGGCAATAGCAACAACTCTACCTTTGCCGCTAGCACCCTTGCGGCAGGCACCGCCCGATCCTACCATACTCTCTATCTAACTTTAACCGTACTCCCAGATCAGCGACTATGCCCCCAGGCGAAGCCAACTACGACGAAACCAAAGTCCCTCCGTACGCGCTGCCCGACCCGTTGACTCTGGCCAGCGGCGAACCCGTGGCCGACGCGGCTACTTGGACCGAGGTGCGCCGCCCGGAAATTCTTCAACTCTTCAAAACGCATGTCTTCGGCGAGATGCTCGGTTCCCTACCCGCTACCCGTTTCGTCACCACCGAAGAGGGCGAGGCTCTTTCCGGCCGGGCCCTGAGACGCCAAGTCCGCGCGTGCTTCACCGATGACCATAACGGCCCGAACATGGATATCCTGCTCTATCGCCCCGCCGATGCTGCTGGCCCGGTGCCGGTCTTCTTGGGCCTCAACTTCTTTGGCAATCACTCCATCCAACGCGATTTTGCGATCCACCTCAACACCCGCTGGATGCGCGCCGAGGCGCAAAACGGCATCGTCGATCACCGCGCCACCTTCAACTCGCGCGGCTGCCTAGAAAGACGCTGGCCCGTCGCCAAAATCATCGCGCGCGGCTACGGCTTGGCCACCATGTACTGCGGCGACCTCGACCCCGACTACGACGACGGCTACCACAACGGCGTCCACCCGCTCTTCTACCAAGAGGGGCAAAAACGGCCCGTTCCCGACGAATGGGGGGCTATTGGCGCTTGGGCGTGGGGCTTGAGCCGCGCCGTGGATTATCTGCAAGCTGATCCGGACTGCGACCACGAGAAGGTCGCCGTGCTCGGCCACTCGCGGCTGGGCAAGACCGCGCTATGGGCCGGGGCCTGCGACCTGCGCTTTGCCTTGGTCATTTCCAATGATTCCGGCTGCGGTGGGGCGGCCCTCTCGCGGCGGCGCTACGGCGAGACTGTCGCGCATATCAACCGCGCGTTCCCGCACTGGTTCTGCGACAATTTCAGACGCTATAACGATGCCGAAGACGAGTTGCCCGTAGATCAGCATCAACTCTTGGCACTTTGCGCGCCGCGTCCTCTCTACGTAGCCAGTGCCGTCGAGGACCGCTGGGCCGACCCGCGCGGCGAATTCCTCGCTGCCCTCGCCGCCGATCCCGTCTATCGCCTGCTTGGAACCGACGGCTTGCCGGCCACGCAGATGCCTGCCGTCGATCAGCCGGTCATGGGCCAGATTGGCTACCACATCCGTAGCGGCGGCCACGACCTCGCCGAGTGCGATTGGGAGCAGTACTTGGACTTTGCCGACCGCCACTTGGGGAGCCCACGAGGGGTGCCCCTACGTAGCGAAAAACGCTCAATGCAGGTTTTGAGAAAGTTTTAGATGTGCAAATAATCTATCCGCGTAGTTGACCTCCGTATCTCGTACAATCCTCCCAAAACCGCGGCCCGCCACCCCTTTTGGAACCAGAGTGCGCCGCGCTCGTTGCCATAGATGAGACGGCATATACTACATTTACTATATTCACCCCATATTCACCCTCCACTATGAGGAGATTCGATGATGCAATCGAAGGAATTTGGAAGACCGAGTTCGCGTGACCAGCGGGTGCGAGGACTGCGGCGAATTCAGGTATGGGTCCCCGAAACCCGGAGCGAGAAGTTCCGGGCTGAGGCCCATTGCCAGTCGCTCGCAGTGGCGCAAAGCGAGGGCGAACGCGAGGATCAGACCTTCATCGAAGAGATCTCAGACCACGACCTAACATGAAGCGCGGCGAAATTTGGACGGTTTCAGCTACCGGCTACGCTGGTAAACCGCGTCCTGCCGTCGTCGTCCAAAGCGATCATTTCGACGCCACCGCGTCGGTGACGATCTGCGTTTTCACTACCAACGAAACAGAAGCTCCTCTATTCCGCCTGCCGATCGGCCCAAGCGAGCGCAACGGCCTGCGCTCTGTCTCGCGGCTAATGGTAGATAAGATGACCACGGTGTCCAGAGAACGGTTGGGGAGGCGGATCGGCTATCTCGAAGACGCCGATATCGTCCGCTTAAATCGGGCACTCTTGGTATTTCTCGGCTTGATCGCCGATGACGCGGAGGAAGATGGCACCGACAATAGTTAGGTACCGATGGCTTGCCACCGCGCAAATGCCCGCGGTTGAGCAGCCGGAAAATTTCACCCGCCGCCTTCACGGCCTTCATGACTTTCACCGCTTTCGCCGCCTTCACCGCCTTCACCGCCTTCACCCCTGCCTTCGCCACTTGGGCAGTTGCAGTCAAACACCTCCGGATGGATCTCCCAGGCGTCGAAAGCTACTCCCGCCGCCAGCGGCTCGTCGTCGACCAACAGTTCAGTGATCGCACTGGCACCCGGTGCTAAATCGCCGACTGGGAACGGTCCCAACTCGACGACCGTGCGCGTGCCCTGCTTGAGGTTGAGTTCGATCTGGACGGAGCAGGCGGTCAGCGCCATCGCGTTCTCGACGATGCCCGAGAACGAGCGCCTGACCGGGTCATAGGACATGGCCACGCGCAGGCCGTTGACGACGCCGTCAAACGACTCGTCGAGCGCGAGGATCGGACTCGATGGATCGCCTTCACCGCCTTCACCGCCTTCGGCATGGCCGCTAGTCTCATTACCCTCGCCTTCACCACCTTCGCCACCCTCACCACCTTCACCGCCTCCGTGTTCGCCAGCGCCGACCTCCGCATGGGGTGACCAGCCAGCAAAAGCCTGACCACCGACAGGCAGGGAAACGTATAGCTTCTCACCTGGCGTGAGGCTCCTCGGCCAAGTGGGTCCCAACTCCGCGATGATCGCGCCGGACTCGTCGGACAGATGCACTTCCACCCGCACCCGGAGTAAAGTTTGGGAATTATATACCTGAGTAACCAAAACACCTCCTTTTGTGGTATAACCGCGAGATGGAGTCATCTAGGCTTCACTCTCTTCGCGGCTTATCCCACGTACAGGAGGTGTTTTTATGACCACGAAGAAAGGGCCGGGCCAGTCCTTTCGCAAGGGGCTTTCCCTGCCCGAATTAGTCCGCATGTTCCCCGACGACGCCACGGCGGAGGCGTGGTTTGCCGATACGAGATGGCCTAATGGCGTCTTGTGTCCGTACTGCCAGTCTGAGCGCGTGCAGTCTGGCAGTACGCATCCGACTATGCCGTATCGTTGCCGCGACTGCCGTAAGTTTTTCAGCGTCCGCACGGGCACCGTCATGGCCGATACCAAGCTAGGGTATCAGACTTGGATATTGGCGATCTACTTATTGACAACGAGCCTCAAGGGCACGTCGTCGATGAAGCTGCACCGCGACCTAGGTGTCACGCAGAAAACCGCATGGCATCTGGCGCACCGTATTCGCGCTATGTGGCAGAAGGACGTCGAAGCGCTCCTAGCGGGTCCTGTCGAGGCCGACGAGACCTATATAGGCGGCAAGGAGGCCAACAAGCACGAAAGCAAGAAGCTGCACGCCGGGCGCGGCACCGTAGGCAAGATCCCTGTAACAGGTCTCAAGGATCGAGTCACTAAGGAAGTACGAGCACAAGTAACCCAGCCCGTCAACCGCGCTAACGTCAAAGGCTTTGTGGAAGAGAATATGACCTTAGAGTCTATGCTGTACACAGACGAAAGCAGCATCTACGAGGGGTTCCCCAACCATGAAGCCGTCCAGCATAGCGTCGGCGAATACGTGCGCGATCAAGCCCATACCAACGGCATTGAGTCGTTTTGGGCTTTGCTCAAGCGTGGCTATTACGGCACGTACCACAAGATGAGCGAGAAGCACCTAGCCCGATATATAGGCGAGTTCGCCGGGCGGCATAATGCACGCGCCGTCGATACCATTCAGCAGATGGCGTTGATGGCGCAAGGGATGCTGGGAAAGCGGGTGCTCTATCGGGAACTCATAGCGGACGCATAGCGAGAAGTGTCCAAGGCTGTTTCAAGTCTTGGACACTTCTTTTTTAGCTCGCAAAGGTAGGGTTCTGATTTTGTCTTGATCCTAATCTCAGAACCGGGTATACTGGCATAGACAGCAGCAACTAATAGGCCCCGCTAGCTCTCCGTTAAGAGAATCAGCGGGGCACCCCTTTGCCTTAGCGTCTGGCAGGACGCGAAAGGGCTTAGCCATAGAAGAAAGGACCTTCTAATGACTAGTAGTACCTCTAAGTATAACCAATCCCTGCAAAAAGAACAGTCCCATTTATCAACAGCTCGGCCTCGGCATCCTTATGCCTTCTGTCAATGTGAAGGCGACGAGTGCGTCGAATGTACGCTAGAAGAAAGAGAGCAAATAGGCCGAGGTATTGTAGAGTTGGCTGCTTTGAATAAACAGATCCATGCCTATCGCCAATGCTCTCACATCAGGCTTGACAGTATACCTGATGTATTTAGCTTGTTCTCCCGTCAACATCCAGACAGGCCCGCTTGTCGGGGGGCTTGCTGAATACAACAGCCAGTAAACGGGCTGGGGTCGCTCCCCGGCCTAGGTGAATAGGCAAGGACCGTCCCGCAATATACCTGTGTGGATGTTGACAACCGCCCGGCTCCCTCGGCGGGAGGGAGCCAAAACAGTCAACGCCTCACAAGGAGACAGCGGGATGGAAAACGCCGAAGAAAAAGGGCTAATCGAGAAGGGCAAAGAGACATCGGAAGAAGCACTGAGCGATGTTCTGGGATGGGCACTAGATAAATCCGCGATGGAGCTTGGCCCTATTGATAGTGCCCAAGAAATAGCCGAAGACTTTATCGGTAAGCATAATACAACATATGAAGATGCCGAGGAGCTCATTAATTGGCAAATAGCAAAATCAGGGGGCATAGGCTTCTTGACTGGCTTACTCGGGCCTATATCCGCTATTGCCGGTATCCCAGCAAGCCTAGCGGCTGTGACCTTTGTTCAGTTAGTTGAATTCGACAGGTAGGTGTATTACGCGGCCTTTCTGTAGGTTCGTTTTTGGTTATGTTCAATCTGTTGTCGAGCACTCTGCCAAGCAAAATTTCGCTTGAGGGTAAACGCACTCCACGGTCCTTGGTGGGGAATCTCCCGATGCCGAAGATGGATCAAAACCAAGTAGGCCATAACAGACAACGCGACGGAGCGTTCGACTCGTTGGGTCTGCTTGGTCACCTGGGCTTGTCCTAATCCGGTGGCCCCTTTCAATTCTTTGATGAGCAGTTCTACGTGCCAGCGGCGGGTATACAGCACGACGAGTTGGCCTGCGGTCACGTCCGGTAGATTGGTCACCAGGATTTTGGTTTGTTTCGGCGAATCGTTGCGCCGTTTCTTGCTCAAGACCAACGTGACATCTCCGATGTGTCGCAGGCGTTTACGACCGCGGTAGACCCAATAGACCCGCCGACGGGAGCCGTGCGGACGAAACCAGATTTTTCGATAACAGGTGTAGCGCGTGTGATTGACCCAATCTTTGAGCGTATGGCCGTCTTCAAACTTCCAGGTGCGGGGCAAACTCATGACGAAAAAGAAGCCCCGTTGCTGGATCAAGTGCAGCGTTTCTTTAGCGGGAAACCCGGCATCGGCGACCACGATCACTTGCTGGGCCCAAGCCGGTGGCACCAAAGCGGCCAGCATCTGACGAAACAACACATTGGGTTTCTGATAGGCCGGGTCTTCTTTACGCCGAACCAACTCGAAATCGATAGGGATTCGATAATTGCCCCACTGCAGCATGACCAGGATCACTTCAAACCCCCACAGAAAGGGACTATAGCCATCGGCGCGGGCTTTGCGCACCAACGGATGTTTCTTGGCCACCTTGGCTTTGTAGGTCCCGTCGACGATCACTAACACCCGACCGTCTTCCGCCGGTGGCAGCCCGGCGATCACCGCATCGACCAAGTACCCCAACAGCAACCGCCAACTCCAGTAGGTCGCATACAGCAACCGACGTAAGTGCCATTCCGCTATATGGTTAGGACCCAGGCGGGCTAAACCACACAGCGTCGCTTTATCTTGATAGATTAACAACAGCGTCATACTCCAACAGAACACCAGATGATGGCGATGACGAAAAAAATGTTGAGTCCCACGCAAAAAATAACGAAGGTTGACCGGCAAGCGAGTTAGTTGCAGCATCGGAGTTTCCCTGGGGTAGATGATCCATGGCGGTGAATCAAGCTATCCCAAAATAGGGAGACTCCGATGCCTGTTCGAGCCTAAATATCAACCTACCTGTCGAATTCAACTCAGTTACGTATGATTGCCGCTATCGCCCACATGGGGGGCTACAACATTAATGACGACCGTGTTAAAGCTCTATGTCTCGCCTGTCTCTGTGGCAATGCTGCCAATAAGATCGTCAAGGAAGCAGGCGTAGAGGCCGGTAAAAGACTGCTTGTAGCTGTTGCTATGAAATTTCCCGGCAAGGCCGTCGATAAAGTCTGTAGAGCCGTTGCCGCCAAACTACTTGTTGGAGCTGGCGTAAAAACGGGAACGCAACTAAGCAAGTTTATACCCATATTCGGAGGACTCGTCAATGGTGCGGTAGATGCCGCCTTCACCAAAGTCGTCGGCGTCGCTGCCGCTAAAGTCTTCATAGGTGAAAACGATAGCAAAGTCGCTAAAAGATCAAAAGCCATAAGCATCTAAAAGTGGTTCGGATAAGGCCACGTCGGGCATACTTGACCTAAAGGGCGTCGGGCAGTAGCTTGACGCCCTTCCCATGCCACCATCTTAAAGGAGACAGACGATGGCCGATCAAGAAAAACCCTATCACATAGCTAGCATGGTTATAAACTGTAGTTTTCGCTCTGCTAGCGAAGGCCCGAGAAGAGGGCACGTAGCACGCACCACAATTTTTCTATCACGGCAGACGGACGACGACCTTGAGATACCTTTAAATCTTCCAGCCGCTGCCGCTGCTGCTCTATTGCGCGAATTGTCGCTTGACGAAGACGCTCATTATTCCCAACACCTCTTGCAAGAACTGGGTCCCACATAGTTTCATCAGATTCAGACTGTTTTTCTCTTAACGCTACAGTCATAACTATTCTCCTTTTTGAATAGTCGTGAGGTTTTCTTGCGATGTACGTAACCCGTTGTATTTCAGCGGGTTACTTCGATTATAGGCATAGCAGAAAAGGCCATAGAGAAAAAATGGATACTACCGGACTTACCCTAGGACGATAACATGGCTAATGTCTACGAAAACATAGGCAAACTCTTTTCGCAGATTATCGGCGTTGTAGAAGTTCTATTCGCGGATGATCCACAGTTCACAAAAAAGTTTGACGAAGATGTCAACGGCCGTCTTGAAGAACTTTCCCCGGAACAACTTGATGCCCTAATGGCTCGCTTGGCGTCTGCAAGTGGACAGGAGAGATTTTCTGCGCTACGCAAGACGATAGAAGACCTTTTTGCCTAGCACGCTCTTTCTTAAAGGCTTCCCTAACTACGTTACATTGATTTTCCGTCGTCATAATTATTCCCCTTTTTTACAGGTTTATGGGTTTTTACCCATTTTGCGTAACCCGTTGTATTTCAGCGGGTTACTTCTTTTTGGTTACTCAGGTATATAATTCCCTTTGAAAAGCAGCTCTTGTGGGATGCCTATCTAAAGGCAAACAAGGTCAAAGCCGACGCCGCGAAATTGCTCGGTATCGAACGAACCACTTTCCGCTACAAATTTGAAAAATATGAACTGTAGTCTCTCGGCGAGCGTTCAGGACTATGCTTTTTAGCTGGCGGCGTCTCCTGTTATTTTTCGCCATCTCAATCGGGGCGGTGCCAGCGGCGTTCACGCAGGAACCGACCCTACAGAACCTGAGAATACAAATCGAACAACTCGCCGAACAGGTCGAAGGCATCTCGGCGGAGAGCAACAAACTGCTGCGCGAAAACGAGCAGTTGACCGATAGGATCCGCACGGCCAAACAAGACCTGCAACAAGGCCGCGGCCGACTGCTTGAGCGACAGCTACAGGACGACCTGCAGGCGTCCCGGGAATTATCGGACCGGATCCAGGCGCTCGACGACCGGATCTATGCACTTACCGAGGAATCGGTCGGCAAGCAACGTACGCTCGTGGGCATGCTGAACGCCGAAATCGAGCGGCTTTCTGGGGAAGCCCGCGTCGCCAAAGACGCCAAGTCCAAGGCCCGGATCCTTTCCAAGGTGCTGAAATTTCAGGAGGAAGTAGAAACCTACCGGGAGCAAATGGCCAGAGAGTCCAGCGAGTTGCTGTTGTCGTTGGATGTCGCCCCGGCGCAAACCGACGGCCCCGATGAGATCCAGCAGAAATTAGCCGTGCTCCAAGACCAGCAGGATATTATACGGACCAAAATCGGAGAGCTTGACCGGCAGATCCGCGAAACCAGTAAAGCACTCGATTTGCGGCGCAACATGCTGGAGTTGCTCCGCGACATTCGCCGCGGGGAAGAAGACGAATTCGATCTCGACCGCAACCTCGATATCGCCGAATTGGAAGGCGAGATTGCGGATGCGGAATCGGCGCTGGAAATTTGGCGAGCCAAACGGGAGAGCTGGTACGCCAAAGAAAAAATCCACGGTGAGAAAGCGGTACATCTCGCCCGGGAACTCAAGAATATGCTCCAAGGAAAGTGACGGTAGCCCCACGTGTCATTGAGAATTGCAGCTATGATATGGTCGCTCGCACTGAGCGTCCCGTGCCTAGTTCACGCCGATCCATCGTTGCGGATCAAGCCCTTTTTTGACCTCCGCTATCAGTACGAAGACAATGTCTTTCAGGTGCCGACAGAACGGGGCGAACAACGGGATTTTGCCGCGTATATATGGGCAGGGGTCGATGTCAGGGCCATACCTGATCCTCGTACGCGCATCGCCGTACGCTATGAGATGGCCCCGCGTCGCTTCGCCGACGTAACCCGGAAGAATCGCTACGATCACCTGCTGTCAGGTCTTTGGCACCGCAGGCTTTCCCGCGATGCCACGCTCCTGACCGTCGCCAACCTCGGCCTGCGGCACCAACCCAATGACCGCATCCATGAATACTTCAAGCAAGATATCAGCGGTCAACTCCAGATCCGGTGGAACCCGTCGTGGTCGTCCCGGTTCGGGGCTGAATTGCGGAACAAGTACTTTCCCAACAGCAAAGGCAGCACATATAGCAGTGTCATGGTCAAAGGCGGGCTCAGACGGCGGCTCAGCGCGATTGCATATGTTTCCGCCGGCTATCAGGCTCGCGCGTACCGAGGCGTTATCGACCCAAGAATCATCATATCCGACCTCAATGAGTACGTGGGCGGGATCCGCCAGACCGCCAGCTTTGGGTTTGAGGGCATGGCCTTGGAGCGGGTGTTGCTGAATTTGAAATATCAGTTCGAAATTGATCTAGCCACCCGCGAACTCCCGCGCCACGAACCCTTCTCTCGCGAGCCTGAACAAGGGGGTGAATTCGGCCATCACAACGGCGACGCGGATGATGTCGATTTCAACTTCGCCAACCACCGTATAGGGTCTTTGTTCATCTGGCGATTCGCGCCGCGTTCCAGCGCGAGCCTTGCTGCGCGTCGTCATTTCAAGTTATACCAAGATTGGATCGTGTCCGGGACCGGCACCAAACGGCGCGACAACCTCACCCTGTTGCGCTTCGGCTTTAAGCAGGACCTCCGCGACAACCTTGCGGCGCGGCTGGAATACGCGTTTGCGACCAACGACTCGAACGACTCCACCCGGAGCTACGCCGACAACGCCTACTCGATGCAACTGCAATACTCCTTTTAGTCAACTACCGCCCCTAAAGGAGGCGGCTTGTCCCTAACCTACCCTGCCGCAGCGGAGGAGGCCGAAACTATAGGCGCGTTGACAAGTGCCTTTGCCCGGATGTTCCGGGCGGCGTTGTAATCAGCGTGAGCTTGATAGCCACACTGCTTACAACGAAACTTGGATTGGGAGGAGCGATTAGCCCGCTCGATATGCCCACATTGGGAGCACATCTGACTGGTATGTTTGGGATCAACCAACATCAATTTTACGCCTGCTTGTTGGGCTTTATAGGCGATGAACTGTCTGAGTTGATCGAACCCCCATCCAGCGATCCGGGCACGTTGCGGCTTGCGAAACCGTATCCACGAGCGGATACCCTTGAGGTCTTCAAGAGCGATACCGCTAGCGGTGTCTTTGGCCTTCGCAACGAGTCGCTTGGAGATACAGTGGTTGGTATTGCGCCGAAACCGCGCTTCGCGGTCTCCTATACGTTTGAGCTTCTTGCGGATGCGCTTACGGCGTCGGTGATTCTTGGCCAAGTCCGCCGCCGACTGAAGAGCTTGCTTGAGCGTTTGGTTTTTGACACGCACCCGCTCCACGCCTTGGCCCGAATGCTGTTGGCCATCCGAGTCCACAGCAAGGTTCTCGACACCCAAGTCCACGCCGAGAAAATCATCAGGATCACACGGCGGTTCCGTGTCGAACTCGACCGTTGCCATCAAAAACCACTGGCCGTCTTTGCGACGCACCAGTTCGGCAAACAGCTTGACGTTGCCAAATTGCTCCGCTTGGTAGTCGCCCATCACCATCGGGATGTTATGGCGTTGCCCATCCGCTGTCTTGATGTTGAGCCTCTCCAAGCCCTTGTAACGGAACGCTCCTTTGCGGTAAGGAATCGCCGCCAACGGACGAAACAATACCCGTTTGCTCTTGTCGCGCTTGTAGTTAGCCGCTACCTGAGCAAACGTCAGGATAGCAATATCGGCAGGAAGGTCAAACTTCTCGCGGACTTCGTAGTAGTACAACTTGTGCAACGCATAACTGTTGGCCAACTGGCGCTCAAATGCACGCTCAGCAACCCAATTACACGCAGCATTAAAGCGGCGCATCGTCTGTTCCAACGCACCGGCTTGTTCAGCCGTAGGAAGGAGTTTGACCTGAATTATTCGCTTCATAATAGAAGCTATGGCTATAAGGCAGGACCGTGTCAAGCTATATCGTCCTTCACTCAGGGAACCTGCGGCCCCGTCGCTCAGGTCGCTCCCTTTGTCTCGTCTAAAGGCAGGTGAAGCCCCTGTCGCCTCGCTTTCCGTCGTCCGCATGGGCGACGCAAGACGACAGTCCCCAAGAGAGAACTTCTATGGCCTAACCGCGCTGCCCAACCTTGCTGCTACCAACGCCCGGCGATATAATGTATCCCCCTTGCGGCAAATTGCCCCTACGTAGTGCAAAACACCCGATGTAGATTTGAGAAGGCTTTAGACGTGCAAATACAATCCATCCGCGTAGTTGACCTCCGGCTTCCACACAATCCGCCCAAAACCGCGCCTCGCCGCCCCTCTTGGAATCAGAGCGCGCCGCGTTCGTTGCCGATCAATAAGTATCCAGAATTCTCGCGCCTACCCGGCCAGATGCCGGGCATGGGCGGCGGGCCGGTATGGGTGCAGATCACCGCCGAAGACGGCACTTGGGGTTTGGGCGGCTGCTCCTTTGGCGCGCCGGTCGCCGCTATCGTCGAGCAGGTCTTCGCACCCCTGCTGACGGGCCGCGATTGTCTGGCCACGGAATTCCTCAACGACCTGATGTGGCGCGCCGCTCAGCGCCTCGGTCATGCTGGTAGCGCAGCCGTTGCCCAAAGCGGGATCGATTTGGCGCTCTGGGACCTCAAAGGCAAGCTGCTGGGCCAGCCCGTGTACCGCCTACTTGGCGGCCCCTGCCGCGACCATCTCGAACTCTACGCCACTGGCGACGACCTCGACTGGGGCCTCGAACTGGGGTTTAATGCCTTCAAGGTCACCAATCCGGTCCACTACCGAGAGGGTCAGGAAGGACTCAACCGCCTCGAAGACAAAATCGCCCAAGCGCGCGAAACCATCGGCCCGGACTGCGAGCTGATGCTCAACGCGGTCATGTCCTACAACGTCGAATACGCCGTTCAAGTCGCCGAACGGCTCAAGCCCTATCAGATGCGCTGGATTGAGGAGCCGCTGATTCCCACAGATCTCGAAGGCCACATCGCGCTCAAGCGGGCCGCTCCGTACGTGCCCATCGCTACCGGTGAGGACCACCACGGTCGTCAAGCCTTCCGCCAGCTAGTCGAACACCGTTGCGTCGATGTGCTGCAACCGGATCTCAAGTGGTGCGGCGGGCTTTCCGAGGCGGTCAAGATCTACTACATCGCCGAAGCCGCCGGCCTTGTCACCATCCCCCACGGCGGCGCCAACAGTGCCTACGGACAACACTTCGCCTTTGCCTTTCCCGAGTCGCCGATGGCCGAGTTCTGGCTCGGCTCGCCCCCAGGCATTCCCTTGGATGAAGTTCCCACCATACCGGGCACAGCCGTGCCCCAAGATGGGTGCTTGGTCCCTTCGGACGCGCCGGGCTTTGGCATGGAAATAGAAGACGATTGGATAGTGCCGCGCTGAAGCATGGCTGAACCGATTCAGGAGTAGATAAAGCGAGCTCTCGAGGTCGCAGACAGCTTGTATCACCGCTTGGTGTTGCTGGTGGGCGAGAGTGGTTCCGGCAAGACCGGTATCCTGCGCGAGGTCGCCGATGCGTTCGGTACGCAAGTTATCAATGTCAATCGAGCACTCTCATACGAGATGCTCGAACTAACGGCTCGGCAGCGATCGCTACGGCTACCGCGTATTCTCGATCAACTTGCTACCCAAGCTCAGCCGCCGGTGGTGTTTGATAATCTCGAAATCCTCTTTGACAAGGACCTCAAGTAAGATCCGTTGGGTCTGCTAAGAGACATTTCGCGGAACCGCGTCGTGGTGGCTTCCTGGAGTGGGTGCTCTGCTGGCGGGAGGCTTTTATACGCAGAGCGGGAGCACCCGGAGTACCGAGAATATGACTCGGTCAATGCACTCATCGTGAGTATGGATGGGACGACGACGGTCAATGGGGTGCCTATCGACGGAACAGCTAGTCCCCCCCTATATTAATGAATATGCGGAGCGGTTCGTTAAGATGGTTTGCGAACCACCAGTAAAGAGACAGGACCAGCAGGACCAACATGAAATACGGCGATCTTATTCAATTCGACCCTATTGAGTCGGTTATTCAGTTGCGCGACGCGGACGAGTCCAGTGCCGCGCACCATCTTGTGAATACCTACGTCATTTCCGAGGAGATGGCCGAACAGCTTACTCGGCTTGTCATCCCGCAGATGCAGTTCGACCAACCTGTCGATAACAAAGGTATTTTAGTCGTCGGTAACTACGGAACCGGTAAATCGCACCTGATGTCGGTGATTTCAAGTCTTGCCGCAGACGCCTCCCTATTGGAAGAATTGAATCACTCCGCCGTCCGCGACTCAGCCGCACAAATCGCTGGGCGCTTCAAGGTCATCCGCACAGAGATCGGGGCCACCACTATGTCCCTGCGCGACATCTTGGTCTCTGAATTGGAAGAATATCTCGAAAAGCTCGGAGTGGAATACATATTCCCCGATGTGGGTGAAATTGCTAGCCACAAGCGGGCCTTTGAAGACCTGATGGACAAGTTCGGAGAGGCTTTCCCCGAACACGGTCTGCTACTGGTAGTTGACGAGTTACTAGACTATCTCCGTAGCCGTAGGGATCAAGAGCTGATCCTCGACCTCAACTTCCTCCGCGAAATGGGCGAAGTGTGCAAAGACCTGCGTTTCCGCTTTATGGCCGGGGTGCAGGAAGCCATTTTCGACAGCCCCCGCTTCGGCTTTGTCTCTAATAGTATCCGTCGGGTAAAAGACCGTTTCGAGCAAATCCAGATCGCCCGTAATGACGTCAAGTTCGTAGTGGCCGAGCGTCTGCTCAAAAAGACCGTCGAGCAAAAGGCCCATATCCGCGATTACCTGATGCCCTTCGCCAAGTTCTATGGCCGGCTCAACGAGCGGATGGATGAATTCGTCCATCTCTTTCCCGTACATCCCGATTACATTGACACCTTCGAGCGGGTCACGGTGGTCGAAAAGCGCGAGGTGCTCAAGACCCTATCCATACGCATGAAAGGCAAGATGGACGAAGTGGTACCGCAGGACCAACCCGGCCTAATTGCCTTCGATAGCTACTGGAACACGCTCAGTAAGAACGCGGCCTTCCGCGCCATTCCCGAAATCAGGGAGGTCATTGATTGCAGCCAAGTGCTGGAATCCCGCATCGAAAACGCCATCGCCCGCGAGCAGTACAAGCCGATGGCCCTGCGCTTGATCCATGCGCTCTCTGTCCATCGCCTGACTACTGGTGACATCTATACGCCCATAGGTGCATCCGCCGAGGAACTGCGAGACCGCCTCTGCCTTTTTGACCCCCTGATTGAGGAATTGGGCAGCGATGAACCCGACAAAGACCTGCAAACCCACGTGGAAACAGTTCTGCGCGAAATCGACAGAGCGGTCAGTGGACAATTCATTTCATTCAACAGGGACAATCGCCAATACTATCTGGACCTAAAAAAGACCGAAGACTTCGACGCCATCATTGACAAGCGAACAGAGAGCCTCGATAACACTCGGCTCGACCGCTTCTACTATGAGGCCCTCAAACGGGTCATGGAATGCCAAGACTCTACCTACGTAACTGGCTACAAAATCTGGCAACACGAACTTACTTGGCAGGAGCACAACGCTGCCCGCACCGGGTATCTGTTTTTCGGAGCACCCAACGAGCGCTCCACCGCCGTACCTCAGCGGGACTTCTACCTTTACTTTATCCAGCCAAATGACCCGCCCCGCTTCAGGGATGACAAAGCAAGCGACGAGGTCTTCTTTCGCCTGAAAGACACCGACGAGGAATTTGAGATCGCGCTGAAAAGCTACGCGGCGGCTTTGGACCTCGCGGGTACTTCCTCGGCCCACGCCAAAGCTACTTATGAGGCCAAGGCTAACGGCTTTTTGCGCCAGCTAGTCCGGTGGCTACAAACGCAGATGACCAGTGCCTTTGAGGTCACCTACCAAGGCCGCACGAAGTCCATCTCCGAGTGGGCCAAGGGCAAATCCATTCGTGACCTGTCGGGCCTGTTGCCCCACGAAACCATCAACTTCCGCGATCTGATCAATACCATCGCGGGCGTCTGCTTAGCCCCGAATTTTGAAAATCAGGCTCCCGACTACCCATCCTTTTCGGTGCTGATTACCGGCAACAACCGCGCCCAAGCCGCCCAAGATGCTCTGCGGGCTATCGCCGGACAGAACCTTACCAAGCAGGCCACTGCCGTGCTGGATGCACTGGAACTGCTAGATGGTGAGAGGATGGACCCCTACAAATCAAAGTACACCCAGTTCATTATCGATGCTGTAAAGGCTAAGGGTCAGGGCCAAGTGGTAAATCGCAGCGAGATCATTCAAGACGACCAGGGGTTAGAATTCATGGACCCCAGCGGCTTTCGTCTCGAACCCGAATGGGTAGCAGTCATCTTGGCTGCGTTGGTGTACTCCGGCGACATTGTGCTTGCTATTCCGGGGAAAAAATTCGACGCTACCGAGCTACCGCAGCTTGCGGCCACCAGCATGGACGAATTGATCCGCTTCAAGCATTTGGAGCAACCCAAGGAATGGAACCTGCCCGCTATCAGGGTGCTGTTTGAACTGCTCGGATTGCCGCCAGGCATGGCCCAGCTTGTTGCCCAAGGCAACGACGAACCGGTCCAGAATCTGCAGGACACTATAGGCAAGATGGTTAAGCGTGTCGTCATGGCCCAACAGGATATGCAAAAAGGGCTTTCCTTCTGGGGACAGGACTTGCTCGCCAGCACCGCCCTCGCCAGCCAGGCCGGTGCTTTGGACAAAGCCAAGACCTTCTTTGAATCGCTTCAGGCATACTCTTCCCCCGGCAGGTTGAAAAACTTCGGCTACAGTGTGCCGGAAATCATGGCGCACGAAGAAGCTCTAACTGCTATGGATGAGTTGGACTCTTTGCGCGAGTTCGTCATAGACCATGCACCGACAGCCTCCTATCTGGCCACGGCTGAAGCGGTACTGCCCACCGAACATGACTGGGTGAGCCGCATGAAGAAGACCCGGCAGAACGTCCTGAGCACCCTCAGCCAAGTGCCCCGGATCGAGGCCCAACAGTCCCAAGCCATCGGCGTAGAAATACAAAAGCTCAAGAGGGACTACATGGTCGCTTATATTGACCTTCACACTAAGGCCCGCTTAGGCGCGAACGATGATCGGCGCAAGGCGGCACTGCTCAGCGACTCGCGATTGCAAGCCTTAGTCAAATTAGCCGACGAGATTGATCTAATGCCTCGGCAACAGCTTACCGATTTTCAGGATCGCCTAATAGCTCTGAAAAGCTGCTTCGCTCTGACCGAGCAGGAGTTGGATTCAACGCCGACTTGTCTGCACTGCGGATTTAAGCCCTCTACCGAAACCAGCACGGTTGCAAGCCCTCAGCAGATCGATGATATGGATGATCAACTCGATGAGATGACGGAAGACTGGACCTCCATCATCCTCAGCAACTTGGAGGACCCGACCACCCAGGACAACATGGATTTGCTGAAGACGGACGACCGCGAGCCGCTGGAGGCCTTCATTCAGTCGCGTGAGCTACCGGTACCCCTAAGCAGCAGCTTTGTACATGCCCTCAAAGAAGTGCTCTCCGGTCTGATCAAAGTCACCGTCCATGCACAGGACCTGCAAACTGCCCTGAAGGTGACCGATGGCCCGGCAACTCCAGCAGAGATGAAGAACCGATTTGACGAATACATCGATCAGCTCACTAGAGGCAAAGATCCGGCAAAGGTGCGGATCGTGGTGGAAAGATAAAACCAGAAATACCGTCTGGCCCGAAAAGGAAAACAGTTGATGGAAAACTTGAGATGAACCAAGAACAGCAGGCCATAGAGTTTGGATCAGCAATCAGAGGTGCCCGGAATGACGGCCCGGTGACTTGCCTCGGCATAACCTTTGAAAACGACAAAGCCCGCCGCGCTCACTTTACCGAGGAACTCCGCCAGAAGCTAAAGGGCCCCGAGTTTCGCAAGATCGAGGGGATCCCGATTGGCAAGGACGAGGACATTCTGAACCTGAGTGATCCTCCGTATTATACCGCCTGCCCGAATCCTTTCATTGGGGATTTCATTAAGCACCATGGGAAGCAGTATGATCCGGAGACGGAGTATTCACGGATACTATTCTGCGGTGAGATGCGGGCTTCAACTAGGCACCCTGTATATTCGTTCCACCCGTATCACACAAAAGTTCCGCCGGATGTTATTAGACACCTCATTGAGCACTACACGATGCCGGGCGATTTAGTATTTGATGGCTTCTGCGGTACTGGCATGGCTGGTGTAGCCTCTAGGGAATCAAATCGGCACGCGATCATCGGTGATTTATGTCCAATCGCCACTTTTATTTCTAGTGTAAACAACAAAAGTCACGATTCGCAAGATGCAGTTTATTATCTAACAAATATCATCTGTGAATCAGAAAAACAGTGGGCCTACTTATACTACACAGTTGAAAGTGGTGTAAAAATACCAGTCAATTATTATGTATGGTCCGATGTTTTTACGTGTCCCGAGTGTGTTCTTGAATTCCCCTTTTTCCCTCATGGTATCATCCACCACGGTAATAAAGTAGAGACTCGTAAGAGTTTTTCTTGTCCGTCATGCGGTGCAGAACTGAATGTCCGAAAAGTGGAAAGAGTAATTGTTTATGAGGGAAAGAAAAAACAGCTCGTTTGGGTGAATGCTGGTTCCGGTAGGAATCGAATAAGCAGAGCTCCTACAGAATACGATTTGTCTCTCGATAAGGAAATTTTCAATATAACTAGTACAGAATGGTATCCAGTTGAAGAGATAGACCCAGAAGGCTACTCGGCAAAGCTCGCTCAACTTGGTGACAAGGCAATTACGGATGTGTCTCGATTCTTGTCAAAGCGCAATCTCATTGTTTTCAGTGACTTATGGTCACGCATCAATGAGATTAAGGATGAATCACTCATGAATCTATGTAGAGCAACTCTATCCTCTATATTCACGGTTGTATCAGAAAGGCAGGGCTATTTTGGCGGTGGTGGTGGTATGTCCGGCAACCTATATATGCCAATAGTTCGAATGGAGAAGAATATATTCGGTGTTTTGCGTAGAAAACTAAAAAAGCTTGAGGCTGCCGAGAAGAAAAAGCGAAATCAGGAAACGACTACTATCGTGACTACACAATCCCTCACAACCCTTACCGCTTTGCCCAACAATTCGATTGACTACGTCTATACCGATCCACCATTTGGGGCGAACATTATTTATTCAGAGATGAATCTATTATTGGAAAGTTGGATTAAAGTGAAAACTAATAGATCCGATGAAGCAGTTATTGACGAAACTAGGAATAGAGAGTTTGAAGACTATGCATTATTAATGGGAGCGTGCTTCAGAGAATGTCACCGTGTACTCAAACCTGGTCGTTGGATGACCGTAGAGTTCCACAATACAATGGCAAGCGTATGGAACTTGATACAAACAGCTATAGGTGAGAGCGGATTCGTTATTGCTCAAGTTGACGTATTCGACAAAGGTTCAACAACCATATTGGCAGATATTCGTCCAGGTGCAGTGAAACAGGATTTGATTATCTCAGCATATAAACCCAATGGAGGACTTGAGCGGAGGTTTGAACTAGAATCAGGAACTGAGGACGGCGTCTGGGATTTTGTACGTACTCATCTAAAGCAACTACCAGTCTTTGTTTCTAACAATGGTCAAGCCGAGGTCATTGCCGAGCGCCAGGACTTCCTGCTCTTTGACCGCATGGTTGCCTTTCATGTCCAGCGAGGGGTGACGGTTCCTTTGTCCGCTGCTGAGTTTTACGTCGGTCTAGGACAGCGATTTCCTTCACGTGACGGTATGTATTTCCTGCCCAACCAAGCTGCCGAGTACGATAAGAAGCGAATGACGGTCAAGGAGGTTCTCCAACTTCAGCTTTTCGTCTCCGACGAAGCCTCGGCTATCCAGTGGCTTAAGCAGCAGCTCACCAAGAAACCTCAGACTTTTCAGGACATCCATCCTCAATTCCTGAAAGAGATCGGCGGCTGGCAAAAGCACGAGAAGCTGCCAGAACTGTCCGAAATGTTGGAGCAGAACTTCCTATCCTATGACGGCAAGGGCGAAGTGCCCAATCAGATTCACAGCTATCTTTCGTCGAACTTCAAGGAGCTACGCAATCTGGCCAAGGACAACCCATCGCTTAAGGACAAGGCCAAGGATCGCTGGTATGTGCCCGACCCAAATAAGGCAGACAACTTGGAGAAGCTGCGCGAGAAGGCGCTGCTCAAGGAGTTCGAGGAGTACAAGCAGGCCAAGAAGAAGCTCAGGGTCTTCCGGCTGGAAGCTGTCCGTGCAGGCTTCAAAAAAGCCTATCAGGAACGCGACTACGCCACGATTATAGCGTTGGCCGAGAAAATCCCCAACAACGTCCTCGAAGAAGACCCAAAGCTGCTTTTGTGGTACGACCAAGCAGTAACAAGAATGGGAGGTGAATAGCTAATGATTACCAAATGGAATGTATCTAATTTCAAGTCGATTTGCGAGGAGACCGAATTAGCTCTTGGACCGCTAACAATTTTCGCCGGTGCGAATAGTAGCGGCAAGAGTACGTTTATTCAATCCATTCTACTCATTGCTCAAACGCTAGCACATAAAGTTGATTCCAGATCGGTTGTTTTGAACGGTGCATTGATTAGCCTCGGTCAGTTTGACGATATGAAATCGAACGGCAGTGAATCGGATCAGATAACCATCAAATGCACTTGCCGTCCTATATCTGAGCAGTACAGGCCATTAGCGAGCATGCCTCATCGTACCAGCTACTACGATCCGTGGCTCTCTCAGTTTCAGGAGATCGCTTGCGAGCTATCTTTTGACGCCGATCCTGCAAGTTCCCAGCGGGATATATTTCAGATACGACCGCGACTTTTTGCAACGCAGTTATCCTGTACAGTCAGAGATGAAGATAATGTGGACCAAAAGGCTGAAATCTTTATTCGCCATTCCGACAAGACGATCTCTGAAATCGATGGGATAGGTGCTGTCAATGAACTTGATGAGTCAGTACGCGCCAGCATGGCGTACGAGGTCCGTTTTGATGATAGTTCTATGGAAGAGATGGAAGAGCAATACATGTCGGCAAAGCCTATAGGATGTGCTCTGCGTCATTTTCTTCCTGAGCAAATTACTTGCGGAATTGACACGATCAAAGAGGATGCTAATAGAATAGTTCATGTTCTGACGAGCAGTGGCCGAAAAACTGTTGGGTTTCAGCGTGTCATGAAGAGAAATATTTTTCTCTCCAAGGAAATAATTGCCATCTTGCGTCGTGTTCTCGGGAACACTATCGATTTTGATGGGACTTTCAATAATGAACCCCAACAAGGGCTGTTACCGGGTATGGGTTTAGAGGGAATGAGAATCCGTACTTGGCATAAGAATTTTCTCAAACTGTCCGATAAAGACCGAGTGAAAGTTCAACGAGCACTGAGAGAACAGGATGATCTTTCCGAATTAATTTATGAGGCAATGAGAGCTTCCAATGTTTCGTCGTCTGAGTCCCACAGATTCATCCAAGTCAGTCCGCCTTACTTGATTGCTGAGGCCACAAATTACTTAGATGACTTTTTTTCCTCATCGTTAAAATACCTCGGACCTTTACGAGATGCTCCAAAGCCTTTATATCCTCTTACTCCAGCAGCCAATCCGTATGATGTCGGTCTGCGTGGGGAGCACACGGCCTCAATCCTTGATCGACATAAAAACAAAAAAATCGAGTATATACCTTCAGCCAATTTCGAATCCTCGCTCATAAATCGTAAAATGGTCACCAGAAGCCTTGAAGTCGCAGTGGTTGACTGGCTTCAATATCTTGGTGTCGCCAAGTCTGTAAATAGTCGAGACCGAGGCAAGCTAGGGCATGAATTGAAAGTGGCACTTTCCGACTCAGATGGCACTCACGACCTTACGCATGTCGGCGTTGGTGTAAGCCAGGTTCTTCCTATCTTGGTTATGGGCCTCTTGGCTGATACCGACACAACCCTAGTGTTTGAGCAGCCAGAACTACATCTACATCCAAAGGTTCAGACCTTGCTAGGAGATTTCTTTCTCTCTATGGCATTATGTAATAAACAATGTATCGTCGAAACCCACAGTGAGTACCTTATTGACCGACTAAGATTCCGAATTGCTGCGGCATATCCAGAAAGCGAATTGAACAACTTGGCAAAAATCTACTTTGTCGAAAAGCCAGCTCAAAACTCATCCTTCCGGGAAGTAGTGATTAACGAATATGGTGCTATTTCCGACTGGCCCGAAGGCTTTTTTGACCAATCACAGAAGCAGGCGGAGGAAATTCTTCGTGCTGCTGCTAAAAAGAGAAAAGCCAGTCGGAAGGGAGACCGATGAGTAGTTTGCCTGGTGTGACAATCGATGCAAGCGTCCTTGCCGTCCCTCATTTCTCCTGTACCAAAGATGATGCGTTCCAGTATGTGGATACCTTACTGGACTGGAGCAAGCTACTTGATGAGACGTGGGTAGTCACCTACATGAGTGAAAGGGTTTCAGAGGTTCTTGACAATGATGGACTTTATCCACTTCGAGGTCATCTTAGAGAACTCTTTAATACACACGGAATCGTCGAGTACGACGTAAATACTGTCGCCACAATTACAGAGAGATTGCTGACGCTCACTCCATCTTTTGAAGCCCGTTATCAAGTCGAAGACGTTTTATCTGACAACCTTGAAACGGAGCCAGATATTATTGGTCTCACAACACATGATGGTCTTCGGTCCGTGATTGCAGTTTTGAGAAAGTATTGTTCGCAGCCTCTGGGGGGACATTCCCTCGTACTAAGAAAAGCCCCAAAACAAGTCGTTCAAGTCAGAACACAAATTCACGATCTTGAACATGATAGAGATGATCTTCCAGATCTACCCTGTCCTCCTGAATTTTTTGAAGGCGATGTACTGGTATGCGACGATTTTAGAGGCTTGATAGAGTGTCTCGACGAATCGGTAATACTTGTTGATGCCTCCGACGATTTTGGAATTGAACTTTCAATCCGAATCGCCTTGTTCAAACAGGCTCTTTCCCAAAGTAAGGATCCAGACTGGGAAACCATCCAAGTCCCAAGTATCGGTTCTAAATTTCGTAAAACTTGCCAACAATTGTGCAATAATACGGGGAATTCTTTGCCACCAAAAATACTCCGCTCCATAGTCGAAACAATTAAAGGACTGAACAAGGACGCTGTTCACGCACTCAGGACTGGGCGGGGTGGCAATGATCCACAGCGTACACGCGGTTTTGATAAAGCTCAGCGACGTGATATAGATCAAGAATTTCATCTCCACTATTGGGACTGTGCCGACGGCCGTATCGAGTTAGCATCTGTCGTTTATCACAATGATTTTTCGATACCGGAATAAGACACGAATCAATGGATAGCTGGCGAGACGCCATCCTGAACGAATTTGTTCCCAAGGTCAGCAGGCTCACCTTAGTCGCCGACCCAGACGGCCTGTTGGCCGAAGAGAAACTGGCACTGGAGTTGCGTAGGCGCGGGTTTGATCTCATCGAATTCAAAGATCCGGTCGAGTTCAGATATGTTTATGAATCGAAATATCGTTCGCTCTGGGATCGCGGCGAGTATACGGATCTGGTGGTCATTCTTCGCCTGCAAGATACCGAACTAACATCGTTGCCCTACGACCTCCTGAAAGCCGGAAGGAAACTATCCTTCAATCTTGGCAAGCTCTTCCCCAACCTGAGCTATCCAGTCGTCCAGAAGTTGGACCTAAGACTCCTTGACTCTCTGTTTGCTGCAAAGCGCAGATTGCCGCCAGACCGCCTAGGCGATAACACCACCAAGGACTTCATTCTTAGCCAAGTATTCGGCATCACCGCAGAGCAGATTAACAACGAGGTGGAACTTCTAAGCACCTTGCTCCGCCTGCATTACGGCAAAATCCAAGTTCCTCACGAACTGGTTGATCGGCTTGTGCAGGTACTTCGGCGGCAATATGCGTTTCATTCATGGCCTTTAGATGAAATCGTGCCAGACGGCGAAGAGTTCTTTGCCTTCTTGCAGGAGCGCTGGCCGGTGTTCCTAAACAGACTTGGCAAAGCCGAGCGGATCGGAGAAGGTCAGCGTGAACATAAACTCAAGTATGGGGGGCCTGCCCTTCTGCCATTCGACCACCAAAATATCAAAATCTACATCGACAATCTGTTCGTCGAAGGAATACTTTTTCCTGTTCAAGCAGCTAACCTTGATGTGGATGCAAGTTCGTGGATTCGTTGCGGAGTTGTCGAAGCCGATGCAGACGATGACGAGGTACGTATTTCCCGTCTGTTTGAACTCATTGAGCAAAAGCTACCGACAGTAGAATCTCGCTATGAGGACTGGACGGACCTTGCGCTAAAATGGGCCGAACTCTCTGCCTTGATCCATTATGGAAGCAGCAGTACACACCGATCCCAATGGCGAGAGATAGGCGATGCGTTGAACGAGACCTTTGCCACCTGGCTGAGGGAGCACTACGCCAGCCTTATTACTCTGCCACCAATCCGTCCCGCGATGGGACATCACCTAGCACGACGGTTGGCTCGCGATATGGAAGACTCCGGCGGAAAGCGCATTGCATTGATTGTGGTCGATGGCCTTTCCCTCGATCAGTGGGTGACTGTACGCCAGATTCTACACTGGCAAAACAGTGATCTCATAATTCGGGAGTCCGCGACTTTTACTTGGATTCCGACGCTAACTTCCGTATCCCGGCAGGCGATCTTTTTCGGCAAATCGCCGCAGTTTTTTCCTGCATCCATTAACTCGACCGACAGCGAAGAAAAGCTCTGGCAGCAATTCTGGACGGATAACGGTCTTTCTCGTCCTGAGATCGCCTATAAGCGCGGATTAGGCAGTGGTGACATAAGTAAGGATCTCGATGAGACGGTTAATCCCGGCCAGACCAAGGCCGTGGGCTTGGTTGTGGATATGGTCGATAAGATAATGCACGGTATGCAGCTAGGGGCAGTGGGTATGCACGGTCAGGTCGCGCAGTGGTGCCAAGGCGGATATCTTGGGAAGCTCATCGACTATCTATTGGATCACGACTATGATGTATGGCTGACATCCGATCACGGCAACATCGAATGCGAGGGCAAAGGGCGGCCTACTGAGGGAGTCCTCGCGGAAATACGCGGTGCGAGAGCTCGTGTGTACCAAACGCCCGAACTCCGCTCACAAGTAGCATCCGCCTTTACATCGGCCCGCGAGTGGGAGCCGGTCGGCCTACCCGACAATTACTTTCCCCTGTTAGCTGGCGGCCGAGATGCGTTTGTGAATCCCGGCAATTCAATAGTTGGTCATAGCGGAATCACCCTTGAGGAAGTCATCGTGCCCTTAGTGAGATTTGAAAGGAGAACGCGGTGATAGGCAAGCGACATCAAGCCATTGGAGTCAAGCAAGTCATCCGCTACGAGTGGATGCAAAAGGCTGCTCAACTACAGCTCGCCGGACTTGACGCTAAGTCAATCCGCCAAGAACTGCACGAATTTCTAACTGATCGAAAAGGCAGCGGATCTAACGAGGAGCGCAGTAAGTATACTCGGAGCTTCGTCGTTAATAACCTGATGAATATTTGGGTCTCTCCAGTCCCCGAATTAGTTGCTTTTAGAGACTCAGCTTTAGTCCTTCTCCGCACACATCTGTCAATAGAAGTGGCCGTTCACTGGGGAATGATCTCGGCAGTCTATCCTTTCTGGTTCAACGTAGCGTGGCAGACAGGACGCCTATTGACACTGCAAGACCAAGTCACCCAAACGCAAATCGTCCATCGCCTCAAAGAGCAGTATGGCGACCGGGCCACCGTAAGCCGGTATGCGCGTTACGTCATTCGCTCCTTCGTTGCTTGGGGAATCCTAAGAGAAGCCGCGGCTAAAGGTTGCTACGAAAAATCAGCACCGATGAACGTGGTCGATCAGGATCTGGTCATGCTGATGTTTGAGGCCGCTTTGCACACGACCCCCGAAGGCCAAGGAGAGCTGAGCTTATTGCTGAAGCATCCAGCGTTTTTTCCGTTCCAGCTTTCGGTAATAACAGGTGCCTTCATTGCTCAGCACAGCGACCGAATCGATGTGATCCGATATGGACTAGACGATGAGATGCTGAAGATGTGTACCGCGCTGAAGCATGGCTGAACAGTTCGACCTATCCACTAGCCCCAGCCCCAGCCAGCGCCTAATTTTTGCCCTATTGGGCATTGGCCAGTTGGTGTTGGGTACCATTGCTTTCCAGCGCGGCGGCTTCGCGTATGGACTCGCGGTGCTCGCCGGCGGGATCGCGGTGTTCTGCGCGGCGGCCTTCTTCGTTCACCGCCTCCACCGGCGCTTGGTCTGGCTAGGACCGGAGGGCGTGACCGTCGAAGAGGGCCTGTTTGGCCGGCAGACCTTGGCGTGGGCCGAGGTCAAAAAGGTGAGTGTGTCGCCGGCCGCGACGGTGTTCCACGCGGCGACGGGCGAAGATATTGTCCTCCCCAACACGGCCGGCCAATCGCCGGATATCGCCCCGTTTTTAGCGCGGTTGCGCGCCTTGGTAGACGAGCACGAGCTGCGCGGTTAGAGTTGTTTGCCCTATTCGGGTGCAGACCCGTTCTGCTTAGGTTGGGCGGCGGCGAGGTGGGTTTCGATTTTGCCGACGATCTCAGCGGCGGAGTTTTGCTTGGTCACCGTTTCCAGCAGAGTGTGGTCTTGGGCGTTGATGAGTAGGACGAGGCCGGTTTTGTTGTTGGCCTTGAAGTGGTCTTCTACGTCGAGGGCCGCGGCAAGTAGGCGGGCTTGGGATGTCAACGTTGAGTCGGTGACGTCCAATTGGACGAAGAGGACGGGTTGATCGGCCACCCCGGCTTGGACTTCTTCGAGGATTGGTACGAGGGCCGTGCAGGAGCCACACCAATCGGCGTGGACTTTGATCACGTACAGGGCCGGATCGCCTTCGCCTTCTACCTGGACGGTGCCAGCGAGGGTGGGGGCCGGAGCTAGTAAAAAAGCTAGGGCGGTGAGCGTGAGGACGTATTTCAGCATGATTTGCTCCTATTTAGAAAGGTTGTGGTGTGGTCGGGTCAAAGTCAGTCCGTCGAAAGACGTCCTGACTCGTCGGAAGGTTCCTCGATCTTGGGGTAATTCTCCATTGCATTCAACCGCGGCTAGGCTATGAGCGCCAACACTTGCTCGTGTGGCAGGATGGGAAAGGTAAAGTCAGCGCACGCTAGTTTGAGCTGCATAAATCCTCCATTCTTTGTCAAGGCGCGTACAGATTGTGCGAACGGTATTGAAAAAAGATCATCCGCCGATTCTGTTCTCCCGTCCACGGATAAGCCCCGTGCGCCTGCGCCGACCCCAAGAACAGCAGCACGTCGCCCGCCTTCATAGCCACGTGTTTAACTAGCCCCATTTCGTTATCGCAGGTGCGAATGCCGTCGGGCATGGGGTAAGCGGTTTTGTGCGAGCCGGGCACGCAGACAAAGCCCCCGTCGGCCGGCGTCACATCGCGCAATTGCCAAGCCACGTTGAGGTATTCGGCGTACACGCGGCCATTCTGTTGGCGGTAGTGATTGCCCACCTTGGCTGGCGTGGCGGCCGAGTGCAGAGAGTGCCCGGACGACCCTTTTCCGGACAGGAAGCCGCTGCACATCATGCATTCGAAGCCGCTGCCCATGATCCAGTTCAGGCGCTGGACTAGCGCCGGATCGGCGATCATGCGCTGGAACGGCTCGCCGTATGGCGCGGGCAACGCCCACGGGTTGCCCATGGACGAGCGGCCGACTCCGGTGCCGGCCAGCGGCGTTGAATCGCCGGCAGCCGACCCGCCGTGGCTAATTCGGTCGGGATTTTGGTCGATGGCTTCGTTGGCCGCTGCCAGCCATTCCTCGTCCATCACGCCCCGCAAAACGAGGTGGCCGCACAGGTCCCAGTGGAAAAATTCCTTTTCGTCAATCTCGGAATCTGGGTCGCGGATGTAGATCGAGGGATGGAAAGTTCCCGGCTCCTCCGCCAGCCAAACCTTTTCGCCATCCGAATGCACCACCGGCGACGGGTACGGGCGGTTGGGATTGTGCAAGACGGCGCGCTGGATATCGGTCAGATCGTCGGCCCACTCGGGCGGCGCGCTGTCGTCGCCGCGGATTTCGGACGCTGCCCCTGGCCGTACGCCAGTGCTGATGTACTCGCATTCGAGCAGGCGTTGCGGCCCCGCGCCCTGCCAAGGCCGCAAGCCCCGCATCAGCGACTCGGTGCAGAGCAGGAGATCGCCCGCCTGCAAGACCGGCTGCTCGACGAGTTCCATAGGATCGGTTCCGTCAATTAGGTCTTGCGGGGCCGGGACCGTGTTGTTGTGGCTGGCCGGTACTACGACCAAACCCCCATCCTCTGCGCCCACGTCTGCCAGCGCCCAGAAGGCCCGCACTCCTTGGCAGAAGCGATTCCCATTGTACTGCCGATACGCCCGCGACCAATCCACCCACTCGTCGCCACCCGACAGGTCCGTCGTTTCGGCGCATGACTCGACGAGTCGCGGCGATTCGTCGAGCCGGAAGCCCTCGCCGCAAATCTGCTCCAGATACTGCATTAGCACTGGATGCTCGCGCAGGGCGCGCAGGGGATTGCAAGCGGGCGACGTCCAGCGCAGCGGGCCGTTGTCAGACGCTAGCTGGTCCAGGGCCTGATTGCAGGCGTTCAGTTCGGCTGCCGTCAGGACGCCGGGGACGATCATGTACCCCGCCACGTCGAAGCGGTAGTTTTCTTCATTGGTCATCATCTTGTCGTCCATGAGGTCCTCCTCGCGGTTCTCAGTGGAATCGACGGATCCCTTTGTGATCCCTCGCCAATTTGGTATCATAGTAGCCCGTAAAAAAATGACGCGCAACTAACGCCTTATGGCAGAGGAGGTTCGCCGTGAAGATCACCCAAGTAGAGCTGTACGAAGTCGAAATCCCGCCGATCCCGGCAATCGCCCGCTACTATCCCAAGATCTACGACATCACCCTCTGCCGCGTGCAGACGGACGAGGGCTTGGAGGGCTGGGGCGAGTTCATCGACAAAAAGTCTGTCGGTCAGGAGCAAGTCGACGCTCTCGTGGGCCAAGACCCGCTGGCCTTGGACCCGTACGACCGTCCAGACGCGTTCACCTGCGCGCTGCTCGACATTGCGGGCCAAGCCTACGGCATCCCGCTGCACCGCTTCTTTGGGGCGCAGGTGCGCGACAAGGTGCCGGTGTCGTACTGGTCGTGCCCCATGACGCCAGAAGAGACCGCGGCCGAGGCGGAAATAGGGGCCGAGCAGGGCTTTAGCAACCACAAGCTCAAGGCGCGCTCGTGGAATATTGTCGAGACGGTGCGGCTGATGAAAGAAGCGGCAGGGGCCGACTACACGGTCGGCATCGATCCCAATACTGAATTCGCCCTGCTGCCGACTGGCGCGCGCTTGGCGAGCGAATTGGAGCCTTTTGGCACGGTATCGGTCTTTGAAGATCCCATCCTCAAAAACAATCTCGAATGGTATCGCATCCTGCGCGAGAAGACCCACATTCCCATCGCCCTGCACTTGGGGGCACCGTCCGGCGTGCTGGCGGCGCTCAAGGCTGAGTGTATTGACTACGTGAACTTGGGCGGCTCGGCGCTGCAAGTGCGGAAGGCGGCGGCGCTGGCGGAGGCTGCGGACGTGCCCTGCTGGGTTCAGATGGGCGGGTTGTGTACCGGGGTGATGGCGGCCTACTCGGTGCATCTACAGGCGACGTTGCCCAATGCTACGCTGCCGTGCGACGAGTTGCCCTTTACGCGGGAGGCCGATGTTGTGGCCGAGGGGCTGGCGCTGGAGAAGGGGCACTTTACCGTGCCCACAGGGTCGGGGTTGGGGATTAAGGTCGATATGGAGGTGGTGGAGCGCTATCGCGTCGCTTGAGAAAGAAAGACTCATGAAGCCGTTCGAGAAATGCCCAGTATGCAGCGGGGAGTTGGTGAGAAAGGACGTTGAAAAACTTCTCCATGGCGGAAAGCATACTGCCGTGATTAGCGTTTCTGCAGAAGTATGCCTTCATTGCGGAGAAAGATTGTATTCAGAGGGTACAATCAAACGTTTTGAAGAAATCCGTGTAAAACTAGCCCAGGAACAGACCACGGATTTTCAGCCGATGGGACAAGCCTTTCAAGTCAATAGCTGATTCTCTGCCAGCGTATAACAACGGCCACACGACAACGGGGCATTCTCCCCTACGTCTAACTCGCTACGCGAGTTCGTGTGGCCGTAACTCGTTAAAGGAACATGGGATGAGGCTGCATATTCACAGTGTATATTCACTATTGAGACAGAGCAGCTGCGGGTAGTTCTGGAGCGGCTGCCCCTGAAGTTACTCGGTTGGCAAGATACGTATGGGGCTGCCTCCAACGTGAAAGCCGAGAAGCTCGCTGCTGGTCCGCAGGACGGAAAGATCGTTGTGCCTGACTGAGTGCTAGCGCGACTCAAACCAAGACTGTCGTAATGTATCGCAGAGTATACCACGTTCTCTAAAATTCCGTTGATGCTACGTGCCGTTTGGCGCTTAGGGCACATCCTCATCGCCCTGCACCTGGGATCGCCGCCCGACGTGCTGGCGGCGCTCAAGGCTGGGTGCATTGACTACGTGAACTTGAGTGGCTCGGCGATGCAAGTGCGGCAGGTGGCGGCGCTGGCGGATGCTGCGGACGTGCCGTGCTGGATCCAAATGGGTGGGTTGTGTACCGGGGTGATGGCGGCCTACTCAGCGCATCTACAGGCGACCATAGGGAAATGCCCGGCCCATTATGGGCTGGGCATTATGGCCTTCGCGTCGTCGCGCTACCGGAAATTCAAGAATCATCTATCTCAATATATTACAATAGGTTATGTGTAATATATCAGCTTCGCAGTGTTGGTTTGCGGCTGTTTACACGAATACGTACCTTCGGGTCAGATAAGTAGCACTTGGCGGCGATTACCCAAACCAATTGTTCGGGTACAAATAGATTAGGACTTACGCAGTTGGATAGTTTAGGATAAGATAGAAGCTACTCCCCCTCCGCCGCGAGCCAGTCCGATGAACCCAGCCAAGTGTGCAGACCACGACTACATCCACTTCCTGATCGCCGCTCAGTGCGCCTTCAGTTGTACTGAGGCCGCCCGCTGTCATCCTGAAGGGGGCCCTACGCCATCCCATGACGCCTTCACGCGCCTGCTCACAAGACAGCCTCCCGATACCGAGGCGTTGTGGCGAGAGACGCAGGGACTGGTCACCCTTCAGGGCGGCGTGTTGGCTCTGGACGATTCCACCTTGGACAAGCCCTATGCCAAGCGGATCGAACTGGTGACGCGCCATTGGAGCGGCAAACATCACCGGGTGGTCTTGGGCATCAATCTCATAAGTATGGTCTGGTCGGACGGCCTCGCTTGCATTCCCTGCGACTTCCGCGTCTATGACAAGCCGATCGGGGGCCACAACAAGAACGAGCACTTCCGGGCGATGCTGGCCAGTGCCCAAGCGCGCGGCTTTCAGCCCGAGTGCGTGGTGTTCGATAGCTGGTATGCTTCCCTCGACAACCTCAAGCGGATTCGCGCCTACGATTGGTCTTGGCTGACGCGCCTCAAGGCCAACAGACAGGTCAACCCCGATGGGAGCGGCAACGTGGCGATCGGCTCTGTTGCCATCGAACCGGAAGGCCGGCGGGTGCATCTCAAGGGCTATGGGTTCATCCAGGTGTTTCGGACGGTCTCGGCAAACGGAGACGCGCAATACTGGGCAACCAACGACCTGGAGATGGCTGTCAGCCAGTTTGAGGCGTGGTCCAAGCGGGCGTGGTCCATTGAGACCTACCACCGAGGCCTCAAGCAGTGTTGCGGCGTCGAGCAGGCGCAGGTTCGGTCGGCACGGGCGCAGATGAACCATATCGCGTTGTCGATTCGCGCCTTCGTGCGGTTGGAGGTGCATAGACTCCAAACCGGTGTCAGTTGGTATGAAGCCAAAAGGAACATCATCCGAGAGGCTGTCCGGCTGTATCTGCAACGACCACTGCACAGGCTCAACTCAACTGCGTAAGTCCTATAGATATGAAAATTCAGCATTTTGCAGTATATCTACAGAATAAAGGACGATATACCGCATATCCGCCGTTCAATCACTAGTTAAGTATCCGAAGCCATGAATAGAGAGCATTTCTTGGACGATCTTGAGAAGTATCCGGTTGAGGGTGGAGATATTCCACCGATCCTAGATCGAAGCGACGGGGGCTATGCATCTTGGCACATCAGGCTCCTTGCATGTCTTCAACGCGAACAGATGATATGGAGAAGCCAACCGGAGTACCCCTACCTTTCCGTCGACGCTGAAGCACTGAACCGGTGCCACTCAACCATCGGCAGGGCCGTTCTACTCGCTCATGAGTTCTTGTTGCAGAACCTAAGCCGAAAAGAACTAGGCCGGATTATGGCCGCTGGCATAGTCGGTGGCGGGGTATATGCAGGCATTACACCGACATCAGACTTCTTACCGGAAGGGGCAGCCAACCCCAATGCCCACTGCCTCTGCGCCTTCAACCATCCTCTATACATCAGATCTACACCGTTCATGGCAGAGGGTATCTGGCTCCTCGTCCTAGACGAAGACCAACCTTATCAGTACGCTGTAGCGGATATAGATAGCTCTGAGTCGCACTCATTCCCTCTGTTGAACTCCCTGCCGTTGGGACCATATAGGGAGCTCCAGTCTCACTTTCGTGAGCGGTATAGACAGAGCCGAAAACCACTCAATGCAGATGAGCTTGCAGAGTTGGATGAATTCATCAGTACTGTTTTCGAGGCTAACCAAAAGGTCTTGAAAGAGGCTGAGCACTACCACCTGCGTCACAAGGACAAAAAGTCCCGGTACACCCATCCAGCGCCATGGCTCACACCGTTTGGTAGGCTGGTGCATGACGAGGAAGGTGAGCCCAGCATCGAGCACAACCTCGCACTCCTTCACTGCACGAAGGCTATCGAGGAGTTCAACTGTGCCAAGAACGCGGAGGACAGCGGGAACGATGGGCGAAAAGTGATTCATGGAGCATACTGCATAATCGCCTTGGCAGCTTTTATTGAGGCGGCTGCTAACCGAGCGTACTTCGTTTCAAAGGGTTCACATGTCGTCTCGACTGATAACCAGACTTCGACCGCCCGCCTTCTCTCTGAAGCCGAGCAAATAGCACATAGACGGGACGATGCCCCACAGCGACGGTTTAAACGGTTGAAACAGAGTTCCGAAGAATACAGAGCACTAGAGGAAGTGCGTCAGATTCGGAATAAGCTGATTCATGCAACTGAAGCTGCTGTCCCGATCGATCAAGGAGTGGGAGCATCAGAGCTTGTCGCCTGTCTCACGGTTGAGAATTGCAGGCGTCTGCTGTCTCTTGTGAGGAAGGCCCTAGTTCACATTGTTGAACAGGTTCCTGAGATCGGTTTGCAGGTCCGACTCGACGAACAAGGTGAGATGGCTAGGTGAGTGGGAGGTCCCGTGAGAGCATCAAGTGGGTGACCTCATATGCAATTGAACGCGACGGACTTATGGGAATACAGAGTTGACCGTGTTCGCCTTTCTGGTTCAATTGGTTCAAAAACGTGGAAGAATCCCGTCTGTGGGCATTCGCCTCTTGGCCTTTGGCACCCCGCATACGCGGGGTCGTAAATGGTGAGAGCGTTAGGCGACATCGACATCTTCGGGGAGAAGTGACATGGAGCGAGTCTTCAGAGCGCTCGGTACGGTCCTCGTGGCGGTCGTTCTCTTGGCGATAATTGGCCTGGGGATCGGGACGACGCAGCCGATGCCCGATAACGCCGTGGTCCTGCTTGATCAGTTGGAAGAGACCTACATCGCACCGCCTTGTCTTGAGTTCTCCGCAGAGCAGGAGGCCGAGTTTTCAAGACTCATGGGGGACGTCTTCACCTTCGAGGATTCCATCGGCGTCTTCGAGGATATGACGGGGCTTCGTTACGCGGATGCGGCTAGGGCACGTCGCCTTAAGTTTCGTCCTGATCCAGACTGCCGTGATCAAGGTGCTTTCACCAGCGATGGACGCAGCTTGACAGGGCTCGTCCTTCAGAACTTGGGAGTTCTCCCGGAGAAGCCCCGACGGTGGACCGACGACGGAGGCTGGAACTGGTAGTGCGGGGTGCCTCGGCCACGTCGCCTAACAGGTCCACTAGCGACTTCGGCCACTGCGTGGCCTCCACGAACACCTGCTTACGGCGGGCGTCACTAGTGGCCAAGGCTTTAGGTGTAATCAAAATTCTGTATTGGGAGCGAATTAATGCATCTGAAATCAATAATGCTCAGGAACTTTGGTCCTTTTCGAAAGTACGAGATACAGTTTCCGGAAGAAGACCAAGTGTGTGCTCTACTTACAGGAAAGAACAATGAAGGAAAGTCCTGCATCATACGAGCACTTAAGCTGTTAAACGCTGCAACAAAGGTAGTTGGTCAGAATCGCCAAATAATCAATATCAATGGTGATGAGAGATATCGACTGTTACAGGTAGATTTAGATGGTGTTGTAGTTGGACGATTGGTACATAATTATCAGGAGACTATTGCAGAAATCAGAGGGACATTCAGCAATGGGATTAGGATAGAAGTGTTTCTTGATCCGATGCAAGACATTGTATATGCCGATCATATTGGTCAAGTGCCCAAAGAATTACGTGAAAGCATCGGCTTTATCCCTCCTCTCGGCCCAGTTGCAGAAGTTGAAGAACCGCTTACAGAACGCTACCTCCGATCTGTCGTTGATACTTCTCTTGCCCCGAGACACATAAGGAATCACTTCCGATTTATCTTAAGTAAAGATGAATTTGAACTTGTCCAAGACATTGTATCCAATACTTGGTCCGATGTAACCCTTCTTCGATGCGAACACGATGTGACTCAGAATCAGCTAAACACCTTTTACAAAGAAGGTCGTTGGGAACGAGAAATTGCGTGGGCAGGGCAAGGTCTTCAAGTTTGGTTTCAGATAGTTTCACACTTAGTTCGACTACGGGACAAGCTACTAATAGTCTTTGATGAACCAGAAGTCAATTTACATCCGGAAAAACAGAATGATCTTGTTAGGTTAGCCCACGAGTATTGCCTAGGAAGTGCAATTATCGCTACACATTCTGTTGAGCTTATGAACAATGTCAGCGTTAGTCACATAGTTCATGTAGAGAAATCCAAAAGTAAACCAAAACCAAAGTCAACTGATGATAGAACCCATCTTGAAATAGTGCGGTCTAGTATTGGTAGCAATTTCAACCTGATTGCCTCGCAATTTGATGACGTTGATGCTCTTGTATTTACTGAAGATACTCAAGACTTCAAGACGGTAATAGCATTCGCGTCTCGACTCCGTATCAACGCTCGGTTATTCAATATTCCTTTGCATGGTTTTTCTGGGTATAAAAAAGTAATCTATTACAAAGATGCCTATAATCTGCTAATTGGCAGAGAAATTGACTGTAGAGTTTTGTTGGATAGAGATTTTTACCCTGTTGACTATTTAGAATCAGTGCGAAATGAGATGGAGAAACAAAGTATTCAGGTATTGTTTACTCCAGGAAAAGAAATAGAAAACTGTTTCTTGAGTCCCAAAATAATAGATAAAATTATACCCAGAAATGAACGTAGTAGATTCGACACATTCTGGAACGAAGTCTACGAAGATCTTTACTATGATTGCTACGGGAGTTTTCTGAAACTACATGAGGATTTTTTACCTTCGGGATTGGATACAAAGACTATAACTACTAAATATGGTCCTCAATTCAATAAAAAGTGGCAATCGCATGAATATCGACATTTGTTAGTGTCAGGAAAAGTAGCTTTGAAAAAATTGCGAAAGTTCTATCGGGATACTACAGGAGACAACCTATCTCTCAAGCTTCTCCTTGATAGAGTTAAGCAATCGGGAGATTCAGATCTATCTCTAATAACTAAATCAATCTTTGGAAATGGATAGGGCTTTGGTGCATGAATCGGTGTTTTTTCGGTTGCTCGTTTGAATAAAAACAGGCTCCTCAGTAGATTGAGCACGACTCTCGCTAAAAAACCCATGCCTTCTCTTCCAAGGAACCTGTCATGTCCAACGTATCGTCTTGCCCGTCTTCGGTCAAGCCCTGTCGCCGTCGCTCGAAGGTCGGGTATCGGGTGCGTAATTGGCCGGACTACGATGCGGGGCTACAACAGCGCGGTAGCTTGACCGTGTGGTTCACGCCCCAAGCGGTCGAAGCGTGGTATTATCAAGGGCCGCCCCAACGGGGGGCCCAATATACCTTTTCGGATGGTGCCATCCAAACGGCGTTGACGCTGCGGCTTTTGTATCACTTGCCGCTGCGCCAAACCGAGGGGTTCGTCGCTTCGGTGTTGGCCTTGATGGGCTTGGCGGTACGGGTGCCGGATCACACGACCCTATCGCGGCGTCAGGCCGACTTGGCGGTGGCGATGCCTACACAGCCCAAGGATCAACCCCTGCACTTGGTCGTCGACGCGACGGGGTTGAAGGTGTATGGCGAAGGCGAGTGGAAGGTGCGTCAGCACGGCTGGAACAAGCGGCGCACGTGGCGCAAATTGCACCTCGGCGTGGATGAAGCCACCGGCGAGATCGTTGCACAGACCTTGACGACGAATAGCCAAGATGATGCGGGGCAGGTCGAGCCGTTGCTGGATCAAGTCGAAGCCCCCATCGGAGCGGTGGGCGGGGATGGAGCCTATGATCGGCGCAAGGTGTTTGAGGCGTTGGCCGCGCCAGACCGGGGCCCGCCGATGCGTCCGATCATTCCGCCGCGCAAAGACGCCAAGATTGAGCAACATGGCAACCGCAAAGCCGAGCCGTTGCCGCGCGATGAGACGATCCGAACCATCCGTAAACGGGGCCGTCGAACGTGGAAAAAAACCAGCGGCTATCATCGCCGCTCCATCGTCGAAACCCAGATCGGCCGCTACAAACAGATCCTCGGCGACACCTTGCGTGCCCGAACCCTACCCCACCAACAGACCGAAACACGGGTGGGCTGTGCCGTGCTCAACCGGATGCGGGCGTTGGCCAAACCCGAGTCCTATCCGATAACCAAAAAAGCATAAATCACACGAGACAGGGGGCAACACGGCCCCGCCGGTTTTCATGCAACAAAGCCAATGGATAGTCGAGTTATATCAATGTTGATGATTTAATTACACCTAACACATCCATTTTCGCTACGAGGTATTCGCCCCTTGTCTTTGGCACCCAACATAAGCGGGGTTGTAGATAGCGAAACGTCATATGCCATGCATACAAACCATAGGCAGTTCACATCGACACATCGATACGGACCATCGCTGTTTGCAGCCAAGAGTTTTGTAGGATCTAAGAGATATGAAGCTGTTGACTAGTGACTCATTCAAGAAAGCAAAGACTTTCGTGAGGGATCAGGGCCGGGAATTAGAAAGACGGCTTCTATCGTATTATTTCGATGATGGAGCTCCAGTCGCGGTTCTAGACGAACTTGCTAGCTATCAGAATCAGGATGGCGGTTTCGGCAATGGCCTTGAACCCGATCTCCAATTGCCCGATTCATCCGTTATCACGACGACCATTGCGCTACGCATTCTCAAAGAGGTCAAAGCGACTAGTAATGACGAGATTGTCCAGAAAGGCCTCGATATCACAACGCCGCTCCCAGCACACTCGCCGTCGCCGGAACAGATGCAACCACGCCAGCGTCCGTTCCACCACCCACCGATATTTTGCACTTTCATGTCACGGGTTTACCTCTGGAGTGTTGACAGTGAATAAATCAGAAAGTCACGGGCCCGGCCCCAAGCCGAGCATGCTGCTGTCCCCGGCGCAGTTGGACGAGTTCAAAGCAGAGGGGGTGCTCGCGATTCCGGGATTGATACCTCCTGATGTGCTTGAGGGGTGGCAGGACCAGATGCGCGCCGCTTGCTCTGGCGGCGTCGACCTCGACGACCCCAACACCTGGCCTGCCGGGCGGTACGCACCCGAGGGTGGTTGGCCCGAGCTCAGCCCCAACCTGTACGAGTTACCGAGCCTGCGGTCCATCGTCGAGCAGATCGGTGGCGGCGCTTTTGCCCCCTCCCACCCAGCGGGACAGCCGTGGACTCCGCAGGTGCCAATGACCCGGGTGATCCTGCCGAGCGCTCCGGGCACGGAGTGGGCTCCCCCTGACGACGGTCACCTCGATGGGTATGCGACAGGCTGGGGCGGTGGGTTCATGGCGTTTTTCGCCGTGTTGCTCTGGGACGTCAGCAGCCCTACGGGAGGAGGCACGGCCTACTGGCCAAGGTCGCACCTGGCGAACCACCGATACTTCCTCGAACATCCCGAGCAATTCGACGGCTCGTACCTCTTCACAGAGCCCGTGAAGAGCGGCGGACACCGGGCGCTCCTCGAGGGGGATTCCAGTGTGGGCGAGGTGGTATGTATGACGGGGCGAGCTGGCGACGCCATGCTGCTCCACGGCCTCACTACGCACGTCGGCTCGGCTAACGCGGCGGGGTCAAGGCAACCGCGGGTGGCGCAGTTTGCCCGGTACTCCCACAGGGAAATGCGCGAGCAGGCACCCATGGTCATGTTTCCTGACAAGGATGGCACGCCATGGTCGCCCCCGGTGCCGTCACCGCACGTTGGTAACACCCCGGTGGAGCGTGACGAGCAAGCGGCGGCGACCGGTTTTCTACCGCCGGGGCACCCAGGCCGGAGGCTCAAGCGATACGACGTAGCGCGGAACCTCTGGAAATATTGGGCCCCTGCTCTCAACACCTAATTCGCCCTGCACTTGGGGTCGCCGTCTGGCGTGCTAGCGGCGCTAGCGGAGGCTGCGGACGTGCCCTGCTGGATCCAATCGGAAATTTTAGAATCGTTCTATCTTAACAAATTACAATAGGTTATGTATGATATCTCGACCTCGCGATATTTGGTTGCGACTGTTTATAAAGGCACGTACCTTCGGGTTAGATAGTAGCATCTAGCGGCGATTATCCGAATCACATGAATTGGATACCCCAATGGAGCACATAGATGCATAGGCCACAGGCTATTCTCTTCGATTTCATAAATACCCTCGTAAGCAATTTGAAGTTCGATCCCCTCGCAGGTAACACTCGCCTTCTCGAATATGTAGTGGATCGAAAAGGTATATCACCTGAAGAGGTAACGACTGAGGCAAAAAGGCTCGATAGTGAGGTTTCTGTTGAGGGTAATTCAATCATCGAATTCACTAATCATCAGTTTAATCGACTACTCTTTGATCGACTCGGCATCACCTTTCGTGAACCCATGGAGGTAATCGAACTGGAATTCTGGAAAGAATGTATGCTTTTCTCTCCTGAGCCCGACATTGCCGATGTATTGACCGCCTTATCTGCACATAATTTGAGAATGGGGGTAGTAAGCAACCATCCAGGATCTGGAACGGTCCTCTCCTGGGAACTTCAACGTCATGAACTGCTCAACTATTTTGAATTTGTTATCTCTAGCGCCGATTATGGGATAAGAAAGCCCCATTCCGTGATTTTCACCTCAGCGGCCACCCGATTGGGCATGGCACCTTCAGAGATATGGTATGTAGGCGACACGTTGGAGACCGATATGGTGGGGGCGAAGCAGTGCCACATGAGTGCAATCTGGTATAACAGGCGACAACAAGAGCCTGCGGATATCCCTGTTGATGCAGAGGTTAGGAGCTGGGAGGAATTCCTGGAGTTGGCTCAAACGTATTTGTAGGAATAACCGTAATCGCTGTTTGCAGCCAAGAATTTTGTAGGAGTTAAGAGATTATGAAGCTGTTGACTAGGGACTCATTCAAGAAAGCAAGGACTTTCGTGATGGAGCAGGGCCGGGAATTAGAAAGACGGCTTCTATCGTATTATTTCGATGATGGAACTCCAACCGCGATCCTGGACGAACTTGCTATCTATCAGAATCAGGATGGCGGTTTCGGCAATGGCCTTGAACCCGATCTCCAAATGCCCAATTCATCCGTTATCACGACGACCATTGCGCTGCGCATTCTCAGAGAGATCAAAGCGACTAGTGATGATGAGATTGCCCGCAAGGCAATCCAGTATTTGATAGCCGAATACGATTCGACTCAGAGCAGATGGCCTATCGTCCTACAAGCGGTGGATGAATACCCCCATGCGCCGTGGTGGAATTTTGAGAATACGGCGGATACTTTTGGCAATTTCCTGGCCAACCCTCGTGCGGAGGTCGTGGGCTATCTACATGAATATCACGAGTTGGTACCTACAGACCTGACTAAACAGCTCACGGTAGAGGTTATAGAGCATATAAAAACATTACCAGATGAGATGAACATGTACGATTTTATCTGCTGTGTTCATCTGGTTGAGACGGCTGCCCTGCCCCGATCCTCGAAAGATACGTTGGCGGAAATACTAATTCAGAGAGCACACTACGTCGTCGTTCATACGCCGGAAGAATTGATGGGGCCCTCTGCCAGACCGCTCTGGTTAGCTTCTACACCCACCTCGTTGCACCCCTTTGAAGGTGGCCTGAGATTTGTCTAAACGATTTATTTACTTCAGTTACTCTTCTCGACTGGAGGTATGTCTGATGCTGGATGCCGTGTTCCATCGTTTTGTCGACCAAAGCCCGGTCACCGTGATGGTGGGGGGCTTGCTGGAACGGGTGCTGACCCCGGATAAACTCGATGCCTGGTTTGAGCAGACGACGGAGAAGCAATATACCCGTGAGTTGTTATTTTCCACCGTCTTCGATCTGATGAGTCAGGTGGTCTGTGGCATCCGCCCGTCGATGCATGCGGCCTATCAGGCGAAGGCCGACGAGGTGGGCGTTTCGATCAAGTCGGTCTACAACAAACTCAATGGGATCGAAGCGCCCACTTCGTCGGCCTTGGTCGGCTACAGTGCCACCTGTCTGGATCCGATTATTACGCAGTTGGGCGGCATGCGACCGCCGGCTATTCCGAAATACCGGCTCAAGATCGTCGATGGCACCTGTCTGTCGGCGACACAGCATCGTCTGTCTGAACTGCGGGTGCTGTCGGCGGGTGCGCTGCCGGGCAAATCGCTGGTGGTCTATGATCCGGCGCGACAGATGGCCCTTGATGCCATCTGCTGTGAAGATGGCCATGTCCAAGAACGGGCGCTGTTGGATCACCTGTTGGAGTTGGTCGAAGCCGATGATGTGTGGATGGGCGATCGGAACTTCTGTACGCGGGCGTTTCTGTGTGGCATCGAAGCCCGATCGGCCTATTTCATTATGCGGCATCACCAAAATCTGGCCTGGGAAGAAGTCAGTTTTCGCATCGAACAAGGGCGCATTGAGACCGGCGTCGTCTATGAGCAAACGGTTCGTATCTGTGATGAAGACGGGGCCCGCCATACGTGGCGCCGCATTGTCCTCCGACTGGATCAACCCACCCGCGATGGTGCCACCGAGATCGTCATCCTGAGCAATTTGCCCAAGGGCACGACTACGGCCAAACAGATCGCCCGGTTGTATCGCCAGCGCTGGAGTATCGAACATGCCTTTCAAGAATTGGCCCAACATCTCAACGCCGAGATCAACACCTTGGGCTATCCGCCCGCGGCGCTGTTTGCCTTTGCCCTGGCGCTGGTAGCCTACAATATCCTCGCCGTGGTTAAAGCCGCCTTGCGCAAGGTGCATGGCGTCGAGACGATCGAGGAGGAGTTTTCCGGGTACTACTTGGCCGACGAGATCGCCACTACCTATCGCGGCATGATGATTGCCATCCCGCCCCAGCAGTGGGTCCTCTTTCGTCAGTGGTCGATTCCCCAGTTGGTCTCGATGCTATGCCAGCTAGCCGGTAAGGTCAATCTCCGACGCTTCAAAAAGCATCCGCGGGGACCTAAAAAAACACGTCCCAAACGGCAAAAGGAGGAGACCCAACCCCATGTCTCTACAGCACGGCTCCTGGCGAAGCGAAAAATAGAAAAGAAGAAACTGTAAAACTCTTGATGTCACCTTCAAAGGGGTGCCCACCTCGTTGCTAGCAGAGACACTGAAGAGCGAAGTAGATATGAATTTGGATTTCGATATTGAGCATCAAAATCCAGATGGCTCTTGGTCTCCTACTTGGACCTGGTATGGCCAGTATCCAGAAGCCTGGGAGCAAGCCGAACAGCATTGGAAGAGTTGTTTGACCGTTGAGATACTAAAGGCGTTAAAAGAATTTGGGCGGATTGAGGGTCTTTAGAGGCGATACTTTCAATATCACTTCAGATCGTCTTATGAAACGAGAAGACTACTTTCGCTGGGCTGAGCGAGCTGCCCGATGGGGTGCCGAGTACCTGGCCACGCTTGATGAGCGGCCCGTTCGGGCGCAGACCGCACCGGGTGAGATCGCTGCGCTGCTGCCTTTAGCGCCACCGGAAGAGCCGGTAGATATGGAGACGATCTTCGCCGACTTTGAGCGCATCGTACCCGACGGCATGACGCACTGGCAACACCGGCGCTTCTTTGCGTACTTCAGCGCCAACGCCGCTCCGGTTTCGATGATCGCCGAAAATTTGACGGCGGTCATGGCGGCCCAGTGCATGCTCTGGCAGACCTCACCGGCAGCTACGGAGATTGAGACCCGGATGGTCGATTGGATGCGCCAGGCCCTTGGGCTACCGGAAGGGTTCCAGGGGGTTATCCAGGACTCGGGAACGTCGGCAAATGTCTGCGCCGTACTAACGATGCGCGAGCGCGCGCTAGGCTGGCGAGGGATCGATTCTGGAATGGTGGGGGAGCAACAGGTCCGGGTCTATGCCTCACCGGAGACCCACTCGTCGGTTGACAAGGCGATCCGCATCGCCGGTATCGGCCAACAGCATCTCGTCAAAGTCCCGACCGATGGTTCCTGGGCGCTCGATTCAGAGGCGCTGCGCCGGGCGATTGACGCTGATCGCGCAGCGGGTTTTCTCCCGGCCGGTGTCGTCCTTTGTGTTGGGGGCACGTCGATCGGCGCGTCCGACCGCGTGCACCAGACCATTGAAGTGGCACGAGAGCACGATCTCTACGTCCACGTCGACGCCGCGTGGGCTGGTTCCGCGATGATCTGTCCTGAGCTACGGGAGTTGTGGGAGGGCGTCGAGGGAGCCGACAGCATCGCCTTCAATCCCCACAAGTGGCTCGGTGCGCAGTTCGACTGCTCGATCCAGTTTCTTGCGGACCCAGAACCGCAGGTTCGCACCCTCGGCGTCCGTCCAGATTACCTCCAAACCCTCGGCCAAACCGAGATCACCAATTACAGCGAGTGGACGATCCCCTTGGGGCGTCGGTTCCGCGCCCTCAAGCTCTGGTTCCTGCTGCGCGCGCACGGTCTCGAAGACCTCCGCCAGCGCATCCGGAACCATATTGCCTGGGCTGAGGAGGCCGCCGCGGCGATCGCATTGCTGGACGGCTTTCGCCTGACGACGGACTGCCACCTTTCGCTCTTCACGTTCCAGTATGCCCCCGACGGCGAGAATGCCAACGACGCCACCGAGCGCCTGCTCCGCGCGGTCAACGATGACGGCCGGATCTACCTGACGCAGACAATCCACGAGGGACAATTCGTCATCCGCTTCCAAGTCGGGCAGTTCGACTGTAGAAGGGAGGATGTGCTTATGGCGGTCGATGTGCTGCGGGAACTGGCCCACGCGATCCATTTGGAATAACATGACAGAAATAGATGCATCCTGGTATCAACGGCCAACCGATATCCCAGAGCGTGTAGCCAGTGGCGGTGTAGTCGTTCGACTTCATGACGAGCAAATCTTCGTTGCTCTGACACGTGAGGGCGATATGGAAGAGTATGTCTTACCCAAAGGCGGTGTCGAATCGGGTGAAGACCTGCTAAAAGCCGCGTACCGCGAAATAAAAGAGGAAACGGGCCTGACGGATTTGACCTTGGTCAACAAACTCGAAGTCGTCGAACGCTTAACCTATGATAAAGACTTTTGGGCCGTGATCCATCTCTACTTGTTTCAGACCAAACAGATTGAAGCTACACCAACCGATACAGTCTATCACTATGAGATGAAATGGTTCCCGATTGATCGGCTTCCCGGCTTTTTATGGCCTGAGCAGAAAGCATTATTGGAGCGTCATCAAGAGGACATTGTTCGCGAGATTAAAGCGATATCTGACATGAATAGAAGAAAATCTACACCTCTAACAGAGTAGGAGAAACGCAGGCATGGAACGCGCGTACCCCATCCTCCGGATTGACGATTACGAAGAGGCAAAGAGCTACTACATCGAGTTCTTGGGGTTCAAAATCGACTTTGAGTGGCGTCATGCCGAGGATTTCCCCGTCTATATGGGCGTTTCGCGAGGCGGCTTAGCACTTCACTTATCGGAGCATCTCGGCGAACCGGCCGGCCGGCCTGGCGCAGTCCAACTTCAAGTCGAGAACGTCCTCGATATCTATGAAGAGCTAAAGAGTAAGAAGGGCGACATGACGGAAGAGCCCATCGACCAGGCATGGGGCTCGACGGAGCTAAAGCTTATGGATCCATTTGAAAATCAGCTAACCTTCACGAGCCCCACCCCCAAGTAGGCTTGACTATCATCCGCAACTCCCAAGCTGGCACTGCAACCATAACACGTCCACTTGCGCTGCGGCGCATCGTAGCCACACATAGGTCTTAGCAGGGGCTCGTTTATGCGCCATCAACATCACGACGAAATCGCCGCTGAACTACCGCGTCGCCTGAAACAGCCTATCCCTGGGGGAGGGCACCGAATGTGCTATCTCAAGCTATCACAAGGGGTTACGTAGAGTACCCCAGCCTCGCGGGTGTTGGTTGAGACTGTTTACAAGAAGACGTACCTTCGGGTTAGATAAGCAGCACCTAACGGCGATTACCCTAACCAATTGTTCGGGTACAAGCAGTTATCGGCAAATCGCCCGAACCCTACGGAGCATGCCATTTCCAAAGAGGGCAATGGATGTCTGAGGCATCAGGGCCAGCAAGGAAATACGAAGCATTTCTGGTAGAAACGGGAGGACAGGATGTTCTCGTCACCTGGTTTCCTTCTCACGATGTGCCGGAAGGGCAACGCCACGGCTCTGGTGGTATTTGCTTGACAGACAACGGCGAGGTTGTGTTGGCTACGCAAGATGGGGAAACGTGGGGATTCCCGGCAGGCAGACCGGAAGGAAGTGAGTCGTGGGAGGAAACCCTGCGGCGGGAGATGAGAGAGGAAGCATGCGTTGAGGTCAGAGAGGCAAAGCTTCTGGGATTCTCACGCGGAGAGTGCATCAGGGGGCACGAAAAGGGTCTGGTGCTCGTGCGCTCGATCTGGCTAGCGAGAGTCGAGCTCAATGAGTGGGCGCACGAACACGAGACGCTGGCGCGCAAACTGGTTCAACCTGAAGGAGTCCTTGGGGAGCTGGCGCTGGACGTTTTTCTACCACTGCACTATCGCGCTCTCATTGCTGCTGGCCTATTGAAGGAGTAAGCAACCGAGGCCACACTCGGTTTGCGAGTTCTCGTTTGCACCCCACGCCTCGTCTCAAAGACGGGCTGCGAAGGCGACTGCCGATAACAGCACGTTTTGCGCTGCGCCGCCCTTCAGGCGGCTTGGCCTTCGGCAACGCCTAGTCGGCGTTCGCAAACCGGAAAACGTTATAGGAAGTCGGCCCCGCAAAGCTCACCAAGAGGGAACTATGCCATATGCTTCTATAAACGGCTTCCGGATGTTCTACGATGTCCGCGGGGAGGGCGAGGTCGTCGTGTTCATACACGGAGGATTTCCTTCCCTTGACATGCATCTCCGTGCGCAATCGAGTGGTAAGTGGGGATGGGAGATGGATTTCACATCAGATTTCCGATTTGTGATGTATGATCGACGGGGCTGCTGGCTGTCTTCTCGTCCGGAGTCTGACTATGACATTGAGAATCAGGCACGGGATTTGTCTGAGTTGCTAGACCACCTTGAAGTGGAAAAAGCACACGTGATTGGTTCCTCTGCAGGGGGTCCAATTGCAATGCTGTTTGCAACTATCTACCCGGAGAGAGTTAAAACACTCGTATTGGCTGGTACCGCTGCGAATCTTTGGCCAGAGGAAGACCCGGTTACCCAAATTGTCAAAGAACAGTTGGGAATCCTTGAGAAACAGGATGCGGCGGCAGCTTGGGAGAACCGACCAAAGAGTGTTGAGCTTTCTCTAGATGTCCTGTGGGAATGCGAAGAGATGAAGGAAATAGGAGCCCTAGCAGAATACGAAGAGCGAATAGAGAAACTTGTAGCGAGGTCCAGTTTACCAGAACGTGTGCAATGGTATGGAATTCAGTTGCAAGCGATTGGCGCGTACCTTGACAGAGATATAACTGTCGAATGCGGTCAAATAGGGGCTCCTACACTTGTGGTTCACGGGGCTAAAGACAGAGAAGTGCCCGTGGATTGGGGCCAGGATCTCGCAACGAAGATTCCCAGAGCCGCATTCCGGATGTATCCGGATGAGCCACACAGCCTTGTCCACAGAAGTGGTGGGGTGCGTGAGAATCTGATGGCGTTTTTCCGAAAAAGAGGGGATAGAGAGTCATAGAAATCCCAGAGAAGGCGAAGTCGACATCGTATAACACGGTGCCCCAGGGCAATCGCATTATAACTGTCCATGTGCCAATAGGTTCGCCAAATATTTGTGGTCCCACCCGGCCTTGAGCCGTTTGGTTTGCATGCCGGCTTTGGTCGTTTTGTCTTGCTGGAGTAGATTGAGCGCGATGTGGCGTATAACGGCCATATTTTCGGGGCCATGCCCCCGGCGTATGCGGGACTGATCTTCGTTGAAGACGACATCGAGGATCCAGTGTAATGAATTTTCAATGGCCCAAGGACCGCGCACGGCCTGTCCCAATCGTTGGGCGTTGTTGTCCAGGGTGGAGATATAGTAGCGTCGTTCGACCGAAACGCTATCGCCGCGGTGCCGGGTGGCCTCGACCATACCGAACAGGCGTAAGCCCGGCCAGTGAGCATGATCGGCAAAAGCCTCAATCTGGTTGGTGGTCCAGTACTGCCGCGTTTCTCGACGCCCGTGGTTTTCGTCCTGAGTAAACCAATAATCTACGGTGGGGTCGGCGTGGAGTTTGGAGTCGGAACGGTCAAAGAGTTGTTGAAGATGGGCGTGGAGTTGGGGTTGATTCTCCTTGACGGCCAGCACGTAGTCGGCCTCTTGTTCGACGACCTGTTCGGCCGTGCTTTTATGACACCCCAAGGCATCGGGGGTGACCAGGCAGCCTTTGAGGTCTAAAACACGTAATAATTCGGGGATGAGCGCAATTTCTTCGAGGGCTTCTTCACCATGGAATTGCCCCAAGACCAGCCGATTTTTTACCGCCCAAGCATGCACCCTGTGGATGGCGGCTTGGCCCGAGTCTGTATCGTAGGAGCGGCGCAGTGTCTTGCCATCCAGCGGCACGATCTCGCCCTCGTCGGCCAACAGGGGCGTCAGCGATTGCACCCAAGCGGTAAAACAGTCTTGGAAATGCCAAGGCGAAATACGGGCCAACACACGACCGAAGGTATCATGCGAGGGGATGCCGTTCGGCACGGCTAGAAAGGTCTTAAGCCAGTCGGCTTTAGCCCGGCCAAATTCGGCGATCGCCACCCAGTTGTCGGCCCCACAAATGGAGCCGCACACCGCAATCATGAGAATATCAATCAAGCGATGCGCCCGACAACGCTCCATACGCGGGTCGGGGATATCGGCCAAATAATCCAGCAACCCCGAAGACGATGAGGACATGAAGAAACACTCCAGGCAAGAGGGAAATGGGAGGACATGAACCTAAGCTCCATAGAACGGCCAAAAGTAACATAACCGCATGGTAAAAATTAACTTATAATGCGATTGCCCTGCACGGTGCCCTTGGCTTAGATCCCTTCGGGCCTTCGCCCAACCGTTGCGCGGTTCGGGGGCACTGAAACGTTATACGAATGACAGAGTTAGAGGGATCAAGAGGCAATCAGGTAAGCCGATGTCGGATGGGACGCACGGATTCGTACTTGATATGCTCCACCCCACGCACAGGCAGTACTTTGTTATGTGGATTGCTGGAGTCCACGGAAGTCGCAGGTCGTCCTGAGTCATACTTCCGCCAGCCCGACGAGCAATCGTGGGCCGTCCGGTGGGGCATCGTCCGCTCGCCCGATGGGGTCTTTGAATATGCCGAATACGTGCGAGCGGCCCTTGCCTCAGGTAGGACCGAAAACGGAGTGTTTGCCGCAAGGATTATGTGGGGAACTTTGGACCATGTGGCCGACAAGTTAGGCGCGATCTATCCAACTCTCACTGGTGCCGATACCGAGCTATTGAACCAAGCGTTCGGCCATACGCGCTTTGTCTACCTGAAGCGCGACGATGTTCTGGCGCAGGCCGTGTCCTGGCACCGCGCCGAGCAAACCAACGTTTGGTTCGAGACCGATCAGTCGGAATCGAAACAGCCCGAACAAGAACCCTGGTTCGACTTCGACCAGATCTGCAAGTTGGTTCAGGTGATCAATGAGCACAATGAGGCATGGCGGGCGTGGTTTGCTTCGGTTGGTATTCAGCCACACCTAGTGCGGTACGAAGACCTTGCCGCTGACCCCGTCGGTGTGACTTGCGGCATTCTTGACTTCCTTAAGCTGGAGTTACCACCTGGGCGCAAGATTCAGACACGCCACAAGCGTCTAGCTGACGAACTCAACGCCCAATGGATCGACCGCTACCGAGCTGAGCAAGCAGAACGCTTGAGTGTGTCCTCGGAGTCCGAAAGGGACAAATTCGTATAACACGACCATACCCGGCTACGGCCATTCGCGCCTTGGCCTTCAGCAACCTGCTGCGCGGGGTCGCAAACCGAAAAACGTTAACGGAAATTTCAAAAATAGGAGGTTCAAGATCAGCTCTATGAGCCTTTCACAAGATATTCAGGACTTAGCGCAAGAGGGTGCTGATTCTGTATTCGAGTATATCAATCGGACCGCCGAAATGACTCCTGAAGGGGCTAGATGGAAGACCCTTAGTATGCAGGACGACTACTACTACGATATCAGCGTCTATAACGGAGTTGCAGGTATCAGCCTATTTCTCTCAGACTTCTTTCGCGTCACTGGCACTGCTAAGGCGCGCGATTTAGCCCTTGGAGCCAATCAGTGGTGTACGGCCAATGAACATACAGTTATTGGCAAGCGAAGGGGCTTGTGCGATGGTTGGACCGGTATTGGTATGGCTTGGCTTCACGCGTATACAGCGATTAATGAGTCACCTTTACTGACTGGAGCATATACCGCAGCGGATCGACTCACTCAAATGGATGCAGGCCCGGCGACGGAATTTCTGATTGGGGCGGCTGGTGAAGGGATATTCCTTATTCGGCTGTGGGAAGCCACCCGCAAAGACGCCTATCTCGAGGGTGCCCTTAAACAGGCGCAATGGTTAGAAAGCGTCGCTAGGCGAAATGAATTCGGCATACACTGGCCATTGATAGTCAATGATGCAACGCATGAACCCTTTCTTGGGTTTGTGCATGGTCCTGCTGGCATCGGGTATTTCTTCTTATTGCTGTACGAGGCAACAGGAGAACCACGCTGGTCGGAGCTCTGCCGTGAAATCGCGGATATGTTATTAAGGCGTGCGATCCCGGATCGAGGGGGTCTTAACTGGCCACAATTTGTACATGAAACAGAGGCTACGCGCTGCCAATGGTGCCACGGATCTCCGGGGGTAGGTCTTTTCTTTTCAAAAGCCTATGCGGTGTTAGAGGAAGAAGCGTACCTACAGACGGCAAAGGCCGCGGGTGAAACCACCTATGCTTATGGCGATGTACGAGCTAACCCCAGCCAATGTCATGGCTTGGCTGGCAATGCCGAGCTGTTTATTGAGTTGGCTAAGATTACAGACGATAAAATTTGGTCAGAACGAGCGTTTGAATTTGCGCAGAAAGCATTTAGTTACGAGAAGAGGGTGCCTGAAGGACCGATATGGCTTGCATCCGAATCTAGGTATGGATCTCCAGATTTCTTGACCGGTGCCGCAGGCGTTGGACACTTTTTTCTTAGGTTGTGATGTTACGCAGCCTTTAGCTGCTGTAATTCGTCAAAGGCGTGTCGAATGGCCTTGAGATAGAGTTTTGATCGGAGGGCAAACGGATTCATCCGATGCTTGATGCGCAGCCACTCTAGCGAGAAGGCCGCATAGATGGCCATAAAGACGTGATTGCTTTGGGTACGGACCCGTTTGGTCGGCGACTTGGCCAACGCGGCATGGGACTTGAGCGTTTTGTGAAAGACTTCGACTTTCCATCTTTTTTGATAGATCATCTCAAGGGCGTCTCCGTGTGGGTCGAGATCACTACAGGCCAGATACAAAAGGCCGGTGGAATCGTCTTTGTTTGTAAAGACTCGCCGATGCAGCAAGACTGGAAAAGGGAGTCCTTTGATCCAGGCGGTTACCGGCGTGGGGTCTGACCAGTCTAGCGTATCGATACGCACGAAGCGGCCGTGGGCTTTGTCTTGGGGGCTCAAGGCGACCGTCCGGTTGGATTTGAGGGCGACGATAAAGTGTTTCTTCAGGTCTTGGCGGATAAACAACAGGTTTTCCTTGGCCGCAAACCAACTATCGGCCAAGACATAGCGGTAGCTCAAGCGATTCTGTTGGCAGGTGCGTAGCATCTGCCGCAGCAACTGATTTTTGGTCACCTCGCTTTTGCGTTTGACTCGCCGCGTTTGCCGATCGCAAAACAGGATCGGTTTACGCACTAACTCATAGGCCACCGGCACACTGACATCGCCGGCCTGATAGATACAATTGAGCAGATTCAAGCCTTTGACGGAGCGGTTCTTACTATGATCGAAGTGCCAACAGATCAACTCATTTTCATCCGTGTGCGGCTTTTCCTGAATCGTATCATCGAAAATGAGCACCCCGTCTTCACGCTCGATGGTGCGCACCACGGATTTGACTTGATGCCAGAGCTCTTTCGACGTGTAGTCGGCTTGGGACAAAAACCGCGTCACTTGGTCGTGGCTGATTTGGCCATCTAACAAAGACGAAAGGCCGGTGGCGGTCGTCGCGCCAAAAGAACTCAACAGATAGTCACTATAGAGGTCTAACAGTTTTTTATCCATGACAGAAAAGATAAACCAAAGCCTAGCGGCTGCGTAACATCACTTAGGTTATTGCAATCTGATCTACGTATGCCTCTTATGTGACCGCAATGGAGAAGCTGACGAAACGCCTGCTCCTGAGGGAGTTTACCAAACAAGACGTGGACTCCATCGCCGAGTTTAGGAAGGACCCAAGGTATCTGGAATACTACTACCGGCCCGCCTACACTAGAGAGGAGTGCGCCCGCTTTGTAGACAAGTGCATCGCATGGTCCAAGGAAAGTCAGAGATGAAGTTCCAGCTAGCCATCACGGACCGCTCTAATGGGGTATTACTCGGAGACTGCGGAGTACGCACAGAAAGCATTGAGAGCCGGCGGGGTGACATAGGCTACGAGTTGTCGCCCGTTTATTGGGGGCAGGGCTTTGCGTCGGAGGCGGTCCGGGTCATCTTGCAGGTAGGTTTTGGAGATTTGGAGCTAGACGAGATTGAAGCCAGATGCGTTGTTGCAAACAAACGGTCTGTCCGGCTTCTCCACCGGCTAGGTTTCGAGGAGACCGAGCGCATACCGCCCGGACCGGATAGAGGCGGATTTGCAGACCGCATATTGCCCGAGCGGTCTGTATTTCTCTTGTATCGGGACAAATGGGTCCACAGCTTATCTGCTTGAATTCGACAGGTAGGTTGATATTTAGGCTCGAACAGGCATCGGAGTCTCCCTATTTTGGGATAGCTTGATTCACCGCCATGGATCATCTACCCCAGGGAAACTCCGATGCTGAACCTGACTCGCTTGCCTGTGAACCTTCGTTATTTTTTGCGTGGGACTCAACATTTTTTTCGTCATCGCCATCATCTGGTGTTCTGTTGGAGTATGACGCTGTTGTTAATCTATCAAGATAAAGCGACGCTGTGTGGTTTAGCCCGCTTGGGGCCTAACCATATAGCGGAATGGCACTTACGTCGCTTGCTGAGTGCGACCTACTGGAGTTGGCGGTTGCTGTTGGGGTACTTGGTTGATGCGGTGATCGCCGGGCTGCCACCGGCGGAAGACGGTCGGGTGTTGGTGATCGTCGACGGGACCTACAAAGCCAAGGTGGCCAAGAAACATCCGTTGGTGCGCAAAGCCCGCGCCGATGGCTATAGTCCCTTTCTGTGGGGGTTTGAAGTGATCCTGGTCATGCTGCAGTGGGGCAATTATCGAATCCCTATCGATTTCGAGTTGGTTCGGCGTAAAGAAGACCCGGCCTATCAGAAGCCCAATGTGTTGTTTCGTCAGATGCTGACCGCCTTGGTACCACCGGCTTGGGCCCAGCAAGTGATCGTGGTCGCCGATGCCGGGTTTCCCGCTAAAGAAACGCTGCACTTGATCCAGCAACGAGGCTTCTTTTTCGTCATGAGTCTGCCCCGCACCTGGAAGTTTGAAGACGGCCATACGCTCAAAGATTGGGTCCATCATACGCGCCATACCTGTTATCGAAAAATCTGGTTTCGTCCGCACGGCTCCCGTCGGCGGGTCTATTGGGTCTACCGCGGTCGTAAACGCCTGCGACACATCGGAGATGTCACGTTGGTCTTGAGCAAGAAACGGCGCAACGATTCGCCGAAACAAACCAAAATCCTGGTGACCAATCTACCGGACGTGACCGCAGGCCAACTCGTCGTGTTGTATACCCGCCGCTGGCACGTGGAACTGCTCATCAAAGAATTGAAAGGGGCCACCGGATTAGGACAAGCCCAGGTGACCAAGCAGACCCAACGAGTCGAACGCTCCGTCGCGTTGTCCGTTATGGCCTACTTGGTTTTGATCCATTTTCGGCAGCGGGATATTCCCCACCAAGGACCGTGGAGTGCGTTTACCCTCAAGCGAAATTTTGCTTGGGAGTGTGCGCGAAAACAGATTGAACATAACCAAAAACGAACCTACACAAAGGCCGCCTAAGACAACTACCTGTCGAATTCAACTTATCTGGTCTTGATGCTTAACTTAGGCACTATGATCTTTCTCACTGCAATGGAGGTATGAAGCGTATGCGAATCGCCATCATCTCGGATATCCATGGAAATTCCGTGGCGTTAGAAGCTGTCTTGGACGATTTCAAAACAGAACACATGGATCGCATCGTGTGCTTGGGTGATGTCGTCTCCGGAGGTCCCCAACCAGGTGAGGTCATTGCCCATTTGAAAACGCTGAATGGTCCGGTCGTCATGGGTAACATGGATACGCGGTGTCTCAACCCATATCCAGGTGAAGGAAAGAGCAAGAACGCCAAGCGAGGAGGTGAAGTTCGATTCTGGGGTCTCCGCAAGCTATCACCTGACGATCTCGACTACATGCGTACGTTCCAGGCAACGGTCGAGATGCCTCTCGATGCGAATACCAGTCTTCTTTGCTATCACGGTTCTCCACAATCCAATGAAGATGTAATTGCTTCAGCCACTCCAGATGAGGAAATGGAACGCATGCTGTCTGGTTATCGCGCTATGGTATTGGCTGGGGGACATACGCACACGCAGATGATTCGCTATCATGGAGATAGCACGATAATCAATCCTGGAAGTGTTGGTGCTCCTATTCATGCGCACGAGCGCATACGCCGAGTTACGCAACGTCCATTGAGTGATCTGCACGATAGGGAATATCCTCCCTGGGCAGAATATGGAGTTATTGCATGGGAGAATAGGAGCCTTCGTATCGAGTTGCGCCGCGTGCCGATTGATATCGATCTGCTGGTGAAAAAAACGCACGAGAGTGGGATGCCACACGCTGATTGGTGGTTGACTTCACGGTATGGAGATTCGGTGAAATGAGGATCACAGAGGAACATGGGATGGGGCTGCACTTTCGCAGTTCGATCATTAAAAGTGCAAGTGCCAACGCCCCTCACCCGCCCCGGCGCAGCACCTGCCCGCCCCGCGCCCCGGTCCACGCCCCGTCTTCGAGTGTGGGCACGCCGTTGACCAGCACGTGGACCATGCCCCGGGCAGTGAGATTGGGCGCGGCGACCGTGCCCCGTTCGCGGAAAGTCTGGCCGTCGAACACCGCCAGGTCGGCCCAGGCACCCGGACGGATCGTCCCCCGGTCTTTCAGACCGAGGCGGCCGGCCGGCAGCCCGGTGAGACGGTGGACGGCCGCCTCCGGGGACAAAAGACCCGTATCGCGCACAAAATGCCGGAAAAACCAGCCCGCCCAGGTATAGGCCCCGTGGAAGACAGCCCCCTGCAGCGGACCGTCGGGGCACAGGGCCGTGGCGTCCGAGCCGACCATGCAGCGCGGGTGGGCGAACACCCGGCGCACCTCGTCTTCTCGGTAGCAAAAGGCCAAGATCATCGGCTCGTGGACCCGGTCCTGCGCCGCCAGCAACAACTCGCAGATAAGGTCGACGGGCTCCAGCCCCATATCCCGGCCAATATCGGCCAGACTCTGTCCGGCCAGCTCGGGACGGGGCCCGTACTGCGACAGGAGAATCCGCTGCCAATCGCCTTGGGCCAGCCCCACCACAATACTGCGGTACGTCCCCACTCGCCGCCGCACCTCGGGATCGCGTAGCCGCGCCGCCACTGCGGCTTGGTCGCCCTCCAGCACCTCGGGCGGCAGCGCCGCGCTCAGATTCGTCGTGCCGAACAACCGCGTGTGCATATCGAAGTCCACGTCCAGCCCGGCCCGCCGCGCCCGGTCCACCTGCTTTAGGGCCCCGTCCACGGCTCGGACGCCGTCTGCGGCCAGCCGCGCCACCACCGAGATATGGGAAATCTGCAGGGCCACGCCCGCGGTTTGAGCCGTGCGGATGGCCTCGGCAATGGTCTCCTGGTCCTCGCCCGCCCGATTGCGCGTATGGGTGGCGTACAAGCCCCCGCACTCGGCCACCACGCCGCACAACTCGGCGATCTCCTCCTCGGAGCAGGCCCGCTCCGGCCCGTATTCCAGACCCGTGGAAAAGCCAAAGGCGCCCTCCTCCAAGCTCGCCTGCAGCAGCTCTTTCATGCGCCTCAACTCATCCGGTGTGGAAGGCCGGTCCACCAGACCGGCCACGGCTAGGCGCAGCCGGCCGTTGGGCACCAGGGTCAGCACGTTGACCGCCGGCCGGCGCTCTTGCAGCCGTTCGAGGTACTGGCCCACGCTGCGCCAGTCAATGGGATAGTCGGCAGCGTACCCGTACACATTCATCCAGGCGGTGGTCGGATCGGTTAGGGGGGCGCAGCCGTGGCCGCAGTTGCCCACCACTTCGAGGGTCACCCCCTGGGCAATCGAACTCATCGCCCGAGGGTCGGCCAGCAAAGTAAAATCGGAATGACTGTGGATGTCGATAAAACCCGGCGCGACCCACAGACCCGCGGCCTCCAGCACCCGGTCCGCGGTCCCGGGCCAGCGAGGTTCCACGTACGCAATGCGGCCGTCTTTGATCGCCACATCCGCGCTCAGGGGCGCTTTGCCCGTGCCGTCGATTACGGTGCCGCCCCTGATGAGCAGATCCGCTGGCGCCGGGCTCATGTGCTCTCGGCTGCCCGCGCCGCTGCCCGCTGCGCCCGCAGGGCGGCCGTAGCCTCGCGGTCCACGGTTAGGGACCCGTCGAGCACCACCCCGTACTGGTCCCGGGCCGCGGCGAGCGAAACCTTGTCGTTGCCCACGTCCCGGGCCACGGCCTCGGGGTCGCGCTCCAGCGGGTCGCCCCAACCGCCGCCGCCGGCCTGGCGGTGGTAGATCACTTCGCCGGCGGCCATGGTGGTGGATATCATCGTCGGCAGGGTCTCGGCCTCGCCGGCGCGATACAGCGTATTGATCGAAGCCGTGCCGGTCCCGCCCCCGTACAGGCCGTAGGGCAGGTGGTCGCGCCGGTCCGAGCGGATGGCCAGGTGCGCCTGGCCGTCGAGCAGGCGCCACGACCGCTCGACGGCTAGACCACCGCGGAAACGGCCCGGCCCGCCGCTGTCGCCCACCAGCCCATAGCGCTCCACCCGCACCGGGTACTCGGATTCGGCCTGCTCCACGGGGATATTGCTGGCGACATTGGCCGGATTGCACAGCCCGTCGTTGCCGTCGCGGTCCGGCCGGCCGCCCCAGGTCCCCGACAGCAGCTCGTAGTACACGTAGGGCTGGCGATCGGACCGCTGCCCCCCGATAATCACCAGGGTATTGCCCCCTTCGCCGGCGGCCATGACCCGATCGGGCAGCAGTCCGGCCAGAGCCCCGAAGATCGTATCGGCCAGGCGGAAGCCGGTGATGCCGCGCATGGACGAAGCCGCGGGCATGACTCCGTTGACCACGGTGCCGGGCGGGGCGACAATATCGAGGGGGCGGAACATGCCCGCGGTGTTGGGGATATCCTCGCGCAGCACTGACCGCACGCACAGGGCCACCACCGAAGACGTGAAGGAGAGCGTGTTGTTGATGGCCCCGCTCACCTGCGGAGCAGTGCCGGTGAAGTCGGCCCGCAGCTCGTCTCCCGCCACGGTGATTTCCACCTGCAAACGCACCGGCGGCCCTCCCACCCCGTCGCTGTCCATATAGTCGACAAAGGTGTGGCTGCCGTCGGGCCAGGAGGCGATTTCGGCCCGCACCAGTCGCTCGGTATAGTCGATCAGATCCGCGGTGCAGCGCGCAAAGGTGTCGGGGCCGTAGCGGCCGATCAACTCGCCTATGGCCCGGGCGCCGATGTGGCAGGCCGCTAGCTGGGCCCGCAAGTCTCCAATGGTCATCTGCGGTACCCGCACATTGGCGCGGATCAGGGCGAACAGGGCCTCGTCGGCCTCGCCCCGGCGGTAGAGCTTGAGCCAGGGGATGCGCAAACCTTCCTGAAAAATCTCCGTATTGTCGCAGGCCGAACTCCCCGGCAAACGGCCGCCCAGATCGAGGTGGTGGGCCGTGCTCACGGCGAAGGCCACGCACCGGCCCTCCCAGAAGACGGGCTGGACAATGAAGATGTCCGGGATGTGCATGCCTCCTTCAAAAGGATCGTTGAGGATGAAGACATCGCCCTCTTCCACATCGTCGCCGTACTTGGCCAGCAGGGTCTCCATGGCAAAGGGCACCGCGCCCAAATGCAGCGGAATGGTGACGCCCTGGGCGATCATCTGGCCCTCGGCATCGCACAGGGAAGTCGAGTAGTCCAGACAGTCCCGCACAATGGTCGAATAGGCCGTGCGGTAGAGCGCCATGGCCATTTCGTCGGCCGCCGAAGCTAGGGCGTTGCGCACGATTTCGCGCGTGATCGGATCTATGGTCGCCATCTTTCCTCTCTAGCTGGAGCGCACTTCGATGAGGAGGTGGCCCAGATCGTGCCGCCGGGCGCGCATATCCGGCGGCACTACAATGGTGGAATCGCGCTCGTCGATGAGCAGGGGTCCCTCGGCTCCCTGCTCGAGGTCCCGGCGGTCGACCAAGGGGACGGTCAAGGTCTCGCCGGCGAAATAGGCCGTCCGACTGCCCCCGCTCGCAACGGGCTGGACCGCTGTTTTTAGGCCATGGCCCAGACCGCGCACTCCGGCTTGGCCGACTAGGCGCACGGCCACCACTTCCACGGGGTTGTCCGGGTCGGAGCGATGCCCGTACAGGCGCTCGTGCTCGCGCACAAAGTCGGCGCGCAAGCGGGCCACTCCCTCCGGGGTTATAGGCCCGTCGGCTAGGTCGATGCCGATCTCCGAGGTCTGCCCTCTAAAGCGCACGTCGGCGCTGCAGCGCAGCCCGACTTGGTCGGCTCCGAACCCCTCGGCGGCGAACTGGGCCAACTGCCGCTCCTGCATCTGGGCCCGGATCTGCTCTAGGGCCGGGGCCTGAAGATCTTCTCCCCCCAGCAGGCAACTGCGCACATCGTGGTGCTCCACCCCCGAACACAAAAGCCCGAGGGCGCTGAACAGACCCGGCAGCGGCGGCACCACGACCTGACCAATGGCCAGGTCCCGAGCCAGGCCCGCGGCGTGGATAGGCCCGGACCCGCCAAAAGCCATCAGAGCGAAGTCGCGCGGATCCCGCCCCCGCTCGGTGGACACGGCCCGCAGGGCCCGCATGGTGCGGGCATTGGCAATGCGGTGGATGCCTTCGGCCGCCTGCAGCAAATCCAGTCCGAGGGGCGCGGCAATGCGGTCGTGCACCGCCCGCTGCGCAGCCTCCGCGTCGATCGATACCTCGCCGTCGGCCAGGTCCCCGGGGCGGATATAGCCCAGCACCACATTGGCGTCGGTGAGCGTCGGCTCGAGCCCTCCCCGCTGGTAGCAGGCCGGCCCCGGCACGGCTCCGGCGCTGCGCGGCCCCACCCGCAAACCGCCGGCCTGGTCCAAAAAGGCGATGCTACCACCTCCTGCCCCCACTTCGGCGATATCGATGCTAGGCGCCCGGATCAACTCGCCCCCGCCGCCGATGAGCCGGTTGCCCGCGGACAGCGAGGCGCCCACCTCGTACTCGGGGCTGTGGGCAATGCGGCCCTCTTCGATCATGGCCGCCTTGGCCGTGGTGCCGCCCATATCTAGGGTGATGACCTGGTCCAATCCCAACTGGCCGGCGGCGAAACTGGCGCCGAGGACCCCGGCCGCGGGACCCGATTCGAGGGCAAAGACCGGCCGGCGGGCCGCCTCCCAGTCTGGAGCCAGCCCGCCGGTCGACTGCATGATCAGCAGCGGCGCGTCCACGCCGCGCTGCTCCAGCCCGTGGCGCAAGGCGCCCAGATAGCGCTGCACCACGGGCTGGACATAGGCGTTGACCGCGGTGGTGGCGCTGCGCTCGTACTCGCGGCGCTCGGGCAGCACTTCCGACGACAGCGACACCGGCACCCCGGGCAAGCGCTCGCGCAAATACTGTCCCAAGCGGAGTTCGTGCTGCGGAAAGGCGTACGCGTGCAGCAGGCATACGGCCACGGCCTCTACCCCCTCGGCTTCGAGTCGCTCACCGAGCTGCTCGAGTTCTCGCTCTTCGAGGGCCACCAGGACCTCGCCGTCGGCTGCCACCCGCTCGTCCACTTCGAGGCGCAGGCGGCGCTCGATTAGGGGCCGAGGTTTGTCGAAGAACAAATCGTAGAGTTGGGGGGCTCGGACGCGGCGCAGCTCCAGCACATCGCGGAAACCCCGGGTGGTGATCAGGGCCGTGCGCGCGCCCCGGTGTTCGAGCACCGCGTTGGTGGCCACTGTGGTGCCGTGCGCCACCTCGGACACGGCCCGGTCCGCAGCACTGAAGCGGGGTATGAGCTGGTCGAGGGCAGATAGCACGGCGCGCTCGAAATGGGGCGGGGTTGACGGCACTTTGTGGGTCCAGATGCCGCCCCGATCGTCGAGGGCCACCACGTCGGTGAAAGTGCCTCCGACATCGGCGCCAATGCGGATAGTAGAGCGGGTCATGGGCGCGGTATCACCGGCAGGATCAGGTGGGAGGGATGGGCTCGGTCGTGGCAGATCCGCTGCCGGGCCACTTGCATCTCGTCGTCCAAACCGTGCGGATAGCCGGTGTTGAGGTTGCGGTCAAAGCGCGGGAAATTGCTGCTGGAGACCTCCAGCCGGATGCAGTGCCCGGCCCGGAAGAGATTGCTGGTCTCCCACAGCTCGATCCGATAGACGTACACCTGACCTGGTTCGATGGGCCTGGGGTCTTGGTAGGAGTCGCGGAAGCAGGTCCGCACAATGCCCTCGCACAAGTGGATGGCCTTGCCCCCGGGGTGCACGTCGATTAGGGCGGCGGTAAAATCGGTCTCCACCGCGCTGGAGGCTGCGTGCAGCACCAGTTCCACCGGCCCGGTAACTTCCACGTCCGCGGCCAGCGGCTCGGTGGTGTAGACCAGCACGTCGTCGCGCTGCTCTACCGGCCGGCGATCTTTGGGTCCGGTGTTGTCGATGAACATGCTCTGTCCCCCGAGGGTGGGCACTGGGTCGTCCGGATCGTAGGTATAGCCGTCGCACGGCTCGTCCCCGGGCTCCTGGCGGCTCAGCCGTCCATCGCCATGCACCGAGTTGGCCCGCCCTCCGCTGTGCAAAAAGAAGTGGATGTACTGGGTCCGCTTTAGGGGCCACGCCTCTTCGCCCCGCCAAACATTTTCCCCCATGACGAACAACTGCACCGGCGCCTCCCGGTCGATGCCGCTGTCCACGCCCTTGAGTCGCTGATCGTACCAGCGCAAATGCGCCTGCGGCATATCCACCCGGGCCGCGGGTCCAAAGTCCACAGCGCCAAAGGGATCGTCGCTGCCGATCAGCGTATGGGTCCACGGTCCCACCATGAGGCGCGATTGCTCGCGGGCTTCCCGCCCCCTGGCCTGTTGCCGCCAGCCCTTGAAGCACTTGAAAACTTCGTGCAGCAAATTGTCGTACCAGCCCGTGATGAAATAGGCCGGCGTTTCCACCTCGCCGTACTGGCCCTTCATGCTGTGCGAAGCCCAGAACTCGTCGAAGCAGGGGTGGCGAATGATCTCCCGGTAGAAGGGCCGTTCGCCCAGGTCGTCGAGCGCCGTCAACAGCGGCAGGCGGCGGTAGACCCGATCCCAGTCGAGCAGATCCCTGGGAGCGTTCTGGTTGGTGCGCTGACCCAGCCAGATGAAATTCATGGCGTTTTGCAACTGCAAAATGCCGTTGTAGCGCATGTGGCCGTAGTTGTCCTCCTGGTTGGCGATAGGCACGAGGGCTTTGACATAAGGGCTGCGCAGCGGCGCCGGCAGGAGCTGGGTGAAACCCGGATAGGACACCCCAAAGGTGCCGATGGTGCCGTCGCACCAGGGCTGCTGTCCGATCCACTGCTGCGTATCGTACCCATCGTCGCGCTCGTCGACATAGGGGTGCCATTCGTCCTCCGACTCGTACCGGCCCCGGCTGTCCTGCATGAGTACGGCGTACCCTTCCGCCACAAAGCGCCGGGCCCACTCCACGTAGCGGGGATGCTGGGTGCTGTAGGGCGAGCGGATCAGCAGCACGGGGAAGCGCTCCCCCGCGGCCGGCCGGTACAGGGCTCCGTAGAGCCGCACCCCGTCGCGCATGGGTATCGAAATATCGAGCTGAATGCGCATCCTCTTAGTACCTCTTGTCTTTGTCGAGGAGATCGCTGGCGAGAAAGCGCCGCACGGTCTGGCGTTTACGGCGATTTAAGGTAGTTTAGCAGGGAAGTTGAGACAAGATAGTCTAATGGATCCCAATCGCGAACTAGGGAAAATCATCCTCATCAACGGCGCGTCGAGTTCGGGAAAGTCGACGCTTGCACGCCAGCTACAGCAGACGCTACCAATCCCATTCTGGCACTTTTCGTTTCGCTGAATACGATCTGGAAATTGACTCGACGCAGCCGTGCCAGATCAATGTAAACACACTGGTCGATGCTTGGAAATCTCGCCGACCCCCTAGCGCATTTGAGCGAATGGCTGCGCAAAAAGGCACTAGCTGATTTAGGAGATAGCTTCTTGTGTCCAGAGTATTCAGAAATGCCCATTCCGATGATGTGAGGGGTATCGCTGAAGTCCATGTTCGTTCTTGGCAGGCCGCTTATCGAGGGCAGGTTCCTGATTCGTATCTTGAAGGGCTGTCGGTTGAGAAGCGGGAGTTGGTGTGGATTGAAATTCTAAAGGATCAGATGCGTGGTGTTCTGGTAGCAGAAGATGAGGTGAGAATTGTTGGATTTGCGAGCTTTGGTCCTGTCCGCGATGAAGAGGAAAACAGACTCCTGACTGGAGAGATCTATTCGATCTACGTGCTGGAAGAATTCTGGAATCGTGGAATCGGCAGAACACTGATGGAAGACTCTTTGATAGCTCTGGAGAGGGATGGCTTTGGCTCCGTGAAAGTCTGGGTCTTGGAAACCAATCAAAGAGCCAGATCTTTCTACGAGAAGTTTGGATTCAAAACCGACGGTTTGAGAAAGACTGAAAAGCGAGATGATTTCGAACTGCGAGAGATTCGGTACGGCATGATCCTTTGAATAAATCTGACGCTGACGCCGTATCATATGGTGTCTTTATGAAAGAAAGAGCGCGGCAGCTAACTCGCCAGGCTACGGCTTGGCGCATTCGCTGTCTCCTACCCAACCTGTAGCGCAGGTTAGCAGCCCGAGCGAACGTTGGAGGCCATGTGGCCAATGCAAAGACCTTGCGTGCTATACGCCATTGGCGTATACTGGGTATATGGTCTTCATCGAAACCCCAATCTTCACAAAGGAGATCTTGACGCTATTACCCGATGAGGGCTACCGAGCAATACAGCTCGCGCTCCTATTCCGCCCGGAATCAGGAGAGATAATTCCGGGTAGTGGTGGATTGCGAAAATTGAGATGGAAGTTGCCGCATGCTGGCCAACGGGGCGGTCTTCGCGTGATCTACTATTGGGACAAGCCAGCCGAGGTCCTTTATATGCTGTGGGTGTATCGCAAGAGCCGACAGGAAGAGATCTCACCCCTCGACAGAGCAAGCTGCTTAGTAAACTCGTAAAGGAGTATCTGGCATGAATGAGCGCGACTTTGACCAACTTGTATCCAGCGTCAAGCAAGCCGGAGCGATCAAGCTCGGCAAGATGAAGCCAGGGCGCAGGGTCCAGATGGATCCCGCCGATATCAAGATGATCCGCAAGAAGCTGAATAAATCGCAGTCTGAATTCGCCCTGATGATTGGTGTCAGCGTCTCTACTTTGCAGAATTGGGAGCAGGGACGCCGTCGACCCGAGGGCCCTGCTCGGGCTCTGCTGAAGATTGCTTCGGAGAATCCCGAGACAGTGGCGCAGTCGTTAAGCGCTTAAGCACAGCCACTCAACTCCGCCCCTGACCACAACCCCTCTAACAACGTAACCCCAGCTTCGGGGTGTCCGGCTCTTTGCGCAACCGCTGCGCAGTTCGGGGACACAGAAGCGTTACCGGCAACAGCGATGAGGAGGAGAGGACTTTGTCGATATGATGTTCAGGATTCGAAGATATCGGGTCGTCCCCGGCAAGACAGAAGCGTTCAACGACTTTTTCCTGACGAGACTGTTTCCCGTTCAGAAGAGGTATGGAGCCCGTCTCGTCGGTCGTTTTCAAACAGACGATGGACTCCAGATCGTAGCCGTATGGGTTTACCAGAGCTTCGACCACTACAAAGAGGTGCAGAGCTTGGTCGCCGAGGATGCCGATTCGATTGCGGCTCAAGAGTATCGGCGACAGGTGTTGGATCCGCTCTTCACAGAGACGGATGAGTCCTTCATGACTCCAACGGTACCAATGGCATTGACGGAACTCTCTCACTTGGAAGCATGAACGCATCTCAAGACACAAAAAGAAAATGGTAGTCCTAGAACCATTTAGCGAAGCGGACTTCGACAGGTTGATTGGTTGGATCCCGTCCAGTGACTTTCTTTTGCAATGGGCTGGACCGGACTTTGAGTATCCGCTTAATCGCGAACAGCTAAACGAATATCTGACGGGTGCTCAGGGCGACTTGCCAAGCAAGCTGATCTACAAGGTCGTAGATAGTGAGAATGGGACGGCAATTGGGCACATTGAGCTGGCGGCGATTGATCGTCGCAACAGATGTGCCCGCGTGTGTCGGGTACTCGTTGGCGACCCTTCTTACAGAGGAAGGGGCATTGGAACGGTTATGATGGAGAAGATCGTTGAAGTCGGCTTTTGTCGGCTTGGCCTCCATCGCATTGAGCTGTCCGTGTTCGACTTCAACACAAGTGCCATACGCTGCTACGAGAAGGTCGGATTTGTGAAGGAAGGACACCTGAGAGAATGCCGAAGGACCGACGATGGATATTGGAGTTTCTATATAATGGCTATCTTGAGGTACGAGTGGGAAAGCAGTAGAAACGAGCTAGGGACGGAGTTGGCGTGATGTGGAGGCTTCTTAGGACTTTAGCCTAACGTTAAGATGATGAAACGCGACCACCGCCTCCGGCTGCTCGCCTACCTGACGATTGTCTTCTGGACGGTCATTTTCCTGCAGCCATCCATTCCGCAAGACCCCGCCTATCACCAGTTCGCCGATCAGCGCACCTTGTTCGGCATCCCCCATTGCCTGAACGTGATCTCCAACCTGCCCTTTCTGTTGGTGGGTATATGGGGATTCAGTGTCGTATTCCGCCTCGCCACAGACCCCGAGCAGCAGGCGTTCGTGCGTCCGGCCGACTCGCTGGCGTATCAGACTCTCTTTCTCGCGGTGGCGCTGGTCGGCCTCGGCTCCACCTACTACCATCTAGCCCCCAGCAACGAAACGCTCCTGTGGGATCGCCTGCCGATGAGCATTGCCTTTATGGCGTTTCTCGCTACTGCGATCACCGAGCGCCTGGACCGGCGCGCTGGCATCATCACCTTGCTGCCGCTGATCGCCTTCGGCCTTTTCAGCGTGTTGTACTGGCATTATACCGAGCAGGCCGGAGCCGGCGATCTCCGTTATTACATCGTCGCCCAGGCCTACCCGATTTTGTTCGTGCCCCTCATGGTTCGACTGCTGCCGTCGCCGTACACGCGCGGGTCCGATCTCTACGTCGCCGGCCTGTTTTATCTGCTCGCGAAAGCCGCCGAGGTATTTGACCAAGACCTCTACGCGGCCGGAGGATTAATTAGCGGTCATACTTGCAAGCACCTGCTCGGTGCCTTGGGAGCCTATTGGGTGCTGCGCATGATCCGGCTGCGGCGGCTGCGCTGATTAGTTAGTTTGTCAAGGATACCTATGGATACCATCCGCCCCATCCGCGAGTCGGAACTCGACGAACTCCTCGATCTGCTCTGCGCCGTGCACAACCCCGAGGGCCATGAGCGCTACCGAGGCTACATCGAAGGCGATCCGACTTGGTGCCCGTCGCATACGCCGGTCGTCGTCGTAGGAAGTCGCATTGTATCGACGCTGCGCATCTGGGACCGCTGGGTCCACCTCGGCTCCACGCCCGTCCGCATGGGCGGCATCGGCGGCGTCACCACTCATCCAGACTACCGGCAACGCGGCATAGCGACGCGGCTCATGGAGCATGCGGCCGAGTACATGCGCGACGATGGCTACGACTTAGGTCTGCTGTTCACGGAGATCCCGACGCGCTTCTACCGACGCCTCGGCTGGTGCTGTGTGCCGCTCATGGGATTTCACGCCGAGTTGCACCGCCCTCCGCAGCCGGGGCGGTCCGCACTTGAGGTGCTGCCGTTCGACGAGAGCCGCGACTTGGAGGAGACGGTAGCGCTCTATCAGCGCCACAACGCCGGTCGCAGCGGCAGCCTGTTGCGTCCGCGTCCATACTGGGACTACGCCCCCTCTCGCGTGCGGGGTGTACTGCCCACCGCCGTCGTCCGTGGCCCGGCGGGGCTCAGCGGGTACATCAACTGGGAGAGCGACGACGACGATGCTCGAGTTCGTGAAGTCACCTACGAGAGCGGCCCGGCCCTTGATTCCCTCGTGCAGTACCTACTTGACGAGTGCGCAGCGGCTGGGGTGACGCAGATCCATGGCGAGATCCCCCATAGCCATCCCTTTGTCGATGCCCTAGTCGCTACCGCTGACGCCGATCTGGGGCTCACGGGCGACAGTTCGATGATGGCCCTGCCCCTCGACCTCGGCTCGCTGGTCGCCAAGGCCGTGCCCGAAGCGGCGGACTCGGTCCGCGGGCTGCCGGACGATCTGATGTGTCGGCTCTTGTTTGGCGAGTCCTCTGGCCGCGATATAGAACCTATCCTCCGCGCCCGCGGGATCTCGCTGGAGACCGGGGAAGTTCGTCGGCTTGAAGAATGGTTCCCACGCCGCGAGGTCATCTTCTGGGAGCCCGACCACTTCTGATGCCCACGCGCTCGACCAAGTCCTCGAAACAGACCCTGCTCCCGGTCATCCGCCGCGAGCGGCCCCGGCTGCTGCGGCCCTTCGACGATCCCGACTTCCGCTTCGAGCTGCCAGCCGATCCCGTGCGTCGGCGCATCCTCGCCAACCTCCTAGCCGACTGTGAGTTGTATGCTGGACAGCGGCCGTGGTCGCGGATCCCAAGGCGGCCGGACAGTCCTCACCCGTATCACCAGCTCTATCTGACCTTCTACACCGCCATGCAGGCCACGGCCCTTATCGAGAACTTCGCCTTTGCTTGGCAGTTGACCGGCGACCGGCGCTGGCTCGACCGGGCTCGCGCTTGGCTGCGGGCGGCTGCCGGTTGGGACCACGACGACCGCGTGGAGGAGCACTTCTACACGGCCAACCGCTACATGCAGGCTTTTGCCTTGGCCCTTGACCTGCTGGACGGAGAGTTGCCGGCCACTGAGAAGCGTCAGGCTCGCGCCTGTCTCGTGCGGTTGTTGGAGCGCTGGTGGCCGGATGTGGACGAGCAGCGCCACTGGGAGGAAGGCGGGCACCACGCCGTCGTGGACAACGGACACTTCGGCGTGGCCGCTCTGCACCTGCTGGGCGAGCACCCCAAGGCGGAGGCGTGGGTGCAGGCGGTCATCGATCGCTTCCGCGCCGCCATCCTGCCCCATGGCTGCGGCCCCGCTGGCGAGCCAGTGGACGGCCCTTCCTTCTGGCCTTGGGAGAACCTCTGGCTCCTGCAGTTTGCCGACGCGCTGCGCAACGTCACTGGCATTGATCTCGGCCGCGAGGTTCCGACCCGGCTGCGACGGCCGCTGACTTGGTTCCGCGCCCATTGGGCAGCACCGCGCAAGATTCCCGACCAACTCTACTATCCCGCCAACGCCAACGTGCTCGGCACCCAACTCAACGCTTGCTCTCCCGCTCTCCTGCGGCTGGCCCAAGAGGCTGGCGACGAGATGCTGCGCGACGCCGCCCTCGCCGACCCGCGCCTCGGCCGGATCTACCGCTTCGGTGGTGGCGTCAAAGGCTCGACGGCGGAGTGCATGATCTCCTACGGCCCCTACGCCTACTGCTTTTACGATCCCGACTTCCGGGCGGCCAAGCAACGCTGGCCGGCTCCGCTGGCACGTCGTTTTGAGGCGCGCACCGGCCGTTCCGCTGTAATGCGCAGCGGCCATGGACCCGACGCGGCGATTCTCTGCGTCAGCGGGTACGACGGCGATGTGGCCCACGGCTTTATGAACTTGCACGTGCAGTGGGCGGGCAATCCCGTGCTGCGCGCAATCAGTGCTGCCGAGGCTCAGCCGGTGAGTTGCGGTAGCCTGCCCTGCGTAGGCGGCCAGAACGAGATCGTCGCCGTGCCGGGCGGTCTGGAGAGCACGCGGCACGGGCAGCGGCTGCGCGTCTCCGCTCGGCGCACCGAACAAGAATACTGGCTATTGACCGGGGAGCACCCGGTTGTTCTCGTGGCGCTGCAGCGTCGGTCGCGCGGTCTCCGGCTCGTCGACGACGGTGGTTCCCTGTTCCGGCTGAGCGATGATGACGCCTTGCAGTACGAGGCCCAGCCTTGGTTTTGTTCCAACGGCGGACGCCTGCGTCTGTATTTCCGATTGCGGGAGCGCGGCGGTCCCCAAGTGTTGTTCAACACAGGGAACGGCGTCGGTGGGATCGGTGGGACGGGGGTCAACACTTTTGCCCTCGTCGCCGAAGAGGACGGTCGGCTGTGCTTTAGCGTGCAGAGCCAGAACGGTCACGAGGTAGCGGTGCGGGCACCGGGCAGGGTGGACGCTGGAGTTTGGCACGAGATTGAGATCGGGTGGGGTGGATTCAACCGACGCGCGGGCAGGCCGTGGATGGAGATTGCTGTTGATGGCGAGGCGAAGCGTATCGATGACCCGGCTGCCTTCGGCGAGGTGGGCCGCGACTCTCAGGGACTCGCCTCGCGGCAGGAACCGCGCACCTTCTACGTATGGCCCCACTCCACCCTCGCCTTCGGCGGTGCCGTGCAGACGCCCGGCGTTTCCGCGGACTGCGATTTGGCCTTTATTGACCTCCGCTGTCCGGGCCGTCGGCGGCTCACCGTGGATCCCGCTAGGGGTCGGGGACCGGAGACGGGCGATGGCGAGTTGGCCTACAAGCTGAACCCGGTGGACCTGCGTGGCTTGGACAGGGATCGCGCCCGTCTTGGCGCTGGACGGCGCGTGGTGGATTTGATCGCGGTGTTCGGAAAGGGTCTTCAACTGCGGACGGAGGAGGTGCCCTTTGCGCCCTCCGGGCTGGCCGCTGGTAGCCTCGTCAGTTTCCTACCGGGTGCTGCCGAGGCGTCAACGCGGTTGGTGGCGGGCACGGACGACGATGTCCTCGTCCTCGCCTTTTGCAGCCGTTCGGCAAAGGCCCGGGTCACACGGGAGGGCGACCGGTTCCGGCTGCGCGCGGGAGACCGGGAGCTTACCTTCGACGTGCTCCGGCGGGGCGATGCCATCCTGCGCCTCCGCTGAGGTCCTCAGCGGCCGTTTTAAAATCCAAGTGCGCCCCTTCCGCTAATGCGTCAAACGCAGCATTTTCGAGTCACCAGACCGAAATTCAAAATGCAGTGGAACAAGCTCAATGTGTGTTGACGCTCGCAGTGTCTGAATGGTGTCTTCCAAATGCGCGGAAGGTTTACCATCCATATCGAGCAATGGAAATACGCGAACCTCTCGACCTACGCGAAGCATTTCCCGCAGGAAGGAGAGGTGCATTTCTGAGTCGAATTCGGCAGAGTAGAGAAATAGTAGATGAGAACAAAGTACAAGATCGAAGGATTCCGATAGGAAAGGCAATTCCGGTAGGCAGGCAGATACGTAGCGACCACTCCGAGTCGCTGCCTGAAAATCGGCAATGAAGGCCGTGAGGACGTCACGTCGGCGTTGGACGACATCTTCCGGGCTGCCGTAGTAATCCCACTTGAATCTGTCCCGCGCCTTCCGCATTCCCGCGAGCATCTGTGGCGCTGTGGAATCGAAGTCGGCTAGAAAATCTCTGGCGGAAATCCTATATATGGGGTCCACGGCGACAACGTATCGTCCATTTCTACCCCATTCCGCAGCGAACGACGACGGTCCACCCCCGCAGTCCAATATGCGCGCAGATGGCGGAACGTCAGATAACGCGAAGAACGCCTCGTATTCGGCGGCGCTACGGCCCCATGGAGGGACGGCTCCGCCAAAATCAAAATCGTTTGACATGAATTCTACTGGTCAGGAAGCACGTCGCGGTGGCGAGTCCCCGGCGTACCTGATTGCGGTATCCGTCATGCGCAGAATCACTATTTCTACTTCGCGTACCGCCGACTCGACTTTGATGCCATACTCTTCTTCTAAAGCTCGCCGTGTCTGATCAAAGGTTTCAACCGGCAATACAAAGTCATATTTCCCTGCCAAGTGTGTTTCGTTGAAAAATATGCGCTCTGTCCATCCTTCAAGGTAATCGGTAAGCTGATCTATCGTGAGATTAGAGCCGGTAAACTGATTATTGAACCCGCCCGTGGACATGCCGCCGCCCAAGTCAGACATATCCGTCAATTGAGGGTTGGAACAGGTTAGCGCCCATCCTTCCTGTTGTTCCACAACACGACAAATCGCGATGCCAAACATATCGCACAGCACGTCTACCGCTCTTTCTCTTGCCGCCTTTGCTTTCAGGGGATGGAAAGAACGCAACTCAACGTCCAACAGTTCTTCTGGCTCTTTCCCTTCAATCCGCATCCGGGAGTGGGGACGATCCAATAGCGAGCAAATCACATCGACCACTCGATCCCCGTAAAATTCTGCCTCGAATTGCTCGTCGCCAATACCCAAACTGGACCCTCTACGATCGGAAGCATTTCGATCAATCTTTAGAAAAAACAAGGTGTCTGGAGTGACCACTGGCACGGTTTTTGAAGAGGTGGTTGGTTCGGCTACTTTGGGCACGTTGTCCGTCTGGAGAAACTCCTCTAACAATTCCGCGGTAAAAAAATGTGGATGACCGTGCCAACGAAGTAGACCTTGTGAGTCTATGAGAAAGGTATGAGGGATACTTTGTATGCCATAGGCATTGAACGTTGCACCCTCTCGATCTGTGGCGACCCCGCCCTTTATCGACCTTTTTTTCAAGAAGCGTTCTATGATGTGGGGCTCTTCACGGGTCAACGAGACAAAAAGGGTGTCCTTACTGCCATACGTAGCGACGAGTTCATTGAGATGGGGAATGGCAGCGATACACGGTCCACAATGAGTGCCCCAGAACTCAAGGATTACATTCTTTCCAGAAAATCCATTTTCCTCTTCTGGCTTACCGCTAATCCATTCACTGACCTCAATCGCGGGGGCCGGTTGGTCAATCGCGGGGTAACCCATTCTAAATCCTTTTCTTTTTTGCTACTTTCAGTTAACTGCTTATATCCGAATGTAACGAGTAGATAAATCTGTCAAGGACGCGGCGTGTCCCGAACCTCGACCTGGGTTCCGTCGTGCACCGGCGTTGTCACCCGCAGCACGCCGGGTCGTACGACCTCCGCCGCCAGTTCCCGTCCGTCCATCACCACGCGGGAATCGCGGCACCAAGCCGCTGGCACGCTGGCCTCTAGCGTCAGGCTGTGGTACGGCACCTGCTCGGGCAGCCCCGGTAGGCCGATGCGAAAGCGCTGCGCTTCGTCATTGCCGCCCACGGCCTCAATCTGGGCGTGACGCCGCATCAGATGGTAGCTGAGTGCTTCCTCGGGCACCGCGCACCAGACGGCATCGCCCCCCTCGGACAGCACCGTCTCAAAGCGCTGCCGTAGCTGGGCTTCGGAGCAGTCTTTGTTGGGATGCACGGCTGTTTCCAGCGGGCAGTGGCAGTAGTCGATGAGCCAGCCCTGCACGGCTTGGGCTTGGCGGATGTTGCGGTACGGGTCGTAGGCGCTGTAGAACGGCTCGTAGTAGTGGTCGTGCAGCGCCGTGCGGTTGATCCAGAACAGCTCGTCCTCGGGCAGGTTGAGCGCGTCCGTCAGGCTCATGGCACCCAAGTAGCCGTAGCGGCGGCAAGCTTCAAGGACGTGGTCGGCCATGTTCGTGTTGTTGCCGGGCGAGCAGTAGAGGATTATCGGCTCGCCGAGGGCTTCTTCTAACACTTGCTTGGCGTGGCCAATCTCCTTGTCCACCATTTCCAGAGTGATCACCTCGTGGGTCCACGAGTGGTTGCCCACGCCCCAGCCGCGAGCGAGTAGATCGCGCAACTCGGCCGCGTTCATGTGGCGGTAGCCGTTGTAGCTAGAGTTGCCGGCGTTGCGGATCTCGCCCATCTGGCCGACGAGCAGTTCCACATGGCCGGGGATGCCGTACTCCTCGTGCATGGGGATGGCGAAACGGTGCAGATCGGCTAGGGCCTCGTCGTAGGTGATCGAGTAAACCCAGCGTTTGCCGTACTTCCACGGACAGATGCTCAAGCTCATGGCTGCTCACCTTTCATCTGATCGATGGCCTGTTGGAATTGCGCCAAGGTGCAGCCGAAGCCCAAGCTCCACTCGAAGATGTGGAGGGCGTAATTGGTCGATAACCGCTGCGGGAACGACGCTGGCGTCTCCACTCCAACGGTCGCATCGCGCATCACTACACAGCGATAACCGCGAGCCAGCATGGGCCGCGCTCCCCCCTCGGCACCGAGCAGGCACATGTCGGCTGCGAACCCCATATAAATGAGCGTATCCACGCCTCGGCTGCGCAGGTACTCGTCCAGTACGTCGGAGTAGAAAAAGAGAGGCTCGTCTCCAACTGGGGAGACGACTTCGGCGCGTTGCATCTGCGCTATCGGCGAGTGCTCCATGTAATCGACCCCGTGGGCCCGTTCGAGCATCTCGTGCTGGTGTGGATGCATCGCCGATTCCCCCGAGCGCCGCGACTCGATGTGGGGATACTGGTGGTCCATCCAGTCCGTCTCGACGTGGCAGACCGGCATCCCAATCGCTCGGGCCGCGTCCATGGCCGGGCGGATGACCTCGACCATGATGCGCCCGGCCTCCTGGGTTGACTGGGGCCAACCCATGCCGACGCAGTAGTTGACGTCCACGGGCGGGCCGTCGGGGCAGCCGATGTTCCAGCAGTGCATGCCCACTAGGGCTGTCTTGTCCACCGGCAGCGACAGGGTGACTTGCTCATATCCCGGGCGGTCAATCGGCAATGCCCGGTAGTAACGGGCGGCGAGTTGTAGCGTGGCTTCTGTCATCGCCGGTACTCGTCGGCGACGCGGCGCACGATCGCGGCCACCTGCTCGCAGTGGTGAGGCTCGTACTTATCGCAGAAGGTGCTCCAGCGGATGAAGCGCTCCAGCAGCTCGTGCGCGTTTGGACAGCACGTTGCGTCGTAGCGGTAGGTGCGCGTCGCCGGTGGCTGCGAATATGGGAAGCGCTGTCGCTCGGCCGCCTCGGTGAGGTAGGGCAGGGCCGCTGGTAGCAGATAGTAGCGCGCTTGGCTCGCTCCTGGAATGCCAGCGGCTGCTACCTGCGCGCCGAACTCCTCTGCGTCACACCGGAACTGCTCGGGATCGATGGTGAATCCCGCCATCCAGCAGGAGTACACCTCAGTCTCCGGTGGGATCGGCAACGCCGACACGCCTGGGATTTCATCGAGGAGTGCGCTCAGCAGACGGATCATGCGATCGCGCTTCTCCACCTGCGGCTGGATGATCTCTAGCTGAGCCAAGCAGATCGCCGCGGTGGACTGGGTCATGCGATGGGCGAAGCCGTTGACCGTGTGCACGCGTCCGAAGTGCTCAACCATCTCCCCGCCACGACTTTGGCCGACGAAGCGCGCCCGCTCGGCCAATTCGTCGTCGTTGGTGAGGATGCAGCCGCCCACGTCGGAGCCCATGGTCTTCTCCGCGTCGAAGGAAAAGGCTCCTGCCGTCGATAGGGTGCCGGCGTAGCGGCCCTTGTAGCGGCCAAAGACCGCTTGGCAGGCGTCCTCATAGACGACTAGACTGTGGCGCGCGGCGACCTCGTTGATGGCGTCCATGTCGCAAATTAGGCCGGTCAGATGCACGACGAGGATCGCCTGCGTGCGTTCGGATATGCATGCTTCGATGGTCTCGGCACTGACGTTGATTGTGCCGGGTGCGGCATCGGCAAACACGGGGATGTAGCCGGCGCTGATCAGGCCCTGCACGGTGCCGTAGTCGCTGACCGAGCTAACTACGATCTCGTCGCCGGGCTCGAAGTTGAAGGCTGCGGCTAGCACGGCCAAGGCGGGTGTGCAGCCCGGCGTGGCGATGCAGTGTGCGACGCCGTGGGCCTCGGCGAAGGCGGCCTCGAACCGGCCCACCATGTCGCAGGATAGTCCGGAATCGACGACCTCGGCTAGGTACTTCATGGCTCGCGGGCCGATCTCGCGGGGAAAGGGCTGTGGCAGCGGTCCCTCGAACTCCTGCTGGGTTGCGGCCCCGTAGCGCGCGTGTTCGCGCCGTCGATGGACGGTAGCGGTATTGGATGTCATGGGCGGCTCCGGTTTGCGGAAAATAGGTTTGATGCAATATAGCAGGTATTAAGCTATAGAACTACAGTGACGGCTCGTCAAATTAAGTTCTCCGCAACAACCCCTTGCAGAGAATCACGAGAATTAAAGAAACCACTGCCATACTTTGTTCCGTCATAGTTGCGGATGCGTATCCCAGCCTGCGATCCCAAAGGCCCAATATGGATCACATACGAATCTATGATTAGCTCTTGTCCCCATTTTTCCGAGATAGAAGAAGACCACTCATCAATCGCGGGTTTTTGTGCGGGGAGTTGGTCGCGGTAGGCTGTAACTAGACTCTCGAAGGAAAGTTGATATTGCCAGCCCTTCGTAATTTCGACGGACCGATCCGGCAAAAATTCCTCGCAAGCTAAGGATACTAATGGGCGTCCATCTACTTCCAATTGCAGGAGATAGATTAAGGCTTCGCCTGTGGTATGAAGTAATTGTGGAATCCGTCGTATCAGAATTTCCGCTAAACGATTCCCATCCGCTCCAGCCGCTGAATGAAGGACGCCTGGGACCTTGGGAGGAGTGGGGACGAAAGGGGGGTTAGCAAAGAGCCAATCGAACGGCTCCTGGGGATGAAACTGCTCTATATCAGCTATATGGACTGCATAGCGATGAGCAGGAATCCCGTTCTCCACCGCATTGTGATGAATAAAATCGCTGACTCTGGGATTGAGATCGACAAAATGAGCCGATTCTGCACCGAGGTGAAGAGCTAAAAGACCTAATGGACCACTACCTGCAAAGGGCTCAATAATTCTTTTCCCTTGCAAGAGATCGCGATGCCGCGCCATGTAAGCCATTAGGATGCCGCTGGCTTGTCCCAAAGGGATAATTCGTTGGTGATCCGATTTAGACAAGGATTCCGTGCGAAATACCATATCATCAAACTGGTATTGCCAATAATCATCAGTATCAGGAAGCGATTTGAGACGAATCTTTGTCATTTAACTATTACCGAAGTATTCGTTGATATCGGGCTCTTCACCCGACCCGCGCAGCGGTTGGGTGAAGAGCCGAACGCCCGAAGCCGCGCACGGCGTGTCAAGCGATGACGCGCGCTGGATCGGGATAGGCGTGATAGGGCGGTACGCGAAGGGGCTTTCTCCCCTCAATCCAGTTTTGCATAGTTGGATAGATAATCTCTAGCATCCTTACTGTATATTCTCTCCAAAGACTCCAACGCAAAGAAAAGCTCTGCTCTTTCTTGCCATCCCGGCAAGAGATTGCCATCCGACCGATAGCCCTCCAGAAAGCTCTCTTGGAAATTGTTGAATGCCTTCACCCGATCCTCAGAGGCACCAGCGATCCAACGATTTTTCATAATTCCAAAATCTGCCTCTGGGGGCAAAGCTAATGCGCGGTCGAAGTCTACCAGGCCCCCAAAGTGCCACCCATCTTTCTCTTGAGAGATCAGGATATTCTTGGGATCAATATCTGCCTGAACAAGACAAGAGGATGTTTCCGAAGACAGCAATGTCTTGGCTCTTTTTTGAAAAAAACGCTCCAAATTTTCGCAATCATCCTCCAACAGAATACCATGTTTTCTATACAAATCAAGGACGAAAGTCACCCTGTGTACAAATGCCTCATCAGAGGTTTCTGCAATACTCCAAAGAATAGGTTTAAAATGTGGCATCGGTAAAGACCAATCTGGGATTGGCAGATCTCCATGGAAACGAAAGGTTATGCTATGGAGTGTTGCAACAGCTTCGCCCACTTCGTATCCGATTTGCCGAAGACGATCTTCTGAAAGTTCCGAAAGAATCATTACCAGCGGCTCACCCCTCACACATTCAGTAACGAAATATGGACGCCCGAGATTCTTGCCGTCAGGATGGGAAACGTAGACTAAGAAGCTGTTGAGTTAAAAGCTATTTTGTATGTTATTTGTCTCAATGGCTCTTTTCGATAGGAGGCTTGTGTTATGCCTGGGTATCCCAGTGACGTGACCGATGCAGAATGGGTTTTGCTGGCTCCTTTCTTTGCTCGCCCTGACCCTCGGGGCAACCCCGGCAAGTATGCCAAACGCGAGGTGGTCAATGCCATTTTATATGTCGTCAAAGGGGGTATTCCGTGGCGGATGCTGCCGCTTGATTTTCCCCCCTGGGATACCGTCTATGACCATTACCGACGCTGGAATCAGCGTGGCGTGTGGGAACAAGCCCTGGACGCGCTGAATGAGCGCGCCCGTCACAAGCAGGGCAAAAACGAGCATCCGACCTATGCCTTGATCGATTCGCAATCGGTTAAAACCCAATATGCCAGTCAGGATCGAGGCGTGGATGGGGGAAAAAAAGATCAAAGGACGTAAACGCCACCTCGCCACCGATACGCTGGGTAATATGCTGACCGTCCAAGTACATGCCGCCAATGTGGCCGATACTAGCCAAGGATGGGACGTATGTGATCGGGTCGCGGAAAAGTATGATTCGGTCGAAGCCTTCTGCGGCGACCAAGGCTATCGCGGTACCACCGTTGAATTCGTTGAAAACCTGTTGGGGTTGCGACTCGATATAGCGGATAAACCAACCCAAGGGTTTCAAGTGGTGCCCAAACGCTGGATCATCGAACGAACCTTGGCTTGGTTGGGTGGATTTCGACGCTTGGCCAAAGACTTCGAAATCCTCACCCAATCCGCAGAGAACATGATTCGTATTGCCATGATAAAGATTACGGTCGCTAAATGCATCTGAATAACTCAACAGCTTCTAAGGGGACAGGCACCTGAGCATTTGATGCCAGGGTAAGAGCAAAGGTTTCTCGGGCACAGAGATAACCATCATGTTTAGACTCTGCGCCTTTGTTTACAATTTTAAGAGACAATTCTTGTTCTGAGTCTTCCAGAAGAAGCCTATATAATTCATTGGGGCCGCCTAGCGGAAATTGCTTTAGCTGAGATACTCGAACGTCTGGCAGATCCTGCATCAATAGTTCTTGTACTTCAGATGATGATAATCTGAGTCGTTCACGAGATAATCCTGAATAAGCCCGAGAAATGGCTTTCAATTGATCTTCTGAGAGAAATTCTATCATGCCAGAGTGCCAATGCGATTCAGCCAATTCCAACCCGCAATTTTCCGCAGCAACTCCATCCTCTCCGGGATGTGATAGTTCAACAGCAGTCGTCGCAGCACAGCTACTGTTAGAAACCACCGGAGGACGCCGTCTTCCCCAATGGGTTCGGGCTTGTCTGTCGTTGCTATATACGTCTCGACAAATTGCTTGGCGAGGTCCAGCGATACTTCGGGGAAAAGACATTCCCGACCTCCGAACTGGAGTGACGCGAATGCCACATCGTAGAGCGAGTAGTCAATGACAGCCATGTCGAAGTCCCACACTGTGGCGATCTTCGACTCCCATATCCGCAGGTTAGCAGGGCGGTAGTCCTGGTGCGTGATCGACCGCATTTCCCACTCATCGCATAGTGCCTTCACAGCGGTGGCGTTGGATTGTACGAAGCGGAGCTGAGATTTAAGGAATGCTGTGTCATCCTCACTTAGCTCGTTCCACCGGAAGGCTCCAGCAATTTTCTCCGACGATTCAGCCCATCGGGTCGAGGGTATGTAGTACCAACCCAAGTCCTCTCTTTCTGATTCGGCTTGGAGTTTATCCCCGTATCTGCGACCTGCCGAGTGTAGCGCCGCTAGAGTCTGGGCTGCCTCAGTAATCAGATCACGGGAATCCCACGGAGGATGCTCGTCGGATGGCATGTAGGGGTTCAACACCCACCAGTCTTTCCCTCCCCAATAGCAGTAGCTTCCATCTAGTGTCTGCACCGGCAGTGAAACTTGTCTAAAACCGTTGTTCTTGAGGACTTCCATTAGCTGGAACTGATAGCTCTTTACCATTCTGTCTGCTTGGAACCGAGAGCAGGACAGGACGAATTGCCCCTGAGACGATTCTATGAAGAAATGGTTGCTGAAATGCGCCCGCGATTCAACCAACCGCAGATTAGTGAGACCGTAGGCGGCGGTGGCTATGTCGTTCCAGCGATTGTCCATGGCGGACTCGGAGAGCGCTTAGCGTTTTGCGAAGCAGAAGTTGGCCCGGTTATCTTCGGGGATGTCGGTCAGAAAATACTGGATCTTAAAGTTGAGCGGGCGGCTGTCCTGCGCAACGCGGAACTCGCGCAACGAGGCACCCCCGTCGGTATGCCAGTCGAAAGGCATGTCCCCACTGGGATAGCGGACGTAGATCACCGTGCCCATAATCTGGAGATAGGGACCCATCAGGTCGACGATGACGCCGAAGGTGTTAGGATGGTCGACAAAAGGATGATTCAGTCTACGGTCTGTCCAGTCGAGAGACTATAGCGCATATCTCAGTCAGGAAGTCTGGTACCCAGGTTTTGGATATAGGAATTGCGTCCAAACCAAATTCAAAGATCCATTGCAGACAGTGGACGCTCCAGCAGAGGCCACCCATGTCAAGGTGCCAGTCTGTAACTTCCTCCTGTATTCCTTGATCTTTTAGCGCAGACCTGTAGGCACCGATTAGTGTTTCCCGAGAAATATGTCGGTCTTTCCCTTCGTTAATCAGGCAATAAAGATCTCCGAGGTGAGGGCTTATACGCGCATTTGCCCAATCGACGGGAACAATGCGTCCGCTGACATTTAGAAGATTCTTGGCGTGATAGTCATTGTGATTCAGTGTGAGGGGAAGCTCTTGGTATAACCGGTCCAAGTGTCTTGAGAATGAGTTGACCTGTCTCCCTAGGACATGAACCATTTTCCGGTGCTCCGAATCTGCGTACTCAGTCACGTAGTCAAAGTCAAGCAGAAGTTGGTCTTTGGTCAGCAAGTGCCTTTGAAGATCAGAATCACGGATCTTGCCGATCCTGTCTGCAGAAGCCCGAATATCCGCGAGCTTGTGGGCTGCCTCTAGGAAAGTTGACTTTGACGGCTGTTGTTCGAGGTCTGAACCTCTCAGATCCTCCATAAGCAGGATATACTCAGAATCGCTCGCGTAGCTTGCGAAGACAGTCGGTGCATCTATGGCGAGAGGGATCAGACACTCTCGGTAGATCTCCAACTCCGTAGGGCCTTTAGTGGGAATTCCCCGCTTGGCGATTAGGGTACGGCCCTCATCGTCTAATGTTAGCCGAAACACTTGCGAAAGAGACCACTCCCGGAGAGGATCTACACCTACGACTTTGGCAGGTTTGAGAGAGTCGGCAATCAACTCCAACCAATCAGGAAAACGATTCGAGGTCATCGTCTGTAAATAGGAGTTGGATGTTCTCTCCGTTTCAGGGCTAGATGCGCAGTAGGTTGGGCACCGGAGCCGCAGCCCGGCGTGTTAAGCGCTGGTGCAGCTTCGTGGAGTCAGCCTCGTACGATTGTTTAGCTGACTTCCTTCCTGACACAGGTCATGGGCGATCTTATTCCATTGGGAGAATTCGCACTCATCATCTGCGTTCTCTCCCCCATAATGAAGGAACACTACATCCTTCAACGCTTGGTCTTCGATTACCTTTCTTGCCCGAATTACGCCTTCACGAAGACATGGATGATGTACCTTCCACCACCCGTTGACATAGTAAGCCGTCCAGAGATAGTCGGATACAACTGTGACCCTTTCTCCTAAGACGGTGTTTTCCAAACCGAGAATGACTCCGTCGAGTTCGGCGACTACGTTGTTGGCTAGGGTTTCTCGGTAGCCCGTAATTCGGTGCTCCTCAACGCCAAGACGGACAATCGCGGCTGCAAACCTGCCACCGCCGCCACCATCCGTGAAAATCCACGTCCGGCCTGGTTCCATCGCATTGTTGAGATGGAATCGAAAGGGCCACTTTCGTCCCTCGCGCTCTGCAGTCGATGGTCTCGTTGTCTCGACTTGAAAAGGAAATCTAGCGTCCATTTTCTGGTCAATTCCTACGCGTCGAAAACGCCTCTCAGGAGGTTTCGATCTCTCCAAAGATCCTACGGTTAATCAAGGCGTTCGTGAAGCCAGTTGAGTATATCCTCGCTGTATTCTCTTGGCGGTAAATAATGTTCACTTTCATACCAGATCTGCTGCTTGGGTTCTGGCATTGCGTTATAGAGCTCTTCGCCCAATTTACGACCATCCCCGGTCGCATTGACCATAAGTATTGGTGCGCTAACTCGAGGGGCGAAATTCAGCGTATGGCTAAATCGAGCAAATGCATGATCTGTCGCCACTCCCGGCCAAGCACCGATTACGGTCAGAACGACAGTAGTGAATCGGCTTTCAAGACCCGCTACGAGAGTACCGAAATAGCCGCCCATGCTCCCACCCATCAAGGCCACCTTGGTCGTGTCCACTTCTGGACGGGAAAACAAAAAGTCAATGCCCCGTCTCTGGTCGGTCACGGATTGAATGTTATCGCGGGCCACTTGTCCAGCCTTTTTCCGTTCGCCAAAGCCATAAAAATCAGCGACCAACACACACCACCCCTCGCGCGCGAGAATATCCATCCACTCGCGCTCCCAGTCCCCGTTCTTGCCCCAGAAATCGTTGGCCCCGTGAAGCAGCAGAACGGCTGGATAGCGCGTTGCGGTAGAATCTTTGGGATGAGTAAAGTAGGCGGGCACGCGCTCATTGTGAATACTACTAAATTCCACTTTTTCGATAATATACGGCAGCCTATGAGGCCAAACGCCTATAACAGATGTGTCCAGAGGCTGAGACTGGTCGTACCCGTAGTGGTCGGCAATCGTTGCGAACACCTCTTCGGATACAGGCTGACGATTGACAGCCACCTGCGGCTGGGCTTGGAGATTTGCTGAAACGGCCAAGCCCCCTAAAATCGGTAGGAGACGCATTTTATACACCTTTCTGTGGCTAATGGGGATTGAACAACTGTTGGGAGAACATACACTCTTTTTCGGTAAAGTTTTCCGATGCTGCGTAAATCGGGTTTACGTCTTTTGCCCTCCCATTGATACCAAGCCCATAAAGGCAAAGACGTATTCTCAGACTCAGATTCTATTCGGTGTTCCATTTTCTTTGCCATCCACCTATAAGCATCGAGACACAGATCCAATGAATATCTCTGATCGGCGAAAAGCACTTGTTCCCGCTGCAAGATCTTCCAAGCAGCAATAGATTGAATCGTCCAAAGCGTCATAATTTGCGGAATTTTGGTTTTTTTAGGGGTTTGAGCTAGGCCATACCAGTTAGACAAAATGCTCACGCGACCTCTGCCACCATCCACTGCATGGGGCGCCGCCGCATGACCCGTTTAAACGGGAGATTCCCCGGTTCAGCAAGGAAGCAGAGAATCTCACCGGATGTGGAGGGCAGTATCATTGCCACATGGAGGCCGTCGCGCCAGGTGCACGGCCATTTCGGAGCGCCTAGCACAACGAGGTCGCAGTTGGACTGTACATGGCCATCGCGGATGAGCGGCTGCATCGTTGTGACAAACGAGATGTGCGATGGCCCGTCAGTGGTATCCTCGGCCAAACCGAACAGTTGGCGGACTCCTACCTGAACCGAGTGTCCCCGCCGGACATGCTCTTTCAGTTCCTCCAGATTACCGCGTACTCCATTGCCATCGGCATCGTGTTCGTAGACCGTACGCCAGCGGTCGCAGATAAACCACCGATATATCCCGTACGGATAGGCCTGGCTCTCATCCACGCGCACATCACGCCACATCCACTTCACGTGGCAGAAGGTTCCGGACTCGTCGTATTTGAAGATGCTGATGTATGGTTGCTGTATGTCTTGGCCGCGGTGTACATAGCTATGGTGGTGGCTCATGAGTCCTGCAAACGCGCCACCCACACCGGCATAAGTCTGCTGGAAATAGAGCGTTTCCTCGTACCGATCTGTGGTCATGTAAAGCCTGAGATCTGCGCCTCGGCGTACCCCTGCCGCCAACTCGGACACCGCGCCATAGGATGAGGTCAGGTCCGTCTGCTGTTCAAGGGCAAGCGTCCAGTCGTGTCCCATTGTTCGCATTACTGGCTGAGGCACACCCGTTGCTGAGTGGCAATTTCCTTTTCATGGGTATAGTGCGCCGATTCGACCAATTCGCGCGTTTCGGGTGCCAGCCGCTCTTTGACCGCCGCCGGAATGGGGCCGGCCTGGCGGTGGTGTGGCCGGTAGCGCAGCGTCAGCACCCGGCGCTGGCGGTCGGCGGATTTCCAGGGCAGGACCCCGTGGGTCATGCATTCAGGCATAACCACCACATCCCCGGCCGCGGGCGTGATATTGATGACCCCCGGCGGTACCTCCCCTTCGATGAGACCCTGGGAAAATAACTGCGGCGGCCGGTCAAACTGGACTTTGTGCGAACCCGGCACCACTAGTAGCCCGCCATCACCGGGATGCACATCGTCCAAGTAGGGAAACGCCACAAAGTCGTCGCAGTAGATACGGCCCTGGCGTACCTCGTAACGGGCGCTCTCAAAGCCGTAGTCTTCGCGGGCGCAGTGCAGCGGCACCGCCTCGGTGTGTCCGTCGGGATCGTCGACCATCAGGGTACCGCTGGCGAGCATGGGTTTGCCGTTGGTCAGCTCCAGCACGATGGGCCAGACTGCAGGCAGAAAGACCAGCTTTTCTAGCGCCCGGTCGAAGGCGAAGCCGTGAGCAAAGCCCTTGAGATTTTTTGATTGTCCGAAATGCGGCGGCAGGTCTTCCGGTGCGCTGCCGATGTAGCGCCTGACGGCCTCCGAAGCCGCATCTAGTTCCTCCGGAGTCAGGGCGTTCTTCAGGTGCAGAAAACCGCATAGATCAAAAAGATAGCGTTGTTCTTCGGTCATCATCGTCAGCCTTGCCTTTCGTCAGAATAGCGAACTTGGACCCCGTTAGAATCAAAGAAGCTGTTTTCCGTTGTTGTCATAGTCCCACCTATAGCATGATGCTATTTATGCGAAACGAAGGTACATCGCTCGGTACACAGTCGCAATCGCAACGAGCGGCCAGATCCCTAGATGCGGCGGGCTACGCGGCGGATGGTTGACGCACTGGCACACATGGGGCCGTCCCTCCATCCGGCGCTTCCTAAACTCAGCACTTGCACAACGCGTTTGTTGACGTTAACAGTTCTGTGGGGCTTTGGTGCATGAATCGGTGTTTTTTCGGTTGCTCGTTTGAATAAAAACAGGCTCCTCAGTAGATTGAGCACGACTCTCGCTAAAAAACCCATGCCTTCTCTTCCAAGGAACCTGTCATGTCCAACGTATCGTCTTGCCCGTCTTCGGTCAAGCCCTGTCGCCGTCGCTCGAAGGTCGGGTATCGGGTGCGTAATTGGCCGGACTACGATGCGGGGCTACAACAGCGCGGTAGCTTGACCGTGTGGTTCACGCCCCAAGCGGTCGAAGCGTGGTATTATCAAGGGCCGCCCCAACGGGGGGCCCAATATACCTTTTCGGATGGTGCCATCCAAACGGCGTTGACGCTGCGGCTTTTGTATCACTTGCCGCTGCGCCAAACCGAGGGGTTCGTCGCTTCGGTGTTGGCCTTGATGGGCTTGGCGGTACGGGTGCCGGATCACACGACCCTATCGCGGCGTCAGGCCGACTTGGCGGTGGCGATGCCTACACAGCCCAAGGATCAACCCCTGCACTTGGTCGTCGACGCGACGGGGTTGAAGGTGTATGGCGAAGGCGAGTGGAAGGTGCGTCAGCACGGCTGGAACAAGCGGCGCACGTGGCGCAAATTGCACCTCGGCGTGGATGAAGCCACCGGCGAGATCGTTGCACAGACCTTGACGACGAATAGCCAAGATGATGCGGGGCAGGTCGAGCCGTTGCTGGATCAAGTCGAAGCCCCCATCGGAGCGGTGGGCGGGGATGGAGCCTATGATCGGCGCAAGGTGTTTGAGGCGTTGGCCGCGCCAGACCGGGGCCCGCCGATGCGTCCGATCATTCCGCCGCGCAAAGACGCCAAGATTGAGCAACATGGCAACCGCAAAGCCGAGCCGTTGCCGCGCGATGAGACGATCCGAACCATCCGTAAACGGGGCCGTCGAACGTGGAAAAAAACCAGCGGCTATCATCGCCGCTCCATCGTCGAAACCCAGATCGGCCGCTACAAACAGATCCTCGGCGACACCTTGCGTGCCCGAACCCTACCCCACCAACAGACCGAAACACGGGTGGGCTGTGCCGTGCTCAACCGGATGCGGGCGTTGGCCAAACCCGAGTCCTATCCGATAACCAAAAAAGCATAAATCACACGAGACAGGGGGCAACACGGCCCCGCCGGTTTTCATGCAACAAAGCCGTTCTGTGGTATAATCATAATACTTGAAATGCAGAGGGTATCTTAAAATATGAGCGAAACTCTTCCCGTAATCGTGTACGACGGCGAATGCCGTTTCTGCCTGTGGAGCGTTGGCCGCATTCGCCGCTTTGACCGCAACGGTCGCTTCGAGTATCTGCCGCGCCAAACGGCCGGCATCGAAGAGCGGTTTCCGGTCCTCTCCCATTCCGACTTTGATACGGGCCTGCGCCTCATTCACGCTGGCGGACAGGTCGATGTCGGAGCCGATGCTGTGTACCAGATTTACCGCCGGCTTCCTCCTTGGCACCTGTTCATCGGGGTGTACCGCATTCCGGGACTGAAGCAGCTATTTCGCGCTGGCTACGGCCTTATCGCGCGCAATCGGCATCGGTTCGGCAGGGTCGAATGCGCCGATGAGGCGTGCGAACTCCCGTACGGCGAGCGGCACAAGGGCACCTCTGAGTCGGCGTCTGCCTGATTGTCCCTATGACTGCCCGCAACGTCCTATTCCTCATTGCCGACGACTGGAGTCGCATCGCCGGCTGCTACGGCAATAGCGTCGTCCGCACGCCCCGCATTGACGCATTCGCCGGCGAAGGCGCGATCTTCGACCAAGCCTTCTGCACCAGTCCTTCGTGCGCGGTCAGCCGCGCCTGCATCCTCACCGGATATCACAGCCACACCCACGGCCAGTACGGCCACTGCCACGGCATCCACGGCTTCTCGACTCACCCCCATATTACCTCCACGCCTTCCAGCCTTAAGGAGCACGGCTACGCTACGGCCTGCATCGGCAAAAAGCACGTAGAACCGCCCAGCGTGTATCCGTTCGACTTTGAGCCTGAAGTCAATGCCAGAAATGGCGTCGAATTGGCCCGCGCCGTGCGCGACTTTTGGGCCGCTCATCCCGACCAGCCGTTCTATATGCACGTGGGGTTTTCCGACCCGCACCGCGCAGGTCGGGGTTTTGGCAATGAGCGCACCTATCTAGATGTACCCGAAACTCCGTATAGCCCCGACGACGTGGTGGTGCCGCCCTATCTGCCCGATGTGCCCGACGTGCGCGCCGATCTCGCCGAGTACTATCAGGCAGTCTCCCGCTTCGACTTTGGCGTGGGCTGTTTGCTCGACGCACTGGAGGAATCGGGCCGGGCCGAGGAGACCTTGGTCATCGTCACTACGGACCACGCCATGCCCTTCCCCGGGGCTAAGGCATCTTTCTTCGACAGCGGCCACCACTGTCCTTTTATCCTGCGGGCACCGGGCATCGCCTCTCCCGGCACTCGTAGTCAGGCACTCGTCAATTGGACCGATATCCGTCCCACCTTGCACGAATGGTGCGGAGTACCCGCCCCCGAGGATTTGCCGGGCCGCTCCCTCCTGCCGGGCCTAGCCGATCCGTCCGTCCCCGACTGGGAGTACACGTTCTTTTCGCACTGCTTTCACGAGGTGGTCGATTACAATCCCTATCGGGTGCTGCGCGGACGGCGCTACAAATTCGTGCGCAACTTGGCCGCTGGTCTCACCACCCTGCTGCCCACGGATCTGTTCCGCTCGACCACCTGGACGGCGGTGCGGCGCGACGCGATTCCCACCATGGGCCAGCGTCCCACTCGCCACGTGCTCACGCGTACTCCCGAGGAGTTATACGATCTGGAGGCTGATCCCACCGAAAGCGTCAATCGGATCGACGACCCCCACTTGCAGGAAGTAGTCGCCCAGATGCGCACCCAACTCTACCAGTTCCGCCGCGACACGGCCGACCCTTGGCTGGAAGTGGATTTCCAGGAGGGGCGCATCGATCGCCTCGAACCTAGATGACCCAAGCGGTGCTACTGCCGACGCTCTGCTCCTAATGAGAAAAGCCTCTTGCCAGCTAGCGTCTGGCAGGCTTCCCTTTTAGCCTCCGCTCACTTGAGGAAATTTTTGTAGGCGACGTAGCCTTAAATTTTATTTATATTAGTGAATGGTAACGTTTTCATTAGCGCCTCCAAAATTAGGGTCAGTACATATATAATTCCCCTCACTTGAGCATTGCTCATCCCAGAGAGGTATCCCAATGAACGTGCGCTCTAGCTTTACTGCATTGGTCTTATTGCTGGGAGCCGTAGCGGCCTCGGCCCAACAAGGCTCATCCGTAGCTGACAGGACCCTAGCTCCCTTCTTCTTCGTCGATACCGACGATCCGTCAGTGGACCAACTGCCGCTCAAATCGGTGGCTGCCCAAGTTCACATTGCCGGGGTCATCGCCGACGTGACCATCGAGCAGGTGTACCGCAACGAAGGCACCCGCCCGCTCGAAGCTATTTACATATTCCCGGCCTCGACCCGGGCCGCGGTGTACGGCATGGTGATGCACACTGGCGACCGCGAAATCATCGCCGAAATCCGCGAGCGCGAGCAGGCTCGTCGGGAATACGAGGAGGCGCGCGAGCAGGGCCAGACCGCTTCCCTGCTCGAACAGGAGCGCCCCAACGTCTTCAAGATGAACGTGGCCAATATCCTGCCGGGCGACTCCATTGCCGTGCGCCTATCCTATACGGAACTATTGGTGCCCACGGAAAAACAGTACGAATTCGTCCTGCCCACTGTGGTCGGTCCGCGCTATTCCCCCGAGGCGGTCAATGAAATTCTGGCCCCGGGCGGGGCCGAGCGCATTCCCTATTTACACGAGGGCGAAGATCCCAACTACACCTATGCGATCGAGATGAGCTTGGCCGCTGGCCTACCCATCCAGGCCTACGACTGCCCCACCCACGAAGTGGTCGTCGAAGAGGACACCCCGGATGAATTGCGCCTGACTTTGGATCCGGCGGGCGGTTTTGGCGGCAACCGCGATTTCATCCTGCACTACCAGCTAGCCGGCCAACAGGTCGAGTCGGGGCTGCTGTTGTACGAGGGGGAAGAGGAGAATTTCTTTTTACTCATGGCCCAGCCGCCCGCCCGTCCAGAGCTGAGCCAGATCCCGCCGCGCGAATATATCTTTGTGATCGATGTATCCGGCTCCATGAGGGGCTTCCCCCTCACGGTGTCAAAGGGCCTGATGAAAAATCTGCTCGGCCAATTGCGCCCTGAGGATCGCTTTAACGTCGTCCTCTTCGCCGGCGCGGCGGCGGTTTTGAGCCCCAGCTCGCTGCCGGCCACTCAGGAAAATCTTGACCAAGCTTGGGCTCTCATTGACGGTCAAGAGGGCGGCGGCGGCACCGAGTTGCTTATCGGGCTCCGCAGTGCTTTCAACCTGCCTTTGGCCGGGGAGGGCTATGCTCGCATCGTCGCGGTGGTCACCGATGGTAAGGTCAGCTTTGAAGCAGCCGCCTTTAAGCTGGTGCGCCAGCGCTTGGGTCAAGCCAGCGTATTTGCCTTTGGCATTGGCTCGTCGGTCAACCGCTTCCTCATCGAGGGCCTCGCCCGTGCGGGCCAAGGCGAGCCTTTTGTGGTGATTGAAGAGGGGCTAGCGCCCGACGAGGCCGCTCGCTTCCAATCGTATATCAGCACCCCCATCCTCACTCAGGTAGAGGCGGGATTCGAAGGCTTTGACGCTTATGAAGTGGAACCGGCCTTCATCCCCGATATGCTGGCTGACCGGCCGATCGTCGTTTTTGGCAAGTGGCGCGGCGCGGCCGCGGGCACTGTGCTGTTGGGAGGTCGCACCGGCGACCAAGCATACAGCGCCCAATTCGACGTATCCGCCTTCCAAGCCCAGCCCACCAACAAGGCCCTGCGCTATTTGTGGGCCCGCCATCGGATTGACCAACTGAGCGATGATGTGCAGGCTGGTTCCCGCGACGACCTGCGTCCCCAGATCACGCAGCTAGGCTTGGACTACAACCTGCTAACCGAGTACACCTCCTTTATTGCCATTGACCGCCGTATCCGCAACGAGGACGGCTTGGAGACCGTGTCGGTGCCCTTGCCTCTGCCGGAAGGCACCGAGGACTCGGCGGTGGGTGACTCGTACGCTGCTACTGCAGTGGAGGACGAATCTGAAATGGCGACTTGGCTCGGCCGGTCTTTTTACCGTCAAGACGCGCTGTGGGTCGATGTAGCGTTCCAGTTGGGCATGCCCATCGTCGAGGTCGGCTTCGACGCTCTACCCCCGGACGCGTTGGCTCCTTTTGTTGGGTTGGGTCTGGATATGGTGGTGGTGATTGAGGGACAAGCGTACCGGTTGCATGCCGAGGCCGCCCGTCCCTTCCTGCAGCAGAACGCGCCCAACCCCTTTAATGCTTCCACGGTAATCTCCTTCCAAATCCCCGCCAACATGGCCGGTCCTACGCGCTTGGTCATCTACAACCTAACCGGCCAGATCGTGCGCGTGCTGACCGATGGCCATCTTAGGTCTGGGGCGCACGTACTGGCTTGGGACGGCAAGGACGGAAGAGGCCAAGAGGCGGCCAGCGGGGTCTATATCTACCGCTTGGAAGGAACCTCCTTCGCCATCACTCGCCGCATGATGTTGCTGCGGTAAAATCAGCGCTGAAAGGGCCGCCCGCGACTGGATGTGCATCCGGCTGCGGGCGGCCTATCGAGGTATCTCTGTGGCTGGTCGGACCGACCTATTCGAACTGTTGTCTGCTCTGACTGACCGCCTTGCCCTTGCCCCGAATCAGGTCCGCTCTGTGCCAGGTCGATACCGCGTGGCAGATGGCGTGCGACTCGCCGAGCATGTTCAGGAGTTGGTCCTTCGTAAACCAGTTTCCATCGCCGAGTGATCCGCGATCCACCTCGGCGTCCGCATACCCGTAGAGCCGCGAAACTCCGCCATCGGTTACGACATCCTCGATGTAGGATGCCCAAGGGATCTCGACGTTCAACTGACTCTTGACGAGCGACTGCAAGGAGCCGATCCGAGCGCCGATGTCCCAGCCAACCTTTTCTTCTTCCCAACCTTCGCCACCGGGCAGTTCCCAGCTCCCATTCCCGTCCGTGCTGGTAAGGAGATATCTCGACTCTGAACCGGATGTCGATTCGATGAGCAGTCGGGTGTCTGTGAGCGGTTGGTCGAAGTGGATGGGTATAAGCCGCTTGCCAGCGTCGCTCAATGCATCGTAGGCGGTGCGGTCGTATGGATAGTAGCCGGCGGCGGGCGGTGCGTTGACGGCGCAGTACTTGTTAAAGATCCCAACGCGGTCATCAGAAGTAGTTCCTCCCGGTGCCTTGTGCCAGGTATGAGCGTCCATCAGCAACAGATCGCCGGCTTTGAGCTCGGGATCGACGAAGTCGGGCAGTTGCTCGATATCGGGGCGCGTGAGATCCAAGATGTGCGCATTTGGGTCGATGACTTGCGCGAGTTTATGGGATCCGGGCGAGACCAGCAGCGGGCCGTATTCGCGGTTGAAGTCGTTCAGCGGGATGATGGCGAAGAGCCAACTCATTGAGGAACCCACAGGACGCCATCGCTTGTAGTCGCAGTGAGCGCCGCCGCCTTTGTCGCCTGGGGAGCGCAAATAGGCGACATAGGCGGTCAGATGAGCGGGTTGCCCAAGTATGGCTTCGACCGCATCGACCACCACAGGATGCTCGGCAATGGGAGACAATCCGGGTTCGGAGATCCGGTTGCCGCTGATGGTGTACTTGCCGGGTGTGGGATACTGCAGAGTGGAAGGGTACGCTCCTACACGGGCCATCCTCTGGACGATGCTCCTCAGTTCGGATGTCTCCTGAGAGGAGACGACATCGCGGATGATGAGGTAGCCGTTTGCGCGGTAATCGGCGATCTGTTGATTGGTCAGAGTGTTGGTCATAATGGCCTCGCCAAGAGAAGAGATATCGACTGTTGCGGCGCGGCCTTTGATTTCGACACTGGTATCAGCGCGAAGTCATCGAGCCGAACGTCGAATGCAATCCATTGGAGCAATAGAACGAAAAGGCCCGTCTTATGCAATTATAGGTTGCGCCTCGCGACAGCCGCCATCATCGAGATTGACCGCTTCTGGATAGGTATCTATTATTGCAACTCCTGAGCACTGAAACCTTCCTTCTCTACGCCCTTAAACGACAAAAGATATGCACCATGCGAACGAAGAAAGCTGGTCACAATGCTGCTTGATTCCATCCCGCTCCGCTCCCTCTATCGAATAGGTTGCCTCATGGTCATTTCCGCCGGACTTGTCGCGGCCGATACCTTGCACGAGGGCCTGCCCGATGGGCCGGGTCTGCTCCTCGAAGGCCGCGACGGCCGGATCTATGTCGCTGTCCTCGGCTCCGGGGGGATCGTCGCCCGCAACGCCCCTGACGATGCCGACACTTGGGAGGTCGTCGCTGAGGGGCGCGTCCAAGGTCTGCAAGTTGCTCCCGACGGGGATGCGTGGATGGTCCTCGACGACGAGGTCTTGCGCTATCCCCGTCAGGGAGGCGAGGCGGTTTCCCGAACCCCCTCATTCCTTCTCCAAGGGTCGCCGGGACCGTTGCTGGCGACGCGCTGGGGCGATGTTTTGTGCGCCGGGTGCGGTGCCGTGCGTCGGGGCGACGCCATGTTCGAGGCCGCGCCTTTCTCCCCTCCCGGGTGGGCGATCACGCCGGTATGCGACGACCCCTTCGGCAACGTGTGGGCCGTAGCTGAGGACGGCCAGCAACGGGATATAGCCGTTCTTACTGACCAACACCCTCACGGCTGGCAGCGCCTCGACCTGCCCGCGAATCAACTCGCTGGCGCTTGGCAGGGTGCTGTCGCCGATGACGCCGGCTTCGTTTGGGTGGCCTTAGAAGCCTCCGTCCTGCGCGTCGATCCCCGTTCGTCCGATCCTCGCTCCTTTGCCAACCCCGTCGATGCCCGCATCACTGCGATCGCGCGCGGCGGCGGTCAGATCATAGTTGGCTTCGCCAATGGCAGCCTGCGCGAGCTAACCGTGGATGCCGACGGCCCGCCGGCTTGGCAGGCGATTCAGGCGGGAGGGGATGGCCCGGTGCAGGCGCTGCTGCAAGCCCGGTCCGGTAGTCTCTGGGTGTTGAGAGCGGGGCAAGTCCAGCGCCTCGCCGACATCGAGAGTCCTTGGCACGAGCACTGGGATGAGCAGCCGCGGATGCCGGCCGGCAACCACGACCACATCTTTGCCCGCATCGGGGACCGTCTGTACACCGCAGGCGGCAAGACCTTCTTCGGCTGGCCCGCGTCGGAGTGGGTGAACCTCGACCACGTGTGGTCCTACCACATCCCCTCGGGCACTTGGCGCGTGGAGCCTCCTATGCTCGAGCCGGGCAAGGCTTATTCCGGCATCGCCGCTCTCGACGATGAGCTCTGGCTCTTGGGAGGTCACTTCCGCGCCGACAGCGGGACGCGGGCGACGGCGACCGTCGAAATCTTCGATCCCCGCACGCGGAGCTATCGCCTCGGTCCGCCGTTACCCCGCAAAGCGGGCCAAGTGGTGGCCCTCACCGTCAATGGCCGGTTGTATGCCGTGGGCGGTGCCGACGACGAAGGGCCGACAGCAGAGGTCCTGAGCATCGGAACTGGGGAGACGAGTTGGCGGGTTGACGCCTCCGCGCCCGGCTCGGTGTTGCAGGCCAGCGGCTGCGTTTTGGACGGCAAGATCTACATCGCTGCGGGCCCCTCGTCCCAGTGCCCGGGTCTGTTCGTCTATGACCCCGAGCAGGATAGCTGGAGCCAAATCGAGCACCCGTCGCGGCCTCCCAGCGCTCCGCTATGCACGGCCTTCAACGGCAGCGTCTGGGTCATGGGAGGACGGGGAGCCAAAAGCGGCCAGACGGCGACCTTTGCCTACACACCGGCTACTGGTCAGTGGCGTCAGGGCCCCGATATACCTCTGCCGGTTAGCTGGGGCGCAGCGGCCACTGTCAACGGCCGTCTGCTGATCGCCGGTGGTGCCTACCGCGACGAGCGGGTCGGCGACTACTTCAACAGCGATCGCGTATTCCTGCTGCGCGGCGCTAGGTGATCCTCTTGGACTGTGGCTAGGCCGAGCGGCTTTAGCAACTGATTTCCGACAGGTGAATCGGGCACGCGCACCCATCCAATACGGCTATTTTCAATGCTCCACCAAGCGCCGGGTACAGGCCAGGACGTACTTGACATCGTCCGCCTTGATGTGGCGGTGAAAAACCAGGCGCACCTGGTGCGGCGGGCGGGGGTGGCCCAGGATGCCGCAAGCCTTCCAGCGGTCGACCAATTCTTGGCTGCTCCAGCCTAGACGACTGCAGTCCACGGTCACGAAATTGGTCGGGTGCGGCGGTTGGATGGATTCGAGCCCGTCCATGTCGGCCAGACCCTCGTGCAGCAATTGGGCGTGGGCCTGGTCCTCGGCCAGGCGCTCGACCATGGTCTCCAAGGCCACGATGGCCCCGGCCGCGACAATCCCGGCCTGTCGCATGGCGCCGCCTAGGCGCGAGCGCACCTGCCGGGCCCGCTCGATAAACTCGCGCCGCCCGCACAACAGCGAGCCCACGGGCGCGCTAAGCCCCTTGGAGGCGCAGAACATTACTGAATCGGCGTGCCTGGTATAGGCACGCACATCCACGCCCACGGCTACGGCCGCGTTGAAGATGCGCGCTCCGTCAATGTGCAAATTGAGCCCGTGTTTGTGGGCGGCCGCGGCCACGGCCTCCACCTGGGCGGGCAACCAGGCCGAGCCGCCGCTCAAATTGTGCGGATTCTCAATCCACACCAGCGAGGGACGGGCGCGGTTGGGGTTGGCCTGGTCCACGATCTCGTCCACTTGCTCGGGCCGCATGACGCCGAATTCCAGCGGCACCGGGCACGCGGCTAGACATGCCTCGGCCGCGGATTGGGCCCGGTGTCCGCCAAAGACGTGTGCTCCGGCCCCGTACACCACCTCGTCGCCCGGCCGCGTGTGCGCCACTAAGGCACAGCGGTTGCCCATGGAGCCAGAGGGCACGTACAGCCCTGCCTCCATGCCCACTTTGGCGGTCGCCAGTTCTTCCAGCCGATTGATCGTGGGATCTTCGCCGTACGCGTCGTCGCCCACGGGTGCCGCCATCATGGCCGCCCGCATTGCCTCGGTCGGCTGGGTCACTGTATCGCTGCGCAAATCTACCCATCGCTCTGTCATGGAATGCTCCTCGCTGGGCCTTTGCCGACCAATTATCGGTCGCCCTTTGCCCTCCCTTTTCTCAAAGCCTAAAATTAGGAACCCCACCGGCACTTATTTTGGCCTTTGAGAAAATATAGACTTGGACGATAAACCGCCCTACCCCTACCGCGGCTGCAGCTTCCGGGCCATAGCCGTGGGCCTAGCCCTGGCAGCTTTTATGGCCGTGGCCATCCCCTACGGCGACATGATCATCAAGGGCTCGCAGATGGGGGTGTGGAACACCAGCCCGGGGGCCATTTTCCTCTTTGTCGTGCTGGTCGGTCTGGTCAATGTCGCCCTGCGCCTGGTACGCCGCGGTCTGGCCCTGGACAAGAGCGAATTGGCCGTCGTGTACATCCTGCTGCTCATCGCCAATACCCTGCCCGCCCGGGGCTTTACCGCGTACGTCATGCCCATTGCCACCGGGGCGCAGTACTATGCCACGCCCGAAAACGACTGGGCCGAGCGACTTTTGCCCTTTCTGCCCGACTGGGCCACTGTGCAGGACGAGCGGGTGGTGCGCCAGTACTACGAAGGAGCCGACCAAACCCAGGCCGGCGTGCCCTGGGACGCTTGGGCCGCTCCGCTGCTCTACTGGCTCCTCTTTGGCCTAGCCCTGTACCTGGTCATGGTCTGCGTCTCGGTCGTGCTGCGCCGCCAGTGGGTCGAGCGCGAGCGCTTGGTCTATCCCACGATGCAACTGCCCCTGCACATGATCGAGGAGGCGCACAGCGATGCAGAGGAGTCTTCGCCGATCCCCCCCTTCTTTAAAAACCGCGTCATGTGGCTAGGCTTCCTTCTGCCCTTCCTCATCGGCAATATCAACGCCCTGCACAATTACTTCCACTACATTCCCTCAATCAGCACCAGCTTTGGCTCCATGACCTTGTTTCGCGGCTCCATTGGCGTGGGCTTCACCCTCAGCTTTACCCTGCTGGGCTTTTCCTTTCTCATCAGCCGCAACATTGCCGCTGGTCTCTGTTTCTTCTACCTCATCAACGTGGTTGAACAGGGCCTTTTCCGCCTGTTCGGCATCAAAATCGACCCGGGGCCAGTGGGGGCTTTCGGCCACTACGCCCACCCCATCGTCATGTACCAGGCCATGGGCGGCATGATCGTCTTGGTGCTGATCGGCCTGTGGAACGCCCGCGGCCATTTGCGCGCGGTCTGGCGCAAGGCCTTTACCGGGGCCGAGGATGTCGACGACGACGACGAGATAATGTCGTACCGCCAAGCCGTCTTGGGCGGTCTGTTGGGTCTGGGCATCATGACCGTCTGGCTGTGGCAAGCCGGTCTACCCCTGTGGTTAGTGCCCATCCTATTGGGTGCCTGTTTCGTCCTCTTCCTGACCATCACCCGGGTGGTGGCCGAGGGCGGGGTCGTGGTCATGTTCCCGCCTATCACCGGGCCCGACTTTGTCTCGGCCGGGGTCGGTACCGCGCTGCTGGGGCCCCGCGGCGGGGCCGCTCTGGCCACCACCTACGTCTGGGCCACAGACGTGCTCATCCTGCTGATGAGCGCCTGCGCCAACGGCCTCAAACTAGCCGAGCAGATCGGCCGCCACAAAAGGCGCTTGTTCTGGGCCATTATGGGCACGGTTCTGATCACACTGGCCATTTCCATGTGGATCCGCCTAGAGACCGCCTATGCGCACGGAGCCATCAACCTCAACCAATTCTACGCTGCAAATTCTGCTTGGTATCCCTACCGCTACATGGACATAGTGGTATCCTCCCCACTGGGACCCCACATCGATGGCTGGATCCAGGTGGGGGTGGGCGCCGGCATCATGGCGATCTTGGAACTGCTGCACTACAAATTCCTCTGGTGGCCCTTCCACCCCCTCGGCTTTCCCATCAGCTCGGCCTTTGGCTCCATGTGGTTCAGCGTCTTTGCCGCCTTTATCCTCAAAAGCGTCATGCTCAAGTACGGCGGCCCCAACCTCTACCGCAGAGCCGTACCCTTTTTTCTCGGCCTGATTGTGGGCGAAATCGTCCCGGCCGGCTGCTGGCTGATCATCGACCTGTACACCGGCATGCACGGCAATGTAATAGGCACCTTTCTCAACTGATTGCTTGGGCCGCCAGATACGCCCGTCGTTCCCGGGCCGGAGGGCATCGTGCAGCACCCAGACCATGGCTTTGCCCAAGCTAGCAACTATCTGTCGCGATAATTTGGGAGTCAACTCTATTTTTGTATTGATAATTTTGGAGTTCGGGTCAAAATTCTCGCTTGAGAACTGTCTGTTCGGATACAAGTAGTTAAACGCCAACGAAACAACAGATACTACAGTGATTGAGAAGTTTTATTCTGTCTTTCCAGCGATGGATGAATTTCTGACGCGGACATTACTTGATTGAGCAATGATGGTGAAACCGATCGGGACTGAACGAGGCGAGGTCCCCGGTCCCTACGGCTCCGGAAACCTTTGACATCAAACTCGAAGACGAAAAACAAGTAGGCGGCATGTGGACGAGCCAACATGAAGTCGCATAAATTCATTGACTACACCTATCTGGAGATCAAGTCGCTTATTGACGCTGGGTGTTTGGCGATCGTACCCACTGGATGCACGGAGCAGCAGGGGCCACATTTGGCGGTGGATTTCGACACTTGGTTTGCGGAAGCGGTGGCCCTGGAAGCTGCAAAGTATATGACGCGCTGTTATAGCATCCGTGCTTTGGTTTTGCCGGCCATGCCATTTGGACCTACGCCCGAACATCGGGGCTTTGGCTCGGGCTATGTCAACATCCCACACTCTGTGCATGAAGAGTGTGTCTATTTCGTCCTTGAATCACTTGCGGAGCAGGGCTTCGATACCATCGTTGTCTGGCGCGGCTGCGGCGAGCATCGACTAGAGGAGGCAGTGGACAGGTTCAACGCGAAATTCTGCCCTTTATGCGTGGCCTACCTTCCCCCTCTGCCGTACCATGACATTTGGTGCCGTGTAGCTGATCCAAGTGTCTTAGGTGGACACGCCGACAGCTTCACGACCTCAATCGCCCTGTATCGGCGTCCAGACACGGTCCGACTCGACAGGATCCCGTCAACTAGCTCAAGGGAGGTGGATTGGAACGATCCGCATCTCGATTTCACGAAATATTCAGACACTGGTGTCATAGGCGACGCGACCCAAGCGAGTGCCGAATTGGGGCGCAGGCTTTGGCAAGAGGTCATATCGACCACGGCAGCGGTATTCAGAGATTGTGGCTCGAACATAGATCGTTGACATCGCACGCCTGCCGATCTATACTGCACACCTGCCGATGGATTGGAACCGTTCGATAGTAAGAAATCGACTTATACATATCGGATTACATGATTGAAAAGCCCATGATTATATCCCGAATAGCTATACACCAGCCCGCCGGTCTGTTGCGCATTCTGACCGACGCGGGCCTGGAAGGTCGCTGTACTGGTGTGGCGGCCACGGTTGCCGGGGCCGACGTGGCCGAGGCGGCCTCTATCCTCATCAATGCGAATCCCGTCGATCGCGAACGGATATGGCTGGCGTTCAATGAAATGGACGGGAGCGTGCCTGCCGATCTTCGCGCCTGTATCGACGTCGCGTTGTGGGACCTCACGGCTAGGGTCGCTGGCCAGCCGGTGCATAGGCATGTCAATGGCTTTCGCAACCGCATTCCGGTGTGCAGGAGGGGTTCGGCGCAAAACTCGGCGGAAGAGATCGTCGAGGAAGCGCAGGAAGCGCAGGGTGCAGGTTTCCGGGCTTACAAATTCGACGCCTTTTTGGACGAAGAAGCGCTCGTCGACCTGATCCACGATGTGCGCAGGGCTGTCGGAGCGGATTTCTGCCTGTTGTTCGACGGCCGGACGCGGTGGATCATTGATAAGGCGATACGGATCGGCAGGGCGCTCGACGCTGCGGACTTTTTCTGTTTTGACCGGCCGCGGCCCGACAACGACTTTTCCGGAGGCAGGCAGGTAGCCGTCGCGCTCGATACCCCGATAAGCATGGGTGTGTCCAGCCCCATGGAAGCGGCCCAAGTCATGGCAGCCCAGGCGGCCGACCACGTTCGCACCGGGGTAACTCAGGCCGGTGGCATGACGGATGTGCTCAAGGCCGCCCGCTGTGCCGAAGCCTTCGGGGCCTACTGCCATCTGGACGGTTTAGGGATATGCGACGGTTTCGCCCACCTACATCTCGCGGGCACCATTCGGAATACGCCCTTTCTGGAAATAGCTGAAAACGGATCCTCTTCGCCGTTCATCGAGAATCCGCTGCAGATATGCGATGGGTACATCGAGGTTCCCGATGCGCCGGGACTGGGCATGGAGATCGACATGGGCACCGTCAACGAGCACACTGAGGAACTGATTGAGATCTGAGGCTGACTAGGATACCCTATGCAGATTCGGGATATTAAGTGTTACCTATTGCAGGGCGAACCCGCGACGCGGCAGGAGAGTTGCGGGAGTAGAGGAAGCATCGCTCCCGTGCCGCCGGGCATCTCTGGGCTGCTTACCCACGACCAGGGATTCGGTGCCGCCGATCCCGAGGGATTTACGTTCACCGGGGAAGGACCCGAGCCAACGTACCGCCTGATGATCCGGCTCGTGACGGATGGAGAACTGGATGCATACGCCAACTATGCCACAGGTTTCGATCCTCGGGAACTGGAATGGCAGGCCAAGGCGTTTCTGGCCCGGTATGCCCACATGCTCATCGGCGTGGATGCCTTCGACCGGGAATACATCTGGCAGCGGTTTTGGATGGCCCAGCGGTTCATGTACACGGGAAGGGGGCTGCTCGATACCATTGACCGGATGTTGTGGGACTTGGCGAGTCGGAGTGTTCGCCTGCCGATCTACAAGCTGCTCGGGGCCTGCCGCGAAAGCGTCCCCGCCTACTGCAACGTCGGCGGCCGGACCATTGACGACTTGGTGGCCCACGCGGTGAAACGGGTGGAAGAAGAGGGGTTCATCGGCTGCAAGGATCACTCGTACCGGGGGGTGAAAGGCAACGGCGAGATGGCCATGAAGCTGCGGGAGACGCTGGGTGACGATATCCTGCTCTTTCACGACGCCGTCGAGTCGTATACGGTCGAGGAGGCTGTGAAAATCGGCCGCATACTGGAGAAGTGTCGTTACCGGTGGATCGAAGAGCCGCTGCAGGACTACGATATCATGGGTTTGAAGAAGCTGTGCGACGCCCTCGATCTTCCGGTTTTGACCCTTGAGTGGATCGGTGCCATCGGCGGACAGCCCTACAATACGGCGCCGTACCTGGCGTTACAGGCCGCCGATATCGTCCGGCAGCGGGGCATCGGCATCACGGGCCAAGTCAAGCAGGCCCAACTGGCCGAAAGCTTCGGTGTGGAGGTGCACGGCGGCGATCCCCAAGTCATCCTAGCTGTTGGCAACGATCCCGTCTTTGAAGCCTCGGGAGTGCTGCCGCGTCCTCCCGAGGAGGAGCTGGATTGCCGGGGTACGGTTGTCGTAGAGAACGGCGCTATGTCGATAGCTTGGAGCGACCGTCCCGCGACGGAACCGGACTGGGACGAGGTGGCCCGGAGCGCCGTTTCCGTCATTTGACCGCGGAACTATCCTACTAAAGCCAACACGACCGAACCTGTTCGATATAGGAGACCGCTGTGTCATAACAGCGAAGGCCTCCTACTCACCCCTCGCCCGCCAAAACCTCGCCCAATTCCCGCACCTACCCCTCGTCCTCGGATTATTCCATTTGTAATAGGAGGGTATTATGAGCAAGATCAACACAGCGGTGATCACCGGACAACATGCCTTTGATGTGCCGGGATTCCACGCGTTGTTCAGAAGTATTCCCGACATTGATTTTTATCTACAGGATTTGGAGAACTTTGCGGCAGATGCTGGCAAAGTCCGAGCGCAGTATGATGTCCTCGTGTTCTATAACTTCCATCGGCAGACGCCCGACGAAGGGAGCGTCAGGGAAGCCATTGAACAACTCGGTGAAAATCAGGCGGGTATCTTGGTGTTGCACCATGCCATCCTCGCGTTTCCGCAGTGGCCATTGTGGTCGGATCTGTGCGGCATTCAAGATCGCAGTTTCGGTTTCAAGGTTGACCAAAACCTGCGTGTTGACATCGTGGATCCGCAGCACCCGATTCTCCGGGGATTGGCTCCGTGGGGAATGGTGGATGAGACTTATATCATGGCGGATCCGGGGGACGACAGTGACCTGTTGTTGACCACTGATCACCCTGAGAGTATGAAGACGCTGGCGTGGACTCGACAGTACAAGAACGCTCGGGTGTTCTGTTGTCAGTCGGGGCACGACAATCAGGTCTTTGCCGACCCAAATTTTCGCACGGTTATTGCGCGGGGTATTCAGTGGCTGGCGGGAAGGATCTAGGGAGGAAAGGGTCAATGCGGACGTTGAGTATTCAGGGCTTACCTGATAAGAGAAGGCAGAAAGTCCTGGTCCATGATTGGCCTGAGCCGGAGGGACCAACCGGCAACGAAGTCAAAACCGAGACGATCTACTCCGGGATAACAAACGGCACGGAACGCAATCAACTGATTGGCGGCAACTACGCTCCCAAAGATGAACAACTGCCCACCGGTGGAGGCGGCTACCAAAATGTGGGACGGGTGATTGAGGTGGGGCCCGCTGTCAGCGAACTACAGATTGGGGATGTGCTGTATATGAGTGCCGTCCATGCAGAGTACGTCGTGATGCCAGAAGATGGCTTGCTCATCAAGCTGCCTGACTCGATCGACCGCAAGGAGGCGGCGCTTTTTGGGATGACCAGTGTCGCCATGCGCACCTGCCGTAACGCCGAGTTGCAGATGGGAGAACGGGTGTTGCTCGTGGGGGCTGGCATCATCGGCCAGGTCGCCGCACAGATTGCTACCAGCATGGGAGCGCGCATCACGCTTTGCGATATCAATGCCAACCGGCTGGAGATTGCTAGGCAGATTGGTGCGGCTGAAACCGTGCTGGATGTTGCAGGGGACGGATGGGAAAAAGGGATCGCTGACGGGACGTTCGATGCGGTGATTGACTTTGCCGGCGTACCGGGCATGGAGGATCAGCTTATCAGTGCTGTGCGCCAGCGCGGCCGGGTTGTATTCATCGCTGGACGGGACGAAGTGACCTATACCTTTAACCTCGGTCAGGGACGCGAGATCCAGCTAAAACAAAACAGTCATTTTGATCGCGATGACCTGCAGAATCTGTGTCGTCTGGTCGATCGAGGGTTGGTGAAGATTGGGCCCTTAATCCGCGATGTCGTCCCGGTGAGCGAAGCCAAGCGCATCTATGACACACTGCGGGATCCACCCGATGAACTGTTGGGGACGGTGTTTGTATGGTAAGCGAATTCGGTTGCCTCGCCTCTGGAAATCCATGCCGTTATGATTGACCCCCCTTCGCACGAGCCGACCGGTTACCGCTGCCCGTTCTGCGCAATAGCAGGCGGCGCGGAATCCGAGTTTACGGCGTGGCGCGACGAGCATGTTCTGGTGCAGATTGCGCTGCACTGGAACCCAGCCAACCCCGGCAAGGCGCTGGTGATCCCGCTGGCACACATTGAGAACATCTACACGCTGCCCGACGAGCTGGCCGGCCGCATCGCCCACATGGTGCGCCGCGTGGCGGTCGCCATCCGCACCGGGTATCCCTGTGACGGCGTGACGGTGCGGCAAAACAACGAGCCGGCCGGTGGCCAGGACGTTTGGCATCTGCACACGCACGTGATCCCGCGGTACATCGGTGATGGGAGGTATCTGGGAGTGCCCGTGCGGGCCGATGATCGAGATCGTGCGCGCTACGCGGATCGCCTGCGCGAGCTTCTCAGGTAGGACGCTGGGTGAACTACCCTGGCCTCGGAGTGTCTGCGCATCATCGGTTCGCAGTGGCTTTCCTTCCTTCGGAGAGGAGTTGCCTAGGTTATTCGAAGAGTTTAACGTGAAGTTGGTGTCGCAGCGTCGCAAAACGCCGTTGCCCATAGAAAAGGAGCATGACCGATGTCAACCATATCGGAGATTCAGCAGGCGATCATAAGCCTTTCTAAATCCGACTACGCTCAACTGAGGCGCTGGCTCAATGAATACGACTGGAAAGAGTGGGATCAGCAAATCGAAGCGGATTCGGACGACGGAAAGCTGGACTTCCTAGTTGATCAGGCCACGGAAGCCAAACGACAAGGCACGCTGGAAGACCTGTAGTGCATAGGACGACGCCCGCCTTCTGGTCACATTTCGAACGGCTGCCCGAAGCAGCCCAGAGAGTCGCAAGACGCAATTTCGAACGTCTCAAGGAGAATCCAAGACACGCCTCACTGCGATTCAAGAAAGTCGGCAGATTCTGGTCAGTCCGGGTCGGGCGTTCCTATCGTGCCCTCGCCGTTGAAGATGGAGACGATTTTATATGGGTATGGATTGGCAGTCATGCCGACTACGATAGGATAGTTGGTCTGTAAGGACTATTCCAGGGCAATCGCACCAAAAATTGAGATTTGTCATAGGGTTATGTTATATTTTCTGTGTCTTTTTCGATAGCGCTGGTGCGCTGCTTCTCTCCCCTTCTCTTGGAACGTTTCCCCATGGCACCTTCGGCTGATTCACTGATTGAACATTTTTCCCAGGTACCCGATCCCCGTATCGAGCGCAGCCAAAGGCATCGTCTCATCGATATTGTGGTCATTGCCGTGTGTGGCGCGATCTGCGGGGCCGACAACTGGGTGCATATCGCTGAGTTTGGGCGATCCAAATACGACTGGCTAAAAACCTTTCTGGCGTTGCCCAATGGCATTCCTTCCCATGACACCTTCGGCCGCGTCTTCGCCCGGATCTCGCCCGAGCATTTCCAGGACTGTTTCAGTGCTTGGGTCCAATCCCTCCTCCCCAAGCTTGAGGAAGAGATTGTGCCTATTGATGGCAAAACGTTGCGCCACTCTTATGACCGAACCTCGGGTAAAGCAGCCGTACATATGGTCAATGCCTGGGCGGTGAAAAACCGACTGGTGTTAGGCCAGTTCCACTGTGAAGGCGGTCTGGACGAGATCACCCTCATTCCCGAACTGCTGCGTGTGCTGGCGCTCAAAGGCTGCATCGTCACCGTCGATGCCATCGGCTGCCACAAAAGCGTGGCCGAACAGGTCATCGACCGGCAAGGCGACTACGTACTGGCCGTCAAGGCTAATCAGCCCAAGCTGTTGCATCATCTGCGTCAGGTCTTCGACCGAGGGGAGCCTCAACTGCATCAGGATCTATCGGTCGACATGTTTGAGACCTACGATGAAAACCACGGCCGCATTGAGACCCGCCGGTACTGGACCACCGATCAGGTCGACGCTTTTGCCGATGGGACCGCTTGGAAGGGCTTAGGCTTGTTCGGTATGGTTGAAGCCCAGCGACAGGTAGGCGATCAAGTCTCCGTGGAACGACGCTACTATATCTCCAGCCTGGACAACGATGCCCAGCGGTTTGGTGAAGCGGTGCGTAGTCATTGGAGCATTGAAAATTCCTTGCACTGGATACTGGATGTGGTCTTCCGTGAAGATGACTCACGGGTACGCACCGGCCATGCCCCGGAAAATATGGCCCTCCTGCGACAGATTGCCGTGAGTCTGCTCCAGCAAGAGAAGACGGCCAAGGTCGGCGTCCAGACCAAACGGCTCAAGGCCGGATGGGATAACACCTATTTGGCTAAAGTATTGTCCGCTGGGCACTTTTGATGCGATTGCCCTGGGACTATTCATGTATCGAGGGATCTGCAAACGCTTTTTATGGAGCTGGCCTGACCCTTGTTCGGGCTCAGCGCCCTGACTGAGAATCCCAAAAGGGCCTTTATACCCCCACGTAGGATTGGGACTGTTTCAACATCGACAAATGCACAGGAGGCTTTAGATGTCCACAATCGAACAAAGTCTTGAATTACTCACCTTGAAGAAGGTTTTCGCTGAGGGGGAAAGGTCATTTATAATTCCTGACTATCAACGCGGATACTCTTGGGAGCAGGACCAACGCAAGGACTTACTCAAGGATATAGAATATGGAATGAGCGGTGACTACAGCCACTATACTGGCACATTGGTTGCAGTCAAAAAATGCTCAATCCGAGATAATGATCGCTTCGAAATAGTAGATGGCCAACAGCGACTGACAACTCTGATAATCCTCTTGTCCTGCATCGCTCATGCCTTTAAACGAATGAACACTGCGGTACCAGAGGATTTGAGGCGTTGCTTTATTGAAGAAGGGAGCGAGCGAGGATCAACCCTTCGCAATTCACCTTATCAGATGATCAGGATTCCCTTTTCTGGCAGAAGGTCAACGAGCCCGACGCCAGTGGAACAGTTGAAAACAAGGGGGATCAAAACATTGTTGACGCATTTGACCAGTTTAAGAGATGGTTAGAACTTGAAAATGAAACATCCCTTTATGAAATCTATGAATATGTTACGAGTAGCCTCGGATTCCTAATGTATGCCCCTGATGACACTAAAGAAATAGGCATCATGTTCGAAGTTATCAATAACCGAGGTAAACCACTGAGTGAATTGGAAAAAGTTAAAAACCATCTTATGTATTATTCGGAAAAGAATGACATTCAGGATTTAAAAACGGTCGTGAAGGACAAGTGGTCAAATATATTATTGAGGACTGCATAGCTAAAGGAATACGGTCTGGGACGAAGCAAGAGTGAGACGCCATTCCATTAGAAATGCAGAGATCAATAAGACACCTTAATGGCTGTAATCACACATCCAACGATGACGAAAATGGATTCCTCCGCAACTGCTGGATCGTATTTCAGGACACTAATAAAAGCAAAAGCTTCTATGTATATGATAACCTGAAAGACCAGTTCCCCACCATCGAGGTCAACAATTGGGAGCGTCTCAGGGAGTTCGTCGCATTCCTCGAAGAATCAGCGCATACTTATCGGAAGCTTTATACAAGAGAAGATGTAACACATCAAGAAGAAAATGAATGCCTGACTCGTCTTGGAAATCAACCTGTATTGGCATCAGTGTTACCATTGATTCTTGTAATACTTAACCGCGAGACTGAAACCTCTACTAGAGTGACTTTATTGCAACTGATTGAAAAACTCAACTTTCGATTCTATGGGACAGGCATTGCCTCCCGGACTGATTCCGGACAGGGGGAACTTTTTGATTTGGCTCACAATTTCTATAACCATCACTCAAAAACTCGTGAAGATGGTGTATTGGTCAATGCATCATGGCTTGAAGAAAATTTACGCAAATTTGTGGCAGATAATGCCAATGATCAAAAACTGATCAAACATCTGACATTGGATAAAGATGAATCAGGAGACTACTATTCTTGGTCATGGCTGAAATATTTTCTAGCAAGTTATGAGGGGCAATTGGAACGCAATGTGAAGCGTTCTGAAACATTAGGGAGAAAACTGGCTAAGAGAGACCCCCAAAATCCCAATGACTTTTATCATCTAGAACACATTTGGGCGGTTGGCGATTATGAAAAAATTGATGATACATATAATCGTGACATAAATAAAAGGCGTCTTGGAAATTTTATATTGCTCAGAGAATCTCGAAACATAAGTATTTCAAACAAACCACCTGAGGAAAAAGTTGAGGAATACCTTGAAAATTTAAAAGACACTCCAGATACATTGATGATTCGAGAATTGAAAGATTTATTCGATAAAGCGAGAGAAGAGATAGACAACAGACGAAGGAATAAGACATGGAGATATTGGTACGAAGTCTATGAAAGATTTCTCGATCTACACGAGGGAAAATACGTGAATTTTGCGCTAGATAGATGGCGGGTTGACGGTATTATTAAACCAGTGAAAGAGGTTGCTCTTAACAGTCTCTCAGACAGAAATGAAATTTATGAACTGAAATACGAAAATATCTAGGATTGACCCTGATAGGTGCCGACGGGTAACCAAGCTGTACTGGGAGCTTTGTCGAAGAATCTGCAAACGATCTTCTCGGCTAACCTTTGCCTGTGCTTAGTGTCTTGACAAAGAACCTCAAAAGGATCCTTATTTTATCTATACTTTCGGTTGCGACGCCAGCGCTAGACAGGCGACTTGGTTAAGCAGCCCGCAACCAATAATAGTTAGGGGAGAGCGTGGCGGTTAAGGCCATCTTCGTCGGCATCAATCAACACCAGCATGCCGAGATTCCGGAGCTGAACGGTGCCCGGCGTGACGCGACGGCGTTGTGGGCATTGTTTACTGATACTATTGAAGAATTAGCGGCGAGACTGCTGGTTGATGAAGATGCGACCTATGTCGGGGTCTCGGACGCCATTCTTGGGATCCTGTCAACAGCGGAACACGATGACGTAATCGTTATCAGTTTCGCAGGTCATGGCTCACCAGACGGCAGTCTGGTGCTGTTCGATACCGATGTGGCCGATCTCTCGGGCACAGCCCTGCCGATGGCAAAGTTGGCCGACGCGTTTAAGGCGACCAAAGCCCGTGCGGTTCTATGCATTCTTGATTGCTGTTTCAGTGGCCAGGCCCCGGCACGTGTGCTTGAAACCGCATCAGTTCCGCGAAACGCCCTTGCGCTCGCGGACATCTACGGGGAGGGACGCATTCTGCTCGCGGCATGCGCCCCCAGTGAATCAGCGTGGGAACAGCCAGGCACCGGCCATGGGCTACTCACCTATGCCGCAATAGAAGCCCTAACCAAGGCTGAGGGAGAGTCGGTGAGCTTTCCCGAGATCGCCGGCGAGATCATCCAGTTGACACGCACCGAGGCGGATCGGATCGGTGTGACCCAAACGCCGGTCTTCTTGGGAAGCGTGCAAGGCGGCCTGACCTTTCCCGTGCTCAAGCGCGGCGACAACTTCGCTGCGGCGTTTCCCGCGGTCGCGATCCACAAGATGACGGGAACATTTGCGGAGTTCGCAAACCACGGGCTTCCCCCGGAAATCGTCGAGCAGTGGACGGCAAATTTTCCGCAGGGGCTCAACGAACTGCAACTCACAGCGGTCAACGAGCACGGAGTACTCGAAGGCAAGTCATTGCTCGTCGTCGCACCGACAAGCTCAGGCAAGACGTTGATCGGCGAGTTGGCCGCGGTCCAGGCGGTCACGGCCGGAAAGAAAGCGGCTTTCCTCTTGCCGTACCGCGCGTTAGTCAACGAGAAGTTCGATGATTTTAGCCAGCGTTACGGCCCGGCAGGGGTGAGGGTTGCCCGGTGCAGCGGCGACGCGACGGATGGTATCGGTCCGGTGCTATGCGGTCGCTACGATCTCGGCTTCTTCACATACGAGACCTTCCTCAACTTAGCGCTCGGCTCGCCACGCCTGCTGAACCAATTGGGCTTGGTGGTGCTCGACGAGGGGCAATTCATCACCGATCCGCATCGCGGAATCACCGTGGAGCTTATCCTCGCGCTGCTGCTAAGGGCGCGCCAGCAGGGTATCCAACCCCAACTCATGGTGTTATCAGCCGTCATCGGCAACCTCAACAACTTTGATCACTGGCTCGCCTTGCCAGTGCTGAGGTCGCACAAGCGGCCCGTACCGTTGATCGAAGGCGTGCTGGATCGCTGGGGCAAGTTCCAATTTGTCGATGTGGACGGCGCGACGAAGACGGAGGAGTTGCTGCCGACACACCAAATCGTGCAACGCCGAGACGAGCCGAGTTCGCAGGACGTGATCGTGCCGTTGGCGAAGCACTTGGTCGCGAATGGAGAGAAGTTGCTAATCTTCCGCAACATGCGGGGCACCACCCAGGGGTGCGCCCGGTATTTGTCAAAAGAGCTGGGGCTCGGTCCCGCTACCGTAGTTATCGACGATCTACCGAACCAGGATTTGACGGGAGCCTCGCAAAACTTACGCGAGTGCCTGCTCGGCGGAACGGCGTTTCACAACACGAATCTCTTGCGCGCTGAGCGTGAAGCGATTGAAAAGGGCTTCCGCAACTCTGCTGGTGGGATTCACGCCTTGGCCGCCACCACGACCTTGGCTGCCGGCATCAATACGCCTTCATCCACCGTAGTCCTCGCGGAAAACGAGTTCGTGGGGGAGGACGGGCGTCCCTTCACTATCGCAGAGTACAAGAACATGGCCGGACGTGCCGGGCGCCTTGGCTACAACGAAATCGGCAAGGCCATTATCCTCGCCGATACGCCGTTCGAGCGAGCCCAGCTTTTCCACAAATATGTGTTGGGAACGCCAGAACCTGTCGCCTCATCGTTCCAGCAGAGCGATCTTCCGACCTGGACACTACGTCTGCTGAGCCAGGTGCGTCGCGTGCAGACTAGCGAAATTCCTAGCCTCTTAGTTAACACGTTCGGTGGATACTCGGCCTCTCGGTCCAATCCCCAGTGGGTCCGGTTGGTAAAGGCCGAGGTGTCGGCGTTCGTCGCGCGGCTACTGAAGGCCGGACTGGCGGAGCAAGAGGGCGACCTCATCTATTTGACCTTGCTCGGGCGGGCCTGCGGGTCTTCGTCGCTATCGTTCGAGTCGAGCCTGCGGCTGATCGAGCTAATGAAGGAATTGAACGCCGCACAAGCTCCTCCTGTTCACATGCTTGGATTCATCCAGGTTCTCGACGAGATGGACGCTATCTATACACCTGTGATGAAGAGGGGCCAGTCCGAGAGCGTTCGCGCGAGCGATGTGGCGCAGCGCTTCGGCCATCAAATGACTCAGATACTACAGCGTTACTGTCGGGATTACTTCGAGTACTATTCGCGATGCAAACGCGCGTCGCTTCTGTATGACTGGATTAAGGGTACGCCTGTCGAAGTCATTGAGAAGCAATTCTCAACAACGCCTTTCCAGGGAGCGATTGGCTACGGCAACATCATTGGCATTGCTGATGGTGCACGATTTCACCTTCGCTCCGCGCATCAGATCCTTTCGACCTTGTTCCCGGAAGAACAGGAGTTTCTTGCGGCGGTGGACGAATTACTGCTGCGACTTGAATTCGGATTACCTGTGGCCGCGATTCCCCTTACCGCCCTGCCCTTGGCATTAAGCAGGGGACAATACTTGGCCCTCTTTGCGGCAGGCTGCTCGACAGCCGATGAGGTGAACGAGCTTGAGATGGACACGCTCACCGAATGCGTCGGTGCAAATGTCGCGTCCTTACTTCGACCGGAGCAGCAAGATTAGGATGCTCATGAGTCCTTGACTCAGGCACGCCTCCTTTGCGCAAGCCCCGGCACCGCCGGGAGGAGAAACGAACCCGTGACTCCGCCATGGTTTTATCTTCTTCCACGGCGCTGAGCGGACCGACGGCGATCTGGATAGGGTCAGATGCCGGTCCGCCCCTATCTATCAGACTAAGAAGCTGTTGAGTTATTCAGATGCATTTAGCGACCGTACTCTTTATCATGGCAATACGAATCATGTTCTCTGCGGATTGGGTGAGGATTTCGAAGTCTTTCGCCAAGCGTCGAAATCCACCCAACCAAGCCAAGGTTCGTTCGATGATCCAGCGTTTGGGCACCACTTGGAACCCTTGGGTTGGTTTATCCGCTATATCGAGTCGCAACCCCAACAGGTTTTCAACGAATTCAACGGTGGTACCGCGATAGCCTTGGTCGCCGCAGAAGGCTTCGACCGAATCATACTTTTCCGCGACCCGATCACATACGTCCCATCCTTGGCTGGTATCGGCCACATGGGCGGCATGTACTTGGATGGTCAGCATATTACCCAGCGTATCGGTGGCGAGGTGGCGTTTACGTCCTTTGATCTTTTTTCCCCCCATCCACGCCTCGATCCTGACTGGCATATTGGGTTTTAACCGATTGCGAATCGATCAAGGCATAGGTCGGATGTTCGTTTTTGCCCTGCTTGTGACGGGCGCGCTCATTCAGCGCGTCCAAGGCTTGTTCCCACACGCCACGCTGATTCCAGCGTCGGTAATGGTCATAGACGGTATCCCAAGGGGAAAATCAAGCGGCAGCATCCGCCACGGAATACCCCCTTTGACGACATATAAAATGGCATTGACCACCTCGCGTTTGGCATACTTGCCGGGGTTGCCCCGGGGATCAGGACGGTCGAAAAACCCCGCGATCAGGGCCCATTCTGGATCAGTCAAGTCACTTGGATACCCGCCCATACTAAAAGCCTCCCTGCGCAAAAAAGACAGCAAGCAATACATTATACATACAATACATACAGAGCTTTTTTAACTCAACAGCTTCTAATGATTGTGGAAGCCTGTATTTATTCGCTCTGAAGTAGTTCCAGGGGCGAGAGCAGGAGATGGTTCGTCCCATCCGACCATGCGCTTTCGGCGCATAAAAAAGCGCCCGATGCTAGTGAGACATCTGACGCTTTGCAGGGGGCGAAGGGTGGGGCCTACTTGAGGTAGAGCAGGCGCTGGGTCTGCACGCCGCCCGGATAGTGCCGGCGCACCAGATACACCCCCGCCGCCACAGTCGCGCCGCGCCGATCTCGGGCGTCCCAGGGCACCTGATAGGAGCCGGCAGCTTGGAATTGATCGACCAGCGTGAGCATAGGTTGTCCCAGGGGGTTGTAAATCTCCAGTCGCACCGCGCCGGGCGTCGAAAGCGGCGAGTTACGGATTGTCTTTGCTAAACAGAACGCAGTCTCACCAACTCGATGCGTCTCCGTGTAGCTTGTCGGGCAGTCGGTAACTGATCCTGTCTTCATCGAGCTCAGATATGTCGAGCAGAGTCATGAAGTTTTTGGTCCGCTGCCTTGGTCCCCCCGGCCGAAGGGCGTCAAGGACCTCTTGGATTCTGCGCTTCATCCGCAAATACGCCAGCATCCCAACCGTCCGATTTTTGGGGAACTTGAGTTGGTCGGCGAGCTCGTCTCCGATCAACGCGCGCGAAAGGCGGTACCCATAGTGAACCAAGTCCTTGCGCTCGTCTCTGCCTTCAACGCCGATCACTGAGGGAGCTAAGTTAATCACCGAGTTTGCCATGGTAATGCTTGCCAGATCGGGGGTCGGCTCGCAGGTGTAGCCCACGCGAAATAGCTCGCGGGCTTCGGTCTCATCGCGGAACAGTAGGGCGTCGGGCACTCCTATCAGCCAAGCGGTGTAGCGCCAGATTTGCATGAAACTGGCGCGCTCTTCATCGTTCAGACGTGCTCCGATTCTCCCGGCTGCCCACAGCATCATTCCAGAGAAGTTACAGGACGCGAGCGCAATGTGGGCGGCACTCAGCGGCATTCCGTGCGCTTCTTGGTCCCAGTCTTCAGAAGCGAGAAGGTGCTGCCTGACCCGCGCATGTACCAGCCGCAGGCGGACGGACAGTTTCCAGCCCTCGCCATACCGCTCTAGGCCGCCTGGCAACATAATCTCTAAGAGATGCCGGATATTCTGCCGCAGCCGCCGCACACCTCGATCAGTCAGCCTCTCTGTGACGAAAAACGATTGGCTGATTAGTGTCGTGAAACCCCGGATGATAACATCGGTGACAAACGCGGTAAGAAATATATCCGAATAGGCGTGGAAGCCGCGGCATCCGGGATATACTGACTTCGGATCGAACCACTCAGGTTGAGTTCCGATCCGATCGAAGAACTCCCGAACTACCTGCGGTGCAGTACGCAATGCCTCCTCATCCTGATCCATCCCAGCCCTGATGAACTCGCCCTGCTGCTCTTGGTCGGCGGTAGCTAGTTCATTGACTAGGGCATCGGCTTCGGGATCGCCGATGAGTGTGTGCTTGATGTACTTATCAGCAAGCTCAGGGTTGGACGCGCGGGCCTTTTCGTATCCGGGCTGATATGCAATAGGTATTTGCATTGACGGTTGGGCTGGGGCTGGCACGCAAAACAAGGGCCGTCCAAGCTGGTCTTGGACGGCCCTGTGTAGTATTGCACCGGGCCACCGTAGGGAACGACGGTGCTTATTCTCTACTCATTACTATCTCAGCAACAACATCCGCCGCACCTGCATCCCCTGCGGGCTGGACAGCCGAGACAAGTACACCCCGCTGGCCAATGCGGCCCCATTGTCGCTGCGTCCATCCCAGACGGTCTGGTAGCGACCCACCTCCTGTACACCCTGCACCAGGGTGCGGATACGCTGCCCCCCGACATTGTAGATGGCCAATTCCACCGGCCCGGCCTCGGGTAGGGTATAGGCGATCTGGGTTTCGGAGTTGAAGGGATTCGGATAGTTCGCGTCCAGCCCGAAGGCCACCGGCTTGGACGCTGCACCGGTCACTGTCGCCGACAGACTGTTCGACAGGGCTTTGCCGCCCTTGGTGCAGACGGCACTGTCTGTCTCGCAATCGGTCGTTGGCGACAGCGCGATAGATATGTTTGCATTCGATGATGGCTTCACGGTGATTTCCCAACTCATGTTGCTGGGCCTGTTTAGCCGCCGCGCCCTCTTCACGGTGCCCCCGGATACCTCCAGCACATCGTCGCGCACGTTCACATAGCTGATCACGATCTCCTCACTGAAATGCAACTCAAAGGTGAACCGGCTTCCATCGTGCGTTGTGGGCATATTCTTAAAGCTCGCCGTCAGCGGCACTGCGTCTGCGTCGCTGATCGTGACCGCTTCCGTACCGATCGTTGCCCCGCCGTGCGTGGCCGCAACCGCGATCGTCTCGTCGCCTTCCTCGTCGGTATCAACCAACGCCGTCACCGTCGCCGATACCGAACTCTTTCTTGCGCGCAGTGTCAGCGACTCGGGCGACACCGTGAAGTCCGTGCCCTTTGTCGCCGCGCTCCCGGCGAAGTCGAGCGCGATCACCTGGTCCTCCGCGAAGGTGACGCCGTTGCTGATCTCGACCCGCACCGTCGTGGACTCGCCTTCTGCGACCTCGGCAGGATCCACCGACAGCGCGAACTCCGCAACGTCGTTGTCCTCCATAACCACCTCTGCCGAGGCCGCCGCCGCCGACACCCTATAGCCTTCGCCATCCACCAGCGTTACAGTGATGGTCAGGTCATCCCGCACCACCTGATCGTCATATTTCCTGAGGGTGGGCGTCTTGTTTCTCTTGCCGGCCTGGAACAGCACGGGAAGCTTCTGGACCGTTGAACGGTCGCTCAACGCCCAATTCGTCTGCACGGTCACTGCCTTTGTCGTCGGCCCCGTGCGCGACATCCTGAACTTTGCCGGCTCTCCTTCGGACACGGGACTCGCCACCGCAACGATCGAAACCACCGGAAGCTCGGAAATCGTCGCTGTCGCTGCGCTGGTCAATGTCTCTTGGTTGCCCGCGTCGTCGGTGAAGCTGACGCGGACCTTGATAGTTTTACCTGCATCGGCTTCTACAAGTGTGTAGGCCGCGTCGGTCGCGCCGGATATATTCGCGTCACTGGTTCCGTCGTTGGCAATCCACTGGTAGCTGAAGCTGGCGTTGTTCAGCCCGTCCTCGTCGGCAATGTTCGATACCGATGCCGTCAGCGTCTGTCCCACCTGTGTCGTACCACTGATAGTGGGTGTGCCCGTCGCCGGGGTGTTGGGCTTGGGCTTCGTGATGTTGATAGCTACGTCCAACAGCGCACCTGTTGATGTGCCATTTGACGCATGTATCGTCACCCGGTACACGTTGTCTCCGTTTGAGTCTGCCGGATTCTCGTAGTCGGGTGGCGTCTTAAAGGTGAGCACGCCGTCGCGGCTGATGGAAAAGTCGCGTTTGTCGTCTCCCAATAGTGTCCAAGTGACAGTGGTGCCTCCCGCGTCGGCTACCGAGTAGGTGGTCACCGCAGAGGTGCCGTCCTCCGCGTAGTTGATCGAGGTGTTTCCAGACACTACGAGGGGAGGATCCTGGTCGTCCACGACTACTTTGATAAACGTCCAGTTAGCTTTGTTAGCGCCGACGATTTGATGCAATACTGCCGCCCAGGCATCGATAGCGTCATTGTCGTCATAAGTGGATATCGTCACTGTTTGGGGGGCATCATAGTTGTCCGGAGTGAACGTCAATTGGGCGGGTGTCACCTGCACAATGGCATAGGGCATTACTTTTACCGTCACATTCTCCGACGGTTGCGAGGCAAGTTTAACGGTGTACGTTCCGCTGCTGCCTTCTGGTATCGTGATCTCACCTGGGGTCAATACCGCTCCATCAACTAAATTGGAGCCAGGAGACCCAGCGTTGTTCTGCACCGTCTGGGAGGAGAAGTAAGGAACGGCGTTCCCGGCAGCGTCAACGAGAAGGCCGCCTGCGTTTCTGACGAATATGTTGTTGTAGGCGACTCGGACCTCATCTCCGGGCCCTGCATAATATGCCATCTGTAGCGTGAGGTCGGTGCCGGAAAGTGAGGCCCATTCGTGAGTATAGATCACACGCCCGTTGATGGACACATCGAAGGCCGCTCTCAAGAAGAGCTGAAGGGGAGCGCCAGACCATTCCTTGACGTATCTCACCAGTGGACTAATGAAGATCTCTTCGCTGAAAGTAATAGTGACATAACCACCGTCGGTACTTGCGCTCACAAATACTGGGCTAACAGTGTCGGCTTCTTGGCTAGTGACATCGGCCGGCCAAGCCGACAGCAGCAGGACGGCGCACAGGGCCAGTCCGAGTGGCGGGTAGCGATTTGCGGGTGTGTTCATTAGGTATCCTCCTGAGTTTGGTGTTCCCACCGGTGTTTAAGAAGCCTAGATCTCTTCTAGGCGATATGCTCTTTATAGTTGTGGCGACTCGGTTTGGGATCACAGGCCGCCGCAGTTTGGGTCCGGTCCCGCAGCATTCGGCCACGGCGGTGGATCGACGGCGGGGGGATCCATTCAAACAACGACTAACTATACTTATGCGGATATGAGTTGCTTCTTTGACTGCACGGAGGAGCACACCAACCTTTTACTTCCTTCTGTTCTGACGCTCAAATGGTCTCGTCCGTTGCGCGGGGATGTGATCTCGTTTTGGTATCAGACCCTATCTACAACAGTCAGCTATAGGGGTGGCCAGACAGAGAATCCGGATGCTGATAGGTTGGTGCGAGCTTTGGTCTTGGAGCTAGTTGGGAGGGAAGTGGGGCGAGAAATCTCCGGCGCAAGACCGGGGATACGAATTGCGGAGCTGGTAACGAGATCAAGCCGAAGCGGGCCGGCGTTTGCAAGCGAGACGGAGGGCCCCAAGTTCTCCACTTTGCTTGCAAACGTTTTTAGGCTTGCTAAAATAGATCCTGATAAGTATAGATAGACGGATTGAAATTACTGGAGAAACCACCAATACAAAGGCCCCGGCGATGCGGCAACATCGGAGAGCGCACCATGCAGCAGCATATCTCCTTACAACCCGCCCTCGATCCCACCCCCACGCCCGTATCCATCGACGTGGCTCGATTGATGCAGGCCAGCATCGCACCCAACACGGCGAAGGCGTACCACGCCGCCCTCGACAAGCTAGCCGGGCACTTGAACGAGCAACCGCTGACCGACGCGGCGCTGGCCGACTACTTAGCCCGCTTACATGCCGCAGGATTGGCCCCGGCCTCTGTCGCCATCGCGGTGCAAGCCGTCCGCTTTTGGGAAAAGCTAGAAGGCCACCCGTCGAGTGTCGGCCCGTTGACGACCCGCACCCTAGCCGGGATCCGCCGCCAAGGACGCGGTCGTGGCCGCGGCCAAGTAACCGGATTGACCCGCGAGACGGTCCAACGCATGGCCCATACCGCCGCCAAGACCAACACCGTGGCCGGATTGAGAGACGCCGCCCTATTCCGCGTGATGAGCGACGCCCTGTTGCGGATCGGCGAGGCCGTCGCCATCGACTGCGAGCACATCACGACCGAGGCCGACGGTAGCGGGAGACTTGCGATCCACCGCAGCAAGACCGACCAGGAGGGGAAAGGCGCGAGCCTCTATTTGACCGCCCGCACCGTCGAGGCGATCCGCCAGCTACAGGCCCGCGCTGGCTACACGGATGGCCCGCTCTTTCGCCGGATGTTGAAGGGCGACCGCATGAGCACTGATCGCTTGACGGTGGACGGGGCGCGGCTAGCCATCAAAACGTCCGCCAAGCAGGCCGGTGTCGAGGGCGTAAGCGGCCACAGCCTCCGCATTGGCACCGCCCAAGAGCTAGCCCAACGCGGTGCTACCTTGGTCGAGTTGCAGAACGCCGGCCGCTGGACCGACAGCCAGATGCCCGCCCACTACACCCGCCAGCAGGCCGCCGGCAAGGGAGCCGTAGCCCGTTTGCTAGGAGCGGACTAAGAGAGTCCGTTGATGGACACTGGTTCCAGAGACGCAAAGACGCCCCAACCGTACAGCGGCGGTTGGGGCGTCTTTATGCGGGCTAGTGATCCTCTATTCACTGATCGGACTGTCCCGTTTGGTCGTCGAATCCGCATTTAACCGTCGGCATAGACGGGCCTATACAGCACGGAAGCAGGCAGTGTCATCGGTGGCTCTCCGATTCGTTTGATCAGATATGGACCGCGCCCGAAACGCTCTACGGCGTCTTGAGCGGCCTCTTCAAAAGACGAGTATATCTCGACTAGCTTCTCGTCATGAACCAAAACCCACTTACCGAAGTGGTCGGTTTCAAGCGCATCGCGGATGCGCTCATAGGCGGCAATTTCTTTGCTTAAAGTGGTGGTCATGGCGGGGTCTCCTACTCTCCTTGGGTGTACCGTGAAGGTACTGGACGAGATAGAGGGGTGTTAATAAAAAGCAAGAACAAGAGAAAAGGGCTTCGGAATATTTAAAAAGCAATATCCGTGCCTGTTTTGCGCCGCTAGCGGCCAGATTTCAAAGTGACGCATCACCCCACACCCGCCAAAGCCTCGCCCAATACCCTCCCTGTCCCTCGCCCTCGGCATTGACCGTAAACAAACACCCGTCGCATTCGTGCCCGGCCATCGCCACACCAGAGCCAATACCTCGCTTTCGTCCAGTTGTCCGGTCAGCCTCGTCAGGGCGCGACGACCCGCTTGAGTCGATCTTCGAAGTTGTCGCTCATCCTGTATATCCATTTACGCCCACCCGTGTACTTGACGATTAATCCCAGCCTGTCGAGAGCAAGGAGGTCGGTGCGTGCCGTCTCGTATGTGACGTTGTGGGATCGCCGGTGCCCATCTATGGTGTACGAGGTGGCCGGGTGCTTCAGCATGTGCCCCAACAGGGCCACTTGGCGATGGTTTAGCACCAATGCCGCATCAGAACCGCGGAGCATGGCTTCCAGTCTGCTCGTCTCGCTGGTCTTGCGCGCCAAGTACGTATGCAAGAGGCGGATTGAGTCTAAGATCACCCGCAGGTTGTAGTCGAGAAAATACGTGACGTCGTTGTCGTCGATCTCGGAGAAGACGTATGCGCGAACGTACTGAGCGGGTGCCTTCTGAATAACCGACGAAATGGAGAGGAACTCGGTCAGCCAATACCCCGATCTCGCCATAGACCAGTAGAACAGTGCTCTTGCAGTCCGTCCATTTCCGTCTACAAACGGGTGGTCGTAGCCGACCATGAAGTGGAGGAGGATGGCTTTGACGACCGGATGCAGGAATTGATCATCCTCGGTGCGTCCATTGGCGAAATCCAAGAGCAGTTCGATGCGGTCGCTGAGCTGACTGGCGTCCGGGGGCGTGTGAACGACCTCGCCGTCGCGCTGGTCCACCACAGCGACCACGTCGGTCGGCCGCCGGAGCCGCCCGACTGCATCTGGATCGAGCGTCCCTTCCGTCAGTGTCCTTTGCAGGTCTATGAGCATGGGGACTGTCAGTTCTTCGTCGATGTTCTCGCGTAGAAACCCCATGCCTAGGTAGTTGTTGACGATCATCCGTTCGCTGTTGTCGCGTGGCGGGCGGCCTGATCTCAGCAGCTCCTTGGCAACCCGGCGGGTCGTGACGGCACCCTCTAGCTGGCTTGAGGTGATCGCCTCTTCGATCAGAGAGCTCATCAGATACCGTTCGCGGGAGCCGCTGTTGACCACGTCGCCGTGGGGAACCTCGATTCTCCCGCTCGCGTCCCGGTCCACCTGATGGAGCTGACGGTACAGGTTCCCCGTGTCGCTGAATGAGAACGGCCTGCCGCGAGTGTCCTTGAATGGCAACTCGTGCCGCGAAACCATGCGCTTGAACTTGACGGCAGTCCACCAGTCAAGGCTCGCAAACCCTTCCGGCGGGGGCAGGTGACGAAGCTGGTCCCAATGCAGGTACCTGTCCTTGGGCAGGCTGCCAATGTCCGACCTTAGCAACCTGACCAAGTCATTTGGTTCGTACGACGAGACCAACTCGTCGAAAGGCTTAGGGTTTTTGGGCATTCTCATGGTTGAAGTCCGCTTCTATCTGATGGGGATCGGCGGCGAAATGGCGTGAGTTGCTACTTCAGGATGACGAAATACTAATTAATTACTAATTTATCCAAAATTAGTAATTAGCACAAGCGACGGTGCTGTGTGAGCGCATCGTGTCGGGTGAGGAGTTGGAGTTGCCTAGGTTACTCGAAGAGCTTAACGTGGAATTGATGGCGCAGCGTCACAAGACGCCTTTGTCCATAGAAAAGGAACATGACTGATGTCGATCATAGCGGAAGAGCTGTATTCGCTGAATATGCTCTACTGTCTGTGGGGCGGGATCACGCTCGACTTGGAGCGGGAACGAATCATTTCGCTCTGAAGCTCGCGCAACTGGGATGGAAAGCATGGTGATGCAAAGGAAGGCAAACGTGGAAAACACGGAGCTTTGGAAACAAGGTTTCGGGGATGAGGGAAATAGCGAGAACGTAGCGCGGCTAGCGACCTCGCTCCGAAGCATCCGGAGGAACGCAGAGGCGCTAACGTCGAGAATAGCAGGCAGCTTGCCCGGACTGACGATTCACGACATATCCCACTTGGACGCGCTGTGGGAGGTTGCAAGTACTGTGGCGGGGTGTGACTTTCCGCTTAACCCCTTGGAGGCGTATGTCTTCGGCGCTTCCGTGCTGCTTCATGATGCTGGCCTCTGCTTCGAAGCGTACTCGGGAGGCCGAGCCGCTCTGCGCGACACGCTGGAGTGGCGTGACGCACACGGACGACTATCAAGGGGCGACGTACAAAACCTGGCGCAGGAGGCAGACTTCGAGGCCCTCAGGGCATTGCATGCATCGCAGGCGGCCCGGCTTGCGATCGTACCTTGGGTCGGGGAAGATGGAGAACTTTACCTCATCGACGACCGGGAGTTGCGTGAGAACTATGGCCAACTGATCGGCGATCTCGCGTCATCGCATCACTGGAATCTGGAACTGGTTGTGCAACGATTTTCAACACGGCGCCCGCCGGCCGCGTTCCTGGACGCTGACTGGGAGGTGGATTCCCTCAAAGTCGCGTGCATGCTTCGGGTTGCGGACGCGGGCCACATGGACGGCACTCGCGCGCCGTCCTTTCTCCTTAGAATCCTCCAGATGAACTCGCTCTCAAGAGCGCATTGGATGGCCCAAAACCGTCTCGGGAGACTAACAGTCAGACCCGATGATCCTGTGCAGTTAACGATCGCATCGACGAGCCCTTTCCCTCGGCACGAGGCGGCGGCTTGGTGGGTTGCCTTTGATCTGGTTGAGACCTTCGACAAGGAACTCCGTCAGTGCAACGACGTGCTTGATACTTCGCCGGGCGGGCCACGACCTACCTTCGCGGGAAAAAGGGTAGCCGGGGCAGGGCAAGTCAGAGAGCAGGTCAAGTACGTCGAAACGACAGGTTGGGAGCCTACGGATTCAACCGTGCATGTGTCGGATGTTTCAGCGTTGGTGACCAAGCTGGGTGGGGAGCAGCTTTACGGGAAAGATGCTGATCGTCTCAATATTGCGTTGCGCGAACTGATACAGAACGCCGCAGATGCGATCTGCGTGCGGCGGTCATTGGATAGCGGCGAGTTCGTAGGCCGCATCTTGGTCCGACTTAGAAGAGGGATGGACGGAGGATGGACTTTACAGGTGGACGACGACGGAGTGGGCATGTCGCAGGCGACGCTCACCACTGATTTGCTGGACTTCGGTCGGAGCTTTTGGGCAAGCGAACGGGCAGCCCGGGAGTTTCCTGGAATCCATGCTTCGGGATACACGCCGATCGGCCGTTTCGGGATCGGATTCTTCTCGATCTTCATGGCTGCCAAAAAAGTCAATGTGTTCTCAAGACGGTTTGACAAGGGACTGGAGGACGCTAGGTGTCTGTCGTTCGACAACGGCATATCTCTTCGGCCCACTCTTAGCTACGACCGCCCGGATGATTTCGGAATGGATCTGTGCACAAGGGTAGAGTTGGAGCTGAAGCCGGATGTTGTGGAAAACCCTGATCAGATCAGGATACGGTGCAACGTCCAAGGACACGAGGAGTTCTCAGTGACGTTCGGGGACTACGTAGCCGCTATGGTTGCAGGTATCAACGTTCCGGTGGTGGTGGAGACCGCGAGTGGACGACGGAGGGTGCACGAGGGATACCCTCCCGAACCTGAAAAACGGGAGGAATGGCTTGAGGCACTATCGTACGTCAACTCCGGAGTGAACGAAAGGGCGAAGGCAGGTCTGGCTCGGGCGATTCCCAGACTCAGAGAAATCCGGGATGGAGAGAAATGCTACGGTTTGGCAGCCATCGACGTATTGGGGCAGACAGGGGGCGCTTTTCTGTCCGGTAAAGCGGTCGGCGGTCTCGTAAATCCACATGGCCGCTATGACGATTCGTTCGTGGGCTTGATCGATCACGTTCCGACGACAGCGCGACGGGATGCCGGTGAGATGGCAGCACCTCAGCACAGCATCGACACGTGGATGTCGGGGCAGATGGCTCTACTAAAAAAAGCGAATCTTTCGCAGATCGAGTCGATATTGGCTAGCTACTCGGTCTGTAGTTTAGGGTATGACCCGAAGGACGTTCTTCAAGGGCTCTTAGTAAATTCCCAAAGTCGAACAGCCTTCATGTCTATACACGAGATTACGGACCATCTAAAGAGTGGCCTGCGGCTTGGATTTCTTCTGTCGCCTGCTATCGGCCATCACTTGGACCAGTTTTCGAATAGAGTAAGGATCTCTGGCATCTTGACCTGCGTTGTGATCACGAACGGGAAACTCAACGACGCGGCCATATCGGCTGGCGTTCCCGAAAACATGAACTCGCTCATCGGTGTTGTGCATCGAGTGCTGGTTGAGGCAGGTGAAAGTCCAAGATGGTCGATACAGGAAAAAGTCTATAGTAGTACGTTCGGTCAGGGGGACTTACTGGAGGTTTCAGTGTAGAAGTACCTCGAACGCGGTGTGCTGTCGGCAATGCGGCCCTACTCGCTTGGGTATTTGCCGCCGAGGTCAGCTCATGTGCGGTCTGGGCCGTCGCCATCCGCACCGGGTATCCCAGCGACGGCGTGACGGTGCGGCAAAACAACAAACTGGCCGGCGGCTAGGACGTCTGGCATCTGCACACGCACGTGATCCCGCTATAGACCCGCGATCAGAAAATCAGGGGCTGTATGTGCGGGCCGACGATCGCGACCGCGCGCTTACGCGGCTCGCCTGCGCGAGCTTCTAAGGTAGAACGCTGGCTGAAGCGCTCCTAGGCGAGCATCATCGATTCGGAGCGGCTTTCCTTCCTTCGGTGAGGAGTTTCCTGGGTTACTCAAAGAGCTTAACGTGGAGTTGGTGTCGCAGCGTCACAAGACGCCGTTACCCCTAGAAGAGAAGCATAACCGATGTCAACCATAACGGAGATTCAGCAGGCGATCATAAGCCTTTCTAAATCTGACTACGCTCAACTGATGCGCTGGCTCAATGAATACGACTGGGAAGGGTGGGATCAGCAGATCGAAGCGGATTCGGACGACGGGAAGCTGGACTTCCTAGTGGATCAGGCCACGGAAGCCAAACGACATGGCACGCTGGAAGGCCTGTAGTGCATAGGACGACGCCCGCTTTCCGGTCGCATTTTGAACGGCTGCCCGAAGTAGCCCAGAGAGTCGCAAGACGCAATTCTGAGCGCCTCAAGGAGAATCCAAGACATGTTGTCGGAGAACGACTTCGCAGCCCCAGAGGCTTGATAATCCATTGTGAAACGTTGGGAACTAACGCCGTAGGACTGTGGCTAGATGAAGGTACAGATGGACAAGGAATCCCAAGAACGAATGCGGCTGTTGGCCAAGATGGTAAGGCACGGTGCTACCCAAGTTGAGATAGACGACCTCTTTAAGCAATCGCAGATAATCTGGAGGATCGGAGCGGATCAAGAAATATCTCATACTTGCGTTCACTTAGAGGAGTTCATGTCAAGCGCAGCGCGAAACTGCAAGAAGGCTCTCCGAGTGATAGCTCGCATGCACAATTCAGGCAAACGCAAAGACCCTGACCTTCTAACTGCGTTAAAGAAGTACGTTGAAGATACATGCGAAGCTATTAAGAAGGTCGATAGTACACTCGGTCGTAATAGGTCAAGCCTCACATCCCTGATTTACGAAATTCCCAACAAGACGTCAGGGGATGACGTATCGTGGCGCAACCTGATAGCCCGACGTGACGTGATAGCACATAGGCTCCTGACTGTTGACGACGAGAGGGTCTATCATGAGGCCGAGCGTGACTTCGGATCCTTGGACGAGTTATTGTCAAAGGCCTACTTTGTCCCCGTCAAGACCGACCTCGGCAAGGGTGAGGGCTTTTCTCCTTTGCTTAGAGCGGACGCCTTGAGAAACCTCGCCCCCTCCTTGCATGGTAGGACTCCTAACTTAGGCGAATCTCTCATATTTGTCTGTGAGGACAAAGTAGATGGATTCTTGTCGTTCAGATTAGGACGCACAGACAGCAACAAGGTCCTGCTTTCTGCATCTGCACCACGCCGCATAGATTTCTCTTTACACGGATTGCAAATCGAGAGTTAGTTCCAAGGATGGGAAACGGTCCTTAGTGGCCACGGCCGTGGGCGCTGGCGGGATGCCGCTGAAAGCGTTGCCCCGACGTACTACGTTGATGGACACTCATTCATTAGTTGGTGTGCTTAACCATTCAAGGTGCCGAGCCAGGGCAATCGCATTATAAGTTGATTTTTACCATGCGGTTATGTTCCTTTTTCCCTTTCTATGGAACTTAGGTTCCAGTCCTCCCTTTTCCCTATTGCTTGGAGTGTGTCTGCATGTCCTCATCATCCTTGGGGTTGCTGGATTATTTGGCCGATGTTCCCGACCCGCGTATTGAGCGTTGTCGGGCGCATCGCTTGATTGATATCCTTATGATTGCGGTGTGCGGCTCCATTTGTGGGGCCGACAACTGGGTGGCGATCGCCGAATTTGGCCGGGCTAAAGCCGACTGGCTTAAGACCTTTCTAGCCTTGCCTAACGGCATCCCCTCGCATGATACCTTCGGTCGCGTGTTTGCCCGTCTTTCGCCTTGGCATTTCCAAGACTGTTTTACCGCTTGGGTGCAATCGCTGACACTCCCGTTGGCCGACGAGGGCGAGATCGTGCCGCTGGATGGCAAGACGCTGCGCCGCTCCTACGATACGGGTTCGGGCCAAGCCGCCATCCACATGGTGCATGCTTGGGCGGTAAAAAATCGGCTGGTCTTGGGGCAATTCCATGGTGAAGAAGCCTTGGAAGAAATTGCGATCATTCCCGAGTTATTGCGCGTGTTAGATCTCAAAGGCTGCCTGGTCACCACCGATGCGTTGGGGTGTCATAAGAGCACGGCCGAGCAGGTCGTCGAACAAGAGGCTGACTATGTGCTGGCCGTCAAGGCCAATCAACCCAAACTCCACGCCCATCTCCAACAGCTCTTTGACCGCTCCGACTCGAAACACCACGCCGATCCTACCGTAGATTATTGGTTTACTCAAGACCAAAACCACGGACGTTGCGAAACGCGGCACTACTGGACTACGAACCAGATTGAGACCTTTGCCGGACATGCCCACTGGCCGGGTTTACGCCTGTTCGGTATGGTCGAGGCGATCCGGCAAAGCGGCGATACGGTCTCGGTCGAACGACGCTACTATATCTCCACGCTGGACAACAACGCCCAACGATTGGGACAGGCCGTGCGCGGTCATTGGGCCATTGAAAATTCATTACACTGGATCCTCGATGTCGTCCCCGCGTACGCGGGGATCAGTCCCGCATACGCCGGGGGCATGGCCCCGAAAATATGGCCGTTATACGCCACATCGCGCTCAATCTACTCCAGCAAGACAAAACGACCAAAGCCGGCATGCAAACCAAGCGGCTCAAGGCCGGGTGGGACCACAAATATCTGGCTAACCTGTTGGCACATGGACAGTTATAATGCGATTGCCCTGGGTGCCGAGCTAGGTAATGAACACAATCAATAAATGGGCTGAGCGGGTATACGGAGAGACCGACTTCGGGCGGAGTGTGGCGACGTCGGTCTCTGGTGTCGCCGGACTGCTAGTTTACCTAGTGTTCTCCGACTGGGTGATCGCGGCATTTTCGTCAATCATTACGTTCCCGATAGTACGCCTTACCTCGATGGGGCTGCACGAGCGTGCGACTCGCCGAGCGAAGGGACGCTTGGCGCGTGAAGACGCCAAGCGGGAATACGACCAACTAAGCGACGATGAGAAGCAAGTGGTGTTGGCCTTCGTCGAGGCGGGTGGTTGCGTTCTCACATGGGGGCAGGTGAATGCGCTATCTCTTTCCACATCGAGTGTAGAGTCGCTGCTCCAGAGAAAACTCCTTTGGCCTTCAGTGACAGTCGACGGCCGTGAGACATTTGTCCTCGACCCGGCAATCTTTGACGTGGGCCAAGATCGCAAACGTGCGATTTCACCTCGTGCCGTCTAGGCCAACCGAGGAATATCCGTTGAGTTCGAATATTGTTATGACTTTTCTTGAGCTAGGCGACGCGACGTCGCACAATCTCGAGTTCTCCCATCGCGAAAACGTTTTTGTCAGCTATGGAGAAGAGACGATCACCGAAAACAATCTGCTCGAGATCAGGCGGCGGCATCCATGCCGCGTTCACGTCGAGACGTTTTCCAACGCGAAAGAGGCTAAGAACGGCGCGGATTGGGAGTGGCACATTGTCGGTCAGAAGTTGACCTTGAAAATGCGAGTACAGGCCAAGCGGGTGCAGAGCGACGACAAGCTGAAGATCAAGCACGAGGTCAAGTCTTCCGGTGAGCAGCAGCACGACCTGCTTTTGGACGGGGCAACGACAGACAAAGTGAAACCGCTCTACTGCATCTATTGCACCGAACCCCAGCGCTCGTTATGGACGCAATCGCATCCAAAGAGTTACCAAACCGGCTGTCTGTTGGCGGATGCCAACGACGTGTCTGTGACGACCAAGAAACTAGGTGAAATCGAATGCAAATGCATTCCATGGCATTACCTGTTTGAACAAGCAAGATTCATGCGCTGGGAGCACGAACTCATTGATGTTGTGCCTGGTCGTGCAGTGTCTTTCTTCAGGGATATAGTGTCTCTGAGCGTGGACGATTCAGGCGGTGCCGATAGAGGACGGAGGCGAGAGGAGGGATGGAATGCTCCCACAATCGCCGATCTTAACAGAGGATGGGATGATAATTTCGACTCCATCGGCGTCGCCGAAACCAGTGAAGAAGACCTCAAAAGGTTTCGTTCGGCAATGGGGGGGAGAACATACCTTGCAGATCAAGGGGAGATTCGGGACCGCGGGATACATCGAATGCTGGTGATCGACGTTCGGCCGGAGCGCTAACATGTGCATGAGACGCGAGGCCATGCGAACGGCGGCGATCACTCAGGGCTGGCGCAAGCCGGTCCGAACAGCGAAGGCCTCCAACTCACCCCACCCCCGCTAAAGCCTCGCCCAATACCCGCACCTGCTCCGCGTCCTCGGCATTGACCGTAAACAAACACCCGTCGCACCCGTGCCCAGCCACTGCCGCATCCAAAGCCCGCACCAGTTCGGGGGACGCTCCCGCTGAAAGGCTAACCGTACGGGGCACCCTGCCGAAGGACCCGCAAACTACCTTTAGGGAGCTTGCCTTACCCCTTGCGCGTGTTCAGCGCATTGACGATAACCTCAATAAGGAGCCTAATTGTAGATGGGGCGCGCTTGGGAAATGGGGCTCGGATCGGTCTGCGGTATTTTTTATCGGCATTTTGATGGAAGGCGTATTGCGACGCTAAGACCCTAGAGATGTCGTCACAATATAAATCTGAGATCAACCTCAGCGTCGAACGGGAGAGGTCGAAATGATTGCGACGGGCGGATATCGTGTAGCATGGCAGTGTATACGCCTTAGACAACTATGACCGTCACAGTGATGAGGGCGGCGACGCGCGATCATAGAAAAGCAACCCTGGACGAGAGCGCCATCCGCCGAGCGCTCCACGGCAAATGCCTCCGGCATCACCGTAGGCATCCGGACACCATCGTGGTCGACGAGCTAGGACTCGCTCATGCCCGGTGCCGTATTGATATCGCTGTGATCAATTGCAGCATTCATGGCTACGAGATAAAGAGCGATCTCGACACACTCATGCGGCTACCGCAGCAACTCGAATTCTATGCAATGACATTGCAGAAGCTGACTTTGGTTGTTGGCACGCGGCACCTTGAGGCGGTCGCAACAATGCTGCCAAGCTGGGCCGGTCTTGTGGAGGTCAAAACCGGCCCTCGCGGCGGGATCTCATTCGATCACATTCGCCCGGCACGGGCGAACCCGGACATCGATCCATTTATGTTCGTTCATCTGCTCTGGCGTGGTGAAGCCGAAGAGGCACTGCAGGCCTTGGGTGCGCCGCGCGGCTCGCGTCGTGCCACGCGCAAGGAACTCTATGCCGGTCTGGTTGAAGCCTTGAGCACGGCCGAGTTGACGGCACTGATCAAACGCGCTATGCGGCAGCGGCAAGGTTGGCGAGCTCTTCCGCCACCAGCGTAATGTGGTGGTTGATGGCAACTTCTTTCCAACGTCCGAGAGTGCTAGGACCCTTCTTCTTAGCGGCGCAATCGCTGATATAGGCATCGCCCCCCGAGAACTCTTGGCCGCGAAAGTTGAATTTTGAATCGCACACGATCGCTTGACAATGGATATACATCTGGTCCCGATCATCGCGAAACGAACCGCCTTTGCGCGTCGCCCATGTCGTTTCGGTCGTGTAGATTATCTTCCCTGCCGGTTTGAGCTTACGCATGTCTTTGGCCTCGAAATTTGGGTGGACGATCGTGTAGTCGCCATAGACCGGACGCCGTATGCTGCCGGATAAATTCATGAGCAGTGTTTGGTAGAAGAGCCAATCATGCCGCGGAATCTCATCCGTGCCCCTAGATATATCGGAAAAAGCTTCAGGGATCGCGGTGCTGACAAGGACGAAGTTGCGAAAGACCATGAGGTCGCCTAGCCGTGGCATGGCAGCGATCAGTGCCGTGGCGAATACGTCGTAGGGCTCGAAATTTGGGGATCCTAGATCGATGATTAGATCGATTTCGTTGAGTTCGACTTGCAAGTCCTTTGCCAGCGCAACTAACTTGGCTTGCGGGCTGATGGCCATCAGATCTTCGAGGCGGACGAGGATCGCGGCCCCCTGTCCATCTCGCGCGACCGCCCGCGCAGCCGCGGCGATCGTCTCGGGATCGGTGGCCAAAGGCAGGGCGGGAATGGCCTTCGCATTGTTCGGCCTGAGGCCGTTGAAGACATAGTCGAAGACGTGGCTGCCGTCATCCATGCGCCCGTTGGCAATCGCCTCATTGAGCGCGATCCAAGCGGGACGCTGTCCCCACTTCTTGTGATAGCGCATGATGAAGGGATACACATGCTCATCGACTGTCTTTTTCGGCTGCCGCTGTTCGAAGTCGTACTCTACATCGGGGATCGTGATTAATGGCACAATCTGGTCTTTGACTGTTTGCTCGAGTCTCTCTAAGGCTTGGTACTCGGCCTGCCGCCAGCGTAGTGCCGGCACATAAGTGTCTTCACTCAACTGCATCGTCGGGCTCTTCAAATTGGGGACCCACAGTGCCTTGACCGACCAGATCATTGAGGATGGTGTAGTCGGCTTGCTCTTTCCTGATCCGACCGGCTATGATGCTCGGATCGATCCCTAGCGTCCCGGCGTCGATTTGCACCGCTTCTTCCGAGAGCGCAAAACGCGATAAGCACTTACCCCAGGCATCGAGGGGTATCAGCGAGTCGAGGGCGAATCGGTCGGCGTCGGTCTCGACCTTGTCGCTTTCCCGAGTGCCCTCTTCGTCGAAGAAATCGTAGTGCAGGCCGTCCATAAGATGCAGGAACACATGGCCGAGTTCGTGGAACAGCACAAACCAGAAATTATCCAGCCGATCATAGCGAAGAGTGAGCCCAATAACGGGCCGTCCAGTATCGCCCATCATAGCGGCCCCATCGAGATAGGTGCCTGGCAGATGCTTCTCCGTGATTAGTACAATGCCCTTTTCCGCGAGGAGATAACGAGCGCGACGAGGCCCGTCCTTACGACGAGTCAGGGCTACCAACTTCCCGATCCAGCGATCGTCGAGTTCGAATGCGGGGATCCCGTGCCGGCTGATGGCCCCGCGCGCCCGATCCAGTACTCGTGCTTGCCAGGCGAGGAGGGCGTATTCGTTGGGGACGGTGCCGCTATGCATCTTTTTCCGGTGGAATGCTGTCGCAAACTGCGGTCCAGCTGCGGTGAGGAAATATTCGCGCACTTTCTCGATCGGATCGCCGCCACGCGGCACCGAAAACCATTTCCGTTTGATCATGGCTTTGAAGGGAAATTGCCGCCAGACAACGTCTTCGACAGTTTTCCAAGAGAACACAGAACCGCGCGTTTCTTGATCTGCTTCGAACAGTTCTTCGATGTGAACGCCGAGTAGGCGCGAGATTTCGATCAACTTCGCGAGGCTGGCACCCATATAGTCGGAGGCCTCGTAGCGTTGAATCTGTTGTGGCTTGAGACTGAGCGCTTTCGCAAGATCGGTCTGGCTCATGCCAGAGGCGATGCGCGCCTGAATCAGGATCGAGGGCAAGCTCTCCAGCGCGAATGATTTAGCGAAGGTAATTTGCCCCGCCTTAAGCAAGTCATAATGGGCAAGCTCGGCTTCGATCTCTTCGATTTGGCTCTTGAGCGCATCGATCTCCGCGGTCTTCAGCCATTCCTGATCGGATTCTCGCATTTGAGTGACACTGAGGGCATCCTTCAGTTTGGTGAGCTCGCCGTTTGAGATGCGATATTGCTTGTCGCTATAGATCATGGCATCACCTGTGGTTGCAGCATCGGATCGGTAGGCAGTTCGACGACCACAATCCCTTTCCTGTGGCCGCTGTATCGATCCACTTGGAAGAAATCGACAAAACTCTGTCCGACATCGCTACAGATCATCGATGACGGGAAGAATTCACCCTTGAACCGCGCTTTCTGAGCGGCCCGCTGATTACTAAAGTCGCGAAAAACCGGATCGAGCTTTCTGGAATCGACACCCGTGGGGTCCCAACAGGCATCAAAGTCTTGGGGCTTTGGTTTGCCCGTCACATAACTGCCATCAAGAAAAATCCGCGCGCAGCCGGCTGTGAGCAGACTACGGACGCCACCTATGAGACCATTGAACAGCGAGCGTCGCCATGGATTGGTCGCAAATCTGTTTGCGACCGCGCCAAGGTCAGCGGGGTGCAAGCCTTGAGGCAAGACGGGCCAGGGCGACCCAGGAATCGTGACTAGTGTAGGAATCATATCTACAACAATAATGTTGTAATCGTGGTTTGTCAATAGCGGGTGCGGGGTGATCTAGGCGCTAACGTAGGTTTTGATTTATTCTGACTGAAAATGACGGAGCGAACGCATCGTTGAACATGTTGGGAATGAGAGATTCCGTCGTACGGAGGCGCTCCTAGGCGAAGTACGGATTCGGGGAGGGGCCATCCCTTGCTGGCTGCGGCCCACTCGGACGTTCGGGGGCTACTGTATCATAACAGCTAAGACTTCCAACTCACCCCACGCCCGCCAAAGCCTCCCCCAACATCCTCACCTGCTCTTCGTCCTCGGCATTAACCGTAAACAAACACCCGTCGCACCCATGCCCGGCCACCGCCTCGCCCAATATCCGAACCAACTCGGGGGCCGCTCCCGCTGAGAGGGGCGGATACAGCGGCACCGTCCCACTGGTCTGCGCTTTTAAGCGAGCCACTTCCCGCTCGTACAGGGCGGCGATCGGCAAAGGACCTTCCGCTACCCCCGCCGCAGTCTCCGGCAAATCCAGATCCTCCACCCCGAACATACGCCACACCAGAGCTAATACCTCGCTCTCGTCCAGCCCTTGAGCGTGCCGACACAAAGCCGCAGTCCACTCCCGCGCCAAGTTGGGCACCCCGGTCGCCCAACCCACCACGCTTCCGTGCGAACTCCCCCCCGTGAGAAAATCCGTCGCCTCTTCCCACTTGCCGTACCAATGCCCGCCCAACAGCCCTGTGGAGGCGGGAAACACATCGCTGCCAAAGACTTTATCGCGGCCTCCGGCCTCCTGCACGGCGGCGCGAAATTCCCCCATGCGCTCGGCCAGTATATGGGCGCGGAACTGCACCCAATCGAGCACGGCCCCATCCTGAGCCAACAAGCCCAAAAAGTCCATCAAGCTCGGACGCCCCGCGGCCAAGGCCCGCACCTCGGCCAAAGTCAATTGCTCTAGGCGATGGCGCAGGGCCAGTACCCCGCGCCGCATAGCCGCAAAATCGTAGCCCAAGCGGGCGGCTTCGTCCTGGCAGCTAGCACAGCCGCAGGCCATTAGGCTGTGCACATTGGCTGGGGCCGGATAGCGAGCGTGGTCCACGTCAAAGCCGTCGATAGCGTAGCGCTGCACCGCTTCGACCAAGCAGTCGCGCGTCCACTCGTTGACCGCCTTGCGGCTCGGACATAGGCCAATGCCCCACTCCTGATAGCGCCGATCCAGTAGTCGTCCCTCCAGATCGCGCAGGGCAAATTCGGGATAAACCTCGCCGCCGTAGCTCCACAGGCCGATGTGCCCCCACACTTCGATCCCCGTGCTTTTACACGCCTCGATGACGCGCTGCAAGGGCGCATCGTCAAAACCGCTGATAATCCCCGCCACCGGTGGGTACACCCCCTCCGCACCGCTCGGCCAAGCCTCGATGCGCTGACGCCAGTCCTCAAAAGGCCCCCGCTGGGCCAACTCCGCCGAGGCGCTAAAACCCGAGGTATGGCACACCGGACTTTCGGGCATAATCGTCGTCAGGCCGACGGCGTCCTTGAGCTTTTGCAGGGACTCGGGATGCTGGGCCACGTATTCTGTTTGGCAGAACCAGATGCGGCGGGATGTATGAGCGGACGTCATATTTTGTCTGGCTCCATCCAAGCGACCAATTGGCGCACGATGCGAAAGGTTAGTCCCCACAACAGCGGCCGACCCGGTCCCAATAGGTCGAGCGCTGGAAATGCCTGTTCTTCGTCTCGGTGCCGCAGTTGGTACTGGGTCCGCTTATCGGGATCGCGCAATTGGTCGGCTCCCGCCCAAAAAGCCGAATCGACCTCTTCGCTGAGGACCAAGGCCGCTGGCTTCTCCAAGCGATAGACAAAACCAGATACCACCACCGGCAGCATATGCCCAGTCAAATCATCGACCCGGCCCCAATACTCAGCGTCGGACAGATCGAGCCCGACTTCCTCCAAGGTCTCGCGCTCGGCCGCAGCTCGCGGCGACGGGTCGTCTGCCTCAATGCGCCCGCCGGGAAAGGCAATGTGCCCCGACCAAGGATCGTCCGGGTGCTGGGCTCGTTCGATGAAAAGCAACTGCAAGCCCCTCGGCGTTGGCCCCAAGACCACGGCCACCGCGGCCCGCGTCTTGTCCGTAGAGCCTACCAAGCAGGGCCGGTGCTGGGCGAGACCCGTCTGCACCGCATCCCAAGCGCCTATATCCACGGTCGCTTCCAATCGCTAAATATCGTCAAAAGGATACAGTTTGCGGCCCAACCGCTTAAAGGCCAGCTTGGCATCGGCCGGGTCGTGTACCGACGGTTCGGAAATCACTTGGATCTGGCCGGCCCACGACTCAAAACCAGCGCGGAAATGGGCCGCGGACTTGACGCCGACATAGCGCATCTGCTTCGGGTCCAAATCCAAGGTGCGGGAAAATGCCGTGCAAAAAGGTTGCTCGCGCTTGTTCACTAACAGCACGTGTACCCCGCCTTGGCGGATGTGAGCCGAGGGGCCCATGGTGCCATCTAGGCCGGCGTACATAGGCCCGTCGTAGCGAAAGCGGCCGTCGGTCAAGGCCACTACCTCGGCCCGCATGGAGCAAGGCTCGCCTTGTAACGGGGACGCCTTGCCGCCCACCTCTAAATCGATCACCGCACCGACGCCCGCTTGGTGGCAAGCGGCCACGGCTTCGGGATCAACTATGTACAGCACGCAGGCATCTCGCAGGTCAGCCGCCAAAAAAGTTCGCAACAGCCCGGTGCTGTCGCCGGGTGAACCGCCGCCGGTATTGTCGTTGCGATCGGCGAAGATCACGGGGAAACGCCCTGTCCCTTCGGCCGCTTGCAGTGCTTCTGCGGTAGAGGGCATGGCCAACTGCCAATCGGCCCGACGCTCCCAGAGCCAGGCGGCCAACTCGTCGGCGCAGGATTGGGCCAAGGAGAGGTCGTTGTCGGTCGCTATGTACACCGAGGCCCCCATATCGGGAATGTCGGCCAGGGGGAAGCAGGTGGCTATGGAGCCGCAGATTACGCCGGGCCGCGCTTCAATTTGGTGCAGGTATTCGATGGCCTGGCGCATGGGCGGGTGGGCCGTCACTTGGTTCATGCCCCAGACTAGCGGCAGTTGGTGCAAGGCCATGGTCGGCCGCACGCCTTCCCGCACTATGCGCACCAGCACATCGGTGCACTCGCGGCCCCTCGGTGCCATATCGACCTCTGGATAGGTCTCCCGCCCAATTAGGACATCGGCGGCTTCGATCATGCCTTGGGAGACATTGGAGTGGATGTCCAGTTGCCCGACGATGGGCATATCCGGGCCGACCAAGCGGCGCACTGCGGCTAGGATATGCCCGTCGGCGTCGTCAATGCCCTCGGCCACCATGGCCCCGTGCAATTCCAATAAGACCCCGTCGATAGCACCCGCCGCCTCGATGCCATCGACCAGTTCACCCACTAGCCGATCGAAAATGGGGCGGGGCGTTGGGGCGCTGGGAAAAGCCTCGGCTAACATCGTCGGCACTGCTTCAAAGCTGTGCGCCTCGGCCCCTTCGATGAAGCCGCCGATGGGCGTATTGACCCCGGCAAAGCGCTCGATAATTTCCGCTCCGTGGAGATAGCTGCGCTCCCGGAAACTGTCCAACGTGGTGGCTACGTTCGTGAAGGTACTGCTCTCGTGGGAAATGCCTCCGATTGCTACGCGCATTTGCTGCTCCTTTCGGTTTTTTTGCATCTGTCACTTCGACTCCGATAGGCGGGCGAAGACTTCGCCTGCCGTCATGTCCTCAATGCACAGCCGCTTGTCCCGCGCCTTGTGTCCCCGCACAATGTGCACCCTGCCCTTGGCGACCTTGAGCCGCTTCGCCAGCAGGGCCACTACTGCGTCGTTGGCCTTGCCGCCCTCCGGGGCTGCTGTTACCCGCGCTGTTATCTTGTCGCCGTCAATCTCGACGCTGTTGCGCCCGGCCTTTGGCTGCACCCTGATGTTGAATTCCATGCGCTGCGCTTGCTAAATCGACGCGAACCAGTCCTTGTCCACTTCCACTAAGGACGACGGAACCAAGTATTCACCGTATCCTATAGCCGTCCTAAATCATTTAAGTGCCAAATTATATTGGCTTAACTTAGGGAATTGGAAGTATTTTTTCTGTCGAATGCCCTTGACAAATAGGTCTTTAATCTGTTCAAAACAGGTGGTCCATACCGCATGGGTACGGACAAAAGTCTTGCCTTTTAACCAGATGTCTTCGACCGGGTTTTCTTGCGGTGTATAGGGCGCTAATCGCGTACAGCATATCTTCCATTCATCAGGCGGTAGATCGGCCTGCATCGTTTGTAGAAAATCGCGCATGGCCTGTTGGTGATGATAGGACACCCCATCCCAAAAGATCAATAACTTTTGTCCGGGACGCTGTTGTTGTAGGTAGCGTATAAAATCGACCGTATAGTGTGCATTGGCCTTGGGATATGGTTGCATGAGAAAGGTGCCCTTGACTATATCCAACGCCCCATAATAGGTTTGTCGTTGCCGTCCATTTTCAATGGCCACCTCCAGCCGTTGGTCTCGACGCCCCCAGCCATAGCCGCAGGCATCGCCCCAGTGTAGATGCGATTCATCGATGAAAAAGGCACTGACTTGACCCGCTTGGAGTTCGGCCTTATGCTCGGTTAGTTTTTTTTAATCGCTTCGCGTTTAGAAAGCCCCTGTTGGGGATCGGTCTTGGGGTGCCGAGCTTGGGCCTTTTTCCAGCTATAGCCCGCCTGAGCAAGCAGATCGTAATAGCTTTGCGATGAGCGAAACACGACCCCAAACTGCGTTTGGATATAGGAGGCTAATGAGGCGACCGAAGGGTGCGACTGGGTCGCTAACCAAGCGTTGATTTGGGCGCGCTGATCCGCCGACAAATACGGCTGTGAGCCTTTATAGCCTAAGCGAAAACAAGCGACCCCTTCGGCCAGATAGCGCTGCTTCCACGTACTGATGAAGCTCGACTGCACACCGAGAATCGCTTGAATCGCACCTTGTTTAAGCCCCAAAAGCGTCATCTGAACCGCTAACGCCCGTTTCAGTTCGCGGGCGTCGGGATTGCTCGCGATAAACGCCGATAAAGACGAATCCGAAACCATAGAAAACACTCCTAAAAAAGAACAAGCATGAGAAAACATAGAAGCAAGATAAGAAAAAACCAAAACCTCTCAAGTCATTTAGGACTGCTATATAACTCACTTGGACTATTATTCGATGCGAATAGCGAGAAATCACGTATAGCTTTGTGTTTGGATTTTGGATTACTATGTGCGTGAGGAGTATCTTCGCTAAGTGAATCGAATAGCGTCTGTTGGCTATGATTATCTTGGCGATGTGCATCTTTGTTTACGAAATCGCCCATAGCCTGAAGTCCGCTATCAAAGCGCTTTAGTATCGTCTTTATCGCTTCAATGCTATTATCTGCACCTATCCAATTGCGTTGCATTTCGTCCGCAACAGCAAGGGTTGTCCCAGAACCGGCAAAACAATCAAGCACCATATCACCGGGATTAGAAGAAGCAGCAATAATTCTTCTAATTAACCCTGGATTCTTTTCAGTTGGGTAGCCAGTAATTTTTATATTCTGGTTATGTGCATCACGGAACTCCAACCATATGTCCTGAACACTAACTCCAGGATGTTCATCAAGATAAACCTTTCTTCTTGGATTTCCGTTCTTTGACCAGAATATTTCTCCCCTCGCGTCCATTTCATCTAGCCTCTTAGGCGTGTACTGCCAGTGTTTGCCCGGGGGAGGCATTTCCCCCCTCCATGGTTTACCAGTTTCCCCCTTGCGTGTTCCCGGGGCATGGACAGGGACTTTCATATACTTCCGTCCAGTACCCTCTTCGACGTACTGATATTTTTTTTCTTTCTTCAGATAAAGGGACAGTTTGTTTATTCCATATATACTTATCTGTTTTGGTATAAAAAAGTACGAAATCTGCAATATTGCCGTATGTTTTTCGCGTATAGTTTTTAGGATTACATTTCTTCCGAACAATCATATTTCTGTAGTTTTCTGGTCCAAATACTTCATCCATGATAATTTTTATTTCGAAAATCATTTTTTCATCTAAGTGTAGGTAAATCGATCCTTTATTCGACAACAATTTATGAAGCAAAACAATTCTTTTACGTAAAAATTCAACGAATGGAGCACCACTCAAGGTGTCTTCATATGCTCGTGATTGCTTTCGGGAAACAAATTGACTTTGAGTGGCAAATGGAGGGTCTATGTATATGAGATGTACCTTTCCGCATACATTAGGATCTGTCACAAGGACGCGAAGGACATCGAAATTATCGCCGAAATACAATCGCTTATGAGATGGATTGGAATGGAGCTTATCAAAAGGGACTATGGAACCATTGAATATTTCTTCCTCAGTCGCTTTACCTCTATAATCGAGATGCACTCCACTATCTAAGAGAGTATTATTTTTTTTGGGAATACCGATTGCCATATCTAATATCCTTTCCTTCAAACTCGCTAAATCGACGCGAACCAGTCCTTGTCCACTTCCACGACCTCGACCATCTTTGCGGACACGCCGAGTTTGAGTTCCTTCATTTTATCCATTAGCAATTCGCCGTCAATCAAGTCTATCGGCGTCGCGCCATCCCGGGTGGCTTCTCGTTGCGCCTCTATTGTGAAGCGACCCGTTGTCAAGATAAGGCCCTTTTCCGCCCGTCCTACCATCGCGCCGCGAAAGTCCCTGACCACGCTTGCGCCAACGCTGCCGCTGTAGCGCTTGCACTGGAACAGTACGGGAAAGCTAATCAGCCCCGCGAGACGGATTATGCCATGCCCGTCGATTCCGCCGTCGCTCGATTTTCCCGTGACCTCAACCTCGATAAAGCCCGATTCCCGCAAGAGCCTTTGGCACAAGCGTTCGAATGCGTCGGGAGGGATGTTGCGGAGGGTGTCGAGCAAATCCTCACGCCAAGAAGCGGTTTCATCTGCGGGGTCTTCGGCTGAGTTTTCGATTTCTTCGGCTAGGGTGCCTTCCTCAGTTTTCGTTTTTTTGCGAGATCGCTTCTGTTTCAGGTATCGCTGATAAGAATCAACAACTTCTTTGGAATCAACACGTTGTGTCTCCTGCCCTTTAGCAGTAAGAGACCATACGCCTCTCTCCGAATTATCAATTAAGCCGTAGTTTTTAAGGAAGGTTCTCGCAAAGCTCAATCGGTACTCTAGCTCTGTCATACGTTCTGCTTGCCCGCTTTTTTTTCCTCGCGCGCAAGGTATTTGAGTAATAGCAGCAGACAGGCCCATATCTTCAATTACTTGATTGGCGATTTCGCGCTTGGAAGCACTGCCTCCAAGCGCGTGGAGCGCGGTAAGTGTAGGATTTAGTAGATCAGACTCCCTCGGGACGTTATCTACATTGACGTTGTCAGTCATCGCAAAAACTCCTTTGCAGAATTACCCGCGTCGCTTTACCGACGGATATGCGGCGCTTCCATCACGGCCCGCTCCTCCTCGGTCATGTCCTCGATGTACTCGGAATACGTCGTCTCGTGCGGTCCCGAGCCATAGGACAGGGTGCCTGGGCTGAACTTGTACAGCAGCGCCCGCCGCTCGTGCGCGGCCGTCCACGGCAGCGTCCCGTGCGTCAAGGTCTCGGTGAAGATCACTGCGTCGCCGGCCTTGCCATTTACTTCGATCACGTGCTCTTGGTGCTTTTCCCACTTAATCATGCTCCGCGGACAGGCTAGGTTGGCCTTGTGGCTACCCGGTATCACCGCTACGCCCCCGTCGCCCGGCCCCTCGTCGGCTAGCAGATACTCGACCACGGTCAGCCCGGTGAAGATGCGACCGTTCTTAAAGAAGTACACCTCCGATATATCCCCGCGCTCCACCCCGCCGCCGTGCAAAAGCCCGCCCTCGCAGCCTGTGTCCATGGCGATCAGCCCCGGCCCGTGGTCGAGACGATACCCCCGGCCCAAGATTTCTTCGAGATAGGGTTTGACTTTGGTATGCGCCAGCAACTTGCGGAACGGCTCGCAATAGGGCCGATCCCAAGCCAACATGCCGCCTAAATCCTTGCGCCGCGAGGTGCCTTGCATCGTCTGCGAGTCGCCGGACATCGGGCGATCTATCTCGCTCATAAGGTCGTGGTGGCGGTCGATGCCAGCGTTGAGCTGGGACACCTCCTCGGCGGTCAGCACGTCTCTGAGGACCAAATAGCCCGTCAGGTCAAAGAGATATTTGTCGTCTGCGTTCATGGGGGACTCCTTTGGAGAAAGGTAGGCTGAGAAGATGGTAAATTAGCGAGCGGCAGAGTAGCCCATTACCGCTGATTTGCCGTAATTATTGCAAGTGATGATTACGCTATCCAATGTTGGCAAGTTCTATGGCGATCAAACCCTCTTCGCCAATGTCTCGTTCCAGCTCAACGCCGGCGAGCGCTACGGCTTGGTGGGAGCTAACGGCTCGGGCAAGACTACGCTCCTCAACATGCTCTCCGGCGACCTCGAACCGAGCGAGGGCGCGATCACGGTCCCACAGCGCCTGCGCTTGGGGGTCTTACAACAGGATCAGTTTCTCTACGAGGACGAGTCGATTCTCAATGTCGCGCTGATGGGCAACGCCGCGCTGTGGGAGGTGACGGTCGCCAAGGAGCGGCTTCTCGCCGCATCTGCCGAGCACTTTGACGCCGACAAGTTCGCCCAGCTCGAAGAGACCTTTCTCCACTGCGATGGGTACACCGCGCAAGCTCGTGCTGGCACGATTTTGGAGGGCCTTGGACTGCCGGCTCACATTCACGACGATCCGCTCTCAACGCTTTCCGGCGGCTTCAAGCTGCGGGTCTTGCTGGCCCAGGTGTTGGCCAGTGCCCCGGATGTGCTGCTGCTCGACGAGCCGACCAACCACCTCGACATCCTCTCGATCCGCTGGCTAGAGACCTTCCTGTGCGACTTTTCTGGGCCGGTGGTGATCATCTCGCACGACCACCGCTTCCTCGACAACATTAGCACCTGTATCCTCGACATTGACTACGAGACCATACAGCTCTATCGGGGCGACTACACGGCCTTCCTGCAAGCCAAGCAGGCCGAGCGCGCGCGGCGAGAGAAGGAAATTGCCGGCCGCGAACGCGAAATCGCCCATCACCAGCAGTTCGTGGATCGCTTCCGCGCCAAGGCGACCAAGGCCCGCCAAGCCCAAAGCAAGCTGCGGCTGATCGAGAAGCGGGAAGAGGAGATGGTCGAATTGCCGCGCAGCTCGCGTCGCTACCCGGCCTTCCGCTTTGAGCAGCGGCGCGATAGTGGGCGCGATGTGCTCGTGCTCAAAGGTGTCAAAAAGGCTTTCGGCGACAACGAAGTGCTGCACGGGGTCGATCTCCTCGTGCAGAAGGGGGACCGCTTGGCGATTATGGGGCCGAATGGCATCGGCAAATCAACGCTGCTCAAGATCGCGATGGGCGAGTTGGCCGCCGATGCTGGCGAGAGCGAGTGGGGGTACGAGGCCCATCCCGGTTACTTTGCCCAAGACCACCGCGAAAAGCTCAGCCCTCCCAACCAGACGGCTGAGGCGTGGGTCTGGGAGTGCTGTCAGGACCAGGGTCTCGGCTTCGTGCGCGGGCAAATGGGGCGGATGCTCTTTTCCGGCGACGAAGGCGAGAAGCGCCTGGGTGCGCTTTCGGGTGGCGAAGCGGCTCGTCTCGTCTTCTGCCGGCTGGCCATTGCCCAACCCAATGTGCTGGTTCTCGACGAGCCGACCAACCACCTCGACCTCGAATCCATTGAGGCGTTGGTCGAGGGGCTTAAGAACTATCCGGGCACGCTATTCATCGTCTCGCACGACCGCTGGTTCATCAGCCAGCTAGCCACGCGCATTGTCGAGATCAAACCCGGCGAAATCCTCGACTTCCAAGGCACGTACGAGGAGTACGTCCACTTCTGTGGCGACGACCACCTCGACGCCGACCAAGTTATTCTCAAGGCCAAACAAGCGAAAAAGAAAAAAGAAGAGACCAATCCACCAGCCCAGGGATCGCAGTCCAACCGCAAGGGAAAAAACAAGCAGCGCCGCGTCGCGGCCCAGCAAGCAGAACGCATGGCGCGCATAGAGCAAGCAGAAGCCCGGCTGGCGGAAATCGACGCCTTGCGCTGCGAGCCAGCGTATTACGCAAAGACCTCGCCCGACCAGATCAAGGCCCTCGAATGCGAACACGCGGATATCGAGCGCGCGTTGGCGACCCTCTTGGAGGAGTGGGCGAAGGTCGAGGAAACTATGGATAAAGGAGACCCATGAAACGCAAAAACATACCGACTAGCAGCCCGTTTGGCGCGGAGTTCGGTTATTCGCGCGCCGTGCGCGTGGACCGGCACGTCCACGTCGCTGGCACCTGCGCCCAGCCGCCGCAGGACCAGGGCGATGCCTACGAACAGGCCAAGGGCGCGTTGCAGATCATCGCCACGGCTCTCACCGAAACCGGAGCTAGCCTCGAAGACGTGGTGCGAACGGTCGTGTACATCACCGATGTGACCCATGCCGCTGGAGTCACCCGCGCTCACCGCGAGGTATTTGGCGAGATTTTGCCGGCTTCGACCTTGGTCGTGATAGCCGCGCTGCTAAAGCCGCACTTGGTCGTCGAGATCGAAGCCTATGCCGTTTTGCCCACAGAAAGCGCGTGAACAAAGACCGCCAAGTCCTGTCCATTGGCGTGTTGGGCTGCGGCCCCATCGCCCAATTCGCCCACTTTGAGTCGTGTATCAAGGCCCGCAATACGCGGCTGTACGCGCTGTGCGACCAAGCGTCGGACTTAGTCGAGCGCATGGCGGCCATTCACCAGCCGGAGAAAACCTACGCCGACTTTGCCGACATGCTCGCGGATCCGCAGGTGGAAGCGGTCATCATCGCCACGGCTGATGCGTTCCACGTCCCGCTCAGCTTGCAGGCGTTGGCGGCTGGCAAACACGTCTTCGTGGAAAAGCCGCTGGGAACAAGCGTGGAAGAGTGCGAAGCTCTGCGTCAGGCCGTTGCCGACTCGGGCTGCAAGCTCCAGGTCGGCCACATGAAGCGCTTCGATCCCGGCATTGCTTTTGCCCGGCAGTTTATCCGCGAGGAGATGGGGTCGCTTTTGGCCCTGAAGGCTTGGTATTGCGATTCGACCTATCGCTACACCATGACTGACAACCTCCAGCCGCTGCCGCTGAGCAGTGATCAGGCGCGCAAGCCAGCGGACGATCCCAAGGGCGACAAGCGGCGCTACTTCATGCTGACCCACGGTTCGCATCTCATCGACCTAGCCCGCTTTTTGGGCGGTCCGCTCGCGGCCGTGCGCGGACGGTGCAAGGAAATGTTCGGGGCGTATTCTTGGTTTGTCGAAGTGGAGTTCGCCAACGGCGGTCAGGGGCATCTCGACCTGACGGTGGCCGTGCGCATGGACTACCACGAGGGCTTTCACATCTACGGAGAGCACGGCAGCGTCGTCGGCAAAACCTACCTGCCGTGGTTTTTGAAATCCAGCGATGTCGAATGCTTCTCCACGCGAGACGGTCAGTACCACCGGCCTTTAGGGGCCGACGCGCACTTCTACCGACTCCAACTCGAAGGTTTTGCCGATACCGTCCTGTACGACGCGCCCCAAATGGGGGCCGATGTGGAGGATGGAACCGAAGCGATGCGGGCGATGGCCGCCATTGTCCGCTCGGTCACCAGCGGCGATTGGGTCCGCTTGGAGACCGTCACCGGCGGCGTCTAACACAGCGGATCAATGCCCATGTCCTCGTCCGGCCCTCGCTTATGGCCTCTCTATTTGCTCGGAGGAGGCGTCGTCTTAGCGCTCCTGCTGATCTGGTTGCCCGAATCCCCCCATCGCCAGCAACAGGTCATGCGCACTATGGCCACCTTCATGCTCGCGATTTTCTTTTCTTTGCTCTGGTTGCTCTTCGCGTCGCGGCTGGCCTGGGGACGGCGCCTGCGCTATTTCGGCGGTATCGTCCTCGCCATTGGGCTTGGGATCGGGCTTTTTCGCATTAAGGGTATGAGCGGCGACTTCGCACCGATCCTCGAATGGCGTTGGAGTACTGAGGGCGAAGCCACCGCGGTCGAAGGAGGGGATGCAACCGCGCTCGACGCCCGCGATTGGCCGCAATTTCTCGGCCCCGAGCGCAACAACCGCCTCCGCGGCGTCCACCTCGAGCGCGACTGGGCCAAGCACCCGCCGCGCGAAATCTGGCGTCGCCCCGTCGGCGCAGCGTGGTCCTCGTTTGCCATTGTCGGTGGCCGAGCCGTAACCCAGGAGCAACACGGCCCCGAGGAGCAGGTCGTCTGCTACGACTTGGCAACGGGCCGCAAGCTCTGGCAACACGCCGACTCGACTCGCTACGAGACCGCCATAGCCGGCATCGGCCCGCGCGCTACGCCCACCATCGCTGGAGACCGGGTTTTCACGCTGGGCGCTACTGGCATCCTCAACTGCCTAGATCTGGCCAGCGGGGCGCTGATTTGGTCGCGGGACATCCTCGCCGACAATCAGGCTAAGGCCCATATATGGGGCATTAGCTGTTCGCCGTTGGTCCTCGACACCTTGGTCGTGGTCAGTGCCGGAGGCCCGGATGAGCGCTCGCTAGTGGCCTATCACCGCCAAAACGGCGCGTTTGTGTGGGGCGGGGGCGCAGACAAGGCCGGCTTCAGCTCGCCGCGTTTGGTCACTTTAGCTGGACGCAAGCAGATCCTGATTTTCAACAACCACAGCGTCGTCGCACACGATCCGCAGAGCGGAGTGCCCCTCTGGCGCCAGCCTTGGGATCGGGCTGAATGCATTGCCAATCCCCTGCCCTTGCCCGGGGACCGGGTTCTGGTCTCCACCGGCTACGGCATTGGAGCCAAGCTGTATCAAGTGAATGCCGCGCCCAACGGCGGCTTGACGACCGATATCGTCTGGAAGAGTCCCCGGATCAAGGCCAAATTTGCCAACATGGTCTACCGCGATGGTTTTGTTTATGGCCTCGACGATGGGGTGCTGGTCTGCCTCGACCCGCAAGACGGCAAGCGTCGCTGGAAGCGCGGGCGCTACGGCCACGGCCAGCTCATCCTGATAGACGATATCCTGCTGATAATGAGCGAATCGGGCGACGTGTTACTGGTCGAGGCTCGCCCCGACCGCCACGTAGAACTAGCGCGAATGACGGCCTTCGACGGCAAAACTTGGAATCCCCCGGCCTTTGCCACACCCTATCTGTTAGTGCGCACGGACAGCGAGGCCGCCTGCTACGAGCTGGCGCTTGCAGACGGTGTCCAGGCGCAGCGCTTCTAATAGGGTCATGGATTTACCCGTTGCCCTGCCAATTGTGACTCTATGTCTGAATTGGTAGTGCCTCTTAAATAAAGGAGGAAAGTCATGAAAGACTATTCGCACATTCAGAAGCCGGACTTGGGCTATCGCTATGAGTTTGCCACCGATGAACTCGACGCGATGGACGAGTGCTTGGAGGCGCACGGCTTCGCGGTGATCAAAGACGTGCTGCCGCCGGAGATCGTCGCCAAGCTCAAGCAGGCGGTGTGGGACGGCACGGACCCGGAGCACACGTTGCAACCGGGCGAGAGCCGCACGCGGCACGCTTGGATCGAGTCCGGCCCGGGCGCTTGGGAAGTGCTCGACTACGAGCCTTTCATGGACATTCACCGGCACCTGATCGGCACCGACGAACTGACGCTCCACCGCTCGGCCGCCATCATCCGCCGGACTGGCTCGGCTCCCGTGGGGTGGCATACCGATTGGTGCGGCTACTCGACCGAGATCAAGCATTCGGGCGACGTCCTCAACCGCGGACTGTGGCCGTCGGGCAAGTGGTTCTACCTGACCGGCTCGCGGCCCGAGCACGGCGGCCTGTGCGTCATTGAGGATTCCCACGTCGAAGATTGGGAGGGGCCGGAGGGATTCAGCATGACGGCCGACCGGCGCTCCTTCTACCCGGAGGGCACGGAGGAACGCGGCTACAACGGCTTCGACATCCCCGGCCTCGTCCCCCTCTTCACCAACGGCGGCGACATGATCGTCTTCGCCCATCGCACGTATCACGGCGCGTTCCCCAACCGAATTGAAGAAACGCGCCTCTCTTGCGGCATCGGCTTCCGTCCCCGCAACCACCGCATCGACATTCCCTGGGAAATCCCCGAGGGAGGCCAGTGGTTTTTGGCCAACCTACCCGAGCATTTGCGCCGCTATACGGACGGGTACACGAGCATCAATTTGGAGTGGCAGGGCTGACTGACCAGGACTAATCCTCGCGGCGCGGGCGGACCACAGTTTCGCCGACCGGTTCCTGAAAGAAGAGAGATCGCCATGAAGGATACTCGTCCCCGACTGCTCTTCAATTCCCGTGGGCGCTTGGGCGTATTTGACCTGAATGATTCGCGGATATGGTATCCTCGCCCGGACGTTCCGGGCATGGTCAGTTGGAGCTGGGGGCCGGTCTTCGAAGATCGTCGCCGGGTGATCGTGTCCGGTTGCGAACCCGGCAAGGCCTGGGAAGGCAACGTAAGGGTCCATCTGTGGATATATGACCTAGATGAAAACCGGCTGCTGGGGGAGATCGCCCGCAAAAACAGGCCCGCCCCCTTCATGGTGTGCAGTCATATCCTGCCGGGGGAAGATCGCCTCGTGATGAACCCGATCATCGACGGGAAACAGCGCGTCTGGACCATGGATCTGGATGGTTCCGAGCCACGGGAAATCACGCGCGTCGAAGACGGGTTTGTTTATTGCGTCCAGATCAGCCCGGACGGCCAGAAGATCGCGTACCACGCGACCATGCTGTCCGGCCGGGACAGTTACTGCGTTTTCGTCTCGGACCTGGACGGAGGCAACCGGGTGGAAGTCGCCTCGGCCCTGGGTCACTTGTACTTCGGACCCATGTGGTCGCCGGACGGAAAATGGCTGATCTACCAAGACTGCCACTATCCCGACGATCCGGGCCACGACTGGGCGGACCTTTGCCTGGGCAGCAGAGATGGGTCGATAAACCGGAAGGTCACGGAGGGCCAGCGCCAGTGGTTCGCCACGTCCTACGGCGACCCGGAAACCCGGGGTGGCGGTTCCAACATGGCCCAGTGGACGCCGGACGGAAAAAGGGTAACCTACACCCGGGCAGAGCCCGGTTCTCAAACGGCTTGGCCGTACCAGGCGGAACGGCCGGATACCGATCATTTCAACCGGGACTACTACCCGGAGGACGCCCGCGGCGGCACCGCCATATGTCTGCTCGATCCCTTTACGGGCGAGGAGACGGAGTTTATACCCTGCGAATCTCGCGTCTGGAATTTCCGTGCGGTCTGGTCGCCGGACGGCTCTATGTTTGCCTTCTGCCGCGCCGAGGTTGGTTCACCGAGCAGCCTGTGGCTGGTCAATGCCGACGGCAGTGCCCCGCGCATGTTGACCGACGGATACGAACACCAGGGTGCGGATCACCCGCTATGGGTGGTGTGACGGGAGCTAGTCCCTCCCTCTGTAGTGAACTGGCTAGGGCTAATCCTCGCGGCGCGGGCGGACCACGGTTTCGCCGTCCGGTTCGATGAGGGGGTGATGGTAGATGTAGGGCGGTTCGAGCACTGCCTGCTGCGCTGCGGTCAATTCCGACACCCATTCTGGTTGGCTGACCTCGTATGTGCCGCCGTCGTAGTGCAGGTACTTCGGCGTGTACCGGTAGAGCAGGGCGCGGCGGTCGTGGTCCGCCTGCCACGGCAGGGTGCCGTGCAAGGTGTTTTCGCTAAAGATGACCATGTCGCCGGCCTTCAGGGGCACTTGGTAAACAACCTCTTGGTGCTCCTCCCAAGTAGTGATCTTCGCAGGGCAAGAAAAGTTTGCCTTGTGGCTGCCCGGGATGACGCAGAGGCCGCCGTCGCCGGGATTCTGATCGTGTAAAGTGTACTGGACGACCAGAAGGCCACAGCGCATTTGGCCGTTGGAGTACGCGTAGAAGCGGGAGCCATTGAAGAGGACGTTGGTGGTGCCGTGGATGCGCAGGCCTTCGATTCCTTTAGGACCGGTAATCATTAACGGCTCGTGGTCGAGCTTCCAGCCGCGTCCGTGCAGGGTGTCGAGGTAGGGCAGGAGCTTGCGGTGGGCGAGCAGGTCGCGGAATGGCTGGCAATGGGGCTGCTCCCAGGTGAGCATGTCGGTGAAAAGGCCGCGCTTGTTCGTTCCAGCCATGTTGCCGCTGGGGTCGCCGATTGGGTCTTCGCGGCGCTGGTCCCAGTTGGCGTCGAAAGCGTCGTTGAGCGCTTTGACTTCGCCTTGCGAGAGGAACTCGCGGACGACGGTGAAGCCCTGCAGGTCGAAGAGGAATTTTTCGGTGTCGTTCATGTCGATTCTGACCTCCCGTCAGTTGTTGAATCACCCATTCCGCCCCAAGCGCACGTCCTCTGCCGCCAGCCACTCGGCGTATGGGCGCGGCATGGGATCGGGTGGGGGCAGGCCGTTTTCGCGCCGCCAGCGCAGGAGGGGATGGGCGCGGTCTTGCTGGGGTAAGTCCACCCGTTTGCCGTACGCGGCGGACTCGAAGATGCCCATCATGATTTCCACGATGTGATGGCCGACTGGGCCGCTGCATTCGTGCTCGCGGCCCGCGTCGAGTGCTGCGACGTACTCCTCTACATAGGCGTAGTCGTCTGGGTGGGCGGAACTCTGTGGATCGTAGCCTGTGCAGTAGATGGGTGGGAGCACTTCATAGGGTTCTTTTTGGTCGTTGAGGGCATAGTGGGGCTGCGACAGTAGGAACGCGCCGAGGTCCCTTTTCCAGACGAGCTGCGAGAGTACTAAGCGACCTTCGCTGCCGCAGAATTCTATCACCGGATTGACCGGGGTGGGGAAGCGGTGTTGCAGGAGGGTTGCGGTGACGCCGTCGGCAAAACTGAGCGTCGCGGTGATGTGTTCGCCAGCGATGGTGCCCATGCCTTGCGGAGAGGGCACCACATCCGTCAGGCTGATGGGGCGGCCATCGGTGGTGGCGGTGGCCACAACGCTGTGGCACGGGCCGGCGACCTTGAGCACGTTGTTGATTATGTGCGTGCCGATATTCATTAGGTTGTAGCCGCCGTAGTAGTTCTTGCCGTGGGCGTGGATGTGGCGCAACTGGCCGATGCGCCCCTCGGCGAGGGCTTTGGCCACGGCTTTCATATAGACGCCGACGCGCCCTTGATGATGCACTGCGATGCGCGCGTTTTTTTCACGGGCCTTGGCTAGCACCTCGTCGGCCTGCTGGCAATCGACGCACAGCGGTTTTTCAATGTCGATGTGGACGCCGTATTCGAGTGTGCGCAGCGCTAGCGCGTGGTGGAATTCCGTGCCGGTGGGAATGGCGACGATATCGGGTTGGTGCTGTCCGATCATCGCGTCTAGATCCGTGTAGCGGGCCGCGACCCCGAGTTCTTCGCCTAGGGTGTCGAGCCGATCTTGCACGAGGTCGCAGAGGGCGACGATTTCCGTGCGGGGGTGGGCGTGGTACGCGCGTGCTGCGGCCGTGCCGCGGCCCCGGCAACCTAATATGGCCACGCGATAGCTTTTCATATCATCCTCCTAGTGGGCTGAGTATTGGAAGCCGAGAAAGCGACGCCTATATTGAGCGTGGTCCGCCTCGGCGCGAAACGGTGCTGAGGTATTATACTAAGGAGGAAAACATGGGACAATTCCACGGGGTAGTGCCGGCGATTATCAGTCCGAAAAACGAGGATGGCACTCTAAACGAAGAGGCCTTCCGCGCCACAATGGAGTTCAATATACAAGCTGGCGTACACGGCTTTTGGGTCGCCGGCGGCACCGGCGAGAGCGTCCTGCTCGACGACGAGGAGAACCAGCGCATCGCCGAAATCGCCGCCGATCAGAACGCGGGACGCACCCAAGTCATCATGCACGTGGGGGCCAATACTACGGCGCGGGCCGAAAAATTGGCGGCGCATGCAGCTCAAGCTGGAGTGGAAGCCGTCTGTGCGGTACCTCCCTTTTTCTACCAAGGCGACGACGACGGTGTGGTAGAATACTATCGGGCCGTGGGGGCCGCGGCCGATCGGCCGCTGTTCATCTACAACTTGCCCGGTTGCACCGGCCTCGATGTCAGTCCGGCCCTGATGCAGCGCCTAGTCGAGGAAGTGCCCCAGACTGTCGGTTTGAAACACTCGTCGCCGGTATTCGCCAACCTGCTCGAATTCGTCGGCATGGGGCTAGACGCCTTTATCGGCAGCGGCAAGCTGATGTTGCCGGCCATGACTGTCGGGGCCGTTGGGTCGGTCGATGGTCCTTTGTGCGCGGCCCCGGAACTGTGGATGGCCATTTGGAATGCCTATCAGGCAGGCGATCTGGCCGCTGCAAAACAGGCCCAGGAACGGGCCACTGCCTTTCACCGCACGGTGGCGCAATTCGGCTATTTCGGCAGTGTCTTGGCCGTGGTCAGTCAGCGCATAGGGATGGAGTGCGGCGATCCCCGGCGGCCGTTGCGACCCGTGCAACCCGACGAGCGCGAGACGCTGTTGGCGCAGGTGGAGGCTCTTGGGATTACGACCTGAGCTAGCGGCTAAGGCGCTCTGGACGAAAAGGTGTAATTCCCCTGAATTTCGGGCTGGTTGGGGTTCGGAAACAGGATTAGTGGGGTTGGGGGATGGACAGGATTGAACGATATGGAAAGGGGACGAGGTGTGTTGAACCTCGTCCCCTTTTTTAAGCTGCCTTGCAGATGTGCAGAGCGCTAGCGGCTGATGTGGTTTTTGATGCGGCCCCAGGTGGTGTGCTCGACGGCCGTGGATACGGTCGGGTAGTTGGCCAAATCGACGGTTTCGATGATCACGTAGTCGCACAGATGGTCGCCGTTTGCAGCGGTGTTGAAGCCGCTGCCCGTGCGCCCGAAGATGCTCTGCTGACCATTGACTTCCTTGTCGCGATCCATCCACAGGGTGTGCAGACCTATCACCTGATCGGGTGCGAACACATGCGGGATGCTGGCGTCTGGGCCGAGGATGTCGTAGCGCACGAACGGGGACGAGATCTTCATCTCGTACGTGTATTCGACGTTGGATGATAGGTGACCGGCGTCCGCCGGCAGGAGGGTGGCCGCGGTGGTGCAATACGGCGGCAGTGCCCCCCAGTCCTCTAGGCCAGGCTCCTGCAAGTCGATGGAAATGGTGCCGCCGAGCTGGGAGTCGAACAGCGGGTGGATGTTGATGCGATACCCGTTGTACACCTCCTCGGTGCTCGTCCAGGACATCGGCCCGCCCGAGTGGTCCATGTCCATGTTGAACTCAATGGAGTCGTCGTTCCACCAATTGCGCTTTACCTCGGACTCGGCTGCGCCGAGGGTGTCGTCGGTGACGCGGGCGAATAAATAGAGGGAATTGTCCGGCGGTGGACTCCAACCCATGCGATAGCTGGCCGACCAGTCTTCCGGGATGCCGTTGCCGCCGAGGCCAGTGCCGTCGCCGCTTTGGGCCTCGATATCCTCGGGAGCGATGATAAAGTCTGGATCGATCCAGGCCCAGTCATCCTCAGAGCCGTCGATGACCATAGAGTTGGGGTCTGGAATCGTAGGGATAAAACCAGTTACGCCGTTGTGGGCCGAGGCCACACCAGAGACGGCGAGCACTAGGATCAGGGCGAGATGAGAGCGTTTCATCTTGAAGCCCCTTTCTTTAAATGGGATGAGGTGGGAGGGCTGAATTTTGTTGATATACAAGCCTATATTGTACTTGTCAACAAGAAAATAGGCATTCGTCTCATGGTTGCGCCTGCAAATGCCGGTAGGCCGCCATGGCCGCTTCGCCTCGGGCCGTTTGCCCCTGTTTGAGGTAAATCAGCCCCAAGTTGTAGTGGGCATCCGCGAAATTGGGGTCTATTTTGAGGGCCTTTTGCAAGGCTTGGGTCGCGGCGTCCATCTGGCTTCTCCGCATGTACGTGATGCCTAAGTTGTTGTAAGCGCGGACGTAGCGCGGGTGGTAGCGGAGGATGGTCTCGTACTCTTGGGTGGCCTCGGCCAGCCGCCCTTGCTTTAGGAGGATGTTGGCCAAGTTGTTGTGCGCACTGAGGTCGGCCGGGTTGATGGATAGTGCTTTGTGATATTCAGCGATCGCGGCTTGGGGGTGCCCTTGATCGGCGTAGAGTACGCCGAGATTGTAGTGGGCGTGCGCGTCCTCTGGGTAGAGCTGCAGTAGATAGCGGTAGTGCCCGATTTCCTCGCTCGCGGTTTGGAGCCGCGCGAAAGCCGCGAGCAGTTTTTCTCCTTTGGTCTTCTTCCCTTGCCTGAGATAGAGCGAGCCGAGCCGGTGAAAGGCCTCGGGTTCAAAGGGGTCGGACGCAATGGCTTGCTGCCAAGCAGCCTCGGCGGCGGCGTGCCGTTCCTGTTGCAGCAACACCTGCCCCAGCGCAATGCGCGCCTTGGCGTGGTCTGGCTGCTGGCGCAGGGCCGCGCGCAAGCTGGCCTCTGCTTCTTGGCCGCGTCCGATTTTGGCGAAGATCTGCCCTAGCTGGTAGTGAGCTTGGGCATAGCTGGAATCGAGCTGCGCGGCCTGCTGCCAGTGGACAATGGCCGCTTCGTACTGACCCTGACGCTCGTAGATCATGCCCAAGCTGTACTGCATGACCGCACTCTCTGGCTGAAGCGCTAGGGCTTTTTTGAGTGCGTCGCCCGCAGCCGCATAGCGATCGTCGTCGATGAGGACGACCGCGAGTTGGTGGTAGGTTGCGGCGCGATTGGGGTCTAGCTGGATGGCCTGCCGATACGCGGCTTCGGCCTCGTCGTTGCGGCGCTGGCGCGCAAACGCCCTGCCGAGCGCGAAATAGCCCTCGGCCCGCTGCGGCTCGAGTTCGATCACCTGCTGGCAGTGTTGTGTCGCCAATGCGGGCTGGCCGTACTTGAGCAGCAGGCGCGCGAGGAGCAGGTGAGCCTCCGCGTAAGAGGAATCGGCTGCCAAAGCGCGGCGACACTCCGCAATGGCCTCTACATAGCGCCCTGCTTCGGCGTGGAGATTGCAGTCGTCGTAATGGACTTCTGCCGCGTTCCCACACGCCCACACCAGCGCCCCCCAAATGAAGAATGGGATCCTTTGCACTTGCGTACCTCGACTAGGCGACCTTATCTCACGTAACAACGACCGGAACGTATAAGCTATCTTATAAACGGACGTTCCGTAGGGACCATATAGTGTGGTTGCTTTTTATGAAAAAACCAATGCAAATCCTCCTAGCCGGCCTAGCCCTAGTCGCGCTCGCTTTTGCGGTAATGAAAGCCGGTCTCTGGGATGCTCTGCACGCGCCCGCGATCTATCCGCCCATGCCGGCGCACCCGCCCCTAGTCGCAGCCCCCGACTCTCTCCCACCCCCTGTTTTGACCTATTGCGGCATGTGCCATGCCGTGCCCCACCCACAAGTCCTGACGCGGGAACTGTGGCCACAAAAAATGCAGTTGATGTTTGATTTGATGGAGCAACAAGAGATTGCCATATCCGAGGAACACAAAAGGGAATGCTTGGATTTCTACGTCGCAAATAGCCCCGAGGCCTTTGCGGTCTTGCCATCGGACCCTGAAGAACCCGCGCCGCCCTTTCGGAAGTACGTCCTCGGCCAGCCCGTGCGGAATTTCGACCCCGAGGAATGGACCTCGTGGCCCAAGATCGCCAATGTCAACGTCGTGGATCTAAACCGCGATAGCAAACCAGATGTCTTGGTCTGCGACGCCCAATATCACTTGCTGTCTTGGATCCACCAGCAAGAGGGCCGCTGGGTAGAAACCGTCCTCGCGGGAATGCGCACTCCCCTGCCGGGCTTTAAGGCACCGGCTCGCTCTGCCGTGTTTGACTTTGAAGGCGATGGCGACTTGGACATCGTCGTCGCGCTGCTGGGCCAATTGATGCCCACGGACGAGCTACTCGGACAAGTGGTCCTGCTGGTCAACGATGGCCGCCAGTCCTTCAGGCCCATCACTGTATTAAAGGACATGCCCCGCATCGCGGACGTGCGGCCCGCCGACTTGGACGGCGACGGCGACTGGGACTTTGCGCTCGCCATGTTTGGCTGGTATCGCACGGGCGAAGTCGCTTGGCTGGAGCAAGTGACGGGCAGTCCGCACAACAAGGTCCACACCTTGTCGAGCAAAAGCGGCTGTACGCACGTGCCCATCGGCGACCTCAATGGCGACGGCAAGCCCGACATCGTCGCCCTGATCACCCAGGAATTTGAGCAGATCGTCGCGTTTATCAACCAGGGCGGTGGCGCGTTTGCCGAGCATGTCTTGTTCGAAGCGCGCAACCCGGCGTTTGGTTCGTCGGGCATTGAGTTGGTCGATCTGGATCAGGACGCCGACCTCGACATTTTATTCACCAACGGCGATGGCTTCGACGGCACGGATGCCAAGCCGTATCACGGGGTGCAGTGGCTGGAGAATGTGGGCGAGTTGCACTTTGTGTACCACGACCTCACCCGGTTCTACGGAGCGTACTCGGCCAACGCCGCCGACGTGGACCTGGACGGCGACTTGGACATTGTGGCGGCCAATTGTTTTATGAGCAGCACGGCCAACTACTGGGAGCACTTGCCCCGCCAGGGTTTGATCTGGCTGGAAAACGATGGCCAGCAGCGCTTCACGCGCCACGCCATTACCCGCGACCCCTCCCACTTCATCACCACGGATTTGGGCGATCTAGACGGCGATGGCCGGCCCGACATCGTCGCCGGCGGCATGCACGTCTTTCCGCCCTTTCCCCCGCCCGCCCGCCTCGGCCGCGTGAGCCTGTGGGTGAACCGCATCCCCGCCGCTCCATAGCACTAGAGGAACAGGCCGTTGCCGATCATGCCGGTCAGGCCGTCTATCACCCAGAACACGCCGTAGATGGTGAATTGCCCGAGCACTAGCCCGAGGAAGAACGGCCGCACCGTCCGGTATGTGCTCACTCCGCCGTAGCGCAGGATGGGCGTTTTGAACAGCCAAGCCAAAAAGGCGTTGAAAGCCATCCAGCGGAAGGTGGAGCTGATGGGAAAGCCGATGGGATGCAGGGGCCACCAGCCCCAGTAGCGCCGCGCCATCATCAAGAGCACCATGACCGTGCTGCCGATCCCGGCGTGGAACCAGCCCAGCCAGTGCGGCCCCGAGGGGTTGGCGATGCGCGCGGCTGTATAATCCCCTAGATAGGTCGGCAGCCATATAAAATGCACCGGCCGCAGGTTGATTGCCCCGTGGGTGTAAGCCAAGTGCAGCAGCATCCACAGCGCCCCGGCCATGCCCAGCAGGATGGCCGCCAACATGCCCCAGAACAGCCGTCGTCGCCGCCCCTCGATCTGCTCGCTCAGCTTCAGTCCGTTGGCCACGTGCGGCATGGCGAAATTGAGCAGGTCGTTGCCCAAGATGCGAGTGAACGCGAGGCCGACCAGCCCCGCTGGCCCAAAAAAAGCCGACGTGCCAACGGCCGACACGGCCGCGTCGGCCACGACCATGGGGGTGTAAATCACGGCGACCCCCCCTTCGGCGATCACCCGGGTCAGCGCGACGAAGATCACCAGCGCGAAAAACAAGAAGACCGCGACGCCCCACAGCGGTATGCCCAAATTCCACAACCACAGCACCATGACCCCGGTGCTGCCCAGCAGTCCCAAGACCGCGGCTCGATAGGACAGCACCTCGTCGCTGTCATCGACATCCGGCGCGCGGCCCAAGGCCTTGCGGCAGACGTTCCACAGGTGCTCGCGGCCCACCCAGAAGCCGCCGATTACCAGCGCGATCATCGCCCCCATGCCCTGATGCACGAGGCTGGGCAGGCCGTAGCTCCACACACTCACGGCGGGCGCGGCACTCACCCCCCAGCCGATTTCTCGATAGATGAACTCCTGCAAGTTGTTGAGCAGGGTGAATACCCACAGCCCGAGGGCCACCTCGCGCTGGATCAAAAAGAAAAAGCCCAGCGTGGCAAAGCTCAGCCGGACGCCGCCGAAAATCGGGAGGTTCGCGTGCAACTGCACCGTTGGGATAAAGGAAAAGTACGCGTGCAGGCCGGCCACGGCTCCGGTAATTGCAGACACGGCAAAGCCGACCCACATCACTGGGTTGCGGAAAAACGGCTTGATGAGCGACCCTCGCTCGTCGTCCTGCACCATGGCGAGGGGCACCTGCATCACCGGATAGATCAGTCGCTCGTGCTCTACCCAGCGCCGTCGCAGGATCACCATCAAGCACAGGGTGGCCACGTGCATGGCCACCAGCATGGGCAGCCAGCCTGCTATCGGCTCGAACCAGACCTGCCAAGGAATGCCCGCGGCTTCCCCTTCGCTGCCCTCAAAAAAGGCGCGGATGGCCTCGGGATCGCGCGGCGCGAGCCAGGGGGGAATGTGGGGGTTAATCAGTTCCAGCCAGTTGTTTTCGGAACGGGCATAGTAAAATGGACTGGCCACCACGGGCACCCACTGGTGCACCAAGACGTGGGTCGAATTGGCCAAGCTGGTCAGGATGAAGACGACGAGTAACTCGCCCTTTTGCAAGACCCAAGCGCGCCGCACGGCCCCCAGCACCCCGTTGCAGCAGACGATGAGGACGAACAAGAGGCAAAGGGCTATCTGGCTGGTGAAATAGCTGCTGGCGTTGGCACCCTGTATGTACAGCGAAAGATAGGGCCCGACCGCGCCGACCAGTAACGCTAGGACCAAGCCGATGCCCAAGGCCCGCAAGGTCAGCCCGGAGGATAGGTATGAGCGCGTGTTAATTTCTTGCTGATCGGCGGTCACTCGGCGGTTCCTCGCGTTAATTTTTCTTGACAAGTCCTTGCACCACACTTAGATATTTACGCGGTATCTCGTGCAAGCAGCAAGCCGTTGTTTGCAGAAAGGAGCGCAGGATGAAAACATCCGCCTTTGCAGTGCTTTTAGCGCTGGCCCTCGCTGGCGCAGCCGCGGCTCACACCGGGGCAATTTTTTTCCTCCCCTCGGTCCCCGATCCTTCGGCCATGAACATAGATGGTTCGGAAGACGACTGGGGTTGGTTCGACCGAGACTTTGCCGTAAGGCCCGACGGTATTGAGGCTTGGGCTGGGCAATTCGTTGGTCAGGGGCCGGGAGCCCAGGGCGACGACTACCAAGCGAGCTATTTCATGGCTTGGAGCTTGCCCCCAGACAATGCCCTCTACTTCTTCGCTCGGGTGGCCGACGATACTCTCAAGAGTAGCTGGGGAGACAACCTGCGGAACTGGTGGGACGACGACACCATGATGATCGGAGTCGATGCCGACCACTCTGGAGGGTCGATCTTGGTGAACGAAAATATCGACGAGGCGCAGAACGGCTATCGCATTGTAGCCAACTCGTTGGCCACCAATGAATTCGGCATCGACTACGGCGGCATCCTAGGCGGGGGCGACTTCCCCGAGGGCGACTGGGGAGGGCAGCCGCCTTGGGGCTTGGGTGCCACGCAAGTCACCCCGCCAGACGCCACTCACGGGTCGACGAATGTCGAGTACACCTATGAGCTGAAGCTGGCTTTGTGGGCCTCGTACGATCCGGCCGGTCCGGACGGTGATTTGAACCAGCGCTACATGTTCGCGCCCGACCAGGTCACCCACACGACGCCGCGCCTCAACGACGTCGATAACCCGGAAGGCGGCGGTGGTGCCGGCATGTACGGGTACGTAGGCGGCGCGTTCGACGGACAGGCCGATGGCGACTTGGCCGCCGACTTCCAGACCCTTCTGACGCACGAGCCTGCTACGGCAGTGGAAAACGTCACTTGGGGGCGGATCAAGAGCCACACGCATAGCCTGCTCGATTGAGCGTTACTGGCAGGTTGCTTGCAGGGGACGGGGCGCACGCCTCGTCCCCTTTTTTGTCAGGGACGGTGGACGGTCACAGCTCTTTTGAAGCAGTCGTGACGCCACAAAAGCACCTCGACAGTCCGCTCGGCCGCCGGGTACAGCAGGGTCTTTTCTTCGGCGAAGTAGATGCTAAAGTTCTTCAGCCGCTCGTCGCCGTGGCGGCCGGCATTCCACTGCTGGCACAGGTAGCGGCCGTAGTAAAATCGGTAGCTCTCGTGCTGCTTGTGCGCCAGCGTCAGCAGAAACTTTCTCCACCGATAATTGACAAAATAAGCCGAGCCGTCTCGGGGCTTCTTCCTCTCAGGCGGTGTTATGGTCCGGCGGTACACATCCACGGCCGTCCCGTCCGCCAAGAGGCCGGGCATGATGAACCAGCCATTGGATTGCGAGGGCCTTGGCGCGAACATGTCCCAAGTCTGCTCTAGCTGAACTAGCTCGCCGATCCACTTGAGCGAGGCGGGCATGGAAAAGGGCGTTTGCGGCAGGGACGTTGCGTTCCAAGCTGCGGTGTAGAGCAGAAAGAATGCGCATGCCACCGAGCCAATGCGGCCGGCCCGCTGGGACGGGGGTCGCAAGGGCAGAAACGCGCGGACAAACTCGCTGAGCTTTGCACCCTTGGCGGCGATGCGCCGGCCCAGCCAGTCCCACGCCAGGGCCGGAATAAAGGGAATCAAGGCCACCGCGCCGATCCAAGGGAAGAGGCCGATTTTTAGGCACAGGCCAAAAGCCAAGTGCATGAGGGCGAAAGCCGGCAGGAGCAACCCGCGCAGCGCGGTGGAAAATACGGGGCAGAAGAGGAAGAAAGGGGCCACGAGTTCAAAGTGATAGACGAGGCGAGTCAGCACCGGCAGTAGATCGCTCCACTGCCGCAGCCACGCGCCGACGGGAGTCACCATATAGTCGAGTTGGAGCGCGTAGTGAATGGCCGTGCCATCGACTCGCCACTCGTCGCCGGTTTTGAACAGGGCACTGCACACGTACACCATGGCCACTTGGATGAGCAGCGCGGCACTGCCCACGGAAAGGTGCCGGTTTGGGGGGCTAGGACGCGGGTTGAGCACGGCGTCTAGCGAGCAGCGAGCGCCCAGCGGCAGAAAGAGGGACCAAAAAAACAGCACCCGCAATAAGGTGTCCCCGGCTTGCAGCAGAGGCGGGGTGCGCACGTGGATGGACGCCAACAAGACAAACGCCCAAAACGCGGCCAACCGAGTGCGATAACCCAACAGCAAGGCTACTAGTGATGCACCTGCGACGAGGAAGAGTGCGGCCTGAATGGCACTGTCGCCGCTCAGCATATGCAGCGAGACGACCGTCTTGGTGCGGTAGTACTCGAGGGCCGCTTGGCGCGGAAAGGTCCCTTGGTCCGTGTAGAACGCTACCAAGTCGCCTGCTCTGATGACGAGGTCAGCGAGGCCCAAGGTGGCCAAGGCCACGCGCCAGAGCGCGAGGGAGCGCAGATCGACGGCGAAGACGTTGTGGATGCTATCCCGTGTCATTCTAATTTGTTACCTAGCAAAAGTTGAATTAAATTCCGTCAATTGAGGAAGCAATACAATCCCAGAGGAGCACACGCCTTGCGAGCACCCAGATGGCGACCCCTAGCCAGCGCCGCGCTGCTGGCCGTGATCTTTTGGAGCAACGCCGATGCCGAGTTGCGGACATGGGGGATCAACGAGGGCGATCGGAGTTGGCAATCGGCGTCGCGGGCCACTACGGCCATTGATTTCAGCGTACCTGGCGCGATCCAGATAGCCGGATTCGAGCCGACGGACAACATCATCCAAGCCCTCACGTGGGTTTCGGCCTTCCCCATAGAAGGGTACATCCCCGAGCGCCCTCAAGCCCATATCTGGAATAACTACCCGCTCAAGGAATCGGATATTCCCCTCGTGGATGGCGACCCTAACACCTCCACCGGGGACCGCTTCAAACGCTTTGGCTCCAATCAAGCGGGTCGACGTTTTTCCCTCGATTTAGGGAGCCGCTTCCCAGTCAACCGCATCATTTTTTTTCCGCGTCTCACCGGCGTTGACGACGAGGGCATTCCCTATTGGGAGGATTACGTCCGGGGCTACGAGCTATACGTCAACAACGGCCTCGAATTCGGCGAAGACAACCAGCCCATCTACCAGCTTATGAAGCGGGTGGAATTCTCCCGCGACAGCATCGCCGTAGTCGAATTCCCCAACCAATTCATCCGCTATGTCGGGCTGCGGGTGCTGTCGAAAAACCCCTTTGAGATCGCCGAGATCGAAATCTACGGCTCGGGTTTCGTGCCCAAGGGGGAGTACCTGTCCAAGGTCATCGACCTCGGCGAACCCACCAACTTCGGCATCCTGAACTGGAGCGCGGTCTCGCTGCGGGTTGATGCAGCCACTGGTGACTTAGTTGAGACGCCCCAAGCAGATGTTTCCCTCAGTTTTCAGATGCGCTCGGGACTGGACGATTCGCCAGAGGTCTATTACGAGATTACCAACAAGTTCCTCAACGAGCTAACCGTAGTTACCGAGGACGCCTATAAGTCCCTGACCGCTGATGTCAAAGGCGGCATTGAGGCCGATCAAGTAAACTGGAGCACTTGGTCGGAGCCGTTCACCGTTTCGGGTCAGGCAGTCATGCTGCCTAGTCCGCGACGATTCGTCCAGTTCCGCGTCATCATGGAAAGCGGCCGGATCTCAGATGGCCTGCGCGTTGGCGACCTGACCTTGGAAATTGCCTCCCCCCCCTTGGCGCGGAGGTTGTTCGGCGAAATTTCCCTGCTGGCCGACCCCGCGCCCCAAGACGGTTTTGCCATGGTGCCCGTGGGTGTGCCCTCCCGATTTGCGTACGACCTGTTGGCCGATGTCCGCGACGCGGATGTGGGGATTGACGCGCTGCGGATTACCACGCCAACGCGCCCGACCTTTGTCGAGCTTTTGATGGGTGCCGACGAGAGCAACCTGACTCCGGTCGTCCCCAGTGCCGTCGAAGAGGGGTCTGACGGCCTGACCTTGTATTTCCCGGAAAATCGGATCGCCGCCCCGACCTCGCTGCGGGTGATTTTCGACGCCGAGTTGCTCGTACAGTCCACGTTTTTCAATGCCCAAGCCCTAGACACCGAGAGCGAGGAATTGCCCCAGCCGGTCTTGCCTCCGCCCCGTCCTTTACGCCCCATTGACGATCCCAACTCGCAGGTTACGACCAATAAGCTGCAAGTCCTCACGTCGCCCGATTCGCGGAACGATGTGCTGCGCATCGCGGCATTTGGCACCCGGGTGATAACCCCCAACGGCGATGGAGTAAACGATCAAATCGCCATTCAATACAGCCTGCTACAGCTCCTCGAAGACGCCCCCAACACGCTGGAGATTTTCGACTTAGCGGGCCGACGCGTGTACGCCTTCCGCGAGGATCGGGGCCGAGGCCCACATACCGCCACTTGGGATGGCCGCGACGCGGATGGCCGCTTGGTTCCCGTGGGGCTGTATCTGCTCAGGGTCGCAGTCGAAGGAGCCGTGGAATCCTTCGCCGAGACCCGCACCATAGGGGTTGTGTACTAATGTTGCGGCGAATCGCACTGTTGGCCGCCCTCTGGGCTTGGCAGACGCAGCCAGCGTGGGCGCAGGAGCTGTGGAAGCTAGGGGGGCAAGGCGGCCGTTCCTGGGCCGAGACCGCCGACCTCAACGTGATGGGCGACGCAACTAGCGTGCCCGGCGCGCTGCAGCCGTGGGAGCTGCGGCCCGACGTCAGCTTCCTCCCGCTAGTGTCTCAGCGCTTTACTTGGGATCGCTGGCAGTTTCCGCTCAATCCGTTCTGGACGGAGGGTATTCCTCGGCTCTGGCGGGGGCCTGGCAACCAGCAGTTCGCCCAGCAGTTCCAGCCCATCGCCGCGTACGTTGACGGCAATTATCAGACCTTCAATTGGAACACCAACTTCGGCCCCGGCGGCAACAAGACCAATAGCGAATTTTACACGATTGACCCAGGTGCTCCCGTGCCGCTAGAGCGCTTTGAGATCCACCTGCCGCCCGAATTCGAGCCCGCAACCGGCGTGGCCAACCCAGACTGCTGCGATCAGTTTGGCAAGCCCTGGACCCACTACATCCCCCATCAAGGCGAGTTGACGGGCAGCCTCATTGAGACCACGGATATGCTGCTCGAAGGCCGCGGCGAAAACCGCTACGGCGAGTCCTATAAGCCCCTGCCGATCCCTTTAGGCAGCGTGGAGCAGCACTTAGTCGCCCCCATCATCATCGACTTTCCGCTGCAATACCTGCGCTTCGTGCGTTGGCGCACCTTCCCGGACAACCCGGATGCTCCCGGGGTGAAGATCAACTTTGCCCTCGCGTATGGCGAGTTCGAGCTGTACGGCCGCGGCTTCGCTGGCCAGACTCGCTACGTAAGCCACATCCAAGACTTGGGGCAGCCGGCGACGCTAGGGAGGGTGTTCATGGCGGTCAGCAAGTGGCGGCGACAAGGCGCTGGGTGGAGCGAAACCGCAGACGGCGAGCGCCGCTGGCAAGTAGGCGAATTGGTCGAAGCACCGGACGCCGAGGTGGACGTCGTCTTCCGCCTCAAGAACGGCACGGACGCCGATCCCCTGATGTATTTCACTTGGAATGACCAAGGCGAATTTCACGAGGTCGAGCGGACTGCGTGGGACGGACTCAAGTCGCGGGCCAACGACAGCGACCCGAACTTCGTCGGCTGGCGGGGGCCTGTCACCGAGGATCGAGAAGAGTGGGCACCTTGGTCTGGCCCGGTGAATCAATCCGGCACGCGCCTCGACCTGCCCAGCCGTCGGTTCTTCCGGCTAGAGCTGCAAATGACGACTGCCAGCCCGGTAGAAATGGCGCGGGTGGATTCGCTGTCCATTGAATTATTTCCCTTGCTAGTTCCCACCTTGGTGGGCGAGGTCGGCCTGCCCGGCGACTCCCTCGCAATACTGGCCCAAGTGCCCATAGGCGAGCCGACCGAGTTCGCATACGCCATCCGCGCCGGCTTTGGCGGCGAGACAGTAGCTGGCTTCGACGCCTTGCACATCGCCACGCCGGCCGAGCCAGAGTTCCTATATCTAAGGGATGCTGCCGACGAGGCCGTCCAGCCCGATTCCTCGTGGAGCGATGCCGAGGGCTTGACCTTGTATCTGCCAGAGCCGATCCGCGCCGACGAGACCCTGCGAATCGGCTTCAAGACCGCGGTCTATACGGTCTCGGCCCAGTTGCGCGGCGAGGTCTTCAACCGCGCCAATAGCGTCTTGCGCCAGCAGGTTGAAGAAGGCGATGCAGTCGCCGCGATCGGCACCCAACAGCTACAAGTGGTTGCAGCGGGGGGCGCCGTCGAGCAGGTCGTCGGCGGGCTGGAAATAGTGCCCCGCACGTTCACGCCCAACGGAGACGGCCACAACGACCTGCTGGAAATTAAGTACACCTTGTTCGGGGTTTTGGACGCGGCCGTGGAGATCACGTTTTTCACGCTCGCGGGCGAACCCGTAGATCGCATTATCGCCGAGCACCAAGGCGGTGGTGTCCACACCGCATTGTGGGCTGGTCGCAACGCGGCCGGCCGCCCATTTAGACCAGGGTTGTACTTGTGCCAAGTGCAGGCCCAGACCGGCCGGGGGCGCTTTGAACGCACCCAGTCGGTGGCTTTGGTCTATTAAATTCACCGCACCGCTTCACCCTGCCTGTCCTGCCGACGTCACCGCGCCTTTAGGCGTGACAAGGCAGGGTAAGCAGGCAGGACAAGCGAGACAACGAGCAAGCATGAACCGGATCGCCGTGTTTCCTCTGCTGATGGCTCTGCTGGCGGGTAGTGCCGCTTGGGGCCAGCACCAAGCCTATCGCCTAGATCGTCAGGCTCAATGGGAGGAATGGACCTTCCCCCCAGGTCTCCTCCAATTCGACCCGGACGGTGCCTTCACGCTTGTCGCGTTCCCAGATACGGTCAATGCCGCACTGGATTCTCCCGAGTACACGCATTCAGGAGCGGGCAACAAAGAAATCCAAGGCGGCGTGTGGCGGGCAGGCTCTACGGCCCGCGCGGCCGGGATCGCCGCTGGCAACATCATTGACGGCGACTACCAAACCCTGTGGAAACCCGACCCGGACGCCCCGCTTGAGGACTGGTGGATTGAGGTCGATCTAGGGCGCGTGGTGCCGCTAACTAAGATCCGGCTCGTTTTCCCCGACGAGGAGGGCGCGCGGCCCCTGCGCGACTTCCGGGTCTTTGGGACGCGGGGCTACCGCGAAGCCATTAGCCAGGATCTGTTTGCGTACAGCGTGTTGGGCGGGACCACCCGCTACAACGACCAGACGGTCGTGGAATACGAACTCAGCCCTTGGCGGGAATTGACCACGCGCATCTTGTACACGGGCTTGGAAAGCGCCACGGATGTAGCGCCCTCGCCTTTCCAGCCCGTGCAGTACATCCGCATCCGGGCCGATTCCAAGAGCGAGGACGCCGCCCTCGCCGAGGTAGAAGCCCACACCTTCGGCGAGAACGTGGCCTTACAGGCCATCCGGCGGGGTGGCCAAGTGGAGGAACAGTCCGGCCGCGGTGTGGTGTTGATAGACGGCGATCAAAACACGAGTTGGGCACAATCCGTCACTGGGGGCCGCGATGTAATCTGGATGCTGGACCTCGGCGCGCGCTATTGGGTCAAGAACATCCTCATGCTGGGGGCGGAAAAGCGCGGCTATGCGGTCGGCGACATGGTTGAGGATCACCTGCTGCTAGGCTCGGCCGAAGAGAGCAAGCTGGAGGTCGGCGACATAGATTTTGCCGTGATCCACGAGTTTCTCACGCCCCTCGGCGGGGGCCGCTACGATCTCCAGTACTTCCTGCCCACGCCGCGCGCCTTCCGCTATTTGGCCGGGGTTTACAAAAACCGCAACGGGGATATGTCTGAGATCATGGTCGTTCCCACCGGACACGTGGCTGGGGTGGCCTTAGAATCCGGCTTCATTGACCTCGGGGAATTCACTGGAGACAGGCGCTCCAAGCAGATCTTGGGGATCCACTGGGATGCCGATCAACCCGAAGGCACTCGCGTATTGGTGCGGAGCCGCACCGGCCACCGGCTAACCGATAAAATTGCTTACTACAAAAAGGACGGGACCCTGCTGCCCGACAAAGCAGCCTACGAGAGCACGAACAAATTCCTGCGCGGCGAGACCGACACCAGCATTGTCGCCGGCCCCGACTGGAGTGCTTGGAGCACGGAGTACCTCGAACCGGGCATTTTCCTCTCGTCGAGTCCGCGGCGACTGTTGCAACTCCAACTCCTGCTCACTTCGGATCGCCCCGAAGCGGCCCCGACCGTGAGGCACCTCGAAGTGCGATTCACCGACGCCTTAATAAGGGGCATTGAAGGCCGCATCGCGCCCCAATCAGCTACCCCGGGTGTGCCCACAACCTTTACCTACGAGCTGTGGGGCGACTTCACAGAGGGCGGCGGCTTTGACCAGCTCCTCTTTGCAACCCCGTCCCGAATCGATCCCGACAGCCTCCAAGTGTGGGTGGGTGGCGTCGCACTGCCCGCAGTGGAGTGGGAGCAGGCCGCGGCCGACTCCCTGTTGATTCAGCTACCGCAGGTCGTGGAGCAAGCCGCGGATACCGTGCGGGTGCAGTTGCGCGTGCAGATAGAGCAAAACCCCACGCTGTTCCGAACCTTTGTGGCCCGCACCGAGGTGCCCGATCTGTGGCAGGAGGTGCTGCCCACTAACAGCGTGCCACGCGCGACCCAAGTTTTCTTCCCAGACGTCCCCCAGCCCGACCGCTTGCTTGCCAATCTCTCGGTTGCGCCTCGCATTGCCACTCCCAACGGAGACGGGATTGGCGACCAAGTCCAGATACGCTTTTTGGTCCTGAATGTGGAGGTCGAGCCAGAGGTGTGGATCTATTCGTTGGATGGACGGCGCGTCCGCCGCCTCGACGGGGGCCGCGCAGCCGCGGGCTACTCGTACACTTGGTCGGGCCGCGACGAGGCGAACCGCCTGAGTCCACCCGGCCTCTACGTGTGCCACATTCGCCTTAAAACTCAACTCGGGGAACAACAAATCAGCCGGACTATTGGCCTCGCGTACTAAGTTCCAGACCTCAGGAGGCACTATGTACAACAAGAGATGGGATGCACTCATCTTGTTGAGCGCGATTTTAGGCGTTTCCTCTGTGGTAGCCCAGCCGCCCAAAGCCTTCAGGGAAATATCCGAACCCGGGGTGTATGGCACTCGCATCCAACCGGGCGCGCTGGCCCCCACGCTGAGGAAGTGGTACCTACCTCAGCAGCTTTACTACGAGTACCGCTGGCGCGGCTGGGAGTACAGCAACTACGCCCGCGAACACTACCAGCGCTACGTGAGCATTCTGCTCGAAGGCACGCGCCAATACGATCCCTTGGGCAACTACATCGCCCGCGGGTGGCGGATATACGATTGGACCGAGAATAACCCCCAGTCCTTTGGTAGCGAGATATTCAAAAGCCCGCGCTTTGGCCGCTTTTTCAGCAGCTTGGTCATCTCCTCGGCCAGCAAGGGCCAGTTTCACTCGACGCTCACGGTGGGCGACGCCATCCGCACCACCCTGACGCCCCTGACGTTTTCCAAGCCCTCTTTTAACGGTTTGCAATGGGACTTCCTGTCCGACAAGTACGCGGCGACCTTGATCGCGTCGCGGGTTAGCTCGCCTGGCTTTGGCGCGATAACCCAGAGTTCCACCGGCAATACAGCCGTGAGTTCCACGCGGCTGTTGGGGGGGAGAGGACTGGCGCAGGTGGGGGACTTCGGCGAGATCGGCTTTACTTGGGTGAATGCCCATAACGCGGACAGCGAGTTCAACCTGGGCCAGAATTCGCTCAAAGGCGTGCTGACGCGGCCGCAGAACTTGGGCAACGTGGAAGAGGTCATCATCCGCATCTCCGACGATTCGCCCGAGTCTCCGGCCGAAGGGGCGGTTATCTTCTTGGAGCGAATCCTGATTGACGGCCAAGTGCAAGAGGGCATCGTGCCGCTGGTGGAAGGAGGCATACGGGAAGACGGGGTGCTCAAGGCCAAGGGCACAGACGCCATCCTGCTGACCTACGACATCCGCAATGACTTTCAGCCCACCGAAGCGACCCCCAGCTTCAAGGACGTCGAGAAGATGGAATTTGAGCTGATCATGGCCAACGACTACCGGGTGGAAATCAGCTCCAACAAACAGCTCGACCGGCTCGGCAACGAGGTCTTTCTACCGGTCTTTCAGGCTGAGCACAACATCACGGACGGGTCGAATCAGCGCTTTCTCCGCTTCGAGTACGGCCTACCCACAGCTACGGAACTGATCGGCCTCGACTTCAATATCAAAAACTTCAAGGGCTTTGACCTGAGAACCGAGTACGTGGTCAATCGGCGCTTTCAGCGATTCCCCAACCAGAACTTCCAGCGCATAATAGATGGCAGATTCCGCAAGCTACCTCCCACGCGGGAAACTGCCCAAGCCTTTTACCTGACTTCGTCCTATTCGCGGTATCCGTTCTTTGCCTACGGCGAGTCGTTCTATTTGGATCCCGACTACAGCACTACGGCCTTTATGTCCGACGCCGGCGGCAACATCGACTACGGCAATGCCACCCGGCATTTGTTTGAGTTCGTCGATGACAACGACGACCAAGACATAAACCCGGATTGGATGCGCCAATCTCAAGGCGTCACCGTAACGCTGACCGAGGAACTGGGCACTGGCTCTGGAGGGGATCGCCAGGTCTTTCCCGGTCTCGACGAAAACAACGATTTCATTTCGGACTTCAACCAGAACCAAAACAACAAACCCGACTACGCCGAACCCTTCCTGCGCTACGCGGTTGATACGCCCGAGTTTCTCTTCGGCATGGACATGAACAACAACACCATCATCGACCGCTACGAAGACGACTTGGTGGCCGACTTGCCGTATGAGCGCGACCGCACTGGGTACAACGCATACGCCGGCTTGGCCCTCAGCGAGGACATCAACTTGGTCTTGGGCCAACTGCGCCAGCGCCAGATCAGCAGCGGCAACCGCAACCACACCAGCTACGGGCTGTTGACCGCTGAGTGGGATTTCCCCGGCCTGCAAATCGCCGTTTTTGAACAGGCCCGCCGCACCCAAGACACCATCCGCGAAGATCGGCTTATATGGAAGGACCCCGAGGGCCAGCTACCTTTCAACGACCCGCTCGATGCCCAAGACACGTTCATCAACAGCTTCTACACACACGCCAAGTACACGCCGCTGCCCAACCTCCACGTGACGTCCAAGCTGAAGTTTGAAAAGTTTTTCCAGCAAGGCAAAGAGGCCGAGCGCAAGCGCGACCGCTCCTTTTTCGGCTTGATCAACAAGGCCGATTACGAACTCAAGCCCTTTGCCACCCTGACCCTGTGGCCCAAGTTCAAGAGCATCTACCGGCGTCAGCTTCCCTCCATCCGAGCCGTGCCCAAGGAACTGAGCATTTCCCGCGACCGCGAGGAGATCCTCTTTTTGGTCACCCGCTACAACTTTCTACCGCAGACTTGGGTCGATATTGGGCTGGAGTTCAGCAATTTCGACAACCTGAAGGAGCAGCAGAACTTGCGCTCGGGCGAGGAGGACGACTTCAACAGCTTCGTCTTTGCCTTTGTATTTTCCAATACCTCGGCGTACATAGGCTACAAACTCACCCTGAACGCCGGGTTTCAACGCGAACAAAAAAACTTCGACAAAGGCGACCTCAACATAACGGAGACCGTGGCCTTTGTCCGCCTATTTGCCGCTACCGGAGACCTCTAATGCGCAGAAAGATCTCGACCCTCGCTGCGCTCGCCTTGATTCAGTGCGGCGGTCCTAGCGATGTTGCCGACAATGTGGCCGCCCGAATCGGCGACAAAGAAATTACCCGCGAGGACCTAACCCTTTTCGCTGCGGAGACCCCGGCCCTGCTGAGATCGGAAGCTACCGGCATGGACGCGGCCAAAGATTATCTCCAGACCCTGATCGACATGGAATTGATGCTCGTGGCCGCCCGCGCCAAAGGCTTGGATAAGGAGGCGCAATTCACCGCGCAATGGGAGCAGGAGCAGCAAAACAGGATCGTCAAGGATTATATAGAGCGACACGTACTGCCCGAGAGCCAGCCCTCAGAGCAAGAAGTCCGGGAGCAATTCGCCAAGAGCAAGTGGAGCCGCCTGCTCAAGCTAGCGCACATTCGGGTAGAGACTCAACAACAAGCTCAACAAGTCGTCCAAGAACTGGAGCAGGGACGCCCCTTCGCAGCAGTGGCTGCGGAACGCTCGGCGAATCGAACCACGGCGGCCAACGGCGGCCTTCTGAGCGAGAACTTTATAGGTCGAGAAAACTTGCGGGACGTGCAGCTCCCGTTGTCCATCGCCCACGTCCTGTACGAGGTGCCGGAGGGCGAGGTCAGCCAGCCCTTTAAGGTGCGAGGCGCGTACGAGATTTTCAAGGTGCTGGACGAAGCCCCCGCGCCCGACTACTACCTCCAAGTATTCGCCCAGTGGCTCTTCCGGCAGAATTACGAGCGCACCCAGCAGGAGCGGGTGGCCGAACTCAAGCCCAAGTACAAGGTTGAGGTGGATACGGCCGCCGTCGCGTTTCTCATCGCCGAGGGCTCCAAGGGCAGTACCGCCTTGTGGGACATTGCACCTGCAGACCGAGAGCGGATTCTGGGGCGCTATGACCGCGGGCACTTCACCATCGAGGATTTGATGAATGCGTACTGGAAGGCCCGCTTCCAGTCCCGGCTCGAATTCAGCCGCGAGGGCATCGCCGATTTCATCGATACGCACATCCTGTCGGTCCAACTGTTTTACCTCGAAGCCCTTGAGGAGGGCTTGGACGAGGACCCGGCGGTCGTGGCTTGGCTGCACAACAAGAGAGAGGCCCTGCTACTCGAAGCGCTCAAAGAGCGCGAAGTTCAAGCCCTCATCGATACGACCGACGCTTCGGCGCGCCGCTATTACGAGAACAACCTGCACAAGTTCATGGAGCCACGCGCGACCGTGATTTTGGAGATTTTGGTGCCCACCCGGGCCGTGGCCGATTCGCTGCTGAAGGAAATCGAGGGCGGAGCGGATATGGAGACGCTCGCCGTGCGCCACACCACGCGGCAGTTTGCCAAACAGCAACAAGGGCGGCTCCACCTGCATGCGTACGAACGGACCCTATTCGGCCCACTCCACGACGAGGCCATGGAAAAGGCCCCCATTGGCGAGTTGCAAGGACCCTTAGCGCTAGAGGAAGGCTTTTCCATCTTCAAGGTCGAGGAGCGCATCCCCGACCGGCCCGAGCCTTTTCCGCAGACGGTGCGGCGGGCCAAGTACTGGCTGAGAAAGTCCGAGGAGAACAAGTACTTCGAGGAATTGATCGTCAGGCTACGGGAGCAATACGCGGCACAAGTGGAGGTGTTTGAGGAGCATATCGCGGATCTGGAATTGTGATAGGAGCAGCGTTATGAAAAGAACGGGCTATATCCTCGTCTTAGCAGCCATCGCGCTACCCCTCCTTAGCTGCGGCCACCGGCTCGGCATGCGGCATTTTGCCGGTCCCATCCAACCGGCCGCCGAGCAGCAGGGCGCCGAGTTGTCAATTGGCGACGACCGCAGCATTACCTATACGCAGGGCCGGCTGGAGGTCAATCTGCGCCCCCTGACCGACGAAATCCTCAACCGGCAGTTCGCCGCCCACAGTCCGGATAAGTCGAGTTTTTATCTCAATCCATACGAAATGGAGCTCAACCCCTATACGTATTCGGACTGGAATCCACCGGAGCATTCGTGGGTTCCCGCCCGCTTTACGGTCTTCAGCTTAAAGGTGAAAAACTACGAATTTCCCAAGGTGTGGTTGGACCCAGAGAAAATCTCGCTGACGGCCGCCAACGGTCGCCAATATCAGGCGCTGAGTTTGGCCGCCATGGTCGAGTACTATTGGCCTTATGCCGTCGGCTATGGCGGCAACGTCTATTTGAATACCGAAGAGCGGAAGGACATCCTCCAGGAGACCATGTACAAGACCGACGAGTTCGTCTTCAGCGGCCAGGAATCCACCGGCTTCATCGTGTTTCCGCCCTTGCACAGAGATGTGTCCTCGTTTGTGGTGGAGATCGAAGATCTGGCCCTGCGCTTCGACTTCCGGGACGAACCCATAGAAACCGTGAACATCGCCTATTTGTTTGACCGAGACGTCTATAAGGCCCGCAAGCCGCGTCCAGCCGAGCAGTAAGTCATTTTTCTTTCGTTAAAGAGTGATACTTGTCGAGGGCGGCTTGGCCCTCGACCTGTCGCCCCTGCCTGAAGTACAGCATACTCAAGTTGTAGTGGGCATCCGCGTACTCTGGATCGGCCGACAGGGCCTTTTGGAACATGCGGGTTGCCGCTTCCTCGTTGCCTAGCCGCAGATAGGCCACCCCCAAGTTGTTGTAGCCTTGGGCATAGCGCGGGTACAGGGCCAAGAGCTGTTCGTATTGCTGGATGGCCGCGCCGATCTGCTCGGTGTTCAGCAGGATGTTGGCGAGGTTGTTGCGCGCCCCGAGGTCGGCTGGATTGATGGCCAAGGCGCGGCGATACTCGCTGGCCGCGGCGTCGCGGTGCCCCAACCCCCCGTAGAGTACCCCCAAGTTGTAGTAAGCGTCCGCGTCCTCTGGGTAGAGCGTCAGCAGGTAGCGGTAGTGCTCGATTTGTTCGCGCACCGGCTGCAAACGCGCAAAAGCCGCCAGCAGCTTGCGCCCTTCTTCGGTCCGCCCCTCCCGCAAATAGAGCGTTCCCAGCCGGTGCAGGGCTTCGGGTTCAAACGGATCGGTCGCTACGGCTTGTACCAGCGCGGTTTCGGCTGCGCGCGGCCGCCCTTGTTGCAGCAGGACATGCCCGAGCGCAGCGAGGGCCAAGGCGTGATTGGCCCCCGCGTACGCGGGGGTCAACGCCGCTCGCAGGCTGGCCTCGGCTGCCGAGTACTGACCCAACTGGGCCTCGATCTGCCCTAGCCGGTAGTGAGCCTCCGCGCTCGTGGAATCTAGCCGGACGGCCTGCTGTAGTTGCGCCCGCGCCTCTGCGTAGCGGGCTTGCCGCTGATAGACTAGCCCCAAGTTGTAGTGGGTGGCCACGTGCTGTGGCTCCAACTCTAAGGCTTTATGCAGCACTTCAACGGCATCGGCGTAGCGGTTTTGATCGCCGTAAACGAGGGCCAGCTTGCGGTAAAAAGCGGGCTGGGCTGGCGCGTGCTGAAGGGCCGTTTGGTACGCGGCGATGGCTTGGTCGTTGCGCCGCTGCCGCACGTACAAGTCGCCGAGGGCCTCGTAGGCTGCTAGGTGCTGTGGGTCGCGTTGGATGATGTACTCGAAGTGCTGGATGGCCACGTCGAGCTGGCCGTGCTTGAGCAGCAGCCTCCCCAACAGCAGCCGCGCCTGCACGTGCTCTGGCTCGCTGTCGAGGGCCTGCTGACAGGACTGGATGGCCGGCAGGTAATTTTTGGCGTCGGCTTGGCGTTGGCACTCGTCGTAGTGGAGTTGGCCAGGGCCGTCGGCACAGGCGGCCACAAGCCATAGAGCGAGCGCTAGCGCCAATTTTTTATCTTCCATTTGACAAACATGGCCCAGTAGGCGGGACGGCAATAGTAGCGGATATAGGCTTTTTCGAGCAGGCGTCTGACTTGGGGGGCCGACAAGTTTTCGTGCTCAAACACGAGGTGAAATTGCGTGTATTTTTCGTAGTCGTAGGTCGATATTCTGCCCGCGCGGTCGAGCCGGTCGTAAAAGGCCGTCCCGGGGTACGGAGTGGCAACGGAAAAGCGGGCCAGATAGGTGTTGAGCTTGATGGCGTATTGTACGACTTCCCTGATGGTTTCTTCGCTGTCGCCCTCTAGGGCCAAAATGTAGAAAGCGGCGACCTTGATGCCGCGCTTTTTACAGAACGCGATGATGCGCTCTTGGTGCTGCTCCTCGACCAGCGGCCTTTTGTTGATTTTTGCGATGGCCGCGTTGGGGGTCTCTATGCCGACGTTGATGTTGCGCAACCCTACGGCGAACATCTGTTGCAAGTTTTCTTCGTCGAGCAAGTCGAGGCGGGTTTCCATACCCCATTCAATCTGGACGTTTCTCCGGTCTAGTTCTTCGCATAATTCGCGGACGAACGGCTTGTGGAGGCCGAAGAGGGGGTCCCTGAACTGAATGGCTTTTATGTGGTGTTGCTCCTTTAGCCGGACGATGTCATCGACGACTTTGTGCGCGGGCCGCAATCTGATTTTTGCTCCTTGGTACTCGCCATACGCGCAATAGGCGCGGCAGCTAAAGGGACATCCGCGGCTTGCTTGCAATGCGACAAATGGCCGCTTGGCAATGGCGGGGAGATAGCGGTATTGCTCTATGGGGAAGTTGTCAAATGAAGGTGCGGGCAGCGCCGCCATGTCGGTAGACGAGGCGATGGCCACGTGCCCCTTGAGCTGGTCGAGGTGCGCGAATTGGTGCGCGAAGAAGGCTTCTGGCTCGCCTTGAAGGACGAAGTCACCGCTGTCAAATAGCTGGGGAAATCGCGAGGGGAAAGGCCCCCAAAAACCTACTTTGGCTTGCGGCAGCTTCTCTTTGAGCGATTGACACACTTGGTTTTCGCGCCGGTAATCGACGAGCGAGCCGTATAGCAACACCAAGTCCACATCGCCTTGCGGCAGGGAACCTTCAAAATAGGATACCGCGTGGCCCTGTTCCTTGAGGACACTTTGCAAGAACGCGAATTCGACGATGGGGATGCGGACCCACTTGCGCCGGAGTCGCTTTAGTATGCCAAACGCAAAGGAGTCGCCAAAGTCGTCGGCCGTGCCGAGGCCGCCGTTTAGGTCCTTATTGAGGCCGTACTTTTTGCTTTTGTTCAGGATGTGGACGAGTGCTATGTTCATCGGCGCAATCAGGACTGAGACGAGATGGCGGATTCTCCGCGTTTATTGATTACGGGCGCAAGCGGTTACGTGGGTCACCAACTAATGGCGGCAGCGGCTTGGGAGCAAGCCGTGTGGTTGGGGCGCAAAGATGTTTCGACTGCTAACTACACCCGCATCCGCTGCTACGACGAAGAGCACTTGGCGGAATACGTGCGGTCGGCCGATGTGGTCATCCATTTGGCCGCGGTTGTGCGCGGGCGCGACCAAGACGCCATGACCGCTGCCAACGTCGAGCTGACGAGCCGTCTGCTTGGCGTGATGGAAAAGTACAGCCCCGATGCGCGGCTGATTTTCTTTAGTACGGACTTGGCCACCTCTGAGTATTCGCTCTATGGCCGTTCGAAGAACCGCGCTGAACAACTCATTGGCGCAAGTGCCTTAGACGCGGTTTGCCTGCGGGCGAGCATGATCGTCGGCGAGGAGGAGGGGGCACTGGTGGCGACCTTTGACGCGCTGACCAAACTGTCGCGGCTGAAGGTACTGCCCGTTCCCAATGGGGGCCGGTTCTTGGTGCGACCGCTGTGGATAGGCGACATCATTCAAGTTTTGCACGCTTTAATCCGCCGTCGGGGACAGGATGCGGATCGAGGCGTTTGGTCCATGTATGGAGCGTCTATCCGCTTTGTGGACTTGATGCGCCAATTGGCCCGCGCACAAGGCAACAAGCCCCTGTTGGTGCCGTTCCCCGTTCAGTGCATTACGTGGCCGGGTAGGGTCTTGTTGCGGCTCAGACCCCGAACCCAAGTGCCGATTGATTTCCTCGTCGCTCTGACGGAAGCAGCAAAAAAAGAAGCGCCGGATGTATTTCAACACTTGGGGATTGAACGCACGCCGATTGATCGCATCGTGCAGCGGCGGTCTTGCGTTTAGCAGGGCGAGCTAGCCGTCCTATAGATGCTTCGACTGCTCAACATGACGCCGACAAGCAGCGTACCAGCACCTGTCATGCTGAGCGGAGCGCAGCATCTCACACCGCCTGCGTATGGTTGAAGTAATATGCGCCGCTTGACCATCCCGGCCCTATTTGTCGCCGTTGCTCTCGTCCAGACTGCGCCGCTAGTACTGCATCTGACCACGCACGTTCCCTTTGGGAATTACCCGGCCGCGACCACGGTGCGCTGGGAGATATGGACGCTGTGGTGGAACAGCGACCGGCTAACGCACGGATACCTCGACTACTGGCACGCGCCAATTTTCCACCCCAATCCCGCAGCGTTTGCCTATTCGGAACCCCAATGGCTGACCGGCTTGGCCTTTGGCACCGCGTTGCTGCTTGCCGACTCCCCGCCCCTAGCTTACAACGCAATTTTGCTGGCGATTCTGGCGTTGAATGGCTGGAGCGGCTTTTTCTTGTTGCGTCAATTGGGTCTTTCACTGGGGACGGCCTTGGCCGGGGGCGTCCTCGTGGAGATGCTGCCCTTGGCCGCCGATCAACTCGGCGTCGTCCAGACAGTCGTGCTATTCCCTTGCATCATGGTACTGGCCTGCTTGGTCCAGTTCCGGCGCGACGGGGGAGCCGGCCCGCTGCTAAGGTGTGGCGTTTGGATGGCCGTGTGCTTTCACACGGCGTCGCACACGGCCCTGTTGTTCGGGCCGGTGGCGGTGGCGGGTTATTTCGTCCTGTGTTGGCCGCCTCGGCGGCTCCTCGTACCTATTGCGGCGCTCGGCTTGTGCGGCGCATTGGTCGCGCCCATAGCCGTTGGGCAACTGCGCGTGCTGAGCGAATTGGATATGGAGCGGTATCGCTCGGCAGAGACGATTCGCCGCACCAGTGCTCGCGTTGACGACTACTTGCAGATGCCGGCCACCAACTGGCTGCGGCAACGCCCGCCCGATTGGCGGGGCCATGCGCTGGGGTTTGGGGTGGCTGTGTGGCCTTTGGCTTTGGTCGGGATTTGGTTTGGCCTAGCAGGCCGCTGCTATCGCCGCTGGACGTTATGCTGCCTCGGCGCGGCGCTGAGTTGCGTATTGCTGTCTTTCGGGCCTAGCCTCGACGCGCCGTGGCGCGCTCCTTACGAGTTGCTCCGGACGTGTTATCCGGGGTTTGAGTCCGCGCGCAATTTGTGGCGTTTTGCCGGGCTGGCGCAGCTTTTTGTCGCGTTGCTCGCGGCTTTGGGACTGGCTTGGTTGGGCCGCCGACGGTGGGCGCAGTGCTTGGTCGTTTTGGTTGTGGCCGTCGATTGGCTGTCTGCACCGGTGCCGCTGCTCAAGTGGGAAGTGCCGGCGCAGGAATGGGTCCAGTGGTTGCGAGAGTCGCCGCTGGATACGCGCATCATCCACGTGCCCATGGTCGCCAGTGGCCGCGCCGACCGCTTTGATCGGACGACGTATTGGATGAACTGCCAGATGTATCACGAGCGGCCTATGGCCAATGGGTTTGCCAGCTTTGTGCCGCAGCATGTTCACGCCCTGTCACACATCATGGCGGGGTTTCCGAGCGCGAACAGCATTTCGGCGCTGCGCCGCCTCCAGATCAGTCACGTGCTAGTGGAAAGCGATTGGTTTGCGGAGCGCACCGAGCAGTTTGAGGTGTGGGACGAGCATCTCGCGCTGGAAAAGGTGACGGCGGATGTGAGGATTTACCGCGTGGTGTCTTCTGGGGACGCTAAAGAAGCGGTCGCAAATTAGTTTGCTCCCCGAGGCAGACTGCGCCAGCGGTCGTAGTAAAGTTGCGCTTTCTCCGGCAGCGCTGCTCGCACTCGGTCGGACAGGCGCCATTCCCAGTCGCTACCTACATAGTCCATTGGCTCTTGGGGATCGTAGCGCCGCAGGCCGCCGGTGACGCTCAGCCGCCGTTCCAAGTCGTCGGGTTTGTGGCCGCGGTGGATGATTTTGCCGTTCCAAAACACGGTTTGTCCCCGCCGCAAGTCCACCTGCACCCCGCCGGGAATTGGCTGACGCGTATTGCTGAATAGCACCTCGGCTTCCGGCTCGGTGCGATAGCGCCGCTGACTGCCCGTAACCACCCATAGGCACGGGTCGTCGAGCAGGGCCGTCTGCCATTTGAGGCTGACGAAAGGCTGGTTGAGAATGGCCATTTCCTCAGCTTCGCTGTAATTGACCGGCGGCTGGCCAATGTCGCGATGCCATCCGGTGTCGTAGGAACGTTCTGTACACCACAGATGCACGTGTCCGAGCCGCAGCTCCGACCCTAAGAAGGCTTCGGCGTAGCGGGTGATTGGAGCGGAGATCAGGTATTCGGCGAATGCGGGCTCGGCGAATTCCGGGGCGATCACGCCCAAGACGCCTGTAGAATCGGGACCTTGACCAGAGACATCGACTTGTCCCGAGCGCACCTTATCGACCACCCGCCGGCCCGCTGCCTCCAAGCGATCGAGCAGGTCCGGTGCTACGGCGTCATCGACGACGACGAAGCCGTCGTTGAAATAGGTCGTTTTGAAGTCGGTCATTGCGGGTTCCTTTTGTCGGGAATGTGATGGGTGTTCGCGCTATCTCTTTTGGCTTTGGGCGCGAGCTTGGCGAATCCAGCGGTGGGCATTGGGATGGTCGGGGACTTGCAGCAGCAGTTGTTCCCATGTCGCAATGGCCTCGCGCAAGCGCCCTCGCGCCGCATAGGCATATCCCAAGTCTTGGTAGGCTTCCACCAAATCTGGCTGCACCCGGCACGCTTGTTCATACGACAATATAGCTCGATCCGGCTGCCCCATGCGAAAGAGCACCGTGCCCATGCCCAAATGCGCTAGGCCGTGCTGCGGGTTCAATTCGACGGCCCGCTGAAAAGACGCCAGTGCCTCTGCGAGACGCCCCTGCCGGCCGTACGCAGTGCCCAACTCGCCGTGTGTCGAGGCGTCTTGCGGCATTACTGCGAGCCGCTGTTGAAGATTTTTGACCTTCTTGTGCAGGGGAAAGAACCGCTCGAAAAGCCGCTGCTCTTTTTGCGCGTCTGCCGCACGCCCCAGCTTGTTGTACACACGGACCAGTTGCAGGTGAGGGTTGGGTTCCCAAGGAGCTTGCTCTGCGGCCTGCGCAAAGGCGGCGGCCGCGGCTCGCAAGCTATCGGCCCGCATGTTCGCCAGCCCCAACCAAGTGTGGTACTCCCAAGACGAGGGCACCAAGGCAACCGCCTGTTCAAACGACTGAATGGCTTCGGCGAGGCGGTTCAGGCCGAGATACGCCCGACCTAGGTAGAAGTGAGAATCGACGGAGGTGGGATAGTCACGCACGGCGTCTTTTAGCACCTGAGCACCCTCTTCGTAATGCCCTAGGCCGGTGACGAGCAACAGCCCCAAATGGAATCGCAGGGGTAGCGAATCCGGCGTCTGCCGCAGCCCCTGTTCGAGCACGGCTCGCACCTCGCCGTAGCGCGCCGCAGCGAACAGGGCCTTACTGGTCTTGAGGTAATCGTCGGCCTCCCAGTGCGGCTCGCCGACCGCAGGTAAGGGCTCGGTGGTTGGCTGTCCTTGGACCGCGGCTGGCGGTTCTGTTAAAACCTCCTCTTCGCGCTCCTGCGCATCGCTTGGTGAATCAACTACGACTTCGCCGCGTCCCTCGTGAATTTCTAGGTAGCGACGCAAGGGTGGCGACTTCAACACCTGCCGTCGGCCGGCCGGCCAGCGAATCTCCACCTCGTCGATCTGCTCGTGCGCTCCCAAGCCGATCAGCAGCCGTCGGTCGTGCCCGGCTTGAAAGCCATAACCGCGATGCACCTCGCGCACGAGGTCTAAGCCAGCGGCCCGCACGCGCACTTGGGCACCAATCGCATCCCGATTGCTCTCGGAGCCGATTAGCTTTAGGCCCAGCCAATTGTTGCGGTTGCCCCCGTCGTTGCGCAGCAGGGTTGGGGTGTCGTTGAGATTGACGATTAACAGATCGACATCCCCATCGTTGTCCATATCCCCGAGGGAGGCGGCCCGGCTGACCTTTGCAACGGCCCACCCCGCCCCCATTTGGTCCCCGACTTCGACAAAGCGCCCTCCGCGATTTTGGTACAGCAAGTTGCGCTGGGCGTAGCGCAGGCCGGAAGCATAGCTGTTTAACTGGGGATAGAGGTGCCCATTGGCCACGAACAGATCCAGCCAGCCGTCGTTGTCAAAGTCGAAAAACCCCGTGCCCCATCCCAAGTAGGGCAGCGCGATTCCTCCGAGGCCGGCTTCGTACGTGGCGTCGATAAAGCGCAAGTCGCCCTCGTTGCGGTAGAGCGTGTTGACATCGTTGGAAAAGTTGGTCACGAACAGGTCGAGCCGCCCGTCGCGGTCATAGTCGCCGCTGTGTACCCCCATGCCAGCTTGGTCTTTGCCATAGCCGCTAAAGGCCACGCCCGCTTCGATGCCAACTTCGGTTAGCTGCCAAGGGCCGTCGTTGCGCAGCAGCAGGTTGGGCGCGGTGTCATTGGCCACGTAGATATCGAGATCGCCGTCCGCATCGAGATCGCCGAAAACCACGCCGAGGCCCGGATAGGCGTATTGGTCCAGCCCGGTGGTCGCGCTTTTGTCGATAAAGCGGCCCGCGCCGGCATTGGCGTACACTCGGTCGGGCTGACGGGTGAAGCCGCCGGGGCCGCAAAATACGTCCAGCCCTTTATAGGGACATTTGGCGTCTATACTTGGGGGATTTTCCACGTCGAAGGCCACGTAGTTGGCAACGTATAGGTCCAAGAGGCCATCGCCGTCCAGATCGCCAAAGGCCGCGCTGGTGCCCCAACTTTCGTCCGCCACGCCAGCCGCTTGTGCCCCTGCGGGGAAAGCCTGCCCATCGTTGCGGTAGAGCCGGTTGGGGCCTAAATAGGTCGCGTACACATCGGGATCGCCGTCGTTGTCAAAATCGCCCACGGCACAGCCCATGCCCCAACCGCTCGGCCCCAAATCCACCTGTACCTCGCGAAAGCTCCCGCCTTCGTTGCGGAAAAGTCGGTTCCGCGCTGCAGCCGATGGCTGCTCCAGCCGGGTTCCATTGACGAAGAAGAGGTCCAGATACCCGTCGCCATCGTAATCGAGAAATGCGCTGCCAGCCGACGCGGACTCGGCGATATAGTGTTGATCGGTGCTGCCGGAGACGTTGGTGAACTGTAAGCCGGTTTGTGCGCCGACCTCGACGAATTGTGGGAGCGGACTTTGAGGGGGGGAGTTGCATCCCAAAAGCGAGATCAATGCGGCGCTGGCTACGTTTAGGTGGTACATTGTCTAGACTGTGATTATGGGATTTTTGGATTGCCTTGATTAAGGGCGGCCGCTCGTGAAAAACTTTGTTCGATTGCTGCTTGTATTCGTCGTTGCTTGCGCTGGCGAGCAGGCGACCGAAACCCGCACCGAGCCTGTGTATCCCCCTGTGGTGCAGGCCTATTGCGGCATGTGCCACGCCACGCCTGCGCCGAGCGTGTTGACGCGCCGGGTGTGGCCCGAGAAGATGTCGCTGATGTTCGACTTGCTGTGGCAGCAGAGGAATATACGGCTATCCGCAGAGGAACGCCGGATATGCTTGGAGTTTTACGAGGAGAACGCGCCCGAAGCGTTTGCTGCCCTGCCCCCGGATACGAGCGATGTGGCGAAATTTTTCAGGAAAATTCCCCTGGGGCAGCCGGTGCAGGATTCCGCGTCGCGTCCCATGATTTGCAACGTCGCCGTCGGCGATTTAGACCAGGATCGCCAGCCCGACATTCTGGTCTGCGACGCCCAGTACGATGTCCTGTCGTGGATTCACCAGGAGGGCAATCGGGGCGTGGAAACGCCGCTCGCGGAATTGAAGGCACCGGCGCGGTCGGAAGTTTTCGACCTGGAGGGCGACGGCGACTTGGACATCGTCGTCGCGCTGTTGGGCCAATTGATGCCCACGGACGAGCTACTCGGACAAGTGGTCCTGCTGGTCAACGACGGCCGCCAGTCCTTTACGCCTTTCGTGCTGGCAACGGGCGTTCCTCGGGTAGCGGACGTGCGACCCGCAGACTTGGACGGCGACGGCGACTGGGACTTTGCGCTCGCCATGTTCGGCTGGCGTCGCACGGGCGAAGTCGCGTGGCTAGAATACAAATCCGGCGATCAATACAACGAGCTTCACACCTTGTCGAGCAAAAGCGGCTGTACGCACGTGCCCATCGGCGATCTCAATGGCGACGACCAGCCCGACATCATCGCCCTGATCACCCAGGAATTTGAACAGATCGTCGCGTTTATCAACCAGGGCGGTGGCGCGTTTGCCGAGCACGTCTTGTTCGAAGCGCGCAACCCGGCGTTTGGTTCGTCGGGCATTGAGTTGGTCGATCTGGATCAGGACGCCGACCTCGACATTTTGTTTACCAACGGCGATGGTTTCGACGGCACGGATGCCAAGCCGTATCACGGGGTGCAGTGGCTGGAGAACATGGGCGAGTTGCGCTTTGAGTACCGGGATCTCACCCGGTTCTACGGAGCGTACGCAGCCAATGCCGGCGACCTCGACTTAGACGGCGACTTGGATATTGTCGTGGCCAGTTGCATCGCCGACCAATCGGCCCGTTGGGAAGACTTGCCCCGCCAGGGTTTGATCTGGTTGGAAAACGACGGCCAGCAGCGCTTCACGCGCCATTCAATTACCAGCGATCCCGCTAATTTCGTGACCGCTGATCTTGGTGATTTAGATGGCGATGGGCGGCTAGATATTATCACCGGGGGGATGCACATTTTTCCGCCGGTGCCGCCGCTGGACCACTTGGGACGGGTGAGTTTGTGGTTGAATCGCCTAGACGTGGATGGGCAGGATGGGGGATAGGGGAAACGGGATTAGGACGCAAAAGGGACGGGCCAATCGACCCGTCCCCTTTTTTTGCGTATTGCTGCGGAGCTTATTCGCTGAAGTGGTTTTTGATGCGCGCCCAGGTGACGTGCTCGACAGCGGTCCCTACGTCGGTAAAGGAGTCTGGGTAGTTCTCTATGTCTGCGGTCAGCAGGCATAGGGCGTCGGCGGCTTGGTCCGCATCGACCATGCCGTTGACTTCGGGAACACCAGCTTGTCCCCAGAAATCCGACTCGCCGTGCGGGCCTTCGTCGCCTTCCTCAAACTGGACGACAATATGCAATACTTGGTCGGGGGCAAAGACGTGTTGGATGCTCGCTGCTTCCCCGGAGACATCGTATATGTCCCACAGTTTTGCCTTCAGCTCAAAGGTGTACTCCACATTGGGCGTGAGGTGCCCGGCATCCGCCGGCGCAACCGTGGTGCGATAGCGCATGTTGTGGGGCTGGATGCTAAAGGGCTGGAAGTCGTCGTTCTCGCCCGGGCCAGCTAGACCACCGGCGTGGGGGCCGACTTCGTTGGTATGGAGCGGACTGAGATGATAGCGATATCCGTTGGAGATTTCGTTGATGTCCTCATTGCCCGTAACAGGCCCGCCGCCGTGATCGGCGTCGAACAGGAGGTTGAGGTTGTCGTCGTCCCACCAGTTGGCCTTTTCGTTCCCCCACCCGGCGCGGAGGGTATCGTCCTTTACGCGGGCGAAGAAATAGAAGGCGTTGTCCGGGGGCGGACTCCAAGCCATAAACCACGCCATACTGAAATCGTCTGGTGCCGGATTGACCCCTTGGCCTTTCTTCTGGCCCAGAATGGAGATGATGTCGGTATTGGCGAAATCGCGGTCATACCAATCCCAATCGTCTTCCATGCCGTCTATGTTGATGGCGAGCGGGTCGGGAACGGTGGGCAAGAAGTTGGTCAGGCCGTTGTGGCCAAAGGCAGTGCCGGTAAAGGCAACTGCGAGGATGAGTAACAGCGTTGCGTGTTTCATCCTGTCTCCTTTGTAGTGTGAAAGGGGTGACGCCCATAGGGGGCTGGCGTTGTCGCTTCTTTTGTTAGGGCCGTCTATGGCAATGATAGGAAATAAAAGGATTCGCTGTCAAGCGTTGGCGAATTTCTACCGACAAAAAGGAGGTGAAGCGGGCATTCTCGTCTGCCATTGGCGTCCTCTAGGAGCATTGGAAGGAGAGAAATCCAAACCTATATTGAGTCTAATTCGCCTCGGCGCACTGCTGCCGAGCATACATTTTACAGAGAGGAACGCCGATGTTTAAGACGAGGATTGTTGCGCTTGCCGGCGCGCTACTGGCCTTGAGTGCGCCCTTGGCCGAGGCCAAGACCTTTTACTGGATTTCGCACGGCTCGCCCGCCGATCCGGTATGGACGTATTTCCTAGCTGGGGCGCAACAGTGGGGTCAGGATACCGGTCATCAAGTCAACACGTCCTTCCACAACGGCGATGTGGCCTCGCACCAAGAGGCTGTGCGCGCTGCCATTGCCGCTGGGGCCGACGGCATTGTCACCAGCAGCCCCGACCCGGGCAGCTTGGTGCAAGTGGCCAAGGAAGCCAACGACGCCAACATTCCCATCATCAACATGAATACGCCCGACCCCACTGCTAGTTTTGACGCCTATGTCGGGGGCGACTTGGTGACGACCGGCCGGCAGTGGGCGCAGTATCTGGTCGATAAAGGCCACGTCAAATCCGGCGATTTCGTCTGGATGCCGGTGGAAGTGCCAGGTGCGACCTATGGCGTCCAAGAGGAACAAGGCGTCGCCAGTGTCTTTGAGCCGTTGGGCATCACTTGGGAAGTCACCGACGCTACCCTCGATCAGGCCGAAGTCATCGCCCGCATGGTTGACTACATGACGGCCAACGGCGACAACATCGACGCGATCATCGGCCTTGGAGATCTGGTCACCGGCAGCATCAAGCGCGTCTTTGACCAAGCCGGTTTCGCCCCCGGCGATATTCCCGTCGTCGGCTGGGGCAACTCGCTCGACACCACCCAAGAAGTCCTCAGCGGCTACGTCAACGCGGCCATGTGGCAAGATCCGCTGGCGATCAGTTACATGGCGCTGTCGTTGGCCTCCATGGCTGCCAGCGGCATTCCGCCTGGTTTCGACGTCACTACTGGCGCGCTCTACGAGGCCGATAAGGCCCAGCTCTACGACGATATCCTGTCGGGCGAATAGATGAACGCGGTTGTACAGCGCATGATGTCGAGGCCGGAATTCGGCCCGTTCGTTCTGCTGGTCGCCATGATTTTCGTCTTCTGGCAGATCAATCCGGCGTTTCTATCGCCGCGCAACATCGGCAACATGCTGGCCTTCACGGTGGAGTTAGGGCTGATCGCGCTGGCCATGACCCTGCTGATGACGGCCGGCGAATTCGACCTTTCAGTCGGCTCGTTGTTCGGATTCTGCCCAGTGCTCATGTGGACCCTGTACAACACCGGGGCTACGTCCATTGAGGTCGGCTTTGTCCTCGCCTTGGGCATGGCTGCGGCTATCGGCCTGTGCAGCGGCTTGTTCGTCACGCGCTTGCGGATTCCCTCGTTTTTGGTGACGCTCGGCATGTTGCTGGTCGTGCGGGGCAGTGCGTTGGTGGTGACCAGAGGGTTCCCGCAGCGAACTTGGGACGCCGAGGATCTCTTCCTCGCCGAGGTACTGGTCGGGGATTTCAACGTGGCTAGCCTACGCGTGTACATGTCGTTGTTTTGGTTTGTGGCGGCGGCGCTGTTGCTCGGCTATCTGCTGACGCAGACCAAGATGGGGAACTGGCTCCAAGCTGCAGGCGGCAATGCCGAGGTCGCCCGCGCCCGCGGGGTGGCCGTAGAGCGCACCAAAGTCAAGCTGTTTGTCCTCTCAGCCGTCATGGCGGGTTTCGCTGGCATCATTAGCTCCATTCGCACGGCTGCGGCCAATCCCAACAGCGGCACTGGCTACGAACTGGAGGTCATCGCCATGGTCGTGATTGGGGGGACGGCCCTGACGGGCGGGCGCGGCACGATCATCGGCACGGTGCTCGGCGTGTTCATCTTGCGCCTGATGCGCAACGGTATCGTGCTCATTGGCGTGCCTGGACTGGCGTACAACATTTTCATCGGCGCGATCATCTTGGCCATGATGGCCCTGCATTCGTGGGTGGACCGCCGCCGACAGAGGGAGGCATAACCCATGGCCGCACCCCTAGTCAAAATGCACGACATCAGCAAGTCCTACGGACGGGTGCGCGCCCTCGAAAACGTCCACTTGACGGTCAACGAGCGCGAGATCGTCGGCTTGCTCGGCGACAATGGGGCCGGTAAATCCACGCTGATCAAAATTCTCTCTGGGGCCGTTCCCGCCAGCAGCGGCGACATCTTCATTCGCGGCGAACGAGCCGACATCAAGAGCACCGCCGACGCGATTGGCTACGGCATTGAAACCATCTATCAGGACTCCGCCCTCGTAGCGGAATTGTCCATTGCGCGGAATTTTTTCTTGGGCCGCGAACCCCTGAAAGGTCCTGCGTTTTTAGGGCGCATGGACCAAGAGACGATGGCGAATGTGGCCCGTGCCTTGCTCAAGCAGGTGGGCATTGAAAAGGACATTCCCCCGACGACGCCCATCGGCGCGCTGTCGGGCGGCGAGCGCCAATCCGTGGCCATTGCGCGAGCCATGCACTTCGATAGCGAGCTAATCATTCTCGACGAGCCGACCAACAATCTAGGAGTCGCGGAGACGCAAGGCGTCTTGCGCTTTGTCCGCAACGCCCGCGACTCGGGCCACTCCTGCATCTTCATCGCGCACAACATCCACCACGTCTTCCAGGTCGTGGACCGGATTGTGGTGCTGCGCCAAGGCCGCGTCGTCGCCGACGACATCGATCCCAAGGAGACGACCGTTGCCGAGGTGGAGCAGGTTATTACGGGGATGGCTAGGGGCGACCGGCCGGTCGCCCCTACATCGGGGATTGGCGGTGGTTAATCCGCGTTGTCGGCGATGGATACCTCGCCCGTCGCTGCCCGATCGGCCAAAGCTTGGGCCTCGCTCGTCGGTAAGTTGCCGTTTTCAACGATGAGCACGTTGCCCCCGATGTCGACGAGGTTGGCTAGCCCCGCGAGGCTAGTCAGTTTTTCGTTGTTGTAGATGTTGCAGTCTTGGGCGACCTGCGCAAGGCTTTCCAACCCCGCCAACGTAGTCAGCTTTTCGTTGTTGTAAATGTTGAGGTCGCCACCGACGCGGCTGAGACTTGCTAGCCCGGCGATGCTCGTCAGCCGCGGGTTGCTGTAAACGCTCAGATCTTGGCCGACGCGCGTTAGACTGGATACGTCCTCGACGATGTCCAACGCGGCATTGCGTCCAATGCGCAAGCTGCCGCCAATCTCCTTTAGAGACGATACATCTTCTATCGTGGCGAGGGCTAGGTTGTCCTCGACGACGAGGTCGCCGCCGACGCGGCTGAGATTCGAAAGGTCCTCTATGAGCGCAAGAGAGGGGTTGAACGCGATGATGAAGCTGCCGCCGACCGCGGTGAGGCCGAACAGGCCATCGACATTGGCCAATTGGTTGTTGTTGTCGATGCGCACGTTGCCGGCGACCGCGTTGAGTTTGATTAGGCCGTCCACAGCGATCAGCTTGTCGTTGTGGGAGACGCTGAAGTGCCCGCCGATTGTGTGGAGGAAGGACAGCCCCTTGAGATCGACGAGTTCGTCGTTGTCGTGGATGGCGACGTTTCCACCCACGGAGACGAGCTCGTTTAGCCCCTCGAAGTTTTTGAGTTCGTCGTTGTCGTGGATGGTGAGGTTGCCATCCACGGAGACGAGCTGGCTCAAGCCCTCAAAAAGGGCGAGGTTCAGGCGCGTAATTTCGAGGTCGCCAGCAATGGTGTAATTGCACCGTCCCTCCTTATCGAGGGCATCCGCGTCTTCGCGCGAGCGCACGATGTGGTTGCCCGGCAGGACGTTATCTTCACAGTCGCCGTTTGCGATGCTATCCACGCCCGCGTCCTCGCCGCACCCGGCCAAGACGAGTAACAAGACGAATAGGTTCGCTGCGGCGATCAATCTAGATACCCGAGGGCGCGCAGACGTTCTTGGAGGATCTCGGCCTCGCCAGCCGTTGCTCCTTGAGCCTGCATCTGTTGATACGCAGAGCGATCCCGCAAGGCGCGATATTGCTCGCGGTAGTGCGAGGGCTCCGCGCAAACCAGATCGTCGTCACCGTGGCGCAGGTCGCGCAGGACGTATGCGCCCGTCTGTTCGTTCTCGCGGTAGAAATGCCGCCCATCGCACAGGCACCACTCGCGGATGCCCTCGGTATAGCGCGCTATTTCCTCGCCGTCGATAGCCGTAGGCGAGGTGACGCGCTCCTCGGGCAGGCGCAGATTGTCGGCGCTGAGAAAACCCACTCCGTACAGGCTATCCAGCTCAGATAATACCCAACGCTCGGCCGACGCCGCGCTCGGCTCCAGCCAGTTCTGCCCAAACCCCCGGTAGTCAACGGGTAGGTCGGCCAACGCCGCGATGGTCGGAAAGAGGTCGATGGCGGAGACGGCCCCATCGCGCGGAAAGGAGAAGCCGCCCGGCACGTGTGCCAGCATGGGCACGTGGACCACGTTGGGATGCAGCCGGTCGCCATGCGCCATAACCTCCCGACAAAACCCCTCGCCGTGATCGCCGCAGATAAAGACCGTCCACTCGTCGAGGTCGATTCGCTTGAGTAGCTCGACGAGGGAAAACTCCAGCACGTGGGTCACCGCCGCTTCGTAGTAGCGCAGAGCTTCTTCTACCTGACCAGCCGCCACTAGCTGACCCAGATTGGGCGGATGGGGTATGCCGCCCAAGCCGTAGCCGCCATGCGTGTACCAAAAGTGGAGGAACTTAAACTGCGGTCCGCTCGGCTCGACCAGTTCGGTACACAAGCGTTCGAGCGATCCCAAGTGCTGCTGGGTGGCTGATGGATCGACTGGCCCGATAAAAGGCGCGAAGTCGAGGAAGCGGAATACGTCCGGCCGCTCGGAAAAACCCCGGACGCTGTACCCGGCCGCAGCAAAAACGTCGAACAGGTTGACTACGTCCGCGAACATCTTCAGGTAGGTCTGCCCAAAAAGCCCGTGCTCAAAAGGATATAGCCCGGTGAACAGCGAGGTGTGCGAAGGGCGAGTCGCCGGCGCGGTGACAAAGTAGCGCTCAGCAAAGGCGTAATCCCGAGTCAGCAGATCGAATTTGGGCGTGTTCATCCTCGGGTTCGTCCGGCTCAGCGCATCGCGACGCCAGCAGTCGATGGATACGATCAGGAATTTGTCAATCTTTTCCGGCATCCTCTCTCCCCGTCAATCGAGCAGCCGTGCGTTGTACTGGCGTGGCGTATGTCGATAGCCGCCAAACCGCCCTTCGTCGAGCGGCGCGGGCGTATAGATGTACACGGCATCGCTGTATGGATCGTAGAGCACCACTTCCTCGCGCTCGTCGCCACACACATCGGCTGGAAAACAGTGATACCAGCCCATCTTGCCGCCGGTCGGCGTGGGTAGCTCTGGGAAGGTTGCGACCTTGTGGCCATGGCCGTTGAAGAGGGCCGCCGGACTGTACAGCAAATCTCCTTGCTCCGGCTCGTTCCAGCGCACGATTTCCATTCCCGTGTTATTTGGCGACTCATCTACCCGGAAGCGGCTGAGCACAACACCGTCTTGCGCGACGATCATCACGTCCGCATGGTGCCCATTGTAGCGGATGGCCAATTCGCGGCCCGGTAGCTCGGGCCGCAAGTTGCCGTAGCGCACCTCTTGCCCGTGTGGCACCACGTCCGCCCCCAAGTGCAGTAGGCGTCGTCCGCTGCCGTCGAGCACTTGGCCGCCGCCCGAGACAATGGCCGCTGGTTCCGTTCCCCACTGATCGACCAACACGCTGTCTGCGTGGTCGCCTAAAAAGGTTTCCCACAACACGCGCCCGTCGTGGTCGAGGCCGAAGTGCCCGCCGTTGACCTCGTCGCGCCCATCGCCGTCCAAGTCGCCAACGGCCGGAATGTACGCCGCATGCCCCGGATAGCGATGCCACTTGCTGCGATAGTGCCACAGCACTTCGAGCTGGTCGTTGAACGCGAGCATATCGCTGCCTAGCTTGACGACAAAATCGCGCGGCTGGTCGTGCCCGGAGAAGTTGGCGATCAGCAGCCGCTGATGCACGTAGTTGGGGACGTGCATTTCCCCGTCCGCGTAGGCGTTGCAGCGCGCCAGTTCCTCGGGCGCGGCGCAGCGTTTGACCGCACCCGTGCGCCCGTCGAGGATGGCGATATGCACGTCTGCGAGGTTCCATTTGCTGGTGCGTTTCACATGGGGATCAACGAGGAAGCAGAGGACTTCTTGCCGCCCGTCTTGGTCGATGTCGCAGATGGCCACCGGCCCCGGGCGGTCGGGAGAAATCGTCGCGAGGCGTCCCGGCTCGTCCGCGTCGAGCGCGGTGAAATCCCGATTCCCCACCGCCCAAAGCGGCTCTCCAGCAAGCGAAAAGGCCCCTAGAAAGCAGGGTTTGATGCCCCCTAGGGCATTGTACACGAGGAAATCGACCTGCCCGTCTCCAGTCAGGTCGCCGATGCGAATGTCCCCGCCGGTGCGCTCGCGGACGAACTCGTCGGGCAGGGGAATTTTTTTGTAGAGTACGGCCGCGGCGTCTTGCAAGGATCGCAACTCATGGCTTGGCGTGAGCAAAATGTTGCGAGAATATACGCATAGAGGCGTCCGATGCGAAGATTAGCTAGATTGTAGTCAACATACCAACGAAAGGAGCCACATGTCTTTCAAGTTCGTCTTTCTGTCACCCGCCAGCGAACTAGCCGCTGCGATGTCCGAAGCGGTCCCCACGATGGAGATCGTCCACTGCGAAAGCCGCGCCGAAGCTCTAGCCGCTCTTCCCACGGCGCAAGCCTGTTTCGGCACCTTGGACCCTGAGCTGTTGGCCGCGGCCGCTCAGCTCAAGTGGTTGGCCGCCCCAGCCGCCGGCCCGCCCAAGGGGTATTACTTCCCGGAACTCATCGATAGCGACGTGGTGGTGACCAATTTCCGCGGCATCTTCAACGATCACATCTCGGCCCATATCATGGCCTTTGTGCTGGCGCTTTCGCGCGGTATGCACTACTACTTCCGCAACCAGTTCGCCGGCCATTGGCGCAGCGGAGGGGAATCGAGTCCCGCGACCTACCTACCCGAAGCTACCGCGCTGATCGTCGGCGTCGGCGGGATTGGTGCAGAGACCGCGCGCCAGTGCAAGAACTGGGACATGACGACCATTGGCATCGACCCCCGCGTTGAGTCGCCGCCGCCGGGCGTTGACGAGTTATACCGCCCAGACGCGCTCAACCAGCTCCTGCCGAGGGCGGATTTCGTGCTAGTCACTGCGCCGCAGACGCCGCAGACCGAGGGCTTTTTCACCAGCGCCCAGTTCGAGCAGATGAAGACCAGCGCGTACTTCGTCAACATCGGTCGCGGCGCGAACGTCAAGTTGGCCGACCTCGATCAAGCCCTGCGCGAAGGCCAGATCGCCGGTGCCGCCCTAGATGTGTTTGAGGAGGAGCCGCTGCCGCCGGAGCACCCGCTGTGGACGGCCCCGAACTTCCTGATGACCCCGCACGTGGCCGCGGCCGGCCCTTATCTGAACGAGCGCCGACGCGACCTGTTGGTGGAGAATTGCAAACGCTTTGCCTGCGGCGAGGCGTTGGTGAATGTGGTGGATAAAGGAAACTGGTTCTGAGTGCTAAGGCAGCGTGCCCGCGATGAGCAGGTACGAGTCGGCTGTGACCTCGCCGTCAATTTCCCACTCTTTGAGCTCGCCGCCGAGCTTCTCGACGACCTTCTCGCTCAGCGAGTGAAAGGGCGGGCGGCCCGGATCGGCGATGATGATCTGCCCGACCCCGACCCCGATCGCCTTTTTGATCAGCTTGTAGAGCGGCGAGACCATTTCGTCCCAGAAGCAAATATCGGCCCCGATGATCAGGTTGGTTTGGCGCAGGTCTTTCCTTTTTACTTTCTCAAACTTGCAGCACCAGGTCTCTATCTCGACTTCGTTGATCTCGGCGTGTAGCTGCAAGTAGGGAAAGACCGCCGCATCCGCGTCCATTCCCGTGACGTTGGAACCGTGGTTTTTGGCGCAGTATATCCCGGCGAGACCCCAACCGCAGCCGATATCCAAAACCTGCGTCTTTGGCGGCAGACCCTGGTGCGAGAGGAAGTCCATTACGCACCAACTCACATTCCAGAATTTGTTGCCGTAGATGCAGGGTTCGTGCTTCTTTTTTTCTGCGAGCACCCGGGGGTCAGCAGCTTTGAGTACCGTGATGCCATACGCCTGACGCGAGGTTTTCTTTTTTTCTTTAGCCATTTCGCTCTGTTATTTCCTACAGGGAAGTTGGATTTTCTCGCAGTACCCCAATCCTTAGAATCCCCACACGCGCGCCGCGGTTTTACCCATGACCCACTCGATATCGTCGCCGTCGGCAAAGGCCGGATGTTTGAGGACGCCGCGCAGCGCATTGGTGTAGCCCTCTCTGCCAGCACTGGGCGGGAAGTCGCTGCCCCACATCATGCGTTGCACGCCGAATGCGTCCTTGGCCATCTCGAAAAGTGGCGGTACGTGGTCGAATTCGAGTTCGGGCAGCAGGCGCGGTGGGCGGGCGCAGATTTCGCCTAAGCCGGGGACTTTGATGCTGGTGTTGTCGCGCTCGCCCTGTTGGAGGGCTTTGGCGTACTCGGCGTAGGGCGGCTCGGCAATGCCCACGCCTGCGAGATGTTCGATAGTGACGTGCGTGTCGGGGCACGCATCGAGCACGCGCGAGAAGTCATCGGCAGCGAACTGGGGTGCCATGCCGATGCTTGAGACTACGAGGCCGAGTTCGCCGGCTCTGCACCACATGTCGTAAGGGCCTGCGTTGGCGAACTGGCCATTCGGGGCAATGCGCACACCGGCGGCCCCTTGCGCTGCGAGCCGTGCAAGATCGCCGAGTGGATCGCGCGACTCGGGATCCACTAGGACCGCAACTTTGAATCGGCCCGATCGTTTGGCGGCTTCTTGGAGGAGATAGGCGTTGTCGTATGTGCCGCCGTGTTGGATGAGTACGGCCTTGTCAACGCCGTTGCGATCCATTTCAAACTCAAGTGTCTCGATAGGCTCGAACCAGTTGTTCCCGGCGTGGCAGTGCGTGTCGATTATCAGCATTTGAAGTTGTCTTTCAATCGGAGATATTTGTCAATCGCGCAGCTTTTGAAATGATTCAACTTGCTTCTAATACTTGACCATGTCAAAGGCATGCCGTTGTTCGGTCACTCATCCACTATCTGCCCAGACGGTCCAAGACATTGCGTGTGATCTGTGCCACCGGACCGCCGTTCCGGTAAAGACCGTGCGCCCACTCGATGGTTGCCGCGGTGAAGACAATCCCCTTGAACTCCGTTTCGTTGACCGCGACGGTGGCGTAGAACCGGTCCTGGTGGATCCCCAGGTCCGCGTTGAAACCGTGGTCCTCCGCGTCCCCGATCGCGATGATCTGGTAATGCGGGCTGATTCCGTCATGGCCTGTAAATCGCGGTTTCCCATCCTTGAATTCGATGTCACCGCCGTCGCATTCGACCCCAACGATCGAGTCTGCCCGGCCAAACTCGTCCCCTTTTCCCAGCCCGGTTCCTGCGAACGCCCAGTGGTCGGGCTGGGTCACGCGGAAGAATCCGTATTCCCCGGACGTCGGGGCAACAATCTCGCCGGGAACCTTGCTCTTGGCGTTGACAGCAGCCGTATAGGAAACGCCAATGGTGCGCTGACGCAGAGTATCGATTGCGCGGAGAAAGGATGTTTCGGGGTCCTCTGGCGTCCCGAGCGGATGCTTTTTGTACCGGCTCTTAGCACAGTAAAGCTGGCGTCCGTCGGCCCTGGTCTCCACCAAGTGCGAGAAAGAGTTACCGGCGAACACCATCAGGTTGCCGCCACGTGCTACAAACCGCTGAAGCTGCTCGCATTCTTCGCGGCTGGAGTACTCGCCATGACAGATCCTGAGGTGTGCAGGGTAGTCATCTAGGAGATCCGGCTGCCGATCGTGGTCGGCGTTGACGCAGTAGTCTACCTGGTACCCCTCGGCGTCGAGCCATGATGTGAAGAACTGATCCCAGGCATAGAACCCGCCCATGATGTCCGGCTGCAGGGGTCGCTCAAAGGTCACTAGGTCGCTGTGAGATCGGTCGGTAGACAGATAGGGGAAGAGGCATTTGCCGCCCACGGTGTTATAGGCGGCATAGGTATTGGTCTCGATCGTCAGGAGAATCGGCGCGCTGGGAACACACGGGCGAACGACGAAGAGGATTTCCCGGGTCCCCTGTGCGGTGGGGAAACTGGCGATGTAAACGCCGCTCTTCCAGTCGCGAGGCACCCGGAACGAGACCGTCGCGGGCCAGGCGAATCCGTCCCGATAGCCAAACTCGGGGACCGGGGGAAGCCCGCCACGCAGGTCGTTTATCTCCTTTACCAGACGCCGTTTTGCCCCTTCGTGGAACACAAATACATCGTAGTACGATCTGGAATTCGATATATGGAACGTTACCTCATCTCCCTGACACACACTTAGCGGGCTGGCATAGCCGCCTTCTCTCAGCTTCCAGTACCGGGTTGCGTCCTGTTCGTAATGGGCAAAAATGTGTTCGCGTTTCATTTGAAATCCAGCATGAGGGACGTTCTCACCGTAGCCAGTGGAGAAAGTCCTTTGGGTTTATCTGCACGTTGTCGCATGGCTCAACGGGATCATATGATACCCACTGCTCATCGTCGAGTTGCTCGAAAGAAGCCGACGGTACGGTGTACAAGAATCCAGGCTTAGACGTGTCGAGGGAGCCTGCTTCTAAGTGAATCTCAGGCTCGTCCGCTTGAAATGATACTCGAAAGCTAAGGTTATTATTCTCGTTCGGGATGAACGGCAGGGAAAATACTATGGCGAGATTTTGAATATGGGTAGCATAGACGGCGTGCAAACGGTCTTTTTCTGGTCCCACTCCTCTCGCCGGACTAGGTTCGATACGATCAAGTTTTTCAGGACTTCCGTGATAGAGGTAACGTGGTTTGGCGATCTGCATTCCGGTTTCTGCTAACAATCACACCCACAAGGGATCGAGGAAGCTCGGCATCGATGATAAAACGCACAGCGATCAGGACAGGATAGCCTCTTTGCTGACAAAAAAGATACGAAAGATGCAATAGCTACTCCAGGAAGAACAAGGCATTCGCCGGGTTCGCATGTGGAGCCGGGGCGTCGATACTCAGCGCTTCCACCCCCGCCACCGCGATCTGCAGATGCGGACTCGCCTTAGCGGCGACCAGCCCGAGAAAAATCTGCTGCTCTACGCCGGCCGTCTAGCACCTGAGAAACAGGTGGAGACGCTCCTGCCCGTGCTCCAAAGCCGCCCCCACCTTCGCCTCGCGTTGGTGGGCGACGGTCCGGCTCGAGGCAAATTGGAAAGTCTATTCGCTGACACTGGGCCCGTGTTCACTGGCTACCTGCGCGGCACGGACCTTTCGCAAGCGTATGCCTCGGCCGATTGCTTTGTTTTTCCCTCTACCGTAGCTGGGGTACGGCGCGATCCAAATGGTCGCGGTCATGCCGGACAATCTCGATTGGCAGAGATCCACCGCTGCGGTGGGGTTGAGTAGTCGCCGGTTGGGTGTGGAGCTACGTCTAGGCGACTCCCTGTAGATGAATGCTTGTTTCTCGCTCAGTAGCCCATCGGACCGCTGTCGGCTAGCGGAGGCAAAGTCGACGAACCAGGGAAAGCCCTTGCGCCGCACCTGCCGCCCTACACTGCATAGTAAAAAAGCCTCGGACGGTAAAGATCGCCCGCCCAAAAACACTTGGTCTCGCCCCGGGCGCGGATGGCTCGCAAAGCGCTCGAGGTCAATGCCGTTGGGTATGATGTGCAGCTTGGCCGAGTCTAGCCCTCGGTCTAGGCACGCCTGACCGGTAGCCGCACTCACCGCCACTACGGCGTCCAGCCGCGTAAAGGCCTGCTCCAAAGTCCACTGGTAAGGAGGGAAAGACCACAAGGCGTCCAAGCCGTGGGCAATGGCCACCGTTTTGACTCCCGAATCGCGCAACAGCCGCTCTAGTGGCACCGCTAAAACGCCGCAGATGAGCGAAGAGAACAGCACCACATCCACGGCCTTCTGCTCTATGTTCTCGGATGGGATTCTCTGGTCGGAGCAGTCAGGCTGGAACCACTCGGGCCGCTTCACTTCTCCCGCTTGGCCCCTTTAACTCCCGACGCCTAGAAGCCAAAGTTGAGCAAGCCAGCCATCCACAGACTAGCGCCTAGAACGGCCCCGGCCATAGTCTGAGCCGGCGATCCCAGATAAATCCGCGCCCATGCCACCACCGGTACGATCGCTAACAACCAAGAGGAAGTCAGCCCTAATAAGTAGAACCCCAATACGGCCAAACTTGCTACTGCGGTGCAGTGGGCGCTGATCTTCCAGCGCAGGGTTATGCCGAGAAACAAGACGAGTTGGATCAGATTGAGAGCCGCTAAAAGTACCAGCAGACGCGGGGCCGATGCACTGTAGAGCAGCCCTAGGGAAAGAGGGCTGGTCAGCAAGGCGGCTACCAAGGGGCGGAAACGCTCGGATCGCACATTGAGATGGGGATCGCTCACCCACCCCCGGTGGTAGAGATAGACGATGTAGAGGGTGGGTAGTGCAGCCGTCAGCAGGATGTGGATTCCTCCCCACAGCCAAGCGTCGGGCCGGTTCAGACAGGATGAGGCCAATAGAATGCAGACCGCCGATACCAGAGGGGGGCTAAGGATTTGGGACAGAATCTGGGCGATGTGATAAGGCAGCGGTAGGGCCGCGCCTTTGGACAGGACAGTCGGCTGAGAAATGGCCTTAGATCTTCGTTCTTGGATCAGAATACACTCATGGGAATGTCCTCATTAATAAAAGTAGTGCTTATCTGTGGGTGTTTGGTGACACGACTTGAAGATCTGATGACCATCTTGTTAAGAATTAGACAGTCCTCGGTTTGAGTCCGGGAGGCGACTCCAATAAAAACAAGGAGTTATGACAAACATACCATAGCGGCGAAAAAGTCGTGTCAGCAATATGTCAGCAATAAGTAGAAGGAATCCAATGCTACGTATGCTGTTCAAGCTGTTGTCGCTATTCGGTCGTGAGCCTCTTTGAAATCTGAGAGAACCGAAAAAACCCCGTGCCGGGAGATTTGGCACGGGGGTTTTTAATAGCCCTCGTCAAAAAAATTATTTGTCGGGTAGGCGGAGCCTGTCACCAGTTCCCGCCCCCCTCAGAACCGTGCGTGCGACTTTCACCGCACACTGGGTCCCGTGTGGCCAGGTTTCGCCTCAGCCGCAAGAAAAATCAAAAATCGGAATTATTCTGTTTTAAGGTTTTGATTTGTCCCCACGAGGTCTCGTCCACAACCGTAGCCTGATTGGTTTCTGAACAAGGAGCCGACGAACACAAACAACTTTCCTGCGTCTTGTCGTTGATATGGTAGCTGGTGCATAACCGGTATGGCTCGTCCGGGTTAAAATCCTCGCACAGTCTGGAGCGGCCGCAGCTAAAATTCTGATCCGTTGCATTGTCTGGCGTGACCAACGAACAGGGAGTAGAAGAATATTGCCTGTCCGCTATATACAGATTGCACTCCCAATCTAAGGCAAACGTGATCCAAGCATATTTCGGATATGGTGTATTTCTATCTATATATTCCCAAGAACAAAAACGATGATCGGGATTTAAGCCACAATCGAAGCATTGATCCCAGAACATCTCGCCACAATAGACCCTGTCGTGTTCGGCTTGGCCCAAGTTGATCGAAAGCAGGAGCACAAGCACCGTGAGGATCGTTGCAGCTTGCAACGTGCGTAGTATTGATTTGTTCATTTGTGTCCTCCTTCGTTTAGGTTGAGGTGGGAAGGCCAAGCATGGGACGGGAGTGCGCGGGTCGTTGCCCGGGCACGTGGTCGCTATTCTTCCTCCACCGTCGTTTCTTCGACCGGCTCCGGGTATTGGGGTACGAGTTGACCTCGCGGATCTCGCAGCCGACTACCAGAGGCAAAAACGTCCGTCCGCGTGGTTAGTCGATAGGGTCGGGTTCCTAGTCGTCACGTACTAACCGGTTCTACTCTACGCGGTAGCGAAAAAACTCGCCGTTTCCCCAAGGGAGCAATCCATAGATAAAGCAGTCAGCCTCGTCGGCCGCTACTGTCGGGTAGTTGCTTTGCAAGCGATGTACTAGGTGGCGCTCCACCCATTCAAACCTGAAAATAAACACCGTCTCATCTACCAGTCCGGTTCGATAGGTCTCTATGAGGATGATGTCGGACTGCTCGCCGGCATCGGGGAATCGTCCGTAGAGCGGGTCATTCCTGTACAGATACCCTTTATGCTCCTTGCCCCATTGTATCGGAGCCGAAAACTGTGCGATAGGTTCTTCGCCGATCTTGCCGAACAAATAGGTGAGCTTATCGGCAATCATGCACAGAGACGTAGTTCTCCCGTCTGAGGTCTGCCGGTTGAACCACGTAGGACCTATGCACCTGTGCTGCACGAGCGATCGGGCTCGTGAGCTAGCGGAGGATCCGCTGAGCAGGACGCCAGCAGGAGAAGGGCAACGGATAGGTAGCGCATGTCGGGGCCGCGCGACCGCGGATCCTTTCTGAATACACCGTTGATTTAAAACCCCACCAGCACAATAAGCCGAGGAGAGGGTATCTGCACCCTCAGAGTCCTTATCTCATTAGTTGCGACATTATGAGGGTCGTCCCCGTCTGGCAAGTTCTGGCTCTGGTATTCAATGTCGAGCTCGAGCCCTTGTCGCAAGGCTATGCCCACTCGGTTGACCGGACGCCAGAGGACGCCGAAGCCGAGGCCGAGGCCGAAGTCCCATTGTCCCGTCCCAAACTCGCGCTCATCTCCCCAGCGTCTTTCGTGTCCGTCGAAGAAAGCCGACTGGTATCCGAACCATGAGACTTTTTTGCTCAAGGAGGCCAGCTTCTTGCGCGTCAGCGAGATCCGAGCCGACAGCGTGTTTTCCTCTATCTCGCCGCTGTATGATCCGAAGTCGATAACCTCATTGGTCCCCCTCAACCGTTCCAGTTCGACGCCCCACATAGTTCGGGTCATAGGATTAACATGCCACAGGCTGATCCCTCTTTCAAGGATACCTAGGCCGACGGCTCCGTCAGCGGACGACGCGCTCGGGGATAGGGTAATGAGCAGGAACGATAAGTGCTTCAACATCACCATCCTCCTCTCTTGTAGTGATTCACCGCCTCACAGTAATACCATCTGGCGGTGTATTACTTAAACACCTCCAGCGGGGCGGGGCGTTACCTGTGCGGTGGATTTTTGTCGCCAATCCCTTCCGATACCGGCGGCCAGCAGCCGTCGAGAAGGCAGTCACAGCAGCTTTCCGATCTCCTCGATGCGTTCGACCACGGCCTCGAGTACCGCGTCCGCCGCGACGCCGACCGGCAGATAGATCGGGATCACCAACTCATTGTCCGCAAATTCATCAAATAGTTCAGGAGGAGTCTTCAGACCGAGCGGCTTGAGATTGTCGCGTATTTCACTGAAGGGCTTCACGCCCTGCCAACGATCGCCCTCACCATATAAGTAAAGCCAGAGGGGGGTATCCCGGACCGTGGCCCACTTGTCGTGGTCGATCCCAAACCATGCACCTGCTCCGGAAAGTTTGAAAGCGTACCCGTATTCAGTACGCAAGGAGTACAGATTTCCGCTGTCTGCTGCCAATTCTTCCCTTTCCAAGCGTTCGATAACATGGTTGACGAGATTCTCTAGACTGATTAGGCGGCGCGGGATTTCCGAGCCGAGTTCCCCCGGCCGCAGTGGCAGGAAGGCGTCTTCGTCCATCTGCTCGGCAAGTCCTCGCAACTGCTGGATATTACACTCCGTGTGCGATTCTCCGGCGATGCTTACTTGGGAGTCCATACGATCAAGCAGTTCCGCCCAACTGGTCAGCATCAAACGGCGTTTGCCGCCAGCAGTGGCACTCCGAAGTCCTTCCGCCTCGTTACGGTCTGGGCCCAACTCGATACCTGATTCCGACTCCGATACTTTCCGGCATAACTCAGCCCATAGCGCATCCAGCCGCGCGGACGGCGCAACGAACAAAAGCGCCGATGCTTGATTTTCCGGTAGTCGTTTGAGATAGGCGACCGGCTGGTTATCGGTAAGCCCAGCCCAGAACTTCGCCTCGATCAGTACGCGCTCTTGGGTATGCTGGTCGAAACCGGCGAGATCCGGCCGCGTCCCCTCTTCGCCGCTGACCTGCGTTTTTACCCGAGCGATTTTCCCAACCTCCTCGCCATCGGTTCGCAGCACGTCCGAAAGGGCGCGCCGAGCCGCTTCGGACTCCGACAGGATGTGGCCAAGGGCCTCGACCGCGATGTTTTCGGTCTGATGGCCGAATATTGGCGCGAGCTTCGCGAGCAGCGTCTGGTTTTGTCGTTGCATTCTTCTTTCTCCATCGTCGTTTCTTCGACCGGCTCCGGGCAGGCGGATCTCGCAGCCGGTGGCTAGTAGCTCAGCGGAGGGGTATAGGCGGTTAAATCGCAGAGCCAGTCCATGTCTTGCAGGGAGCTGGTTACGCCGGCGGCTGCGATCGCGGCGACCGGGGGCCAGCAGCCGTCGATAAGGCGCAGGCGAAAAAGCCGCGGTGCGGGGGCGATTCCAAGCTCGGCGACTCGACGCGCACGAAGTACACGCCGAGGTCATAGCGACGTGAACCAATCCTTGTCCACCTCTACCACCTCTACCTCGACCCTTTTCGTTTTTGTGCTCACGCCAAGGTCGAGTTGTTTTATTTTGTCGATCAGTAATTCGCCGTCGATCAAGTCTATCGGCGTAGTTCCTGGCTTTTGGGCTTCTACTTGCGCATTTTCCGAGAAGCGGCCTGTTGTAAAGATGATGCCCTTTTCCGCCGATCCTCCTATCGCCCCACGAAAGTCTCTGACGATTCTTGGGCTGATGCTGCCAGCGTATCGCTTGCACTGAAACAGCACAGTAACGTTAGCAAGTCCCGCGAGGCTGATTACTGCACGCCCGTCAATTCCCTCGTCTCCCGGTCCGTCTGTTAGCTCAACTGGGGTAAACCCCGATTTCTCTAGAAGTCTTTTGCATAGCCGTTCAAATGCCAACGGTGTAATTTCGAGGAGGGTATTCAGCAAGTGCTTGCGCCAGTCCGCGGATTCTCCCATTGGGCTTTCGTCTCTCTCGGCTGGGGATGCGTCGGCCTTGGCTTCTGCTTGCTGTTTTTGCTCGGCAGCACTCGTTTGGCTCTTAAGTTTTGGTTCCTCCTTTTCCCGTTTGGTTGAATCAGCCGCACTACAGTCGCATTTATCTATCGTCTCTTGGAGTTTCGAGAAAGTTGTAGAGGAGAACGAATCCCGGTGGCGTTTTGCGAAACCTTTAAGACCGCGTCCGCACGCCTTAGCAGAGCCCTCTGAAGTAGGCACAAACCCATCCACAATTGCCTTTATGTCTCTCCGAGCATTATAGACGAATCCGTGTGTCTTAACGTTCAACTTTTCCGCTATTTTCTTTGCATTTAACCCCTTCTCACTGAGCCGCCATACTTGTCCGAGTCGTTTTTCGTCCTTATTAAGTGCGCTTTTCACTTCCTCCAGATACGTATCGCTCATGGTAGTGTCTCCCTTTGATTTCAGCGCCAGCAACCGCGGCGACCGACAGCCAGCAGCCTTTGTTCTAACGCGCGGGATTGTACTGAACAGAGGCAGGCGGTCAAGATGCCCACCTGTTCACTTTTATTTTTTTATCCCTCGCTCATGGTATAGCCCGCTACCGCCCTTCTGAGAACACAAGAAGTTCTGCGCCAAGCAGAATACGCGCTATCGCTTGGGCCTTTCCCACAGGGTCGAGGTCAAGTTCACTGAAATAATCCCGCGGCCCTTCCAAGACGTGTATCACCTGCTCAGTAAAGTGCGTTAGCTGTGCCTCAATCGACGTCCCTGCTTCGATGTTTAAGGGCTGGGCAGGCGGCTCTTTCAAAATTAATCCCTCTACTCCATCTAAGTCCGGTTCCTGTAATTGCCGATGAGGAGGCTCAAACCCATGCTCGGTTATCTCTCCCCAATTAGACGGACTGCCGATTTTAATAGGATCCGAGAACAATACTTCTCCAGTACCATCTTTGTTGAATACAAAGTTATGGTTGTCCCGGTCGGGAAGTTCGATCTCAGAGGGCTTTACACGCTGGACTCGACTATGTAAGGTGCGCATTTTGAAGCAATCATCGAGGGTTTTTCGCCGATAAAACCGAGGGGCGACATACTCGACGCGCGTGTTGTAGCGCATCTCAAGATCACACAGCAGATTGTGTTGCTCGCTCTTCTTTTCCCCGTAGATCAGGAACCTGTAATATGGCAAGGGGTACCCTCGTACCGCCTCCCGGGCATTGGGCCTTTCCATATACTCCGATAGTTTGAATTGTGCGCAGTAGATGAAGCCCCCGACCCTGTCCAAGCGGACATCGTAGCCGACACCTTCCTTTCCTCCTTCCTCGGCCAGACTCGGTAGCCTGGGAGACTGTATGAGGTTTCTCTTCCACTTAGTTGCAACTTCAAACGTGTATGCGAATCCAAAGCTGAACTCCGAAAATTGTGCCTTCATCCGTTTTCTCCTTCAGTTGTAATGGGCAAAGGGCGCATTATTGGCAGGAGTTGACGGCCACGCCGCCGGTATCGTATCTTCGCGGTACATGGAGGATTGAGAGGATGATTGAACATGACCGAATTAAGTGACCGTGTCTCGCGGCTAGAAGGGGCATACGAACACCTAGCCACCAAAGCCGATATAGGCGAAGTCAAAACCGAGATTGCCAGCCAAATAAACAAGGCTATCGGCATACTAATCGCCGCTATTGTCGCGGTGGCGGCGCTTTTCAAATACCTCCCCGGCTAGGATCTCGGCGGTCGTTTATCACACGCCATACTCCCGATAACGCCGTGTATCGCTAGTAAGTCGGCCTATTTTTGGCGGCGATCGCCGCGGCCGTGTTTGGTTTTCGGCCATTTCGGAACTGCGAAAAGGGCAGATTTAGGCCAAATCAGCCGATCCCGTCTTAAGCTACAACGGGCTGTTGATTTAGACGCGACCAGCGGCCAGCAGCCGTCGAGACGGCACAGGTTGGTCTCGGTCATGGTCAGAAGTGAATGATCGTCAACAGTCGAGGACTTGGCATACGGAGCAAGAGGGTCTTGGTTGTCTTCGGCCACGCGACATCCGGCCTCGAATCCCGATCCCGCACCTTGTGCTGATACTCAAGGGCTACCCCCTGTCTCAAGGACACGCTCACGTTCTTCAGCGGTCGCCAGAGTGCGCCCACGCCCATCGCTACGCCCGCATATCCTCTTCTCCGAACACAAAATCCTCTTCTTCCAGCGGCTCTTCTATCAGGTCTTCCACCAGCGGTTCCGGGCAGTTGGGATACGATTTAACGACGCGGATCTCGCAGCCGGTGGCCAAAAGCAACAAAGCTAGCAGTATGCCTAACATCCTCCTCCCACACGATCTATGAGTTCTCGTACCACCATTCTCACAGCCTTGCCCACCGCTTTGTCCCGCTCGTCGTCGTCATACGTTCCCCTCCCTATCGACTCGTATTGCCTCAGCAGCACCGCCCCCTCGAAGGATTTTATCTCGACGGAGACCACCATAGAGAACTGGTATTGCCCCAGTACTCTACCCCGGGTGTGGACGCGATCATCAACGGAGAGGATGTCGAGATAGAGGATGGCGTCGGCCCCTCCCTCGTCGGCCAAGCGCAACTGCCCGTCCTCTCGGAACGCCACGACTGTGGCTCGGATCAGGCTATCGGCAGCGGCGTATTCTGCCGTCTGGTTGCCCACAAAGGGGATGGCGATGGTGTCGATGCCGCCGCCTAAGACGCCTCTGTAGGGCCCGTGGTAGCAGCCGATGGCCAGCAGCAAAAGGGTCAGCAGCAGTCTATAACGACTACCACTTGATTTAGCCATTTTCTCACCTCCTCCCTTGTAGTGATTCACCGCCTCACAGTAATACCATACGTGCAACCAAGTATTTCTTTCTGGCGGTGTACTACTTAAACACTTCCAGCGGGGCGGGGTGTTACCTGTGCAGTGGATTTTTGTCGTTTCCCCCACGGGGAAATTTATGCAGGCCGTCAGGAATCTTGGACCACGGGACTGCCATTTCGGTCCAGATCTCTCGGGTGGGTCGCAGATCTTCAGAATGGTCTAGGGTGCCCGCCTTGATAAACACCAAGTCGGGGTAACGTGTGAACAATTGCGAGCCACACTCTGGACAGAATTCGCGAATCTTTGTGCGGCCTTCGTCATTCGTAGATTCGTATCCCTTGGTTTTACCGCTCAGTTGAAATGTGGACGCTGGTACGCCAACTCCAACGTTGAAAGCGCTGCCCGTAACCCTACGGCAGTCGTCACAGTGGCAATAGGTCACAGATTGGGGCTCTGAGTCGCTTGTATAGCTGACCGCCCCGCAAAGACATCGACCTGTTAGCGGCATTGGTAATCCTTTCCAGATAAATGAGTGTGCCGATTGTGGCAAATGTGTTCAATTCACAACGTTTGCTGATCTACAAGCTTTATCTTTTGACAGCGAAGAAAAATGGATGAACCTCCTCCGGCGCATCAACATTTCCAAATCCTCCTCCTACGATACCTCCCTGTTCAACCTGAAACCCAGTCTCGGTAAGAAATTTCTTGTAGGTCGGGGGGCCAAAGTTGCTCCAGTACATGGTCTCGCCGAAGAAGTCATCTTCAGTATATCCAGGCCCGTCGTCTTTCCTAGCAATCGTAAACAGAAGTAGACCACCGGGCCGAAGCCACTGTGCAAATCGACGAAAGAGGTTCAGATGCTCCTGTCTTGGGATATGGAAGATGGCGTAAAAGCTGACAATTGCATCAAAGCTACATGCGGGGAATTCGGTCTCCATTACGTCGGCGATGATGAATTTGGCTGTGGGGACGTTTTCCTTAGCTAGAGCTATCATGTTTGAGGAGATGTCGATCCCGGTGGGGCTGAATGTCTCTGCAAGATGTTGGGCGACCGGGATACCAGCACCACATCCACGTCGAGAACCTTTGAACTAGGAGCCAGACGCTCAGTTATCAAGTTGAGCTCCGCTCCAGGCGTAGTACGTTTTTGCCCCGAGTAATCCATCGCACACCGGTTATAGGCGGTTCTTACCAACTCCCGATAATCGGCGTCCGGATCGTCAGCAATCTTGAATGGCATGGGTTTCTATCCTAAATCACTTCACGTGTTACGGATGATTCGAAAAGCGGTGCGAACAGTGCTATTAAATGCTGGAGCCACCTAACGCTCATGCTCCTACGGCGACAGGCTTATCTGGCGGTCCGTTCTTGGATATACTCTCAAGCAGACAATGAAGATTGCGAGGAGCGAACTTCTCTGCGGACCTAGCGATGGCGTCGATTGACCACCAATGAAACCCGCGGAACGCCGATGCCTCGCCAGGAGCCGCCTCCACGTCTATTACTGGATCAAATTGGTCTGCTTGTACGAGATAATAGACTTCATTTTGGCTATAGCTTCGACCGTTCCAAGAGAATTCGTGTTTTCTGGTCCATACGGGTGGTCCCAGACGAAAATTCCTAGCGCCAGTCTCTTCGGCGATTTCTCGCCGTAGTCCTTCTTCATCAGATTCACCGGGTTCCAAGCCTCCGCCGGGCGTAATCCAAACCTGAAATCCTGTGACAGGCTCTTGGAGCTTCATCAGCAGTACTCGATGATCCGGCGTCATAATGACCGCGCGTACAGCCTTGCGTTGAATCATAGGTGTGTCTGTTCGATGGTTAATGGCCGTTATCTGACGCGAAGGTACTTACTCGTGTGAACAGTTGCAATTGGTACCACGGGGCTGAAATATTCTGCGTTCGCCTACTCAGCAGCGAAGGCGGCACGAGCGTAGGACAGACGCCTCAGATCGCCCCGCGACCCGCCTCCGAGCGGTCTGGCGCATGGGTTCCTTTTTCCTTTTCTTGCCCATTTCACTCCGCTGTATAGAAGCTATCAACAAAGGATTCTCCCTATGCCCGCAAACAATCGCCCGGTGCGCGTCGGCATCTATGGCACCGGCCGTTTCGCCAACCAAACTCACCTGCCTAACCTGAGTAAGCTAGACGATGTCGAACTGGTCGCTGCGAGTGATCCCAATCCGGACAATCTCGCCGACACCGCGCAAAAATACTCCATCACCCGCACCTATGCGGACCCTCACCAAATGCTCGCGGAGGAGCAACTCGACGCACTCTACTCGATCGTGCCGGCTTTTGCGCGCACCGATGTGGAAGCCACGGCCGCAGCGCAGGGCATCCACCTCTTCAGCGAGAAACCGCAAGCGACTATCATGGCTGTTGCGCGGCGCATTGCCGATGCGGTCGCCGAGGGCGGCGCGATCTCAACGGTCTGTTTCCGCGAGCGCTACCGCCCGCTCTTTCAGGAGGCTCGCCGCCTGCTCGCGGATAAGGCCGTCACCCACATTTGCTTCCAGAGCACGGCCGGCCTGCCCCTGCTCGAAGCCGAGGTCCCCGACCCGGACAGTTGGGACTATCAGATGGACAAGGCCGGCGGCTCGGCCTTCGACTGGGGGGTTCACGCCGTTGACTATGCGCGCTTTATGAGCGGCCTCGACATTACCCAAGCCCAAGCGTTTTACTACCATCCCCCTCGGTATAACACGCCGCTGTCGTGTTCGTTTAATTTTTTGTTGGCAAACGGGGCGACCATGACCTCGACGTTCCTCGCCACCACGCCCGCCACCCCGGGCGACGAGCCGCGCTTCACCGTTTTTTACGAGGGAGGATACTTGGCGCTGTGGCTGTACGACCGGATTGAGGTCAATGGCGAGGTCGTGTACGCGCCGGAGGAATTCGACCCGTGGTTTGAGCAAGATCGCGTCTTCATTGAGGCCGTGCGCACCGGCAACCGCGCCCTGCTGCTCAACGACTATGCCGACGGCCTCTATTCGCTAGCCCCGGTACTGGCGGGGTGGGAGTCGGCGCGGCGCGGCGGCGAATTGATTGCTGTGGCCGAAGTTATGGCGAGCTGAGCGTGGGCCGCATCGCTAGGCGGTGGGGGGCCGCAGGCGGGTACCGGGAGTTTTTGGGGCTTGCTCTGCCGCTGATTCTGAGCACGGCTAGCTGGAGCATCCAGCACTTTGTCGATCGGGTCTTTCTCTCTTGGTATTCGACGGAGGCGTTGGCGGCCGCGCTGCCGGCGGGCATGGCCAACTTTACCTTCATCAGCCTCTTCATGGGCACGGCCCAATACGCCAACACGTTTGTCGCCCAATACATGGGTGCGCGGCGGCTGACGCGCGTGGGGCCGGCCGTGTGGCAAGGGGCGTACGTGGCTTTGTTCGGCGGCCTCTTGGCCTTGCTGCCGGCCGCCTTTGCCGGCGAGCTCTTCGCATTCATCGGCCACGACCCGGACATCCGCGCCGCTGAAACTCAGTACTTCCGCATCCTTTGCTACGGCACCGGGCCGCAAGTCTTGTCCACGGCCTTCTCGTGTTTTTTCAGCGGGCGGGGCCAGACGTGGGTGGTGCTGGCGGTCAACGCCGTGGCCATCAGCGTCAACATCATCTGCGACTACGCCTTGATATTCGGGCACTGGGGACTGCCTGAGCTGGGGATCGTCGGGGCGGCGTGGGCCACCAATATCGGCTTGGTGGTCTCGGCCCTGTGTTTCGCGGTGCTGTTTTTGGGGCCGCGCTATCGCAGCGAGTACGCCACCTTGCGCGGCTGGAAGCCCGACCTCAAGTTGCTGCGGCGCCTGTTGCGCTTTGGCGGCCCCAACGGCGTCAACTTCATGCTCGACATTATGGCCTTTACGTTCTTTTTGTTTATCGTGGGCCGCTTGGGGCCGATCCCACTGGCGGCGACGAACTTGGCCTTTCACATCAATAGCCTCGCCTTTATGCCGCTCATTGGTTGCAGCATTGCCGTATCGACGATGGTCGGCCAGCGCTTGGGGCGCGATCAACCCGAAGCCGCCGAGTACTGCACGTGGACGGGCTTGCATTTGGCCATGCTGTACATGGGGACGATGTCCTTGGGTTACATCGTGGTGCCGGAGTTTTTCCTTGCGCCCTTTGGCGCAAACAGGGACGCCAACTTTGCGGCCGCGCATCAGATCGCCGTGGTCTTGCTGCGCTTCGTGGCCCTGTACGGCGTCTCCGACGTCGCCTATATGGTCTTCACGGCGACCCTTAAAGGCGCAGGCGACACCCGCTTCGTCATGTGGATTTCGATCTCGCTGGCTTGGGTGCTCATGGTCGTGCCGTCTTTCGTCGCCTTAACTTATTTCGACGGAGGACTGTACCTGATATGGAGCTTTGCCTGTGCGTATATATGCGTCCAAGGCGTGGCTTTCTACTTGCGCTTTCGCACGGGCCGCTGGAAGAGTATGCGGGTTATTGAGCGGGCCGATGAGCGTGGGTGAGGTGGGGTGCCTACAGCGGCTTGGCTACGGCTAAACCCGTCCCAACTGCTGAGACGCGATTCCATCCCGATCCTCTGAGACCAGCATAGATCATGTAAAAGCTCCCATTCATCGCGAACACCTGTGGGGTCAGGAGGCCATCGCGATCCCAGGCATCGGCATCGGTCGCAGGCGTGAAGATTGGATTGTGTGGGTTGGGCTCGAAGGTGCGGAAGTCGCGCGTGCGGACATGTCCAATGGCCCAAACCTCACCGTCATAGCCCCCGTAGAACAGATGGAAGTAGCTCGGCCCTTTGAGGATTTCGGCTTCGCGCACTCCATAGCGATCCCACGCCTGCCCCGATCCGCTGAACACGGGATTGGCGGGATTTTTGGTGACCTGCGCTGGGTTGCTGGTTGGTGCGGTGGCGTGACAGATGGTCGGCACGTTGTAGAGGATATCGCGCCGTGCAGGAGGCGCTGGCGATTCGCCGGTATAGACCATGTGAATGACATCGCCCGACACGGCCACCGACGGATGGGAAGCGCCGTGTTGCTCGTGCGCGCCGCCGACGGCAACTACTGGTGCATCGCCAATCCGCGTCCACGCCCCAAAATCGCCGTCGCTGACCAGCAAGCCGGTCTGTTTGCGGCGGGGCTTGCTCTTGCCTTGGCTGCCGAGATAATAGGCGTAGTAGCGCTGGTCGGCGGGATTCCAGAACGGGAAGGGATATTCCACGCCTTGGTTGTCAAAGCCGTCTGCGGAAGGTCTCAGTATGGGATTGCGCCGGTCGTGCGTCGCCGCCGTAGGATCGGCGACTGGCGCGGAGCTGTGCATGTGTACCCAGCTACCGTCCCCTCCCTTTTTGGCCCATAGACAGTGCACGGTGTCGCCCACGACGATGGCGTGACTGGCTGCCGCCCACGCGGGCGGCTCGTAGTATAGCAGTGGCTTCTTTGCGGTGAGCCGCTCGAAGCGGGCGAATGTTGTAAATGGGATTGGGTCGTCGGTATTCATAATGCCTGTAGGTGATCCCCAATTCGTCCTAAGCTGAATAGTTACCTATTCAGCACCTTCTCCTGAAACCGCTCGTACGCATCATATACGTCCTCTGGATCGGGAACAACCGGCATTGTGCGAATCCGACCGTGTGCATACCAATTCCGAAACCCGAAGTATCCTTTGGTCACCGAGCAAACCCTCCGAAACGCCTCGTCGATGTCGCTGAAACAGTCTCGTAACTTGTCGAAGATCCGCTCAAGGGGAATCCGCCTACACGCCTGAGTAGCCTGCTTGCCAACTTGACGAGTCTCACGGCGATATTCCTTACACAGATCGCGATACGCTCTGCTTACTCTATCGCGCTTTTTTCGTTTTAGAGATACGAGAAAATCCTCTCGGATACCTGCCTCCAAGAGCGTGAGGAGCTTGAACGCGTAGTCCTTGCGTATCTCCTCAAGCAGGTCGGCACGTAACTCGTCGCGCTCTGTCGGTGTGAAGGATTCGAAATGTTCGTCGCCGAGGTCGCGCACATTTTGTTGGAGCAAGACGTACCATTCGAGAAGCGAATCACAAGTGAACTCGCGCATTTTTATTCTTCTAGGAACTTAACCAGAAATTCCTCTAAGGTACTTCTATTGAATTCCCACCGTACAGGTTTCCCGGATCTGCCCTCTCTTCTCGCAAAGTCCCACTCGTCATTTCCTCTATGCAGCAGCATTGCGAGAAGGGTGCTGCCCGAGACCACATCGACTCGTCCTTGAGTACCTATAATAAAACGCCCGACCGGTCTGAAGGTGAGAATCTGGCTGTCTAAAAAGACAAGTCGTAGATATCGGGTTTCGTAATCCCCAAGCTGGTCTTCCCGAATCGGAATATCCTCTGACTGGATCTCCAGCCAGTTTTTGTCTTTAAGAGGCTGCAACCACTCAGTTATCCTCGACATAAGCTTTTCGCAGTTGGCTATCCATTCCTGACGAACTGCTACATGTTCAAATTCCGACGCTTCCTGTTGCTCTTGTTTCTGCTTCAGTATCTCTTCAAGTAGTTTGGCCATTTATATCTCTCCTTTGCTATAATCTGAACGAGATATGGTCTGCTGTCGAAGACCGAGACCGCACGGTCAGCGGTAAGGCAGTACGCTCCTTCAATATCCAATCGACTGGATTGCCACGCAATGGCTAGGTCGACCGCCTGGCTCGGCCACCGCCATGGCGAGTTCTGGGTCAGCGCGTCCTTGAGAAAGCTAAACACGTCGAGTAGCGTTGACTTGCCCGTGCCGTTCGCGCCCACGACTACGACCATCGGGGGTAAGTCCTCAAACACGGCATGGTGGAAGGAACGGTAGTTCTTGATTGCAATCTGCTCAATCCGCATAAGTTGTTTGATGTTATGAGGGCAAATCATGATCTGGATTGGGTGTATCGAATGCAACAAAAAATCATTAAAGAGTTTCCAGAAATCGAAAACAGGGCAAGAGAACGTGGAATTTCCTTTGGTAAATCGCCCCGGTTCGAGTTGCGCTTCATAGGAGAAACCTTTTGTGCAGTAGAAAGTTATAGCGGATATAACCTTCCTCTCTCTTATCCGTAGACATCAAACTAGGTGGTTTTGAGAGTACATTCGAGAATTTTCATCATTAGCCATTCCTCAAGTTCAGCTCCAGTAATTCGCCCAGCGCCTCGTCCTCCGAAGTGCCCGCGTCCCACCCATACGCCTCCGCCACAGCCGCGTCGAGTGCCGCATGAGCATCGACAAGCCATTGCGGGCGGGCGTTGTAAAGGTTGGTCAGCGTGCGTTGCTTGAGTTCCTTCGCCGTTGCCTCGTCGCGGGGCACTGGGCGCTTGGGATAGCCGGGAACCGGCTCGTCCACCCATTCCACCCATTCGGACGGATTGAGCCAGCGGTCGCGCAGTTCGACTAGTCGTCGCGCTGCTTCGGCGATGGCAACAGCACGAGGATCATTCGCGTAATCCAAAGCCGGAATGTCGGGCGATAGCCCTTCGGGAAAGGGGAAGGTCTCGAAAGTGGTGGTCGGCGTGTAGCGCGGACGATCCTCTAGGCTGGTGCCGAGCCGTAGCGACCACGCCTCGTGAAAGCGGCTGTGCAGGATGCCGAAGGTGGTGTCGTCGTCGCGGGCGATGACAATTAGCTGATGATCGGGGCAGATGCGGGCGTCGAGCCAAGCGAACAGACGGTGCTTGGCGACGGTGGGCGTAGCGATGTAGCGCGACAGGCTGTCGAGTGCGTCCCACATCCCCGGTCTCGGCTCGACATGCCTCCACCAATGGATGCGGTAGGCTTCGCGGCGGTTCCGTTGCCGCATTGGATAAACGTGCTCCTTTGCATGTTGAAACGGTGCCTCGTAGAGCACTGCTTCCTCTTGCCCCATGCTCCAGCCAAAATCGACGATCCATTTGTCAGCCGGTCGGCGGGTCAAGTCCATGCCATTTACCCACGGCCTGAGAACGTCGGAATTGGGCCGTCCGTTCGGGTTCGCAGGCTCGCGAAGCCATTCCCGGGCCTGATCTCCGGGCACATTGAAGGGGCCGCCCTTAGTGTCGCCCATGAACGCAACGCCGATGTTCCGGCATAACCGTTGCACCTTGGTCAGATCAACGTTCCCTGTCAGATCGGAATGGACCGCATCCACAAGCTGGCCATTGAGTCGCCGTTCCAACTCCGCTCCATCATCCGGTCCTGAGAAACACACCAAGGAGACGCGTACCGCCGCCCCATCAATCACCCACGGCTCATCGCTCCACGCCTCAAAGATCGAACAGGCCCCAGTCGCGGTCTGCAACGCCCGCCGATTCGCCCCGCCGCGAATGGAGTTGGTTGAGACGAGACCGACGCGCTTCGCCTTGCCTGATCCGATGTGTTCGCCAGCCTTGACGAACCAGTAACAGACGAGATCGGCCTCCGCTGGTACGCGGCCCTCATACACCCTGAAAATGCTTGAAACGTAGTCTTCGCCAAGATTGGCCTTGAGAAGTTTTCCTCCGATAAACGGCGGATTGCCGATCACCGCATCGGCTGCCGGCCATTCCGGTTCTTCGCCGTCCGGTGTCAGGATCGCATCGCGGCATTCGATGGTATCGAGCGGCTTGAGGACTGGATTGTTCGTCCCAGGATAGCCGTTGCGTCGCATCCACTGGATGTGTCCGATCCACACCGACACGCGCGCTAATTCGGCGGCGTAGGCGTTGATTTCGATCCCCTTGACGTTGGCCGGGCTGACTTCGGGAAACGAGCGCTGGAGGTCAAAGGCTTCGGCCTCCAGTTGCACCCGATGCTCCAAGTCCTTGAGCGCGTGCAAGGCGACGTAGAGGAAGTTGCCCGAGCCGCAAGCCGGGTCGAGGATGGTGAAAGAGCGGAGGCGCTGTAAGAAAGCGTCCTTGCGCTGCTCGGCCCGACTGCGTTGGCGCGTCCGGGCAGCAGCAGATCGGGCAGTTTCGGCTCGTTTCAGCGCGGCGGCGATTTCCCCTTTCTCCTTTTCCCATTCAGTCAGCCACGGGCGAATCACCACTGGCTCGACGATCCGCATAATTTTATCGCGATCCGTGTAGTGCGCCCCCAATTGCGCCCGCTTATCCGGGTCGAGGCCGCGCTCGAATAGCGTGCCTAGGATGGAAGGATCAATCTCCGACCATTCTAGGGTCGCCGCTTGGAGCACCGTGTCGATCTCGGCCTTTTTTAGTGGAAGGGCGGCATTGTCGTCGAACAGCCCGCCATTAAACCAAGCCACCGGCTCAAAGCCAACCCGCCCGCCGGTGGCCATGGCAGCGAACAGATCGCGGGCCATGGCGGCGAACTCCTCTGGCTGCTGCCGCGCCTGCTCCAACATCCGCGTGAACAGATTGTTCGGCAAAAGGCCCACGTCCTCGGCGAACATGCAGAACACCAGCCGGTTGATGAAATGCGCCACCGCCTGCGGGTCATGGCCTCGCTCCCGCAAGGCTTGCGCCAGCAACGCAAAGGCCGTAGCTGCCCGCTCGGTGAGCGCCTGCCGGGTCTCATCCGGTCGCAGTCGCTTAGGGTCGGCGAGCGCCCACTTGAGCTTGTCGCGGACGGCGGCATCGGCTAAATCGTCGACCTCGAATTCGTGGGTCTTGCTAACGCTGTTGGTCCAATTGGTGCGGATGCGGAACTGCCGCATGTCGGAGACGATCAAAAGCGGCGGGTTTTCCAAAGCCAGCGCGTATTGCCTAAGTTGGTCGAAGGCCGCGTCTAAGTTGGCACGCGGGCCCTTGTACTCCCAAGCGAAGCAGTGTCGCTTCCACACGTCGGCCCAACCATCGCCGCCGGTTTCCTTGCGAGCACCCTTCTCAAAGCAATACGTCTCGCCCGTGGGGTCAGCCTCGGCCGGGGTTGGCTCGCCGAGCAGGCGGCACAGGTCGATAAAGTGCTCCTGAGCGGCCGAGCGTTCCTTGAGTTCGGCGGCACGCCACTTGGTGATGAATACCTCTGGAGTCATGGTGCTACGGTCACTAGCCGCTTGAAGCGGGCGAATGCTGTAAATCGGATTGGATCGTTAGTATTCATCGCGGCCTGCTAGGTGATCACCAACTCCTCGTCAAGTTGACGTAGCCCGATGCCCTCGAAAAGCCTCTGCTTCCATAGGGCACCCGGTAAGTCTCCCTCTGCGACAAGAGCGCGCAGCAGTTCGCTGTCGGACGCTCGGCGCACGGTTGTGAATCCATCTTTTTTAACCAGCCAGAAGATCTCGTCGAGTTCTGTGCCGTTCAGGAAGTCGGGAGAGTGGGTCGAGACGAACACTTGGCCGCCGCGTCGGGCGTAGTTCCGAAATTCCTCGGCCAATTCTATTAGCAATTCGGGATAGAGCTGGTTTTCGGGTTCTTCGACTGCCAGCAACGGATGGGGTTTTGGGTCATACAGCAAGATGAGGTAGGCGAACATTTTGATCGTGCCGTCGGAGACATAGCGGGCAATGAATGGGTCCTTGAAGCTGCCATCCTGAAAGCGCAGGACGAGACGCCCGTCTTCAGTCGGTTTGGCTTCAACGCCGCTCACGCCCGGGACGCGCTGGCTCATAGCCTTCAGCACTTGGTCGAAGCACTCGCGGTGATTCTCGTAGAGGTATTGGGCCACTTGGGCGATGTTATCGCCACGGTTAGACAGATGCTCGGCATAGCCGGCATCACTGCTTGGTCGGGCATCGGCAATGTGGAAGTCCGAGACGTGCCAGTTCTCGATCAGGCTACGGAACTCTGAGACAACTTGGAACTCGCGGAACTGCCCCAAGCCTTTGATCGCGAGGACGCTGGGGTCATCGAGCTTGTACTCCGCGCTCTTTTCTTTTACCTCTTCCTGACCATAGACCGATTCATTTGTGATCGCGGTTCCGATTCCGCCTGAGAAATCAACGAAATGCCAGGGGCGTCCAGACTGCCCTTTACGGTAGTGAAGTACTTCGCGTTCAACCGAGACTCGGCCACCGTTCGCTACTATTTCGAGTTCGTAGGTGGCTAGACGGCCGCCGCTCTCGCGGAATTTGATGGTGATCCCAATCGGCCCCTTTTCTCCCCGGCTAACCAACTCGCGGAACCCACCGCGTCGCGCCACTGCCATGGTGACGTTCTGGGTCAGCGCGTCCTTGAGAAAGCTAAACACGTCGAGTAGCGTTGACTTGCCCGTGCCGTTCGCGCCCACGGCTACGACCATCGGGGGTAGATCCTCAAACACGGTGTGGCGGAAGGAACGGTAGTTTTTGATTTCAATCTGCTCAATCCGCATAGGTTGTTCCTCCGTATTGTCGAATATTACTGTTGGGCTGACTGAACCGACTGCTCCGTTGGCACTATCACGATTCATCGAGCGACCGGCGAAGGGTCGCGGTCAATTCCTGACAGAAACTCCTATAGGTCAAAATCGGCGCGCTTTTGCGCTGCCGTCCTTGAAGCGAGGCAGGCGACTGGGTAGATTGGGCCAACATATCGCTCGCGCTCATTTAAGCTACGAGACGCCCATCACAACCCCAAGGAACGCCCCAATGCCTCGTCCCAATATCCTCTTCATCATGGATGATCAGCACCGCCACGACTATCTCGGCTCAGCCGCTGCCGACTTCCTGCGAACGCCCCACCTCGACCGCCTCGCCGCCGCTGGCGTGCGCTTCACCCAATGCACCACCAACGCACCCGTCTGCGCGCCAGCGCGGATTGGCTTGGCTTCTGGCCTGCAACCGAGCCGCCTAGGCTGCCTAGACAATTCGGGGCGGCTGCCCTTGGGCACTACCACCTACTATCAGCGGCTGCGCGACTCCGGCTACCGAGTCGGCTGCGTCGGCAAGCTCGACCTGCGCAAGTCCGACGGCTACAATGGCCGCTACGGCGACCGGCCCTACGCCTATAGCTGGGGCTTCACCCATCCAGAGGAATGCGAGGGCAAAATGCACGCCGGCTCCTCGCCCACGCCGATTGGCCCCTATACGCACTACCTAGCCGACAAAGGGCAATTGGCGACGTTTTATCAGGACTATCGACAACGCGCCGCCGCTGGTTGGATTACCGACTGCCGCGACTCGCCGCTGGCCAGCGCGGACTTTGAGGATGCCTATATCGGCCGTCGCGCTGCCGAGTGGATCGCCCATGTGCCCGACGACTTTCCTTGGCACTACTTCGTCAGCTTTGTCGGCCCGCACGACCCCTTTGACCCGCCCACCGAATATGGCGACCGCTACCGCGACGCGGCGATGCCCCCGGTCATCAGCGACTCCCTCGCTGGCAAACCCGAGTGGATCAAAAGACGCGCCGCAGAATTCACTCCCGACCAAATCACCCAAACCCGTCGCCAATACTGCGCCGCAACCGAACTCATCGACGACCAGATCGGCCAGATCCTCGACGCGCTCGAAAAACGCGGCCAACTCGACAACACCTATATCGTCTTCGCCTCCGACCACGGCGAACTGCTCGGCGACCACGGGCTGTACACCAAGAGCGCCGCCTACGAGGCCAGCCTGCGCGTACCGCTGATTATCGCCGGGCCGAATATCGCCGGAGGCCGCGTCTGTGATGCGCTGTGCGAACTCATCGATCTCAACGCTACGATATGTGATTTTGCCCAGCTCGCGCCGCAGCAAGACATCGACGCCCGCTCGCTACAACCGGTCCTCAACGGTCAGACCGACACTCACCGCCAAGAGACCGTTGCCGCCCTGAACAACTTCCGCTGCATTCGCACGGCTACCCACAAATACATCCAGAATTACAACGACTGCGGAGAACTCTACGACCTCGAGCAGGACCCCGACGAGTTGCACAACATCACCGCCACTGCTCCCGCTATGGTCGCGGATCTCGCGCGCCGCTTGCGCCGTCGTCTGGGCTGAGGCGGAAACATAGAAGGGCACCCACAAGGGGTGCCCCTACACACTGGCTGCTCAACAGCGCGACGAATTGATCGTGATTCCTATTTGGGTACCCACAAGGGGTGCCCCTACGGTTGCTTTGTTTTCCAGGCCTGGTACTCGGCCAAGGTCTGCTCGTCAGGGGGATAGGTGCCGACGATACTAGCTCCGGCGCGGATTTTCTCGGTGATGAAGCGCTCTTTCTTTTCCATCTCCTCGGCCTCGATGGCGACCTCCTCGGCCAGGTGCGCGGGTATGACCACGATCCCTTCTCCGTCGCCGACGAGGATGTCGCCGGGGAATACCGCCACGCCACCGCAGGCGATGGGCACTTGGATTTCGCTGGGGTGGTGGATGGTCTTGTTGGTGTGGGCGTTCATGGCCGCCGCGTATGCGGGCAACCCCGACGCGGCAATGGTCGGCGAGTCGCGATAGGCCCCATCGGTGACGATCCCCGCACAGCCGCGCACTTGCAGCCGCGCCGCTAGGATGGACCCCATAGTTCCGGCGCGGGTGTCGCCGCGTGCATCAATGACAAACACGTCGCCTGCGGTCACCTGCTCAATGCCGACTCGCTGCACGTCTTTCAGGTTGTCCAGTGGAACCTCGTCGAGGTCTTCGCGCGCCGGTATGTAGCGCAATGTAAAGGCCCGGCCGACCATCTGCATATCGGGCTTGAGGGGTGCGACTTGGTGCATAAACGTGTTGTGCAGCCCCTTGTTGCGCAGCACGGACGTCAGGGTCGCGGTGCTAGCCACTTTTAGTTTTTCGCTCAATTCGGCAAAATCCACAATTCGCTCCTTTCAGCGTATCCGCCCGCGGGCGTCAACCGGCCAGACGGCTTCCACTCGGTCGCCACGCACGGCAAAGATTTGGTCGTGTTCGTTGAAACAGGGGCAGGGATGAACCGGCAAGACTTGCACCTGTTCGCCGATTTGGGGCTTGTCGTCGCAGGCCGATAGATCGACCTGCCCGTGTTCCTCCGAGGCCCCGGAGAAGATGGCTTGGGGGTACTCGACGATGTGCCCCATGATGAATGAACCGTCTTCCCCGCGATGGACCGCTGCACTGAGCGACTTACTGCCCCCGTCGAGGATGGCGCGGTCCGCGGCTGGCCGGCTGACTACGGTCATCAGCACCCGGCCAGCGCACTGACCGACGCTATGGGTTCCCCGGCGGAGATGGTGGACGCCGCCGACTGGGTACTCGCCGGCCCGGTACTCGGTCAGCTCGGGGATCTCGTGCGCCTTGAACGCGCCCGGCGTGCTGCCGCCGCTGACGATGGGATGCGGCAGGCCCTTGCGGTCGAAATGCGCGAGCGTCTCTTGGATTAGCGGCCGCATATCTGGAGGCGCTGGCATGGACATGATGCCCCGGAGTTCGATGTTGGGGGCCTGATCGATTTTTTCGCCTAAGGCAGCCGCCGCCGCGGGCGAGCCTACCCCCGTGCGACCGCGGTCGAGTTCGACGACCACGCCCAAGGTGACATCCGCTTCTGCAGCGGCCGCGGCTAGCCCCTGCACGGTGTATTCGGAATCAGCCGCCACCGTCAGTCGGGTGTCCCGCGCCAGCGCAACTAGCCGCGCCAGCTTTTGCGCGCCGATGATGTTGTAGGGAATCAGGATGTCGCGATCGACCCCGCCCGCTGCCATGACCTCGGCCTCCCCGAGCTTCTGGCAGGTGATGCCCATGCCCCCACGGCGCATTTGCAGATGGGCGATGGCCACGCATTTGTGGGTCTTGATGTGGGGCCGCAAGCCAATGCCGTGCTCGTCAAAGTAGCGTTGGTAGCGGTCGAGGTTGTCCTCCAAGCCGTCGAGATCGACGAGGAGGGCGGGCGTGTCGAGGTCTTCTATGTGCATAGTGGCCTTTCCTGAGTGAAGGTGGGAGCCGCGGCGATAAAATAGCAAACCAATCCCGCCGCAGAAATTGACGCGCTTAGGTCCCGTGCCTTTTGTTGCAAGATGCCCATCGATCTCCAACCCTCCACGCCCGTCGCACTAGTCTGCGCGATATTGGCCGATTCCGCTGATACGCTCGCCGCGGCCCAAGAACGCCTCGCCGAATGCTTCGGTCCTCTGCGCACGGCCAGTGCTATCTATGATTTTGATTTTACCTCGTATTACGAAGCGGAAATGGGCGCGGGATTGTGCAAACAGCTCGTGTGCTTTGCCGAGCGGATTGACCCCGCCGAACTGGCGGCTGTCAAGGCGCAGACCATGGCGCTGGAGCGGGCGATGAGCCGAGGGCGGTGCCGCCGCGCCAATATCGACCCAGGACTGCTGTCGATCGAGAGCTTGGTGTTGGCCACGACCAAGTGCGCTGGCCATCGCATCTGTATTGCCCCGCAACTCTACGCCGAGGTGACCCTGCTCTATCAGCGGGGACGCTATCGGCCTTTGGAATGGACGTATCCCGACTACCGGGACGATGCGGTGCAGCGTTTCTTGCTCGATGTGCGGCCTTGGTTGCTAGCGGTGCGCGGCTGAGGTCAGCCCCGCTCGCCGAGCGGGACAAACGCGCGGTGTTCTGGCCCGGTGTAGATGTGGTTGGGGCGGATGAGCCGATTGGCGTCGTGCTGTTCGATCACGTGCGCCGCCCAGCCCACCACGCGGCTGGCCACGAAGATGGGGGTGTAGAGCGGGATCGGGATGTCCATCATGTAGTAGGTGTACGCGCAGGGGAAATCGACGTTGGGGAAGATGCCTTTTTCGCGCATCATCGTCGCTTCGACCACGTCGGCTAGGTCCGGCCACTTGGTGTCGCCGACGGCCGCGGCGACTTGGCGGCCAACCTTCTTCATCGTCGGCACCCGCGAATCGCCGCTTTTGTATTCCCGATGTCCAAAGCCCATGATCTTCTTCTTTTGCGCCAGCGCGTCGAGGACCCACTGCTCGGCCGCCGCGGGCGAATCTACCTCCAAGAGCATGTGCATGGCCGCCTCGTTGGCACCGCCGTGCAAAGGGCCGTGCAGGGCGCCGATGGCCGCGGTCATGGCGGCGTACAGGTCGGCGAGGGTTGAGGCTACGACCCGGGCGGTAAATGTGGAGGCGTTGTACCCGTGCTCGGCGTAGAGGATCAGCGAAGTGTTCATGGCCTCTGCTTCGTACGCGGGCGGTTTTTCGCCGCGCAGCATGAAGAGCAAATTGGCCGCGTGGTCTAGGTCTGCGTTGGGTTCTATGGGCGCGAGGTTTTGCGAGAAGCGATAGCCATAGGCGAGCGCGGTGGGAATTTTGGCCAGCAAGCGCACGGCTTTGCGCACATTAGCTGCGTGGCTGTTGTCGGGGGTCTCGGCGTCGAAAAACGCCAGTGCTGACACGGCCGTGCGCAACAGGTCCATGGGGTGGGCGTCCGTCGGGGCGGAGCGCAATAGCTCGACCACCGGGCCGGGCAGGTCGCGCTGCGAGCGCAGTTGTTGGTTGAACTCCGCCAACTCGGCGACCGTCGGCAACTCGCCGTAGAGCAGCAGATAGGCGACTTCTTCGTAGCGGGCGTTCTCGGTCAGTTCGACTAGGTCGTAGCCATATAGGATCAGGCGGTTGATATCGATATCAATGCGCGAAAGGGCCGATTCACCGGCGATCACTCCTTCTAGCCCGGGGCTGTAGGCTTTGTCGGTCATGCTGTATGTCTCTCTATGGGAAGTGTTGGTCGTGGGAAATTTTGCTTCATGTTAGCTGATAACTCAGCGGTTTTCTCCGTTCGCTGGAAAGCGGGCGGCCAACGCCGCGTCCAGTTTGGTGTACTCGTCGTAGCCGAGTAGTTCGTAGAGTTCGTCTCGCGTCTGCATCTGTCCGAGGGAATCCTTGAGGGTGCCCTTTTCCTTCAGTTCGAGGAACAGCCCTTCGACGGCCTTCATCATCGCGCGGAACGCGCTCAGCGGGAAAATTACGAGGCGGTATCCCATGGCGGCAAACTCTGCAACCGATAGGTACGGCGATTTGCCGAATTCGGTCATGTTGGCGAGGAGCGGGCCTTTGACTTGCTCGGCGTAGCGGGCGAATTCCTCGGCGCTCTGCATGGCTTCGGGAAAGACGGCGTCTGCGCCGGCTGCCAAGTAGCGTTGGCCGCGCTCGACGCTTTGCGCAAAGCCCTCGACGGCGCGGGCGTCGCAGCGGGCGATGATCACAAAGTCCGGATCTTGCCGCGCCGTGCAGGCGGCGGCGATCTTGCGCTCCATTTCCTCGATCCCGATCAGGGCCTTGCCGTCGAGGTGGCCGCAGCGCTTGGGCATAACTTGGTCCTCTAAGTGCAACCCGGCCAAGCCCTCGCGCTCGTAAGTGCGCACCGTGCGCATCACCTGCCAGATCTCGCCAAACCCGGTATCCGCATCGCAGATGCAGGGCACTTGCACCGCGTTGGCAATATAGCCGGCTTGGCGGGCCATTTCGTCCATGCCCAACAGGCCGACGTCCGGGTAGCCGGCCGTGCTGTTGGCCAGGCCAGCGCCGGAAATGTACACGGCCTCGAACCCGGTGCGCTCGGCCAGCATGGCCACGGGCGCGTTGAAGGCCCCGGGCAAGGTCAGGGTCTTGGTGGCCATCAGGCGGCGCAAGGCGCACGGCTTGGACTCGGCGGGTGCAGGCTTGAGTAGCATGGCTCAGGCGAGGGGGATGGTGGCTTCGCGCTCCGGCCCTACGGAAATCAGGGAGATCGGTGCCCGGCTCAGTTCGGCGACCCGTTCCACGTAAGCCTGCGCCTTTGGCGGTAGGTCGTCGAAGCGGCGCGCGTGAGTAGTTGGCGCACACCAGCCCTCGACTTCCTCGTAGATTGGCTCGCACAGCTCTAGGACTTGCGGGTCGGCGGGGAACTCCTCCAGCACTTGGTCGCCGCAGCGGTAGCCAATGCCCAGCTTGAGGTGGTCGCATTGGTCGAGTACGTCGAGCCGAGTCAGGGCGATGCTGGTCAGGCCGTTGATGCGGGCCGAGACCCGCAAGATGGCGGCGTCGAACCAGCCGCAGCGCCGCGGTCGGCCGGTGGTGGCTCCGAACTCGCGGCCTAAGCCGCGCAGACGCTCGCCCTCTTCCCCTAATAACTCGGTGGGAAAGGGCCCGTTGCCCACCCGCGTGGTGTACGCTTTGGCCACGCCGACGACCTCGGCGATCCGCGTGGGACCGATGCCGGTGCCGGTGCAGGCCCCACCCGCAGTAGTGTTCGAGGAGGTGACGTAGGGATAGGTGCCGTGGTCGATGTCGAGTAAGGTTCCTTGCGCCCCTTCGCAGAGGACCGTTTTGCCTTGGTCGAGGGTTTGGTTGAGCAGGACCGAGGTGTCGGCAACGTATGGGGCGAGCCGCTCGCCGTAGCGGATGTACGCGTCGATGATAGGACCGACCTCCAGCGGCTCTTGTCCGAAGACCTTGGTCAGGATCTCGTTTTTGGCGCGAATACTGGCCCGGAGCTTGTCGCGCAAACGCGCCGGGTCGCACAAATCCATGACGCGCACCCCGTGGCTGCGCTCGACTTTGTCGCGGTAAGCCGGGCCAATGCCGCGGCCGGTCGTGCCGATGGCGACGCCGTTTTCGCTCTCCTCCCCGGCCTTTTCCAAGACCTTGTGGTAAGGCATTACGACGTGGGCAACTTGGCTGACGAAGAAGCGGCCGGCCACTGAAAAGCCCTTGGTCTCCAACTCGGCAATCTCATCGAGCATGATGGCTGGATCGACGACCACCCCGTTGCCCACCACGCAGATTTTATCCTCGTGCATGATGCCCGAGGGAATGGTGTGGAAGATGAACTCGGTGGAGTCGGTGACGACCGTGTGGCCGGCGTTGGCCCCTCCCTGATAGCGCACCACCACATCGGCTGCGGGTGTGAGATAATCGACGACTTTGGCCTTGCCTTCGTCGCCCCACTGCGCTCCTAATACTATTTTCGCGGGCATTGTGTACTCCCGTTCTTAAAGACTGACTTGTTTGGCCCAGGAGATGTACTCCCGAGAGAGAATATCGTCAACTACGTCGGTGGTGATCGGGTCATCGACGTTGAGGATGGTCAGGGCTTGGCCGCCCATTTGGCGACGCCCGCACGACATTTGGGCGATGTTGACATTGTGGCTGCCCATGACCGTGCCGATTTGGCCGATGATGCCCGGGACATCATCGTTGATGTAAAAGAGCATGTGCCCCTCTGGGACGGCGTCGAAAATGTACTCGTCGAGGTGTACGAGGCGCGGGTCGCTCTTGCCGAAGATCGTGCCCGCGAGCAGGCGCTGCCCCTTGTTGGTGTGATACACCACGGTGATGAGACTGGCGTAGTCCTCGTGCTCGCTGCTGAGCCGCTCATCGACTTGCACGCCGCGCTCCTGCGCGAAGAGCAGCGCATTGACCACATTGACTGACGCGTCCGAGACGGTCTCCATAATGCCCTTGAGTACGGCCGAGGTCAGCGGCGAGGTCGGGTAGGCAGTGACGTCGCCTTGGTATTCGATGGTGATGCGCTCTAGCTGTCCCGCGCCGAGTTGGGCTTGTAGGCGACCTAGCCGCTCGGCCAGCACGAGGTAGGGCTGTAGTTTGCCGTGGATCTCGGGATCAACCGAAGGGGCGTTGACCGCGTTGCGAATGACGCGGCCCATCAGCACGTCGCCGACCTGTTCGGCCACCTGCAAGGCGACATTGGCTTGGGCTTCCTTGGTGGAGGCGGCCAAGTGCGGCGTGCAGATCACGCGGTCGTCAACCAAGAGGTCCACGAGGGTCGGCGGCTCCTCCTCGAAGACGTCTAAGGCGGCACCGGCTACCTTGCCCGAGGCCAAGCCGCGCAGGAGGGCGTCCTCGTCAATGATGCCGCCGCGGGCGCAATTGATTAGATAGACCCCGTCTTTACACTGAGCGATCTCGGCGTCGGAAATCAGGTGCCGGGTCTGGTCGCTGAGATGGGTGTGGACGGTGATAAAATCCGCGGTAGCGTAGATCTCGTCGAGGGGCGCGAGATGTGCGCCGCAGGAGAGGGCGACCTCTTGGCCGATATAGGGATCGTAGCCGAGGACTTTCATGTGAAAGGCCGCCGCGCGCGCGGCCACTTCCCTCCCCACTTGGCCCAAGCCGACCACAGCGAGGGTCTTGCCGGCCAGCTCGACGCCGACGAATTGGCTCCGTTCCCACAGCCCCCTTTTAAGCGAGGCCGTCGCCTGCGGGATGTGCCGCGCAAGGGAGGCTATGAGCGCGAAGGTGTGCTCGGCGGTCGATAGGGAATTGCCGCCCGGGGTATTCATGACGATGACGCCGTGGCGGGTTGCCGCCTCTACGTCGATGTTGTCGAAGCCCGTGCCGGCGCGGCCAATGACCCGGAGGCGCGGCGCGGCGGCGAGCACCTCGGCCGTCACTTTGGTCGCGCTGCGCACGACGAGTCCCTCGTAGTCGCCGATGCAGTCTATGAGCGCGCTCGGCGACAACCCGCTGCGCACGTCAACTGCGATCCCGTCATTGGCTTCGAGGATCTCGACGCAGCGGGGGTCCATCTTGTCGCTGATCAGTACTTTCATGGTCCTCTTTAGGTTGCGTTGCCAACTAGCGCCTCGGCGATCCACCCTGTAATGTCGTCTTGCCCGCGGCCGTCAACCGCCGAGAAGGGCACAAAGGAAAGGCCGGCGAGCGATCCTTGGTCATCGAGCTGGTCGAACAGGTGTTGCAACTTATTGTGCGACAGTTTGTCGGCCTTGGTAAAGACCAGCAGGAAGGGCTTATCGAGCGCGCGCAATTCGTCGATCATCTGCCGGTCCAGATCGGTGGGGCCGCGCCGGGCATCGACGAGCTGCAACACCGCGCACAATGCCTCGCGATTGGTCATGTAGCTGCGGATGAGTTGGCCGAGCTGTAAGCGCAAACCCACGCCGCCGCGCACGTACCCGTAGCCGGGCAGATCAACTAAGTAGAACTGCCCGTTGGCCAGATAGTAGTTTAACTGCTGGGTCTTGCCGGGTACGGTGCTGGTGCGCGCCAGCTTCTTGCGCTGCACCAACCTGTTGATCAGGGAAGACTTGCCGACGTTGGAGCGGCCCACTAAGGCGATTTCGGGCAAGCCGTCCTTGGGCAGATCGGCCGTGCGGACGGCACTAATTTTGAATTCGGCAGAGGAAAAGCGCATCGCCGGGGTTTGGAGATTAGGCGCGTTTGCGCCGCATCTCTTCGTCTTCGCTGCTGGACCGTGCGATCCCGCTCTCGATCATCTCGCCCGTAACTTGCAGGCGCGTGACTTCCTCCTGAGAGGGAATATCGAACATGATGTCCATCATAGCCTGCTCTAGGACAGAGCGCAGGCCGCGGGCCCCAGTGCCCTTGTGAACGGTCAGGGCCACTACCTTGCGCAGGGCTTCCTCTGTGAACTCGACCTCGACTCCATCCATGGCGAAGAGCCGCTGCGACTGCTTGATGATGGCGTCGTGCGGCTCGGTGAGGATGCGGAGCAAGTCGTCCTCGATGAGCGCGTCCATGGTGGTGATTACCGGTACGCGGCCGACAAATTCGGGGATCATGCCGTAGGCGAGCAGATCCTCGGGCTGTACCAGCGGCAATACGTCCGGGGTGTCGAGGCTATTCTCGTCGCCGTCGGCCCCAAAGCCCATGGTGCGCTTGCCGACCCGTTGGCTGATGACCTTATCCAGCCCCTCGAAGGCCCCGCCGCAGACGAAGAGGATGTTGCGGGTATCCATCTGGATCATCGGCTGCTCAGGGTGCTTGCGGCCCCCCTTGGGCGGGATGTTGGCGGTGGTGCCCTCCAAAATTTTGAGCAGTGCTTGCTGCACGCCCTCGCCCGACACATCGCGGCCGACCGAAGGCGCGGCGCTCTTGCGGGCGATCTTGTCAACCTCGTCGAGATAGAGGATGCCCTTTTCAGCGCGGGGCACGTCGTAATCGGCCGCTTGCAAAAGGCCCACGAGGATGTTTTCCACGTCCTCGCCCACGTAGCCGGCCTCAGTGAGAATGGTGGCGTCGGCAATGGAGAAGGGGACTTGCAGGAATTTTGCGAGCGTTTTGGCTAGCTCGGTCTTGCCGGTGCCGGTAGGGCCGATGAGCATTACGTTGCTTTTCTCGAGCTCCACCTCGTCTAAGTCAACTTTGGTGCGAATGCGCTTGTAGTGATTGTACACGGCGACCGCGAGAATTTTCTTGGCCCGCTCTTGGGCGATCACGTATTCGTCGAGAAAATCCTTGATTTGGGTCGGCTTGGGCATCTCTGCGGTCTCCCAGGGGAGGGTCTTTTGCCGCTCCTCGGCCAGTACGTTGTTGCACAGCTTGACGCACTCGTTGCAGATGTGGACCTGGGGGCCGGTTATGATCTTGTCAACTTGGTTGTGACTGCGCCCGCAGAACGAGCAGCGCGGATCGCTTTGGGGAGGCCGGCGACGCAAAATAGGCTCCTATACTGAGGAGGGGGCTACCTCGACGCGAGATGGAGCGATGATCTCGTCGATGATGCCGTATTCGACGGCTGCTGCGGCCGACATGAAAAAGTCGCGCTCAGTGTCCTGCTCAATGCGCTCCATCGGCTGCCCGGTACACTCGACTAGCACCTCGTTGATCTGCTGGCGCATGGCGATGATCTCGCGGGCGTGGATCTCCACATCGGCCGCTTGGCCGCCGATCCCGCCCATGGGCTGGTGCAGCAAGACGCGGGCGTTGGGCAGGGCTTGGCGCTTGCCCTTGGTGCCGCCGGCCAATAGCACGGCTCCCATGCTGGATGCTTGGCCGATGCAGATGGTGGCTATATCGGAGGCCACGTATTGCATGGTGTCGTAGATGGCCATGCCCGCCGAGATCAGCCCGCCGGGGGTATTGAGATAGAGTGCGATGTCCTTTTTGGGATCTTCAGAAGCGAGAAAGAGTATCTGGGCGATGATGAGATTGGCGATCGCGTCGTTGATCGGAGTGCCCGCAAAGATGATGCGGTCCTTGAGCAGCCGCGAGTAGATGTCGTATGAACGCTCTCCTCGGCCCGTCTGTTCGATGACCATTGGAATCAGCGACATGATTTATACCTTTTCCTCTTTGATTTCGGCTTTGGCGATGAGCAAATCAAAAACCTTTTGGTCTTCCAACTCGCGCCGCAATCCCTCCGCGTTCTGCAAGTCGGCAGGTTGGACGCCGGCACGGGCGGCGCGCTCGGCGGTGAATTGGGCAAACTCCGCGTCCGTCACTTCGACCCCGGCTTGTTGGCGCACGCTGTCGAGCAGTAGATAGCTCTTGAGCTGGCGCGTGGCTTGGGCTCGCTCTTCGTCGCTGTGGCTGTGGTCGTGGTCGTGGTCGTGGTCGTGATTGGCCTGCTCCCGCTCGAGCGAGTCGAGGTAGTTATCGACCATGCTCTCGGGCAGTTCGAAGTCGTTTTTTAGGATGAGCTGCCCGATTAGGTCGCTGCGCAGGCGCTGCTGGGCCATGTATTCCCAGCGCTCTTGGATCTGCCCGCTGAGGTGCTGGCGCAAGTCGTCGAGGGTCTGGAACTGCTCGCCGAGATCCTTGGCGAACTCGTCGTCGAGCTCGGGCAGGGTGCGCTCGCGCACCTCGTGGGCTGCTACCGCGAAATGCGCGGTCTGGCCGGCGAGCTGTTCGTTGGGTAGGTCCTGTCGGTAGGCGAAGCGGACCTTGCGCTCTTCGCCGGCACCCATGCCGACGAGGGCCTCTTCAAACTCGGGGCTGAGGGCGTTCTCGTCGCCGATGAGGATGTGGCGCTTCTCGTACTTATCGCCAATGATGGGTAGGCCGCTCTCGTCGAGTCGCTGTAAATCCGCGACGAGCACGTCGCCGTTGGTCAATGACCGCTCGACGACTCGCTCAGTGGCGTGGCGGCGGCGCAGCTCCTCTAGATGCTCGCCGATCTCCTCGTCGGCCACCTCGTGAACCATGCGGGTGGCAGCGAGCTTTTCGTAGTGCTCGGTTTTGATTTCGGGCCAGATGTCGAGGGCCGCCGTAAACGTCAGGTTCCCCCCTGGCTCGTGGTCGAGTTGGGAAATTTGGGGCGGCGCGGCCGGCCGCAGGCCCGCCTCGCGCGTGGCTTCTTCTAGGAGCGAGGGGAGGAGATCGCCGAGGACTTCGCCGCGGATGGAACTGCCGAAGCGTGATTCGATGATCCTGAGCGGCACTTTACCCTTGCGGAAGCCCGGAATCTCCAGCCGCTTTTGGTATTGACGCAGTGCCTTATTGAAGGAGGCGTCGATGCGCGCGGCCTCGACTTCAACGGCTAGCTCGCGTGCCCATTGGCCCTTCTCTGTGACATGAGTCTTCACGAAACGCAACCCTTACAAGGCTAGGGCGCACCGCCGGACCGCGGGCGGTGCGCTCGTATGTTCATGGTGCGAAAGGGGGGACTCGAACCCCCAAGCCCTTTCGGGCACTAGATCCTAAATCTAGCGCGTCTGCCAGTTCCGCCACTTTCGCTATACTGGATACCGCATCACAACGCGAAAATCGGCGACTAGGGAGGATTATATCCCAAGCGCGAAGGATAATATCAGGATTTATACTACTGGGTCAAGGGATTTGCCAAGCATCCATGCGGCTCTCAAGGTGGGTGCGCAACTCGGCTATGGGCACCCGCTCTTGGGCCATGGTGTCGCGGGCGCGCACGGTGACGGTCTGGTCCGCTAGGGTATCCGAATCGACCGTTAGGCAGAACGGCGTCCCCACCTCGTCCATGCGCCGATAGCGGCGGCCGATCGCGCCGCCCTCGTCGTAAAAAACCCGCATGTAAGGCCGGAGGTCCTCGGCGACTTGCCGGGCGATGGCGGGCATGCCGTCGCGCTTGACGAGGGGCAATACCGCCGCTTTGATCGGCGCAATGCGCGGGTGCAAGCGCATCACTATCCGCGTCTCGCCCCTGACCTCTTCCTCGTGGTATGCTTCGACTAAGCAGGCCATGCAAGTGCGGCTGGCCCCTATTGAGGTTTCTACTACGTAGGGTACGAACTTGGTGCGCTGCTGCTCGTCGAAGTACTTGAGCTGTTTGCCCGAAAATGTTTCGTGCTGCGACAAATCGTAGTCGCCGCGATTGTGGATGCCCTCGATCTCGCCTAGGCCAAAGGGAAACTCGTACTGAATGTCGAAGGCGACACGGGCATAATGGGCCAGTTCGTCTCCCTGATGTTCGTGCCAGCTCAACTTGCCCTCGGGCAGGCCGATTTGCGCGAACCACTTCCAGCGCTCCTCGCGCCAATAGTCGAACCACTCGTCTTGGGTGCCCGGCGCGACGAAGTACTGCATCTCCATCTGCTCGAATTCCCGCGTGCGGAAGAGGAAATTCTTGGTGTTGATCTCGTTGCGGAATGCCTTGCCGATCTGGGCGATACCAAAGGGCAACTTCTGGCGCGTCGCCGCTTGCACGTTGAGGTAGTTGACGAAGATGCCCTGCGCCGTCTCGGGGCGGAGAAAGACCCGCGCACTGTCGTCTTCGAGCGGGCCGACGAAGGTCTTGAACATCAGGTTGAATTGTCGCGGGTCGCTCAGTTCGTTGCCCTTGGGGCTTTTGATGTCGCGCTCGCGCAGCAGCGCACCCATATCCTCGGCACTCAGGCCGGCTACGTCGATGCCGTTTTCTTCGAGGAGTTGGTCGAGCCGAAAGCGCTCGTTGGTCTTGCGATCTTCGACCATGGGGTCGGTAAAGCTGTCGACGTGGCCCGATGCTTCCCACACCCGCTGATTCATGAGGATGCTGGCGTCGATGCCCTCTACGTCCTCTCGGTAGGTCATGGCCCTCCACCAGACCTCTTTGATGTTGCGCAACAGTTCGACGCCCAAAGGGCCGTAATCCCAGCAGCCGTTGAGGCCACCGTAGATTTCCGAGCTTTGAAAGATGAAGCCTTTGCGTTTGCACAGGGATACTAGTTTTTCCATTGCGTCGTCAGACATGAAAATCTCCAATAAGTTAGGCGGGTAAGGCGGCCCTGTTGAGGCCATCGAAAAAGTCGAGCGATTTGAGCCGGCTGTGCTCGCCCCCGTGGTACTCTAGAAAGCCGCGCAAAGCCATGCGGATCTCGCCGCGCTGGGCAGGGGCTTGGGGGATAGCCTCCTTGCTGTAGGTCCTAAGACCCTGGAGGACGGTGAGAAAGCGCAAGCTGCGTTGGGCTAAACGGACTCCGTTTCCGGGTCCGCAGGCGGCGCACAGGCTGCCCCCTAGGGCTGCGCTGAACCACGACGAGGGTCCGACTAGCTCGCGTTGGCAGGTAATGCACTGGCGCAGCTCCGGGCGGTAGCCGAGGGCCGCAGCGGCGCGTAGCTGGAAGTACCAGAACAGCGATTCGACCTGCTCTGGCTCTACTTCGACAAGCCCGTGCAATACCCCGGATAGGCACTGGTAGAGCCGGGGGTTGCCCTCGCCTTCGATTGTCAGGCGGTCAATCAGCTCGCAGGCGGCGCTGCCAAAGGAAAGTCGCTCTAGGCTTTGCGATAGATCGGGTGCTGGTGTGAGCAGAGTGCATTCGCTCAGGGTTTGCAGGTCGCGGGTTTCTTTGACGTAGCAGACGGCTTGGACCTCGGTCATCAGGCCGAGCGCGGCGCCGAACCGGCTCTTGGGCTTGCGGGCACCCCGGGCCATGGCCTTGAGCTTGCCGCACTCCTGAGCGTAGAATGTCACTAGGCTGCTGGTCTCGCCCATGCGCATGGTGCGCAGCACGATGGCGCGCGTTTTGACGATAGTGCGCGGCATAGGTCAATCGCCCTCTTCCGCAGGCAGGGGAATGACCACCTCACCCGGTTTGACCAAGCCGAGATCTTCGCGCGCGACCCTTTCGATGAAATCTATGTCGCCTTCGAGCAATTTTAGCACTTGGCGCAAACTGTCGGTCTCGGCCTGTAGTTGGTTCACCTGCGCTTCGAGCTCTGTTAGGGTCTTCTCTTCCTCCCACACCTTGTAGAACAGCCCATTGCCAAAGGCCACGTAAGCCACCAGAGCGAGGAAGGCGATCAACAAGATCTTGGCCGTTTTAGTCACGTCGATTTTAGAATAAGACGAGGTCGTCGCGGTGGATGACTTCGCGGGCGGGGCGGCCTAGCGCGTTTGCGACTTCGGGCGAGCTCATGCCTAATATGCGGCGCAGCTCAGAGGACGAGTAGCGGCACAAGCCCCGCCCCAGCTTCTCGCCGTGCTCGCCGATCACCTGCACCACGTCGCCAGCGGCAAACTCGCCCTCGCAGGAGACGACCCCCACCGGGAGCAGGCTCTTGTCCTGCTCGGCGATGGCGCGCTGGGCACCGCGGTCAACCACCGCGCTGCCACAGCACTGGCTGGCAAAGCCGATCCAACGATGTCGGCTGTTGAGCTTGCGGCCGGTTGGCAGAAAGAGCGTCCCCTGCTCGCGGCCGGCGAGGATGTGGCGCAATCGGTGTTTGCGCCCGTGCGCGATGACCGCCATTTCGCCGCAGGCCATCAAGAGCCGCGCGGCCTGTAGCTTAGTCGCCATGCCGCCACTGCCGCGCCCGTCGAGCGAGCGACCAATCATCCCCTCTAGATCGAGGCTGTCTTGGCTCACTTGGCTCACTAGCTTGCCTTCGGGGCCGCGCGGGCCGAAGGCGTGGTAAAGCCCCTCGACATCCGAGAAAATGACCAGCATATCCGCCCGGATCAGGTTCGTTACGTAAGCGGCGAGCATGTCGTTTTCCCCGAGCTGGCGCCGGAGCTCGGCAATGGCGACGCTGTCGTTTTCGTTGATTAGGGGTACGGCCCCATAGGCGAAGAGGTTGCGGAAGGTGTTTTCGAGATTTACGTAGCGATGGCGGTCGCCGAGGATATCTTCGGCGGTTAAGAGCACTTGGCCGATGGGCACGCCTCGGCCGCGGAACTTGGCCTTGTAGATATCCATCAACAGAACTTGGCCGATGGCCGCGAGGGCTTGTAGTTGGGCGATGTTGTCTGGACGTTTGTCCAACCCCATCCGCCCCATGCCCGCAGCCACCGCTCCCGAGGTGACAATCGCCACCTCCAAGCCCTGTGAGCGCAATTCGACCACGTCTTCGACGAGCTGTGCGACGATCTCATCGTCGAGCTTGTGGCACCGAGTGGTCAGGGCGCTGCTGCCGATCTTGACTACCAGCCGCTGCACCTCGCTCATCAGTGCCTGCCGTGGTACTTCGCTTGCCTCGGTCACTGGCGCACCATTACCCCGCGCTCGCGCAGAAAGCTCTTGACTTCGGGAATCGAGTAATGCTGGAAGTGGAAGATGGAAGCCGCCAGCGCGGCGCTGGCCTCGCCCGCGGTCAGCACCTCGTGGATGTGGTCGAGGTTGCCGGCGCCGCCCGAAGCGACGATGGGTACATCCACGCGGCGCGCCACCGCTTGGTTTAGCGCGAGGTCGTACCCGGCGCGCGTCCCGTCGGCGTCGATGCTGTTGAGCACCAACTCGCCCGCTCCGCGATCGACGAGGGCCTCCACCCACTCTAAGGCGTCGATGCCGGTGGCCTTGCGGCCGCCGTTGATGTACAACTCCCACGACGGCGGCTCGCCGGGCACGGCTGGACGCCTAAGCGCGTCGATGGCCGCGACGATGCACTGCGAGCCGAAGCTCTCCGCGCTTTGGTTGATGATTTCCGGCGAATACACATGGGCCGAGTTGATCGAGACCTTGTCGGCGCCGGTCTTGAGAATGTGGCGCACGTCCGCGAAGGTGCGAATCCCGCCGCCGACCATCAGGGGAATGAAGACCCGCTCGGAGACTTGGCGCACGAGGTCCATGACAATGGCGCGGCCATCGGCTGAAGCCGTGATGTCGTAGAAGACGAGCTCGTCCGCGCCTTCGGCATCGTAGCGCGCGGCTAGCTCGACGGGGTCACCGGCGTCGCGGTCGGCCGAAAAGCGCACCCCGCGCACGTTGCGGCCATTTTTGACATCTAGACAGGGAATGATTCGCTTGGCGAGCATATCTCATATCTCTTCAGCGCAGGTGCGCGAAGTTGTCGAGGAGGCGCAAGCCGTGGGCTTGGCTCTTTTCTGGATGAAATTGCACGCCAAAGACGCGGCCGCTCCCAGCGACTGAGGTGTAGTCAATCCCGTAGTCAGTCGTGGCAACGCAATCGCCTGTGTTGTCGTTTACCACGTAGTAAGAATGCACAAAGTAGAAAAAACTCCCTTCGGGTACACCCTCTAAGAGCGAGACCTTGCGCTTGATGGCGATTTGGTTCCAGCCGATGTGCGGCACTCGCTCTTTAGGGGGGAAGCGCACGCATTTCCCCGGCAGGATTCCGAGGCCGCGATGCCTGCCCATTTCCTCGCTTTCCCCGAACATGAGCTGTAGCCCCACGCAGATGCCTAAGAAGGGCTTGTCGGCTGCGAGGCCCTCGGCGATGGCTGCGTCCCAACCGGCAGCCTGCAAGTTGTGCATGGCATCGCCAAAGGCCGCGTCCCCAGGCAATACGAGATGCGTGGCCGCGCGTAGGCGTTCGGGGGCTTCGACGATCTCGGCCGCATAGCCGAGGAATTCGAAGGCTTTCTGCACGCTGCGCAAATTGCCCATGCCGTAGTCGATGACCGCGATCACGATTGCCCCAGTTCGGCGGAGCGCTCGGCTGCGGCCAGCACGGCGCTGATCAGGGCGTCGCGCAGCCCTTTTTCTTCTAGCTTGTGTAGCCCTGCGGCCGTAGTCCCGCCCGGCGAAGTAACTTGGTCCCTGAGCACGGCCGGATGCTCGCCGCTTTCGAGCACGAGGCGCGCGGCACCGAGCAGGGTTTGCGCGGCGAGTGTTAATGCGGTTTCGCGCGGCAAGCCGGCGCGCACGCCGCCGTCGGCGAGGGCCTCGACGACGGTGTAAGCCCAAGCCGGGCCGCTGCCGGAAAGCCCCGTAACGGCGTCCATGAGGCTTTCGGCGACCTCGACCGTCGTGCCGACCAAGTCGAAGAGAGACCGCACTTGCGCCACCTGCTCCGCGCTGGCAGCGCGACCGGCGCAGAGGGCGCAAGCCGCACCCCGCACCTTCACCAGCGTCTGTGGCATGACGCGCACTACGGGCATTTGCGCGGGCAGCAGCTCCTCAAGCCGGGCGGTCGATACGCCGGCCATGAGTGAGACGACGACCTGCTGGGTACTGAAGTGCGCGGCTAGCGCCTTCAATACCGGAGCGGCCATTTGCGGCTTAAGCACCAAGACCACCAAGTCCTGACCGTGGACGGCATCTGCGGCGTCGGTGCTGGTGTGTACGCCCAGCGCCGACAAGCCTTCGAGAGCCTCCGGCCTGATGTCGGCCGCGGTTATCTGACCCGAAGGGAACTGGCCAACCAAACCCTCAATCAGCGCCCGTCCCATGTTGCCGGTGCCCACAAACCCCAATTTGCTTTTTTCGATCATCAATTTTTCAGATCCACGAAATACGACAAATCCCAAATGCAAAATTAAAATGGCCGTTTTAGCAAATTATGTCAAACTCCCTAGTAGGGACGTTTCTCCTATGAAAAAGCTACATTTTTGCTTGACTTATACTGCCCTCGTACTATATTGGAAGATAATATTGTAGCTTCACAAAGCGGGTAAAATCGGCCTTAAATCTAAGAGGCGGAAGAGGCCGAGAAACCGAATTCTCAAACCCCTCTCGCGGGTTTTACCCAGTCAAAGGAGAACTTTTCATGGCGAAGAAGAAGCCTGCCGCCAAGAAGGCTACTGCCAAGAAGGCTACTGCCAAGAAGGCTACTGCCAAGAAGGCTACTGCCAAGAAGCCCGTTGCTAAGAAGGCTGCTGCCAAGAAGGCTACTGCCAAGAAGAAGCCCGCCGCCAAGAAGGCTGCTGCCAAGAAGCCCGCTGCCAAGAAGAAGCCCGCTGCCAAGAAGGCTGCTGCCGCGAAGAAGCCCACCGCCAAGAAGCCCACCGCCAAGAAGAAGGCGAAGCGCAAGCCCAATCCCGCCTTTATGAGGCCCTTGCAGCCCGACGCCGCCCTGGGGGCCATAGTCGGTAACAAGCCATTGCCGCGCACTCAGATCACCAAGAAAATCTGGGCGTACATCAAGAAGAACGGCCTGCAAGACGAGCAAAACAAGCGCATGATCAATGCCGACGACAAGCTCCAAGCCATCTTCGGTGGTGAAAAGCAAGTGAGCATGTTTGATCTGACCAAACGGGTTAGTGAGCATGTGGAATAGCTACTCTTGAGCAGGACGTTTTATAGTCTAGTGCATTGAGAGGGATTCCCGGTGGGGAGTCCCTCTCTTTGTTAAATTACTCTCGTGTCTATGACCCCTGAATTCGCGCTGATCTTAGCCGTCAGCATCGTCCTCGTCGTATCCTGTGTTTGTTCGCTCTTGGAAGCGGCGCTCTACTCGCTGCCGGCCAGTCAAATCGAAATGCTGGCTGGTCAAGGGCGCACTTCGGGCAAGATCCTCAAGAGCTTGCACGCTGATATCCAGCGCCCCATCTCGGCCATCCTCACGCTGAACACCTTGGCCAATACTGGCGGAGCCGCCATTGCCGGAGCCGCCTTTGTCGGAGTATTTCCGCAGACGCCAGAGACGTACTTTACCATCGCTATCTCGCTGGGAGTATTGATTTTTTCGGAGATTATCCCCAAGACGGCGGGGGTGGTGTACGCCCGGTCCCTGGCTCGGTTGATCGCCCATCCGATCCAATGGCTGGTGTGGCTGTTCGCACCCTTTATCTGGCTCAACAAATTCATCGTTCGGCTCATCACAGCCGGGGTACCAGACGTGCCGGTGGTGGTGCCGGAAGAGATTGAGATTATCGCGCAGATGAGCCGCCGCTCTGGCACCATATCGTCCAACCAAGAGCGCGTCATCCAAAACATCCTCAAGCTCGACGAGTTGCGGGCGCGCGATATAATGACCCCGCGCACAGTAGTCCACTGCCTCGACCGCGACTTGACCTTGGCCGAGGCCCGCGAACAGTCTGGTATCTGGTCTCACAGCCGGGTGCCACTCTATCAGGGAGAGCGGGAAAACATCGTTGGCTTAGTGCTGCGGCGCGATGCGTTCAGCGCCTTGGCCGATGGCCGCGACCAAGCCAAGCTCTTTGAGGTGGGCCGCTCCATCCATTCGGTGCCCGAGTCGGCGCGGGCTAGCCGCCTGCTCGAAGAATTCATCCAGCGGCGCGAGCACCTTTTTGCCGTCGTCGATGAATACGGTGGCTTCGCCGGCATCGTTACTTTGGAGGACGTGATTGAAGAAATCGTCGGCCATGAAATCGTCGACGAATCCGATTCAGCCGTCGATATGCAGGAGCGCGCGCGACAGGAGCGCCAAGACCTGACCGACTCAGCACCGGAATGAGGCCGCCTGTTCACTGCATCTTTTTTTAGCTAAGTTTTTACTCGCTGTTAAACCCTCTCAAAAGGAGTATCTACGGACGATGAAAGCGCTCGTTGCGCTCGCGGACGGCACCGTCTTTGAGGGCCGTGCCCTTGGCCACGGGGGTGAGTGCCTCGGCGAAATGGTCTTCAATACCAGCATGACCGGCTATCAGGAAATTCTCACAGACCCCTCCTATGCCGGCCAGATCGTCACCATGACGTACCCACTCATAGGTAACTACGGGGTCACGCCCGAAGACGACGAGTCGGCGAAGCCCCAAGTCCGTGGCTTCCTGATGAAAGAGTGCTGCCGCCTACCGAGTAGCTGGCGTGCGCGCCAGAGCTTGCCCGCGTATCTAGAGGAGCACGGCGTTCTCGGCATCGAGGGCATCGACACCCGCGAGTTGACCCGCAGAGTGCGCATCAAAGGCGTGATGGACGCCGCCATTTCCACCACAGATCTCGACCCGGACAGCTTAGTCGAAAAGGCGTGTGCTTGGTCCGGGCTCACCGGCGTGGACATGGTCGCCGCCGTTAGCTGCTCTGCGCCCTATGTCGAAAGCCCTGAAGCCCCGCGCTTCCACGTCGTCGCGCTAGACTACGGAATCAAGCGCAATATCGTCCGCTGCTTGGTCGCCGCGGGATGCAAGGTGACGGTCGTGCCGGCCAAAACCACGGCCGACGAGGTTTTGGCCTTAGAGCCGGACGGCGTCTTTCTCTCCAACGGACCGGGCGACCCTCGGCCCCTCGACTACGCGATCGCGACCTGTAAGGACCTCATCGGCAAAAAGCCGATCTTCGGTATCTGCTTGGGCCACGAGATTCTCGGCTTGGCTTTTGGCGCGGAAATTTACCGCCTCAAGTTCGGGCACCGTGGGGCCAATCAGCCGATCAAAGAACGCGATAGCGACCGAATCCTGATCACTTCTGAAAACCACGGCTGGGGTATTGCGGCCGACTCATTGCCGAGCTGTCTCGAAATCACTCGCCGCAACCTCAACGACAACTGCGTCGAGGGTCTGCATCACCGGGAGTTGCCCATTTTTTCTATCCAGTGCCACCCGGAGGCCTCGCCAGGCCCGCACGACAGCTTCCATCTGTTCAGCTACTTCGCCGAGCTGATGGAAGCGCACGCCTCCTAAGAAAGCACCCATCCAAAGGACTCCTCATGCCCGTGGTCCAACACGACATCCTCAACGACCTCTGTTATCGCATTTTTGCCGCTACTGGTATCCCCGCAGATGACGCCCGCATTGTCGCCGACCACGTCGTCGAAAGCCACCTCCACGGCCACGATTCCCACGGCACTTGGCTAGTCCCCAGCTACGCCCGCGGTATGAAGAACGATTACATCCGCTGGGAAGAGACCCAAGTCGTGCGCGACACCCCCGTGCTCAGGGTCATCAACGGCAAGGGAGCCAACGGCATCGTCGCCGTCAATCGCGCCCTCGACATTGCCGTCGAAAAAGCCCAAAACTCCACCTTCGGTTTTGTCGGCCTCAACCACGTCAGCCATATCTGCCGCCTTGGCGACTATCCGCCGCGGATCGCCGAAAGGGGCATGATCGGTATGGTTTGGCTCAATGGCGGTGGCCTCTTCCTCGCGCCCTTCGGCTCGGCCGACCGCCGCCTGCGTCCCGAGCCTATTGCCTTTTCCGCCCCGCGCCAACATGGTCCGCCTTTCATGCTCGATATGACCATGACCGTTGTGGCCGGTGGCAAAATCGTGCAGAAGAGCATTCGCCAGGACCCGATGCCCGAGGGTTGGGTTATAGACCAGGAAGGCCAGCCCGTCACCGACGCCCAGCGCTATTTAGACGACGCCGAGGGCACCGGCGTCTTGCCGTTGGGCGGCCTGCAGTTTGGACACAAGGGCAGCGGACTGGCGATGATGGTGGAAATGTTGGTGGGACCGCTCTCGCATGCTGGCTGCACCAAAGAAGGCGGCAGCGGCGGTAACGGGATCATGGTCTTGGCGATCAATATCGAGGACTTTATCGACTTGGACTCGTACGAGCGCGAGGTCGAAGAGATGGCCAAGTGGGTGTGCTCGGCTCGCCCCTTGCCCGGGTTTGAGCAAGTCTATGCGCCTGGCGAGCTCGAACAGAAGACTAGGGCACGGCTGCTGGTCGAAGGCATCGATTTGCCCCAACCCACTTGGGATGAAATCGGCGAAGTGGCGGCGGAGTTGGGCGTGGAGGTGCCCGCGCTATGAGCTTTAGAAGTTGAAAATTAGAAAAGTTTGAAATTTTCCTCATCCATGCAGCGCGCTTGGTGCATGAGCACGGCGTTCATCAGCTCGATGGCCAGCCGCGACTCGAGGGTCGCGCCGGCGCGCACGCCCACGCAGGGATCGTGGCGGCCCTTGGCGAGTTGGAATTCGATTTCTTCGAGGTCCTTGCGCACGGAATCTTGGGGTTGGGCGATGGTGGCCGTGGGCTTGAAACTCAAGCGGCATACCAGCGGCATACCCGTGGTCACGCCGCCGAGCAGGCCGCCGTGGCTATTGCTTTGGTACCCGCTCGTGCGGATGGGATCGTTGTGCTCGCTGCCACGGCGCGCAGACGCAGCGCGGCCCGTGCCTATTTCGCAGGCTTGGACCGCGTGCAGGCCGCCGAGGGTACCCATCAGGCGCAACTTCAGGCTCTGGTACAGCGGTTCGCCGATGAGGGGAGGCACGTTGACGGCCACTACTTCGAGTGCCGCGCCGATGGAGTCCTGTTCCTTGCGGGTCTGGGTAATCAGCTCGGCTGCTTGGTGAGCGAAATCCGCATCCACCGCGCGGAGCGGCCCGCGCTCCAGCTCGCCTTCGAGCGCGGCGCACGTTGCGGCAGACAGGGGCTGCCCATCGGCCTCGGCGACTAGCTCGGCGACTCGTGCCGCTAGGAAGATGCCTGTCTCCAGCGGTCCGACTTGGCAGATCGAAGAGAAAATGGCCGTGCCGAAGTGCTCGGCCAGATAGAGGCGGGCAATGGTGCCGCCGATGACATCGGAGATGGTCGAGCGATAGCTGGAACGCCCGCCGCCGCGTGCATCGACAAACCCCCGCGATTTGTAGTACTTGACTAGGTCCGTATGTCCGGGCCGGACGTGGCCCTGCGGCCCGGCGAACTGCTTGTAATCGCCCGAGCGCTTGGCGGCCGAGAGCACGGCTGCGGCGATCGGTTCACCCGTAGTGAACCCAGCTTCATAGGTATTCACCGACGTCTCGTCCTCGCCTAGGTGCAAGTGCAACGCTGGGCCGGATAGGAGCTGGTCGTGATCTTCTGAGTAGAGGCCAGACAGCAGGGCGACTTGGTCGTCTTCCCGCCGGGGGGTCCCCAACTTGTTGCCGCCGGGGCGTCGTCGGTCGAGATAGTGCTGGATCTGGGCGCGCTCCACCCACAGACCGGGGGGACAGCCAAAGACCGTTGTGACAATCGCCGGTCCATGCGATTCTCCTGCTCCGGCAACGCCAAAAAGCGGACCGCCGAGTACTTCCATGCCAAAAGCTCCTTTACCAAAGAGTGTAAAAATCTACGGCTTTGCCCCTTGGTCGGCAATCGGCGCGTTGCGGATTGTGGACTGGACATCAGAGGCGATTTTTTTACTATTTTTAATAAGGGAGGGAGGCGATCAATGACAATCAAAGAGTTGGAGCACGGCGTTCCGAACAGCCGATACAAGAAGCTCGAAGCCGAGCTGTGCGCGGAACTGATCGCGGCTCAAGAGCGGTTGCAGCAAGCAAGCTTTCCAACTCTCATCGTCTTGGGTGGTTGCGCCGGCACTGGTACGAGCGAGACGAGCAACGTGTTCAGGTGGTGGATGGACTCGCACCGCATCGCGGCCTGTGCCTTTGAGCCGCCATCCGCAGAAGAGCGCGAGCGCCCGGAATACTGGCGCTATTGGCTCTCCCTGCCGCCGAAGGGAACAATCGGCATCTACTTGAACGGCTGGTACGACCGCCCGCTGCGCGACCTAGCTCATGGGCGTAGCGATGAGGCGGCCTTTGGCCGCGACGGCGACCGCATCGCTGCCTTTGAAAATGCGCTCGTTGTCGATGGTGCGCTGTTAATCAAGTTGTGGATTCACTTGGACAAAGAGACGCGGCAGAAACGCATTGCGGACTCGGAGCGGAACCCGCTGACCCGCTGGCGGGTGAACGCGGATGCCAAAGAGGGCTTGAAGTACTACGACGAATTCAAACGGGCCGCCGACCGCTTATTGCACAAGACCAATGTCAGCGGCGCTCCTTGGCAGGTCGTCGAAGGCAGCGACCCTCACTACATGTTGGTGGTGGGCCGCGCCGTGCGCGACGCCATCCGCCAGCGCTTGGCCCAAAAGAGCCGCCCCAAGATCGTTGGCTCGGACTGGCTGCCCGCGCCCAAGGTGCTGACCCAGTTGGACATGGAAAAGCGGGTGCCCAAGAAGGAATACCAAGCCCTGCTAGAGCGCTACCAAGGACGGCTCTATCGCTTAACTCAGCAGGCTCGCCGCAAAGGCGTCTCTACCGTCTTGGTTTTCGAAGGGGCCGATGCAGCGGGCAAGGGCGGAGTCATCCAGCGCCTGACTGCCGCCCTCGACGCCTGTATCTATCAGATCATCCAAGTCGCTGCCCCCACGGATGAGGAGCACGCCCAACACTACCTCTGGCGCTTTTGGCGTCACCTGCCGCGCGCAGGTCGGGTGGCGATTTTCGACCGCAGTTGGTATGGCCGGGTGCTAGTCGAGCGCGTCGAGGGCTTTGCCGACGAAGCGGCTTGGAAGCGGGCGTACGGCGAAATCAACGATTTTGAGGCGCAGCTAATAGACCACGGCATGGTGGTGGCCAAATACTGGCTTCACATAGACCAGGACGAGCAGCTCCGGCGCTTCAAATCGCGTCAAGCGACTCCGCACAAGCGCTGGAAGATCACCGACGAAGACTGGCGCAACCGAGAGAAATGGGACGATTACGAGGCCGCTGTCGATGACATGGTAGCTCGCACCCACATCCCCGCCGCTCCTTGGACCTTGGTGGAAGGCAACGACAAACGCTTCGCCCGCCTCAAGGTCATCGAGACGCTTTGCCAGCAGCTAGAGCAGGCGCTCGCTAGTGGTTAGTTTACTTCTCCTGCATCCGCACCGGCGACGCCGCTAGCCCGTCGGTCTTTATCACCTCGCCGCTTTTGTCAACCTGACCAAATTCCAGCACGCCCGTCGGACAAGACTGCACGCACGCGCTACAGCGCACGCACTCCGGATCGGCCATCGGCAGGCCCTTGTTGGCGAAGTTCATAACGTCGATGCCTTGATGGCACACCGAGGTGCAGACATTGCAGGAGATGCATTTTTTCTTGTCGGCGAGGATGCGGAAGCGGCTGAAGCGCGCATAGATGTGCATCAGGGCCGCCAGCGGGCAGGCGAAGCGGCACCACACCCGGCCGCTGAACCAGAAATAGGCACCGTAGCCCACTACGCCCGCCAGCATCAGATCAATGGCCCATTTGTAGTTGATCTGGATGCCTAAGACCTGCCAGCCGTAGAGCATGCCCTCGTACAGCCCGCGCACCCATTGACCCAAGCTCGTGTCCGGCCACACCCAGCTCGCGATCCTCCCTAGGAGCATCACCACGCACAGGAAGAGGATCACTTGGCCGATGATGTTCATCTTGTTCCAGAAGGCCCCGTGCGGCATCTTGTGCCGCTGCGTGTCGCCCAAGGTCTCGGCGAGTGCACCGCAGGAACAGATCCAGCCGCAATAGGCTCCCTTGCCCCAGAAGTAGATGAGCAGCGGGATCGCCACAAACGTCTGTACCGCGCCGATGACTAGCCACCACCACAGCGGCTCGCCGCTGAAGACGTTCCACACAAAGAGCGGCCAAGCCAGCACCAGCCCAAAAGCTCGCCAGTACTCGCGCCCGTGGTCGTAATTGACCACCGGGAAGAGTCCGTCGGCCACCGTCTTGGCCCAACCCGAATCGAAAAACCCGTTGTGCCCCAAATAGGGGAGGACGATGTACGGCAGGAGAAAGAGCGGAACGACCTGCACCGCCCCTAGCGAAAAGGTCTGCCACTTGACGTAAGGGGTGCGCCGCTGCGCGATGCGCCGATAGCCGAAGACGACGATCAAGAGCGTATAGAGTACGCTGTACCAGAAACCGGGTTTGCCGAGGTTGAAGGTCAGAATGCCCAAGAGCGTTGACAGGTCCGCCGCCTGAGCCGAGAGGCCGTGCATCCACGCAGACAAGTTGAAGGGGAAGAGTTGTCCGTCCTTGAAGACCTTGGTCAGCGCGCCGCCGGCCTTCCAGTTATAGACGAAAAAGCAAAAGGCCATGAAGAGTCCAAAGCCCCACCACTGCTTGCTCTTCATTTCGCCGCTTATTTCGACGCCTGAACGGCGAAAAAAATCGAGCGGTGCCTCGCGCCCAATCATGGAAAACACCGCGTCGTTGGGCAGGCTCTGTTCCTCGCCCTCGGCGTCTTTGAGCGCGACGCGCTCCTCCTCAATGCCCAGCACTTGGCTGGCCATCAGTAGGCGGATCGAGCCGGCTTTGCGGCCCTCCTCCATGAAGTGGCCGCTGCTGGTTGTCACCCGCTCCGAGGATGGCGTATCCACGGCCACATCGGCCAGCGGATCGGCTGCCAACTTTTCTAACTTCTCGACGTTGTCCGGCTTGGGCCGCGAGAATTCGGGCTTGCGATACGAGATGGTCACTCGCCCGCCGCACTGGGCAATGGCGATGGCTGTCTCCAAGGCGCTGTCGCCGCCGCCGACCACCAGCACGTCCTTGTCGCAGAAGTCAACCGGATCGTGCAGGCGGTTGAACACTTTGTCCGTATCCTCGCCCGGCACCCCCAGCTTGCGAAAGTTGCCCGAGCGCCCGATGCCTACTACTACTCGGCGAGCCTTGAGATTCTCCTGCCCCGGGATATCCAATTCAAAGTGGTCTCCCCGCCGTGTGACCCGTTCGACGCGCCCCCTAGTTGGTTCGATGCCCTGGGCGAGCGTCTGCTCGTGCAACTCCTCGATCAGCGGTTCCTTGACCTCGGCCGCAAAGCGAATCTGCCCAGCCGGCTCCATCTCGGTGGGGTAGGTGTAAATCGGCTTCCCCTTAGGGAAGTTGACCAAGGTCGAAAACGGCTCGGTCGCCTCCAAAAGCGCGAACGACAACCCGGCCTCTCGCGCCTCTAGGGCCGCCGACATCCCCGAAACCCCGGCTCCGACGATCGCCAAGTCCAAGACCTCTTCCCCTCCCTTGTGGCGCTGGAAATCCTCGTCCGCCAGTATGTGCTGCACGGCCCGCGCACCCGTATCGGCTGAGAACTTCAACAGCGGAATCCCGGTCAAGTCGCCGACGATGTACAGCCCGGGGACATTGCTCTGCCCGTGCTCATCCACCCGCGGCAACTTCTCCACCACCCCGGCCGGCCACCGCAGGTGCAACCAGTGCAGATAGCGACTGAGAAAATTGCTCATGTCATCTCTCCCTAAGTTTGGTTGTGCTCTGGTCAGCGCACCAAAGCCATGCTCCGCGCTTGGACAAAGCCGGCCGCTGGTACTTCCAACCGGTATAAGTACGCGCCACTGGCCACCTGCTGCCCGGCGTCGTCGCGCCCGTCCCAGGGCTGCAAGTATAGCCCAGCCGCTTGGTGTTCGTCCACTAGTGAGCGCACCCGCTGCCCAGCCGCGTTGAACACGCTGAGCCGCACTGGCCCGGCCGCCGGCAGCTCGTACTGGATTAGTGTCTGAGCGTTGAACGGGTTGGGGAAATTTTGCCGCAGGGCAAAGCCCGCAGGCCCGGCGTCAAAGGCTTCGACGACCGTTGTGACTTGCTCGATATCCTCTGGGCTGAGAATCCCCTCGCCCGGCTGCCAGACCTCAGTATCGGGCCAGTAGGCGGTCCAGGCAAACCACATGGCGTTATAGGTGGGGACTTGCGCTAACCGCCGCCCCGCGAGCGGCCCTGCGACGGCTTCTCCGAGCATGTTCCAGCGCGAACCCGTTTCCGCATCCATGAATTCCACCGGCAGCGGCCCCTCGGACTCCACTCCGTAAAAGCTCAAGGGCTCGTCGTCGAGTTGGCTGAAATAGGCCAAGGCCGTGCGCGACGCGGCGTCGAATAGGATGACTACGAGGTCGTCACCGACGAGATCGTTGATTACCGCCCCGTCGGGCATCAGCGCGAAGGGGTAGGCTTTGATCTGGTCGCCACGGCACAACCCCAATACGAGGTCCTTGGTTTCAAAGCGGTGGTCGAATGCGCCGCTGTTGGTCGTGGGTCGGAAGATCAAGTCGTCGTGGTTAGTGCGGTAGTTGCCGTAGGGATAGAAGGTATATTGATCTTCATTGTAAGCTGGTCTCGAGTTATAATGCTCCCAGCCCGTGGTGGCTTGTACCACGGTAGTGCTTGGGTACATACGCTGCCACAGTGCCCAAGTCGTCTCTATCACGGGCATCAGCTCTAGGCGGTCGCCGGCCCGAGTGCCGTTAATGGCCGTGTAAATCATCTGCGGGTAGAGCGTTTCGCCGTCGCGCCGGTCGTACATGACCAAGTTGCTGTTGATCAGCAGACCGGAGACTCCGAACTCGATTTGCGAGCCATCGCTATCGGTGGCGTTGAAGACTTGGCCGGTACCTGTAAGCGGACACAAAGACACTACGACCGACTGATCGCCAACGCGATCATTGATGATCTCGTTCCACCAGCCGATGTTGTGCGGATAGGCCCGTGGTTCGCCGTTGATAACCAGCCCCATGACCACGTCGTCTTCCGCTAGGTAGCCAATTTCGTCCGGTGCCACGAAGGTGGGATTGGTTAGGGCCGGAATGCCGTCTTTGGGCACCCCACCAGAGACGAGGTGGCTAGTGAGAAAGCCCGGCTCGTCGTAGCGGCCAGCTTCAGCCGGATAGATCGCCACCAGCAGCAGCAAAGCGGACAGATAGCCATGTCGCATCAGATGCTCCTTTCGCTCAGCTTCTACGAGCCAGCGCGTTGATGTTCGCGCGGTTTTCTTCCATACCGCTCCCGCAAGACTCGCCGCATCACCTTGTTCGACGCAGTCCGCGGCAGCGATTCCACCACTACTACCTCGTGAATCTTGAAGAGCGGATTGAGTTCCCGGCGGATCGTTTGTTGCATCGCTTCTTGCAAGCGGTCGCCGGCGTCCTCTAGCACAGCGAAGACCACCAGCAGACTCGGTCCACCCCCCGGCGGCGGCGCTGCAATCGCCGCGGTCTCGACCACGCCCGGCATCGCGTTCAAGACTCGCTCGATCTCCGCGGAACTCACCTTGATCCCGCCTAGGTTCATCGCGTCGTCGGCACGGCCATGGACCCGGTAGATGCCCGGGGCCAGCCGCTCAACTTGGTCGCCGTGGCGGCGCAGTGGCACCCCGTCCCGCTTGGGCACGCCCGCATAATACACTTCGCGGTGGTCGCGGTTGAGCACCCGAGTTGACATTCCAATGGCGGGCGGCACCAGAAAAACCTCGCCGCTTGCGCACTCCTGCCCGTCTTCGTCTAAAATTGCCAAGTCCGTCCCCAGCGTCGCCGAGTTAAAGGTTGCGGGTGCGACCGGCTCGACTAGCGTGCTGAGCAAGTAGCCACCCGCCAGCTCGGTGCCGCCACAGTATTCGAGTATTGGCCGATACCCCGCCAGTGCCATCAGATAGTGCATGTCCTCGGCGTTGGAGCACTCCCCCGTGGCACTAAAAGCCCGAATTGCCGAAAAGTCGATTCCCTCCATGCAGCCCGTGCTGCGCCAAGTCCGCACCATGCTTGGGATGACGCCGAGCATGGTAATGCCAGCCGCCTGCACAAACTCCCCAAAGCCCCGTTCCGTCGGCGCGCCATAGTAGAGCGCCATGGTCGCCCGGTTCAAAAAGGCGGCGTAGATCAGCCACGGCCCCATCATCCAGCCCAAATTGGTTGGCCAAGCGACCACGTCGCCCGGGTGGACATCTTGGTGATAGTGCGCGTCTGCGCCGCACTTGATCGGATTGACATGGGTCCAAGGCAGGGCCTTGGGGTCGCCGGTAGTCCCCGATGAAAACAGGACATTAGTTGTCTCGTCGGGGTCACAGGTCACGGCCGCGGGCATAGCGTCGGCCGACAAGAATTCGTCCCAGCGCAGATCCCCGGGGCGCAATGTCTCCGTCAACCCTTCCACACGCCCCGGCAACGCGATCGCCAACGGGGCCTCTGCGGCGACCAAGCGCGAGTACAGCGGCAACTCGCGCCCACCGCGCAAAATCACGTCCTGCGTAAAAACGGCCTTGGCCTCCCCAATCCGCAGCCGGGCGGCGATCTGGGGGGCGGCGAAGCTGTCGGCAATGGCGACCACCGCGCAACCGGCCTTGATGATCCCCAGATAGATCGCCACCGACTCGGCCGTCATCGGCATGGCCACGGCAATCCGGTCGCCGGGACCAAATCCCAACGCGCACAACCCGCCGGCGACCCGGTCGCACAGAGCTTCTAGGGTACCGAAACTCATCCGCTCAAGTCGACCACCCTCGCGCTGGAAAACAATGGCCGTCTGATCGGCGGGGGCTTGGAAGCAGTTCTCGGCGATGTTCATCTCGGCCCCGACAAACCACTTGGGCGCTTCGATTCCTTTGGAGAGGTCGAGCAGCCGCGTGTATGGCTTGCGAAAGCGGATTCCCAAGCGGGCGACCGTCCGCTCCCAAAACGCCTCTCGTTCTGCAATCGACCACGCAAAAAGCGCGGTGTGCGAATCCAGACCGAGTTCGCGCCGCAGCGCCGTTATATGCGCGTGCTCAACATCTGCTGGCTCGGGGAAAAACACCGGGCCACCCGCGTTGCCGTAGATTTTTCGATAGAGCAACTGGTGCAGCGCGAAGGGATGATCCGGCCTCAGAATGCAGCGGGCCGCCTCCCGCCAGCGCACTTCCGGCGTGCCAGAGAGGGCTTCGACTTGGGCGAGGAGCTTGGCAGCCTCTAGCTCGCCTACCTCGCAGCCGATGATGTCTGCGCGTTGGATCATGGTGCTACGACCACCCGCACGCTCCAGCTCAATTCCGTCGGCGGAAGGCAACGGGTCTCGTCACAGGCCTGATATTGGACCAAGAACCGCACATCACCTACCGTCCCCGCCGCACTTTTGGGCAGCGACAAATCCGCCCACAGCGCGACCTGATCCTCGTACACCGAGAGCGTCTCTGCTAGGGCCGGGAAGGCCTGCGATCGGCCGATGGGATAGCGCACGCGAGCAAAGTCCAGCGGCCAGTCCGCATTGAGTGTCAGCGAGGTGGGAATGAGGAAGTCGCCCGAGGGCGGGTTGGCGTTGATGTGCCAGCCCGGGCGGATGTCCAGATGCACGGCCACGGCAAAAGCCTCGCCCGCCACGGGCTGTTGCACGGGCAGTTCGACCCGCATGGAGACCAGCGAATCCGCTTGGGTGTCCTCTAATGCGGTTGCGGACAGCGACGCTTGCAGATGGCGCTCGACCGCAGCCGCCAAATGCACCGAGGCCGAGGGTTGCCCCCACATGGCCCCGCCAAAAGCGGATAGGATTTGCGCCGCCCGGCTGAGATAGTGCGCTTGGCCCGTTAGCTCGGCCAAGTCTAGCAGCGCGTGGGCTGCCACCGCATTGCCCGAAGGCAGAGCCGAGTCCTGGGCGAATTTGCTCCGCACGATGAGCGCGTTGCTGGCTTCCGTAAAGAAAAATCCCCCAACCTCTTGGTCCCAAAACCGCGCCACCATCTCGGCGCTCAGCTCGCGCGCGGCCTGTAACCACCGCGTCTCGCCGGTCGCCCGGTACAATGCCGTCAGCCCGCGTGCCAAAAACGCATAGTCGTTTAGATACGCCGCCTGCTGCGAAACCCCCAGCCGATGGACCCTCCACAACCCCCCGTCCTCGCGCCGCAGGTTCTTCAGAGCAAAATCGGCCGCTTGCTCGGCCGCCCGGCGATATGCGGGATCGCCCAAGACTGCGAAACCCCGCGCATACGCCTCGATCATCATCCCGTTCCAAGCGGTTAGCACCTTGTCGTCGAGGAGGGGATAGAGCCGTTCGGCCCGCGCCGCAAGGACGCGCTGCCGCACGGGTTCCATTTGCGCACGCAGCTCGGCATCGGCAAACGATGTCTCCACGTAGAGGACGCCCCCTTCGCCCTCGGGCATGGGGGCTAGCCCATAGACGCCCCAAAACAATTCCGCCTCGCGCCCCAACGCGTTTTCCAGATCGCTCGCAGTCCACAGGTAGTACTTGCCCTCTTCGGCTTCGGTCTCGGCGTCCAAGGCCGAGTAAAAAGCCCCCTCCGGCCCGGTCATCTCCCGCGCAACAAAGCGAAAAATATCCTCTGCCACCCACCGCCAGCGGTCGTCGCCCGTCAGTTCGTACGCACGCAAGTACAGCCGCGACAAATGGGCTTGGTTGTAGAGCATCTTTTCGAAGTGCGGCACTTGCCACTCGGCATCCGTGGCGTAGCGGTGAAAGCCGCCGCCGATTTGGTCGTAGATGCCGCCGGCCGCCATCTGCTCCAGCGAGTGCAAAACGATGCGCTGTACTTGGGGATCGGCAAAGCGCTGGGCCGTGGCCATCAGCATCTCCAAGCGCAGGCTCGGGGGAAATTTGGGCGCGCCGCCAAAGCCGCCATTAATCGCGTCGTAGCGCCCCTGCACAGCGGCTAGCACCCGCGCTACTAGCAAAGAATCAGGAGGTACTGCTGACATCTGTTGTCCGGATTCCAAGTCGCGGATGGCCGCGGTCAAGCGGGCCGCGATTTGGAGCACCTGCTCGCGCTGGTCCTGCCAGCGCTGGCGCGTGAAGTCCAAGACTTGGGGAAAGGAAGGCCGTCCAGGCAAAGGCTCGGGCGGAAAGTACGTGCCGGCGAAAAACGGCTCTTGGTCTGGCGTCAAAAACACCGAATTGGGCCAGCCGCCGTGCCGGGTAGTTAGTTGGGTCGCCAGCATGTAAATGCGGTCGATGTCGGGCCGCTCTTCCCGATCGACCTTAATGTTGATAAAGCTGGCATTCATCTGCGCCGCGATCTCGGCATTGGAAAAGACCAGTCGCTCCATTACGTGGCACCAATAGCAGGTCGAGTAGCCGACCGACAGAAAGATCGGCTTGTCCTCGGCCTTGGCCCGCGCCAGTGCCTCCTCTCCCCAGGGGTACCACTCGACCGGATTGTGCGCGTGCAGCAATAAGTATGGACTCGTCTCCCCCACCAGATGATTGCTGTACTTCCACGAGCCATCCGCGTTCTTTAGCGCATCTCCTCCTGCAGCACCCGTGCCAAAAGTCGCGGTAAAGACCCCGAACCAAAAGCATCGGGATATGGACAAAAGACGCGCCAAGGAGCCCCCTACCCGATCATTTCTCGGGTCGCCTCCACCACGTAATTGACGTCCTCTAGGGCCACGTGCCGATTTGCCACCAGCCGCGCCCCATGCGGCGGACGCGGATTGCACAACACGCCCCGCGCCTTCCACTTGGCCACTAGATCGGCAGCCGACCACCCCAAGGCCGCAAAATCCACCTTGAGTATGTTGGTTGGTCGCGGCGGAAAAGTTACCTCAATGCCCTCGATTGCTCCCAACCCGGTGGCCAGTTCCCGCGCCACCGCGTGATCCTCGGCCAGCCGATCGGTCATCTGCTCTAGGGCCACGATTCCGGCCGCAGCCACGATTCCGGCTTGGCGCATGGCGCCGCCGAGCCGCTTGCGCATCCGATAGGCCCGATCGACAAAGTCCCTGCTTCCGCATAGCAGCGAGCCAACCGGCGCGCTCAGTCCTTTGGAGATGCAGAACATCACGGAGTCAACGTGCTGAGTGTATTCTGGAACCGTCGTTCCGGCGGCGATGGCGGCGTTAAAAATGCGCGCCCCGTCCACGTGTAGTTTCAGCCCGTGTTCGCGGCACGCAGCACTCACTGCGGCCACCTCGGTGACCGACCAAGCGTGGCCAGCGTGGTTGTTGTGGGTGTTTTCGATGCAGACGACCTTGAGCGGGGCGAAGTGCGGGTTGTCGGCGCGGACTGTCTCGCGTACTTGGTCGGCGGTGATGACGCCGTGCTCGCCAGCAGCGATGCGCGCGGACAACCCGGCGAGCGAGGCGTAGGTGCCGGCCTCCCAGTAATACATGTGAGCCTGCTCCTCAAAGAGCACTTCGTCTCCCCAGTTGGTGTGGGTCATCAAGGCGCAGGCATTGCCCATTGTGCCCGAAGGCACGTAGAGCGCGGCTTCCATGCCCACTTTTTCGGCAGCCAATTCTTGCAAGAGATTGACCGTTGGGTCTTCGCCGTACACGTCGTCGCCCAACGGCGCGCAGGCCATGGCCTCCTGCATGGCCTTAGTCGGCAGGGTAATCGTGTCGCTGCGCAGGTCTATTGTCTTGTCACTCATAATAGGTAAGCTCCTCGATTGACGCTGTAATTTGCTCGCCCTATTTTAGGCGGTCGCAAAATCTACAAATCACAAGGAGTTGCGTCCAATGGCCTTTTCTTCCAAAGGAATCACCCACCGCAGCACCGCCACAGGCCGCCGTGGCATGATCGCCTCGGCGCATCCGCTCGCTTCTCTCGCTGGTATGCGCATCCTGATGGAGGGCGGCAATGCCATTGACGCGGCCATTGCCACGGCCGCGGCGCTCAACGTGGTCGAGCCGTATATGTCAGGCATTGGCGGTATTGGCTATCTGCACATCTACAGCGCCCGCGAAAAAGAGCACAAGATCGTCGACTACGTCGGCCTCACCCCGCGCGCGGCCGCGCTGAATCTGTACGACAGCGACGACAAACAGGGGTTTGGTCCCCTCACGCCGTTAGTACCTGGTGCTTGCGGCGGCTGGCTGGCCGCGCTGGAGCGCTACGGCTCGATGGACGCCGCCCGCGTCTTCGCTCCAGCGATTGAGTACGCCGAGCAGGGCTACGCCCTCACGGTCAAGAACGCCTTTTTCTACGCGGGTGCGGCCTCAAGCCTGCGCCGCTTCAAGACCGGTGCCGACACCTACCTACTCGACGGCGCGGCCCCCGGGCCTGGGGAAGTGGTAGTGCAAAAGGCCCTTGCCGAAACCTTCCGCCAAGTTGCTGCCGAGGGCGCGGATGTCTTTTACAAGGGCGCGATTGCCGACCGCATCGTTCGCTATATGGAAGAGACCGGCGGCCTAATTACAAAAGAAGACCTCGCCGACTTTGCCCCGGCGTTCGTCGACCCAGTCTCCATCAACTATCGCGGCTATGAGGTCTTTGCGCCGCCGCCGCCCTGCCAAGCCGTCCAGTACTTGGAGACGCTGGCCATCATGGAGGGCTTTGACGTGGCCGACCTCGGCCACAACACCGCCCCGACCTTGCACCGCTTTATCGAGACAACCAAGCTGGCCATGGCCGACCGCATTGCCTACACGGCCATCGACAATCCACCGACAGCGGGCCTGCTGTCGAAGGAATACGCAAGCGAGCGGCGCGCGCTCATCGGCGACAAGGCCCAGTTTACCGCCGGCGAGCACCTCGTGCCCGGCGGCCCGGTTGGAGAGGTCAAAGCGGGCGACCCGCGCGCGTGGATGAGCGAATGCACGACTCATTTCGACACCATCGACGCCGATGGCAACGCCGTCGCCTGCACCCAGAGCTTGGGCGGCCCCTTTGGTTCGGCCATGGTGGTACCGGAGACCGGCGTTGCCCTCAACAACTTCATGCGCTGGTTCGACCGCGAGCCGACCAGCCCCAATGTCATCGGCCCGGCCAAGAAAAACGAGATGTGCGTCTCGCCGGCCCAGATTTGGGACGCCGACGGCCTGCGCCTGCTCATCGGTACCCCAGGGAGCTATGGCATCCTCCAGACGACTCCGCAGATGATTATGAACATTCTCGATCACCAGATGAATGTCCAAGCCGCCATTGAGGCCCCCCGCGTCAAGACCGGGAGCCCCGGCTTTGTCGTCGATGCTGAAAACCGCATTGACCGCGAGGTTTTCGCCGAACTGGAGCGCCGCGGGCACCAGTTCAATTTCCTCGGCGACTGGTCGGCTGGCGTTGGCGGCGGCCAAGGTATCATGGTCGATGCCGACACGGGTTCCTTTATGGGCGGAGCCGACCCGCGCCGCGACGGCTATGCCCTCGGTTGGTGAGTGGTGAGCGCAGACGACAACTGCACCAGCACCCCACACGTCGAATTCACCGGCGTCAGCAAAAGCTACGACGGTCGCAACTGGGTCGTGCGCGACCTTGACCTCTCCGTACACAAGGGCGAATTCCTCACCATGCTCGGGCCGTCTGGTTCCGGTAAGACGACCTGCTTGATGATGCTCGCTGGGTTTGAAACGCCAGCGTCTGGTGCCATCCACATCAATGGCGTGCCGGTCGGCGATTTGCCCCCCCACAAGCGCGACATCGGCGTCGTGTTCCAAAACTACGCACTCTTTCCGCACATGACGGTCGGCGGCAACTTGGCGTTTCCGCTGGAAGTGCGCGGCATCGACCCCAGCGAGCGGCAGGAGCGGGTGGCCCGCACTCTGCGCCTCGTGCGCTTAGAAGGCCTGGAGGATCGTCGCTCAGGGCAGCTATCCGGTGGTCAGCAACAGCGCGTTGCGATCGCCCGCGCTTTGGTCTTCGATCCGGAACTCGTGTTGATGGACGAGCCGCTCGGCGCACTAGACCGACGCCTGCGCGAGGAAATGCAGTACGAAATCCGCCGCATTCAGCGCACTTTGGGCATAACGGTCGTCTATGTCACGCACGATCAACAGGAGGCCATGGTCATGTCGGATCGGGTCGCCGTCTTTCGCGGCGGCGCGATCGAGCAGATAGCATCCCCGGAGGTGCTTTACGAAGAGCCGGAACGCGCTTTTGTGGCCCATTTCATCGGCGAGAACAACCGCCTAAACGGCGTGGTGCGCACGGTCGGCGACGGCGTGTGCGAAGTGGAGGTCGGCGATGCGCTCATCAAGGCCGTGAGCTTGGAGCAATGCCCGCCGGGGGCTGCCGCGACGGTCGTCATTCGCCCGGAGCGAGTGGAGCTCTCGCCGGGTGCGGGCCTACACGCGTACTCCAACGAGTTTGAGGCCGATATCGAGGATATAGCATTTCTCGGGGATCACCTGCGGCTGCGCCTAAAGCTGTGCGGGCACTCGGGCTTCATCGTCAAGATCCCCAACGTCGTGGGCCAGGGAGCGGTGTTGGAGGGAGATCGGGTCCGCGTCGGCTGGACCGCGCTGGACTGCCGCGCGCTGCAACCCGATGCTGCCGACGATGGAGAGGACCCATCGGCAAGTGGTTGACCAAGTAACAGCAGAGACGGGTTTAGACGCGTCCAAGCAGCAGGCGCGACAGCGGCGGCGAGCGGTCGGGCTGGCTCTGCCGCTGATCGCCTTTGTTCTGGCGACCTTTGTCGCGCCGCTCGGCTCGTTGCTCGTGCGCAGCGCGTACGACCCTCTAGTCGCGGATGCGTTGCCGGAAACGCTCTCCCTATTGCGCGCATGGGACGGGACCGACGCCTTGGCGGAGCCTGTGTATGCCGCGGCCGCACGCGAGTTATTGCGGGCGCGGGAGGATCGCACCCTCGGCCAAATCGCCACGCGCGTCAACCGCATCAAGAGCGGCTTGCGCAGCGTCGTCACGCGCAGTGTGCGCAAGCTGCGCAACGCCAGCGGCGACTCTTGGCGCGAGACCATGATCGGCATCGACGCCGCTTGGGGCGAGCCGGATGTGTGGCTGGCGATTCGCAGCGCTGGGGAGCGGTTCACGTCTCGCCACTATATCAATGCGCTCGATCTCGTGCATCAACCCGATGGTAGCATTGTCCGGCAGCCGGAGGAACGCCGCATCTACCTGCCGCTCTTATGGCGCACGCTGGCCGTTAGTGCTGGCATTGCCGCGCTGTGCTTGGTCATTGGCTACCCGATTGCCCACTTGATCGCCAACGCGCCAACGCGCCGTGCCAACCTGCTGTTGTTGCTGGTGTTGGTGCCGTTCTGGACGTCCCTGTTGGTGCGGACGACGGCTTGGATCGTGCTGCTCCAGACTCAAGGCGTAATCAATAGCTTGCTGGTGGCGGTCGGACTGATCGCGGACGACGGTCGCATCGCCATGATATACAACATGACCGGCACGTTTGTGGCGATGACCCACGTGCTGCTTCCCTTCATGGTGCTGCCGCTGTACTCGGTAATGCGTTCGATCCCGCCTTCGCACCTACAGGCCGCGGCTTCCCTCGGCGCGACCCCCTTTCAGGCGTTCTGGCGCGTCTATTGGCCGCAGACCTTGCCCGGTGTTGGCGCTGGGTTGCTGATGGTATTCATCCTCGCCATTGGCTACTACATCACGCCGGCGCTGGTCGGCGGGAGCAAGGGTCAGCTCATCTCCAACATGATCGCCTATCACATGCAGACCTCGCTCAACTGGGGACTCGCCGCTGCGCTCGCCGTCATCCTGCTCGTGGGCGTCATCGCACTGTACGTGCTCTACGACCGCGTGGTGGGCATTGACCGCATGAGGCTGAGCTGATGTTTGGGCGGTGGGTCTATCTCGCGTTCTGCACGGCGGCGTTTGTCTTCTTGGTCGCGCCGATTTTGGTAATTGTGCCACTCAGCTTCAACGCGGAGCCGTATTTCACGTTTACCGAGGGCATGCTGAGCCTCGACCCAGAGGCGTATTCGCTGCGTTGGTATCGCAGCATCATCGAGGACGACGTATGGACCCGCGCCTTAATCAACAGCTTGGTCATCGGCGTCTCGGCGACCTTGCTCGCGACCTCGCTTGGCACCCTTGCGGCCCTCGGATTGGCGAATTCGGCTATGCCCGCTCGGAGGGCGGTGATGGGGCTATTGATTTCGCCGCTGATCACGCCGGTTATCATCGCCGCGGTCGGGATGTTCTTCTTTTATTCTAGCCTCGGCTTGGCTCAGACCCACCTCGGCATAATCCTCGCCCATGCCGTGCTCGGGGTGCCGTTTGTGGTGATTACCGTAACCGCCACGTTGTCGGGTTTCGACCAGAACTTGATGAGGGCCGCCGCCAGCCTCGGCGCGGGTCCGCTGCGCAGCTTCTGGCGCGTGCAGTTGCCGCTCATCGCACCTGGGGTTGCGTCTGGCGGGTTGTTCGCCTTTGCCGCTTCCTTCGACGAGGTGGTGGTGGTGCTGTTCATGGGCGGCTTGGAGCAGCGGACCATTCCGCGACAGATGTGGGCGGGCATCCGCGAGCAAATCAGCCCCACCATCCTAGCTGTGGCGACCTTTCTCATCGCGTTTGCTGTCTTGGTTTTGTTTACGGTAGAATGGCTGCGCCGTCGCGGGAGTGGAACCGACTCTCCCGCAGGATGAATGCGATAGCCTAGCGACTAAGCCCGAACCAAAAAGACCTTGAGGTACCCCTAAATTATGCGTATTACTTTGGGACGATGAATGAAATCCCAAATCAGGGAGGGGAATCATGGACAACGAACTCAGCTCGCTGAGCGTCATATTCACCGAGTTTTACTACTGGATCACGGTGGTGTTGATGTTCTTCATCCACGTGGGATTCTGTATGTACGAAGTAGGCGTTTCGCGCCATAAAAACCACGTCCACACCCTGATGAAGAATACAATGCTCATCCCGCTGGTGACCATTACCTTCTTCTTCTTTGGGTGGTGGATCTACTTCGCCTTCCCGAACGGTCCGGGCATCATCGGCGGCCTCGTCGAGGCACCGCACGCGGTGGCTTGGAGCGAGCTGATGGGACCGCATCTGGGGGGTGCTGGAGATCCCGATGGCTGGGCGCGGCTCAACGGCGTGTTCTGGGCGGCGTTCCTGCTGTTTTCTTGGACCGCGGCCTCGATTGTCTCTGGATCGGTCATCGAGCGCATCCGCTCCTCCGCGTTCTGGATTTTGGCTATCCTCATCGGCTCGGTATTCTGGGTCATTGACGCTGCTTGGGGCTGGCACGCCGAAGGCTGGATGGTGCAGCTGCTGGGCTACCACGACGCCTATGCCTCTGGGGTCATTCACGCCATTGCCGGCGGCTTTGCCCTCGGCATCTTAGCCGTGCTGGGGCCGCGGATCGGCAAGTTTGCCGCCGACGGGACGCCGAGGAGCATCAACCCGCGCAACCCGTGGCTGGTGACCATCGGCCTCTTCCTCATATACACCGGCTTCTGGGGGTTCTACGTGGCCTGCAACGTCCCGATGTGGGACGTGCAGAGTGGCGACGGCGTTTTTTATTCGGCCACCAACATCTACTTGGCACCTACTACCCTATCCGCCATTACGGTGAACTTTCTCATGGCCTTGGCCGGAGGCCTGCTCGCCGGCTACCTCGTCTCAAAGGGCGACGCGTACTGGACCTATTCGGCCGGCTTGGCTGGCATCATCGCCGCATCGGCCGGCAACGACTTATACCACCCGGTGCAGGCTATGCTCATTGCCGCCCTCGGCGTCGTATTCATGTATAGGATGCACTACTGGGTGGAGCGCAGGTTCAAGATTGACGACGCCGTCGGGGCGGTGGCCGTACACGGCTACGCTGGCTTCTTTGGCGTCGTGGTCTGTGGCTTCGTGCTGTGGGGCTATCCATCGTCGCCGAACGCGGGCTTTGCCAGCATCAACCCGCTGGGCCAAATCGCCGGCGCTTTGATCATGTTCGGACTGCTTGGCTTCATTCCGGGGTGGGTAGCGGCCAAAATTATTCACCGCCTCGGTGGGCTGCGCATTCCACGCGCGATTGAGCTGGCCGGCCTCGACTACGGCACGGCCTCTGATCGGGCCGCGGAGGAACAGGGCATCATTGACGCCGAGCGCGAAGAACTCGGCAAACTGTAAACTCGGCGAGCCACTAGCTGAACCAAACACATACTCTACTAGGAGATCATCATGTCCACCGGAAACATCGAAAGTTGGAGCGGCAACATGGCCGAGATTGGGCCTCTCTACCCGTTTGTCGGTGCGGAGTTCGCGCTGTTCGTCGTGGGGATGGTACTGTGGATTCTCTGGCACGTGCGGCAGGCCCGCATCGAGACGGAGCAGTACGAAGAAGAGGTGCAGCGCTTCGGCAGCCCCGAATCCCTGAGCAAGATCTTGGACGCGGAGGACCCCTATTCTCCATGAGAATCGGCAGATACCCCTCCACGCGAGTCAGACAAAATCCATAAACACCGTGCCTGAAAGGAAAGGTATGCTGAGATTCGCCGAAGAAATTATGCTTCTTTTGCTCGACGATGAAAATGGGAGCTTCGCCCGAGTGCCCGACCGGTTGGTGCGGTACGCCTTAGGCGGCGGGGTCCTGATGGAACTGGCGCTGGAAGACCGCATAGACACCGACTTGGACAAGCTGGTCCTCGTCGACAGCACTCCCTTACAAGATAGTCTAATCGACCCGACGCTAAGCGACATTGCCGCGGCGACCGAAACGCACGACACCCGTTACTGGCTAGAGCGCGCTGCCGCCCGCGCCGACGCGATCCGCGAGGGCGCGCTCCGCCGGCTGGTGCAGAAGGGCATTCTCGCGAGTGAGGAGGGGCGCTTCCTGTGGGTGTTTCGCTCGCGGCGCTACCCAGTTCTCGATGGCAAGGCCGAGTTAGAGGTCAAGCTGCGCATCATGGAGGTGCTGTTCAGCGATAAGATCCCCGACCCCCGCGACGTGGTCATTATCTGCTTAGCGGACGCCTGCGGAATTTTCGAGCAGCTCTTGGCCAGCCGCGAGCTGGCTCGTGCGGCCGGGCGCATTGAACAGGTGCGCAAGCTGGACTTGATTGGCCAAGAAGTGACCAAGGCCATCTGGGACATTGAAGCGTCGCTCGCCCTCGCCGTGCAGCCGCACATGTATTAAGCGCTGTCGTAACCCAATGAAAAAAGGCGCGAGAAGCACACACTGTCTGTGCTCCTCGCGCCTTTCTCGTGCCACAAGATAAGTTAATCCCGATAGGAAATCCCAAAGAGAATCATCATCTCGTCTGTTGACAAGAAACCGAAATTGACTTCTTGGTCGGTCGTGTTGTCGTAGGTTGCCTCTAACCTGAAGCCTTCCCCTCGCTCTAGGACCAGAGGGGAGTCGAATCTCAGGATCGGCGGGTGGTCCCAATCGTAGGCGGCGTAGATGAGCTCGCCGTCGTGCGCTCCCCCGATCATTTCGACCCGGAATTCTACCATGAGCTGATGAGCGTGCGAGAGTAGCTGCACAATGTGGGTCCGCTTGGAGAAGGTAAAATCCTTCTCTATGGTCGTCACCTCCCCGGCCGGCAGGGAGATATCAAGATTGTTCAAAGAAAAAAGACGCGCCTCGTGCTCGACTTCAGACGGGTCGGCAAAGTGCAAGTTGGTATAGACCTCGCCGGTAACGGGCTGACTGGTGCGATTGACATAGTGCGAGTTGAGGTCGAGCAAAGTGTTCTTGGGCAGCCGTATCGCCACTCCAGGCGGCAGGGAGACATCAATGGAAGGCCATTGGCTGCCGGCGATTGGCAGGTGGTAAAATTGCGTGAGTATGGTTGCAAGGACGTACTGGCCGGTGCCGTTGTGCAACTCGCGATATTCGTAGGGTTCCGGCATGCGCTCGGGAGGTATGTCGTCTTGGAATGTGTAGAGTAGGAAGTGGTGCGAGCCGGACTTCATAAAGATCTGGACGCGCTCTAGGAATATATCGTCTTCGTTGTTCAGCGGATGCACGACAAAGATCTCGCGCTCGGAGTTGGGTTGTATCTCGAAAGGCGGCAAGTGCAGTTGGACGCCGTTTTCCGGCTCGGCTAGCGGCTTGAACTCCGGCTCCTCGTAGCGCGACTTGTCCTTCAAGAGGTCTGGGTCGGCCACGTGGCCTGTCTCCGGTGCGCCCGCCTCGATCCAAGCGCGGATAAAAGCCAACTCGCCGTTGGTCAGCGGCTTGTCGCCAAGGGGCATTATCTCCCCGTAATAGGGATGGTCGCCGTAGAAATGCTGCTGGTCGGGAGCGTTGAGCTTCTCCCACAAATAGCTCTTGAGAAGGCCGGGCATACCCTGTCCGAGGTCGCTGACCCGCATCAGCCCGTCGGCCGCGGCGGCCGCGTTCGTCGGAGCGGCACCCACGAGCTGTTCGTAGGCCACGTCCGGGGTGAGTACGAGGCTCGACTGACGCCCAAACGAGGTCCCAGCCGTGTGGCAGCTAACGCATTGGCCGGCGAAAATTTCCGTTTGGATAATATCCCAAGTCGAATCGGACTCATGCACGGCCGTTTGGACCGGCCCCGGGCCGTCGGCACTACAGCCGACGAAAATCGAGCCTATGAGCAAGCAGCGGCGAATTGTGCGGCTTGCGCGCTCGGGATATGTGGGGGGTAGCATGATCACCTGCGGGAGGATTCAAATTCCGGCTTGGTCGATCAGGCCAGCCAAGTTCTGGCCCAGGATCAGGCGCTTGTGCTCGTCTGGTACGAACGTGCAGTGCGTGCGGAATGCCTCGAGCGCGTGCTGGTAGGTCATGTTGGTTCGCACTACCGGGTAGTCCGAACCCCAGCACAGCCGCTGGGGGCCGAAGTGCTCGTAGAGTTGGCGCACGATGTGGTGCGTATCCGAGTAGGGGTAATCCCACGAGACGTGCGAAGCGTAGTGAAAGCCCGAGAGCTTGATGTAGATGTTGGGCACCTCGGCCGAGCGCAGAATCTCCTGCAGGTTGGGATGCGGCACTTCCTCGCGCGCGTTGGCCCCGGCCATGTGATGACAGAGAAAAGTCACCGACGGAAAGCGCCGCGCCAGCTCGCGCAGCGCTGGCTGCCACTGCGGCCCTAAGGCCAAGCTGGCGATCAGGTTTAGATCGGCTGTGGTGCTGAAAAACGCGAGCCCCTCCTCGGAAGCAAACCACTCGGTGTCGCTTTTTACGTAGTGAGTATAGCCCTTGAGTTGGTACTTTGCCGCGGCCGCTTTGAGCCGCTCGGCCGCACCGGGGGTGTGGTATTCTTCCGACCACGAGCAATCCACGTCGGCGAATTGCACCAATCGATCTGGATAGGCACGGATTTGTTCGGCGACGTAGTCGTTGTTGTGGGGATTGTGCTCGATGCGGGCGCAGACCAACACGGCCTTATCGACGCCGTTGCGGTCCATTTCCCACAGCAGTTGCTCGGCCCGGCCGCGGCTGTTGTGATCGGGCACGGGTGGCTCGTAGGGCCAGTATTCCCAAGCGTGAGTATGCGAGTCGATTATCATCGAAAACCTCTTTAGGAGACGGTCGTCTTTAGGCGGCCGAGGAATAAAGAGCGGTCGGAGCGATGGGGCCTTGGGCCCCCTGAGCAAAGGCCATAAAGGGCTTGACTCGGTTTCGCGGAATGGGTCCCTTTAGCATGGTGAAGCGGATCATTCAAATCCAACTCCGGCCTACGCCCGATCAAGCGGCGGCGCTTAAAAAGACAATGTGCCGCTTTAATCAGGCGTGTAATTGGGTGACTCAACGGGCGTTTGAGCGCAATCTGGCCAACCGTTATGCCTTGCACAAGCTGTACTATTATGCCGTGCGCCAGCAGTTTGACCTGCCTGCGCAAATGGCCTGTCTGACCTTTGCCCAAGTGGCCGCTGCCTATAAGCGCGACAAGAGCAAAAAGGTGTCGTTTCGTCCTTTGGCGTCGATGCCCTACGACGCGCGCCTTTTGCATTACCGAGGGCTGGACCGGGTGTCGCTTTCGACGCTGGACGGGCGCATCGTCGTGCCAATGGTGATGGGTGCCTACCAAGCCGAGCAGTTCGGCCACGTCAAGCGGTATGCCGAGTTGGTGCGACGGCGGGATGGCCAGTGGTTTTTGATGGCTACCGTCGAGTTCGACGAGGTGCCGCCGGTCGATCCCAATGACTTCCTCGGCGTGGATCTCGGTGTGGCGAATCTGGCGACGGACTCGGACGGTCAACAGCATTCGGGTGCCGACGTGGAGCGCGTGCGCGTAAAGTGCCAGACAATGCGTCAAAAGCTGCAATCGGCGGCCGACCAAGCTCAAAACACTCGCCGCCGCAAGCGCATCCGCAAGAAACTGCACCGACGCGCGCGCAAAGAAGCCAACTTCCGCAGAAACACCAATCACGTCCTCTCCAAGCGACTCGTTGAGCAGGCTAAAGGCACTGTCCGGGGTATTGCCCTCGAAGACCTCAAGGGTATCCGGGATAGCATCCGGTTTCGCAAGCCTCAACGCGCCCGCATGGCGGGATGGGCTTTTGACCAACTGAGGCAGTTTATCGCCTACAAGGCGCAAGCTGCCGGCGTGTTGGTCGAGATGGTCGATCCCAAGCATACCAGTCAGAGGTGTGCCGAGTGTGGCCATGTCGAGCGAGCCAATCGCTGCTCTCAATCTGAGTTTTGTTGTCGTCGCTGTGGGCTGAAAGTCCATGCCGATGTCAACGCGGCTCGGAACATCCGAGCCAGGGCTCTGTGTCAACGAGCCCATAGTTTCGGCCTCCCTACCGCTGCGGCGGCTGGGTAAGGCTAGGGACAAGCCGCCTCCTTTAGGGGGCGGTAGTTGACAAGAAGCTCAAGAGGGTGTCGTTGTTAAGCGTCAGTGGCGTATGGCAAAAGATACTGAAAAAAAGGGTACTCTGACAAATCTGTCATTGATACCCATAACGCATTTGTTTATATAAATCCGCGTCCTCGCTAGGCGCGGGTTCCAACTTGCGTCATCTGTGCTCAAAAGAAGACCGGGATGCGGATTCCGGACGCAGTTTCGCCACGGACAGGTGGACTGATACAACGAAGGGAGCGGTATGAGTATACGAAACGTAGCGGTCATCACCGGGGCGGGACGCGGCATGGGTGCGGCCATCGCGCGCAACCTCGTGGGCCAAGGCTGGGCGGTCTCGCTGCTTTCACCCTCCGGAGCGGCCGAATCGCTAGCGGAGGAACTGGGCGGCATCGGGGTGACCGGTACCGTTACGGAGGAGGGAGACCTGCGGCGACTCGTCGATCAGACCATGGACGCGTACGGCCGCATCGACGGCGTCGTCAACAGCACGGGCCATCCGCCCAAGGGCAGTCTCCTAGATATCCCGGACGAGGACTGGCACGAGGGGCTGGATATCGTCTTTCTGAACGTGGTTCGCATGGCCCGGATCGTCACGCCGATCTTGGTCAGGCAGGGCGGGGGATCGATTGTCAACATCTCCACCTTTGCCGTCTTCGAACCCGAGCATCACTTCCCCGTTTCGACGCCCTGCAGGGCGGCCCTGGCGAGTTTTACGAAGATCTACGCAGATAACCACGCCAACGACAACATCCGGATGAACAATATCCTACCGGGTTTCATCGACAGCCTCCCGGAAGTGGAATCGTTCAAGTCGCGCATTCCCATGGGACGTTACGGAACCGTGGAGGAGATCGCCGAAACCGCCGCCTTCCTCCTCTCTCCCGGCGCTGGATACATAACCGGACAGAACCTACGGGTCGACGGGGGCATTACGCGGTCGGTGTGACGGATGTCGGCGGTCCGGGCGGCCTGAAGGTCCGTGCCGGTTGGGGACACCCGGTTCGGACGCGCACGAGCATCCATTGAAAGAAATAAAAAACGCGGAGTAGACCAGCTACTCCGCGTCGTGAAGGAAAACAGGAATTGGTGCTTACCGCCTGCCGCGCCAGCGCCTGCCACCGTAAAACGCCTCGTCCTTCATTGCTTCGAGTTTTTCGCGCTGCTCGTCGGTCAAGACGCTTTCCAAGGCCGTGCGGTGCTTTTGGCGCGATTCGCGCATCTCTGCGCGCTGCTCCTCGCGCAATTCCACGAGCTGTTCCTTCTGCTCGTCGGTCAGGTCCAGCCTTGAGAACGCGCCCTTGCCGCCGCGCCGCATGTCGTGATCCTTGCCGCCGCGTCGCATGTCGTGCCGATCTTTGCCCCCCCAGCCGCGCCGACCAAAAAATTTGCCGCGCTTACTGCGCATTTCTTTCATGGCCTCCTGCTGCTCCTTGGTCAAAATGTTCATTACGGCTTCGCGTTGCTCCTTGCCCATAGCGGCCATGGCCTCGCGCTGCTCGCGCATGGCTTCGCGGTGCTTTTCGCGCAACGCTTGCAACTGCTCCTGCTGCTCGTCGGTCAGGTCGAGATGTTCCAGCATTCTCATCGCGGGCTGCCGGTGTTCCCGCATCTTTTCCCCGCGCTCGGCTACGGCCACGGTGGCCAGTGCGCCGAGTGCCAGCGCGACACCGGCTGAGATGATCCATTTCTTTTTCATTTTACGTTCTCCGCATTGGATGGTTAGTTGGGTTCACCGCCCTAGTGGACGGTTCGTGAGAAACGGCCATTTCTCTTCTCTACGCCCATTAGACCACCGATTGATTCTATTCATTCCCGTGCGGTTTCATTTTTTTGTGGTGCTGCCGCTCGCGCCAAGGTCCCATCAGTTCCCCGAAGCGCCGCAGCCGCCGATCCAGCCGCCGCAGTTGCTCCTCAGACAACAAGGGGGCCAGCTCGGCTCGCGTCGCATCCAACTGCTCCTTTAGTGCCTCCCGGTGCTCGGCGTCGAGTGCGCGGAGCTTTGCAGCGTATCGCCGCAGCACGGTTCGCACGGCTTGGCGCTGCACTTCGTCCTGCGGCGCGATCAATCGCTCGGTGCTGCGGACGAAGTGCCGGGGATGCGGAATGGGCCGCAGCCGGTCGCGGACAAACCACCCGGAGAGCAGGGTGCCGATCAGGACGCCGATGAGCAGGGTGCTAAAGAGAATGAGCGCGCCTTTGGTTCTCTTTCGCATGTCACATGTCCATTACGTAAGCCGCTTCGGGCGTGGCGGGCACGGCGGCGAAGATCGCGGCGACGAACGAGGCGTCGTCGCCGACTAGTTCGCGCTCGTTCCAGTTGCTCAGTGCCAAAAAGGCGACCACCACTAAAGCGACTGGGGCGAGGGGGCGGAAGAGCCACACGAGGGCGTCGGTTAGGCTTTCCTCGCGCTGGCTTTTGATGTGCTGCGCGACGCGGGCGGCAAAGAACGGCCGGAATGAGTCGGCGCGGCTCTCCTGCAAAAGGCCGCTAACTTTTTGCAGGCGCTCCCATTCGGCGCGGAGCGCGTCGTCGGTAGCTAGGGCGCGCTCGAATGCCTCGCGCTCGCGCGCGGTCAATTCGCCGGTCAGCGCCCTTAGCATTTCGCTGCGATAGCTGTCAGTCATACACGTCCTCGGCTTTGAGGATGGTTTCTAGTTGTTTCATGCCACGCGAGAGCCGCGAGAGCACCGTGCCCTCGGCGATCTCCAACAGCGCCGCCGTCTCCTTGGTCGAATAGCCCTCGATCATCCGCAGCACCACCACCGCTCGGAAGGCTGGCTTGAGCTGGGCGAGGGCCGCCTGCACCGCTTGCTCGCGCTCGCGCGTGGCCTGTTCGTCGCGGCCATCGACGCTCGGCTCGGGCGGGGCCTGTTCGTCGTCGCGGCTCCAGAAACGCCAGCGCTGCCGCTTGCGGCGCTCTAGCGCGTTGAGCGAGAGGTTGATGGCAATGCGGGTCAAATAGGTGCCCAATGCCGCGTCGCCGCGAAACTTGTCCAGCGATTGGTAGAAGCGGACAAAGGTCTCTTGCCCCACGTCGTCGGCCTCGTCGCCCGGCCCCAACATGCCCACGACTGTGGCGGCCACTTGAGGTTCATAGCGCTCGATTAGGGCGCGCAAGGCCACTTCATCGCCCGCCCGCGCTTGGTCGATCAAGGCGCGGTCTGTGCCCACTTGCTCCGACATATTGTTAGACAATGTAGGGGGCAAATACATTCCCTAGCCAATAAAAATGCGAAAAGTCGGCAGCCTTGCAGTCCGTGCCCAATATCCGTTTTCTTCTTTTATGCTCTTAGCTATTCTTGCACCTCTACTGCTGGTGGGCTGCCGTCCCGACCCCCCCCAAGCCCTCGACTTGGCTGGCAACCCGGTCGATCCCTTTGTCAACCGCGCTCCCGTTGCGGTTTTGCTCTTCGTGCAGACCGATTGCCCCATCTCCAACCGCTACGCCCCGACTATAGCGCGTCTCCACGCCCGCTTCCAGCCGCAAGGCGTTGCGTTCTACTTGGTGTATCCCGACCGTCGCGAGGATGCGGACGCCATCCGCCGCCACGGCCGGGAATACGGCTTGCCGGGCCAAGCCCTGCGGGACGTGCAGCACGTCCTCGTCAAAAGAGTCGGCGCGACTGTGACCCCAGAAGCCGTGGTGTTAGGTGCGCGTGGCAACATCGTCTACCGGGGCCGCATCGACAACCGCTACATGGCCTTGGATCAAGTGCGCCCACAGCCGACCCGAAGCGACCTCGTAAATGCCCTAGATGCCGCCCTCGCTGGTCGCCCCCCGGACCCGAGTGTCACCGAGGCGATTGGCTGTTTTATCGCCGACCTGCGATGACGCGCTATTGGGTGCCTTTGGTCGCGGCCTGCTTTGGATGCAGCGGGGGAGGAGAAGCCCCGACCTTCAACCGCGACATTGCGCCGATCGTCTTTCAGCACTGCGCCCCCTGCCACCGGCCCGCCGGCCCAGCCCCCTTTGACTTGCTCAGCTATGCGGATGTGAGCGCGCGCGCCGAGCAAATCGCCTTTGTCACGGAGACCCGCTACATGCCGCCGTGGAAGCCCAAGCGCGGCTATGGTAGCTTTGCCGGCGAGCGCGGATTGAGCGCGGAGCAGATCGCCACGATCCGCCGCTGGATTGACCACGGCGAGCAGGAGGGTAGTCCTGCCGACCGACCTCCACTGCCCCAGTGGGAGGGCGAGTGGGAGCTAGGCCAGCCCGATTTAATTGCCTCCATGACATCGGCCTACACTCTGCGGGCCGACGGCCCAGATGTCTTCCGCAACTTCGCCATCCCGCTGCCCGTTGACTCGACCCGCTACGTCAAGGCCCTAGAATTCAGGCCGGGCAACGCGCGCATCGTCCACCACGCCACCATGATGATCGACCGCAGCGGCGCGGCGCGGCAGCGGGATGGGCGCGACGGTGCTCCGGGCTTTGACGGCATGAGCTTCGGCGAGGCCGAGGACGCCGATGGGCATTTTCTTGGCTGGACCCAAGGCAAGACCCCATACCCCGGCAGCGACAGCTTGGCCTGGCGGCTCAATCCGGGCACGGACTTGCTGCTACAGTTGCACATGTTACCGACCGGCAAAGAGGAATCCATTGAGGCCCGCGTCGGCCTGTTCTTTGCCGATGCGCCGCCCAAGAGACGCCCGGCCATGCTGCGCTTGGGCCGCAAGGACCTAGATATACTGGCCGGCGTGCGCGACTATTGGATCCGCGATACGTACCTGCTGCCCGTGGACGTCGAGGTCTTGACCATCTACCCGCACGCCCATTACCTCGGTCGGGAAATCCGGGCGTACGCCGAGTTGTCCAACGGAGAGCGAGAGTGGCTTATCTGGATTGAGGACTGGGACTTTAGCTGGCAGGACGATTACCGGTTTTCCTCGCCGGTCTTCCTGCCGGCTGGCTCGACGCTGGTCATGGAGTACGCGTACGACAACTCCGCGCAAAACCCCCGCCAACCTCACGACCCACCCGTGCGGGTGCGCTACGGGCTGCACTCGACCGACGAGATGGGCGACCTGACGCTGCAGATTTTGCCGCGCCGCCCCGAGGACCTGAAGCGACTCCGCCGCGACTTCTACCGCAAGTGGTTAGCGCAGGAAATCGACGGTTACAAGAAGCTGCTCGAAGCCCAGCCGCAAGACTGGGACACCCACCACACCTTGGCCATGTTCTACATGCGCTCCGGCCAGCGTCCGTTGGCGCTGGAGCATTTCGAGTGGGCGCTGGAATACAACCCAGACTACCCGGAAGCGCACGTGAACTTTGGGATTGCGCTGGCCCAAGGTCGCCAATGGGAGCGGGCCGTCGCCCATTTTGAACGGTCCTTGCAAATCAACCCCGATTTTGCCGAGGCCCATTTCAACTTGGGATTGATGTTGGAGATGCTGGGCCGCTCCGCCGAGGCCAAGCCCCATTTCGACGCTGTCATTCGCCAGCGGCCAGACATGGCCGCGGCTATCCAACAGCGCTTGGCGAAGCTACGCCGCTAGCCCCCGTCTTTTCCCAACGTCGTCGCCAACCCCAAGACGAACTGCCGCCCGGCCGGAAAATTGCGCCCATTGAGCGAGAAGCGCACCGCCGCCTCGACAGTCGTGCGCTGGCCGACGGTGTAGAGCAGGGCCGGCGTCAGGTAGGTGATGCGCTTGATCTCGGCTTCAATACTGCCAAAGACGACCGCCGGATTGCTGCGGAGTACCTCGCATTTGCCCAGCAGCATCAGTTGGCGCACGAGCTGATAGCCCAACTCGGCGTTGAGGAACCACTCGTCGCCTGGGTCGCGGTCGATCTGCTCGTTGCGGGTGCGGACGCGATAGCCGAGGTCCATGTTGCCGTACAAGGGTAGCGGCCAAAAGGAGCGCCCCACCTGCCCGACAACGTCGAAATCCCACTGCCCTTCGCCCACTGGGATCAGCCCGTCTTCGTTTTTGAACGTTCCGGTCGGTATCTTGACACCGGCCTTGAGCGAGAGGACCAAGGGTTTGGCCAAGAGGCGCAACTTGGCCAAGGCGCGGATGTCGCTCAGGCCGGTATCTGTGCGGGGTGCGGCGAACGCGGCGTTGGCAAAGGATTGATCGAAATAGGGAACCTGCAAGCCGAGGTCTAGGCGGTCGGTGACGCCGTATAGGCCCTCGAAAAAGACGGCGCGCGATTCGTATTGCCCATCGAAGTCGTAGCGAGCGCGGGTGCCGGGTGCGCCAAAGCGTCCTTTGCCGACATACCACTCCTGGGTTTGCTGCTGGAAATACGTGAGCTTGCCCCAGAACTGGCCTCTCTGCAAAGTCCAGGCTCCGGCATCCACATCGGCTGCCGCGCCTAGGAGTGCCAAACCGACCAACAGGTATTGGACCATGGCCGCATTCCTTTCGCGTATTGGGTTCGCAGTTTCCCCGTAGAATAAGTACTTTTAAGGCTGTGCATATACTGACTTTAGGAATCAATCACCGCACTGCGCCGGTAGAAATCCGCGAGCGGCTGGCCTTCCCCGAAAGCGACCAGCCCTCGGCCCTAGCCCAACTCGTCGGCGACTACGGGCTGCACGAAGCGGCTATTCTCTCCACCTGCAACCGCTCCGAGCTGTACTTGGCTGCCGATAGCGACAGCGGGCTGGCCCAAGTGCGCCGCTTTCTCGCCGAATGCCAAGGCGTAGATGTCGCGGCGCTTGAACCCCACTTCTATCAGCTCAACGACTCAGACGCGGCCGTTCACCTTTTTCGCGTCGCCAGCGGCATTGACTCCCTCGTCGTCGGCGAGTCTCAGATACTCGGGCAAGTGCGGCGCGCGCTGGAAATGGCCCAGCAAAACGGCTCGGCGCGCCTGTTGCTCAACGAGCTTTTTCAGCGCTCGCTGCGCGTGGGCAAGCGCGCGCGCGCCGAGACGGATATTGGCCGTGGCCGGCTGTCGATTAGTACGGCTGCGGTCGAGCTGGCGGGCCAGGTCTTTGAAAACCTGACGGGCTGCTGCGTGCTCTTGGTCGGCGCTGGCGAGATGGGCGCGCTCACGGCCCAGTACTTGGTTGATTCTGGCGTCGAGCGACTGTTGGTCAGCAGCCGCACTTTTGCCCGCGCCCAGTCGCTAGCCAGCCGCTTGGGTGGCGAGGCCGTGCCCTTTGCGGAACTAGCCGCTCAGCTCGCCACCGTTGACATCGTCATCTCGGCGACTGCGGCTGCGGACTACGTCATCCGGCCTACCGAGTTACGCCAGGCCATGGAGCAACGCCGAGGACGCCCGCTGTTCCTCATCGACATTGCCGTGCCGCGCGACATCGACCCGGCCGCCCGCGATATCGACAACGTCTTCCTGTTCGATGAGGACGATCTCGAACAAGTCGTTGCGGCCAATCGCCAAGAGCGCGAGGGAGAGATACGCTGCGTGCAAGCCATTATCGACCACGAGCTAAAGGAGTTTTTGCACTGGTTTAACGCCTTGGGCACCGGCCCGCTAATCCGCGCCTTGCGCCAGCGCGCCGCTCACCTCCAAGAGCAGGAACTCACACGCTGGGCTGCCCAACTCGGCCCGCTCTCCGCGGCTGAGCGCCAGCTCGTCGAGGGCATCTTGCGCGGTTACGCCAACAAGCTCCTGCACGATCCGCTCGTGCAGATCCGCGAGTTTGCCAACGACGACGAGGGCTATGTCCGCCTCGATACGGTGCGCCGCCTCTTCCGACTCGACGATGAGGCCGAGGAGGAAGAATCGTGACGACGTTCTGCATTGTCTCTCTCGTCATCGCCTTGGCGTTCTACTTGGCTGCCGCGCTGCTGTTTCAAGGGCACTTTCTCTGGCACAAGAGCGGTTGGGACGCGTTGGGACGCAAGAGCTTGAAGTTGGGTCTGGTCGTACACGCAGTCAGCATCGTGCTGCACTTCGCGTTTTCCGGCCAAGCCCTCTTCGCCAACATGGTGGTGATCATCACTTCGCTGGTCATGGCCTTGGTAGTCGCGGGCCTGCTCGGCGAGCGCTATGCGCGCATTCGCCACCTCGGGCTGCTGACCGCGCCCCTCGCCTTTCTCGGCCTGCTCTATCCGCTGCTGTTGCCCATCCGCTTTGCGGAGGCCGAGTCGATTCTCGTGGAATATCCCTTCCTCGGCATCCACGTGGTGCTGACCTTGCTCGGGCACGTGGGCTTCGCGCTGGCGTTCTGCTCGGCAGTCGGCTACCTCGTCCAACACCAAGCCCTGAAAAAGGGGCGGCTCAACAGCTATCTACCCGCGCTCGACACGGCTGCCGCGGCGACCTTTCGCTTTGCCGGCGGCGGCTTTTCGCTCTTTACCTTGGGCTTGGGCATGGGTGCGATTTGGCTCTTTGGCGCGCCGGGAGAATACCTCGCGGGCGGGGATACCAAAATCTGGCTGGCCCTGCCGACGTGGTTCGTCTTTGGTATCTACCTCTATTTGCGCGGCATTGGCCGTCGGCACGGTCGCCGTCTTAAGTGGCTGGTGATTGCGGGGTTTGTGCTGGGGCTGATCAACCTGCTGTGGGTGCGCCACGATTTCGTCAATTTTGTCTAGTGCGCCGCCGAAATGGCAGGAGTCGATACGCTTTATTGTCAGTCTGATATTTATGTTAGTATAATCCCAATAACGTTATATCCTATAACGTCTTGCCTTATTCATAACCATCTGAAAGGAGCCGCGTTATGAACTATCGATCCCTACTGATCGTCTGCTTGGCAACGCTGGGGCTAGCCGTCGCTGGCTGGGGACAAGCCGACGGTAAAATCGCGTTTCTCTCCGACCGCGAGGGGCATTCTGACGTGTGGGTTATGAATGCGGACGGGAGCGACCCCGTAAACCTGACCAAAGGGCGGGATTGCGCTAGCCCGGCTTGGTCTCCAGATGGCACGAAGATCGCCTATATCGGCGACATTTTTGACGACGATCAGTACGGGGGGGAGATTTGGGTGATGGATGCCGACGGCGGCAATCCACAGCAGCTAACAGACGATTCGGCTAATAAAATACATCTTTCATGGTCTGCAGACGGGAGTAGCATTTACTATAGGGCTTATAGGGCTATTGAGGAGCTGGATACGGACCATATAAGGGATGGCCCTTATATGTTTGTTATGGCGTTGGACGGAAGTGGCTCCTCGCCCGTGGACTGGAGAGAGGTACCTTACTACCGCTACTTCGGTCGTTCCTCGGACGGGACCAAAGAAGCAGTCGTCGTGCTGCGGGAACAAGGGGACGAAGAGAATCTCGCCCGCCTCTACCTGAGCGATGTTAGGGAAGATGATTCCTCGGTTTTTCATTGGCCTATCAGTGAAGCCGATCCCGCGATTTTTCTTCGGCAGATCAGTGGAATCGAGGTTATCCCTCTACCTGACCTACACCAGATCAGTCTGTGCGTACGCGAGTCCACACCCCCGTTTCCTACCGTTATGTTTGACCAAGATGGTGTGTGCGTGTCCGACGACACATTTATAGGTGGCGCAACTTGGTCGCCCAACAGTATGAGAATCGCCTTCGCTTCTTTCACTGAGCTCATTTGGGCCGTTGATCTAGACGGGGGCAATTTGGTCGAATTGACCAACGGCTTAGGTGGAGTCGCTCCCGCTTGGCAACCTGTCGTCCCTTCTGCTACTGCCACGAGCGTCGAGTCTCAGTCGTGGGGACGGATCAAAGCGCTGCTTTCTCATTAATCGCGTCTCGTGCGTAGGGGCGGTGCGGAGCGCAGGCCGCCCCTACGCACCCTTCTGCATTAATCCCGCCTTACCGATCCATGTAGCGCAACCGCAACACGGCTGTTTCTCCCATACTACACCGCATCGCCTAGCAAAGCGTCCTTGTTCAGAGTGCAAGATGATTTAAGCGCTTGGCCTGCATTTTGCATAAGCCATGTAGCCGATTATCTTTGACCCACTACCAAAGGATGCTCACCATGTCCACCCCACAACCCTCTCCCGAGCTCACCACTCGCGATGTTTTGCAACAAATTGACCATCGCCTGAGTCTCATCGAGACGGATGTGCGCGAAAACAATAACAAGATCGAGGCTAAGATCGACGCTTTTGACCGCAAGTTTGAAGGCAAGATCGACGCTTTTGACCGTAAATTTGAGGCTAAGATCGACGCTTTTGACCGCAAGTTTGAAGGCAAGATCGACGCACTCGATAGCAAGGTCGAAGACGGGATCAATGCTCTTGACCGCAAAGTCGAAGGCAAGATCAACGCGCTCGATAGCAAGGTCGAAGACGGGATCAATGCTCTTGACCGCAAAGTCGAAGGCAAGATCGACGCGCTCGATAGCAAGGTCGAAGGCAAGATCGAAGTCGAAGTACGCGAACTACGCCGTGAGCTCAACGGCAAATTTAACTTGGTTATCGGCTTGGTCATCACCTCTTGGCTGTCGATGATGGGTACGCTTCTCTTCAAATTGTAGATACGGTCACACACCCTTCCACACCAACTCTGCCCGATCAGTCTCAAGCGCAAACTCCGCGCCGACTCGCACAACAGATGCACGTAGCATGACCCCGCCCGACGCTGCCGTAGCTGGTTGAGTTTCATGCAAACTCGATGCGCCGCCGCGAGGGATTTGTATCGCCGTCGTTCTGCCGTATCTTCTGTCGCCTACAAAAAAATAAGGAGTTATAGATACCCGATATGCCCCTCGACCAAATGCTCACCCCGGAAGAAGCCCGCGCCATCGTCCTTGAGCACGTACAAGTCCTCGGCCCCGAGCGCATTTCTCTGCTCGAAGCTACGGGTCGCGTGCTCGCCCAAGACGTGTTGGTGCGCCGCGACAATCCGCCCTGCGACAACTCGGCCATGGACGGCTATGCCGTGCGCCATGCGGATGTAGCCGCAGCGGGGGACGATGCGCCCGTAGCCTTGGAGATCATCGAAGACATACCGGCCGGCAAGGTGCCGCAAAAAGCGGTCAGACCCGGTCAAGCCAGCCGCATTATGACGGGCGCGGCCGTGCCCGCCGGAGCCGACACCATCGCCCCAGTAGAGGACACCCGCCCTTCCGGGCAGGGGGTCGAGATCCTCGCCGTTGAAGAGTGCGGCGCGCACATTCGCCGGCGCGGCGAGGACATGCGCTGCGGTGAGCCGATCATCAAGGCCGGTACCGAGTGCGGCCCCGGCGAACTGGCCGTGCTTGCCGCCGTGCAGCAGAGCTTCGTCTCGGTCTATCGCCGGCCGCACGTCGCCATTCTCTCCACCGGCGACGAGTTGGTCGAGATCGAAGAGGCGCCCGGAGAAGGCCAGATTGTCAACAGCAATACGTGTGCTCTAGCCGCCTTCTGCCACGCCCACGGAGCCGAACCAGTGATGCTGCCCACAGTAGCGGACGACGAGGCCGCGATCCGCGCCACCATTGAGGCCGCGATCCGCGCTGACTTCGCCGTCTCTTCAGGCGGCGTCTCGGTCGGCGAATACGACTTCGTCAAAAAGGTCCTCGACGACTTGGGGGCCGAGACGATCTTCTGGCGCGTGGCCATGAAACCAGGCAAGCCCCTGATCTTCTGCACGGTCGGCGGCGTGCCGTACTTCGGCCTGCCCGGCAATCCAGTATCGAGCATGATGTCCTTTCTCCAGTTCGTGCGCCCCGCCATCCGCAAGGCCGCAGGCTATCCGCAAGCGGCGTGGTTTTTGCCCGAGGCGCACGCCCGGGTGGAAAGCCCCTGCGACAACGACGGCGATCGCCGCCAGTACATGCGCGCCACCTTGCGCTACCAAGATGGCCAGTTCTGGGTGCGCCCCGCCCGCAGCCAAGGCTCGCACATCATCAGCTCCATGCTCAACGCCAACAGCTTCGTCGTCCTCGAACCCCGCCAGCGCGCCGAAATCGGCGACCAAGTCATGGTGCAGGTCGTTGGAGAGTTAGTGATGAGTGGTGAGGGATAGCGGCAAAAAAATCGCGACCTCCAGCACCACCCGGTCGCTTCACCCTTAGGATCCGTTATGGCTTCCAAAATACTCGACAATCGCGCCCTAAAACCACTGCAACCGGCGACCGCGCTGTGGAAACAGTACGACCCGGCGGCAGCGCCTCGCGCCTTTAAGGCCGAAAATCCAGCCCAAGCGCGACGCTGGCAAAAGACGACGCGCCGCGCTTTAGCCAAGCATCTAGGCCTAGCGACCGGCGACGAGACGAATTTGGCAGCGCGCAAAGTAGAAGAAATCGACAAAGGCGATTATACGCGGCAAAAAATAATCCTCCGCACCGGCCCCCACGCGCAGATGCCGGTGTACATCTTGCTGCCCAAAGGTGCCACCGGCCCCCTGCCCACGGTCGTGGCTTTCCACGGCCACGGCTACGGGGTCAAGGACATTGTCGGTTTATGGGAGGATGGGGGGGAGCGCGACGAGCCCGACGGCTACCACAAGGACTTCGGCGTGGCCCTGTGCCGCGCTGGCTTTGCCGTGGCTGCCCCAGAAATTTCGGGCTTTGGCGAGCGCCAGACCGATTTCTCCTATCTGGAACGCGGCCAAGGAGCGCCTTCGACCTGTACCCATACGGCCATGCTCGCCTTCCACTTGGGCACCTCGGTGGTCGGCATCCGCGTGCGCGATGGTCTGCGCTTGGTCGATTACTTGGAAACCCGCCCCGAATTCGACACCAGTCGCCTCGGCGCGATGGGCATTTCGGGCGGCGGCATGCACACCTTCTTCTCCACCTGCATGGACGAGCGCATCCGCGCCTGCGTGATCAGCGGCTACTACTCGACCTTCGAGCACAGCATCCTCGCCATGTCGCACTGCCCCTGCAACTATGTGCCGGGCTTGGCTGAATTCGGTGAAATGTACGATCTGGTCGGCCTCATCGCCCCGCGCCCATTGCTGGTGGAAGCCGGCACCCACGACCCCATCTTCCCCCTTGCTGCCGTGCGCTCCAGCCTGACCAAAGCGCGCAGAGTGTACGGGGTTTTCTCAGCCCGCCACCAAGTGGAAGCCGACATTTTTTCGGGCCGACACCAAATCAGCGGTGCCCGCGCCTACGATTTTCTCCGAGAGGCCCTCGTCTGAAGGCAGTGCAAGCAGATTCTAACCCCAAGGAACCCTCCATGAATCGCCCCCCCGCAGAATTCAAACGCGTACCCGTCGCCATGCTGCGCTCCTTTACCGCCGACTGTCTCAAGGCCGCCGGGCTGCGTGCCGACCACGCCGATCAGCTAGCCGAACTGTTGTCCAACTCCGACCTGCGCGGCGTGCGCTCGCACGGCACCCGCGCCATGGTTGGCTATTGCGGCGGCCTCCGCGACGGCACCGTCAACCCCAACCCCGACCTGCGCGTGCTCCAAGATACCGAAACCACGGTCCTCATCGACGGCGACGGCGGCTTGGGCTATGCGCCGATGATGCTGGCCACCGAAAAGGCCATTGAGAAGGCCAAGCAATACAAGGTCGCTCTCGGCGCGGCCTGCCACCTCGGGCACTACGGCTCGGCCGGGCACTACGTGCGCCGCGCCATGCAGGAGGGCTGCTGCGCCTTTTCGGTTCAGGGGCACCATCCCAATTACTTCGGCGAGGGCGGCGGCAACCGCGGCCAGCAGTCGGCCTATTGGGGCAACCCGCCGCTCTGCTTTGGCTTTCCGTCGGAAGAAGAGCCGCCGCTGGTCCTCGACGCGGCGACCTGCATCTTGGCCGACTATCATCGCGGCCCTGAATACGACGCTTTACAGGAGTTGATTCCGCCGGCTTTCTTCAAGTCGATGGGTTATACCGGCTCGGCCTTGACGCTGGGCGGGGCCTTCGTCGGCCAGAATAGCGACCGCGCCCGGGCCGCTGCCCAGCGGTGGCCCCGCGCTGGCAATGGCGGCCTGATCATCGTCATGGACATCGGCGCGTTCGCCCCCCCCGACGCCTTCCGCGCCGGTGTTGACACTCTCGTGCGCGGCGTCCGCGAGACCATGGAACCCGTGCGCGGCTACGACGAGGCGACCCTGCCGGGCACCATTGAGCACCGCAAGAGCGAGGAATACTCCCACGAAGGGATTCCGCTGGCCATGGACGATTTGGAAAGGCTAGCGGCGTGCGGGCGCGAGTTGGGGGTTGAGGCGGAGTGGGATTAAATATGGGCTGAGTGTTTTGTCGAATTGGGCGTATAATTTTAAGTGTCACTGCAAAACTTACGCCATTTTAGAAAAATCAACGCTTACTCGATCCGCACTTCCCGCCCCTGCTCCGCTGATTCGTACAGTCCGTCGAGCATCTTCTGCACCATCAGCCCGTGCTCTCCGGGCGACAGGGTTTCCGCGCCGTAGAGTACGTGATCGACGAAGTTGCGCATCTTCTGGCCGAAGGCGTCGGCTGCCGGGCCGCTGGGCATCCAGTCGGGCCGGGTGTTGACCATGTAATCGTTGGCGTCGTGGAAAAGCCCCGGCGGGTCCCAGTTGGCACCGCCCTTCTCGCCCATCAGCGTGAAGTTCCACTCGTTCTTCTCGATATGGGCGGCGAAGCTAGCCTCAATACTGAGCATCGCGCCGTTGGCAAAGCGGATATGCCCCACCGCTAAGTCCTCTATCGTATAGGTCTTGTAGTCCCAGTTGGGCCACTGCGAGATCACGTTTGACGGCTTGTCACCGAGGTAGGTATAGGTGCTGCCACTGGCTGCCACCGGTTTGGGCGCACCCATTGCATAGTGCGTGGTCTCCAGCATGTGGACGCCGATATCGATCAGCGGCCCGCCGCCTTGTAGGTCCTTGCGGCCAAAGACTCCCCAGTTGGGAATCCCCCGCCGCCGCAGGGCCTGCACCCGGGCGTACAGGACCGTGCCCAGTTCGCCGTTGTCAACGATCTTCTTGATAAACTGCGTCTTCGGCTCATAGCGGTTTTGGAATCCAATAATCAGCTTTTTGCCGTTTTTCTCCGCGGCGTCGAGCATCTTTTGGCCCTCGCGCGCGTTCATGGCCAAAGGCTTCTCGACGAGGGCGTGGGCACCCGCATCAAGCGCGGCGATGGTGCAGGGGGCGTGCAGACCGTTGGGTGTGCAGACGCTCACGGCGTCGGGTTCGACCTGCCGGAGCATTTCCCCGTAGTCGGCGTACGCTTGGGGGATTTCGTATTCCTCACAGCAGTCTTGCGCTCTTTCGAGGGCCACATCCGCCACGGCCACCATCTCCACGTCGTCCATGTTTTGGTAATAGCGCATGTGCGCCTTGGCGATGCCGCCAGCGCCGATTAGGGCGACGCGCAGCTTGTCTTGCTTCTTGGTCATTGCTCTCCGTTCGTGTCTGGTTATGGCAAGGCACAAAAAAACCGGCCCGCAGACCGGTTTTCTCTCCTACAGATACCATCCTATCCCGCTTGGAACTGCTCAATCAGCCGGCGCACGTCTGGGTGCCCATCAACGCCGCGACCGGGATGGATGATCAGCCGGTAGCGGAAGACGGCCTTGTCGCCGCTGGAGATGGTTAGGCTCTCGTCGATGTTCGCGTCGCCCTTGAAATCGTGCACCCCAAAGGGATTGGCGGTAAATAGCCCGTAGCCGCGCACGTGCCAGTAGGTCGGGTGGCGGGGATTGTCGCGGTGATCGACGACGGTATGCCCCCACTCCTCGCCGTCGGCTATCGGCCCGGAGTAATCCACCCAAGCCGCCTGCTGGCCCCAAGTAGCCTCTGGGCCTTGGCCGTTTTCAAAAATCTGGCCGGCGGAGTTTTCGATCCGCCCCGCGTCTTTGGCATCCATGGAGGTCGGCACCCGGATCGAAAACAGCCCGCCTTCTTTGGTGTCGCCGAAGGTCACGTCGCCGTAGCGGGCGCGAAACTCGCTGCGCTGGTCTATGATCCGCAACGCACCTTCAGCGCGGATGGCGATGGTGTGCCGCTCCTCCAACAGCTTTTCCCCTTCTGGCCCGAACCAATCGACGATTCCGTCGATTTGCGCTACGCCATCGGCTACGCCGACTACCGGCTCGCCTCGCTGGAGCATGGCTCCGTGGCCGGTGCCCTCGTCCCAAAGGTTGTGGCCGTTGACCAAGCCGTGGGCCGTGTAGATGCCGCGATGGTGGTAGTGGTCCTGCGTCTCGCCCGCGACATCTTCCATGGGATAGGCGCGGGTGAGGCCGGTGCCGCTGGGCGTCAGCACCGGGTAAAAGTACGGGCGGCACACGTAGTGGCCGTAGCGGTACTCGGTAAAAAGCTGGCCGTCGATGGCGACGACGGCCTTGCAGTCTGCGGGAATTAGCTCAATATCGATCATTGCTTCCTTTCCGTTATGCGGCCCGGCCACAGCAGCGCTTGTACTTCTTGCCGCTGCCGCAGGAGCACGGGTCGTTGCGGCCGGGGGCCTTTTGGTGCAGGGCCGCCTTGACCGCGTCCCGTTTTCTGGCCCATTCCATCACGCCGGTGGCCGGTCGGCTGTGTTGCAGCTCGTTGGCCATAAAGCGCATGTAGGGATCGACGTGCCCGAAGTACATCTTGTACCCCTTGCACAGGTAGTTGAGACCGTCTTCGCCGCGCGGGGTTTTGGTAAAGCGGTGCTTGGGGCAGCCGCCGTTACAGGCGAAGCGGTAATCGCATTCGATGCAGTACTGGGGCAGCGTGTCTTTTTTGTCCTGCCCGAACTTGGTCTGCTGCGGGCTGGCGACCATGTCGCGGATGCTCTCGTCGTGGACATTGCCCAGGCGATAGTCTGAATAAACGAAGTGGTCGCAGGAGTAGAGGTCGCCGTTGTGTTCGATGATCAGCGCCTTGCCGCAGGTCTCGGCGAAGATGCACAGGCTCGCATCTTGGCCCAGCCACGAGCCGAGCGTCACGTCAAAGAGCTGCACGAAGACTTGGCCGACGTCATTGCGGACCCACTCGTCAAAGATCGCGCAGAGGAACTTGCCGTACTGCCCCGGCCCCACCGACCACTTGGAAACCGGTGCCCGGCCCTCGTATTCGGGATCGACTAACTCCAGCCCGTCCTCGTCCGGCTCGTGGGCGATGCGCTCGACGATGGGAATAAACTGCATAAACCCCGAACCTTCTTGGCGCAGGAAGCGGTAGATTTCGAGGGGATTATCGGCGTTGTGGTTTTGCAGCACGGTCAGGGTGTTAAATTCAACCGCGTGCTTTTTGAGCATTTGCAGACCAGCGTACACCCGGTCGTAGGTCGGCTTCTGGCCCTTGTCAACCCGGTAGTGGTCGTGGTATTGGCGCGGCCCGTCGATCGACAGCCCGATTAGGAATTTGTTTTCCGCGAGGAACTCGCCCCACTCGTCGTCGAGGAGGATGCCGTTGGTTTGGAAGGCGTTGGTGATGGCCTTGCCGTTGGCGTACTGCTGCTGTAGCTCGACTGCGCGGCGGAAGAAGTCCACGCCCATCAGCGTTGGTTCGCCGCCCTGCCAGGCAAAGTCCACCTGCGGCACGTCTTGGGCCTCGATGTACTGCTGGACGTAGCGTTCGAGCGTCTCGTCGGACATGCGCCAATTTTTGCGCGCGTCCGGGTAGAGCTTCTCCTTCTCTAGATAGAAGCAGTACTTGCAGTCGATGTTGCAGACCGAGCCCGAGGGCTTGGCCATCACGTGGCAAGACGCCGGAGCAGGGTTGAGTGTAGTCGCAGTTTCCATCAGGGTCTATCTTGAAGTGGTGAGTATGATAGGGTTTGCCCTGCGGCAATGCAAATATAGGAAAATCTAATGCGTACCATTTTTGTCGGCGACGTGCACGGCTGCGCCGCCGAGTTTGAAGCCTTCCTTGCAAAGATAAGTTACGACCAAGCCAAAGATCGCCTGTTGCTGGCCGGCGATGCCTTTGCCCGCGGCCCCGACCCGCTGGCGGTGTGGCAGTTGATCCGAGATACCGAGGCCGAGATGGTTTTGGGCAACCACGACGCCCGCCTCTTAAAGCAGCTAACCGCTCTGGCGAAGGGCCGCAAGCCCAAAGTAAAGTTCCCCGACCAGCGCTATACCCTCGACCAGCTTCAGCCCGCCCACGACGAAATCCTCGCTTGGCTTCGGCAGTGCCCGCTCTACATCGCGGAAGACGCCTTCCTCCTAGTCCACGCCGGCATCCACCCGAAAAAGGGCTTACAAGGCACCCGCCGCAAAGAATTCCTGAAGATCCGCACTTGGCCGCCCACCGACGATCTGGCTAGCCCGCGCTGGCACGATTTCTACGAGCCGGAGTATCCCCTGCTCGTCTTTGGCCACGACGCGCCTGGCGGCTTGGTGGTTAAAAAGCACGCTGGCCGCCCCTATCTCATTGGGCTCGATTCGGGCTGCATCTATGGCGGCCAGCTCAGTGGTTATGTGCTTGAAGAAGCGCGGCTGGTGCAAGTGGAGAGCCAGCAAGCAGCGGATGTGTGGAAGCGGCTAGCTTAGGCAAGGTCGCCGCAGGTTGGCGTGCAAATTTGAAGTAGTGGTTCAAAATTACATGATAATTTGAAGTAGCGGTTCAAAATTACAGCAAAATAAAGGCACCCGTACGCTCCTTCTCTCGTCTCCGCTCCAGACATATTGCCTTCACTTAATTTCAAATGGAGACAATGTGTCTGATTCCGGCTAATAAACTAAACGGCATTGCTCCTTATCGCCTCGAGTAGGTCTTGCACCTGGCGGCGCTCTTTCCCCACCACTTCCAGCGCCTCCACCAGCCATTGGGTCCACTGTCGCCAAAATGGACTCCCCTGTGGTCCCGCCAACTGGTGGCGCTGGCTCGGGTCCAAGGCGAGTCCTTGGCGCAGGTGCCCGTCCGTCCGTTCCAGCCGTTCCGACTGGTGCGCGATGCGGGCCAAGTGGAGGTGCATTTCCGCGGCGAACTCGCCATCTGGGGCCTTTTCGAGGGCGCGGTCGAAAGCCCGCTCCGCCTCGTCCCAGCGGCCTACCTGCACATAGCCCATGCCAACCGCGGCGTAAACGCGCGGGTGATAGGGATACGCCCGGTGGCCCTCGTATAGTTCGAGTCCTTGGTCGAGCCGGCCAGCGCCGCTGTAGAAGTAGATGAGATTGCTGGCTTCGTTGACCTTTTGGCTGAGCCGCCACGCTGCTTCCATGTGCTGGACGGCCGCCTCGATATCGTCCGCCCGGTACGCCAGATGGGTGGCCAGTTGGCGATGGGCCGAATAAGCCCAAAAGGTGGTCTGGTCGCGGTGCAGGACACTCTGATACACCGGCATGGCTTCGCCGTGGCGATTTAGCCGCGACAGACACAGGCCGTAATCGTACCGCACGGCCTGGTTTTCGGGCATCTGTTGCAAAGCGGCCTCCAGCAGGGCCAGCGCCTGGGCGAAATCCCGGGCTCCCCGCAGCAACCGCGCTTTGCAGTACAGGGCCTCCCCATCGGCTCGATCGGCCGCCAGGCGACGGTCGGCCAAGTCGAGCAGTTTCCGCCTTAGCTCTTCACCCTGTGCCTCAAAACCGGGTTGGCGGTAGGCCAGTTCCAGTTCGGCGAGTACTTCGAGGGACTTGGGCGCGGCTTGGGCGGCCCGTTCCAAAGCACCCACTTGGTCCGAGCCGGGCCAGCCAAAGGGGTCGTACGTGCGGCCCCATTCGAGTAGGGCGGTTAGATGTTCGGGCTCCAAGTCCAATATCTCGTTGAAATGGGCTTGGGCCGCTTCGTAGCGCATGTGGAGTCGGTCGTCCCGACCGCTTTTGAGCAGGTGAGCGACTACATGCGCGGCAAAGTCGTCGGGTAGGGCGCTGCGTTGTTGCTTGGCCATGACTAGGGCCTCCCTTCGCAAGTGCCGACGGGCTCGATACAGCCGCTGCTTGACGCTGGCCGGGGTCGCGCCCAGATCGCGTGCCACGGCCTCCAGTGGCAGCCCATCGACATAGTGGAGCAGAAAGGCGGTGGCACTGGCCAGGGGCAATTGGTCTAGCAGGCTGGCAACGGGGCCGGGCACACCGCTCCCCAATGTGCGGTCGTCCTCTACGGCGTCTCCGTAGCGGGCGTGCGCCTCGACTCGACGCCGGTGGGCGCGCAGCATATTGAGACTGCGACGCCGCACCGCCGTGCGCAACCAATGGCCAACTTTGACCGGCTCGCGCAGTTGATCGAAGCGCTTTAAGGCCCCAATCAGGGCCTCCTGCACCGCGTCAAGGGCCTCGTCGTGCGAGCCCAAGTACCCCAGCGCATCCCGGTACAATAGGTGCTGATAGCGCTGGACGAGCGCCTCAAAGGCGGCCAAGTCCCCTGCGGCTGCGGCTTGGGCCAGCGAGCCATCGCCGATTTCTGCGGTATCTTTCATGGTTCGCTATAGTAGACCCCTCAACGTTGGTTATGGTAACGCTCTACCTAGTTTTTTCAACTTGGTAAACCCTAAATTAGGTCGCCTTCTGAAAGCTGGAGGTCTGCTCTGATATTGCTCTTGACCTGTTTGCGGTCTATATTTGGTCCGAAAAGGAGGTGCCCATGAAATTGTCCAGCCAGATCAAGCCGATTAGCTACCTCAAGGCCCACGCCGCTGAGATCGTGCGCACACTTGGGGATCAGCAGGAGCCCTTAATCATTACCCAAAATGGCGAAGCTAAGGTGGTTATGCAGGATATCGACAGCTACGAGCAGATGCAGGAAACGGTTGCGTTGCTCAAGATCCTCGCGCTGGGTAGCCGCCAGATCGAAGCGGGTCAGGTGCAACCGGCCGCCGATGTCGTCGCACGGCTTCGGGAGCGGTGACAGGCTCGCTGATGGCTTTCTTGGTTCAGTTGACCGATGACGCGACGCGCGACTTGGAGGATATCTGCGATTACATCGATCGGGATGATGAACCGGGTCGGGCGGATTATGTGCTGGAGCAGTTCGAAAAGGCTTTCAGCAGCCTATCCGAGTATCCCGAGCGCGGGAACTACCCGACGGAACTGCTGGACATTGGGATTCGGGAATACCGCGAGATATTCTTTAGGCCCTACCGCATCATCTATCGGGTGATGGAAAATAACGTCTATGTGCTCTTGATCGCCGATGGGCGACGCGATATGCAGACATTGTTACAGCGGCGCTTGCTGCGGGCATAAGACCCATTCTCTCCGGCAGAATCGCTTACCTCAAACAGGTTGAGGCTCGTAGCGCTCGACTTCGATTTCATCCTCGCGTGCTCGCGCCTGAGCGACGTCGTAGGCCGCTTGCAGCCGTATCCAAGTCTCCGTTGTAGAGCCGAAGGCTTTCGCGAGCCGGACCGCCATGTCGGCCGAAATGCGGGTGCGACAATTCACCAAGTTCGAGAGGGCTTGGCGACTGACGCCGAGGATCCTCGCGCCTTCGGTGACGTTGAGGCCGAGCGGCTCCAGACAGGACACGCGCACGACCTTGCCAGGATGCGGCGGGTTTTTCATGGGCATGTCGGTTTTCCCTTTGTCAAGAACGAGAATCTACGATCAAAAGCCCATCTTGCGCGAGTGGTTCGGCTTGGCTTCGCACTCGGCGCGCAGCAATTCGGCGAGAGCATTCGGGTCTTGTAGTTGTAGGTGGCCGAGATTTCGGCTTTTCGTCGGACTAAGGCAAAGTTGGCCGGTGCGTAGCTTGTGCAGATCGACTTGTGTCTCGGCACTGAGCAGACGCCGGACGAGCTGCATCTTGGACATTTTCGGGCTGAAGATTACCACCCCGCCCCCGGTATCCACGGCTGCGTTGAGCGCCAAGTTCAGCGCCAGTGCCGTCTTACCCACGCCTGGGCACGCTGCTAGCACGATTAGATCGCCCTTCTGAAGGCCGGAGGTACACTCGTTAAGATCGACAAACCCCGTATCGATCCCAGAGACTGCGCTGGCTTTGCTGTGGGCACGCTCAATCTGTTCGAGTGCGTCGCCCATGACCGTCTCCAGTGACTCAATCCCGCTTCCAATCCAGTTTTCGCCGATAGCAAAAAGGCGCTTCTCGGCGCTGTCGATCAGCTCCAGCATGTCCTCGCTGCCTTTATAGGCTTGCTCGATGATGTAGCTGGCGGTCTCGATGAGCCGGCGGCTGAGTGCCTTTTCTAAGACGATCCGCGCGTGGACATCGATGTTGGCAGGGGTGGCGACCTTGGCGACTAGCTCGGCCAGATAGACGGCTCCACCGACGTCATTGAGTTGGTCACGGTCCTTGAGTTCTTCGGCCAAGGTGAACTGATCGACGGCCACGCCACGTTCGTAGAGGCTGAGCATGACCTCGAAGATCAGGCTGTGCGAAGCGTTGTAAAAGCAGCTTGGGTCGAGGACTTCGATGGCATGGCCGACGGTGCGCTCCTCGAGCATCATCGCCCCCAACACAGCCTGCTCTATCTCGATGGCCTGCGGTGGCGTGCGCTCTGGGTGCTGAGTATCAACAGTTGCGATCATAGGTCCTTTTTTAGAGCGCCCCTCACACGCTGCCGATTGTGACCTGAAAGGCGGCGGTATGTGCTCCTAAAGCTAGGGCTAGGCAGGAGGCAAAAATGGTGCGGATCACAGAAGGCGCGGAACGCCGCTCTCGACTGATCAAAAGCCCATCTTGCGCGAGTGGTCTCCATGAAGTCGATGCCATACTATTGGGGCAGGCTAACCAAGCGCTCGGCAAGCTCTAGCGCATCCACCGGCCAGTAGCACTCTGGGCGAGGTCGACAGACATTGGGATTCCCCTCCTTTGGTCGGCAGTTCAAGAGCCGGTCCACCCACCGTTCGGGCACGGCCTCTCGTCCATGCACTGCGCCCAGAAGCGCTCCGCAGATGGCGGCGTTGGTGTCGGTGTCACCGCCCCTATGGACGGTATCCACGACAGCTTCCTCGAAATTCTCGGCGTGGAGCAGTTGCCATAGCGCGTTACGGAACGCCGTCAGAACCCAGCCTTGCTGGTGCATATACTCCGCGGGCGGTGCCGTGGCTGCGCCGTTGATGGCCGACATGAGCGTCGGTTCCGCTGGGATATTCTCGGCCCACGTCTTTATCCGTTCGTATAGCTCCTGCGGTTCGCATCCGGTGCGGACCGCGTAGGCGATGGCCGAGGCGTATAGCGAATTGGCTTGCTGGCAGACCGGATGGGGATGCGTGAGCGCCGCGTCCTCGCACGCCCATTCCGCCACCTTTTCTAATCCGTAGTTCGCGCCGAAGATGCCCAGCGGGCTGATCCGCATCATGGCTCCATTCGCTTGGCTGTTCCAATCGCGTTCTCCTAGGAGACCGCTGCGGGTGGTGAAACCGCAGTCGAATGGACCAGAGTTCAACCAGCCAATATAGGCTTCGAGGGCAAGCGTTTGATCGTATCTCTTGTGCTGCGCCAGTACTCGGGCTAGGGCTAGCGCCATTTCGGAATCGTCCGTCGGCTGCCCAGCGATCGTATCCCAGGTCTCGCTGTCCTCGAGATCTCGGACTCCGGCGGGGTACTTGAACTGAATATCCTCGGGGCTTTGGAATTCCACTAGGCTACCCAGCGAATCCCCTGCAAGTTGGCCCAGCAAGCAACCTTGAGCTCGAAAGAGGATGCGGTCTCTTTGCATATTAGTCATTAATCATCCCTTCGTTATCCATATCCATAATCAAAAGCCCATCCTGCGCGAATGGTTCGGCTTGGCTTCGCACTCGGTACGCAGCAATTCGGCGAGAGCCTTAGCGTCTTGCAGGTGGCCGAGGATTTCGGCTTTTCGGCGGACTACGGCGAAATCGCCTGGGGTTAGGGTGGAAAGGTCGCCGATTTCGGGCGGAGCTTCGAGCGCGAAATAGGTGTGGAACGCCGCTTGCGACTGGTCGGGGGTGAGATAGTCGAGTGCGATTTTGAAGGTGAAGCGGCGCAGTGTGGCCGGGTCGAGGTTTTCGCCGAAGTTGGTCGTACATGCGAACGGCAGGGGATGGCTCTCCATCCAAGTCAGCATTTCGTTGACTTGGCTGACCTCCCAGGAGCGCACGGCACCCCGACGGTCGGCGAGCAGGGAGTCGGCCTCGTCAAAGACGAGGATGGAGCCTTCGGCACGGGCTTCGGAGAAGGCAGCGGCGATCTGCTGTTCGGTTTGGCCGACCCACATCGACATTAGGTCGGAGGCACGCTTTTGGGTGACTTGGAGGCCGAGGCGTTCGGCTAGGTAGCGGACGAATGCGCTCTTGCCGGTGCCGGGTGGACCTTGCAGACAGAGAGAAAAATGCTTGCCGCCGCTTTTTACGATGCGATCCACGAAGCCGACCGGGTCAATGTCGGCCCGGACCAGGACGGGGTCGAATCTCTCGGGAGGCCCCTGGTTTGCGGGGGGCTTCTCGCCCGAAATCACCCGCGACAAGCTGCGTACGCCGAGGCGCACTGCGGTGAGGTCTCCGCCGCAGAGACTCGCGCCGGCGATGGCACTGGACGCTACGCCCGGCGTCACATCGAACTCCTTGGCTAGGGAGCGCGCATCTTCCTCGGTCGCTTTGATATCGTGGCGCGCCAACTCCCGTTTCCAGATGCGCTCCCGAACTCGGCACGGTGGCAGACGCAGTTCTAGGGTAAAGGTCATACGGCGCAGAACGGTTTGACAGGTCTCCCGGGCGGAGTTGGAGGTCCACAGCGTCGGTACTGGTGTGCGTTCGAGTATCCTGTTTAGGAACACCTTGGAGCCGCCGGACCGGAGATGGGAAAAGCCACCCGGTGAGAACGGCATCCAGCCTGAGCTTGGGTCCGAGAGGATGTCCTCCATCTCGTCAAAGAGCAGGATTGATCCTCGACTCGGAGCCAATAGGCGCTGGGCGAGCCGAAGTTCTTGGAGCCGCTCGCGCCGGTCGGGATCGCGGCCTCGCTCGTCCTCTTCGCCGACACTGTAGAGGTTCACCCCGAGCCAGACGGCCAGCGTCTTGCAAAACTCGGTCTTGCCGGTTCCCGGTGGGCCGCACACCAAGATATTCACGCCCGGTGTGCCAGTGGATAGTGTGCCTTTGACCAACTTTTCGATGTGGTCACGATCCTCCTCCACATGATCGAAATCGGACCACTCTAGCTCACCCGGGGTGGCCGTGTCGAGCAGCAGGCGACACACGTCGAAATCGCTGTCGTCTGGGACGTAAGCTAGCCGGAGCAGTCGCTTGACGATCTCGATATCGCCGTCGTCATCGACGGACACAAGCCCCGACTTCACAAGCGGTGCATCGGCCGCGAATCGGGCGCGGAATGCGCCCGCCGGTACGCCGAAAATGCAGGGTAGGACGGGGTTCATGACGTTGAAAAATCTATGTCTGTGGTAGTGACGGCCAGATTCGAAAGAGTCGATCAGGGACACAAAAATCGGCTGCGTTTCGTGGCGCAGCAAAATCTCTAGGATCGCGATGTCCTCCGGCGCGAGGTCCACCTCCCGTCCGAGCCGCCGTAGCAGCCGCGCCGTGTGGTCTTTTCTCGCACCTTCGCAAGCTACTGCGTGCTCTTTTTCTAGGGTCTTTCGCAGGTGCTTCCACTCTCGTGCGGACACCTTTTCGTGGTGGCTGCTCTCCCGGTGGTCCCCCGGCTTCTCGTTCTCGTCACTGAGCGCGAGGATGTCGTGGTTCTCGGCGACCCATTCGGCCAGATCTTCCTTCTTTCCCGGGAAGGCGCGGTGGAAGCGCGAGGCGGCGTTGGAGAGGTAAAAGAGAATAAGCTGTCGTTCGTAGGCGTTGAGCATGGTTTCTTCTCCGAAATGATACAGTGCTTACTGGGACACTAAAATCGCCAGATTGACATCTATCCCGTCAAAGTAAGATTCTAGCGCGATAGCTAGGAGGTCCCTGTTAGGGTCCGTGATCCAGAGCATACCCTCGATGATGGTGAGGATCGGCGTCTCCAACTCGTCCTCTTCGGGTACGATTGATACCGCAAACACTAAGAGATAGTCTAGCGGAATGTATGCTACTGCGTCAGGTCCGAGGTCGGGGAATGCTGTCTTGAGATAAAGGGCTTGAAAGGTTGTTGGCGTTATCCGGTCATCCTCTATGAAGATGTTGCCGTTCTCGTCATAGAGGGAACGGGATAGTTGCCGCTCGATGATGATCCCTTCTCTAGGCGGTCCGATTTCGCCTTGTGGTCCGACCTCGCCCTGTGGCCCTTGCGGCCCCGCTGGCCCCATCGGTCCCGCCGGGCCTTCGCAGGCGACAAGGCCGAAGGCCAACATAGCTACGAAAAAAGAAAAGCGAGTAAGCACTGCACACCTCCTTAATAGTTGTGGGAAAGGAAACTTACTTAGGAGGTGCGACAGATCATGTCGCAGGCAGAAACTTTTTTATAAAAAGATCAATTTTAGTCAAAATCGTCCGTCTGACCACGCTTGCGACTAAGGGGATACCGGACGAAAAAGGGCCCTGTAATAGGCTCTGTATGGTTAGGAGAATTTTGCCAGGAAGGATCGGCGCATGAGGATGCTTAAGACGCACCTTTAGAAGGCAGGTATCGATGGTGCGGGAGGTTTATGCATCTTTCAACTCTAACAAAAGATCAAAGAGAGCTTCTGCTGTCTTGAGGAGAGACTTGTCATCAGACCAAACCGGATCGCCCTCAATTTGACTTTCGTAATTCGCGTTACATGGTAAGCAGTCCGTAAAAGAATCAATGGTCCCTTTGAGAAAATTCTTGATTTTGACGATCAGACCGTCTTTGTCCATGAGGACACCATCCTCGAATAAGGCTAAGAGGGCAATACCCACACGATTGAGATCGTGTTTAGTATCCCAAAAATCGTGTTCAATATAGTCATAATCCTCATCCCCCCAATCCTCATTCTTTTTGAGCCATTTTTCGATTTTGACAACCATCTCGGCACTGTTCACGAAGACATCATCCTCGAACAAGGCCAAGAGGGCTTCTTTGATTTTGACGATCAGACCGTCTTTGTCCATGAGGATGCCATCCTCGAATAAGGCCAAGAGGGCAAGGGCCGCACGCTCGGCATCATATAGCAACCCTAAATCATTCACAAGGTGATCCGCAGATGGACGCAGACAGACGCAGAATAGTAGAAACAAGACGATCCACAGATCGAATCGTTTAAGTCATTCAGGACTGCTATAGGAATCAATCTGACCAGGAGAAAGTTCGTCGCCGCAATCGAGGCAGTACGAAGCGCGAACTTCGATATTGTCCTCGATTAGCTTCTCGGTTTTGAGTAAACTCTTGCTTTTGATAACTATTCCGTTTCTGTTCACTTTGCAGTGCTTCTCTCTTTTGGGCATCTCATACCGATTTGACTTTTTAGTGTCCTAATTACCCTCTTCTCTTGGGGGAGACTTATTAGGACAGACGATTAGCAAAACGGTATCAGACTCCTTTTAGGGTTCAAAGAGGATTATGAGGATGCCGTCTTAGTCATAGAGAGAATTAGACAACCTCTGATTAATCGTTGTAGTAATGGATGAATTTACTTAGGAGGTGCGACAGATCACGTCGCAGGCAGAGATTTTTTATAGACGCTAGTGTCAGGTACGCTTTGATAATACCCGAGGCGACATGAACCGGGTCTAATAAGTTGGGAAATGACTATGGGAAACGACTAGTTGACGAGTAGAGGCTAATTCATGGCCAAGACACGTGGTCCATGTCGCCGACGTTTATGAACACGTCTTTCACGTTCTCGGAAACCCATCGGGAATGGGGTATGCCGAGATGCTTGGTGGCGTGCGCGATTGCGGCTTCCCATTCTTCCCGCGAGACGGGATCCCTGTCACAGACCGTCGGATCGTTTAGGAAGTAGACGAACACTAAGCAGGCGTTGATGTTGTTCAACTCCCTCAGTAGGTAGAGGTGCGCCAGTCTGTTGGCGTACTGGTAGAAGCACTGTGACCAGTCAGTCTCGGACGTAACGCCCATAAACTCCTTAGTCTCCGCCAGCGCTGCCTTGATTTTCTTAAGGGAGGTTCCTGTTGCACCAGTGGGATTGGTGTCGAACTCGGGGATATTCGCCTTGGCTTCCAGCAAGAGAAAACGTTCACTGCTAGTCCGAGCTAGCCCATCCCACTGTGGTCCCTTCCTAGGCCAGAAGTCCTTGAGCGACCGGCTGTTGAGGCTCACATTAAGGCGCTCTATGAATTGCTCGTCTCGGTATTCGGCGAAACTGTCGCATTCCAACGGAGAAAGCCACTCGATCTTTTCACCGGAGCAAAGACCAAGTTCGTTGACGATGGCCGAGTTTATGACTTCGGGGCAGCGGTTGACGGCTATCTGTAGCCAACGCTGGCTGCCGCGTTGGGCTGCGGACTGTTCTGTTCTCATATCTATCTCCTTTTTATTTACAGTAACGGGTGAATTTACTCCGGTTATCGATGGTCTCGGTCAGGTCGATACTTCACGCATCTTCCCATTCAGATGGTGGCGACTGAGCAGACAGCTTTGATCCAAGATACGCAAGGTACATTTCGGCAATCCTGTCTTGGGCAACAACTTCGAACTTCACTGGGCGATCTATATCACGCTGTAGTTCTTCCCCTATTATTGACCTCTGCATTTTTAAAGGAATAGTTATATATTCATTTATATGCGACCTATATATGCGACCTAAAGGTAGTGCCGATCGGCTGGAATATCGTCGTCAATGGGCGGCTCAGTTGCTTGAGGAAGGCAAAGGCGTCAACGAAGTAGCTCGTCTGGTCCAAGTCTCCCCCTCCTCGGTGTCTCGTTGGAAGGCGATGAAAGCGCAAGCCGGCGAGGAGGGGCTCAAAGCCAAACCGCATCCGGGGCGGGGCTGTCAGTTGAGCCCCCAAGACCAGGATCAGTTGAAGCAGCTTCTGCTTCAGGGCCCTCAGGCGGCTGGCTTGATACGGCGCTGTGGACCTGTGGGCGTGTAGCGCAGGTCATTGCACAGACGTTTGGGGTGTCCTATCATCCCGATCATGTAGGTCGTCTGCTGCATGGGTTGGGTTTTTCGTGCCAGTATCCCCAGCAACGCGCCCGGGAACGGGACGAGGAAGCCATCCGTCCATGGCGCTTGGTCGAGTGGCCACGGATTAAAAAAAAGCCCGACAAAAAGGGGTGACCATCGCCTGGATCGATCAGAGCGGCTTTATGTTGCAACCCACCCGTCGCCGAACAGGGGCTTTGCGGGGCCACACGCCCCTGCACAAGGTGTGGGATCGCCACGATCGCTTGTCGGTTCAGGCCGCCGTTACGCTGCCGCCTCAGCGCCAGCGGTTGGGTGTTTATTTCCGAATGTATGAGCATAATATTGACCGGCAGGATGTGGGGTCCTTTGTCGGTCATCTGCTGCGTATGATACGGCGCAAGGTCGTGCTCATTTTGGATCGGTGGAGTGTGCATCGCGCCGCGGTGGCGATCTTGCAGAAAAGGGATCCGGATCGACTCACCATCGAATGGGTACCCGCCTATGCACCCGAATTGAATCCGACTGAACAGGTCTGGAATCATACCAAGTATGGCGATCTAGCCAACTTCATTCCAGACCACATCGAGGACTTAGCAGATGCGGTCTGCATGTCGATCACCGCCCAGCATCATGATAACAACCTGATTCGAGGCTTCTTCAAGTATGCACAACTTGAACTTTAAAACATTCCTTTATATTTGCAGTCCTCAATAAATAGAGCCTCCTTCGATACTCATCAGTCAAATCGCCTAAAATAAAAAGGATGGCTACTTCAGAGCGGGAATTCTTGATACATCTTACTAGATCTTCGATAGGGCGGTCGTCTTCCACTCTCCCGGTATGATTCTTGCATTGGATCGGAATGCCGTCTTGTAAAATCTCACCAGTGAGCGGATTCCTCACACTGACAAGCAGATCCCAACCCTTTCTCGTATCCCGCTTCTCCTTGACCTCAACATAGGGAAGATTTTTACAGAGGTGGGCAACGAACTTCTCGAACTCCTTCCCAGGCCACTGTTCAGAGATCGACCGTATGGTCCGGCAGCGAATTTCCTTCTCCGTCTCTTCGAGCGTAAGAGCGTCACTTCTTTTTTTTGAAAGATCTAGTTCACCTTTCCCCGCACGAGTTGCGAGATTCTGTAGGGCACGGATAGATCGCTTTGGGTATATCTCATAGTAGTTTCCACGTTTGGTTAAATCATTTCGTAGAGCAGGAGTAACCTCAGCACAGTCGAGCGGAATCGGAGTTGGAGTAAGGGGACGGACATGCAGTACATGTCTGAAGTCAAGTGAGCCGTCATCCCGCCTGTACCCGTCATCGGCGAAATCGTACCCGGGTTCTATTACCTCTCCTATGACGAACTGTCTCATTGGTTGTTCGAATTGCATTACAATGCGGTCGCCGACCTCGATATGCCGAACCAGAAACTGGCAGTACCGCCAGACGATCGCCTCTTCAGCAGTCAGTGTAGTCTTCCTCTCTAGTATTCTCAGATCTGCACGGCTTTGGTGCATGAATCGTCGGTTTTTCTTGTGTTCATTGGTTGAATAAAGACAGGTTCCTTAGTAGTTTGGGCAGGACCTTTTTGGCAAAAAATCCATGCTTTCTCGTCCAAGGAACCTGTCATGCCCAAGGTATCGTCTTCTTCCTCCCCGGTCAAGTTTGCTCGCGGTCGCCCGAAGGTCGTATACCGGGTGCGTAATGGGTCTGCCTACGAGGCCGGCCTTAAACAGCGGGGGAGTCTGACGGTGTGGTTTAGCCCCCAAGCGGTTCAAGCTTGGTATTATCAAGGGCCCTCCCAGCGGGGAGCGCAATACACCTTTTCGGATGGAGCCATCCAAACGGCGTTGACGCTACGGATGCTCTATCATTTGCCGCTGCGCCAAACCGAGGGCTTTGTCAGCTCCATCTTGGCCTTGATGGGACTGGATCTACAGGGGCCCGATCACACGACCTGGTCTCGCCGTCAGGCGGATTTGGCGGTGGATCTACCGCCCCAGCGTACCGACCAACCCCTGCACTTGGTGGTTGACTCGACGGGGCTGAAAGTGTATGGGGAAGGCGAGTGGAAGGTGCGTCAGCACGGTTGGACGAAGCGGCGCGCATGGCGCAAATTGCACCTAGGGGTCAACGAGGCTACCGGCGAAATCGTCGCACAGACCTTGACCACCAACCGCCGAGATGATGCCTCGCAGGTGGAGCCGTTGCTGCAGCAAGTCGAAGCGTCCGTGGTCGCGTTGGGTGGCGATGGAGCCTATGATAAGCGCAAGGTCTTCGACGCGTTGGCCGCGCCCGATCAAGGCCGGCCTATTCGCCCGATCATTCCGCCGCGCAAGGACGCCAAAATCGAGCAACATGGCAACACTCACGCCGAGCCGTTACCCCGCGATGAGACGATTCGAGCGATCCGCCAACGGGGCCGTCGAACCTGGAAAAACGACAGCGGCTATCATCGCCGCTCGATCGCCGAAACGCAGATAGGCCGCTATAAACAGATACTCGGCGATACCTTACGCGCCCGAACCTTACCCCACCAACAGACCGAAACACGGTTGGGTTGTGCGGTACTTAACCGACTGCTCGCGTTGGCCAAACCCGAGTCCTATCCGATCACAAAAAAAGCGTAAACCAAAAAACCAAGAGGCCAACACAGCCGACCTGGTTTCATGCAACAAAGCCCCAGAAAGTCGATGATTTTCCCACCGATGTGTCGGGTCGCAAGTACGTGCGCCAATGCCCGATCCAACCGGGAGGCGTCGCCTTGCTCCAGATCATCTAGATTCAGCACTTCTGTGTTCAGGTACATGTCCAATTCGCGGCGCAAAAAGCTGCCCAAGTCCTTGTGGATGAAGTAGTCAAAACTATTCTTGGCCGTGTATCGCTCGACGTGCTTCTCCAACAGCGTGCGATCATCATTGGTGTCCGTGGGGGCTGGCACAACTAATAGTACTAGCCAGTCCGAGGCTACTGCCTTGAGTATCCGACTGACCACTGCCTCGTTGATCCTTCCCTGTTGTCTAACACCATTGCCCGTCCACGTCTGCTTCTCGCTATCGGTCAGCGGACGGTGTTCGAAGCGCACAATGAGCGAGCCATCCTTAACCGCAATGGCATCATTGCCGCCCGCGAGTACAAAACGACGCTTCTTGCTGTCGGCTTCCTTGATATTGTCTTTCTCGTTGTCGGCTGCCGCGATCTCAAAACGTACGCGCGTCTCCGCTTCTCCTGTGCCCACTGTGAAGACATAAGAGGCGTAGTTCTCTGTCGTCTTGACGTAGTATTGATCTGCGTTGGCCCAGTGCAGCTTAACTTCCTCGCCGTCGTAAGGGATAAGGTAAGCCGCCCGCCCGCCGCTTGAGTAACGACGCTGCGAGATGAAGTCGCCCTCGGCGTAGTAGCGAGAAAAAAAGTTGGCGAGATGGTTGTACACGTCGGCCTCGGCATCCGCGTCACGCTTTGCCTCGGCGAGCCGTGCACGGAGATCTTGGACTATTTCGTTCCCGTCAGGGTCAACTCTCAGGCCCCGCAAGGTTTCGATAGTCTCGTTCAGTTTCTCTTCTATTTCAGTGACTTGATTGCCCGTGAGCCCCTCCAACGCCTCTTTCACCTGCGGCAGCAGATCATTGTCGAGAAATGCCGAGATTTCGCTGGCCTTCATGTTCATGATGCGATACAGGCCGAAGTCGAGGTCGCCGCGGTCGAGCTGGAACATCTCGCGCAGCAGGGCCTTCAGCCGGTCGAGCTTGCCGGTGGCGCTAGGGACAATGGATGACGTCGAAGCGTTCATGGAATGACCTATGGGTTGGGGTAACGCAGAACGCGAAAACGAGCGAGATCAATCTTGAAAAATCACGCCCTTCAATAGTACACAGTCAAACTAATACACCTGAACTCCTGCCATACAAACAGCCCCGCTCAGCGCTCCAACCACCCCGGCAAGCGAATTTCAGCAGACTGGTGCCAGGCCGTCAGGTAGAGCGAGGCCGTAAAGCGCACGGAGGTGCGGGCGCGTGCCTCGGCAAAGGCGCGCATCTGAGAATCTTCTTCGTCGTCCCACTGGTCCAGTAGCGCATACACTTCTTCTACCAACCCATTGCTCTCTTCGATCTGATTGACGATCTCCTCCATCAGCGAATCCGAAAAGTCCTCTAACTCTTGCCTTGCCGCCAAATCCTCGGGTGCAAAGCCGAGCCGCTCCACTGAGGAATCCACCTTTTCGTGGATGCCCTTACCCATAACCGTGCCGTCCTCCTGCTCCTTACCGTCGAAGTACCGGGTCGCGTGCAGGGGCTGGCAAATGTCTTCGGCATAGTGGGCGAGAATGCCCGCATAGACGAGACATTTCTGCTGAATCGCCTCGTTCTCCGGCCACTTGCGATGCTCGGCAAAGGCCACGGCCAACCGTCCGGTCCACTCGGCAATGGCGTATGGGGCCATCCCGACCTTGGTCGGATCCAATTCCAGCTCTTGGCACATGGTAATAAAGTCAAAGCGCTGCGGCGGAATCTCTCGTCCCTCAAGGTACTCTAGGTCGAAATAGTGCTCTCCGTGTTCGGCGTGGCTCAGCAAGGGGGCACCCCGATTCTTAAACAGATCTGGATCGAAGACCGTATGGCTGGCGATGTTGCCGCCTTGGCGAAAGAAAGCCGGCACGTCCTCTGGCAGGGCCAGCACGGCTCCCTCGGTCAGAATCCCGTGCCCATCCCCCCACCAAGCTTGGGCTGGAACAGCCACCAAGCCAGCGACGACTGCAATCCATATTGCGCGGATCGTTCTCATGGTTCGCTCTCCTTTCTTTGTGCAAATTACACGATGGTTCCTAAGCAGGCCGCCAACAACCCTCAACCGCGAGGATTCCCATGAAACTCTCGCTCTCGGTCCGCGTGGCCGAAAAATTCCACGCCAAGCGCGAAGCCAATATGACGCTCGAACAATTGGCCGCCCTCGCCACTCGCCACGGGTACCGCGGGCTGTGTATGCGCGCCTCGCAAGTGGGCGTCCACAGCCCGCCAGAGACGGTTGCCGCTGCTCGCGCCCTCCTCGGCCGCTACTCGCTGACCGTCTCCATGCTCACCGGCGACTTCCCCATCCCGGAAAACTCCGACCAAGGGCCGGATGCCCTCCGCAATATAACGCCCTATCTCGATCTGGCCGAACAGCTCGGCGCTCCGCTGCTGCGCGTCTGCCTGAAAAAGGACGAAGATATCGCTTGGGCCCGCCGCGCGGCCGACGAAGCCGCCGAGCGCGATATGCGCCTAGCACACCAGTGCCACACCCGCAGTCTCTTCGAGGAAATCGACCGCTCGCTGCAAGTTTTGGCGAGCATTGGCCGCCCCAACTTTGGCCTGATTTACGAACCGGCCAACCTAGAGCTATGCGGCCAGCCTTATGGGCTGAATGCCATCCGTCGCCTGATGCCGCACATATTCAATGTGTATCTGCAAAATCAGGTTTTGGCCGCCGATGGCCCGGACGGACTCGATACGTGGTGCCGCGGCGAGGTGCAGTTCCGCCAGATCCCCTTGTGGGAGGAAGGGGGCATTAGCTTCCCGCCGCTGATGGACGCGCTGCGCGCGGTCGGCTACGAGGGCTATGTGACGGTTCATCAGGCTTCGGCCGACTTGGGTACTGAAGCCGCGGTCCGCGAGAGCGCCCGCTATCTCAAGCGGCTGTTGGCGACCAATTGACGACGACTATACGTACCTTGATATTTAAATGTTTGTTCGCAAACCCTCTCACAGTAAGAAAAGGAGAACCATCATGGCTATCCGACTCGGCGACGAAGCCCCGGATTTCAACGCGGCAACCACCGCAGGCCCCATCAACTTTCACGAATGGCTCGGCGATTCTTGGGGGGTGTTCTTTTCCCACCCTGCCGACTTCACCCCGGTCTGCACCACGGAGTTAGGTGTCGTGGCCAATATCGAAGAGGAGTTCAAAAAGCGCGGCGTCAAGATCATCGCCTTGAGCGTCAACTCGGTTGACGACCACGAAGGCTGGATCGCCGACATCAACGAAACCCAAAACGCCAATGTCGGCTTCCCACTGATCGCCGATCCCGAACGCAAGGTCGCCGAGCTCTACGACATGATCCACCCCAACGCGCTCGACAATATGACCGTGCGCTCGGTTTTTGTCATCGGCCCAGACAAAAAGGTCAAGCTGACGCTGACTTACCCGGCCTCGACCGGCCGCAATTTCGACGAAATTTTGCGCGTGATTGACTCGCTGCAACTGACGGCCAATTACTCGGTCGCCACTCCGGCCAACTGGCAAGACGGCGACGACTGCATCGTGGTCCCGGCCGTCTCGGACGAGGAAGCTACTGAGAAATTTCCCCGGGGCTTCACGGCGGTTAAGCCCTACCTGCGCATCACGCCGCAGCCCAATAAGTAAGCGATGAATTCAACTTGGGCTGGCAGGCTGGTTTGGGCGGGTTTGTTGGCCGCGCTGACGTGGTGTGCGGCGGCCAATGCGGAATCCCTAACCGTGGTGTCTTGGGGCGGTTCGTATGCGCGCGCCTGCGTAAAAGGCTATCACGAAGCGTTTACGGCCGAGACGGGCATTGAAGTTCGCTTGGAGGACTACAACGGCGGCCTCGCCCAATTGCGCGCCCAAGTGGATGCGGGGGCCGTGTATTGGGACGTGGTAGATATGGAGCTCGCCGATGCTATGACCGGCTGCGACGAGGGCGTTCTCGAAGTGCTGGACTTTGAGCTGCCTCTTGGGGCGAATGGCGAATCGCCCGAGGACGATTTTTACCCGGAAACTGTGAGCGAGTGCGGCATCGGCTCGTTGTTCTACTCGACCGTCTATGCGTACCACGCGGACCATTATAAGGAGCGTAAACCAGAGACCATCGCCGACTTTTTCGACCTTGAGGCGTTCCCGGGCCGGCGCGGGATGCGGCGCGTACCGGCCGTAAACTTAGAGTTCGCCCTGATGGCCGACGGAGTGCCTCGGGATGAGGTGTACGCCACCCTTGACACGCCCGAAGGGGTCAGTCGCGCATTTCGCAAGCTCGACACCATCAAGGATCAGGTGGTATGGTGGGAAGCGGCTGCGCAGCCGCCGCAGATGCTCGCCGATGGCGAAGTGGTGATGACCACGGCGTACAACGGGCGCATATTCAACGCGCAGGTCTTGGAGAAGCAGCTGTTTACTATCGTCTGGGACGGCCAGGTGCTGGACACGGGCCAACTCGTCATCGCGGCGGGGGCACCGAATTTGGAGGCCGCGCGCAAGTTCCTCGCCTTTGCGGCGCGGCCGTCGTCCATGGCCGGCGTGGGCCGCTACATCGCCTATGCACCGGCGCGCCGGTCGGGCATGGATCTGATCTCGGTCCACGCCGAGACCGGCGAGGAGATGGCCCCGCACATGCCCACCTATCCAGCCAACGCGGCGGGAGCGCTGCGCAGCGACTGGCGCTGGTGGAGCGACAATATGGACGAGATGAACGAGCGCTTCAGCGCTTGGCTGGCGCGCTAGCAGCGGAAAAAGCTGTTTGATAGTGGGCCGGGGCATCTGTATTTGCCTCGGCCCATTTTCTATAATTCGGCGAAAATAGCCTCTATGTCAGCCGTTTTTTGCCACTTGGCGAATTCTTTGTCCATCTTAGGCGACCACTTGCGATCCACCTCTCCGGGCGTGTAGCGGCCGTCGGCAATGCTCTTCTTGCCCCAATAGTCTCGCAGGCGGATGTTTTCGGACGACTCCACGACCTCGTGGGCGTATTGCGGCGGCACGAAAATCACGCCCGTGGGGGTCGCCAGCACGATATCGCCCGGCATACAGGTCGCCGCCCCCACCCGCACCGGGCCGTTGATCTCGGCCATGGTTACCTCGCCGATTGCCGAGGGATGCAGTCCCTTGCAGAGCACGTTGATCGGCAACTGGCGCACGCGGTGATCGTCGCGGATACCGCCATCGACGACTAGGCCCGTATCATCGGTGTTGGCCGCGATCGCCGTGCCGAGATTGTCGCCGATAAAGGTCCCGCGCAGCACCTTGCCGAACAGATCGACGACCAACACGTCGTTGGCGACTAAGGTGTCGATGACCCAGCTATTCTGGCCGCCGATCCGCCCGTGCCGCTCGCCTTCGGCCTGCACGACGCCGTCGAAGTCGGGTCGGTGCGGGATATAGCGGGCCGTCACCGCGCGGCCGACTAGCACGCGGCTTGGATGCAGGTTGATCCAGTCGCCTTCGAACTGAAACGAATGCCCCTTGCCCATCAGCACTCCCCAGGCTTCCTCGATGGTCACCCGCTTCATCCGCTCGACGATGTCGCCCTCGACTTTGGGCCGCCCGTCGCGAAAGCGCGGGCCTGCGTACGCACTCGTTATGCTCTTTATTTTGCTCGGTGCGTTGAGTTCAAACGCCATGGTCGCTCCTTCGATAAAATAAAAAAATGGCCGCGCATCCTTTGCGGACCGCGACCAAGCTAATACATCTCGTCCGAGCGTCAACCCGGCGGAATGGTGGAACGGGACTAAAAGGGCAGATCGTCGTGGTTGGGGCCGGCCGCAGGGGCGGCGGCGAGTGCATGGCCGTTGCTCTCAGCGGCCTCGGCATCCTCGGCAGCCCGTTCTGCGCCGAGCATTTTCATGGTGTTGGCGACGATTTCAGTGGCCTGACGCTTGTGCCCCTGCTGATCTTCCCAAGAGCGCGTTTGCAGCTTGCCCTCGATGTAGACCTTGCTGCCCTTTTTTAGGTACTGACCAGCGATTTCGGCGAGGCGCTGCCACAGGACGATGCGGTGCCATTCGGTCCGCTCTTGGCGCTGCCCGTTCTTGTCGTTCCACGACTCGCTGGTGGCCAAGCTGAAGTTGGCAACCTGAGCGCCGCTGGGGGTAAAGCGCGTCTCGGGATCGGATCCTAAGTTGCCGATGAGTAAGATCTTGTTGAGACTAGACATATTACTACTCCTTGTCGTGCCCGTTGGGCGTGGTGAATCGGTTGTGCCAGCTGAGATAATCCTGCTTCCATTCGCTGCGCTTGCGGCGCTTGCGTGCTTGGGGCGTCTCGATGCCGTAGCGGCGACAGAGGCGGCTGAAGCTGCCCGGGGCAATGCCCAAGGCCGAGCCGGCGTCGTGGTTGCTGGCGTACATCCGCGCGGCGCGTTCAATGCGATCTTTTGCGATAGGCGGCATGAGTTTCTCCTTTTGTGCCAGATTAGGCTAGGTAGCGGAAAACGGGAAAGCTCCAGACGACGAATATTGCTCCTGTACACAGCGGTCCTAGCCGGCCCACTTGGCGCTGGGCACGCTTGTTTTTGCTCAACTCGCGTAAGGCGTGAAACGCAAAAATCGGGTTCATTGCTCTGCTCTCCTATGGCCAGCGTATCAGTTGAGAAGCGGTTTCACCGCGAATACGAAGAGGCTGACGAGGGCGTACATCAGGCCCTGGCTGATGATCTCGCGTCGCATGTGGTTTTGCTCCTTGCGATGAGGTCCATGGTGCTTGGCTTTCCAACGTAAAAAAGGCCTTTTTTTACTTCGATTACCTGCACAAAAAGATAGTAAACATTTGTATATAAGTCAAGAAATTTGCTTCCTTTTTGCGCCCCGTTTTACGGGGTTTTTCCCATCTGGCCAAAAAACAATAACTTATTGATATGAAAAAACTTTTTCAGCTTAATAAATTTCCGTTAATAAATGACCGAACAAGAGTTTCCCCGGCCTGCAAACGCGGTAGTGCCCTGCGGTGCTTCGTTTGTTAGATTATGGGCACTAATGGCACAACGGCTACCAGCCTACGAGAAAGGAGAAAAGCCATGAGTACGGTACTCGTCCACATTGGCGTCCGAGCCACGGATCTCGAAAAGACCATCCGCTTTTGGCGCGACGGCCTCGGCCTGCCCGTGGTCTCGACCCACGAGAATTGCTACGACCTCAGCGACGGCCACCACAACTTCCGAGTCTTCCAGCACAACGGCCCGGCCCGCCCGGACCACGTTAGCGGGATGCTCGACTACCTGCACATCGGCGTGCGGGTGCCTGACCTCGCAGAAGCCGGCCGCCGCCTGTTGGACATGGGCTATGAAATTTTTTCCGATGGTTTGGGAGGTAAAGAGCCGGTCGATGTCCACAACATCCACGAAGGAGCCTTCAAGGTCGAAGACCCGGACGGCATTACCGTGGACGTGACGGCCAGCGACGACCAATGGCCTGGCGCGGTCCTCAAATAGCCCGACTCCATCCCAATCCTTACCCCTAATCGAGAGGATCTAATGCCAGCCAAAAAGACCAACGTCATTATCTTCGGCATCGACAGCCTGCGCGCCGATCGCATGAGCTGTTATGGCTACCACCGCCAGACCACGCCCCATATCGACCGCTTTGCCGCAGACGCCGTGCTCTTTGAAAAGACCTACTCGGCCCACATTCCCACGACCTCGGCCTACGCCTCCATGCTCACCGGCCTCGACTGCTTCGGCACCAGCGTCGTGGCCCTGCGCCACCGCGGCGGCCTGCCCAAAAAGATCCGCACCCTGCCCGAGATCCTGCGCAGCAGCGGCTACAACACCTCGTGCGTTGGATTCACGGGCAATCCCAGTTCGCGCGGCTTCAGCCGCTATTTGGACTACCCGGGTTGGGGCACCTTTGCCGAAGGCCGCAGCCCCAAGGCCGAAAACCTCAACCAAGTCGCCATCCCCGAGCTGGAACGGCTCGCGCGCTCGAAGAAGCCCTTCTTCCTCTTCTTGCGCCACATGGATCCGCACGCCCCCTATCTGCCGCCGGCCCCCTTTGAGCGAATGTTTTACAGCGGCAACGAATTCGACCCCAAAAACAAGAGCATGGAGCCGGTGTTTAACTTCAAGCCCTTCTGCGACTTCTTTGCCGGTTGGATGCCGCCCGGGGTGCGCGACCGCCACTACGTGGACGCCCAGTACGACGGTGCCGTCGCCTATATGGACGCCTGCATTCAGCGCATTCTCACCCGCGTCGAAGAGCTGGGCTTGGGCGACAATACCTTAATCGTCATCAACGGCGACCACGGCGAGACCCTGTACGAGCACGAGTGCTGGTACGACCACCACGGCCTCTACGAAAACACGCTGCACGTGCCGCAGATCATCCGCCTGCCCGGCAAGCTGCCCACCGGCAAGCGCGTCGCGGGCAGCGCGCTGCACCAAGACTTGGTGCCTACCGTGCTCAAGCTCCTCAACATCCGCACGGACATCGCGTTTGACGGCCAGTCGCTGCTGCCGCTGATCGCGGGCCAAAGGGCCTCCAACTACTCGGACTTTTACATCACGGAATGCACTTGGATGCGCAAGCACGGCTGGCGCACCCCGGAGTGGAAGCTGATCGTCGCGTTAGAGCCGGACTTCCACTTCAAGCCCGAAGTCGAGCTCTACAACTTGGTCGCCGATCCACTGGAGCTGAAAAACTTGGCCAAAAAAGAGCCGGGGATCGTTGGCACTCTGAAGGAGCGGATGGAGGCTTGGATTGCCAAACGCGAGCGGGAGACGGGCGCGACCAACCCGATGTTCACCAATTTGCAATGGCATGGCTCGAAGACGCACGAGGGGCCATTCGAAACTTCGCAGCAGGCGTACGACACCCTGCACATTGGTTCGGTGGGGGCGGCAAACAAATTGCAGGCGGGTAATAAAAAGGGGCCGTAGCGGCACCATGCGTTCTTGTGCAGGCGGTACTCGGTCCTACATTGTCGAAGACCAGGCGCAATTTTAGAGGGAAATGCACTATGACCACACAGCCGCAAAACCGCGCCTTCACGGTCGGCGAATACTACCGCATGGCCGAGGCAGACATCCTCACCGAGGAGGACCGAGTTGAGCTTCTCGCCGGGCAGATTGTCGCCATGAGCCCCATTGGCAGCCGCCACGCCGCTTGTGTCGATCGACTCAACGGCTTATTGCATCGCCAGCCAGAACAGGCCTTCATCGTGCGAGTGCAAAGCCCCATCGCCCTCGACGCGTACTCTGAACCGGAGCCTGATCTAGTGCTGCTCCACCCCCGCGCCGACTTCTACGCGGAGGCCCATCCGTCGGCGGTCGATGTGCTGCTGGCCATCGTAGTCGCCGATACGTCGGCCGACTACGACCGCGAGGTCAAGCTGCCGCTCTACGCTCAGGCCGGCCTTCCCGAAGTGTGGCTGATCGACCCCCGCGTACGCGGGGGCCGCATCGAAGTGTACGCCCGGCCCCAAGGCGGTGCGTACCAACAGCGCATCGAAGTCACAGCCGACACCACCCTCACCTCGCCGACGATCCCCCAGATCGCATTGGCTGCCGCTGACTTGTTAGGCTGATGTTACGCCCCCTTTGCCCACGCCCAATCCAGCCACGGGACTAGCGCCTCGATGTCGCTGGTTTCCACGGTGCCTCCTCCCCAGATCCGCAGGCCGGGGGGCGCGGCGCGGTAGCCGTTGATGTCGTAGGCAACGCCTTCGTCCTCCAATATGGCGACGAGAGCTTTGACCTTTGCCCTCTGCGCGTCCTCGGTTAAACAGGTAAACCACGCATCGGCGATTCGCAGGCAAATCGACGTACTAGAGCGAATCGCTCGGCGCGCGGGTAAAAACGCGATCCACTCGCTTGCGGCTTCCCACTGCTCTAGCACCGCGAGGTTGGCCTGCGTGCGCCGCACGAGTTCGGGCAAGCCGCCGATGCTTTCGGCCCAGCGCAGCCCGTCGAGCGCGTCTTCCACGCACAGTAGGGAGGGCGTGTTGATGGTGTCGCCTTTGAACAGGGCCTCGTTGAGCTGGCCGCCTTGGGTCATGCGGAAGAGTTTGGGCACGGGCCAAGGCGGCGTGAAGTTTAGGAGCCGCTCGACCGCCCGCGGACTCAGGATGAGCATTCCGTGCGCGGCCTCGCCGCCCATGACCTTTTGCCAAGAGTAGGTGACTACGTCGAGCTTTTCCCAGGGCAGGTCCACGGCGAAGACCGCGGACGTCGCATCGCAAATCACTAGGCCCTCGCGGTCAGCGGCGATCCACTCGCCATCGGGCACCTTCACCCCGGAGGTCGTGCCGTTCCACGCAAAGACCACGTCGCGGTCGCAGTCGATCAAGGACAGGTCGGGTAGCTCCCCGAAGTCAGCGTCGAAGACGCGCACGTCCTCTAGTCGCAAGTGTTGGGTAATGTCCGTCACCCAGCCCTTGCTGAAGCTTTCCCAAGACAGGACATCGACGCCTCGGACGCCTAGCATCGACCACAGGCACATCTCTACGGCACCCGTATCTGAACCCGGCACTACGGCCATGCGATAGTCGGCCGGTACTCCCAGTAGCGCACGCGACCGCTCGATGACTTCTTGCAGTTTGGCCCGCCCGATTGCGGCGCGGTGCGAGCGCCCCACGGCCGCTTCCTTTAGAGCAGCAAGATTCCACCCGGGGCGCTTGGCGCAGGGACCAGAGGAAAAGCAGGGATTTTGCGGTTTGACTGCTGGCTTGGTCATCTACTCGGTCCGCGCCAGCATTCCACCATCCACCGTCAACGTGGTCCCAGTGATGAAAGACGCCTCGTCCGAGGCGAGGAACAGCACCGCATTGGCGATGTCCTCGCCCGTGCCCAAGCGCTGAGCCGGCACCATCTTGGCGTAGCGCACGCGCTCTTCCTCTGGCACTTGTAGATCGTCCCACAGGGGCGTCAGGATAGCTCCGGGGAGCACGGCGCAGACGCGGATGTCCGGCCCGTAGTCAATGGCGAGGGTCCGCGTCAGGCCCAAAACCCCGGCCTTGGCCGCGTCGTAGGCCGTGGCCGTGGCGAAACTCACCAGCGAATGCACCGAGCCGGTGTTGATAATCACCCCGCCTCCGGTCTTGCGCATGACTGGGATGCCGTATTTGGCGGCGAGAAAAATTGCCTTCAAGCCGATGTTTAAGGTGCCGTCCCAATCCTTTTCGTCGAGCTCGGTCGCCGGGCCGTGGCGGAACCATATTGCGTTGTTGTGGACGATATCTACGCGGCCAAAGGCTTCTTCGGTGCGCACGAACATTTCGATGACCTCGGCGGACTCGCCCACATCGGTGCGGACGAAAATGGCTTCGCCTCCGTCGGCGTTGATTTTATCGACGACCCGCTGGCCGCCGTCGGCGTTGACATCTGCCACGCAGACGGACGCGCCTTCGCGCGCCAGAACTTGCGCGGTGACTTCCCCGATTCCCGAGGCTGCGCCTGTTACAATGGCCGCCTTACCGGCGATTCGACCTTTACTGCTCATAGTTGGTCTCCTGTTTCAGAAGTTGGATATGCTGTCTGTAAGTATTCTCTTTATATAGTCGTATTGCTCGTTGCGCTCGGCGAACAGAATATGCGCGTCGGCAAACCGCGCCTTATCCCAAGTGCCATCGTCGTATCGCTTATAAAGGTCTCGGTAAGACGTTGCGGAAACGATGTACGAGTCCAGCGTCACGTCCTGCTGCTGACTCCTCGTGCCGATCTCCTTCGCCAATCCCGGCAGCCTTTCGTGAAGCCGCGCCTTGTCGTCGTGCTGGTATGCTTTTGCGTGGATCATTCCGTGCGGTTCCACAAAGACGATGTGCTGTTTTTTTCCCTTTTTGATCCAGAGGATGAAATCGGGATAGAAGCCGCTCGTCTCAAAGAAGCCAACGCCCGCCCCACGGCTTAGATTCCGTAGGAGGAACACTTCTACCCCGGCGAGGGATTGGTCGCATTCGGCTGTCCAATAGGCTTTCACATCCTTGACGAACCGCTGTTCGTTCTCGTTCAACGCTGGGGGTGCGCTCTTTACTTTGTCGCCCTTCTCAATCAATAGAGGCTGATAGAGATGCCGGTCAAAGTGAAAGCGGGGCAGTTCCTCTGTTTCTTCTGCGTACAGCCGCTCGCCTTCAACGATCAGCCTTTCAATTTCGTCGATTAATGCGTGCTCGGATTGCCGGATGCTGACCACGTATTGGCCCTTGGCCTCTGGCTCACGGCTAAAACTCAAATTCGGATCGCGTTCGTCTAGGGGCTTATAGACCATATGCTGCGATTCCCAACGCTGCCGATGTACCCGATAGAAGGCGTCCACGTACTTCCGCAAAATACAGGTTGCCGCCTCTTGTAGGCGATCCACGTCTTTAATCGACTGTGGCCGAACAACCGTATCTTCCGCAATCAGACGGTACAGATCCCCATCCGCGATAATCTGCCGTGGTACATCCGGCTGCACGATCAAGTTGTCGCGGCCTTTCTGTTCCTTGTATTCGAGCAAGTCGAGATACGCCTGCTCCCAATCGATCAGGCGTAGGCTTTTGGGGGGAATAGACTGCTCGGCACCTGAATGGGCTCCAACCCCGGCGAGGCCAGTAGGATCGCTCTCTAAGGCTTGGACCTTCAAGGACATATCGACACGAACCGTCACGTTCTGGTTGGGCTCTAGGCGAATATCTTCCTCCGTGGCGAAGTCGCGCTCATCTGGCACCCTGGGGATCACCAACCCCTTTTGTAGCAAGTTCTCGTTGGGACGGATGAACAGCGGCAGTTCCCGGTATGCTTCGGTCTCCACGCCTTCCCGCTCCAAGTAATTACGGAACTGATCCATGTAGTTGGCACGCACCGCGAAGATGTTGAGCGTCTCCAGCAAGCCAATGTGATCGGGGTGGTTGCCATCCAGCGCCACGCTCCGCTTGAGGCTAGCGCCTTTACCTCGCAAGCGTACCCCGCGTCCGAAGATCTGGATGATTTCCGACCCTTCGCTGCGTCCGATGTTCAGCAGGCCCATGTTCGAAACACGCCAGGAACTCCAGCCCTCTATAAATTTCTTCGCGCCAATGAGTACCTCGATCTTGGTATGCGTCTCATTGATGCCATCGAATAGAGAGCCAACCAGTGCGTCCTCTTCCAGCGTTAGACCGGCGTCGTCGGATTCCACTAGATTCTTGAATGCGCTGATGTCGCCAATGTAGATGAGACCGAAGTAGGATTGGGCACCGCTTGCCTTGAGACCCAATTCGCCATCGGCCCCTCGGATCGCGCACAAGTGCAATCCGCCTCCGGTCGGGGCGTGGAATACCTTTTTTAGTATGTCTTGGTACATCTCATCGGAGGGTTGCTCCATTGCCCGCAGGTACGCGAGTTTGCTCGCGAACACGTCTTGACCATCTGGCGCGATCAAACCGCTCTCGCCTTTGACGAGTCGCTCAATGGCCGACAGCACCCAACTGCCCTCGTTTTCTAGAACGCGATGTAGGAACCGCGCTACTGTCAGCACGTCGCTACGTTTCTGCCGATCCTTGGAATACACCGCGTTCACTGTGCTACCTACAAAGACCCACAGCGGCCGTTCCAAGTGATAAGGTCGCAACGCTTGAGCGTGCTCGGCGAACACGCATTGCTGTTCGTAGAACGACAGTAGGTTGCCAAGCAGAAGCCTCTCTGTCTCCTCCTCGATCGTCTCCTCCAAGAGGTTGAGCACGCGGAAGTCCTTGCCGTACCCGTCGCCGTGGAAGTAGCGGTACGAGTAGTCGAAGACGATGGCTTTCCCGTACTCCACTGTAAGCTCGTCCTTACGCGCCGCGGTTAGAGCTTGGCCGAACGTGGCACTGTATTCAAAGGTAAAGCCACGCTCGCCTAGCGCGTCACGGAAGCGGCGCCACGTCTCTCCTCCCGACCCTTTGTGACCCTCATCGACGAAAATTAGATTGTTACCCTCGAATGCCTCGACGGGTACTCTCACCCCGCCGCCGCGCTTTTGCTCGATTAGCTTGGTTATTTCAATAACCTGTACCATGTCGTGTGCGCCCATCATAAGGCCGCTCTCGTCGAGGTCGAATCTCCGGCAGGGGATATCCGAGGCCGTCATCTCTTCGAGATGCTGTTCGCTCAGCCCTTCGTTGGGGGTAATCAACAGCACGTTGTCTAGGGGCTGATTATTGTAGTGCAGGAATTGGCGGTAATTGAGGTGCATGATGAGGGTTTTGCCGCTGCCGGTCGCCATCCAAAAGGCCAGTTTTTTCAGGTCGGATTCGGAAAACGGCTCACCGGCATCGTAATCAGCGACAAAATCATTAAGCGAGCGGAGTGTCTCTCCACGGCGATTGAAGTATCCATCGAGGAACACCTCCGCGTAGAGCACCGCCAAATACTGGAAGTAACGCAAGGTAATCGGCTCAGAACGGCGGGCGTTCATGACGTGCAGATGGTTGCGGATATTGTCGTCGTACCGGGCCAAGGCGTCCGGCGAAATACCCACTGCGTCCCCACGGCTTATCAGCCGGTGATAGACAAAGCTGCGGCCTTCGGCATCGAATCCCTCATCAGATTCCTTCATATCCGCCAGTAGGTCGCGGTTGTGCTTGTAGCCAAACTGCCGGTTGAGCCATGCTAGCAGGACTAGGTGTTGCTCCAAGCTGGCGATTTGTACAGGCGGCACGATCCTATGCCTCTTCACCAACGATGGCTTTCAGTCGCTCAGTGAGCGGCGGCAAGTCGTTCTGAATAATCTGCCACAGAATATCGAGATTAATGTCATCGTAGCCGTGAACTAGTCGATTACGCAGGCCGATAATTTGGGGCCAGGGAATCTCTTGGTGGCGCTGCTGTGTCTCCTCGGAAACGCGGTTGGCCGCTTCGCCCACAATCTCTACCAATTTCTGCAGGGCGAGTTGCATTACTCGGTCTTCTATCAAGTCATTCAGACTCGTCTCGCCGGACAGAGCGACAGCTTCCTTGGCGTGGATGAGCATGTCCACGAGACTTACTCGGTCATCACGCCTGCTCATACTGCACCTCTGCCGAATTGAGTATCTCCTCCCGGAGTAGCCAATTGCGGCTGCTTTCGATTCCTCCGAAGGTGTACATATCCACTTGCCGGCCGAGTATCTCTGACAACTCGTCCTGCATAGTGATGAACTCCAGCCCTGGCGTTTGGCCTGGCTCGAAATCCACGATTACATCCACATCGCTCTCAGGCGTGAAGTCGTCGCGCAGTACCGAGCCGAACAGAGCCATACGCCGGATGTGATTGCGCCGACAAAATTTAGCGATCTCGTCTTTTGGGATTTCGATTCGCGCACTCATGGCGTTATTCCTGAAAACATTGTGTCATTTCTTTATTGACGTTGCTCATGATCTATTTTCGTAAATCAACTTTTCAGCCCAACTCACGACTGTTTCGGCGAGGCCAATAACCTGCCGATATTCTTCGTCATCGACGGGTTCACTACTCATAGGATATCGAGATTCAACAGCATAGTCTGTTAGGGCTGCACTTTCTTCTACCTCTTGAGAAACATCGATACTTTCGGGTAAGAGATCGAGCAATGTTCTGATATTGTGTGTTCTAGGGAAATCAATTTCAAGAAATATCAAAACGGCTTTCAGTGTCTTTTCAGCAGCTTGCTGGGCATGGAAACAGAGATTCTCCAGCAAGACACCTTCCGGTTTTTCTATGCGGGCAAGCTCCAAGTCGCTCTTAGCGTAACGAAGCCAATCCTCAGCGCTACCTGGAACACGAGATTCAGTGTCCATAAATCTCTATACCTTCCTTTAAAGCGCTTTTATAGATCAGGCCCCTATTATCCTTGTGCTTTTCCAAATCCTGCGGGGTTGCTACTACAATATCAAAAGGCACACCTAAACCCGTAATTTCCCGATACAGCTTCTGCGCCGTTCTCCGTCGGTGAACACCCTCGGGCATGACTACGAGCAGATCGATGTCGCTATGCTCTCCTGCGTCTCCTCTGGCGGCTGAGCCAAAGAGGATTATTTGTAGAGGATTTACACTTTTTACGATGTCGCCGACCAATTTATCTATGACCGTGCAAGCCGTTTTATCTTTGCTTCCAGCGAGGCTTCGACGGTCGGGTCCATCAGTCGCTTCTTCAATAGTGTTGTTCATGGTATGTTCCTGCAATCCTCAGTGTCGTCGTGTGAGTCCTTCTTATGCCTGTGTCTCTGCAAACATTCGTCGCTTGAAGACAGGCTCTAGTGCCTTGGCCTCGCGGATGAATGAGTCGCCGTTGACATAGACCTCGTCCGCGCCGTCGGTCAATTTCTGCTCGGCCACGAACTCCTTGTCTCGCACCAGAGCCTCCTTGTTCCAGCCTTGGGTTTCTCGCCAGATGACGGCGAGCCGCTGCTGGTCAATCTGGCCGCGATAGACCAAGTATCGCCGGTCGTCGTCGTGATGTACTCGTCGCGTCTCGACGCGCAGGCCGAGCAAATAGTTGAATGTCTCCGGGATGTCGGCGACCTGTTGCCGTGTCTGGCCGTCAGCGTGGATGTTTAGAGTATAGCGGAAGGGCTGCGATAGCTTCTCCACGTTCAGCAGGGTCGCGCTACGCTTGGTTTCCCATTGGAGCATGTACTTGAGCAAATAGTCGTCGAACTGCAACGCTTGCTGCGCGGAAACCTCGTCGAAGTCGATGTTGTTCAGCGCGTCCTCATAGCTTTCGAGGCGCATATACTTGACAATATGCGGCCCTCGCTCAGCCTCTTGAGGTGTTGCCATGCGCTTGGGCTTGCCGTCCTTCCATTCGGGCGTGAATGCGACCTTTTTGATACGCGGTAGGAGTACGGTGTCGAAGTGGTCGCCCATCTCGACAAGGATGAACTTGCGTCGACCACCATCCTCACGATTCAGGTTGATGACTGCGTGGCCGGTGGTGCCAGAGCCGGCGAAGTAGTCGAGGATCGTCGAAGCCTCTCTACTCCAATAACGAAGACAATCTATGATCAAGTGCATTGATTTAGGATAGCTGAATCGTTGATCTCCGACAACATCAATGAGGAGCTTAGTTCCATGAGTTGTGGCAGAGTACTTTGAGTCAGCCCATAGCGTTTTGGGTTTCTTTCCTTTGGGCATTCTAGATTTCTTGACGATCTCGAATCTTCCCGCTTTTTCAATGACCGAAATATCGCCACTCTTAATGTCACGACGTGCACCGTCTGGATTGTTACGCCAAATTCGCCGCTCCCCTTTTGGGTCAATAGGCCAGATTTCTTCAGCATCCTCGAACGAATCGACACTCACTCGTTTAGTGTTTCGGTCAATGTAGAGCGGATACCACTGCCCCGGTCGGTCAGACGGACGCGAATTACCTCCCCTCCGACGCAGGTTGTCCCAAAGAAAAAATCCTGTCTCGTCCTTATGGTTATACGCTTCTCTCTCTTCGGTCGTCAGGTCGCGTACCTGCATTTCCGTTTGTTCAATATCGTTTGCGTAAACATGACAGTAGTCGTGACTGAGCGCAGGTGTATTGGGGCGTATGTTTTGTCCTGCGGGGTTTACTTCAATGGCAATAGTCGCAATTCGATTATCTTCTCCAAAACATGTGTCCAGAACACTCCGAAGTTTCCATGTTTCTGTATCATCAATAGCACACTGCAACACACCTTGCTTGACCAAAAGCAACCTCGCTATGGCCATTCGATTTTGGATCATTGCCAGCCATGATGAGTGCTTGTATGCGTTCTTGTAAACAAACGTGTTTTCGCTCGTATTGTAGGGCGGGTCAATGTAGATGGTGTTCACCTGCTCCCGATAGCGTTCCTGCAATAGATTCAACGCCTGCCAATTCTCGCTGTGTATCAACACCCCATCCGTCATTTCCTCCAAATCGTCAAAGCCGCCCAACAGCCGATCCATAAAACCTTGACTGAAATGTTTGGAATCAAGGACAAGTGTGGAGTGCGCCTTCAAGAACGCGACACGCTTGCCCGTCTTGTCCTTGCCCGAGTTGAACAAGTCGATTTGATCTTCGTCAATGCTGAATAGCGCCTTCCACTCGTCCCACTGCGCCTCGCACCCGGCGATGTCGGCATAAAAGCTCTTGGCAATATTGCCCACAGTTATGCAGTATTGCATCTCAGTGACGAACTTCCGTTTCTCCCACAACATTTTCTGGAAGTTCTCAATTTGGTCCAAAAAGTCGATAATCTGGCTACCGACAGCTTTGATAACCCGCATCATCTGAAACCAGCCCTCAGCGCGATCCTCGCCGGCCGTTTCCATCTGGTCGAGATTCAGCACCTCGTTCTTCAGGTAAAAATCCAACTCGCGGGAGAGAAAGCCCTTCAGATCCTTGTGAATGAAGAAGTCCGACGTGTTACGCCGAGTATATTGACGTAAGTGGTGTTCGAGAAAGGAGACGGCCTGACCATCGTCGTTTCGGGGTTTTTCACCTGTTAGGGCCGCCAGCGCATCAGGTGCCTTATCTAACTGCTTGGGAATCTCCTCCACAGCTCTAGTGATGATGGTCTCCTGCTGATTCTTCTTGCCGTAGGTAATTCCCTCCTGTTCAGTCAGGGGCCGATACTCAAGCGGAATGTCGAGTCGCCTAGCCTCCTCGTCCCAAGTAGATGCCTCGGTGCACGGCAGAAAAAACCGCTTGTCGTCCTTGACGTTGTCCTGCTCGACGTCGGCGGCCTGAAGCTTGAAATGTACGGTGATGTCGCGCACTGCAAACGAATAATCACGGAAATGCTCGCCGGTCTTGATGTAGTATTGGTCGCTATTGGCCCAATGGAGATGCACTTCTTCGCCGTTGTACGGAATGGCGTAGCGTTGACGTTTGGAGTACCGACGCTTGGAGATGAAATCGCCGTCTTGGTAGTAGCGGCTAAAGAAGGCATACAAGTGGTTGAAGATCGCCGCTTCGAGAGCGTCGCGGCCTTGACCGCCTGCGGATTTCGCCTTCAACTCTAGGTATTCCTTACCAAGCGGCGTGCTGTGATACCTCTCTGCCAGATTCCCATCAGCATCGATGGCGTCGTCCCCAAGGTTTCCCCCAATTCGCTGACGAACTTCCTGTAATTCTTCCTCCGCCTGTGCTTGCTCGGCCAACGCGCCGCTGTCCAGTTGCTCGGCTACCGCTTTCGGCAAATCATCGGTTATGAATCGCTCAATGACCTCCCGCTTGCGGTTCATAATACTGTATATGCCAAAGTCCAAATCGGCGCAGTCGAACTGGAACAACTCGCGCAAAAGCGTCTGGAACTTGGCGAGGGGATTGGTCATACTCATCACCTTTTAAGTCAGGGTCAGTCCACTAGTAAGTCGCCTGAAACGGCGTGAAATTCAGCATATTGTGCTTATATCCAAATGCTACCGAATGGCCTTCACACGTGCAATTGCAAGTCGAACACGAGTTCCATATTGGCCCACCACTCGCCCTCTTTGGCCTCGGGCACCTGCTGCTGAAAGGTCCGCATCAGTTCGTCCCACTCCTTCGCTTTGGGGTTTTGCTCGACGTAGCGCGGGAAGTCGCGGGCTGGATCGAATTCGTCAGTGGCGGTCATGTACATGAACATCCGCTGACCCAAGAGAAAGATTTTCATGTCGGTGATGCCGACCTCGCCTAGCCCCTGAAGCGGCTCGGGCCAGGGATCGGCGTGATATGCTTTGTACTGGGCGATCAGCTCGGGATCGTCCTTCAACTCAATGGTTAGGCCAAAGTGTTGCATTGCGTTTCTCCTTGGTTTTCAGCGCGATAGGCTGCGGCCAAAAGCGACACGGGGTGGACGACGTCCACGGCGACTTGTGCGCGGCGGACGCCGTACTGGAGTTGGATGGCGCAGCCCGTGTTGCCCGTAGCCACTGCGGTCGCGCCGGTCGCGCACACGTGCGCCATCTTGCGGTCGAGTAGCTGCATAGACAGTTCGGGCTGGGTGATGTTGTAGATGCCGGCGCTGCCGCAGCACCAGTCGGATTCTACCAGCGGCACGAGCTCCAAATTGGGCACGGCTTGGAGCACCTCGCGCGGGGCCGCGGAAACCCGCTGCCCGTGCTTGAGGTGGCACGACTCGTGGTAGGCGACCTGTTGTGGAGGCATTGCGGCGCGGGGCTGGCGCAAGCCGATGTCGGCAAGCCACTCGTGGACGTCCTTTACTTTTGCGCTCCACGCCGCGGCCCGCTCCGCATAGGTGGGGTCGTCGGCTAGCAAGCGGTCGTAGTGCTTACAGTGCAAGCCGCAGCCACCGGCGTTGACGACGATTGCGTCCAAGTTCTCGGCATCAAAGGCGTCGATGTTGAGCCGCGCCTGCTGCCGCGCCTGTTCGACCGCGCCGTTGTGCGCGTGCAGCGAGCCGCAACACGCTTGGCCTTCCGGCAGCAGCACTTGGCAGCCGTTGTGCTGCAAGACGCATATTGTATCGGCGTTTACCTCGGCAAAGGATATGTCTTGGACGCAGCCGGCCAACAGCGCGACTCGGTAGCGCGGTGTGGGCGGATTCGCCTGCTGCAAACTTTGGCGATACAACTGGTCGGTAAAGCGCGGGGAGATCTGCGGTGCCAGCGGCTCCAGGTCCCCCAAGCCAAAGGGCAGCAGCCTGAGGAGGCCGCTGCGGCGCGCCAGCGTTTGCAGGCCGCTGCGCTGGAATATGCGCAGCAAGCGCGCTACTGCCCGCAGGCGCGTCTGTTTGGCAAAAAGCCAGCCGAGGACCCAACGGCGCACAAAATTCCGCACTGTGCCGTCGAGCAAGCCCTGCCGTTCCACTTCGGCGCGTGCATTTTCAAATAGCGCGGCGTAATCCACGCCAGCCGGGCACGCGGTCTGACAGGCGAGGCAGCCGAGGCAGAAGTACATCTCTTCGGCAAAGGTCTTACTTGCCTCCAACTCGCCATCGGCTATGGCCCGCATCATGGCGATCCGCCCCCTCGGCGAAGAGCGCTCGTGCAGGGTCGCGTCGTACGTCGGGCAGGTCGGCAGGCAGAGGCCGCAGTGCATGCACTGCTGGAGGACCGAGTAATCCAAGTCTTGGAGCAAGTTCAGGCCGTCGTCGCTCAATCGAACATATTCCCTGGGTTTAGGATGCCCTTGGGGTCGAAGGCGGTTTTGACCCGCTTGAGAACTTCCAGCCCCACCGGCCCGAGTTGCCCCGGCAAGTAGGGCTTTTTGGCCAAGCCGACCCCGTGCTCGCCGGTGATGGTGCCGCCCAATGCCACGGCGTGGGCAAAAACCTCGGCCATGGCCTTTTCGACGCGGGCCATTTCCGCAGCGTCGCGCTCGTCGCACAGGAAGGTGGGGTGCAGGTTGCCGTCGCCGAAATGGCCGAAGGTCCCCACCCGCACTTGGTGCCGCTGGCCGACCTCCTGCACGTAGGCGACCATGGCCGCTAGCTCGCTGCGCGGCACGGTGACGTCCTCCAGCACGACCGTCGGTGCCAGTCGCGCCAGCGCACTAAAGGCCGTGCGTCGGGCTGCGGCAAGCTGTTGGGCTTCTGCTTCTGAAGCGGCTAGCCGCACCGAGCGAGCGCCGCCCTCGCGGGCAATGGCCTCGATTTGAGCGGCCTGCTCGGCGACCTGCGCCGGGTGCCCATCTACTTCCATCAGCAGCACGGCCGCGCAATCCGTCGGTAGGCCAATGCCGGCGTGGGCCTCCACGCATTCGATGGTAGTGCGGTCGAGGAATTCGAGAGTGCAGGGGATGATTTTGTGCGCGATGATCGCCGAGACCGTGGCCGCCGCCTGCGTCATTTCGTCGTAGAGGCCGAGCAAGGTCTTCTTGCTCGCAGGTGCCGGGACCAGCTTCAGCACGATCTTGGTAATGACCCCCAGCATTCCCTCAGAGCCGACGAAGAGATCCTTGAGCGTGAACCCCGCCACGTCCTTGACGCATTTGTTGCCGGTTTCCAACACCCGCCCGTCGGCTAAGACGACCTCTAGCCCCATCACGTAGTCGCGCGTCACGCCGTATTTTAACCCGCGCAGCCCCCCGGAATTGTTGGCCACATTGCCGCCGATAGTCGAGATCTTGATCGAGCCGGGATCTGGGGGATAAAATAGGCCAGCGGCTTGGGCCGCGTCGGCGATCTGCTGAGTGAGAACGCCCGGTTGGACGACCATGACCAGGTTGGCCGCGTCCAACTCTAGGATTTGGTTGAGCCGGACCAAGCAAAGCGCGACCCCTCCTTGCGAGGGCACCGACCCCCCGGCCAACCCAGTGCCCGAGCCGCGCGGCACCACGGGTACCTCTCGCTGGTTGCACAGGGCCAAGAGTTGAGCTATCTCCTCCCGACTTTCCGGCAACGCCACGCAAGCGGGTCGCTGGTGCAGCAGAGCGGTCCCGTCGAAGGCATAGACGCTGCAATCCTCGGCCGAGGTCAAAAGCTGATCCTCGCGTAAAAAGGTGCCGAGATCGCTTATTAGGGCGGCGTGATCCATTGCAGGCCTGGACGCAGTAGCTACAACTCGTCGGACAGGTGCTCGGTGCGGTTGAGATATTTGACGACTGTGGTGCCGCCGGGCGTGAGCGCGATGCGGGTGATGGCCGTGTTCTCGTGCTCGTAATAGGTGCCGTCGTCCAGTACCTGGTTACCTAGGGCCGAAAGCAACAGGCTCATAAAGCCGCCGTGGGTCACGAAGCCAATGCGCGTCTCTTCCCCTGCCCGCGCTAGCAAGTCTGCGGCTACGCCGATAGCACGGCGCTGGGCCTGCTGATCCGTTTCCTTGCCCGCGTCCCACCATCCGTCTTCGCCGACTTCCGCTGACGCGACGCTGGTGGGAAAACGCGCGGCAATTTCCGCCCGCGTCAGGCCGGGATAGCCAACGACTCCCCGCTCGCCGCCGTGGTCGAGGTAAATGCCACCCATCTCGTGAATAGCTACCCAGATCTCCGACTTCGATTCCATTGCCTGCCCGATCGCTTGCGCTGTGTGCAGGGTGCGGATCATTGGACTGCAATAAAGCCGATCGAAAAAGGGCCGATCCTCTGCGCGCTCGGCCGGGGCTAAGTGCAACCCTTCTGCTATATACGAGGCTACCCGCTCGGCCTGTGCTCGGCCATTAGCGGTCAATTCGGGATCGGCGACGCGCTGGCTGACATCGGCTAGCGCATTGTTGGTGGACTCGCCGTGGCGGATCAGAAATAGGTCCATGGCATCCTTGACAGTAGTATGGTTATCGATCAGCGCATTGTTGGTGGACTCGCCGTGGCGGATCAGAAGCAAGTCCATGGCATTCTTGACAGTAGTATGGATAGTGGTTAGTGGTTAATGACCACCTATTTCCCACCACTAATGCTATGGATATTAAAGTAATTCAAGGAGCCATTCAAGAACAGGACGCGGACGTCCTCGTGGTCAACCTCTTTGCTGGAGCGCGTCCAGGCGGCGCTACGGGCGCGGTTGACCAAGCCCTCGGCGGCCAAATCTCGGCGGCGATTGACTTAGGCGACTTCGAGGGCAAGGCCGGCCAGACCCTGCTGCTTTACACGCACGGCCAGATCCCAGCACCGCGCGTCCTCGTCGTTGGCTTAGGCGAGCAGGAGGGCTTTGACCTCGAACGGGCGCGCCGCGCCGCTGGCACGGCCATCGGCACCCTCGGTGGCTTGGGTGCCAAGAGCGCGGCCACCATCCTGCACGGCACGGGCGCGGGCAACCTGCCCGTCGAGCCGGCCGCCCAAGCTGTGGCCGAAGCATCGCTGTTGGCGGCCTATCGCTTTGACGAGTACCGATCTCACCCCCGCCCGCAGCCGTTGGCCAAGCTGCACATCGTAGAATTTGACTCGACTAAGCTCAAAGAGGCGCGGCGCGGTGTTCGCCGGGGCCGCGCTCTCGCCGAGGCCACCTGCCTCGCCCGCGACTTGGTCAACCATCCCGGCGGCGAAGTTACACCGGCCTACTTGGCCCGCACGGCCCGCCGCCTAGCCAAAACCTACGATCTGCGCTGCCGGGTCTTCGGCGCAAAGGGTTTGGCCGAGCTAGGTATGGACGCCCTGATGGCCGTTGGTCAGGGCAGTGCCAATAAGCCGCGTTTCATTGTCCTTGAACACGGCCCCCACGAGGGTACTCCGCTGGTATTTGTCGGCAAGGGCATCACCTTCGACAGCGGCGGTCTCTCGCTCAAAACTGTTGAGGGCATCCGCACGATGAAGACCGACATGTCCGGCGCCGCTGCTGTCTTGGGCGCGATGCAGGCGGTGGCCGCGCTCGGCCTCAAACGGCGGGTCGTCGGCCTGATTGCCGCTGCCGAGAACATGCCCTCCAGCACCGCCTTCCGCCCCGACGATGTGCTGCGCACCCTCGCCGGCAAGACCATTGAGATCATCAGTACGGACGCCGAAGGCCGCCTCGTCTTGGCCGACGCACTGGCTTACGCCACCCGCTACGAGCCAACCGCGGTCGTCGATTTGGCTACCCTCACCGGCGCTTGCGTAATCGCGCTGGGGCATCACGCTTCGGGCCTGTTTGCCAACGACGACGACTTGGCGGATCAGCTGCTCGCCGCCGGGGAGCAGACTGGCGAGCGGCTCTGGCGTCTGCCGCTGTGGCCCGAGTATCGCGACCAGATCGACAGCGACATTGCCGACATGAAAAACTCAGGCGGTCGGCCAGCAGGTGCCAGTACAGCCGCGGCGCTTTTGGCCGAGTTCGCCGACTACTCCTGGGCGCACCTCGACATCGCCGGCACCGCTTGGTGCGAAAAGGCCAAACCCTACGTGCCGCGAGGCGGCGTCGGCATCGGCGTGCGCCTGTTGACCCAACTTGCCCTCGATTGGAGCCCATCATGACTATTCGCACGATCCACGTAGGGGCTGGTGGCCGCGGCCGCTGGCCCCTAAACCGCTTCCGCGACCGCACTGACTTCGAGGCTGTCGCCTTAGTCGATGTTAGTGCAGAAAATCTCGCGGTGGCGCGGGAGACTACCGGCCTAGGCGAAGAGGCGTGTTTTTCTGCGCTCGCCGACGCCCTGCAAGCCGTCGAAGCCGACGCCGTGGTGGTCATTACACCGCCCGACCTGCACGCCGGTCAATGTATAGAGGCAGTCCGTGCCGGTAAGCACGTACTGGTCGAAAAGCCTTTCACCAAAGACCTCAGCCAAGCTCGGCAAATCGTCGCTGAGGCAGCCGAGCGTGGCCTCAAGGTCGCCGTCACCCAGAACGCTCGCTACTATCCGCCGGTCTTGACCATCCGTCGCCTACTGCAAAGCGGCGAATTAGGCCACCCTTCCTTTGGCCTGATGACCAAATACGGCTGGCGCCCGCGGGTTCACCATTCGGGCGCGGACCAACACGCCTATTTGTGGGAGCGCGGCATCCACGACTTCGACCAGTTGCGTCACCTGCTCAGCACCGAGCCGCGACGGCTGTTCTGCCACAGTTTCAACCCGCCCTGGAGCCCGTACAGCGGCGGCGCGGCCATCGACGGCTGGATCGAGTTCCACAACGGCACTACGTTCAATTTCCAATGCACCTTCGCCACCCACAAAGGCGGCTCTAGTTGGCGGCTGGACTGCGAGAAGGGTACGGTCGAAGAGATCTCCGGCGGCTTGGCGATCCGGCGGCCTGGAGCCGATGCAGACGAGATCGTGCCGATGGACGAAAACCCCCATCCCGAGGAAGTCCTCTTAGACGGCTTCCGCGACTACGTGCTCAACGACGTGGAGCCGTCCTTCTCCGGCCCGCGCAATTTGGCTACTGTGGGCCTGATCAACGCCTTAGGGGCCTCGTCAGAGCAAGGCGTGGTAATCGACTTCGACGAATATATGGCCGCCGAATAGAGGGCGTGCCACTGGATAAAGCAATGGACGAACAGACCGCCCGCCGCCTGCACCAAGACTCCTTAGTCATCGACTCGCACAACGACAGCATCGTCGCTCTGATCCGTCGGGGCATGTCTTTAGACGGAACACAGCGCATTGACTTCCACCAGCGCGACGGTGCTGTTGCTTATTTGCGCCAGTACCAGTCGCTGGACGACGGCGTTCAGCTCGACTTGCCCAAGGCGCGCGAGGGCGGACTAGACGCGGCGTTTTTCGCCGTTGACTGCACCCGCCCTTGGGGCAATCACTTGCTCTACTGCATGGACGCCTTGGGCTATTTTTTGCAAGAAGTGGAAGAGTACAGTGGGGGCATTGCCGTGGCACGCAGCGCGGCTGATATTGAGCGCGCCCGCGCCGAGGGCCGCCTAGCGGCCATACTGGCGGTGGAAAACAGCGATGCGCTGGAGAAAAGCCCCTATGTCCTGCCGCTGCTCTACCAACTGGGCGTCCGCGCCATGACCCTCACCCACAGCACCCGCTCTTGGGCCGGAGATGGCTGCGAGGTCGCGGGCGGCGGCGGCTTGACCGGCTTTGGCCGCCAGCTCCTAGCGCAGATGAACGAGTTGGGCGTGGTCGTCGATGTATCGCATCTCAACGAGCCGGGCTTTTGGGACGTGGCCCAAGCGGCTCAAGCTCCTTTTATGGCCACCCATAGCTGCTGCCGCGCCCTCTGCGACCACCCGCGCAACCTCCGCGACGAGCAACTGCGTGCCCTCGCCGAAAAGGGCGGGGTAGTGAGTATCACCTTTGTCCCGCCCTTTATCGACGCGCACAACCCCACCTTCGACGGCCTGCTCGACCACATTGAGCACGCGGTCGCCGTCGCTGGCATCGATCACGTCGGCTTGGGGTCGGATTTTGACGGCGGCGGCTTGCTCTTGGAAGATGCGACCTGTCTCCCGGACATTGCGGTGGGCTTGGTTGCCCGCGGCTATGCCGAAGCCGATGTCCGCAAGATTCTCGGCGCGAACCAGCTCCGGCTCCTGCAACAGGTCATCGGCTGAGGCCGTAGAGCGCCCCGAACTTCTCCTGCAAATAGGCGATGAAGTAATCGGCACTCAGCTTCGCGCCCGTCACCTCCTCGACCAATTCGCTGGCCGTCGCCCGTGAGCCGCGGGCGTGGATTTTCTCGTTGAGCCAAGTTTTGAGCGGCCCGAGTACGCCCCGCGCGATCTGTGCTTCGAGATCGGGCAAGTCCTGGTGGGCTTGGTGAAAAAACTGGGCCGCGTACAGGTTGCCCAGCGCGTAGGTCGGGAAATAGCCCAGCAGTCCGCAGGACCAGTGCGTGTCTTGGAGTACACCACGGGCGTCGTCGGGCGGGCGGATGCCTAAGTATTGCTCCATCCGCTCGTTCCACACCGCGGGCAACTCAGCCACGGCAACCCGCTCCTCAATCAGGTCGCACTCCAGTTCAAAACGCAGCAGGATGTGGAGGTTGTACGTCACCTCGTCGGCCTCTACCCGGATCAGCGAAGGCTCGACTTGATTGACCGCCGCGTAAAAGGCGTCTAGATCAACCGCGCTGAGCTGCTGGGGAAAAAGCGCTCGTAGCTTGGGCAGGTAGTGAGTCCAAAAGGCTTTGCTGCGGCCGACCATGTTCTCCCACAGCCGCGATTGCGACTCGTGTATCCCCAGCGAGACGCTTGCGCCGGCCGGGGTGCCGCTGGCGGCGGCGGGCAGGCCTTGTTCGTACAGTCCGTGCCCGCCCTCGTGGATGGTGCCAAAGAGCGCGCCGGGTAGCCAGTCGGCACTGTAGCGCGTCGTCAGCCGCACGTCATCGCGGGACGTGCCCGAGCAAAACGGATGCACTGCCAAGTCGAGCCGTCCGGCCTGCATGTCGAAGCCCATGTCCGCCAGTACCTGCCGTCCCAAAAGCTCCTGTTGCTCGATGGGGTATTCTTGGTCGAGTACGCCCCGCGCTGGGTACTGCCCGGTGGCAGCGATTTGTTCGACTAGCGGCACGAGTTGGGCTTTGAGCTGGTCGAAGACCGGGGCAATCTCCTCGGCTCGCGCATAAGGCTCGTACTCGTCGAGCAGCGCATTGTACATCGCGCCTTCGTAACCGACCCGCTCGGCCACTTCTCTTTTGAGCGCAACTATTTTCTCCAGCCAAGGCTGGAAGAGCGCGAAGTCCGATTTTTTGCGCGCCTCGACCCAAGCCTCGTGCCCCAAGGACTCGGTCTGGCTCAGCTCGACGACCAGTTCCTTGGGCAGCTTGAGCGACCGGCTCTGCTGGCGGTCGATTTCGCGGACGTTGACGGCCGCGTCGCCTGTTAGCTCGGCGTCCTTGAGGTCTGCTACGAGTGCGACCAACTCCGGTGCGGTGAGCCGCTCGTGGTACAGACCGGCGAAGGTCCCCAGCGCGCTGGCCCGCATGGCCGCGCCCCGTGGCGGCATGTAGGTCTCTTGATCCCAGCTCATCAGCCCCTGTGCGTGGCTTATATCGGCCAGTTCGGAGAGCCGTTCTACAAAGATTTCATACGTCCTGCTCATGGCATTGCCTTTCTTTGGATTGGATTAAATTAATGGTTGCTCGTCTGCGAGTTTTTGCGTGTCTTCTGTCAATCAATCTGTGACCCCATCATCCTCGGAGGCCCCCATGAAGATCACTCACGCTGAATCCATTGCCCTCAACATCCCATTCTACGCCGAGCACGTCACCCGCGCCATGCAGCGCGCTTCGACCCACGACGAGCGCGTGTGGGTCGTGCGCTTAGAGACGGACAACGGCCTCGTGGGCTGGGCCGACAACCACGGCCAGCCATCGGTCGATGGCCTCGTCGGGCAAAACCCAGCCAGCCTGATAAACCGCGACGATATTGGCTTTGGCCCGCAAGTCGCTTGCCTCGACCTAGTGGGCCAAGACAACGGCGTGCCCGTACACGAACTGCTCGGCGTCAAGCTCCGCGACCGCTGCCCCATATCTTGGTGGGACATAGATATGCCACCCCAAGACTGGGTCGCCGAGGCCGAGGAATCGCTAAGGCGCGGGTACACCTGCATTAAGATGAAGGCCCGCCCTTGGCGCGACATCATCGCCCAAACCGATGCGGTCGCCAAGGTCGTCCCAGCCGACTACAAATTCGACGTGGACTTCAACGGCTTCTTGCTCAACCAAGCCAAGGCCGAAATCACCCTGCAAAAACTCGACGAAAACCCCAATGTCGGCATGTACGAAAGTCCGTTTTACCTGCACTCGGACGTAGATGGGGCACGGATTTTGCGCGAGCGGGTGCGCAAACCCATTGTCGAGCACTACCAAGACCAGTATCTGCGCAACGACTGCTGCGACGGCTTCGTCATCGGCGGCGGCGCGACCGATACCCGGCGGTCGGCAACCCTCGCGGCCGCCCAGAACAAACCCTTTTGGCTCCAGCTCGTCGGCGCTGGCTTAACCACCACTTATGCGGCGCACCTCGGCTCGGTACTCTCGCACGCCCAACTGCCCTATATTACCTGCCACGAGCTGTGGGAGGACGACCTGCTGCAAGAGCCTATCGAGGTCCGCGATGGCTATATGCCAGTTCCAGACGCGCCTGGCTTGGGCGTCTCCGTGGATGAAGAGGCGATTGCAACCTACCGAGTGGATCCCGCAGAGCCGACGCCCAAGCACCACTACTTGGCCCAAAAGCGCATTCTCCGCGTGTACTGGCCGGGCGACAGCAAAGAGCGGGAGTGGGAATTTACTGCGGAAGACCGCTATCAGCGGGCCTTCTACGCTGGCAACATTCCCGGCTTTGAGCAAGGCGTCGATTTGGAGGTGATTGAGGACGACAACAGCGCGGCCTTCCAAAAGCGGCACGAGGAGCTGGTGGCGCAAGGGCGCTAGTCCCGTTGTCGGGCGATGGCTTCGTAATCCGTCAGTGCATAGCCGATGCCCACGTAATCGAGCAGGTTGAGCAGCGCTCGCAGCGCCACTCCGAACCCATCGACGCCGCTGAAGCCGCCAAACTGCCCGCCGCCCTTTAGGTGCGGCTCCAGGTCGAGGAACACGCCGGGAACCCCCTTCTGCTTCAGCTCGTGCTCTAGGGCTGGGATGCGGGTGCGGAAGTCGCGCAATATGGCCTCGTGCCCGGAATCGCCACGGTCGGCGGGCACAAAGTTTTTGAGCCGCTCCTCGTCCACGGTGCCCTCCCATTGGAGAGTTGGGTCGATCTTGTAATCCTTGATGTGCATCCAGCCAATTCCCGCGCGCATCGCATGATACTCGGCTAGGGTTTCGACCGCGGTGAAGTTTTGGCTCGACAGATTGCCGCCGTCGAAAATCAGGCACAGGTTGGGGTGGTCCACCATCTTGTAGAGCTTTTGCAGGAGCCGTCCGTTCTGGCCGACGAGATTGGCCTCGACCTCTAAGCCGAAAATGGTCCCGCCTCGACTGCAGACCTCGGCGATTTGTGCTAGCCGTTCGGCAGCCGGCTCCACGTAATTGGCTGGATCCTCGCCCTGGGGATGGTAAAACGAGAACCCGCGGATCAGCCGCGTCTCGAACTCGCCGGCCAGATCCACGGCCCGCTGCACGTCCTGTTGCAAGTACTGGTCGAACGGGATGTAGGCATTGGTCGAGCCGTCTTCCACATCGAGCAGCTTGACCTTGCCAATCGGCGAGCCGATCGAGGCTACCGCAATCCCGAATTCGCCGTGCAATTGGCGCAGCCGTGCTATCTCGGGCTGCGTTAGCTGCATCGCGTTTTTGACGCCCTGCCCCATGTCCACAAAGCGCAAGCTGTAGTGCGACATGCCCAGCGTCGCGAGCATGGTTAGCTGGGCTTCGGCCTTTTTGTCAGCCGGCCCCTCGTCGGCAAAGCCGCTGATGATCACCTTGGGTGTTTCGCGCATAATACTCTCCTAAGATTTTCCTAAGTATAGAGCTTGGACAAACCTTGACAAAACGCACCCTCGCTGCTGTCTTAGGGCGTCCTCCGAACCAATCGAATCGCACAGACGAAACTAAGAATGAAACCTCTACATCGCCTCAATATTATCCCATCTCTGCCCGAGCAGTTGACGCCGCTGTGGGAGCTGGGGCACAACCTCTGGTGGACTTGGAGCAAGGAGACCATCCGCACCCTCTACCAGATTGACCCGGAAACGTGGACCGAGAGTCAGCGCAATCCCCTGCGCTTTTGGGCTTCCCTGCGGCCGGAGCAGCTCGACGCCCTAATCGCCGACGAGCAACTGCGAGATCGCATCGAGCGCGTCGTCGAGCAATTCGAGGGCTATTTGTCTCATCCGACGTGGTTTGGCCAGACACACGGCGAGAGCCAGTTGCAGGTTGCGTACTTCTCGGCGGAATTCGGCTTGACCGAGAGCCTACGCATTTATTCTGGCGGCTTGGGCGTGCTCGCCGGCGACCATCTTAAGGCCGCTAGCGATCTAGGCATTCCCCTCGTCGGGGTCGGCTTGCTCTACCGAGAGGGCTATTTCCACCAAGCCCTCAACGCCGACGGCTGGCAGATAGAGCAAAACCCGGAAAACGACTTCTATCAAATGCCCGTGCAGCCGGTCCATGGCCGAGGCGGAGAGCACTTGACCATTGATATCCCCTTCGCTCATGGCTTGGTGCAGGCGCGGATCTGGCAGGTGCAGGTGGGCCGGGTGCGGCTCTATTTGCTCGATACCGACCTCGACGAAAACGCCCCTGCGGACCGCGATATTACCGCTCGTCTCTATGGCGGCGACACGGCCATGCGCATCCGGCAGGAGATTCTCCTCGGCATCGGCGGCCTGCGCGCCCTCCAGGCCGTGGGCGTCGAACCTACCGTCTGCCACATGAACGAGGGGCACTCGGCCTTTTTGGCCCTAGAGCGGATTCGCCGGCTCATGGCCGAGCACGGCTATTCGTTTGCCACGGCCCGCGAGGCTAGCATCGTCGGCAATGTGTTCACCACGCACACCCCGGTCGCGGCGGGCAACGACTGGTTCCCCGCGCACTTGGTCGAGGCGCACTTGGGCTATTTCCGCGAGTGGCTCGGCCTGTCGCACGAGGAATTTATCGGCTTGGGCCGGGTTAATCCCCGCGATCCCCACGCCGACTTCTGCATGACGGTCTTGGCGCTTAGGCTATCGGGCCGGGCCAATGGCGTCAGTCGCCTGCACGGCGCGGTTAGCCGCCGCATGTGGCAGGGCCTGTGGCCCGACTTCTCAGAGCACGAAATCCCCATCGGCCACGTCACCAACGGCGTCCATCTCCACACGTGGATCTCGCTGGAAATGGCCGAGCTGTTCGACCGCCATCTCGGCGACGCCTGGCGCTTTGTCTCGGCCGACGAGAGCGATTGGGCCCCGGTCTATCAGATCCCCGACCGCGAGCTGTGGGACACGCACCAGCACCGGCGCAAGCGGCTGATTGACGTAACCCGCCATCACCTGCGCCAGCAGATGCAGGGCCAGGGCGCGCCAGCAGCCAAAATTGAACAGGCTCTAGCGCGGTTAGACCCCGAGGTGCTGACTATTGGTTTTGCCCGCCGCTTTGCCACCTACAAGCGCGGCAACCTGATTTTTCGCAATATCGAGCGGCTCAAGGCCCTGTTTTCCGACGCGCAGCGGCCCTTGCAGATTCTCTTCGCCGGCAAGGCCCACCCCCGCGACGACGCCGGCAAGGAGCTGATTCGCCAGATCGTCCACCTCGCGCGGCAAGCGCCCTTTAATGGCCGGATTTTCTTTTTGCAAGACTACGACATGAACCTCGCCCGCTACTTGGTGCAAGGGTGCGATGTCTGGCTCAACAACCCCCGCCGCCCCTTGGAGGCTTCGGGCACGTCTGGCATGAAGGCTGCGGTCAACGGCGTGCTCAACGTCAGCGTATTCGATGGCTGGTGGGACGAAGCCTGCGACAAGCACGCTGGTTGGACTATTGGCCGCGGCGAGGACTACGACGACGAACGCTACCAAGACGAGGTCGAGTCCAACTCGCTCTATGACCTGCTAGAGACTGAGGTTCTCCCACTCTTCTACCAGCGCGATGCGGACGGATTGCCCGGCGGTTGGATCGGTCGCATGAAGGAGACCATCGTCCAGCTTGCGCCGCAGTACAACACGCACCGCATGGTGCGCGAGTACACCGAGCGATTCTACTTGCCCGGGCAAGCCCGCTTTGCGGAATTGGCGGCCGATCGCGAGCGGGTGCAGCAGTTGACGCATTGGAAGTCGCACGTGCGCTCCAAGTGGGCGCAGGTCCAGATTGGCGAGGTGGATGCCGAATTTCCGCGGCTGCTCAAGGTGGGGATGAAGGTGCCGTTGCGCGCCGCGGTGGCCTTGGGCGAGCTAACGCCAGAGGATGTCCGCGTCGAGATCTACGCCGGCCGCCTCAACGCCCAGCGCGAGTTCGCGCAGACCGAGGTGTACCCGCTGGAATTGGCCGGTCCCAACGGCGACGGTACCTACCACTTCGTCGGCACCTTCACGTGCGCAGCGGCCGGCTCGTACGGCTACACCCTGCGCGTGGTGCCCTCGCACCCCGACTTGCGAAATCCCTTGGAGATGGGGTTGGTTCACTGGGCGAGGGGGTAGGGGATGCTCAGGGATGTGAGCTAGAAAAAATAAAAGAAATAGCTTCTCCGAGGTCTTATTCGATCTCTGAGGTATATATCGGCTCGGGAATGCCTTCAAGCGAACAGAAATTGCTCACTTGGTCAGCTAAGACCTTACCAGCAGGCGCATTGCCGTTGGGATAAATCCTAAAGCTATGTATATCCGCTTGGCTTGCGTCTACTTCATATCCTAGATCGGCTAATGCTTGAATAGTTATTGCGGTTAAGGCGGCACTGCCTCCAGAGGCGTTGGTGGACATTAGTTCATTGTACATGACTGCACCGCGCCAATGATGAGGTGTAGGTCCTTGTTCGACGGGAACCTTTTTGCCTCTATAGCTTTGTCCCCCCAAATCATTAAAGGCTTGAATCGCTCTTGAGCCGATAAAGTGCGTATCGGATACGTAATCGGTTTCTGAGCCAGGATTTTTTAGTAATCCTAGCTCATCCCATATCGTTCCGATTCCAAGAACATGGCCTATTTCATGTACGAGCACTAATTCATGCAACCATCCACTTTTGGCTATTTCTACGCATCCAATAGCGGGCAGTTGACTGTCTCGTACTAAATGTGGATAGCCTTTCCCAAGAGGGCCGTCCTCTTCATGTTCAAAGACCGTTACATAAATACGCAGGTCGTCAATTTTATCACCGGCTGCAATATGGATGGGTTGGTTCCCACACGCCGATTGGAAATCATGCTTGAGTGTGTAGTCAGGTATATCCTGTTGAATGATTTGTTCCCAACGCGTTCTTACAGGATCCCAATAGAAAGGAATACCACCTGGAAGATCATCGAAAAATTCATTCGCTTCGCCAAGAAAGACGAACTCAATATTAAAGGTCCCCGCAGGAAAATCCCAGTGAACAACTGTTCCACGAGCCTGTAAGGCGGGTATTGTCTTTTTAATAGAATTCTCTGAGAGGGACGAGCCTCGCAAGTCCACGTATTCTAACATCAGATTTTCTAAGGGAGTAATGTCTTCTAAGCTTTCAGCAGTTACCTCGGGAAAGGAAAAGTCAAGTGTCTTAAGGTTGGTCAGGTGTTGCATAACGGAAATATCCGTTAGTTTGGGAACTCTTATAACTAGGACGCTAAGACTCGTCAAGCCTTGCAATCCTGAAATAGCGGTAAGCAAAGGCCCATCTATATGTAATTGGTTGAGATGCTTTAAGTTGTTCAAAGATGGCAAACTAGCCGCATGGGTTCTCAACGATAGCCACTCTAGGTTAGTTAATTGAGAAAGAGCATCCGCATTTTGAATTGGGTGGCCACGTACACTCAGAGATTTAAGTTTCGTCAACGACGCAAGAGGTGCGATCCCGGTTAGTTTACCTATAATCTCCTCTTCAAATGAACCATCTGCATAATGATGTAAAAGTTCACCGCCACTAATGTATAACTCTGTTAGATTCGTGGCCGCTTCCATCCCTGTTAGAGAGACGATCTCTTTATTTTCGATAGTCAACCGTTCCAAAGAAGCCATATCGCCCCAAGTAATCGTTGCCCCCGATTGTTTGTTGAGGGCTTCTTCGAGAATTGTTCTAAGCGCCTGATCGGGGACTGAAACAGGGCTGTTTTGATCGACTACTACAGAGAATGTATTCTGATTATCAGCCTCCGTCTGGGTCGTAAATTGATGTCCCTCTATCCACTCGGATGCCCCCTGACTGTTTTCGGCTCGCACGGCCCAGCGATACGTCGTGTTCGGCTCCAATTCACTGATGGTATTATATAGTCCCGTCCCTCTATGCGGTTCGAGTTGCCAACGACCGTTGGGCACCTTCTTGTAGTTTAGATCGTAGTCGGTCGCTCCTTCAGAGGCGTCCCACCGAACCGTACACTCCGAACTGGTTGGCGTGTCGAATCGCAGATTGGTTGGCGGGGCCGGATTTGCCAAAGTAGCTACCGAGGTGTCATCCTCCGTCTGGGTCGTAAATTGAGGTCCTTCTACCCACGCGGATGCTCCCTGACTATTTTCGGCTCGCACAGCCCAACGATACGTCGTATTCGGCTCCAATTCATTGATGGTATTGTATAGTCTCGTCCCTTTATGCGGTTCGAGTTGCCAACGACCGTTGGGCACCTTCTTGTAGTTTAGATCGTAGTCAGTCGCTCCTTCAGAGACATCCCAGCGCACGCGACAGGAGGTACTAGTGGGATCGTCGAATCGCAGGTTGGTAGGCGGAGCCGGGTTTGCCAAAGCAGCTACTGTTTTGCCAGCTGGTGAAAGCGGCGCGGGTTTATCCTTCGAGCAGGAAAGGGCTAAAAACGATAGGGCGAGCAAGATAATGCGTAGCATGGGTAGCTCCTTCGTCAATTTTCGGAAAGTGGGTCTTGAATGTAATTGCTCAAGATCAGAATTACAATCGTTTTCAAGGCCTGAGTTTAACCTTAACTATTGGTATTGAATATCGGCGTAAGCTATCCGGCGTTTTCAATTGGCTGGTGGAGCTTGACTGAGCGTATCGTTTGCCGTTACGTTGACACATGATCAAGAGCTTTGCGGACAAGCGCACTGCGGCGATCTTTTCAGGTCATGCCGTTCGCGGCATGCCCATGCAACTCCAGCGACGAGCGCGGGTGAAGCTACTGGCGATTGACGCGGCTGGTCGGCTTGGCGATCTGCACACGCCGCCCGGCAATCGCCTTGAAACTTTGCGGGCAGATCGTCGCGGTCAATACAGTATTCGCGTCAATGACCGATGGCGTATCTGCTTCGTTTGGCGCGATGGGGAAGCGTGGGAGGTCGAGATTGTTGACTACCATTGAGGAGGCAAATGAATATGACTATCAAGCGGGAAGAACTGGACAGGCGGGAGGTCGATTTCTCGGATGTGGCTTCTGGACGACGGCTGCCGCCGGTGCATCCCGGCGAGATTCTGCGCGACGAATTCCTGACGCCCATGGAGATCAGCGTGTACCGACTTGCCCAAGCGATCAAGGTTTCGCGTCCGCGACTGAACGATATTGTGCGCGGACGCCGCGGTATCACGACCGATACTGCGCTGCGCCTTGGGCGCTACTTCGGCATGACGCCTGAGTTCTGGATCAATCTTCAGACGCGCTACGATCTCGATGTCGCCGAGCGCACGACGCGTCGCCAGATCGAGCGAGAGGTAGAGCCGCATGCTGCTCTGGACGAGACGGCCCTAGATTGATGGGCGATATTCATGCCCGGCCAATCCCACCTGCCGCTTGGCCGCCCACACGGTGTTGTAGAGCAACAGCGCGATCGTCATCGGCCTGACTCCATTGGGCATGGGCGTGATCGCGCTCTAATTTCCCGAGATCAACAGTAGTCTGCCCCAACCGCAAGTTCCGCGCCTAACTTTGGCGGTTTAGGGTGAGATTTCAAACTGAGTCACTATCCTCTAAAGGTTGTTGGCTCGTCGTCAGTGAATCGGCGAGGGTGGTTACGATGGATTTCTCATCCCGTTTCGACAGCTTCCCGACTTTGCGTACCACCGATTTATTATCGAGCGTGAAGAGCTTGAGGCGGATTTTGTAAGGCACATTGAGACCGGCTTCCTGCCAATCCTCAATGACTACATCGCTTGGCCATTTGTTTTTCGTGCTCGTAATCATGGCGAAGATCGTTTGCTTGTGAACCTTATTGAAGCTCACTGAAGAGACGACTAGCGCTGGGCGGCGTTTCTTTTCATTGAGGTCTGCGAAGGGGAAGGGAACGACGACGACATCGAACGGATCAAAGGTCACGCCAAGCCTCCTCATCTTCTGGAGAAGTCCATTCTTCGCTCATCGTCTGATAAAGACCACGCAGGTAATCGTCCTGAACTAGTGGCCAGCCGCCGTAGGCGTCTATTGTTTTGTCAATGCTGGCCATGATGCGCGGCGTCTCGGCCAAGGCCGCGCAGAGACGGCGGTAGTGGGCAATGTCGTCGTATGAGAGGGTGCGGTTTTTGCGGTCCTTGAGCCACTTCTCTGCCGACTGGTAGCCACCAATGGTGAATTCCCATGTATCTGGTGCAACGCCGTCAAAATACTGCTCGCTGTTGATCCACACCCGCTTCTGTGACGGCGCATAACGCACCTTTTCTACGCGATTGTCGCCAGCGACCGGAAAGGCGGGGGTCTCGCCGTCATTGGCTTCCATTAAGTGCAAGGCCGTAAGCCGCTTCCCAAACGCGGCGAGCGACTCAAACAGCGCACCGCAGTTGGTCACGGGAACGCGGGGAAAATCTGACTTGAGGAAGTCAGCGTAGCGGCGGCGGTATTCTGGGCTGTGGAGCACTGCGTAGAGGTAGTGGAGTACATCTTCCGGGCCGAAGGTAGTTTTGAGGTCGCCGGTGCCTTCGGGGATGAAGTCGAGAGTGGTGGCGGAGGAGAAGGCTTTGACGAAATCGGAGTTCAGGTTGGGGACGCGCCTCTCACCGACACGCGCAGATTTTTTTGTTGAATAGATATAGAGCGGGAAGAGACAGTTCCCACCACGTCGAAACAAATTTAAATCCGAGGAAAATTTTGAAGCAAAAACGATCTCCCAAGTGTCGGAACCAATAACTTGACCAGCACGGCCGACGCACAACCCCAAGTTCGGGCCTGCCAACATGTGGCGCATGACGCGCTCGCGTCTGTGGACAGCGACGTTGCGGTCGAATACTGTGGCCCGGACATCGAACGGTCGGTAGAGGACTGGTTTGATTTGCCCGCGCCAAGAGCCGCCCGCTAGTTCCTGTTTCGCCCGGTCGTACTGCCATTGATTCTGTGAACACAGACGCCATTGGGCACGTGCCTCATCTTCCGATGAGGTGGCGAGTAAACGCTCGACTTTGGTCGCCGCTTCTTCAGGTGTCCATGAGATGGCGAATTGATCGTGCGTAGTTACGATGCCCGGTGCTGGATCGCCATTCGGCGAAAAAATCGAGGGGATAGACCACGCCGCCTCGTACTCTTCGATCAATTCTTCGTCGCGCGGAATAAACAGATACAGCGGTGGCTTAGGTGAAAGCTCCGTCCAATCAGTAGTTTCAGCGCTGTTGGCGGCGAGCCAGCCATATTTCCCGCCATCTGGACCCGCCTCGCGCTCGCCCCACAAGTCGGCGTGAAACACCTTGGCTGGGCCGTTGTCGGCATCTTTGCATTTGACGAACAGACCAATGGCGACCCCCTGCTGAATGTCGAACACATTTTCGTCGTTACCGCCATCAGGGGTTTGCTCCTTCTTCTTGGCGTTGCCGTGCAGATCGAGCAAATAGATCTCGTCAAAGGTTTCCATCAAGCTGCGGCGCATCCCACGAAAGGTCGGGTTGTCCAAGTAGCTGTGGTTGGTCACGAAGCCGAGCACACCCTCGCCGGTGCGCTCAATGCGCCATTGGGTAAAGCGAATGAATTTCACGTAATCGTCGCTGAGCCACTTAGCTTGCGCCGGTCTTTCTAATTCGGGGAAACCCTGCTTGTAGCTACCGATCAACTCCGCAATCCACGCGCTCTTGTTGGCGGAGTGTCCGGAATAGGGCGGGTTGCCCATCACGACCATTACCGGCTTTTCTTGCTTGGCCTCATAAGCACTGGTCGCTTCACGCACAATTTCGGGAGCAAAGAGCGGGAAGCTATGCCCTTCGTCCGGCCCTTCTAAGGCATTGGTGAGGAAGACATTAAGCCGCTCGCCGGTGGGCATGGCAAAGCCGCGGTCCGTACCGCCAATTTCGAGCGCGAGTTTTAGATGACAGATCGAATAAGGGGCCATCAGCAGTTCAAACCCGAACAGGCGCGGCAAAAGGTGCTTCTGCACGTAGCCGGGCCAAGCACCGCCTAACCCCTTCGCCTCAATGGTCTCGCGGATGGTGGCGACTACTTCGCGCAGGAAGGTTCCCGTCCCCGCCGCCGGATCGAGAATCATCACCCGCGGACGGGGAGATCCGCCGTTTTCGGACGCGACCGTTGCCGTGTCGGCTAGCCCATCGGCTAAGCCAAACCGATCACGCAATAAGTGATCCACGCTCCGCACGATGTAAGACACCACGGGTTCGGGCGTATAGTACACGCCGCGCATCTCACGCAGGTGCGGATCATAAGCCGCCAAGAAATCCTCGTAGAAATGCACCACTGGGTCTTCTTGCCGGGTCTTCTTGCCGAACTCGGACAGGATAGACGCCATGTCCGCCCGGTCTAGCAAGTACGCCAGATCATCGACAATCCAAGCGATCCGCTCGTCCATTCCCGGGCCGGCAATCCGCCCGAAGACATCTCGCAAAAAGGGCGTGGTCTCGGCAAACGCGGCTGACTGGCGGGTAAAAGGTCCATTGGCGGGTTCGTGCCGGCACCGTGCCGCAAACAGCCCATAAGCGGCCGTCTGCGCCTGCAGATCGGCGAAGTCTGCTTCCGACAAGCCGGCGATGAGTACCTCTCGGTAGCCGGTGAGCATGCTGTGGAGGGGGCCGGCCTGAGCTTCTTGAGCAAAGATGCGCTCAATGCTGTCACGGAGTAGCCGCGCCTTGGCCGCCATGCGCTCGGCCAGTTCACGCGGCCGGCCGATGGACTGCGGGTCGGCGTCAAAGAACGCGGTGAACAATTCGGCGACTTGGCGGGTACCAGCTTGGTCAATAGCGATCCGATCTCGGCTGTCGATGTGTGCAAGCCGCGCCTTCAGGCGCAAGTCCCCTTCTACATACCAGCGAAACTCTAAATAATCGGTCAGAATCAGATTCGGCAGGCTCTCGCGGTAGCGCTTCAGTTGCGTGTCTTTCTCGACAAGATCTAAGGGTACGCCGACATCCTTGCATTCGACATGGCCGATGGGTACCCCTCCCCGCTCGACGATAAAATCGGGCGCACCGCAAGCGATGCGCTTAGGCTCATTGAGGGCACGGACTTGTTGGCCACCCAACCCCTGAATCAGATTCTCAAGGGCCGAGCGGTAGCTATGCTCGGTCGCCTGCTTGGTAGCAAAGGTAGTCTTCAGGCTATTGCAATACGCCTGGAGAGGACTGCTAAGGGCCTGTTTTGTCGTCATATCAAGTTCCCCTTTGCAACACTACGATAGCCCGCACTTCCGCTTGGCCGCCCACACGGTATTGTAGAGCAACAGCGCGATCGTCATTGGCCCGACTCCGTTGGGCACGGGCGTGATCGCGCGGACCTTGGGGCGCACCTGTTTGTAATCCACGTCGCCGACGAGTCGCCAGCCGCGTTCGCGCGAGGGGTCGTCCACTTGGTTGATGCCCACGTCGATTACTACAGCCCCTTCTTTGACCATATCCGTCGTGATCCCGCGAGGAAATCCAGCCGCCACCACTAGGATGTCCGCTTGGCGCGTGAAGTGCCCGAGGTCGCGGGTGCCGGTGTGGCACAAGGTCACTGTGGCATTGGCCCCGGCCGCCTTGTGCCCCAGCAAGATGGCTACGGGCCGCCCCACGAGCGTGCTCCGGCCGACCACGACCACGTGCTGGCCGTCCACCTCGATTCCACTGCGGCTGAGGATCTGCAAGACCCCGTGCGGCGTACAGGGCCAAAAGCACTCCTCCTGTCGCACGAGGCGGCCCAAATTGACCGGGTGCAAGCCATCGACATCCTTGTTTGGGTCAATGGCGTTGAGGACTTGTTGCTCGTCTTGGCTCGGCAGTGGTAGCTGTATCAAGATGCCGTGGATCGCGTCGGCGGCGTTGAGCTGCTCGACAGTGGCTAGTACGTCCTCGGTCGCAATAGTGGCCGGCAGATCTACTTGCTCGGAGTGAATTCCGAGGGCTTCGCAGGCTCGGCCCTTGGCTCGTACATAGGACTGCGAGGCTGGGTCGTCCCCCACCAGCACGACCGCCAAGCCCGGCACCAGACCGTGCTCCTGTTTCAGGTGCGCGATGTCCGTCCGCAGCTCTTCTTGCACTTGGGCCGCAATCGCCCGGCCATCGAGTCGCTCGCCCATTACGCGCCTTTCGGTTGCAGGACGCTTTTCTGCACAACCCGTTGCAGGGCTTCGGGGACCTGTACTGTGCCGTCGGGTTGTTGATAGTTGTCCAGAATGGCGATCAGCAGTCGGCCCATCGCGCAACCTGTGTCGTTGACGAGGTGGCAAAACCCCCGCCCGCTCGCGCCCTTGTAGCGGATGTTCAAGCGCCGGGCCTGATAGTCGGTGGCATTGGTGTCGGTCATTACCTCCATGAACTCGCCCGCCCCGGCCATCCACACTTCCATGTCTCGCTGCCGATGGCTGGCCAGATAGCCCGCGTCGCCGTGGCACTTATCGACGACCCGGTAGGGCAAGGCCAGCTTTTGCAGGAGCCATTCGTTGATTTGGCCGAATTCCTCGTACAGGGCCGCGGACTGATCGGGCAGGCACACGGCGTTCATTTCGATTTTATCGAATTGGTGCATGCGCTTGATGCCCTTCACGTCTTGGCCCCAAGACCCGGCTTCCGAGCGAAAGCAGGCCGTATAGGCGAAGAGCTTGACGGGTAGCTCGGCTGCGTCCAAGGTCTGCTCCATGAAGTAGCTGAAATTGGCCGGCTCGGACGATCCGACGAGGAAAAGCTCAGCCCCTTCTTCTACGTTATCGGTCTTGATGGCATAGACTTGGTCGCGCCCTTCGGGAAAGTGCGAAGTGCCGTACAGCGAGCGCTCCCGCACTAGGAGAGGCGGCACGAACATCTCGTACCCGCGCGCTAAAAGCTCGTCGATGAGGAGCTGGCTCAGGGCGTATTGCATCCGCGCGACATCGCCGCGCAAATAGGCAAAGCGCGAGCCGGAGACTTGGCCGCCCTGCAAGGTGTCGATGCCACCTAATTTGACGCCTAGCTCTGCGTGGTGCAGCGGCGCAAAGGCGTCGTCTTGGGCGTGTAGCGGGCGCTTGGGCATGTACTGGGCACTGGTGTTCCCGCGGCCCAGTTTGTCGGCCGCTAGGTAGCCCTGCCCAGGAATCCAGGCATTCTCCTCGACGTTGTCCTCCTCACCCGCTCCGGCGGGCATGTCGGGATGCGGCCAGTTGGGAAACCAATCCATGATTCCCTGCCACTCGGTGACGACGGTTCCCAACTCGTGCTCCAGCACCCGCCCGCGCTCGCGCAACTCCCGCCCCTTTTCCCGCGCTGCGTCCGGGTCAGTGCGGCCGAGCCGCGCTAGTTGCTTTTTCTCGCTGTTGAGCGCGTCGATGTCTCGCTGCAGCTTTTGCCGCGCCGCGTCGAGGGCCAACCAGCGATCCACATTGGCTTTGGCCGGGTCAACCTTGCGCACTCGTATCGCCTCGCGCATGGCGTCGGGATTGGTGCGCACGGCCTTTGCGTCGATCATAGATTCTTGCTCTCAGTTTTGGGTCAAAAATGGGTTAAAAATAAGAACGCCGCTGGCGCGAATCGTGGCAATATCGCGGGGGCCAAGGACCTTGTATCAGCTTTTCGGAGCGATCTTTTGCAGCCACTGGTCCCTCCCACCATAGGCGGCAAACACGGCTTCGAGCAAGAGCCGCACGGCTTGGCCAAAGTAGCGGCCCCGCCGCCAGGCCACGCCGATTTCGCGCTCAAAGGCCACGTCGCGCACATCCACTGTTTTGAGCGCGCCGCTCGCCAGTGACTCGCGGATGGTCAGTCGCGGCAAAAACGAGATGCCCACCCCGGCCTCCACCAACTTGCGCATGGCCTCTGGGCTACGCAGTTCCATCACCGCGCCCGGCACCAGACCGGCTTCGGCGAGCTGTTCGTCAACTACCTTGCGCGAGACCGAGTCGGCGTGAAAGAGGATCAGAGGCTCTTCCACCACTTCGGCGAGGGCGACGGACTCGCACCGGGCGAAGCGATGCTCTGGCCCGACGACCAAGGGCATGTCGTCGCGGTAAATCGGCACGGCGTCGATTTTGGGATGGGTATAGGGCAGGTGGATCAGCGCAAATTCAGAGCGCTGGATCAGCAGATCGTCGATGAGGTAACGCGAGGGGGCGACTTGGGTCTTGAGCGCGACGCCTGGATAGCGGCGCATGTATTCTTTGAGAATTTCCGGTAGGAGATAGATGACGGCCGCGTCCACCGCCCCAAACTGAAAGCCCCCTCCCGGCTCTAGGTCGCTCCGCTGAAGCCGCTCGCCCGCCTCCTCCAGCAGGTCCTCGACTTGGACGGCATAACTCAGCAGCAGGCGGCCTTCAGTCGTCAGGGCCACGTGCCGATTGTCGCGGTTGAAGAGCTGGACCCCCATGCTCTTCTCCAGTTCCAAAACCGCGCTGGAAACCGTCGGCTGGGTCACGTTCATCTGGCGCGCCGCTGGGGTAAAGCCGCCCGTGCGCGCCACGGCGAGAAAGTAGCGCAGGTGTTGCAGGTTCATGGACGCAGCGCGCCGTGTGCAGTGTTAGGTGGGCTGCGCGGCTTTCACCGATCCGAAGGTCGAGTGGCGCAATACGGTCTGGGTAGCGTAGATGGAGCCGCCGACCTTGGCCCCGGGCATCGGCATGCTCACGGGCACGTCGGCGACGCGGATGTGCCGGCTCGGCTCGCCGCGCACGAAGGTCCGGCAGTAGCCCTCCCAGTCGGGCGCTGGTACCAAGGGCCAGGAATCGCCAGCGCAATACTGCAAGAGCAGGAGTCGGCGCGGATGCGGCGAGGTGTTGGGCAGGGAGCCGTGCAGGGCGCGGACGTGATGGATGGAGATGCCGCCGGCTTTTAGCTCGACCTTTTCGGCGGTGGAGTCGTCGAAATCCGTCGCGGTCACCGCACCGGCAAAATGGCCGTCGAGGTGGTGGTTGTAGATCGGCCCCTTGTGCGACTTAGGGATGACCAGCAAGCAGCCGTTTGTCTCGTTCATATCGTCGATGCACACCCCCACGGCGAGCAGGTCGTCGTTGGTGTGTGGATAAAAAGCCCAGTCCTGATGCCACTCCACCGGGCTGCCGAACTCACCGGATTTCATGTTGAGCTTGTCGCCGTTGGTGCGGATTCGCGGGCCGATTAACTCGGCGACGATATCCACAATCCGCTCGTGGTGCAGGGTGCTGCGGTAGGTCTCGTGCTGGGCGACCGGGCTTTTGAGCCGCCGCAGCTTGGGGTTGTCGGGCGCGTGCCCCGGCTCCAAGTCGAATACGGGATCGCTTTCGGTGGCGGTCCGCGACTGCTCGACGAACTCGTTGGTGACCTGCCGCAGCGCCTCTACTTCTCCGGGGGACAATACCCCCTCGACGCCGAGGTAGCCCTTTTCGTGGTAGCTGGCGATCTGTTCTTGTGTCAACATGGCCATTTCTCCGTTATTTTAGCCTGAGTATTTCGCGCTGTTGCTCGGGTAATGCCTCGTAGATTTCGTCGCTGAAGCGCAGGTGCTGTCCGCCCCAGTCGGGCATATATCCTGTACTGTAGCAATAATATAGGGTCCGGCGAGGGCGACCGGAAGTATTGACCCGCGAGCCGTGGGTCAACGCCTCGGTAAAGATGATGGCGTCCCCGGCGGCTGCCGGCACTGCTTGTAGCGCCGGATTTTCGTCTGGGTGCTGGCCCCAAGGCCTAGGGAAGTTGCTTTTGTGAGCACCGGGGATTACTGAGAAACAACCGTCTTGCTCGGCGCAGTCGAGCAGGGGAAAGACCGCCTTAGTCAGGGTCGAGACCATCTGCCCGTTGCGGCAGTGATACTGACACTTGGGGATGATGGGCGTGCCGTGCATGTGCAGGCCAGTGTAGCCGCCGCCCCAGCGATAGATCGCATAGGTGTGGTTGAGTCGGTATGGCCCCCCGGTGACTGTGGCGACGACATCTAGGACCGCGGGAATATCGATCAACGGGCGGAGGACTTCGTCCCCTTCGAGAATGTTTGAAATATAGAGGTTCTGCTGCGTGCGCTGGTCGCCCAAACACAGCGGTGGTGGGTAATCGGCCTCGTCCATAGTCTCGAAGCGGTCCAGAACCTGGTTGCAGGCGGCGACCACCGCTGCGGGCACGACGCCCTTGAGGACGATGTAGCCCTGCAAGTCGAAGAGGTACTGCTGTTGAGCATCCATGGTGTGTTTCCTTTGCTGGTGTTGCACATTCTCGCGCTTAGTGCCTATCATCAACCCTTTATTTGAATGTGCGCTGACGGTTGGTACACAAAGCAAGAAATTGCCCCTTGCCGGATAATAGGGCAAGCAGCCGACCGGGCCGCGCCCAAATGGAGGGCCTGCACTTGTGCCTGACGCCAATTACGATAATCCCTGGTGGCCGCTGATATACGACCCGTGGAACGAGCGGGGCGGAAGGCAGCAGACGCACGAGCGCGAGTTCCAATTCTACAGCATGCAGCTCGCCGGAGAGACGGGCCCGGTCCTCGAAGCGGCTTGCGGCACTGGTTCGATTCTGCTCCGCCTTTTGCGCCAGGGCGTTGACATCAGGGGTTTCGATTGCGCCGCAGGGATGCTGGCCGTTTTGCGCCGCAAGGCAGCGGCCTTGGGGTTGGGCGATATCGACCGCCGCGTCTGTTGTCAAGACATGGTTGACTTCTGCTACGACCAGCCCTTTGCGGCCATCCTAATTCCGGCCAGCTCGTTCATGCTCTTGCCCAGCCAGGCAGCCCAAATCGCCTGTCTTGAACGCATCCGCGCCCATCTGGTGCCTGGTGGGCGGCTACTAATGAACTTCTACATCCCGTCGCTTGCCGGCGACCTGCTGGCCCACGTCGATCCGTCCCCGTCGCTGGAGGAATTCGGCGAATTCCCCCATCCTCAAACAGGCCGCCAAATCAGCGTCTGGTTCAAAAAGACCGTCGATCTGGGTGAGCAAACTGAGCACTACCAGTGGTTTTTTGCCTACGATGGAGAAACAGCGGCAGTGTCCATGACGGCGCGGTGGATCTACAAAGAAGAATTTCAGCTATTGCTGCGCCTAGTAGGATTTAGCCGCTGGCAGCTTTTTGGCACCCACGACGGCCAGCCGTACGCGGGTTCAAAAGAGACCGGGACGACGTACTGGGTCGTCGAGCGCTGAGCGAATCAAGGCGATAAACGCCTCTGAAATCGGCTGCTGGTCGCCGCCAAAGCAGCTTGCATCCCCGCCCGCAATTACAGAAATTATGTCCGTTCATTGCAAGGAGAATTGAGGGCCTATTTTGCTAAACGCGCCGCGCAGAACGCTTAGTCTTTTCGTCCTGTTGTTTTTGACCTGGCTACTTTTGTCGGGCATTTACACGGGCCTGCTCTTGGGCTTGGGCGCTCTCTCGTGCCTTGTGGTCGTCGCCGTCTGCCGCCGCATGAAGATCATCGATCCCGAAGGGCACCCCAATCACCTGATCCCCGGCCTACTGCGCTATATGCCTTGGCTCCTCTGGGCGATAGTCAAAGCCAATATCGATGTCGCGCGGCGGATCGTGCATCCTCGGCTGCCGATGGCACCCCGCGTAATCCGAGTCGAGGCAAGCCAAAAAACCCACTTGGGGCAAGTCATTTACGCCAACTCCATCACCCTGACGCCGGGCACGGTCGCCGTTGAGACCGACGAAGGCACCATTGATGTCCACGCCTTGACCCGCGAAGCCGCTGAGGACGTGCGCTCTGGGGCCATGGACAGCCGCGTAACCGACATGGAGGGGGAGAGCTAGTGTTCGCCGCGGCGATGATCGGGGTGCTGGCCACCATGCTGCTGGCCTTGGTTCGCGCCCTAAAAGGCCCCACCGTGTACGATCGCGTGCTCGCCGTCAATATGTTCGGCACCAAGACCGTGCTGCTTTTGTCGGTCATCGGCTTTTTGACCGGCCGGCCCGACTTTCTCGACTTGGGGCTGGTCTATGCGCTAATCAATTTCATCGGCACCATCGCCATCCTCAAATACGTCTCGACCGTTGGCGAGGAAGAGGCCCACGCCTGATGGAAGCACTGATCTACTATGCTAGCTGGGCCTGTCTGCTGTTGGGGGCTGGCTTTTGCTTCGTTGGCGGATTGGGTCTCCTGCGGTTGCCCGACTTCTACAGCCGCATGCACGGCGGCGGTGTCACCGATACGTTGGGCGCAGGTTTGATCCTCTTGGGGCTTATGTTCCAGAGCGGCCTGTCGCTGACAACCGTCAAGCTGGTGATGATCGCGCTCTTCTTGCTGCTGGCCGGTCCCGTGGCCACCCACGCCATCGCCCGCGCGGCGCGGCACAGTGGGCTTGCGCCCCAAGGCACTGGGGAGGAACAGTGACTGCGCTAATTGACATCGACGTCGTGTTGATGACGTTCCTCGCCGTTATCGCCGTGGCCATTATCCAGGTGCGGGACCTTTTTGCTGCGGTAGTGCTCACCGGCATCTTCAGCCTGCTTTCGGCTTGTATCTTTACCTCGCTCGATGCAGTCGATGTGGCTTTCACCGAAGCGGCGGTGGGTGCTGGCTTGGCGACGGTCCTCTTCTTGGCTGCGCTCTCTTCGACCGGGCCTAGGGAAAAGACCCAACACCAACACTCTTGGAGCGGCCTCTGCGTGTGTCTCCTGACTGGCGGTGCGCTCATCTATGGTACGCTGGATATGCCGCATTTGGGCGATCCTAACGCTCCGGTCCACCAGCACGTAGCCCCTCGCTATATCGCCGAGTCCCCCGAGGAAATTGGCATTCCCAACATGGTCACCTCCGTGTTGGCCAGCTACCGGGGCTACGACACCTTGGGCGAGGTGACGGTGATTTTTACCGCTGGGCTAGCAGTGATCCTGCTTTTGCGCGGCAGCGGCGCTAGACTGGATGCGGCCGCCGACCAAGCGATGCGACACGCGATGATTCTCCGCGTCGTCTCCAAGCTCTTCATCCCGCTGATTCTGCTCTTTGCCCTCTACGTGCAGTTCCACGGCGACTTCGGCCCCGGTGGCGGTTTCCAGGCGGGCGTGCTCTTTGCCGCGGCCTTTATTCTTTACGCCTTAATCTACGGGGTCGAGGAAGCGCGCCGAGTGGCCCCACCGGGCCGCGTTCAAGTCTTTTTCGCCTTGGGGCTCCTGCTCTACATCGGCACTGGTTTGGCCTGCCTCTTGGCCGGGGGCAATTTCCTCGAATACAAGGTGCTGGCCAACGAGCCTACCCACGGCGAGCACTACGGCATTTTGCTGATTGAGCTCGGGGTCGGCATCACCGTCGCCGCAGTCGTCATTAACACCTTCTGCTACTTCGCCAGCCGAGGGCGGCCATGAGTTCGTTCCTCGGTCTGTACAACTACTGGATCGTCATTTTCCTGATGATGGCCGGCTTCTACAACGTCATTGCCCGCGGCAACCTGATTCGGAAACTAGTCGGTCTCAATATCTTCCAGACCTCGGTCTTTTTGCTCTACATCAGCATGGGCAAAGTCGAGGGGGGGACCGCGCCCATCCTCGCCGAAGGCGTGACGACGTACTCCAACCCATTGCCCCACGTCCTCATCCTCACTGCCATCGTCGTCGGCATCGCCACCACCGCTGTGGGGTTGGCGCTGGTGGTGCGCATCCGCGCGGCCTACGGGACCATCGAAGAGGACGAGATCCAACGCCGGGAAGAGGGGTTGTGATCGCCGCCCATCTACCCGCCTTGCAGATCGTCTTGCCGCTTGCCGCTGCGCCTCTCTGCCTATTGCTGCGTCCGCGGCGCTTGCTATGGCCGTTTGTCGTGGCCGTCGGCTGGGGCACGCTGGCACTGGCCGTGCTGCTATTGCAGCAAGTACTCTCCTATGGCCCCATCTCCTATGCCTTGGGCGGTTGGAGCGCGCCTTGGGGTATCGAGTTCCGGGTAGATGTCCTCAATGCGTATCTGATCCTGCTGGTGGCGCTGATCGGGGCCGTGGTCCTGACCTACGCGCCAGCGAGTGCGGCGCGCGAAGTCGAAGCGGATCGCCATCCGTATTTCTGCGCGATCTTCCTGCTTTGTCTCGCTGGCTTGCTGGGCATTGCCATTACCGGTGACGTCTTTAACGTCTTCGTCTTTATGGAGATCTCGTCGCTTTCGGCGTATGGACTCATCAGCCTCGGCCGGGATCGCCGCGCCCTTATGGCGACGTATAACTACCTGATCTTGGGCACGATCGGCGCGACCTTTATCCTGATCGGCATCGGCCTGATGTACGTGATGACTGGCACCCTCAACATGGCCGATCTCGCCACGCGGATCGAAGCCGTTGACCACACCCGCACCATCCATGTGGCCTTTGCCTTTATAAGCGTTGGCTTCACCCTCAAGATGGCGCTTTTCCCGCTGCATATATGGTTGCCCAACGCCTATACCTATGCCCCTTCGGCCGTTACCGCCTTTATCGCGGCGACTGCCACCAAGATCGCAGTGTACGCCTTCTTGCGCTTCGTCTTCACGATTTTTGGCGCGGACTTCGCCTTTGGCACCATGCACCTCGATGTCCTGCTCTTGCCGCTGGTGCTCCTAGGCATTTTCATCGCCTCGGCCGTAGCCATCTACCAGACCGATCTCAAGCGGCTTTTGGCCTATTCAAGCGTGGCTCAGATCGGCTACGTAATGCTCGGCATTAGCTTAGGCTCGGCCACTGGGCTGACTGCTGGCATCGTTCACCTCTTCAATCACGCGCTGATGAAGGCGGCCCTTTTCCTGGCCGCTGGCTGCATCTTCTTTCGCGTCAACTCTCTGCAATTGGCCGACCTCAGCGGGTTGGGCAAGCGCCTGCCGCTGACTTCGTGCGCCTTTGTCATCGCTGGCTTGGGATTGGTTGGCGTGCCGTTTACCGTGGGCTTTATCAGCAAGTGGTACTTGATTTTGGGCGCGCTGGAGCACGGCTGGTGGCCGGTGGCCGCGTTAGTGGTGATCAGCTCGCTGCTGGCGCTGGTCTATATCTGGCGCTTTGTCGAGATCGCCTATTTCCGCCCGGTGCCCGAAGATGCCGCGCCCGTCGCCGAAGCCCCCCTCTCGATGCAGCTTCCCGTTTGGCTGCTCATCGCGCTTACCATCGGCTTGGGGGTGCAAACCTCGTTGACGGCTGGGGTTGCCCGCAAGGCGGCGCACTGGCTCTTGGGTGCTGCGCCATGAGTGCCGCCACCGCCATTATCGCGGCCGTCCTCCTACCGTTAGGCGTCGCGCCACTGATCGCCCTTTTGGGTCGCCGCCCCAACCTGCGCGAGACCGCGACCCTGCTCGCTGGGCTAGGCACCTTTGCCGCCGTCTGCACCCTAGTACCCAGAGTCGCCGCAGGAGACCGACCGATGGTGCATCTGGTGGAGGTCTCCCCGGGTCTGTCGTTAGTTTTTGAGGTCGAGCCACTCGGCGCGCTCTTTGCGCTGATCGCCGCTGGACTGTGGATGGCGACCTCGGTGTACTCCATCGGCTACATGCGGGGCCACCACGAGGAAAACCAGACCCGCTTTTTTGCCTTCTTTGCCTTGGCGATCGCCGCGGCCTTGGGGGCTGCCTTCGCCGGCAACATGCTGACGCTGTTTTTCTGCTATGAGGCGCTGACGCTGTCAACCTATCCGCTGGTCACCCACCACCGCAGCGCGGAGGCCAAAGCGGGGGGCCGCGTCTATATGGGGGTACTGCTTTCGACCTCGATCTGCTTCCTGCTGCTGGCGATGGTCGCTACCTACCACCTCACCGGCACGCTCGCCTTCGTCCCCGGCGGCATCCTCGCCGGCAAGGCCCCGACCTGGATTCTCGGCGTCCTGCTCTTTCTCTATGCCTTCGGCACGGGTAAGGCCGCGCTGATGCCCTTCCACCGCTGGCTCCCCGCGGCCATGGTCGCTCCGGCCCCGGTCAGCGCCCTGCTGCACGCGGTGGCCGTGGTCAAGGCCGGCGTTTTCACCATCCTCAAAGTGGTCGTCTATATCTTCGGTATCGACCTGCTCGCCGACACCGGCTTAGGCACGTATCTGGCCTACGTGGCCTGTGCCACGATTCTCATTGGCTCGTTGGTGGCCATGACCAAGGACAACCTCAAGGCCCGCTTGGCGTATTCCACTGTCAGTCAGCTCTCCTACATCGTCCTCGGCGCGGCCTTGGCCAATAGTTGGGGCATCCTCGGCGGCAGTCTGCACATCGCCATGCACGCCTTTGGCAAGATCACCCTCTTCTTCTGCGCCGGGGCCATCGCGGTCGCTCTGCACAAAACTGAGATCAGCGAGATGAAGGGAATTGGCCGGCAAATGCCGTGGACGATGGGGGCCTTTCTCGTCGGTTCGCTCAGCATTATCGGTTTGCCGCCGCTGGGAGGAGCTTGGAGCAAGTGGTACCTAATCCTCGCCGGGCTAGACGCAGAACAGTACGTGGCCATTGGCGTACTCTTGATAAGCTCGCTGCTCAACATCGCCTATCTGTTGCCGGTGGCAGTCAACGCCTTCTTCTACGCAGCACCCGATGAAGAAAGCGGCCTACAGGAAGCCCCGCTGGCCTGCGTCCTGCCGCTGATTTGCACGGCGCTGGGTGGACTGGTGCTCTTCTTCTATCCCGACCCCCTCCTCGACCTCTGCCGCCAGATCGGAGGATAAGGCCATGACTCAAGAGAAAAAACATCTATTCGACCAGCCGCGGAACGTCCACCGCCTGATATGGATCTTCTTCGCTCTCTGCGCCTTGCTCTTGGGCTTGGACTTGCTCGTCCATCGGCACTTGAACTTTGCCGAGGGTGTCTTTCCGGTTGAGGGATGGTTCGGTTTTTACGCGATATACGGATTTGTCGCTTGCGTGCTCTTGGTTGTGACGGCCACCCAGCTGCGCAAGGTGCTGATGCGCCGCGAGGATTACTATGACTAGCCTGCACCCGGCGGCCTTCCTGCTGTTAGGCGGGCTGTTGTTGCCCGTCTTGCCGCTGGCCGTGCGGCGGGTGGCGTTGCTCCTTTTGCCGTTGGCCGGATTTTACAATCTCCTCGGCTATCAGATAGGCGACGGCCAAGTCGGCTCCCTAGCCGGCTACGAGCTGCACTGGGTGCGCGTTGATCAACTCAGCCTGCTTTTTGGCTATCTCTTTCACGTGGCCGCCTTCCTCGCCGCGCTCTTCTCGCTGCATTTGCAAGATCGGCTGCAGCAGGCGACCGGCTTCCTGTACGCGGGCGCGGCCGTGGGTGCGGTCTTTGCCGGCGATCTCATCGCGCTCTTCATCTTTTGGGAGCTGTTGGCGATTAGCTCGGTCTTCCAGATCTGGGCCAGCCAGAGCGAAAGGGCCATTGCCGCTGGCACGCGCTACCTGCTGATCCACATCAGCTCCGGCCTGCTGCTCTTGGTCGGCACGGCGTGGCACTACCAGCAGACCGGCTCGCTGGCGCTGGGGCATCTGGGCATTGATAGCTGGGCCACGCGGCTGATCTTCCTCGGCGTCGGCATTAAATGCGCCTTCCCGTTTCTGCACTCGTGGCTGGTGGATGCCTACCCGGAGTCCACGCCCACTGGCGCGGTTTTTTTGAGTTCCTTCACCACCAAGACCGCGGTCTATGTGTTGGCGCGCAGTTTTGCCGGCACCGAATGCCTGCTCTACATCGGCGCGGCCATGGCGATGTTCCCCATCTTCTATGCGGTTATTGAAAACGACCTGCGCCGCGTGTTGGGCTACAGCATGATCAACCAGATCGGCTTTATGGTCGTCGGCGTCGGCTTGGGGCCAGGTATGGGCGTCAATGGCGCGGTTGCCCACGCCTTCAACGACGTGCTCTTCAAAGGTCTGCTCTTTATGTCGATGGGGGCCGTGCTCTACCGCACCGGCAGGATCAACGGCTCGGATCTCGGGGGGCTGTACAAATCCATGCCTTGGACCTGCGGCTTCTGCATGGTTGGGGCCGCGTCGATTTCGGCCTTCCCGCTCTTTAGCGGCTTTGTCAGCAAGTCGATGGTCATGCAAGCCGCAGCTAACGAGGGACATCTCGTCGTTTGGCTGCTGCTGCTGTTTGCCTCGGCCGGCGTCTTCCACCACGCCGGCATCAAAATTCCCTTCTTTGCCTTCTTCGCCCACGACGCGGGGATCCGCTGCCGCGAAGCACCGCGCAATATGCTCGTGGCGATGGGGATCGGGGCGGCGTTGTGCATTGGTATCGGCTCGTTCCCGCACTATCTGTACAGGCTCCTGCCCTATCCGGTTGACTACGAGCCGTACGATGCAACTCACATCGTCTTACAGCTCCAGTTGTTGTTCTTTTCGGCGCTGGCTTTTGTCGCGCTCAAGCTGACGGGCATCTATCCGCCGGAGCTGCGCTCGGCCAATATCGACGTGGACTGGACCTACCGAAAGCTGCTACCCGGCGCAGCGCGGTTGTGCGTACAGGTGGGGGCACCGCTGCGGGATGGACTGATCTCCTGGGGTAAGCGACGGGTCTTCTCGCTAGTGGACCAAGTGCGCCAGTACCACGGTCCGACTGGCGTCTTTGCGCGCGCATGGCCTGTCAGTAGCAGCGTGCTGTTGGTGACGATTTTCTTGGCGGTGTACTTGTTTGTGTACTTGGGATGACTCTGCCTCAGAGCTGCAAGGCCGTGCGGATGGCCGTGGCAATGGCTGCGGGCGGAGGGCCGATGTCCACGTTCAGTGCGTCGCGCGGCTCTTCGAGGGTCGCGAACTGGCTGTCGAGCAGGCTGGCCGGCATGTAGCGGTGCTGCCGCGTCTCGAGCCGCTGGGCGATGAGTGTCTTCGGGCCCTTGAGATGGACGATCTGCACGCCGGGCCGCCCACTGACCAAGATGTCGCGGTAGCTCTGTTTGAGAGCGGAGCAGCCGAGTATCGCCCCTTGCTCGGCACAAAGCCACTGGTCGATGGCCGCAGAGAGGGTCTCCAGCCAAGGCCAGCGGTCCTCGTCGGCAAGCGGCGTGCCGTTGGCCATTTTGTGCACGTTGGTTTCTGGGTGGAAATCGTCCGCATCGTAATAAGCCCATCCGAGCTGTTGGGCGAGCTGTTCGCCCACTGTTGTCTTACCGCTACCCGTTACGCCCATTAGTACGATGACCATGCGCTTCATCTCCCGCGTTGTGCGCTGCGGGCCTGAACATATAGGAGCGCGTCTGTTGCAACAAGGTCAGTTGTCTACTAACGAGGCGTGCGGATTGATGGGCAGTTCCAAGGCTACACAGGCCCCTTGGGCGCAGTCTTCGACGAATAGGCGGCCGTAGTGTTCGCGAGCAATGCCCGCGCATACGCTCAACCCCAATCCGCTGTTTTGGCTCGACGCCTTGGTCGTGAAAAACGGCGCAAAAATATCGTTCCGGATTTCCGCGGGAATGCCTGGCCCATTGTCCTCGATCTCCAGCACGATCCAGCCTTGGCGGATCGCTACCCGCAGCGCGATCCGCCCCGCGCCTCGCGCCTGCTTTATGGCCTCGCGGCTATTTTGGATGAGGTTGAGGACGACCTGTTGGAGCTGGCCGGCATGAGCCTTGATATAGGGCAGGTTCGGGGCTAGGTCCTCGGCGATTTCGATCTGGTCTTTCAGGAGCGTCCGGCGCATCAGCAGGGCGGTCTCCTGCACGAGGCGGGTGAAGTTGACCCATTCCTTCCGCGCCTTCTGCTGGCGCGCACACGCCAACAGCCGCTCGCTGGTGCTGCGCGCTTGGAGGCCAGCCTCGTACACGGCTTGTACGCCGTCGCCGACGGCGGGCGCTAAGTTGTCCTCGAGCAGCAGGCTGGTCTCGCCGATGATCACCTCTAAGTGTTTGTTGATTTCGCCCGCGAACTCGGCCGTCAATTGCCCCATCACCCGCAATTTCTGTGCTTGGCGTAGCTGCGCTTCTTTGGCCTGCAACTGCGACAGGTCTTCTTGTCGGTAGTACAGCCCGCTGAGGACCTCGCCCAAGCCCTTGACCAAGCCGACGTCCGCGTCGCTACAGGCGATGGCTTCTTGGCGATAAACGGCTAGGACGCCTTGATCAAAGGTCGTTTCGAGTATGGCTTTGACATTGCAACGCATCTGCTGGGCCAGCCAGTCGCATTCTCCGTGGCGGTTCGGCGCTCGATAGCAGGTCGCGGCTGATTTCCAAGCCCCCAGCACCCACTGCTGTCCTTCCGTTAGCGGGGACCAATACCCGTCGGACGTCAAGGGATGGACGCGCATCTTGCACTCGCCGTTGTCGGCTTGCACCCGGTACAACCGACAACCGTCGTGAGCGATCCCGGCGTGGTCCAAGGTCTGGCGAATCTGCGATAGGACCATGAATTCGCCCTCCGGTTCTTTGTGCCGCCAAACCGCGAGCCGCAAGTCTCGCAACAGGTCCTCATTAGCATTGCCGCCGCTGTGTTTGCCCATGGTCAGTCCTTTTTCTGCTCTACTAGATAGAGCTGCGCGGCCAATGCGCACTTTGGATCTCTGAGTACACATCCGACCTATTTTTGTCTAAATGTCTCTTGAGGCTATAGACGAAGCTGTCCAGTAAAATGGGTTTCTCGACTAAATCCTGTGCTCCACTCAGCACGACCTCTTGCGCTAGCTGGGGACTAGCCAAATCGCATAGCACGACGATTTTTGTCTGCACGCCACGCGCTCGCAGTTTGCGAATGGTGCCGACCGAGAAGTTGGGCAGCGAGGCGTCTATTATGGCTAGGTCGTACTCGTTTGACAGCAGGCTGGCGTACGCACAGAAGCCGTCGGTCGTCAGCTCAACGGACTGCCCAATTTGTCTTTTGAGCAAGATCCTATGGATGTAACCACGAGAGAGTGTGTCGCCATCGGCAATTAAAATTCGGGCCATGATCAGCACTGTTTCCCCAAGGCGTAGAGATGAATGTGCCCCGCGGACTCACAGCGAGGCCACAGGGCTGAATGGGTAGGTTGTGTTATCGGGAATGCGAATAGGCTATGTGTAAAGGCAGAGCAGGCACTAGGAGACGGTCCGTATTTCGATATCAAGCAAACGTTTGTAAAGCAAAGCTGGTACCATAGGTTTAATTTCTCAAAAAGTCAATGTTAAACGATGAATTAGAAACACAAGGTTTCACTCCGTTTACCCGCAGTGACGACAAAATTATCGATGCCCCTCCAAACGACAACTATTTTGTCACAAACAGCTCGTCCGCGCATTGGAGGCGCAAACTCGCCCTTGCGGTATTGACAAAGTGATGCGCTCTGTTTGTGTTTGATACGCTGCACAATCAAATCCAAAGAAGCCGAATGGAAACAAATCACACGCTGCACCAAGAACGCGCCATCCTCGTCGGCGTCGCCCTGCCCCAGATGCCCGCTTGGGAGACCGAGCACTCCCTCGACGAACTCGGCCGCTTAGTCGCCACCGCTGGCCTCGTCGAAGCCGCGCGCCAGATCCAAGCGCGCGACCGCATCGACTCGGCCCACTACGTCGGCAAGGGCAAGGCCGCCTCCCTCAAGCAGATCGCGGCCGAGTGCCAAGCCGACGTGATCGTTTTTGACAACGACCTCTCGCCGGCCCAGATGCGCAACTTGGAGCGCGTCACCAAACGCCGCATTATCGACCGCAGCGCCGTGATCTTGGACATCTTCGCGCACCACGCTCGCACCCGCACGGCCCAACTCCAAGTCGAGCTAGCCCAGCTCAACTACCTCCTGCCGCGCCTGACTCGCTACTGGACCCACCTGTCGCGCCAAGCTGGCGGCGGGGCCATCCGCGGCATGGGGGCAGCCGGCGTCCGCGGCCCGGGCGAAACCCAATTGGAAATCGACCGCCGCCTGATTCGCCGTCAGATCAATTCCCTAAAGGCCAAGCTCGACAAGATTGGCGTGCAGATGGCGACCAACCGCAAAAATCGCTCGGATGTTTTTAAGGTGGCCCTCGTGGGTTATACCAATGCCGGCAAGTCCACTCTGATGAGGGCGCTTTCCGGCGCGGATGTCCTAGTCGAGGACCAGCTCTTTGCCACCTTGGACTCGACCACTCGCGCCGTTGACCTCGACCGCAACCACAAGATCCTGCTCACTGACACGGTCGGCTTCATAAACCGCCTGCCCCACCACCTGTTCGCCTCTTTCCGCGCCACGCTCGAAGAGGCCGTAGAGGCCGATTTGCTGCTCCACGTGATCGATTTGAGTTTTCCGTACTACGAGTCGCAGGTCGCCACGGTTGAGCAAGTTCTCCACAGCCTCGGGCTTGCAGACAGCCCCACCCTGATGGTGTACAATAAGATTGACCAGGTGGCTTCCGGCGAAGAAGAGCGGATTGTGGCCGCGTACGCGGACCGCGAACACGCCATCGCCGTCTCGGCCAGCCAAGCCCTCAACCTCGACGCGCTACGCGACAAAATTCTCGCGTACAGCGTCGCTGGAGACGTCACCTTGGAGCTGCAAGTTCCCCAAGCCGAAGGCCGGCTCTTGGCCCATTTACACCAGCAAGGCCAAGTTCTCGCAGAGACCTATAGGGGCAACGACGTTTGCTTGTGTGTGCGCTTGGAAAAGACTTGGGCTAAGCGCTGGCGGCTAGATCGTTTCGTCCCCACCTAGCCGACAGGGCTGGTTGACAAGCCCAACTGCTCAGACCTACTATCGACGATTCAGGCTGTTGCACCGGCGGATAAAGCGTTGCATGCAAACTAACCGAGAAACGGAACCACAGCTCGCACTTGCCACGACCACGGTGGCCCGACCCCGGCCCGAGGAGTGCGCGGCTGCGCGCCGCATTGCCGCTGAAATGGGTTGCCCCTACTGGCCTCGGGACGCGCTCGCCGAAACTTGCGCCGACCTCGACGGCCTGCTCGTGGTCGAGCGCGAAAACCTGGCCCTGTGGATCGCCGGGCAGCGCTTTTGCTACCATCCCAACATGGCTAAACTGCGGGTGCTCGCTTTGCGGCAACAGAGAAAAGATGCCTTGATAGAGGCCCTGCAAATCGCACCGGGGGCCAGCGTCCTCGACTGCACCTGCGGACTAGGGGCCGATGCGGTCGTGGCCTCGTACGTAACTGGGCCCGAGGGCCGCGTGCGCGCCTTGGAAGCCGCGCCGCTGTTGGCGCTCTTGGTCGAGCGCGGCATGGCCGCGTACCCACTCGCCGACGACCCGGATCTCGGCTTGGCCATGCGCCGCGTCGAAGTGTGTCGCGCCGACTTTGCGACGTACTTGCGCGAGGAAGCCGACGCAGCGTGGGACGTGGTTTACTTCGACCCTATGTTCGGCGAGAGCATTGCCCATGCTCGGGGCTTGGACTTGGTCCGTTGCTTGGCGCGGTCGGGCGGCCCCGCACCCGCGGACCTACGCGAGGCCCGCCGCGTCGCCCGCCGTCGAGTGGTGATGAAGGATCGCCGGCCCGGCTGCGCACTCGCCCGCCTCGGTTTCGCCAAAGTCGAGGAGAGTCGCCGCGTCTGCTACGGCGTGCTGCCCGCTTGGTAGCTTTATCCGCCGGCTGCTTCACCGTGCCCACGGGCACGACATGGTCGGTGCAAGGAACGGATCGTGGAACTATCCTGTTGTGCTTGGGCCTTGACCGGCTCGGAAGAAGACGCCCTCACCGCGCTGGCCGCTATCGGCTTCCGCTCTATTGACGTACAGGCGAAGACCTTTGTCGGCCCGGCGTCGCGAGCGCGCATCGACGACCTCGGCCTGTCGGTCTCCTGCCTCGCGCTGTGTTTTAACATGGAAGACGGCGCGGCGCTCGACGGCGCAACAGCCGTCGCTCAACAAGCCGCCCTCGACCACTGTCGGGAGGCCCTGGACCACGCTGCCGCCCTCGGTGCCGGTACCGCGTATGTTGTCCCAGGGACCGATCCAGCCGCGCTACCCCAGTTTGGTGAGGCCTTGGGGCAGGTGGCGGACTTCGCGGCCGCGCGCGCGATTCGGGTCGGGGTTGAGCACTTCCCCGGCAAGGCGCTGCCGACGGCTGCCGGGACCTTGGAGTACTTGTCTCGCCTAAACCACCCCAACCTCTACTTGCTCCTCGACACCGGCCACCTACAGATGTCCAAGGAAAACCCGGCCACTGTCATAGCCGCCGCCGGAGACCGGCTCGGGTACGTGCATCTAGATGACAACGACGGGAAGGCCGACTTGCACTGGCCCCTACTAGAGGGCGTGCTGACCGAGGAGGCGCTAACCGCGACTTTCGCCGCCCTCGCCCTAAGCCCGTACGCCGGCCCAGCGAGCATTGAGCTCAGCCCCCAACTCCCCGACCCCGTGGCCGCGCTGGCCCAAAGCCGCGCTTGCGCCCTGCAAGCGGCTAAAAGAGAGTAGTCGATGCCTATTTATATTCTGCTTTTAGCTGGCCTATCCTTCATCGCCTGTAGTGGCGACGAGGGTGCCCTCAAAAAGGTGCCGCGCAACCGGACCTTGATCATGGACTGCGCCGAGGCCAATTCCTGCTCCGGTCAGATCCAGGATTACAACTCCTTCAACCCCTTCATTCCGGGCAGTATCTCGCGGATAGGCTACAACTTCCTCTACGAGCCGCTCTACTTCTTCAATGCCTACGAGGAAGATTCCGAGCTAATACCTTGGATCGCCGAGAGCCACCGTTTCAACGAGGATTACACCGAACTCGTGGTCAAAATCCGTCCGGGCGTCGAGTGGAGCGACGGGCATCCTTGGTCGGCGCACGACTTTGTCTTTACCATCAACATGCTCGTGGAGCACGCCCCACAGCTCGTGTACTCGACGGATATGGCGACTTGGGTCGAAGAGGCGGTCGCCCTCGACAGCCTGACGGCGCGCGTCGCGCTCAAGGCGCCCAACCCGCGCTTCCTCTTCAGCTACTTCGTCCACAGTGGCGACCAGGGCGTCCCCATCGTGCCCAAGCACATCTGGGAGGGCAAAGACCCGCTGACGTTTGCCAACTTCGACCTGCAAAAAGGCTGGCCGGTTCTGACCGGTCCCTATCGCATTGCGCGCTCGGAACCGGCTCAACGGATCTGGGATCTGCGCGAGGGCTGGTGGGCTGAAAAACTCGGTTTTCAGGAGCTGCCCCAAGTCGAGCGGCTGATCTACCTGACCTATATGGAGGAGCACAAGCGCGTGCAAAATCTGATCGCCAACAACATCGACACCTGCTTGGAGCTGCGCCCGGCCAACATGGTTTCCCTATTGGAGCGCAATCGCAACATCACGACTTGGACCGGCCGCGAGCCGCCGTATAGCTACATCACTTGGTGGCCCATCTCGCTGGGGTTCAATGGGCTGGAGGCCCCTTGGTCCGACCCGGAGATGCGCCGCGCGGTCAACTACGCCATCGACCGCGAACAGCTCGTGGCTATCGGCTGGCAAAACTCAGGTTCGTGGACGCTGCTGCCCTTGCCCGACCTCCCGCAGATGCATCGGTATTTTACCCTCGCCGAGGACTTGGTCGCCAAGCACCAAGTCGGCGTCTTTGACTTGGGAAAGAGCGCGGAGATACTCGCCCGCAAAGGATACGTACGCAACGGGGTTTTCTGGGAAAAGGACGGGCAGCCCCTAAGCATGGTCATCGACATCTTCTCCCACTTTCAGGACCTGACGCCGGTGCTCATCGCCCAGCTCAAAAAGGCCGGCATCAACGCCTCCTTCCGCATGACCTCGGACTTCTCCACGCGCCTGCGCCAGGGCACGGCCCGGGCGTACCTGATCGGCAACTTCAGCTCCATGCGCGACCCCTATTTTGTGCTGCGCCAGTACCACAGCCGCTTTGTCCAGCCCACCGGAGAGCCGGCCGACATGCCGTGGCGCTGGCAAAACCTGGCCTACGATGCGCTGATTGACCAGATGGGTCAGACCCCGACCGACGCCCCGGAGATGGACGAACTCTACCGAGAGGCCATGGACCTCTGGCTGGCTGAGTTGCCCTCCATTCCCATCGTCCAATGGCCGCACCGCATCCCGCACAACGAGACCTATTGGACCAACTGGCCCAGCGCAGAAAACCCCTATATCAACAGCGCTTACTGGAGCCGCACCTGGCTTTTGGTGCTGCTGAACTTGCGGCCGCAGATGTGAGGGAGCCGGCGCAATGGATCGCCATGCTAGGGAGACCCTTACTGCGGCGTGGTTGGTGGCTTCAGCTATGCTGCTTTTCATATTGATCACGCCCTATCTTGTGCCGGAGAAAACGCTTTTTTCTGCAAGCGAGGCTTTTAAGGTGCCGCATCGCAGTGGGGAAACGTGCGCTTTGTGCGGCATGACGCGCGCATTCGCGGCTATTGCACGTGGCGACTTTGCCACGGCCCTTATGTACAATCGAGGATCGGTCGCCTTTTATGCAGCTTTACTCGCCAATCAGCTAGTGGGCGCCTTTTTCTTGCTGCGTCGAATGCACAAAAGGAGATACCATCATGCAGGTGCTTAGTTTGCTTTGGGGAATTCTGGCTATCGTTGGAATGGTCGTGGGGTTTTTCCCGTGTCTCGGCTCGCTAAACTGGCTCAATATACCTTTTGCAGGCATCGGCATCATCGTCAGCGGCCTCGCGCTGGTCTCGGCGGGCAACAACTCCAAAAGCAGCGGTATCGCTGGCTTAGTATGCTGCATTGTGGCCCTGTTTTTTGGCATCATACGCCTCGCGCTAGGCGGAGGCGTTTTCTAACGCAGAATCGCAGCATTAACCCGACGCACGGCGTGGATCGGGTCCCGTGTACTTAGCGCGTGGGCGTATCAGGCGTCCGGTCTGATACTGCTCAATGGCGTGGGCGATCCAGCCGATGGTTCGGCCGAGACAGAACAGCAACTGGGCTGCTCCTTTCTCCAATCCTAGGGCACGGCGCAGAGCCACCAGACCCAGATCCACATTGTGGGAAAGACCCGTCCGCTTGCCGACTTCCTCGATCAACGCCTTTGCCATCGCCAATTCCAAAGCATTGGGGGCCGCTTCCTCCAGCAGTTCCATGAGGATTTTCGCACGGGGGTCAACGCCGCGATAGACCACGTGTCCGAAGCCTTCGATTGTATCTCCCCTCTTGAGCCTGCTGGCAATGGTATCTCCCACGTCGTTCGCTGATTCAGCTTCGTCCCACAAGGCCTCCAGCCGACCGGTCGCCCCCCCGTGACGGGGACCTTGCAGGGCGCTGAGGCCGGCGGTTACCACCGCATACAGACTGGCCCCGCTTGAAGCCACGGTGCGGCAAGTAAACGTCGAGACGTTGAGCTCGTGATCGGCACACAGAATCAGGGCCGCTTCGATCAATCGGGCTGTTTCCGGTCGTCCGGGTAGCCAAGCGCTCTGCAGCGTCTGGGCGATGCCGCTGCTGGTTTTGTCTTGGACAGCGGCAATCAGCGTCATGAACCGGAGGATGCGAGCGCCGCACTGATAGATGTGCGGCGGCGCAGTGGCGAAAGCCGCGGGGTCTTGGGCTCCAATCACGGGAAGCAGCGCCTGCATCCGCTCGACTTTCGACAGCGGTGCAAGCTCTGAGATGAGCGCTGGGCTGAGGCCGTTCAGCCGGGAGTCGCCAGCGAATTCCTCGATTTGCAGAGATCTATCTCCCGTCCACAGCAATGCGGCGACCTCCTCCACCGTGTTCTCACGCGCCAATTCGCCGACGCTGATCCCCCGATAGTAGAGGTCGTCATCGTCGATCCGGCTCAGAGCCGACTCCAGTACCGGGTCTCCTGCTCTCAGGGCCTGCTCGGCAGCTACTTCGGGATGCGCCCGAAGCTCCTTGTGGCGGCGGAGACGCTCGATGTCTTCGCGATAGTACTGGCGAGTGCGATGCCGCTGATCCCCTGTTTCGGAACGGATCAGGCCGCGACTTACATAGGAATAGAGGGTCTGCGGCCGGATTCCCAGCTCGGCACAGGCCTCTTTAGCGGATAAATAGCGCGAAGGAGCCATCGTTATAGATTGATTTATGAATCAATATTGACAATATAAGTGATCGCGTTATAATCGTCAATTAACCAATCCAACGGAGCTTGGGACATGACCAATGAGATCAAAGAAGGACTGGAGGGTGTAGTCGCTGCCCGCACGCGGTTGAGCGGGATCGACGGAGAGAAGGGCAGACTGTGGTTGGCGGGCTTCTCTCTTGAGGAACTTGCCCCCAACGCGCACTTCGAGGAAACGGCCTACCTGTTGTGGCATGGCCAGCTTCCGGATTGCAAGCAGCTTGAGACATTCTGCGCTCGACTGTCGAGTTGGTCCCTGCCCGAGTACACCCAATCTCTGATTGAGGCCGCCGTCATAACTGAACAGAGGCCAATCGACGTACTGCGGCTGACCCTTGATTCGCTTCGCCTCGAGGGCGCGGAGTCGGATATCGCGCTTGTGGGTGCCACTCCTGTTATCGTCGCTGCCACATGGCGATTGATGGCTCAAAAACCCGTAATTCAGCCGGATCCAGGACTTCGTCTGGCGGAGAACTTCCTCTACATGCTGTCAGGCCGTAGGCCGACCGCGGCCATGGCTCGCGCGTTGGACACCTACTTCAACGCGATGGTTGATCACGGCATGAACGCGTCAACCTTCACCGCTCGCGTTATCACTTCGACGCGCTCTGATCGGAAGTCAGCCGTCGTCGGCGCTCTCGGTGCCTTAAAAGGTCCACTGCACGGCGGCGCACCGGAGCCGGCCTTGGCCATGCTACAGCAAATTGGCGTTCCCGACCGAGCAGAATCCTTCATTAGAAACGTTCTTGAACGCGGTGAACGCTTAATGGGCTTTGGGCACCGCGAGTACAAAGTACGGGATCCCCGAGCGGCCATCCTCGCACAAGCCGCTGAGAAGCTGTGCGTGGCAAAAGGAGATACGGGCCTGCTCGACTTGGCCAGACTCGTAGAATCAGAGGCGGTTCGACTATTGGAGGAATACAAGCCGGGCCGGCGTTTGTTTACCAACGCCGAGTTCTATACGGCGGTTCTGCTACGCGAACTTGGCGTCCCGTCGGAGCTGTTTAGTTGCACCTTCGCCGTAACTCGCATGGCAGGCTGGATCGCGCACTGCCGGGAACAGGAAGCAGTGGAGCGAATTTTTCGGCCGCAGTCGGAGTACGTCGGGTGCGAGGGGAGAGAGTGGGTGCCTCTAGGAGACCGCTGACACTGCCCGCCTCAAGCACTTGGACTTGCTCCACAAGGGTCCCATAGCGACTTTTCCGCCGTCCTTCGCCTATACTAACGCAAGTGAGGTGCGTCGTAAAAATGAGAACGTTCAAGCTGTGGGTGGGCGGGGATGCGCACGTGGGCACGGATCTGGCGCGTGCCAATCGCCGTAGTCTTGAGGATGCGATCCTGCAGGCCGAACAGGGCGGTGCCGGTGGCGGTCCACCGTTCGAGTGGGATATTATGCTGGACGTCGGGGACCTGTCCGGGTCGCAGACACCGCCGGATGACGAGGAAGGGGAAGAGGTGGTGCGGCAGTACAGCGCGTCGACCAAACATCCCCGGGAAGATTTCTACAATATTGTGGGCAACCACGACGCCAGCGGCCCTGACGAGCCGTGCCAGTGGTGGTTCCGGAAGTGGGTGGATCCCACCGGGGAGAATTCCGAGTATTCCGGCGTTCACGCCGACCGGAGGCCTTATCCGGTCGAGGGGACCTGGGAGCGGTATTCGTTTCAGGTGGGGAATGTCCTGTTTCTGGCGATGGGTGACCGCAATGACGGCGGGCCTCCGGTTGGGCGGGGCGAGAGAGGCGGATATCCCGCAGGCGCGGTGACGCGGGAGACGTTCGAGTGGTGGAAAGAGAAGGTCGAAGAAAACCACGACAGGATCATTGTAACGGCCCACCACCATATGTTGAGGGACACGACAGTGGCGTCCGGCCCCTGGGAGGGGGTTGACGGAGGCTACCATGGCCGCTTTGAAGACGGGGCGCCCATCGGGGCATCGTATCTCTATTTCGTGGGGGGAGAACCGGATGCAGGGGCATTCGAGTCTTATTTGGAGGCGAATCCGGGCGCGGTCGATCTCTGGCTGGGGGGGCATACCCATACGAATCCGGATGATACACACGGCGGGCGGTCTCATGTAGAGCGGAAGTGGGGGGTGACCTTCGTCAATGTGGCGGCAATTTCGAGATATCACGGCAGCAGGAATATTTCGCTGAGCCGGTTGTTGACGTTTTCGGAAGGGGCGGCGGAGGTCAATATCAGGTGCTACCTCCATATGAGCGACTATGCACCTCAGGGGTGGTACGACAGGGCGGAAAGGACGACGCCGCTGCGGATGTCGTTCTCATATTGATCGGCGACGGGCGCTCGTATCGCGGTCCGCAGCCGCCGGTTCCTCAAGCGATGTGGAACCGTATTCGGTGATTGGAGGCGCACCGGCTCGGTTGATCGGGAAGTGAGACGAGAGAGGCGAAAGGATCCCGCGATGACAGGACGCGAATATTTGGAATCGATTATGCCAACGCGCGAGATGGTGGATCATTTTGTGACACCTGCTAAGGCCGATGTGCCGGTAGAGTTGGCGAGGATTATGTGTAATAATGCACAGTCGGCGTTTGATCCCGAGATCGGATGGGTGGTTTGCGATGGGTTTCGCGGTGGTGGTGTGGATGATTCGCGCGGGTTTTACGCGTACGAGAAAGACGGTGCGCGGCGGGTGGTCAATTACGCGGATCGCCCGTGTCGTATCCATACGTATGGGAATAGCTTTACGCATTGCGATCAGGTCAGCAATGGGGAGACATGGCAGGAGTATTTGGCCGCGCATCTGCTGGAACCCGTTCGCAATTACGGCATTGGCGGGCACAGTGTGTATCAGGCGTATCGGCGAATGTTAATTGTGGAGAGGGAATATCCCGCCGAATACGTGATTTTGAATGTGTGGGACGACGATCACTTTCGAAATTTGGATGCGTGGCGGTCCATTCGCATGGGACGACAGGGGAGGTTTACGCTGCCGCATTTGTGCGTGAATCTGGAAAGCGGAACCGTGGAAGAGCGCGAGAATTTGTGTAAGACTCCCGAACAACTCTATCACTTATGCGATGCGGATTGGGTGTGGGAGACTTTTGGCGACGATCCGATTTTGCACGCGGTTATGGCGCGCAAAGGCAGTGTGGAAGATGCGTCGGCAATGGCGCAAAGTATGGGGGGAGAGTTCGAGAATGCGGGATCAGATGCCGAGGTTTACAGCTTGCATACCGAAGCTGCTCTGTTTGCGACGCGGTTTGTGGTTGAAAAGGCCGAAGCGTTTACAAAGGCCAATGGAAAAAAGCTGCTGGTGATTTTGTCATTTGGTTCGCACAATGTAGCGAATGCCCTGAAGGGCGAGCCGCTTTTTGACCAGACGTTTTTGGATTGGTTGGCGACAAAGGACGTACCGATGATCGATTTGCGCGATGCTTTGCGGGAAGAATACGCGACATATCGAGGGGATGTACAGACGTTTTTGGCACCGTATTATATCGGGCATCACACGCCGCGCGGGAATTTCTTTTTTGCCTGGGCGATAAAAGATCGAATTGTAGAATGGCTCGATCCAAAACCATTGCCCTATCAAATAGCGTCGGATTGAGGCCGGATCGGTCCGGGCGGCGATGATCCTCCCGTTTCAGGAAATGCACATCCACACTCTTCCAAAGAAAAGTGAACAAACACCCGCAAAGTGAAAGCCATGAACCCCTACCAAACTAATGTCTTTATTAATGCGCAAGCCCACCCTCCACCGGCCTACGGTCCAACACAGCAGGCGTTACTAAATCGAGATGCCTTCGCTGATGTGGAAGTAGAGGTGACACGCTTGCCCGGTTATCAACTGACGCCGCTGATTGCATTGAACGGTCTTGCGGCGGCGAGCGGTGTTGAAGGCCTGTGGTGCAAGCATGAAGGGTATCGATTCGAGGTGGGGAGTTTTAAACCGACGGGACCCGTTTACGCAATGCTGTCCGTGTTGAAGGGTGAAATCAAAAAAGCCACCGGTGTGGAAACAGTCACAACACAGGACCTGATAAATCGGCAGTATGAATCGGTGACGAGAGAGGTTGTCGTCTCGGCGGCAACATCGGGCAATCACGGGCGAGCGTTGGCGTGGGGTGCCCGTATGTTCGGTTGTCGATGCGTGATTTACATGAACGATGGCGTCAGCGCCGGTAGAGAGGAAGCGATTGCTGCCTATGGCGCAGAGGTGGTGCGGGTAGCGGGAAACTACGATCGAGTGGTGCAACGCTCCTACGCGGACGCTGAGATGTTCGGCTATTTTGCCATATCGGATGAAAAATCTGCAGATTATCCCCACATCTCCCGTGAGATTATGCAGGGTTACGCAATGGTCGCGGACGAAATCGTTCGACAGTTCAGCGACCTCCAGCCGCCCACTCATGTCTTTGTCCCCGGCGGTGGCGGTCGATTGGCCGCGGCGACCTGCGGGCATTTGTGGGAGCGATATGAGAGCAACCATCCGCGGGTAGTTGTTGTTGAACCCACCACATCTGCCTGCCTATACCGAAGCGCGCTTGAAAACAGCGCAGCAACCGTCAGCGCAGATGGTCGGTCCGTTATGGACGGACTGGTCGTTGAATCCGCTTCGCCCCAAGCGTGGGATATTCTAAGGGCTGGTGCTTTCGCCTTTCTTACTATCCCTGACGAAGCGGCTGTTGATGCCATGCGACAAGCGGCGACAGGTGTCGGTGGAGATCCCCCAATCGCGATTGGTGAAACGGGGATTGCAGCGTGGGCAGGATTGCTGGCAACGACCCGTGACGAAAATCTGCGGCAGCAGCTTGGACTCGATTGCGACAGCCGTATCGTCATCATTGCAACCGAGGGGGCGACCGATCCGGAGGTTTATTGCAACCTTGTTGGCACGACTCCGGAAGCGGTTTTGGCGGGAACCGAACCTCAACCAACGGAATAGGGAGACGTTCCAACTGCATCAGGCCGGCGATTTCCAGTCGTTGCCCCAGAAGCCCCAGTCCAGAACCTCGCCCTCTGAATACACTAGGTAGTCCGGCAGCAATTGCATGTTTAGGTGACTGCCCCAGCAAATGGCGTCCGGCGCAGTGCCGCCGTGGACGGCGACGTAGCGCTGCGGGTTGCGGGGGTGGGGGAAAACGGCGCAGACAGCGATGCGCTCGCCGCGGTAGAGGTTGTCGGCCAAGCGGATGGCGTCGCCCTCGAAGGCCAGCGGTAGCTGACCTTCGAACTGCCCCAGCACGGTGTTGGTGGATGGGGTGCCGTAGAGCAACAGGTTGTTGCCGTCGCGGTCGTCGTCCCTCAGATCCACATCTCTGACGACCGGCAGATCCACGGTATTCTCGCCCATGATGCCGCCGCGGTGAACGCCGCCGTTGCGACTGCTGAAGTACCCAGTAGCATGGCCGGCCACCCAGTCGTTGTAGAAACGTTCCTCCTCCGAGCCGGATGTCCCAGGCACCAGCAGCAGGCCGTCGTAGAACAGATCGCCGATGGGGCCGGAGGACTGGTGCCGTTTCTCGGCTCTGAGGGCGAAAGTGCCCGTTTCCCAGGTGCCGCTCTGGTGGCGACGAAAGGATTGGCGGCGGCCCAGGTCGAGACGGCTCAGGGCCTGGCCGTCGAGGATTACTTCTAGGGCGGCATCCTCTTCGATAGGGCCCAGGGAAAGAGTGTGGACGCCCTTTGTCCGCACGGTCAGGCGTTCTCCTTCCCGGCGGGCATCCACCTCGCCGGACGCTCCGTAGTGTGCGAGTTGGTCTATTTCCACCCAGTACGAGCGATTGTGGCGCAAGCCCCAGGTGACCAGAGATACATGGGAGGGGGAATCCTGTTTGCGCTGGTCCAGCAGCCAGGGAATCACTTGCTTCCAGATATCCGGCGTGCGGCAGCCGTGGCCGGTGCGGGGCACTTCGGTGTAGGTATGGGCAACGCCTTTTTCCGCCAGCAGGCCGGCCATCTGACGCGAGTGCGCCACGGGCACGCCGCCGCCCACGGCCCGGTCCCATTCTCCGTGGACGATCCACAGGGGCGTGTGCCGCAGGTTCTCCACCAGGAAGGCGGCCGAGCGCGATTGCCAGGAGGGTTCCTCCCAGGGGTGCATGTGGAAGGTCAGACCGCCGGGCTTCTCCCACAGGCGATAGTCGCAATAGCCGCAGAAGGGCGCGGCGGCGGCGAAGAGGTCGGGGTAATGGGAAGTCAGGTACCAGACGGCGGCACCGCCCATGGACGAGCCAGTTATACTGATGCGCGCCCGGTCAATGGCATAGTGAGCGGCCACGTGCTCGATGGCCTCTAGGACATCGACCTCGCCGTAGTTCTGGTACACGGAGCCGGGGCCCCGCCCGGTGGGTCGCAGGACCACACAGGAGCGGCCCTCGGCCGCGGCAATGGCGGCCATTTCCTCGGTCAGAGCAACGGTGCCCGGCAGGTGGTGCAGGGCACCGGGACTGACCTCGATGATCAGGGGTTTGGGGTCGGGACTAGTATCGGTGGCGCAGACGGCGCAGGGGTGGAGCTGGCCGTCGACGGACGAGCGAAAGTATTGGAGTTGGCCGACGGACTTCATTACTCCTCAGGGCAAATAGAGCAGGGCGCAAGATAAGGTGGGCGGGCCGGGCCGGCAAGCGCTGCAAGGCAGACGGCCTGGACCACCCCGACGCCAAAGGCGAGGAGCTTTGCTCGCCAATGTAAACATATTTCAAAACGCCCGGCTGAAGCGCAGGGACAGATCGAGGTCGCGCGTCTGGTTGGAGACAGGGCGGGCAATGTAGAGGCGGAAATCATCCTTGTGCAGCCCTAGGCCGCCGCTAACTTGCAGATCGAAATCGGCCTCGTCCGCTAGCCAAGCCGAACCAGCATCGGCGAAAAAGCCCACATTTACCCGACCTCCTTGCAGCCAGTGCTCGGCGTTGAACAGCGCCATTCTATCGCCGCTGAACTCCTTGAAACCATAGCCGCGCAAAGAAGAAAAACCGCCCAAGTCAAAGAGGTACTGCCGCGGTACTGATCCGGTGGCCCGTCCTAGACGCAGACGCAGATCGAGGCGGCTTCCTTGGCTCGTGGGCTGGTAGCGTCGTACATCGAGGATATAGCGCGCAAAGTCTCGGTCCCCGCCCCAAGCTCCTCCAGCCCGTTCGCCGAAGCCATTGACAAACCAGCCGCGCCGGGGGCTGTGACGGCTATTGCGGCTGTCCCAGCGCAGTTCGGCCCGCAGGCTTTTGTAGCGCTCCTCATCGATAGCTGGATTGGGGCGGAAGCGGTCCCGGCCTAAGCGACCCAATAAGGCCCACTGGACACCGTTTTCTAGGGAAGAGAAATCGTCTTGAGTATAGCGGACGGTCAAGCTCAGGTCGGTGCCTAGGCCCTGCACCGCATATACGCTGAAACCCGTGCGGCGATAGTAATCGCGGAAATCGCGTCGAAACAGCACGGCATCCAGCGAATTTTCCTCGGCCGATAATAGCCAGTGATCTTGGGTATCGGTCAGATCGTGTAACTCAGCACCTAAACGCGCGACGTACGGTCCCCAGTTCCGTCCCACCGCCAGCCATTCAGCTCCCAACTGGTAATGCCAGTAGTCGCTGCCCAAGCCCCGACCCAACTCGCCGTATTGCACCAAGCGGGAAAAGTCGTTGAAAGGAATCCGGGGACGCCAGCCTAGATAGAGGCCGTCAACTTTGTTGTACTGGGCGACCAAGCCCTCTGGCTGCCATTCCAGCAATTCCCTGTGGCCTCGGTCCCACTGGCCCTGCCAGCCGGCGAAATGGCTGGTCTCTAAGTCGCGGGGGCCCTGCCAGCCGGCGAAACGGCTAGTCCCTAAGTCGCGGGGATATTGCAGAGCCCGGGCGAGCAAGCGCTCCAAGCGACCTTCGAGGCGCACCAGGATTAGGTCTGTGTCGCTGAGGACGACGAGGTGCATTTGATCGATTGTCTGACCGCGGATGTGGTAGAGCAGCCAGAACACTTCTCGGCCTTCGCGTACTTTGAGGGCCACTTCCCAATTTTTGCGCGTCAACAATTCTTGGATCCGGGGTGGCATCCCCAAATCCTGCCGGAAAGGAGTGCGGCGGGCCGTGTACACGCCCACTTTGACCGCGTGGATTTCGCTCAGCATACCGCGTACTCTCCAGCTAGGGGGCACAAAAAAGGTGACCAAACGAGCGAAGCCCACGCTCATAGGGCCAAAGCTCATTTCAATTTGCCGCTCGTATTGGATCTCCGGTAGTTCCCGCTCTATTTCCCGGCGTAGCTGTCCCAAGTCCGCAGCGCGGAAACAACCAGTCAGACTCAGCGCAATGATCGCACATAAGGTCAATTTGGTCATAGCTAGTCTTTCCGCGGCGCTTTAGGGCTAGCCGCCCCAAAGTCAATGCTGTCCAAAGGCGCTATGTCGAACTTGCGGCCAATGCGCCCCACTTGGGCTAGGTCGAGGAGGCCGACGATATTGATGAAGACAAATTCGCGAGGACTGCCAACCAATACCAAAAGCCCGACGATGGCCTCATCCGCGGAGCGCACGTAGAACTGCATCCGTTCGTCGCGCTCACGCACCTGCACCACCCGCTCCCAGCCGGGCAAGGTGAGGGCTTTGAGCCGTTCGGCGATGCGCTCGTAATCGTACGATGTGTCTAGGTCTTGACCCTCCGCCTTTTGATAAGCTTGGACGCGGATGAGGTACAGGGCCTCCAGCATATCGGCTAGTTCTGCGTCTTCAAAGCGGGTAGCCGCAGCCACCAAGTCGAGGAGCGGGTCTTTCAGGTAGATCTCGATCGCGGCTTCCGGCTCGGGGTCATCGAATAAGCCCAAAGAGGAGAACTCGATGTACCCGGGTTGCTTTTCCAGCGGTGGGGAGGCCCAGGCGTTGGTGGGGCCGACAGCGGCGGCAAAGAGAAGCAGGGCTAGAAAAAAGAGCATGGCAAAACTCCTCACATGGTTTGGACGGGTAGGATAGTGTCTAGGTTGAGGCGCAGCGGCTGGACTAAGCGCGACTGGATCACGTCGTCGCGCACTGTGGTGCCCATGCGGCTGTTTAGGTCGCCCAAATAGGCTAGGGTCCACTCTACTTGGCGGCGAGCCTGGGCAATTTCTTTAGGACTAAAGGCCGGCGGCACAGGCTCTGGGTCGAATAGGAGACGGCCGGCGATCAAAGCCAGAACGGCTGCGGCTGCAAGGGGTTTGTACCACCTCTTGGCGGCGGTGCGCCAGCGGTTTTGTCGCGTCCGGTGGATGCGGTCTTGAAGAGCTTGGGAGAGTGCGTCGGGGCAGGTGAGCGAGGGCAGGGCGCGCAGCGCGCCGACCAGCCGACGGGCGTCTTCCAGCTCGGCGGCGCAGGCCGCGCAAGTCGCTGCGTGGGCCTCGAGGCGGCCCTGTTCAACAGGCGTCAACTCGCCGTCGATATAGGCTTCGATCCGCTCTTGGGTCCAGGAGCAAGGGGAAGTTGAAGGCATGGTCTATTCCTGTAAAAGGGCGCGGAGGCGTCTCCGTCCGCGGTGGAGATATACTTTGATTGTATTGAGGGGCAACTCCAAGCTCTGGCTGATCTCGTGGTAGGAGAGACCCTCGATTTCCCGCAGGATGACGATTTCCCGCAGAGGGTTTTCCAGCCGGGTAAGGGCCGCCTCCAACTGCCTACGCAGGTCCACATCGACTGCCTCGACTGCCGGAGTGCGCTGTAGGACCGGCTCGGGGTCTTGGGCGCTGACCACCGAGCGATAGCGATGCCGCTGGCGCAAGGCGTCCAAACAGGCATTGCGCGCCACCCGGGTCAACCAAGCCGCCACCCCTTCGTCGTTAATGCGAAGGCCGTGGTGCCACAGACGGAATAGAACCTCTTGGGTAACATCCTCGGCGTCCTCGCGGTTGCCTGTATAGTAGAAGGCGAATGTGTAGATGCGGTCCCGGTGCTCTCGGCAGAGCCGGCGAAAACGTCCCATAGCAGCCTTTCCCCTCGTCCTTCGCCTATACTAACGCATGGCGACGGGGAAAAGTTACAAGAGCCGTCCCTCTTTTTGGAGGATATCCCCGGCAATCGCGTAGGTCGTCCCGTGCATGGCAATGACGACTAGGCCGAGCCCGGCCGCGAGATAGCCGCCGATGTACAAGTTGGGGATGTCAATCGACTCGTAGTTGTGGGCGTGGGTCTGTACTTGATCGATTTGGAATCGGTAGTTGTCGCGCATGGGCGTCAGGGTCAGCGGCGCAAAGCCCTGTAAGATCGAATAGTCGGCCGTGCCGCCGATTTCCTTAACCACGTGATCGACCTCGACCACTTGGTTTCCTTCGGGCATTTGCAGCTCGACCCGTCCGTCCTCTGCGATCTGCGTCACGTGGGTGTGGTACAAGGTTTGGAGCCGGGGCGAGCGGCTTTCGAGGATTGCGGCGATGCGATGGTAATAGGGTAGCCCGTGGCGGCTGTCGTTGATGAGCTGCCAATGGACCGCTGGCCCTTGGCGCATGGCGTAGTACACTTGCTTGCCGGCGTCGTGCAATTCGGTCGCTGCCCAATCGCCCGAGCGCCCGCCGCCGACGACCAGCACCCGCTCGCCGGGGAAGTCTGCGGGCTTGTCGTAGTGGGCGGTGACAAAAGGCCAGTCCTCGCCCTCCACGCCGAGGGAGCGCAGGCGACCGCGCTGGCCGGTTGCGAGGACCAAGTACTTACAGGTGTAGCGCTGTTCAACGCCCGTTTGCACGTGCCGACTGGTGAGTTGAAAGCCCCTTGCGTGCGGCTCAATCCGCTCGACCTCCTCAAAGGTGCGAATGCGCTCTGCCACCCCAAAGCGCTCGGGCACGCGGTGATAGTACTCGATCAGATCGGTCTTGAGGATCAGGGCGTTGACGTCTAAGGCGCACCCGATTTCTGCGGCGTGCTGCGCCAGTGGATAAAAGGCAAACTCCATCCACTGACCCGGCGACAAGGTCAGCAGGTTTTGCGGCGCGCGGTTCCACAATCCGCCGACCGGCTCGCGGCTGATGAGCAGCGCGTCCAGCGGCTCGCCGCGCCGAAAGTCCATGGCGACTTGGTCCAGTTCCTCAAAGAGCTGGCGCGGGTGGTGCAAGGTGCGGAACAAATCGACGGGCTTGATGCCGCTCTGTACGAGATGCTGCATATCCAGCCCTAACAGCGTGCGGTCGAACTGCTGCAAGTACCTGGCGAGGGGTGCGTAGCGCGTGGCAAACATGCGGCTGTTGCGGAAGAAAGGATGCCAGCCGCCCAAGACCACAGCCAACGGCAGGCCCGCCGGCCCACCGCCGACGATGATGACGGTATGGTGTTCTGGGTTCATTCGTTCTATATCTTGTGGATTAAATTGAAGGTGAAGGCGAAAAAACCCAGCCCTGTTGAAACTAGCGCTTCCGTAGCGAGACCGCCACCATAGGAATTGGACGGATTCTACGAGGCCATACGTTCCCGCGCCGACTTGAGCGATTCGTGCGAATTCGCTAGCATACATAATATGCGTTGGCCGAACTACAAAGCAGAGGAGACAAGATCATGACACCGGAACAAATTCAGGAACACCCGCCCAAGATCCTCACCCCGGAGCAGCGGCAATCCTATTTCGACAAGGGCTTCCTCTTGGTTGAAAACCTCATCGGGCCGGAGTGGATTGAGCGCTTGCTGCTCGTCACTGACGAAATGGTCGAGCGCAGTCGCGGCCTGACTGAATCGGACGAGGTCTTCGATCTGGAGCCCGATCACACGGCCGACAACCCCCGCCTGCGACGCCTTACCAGCCCGGTGGACCAGCACCCGGTCTATTGGGAGTTCGCCTCTCAGTCGATTCTGGCTGACGTGGCTGCCGATTTGATCGGCCCAAACGTCAAGTATCACCACTCGAAATTGAATTTCAAGTGGTCCGAAGGCGGCGAAGAAGTCAAGTGGCATCAGGACATCACGTACTGGCCACATACCAATTACAGCCCCTTGACCATTGGCACGTACCTCTACGACGTCGATGACGACCAAGGGCCTTTGGCCGGGGTCGCCGGCAGCCACAACGGGCCTTTGTTCGATCAGTACAACGCCTCTGGACAATGGGTCGGCTGTATCGCCGATCAGGATATACCCCAAGTTGATCTCGACCGCGTCGAGTATATGCAGGGGCCGGCTGGGTCTATCACCATCCACAATTGCCGCACCGTGCATGGGTCTAAGAAGAATTTATCGCCCAAGGGACGGCCCTTGTTGCTCAACATCTATTCGGCGGCCGACGCCTTTCCTTATACGGCCAACCCCTTGAACAGCCCACAGTATTCGGGGTCTATTGTGCGGGGCAAAGCGGCGCGCTGGGCCTATCACGATCCGCGGTCTTGTCTCATTCCGCCGGATTGGTCGGGGGGATATACGTCTTTGTACGCGCTACAGCAGGAGGAGGATCGGGAGACGCGATAATAAGCGGAGAACGCAGGCCGGCCTTTATAACCGCCCCGCCGCCTGCATTTCCTCGCTACTAGCCGCCTGCTTTCAACAGAACAGCCGGCAGCCGCTTCAGTTCTTCGTTGCACAGATCAACCTCGAAGCCGCCGGAGTCCAATTCTTATGTTATATCTTCTCATCCTATGAGTTAAACTTCACAGGAGGCGTAGAACATGAGTTCTCTCGATGTCACGGGTCTTTCGGCAGACAAAATCGACTACTTGAAAACCCTGATTCGCAACTGGCAAAACAACGCGGCGAGTAGTATGGAAAGTAGCCAGACGGAAATCGCCCTCCGAATGCGCCGGGCGCGAGACGCAATGCCTCCCTTAGATGTCAATATAAAAAGCCTGATTGAACACGGCCGTGAGCACTAAACGCATTATTGAAAAACACCATCTCGAATTCCTCAGCGATCCAGACCGCGCCCAGGCGTATCTCGAAGTTGCCTTGGAAGAATACGCCAGAGACCAGAATACATCCGCCTTGCTGCTTGCGCTCAAGGACATCGCCGCTGCGCATTCCTAACCCGGATAGCAGAAAAATATGGCCCCATACAAAGTAGCTATCGTCGGCACAGGCATGGTCGCCAACGTCGGTCATCTCCCCGCTTGGTTGGAGTTGGCTCCGGCGGTAGAAGTGGTCGGCGTGTTCAATCACACCTTGACCAAGGCCCAACAGACCGCCGACCGCCACGGCATCCCCCACGCGTACGACGACTGTGGGCGCATGCTGGACGAGCTGCGCCCCGATATTGTCTCCGTCTGCACCCCCAATGTCTCGCATCGCGCCTACACCGAAGCTGTCCTCCAAGCCGGTGCCCACGTCTTTTGCGAAAAACCCGTAGCTGCTAGTTATGCCGATGCAGTGGCCATGTACACGGCGGCTGAGGCTGCCGAACGCCATCTATTTGTCACCCAGACAGGCCGTTTCTCCGGCACCAATACTGCTGCCAAGCAACTGGCCGCCAGCGGGCACTTGGGCGAGATGTACTACGCCGAGACCTCGGCCTTCCGCCGCCGTGGCGTGCCCACTTGGGGCCGCTTCCACATGAAAGAAGCCTCGGGCGGCGGCCCCCTCTACGACATTGGCGTCCACGCGCTCGACGCCCTGCTGTGGATCATGGGCAACCCCAAAGTGGTGGCCGCCTCGGGCGCGACGTATACCAAACTGGCCGACCAGCGCGAAGACGTGGTCACGTCGCTGGCCGACAGCGGCGCTCCCGAGGGCGTGTTCGCACCCCGGGACTACGACCTCAGCGAATACGATGTCGAGGATATGGCCGCTGGCTTTTTGCGCTTGGAAAACGACGCCACCATCAGCATTCGGGCCAGTTGGGCGGCCAATCTGCCCGATGGCACCGGCGGCACCCTCATCATGGGCACCAAGGGCGGCCTCACGTTTAATCCGCTCACTTTTATCGGCACCTTGGGCCGCTATCAGGCCGACACCCGGCTCAATGTGCCGCCCGATCCCTCGGTGCCCTTCTCAGGGCACTGGAAAGCCGCGGCCCACTTTGTCGAGGTAATTGAGGGTCGGGCCGAATTATTGGTCAAAAAAGAGGAAGTACTCAACGTCATGGCCGCCCTCGACGGCCTGTACCGCTCGGCTACCGAAGGCCGGGAAGTTAGGATAGGCTTATGAACCGTCTAAGCGATGCAGCCCTGCAGGATTTCATCATCCGGGGATACCGCGTGGTGCAACCGACCGCGACCGCGGACCTACACGGCGAATTGCACCGCCAAGTCGAACGCGTGCTGGCCACGGGCAATCCGGGCAACGGCCTGATAGATCGCATTCCCCTGTTGCACCAGTTGTTCGCCGACCCGGCAATAGATGCGGCCTTGAGCGGTATTTTGGGGCCTGGGTATGCCCTCTGCCGCCACTGCCACTGCCACGATCTCGCGCCGGGCAACCAAGCCCAGAATTGGCACAAAGATTATCCCTTCGGCGGCAATGTGCGCTACCACCGCCCGCGCTATGCCCTGCTGCTGTACTATCCGCACGAGGTAACGCCGGATATGGGGCCTACGGCGCTGGTGCCTGGGACGCAGTACTATATGGATGGACCCGGCGATGAGGTCGAAGGATTGGCCCTGACTTGTGCGGCGGGCACTGCGGTGGTCACTCACTACGAATTGTGGCACCGGGCCACGGCCAATCGCTCGACCCGGACGCGCTATATGCTGAAGTTCCTCTTCGCCCGCACCGAGGAGAGCCTGCCAGAACAGCGCAGTAAGTGGATGCCGACAGGACGTCACGCGGCTCTGTACCGGACGCTGTGGCGCTGGTACGGGGGGCAGGCTCCCGCCTTGAGGCCGCACCGATCGGTGGAAGCCTTGCAGGCGGCTTTGCAGGATCCCGATGAACGGGTGCGGCTGGATGCCTATTACGACTTGGGGGCGCTAGGAGCCGAAGGGGAGCCAGCATTGATGGCGGCGCTAAAAGACGAGTCCGCCCGGCGTTGGCAAGCCAATCTCGAGCGCGGCGATTTTACCAATCCCAGTCAGTTGGAAAGCCCCTACGGGCTGGCCGCGGCTGGCGCTGTGGCCGTGCCCGCGCTCATCGAGGCGTTGCAGGATCGGGATTGGTGGCTGCGCGCCGGGGCGGCCACGGCCTTGGGCTGCATGGGTGCCGAAGCTCAGGGGGCGGCCACGGCTTTAGCTGCGGCGTTGCAGGACGACAGCGAATGGGTCTGCCGCAATGCCGCCGACTCCTTGGGCAATATGGGCCGAGTGCCGGCGGCAGTACCGGCCTTGGCACAGGCGTTGGACGATAGCCGCGCTATGACGCCTTGGTCTCTGTCCGATGCACCGCTGCGCGAAAACGCGGCCATGACGCTGGCCAAATGGCGCGCACCGGATGCGGCGGTAGTCGCCTTGCAACGGGTGCGTCAGCAGGGCAACGAATACGTGCGGTCCTGGGCCGAATGGGCGTTGGATCGCCGCTTTTAGGAGGAGAGGGTCATGCAAGCCGAACAATATCTGCTCAGCGACGCCGAGATGCAGCAGTTCATCGCCCGGGGCTATGTTCAGGTGCAGGCGGATTTCCCGGGCGATTTTCACGCCGCAGTGTGCCGCCAGATCGACGCTGTCTTGGCGGCCGAGGGCAACCCTGGCAACAATATCGCGCCGCGCATACCCGCCATCGCCGAGGTCTTTGCCCACCCTGCGGTGCGCGGTGCCCTGACCAGTATTCTGGGGGCGGGTTATCTGATGCACCCGCACCGCTACTGCCACCTCAATTCCCCCGGCAGCGACGGCCAGAGCTGGCACAAGGACGACTATATCTTCGACCAGAATATCCGCTATCACCGCTGCCGTTGGGTCATGGCCTTTTACTATCCACAGGACGTTACCCCGGACATGGGCCCCACTGGCGTGATGCCGGGGCGGCAGTGGTACAACGGCATTTCCAATGCCGATCCAGCGCAAGCCACCGAGACAGAATTGGGCTTGTGCGGCCCGGCCGGCACGGTGTCCATCGTCAACTTCGATAGCTGGCACCGGGCCACGGCCAATCGCTCGGACAAAAGGCGCTACATGCTCAAATACCAGTTCACCCGCATGACAGAGCCAGAGGCGCCGACGTGGAATAATAAGGTGCCCTACTGGCAGCCGCTCGACGGCGATCCACACCCAGAGTTATCGCGGCACGTGTGGGACTGGTTGTGTGGCCGGCCGGCAGCGAGCAGCGGCAGTGCGCGCTGGGAGGATTTGGGTGCCGATTCGGAAACGGCCCGCCTGCAAGCGGCCTACAACTTGGGAGGAGACCAAGTAGAGGGGTTGATCGAGGACATGCGGAGCCAAGCCCAAGCTCAAGCCGAGACCAATCTGGCCCATTCGCCGACCAATCCCCAAGGAGGCAATCCGGGCGAATTGGGCCCGGTACACGCTTTGGCCGCCTTGGGCGCGGAGGCTTTGGATGGACTGTTGGCTGCGGCCCAGCAGGGGCCTTGGCCCGGTCGGGCCGCGGCGCTAGGTGCCCTGGCGACTATGGGCAAGGAGGCGGCTGCGGCAATGCCGGTATTGCAAGCAGCCTTGAGCGATGACGCTATGTGGGTGCGGCGCAATGCCGCCGAGGCTCTGGGGACGATTGGCCCGGCAGCGGTATCGGCGGCTCCGGCCCTCGCTCGCGCTTTGGGCGACGAGGTGGAGTTGGTCCGCCGCAACGCCGTCTTTGCCCTGAGCAAGATGGCCCCCCCCGACGACGAGTTAGTACCGGCGGTGGCTCGTGCTCTGATCGATCCAAATCGCTATACGCGCTATTACGCCAGTACCGCTTTGCGCAAGATCGGGACCGCCCACGCCCGCCGCGCCTTGGTCGAAGCGCTGGAGTCGGCCCGCTGGTGCGCCGTTACTTCGTCGTCCACGCCTTATTGAGGAGCTGTTATGAACGCGGTTTTTCCCTTTAGCGAAGTAGCCCGACTGCCCATGCCCGGGGACAATGTGGCCATTGCCACCCGGTGCTTGGAAGCGGGCACGGGCATCGACTGCAATGGCCAGCCGTTCGCGTTGTCCCACACAGTGATGGAAGGCCATCGCTTTGCCGTCGAGCCGATTGACCCCGGCCAGTTCCTGCTGTCGTGGCAACTGCCCTTTGGCGTGGCCGAGCGCGCCCTGAAGCCGGGCGACTACGCCTGCAACCAGAGTATGCTCGACGCATTGGGCATCCGGCAGTTGGACTTCGACCTGCCCGAGCAGGCCAATTTCGTCGATCGCATTGAGCCGTATCAACTAGATCCAGCGAATTTTCAGCCTGGGGTTGCGCTCGATCCGCATGAGGAGCGGCGGACCTTTCTCGGCTATGGTCGCTCTGGAGGACGGGGCGTGGGCACGCGCAATTATATCGTCGTCTTGGGCACGTCCTCGCGCACGGCCAGTTATGCCCGGCTGTTGGCCGAGCGCTGGAGCGGACGGTCGGCCGGCGATGGCGTGGTGCCGATTGCCCACACCGAGGGCGGCGGCTGGTCCGCGCCCAATAACCGCGAACTCTTATTGCGCACGCTGGCCGGCTTTGTCGTCCATCCCAACGTCGGCGCTGTGCTGGCGGTGGACTACGGCAGCGAAGCCGTGACTAACAAAATGCTGTGGGAGTACATGGTGGCGCACGGCTACGCCCTCGACCACGTCCGGCACCGCTTTATGAGCTTGGACGGCTCCTTTGAGGTGCGTTTGGCAGAGGGCGAGCGGCAAGTGGCCGCTTGGGCCGAGGAAATGGCGGGCGAGGAGCGGGGCGAGCACGACCTAAGCCATCTCAAGATTGCCTTGCAGTGCGGCGGCTCGGACGCTTTTTCGGGCATTTCGGGGAATCCGCTGGCCGCCTGGGTGGCGCGCGAGTTGATCCGCTACGGCGGCGCAGCCAACCTCGCCGAGACCGACGAGCTGATCGGTGCAGAACCGTACGTGCTGCAAAACGTCAAGGATGTGGAGACCGCGCGCACTTTTTTGCATATGGTCGAGCGCTTTAAGGAGCGGGTGTCGTGGCACGGTGCCTCCGCCGAGGGCAATCCCTCCGGAGGCAACAAATTTCGCGGACTCTACAATATCGTGCTCAAGTCCATTGGCGCGGCGCGCAAGCGCGATCCAGATGTGCGCTTGGACTACGCCATTGAGTACGGCGAGCCGCTCAAAGAGACTGGGTTCTACTTTATGGACAGTCCGGGCAACGACTTGGAAAGCATTGCCGGGCAGGTGGCCAGCGGCTGCAACGCCATCTTCTTTGTCACGGGCAACGGTTCTATCACCAATTTCCCCTTTGTGCCGACGATCAAAATCGTCACCACCTCGGAGCGCTACCAGTTGCTGGCCGCGGATCTCGATGTCAATGCCGGGGCCTACTTGGATGGCACGCCGATGGACGAGTTGGGTCAGGCGTTGTTCGAGCGCACTCTGCGGGTGGCCTCGGGCGAGCGCTCGCTGGGTGAGCGGGCCGGACACGCCCAAGTGTCCATCTGGCGCAACTGGCAACAGACCGATACTAGCCGACTGGAGGAACTGTTGGTCGCTCCCGCGCTCGAGGGCCAACCCGCGCCGGTGCGGCCCGAGGTCGGGCCAGTAGTGGCGTTCCCCATGCTGGACGGGGAGCGCGGGTCAGCTATCGATCAGGTGGGGTTGGTATTGCCCACTAGCCTGTGCGCTGGCCAGATCGCCCGCATGTGCGCCGAGCGGCTCAATGCCCGGCAAGTGGGCCGCGAGCAGGGCCTGTCGCGCTTTGTCGCCTTGGTCCATACCGAGGGCTGTGGGTTGTCGTCGAGTGGTGCTACCGAGCAAATGCACTTGCGCACCATGATGGGGTACGCAGCACATCCACTGGCGGGGCGCGTTTTGCTGCTGGAGCACGGCTGCGAAAAGACGCACAACGACTACATGCGCAACGGCCTTGAGGAATGGGGTTTGGACCCGGCTGTTTTCGGCTGGGCTTCGGTGCAGTTGGACGGCGGCATTGTCAAGGCCATGGACAAAGTCGAGGCGTGGTTCCGCCAAGCGCTGGCCGAGACGGAAGCGCCCGTCGCCGTGGAAGGTGGCTTGGGTGCCTTGCGCTTGGGGATGCAGGCAACTGGTGAGCTGGAGGAGGACGCGGCGCAATCTTTTGCCCAATTGACGCGCTGGGTGGTGACCGCGGGCGGCACCGTGGTCGTACCGCACAACGCGGCCCTGCTGCAGGAACCGGCGTATTTGGACTCCGTGTTAGTCGAGCCGTCGGACGCGGCGACGTTGCCCTATGGACAGGCGACCGTGGAGCCGGGTTTTTACATCATGGAGACGCCCACCGACCACTGGGTGGAGACGGCTACTGGGCTGGGTGCCACGGGCGTGGACCTGATCCTGGCCCATAGCGGCGAGCATCCTTTACAGGGGCATCCCCTGATGCCGGTGGTGCAGGTGAGCGCGAATCCGACGGTAGCGGTGCTCTACGGCGATGATATTGATTTGGCGCTGACGGGTGCGGCGGACGATTGGGCCGAGCAACTACTTGCTTTGTTAGCCGAGGTGGTGCGAGGCGAGCACGTTCCCGGTGCCTTGCAGCAGCGCAACGTCGATTTTCAACTAACGCGGGGTTTGTTGGGGGTTTCGACCTGAGTGGGGAGAGTGAGCGCTGATATCTTGGCGATTCAGTCACCCTGACCATCTACGATTAATCGAAGGCGGTTTGGTCAGGACTGCGATGATCTTTATATGACTGCCATAGGCCGCGCATTTGGTAATGTCGGTTCATGTAAGCCGTCGCGGTTATTGGATCCCAGAGAGGCCCCCGTGGAGATGCGAAAGAATCTTGTTTGTCTTGCTAGCAATTACACTGAGCGTCTCGTTGCAAAAGTCGAATTCCCACTTATAGGCTGTCACCGACTTGCCAGTTCTGTTAGGCGTCTTGCAGCCAGCAATAGGACATGATTCACACAACTCGACGAGGCAGGTACGGATCTCTTGCCAACGATCCCAACGCGCTGCGGTTTGTTCCTTAATGTCGGCTTTAAGGCGGAAGGTGTCCCCGTTGAATTCCCAGTAGAGTTCGATGGCATCGCTCCCAGAGTCCACTGGAATCCATCCCTTCTCCCAGTTCATAACAGGATTGTTATGGCCGCTATAGATAGCCCATCCTTGAAAGAGTCCATTTTCAAGATGTACTCGTAACTTGTCGTAGAACATGTAGAAGACTGAGAAGCCGCGGGGGCGATAGCCAGTCTTGAGAAGGCGGGTATCCCCTGGACAGTCTAGCCCTGCAAGAGCCTCGTCTATCTGGATAGTGCGAGTGTGTTCCCCTTGTAGGGAAGCAATCCAATCATCATATACACGGCTCTTGCCCGCTATCGACAGACCCGAAAAAATTTCCAGCGCGCGAAGGAGATCTATCGCGTGAAATTTCTTTTTCTGAATGTCTTGTAACTGGTGCGTGAGGGTAAACTGACCTGCGCCAACTGCGAGGACGATGACCGAAAAGGGATCGTCCGGCTTCTGTTCAGAGAATGCCTCCGCACTCCTTGTGAGTTGGTCAACGCTCACATCTGAATCAGTCTTGCACTCAATCAAAAGATAAGTCTTTGTCCGATCTTCTCGGTTCAGCTCCAAGACAAGGTCTATGCGAAGTCGCCGACCAAATGAGTATTCCCGTATAGACTTCACCTCCGTGACGTTCATCTCCGGTAGAAAATCAGGTGCAAGCTTTGCAATGACCTCGGTTTGCTCAGCGAGTGGCAAAGGAGAACGCTCACTATCGAGTAACCATGCGATCATCCCAGTGTGGATCTTCTCAAGCTGGTAACCAACAATATCGACGAAGTTCTCTGCCATCTGACCCTTTTCCTGTTCGATGCCGCCTAGCTGTGGATGCCTTTTCTTTTTTTGCTCTTTGGTGTAGATATAATAAGGCTCGTGCTAGGTATAATCAATCAGATGCCGCTTTGGCTTGCAGGTTAGCGGCCGGTACTATTTCGTTCGCAGAGACGGTGATATGAGCCACCTCCTCTACTTTGGGTCGGATCACAATATCAACATCCCGATCTAGTGCATTTAGGAAGGCCAAGAGCTTTTCAACGGAGAATTTATCGAACTGCCCTCTTTTCAGGTCGGAGACCCGTCCTTGGGCAATGCCGAGTAGGGTACCGGCGTCTTTTTGGGTTAGGCCGCTCTCCGCGATGATACCTAAAATTTTTGTGGCAATGCTTGCTTTTAATGACCACTCCTCTGGATTGTCATATCCTAAGTCAGCGTAAACGTTCGTCGATCCCTCATAGTACTCAGCATCGCCTACTTTTCTCCTCTTCATAGCGTTCTCCCCTCGGCTATTATTCTTGCTTGTTGAAGCCGCCGTGCAATGGTGGCTAATTCCTTTTTTGGAGTGGCAATGCCACGGGTGGATTTCTTCTGAAAGGTATGAAGTACATAGAGATGATCGTCTAAATTCACTACATAAACGGCTCGATAAGTGTCCGTTTGATAGCGGCTAACTATCTCCATGACGCCTGCAAAACCCCTCAGAGGCTTTGCTTGGTCGTGCTTTCCTCCGGTTTGGGCAATCCATAGGGCATAGCCTATATCATTTTGAACCTCGCGGGGGAGGGCTATAAGATCATCATAGGAGGATCCCACCCAGACAATAGGCTTGATTAGCACATCGTTCATAAAGAAATTATATCAAATTTGATATGGACACGTCAAGCGGGTGGATTATCATCGAAAGGTTAGAGCTTGCCCTCGTTGACGCGGTCAGAGTGGCGTCCTTTAACAAGGGCCAATAAACGCTTGGGGCGTGCTGAGCTACTGCTAGGAATCCGCCTCTAAGCAGAGGGTGGCCCAGTTCTGGAAAAAGGTTCGTCCGTTGGCGTGGAGGGCGGGCAAGTGCTGGGCCGCGTCGGCCTTGATCTGCTCGCCGTCTAGCCCCTCCTCGCGTACCTCGTCGGCAAAAGCCCGGACCATATCGGCGATAATTTGCGTGGTAACTTCCATGTGGAAGAGGACGCCATACGCCGCCCGGCCATAAGAAAACGCTTGGTAGGCGGTGCGGGCAGAAGAGGCCAGCGCAGTAGCTCCCTTGGGTAGATCGAAGATGTCGCCGTGCCAGTGATAGCCCATAAAGGATGGTTGCAGCCCGCCCATTAGCTGATCTTCGCTGGCAGCGGGCTTCCGCTGAATAGGATACCAGCCGATTTCTTTCTGCGGACCGCGGGCGACCCGAGCACCAAGAGCCGTGGCCAAAAGCTGGCTGCCTAGGCAAATGCCGAGTACGGGCTTGTCTTCTTTTAGGGCTTGGTCGATAAGGCGCATAGCCGCGTCCAGAAACGGGTAGCGATCGTGTTCGTACACGCCCATCGGACCCCCCAAGACCACTAGGCCGACAGCCTCGTCCATATAACGGGGGACCTCTTCGCTGGCAAAGGTATGGATGTAGGCGGGCGCGAGACCGCAGCCTTGGAACACTTGACCGGCGATCCCCAAGTTTTCCGGCTGCGCGTTTTGCAGGACCCATATTTTGTTCATTGTCGAGTCTCCTCCGCTATTTGGTCTACACTGCCCTGGAATACGGAGACCTCGAATCGGCCTAGTGCCGAGATGAATTCGCTGCGGGATAAACCCGAAATTTCGGCCGCTCGGCTTTGGGACACTAGCCCCATCTCGTACCATTTCACAGCGGCAGCCAAACGCAACTCTTGGGTGAACCGCTCGGGATCTTTCCGTACCGACGAAAGTACATCCTCTGGCAGCTCAAAAGTAACCGTTACCATAGCATTTTCTCCTGATTGAGCCAGATACAGACTTGTGGAGCGCGATTTTCCGAAAAGCAAATCGTTCAGTCGTCTCTCGTCTGCTTATCTAAAATATATGCCTTAATCTGTTCCCAAGAACTGGATTCCCCAACGGCAATTTTCCCACTAGTGCCGCAGTCGCCGAGCGGATCGTCAATCCAGCGGATGATCTTCCACAAGCCTTCTCCGCCAATAAAACGAATGAGACACTCCGTCTATTACCGCTTCCGCGCCAGCGTCAACCCATCGCCAATCGACAGCAGGGACGCGGTCACCCGCTCGTCGGCGCGGATTTTGGCGTTGAGCGCGCGGATCGCCACAGTGCTTTCGTCCTGCTCGTTGGCATCGGCGGGCCGCCCGCCCCACAGCACGTTGTCGATCAGGATCAATCCGCCCCGGCGCAAGAGTTGTAGGCAGCGCTCGTAATAGGCGTCGTAATTTTCCTTGTCCGCGTCGATAAAGGCCATGTCGAAGCAACCAGCTTCCCCGGCCGCGAGCATGCCGTCGAGGGTTGCTACCGCTGGCCCCAACCGCAATTCGATCTTGTCGGCCACGCCGGCTTCCTGCCAATAGCGCTGGGCAATGCGGGTAAATTCGTCGCTCACGTCGCAGGCGATTAGACGCCCGTCCGCTGGCAGGGCCAGCGCCATCGCGATGCTGCTGTAGCCAGTAAAGGTCCCCACCTCGACGATCCGCTTGGCGTCGATCAGCTCGACGAGCAGCCCCATGAACTGCCCCTGATCGGGCGAGATCTGCATTCCGCCCATAGGCATGGCTCTGGTCTCCTGCCGCAACCGCTTGAGCTCGTCTCGGTCGCGCAGCGAGTTGGCGAGGATGTAGTCGTAAATATGCGTTTCGATAAAACCGTTGCGAGAACTCATGGGCCGACCTTTCGCAAAAGAGGATACAGGAAGTTGCGCCTAAGTAAGTCAAGATTGGAGTTTGGGATTTTCCGCGTGACGTTTGCGGTCGCGTCGGGTCTTCTTGGCCAGCGCACGCTGGAAGGATTCCTCCAAGTCGATCCCGGTCTGATTGGCGAGGCATATGAGGACGAAGAGCACGTCGGCCATCTCCATGCCGAGGTCGGCTTCCTCGCCCTCCTTAAAGCTCTGCTCGCCAAAGGTGCGGGCCATGATCCGCGCCAGCTCGCCGACTTCCTCCATCAGCACGGCCGTATTGGTCAGCTCTGAGAAGTAGCGCACGCCGACATCGGCGATCCACTCGTCCACCGCTCGCTGGCAGGCGCGGAGGGTGTGCTCAGGCGTGGGTTGGCTCATAGGGAACAGGTGCCAGACCGTCCTGCTGCCGTTGGGCATTGACATCGTCCAAGCGCCAGGGCACGGCCGATCCGTCGGTGCGAAAGCGCTTGTAGTAGCCGCCTTGGTTGAGGCGGGCGATGGGCATCAGCGGCGCGGTCGGTCGCAGCTCGGCTAGGCCTGTGCCATGGAGCGCCGTGCCGCTCGCGAGATCGACGACCTCGATTTCCCCAGGGTCAATGGTCCCCAGGCCGCGAGCGTGGGCGAATTGCAGGTAGGGGGTGGTCTGCGGATCGAGGCCCATCAGGTAGGTGGCGACTGCATCTACGTGAACCTCGTTGACGCCGGCCAAGGCCCAGCCGAGGGGGTAATTGGCTCCTTCGTTGAACGCCGTGCCGTCGCGGCCGACAAGGCCATCTACCACTGAAAGCCGCGGCATCCCCAGGCCGCGCAGCGCGACCAATAGATCGCAGAGCTTGTGATAGAAGCGGTCTTCAAAGAGGCTGAGGCCGCTCTCGGTCAGCCGCCACAGCTCCTCGGCGCAAGGCTCGTCCACCGCTTGGATCGCGCACAGATGCCGCTCGGGCTTGGCTATGATGCCCATCAGGTTTTTAATCGACAAGGTCGTGCAGCCCAAGTTGTGGCACTTGGCGAGGGGGACGTTAAAAAAGAAGGCGCAGTCGGTCACTTCTCGGTACAGGGGATAGCGCTCGTACACCACGCCGTCGGCGACCTCGACGACGCGGGAATCCTCGTCGGTGTTCATTTCTGCGAGCCGCACGCCCCGCTCCTCGGTCATGGCGCGATAGCCGCATAGTGCCCAAGTGTGCCCGGCCGCGGCATTTTCCCCGGACTGGCCATCGGCAACCACCATGCGCTCGGAGGGTACGCCGCGGTCGCGCAGGGCGTCGAGTAGGCCGCCGACAAATCCGGGGTGAGTGATGACGCGCTTTTCCGGTGGATAGAGTACGGTGGCGTTGGGCTTGAGCAAGATGGTGCCGGCGGCAGGTAGCGGCACCTCGAGGGCGGCGAGGGTGCGATAGGCCAACGCCCGATAGGTCGCAAAAGGAGCGTCGGCGCGGTCGATGGGCGAGCGCTCTAGATACACTGCGTCGGGGTGTGCGAGCATGGTACTCTCCTATAGAGTGATAGACAAGCAAAAGCGGCCGAGAGCCACAAGCTCCCGACCGCTTACTTAGCGTTGGGTGCGCAATGCGCCTCAGTGTCTTTCGATGTCGGCGCCCAAGGCCCGCAGGCGGCGCTCGAGGTGGACGTGCCCTCGGTCGAGCTGGTAGAGGTTGCTAATCTCGGTGTAGCCCTCGGCCGCTAGGCCGGCGAGCACGCAGGCGGCCCCGGCGCGAATGTCCATGGCTTTGACCGTGGCTCCTTTGAGTTGGGCTGGCCCGTGTACCAACACTAGGCGGTCCTTTTCCGGCGCGATGCGCGCGCCGAAGGAGCGCAAAGCCTTGACGTGGCCGAGGCGATCTTCGAATACGGTCTCGCGGATGTAGCTGTCGCCTTTGGCCATGCACGCCAAGGCCGTCATCCCGGGCTGCAAGTCCGTTGGGAAGCCGGGGTAAAAGGTGGTCACTACGTTGATCGGCGACAAGGTTTCCGGCCCGCGCACCCGCATCCAAGCCCCTTCCTCTGTCATCTCGACACCCATCTGCTGTAGCTTGGCCTCAAAGACGTATAGGTGATCGCGCACTACGCCCTTGAGGGCGATATCGCCGCCGGTAATCGCGCCTGCCATCATCAAGAGGCCGGCGTCGAGGCGGTCGTACATGATCGTGTGCTCGGTGCCTACCAACTCATGGACCCCCTTGATATGCACCCGCCGCGTACCAGCCCCTTCGACTTGGGCGCCCATCTTTTGCAGGAGCGCCGCGAAATCGACGATCTCCGGGTCGGAGGCCGCGTTTTCGATCACGGACTCGCCCTCTGCTAGGCAGGAAGCCATGACGAGGTTTTCCACCCCAGTATGACTGGGCAAATCGCAGTACATAAAGGCCCCGGAGAGCCGCTTGGCCACCACGTCGATACCGCCGCCGGACACGCCTTGGACCTCGGCTCCGAGCCGGGCAAAGCCGCGATAGTGATAGTCGGTCGGCCGCGAGCCAATCGTGCAGCCGCCGACCTCTTGGATCCAAGCGCGGCCAAAACGGGCCAATAGCGGCCCGACGAAAAGCAGCGAGGCGCGAAAGCGGTTGGTCAAATCCGCGGGCAGCCGGTGCTCTTTGACATCTCGGGTGTCTAGGACGGCCACTTCCTCGGTTGCATCGTAATCGACGCGCGCGCCGAGCCGACGCAACAGCTCTAGGGCGACCAACACGTCTTTGACCGGGGGTACCCGGTGCAAAACGGTCTGCCCTTCGGTGGCCAACAGTGAAGCGGCCAACATGGGCAAAGCGGCGTTTTTGGACCCTTGGACCTCGACCTCCCCTTGGAGAGGGCGTCCGCCACGCACAAAAAGAACTTCTGAAGAACTCATTGCTAATCCTGAAGTTAAGAGGGCGAGCAAACACACCAAGGGGAGGGGGATAAGCCAAATGTAACATTGGGTATTCGGTTCGTCAATTGCCTAATGCACTGCTTGACATAGAGGGGCGTGGCTCTATATTCCATCGAGGACAAAATTGTCTCTATCACGCCAGAAAGGAATTCCAATCATGGCCGAATCCCCTCACATTGTCGCCTATCTGAAGCCGGTTTGCGGCTGGAGCAATAGCGTGCGCACCACCTTCGCCAAGTACGGCTTGGCGTACGAAGACAAAGACATTATCAACAATCCGGCTATTTACGCTGAGATGGTGCAGAAAAGCGGCCAGCCCCTCTCGCCCTGCGTCGAGATCAACGGCCAGATGCTGGCTGACGTAGATGGCGGCGAGGTCGAGGCTTGGATGCTTGAAAACAGAGTTGTTGAGCCGGTCTCGGCCTAATTGCGCATGCGGCTCAACACGCGCCGCATGCCCTCGCATAGGTTGGGCTGCTCGTGGTTGAGCGGCCCGCTCGCCGCTCGGCGAATCAGCGTCAACGCGCCCCATAGCTGGCCGTCGTTGGTCTTGAGCGGCAACACATAGCTAAAGCCTATAGACCCGCCTTCAGCCCCCTCCAGGAGGAAGCGCACCACCCCTGCTGGCAGGGGGCTTTCTTCGTCGGCGCTGGCCTGTCCCACCAGCAACAACGAGGAGTTACCGACCCCCTCCTGCTCGGTGAAGGAGCGCGCGCCGTCCTGCTCTAGCACCCGCTGCAAGACTTCAGCCCCTGCGCCGGCCGTGTGGACCACCCCTTGGCCGACGCGCTCATACACTATGGTGTCTGCCGCCTCGATGCCCAGCAGCAAATCCATGCCTTGGACTACGGCTTCGTCCGGCGACATGGCCTCGAGCGATGCGACGATGTGCGGTGGAATTGCAGCGGGTTCGGGCATGTTGAACGGGATGATTGAGATGGGCATGGCGCATCCTTGACAAGGCAAATGAGGGGGCTTTAATTTTATTCTTCTTCTGGTGGCTCTTTAGCTCAGTTGGTAGAGCAGGAGACTGAAAATCTCTGTGTCCGCGGTTCGATTCCGCGAGGAGCCACCATATTATAAACAATAAACAGCCCCTTAGCTTGCACAAGCTGAGGGGCTGTTTGCATTGGTGCGGGTTCATCGCGCATCGCCCTCTTCTGTCATGTGCTTGATCTGTCCCCAACTTGCGGATTGCACCGCCGTGGCGGGGAGGTCGCTCGCTGCGCAGCGAAATCCGATGATGAGATAAGTCGCCGAAGGCGGCAGCCCACTGCGGTCGGTGGTGCGCAGGCGATACGGATCGCTGCTCATCGACCCGCCCCGAAGCACTCGGCTGATCCCGGCGTCTGGCCCTTGCGGATCGCGCTTGGGGCTTTGTGCGTAGTAATCCTCGCCGTACCAATCCACCACCCACTCCCAGACATTGCCCCCCATATCGTGGGCCCCATAGGGAGAAACCCCGCGCTGATAAGAGCCTACCGGGGCCGAGGCGAAAAAGCCGTCGCTGTCGTCGCCGCGGCAGCAGCCCTCCTTACCGTAGTTGGCCCGGCTGCGGTCGATGTGATTACCCCAGGGATAGATGCGGCCGTCAGTGCCGCGGGCGGCCTTTTCCCACATGGCCTCGGTCGGCAACTGCATGCCGGCCCAAGTGCAATACGCACGAGCACCGTACCACGAGACCTCGGCGACCGGCCGCTGTTCGGTGCCGGGAATCGGCGCGTATCCCTCGTCGCCGTAGCGGATCTGCGCGTCGGCATCGCGCACATCGAGCAGCAGGTGTCCTTCCCCATCCGCGTTGTGGTCGCTGTCGTTTAAAAAGGCAGCGTACTGGTCGTTGTTGACTTCAAAACGGTCGATGTAGAATTCGTCGAGATGGACCTGGTGGACTGGCTGTTCGTCCGCCCGTCCCGCGGCCGATCCCATCGCAAAATAACCGGCGGAGACGCGGGCCAACTCGTGCATGGTGCCGGCCGGCGTCTGCACTTGGACTATCTCCTGGGCTAAAACACCCGGTGCCCATACCCAAAAGCACCAGAATACGCTGCTGCGCGTCATACCGCCTCCGCTACATGGCCTTTTTCGTCGCGAGCTGTTGATTTACTTTCCTACATACATAATTACCATCCCCCGTTCCAGCAAAAAGAAATTGGTCTCCACTCACCGCGAGGCGCTTGCGCTTTTCAACCGCGACGTGCGCCTAGTGCTCTTTAGCCAAGCTCTGATCGGCTTTACGATCTTCGGCGGCGTCTATACCGTTCTACTCAATCTCTACCTCTTGCGCCTAGGCTACGGCCCCCAATTGATCGGCCAAGTCAACGCCGTTGGTGCGCTGTCGTTTGCCCTCTTGAGTATGCCCGCGGGCCTGTTGGCCAACCGCTGGGGGGCGCGCCGGAGCATGATCGCCGGCATGGTGATCGCCGCTCTGGGTTTTGGCTTGTTGCCCTTGGGCGAATTTGCCCCCATCTCCGCGCAGTTGGCTTGGGTCATGGGAGCGTATGCCCTCGGCGTCCTCGGCAATACGCTCTTCATCGTCTGCTCGATACCCTTTCTGACCCTGATCTGTCCGCCGCGTCTGCGCAATCACGTGTTCTCGACTCAGGTGGCGCTGTGGCCGCTGGCGGGCTTTGCCGGCAGCTTGTGCGGTGGCCTGCTGCCCGGTCTGTTCTCCGCGCTGCTCGGCCTGCCCGAAGACCACCCGGCTCCTTATCGCTACCCACTGCTGCTGGCCGCTGGCGTGCTATTCATCAGCGCCGGCGCTATCGCTGCAACCCGCTCCCGTCCGCACAAGCCGCCCGCTAGGGAACGCGGCGAAGCGACGCCCTTTCCTCTGGCCATCGTCCTCGCCTTGAGTTTGGTCACCTTCCTGCAGATGGCTGCGGAAAACAGTCTCCGCATCTTCTTCAATGTATACATGGACGACGGCCTCGGGGTCTCCACGGCGCTGATCGGCAGTCTGACTGCCGGGGGCCAGCTCTTGGCCGCCTGTACCGCGCTAGCTGCCCCTGCGCTCAGCCGACGTTTCGGTCGGGTGCCGGTGATTACCGGGGGGGCCGGGGCTATGGTGCTGTGTCTCATACCGCTGGCCTTGGTCGCCCATTGGGCGGTGGCCGGAGCCGCTTGTATGGCCCTAGTTGCTCTCAGTTCGATCCGCCGCTCGGTCTATATCGTCTTTCAGCAGGAGCTGGTCCCCGAGCGTTGGCGGGTGACCATGAGTTCGGCGCTGACCATGGCTTACGGCATCAGCATCGCCGGCGTTTCGCTCGGCGGCGGCTGGATGATCGACGCGCTGGGGTATCGGGCGTTGTTTTGGAGCAGTGCCGTGATTACGGCTGCGGGTGTACTCTGCTTTCAGGGCTACTTCCGCATCCCTCGCGGCGAGTACGCCAAACGCCTGACAGATGAGCGGGCGTGAACGGGTACTAAGCGCATTCAACGCACATTGCGTCGCACTGTCGTCTCAGCCGTGCGAGCTGATCGGAGAACTTGGGATCTTCTGCGAGATTGCAGGATTCGTGAGGATCTTTGCGCAGGTCGTACAGTTCCTCATAGACGGGCTGTTGCTCGTAGTAGCGAATGTATTTCCAGCGTTGCGTGCGCACGCCTTCGCTCTTGGGGATGTCGGCGCGGTCGAACCGATGCTCGCAGAAGAAGGCCTTGCGCCATTCGACTTCTTTTCTGCCTAACAGTGGGACCAGGGATTTTCCCTGCATTCCGTCCGCAGCACGCAGACCGGCCAATTCGAGGATGGTTGGCGAGACATCTATGTTAAGGGCCATTTCTTCGCGTACGACCTTGCCCTCGTCAACTCGCGGATCGAAGACGATCAGGGGAATGCGGATTGACTGTTCGTTCAACTGCCAGCAGTCGCTAAGCCCGCGATCTCCGTAGTACATTCCATGATCCGATGCGAAGATCACGACCGTGTTGGCGGCTAACGATAGCTGATCCAACGCCGCGAGGATCCTGCCGATGTTGCGATCGACGCCGCTGACCATCCGGTACAGTCCGAGCATGTTCCGCTGATAGTCCCCAGGCGTCGCATAGCGGGCCTGCCATCGCACGCGACTTTCCGTCTCGCGTAGGAATTTCGGCAGTCGCCTGAAGAAGTCGGGATGGGCGTTGAACGGCTCCGGTATCTTCGCATCCGCGTAGAGCGGATCTTCAGCGGCAGGCCAGATGTAGTGGCGCGGATCGTTGTCCTGGGCGTGCGGCGCGTTGAAACTGACGGAGAGACAAAATGGCTGGCTGGGAGGGGTGCGTAGAAAGTCGATTGTTTTGTCGCCGGTAATGTCGGTCAGGTGGCGCACGCGGCCGTCCGGCTGGCTGATTTCATACCCGTCTGCGGTCCAATGTTCGTAGTTGTCGAACACGTCAAACATCTTGTCCAACGCGCCTTCGTCTGCGAGAGAAGGGTCGATTCCTTTTGCGGCAATGCCGAACTTGCCGATCAGCCCCGTGTGGTACCCGGACCTTTTGAGAACTGATGGGTAGGAGCTGTCGGTGAAGGCGCGTTGGAGGGGTGGTGTGAGGAAGGTGAAGCGGTGGCGGCTTTCATAGACGCCGGTGAGATAGCTCGCCCGGCTGGCGGCGCAGATTGGACTGGTGCAGAATGCGTTTGCGAAGCGGACGCCGCTTGCGGCAAGCCGGTCGATGTTCGGGGTTTGGATGATTGGATTGCCAGCGCAGCCGAGCAGGTCGTTGCGCTGGTTGTCGGTCAGGAGGAAGAGGATGTTGGGGACAGAGGCCATGATGGTTGCTCTGTCGAGAATTAAGGACATCCCACTCGCATACGCGACCCTAAAGGACCGTATGCGAGTGGGACGCCTGCGATGGCGTCGGTTGAACGCTTACGTTGGGCGTTTGCGAAGCGGGCGCAGCATCAACACCTCGTAGGAGATCGACTCGGATACGCGCTCCATTTCCACTCCGAAGTGCGCGCGCAAGTAGTTGAGGGCCACGTCCCAGCCGTCGGAGAAGTCGATGTCGATATCTACCTGACGATCAAAGGGATTATCTGCTGCTGCGCCGTCCCATTGCATCTCAATTTCGTCGAGGTCTTCGTTATAGCCTTCGACTAGGTCGTTGAGCGCGGCGTTTTCGAGCATCCCTGGGATCGCAAACCCGAGGGGTTGCCCCGTAGAGTGGTAGCTTCTGCCAGTGGTCCGAAGATACCCTCTCTGCGGGTTAGTTGGAAATTCGGAACCGTCTTGGGTAAAAATCCAGCGCGTCCTAGTGTCTTGACGCTTTTCCACCTCAGCGACAAAACCAAAGTGGTCGCCGAGGCGCTGGACGCGCTCGGTGGGGGTTAGGCGATGGCTATAAGCAATCCGCACGGAGTAGCGCTGATTAGCTAGTTTCTGCTCTGGGGTTTCTGCCGGCTTTTTTCCAAGAATTCGCATGATCTCCGATTTTAGGCTCGGGGCCGTCTGCACAATGCGAGGTTCCACCGGCATTTTCCCAATGACCCGCACAATCTCGGCCAGCGGGGTGCGGTGAAATTCGTGGCGCGTGATCCTGCCTGCTGTGGACGAAGCATGACCTTCGATGCCCTTGCTCGGGTCATCCGAAGGAGGATGAACGATGATATCCATGCCGTCCAGTGGCATATAAAACGGCCTGTTCCAAGGCACGAAGGGATCTGGGATTTGCGCGAACGGCAAGGCGGACCGTACCGAGTCGGTGAAGGACTGAACCGCATCGTCGGCGACCATGAAAAGCTCGTCTGCCAGCGGGGTGTCGTAGTCCAGATAATTCAATTCACTGACCAACTCCCAATCTTCTTGGCCCACATCGAGATAAACGCGGGAGTTGCTCGGCAACCGCGTCTGGGCATCTACCTCGACTTCATATCGGATATCCGACGGGGTCTTAGTGCCTAGCGAGGAGCGCTGCCAAATCGAAAAAAGCACCGTCGCCCCTCGATCCTCGCGCTCAATCTGATAGCTCCAAGGCCTTAGTTGCTCGCGCTCAGGCAGAGCTAGTTGCTCGGCAACCTTATCTATGGACCACGCGCTTTTCGCGCCCCGGTCTTCCCCATACCAGACGCCGTCCATGTAAACCCGCATTTTGGCATCGTTCACCACGGCCTCGCGCCGCGCCGCGCCGGTGCCGACTGCAGAGCGGAAAAGGTGCGGTGCCTTGATCCACTGCTGCACTGGCACCTGCTCACCTTTTTCTCCTCGGAACCAGCCCTCTACGCGCACGGAGTTAAGCTTACGCACCTCAGCGACCACCTCTGCCCACGCCGAAGTACTTCCCTGCCAGAGTACCCCGAATACCACCCCGGCCAGCACGGCGGCCAGTCCCGACAGGTACATCGGCCGCTGCAGCCGCTGCCAGAATCCCGTGCGCTGACGCTTGTCCGCTGCTTGGATCGCCTTTAATGCGTTGGTACGAGCTGCCGCAAAAAGCGCGTCCGGTGGCTCGGCGGTGCCGATGTCAGCACTCAGCTCCAGCACGGTACGCACCGCCTCCAAGTCGTCAGCCGCTTCAGGGTGCTCGGTCAGATAGGTCTCGATCTGTCGCACTTCTGCAGCCGATAGCTCGCCTCGCACGTAGTCGCTCAGTTTGCTCTCAAATTCGGCCCTGTTCATGGCGTTTAGTCCTTGCAGCTAGCACCCAAGTGGGCGCGGATTTTTTTAAGTGCTTTGTACTCGCTAGCTCTGGCCGACTCCTCGCTGCATCCCAATCGTGCGGCGATCTCGGCAAAGGGCCAGCCTTCGAAGTTGCGCAGGGCGAAGACGGTGCGCTGGCGCTCGGGCAATTCAGCGGCCAAGTCGCGCACTCGGTTCATGAGCAAGCGGTGCTCAGCGTCTTTGTCGGCATCGGCTTCCACCGCGGTGTTTTCCTCTTCGTAGAGCAGTGCCCGATGTTGATAGCGCCGGATTTTGAAGGCCGCGTTGGTTGCCACCCGGCAAAGCCATGCCTTGGGGTAGGCAATGATCTCACCGCGCATACAGGCCGTGTGGAAGCGCAGGAAGGTTTCCTGAAAGACCTCCTGCGCTTCGTCGGCATTGGCGACGATCGTATAGGCCACCTTGAGCACTAGGCGTCCGTAGTGCTCCACGGCTTCGGCGCTTATGTCGGCTGATCGGCGCAAAATTAGTTGGCGGCTAAGAGGGCTTCGATCTGCTCTGCACTCGGCACGCTGCCCAAAAGACCTGTCTCGGCGAGTCGGCCATCGCGGCCGATCAGCACGTATTGGGGAATGCCTTCGACGCCAAAGCGGCGATACGTCTCGCCCGTATCTAGCACAATCGGCATGGTGTAGCCGTGTTCGGCGACGAAATCGTCCATGTCTTGGGATTGGTGCGCCGAGTGAAGCGCAACGACTATAAATCCTTGCTCGGCGTACTGATCGTACAGAGCCTGCACGGTGGGCATCTCGGCTACGCAGGGCGTACACCACGTCGCCCAGAAGTCAATGAGAATCACCGGGGTTTGATTTAGAGCTTTTAGCTGCTCAGTAGGCATCGGATTGACCCAGCGTTCCGCATCTAAATTGGGGGGCATGGAGCCTTGTTCGAGCTTGCTGCGGTTGAGCACTCTTTCGGCCTCCTCCATGCCGACGTAGCGCGCCTGGAGAAATTCCCCGTCGTCGCTTAGTTCTGCCTTGTCGTAGGAGTAGTCGATCATGCCCATCCCTGCGGTGCCTACGGTGCGCAATCGCGCGTGCTCTCCCTCCTGTAGTGTGGGAGTCATGCGCAACACGGCGTTGGGGGCGATCTCAAGGTGCCTCTCTTCCCCCTCCCTGACTACACGCGCTGGCCCCAATAACACCCACTGGTGGTCATCCAGATTCTTAACGGCAATGCCCAGATCATTTCCCGTGCCCCAGCCGCTACTTTGTGCGTCGGCCAAGAAGGTCGTGTCGATTCCGGCAAACTCGCCCACCGCCAGCTTCTGGCGGACGCAATTGAGTCGCTGGTTGGCGATGTCGCGCACGAAGTAGCGGCCATTGGGATGGCGCACTTCGGCGGTTGAGCCGCCTTGTATGGTGGGCACTGCTCCCTTCTCCACTTGGCCCAGCACTACGTGCCAGACCAGATCGTCGGTGCCGTCCACTCGCCGGGCGTGCAGCCAACCATCTTCAATCCACGCTTCAATGCGCCCGTGGTCAAGGTCGCGCTGCTCGCTCCAAGAAGTCTCGGTGGCGGCGCTCGCCCGCAGGCTGAGCAGCAGGGCCACTGCTGCCGTGGCAATAATCGTTCGATTCAACATGATCCACGCTCCTATTTAGCATGTAGGTCGTATGCGTCTGCGCTTGGCCGGTAGCGCGTTTGCCCTATATGACCCACAAAGCGCGACTATGTGAACCGCAAAAATAAAAAAACCGCCTAGTCGCCCAGGCGGTAGCGCAAATAACCTTTACGGCATGTCCCCCTACCGCTCGACCCCCGCGTAAATCGTGATAAAGCTCCGCGTCGTCAATTCGCTCCGCCGACCCTCGAAGCTGGTTCGCGTCAGCTCGAAGCCGAGGGTCGTAGTCAACAGGTACCCTATGTAGTCCGAGGTATTGGTCAGTTGTGCCGTGGTAGTCAGCCCGCGGAAGCTATCCTCCGCGCCCGGTGGCGTGGGATTTTGCAACTGCGAGAAGATCTCGTATTCCACGCCGGCCTCGACGGTGCTCCTGCGCATCAGCGGGAAGCGGAGTATCAGCATCAGCAGTTCGTCGAGCTCTAGGCGCGTCGGCATCCCGGCAAGCACTGGCCGGCGGCGCGAGAATTCGCTCTTCCAACGCGGCATCAAGGTCCACCCTCCTGCGCTCAAGCGGTATTCCGCCTTGTTGATCACGCCCAAAAACGAGGCTGTCTGGCGCAAACCCCTCAACTCCAAGTCGATCCGGCCATCCAATTGGCGGTGGAACTGCCACTTGGCCTTGTGCTCCAGACGCAATCCCGCAAAAGGCCGCTGCTCCCAGCCGAACCACGACGTGCCGAGGACGGTATTGCGCGCTGCGAGGGGATCCTCCACCCCGTATAGCGCCCCCCGCGTATTGGGCTGCTGCCTCCACTGGAGGAGGGGGTCGGCGATATTGTCCCGCACTTTGCGCAGATCCTCGAAGAGCCGCACCCGACCCCAGCGGTTGAAGTCGCGGTCGAACGTCAACACCCCGTAGAGGGCTTGGTTGTGCTCCGCAGCCGCCAGTCGGCGCATATCCATCCTCCCCAGCATCAGCCGCACGCCCGGCAACAGATGGGCACCGCCGAAGGCGTTGTAGCCCTCCCGGTCGCGGCGATAGGGCAGGTCGGCCTCCTCGTCGTTTTCAAAGCGATCAATGGTGCCGTTGTGGTTCATGTCCATCCCGTAGAGGAATTCGGGCCGGTCTGAGTAGTAGCGCAGGAAGGGCTCCTCGTAGTCGGGGATCAGGTTTGGGCTGTCCTCGTTGTCATTTTGGTTGAAATCGGAAATAAAGTCGTTGTTCTCGTCCCACCCGGGAAAGATCTCGCGGTCGCCCGGTGCCCATCCCTTGCGCCGCCAGTCGGGACGGCGGTCCTGATCGTCGTTGTCTGCGACGAACTCGTAGCGCTCGAAGTGGTTGCCGTAGTCGAGCCTGCCCTCCTTGCCGGCGGTCACCATCGAGGTCTGGTAGGTCGGGTCAATGCTGAACGCCTCGAGCAAAAAGAAGTACGGGTAGGGCGTGCTGGAAAGGTTGGCGAACCAGGCTAGGGCCTCGTCGCCGGTGGTGTGGTGCCGTTTGCGGTTGGGGTTGGGGAATTGCCGGTAGCGGTTGTTGACGGCAATCTCCGCATATCCGGCGAACCCGGCTAGGTCGGTCAACTCGAAGGTAAACCCGGCGATCTGGTTGGCCGTCGGCAGCCCGTAGTTGAAGAACAACACGCGCTGGTTGGAGCCGTCTTGGACGTTGCCCCGGGCCTGGGCCACCGGCAGGAAGACGATCGCGTCGTCGGCGTTGACTTGGTTGTCGGAGGCGACCTCAATCAGATAGTCGTTGGCCACCACCAGTTCCACCGCGATGCGGGTGATCTCGGTCGGGTCAACGCCGATATAGCCGGCATCGGCTAGGTCGTAGCGCACCAAGATCTCCTCCAACCCGTCCGCCGCCAAAAAACCTTGGCGCTGGAGGCCGCCCTCGATGAGTGGCCGGAAGCCGATCTCGCTGGCGCGCGTCTCGTTCCCCTCTAAATCGTACACCAGCAGGTCGCTGGCGAAAAGCGCTCCCCCTCCTTTGCCGTCCTCGGGGGAATCGTCGCGGATGCGGATCTCGATCATCGTCACGGGCGTGAAATTCAGCGCCTCGGTTAGCTGCCCTTTGAAGATATCGCCGTTGACTGCCTGCCGCTGGGTCTGCGAGTGATGCGCGTTGACCAGCGTGCCCCCGACCTTGACGAAGTCTCCTACTTGGATCTCTAGTCTGCCGCCAAACAAGTTGGTATTGTTGGTGCGCTGCGAGGCCTGCGTGCCTCGGGCGGTGAAGATCGAGTTGGGTTCCGAAATCCGCGACATCAACAGCGTCGCCTGATACTTGTCGGCGGCGTAGTCGATCTGCAGGCCGTTGAAGACCGGATTGGAGAAGGTCATGGGCGTCAGGGTGGTGCGGATGTAGTTGCCGACGGTGATGGCGTAGTGGTGCTCCCCTTTGTGGTCGGAGGCGATCACTAGGTTGCTGAACCAATTGCGGAACTGCTGGGTCTTGTGCACCGCGCTGCCGAAGGGTTGGGGATTTTCCTGCCGCCAGTCGTAGATCAACCACCCCCGGGTCAGGAAATTTCCATAGACGTCGTAGAAGTAATCGCCCTCCAGCGCGGTGAAGACGTAGCGCTGGTAGTTTTCGCGTGCGTAGTTGGAGTATTCCCACTGTTTCCAACGGTATTCGGCGTAGAGTTCCTGCGGCACGTACCACTTGCGGATGGCGGGATCGAGCGCGTCGAAAATCACGCCGGGGCCTCGGGGCTCGTAGGTGACTCGGCCGCCGCGCTGGATGGTGCCCAAGCGGGCGCCGTAGTCCTGGGCTTGGGCGGCGTCAACCAGAAGCGCGGCAAGCAGGGACATCAGTGCGCTGTATTTCATCAATTGCACTGTCACTTTCGTTTTTAATGGTAGAACGAGCATTAATACGCCACCCCCAGCGTCCCCAGATGTCGCTCCTCAAACGCGTCTGCCTGCACCCGCAATACCCACACATAGGTTCCCGGTGCCAGCAACTTCCCATCCGCGGTCCTTCCGTCCCAACCGTAACGCGTCGGCCCGATCCCCCGCTTCCCCACAAACGCCCTGTGCATCCGCCGCCCTGCCAAGTCGAACACGTCCAGCGCCACCGGTGCCGGCTCGACGATCTGCAACAGGTTGAAAAACATCTCAAACTGGTCGTTGACCCCGTCCCCATTGGGCGTGAACACCCGCGCGTTGGTCGCGATCTCGCCGACTAGTTTGCCGATCTGCGGTTTGGGGATTTCTACTGCCAGCCCCGCAAGCTCGTCCTGGTCCGCTGGCCCGAAATCCACGACCTGCCCCGGCGCGACGATCTGCGGTACCGTCGGAAATCGGCTGTTGTAAGCGCGACTGGAGAACGTGGTGCCGAAGCGGAAGATCGGCAGGTCATAGGTGAATTCCAGCACGGCCCCGTCTCTGCGCACCAATGCAAAACTCAGCCGAAAGCCCTCTTGGTGCGCGTATTCTACTGCGAAATCCACCGCCTGCCCGTCTATGCGCACATTGCGGATATTCTCCACCGGCGCGTTGGAGTCCACGGCCAATGCGTCGTAGCCGCGCACCGCCCCGTTAGCCCTCAGCAACACTGCGTAATGGAACGTCGCCGGCTTTTCCGCTTCGGCCAGCCGCGGAAAGACCTCGGCCCGGAGGGTGTCGGCGATCGGCGGGTGGAGGTAGTCGAATTCGAGCCGGTCGACGAGGCGCGTATCAAAGAGCCGGCCTGCAAAGGCAAACTGCAACTGGATAAAGCGCCGCGGCCCCGGTGCTGTTACTAGGCCGCCGTTCAACACGCGCTGCCACGGGCTCCAGTTTTCTTCGTCCTCCTGCGGCGGCAAGCGCTTGGGGCGGTCCAGCGACCAGTATTCGGCGGCGCTCACCTCGACGTCTGTCAGCAGTGAGAACGGATCTTCAGCCTCGACTCGCTGCCGATAGATGATCGGCGTATCGTCTAGCCCGGTGCGCACTCGCGCCGTCAGACGGGAAAAGGGCGCTTCGCCAACTACCTCCTCCACCCAGCGCACCTCGCCGACGGTGGCGGGAGTCCCTAGGTCGAGCAGGTCCGTCTGGTAGGTCGCCCGGTTCATGTAGCCCGTGCCATAGACCTCGATCTCGTCGATCTCGAAGGGCACCTCCGACAGCGAACGCAACTTTACCAGCCGCACGTACTGGGGCTTGACCGCCACATCGATCACTGGGTCCTCGTTTTCCAACTCGCGGATCACCAAAATGTCCGGCGAACCGCTGACGCGGTTGGTCTGTCGCGGGTTGACCCACAGTTCGTAGGCGCGCAGGAAGTCGTCTTGGTAGGGCTGGCGCGGCGTGGCTGCCACGGTGTTGCGCGGATAGAAGCGCACCCGCTGCACGCCCACCTGTGGGACAAAGTCGAGGATGATCCAGATCCCGTAGGCCGGAACCAGTGGGTTGAAGGGGGTGGGTTTGCGCTCGAAGGCGATGGCGTGGTCGCCGTTGACGATGCCGCGGAGCTGGGCCTTCCGCAAATCGGTGTACTTAGTTATTGCATTGGGTGCCCTAACCGAGCCTTGGCCTTCGAGCACTAGGGAGGCGATATTCTCCTCGCCGTCGAAAAAGCGCGGGCTGATCGACTCCGGCCAATGAACGAAATCGACCGCGCCCACCAGCACGTTGCTCGTATCCACTTGCGGCCGGTACCGAGGGCCGAACAAGAATTCGGGATCGATGCCGTCGCCGCCGCCTTCCCAGTCGTGCTCAACCCCGCCGAGCACGAAGGTGCGCACTTGGCCGTCGGCATTTATTGCCAGCAATAATAGCGCCGCGAAAGCCCAGTTCATAGCTTCAACCCCGCGTTGATAGTCATAAAAAGCATGCTGGAGCGCTGGTCTTCGCTGTGGTCAAAATCGCGCCACAGCCACTGCGCTCCTACTCGGGTCACCAATTGGTAGCCGGCATAGCCCACCCTGTTCGTTAGCTGGATCACCAGCGTCCGGCCCATAAAGTCCTCCGCCACCTCCGGGTGCCTACCCTCCAGCATCCAGAACCGACTCCACTCCAACCCGCACTGTAGCTGGGTGTCGAATATCTGGCGGCCGTGCCGAGCATAATAGCTGATCGAGACCTGCTCGGCTAGGATCGGCTGCACCCATAGCAGGAACAAGGTCTGTTCCAAGCTCTCCGCCACGGGCGCACGGCTGTGGAAGGGCCGGACGCGGCGGTACTCGCTCTTCCAGCGCGGTTCCACCCGGCCCAGCCCCAAAGGCACCGTCCACTCGGCCTTGTTGATCACGCCGAGAAAACCCGAGCTGGCGCGTCCTTCGCGACTGCGGAGCACCGCTCCATTCCCGCGCTGCCACCAACCCTCCCACTTGAAGCGGTGCATGTGGCGCAGACCCCAGCCAAAAGCCTGTTCCCAGTCGGCGTACAACGCGTTGCGCCAAGCGTTGTCCCCCGGCAGTCGGTCCACAAGAGTCTGCATCCGCCCCACCGCGCCCACCGGCTGTACCCATTGCTCCAAGTCGTCCGGGATGTCGTCCCTGACGAGCGCCGCGAAATCGAAAAACCGCAGTTGCCCGCCTCTAAGACTCCAGCGCGCCGCTGCCAGCGCGTACACCGCATGGGTCTGACCATCCCCGGAAATCAGCCGCACTCGCTGGTGGCCCAGCGCCAAACTCGCATCCGGCCCTAGATGCCCGCGTGCGTACATATTGAAACCGCGATGGTCGCGCTTGTAGGGGTAGTCGGGCAAGAGGTCGTTCTCGAATCGGTCGATCGCGCCGTTGTGGTTGAGGTCGAGGCCGAAGAGGTACTCTGGTCGGTCCGAACGAAACCGCAGGAAAGGTTCCTCGTAATCGGGTATGCGATTGCGGTTCTGGTTGTGGTCGTAGATGAAATCGCCGTTCTCGTCGTAGCCGGGAAAGGCCTCCCGCGAAAAATGCTGGAAGGGCCGTTCCCACTCCGGGGTGCCGTCGTGGTCGTCGTCGTCATCGACGAATTCGTAGAGGTCGGGAACCGGCGCTTGATAGCGAATATCGCCGTTGCCCTGCACGAGCCAGTAGTTGGTCGAATAGCCGTCGGCCAGCGAGAACAACTCCCCGGCCATATTCCAGGGATAGCGCTCGTAGGCCACCTCGGCGTACGCGGCGTGGGCGCTGTTGACGAAGTGGTGCAGGTGCTTGGTGTCTCGGCTGGGGTACATGCCGTGCTGCCGGTTGACCACGGCCTCGCCCCGGAATGAGACGCCGTGCCACTCGACCAAGTCCCAGTTGATCCCAAGCAGTTCGTTGGCGGTGGGCAACCCGTAGTCTAGGCGCAGCACTTGGCTGTTGCTGTTGTCTTGGACATTGCCCGGCGATCGCACGACAGGGAAAAACACGATCTGCGGGTCGCGCCGCTCGCCGTCGGTCTGCAAGTTCGAGGCCATCTCGACCCGGTAGTCGTCGGCGACCACCAGTTCGACTGCCGCCCGGCGCAAGGTAGCCGAGCGCAACCCTTCGTAGTCGAGGGCGGCGAAATCGTATTCGAGCAGGACCGTCTCCGAACCGTCGGCTACCAGCGCCCCAGCCCGCGTCCGCCCTCCCTCAATGCGCGGCAAAAAGCCGATTTCTCGCCCGCGCACCTTGTGTCCACTGGTATCGACCAGCACGATGTCGTACCTGAACAGCGACGTGCCACTCACCCCGTCGGCTGGCGAATCATCCCTGAGCCGCACCCACAGTTTGTCCAGCGGCTTGTTCTGGCCGGTGGTCAGCGTTCCGTACAGGGGATTGCCATATGTAATCCGCACCTGGCTTTGCGCGTTGTGGGCGTTGATATACGTAACGCCAAGGAGCACCGCGTCGCCGGCTTTGAACTCGGCGTGGCCTCCCAACAGGTGCGTGATATTGGTGCGGTCAGCCCTGTTCGGCTGGCTCGGCCGCGACAGCAGCAGGCTCCCCACGTGGCGCTCGTTGGCCCAGTCGAGGCGCAGCCCGTTGAAGTTGGTCTTGTTGAAGGTCAAAGGCGTGAAGACGGTGAAGATCCCGTCGCCGATCATCAACCGCGCGCTGGTTCCCCTGCTCTCGTCCGAGGCGATCACCAGATTCTGGAAGAATCCCCCGTAAGGCCATCCTTTGCGGATCAAACTGCCATCGCGTTTGGCTTGCTCCTGTTCCCAGGTATAGACCATCCAGCCGCGTCCTATGCGGTGGCCGAAGGTGTCGTACCACGCCTCGCCCTCTAGGCCAGCGTTCACGAGGGTCCGGTAGCGTTCTCGCGCGTAGGAGGTACGGTCGCCGCCGTACCAGGGCTGCATGTAGCTTTCGGCCAGATGTCGGGGCGCGTACCAGCGGTGCATTCGCGGCGTGACGTATTCTATCTCGAAGTGCGGCACTTCCCATGCGGTCACTGGCGGGCCCTGCAGCCCCCACCGGCTCGCGTCCTCATTTTGCGCCTCGACCGCTAGCGCGCGCAACGTGCAGCAGGCCAAGACGCCTGCCAACCAAGCTCTTCTCCGTTCGGTCAATAGACCACCCCCACCAAGCTCGCGGCCTCGGTTTTTCCCGCACCCACATCGGCGGTGAAACCGACGCGCACCAAATAGGTCCCCGGCGGCACCAGTACCCCTGCGTCGTCGCGACCATCCCAAGCCACCAAGTGGTCGCCGCTGGGGTTTTCCCGGCGCAGCGAAAGCTCGCGCACCTTGCGGCCGGACAGGTCGTAGATCCCGACCTCAATCCGCCTTCCCCGGATGAGGCGGTAGATGGTAAAGCGGATCTCGGCTTGGTCGTTTATGCCGTCGCCGTTGGGGGTGAAGACTTGGGGCAGCGAATGCACCCGGTCCAACAGCGGGAAGTTTTCCACGTCGGCCACTACCACCAGCGACTGGCTCGCAGCCAGCGACCCAGCGTCGCCCTCGCTTATCGCCTGGACGATCCCGGGTCGGGTCGCGCGTTTCAATTCGGCACCAAAAGCGGTACCGCTCAAAAACACCCGCGTGCGGAAACGCGCCTCGTACAACGACTGCCCACCGGTGACCGGCGCGGGAAAAGCCAATTCCACGGACCCGTCCTCCAGCCGCTCTAGACCCAGTGGTCCCGGCCATAGCTCCCGCCCGGTGCCGGCGCGCAACTGTGCCTCGTTGCCCTCGCGGAAGGAGATTAGCTCAATCGGGACCGAGGACGACGAGTGCAGCCGGATTCGGTCGAAGCCGGAGTTTCCGGGACCAAAAACCGAGCGGATATACATGGAGAAGAGCTGATCTGCCCCTGGCTCCACCCCATCGATAGGCCACACCTCGGCGAAGGTCTGGTCCACCAACGGCGGTGCCAACTTAAGCCGCAAGCTCCTCATCTGCGCCGTACGCAGCGGTTCTTGGGTCAAAAGCCGTAGCTGCGCTTGGACGAAGCGCCGGGGGCTGGGCGACTTGAATGGCTCCCCCGACGTTAGATAAGCTGCGCTCCAGTTGCTCCATCCTGGCCCCGGTATTTCCCGAACTAGCACCTCGCCGCGGTTTTTCTCGTAGCGGATGGCCTCCCACTCCTCCTCGCTGATTTCTTGTCCCACCGCGTCGAAGTAACGCCGCTCCTCAATCACTTCGTCACCGCTGCGGGTGCGGATCTCTAGCTGGGTGCTCGGGGGCTGGTCTCCGTCCCATTCCACTGCGGAGAAGATCCGCGAGCGGCCTAGGTGGATAACGGGCGATTCGAGCGCGACCTTGGACACGTAGCCTTCGCCATAAGCTTGGAACTCGCTCAAGTTGCCCGTCTCGGTACGCTCCCCCACTAACACTAGCTCCAAACGTCTCAGTTCCAAATAGCGCACCTCTCGCAGGGGGAACTGCTCCTCTAGCTGTAGAAAGGACTCCCGATTCTGCCGCTCCTCCAAAGCCTCCCACAACAGCGAGCCATCGGGGTCTAAACTGCCATCCGAGATCCGGAGCTGATAGGCGCTTAAAGGCCCCTCGGCGCTGACTAGGCGCACCCGGTCCAGCCAGAACTGAGCCCCTAGGTCAACTATGAGCTGGTTGCGGTCGCGCACCGAGTCGTAAATCCGCAACGGGTAGAAGGAGCGGAAGAGGCCATCGGTCGCCAGCGCGAGCAGGAGATTGTCGAAGATGGTCACGTTGCGATTGCGGATCCGCTGGGTCAGATTGACGACATTGTCCCCTAGGGTATAGACCTCAAGCTCGGCCAAGCGCGGCCGCTCGCGGCGAAAATAGCGCACTAGGCCCTGCTCCTCCTCGGGCAAATCCCGATGCGTCTGCTCGTCGATTAGGATTTGGCGGCCGATGACCGTCTGGCGGAAGTACTCGACCGTCCCTTGGTCTGCGGGCAATAGCGCCTCGTAGGTGGCCCTATCTACTTCCTCGCCTCGCGTACTGTCCGCAGCCAACGCCTGAAAGCGCACGATCTGCGCCACTTCTCCCTCGACTCCAGCGGGCAAGGGGCGCTGGGGACGGACCTCGAAGCTGAACTCCCGCTCTGTCTTGTTGGGGTACGTCACCTGCCCGACGCGGAAGAACTTTAGCTGCCGCCGCCGATCCGATACTGGATATTCTCGCCCGTCCGAGAGCAGCACCCTGAACTTGAGGAAGGGATCGCCTGACTGGGCGAAGCGCACAACCACCCTTTTGGCGATCACCGTTCGCCCTAGTTCCACATCGACAAACCAGTCTTTCAGTGGGTCGGCCGGATCGGGCTCCCAGTAGGTGTCTTGGTCCCCGTCTATTATGAACGGTGCCTGCTCTGCGCTGCTGCCCGCCATGCGGATCCCCCCCACCAACGTGTCTCCGCTGACCTCCGCGGTCTCGAACTCCACCGCGTTGAGCGCGGCGTTGATGTCGCGGCGCAGGAAGCGGGGCAATACCGCACCTTCCGCCGCAACTACGTGCGTCCCTACAGGTGCCTCCCATTCGGCCCAGTGCGCCGCTTGGTCGATGACAACCTCGTCTCGCGTCAGCCGGTAGCCGGTCTGAGCGACGAGGACGAGTGGATGCGTCAATAATAGACAAAGTAGCGCCGGCCAGGCCCGACCAATGGATGCCCTTGGGTTCATGCCGTCGGTGGGGGCGACCGGCCGGTCGCCCCTACATGCGTAACGTCCGTTGTTCATATCAGTACGCCACTCCCACCGAGCCCCAGCGGCGCTCCAACTCCTCGTCGGCTTCTACCCGCAACTCGTACAGATACAGCCCCGGCGGCACTAATAAACTCCGGTCGTCCGTCCCGTCCCACTCCAGCGCATACGACCCGTTGCCGTCCGTCCCCTCATAGGCCCGCCGCACTCGGCGACCGGCCAAGTCGTACATCTCTAGAGTCACCGTGGCCTCAGTAGTGAGCTTCAACAGTGCATAACTCAGCGCGAAGGCATCGTTGGCCCCATCGCCGTTGGGCGTGAACAGCCGAGGTCCCTCCAACTGCGCCACCAGCGGCACGTTGCCGTCCGCGAAGCGCACGACCAGATTGGTCCCTTCCAGCGAGGGGTCCACATCGCGCTCGTCGGCCACTTGATAGGCCTCTTCGAGTTGACCGTCTTCGCCCCTGCGGTCTAATGCCCGCACCTCAAAGCGCGTGTAGTCGCGGAACACAGCGCCGCGAAAGACGATCTGCACGAAGGTCCCCGTCTGCTCGATGTGCCGCCACAAGTTGACGTCGAAGCCTTCGCCCGGCTTGTTGGTGGAGGTAAAGGAAATTTCCTTGTCATCGATAAGTATCTGCTCGATTTCCGTTACCTGCGCGGCCGTGCGCACCTGCAGAAAGCGGAAGCCCGTAGCTTGCAGATTTCGGCCCCTGGCGTCGCGCAGGTGCACTTCCATAGAGAGGGTAAAGCGCGTCTCGACGCCCGGCTGCACGACGCCGGGGCTGATTTCGGCCAGCAGGCTGCCGACCACCGGCGGCCGCGCAAATTCGAAGACCAGCCGCCTGAGCACGGCCCCCGGTGAGGTCATGCGCACCTTGAATTGCAAGAAGCGGCGCAGCCCCGGCGAGCGCATCAGACCGCCACTGACCGTCTGCCAGCTACTCCACAGTGGATTGGGTTTGACCGCCCCCTTTTCCGCATCGGGCAATGCTTGGTAATCCTCTCTGCTCACCCGTTGCAGGCCGTCCTCCGCCTCGGGGTCTAGGCGGAAGTGGTGCTCGGGGTCGCGGTCGGGGCCGGTGCGCGTCTGCACGGTGGCCGGGGCGTTTTCTATGGAGCCTCCCTCGTAGCGCACTTTGCCCCAGACGATGTTGGTATAGCGCGCCCGGACCGGCCTAGAGACATAGGTGCCCACGGGCGCGTCACCAGCGCCGTAGATTTCCACTTCTGCCAATTCCCACTCGCGCTCCGTGCCAGGCTCTATGTGCACGTAGCGCACGTCGCGGCTAGCAAAGGGCTGTTCCACCACCGGCTCGACGTTGGGGGTGGCGGCGAGAAAGCTGATGGCAGGGGTGTACTCTGCTTGGCGCTCGGCTTGGGTGTAGAGGCGAAAGACCTGTAGGAAGCGGCGTCTGTTCTGGCGGTCAAGGCGCGGGAAGAGGCGGACGCGATTGACGCGGAAGACGGCGCCGAGGTCGATCTCTACGGGCGTACTGCGGCTGAAAGCGGCAAACCGATCTGGATCGAAGGCCGTAGCGGAATTGCCGTCGTAGAGCAGAGTGCCTATGGGCACGCGGAGGATTCCATTGGGATTTGCCACCAGCCCCACCGCCATGCCCCCGCGCTCGGCCAAGCGCAGTGACAGGTTTTCGCCGGGCTCTGCCGGCCACATCCAGATGGAATCGCGCGCTACCCCTAAGAACCGAACCTCCTCGACAATGCTGTCCCAGCGGCCTAGGCGGCCGTCTTGGCCCACGTCGAGAGTATCGACGGCCAACGCGGAAGTGGCGCTACAGAGGAGGCCGATTAACAGGGTGTGGTGTATGGCTTTATTCAATTTGCTCGTCTCGTCTATTCGAGTTTGACCATTTTGCGGGCGTGCGTCTGGTCGTCCACCTGCAACCGATATACATAGACTCCGGTGGCGACGGGTTGCCCCTGCGCGTCGCGGCCATCCCAAGTTAGCTCGTGCTCGCCAGCGGGCAGCGGACCCGTCCACACTCGGCGCATCGGCTGTCCTAGGATGTTGTAGATGGTCAAGTCCACGTTCTTGGCTCCGGCGGGCACGGTCAAGGGGATCGTCGTGGCCGGATTGAACGGGTTGGGATAGTTGACACCGAGGGCAAAGGAAGCTGGAGTTGCCGCCTCAGCCGCTACGGCGGTGGCCCGGGTGCCTTGGTTGATAAAGACGAGGACGCCGCCGTGGTCGCTTGTCGGACTCGTTCCCAGCACGACTAGATCGGGGTCGCCATCGCCGTTGACATCGCCGGTGAGTGCTTGATTGCCTTCGCCGGGCAGGGGATAGTAGCCTTCGAGGACGGGTGCGCCGTTGGGCTGGCCGAGCCACACCACGAGTGCCGGACCGACGGTCGAGTTACTCGCGACTATGACCACATCGAGGACGCCATCGCCGTTGAGGTCGCTGGTCGTGGCGTCTGACGGGAGCACCTTCCAGTCGAGCAAGGAATCGCGTGTCCACTCGCCGGAGGCGTCCAGACGCCACAGGGCCAAGCCATGATAGAACCAATCTATGCGCTCGGGGGAGCCGAGTAGGTCCATCGTCCCATTGTCATCGAGATCGGCGATCAGGTGCAGGTTCAGGTTGCAGGGATCGACCGGGGCCTCGACAACGAGCGGCGGGTCCTCAATGGCAGCCCACGGCCGGGTTAGTTGCCAAGAGTCAGATTCTTGGGGCTGATGGCAGGATGGGCGCCACAACAGGCTGGCGGCTTCGCCGAGGGGTTGCCCGGCGGGTAGGTAGGGCCAGCGCGCCTCCTCGCTGTCGAGGACGAAGGTGTTGCTATCGACAAAGTCGTAGCCGTCGTTGATCCACAGGCTTACTTGGGATTGGGCCAAGTGATCGGAGTCGTCGAACTCCTGAATCAATAGGTCCATGTCGCCGTCGCCGTCGCCATCGGCCAAGCCAAGGAGCCAGACATCGAACAGTTGCAGGGCGGGATCAAAGCCGCCACCCCAGTTGTACCACAGCTCGACGATCTCGCCTTCGGTAACGACCAGATCGAGGAGTCCATCGCCATCGAAGTCGCTTCCCCACAGGTCCATGATTGGAACGTTGTCCCAAGATGCGGTTGAGAGGAGGAACTCTTGGGTAGGTTCAAAGCGGCCTAGCCCATCGTTGGACGCCACCGTCCAGCCCATTTGGCTTTCGCGGTCCACGCGGCGGTTCCAGAGCACCACGAGATCGGCATCGCCATCGCCGTCCACGTCGCCCACCGCGCCGTGCGAGGCATATAGATAACTTGAGCCGATGCCCTCGCCGAGCGGGAAAAAGTCGGGATCGGCGAACAAGGTGCCGGGCGGCCCCAACTCCACACCGAGATCCCTAGGCGACAATTCCCCCTGCGCCAACTCTTCGGCCCCGGTGAGCTGAATCCAGTCTAGTTCTAAAAACTTTGGATGATTGTCCACATCCTGCGAGTCCCGATATAACAGCATGTCTATCTGAAAATTGAAAAGGGTATCCTGCCAGGTGATCGCCCTGTTTGGGTCTGTTGTCAAGGCGCGTAGATCGATGGTAATTTCTTCCCATTCGATGGGATAGGATTGAGTATGGCCCAACCCGTTTCTGCCAGAATCAGGGAGGCGGCTCACGGCGTTGGACCAGCGCATCGAGAATTGTTGTCCCTCAGTGGGGCTGTGGTGTATGATACGCAGCCGTAAGGTGAGGCGGTCGAACAGGGCGGAGTCTTTGCCGATCAACGGCGAGCGCAACTGAACGGCGGGTCTGATACCAAGCCCAGACACGGGAGCAATGCGCCAGACGCCATCGACGATTTCGCTCTTCAATGGCTCTTTATTACCTCTTCTGCTATAATCACCTTCCCAGGCGGTCCAGCCCCAAGTGGAGCCGTCGGCGAAATCCCACGTCAGGGCAAAGGCTCCGTGTGGAGCCGCCAACAATAGAATTGCAAAGAGCATGTAGCGCATTGTTTGCCTCCAGAGTTTGTGGGTTTGACCATTTTGCGGGTGCGCGTCGTGCTTAATTAAACCGTGTTGATCTTAAAATGGCTTCTCACAAGCTCTCCTCGATTATCGCTACCAGCGCGTCTGCATTCCCCCTGAAGCCCTCATGCTCCACGATCAGCCCTTGTAAATCAACCAAGTAATACGAAGGTATGCCCATCACTTGGTAGGTTTTGGTTACCTCCGAGCCAGAGCCGGCCCGCACGTGGACACCTTCGATTTTGTGTTTATCAATCGCCTCTCGCCAATCGTCCTCATCCGCGTCCAGCGATATGTTGAGGAAGACGACCGGCCAGTCGGCCGTTTTTTCTTTGACTTTGCGGAGATAGGGCAGGTCGTTGATACACGGCCCGCACCAACTCGCCCAGAAGTCGAGCAGAACCACTTGGCCCTTGAATTGGCTCAGCGATACGGACTGGCCGTCGAGGTCGTCGAGGGTAAAGTCGGGTGCGGGTTGGCCGGGTTGCAGCTTCAGGGCGGCAGCCAGAGCCACTAGGACGGCCTCATTGTATTCTGGATACGGGTTGATCTGTTGGAACTCTTCCCACTTGCGCTGGGCCCACTCAGCAAAGGCTTCACTGCGATCGTGCTTGAACCTATTGATCATCTCTCCGGCTAAAAACCAGTAGAGCACTCTCCCTTCGAGTTTTTCTTTGGCCAGATTGTAGCTAGACCCAAACCGGGGTCCTCTGTCGGCATAGATCGAGTCGAGTTGGGCTTGGACGGCTTCCGACAGCTCCAAGCCCGATAGATCGATCTTCGCCGACAGGCCGAGCGGTTGACGATGTTCGTACATCGAGTCGAGCTGAGCCTGAGCGGCTGCCGACAGTTCCAAGCTCGATAGATCGATCTTCGCCGACAGCTTGGGCGGCTCTTTGGATAGGGAATCCAACCGTACTCCAGAAGGTATGTGGAGTACCAACTCTCCGCCCGTCGTATCCGCCCTAGGCTTTTCTTCCTCACTGAACCAGTAGAAGTTGAGGGACCTATCGGACTTTTCGTACAGGGAGTCGAGTTGCGCTTGGGCGCTTTCCGCAACGCCAAACGCCGACAAATCGTACCGCTCGGATAGCTTGAGCCATCGTCCCTCCTTTTCGTACAGGGAGTCGAGTTGCGCTTGAGCACTCGCCGAAACACCAAACGCCGACAAATCGACCATTTTCGACAGCACGGACTGTCGTCCCTCCTTTTCGTACAGAGAGTCGAGTTGCGCTTGGGTCGCCTCCGACAATTCCAAACCCGACAAATCGTACCGCTCGGATAGCGTGGGAGATCTTTCTACGAAACCCTTCTGGTATTCCCAGCCTAGGGTGCGTTCCAGAAACCGGCGATAATGAGCTATGCCTATGGCCTTTTCGTCCACTAGGGGAAATTCCTGCAGGAAGTCGTAGTACTCCGGGGGGATGTCTCTGTTCTGGCGTCCGTTGGCAAACTGGTAACTCGTCGGGTAATTAACCATCCTAACGGCCCACTCGTAGTTGACGTAGTCCGTCACATAGTCGATGCACCCTAAAGACAGCGCGTATTGCTCGCGTCCCTCGGCCAAGAACTCGAACTGATCCCGCCGCCACTGTTCCATTAGGCGCTTGAAATCCTCGACCTCCAGACCCTTGTATGCGTCGCGGTCGAGGCGTAGGGAGTAGAATAGCGGGATCCACTTGGAAGTGAAGCGGCTGTTGTCTGCGTTGGAGCCGCTGAACGAATAGGAACGGACGAAAAAGCCTTCCTCCATGGCCACGTGCAGACTGTCGCCGGGTTCGACGAAGAGAGTTAGGAATCTGTGCTCGAAAAAGAACGATCCTAACCACCTGTGCTCGAAAAGGAACGATCCTAACCACTGTACCCATTGCCATCTCGGTTCCCCGCCTTCGAAATACCCCCAGACGAGGGTCCCTCGGACGACGGGCAGCTCAAGGGCGAAGCGATCCAAGCTGTCGAGCGTGACGCGCTGCTCAGAGCTTTCCAGCGCCGACGGCGATTCGTATCTAAATGTGATTTTCCGCGAGCGAGGATCTTGGACTTCGCCGGTGATGATCACAACCGATGGCTGGCTCTGAGTACTGTCTGCGTCCAAACGAGGACTCGCTACCATGCTTTCGCTGCTCACCATGGTAGGCGTTGCGGGACTCTCCTGGGCCGCCCAGCCCTCGGCGAAATCCCACGTTAAGTCAGAGACTCCGTGTGGAGCGGCCACCAACAACATTGCAAAGAGAACGCGGCGCATTGTTTACCTCCAGAGTTTGTGGTCGTGCGGTTTAGCTTCCTCATCTCCAAGCCCTATCGCCTATTCGAGTTTGACCATTTTGCGGGAGTGCGTCTGCTCGTCCACCTGCAAGCGATACACATAGACTCCGGCGGCGACGGGGCGACCCTGCGCGTCTCGGCCATCCCAAGTTAGCTGGTGCTCGCCAGCGGGCAGCGGACCCGTCCACACTCGGCGCATCGGCTGCCCTAGGACGTTGTAGATGGTTAAGTCCACGTTCTTAGCGCCGGCGGGTACGGCCAAGGGGATGGTTGTGGCGGGATTGAACGGGTTGGGATAGTTGGCACCGAGGGCAAAGGTCGTTGGCGTGGCTGCCGTCTCGCTGGCTACGGCTGTGGCCGGAGTGCCTTGGTTGATAAAGACGAAGACGCCGCCGTGGTCGCTTGTCGGACTTGTTCCCAGCACGACCAGATCGGTGTCGCCATCGCCGTTGACATCGCTGGCGAGCACCTGATTGCCCTCGCTTGGCAGGGGGTAGTAGCCTTCGAGGACGGGTGCGCCGTTGCGCTGGCCGAGCAGCACCACCAGCGCCGGACCGACGGTCGAGTTGCCAGCGATCATGGCCACATCCAGTACGCCATCGCCGTTGACATCGCTGGCGGTGGCCTCTGACGGGAGCACCTTCCAGTCGAGCAAGGAATGGCGTGCCAATCCGCCGGAGGCATCCAGACGCCACAGAGCCAAGCCGTAGTAGTCGAATTCGAATTCGCGGAACGGATCTATGCTCTCGGAGGAGCCGAGTAGATCCACCATTCCATCGCCATCAAAGTCGGCCAGTAGATGAAGGCCACAAGGATTGATCGGGGCCGCAAAAGAGAGCGGCGGTTCCTCGATGGCGGCCCACGGCTGGGTCAGTTGCCAAAAGTCTTGATCTTGAGGCTCAAAGCAGCTCCCATTCCACAATAGGCTCGCAGCTTCGCCGAGGGGTTGTACGGTGGGCAGCCAGGAAAAGATGAGCCCCTCCTCGCTGCCGAGGACGAAGGTATCGCTATTGACAAAGTCGTAGCCGTCGTTGATCCACATAATCACTTCTTGGTAAAGAATATCGCCGACCAACAAGTCCACATCGCCGTCGCCGTCGCCATCGGCCAAGCGAAGGAGCCAGACATCGAACAGTTGCAAAATGGGATCAAAGCCGCCGCCCCAGTTGTACCACACTTCGACGGTCCCCCCCCATCGGTCTTCAACGACCAAATCGAGGAGTCCATCGCCGTCGAAGTCGCTTCCCTGGAGGTTCATGCTTGGAGGGTCTTCAGCGGGTTCGGTTGAGAGGAGGAACTCTTGGGTGGGTTCAAAGCCGCCTAGTCCGTCGTTGGACGCCACAATCCAGCCCAGTTGTCTTTCGCGGTCCACGAGGCGGTGCCAGGCCGCCACGAGATCCGCGTCGCCATCGCCATCTACATCGCCCACCGCTCCGAACGATTCTTCCCGGTGGCCTTGCACAATGCTTGGGATGCCGATGCCCTCGCCGAGCGGAAAAAAGTCGGGTTCGGCGAACAGCGCACCAGGCGGCCCCAACCCCACACCGAGATCCCGAGGCGACAATTCTCCTTGCGCCAGCTCTTCGGCTCCCGTGAGCTGGATCCAGTCTATTTCTAAAAACTTGGGATGGTTGTCTATATCCCAAGAGTCTCGGTATAACATCATGTCTATACTGATAGTATAGAGGGTGTCCTGCCAGATGATCTCCCGCTCTTGGTCTGCTGCCAAGGCGCGTGGATCTAGGGTGATTTCTTCCCATTCGATGGGATAGGGTTGCAGACCTGTCCCCGTGACACTAGGCCTCTCTTTAGGGTCTTTAGGGTGGCGTCTTTGCTCGGCGTTAGACCAGTACATCTTGAGTGGCCCCTCAGTGGGGCTATGGTGGATGAGGCGCAGCCGTAGGGTGAGGCGGTCGAACAGGGCCGAGTCTTGACCAATTAGCGGCGCGCGCAATTCAACAGTGGGTCTGCGACCCGGTACCGGCGCAATGCGCCAGACGCCATCGACGATTTCGGTCTGTAGTGGGTCGTTACTGCCTAGTTTGTTGCTATAACTAGCACTTTCCAGGGCGGTCCAGCCCCAGGTGGAGCCGTCGTCGAAATCCCACGTTAGGGCAAAGGCTCCGCATGGAGCGGCCACCAATAGAATTGCAAAGAGAACGCGGCGCATTGTTTACCTCCAGAGTTTGTGGTCGTGTGGTTTAGATTTCTCAGCTTCAAGCCCTGTCGCCTATTCGAGTTTGACCATTTTGCGGGTGCGCGTCTGGTCGTCCACCTGCAACCGATACATATAGACTCCGGCGGCGACGGGATGGCCCCGCGCGTCGCGGCCATCCCAAGTCAGCTCGTGCTCGCCAGCGGGCAGCGGCCCCGTCCACACTTGGCGCATCGGCTGCCCTAGGACATTGTAAATGGTTAAGTCCACGTTCTTGGCTCCGGCGGGTACGGCCAAGGGGATGGTTGTGGCGGGATTGAACGGGTTAGGGTAGTTGGCACCGAGGGCAAAGGCCGTTGGCGTGGTCGCCTCGGCCGCTACGGCGGTGGCCGGGGTGCCTTGGTTGACCAAGACGAAGACGCCGCCGAGGCCGCTTGCCGGATTCGTTCCCAGCACGACCAGATCGGTGTCGCCATCGCCGTTTACGTCGCTGGCGAGCACCTGATTGCCCTCGCCGGGCAGGGGGTAGTAGCCTTCGAGGACGGGCACGCCATTGCGCTGGCCGAGTAATACTACCAATGCCGGACCGACGGTCGAGTTGCCAGCGATTAGGGCCACATCCAGCACGCCATCGCCGTTGAGGTCACTGGCGCTGGCCACTGACGGGAGCACCTTCCAGTCGAGCAAGGAATCGCGCGTCCACCCGCCGGAGGCGTCCAGACGCCACAGGGCTAAGCCGTAGTAGTCGGTGTTGCCAAGGAACGTATCTATGCTCTCATGGGAGCCGAGTAGGTCCACCATCCCATCGCCATCGAGATCGGCCCGCAGGTGCAGAGCACAGGGATTGACCACGGCCTCGACAGTGAGCGGCGGTTCTTGGACGGCGGCCCACGGCCGAGTCAGTTGCCAGGAGTTTTGGGAATCATAACAGGATCCGTTCCACAATAGGGTCGCGGCTTCGCCGAGGGGTTGCCCGGCGGATAGGTAGGCCCAGCGCGACTCCTCGCTGCCGAGGACGAAGGTATCGCTATCGACAAAGTCGTAGCCGTCGTTGATCCACATAATCACTTGGGACGGAGCATCGCCAACCAACAAGTCCACATCGCCGTCGCCGTCGCCATCGGCCAAGCCAACGAGCGCGACGCCGGACAGTTGCAGGGTGGGATCAAAGCCGCCGCCCCAGTTATACCACAGTTCGACGATCCCCCTTTCGGCAGTGACCAAATCGAGGAGTCCATCGCCGTCGAAGTCGCTCCCCCGGAGGTCATTAAATGGACCATACTCAGAAGAGGGTATGGTTGAGAGGGGGACCTCTTGGGTGGGCTCAAAGCGGCCTAGCCCGTCGTTGGACGCCACCGTCCAGCCCAGTTGTATTTCGCGGTCCATGAGGCGGTTCCAGAGCACCACGAGATCCGCATCGCCATCGCCGTCTACGTCGCCCACCGCGCCGCGCGATCTTGGCCGACTGCTTTGCCAAATGTCTGGGGCACCGATGCCTTCGCCTAGCGGAAAAAAGTCGGGTTCGGCGAATAGCGTGCCGGGCGGCCCCAACTCCACACCGAGATCCTCTGGCGACAATTCCCCCTGCGCCAACTCTTCGGTCCCTGTGAGCTGGATCCAGTCTAGTTCTAAAAACTTGGGATGGTTGTCCACGTCCTGCGAGTCCCGATATAACAGCATGTCTATCTGAAAATTGAAGAGGGTATCCTGCCAGGTGATCGCCCATTCTGTGTCTGCTTCTGCCAAGGCGCGTAGATCTACGGTGATGTCTTCCCATTCGAGGGGATAAGATTGAGTACGGCCCGTACAAAGCAGCCCGTTTGTGCCAGAGTCAGAGAGGCGTCTGTACGCGGCGTTGGACCAGCATATCGAGAATAGTTCCTCGGTGGGGCTATGGTGTATGATGCGCAGCCGGAGGGTGAGGCGGTCGAACAGAGCCGAGTCTTTGCCGATCAACGGCGAGCGCAATTGAACGGTGGGTCTGCGACCCGGCACGGGCGCAATGCGCCAGACGCCATCGACGATTTCGCTGTGTAATGGCTCTCTACTACCTCTTATATTGCTATCATCACCTTCCCGGGCGGTCCAGCCATAGGTAGAGCCGTCGTCGAAATCCCACGTTAGGGCAACCGCTCCGCGCGGAGCGAGCAACAATAAAATTGCCAAGAACATGTAGCGCATAGCTTTTCTCCAGAGGTCGGCTCGCCTATTCGAGTTTGACCATTTTGCGGGTGCGCGTCGTGCTTAATTAAACCGCATTGATCTTAAAACGGCTTCTCACAAGCTCTTCTCGATCGTCGCTACAGTCGCGTCTGTATTCCCCCTGAGGCCATGATGCTCCACGATCAGCCCTTGGGAGTCCACCAAGTAATACGAAGGTATGCCACTCACTTGGTAGGTTTTGGCTACCTCCGCATTCCAGCCGTCCGCCCGCACGTGGACGCCTTTGATCTCGTGTTTATCAATCGCCTCTCGCCAATCAGCCTCATCCGCGTCCAGCGATATGTTGAGGAAGACGACCGGCCAGTCGGCCGTTTTTTCCTTGACTTGGCGGAGATAGGGCAGGTCGCCGATACACGGCACGCACCAACTCGCCCAGAAGTCGAGCAGAACCACCTGCCCCTTGAACTGGCTCAGCGATACGGGTTGGTCGTCGAGATTAGGGAAGGTGAATTCGGGCGCGGGTTGTCCGGGTTGCAGCTTCATAGCTCTATCCAGAACCGCTTGGACGGCCTCATTGTACTCTGGGTGCGGGTTGATCTGCTGGAAATCTTCCCACTTGCGCTGGGCCGCTGCAAAGCCTGCACTGCCACTGCGCTTGAGCGTATTGATCAGCTCTCCGGCTAAAAACCAGTAGAGCACTCTCCCTTCCAGTTTTTCTTTAGCCAGATCGTATCTAGTAGGCCCAAACCACTGTCCGCTTTCGGCATAGATCGAGTCGAGTTGCGCTTGGGCGGCGTCCGCCAGCCCCAAGCCCGATAGATCGATCTTCGCCGATAGCTCGAGCGGTTGACGATGTTCGTACAGGGAGTCGAGTTGCGCTTGGGCGGCGTCCGACAGCCCCAAGCCCGACAGATCGATCTTCGCCGACAGCTTGGGAGGCTCTTTGGCGAGGGAATCCAACCGTACTCCACGAGGTATGTAGAACACCAACGCTCCGTCCGTCGTATCCGCCCTAGGCGACTTCTCTTCCTCACTTAATAACGGGTAGATGTTAAGGGACCTAGCGGACTTTTCGTACAGAGAGTCGAGTTGCGCCTGGGCACTCGCCGAAACACCAAACGCCGACAAATCGTACAGTTCGGACAGCTTGAGCCATCGGCCATCCTTTTCGTACAGGGAATCAACCTGGGCTTGGGCACTCGCCGAAACACCAAATGCCGACAAAGCGACCATTTTCGACAGCACGGGCTGGCGGCCGTCCTTTTCGTACAGGGAGTCGAGTTGCGCTTGGGTCTCCTCCGATAACTCCAAACCCGATAGATCGTACATCTTGGACAGCTTGGGGTTATCGTCATGGTCATGGTCTTCTCCCCAGCCGAGGGTGCGCTCCAGAAACCAGCGATATTGGGCTACGCCTATGGCCTTTTCGTCCACTAGGGGAAACTCCTGTAGGAAGTCGTAGTACTCCGGGGTGATGTCTCTGTTCTCGCGTCCGTTGGCAAACTGGTAGTTCGTCGGGTAATTAAACATCCTATTAGCCCACTCATAGTTGACGTAGGCCGTCACATAGTCGATGCACCCTGAAGACAGCGCGTATTGCTCGCGCCCTGCGGCCAAGGACTCGAACTGATCCCGCCGCCACTGTTCCATTAGGCGAGAAAACTCTTCTAACTCCAGACCCTCGTATTCGAGGCGTAAGGGGTGGGATCGCGGGCTCCACTTGGAAGTAAAGCGGCTGTTTTCCGCGTTGGAGCCGCTGAACGAGTAGGAAGGACCGAAAAAGCCCTCCTCCACGGCCACGTGCAGACTGTCGCCGGGTTCGACGAAGAGCGTTAGGGAATTGGGATCAGAGAAGAAGGCGTCTAGCCACTGCACCCATTGCCATCTCGGCTGCCTGCCTTCGAAATACCCCCTGACGAAGGTCCCTCGGACGACAGGCAGCTCAAAGGCGAAGCGATCTAGGCTGTCGAGCGTGACGCGCTGCCCGGAGCCTTCCAGCGCCGCCGGCGATTCGTACCTAAATGTGATTTCCCGCGAGCGAGGATCCTGGACTTCGCCGGTGATGATCGCAACCGATGGCTGGTTCTGAGCGCTTTCTGCAGCCAGATCAACACTCGACGCCATGATTTCGCTGTGCACTGAGGCTCCGTGTAGAGCCGCCAACAATCCAATCGCTAAGAGAATGCGGCGCATAATACACCTCCAGAGTTTGTGGTAGTGTGGTTTAGCTTCTTCATCTCCAGGCCCCATCCGCCTATTCGATTTTGACCATTTTGCGGGTGCGCGTCTGCTCGCCCACCTGCACCCGATACACATAGACTCCAGCGGCGACGGGGTGGCCTTGTGCATCTCGGCCATCCCAAGTCAGCGCGTGTTCGCCGGCGGGCAGCGGCCCCGTCCACACGTGGCGCAGCGGCTGCCCCAAAACATTGTAGATGGTTAAGTCCACATTTTTGGCTCCGTTGGGCACGGCCAAGGGGATGGTTGTGGCGGGGTTGAATGGATTGGGGTAGTTGGCCCCGAGGGCAAAGGCCGTTGGCGTGGTCGTCTCGTCAGCTACGGCCGTGGCTGGGGTGCCTTGGTTGATAAAGACGGAGACGCCGCCGAGGTCGCTTGCAACGCTCGTTCCTAGCACGACTAGATCGGTGTTGCCATCGCCGTTCACGTCGCCGGCGAGTACTTGACTGCCTTTGCCTGGGAGGGGGTAGTAGCCTTCGAGGACGGGTATGCTGTTGCGCTGGCCGAGCAACACCACGAGTGCCGGACCGACGGTCGAGTTGCCAGCGACCATAGCCACATCCAGCACGCCATCGCCGTTGAGGTCGCTGGCGCTGGTCACTGACGGGAGCACCTTCCAGTCGAGCAGGGTGTCGCGCGTCCACCCGCCGGAGGCGTCCAAACGCCACAGGGCCAAGCCGTAGTAGTCGGTTTCAAGGAACGTATCTATGCTTTCGGGGGAGCCGAGTAGGTCCATCGTTCCATCGCCATCGAGGTCGGCCAGCAGGTGCAGGGCGCAGGGATTGATCGGGGCCTCAAAAGAGAGCGGCGGTTCTTGGGTGGCGGCCCACGGCTGGGTTAGTTGCCAGGAGCTTTGGGACTCAAAGCAGGATCCGTTCCACAACAGGCTTGCAGCTTCGCCCAAGGGTTGCCCGGCGGACAGGTAGGCCCAGCGCGCCTCCTCCCAAGGCGTCTCCTCGCTGGCGAGTCCATGCTCATCCGTCTCTTCGCTGTGTACCTCATTGCTGTCGAGAGCGAATCTATCGTCGAGGACGAATCTATCACTGTTGACAAAGTCGTAGCCGTCGTTGATCCACATAATCACTTGGGACGGAGCATCGCCGACCAACAAGTCCACATCGCCGTCGCCGTCGCCATCGGCCAAGCCAACGAGCGAGACGCCGGACAGTTGCAGGGTGGGATCAAAGCCGCCACCCCAGTTGTACCACACTTCGACGATTCCGCCTTCGGCAACGACCAGATCTAGGAGTCCATCGCCGTCGAAGTCGCTTCCCCAGAGATAAAAGAATGGAGTATAGTCAGAAGAGGGTGTGGTTGAGAGGGGGACCTCTTGGGTGGGTTCAAAGCTGCCTAGCCCGTCGTTGGACGCCACCGTCCAGCCCAGTTGTCTTTCGCCGTCCACGAGGCGGTTCCAAGCCACCACGAGATCCGCATCGCCATCGCCGTCCACGTCGCCCACTGCGCCGTGCGATTCTTGCGAACTGCTTTGCCAACGGCTTGGGATGCCGATGCCCTCTCCGAGCGGAAAAAAGTCGGGTTCGGCAAACAAGGTGCCGGGCGGCCCCAACTCCACACCGAGATCCCTAGGCGACAATTCCCCCTGCGCCAACTCTTCGGCCCCTGTGAGCTGAATCCAGTCTAGTTCTAAAAACTTGGGATGGTTGTTCACGTCCTGAGAGTCTCGGTATAACATCATGTCTATACGAATAGTATAGAGGGTATCCTGCCAGATGATCTCCTGCTCTGGATATGCTTCTACCAAGGCGCGTAGATCTACGGTGAGGTCTTCCCATTCGAGGGGATAGGGTTGAAGATCTCTCCACGTGCTAGACCTCCCTTTAAGGAGGCGTCTTCTCTCGGCATTGGACCAGTACATCCAGAATGGTCCCTCGGTGGGACTGTGGTGTATGAGGCGCAGCCGTAGGGTGAGGCGGTCGAACAGGGCCGAGTCTTTGCCGATCAACGGCGAGCGCAATTGAACGGTGGGTCTGCGACCAGGCACGGGCGCAATGCGCCAGACGCCATCGATGACTTCGCTGTGTAGTGGTTCGCGACTGCCTGATTTATTGGTATAAGTGGAGCTTTCCCGGGCGGTCCAGCCCCAAGTGGAGCCGTCGGCGAAATCCCACGTTAGGGCAAAGGTTCCAAATGGAGCCGCCAACAATAGAATTGCAAAGAGAAAACAGCGCATAGGATCACCTATAGGATTTTGGTCGTTTTGACGCCCTGTAGGTTAAGATACTTGCACATTCCGTGCCAAATGTCAGACCGCTCATAAAAAAATCCTTCAGGAGTACCCTAAAGAATTGAAAATATAGTAGTTAAAAACGTGAATTTATTTTTCCTAGGCGTTGCGCCTGCCGTCGGTGCAAGGTTTTCCACGTTTTTCCGTGGATTTTCCACGACTTTCCGTGAACTTCCACGACTTTCCGTGTTGGCCACGCCGCCAAGAAGCCCGCCGGAATGTGGCTTTATTCAATGTGCTCAACTCGTCTATTCGATCTTGACCATTTTGCGGGTGCGCGTCTGATCGTCCACCTGCAACCGATACACATAGACCCCAGCGGCGACGGGTTGACCCTGCGCGTCTCGGCCATCCCAAGTTAGCTGGTGCTCGCCGGCTGGCAGCGGCCCCGTCCACACTTGGCGCATCGGCTGCCCCAGCATGTTGTAGATGGTTAGGTCCACGTCCTTGGCTCCGGCGGGCACGGCCAAGGGGATGGTTGTGGCGGGATTGAACGGGTTGGGGTAGTTGGCACCGAGGGTAAAGGTCGTTGGCGTGGATGCCTCGGCGGCTACGGCTGTGGCCGGGGTGCCTTGATTGGTCAAGACGAAGACGCCGCCGTGGCCGCTTCCGGGACTGGTTCCCAGCACGACCAGATCGGTGTCGCCATCGCCGTTGACATCGCCGGTGAGCACCTGATTGCCCTCGCCGGGCAGGGGATAGTAGCCTTCGAAGGCGGGTAATCCATTGCGCTGGCCGAGCCACACCACCAGCGCCGGACCGACGGGCAAGTTGCCAGCGACCATGGCCACATCTAGGAGTCCATCGCCGTTGAGGTCGCTGGCGGTGGCTATGTGCGACGAGAGGGCCTTCCAGTCGAGCAAGGAATGGCGTGTCCACTCGCCGGAGGCGTTCAGACGCCACAGAGCCAAGCCGTAGTCGTCGGTGCCGAAGTTCGTCTCTATGCGCTCGGGGGAGCCGAGTAGGTCCACCGTCCCATCGCCATCGAAGTCGGCCAGCAGGTGCAGGGCGGAGGGATGGACCGGAGCTTCTACAGCGAGCGGCGGTTCCTGAACGGCTGCCCACGGCCGGGTCAATTGCCAGGATTGGGGCTTGCAGAGTCGCTGCCCGCAGGGTCGGAACCACAACAGGCTGGCGGCTTCGCCGAGGGGTTGCCCGGCGGGTAGGAAGGGATAGAAGCGCTTCTCCTCGCTGTCGAGGACGAATCTATCGCTACTGACAAAGCCGTAGCCGTCGTTGATCCACAAGGTCACGTAATACGATACGCCGTCATACTCCATGACTACGAGATCCGCATCGCCGTCGCCCTCGCCATCGGCCAAGCCAAGGAGCCAGACCTCGGACAGTTGCAGGATCGGATCAAATTCGTCGCCCCAGTTGTACCATACTTCGACACTCCGGCCTTCATTAACGACCAGATCCAGGAGTCCATCGCCGTCGAAGTCGCTTCCTCGCAGGGCAATGAGTGGAATGGAGACACGAGAGTATGTGGATACGGTTGAGAGGGAGATCTCTTGAGTAGGTTCAAAGCGGCCTAGCCCGTCGTTGGACGCCACGATCCAGCCCACTTGTACTCTTTGTGTTTTGAGGTCTATGTAGCGGTCCCAGGCCACCACGAGATCCGCATCGCCATCGCCGTCCACGTCGCCGACCGCGCCGCGCGAGTCATCCGGCCAGTCTGGAGAGCCGATAGGCCCTCCGAAGGAGAAAAAGTCGGGCGCGGCGAACAACGTGCCGGGCGGTCCTACTTCCACCGCGATATCCCTAGGCGACAATTCTCCCTGCGCCAACTCTTCGGCCCCGGTTAGCTGGATCCTGTCTATTTCTAAAAACGTTGGAGGGTTATCTAGCTCCTGAGAGCGCTCATATAAGAACATGGTTATATGAAAATTAAAGAGGGTATCCTGCCAGGTGACCGCCCGCTCTGGGTCTGCTGCCAAGGCGCGTAGATCTACGGTGATGTCTTCCCATTCGAGGGGATAGGATTGAGGACGTTCCGAACGAAATCTCGCTCTATTTACGCTATAGTCAGTGCGGCGACTGTACTTGACATTGGACCAGTGCATCCAGAAGAACCCCTCGATGGGGCTATGGTGTATGAGGCGCAGCCGTAGGGTGAGGCGGTCGAACAGGGCCGAGTCTTCGCCGATTGACGGCGAGCGCAATTGAACTTTGGGTCTTTGATCAGGCACTAGCGCCATGCGCCAGACGCCATCGACGACTTCGCTGTGTAGTGGGGCGTTAGTGCCTTCTACATTGACATTAATAGTAGTTGCCCGGGCGGTCCAGCCCCAAGTGGAGCCGTCGGCGAAATCCCACGTTAGGGCGACCGCTCCGCGTGGAGCGACCAACAGTAGAATTACAAAGAGCGTATAGCGCATAGTTTTTCTCCAGCGGTCGGCTCGCTTATTCGATTTTGACCATTTTGCGGGCGTGTATCTGCTCGTCCACCTGCAACCGATACAAATAGACTCCGGCGGCGACGGCTCGGCCCTGCGCGTCGTGGCCATCCCAAGTTAGCTGGTGCTTGCCGGCGGCCAGCGGCCCCGTCCACACGTGGCGGATCGGCTGCCCCAAGACATTGTAGATGGTTAAGTCCACGTTCTTGGCTCCGGCGGGCACGGCCAAGGGGATGGTCGTGGCGGGATTGAATGGGTTGGGATAGTTGGCACCCAAAGCAAAGGTCGTTGGCGTGGCTGCCGTCTCGCTGGTCACGGCGGTGGCCGGGGTGCCTTGGTTGGTCAAGACGAAGACGCCGCCGTGGCTGCTTTCGGGACTCATTCCCAGCACGACCAGATCGGTGTCGCCATCGCCGTTGACATCGCCGGTGAGCGCTTGACTGCCTTCGCCTGGGAGGGGGTAGTAGCCTTCGAGGACGGGCGCGCCGTTGCGCTGGCCGAGCAACACCATCAGTGCCGGACCGATGGTCGAGTTGCCAGCGACTAGGGTCACATCCAGCACGCCATCGCCGTTGAGGTCGCTGGCGGTGGTCACTGGTGAGAGCACCCTCCAGTCGAGCAAGGAATGGCGTGTCCACTCGCCGGAGGCGTCCAGACGCCACAGGGCCAAGCCGTGATTGACGACACCCAAGAACGTCTCTATGCGCTCGGGGGAGCCGAGTAGGTCCACCGTCCCATCGCCATCGAGGTCGGCCAGCAGGTGCAGGTCACAGGGATTGACCGGGGCTTCGAAAAAGAGCGGCGGTTCTTGGACGGCCGCCCACGGCCGGGTCAGTTGCCAAAAGTCTTGGGGCTGATAGCAGGGTCGCATCCACAACAGGCCCGCGGCTTCGCCCAAGGGTTGTCCGGCGGGCAGCCAGGGGAAGCGCGCCTCCTCGCTGTCGAGGACGAAGGTATCGCTGTGGACAAAGTCGTAGCCGTCGTTGGTCCACAGGCTCACTTGGGACGCAGTGTCGGAGACCAACAGGTCCACATTGCCGTCGCCGTCGCCATCGGCCAAGCCAACGAGCCAGACATCGGACAGTTGCAGGGTAGGATCAAAGCCGCCGCCCCAGTTGTACCACAGTTTGACGGTCAGGCCTTTGCCAACGGCCAGATCTAGGAGTCCATCGCCGTCGAAGTCGCTTCCCCACAGGTCCATGATTGAAAAGGAGTCAAAGAAGGATGTGTAGGTTGAGAGGATGACCTCTTGAGTGGGTTCAAAGCGGCCTAGCCCGTCGTTGGACGCCACCGTCCAGCCCTGTTGTCTTTCGCCATCCACGAGGCGGGTCCAGAGTACCACGAGATCCGCATCGCCATCGCCATCCACGTCGCCCACCACGCCTTGCGCTTTTTCCCAATAGCCGCCTGGGAAGCCGACGGTCCCACCGAGGGGGAAAAAGTCGGGTTCGGCGAACAAGGTGCCGGGCGGCTCCAACTCCACCGCGAGATCCCCAGGCGACAATTCTCCCTGCGCTAACTCTTCGGCTCCCGTTAGCTGGATCCAGTCTATTTCTAAAAACTTTGGATGGTTGTCCACGTCTTGCGAGTCCCGATATAACATCATGTCTATACGAAAAATGAAAAGGGTATCCTGCCAGGTGATCGCCCATTCTGTATCTGCTTCTGCCAAGGCGCGTAGATCTACGGTGATGTCTTCCCATTCGATGGGATAGGGTTGAAGACGTCCCGTAGCAAATACTCCTCTTGTGTCAGAGGGAGGGCGACGTCTGTTCTCGGCATTGGACCAGCTCATAAGGAAGTCCCCCTCGGTAGGACTATGGTGTATGAGGCGCAGCCGAAGGGTGAGGCGGTCGAACAGGGCCGAGTCTTTGCCGATCCACGGCGAGCGCAATTGAACGGTGGGTCTGCGTCCAGGCACGGGCGCAATGCGCCAGACGCCATCGACGACTTCGCTGTGTAATGGCTCTCTACTACCTCTTGCATTGCTATAATCACCTTCCCGGGCGGTCCAGCCATAGGTGGAGCCGTCGGAGAAATCCCACGTTAGGGCAACCGCTCCGCGTGGAGCGACCAACAATAGAACTGCAAAGAGCATGTAGCGCATAAGACTGCCTCCAGAGTTTTTGGTCGTTTTGACGCCCTGTTAGGTTGAGATACTTGCACGTTCCGTGCCAAATATCAGACCACGCATAAAAAAATCCTTCAGGAGTATCCTAAAGGATTGAAAATATAGTAGTTAAAAGCGTGAATTTATTTTTCTAGGCGTTGCGCCTGCCGTCGTTGCAATTAGACATGTGAAAAATTTCGTATTAAATACGAATCTTCCGTATTAGATACGATTTTTCCCGTATTAAATACGATCTGGCTGCGGTCCCTCCTTTTTTAAAGAATCGGTCGCCGAGCGCATAGTCCCCCTACATCCTCACAGCACTTTGACCGGCGTCAGCCAATTGTCGCGCGCAGCCGACGCCGCTGCAATCGCATCTGCCGACCCCAACACCGCAACCCGGCCCGTTGCGCCGACTTGGTCCAGCACGGCGGCAAAATCCGCAAAGTGCTCGGCCTTGGTGCCCAGGACTTGGTCGCGCATTTGCTGGCGATAGTCGTCGTCGATGCCGGTCAGGTAGCGCATCAGCGAGGCGTAGCCCTTGGCGTCGGGTAGCTGGTAGGCGTCGAAATCGCCGATGGTGCCGATGATGGCTTTGGTCAGCTCGTCGCTGCTGATCGGATAGTCGCGCAAGAAGGATCCGCTCTGGTCGTACACTTGCAGCGTCTCCAGCAAGTTGGGGTCGCGGTAAGACGCGTACGCGAACACTCCGGTAAATGGGTCGAGGGAGCAAAAGGCCCCGTAGGCCCCCCCTTGGACTCGCACCCGATCCCAGAGCCAAGTGGTGGCCAAGTAGCGCGTGATGACGGCCGACGACCCGTCCAATTCGTAGCCGAGCGCGAAGATGTTGGCCGCCTTGCCCACGTAGTTGACCTGCGCGGGGACGGTCAGGCCCTCGTCGGCCGCCGTCAGATGCGGCGTCCAAGTCGCGGGCGAGTGCGCTTCTTGGGGCAGCTCGCGCAACAGCGCCGCTAGGCTCTGGTCGCACGCGGCGCGGTCGTCGCTGGTCGCGTTGCAGAGCATGCCCGGCCGGTTGACCAACAGGCTGCGGATCTGCTCAAGCCGCGCCTGCACCGCCGGCCAGTCGCGGCGGATGTCTTCGATGAGCTGCCGCAAGAAGAACAGATAGCTCAAGCCGCGCATCTGCTCTGCGAGCCAGCCGGTCTCGTCGAATTGCGCTCGCAGCCGCGTTGATACCACCCGGTGCCCGCCCGGCACCAGCCCGGCCTCCGCGCTGGCCCGCTCTTCTAAGGCCATCTGCAAGAAGCGCTCGCGATCGTCGAGGCGGCCCTCTAGCAGCACGTCGCGCACAATCGCCGTCAGGTCGGCGACCCGTTCGACCATGGCCTTGCCGCGCAAAAAGAGGTACGCCGCGGCCGGCCCGCCGCCGAGGCGCGGGCTCACCAGCGAATGGGCACTCAGGCCGCCGGTCTGGCTGCCGATCCGCTGTTGTAGCTCGACGAAGCTCATGCGTTGGGTGCCCATCTCCAGCAGGGCGCGCCCAAAGAGCGGGATATAGGGCAAAAGCTCTTGGGGCAACACGCGCAGATTGCAGCCCACGTCGAGATAGGCGATGCCATTGGTAAAGAGGTCGTGGTGGAGCACCGGCACCCCGGCAATTTGGTCTTCTTGCCGAGGCACGGTCTTGATCGCGGCGTTGAGGTCGCGCAATTGCAGGCGGGGCAGCTTGGCCAAGTCCTCGGGTGCGTCGGGTTGCTCTTGCAGGTGCTTGAGCTTTTCGGTGGATGCGACCAATTCCTCTAAATCCGCGTGGCTCATGCGCTCACGGGCCTCTGCTAGGCGCGTAGTCTCTTCCTCCTCCAGCCGCGTCCCCAGCTTGGCATCGGGCTGGAGGATCACGGTCGTGCGGTGCTCGTTGTCTAGGAGGTGGCGTTGGATTAGCTCCTCTAGATAACGGTCGTCCGCCGCTAACTTGGCCTTGAGCGCGGCGAATGAGTCGGCAAAGCGCAAGGGCGTAAAGGGGTTGCGGTCGTAGAGCCAGTCGGTCAACAGCCGCAGCATCAGCCCCAAGCCGCGCGGGAAAGACCCGGTGTTGTTTTCCCGCAACCGGAATTCCGCGGTGTGCAGCGAGGCCGCGACCATTCCTTGGTCAATTCCGCCGTCCGCGAGGTCGCCGAGGTGCTGCAAGATCAGGGCCTCGACCGCATCGATATCGCCCTGTTGCACGCCCTTGAGGCCCACGCTGAAGAACATCTGCGCCAACTCGATCTCCAGCCCGCTACTGGTCAGATCCTCGCCCAGCCCGGAGTCGATCAGGGCTTTGCGCAGCGGAGATCCCGGGGTGCCGAGCAGCGCGTGTTCAAGCACCTGGAGGGCACGGCGCTCGTCGGCGTCAATCTCGTCTTGCAACAGCCAGGTGAGCGAGACAAAGCACTTCGGCTCTTCGACCGCGTCCCGATCGACCGCATAGGGAAATTGCTGCTGCTTGGGCGCGGTAAAGCGCGGCTGGGTCCCGATGGTAGAGTCAACGGAATGCGCCTCGTAGTCGCTGAGATAGTCGTGCAAAAGCGCGAGGCGTTGCTGGGGATCGTCGTCGCCGTAGAAGTAGATACGAGCGTTGGATGGGTGGTAAAAGTCATCGTGGAAGCGCTTGAACTGGTCAAAGCTGAGGGCCGGGATATCGCGCGGATCGCCGCCGGAATCCACGCCGTAGGTGGTGTCGGGGAAGATGGATTGCTGGGTGCGCTCGGCTAGGATCCGCTCGGGGTCGGAGTACGCGCCCTTCATTTCGTTGAAGACCACGCCTTTGTAGCGCAGCGGGTCGCCAGTGTCTGCTAGCTCGTAGTGCCAGCCTTCCTGTTGCAGGACTTCTGGCGTGAGGCGCGGGTAGAAGACCGCGTCGAGATACACGTCGATCAGGTTGTAGAAATCCTGCAAGTTGGTGCTGGCGACCGGGTAGCAGGTTTTGTCTGGATAGGTGAAGGCGTTGAGGAAGGTGTTGAGCGAGCCTTTGATCAGCTCGACAAACGGCTCCTTGACCGGGTACTTGCGCGAGCCGCACAGCACGGAGTGTTCGAGGATGTGGGCAATGCCGGTCGAGTCGGCTGGCGGGGTGCGGAAGTTGATGCCAAAGACCTTGTTCTCGTCGTCGTTGATCAGCGAGACAATTTCGCAGCCGGTGCGGTGCCGGTAGAGTAAGGCGCGGGTATTGAGCTCGGGGATTTCTTCGTCGCGCAGCAGTTCAAAATCGCGGCGATTCATTGCGTCTCCTTTGCGGTTTAGTACGGGCAAACTAGCGGGCAAACATATTGGCGGCGCGGATTTTTATCAAATGTAGGGGCGACCGGCCGGTCGCCCCTACGCGGTTCACGGCAGGGCGATTTTGCCGAGGACGACCGGGCGCTGTGCGCGGGTGGCGGCCGGGATATTGCCGGTGCGGCCCATCAGCGTCTCGTTGGCCAGTACCGCAAAGGCGAGGGCCTCGCGCGCGTCTGGATCGACGCCCAGTTCGGCCAGTGACTGCACCGCTAAGCCCGGCAGCGCGTGGCGCAACCCCGCCATAATGCGCGGATTGTGGACGCCGCCGCCGCCGACCCAGAGCTTGGCAAACTCTCCAGGGCAGAAGCGGCGAATGCCCTCGGCAATGGATTGCACGGTAAAGGCGGTTAGCGTGGCGATCAGGTCGTCGTCTTTCCACGTACCGCGCCGGAGGATATCCGCGAGGAACGGCTCGCCAAATTCCTCGCGCCCCGTGGACTTGGGCGGCTCGCGCTGTAAGAAGCTGGTGCGCATCAGCTCGGTCAACAGGGCTTCATCGACGCGCCCCCACGCCGCCCGCGCGCCTCCGCGGTCGAAGTGCTCGCGGCCGTTGGTGCAGTGCGCCACGGCCGCATCGATGAGCATGTTGCCCGGTCCTAGGTCAAAGGCCCGTATTGCGCTGGTATCGGCGTTGGGCGGCAAGGCCGTGACGTTGGCGATCCCACCGATATTGAGCAGCAGACGCCCCTCGTGCCGATGGGCAAAGAGCAGGTGATCTACTAGTGGCACTAGCGGTGCGCCCTCGCCGCCGACCGCCATGTCGGCCGCGCGAAAGTCCGCGATGGTCACCGCGCCCGTGCGCGCAGCAATGACGGCTGGCTCGCCAATCTGCAAAGTGGCCCCGCTGGCCGGCAGGTGGCGCACGGTCTGCCCGTGCGAGCCGATCAGGTCGATGGTTTCGGGACTGAGCTTGGCCTGCTCGGCCGCGGCTAGGGCTGCTGTTGCAAAAGCCTCGCCGAGGGCAAAGTTGACCCGGCATAGCGCGTCGAGCGAAGCATCCTCAGCGAAGAGGGCGAATACCTCGCGTCGCAAGGCGCTGGGCAGCGGCGTGGTCTCGAAGGACAAGATCTCGTAGCGCGTAGATTCGCCGCTGCCCCACAGATCGACTAGCACGGCGTCGATCCCGTCGGCCGAGGTCCCGGACATCAGTCCCACAACCCGCCGTCGCTCCTTGGCGGCCAGTTCCGCCAGCTTCAACTGCGCGGGCATCGCTAATTAGGCGCGGTCGCGGGCCGAGTGCAGGTAGTAGTCGGCGACCTGCCCGCGGCCGTCGATGACGTGTGCGCCCGGGTAGCGAATCGTCGTCGGACACACGTGCCAAGGCACAGCGAGGAGATAGGCACCGACTTCGGGTTGGGAATCGGACCAGGAGAAGACGCCGTGTTCCTCGTTTTGTCTGAGCAACTCGGCCGCTGTGTTCTGCAAGAGCTTGGCCCGGCTCGGCAGGGGGCCATCGTCGCTGATGGCCTTGGTGCCCAAGTCCGTGGTGATCGTCTGGTGCTCGGGATAGCGATCGATCACTTGCGTCAGGACGAGGGCCGCCCATTTGAAGGGCAGCTCGGCCATTTTGCTGCCGTACCCAGCATCCCAGTACACGCAGGTGCCTGGGGAGCCGTGCATCCCCTCGGTGCGGGCGTAGTATAAAGAGGAAAAGGAGCCACCCCCGACGACTCGGGGCACGGCCAAGCCCTCGCCTTCGAGGGCCGCTTTTAGGCGTTGGGCATCGCAGATGTGCTGCTCGGCCGCTGCTTGGCGCGCCTGAGGCTCGGAGATGGTCTCGTGCCCGTCGTACAAGTGCAGCCCGCCCGGGGACAGGTGGGGGTGTTCAGCGACTTGGCGGTAGAGGTCGATGGCCGCGTCCAAGGGGACGCCAGTGCGGAACATGCCTACGTTGAGGTCGATCATCACCCGCAGGGTTTGCTGCCGCTCTTGGGCTACTGCGCCTAAGACTTGCACGTGCGCAGGTGCGCTGGCAATCGCGCTGATGGTCGCTTCTCGTTGCGCCAACGCGGCGAAGCGCAACACCTTGCTTTTTTGCACCAGCGGATAGGACAGGATGGCTTCCTGCGCGCCGGCGTCGAGGGCCATTTCCAGTTCCTTGAGCGTGGCGCATTTGAACCCGGCGACGCCGGACGCGAGCTGTTTGCGCGCGATGTCGATGGACTTGTGGGTCTTGACGTGGACGAACAAATGCTCGCTGCCGCCGACTAGTTCGCCGACTGTTTTTATGTTGTGGTTGAGTTGGTCGGCAAATACCAGCATAGCTGGCGTCTCAATGCCGTCCGGCTCGGCGACTTTGTATTCTCCTATTTCGATCACAGCCTTGCTTCCCGTTGGAGGTGAAGCGCGGAAAATAGCACAAGCCCCGGCTGCGGACAAATTGGCCGCCGCGCCGTAGTTCGTTATTTTGTCAGCCCAATACGTGCGAGTTCAAATTGCGCTCAATCCCATTCTAAAGGAGATCTCTAATGCTCAAGCTAGGCTGCATGTCCCTCAGCTACAAAGACGAATTTGCCGCGAACAAGCTCGACTTGGAGCAGTTTATTGAACGCGCCTACCAGCTCGGCCTCGACGGCATCGACATTCACACGCGCGCCTTTGCCTCGCTCGACCCGGCGTACCTGCGCAGCATTCGCATGCAGGCCTTCAGATGCGGGCTCGCGCTTTCCTATATCGGCGTCAGCTCCAACTTCGGCAAACCCCAAGACGAGCTCGCCGCCGAAGTCTCCACCGCCAAGGCGTGGATCGATGTGGCCGCGTTCATGGGCATTCCGCTGGTGCGGGTTTTTGCCGCGTGGATTCCCGAAGGCGACCGGGAAGAGGACGTGTGGGCGCGGATGATGCCCTGCTTGGAGGAAGTGGCCGCCCACGGCGAGGAAAATGGTGTGGTGGTCGGCTTGCACAACCACAACCACGGCTGCGTCACGCGCACGGGCAAAGATGTGCGCCGCATTATCGAGGGCGTCGATAATCCCTATTTCTCGCACATCCTCGACACGGGTCAATACGTCGGCTCGCCCGGGGCCTCGGGCCAGCGCGGGCACGAGGATCCCGCCCTCAACTTTTACGGCAGCATCGAGGAAACCGCTCCGCTGGCCGTCCACGTCCGCTGCAAGATCTATCGCATCCAAAGCGGCGTTGAAGAGTGGCTCAACTATCCGCGCATCTTCGAGATTTTGAAGAGGGTCAACTACAATGGCTGGCTGTCGGTGGTGTACGAAGGGCAGGACGCGGAAGCCGAGGCGACCGCCGTGCCCAAGGCCGTGCGCTACTTGCGCGGCTTGATGGCCGAATACGACGCGGCGTGAGCAACGAGGCTCGCGCAAAATGGTAGCTGCGCTTGGCACGCCCCGCACTTTCGTGAGATTTTCTCTGACCGGCCTCAGCGGGGTGGTCGTCAATCTCGGGTCGTTCCATCTCCTGCTCGAACTCGGTGTCCATAAGTATCTGGCCTCGCCCATTGCGATTGAAATCTCGGTCTTTTCGAACTTTTTCCTCAACAACTATTGGACCTTTGCCGACCGCGACCTGAGCAGCCGCAAGCGGCTCCGGGGATTGCGGTTTCACATCGTCTCGCTGCTGGCCCTTGGGGTGAGTTATTCGACGTTTGTCGTGCTGTCGGTGCTGTTGCCGCAAGTTGACCCGGTGTGGCTGCAAGGATGCGCGATCGCGCCGGGCACGTTGTTTAATTATTTCCTCAATTCCTATTGGACGTTTCGGGAGGAGGGGCGTTGACCGGCCTTGCTCTCTAAGCTGAACAAGCACATCTAGGAGATAGCTTTTGTCCAAGCGCAATCGGTCTCAAGCGCATGGTCGCGGCGCAGCCGCACGCCGGGATAAGCGCAAACAAGCGCTGCCTTGGTCTGTGCGCTTGCGCTCGGCGTTGGTCGCCGCGCCGGACCTTTTGCTCCATCCGGTCTCCCCCGATAAACGGCCTTGGAAATTTTTGCTGCCGGTGCTCGCGCTGGCCTTCGTAGCACGAGCGGCGATCGCTCTGTCCGGCGATTTCGTCTTGCACCCCGACGAAATCATGCAGTACCTAGAACCGGCGCATCGCTTGGTCTTCGGCAACGGCGTAACCTACTGGGAATACTTCTACGGTGCCCGTTCGTGGCTAGTGCCCGGGTTGGTCGCCGGTGTCTTGAAGCTGTTCGACATCGTCGGCCTCGGTCAGCCTGCTTGGTACGTCGGCGGTGTCAAACTCGTGTTTTGTGCGATCTCCCTGCTCATTCCGGCGGGCATGTACTTTTTTGCCCGGTGGCACTTTGGCGAAACTGCGGCGCGGGTCGCGTTGCTGGTGGGTGCTTTCTGGTACGAGCTGGTCGGTTTTGCCCACAAGCCGATGACCGAGTTTGTCGCCACGGCCCTGCTGGTGTCCTTGCTTGCGCTCTGTGTGCGGCCTGCGCCGGACAGACTGCGGGTGGTTTTGATGGCAGCGGTGCTGGCGGTGCTGGTGGCGGCGATCCGGGTGCAGTATGCCCCGTTGGCCCTGCTGATTCTCGGCCTGTTCTTTTTGCGCACTGGGAAAAAGATGCAGCTCGTGCTTATCGCGGCCTCGGTTCTTGTCACCATCGGCATATTCGACGCGATTACGTGGGACGGTGGTTTGTTTCACTCCTACGTCGTCAACATCCGCGTCAACCTCGCCCTTGGCGACTTGCGCGCCGGTGAAAGCCCGGCATGGCAATTCCTCTATTGGCTCCTGATAGCCAATATGGGGCTGGTGGCCCTGTGCGTCTTGACTTTGCCCGACCTCCGACGCTACGGATTCCTGCTGACGCTTATCGCCCTGACGCTGCTTATCCACTCGACACAGTCGCACAAGGAGTATCGCTTTATCTTCGTCGTCATTCCGCTCTGGCTGCTGATCGGCGCAGACTTTGTGGTGTGGTTCGCGTCCCGCGCTAGCGAGGGCAGGTCGCGCCCATCGTTGGGGCCGACTTCCCTTGCGCTGGCGGCATCCTTCGCAGCGATTTCCCTCGCCGGCATCCTGAACGCGCTGCCGTACCAAGACAGAGTGTATCGGGCCTATTCAAAGGAGACCGGCGTCGTCGGCTTTCTGCGCAATCAGGACCCGATTTTCGCCGCGTACCGCTATCTTGCTAGTGCGCCTGGAGTCAGCGCCGTGTGGCAGGTTGACCGCCCCTATTTCAACCTCCCCGGTTATTATTATCTACACCGCACGATACCGTTCTATGACTCCAATACGGGGCGTCTCATATTCGCGGATCAAGAGAAGACAGAAGTAGAAGCGATTGCAGCTTCGGTCAGCCACATCGTGTCGGCGGACCCGGCTACTTTCGTTCCCGGCTACTCGGTGGAAAAAACATTCGGCACCATCCGCATCCTGAGCCGAGACGCAGATGAACTGGCCATCCGCCGATGGCAGGAGTACGCCCCGACGATCACTGACGACGCCTTCACCAAGTTAGTGCACAAACTCTACCCCGACGCGCCCACTCTGCCGCCCAATTCGGGAATTCGCTTTGCCGACGAAAAGACAGAGATAAAAGGGCAATAGCTACAAAAAGCACAGAACTCCCGAGTTATTAAATGGCCAAGAGAAGACCGACGGAAAAGACGCCGTGCCCACGCTCGGCTCCATCAAAGCCCACGCGGCAGGAGCGCAGGCAGGCAGTCCGCAACGACGCAAGAGTCAGGCGAACGGTTGATACCGCATCGCCCCTAATGGCGGCGACATCCTACTCGCGGCAGGACGCGCTGGCTCTTGTCGCGCTCGGCCTGCTGGTGATCGTCAGCTATCTGCCGGCGATGCTGTGGGGTGGCTTCGTCTGGGACGATAGCATACTCACCGACGCCAAGCCAGTGCGGGACGTATCGGGTCTGTGGCAAATCTGGTTCTCCCCCAGCGACATTGAAGGAGAGGGGCATTATTGGCCGTTGGTCTATACGACCTTTTGGTTGGAGCACAAGCTGTGGGGGTTTGACCCGAGGGGCTATCACATCGTCAACGTGCTGCTGCACCTAGGAAATACGCTGCTGGTGTGGCATCTGGTGAGGCGGTTGGCGGTGCCCGGCGCGTGGGTAGTGGCCGCGGTGTTTGCCGTGCATCCGCTGCATGTGGAGTCGGTCGCTTGGGTCATCGAGCGCAAGGATGTGCTTTCGGGCTTGTTCTATCTTGCATCGGCGTTGGTGTGGATGCGCTTTGTGGAACAGCCACGTCGAGGGCCGTATGCGTGGGCGCTGACGTTATATGCAGCCGCTCTACTGAGTAAGTCCATTGCGATTACGCTGCCGGTGGCACTTTTGATCTGGCATTGGTGGAACCAGGGCCGGGTGACCTCAACCGACCTGTTGCGGCTGGTGCCTTTCTTCATGGTAGGGTTAGCCATCACGGTCGGTGACTTGTTGTTCTACTGGTCTGTGCCAGCGGTGCCTCTCGACTACTCATTAACGGAACGGACGCTCATCGCCGCCCACGCCCTGTGGTTTTATACAGGTAAACTGCTGTGGCCATCCGGCTTAGCCGTCATCTACCCGCTTTGGGACATCCGCGTCGCCGACCTGCTGACTTGGGGGTATCTCATCGCCGCCGTCGCGCTGGCGCTGGTCCTCTGGCACTTCCGGCCACAGCTTGGGCGCGGACCGCTGGCCGGGGCGTTGTTTTTTGCGGTTACGTTGTCGCCGGTTTTGGGCTTTGTCGATTACGGCTATATGCAGTATGCTTTCGTCGCCGACCGCTTTCAGTATCTGGCTGGCATCGGGGTTATAGCCGTCGTTATCGGCTCGGCCACGTATGGCGTGCGTCGCCTGTCGGACTTGTGGCACAAGGGCGCATGGGTCATTGCGGCGGTGGTTATTGTTGTGCTGGGGTTGCTGACTTGGCGGCAGGCAAGCGTATATCGGGACGACGAACCCCTTAATCGCCACATCATCGCGCTCAACCCGCAGGCACGGAGTGCCCATCTTAACTTAGGCGCAGCCCTGTACAAGCAGGGCCGGTACGCGGAAGCTCTCGACGTAACCCGCGTCGAGGTGGATCAACGCCCGGATTCCTTTAAGACCCATGTCCTCCTCGGCGCGATTCTCAATGTGCTAGGACGTTTTGAGGAAGCCGAGACCCACTTGCGCCGTGCTATCGCACTCAACCCGCAGGCACGGGAAGCCCACTTCAGCTTAGGCGCAGCCCTGTACAAGCAAGGACGGTATGCGGAAGCCCTCGACGTAACCCGCGTCGCGATAGAACAAGACCCGGATTCCTTTAATGCCCATTTTAACCTCGGCGCGATTCTCGATGCGCAGGGACGTTTTGAGGAAGCCGAAACCCACTTGCGCCGCGCCATCGCACTCAACCCGCAAGATGTGGACGCTTTCCGGAAATTGATCGAAGTATTCACGCCACAGGGACGCTACAAAGAAGCGATTGACCTCATAGCGCAGACAGCGGCGTTGGACTTGGCCTCGCCACAGGCAGCCGAGTTGCATTTCCTCATAGGGCAGACAGCACAGGAAAACGGGCAACTCGGGGCTGCGGCGGAATACTACATGCGCACCTTTGAGATAGACTCACATCATACGAAGGCTATTCGTAGGCTAGCCCATCTGAGGTCAGAGCAGCAGCACTACGACGAGGTGCTGGAACTTTTGCAGCGCCTTATCGACATTGATCCGAGCGACGCAGTGGCCCATGACAATATGGGCGTTGCCCTCTTCTACTTGGGCAGAAACGACGAGGCACTGAAAAGTTTCGACCGAGCGCTCTCTTTGGATTCGACTCTGGAAAACGCGCGTGCCAATCGCGAAGCTCTACTGGAGGCGATGGAAGGAAATCGTCAGTGACGGGCCGGTCGCCAGCTACTTCTCAAGGAATGCCCAGCTCCCGCCGGTACACCTCGTCTGCATTGGCCTGCAACTGCCAGTAGGGCACCCGGATCGTCCGCATCAATTCGCCGCGCCCCCCATCGCCGTCCTCCCAGCGCAGAATCCGATGCGGATAGGCTTTTTCCGTCCACAATGTCCGCTGCCGCTGGCCAATGTGCAGCTCCCACCGCACACTGGCCAGCGCGCCAGTAGCCGTCTCGACCTGCTCCTCGGCGACCTTGTGGATCCGCCCGGCCACGGTCGCATGGGGCTGATGCGCCTGCCGAAGCTGCCAAAAGCTCGGCAGCACCTCTACCTCCCGCATCTCGCCTAGATCCATAAACGGCCCTTGCAACTCCCGGATGCGGATCAGCAGATGATCCTCGCTGGCGAAGTGCGCTGGCTGCTTTAGCTGATAGGCTCCCCGGCCCTCGCTGGCAAAATAGCTGCTGATGTGCCCGTTGATCTGCCCGTTGCGGAACAGGGCCTCGTCAAAGACGTGCCCGCACCACTCTTGCGCGCTGAACGAGATGCGCCGCAGCGCAAAGGGATGCTGCCCGCCCGCCAATTCGCTGAAAACCGAAGTCATTACCGAATAGTCGTATATCCCGGTCGTAAACTGGAGGATGTGATTGAGTTTGAGCGCGTAGAATTGGTCGGCCTCCGGCGTTGGCGAATCGACCTTGATAAAGGTCTGCCGGTGCAGGCTCTCGGTCACGAAAATCATCACCCCGTACCCCTGCCGCAGCTCGCCGTAGCGCGGCTGAACCACCTCGTAGCTAGAGAGCTCGGCCTTCCCATCGGCCCAATGCGCGTAAAAATCCACTGCCCCCACTTGGGCCGCGCCGAGCAACATCGCCCCTATAATCCATTTTGTCATGGTATCCCTGCTTTCTGTAAAATCGCATTTTGTAGATCGAACTTAAGATGAGCAACGCCTCATCGCTTGTCGAATACGTGACCGGGAAAGAACGCGCTATCACCTGTCACGCTGAGCGAAGTCGCTTCACCTCGACTGTCCTGCCTACTTCACCGCGCCTTTAGGCGTGAACAGCATCTCTACCAGAAGCCCGGGCGCAACATCAGTTATTTTAGCCTGTCAACATTTTTTTACAATCTTATAAAAAAACACATTGACGTACCGCTCTCCGATTGACTATCTTTACAGAAGTTTGGCATACAGAACAGCCTATTGGCAGCCTAAACAATTTATTCCTGTTGCCAATCTGATTTCCGTCCAATCTAGCCGGAGCTATCGCGTGGAACCTAGCAAGCCCTGCACATCAGCCTCCCCGCTCGACTTGTCACAGTTGCCTCGGCACGGCGAAGCCGTCGTCGCCGGGATCTCGGCTCCCGCGCGCTTGGCCGCCCGCCTGCGCGAATTGGGCTTTTTGCCCGGCGAACACTTGCGCGTGTTGCGCTCCGGGACCGCGCTCATCGTCCAGATAGGACAGACCCGCCTCGCGCTCCGGCGTCGGGATGCTGCCGCCATCCGCCTAGTCCCCTAGTTTTTCCTACTCAGCAGACTCTCTGTGCGGACCCTCGCACTTATCGGTAATCCCAACACGGGCAAGACCACGCTTTTTAATGCCCTAACCGGCCTTTCGCAGCACGCCGGCAACTACCCGGGCGTCACTGTGGAACACAAGGTGGGGACCCTGGCGCTGGATGGGGGAGATGCGCTAGACCTGATTGACCTGCCCGGCGCCTATAGCCTCGCTGCTCATTCGCCCGACGAGATGCTGGCCATTGACGTGCTCTTAGGTCAACAGCAAGATGCGCCGCCCATAGATGGCATCTTGGCGGTCGTCGATGCCAGCAATCTGCGGCGCAACCTCTACTTGGTTTCCCAGCTCGCGGAAATAGATGTGCCCTTGGTCGTGGCCCTCAATATGGGGGACATAGCAATCCGGCGGGGCATTCACATCGACGCCAGTGCCTTGTCTGAAGCGCTCGGCGTGCCGGTGGTACCCATCTGCGCTCACCGTCGGCAGGGGCTGGACGAGCTGCGGTGCACTTTGGCGGCTTTGAGCGCGGATCCAGCGCCCGCGCGGTCGCAGCGGCTGGAGCTGCCCGACCAGCTCCAGCGCGCCACCGCCGAGTTGCAAGCCGCGGTCTCCGGGCCGCTCTCCCCAGTAGAGGCCCTGCGCGCCTTAGTCGATGAAGACGGCTATGCCGAGCACCGCCTGTTGGCGTCCGTTGGTGATGGCATCGTTGCCCGCTTGCACGGCCTGCGCACGGCCGGCGCGGATTCTCTGTCCGAGCTAGAAAGCAACGCCCGCTATGCTTGGATCGACGGCCTGCTCGCGCGGGCGATTTCCCAGCCCGGTCGCTTAGAGGGCCGCCGCTCGGATCGGGCCGACCGCATTCTCGCGCACCGCCTCTTCGGCGTGGCAATTTTTGTACTGGTCAATGTCTTGGTCTTCGAAGCCATTTACACTTGGTCGGGGCCGCTGATGGATGGGGTTGACGTGCTCTTTGCCGCCTGCAGCACCCGCGCCGCGGCGCTCATTCCCCCCGGCCCCCTGCAAAGCCTCGTCGTCGATGGCCTCATCGCCGGCGTCGGCGGCGTGCTCATCTTCCTGCCGCAGATCGCCATCTTGTTCTTTTTTATTGCCCTGCTCGAAGACAGCGGCTACATGGCCCGGGCCGCGCTGTTGATGGATCGGCTGCTGACCCGCGTGGGGCTTTCCGGCACGGCCTTCATTCCCCTGCTGTCCAGCTTTGCCTGCGCCGTCCCGGGGATCATGGCCGCCCGCACCATTGAAGACCGGCGCGACCGCTTTGCCACCATCTTGGTCGCGCCGCTGATGAGCTGTTCGGCGCGCCTGCCGGTGTACGTGCTCTTCATCGGGGCCTTTGTCCCAGACCACTCGCTGTTGGGTGGGATCATCGGCTTGCAGGCTCTGACTCTGCTCGCCTTCTATTGCCTCGGCGCGCTCGTCGCCATCCCGGTGGCTTGGTTGCTCAAGCGGACCTTGCTTAGCGGCGATCCCCCGCCCTTTCTGCTGGAATTGCCTTCCTACAAGACGCCCGATCTACGCACGGTGCTGCTGCGAGTGTACCACAGTAGTCGGGCCTTTGTCGTCCGCGCTGGCAGCCTCATCTTGGCGACGACTATTGCGATGTGGGCGCTGGCGTACTTCCCGCGCCCGGCAGCCGTGGTCGAGCGCCACCAAGTTGAGCGCCAAGCGATTGCGCCCGCAGCTCTCGACGCCTTGGAAAAGCGCCAGGCGGCCGAGCTGGTAGAAAACAGCTATCTCGGCCAAGCCGGGCACTGGGTCGCGCCGGCCGTGCGTCCTTTGGGATGGGACTGGCGCATCGGCATGGCGGTTATCGCCTCTTTCCCGGCCCGCGAAGTCATCATCGCGGCCTTGGGCACCATCTACAGCCTCGGCGCGGGCGAGGACGAAGGCTCCGAGAGCCTGCGCACGACCTTGGCCTCCGTTACTTGGCCGGATGGCCGCCCGATTTACACCCTGCCGGTGGCGCTGTCGATCATGGTCTTCTTCGCCCTCTGCGCCCAGTGTCTCTCGACCTTGGTCGTCATCCAAAAAGAGACCGGCTCCTATCGCTGGTCTCTGCTCAGCTTTGGCTATATGACGACCCTTGCTTATGTCGGTGCGCTGGCGACCTACCAAGTCGGCACGGCCTTGGGTTTTTGAAATGGACTGGCAAACGCCGGTGGCCGTCGCTGTTGCCGCGCTCGCTGGAGCGTACGTGCTGTGGCGTTTGGCGCGGCCTTTTTTCCAAGACAAGTCCCACCGCGACGAACCTTTGCAGATAGGGAACTCGGACGACTAGATATTGCTCTGTCATTCTGAGCGGAGTCGAAAAATCTGTTACTGGCAAGGCCGTGTAGGTAGGAGATGCATCGGCGTTCATCGGCCGATAATCATATAAATGGTGGCGGGGGCTATATGTCCGCTGGTGCTTGTGGAGGATTACCCCGCTCGCCGCAAAAACCGCTTGCCCGCGAGCTGATCCACCAGCCCGTCGAGTTCCAACCTCAGCAGCACGTCGAGCAGGGTCGCGGGCGGCAGGGCGCTGTCTTGGGCAAGTTCGTCGATGTGCCGGGGTTGGCGCGAGAGCAGGGCATAGACGCTCTCTTCCTCCGGGGGAAGAGCGGGCGCGGGCACGGGCGCGTTTTGCGGGCGCGGGCACGCCCACATGGCCAATTCCTCTAGCACGTCCTCCACGCCTTCGACCAGCTTCGCCCCGTCTTTGATTAGCTGGTGACAGCCCGCGTTGCGGCCCGAGCGCACGTCCCCGGGCACGGCGAAGACCTCGCGGTTTTGATCCAGTGCGTGTTGGACCGTAATCAGTGCTCCGCTCTTTTGCGGGGCCTCGACTATGACCACCCCCAAGCTCAGCCCGCTGATGATGCGGTTGCGGCGCGGGAAGGCTCCCCGCTCCGGCTGCGCCCCCCAAGCGAACTCGGAGACGAGGGCACCACGCTCACGGATTTGGCGGTAGAGCTGGGTGTGGGCGCGGGGATAGGGCACATCGGCCCCGCAGCCCAACACGGCGATGGTGCGCCCGCCCGCCGCGAGCGCGGCCGCGTGGGCAGCCGCGTCGATGCCGAAAGCCATGCCGCTGACGATGCAGATGCCTTGCGCTACTAGGCCGCGGGCTAGCTCACCGACGATCAGCTTGCCGCCATCCGATGCCTTGCGCGAGCCGACGATGGCCACGGTAGGAGGGGCCAAGTCGTCTGGCCCCAGTGCAAACAGCACGGGGGGCGGCGCGGCGATTTGGCCCAGTAGTTGGGGATAGTCCGCATCCCCCGGGGCTAGGCAACGCCCGCCGGCCGCGCAGAGCCGTTGCCACTGCTCGGCGGCCCAAGTGAAGTCGGCCTGAGTGGGACGCTGCTCGGGCGCGTTGGCCCCCACGGCCGCAGTCCAATTTGTCGCGGCGAGGGCTTCTTGCGCTGAACCAAAATGGTCGAGCAAGCGCCGCACGCGCCCGAGCCGTTCGGCTTGGCTCAGCGCGAGGAGCGCCTGCACTTCGCGTCGGGACTCAGGCATTTTGGAATTTCTCCCGCAAACGTCGCTCGATACAAGGCGGCACGAACTGGCTCACCTGTCCGCCCATTTGCGCCACTTGGCGCACGACCGACGAACTGAGATACATGTACTCGGCCTTGGTCATTAGAAAGACCGTGTCGAACTCTGGCCACAGCGAGCGATTGGTCAAGGCCATGGCAAACTCGTTTTCGAAGTCGGTCACCGCCCGCAGGCCCCGCACGGCCGTGCGTATGTTGTGCTGCCGCGCATAGTCAACGGTCAAGCCGTTGTGGAAATCGACCTTGGCTTGGGGCCAATGGCTAATGGCCTCGGAGATCATCGCCCGACTCTCCTCCAGCGAAAAGAGCGGCTCTTTGTTGGGATTGATCGCCACCAGCAGGGTGACTTGGGAGAAAATGCCCAAGGCCCGCTCTAAAATGTTTAGGTGGCCAAAGGTGATGGGGTCGAAGCTGCCGGGATAGATGGCCGCGTCTGCAAAGCCGTTCATCAGGGTGCACCTACGACGATGTCCACGGCTGCGTAGAGCCGCGCTCTGACCCAGCCGCGCTCGTCGCTTTTGACGGGCACGAGCAAAACCTCGCCGAGGGTTGCGACCGCCTCGGCCTGTTGAAACTGGTGCAAGAAGGCACCGATCTGCTGAGGGGACCCAATTCCCCACAATTTTTGCCGCTGGTGAGTGCCTGCCGACGACAAGGGCCTATGGATAGGCTCGTGGATCGACAGGCTGTCTAGGCCGCTCGCATCGGCCCAGTGGGCCACCTTGCCGAAGAATTGCTCCGCTTGGTCAGACGAGAGGGCAGCCAATGGAGGAGTGTCCCGCTCGGTAAAGCGGCCTTGGAATGCAAAGAGCAGAGCGCGCTCCTCCGGCCAAACCGAAAACGAAACCCGCGATGGCAACCCCTGCAAGCCAAGCCTAAAGGTGCGCAGTGCTTTGTACGAGGGGGTGGTTCCCTCCAGCCGATACTCCCCGGTCGAGTTGCAATTCAGCGAAGCCACGCGAATCCCGGCGGGAACCTGTTCGTTGATCCGCATGATTTGGTGGCAGGCCGTGCTGCGCTGGGGTGAGGGGGCTTGAGGCGTCGTCGGGGCCGGTGTGGCGGGACGGGGTGCGTCTTCTCGTTGGACGACGGGATTTGGTGCGATCTCTTGCACGGGACTCAGCGTGGCCTCTTGTTGCGCCACGAGACTTGGGTTGGCCTCTTGCACGGGGCTCGGCGTGGCCTCTTGCTGCGCCGCAGAACTGAGGGCGACTTCTTGTTGTGCCACAGGGCTAGATGCGGTCTTTCGCGGTGCCACGGGCTTGGGTTCGATCTCTTGCTGCACTACGGTACTTGGGATAGCCTCTTGCTGTGCCACAGAACTATGGGTGGCCTCTTGTTGCACCACGGGGCTAGGGTTGGTCTCTTGCCGCTCCACAGGCTTGGGAGCAATCTCTTGTTCTACGGGACTTGGGGTGGCCTCTTGCACTGAGCTTGGCGTGGTTTTTTGCTGCGCCACGAGAATGAGGGCGTAACCCGTGTTGAAAAGCGACCCCACCAGTGCAGGAAAGAACTGGTGGATCCCGTATAGTCCCCCACAGACGACTAAGGCCGAAAGCAAGGCTTTTGACCAAGGTGACCGCCGCCGACCGAGGAGCTCGACGCGGATCATTGCGTTAATCCCCGCTGAGCCAGCCCGACGGCAATGGCATACGCGGACCGCTGCGCGGGCGTGGCGCTGCCGAGCAGCTTGGGATTGACCGCGGCGAGTGGATCGAGGATTGAATGCGGTACCCCCAAATGCACGGCCAAGCCCTCGCTCCAATACACGACGCCGGCACCCCAAAGGTGCTGGAGGCCGCTGCTGAGCGAGGGCAGCAGCTTGCGCGCTGCGCCTTCTAAGGCTTCGGTCGCGTCGTCCTCCGCCTCCCAGATGCAATTGGCCAGCGCGGACAGCTCGCCTTCCTCTATGAGCAGGAGCCAACCCTCGCCCACATCTGCATAGAGCAGGAGCGAGAACTTATCTTTGGCGAGCAAATTGGCGCATTCGCTGGCGTTGTACAGGGCAAAAGGCACTAGATCCACGTCGAGTCGACCAACCGCCGTCTCCTTGCCTAAGGCGCGGTAGCAGTCGAGGGCGCGGTGGCGCGCCGACACCACAAAACCCCACTGCGAGGTCAGCGCAAAATCGCAGCTAAACGCCCTCGCTTCTCCGGCCAAGATCTGCTCGGCTTCCCACAGGAGTTGTTCGCAGTTTTCGTGCATAGTCCCCGCCACGAGGGGCCGGCGCTGAATGAGGCCCAAGCGTCGGTCCAGCGAGAAACAGGCGTTGCTGTAGTCAAAGTCGTACGTCGCCGCGAGCGCGACCAACTTGGTGGCTAGCTCTTGCCGCTGTTGCTCGTCGCTCAGGGCCATCGGATCGAAGGGCCGCTCCAACTCGTCGGATGCCAAGACCAGCGGTCGGATGCCGGCGCGGCCAGCGTCTAGGGCGGCGACGCGCACGGTCTGACCGCTGATGTGGATCCCGGTGGCCTTTGTCCTGCCAAATCCAAACAATCCCAACCCCTTCTCCTGCAAAATGGCCTCTACTCCACTGTGAGCAAAGGACGGAGCTTTTCTAGCGTCTTCGCGCCGATGCCATTGACTTCGGTTAGTTGCTCTAGCCGTTTGAACGGACCGCGCTCGCGGCGGAAGGCGACGATCCGCTTGGCGATCTTGGGGCCGATTGCCGGCAGCGCGACTAACTCGGCGACCGTAGCCGAATTGAGCGCGAGCGGACCCTGCTTGGTTGCTTCCACTTCGCGCGGTGGCGGCGGAGCCACCGCGCGCGGTACGACGCTGAATTCCTCTGAATGCGATGGGCGATACCAATCGCTTACGGCGACGAGCATCCCTATGAGCAGGGCTGCCGTCAGGCCGATGAGAGCGCGTTGCTCGCGTCGATTAAACAAAATATCTCCCGCAGCCGCGCCGAGCAATATGTTTAGCGGAGGAAGAACGTGCCCGAAAGCCGCACCTCGCGGATCTTCCGCGTCTTGTCTCGCAGGTGGTCTTTGTTGTTCTCGATGCGAATCCGCCCCTCGCCGCGGAAGTTCGCGCTGAAGTTGTAGGTCATGGACAACTGGGTGCGCCAGCGGTTCTCTTTGCCGTTGGGGACGCGCTCTTCGGCACCCGTGGCGATGGAGCGCGTTTCTCCTTCAAGCTTGTGTTCCAAGTTGAGGGTGACGTCGCTTTTGAGCCGGCCTAGCAGGGGCAGCCGCCGCGGCTTGAGGCTATGGGTGATCTTGAACGTGGTGGTCATGTGCTCTCTGTCGCGGGTGCCGCGCAGGGGCTGCGTGCCGTCGCCGCCCTCTGCGCCTGGTTCAAAATCTCGGCTCTCCGAGGTGGAGATCACGCGCTCGATGGTCGTCGTCGGTCCCCAGCGCCAACGGCCGTTCCACGACGCCCTGAACTCGGTCTTAGTCTCCTCGGAGAGCAGGTTGCCGGGCGCGAGGCTACCCTCGCCCTCGCTGGCCTCTGAGGTCTCAAAACTCGCGTTTACCTGCGCGCTGTTGATCAATCGCTTTATCAAGGGAATCCGGTCGGCTCGTCCCCAGCTAAGGCTCAAGCGCGGGTAGGTCCGATCATTGCGCACGCGCAGTCGTTGCTGCGAAGCGCCGCTGCGCTCTGAGGTTTGCTCCTTGGAGTTGACCTTGACGCTAATGCCAAAGGGTAACCGCATCCCCGAGCCGGTCTCAAACGAGGCCGTGTGCGACCAATTGTCTTGGTGGGTCAGCCCTTGGGTTTCTTGCCGCACCCGCAGTGTGTCTTCGAGGCCGAGTTGATAGGAGAGCGAGGGGCGGTGCAGCAAGTTAAAGTGGCGCGAGTTGGTGTTGCGTCGCCAACTGGCGTTTACCGGCTCGACGATGCGGCCGGTCCATCCGGCGAGGCGGCGGAGGATATTGGGGCCTTTTGGTGGCTCGGGCTGGCTTTTCTCCTGCTCGGGCTGGCTTTTCTCCTGCTCGGGCTGGCTTTTCTCCTGCTCGGGTTGGCTTTTCTCCTGCTCGGGCTGGCTTTTCTCCTGCTTGGGTTGGCTTTTCTCCGAGGTTGGTGCGTCCTCGTCTGTGTCTCGATTGCGGTTGCGGTCTCGGTCGTCGCGCCGCTGCGCCTTGCGGCTTTGTCCCGGGGACTTGCCCAAGTTCTTGAGCAGGGTCGGAATTTTGAGATTGAGGCGTGCGGAGAGGTCGTTCTGGTTGTCGATGTCGAGGGTATTGAACGGCAAGCCGCTGATCGAATCGATCGGGGCCACCCCGCGCCGCTGCGCTGGGTCGTTCTGCTCCCTGTAATTGGCCTTGAAGGTGTAGTTTTGGTCCAGCCACGAGATCAGGCGCAGCGAAAAGCCGAGGTCGGCCGTTTGTCTGCGTCCGACCTCGCGCCCAAAGCTCCGCTTGTCGAGGGTGAATTTTTTTCGCAAGTCTCGGTCGATCTTGAGGTTGTAGTTGGCCGATAGACCGGAGAGCGGATTGAGCTTAGAGGCATAGGTTTCGACGAGCGTAAAGTCCTCCTGCTCGGTCGGCTCGTCGTCGCCGCGACGCAGCAGCCGCGAAGTGCGCCGGCTGCCGTTGACCGCGTAGGTCAGGCTCGAAGGCAGCGGGCGGAACTGCATCTGTGCCCAGCCTTTGGGCATGAACGCCGGCAGCCAACCCATGATCCGCAGCGCCGGTTTGGGCAGGGGCATGCTGTAGTTGAAGCTCATCGTCTGTGCCTCGCGCTCGTTGATCGGGCGCACCGGGTCCGAGCTGTGTTCGCGCGAATGCGAGAGCCTGAGGTTCATCTGGTCGAGGGTCCAGCGCAAGATGAAGTTTTTGCCCTGCCGCCGGCTGATGGATACGTCGTAGAATTCCTTGGAGCGGATGGCCTGTTGCTCTCTCTTTTCTTCGGCGGTCAGCTCCACGTCCGATCCAGGACCGAAGCGCGGCAAGCTGGTCGTGCGGCTGAGGTTCACCTTGAGCGGAATCAAAAATCCCCAGCTACTCGGCAAGATCTTTTGCGCGTTGGTGGAGACCGATAGCGCGGCTTCGCGGTCCGTGCTGTTGCCTCCTTGGCCGGTAAAGCTGCGGAAATTTTCCTGCCGCCAAAGCACGTTGCCGCCGAGGTTGGCAAAGTCGGCTAGCTTGGTGTTGAGATGGGCGTACGCGGCCAGCCCGGGGTCGTTGCGCGCCTCGTCGAGGCGGAGTTCGTCGAGCAAAACCCGGCCGCTGTACGCGCGGTTTGCGGCCCGGTTGCGCAGGCCCATGCTCAGTTGTTTGATCGACTGCATCGACGGGTTGCCGCGCACCCGGTAAATGGTTTCCTCGCCGCTGCGCAGGCCCGACCGCGCAAAGACTTGGTCTAGGGAAAAGCGCTCGACTTGGGGGTCGTAGCCGGCCATGTGGAGCGCTTCCAGCTCGCGTTGGGCGATCTCGGTCTGGCCGTCTAGCGGTGCCCCGCGCGGGTCGATTACCCGGTAGGTGTAGTAGAACTCGCCCGTGGTGGTATCGGCCCGCCCGGATTGCAGCAGGGCCTTGAGCTGGGAGATGGCCGGCAGATCTACATCTACTTGATTGCCCTTCCAGCCCTTACGCCCGCCTTCCCAACCCGGGAAGATGGGGCTGATGGCCTCGTAGTAGTTGGTCGAATCCACGCCAAAGCGCACGAAGAGCACCAAGTCGCTCGAATCGCCGTGTGCGTATTCAATGGTCCCACTCGAGTCGCCATAGACGTACATGCGCAGCCGCTCGTAGCTGGTGTAATTGGCAGGTCGGGTCAGGATTCTAGTTGCCGACATCTGGTGCCCAGGCTCTAGGTTGTCGTAGGCCAGCACGAGCGACTGCTCGCGTTCGCGGGTGCGCGACTGCACGTTGCGGCGGATCTTCACGCCAGGTGGCGGCCGGTAGCTTTGGCTTTTGTCGGTGCCGATGACCGTGACGTCGAGGGCCTCGCGGTCGCCGATCGGAAAGCGCTCGTCGAGCCGTACCACGTCGTCTTCCTGCCACTTGTTACCCACGATCTCCACGAGCGCGATCTCGGCCCGCACGGGGTCCTCTACGCCCGGTCGCGGTCCGCTCGAAAGCATCAGGCGCGCGTATTCGATGCGGGTGGAGTCGGGTAAGCCCACGCGCCCGACGTGGGGACCGAATAGGGGCACCCGGAGCTGACGCCAGCCCTCGTTTTGGGTACCGGCGACTTCGTAGTGGATCGAGGACAGGTCGATCTCGTAGTGGTAGTAATTGTTGCGCCGGTCGAGCACGCCGTTGTTGTTGAGGTCTTCCGTATCCGGGCGGTCGCCGCTTTCGACGTCTTTTTTATTGTTCTCGGTTCCGTTGATGTGGCTGTAATCGTTCTTGTTGCGCTGGCCGTCGTATTTCCAGTTGTCTCCTTCGGGATCGTCGGCCGAGCGGTTGGGACGCAGGGGGTCGGGGTCCGGGTAGAGCGCGGCGAATGCCTGCTTCCGCTCGGCTAGGGAGCGGGTAGTGTCGAACGCGGCGTCTTGCAGGCGCAAGTAGAAGTTCAACTCGGCCTCGTCGTCGCGACCGTCGATGCCCAAGTCCTCCTCCCGAGACACCAACCCGTCGCCCGCAGCTTGCCCGGGGAACGGCTCGTCTTCGGTGTCGAGGCGGCCGTTGGCGATGTAGTCCTCGTTGATTTGGTCGCCCAAGTTTAGGTGCAAGGTGCCCTCCCGGCCGCGGACCCAGATTTCTATGAACTTGGATTCAGAGAAGTCGTTGACGGTCGAGAAAGCGAGGGAGATCCCCCCCCAGGACTCGGTGGTTTCGAGGCGCGGCGTCAGCTCTAGCGACAGGATGTCGGTGCGTCGATTTTGGGCTTCGATTTGCTCTTCTTGGTTGGGCCAAACTTCGGTTCGCAGCACCCCGTTGTAGGGATTGTACCAGGTGAAGCGTGCGCGGTTTTCCGCGCCGAAGCGCGCGCTGGGCGGTGCGCTGGCCGGTGCCCAGCGCGGGCGGTTGACGATCAGTGAGGTGGGCTGCTCGCTGGCTTCAAAGTCGTCGATGTAGCCGCGTCCCTTGGTGTTGAGATTGGGGCGGCTTTGCGCGATTTCGGCGTCTAAGGTCACTTCGGAGGGAACCGCCGTCTTGACCAGCGGCAGCATATCGACGATGCGGGTGAGGACTGGCACTTCGCGCCGGGCGCGCAAGTCGAAATTCCATATCACTGTGCGCTTCGGTTCATTGCCCACCCGCACCCGCCGGTCACTCGAACGCTCGTTGTTGTAGATCATGGTGCTGCCCACCCGCCCGTCGCCTCCCCAGAACTCGTACTCGGTGCGCAGGCCCAACAGGGTCTTCTGCTGGCTGCCGATGTTGAAGACGTCCTCGGACTCAAAGGAGATTTCCAAGTCGGCACCGGGGTCGGCCACTTCCTGAGCGACGGCACCGACAAACGTCACGCTGCCCGTGAAATCGACTCGGTATTCAGTATCCCGTGTCAGTGGGCGGCCGTTTAGCTGGACCTCCACGGTCTCAGGCCGGACATTGCCGAAGATCCCGCCCAGCCGAATGCGCTGCTCCGAGGAGGCGGCGCGGACGAGGATTTTGTAGCGGCTAGCCTCGATCTGGGCGCGCTGCTGCTGCTCGTCGTAGATGGCGGGGACGGGTTCATCGAGTTCGCCGCGATATTTGTTGGAGCGCGGATCAAAGGGCCGCTGGTCGGGGAAAATCAAGTGCCCGCGGATGTCGTCTAGCCCTATGTAGTCGGCGTCGACGACGCGGTCGGGTGCGCTGCCGGGGTCTTTGCCGCGCTCGTCCAAGCCCAAAATCTGCAAGTAGGATTGGCCCTTTTGCGAAAGTTGGTCCTCTTGGCCGGGCACTTCCTTGGCGATATCGACCTGCAAAGTCTTGGGATCGAAGCGGCGGCCGGTGGAATACCCGGAGGCAATGCGGTAGACGTTTTTCCACTCTAGGTTCCAAGTGGGAAAACCCGGGCGGGCGTTGCGGGCCTTGATCAGCTTTAGGTGCAAGGAGTCGGATGCTGCGCTGGCGTTGAGCCGAGCCGTCTCGTGTTGGAGGGTGCCGTCGAAGTCCGGCGCGCGAGTTTTGAAATGCACGGCCATGGCATACGGGTCGGATACGGGTCTGTTGAGCACGATATAACCCGCCTCGGCCAGGACCGCATAGTCGTCGTCCGGGTCGAGCCGATGCCAGGTCCCCTCCTCAAAGCAGCCGCTGTTGCGCAGGCGATTGCCCGCCGCGTCAAAGCACTCGATGGTGGCGAGGGAGTCGGACGGATCGACCCAAGCCGTGCCGGGCTTGGCGAATAGCTCGGCGTCATTCCTCGTATTGAAGTCGTTGATATAGACTTCGAGGCGGCTGATATCGACGAAGTTTTCCGAGCCAAACTGCGCTCCGTCCAACAGCCGGCGGAAGTCGAGGAGGTGGGTGCGGTAGAATTCGTGCAAGAAGAAGTACGTATTGCGGATGTATTGGTAGTCTTTGAGCTGGAGCGTGTCGATGGCCGCTCCGCCCTTGAAGGTCTGGCGGTTGGACTTGCTCTTTTCGTGGCTGGCCACGGTCGTAAAGGCCAGCGGACCGATATGCCCCTTAGCGCGGATGCCGAAGAGGCCCTTGTTCTTCTGCCGAAAGCCGACGAAGCGAGTATTGGGCAGTTCTAGGGTGGTATTGCCGGCCTGTATCTCTTGGAATATGGAGTCTTCTTCGCCATCGTAGTCGAGCTTGATCTGGTTGGATAGCTGATCGCCCAAATTGGAGCTAAGAGCCGAGCCGAGGTTTTGGGTGTCTTGGTCGATGCGCACGCTGATCAGCTCGCCGACTTTGCCTTCCACCGTGAAATCGGACTCCTGTTCGATGCCCAGCGCGGGGAACTTTGAGCTCCGTCCAAACGAGGTCTGTACCTCGCCGTCGGTCCACTCGCTCTTGCCAGAAATGATGATGGTGCGCGAGCCATTGAGCACGAGGCTGGGGCCTTCGTCGCCGATAAAGCGCCGCAGGGGCTTGGGGGCGGCAAAGGGCACAGTCCACTCGAAGCGGCTGCCCTTGCGTCGGCGCTGCTCAGAGGCTGTGCTGCGAAAGTCGCGGCGGATCTGCTGGTGCCAAAGCTGCCGGTGCTCGGCTTGGTATTCCATGTGGAGATAATCGTCTATAGCCACGGCGACCGTCAGTCCCTCGGCGAACCCGCTGACGCGGCGGCCGTAGTGGGCCATTCCCACGGAGTCCACTGCGGCTTGATACGAGATCGGCGCGCGGCTAGGGGCGGGCAAGAGCGGCTGAGCGACCCCAAAGGCGGCTTGGCGAGGGGCCGCAAAGCGCTGGGAAAGCGGGCCGTACAGTGGATCGAAATGCAGGCCAGGCTCGGCGTGCGCCACTGCCGCGAGCAAGCAAACACACAGCCACAAGGGAAACGCTTGGACGGAAAAGCGGAGAAACACTTCTAAATTTGCACCTATCGACGTTTATCGTTTGACATGCTCCCAAGCCCCAAGGGGCGGAAGTTATAGGGCGTCAAACATCGAGCCATCGCCGAATGCGCTCGGCGTGCTGCTCGGCAGTCTCAATTAAGAGAGCGGTCTTTCCATATGAGGTTTAGCGGAAACGACTCAGAAGCCTTCACTGGTGGTTCGGCCATGGCAAAAGCAATGCGCCGAGCGGCTTCTGTATTAACTAAACGCGATAGGCGGTCTCCAAACCTAGGAACAGGAGGACGCTGCCCAGACGAGACGGGCAACACCTGAAAACATAGCATGTGGCTGTGATTATTTCAAGGAAGCCCTTGCAAAAACCATTCCCGTTGCACGGCGCGGGGAGTACTTTTTTGGACGGCGGTCTAAGTCGTTATATTTGAGGGAACTAGGCCCGTGGCCATCCGGGTACTCGCCGCTTGCGCCGAGCACCTCTGAGTGCCGCGCGCCACAGCCCCGTATCCCTTTCGACCCATGACGACCCTGTCCCGCTACGTGCTCAAAGAGCACGCCTGGCCCTTTGCCCTCGGCTTTGCGCTGATTCTCTTCATCCTGCTGATCGACGTCGTATTGCAGACGATGGACCAAGTGCTGAGCAAGGGACTGACCCTGCTAGCCGCCCTCCAGCTTTTGCTCTTCAACTTGGCTTGGATCGTAGCGCTGGCCGTGCCCATGGCCGTGCTCATCGCCGTGCTCATGGCCTTTGCCCGCCTCGCCGCCGACGGGGAAATCATCGCGGCTAAAGCCTGCGGGGTGAGCTTTTGGCTACTCCTGCGGCCGGTGCTTGTATTCGCTTTGCTGCTCACTTTGCTGATGGTCCTTTTTAACGACCAGATCCTCCCGGACTGGAACCACCAAGCCCGCGTCCTATCGTCGAGCTTGCAAAGGACCAAGGCCGCCTTGGTGCTGCGGGAAAAGGAAGGGGTCTTCATACCCAACTTGGGCGATTATCACCTGCTCATCCGTCAGATTGACCCGGCGACTAACGAACTGGCCGGCATTGCGCTCTACGACGCCTCGCGTCCCGGGCCGCCGGTGATTTTACACGCCCCTAGGGGCCGCATTGCGCTGTTGGGAGATGGGGCTTACATCCGCTTAGAACTGGAGGAAGGCCATGTCCAGCGCGTCGAAGCCGGCCAAGAAGAGCGCTTTTTCTACGGCACCTTTGCCCGCCAAGTGCTGCACATCAAGGACGAGCGCCGCCGCTACGAACACCGCCCCTCGTCCTACCGTAGCGACCGCGAGCTAAACATCGCGGCCATGCGCCGCTTGGTGCTAGAGCGCCGCCGCGAGCAGGAGCGCGCCTACGGTCGCCTCGATTCGATTGCCGCGCGCTACCTCGCACTGCACCAAGAGCAGCTCGCCGACTCTACGGCCGGCGCACTAGAGCGAGAAGGACAGCAGGCGGCCGAGGCCCTACGCCGACAGTGGCAGCACATAGACCGCCGCGAGGGGCGGATCAACGAATACTTGGTCGAAATTCACAAGAAGCTATCCATCCCGGCCGCCTGCTTGGTCTTCGCGTTGGTGGGCGCTCCATTGGGCGCGCTGATTCGCCGGCGCGGCGCAGCCGTCTCCGTCGGCATCAGTCTGTTCTTCTTTTGGATCTACTGGATGTTCCTCATCGGCGGCGAAGAGCTGGCCGACCGCGGCTATATCCCACCGCCTTTGGCGATGTGGGCACCCAATTTGGTCTTCGCCCTCGTCGGATGGGGGCTGTTGCGGGTGGTCGCGTATGACCGCGCCGGACGCCGAGGGACGAAAAATACCTGAGATGCGCACCCTTGATCTCTATCTGACGCGCCGCTTTCTGTTGTGTTTGGGGATTGCCGTGGTCAGCCTGTTACTCATTGCGGTGATCATTGACCTCACCGAAAACATCGACACCTTTATCGACTTTGAGGCTCGCCCCAAGCAGATCTTGCTCTACTATGTCTATCGGGTGCCGTACTGGCTCATCCTGACCCTGCCCATCGCCGCGCTGCTCGGCGCGCTTTTTGCCCTGACCAGCTTAGCGCGCCAAAACGAAATCACCGCCATGAAGGCCACCGGCATTGGCCTGTATCGCCTGCTGGCCCCGGTCTTGGCGTGTGCCCTCGCCGTTGCGGTCGCGGCTTTTTTCTTTACTGACTGGGTGGTCCCGGCCGCCACCTATCAGTACAACCAAATCAGCGACGAGATTAAGTCCTATCACCGCAGCGATGGCTCCCGCCGCCAAGTCCTGCTGCAAGACGCGGACAACCAGTTCGTGTACGCCCGCAGCTACGACGCGGGGCGGCAACGAGCCGACGAAGTGTCTTGGGAGCGGCTACACGGCTACGTCCCGCTGGAGCGCGCAGTGGCCCGGCGCATGGAATGGCGGGAAGGCACTTGGGTACTCCTCGAAGGCCGCCGCTTTCGCTTTGCCGCGGGCGAAGCCGTAGCGACTTCTTCCTTCGATACCCTATCCCTGCCGAGCTTGTCGTTGCTACCCAGCGACTTTGCCCGCCAGCAGAAGGAGCCCGAGGAAATGAACTATGCCGAGCTGGCCGACTACATCGCCCGCGCCACGCTCAACGGAGAGGATGCCACGCGTCAGCGAGTCGATTTGCACCTGAAAATATCCTTTCCCCTGACCAGCTTCATCATCATCGCCCTAGGCGCGACCCTCGGTGCCAATGCCCGCCGCGCTGGCTTGGCCAATAGGTTCGGCTTGGGGGTACTGATTTGCTTTGCTTATTACAGTTGCGTCAAGGCCGGTCAAGCCCTCGGTTGGAATCAGGTGCTCGCGCCTTGGTTGGGCGCGTGGATAGCCAACCTGCTGTTTGCCGCCTTGGCCTTAGTGCTACTGTGGCGTGCGCACAAATAAAAAGGCCGTTCGCCCGTCGACGAACGGCCCTTGGGGAGACTCGGATTGAAACAAATGCTCAGCGGATGCCTTGTTCTAGGTGGTAGATCTTGAGTTTGAGCGAGGCCGAGCGGGATTTCCAATTTTCTAGGAGAGCTGCCGCCTGTTGCCCTGCTTGGCCGTCGAGCCGTCCACTCAACCCGACTAATAGCTGGGCTAGACGGGCGACCTTGTCCTCGGAGGCACCGGAAGTGAGCCGCTCGAAGTGACCGATTAAATCGGCGTCCAGCGACAAGTCGGCGTGCTGGGTGATTCCGTGTAGGAAGCGGGCATGGCTGCGAGCAAAGGCGGCATCTTCGCTGCTCTTGCTGAGTAGGTGGCGCAGCAGCTTGGCCGATGGGGCCTCTTGGAGGACCTCGGTGGCCATCCGCGCCGCCTGCTGCCAGATGCGGGCTTGTGCAGCCGAAGTCATGGTTTGTGGCAGCCCGGCCTCGACGAAGAGCGCGAAGAGCGGTACCTGCGGCAAGTGTGCCAAGAACGCGCGCAAGAGGCTCTCGTTGGGGTCGCACTTGAGGAGGCAATCGACCGCATAGGGCACCATAGAGGGATGGGTACGGCGAATTTTGTCGAGGAGTATGGCTGCGATGTCGGCTGGGGGACCCGCGGCTAGCGCTGTGGTGATCGGCGCGAGGGTCTGGCGGCTGATCGGCACGCCCTGTGCAGCCTCGCGGGCGACCGCACGCTCTTTGCTCGTTAGGAATTGGGCGACCTCGTCGCACTGGCGCAATGCTTGCACCAAGGCCGCGGCTGGGCGGGGGTTGTGCTCCTTGCGCGCTAACCGCACGATCTGGTGCAGCATGCGGAGCGAAGCCAGCCAAGAGCGGTGATGGCTCAAGATATCGATGGCCGCTAGCCGTCGGCTGTCGGCCGAGTCCTCGGCAATGGCCAAAAGCTGCTCCAAATCGTCCGTGCTGAGCACCAACCGATGTAGTTGGGCCTGTTCGCCTTTAAGCAATTGGTCTAGCGATGTTTCGGCGACCGGCGCAGCTTCTTGGCGCAAGTCGCGGATGTCCAACACCATAGGTTTTTGATCCCCTAGCTATGCCAAAGCGAGCGGCTGGCACAGCTAGCTAATATTAGCAGAAATGGAAACTGTTCTGCTCTATACGAGCGACAAAAAAGTAAGGGGAAGGTGCTGAAATTTATCGCGGGGTTCTCAAACGTAAAACCCGCCCCGCGATAAAGCAAGCGAAAATATTGCCCTCTCTTTAAGCCTATTGGGACGCGCTGGCGATCTCTAGGCTGAAGGGGTCGGATTCGTCCGCCAAGCGCACACTCAAGACCTGATCGCCGTCAATCGCGACCCGGATATTGCGCCGTACCCGAATCCCGTCTGCCGTGCGCGGCACGAGTACCAAGTCGAATTCCACTTCTAGACCGGCTGGCAGCACCCCGCCCGAAACCTCCATGCGCTGGCCGGCCGGCACGTGCGTGCGCACAATCCGCGGCGCGTCCGCATCGGTCTCGTTGAGGTACGCCACTTCGAGATCGTAAGCTGTGTGGTTGGCGACTGAAACGGTCCCGGCCCGGCCGGCGGGTTCGGGGGGGGCCGGCGCAGGCGGTGCGGTGGGTGATTGGCCGTCGCAGCCGCTGAGCAGCCAAGCGGCTAGCAACAGCGCAACTCTTATTGTGCCGCGACGTGGGCTAATGCTCGGGCGATCCACTCTACCTCGTCGTCGCGCACGGTGCGCATGTCGAGCAGGAGCCGCTCGCGGGCAATGCGACCGACTATGCCCTGCTGCCTGAGCTGGTGCCCTAGCTGCTCGACCCGGAGTGCGCTTGGCTGGAGGGCCACGGCCCGGCTGGGGATCTCGGCCAGGGGCAGGGATCCGCTGCCGGCTTGGGCCAGCGATTCGACCACTTCGAGGCAGAGGGCGCGGCAGACCGCCTCGGGCAAAAGGGACAACAGTCTCTGAGCACGCTCCTCTAGCGTCTCAACCTTCTCCCGCAGCATCGCCAGTGCCGGCAGGGCCTGCGTTAGCTTGTCCGGCGGCAGGCGATAGAGCGACAACACTGCTTCGAGCGCAGCGTAGATCAGCTTGTCGCAGCGCAGGGCGCGCATCAGCGGATTTTGGCGCACTTGCTCCACATAGAGCCGTTGGCCGGCGATGATGCCGGCTTGCGGCCCGCCTAGCACCTTGTCGCCACTGAAGCTGACCACGGTCGCCCCGGCCTTGAGGCTAGCGGCGACTACCGGCTCGGGCGGCAGCCCCCACTGCTCCAGATCAACTAAGGCTCCGCTCCCCAAGTCGTGGACCAGCGGCACTCCTGCGCGCTGGCTCAGGGCGGCCAAATCCTTTAGGCCCACCTCGGCGGTAAAACCCTGTACCCTGTAATTGCTCGGATGCACCACTAAAATGGCACCGGTTTCCGGGCCGATGGCGCGCTTGTAGTCGTGCAAGTGCGTGCGGTTGGTCGTGCCCACCTCGCGCAGCTTGGCCCCACTGGCCGCGATGATGTCGGGCAGGCGGAATGAGCCGCCGATTTCGACCTGTTGTCCCCGCGAGACCACCACTTCCCGCCCCCGCGCCAAGGTGTCGAGCAGTAGGAGCACGGCGGCGGCGTTGTTGTTGACCACGGCGGCAGCTTCCGCGGTGGTCGCCGAGCATATAAGAGCCTCGACGTGAGCGCTGCGCTCGCCGCGTTTGCCCGACTCCAGGTCGAATTCGAGGTTGCAATAGCCGGTGGCTACCCGCGCGACAGCCTCTTGGGCCGCTCGGGGCAGCGGCGCACGGCCCAATCCGGTGTGCAGCACCACACCGGTGGCATTGACGACGCGCCGCAGCCGGGGCGCGGACTCCCGTTCGATGCAGCGGCGCACGGCCCGCTCGATCCGCGCGTCCAGGGCCTCCCGTTCCTCGTCCACAGTGCCTGACCGCACTTGGCGACGCACGTCCGCAATGCAGCGGCGCACCTGCTCGACGACATAGGCGCGGTCGTATTCTTGCAAGAGATCGGCGACTTGCTTGAGCATCTGATCTACTGAGGGCAGCCTAGATTCACTCATGGGGCGAAGTATAGGTTTCCCCCCTGTCGCCAGCAAGTAGCCTTTGCGCTATAGCCTTAATAACCTTATACTTGCAAACCCCCTTCCCCTGTTGTCCAATTCCAATATTTAGTCTATGTCGCGCCCGGTCTATATCCTGGTGGCGCTGCTCTTGTGTGCTTTTGCAATTGACGCCGCCGAGCGCAGGAGTCCCATCGTCCATGTGGTCAAACGAGGGGATACTCTGTCTGAGATTGCCGCGCACTACCGAGTCTCGCAGAAGCAAATCAAGCGCTGGAACAAGCTCCGCAGCAGTAGGATACATGTTGGCCAGAGCCTCAAAGTGGGGTCTCCAGTAAAAAGCGGCGATTGGTATCGCGTCCGGCGCGGCGACACGCTCTCGAAGATCGCTCGGCAGTTCGCCGTCCCGGTTTATAAGCTCAAGGCGATCAATCATCTCGATCGAGACGTCATCCACGTCGGACAAAAGCTCCACTTGCAATCGGCCGCGCCCACTCGGAGCGCCTCGGCCGATGACCACGACGAAGAGCCGCGCGAATACACGGTTCGGCGCGGCGACACGCTCTCGAAAATCGCCCTGCGATTTGACGTGGGCCTGAGTTTTCTACGCCAACTCAACAAGCTCAAAAGCGACCTCATTCGGCCTGGGCAAAAGCTCCGCCTGCGCGCTTCGCGGTTAGAGGAAGCCGTTCACGTGGTGCAAGAGGGTGAAACCCTGACCGAGATTGCCCGGCGCTACCGAGTCTCGGTCAGCCAGTTGCAGCGCCTCAACGCCCTGGTCGGCGACCGGATTCTCATCGGGCAAAAGCTCCGTCTCAAAGACGCGGAGAGCACGGTACACATCGTGGAGCGCGGAGACGCGCTGTGGGAAATTGCCCGCGCGTACGGAGTCAGCCTCTATCGCCTCAAGAAGCTCAACGGCCTCCGGTCAAACCGCATCTACCCAGGCCAAGAACTCAAGCTCTACCGAGACCGGAAGTCCGAACCGAGTGCCGCGCCCACGGCTGGCCCACGGCTGGCCACGTACGTAGTGCGGTCGGGCGATTACCTCGCGCAGATTGCCCGACTGCACCAGATGAGCGTGGCTGAAATCACCCGCATCAACAAATTAAAGAGAAACGCCATCATCCACCCGGGCGATCGGCTCAAGGTGCGCCCGATGCGCTGGGTGGAATTATCTGAGATTGATTGGGACGACCTACAGATCCACCGCGCTGACACGCCCAAAATCGCATCCGACAACGGCCCGTACTACTTTTCCCGACCTCGCAATACGCGCCAGCCGAGCAAGACCTATTACGAGCCTCATCCAAGCTCGCCGCGCCAGACGTATCGCCAAGCAATGCGCCTGTGGCGGGAATTCGAGAGCAAGGTCGGGCGCATGGGACGCTTGAGCTCCCGGTTGGAAGGCTGGCACATCGTCCTCGACCCGGGGCACGGCGGGCTGGACCCGGGCGCAGTGGTTCTCACCCGCGACGGCAACGGCAAAAGGCTCTATGTCGTCGAAGACGAGTACGTCTTCGACATCGCGCTACGAGTCTATGTTTTGGTGCGCTTGCACGGGGGCCATGCCACCATGACCCTACTCAGCCCCAACCACCTAATCCGCCAAAACGAGCCGGCGACCCAGACTTTTGTCAACGAAAAAAACGAAGTGTACAACTTGGCCGCTTACAACCAGACCAACAAGCTCAGCGCTTGGCCGCGCAGCAGCAATCTTGCGACTCGCGTGCAGATTGCCCGTCAGACCTTTGCCAAAGCGCCTCGGGGCCGGCGCATCTTTCTCTCCTTCCACGCCGATATTGCCCCCAAGGCCCCAGAAGCACCGCTGGTTCTATACTACAAAAGCAGCAGGAGTGGGCGCGTAGATCGCGTCTCGCGCCAATTCGCCCGCTCCTTGCTTCCGGCGTTAGGGGCTGGTGCTCGCGTCCGCGGGCAGGGACTAGGGGTCTTGCGTAATAACCCCGCTGACGTCAAGGTCCTCATCGAACTGCGCAACATGGCGTACCGGGACCACGTCTGGGCCTTGCGCTTTGAGGACCTGCGCCACCGCGATGCCGAAAAAGTGGTACACGGCCTCCTCGACCACGCCGCGCGCGCCTCACTCCGCGCTAGCCACTAAACGCAAAAAAGCTCCGGAAGGAACACTTCCGGAGCTTTTTTGTTGTGTTGTGCTGTGTTGTACTAAAAAGGTCGTTCCGCAATCAGCCGTTTAGCAGCCTTGCGCACGACTTCGGGTTCGAGGCCGGCCAACTCGCACCAAGGGTCGATCCTAGAGCTTTCGACAAAGGCCATCTCCGGGGTGCCATCGGGCGTTTCCACGACCTCATCCATCTTGGATATTTCGCGTAAAGTACTGAGAATCATAGCGTTAGCAAGGCGTCGATAAGCCATCGCAATGCGTTCCACTTGGGCGATATCCTGATCTGTTCTCATAGCACTTCCTGCGGGGTTAAAGGGTATCTGAGATGCGGTAAATAATGGGTTTAGGGTGCTTCACTTCGTCTAAAGGGTTCCCGTCCTTTCTATACGTAACAAAAAAGTAGTGTTTGCCGTCTAGCTATCTATATGGTAAGAAATTTTCGCGCAAAATTTTCAAAAAAATAACGTGCGCGAAAAAAAAGTAACCGCCGCACTTAGTAGCGCGGCGGCTATACTCCCTGTAACTCTTTTTTTTCTATATGGTTAGAAATTCTTCCCGCCGCACGACGCGCCCCTCAGCCGCAGCCCGGTAGAGTCGGTAAATCCACTCGATAGTCCCCAAAGCCTCCCGCCCGAGCGAATGAGGAATGCCCGTGCTGGCTATGCCGCGCAAAAAATCGGCCCACTCCAGCTCCCACGAGCGATCCTCCTCTGGGTAGTCAAAGTGCTCGCTGTCTGGCGCTCCGCCTTGGGGATTGCGCCGCCCCACGACGGCGCGTTCCGGTCCGTAGGCCCCTCCCAAGCCCTCGGCGCAAGCATAGCCGTCGCGCCCGAAAACCTCGAAGCTGAAGAGGTTTTTCCATTGCGTCCAACTCGCGTGCAGCGAGGCGATCTGCCCGGTGGCTGTGCGAAAGAGTCCAAAGGCGTTGTCCTCCACGGGCGAGTCCCAGAAGTGGGTCTCGGCATAGCCTGTGACTTCGGCAAAGTCCCCTAAGAGCCACTTGGCCAAGTCGATTAGATGCGCCCCTTGGTCCAAAAGCTCACCGCCGCCCGCCTTCTCGGGGCTTGTCCTCCACTCGCGGTCGTAGCCGGGCCGCCCACCGTGGCCATAGCGCGCCCGGATGCTCAGCAGCGGGCCGATCTCGCCCGCCGTGCAAACCTCGTGCAGCTTTTGGATGGCGGGGTGGTAGCGGTGGTTGTAGCCGACCTTGAGCAAGCGCCCGCTCCGCTCGGCTGCTGCGACGGCCTGTCGGGATTCCTGAGGGTTGCGCCCCAGCGGCTTTTCGCACAAGACGTGCTTGCCGGCCAAGAGGGCGGCGGTGCTGATGGGGGCCAATGCGTCGTGCGTCGTCGCGACCACCGCGATATCGAGATCGGCCGCGACTAGCTCCTCCCGCGAAGCCGCCACCGCGGCCCCGCATTCGGCGGCCAGTTCGGCTGCGGCGGGCGCGTGCTCGTCGTAGATCAGGGCCACCGCGGACGCGGGATGGGCATGGGCCGTGGCCGCCCGCCGCCGCCCCATGCGACCCGCTCCGATGATTCCCACCTTGTACACTTAGTCCTCCTGTTGTGGTACGCGCCGCACCGCAAAAGTCTCCGTGGCCCTAATCGCCTCTACATCGAGGGTTTCCCACGGATCCCAAACCGCTGACAGCAACCGTCCCGTCAGCCCGTCTGAGCGCGCCGAGGCCAGATAGACTGCCAGTGCGGCCGCTCGCTCGCCCGTAGCGTCGCCCTCGCGCAGCAGGAGCTGATTCTGCTCCCGTTCCTCTGCGCTCACGGCCGCGCCGGCCGCTAGCCGTTCGTCGAGCATCCGCGTGTTGACCGCTCCGGGGGCAATGGCGTTGACGTCAATGCTGTGCTCAGCCACTTCTCCGGCCAAGTTTTCGCTAAAGCGCACGACTCCGGCCTTGGAGGCGCTATACGCGCTAAAGAAGGGCCGCGGTCCCACCGCGCCGCCGCCTGAGAGGTTGATAATCTTGCCGTAGTGCTGGGCGATCATGGCCGGCAAGACCTTGCGGGTGCAGTAGAAACAGCCGCCGAGATTGACCTGCACCACCTGCATCCAAGCCTCTGGATTGACCTCTTCCACCCGCCCGATAGGCCCCTGGATTCCCGCGTTGTTGACCAGCACATCGACCCCACCCCAAGCTGCAAGCACGCACTCAATGGCCGCATCTACTTCCTCGCGTCGCCCCACATCCGCCCGCAATTTCAACGCTGTTTGGCCTTGGTCTGCCAAAAGTGCGGCTGTCTCATCTAGCTCTGATCCGGTGCGGGCCAAAATCGCCACGTGCGCCCCTTCCCGCGCCAAGGCCAAGGCAATAGCCCGGCCAATGCCTCGTCCCCCGCCGGTCACTAGGCAACGCCTGCCTATCAGCTCCATATCGCGCTCCTTCGTCGCCCGAGCAAATATGCGGTGTGGGATCGATCTTGCCAAAGGCCAACAGGCCCGTCGTTGACCTAGCGTACCATTTATCCTAAATTGGTGTGCATACATCTTAGAGAGCCTATTCGATGTCCCTGCCCAGCACTGCATCCGATCTCAAAGCGCTCTGCCTCCACATCAACGCCCATTGTCCTGCCGGTGGCCTTTTTGAAGGCGACCGCACTCATCTACACCCGGACAGTAATCTGCCTTGGCGCATTGCCCCAGAGCCGTTCTGGCTCTCGCCGGCACAACACCGCTACCTAGACCAGCTCGGCGGCGTCCTACATCAGTTTTACAAGGCCTGCAACCAGCTCTATCACCAGAGCGTCAAGGGCGTTGAGCCGTCTTGGATTCACGAGTACTTGGACTTGGGCAAACCCAGTGCCGTGCGCGAAATGGGCCTGTGGAATCGCATCAAGTCCCAGTTGCCCTTGGTCATCCGCCCGGACCTCCTGCTCACCGAGGACGGCTTCAAGCTAGTCGAGCTAGACGCTATCCCCGGCGGCATGGGCTTCACCGCCCAAGTCTCGGAGGTCTATGCTGACCTAGGCTACGACATCATCGGCGGTGCCCGCGGTCTGATTGACCCATTCTACGAAGCCATTGCCGCTGCCGCCAAGGTAGCCGAACCGCATTTCGCCCTCTTCGTCTCAGACGAGTCCGAGGCCTATCGCCGAGAAATGGAATGGCTGGTCGAGCGCTTGCAGGCGGCCGGTAAACCGGCCCGCAGTGCCCACCCGCGCGAGGCCCGCTTTGACGAAAATGGCCTCTTCCTCCAAGGTGCTGACGAGCAGACTCCTTGGCGCATCGACGCGGCCTATCGCTTCTTTGAACTGTTCGACCTCAAAAACATCCCCAAGACCGAGCTTTTTGCCTATTTCACCAAGAAAAACGCCTTGTGTTTGACCCCGCCGCCGAAGGCATATCTCGAAGAAAAGCTCTGGCTGGCATTCTACCACCACCCCGCGCTCAAATCCTATTGGCGTCGCACCTTGGGCAAGGAGCCGTTTGCCGCCTTGGGCAGCCTGATCCCGCGCTCGTGGATTGTCGATGCGCGGCCGTTGCCGCCCCACGCCATCATTCCCGGCCTCGACATTGGCGGACAACCCGTCGGCGACTGGCAGCAGTTGAAGCAGCTAACCAAAAAGCAGCGCGAGCTCGTGCTCAAGCCCTCGGGTTTTTCCAACCTAGCGTATGAGAGCAAGGGCGTGTCCATCGGCCACGACCTGTCCGAAGCCGAGTGGGCCGAGCGCGTGCAAGAGGCCCTCGACCGCTTTACACACCAGCCCTATATCTTGCAGGAGTTTCACAAGGCCGCCCGCCGCACCGTGCGCTACTACGACTTTTACCGCGACGAGGTCGTGCCCATGCGGGGCCGGGTGATGCTGCGTCCTTATTACTACGTCATCGGCGATGTGCCGCGCCTGTGCGGTATCCAAGCCCTAGTTTTCCCGGCCGACAAGAAGATCTTGCACGGCATGGTTGACGCTGCGATCATGCCCTGCGCCGCGTCCGCGGAAAAATCCTCCTTCTGACCGCCATGCTTTCCCTAGACGAAAAACTAGCTCACCTCGAAGAAATTCTACGCCCCATGGGACAGGTGCTGGTTGGCTATTCGGGAGGGGTCGATAGCGCCACGCTGGCGGTGGCCGCCCAGCGGGTCTTGGGCGAGGGGGCCATCTGCGTCACTGCGGACTCTGAAAGCTACGCCACCGGCGAGCTGGAGAAGGCCACCGAGATCACCCGCGAGCTTGGCATTCGCCACGAGGTGGTCAAGACCCGCGAGCTGGACAACCCCGACTACGCCAAAAACGCGCCCAACCGCTGCTACTACTGCAAGCAGGAGCTCTTCGTCCACATGGAGCAGCTAGCGCGGACCCTCAATGTCGATTACATCCTCTACGGCCAAAACGCCGACGACATCGGCGATTTCCGCCCTGGGGCTTCGGCTGCCCGCGAGCACGGCGTACACGCGCCCTTAGCCGAAGCGGGCCTGACCAAGGACGACGTGCGCGCTCTAGCGAAGCGTTGGGGGCTGGCGGTGTGGGACCGCCCGGCCATGGCCTGCCTCTCGTCGCGCTTCCCCTACGGCACGCCAGTCACCGCCGAGGGTCTGCGCCAAATCGACCGCGCCGAGCGCTATCTACACGAGGTCTGCGGCTTTGCCCAGGTCCGCGCCCGCCACCACGAGACGCTGTCGCGCATCGAGTTGCCCGCTGAGGACTTGGCGCACCTGCTGGGCGACCCGGATACGCGTCGGTCTTTGGTGGAGCACTTTCGGGAAATTGGCTATTTGCAAACTACCGCCGACCTGTGCGGCTTCCGCTCCGGCAGTATGAACGAGGCTCTGCTCACCATCGCCGATTCGGGTGCCGACGAGCCGCTTTTTGCGCGAGTCAATCCGCTGCTCGCAGCGCATTCGCTCCTGCCGGCCGCGTACGAGCAGCGCGACCAGATGCTCGTTTTGCGCCTGCCTGCAGCAGCCATCGCCCGCCTCGCTACGGTCCCGCTGCGCTCGGCCCTCGCGGCCGCGCTCGCAGACTTGGGCCTGCGCTATATTGCCCTCGAATTAGACCCCTTGGACACATGAAACGCGAAATTGCGCTGTTCGGGGCGCAGTGCCTCCGCCAGCCGTGTGCTCCGGTCGCAGCGGTGGATGACGCCGTCCGCGCACTCGTCGCCGACCTCTTCGACTCCATGCACGCCGCGTCCGGGGTAGGGCTTGCCGCCCCGCAGGTCGGCGTCCTCAAGCGGGTCTGCGTCGTCGATGTTACCGCCCATCAGTCCAACTTCCAACCCGTGGCCTTAATCAACCCCAAGATCACGGGCCACGAGGGCGAGCAAATCGGCGAGGAGGGTTGTCTGAGCTTTCCCGACCTGTACGGCGATGTCAAGCGCTACGCTTGGGTCGAAGTCGAGGCCACCGGCCTCGATGGCCAGCCCTTCAAAACCGCGGGCGAGGGCTTTTACGCCCGCGCCCTCCAGCACGAAATCGACCACCTTGACGGCACGCTCTTCATCGACCACCTAAGCCCTCTCAAACGCCAGCTCATGCGCGGCGCGCTCAGGCGGTTAAAAAAAGAGGGTGCCGCGCATGCCAACGCCGCGGCCATTGACATTACTTAGTCTGGCTCTTACCTTTCACTTCAAGCAATGGGGGCGTAGTTCAGTTGGTTAGAACGTCGGCCTGTCACGCCGAAGGTCGCGAGTTCGAGTCTCGTCGTCCCCGCCATTTTGCCAGCTCCTTGAGCGCGCTTTGCGCGGTTGAGGAGCTTTTCTTTTGTCAATTCCTACTCCTCACATGCGAGAAAGGTATAAAATGCAAGAGCGCATCCGCGAAATTCTAAGCTGGTATGGCAGCGACAACCCCGGTACCTTGACCAACTTGGCACGCCTGCTCAACCACGGCGCGCTCGGCGGCACGGGCAAGCTAGTCATCCTGCCCGTAGATCAGGGCGTCGAGCACGGCCCCGGGCGCAGCTTCGCCCCCAACCCCCCTGCGTACGATCCGCGCTATCACTTTGAGCTGGCCATCGCCGCTGGCCTCAGTGCATACGCCGCTCCGCTCGGGTTCCTCGAAGCGGGCGCGCGTGACTACGCGGGCGATCTGCCGCTGATCCTCAAGCTCAACAACCGCGAAAACCTCCACTCCGACGCAGACCCCACCCAGTCGCTCACCGGCTCGATCGCTGCCGCTCTACGCTTAGGTTGTGTTGGCATCGGCTACACGGTTTATCCGGGTTCGGCCCTGCGGCAGGAGATGTACGAAAAGCTGCAAGCCTTGGCCGAAGAGGCCAAGCGATATGGTTTGGTCGTGGTGGTCTGGTCCTATCCGCGCGGCACGGACTTGAGCAAGGACGGGGAGACCGCCCTCGACGTCACCGCGTATGCCGCCCAAATCGCCGCCCAGCTAGGGGCCCATATCATCAAAGTCAAACCGCCTACGGCTCACATTGAGCAGGACGAAGCCCGCAAGGCGTATGCGGATGTGCCGGCCAGCACCTTGGCCGAGTGCGTGAGCCACGTGGTGCAATCGGCGTTCAACGGGCGGCGCGTGGTGATCTTCTCTGGCGGCCCGGCCAAGGGCGAAGAGGAAATCATCGAGGAGATCACCGGTATCCGCGATGGTGGCGGCTTTGGCTCCATCATCGGCCGCAACGCCTTCCAACGAGAGCGCGAAGGAGCACTAGCCTTGCTCAGAAGCGCCATCGAGATCTACGCCAACAAGCAATAGCGGCTTCTTAAATACGCAGAAATTCTCATGCACATCACCGACGCCCAACTCGCTACGTACAAAGAACAGGGCTTCCTGATCGTCGAGAACTTCCTCACCAAAGACGAGCAGCGAGCCGCGCTCGACGGCTTCTTTACCCATTTCGCCCCGTCCTACGACCAATACCTAGCCAACGACCGCCGCAACGACACCCCCCGGCAAGTGCTCTTCCCTTGGGACCACTCCGGCCTTAATCACGTCACCGTCCATCCCGAACTGATTGACGCCGCCGAGCGCGTTTTAGGCACTCGCGAGATTCGCCTCTGCGAGGGCCACCTAGGAATGAAATACGCCAGCGAGCAATACGGGACCAATTTCCACATCGACTACGGCAACAACACACTGGGGCCGATCATCGAGCCAGACGACTTTATGAACTTGGTCTGTTTCTACTGCTTCGACGACGTCGAGGAAGGCATGGCCCCGATCCGCATGGTGCCCAATGGCCGCCCCGACGCGGAAGCCGTGCCAATGATCGTCCCCGGCGGCTCAGTGTGCCTCTACAGCGTCTTCACCCGCCACGCCGCCTCCGATTTTACCGCGCCAGCGGGGCACCGACCGGTTATGTGGGTGGGCTTCACCCGCAAGGATCGCCCCTGGGACGGCGGTCGCACTTTCACGTACAAAAGCGGTGCCCAAGGCGCAGCTATGCATCGCTTCATGGCGGAAGCCACTCCGCGCCAGCGCGAACTGCTGGGCTTCCCGCCGCCGGGCGACTCGCTGTGGACGGAAGAATTTATCGCGGGGATGGCGACGCGGTATCCGGGATTTGACGCGGAACCCTACTACGCGGCGAAATAAATAGCCCCCAATACTACACGCCTTGCAGTTCCATCTCGTCTTTGTGGTGGCAGGCGACCAGATGCGACTCGCCCTCCAACGCGGGCATCTGCTGGCTGCACAAGTCGCTTCGGTAGCGGCAGCGCGGCGCGAAAGCACATCCTTGATCGCTGGCCGGCGTCGGCTCGCCCGCCTCGCTAACGTCTTCGTCGGCCCCCATCCACGAGGCGTGGGGGTCGGGCTCGGGCGCGGCCTCTAGCAACATGGCCGTATAGGGGTGCTGCGGTTGGATAAAGAGGGCTTCGGTTGCGGCCTGTTCCACGATCCGGCCTTGGTACATGACCGCCACTTCGTCGCAGAGATAGCGCACCACGCTCAGGTCGTGGGCGATAAAGAGCAAGGTGAGGTCGAGGTCGGCCTGCAATTGGCGGAGCAAGTTGAGAATTTGCGCTTGCACGCTGACATCGAGCGCGGAAACCGGCTCGTCGGCGACGATGAGCGACGGGCTCAAAGCCAAGGCGCGGGCAATGCCGATGCGCTGCCGCTGGCCGCCCGAGAAGGCGTGTGGATAGCGGCGCGCATATCTGGGGTCTAGCCCCACCCGCTCCATTAGCTCGCCCACGCGCTCGTGGCTGTCGCGCGCCGACCAGCCATAAGCCCGGAGCGGCTCGGCGATGAGGTCGCGCACCGGCATCCGCGGATTTAGGGACGAGTACGGGTCTTGGAAAATCATCTGCATCTGCCGGCGGGCTTGGACGACTTGGCGGCGGCCGAGCTGGGCCATATCTACGACCTGTCCGCTCTGCTGCCGAAAGAGGACCTCCCCGGCGGTCGGGTCTAGGGCGCGGAGAATCATCCGCCCGGTGGTGGTCTTGCCGCAACCACTCTCGCCAACCAGCCCCAAAATTTTGCCTTGGGCGAGCGCGAAGCTGACGCCATCCACGGCCTTTATCCAACCCGTCTGTCGTTGTAAAAGTCCCCGGTGCACGGGAAAGTACTTTTTTAACCCCCGCACTTGCAGGAGAGCATCTTCGGCCCCGTTGGTCATTGGGCTAGTCCCCTTCTTGGGTGTGAATGAAACAACGGACGCGGTGATGCGGCCCCACTTCCGCTGACGCGGGCATTTGCTGCTCGCAGATGGGGCCGACCTTTTGCGCGCAGCGGGTGTGGAAGGGGCACCCCTTGGGCAGAGCGTACGCGCTGGGGACGCTGCCCTCAATCGGCTCGATATGCCGGCGTTTGCCCGTCAGGCTGGGAATGGATTGCAACAGGGCTGCCGTATAAGGGTGTGCCGGGCGGTCGAAAATTGCGGCTACCGGTCCCTCTTCGACGATCCGCCCCATGTACATTACATAGACGTATTCGACTGTGTGCGCGATCACGCCCAGGTCGTGGGTAATCAGCATGAGCGCCAGCCCTAGCTCACGCTGGAGTCGCTGGATCAGCTTGAGCACCCGCGCTTGCACGGTCACGTCGAGCGCTGTGGTCGGCTCGTCGGCGATCAAGAGCCGCGGATTGCTCGCCAGCGCCATGGCAATCATCGCCCGCTGGCGCATGCCGCCCGAAAGCTGGAAGGGATAGTCGGCGGCGCGGTCCTGCGGATCGGAGATGCCGACTAAGTGCAACAGTTCCGCGACCCGTTGCCGCGTTGCTTCTGAGGATAGCGAGTCGTGGAGTTGGATCATCTCGGCGATTTGGTTGCCAATGGTGTGCACCGGCGAGAACGCGGTCATTGGCTCTTGGAAGATCATGGAAATGTCGCCGCCCCTGATCTGGTGCATTTCGTCGCTGTGCGCGTCGAGTGCGGCGAGGTCGATCTCGCGCTCGTCCAGCTTGCGGCGGTAGCGGATGTGGCCGCTGGTAATCTCGGCTGCTGGCGGCAAAATCTGCAGCAGAGCGTTGGAGGTCATGGTCTTGCCGCAACCACTTTCGCCGACGATGCCCACGGCTTGGCCGGTGTTGATGCGGAAGCTGACGCCGTTGAGTGGCCGCACCACGCCCTCGTCGCGAGTGATGCGCACGCTTAGGTTGTGGACGTCGAGTAGGGGAGGGGTCATAACTTAGGCTCGCCTGTGGACAATTGTCTTGGCACTGTAGTGCCTATCTATAGTGGTGTTCGACGAAGTTCTTGAGGTCATACAACCAGCTTCAGAGATTGCCCATACTTCTCTTCCAATTGGCCCGTAAGTGCATCGCAATAGGGCTTGTGAATCTCAATGCCGATGACGCGGCGGCCTTTGTCCAGCGCAGCAAACGCCGTTGTGCCCGAACCGACAAACGGGTCTAGTACTACGTCTCCCGCATCCGTGAAAAGGTCTATGAACCACTCGGGCAACCAGTAGGGAAACGCAGCACTGTGTTGCCGATTGCCTGATTCCCTGACACTTTTGAAAAAAGGGCTGCTGCCCATAGATTACGGCCCTCTTTTAACCGACCCCGATCAAAGGAGTGCCTTATGAGCAGCAGCGAACAGGTATATACTCGATTGATGACCACCTTGCAAGCGATAGTGCCGGTATCGAATCGAAAACAGTTGGCTAACTGGGCTTGGATCGCGGTGGCTATGTTCCAAGCTAAGTCGATTGCCTTGAGCCAGATCGCTGTTTTTCTGCCGGGCTCGGCCAAAGCCGAGTCGCGGGTGATGCGGTTGCGCCGTTGGCTGTCGAATCGGCAGTGTTCGGTGTGGGCACTGTATCGCCCGCTGCTTATGCATGTGTTGGCTCCGTTTAAGAACCGAGCGGTTGATGTGATCTTGGATGGGACGTTGGTGTTCGGCAATCGCATGCAGATTTTTCGCCTGTCGTTGGTACATAAGAATCGAGCCATTCCTCTGGTATGGAAGGTCATCCCCGGTAAAGGCAACACGCGCGTGTCGCAACTAGAAGGGATGGTGACCCAAGCCGCTGAAGTGCTTGACGGGTTGGTTGCGTCGGTGACCTTGCTGGCCGATCGGGGCTTCCGCGATCATCAGTGGGCGGCGTTATGTGTGCAACTCAACTGGCATTACGTCCTTCGCCTACCGGCCAACACGTGGGTCAACAGGCCCGATGGGACCGCCGGGCGCATCGATCAGTTGGCTATACCCAAAGGCCAGCGCCGCTTTTATCCACAGATTACACTCACGAAAGAGGCCACGCTGACCTGTTCGCTATCGGTGGGCTGGACCCAACCGACGACCAAGCAACCCGCCGAGTGGATCGCCGTCATCTCCGATCAACCCGCCGGCCCCGCCCGCCGGCGTGCCTATAGCAAGCGGATGCACATTGAGCAGAGTTTCAAAGAAGATAAATCCGGCGGCTTCGATCTGGATCATACCCGCTTGCTCAATCCCCAACGCCTTGAACGCCTGCTGCTGGCGGTGGCGTTGGCCACCTTATGGGCGCACGAGATAGGCGAATAGGTCCTCCGGGGAGGCCCCGCCCGCCGACAGACTATCGATGCGGGCACCCGGCGCGAACTGAGTGTGTTTCAATTGGGCCTCCGATGGCTCAAACGGTGTATCGCCCTCCAACTCCAGCGCTTGCCAGCGTTCAAAGGACGGTTGGCACCCACGGGAATAAAAACTGTTGTTAAAAATAAGACGACCAGCAGAAAGTAAAAGTGTCAGGGAATCAGGCCGATTGCTACATTCGGTGGCGCGGTGGAGCACGTTATGGGGATACACCTTATCGCGATCTAACCAATTCGCAACCTTTTTGCCGAAGCCGCTGCCTACCTTGGACTCGTCGCGGGCGCGGTCCGTCTCGCTCAGGGTGCGCATGCGGCTTTCGTACCAATCGCCGACGGGAACCATCACCGCATCTTGGTTCATTTTGAACTTGCGCTGTAGGTTGAATTGCAAAAGCCGCTCCCATGCATCGCGGAATCGGTTGGGCCATTTCCCCGGATAACAGTTTTTCTTGTGCCAGATAAACTCTTCCGTCCACAGCCAGCCCCGCTGGCGCATGGCCAAGATGAGTTCTAGCACATAGGTATGCCGCTCACCCTTCACGACCCGTTCTTTGATGTTTAAGACAAACGTGCCCGTCGGCTTCAAGACCCGCTGCAACTCATCGGCGATGGGCAGAAACCACTCCACATAGCCGTCCGGCGTTACCCCTCCATACGTGTCAGACCGTTGATTGGTGTAAGGAGGTGAAGTAACGACCAAGTCCACCGAGTCCGATGCAATATGCTGGAGCTGTTCTGCGCAGTCGCTAAGGTACAACGTCCAATTTTGCATAGCCGTTTCTACCCCTTTTTAAGAGCAACTACCGGCTAGCATACGGATCGGCCGCGTCGCGCATTCCATCGCCCACCAAGTTGAAGGCCAAGACCGCGATGACCACGAAAAGTCCAGGCAGCAAAAGCCACGGCGCCATGGCTACGGCCTGAAAGTTCTGCGCCTTTTGCAGCAGCACCCCCCAGCTAACCACGGGTGCCCGCAGCCCAATCCCCAAAAAACTCAGCGCGGTCTCGCCGAGAATCATGCCCGGCACCGCTAGGGTAGCCGACGTGATCACGTGGCTGAGAAACGACGGCAGCAGGTGTTTGAAGATGATCTTCAACTCGTTGGTGCCCGACAGGCGGGCGGCGACCACGAAATCCTCTTCGCGCAGCGACAGAAAGCGGCCGCGCACCACCCGCGCCAACCCGGTCCAGCCCATCAGCGAGAGGATGATGGTGACGCCGAAGTAAATCCGCAGCGGTGCCCAGTGCGCCGGCAGCGCCGCACTCAACGCCATCCACAGCGGTAGCTGCGGCACGGCCATCAGAACCTCGATCATTCGCTGCACCACCACATCGACCCAGCCGCTGTAATAACCCGCCACGCCCCCCAGCAGGATGCCGATGAGGAAGGTCAGGGCCACGCCGATCAGCCCAATGGTGAGCGAAATGCGCGCTCCGTGTATAATTCGGCTGAACAGATCGCGGCCCAAGTCGTCGGTGCCAAAGAGGAACAACGGCCCGCTGCCCGCGCTGAACAAGTGCCAGTCTGCGTTGAAAAGCCCCCAAAACTCGTAGGTCGGACCGCGCACGAACAAGCGGATCGGATACACGGCCTTGGTATCGACGAGATATTCGCGCTGCCACGGGCCGGCGGCCGTGTCTTGCCGCACGCCGTGGACAAAGGGCCGCCAGTGAAAGCGCCCCTCGCCGTCGAACAAGCGGATCGACTGCGGCGGGCAGAGGACGTATTGCGCGTGGCGCTGGTCGGGCCGGTAAGGCGAGACAAATTCGCACAGGGCTGCGAGGCCGTAGAGCGCAATCAGGACCGCACTGCCGGCTAGGGCCAGCCGATGGCGGCGAAAGCGCATCCACATCAGCCGCCATTGCGAGGCGTCGGCTAGTTGGGTTGTGGGGCGGGCTTCACTCATAGCGGATGCGCGGGTCGGCAATGGCCAAGAGAATGTCCGACAGCAGGGTGCCGATCACCGTTAGGACGCTGAGTACGAGGAGGAAACTGCCCGCCAAATACATGTCTTGGTTGCGGAGGGATTCGAGCAGCAAGGGGCCGGTCGTCGGCAGGCTCAACACCACGCTGGTGATGGCCGAGCCGGAGATCAGGTGCGGCAGCATCCAGCCGACCGTGCTGATAAAGGGATTGATGGCAATGCGCAACGGGTACTTAATGACCAAGCGGACCGGGCCAAGACCCTTGGCCAGCGCCGTCGTTACGTAGGGCTTGCCCAGCTCGTCGAGGAGATTGGCCCGCATGATCCGCATCAGCCCGGCCATGCCAGCCGTGCCGATGACCACAGCCGGGATCCACAGATGCCCGAGCAGGTCGGCGAATTTGGCCAAGCTCCACGGCGCACTGGCGTATTCGGGAGAAAATAACCCGCCCACGGCGATCCCAAACCACTCGTATCCCAAGTACATCAAAACCAGTGCGAGCAGGAAGTTGGGCGTCGCTAGGCCGATGAAGGCCGCCAGGGTCGCCGCATAGTCGAGCGCTGAGTACTGGCGCAGAGCCGAATAGACGCCCACCGGGAAGGCGACCAGCCAAGTCAACAAGGTCGCGGTCGAGGTGATCAGCAAGGTGTAGCCGAGCCGTTCCCAGATCAGGTTGTTGACCGATTGGCCGTACATCACCGAATAGCCCATATCGCCTTGAAGGAAGCCGCCTATCCACTTGCAGTATTGGATAAACATTGGGTCGTCGAGGTGGTAGCGGGCGCGCAGGGCGGCAATCTGTTCCTCGGATATGTCTTGGCCCTCGGCCTGTAGCTCTTGCAGGCGCGACGTGATGATGTCCCCGGGCGGCAACTGGATGACGACGAAGACCAGCACCGAGACGGCTAGTAGCGTGGGAATCATAATCAGGACGCGGCGGATAATGTAGTTGATCATGGCTCAGTCTTGTTGCAGATACCAAGTCTCTGGATAGTAGGGCCAAGACCAGCGCGAATCCCACCCCCAATAGCCCTGGCGCGGGACATTGCGCAGCCGGTTGCTAACGATGACGGGGTGTGGCCCTAGGCCGATAACGCCGAGCGCCCACAGGTTTTCGGCTTGGCTCTGGAGAATTTTCTTGCCCATGGCGATGCGCTCTTGGAGGTCTGATGTGCGGCGGAGCACCTCCCACCAGGCGATTAGATCCCGGACCTTGTCGGGCGGCATCCAGCCGCGCGCTCCGTCCGACCGGTACCACCGCGACCACTCCGGCCACTGGGTTACCTCCTGCCCCACGTGCATGGGCACGTACCAAAAAGGCTCGATGGGAAAGAGGATGTCGGCGTTGCGATCGGCGTGCCAGATGCTCATGTCCATAACCCCGCCTCGGGTGCGGATACCTTGCAGTGCACCGCTTATTTGCTTGCGGTTGATGTGCAGCCCCACTTCGCGCCAGTGGGCGGTCACTAAGTCCACCGTGACTTGCTTAGGTGTCTCCCCGATTGTGTACTCCAGCGTGATTTCGAGCGGGCGGCCATCGGGGTGGTCGCGCCGGCCGTCGCCGTTGCGGTCTATCAGCCCCATCTCGTCGAGCAGGGCGCGGGCGCGTTGCGGATCGTGCTCGGCCCAAGCTGTGGCAAAGGCCGGCTCAAAGTAGCGGCTCGAAGATACGACCGTCAACTGGCGCGGGACCCCTTGTCCGTAATAGGCGATGTCGTTGATCTCCGCGCGGTTGATGGCTAGCGAAAGGGCGCGGCGAAAGCGCACGTCCTGAAAAATCCGCCTGAGCCGCTCGTCGGGGTGGGTCATATTGACCATGAAGGCCACATCCGAACCGTAGGGACGGGGCCAGAGGTACGTTGCATAGCCGTTGTCCTGCTCGAAGCGCTTAAAAAGCGGGATGTCGGCGGTCTTAAACTGCCGCCCGGCAAAATCGACCTGCCCGGTAGCGGCCTTGGCCGCCATGATTTCGGGGCTGTCAACCCGCTGGACTTCGAGGTAGTCTATATAGGGCAACTGATTGCCGGCTGGATCTACTTTGGGGTAATAGGGGTTGCGGCGGTAGCGGACGCGCGTCGACGTCTTGCTGACTACTACATAAGCGGTCTGCACCGGTTTGTGGAAGACCATTAGGTCGCGCGTGTTGACGACGGCTTGGAAGTAGGTGCGCCAGTCTTGCAGGCCGAGTTCTGCTGCTTCGCCCTCTAGCTGATCCGCGTCGGTAAAGTCGGGATGATAGCGGCGCATAAAGTGCGCTGGTGCCGACAGGTGCGAGCTGTTGTGGGCGAGATGCTTGACAAAAAGCGGCATCGGCTGGGGAAAGTGATAGCTAAAAAGGTGGGGGCCGTGCTTTTCGATGCGGGCCCCCTTAAAGCGGGGCGACACCACGGGCGTGAGGCTTTTGTTCATGTGGACGCGATCGAACCAAAAGACAAAGTCGTCGGCCGTCACCGGGTGGCCGTCGGACCACTTGTGACCGGGCCGGAGGGCGACCGTCAGGGTCTGCGCGTCGTTGTGGTACTCGACTCGCGCGGCAAAGTTGGGCAGGGTTAGCTGGAGTTGCGGACCCGGGCGCAGGGTTCCTTCGGGTACGTTGAGGAGCTGTTCGCCGGCGAAGAAGAGCCGAGCGGTTCCCCCATAGGTGCCGATCCCGTCGATGGGTTCGACGACAATCGGATCGTCGGGGAGCCGCTCCGCCACCGGCGGCAACTCACCGGCGGCCACGAGTTCGTCGAGCATGGGCGACTGGCGGAAGGTCGTCAAGCCGACTTCCGCGGCGGTGCGCGGCGGTTGGAACCAGCTTTCGGGCCACGCTGTGCGAGGTATGTCGCCCCCGGCCGCTGGGTGCGCCGCTTGACTTTCCCGGCCGCATCCTGCTAGGGCCACGAGCACTAGCAGGAACCCGGCTTGCACTACATTCATCAAAAATACACCACACAAAAGAGGCGCGCCGCCTGAGGGCGGCTAATAATTGAGGCCAGAAGTCTAAAGCTATCGCGCCCATTGCGCCAGAGGGCGCGGCGGCCTACTTTTTTTAGGCATCAACACGAGAGGAGGAGGCGATATGAAACTGCTAATGTGCGTAGTGCGGCCCAATGCACTAGACGCGATCAAAGAGGCGTTGAGCGGGTTGGGCGTCCAAGGCATAACGGTCAGCGAAGTCAAAGGTTTTGGCCGCCAGAAGGGCCATAAGGAGATATATCGCGGTGCCGAGTATGTCGTCGATTTTACTCCCAAGATCAAGGTCGAGGTGGTGGTGAGGGAGGACCTCGCCGAGCAGTGCTTGGGCGCTGTGCGCGAGGCCGCGCAGACCGGCCACATTGGCGATGGCAAAATTTTCGTGCTGTCGGTGGATGAGGTAGTGCGGATCCGCACTGGGGAGACCGGCGACGCGGCTGTTTAGCCCCCTGCGACGCTGATTTATATCGCGGGCGGTAACTAGAAAACAACGATTAACCCGATGCGGGCGAGGGACATGGTTCCCTCGCCCGCTTTTTTTTTAACAAGTGCTTGACAAGACTCTTTTTGTGCTGTATTAATGAATTAACACAGTAAATCACTATACGGAAAGACGCTCATGGCTAAACGCGAGATCGCACGTGGAGGAGACGCGCTGCATCTGCGCCTCGATACCGCCGGAGGGGTGCCGATCTACCTGCAACTGATCGAGCAGATCAAGTATCACATCGCCACCGGCATCCTCAAAGCCGACGACGAGCTGCCCTCAGTGCGGACCCTGGCCAGCGCCCATTTGATCAACCCGAACACCGTCGCCCGCGCCTATCTCGAATTGGAGCGCGAGGGCGTCATCTACAAAAGGCGCGGCATGGGAACTTACGTCGCCGAAAAGGGGGTCTCTATGAGTACCGAAGAGCGGCTGAATATAGTTCGCAAGCTAATGGAAAAAGCACTGGTGGAAGGGACGCAGCTCGGGCTGGACGCGGCGAGTCTGCGCCGAGTGTTTGAGGAAACCTTAGAAAAATTCAGCAGCCAATAGGAGAAGCGACTATGGCAGCAGCGGCGATTCGCATCGCAGGCTTGGTTAAAACCTTTGGCAACCACCAAGCGGTAGATGGGCTGGACTTGGAAGTGCCCCAGGGCAGCATCTTCGGCTTTTTAGGGCGCAACGGAGCCGGCAAGACCACGACCATCAAAGTACTGATGAATATGCTCAAACCCACAGCCGGCACGGTGGAGGTGCTGGGCCAGGACCCGCACGTCCACGAAAAGGAACTCAAGGAGCGGGTAGGCTATATCTCGGACAATCCGGTGCTCTACGACTGGATGAAGGTCGAGGAGGTGGCGTGGTTTGCCGGGCAGTTGTATCCGCGCTGGGATCAGCAGAAGGTCGCCGCGTTGATTGAGCACTTCGGGCTGGACCCCAAGCAGAAGGTCAAGCACCTGTCGCGGGGCATGAATGCCCAACTCAATCTGGCTTTGGTGCTGGGCCATGACCCGGAGTTGTTGATCCTCGACGAGCCGGCTTCGGGGCTGGACGTGATTGTGCGCCGCGACGTGCTCGAAAGCATCATCCAAGTCATCAGCGCGGAAGGCCGGACGGTGTTTTTCTCGTCGCATTTAGTGCACGAAGTCGAACGGGTGGCCGACCAAGTCGCCATTATCGAACAGGGCAAGTTGCTGGTCTGCGGTGAGCTAGACGCGGTGCGGCAGCAGGTTAAGCGGGTGCTGGTGCGGACTGAGGGCACGGTGGATTTTGCCGGGGTGCCGGGGCTGCGCGGTGTGCAGGGCGAGGCCCGCCAGCGGCTCTTGACCATTTTCGACTACGGAGACGAGGCCAAAGCGCAGATCGAAGCGGCGGGCGGACAAGTTGTCGAGGTGATCGACTTGAGCTTAGAGGAGAGTTTCGTCGAACACGTGACGCCACAAGGGGAGCTTCCATCGTGAGGGCTTGGCGCGCATTGCTGTGGAAGGAAAGCCGCGAGGAGCTGCCAAAGGTGCTGGTGGGGTTGGGGCTATGCGCGATGGTGGTGGCGCTGCGGCAGAACGCGGAATTCAACGAGGAATTTGCCCGAGACTTCGGGATGTGGATTACGATCTCTATCTTGGTCTGCGGCGGCGCGCTGGGCATGGGCTTGGTCGCCAAGGAAAGCAGCAAGGGCACCTTGTCGTTTTTGCTGGGCAAGCCCCTGTCGGCAGCGGAAGTGTTGCTGCCCAAGTACGTCGTCGGCGCGGTGGCCCTGTTGGTGCTGGTTGCCGGGGCTTGGGCGACGGTGTATCTGGACTTGGAGGGGCTGGCGTCTAAGGGCTACAGCGTCTATAGCGGTGGTGGCGCTTGGTACCCCTCTGTAAAGCGGCTCGCCGAGGAGGTAGGCTATGTCAACATGTTGTTGGTCTCCCTTACGCCGGGGTTGATTGCCTACAGCGTGATATTCGCCAGCTCGACGGTGGCCGACCACCCGCTCAAGGGGGCGGCTGTGGGAACTTTGCTGCTGATCGTCTTGGTTCTAGCGACCGACAATGTGCTCCGGTATTTCCCTGCACTCAAGCCATTTTTCTCCATCAATCCAGGAATCAGCTTCCGGGGTACGGTAGTCCGCATAGTGGGCGACCCGTGGGGCCTTTTGGTGCGGTTAGGTGCGACAGCGGCAGTGATGTCAGCGGGTGTGGCGGTTTCCATAGCGCTTTTTCGCCGCTTTCGAGGGGTCAGCATCGGCTGGAAGTCCACTATCATTGGCTGGCTGGCCCTGATCTCTTTCATAGCTGTGATGGATCTAACCTCTGAGCCTCGGCCGCCGAGACCAGGCCCGCTGAGCGTACTGACGCCCGAAGAGGGGGCCTATATCGATTTGGCGGTCGTCGGAGATCGGGGGTATGTGGCGACTGAAGGGGGCTTGGCGGTCGTGGATTTGCGCGATCCTACCAAGCCTGAGCTACTAGCCACCGTGGAGGCACCGCTGTGGTCAATGCGCCGGGTCGCGGTCGTGGATTCGCTGGCCTATCTCCTCGGCCAGCGCAAGGGCTTGCCCGCCGACAGCCTCGGCATCGCCGTCTTCAGCGTCGGCAACCCGGGCCACCCGGTCTTCAAAGGGTACCGGATAATCGGCGACGGTATAGGGGGATTGTGGGACTGGGATCGGTGCGGTGCGGGGCTGATCCTCAGCGGGCGTTGGGGCGACAAGTTGGGATTAGTGTCGTTTGCGCTAGATGCGGAAGGGCTGCCAGCACGGGCTGATGAACTGGTCGTCGAAGAGCTACCAGAAGACTATAAGAATGACTTCAGAGGCTGGTGGAATCGCAAACTGTCCATGCACATACGCAACGAGCGGATATGGGTAGGATACAGGGACGGTTTCCTCGCGGTGGATGCCCGGAATCTAAGGGCGCTGCAAGAGACTGTGCGAGTGGAGATGGGCGACTACAATAGTGAGTACGACTCGCACAAGAGCCGTACGCTAACCCGCGAGGGCAACACGCTCTACGTCCAACGGTACTGGCCCGGAAACTTGGTAGCCTTCGACATCACCGATCCGAATAGGCCACGTGAGATCGGGTACTGGTTTTTTGATGCTAAGAATACGATAAAAATAATCGACGACTGGGTGTACAGCACGGCAGGGAATGGGTTATTTGTCGATCGGTTGACCGATTATCACGCCTACGAGGACATGGGCTATTGGCAAGTGCCCGACGAACTACAGTCTTTCTCTTCTTTCGCTTATGGGTGGAGACGGCTCCATTTCGTCCGCGGCCATTTCTACACCCTGATCGGGCGTTCGCTCATGGTGTTCCCGCTGGAGCAGGCCAAAGGAGGCCGGCTATGAGAGTCTTATACGCGCTGTTGTGGAAAGAGGGTCGCGAAATCCTGCCCAAGGTGCTAGTAATCGTCGCGCTCGCCGCGCTGGTCTATCTGATGCGGCACAATGCCGATTTCAACCGCATCTATGCAGAAGGATTCGAAATTCTGATTATGGGTGGCCTAGTGATGATGGCGATGGGGGCTGTGGACGCCGTCGCTCGCGAGCGCAGCACTGGCACCCTATCCTTCCTCCTAGACAAGCCGGTGGCGGGCGCGACGGTGCTGGCCGTCAAGTTTTTGGTGGGACTTGGCGGGCTGCTGTTGGTTGCGCTAGCGGCTTGGGCGACGATATATCTGGATCTGGCCGATCTCGAAGTGGGTAGCGAGTGGCGGGCATCTCAACTGGTCACCGTGCAGAGTATCGACTATGCCTCAATGGTCGCTCTGTCGTTTACTCAATTCTCGCTGCTCTACGCCTTGATTTTTATCGGCTCGGTGGTGGCGGATCATCCCTTCAAGGGAGCCGCCGTGGGTATTGCGTTGGCTGTAGTGTTGGGGGGGTTCCTCACAGGCCCGGCGACAGCTCTTTTCCCGCTTCTCAATCGCTACCCACTCGTCGCAATCGACTTGGATAATCAAGGGCATTTGGTGCGCTTGGCGACGGACGCGGCTCGGTTTTGGGTGAAGGTCTTGGCTAGCCTAGGCTTAACAGCGGCGGCCTTGGTAGTGGCAGCGGTGCTTTTGCGCCGCTATCGCGAGGCAATTCTCTCGTGGCGCACAGTGGCGATAGGGTGGGGTGTGGCCCTTGCCGCCATCTTTGCCGTCGCCTATGTCGAGCTCCCTTGGGACAACCAGCGAATGCCTACTGGGATATTAGAGCGCCCCGCTGATGGGGCCTATATGGATCTCGCCATCCATGGGGAGTTCGCCTATATGACCACTGGAGAAAGCAGTATCGCCATCGCCGACCTGAGCGATCCACAGCAAATGCGCCTGCTCGGCAGCACTGCATCCAAGGACTATGTATTGAGCAGTCACGGGCTACCATCGAGCGAAATATGCGTAATCGATTCGCTGGCCTACATCGTCGGATGGCGCAAAGGGCTGCCCAGCGACAGCCTCATGGTGACGGTCTTCGACGTCAGCGATCCGACCGCGCCTACGCTCAAGGGCCACCTCATGTTCGCCGCCGTCAAAAAGGCGAAGAGGCACTACCAGTACTGGGGGGCCACGGACGGCGGATTGCTCTTGGTCTGTGAGCGGGGCGACGTCGTGATCGCCGAGGCTTTTGCCCTCGACGCCGAGGGAATGCCGGTGGTGGGCGATGAACAGGAGCTCATGCCCATGCCCATTTTCGACTCCGTATGGGAGCGCCGGTGCCACGTACGGGTGCGCGGAAGTCGTGCCTACATTGGAACTGAGCGTGAATTGGTGGTCCTCGATGTGGCCGACGCACACGCGTTGCGCGAGATCGGGCGGCATACGCTAGAGTCCTTTCGGCCTTGGTCTTACTACGATTCTAGGCTGGTAGCTATCGATGGCGACAGGCTTTATGTCGAGCGCTTTTGGCCGCACGAGTTAGTCGAGTTCGATATCACCGATCCCGACTCATTGCGCGAAGTAGGATACCTGCCGTTGTCTCGGAACGATAGGCTGGAACTTGGGCAGTTGCTGATTGCCAATGGAGTAGCCTACGGCCTAGTAGGCCATTCAGACGTCAAGATGAGAGCGTGGACTATAGCTGGATACGGGGCACTGATCGAGGGAGATCCCTTGATTGTACCCGAAGAACCCGATAGGGATCACTATTGGGGTTTCAACGCCATATACGTAGCCAATGGGTATCTTTACGCGACGAGGCGCGGTGCGCTGCTGGCGTACCGTTTGGACTAGGGGCAAGACTAAGGGAGGCCGTGGGACGATGGAGTTCCTATTTCAAGAAGGTTTTCAACCAAGGAGAAGTCTGATGATCTCATACCGTGTCATCCTCGTCGCCCTGCTCAGCACAGCGAGCGTGGGGCTGGCCCAAGCACCACGCGCCGCGACCATCACGGGGAAGATACACAATCCCCCAGCGCGGGAAATTGAGTTTGGCTACCAGTCTTCACTGTCGCCAACAAGGTCTGAACGCCTCGTCGTGCTGGACAGCGAAAACCGCTTCGCCCTCACCTTTCCGGTTCCCCGAGGAACGCTCGTCATCGGACGCTACAAAGACCCACAACCCCCCAAGTGGAAATGGCTGGAGGGGCTGCGATCTTTCGTCTTTGGGCCGCGCGCTCAGTTGATCCTTTTTGTCGAACCTGGGGACAGTCTGCACATCGAGATGAATGAAGGCCATTTCTCCTCCTCCCTAGAGTTCAGCGGCCAAGGCGCGGACAACAACCGCTTCATAGCCGAGATTTTGCCCGACTACTTCGCCTTTCGCCTCGACTACGAAGGGCTGGCGTTGGAAGATTTCATTCGCCAAATGGAGCAGCGGCGGCAGGATGAGTTTGAGTGGCTCGCCAAGGGGCGTGAGAAGTACGCGCTTTCTGCGGGGTTTATCGATTATGCGACAGCTCGCTTCAACTACGAGTGGGCCAATGGGATGATTTCCTACCCGACGGAGTACAGATTTGCCAACGGACGCGACAACAGAGACATCACCCCGGAGTACTACGACTTTCTACAAGACATTCCCTTGGTCGATGAAAAGGCCATTGGCACGGGCGAATATAGCACATTTCTGGAGCGCACCTTGGACCGGGAGTCAGGCAAGGAGAAACCTAAACCCCTCACGCTATCCGATATGTACGATTTTTCGGGTTTGGAATTGTCGGACGCCGCACAGACCCAGCTCGACTCTCTATACGAAAAGGATGGCCGAAAACCCAGCCTGTCGAAAATGGTTGATTTGTCGGCGTTGGGTTTGTCCGATTCGGAGCAGACCCAGCTCGACTCCCTGTACGCAAGTCGCCGATCACTCAAGCTGTCCGAAATATTCGATTTGTCGAAATTCGAGCTATCGGACGTCGCTCAAGCCCAGATCGACGCCTTCTACCAGCGATCGGATCAATCCTTTGGCATTACCCGTTCAAGCAAGTACGACTCGCCTAGCATTGATACGCTGGGCACGAGAGTGGTGTTTCACCTGCCAATGGAAGAAGAGCTTGAGGGTGTGGGCAGACCACCTAAGCTATCTGAGCTATTCGAGTGGTCGGAGTTGAGTCTATCGGCCGCTGCCGTGGCTCAGCTCGACTCCCTGTACGAACATCGCCGCTCGCTCAAGCTATCCGAGAAACTCGACCTAGCGGAATTAGGTCTGTCGGAAGCGGCGCAAGCCTAGCTCGACTCCATCTATGCCGCGCCTTGGATGAGGAGGATTAGTTTTGGTGGGAAACGATACGATCTAGCTAAGCAAAAACTGGCCGGGAGAGTGCTCTATTGGTTTCTGGCCGGCGAGCTAATTAATGGGTTTGAGCGCGGCCACACAGACTTTGCATTAGTCAATGAAAGGTGGGAGAAATTCAAAGAAACCAATCCCTACCCAGAGTACAACGAGGCCATCGAGGCGGCGTTGGCCAAGTCGCTGGTTCTACAACCGGGGCAACCCGCGCCCGACTTCACCCTCGACGACCTCGACGATCAGCCGGTATCGCTGAACCAATTCAAAGGGAAAGCGGTGTTTATTGATTTCTGGGCGAGTTGGTGCGGGCCGTGCATCGGTGATCTGCCCTATATACAGAAAATCAAGGAAGAGATGGCCGAGCAGCCGGTCGTCTTCCTCAACATCTCGTTGGACGACGATGAGGAAGCCTGGAGAGAGGCGGTTGCCAAACACGAGATCAAAGGCGTTCATCTGCGGGCGGCTGGATGGGGAGCGGAAGTAGCAAAAGCCTATAGCATCCGCAGTTTGCCTTCGTATTATGTGGTGGATGCACAGGGACGGATCGCAGAACGGCTGCGCGTATTAGACGATACCCAAAAGATCGTCGCCAAAATCGCGGAGAGCACCAAAGCAGCGGGCGGCTAATCGCCAGACTAGCCGAAGTTCAAGAAGAGGGGTCGGGATTGCTCCCGGCCTCTTTTTGCGCTATCATCAAAATCTCTCCCCAACAACGAAAGCCAACGCACATGACCGCAGCGATATTTGCCGGGCGCACTGCCTTAGTAACGGGCGGCAGTCGCGGCATCGGCCGCGCCATCGTCCGGATGCTGGCCGAGCACGGGGCCAGAGTCGCCATCAACTACCAACACAACGCCGAGGCCGCGCAGGAGATCTTGGCGCAGGTCGAGTCATGCGGCACCGAGGGCATGGCCGTCCAAGCCGACGTGTCACAGCAGGCAGAAGTCGAGCAGATGGTCGCCCAAGTGCGCGCGGCATTCGGACCGGTCGAACTGCTGGTCAACAACGCCGGGATCGCCTATACCCAAGAGCACGGCGAGTTCGGCTTTGCCGAGTGGGAAAGGATGTTCGCGGTCAATGTCCACGGGCCGTTTTTGACCACCTGGGCCGTCAAGGACGAGATGATCGCGCGGCGCTTTGGGCGGATCGTCAATATCTCCTCGCTGGCCGCTTGGCTCCTCAAGCCGAACATGATCCACTACGCCACGACGAAGGCGGCCGTCATCGCCTTCACCCGGCAGTGCGCCCAGGCGCTTGCCGAGCACAACGTGCGGATCAACTGCCTAGCGCCGGGGCTGACGGATACCGATCTGGCGCGCTCGGCCAACCCCGGACAAGTCGCCGAGCTAATCGCTAGCACTCCGATGGGACGGATGGCCGATCCAGCCGAGATGGCGTCGGTGGTCCGCTTTTTATTGTCCGAAGAGTCCAGTTTTATCACCGGACAGACGATTACCGCCTGCGGCGGACGGTCGTAGGGAGGAAGGCTATGGCGATGCACGACGAAATATACGCGGCCTACGGGGCGGTGCGCCCCCGGTCACAGGAGTATTTTGCCCGCGCCTGCAAGGCGCTCGGCGGCAAGGCTGGACACGACTTGCGCTACTCGACGCCGATGCCGCTCTATATCGAGCGGGGAGCCGGCGGCCGCAAGTGGGATGTCGATGGCAACGAGTATATCGACTTCCTGCTCGGCAACGGGGCCCTGCTTTTGGGGCACGCGCCCGCCGAAGTTGTAGCGGCCATCGCCGAGGCGGTGGGGCGCGGGACGCACTTTGGCAATGACCATCCACTGCACATCGAGTGGGCCGAGCGGATACAGGCGCTGGTCCCCTCAGCCGAGCGCGTGCGCTTAGTCAATTCGGGGACGGAGGCGACCCTGCTGGCGCTGCGTTTGGCGCGGGCTTTTACCGGCCGCCACAGGGTGCTGCGCTTTGCCGGCCACTTCCACGGGTGGCACGACGACGTGATGCGCGGCGTGCAGCCGCCCTTTGACGCGGACGGTTCGCTGGGTATCCCGCCACAGGTGCGCGAGCACGTGATCTGCGTACCGGCGGGGGATGCAGACCAAGTCGCCGACGTCCTCGACGCAGAGGGCGATATTGCGGCGGCTATTATCGAGCCGTCGGGGGGATCGTGGGGCCGAGTGCCCTTGGCAGCGGAGTTTTTGCGCGACCTGCAAACAATAACCAGAGCGCGCGGAGTGGTGCTGATTTTCGACGAAGTGGTCACTGGCTTTCGCTTCAGCCCAGGCGGTGCGCAAGTGCTCTACGGGCTGCGGCCGGACCTGTCTTGTTTTGCCAAGGTGGTCGCCGGCGGCATGCCCGGTGGGGCCGTGGTGGGGCGAGCGGACATTATGGCCCTTTTCGATGTGACGGACGATGCCCGTCAGCGAGTGACGCACCAAGGGACTTTTAATGGAGCACCGCTTTCGGCCGCGGCTGGGATCGCCGTGCTCAAGCGCGTGGCCACGGGCGAGCCGATCGACCAAGCCAACGCCCGCGCCGCCGAGCTGCGCACCGCCTGGGACGAAGTACTGGAGCGCCGAGGTGTCGCTGGGTATGTGTACGGGGTGTGTTCGACCTTCCACGTCTATTTTGAAACCGATCGCCAGCGCGTGCAAAAGGCCCACAGCCGAGCGGATTTACACACGACCGAGGCCGAGCGGCTCAAGGGGATGCCGGGGAAGCTAGTCGAAGAGTACCAGCGCAATCTGCGCTATTATGGGGTCGATAACATGAGCTCTACCGGCGGAGTACTCTCGTCGGCGCACACGGCCCAGGATGTCGAGGAGGCGACCGAGGTGTTTGCCCGGACGGTTGAGTCGCTCTTGGCACAACGGCTGATTCTGACGTTGTAGCGCCGCGGTCTTGCCGTATGGCGCGGTCGCCTGTAGTTTTTACGTTACATTCCCTTCACATTCTCATTATTTTTCAGTGAGGTTCGTCTATGGCCGAAGTCGTTCGCCACAACTGCGGTTTGACCGTAGCCCACTCTCTGCACGATGCCTACCGCTTTATCCATTCGCTACAGCATCGAGGCCGCGAGGCGGCCGGCATTGCCGCAGTAGGCGACGGCCGCATCGACGTGATCAAGTGGAAGGGAGGGGTCTCGCGCTTCGACGTAACCGATCTGCACAAAATTTTCCTCAGCCCCAATTACCACACCTACATGGCCCACGTGCGCTACGCCACTCGCGGCTCGAAGAACAAAATCCTCGAGGAGGCGCATCCGCACGTCATCGGCGGCACGGTCGAACATCGCGACAACCACATCCTGATCTGGGATTGCGATATGGCGGCCGTCCACAACGGCCAAATTGACCGGGTCTTCTTCCAGGACACGGCTCCCTTGCGTCTGTATTCGAGCTGCGACACGGAGGCCTTGCTCTACCTCTACCGAGAGCGCGGGGCGAACAATTTTCTCAAGGAAGTGCCCGGTGCCTACACCTTGGCCATCGCCGACAAGCGCGAGCGCGACGTGATCGCAATACGCGATCGCACCGGGATCAAACCCGGAGTGCTCGGCTGGAAAGATGGCAAGTACGTGATGGCCTCGGAGGACATCGCCTTCCGCAAAAACGGCGGCGAATACGTCGAGGACTTGGAGCCGGGAGCGATCTACCGTCTCACGCCCGAAGGGAACTACAGCAAGCAAGGCGTGGTCTCGACCGACCTCGCCTATTGCTTTTTTGAGTGGAACTACATCACCGATCTCGACTCGATCATCAACGGCGTCAGCGTGCGCCGCATCCGCGAATCGCTAGGGGAGATACTCAGTGAGGAATTTCTGCCGCCCGACGTCGATCTGGTTACGTACCTGCCGCGCTGCCCCGAGGTAGCGGCCCGCGCCTACGCCAAGCAGGCGGAATTGCCCTTTGAACCCGTGTTTTACAAGATGCGCGGCGAGCGCTCGTTCCAAGGTTCGACCGCTGGCGAGCGCAAGGACTCAATTGACCAGAACCTGCACCTTTTGCCCGGGATGGCGCAAAAGCTCAGGGGCAAGACCGTGATCCTGATCGACGACAGCATCATCCGCGGCAACAACTCCAAGCGCGCCTGCGATCTGCTCTACGAGGAGGCTGGCGTCGGGCAGGCTTATTTGGTGAGTTACACGCCGCCGATTGGCATTATCGGCGACGATGGCGTGCCGAGGGGATGCAACTTTGGGGTAGATATGCCGCCGGACCCGCCGCCGGGCGACGAGTTTATCGCACGTGGGCGCACGGCCGAGGCCATCGGCGAGGCGATGGGGATGCCAGTGATTTACTTGTCGCAGCAGGGGATGCTAGACGCCTTTGCGCGCGCCGGGTTGCCCGAGCGCGACTTGTGTACGTACTGCATTGGCGGACGCATGCCTTTTGAAGCGGCTGGATCGCTGATCCAAATTGGCGACAGGCCGCAGCTCGACTTGTGGCGGGCTTGAAGGGCTGGTCCTAAAAAACCCAGTATATCCGCTTCATCTTGCTCTAGGCTTGGGCTGCTATTCGGCTCTCAGCATTTCGACCCAGCTTTCGGGATCGTCAGTCTCAATTCCGGTAAACAACTCCAGCTCTTGCTCCATCCACAAAGTGTCGCCCGGCATCAGTTCGCTCAAAGGGCCGACGTTTTCGATCTCGCCAAAGCGCGGCTTGCCGTCGAATACTTCAGGCGTGGAGTTGAACATCGTCACCGTGCCGCCGTCTTCGGGGTATTCGGCGTTGGCGACATGGGCGACCGTAGATTTGAGCGCATTTCCGTTCCACACAAAGGCGGTCCAACCGGCGTCGCTATTGGTGCCGACCTTGTGCCAGCCGTTTTGCGGCTCTATCCGATAGTCGAGCGCGAGCGCGCGGGGGCCTAGGTGGATGCCGCTTTCGTTGGGGTCGGTGCTCGGCCAGAACAGCAAGCTGCGGCGGCCCGTGCTGCGCCAGGGTACGACGCCGACGCCCGCATCGGGGCGGATGACGTTGAGGGCCCAACAGGCGATGCGGCGCTTTGCGGCGCGCATGTTTTTGAAGCCGTGGCGGATCTGGAGCACGGGCCGCTCGCTGTCGAGCGCGACCTCCATGATGAGTTGTAGGCCCGAGCTGTCGTCCGGGGCGGCGGTGAGGCGCACGGAGCGCGCGCCGGTCATCTCAGCGGTGGCCGGTTGCAGGGCCGGTAGCCCGGATGCGGGAATCTGCGTCGGCTCGAAGAACCACGAGCGCACGCCGATGTATTCGTATTCGCGGGAGACGTGGAGGGGGGTTTCACCGCCTTTGAGGCGGAAGGCGAGGACCCGCGGATAGGGCGCGGCGATGGCAAAAGCCTCGGCGCGGTCGTTTTCGAGCCAGAAGCCGGCGAAGCCTTCGTACTGGTCGGTTTGGGCGGCTAGGGGCAGGGCGGCTAAGAGTAAAAAACAGCAAGCGATGCGCATGGGCGTTGTCTCCGGTCAATTAATTGTGCATGATAGGCCCTGAGAATTGCACTGTCAAACGCCAATCCGAGGAGTAGAACGATGATCGTCGAAGAAGTACGGCTGTGGAAATTGACCCGCCGCCACGTGCGCGAGCGGCTGGAACAGGGGCTGATCAAGGGGGCGATTCTGCCCACCGGCAGCACGGAACAGCACAACGAGCACTTGGCGATGGAGCACGATACCGCCAGCGCGGCGCATGTGGCGCACCAAGCGGCCTTGCAGCTCTATCCGCAAGTGGTGGTGGCCACGCCTCTGTCCATAGGCATATCCGAGCACTGGATGGAGTTCCCCGGCACCTTGAGCCTGCGGCCAGAGACCTTCTTTACCGTGGCCTACGACGTGTGCGAGTCGCTCAAGCGGCACGGGATTGAGCACGTCCTGATATGCAATGGCCACGCCGGCAACGGCCCCTTGGGCGGCCAAGTCGAGGAGTTCAGCAAGCGGCTGGACATGGACGTGCAGTTTTATTCGTATTGGACGGCGTATTCGCAGGAGCTGGTCGCCGAAGTGCTGGACTCTGGGGACTGCCCGGCGCACGCAGCCGAGTTTGAGACCTCGTTTGCCATGGCGGCGTTTCCCGAGAACGTACAGTGGAAGGGGGTCGATTACGAGGGGGCCAATCTCCAGATACAGAGCGAGAGATACGCCCCGCGCGACCCGATCTACTTCAAGGCGGGCCGCGACTTGGCCACGCCCAAAAAAGGCCGGGTGATGGCCGATGTGGCCATTGACTGGGTCGCCGCTAAGATGCAGGAGATGATCGGCGAGTGAGCACGTCGCGTGATTTGGACCCAAAAAAGTCGGCACCCCGAAGGGTGCCGGCTTTTTTATGCGGTTGTTGAAAGAGGGAGACTAATGAGCGGCCTTGATGGGTGCTTAGGTCACCGCTTACCCATTCAGTATTGTCCCAACGTAACTGTCCTTGTCCTCTTCCTGAAAAAGGATATTACACTTCTGCATCTCGTTCTTTTCCTTATTCCACTGTCTCCGCATCGTCGCGGATGGAGTGTTCGAGACGATGAAGGACTGCAAGCTCACGTCGGAATCACCTAGGCGTTGTTCGATCTCCTTGACGGTCTCGTGGAACTGAATCTTGGGATCACTCGGCCCGAGGTTCCGGATTCCCTTGGGATCCACAAAGATGATCCGCTGCTGACCGTCCTCGATCAGCCACAAGATGAAGTCGGGGTGGAAGTTGCCGGCTCCTCCTGCGACTTGTCGACTAAGATGCGGTAGCCCTCGTGCGGCGAATCCTTCACACCGAGGAAGTTTGGGTCGTCGCCGTCTAGGTCGCGGTATTCGAGGTGAGGAAGTTCCCACTCCCGCTTGCGAAAGGTGTAGTAGCGCTCGGTGTATTTCTTGAGCAGCGCAACGGCGATCTCCTCCCAGAGGCGCACCTTCTCGTAGGAATCCCCGACTAGTTCCTCTGCGGGAATCTGTAAGCGATACCAACTCGGGTCGCCGAGCAGTGCCTCGACCCCCTGCCGTGTGAGATTCAGGTTGTACCAGCCGCGCTCGGCCTTGAATCGCTCCAAATCGAAGCAAATGCGGTCGAGATCAAGGAAGGCCACATGGCGAGATGTCAGGTGGGTCTCGTTCGGCGCGGCATCGGCATCGCCGCCAATCAGACCGCCCGACGTCATCGCTTGGATCTTCGGATACCAGTTGAGCACCACTTGGTTTCTCTGGAGGTACTCGGTACTCGGATCACCAGCGGGGTCCGGCGGCGCGACGGTCGGGACGGGGGCGAGCTTGCGGAACGCGTCGCCGAACTCGGTGCTGATGCCGTTGATCGTCTTCCTGAGACGTATCGTCTTGAGTTTCTGCGTGCCGAGGTTTTTTATAACCGGCAGTAGGAACTCGATGCGGTCATCGTTGGTGGGTAGCCCCTCCTCTTCGAGGAAGTCACGGAACTGTGCCATGTAGTCGGCATGAATGCCGAAGATACCGAGCGTCTCGAGGACGCCGATGTGTTTAGGCCGCTCGACGCCTTCGGGGAGTTGTGTCTTGTCGCTACGTTTGAGACTCAGGTTAAAGCCCTTGAGCCGGACTCCGCGCCCGAAGAGTTGAATAATCTGCGCGCCTTCCCCCTTGCCCACATTCATCAGGCCCATCGTCGAGACGCGCCAACTGCTCCAGCCCTCGGTGAACTTCTTCGAGCCGATCAGCAGGTTCACCGTGGAGTGCGGTTGGTTGATCTCGTGGAATAGAGATCCCGAGAATTCCCGCTCACCCGTGGCAAGGCCGTTCTCCTCACACAGTTTCACCAGCTTGGTGTCGTCGCCCACGTTGATGACGCCGAAGGCTTCGTTCTCGGCGCCCAGCCGTAGGGCCACTTCGCCGGTCACGCCTTTAAGGTTTTCGACATAGAGCTGGCCGCCACCGGGGGCGTTGAAGAGCGCCTCCAGCGTCTTGTCGAAGACCTGCGCCGGCGAGAGTCCGCAGGTGTTGAGATACGGAAAGCGCCCGGCGAACAGGTTCTTGCCCGTTGCGGTGACAAGGCCCTGGTTGAGAATCTGGTCGATGCGCTGGATGCTGTCGGCGCGATCGGCCACATAGCGGGCCAGGAACTGCAAGATCTCCACGATGTCCGACGCGTCCTTTTTCGCGAGCGTCGCTGTCACGCTTCCACCGACGAAGACCCACAGAGGATGCTCGATGTTGAATGGTCGGAAGGTGCCGCCTTGCTCGCGGTAGAGTCGCTGCTGCTGGAAGAACGAGAGCAGACAGGCCACCAGGTACAGCTCCAGGTGGTTCTGTTGCGTTCCTCGGTCGAGATTGAGGATCTGGTAGTCCTTGCCGAAGCCGTCCGCGTAGAAATAGCGGTACGAGTAGTCGCACAGCGTGCTCTTGGCGTACAGCTCGGTGAGCTTGGGGCTGTCCTTGACCGCTTGCCCGAAGGTGGCCGAGTACTCGAAGGAGAATCCCTTTTCGCACAGCGCATTGCGAAAGCGCATCCACGCGCCTTCTTCTCCTGCACTTGCGCCGCGGTGCCCTTCATCCACGAGCACCAGATTGTTCCCCTCGAAGGCGTCGATGGCGATGGTCTTGTCGCCCATCTCGTCCTTAAGCTTGTGGATGTCGAGGATTTCTATACTCTGCCCGCTAAACAACCCGCGCCCATCCTTGTTGAAGAGCTCCGCGTCGATGCCCGCCGCCTCAAACTCGCGCAGATGCTGCTGCGAGAGTCCTTCGTTGGGCGTAAGCAGGAGGATGCGGTTCAACTCGCGCCGCCGGCCGTGTTGGGTCAGAGCGTGCTGGTACTGCAGAATGTTGGCGTGCATCAGCAGCGTCTTACCGCTGCCGGTGGCCATCCAGAAGGCGAGCTTGTTTAGTTGCGGCCAGGCTTCAGCGGCTTCGTCTAAGGCGGCGATCTGGTCGGCCTCGGGCTTGTCCGCGTTGTAGGCGGCCACCTGCACGTTTAGATCCACAAGCAGCGCCTTGGGATCGCGGAAGTAGCGGTCTAGGTAGATTTCGCTGAAGAGCAAGGTCAGATACTGGAAGTACTTCCAGACGATCGGCTCCTCGCCGCGGGTGATCCGCCGTTCGTTCAGCCGTTGCGTGTGCTTGACGATATTCTGGTCGTACTCCAGCAGCAACTCGGTGGGCAATTGCGTCAGGTCGGAGTGATGCGTCGTGAGCGCGTGGTGGAAGCGGTGGATGTTGTTCTCGTCCAGCCCTTCCAGCGCCTCATCGTGTAGGTGTTCAGCCAGTTCCTCGAAGCGCTTTACGTTGAAGAGCGACAACAGCCACTGGTTGAGCACCAGCTTGTAGGCGAAGAGCACCTGCGGCTTTTTGTGGGTCGCTTTGGCCTTCTTCTTCGCCATCAAGCCCCCTCCATCTCGAACATCAACATCAAGCGATGGAAGTCCTCTTCGATGAGCCGCACCTTCCACAGGTCGTCGGGGGTCTTGAGGTTCTCGAGGTTGTTGCCGCCGTTGACGTAGATGAGGTCGAACTCGCTGTCCTTCGCCGAGTAGCCCTGCTTGGTGAACCATTCGTCGAGCACCAGGTTGTCCTGCTCCGGCTCGCCGGTGAGCTTGCGCCAGATGACGAGCGTTCGGCGACCGTCGGGCGTGGTGCCGGTGACTGTGCGGAACCAGCATGGGCCGTCCCCCTCCTGCTTGAGGCAGCCCTTCAGCCGCAGGCGCTTCTCGCTGTCGCGCTCGAACGTGGCGCTGAAGGTCTGCGGTGCGGCGATGTGCCGAACCGTGAGGCCGATCAGCCAGTTGAAGGTCTCCAGCAGATCGACGTTGACCTCGCGGCTCTCGTCCGAACCGGGTCGCTTGACCTTGAGCTTGTAGGCCGTGGGGTCGGTGAAGGCTTGCACGTTGAGCAGCGACTGGCTGCCGCGTGTCTCGACGTCGAGCATGTAGCGTAGGATGTATTGCTCCCTGAGGCCGTCCGCGCCCTGCGCCTCGGCGTCGTCGAGCAGCAGTTGCTGCTTGTCCGTGCGGCGGGTCTCCAAGTTGTTGAGCGCGTCTTCGTAGGATTCGAGCCGGACGACCTTGACGATGCGAGGGCTGCGCTCGGCCTCCTCGGGCGTGGCGAGACGCTTGGGCTTGCCGTCCTTCCACTCTGGAGTGAACGTGACTTTCTTGATGCGCGGTAAGAGCACAGTGTCGAAGTAGTCGCCCATCTCGACGAGGATGAACTTGCGTCGGCCGCCGTCTTCGCGGTTGAGGTTAATGACGGCGTGGCCTGTGGTTCCAGAGCCAGCGAAGTAATCTAGAACCACACTGTCTTCCTTTTCGACGCTTGCCAATCGAACACAATCGGCTGTCGCGAAAATGGACTTGGGGAAAGAGAAAGTGTTTCGTGCTCCAAATAGGGCTTTAAGTACTCCAGTGCCGTACTCAGTTGCTGAATACTTTGCATCCACCCATATAGACGGTGCGAGGATACCCTCTTCACCCGGACGATACTTATAGTAAATCTGAACGCTGCCGCCTTTGTCCTGTCGTGATTCGATTTCATTAAGATTCGCCTCAACGCGATCAAGCCCCCAGCGCCATACTCTCTCTGCTCCATCGCTATCTTTCGGATAGCAGACTGTCTCTTCAGGCTTGGGCCCCTCAAGGATGTGGTAAGAGCGGGCGTCTTCATCCCATTGCAAACGCGGAAGCCGAACCTTCTTCCCTCTGCAGTAAAGAGGAAAAAAGCGTCGCGGGCGAGCGCGCCTCTCGGAGCTTGATCCCTCACGCCGGAAATTTCGCCATTCGAACATTCCATCGTCGTCATTACCTTTGAATCTGCGCACTTGCTCCTCGGAACGTGGCATACGCCCGAGGGCTGATTGGTCCGAAGTGCCAGCAAAAAACGCGTACTCATGGGTGACCGCCAGACCATCGCGCGTAATCCTCCCGGAAGGGTTGATCCTAATCGCTATGGTTCCAAGCATTCGCTCCTTCGAGAAGATCGCTTCAAGAAGATAGGACAACTCCCTTTGCTGATAGTCATCAATTGTTGCGCAAAGCACTCCATCTGGTCGAAGAACGGGGCTGCTAGCGATCAGGCGTTCCTCGATTAGACAAGCCCAGGTGGACGATCTATAGCCATTCTTGTAGGAAATGGGAGAACCGTCCGTGTTGTACGGCGGGTCGATGTAGATGCACTTAACATTTTCCCGGTACCGAGGCTGCATTAGCGCAAGGGCCTGGAAGTTCTCACTGTGGAAAAGCACCCCGTCGATTTCCTCGTCTAGATCGCCCAGCGCTTCGAGCAACCGCTCTGTGAAACCTGCACCGAAGTGCTGTGTGTCCAAGACAAGCGTCGGATGCAATTTCAGGAACTCAGGATTGAGCTTCTTGCTGTAGCCAGTGGTAATCAGGTCGCCCTTGATTTCGTCTATCGCAAAGAGCCTCACCCACTCCTCATGCTGCGCCTTGTTCGCGGAGATCTCCGCGTAGAACTCCTCCGGGATACGGTCGAGCGTGATGCAGTATTGCGTCTCGACCACGAACTTCTTCTTCAGCCACAGTTTCTTTTGGAAGTCTTCGAGCTGCGCAAGAAAGTCGATGATCTTGCCCGCGATCTTGCGGATGACCTTGATCTTGGAGAGGTATTGCTCGACGCGTGGCGCGGACTCGTTCTCCACATCGTCTAGGTGCATGACTTCGTTCTTGATGTAGAAGTCTAGCTCCCGGCGGAGGAAGGGCCCAAGGTCCTTGTGGATGAAGTAGTCGAAAGTGTTGCGCGCAACATAGCGCTTGAGGTGCGCCTCCAGCCGGCAGTAGTCGGCCTGCTCGCCGCTCGCCATGACGTGCGGTTTGTCCAGCTCGGCGATCCACTCTGCCAAAGCGGCGTCGGGCACGTCTAGGATCTGCTTGGAAGCGAGCTTGCTCAGGTCCTTCTGGGACGGGGGTTTCTTCTTTTTGTCGCGTTCGTCCTCGGGCCAATCGGTCAGTACCGCCGGGCGGTATTCGAAACGGATGACGAGCTCCTTGCCCTGCTCGCCGTCCTCCTCGGCGATGAAGTCATGGCCTGATTCTCCCGGTGCCACCAGTATGAAAACGCGGTCCTTGCCCTCGGCGGCCTTGACATTGCCGTGCTCGCCCTCGGCGGCGTCCGCCAGCCGGAAGTGCACGCGCATCGGCTTCTTGTCGTCGTCCGGCTTCAGCCGGAAGGCGTAGTCACGCAGGTACTCGCTCGTCTTGATGTAGTACTGGTCCTTGTTGGCCCAGTGGAGCGTGACTTCCTCGCCCTCATAAGGGATAGCGTAGACACCAGGCTTGTAGACGCGCTTGGCGAGAAAGTCGCCCTCGGAGTAGTAGCGGCGGAAGAAGCCGAACAGGTGGTCGTAGACCTCGCTCTCCAGCGCGCCGATGTCCACGGCGTCGCTCTTGAGCCGAGCGCGCAGTTCCATGACCCTGGGCGAGTCGTCCGGGTTCATTCCCGCTTCCTCAACCCCCGCGATCACCGTGGACAGTTCCTTCTCCAAATCCGCCTTGTCGGCGGTCTTGTATTGACTGAACGCCGCGTTCACCTGCGGCAGCAGATTCTTGTCCAGGAACTGCGACACCTCGGCGCTCTTGGCGTGCAGTACGCGGTAGATGCCGAAGTCGAGGTCGGGTTGGTCGAGCTGGAACAGCTCCTTCAGCAGCGTTTTCAGCTTTTCGTACTTCTGGTTCATGCGGTTTCTTCTTTATGGATGAAGTTCAATTTACGGGCGGGCACCAGTTCACATTCGGCGAGACCTGGAACGAACGCTATCCTACGATCCATCGATCCTGGGACCAGTATTAGGACCAGTTGAAAACAGGCAGAAGAGCGGAGCCTACTCGGGCGGTTCCACAAACAGTATGTTCGCTTCGATACGACTCATGTTGTTCTCTTTGGCTCTGTTATAATAAAAAAAGCCCTACTTCCCGAAGGAAGCAGGGCTTTTCGCATACCCTGAAAAAGCAGTCGCGGCTTTCTTAGTGAGCAGATTTGATCTGGCCCCAGCTCACGTCCTCGACAGCGGTCTCTTCCATCTCCGCCAGCGAAGGCTCCATCTCGGCCAGCACCACGTCGTTGGTCGCGGTGCAGCAGCTTTCCGGCGACATGGTCCAGAAGCCCTGATAGCTTTCGCGCACACACTCGGTGCAGGCCTCGTCGAAGTCGCCCACGGTCACGGAAGTGTGAATGATCTCGTTTTCCGCGAGATCGAACACCACGGCTTGCTCTGGGGTGGCCGACGCGTCATTGGGCAACGCGATGATCGGCGTGATGGCTAGCTCGTAATAATAGGTGCTCTCGCCGAACTGCTCGCCGTCGTAGCTCCAGCCAAAGTCCACCCAGTCGCTGCCATCTACCAGCCACTCGAGCGCGCTCACCGGGCGGTAGAACTGATAGGCACCTTCGACCGGCGGCACAGCCCACTTGTAGCTAAAGTTGTTGGCCGGCTCGCCTTCTTGGTTATGGTCCTCGGTCGGCGTGTGGTCCGGGTTGACCTCTACTTCCCAGGCGTCGTCCTGCCAGAAGGCCGAGGGGTTTTCGCGGTCCAAGTTGTGGACATTGTCGAAGACCTCGGTCATGTAGTAGAGCTTGTTGGCGCTGTCGTTCCAGCCGATGAGGTGGCGGATGTTAATGTCGCTGACATCGATTTCGCCACGGCCCACGGGCTGGATGTCGGCCACTGGCGAATAGAGGCGGTCGTTGCGGATCGTGTACGGATCGATCGGCACGACGTCCCAGTCCGACAGGTCGCCGTCCATGGTGGGGACGAGATTGTCGGGGAACTGCACGGCGAAATAGAGCTCGCCGGGAGGCGCGTGGCCAAAGGACGTACCGCACAGGCCCATGACCAAGACTGCCGCTAAGACGAATTTGCTCCGCTCTTTCATAGCGAAAACCCTCCTTAGGAGAAGTGAGAAATGCTGTATAAAACAATATGTACAAAGATACAGCGCACTCGGCACGCGCTTAGTGCCTCAATGAATAAACAACTCAGCGCCGTTTGTCAATAAGCGACCGCGAGGATGCCGGTGCGTTCTTCTTTCTCTTCTAGTTGCAGCCGCCAGATATAGGTGCCCGGGGGTACGAGCTGCCCAGCGGCGTCGCGGCCGTCCCAGCGATGGGCGAATTCGCCGCTGCGAGCAGTGATGGACGGCAACTCGACCACGAGTTGGCCGGCGAGGTTGTAGATCGCCAGTCGCACTGGGCGGCTAGCCGTGACTTCGCGCAGCTTGTAGGCGATTTCCAAGGTCTCGTTCAGCCCGTCGCCATTCGGCGTGAGCGGGTTGGCAGTCACCGCAATATCGACGAGGAGCCGACCGCCGACGGGTGTATTGATGGCGAGGGCGTCGCCCGAAAAGCGAAAGGTAGCGTTGCCCGGGCGAATTTGCTGCTTGATCTGGTCGGGGTCGTTGCTGTCGAAGACCCAGCCTGAAAACTCGGTGCCAAAGCGCAAGACCGGCACGACAAAGCTCACTAGGAGCTGTTTGAAACTGTCGCCTTCGCCTTGCAGGCGGGGGAAGGACACCACGAAGCGGTCGGCTTGGATATCTGGGACAAAGTCGTCCAAATCGAGTTCGGTGCCGTCGCGTTTGACCGCAGAGACGGCGCGGACTTGGGCGTGGGTGCGGATCTCTAGCCGGTCGAATCCAGTGTCATCGGCGCTGAATTCCGGCCGGACAACGTATGTAAATTCCGTGGGCGCGAAGGAATCGACGGCAATGGGCCACACCTCGCCGAGGATTTCGCGGGCGGCCGGTGCATTGCCGAATTGGAGTGTGAATGAGCGGATGCGGGGCGCGGTGGTAAAGGTGGAGAACAGGCGAAAGGCGAGTTGGATGTAGCGGCTCGGCCCGGGCGACAAAAGCGGCGTGCCGTCGCGCCATGCCTCAGCCGGCGCGTCGCTGTCGCGCAAGCCCGCGGCAAAGTCGTAGGGCGGCGACCAAAAGCTCCAGTTGTCGGTGTCGTACACGGTGGGCAGGCGGCCGGACGGGTCGAGTTTTCCGTAGGCGGCCAAGGTGATGGGTCGAATGTCGCCGTTGATATTTTCGTCGAAGTAGAGACTGGGATCGGGGGTGTTGCCGGTGCGGGTGCGGACCTCGATGCGGGTGCCCTCGGGCACGTCGGCGTCCCAGCGAATTTTGCCCCAGTTGATCGGCTGGCCAAAATCGAGGATCTGGGTGACAAGGACGGTCTCCTCGACAAAGCCCTCGCCGTACACTTCGAATTCGGCGACCTCCCAGTCGCGCAAAGGGAAGGCTTGAGCCGTGATCCAGCGAATTGACTCGGTGGGGAAGCTCAGTTCGACTACTGGATCGAGATTTTCGCGATTGGATTTGATCACAGTGAGCTGGGGATCTTGGTTGCGCACCCAGTTCAGACCCTTGGTGACGCGGCTGACCTTGTCACAGGGGCTGTTGGCAAAGCGCGCATTATTGTCGCCGACGCGGATTTCATACCAAGCGAGAAAGTTGCTGGCAAAGCTATCTATGCCAAAGTGTTCCAAGGGGGGACGAGGCTCGGTGAGTTCGTTGATGAGCAATAGGTCGTCCTCTTGACCGAGGCGGGGAAAGAAGCGGATGCGGTTGACGGGCACGGCCGCACGAAAATCTATGACGACCGCTTGTTTCCAGCCTTCGCCGGTGACCCCGGCGATGATCGTGCCGCCGCTGAAGATGCCTTGGCCTGGGGTGAAGCGGCGAAAGTGAGCGGTGGTCACATCGCCATCGAATTGCTTCTTGACTACGGGAGTATGGTTATCGACGGCACCACAGCCATCGGTGGTCTGGGCCTCGCCGCCGATATAGGGCAGGGGAATCTTGATGGCCGAGGAATTGGGATCGGTCAGGGTCAGATTGACCGATGGGTCGATGAAACGCGGCTGAATGGCGTCGTCGGCAAAGTCGATGAGGGTGTCGGCAGCCACGCCGTGGGGCGTGACGCCCACGGGCTCGGTGCTCACGAACTGGCCTTCGGCATCAAAGAGCCAGTACTCGCCGGCCCCTTCTTCAGACAGCAGGTTAGGCCAGGGATTGCCGTCGTCTCCTCCGACGCGAAATTCCCCACGACTGTGCGCTGGCACAATCGACAGGACGAGCAGGAAACACGAAGCGATGATGCGCTGCATGGCGTCTTTTCCTTGAGATAAAAGTAATATAAAGAAAGAAGAGGGCGGCTTGGCAAGTTTGAATATAGCGCATGGCGAGCGCGCTTAACTTGATTTATGCTCGCTCTTTGGTTGTTTTATGCAGCAAATCGCACGGAGGATTGCAATGAAAGCGCATTGTGCCGCAGTCGGTCTCGTCTTAGTGCTCTGGCTGCCGAGCGGAAGTTTGGCTCTCGACGCGGTCTCGATTGGGGAGGGCGGCGACTTGGACTGGCGAGGTGAAGGCGAGGCAATCGTCTCCACCATTGACGCCGAGCACCGCTCGCCCTTAGACCCCAACAACCTGCTAGTGGGCAACGCGCCCGGCGACTTAGTCGAATTCGCACGCGATGATTTTCCCCACAGCATCCTGCCGCTGCGCATTGCCGAGGGGGATAACGTGGCCGTCGGCACCATCGAGCGCGGCGGCGACATCGATTCGCCCAATGTCTTCGACTTCAGCGGTACGTTCAAGCCGCTCGACTTGAAGATGATGTTAAAGGAGTTGCTCTCGGACGACCCGGGCGGCGAGTTGTTGGCCTTTGAGCGCAAGAATCAGAACTCCCTCGGCATCCTAGTCCTGCTCAATTTAGGGGCGCGCTTCGGGGTGGAGCGGATACGCATCTATCCGCGCAATACGGTCGTATCTTCGCCCTCGACCCCCTTCCAAAACGACTACCTACGCGCGTATGAGCTGTTTACCAACGACGGCCTAAACCTGACCAGCGAGGACACGCCCATCTGGGATCCGCTGATCGCCGAGACCGACAACCAAGTCGCGGTTATCGACGTGCCGCTCGACCCGCCGCGCTACGTCCAGCACCTGCGTTTGCGGGCGACCTCGCCGATAGACTTTGAGATCGACGAGATCGAGATTTTCGGCAAGGGCTTCCTGTCGCGGGCCCAGTACGTGTCGGACATTTTCGACGCCGGGCAACCAGCCGTGTGGGGCGCGCTGCGCTGGGTGGAAGAGGTGTTGGGCGATCCGCGCTTCTCCAGCGCGCAGATCCGCACGCGCACGGGCACGGACACCTCGCCCTTTGTGTACACCCGCCGGTTGCGCGGCAAGCAAGACGCCGATGACATCCCTTTTTCGCTGGAAAATCCCGGGGAGGGAATGGGCCTAGCCGAGTACCGGAAATTTCCCCAAAAGGCCGGTCAGACGCCCATTACCGACGCTGCGGGCCGCGAGTGGATGGCCGGGGCCGTGACTGACGACCTGATCAATTGGAGTCCTTTCAGCACGCCTTATCCGGCGAGCGCAGCTAACGGCCCGGGCCTGCCCATTGTCTCGCCCAGTCCGCGCCGCTACATGCAGTTCGAAGTAATTTTTAATAGCAGCGACCTAGAGGCAGCGCGGGTGATCGAGTCGCTGAGCTTCGACTTGTTGACGCCGCCGTTTGCCGACGCCTTGGTCGGCGAGGTCTTTCCGCGCGAGGTAGAGGTGTCTGAGGAAGTGTCCTTTACCTTTGCCGTGCGCGCCGCCATGGGCACCGCCGACCTGCGCGGCTTCGACACCATTGAGATTGACACGCCGGCGCGGGTGTCGAGCATCGACGCAGTGCAGATTATTGATGGCGATGGTGCGGTCGTGGCCGAGCATCAGTTCGCTAGCCTCGACGCGGCTGGCGAGGATTTCGCCATTGCCGAGGTGACCGACGACCACTTTGCCGTGCGCTTCCCCGTGGTGACCGACGACCAGACGCAGGTGCATGTTCGCTTCCAGACCAACGTGCTGACGTACAGCACCAACTTCACCGCTGCGGCGCGGCTGACGACCGAGCCGGGTGCCGCCCAGGTCATCGACCCGAGCAATGTGGCCTTTTTGGGCGAAGGGGACGAGGACGCCTTTTCCGGCACCACGGTGCTCAGCCCGTCCGTATTGGCCGAAGGGCAGCTACTGGGCCAAGTGCAGGCGGCACCCAACCCCTTCACCCCCAATGGCGACGGCATCAACGACGAAGCGGTCATCTACTACAACCTGCTGGCGCTGAGTACTGCGCGGCCGGTCGAGGTAGCGCTCTACGACTTGAGCGGTCGGCGCGTGCGCGTCCTCTTCGCCGGCGAAGAAGCCAACGGCCGCTACACGGACAAAGTGTGGGATGGTCGCGACGACCAAGGCCAAGCCGTTCCCCCGGGCCTGTACGTGGCCCGCGTCTTTGTCGCCGGGGACTCGGGCGACGCCGAGCAGAGCCGCGTCGTAGCCGTCGTTTACTAACGCCCCAGTCTCTCGAACTGCTTTTGCACCCGTGGGTCGTCGGGTAACACGCTGAGCGGTCCATGCCCGAAAACCGCCCAGCGGCTCGCGTTGTGCATCGAGAAGTCGCTTTCTGCGGATCAACCGCCGAAAATTTGTTCGATCTGGGCTTCCATTTCCCGGCGTGCTACCCTTTCCATGCGATAGGCGCGCTGACTGAGGCTAAAGGCCGCGAATTGGGCGTCCGCGTCGGCTTGGCGTCCGGTGCGTTGGTAGAGGTGCCCGAGGAATAGATGGGCTTGGTAGTCGCGCGGAGCGATCTGGAGCAAATGCTCAAACAGGGTCACGGCCTCTGCATAGCGCCCTTGGCGGGCGTAGAGCATCCCCAAGCTCCAATGGGGATGCGCGGCCTTGGGGTCGAGCGCGATGGCGCGGCGCAAAAGTCTTTCGGCCTCGGCTAACTGGCTCGTTTGCCCGAGGGCCATGCCCGTCCCTTGTTCGAGTTGGATGAGCAAGTCGGCGAGGCGGGTTGGGTACTCGGGAATGTGCGGTTCGCGCTGCACGAGTTGTTCAAACTCGGCGATGGCCTCGCGATTTTGCCCTTGCTCGGCGTACAGGCGAGCAAGTTGATAGCGCACGAGCGTCGAGTCCGGGTTCAGTTCGAGCGTACGGCTATAAGCTCGGGCTGCGCGCTGGGGTTGGTCCGTCATTAGAAGGGCGTAGCCGAGGCCGCCGTGCGCCGCTGCCCAGTTGGGACGCGCCGCTGTGATCTCAGAGTACGAGGCCGCGGCCTCGTCGTAGCGCCGAGCGAGCAACGCGGTGTGGCCGAGGAGAAAGCGCACGTCCGCGTCGTGGGGCCGCGTTTTAAGATAGCGCCGATAGAGGTCGATGGCCTTGCCGTAGCGCTTGGCCTCGCCGTGGAGCGCCGCGAGCGCGAGAAGTGGCTCGGCGAAGTCGGGGTCGCGGGCCATGGCGCGGCGGTAGTGGCGGGCGGCGTGGGCCGGCATGTCCCGTTCCTCGTAGGCGTAGCCGAGATAGTAGTGCTCGTGGGCATCGCCCTCTAGGTCCATCGCGCCCGTGGCCACATTGCAAAAGACCAAGAGGGCGGCAAAGGCGGCGAGCGCGGGCCAAGGCCGGTGCCACAGGGCGCGCACCCCACAAGCCGCAAACAGCAACAGCACGGGCACGGCCGGCAGGCGATAGCGCCCGGTGACGAAAAACAGCACCACGGAAAGCGCGTAGCAAGCCACAAAGAGCGCGAGCAAGCGCCCCTCGGGAGGCTCGGGGGAGCGCAGAAAGGTAAAAAGCCCCATTAGGGCCAGCGGGGCGACCAAGCCGAAGGGAAACGCCAGCCCCTTTTTCCACAGCAGGATCGACAACAGCGAGGAGTCGTTGCGGGCAAAGTAGAGGTCGCGGTTGCGCGGGATTTCGTCGCCGCGCAGGAACAGATAGCCCTTGTAGGCCAGCAAGCCCAAGAAATTGAGCGGCTCGGAGGTTATGTACTGCCAAGATTGGGCAAAGAAATAGCGCGACTTGGCCGAAGGCTGCTCAATGCCGGCGCGGATTTCGGGCATTTCCACCAGCTCGGCCCAAGCTCGTCCCGGGCGGATGCGGGTCGTTTGCGCGTAGTCGGCGTTGTTGCCGATGTAAAAGTTGATGCCCGCGTTGTGCGAGATGAGCACTAGATCGTCGCCTACCGCCCAGTTGCGATACGCGACCGGCGCGATGACCAGCGCACAGCCCAAGAGCAGGAGAGCCGGTGGGCGGAATCGCCGCTGCCGCCAGTAGAAATAGCCCAACAGCACGAGCGCGAAGAGCAGCACATTGGCCACGGCGAGCGCGGACAGGCCCAGCAGCACACCGGCTGCCAGCGCGCGCGCCCAACCGCCCTCGCCGACTACGAGCAACAGAACGAGCAAGTTGAGGCAACAGGCCAGCAGGGTTGGCAGCAACTCGCCGCCAAAATAGATGAGGGGTCCGTACAACGCCGCGGCAAAACCCGCGCCTAGCCCGACCCCCGCGCCAAAGACCCGGTACCCCAACAGGCAGATGAGGACGCAGACGAGTGCGCCCATGACGGCTTGGATGAGTCGCGGCAGGTAGAGGTCGTCCCCAGCGACGGCAAAGAGGACGCCGAGCAGCACTGGGTAGAGCGGCGGTTGCCAGAAGGGCGCGGGCCGACCGGCAAAGGAGACGTCGCTTAGGTAGCGAGCGTCCTCGGCATAGGTGCGGGCATCGACGACGGGTGCGGTGAAAAGCGGGCTGGCGCGTATTTCGTGGAGGTAATACAGGCGCGCTGAGAGGGCGAGCGCGAAGACGGCCACCACCCCCATGAACATCCAGCGTCTAGCCATATAGCAATCCTACATCATTCATAAGATGATCCGCAGATGGACGCAGACAGACGCAGAATAGTAGGAACAAGACGATCCACCGCTCGAACCGTTCAAGTCATGCCGGATTGCTATATCATTGCAAGCCCGCGTAGATGGAAATAAAGATCTGGTTAATAATCACGGCGTCCTCGCCCCGGGGCTGGCGGCGGTCGATTTTCATCCCCGCATGAGTCGTGACCTTGTAGCCGAGATAATCGGAGGTATTGGCTAGCTGCAAGGCCCAGACTAGGCCGTTGAAGTCGTTGGAGTCGCGCTTCATGTCGTTGAGGAAGGTCAGCTCCAGCCCGCTCAGCAGGGTCGTGTGGCTGAGCAGGGGAAAGCCAAGGACGAAGCCGCCGATCTCGGCCAACTCGGTGCGTGCGTCAGCCGAAATTAGGTCGCGGCTCTGGTGGCGATACTCGCTTTTCCAGCGCGGCTCCAGCCACAGGTGCCCAAAATCGAAGCGGTAGCTGATTTTGTTGATTAGGCCAAAGAAAAAGTCGCGCTCGCGCAGGCCCAACAGCGCGCGCTCATTGGCGCTGAGCCGCTGGTGATAGAGGTCGTATTTGAGGTAATTGGCCGTCAGCAGGCCGCGCAGCTTGTAGTCGTGGCCGATCCACAGGCTGTTGATCCAAGCGTCGCGGGCGATGAGGGGATCCTCGACTTTGGTTGGTTCGCCGGTGCGGATATTGGCGTTGGGCAGCCACTGCAAGAGGTCGTCGGGAATGTCGTCGGTGGTGGATTTGAGCATCTCAAAGGCGCGGAAGCGACCCCAAGAAGGGTGGTGGTAGTCGAGAGTTAGCAGGGCGTAATTGGCGTGGTTTTTCTGGTTGGAAGAAATGAGGCCCTCGCGCAAGACGCCGACCATCAGCCGCACCTCCGGGGTGAAGTGGACGCCGCCGTAGGCGTTGTACCCGCGGTGATCCTTATTGTAGGGGTAGTCGGGCAGTTCGTCGTTTTCAAAGCGATCGACCCACAGGTTGTTGTTCAAGTCGATGCCGAAGAGGAATTCGGGCCGATCGACGTTGTGGCGCAAAAACGGCTCCTCGTAGTCCGGGATGAGGTTACTCAAGAAGCGGTTGTCGTTCTGGTTGAAATCCGAGATGAAGTCGTTGTTCTCGTCCCAGCCGGGGAAGACGCTCGGATCGCCCACCTGCCAGTCCTTGCGCACTGTGTCGGGAAATTCGTCTTGGTCGTCGTTGTCCTCGACCAGCTCGACGACGTGGATGCGTTCGTCCTCGTAGTCGATAAAGCCATCGCCTTGGGCGGTGAACGTGCGGGTGGAGTAGCGAGGATCCATGCTGTATGCCTCGCCGAAGAAGAAGAAGGGAAACGCGACCCGCGAGAGGTTCATCATCCACGCGGCCGCGGCGCGGTCGCCGCGGATGCCCGAGAAGGTGGTGTGGGTTTTGGCGACTACATTGGGATATTTGGTGTAGCTGTAGCTGAGATCGTACTCGCCGTAGAAGTCGAAGCCGAGGACCTTTTGCAACTCTATGGTTGCTCCCCAGATCTGGGTGGAAGTCGGCAGGCCGTAGTCGAAACTGACGATCTGCAAATTGGTGTTGTCTTGGACATTGCCCTCGGCTTGGGCGACGAGCAAGAGCACGGATTCGCCGCTGAAGTTGAGCTGGCTGTCGGAGGTGACCCAGACCTGATAGTCGTTGCCCAGCACGAGGCGGAACTCGACCTTTTTGATTTCTTCTTTGGTGCCCGAGGCGCGGTTGACAAAGGCCGGGCTGTCAAAGTCGTAGCGCAGGCGGATCTCCTCGACGCCATCGGCCGAGAGAAAGCCCTCCCCCACGAGGCCGCCCTCGACGATCGGCTCAAAGCGAATGGCCTTGCCATTGTCTTGAGTTCCGTCGAGATAGGTGATAATGATGTCCGAACCGGCACTGAAGAAGGCCGCGCCGCCGACGCCGTCCTCGGGGCTGTCGTCGCGCAAGACGATCTCGATGATCGAGACGGTCTGGTTCTGATCGACTGTAAGCTCACCGGTGAAGGGGTTGCCGGTAAAGCCGTCGATGAGGGTGTTGGACTGGTGGGCGTTGACCATGGTCAGCCCTATGGTGGCGAAGTCGCCCACCTGCGCGGTGGTGCGGCTGCCGAACATAGATGTTTCGTTGGTGACCAAGCTCTCTTGATCGTTGGTTGACGTGCCACCGGGGCGGCTGATACGCGAGTAGATCAGGGTGCCTTGGTATTTGTCGGCCGCGTAGTCGAATTGAATGCCGTCCCAGCGCGGCTTGGAGAAGGTCATCGGCGTCAGGGTCGAGCGGATCTTGGTGCCGGCCGTCAGGGCGTAGTGGTGCTGGCCCTTGGAGTCGGCCGAGATGACCAAGCCGCTAAACCACCCCTCGAAATTTCTGGACTTCAGCACAGAAGAGCCAAACTGCCGAGGCTGGGTCTGCGAGTTGTTGAAAATCAGCCAGCCCCGGGTGATGAGGTTGCCGTAGAGGTCGTAGTAGTAATCGCCCTCGCGGATGGCGCTGACGTAGCGCTGGTAGTGATCGCGGGCGTAGTTGGAGTATTCCCACTGTCGCCACTGGTATTCGTTAAAAAGCTCCTGTGGCACGTACCACCTGCGCTTGGCCGGGTCGAGGGCGCCGAACAGGACGCCGGGCCCCTGTGGCTCAAAGGAAACCACCCCGCCCCTTTTGACCGTGCCGGTGCGAGCGCCGTATTCCTGGGCTTCGGCAGCAGCACTGCCGAGCCACAGGATGGCTATTGCCGTCCAGAATATCCATCTCCGGTTCATGCAATCCCTCCTAAGGTGCGTCAATGATAATCGGCCCCGGGCGTTCCAGCAATAACTAGTAGGCCACGGCGATAAGCCGCGCTTGGGTCGTCGGGTGCCCTGCGGCGTCGGCGTCGAGTTGGACTTGGCACAGATACAGCCCGGGCGGTGCTTGGCGGCCGCGGTCATCGAGGCCGTCCCAACGCACGGTGGTGCGGCCGCTTAGCACCATCTCCTCGCGCTGCCAAATCGGTCGCCCATCGAGCGCGTAAATCCGCACTTGGAGGCGGCGGCTGGAAGTGAGCTTGAAGATATCCAGCGAGATTTCAGCCGCGTCGTTGATCCCGTCGCCGTTGGGGGTAAAGGGGTTGGGACCGACTGCGAGGCCATGGAGAAGGCCGCTATCGATGGGGACCTTGATTGCTAGCGTGTTGCTGCCGACACTTTCGTCGGCGTTGCCCGCTTCAACGGCCTGCCACGCCACTTCGGCGTCGGCGCTCGCTGCATGGCGCACGAACAGGCGCAAGGTCGTACCGTTGAGAAAGACCGGTGCTGAAAGGCGCAGGCGAAAGCGCTGGCCCGGCCCGGTCACAATGCCGCGATTAGTCGAAGAGAGGCGGTTGTACGCTGCCGAGTCGAGCGAGTCGCCTCGCGCGTCAAAGGGAAACTGGGCCCCATCGCCACGCAGAATGCGGAAGTAGCGGACGGGGCCTTGCTCTTCGCTGGGCAGGTCGCCGTAGCTGGTTTGGTCGATCTCGCTGAGCCGGTCGCCATTGCGGCGGAAATAGCGGATGGCCCCTCGTTCGTCTTTGTCGAGGGTCCCGTACGCCGCGGCCGTAAGCGGCAGGCCGTCTTGGGTCACGGGTACCTCTTCGCCCTCGAGGGTAATGCGGTTGTACGTGCGGCTGGTCGCGGGCAGGATGTTGAGCGCGTCGTCTAGGCGCACCCAGATCGAGTCGCCGCCATTCGCTATAAGCGCGACTTGCGTCTGGTCGTCGGCCGAGAGCACGCCGCGCTCGGTCCCAAGGCGAAAGACCTGCTCGTCGTCCGGGCCGCCGATGCCAAACTCCACGAGTTCGAGGTTTTCCGAGGCCGGCATGGTCAGCAGGATTTCGTTGAAGCCAGAGCTGCGCGAGGCTGAGGGCGACTCGATGAAGTAGGGCTGGGCAAAGACGTCAAAGGTCTCCCGCTCACCGGAGGTCTCCACCGAGGCCGGCCACAGCTCGGCCGCGATGCGCTCAGCCACGGGATTGAGCAGTTCGACCGCGAGCGAGCGGATCGAAGCTGCGGCCTCGCGATCGGTGGTAATCATCTCGACTTGGAACTGCAAGAACTTGCGCAGGCCGGGGGAGGTGACGATGTCGCCGGGCTGCTGGTAGGCGCGGCTCCAAGGGCTCCAGCCGCTGGTGGGCACGAAGGTGGTGTCGGCTGGCCCCTTGAAGCTGCCCAAGAGGTTTTTCCAAGCGTCATAGGTGATTTCGTTGCCCGAGCTATCGAAGTAGCGGATGACCTTGCCCAGCAGGTCGCCGGTGCGGGTGCGGATTGCGACGGTCGTGCCCGGGGGCGTTTCGGCTTCCCAAGTGATGGGCCCGAAGTTGCGCGCCCCAGGTAGCGCAATCAGATCGGAGGTCAGCTCTACTTGCGCGGGGTAGCCAGTGGAAAAAAGCTGGTACTCGACGATGGTCGGTCCGGTGTTGTACCCACCTCGGCGGCGCGGGTCTGCCGAGATGATGCTTATTTCGAGGAAGCGGAGCTTGGGACTGGGAGTATAGGTGTCGATGATGTGCTCAAAGCGGTCGGTGCTGTTGTCCTCGCGGAAGCGGGGGCTGAGGCGCGCCCACTTGATCTTGCCGCGCGTGTCGCGCGAGCCGTCGGAGCCGCGGATTAAGTAGCCGTCGATAAAAGGCCGGGGCCGGGCCGAGGAAATGCGCATGACGTCGAGCCAAAACGACGCGCCCATGTCGACGGTGAGCACGCCGCGGTCGATGGTCGGCGACCAAACGAGGTGCAGGAAGCTGGTGCTGAAATCCCCATCAAAAGCCGGCCCTGGTATGAAGCCGTCGCCGGTCAGGTTGAGTTGACCGCCGCCGGCCACCAACCCGCTGCTGATGTTGTCGCCAAACCCGTACACCTCGATTCCGGCTAGGCGCGGTCGTTCGCGCCGGTAGTAATCCAAGCGGCCTTGGCGCTGGGGGTCGAGGCTTTCATAGACGGTGCGTTCGACCGGCTCTTCAAAGCCCTGTTCGTCGCGGATGAAATAGACAATTGCGCCGCGCTCGTCGGCTGGCAGGGCCTGCCATTCATCTTCGCTGGTCGGCTCGCCGCGCTGGCCGCGGGTATCGCTGACCACGATGCGGATGGTCTGCACCAGCCTGCCCTGCCAGTCGGGGTCGGCTTTGAGCTGTTCGAGACCGATGCGAAAGGTGCGCTGGTCGCGGTTGGGGGCCTTGGTGTTGGCGATTCGTTCAAAGGTGATTTTGTCGGCGTTTTCCTGCACCGGCTCTTGGTCGGGCGCGGCGAGGACGCGGAACTGGAAGAAGGGGTCGCCTAGCTCTTCCTCGACGAAGTGGATGACGAGGGAATCGACCGCCACGACGCGGCCCAAGTCCATTTCGATCCACCAGTCGTCGAGTGGTGCCTGCGGGTCGGGCTCCCAAAAGGTGGTTGGATCGTCGTCGAGGATGTGGGCGGCCGCGGCCTCATTCGAGCCGACGCGGCTGATACCTGGGCGAAAGAAATAGGAGTAGATGGGGTTGCCCTTGCGGTCGAGGATGACCTCGCCTTTCACGTCGCGGGTTTGGGTACTGTCGATGTTGAGGATGGCGTTCTGGTTGCGGCGGCGACGCAGATCCACGATGGGGCGGGTGAAGGTCTCTAGATCGTCGAGCAAGTTGAAATGCGCGCGGAAAAAGTGCGGCTCGACGGTGCCGTCCGGCGACACCTTCACGGCGTGGATAGGTAGCTGCCAATTGTGCCAGTGCGCGGCCCTATTGACCACTACGGAGCGGCTGGTGACGCGGTGGCCCTTTTGGGCGTGAGCTGCGACCAGCGGTGCCAAGCAGATGCCTATAAACACTAAGAGTCTCATGGTGGCCTCCTGAGAATCCGGTAGTGCGCCTCGCGTTGGGCGATGCGGATGCGGCCGGGAAAGGCGCTCATAGTTGAAGCAAATAGGTCGAGATGCCCGTCGTTGTCAAGATCGAAGAAGAAGCCACATACCCGCCTTCCACCGGGAAAAGGACTCCAGTGCGCTTGGCCACCTCGGCAAAGGTGCCGTCGCCGAGGTGGCGAAAGAGGCAGCTTACGGCTCTTGGTCCAGTTCGCCTAGCTTGGCCCGGGCGCGCTGGTGATCCGGGGCGAGGGCGAGCACCTTTTGCAAGGCTTGCCGCGCTTGCTCCCGCTGTCCTTGCTGCATGAGGATCAGCGCCAACCCGTAGTGCGATTCCGCGTGGTCTGGGTCGAGGGCAATGCTGCGGGCGAAATGGGTGTGGGCATCGCGGTAGTTTGCTTGGCGGACGTAGGTCAGCCCGAGGACGTAGTGGGCGTCGCGGTGGTCGGGATTGCGGGCGAGGGCTTGGCGCAGCGCGGTGACGGCCCCGGCAAAGTCGCCGCTTTTGAACCGCGCGCGGCCCAAGCCATAGGCCGCGGCAAAGGAGTCGGGATCGATTGCCAAGGCGCGGGCAAAGTGCGCGTTGGCTTCTTTGAGTACGCCTTCGTGCAAGTACAGGTCGCCCAGCATGATGTAGGCGTCGCGGTGGTCGGGCTCGCGGGCGAGGACTTGCTCCAGCGCGGCGCGGGCGTCGGCAAAGTGCTTTTGCTGTGCGTACACGGTGGCGAGACGCAGGCGAATGTCCACGGAAGTAGAGTCGTTGGCGAGGGCGCGCTTTAGGGAGTCAATCGCCTTGTCCCACGCGCGTTGGCGGATGTAGATGTTGCCCTGATTGAGATGGCGTTCGGCCGTGCTCAAGCGCTGGAAGCGGCCCTGCGCGTTGCGGGCGTCGTCGGGGCGGTCGCGCTCGGCGTAGGCTTGGGCCAACAGGTAGTGGGGAGCGGGGTTGTGCGGCTCGGTGGCGGCGACGCGCTCGAGCACGGGAATGGCCGCTGCGGGTTCTCCGAGGCGGATGAGCAAGCCGCCCAAGCCGAGACCGCCTTGGACGTGGTCGGGCGCGCGGGCGAGCAGGTCGGCAAAACCCGTGCGCGCTTGAGATAATTGCTGGTTGCGCACGAGGAGGTCGCTGTGGTAGTAGCGGGCCTCAAGATGGTCGGGCGCGAGTTCGATGGTGCGTTTGAAGGCCGCGAGCGCACCCGCAAAATCGCCCGTGGCGCGGCGCACTTCACCTAGATAGAAGTGATATTTGGCGCGCTCGGGCGCGCGGGCGATGGCCTGCTCCAGATAGGTAGCTGCCTCTAGATAGCGGTGCTGGTCACGCAGCACCGCGGCGAGGGCAAAGTGAGCACGGGGCTGGTCGGGCGTCAGGGCCAAGGCGCGTTTAAAGGCCGCAATGGCGTGCGCGGGTTGGTCGAGCCGAGCGTGGGCTAGTCCCTGCTGAAAATGGGCGGTGCTCGACGAGGAATCGAGCGCCACGGCCTGCGCGAGTGCCGCTAGGGCGCGGGCGGGCCGATCCTGTTGCAAGAAGAGCGTACCGCGTTGGAGCAAGCGGTGGGCTTCTGCGGGGCGCGCCGCATCTTGCGGATCGGGTTGGTCGGCGCAGGCGAGTGCGCCCAAAATCAGCAATAGGCGCGCGGTCATCGCTCAGGTGCCTTGGACCAGCGAATCCGGCAGGGCGGCCTTGAGTGCTTGCTCGTCGATTTCGACCCGGCTCTGATAGCGCTGGCGCAGGTCTTGGACCAAGCTGGTGAAGGCCGCGTTTTCCCGTTCGCGGCGCAGCAGCGCGTGGGCGCGGCGCTGGACCTGTTCGTACGGCTCGACCCTGCCGGGATTGCGCCCTTGGACGCGGAAAATGGAGTACCCGTCGCGCACCCGAATCGGCCCGACGAGTTGGCCGGGTTCCGCCGCATAGATGGCCGGGACTAGGTGCGGATAGAGCTTCTCGTCGCGCGGGTGGAAGTGGAAGCGCGCTCGCGACTGGACGGCTTGGGCGCGCACGCTGCGGTCGGCGAACTCGGCAAAACTCGCGCCAGCGGTGAGCTGGTTGCTGAGCCACTGGGCCTCGGCCGGGCTGGACGCGAGCAGCTCTTCGACCTCGACGGACTCTTCGTGATAAAACATGTCGGGATGGCTGTCGTAGTATGCCCACACCTCGGCGTCAGATAGCATTTCGACGGCAGCGAAGCGGTTGCGCACGGCGTTGAGCAGCGCGTCTTGGTAGGCCCTCGTGGCCAGCCGTTGGACATCCGGGTCGTCGTATAGGCCCTGTTCGCGGGCGGCGCGGCGCTGGAGGAGGGGCCGCAGCACCAGCCTGTCTAGCGCGGTGTGCGCGCGCGTGCTGTCTTTGAGGCTGCGCTGGGCATTGAGCCGCCGCAGGGCTTTATAAGCCGCAGCGACTGTGGCTTGACCCTCGGCAAAGGTGTAGAGTGGCGCAGCGCACGTGTCGAGCAGTGCGACGTCCTCGCGCTGAGCCGCGCTGAGCATGAGTTGTAGCCCGTCGCGGTCGAGGGCCGCACCCACCGCGGCGCTGAGCGACTCAAAGTGCTCGGCCTCAATTTGGGATAGGCGCTCGCTGAATAGCTGTTCTTCGATGAGGGGCCGGTAGCGCTCGTAGGGCGTGTCGCGGTCTTCGGTGAAGCGGACGATGTGCCAACTGCGGCCGGCGTGCAACGGGGCAGATATTTCTCCCAAGGGCAGCGTATTGAAAACCTCGGCCGGGATGTGCAGACTGGGCGCGGCCTCGCGGCCAATAAAACCCAACTCGCCGCCTTGTTCAGCCGAGCGCTTGTCGAGCGAGTGCGCGTGGGCCACCTCGGCAAAGGGCTGGCCGGCATTGAGCGCGGCTACGGCCGCTTCGATCTCGGCGCGGGTGTGGACCAAGATTGCGTTGAGCTTGCGCTCGCGGTGGTAGCCCTCTGCGGCAAAGACGCGCCGCACATCCTCTTCGGGCACTTGTATCTGAGCGGTTATGTTGCGCGCCCGATAGAGGGCGATGACTCGCGCATCCACGGCCTCATCGACGGCGCGTTGTACCGATTGCAGCGTATCCAGCCCGTGGGCGAGGGCCTCTTTGAGGATTAGTTGGCGGTCGATGAGCGATTGCACGTATTGACGCCGGGCCGCGTCGCCGCCTTCGGGATGGTGCAAGCCTGGGGGCAGCTTTTCGACAAAGGCCCGCAGGCTCTCCGCCGAGATGGGTACGTCATCGACCCGCGCCACGGACGAGTTTGTTTCCTGAGAGCAGTTCGCGAGGGCGAAGACGATAGCGAGGATGTATAGAGGTCGCATAGAGATTCTTTCCTTTAATATACAGGTGTTCGATTGCCGACCATGCCGGTAAAGCCATCCACCACCAGCCACAGGCCAGCGGCGACGAACTGGCCGAGTACGACTCCGACGAAAAAGGGGCGGGTGAGGAGGTAGGTGCGGGGGCCGCCGTATTTGAGGACGGTGATCTTGATGAGCCAAGCGAGAAAGATCGAAAACCAGATGCTGTTCATTACCCAGCCGGTGCTCACCGCAAAGCCAAGTGGGTGAAAGGGCCACCAGACGAAGAAGTGGCGGGCGGTCATCAAGCCGCCCATGATCAGGGCACCGAAACTCGTCCACAGCCACCCGGCGAGGCTCGGTCCCGTGGGATTGGCGAGTTTTTGCGCGGCAAAGTCCGAGGGGTATGCGGCAAAGCCCGTGAAGTACTGGGGATGCAGGTTGAGCGCGCCGTCGCGATACGCGAGGTAGAGCATGAACCAGCAGGAGACCACGAGGCTGATGAGCATGGCCGCGACAATGGCCCAAAAGAGCAGGCGGCGAGTACCGTTAATCGCGCTGCCCAAGCGCAGGCTGTTGGCGAGGGGTGCGGTCATAAAGACCAGCAGGTCACCAGTCCAGACGAAGGTGTAGCCCGTGGCGACCATGCCCTGCGCGCCGAGGGCCGGGACGCCAACGCCGGAGACGACAAAGCCGGCCGGAACCATTTCTGGGGTTACGGTGGGCATGCCTGCTTCGGCGATGACGCGCGCTAGGCCGATGAATATGACCAGCGACGAAAAGAGGAAGAAGGGCACGATCCAAGCCGGGATTCCGCTCTTCCACAGCCAGAAGCCCATGGTGCAGACGCCACCGACGAAGAGCCAAAACGCGGCCCGATAGGAGAGGATCTCCTGCGAGTCGTCGATCCGGTCGTCGCCCCACAGGGCCTTGCGCAGGACGTTTTTGAGGTGGGGCCGCGCCGTCCACAGCCCATAGAACACCAAGATAATGATCGCGCCCATCATTTGATGCCCCATGATCGCGCCCACCGGCCCAGACCCGGTCCAAGGCCCTAGCTCCTCGGGGCTGAAGATGCCGATGTACCTGAAGATGCTTTCTTGTATTACGTGGAGCAGGTAGAAAAACCACAGGCTGAAGGCGATATTGGAGTTGATGAAGTACGCAAAGCCGAACATCAGGAAGTTGATGCGGATGTTGAGCGAGGCCGTGCGGTTAAAAAGCTCGACGCTGGTCTGGAGGGCGAGGGAGGGGACGAAGTTGAAGTAGTGGTGCAGAGCGTTGGTGCTGTTGAACAAGAAGGGCAACAGCAAGCCGCACCACATGATGGGGTTGCGAAAAAAGGGTTTGAGGCTTTTTTGCTCGCCGTCATCGTCGTCTTGGATCATGGCGAGGGGGACTTGGGCCAGCGGAAAAACGAGTCGCTCGTTGTCAACCCACTGGCGGCGCAAGATGGATATGGCCGCGATAATGGCTGCGTAAAACCCCGCGTAGAATGCAAACCAGCGCCCGAGCGGCTTGAGCCAGACATCGTAGGGAATGGCCGAGCCTTTGGTGCCCTCGTAAAATGCCTTTACCGCGGCTGGATCGTACACCACCATCCAATCCGAGAGAAACGGGTGGACTAAGTCGGCCCATTGGTTTTCAGGAGTGGCGTAGTAGAAGGTGCCGGTGATCATGGGCAGCAGCATCCCCACCACGCCGCGCGTGGGGATGGCCGTGGCGACGGCCATCATGGCGAAGATGACGACCAACTCGCCGCGCCGAAAACCCCAGCGTCCCAAGGCAATTTGGAGGGTCAGGAGCAGAACGAACAGCAGGAAAAACGCCGCCGGTGTGGCCGAACTCAACCCGAGGCGCGAGCCTTGCACGACCATGCTACCGTAGGGAATACCGACGGCAATGACCAAGCTCAGCGCGGCGCCGACGAGGATGCTCCGGCCCGTAATGGCGGCTGGCGCATTGTCCGATCGGTCGATTTCAGCCATGTTTTTTTAGGTGTTGATGGACGCGCAAAACAAAGTAAAAACGACAAATAGGGCAAAAGGCCGGGCCGTTGCCCTACTGATTGGTTTGTCGCTCGTCGTGCTCTTTGAGGCGGCCTTGTGGCTGATGGACGTCGGCCCAGACGACGCTCTTTTCGCGGCTACCGGCTCGTCCTACCGCATCAATCCGCAGGCCGCGCGGCGCTTCTTCCCCCGCCAATACGTGCGCTTGGCCCCGGGGCAAGATCGCTTTGCCCGCGACAAAGACGCGCGTGCGTTTCGCGTGTTCGCGCTGGGGGCTTCGACCCTACTCGGCTTCCCCAACCCCGCCTATACCTCGTTTCCCAACTTCTTGCAACAGATGCTCGCCGATGCGTATCCAGCACGCGAGATCGAGGTCGTCAACTGCGGCGTCACCGCCATCAATTCTTTCGTCTTGCGCGAATTTGTCGAGGAGGTGGCCGAGCACGAGCCGGATTTGGTCGTGATCTATGCCGGCCACAACGAATTCGTGGGACCGTACGGGGCCGCGACTCCGTTTGCGCGCCTGAGCGGCAACAGGTCCTTCATACGGTTGCAGATACTTTTGCAGCGGGCGAAGACCTACTACTTGCTCGAAAATCTGCTGCACTACGCCGCGGCCGCGCTGCGCCCCGCCGCACCCGCCGAGTCCTTCGGCGTGCACTTGGTGCAGCGCGAGATCTACTTGGAGGACGAAGCGCATCGGCAGACCGAGGCCCATTACCAGCGCAATATGGCCGAGGTGATCGAAGTGCTGCGCGAGCGCGAGGTACCGGTCGCGCTCTGTACGCTGGTTTCCAATTTGACCGGATTCTATCCCCTGCGCTCGCAGGGGCCGGTCCCGCCGCCGGACGCGGTGCCCGCGGATTATCCACAGCACGCGGCCCTGCACTTTGCCGCGGGCTTGGCGCACCAAGCGGCCAGGGATTCCGCGCAGGCACTAGCCGCGTTGGTGCGCGCTCGCGATTTGGACGGCATTCACCTGCGGGCCTGCTCGCCCTTCAACCGCGCCATTCGCGCCTTGGCCGCTGAATCTGGGGCGATCTTGATCGACGTGGAGCAGGCGTTTGCTACCCATGCTCCGGCCGGTTTGGTCGGCGACGAGCTAATCACCGAGTATTTGCACCCCACGGTCTGGGGCCACTACCTGATCGCGCAGACCATAATGACGACTCTCTTTGCGCGGGCGGATGTGCTGGGTTTGGCAGGGGGGCGGGCGGATGCTTTGGACGACTTTGACGGCTATTGCCGTGGCTTGGGCTACGGAGTCCGCGAGCGCGTCTTAGCGCGCAACGACCTAATCCTGCTGCTGAAGAACATGCCGTACGCCGAGCGGCCGCCAATCTTAGAGCAGCGACTCGCGCACCTAGTGGGCGAGCAGCTAGCCGACCTGCCCAAGCTGAGTTACGCGCAGATTGCGGATTTTGCCCGCCGCCGTGGCGTGGTCTTCTTGGCGGCCATCATCGCCGATCTTGAAGATCCCCAGCCGTTGGCGGACGCGCTGGACGAGTTGGTTGGGCCGTTGGGGTTAGCCCCCTAGTCGAGCAGGGCTTCTCCGTAGGCGAAGAGAAGCGGCGTGCCGCCGGTGTGGACGAAGACGACGTTTTTGCTATCTCGAAAACGCCCTTGGCGCACCTGATCAATTAGGCAGGCCAATCCCTTGCCCGAATAGGTGGGATCGACGAAGATGCCCTCGCTCTGGGCGAGGAGGCGGATGCTGTCGAGCGTGGCGCGGTCCAAATGGCCGAAGCCCGGGCCGACGTACTCATCGGTCACGGCGATGCGCTCTGGGTCGGGCGCGCATTCGAGGCCGAGGTGGGCTGCGGCTTCCGCGGCGGATTGGGCGATGCGCTCAGAGACTCCTTCGCGCTGGCTCAGCTTGCTCTGGGGGGTGCCGAGGAAGCGGGCCGACCGTTCCAAGAGGGAAAATCCGGCTACCAGCCCGGCCAAGCTGGTTCCTCCTGACCCGACTACCACGTCGTCGGCTTGGATGCCTGCGGCGCGCAGTTGGGTTTCGATTTCCAACGCACATTGGATGTAGGCAACGCGCGACAACAGCCCGGACAGGCCGGTGAACGGCTTGTGTCCTTCTGCCTTGAGTCGCTCCACTTCTTCGGCTATGGCTGCGCCGATGCCCTCGGGCGGAGCAAAGCGGATGCGCGCCCCACATAACTGGCCTAAAAGGTAGTTGCCCTGGGCCGGCGACTTGCGCCCCATGATGGAATCGTTCTCGCGCAGGACGACGACGCCCTTGAGGCCGAGCTGGGCGCAAGCTGCGGCGAATTGGCGGCAGTGATTGGACTGGACGACCGCGCTCAGCACGGCCGCATCGCATCCTTGGGCCGTGCCCTCGGCGAGAGTGAATTCGAGGTAGCGAGACTTGTTGCCGCCAAAGGCGAGGCCGGTCAGATCGTCGCGCTTGATCCAGATCTGCGGCCCCCCGAGCGCGGCCGACAGTCGCGGACAATGCTGTAAGGGCGTTGGCAAATGCGTCAGGCGGTGGCGAGGCTGCGCGTCGATGGCGCGTTGGATCGCTTGGAGGTCCATATCGTTAGCTCCGTGCGGCCCCAGCCGCTTCGCTCTGAGGCCGGAAAGCGCTACGCCCACAGATGGCGGTGGGTACCGATCCATTCGAGGTGGGCGCGGCGGATGAGTCCGTAGTTGTAGAAGGCGTAGCCATTGACGCCCGCTTGGCTCAGCGCGGTTAGATGCGCGCCGAGCGCGTCGCCGTCGGCGAATGATCCAGGGGAGACGATGGCACTCAGGCCGGTGTTGGCCGGGAATTCGCCGCGCAGAGAGCGGACGCTAGCGGCTAGCGCGTCCGGCTCGCCGCCCACGCCGGCGTTGACCATGTACACGTTGCGGAGGACGCGATCCGAGTCCAGCCCGTTGACGGTCCGGTCGCGGCCCCCGAAGAATGAGGCGCGCGCGCCGGCTTGGTTGGCGATGGCAACGGCTTCCTCCATCAGTGAAGTTGCCGTTTCGACGCGGGCGTCGAGAAAGGTCTGCAAGCGGCCGGAAAAGGCGGTGGCGAGGCATTCGGCGCTCGGGGGCTGCATGTCCGGGGCAGGCTCAGCAGCGAGTTCGCGGGTGAGGAATTCGGCGACATCTGTGCGAAAGCCCTCCCCGTCCAAGCCGAGGGCACCAGCCCGCTGCAAGCAGTGCTGACAGTAGCACAATCCCATCAGCAGTTCGCAAAAGGGCGTGATCTTTACGCCGACCTTGGGATTGCGGAACCCGTAGCTGAAGTGCAGGTAGCCCAGCGATTCGAGGTGGAACTCGTCGGGCTGGAACTGCGCGGCTATATCGCGGCAGAGAGCGCGAGCGTAGTCGCGCACCAAGGGGCTAGCCGGGCATAGCTGGGCGAAGTTGATGTGCCCAAAGGGATCGCGCTTGGCCGCGTCTGGATAGCGCTGGGGCAGGTAATGGTTGTAGTTGAAGACCAGCCAACTCGTCAGGTCGAGGCCGCGCTCCCGGATTTTATCTGCGATTCGGCGCATGTAATCCGGGCCATCGACGACGTTGCTGATCAGGGGCGCGATTGGGCTTTCGTCGTAAAAGGCGGCGGACGGCTCGAAGTAGAGCGCGCCTTCTTCCCCCCAGTAGAGGGGTCGCCGGGGATTGTGCGGCAAAAAGTACGTCGATACGTGGTAGCTCTGGGCTAGGCTGACGCTGTTGAGGCCGGCTGTGTGGGCGATGGTGTCTAGGGCCGGGTCAATGTCTTCGTCCGTCAAGTCCCAGGGGTACGTGTATATGGTCGCTCGCATGGGTGTGGTCTCCTTGTTTTGTAATCGTCTTTCCCGAGGAACTCATGGTTGAAATCGACTAGGCGCAAGCGACATCTAGGCTCGCAGGATATGCGACACTGGTTGAGCGATACGACCTCGACCTTCGCGTAACAAAATTTTTTGCGCGAACTCACATTGATTTAGGATCGCTATATGAGTATGAAATTAGCATTTTTTTATTGAACTCTAGCTAAAAAGTTAGCATACTGTTAAGACTGATAAAACGGTTTATGTAAAGACTATACATCCGACATGGGGATTGTTCACGTAATGTTCTGATAACTGCCTGCTGCCCTCTCCAAGGAAGTTGAGTATGCGGTGGCCTATATCCATACTTCGATCTTTCCTCATAGGTGTGATGCTGGTTGGTGCCTTGGTATTTCCGGCGCAGAGTACTGCCCAGCCACCAGAAGAGGGAGCCGAACCCACGGCAGGGAAGGGACACTTGCGCTTCCCTGGCTCGCCGTTCGCGGAGCCTGGCAGAGGCTTTCTCAACCGCGGAGTCTGGCAGGGTTATATAAACTACGGCATTGAACCTTACGAAACCTACACCGTCAGTACCCAGTCCTTCGAAGTTTACGACCGTCTGGGCAATCGGTTGCTGCGCGGCTATCCGCTCCTAACTTGGCAGGAGAATCGCTCAAAGGAACTCGACCTGCAGGAAAGCAGCATCTTCCGCTCCGCCCAGTACTGGCAGTGGTTCGACAACCTCATAGTTTTCCAGGAAGCGCACAAGGGCTGGGCTGCCGGTTTATTCATAGGCGACAAAATCCGCACGACCCTCACTCCCCTCACCGTCAGCCGGCCGCGCTGGGACGGCCTCCGCCTTGATGCCCGCTCCGCATCCCATGGTTTGACCTTCCTGCTCACCCGGGGGCAGGCAAGGCGCTTTTCCACCTTCCAGTCGCGCAACGAAATCAATCCCATTCTGCAATACGGGGGACGGTGGTACTCCAGAATCGGCAAGGTGCTGACGGCCGGTTTTACCTTTTTCAACCAGCACCAAGCCGATATGCTGTCGGACCGGGGGAATTTACTGCGCGGCACCCTGCCCCGCGGCACGGAGGTGCCGACCACGATTTTCGTGCGGGTGCAGGACGACTCGCCGGAGGACGGGACCCCAGCGCAGGTGTACGCGCTGCACATCTACCTGAGGATTGTGCAGCCCAATGGAACGCGCACCACGCACACCTCGAATCCCGATGCCGGTCCTGGGGGCACCGAGTATATTCAGGATCTCAGACCCGTAGTGCTGCCCGGAGCGCGGCAGGTCGGAGATTACTACGAGGCCCGGGGCCCCGACGAGGTGGTGGATTTCGAATTCACCCTACCGCCAGGGGCGGTGGTGGATCGCGCCCGTTTCGAGGCCACGGTCGCCGGGGACTATCGGATCAGCGTGCGCCAGAAGCACCCCTTCTTCAACAGGGAATTGAGCGAACCAGACTGGGAGGAGCGACAGTGGCCGGCCAATCCCATAACTAGGCTGCACAACGTGGATGGGCGTCCCGGCTATCCGGTCGATTTCAAACCAGGCGAGACCGAGGCTTTTTTCATCCTCGTGCGCGCCAAAGGCAATCCCGCCACCCCCGGAGCCGATGCCCCTTCCGAGCAACCTAGGGTCGTTTCGTTTAAATACGGCATCCCCATCGGCCAGACCTTGATCGGGGCGGATTTTGCGATTGAGTCCATGGAGATGGTGGGCCGGGGAGAGCTGGTCTACAACTGGCAGGAGCACCAGTTCCCTCTCCACAGCGATTCCCTCGCGTTTGCGGGAAAGCACTTCGATACCAGCGCCCTGGCAGGATACTTCACCCTCGTGAGGAATTTTGGCCCGCGTCTGCGCCATGGCGAAGTGGCGCTCGAAGTCTTCCGCATCGATCCCGATTACAGCGGCGGGTACGAGAGCCGGAGAGGGGGCGGGATTTTTTTTACGGACCAGGAGGGGGACTTCGAAACCGTGCGGCGGCAGCGGTTCTATTCCGGTTTTACCCAGGAGTTTGAACTGGTGGCCGACAACGACGACAATGACGATTGGCCCGACGACTGGCCCAAGGAGGAGGGCCGGTTCCAGCCATTGCAGCCGCAGGTGTACTCGGGTGCCAAGGCGCACTCGGGAGTGTTCCCGGGACTCGACGAGGACGGCGACAATAGCCCGGATACGGATCGCAACCGCAATGGGATCGCGGACTGGACCGAACCTTTTCTGCTTTACGACAGCGACCCGCCCGCCTTTGTCTACGGGATCGACTTCAACAACAACGGCATCCCCGACTTCCGCGAAAACGACGCCGAGCCCGACTATCCCTATCGGCGCGACAGCAAGGGCTACCATGGCTTTGTCGCCGTCCCCGATCTGGTGCCTTTGTGCAAGCGCCTGACCATCGGCTATTTCTCGATCGGGCAGTTTGTCGGCGGGGGCGAAGCAAAGGGCCCCTACGCTCGCATCCAGCACCGCTCCCGTCCCCGGCGCTGGCTCGAAGTGGACTTTGACGACAATGTGAAGTACGTGCGCGATAGCATCCGGGACGATGTCTACGTTTTCGACATAACACCGGAGGGTGTCAACTCGGGATCGGTGCTGAATCCCCCCCCTGCCGATCCGCTGACCATGCGGAAAAGCATTGTAAACACCGGATTGCTCAGACTGGATTCGAGGCCGTGGCGCGATCGCAATCTCAGGCTGCAGGCGCAGATCTTGCATTTTACCAACAAGCAACTGGAAGTGGAAGCGAGCGATGGGACGCGCCAGGAATCGGACCGCATCACCCGCCTGACATGGATCGGGCGCGCAGATTACGCCGTCGACTGGGGCAAGTCGGATCTGTGGTTCGGGCTAAAATACCTAGCGCGGGAGGGAGACAAAGATAGCCTCGATGAGCCCGAATCCTCGCTGCGCTTCTTTACCCCCATCTTCCGGCTCAACTACCCGTTCATGGCCAATGTCTCCTTTCAGCTAGGCATGTCCGGTTTCGCCTGGCTGCCCATGCGCTATACCGACAACGTGGACGAAGTCAACAGCTACGAGCAGAACTCGACCATCTTGATGATCACCAGTTCCACCGACGATTACCTCGGCTACAGCCTGTCGACCAGTGCGGGGATGCAGTGGCAGAAGATCGATTTTGACGCAAAAGAAAAATTTTTGGACTCGGATACCTTCGGGTTCTTCGTGGAAACCTTTGCCGGTTTTTAGCGCATGTCCAATGCAGGCCACATTATCGCGGCAATCCTAGTCCTCGAACTGACGACGCTGGTTGGCATCTGCTCGTCCGCCCCTCCAGTCGACGAGGATCGCTTTATTCGCAAGGCACCGGCCTATCAGAATCTCGGCGTACGGGGATACGAGCGCTATCCCGAATTCACCCAACTCAGGCCGGTTTACAGCCGCATTGGAAGCTACGTGGGACACGGCAGTTACCTGGTGCAATGGGACGAGATACGCGAGCGCTACATGGGGGAGAAGATGGAGGCGGGCAACAGCATGCTGGATACCCGGGCCCGGAGCGTCGTCTTCAAAGACGATCCGGGCCTCAACCCTTTCGGGGGGGTCTCCATGTCCCACGAAGGCTGGAAGGGACGCGGAGCTTCCTTCTTTGTGGGCCGAGGGCCCATAACCACCTTCAGTTCCCTGATTTTATACCACACGGACTTCAGCGGGGCCCGCATGGATTTTTCCCTGGCTTCCAACGACCTGACCTTGCTGTTCTCGCGCGGGGGGCTTTCGGAGCGCGGCAGCTTCACCGACTTCGACGGCACTACCAGCGGCATCGTCTCGACCAGTCCGGTGCTGCTCTACGGCGCCAACTGGCGCGGCAGCTTCGGAGCCCTCGACCTGGGCAGCACCTTCCTGCGCCAGGTTCAGTCGAGCCTCAAAGGGGATCGCGAGACCTTGTTCAGAGGCGATGTGCCCTACCCCGAGTTGCGCCAGCCCAAAACCATCACCGTGCGGTTTAGCGACGACTCTCCCCGGGATCCGTACGGCACCGCGGTCTACGAGGTGGAGGTCTTTGTCAAGGCCAGAGAACAAGACCAGATCTACACCAGTTCGAACGAGGCCACAGGTCCCGGCACGATCTACCGGGCCGACCTCGAGCCGGTAGTACCGATCCGCAATGCCGGGGATCACTGGGAGGTACAGGGGGCGGGCGCGGCCATCGATTTTGTTTTTTCCCTGCCCGCGGACCTCGAGGCCGAGTGGGTCGAATTCGCCGCGACCGTGGCGGGCGACTACCGGATCGGGCTGCGCCAGATGCACGACTTTGAAAACCCCAGGTCGGGCGCGATCGAGCAGCGTTCGTGGCCCTCGCCTCCGACCCGCAACCGTTTCAATATCGACTTCAAGGACAATCCCTACGAAGCCGAGCCGTTCTACACGGTGAAACGAGCGGAGCGCACCCCGGCCCTGGACGCAGAGCCCACTGTGGTGCGCTTCCAGCACGCCATCCCTACGGCGCAGACCTTCTACGGGGTCAACGGCCGGATCAATGCCGAAGCCCTTTTCGCAGAGGCTGAATTCGTCCTCAACCCTCAGGATTTCATCTTCCCGATCAAGGGGGGGAAGCGCCAGAGAGAACTCTCCTACGCCGGCTTCCTGACCCTGAAAAAGGACCTGAAGGGCATCGGGTTGGGGGCCGAACTCTACCGCATCCAGCCGACCTACGGAGGGTGGTACGACAGCCGGCGCGGCGGGGCGGTGTTCTTTTCCGACCTGACTGGAGACGCGACCGCCGGAGAGGCTGCCAACCTCCAGGCTTCGACCCAGGAGTTCTCGCTCTACTCGGACAACGACGACCACGATCCCTGGCCGGACGACTTCGTGCCGGTGGATTTTCCCTACGTGCCCAAAGGCGCTTTTGAAGGGGTTGAATCTCTGGGCCCCCGCCCCGAAGCCGGTGTCTATCCAGGTCTGGATATGGACGGCGATCGGGTCTACGACATGGACCTCAACCGCAATGGAGTAGGGGACTGGTTCGAGCCGTTCTTCGCCTACGAAACCGATCCGCCGGAATTCGTCTACGGCATCGATTTCAACAACAATGGGATGCCCGATTTTCGCGAAAACGACAACGAACCGGACTATCCCTATCGGCGCGACCAGCGCGGCTACCACCTCTTCTTTGATCTGAACAGGCGGCCCGACTGGCTGGACCGGGCGGCGGTGGGTCTGTACCGAGCGCGCGAGATCGCGGCGGGAGGGACCAGCCGGGGGCTCTACGCCCGGGTTGCGGCCCACGCCACCCTCTTGGGCGTTTCCCTGGGCTTGTTCGACGATATCAAGCGAGTCGAAGACGATATCGGCGACGATGTGTACCGCTTCGTGCTCACCAGCGATACGGATCTGTTCCGCCATTTCAACACCAGCGCCACGTTGCCGCCGCCCGATCCGTTGCTCATGCGCGACAGTGTGGTCAATACTCTGTTTTTGGAAACCCGCTACACTCCGTTGCGCTACCTAGAAATCGCCAACAACTTTAAATACCTAGTCAACCGGCGGGGAGAGGTACTGGATCGCCAAGAGGAATTCCTGCAGGATGGGCGCACCCTGCACAATTTCACTATGGTCAACAAGGCGCAGTACTTTCTGCAACCCTTCGAGGCGCTGCAGGTGGTCTTGCGGGCCAAGCACCTGCTGGTGAAGTGGGACGAGGAAAGCTACAACTTCAGGTACGTGATCTCCGCTCCGAGCGATACCTTGCTGGCCAATCCCAAGGCTTCGTGGTCGATGATCACACCCAGTTTGAAGGCGCGCTATCACCTCACGCCGCGCACCCGTCTGGAGTACGGCCAGGCCGGCTTTTTCATCCCGGCGCTGCGGGTTCGCTTCCACGACCGCGAGGACCCGGCCGCCAGTTATACCTCTAATATTTCCATCCTACAGTTGACCATGCAGGGGATTCACCAAGGGTATGAGGTGACTACCAACGTCGGCGTGCGGCGAGAGCTGGTCAATTACGACGCGAAGGCAGAGCGCCCTAAAGAGCAATTCAGTGCCTTTTTCGCCGATGTGGTATTCGGGCTGGAGTAGGAACCATGGGCAAAAGTACATGGCAGTGGAAAGTGTTGCAGGCTCTGCTGGGAGTAGCCGTACTGGTCTCCCTAGCCCAGAGCCAGAGACTGACCCGTGCCGCGCCCGACCGCGGGTTCCTGCACGTGGACAACCCCATTGGTTACCAGAGTTATGCCCTCGAACCCTATGTGCTCTATCCCTCTTACACGCGCCGGGTGCCGCGCTACGATCGCATGGGCAATTTTCTCACGGTGGGCGAGTTGGCCTACTCGGTGGACGAGGCGCGTCCGGGGCTCAGTCAGTTCGGGGGCGTGGCGCGCGGCCTGTACGCCCAGCAAATCACGCTCAATTATTCGGTCCAGCGGGACGCCTACAAAGGCGCCGGTTACAGCCTGATGTTACTGACCGCCAACCCGAACCTGGATGCCCGCCAGCTAGCCGAGGGAGTCCGCACTCGCTTTTCGCCTCTGACCCTCAACACCACCCGCTTCGCCGGGGTGCGGTTCGATATGCACGGGCTCCGCAACCAGTCCACCTTCATATACAGCCGCGGGGCAGCCGACCGGCTGCGCTTTTCGTTCTTCGCTCCCGGCCGGGATGAACGTTCCCCGGTGATCCTCTGGGGCGGCCACTGGCAAAGCTCGATCGGTGCGGCCCTGAAAATAGGCACGACCTTCGTGAACCAGCACCTCACTGATACCACAGTCAAGGAGGGCAGCATCTTCCGGGGCAACCTGCCCTACCAGATGCTGCCGCCCAAGAGGATATACGTGCGGGTGACCGATGACTCGCCGGGGGATCCGGAGACGGCCGCGGCGGTGTATTCGGTAGCCGTGGTAGTCCACGGCTCCGATGCGGATGGAACCTCCCGCGTCTTGACCAATGACCCGGCCCTCGCCGGGGAGGGCATCGAGGTCGAGGCGGATATACAGCAGCGCTTTGTCGCTGGCCGGCGGGTCGGAGACCACTACGAGGCCCGCGGCGGGGATGAAATTATCGAGGTGGAATTCACCATGCCGGGAGACTTCGCGCCCCACAGAGCGGAATTCGTGGCTTCCATGGCTGGCGACTACAGGGTTGGGGTGCGCCAGGTGCATGATTATATCAAGGAAGGCAGAACCACGGCGACCGAGAGTTCGTGGCCGGCCACGGCCAACCCGGTCCACTTCGAACGGGCCTTTCTCACCCGGTTCGACCCGCGCTATCCGACCGATTTCAAGTTTCCCGAACAGGACCCGGTCTACACTGTTCTGCGCGCCAAGGGCAATCAAGGCGACCTGTCCCAGCCCAAGACCTTGCGCTTCATCTACGGCATGCCCACGGCCCAGACCCTAGCCTCGCTCGATTTCGCCTTCGAGTACCAGGGTTACACCATGGATGGAGAGGTGGCCCTCAACGTCCAGGACTTCCGCTTCCCGGCGGTGGGGGGCGAGCGCAGCAACCAAGACTACACCGCCTATTTCCTGAAGGGTTCGGGTCCCGTTCCCTTCTTCCCGACCCGTTTCCGTCTCCAGCTCGGGGCCGAGGTCTTCGCTTTGCCTGCCGCCTACAGCGGCGGCTACGACTCCAAGCGGGGCGGGGCGATCTTCTTCACCGATGTCGCGCCTTCTCCGCCCGGGGCTCTGACCCAAGAGTTCAACCTCTACGACGACAACGACGACGGCGACCAGTGGCCCGACGAACACCCTAATGACAGCGCTTTCTCGGAGATCAACGACGCCGGCGTATTCCCGGGCCTGGATGAAGACGGCGACAATATCATCGACACCGACCGCAACGCCAATGGCAGGCCGGACTGGACCGAGCCTTTTCTCTTCTTCCACACCGATCCTCCCGAGTTCATCTACGACGTGGATTTTAACAACAATACGCTGCCGGATATGACGGAAAACGATGACGAGCCGGACTATCCGTATCGCCGGGGCCAACGCGGTTTCCACGGCTTTGTGGATTTTCCCGCTCTGTTCAGGGGCTTAGAGCGCTTGGCTTTCGGACTCTACAGGACCGAAGATCCGCGCGCGGGACTCGAAAGCGTGGGACGCTATGTTCGGCTCGACGCGCGCTACACCCATTCCACCTGGGGCTACATCGCTGTGACGGACGTGTTGAAATGGGTGGAGGACGACATCCCCGATGCCAGCTACATCTGGCAGGTGAGCGACGATCCGACGGTCAATATGCTGGTGGTGCAGAGCAAGGAGAGGGCCACGGAGGGAGCCCTGCTCGACCTGGTGCCCCCCCGGCCCGATCCCATGCTGATGCGCAACAGCATGGTCAACACTTTGTACATTGAGAGCTTTTTGACGCCTCTTCCCGGCTTGGCGGTGAAGGGGCGCAACAAACTGGTGCTCAACCGGCGGCACGATGACGAATTCGAGGATGGCAGCAGCCAGAAAAGCGGCACCGTCCTGCGCTGGACCCTGTCCAATCGCGCCGAGTACACCTACCCGGTGCGGCACAATCTGGTGGCGGGCGTAAGAGCCAAGCACCTGTTCCGCTGGGATCGGGGTTTCGGCGCTGCCGAGCAGGTGCGCTTTTCCACGCTGGGACCCAGCGCCGACCTCAGCCTGCAGGTGTCGCGCCGCGCGCAACTGGTGCTGGGACAGGAGGGATGGCCCTTGCTGCCCTTCCGCTTTACGGATCTGTCGGAAAGCGCCAACAATTACCGCCAGCGGACCACGCTGGCGCTGGTGCGGGTGGACTGGGATTACTGGGGCTGGAAGATGACGGTGGAGAGCGGGATGCAGTGGCAGTCGCGCAAAACAAAGGCCGAGAAGGAACTGGGGGAGAGGACCTTTTTCCTAGAGGGTTATGTCGGCTTCTGAGCAGGAGGATGGCGGATGTTTGCTTTGTTTGTTCTGATGGTGGGGCTGACGCTGGTAGGCGGGGGACTCACCCGTTTCAGCCTCACGGTCGACGAGATCAAGAGTCGCTTCGACCTGGCGCAGAAGTACTACGCGGCCAAGGACTACGAGAACGGGGTCACCATTTTCAAGGAAATCGTCGAAACCCCCAATCGCGTCATTCTCGAGGTGGATACCATCACGGTGGAGATTGACGATCTCGTACTGCCGGTGCGCATCGCAGCTACCTACCAAGTGGGCAATAGCCTGCGCAATGTGGGGCTCGACCTGCTGGCGCGCTCGAATTCGGCGCGGGAAGAAGGCGATTCCCTGCTGGCGGAACAGCGGCGGGGAGAGGCCCTCGAGGCCCTCAAGGCAGCCCGCGAACACTTTTCCGCGATTGTGGCCGACGCAGGCGTGCCGCGCAATGTGCGGGTAATGTCCCAGTACCAGACTGTGCGGGTAACCTATGCCATGGAGGACTTTCCGGGCGTGGTCGAAGAAGTGGACCAGTTGTTGAGGCAGTTTCCGGGCAACCCGTACGAGGAAGCCGCGCTTTACGATCTGGGCTGGTCCTACTTCAGGATGGAGGATTACCTCAATTCGATCGCAACCTTCGAACGCGTCCTGGAACGGTCTGCGGATGCTGTGCGCCTAGATCGCGCTCTTTTCCAGATTGCGGAGGCCCATAGCGCGCTGGCGGCTTATCCAGAAGCTCTGTTCTGGTACCAGAAGCTGGTGGACAAGTACGATTTTTCCACATTGTCTGCCAAGGATCTCAGGGCCATGCAGACCGCGAAAATCCGGGGGGTGGTACAGGAAACCACGCGCGAACTAGTGGCCAAAGCCCAGATCAAGCTCGGGGATACCTATGCTCTCCAGGGGCGAGAGGAACAGGCTATCACAGCCTATTCCCTGGTGCCCCGGCGCTACCCCCAGGAAGTGTTTCTCGTCGAGCAGTCCTACACCCGTCTGGCCCGGCTGATCTTGGAGCGGCGCGGCCTAGATGAAGGGATCAGGGCGTACGAACAGGCCATACAAAGTTCCGCTCGCAAGGAATTCCAGGCCACCACGCAACTGCAGATTGCCCGCCTGCTCTTCGAAGCGCGGCGCTTCCAGAAGGCCATCATGGCATACCGGGTCTATCTGAAAGCCTATGGAGGGGTGGCCCGCATAGTCGGATTTACCGAGGAGAAGGTGATTTTCAAAATCGCTGAGGCCCATCGCGAGCGGGGTCTGGAGATGCTGAAAGAGGATGGCGGGGGCGCGCAGGGCGAATTCGAGAACGCCCTGGCGCACTACGACTCCCTGCTGGCGCAGTACGGAGCCAGTCCCCTGACGCCGGATGCCAAGTTCGGCAAGGGGGTGTGCTATCAGGGCCTCAAGCGGCCGGATTCCGCTCTAGTGTTTTTCCAGGATCTGGTCGAATCCCATCCATCCCACCTAGCTGTTCCCAGTGCCCTGCTGCAGATCGGCCGCTTGCTCTACCAGGCCGGAGCTTATCCCGGCGCAGCGGTGACCTACGAGCGGCTTATCGCCCAGTACCCGCAATCCGAATTGATCGACGATGCGCGCGTGGAACTCGGGGTGGTCTACAAAGCCCAGGAGCGCTTGGGCGAGGCCGTGGTGATTCTCCAGCAGGTCAGCCGCGACTCGCCCAACTGGGTGAAGGTGCGGGTAGAGATCGGCGATATGCTGACGGCTGCCGGCCGTTACGAGGAGGCGCAGGATGAGCTGGACGGAGCCATAAGCTTGGCCGGAGACGATTCGGAAGCCATGGCCGCATTGCAGTACATCAAAGGAAAAATTGCCTATTCGCAGAAGAAGTACGCCGAGGCCCTGCCCGCCTTTGGCCTGGCCATCGACACCGCCGCCAATCAACAGATCATCTCCAGCGGGTTGTTCCTGCGCGGCCTGGCCCACTACGAAGTGGGCCGCCGGATGGATGCGGCCGGCGACAGCCTCGCCGGGACCCGGAACTTCGAACGTTCCACTCAGGACATGCGCCGGTTGCTGGAGGTAGATATCTCGCTACAGATGCGGAACATCGCCTACCGGACCCTGGGTACGGCCATGACGCGGCTGGGCCGCTCCGAGGAGACCATAAGGTATTATGCGGAACTCATCGCCAGCACCACCGATGCCCAGGAGCGCGTGGGGTTCGAACTGCTGCTGCTGGAGCTTTACTACGACCAGCGGCGCTTTGAGGAGGCCATCGAGGTGGGTGAGAAGTTGATACGGGAGGACTTTGAGGACAATGACGAGATGGGCTATTTCCTCGTGGAGCGCGCCTACTCGATTCTGGCTTCGGCCCAACTGGAGCGCAAGCGCTATGCCGAGGCCCTAGCCGCCGCGGGTGTGGGACTGTCCAGGTACCCGCGTTCGGGAGAGCGCGCGTCCATGGCCTTTGTGATCGGCCTGGGACACTACTTCCTCCAGCAATATGCCGAGGCCGTTGCGGGCTTTGTCAACTACGTCGAGCAATTCCCCCGCGACAGGAGGCAGCTAGAGGGTTGCTACTACGCTGCGCAATGTTATCAAATTCTCGGCGAGTACGGGAAAGCAGCGACCTGGTTCCGCAGGGTACTCGATCAATTCGGGCCTTCGGAATACGCGTCGGAAGCCCTCTTCCTCTGTGCCGAGAACCTCTACAATGCCCTGCAGTTCGAGGCGGCCCTGAACACCTATGAAGAATTGCTCGCCGACTTCCCGCACAGCGAGTATGCCGACGACGCCATGTACTCCTCGGCCTGGGCGCTCTTCGAATTGAAGAGGATGGAGGAAGGGGTGCAGCGCATGGAGCAATTGGTAGCCGGATTTACCCGCAGCATGCACGCGCCGAGGGCGCAATTCACCATAGGCGATTATTACTACAGCATCAAGGATTACCGCAGAGCCCAAGAAGGGTATCGGAAGCTGGTGGATCTGTCTCCGGAGAGCCCCGAGGCCGGCCGGGCTGGGGAACTTATCATCGAGCTGGACGAGGAAATCGCCAGCCAGATTTACGACCGGGCCGTCGAGCACTACCAGCGGCAGGATTACCGCAAGGCCATCCAGCTCTATCAGGAGATTGCCGCGCAGTACCCCGCGACTTACACGGCCTTTGCGGCGCTGGGCAATATGGGGGTGGCGCTCGAAGACATAGGTGAGAAACAGCAAGCTGAACAGGCCTATAAACAGGTTATTGCGCGGGCCGGAGGTGATCCTGCATACGGGGAAGTCGTGGCCTTTGCCCGAGCCCGCTTGGGACACTTATAGCGAGGAGCAGCATTGTGGGACAAAGACTAGGGCAGATTTGCGTTTGGGTTATCGCGGGCGCGGCCGTCCTCTTGCAGTACGGGTGTCTGACTCCTTTGGGTGCCGTGTACCACGTGGGTATGACGCCCCGGCTCGAGGTGGACGAAGGTTTTAGCATCGATCCGGTCGACGATGCCCTAGTGTTCAGCAAAGAGGGCCTGCAGGTCAAGGTGCGCTACCAGACCGATGGAGAGTTGAAATTCGAGATCCCCGGCCCTGAAAACCCGTATGTGTTCGAGGAAGTCGACTCTAGGCTGGGGTACCGGCCCAAGGCCTTCACGGTCTTCCAGGTCGAGGTGGTCAATCCCACCTTTGCCAAGGTCCGCCTAGATCCGGAGAAGGCCGCCTTGATCACCGACCAGGGCAAGAGATTGGACAGTTATGCCATCAACCGCACCGATGCCAGAGGAGGGGTGCGCAACTTCGAGGCCTATTTCCTGGCCCGGGGAGTGCAAACGGGCAATGCCCAGAAGGTCTATCTGGAGCGCATGGGCAAGGTCCGCGAGACCATCTACCACCGCGATTCGCCGGTCTTCAAGGGGAGAACCTACAGCGGCAAAATCATCTTTGCAGCTATTCCCCCCGAGACCAAGCAGGTGGAGCTGGTTCTCTACGATTTCATCCTCGGCTTTGGCATCGACGACGAACCCACCGAAAGGGTTACCTTGCGATTTCCATTTTCCGTGGACCAAGGCGTGCGGAAATCCCCAACAGAAAGGAGGTGATGTACAGTGCTTTGGTGGTTTCAGGGTGGGAATCACAGGGAAGTTACTCTACACGAGGTAGAGGAGAACAACAGAAACACTCACTTTTTGGAGGAGGAATCATCATGAGACGAATGCTCGTTTTGAGCTTGGGTGCATTGCTGGCATTCAGTGCCGTGGCTTTCGCCCAGGTTTCGAACAGTGCCCTGCAAGACGGCACCGAGTACATGGCGTTGATAGGACTCAGTGGCAAGCACGATGTGCCCTACACCGACAGCCCGCCTACCCTCGACGGAGAGCTGTCACCAGGGGAGTGGGAAAACTACTTCTTTGTGGAGTTCGGCCCCTCTACCCTAGCCATGTGGGGCGATCAGATCGGCTACAAGAGGAACGACCCGGGTCAGGTCGTGGCCGATGGCCTAGTGAGCCAGCTGATCGAACACGCCGGCGGGTCGGAAGATCCGGCTGAAGTCGCTACCGACGCGGATCTGTATACCTTCACTTGGCAGGCCTGGGACGAGGAATACCTCTACGTCGCCGTAGACGTGACTGATAATATCTACGACGTGGTGGGTACCCAGGACGGGGGTTACTGGGAGCGCGACGGATTTTTCATGGAGATCGACTTTCTCAACTCCCTCGGAAACGGTGCAGACGCGGGGCCGGGCATGACTGCGCTAGCGTTCTCAGCCATGCCCATAGACAGCCAGCGGTATTCCATTACGTCCTGGAATTTCGGCATGTTCAGCACCGGCGGATCCGAGAATTTCACCTTCTTCTACGGTGACGACCCGGATCTGTTCATGGGTACCTCCAGCGCTTTCAGCCTTACCGATGTGGGCTATATCCTCGAAACCCGCTCGTCCTGGGCCCACATGACGCGGCTGGTCCCCGAGGGGTTTTCGATCTTCAGCGGGTGGAACTTCGGCAACAGCTACCACATCCTCGACCCGGATGGGGGCGGTGGCTATGGCGGCCAGTTCCAGTACGGCCGCAACGGGGATCCTTCCGATACGGGTGGATTCGCCCGCTGGAACTTGGTGGGCGGTTCCGTTACAGCTATCGAGGCCACCACCTGGGGAGCGCTGAAGGAAACGTTCTAGTTCTAGTAGGGTACTTAATTCTTTCGGAGATAAGGAAGGTCTCCGGTTTGACAGGAGAGGTTGCCGGGGCCGGTTGGGTCCCGGCAACCCGGAGATTTCGACGGGTTTAAAGAGGTTTAAGCATGAGAGAAAAATTCGGGGTACTGCCTTCGTACTACCGGGAATTCGCCATCGGGATTGCGCTGTCCTTGGGGCTGCACTTGGGGGTTATGGGGCTTTACAGCCTGCTGCAGGAAAAGGTCGAGGAGGTGATTCAGCGCATCACCTTTGAAAAGCCCCCGCCGCCCGGTTTCTTTGTAAAACCCCCGACTGCAACCACAAAGGTCCTGGAATTTCGCAAAGTGCCCGTGCCCCAGGGTCACTTTCTGCGCCAGAGGACGCAGACCACCACGCAGACGAGGGTGGAACAGGTGCAGGCCTTAGCCGCGCTGCGGACCGATGCAGTGGTGGAGCAACTAGAGGTGGCGGAGGTGACGCCGGCGGTGATGCGGCACCAGGGACGCTTGGGGGTGCGCGGGGATGTCGGGGCCGTGGCCAGAGGTATGGTGGGGCTGGGCCTTCCCGAACCAGCGCTGCAGGTGGCCGCGGTACAGGGGGTGAAAGAGGCGCGACACCAGGTGGACATGCAGCTAGACATGCTGAGCGTGAAGCACCTAGATACCGGCCAGTACCAGGCCATGGTCATCCAAGATCCCAACCAGCGCCGCAAGGTGAAAGGGTTCCTGCACATTGCCCAGGCATACAGCGTGCACTATACCCTCACCAACCACACGGATGTGACTTTGCCGCAATTGGACGTGCTCATCAAAACCCTGAAGGAGTACACCGGTATTGAAGCCGATTATGTAGGATCTATTCCCCTGGCCGATCCGCAACTTTTGCAGATTCCCTGGTTGCTCCTGACCAAAGTATCCAGTCGCGACATAGGTGATGTAGAACTAGAAAACTTGGGGCGCTATCTGGCCGGCGGTGGGTTCGTCCTGAGTACCCTTTCCGCCAACAGCGGCTCGAATGCAGTGCTCAAGCGCAAGACGGGTATTTTCGATATTTTGCGTCGGGCCATGAAAACACAGGCCCTGAACGAGGGAGCGGACTGGCGCTTTGTGGTTCTCGAATCGGACCATCCGATCTACCACTCCTTCTTCGATTTCGACACCTCGGTACGCGCCAATCAGATGAGTCAGCATTCGGAAGCCAATCCCCTGCCCAAAGATCTGGGACTCGAGATCGGAGAGCGCCTAGCGGTTTTTCTCAACTCCGGTCCCCAGGTAGAAGGTGGAAGGGGCAGTCTCGGAGAACAAAGTACCCATCAGGTGAAAGCCGATGCCACGCGGGCATTGCAATTCACGCTCAACACCATTGTATTCGCGCTCACTCAGGAGGGCTCAGTGACCCAGCAACTCATGACTGGTGTGCGATAAGAGAGGGAAGGTATAAAAGTCACCTGCTGCGCAGTTCAGATGCGAATGGCTCAAGGATGGAAAAGGGGATTACACTGCGGGCCCTGATTGCGGGGGTCTTCATGGCTGCTGCCATCGGGGCTGGAGCCGCCTATGAAAACCTGATGATCTCCGGCTCCACCATGAATTTCGATTACAGCATGGGCGCGGCCATTTTCTTTTTTGCGCTGTTCGTGCTGCTGGTCAACCCGGCACTGAGGCGCGTCCATCCGTCCTGGTCTTTCAGCCGCAGTGAACTGGCGACCCTGTACATCATGGCCATGGTGGCCTGCGTGCTGCCCACCAATGGCTTGGTCGGATTGTTGATTCCGGCTATTTCGGGAGGAAGCTATTACGCGACCCCGGAGAACAACTGGCTCGAATACATAATACCCAATATCGAGCCGGGATTACTGGTCGTGGATTCGCAGGGCATCAAGGGATTCTACGAAGGCCTGTCCGAAGGCGAATCAATCCCGTGGGGTTTGTGGTTCCAGCCTTTGCTCTACTGGTCGATGCTGCTAGTGGGTTTCTTCGGCACCGTGATCGCGCTGATGCTTCTGCTACGCCGCCAGTGGGTGGTCAACGAACGCCTGCTCTATCCACTGGTACAGGTGCCCATCGCCATGATCGGCGAGGAAAGCGGGGTCCGGATTGGAAGCACGCCCTTGTTCAGGCGGTGGATGTTCTGGGGGGGCGTGATGATTCCGGTTTTGATGTACAGTCTAAAAGCGCTGCACAACTACTACCCGGCCGTCCCGATTGGGTTGCCGACATTCATACACGTGGGTTTTGCCAACGATGCCGTGGTGATACCCTTCGGGATCAATTACGCCGGTATTGGTTTCGGTTATTTGCTGACCACCAAGCTGAGTTTTTCGATATGGGTGATAGCCTTGATGACCATAATCGAAGAAGTCGTTTTGATGCGGATTGGACTGTTCAGCAGCGAGCGCTTGATATACAACACCAGCCCGGCCGTTTATCCGGCCTACCAAGGGGTGGGTGCCTTGCTGGTGTTTTCCCTTTTTGTGATCTGGATGGCTCGGTCTCATCTGCGCGAGGTGTTCTACGTGGCCTGGAAGGGAAAAAGAAGAGAGAGCGTGGAAGAGTCCGGTAACAGTGAATATGGGAGGAAAAGGGAGGATGAGATTCTCTCCTATCGTTCCACCTGTGTGTTACTGCTGCTGAGCCTGATGTTGATGACCGGCTGGCTGGTGGGCGTCGGGTTGAGTTGGTGGGCGGCCATCCTCTTTATCGTGATATTCTTCTTGATGATGCTCGGAATCACCCGCATCGTGGTAGAGGGAGGGCTGGCCGTAAGCCGGATTCCAATCATTCCGAGCGATGTTGTGGTGGGTGTGGTCGGGAGTGGCAACCTCGGAGCGGCCAACCTCGGGGTCCTAGGGTTGACCTTTCCATGGGCGGGCGAGATGCGCACCTCGGTGATGGCGGCTCTGGCACACGGTTTGAAGCTGGTGGAAATTCACGTCAAGAAGCAGCGCCAGCGCCTGATCCTGGCCGTGGTTCTGGCCATCGGTATATCCATCGGCTGCGCTGCCTTTACCATGCTGCTCCTGGGATATAGCTACGGGGCGATCAACCTGAGCGCGCACTGGTTTTTCGGCAGCACGGCCGGAGGGCGGGTCTTTGATTTTATCGCCTACCACCTCGCCCAGGACAGCGGGCCCCGGTGGGATAGCCTAAGCTTTGTCGGAATAGGCGCAGTAATTCAGTTGTTGTTGATGCTGGCCCACCAGCGCCTGACTTGGTGGCCGCTGCACCCGCTGAGTTTTCCGATCGGGGCTATCTGGTGTACCCATCAGGTGATGGCCAGCATGTTGATCGCCTGGGTGGCAAAGACGACGGCTCTGCACTACGGGGGGGGGCGGCTCTACAATACCACCAAACCACTTTTCTTGGGTTTGATTCTCGGACAGTACCTCACTGGAGGACTCTGGCTCATAATCGATGGATTCACGGGTAAACAGGCGAATTACCTGTTCTTCTGGTGAGCCGGGCATGATACGGGGTAGGGAAACTCGCCATTTTCTCGCGCTAGCATAGGAGGATGCCTGTATGGAATTTACGCTTTTGGGACTGTGGCAATCCATGGGGCTGGCTGCAAAAACAGTGGTTGTAATTCTGGCGTTCCTGTCGGTTTACTCCATCGCCATCATGCTGGAGCGCGGCTTCTTGCTGCGCCGGACCCGGCAGCAATCCGGTGCCTTTGCCGAGTTGGTGGATACAGCGGAACGGCTAAGCATCGACGAGGTCATGGCCTTGGCCAGCGATCCGGAGCGCGGCAAGAATTGCTATCTGGGCCAGGTAGTGCTCGAAGCTTTGCAGGAGTCCAAGTTGCTCCTGGACCAGGGCCATGATGCGGCCGCGGTCCTAGAAACCGCCCAGGCCGCCGTGACCCGCTCCATCACCATGACCGTGGCCATTCTGCGCAAGCGGCTGGTGCAACTGGCCAGCACCGCCTCTGGAGCGCCCTTCTTGGGTCTGTTCGGCACGGTTCTGGGCCTGATCCGCGCCTTCCAGACCATCGCCACCACCGGCTCGGGGGGAATCACTTCGGTCTCCGCCGGTATTGCCGAAGCCCTGATTACCACCCTAGTAGGCCTGTTCGTAGCCATTCCCGCCCTGTGGGCGCACAATCTCATCGCCGACCGCATCGATACCCTGGTAGTGGAACTGGACAGTACGGCAACGCGGGTGGTGGAGCGGTTGCTGAGACAAGAATTGAGCGAGCGGAACGGCTGAAAGGAGATATGCGATGGCCTATCGGCCCGACTGGAACCGGCGCGGTGCCGGCATAGATATGACGCCTCTAGTGAACGTGGCCCTCATCCTGTTGATCGTCTTCATGGTGGTGACACCCATGATCCGCCAGGGCATCCAAGTGAACCTGCCGCCGGCCGAGCACGGCAGGGACTCGTCGCGCGCCAAGGAGAACCAGGTGGTGGTGTCCATCCGCGCCAACGGGGAGTTGTTCGTGGATCTGAAAAGGGTTTCCAAGCAGAATCTGGAGCGGGCCCTAGCGCAGGTGTATCGCGGCAAGGAAGAGATGCCGATCGTCATCAAAGGCGACAAGATCCTGGACTATGGCGACGTGCTCGATGTGATGCACGCCTGTCGCAAGATCGGGGCCGCGGGCGTGGATCTGATGGCGATGAAACCCGGAGGTTAGCTCCTCCAGCAGGAGCTATAAAAAAAGGACATCACTATGGCGGTAAATCCCTGGGCAAAGAGCAGCAAGTTCAGTTCGGATATCAACGTCACTCCCCTAGCCGATGTCACGCTGTCCCTGCTGATCCTTTTTCTGGTGATCACCCCGCTCATCCTCTATTCCTTCACCGCCGATCTGCCGCGGGCAGATCGCGGGGGAGTGGCCGGTCAAGTCGAGCAGGAGGTGGTGGTAAAGGTCACGGATGACAATGTGATTCAACTCAATGGCAAAGAGATGTCGGAGGAGGAGTTCGCCGAGGGTTTGCTGGAATTGTTTCCCGCGGAAACCTCCCGGGAGCGCAAGGTGATCTTCGACGGCGGCAGGAAGGCGCGCTACGAGAAGGTGATCCGCGTGATGGACATCCTCAGAAAACAGGGCATTGAGGCGGTCGGGGTGCGGTAGAAGGTAGAGCGCAATGAGATTCACCGGAGCGGTCGTGCTGGGATGTGGGCTCGTCGCGGTCACCCTAGGTGCCTGCGGTGAGCCCGGGGAGCGCATCGTGGTCGAAGTCGGTGGGCGCGGGACCACGGTGAGAGAATTCGATGCCCTAGCGGCCAGACTGCAGGAGGAATACCAGGGCAGCGAAAGAGACCGGACGGCGTTCCGCAAGCAGGTCCTGGACATGGTGGTGGCGCGCCAGCTCCTGCTTTTAGAGGGGGAGGCGCGCGGCCTGGATCAGGATGCAGAGGTGCAGGCCGAACTGGAGCGCTACGAACGGGAATTGTTGATTCAGGCGATGTACGATCGGCAGATCTACCGGGACATCGAGCCGATCCGGGAGGAAATCGAGGCCCTCTACCGCGAGCGCGGGGCGGGCGAACAAGTGCGGGCGAGTCACATCCTCTGTGCTACCCAGGAGGAAGCCGAAAAGGTGCTGGAGGAACTCGGGCAGGGCACGGCTTTTGAGGAACTGGCCAGAAAGGTGTCCATTCACCGGATGAGCGCGCCGGGGGGGGGGGACATGGGGTATATGAGAAAAGAAGAACTCCTGCCGCAGCTGCGGGAAGCGGTGTGGAATGCCCGACCCGGGGAACTCCTGCCGCGGCCTTTCAAGACCAGACTCGGCTATCACGTGGTCAAGGTGGTGGACCACACAACCCGTTCCCTCGAGGAACTGGAAAAACACCTGATGGGGGAAATCGCGCACAGCAAGCGGGATTCGAGCAAACGGGCCTTTGCGGCTGCGCTGAGGGCGCGCTACAGATTCCGCTGGCACGGGGCTGTGGCGCAGGGGCTAGTCGCAGGTGAGATCAGTGCGTCCCAGACGCCGGAGCGCCTTATCGCGGAGTGGTCGGGGGGCGGTATGACGGTCGAGGACTACATCCAGCGGATCCAGCGCTACAGCGTCCGGCGGACCCTCGAGGATACGGTCGTAGCGCGCCAGAGGGGTGAGGAGGTGGTGTTAGACGATCTCCTAGTGGCCGAAGCTCGCGGGCAAAACTACGACAAAATTCCGACCATCGTGCACGCTGTGGAGGGGAAGAAAACCGCACTGCTGGCCGAGAGGCTGTTCGAGATTGAGGTGGGGAGCCGGGCGACGGTCAGTCGGGACTCCCTGAAGAGATTCCACCAGAAGCACCGGCAGAACTACAGGCACCATCCCGAAATCTACATCCAGGAAATCCTAGTGGACGACCAGGCTCTGGCGGATTCGCTGCGGCATCTCCTCCTAGGTGGGGCCGATATGGATTCTCTTGCCCGCCAGTACACCCAGCGGCGGTGGGCGCGCGCCAGAGGGGGTCATTTCGGTCCCCTGACAGGTAGCTCGCTGGGGTACCGGCCGATCTTGTCCAGGGCCCTCAGGGCCGCAATCGGGGTGCTCCAGGGACCGCTGCGGGCCAGTGGCGGGTACTCCCTGTTCCGGGTGACGAAGCGGGAAGAAGTCGGAGAGAGCCGTTTCGAAGAGGCCGAGGAACGGGTGCGCCAGGACCTGCGGGAACGCAGCATGGATCGTTTTATCCAGGCGCTCAGACAGCGTTATGCGGCTCGCATACACATAGATCAGGAGGTACTGGCGGCGACGCTGGGGGGCATGGATGAATGAAGAGACCGGGAGGAACTGGTTGGCCTCCACGGGAAGCCGGCCGGCATCGCAGCTCGGCGAAAGGAACCCGATATGAAAAAAGCACAAATACGTAAACACAATGGTACCCCGACCTTGTTCATGGACGATCGGCCCACCTTCTGCGCCTACTTGTGGGAACGCGGACCGAGTGCAGAGGGATACGAGCAGGAGGCCACGGCTAGAGCCTATGCTCGGGCCGGGATCCACTTTCACGCCTTTGATGTGGGTACCGTCGGGGTTGCACCGGAGTGGTGCGGGCCGCGGCAAGGCAATGATAGCCACTACGACTTCTCCACCTTGAAAGCCCGCTTTGAGCGCGTGCTCGAGGCCGATCCGCAGGCCCATTTCCACCTGCGCATCCACCTGAGGATGCAGGAGTGGTGGCTGAAACTTTACCCGGAAGAGCGCGAAATTCCCTCGGTGGGAGAAGGGCAGTTGCCAGTGACCCAGTCTTTTGCCTCCCAGGTCTGGCACCGGCAGGCCAAGGACTTTCTGCGAGCGTATGTGGAGGCCTTCAGGGAGGCAGGTCTGGAGGATCGCGTCTTTGCCTACCAAGTGGGTGCGGGCAATACCAGTGAATGGGTAAAAGGCGACCTGTCCATGGACTCGGTTTGCGGCGATTACAGCGCCCCCATGCGCCGGCATTTCCAGGCCTGGCTGCGCCGCGAGTACGGCGAAGACACCGCAGCTTTGCGGCAAGCCTGGGCCGACCCGGCAGTCGACTTCGATACGGCCGTGGTGCCCGCTGCCGAAGCTCAACTGCGGACCTTGCACTTCACTTTCCGGGATCCGCGCCGCGAACAGCAAGTGATCGACTACTTCCGCTGCTTGGCCGATTTGTGCGGCGACTTGGTGGTGGACTTCTGTCGGACGGTCAAGCAAGCCACCGGAGGCCGGGCCTTGGCGGGGGCGTTTTTCGGCTACCTGATGGAGCTGGCCTGGAACAAGAGTTTCTTCAGCGCGGGCACCGAGAGCGAGTACTCCACCTACCAGCGCAGCGGCCATCTGGGCCTGCGCCGACTGTTGCGCTCGGAGTGGGTCGATTTTGTGGTCAGCCCGTACAGCTACGGCTTTCGCGCCGTGGGCGGGGAGGGTGTGGGCATGCCGCCCATCGACTCGCTGCGCCACCACGGCAAGCTCTACATCTTCGAAGAAGATACCCGCACCCACCTGGCGGAGGAAACCCACGAATACGGTCGCTCCTATTCGCTCGCGGACGCCACGGCCGTTCTGCAGCGCAACTTCGCCCAGATCGCTACCCGTGGACAGGCGGTGTGGTGGCACAGTCAGGTCGATCCCACCCGCGACCCGGCCCTGCAGCCGCTGCTGGCGCGCTTTCAGGAGCTGGGCGAGTTTGCCCTGCAACTGGATCGCAGTCCCAGCGCCGAGATCGCCGTCGTTGTGGATGACGAGAGCTTCTTGTACGAATCCGTGCGCAACGACCTGGACTTGCCGCTGATCTTCCAGCAGCGGCTGTGGGGGCTGCCGCGTCTGGGGGCACCCTTTGACACCTATCTGCTCGAAGATCTGTGCGAGGGCGCCCTGCCGGCGTACAAACTCTATATCTTTCTCAACGCTTTCAGGCTGGACCGGGCGCGGCGCGAGGCCCTAACGCGCGTGCTGCGGCGCAACGGCCAAGTGGCCGTGTGGCTCTACGCGCCGGGCTACATCGAAGACGAGCCATCCCTGGACCACATGCTGGATCTGACGGGCCTTTGCTTTGGCAAGGGCGAGCACCCTTGGGGGCCGCTGATGCACATCATCGACTTCGATCACCCGATCACGCAGGACCTATCCCAGGATCTGTTCTGGGGCACCAACAGCATTCTGGGGCCGGTTTTCCATCTCGAAGATCCCGATGCGAGGATACTGGGCCAGGTGGTCTACTCGGAGGGACGCTGCCGGCCGGGGCTGGGGGTCAAGGTCTTCCCGGAGTGGAGTTCTATCTACGTTGCCGCGCCCAATATCCCAGCGCCGGTCCTGCGCGGCCTAGCTCGTTTTGCCGGGGTCCATCTCTACAGCGAAGCGGGCGATGTCCTCTACGCCACCCCCGAACTGCTGAGCGTGCACACCGTGGCAGGGGGGCCGCGGAGCTTTTCCCTGCCACGGAAGGTGGAAAGGGTCTACGATCTATTCAACCAGGTCGAACTGGGGCGCGATGTGGAACGCATCGACACCGTGCTGCCACCCCGATCGACCACGCTTTACTACACGGGGGATGCCGAGATCTTAGCCGGCCTGACCACTGCGGCCTGAATGCGCCCGGAGTGCCGACGGATCTGGTAGAGCGGGCACCAAACCGCTCGTATCTCAGAGGAAGGGCTTTTGCATGGACGGTCCGCGCAACCGTTTCGCCAAGGAGTCAGCTCTTCTGCTCGGTGCCGCTCTGGCCCTGTGTTCGGCCTACGCCGAGCTAGGGGGGGAATCGCCGGCACCGGCTGCGGTAGCCTCCGTCCATTCCGCACGGATAGGGTACCGCAGCAAGACGGATCAGTGGCGTCAGGTCCTGCGGCGGGATCCCTCTGATCGGGAGGCCCACATCCGCCTGGCCGGTGCGCTACTTGAAGAAGGTGCGGGTGAGGCTGCGATTGCGGCCTGCAGGGCCGGCCTAGCCGTGGATTCCACCCTAGTTCCCCTCTACGGCATCCTCGCCGCTGTGTACGCGCGTGAGGGCCGCTATATGCAGGCCATCGACAACCTGGAAAAAGCGGTGAAACTGCAGCCGGACTACGCGGTTGGATACGCCAACCTAGGAGGGATGTACACCAAGCTGGGTCGTTACGAGCAGGCCGAACAAAGCCTCGAACGCGCCCGGGACCTCGCTCCGGAGCGGCCTTCGATCTACCGGCGGCTGGGCGAACTCTATTTGAACACGGATCGGCCCCGGGCCGCCGTACGCCAGTTCGAGCAGGCGGCCCGGTTAAATCCAGATGAAGGGGTTGTATTTTATCTGGCGGGGAAGGCGCACGAAGCCCTCGGCCACAACGAAGAGGCTTGGCAGGCTTATAGAAAAGCAGCGCGGCTGAACATTTCGCTCGAAGAGGCGCTTTTCCGGGTGGCTACGCTGGGACGGCGGTTGGGGTACAAAGCCGAGGCGGATTCCGCCCTGCAAGCATTTCACCGCCTGCGGCAAATCGGCGAGCAGGACAGAGCCCTGGCCATCCAGAAGCACAAACTCAGAACGGCTGTGCTCAATACCCCGGAAAATCCTTCCTACCACTACGACCTGGGAGTGTTTTTCGCCGGCCTAGGCTACCATGACGAGGCGGTCAATAAATTCGATCGGGTGCTCCAGATGAGGCCGGAGGATTTCACCACCATGACGCGCAAAGGCAATGTCCTTGCTGCTCTGGGAAAAATCGCAGCAGCGTTGGAATTCTATGGCCAGGCCCTGCGCTTGGCACCGGATTTCCCACCCGCTCATATCAGCGCGGCCCACGCGTACATGCAAATGAACCGGCCCGGGACGGCCCTCGAGCACTATGCGAAAGCCGTCGAGCTGGTACCCGAGGCACCAGTGATCTGGTACCAGCTCGCTAGGTGTCAGGTGGCCTTGAAGCAGTTGCAGGCGGCTGAAACTTCACTGGAGACAGGGCTGCAAAAGGCGACTTCCAACGAGGGCTTACGTCTGAAGCTGGAGGCCCTGCTCGCAAAGGTGCGCAAAAGAGAAGGACTCTAAACCGAGGGGGCTATCATGAAAAAGCGCAAAATTGGCGTCGGTGTGATCGGCATGGGCTGGATGGGTGTGGTCCACAGCCGCGCCTACAGGATGCTTCCAGACCGCTTTCCGGACTGCCCGGTCGAGCCGGAGTTGCTCGTCTGTGCCGATGCCGTGGAAGAGCGGGCACATCGCGCCCAACAACAATGCGGATTCGCTCGCTGCACTACGGACTGGCGAGAAATACTGGAGGATGGGGATGTAGAGGTGGTCAATATCGCCACGCCCAACCACCTGCACCTCGAGATAGCCACGGCCGCAGCCGCGGCGGGCAAGCACATCCTCTGCGAGAAGCCGGTCGGCCGCAGCCCTCAGGAGACTGCGGCGATCGAGCGGGTGGCGCGGGACGAGGGGGTGCTCACCTTCGTGGGATTCAACTATCGCTGGGCCCCGGCCGTACAGCGCATCCGGGCCTTGATCCGCGAAGGGAAGCTGGGCGAGTTGACGCACTACAGGGGGCGGTTGTTCGTCGGGTACGCCAGCAACCCGCACAGTGTGCTCTCGTGGCGTCTGCAGGCCGAACTAGCGGGCATGGGCGCGCTGGGCGATCTTATGTCGCATGCGCTGGACACGGCCGGGATGTTGGCAGGACCCATCAGCCGGGTCGTGGGGCAGCGGCAGATCTTTATCAAGGAGCGCCCTCTGAGTACACCCGGTCAGGGGGACCACTACTCCTTGAAAAGCGGCGGTCCGCTTGGCGCGGTTACCAACGAGGACTACGTTGGCGCCCTGGTACAGTTCGAAAACGGGGTGTACGGCAACCTGGAGGTCTGCCGTGTCATCCAGGGGCCCCGGTCGGAAATCGGCTTTGATGTGCACGGAACCAGGGGGGCGGTGCGCTGGGACTTCGAGCGCATGAATGAATTCGAACTCTACCTCGTCGACGACGGGGATGACCGCGGGTACCGGCGGGTACTGGCTGGCCCCGAGCATCCCTTTCACGCCAATTTTTCGCCCGGTGCGGGCATCGGCCTGGGCTACGACGACCTGAAGGTCATCGAAGCGCATCAGTTTTTGCAGTCGGTTGCCCGACAAGAACAGGGCGAGCCTGGGTTCGCCGAAGCCCTGGCCGTAGCCCAGGTCCAGGCCGCGATTCTGCGCTCTTGGGAAACGGAACGATGGGAGGAGGTCGAAAAGATTGCCCATTAGGGAGAAAACACAAGACAAAGCAGGAGAAAATGAAGGGAAAGCTGATCGATCTCACCTTGCCGTTGTTCAGCGGCGCGCCCATCTGGTCCCCCGAGCCCAAGACGATTATCACCGACTACTTTACCCTCGGACGCGCTTACGGGGCCGAATAAGGCATGAACATGAAGGTCCTCTACATGAGCGGCCACGCCGGGACCCACTGCGACGCGCCCGTGCATCTGCGCTCGGGCAGGCCCTCCCTGGACGAGATACCACTGGAACGCTACGTGGGTCGGGCCAGCGTCGCCCATCTGCCCGACAAGGGGTTCGACGATCCGTGGATCGCGATTGCCGATCTGGAACACCTAAGCGATAAGCTAGGCGAGGGCAGCCGCCTGCTGGTCCACACCGGCTGGGATCGCTTCTGGGAGACGGATAACCAGACCTACTTCGACCAGCAGAAAGCCCCCAAATTGCACCTGGAAACCTTGGCCTGGCTGCGGTCGCGCCCAACCTTGTTGCCGAAGCAGGCTTCGTAAGCCAGCGCGTTCACTAGCCACGGCTGGCCCTGGGTCAACTCCCAGACATGCCGACTGGCCGACCTCGACATCAAGTCGCGCCAAGAGCTGAACGTGATAGTGAATCTCCGCCTTGATGGGGCCGGCAGTGTTGAAGAAACGCATGGCTGTCGTCATTTGTCGCGACTCCTCACTGGACTCAATTGAGTTTCAGCTTGTCGGACACTTCAGCGAGCAGCTCATTGATCTTTTCCACCGCCTCTGGGTCGGGTGTGGTTTCTCCACCAAACTCGATGCGGATGTTGAACTTGAGGGTATTGCCGACGGCGGCCTTGGTAATGTCTGGAATCTGATCGGCCAAATCTTGGATGCCATTGGCTTCAAGGACATCTTCGGCCATGAGGAGTCCCCGTGGTTTGGGCTCAGAGGGTTCCTCGCGTGCTGTGGAAGGTACCTGGAAGATCACCTGTTGAGCACCGGCCAAGTCGCACGGCCATGCGGCGCTCTCACTGCTCAACTCGATCCAGCGCGCACGGATACCATCTTCTATCGCCGACTTCACCGTAGGCCACGGCAAATTGACGCCCCGCTTGGTCGAAAGTGCAGTGGCAATGGCGAGGGCGTTGGCCTTGCTGTCTTTCCAAGCATCGGGGATCGACTTGGCCATCAGTTCGTCCACGTCAATCCGCTCGGGTGGCGGCCTTAATATCGCGGCGGCACTGAGCACTCCAGCAGGGACTGGCTCTTCTATGATTGAGGCTGGTCCGCTGGTCAACCACACCACTCCCTGCTCGACGGCTTGTGAGATCGCGGTCTCGACATCCGCTGGTTCGCACTTCGGGATGCTGAGCATCTCTTCGTAGCCCTCTCTGGGTACGCTCACGGTGTGGCTGCCGAAAAAATAGTCGTACACGTCTTGAACACTGATCTCCGCAGCCGACCAAAGCCCCGGGATTTTTTGATATTCGAGCAGATCGGGCACGAGGTCGCTTAGAGTGGCTGCTTCGGGCAGCAGTACCTCAAGCCCTGAATCCTTGAGGGCTGGCTCGTCGATAGCCGTGCGCCAGAATGTCCTAGCGGTACGGTCTGGGCGCACGACTCGCGCTACCCAGATTCCTTGCTGAACCCCTTGCACGACGGTATCCAGAATTTCCTTCTGGCGCAGCATTTTGGGCAGCTTGGGGAACTGGGCGAAGGCACCGACCAGATCCTTGACCCGGCGAGAATCCTCTCCTTCGCGCCACAAGTCATAGGGACCGCCTGGCATCATTGCCTCTGAGCTGATGGCGGTTTCCTGGATGCGCGCTCGCGGATCGGCCTTGATGGTGGTGAACAAGGGTGCGTCGGTCACCACGACTTTGAAGGCGTGGATGTCGTTGTTCTCGTTGACAGTGACAACCAAGGAGTACGCTTGCCTGATAGCCCCAGGGATGTGCTTTCTCGCCGCCTCTGTTTCGTTGATGAGCATCTGCTCGCGGATTGGGTCAATAGGCTGATTCTTGAGTTGGTCGCGGACCTCCTCCCAACCGAGATACTCCCGCGCCCGCCTGCGCGCCGCGTCGAGACCTTCCCGGGAAGGAACGGCGAGAACGATGGCGTTGCGATGGACTCGGGGGCGGTCAGGCGCAGTCGTCTCGTCGATAAATCGCTTGGCTTCGGCGCTTGGTTTGCCAGACTCCGAGGCCGCTTGCGGGCCAAGGACTGCGTAGTGGAACTCGCCGTCGTCCGCGATGTCGCGCGGTCTTTCTGGCAGGTTGTGGACCTTTGCGCCGGCCGCGGATGCGCCAGTGGTGAGTACCTTCAGTTTTTCGATGGCATTGATGATCTGTGATTCCACGAGGGGGGGCGATACGCGGGAGGTGCAGGCATCGTGGTGCATCTGTCGTAGGTTGGGGCGATTGCCCAGCCGCCACGCCTTGGGCAATCCCTCGTCTTCTGATCCTGTGGAGACCTCCACCTCGTCGAGAAACCAAGAGAGTTCCGTCCAGCGACGCAGGGCCTTTTCCAATTCTATTTTATCCGGCTTGGCCGCTCCGATCAGCACCATCAGTTCCTGAGTCAGCGCCTTGTGGCCAATGGGTTGGGAACTCAGAAACACCGCAACAGCCGCCTTTTCCATCTCCCGGTGGCCCAAGCCGGTCGTCTCGGACTGAATGGTGCGCGCCTTGGCTAGCTCACCTTCGAGAATTGGCCGCCATTCTTGGTGCTTGCCGGTATCTGTGTCAACGCTGGCAAAGGAAGCAAGTTCACTTGCGGCTTCGGCCAAGTCGTTCTTGTCCGGCTCGTTCAAAAACACATTCGGCCCAACCAGTGGGCTCGTGTCCCACTTCTCGGCATCGCGCAGGGCAATGGCAAATGTCCGCAGGATGCCACGGGTGCGCTGGAAGCCGTCGAGTTGGGTCCAGCGGGTGTAGAAGACGTCGGAGAGATCTGGGTGGAAGGGATAGCTGCTTAGATAGCGATCCTCCGCGCTTCCCCGCTCTTTCTGGGTCTGTTCGTCGAGCGCGGCGATGCTGCTTACTACCGAAGTGACGTGTGGGCGGAAAGCGCCTGGATCGCTAATCGACTCAGGTTTGAAAAAGCGCCGCCGCAGCACTTCCGCCACATCCTCCTTGCTCACGGGGCTGGCGTCTTCTTCCATCTGGCGGCCAAAGACTTCGGACACGTCTCGCAGCAGTTCGCTGCCAAAGGCATCGTGCTTCCTCGGATCGGAGGCGAGCAGCGAGGCTACCATGGCGCAGCGGTCCACTTTTACGACTGCTTGCGTGAGGTACTGGAAAAAGCTGATCAGGCGTCCGCGCGAATCTGAGGCGGCTTCGACCTGAGCGCGGATATACATCAATACCTCGTCGAGCAGCACCAGCGTCGAGAGATCGTCTTGTTGCGGTTTCGACAGCAGGTCTACCACGAGCGGTTCCGCCGGGGGGGTGTCGCGCTCGGCGTCTTTGCCGTCGGCGTGAATGAGTTTAAGGCCGTCTGCTCCCGCCAGTTGAAAGGCGAGGATGCTCCACGGATGCTTGAGCATCCTGATCGTGCCGTCGGGACTTGGCGTCTCGACGCCTTTCTCTAGGTCAATCTTGTCGAAGCACAGCGCCGCGATCCGCGCCTTGGGCGCTTTGGAGCCGATGGACGCCTCGAACTCCTCTACCGCCGGCAGGTCGGGCAGGGTGGCTGGATCGTGGACTAGGTGCCTAAGTGTGATGAGCGTATGGGTTTTGCCGCCGCCGTAGTTGACCGAGAGCTTTCGGTACGCCTTGTCGCTTTTGCCGGCCAAGCGCAGGGCCACGTCTTTGACTAGTTCCCGCAGATTGTAGGTGGGATAGGTGAGAGCGAAGAACTCGGCGGGATGTTCGTACACTGGCCGCTGGCCTTTCTGCATGACCACGTCGTATAGGTCGGCGGCGAATACGGCCAGCGACAGTTCGCCGGTCTTTAGGTCGTCGCGCAGTTGCACGACCTCGTGCCAGGGTTTATAGGAAGGCTTTGTTGTCATATCAAACCTCGTTCAGGTATTTTGTATCGTGGCTTCGAGACGCTGGGCAAGGGCGTCAAAGTCCTCGGGACATTTCTGCCGAATCGCGCCAATCCGGCGGGACGCCTCTTCTCCCAGATGCTTTCGACCACCGCCCAGTGCGTCCGATAATCCGCGCTGGGCAGCGAGCGGCTCAAAATAAGTTTCCTTGACTTGTACTTCCGCTCGAACGGTGCTCCAATTCCAATCTGTGGGCAAGTTCAAGCCCGCGAGGATCCAGGTTTCAATCTCTTCCCAGGCGTTCTCGGCCAGGAAGGTTTGTCCGTTGTCGAACTTCTTTTGGAGCTGGTCGAGTCTCTGATGTCGCCCTTTCTTGCCGTCCCGATCTATGCACAGGATGAAGATATCCGTCATTCCTCCATGTTTTCTGACGACCTCTGTAATGCGCCCTGATTTCAGCGCTTCTTCGACGCCGCCAAGCAGCGGATCACGGCAAACGTCAACATGTACACGCCGCCTAACAATGGACTGAAAGAGACGCGAGAAAAGAGGTTTCAGAATGTACTGATCGTTGCGGAAGTCCTCGGGAATGATGAGAACATTCATTCTCCATCTCCCTCGGCTTCGTCGTGGTTTTCAGTGAAGGCGAGTGCGGTTTCCATCCAGCCTTCGGTAAGCAGCCCTCCCAATCCTCTCCCGGACTTGCGCAATTTCTTGGCGTCGGGCAGTTCGGCAACCGGGCGGATGATGGCGTCGTGCGAGTCTTCCAGCCGGCAAACGACGGACATATTCTCAAACGTGCTGTCGTTGACAAAAGTCAACAGGTCCGGTGCATGGGTGGTGGTCATTATCTGAATGTTGTTCTTAGCGGCCTGCTTTTCGATCAGTTCGAGCAAGAGCCATTGCCGCGCCGGGTGGATGCCGGTATCGATCTCCTCGAAGAAATACAGGCCCTTGGGGTTTTCTCCGAGCAGTACAGACAGCATGGCGAGAAAACGTAGCGTGCCGTCTGACGCGCTATAGGCCGATACCTTTCTCCCATTTGTCTCACAGAGCATAAGATGGACCCGACCGCTAGGATCAAGCTGAAATTCGAAATCCTTTATGTCCATGGGCGTTAGTTCGTGTACCCAACTTGCCAAAATCTCTCGACGCTTGGGGTCATCGCAGATCTCCTTTAGTACCGTCGATAAATTCTCGCCGGAGTCTCCCAATATGTTCGCGCCGGGGAAACCAGGTTCCCGCATTTGGTCTGGCGACGGTTCTAGAAAACGCATGTTGACAAAGATCGAGTGGAGTTCCTCAATATCTTGGTCGCCGGGAAAGCGAAAATTTACCTTTTGGCTAAGCGGTGATAGATGCGTTAGGGCTAGTTGGTCTGGAGGTATAGGGATATTAGGCTCTTCAGACGTTCCGATTTCGATTATTATGCCACTATGGCGATGGAAAACAGATGTCGCACCAGATATAAGTTGTTCCCTTGACACCCAGAAGTGATCGATCCTTTGAGGGTTGTATCTGTCCGAAATCGATGAGATCTCCATCGAGTAGTGTAGTTCAATGCCGTTCAGATCGACTCCGACGTCCAGAGAAAACTCGGCCTGCCCGAACCGGACAATCTCATTCACCGCACCACGAATAGGCTTCCAGGCCGCTCCGTATTTGCCACCGAAAATCTCGGCTAGCGTGTAGCCCCGGCCGATACCGTGCAGAAAGCGGAAGGCGTCGCGGATATTGCTCTTGCCGCTGGCGTTCGCGCCTACGATTATGGTGAACGGGCCGACGCGCAAGGTTTCGTCGGCGAAGTTCTTGAAATTTACGAGGCGAATCGACGTAATCATCAGCCTTCCTCCGGTTGACTATTACCAAGCTCTGGGGACAGCCGGTCCGCCGCCCACTGAATTACGGCTTCGGCGATCCCTATCGCATCTCTGTAGTCCTGTTCGGACACAGGCTGTTCGACGCTTGGATAGCGCGTGTCCACGGCATAGGGAGTGAGTCTCGTAGCGCGACGAACCTCATCCGGGACATTCTCCCCATCTTCTTCGAGTATCGACAGCAAAAGGGCCAAGTCGTGTACATAGGGGAAGTCAATATTGCGAGATATCATCACGGCTTTGATCGCTTTCTCGGCAGCCTGCTGCGTCCCGAAGCACAGGTCTTCCAAGTAGGCATCGGGAACGCGATTCCTCGCCATCGCGAGACTGCTTTTGGCGCGGTTCAGCCATTCGCGGGGATCATCCGGCGGAAAGCGTTCAGGCGGCTTCATACACCACTTTTCCCTCTTGTAGTGCCGGTTTGATGACCAACGCATGGCTATCCTTGTAGCGTTCTACATCTGTCGGCGAGACTAGAATCGCGTCAACCGCGACGCGCACGCCGTACATCTTCTCGTAAATCTGAGCCCTGAGATTTGCGTCGCCGCCCTCCTTGATGATTAGGAGATCTACATCGCTGTTCCGCGTCATGCCGCCTCGGGCGGCGGAGCCGAAGAGTATAATCCGCTCCGGCTGCGCGACCTCTACGACACGCCGGATGATGTCATCTAGGGTCTTCTGATCAAGCACTTGTTTTTTCACTGATCTTCTTTCTCGGGCGGAAACCAATTGCTCAGAATACCTTTGAGTTCTATGAACGCTGTATCCGTACATCGACGCAGGGAGACTCTTTCTGCAATCTGCTGATATAAGGAGGCACTGCGCGGTTTCCGTGCTTCCCGTAAGGCTGCTTCGAAAGCCTCTTTGGGCCGAGCCGGCTTGACCTCACCCGTTTGCAAATAGTCTTGTTCGATCAACCAAGGTCGAAGCCTAGGATTGCGGTTTTTCCATCCTACTACCTCGTCGATGTGCGGAGAGTCGCTCCAAATCCACACTTCCAGTTCCGGTACCAGCACGATTGCCCTTGCCCGATTGCCCCATGCCGAACTGGCGAATTCCTCATTGAGACTTTTTTGCAACTCTTGGGGCGCAATCGCCTCCTTTCCACTTCCTTCATGATCGAATATGAGCAAACCATAACGATACTGTCCCGAGAGATTATCTAGGAAATCAATGCCGCGCAGTGCGCATGCAGGGTCGTGCTCTGGGTGGACGAAAATATCCTCCTCGACGGTGCGCATGCCCAACGCCTCCGGCCTTGAGAGCATACCTCTCAGCGCGAATTCCAAGTCTTTGTCGGCGGCGAGAATGACCAGATCCTTCATCCCAAAATCCCCGAGGCGAGGAGCGTGCCGAGATTGGCTTCTCCACGCCACTGCTGCAGTTTGGGATGCTCGGAACCGAGTACGATGTCCGTCGATCCTGTGCTATCCTTGGCAAAGCACAACAATTCTCCCATCTCGGCGGCGTTCAATACTACTGGCGAATGAGTCGCCAGCAGGACCTGGCCATCATACACCGAGGAAAGGGAATCATATACGGCAGCAACGGCGCTAGGATGAATCCCATTCTCCGGCTCTTCAATCAAATAGATCCCTTGGAGCTCGTCGAGATACGCCGGCAAGGTCAGTGCCGTCAGTCGAAGCGTGCCATCGGATACAAGCCAGGAAGGGACTTGCAGCCCACTCTCGTACTCGTAAACCATGTAGCAATGTCTGTCCTCCGGGCGTTCAACGGTAGCGATGTCAACGAGATCGGGGAGCGCCGTCCGCAGGTGGGCAATCCAGTCGCGGTACCGCTCCCCTTCTTCCTGGCGCAGACGACCGACGACCCAGGGCAGATTTGATCCATCGGGTAAAAAACCTGAAACTCGGGTCGGCGGACTGGGTTGTCTGATCGCGAGGCTGTTAAGAACAAACTGCTGGACGCCGGTGCTCAAATATCCTCGAAACCAAGTAGCCACAGGAAAGGACTTTGTGTCCGCTGGAAGATTACCGAGAGCACAGTTTTTGGAGCCAAGTGAGAACCAGGGAGTTAATTCCCTTTTCTCCTCATAAACGATCTCGGTGAGATAGACGTCATCCTCTCCCGACATCTTTTCGACTACAACCATTACTTCGTGTCCGCGGCCAGGAGTCAGCAGTGAATTTGACGCGCTAAAAGGCATCGGGAATGACGAGCGCTGTGCCGAATCCACTTCATTGGTCTTCTTCAGTAGAAACTTCTCCGCCTTGAACTCAAACTGGCGCTCTGTTTCGTCGAAACCGAGAGCCACTTCGTAGCGCGCGGTGTCCAGCTCTGGTCTCGCCGTACGCCTGCGCAGCTCATCGGGTATACTGGCCTCGATGGCCAATTCCAACGTATCACCTTGACGCTGAAAGAGAAGTTCTTGCGGGTTGTTGGTTCGGCGCGACAGCGCCTCATCCAACCCCTCGGATACTAGATCCCGTAGAAAGCCGACGACATCGAGAAAGGTCGATTTACCGGACGCATTCGGTCCGACGAGGACGTGAAACGGCCCGAGGGGTCTCGACACGTAGCGTAAGCATCGATAATTCAAGGCTTCAATCAGTGTGACCATCTATCTGCCCTCTCATTTCGAGAAGTTTTTGAAATTCGCGGACCGGGGCCTTTTACGCGAACTCGTACAAAGGCACTGTACTCACTGGTTGGTGCTTATCTTGAAGCAGGGCCTCGATTTTGCGAACCGTGTCCGGTCTCAGCAGCACATCTCCGCATACGGAACAAATGTCAGCCGGAACGTGGTCAATGACCATTACTTGACCATGGTGCCGTACGGTGTGCATGACTTTTCCCGCTTCGTATTCTCCTAGACATCCATCAATGCTGCATTTCATGGCGATTGTCTCCTCTGAGTCGGAGTAATCCATTTGGGCGATTTGGGTTCGTAAACGGCTTTGTTGCATGAAACCAGGTCGGCTGTGTTGGCCTCTTGGTTTTTTGGTTTACGCTTTTTTTGTGATCGGATAGGACTCGGGTTTGGCCAACGCGAGCAGTCGGTTAAGTACCGCACAACCCAACCGTGTTTCGGTCTGTTGGTGGGGTAAGGTTCGGGCGCGTAAGGTATCGCCGAGTATCTGTTTATAGCGGCCTATCTGCGTTTCGGCGATCGAGCGGCGATGATAGCCGCTGTCGTTTTTCCAGGTTCGACGGCCCCGTTGGCGGATCGCTCGAATCGTCTCATCGCGGGGTAACGGCTCGGCGTGAGTGTTGCCATGTTGCTCGATTTTGGCGTCCTTGCGCGGCGGAATGATCGGGCGAATAGGCCGGCCTTGATCGGGCGCGGCCAACGCGTCGAAGACCTTGCGCTTATCATAGGCTCCATCGCCACCCAACGCGACCACGGACGCTTCGACTTGCTGCAGCAACGGCTCCACCTGCGAGGCATCATCTCGGCGGTTGGTGGTCAAGGTCTGTGCGACGATTTCGCCGGTAGCCTCGTTGACCCCTAGGTGCAATTTGCGCCATGCGCGCCGCTTCGTCCAACCGTGCTGACGCACCTTCCACTCGCCTTCCCCATACACTTTCAGCCCCGTCGAGTCAACCACCAAGTGCAGGGGTTGGTCGGTACGCTGGGGCGGTAGATCCACCGCCAAATCCGCCTGACGGCGAGACCAGGTCGTGTGATCGGGCCCCTGTAGATCCAGTCCCATCAAGGCCAAGATGGAGCTGACAAAGCCCTCGGTTTGGCGCAGCGGCAAATGATAGAGCATCCGTAGCGTCAACGCCGTTTGGATGGCTCCATCCGAAAAGGTGTATTGCGCTCCCCGCTGGGAGGGCCCTTGATAATACCAAGCTTGAACCGCTTGGGGGCTAAACCACACCGTCAGACTCCCCCGCTGTTTAAGGCCGGCCTCGTAGGCAGACCCATTACGCACCCGGTATACGACCTTCGGGCGACCGCGAGCAAACTTGACCGGGGAGGAAGAAGACGATACCTTGGGCATGACAGGTTCCTTGGACGAGAAAGCATGGATTTTTTGCCAAAAAGGTCCTGCCCAAACTACTAAGGAACCTGTCTTTATTCAACCAATGAACACAAGAAAAACCGACGATTCATGCACCAAAGCCGTCTTGTATTATCCGAGGCAATCGTGTCATACCCGGCCTTAATGCGTGGCAGTTTGATCCAGCGCGGATACCCGGCCCCGTCTTTGGGGTTGATCATGCGCACATGTAGCTGGAATTTGCCCTTCGTCACTCCCTCGGCTCGCTTCTTGGGATCCAAGGACATCGAATCATAAATACGCCCGCACACTGCCGAATACCTCCGGCAGCGTATCGCGATTGGTCATCCGATTGCCCACCGTAACCGTGTCACCCACAAGAGCCAAATTTCGCAGGCTGTCGTAGCCACCGTTGAACAGCCGCTCAAAGTCGCGCCGCGTGTACCGATCTCTCACATCCTGCCCCGGATTGGTGCCGTAGGGTAGGTCGTGTTCGTGATAGTCGTAAGCGGTCTCAGACGCTTGCGTCGTCGCATCGTCAAAGGTGACCAGCACCACATCCAGCGTACAGGCCTCGGCCTGTGCGGCCGGGTCGGGGTTGTTGGCGTGTGGCCACGTCGAAAGCGAACCGCGCCCATAGGCTCCACTTTCCCACAGTACGGAGATTAACAGGATTAAAAGAAACGCTGGTGCCCTCATTGGTCTCTCCTTTCTCCCGCCAACAACGACTGCTTGATCTGACCCCAAGAAGAGGACGACGTACTCGTGGAAATTAAGACGGCGTCCAAATACTCTACCTGAGTACCTCCGATAACTGCACGGAGAGCCTTTACACGGTTGCCGAAGACGCGGTGATCTTCCCCGAAAATCGACCAAGCGCATATGCTGCAACCGTAACCCGCACGAAAGCTACACGACCTACTCCCTTCACCGTTGCCCAAAAATCGGAACGAATACGACGGTGCATACAACGGTGAATCTAGGTATGCTTCCACCTTCACTTGGTTGTCCCCTTCTTCAGTTGGGATCGCGTATTTCGTCTCATATAGATTCATCTCTCCATAGGCTGGGTCCGAAAGGGGGGTATAGTCCTCGGAGGTACCGTCGAAGCGAAAGATGGCTTGCTCGCCATCGGCAGTGCGCTCCATGAGGCGAGTGCCTTGCCAGCGCAGCTTCTTGCTGGCAATAAAATGCGGTGGTGCTGGTGGCCAGTTGGCCGGCATGTCGCTGAGTACGTAATACGTCTTGCCGTCTATGACCTCCGTCCGATTCACCGTAATCGTGAATTGAGGAAATTCTTGGTCCATATACGCCGACCATTGAATTTTATCTCCATAACGCCCGTCAATGTCGTAGAGTACATGTCTGTACGTCCACGAGTTACCCACGGCCAGCGGCAGATAGTCCGACGCTTGGTAGTCCGTGGCTGCGGCCGGCAGCACCCCGCTCAGGCTGAGTAGCGCCGCCAAGATCAAGCGAATCCTCTTCTTCGTTTCCATGATACGTCTCCTTCTTGAGAGATGAGATATCCGTTCCAGCGGCCAGACGCCGACCAGATACGGAATGTGAATGGTACTTACGCCCGCAGGCTACCGTAGCCGCCGCTGAACAGCCGCTCGAACTCGCGCAGGGTGTAACTGGAATCAGGATCAGGATACGTCCCGTCGTCATTGGAGCCGTGGGGCCGATCGTGGTTGTGATAGTCGTAAGCGGTCCCGGACTCTGGCGTCGTCGCATTGAGAAAGGTAACCAGCACCACATCCAGCGTACAGGCCTCGGCCTGTGCGGCTCGGTTGGGGTGGTTGGTGTGTGGCCACGTCGAAAGCGAACCGCGCCCATAGGCTCCACTCTCCCACAGTACGGAGATTAACAGGAGCAAAAGAAACGCCGGTATCCTCATTGGCCTCTCCCTTCTCCCGCCAACCACGACTGCTTCATTTCGCCCCAAGACGAGGACGACGTACTCGTGGGGGTTAAGGCATCCGAAAACTCTACCGAACGACCTCCGATAACTGCACGGAGGGCCTTTACATCGTTTTCAAAGAGGGGGTGATCGGTTCCGAAAATTGTCCGCAGACACCATTGGATGCCATAGCCGGCAACGAATCGAATCCCTCCGCCCCCTTCTTCAAATCCGCGGAAATCGAAGGCATACTTGGGCACAGGTTCGAAAATTACTTTCACCGCGAACTGATTGGCTCCCTCGTCGGTCGAGACCGCGTAGCCGGCTTCGTTGGCCCCGTCGAAGCGATATATGGCCTCCTCACCATTGGCGGTGCGTTCCATCAGATGCGTACCCTCCCAGCGCAGCTTCTTGCCGGCGATAAAATGCGGCGGGGCCGGCGGCCAATTGGTAGGCATGTCGCTGAGCACGTAATACGTCTTGCCGTCAATGACCTCCGTCCGCTCCACCGTGATGGTGAATCGGCGTGGGTCATGGACTTGAGCCATGTACGTGGACCATTGACTTTTATCGCCATAACGCCTTTCGATGTCATAAAACTCATGCTTGTACGTCCACGAATTACCCACGGCCAGCGGCAGATAGTCCGATGCCTCATAATCCGTGGCGGCGACCGGCAGCACCCAACTCAGGCTGAGCAGCGCCGCCAAGATCAAGCGAATCCTCTTCTTCGTTTCCATGATACGTCTCCTTCTTGAGAGATGAGATATCCGTTCCAGCGGCCAGACGCCGACCCGATACGGAATGTGAATGTTGCTCAACGACCAATATGCCCAGTGCGGCCTCCTATGCCGCAGCAATCGCCCCGTCCATAGGATGCCCACCAACCGCAGGATCGGCATCAGAGAAATCAGGGTCATACCAATCATGGTTGTCTCCTTATTGAATGGGGCTCATCCGGCCTGGACGCGGATTCAAGGGCCGTAGGCAGCTCAGACCGAGGCCACCGGTACAGCCCCTCGTATGAGGGAATCCACAGATCACCCCGGCTATCGACGACCGGCGCACCAATGGCCCTGAACTCCTCATACGGGAACCCAATCCAAACGGCCCCCTCCAGTACGCCCAAAGAGCTATCTTCTACCCCTACATCCTCCGCCACCCCACAAAACTCATCCCAGCCTGCCTCGTCGCCGGTGCCAACCCGGTCGTAGCGCCTCCACGTCGAGCAGTCCGTCCACAGCCTTGTGGACGCACCCTCCTGGACATACAACCCTTCCCCACAATCCACCCACACCCGCCCCTCCCGATCCGCCAAGAGCATCCGGACGGCGAGCCGATACCACGTCCACTGCGTCCCATCAAAGGTCAGCAGCCGCGTCCAGGTCTTTTCTAGACCTCCCACCTCATCGAGGACTTGCCAAAAAGTAGCCATCGCCCACAGCGTGCCGGAGCGATCCACCGCGATCTCGGCAATGTGGAGGTTGTCGAAGCGATCTTCGCTCGCATCCGTCCCTATATCGTCGAGGTCGTAGGTCCACCAATCCTGCCCGTCAAAGCGCGCCAACAGGTCCCCGCCACCGCTGCCGGTACACCACACCTCCCCGTTGGGCGCGACGGCGTGGTGGTACCCCCGCTCTGCAAACTGGTAGCGAGTCCAGCGCTGGCCATCAAAGCGGCTCAGACCCGCCTCCGTCGCCACCCACACGTTGCCCGACCTGTCGGCTGCCAAGTCCCAAATCTTGCCGGCATAGCTCGTCGCCGCGTGCCCACCAGCCCCGGCACGAACCTCCGCCTCCACCTCCGGCAGCCAAAGGCCCATGCCCGTGCCGGTCACCGTCGAGACCGGGGCCTCCACCCGCCTAGGCCGCCCCACCTCCACCACCATCGGCGTCTCGAGCGTGCGCTGCTGCCGGCCGTCCAGCGTGTACAGGGTCACCGACCGGGGTCCTCGCCCGGCCAACCCCGCAGGCAACGGCAACACCATCACCGGCCAGCCCCTAGGCAGCCGGACGAGCTTGGGGGGCAACCGGACCGGATCGGCGGCGTTGCGTTCACCGATCAGGCGATCGGCGTCCAATTGTTGCTCCATGAGTAATGTCATCTCGTGCGGCCTCCTTGTCCGCATCGGTTTCAACTGCGCTGGCATGATCTATATGCACATTCCGTGCCAACGAGCAGACCGCGCACAAAAAAATCCTTCAGGAAGGCCCTAAAGGATTGAAAAACATGGACTTTAAAATTGTAGGAGGGGCTTTTTCTACGCTTCGCCGCTCAGCCCTTGTTGTCCGGCGGGCAGACCACCGCAATTGACGGGGATGAAGGCTTGCTCGCGGCGCAGGCTCATCTTGTGGAGAGTCTGGGCGAGCAAGCCCTTGCCCACGCCGGTCTCGCCCAACACCAGCACCCTCGTATCCGTCTCGGCTACTTGCTCCACCTGTTTCAGGAGCCGGGCCATGACCGGATTTTGGCTGAGTATATTCGGAGTCCGTCGCTTGTCTGGGTCGTCGGCGACCACCCGCACCTCCAAGCTGAGGACCCCTCGGCGCAGCGTCGCCAGCCACGTCGTCCCCGCCGCGTCAGTCGCCATGTCGTACACCGGCCCTATAGGCTGCCCTCCAATGGCCGTCGTGGACTCTACGCACCGATCCCCAACAAACCTGCCAACCCCCTTGCCGGTCAGGACCCGCATCGTGCCATCCGGCTGCTGTTGCAAGCCCAAGATGTCGTTGGAGGGCAGGCCGTCCTCGATGGTATATACCCGAAAACTCTGTCCGTCGTAGGCGGCCAGCCCACCGCCGAGCGTCCCAAAGAGCAACCGCCCATCCGCGGATGCCCTAGCACATGGTCAAAGGATTTTATTTGCCTTGGGGTTTGTGCGACTTCGATCATCTCGTCCATCCCCACCCAGTTCTAAGTTTGATGCACTGGCATTACGCAGTGGCTATATATCTTGGCGTTCAAGCTCCCTCTCCTTTTGACCGCGCCTAAACACGATTGCACTCGATGATGGAAATATATGACTTTAATTTCTCTCGCTGTCAAAGTGCCCAGCGCCGATCAGCTACTACACCCGCTCGGCCTGGGGTTCGGCCCGACCATGAGTATGGTCCCACAAATGCCCCCGCCGCTTCTGGCCTTCTAGGGTCGTTTCAAAGTACACCCCCCGCAGCGGCTCATGCACCAACGGCATATCGTGATGGTGCCCCATGCCCGTGGCAAGGCAGTCTCCCGGCTTCATTTCGTACGGCTTGCCCTCGGAAACGGCGCGGGCCTGACCCTCGAGGATGACCCAATACTCGTCGCAGTCGTGAAAGTGGCAATCGAAATTGGTCCATTTCTCGTACGGGACCGGGTCGCCCTTATCCTCGGGCTGAGGGCTATTGTCCATGTTAAAGATGCCCGAGCCGCCCGTCTCCGCTCCCCAGCATCCGCAAAAGCGCACCAGCGTGGCCGCCTCTTCTACCTCCAGTACCTCAAAAGAACCCGCACCGACCAAATCCAGATTGGCACCCGTGGCGGCTTCGACCTCTTCGGCACCCACCCGCAGTCGACAGCGCCCAGCTCCCACGATCAGCTTCTCCACCTTGCCACGGCGCGCAAAGCCGTGTTCATCGCCTGCGTTGAGCCGCACGATCTCAAAGTGTTCCAACTCGCACCAATCGGGGTACTGGTCTTCACTTCTGAACATCGGCATAACATTTCTCCCTTCTCTCAGTTTTTAAAAGGTTTTAGAATATTAGGTGTCTGACGTTACCTAGCAGATTCGCATAAATCAACTGACACTGGGATGCACAAACCATGACCGTTGAAGAAACCCTTTTTCATCTAAAGCTACACGGATGGTGCCTCGTCGAAAACGTCATCCCCGAATCAGCAGTCAATGGAGTACGGCAAAGTATCGAAGCCACCGCAGCCGAGTACGCCCGTCCAGATGCCGACAGCATCAACATTCCCGACGTCCTCAATGTCAACCAGTCTTTTGCCCCATACCTAGCCCACGAGGCGATCCTAAAACCGCTACAGGCCTTATGGGGGCCCTACGTGCGCATGCGCACCGCCAAAGGGTTTGTCTCCAAGCCGGGCTGCCAAGGAGGCAGCCTACACGCGGATGGTCCCTACATCCAATCGGCTCCCATGCGAATGAACGCGCCGTATCAGGACTTCATCGCCAAGGTCACCGCAGTCTGGATGTTGTCGCCGTTTACCAAAGAGAACGGCGGCACCTTGCTGGTGCCTGGAAGCCATCGCGCGGACAACAATCGCACCGGCGGACTCGACCTGCCCGTTCCCCACCCCGGCCAAATACAAGCTACTGGACCAGCCGGCAGCGTAGTGCTGTTCGACGCCCGCACTTGGCACGGCAGCGGCAGCAACAACAGCGACGAGGACCGAGTGGGCTTGGTTATGGCGTATTTCCCCTGGTGGCTCGCCCAAGACCCATCCATGCCGCCGGACACGCCCGAGCGCCAGCGTCTCACTGAGGAAACGGGCTTGAGCGATGAAGAACTCGGGGCGGGCACCCCCCTGTTGCCCACAGAGGTCTATCGAGCATTGCCCGAAGAGGTGAAGCCGCTATTACGGCATTGGGTGCGGCCCTAACCCTGTATTACATGTTCGTCAGCCAGCGCCCTTTTTCCGCGGTCAGCGCATAGATCGCGCCCCACACCCCCGAGACCGAAACCTCGCCCAAAATCAACCCCAAAAAGAACGGCTTGGCATTCTGGAACAGGCGCACGCCACCAAAGCGGACGATGACCAACTTCAAAAGCCACGCGATCAGCGCCGAAAACCAGATCTGACTCGTCAGCCAGCCCACGGCAATGGCAAAGCCGACCGGGTGCAAAGGCCACCAAAACCACCGGTGCTGCGCCCACATTAGAAAGCCCTCCACAGCCGCGCCGATCCCCTTGAAGAGCCAGCCACGCATGTTGGCCTCGGGCATGTTGAGAATGGTCGGGCCGAGGTAGGGCCAGCCGTGGGCACCGGCCCAATTGATCAGCGACAGATTAATCGCTCCGTGGGTGTAGGCCAGTTTCAAGGTCATGTAGGCCGCGGCCAAAAGGCTGCACACCAGCGCCAGCATCAGGCCCCAAAACAGCCGCGTCTTGGGGCCGGGGACCAGCTCGGCGAGTTTGAGGCCGTTGGCGCAGGCGACCATCGGCGAAGTGCGCGATTCGCCCTGCCAAATAAAGGTGAAGTTGAGGGCGACCAAGCCCTTGGCCCCGAGGACCGAGGTGCCCAAGCCCGAAATAATGAAGAACGCCGGGACAATGGGGCTGCGGGCGGTGGCCACGCCGCCGGTGGCCACCACGCGCGCGACCAAGATGAAGAACAGCAAGCTGACGACGAGCAAGACCGGGAGCACCGCAATGGGCACTCCCGAACGCCAGAGCCAGACGGCGACAAAGAGCAGGCTGCCCAAAAAGCCGACCAAGGCCGTGCGATAGCTGAGTAATTCCTCGCTGTCATCGACGCCACCGTGCGGATCCCAGAGTTTGCTCCACACCTCTTTGAGATGGGGACGGGCGGTCCACAGTCCAAAGAGTACCAACACAATGACCGCGCCGGTGGCTTGGTGAGTCAGGTCAGCCGGCTGCGAGTACTCGTACGCGCTCAGGCGCTCGGTGCTGGCAATGCCGAGGGTCTTGAAGACCCCTTCCTCCACCTTGGAGAAGACGTAAAAGAACCAGATGCTGAACGTGATCTCGAGATTGACCAAGTAGAAGAAGCCGACCCAAGCCAAGTTGAGCGCAATCGGCAGGTGCAAGGTATGGTTGAAGAAGGAAAAACGGCCACTGGGGCGGTATTCGGGCACGATGGGGAAGTAGTGGTTGAGGGCGTTGAGGCTGAGCAAGATGAAGGGCACGGCAAACCCCAGCCACATCCGCTGGTCCTTGAAAAAGGGGGCTAGACGTACGGCAGCGTCCTTCTCAATCATGTTCTGCGGTAGCTGAACCATCGGATAGGTCAGCCGCTCGTGCTCCGACCATTGGCGGTGGAGGATGGCGCTCATGCAGATCAACATGAAGCTCATGGCCACGATCAACGCCAACCAGTAAGCCATCGGCTCCACCCAAACGCTCCACGGAATAGACTCACCTTGCGGCAGGCCCTCGTAGTAATTCTTGATGGCCTCAAAGTCCTGCGGCGCGATCCACGCGGGGATAAAGTCGTAGAACAGCTCGACGTAGTTGTTTTCTGGGGTGGCGTAGTAGAAGGGATAGACGATGGTGCCAATGAGGAAGAACATCAGGCCCCAAGTCGGCACGGTGACCGCCATCATCAACATGCAGTAAATCAGCACCAGGTCGGCTTTGGACAGGGCGAAATGGCGGCCGATCAGGGCCACGAACCCATTGACGGCAAAGGTCAGGACAAAAAAGAGAAAGAGGGCACCCGGCGACGAGGGATTGAAGCCGACCCAATAGTAATTGAACACGACCCCATACGGCGCGAGCAGACCGACCGCTAGGGAGAGAGCTACGCCGGTTAGCAGTCCCTTGATGCTGAAAGGCGAATTGGGCATGCCGGCGAGCGCAGTCGAGTACCCTACTCGGCGGCCGAGGCGGCCAAAAGTCCCCCATCCACCGGCAGGGACGCCCCGGTGATACAGCCGGCAGCCGACGAGCAGAGGAAGACCACCGCCCGACCAATATCTTCGGGAGTTCCCGGACGACGCAGAGGAACTATCTCACGGTGCTGCTCGCCAAGGATGCCCAACGCCGGAGGCGGTTCGTTAAAGACGTGATCGGTGTCCATGTATCCGGGCATGATGGCGTTGCAGCGGATTCCGTATTCGCCCAAGTCAACGGCCATGCTTTCGGTCAGGCGCAAGACGCCGGCCTTGGCAGCCCCGTACGCAGTGTCATTCTTCCACGCCCGACGCCCGTGCACCGAGGAGGTGCTGACGATGGCTCCTCCGTCGCCCTGCGCCACCATAGCGCGCGCCGCTTGCTGCGAGCACAAGAAAAAACCCTTGAGGCCCACGTCGAGATTTTGGTCCCAATTCTCCTCGCTGAGTTCGAGAAAGTGCTCGCCCGTGCCGCCGTAGGGGTTATTTACCAAGATGTCAATGCGGCCAAACCGTTCGAAAAAGGCCGCGAACATCGCCTCAACTTGGTCGCTAGCGGAAATATCGCCGGCGAAAAACTCGGCCTCGCGGCCCATGGCGCGGACCAAGCCCAAGGTTTTGCCGACATCCTCGTCGTCGTGCAGATCGTTGATCCCCACGTCGCAGCCGGCTTCGGCCAAGGCTAGGGTGATGCCGCGACCAATGCGGCGCTTGCCGCCAGTGACGAAGGCTTTTTTTCCATGTAGCGAATATGGATCGGACATATTGTGCTCCTTATTGGGCTAAGAGACCGTCTTAACATTCCAACGGTACCCCAAAAACATCATCTCCCATCTGCGCTCATCTGCGTTCATCTGCGGATTCTAAACAATCTCGGGATGTTCGTGTATCGAGGGGGTGGCCATGATGCGCTTTTGGCGTTCGGTCAGCTCGCCGTACTCTTCGAGGTTGTAAAACTCCTTGGCCCACGTCGAGTAGCCGGGGCTGTACTTATAGAGCAAGGTGCGGCGCTGATGCTCGGAGCGCCACGGCATGGTCCCGTGGATGAGGGCCTCGGTAAAGAACAGCGCATCCCCGGCCTTAGCTGTCGGTTGGACCACGTAATGCGCGTCGCGCTCAAAGACTCTGACATCTTGGGGCAGGTTGCGGGGGTAGTTGGTCTTGTGGCTGCCCGGCACGCAGGCAAAGCCGCCGTCGCCCTCATTGGCATCGGCGAGAAAAAAGGTCACCACGCTCAGGCCATTGCGCATTTGGCCGTCGCGGTAACTGAACCAGTGGTCGGAATCTTGGCTAGGGCCGCCGTGCAGACCACCCCGGGCGTCGCCGCGATTCATGATAATGGCATAGTCGTGGTCAATGCGGACCTTGGAGCCGATGAGCTCGACTAAGTAGGGCAGGATTTTGGGGTGATCAATCAGGTTTTTGGTGGCTTGGCCCCAGCTACTGACCTTGTTCAGGTCGTTGCGGGGATGGTTGTCCCAGCCGGCGATGTACCGGTCCACCAACGCGTTGAGATCGTCCAACTCCTGCGGGCTGAGGACGTCTTTGATGACTAGATAGCCCTCCAAGTCAAAGACGAATTTTTCTTCTTCGTTCATGGCTTGCTCCTTTACGCGTAAATATCCTGCATCTGATAGGCGTCGAGCGAGAGCAACTCGGCACTCTGGCCCTGTGCCCGCAGCGAGACCCCGACGCTGTCGGCGCGGTCGGGATAAACCCGCGCGGCCACGCATTGTTGATCGTTGGCAAAGACTTCAACGACGCTCTTATCGACGAAGACCCGCAGCTTGAGCGTCTCGCCTGGGGCGAGGACAACCGGCGCGGTCTCTGGGGCGCGGGAGAGGACGTCGGGCGCGACAGAAGAATACGAGGTGTCGAGCGAGATCAAACTCTGGTGGTGGTCGCTGCCAAAGACGCGATTGCTGAAGCCTCGGTTTTTGAAGAAGGCGATGCGCGTGTACTCCTCCCTGCCGGCAGCGCGTAGGACGTTGAGTTCGACCATGGGCGCGTCTTGGGGATCGATTTCGGCGACGATTTCCATGGCGTTGCCGCGGACCGCATCGAGGACGAGCTCTTCATTGGCGGGGAGGGTGGTTTTGCCAACGCGCTGGTGGTCCCGCCTGAGCGACGCTAGGTCGCCGGCCGGCTCCATAGCCAACTCGTCGCCAACGACGGTCAGCCGACGGGGCAAGGTCATAATCTGGTTCCAGCCCTTGGTCGGTTTGCCGGGGTTCATGTTGAAGATGGTCAAGACGCCGCCTTGGCCATCGGGGGTCGCCGAAGGAGCGTGGACGCCCGAGGGCGCGGCCGCGCCAAAGTTGAACTTGGCACCGTAGGTCACGACGAACTTGTCGCGCTCAGTGTCGTAGTCGCCGAGCAGGTACTGACCGCCGCTTCTATGGCTGAAGAAGAGGAGAATGTGGCGGTCGCCAATGGGCCAAAAATAAGGGCAGGCTCCGTCGTCGCCGACTAGCGTGTACCCGTCGTCCTCGACGAAAGGGTGGAGATACTCCCAGTGTTCGAGATCTCTCGACTTGAAGAGGAAGTTAGCGCGGACGGGTTTGCCAGCCGGGCCTTCGGGTTTGGTGCCCGCCGACAGCGAGTAGTACGCATCGCCCTGCTTCCAGATGCAGGGGTCGAAGACTCGGTAGGGCAGGGCGGAACCGTCGGCCGAGCGGATGGGGATCACAGCCTTGTTGGCGACCTTTTCCCAGTTGAGCAATAGCGGGTCCGAAGAAGTGGCGACCATGTTGCCGACCTCGGTGCCGTGGTACATGGCAATGACGCGATCTTCCTCGACTAGCGCGGCCCCTGAATAACAGCAACGCTCTGGGTTCGGATAAATGCAGTAGGGCAGGTCGCGCCAGTGGACGAGGTCGTCGCTTATGGCGTGGCCCCAGTGCTGACGGGTATCCTCCGGTGGGTAGGCTTGGTAGAAGAGATGGTAGCGGCCCTGCCAGAAGCAAAGCCCGTTGGGGTCGTTGAGATTGGCTTCGGGGTTGATATAATGGTAGATGGGTCGGTGTGGGTCGCCGGCGTACGAGCGGCGCGCTTCGAGCAGACGCTGCATCAGCGGGTTGGTCGCCAGCGCCTCCTCCTGTCCGGCCAAGGTGTCGGGGAAGGTGTAATAGGGGACCTTTGAAGTGTAGTCGGGCGCGGCAGTCATGGGATCCTCCGGTTTGGTGAGTGGTCGTTAGGGCGGCGAGAAAGTATAGGTCTTGCGCGGGCGTCAATCCAGTCTTGGTCAGAAGACAACGCGCCGCTGCCCATGCAGTCGGATTGACAACCGCCGTGCGAATACGCTCTATTCCCTTTAATTGCATCCCAACAAGCCCATGCGCATAGACTGCCAGACCCATATTTTCCCCGTCGAATACGCGGAAGTTTTGGCCCAAAATCCCGAGTGGCCACAAACCTTGGTGGAAGCCGACCAATTCGTTCTCACCTATAAAGACGCTCAGACGTTTGTCATGGGGCGGGAGGCTTATGGCGTCAAGCGCAAGCTGAATGCCATGGACGCGGCCGGTATCGACATCAGCGCACTGAGCGTGAATATGCCCGGGCCGGAAAACCTCGCACCGGAGCTAGCGGTCCCCGCCGCCCGCGCTGGCAACGACGCCTTGGCCGAAGCCGTGGCACAGCACCCAGACCGCTTCGTCGGCTTGGCCTGCTTGCCTTGGCAGAGCACCGAAGATGCGCTGGCGGAGTTGGAACGCGCCGTCGTCACCCTCGGCCACCGAGGAGTGATGCTCTATTCGCACATTGTGGGCGTCGAGGTGGACGACGTGGCGTTGGATCCGCTGTATCGGCGCATCGCCGAACTAGGCGTTCCGGTCGTCCTGCATCCGAGCGTGCCGCCTTGGGGCGAGGCCATCAAGCACCACTCCATGATCCCCATGGCGGGTTTGATGGTACATCAGAGTTTTGCCACCTTGCAGTTGATTTTGGGCGGCGTCCTCGAACGCCATCCTCAACTCAAGGTCGTGCAGCCGCACTGCGGCGGTGTGCTGCCGTATCTGTGGGGGCGCGTCGAACACCAGACCGAGACCTTGTGCCGGGGCCGGGCGCAGATCAGTCAACCTGTCGGCAGCTACTATGAACGAGTTTATTTAGACGTGGTCTCCCCTTGGCCGCCAGCACTGAGGCTCGCCTATGAGTTTGCCGGCAGCGACCGGCTGCTCTTTGCCAGCGATCATCCGTGGGTGGAGATCGACGTGTTGAGTCGGCTGGTGGAGGACATGGACATTCCCGCCGAAGACAAAGACGACATTTTCGGCCGCAACGCCTGCGCGCTGTTTGGAATCAGCGGCTAACCGCGCCATTGCAAAAAGGAGCAAATCTTCCATGGTCAAACCTGAAGTACTAGACGCCTTTAAGGAATTCGACTCGCCGACGATTTTCAACGCCATCGTGTTAAAGTGCGGCCTGCCCAACGAAGAGTACACCGACCACCGGATCCGCTATCTGCTACCGGAATTGGGGCCGATCATCGGCTATGCGGTGACCGCGGAAGTAACGACCAACGATCCAGATTCCGTAGTAGCACCTTGGGAGGAGTATTACGAGTCGATTGACTCTATGGAGGGACCCGTGGTCGCGGTGATGAAGGATGTGGACTCGCGCCCTGGACGCGGGGCCAGTTTTGGCGACGGCATGGCGCGGCTGCACCAGCGGCTAGGTGCGGTGGGGGCCATTGTCGATGGAACGGTGCGCGACTTGGAGGGGATCCGCCGGGTCGGGCTGCCGATCTTCGCCTGGGGGATGGTGCCAGGGCACGGAGTATTCAACGCGACGCGGGTCAACGCGCCGGTTACCGTAGGGTCGGTGCGGATTCGGCCGGGGGACCTGATCTTTGGCGATGGCGACGGATGCGTGCGCATTCCGCTGGAGCACGCAGAGGAGGTGTTGGAACTGGCAGCAGAGGTGCGGGCCAAAGAAGCGGAGATCTTCGCGTTGTACGATTCGGACGACTTTTCCCTCGCCAAGTGGCGAGAATCGCGCCAATAGGGGCGTGCCCTCATCGCCGCCCAAAGGAGGACATCATGGAGGCCACCACGGTAAAAATTGATCCCAAAGAAGAAATCGGCTTTATGACGGTCGATGAGACTGATTTTGCCGCTTTCTCCCTGAGCCAGCAGATCCGCCATCTCGAAATGGAGGGCTACGTGCTCCTGCCGGATGTGCTCGACGCCGAGCACATTGCGGCGCTAAAGGCCGAGCTGAAAAACCTGCCGATGGGGCACAAGGACTACAGCGAGGCCCAAACCTTCCACCACGAACCCCAATGTACAAACCGAGCGGTGGCCGAGCTGATCGGCTATCCGCCGATCGCGGAATTCCTCAAAGCGCTCATGGGGCCGGACATCGTCTTTACGCACGGGCTTTTTACTCGCACGCTCTCCGGCTCGCCGGGCATTTCAATGCACACCGACGGCCAGCCATTCGGCTCGTCGATTTTTGGCTTCGAGGGCTCTTCGCCGCGCCTTTTGCGGGTGCTCTACTACCTCGATGACCTGCCGCCCGAGCGCGCACCCTTCCGGCTCATTCCGCGCTCCCATCTCTCGTTTCACGCCCAAGCCAACCCGTACGTGCGCTATGTCTCGCACCCACAGGAGATTACCCTCTGTGCCAAGGCCGGTTCGGTCGTCATGATACCCGCTCTCCTCTTCCACGGCACCCATCCCAACAAGGACTTGGCCCCTCGGGAACTGATCCAGTTCGGCTACCGGCCGGCTTGGGCGGGGCCGGTTCAGCCGATGGAGGAGTGGGACTCGGAATGGGTGGAGAACGCGCCGGCAGCGGCCAAACCTTTTCTCCAAAGCCGCAACACTTCCGGCAAGGAGTGGAAACAGGTACACAAACCCCAGGGCATGCAGCGCGCCGCACCCGGCATCAATCCAGACCGCTGGGGGAACTAAGGAGGAGCACATCGTGAAACTAGCTGAACTCACTTGGCCCGACTTGGAGCAGGTGTCCAGAGACGACACGGTAGTAGTATATCCCATCGCGGCGTTTGAGCAGCACGGGCCGCATCTGCCGTTTATAACGGACACCGCTGAGGTCGCCGCCATCGTCGATCGCCTCGACGCGGAGATTCCCGATCAGGTCCTCTGTCTCCCTGCGCAGTGGCTGGGCTATTCCCCGCACCATCTGCGGTTTAAGGGCACGATAACTGCCCAATCAGAGACTCACATCAACATGATCGTCGATACCGTAAGCAGCATGGTCCACGCCGACTTCGACAAGATCGCCATAGTCAACGGCCACGGCGGGAATGTCCCCAATATGAACGTCGCCCTCCAGCGCCTGATGGAGCAGTGCCCAGACGCGAGAATCTATGGGACCTCCTGGTTCGCCTACGACGAGCTAGGCCAGATCAGGGAGGCGGGGCCCCACGGTTGGGGGCACGCGGGCGAGATGGAAACTTCGGTGATGATGGCCCTGCATCCCGAATGGGTCAAAGCAGACCGCCTGCAAAAGGACGGCCATCCGCCGCAATCTGAGCGCGCCGCCCAAGTCGCTCGCTACCGGTGGATCCACCAATCGACCGACCAAGGCACCTACGGCGACCCCACCTTCGGGTCCGCCGAAAAGGGGGAGCGCTTCATCCGCGCCGCGGTCGAGATACTGGTCCGCATTGTCGAGGATATAAGAAAGGGGCACTTGTAGCGCGGACCCGACTTTTTTAATGATGGATATAGCAACCCTGAATGACTTGAACGATTCGAGCTGCGGATCGTCTTGTTTCTACTATTCTGCGTCCATCTGCGTCCATCTGCGGATTTAGAGGAGAATATGCCATGGAAATAACAAAGAACCAGCGCAAAATAAACTGGTATCGGTGTCCCTTGCCGCGCGAGACGCTCAATGCGCTCAACCAGCGCAGCGACTTTTGGGGCCTGCTACAAACGCTGGGGCATTTGGGCCTGCTGGCGGCGACGGGCGCGGGGGCTTGGTACGCGGCGGAGCACTTGGCTCTGCCGTGGTTGCTGTTGATCCTCTTTTTTCACGGGACGTTCTACGCCTTTTTGCTGAACGGCTTCCACGAATTGTGTCACTCCACGGTCTTCAAAAGCAAATTCCTCAACTACTTCTTCCTGCGCCTGTTCAGCTTTCTGGGCGGGTACAACCACATCCATTTCTGGACCAGTCACGCCGAGCACCACAAGTACACCCTGCACCCGCCCGACGATCTCGAAGTGGTGCTGCCGGCCCAATTGCGATTCGTGGATTTTCTCAAGAGTGCCATTGTAAATCCGTGGGGCTTGCACGGCCGCTACAAGACGACTGCGCGGCGGGCATTCGGGAAACTAGAAGGCGAATGGGAGCTGGCGCTCTTCCCCGAGTCGGACCCAGACAAGCGGCGACGGCTCATTCGCTGGGATCGCTTCTTGCTAGTGGGACACGCCCTAATTGTGGCGGTATCCTTGTACTTCGGCCTGTGGCTGGTACCAGTGCTCATTACGCTGGCCCCGTTCTACGGGGGCTGGTTGCTGTTTTTGTGCAACAACACCCAGCACATCGGCTTGCAGGACGACGTGCCAGACTTTCGGCTCTGCACCCGCACGGTCATCTTGAATCCGTTCTTCCGCTTCCTCTACTGGCACATGAATTACCACATCGAACACCACATGTACGCGGCCGTGCCGTGCTACCGGCTCGGCAAGCTACACGCGGCCATCAAAAGCGATCTGCCGCACTGTCCGCGGGGGCTGTACGAGGCGTGGACGGAGATCGCTGCCATCCTCGAGCGGCAAAAGGCCGAGCCAGGCTACGAATACGTGCCGGAATTGCCCACGCCCGTCGCAGCTTGAGGCGATGCCTTTTGTATGGAAGAAACCCTAACTCCTGACCATGCGCTCGCGCTCACGCAGGCCGTACCTTTCCTGCTCGATTTTCCCGCCTCGCGTTTTTGGGTGGATTACGACCAAGAGGCTGACGTGCTCTACATCAGCTTCGCACGTCCGCAGCAGGCTACGGATACAACCCTGACCGATGAGGGCCTCCTGTTGCGCTATCGGGATAGCCAGCTAGTAGGTGTTACAGTGTTGGATGCCTCTACTCGCGTACCAACGTAAGTGATTTCCATGTCTCTTAAATTACCCACGCCCGTCGCGGTTTGAGACGACAGAGAGCCTCCGGCATCTGCCTTCTTCTGGCCGCTCGCCGACGATTGATTCTTGTGGCGTGAGATATTTACATGCCGCACAAGGCGTCGAGGTTGTTCATGTGAAAGCCAGTGCTGGGATTAAAGTTGAGGGTCATAGCACCTTCTTTTTTTAGCGATTGCCTTCTCTTCTTTATCGACGCTTTCTCTGATTTTATCTCCAACTATCTGTGTAAGATCGCACACTTTATCTATCCAGTCTTCTGTCCATGTGCCAAGCGGTTCATGTCTTGTTGGTATTGGCGGAAGCACTCCACCTATTGTATAAGACAGACCACTCGCGGCTATGTCAGAATGGGCATGGGCTGTATCCCTATCATCTATGAGTCGCTTATGCAGACCTCTATATTCTTCATCCTTGGGCACATATTCGTCAGAGAGACGCCCCTCCTCCCTTTTCCCATCTCTGTCATTATTACCAGTAAATGGGCGTGCATAAGCAACAGTCAGCGCTTCAACCAAGGCCTGAAAGATTACCCTGTCTTTCCTCCTGTTCTCCCTTACACTGTTGTAATTAAGCCCTCTGCGCTTTAGTTCCTCGGCATATATTTGCGCTTCAAGAATATCCCTTTGGGACATAACAAGTCTGTCCATCTTTTTATTGTTGCTCATTTTTCTCCTTTTTTTAGGCTTTGCCCACATCGCTTTCTCGCTGACGCGGTTGGGACATTAAAAGACCTCGCCCTCGTACAGTCGGCGCAAAAACTCCTCCAGCGGCCACACGTCTAGGCCGTCGTAGTGATAGACTCGCTCTCCAGTATAGACGCCGATCATGCGCTCTACCTCAATGCCCTCTGTCTCGTGCAAGGAGCGCATAGATCGCTCCCAACTCCGGTTCCATTTTTCTGCCAACTTGATTTCCAAACAGACGACGTGCGGCAGCGAGGAAGCCGTGCGCTTGCGCGTTTCAATGACAAAGTCGATTTCCGCGCCAGCGGGAGTGCGGTAAAAGGCGATGGGACGGTGTTTGTTGTACACGTGATTATAGACGCGCAATTCGTGATAGACCAAGGTCTCTAGGGCCGCGCCCAGCCACAGGCGATCAGGCGGATCATAGGCAAGGCCGGCGGCGGCCCGGGCCACCCCAGCATCGAACCAGTAGAATTTAGGACGGGCCTTTTCGCGCACTTTGAGCTGAGGGCGGTAGGCAGGCAAGAAGTGGCCGAGCAAGGTGTCCTGGAGAATGGAGAAATACCCATCGACGCTACTGCGCGGGATGGCGGCATCGCGGGCGATGTTCTGGCCGTTTACTACTTGGCCGTTGAGCAGACCAGCGACTTCGAGAAAGCGGAGAAAAGGAGGTAGCCGACGCACCAAGCCCTCTTCGCTGATTTCTTCCTTGATATACGTGTGGACGTACGCATACAGCAGATCGGCGGCGTACCGTCGGTCTAATTGCACGAGGGGCAAAAGGCCCCATTGCAGGGAAAACTCGGCGTCGAAGTCGGCACCCAATTCCTGCTGGGAAAACGGTGCCATAAAGCGAGTCAGCGCGCGTCCACCGAGCAGATTGACGCCGCCGCGCCGCAACGTGCGTGCCGATGAGCCGCAGAGGGCAAAACGCCAACGCCGCGTTTCTAGCAGGCGATGCACCTCGTCTAAGAGAGCGGGTACTTTCTGGATTTCGTCGAGCACAATCCACGAATCAGTCGCCCTATCGCCGACTAGTGCCTCTAGGTCATGGGGGTTATGGGATAGCTGTAGATAGAGGGCCGCGTCTAGCAGGTCGAAGAAGGCGGCATTGGGCAAGGCTTGGCGCAGCCAAGTGCTTTTGCCCACCCCACGCGGACCGAAGAGGAAAAAGGAGCGCTCGGGCAATTCGAGCAGGCGCTGTATTGAGGAATCTTGCACATTGCAAATTTACGGGACAACCGTAAAAAAACAATGCAAACTTACGGGACAACTGTAAAAAAACAATGTAATCTTACAGACCAAGCGGCGATGGATCGTTGTATCAGTGTGTATTCTTGACGTTATTAATGCGTCGCGTTATTATGAATTGCGATGAATCGATTCAGGGACCATAACACTGAACGGATATTTTATGGACAAACGGTCCGTCGCCTGCCTGTTGACATCCAACGCCGAGCACGAATGAGGTTACAGCGAGTGGTTGCGGCGACTGTACTGGCCGACCTTCGGGTGCCGCCCTCCCATCGCCTTAAATCGCTGCGTGGGGACCGGACCGGCCAGTATAGCATTCGCATTAATGACCAGTGGCGCGTGTGCTTTAAATGGACAGACCAAGGTGCTATGGATATCGAAATCACCGACTATCACTGAGGAGAGAATCCAATGACTGCAACGACCTCGATTCATCCAGGAGAACATCTGGCAGAGATTTTGGACGAGCTCGGCATCAGCCAGTACCGTCTGGCTAAGACTATCGGGGTGCCCCCGATACGCATCAACGAAATCGTCCACTGCCGTAGATCAATCACAGCGGACACGGCTCTGCGGATCGGACAGGCCCTGGGGATGACCCCAGAGTTCTGGCTGAACCTCCAACGAATGTACGACCTCGACCTCGCCCGTGCCTCGACCGACATCAGCACCATTGAGCCGCTCGTCGAGGCATCCGCTCATCCTTGAACGAATTTCCTCACCACTGCTGTCCCAGCGGCGTCAGCACCAGTTCATCGACATTGACTCCGCGCGGCTGCGCCAGCACAAAGCACGCGGCGTCGGCGACCTCGTCGCGGCTCAGGCGACAACGCCGGCCGCCCTCGTTCAACGGCACCGGATCGGGGCTAGCCACCGCGCCTAGGGTGATTAAGCCAACGTGGACTCCCTGCTCTGCTGCTTCCCAGCGCAAACTCTCGCACAACCCGCGCACCGCTGACTCGACCGCCGCATAGAGCACCGGCGGCCGAGCGCGGATCAATCCCTGCAATCCGTTGATATGCAGTATCCGTCCGCCGCTTTGCATCAACACCGGCAAGGCGGCGCGCGTGATCTGCAACGCGCCGCTTACATCCGTATCGACAAAGGCGCGCAGGTCCTCGTAGCTGACTTCGGCAAGCGGCTCCTCCACCCAAGTGCCCGCCGCATTGACCAGCGCGTCGAGACCACCAAACGCTTCCACCGTCTCCCGCACCGCAGCTTCGCAATCCGCAACAATCCCCACATCGCCCGGCACCGCTACCGCGCCGTCCAACTCAGCGGCGATAGCCTGCACCCGCTCCGCGCGCCGCGCCATCAGCGCAACTCGGTGCCCGGCCGCCGCCAGCCGCCGCGCGATAGTCTCGCCAATGCCAGAACTAGCACCCGTAATCAGCGCGTTCATTGCGAGTATCTCCTGACGTTTAGATAAACCTAGACGTGATTTGCCCCACGAGCGCCTCGCCCCGCGCGTAGCGATCGAGGTTGTCCGCGGCCAGACGCGCCCGCTTGCGCGAGGTGCCGTCGGTCGAACCGGCGGTGTGGGGCATGGCAAACACATTGGGCAATTGGAAAACGGGGGCCGTAGCGTCGGGTGGCTCCTGAGCGAACACATCGAGCCCGGCCCCGCCTAAGCGACCGTCCAAAAGCGCCCGGTAGAGGGCGTCCTCATCGACGAGCGCCCCTCGGGCCACGTTGATCAAGCAAGCGGTTTTCTTCATCAGGCCGATGCGCCGTGCGTCAATAGTGTGCCGGGTTTCCGGCGTCAGGTGCAGGTGCAGCGATAGGTAGTCGCTCTCAGCCACCACGCGGTCAACATCTTCGGGGCCGCCGAGAAATTCGGGTTGGATCTCGGCGAGGATTTCCTCTTCAATGGGGCGGATGTCGATGGCCAAGATCCGCAGACCAAAGGGCTTAGCCCGGCGCGCCAAATCTTGGGCGCTCGCGCCAAAACCGATCAGGCCGAGCGTCAGGCCCTCTAGTTCGACACCCGTAGGCGCGTACAGCCTGCCAGCGTCGAAGTTCATACGTGCCTCCGCATAGCGGTGGGCGTGCATGAGGACGAACATCATTGCACTCTGGCCCAACGCCACGCTGCTAAGCTGCCCGGGGCAATGGGCGAGTAGCAGCCCAGCACTGAGAATCCCTTCGACATCGACGTGGTCGAGGCCAGTGGTCTGGACCTGGAGGAATTTGACGCCAGCATCGGCCGCAGCGGCCAGCAGGTCTGGGCTGATATTGCCCCCTAAATCGACGATGGCTTCAATGCCCGCCAGTTGAGGTGCGGCCGGCTGGGCGCGGTCGAAAATGCGGAGATTGTGATGGGCACGTACGGCCTCGATCACGTCGGTCGTCCAAGGTGTGGCGATCGCGGCGACCGGGTGGGGCAGGAAGAGGACCTCAAGCCGACGCATACGCTAGTACCCCAAATCGGCGCGGACGCGCGCCATCTGTTGGCAGCCAGCCGCGAGAAACGGCTCGTCGCCGCCAGCGAGAATCAGCGAGAAGCCGTCGTCCATGGCGCGTTGGATTGCTTGCGGGTCGCTGGCCGGGCGATAGACCCCGATGCCGGCGGGCTTGCCCGCGCGGCGAGCGGCTGCGGCGAGCTGGGCCTGGGCGTCTTGGAAAACAGACCCCTCGTAGTCAAAGGGCACCCCCAGCGAAATGGACAGATCCACCGGGCCGATGACGAACGTATCGACACCATCGACAGCGAGAATCTCGTCGATATTGGCGACCGCCTCGGCCGTTTCGATCAGAGCGATGAATACCACTAAGTCGTTTATCTCCGCGAAGTACTCGTCGGTGCGCAATCCGTACTGAGCGGCCCGATGCGGTCCAAAACCGCGAATGCCAACTGGAGGATAGCGGCAGGCGCGAGCGCCTTCTGCGGCTTGGGCGGCGGTGTTTACGAACGGGGCGAGGATGCCCAGCGCACCCATGTCGAGGTAGAGGCGGATCTGCTCCTCGTCGATGCGCGGCAGGCGGACGATGGGCGTGGCCGGGGTATTGCCGATGGCCTGCAATTGCGCCTGGATACCGGTGGGGGTTTGCGGCGCGTGTTCCGAATCGATGACGAGAAAATCAAAGCCCGAGTGGCCGAACAGTTCGGCAATGGCCGGAGAGCCAAAGCGGAGCTGGGCACCGAAAGCGGGTTTGCCCGCGGCGAGTTGGTCCTTGATGCGGTTGTGCATGTAGTCTCCTAACTCCACGGCAGGGCGTACGAGGGTTTATTGACGAAACGCTCCATTCCCAAGTCGAGCCGAATCGCCGTGCCGGCTTGGAGACAGACGGTGAAATAGCGGTCCTGTACGGCGACCGTTTTGTCCTCCAGCTGCCCCTGCACGGTCTGCTGATATAGGGTGGCGTGTGTGTGCCCAACGCCGGCTTCTTCAGCCGAGATGGGCCGACGCTGCTGGTAGGCAACGCGGGTGAAGCTGTGCTCGCCAAAAGCACCGGCCTGTAGCAAGACCTCGCGCTCTTGCGTCGGGTGCAGGTTGACCAAGTGTAGGACGGCCCGCTCGTCTGCGAGCGATTCCACCAAGGCGGCTACGTCTAGCGGCAAGCCCGACCGGCGGCGTTGCGGATCGAAGTAGCGCAGGCGGGCCATGAGCAGGCCCCCGTTGTACATGAAGAGCGGGGCACCCATCGTCAGTTGCACCAAGCCCTCGGCGGTGATGGGGTTGCGCACCTGCAGGTACGCGTCGCTGTAGGTGGCAGGATCTTGCTGGTCGTCGCGCATGAAGGCCAAGCGCTGATATACCTGCGCGTGGTTGTGCCGCAGGATGTCCACCGGGTACTCTGGGTATCCGCCTTCGAGATACGCGGTCCAAGCGGCTTCGTGGCCGCCGCCGTGCTTGGAAAAGTGCGACCCTACCTGCCGCCAGTTATCGCTGTCGTGGTTGCGCTGCTGTTTGAGCCGCGCCATGTCCTCTTGCTGCATGCTCATGCACCAGAGGTGGGTCGTGGGATGGGCCTGCATGGGGCTGTAGCCATCCCAGCCTTTGTCGTGGTAGAAGTGCGGCGCGTGCAGCGTTTGTCCCCTCATTTCCCCCTGCTGCATCAGCACGTCGATTTGCGAGCGCGGAAAGTCCATGTAGTGCAAGTCGCCGGAGAGCAAGGCTGCGTTTTCCGCGGCCGCAATGCAGGCGTCGCTCAGGTGGTGCCAGCCGTGCGGCCAAGTCCAGCCGTAGTAGCCGCCGTACCACTTGCCGTCGATGTATTCGCCGATCTGCCCTGAAAGGCCGATGTTGTCGGGCAGGATGCCGTTGTTCTGCCGGGTGCGCTCGATCCAAGCGTTGGTGTATTCCTCGACCCAAGCTCGGTACTTGTCGTCGCCGCTGCACAGATAGGCGTTGGTCACCATGCTGGTCACCGCGAGGTTGCAGGCCACATCGCCGCGACTCATCCGCTCGACTAGGGCTTGGCCCATCTTCTCTTCCATGCCCGGCTTTTGCAAATCCTCGACCGTCTCAATGCCGGGAACGTCGTGAAAGGGCAAGGGCCAAGGTTTCCACCCGGCGTACTTATAGGCCGTGTAGTGCTTTTCAAAGTTGCGGTGCGCCGGCCCCATACTGCCGTTGTGGGCGCAGCGGATGAGCTTTTTCTCCGCGTCGTAATTGGGGGCCTCTGGGTCTTCGTTGAGATAGAAGCCCGCATAGCGCTTGGCGCGCTCGACATTCTTTTCGTGCGTTGGATCGGCGAGGCACAGCAAATAGAAAAATAAGTACCCCTCGCCTTGGTGCATCCAGTCGTAGCCTTGCTCGTATTCTTTGACGATCATGGGGTGGCCGTGGCCGCTGTCGTAGCGAGTGAACTGCCGGGTAATGCCCTCCCAAGTGCGGTGGGAATATTCGAGCATGTGATCGCCGCCGCCCATCAAGTAAAAGAGCGGCCAATTGTGGAAGCTCTCGTACGCGTCGTCCAGACCGTCGATGCTGCTAAAGTCATCTGTGGTCGGCCACAGCACCGAGCCATCTGGGCGCACGTAGCGCTCCATGAGCGGATGGACGGAGGCGTCCATCAGGTCGATTAGGCTGCGCTCGAGAACGGCCCATTGGGGCGGCTCGACAAACGGTACGTTGCCTTCGATTCTTACCATTTTAGCCTCCTCATGTGTTGCGCACGAGGGCCTCCACCTGCTCGCGGAAGACCTCAATTTGCGCTGCGTATTGGTGGCGCAATTGGATAATGAATTGCCCAAAGAGCCGCTCCTGCTTTTGGCGGCGCACCAGCGCCCGCGCTCGGCGCTCGGCCTGCGCGAAGGGCCTCGGTGCGGCGTTGATCGTCGAATCGAGCAACCGGAAAATGGCGTAGTACGGGCCGCTGACCGGCTCAGAGCTTAGCACCTCGGCGGCGGTGACCTCCACGGCGATGGGGCCGATGAGTGTGCCGATTTTTTGCCCTTGTGCCGCCTCAAAGAGTGGGACGAACTGTTGCTTTTCCCAAGGATGCAGATGGAACTCGCCCTGCTGGGCTTTGCCGCGCCGGCGCAGGGTGTGCTCGGCAGCCAGCGCGCCTAAGTCGCCGCCGCGCTCCACCTCCTCGCGCAGCGCGAGCGCCTCCTCCTCGGTGCGGAGCAAAATTTCCTGCACACCGATCGATTCGAGGGGGCGGAAAAGGTCTAAGTGGCGGTCGTAGAACGCGCGAGCTTCTTCGCGGCTGGCGAAGACGCCATCGACCACGTCCCGGCGCATGGCCACCAGTAGCTTTGATAGCTGCCGCTTTTGGAACCAAGCGACCACGCCCTCTTCGCGGTCAACGCCCGCCGTATACGCGCCAGCCAAGAGCAGGGCTCGCGGCTCGACGATGTCCTCGACGAACCAATCGAACCGCTCGGGCGCGTCCTCTGGGAAGCCGACGCCTAGCTCGCGGGCAAAATCGAGCAGATTGCCGATGGTAAAGACGCCGCTCTCGTGCTCGTAGATAGGCTGCTCAAGCTCCTCCGCAGAAAACGCCTTGGCACCCTGCCCGATGCGCCCGCGTACGCGCTCCAAAGCTTGGGCGTGAACCACAAAGTCGAGTTCCTGCCGCAAGCGGGCCGACAGCGCCTGCACGGCCGGCGGCAGCTTCTCCGCGAGCAGTTCGGCCTCGATTACCAACTGTACGACCGAGAGCGCGACCGGCACTTCGGCTGTTACCTCGTACACGCCGAACTGGTCGTTGAAGAGCACTGGCTCCGAAAACTGGCCCGGTGCCAGCGGAAAGACCTCTTCCTGCAAGATGGATGGGTACAGCTCGTCCTTGAGCAGGTAGCGGCCTCCCTCTAGCTGAGTCGCGTTGAGCAGGTTGCGGCTGGCCCATGTATCGAAGTAGTCGCCGCCTTCCAAGGCCGCCTTGACTTCTCGCGCCTCTTGTATTGTGGCAACTACGATGCGCCGCACCTGCACGGCGCGGTCGCGGCCCGTCTCTCGTTGATGGGCCAGCAGTTCTTCTTGCGTGTGGACGATCTTGTCGTACACCTCTAGCTGCAAAAAGCGGCGCAAGACGCGGTCGCTATACAATTTGTCCATCTTGCGGCGGAAGTCGGCGCGCTGGTCGAGGCCCCGCTTTTTGGCTTCTAGGACCATGAGCTCCTTGTCGATCATAGTTTGCAAGTAGTCGAAATAGGCGTCAGCACCCGTCTTTTTGCTCCGCAGATCGGGGTGTAGCCTTTCTTCAAATTCCAGCAATTGGGGGGCGTCGATTTCCACCTCGCCGACTCGGGCCACCACCAAGTCCTCGGTTGGGGTGCCGCAGCCCCAGAAAACGAGGAGCCACAACCAATATACCGCGTATTTCGATCTAATCACTAAGCCCTGCTTGTACTGTGACGAAAGTCAATCCACTGGTTTCGGTGCGGGCCTGCTGCGCCGCGCGCTCTATCTGCCGCTTGTCAATGCGCAGCCCCACTTGGGACATGAGCTTATAGCCCAAGTACGATGTCGTATTGGACAATTGCACGGCAAAGGACGTCTCGTCGTAGTCCCCAGTGGAGTCGCCCGGGTTGACGGTGGTTTCGTCCACGACCATGTCGCGGAAGCGCAAGTGCTCCACGCCGAGTTGTACGACCGAGCGTTTCATAAAGGGCACCTTTACCAATACCGAGGCCATCGTGCTCCAGTCGCGGCGCTCGGCTGTGGGGGTGCCCAGCTGCCGCTCGATATTGAACGGGGTATCGTCCATGAACAGCTCTTGCTTGAGGCGCGGTAGCGCGGTTATGCGGCCCAAATGCACCGGGTACTCGGCCTTGTTGATCAGCCCCAAGCGCCGCGCATTGCGTTGCAAGGGGCGGCCATCGCGGTCAACGGCATCTTCTCGCCGCTGCTGAATGAATTCATACAGCAGCTTGTTCTCGCTTTGGAAGCCATCGCGGCCGCGGCGCTCAGCGCCTATCCACAGCTTGTTGACCAAGGCGTCGCCCATACCCAGCGGATCGCGGATGGCGGTCATGCTGCCCGGGGAGTTGCTCGGGCGACCGAGCACGGGGCGCAGTTGAATCCACTGCACCAAGTCTTCGGCGATCGCGTCGGCGACCCACTTGAACGAATTATACGCCGTCAGCGTGCCCAATCCGGCAAAGCTCTGTTCGTACGCGAGCAGGGCATAATACGTGCGGTTGCGTGCACCCGTCGTCGGCTTGCGCTCCCACACCTGTCCAGTCGTCAGCTTGAGCTCGGGCCGGAGCTCCGCGCTTAGATAGGCGTTGTACCCGCGCCGGTCGCGCTTGTAGGGGTAGTCGGGCTCTTCGTCGTTTTCAAAGCGGTCGCCCCAGCCGTTGTTGTTCAAGTCGAGAGCGAAGAGATATTCCGGCCGATCGACATTGTAGCGGAGAAAAGGCTCTTCGTAGTCGGGCAAGAAATTGGGACGCTGGCGCAGGTCGTTTTGATTGAAATCGGAAATAAAGTCGTTGTTCTCGTCGAGGCCCGGGAAGACCGCGTCGTCGGCAAAGCCCTCAAAGGTGCGCGCGCGGACGCCGCGCTGGTCGCCGGTGCGGCCGTCGTCAAAGCGGCGCTTCTGGTCGTTGATGCGGTCGTTGTCGTCATTGTCATCGACAAAGTCGTACACGTGCCGCGCCCGCGCTTCGTCGTCGTTTGACCAATCAACCCGGCCGCTGCTATCGACAAAGCGGGGGCTCGTGTCGTATTCGGCGTCTAGGCCAAATGCCTCGCCAAAAAAGAAAAACGGTGCGAAGCGGCGCGATACATTGAACATCCAGCCGAGGGCCGCGCGATCCCCGCCAATGCCCGAGGACGCTTTGTGCGTATCCCGCGTCCGCGTCGGGTACTGGGTGAATTGGTGATTGACGTTGAATTCGCCGTACGCGCGGAAGCCAGCCCAATCGTCGGCCTGTAGCGTCAGCCCGGCTACCTGCGTCGCCGTCGGCAGCCCGTAGTCGAAGACCACCGTCCGCTGGTTGGAGTTGTCCCAGACGTTGCCCTCGGCCCGGGCGACCGTGCGAAACTGCGGCTGCTCGCCGCTGAAGTTGTTGTCGGTCTGGCGGTTGGACGTGACCTCTACCTTGTAGTCGTTGCCCAACGCCAAGTGGAAGCGCACCCGGCTGATTTGGTTGACCAAGTCCGCGCTCGGCACTACGGCCTCTAGGTCCGAGACCGCCGGATCGTCGTCGGAAAACACGTATTCGAGCAAGATCTGGCTCGCCTCGCCCCGGCCCTCGGCCGTCAGAAAACCACCCCGCTCGATCCCACCGATGATGCGCGGCGCGAAGCCAATCTGACTGCCAATTAGCAGGGTATCCCGCTCGCCGATCCGCGTCTCAATCTCAATGTCGCTGCTAAAAAGCACGGCCCCGCCGCCCTCGTCTTCGGGCGAATCGTCGGTCAGCCGCACCACGATGCGGTCGATGCGTCCGTCTAGCTGGCCGCTCGTCAGCTTACCCTTGAGCGGGTGTCCCTCAAAGCGGTCGGAAGCCGTGCGGCCGTTGTGCGCGTTGAGAAAGGTGCCGCCGATCCGCGTCGTAGCACCCAGGTCCCAGACCACGCGCCCGCCGATGAGGTTGGTGAAATTGTCCTCTGTCACGGGAAAGGGGTCCGTGCGGAAAAGCGGCAGGTTGATCCGCGACATGAGCACGGTGGCCGTCAGGCGATCAGCCGCGTAGTTGAACATAACCCCATTGTACGCGGTCTTGCGAAAGGTCATGGGCGTCAGCATGGCGAAGATTTCGTCGCCGATGAGCACCGAGAAATAGTGCTGGCCCTTGGTGTCGCCGGCAAGGACCAAGTTGTTGAACCACGAGCCGTATTGGCCGGCCTGCAAAATGCCCGAGCCGCCCGAGCCGGTTGGCTGTATCTGACGCCAGTCGTAGATCAACCAGCCCTTGTTCAAGAAGCGCCCGTAGAGGTCGTAGAAGTACCCGCCCTCCAAGGCGGGATTGAGGTAGCGCCGGTATGGGTCCCGCGCGTAGTTGGTGTAGGTCCACTGCCGGCGGTACTCGCCGGCGATTTCCTGCGGCAGATACCACTTCTGCAACGAGGGATAGACGGCCTCCATGCGCAGCCCCGTGCCGGACGAATAGTAGATCGGCTGGCCCGCTTCGATGCGGCCCAAGCGGCTACCGTAATCCTCGCGCTGGGCCTTGAGCGGCGCGGCCCCAAGCAGCGCGACCCAGCAGAGAGCGCCGACGCGGCGCAAGCAGGCATTCATGCCGCTACTCCAGCCCCGCGTACACGGTTATGAAGCTGGTGCTAAAGGCGCTGATTTCATTCACCTGCTCCAAGCCTTCGCTGCCGATAATCACCCGCTCCTCCCACAGGCGCGTATAACTAAAGCCAAACTGCGTCGTGAGCTGGTAGCCCAAGTAGGAGCCGGCGCTGGACCATTGCAGGGCCAGCACCAAGTTGCGGAAGTCGCCCGTAGGCCCGGCCGGGCCGTTGGTGAGCTGCTCGTCCTCGTCGAGAGCCAAGTCCCGGAACAGGGAAAACTCGACGCCCCCTTCCACCAGCGACTGGCTCAACAGCGGGTGGCTCAGCAGCACGATGCCCGTGCCGACCCATTCCTCGCGGTCCTCGGCGCGCGCTTCGAGCGCGGTCTGGTTGAGATACTCGCTCTTGACCTTGGGCTGCAACCGGAAGCCAGCCAAGCCGAAGGTGTAATCCGCTTTGTTGATCAACCCAATCAAGTGGCTGCCTTGGTTGAGCACCGGGCCTTTGACGCGGCTTTTGAACGCGCTACCCTGCTGCCAAAAGCGCTCGTACTTGAACTTGTTGCTCGCGTTTAGATTGTCGAGCGGTTGGTAATCGAGCTGTAAATAGGTCGTGTTGATCCACGTGTCCCGCGCCGGCAGAATGTCGCGCACCAGCGCGAGCGAGTTGACTTCGAGGTGCGGCGTCATCTCGCGCCGGTCATCGGCGATATCGTCTTCGACGCGCCGCAGCATCTCAAAGGCCCGCAGCCGGCCCCAAGTAAAGTCGCGGTCGTAGGTCAGCAGGCCGTACGCAGCGCGGTTGCGCCCGTCGGAGGCCATGCTCTCTTCGCTCAGCCTTCCCAACGTCAGCCGGGTGTGCGGGTCGAGGAAGACGCCGGCGTACAGGTTGTAGCCTCGGCGATCGACCTTGTAGGGATAGTCGGGCAAGTCGTCGTTTTCAAAGCGGTCGATCCAACCATTGTTGTTTAGGTCGATGCCAAACAAAAACTCCGGGCGATCGGCCGCATAGCGGAAGAAAGGCTCTTCGTAATCCGGGATGCGGTTGTTGAGAATGCGATTGTCGTTTTGGTTGAAGTCGGAGACAAAGTCGTTGTTTTCGTCCCACCCCGGGAAGACGGCCACATCGCCGCCGCCCTGCGAGAAGCGGAACCAATCGGCCGAGCGGTCTTGATCGTCGTTGTCGTCAACCAACTCGTACAGGGACGTGCGCGGATTGTCGTAGGTAATGTCCCCGTTGTCGTCCACGATAAACGAACTCGTCGAGTAATCCGGGTCCATGCTGTACGCCTCGCCAAAAAAGTAAAACGGGGCGGCCACTTTTGCGGCGTTGACCATCCAAGCCTCGGCGTCGCGGGCGTGCGTGGCTAGCGAGCGATCGGCCGCTTGGTGCGCCGGGTTGGGGTACTGGCTGTACGCGCGGCTGACATCGAATTCCGCGTACAGGTCCACGCCCTTGATATCCGTGGCGTCCAAGGTGAAGCCGTAGATAAAGCGGGACGACGGCAATCCGTAGTCGAAGACGACCCGCTGCTGGTTGGAATTGTCCTGCACATTGCCCTCGGCGCTGAGGATGTCGAACAACGCCGGAGACTGATCCTCAATGTCTTGGCCCGTCAGCGGCAATACCGGCAGAGCGCGGCTGCCCGTTTGCCGGTCGGACCAAACCTGCACCTTGTAGTCGTTGGCCAAGACTAAGTCGAACTGCACGGCGACGATCTCCGAGGACCGCGGGCCGGTATAGGCGATATCCGCGAAGTCGTAGTTGATGACGATCTTCTCGTCGCCGTCGGCCGCTAAGGCCCCTTCCTTGGGTGCCCCGCCCGAGACCACGGGCCACCGCGCCGGATCGGAGACCACGTCGCGGAGCCTAAATTGCTCGCGCTCCCCCGTATCTGGATCCTCGCTCGTCAAGAGGATGTCGTGCGAAAACAGGGTGGCCCCGCCCCGACCATCCTCGGGCGAGTCGTCGCTGAGGATCAGGGCAATGCCCGAGACCGGCAGGCTGCCCTGATTGGCAGCGAGGGTGCCGACGAAGGGGTTGCGCTCAAACGCATCGGCCACTGTGGTGGAGTTGCGCGCATTGACTAAATTGGCCCCCACGGCCACGAAATCGCCGATCTGCACCACGGCGCGGCCCGCCATCAGGTTGGTGGCATTGGAGACGCCACTGGGGGCGCTGGGCGTGCTGCCGATGACCGGGCGGCTCACCCGCGAAAAGAGGAGGGTGCCCTCGTACTTGTCCGCGGCAAAGTCCATCTGCACGCCGCTGAAGGCCGGCTTGGAAAAGGTGAGCGGGGTCAGGGTCGTGCGGATTCGATCGCCCACCGTGATGGCATAGTAGAACTGGCCTTGCGAGTCCGAGCTAATGGTAACCGCGTTGAACCAGTTGTTAAAGCGCCGATCCTTGAAGATGGACGAACCAAATTGCACGGGCTGGTTCTGGCTCCAGTCGTAGATGAGCCAGCCGCGCGTCAAGTAGTTGCCGTACAGGTCGTAAAACGGAGAGCCTTCAATCGTGGTGCTGACGTAGCGCTCGTACGCGTCGCGCGCGTAGTTGGTGTACTGCCACTGCTGCCAGCCGTAGTCGGCAAACAGCTCCTGCGGCACGTACCAGCGCTTGACCGTTGGATCCAAGGCGTCGAAGAGCACGCCCGGCCCCCGCGGTTCATAGGTGATTTCCGCGCCCCAGCGCCGGCCTTGGGCATGGGCACTTATCGCCGCGACGAGCAAGGCGGCGAGTACCCACCGTAGGTCTCTCATTAGACTCTCCTAATCAGTACACCAATTCGACAACTCTAACCGCTCTTTCGCCGCCCGCATCGCTGGCCAGCGTTACGCGCACTAAGTAAATGCCCGGCGGCAGCGCGGCCCCGCTCCCATCCGCGCCGTCCCAAGGCATGGCGTATGAACCGCCGCCCTGGAAGCCGGAGAACAGCCGGCGCACCCGGCGTCCGGCCAAATCGACGATTTCCACATCGACCGGTGCCGGGCTGACCAAACGGCTCAGATCGTAGTACACCTGCGTCGCATCGTTGATTCCATCGCCGTTGGGGCTGAAGGGCCGAGGGTCGGCGCGCACGTTGATCAGCAGGGCGCTGCCGCCAGCTAGCGGCACATCCACTGAAAGGCCCCGGTTCGTCTCCGTGCCAACAGCCACAATATCGTCGTCGCCGGGAGCCAACGCGGCCACGTTGCCGGCGACGACCTCCTGCCCCACATCCCCCCTATTGAAGGCAAAACCGGCGAACTTGGTGCCGTAGCGCAACACGCGGCTGCGAAAGCGAATTTTGAGCTGGGCCGTCCGCCCGCTCGCCAGCTCGCTTTCGGCAATGAGGGGAAAGCGCACGCGAAAGCGGCGCGCATCGACCGACTCAATGGCAAAGCGTCCGGTCTCGTCGGTAGCCGGCAGCGCGGAAAGATCGGCCGTTGAAAAGTCCGCTACCTCAACCTGCCCATCGGCATCGACGACTTCAATGGACTCAATGACCTCTACTCGCACCGGCGTGGCGATTTCAAAACCGTCAAAGCCCGTATCTACGCCTATCCGAATGGAAGTCGGCATCACCGCATAGACGAAATCCACCGGCTTGCCCAAATCGACCTGACGCGGAAAGATCTCTCCGAGAATCTGCGCAGCCGGCGGCGGCGTAGCCACGGTAAAGGCCAGCGGGCCGATGCCTGTGGCCGCCTCCAAGTCCTCGCTGAGAAAGTCGATGCGGAACTGGATGTACCGCCTCGGCCCGGGCGAGACAATCGGCACGCCCAATTGGCTATCCTCGATCTCTGCCTCAGTCAACAGGGTCCCTAATTCGTAGGGCGAGGACCACGGGCTCCAAGCGTCTAGGTCGGCCACCACATTGCCCCGCTCGGCACCCAAGCCCTTGTAATCGTCCAGCGACAGCGAGATGGCGTTGCGCTCCTCCAGCGGCAGCGCGCCAAAGAGTGCGCGCGCCCTCTCCAGATCGACTTGGTCGAGATTGACCTCGCCGCCCTCGGTCTCAAGCGTGGCATTCTTTTTCCACGGCACCTCGACTTGGACCCCCTCAAAGAAGAAGCGCCGAGTATAAACTAAAGGGGTGTCGTCCAAGCCGGTGCGGGTGCGCACGCGCGCGTTGGCGAAACCAGCCGGACCGACGCTTTCCTCCACCCAGCGAATGGTCCCCCACAAGCCCAAATCTGGGCTGAGATCGAATATGTTGGATACGTATTCGGCCGTGGGCACGAAGCCGGTGCCAAAGACGCGGAACTCGGCGATCTCAAAACCGTTGCTGGTGCGCGACTGCAAGCGGATGAAGCGCACAAATTGCGGGGGAATGCTCAGATCGACCAGCGCGTCCTGGTTGGCAGCATTCAACCGAAACGAGCGCCATTCCGGGCCGCCCGCGCCTTGCGTCTCCTCGCTGCCGTCGTTGAAAAACAGCTCGTAGCCGCGGATGAAGTCCTCTTGGAAAGGCGCGGCGGGAAAATCCGGGTGGCCATTGCGCGGGAAGAACTGGACGCGATTGACTCCAAAGCGAGCGCCTAGGTCGAAGTCCATGGCCATGCCGCGAATGACGGCCACGTTCTTGCGCTCCAATGCCGTTTTGCCGTCGCCGTCGATCATCGTCTCTAGCTGCGACTCAATGCCCGCTTCGAGGACCGTCGGCGAGATAACCGAGCCGCCGCGCCCAAGTATGCCGAGCGCTAGATTGGTGCCCTCGACGACGTTCTGCGGAAAAATCCACCCCACCCGACCCTCGGGATCGAAATCGATCACACCGCCCGGGGTGTTGCCGCTCTCAACAGCTCTGGCCCCGGTCGGGAAAATCGCCTGTATCTGGCCCCCGCCGTCTTGCCAAGACGATCCGCTCGCGCCGCCGATGGCAATGCTCCGCGTCTCGGCGGTGCCTTGCAATGCCGCTAGCAACAGCAGCGCGATCGGCAACCAGTACATCGCAACCTCCCTCAATACACCACGTGAACGAGGTGGTGCCGCGCGGTGCGCTCCACGCGCGAGTCGTCGTTGGGCACCACTTCTACCTCTAGCAGATATAGTCCAGGGAGGACCAGTGCGCCGGATTGATCTTCGCACGACCAGCGCAGGGCGTACTCGCCGCTGACCAAGGGCCGCGTCTCCTGCCAGTGCCGCACCAGCCGGCCGGCTAGGTCGTAAATCCGCACGTGGAGCGGCTGGGTGCCGGTCAGCTTAGTGACCGCGAATGAGAACGCCAACTCGTCGTTGATCCCATCCCCATTCGGCGTCGCGACCCCACTGCCAATGTTCAGGTCGCCCAGCACGTGGCGGCCGCCTTCTGGACCTACCAACAGCATCCCCTGCCCGGTCGCCAACTCCGTTGCATCCGCTGGATCAACCCGCTGCCAGGAGTTCTCAAGGGCCGAATGCCCCAACGACGCCTTGAACACAGCACCGGGCAAGTAGAGGGCGGTGGCGAATTGTACCTCAATCAGATCGGCTGCGGACGGGGCGACGACCTCGCTTAACCGCACCCACAAAGAGTCTGGGGCGGTCGCCACCACTTCTGCTGAGGCCGCTAGTTCCGCGCTGTCCCATTGGGCCTCGCGCCCCAGCCGCAGTCCGCGGAACTCCAGTACCATGTTGTCCGGTGCCCTTATCTGCACCTCGTCAAACCCCGCGCTCTGGGAAGCAAAGCTCGGTTTGATGAAAAGCGAAAGCTCCTGCTCCTTGCCCAACGCGCCCACGACGCTGGGTTCGATCTCGCCCAAAAGCTGGCTGGCCAACGGCTCGACGAAGTTGAGCCGAATGGAGCGCAGTTCGGCCGCGCGGTGCGGGTCGTCCGAGAGCAAGCGGGCCTTGAGCTCCAGAAATTGGCGCGGGCTTGGCGAAGTGATCGCCGCGCCCGAGGCCTCGTAGGGCAAGCTCCACGCGCTCCAGTCGGCTCCAGGGGCTTCCGTCGTGTCGATCCGCCCCTTGCTGAAAAAGCCCAAGCCGGCGTATGCCTCGGCCGAAACTTCGGCACCGCCGCTGTTGAAGTAGCTATACTCTTCGACCAACTCGCTGCCCGTGCGCGTCTGAATTTCGACAAAGGTCCCCAAATCGGCGTCTCCATCCCATTCAATCGAGACCAAGTTTTTCGAGCCGCCCAAGCGGATGAGCGGCGAAACCAACTCGACCTCCGGCTGGAAACCCTCTCCGTAGAACTGCACCTCGCGCGGCTTGAACTGACCGCCTCCCCAGAACAAAATTCGCGCAAAGCGCGTTCGCGCCGGCGCGAACGTATCCACGTCGTACACATCTTCGGTCGTGTGGGCGGAAGTGGCGCGATTGCGATGCGAGGCCTGCGTCGTCCACACCAGCGAGCCGTCCGCAGCCAGCGAGCCGTCTGAAGTCTGCAAGTCGTAATTGGGAAAGCGGCTGCGCTGGCGGTCGTAGTAAATCTGGTGCCGGTCGATCCAGAAGAAAGAGCCTAAGTCGAAGAATAATTCCCGTATCTCGTCGGTGCTGGTAAAGGCCAAGGACGTCTCAAAGATGCCGTCGAAGAAGGCCGTCGCGGGCGCGTTGTCCAAGAAAGTGAGCAACGCGACGCCTCTGCGCTCCACCAAGCCCAGCGAGATGTTTTCCCCGAGCGTCTGGACCTCCAGCTCGGCCAGCCGCGGCCGCTCGCGGCGGTAGCGGCGGATCTCACCGCGCAACGCGGAGTCAACCACCTCGTACGTGGCCTCGCTCACCTGCACTTGGCCCGCACCGGCCTTTTTGTAAAAATCCACCGCGCCCCGATCCGCAGCCGCTAGCTGGTCGTATTGTTCAGCCGACACCTCGGCGGCTCGCGTGCTATCCGTGTCGGTGATCGTCATGCGCACGAAGCGGATGTAGTCGCTCGCCATGCGCCCGTCTATGTCAAAGCGCGTGGGGCCCAGCTCGATTGCAAATTCTCGTTGATCCTTGTTCGACTGCAAAGTGCGGAAGACTTGGTTGAATTTGCGCTGGCCTTTCGTCACCTCGTCTCCGTCCGAGGTCAAGACCACGAATTGCAGGAAGGGATCGCCTAGCTCCCCGCCGACGAATTTGAGCCGGATGTGGGTGGCCGCCACCAGCCGCCCCAAATCGACCTCGAACCACCATTGGCGCAGCGGGCTTGCCGGATCGGGTTCCCAATAGGTGCTCAAGTCTCCGTCGAAAAGGTGAACCAGATCTGCGGCCCGAGTGCCCGCGTTGAGGGCGTCGCGCAGGGTCGCGTCCTCCGAGTCCTTGCCGCGCTTGATAAACGCCGCGATGTCTGACGTTGCCAGTATGTTCTTGGGCACGAAGTGAGGACGCACGGCCCCGGTTTCGTCGATGTCGAGCGTGCCGGCGGGAAAAGTCCACTGCTGCCAGTGCGTCTGCCGATCGACGACGACCTTATTCCCGGCGATGGTATGGCCCTGTCCCCAGGCGGCGACAACGCCCAATATGCTCAGCAGCAACGCAGCATTCAACATGGCCCCTGCTCCTCAATAGGCGACGGCAATGGGCCGCATTTGCACTTGGCGCTCCCCACCGCTCTCGACCTCGACTTGGCAGATGTACAGACCGGGGGCGACCTGCTGGCCGGCCTCGTCGCGCCCGTCCCATTGACGCGGATGTCGTCCCGCGCCATCGACGTCTGAGTACACGCGCCGCACCAAGCGGCCGCTCAAATCCCGCACCAGCACCTCCACCGGCACCGGCTCGGTCACTTTGAGCAGCTCGTAGGCAATCTCCACTTGGTCGTTGATCTGGTCGCCGTTGGGCGTAAACGCCTCGGTGCTCAGCGACACGGCCCCTAAGACCTTATCGTCTAGGGTCATCGCCTGCACCAAAAGTTGATTGCCGTCCACTAGCTCGCTGGCCTCGCCGGCGGCCACGAGCTGCCCGATCTCCCCCGGCGCTGTGCTGTCGATCACCCGACCTTCAAAAATTGCGCCAAAGCGGAAAATTTCGGCGCGCACATCCACTTCGAGCAGCTCGCCGCTGCGCGCGACATCCAGCCGCGGGAAACCCAACATTACGCCGGCCACCTCGGCCACGGCACTGAAATCCGCCACGGGTGCGCCGCTGAGGCGCACGGCCTCCACGCCGACGATCCGGCCACCGACCAAGCTCAGGTCCAACCCGTCAAATCCTTGGTCGCCGGGTTCAATCGTCGGGCGCAATGCATAGGTGAACGTGCGTTCCTCAGCCACTGCCGCTTGCCAAGGATCGACCTCGCCGACTAAGGCGGTCACCAAGCGCGGGGAAACGGCGAATTCGAGATAGTCGAGCTGGCCGCCAGCTTGGCCGAAGGATTTGAATGCTATCCCAAACTGCACGTAGCGGTGGGAGCGCGTCGCCCGCAGGGCTACGCCCGCGCTGTCGGCGAATTCGTACGGCGACGACCACAGCTCCCATTGGGCGGTGTCGTCGGTGATGGCCCCGCGCACGATCGGCCCCAAGCGGCTATAGCTTTTGCGGGTCAGCAGCTTGCCGTCCTCGCCAAAGGGTACCTGCTCGTCGCCGCGGAAGGTCTTGCGCCAGTACACGAGCGGTGTCTCGTCACCACCGGCGCGAGAGCGGATCTCCACTTGCGCCCCTTCGTCCCGCCGCCCTCCCCAGCGCACCCAGCCCAAATTGGCGAATTCGCCTAGGTCGAGAACGTTGGACTGGTGCGAGGCCGAGCCTTGGAAACCGCCGCCGTACACCTCCAGCTCAGCCAAGTCCCATATCTCATTTTGGGGCATCACGTGAATCATCAAATAGCGGATGGGCGTCCCGTCTAGCTCAATGTCGAGCTGCGGATCTTTGTTTTCCAGGATTTCCGCGACCACCTTTAGCTCAATGCCCTTTTGTTGCTTGGGATCCAGCGACCTACCGAGCGCACTCGTTCCGACGAATTCAATCTCATCAACGCCACCCCCGGCCTCGGTCTGCGCGGCGACGATGACGTGGGCGACCGAGCGCTCGCTGCCTGCCTGCGGGATAAAGCGGACCAACCGCGTCGCAAAGTCGCCGCCGAGGTCAAAGAACAAAGCCGTGCCGTGGAAGTTATGAGCGTGTTCCCTAGGACGAGTCTCTAAGAAAAACGTCGTCGGGTCCCCGTCGATCACCAACCGCAACTCGTCGCCGACATCTTCAAAACCATTGTACGCGCCGTGCTGAAAATTGCCGCTGACCCCGCTCAAGGTCGTCGCCATATTATCGCCCTCGTTGTAGAAAAACGGCGTGATCTGCTCACTGAGCGCGAGCCCAAAGCTCTGGCCGCCGAGATTCTTGTCTAAGTCGGCCCAGCTCAACTGGCGAAACTCAGCACCGGCCTCCACCTCGGCCGGAGGCGGCAGGCCCTCGCCGCCGATGCGATAGACGACCAAGGCCGCGCTTGGCTGGACGCCGATCAAAGCCAACAGGGCCGCGATGAGCCACGTCGTGCGCTGCAATTCTTTCACAATGGCACCTCCAAGAAGAAGGGGGGATGGAACTAGCCCATCCCCCCTTGTCCTTCCATCCTAGACACTGCCCGCTTACTGGACGTAGGCAGACTTGATGCGACCCCAGCTATTCTCCTCGACCGCGCTCTCGATCGCGCTGAAATCGACGCGCGGATCAACGGGTGCCAGCAGGAAATCCGTAGCCGAAGCCGTGGTTTTCCACACGTCGCTGGCTCCCGAAAGGGACCACTGGCCAGAGTGCTCGGTATCTTGGCCAACGCCGCCATCGGCACCGGCTACATCGCTGTCGAAGACCGCCCAGCCCAAGCCGGTGATCTCGCCTTCGTTGTAGTCGTGGATGACGCTGCCGTCTGGGTCGTTGAAGAGAAAGTCATCCCAGGATTGGCGCCGCACCTCGATAAAGGCCGTGGCCTCGCCACCGCCAATTTGGCCGTCCAAGCGGAAGCCGTGGTCGGCGTAGGGCAGCTCGTCGTGCCACTGCGCTTGGGTCATCCAAAACCACGACCAACTCTCTTGGCCATCGGGACCGAGGTTCGGGAAGCGGGTGTGGTAGGACTGCGCCCAGCGGCCTTGGGCCAAGGTGCGCTCTTCCTCGTCTTCTATGTCGCCGGTGCCGAAGCGCATCTGCTCGCCTCCGTGGTCGCCATCGACGTGCATTTCCCAGCTATCGTCGCCGCCGGCCACGCCGCCTTGGGCGTCGCGATCGTAGAAGTCGTCAAAGCGCTCCATCATGAGGTAGATGCTATTGGTCGACTCGCTCCAGCCAACGATGGTGCGGAAGTTCAAGTCGCCGAAATCGGCCGGCTTTTCGCCGTTGAACTCGGTGTGCTCGGCAAAGGCAATCGAGTAGTCCTCGGGCACGATCGACCATTCGGACAGATCGCCGTCCAGCGTTGGCTCAAGGCCCGCCGGCCACTGGAAAGCCGTGCGCACAGCGCCCTCGGGCACGTGCGCCGTAGCCGGAGCAACGACGCCCACGCACAGGGCCAGTGCGAGCAAAACAGTGATTTTTTTCAAAATCATCCTCCTTGGTTTTAGTTAAAACGCCCGCTACAGTGGGGCATAGTATTATAATGAAAATGCTTTCGTTGCACTGCACTTACTTTGGTAACGACCTCCTTTCTCTTGTGAGGTTGTAATCTACTGAAGTGTTCGCAAATGCTCAATGCGGCTCTGAGCTGCCGCCAGTACCTTCTCGTCGCCGCGCCAGTGCCGGACAAAGGCCCCGTAAGCGAGGCGCGCCGCCGCGGCTTCACCCTGTTGCTCGTAGGCTTGGCCCAGCGCGTAGTGGGAGCGCGCATGAGTGGAATCGCGCCGCACTACCTCCTCGAACTGGGCAATGGCCTCCGCCAAGGACTCGCGCCGGGCCAAGGCCATGCCCAATCCGTAGTACGCGTCGCGCAGCTCGGCGTCGCAGGCGAGGGCGGCCCGATAGGCGCTGATAGCTTTTTCCAAATCGCCCTGCAGGGCATACACATTGCCCAAGGCATTGTGTGCCTTGGCGTAGCAGGCGTCGATGTCCAAGGCGCGGGAAAACGCGGCCTCGGCCTCGGCCCAACGCTGCTTTTGCGCGTGGGCAAAGCCCATGGTAAAGTGCGCTTCAGGCGCGCGCCGACCACGCGGCTCGTGCGCCGCGATTTTGCCGGCCAAGTGCGCGGCGCGCTCGACATCGCCCTGCCGCAGGTGGATTTGGACCACCGCAGCCAGCGCGTCAACGTGCTCGGGCTCGCGGCTGAGCACCTCCTTGTACGTGCTCAGCGCGTCTGCGTATTGCCCCAAGCGCGTCTGCGCTCGGCCCAGCGCCAAGCGCGCCTCCACATTGTCGGGCTCTCTCTCTAGCACCTTTTCCAAGGTCTCTTCCCGATCCGCCAAGTCGAGTAGCCCCTCTAGGCGTGCGAGCATGGCTTCGGCTTCGTCGTAGCGGCCCTGGGCCGAATACAAATTCGCCAAATCGTGGTACGCCTCGCCGTAGTTGGCGTCGAGCGCCACGGCCCGGTTGAGCGCCTGCGCTGCTTCGTCGTACCGCTTCTCGTTCAGGTAGAGCCGTCCTATGTCTCGCCAGATTTCTTTGCGCTCCGGTGCCAACTCGGCCGCTTCCACCAAAACCTCTTCCGCGCGCTCATTGCGGCCCTGCTGGCTGTAGAGCAAGGCTAGGGCCTGCCGCGCTTCTACGTCTTTTGGGGCGATGTAAAGCGCTTTCAGCAGGGCCTCTTCGGCGCGCTCGTATTGCCCCTGCTCTTTGTGCAAGAAGGCCAACAAGCGATACGAGCTAGGCGATTGAGGATCGAAGCGCAGCGCGGTTTCCGCCGCCTCTACGGCCTGTGGGTAGCGGCCTGCTTCGAGGTGGGCGATGGCCAAGTTGTGATAGGAGGGAATGTACGTCGAATCCAGCGCAATGGCCCGTGCAAAGTGCGCGGCCGCAGCCGTGCTCTTGCGCTGCAAATGCGCCAAGCCTAAGTAAAAGTGCGCGTCACGGGACAGCGAATCACGGCGGACGGCCTCTTGGTACACGGCCGCGGCTTGGTCGTACTGGCCCTGATCCAAATAGGCCCTCCCCACCGCGAGCAGTGGGTCGCCCGTGGGCGAATCTTGCCGCACTTCGCCGCATCCTCCGATTGAGAGGAGGGCGAGTAGGGCGATGCGATCCACGGGCGAGAAGGGCATGTCGCAGATTCTCTCCGGAACCAGAGTGGCGATTATAAACGTTGCAAGTGCTTGTCGTACAAGTAGTATATATGTACATAGCCAAAAACTAAGTCAAGAAAGAAAGAGCCTAGCAATTTGGCGTTTTTCGACCGGGCGGCGGCCTGTTTTTTCGCGCTCTGCCTCCTCTCCGCAGGCTGCGATCCTCCGCCCTCGCAACCCCAAGCGGACGCCGCGTATCACGTCTATCCAGGCGACGACATCCAAGCGGCCCTTGAAGCGGCAGCCCGCGACCCAACCCACAAGACCGTCAAGGTTCACGCGGGGACCTATCGGCCGCAGCGAGCCGGCCAAGCGATGCTCTTCTTCGCGGCCCGCCACGATGGCATCGTGCTCGAAGCGGTGGGGCGCGTGGTGCTGACGGCCGCCCATGCCGAGCGAGCCGACCCCAACGCGGAAAGTTACCCAGCCATCGTCAACCACGTGGTCTTTTTTGGCGATGGCATCTCCCGGCGCACCGTCTTGCGCGGTTTCACCATCACCGGCGCCAACAACTTTGCCAGCCGCAGCGAAGGCCCTGAACCAATTCAGCCGGACTCCTCCAATGGCGTGCGCTGGGAAAAGGGGTTGTTCTTTTACGCCGACGGCGGCGGCATCAAGGTATTTGGCCGTTCTTATCCAACCCTCGAAGGACTAGTGATCCACGACAACTACGCCAGCCCCTGCGGCGGCGGCGTCTCCATCGAGCATCGGGGGTTCGACGCCGAGGCCGTGCTGATCAAAAACTCCATCTTCCGCAACAATAGCTGCCAAATCACTGGCGCGGCCGTCGATGTGCTGCCCGGCAGCGCGACCGTACTCGACAACTGCCTCTTCGTCGGCAATGTCGCCAATCTCGGCCCCGACTACGTGGGTCGCCGCGGCGGCGTCGAATACAACAAGGCGCACGGCTCGGGTGCCTTGACGGTCTTTCCCGGAGCGCGCGTCGAGGTACGCGACTGCACCTTTACGGACAACTGGAACGGCGTTGACGACAAGGGCCGTGGCAGCGCGTACAGCAATACTATTTTCTGGATGAACGTACGCGATGGTGGCATCGCCCCCGGCAGCCGCTACGAGGTCGATCTGCTCGACAGCCGCCGCTTTAGCGGCTGCTATATCCGCGGTCAGATCGACGACCTGCGCGGCACCTTGGACCCGAGGCGCAATATGCTCCAAGCACCGGACCCGCAATTCGACGAGCACTACCGGCCCCAAGCTCCTACTTACGCCGGAGCGGGCTACCGGCCGGCGGTGGAATAGACCCATGGCTGCTTGGACTCGGGCGACAAGCGCTCGCTTTGAAAAAAAACCGGCGATGCCTATACTGTCTGCCTATCCGGTGTCGGCCTTTCTTCACCATATCCTCCATGATCGTTCCACATTATGCTGAAACTGCTCTCGACACTCGCCGTCTTTTCTCTGGCGGCACCGCACCACACCGGGGCACAGGGTGCCGCTGCTATCCGTCAACAGCGGCTCGAACTGGACCGCACGGTCTGGTCCGACGAGCGTCGCGCCCAGCAGTACGAGGCTGTCTTCGTCGCCTTATGGGATCGACTGCGCACTGCCCAAGAGGCGCGGCCGGTGCTGGCCGCCTTCCCCTTTGACCAACTGCTGCTCGGCACCCGGCAGGATAGCGTTGGGCACGACTGGGACATCGTCGAAACGCACTATGGCAACCCGCCGCGCACGCTCGACCAAGGGCAGTGGTCGGCCCTGCTCGAACAATGGGAAGATGAGGGCCTCGTTCTCGAACAATCCGAATGGCACCACAAGCAGTTCACCCCGGCCAAGGACGGACCGGCCCGCTCTTTAATTGACCTGAAACTGCACGTCAAAAACCGCGCTAGGCGTCTAATCGTCAGCGGCGACCTATCCGTCACCTGGAGCGAGCGGCAAGACGAGGCCGGGCACTATATCCCCGCCACCATCGACGCCTCGAATCTGACGCTGACCGAACGCCGTGGCGCACCCGCTTTTGCCTCTTCAGCCGTCTTGGCGGACGATGCCGCGATCTCGCCCCTCATCGCCGCCGATCTCGACGGCGACGGTCTCGACGACTTGCTCGCGCTGGGTGCCAACTTGCTCTACCGCAACCAAGGTGGACGCTTTGCGCCTGAGCCGCTTTTGGCGTATCCGCCTCCGGGCGGTCGCATCGAAGTGGCACTCTTGGCCGATTTTACCGGCGATGGCGTGCCCGATCTAATCGTCGGCGGCCCCGGTCAGTTGCTGGGTCTCTACGAGGGCGGCAAGAGCTTCGACCAACCCGGCTTGGCCATTGCGACTCGTCCCCTGCAATACCCCGAAGCCATGAGCGCGGGCGACATAGACGGCGACGGCGACCTCGACCTGTGGGTTGGCCAGTACCGGCCGCCCTATCGCAAGGGGCAGATGCCCACGCCCTACTACGACGCCAACGACGGCTATCCCGCGTACCTGCTGAGCAACAACGGGCGCGGGCGCTTCACCGACATCACGAGCCGCGCGGGCCTCGAAACCAAGCGCAAGCGGCGCACGTATAGCGGCTCCTTGGCCGATCTCGACGGCGACGACGACCTCGACCTGCTGGTCGTCAGCGACTTCGCCGGCATTGACCTGTACTACAATGACGGCACCGGCACCTTTGCCGATGTCACCCCCCAAGCTGTCAGCGAGGCATCGACCTTTGGCATGTCCCACGTCTTTGGCGACTACAATGCCGACGGCCGCCTCGACATGTACGTAGTGGGCATGAGTTCGACCACGGCGCGCCGCCTCGACTACCTCGGTCTCGGACGCGAGGAGTACCCCGAGCATCACCAGCAGCGCCGGGCCATGGGCTTTGGCAATCGACTTTACCTCGGGCGCGAGGACGCCCGGTTTAGCATCGCCCCAGGAACGGAGCAAGTGGCGCGCACCGGGTGGTCTTGGGGCGTGGCCTCCGCGGACTTCGACAACGACGGCGACGACGAAATCTACGTGGCCAACGGCCACCTCAGCGGTGAGACCGCCCAAGACTACTGCACCACCTTCTGGACGCACGACATCTACACCGGCGGCTCCGAACCCGACCCGCAGATAGCCGAATTTTTCAACGAGATGATTGCGGACTGGAACAGCGCGGGTATCTCGTGGAACGGCTTTGAGCACAACAAGCTCTACCTGAGCGGAGGGGGCCGTTCCTTTGTCGAGATCGGCTATCTGATGGGCGTGGCTTTTGAATTCGATGCGCGCACCGTGCTCGACATGGACATCGATGCCGACGGCCGCGTGGACCTATTGGTCAGCGAGTGGTCCGGCACTCCGCGCCGCGAGCGGGTCCACGTCTTGCGCAATGTCTGGCCCGGCGACAACAACTGGCTCGGCGTGCGCCTCCAAGGCGCGGCCGGCATCTCTCCCATCGGCGCGAATATCACCCTGCGTTCGTCCCAAGGCACCAAGACGCAGTGGGTTTATACCGGCGAATCCTTTGACGCCCAGCGCTCACCCACCCGCCATTTCGGCTTGGGCCGCGGCGAGCAGGTCGAAGCGGTCGAAGTGCGGTGGCCTGGTGGGAAGGTCACCACTCTATCCAATCCACAGATCAACCGCTATCACGAACTGACGCCCTAGCAAAGGGTAGAGGATGATCGTACACAACAGTGCCTTGCTCTTTATCAAGACACGGCTCACCGCCTAGGCGATAGTCGCCTGTAGTGAGGCCCTATCGAGTGCGACCTATGTGTGTAGCCTCATCAGCGACTAACTACACATTATGCTATTGGATGTTCTGGAGAGGAGAGGATCTCCCACTAAGCTGGTTCATATGTTCCGCTAAATCTGAGATATGACCGTGCAATGTGCGTAATTCATCGACCGAGCCGACCATAGATTCAAACTCAGAACCATCGCTGTACGTAACCTGATACAAATAACTTTCTGTGGGATCATCCATCGAAAAATCAGGATTCTCTAGAAACTCCGTCGCCGCCATAATTACCTCAAAAACGACAGGTGCGGAGTCCTGTCTCAAAACGAGGCAGATTTGCTGAGGAAGGGCACTGAGTTTAGAGCGGACTCGATCTATATATGAATCCACAGTCGCTCTGCCTAGTAATCCAACGAGAGAGCGAGCTATATCGCCCTTTTTCTTTTCTGAAAAGTTTGCTTCAACTTCGAGAACTATTTGCTCTTTATGCCTTTCTTCTATTTGGTCTGGATAGTCGATGTCCAGCCCATTTTCAGCAAAGGCAGAAACGACTTTGTCTTTAGGCACATAGAACAAGTCTATTCCCTGACTCAAGACTAGTTCTCTCGCCGGTTGTGTAAAATCCCCTGCCGCTAAGATGCCTAAAAAACGCGCCGTGGGATATGTAGCGCGCATTGGCCTCAGTTTTCCACTGTCGTCGCGGGCTTTGTCTTTGGAGTGTCGCGCACCGCGCCGCCAGAAACATTCGACAAAAGCCACGGGAACCCCCCGCTTTTCATCACTCCCACCTAATTCGAGGACAAAATCATAATCTACCGTGTTGCCGTCTATGTCTTGCCAGATGATTTTTTCCTTACCACGCAGAGGGCGTGATACGAACCGGTTGTCTAAGTACTTGAATTCGACAGGTAGGTTGATATTTAGGCTCGAACAGGCATCGGAGTCTCCCTATTTTGGGATAGCTTGATTCACCGCCATGGATCATCTACCCCAGGGAAACTCCGATGCTGAACCTGACTCGCTTGCCTGTGAACCTTCGTTATTTTTTGCGTGGGACTCAACATTTTTTTCGTCATCGCCATCATCTGGTGTTCTGTTGGAGTATGACGCTGTTGTTAATCTATCAAGATAAAGCGACGCTGTGTGGTTTAGCCCGCTTGGGGCCTAACCATATAGCGGAATGGCACTTACGTCGCTTGCTGAGTGCGACCTACTGGAGTTGGCGGTTGCTGTTGGGGTACTTGGTTGATGCGGTGATCGCCGGGCTGCCACCGGCGGAAGACGGTCGGGTGTTGGTGATCGTCGACGGGACCTACAAAGCCAAGGTGGCCAAGAAACATCCGTTGGTGCGCAAAGCCCGCGCCGATGGCTATAGTCCCTTTCTGTGGGGGTTTGAAGTGATCCTGGTCATGCTGCAGTGGGGCAATTATCGAATCCCTATCGATTTCGAGTTGGTTCGGCGTAAAGAAGACCCGGCCTATCAGAAGCCCAATGTGTTGTTTCGTCAGATGCTGACCGCCTTGGTACCACCGGCTTGGGCCCAGCAAGTGATCGTGGTCGCCGATGCCGGGTTTCCCGCTAAAGAAACGCTGCACTTGATCCAGCAACGAGGCTTCTTTTTCGTCATGAGTCTGCCCCGCACCTGGAAGTTTGAAGACGGCCATACGCTCAAAGATTGGGTCCATCATACGCGCCATACCTGTTATCGAAAAATCTGGTTTCGTCCGCACGGCTCCCGTCGGCGGGTCTATTGGGTCTACCGCGGTCGTAAACGCCTGCGACACATCGGAGATGTCACGTTGGTCTTGAGCAAGAAACGGCGCAACGATTCGCCGAAACAAACCAAAATCCTGGTGACCAATCTACCGGACGTGACCGCAGGCCAACTCGTCGTGTTGTATACCCGCCGCTGGCACGTGGAACTGCTCATCAAAGAATTGAAAGGGGCCACCGGATTAGGACAAGCCCAGGTGACCAAGCAGACCCAACGAGTCGAACGCTCCGTCGCGTTGTCCGTTATGGCCTACTTGGTTTTGATCCATTTTCGGCAGCGGGATATTCCCCACCAAGGACCGTGGAGTGCGTTTACCCTCAAGCGAAATTTTGCTTGGGAGTGTGCGCGAAAACAGATTGAACATAACCAAAAACGAACCTACACAAAGGCCGCCTAAGACAACTACCTGTCGAATTCAACTAAGTAGAGTTCCAGCGCATCCGCTACTTGGCTAAGTAGAGGCAACGAGAAATACTGTTCGAACCAGTCTCCGACCAACTGACCGAGTTTGTGTCCGGATGAAGCTAGTCCCGCCATAGTTTACTCCACTCACCCACCCACCCACAGTCGCCCTTCGTGCAAGGGCACTCTATGCTTTCTGTTTTTCCATTTCACATTTCGATCCCGCAACTTTTCAAAGTGGAAGTATTTGAAACCGACTGCGACCGCCAGTCGACCAAGCCATTGATCAATGGGCACATATACTCCGTATGGTGCCGAATCTCCGATGACAAAACACGCCGTTGCCCCTTCTCGACAAATCCGCCTCAACTCGCGCCAAACCTTGGCCATATCGACAAAATAGGCGGCTATCATAGTATGATAGTGTTTTTTCCCACCGTGCAGCAGGCGCTCTTCTGACAATTTGTTGCACACTTTCGCCAACTCGGTGCCAATAGGCGCGATAACTTCTTCGCTCAATAAATCACTCAGTTCCAGCTTTTCTTTTGACGCGTGCTGGGAAGACGACCTTATCAGGTACTTCCTCACTGACTCATGAAGGTCTCCCCAAGAAGAAATTTCCTCCCAAAAAGACATTTCAAATCGAGTCGCATCCGCGTAGTCGTAATTGTTGGCATAAGGAGGCGAGGTGATGACCAAGTCCACACTCCTGTCTTGCACCTGGGGAAAATCCCTCGCGTCTCCGCGTAGCAAGTTAGCTTGGGAACAGTCTGCCTTTCGCTGATATTCCTCCATATCGGCACTCATAAGGGCGATTTGGTTTGCGAAAGCGACAAAGGGTTCGGTAGTGGCTTTTTTTGTTTTATTGGGAAGGATATACTGCCATTGCGCCGTACCAGCCGAAGAAGATGGACGCAGGATTGCCGTAAGAGCCAACCAAACCAGTTTAGCAGCGGAACTTCCATCGTCGATAGCTTGCCAACTGCTCTTCAATTTGTCTAAACTATTGAGCGTATTTTCGTCGAAGCACTTATAAATTAGCTGCGGATATTTGGTCGAAGACTTCTTCCCTTTGCGTGCTCTCTCCATCATTTCGTTACCTTTGTCGCGTAGTTGGGTGGCGGAAGTATGCCATAGCAATTTGCCAGCGGCGATCCGTGCGACAAAAGGATGAGCTTCCACTCCCCAACTAGGTATCCCCATGCCATCAGCTACCAATAAAGTAGTACCTGAGCCGGCAAAAGGATCACATATAGTCACTTCGCCCTTCTCAGCTATGTGGTCAGTTAGTACACTTTCTACCCACTGCGCGGAAAAACCGGCTGAATACTTGAACCAGCGGTGGATGGGCAGTTTCATATTATCTACAAACGTGCCAGATCGTTCGTTTTTTTTTGCGGTAGACCGCAAATCGGGAAAAAGGGGTAGTGTAGTCATTTATTCTTATTCTATGTGGAAGCAAATTTTATGCCCACACACCACTGCCGAGTGGTCTAGCTTGAGGTATGAATGGTATTTATGCTATCGCTTCTAAAAGTTGGGATGTTACCTATACTACACAGGAGTACTTCCCAGAGAGTAACTCGCAAACAAAGCCTAGTCGCGCAGTACTTGCAAGTAGGCTACATTAAACGAAAGTAGGCGCTATCGCTTTGCAAATCAAGAACACGACACCTCAACCTGCCCTCCACCTCGGCTAACTAGGCTAGGCTTCTGGCAATTGCTGAAAGAAATGCGAGATAGAGACCTCTATGCGCTACGCTACCCGCTTCAACGGCATCCCCTTGTCCGTCACTCTCGCGGCGGACCCGGCGTTGGAGGATCGGCTCCTCGACGCCCCCGGCACCTATGCGGATGACCGCTACGAGTACTCCTGCATCGAAACGCCCCTTGGTCCCAAAAGTCTGCTGCTGACATGGCGATTGCGCCGGGTGGATGGCAGCCCATTTAAGATCGCCTCATTCAAAGCGGAAGCCGCAGTACCTGGCCTAGACCTGCACCGCGTCTTCGTGCCCGTGCTACACGAGGCCATCGGCAAGCGCGACCTGATCAGCCTGCCCTGGGGCGTTGAGGAGCGCACCTTCACCTCTTGGTCCTTCCCCTTCGTCGCCGCGCTAAACCGCTTTGACCAGAACCGCTTCTGCATGGGCTTTATGGACCACGTCCATGCGGCGGAGACCCGTCATAGCTGCTACGACGAAGACGCCAACATGTCCTTGCAGCGCCTCTTCGATCCCGCTCCCCGCGAGACTAGCGTCTGGGAAGAGACGCTCTACCTGTCCTGCGAGGACCACCCCGTCTTCGACGAGGTACGCGCCTTCTCGCGCACCTACGACGAGCTGCACCAGGTCGCTCTGCCGCCAACGCCGGCCTCGGTGTGGGAACCGGTCTGGTGCTCCTGGTACGGCATCAAAAACGATGTCGATGCCGACTATATCCGCACTATGACACCCCTGCTCAAAGAATGGGGCATTGGCAATATCATCGTCGATGCGGGCTGGTTCAAAGGCGACGGCTTCGACCCCGACACCGGCCACTACATTCCCGACGTAAGCAAATTTCCCGACCTCAAGGGCCTCGTCGAAGAGGTTCAGTCCCAAGGCTTGACCATCCTGCTGTGGTGCGCGCCGCTGTTCAATATCAGCGGTCTGGCCGACGTTCCCTTCATACAAAAGCACCGCTTCCGCGCCGCAGACTCCGACGAAGCGAACAACTTCCTCTGTCCCCGCTGCCCTGCGGTGCGCCAATACGCCTGGCGCACAGTCAAACACCTGATGCAGACCTACGGCTGCAACGGCCTCAAGATCGACTTCATTGATCCACTGCAAGACCGCGCCAGCCTGCCCTGCACCACCGACCACGAGCACGATATCGCCGACTACGGTGAGGCCGTGTACGACCTGCTCCAAGGCATCTACCGGGCCGCCACGCAAGTGCGCGCCGACGCCCTACTCGAATACCGCATGAACTACTCGACCCTCGCCACCCGGCCCTTTGCCACCAGCCACCGCGCCCAAGACGCACCCTTCGATCCCGACCACATCCGCCGCATGTGTACTCGGCTCAAAAGCTATATTCTCAACCCGGAAGCTGGCCGCTCAGGCAACGTGGCGGTACACACCGACCCGGCCTACTGGCTACCCGAGGAAAGTCCCGCAAACGTCGGCCGCTTTATGGCCAGCCTCGTCGCAAGTGCCGTGCCCATGCTCTCGATGGACCTGCGCGCTTTGCCCGCCGAGCACCAGCGCATCACCCGCGCTTGGCTCGCCTTTTATCGCCAGCACCGCGACCTGTTGCTCTTCGGCCACCAACAGCTCCTCAGCGCCGATCCTCACCACTCGCTCTTTTCCTTGCACCTTGGCGACGAAGTACTCTGGGGAGCCTTCACTCCCACCTTCCCCGGCCTGCTCGCAGTGCCCTCGACGAACATTCGCCGGATGTGGATCCTCAACGGCGGTGCCCAAGAGCGCCTCTATACTCGTATAGAAGGCGTCGAAGGCGAGTGCCTCCAAGCCCAAGTTTACGACCGGGGGCTAGAAAAAACCGCGGCCATCAAATTGCTGGTGGAAGACCGTGCCGTTATCCTAGACCTCGCGGTGGAAATCGGCGGGGTCCTCGAACTACAGTCAGGTAGTGAATGTCTTTAACTCTAATTCTCTTGTCTTTGTCGGCGGCGATCCGAGTCGGAGCAGCCGATTCGCCCGTTGCTGTCGGCGTCCCCCCGGAAGTGCTAGATCCCCCTTGGCTGGAGAGCCGCCGTCAGGCCCAAGTGGCCGCAGCCGCAGGCTATGCGGTCTTCTGTGATTTCAGCTTCACCGACCGCCAGCCCGCAAGCGGCATTGCCTTCCACCACCACATCGTCGATGACTCGGGGCGGCACTACCGGCCCAATCACTACGACCACGGCAATGGGATTGCCCTGGCGGACGTCGATGGCGACGGGCGCACGGACCTCTACTTCGTCAATCAAGCCGGGCCGAACGGGCTGTGGCGCAACGTGGGCGGCGGCCAATTCGCCGACATCACCGAGCGGGGCGGCGTGGCGCTCGCCGACCGCATCGGCGTGACCGCTTCCTTCGCCGACCTAGACAACGACGGAGCACCCGACCTGTACGTCACTAACGTGCGCGTGGGCAATGTTCTCTTTCGCAACCAAGGCGACGGGCGCTTTGCGGATATTTCACAAGAGTCTGGCCTCGATCACCAGGGACATTCTTCGGCGGCCCTCTTCTTCGACTACGACCGCGACGGACAGCTCGACCTCTTTTTGACCAATGTTGGGCGGTACACCGAGCGCGGCGATCCGGTCGCGGTTATTGGCTTTGCGCCCGAGGAGCGACCGGATCAGTACCACTACTATGTCGGCTTCAAGGACGCCTTTGCCGGGCACCTCAAGCCCGAGCGCACCGAGCCGAGCCTGCTCTTCCGCAATGCAGGCGAAAACCGCTTTGTCGATGTGACCGAGGATGTTGGGATCAAGGCCGATGGTTGGTCTGGCGACGCGGTGCCGCTAGACGCCAACGAAGACGGCTGGCCAGACCTATACGTACTGAACATGCAGGGGCACGACCAATACTACGAAAACGACCAAGGCCAGCGCTTTATCGACAAGAGCCTAGCGATCTTCCCGCGCACGCCGTGGGGGGCCATGTCGGCCCAGATCCTCGACTTTGACAACGACGGCCACCAAGACCTCTACATCACCGACATGCACTCGGACATGAGCGAGGACATTGGGCCGGAGCGCGAAAAGCTCAAGTCGCGCATGCAGTGGACCGAGAGCTTTCTCCGCTCGGGCGGGCGCAGCATCTACGGCAACGCCTTTTACCACCGCCAAACCGACGGCACTTACGCCGAGATTTCCGACTCCGTCGGCGCGGAAAACTACTGGCCTTGGGGGCTGAGCGCGGGCGACCTCAACGCCGACGGGTACGAAGATGTCTTTATCGCCGCCAGCATGAACTACGCCTTCCGCTACGCGGTCAACTCCTTATTGCTCAACGACCACGGCAAGGGCTTCCTCGATGCTGAATTTGCTCTTGAGGTCGAGCCGCGACGCGAGGGGCGTACGGCCATGCCGTGGTTTGTCTTAGATTGCAGTGGGGAGTACGCAGCCCATCCCGACTGCGAGGGGCGCAGCGGCCCCCACGTCTTCTGGGGGGCATTAGGATCGCGCGCGTCGGCCCTCGCCGATCTAGACGACGATGGGGACTTAGACATTGTCACTAACGAGTTCAATGCACCGCCGCTGCTGTTAATCAGCGATTTGAGCGACCAAAAAGCGGATCTCAACTTTCTCAAGATCCGCCTGATAGGCACCCGCTCCAACCGCGACGGTCTCGGCGCAGTAGTCAGCGTCCACACCCGTACCCAAACCTACACCCGAGTACACGACGGCAAGTCCGGCTACCTCTCGCAGAGCCTCTTGCCGCTCTACTTCGGACTCGGGCCGACCAGCACCGTCGAGCGCATCGAGGTGCAGTGGCCCTCTGGCACCGCGCAGACCGTCGCCGGTCCCATCGAGAGCAACCAACTCGTCGAAATCAGGGAGCCGTAGCACGTCCGCGCAGTTGTTTGAATCCGCGTAGCGCTCCGCGCTCTCCGGGGTCTATTTCCCGCGCCCGCGCAAAGGCCGCCGCCGCTCGCTCCTCATCTTTTTCTAGCAAGGCAATCGTCCCGAGCACGGTGTGCCGCCGGGCAGCAAAGCGCCGTTCGAGTGCTTCGACCACCTCCGTGGGCGTGTCTACCGGTAGGTACGGTTGGGGGTTGGTAACTAGGTGTTCGGCCAAGCTCCTAAGTACGGGCAAGCCACCGCTGGTGCCACGGCGACGGCGGTCGGTAAAGCTGATGTAGGGGCGGTCGTCCGTATTGATCGGCCCGCTGCCCGCGTAGGCCGCTAGCTCCTTTTCGCCCAAGACTAAGGCGCTCAAAAAAGAGGGCGGATCGCCCAGATCCACCGAGCGCAAATTCGCCCGCACCGCTGGCTGCCCTAGCTTGCGCTCGAGCGCAGCGTAGTCTATGCGCAGTGCGCCCGGCGTGCCCAGCAGGATCGAGTACTGATGGGTCAGCCACAGCGAAGCGTGCGGATACACGGCCCGGAAGGTCCGCAGGATCATCTTGTAGTCCTCCACCGACAGCCCGTGCAGCGGTAGCCACTGCGCTACCAGTCCGTCCGGGCCGACGCGGCGGCGGCAGAGCCGGTAGAACTCCTCCGTATAGAGCACCCAGCTATCAGCCGTGCCCGGATGCGTGGCATCGCAGATGATGGCGTCGTATTGCCGCCGCGTGCGCAGCACATGATTGCGGCCATCTTCGGCGACCAGTTCGAGGGGTGCTTGGTCGAGGCGGGTGGCGATCTGGCGATTGTGGCGGGCAAAATAGGGCGCAGCTCGCGGGACGCCCGGCACCAGTTCGGCACAGTCGAGGCGCTCTGGCCGGTGCAACTCGGCTGCGGACAGGGTGATGCCACCGCCAAAAGCAATGACCAGCACCTCGGCTGGGTCGGGGTGCAAAACCAGCGGTAAGTGCCCCAGCAGGCGAAAGGTCTGCAGCGACGCGTAGTCAGTGGGGACCTCGCCTCCGCCGTTGACCTTGAGGATCCGCACGCCGTCCTGTTTCTGGTGGACCGAGACCGTGGCACCAGCACCCTCGTCCCAGTAGAGCAAGCGGCTGTTTGGCTCGGACCAGTGGAACAACTCGACGAAAAGGCCCGCCGGCAAGAGCAGCATCAGGACCAACCCCAACGCCAAGCCGCCGACCGTGCGCACGGCCTTTCTACGCGGCTGCGCCGCCGGATCCAGCGCCAAGATCACCGCGCCGATGGCGATATTGACCCACGCCAACACCTGAATGCTCCGATAGGTCCCCAGCAGAGGCAGCAGCACAAACCCGGCGACCAGTGCGCCGGCAATGGCCCCCAGCGTATTGGCGGCGTACACAGTGCCGACGCCACGCCCTAGCTGCTCAATGCGCGGAATGCACACTTTGGCCGCAATGGGAAAGAGTAGCCCCATCAGCAGCGTCGCCGGGAGCATTACGACGAAGGCGGCGACGAACAGCTTGGACAGATGGCCCTCCCACGAGAGCGCGCCGCCCCACGCCTCGACGATATAGGGTATGCTGCCAAAGGCGGCAATCGAGCTTAGGCCGCACAGCCCGATGAGCAGTTCCGCCGCGCCAAAGGCAGCAAGCGGCGTGCTCCAGCGATCGATCAAGCGCGCCCCGAGCGCGGCCCCACCGGCCAACCCCAGTAGGAAGGCGACGAGGATCGTGCTCAGGCTTTGGGCGGTGGCACTTTGCAGGAGCATCGCCAAAAGCCGCGTCCACAGCACCTCGTAGCCGAGGGCCACAAACCCCGAAAGCGCAAATCCCCCCAGGACCAGCCGGCCCTCTAAGGTGGTGGGTGCTGCATCCCGCTCTACGTCCGTCTGCTCCTGCTGGCCATCGCGGCTCCAGCAATAGGCGACCAAGGCGATGAGCAGGTTGCCAGCCGCCGCCGCGTAGGTGGTGCCGCTGACGCCCAGATATTCGAGCGCGAAAAAGGCCGCCACCGCGCATCCTGTGGCCGCGCCTAGGGTATTGGCCGCATACAGGCGTCCCATGTCCCCGCCGACCCGCTCTAGGCGGTGCGCCACCGCCTTGCTCAGCGTCGGCAGGGTGGCCCCCATGAGGGTGGTCGGCACCAGCAGCAGCGCAAAGGCGAGCACCAAGCGGACGAGCACAAAGGCTCCGTCTATACCTTGCAAAGAGCCGTATAGCGCCGTGTACACCTCGTCTAAGCCTGCAAGCAAAAGCGGAAATATCAGAGCGAAGACGCCGATGCCCAGTTCCAACAGCGCGTAGAGCCGCAGGCCGTTGCCCCGGCGGTCGGCCACCCGTCCGCACCAATAGCTGCCCAAGGCAAGACCGGCCATAAAGGCGGCTAGGACAATACTGACGGCAAAGGTGCTGACGCCGAACACGGGCATCAACATGCGCACCCAGACGACCTGATAGACGAGGGAGCAGGCTCCGGAAAAAAAGAACAAGATCAGCAGGGCCAAGGGGGTTTTGCTCACGGCCGGCCCTTTGTATAACAATCCGCAGCCATTATATAAATGATAAGCATGGGTTGATTCCCCAACACTTTCAAAAAGTCATTCCGGCGAAAGCCGGAATCCAGAGGGGCGGTCTGAGTTGCGGTTTTCGATCCAAATTCGCACCGACAGGTCTGTCTCTAATTACGCTATTGAGTAAAATTACTCAGTAGCGTAATTTCATCTGTATGGCATCCTTCCAACGTCCTCAAGTCGCCACGCTCTATCGTCGGCTCGCCGAGCCGCCCCGGCAGCTCAGCGCCCTGTTCGGGCCGCGCCAAACCGGCAAAACCACGATTGTACGCCAAGCACTGCGGCAGATTGACCTCGCAAGCCGCTACTTGGCTGTTGACGAACCCGACTCTACCGAATTTCGCGTCCCATCCGCTGCGACGGAGGCGACCTTCCTTGCGCCGCAGGAGCGAGACGCGGAATGGCTGGTGCGCCACTGGGAAGAAGCCCGGCGTGAGGCGGAACAATTGGGGGGATTCGTGCTGGTGTTTGACGAGATTCAGGAGATTCCTCAGTGGTCGGAGACCATAAAGGGGCTGTGGGACGCCGACCGTGCCAGAGGTTGTCCCTTACACGTGGTCATCCTCGGCTCAGCCCCGCTGCTCATGCAGTCGGGATTGAGCGAGAGCCTCGCCGGCCGCTTTGAGCCTATCCGCGTCACGCACTGGTCGTTCGACGAAATGTCCGCGGCCTTCGACTTCGACCTGCTGCACTACCTCTACTTCGGCGGCTACCCAGGCGCGGTTCCATTCGTTCGAGATCCGGATCGGTGGCGCGACTATGTCCTCGGCGCACTCGTCGAGCCGAATATCGAACGCGACCTCCTCGCCATGACTCGGGTGGACAAACCGGCGCTGCTGAAGCGGCTCTTTGAATTAGGTGCCGTCTATTCCGGGCAGATCCTGTCGTACACCAAGATGCTGGGGCAGCTCCAAGACGCCGGCAACACGACCACCCTAGCGCGCTACCTCGATTTGCTCGCGAGCGCCGGATTGCTTGCCGGGGTGCCGAAATACGCGGGCCGAGTGCATCGGGTTCGCGCTTCAAGTCCCAAGCTCAATGTGCTCAACACGGCCCTGATGACCGCAGATTCGGGGTATTCCTTCGCTGAGGCGCAGGCAGACCGCAGCTTCTGGGGGCGCATCGTCGAGAGCGCAGTCGGCGCGCACCTGTTCAACACCGCAGCATCCGACATCCGCCTTCACTACTGGCGAGACGGGTCACACGAGGTGGACTTCGTCCTGCAACGGGGCGCTCGAATTGTCGCCATCGAAGTGAAGAGTGGCGCGAAGCGGATGCCCTTGGGAGGCATGGACGAGTTTGAGCAGCGCTTTAGTCCGCGCAGTTCTCTGCTCGTCGGGGAAGGCGGCATCCCGCTGAATGAGTTTCTCACGGTGCCCGCCCATTACTGGTTCGAGGAAGCATGAGCATGATCGTCCCCCGCACCTGCACTGAGATGGATCAGCAGAAGGAGTCTCGGCCTCTCGAATCATTCCGGGATACGCCGGCCTATGTGTTGCTCGGCGATCCTGGGGCAGGCAAGACGACTGCATTTGAGAGCGAGTGCGAGGCCCTTGAGGAGAGAGCCTACCTGATTACAGCCCGCGACTTCTTGACCTTCGACCCGCAGAGCCATCCCGAATGGCGCGACAAGACTCTCTTCATCGACGGACTCGATGAAACCCGCGTCGGTGCGAACGACGCTCGCACACCTTTCGACCAAATCCGCGGACGTCTCGATGCACTCGGAAAGCCGCGCTTTCGCCTCTCGTGTCGGGAAGCGGACTGGCTGGGAGCAAATGATCGGAGGCATCTAGAATCTGTCTCGCCGGACTCCAAAGTGACGATCCTGCGGCTCAATCCCCTGACGGATTCGGACATCGCCGACATCCTGAATGACCGACCGGACATCGGCGATGATCAGGCATTTATCGCGGCAGCCGAGGAGCGGAGAGTTTATGAACTGCTGAAGAATCCACAGACCCTCGAAATGTTGGCTGATGTTGTGGCCCAAGGCGGCGGGTGGCCGAATAGTCGCAAAGAAACTTTCGAGATGGCCTGCGGTCAGATGGTTCGCGAGCCTAACGAGGAACATCAAGCGGCGCAGGAATCCAACAGTCCACCCGCACTTGACCAACTCATCGATGCCGCCGGACGTCTCTGTGCCGTTCAATTGATTTCGGGTACGGCCGGGTACACGTTGCACGGTCAGGAGGACGAAGATTATCTCACTCTGGACCAGTGCAACTACGATAGCCCCGAAGCGCTCCGGTCTGCACTCGCCACGAAGTTGTTCAAGGGCGCATCCAATAACCGCTTCATCCCGGTTCATCGCCACATCGCCGAATTCCTAGGCGCTCGGCACCTCGCCCAAGTCATTGACAGGGACCCCCTCCCGGCTCGGCGCGTAATCTCCCTGATTGAGGGAAAGGATGGAGCCGTGGTTACGGAGATGAGGGGATTATCCGCTTGGCTTGCGGCCCTTTACGAAGACGCCCGGGCGGACCTCATCGAACGCGATCCCATTGGCGTCGGGCTATACGGCGACATCCGCGAGTTCTCCATCGACGAGAAACATGCGCTGCTGGAATCCTTGAACAACGAGGGGGTTCGGCTCGATTCCGTGTGGAATATGACTGCGGCTTTTAGTGCGCTTGCCACGCCCGATATGGAACCCGTGCTCGAGTCGATCCTGAGCGACAGTAATCGCGACCGGGACCACCAGATGTTTACCGATTTCGTACTACGCGTTCTGAGGGAAGGCGGACCCCTGCCGGATCTTTCAGAGCTTCTGCTCGAAATCGTCCGCGACGACACGTGGTGGCCGCGCGTCAACTATGCCGCCCTTGATGCCTTCATCCACAACTGCTCGAACATCAAAGACAAAACGAGCAAGCTCAGAGCACTGCTAGCCGATATTCACACTGGAAGCCTTTCCGATACTGACAACGAGCTTCTCGGGACCCTGCTGACCCAACTTTACCCCCAAGAGCTGCCGCCGTCGGAAGTGTGGGACTACTTTACCGATCAAGGAAATCCCAATCTTACCGGAAGGTACAGCCTGTTCTGGGCGATTGACCTTCTCAAAGAGTCCTCGGACAAGCAGGTGGCCGAACTTCTCGACCATCTGCACGAACGCTTTTCCGGCTTGCAGCCTGTTCTGGATGTCCGACATTTAAACGATGATCTTCCTCTCAAACTTCTAGCTCGCGGCCTGAAAGCACATGGAGACCAACTGGACACGGAACATCTGTACAATTGGCTCAGCGTGCGATCTGAGAGAATAAAAAACAGCTTCAATGACCAAACCATTCGGGAGATATGCTTGTGGCTGGAGCAACGCCCCGAGGTCCAGAAGGCCGTCTTCCTAGAGGGACTGTCCCGTTGTCCCGAATCCGACGAATTCAGGCGGCATGCATTCAAAGTCCAAAACTGTCTGTACGATGCCAGCCCACCAGCCAATTTCGGCCTCTGGTGTCTGAAACAAGCCGACGCCTTGGTGGACACCAAACCGCTAGTTGCCGAATACCTGCTCGGTCGGGCTTTCAACGAAGGTCTGTCACGCGAAGTCCTACAAGAATGCACGCAGAGAAACGAGACGTTGAAGGTGTACCTGAATCGACTGCTTGATTCTATCGCCGAGGCAACTGAATTCGAGGAACGGCAGCAGCAAGAGGAACGGCAAGAGGAGCAGGAACGGCAGCAGCAAAAGGAGCAATGGCTTGCCTATATCCGCTCCAACAAGGACGCACTGTGCGAAAACCGAGCCGAGCCCGCTCTACTTTACAAATTGGCACGGGTGTACTTTGGACACTTCTATGATTTTAGCGGCGCTGATGGACCAGAGATCGTTGCGAAAATGCTTCGAGGCGACCGTGATTTGATCGATGCCACGCTTCGGAGCTTCCGTGGTGCGGTTGACCGGGAGGACGTTCCGGACGTCAAGGAGATTCTCAGTCTTAGAAAAAAAAGATATAGGCACAATCTTGGTCTGCCGTTTCTAGCAGGTTTAGCGGAACTCGAAAGGATAGCTCCAGAAGAAGACTCATCCCGCTGGAGCGACGATCGGATTCGTAGGGCAATTGCGTTCTATTACTGTTACTGTACGTCCCACGCGGATTATCGACCCGAATGGTATCGACGACTAATTACGGCGCGTCCTAAGATCGTTGCCGAGGTGCAGGAACAATTCGCCATTTGTGAGTTTCGCAGTGGTCGTGAGCATATCTACAAGCTCGCGGAACTCGCGCACGACACGGACCACGCTCAAGTAGCCAAATACGCAAGCCTACCCCTGCTCCGAGCCTTTCCAATTCGCTGCAAACAAAAACAGATCGAAGACTTGGATCATCTGCTCCGGGCCGCAATTCAGCATGCAGACAGAGCATCGCTTGAGGAACTGATCGACAGAAAGCTATCTCGGCCGAACATGAATGTCGCCCAACGTGTGCATTGGTTGGCGGCGGGCATCATCGTTTCGCCCGAGACGTACAATGCCCCCCTAAACCAGTTCGTACAGGTTCGAGAAAGCCGGATTCGGCACTTAGTGGCGTTCTTTGATAGCCGCGTGCAGTCCTCGTTTGATGTGTTGGAGACTCTGGGATTGGAACTCCTCATCCACCTCGTCGGAAGCCATGTCGGACCCAATAAGTGGGACAGGCAGGTTACGCCTGCAATGCAAGCCTCTCGCCTTGTCAACGACCTGATACAACGTCTCGCCGCTTCTCCCACCAAGGACGCGAGTGACGCCTTGGATCGCCTCCTTGCCGAGCCTGCGCTATCCCGCTGGCGCGACGTACTCTCCCAAGCGCGAGATGCCCAACGGGTGACTTGGCGCGACGCCAGCTATCGCCACTTCACTATCGAGCAGGTCTGCCAGACGTTGAATGACGGTACGCCCGCCAACGCCGCCGACCTCGCAGCTCTTTTGATGGATCGCTTCGATGAGATCTCGGATCGAATCAGTACGAACAATGCCAATTATTGGCGTCCGTACTGGAACGAAGACAAAGACCAGAACCCTACAAATCCGAAACACGAGAATTCCTGTCGAGATGCGCTGCTCCGTGATCTACGTCTGTACTTCCCCACTGCCGAACCCGAGGTACAGCATATAGGCAACACACGAACCGATATATGTGTTGTCTATCCAGATTTTCGAGTACCGGTGGAAATCAAGAAGAACTCGCATCAAAAATTCTGGAGTTCCCTGCGAAACCAGTTGATCGCCCAGTACACGATTGACCCGGACACGGACGGCTACGGGATTTACTTGGTGTTTTGGTTTGGCGAAATCGACGGATGCCGCACGAAGTCACCTCCCTCCGGCACCCGCCCCACTAACGCCGAAGAACTGAAAAAACGACTAGAAGCAACCCTATCGCCCAACGAAGCGCGCAAAATCTCGGTCTGCGTGATCGACGTAAGCCGACCAGACTAATCGCAACAATCGCTATCCGGCGTTTTCAATCGGCTGGTGGAAGTAGTAGCAAAGCCCGTCGGGAGCGATTACGAAGAAAACCTGGTATCTCTTTCCATCGCGCTCGTCCACGCGCCAATTGCCCGTCTCGACGCCTTTCGCCTCTAGCTCGTCGCGGGCCTTGTGGATGTCATTCACCAAAATAGCCGCGCCTTCTTGGCTGGCGTCGCCGCCGTTGACCGCAAACCCGATCTGCACATCGTCGCGTTCGAGAATGACCGTCGGCACGGGATCGTCGCGCCTTTCGACCTCGACGAGTCCAAAGGCTGCGCCGTACCACTTCGCGGTTTGGTCGAGATCTTCCACCGGCAAGGCGAGGATGTCCTCGGCATACGGAAAAGCGGCTTCGTATAGTTTCTCTGAAATCATGTCTTGTTCCTCCGACTGCTGATGCGATATAGATAATCCGTGGTCTGCCGTATAGTTATTGGCATGGATAAAAGCGGATTATCATAGCCTAGTCAACCGAGACCATCAGCACTCGACGAGAGCCAGCCGACTATCGGGAAAACGCTTGACAGAAGAGTGGGAGGTCGAGATTGTTGACTATCTAATGGCACAGTCGTCGGCCCCGTGAGAAGGAAAAAAGAATGACGCAGGAAGAAGCCTGGTACTTCCGCCACAACGGCTTCCACCGAGTAGCTCGGCCCCTGCCGAGAAAGTTGGTGGCTCGCCTGAACGCGGTCACGGACGAACAGATCGCAACCCTAGCGGAGCCCGTCGAGTGGGAGACCGGCACCAACTCGCGCACGCCCGAGGACGTGCGTCGCCTGTCGAAAATCCTAGCGCGGGATCCAGTGTATCTCGAAGCAGCGACCCACCCGATCGTGCTCGATGCCCTCGCGGGCGTGCTCGGCGACAACATCGAATTGCTGACCAACAAACACAACCACATCATGGTGCGGCCGCCTAGCTCGGCCCCGGTGCCGTGGCATTCCGGCGAGGAGTTGTACGAGCCGACCTTAATCACGGCGCTCATCTATCTGGAGGAATCGACCATCGACAACGGCTGTGTGTACCTGGTCCCGGGCAGTCACTTGCGGCCCTTTGCAAAGCCGCGTCGCCCCAGCGGCGACTTCCGGCGCAATCCACTATACCGGCGCTCGCTGCCCGTGCCTATGTCAGCGGGTGGCGTGCTGCTGTTCAACGACTGCTGCTTCCACGGCTCCGATGTCAACCGCAGCAATGGTTCGCGGCGCAGCATGACCCTTGGATACAGCGCGCACGACTCGCACGATGTATTGAAGGACGATCCAGAGAAGATCCTAGTGCGCGGCGAGCGGGCCTACACCGGCCATCCCCATCCGTTCCCCAATCCAGAGAAAGGGAAGAAGACGTGACTCCTTGGGAAGAGAATATCCAGCAAGCGAGGGCCGTGGCGCTCGAAATCCTGCAACCGTCCGCATCGCAGTTGGAGCACGGGCTGGCCTTGCACCGCGACGCCATCGTGTGCGAGTCGTACAGCCTCGGGCTGCTAGCACCAATCGACGGCGAGGCCATGGCGCAGGCCGTGGAGGCGCGGGCCTCGGAGGTTGAGTTGCAGTACCTGTCGGAGCAGATGCGAATGACGCGCTGGGCCTATGACGACGAGCTAAAGGCCGAGTACTTGGGGGCCTGGGAGGCGTCCGGGGTGACTTGCGCCTTTCAAAACGCCGGCGAGGAGGGCAACAACCCCATGCGCATGTTGGGGCGACTAGCGCACTATACGCATCTGACGGATCGCCTGCGCGACCACGTGGCGCGGGCCGCCTTCCCCGACGACATCGTCGCCGCCAAAGCCGCTGGACGGCACTGCATCTATCAGACGTGCAACGGCGTGCCCCTCCCAGGAGAGCAGGCCACGGTCGAGCAGGAACTGCGTTTCATCAGCCAGTTCTTTGAGCTCGGCTGCCGCATGATGCACCTGACCTACAACCGCCGCAACCCCATTGGCGACGGCTGTGCCGAGCCAGCCAACGCCGGTTTGAGCGACTTTGGCCGTGCTGTGATCGCCGAGATGAACAAGGTCGGCGTGATTGCCGACGTGGCCCACTCCGGCTGGCAGACCTGTCTAGACGCGGCCGAAGTGTCGCAAAAGCCGATCGTCGCCAGCCATTCGGCCTGCGCGGCCCTGAACCACCACCATCGCTGCAAGCCGGACGACGTGATGCGGGCAATCGCCGACAAGGGCGGAACCGTGGGCATCACCAATGTGCCGGCCTTTGTCGGCGGCAGCGGCTGTATCGACGCCATGCTCGACCACATCGACCACGCGGTGCAGGTCATCGGCGTCGATCACGTGACGATTGGCACGGATCGATCCTACATTAGCTGCCGCGCCAAGGAAGAGAGCGCCAAGGTGCCGGCGCGACCGGGCAGCCGCCCGCGCTGGGAGGCCCTGTGGGAGGTCAACGACCCCGTGCAACGCTCCGAGTGGCGTCAAGAGCGCATGTTCCAGAGCACGGCGTGGACGAACTTCCCGCTGTTCACGGTCGGCATGGTGCAACGCGGTTATGCCGATGACGACATCCGCAAAATCCTCGGCGGCAACATCCTCAGAGTTGCCCGGGAAGTGTTAGGAGAGTAGGGAGCCAACACTCAATCCCGGCAAACGAATCAGTCCCACTCAACCTTCTGATAACGGCTTAGTAGCTGTTGGCCTTTGGCCGACAGAGCTTCATACGCAGCCTGCGGCATTTCGACGTTCCGCGCGATGGCATACCAGTCGCGGCAGTAGCAGACAACGAGTTCGGGGCGCGGGTCTGAGGTGCAGTTGGGAGTGCCGCGGTGAAGGGTGCGCACGTCTTGGATCCACATCGAGCCTTTTTTGAGGTTGAGGCGGTGAGCCGAGGGGAAGTGGCCTTTGCGGAGGATTTCGTCGTAGTGGCCTTCGAGTTCCGGGTCGGCTAGGTACTGGGTCGAGGGGAGGACTTCAAAGCTGCCGTTTTCCTCCGAGGTTTCGACCAAGGGAAACTTGACACCTACTACGGGGACGGTTTCGAGGCCGACGTGGGGGATCTCGCGGGCGATACCGGTGTCGCGGTGCCAGTGTTGGAAGGCGCTCCCTTCGCAGGGGGTATTGGAGTGGTAGCAGGTGATGACGTAGCTGTCGGGACGCCAGCAGCGGTCGAGAAATTCTAAGATAACGGGATGTTCGTAGATATCCGGGTCCGCGAAGGGTTCGACCCACGGGATGGTCAGGGTGTAGCGACAGGTCGTCTGCAAACGCCCCTGGCCGATGCGCGGGTCACCCAGCTCGACGTTGGAAACCTCGGTTTCGCGTTCCTGGATATGCGTCAGCAGCGGCAGGAATGCCTCGCGGATCTGGTCGATCTTTTCCCCGGGAATCATGTTCTCAAAGACGGTGTAGCCGTTGATTTTGAATTCGGCGAGCTTCAGGTCGAAATCTACATCGGCGCAAGTGAGGGTCATGGCAATCTCCGTTCGTTTGGCCTTTGTGCTACACTCAGTCCCCGGTGCTTCCCTTGAGACAGCTCAATAGTTGAGTGCCTCGGTCCATTAGCAGGTCGAGGTCCGACTTGAAGGTGAGGGCCTGGAAGCCTGCGGCTTTTTTGGCTGCGAAGTCTTCGGGAGAATACGTGTTGCAGCAGGGTTTTTTGCCGGCTGCTAGGGCTGTGGAGACAATCCGCTCCATCGACGCCTGATAGGCGGGGTCCTGTTCATAGACGGGACGATGGCGCGACAGGCCCATCGACAGCGCTAGATCAACCGGCCCGACAAAGCAGCCATCGACGCCGGGCAGAGCCATGATTTCTTCGGCTCGCTCAACGGCATCGATGTGTTCCATTTGCACCAGCAGCAGGGTCTCGTCGTTGGCCTTTTCAAAATAGTCATCGCCGTAGTGGAGATAGTGGTCGCCGCCCAGCGAGCGCGCTCCTGTGGGCGGGTATTTGGCGGCGCGGGCGACTGCCTGGGCCGCGGCGAGCGAGTTGACCATCGGCACTACGACGCCGCCCGCTCCTAGATCAAGGGCTTTTTCCACTTCGCCGGGGTTGCCGATGGAGGTGCGGATCAGGGGGCGAGCACCGGTCGGGCGGGCGGCGTAGATGCACTCATAGGCGGTCTCCCAAGTCATCGGGCCGTGTTGGAGGTCGAGGACGATCCAGTCCCAGCCCATCAGCCCTAAGTAGCGGGAAATCGCCGGTTGGGGAATAGTCTGCCAGATGCCAACATTCATCGCCTAGAGGCCAATCTGCTCGGCGGGCGCGTTGGGCATACCCGGATGCGAGCCGCCGGCGTTCTTGGAGAGGTTGCCGCCGTCTAGGGGCAGCATCACGCCAGTGATCCAAGCCGAGGCGTCCGAGGCGAGGAAAATTGCCGCGCCCTTGATGTCGTTGGAGTCGCCGAGACGACCCATGGGGAGGCCGCGCAAATAGGTTTCGCCCAGCGCGGGATCCGCGGCGATGCGCTCCTTGAGGTCGGCGTTCATTAGCTGGGCGCAGACAATGGCGTTGACGCGCACGCCCTTGGCAGCCCACTCCGTGCTCAGCTCGCGGGTCATCTGCGCGGCGGCACCCATGCCCATGCTGTACGAGAGGTGGCTGCGTCCCATGGCATTGATGCCAGCGATCGACACGAGGTTGATGATGCTGCCGCCGTGGCCCGAGGCCATCATGCGCCGGCCGGCCTCTTGGCAACAGACTAGGCGACCGACCACGAGGTTTCGCAGGGTAAACTCGACCTCCTCGGGTGTCAGGTCGAGCGGGGTATTGCGCCGTGCATTGCCGGCCACATTGCCCACGATGTCGATGCGGCCGTATTCTGCATCTACTAATTCAAACATGATGCGGATCTGATCGGGTTGGGACATGTCGCACGTCACCGGGAGGACGCGGCGGCCCAAGGCACCCAGTTCTCGGGCCGTCGTGGCCAAACCGTCGGCGTTAATGTCGGCCAAGACGAGGTCGGCCCCTGCTTCGGCAAAGCCGGTGGCCATGGCTTTGCCGAGGCCGCTGGCCGCACCAGAGACCAAGGCGACGCGGTTGGATAGGTCGAAGAGCGGATGGGACATGACAGCCTCCTGATTTTGTTTGGCTCAGAACATAGGGGCACCGATAGCAGCGGCCAAGCCCTGCCGCGCTTGCGGCGAGTTGTTCGCACGCTCTATATTTGCTGCCGCAAATTGAACCTACCGGAGCCGACATGACCACTGCCATAGACGGCTGGATACGCCAGTCGCAAGAGAAAATTTTAAGCGGTGCGGGCGTCACCTTGCAGGACTTAGACGCCCTGCGCGACCTACAGAGCGGCGAGCAGCAGCACCTCCTCTACATCTGGGCCGACCAAGACCGCATCGACGCGGGCGTCATCGCGTGGAACTACTTCGGCCCTTTTGATAGCGAGTTCCGCTTCGACCCCAAAAACGAATGTCCTTATGCCAACGCGGCCGCGGCCATGGCCGACGGGTGGCGGGTGGTGTCTTTTCCTGGCGTGGAGTACCCGCAGGAAAATGCCCACAACCAACTCGGTTTTGAATTTATCCTAGAGCGCTACTTCCGGCCCGGCGAGGGGCTGGATTACACGCCGCACGGCCAGCGTCAATAAACGGAGGGGACCATGGAAGCCAACTGGAAAGAGCTCAAAAAAGAATTCTTCGACACCGGCTACGTCGTACTCGACGGCTGGATTGAGCCCGAGCTGGCGGAACGGACCAATCAGGACGCCCATGAGTACGGTGCCATCGACGTCTTTGAGTGCGAGAGCATCGGCGATTTGCTCTGCCACGCCAAGATCGTCGCATTTATCTCGTTCCTGCTGGAGACGCCCGAGGTCGCCATCAGCCCTTTCCGCTTCTGGAACCACCTTACGCAAGGCGGCCAAAGCGACGGCGGCGGCTGGCACGTGGACGACACCTATATGGCCGACCGGCCGCTGACCGAGATCTTGTGCATGTACTACCCGCAGGACGTGGAGGAAGACATGGGGCCGACCATGCTGTTGCCCGGCAGTCACCGGCGGCTCTACACGCCGCCGCAGACCGCCAAGCTCGGCTGGATCCGCGGGCAGCAAAAAGTGGTCGCCAAGGCCGGTGCCCTCGCCGTGACCTTTGCCTCGATTCTCCACGCCCGCGCCGCGCATTTGTCCGCCAAGCCGCGCTCCATGATCAAATACGGCTACGAGGTGGCCGACCCCCAATACGGCTACTACCTGACCGAGCAAGCCTACCGCAACTTTCGCCGCACCGAACTGGGCCGTTCGCTGACGCGGCTAGCCGAGGTCAAGGACAAGGACGACGCGCTGTGGAATTCCTACTGGAAATCGCATCAGAGCTATACTTTTCAAGACTTCAAACACCAAATCGGCGTGGTCGGGCGACGGCTGCGCAAGCACCTCGACCACGAACAGGTTAGCTAACGAAGAGGAGAAATTCGATGGTACACAAAATTCACAAGATCGCGGTCGTAACCGACGATGTTGAAGGAGCAGTGGCGTTTTACACGCAGAAACTAGGGCTTACTGTGGTGGAGCGCTTTGCCAACGAGGAGGACGACGACTATGTCTTCCTCGACGCCGGCGGTATCCTGTTGGAGCTCATGCCGCAAAAGACCGAGGGGCACGACCCTGGTTTCCACCACATCTCCTTTGAGGTCGATAGCGTGGAAGACAGCGCGCAGGAGTTGAAGGACAAGGAGGTCACCATCACCAAAGAGCCTTTTGACGTCGGTGGGGGGACCGGTATCACCTTGGGATTTTTCGAGGGGCCAAACCAACTGCACCTTCAGCTCTTCCACCGCGAGAAATGAGGCCATCATGCGCATAGCGAGAGCCGACCGTGCAGATATGAAGGAGCTGAGCGACGTCCACGGCGGTGCCGGGACGATCCTCTTCAACCGCCTGTGGGAACGCGACGATTTCGAGTCGCCCTTCGCCTTTGTCCACTGTGCGATCCTCCTACCCGGCGGCGGAATTGGCTACCACCGCCACGACGACAGCGAGGAGATTTTTATCGCCATTGACAACGCCTCGCAGTTCACCCACAACGGGCGCACCGCCGTAGTTGAGGGTGGGGCCGCAGTGCCGTTGCGCTCGGGCGAGATCCACGCCATCTACAACCACACCGACCGCGAGACGCGCTGGTTCAACGTCCACTGCGTGGTTCCCGGAGGCGAACCCAAATCGACCGATCTGGGCGACGACCGGGTCGGTGCTGAACTGGAGTCCACCGATCGCCTGCCGGTGGGGCGTCTAGACCGCGGTGCGCTGAAATACGGCCAAGCGCACGGCGGCAAGGGCGCAGTCGGCGGTCGGCTCATCTGGGGACCGGAGGATTTCCGCAGCAATTTCTACTGTTTGGCCCACTGTCTGTTGCCGCCGGACACTTCGCTCGGCTACCACCGCCACGAAGGCGTCGAGGAGGTCTATATCATCATCGAGGGCAGCGGGCGGATGACGGTGGACGATGAGACGCAAGAGGTCGCGCAGTGGGACGCGATTCCCAGTGGGCTGGGGAGCAGCCACGGCCTCTATAACCACACGCAAGAAAATCTCGAATTGTTGGTCGTCGCCGTCTGCGCCGAGAAGGGGCAGTTCGACTCAACGGACCTCGGCGACGATCTAAGCCAACGCTAACAGAAAGGACCATTCCTATGGCATCCGTGAAGATCACCTTTATCGGCCACGCTTCTTTCCGCTTCGAGTCCGACAAAGGCTCGGTCACTTACTTCGACGCTTGGCTCGACGACAATCCCACCGCCAAGATGAAGCTCAGCCAGGTTAAAGAAGCTGATATCGTCATCGCCAGCCACGGCCACAGCGATCACATCGGCGACTCCTACGAGATCTGCAAGCGCACCAAGGCCAAGTTCGTCGGCAACTACGAGCTTTGCTCAGTCGCCGAGGCGGTGCATGGGCTCAAAATGGGCTCGCGGGCGCTGTCGATGAATCCCGGCGGCACTGTCAAGGTCAAAGACGCCACGATCACTATGGTACAGGCCCATCACTCGCAGTCGCTATCGCCGCACGTCATCGGCGGCGAACTGCCAGCGGGGCTGCTCTTCCACCCCGACAGCGCGGTCAACGGTTTCATCGTTGCCTACAACAACGGCATCTCCATATACGACACCTCCGACACCTGCCTGTTCAGCGATATGCAGCTCATCGGCCAGATGTACGGACCGCAGATCGCGATTATGCCGGTGGGCGGGCAGTACACAATGGGGATCCGCGAGGCGGCGCGGGCGGCAAGCTTGATCCGCCCCGACATCGTCATTCCCTGCCACTACGGGCCGATTATGAACCAGCCAGCAGACATCGGCGCGTTGAGCGAAGCGGTAAAATTTCTCTCGCCGAATACACAGGTGGTGGAGATGCAGCCTGGGCAGACGTTGACCTATACGGCGAGTAGCTATCGGGTCGGTCGCCAAGGTGCTCGGCGCAAGCAGCAGGTCGATGCCTAGCGACTTTCAGGCCAACGACCTCAATACGAGGTACCTACGAGTAAAGGTGCTGCTGCCCAGTTAATCGACACCAAGAGGCCAAAATGACATCTACAAACATGCTGAAAGCCGTCCACTATCAGGACGTGGATCCCGGAACTCAGTGGATCAAGGACGCCGCCGTCGCCATCGATTCCAACGGACCGCTCGATTCGGACCGAACTCTCACTCCGAACGTGGTCAGAATGGCAGGCGGATACCGCATGTACTATCACGGCCTCGGGCCGCAGCGTCCAAACGCGGCTTCAAAGGGTTACATCCTCAGTGCCTTCTCCACCGATGCCGAGCACTGGGAGAAGGAGCCGGGTGTCAGAATGGATGCGGGCGGGGACGGCGCCGAGCACTACATCTGGAGCCCAGACGTCATTCCCCTAGCGGATGGCCGCTACCGCATGTACTACGAGGGGAAGACAGAGAGGGAGGACGGCCAAGTCAAGGCCGCAATTGTGAGTGCTGTTTCCGACGACGGTCTGGTCTGGGAACGAGAGCCGGGCCTGCGCCTAGTCGGAGCAAGCGTCTCCTATCTGGCACCTCGCTGTCTTCACCTCGACCCGGCCGCAGAGCAGGGCGGCCCCCGCTTTCGCCTCTACGCCAGTGCCTATCCCTATCCGGATGTTTCGCTGCCAAGCGCTTGCAGCAACAGAAACATCGTCAGCGCAGTGTCAGAAGATGGTCTAGTGTTCGAGTTGGAGCCCGGCGTTCGCATACCCCAGGACCGAGCTTTCGAAAGCTCGGCCGTCTATGCCCCGGAGGTTTTGCGCCTAGGCGAGGGCGGCTTCCGCATGTTCTACGCAGGCTGGACGTCGGCTCCGGAGGTCCCCCGTGGATCAAAGTATCACGGCAGAATCTTCAGCGCATTTTCCAAGGACGGTCTGCTGTGGGTCAAGGATCCGGGAATCTGCATTGACAATGGAGGACCATGGGACGCAGCCAAGGCCTCAGAGCCATGTGTGATTGACCTTGCCGACGGCCGCTTCCGCATGTTCTACGAAGCCTGTGATCTCGACGGACGCTGGCGCATTGCCAGCGCGACTTCGGTTGCATCTACGGCACCGTAAGGACATCCATACAACAAGCGATCACCCATAGCCAAAGGAGTACCGCCATGTCGGGCACTGAAGCCCCTATCGGGCCCAACGATGCGATTAAAGTTACCAAGATCGAGACGTTCGTTCTCAAAAACTCTTGGGTCTTCGTCAAGATCTCGACGGACGCGGGTATCACCGGTTGGGGCGAAATGCTCAAGGACGACGCCAAGGCCTGTGCCGCCGGTGCGCTCGAAGTCGCCGGCTACCTAGTGGGCAAGGATCCCCGCCCAGTCACCCACCACTGGCAGGCCATCCACCGCGGTGCCTTCTATCGCGGCGGCCCGATCAAAACCGCGATTTCCTCCGGCATTGATATGGCCCTTTGGGACATCACCGGCAAATGCTATGGCGTGCCCGTGTACAAGCTGCTCGGCGGCCCCACGCGCGAGCGGATTCGGGTTTACGGCGAAGTAAGTGAGCAGACCGGGGTCAACGCCATGAAGGTGGGGCCGGGCACGTCGCGTTCCCCCTTCAAATACATCGAGGGCCAAAAGTTCGTCGATGAGATCGTCGAGCGTTTCAAGGCGCTGCGCGAACAACACGGCTCCAGCGTCGATATTGCCGTTGACTTTCACGGCGCAGTGCAGCCCCCTACCGCCCTGCTGCTCGTCAAGGCGCTCGAACCGTATCACCCTTGGTTCTACGAGGAAATTGTCCAGGCCCTCAACATCGATGTCATGGCCGAAATCGCCGCAAAGACCCACATCCCCATTGCCACGGGCGAGCGCATCTTTACCAAGTGGGGATTCAAGGAAATTCTCGAAAAACGCGCCGCCCACATCCTCCAGCCGGACGTTTGCTATGCCGGCGGCATCACCGAATTGAAGATCATCGCCGGCATGGCCGAGGCCTACTACTCGCCGCTGGCCCCACACAATCCCCAAGGTCCCTGTTCGCTCGCCGCGAGTCTGCAGGTCGCCGCTGCCATTCCCAACTTTCTCATCCAAGAGCGCGGCGACAACGAATACGCAGACCTACTCGCCAAACCCTTGCCACCGGTCGCCAACGGCCACCGACCCCTGCCCCCGGATCCCGGCCTCGGCATCACCATCGACGAAGACAAGCTCATGGCCCAAGTCGGCGAACCGAATCCCTATCGAACTCGCTTTGATCCCGACGACGGGTCGGTTGTGGATTGGTAAGCCGGGGAGAAGAGGAGTACCAACCGGAGGAGCACTCAAAAAAGGAGAACTGCAATGGAGCTTCACGAACTCGTCCTTGAGATGAAGCAGCTTGAACGGCGGCTCACGCCCTACGAAGAAAAATACGGCATTCTCAGCCAAGATTTTTACAACATCTTAAGAGCGGGCAAGCTATCGCACTACGACGATTTTGACGAAACCCGAACGGATTTCAGCCGATGGAAAGGCATTTACGAAAATTGGCAACGCCGCAAGACAGCCTATAACGAACAAATCCAACAAAGTGATCCAGCCGACGCATTGCGTGTACAACCTGCTTATTGATATGGCGAAAAATCCTCTTTCCCTAGGAGGAGCACTATGACACAAACAACCGAAAACGCAATACTCACAATTGAGAACGGCGTGTTTCACAGCAAAGAGGACTTTGTGAGCGGCACGCCCGTTTTTGTGGGGACCCGCGTACCAATAAAGAACCTGTTTGATTATCTGGCGGGCGGGCACAGTCTGGACGAATTTCTGGACGACTTCCCGAGCGTAAGCCGCGAGCAGGCAATCAGGACGATTGATATGGCGAGGGAAGTCTTGGAGAGTATTGCTTATGAGACTGCTGCTCGATGAGTCAGTGCCAATGCAGCTAAGAAGCTCTTTTCTAAATTGCGCCGCTTAGCCCAAGAAATCATGAAATATCTTTTTTCGATCTTCCAGATCGTTCTTATCGTCCTGCTCATCCTCTTGGTGGTAATTTTTGTAGTCGTCATGTCCTCTGAAAATCCCGAGTGGATTTTCGATCTTTTAGGGGTAGCTGAAAAAGGGGAATCAAAAAACGAGGCTTTGAAATTTCTGGGCATCGGCATGGGTGGTATCTTGATCGCCCTGCAAGCCCTGATGTCCTATAAGCGCGCCAAGGCGATGGAGGATACCGCACAAGCGCAGGCCGATGCTGTACTGAAAACCGAGCAGGGACAGCAGCAGGAGCGATTTAGAAACGCTATCGAGCATCTCGGACACGAAAAGGACTCCGTGCGCCTAGGCGGAGCCTACGAACTCTTCCACCTAGCGCAAGACACTGAAGATTTGCGCCAGACAGTGCTGGATGTTCTCTGCGCTCATATCCGCCAGACGACGGGCGAATACGAGTATCAGAATCAGAAAAAGTATAAGGTCCCGGAAGACGCGTCATACGTGTCAGAACCCTCGGAAGAAGTCCAGAGTCTGTTGAATCTGTTGTTTGTTCAAGAGCATGATGTTTTCAAAGGACTAAGTGCCGACTTGAGGGGAAGCAGGATGATGGGTGCCGATCTCAGGATAGCGCGTCTAGAAAGTGCTGTCTTGGTCGGAGTGGATCTACAAGAGGCGGACCTCACAAGAGCGAATCTACAAGGGGCGAACCTCACGGAGGCTCAACTGCAAGGAGCAAACCTCGATGCGGCAAATCTACAAGGGGCGAACCTCACAAGAGCGAACCTACAAGGGGTGGACCTAAAGGGAGCGAACCTGCAAGGGGTGGACCTAAAGGGAGCGAACCTGCAAAGGGCGAACCTGCAAAGGGCGAAGCTACAAGGAGTCGTGCTTTGGGCGGCAGAACTGCAAGGGGTGGACCTCATGGAGGCTCAACTACAAGCGGCTAATCTTTCGGAAGCTAAACTGCAAGAGGCAAATCTCACGCAGGCTCAACTGCAAGGAGTTATTAGCAAAAAGAACTGTTTAATTTCATTTGAAAAACGCATTAGAACTCAAACTGGCAAAGAAAGCGATCTGAGCGGAATTACCTTTGAGGGCGGATTGGGGCAAGATACTCTGGATTGCATTGTCGGGGATCTCCCCGTTGAAGCAGATAAGAAGTTACGAGAAAAGCTGACACGGCACCTCGACAAACCGAAAAGTAATAAACTGCCGAAAAACAGCGGTGCCATCACTGGCACCTATACCAGAGAAGACGCCGAAAAATGGATCGCCGAATACAACGAAGCCATGCCATCCGTCCCCAAAGAGGACACTGACTAATGCCCACTCTCCACTAGCTAAAGAGACGAAGACACTACCGCCGCCTCATCAGTCCCCTATCGTTTCCTCGGAAACCTTTGCGTATGTTGGCTACAGTGGCGAGCCGGTGGTCACTCCGCCTCAGCCGCTTCAAGAATCTCAGCTACATCAATTTCGGGCGTCAGCACCGGCTACGGCGCGATAGAAGAAAGCCGCCATAGGAGGATCGCGCCAGCCCTTTCGCCAGATGCCAAAAGCGAGCCGTCCGGAGAAAACGACACGGAAAAAACCTCAGACGTATGTGGCAGGGTGGCGACCTGACTACGACCCGATACATCCCAAAGAATTACGTCGCCTGCCCCTCCCCCAGATGCCAAAAGCGAACCATCCGGAGAAAACGACACGGAATAGACCTCATCCGTATGCGGCAGGGTGGCGACCTGACTCTGACCCGATACATTCCAAAGAATTACGTCGCCTGCCCCTCCCCCAGACGCCAGAAGTAAGCCATCCGGAGAAAACGACATAGAACCGATCCAACCCGTATGCGGCAGGGTGGCGACCTGACTACCACTCGATACATCCCAAACGATTACGCCATCCTCTCCCCCAGATGCCAAAAGCGAACCATCCGGAGAAAACGACACGGAATAGACCTCATCCGTATGCGGCAGGGTGGCGACCTGACTCTGACCCGATACATTCCAAAGAATTACGTCGCCTGCCCCTCCCCCAGACGCCAGAAATAAGCCGTCCGGAGAAAACGACACGGAATAGACCCCACCCCTATGCCCTTGTAGGGTGACGACCTGACTCCGACTCAATACATCCCAAACGATTACGTCGCCATCCTTTCCCCCAGACGCCAAAAGCGAACCATCTGGAGAAAACGATATAGATCTGACCCTGCTTGTGTGTCCTTGTAGAATGGCTAGCTGACTCCGACTCGATACATCCCAAAGAATTACGTCGCCATCCTCATTCCAAGGATTCCCTCCCCAAGGGTCCCTTTCCCCGGACGCCAAAAGCGAGCCGTCCGGAGAAAACGATACAGAACCGACGCCATCCGTATCCGTATGCGGCAGGGTGGCTAGCTGTGTCCAACTCGATACATCCCAAACGATTACGCTATCCTCTCGTCTGGACGCCAAAAGCGAGCCGTCCGAAGAAAAAGACACGGAATTGACCCCCTCCGTATGCGGCAAGGCGGCTAGCTGTGTCCGACTCGATATATCCCAAACGATTACGTCGCGACCGATTACGTCGCGACCTTCATCCCAAAAGCCAAAATCGAAAGCCAGCACCGAGCCGTCCGAAGAAAAAGACACGGAATTGACCCCATAATACGGCAGCGTGGCGACCCGAGTCCGACTCGATATATCCCAAAAGATTACGCCATCCCCTCCCCCAGACGCCAAAAGCAAACCATCCGAAGAAAACAATACAGACCTGACCCTATCCGTATGAGGCAGTTGGGTGGCTAGCGGTGTCTGACTCGATATATCCCAAAAGATTACGCCATCCCCTCCCCCAGACGCCAAAAGCGAGCCGTCCGGGGAAAAAGACACGGAATTGACCCCCTCCGTATGCGGCAGGGGGACTATCTGTGTCCGACTCGATACATGCCAAAGGATTACGTTGCCATCCTCTCCCCCAGATGCCAAAAGCGAGCCATCCGGAGAAAAAGACACGGAATTGACCTCCTCCGTATGCCCTTGTAAGGTGGCTAGCGGTGTCTGACTCGATATATCCCAAAAGATTACCTTGCCATCCCCGTCCCCAGACACCAAAAGCGAGCCGTCCGGGGAAAACGATATAGAACCGACCCCATCCGTATGCCCGAGTCCGGCGAGCAGTGCCAGTTCACGAGAGGTCGCCACATCGTACAGCCATATACCAAGGCTTCCTGCCACCGCCAGAACCTGCCCATCGGGCGAGAACGCCACCGCCTCAGCCGTTCCTTTTCCCAAGCGAGCGACAGCACCCTCCGGTAAATTCCACGTTGAGTAATCGGCGGCATCTAGGTCGGTTGAACGATCGGCGACGTTTGGGGCGTCTGTAATGGATTGGCCAAGCCCCGCCGGCAGCGACGGATCGGACGGATTGGCACTGTATGTCGCAATTAGCAGCACGTCGGCGGTCGTAAACTGGCCATCAGCATTGACATCGCCGAGAGCTATATCGCCGTTGTTCGGCGGCGTTATAGACGAATCAATGATGTACAATGCCACCGCTAGCGCGTCGGCTAAATCAACTTGGCCATCGCCGTTGACATCCCCCAAAATACCGCCAGTCAACACCTTGCCCCGCGGCCGTGGCTCCATCGCTTCAACCACTAGTTCCATCGGCACCATCCCCGCCCAAAAGTCTACATCTATGTATGTCGCCACCCCCGCACCCGCAACAGCGAGACCATACTTCCGATCCGCCGCGTCCGTTGAGGACGTCGCCGCCGCTGGAGCCGCCCCTGCCACCACTCCCGCCTGCCCATCCACCAGCACCATCCGCCGCGTCAACACCCCACCATCCGCTGTCAGCCGGTAGATATACACCCCGGCGGCCACCGCCTGCCCGGCCGCATCCGCCGCGTCCCAAGCCGCCGTGTGAAGGCCGGCCGGCCGCTCCTCATCCACCAGCGTTGCCATCCGCTGCCCCAACACATTGAACACTTCCAGCCGCACCCGTGCCGCCATCGGTAGCTGATACGGAATCACCGTCGAAGGATTGAACGGATTGGGATAGTTCTGCCCTAGCGCAAAGTCAGTCGGCAAGGCCGTCCCTTTTTCCATAGAGAAAGCTCGCAACGGCAGCGCAAAATGCCCGGCCTCGTCCGTCGTCGTGCCGACGAACCGGCGTAGATCGGTTAGATCAAACAACCGCACCTGCGCGCCCGCCGCTGGTTGCCCAGACGACAGCCGCACTCGTCCCTTAAGCAGCGGCTCCGCATCGACGCTGACGCTCAACATCAGCGCGATGAGACCGCCGATAAACAACTTCATACGGTCAATTCCTTTACCGAATTTTAATGATATAGGGCGTCCACAAGGGAACGCCCTACGCAGTGAGCAGCATTTATGAGGCAGTTTCTACCCGATTATCGTCCGAGTAGCTTGGTCGAGGCACGCGGACGGCGGCGTGAGCGGTCATCTTTCCTCTGGAGCGATCAGGCTCATGCAGCGAATTGGAGCCGAACCCCGCAAGCTCTGACAATTTTGTGAACGGTGTCAATCTTCGGGGTATTCTGCGCCGAGAGCGCACGAGACAGACCCGATGGGTTCAGGCCGGTTCGGCGCGCCAGTTCCGATACGCCACCGATGGCGTCAGCGACGTTGCGAAGCGCAATCATCAAGTCCTCGTGGTCAGTATCGGAGTCTTCGAACACGACATTCAGATAGGCCGCGATGTCCTCGGGCGTTTTCAGGTAATCGCTGGCCTTATGTTCTCTTACGGGCATTTCGTTTCTCCTGTTTGTACGCTTTCCAGTGGATTCGGGCTTGCTCAATATCGCAGTCTTGACTCTTCTTCGTTCCGCCCGCAAGCAGGATCACGATGTTGTGTCCATCCCGGCCGTAGTCGATCTACCCAATCTTCACCGTCCGCTGTCCCTTCCCAGCCCTCAACACAGCCGTCGCAATCTCCAAGGCGGCGATCCCGTCTTCTCCAGTCACTAAGGGCTGTTCGCCATTGGCAAAGCACTTGACCACGTGTTTGTCCTGCTCGGCGAACATGTCCTTGAGCGGATAGGAGTACACCCGCTCGCGGCCCTCGCCCATCTTGAGCGTAAAAGCACCGCTTTTTTGCGAATTGAAGCGCGCCGGGGCCTTCTGCGCAGTCATGCCAAATTGCAGGGAGCCGGCCGGGCCAATCACATCGTTGAGGCTCGCCACGGGCGCACCAGCGGCCACGCCCCAAGACCAGATCAAGGAGTGCTGGTCGCCGCTGGCGAAGTTGACGATGACGCTAGCGGTGTCAGCGCCGACGCTGGTGGGGTCGAATTGCAGGGAAGAGGCTTGCGCCGAAGCGGCTGGGCCAAAAATCTGCAAGGCGAAATCGTAGTTGTGCACGGCACCGTCCATCAGCGGACCGCCACCTTTGTTCTCATCGCGGAACCACGGACGGCCCGGGCGGCCCCCTCCAGCAAAGCGCCAGATGACCGGCTCGCCGACGGCACCGGATTGGATGATCTCCTTGAGCTTGCCCCACTGAGCGTCAAAGCGGCGCACAAAGCCGATGGTCAGCCGCACGTCAGCTTGGCTGCAAGCACGCGCCATGCGCCGCGCATCAGCCACCTTCAGCGCCATGGGCTTTTCGCAGAACACGTGCTTGCCGGCTTTGGCCGCGGCGATGACCGGCGCGGGATGCTGGAAAGTGGGGGTACAGACCCACACCGCGTCAATCTCGGGCAGATCGAGCACCGCTCGGAAGTCCGCGAAGTGGTGTTCGGCCCCGAAGTCGCGGGCGAACGCTGCGGCCGCGTCGGCGACGACATCCGCGGCCGCGAGAATGCGCGCACCCCGGATCTGGGATAAGCAACTAGCGTGATGGCGGGCAATGCCGCCGCAGCCGATAAAACCGATATTCAGCATGATCTTCTCCTATTGTCACGTAGGTGGTTGCGGGAACAAAGTAATGGCGTCTGGCGTGACGTTTGTCAAGGGATTGCCCGAAATCCAAAAGAGGCAACTTATTGTCAAACAAAATGTTACAACGCCTATAACCGCTCGGCTTACCTTGACTTTTCCCTAGCCCAAGTATAGCTTTTCTAATTCTTTTCTCTCTGGGAAAGGCAAGCAAAAGGTCGTGCAGACCTCATTTCGCATACTAGTCGCGCTGGCGTCGTTGCTCTTAGCCACTCCCGCGCTCCGCGCACAACCTCTCATGGAGCCAAGCGAGTTGCGCCGCGGCATGAGCGGCTTTGGGCTGACGACCTTCCAAGGCACTGAGATCGACACCTTCCAAGTCGAAATTTTGGGGGTGCTAAAAGGGGCCTTGGGGCCGCGCATGGACATGATCCTCGCGCGGCTCTCTGGCGGCCCATTGGCGCACACGGGTCTCATAAGGGGCATGAGCGGCAGCCCGGTGTACATCGACGGGCGGCTCATCGGTGCCATTTCCTACGGCTGGTACTTTTCCAAGGACCCCATCGGCGGTATCACCCCCATCGCTCATATGCTCGAAGTCGCCACGCGCGAACATCCCACACCAAGCCAGTACGGAAAAGCTTTAAAACTAGACGAAGAAACCACTCGCCTGCTCGGCGGCGAGGGCGTCAGCACCCTAGCGCCGCTGGGGATGCCCATAGCCATTGCCGGCTTCAGTCCGCGGGGGCGGCAAGTGTTGCGCGACGCGCTCGACGCGCCGGGCATCCAGCTTTTGGATAGCCCGGCAGGGCAGGCACTGCCCGACCAAGAGGTGCCCTTCGCGCCTGGGGCCTCGCTGGCCGTGCAGCTAATCCGCGGTGATTACAGTGCCGCGGCGATTGGCACCCTTACTTGGGTCGGCGACGGGCGTTTCGTCGGCTTTGGGCATCCGATGTTTTTGCTGGGGGCCACCAACCTGCCCGCCACCGGGGCCTATATCCACCAAGTCATTCCCATTCAGACCGCCTCCTTCAAACTGGGGACGCCGACCGGCGCAATGGGGGCGGTGCGCCAAGACCGCCTGCCCGCGATCGCCGGGACGCTGGGCGCGACGCCGGACATGCTGCCGGTGCAGGTTGCCCTGCGGTCGGCGGCTGGCGATCACGCCTTCCGCTGCGAGGTGCTGCGCCACCCCGATCTTAGCGCGTCCTTGGTCCGCTCGGTTTTGTTCAACTCTCTCGAAACGGCTGAAAAGCTCTTTGGCGACGCCACGCTGCGGATGCGCAGCCACATCGCGCTGGCCGATGGCCGCACGGTGGAGCGCGAGCAAGTGTACAGCAGTGGGATCGCGCTACTTCGCGCCGTGATAGACGCAGTGCAGCCGGTCGGCGTGCTGCTCAACAACCCCTTCGCCGGGCTGACTTTAGACTCGCTGCACTTTGAGTTGGAAATCGGCGAAACCCTAGCGCAAGCCCGCATCACGGGTCTGCGGCTGTCGCCGCCCGATCCCAAGGCTGGGCAGCGGGTTTCGCTGCAAGCGACGTTGCAACCGTATCGCGCCGAGCCGGTTACAGAGCGCATGGAGTTGGATTTGCCCGCTCATCTCGAACCCGGCCCCTTCGTCGTGCGCGTCGGCAGCGGTGTGGCGAGTACGGGTTGGGAAGCGGCACGCCGGCCCGATGCGTTTATACCGCGCAATACCTCCGACTTGCTCGCCTTGCTCGAGCGCACAGGCGCCGCCGACGAGTTGGTCGTCGAGGTCTTTCGCGCCAGCCCTGGCTTCACGGTGGACGGACGCGAGTTGCCCGGGCTGCCTCCCTCGGCGTTGGCCGTGCTGAGCGCGGACCGCTCGGCGGGACATCTGGGGCCGGTGCAAGGCGAGGTCGTCCTCCGCCACACCCTGACCACTGACTACGTTCTCTTCGGCGAGCAAAGCCTCGACATGACATTGAGAAAGCCCTGATATAATGATACGGACTACAACCCGAGCCCTGTTTTCGTGTCTTTTGGTACTGTCGGCGGCCAGCGCGACCGAAGCGGGGCGCGCCAAGGCTTGGCAGCAGCACGCGTACGACGACTTCGCCAAAGGCGAGAGCGAAGGCATCTCCATTGCCGCGGATGGCGCGCTAGAGCTAGCGCCCGCGCTCGTAGAGTTGGCCTCGTTAGAGGCCGAGCGCGTCTGGTCTATGACACCCAACCCCAAGGGGGGTCTCTACGTGGGCACCGGCGACTCGGGCCGGCTCTTTGCCGTCGATGACAAGGGGCAAGCCGAGTTGCTGTTCGATTCGCCCGAACTCGTCCTCCACGCCCTGATCGCCGGCCCCGACGGTCGGCTCTACGCTGGCTCGGCCCCCGACGGCCTAATCTACGCGCTCGACGCCAAGGGGCAGGCGGAAACCCTGCTCCAGACCGGCAGCCACTACGTGTGGGACTTCGCCTTAGTCGACGGACAACTCTACGCAGCCACGGGCGAACCCGGCCAAGTGCTCAAAATCGCCAAAGACGGGTCTCACGAAGTCTTCTTTGCTCCAGAAGATCGCCACGTTATAACCTTGCTCGCCCACGGAGACCGCCTGTACGCCGGCACGGCGGGCAAGGGCCGCATCTACGAGATCGACGGCGAGGGCCGCGGGCGGCTGCTCTTTGAAAGCGCGCAAGAAGAAATTCACAACCTAGTGGCAGGCATCAACGGAGAAATTTTCGCCAGTGCGATTCCCGCGCCGAGCAAGGGCGAAAATTCCCACAAGGTCCCGGCGGCCGTGTACCGCGTCGGAGCGGAGGGGGCGGTCTATCCCATCTGGGAGGATACCGAAGCCCAATTCGTCAATCTCGTTGCAACCGGCGAGCACCTGCTGCTCAGCGCCTCCAACCCGGCGCGGCTTTTGCGCCTCAGCGCCGATGGCCGCCGGGCGTTGGTCGTGCAGTTTGAAAGCCTCGTCCCCAGCCGCCTCTTGTTCGGGCCAGGCGGCGCGCTCCACTTGGGCGGGGCGCAAAGCGCCGCCGTTTCTACCCTGCCTGGGAAGGGCCGTCACAAGGGGCACTTTGAATCAGCGGTCGAGGACTTTGCCATCCACGCGCGGTGGGGCGTGCTCGAATGGCGCGGTACCCAACCTGCAGATACCCGTATAACCGTGCAGACGCGCACCGGCAACAGCGAAGAGCCGGACAAAACCTGGAGCGCGTGGTCCGAGCCGCTGACCGAGAGCGGCCAAACCATCGCCAGCCCCCCCGCTCGCTTTATCCAGTACCGGGTCGAGATGGAATCCACGCGCGACGGAGCCACGCCCCGGCTCAACTCGATCGAAATCCGCGGCGTCCAAGTCAACCTCAAACCCCGCATCACCGAGTTACAAACCTTTCCCTTCCGGCCGCAACAATCCGGCAACGGCGGCCAACCCCAAGGCGCACCTCAAGCTGGCCAAGGGCGGCGCAACAATCGGCCCCCTCATGCGAAAAGCCTGCGCCTAGTGCGCTGGCAGGCCCAAGATCCCAACGAGGACGGGCTGGTGTACGACCTCTATCTCAAGGGCGAGGATCAGCAAGCGTGGAAGCTGGTCGAAGAGAACATCGCGCACACCTCGATCGTCTGGGACACCGAATCCATGCCCGAAGGCCAGACCCAGCTCAAACTGGTGGCCTCCGATCGCATGGACAACCCCGCGGCCGAACGCCTGCGCGACGAGCGCGAAAGCGCGCCCTTCGCCATCGACAACAGCCCGCCCACCGTTGCGCTCGACGCGCAGACCAGCGCCGATGGTGCAGTCGTCGAAGTGGCGATTAGCGACCGCATCTCAGCGGTGCAAAAAGCCTATTACACCGTTGACTACGACGATCAACAGCATCCCATCGCGCCGTTGGACGGCGTCTTTGACAGCCGCGGCGAAAAGGCGCGCTTTGCCGTCGCAGGGCTGGCCGCGGGCGAGCACGTCATTGTCGTGCGGGCCATTGACGCCCTCGACAACATCGGCGTGCGGCAAATCGTCGTCCAAGTCAAGTGAACCAGCCCGCGCAATACATGCGCCGCGCCCTGCGGTTAGCGCAGCGAGGGCGCGGCAAGGTCAGCCCCAATCCCATGGTTGGCGCGGTGGTGGTGCGCGGGGACTGCATCGTCGGCGAAGGGGCTCACCTGAAGGTCGGCGGCCCCCATGCCGAGGTCCACGCCCTGCGCCGAGCCGGCGACGAGGCGCGGGGGGCCGATCTCTATGTCACGCTGGAGCCCTGCTCCTTCCACGGCCGCACCCCGCCCTGTACCGAAGCGGTGCTTCGCGCTGGCATTAAAAGGCTCTACTGCGCTATAGAAGACCCCGACGAGCGCGTGGCTGGGCAGGGAATCGCCGCGCTGCGCGAAAAGGGCGTCGCCATCGACGTCGGGCTTTGCGCCGAAGAGGCGCGCGGCCTCAACGCGGCCTACATCAAACACCGCACCCAAAACCTGCCCCTGGTCCTGCTCAAGCTGGCGCAGACCCTCGATGGCCGCATTGCGGCGCGAAGTGGTGATGCGCGTTGGATCACCGGTGCCCAAGCGCGGCGACACGTCCATCGCTGGCGTTCTTGGGTCGATGCCGTGGCCGTGGGCGCGGGCACGGTGCAAGCCGACGATCCCCTCCTGACGGTGCGCCACGTGCCCGGGCGCGACCCGCGGCCCATCGTCATAGACGGGCGCTTGCGCACCTCGCCCGAGGCTCGCGTCTACCAGCGGCCCGGCGCCGTGCTCGTCACCGCAGAGGACACGCCAGCCGACAAGCGCCGCGCCTACGCGGCCAAAGGGGCCGAGGTTTGGACTTTTCCGGCGTCTGCCGGGCGCATCGACTTGCGTCTGCCCCTCGTGCGCATGGCACAAGAGGGCATGACCAGCCTCCTCATCGAAGGCGGCGGCCAGTTGGCCGCTGCCGCACTCGGCGACCGCGTCGTTGACCAAGTCCTGCTCTACCTCGCACCGCGGCTGATGGGCGAGGGGGTCGCTGCCATTGGCGACTTGGGAATCGAGCGCGCGGCCGAGGCCATTCGCCTTACGTCCAGCCGCACCCAGCGGCTAGGCCCTGACCTGCTCTACATGGCTGAGGTACAATACACTTGTTTACCGGACTCATAGAAGAACTCGGGAGCGTGCGCGGTCGCGTGCGCCGAGGCGCGTTCCAGCAGTTGGAGATCGAGGCCGAGCGCGTTCTCGCCGGCTTGCAGGTGGGGGATAGCGTCAATATCGATGGGGTTTGCCAGACTGCGGTGGCCATAGGAGAGAGCGGCTTTGCGGTCGAGACGATCGCCGAAACGCTCGCCCGCACGACCTTGGGCACCCTCGGCATTGGGCAAGCGGTCAACCTAGAGCGCGCCCTCCGCGCCGACCAGCGGCTCGGCGGCCACCTCGTCTTGGGACACGTCGATGGCGTCGCCCACATTCGCCGGCGCACTGAGCGCGACGGGGAGCATCGCTTCGAGATTGAGCCGCCGCCCGCGCTCGCCCGCTATATCGCCGCCAAAGGCTCGGTGGCCCTCGACGGCATCAGCCTGACGGTGGCCGAGGTCGGCGGCGATGCCTTTACGATTGCGGTCATACCGCATACATTTGACAATACGACGCTTAGCCAGCGACGCGCCGGTGATTCTGTCAACCTCGAAGTCGATGTGATCGCCCGTTATGTCGAGCGTTTGCTCGGCGGACAACCCCAGCTCAGCTTCGAAGATTTGCGCGATATGGGATACTGAGTAATGCTCGATTTTAACACCATTGAAGAAGTCGTCGAGGACCTGCAAAGCGGCCGCATGGTCGTGCTCGTCGACGAGTGCGAAGCCGTGGGTGAGGGCGTGTTGGTGATGCTCGCCGAGCGGGCCACCGCCGCCTCGGTCAACTTCATGACGCGCTGCGCCAGCAGTCCGCCTGTGGTCGCTGCCGCTAGGAAGCACCTCAAAGCCCTCGAACTGCATCTACAGGTCTCCAAGGCCCACGAGCCGATGGACGCCTCGATCATGGTCTCGGTCAATGCCCGCGCCATCGAGGGCACTGGCGTCTCGGCTCAGGACCGCGCCGCGACTATCCGCAAACTAGCCGACCCCGACAGTGCGCCCGAAGACTTCGTCCAGCCTGGGCACGTCACGCCGCTCCAAGCCCAACCGGGCGGGGTGTTGCGCCGCGCCGGCCACACCGAAGCCTCGGTCGATCTAGCGCAGATGGCCGATTGCCAGCCCGTGGCCATGATCGCCGCCATCCTCGACGAAGCGGGCGCGTTGGCCGACGCATCCTACTTGCTCAACTTCGCGCGCGAACACGGCTTCAAGATTACCACCATCCACGACCTGATTGCCCATCGCCGACGCACCGAGAAACTAATTCATCTAGAGGCTCAGTCGCCCATGCCAACTCGCTACGGCGAATTCACGGCCTATGCGTACCGCAGCTTGGTTGACGACAACCCGTACCTCGCCCTCGTGTACGGCGAGGTCTCCGACGGCCGCGACACCTTGGTGCGCATGCACTCGGGTTGCCTGACCGGCGACGCGCTCGGCTCGCTGCTGTGCGACTGCGGCGAACAGCTAGCGCAATCCATGCAGCTCATTGCCGCAGAGGGGCGCGGCGTTATCGTCTATATTCAGCATCACGAAGGGCGCGGCATCGGCATTTTGCACAAGCTCAAGGCATACGAGTTGCAACAACAGCAGGGCCTCGACACCATTGAGGCCAATCACGCCCTCGGCCACCCCATGGACTCGCGCGACTACGGCATCGGTGCCCAAGTACTCTATGACTTGGGCTTGCGCCGAGTGCGCTTTTTGACCAACAATCCCAAGAAGCGGGTCGGCTTGGAGGCCTACGGCCTAACCGTCGTCGAGCAAGTGCCCATTGAGGCCGCTCCCAATCCGCACAATATCCGCTATCTAACAACCAAGCGCGACAAGATGGGCCACGCCCTCTTGCTCAAACGCGCCGCCGCCGAGGACGAAAACCATGCCCAAAGTGCATGAAGGACAACTCGACGCTCGAGGCCGCAAGTTTGGCATTGCGGTCAGCCGCTTCAACGACTTGGTGACCACCCGGCTCCTCGACGGCGCGTTGGACTGCATCCAGCGACACGGTGGCGACGGCAGCGACATAGAAATTACCTGGGTCCCCGGTGCCTTTGAACTACCTATTGCCGCCAAGAAGCTAGCGAGTACGGGTCGCTTTGACGTCGTTATTTGCTTGGGGGCTATCGTCCGCAGCGATACCCCTCACTTCGACTATGTGGCCAGCGAGTCGGCCAAGGGCATTGCCCGCGTCGGCCTCGACAGCGGCATCCCGGTGATCTTTGGCGTCATCACGGCCGATACGGTCGAGCAGGCCGTGCAGCGCGCAGGCGTCAAGGCCGGCAATCGCGGCTGGGACGCCGCCCTCAACGCGGTTGAAATGGCCAGCCTGATGGCCGAGTTAGGATGAGCGGCGAAGACGATTTTTTTGGCGATGGGACCTCTGCCGACGAGGCACCTCCCAGCAACCGCCACGGTGCCCGCCAAGTGGCCCTACAGGCCCTGTACTGGGAGCAGAGCGCGGCGACCGACTCACTCGGCGCACTGGATCAGCTCTGTGCGCGCTTTGGCTTGGCGCAAGAGGTGCAATCCTTTGCGGCCGAACTCTTGCATCGCGCAGGTGAGCATGCGGACGAGCTGGATGCGCTGGCAGCGGCCCGGGTCCAGAACTGGCGCTGGGAGCGCATCGCCCGCATCGACCGCTTAATCCTGCGCTTGGCTTTGGCCGAAATGCTCTTTATCGAGGAAGTTCCAATCCGGGTCTCCATCTTTGAAGCCGTCGAACTGGCCAAGTCCTACAGCACTGACAAGTCCTATGCCTTTGTCAATGGCGTCCTCGACGGCGTCGTGCGCCAGAAGGGGCTCGACGTCTGAGTTGAACATGCGTAGAGGCCCCGGCGTCAGTCCGCACGTATGCTTACAAACCAATATCGCAGCCGATCTACCCCTATGGTACTAGTTTAAGAGGATTTAGTATGCTCAATTCGCTCGTAAAAAAATTCTTTGGCTCACAAGCCACGCGCCAATTCAAGCGCACTCAACCGCAAGTGAGCCAGATCAACCAGCTAGCGGCTTCGTACCAAGCCTTAAGCGACGCTCAGCTCCAGGCCAAAACCGCGACTTTCCGCCAAGACCTGCGGGCGCGCAACGCGGACAACCGCCAGCAGCTCGAATCAGTCGAGGAGCGCCTGCGCGACGATCTAGAACTTGAAGAGCGCGAGCAACTCAACGACCAGTACGGAGCGCTAGACAAGGCCATCCGCGACGTGGAAACGGCCTTCCTCGAGGAAATCATGCCCGCAGCCTTTGCCATGATCGTCGAGACCTGCCGCCGGCTCTTGGGTCGCAAGTGGGACCGCGCCGGCGAATCCGTGGAGTGGGACATGGTGCCCTACGACGTACAGATTTTCGGCGGCATCTCGCTGCACCAAGGCAAGATCGCCGAAATGACTACCGGCGAAGGCAAGACCTTAGTGGCCACGATGCCCCTCTTCCTCAACGCCATACCCCAACGCGGGGTCCACCTCGTTACCCACAACGAATACCTCGCCCGGCGCGACGCCATGTGGATGGGGCCGATATACAATTTTCTGGGGCTGTCCGTGGGCGTCATCCAAGACGTGTTTCAGACCGGTGCCGAGGCATTTCTGCTCCAAGCGCCCGAGGGCGTGCCCGAGGAGTTCCGCTGGGAGCGGACCGACCACAAGGCCGCGTACAAGGCCGATATTGTGTACGCTAATCACAGCCAAGTCGGCTTTGATTATCTCCGCGACAATATGGCCGTGCGGCTCGAAGACCTGATGCAGCGCGAATTCAACTACGCCATCGTCGATGAAGCCGACTCGATCCTCATCGACGAGGCGCGGACCCCGCTCATCCTCTCCGGGATCGTCCCCGACTCCACCAATCAATACAAAGAGATGCGCCCCCTCGTAGAGCGGTTGATGAGGGCCCAGACCCACTTGGTCAACAAGGTCATCGCCGGGGCCGAGCAGGTGGGCAAGGAAACGGGCGAGTACGACTACGACACTGGGATTGCACTGCTCAGGGCCACCCGCGGCGCTCCTACCAATCGTCGGCTGGCCAAAATTCTGCAAGAGGAAGGCGTCAAGCGGCTGATCAACCGGATCGAGGCCGACTACATGCGCGACAAGCGCCTCAACGATATTGACGAGGGCCTCTACTTCGTCGTCGATGAGAAGGGCAACACCATCGACCTAACCGAGAAGGGGCGCGACTTGCTCTCCCCCAACGAGCAGGCCCTCTTCGTGCTGCCCGACATCAGCCTCGAGGTTGATGCGATCCGCAACGACCCGGACCTGAGCGCTGAGGACAAGGCCCGCAAGGAGGAGGATGCACACCGCGAGTACGCCGAGAAAAGCCAAGCGGTACACAACATCAACCAACTGATGAAAGCCTATACCCTCTTCGAGAAGGATGTGCAGTACCTAGTCTCCGAAGACGGGCGGGTGGTCATCGTCGATGAAGCCACGGGCCGACCGCAGCCCGGCCGGCGCTTTGCCGACGGCCTGCACCAAGCGCTTGAGGCCAAAGAGGGGGTGAAGCTAGAGCAAGAAACCCAGACCTCAGCCACCATCACCGTCCAGAACCTCTTCCGCATGTACCACAAACTGGCCGGTATGACCGGCACGGCCGAGACCGAGGCCAGCGAGCTGTGGGAGATCTACAAGCTCGACGTGGCCGTCATCCCCACCAACCGCCCGATTCGCCGCTTTGACCAAGAGGACCAGATATTCCGCACCAAGCGCGAGAAATACAACGCGATCATCGAGGAGATTGACCGCCTGCATCAACTCGGCCTGCCGGTGCTAGTCGGCACCATCTCGGTCGAGGTCTCCGAGCTGCTCAGCCGAATGCTCAGCCGGCGCGGCATCAAGCACCAGCTACTCAACGCCCGCCACCACGACAAAGAGGCCCAAATCGTCGCCGAAGCCGGCCAAGTAGGTGCGGTCACAATCGCCACCAATATGGCCGGGCGCGGCACGGACATTAAGCTGGCGCCCAAGGTCGTCCACCTCGACCGCCAGACCGTCGAGTCCGACCTCACCCTCGACGACAAGCTGCCTTCCGGCCCAGGCTTGCGCCAATACCTGCAAGAAAACCCCAGTGGCTTACAGGTCATCGGCACCGAGCGCCACGAAGCGCGGCGCATTGACCGCCAGCTACGCGGCCGCTCGGGGCGCCAAGGCGACCCCGGTTCGTCGCGCTTCTACCTGTCTCTTGAGGACGACCTGATGCGGCTCTTCGGCTCGGAGCGCATCGCCGCCGTCATGGATAAGCTCGGGGCCGAAGAAGGTGAAGTCATCGAGGCCGGAATGGTCACGCGGTCGATTGAGCGGGCGCAAAAAAAGGTCGAGGCCCGCAACTTCGAGATGCGCAAGCACGTGCTCGAATACGACGATGTCATGAACCAGCAACGCCAAGTCATCTACAATCGCCGCCGCGATCTTCTAGAGCGCGAGAGCGCACGCGAGCAAATTGCGGACATGATCGACGAGAGCGTCGATGGCATCTTGGCCTCGTATGTCAATACAGACGGCCCGGCAGATGAGTGGGACTGGGAGGGCCTGCAAACCGGATTTGGCAGCACCTTCTTTTTAGGCTGTACCGTCTCCGAAGACGAGCGCGCCCACGCCAGCGTCGATGCCCTGCGCCAGCAGCTACTCGCCACCGTTCGCGAAGCCTATCAGCGCCGCATCGACGTCGTCGGCGAAGAGGTTTTCCGCGAAGTCGAGAAGAGCATCGCCCTGCATACTATCGACACGTGCTGGCAGGAACACCTCCACGAAATCGACGAACTCAAGGACGGGATCGGCTTTGTCGGCGTCGGTGGGAAAAACCCCCTCATAGAGTACAAGCGGGGGGCCTACGACATGTTTGAGAGCCTGATCGGCCGCATTGCCCAAGAGACACTGCGCAACCTCTTCCAGCTACGCATCGACATCAGGCCCGAGGCCGTGGGACCGGCGCACCAGCCAGATCGCATCGACGCGGTTCACCAAGACGCCACCAATATGGGTTTTCGCGGCGTCGAGCCGGCCCCGACGGGTGCTCCCGGCCAGCCCTCGCAACTGCGCGGCTCAGGCGGCGGCAGCAGCGAGGGCCAAGCCGTGCGCCAGCCGGTCATCCGCGACCAGCCCAAAGTTGGGCGCAACGCCCCCTGCCCCTGCGGCAGCGGCAAGAAGTACAAGCGCTGCCACGGCATCAAGGCCTGAGCTTGGGGAGCAATATGACCGTCTGGGAAGTACTCTGTTTGGTGGTGTATGGCATCATTATTGCCGTTCTCGGCATTTATGGCTTCCATCGCTACCAGCTACTGCGCCTGTTTTATCGGCATCACCCAACCCCGGTTCCCGAACCCGATCGCTTTCCCAAGCTGCCCTCCGTCACGATTCAGCTACCTCTCTACAACGAATATCACGTGGTCGAGCGCCTGCTAGAGGCCGTGGGCCAGATCGACTATCCCCGCGACCGCCTACAAATTCAGATTCTCGACGATTCGCAGGACGAGACCTGCGACAAGGCGCGGGAAGGAGCTGCGCGGCTGTCGGCCCAAGAGCTAGATGTCGAGTACCTAGGCCGGACTCAGCGCCACGGCTTTAAGGCCGGGGCTTTGGCCGCCGGGCTAGAGCGCACCCAAGGCGAATTCGTGTTGGTGCTCGACGCCGATTTCGTGCCCCCCCCCGACATCCTACAACGGGCTATTCACTACTTCACTGACGATTCCATCGGCATGGTGCAGATGCGTTGGGGGCATCTCAATCGCTCCTACTCGCTCCTGACGCGCATCCAGTCGATCTTCCTCGACGGCCATTTCGTCGTCGAGCACACGGCCCGCAACCGCTCAGGCCGCTTCTTCAACTTCAACGGCACCGCGGGGATCTGGCGCAAAAAGGCCATCTACGACGCCGGCGGCTGGCAGCACGACACGCTCACCGAAGATCTCGACTTGAGCTACCGCGCTCAGCTAGCGGGCTGGCAGTTTCTCTATCTACCCGAAATTGAAGTGCCCGGCGAGATACCTATCGAGATCAACGCCTTCAAGTCGCAACAGCACCGCTGGACCAAGGGCGCGGTACAGACGGCGAAGAAAGTGCTGCCGCGGATCTGGCGCTCTGCGCTACCAGCCAAGATCAAGGTCGAGGCCACCTTCCATCTGACGGCCAACCTCTGCTACATTATGATGCTCTTGATGGGCCTGTTGACCCTGCCGGTGCTCTCCATTCGCTCGCAACTCGGCTGGGAGCGGCTCTTGATTATCGACCTGCCGCTGTTTTCTTTTGCCACCATGGCCATTTCCGGCTTCTACATTACCTCCCAGCGCGTGCTCTACCCGGATTGGCGGCGGCAGATCAAGTATTTGCCCCTGCTGATGGCCATTGGCATGAGCCTCTGCATCAACAACACCCGGGCGGTGATCGAGGGCCTCGTCGGGTACCAAACCGGCTTCCACCGGACCCCCAAATACGGGCTTACCGGACGCCGCGACCAAGGCCAGCAGCGCAAGTACCTAAGCCGCTGGTCTCTGCTGTCTGTGGGCGAACTGGGCATGGCGCTCTACTTCGTCGTCGCCCTCTACCACGCCTATGCGACCGGCCTCTACTTGGGGATGCCCTTCCTGCTGCTCTTCCACGCCGGCTTTCTCTACACCGGCTTGCTCTCCAGCGGCCAGCGCTGGTTGCACTAGTTCAAGACCCGCCAGCCCTCTCCGAGCATAGCGTCCTAACACAAAAAGCCCCCAACCTCAAAGGGCCGGGGGCTGGGGGGCTGCATTTGTTTGAACACCGTCTAGATCACTCGGGCCACTCTAGCGGAAAATCCGGCAATCTATGACGCTCCCACAAGACGCTCATGCCGTTGTGATGTCGCTTGGTGAATTTCTCGATGTGGCGCACGCCGATGTCCACATTGCTCTTCTCGCGCTTCATCTCGCGCCCCTTGTCCCCCGACAGCTCGATGGACTGCGACACCTTTTCGACATAGAGGTTGTGGGTCAAGCGCAGTTCGCGATATGGGAGATCTTTGGGTAAGGTTTGCAACTGCGCCACATAGTCGTTGATGAGCTGACGCGCCTCGACTAAATTCCGTTCGGAAATCTCGCTGATCGGCTTTCTCAGGTGTTCAATGGTCCTGACAATCCGCTCATTTTTGTCGTCCAGCTTTTTCAACTCCGTCACATAAGCGATAAGCAGTTGCTTATCTTCCTCCTCGGTCCCGCAACCGCCCAGGCCAACCGCCAGCATCAGTATAGCCAGTTTCTTCAACATATGGACCTCCCTGTAGGGGTGAGATTGTCTGTTTCGTCGGCCTCAAAATACGCCGCAGAGAGGCGAAAATCAAGCACTCTCTACTTCGGACCTATTGACGGGGCTTATGCGGCCTCATAATATCAATTTTTTCGCATCCTACGCTCTTACTTGAGGACATCTATTCCATGTTAACTCGCGAGCAGATCCAATCCCAGCTCGGCAACTGCCTGTTAGAGGCCAAATTCCCCCAGTGGGAGTCGCGCTATAAGCGCGGCAAGGTGCGCGATATGTACTTGCTTGAAAACCATCGCGTGCTGATCACTACGGATCGCCAGAGCGCGTTCGACCACGTGCTCGGCACCATTCCTCTCAAGGGCCAAGTGCTCAACCGCATCGCCCAGTACTGGTTTGAGCAGACCCAAGACATCGCCCCTAATCAAGTCATCTCAGTGCCCGACGCCAACGTCACCATCGCCCGCGAGCTGGACATCCTGCCCGTCGAGGTGGTGGTGCGCAAGTATCTGACGGGCAGTTCGGACACCGCCATCTGGACCCATTACAACAGAGGCGTGCGCCACTATTGCGGCCACACTTTGCCCGACGGCATGGTCAAAAACCAGCCCTTCGACGAGGCGATCATCACGCCGACGACCAAGGACGAAGTCCACGACGAGCTGATTTCGCGCGACGAAATCATCGCCCAAGGCTTGGTGCCAGAAGACACCTGGACCCAAGTCGAGGAGATCGCCCTCGCGCTCTTTGCTCGCGGCGAGGCGCTAGCGGCCAAGCGAGGGTTAATCCTCGTCGATACCAAATACGAGATGGGGCTGGACGCGGACGGGCGCATCACGCTCGCCGACGAGATCCACACGCCCGACTCGTCGCGCTTCTGGATCAGAGACACCTACGCGGAACGCCACGCTCGCGGCGCAGAGCCCGAAAGCCTCGACAAGGAATTTTTGCGCCTTTGGCTCCGCGACAAGGGCATTTCCGATGACAATATCCCCGCACTCGACGACGAGATCCGCATCCAAGTTGCCGAGCGCTATATCGATCTTTTCCAACGGGTTACAGGCACTGACTTCGCAGCCGAACTCGGCGAAATGCCGATCTTGCAGCGCATCGAGGAGCGGATTGCGGAGTACCTCAACTAAGGTGCGGAATTTGCGCTGGTGATCTGCTTAGGAGTTTCGCCTCTCTTCCGGGAATGAAGCGATTAGAGAACCATGGTCAAAAACTTGCTCCGCGCCTTCTTGGTCTTCCGCCTAGAGTTTCACCAGCCCACCCTCACTTTCGAGGACATGCTGAGCTATTGGCGACGCGCGCCCATCGTCCAGTACGTGGTTGAAAACGACGATGAGCAGCGCAGCAGTGCGCTTAAGCGCAGGCTCGACGAGGTCTATCCCTTCTAATGCTGCATCGCCAGCTCAGAAACGCCTTGGAGGAAATTTTCGGCGCATCCTTTGTCGCCGAGGCACTCGCCAACGCGCCCATTGCCCAGGTTGTCCTCTACGAGCGACGCGAGGATTTCAAAAAGGCCGTCCTCGGCTTCCAGCGGATCAATTTTCGCGACGAACACACCGCTTATGCCACGGCCTTGGAGCGCGAGTTGGGCATCGCCCTGATTTGCGCCCTCCTCGACAACGACACGCGCGCGCTGGTTTCCGACCTCGGTCTCAACTATCTATGAGCAAGCTCCTCGCCTTTGACCTAGGAGCCGAGAGTGGCCGCGCCATCGTCGGGCATTTCGACGGCGAGCGCCTAGCGCTAGAAGAGTTGCACCGCTTTGCGAACGGTCCGGTTCAAGTCTTCGATCGTCTCTACTGGGACCCTTTGCGCCTCTTCGCCGATATGAAACAGGGCCTCGGTCTGTTTGCCCGCGCACACGGCAAGGCACTCGATGCCATTGGCGTCGATACTTGGGGAGTTGATTTCGCCCTCCTCGGGCCTGGGGACGTGCTCTTGGACAATCCGCGCAACTACCGCGACCCGCGCACCGACGGCATGTTAGAGGAAGCCTTTGCACGGGTGCCGCGCGAGGAAATTTTCGCGCGCACCGGCGTGCAGTTTTTGAAGCTCAACACCTTGTATCAACTGCTTTCGCTGCGCGACTCGCCCTTGCTGGAATGGGCGCGGACCTTCCTGATGATGGCCGACCTTTTCAATTTTTATTTTACGGGCACCAAGACCTGCGAATTTTCCAACGCCACTACCACCCAGTTCTACGATCCGCGCCAAGGCACTTGGTCGGTCGAACTCCTAGAAGGACTGGGGCTGCCGACCCACTTTCTTCCCCAGATCGTCCAGCCCGGAACCCGCATAGGCTCGCTCCTGCCTTCTATTGCTGCTGAAGTAGGGCTCAATTCGGTCCCGGTCATCGCTCCAGCTACTCACGATACGGGCGCGGCCGTGGCCGCCGTGCCCGCCGAAGTCCGCGACTACGCCTATATCAGCTCGGGAACTTGGTCGCTGATGGGCGTCGAGCTCGACCAACCGCTCATTAGCCACCAAGCATTCCAGTACAATTTCACCAACGAAGGGGGCGTCGGGCCGACCTACCGCTTCCTCAAAAATATCATGGGGCTGTGGCTGATACAGGAGTGCCGGCGCGCTTGGCAGCGCGAAGGCCGCTCCTTTTCCTACGACGAGCTGGCGGCCATGGCCCAAAGCGCTGCACCCTTTACCGCTTTCGTCGAGCCGGACGCCGAGTGCTTTCTCGCGCCGGGCGACATGCCCGCCAGAATCCGCGCCTATTGCCAAGAGACGGGCCAAGCCATTCCAGCCGACGAGGGGCACGTCGCGCGCGTGGCCCTCGAAAGCCTAGCGTTTAAGTACCGCTACGTGCTCGACGCGTTAGAGACCATTCTCGGCCGCCGCCTCGAATGCATCCACATAGTCGGCGGCGGGATCCAAAACCGCCTGCTCTGCCAGTTTACCGCCTCGGCTACTGGTCGTCCGGTCGTCGCCGGGCCGCTTGAAGCTACGGCCATCGGCAATTTAATGCTCCAGCTCATGGGCCTAGGCCAGATGTCTTCGCTGGCCGAAATCCGCCAAGTCGTGCGCCACTCCTTCGCGCCCGTTGTGTACGAGCCGGAACAAGCCGCGGCTTGGGACGCGGCCTACGACCGCTTCCGCCCGCTGCTCCCCCCAGCCTGATTTCGGGCTGGAACCGCGCTCTTCCTCGGTAGTCCTACTTAAGAACCTGTCGTTTCTCTTTTTATCGTTTGAGCTACTTATGGGAAAAAGCAGCCTCGATTCGCGAGGTCTGACCGAGTCCTATTGGCGCGACATTCAGCACTTTCAACCGCTGAGCCGCCAACGAGAGATCGAGCTGGTGCATAGAGCGCGCGCTGGCGACGAGCGCGCCATGCACCAGATGGTCGAAGCCAACTTGCGCTTTGTCGTCCGCATCGCGAGGGGGTACCACGGGCGCGGGCTTTCCTTTATGGAGTTGATTTCCGAGGGCAACCTCGGGCTGCTGGAAGCGGTTCAGCGCTTTGACGAGACCCGCGGCTTTAAGTTCATCACCTATGCGGTATGGTGGATTCGCCAAGCCATCCTCCGGGCCTTAGCCGAACACGGCAAAATTGCTCGCCCGCCGCTGAGCCGGGTCAATGACCTGCAAAAGGTCGAGCGATGGACGGGTATCCTCGCCCAAAAACTGGGGCGCAATCCCACCCCCGAGGAAATCGCCAACAGCGCCGAATTATCGCTGGAGAGGACGCACAATGCCCTTCACATGGCCCAGCCCGATATCTCTATGGACGTGGCGATCGTGCCCGATGAAAGGGAGCCGCTGATGGCGACCTTCGCGGCTTGCACTCCCGATCCGGCCGATTGCTATGAGCGCGCCGCACTTTCCCATACCCTGCATGCGTGCCTCGACCTGCTCGACCGGCGCGAACGCCTAGTCGTCCGCGCCTATTTCGGCCTCGACGACCAAGAGCCCCAGACGCTGGAGCAAATCGGCGTGCAATTGGGCCTCACGCGAGAGCGAGTGCGCCAGATCAGGGACGAAGCCCTCGATAAAATGCGAATTCACGCTGGTGATCTACTGCTCGAGCTTTGCAACAATCCCGTGTAGCAAGACGACCCGCTCTCGCTGTGCGAGGCGGATCGCGATATGCGACAAAGGGCTTGATTGAGCGCGGCAAAAGGCTTTCTTTTTTAAATAGTTATAGAACTATGAAATAGCATTCTCATAGGATAAAGAGACCCTGATGTCTTACAACTTAGCCGATCTCCACATGCATTCTCTGTGCTCTGACGGGTTGCGGACACCGACCGAAGCAGTCAAAGAGGCCTGTGAAGCGGGCTTGCAAGCGATGAGTTTGACCGATCACGACACAGTCAAAGGCGTCCCCGAAGCCACTGCGGCCGGCGAGCGTATGCATATGGAAGTGGTGCCCGGTACCGAGTTGAGCGCCCACATCCGGGACCGCGAAGTACACATTCTCGCCTACTGCATCGACTACCAAGACGACCAACTCGGCACGACCCTCGCCAAGTCTTTTCAAGCCCGCTACCAGCGGGGGATTGCCATCGTCAAAGCGCTCAACAGCATCGGGCTGACCGTCAGCCTAGACGACGTGCTCTCCCAAGCCAACGGCAGCCCCCTCGGGCGACCGCACATCGCTGCGGCCATGGTGCAAAACGGCCTAGTAGCCGACAAGGACGAAGCCTTCAGCCGCTACATCGGCGACCACGGACCGGCCTTTCAGCCTAAGCCCTACGCCGCAGCCAAAGACCTCATCGCCCTCATCCATCGCACGGGGGGCGTGGCCGTGCTCGCCCATCCTAGCATCAGCCTCCCCGAGTCCATCATCGAGCAGTTAGTCGCCTACGGGCTCGACGGCATTGAGGTCTTCCATCCGGCCCACCAGCCAGCGCAAATGGAGTTTTACGACCAACTCGCTGACCGCTACGGCCTGATCAAGTCGGGAGGCTCCGATAGCCACGGTGACAGCGAGGGCACCCGCATCGGCGACTACGGAGTCGGCTACGAAGTAATCGAGGCCATGCGCGAGCGGGCCGCTACCTATGCTTAAGTGGCCCAATCACTGGCCCGCAGTGAAAATGCTCGCTCGATGACCTATTTCTTTTTTCGGCAGGCTGTCCTCTTTGCTTTTTCGCTGCTCGTCCTCGCGCTGCATCTATCGCCCAGCTATGCACTTCGGCCTCAGCGCTTCCACCAAGCAGCCGAGCCTATTCGCGGGCTCTTCGGCACTTCAATAGGCGACATCGTCTGGAGCGGACGCTATCTATGGGTCGGCACCGAGAGTGGGGTGGCGCGGCTCGATCCGGCGCAAAGCAGCGGCCTCAACTCTACGGACTGGGTCACCTTTACCGAGCTCAACGGCCTCGGCCGCGGCGCGATCAGCGCCCTCGACGCGGTCGGCGATACCGTGTGGGTAGCAACTTTGGTTGACTCGGTCACCGCCGGACAGGGCGTGAAGCAAGCGGGCACTGGGTTGAGTTTTTCCCACGACGGCGGCGACTCCTGGCACCACATTCCCAACGAGTTCATTTTCGACCCCACCAAGGCCGGTTTTGAGCGCGGCCCCGGTACGCCCATTGACAATGCTTGTTTTGACATCTCCATCGACGGGGAGGCCGTGTACGCCGCCTTTTTCGCCGGCTCTACCGTGCGTTCGCTCGACCAAGGCCGCACTTGGGAACCCTTCTTGCCCGGCGGCGCAGACGAGATCGTCTTCTTTGCCAGCGAAACGGCGGCCGACAGCTTGCGAATTGTGGCCGACAGTCTCGCACGTGAAAACGCCGATCCAAGCAACATCGCCCCGTTGCGCACGGCCGCCGACAGCTTGGCTAGCCAAGAATTCCTACACCGCACCTTTGCGGTTATCGCTTACGGGGATACGGTGTGGATCGGCACTGCCAGCGGCATCGCCTTCTCCTTTGATGGAGGCCAGCATTGGCAAAACGCCAAAGTGCGCCTCGGCGAAGAGGGCACTCCCCTTCCAGGCCATCCGGCTGGCAACTGGGTCGTCGCTCTCGAACGCCAAATACTGCCAAATGGCAGTAGTGCCATCTGGGCGGGAACCAGTACTACCACGTTGCCCGGCCAAACCCAAGCCATCAGCGTCAGCCGCGACCTCGGCCAGACCTGGGGCCACACTGGGCCGACTTTTGCTTGGGACTTTGCTTTTACCTCCAATTTTGTTTGGGCCGGCACCGACCAAGGGCTGCTAGCTAGCCCAGACCCAACCCTACCGACCGACTCAGAACGCGTCTGGGACACCATAGAGGTCGTCGATGGACAGCCCCTGACCGGCACCTTTGTCGGGCTTGCAGGGGTGGGCGATGTGCTCTGGGCGGGGGCCGAGCATGGCCTCGGGCGCTCCGAGGACGAAGGGAAGACCTGGCGCGTCATCCGCGACCTGATCCGCACGCGCACGCTCGACGAAGGTGCCTTCGTCAGCGCCGGAGGCGTGCCCGACAGCACGGCCCTCGCGTACGCAGCACCCAATCCTTTCGCTCCCTCGCGCGAAACGACGACCATCGTCTTTAGCCTGTCACAGGATGCAGAGGTATCTGTTGCGATCTACGACTTTGCTAGCGGCCTAGTCCGCGACCTTGCGGCAGACGCACCCTTTGCCGGCGGCCTCGATCACCGCATCCTTTGGGATGGCCTCGATCAAGACGGCCAACTGGTAGCCAATGGCACGTACTTTTACCGCATTGCCCTCAACACCGGTCAACAGGCCTTTGGCAGAGTAGTGGTGCTCGATTGAAAACGCTCTTCGCTCTATTACTCGCGGCCTCCACTGCGCACGGGGCCGATTTTGCCGCCGCCTTTCTCAGAGCGGGGCTGGGCGCCCGCGGCCTAGGACTGGGAGCCTTTGTCGCCGCTGCCGACGACGCGTCGTCTCCCTACTGGAATCCAGCCGGCCTCGCTCGCCTGCGCGGCAAGACCCTAGAGACCTCCATGCAGTCGCTCTCGCTGGGGCGGCGGCAAGGCAGTGCCGCTATTGCGTTCAACGTTCGCGGCGACATGGGCTTTGGCTTTGCTTGGTCGCATGCCGCAGTCGGCGGGATCAAGGGTCGCACGGCCAGTGGCCAATACACTGGGCCAATCGAGGATCAAGCCAATGCTTTTATCTTCGGGATCGGTCGCTCCCTTGGGCCGCGCCTTGCGGTTGGTTTGGCCGTTAAAATCCTCAAGCAGAGCATCAACATTCCCTCAGCTCCCAAGGCCACGGCCAACGGCAGCGGCTTCGACTTGGGGGTGCAGTTCCGCGCGGCCGAGCATACTTGGCTCGGGGCCGGCGTATCCAATCTCAGCACCGACCTAGCCTGGAAGGTGCGGCGCGCCGACCAGCAGTCGAGCACCACTGAGAACGCCCTGCCGCGCAGTCTCGTCTTTGGCGCGGCACATCGGCTTTTGGACGCCCTGCTGCTAGCCGCTGAGCTCCGTTCCGACGGGGAACAGAGCGTCAACCTCGGGGCCGAGTGGCAGCTAAGTGCGCTGCTCGTGATGCGCGGCGGCCTGCACCGCCTCGGCACCGAAGACGGGGGCCAACTCTCGGCTGGTCTGACCTTGCGCCCGGCGCGCCGCGAGACCGTGCAGTTTCAATACGCTTACTTAACCGACCCCCTCGGCGCTGGAGGCCGCACGACCGTGGGGCTGGCGCTGGCGTTCTGACAAGTGATGGCTCTCTTATTGATTGCGCTTTTAACTCTGCCCACGGCCCTCACCGCCGCCGGCCTGCCCGCGCTGCGCCAAGGCGGCGGGGCCCGCGCTGCGGGCTTGGCCGGCGCGGAGACTGCCCTATTCGCCGCCCAAGCCCGCAACCCAGCAGCCCGACAATCGCGTGGGCGCAGCGTCGCCTTTAGCCACCAAGCCTCGATCCAGAATATCCGCCAGAATCACTTGCACCTTACGCAAGCCCGCGGCCGCGGCACTTGGGGGCTTTCCGCCCAACTGTTACACGACGACAGCCTAGAGCGCCGCACCGGCCCCTCGGCTGAGCCATTGGGACACTTCGGCGTGTACGAGGGAGCGGTTGGCTTGAGCTACGCCCGCCAGATGGAGCGGACGCGCCTCGGCTGGCAGCTAAACTTCATCCGCCAGTCCATTTTTACCCAAAACGCCAGCGGCTTGGCCGCTGATTTCGGGCTGCTGTGCGATGTTTCGGCCCGTTTGCGCTTGGGGGCCACGGTGCGCAACTTGGGCCGCATGAACCGCCTCGACCGACGGGAGACCGACCTGCCCTTAGAAGCTCGTTTAGGCGCCGCTTATGTCGGCCGCACAGACATGCTCGTGACTGTCGAAGCTCAGAAGGCTCGCGGCGGCGACCTCACGCTGCATCTGGGCGGCGAGTACCGGGCCGGTGAGCACCTGCGCCTGCGCGCAGGCTACCAGAGCACTGAAAACCGCAGCATCGCGGCCGGGCTAGGCCTCGTGGCTAAGCACTGGGTCATCGACTACGCCTATGTGCCCTTTGGCTCGGGCTTGGGCGACGCGCACTGGCTCAGCCTCCAGTTGGAAAGCGCAAACCCTTGAACTTCTGGCGCAAAACAGTGTCGCCGGTGGTGCCGCCAACCCCGCCAACCGTGCCAACCCCGGCCTCACTCCCGGTCCAGCACACCAACTCCTCGCGTTTATGGGTCCACTTGCTGCTGTTTTGCTGTACCATTGCTTCGACTACGACCGCTGGCGCCATGCAGCAAGGGGTTGACCCGCTGACCAGCATCGCGGCCTTGGTTCACCTCGTCGAGGGCATCCCTTTTGCCGCGACCTTGCTTTTTATTCTCACGGTCCACGAATTTGGCCATTACTTTGCTGCGCGCCGCTGGGGAGTCAGGGCCTCGCTGCCTTACTTTCTCCCCCTGCCCTATGTTTCCTTCCTCGGCACCTTGGGCGCGGTCATCAAAATTCGCTCCCCCATCCCCAACAAGCGCGCCCTCCTCGACATTGGTGCCGCCGGCCCCCTAGCGGGCTTTGTCGTCGCCCTCGCGGCCTGCTTCGCCGGGCTTTCGCGCTCGGCCGTGGTCTCAGCCGATTACTTTCACTCTTCCCCCATCGAATTGGGGGCACCCTTGCTTTTTTCTGGCATCGCCGCTCTCGTCTTGCCCGCTATTGGGCCGGACCAAATGGTCCTCTTAGACCCAGTGGCTTTTGCCGGTTGGGTCGGGCTGTTTATTACGGCCTTCAACCTCTTTCCGATCGGCCAACTCGATGGCGGCCATATCGCGTACGCGCTCTTTGGCCCCCGGCACCGGCAGATCGCCCGCACGACCTACGTCGCTTTGCTCGCCTTGGGGCTTTATGGGGTCCTATCGCTGCTGTGGGAATGGCCCCAAGGATGGCCGGGGTGGCTCGCGCTGGCCTTTTTTCTCGCGCTCTTTGGCAAGGATCACCCGGCCCCCTACGACCCTTTTATCACGCTGGACCGCGGCCGGTACTTCGTTGGCTACCTCTGCCTGCTGATCTTTGTCGTCTGTTTCGCTCCCGTGCCTTTTGTCACCCACTAAGCCGCGCCATGCTCTCGTCCCTATCATTTCTGCTCGCAGTGCTGTTGGCTGGCTGCGCCATAGGCGACAGCGAACAAGTGGATTGTCGCTGCGCGCCCGACACGAGTGTCCAGCTTTTTCCCCATTGCGCCGACGTGGTCGATGAGCGCCCCGATCCTAAAACCCCGCTATCAACCCAGATCCCCGACTGCCCTAGTGGCCAACAGATCTTCCTGCGCGAGCGCACGCGCCCCGAAGCCGTGCTGGCCAATCTCGCTTCTATCTTTCAAGCCCAACCCGAATCCCGCAGCCCTCAACAGTACATGGAGCAGTTTACCGACGACTTTGTCTTCGACCCCGACCCCGAAGATGTGCAGCTATATCCAACGATATACAACGCCGACCGCGATACGCTCTGGGGGGCAGCTGAGGAGCGCAACTTCGCCCGCATCATTCTCTCACCGGAGCGGATCCATAGCGCACGCTTTGTGCGCTGGTTCAAATCGTCCTTGGACGAGCGCATCCCGGCCGAGGACGAGTTGCGCGAGACCTTCATCTTCCCCTACGAAGCCGAGTTCGTCGAGATAAGCAGCGCAGCCGGGGCAGACTCCGTGGAAACGACGTTCAACACAATCGGCATTAAGGGCCTTGCGGAAATCGATTTGGTGACGCCAACGGTGGAAAATCCCGTGTGGTCGATCGCGGCTTGGCGCGACCGGCGCGACCGAGCTTCGGCGAAGTTCTCTTGGGGGGAGTTGCGGGCGCTCTTCTCGCAGTGAACGCTCGGCGGATTCCTTTGATAATCGCCCCTTTGATTTGTATCTTAACTAGCACAACCAACCCTGCAACAAAAGACGGAGTATGACCGTGAAATCATTCGCCTTCTTGAGCTTTTGCGGCCTCCTCGCCTTGAGCGCCTGCGACAACCCCTTTAGGCCCAAGCAAATACCCCCCACGGAAAGAGTGCCGCCACTCCCGCCCGCCCCCGAGGCCACGACCCCCGTGCAACTCATGGACAATCTCGCCCGCGCCATGCGCACCCGCGACGAAGAGCTCTACGAGAGCTTGCTCGACGAAGACTTCTTGTTTACCGAATGGGATTGCCTCGGCGAAGTGGTCTTCCACAACAATTTGGAAGAAGAGCTAGCGATCATGGCTGGCAGCCGCGATGGTTCGCAGGAGGGTATTTTCGACAGGTTCCGCCATAGTTTTACCTTCGACTTTACGATCAAGCGCCGCTATACAGAATTCGGCTCCGAACATCCGGAAGCCTTTCCTGGGGACCCCGACGGACATCCAGACGAAGACTGGGAGGTCTTCTATGGGCAGGTCCAAATAGAGATGCTGGAATCGGCTGGCGAGGGCTTCCGCGTAGATCAGAACATGACCTACAAGCTCCGCCTCGACCCAAACGACAACCTGTGGAAAATTGTTCGCTGGGAGGACGATGCCTTGACAGGTGCCTGCGGCGGCGGCGGCAAGCGCTTGGCAAACGCCTTTAGCTGGGCGGCACTAAAGCAAAAAATCGCGCCCTGAGCCAGTGAGTAAACGCTTGGTCAAGCGCCAGCGCCATCCCGGCTGGCACTTGGTCCTTTCGGGTTTGTTGCTGGCCGGCGCGACCGCCTTTTTACTTTATACGCCCTCGCCGGAACGAGCCAGCGACCTGCCCGTCATAGCGCCAGCACCCGCACCCGTTCCCTACCAAGCAACCAACGCCAGCCAGCTGGCCGACACGCTCTACGCGGGCATCGACAGTGCCTTGGCCGATTTGGGCATCCGGCCGGCACTTTATTCCAAGCAACGCCAAGAATACTTCGACCGCATCGAGATCGGCGTACCCGCCGACCTGCCCCTAGCCGAGGCCAACTTGGGCATCTCGCGCTTTGTCCAGCGGCTCGGCGGCCAAGTCCTCAGCGCCAGCGAGCGGCGGGGCCAAGTCGAAATCCGCTGCGGCTTTGGCGAGGTGCAGACTACCACTTTTATTCTAGCTCCGGTCGCCGAGCGCCGCCGCACCGGCAACATTGCTATTGTCATCGATGACTTCGCCGACGACGACCCCATCGCCGCGCACTTCTGCGCCATACCGCAGCCCTTGACGTTCTCTATCTTACCCAGAGAAGGCCAAGCGCGCGCCCTCGTCGAGCGGGTGCGCGCCAACGGGCACGAGGTGTTGGTCCACCTGCCGATGGAACCCAAAGGCGGGGCATCTCCCGGTGCGAACGCCATACTAGTGGGCCTCGACGACGCGGAAATCCGTCGCCGCGTGCGCCGCGCCTTGCAGAACGTGCCCCATGCCCGCGGGATCAACAACCACATGGGATCCAAGGCGACGACCGACAAGCGAGTTATGCGCCTAGTACTCGCCGAGCTAAAGAACCGCAACCTGCTCTTTCTCGACAGCCGCACCACTGCCTCGTCAGTTGCCTATCAACTAGCTGTAGATATGGATCTTAGGGCCTTTAACCGCGACCTTTTTATCGACGAGATCGCCGACGCCCAAGCCATTCAGGGCAAGCTCTGGGAACTCGCCGCGATCGCGGCTCAGTCGGGCCAAGCCATCGGCTTGGGACACAACCGCAGGGAGACGCTCATCGCCCTATTAGCTGCGTTGCCGCAGCTAGAGAGACGAGGCTTTCGCTTCGTCTCCGTCTCCCGGCTGCTGCCATGAGCGCGGCCTTCCGCTTTGAGCTCGTTGCTCAAGACGCTGCAACCGGGGCGCGAGCGGGCGTCCTCCACACGCCTCACGGCACCGTGGAAACGCCGGTTTTCATGCCCGTCGGCACCCAAGCCACGGTCAAGACCCTCGACCAACAGGACCTAGCTGCGACCCAAGCGCAGATCATCCTCGGCAACGCCTACCACCTCTACCTGCGCCCCGGCCATCAGCTTATTGACCGGATGGGGGGACTCCACGCCTTTATGAACTGGCCACGGCCGATCCTCACTGACAGCGGCGGCTTTCAGGTCTTCAGCCTCAGCGACCGCAACGAGGTCACCGCAGATGGTGTGCGCTTCCAATCGCACTTGGACGGCTCGCATCACTTCTTCACCCCTGAAAAGGTCATGGAAGTTGAACACGGGCTTGGTGCCGACATCATCATGGCCTTCGACGAGTGCACGCCCTATCCCTGCGGACACGACTACGCGCAAGAGTCCATGCAGCGGACATTGCGCTGGGCCGAGCGCTGCCTGAGCCGCCACCAAGAATTGGCGGCTGAGCGCGTCCACCGCCCCCCCCAAGCGCTCTTTGGCATTGTCCAAGGCAGCATCTATCCGGATTTGCGCCGCGACTGCGCCCAAGCACTAGTACAGTTCAACCTGCCTGGTTATGCCATTGGCGGCCTAGCCGTAGGCGAACCGCGCGAGGATATGTTCGAGGTCGTGCGCCAGACCACCACCTACCTGCCAACGGAAAAACCCCGCTACTTGATGGGCGTAGGCCTGCCGCACGATTTGGTCGAGGCCGTCGCAGCCGGCGTCGATATGTTCGACTGCGTGGTCCCCACCCGCAATGCGCGCAACGGTACGGCCTTTACCCGACAGGGACGCCTGCGCCTCAAAAACGCCTGCCACGCCGAAGACCCTCAACCGCTCGACGCGAATTGCGCTTGTGCCACTTGCCGCCACTACAGCCGGGCTTACCTGCGCCATCTCTTCCAGACCAACGAAGTGCTCGGCCCGCGCCTAGCCACTTTGCACAACATCTTTTTTTTTCAGCAGCTAATGGGAGAGATGCGCGACGCGATCATCCGTGGGCACTTCGCGGCCTATCAGGCGGAATTTCTCGCCCACTACCAAAACCGATAAAAGGACCGGCTCAGGCCGCTTGGTCGCAGGGCGCGCAGACTAAGGCGAACCGCCGCGTGCCGCCCACATCGAGTTCGGTCGCAAAATCCCTCTTGACCGGCACGGACTGCTCGCCGCAGAAATCGCACTTGCCGCGCTCTGCGTGTTGGGGAATCGCCCCTACCTCGAACTCGACCTGTTTGCGCTTTTCGCGCCCTTGGGAAAACAGCCGCGCAAAATTGAGTACTTGCTTGTCGGTCTCGCGCTCTAAGGTCCGCTCTATGATCTGGTCGAGCGCTGGGTCGTCGGGTTTACCGCCGTCTTCGAGTGTGTGCCAAGCAGCGCGGCGCACCCGCGCATCTTGGTCTTCGAGCATCCGATAGAGCGCCTGCCAGACCTCGTCTATGCTCTGACGCACGTGGCAGGGGCACAAAAAGGACGCCGCCTGTAAGCGATCTTCTGGATCGACGCTACGCGACATTTGCAACAACTCCTGAATCTCTTCGCGCCCCACACGCAGCTCGCCCGGACGGAAGGCCGCTCGCTGGTGCTTGTTCAGTCCCTTGGGCCTCGAATCGCTGTTGCGTCTTTTTCTGCTCATGTCCAATTCTCCTATCTCAAGCTTGTCATCATCATCTTAATGGCGAGATTGCTGCAATGTCAAAGGGTTTGACAAAGGCGTTCCCGCCTCGTACTCTGAACGCTTTACCGCAGAGGCCGCGCATTTTAGGCGGCGCGTTGCCTACGCGAGTATTTCCTAGGTCTTACCCTACCGAAAGGAATTGACCGTGTTCGATCTTATTTCCACGGCCTACGCCTTGGGCGGCTCACCCGCCGACGGCGACCAGCCCAACCCCATCGCCTCGCTCCTGCCCTTCGCGCTGATGTTCTTGGTTCTCTACCTCTTGCTATTGAGGCCGCAGATGAAGAAGCAGAAGAACCAACAGCGGATGGTCGACGAACTCGAAAAAAACGATGAAATCGTCACCAGCGGCGGGATCCACGGCACCATCCTCAACATCAAAGACGATATCCTCGTGGTCAAAATCGCCGACAACGTCAAGATCGAGGTCTCGCGGGCGGCCGTTTCGCGAGTAAAAAACAAAGAAGACGCCGACGGCAAGGGGAAATAGTGAGGCTCGCGTTTATGGGAACCCCTCGTTTTGCGGTTCCCTCCTTAAAAGCCCTCGCCCAGAGCCGCCACCAGATCATCGCCGTCGTCACCAATCCCGACCGACCCCAGGGGCGGGGCCGCCAGCTCGCGAGTCCGCCCGTCAAGGAACAAGCTCTAAAGCTCGGATTAGAAGTACTGCAACCGGCCACAGTCAAAGACCCAGCGCTAGCCGCGGCCCTAACTGCTCGTGCGCCCGATCTCTTTGTCGTCGTCGCCTTTTCAATCTTGCCCCGGCACCTACTGGCCATTCCCCACCTCGGCTCAATCAACCTGCATCCCTCGCTCTTGCCTGCGTATCGCGGCGCGGCCCCCATTATCTGGGCGGTGGCCAACGGCGAGAAGGAGACCGGCATCACTACCTTCCAACTAAGCCCGCGCATCGACGCGGGTCACATCCTACTCCAGCGCCGCTTTGCCATCGGCTGTGACGAGACGGCCGGCGAGCTGGAGGCCCGCTTGTGCGTGGAGGGTGCTAATATGGTCGTGGAGACCGTCGATGGGCTGGAAGACGGTCGTCTCACCGGACGGCCCCAAGGTACGGACGGCGTCAGTCGGGCCCCCAAGCTGTCCAAAGAGGACGGCCAGATTGATTGGCACCAACCGGCCGAGCGGGTCCGCAACCTCGTCCGCGGCATGAATCCCGCGCCCGGTGCCTATACCCAATGGCAGGGCAAGATGCTCAAAATACACCGGACTCAGCACGCTGCGGGCGGCGGCGCACCCGGCACCGTACTCTGCGCCGACGACCGCCGAGGTTTAACCGTGGCCTGCGGCGAGGGTGCCCTGCAACTGACCCAAGTACAACCGGCGGGCAAAGCCGCCATGGAGGGAACGGCCTTTGTGCGGGGCTACCCGATTGCGGCTGGCATGCGGCAGGGCTAGCCTGCTCCTCGCCCTGCTCGCGGGACGACCAGCCTGTGCCACAGAGGCAGAGACCGATTCGACTCGCACCGTGCGGTCCGGCCTCAGTATTGGGGCCGACACCCTGCCTTCGGCGCATGGTGCGCTCCTGCGGTCGGCCGTGCTGCCCGGCTGGGGCCAGTACTACAATGGCCGCCCCGTCAAGGGGCTGTTCTTCGGTGCTGCCAGCGCGACAGCCCTCACCGCGGTCGTGGTCGAGCATCGCCGCATCCGTTCCGCCCCCACACCCGAAGAACACCAAGATCGCACCGCCCGCCGCAACAGTCGCCTGCTCTATTTCGCACTCTCAGTCGCCTTGGCCGCCACCGACGCCTATGTCGATGCCCACCTCGCGGACTTTGGGGCCGCGATGCAAGTGGAGATGCGACGCGGCAACGCGTGGCTTCGGCTGAAAGCGACTGTGCCTTAAATACTTTGCTCAATTCGCTCGACGCGGCGTCTCAGCAGCTTGAGGCGGTCGCGGTCGAATGCAAATGGCATACACTGTCGCGATTGGTAGGGGGTTTGGATGCGGCGGCGGCGCTCCAAGAGAACGAGCTCGCGCTCGAGTTCGACGGAGAGTCGGTCGGAGAAAAACAACAAGAGCGGGTGGGCGTTGAGCAGGCTGCCGAGCCGCGAGGTGCGGCCGTGGGCCAGCATCTGCACCCGGAAGGCGAGCTGCCGCAGGCCGCGCAAGGCGACTAGCCGTCCCAAGATCACATAGGCCGCATAGGCTAGGCAGATTAGGAAGACCCCGCAGGCCCCATATATGAAGTAGTAGAACATATCGCCCCTGGCCTTGGCATCGCGCCTAAATATCTAATACGCGGCCCGATGGCTCAAGCCCATTTCCTAAGTTCTAACGGGGATAAAATGCTTGCTTAATTAGCCCCAAACAACCTACTTGAAGCGAGCGCCGCCCTTAGCGAGCTGTCAAACAAAGGCTTCCGATTTGAGGTGTCCCATGAAAATTCGCCATTGTGCTTTACTCCTCCTCGCCGCGTTGTTCGCTTCCTGTGGCACCGATTCGACCAAAAGCCCCAGCGCGAATCCGCCGGCACTCTCAGCCCAACTCGACGGCCGCTACGCGCAAACCATTCGCATCGAGGAGGGCCAATTCACGGCTACCGGCCCCGGTCAAGAGGTGGTCCTCACTTTTGTGGCTCAAGGCATGGTAAACGTCAAGCAGTTTGAGTTGCGCCTAGCGATCGAGCCGGCCAATGCCTTGACCTTTGAAGGCTCTTCCTTCGCCGCGACCCAGCCCTTTCTCACCCCGCCCCTCAGCATTGAGCTGACGGAAGAGGGGCTGTGGCGCACCGGCGGCGCGAGCATTACCCAAACCAAAAAGGGCGATGATATCCTAGGGACGCTCACGCTGAGGACCAGCGACGACTTCGACGCGGGAATGCAGGTGCAAGTGCGCGTGGCCTTCTTTTCCCTAGGACCCAGCTTCTCCGACCGCGACGATTACACGGCCGCCGACCTCAACATGGGCGTGATGATTAACGGCAGCTAAACTCGGCTCCTTGACGATGTAGAGGGGGATTGCTTATCTTTTTTACTCTTGTGGGGCTGTAGCTCAGTTGGGAGAGCGCCTGAATGGCATTCAGGAGGTCAGGGGTTCGATTCCCCTCAGCTCCACCATGATAAGCTATCAGGTAGTAAAGGGTTTACGACATGCCGTCGCAGACCCTTTTTTTCGGATTTCTCGACCGCGAGCACGCCCTACCCCGGCTGTTTTCGCCGCACAAACTTCTCTAATAGCACGTTGAGAACGGAATGGATTCAGCCCATTCACTCGACCACATCGTTCGCCTGACGTCCGAGACGGACCGTTTCAAAGAGGTCTCTGCCCGGCTTGCGGATGGGCAGAAACAAGTCCTGTTCCACGGGCTGCCTACGACCCTAGCTGCATTTCTCGCCAGTCACATCCGCACTGCCCTTGAACGCCCGGTGCTCATCGTCGCGGCCGACGAGGACCGCGCCGAGCAGTGGCGCGACGACCTCCAAGTCATCGCCGGCGAGCAGATGGTCTATTACTTCCCCGCTTGGGACGTTGGCATCTACGACCGGCAGTCCCCGGACCTCGAAATTACCAGCTTGCGCGTGGCCGCCGCCGCTCGGCTCATGCGCGGCGAACCGGCCATCGTCGTCGCCCCAGTCTCGGCCCTGCTCGATCCGCTGATCCCGCCCCATGCCCTCGAATTGGGCACGGAGGTCCTCAAGGTAGGGGAGGAACGCGACCTCGACGCGCTCTGCTCGCACTGGGTCGCCTGCGGCTTTGATCGCGTGGCGGCCATCGACGGCATTGGGCAGTTCAGCCTGCGCGGCGGCATCCTCGACATATACCCTTTCGGCGTTGAGCATCCCTACCGCTGCGAGTTCTTCGGCGATGAAATCGAATCCATCCGCCACTTTGACGTCAGCACCCAGCGCTCGCTTAGCACCTGCGAAGAGGCTTGGGTGCTGCCGGCGCGCGAGGTGCTGCTCGATTCCCCCTTTTACGAAGATTACCTCCAGCGGATTGAGGCCGCTGGCACGGCAGAAGCCCTCGCCCCACTGAAAGATCAGCTAGAGCTAGGCGAGTCGCTCGACGGCATTGAGTGCTACACCTCCCTGCTCTACGGCCGCGACGACGGGCTTTTCGAGTATCTCAAAGAGCCGGTGCTCTTTTTGGAGGAGCGCGAGGACATCGCCGCGGCCCTCGACAAGGCCCTAGCAAAGCCACGCCAAGAGTACGAGCGGTCGCGGCAAAAAGAATCGCGGCTGCCCCCGTCGGCACTCCTGCGCGACGGGGATTGGCTCATAGCGCAGCTAGACGACCGCACCCGGCTCGAGCCAGCGCCCTTAGGCCAGCTTGATAACGCCGTCCGCTTCGAGGCCACAGAGCCGCGCGTCTTTGCCGGCGAGCGCACCCTCCTGCAGCAGGAAATCGACCGGCTCGCAACGGAGTCCTACGCCATCCACATCCGCTGCGAGACCAAGGGGCAGGCGAGCCGCTTACAAGAGATTTTCGCTGACTGCCCCGAGATCCATTTCGGGCTTGGCTCGCTGCACCGGGGCTTCAGCTTTCCGCAAGCCCAGCTAGCCCTGCTTAACGACCACGAGATCTTCAGCCGCCAGAAGCCCCGCTACCGCTACCGCAGGTTCCGCTCAGCCAAGTCCATCGCCAACTACGGTGCCTTGCAGCGCGGCGATTTTGTCGTCCACATTGACCACGGCATTGGCCGCTACTCGGGCATCCGCCGCCTGCGGATCGGCGGACGCGAGCACGATTTCCTCGTCGTGGTCTATCAGGACCAAGACCGCGTCTTTGTCCCCGTCGAACAACTCGACCGCCTACGCAAATATTCCAGCGCCGATGGCGAGACACCCCTGCTCAGCAAGCTGGGCAGTGCCGCTTGGGAAAAGCTCAAGGAGCGCACGCGTGAAGAGATCTTCAAAATGGCCAGCGAACTGGTGCATCTCTACGCCGAGCGCAAGGCAAGGCCCGGCTTCGTGTTCTCAGCCGATGGCTCTCTGCACCGCGAGCTAGAGGCGGCCTTTCCCTTCCAAGAGACGCCCGACCAGTTGCGCACCATGGAAGAAGTCAAAAAGGACATGGAAACGCCGCACCCGATGGATCGCTTAGTCTGCGGCGACGTCGGCTATGGCAAGACCGAGGTCGCCGTGCGCGCCGCCTTCAAGGCGGTCTGCGACCACAAGCAGGCCGCCGTGCTGGTGCCCACTACCATTCTCGCCGAGCAGCACTACCAGACCTTCTCGGAACGCATGGGGCACACCCCAGTGCGCGTCGAGGTGCTCAGCCGCTTCCGCTCCCCTAAGGAACAGCAGCAGATCCTTCAAGATGTCAAAAACGGCCAAGTCGATGTGATCATCGGCACCCATCGCATCCTCTCCCAGGACATCCGCTTCCGCGATTTAGGGCTCTTGGTCGTCGATGAAGAGCAGCGCTTTGGGGTCCGCCACAAGGAGCGGCTCAAGCAGCTAAAGCGGCTCGTTGATGTGCTGACCCTGACGGCGACCCCGATCCCGCGTACCCTGCACATGTCGATGATGGGTGCTCGGGACATGTCGGTGATCAACACTCCGCCGCAGGATCGCCTGCCCATCCACACCGAGATCCTAGCTTTTGACGAGGCCCGCATCGCCGAGGCCATTCACCGCGAGGTCGAGCGCGGCGGTCAAGTTTACTTCGTCCACAACCGAGTACAGTCGATTCAGCGGCTCAAGGAATACCTGCAAGACCTCCTGCCGCAGGTGCACTTCGGCGTCGCCCATGGGCAGATGCCACCCAAGCAACTAGAGAAGGTCATGGTCGATTTCTTGGAACGAAAGTACGACTGCTTAGTCTGCACCATGATCATTGAATCGGGTATCGACATCCCTTCGGTCAACACCATCATCGTCAACCGCGCCGACGCGCTGGGCCTGAGCCAGCTCTACCAGATCAGGGGCCGGGTCGGCCGCTCCAACGAGCGCGCCTACGCTTATCTGCTGGTACCCAAGGGCAAGAAACTGACCAAGAAGAGCCGCATGCGCCTGCGAGCCATTGAGGAATTCGCCGATTTAGGGTCTGGGTTCAACATCGCCATGCGCGATCTAGAGATTCGCGGTGCCGGCAACCTAGTGGGGGCGCAGCAACACGGATTTATCGCCGCCGTCGGCTTCGACCTCTACTGCCGCCTGTTGGACGAGGCCATGCGCGGAATCAAGGGCGAGTACTCGCCCGACAATCCCGAACCCGATATAAAAATTGCGGTCTCGGCTTATATTCCAGATGAGTACCTACACGACCCGGACCAAAAGATGGAGTTCTACCAGCGCTTAGCCGACGCTGGCCGCATTGTCGATCTTTTAGATATCCGCGAGGAGATGCAGGATCGCTTTGGGCGTCTGCCCCAGCCGGTGCGCTCGCTAATGCACATCATGGAAATCAAGATCATGGCCCGCCAGCTCGGCCTCGAAAGCGTCCAGTTGGAGCAGCATCGCTTTCGCCTCGCCTTTCTGCCAGATAGGCCGATCTCACCGGCCGACATCCAGAAGATGGTGGAGCAGTGTTCTGCCCAGCTAGACTTCGACTTGGGTGAGCAGCTCAAGATCGAGGTCCAGGTGCCGGGACGCGACGAGATAGAGCGCTTGGAAAAGGCGCGCGACATCTTGGAGGAAATCCTCTGAAAACACTGCTTGCCATCGCGCTCGCGCTTAGCCTGCTGCCGGGGTGTGAACCGTCGAACACCCGCGACATCGTCGCCCGCGTCGGAGACGCCGAACTCACGGAAAGCGAGTTTGCAAGCCAATTCGCGTCTGGCCTCGACGCCGATCTAGCCGAAGACGAGCGGGCGCAGCTCATCGAGGACTGGGTGCGCCAAGAACTGCTCTATCAGGAAGCGCTCGCCCGCGGGCTCCACCAGCAGACGCGGCTCAAAACGCTCCTAGAGCAGATGCGGCGAGACCTGCTGGTAGCGGCCCTGCTCGACGCCGAGTTCCAAGACCATGAACTCGCCTTCAGCGAGGCTGCAATCCGCCGCTATTACGACGCGCATCAAGACGATTTTCGCAGGCTTCGTCCCGAGATTAGGGCGCGGCACATCCTCCTGACCAGCCAGCGCGAGGCCAACGCCCGACGTAAAACCCTACTACAGCGCGGCGAAAGTTTTTCCGAGGTGGCCCGCAAGTACTCGCACGATGCCGCCACCCGCAACGAGGGAGGCGAGTTGGGTTATTTCTCCGAAGTAGAAAATCCCGTGCTGTGGGCCGCGTGCCAAGATCTGCCGCTCAAGGTAATCTCCGAGCGGGTGCAGACCGAGTACGGCTACCACCTCATCCAGATCCTAGAGCGCTGCGAGGTCGGCACGGTCCGCGACCTCACGCAAGTGCGCTCCCAGATCGTCGAGGCGCTGGTGCGCGAGCATCATCAATCTCAGCTCGACCAACTCGTCGCCAAGCTCAAAAACTCCACAGACTGGGCTATCGCAGCCCCCACCCCCTGAATATGCCACTGCATTCGCCAAATCGCCTGTTGTTAGCTCTCTGCCTCGCGCTGTGTATCGCGCCGAGAGCAGGGGCCTTGCCCGAACTCATCGACCGCATCGTCGCCACCGTTGACAACCACACGATCCTCTGGTCCGAGCTCAACTACCGACTGCGCTTTGAAGCCGAGCAGCGCGGACTCTCGGTCTTTGTCGAGTCCGAGCAGATCAAGGCACTTCGCCAAGAGATCCTCGACGCCATGATCGACGAGCAAGTACTGGTTCTCAAGGCCAAACAGGACAGCATTCAGATCGACCCTTCCGAAGTCGAGGAAATGCTCGGCCAGCAGTTTCAGCTGGCCAAGAGCAGCATGGACGACGGGCAATTCGAGCAGATGCTAGAGCGCGTGGGCTTGAGCGAGCGCCAACTCAAGGCCCGCTACCGCAAGGAAATCCGCCACCGCCTGCTCTCGCGCCAGATGCGCGCCTTTGTCTCGTACCGGGTACACGTCAGTCACCGCGACGTAGAGGAGTTCCGCATCGCTCACCAAGATACCTTGCCCTCTCAAATCTCGCTCAGCCACATTCTGATCAAGGTCCAGCCCAGCGATGACGTGCTAAAAGAGAAACGGGCGCGGATCGAGGAGATCCAATCCCTGCTGGCCGCTGGCGGCGACTTCGCCGCAATAGCCCGCGCCCACTCTGAAGATCCCGGCAGTGCCTCTCTCGGCGGCGACTTGGGCTGTTTCTCGCCTAGGACCTTGGTACCCGAGTTTGAGGAAGCGGCCTTCGCGCTCAAACCGGGCCAGATTAGCGAGCCGGTTTTGAGTCCGTATGGCTACCACTTGATACAGGTGCGCGAAAAGCGCGAAGCCTCCATTTGCGCCAGCCATATCCTCGTCTTGGCCAAAACCTCGGAAAGCGACGAGGCTCGTGCGCGAGAAAAGCTAGAGGACTTGCGCCACCGCGCCCAGAACGGCGAGGAATTTTCCCAACTCGCCCGCCAGTATTCGGCCAACCCGCAGACGGCCATGCAGGGCGGCCTCTGGGGCACCTTCCCCAAGGAAGGGATCCCCGAATTCCTCCAGCCTTACCTCCGCGACCTCAAGCTGGGAGACGTCAGCGAACCCTTCTTTTTTGACGAGGGCGGCCATATCATCAAAGTTGACGACGATCAAGCTGTGATCGAGGGCCTGATCCGCGAAAGCCGCACCGCAGAAGCCATGCGCCAATTAATCGACCAATACCGGCAGCAAATCCACATCGAGGTGCGGCTCGACGAGGAAAATTTGCGCCACCCAGTACGGAATGCGACTGGATATCTTCCTGAAGAACACGGGGCTGATCAAGCAGCGTAGTGAAGCCAAGCGGGCCTGCGACGCCGGGCGAGTCCATATCGGCGGCCAGCAGGCCAAGGCTGCGCACTCCGTGACCGTAGGCGAGCAGATACACATTGCCACGCCCACCCGCCTACTCGACATCGAGGTGCTCGGCATCCCGGAGCGCCAGCCCGCACGGCGAGACCGCCGCCGCTTTTATCGGATCCTCCGCGAGGAATACCGCGACCCGTACGAGGACCTGAGCTTTTAGGAGGCAAGCTGTGGGTAGCGCAGCGCAATCGCCCTATCAAGGGCTGGCCCCCATCTACGACTATGTAATGTCCCACGTCGATTACGGCGAATGGGCCGCTTACATCCATGCACTATTCGCCCGCTTTGCCCCCGACACCACCCGCGTCGTGGATTTGGCCTGCGGCACCGGCAATGTGTCTTTTGCGCTCCACCGCCTCGGCTATGAGGTAACAGGCGTAGACCGCTCCGAGGCCATGCTGCAGATCGCGCGCGAAAAGGCCGCTGGCACCGACGTCGAGTTCGTCCAGCAGGACCTGCGCCAGCTAGGAGGCCTAGGGCCTTTTGACGCGGCCACTTGCCTGTACGACAGCATCAACTATCTGCTCGCACCAGCCGACATCGACGCGGCACTGCACGGCGCGCAGGCTATTGTGCAGCCGGGTGGGCTTTTTGTCTTTGACATCTGCACCGAGCGCAATTCGCTGCGCTATTTTCGCAACATGCGCGACAGCGAACGGGGGCCGGGTTTTTCCTACGAGCGGCACAGCATCTACGATCCAGACAAGCGACTCCAGAGCAATCACTTCCGCATCCGCTGCGACGGAAGCGATGCCGCACTAGAGGAAACCCACGTCCAGCGCATCTATCCGGTCGCCGCCGTCGCCGCTCGCGTCGAGGCGAGTGCCTGGGAGTTGCTCGCGTTCTTCGACGGTTTCACCTTTGACAAGGAGACCGAGGAATCGGACCGCGTTCACTTCGTTCTACGCGCTCCGCGAGCGGAGAAATAACCTTGGACCTGCAGCTAAGAGCAACGCGCGCATTCATTGAGGCAGAAGACGATTTCCTGCTGACGACCCACGTCAACAGCGACGCCGACGGCCTAGGCGCCTGCATGGCTTGGGCCCACCTGCTGCGGGGCCTCGGCAAGCGCGCTGACATCGGCTTGCCCGAGCCACCGGCTGGCCAATGCTCCTTTCTCGTCGGCTGGGACGGTGTGCGCCACTTCGCCGACCTCGACTTGACCCGCTACCGCTGCGCCATTGTCGCCGACTGCCCCTCCCTCGACCGCATCGGTCCGGTGCTCCCAAGTCTCAGCCCCGACATCCGTCTCCTCAACATCGATCACCACCGAGGCAATGAGTGCTTCGGCGCGGTGAATATCGTGGAGGAAATAAGCTCGACCTGCGAGCTCCTCTACCATCTCGCCATTGGCCTTGGCCATGAGGTCGATGCCGTCGCGGCCGACCAGCTCTATGCGGGGATTCTCTTCGATACCGGCGGCTTTCGCTTCTCGCTAACGACGGCTACCACCTTTGAAGTAGCAGCCGATCTAGTGCGGCGCGGCGCGCGTCTCGACGTCATCGCCGAGGGTGTCTTCGGCAACAAGAGTCTCGGCTCGGTCAAACAACGCGGCCAAGCCATTGAGAGCTTGGTGCTGCGCCTCGGGGGCCGAGTGGCGGTGCTCTATCTCGACCGCGAGGCCATGGGCGCGGGCGAGCCTGACGAGGTAGTCAACTACGGCCTGATGATCAGAGGCGTCGAAGTGGCCTTGCTGCTCAAGGAACGCGCGCCCGGATGCTACCGCATCAGCCTGCGCTCCCGCGAGGTCGACGTCAGCCAAGTCGCTGGCACCTTTGGCGGCGGCGGCCACGCCCGCGCCGCCGGGCTGGAACTAACGGGTGCGCCCCAAGATATCGTTGAGAGCATACTAACCGAAATCGGTCGCCATTTGAATTAGTAATAATTATTCTTGATTGTAAATTTTATTTATTATAATATGATTTTTACCACAAAAAGAGCAATAAAGTAAAGTAAGGAAGACGTTCCATTGCATTTAATTACCCTAAAGGATTGGTCCCCAGCCGACGTGCAGCAAGCTGTAGAGCTCGGCCTCGCCGTCAAGGCCACTCCGCAGCACTACGCCGACGCCCTCTCTGGACGCACGGTGGTTCTGCTCTTCCAGAAGACTTCGACCCGCACCCGCTGCGCCGGCGAGATCGGCACCGTCCAGCTAGGCGGCCACGCCCTCTACTTGAACTGGCTGGATACCAACTTCGGCCTAGCCGACTTAGGCGACGAGTTCCGCGTACTCTCCGGCTACTCCGATTTCATCGTCGCCCGCCTGCTCGAACACGCCGATGTGCGCCGCGCCGCCGCCGCCTCGCAGGTGCCGCTGATAAACGGCTGCTGCAACCGCTACCACCCCTTACAGGCGTTGACCGACTTGATGACCCTACAGGAGACTTTCGGGCGGCTCGAAGGGGTGCGGCTGACATACGTCGGGGTGCTCAACAACGTCGCCAACTCGCTCATTGCCGCCGGCGTCAAAGTGGGCATGCACGTCACTTGCGTCTGCCCGGAGATCAACGCCGCTGCACGCGACGACGGACTCTACGCCGAAGCCAAGCGCTTGGGACTCTACGAGCACACCGAGGAACTGCATCCGGCGCTAGCAAAGTCTGACGTCGTGTACACTGACACTTGGATCGACATGGAGTTTTTTGCCGACCCCAAGTTCGCTCGCGAAAAGGAGCGCCGGGTCCAGACCTTTCAGCCCTATCAGCTCAGCCGCGAGTTGCTCGCGGGCCTAGACCTGAAAATCTTGCACTGCCTCCCCGCCCACCACGGCTATGAGATCGAAGGCGCGCTCTTGCACGACGAGCGTTCGCTGATCTTCACTCAAGCCGAAAACCGCCTGCACAGCCAGAAGGCCGTGCTGCTCAAGCTGGCGAATGCCCTCGCCTGAGAGCGAGGAGCATCTCGTCGCGCAAGATTCGCCGCAGAAGATCCCTGTCTCAGGCTCTATAACACTCAAGCCCCACTGACATTGGCGTACTCATAAGCTGTGGTAGCACTAATTGCCAAAGTGCGTACCATCGGTTTATAATTTGCTTAGGATGGTCGTTGACAAACCTTTGCCTTGCATCGGCTTTTGTCATATATCCTAACAGGCGGTGCTTGCTATCGCATTTTCCCCAGCAGGGCTCGCTATGCTAGCACACGGTGATTCGCGTCCAAAGCTCGTCCTCTTCCTGCTGCTCCTGCTTTCCCCCTTCCAAGCCCCGGCTGAGATCAGGAACTGGCGAGTGGGCGACCAAGACCATCCTTGGAACCTCGTCCCGGTCTCCGGCCGCCTGACTTGGGGCCGCGGCTGGGCCGTCGAGATCCTCACCGACGACGACGGCGACGGACTCATCGACGAAGACCCAGTCGAGCTTGTCGATTCGGACGGCGACGGACTTTTCAACGAAGACCCGCCTGATCCGCAGCTCGACTCGGACGGCGATGGGCAGCTCAACGAGGACCCTCCCAATAAACTCGACGACGACGGCGACGGACTCATCGACGAAGACCCAGTCGAGGCATTCGACAGCGACTTGGACGGGCGCGTTGACGAGGACGGGCCCGATCCACAGCTCGACTCGGATGGAGACGGACGACTCAATGAAGACGGGCTGATGACCGATGGGGACGACGACCTGGACGGTCGCACCGACGAAGACCCATATAATGGCACCGACGACGACGGCGACGGACTCATCGACGAAGACGGGCCGCGGCTGCGCGACCCCGACGGGGTCGCGACTTGGCTGCGGCCCATCGAACTCAACGAGCGCCGCAATCTAGCCATCCTGCTCAACGAGCGCTATCTACAAGGGGAATTCGGCGGCGTGGGGCCGGACGGCAGGTTACTCAGCCCCTTTCTGGAAATTCCCAGCGAATTCGGCCCACGCGTCGAGCGAGCCGATCCCATCTCGGGTGACTATTTCAAATCCGGGTCGGGTGGCGGCATCAACCGGATTGACTACGGCAAGATGGTTGACGGCGATCTCTCCACTGCCTTCGGCACGACCAGCACCGACTATCGCGTCGCCGGCATCTACGGCATCCATGGGGGGGGAGCATCCCTCAACCTGATGGGCTTTTACCACATCAATCGCCTTATCTTCCAACCGCGGCCCACCCTGCCCGTCACAACCATCGCCAACTACTTCGTTGTCTACGGCGACCCTACAACCGTCAACTCCACTTTGGCGACCCTCGAAGTAAAGAAGATCCTCGTCCCTGTGACGCGAGAACATACCGATCCAGTCAAGGACCTGCACTTCGACCCGCCGGTGCTCATAGGCCGACTGGATGTCGCTTCACTCGATTCCAATGGTGATTACAAGGAAACGGCAGAGATAGGCCTCTTCGGCGAGGGCTTCCCCAGCGACGCCTCCTTTACCTCCGAGATCATCGATGTCGGCACCTCCACGCCGCGCGCACGGCGCTACAGCCAACTGCTCGAACTCTTCGATGACGCCGGGTCGGTCGAGGCCGAGTTCCCCGACCGACCCGGCTCGACGGTCAACTGGGGCAAAGTTCGCTGGCGGGGACGCAAAACGGGTTTCGCTGGCGATGTACGCATCCAGTTCCGCGCCGGCGATGCACCCAACATGCACATCTACGCTCGCGATAGCGGTGCCAATGAGATCGATACCCGCGGCGAGGACGATCAGCCGCTCGACGCCTTCTCCTGGCTCAAACTGCGCCAAGGCCGCATCCCCGAGGCCAAACTTCGCTACAATGAACTCGGTGCAGATTTGGGCAGCGACGGCCCGAAGGGTTGGAGTTTCTGGTCGGCCCCCTTCAGTTTCGAGGACGGGCTCATCGACGAGCGCCTCCCCGAAGAGCGCTGGTCCGAGGCGGGCGTGTCCCTGCCGCTACCTACTGGCACCCGCTATCTGCAGTTCCGCATCCTCTTCGACAGCACTATCGAGAGCGCAGTTGCGCTCGACTATATCGAATTCGACTACGACGAGCCCCTAGTCTCGGGCGGCGTGGTCGCCGAGGTCTTTCCGCCGCGCGTCGCGCTGGGCGAGGAAGCGTCCTTGCGCTACTTCCTGCGGCCTTTTTTCGCCGATGAAGAAGAAGGGGGGTTCAATCGCATCGAACTGACGGTACCCGACGCTTCAACCCGGATCGACACTTTCAAGTTCGATGGCCGCGCTTGGGAAGAAGTCGCCGTACCCACCGGAACTAACGCCGAAGACCCACTGCTCCAAGTCGAGCCGCTGCGTCTGGAGCCCGAACCGGACAGTCCTTTCGTCGTCGGCCAGTTCGCTCAGACCATCGTCTCGGACCCCCGGACCGGCGAGACTCGGCTGTTGGTCAAGTTCCCGTTGCTAGGGGCCTCCGACTTCAAGGCCCGTCAGAGCATCGAGATCGACTTGCGGACGCGGCTCTTTCGCGGCTCGGCTCGCTTTGAAGGATCGGTGTGGAACGACCGCCTCGCCACGCGGGAGGCGACGATTCCCCAGCTAGTGCGCGACGGCGACGCGGTACAGCAAGTGGCTACCAACGCGACGCTGGTCGTCGTCGACGATATCCAGGCGCACCGCCTGCAGGTTCAGGCCACCCCCAACCCCTTTACGCCCAATGGCGACGGCATAAACGACGCGATCGAATTCGCCTTCGACCTCTTTCTGGTCTTAGACCAAGTCGAAGTCGCGGTGGAAATACTCGACCTGTCGGGGCGCAGGATGCACCGCGTCGGGCCGGTATCGCGCACGGCAGGTCAGACGAAACTCGAGTGGGACGGTCGCAACGCGGCGGGCCATCTTCTAATGCCGGGCCTCTACCTCTATCGCCTGCAAGTCGCCGCCGACCAAACAGCTGCCGAGGCCCTCGGCGTCCTCTCGCTGGTGTACTAACGTGATGCGCCCGATCCTCGCCGTCCTGATCCTCACCACGGCCGTCTGCGGCCAGGGATACCGCCTAACCGCAGACGCCATCCGCGTTGACCGCAGCGAGCACTGGCGCGAGTGGATATTCCAAAACGACGTAGTGCGCACCCTCAACGAGCGGGCTGACTCCACCGGCCTGTTCTTGTTGTCGGACGACGGTGTGCAACCCCGACTCGTCGCGAAAGTGGCCAACGCCGCGCTCGCCGCCGGGCAGTTCCGTTACCTCGATGCCGTGCGCACTGACGGTGAGACCGTACGGGGAGGAGCCACAGCGCTGAGCAACGACCGGATCGCGTCGCGGCTCATTGACGGCGACCTAGACACCTTCTGGGAGCCCGCTGCCGCGGACTTTTCCGCCGAAGGGCTGCGCAATTGGGAATTGCTAGTCGACCTCGGCCGTCTAGCCTTCATCGACAGCATCACGGTCTCCTTTCCCGCCGGGGACGCGCCCAAGGCTTTCTCGCTCCTCGTCTCCCTCGGAGAGCCATTTCCCTTTCCCGACGGCAATAGTCTCAGTTTCTCACTAGTGGCCGAGACCAAAGCGACGGACTTGGCCCCTCCCGGAGCCGATGGCCTCGTGCGGCAGTCCTATCCTATAGAGCCTCTTTTGCGCGCCGACTTCAATCTGGACGGACAGCCAGATTTGCGAGGATCTTTTCTTCAGTACATACGCCTGAAGATTACCGAGTCCGATCTCGAACGCCACCGCTTCGTCGGCGAGGGGGACTCCGGCTTCGGCACCTATCAGGCGTTATCGCCTGAGCGGTGGGGCGCGGTGGTCCACCAGCGTCTGACGGCGGGGGGCTTTCTCATCGAGATCGACGAGGACACCTATTTCAACGACGTGCCCGAAGCGCAGCGGGGACCTATCCGCTACTTCGAGCGCGAAGTGCCGCGCGTTGCCGAAATACAGGTCTGGACCAAGGGGGACAACCTAGCCCTCAACCCTCGACAGCGCGCCGGGGACTCCTACGAAATAGGCGGTCGGGGCACGCCCAATCAAGCCACCGATGGGCTCTACCAGACCGAGTGGACGGCTTGGGGCTACAATCCGACCATCGTTCGCGGCACCATGTGGCTGGACCTAGGTGCAACCTTCTGGATCGATGGGCTCTACGTGGTGACGCGCCGTCAGCGCAACAACACGGCCTTCTCTGGTCATGGATTCCTCGTCTCCGACGGCACCCAAGTCAAACCCGTGCAACTGGCCACCGCCGAGGACTTCGACCAACTCGAAGAGGCGTTGCTGTGGCACGATATCATCAGCGAGGATAAGTTCGACAACCGCCAGGCTAGGGTGCTGATGTTCGGCGAGGAGTTCGCGCCGCGCAAGATTCGCTTTATGCAGGTCCGCAACCTCTTTGGCGGCGAAGGCGGCGACGGCGGCCGCCTCGCCGAAATGCAGCTCTACGGCGTCGGCTACCCAGTCGATATCTCGCTGCACTCGCCGCCGATCCGCCTCACCGATGCCCGCGGCAACTTCGTGCGCAAGACGCTGCCGCGGATCGCATGGAGCGCCGCTGCCGTCGTACGAGACGAAGACCCCCTCACCGGCCAAATCGTCGAGCGCATCGAGCCGTTGGATCAGCACCCCGAAATCCGCCTCGATATTCAGACCCGCACTTCCGACCATACCGATACCAACTTCACCTATTTTGAGGTAGTCGAGATTGGCGGTACTGAAGAGCGAAGCGAAGTAAGCAGGGAAGCCTACGACGTCCTAGCGCTGCAATGGGCAGCGTGGGAGTACTGGCAGACCCTACCAGCCAGTCGACAGCACGTCTCGCGCGAAGACGACGACGCAGACGGTAGCACCGACGAGGATCCCATCGACTTCATCGACAACGACGGCGACGGTCTCATCGACGAGGACGGCCGCAAACTGCGCCGGGCACCGCGCTCTAGTTTTGCCAAAGACGGCGAACTGGCCTTTGTCGGCTGGAGCGAATGGAGCGAGAACTACCAGCCCACGGACGGCCGCAGCGAAGCCACCATCACTTCGCCTAGCCCGCGCAAATTTGTCCAGATTCGCTTCAAGATCTCTTCTAAAGATCCGTTTAAGACGGCGAGAATTCGCTCGTTCCACATCGATCTGGCCCCGCCGCTGGCGCTGGAACTGGCCGGCGAACTGGCGCTTGTGAGTCCACAGGGCACGGCGCGGCCCATTGGCGACCTCGGTGCCGAGCCTGGGGACTACGGTCCGCCGCGGGGCATTAACCCGCTGGCCCCGCAGCGCTTTTCATATTTCGCACGCCTCGCCGCGCCCGATCCCGACGACCCGACCGTTCGCGACGGCGTTAACGAGATATTGATCATCGCCCCCCAAGCGGCCGAGCCGCTGGGAGTGCGCATTGGCTGGGTCGAGGTCGAGCGGCAGGCCTCTGATTTCGACCCGGCGGTTTTCTCGACCCGCGTCCTCAAAACCCGCTTCGACCGAGTCTTTGCGCCCGATTCCGACGGCCGCTTACAGGACGCCGATGGCCGGACCATAGCGATTCTGCCGACCGGCCCCGACTCGCTTTATTTGCGCTTCCCCGCCTCGCTCAACGCCGATCTGCCCCTGGACGTCCACTCCCTAGTCGAGGTGCAATTCGCCTCGCGTGCCTTCCGCGAGGGGGCACTCTTTCCTGCCTTCGCCCGTTCTTCGACTGATCCTGCGGGCTTTTTCCAGCGCGTCGATGCGGAAGCGCAGGACGCCACAGAGCTAGTCGCCAGCGGCACGGCACGCGTCTCGTTGCAAACGGTCGGTCGCCGGTTAATAAACGATGTGCAGGTAGCCCGCGTTTTTACTCCGAACGGCGATGGGGTCAACGACCTGCTCCAGGGCCGTTTCGTGCTTTTGCGGATATTGGCAGAGCGGCGGCTGGACATCGCCTTCTACGATTTGGCAGGGACGTTGCGAGGACGCGCCGGAAGCGACCTAGGGCAGGCCGGTCAGTGGAATTTCGCTTGGGACGGCCGCGACGAGCACGGACAGTTGGTGCCGCCGGGGATCTACCTGTGCCGGATCAAGATCGCGGCGGACCGGGGTGCCGAAGAGGCGCTCTTTCCGGTTCACGTGGCTTATTAACCGAGCAATGTCGCGGCGATTTCGCTCGTCTTACCCTTCTTCCCGCACCCAAGTTCCGCTCCGCCCTCCCCGCTTCTCCATTAGCCGCAATTCGGAAATCACCATCCCCCGATCGACGCCCTTGCACATGTCGTAAATGGTCAAAAGCGCCGTGCTCGCCGCCACTAGCGCCTCCATTTCCACGCCCGTGCGATCGTCAATTTTGGCCTCTGCCTCGACCTCGACCCGATCCTCGCCGATGTGCAAATCTACGCTGACCGCAGTGAGGTTGAGCGGGTGGCACAAGGGAATTAACTCCCCCGTCCGTTTGGCGGCCATGATCCCGGCCAGCCGCGCCGCTTCCAAGACGTTGCCCTTGGCGACTTTATTCTCAGCGATCAGCCGCGCCGTCGCGCGGTCCATGCGGATCTCGCCGCGCACCCGCGCCAGCCGCGCCGTCGGCTCCTTGCCGCCTATATCGACCATTTTGAGGCGGCCCTGCTCGTCGAGGTGGGTCAGCGCGTCGGCCACTACATGTTCTCGATAATTGCTGCGCCGAACTCCGAGCACTTGACCTCGGTCGGCTCGTCCATTAATCGCGCAAAGTCGTAGGTGACGACCCGGTTCGCAATCGCCTGCTCTAGCCCCTTGACGATCAGGTCGGCCGCCTCGGTCCAGCCTAAGTGGCGGAGCATCATGTCGCCCGACAGGATCACCGAACCGGGGTTGACCTTGTCTTGGCCGGCGTATTTGGGAGCGGTGCCGTGGGTGGCCTCAAAGATGGCGTGGCCAGTGGTGTAGTTGATGTTGCCGCCTGGCGCGATGCCGATGCCGCCGACGCAGGCGGCCAGCGCGTCGCTGATGTAATCGCCGTTGAGGTTCATCGTGGCGATGACCGAGTACTCGGCCGGGCGCGTGAGGATCTGCTGTAAAAAGGCGTCGGCGATCACGTCCTTGACGGTGATCTGGGTACCGTCAACGACGATGCTAGTCCAAGGGCCGCCGTCGATCTCTGCGCCGCCATAAGCCTTTTGCGCCACCTCGTAGCCCCAGTCGCGGAAGGCCCCTTCGGTGAACTTCATGATGTTGCCTTTGTGTACCAAGGTGACGCTATCGCGGCCTTGGGCGGCGGCGTAGTCAATGGCGGCGTGGACCAGACGCTCAGTACCCTCCTGTGAGATCGGCTTGACGCCCAAGCCAGCGGTATCTGGAAAGCGAATCTTGCCGTAGCGATCGGCAAAGTGCTCTGCAAGCAGAGCCTTAAAGCGCGCGTTGTCGTCCGTGCCTTCCTCGAACTCGATCCCGGCGTAGATATCTTCGGTGTTTTCGCGGAAGATGACCATATCCACCAGTTCTGGTTGCCGCACCGGCGAGGGCACGCCGCTGAAGTAGCGCACGGGGCGCAGACACACATAGAGGTCGAGTATCTGGCGCAAAGCCACGTTGAGGCTGCGGATCCCGCCGCCGACCGGCGTCGTCAGCGGCCCTTTGATGCCGACCAGATAGGTATTGAAGGCCTCCACCGTGGCGTCGGGCAGCCAGCTAGCGGTCTGCTCGAATGCCTTCCCACCGGCCAAGACCTCCATCCAGGCGATCCTCCGCTGACCGCCAGAAGCCTTTTCGACGGCTGCGTCGAAAACGCGCACGGCCGCCGCCCAGATATCCGGCCCAGTGCCGTCGCCTTCGATAAAGGGGATGATGGGCTGGTCTGGAACGCTGAGCGCGCCATCCACTAAGGTTATTTTTTCGCCGTTTGCGGGGGCCTTGGGCTGCCAATCGGCCATAGGATAAAACTCCTCGTGTCTTTTATTTGTGTAAGGAATAATCGGCCCGATTCGACCGCTGTGGCTGCGCTCGGGGCCTGCCTGTTGTGGCTTTTGAATCTAAGGATTTCGCTCGAGACGGCCAATGCAAGACGCCAAGGCACTGCGCTCGACCTCGACCAGCTCGCAGGCGAATACATCGGCGTAGGCGCGTAGCAGTTCAGACTCGACTTCGCTCCGATCCAACGCGCGCCCCAAGAGCGCGGCCATCGTAGTTATCTCCTCGCTCCCCAAGCCGCAGGGCTTGATCGCCGCAAAGTAGCGCAAGTCGGTAGCCACATTCAGGGCCAGACCGTGCGCCGTGATCCAGTGCCGCACATGGACGCCGATCGACGCTACCTTGGACGAGCCGACCCAAGCGCCCGTCAAGCCGCGCCGAGCCTCTCCCTCCAAGCCATAGGCACCCAAGGTGCGGATCAGCACAGTCTCCAAATCGCGCAAGTACTGATGTACATCCCGACCGCGCTGACGCAGATCGACGATCGGATAGCCCACGATCTGGCCCGGCCCGTGAAACGTCACGCTGCCCCCGCGATCAATCGCGACCACATCTAGCCCTTGGGTTAGGAGATGCTCGGGCAGCGTCGCTCGTCCGCCGGTATAGGTTGGCGGGTGTTCGACCAGCATCAGCGTATCCGGAATTTGCTCGGCTCGCCGCAATTGGCGCAGCGCCTCTTGCCAAGCCCAAGCCCGAGCGAATTCGATCCGCCCGACACGGCAAACGCGCGTTTCATTCATGGGTGGTTTCTTTTTTCGCAGAACGCCGACTAGGGAATGGCCCGGAGTCATAAAGCCACTTCCCCCATCGTCCTTCACAATATACTTTCTTCGCAAAGGAACCGCTCATGCTCGTCAGATAACTGCTGGATTCCTTTCGTTAGACCGGTTCCTGAGAAATAGGAAGACTTCGACCATGGAAAACGACGCCTATCCCGAGTTGACTGATCTCAACATCCGGTTGCAGGAGCTGGAGAGCCAAGGGTACACCGTGTTCCCCGATTATCTCGACCATGACACTACAGCCGCAGTGCGCGCCCATATCGACAGCCTCGTCGGACCCATTGTGTCCGCCGATCACAACACCGCTAGGCACGGTCTGCGGCATCCCATTCCAGGGGCGATCATGTCCCGCTTAGTGAACAATCCCGCGACCCTTGAACTCGCTGCAACATTGATCGGGTCGCGGGAGCTTCGCATGCGCGAACAAGTTTTCATCCGCAGCGATCCTTCGCCGCCGCCATACCAAGCTCCGCAATGGCACATCGATGCGGCCTTTTGCCGCGCAGAGTTTGCAGCTAAGCCGCGACAGGTCTATTACCAGATGCTGCATTACTGCAGTACGGTTTCTGCCGGAGGGGCTGCGTTTATGATCGTGCCCGGCTCACACAAGTTGTCTCTCGCAGCCAGCGATAAAGCAGAGCAGGAGCAGGGACGGCAACCCATTCCCAGTCACACCGCCTCAGTCCCCGACGCAAATGACGACGACGGCATCGAAATTTGCGCCAACGATGGCGATCTCATCGTCTTCAATCCCCTGTGTTATCACTCCAGTTCTCCCAACCGAACGGATCAGCCCCGCTTCGTATATTTTACTTCGTTTTATCACCCCTCAGCGGCTCGCTTAGTGGAACTAGTGCGCAGGACCAAGTATCGCGATAACTTTCCCGACTCACTGCGCCAAGGCTTGCCACCCGAACTTCAGAGCTTGCTCGATTAGTATTCAATACGCCACCTGCACGACTCCTTTGGGTGTGGACAACAAGGAGCTAGAAGCTATGAGCGCATGGAGCCGGCAAGTTGTGAAATTGGTGACCGGAGGTCTCCTCGGGCTGGTGTTGTTGAGCGGGCGGAGTGGGGCGATAGCATCCGAGCCGCAGCTTGAGGGCTGGGTGCGGCTGGCCTCCGGGCAGCCGGCGGCCGGAGTGCAGGTGCGGCTTTTCAATCTGACCGATCCGCGCCGCTCGGTCGGCACCATTTCGGATGAGGAAGGGTACTTCGCGCTAGCCGCTCCCCGCTCAGCCAATGCTCGCCCTCAAGGCTTCGCGCTGCTACAGAACTATCCCAATCCGTTCAATCCTTCCACAATTATTCCCTACCAACTACCGGCACCGACTCACGTGCGGCTGGAGGTCTTCAATGTGCTTGGGCAACACGTCGCCACTTTGATAGATCGGGAACAAGTAGCCGGCTGGCACACGGCGACTTGGCACGGTACAGATGCAGCCGGTCGCGCTATGGCAGCGGGGCTTTATCTCTATCGCATCCGTGGGACCGGGCCTAGTGAAACCCGGCGGATGGTGCTCGTCGATGGACCGGTCAATGCTCCGAGAGCGGCGGTCGCCGCCGAGCCTCCGACGAGATCGGCGGCACCCGAGCCGACCTACGGGCTGACCGTCTCGGGCCGCGATGTGGTCACCCATGTGGACCCGGACTTCCGGGCCGGCGTCGGACCGGTGGAGATCGTGGTCGAAGCACAGACCAGCGCCACCGGACTGGCCGCGATGAAGGTGACCACAAAGGACAGGATCTGGGGCGACGTAGATGCCAATGGCCAAGTTGACATTTTTGACGCGCTTCTAGTGGGGTTGTACAGCCTTGATCCCTCAATTTCCATCCCCAACGATGGCGATATCTCTCTAGGCGATGTGAACCGCGACGGCCTCATAGACATCACTGATGCTTACCTCATCGCCACCTATAGCGTCAATCCGACCGACCCCTCGTTGCCGGCGGGGATCGGCACCCCGGTGGTCGTTGTCGCCGAGGGCAAGATGTACTGGGTGGACGCGAGTCGGATTGGGGCTAAAATTCAGCGGGCAAACCTCGACGGATCACAAATCGAAACCCTCGTCTCCACCGGGTTGCAGGAGCCGACAGACCTAGCCTTGGATCTAGTCGGAGACAAGATGTACTGGGTGGATCAGGGTACGGGTAAGATTCAGCGGGCAAACCTCGACGGATCACAAATCGAAACCCTCCTCGCCGAGCGATTCGATATACGGAGCTTGGTCCTAGACGTCGCCGGGGGTAAGATGTATTGGATAGACGCGGTCATCGGGGGGCCTAAAATTCAGCGGGCTAATCTCGACGGATCACAAATCGAAACCCTTCTCGCCGCTGGATTGCGCACTCCACGAGCTCTGGCTATAGACGTCGCCGGGGGTAAGATGTATTGGATAGACGCGGTCATCGGGGGGCCTAAAATTCAGCGGGCAAACCTCGACGGATCACAAGCCGAAGCCTTCGTCGTCTCCGGATTGGATAGTCCAGAGAGCTTGGTCCTGGACCTTGCCAAGAGCAAGATGTACTGGACGGATTCATTCACGAATAAGATTCAGCGAGCCAACCTCGATGGATCACAAATCGAAGACCTCGTCTCCACTGGACTAGACGCTCCAAGCGGCCTAGCGCTGGATGTCGTTGGGGGTAAGATATATTGGACTGATGTGGTAAAGGACAAGATTCAGCGAGCCAACCTCGACGGATCACAAATCGAAGACCTCGTCTCCACTGGACTGCGAGTTCCATGGGATCTAGCTCTGGAGTTGGCCTACATGCCCTCCGAAGTCAGTGTGAATCGTCCGCCGGTATTGGACGGCATCCGCAAGCAGAGTGTTGCAGAGGGAGACCTCCTTCGCATCGACTTAGTCGCCCGCGACCCAGAGGGGGCTGAGGTCACCTATGAGGCGCAGTCCAACGCTCCCGGCGTGGCGACGGTGAGCGTGTCCGGTCGCCAGATGACGATCACCCCAGTAGAGCTTGGCGTTGCCACGGTAGCGGTGATGGCGAGCGATGCTAGCGGCGCGACCACCACGCAGACCTTTACGGTGAAAGTGACGGCACCCGCACCCGAGAGCCGGGGTAAAATGTATTGGACTGATGTGGGCACGAACAAGATTCAGCGCGCTAACCTCGACGGTTCCCAAATCGAAGACCTCGTCACAGCCGGATTGGATTTTCCAAGCGGCCTCGCGCTGGATGCCGCTAGGGGTAAGATGTACTGGATAGACACGGGCACGAACAAGATTCAGCGCGCTAACCTCGACGGTTCCCAAATCGAAGACCTCCTCTCCACCGAATTGAACTTTCGACAGGCTCTGGCTCTCGACCTGGACGGCGGCAAGATGTACTGGACGGACGAGTGGACCACAAGAAAGATTCAGCGCGCTAACCTCGACGGATCACAAGTCGAAGACCTCCTCTCCGATAGGAGTAATCCGGCGGGTCTTGCTCTCGACTTGGCTACAGGCAAGATGTACTGGACGGACACCGGTCGCTCTCGCATAGTGCGGACCAACCTCGACGGTTCCCAAATCGAAGACCTCGTCACCCGATCATTGAACATTCCACAAGCCCTAGCCCTCGATTTGGCGAGAGGCAAGATGTACTGGATGGATCCAGGCACGATAAGGATTCAGCGCGCTAACCTCGACGGATCGCAGGTCGAAGACCTCGTCGTCACCGGATTGGATTATCCAGATGGCCTAGCCCTCGATTTGGCTGGGAGTAAGATGTACTGGACAGACGCGGGCACAAACAAAATTCAGCGCGCCAACCTCGACGGGACTCGAATCGAAGACCTCGTCATCGGCTTGAGCGATCCAGTGGGCTTGGCCTTAGACATCCTCACCCCAGATCTGGTAGCCGCGTCGCCTTCGGCGAACCCGCCCAACCCGGCCCCAAGTCAATCCTTCACCTTGTCGGTCGCGATCCACAACCGAGGTAACGCACCGGCACCACCGACAACGGTGCGCTACTATCTCTCTACCGACTCGACGATCACCAACGACGACACCGAGGTGGGTACGGGCACGGTGAGCGGATTGGCCGCCCCAAGCACCATTTTCAAATTGATCCGGCTGACAGCACCGCCGAGTCCAGGGACCTACTACTACGGTGCCTGTGTACAGCCCGTCAGCGGCGAAAGCGATACTCAGAACAACTGCTCTTCAGCTAGCGAGGTCGTTGTAATTTCTCGATGACCATGGCGACACCCGCTTTGGCTACTGGACATCTATCGACCGGCGATACGGATCACTTCCGCCCTCAATAGACCACCCCATCCTGCCGATCCTCATCCGTACGTTCGGCCAAACGTGCGTCTCACTCATGCACGAGCTAGACAGAGGTTATTCTTGCACAAAAATGATGCGATTTTTATATTCTACTGCTCAGCTTTGTTTTTTAGCACTCTCTTTTTTTGAGTGCCAGCTTTTTTGTAAAACGAACTCTTTCATTCATCCACCCACCACCACCAACATCAGGAGGTACATATTATGGCTGCCAAGCAGCTAGAATTTGATATGGCGGCGCGCGACGCGCTCCAACGAGGCGTCGATCAGTTGGCCGATGCCGTCAAGGTCACGCTGGGGCCGAAGGGCCGCAATGTCGTGCTGGACAAGAAGTTTGGGTCGCCGACCGTCACCAAAGACGGCGTCACCGTAGCCAAGGAAATCGAGCTCAAAGACGCCTATGAAAACATGGGCGCGCAGATGGTCAAGGAAGTCGCTTCCAAAACCAGCGATGTCGCCGGCGACGGCACCACCACCGCCACGGTCTTTGCCCAGATCATCTTCCGCGAGGGCCTCAAAAACGTAACCGCCGGTGCCAATCCCATGGACCTCAAGCGCGGCATCGACAAAGCCGTCGCAGTCGTCGTGGACGAGATTCGCAAGTCCAGCGAGGAGGTCAAGTCGCGCGAGGAAATCGCCCAAGTCGGCACCATCTCGGCCAACAACGACTCGGCCATCGGCGAGCTGATCGCCGACGCCATGGAAAAGGTCGGTAAAGACGGCGTCATCACCGTAGAAGAGGCCAAGGGCACCGACACCAACCTCGATGTGGTCGAGGGCATGCAGTTCGACCGCGGATACCTGTCTCCCTACTTCGTCACCGACCAAGAGGGGATGACCGCCGAGCTCGAGGACAGCTATATCCTCATTCACGACAAGAAGGTCTCCTCAATGCGCGATTTGGTCCCGGTCCTCGAAAAGACCGCCCAACTCAGCAAGCCCTTGCTGATTATCGCCGAGGATGTCGAAGGTGAAGCCCTAGCGACGCTGGTCGTCAACAAAATTCGCGGCACCATCAAAGTCGCCGCTGTCAAGGCCCCGGGCTTCGGCGACCGCCGCACGGCCATGCTCGAAGACATCGCCGTCCTCACCGGCGGCCGGGTCATCTCCGAAGAAGCAGGGCTTAAGCTCGAAGGCGTCACCCTCGACGACTTGGGCCAAGCCAAGCGCGTCGTCCTCGACAAGGACAACACCACGATCATCGAAGGCGCGGGTCAGGCTGCGGACATCCAAGGCCGCGTCGCCCAAATCCGCCGCCAGATTGAGGAAACGACCTCGGACTACGACCGCGAGAAGTTGCAGGAGCGGTTGGCCAAGCTCGCCGGCGGCGTCGCCGTGATCAATGTCGGCGCTCCGACCGAGACCGAAATGAAGGAAAAGAAGGCCCGCGTCGAAGACGCACTGCACGCCACCCGCGCCGCCGTCGAAGAAGGCGTCGTCGCCGGTGGAGGCGTTGTCTTCCTCCGGGCTCAAGCGGCGCTCGACCAGATCGAAGTCGAAGGCGACGAGGCCGTGGGCGTCAACATCATTCGCCGCGCCCTCGAAGAGCCGCTGCGGATGATCGCCTCCAATGCCGGTGCCGAAGGAGCCATCATCGTCCGCAAGGTCGCCGATGGCGAGGCGGCCTTTGGCTTCAACGCCCGCACCGAGGAATACGAAGACCTGCGCCAAGCAGGTGTCGTCGATCCAGCCAAGGTCTCGCGCACCGCGCTCGAGAACGGCACCAGCATCGCTTCGCTCTTGCTGACGACCGAAGCACTGATTGCCGAGCTGCCCGAAAAGGCCGCTCCGGCCCCGGCCGGCCCTCCTGGGGGCGACATGTACGGCGGCGGGATGGGCATGTAGCCCATTCTCTCGCAAATAGAAAAGGCTCGCTGCTTCTTTGGCAGCGAGCCTTTTTTTTTCTACCCCTTCTCACATCCACAATCTGTAGAGCAAGGGGTCGCGGAACTGCCCATCTTCTTGGACGGCGTAGTGCAACCCCGGTCTCCGAGATCCACGTCCCTCGTCCAAGAGCGCGATGGACTGCCCCTTGAGCACATAGTCCCCCACATCGACGAGCAGGTGAGCGTTGTATCCGTATTGGGTCAGCAGACCATTGCCGTGGTCGAGAATCACTACGTAGCCGAGGTCTTCTTCGTAGCCCGCTTGCATCACTTGACCCGCAGCACTAGCCCTTACCAAGCTGCCCGCGGCCGCAGCAATAACAACCGAGGGGTGCTCCTCGCTAAAGGGCCTATACACTGGCCCGCGCAACGGCCACAAGGTGGGGACGGTATGCACATGGCCCCAACACAGCCGCTGCATGGAGGAGATATAAGGGGAAGCGGCGCGGCGCTGCACCGCCGCCTCGTCTAAGGCCTCGGGCTTGCCTAAGATGGCGCGCAACTGATCGTTGCCGCGCTTGAGCCGGACCAGCATTTCTTCGAGCTGATCTATCTGGCCTACTTGCTCTTCGAGCAGGGCCTTGTCCTGCTCGAGCTGTGCCGCCTTCTGCGTTAGCTCGCGCCTGTCGAGATAGGAGCTAAGCCCCACGGGTATGAACACAAGCAAGGCGACGCAGCACAACCCCAACAACCACACGCGTGTGCCGGAGATCTTAAACTCAAAGGTCTTGCGACCCTTTTCCGGAATGATGATTACGGTAATGTTACTGCGCTTGAACATCTGTGTCTTCGCCCGCGACAAAACTTCGGCTATTTTTCCAAGTCAATATATCCTCGACAACCATAAATAATAATAATACCAATAGTTCCTCCACGCGCTCCCATAAAGCCGAAGCGCGCCGGTCCGTTTTCGCTTGTAGGGTGAAGCAACCCTAAATTCAATATATTTTATATCCGACGCTTAAGCCGCGCTTTTCCCTTAAAAAAAACAGATCGCCCGTGTCGCCATTCCGCCTCTTGCCCTTAGCACTGTGCATGCTCGTGCCATTCAGCAGCCCCGTTCGTTCCGAGCGGCTAGTTATGACTTCGGCAGATATATGGGAAAACTGGGTGTATCCCGCCGGCGCCCTGCGCCTAGACGAAGCAGGCTTGTTGCGGCCGGTGCGGGTCGGCAAAGACATTGATCCGCTCTCTGAGGCTGCTGTTCGTGGGGCCGGAGCGGCACAATCCACTGCTGCCCGCGCCTTTGACGGCGATCTCGCCACTAGCTGGAATCCACCGCCGGGCACGGCCCCAAAGGACTGGTGGCTCGAGATCGACTTGGGGCAGGTGTTTCCCGTCCAACAGATTCGCCTGCGCTTTGCCGACAGCGCGCCGCCCTTGCCCTTTTTTACCCTCTCACTCTCCAAGGGCGAGCGCTTTATCAACAGCGCCAACGTCGTCGTCGAAGGAACCCTAATCTACAGCCACAGCAGGCGCTTTGCCTTCAACGAGGAGCGCGACGTGACGATTGACCTCGACGACGAACTCGTTCAAAGTCTCCGCATCGAGGCCACTCGCGAAATGACCGGTGCGCCTGCGCTCGCCGAAATCCAAATCAAGGCCTTTGGCGACAATATCGCCTTTGACCTGATTGCCAAAGGCGGCAGCGCCGATGTCGAGGCTGCCGTCGTCGCCGTGGCTGGCGTTCCTTCCGTCATGTTCGACGGCGACCTCTCGACCATGTGGCGCGTCAACCCCCTTGCCAAAGGCTACAGCGGCAGCAGCGCGACCTTCGGCGATTACCGCATTGATCTAGGGGCGACCTACTGGATCGATGCGGTCTGGCTCTTGGGTGAGCCGCTGGGCATTCCGCCGCGGGTGCGGCATCACTACGCCAACTTCCTCTCCTATCAGATGCAGTACTCCGACGGCTCGCTGGCACCCGACGGCTCGCTGGCCTGGCAGGCGTTGGCCTCCATTCCCTTCGACCCCCGCAACCTCTTCGATGTACGCAACTTTCGCCACGATGTCCCCCTACTCGCCGCCCGCTACCTGCGTTTGATCTATCCCACTAGCCATGGTGGCAACATCATCGGCGGCGGCCGATCTGGCAGCGATCTCGCCAACACCGGTCGCTTGGATGGGCTGGGCCTAGTTAGCGAGTTCCAAGTGTACGGCGAGGGATATCCAGCCCGCGTCGTCCTGCGCTCGCCTGTTATCGACCTCGGCACCAATTGGAATATTACGGCGATCGAGTGGAAAATTGACGCGCCGCTCGGGGCCCAATTCGCCTTGCGCAGCCGCACCGGCGACCACGTCGTCGAGGAGATGCGCTATTTCGACAAAAACGGCAAAGAGATTACCAAAAGGCGCTACGAAAAGCTGATCGCCTCGTTCCGCGGCCCCATCGAAACCACGCTCCAACCCGGCGATGGCTGGAGCGTGTGGAGCGAGGAGTACATCCATACAGGCACCCGCTTCCGCTCGCCGTCGCCTCGACGCTACGTCCAGCTCGAAGCCGAACTGCGCGCCGACAACCCGCAGTCTGGCATTGCCCTCGACGCGCTTATGTTGATCTACTCCCGTCCTTTGGCGCGCACCGCCGTCGGCGAAGTCCACCCGACGCGAGTTGAGCCAGGAGAGCAAACCGACTTCACGTACTTCCTCCGCCCAGAATTCGCCCGCGACAGCCAAGGCTTTGAGGCCATCGCCCTCGAAGCCTCGGTGCCTCTTGCGTTCCGCGCCCTGCAAATCGACGGCGCGGCAATCAACGCCGAGGTGGAAAAGACGAATGCGGGCCTCCGCCTGCACTTGCCCAAGCGGATCGCAGCCGCCGAGCGCGTCGAGCTAGGTTTCGCCGCCACGGTCTTCCAAAACAATACCCGCTTCCGCGCCTTTCTAGAGCGCGAAAGCGGGCTTGACACGCTGCGTCAGCAGGTCGATCCAGGCGATGCAGTTCCTGATTTAGAGGGAGCAGGCGATGCGGTCTCACTGCCCGTGGACGGCAGCTTACTCACGCGCCTAGACCTAGGCGCGGGGATTTTTACCCCCAACGGCGACGGCGTCAACGACGCGCTCGCCATCTCTTTCGACGTGCTCAAGGTCCTAGACGCCCGCCCCATTGAAGCCCGCATCTACGACCTGCGCGGCCGGCTAGTCCGCACGCTGCGAGACGCCGCCGGCGTGGCAGGCCACTACCAGCTAACTTGGGACGGCCGCCGCGACTCCGGCGCGATGGCCCGGCCCGGCCTCTACCTCTTCCGCGTGCAGATCGCTGGCGACTCCGCCACCCACACCTTGGTCCGCAGCATCGGCCTGAGCTACTAAATGCCTAGCTGGCGCATCAGCGCCCCGTGCGAGCCACCATGTAGTTCGGGCCGCATATAGACCTTGCGCACGTAGTCGAGCCCGCCGGACAAATGCTCGAATTGCTCCTCTAAGGCACCAAAGAGCCGCGCTTGCGACACGGAACCGAGCTGCGCCAGTTCGGCTGCTGCCCCATAAGCCCTTCTTCCCTGCTCCAAGTAGTAGCCACCAAGTCCCTGCCGCTCGACCCATGTGCGGAAAAGCCCGCTGGTAAAAAGCGCGTAGTCGCCCACGTGCCGGCGGATATCCATCTCGCGGTCGAAGGACCAACGCCGCTCTGGTTGCCGCTGACGCCCGAGTTCCACCAGCATCTCGGCGATGGTTTCAAGTGGTTGGCCACGCAAATCGCGGATGCGGTAGAGCTGATCGGTCCGGGCAAAGCTCGTTAGCAAATCAACGACGTATTCGACCACTTCGCGGTCGGCAATGCCCAACGAAGTAAACCCGGGGAAGACTAGGCGCTGGAAGAAAGATCGCAGCCCGGACGGAGAGATCGGCTTTGTGATGCGAGGCGGCATATCGTATTAAAGACGTTCAGTTCAGAATGTACTTTAGAAGGTTGTATTGGTCATAAGGTAAGCAAAGGTCATATCCCCGTTCCAGTCCTCAATCGAATCCTTGTAACGAGTAACGCTGGTCATGCTGTCGTCGGCTATCACTCGCGAAAGTCCGGCGACTACGGCAAAGCCGGGACGGTATTTGTAGGTAAGCGTCAAATCGACTTCCTCGCCCAAATGGCTCGATTCCAAGTCCCCCTTTTGCGCTGTGAGGAAAGAGTGCCCGTGGATTCCAAGGGATGCCTGGTCACTCAACGGCAACGCCGCCTTGAAGGCCAAGTCCTGCAGCCCCAGCCCTCCAGTGTGGACCAGGATATTGAGAAACGGTAGGAGAACGCCATCTTTTTGCCCGCTAGACGCACGCCCATAGTGACCTGATCGGTGTCCTTGGCTCCGTCCTTGTTGTAGAGCGCGTAGAGGTCCAAGCTGCCGGACGGCAGTTGGTCTAAGGTCGCGTACGCACCCGTCAAATAGGCGTCGTCGGAAAACTGCGTCGAATCCGCCTCGGTCACTTGAATCGCCGGCGGAATAGATTGCAAGACGCACGGCGTTCCCCCAACGTAAAGGTGGCATAGATACGGATAAGTTAAACCGCGAATCTCGATCAAGCTACTTGCTTTTTATGGGTGGTTGCGTCTAGATAATGCAGCGCACCCAGCGCTTAGCGCAGCAGCCGTTCGCTAAACAGCGTCCGCGCTAGAGCGCGCACGTCCCGCTCACCAGCCAAATGGGTCTGCCCCACCGACACCAGCACCACCTCGACCTCCCCAAGCCCTACCCGATAGACGATGCGGAACCAGCCGCCCGGCGGACGCAGGCAGCGATAATCCCTTAACTCGCCGACCAAGGGCCAGCCCTGTTCCTCGGGGTCAATTGCCAGCCCGGTGATGTATTGGTCCACTTGCTCGGCGATCCGCCGGTTGAGCAAACCTTGCCGCGACTCTAAGGCGCGCTGCGCCAAGACGACGCGAAACATCATTGCGCCTCCCAAACAGCGCGCTCGCCCGCCTCAATCTGGCGGATGCCTTCGCGCAGCGCGGCACATTGGGCCTCGTCGCCGAGCACCTCTAAGGTTTCGACAATGCCCTGGTAAAGCGACCACGGCATCAGCGCGAGTATCGGCTGGCCGCGGCGCGTTACAGCGAGGGCACTCGCTTCGGGTTCGGCGGCGAAGCGATCAGGCAATTGATTCAGGACTTTGCGGGCTTCGGCGATGGGCATGGATTGGAGCATATTTCCTCTCTTGTACCGTATAGGGTACTAAATTGAGTACTCTTGGCGACGGTCTGGTTGGCCCATAATTGTAGAATTTCTCCGTGAATCTGCAAGAGCGTGGAAATTGCCAATGAATAACCTATTGATAATACTCTGCATATGAGAATCTTGAAAAAGGCACGCAATTGTGCGTACATTTAACGGTACTAAAAAGCGTACTTTAATGCAAAGCTAAATTTTCAATCAGACGCGACGGGATTCCGGCTGCGATCTGCTGCGATGTGGGCCGCTTTTTTGGCTGCAATAATAGTGCGTTTACTTCCCCGTTGGCATTCCCTTTTCCCGCGCTTATATTTCCGCGCATGTCCGACGGCGAATTCATCCGGCCCTTTCCCGCGCTCACCTCCGCCCAGCGCTATCACCTCGAAGTCTATGGCTATGTGGTGATTGAAAACGCGCTCGAGCAAGACCTGACGGATCGCCTGCTAGAGGCCATGCTCCGGCTCAAAAGCGATCTCCTGTCCTCCACGGATCCAGCTAAAGCCCGCGTCCGCAATTGCCGTCTCGCCGCCTATCGGCCTCACTACCTGCACTTTGCTCATATCCTCGAAGCCGATCCTGCGATCTTCGAATACCTGACTCATCCTCGCTTGGTCGGCATGGCCGAGGAGCTAGTTGGCGGCAGCGTGCGCCTCGAAGAATCCGAGGCCGTCGTCAACGAGCGAGACCCGGAAATCGACCTCGCTGCCGCGCCGCGCTACGGCTTCCACACCGGCACCACCCCAGACGTGGGCACGTACGTCGAAAACGGCCTCTACCACTGCACCTTTGTCAAAACCCTGACCAACCTCACGGAGCTAGGCCCAGACGACGGCGGCACCGTGGTCATCGCCGGCAGCCACAAGGTCAAAAGCGACCGCGAGCCCATCATCGCGGCGGCTTACGAGGATCCCACGCTGATCCACCAAGTGATCGCGCCCGCCGGATCAACCCTGCTCTTTGGCGAAGCTCTGATCCACGCCACCGGCCAGATCCGCTCCGACCGCGAGCGCGTCATCGTCATCGGTGGCTATACCCCGCCGATGTTCCAAGCTTGGAACGGCCAAGAGCCGAGCGCTGAATTCATCGCCCAAACGCCCGAACCCCTCAAGCCGCTCCTTTCCGGCAGCGACAAGTGGAGCTGGCAGCAGCGCCGTCGCCGCCTCGACATGCCGGTCGCCTCGTGAGTCTTTGCTGGCCGTGACCCAACTCGCCTTTGGGTTAGCCAAAATTGGTCGGTAAAAGGGAACAACGCCAAGACAATATCGCCGAAACTAAATTATCCCAGACTCGACTAACGCTGGCCTTAGCAGTAGAAAAATCTGAGCGGGAGAGCGTCTCTCCCATCTTCCCAGCGGCACCATCGGACCGCGTGGGTTTTAGCTGCTAAGTGCGCTTGAATTCCAACTTTACTTGGACCCCGTCTCGCCGTGGGGCATCAGCGAGCATCAACAGGCTTTGCGCCGCCTTCGGAATTGCCCTGCTCCAAGACCTGCGAGCTGACAAGCTCGATAATCTGCGGCAGTGTCATAGCGCCAATACGTCGGGCCTCGCGCAACAAGAGTAGCGCGGCGACGGTCGCATCCGCGCTCGCCGCAACCCGTTGCAAGTTCTCCCGGATGGTTCGAGGCAGGGTATCCCCAATGGCTTCCAGAAGATCGGACTCGATTCGTTGTTCAAGGACGCGCTCTCGTTCGTTTTCGTCGGCTTCGGACAGGACTCTGCGCCATTCCTCGAGATGCTTTGAGCGGATTTCCAGCAGGTCAAGCCCTGGATTGCCCAACCGAGCGGCACACTCCTCAACTATCGGATCGAACCGATGAGCTTCCCAGACTAGATCAATGCGCCCCCTGAGGTCGGCGACGAGCCTTGGGCCATCCTCCGGGTCGTCGAGTAGGTCGCAGGCTTCAATTGCGCCATTGAGTGCCTCTTGAAGTCTGCCGGCAAGATAGATGCAGCAATCGCAGTAGTGAGCGGCACTGTCTGGCGAGCCTCGCCCGCACGCCTCCTTGAACCAACGATGAACAAAGGCATACGTTTTCTGATCCCGTTTCTTGCTAATGTCTAAGTTGTGAGCCACGTAGGTTCGCAAAGTGGACATTTCGTTGCGGAGTGAACTATTGGCCTTTAGCGGCGGCAACTTCGTGAGAAACGCGAGCGTGATCTTTGCCGCTTCGTTGACAAGCGCATATCCCCAGATGACTAAGCGATAGAATGCCAGTTCGTCGCTAAAATCGGATGGCAACGGCAGCGAGATTTCGGCACAACCGTTTGGCGAGTGGATGGAGACGCGAGTGCGGAGTGTTTGGTACAGGTTGCTGAGTTCAATCGGAGTCATCGTCTCCGCCCCAAGCGTGAGAGCGGATCGGCAATGGGGCCAATGTAGTTAAATGCAATGCCAAAGTTTCGCAGTTCGCGACCATGGGCGAAATCGTCGTTTGGGAAATCGCGCGCTAGCACCCTGATTGGCCTTTCGATACCCTCTACTCGAATCCAGTCAGTTTCACCCCTTTTCTCGACGCGTCCCCGGAATTGACGCGTGGAACCGCTCTCATCCTTCGCCACGAGCCACCGTACCACCCGTGATCGATCCTCATATTCGGTGTCGTGTGACAGCGACCGCCAGAGTTCGATGGCACGGTTCGTGTCTTTGAGTAGCCAGCACAGCACCGCTTCAAGGAACCGTTCCCGGTTGCGTGCGTCATCACCGGCCTGCTCATTGAGGGCACTCACGATCGCACGAAGCTCCAAAATTTGGCCGGTGTCCACAGGTGTGCGGCCATGCTGATTGAACATCAGGCGATCTCCTGTCGCTTGCGTCCAGCGCAATCTGAGCAAAAGCCGTTGGCAGCGGTCGTCCAGTGCTATTCCTGTATTGACCCGATTAGATATGTAGTCCGCCGCTTCCGCTGCGATTCTGCGAGTCTTGTCGTCGAAGGGCGGCTCGCTCATATAGACATGCTCCGCTCGACGCTTTGCGATAAGGAAGGTTGCTGCCGCAGGAGCGACGCTTTCCAACTTGGCAAGCGTCTCGTCACTCAGCTTCGCATCGCCCATAACGTATGCGGCGCGGCTTCGACTCTCAAGATATCTCGTTTTTTGATCTATGGAGACCAAATCTTCGTCCAGATCACTGTCTTTGTGCAAATAGCTCGACGTCTCGGTACTCTGTTCCTTCACCCTAAAAATATCATCTGCAACGTCGACAGTTGCGTATAGGTCGGCTAATAGTTCCGCACATTGCACATCTGACAGTTCGTCCTTTTTTGAGTTGAGAACATCGCGTCCCGTCCATAGGGCGATATCAATTGGGTAGTAGTCTCTGCCAAGCCCAATGGCTTTCTCACTTGCCACCCTGGCGGCGAGATAATCTGACCAAAAGGCTTCTCCTGTGCCGACCCGCGCGCGCTCGACGGCAAGATATCCGTATATCGCCGCACGTTCCGCAACAAGGCTTTGTTTTGTCTTTCTGGATACTGGAATTTTCTCGTCGTCAATTTGATGTAGTGTTTTTTCGACCGTATCGCGAGCCTCATCCAGGATTGCAAATCTTTCGTCGTCGGTCCTATTTGTATCACAATCACTTTGCAACTGGAAGACTGCCCGTCGACGAAACACACACTCGCGCAAAACGAGGTCTGGGTCGGACATTCTATTGTGCTCCCGTAACTCTTTTAGTGTGTCGGCAAACCGCAGATAACCAGAGCGGTACGCCTCTTTACGCGGCCCGTTCCGATCAATTTTGAACAGCAGGTCAAGCAGGAACGAACGTTCGGCGCTTTTATCTACTCCAGGTCTGACACAGCTAATAAGATCGAGGAGTCGCTCGATTTCCTGACCTGGAGTAAGCCTTCCTCTGCATATGAGCTCTGCCTCAAGCTGTATGCGTGGCGAAATCAGGAAATCCGATCCTTCTTCATCCTCTCGCCAGCGGAACAGATCAAGATCGGCAAGGAGATAGGTGATTTGATCCAAATGCAGTCCACCTGTCTGGCCAAGCACTCGAAAAAGAAGATTAACGGGCACTGCACAATTCAGTCGGCCGGCCACCATGACGTAGTCAATTAGCCGGCCCGACTCATCCAAGCCCAAAGCCGCGAGTTTTTCATCCTCCTCGAATATCTGCGAGGAGGGACTGGCAATGCCTAAATCAATTAACTGCTCCGCTAGGGGAGAGATCCCAGTAGATGGTTGCGGTACATCCCGTGCCCGATCCCGCACCACACCTTCGGTAGCTCTCGCTTCCGATGACACGCCTGTGGCAAGGCGCTCGCGTGAGGCAGGCAAACTGCGGTACAGCATGGCGAAGATCGAGTCAGTATTAGGCAGGCTATAGTGTAGCTGGAGACGGAATTCGTTCTGTAGCTCCTTGAACGCAGACAACTCTGCCGGCGAAACGTGGTCAGGGGCCTCGACGAACCGATCCGACTTGCGAGCAGTACGGCTCTCCATTCGATAGCAAGTGCCGACTATGAGCAAGTGCCGACCCCGACTTCGCAACGCGGAGGCTACATCGTCGTAGCGGGGCGGGGCCTGGCTGGAGTCACAGATTAAGACTGTTGCCATCGCCCCCAAACGCTCAGACTCTAGACAGAACGCTTCGATGTCTGCATGATTTGGTATTCGGTTTGTTGCAACGACAACAGGCAAACGCAATTCACGACGTATCTTTCGAGTTAACCGTGCAAGTGCAATGCTTTTTCCGGTGCCCGACTGCCCATGTAGGATAACCACATCGTCGGAGTCGGCTTGCCCAAGCCGTTTTAGTTTGTTTTTTACCGTCTTCCAAAGGGTCTGCTCGAATTCGCGTTCCACTGCAAATCCGCGTGCCACACCCTCTATCAGCAATCTGAAGTTACCAAGCGTACCGTGGAATCGGCGGAATGCATCGTCTAATTCGGATTCGCCTAATGACTCGGGATCTTCTGTCCATCCATCGTCAACAATAGCCGCAGACGCCTCCACTCGCAGACGCAGGGCCGGAGTGATGTCCAGTGCCCTTTCCCCGGAGATCGACACCATGCCCGGCTCGTCCGGGGCAGCGGACCCTGAAACATCAAGCACACCGCGGAGTTCAAGTTGGCTTATTGCGCTTGCAAGGGTCGTTGTGGTTTCAATGAGTGCGCCTTGCTCAATCATCTCGTCGGCGAAGATCGAGTCCGGCTTGCCCGAGGAGCCAAACCATAAAACCTTGGGGCCGAATTGGCCGGATAGAGGTGCCAATAGCGAGTCTATCGGCATCCAATCCTTGCTTGAATCGTAGCCTGCTATGACCACCAAGCCGCGCACTGTCGCGGTTTCCGCGATGCGGTTTAGCAATTCCGTCGCGTGCCCGCTGAGGCGGCGCTGCAGATCGCTTTGCTTTCTAGGTGCTCGTGCCTCCTCGACGGTTTCATTGGACTTTCCAAGGAGATAGTGAATCGGCGGTCTTGATCGGCTACGCGGCACTCTCGCATAGGTATCTCTGGAAAGCACCGACTCGGGCTGTCGCCCTCTGGTCTCGAAACGCCGCGCAAACTGGGGATCTATGGACGAGGTGAACACCGCACTCCAAGCGACATCAAAGATGAGAGCAACGGCATCAGAGGGCACACTTCGTTCAAACCGCTCGGAAAGCCAATCCATGTCGACCGCACTCATGCCCTGCTTGAGCGCGGCGCACCATCCCGAATTGCAATCTGTGCATCCAGAGCGATCGAGGAGAGCACCAAGTATGGCATCATGGGCCGAGTCGAGACTCTGGCCTGCTAATAGCACCAGCGGCCGCTTCTCCTTATTCTGAAGTGCGTCGCTAAGTATTTCAATAGGATCAGTCGATGAGCTTAGCATGGTCTATTATCATTCATTACGTAGTGGGTCTTGACGATGCGGAAAAACCGCATCAGGCGAATACCCCATGCGCTCGAATATGGGGAAAATCTACCCTGCTCTTGTTAATAAGGTACACTCTGCGAAAACTCTGCGAAAACTCCGCGCTATCCGCGTTTTGCCGCAATTCCTATCTTAATTTTCTATGCCCCAGCTCGCGCACCCATACCTATTGTTCCTCGGCGACGCCTCCGACCAGCTAGCCGCCAAAACAGCCGTTGGCGTCGCCCACTGGCGGCCCGAACAGTGCATTGGTCAGCTCCGCCTTCCCGACTGCCACGCCGACCTCGGACTGCCCGACCAAACCCTCGCCGAAGCCCGCGCCGCCGGTGCCCGCACCCTCATCATCGGCGTCGCCAATCGCGGCGGCACCATCTCCGATCTTTGGCGCGAGACCTTCCTGCAGGCCATCGACCTCGGCTACGACCTCGCTAGTGGCCTGCACACGCGCCTTGGCACCATCCCCGGCTTGGCCGACCGCGCCCGCGCAAAGGGCAAACGCCTCGTGGATGCGCGCTTTCCCGACCGCGCTTTTCCCATTGCAACCGGCGTCAAACGCCCGGGCAAACGCCTGCTCACCGTCGGTACCGATTGCTCGGTCGGCAAGATGTTCACCGCGCTGGCCATTGAGCGCGAGATGCAGGCGCGAGGCATGGCCTGCACCTTCCGCGCCACTGGCCAAACCGGCATCTTCATCGCCGGGACGGGCGTTTCCGTTGACGCCGTGGTTTCCGACTTCCTCGCTGGGGCCGTCGAGGTCCTGATCCCGGCCAACCACCCCGAGCACTGGGACCTAATCGAAGGCCAAGGTTCGCTGTTCCACGCCTCCTATGCCGGCGTATCGCTGGGCCTCATGCACGGTGCCCAGCCCGACGCGCTCGTCCTCTGCCACGATCCCAATCGCCCTCATATGCGCGGCCTACCCGAATACCGGCTGCCCGATCTGCTCGACTGCATTCGCCTCAACGAGCAGTGCGGCCGGCTCACCAACCCGGCCTGCCGCACCGTTGGCATTGCGGTCAACACTTCGCACCTGCCGGAAAACCGCGCCTCCGAACTGCTCAGTACTATAGAACGCCAAGCCGGCCTGCCCGCAGTCGATCCTCTGCGCCAAGGAGCCGCGCGCTTGGTCGATGCCCTGTGACTGGATTCTCCATTCGCGGTAAGAGCTTTCCACTCGCCCAGACCTTCACCATTTCGCGCGGTGCCAAGACCACCGCCGACGTCGTTGTCGTCGAACTGAGCCGCGATGGCTGTATTGGCCGCGGCGAGTGCGTCCCTTATCCCCGCTACAACGAAAGCATGGCCGGGACCATAGGCGCGCTAGAATCGCTGCGCCCACAGGTCGAAGCCGACCTCGACCGGGCGGCATTGCAACGCGCTCTGCCGCCCGGCGCCGCCCGCAACGCCTTGGACTGCGCCCTCTGGGATCTGGAAGCCAAACTCAGCGACCGCCCGGTCTATGAGCTGGCCGGCCTAGCGGCACCGCGCCCAGTGGCGACGGCCTACACCCTCTCGCTCGACGACCCAGAGGCCATGGGTCGGGCCGCTGCCCTGCACGCCGACCGCCCTCTGCTCAAGATTAAACTCGCCGGGCGCGACGACCTCGACCGCGTCGCCGCGATCCGCGCCAACGCCCCAGACTCGACCCTGATCGTCGATGCCAACGAAGGCTGGTCTCCCGCCCAAGTCGAACCGCTCTCAGTCGCATTGGCTCGCTTGGGCGTCGCACTCATCGAACAGCCTTTACCCGCCACCCAAGACGCCTTGCTCGCCGAACTCGAACACCCGGTCCCCTTCTGCGCCGACGAATCCTGCCACACTGCCGCCGATCTCGCGGAACTGGCCTCCCGCTACGAATGCGTCAACCTCAAGCTCGACAAGACCGGCGGCTTCAGCGAGGGCCTGCGCTTGGCAGCCGAGGCGCGCACGTGCGGATTGGACTTGATGGTCGGCTGCATGATCGCCACCTCGCTGGCCATGGCACCGGCTGTCCTGCTGGCGCAACAAGCCCGCTTCGTCGATCTCGACGGTCCCTTGCTCCTGCAAAAAGATCGGGAGCACGGGCTGCGCTACGAAGGCAGCCTCCTCCATCCGCCCCACTCTCAACTCTGGGGATAGGCGACTCGCGCGTCAGCAAACCCTGCAGGGGTTGTTTGCTGGACGCAGGTAGCGATTGAGTGTATTCTTCCAAAACGAACCGCAGATTTCAATCTAATGAGCAACGCATTCCTATTATTTGCCCAAGGACTGGACGAGGCCGCGCTGCAACGCGCCGTACCGCCGTCCATCCGGCCAAAGCAGATCGAGTCGTTGGCATGGCACGGCGACGCGCGCTCGGTAGGCTTGTCACCTGCAGTGCTAGAAGGCGCGCTAGAAATCCTGCCGTGCCTCTCGGTCGTCCACGACGGCGCGTGGGGCTATCAGTTCGCAATGGAATGCGAAACCAAAACTGGCAATAGCAGCCGAGCTGTCCTCGACCCGGTCGGCTCGTTTATCGGGGCTGAAGCGGGCGCGACAAACGAGGCGGTGGAAGCGGATATCGACCTCCTGCGCATCCGCACCCCCTTGCAAGCGGCCACCCTACACCTGCGCGTCCAAGGCATCGCTCCCGAGGCCCCGGCCTTGCTCTCGGTCTCGGTGCGCCGCAAGGGCGCCGTGCCCGCTCCGACCCTCGCCAGCCGAGATACGGCTCTCGCGGTGCCGCCGCAAAGCCAGATGACTCTGCGGCCCGAGCTAGCTTCCCGCGTCTGCTCGCCGACCAGCGTCGCCATGCTCCTCGCCTATTACGGCCATAGCGCGGACATCTACGACGTGATCTCAGAAGCGCGCCACCAGCCCAGCGGACTATACGGCGTGTGGCCGGCCAATATCCATGCCGCTGCTCGCCGGGGCCTCTTGGGCTATCTATTGCACTTTCCCTCTTGGGAGGCAGTGCGCACGCTGCTCGACGCGGGCTTTCCCATTATTGCCTCCGTGCGCTACGAGGTGGGCGAGTTGAGCCGGGCGGCCATTGAGCGGACGGCTGGGCATTTGCTGGTCGTGCGGGGTTGCGCCGGGGATACCGTGCTGGTCAACGACCCGGCCGCGGCCACCGAGGTCGCACGGGCGTACGACCTAGCGGAATTCTGCAAAATCTGGTTGGAGCGCAGCGCCGTGGGCTACGTGCTCTTTCCGCCGTTGTAAATGTATTATGGACAAAGCGAACTTCACTAGCATCGTCTTCGGCGAGATCCTCTACGACTGCTTCCCCGACCGCACCTGCTTGGGGGGTGCCTCCCTAAACTTCGCTTGGAACCTGCGCCAACTCGGCTTTCCCGTGGCCATGGTCAGCGCCGTGGGGCGGGACGAACTGGGACAGCAGGCGCGGGGCTTTCTCCGGCTCGCTGATATCGATCAGCAATGGGTCGCCGATCGGCCCGAGCCTACGGGCACGGTCGATGTATTGCTCGCGGATGGCCAGCCTTCCTACACCATCCGCGCCGGCGTGGCTTGGGACTATATCGAAACTAAGCCGACGTTGGACCGGCCCCCCGACTTGATCTACTATGGTACTGCCGCGCAGCGCAGCCCGGCCAATCGTCCGGGGCTAGAACACTTGCTGGCAGCCAATCCCCGGCATCGGTTTTTCGATGTCAACCTGCGCGAGGAGTGCTATACGCCGCAAACCGTGCGCTTTGGCCTCGAAGCGGCGACCATTGTCAAACTCAACGGCGAAGAATGGGAGGCCGTGCAGGACATCGCCGCGGTCGCCGCGCCTGCCGATTTGCTCGCCCGCTACGCGCTGGATAGCCTAGCGATTACTTTCGGTGGCGACGGCGCTCAACTCCATATTCCGGGGGCCTCATTCGCCGCACGGCCCGCGCCCGTGTCCGTCGTTGATGCGGTCGGGGCTGGCGACGCCTTCAGCGGGGTCCTGGCCGCCAGCGCCCTGCTCGGCACCGATTCGCAACAGGCCCTAGACTTAGCTTGCGCCGCCGGTGCCAGCGCAGTGCAGCACCGAGGGGCCCATTGCCCGCTGCCCGAAGCCGTGAAGGCGGCGTTTGCTTAACCCTTATCAGCGAAAGGCTTTTCTCCATGCAGACCCCTATCCCCCTGTGCGACCCCCACTTCCACCTCTGGGATCTAGCCGAGCGGGCCAACCCCAACCTCGGTCCCGTCATGCCGGCGTACCGAGCCGCCGATTACTCCCAAGACATGAACGAGCTGCCCCCTCAATTGCGGCGGGTCAGCGGAGTCCACGTCGAAACCGTCGTCGGCCAAGTCGCTGGCGGCGTTCCCGTCGATACCGTAGAAGAAACCCGCTGGGTGCGCGACCAACTCGAACCAACCAAACAGCCCTTTAGCATCGTCGCGTACGTGCATCTGGAGCGCGACATCGCCGCGGCCGAGCGCACCATTGAACAGCACCTAGAAGCTGCTGGAGACCGTCTGCGCGGCGTGCGCATGATCCTCAATCACCATCCCGACAATCCCGATCTGACTTGGCCGCAGGTAGAGGACGGCGTGTTGCAGAGCGACCGCTTCCGCACCGGCTTGGCCCTCCTAGAACGCCACAACCTCGCCTTCGACCTCTCCTGCAACCCCCATCAAGTGGCCGATGCGGTCGCGGTTTTCCGCGATTTCCCCGGCCTCCGCGTCGTCGTCAACCACCTCGGCTTCCTCCACGACGGCGAGGACCAAGCGCACGAGGACCTCTGGCGCGAAGGCATGGCCTCTTTGGCCGCATTGCCCAATGTCTATATGAAGCTGTCTATGGCGTGGTTTGCACGGGACGCCTTCCACGAGGATGCGGCCAAAGAAGCCAAAATCGCCGCGGTCGTCCAAGAGCTGATCGAACGCTTTGGCTGTAGCCGCTGCATGTTTGCCAGCAACTATCCCGTCGATAAACTGCGGGGCATTAGCATCGGCTATCTCTACGCCAAGTTCCTCGAGTGGAGTGCCGGCTTTTCGGACGACGAGCGCCGGGCGCTTTTCCACGACACGGCTCTCAGCGCCTATGGGCCGCTTTCGCAATAGCCATGAGTGCAGAAAAATTCGACTATACCCAATGGTGTGACAGTACGGGCACGCCGCTGACGAAAATGCCCGACCGGCTCGGCGTGGCGGCCAATGGCTTTATCCGCGACAAGACCGGCAAAATCCTGCTGCAACAGCGCGCGGACAACGGCTTTTGGGGCATGCCCGGCGGCCAAGTCGAACTCGGCGAATCCGTCGAGCAGAGCGCGGTGCGCGAAGTCTATGAGGAAACGGGCTTAGAGGTGGACATCGAGCGGCTGATTGGGATTTACTCCGGGCCGGAGAGCTACCCGTTTATGCGCTATCCCAACGGCACCGTCGTCCACTACGTCACCCACGTCTTTATCTGCGACCCCGTGACCAGCGCCTTGCGGATCTCCTCAGAGAGCACGGACATCGGCTATTTTGCCGCCGATGCCCTGCCCGCACAGACCTTGCTCTCGCACCGCATCCGCATCGAGGACGCGCTGACCGGCCTAGTGTACCCATTTATTCGCTGAACTATGTTGACCTCACCTCGCCTAACAGCAAATATTTCTTTTTTCTAAGTCCCAACATTCAACTCACCAAGAAGAGGAACGACATGATCAAGATTGCCGAAGTCCTGCCCGATCATCCCACGCCGCTGTGGCGGATGGTCAAGCAATGCGGCGTTGACCACGTGGTCGGCGGCTTCTCCACATCCGGCAACCCCGCCGACATCCGCCCCGAGCAACGACCTTGGAGCTTCACCAACCTCGTGCGGATGAAGACCGCGTTTAACGACGGCGGCTTCTCCCTCGACGTCATTGAGGCCCGCCCGCCGCTCAACAAGGCCAAGCTCGGCCTGTCGGACCGCGACGAGGAGATCGAATACGCCTGCGAGCTGATTCGCAACATGGGCAGGGTCGGCATTCCGGTCTGGTGCCCCGAGTGGATGCCCGTGATCAACTGGACTCGCACCTCAATGGCTGCGCCTGGGCGCGGCGGTGCCATGGTCACCGGCTTTGACAACGAGCTAATGAAGAATGCGCCTCTGACCGACGCCGGCGTCGTCACCGAAGAGCAGCTTTGGGATAACCTGAAGTACTTCCTCGAAAAGGTCGTGCCGGTCGCCGAGGAAGCCGACGTCAAACTCGCCATGCACCCCGACGACCCGCCGCTGTCGCCCCTCCGAGGCATGGGGAGGATCATGCGCAGCGTCGAAAACTATCAGAAGCTCATCGACCTAGTGCCCAGCCCGGCCAATGGCATCTGCCTGTGCCAAGGCAACTTCACCCTGATGACCGACGATTTGCCCGAGGTCATCCGCCACTTTGGCAACCGCATCTACTTCGTCCACTTCCGCGACGTGCGCGGCACGCCTGAAAAATTCGTCGAGACCTTCCACGACGAAGGCAAGACCGACATGCGCGCCTGCATGGAAGCCTACCGCGACATTGGTTTTGAAGGCGTCCTGCGCCCCGACCACGTGCCAACGATGGAGGGCGACCGAAACGACCAGCCGGGCTACTCGTCGATCGGGCGCTTGTTTGCCATCGGCTATATCAAAGGGCTGCGCGAGGCCGTGTACGCGAATTAAAGCCTGCTGCTGGATCAGCGCGTTCAATGCGATGTGTGATCGTTTAGCGGAAAAAATCCACCCGTACTTGTCGATACTGGGAGCGCTCCTGCTCGCCGTCCAAGCCCTCGGAGCCGAGGAACTGCGCCTTGGCGGGCCGAACGGCTGGAGTGAGTGGAAGCTGCCCGGTGATGCGGTCTATATCGCCGACGGCGTGCTCAAGCCCGCGTTCGTGCGCCAGAATATCGACGCGGTGCAAAACGCCGCGGCCTTTGACGGCGGCATCCGCGCTGCGGGCACGGCTCTGGATCTTGCGGCCCGGCTGATAGATGGAAATGTGGAGACGGCCTGGGCACCCTCCGCAAAGGCCCCGCTGGAGGACTGGTGGATAGAGGTTGACCTAGGCCGGGTGGTCTCGGCGCGTACCATACGCCTACATTATACTGGGGTCGCAAGGAAGGGCGCGGGAAGACGCCCGTGGGGCGCTTCATCCTCGACTTAGGCGTGCTCTTTTGGATGGACCGAGTGCGGTTGTTGGGGGATTTCACCGGGTTGCCGACGACCGGCGAGAGAGCCCGGACCCGCTTCGGATCCATCAACTACCTGTGGTACAAAATGTCGGGATCGGACGGCTCGCTGGCACCGGACGGCTCGCTGCGCTGGATCTCGCTGGGGGAACTGCCCGAATCGCCGCGCAACCGGCGCGATATCGTCCACTTCGAGGAGCGCTTTCCCCCGACTAAGTTGCGCTACATCCGGCTCCTCTTTGGCATGACCTCTGGTGCGCTCTCGGGCACGACCGCGGAGTTCCAAGTCTTTGGCGAAGGGTTTCCCGCCGCCTTGACGGCACTCTCGCCGATTTTCGACTTGGGCGGGGAAAAGACGGTCTCAGTGCTCGATTGGCAAGCCCAAGTGCCGCCCGATACTCGCCTGGAGATTCGCAGTCGCACCGGCAATTTGCTCGACGAAGAGTACTTTTTCTTCGACAAGAACGGCAAAGAAGTCTCCGCAAGGAAATACGACAAGCTCATTCCCTCTTTTCGCGGACGGATCGACACCGTGCGCACAATAGGCTCGGACTGGAGCAACTGGAGTCCGGTTTACGAGGTTTCCGGCCAGGGTTTTTTGTCGCCGGGACCGCGGCAGTTCGCCCAAATCGAGGTGCAGCTTTTGAGCGAATATCCGTTTAGCGCCCCGGCACTGGAAACGCTGAGCTTGCACTTCCACCCGCCGCTGGTGCAACAGACGCAGGCGGAAATCTACCCGGCCGAGGTCGAGCCGGGCGCGCCCCAAAATTTCACCTATTTCCTCCGCTCAACCGCGACTGCGGCCAACCGAGGATTCGACCAAATCCTGCTGAGTTCGTCGGTCGCAGTGCGCTTCAGAACCTTGCGGATCGACGGGGAAGAAGCCACAGTCCAAGTTGAGAAGCGAGAAGACGGGACCCTGCTCGTCCTCGATCGCGCCGTGCGGCGCTCGGGGCTTTTGGAGATCGACTTCGAGAGTACGCTCTACGTCAACCAGACTCGTTTCGACGCTTTGCTCTTCAACAGCAATCTGGAGGGTCAGGTGCAACAGGTTGACGCCGGGGATGCCAGCGAAGCTGTGGCGAGCGAGACAGTGTCCGTAGCCCTGCCCACGGACCCCAGTCTGCTTGATGACCTGACAATCTCGACCCAAGTGCTAACTCCCAACGGCGACGGCGTTGGCGACCGGCTCGCGCTCGAATTTAATCTGCTCAAAGTGCTGGACCCGCGCACAGTGCGCGTAGCCATTTTCGACCTGACCGGGCGGCAGGTGCATCTTTTGAGCGAAGAGGAGCAAGTGGCCGGACGAGTGGCCTTGGAATGGGATGGGCGCGACCATGTCGGCAGTCTGGTGGCACCGGGGAACTACATCCTGCGCGTCGAAGTCAGCGGAGACGCGCGCACCGAACGGGTCAGCCGGATCGTTTCCGTGGCCTACTGAAACCATCCACACCTGATTGGAGCCAGTCTCAAACCCGCCGTGATCAATCTAGTCATGCTGAGCGGAGCACAGCGGAGTCGAAGCATCTTGTATCTTGGAGGCCAGTTAGGTAGAAGATGCTTCGTCCGCCTATCGGCTCCCTCAGCATGACAGGTCCGAGTCAGTCTCAACGGATGCCAGCCGTATGCACATCCCCGTCCTAGATGTGCAGCCAATAGTTGAACTTCACCAAGAAGATATTGGTCCCCTCGTCCACAAAGCTGCGCCGCAGGTTGTACCCGGGGCGAAACGCGCCTAGGTCGGAGTCGTCGTGGCGGAACTGCGACCAGACGACGAAAAGGGTGCTGCCCGGCTTGTACTCCCAGCGCAGGACGGCATTGCCTTGCAGCGAGCGGTTGCGGAAATCAGGGCTTTCCTCCGGGCCGGGATGCACGACAAACGAGTAGGAGCGCGGCCGCGCCAGCTCCTTGAAGTTGGCGTACTGGCCCGCACTAATAAAAGGCTGGACATAGAGCTCCAAGCTCAAGTCGCGGCTGAAGAGAATGTTGACCCGCGTCGTCAGATCGAGGGTTTGGCTGTCTAGCTCCCCGTACACGAATTGATCGTCTTCGCCGTCGGCATTCACATCGAAGTTTTCGACCCATTGGGCATCGCTGAAACCCCAGCTATAGCGCGGCCGCAGACTGATCTCGAACCGCGAGGTAGGCCGGATGCGGATGCTGCCGGAGACCTCGCGGTGGGTGCTGCCGGCCGAGTTGCCCTCCCACTCGTACTCGACCCAGCCACTGACCATGAAGCGGTCGTCGCTTTCCAGCTCAATCTCAAAGCCGTCGCTTGCCGGCCTCGCGATTAGGGGACCGCCGCGCGTGTCGAGGTCGTCGAAGGACCGCCACATGTGGTAGTAGTCGATGTGGATCCACCAGTAGTTTTTGAGCTGGTGGTGGGTATTGAAGTCAAAGCCGTTTTGCAGGTTGGTGCGGTCGACGTTCCAAGTGCCCCAGCGATTGAAGTTGTAGAAATTGCGGCGGAAGATGGCCCAGTCTTCTTCCTTGCGCAGCTGGATCCAGAGCCAAGGATTGTAGAAGTCGCTGCGCCATTGGAAGCCAAGGTCGTCGATCTCAAAATGCCGCGAATAGGCCTCCCACCAAAGCTCGCCGCGCAACCAGCCGCTGTTTTTGCTCAAGACCGCCATATTGCCCAAACCGCCGCGGCGCTGGTCATCCACCGTGGCGCGGCTGCCGGCGAGCTGGCCCCAAAAGGTGTATCCGTTGTCGCGCCACTTGAGGGTCCAATCCACGCCGCCGGTATAGGCGTCTCGCGCTCGGTCGCGTTGCACAGCCGTCCCCAAGAGGCCGATGTGCGAGTTGCCGGTAAAGAGATCCTGCTTGACGCGACCGACGAGGAAGTGAGTGCGCGGCTCGACGAGAAAGTCGCGGCGCTCTTGGTACTCCTCATCGGACACCTCGCGCACCATGGTCGTTGCACCGCCTGAAGGCGGCGAGAAAGTCGTTGCAATGCGCGCGTACTCCTTGGCGGTAAGCGCCGTCAGCAGGCCAAAGGTGGTTTTGGACGCGGTCTTGCCCGTCAGCTTGGCCGCGCCCAGAATGGTGGTGGACTCGCTCTCGTTGAGGGCCTCGTGGCCGTCGGGCAACGAGTGAAAGCCGGGCTGGCGGCCAATGCGCCGCGAGTAGAACAGGTCAATTGGGGTGTCGAAGGTCTCGCCGTCCTCCACGAAGAAGGGACGACGCTCTTCTTGGAACGTCTCAAAGACCGAGAGGTTGAGTTCGGCCGGGTCGGCCTCCACTTGGCCGAAATCTGGGTTGATCGTGGCGTTGAGCGAGATGTTCGACGACAGCCCGTAGCGCAAGTCCGCGCCGGCATTGCCGAATAATTCACGCGCATCCGCATAGGTGGAACGACCCACCGAATAGGGCAAAAGCTCCAGCGCGCGCGTAGATCTGACATCCGCTAAGCCCTCTAAGTGGGCAAAGCGCGAGACCGAGCCGCTTTCCTTGCGCGGGACCATGACCCAGAAGGCCTGTTCCTTCTTGCGGCTGATGTAGCGGGCGACATTGATGCCCCAGTCCTCGCCGCTGCTAAAGCGGAGGTTGTGGAACGGGATCGCAAACTCCACGCTCCATCCCTCTGCGCCAATGGCATGCGCGGATTCCCACACGCCGTTCCAAGTGTCGTTGTCCCAACCGTAGTCCTTGATTACAGCGTCGTAGATCGACCCGCCGGCATACACCGCAAAGGCGTAGCCCGTCTGGTGGTCGTGATGCGTGTCTAAGCTGACTTGGATCCAATCGGCTTCGGTCCACTGGTCGCGGCGCACCAAGCGCGAGACGATCTGCTCGGGTGCCGAATCGTAGGCCATGATCCCCACGTAGAGCGCCTCGTCGTCGTACGCCAACTGCACGGTGGTCTTTTCGCTTGCGGGCTGCCCCTCCTCGGGCTCGCGCTGGACGAAGCCCGTAAAGACCGGGGCCTGCTGCCACACCGGGTCGTCGAGCACGCCGTCGATCTGCGGACGGATGCCTTCTAGACGCACGGCGTCGAGCGCGCGGCCGGGCGCTTGGTGGGCGTGCAGAACGCGGGGGCCGAGGACCGCACAGGCCACCGATGCCAAGCAATACAGCCAGTTGATCAGCCGAGAGCATACTTCTGTCTTGCGGTTTTGCATGTTTTTTCTGTGTCCTAAGGTCGAAGGGGTTGATATCCCTGGGGCAGCGGTTGCCGCCGCTGCCCCAAGCCGGTTTCGCAATGCCGCTGCGCGTCAAAGAGCCATTAGCTGAGGAAGCGCAGGAGCGGTATCATCGCGAATACAAAGAGGCTGATGATTGCGTACATCAGTCCTTGGTTGATGATCTCGCGTCGCATCGTGTGGTTGCTCCTTGCGATGAGGTCCTTGGGTGGCTTGGTGAATGTCGCGCAGACCCGCTGCCGTCCGCCCGGGGTGGGCGACTTCACAAAAAAAGAGGCCGCAGCGCGTTGTCATTTTCGCGCCACGGCCTCTTGCCACGTTAAGCTCTTGCAAAGAAGAGCTTCAGTCGGGGACAGAGCCCCGTCCCCTCGGCGCGAATTGGGTCTTTTCGAGTTGCACATCGGCAGCTAGACAGGCGCACCCACCATATAAATTTCCTCCGGCGGCTATGCGCGGCGTCCCGCGCATGTCGAAGCGATGTACACCTATCATTTTCATCCTCCTGTGGTTTCAATCCACGCCCCCACACGGGGGCGACGCAGCCGCGAGAGTTTAGAGTTTATTGTTGCCCTATAAATCTAGTTACGAGGGGGCGTAAAACAGTGTCAAGGGACGCGTAAAAAATTTTCAGAAAAAGTGCAGTGGGGTTAAATCAGGCGCTGGGAGATCTCGCAATTAGGGGCCGATCCAATAGAGCAGAATCGACAGCCCGAGTGGACTCCACAAGGTCGAACCAATGAGAATGCCGCCGAGCAGATCGGGGCGCGCGTCAAAGCGCACGGTCAGGATGAGGGCGTTGATAGCCGTAGGCAGGCAGGAGCACAGCAGCAGCACGTCGCGCACCGCTCCCTGCGCGCCGATGAGCAGCGTCAGGCCGATGCCAATCGCCGGCCCCAACAAGACCTTAGCGCCAATGCCGCCGTACAGAGCGGCCGAGCTGCGGCCGCGGAGGGGGATGCACGAGACTTGGACCCCGAGCAGGATGATGGCGATGATCGGGCCGGCCCTACCGATCAGATCGGCCGCGTCGAGGACGGAGGCCGGGATCGGTACAGCGAGGGCATTGACGGCCAAAGCCAGGGCCGCGGTGTAAATCAGCGGTAGTCTGAAAATGCTCTTGAACGCTTGCAGCGGGCTTTGCCGCCCTCCAGCGGCGATGTAGGTGCCTAGCGACGCGGCCATAACATTGCCGTACACAAAGAGCAGCATGACGATCGCTAGTGCCTCGTCGCCAAAGGCGAAGAGCACGACGGGGACGCCATACGAGGCGATGTTGACCGTCGGGAGGGAGAGGGTGACCGCGCTGCGGGTGGGTTTGTCCCAGCCGGCCAGATGAGCCACGAGCGCAATGACGGGCATACTGACCAGGTACATCCCAACCTGCCAAGCGAAGGCTTGGGCGGCCGCCACGCCGGTAACCGGGTGGCGCACCAGCGCCGAAAACATCAAAAAGGGCAGGCAGATGTATATGGCCACATCGGCCAAGGGGGCGGGGTCAATGGAGCGCCGCCGCCCCAACAGATAGCCGCAGCCGATGAGGACGAAGAGCGGGGCAATGACGTCGAGCAGAAAGGCCATTACCGCAAAAGGCGGCAGGCGTGGGCAGGGCCGATGTTACACCTGCTCTTCCCGGCCCGAAGCGGCCGAGCGGTACGCTGCGTCGAGCATTTCCACCCCGCGCATGGCCGCTTCGCCCGGGGTCCAGTTGACGTCGGTTTTGCCCAAGATCAGGTCGGCAAAGTTGTTGGGCGGACCATCGCACTCGTAGGCCCCCGCGTCCTCGGCGACCTCCTCGACGACGTGTTGGCCATCGTGGCGGCGCAGGTGCATGCGAGCGCGCTCGCAATCGATGAGCAGCATGCCCTCCGAGCCGAAGAGGCGCAAATCGACCTGAAAGGTCTGGTCTGTCGGCACGGTGCCAGCGCCGCTGACTGTACCCACGGCTCCCGAAGTAAAGCGCACCGTCAGCGCGTCGTACAGGTCAACTTCGGCCCCGGGCGCGCTCATGGCGGCAAAGACGCGCTCGGCGCGCAGCCCGGACAGCCAGAACAGCAGCCCCGAGGAGTGCGATATTTGCGCGTGGGCATAGCCGCCGTCGGCAATGGCCGGGTCGGCCCACGTAGAGGGCGTGGGACCGAAGAGGCTGGCACTGTCCTGCCCGGAAATGTCGGACACATCGACCTCTTCCCCCGAAAGCAGGGCGCGGATCGGCGAAGCCATGTGGCAGAGCGCGAATTCGAGCTCGCCGATGGCTTGGTCGTCCATCAGCGCCTTGGCCCGCTGGATAAAAGGCTTGTGGTGCCAGCCATAGGGCACGAGCAAGTGGCGGTCTCGCTCGGCAGCGAGGCGCACCAATTCGCGCGCGTCGGCAGCGCGGGTGGTCAGGGGTTTTTCGCACATCACGTGCAGGCCCGCCTCCAAGGCGGCGCGCGCGTGTTCGTGGTGCAGGGTATGCGGCGAGGCTACGACGACCCCGTCGAGTTCGCATTGGGCCAATAGCTCTCGGTAGTCTTGGGTGGCAAACGCGAATCCGAAGTGGTCCCGCACCTGCTCTAGCTCGGCTTGGCCCAAGCGGCACACGGCCGTCAGTTCGACATCGTCGCGGGCGGCAAAAACGGGCATGTGGTTGCTGGTGGCCCACCAGCCAGCGCCGATAAACCCGAGGCGCACTTTGTCTTGGGTACTCATGGGCGATTGCTCCTTGGTTGGAGCGGCTAATGTAGGAGCGAGGGATCGGCGTAGCAAGTGCGGTGTCATTACAAATTAATTTGCCTACCGGCTTATTTTTTTCCTTTAATTATCTGACTTACGCACGAGTCCCTTATCGACGATCGACGCCTGACCATTCGCACGCCTGCCTTAGCTATCGCTTTAAATTTCATATCCCTATTATATCTCTCACCCACAAGGAAGGAAGAAATGGCTGCCCCCATAGCGCTTCAGCTCTACACGGTCCGCGAGGCTCTCGCTCGCAACTTCAAGTCCGTGGTCACCCGGATTGCCGAGATAGGGTACGTCGGAGTCGAAACGGCCGGATTCCCCGGCATCGGAGCAGATGAAGCCAGCGACCTATTTGCCGATCTGGGGTTAGACGTATGCAGCGTGCATACGCAACTGCCCTTGGGCAAACAAAAAAACCAAGTCATCGAACTGGCCCTCGAGCTGGAAGCCACCCGCATAGTGTCTTCCACGCCGCGCGATGCCTTCGCCAGCGCGGATGCGCTCAAGGCGCTTTGCGACCGCTGGAACCAAGCCGCCGAGATCGCCGCCGAGAACGGGTTGGAGTTGGGCCTGCACAATCACTGGTGGGAATTCCAAGAAGTGGACGGGCGTCCGGGCTTTGATCAGCTAGTCGACGCACTCGACGAGTCCATCTTCTTCCAGGTCGATACCTATTGGGTCAATACCGGCGGCGGCGACTCGGTGCAGGTGGTCGAGGAGTTGGGCGAGCGAGCGCCGCTTTTGCACATCAAAGACGGCCCGTGCGCCGACCCCGCGCAGGACATGCTCGCCGTCGGCGAGGGAGCCATGGATTTCCCGCCCATTATCGAGGCCAGCTACGGGACCTGCGACTGGCTGATCGTCGAGTTGGACCGCTGCGCGACCGACATGATGGAAGCCGTAGAAAAAAGCTATCAATACCTCGTTGGCAACGAGTTGGCGCGCGGTGCCAGATAACGCAAAAGGAGCGTCATGGCAAAGAAAGCAATCATGGTTTGGGGTGGCTGGGAGGGGCACGAGCCCAAGCAGTGCGTCGATATTTTCGCACCCATCTTAGAGGAAGAAGGGTTCGCGGTAACCATTTCGGACACCCTCGACACGTACAAAGACCGCGACCTAATGGCCGAGCAGGATCTGGTGGTGCCGGCGTGGACGATGGGTCAGATCGAAGGAGAGCAAGAACAAGGGCTGCTCGCGGCCGTTGATCGCGGTGCCGGCGTGGCGGGCTGGCACGGCTGCATGGCCGATTCGTTCCGCAACAATACCACCTATCAGTTCATGGTCGGCGGCCAGTTTGTGGCCCACCCAGACGGGATCATCGACTACACGGTCAACATCGCGGCCCCAGACGACCCAATCGTCGCCGGCCTAGACGACTTTCAAATGCACTCCGAGCAGTACTACATGCACACCGACCCAGGCAATCAGGTGCTGGCCACGACGACCCTAGAGGGCCGCCAGAGTGCGTCTTGGGTCAACGGGACGGTCATGCCGGTGGTGTGGAAGCGCGCGTGGGGAGCGGGTCGGGTGTTCTACTCGTCGCTGGGCCACGTAGCGCGGGACTTCGACGTGTCCGAAGCGCGCGAAATCCAGCGGCGCGGCATGCTCTGGGCCAGCCGCTGAGGAGGAAGTCGCGCGATGAAGCTCCGCAAAAACGGCCTCGACCTTCCCTCGCAGGCGTGCCTCTTTTGGGGCCTTGGGCTGGCGGCGGGTCTCCTCTTGGTCGTCCTGACGTGGTGGCTTATACAACGGCTGTCTGAGGAATGATGGGCCGCAAGAAAGTGCTAATTACGGGTGCGGCCGGCCGCATCGGCGAGGTGTTGCGCCGAGGGCTAAGGGAGTGCTACGACCTGCGGCTTTTGTATCACCGCACGGTGCGGGAGGCCGCCGCGGGCGAAGAGGTTGCCTTGGGCAGCGTCGCCGATCTGGCCGCTATGGCCGCCGCGGTCACCGGCGTCGATGCTGTAGTCCACCTCGCCGGCGATCCAGAGGTTAGTGCCACCTGGGAGTCGGTCCTCGAAAAGAACATCCAAGGCGTGTACTGCACGTATGAGGCCTGCAAAAACGCGGGCGTCAAGCGAGTCGTCTTCGCCAGCACCAATCACGTGACCGGCTTTTACGAGCAAGAAGGGATGTACACCACGCCGGAGATGCCCGTGCGGCCCGATAGCCTGTACGGGGCTAGTAAGGCATTTGGGGAAAGTCTGGGACGCTACTATGTGGATCGCTACGGGTTGGAGGTCGTATGCCTGCGCATCGGCTCGTTCCAGCCGGATTCGGCAGTCGTCGAGCGCCAAGGCGACCGAATTCTCTCTACTTGGCTGAGCCACCGCGACTGCGTCCAGCTCGTGCAGCGCTCCATTGAGGCCGACGTGCGCTACGGAATCTACTACGGAATCTCGGGCAATACCCGCGCCTACTGGGATCTCCAAAACGCCCGCCAAGAACTAGGCTACGCCCCCCAAGACAACGCCGAGCACTTGGTCTAAGTGGATAGTGGATAGCATCTAACCGCTCATCACTCATCACCCTTCTTCCTCAATCCCCGCCAAAAAGACCCCAGCAGCCGCAAACATATACGGCATACGTCCCGCAGGATATACAGCCCCAAGCAGACGCTAAAGAAGGCGGCGACTCGGTGATCGGCGGCTAGTTCGACAATGCGGTCGAGCAGGGCGGGAATCACGTTGTATCCGCCTGCTCATAGCAGGGACAGGCGCGCACCGGTAGGCGGGGATACTTGTCCAAGCGCGGGTCGGTGGCAGCGCGGCGACACAGGTAGAACACCGAGCCGCGCCCAGACTCGACTGAGCGCACGTGGCGGCAGCGGGCGCACAATCCGATCTCAGGCGGCAATTCTACCAAGCGAGCGCCCCCTGCAATGCAACCTCTTGCTCACCAGAGACGATTTCCCCGAGCCGATAGGCTCGGCAATCTTGGGCCGCTGAGTGGGCCAGCACCTGTTCCACTGCCTCGGGCGCAACCACCAGCGCCATGCCCACACCCATATTAAACGTGCGCAGCATGTCCGCGTCCTCTAGGTCTCCGGCTGCGCGCAAGGTGCGGAAGACCGGCGGGATCTGTAGGGCTGCCAAGTCGAGCTGGGCGTTGAGGCCCGGCGGCAAGATGCGGCTGAGGTTGTCGCGGAGGCCGCCGCCGGTGATGTGGGCCATGCCGTGGAGGCCAGAGTCGGCGAAAAGACCGCGGACGGCATGCAAGTAGCAGGTATGGGGCTTGAGCACCGCTTCGAGGAAGGATTCGCCGACCACGTCTGCGGCGAGCAGATCGGGTTGCCGGTCTAGGAGGGCGCGGACCAAGGTGTAGCCATTGGTGTGCAGACCGTTGGAAGCGAGCGCCACAACCTGATCGCCGGCCTCGATCGCCCGGCCGTCGATGATGCTGTCCTTATCGACGACGCCGATGACGCTGGCGGTCAGCACGTAGAGGCCGTCGGGAACCACGCCGGGCTGCACCGAGGTCTCGCCGCCAGTCAAGGTGCAGCCCTGTTGGCGACAGGCGTCGGCCAAGGCGTCCACGAGGTCGTTGACGATGGCTCCCTCCATAGTGCCGCACACGATGACGTCTTGGATCGAAATCGGCTCGGCACCCATGACGATAATATCGTCGATGAGATGGTTGACCATGTCGTAGCAGACCCCGCGATGGCGGCCGTGGGCAAAGGCCAACTTCTGCTTGGACCCAGGCTCCTCGCTCTTGTGGACCAGCACCGGGTGTGCGTATCCAGGGAAGCGGGCGTCGAGCAGGGTGGCAAACGCGCCAATCCGGTTGAGCACGCGCGGATCCGCGGTTTCCATGCTCGCGGCCATGGCGCGCTTGGCCGCATCAGTCTGATCTATATCGACGCCCGCGCTGGCATAGGAGAGGCGTTGGCTCATGAAGTTCCTTTCTGTTCCATCAGCTCGGGGATCAACTCGACGCCCAACCCCGGCCCAGGCGGAGCGTGCAGACAACCCTGATGATAGGCCAAGCGCGGTGTGACAACATCGCTCGCCAACAAGCCCGGGCCGACCAAATCCGATGGCGCGCAAACGGCTTTAGTGGCCACGCCGAGATGCACGGCCGCGGCCGTGCCAATGCCGAGTTCGACCGTGCTGCCGAGCAGGACGGGTACGCCAGCGGCCGCGGCGAGCTGGCTCAGCCGTTGGGCGCGGTGCAGGCTGCCGGCCTGAACAGGCGCGACGTTGAAGGCATCCACCGCCCGGTGGTGCAAGAGGGCGAAAGCAAACGAGTCGTCAAAGTCGGCGACATGTTCGATGAGGGCCGCGGGCACGGCCGCGCGCACCCTCGCCAAGGCCAAGGCCGCGGCGTCCGGGTCGGCATTGACCTGTTCGGGGTGGTCCTTGGCCACTTTGCGCGCAACGCATTGGATCGGCGTCTCAACCGCATCTACGCCCAGCGCGGCCAGTTCGCGGATCCGCTCAATGGCCTCTTCTTCTTCCCACGCGCCCGAAGCATCGGCCTTGAGGTACGCATCCGGACCGACAATCCGGCGGCAGACGCGGACGCGCTCGCAGTCGAGGTCAAAGTCGGCCCCCACCTTGAGCTTGAAGGCCCTAAAGCCCGCGGCGACTTTTTCCTGAATTTCTTCTGCCATCTCATCTGCACTGCGGATGTACGCGACCCAGGAGATGGGTAGCGCGTCCCGGTACTGGCCGCCTAAAAGCGCGTGGGCCGGGGCGTTGTAATACTTGCCCGCGAGGTCGATCAGGGCCATTTCCACGGCTGCACAGACGAGCCGGCGGAATTCCGGGTGGTCGCTAGCGGGCAGCGCCTCGGCGACGCGCTCCCAAGCGACGAGGCGTTTGCGCGGATCAGCACCGACCAGTAAGGGCGTCAGGGTGTCGCACAGGGCCGCCGGCGACGGCGCTTGCCACGTATCCTCTAGGTCCGAGATTTCGCCGAGCCCGCGTAGGCCGGTATTGGTCTCGATTTCCAGCACGTAGTAGCGCGAGGCATTCTTGCTGTGGCCGCCCGTGGGGGCTACGTGGGTGTGGTACACGCGGGCTACGGCGACCGAGTAAACGCGGATGTGGCAGATGTGCATAAGGCGACTCGGGAAAGGTGAATGGCCGGATTGTACGGCTGGCCCTCGGCGGAGTCAACCGTATATTATTGACCATTTTAACAGGAGTGCCGGATGACGGCCACCGAAGAAATCCTCGTGCTGAGCGCGACGGCCTTTGAGCAGCTTGCCCTCAGGGAGGCCGTGGCCGAGCGCGTGCAGCGCAAAGTCGCCGAGCGCGAATGGGTGAGCGGGAAAATTGGCACTCAGCCGGTGACCTTGGTAGCAACCGGGATCGGCGCGGTGAACACAGCGCATGCGCTCACCTGCTACTTGCAGGGGCAGCGGCCGCGGCGGGTCGTCCAGATCGGCGTGGGCGGGGCGTATCCACAGAGCGGCGCAAGCGTCGGGGACTTGGCCTTGGCCAGCGCGGAATACTATGGGGATCTGGGGGTGCGGACGCCGGATGGCTGGCAGGGGGGAGAGCTGATTGGCATTCCGGTGCTGGAGAAAGAACGCTCTTATTACAATTGCTTTCCCATCGACGAGCAGTGGGTGCAGCGGGCGGCAGCGGTTTTGCCGGAAGCCTATATCGGCCCCTTCGTCACCGTGCAGGAATGCACGGGCACCGACGAATTGGGGGTGGAAAGAGGGCGGCGCTTTGGGGCCTTGTGCGAGAACATGGAAGGGGCGGCCGCCGCACACATATGTGCCCTGTACGGGGTGCCTTTTGCCGAACTGCGCGCCATGAGCAACATCGTCGAGCAGCGGGCGCGGGAGCAATGGGATTTGCCGCGAGCTGCCGCTAGGGCGCAAGCTGCGGCTCAGAAGCTCTTGGAGGAGGGACTATGCGCGTGACCTTGGGCTATTCGCCCTGTCCCAACGATACGTTTGTCTTTTGCGGCTTGGTCCATGGGCATATCGCCGGCGCACCGGTATGCGAGGAGGTGCTAGCGGACATTGAGACGCTCAATGAGATGGCGCTACGGGGGCAACTCGACGCGACCAAAATATCCTTCCACGCGCTGGCGCACTTGCGGGAGCAGTACTGCCTTCTGCACTCGGGTGGTGCCTTGGGGAGGGGGTGCGGGCCGCTGTTGGTAGCGCGGGAGCGGCTGACGCGGGAAGACCTCAAGCACAAGCGGATCGCCATCCCCGGGCGACTGACCACCGCAGCCCTGCTGCTGAGGCTCTTTGACCCCAGCATTGAGCAGCTAGCGGTCATGCCGTTCGACCAGATCGTGGACGCGACCGCGCAAGGTGTAGTCGATGCGGGCGTCATCATCCACGAGAGCCGCTTCACCTATGCCCAACACGGGCTAGCAGCAATCATCGACCTTGGCCAGTGGTGGGAGGAAAGCACCGGGCATCCGATTCCCCTCGGCGGCATCCTCGCGCGGCGCAGCCTCGGGGCCGAACTCATTGGCCGACTCGATCGCGCGCTCGTGCAGAGTGTGGAGTACGCCTATGCCCATCCGGACGCGGTGCGGGGCTACATCCGCCAGCACGCCCAAGAGATGGACGACAGCGTCATGCAGGCGCACATCGACCTGTACGTCAATCAGCACACGCTCGACTACGGAGCCGACGGCGAGGCCGCCATATTCGACCTGATCGAGCGGGCCGAGCGGGCCGGCATCGCGCCCAAGTCCGAGGCCCCGCTCTTTATCTCTTAACAATCATCAGGGAGTAATACGTGTGAAACTAGTGCAATTCATCGAGCCGGGCGACGGCATGCGCTTGGGCCTCGTCGCCGGTGACGAGGTCTTAGACCTGACGAGCGCAGAACAGGGACCGCGCACCGTGCATCAACTCTACTACGACGGCGGTGGCGACGAGATCGGGCTGGTGGCTGCCGCTCAGAACCTGCAAAAACAGGCTACGCGCCGCTTGCCGTTAGACGCGCTGTTGGCCAACCGCAGCACCCGCGACCCGTACCTCACCAAGCCAGTCAGCGGCCCGCCCGGCCATCCCCACGCCCTGCGCGTGTGGCTAGCCGGAGTCACTCACCAAGTCAGCGCCAAATTGCGCGAAATTGAGGCCCAGCAGGCCACTGGCGAGGCGGTCAACGTGTACGACCAGAAATACCGCGAAGTGTCTGGCGGCGGCCGACCCGAGCTGTTCGCCAAGGGCGAGCCGGACGCCGTCGTCGGGCACGGCCAGCCCATCACCCGACCCGGCGATACCCAGCGCTTGGTACCCGAGACCGAGCTGGTGTCGGTCTATGGCTTGACGCGCCAGGGCCGCTTAGAGAGACTGGGCTACACCGGCGGCAACGACGCCACCGACAATGGCATTGAGGCCGCCAATCCCCTCAACTTGCCCCAAGCCAAAAACTGGGCCGGTGGGTGTGCTTCCCTAGGGCCGGTGTTAGTCACGGCCGACGAGTACGACGACGCCGAGGTCGAGGTCTCGTGCCGCATCCTGCGCGATGGACAATCCATAGCCTACAAAAAGGGCTCGACCGGCCAGAACAACCTGAACATGCCCGGGCAGCTCCTGCACTTAGAGCGCCACCTTTTCAGGCGGCTGCCCCTAGCCCCGCGCACTTTAATGGCGTTTTATTGGGGGACGCCCATCGTCTTTGCCGAGGCGGACTTGGCGACGGGGCTTTTGGATGGGGACGTGATGCAGTTGGAGTTTTCCGGCGGGATCGGGGTTTTGGAAAATCCAGTGGTGCCGCTCGAAGAGACAACGCAACTACAGGGGTTAGGAGGATAGCGTTAGTTCTCCACTCTTTCGAACAGATCCAAGTGCTCGCCTATGCCAACGAGTTTTCCATGTAGATGCCGAACGTCAACGACCGCCCCAAAGCGAATGAATATCTTTTTAAAGTGCTCGTACTGCGGGCCCCAATAGACCATCGCGCAGGACATTGGAGCACCCTTGCCACCGTCCCTCCCATTTACGAGGAAGCGCAGCCGAGTGTCGTAGAGAAACGCGACCGCAGTGGCAGCGCCGAACACGTATTGTTTCCAGTGGCGAGTATTCGTAGCGACAGGCACAAGGGCGAGCACCTCAACACCATGTTGTACGTGAGCCTCGGTGCATTTTCGGAGCCAATCTCGAATCGTGGTGCCTCTCTCGCGGTCTCTGCCGTATGGAGGATTGACGAAGATGGTGGGATAATTCCACGATGCCGATAATCCGTCAATCTCAGGCAGAGAGTACTCTACAGTCGCCCCCACGATAGAATGGCGATTGGAGCATGGGTCCAGCGCGACTGATTCGGCGAAAAACTCTCGTATTGCGTTAACGTACTTTAGCGGAGTGCACCAATGTTGGCTTAGCACCTCGGCATTGTTACGTCCTGCAGTCATGCCTAGTCTTCCTCCTACCAGCTTTTTGCAGCGAGTTTCCGCAGATCAGTCTGTAGATTCTCAATCGTACCGTCACGGGGAGATATGATTTAAGCCACGGCTTGTCCTCGTCGTCTGCCCAGGCGCAACGTGCTCACCTAACGGCGATACTGGTCGAGCGCCCCTCGCCTCGGATCGAAGGTCGTAGCGTGGTTCCACGAGGCGTCGTGCTTGTACATCACATCCCGGATTAGGCGGCGGCGGTAGAGGCTGTCGAGGTTGTCGGCGGCCATTTTATCGGGGTCGAAGCGGTCGAGGATCAGCTCGCGCAAGCGCGTTTCAGTTGCGGCGTGCTCGGCTGTACCGGCGAGGTTGTTCCACTCGCCGGGATCGCTCTCCAAGTCAAAAAGCTGCGGCTGGTGGCCGTGGATGTAATTGTATTTGAATCGGCCTTGGCGAGCCATGATACAGGGCGCGCCCACCGCCTCGTGGGCTTGGGCGAAGATGTGGCGGTCGGCGCTGCGGCCCTCAATAATCGGCAGGAGGCTGGTGCCATCGTGGGGCAAGCTCGCCTCTGTACCGGCTAGCTCGCAAAAAGTCGGCAGCAGGTCGAGAAGCGATGTCGGCGTCTCGACGGTGGTGCCTGCCTGCCACTGGTCGGGGAAGCGGACGATGAGGGGGACGCGACAAGACCACTCGTAAAAACAGCGCTTCTGCACCATCTCCTTTTCGCACAGCATGTCGCCGTGGTCGGAGGTAAAGACCACAACCGTATTGTCGAGCAGACCCGTTCCCTCCAGCGTCTCCAGTAAGCCGCCAACCTTGTCGTCGAGGTACGTCACCAAGCCATAGTACGCGCGGCGCAAGCGGCGCAGGCTCTCGGGATCGCGCAAGTTGAAGCGGCGGGTGCCGTGGTAGGCGTTGAGCCAGCGATCCATCGCCGAGTAGGTCTCATCGAGGTGGTCAGGAAATTCGGGGATGGCAATTTCGGCGGCTGCGTAGCGGTCCCAGTACGCCTGCGGCGGGTGAAACGGCTCGTGCGGGTGGTGGAAGGAGGCACAGAGCAAGAAGGGGGTATCGCCGCGTTGGGCGCGCAGGTATTCAACGGCGCGGAATTGCGTCTCTTCGTCGTAGCTGAGGGCGTTGTGCCAGAAGTTGACCCGTACGGCTTGGCCGGTGTAGCCACCGGCGTTGTATGTGGGTCGGTCGCTCATGACCTCTTCGTAATGGTCCCCCTTGGTCTCCTTGATGCGGATCCACTCTTCCTTTACCCAAGAAAAGTCGGGCGGATAGATATCGGTCGTCAGCCGGCGGTGGAAGCCGTGTACCTGGTCGGGGCCGACGAAGTGCATCTTGCCCGAAAGCACGGTGTCGTAGCCAGCGTTGCTGAGGTAGTGGGCGTATGATGGCACATCCGCGGGCAAGAGCGCGCCGTTGTCCCAGGCACCGATCTCGGATGCGTGACGTCCACTGGTGATGCAGGCGCGGCCCGGAGCGCACATATAGGCCGAGTCAAAGCGGACGCCTTCGGCAGCGAGGCGATTCAAGTGCGGCGTTTGGACGACTGGATGGCCGTAGGCACCGGTCAGGGCGGCAATGAGCTGATCGGAGATGACGAAGAGGATATTGGGGCGGTCGGACATGGTTTAGCTCCAGCTAAAATGGGAAAGGACTTTCCTTTGCGAAGGTGCAGAGGCCCTATACTTACGTTCTAAACAAGACCGAGTTTCCGGCGAAGCTCCTCTGTACGGCTAGGGCTCGCACGCTCCGGTTTATTCCTGCACTCTACAGGGTCTTTGGGACGGGGAGAGGCTTCAGACGGTGGGCTAAGCCGAAGACATGGCCGTCGATGCGGACGGTGTAGTATCCTTCCATGTGCTCATTGGGAACGACAGCGAGGCGCTTGGTCATCTCTTCCTCCATAGGTTTGCCCATTGCGCTTTGCGTCGGGACATGCTTTGGGTATGGGGCGATGAGGAAGGCGCGGGCGTCTGGAACTTTTCCGGGTCTATGGGCGGTTGGGCCGGCGTCCTCTCCCGCTGCGGTAAGTAGGAGGCGTATTTTTTTCTAAACTCAATGTCGGTCATCGTGCCTTTGGCTTGGTTGCAATGGCAGCAGGCTAACTGGCAGTTTCGGATGTGGTCCGAGCCACCTAGGGCCTTCGGAATCATATGCTCGATTTGGAGTTCGTCGTACTGGTACACGTTACCGCAATAAACACACTTGCCTTGCTGCTTGTCGAACAACAGGCGTTTGTCCTCGGCCTTCGGGTCATCTTCCAGTAAAGCGGCGCGTTCGTCGAAGGTGTCGGCCCTGACCGGGTCGTACCTGCGGGTCTTCTGCTTGTCTTCCGCCGATTTCGGCTTTTTCTTGCACGCCGCGTTGGCTTTCTTGTTGCACTCGATGCAGAAAGGATACTTTGTGTCTTTGTACACGCCGCATTGTGGGCATTCGTTAATAGCGCCTTTCCGTTTTCTCCACCAGTGTTCACGGCACAAGTAATGGCCTTCCTGTACTTCCTCGTTGCAGGATTGCTCTTTGCAGATGTTCGGTCTCGTCATGGGGATTTTGTCTTTTTTATGATTTAACAGATAGGCTTCCCGCCAGCGTCACGGACGCGAGTTTCGTTATAGGAGAATCTCATCCCCTCCAGCCAGTCGTGAAGTTTAGCTGCCGGGTGAAGGCGAACGCGTCACAGCAATGTACATTAAGGTTGCCGCACACATCGGGAATATGTCGGTTTGCCCGTTGCATACTCGGTTTGGACACTTCGGTTGTGACGATGCACCGTCGTTTTGTGTCGGCGAGGGCATACGCAATGAGAAACGGGTCGCTGCCGAGTTTCATGATCTCTGCGTCGTCCAGATCTGGCGCGTAGCCTTTGTTGACCACACGCCTTACGAGTTCTGCCTGAACGGATTCGTCGAGCACCAAGGTGTCCTTGTTGGCTTTCGACCACTCCGTAAGTCCGTCATTGCCTTTGGCGACCTCCTCATATATCTCCTGCGGAACCTTGGCCTGTTGGCTCCTACAGACATGGAGGAGCCAATCCCAGAACTCTGGAACTCGCTCAATAGGATAGTAATCGCGGTTCGCATCAATAAGGACATTAGCGTCGAGCAAATAGAGCATGCGCCGACACCTAAGACGAGCCGCCGAGGCGGAGCAGCGCAGCGACGTTCCCAGGCTTAACGCCCAAAATTAGGGCCGCTTTGGTCGTCGTTAGTGCACCGGAGGCGGTCATGCGCTGGGCAAAGCCGATCAGGGGCTTTCCGAGGCGGTGTCGGCGGACAACGTAATACGATGGCCCACCCGGCGATGTACTCACTCGTTGCTGTCGCCGGGTATGTGCCTGCTGCCACTCTCGACTGAACGCCGAGTACAGACGATTGAAGGTTTCCTGAGCAATGCGCCTGGCGCGCAGGAGCCTGTAGGCCACCATGGTACGGCTCAGATTACGTGCTGCGGCGAACTCGCCAATTCGCTCCTGCTGGGTGGCGAGATCCGACTCGTGGCCGAGATCGAGCCGGTCGAGTTCATGTGCGGGTAATAGCCATGCTCCGGCGACGTCATTGCAGAATCGCTCAATCTCGTTCCCAACGCTAGCACCGCTGATGCCGGTTTGGCCTAGCAGCAAATGGACCAGTTCGTGCAGCAGGGTGAACGACCACGCGGACGGGGCGTCCCGGTCGTTGATGACGACGAACGGCGCTACGTCGGCCGCGATGGCGAAACCGCGGAAGACCTCCGTGTCAATGGCCGAGTGGTGGCTTCCCAAGTCGCCTTGGAGCAGAACGAACACGCCCGAGTGCTCGGCCCGCGACCGCAGCCACTCGAACGCACTCTGTGCGTCGCGTTGTGCGTAATAGTGCGTGTGGTCCAGCTCTCGTCCGAGCAGGTGCCGCAGCGCGTCGAGTGCGGATGCCTCTCCTGCGGCTATCGTCAGGGAGCCAACGAACGGCACCGGCGTAGCTTCGGCTTCGGCTTTTAGAACTGCCTGGACCATGCCTTGCCGCGCCCGTATGGCCCGGATCAGGGCATCGAGCAATCCGTCCGCCGCTCCGATGTGCTGGCCGGTCCGCGTGCGGAAATCGGCACCGCGATCACCGGATGGCGGAGGTGCCGCCAGATAGAACGCGATTAGGGGCCGGTGGTAGCATCGCGCCATTCTGACGAGGAGAGGCCGCGTCGGCTCCTGCTCGCCTCGTTCGAGCGCAAGTAGGCGGTCGACACCTGCCACGCCACGGGCGTCCTTGAGGGGGAGTTTCCTGGCGGCCGCCTCGGGCGTCAGGCCAGCGGTCCGGCGAGCCCAGACCAGAATCTCAGGATTGACCGCACTCGCCACATCGGCTTTACCCGGAGTCTGCTTACTACTATCGCTCAGTTCCATAATCTTCTATTGTCCCTAAAACGATAAGGGCCTCTGTGCTTTCCTTATTCGGCTTATGGGTTTCGCGTTCGTTCCCATCACAGGAATTTCTTTATAAAGGCGGCCGAGCGTTCAAACTGCTCCAGTTCATAAGCAACCCGCACATCCGCACTATCCCCGCGCTCGTGCGGCGTCTGCCAGTCGTCTGGATCTCCAGCCGTCTGATGCAGGGTGCGGATAGCATTTATCGCCTCGTGGAGAGGTCGCTCGGGAAAGGTCGCCCACCACTCCTCTTCCAAAAGGCGAATGTGCCGGGCGACGCTCGCGCCGAGTTCAATGCAGCCTTGAACCTGCGGTACCTCGCGGTCGAATAGCGCAATCATCTCCGGCCAATCGACGACCCCGTCGCCGATGGCACAGCGCTTGAGGCGATAGCCCGAGGGCGTGGGGTGGACCGTATAGTCCTTGATGTGGACGTGTTTGAGGATCGGCAAGATGCGCTCGGCAAACGCTAGGGGATGCTCGCCGACGGCAAAGGCATTGCCTACGTCCATAGTGACGCCGAGCTGAGGGCTGCCGACCTTTTCGCACAGCGACAGCAATTCCCAAGAACACAGATCTTGGTGGTTTTCAATGCCCACTGGGATGCCGTATTCTTCGGCGAGCGGCATGACTTCTTTGAAGGGCTGTACCAAGGCTTCGATGTAGTCTCGCATCCCCTCGGCACCGTACTCGGTGCGGTTGCCTTCGACGAGACGGCTGACGGTCGTGCGCACGGCGCGGGCACCGGTTTGGTGTGCCGTCTCAATGGCTTGGCGCAGCGGCGCAATGTCTTCGGCGTAGTTGTCGCCGCCCGTGTCCAAGAATAGGTCGAGATCGGCGCGAGTCTCGGCAAAGGCTGCCCGCTCCTCGGGCGAGCAGTCGCCCAGCCATTGAGATGCGAATTCGACACTGTGGAGGCCGTTGTCGCGGGCCAAGCGCGTCAGGCCCTCGGGGGTGTGGGGGTCAATGGTGCGGCCGGCTTCTTTGTGAGCGCCGGTAAAGCTCCAAGCGCAGAGTCCGATGTTCACAGCATTCCTCTTTTGATTGTGTGCAAGTAGCGGGGTCTTACAGCTTCGCCTGCAAGTAGGTCACCAAGTCGCCGTCTTTCACGTCAGCACTCGATCCATCGCGCATGTCCTTCACCTGCCAGACGCCTTTCTTCAATTCGTCCGGGCCGCCAATTAGGGCCAGCGGGAAGCCCTTGCGGTCGGCGTATTTGAGCTGCCGGCCCATGCCCTTGGACTCTGGATACAGTTCGATGCGGAGGCCAGCTTGCCGCAGACGGCGCGCAAGGGCTATGTAGGTTTTTAAGTATTCGGCGGAAAACTGGACGATGAAGACGTCGGCGGATGTAGCGGCGTCCTGCAAAAGCCCCAGCGCCTCCATCGCAGCCATCAGCCGATCTAAACCCAGCGAGGCACCGACGCCGGGCAGGTGCTGCTTAGTGTAGAGGCCGGCCAAATCGTCGTAGCGCCCGCCGCTACAGACCGAGCCGATTGCCGGCAGATCGCCGAGCAAGGTCTCATAGACGGTTCCAGTGTAGTAATCGAGCCCACGGGCGATGGACAGGTCAATCACCAAGCGATCTTGGGGAAAACCAGCACCCTCAAAGGCGTCCACGAGCTGGCGTAGGTTGGCGATCCCCCCCTCGGCGACGTGGTCGTGACCTCCGAAGGCTTCCTTGAGCCGATCGAGCGTCTTGACATTCGTCGGCTCCTTAATCTGCACCATCGAGAGGATGTACTTAGCTGTATCGCTGGGAACTGAAGCCGTCGCAGCCATCTCAGCGATGACCTTTTCATCGCCGATTTTTTGCCGCTTGTCGAGGGCACGGAGGACGACTGGCGACGCCTCGGCTAAGCCGAGCGGTTCGAGCGCGCTTTCGAGCAGGCCATTGAGGATCAGGCGGTTGTTGACGTGGATGGCAAAGCGCTCAAAGCCCAAGGCCGCGAGCAGGTCGTGGATGACGAGCACTGTTTCAATATCCGCGGCGTTGGCGTCGGTGCCGATGGTGTCGAAGTCGCACTGGTAGAACTCGCGGTAGCGCCCGTGCTGGGTGTTCTCGCCGCGCCAGACCGGGCCGATGTGGTAGCGCTTGAAGGGGGTGCCGAGCTGGCCGATGTGCTGGGCGGCAAAGCGGGCAAAGGGCACGGTCAAATCAAAGCGCAGAGCCACGTCGCGGCCCCCGTGATCCGCGAAGCGATACATCTGCTTGTCGCTCTCGTCGCCACCTTTGCCTGTGAGTATCTCGCTGTATTCAAGGGCGGGCGTGTCGATGGGGGCAAAGCCGTAGGAGCGAAAGACCGCGCGGGCCTTGTCGATCAGTTCCTCGCGCGGCATGGCCAAGGCGGGGGGGAAGTCGCGGAAGCCCTTAAGGGTCCGCGGCGGGATCAGGTCTTTTTTGTTGGACATAGGTTTACCAGTTGGTGAACGAGCCGTCTTCGCGGCGCAGAATCGGGCCGCCGAGCCATTTGAATTCGTAGTGCCCGGCAGCTTCTTCGTTGAATTCTATCCCCAAGCCCGGACGCTCCGGCGGCAACAGGCAACCCGCCTCGTAGGGCAGTTGCACTGGAAAGAGATCTTCCATCACGGTGTGGCCGACGAGGCCGCCCTCTTGCACGGCGAAATTGTCGCAGGCGATGTCGAGGTGGGCGCAGGCTGCGGCCGAAACCGGGCCGAGGGGATTGTGCGGGACGATCTTGATGTAGTGGGTCTCGCACCAGTTGGCCACTTTGCGCGCCTCGGTCAGCCCGCCGACGATGCACAAGTCAATCCGCGCATAGTCCATCAATTCCTCTTCGATCATCTGCCGGAACTCCCACTTGGTCGCATAGTGCTCGCCGACGGCCAGCGGACAGCTAACGTGCTGGCGCACCTGGCGATAGGTCTGGGGGTTTTCGCAGCGCAGCGGATCCTCGATGAAGAAAGGATCGTATTCCTCAAGCTGGCGGCCGAGGCGGATGGTGTCGGGCGGGTCGAGGCGAGTGTGGACGTCAATGCAGATTTCGATTTCCGGCCCGACGGCCTCGCGCACGGCGGCGAAGTGGGCGATTGAATCGCGAACGGCGGTGCGCGGTTCGAGGATTCCGTCGCGGTCAAAGACCGACATCCGCAGGTACTTCCAGCCCTCGGCGACCCGTTCCTGGGCCGCGCGGGCAGTGTCTGCGGGCGTCTTGCCGCCGATACCAGTGTAGCAGAAGACGCGCTCGCGCATCTTGCCGCCCAGGAGCATGTACACGGGTTGCCCGAGGGCCTTGCCTTTGATGTCCCACAGCGCGATGTCAATGGCCGACATGGCAGCCGCGTTGATCCGACCGCCGGGGAAGAAATCGACGCGGAACAGCAGTTGCCAGATGTACTCGGTATTGAGCGGATCCAGGCCGATGATGTGGCGCTTCATGTGTTCGATGGCGCCAATGCCGGCCTGCTCCTTCCAAGTAATGCCAAACTCGCCGACGCCGTACAAGCCAGCGTCGGTCTCGACTTTGACGAAGAGGTAATTGCGCGATCCGTGGCAGATGGGAAAGGTTTTGACGTCAGTAATTTTCATGCTCGGCTCCTTTGGTGGCTTCATAATATCAGGCCGCGACTAACCCAAAGCAAAGACGGCCTCGCCGACGACGATGGCCACCAGCCCCAAGAACATGCCGACTTTGAGCAAGCGGCCGAGGCGGTCGTCGGCCAGCACTGCGCGTTGGCGATACAATTGCCAGAGGACGTAGCCGACCAAGGCATGGACCGGCAGCAATGCGAGCGCGTAGAGCGCGCCGTAGAAGCCCATGAAAAACGGCATCCAAGTAAACCCTACCAAGAGCAAATAAACGAGAGCCGCCAGCACCGCAGCTTGGGCGCGTCCCCAAGCAAGGGGCAGGGTGCGGTCGCCGCGGATCTGATCGCCGGCGACGTCCTCGATGTCCTTGACGATTTCTCGTCCCAAGTGAAAGAGGAAAGCAAAGAGCGCCGGAATCCACGAGCGCCCGATATCGCCGGCGGCCAAGGCACCGTAGGGAAAGGCGATAGCCCCGACAAAGGCGACGAGTACATTGCCCCACAGAAGGCTGTTTTTTAAGGCGATACTATAGACGGCGAGCAGGACGACAACGGCTAGAGCGATCAGCCCATGCCAAGGGCTGAGCCAGAACGCAAGTGCGCTGCCGGCTAGGGCGAGAAGCAAACTTTGCATTCGGGCCGCGCTCGGGCTAAGGCGACCGGCAGGCAGCGGGCGCAGCGGGCGGTTGATGCGGTCAATGTCTATGTCCATCAAGTCGTTGAAGGCATTACCGGCACCGTTGATTAACGCGGCAGAAAGGGCGGCGAGCAGAAGGGCAGGCCAAGCGGGGGCTTGGTCTGCGGTCAAAGCGCCAATGCCGACCGAGAGGGCGGTAATCAGGCCGTTGAGCGGCCGAGGTAGGAGGAAAAAAGCGCTGAACTGCGACAAGGGTTTCCGTTTGTGGGTTAGCAAAAGTCCCTATATAAAAGCAACGCAAGAAGGTTGCCGCCAAGAGACTTTTTGCAGCCAAAGCGCGCGGGTAAATTTATTCTTGACAGCGCCTGACGCGCAAAGTAGGTTCCCTAACGTTTTGTTTCTCAACAAGTAAGCTAGCCATGAACTCAGTTAAAGGGGCGTTGTGCGCCTCTCTTTTTTTTGTTGGCTCCGTCTTGGCCGAGCTATCCTTGGTCGGCGTGTCTTGGAAATCGCCAGCCGAGCTAACCGCAATCGCCGCGCTGAGCGAGCAGGTGCGCTACGTGGCGCGGGGCGTGGCTTTTGTCGAGGCCAGCGAAAGCGCGGTCGAAGAGTTCACAAAGCGGGGATTTGTCATCCTCTGCCTCGACAGGCCGCGAGCGGGCGACCGCTATTTTGTCGCCGATCACCTCAACCTTCCCCTCCCCCAAGGCGTTGAGCTGGTCTTTGCTGGGGGGGGCGAATGGGTGCTCTTGCGGGTGGGGTCGACCGCCCGCTTGCACGAGGCTCCTCATTTCCTCTGGCCGCTGCCTAACAACTACAGCCTAGAAGGGTGGTTAGGTGCGCCGAGGCGCGCGCCCAAGGCCCTGCAAACGGCCTCGCCGGCTGTAGCCGCCCTCATCGAGGAAGTCGCAGCCGCGCGCTTGCAAGCCCACGTCGAAGCCCTCGCGCTGAAAGACCCGGCGTTGGGCAGCGTCCCCGGCAACATCCGCAGCCGTTTTGCCGTGCATCCAGAGATCCTCGAGTCAACCGAGTACATCCGCTCGCAATTGGCCGCGGCCCTCAGCGACGAAGCGGTCGCACTGCATTCCTTCCCCATTGACTCGCGGCGCGTCATCTCCCATACCTCGCGTCGAGGCAACCCAGTGCAAGCACCGAGCGACACCACTGCGTACAACGTCATCGGCACACTGGCGGGCACCAATCCGGATGCCGGGTACTACATCGTCTGCGCCCACTACGACGCCACGGGTACGCGCTCGGCCGGGGGTTGGAACTGGCAACGCGACCCCGCGCCTGGGGCCGACGACAATGCCAGCGGCGTGGCCTTGGTCCTAGAGAGCGCAAAGCTGCTGGCCGGGCAGCGCTTCCCCTGGTCCGTCCTATTTATCGCTTGGTCGGGCGAGGAGTTGGGGCTGCTGGGTAGCCAAGCGTATGTCGCCTTAGCTGCTGACCGCGACGACCCGATCCTCGGCGTCCTCAACTTCGACATGATCGGCTTCAACGACTTGCAACAGCGGCTGGAGCTGGTGACGAATCCAGGCTCGCGCTGGCTGGGCGATCAAATGGCGTCCGTGGCCGAGCGCTATGAGATCGATCTCAAGGTCGACTTGCTCGAAGACGGAGGAGCGCGCCTCAGCGATCACGCGCCGTTCTGGTCGCGGGGCTACGACGCCATCCTCGGCATTGAAAACTACCTGCCCACAGACTCGACGACGTACGGGGTCCGCGAGGGCCGCTATCGCATCAACTCGCAATACCACTCGGTCGTTGACCTGCCCGACAGCATCAACTGGGAGCTGGTGCGCCGTACCACCCAGCTAACCGTGGCGACGTTGGCCGAGTACGGATTGGGAGAAGGCACGCCGAACTTGGCGGTCTTCACCGGCGACCTACGCGGCGACCGCGACGACAATCTCCGCGTCCGCGTTAGCAACATCGGGCTAGGTGCGGTCGCCAACAGCTTCTCAGTGCAGGTCTCGCAATGCGCGCTGGATTCCAGCCGGTGCGAGGTCATCCACCGCGCACAGACTCCAGAGGGATTGGCTCCGGGCGCGAGCGCGGAATTGCGCATTCCCTGGCAGCGATTTGGCGAGCTGGTCTTTTTGATTGAGGTCGATGCAGAAGGGCAAATCGGTGAGGTCAGCGAGGCGGACAACCGCGTCTTCCAGCGCCTGCGCCTAGTGCCGCAATCGAAGATCGCGGTCTTTCCCAATCCCTTCCGCATCGGCGGCGGCGGCGTGCTCCACTTCAGTGGCGTGCCCCTCAAATCCGCAGTGCGGGTCTTTGGGCCAGCGGGCGATCTAGTGTGGGAAGCAATTGAAGACGACGACGCGCAACGGCGCTTGGGGGCCGTTGCCAATGAGGTGCTGTGGTATGGAGTCAACCGCGCTGATCTACCGGTCGGCAACGGCGTCTATATCTATACGATCCACTCCCCCGAAGGCACCCGACTGATGAGAGACAAGATCGCAGTCGTACGCTAAGAGATTCTAACAAAACCTGCTAGGCGATCCTCGGAACGCGGGCATCCCGCCCACCCATGTCATTCCCGCAAAAGCGGGAATCCAGTTTTGTTAGGGCCTCTAAAAACATAACCTTTGGTGTTAAAATGAAAAGGAACTTGTGATTCACGCCATTTTGTGGGATAACGATGGCGTGCTGGTAGATACCGAGGGGCTGTACTTTCAGGCGGGGCGGGAGGTCATGGCAACACAAGGTATTGAGCTGACGCAGGAGGATTTTGTTGAACAGTCGTTGCAAAAGGGGCGAAGTGTATTTGACCTATTGCCCAACCAAGATGCTGAATTAATTGATCGGTTGCGCTTGCAGCGCAATGCGCGATACAGTGCGTTGTTGCGGGAACGCGTGCGGATCTTGGATGGGGTAGTGGAGACGCTCAGGACATTACACGGGCGCGTACTTATGGGGGTAGTAACGGGGTCGCGCAAAGATCACTTTGACATTATTCACGCCCAGACGAATCTGCTCCAATTTTTCGAGTTTGTGGTCACAAAGGAAGATTACAAAGAAGCCAAGCCGCATCCAGATGCGTACTTAACGGCCATGCGACTACATGGGTTAAAACCCGATTCATGTGTTGTCGTGGAGGATTCTGAGCGGGGATGCGCCGCGGCAGTAAAGGCTGGGTTGCGCGTGCTGGTCGTGCCGAATGAGTTGTCGCAACACGGGGATTTTTCGCCTGCGTACAAAGTGCTAGGATCAGTGCGCGAGGTGGTGGATGAAGTGGAGAAGTTGCACTGACTTCCCAACTCAGCTTCCCAACGGACAATCCACACACCGCTCCTCCGTCCCGCAAGATTCCATTTCACACGTCAGCAGCGCGTCCACGTGCCGCTTCCAGTCGGCTGGATAGCGCAGCGTCCCTTCCAAGCAGAAGCCGCTGACCAAAGAGCGCAGCAGGGCAAAGCGCGTCTCGCGGTCGGCGACTTTGGCGCGCACCCGCTGGCGCGCCTCGGCCAAGCAGTCGAGGTACGCAGCAAATTCCCCGGCGAAAATTTCTTCGAGATCTTGCCGCAAGCGACTGGATAGTGCAGGGCTGGCGTTGGAGGTGGAGATGCTTAGCCGCAAGTGGCCCGGATGCACCAAGGCCACCATGCCAAAGTTGGAATAGGCCGGGTTGTCGTAGGAGTTGATCAGGACCTTGCGCGCCAGGGCGAGTTCGTACACCCGCGCCGTCAGCGCGCTGTCGCGCACAGTGTTCAGCACCAAGAAGACGCCATCGAGGTCGCGCTCCGCAAAGCAGCGCGGGTGATGTGTGAGGCGGCCGGCCGCAGCCCATTCGACGAGCGCGGGCGTCGCACTTGGACTTACCACCGTCAACCGCGCCCCGGCGGTTAGCAAGCGACCGGTCTTGTCTTCGGCCTCGCGTCCCCCGCCAATGACCAAGCAGGGCTGCTCCATCACGTCGAGCCCCACCTGAAAATAGGGATTGAGCAACTTGCTCACGCGCCCGAATCGTCGCTCAGGGCCGCGTAGCCTTTGTCGTCGCTGGCGCCGAATTCGACCGGAAAGCCGAGGTCCAGCCAGCCGCGCTCGGTGCGCGACCCGCCAAAGCCGGCGGTGACGTTGGCCACATCCGTAAAGCCAGCGGCGACGAGGGCCTCACAAGCACGCATGGAGCGCGCACCCGACTGACAGCCGACGAGCAGCTTGACATCCGTGGCAAAATGGGCTTGGACGACCTGAACGAAATCGAGGTTGGGAACCATGCCCACGGCGTGGCGTTGCATGATCGGGATGTTGAACGCGCCAGCCGGATGGCCGCCCTCGTATTCGGGGATGGAGCGGACGTCGATATAGACCGCACCCGCATCGCCTTCGAGCCGTTCCTTCGCCTCACTGGGACTAACGTTTTGATAGCTCACGATACCTCATCTCCATTTGACAATGTCCACTTTGCAGGGTTGAATAACTGTTAAGTAATGCACTACTTTCGCCACTTACAAGCCCACAAAACCCGGAGAAAGACGATTTTGAACGCATGGCACAGGACAAGCGTACTATTGTTGGCGGCAGCTTTGGGGGCTTGCAGTGTGCAAGTGGGCGGGCAAGACGAGGGCGACAGCTCAGATCCAGCCGCCCAAGCCGACAGCACGGCCGCCGATAGCCTATCCAAGCTCATAGAAGCAGTGCCCGTCGAAGTCGTCCTCGCACACACGGGCGAAATTTCCGCGCATCTGCGCTTCAACTCAACCATCGAAACCGAGGCAGCCGTCGAGATTTACCCCCAAATCAGCGGCCTCATCAAACAGCTTAGAGTCGAGGAGGGCGAGCGCGTCGAAATGGGCGACACCCTCCTCCGCATCGAGGACAAGCAGTTGCGCATCGCCGCGGAGGAAGCCCAAGCCAACTACCACTATCAGCAGACCGGCTTCAAGCGCACCGAGGCCATGTTTGAGCGCAACCTCATCAGCGACCAAGAATTCGAAACCACCAAATACAACTTTGAACAATCCCGCCTTCGGCTAGAGCGCGCTCGCCTAGAGTTGGAATACGCAGAAGTCATCGCGCCGTTTTCCGGCGTGATCACCGAGCGCTACGTGCAAGTCGGCGCTCGGGTGGGGCCGAGTAGCAAGCTCTACGACCTAATCAAGCTCGACGACCTGATCGCCCGCGTCTTTGCACCCGGCCAGTACCTCACCACCGTCGGCAACGGCCAGCAGGCCCTCATCACCTCGGATTTTTTGCCCGACAAGCAGTTCCACGGCTGGGTCAAGCGCATCAGCCCCGTAGTCGATCCGAGGAGCGGCACCTTCAAGGTCACGGTGGGCTTGCGCGACCGCTGGCAGTACTTGCGGCCCGGCCTCTTCGTCAACGTGCGCATCGTCACTGCCACGCACACCGACGCCGTGTTAATACCCAAGCAGGCGATCGTGTACGACGGCGGCGACCGGTTCGTGTTCGCCGTCAAGGACACCACGGCCGCGCGGATCAAGTTGCAGCCTGGATTCGAGGACGCCGACTTTATCGAGGCACTCGCCGACATCGACTCCGGCACCCCGATCATCGTCGTCGGGCAAAACGGCCTCAAGGACAGCACGCGGGTGCGCGTGATCAACTCAGCCGACGACACGGGTGACACGGGCCAAGGCTAGGCCCGTGCAGCAGCCTATTAGCACATCTCGCTTCGCTATTGCAACCCGGCGGCCAGTCGCCATTCTCATGGTGGTGCTGGCCGTCTGCGTTTTCGGCTGGGTCTCCTATCAGCGGCTCTCGCTGAACCTGATGCCCGACATTTCCTACCCAACCCTGACGGTACGCACCGAATATCCGGGCACGGCACCGGAGGAAGTCGAGACCCTGCTCTCCCGCCCTTTGGAGCAGGAACTGGGCATTGTGCCTCATCTCGTCAACATCAGTTCAATCTCCAAGGCCGGGCAGTCGGACATCATCCTCGAATTTGAATGGGACACCGACATGAACGCGATGTCCCAAGAGATCCGCGAGAAGGCCGACCGCGTCTGGTTGCCCCAAGACGCCGAGAAACCCCTCCTGCTGCGCTACGATCCTTCCCTAGACCCGATCATGCGCATCGGCCTGCACGGCCCGCAGGACCTCTACGCGCTGCGCTACCTCGCCGAACACGAAATCAAGCGCGAGCTAGAGGCGCTGGCCGGAGTGGCGGCGGTCAAGATCAAGGGTGGCTTGGAGGAGGAGATCCACGTCGCGCTCAACGAGCGCCAGATCTCGGTGATGGGCTTGGACATCAACCAGATAAACAACCGCCTAGCCCAGAACAACGTCAATTTGCCCGGCGGCAACTTGCGCGAGGGCCAAGTCGAATATCTGATCCGCACGCTCAACGAGTTCGCCACAGTCGATGAGATCGCCGAGTTGATCGTGGCGCGGCAGGGCGACGCCGATGTTTATCTGCGCGATATCGCCGAGGTCGTCCGCTCGCACAAGGACCGCGAGATCATCACCCGGGTCAACGGCAAAGAGAGCGTCGAGATCGAGATCTACAAGGAAGGCGACGCCAATATCGTCGCCGTCGCCGAAAGGGTTCGCAATACGCTCTTCGGCTTGCCACAGCAGCGCGAGTACGTGGAGCGGAAGACCCGAGAAGCCCAAGAAATGGCGCAGCGTAGCGAGGCGCAAAAAAAGCAAGAGAGAGAAGAGGCGCGAAAAAAACAAGAGGCTGAAAAAGCCGCTGCAAAAAAGACCAAGGAGGAGCAACAAAAGGAGGAACTACAGGCGAAGAAGCAGGAGGCGGCCCGCAAGGCGATGGAGCATTTGCGGATGACCGACTTCATCAGCCACCGCCTGCCCCCGGGAGCCAAGCTGGAGCTGTTGTCCGACCAGTCGGGTTTTATCAAAAATTCGATCACCGAGGTCCAACTCAATGCGATCATCGGCGGAACGATGGCAGTGCTAGTGCTCTTTGTGTTCTTGCGCAACGTGGTCCACACGCTGATCGTCGGCCTGACGATTCCGGTGTCGATCATGGCGACCTTTGCGCCGATGTACATGTTCGACGTGTCGCTCAATATCATGTCGCTCGGCGGGTTGGCCCTCGGGATCGGGATGCTGGTCGATAACTCGATCGTGGTGCTGGAGAGTATCTTCCGCTGTCGAGAGGAAGGCGACGATCTGGTCCAGGCCACCGTCCGCGGCACTCGCGAGGTCGGCACCGCGGTGTTCGCCTCGACGCTGACGACGATCACGGTGTTTTTTCCCATCGTCTTCGTCGAGGGCGTGGCCGGGCAGATCTTCGGCGATATGGCGCTGACGGTCGTATTCTCGCTGTTGGCCTCGTTGGGGGTGGCGCTGTTTTTCATTCCCATGCTAGCCTCGCGCCAAATCGACCGCCAAGGTGGGCTAGCCGAGCAGATCGATCGCAGCGACTTTCTGCGCCTACAGGCCCTAAGCCGGGCCCGCGCGATATTCGGCGAGTCGGGAAGCCGGTGGCACAAGGCGGCGCAGGTAGCCCTCTCGCTGCCCTACTTAATCGGCGAGGTGCTGTTGAAGGTGGGGCTGGCCGCGGCAACCCTTGTGGCAGCGGTGCTCAAAGGAGCCTTCCTCCTCGTCGCCGAGCTGTTATGGTGGCTGATCAAACCCATCGAGTACTTCTGGCTCAAGCGCGAGCGGACCTTTCAGGGCTGGGTTGGTGCTTGGGCCGCGGAAAGCCGCATTGGCAAGTGGACCTTCTTCGAGCGCGTCTGGCCGGGCATCCTCGGCTTTGAGTCGCCGCGCAGCCTCGGCGAGACCGTGCAGCGCTCCTGGCACTGGATGAACAGGTCCGAACACCTCGTGTGGAAGGCACTCAAATTCTTGTCGCTACCGCTGGCGCTGGTCTATCTGGCAGTAGTGCGCTTCGTCTTTGGCACGGTGCTCAGGCTGGTAGGCATCGTCCTCCATGTGGCTCTGATGCTCGTCGGGCTGGTGCTGGTGCTGGTGCTGGTGCTGCTAGGCATCCTGCTGATGCCGGTCTTTTTGCCGTTGCTCTTTGTGTTTGAACGCGGCTTCGGGCTGGTGCAGCAGACCTATCCGGCCCTGTTGGGCTGGGCGCTCAGGCAGCGCTTGCTGATTATCGGCGGTGCCCTAGCCGCCCTGTTGGTCTGCTGGTACAAGCTCCTGCCCGAGCTGGGCACCGAGCTGATTCCCCAGGTCCACCAAGCTGAATTCAACCTCGACCTCAGACTGCCGGTGGGTACGCCGCTGGAAGGGACCGCCGAGATCGTGCGCCAGATCGAAGAGATCACCGCCAAACAGCCCCAAGTCGAGCGAGTGGCGACGACGGTGGGCACCGATCGTTCGGCGAGTTCCTCGGCGGAAGAAGGCGAGCATACCGCCCAGGTAACAATCCGCATGCAGGAGGGGTCCAGCGCCGCGCAAGAGGCCGCGTTGATCCGGCGTCTGCGGGACGCGGTCGACGATATCCCCGAAATCGAGGTCGAAGTCTCACACCCGGCGCTGTTCAGCTTCAAGACGCCCATCGAGGTCGAGGTCCGCGGCTACAATCTGCGCCAGTTGCGCCAGTTGAGCTTGGAAGCCGAGTCGCGAATGGCCAGTTTGCCCGGGCTGGTCGACGTCAAATCGTCGCTGCAGGCGGGCAACCCCGAGCTACAGATCAGTTACAAACGAGACCAACTCGCGGCCTACGGCCTGTCGCTGCGCAATGTCGCCGAGCTGGTGCGCCACAAGGTGCAGGGCAAGGTTGCCACCGACTTCCGCCAAGACGAGCGCCAGATCGACGTGCTGGTGCGGCTGCGCGAGAAGGATCGCCTAGGGCTCGACGAGTTGCGGAGACTAGTGATCAATCCCAATGCGCCTATTCCGATTCCGCTTTCCGCGGTGGCCGATATCCGGGTCAACGAGGGGCCGAGCGAGATCCGCCGCATTGACCAGCAGCGCGCCGCGGTGGTCACGGCCAACATCCAAGGCGTCGATCTGGGCACGGCCTCGGGCCTGATCCACGACGAACTAGGGAAGATGGACTTCCCGGTGGGTTTCGACTTTATGATCAGCGGCCAGAACGAGGAGATGGAGACCTCGTTGCAGAGCCTCTACTTTGCCTTAGTGCTGGCGATCTTCCTCGTCTATGTGGTGATGGCCAGCCAATTCGAGTCGCTGGTCCATCCCTTCATCATCATGTTCACAGTGCCCCTGGCGCTAATCGGCGTGGTGGTAGCGCTCTATCTGGCGCAGGTGTCTCTGAGCGTAGTGGTCTTTATCGGCCTGATCATGCTAGCCGGCATCGTCGTCAACAACGCCATCGTGCTCATTGACTATATCAACACCTTGCGCCGCGCCGGCATGGAGAAGACCGAGGCCATCATCCAGGCCGGTGCCGTGCGGCTGCGCCCGATCACCATGACCACTGCAACGACGGTCTTGGGGCTGTTGCCAATGGCCTTGGGGCTGGGCGAGGGGGCCGAGATCCGCACGCCGATGGCCCTGACCGTGATCGCCGGCCTCGTCTCTTCCACCTTCCTCACCCTCGTGGTGATCCCGACCGTGTATTCGCTGGTCGATCGCCGGGCCTAGGAGGAACCGATGGAAAAGCCAAACCAGTACCCCCTGCCGCGCTTTTCGGTCAACCGGCCGGTGACCGTGGTGATGTCGCTGGTCGCGCTGCTGGTGGTGGGCTATATCGCCTACACGCGGATCCCGCTGACGCTTTTCCCCGGAGGCTTCGACTATCCCCGGCTCTTTGCCTGGGCCAACTATCCCAACGCCGGAGCGGTCGAAGTCGAACAGAAGGTGGTGCATCACCTCGAAGAGGCCGTCGCCCAAGTCAGCCAAGTCAAGCGGATTCGCTCCAACGCCTACAGTGGCGGCGGCAATGTCCAAGTCGAGTTCCAGAAGGGCACCGACCTGCAACTGGCCTTCGCCGAGATGAAAGACCGGCTCGACCGGGTGATGCCCGAGCTGCCGGACGAGATCGAGCAGCTATGGGTCCGGCGCTGGGATCAAAACGACATTCCGATCATGGAGGGAGTCATCACCTTCGGAAGCCAATACGCCGATCCGCGCCAGCTCATCGACACCTACGTGGAGCCGGCGTTGCGCCGCGTTGATGGGGTCGGCAACATCGAGCTTTGGGGCTCGCCCAGCAAACAGGTGATCGTCGAGTTGGACCAAGGCAAGGTGCGCAGCCACCGGATCAACGTTTTCGAGACGCTCAACAGCCTGCGCGCCCAAAACCTCACCGTACCCGGGGGCTGGGTGATCGAGGGTGGCAAGAAGATCTACGTGCGTTCGGTGGGCCGCTTCGAGGACATCGAGGAGATCGCCAACACCGTGGTCGATCCCGAGCACCAGCTACGACTGGACGACATCGCCGAGATTTCCTACAAGCAGCCACAGCAAGACTGGGTCAACCGCATTGACCGCAAGGAGGCGATGGCCTTCGGCGTCACCAAGGCATCGGGTGCCAATGTCGTCGGGGTCGCCGACGGCGTGAAGGAGGCGATGGAGAAGCTGAAGGATCACCCCCAGCTTGAAGGGCTGGATTTCAAGATGGTCTGGAACCAAGGCGACCAAGTGACCAACTCGGTTGACAATCTCAAAAACTCCGGCCTGTGGGGTGGGCTGTTCGCGGCCATAGTGCTCTTCTTCTTCTTACGTGCGGTGCGCATCACGCTGATCATCACCTTGGCGATCCCGCTATCGCTTCTGACGACGATTATCGCCCTCTACTTCATCGGCTGGTCGTTGAATGTGGCGACGATGATGGGTCTGATGCTGAGCCTAGGACTGGTGGTTGACAACGCCATCGTCATCGTCGAAAACATCTACCGCAAGCGCCAGGAAGGTATCGCCCCGCGCACGGCTTCGGTTGAAGGGGCCGGCGAGGTGGGGCTGGCCGTGACCATGGCGACCCTAACGACGGTAGTAGTCTTCCTGCCCCTGATCCTGATGAGCGACGAGCAGATGTTTTCGTTCTGGATGCTCAGAATCGGCCTGCCGGTCATCGTGGGGCTAGTGGCCTCGCTGCTCATCGCCCTGATCTTTATCCCCCTCGCCGCGCTCAAGCTCTCGACGAAAAAAGAGAGGGGCGAGTCGAGGATGATCCTCTGGTCCCGCAAACACTACGTGCGCTCGCTGGGCTGGGTGCTGAACAACCGCCTCGACGCCTTCGTCATCGCCTTGGTCCTTTTCGCCAGCATCAAGATCCCGATGGGTGGCATGGAGCGCACCGACAATCAGGAGCGCAACGAGGTGCGGATGGACTTGGCCTTTGAGATGCCTTCGGGCCAGTCGCTGGACCAAGCCGAGAAGTTCATGACCGCCGTCGAGGACACGGTGATGGCTCGCAAGGCGGAGTATAACGTCGAGATGCTGCGCACCTATTTCCGCCGTGGCTGGGGCCGGGTGACGCTGTTTTTCGCCGAAGAAGAGGACGTGGAGTGGTATGAGGTGGCCTGGGACAATTTGAGCGTCGCGCTGGGCCTGAAGGAACGGGAGTACCTCTCCTACAAGGAGGTCGAAAAGGATCTCCGCGAGCGGCTCTACCTGCCGCCGGGCGTCAACTTGCGGGTCAACTGGGAAAACTCCGAGCAGGATCCCCGGGTCAATGTCAGCCTGTATGGCGAGGACACCGAGGTGCTGGTCGAGCTGGCCGCCGAGGTCGAACGACGGATGGAGAGCATCCCCGGCTTGCTGTCGGTCAACACCGACATGGACCGCGGCGGCACCGAACTACAAGTGCGCCTCGACCGCGACCAAGTGCAGCGTTTCGGCGTAGATCCCCAGATGATTTCGGGGGGCATCGCCTACGCACTGCGCGGCACGGATATCAACAAGTTCCACACCGACGACGGCCGCGAGGTCAATATCCGCGTGCAGCTAGCCAGCTACGACAGCCAGAGCCTAGACGATCTGCGCAATCAGAGCTTCCCCACCGCTGATGACCGCGAAGTGTCCCTCGAATCGCTGGCGGACATCTACGTCGAGCGCACCCTGGGCAATATCCGGCGCGAGAACCGGCAGACCATGCTCAATGTCCGCGTCCGCGCCTCCAAGGACCGGGCTCAACATCTTTTCGCCCAAGTCGATCAGGTAATGCAGGGGTTCGAGATGCCGCGCGGCTATCGTTGGGACAAGGGCACCCGCTTTGTGGAACTGGAGGAGCAGGACCAGTCGCAAAAATTCGCCCTTATCATGTCCGTGACCTTCGTCTTTTTGCTGATGGGGGTGCTCTTCGAGTCGTTCGTGCTGCCGCTGTCGGTGATCGTGTCGATCCCATTCTCCTTCCTCGGCGTTTACTGGGTTCTATATATAACGGACACGCCCTTTGAGATCATGTCGATGATCGGCTCGGTAATCCTGATCGGCGTGGTGGTCAACAACGCCATCGTGCTGATCGATTTGGCCAACCGGCTGCGGGCCGAGGGCAAGTCGCGCTACGACGCGCTGCTGGAGGCCGGCCGCCACCGCTTCCGGCCGATCCTGATGACGACCTTCACCACTGCTTTCGGGCTGATCCCAATGGCCGCAGGCAATTCCAAGATGGTGGGTTTGGCCTACGCGCCGCTGGGCAGGACGATGATCGGGGGCCTGCTGGCTTCCATGGTGCTAACGCTGATGTTGGTGCCGCTGTTTTACACCTTCTTCGATGATTTTCGCACGGCGATGCAGCGGATTATGACGTCGGCGTTTGGGCGGAAAGCGGAGACGAGTGAATCATCGTCCTAGACGGAAAACCTGGTAGGACACTGGGGGACAGCCAGCACGGCGGCGATCTATTTCCGCGATCAATTCCCGCTGAGGATACGTAGCGCGTAGCGATTCGGGTACCTTTCCGCCCGTTCGCACGGCGAAGAGCACTGCTTCTGGATAGGGCGCCTTGCGCTGTCCGTAAAAATCCGTCAAATCCCGGAATCTCGGATCATCGACCGTGTAGTACTCCCGCTCGGCCCGTCCGTAATACGCCAGCGCAAACGGTATGCTGTACTGGGTGCTCAGTAGCGGCAGCGGTGGAAGAGCCTTCTCCACGTCGGCTGCGAAGCGACGCCAGCCGCTGTACTCGCAGAGCCGTTCGCTCCACGAGTAGGAAGGTTCGCGGACTCGGTCTTTCTGCGACACCAAACCAACATAGCTTTTGTCCAGCCCGCGGCGCGCGGCGAGATCGCTGTAGAGACCGGGGTATTTCAGTCCTAGGCCGATGGCGAGCGATTGCAGCAGTCCAGTAGCGACGACAGCGACGAGCAGCCAGCGTCTGGGCTGTGCGGCGAATGCCACAGGCCACAGGCTCAGCAAGCCCGGCAAGAGCCAGTTGCCTTTGATCTGACCGCGGCCGAGCGCAAAAAACAAAAAAGCGCCGATGGTGCACAGCGCGGGGAGCAAGGCGAGGAGGTCGCGCTGTTTGACTGCCCGCACCAAGCCGGCATAGAGCAGGAACAGCAAAAACGGCGACACAAAAAAGAGCGGACTAACCGCAAAGAAGAGCAGGCGCGCGAGGGGATCGCCAAGGTCGTCGATGCGCGAAAGAGTGATCAGGGTCTGCGGTAGGTAAAAGCCGGTGCTGAGCTGGGCGTAGATGAGCGGTGCGGCGACTGCGAAGGCGGACAGCAGAAACGCGGCGAGCAGGCACCAACGCTTCTTGCCGCGTTGGCCGAGCGCGATCCACAGGCCAAGCCCGCCCACGAGAAAGGCGCCCGAGTATTTGCAGAGGACGGCCAAACCCGCTGCTATACCCATCCATATATAGGGTCGTAGCGCGTGGGTTGCTGCGGCTTGCCGCGCCATGCACAAGGCCAGCAGCCAACAGGAGACTAAGAAGCCATCGGGATGCAGGTAGGAGCTAGTGTGCCACGTCCAGTGGCTGAACGCGAAAGCGGCGGCAGCCCACAGCGCCAATCGTTCGGCGAGGCCCTGCATTCTGCAAAGCCAATAAACGAGTGCAGTAGAAAAAGCGCCCAACAAAGCGGAGGGCAGCCGCAGGAACCACTCTTGGTGCGGGTAGAGCGCATGGGTCAGCTTGAAAACAGTCAGAGGCAAGAACGCGTAGGAAGCGTCGAGGTTCTGGCCCCAATACCAGTAAACGGCCTCGTCCTTGCCCAGCTCCACATCGGCGACCAGCCAGAGCTTGAGCAAGGTATAGGCACCCAGCAGGACGAGGCACCGCAGATTGACGCTGTTGGGGCCGCCGCGTATATTGTGAACCCTTAACACGGTAAGAACAATTTAGAATTATGGAGATGTTTTAATGGCCGAAAAAGACGAAAATTTACTCAAAACCCTGCAAGAAAAAGACCTAGAGCAAAGCCTATACAAAGTGCGCAAAATATTTCTTTGGTCCGACGTCAACGACGAGTCAGCCAAGGGCGTAGTTACTCGCTTGCTGTCGCTAGATACCGACGATCCAACCGCGGAAATCGTCCTCTACATCAACAGTCCCGGCGGCTCGGTTCACGACGGCATGGCTATCTACGACGCCATGCTGGCGATTCAGGCGCCCGTTTCCACTGTGTGCATGGGCATGGCCATGAGCATGGGCTCGTTCCTGCTCGCAGCCGGCGAGCCGGGGCGGCGCTTCGCCTGGCCGCACGCCCGGATTATGATCCATCAGCCGAGCCTCCTACACACCATCACCGGCACGGCGATCGACCTCGACATCCGCGCCAAGGAGACGATCCGCTTGCGCGAGGAACTCAACCAGCTCTACGCCAAGCACACCGGCCAAGATGTCGAGAAAATTACCAAGGACACGGACCGCGACTTTTTCATGTCGGCCAAGGAAGCCAAGGTATACGGCCTGCTCGACGACGTAATTACCACTACGGCACCCTCGCCCAACGGGTACGTCAAAAAGTAGCGCCGTCTCTTCGTCTCTCGCTGGTTGCGCCGGTCCCAAACGGGGCCGGCGTTTTTATTGGCAACTCGGGCAATAGAAGGTGTTGCGGCCTCCCAGGTAGAGGCTTTCGATGGGTGCGTCGCAGACGCGGCAGTCCTCGCCTTGGCGGCCGTACACGTGGAGCCGCTGCTGAAAGCGCCCGCCCGCACCCGATCCCCGATAGTCGCTGATGGTCGTGCCGCCTTGGTCAATGGCGACGCGCAGCACCTTTTTGATCTCCTTAGCGAGCAGGGCCAAGCGCAGCGGATCAATGGCCGCGGCCGGGGTCGCCGGATGGATGCGCGCCCGGAAGAGGGCCTCGCTGGCGTAGATATTGCCCACGCCAACGACCGTGCGGTTGTCCATAATGAGGTTCTTGATCGGGCTTTTGCGCCGCTGGCACTGGGCTTGCAGATAGCGGGCGTTGAAGGCGCGGGAGAGCGGCTCGGGGCCGAGGTTTTGCAAGTAGCGGCACGTGTACTCCTCGCCTTCGTCGAGCACCAGCACTAGGCCAAAGCGCCGTGGGTCGTTGAACGCCACGGCACCCCCGTCGGCAAACTCAAATCCCACGTGGTCGTGCTTGGTGCCCCACGGTCGCAGGAGCAGGTTGCCGCTCATGCCGAGATGGACCAAGAGCGTCTGGCCCGATTGCAGGTCGAGGAGGAGGAACTTGGCGCGACGGCGAGCGGCCGCAAAGCAATCCCCGACCAAGGAGCGCAACGCGGCCCTCGGCAAAGGCTCGCGCAGGCGTTTTGTACTGACGCGGATGCGGGTGATCGGCCGGCCTAGCAGGTGGCACTCCATCGCGCTGCGGACGGTTTCTACCTCGGGTAACTCGGGCATGGGCAGAGTATAGAAGCCGCCAATAGAGGCGTCAAACATTGCCGACCGGTCTGCGGTTGGTATATTGAAAACCTTCACCCCAAAACTTAGGAGCTATACCCATGGATTTAACGCGACAACCGCCCCGCCGACCCTCCAACGCCCACGTCGCCGGCATCGCCGGGCTGGCGCGCATGATCGACAAAGCGCGCGGCCACAATGCGGAGACCATCGGCGAATTCAAGTACGGAGACGATTCCGGCCTCGACGTCGAAGTGCTCGAATTTATCAATATGAACGCCGCCGAATTCGCCGAGGCCGTCGACGAACTGGACGACGAGGTTCTGGGCGTATTGGCGCTGGAAAGAGCGCAGAAAAGCCAATCGGAGATCGACGCCTTCAACGAGGAACACCTCACCCGCGAGCCGCAAGACGAGCTACACGAGCGGCTGCTCGTCGAACGGATCGCCAAGTACGCCCCAGAGCGCACGGACATCAAGACGGTCTTCGCCTCCATTGAATTGGACGACTGGGGGGCCTTTCGGGATCTAGACCTGACCGCCCAGCCGCCACGCAGCCCGTACCTCCGCAGCGTCTTCGGCGTGGCCGGCGCGGCGCGCATGGCCGACAAGGCGCGGGCGGTGACCTGCGGCAAGTTAGGCGAGTACCGCTTCGGCGCCGACTCCAGCCAAGACGCTGCCATTTTGGATTTCTTGGGCATTGAGGAGGACGCCTTTCGCCAAGCTGCGTACGAAAATCCCAACGACGATGAGCTGAGCGAGTGGATCGCCGAACGCTGCCAGAAATCGGCCGCGGACAAAAGCGTCTTCAATGCTTGGCGCGCCAACGTCGGCCGCTACGGCGAGATGCACGAGCGACTGAAGATGCGCCGGGCCGAGGTCGCGCCCGAGCGCGGGGACATCGAGACCTTCTTCGACCTGCAAGACCTCGACGACGAGTTGAGCTTTGGGCTGACGGACTTGCGCCGGCATCCGCCGCGCAGCCCGTTTGATCTGAGCGTCGGCGGCCTCGCCTGCCTAGCGCGGATGATCGACAAATTCCGCGCGGCGCACTGCAATTGTCTGGGCGAGTACTGGTGCGGCGAAGATTCGGGTTTCGACCGCGCAGTACTGGGATTTCTCGGCCTCGACGAGGAGGCCTTCGCCGAGGCGATTGCGGCCAACGAGACCGACGCGGCACTAGTGGCGTGGCTGGGCGAGCGGCTCTCCGGCAAGGGCGAGGAAGAGAAGGCGCAGTTTAACCAACGGCTCCTGACCGCCAGCCCGCGCAACGACCGGCAGCAGAGCTTTTTGCTCAATGCCGTCGCCCGGCTCGACGCCTCGCGCACCGATATCGAGAGCTTTGCGGCCCTGACCCTGCTCGACGACAAGGTCTCCTTCGCAAGGCTCAAGGCTGGCGTCTGATGCTCCGCCCGCTCATCGGCATCACCAGCAGCCTAAACGCCGACGGCCAGCAAACCCTCGACCACCACTACGTGGATGCGGTGGTGCAGGCGGGCGGGGCTCCGCTCGTGCTGCCGATGACGACAGAGCGCGCTGCGCTGCAAGCGGTATTCGAGCGCATCGACGGTCTGTTGATCACCGGCGGCCCGGGCATTGAGCGCGGCCTGATCGGCACCCTGCCCAGCGATCTCCCGCCGGTGGCGGCTAGGCGCGACCAAGCCGACCGCTGGAGCTTTGCGGCCGCGCAAGAGCGCCAGTTGCCGGTTTTGGGCATCTGCTACGGAATGCAGTTTATCAGCGCCGAGCTGGGCGGCACAATCTGGGCGGACGTGGAGGCCCAGCTCGGCGTTGAGCCGCATTCGCCGCAGCGGGCCGAGGCCGAGCGCATCGAGCACGATCTCCAAGTAGAGCCGGGCACGATGCTGGCCGCGCTGGGCCATGCTGGCCCTTCGCGGGTCAACTCTTATCACCTGCAGGCCATTGACCGGCCCGGCGCGGGCTTGGGCGTTAGCGGGCGCAGTGGCGATGGCATCGTGGAGGCGATTGAGAGCGAGGATGGCCGCTTAATCGGCGTGCAGTTTCACCCAGAGCGGATGCCTGGGACGATATGGGTGAAGCTATTTGAGCACTTAGTGAAGCGAGCGGCGGATTAGGGGATTAGTATATCTACTGAGTCATGCTCGAACGGAGAATGTTGATAACGCCCTCAACGACTTGTCTGAAGGCGTCTTCTGTTAGGCTTCCGATCTCTTTCCGCATGAGATTGTGATTGGCAGTAAACAGTTTACTAGGGCGAACATAGCTTGTCTTATGTAAGTGATGTTACGCAGCCGCTAGGCTTTGGTTTATCTTTTCTGTCATGGATAAAAAACTGTTAGACCTCTATAGTGACTATCTGTTGAGTTCTTTTGGCGCGACGACCGCCACCGGCCTTTCGTCTTTGTTAGATGGCCAAATCAGCCACGACCAAGTGACGCGGTTTTTGTCCCAAGCCGACTACACGTCGAAAGAGCTCTGGCATCAAGTCAAATCCGTGGTGCGCACCATCGAGCGTGAAGACGGGGTGCTCATTTTCGATGATACGATTCAGGAAAAGCCGCACACGGATGAAAATGAGTTGATCTGTTGGCACTTCGATCATAGTAAGAACCGCTCCGTCAAAGGCTTGAATCTGCTCAATTGTATCTATCAGGCCGGCGATGTCAGTGTGCCGGTGGCCTATGAGTTAGTGCGTAAACCGATCCTGTTTTGCGATCGGCAAACGCGGCGAGTCAAACGCAAAAGCGAGGTGACCAAAAATCAGTTGCTGCGGCAGATGCTACGCACCTGCCAACAGAATCGCTTGAGCTACCGCTATGTCTTGGCCGATAGTTGGTTTGCGGCCAAGGAAAACCTGTTGTTTATCCGCCAAGACCTGAAGAAACACTTTATCGTCGCCCTCAAATCCAACCGGACGGTCGCCTTGAGCCCCCAAGACAAAGCCCACGGCCGCTTCGTGCGTATCGATACGCTAGACTGGTCAGACCCCACGCCGGTAACCGCCTGGATCAAAGGACTCCCTTTTCCAGTCTTGCTGCATCGGCGAGTCTTTACAAACAAAGACGATTCCACCGGCCTTTTGTATCTGGCCTGTAGTGATCTCGACCAACACGGAGACGCCCTTGAGATGATCTATCAAAAAAGATGGAAAGTCGAAGTCTTTCACAAAACGCTCAAGTCCCATGCCGCGTTGGCCAAGTCGCCGACCAAACGGGTCCGTACCCAAAGCAATCACGTCTTTATGGCCATCTATGCGGCCTTCTCGCTAGAGTGGCTGCGCATCAAGCATCGGATGAATCCGTTTGCCCTCCGATCAAAACTCTATCTCAAGGCCATTCGACACGCCTTTGACGAATTACAGCAGCTAAAGGCTGCGTAACATCACTTATGTAAGGAGCCGGTAGCTAAGTGGGTGTTGGTCAACGCGATAGCTTGACTATCTCCATAGGGGTTACTCGTAATTTGGCAGAGGATACAATCTCCCCGATCTGCTTCGGCCAATACCAAGGCTGGTCTCAATTTCGTCTGTGACAGGTCGGAAAATGGAAATGGCACTAAGACTATTGATCTTGCTGTAGGTGTGCCCATGCGGCATCCTCTTCTGGGCGATTCCAATCTTCAGCTAATGCGGCTTCACTAAGCAAGGCAGTTTCAGTCATATTCGACTCAGCGGAGAGAATCGTCACAAATGCACGTTGCGGTTTAGGCAATTGGACCGGCTCCAGTAAGCTAACATTGCCCTGCTCATCGATTACCGCTTCAATAATTTTGATCATGTTCTACTCCTTTGGCCATCGGATTTGGGCATCCCGTATAACTTTAGGTTATAAAAAAGGTTACAGTCTTAGAATGCCCTAGTCAAGCCATAATCATCGTCCCGAACTGTATGTAGTTCACGGGTTAGATTCGCATCTATGAAAGGCTGATTCGATGAAGCAGATTGTGCGACAACTGGACATCCTGCGGACGCTTCAGGCACGGCGTTACGGAGCGAGCGTTCGCGAACTGGCAGACGAGTACAAAGTAGATAGGCGCACCATACAGCGCGATCTGGAAGACCTGCGCGAGGTAGGGTTTCTGATGGACGAACGGCGCACCGATCAGCGCATTTACTACCAACTACAAAAGGACACCAAGCTGCCACTGAACTTTCCGATCATGGAAGTCGCGGCGATGATCTTTGCCGAGCAAGCGGGCATGGGGCTGGTGGGGACGCCGTTCGGCGAGCACCTGCGGTCGGCGATTCGCCGGCTGACCCAAGCCATGCCCCCGGAGATGCGGCAATTCCTAGAGCGAGCCGCAGAGGCTTACGTGCCGCTGGCGCGCGGGCACAAGCCCTATGAAGACGCCCGAGAGATACTCGAAAACCTGCACGACGCCATACTGGAGCGCCGCGTGTGCTGGGTGAGCTATCGCTCGCCGGGGGCGGAGGCCCGGCAGTACAATATCGAACCGCTGCGCCTCCTGCCGCACCGAGGCGGTCTGTACGTGATTTCGCGGATGCCTTACTACGACCAGCTCATTACGCAGGCGGTGGATCGCTTTGAGGCGGTGGACGTGACCGAGGAGGAATTCGAGCCGCCGGATCACCTGTCGGTTGACGAACGATTGAGCAATGCGTTCGGCATCTCATCCGAGGAGCCGATGGACGTGGTGGTTCGGTTCACCGAGGAGCAGGCACCCTATATACGGGAGCGGATCTGGCATCCGAGCCAGACGCTGGAAGAAATGGACGACGGTCGGATAGTGCTGCGGCTGCGGGCCGGGGGGTTTTACGAGATCAAGAGTTGGGTGTTGAGCTTTGGAGCGGCGGCTGAGGTGCTGGAGCCGGATGAGTTGCGGGAGGCGGTGCGGGAAGAGATGCGGGCGGCGCTGGGATTGGATGACGAGGGTGCGACGTGATCTGTCGCAGGAGTTCAGTAATATCTTCCAAGGAAGCCGTAAATTTTACACAGAGGAGATGAAGATGAGGCACTTTAAGCTTGTGGCGTTAGCAGGAAATCCTAACTGGGCACTCAATGAATTTAAGGCTGGGAGGGCTCGTTATGGCTGGAGTTGGTTTCCCGGTGCAGATCGGCTTTGTTGCATGAAACCAGGTCGGCTGTGTTGGCCTCTTGGTTTTTTGGTTTACGCTTTTTTTGTGATCGGATAGGACTCGGGTTTGGCCAACGCGAGCAGTCGGTTAAGTACCGCACAACCCAACCGTGTTTCGGTCTGTTGGTGGGGTAAGGTTCGGGCGCGTAAGGTATCGCCGAGTATCTGTTTATAGCGGCCTATCTGCGTTTCGGCGATCGAGCGGCGATGATAGCCGCTGTCGTTTTTCCAGGTTCGACGGCCCCGTTGGCGGATCGCTCGAATCGTCTCATCGCGGGGTAACGGCTCGGCGTGAGTGTTGCCATGTTGCTCGATTTTGGCGTCCTTGCGCGGCGGAATGATCGGGCGAATAGGCCGGCCTTGATCGGGCGCGGCCAACGCGTCGAAGACCTTGCGCTTATCATAGGCTCCATCGCCACCCAACGCGACCACGGACGCTTCGACTTGCTGCAGCAACGGCTCCACCTGCGAGGCATCATCTCGGCGGTTGGTGGTCAAGGTCTGTGCGACGATTTCGCCGGTAGCCTCGTTGACCCCTAGGTGCAATTTGCGCCATGCGCGCCGCTTCGTCCAACCGTGCTGACGCACCTTCCACTCGCCTTCCCCATACACTTTCAGCCCCGTCGAGTCAACCACCAAGTGCAGGGGTTGGTCGGTACGCTGGGGCGGTAGATCCACCGCCAAATCCGCCTGACGGCGAGACCAGGTCGTGTGATCGGGCCCCTGTAGATCCAGTCCCATCAAGGCCAAGATGGAGCCGACAAAGCCCTCGGTTTGGCGCAGCGGCAAATGATAGAGCATCCGTAGCGTCAACGCCGTTTGGATGGCTCCATCCGAAAAGGTGTATTGCGCTCCCCGCTGGGAGGGCCCTTGATAATACCAAGCTTGAACCGCTTGGGGGCTAAACCACACCGTCAGACTCCCCCGCTGTTTAAGGCCGGCCTCGTAGGCAGACCCATTACGCACCCGGTATACGACCTTCGGGCGACCGCGAGCAAACTTGACCGGGGAGGAAGAAGACGATACCTTGGGCATGACAGGTTCCTTGGACGAGAAAGCATGGATTTTTTGCCAAAAAGGTCCTGCCCAAACTACTAAGGAACCTGTCTTTATTCAACCAATGAACACAAGAAAAACCGACGATTCATGCACCAAAGCCACTTTCTGGCGCAACTGGAGGACTTTCAAAAGCAACTCTGGCTGAAGAAAAAGTTTGTACTCGAAACCAACTGGTGTGTTACTCTAAATCGCATCCCGAAGGCTTTGTATCCCGAGATCGCCACCAACGCGGCACAGTGCGAGGAATGGGTTGAGTTGTTCGCCGTTGACGAAATTCCGGGTGATCTGATAAACGGAGGTGCGACTTGGAGCAATCCGCCGAGTCTCGATTTCCTCAAGGCCAACCCCTACCTGGTGCTGGACACGCGGCACTTTGACCGCGATTTCACCGACCGACTGCTGGCGGCACTCTCCGACTCTGGATCGCTTGATGAGCAGTTGGACGGTCTGCTGGTGCATGGCGAAAATTTTCAGGCGTTGAATCTGCTGCAAGCACGGTATCATGGGCAGGTGCAGTGTGTCTATATCGATCCTCCGTACAATACAGATGCGACACCGATACTGTACAAGAATGACTTAAAAAGTTCATCGTGGCTAGGTTTACTACATTCTCGATTGATACCAACCATGACTCTTCTAGAACGCAATGAACATGCCTTATGCGTTGCGATTGATGATACTGAGTTAGCAAATCTTTCAAAACTAGTCGAGATTGACTTCCCACACTATGAACTCCACCGTGTTATAGTAAATCACTATCCGGGATCAGGAACGGGACGAAGCAACGTAACACGTACACACGAGTATGGTTTATTTTTAGTCCCTAAGGATGTTGACATCGTCAGAGGAAAAGCTAAATCGGATGGAAAACGCGAAAGAAACTTTCGTAGGAGCGGGACCGGAGAAAATAATTATCGAACTGGTCGTCCAAATAGTTTTTACGCAGTTGTGGTCAATCCGAAGACCTATAAGATCATTCGTGTCGAAGAACCACCAAGACTTGGCTCTAGCTATCCAAAAGAAACAACTGAAGAAGGATACATTCGTATTTATCCGATTGGAAAAGATGGATCTGAACGAGTATGGACTCTTAGCTACGAAAGAGCTAAGTTAGCTTTGAAGCAGGGGACACTTTTATGTACACAGAATCTTTCAATAAACAGAATTTACGAAGACAAAAACTCCAGAAGTTTGTTAAAAAGTGTATGGCTAGATAAAAAGTATAATGCTGTAACAAACGGCACAAATCTCTTGAAAGATCTTTTTAGTGTCTCGAATTTATTTTCTTATCCAAAATCAATATTTACAGTTCAAACATCCATAGATGCGATCATATATGAAAATGATGAGGCTATTGTACTCGACTACTTCGCTGGCTCCGGCACCACCGGCCACGCAGTTATCAACCTCAACCGCGAGGATGGTGGACAGCGCAAGTATATTTTAGTAGAAATGGGCCATCACTTCGACACAGTTCTGTTGCCGCGAATAAAGAAAGTCATCTATTCACCAGATTGGAAGGATGGCAAGCCGGTTTCGCGCAATGGCGTCACGCAGTTGTTCAAGTACATCCGACTGGAATCGTATGAAGATACGATGGACAGTCTTGAAGTGACGCCACCTTCAGATGCACAGCAGGCTTTGCTGGCCGAGAATACCGCGCTGGCCGAGGATTATCGGCTGCGCTACGCACTCGGTGTGGAGACTGCTGGTAGTGCGTGTCTGCTGAGCAAGGCGTTCGCTGATCCCTTCACCTACACGCTCTCCGTCGTGCGCGATGGTGTGCGCCGAGAAGTTCAGGTTGATCTGCCCGAGACCTTCAACTACTTGATCGGTTTGTGCGTGGTATCCCGCCAGCGGATTGACGGTGTGCTCGCTATCACAGGCATAGACCCCGAAGGGCGCAACTGTCTGATCCTCTGGCGCAATCTTGACGAAACGGACCACGCCTCGCTGGACACCTATTTTGATCGTAATCGTGAACAATTCGGATCACTGGACATCATCTACGCCAACGGCGACCACACTCTGAACGCCATGCAGCAATACGGCGAGAATTGGACTGCAAAGACCATTGAGCCAATTTTTCGTGAATTGATGTTTGGGGGGGCCAACAATGAGCAATAATCAATACCAATCCGAAGATCATCTTACATTCTCGCAGCGTTATGGTTACGCGCCCTTGCTGGATCCGATGCAATTGGAGGATCTTTCGGATGATCTAAGGCGAGAATTATGGAATGTAACTCGGAAATTACTTCTATCGCTAAGAGGGATCAACTCATTATTGACTCCAAAATTTGAAGAAGGTACTCTGTTTATTGAACGTGTACTGGGCAAGTATTTGAAGAAGCCAGAAGATGAAATCAGTACTTCTTATGAATTTGCGAAGGATAATTTTAAAAACTTGATTCTGCAAGGCAGTTTCAATGAGGTTCTTGATTTTGTTGAAATTATGGTAAACGAAAGAAGGTATGATAAGGAATTTATCAAACGTATCAGTGAATCATTTGAAAGATGTGCCGCTGCGTACTGGTTAGACAAATCTAACTATCCGTATCAAATTTTCCCGCGCAGTAATAAGGCGCAGGGCGAGGCAACACAAGAAGCCATCAAAACGGTCCGCGATGGCGGTATGAAAGGTGCAGAGGCGCACTTGTGCCAAGCGGCAGAATATATTAACGCACAGCGATTTGCTGAGTCAATTAAAGATAGCATCCACACGGTTGAATCTGTTGCTCGCCAAATTGATCCAAAATCAAAAACCCTTGGTCCTGCGCTAAACTCTCTCGAGAAAGCCGGTTTGATAAAGCATCCAGCACTCAAAGAAGCGTTCTCAAAGCTGTATGGCTATACCAGTGACGAACAAGGGATTCGGCACGCGTTACTCGATAAGAACTCTCCAGATGTTGACCTAGACGAAGCCATGTTCATGTTTGGAGCCTGCGCGTCCTTTGCCGCCTATTTGGTAAGCAAACACCATAAGATGCAAGAAGAGGATGACAAATGACACGCCTACAGAGCCGCCTTGCCCTCCATCGCTTCGTTTGTCTGGAATTCGGCTACGATGACATGGACGCGATGCTCGAACGGTTGCACTATGCCCAGGGCGAACTCATCTCAGAAGGCACGAGCGACTATGCCCAATCGCTACAGCCCTATCCTACACGAGCCCTCGTTACCCCCGACCAGTTTGCCGAATACGACGCCAACATCGCGGCGCACAGCCGCCAGCTTCGTATGACAGAGGAACACGGCCGGACCTGGAAACCCCATCAATACCTCGCCCTGTTATTCACCGAACACTATTTACAGCGCTATTTCGACGATCCCGAGACCCTATGCGCCGACCTGAATCATGAGAAGGCCAGCCATCAACCAACTGCGAGCATGCCGGACTACACGGTAGAAGACCTGCACACCCTCGCTTTCCAGAGCGCGACGGGTTCTGGCAAAACGCTCCTCATGCACGCCCATATTCTGCAATACCGGCATTATTTGGACCGTGCGGGAAAGCGGCTAAACAATATTGTGCTGGTGACGCCGAATGAGCAGATGTCCATGCAACACGAGCGCGAGATGCAGGAAAGCGGTCTGCGGGCACGGCTATTTTCCAGCGAAGCCGGTTCTGACTTGTTCACATCCGTCGAGATCATCGACCTGAACAAACTGGCCGAAAAAAAGGGCGTAAAGCGCGTTGCGGTAACGGATTTCGGCGACGACAATCTGGTGCTGGTTGACGAAGGACACCTAGGCGCATCGGGCAATGTTTGGCGCGAACGCCGCCGAGAATTGGCGAGCGGAGGCTTTGCGTTTGAATACTCCGCGACCTTCAATCAAGTAGCGGGCAAAGACAACGACCTGCTAAACGCCTACGGCAAATGCCTGCTATTCGACTACACATACCGCCGATTCCATGCAGATGGCTACGGCGAGGATTACGCCATCCTGAACCTGCCGGGCGGGGTGCAGGACGAAAACAGCGACATGTACCTGCTGGGTTGCCTGCTGACCTTCTACCAGCAATACCGCATCTATCGAGACAAGGGCGCTTTGTGGAAAGCATTCAATCCGGCAAAACCGCTGTGGGTATTCCTCGGCAAGACCGTGACGGGATCGAGCAAAGCAGACCAGGCGACCCGATCCGATGTCATCCGCATCCTGAATTTTCTCGGTTGGGTGCTGGCCCACGGCGAAGACGTGCGGGCCATGATCCAACGCCTATTAGCCGGGAAATCGGGATTGCTCAACAGTACCGGCAACGATTGCTTTGCTGGCCGCTTTTCCCATTTGCCGAGCGGGGAAGACCTCTACGCCGATCTCTGCGAGACTCTGTTTCACGGAGCGGGACGGCTGCACATCGTCTATCTGACCGCAGGCGAGGGCGAATTGCACCTTCGCACCGCGGACAATGATCCTTTTGGCGTGGTCAATGTCGGGGACTCGACGAAGCTCTACAATCTGCTCACGGAAAGCCCTAACCCCGATTTCGCTGTTGATCGAGAGATGGGCTTTGTCGCCCGGCTGTTCGCCGATGTGGACCGCCCAGATTCAACCGTGAACATTGTCATCGGCGCACGGCGTTTTATTGCAGGCTGGAACTCATGGCGGGTGAGCACGATGGGACTGATGCATGTCGGCGTGAACGAAGGTCCTGAAATCATCCAGATGTTCGGACGCGGCGTGCGTCTGAGGGGCTATAATATGAGCCTGAAGCGGCACCGCGAAAGCGAAGTGGAACTGCCGGAGGACAGTGATGAACTGGCGGAATTGGAGAAGCTATACATTTTTGGGCTGCGAGCCAACTATATGCAGACTTTCCGGGATCTTCTGGAAAAAGAAGGAATGCGCGCCGAACAGGAGACTTTCAGCTTTCCCATCACATGGAACTTTGCCAAGAAGACAGACCTGAAGCTGATCCGACTCAAGGATGACCGAAAATACAACCTCTCCGCTAAGCGTCCCGTCCTGCCGGGGCCGACTGATAGTAACCGCATAGTGACGCTGGATCTATATTCACGACTTCAATCCGTCGCATCCGATGGATCTGCGTTCAGTGAGGGAACAGAACAAGATTCGGTCAGCCTCGCGTCACACGCCACCTTCTTCAACACAGCCCGTATTTACGAGCGGCTGTTATCGCGCAAGCAACAAAAAAGCTGGCACAATCTGGTTATTGAACCGTGGACTGTGGAACAGCTATTGCAAAGCGATAACTGGTACGAACTCTATATGCCGCCAGATCGGTTGAACGCCACCGGATTCAAGCAGATGCGCGGATTGGAGAACATCGCCCTTGATCTGCTCACCGAATACGCCGATAACTTCTGGCGCAGGCAGCGCAGACGCTGGGAACACGACGAGATTGAGGTCGTCGCGCTGGAAGAGGATGATCCAAACAATGCCGTAAGCTACGAGCTATCCGTGGATGTAACCAAAGGTCAGTTGGTCAAGGACGCGGGGGAACTGGCGTACAATATCCGCGAGGGCCAGTGCGACGAGTTAAAAGAATGGTATGAGCACTTGAAAATCGGCGTCATTTGGTCACAAGCTCATGCGTATCAGCCACTGCTACATACCCGGAAGGATCGCATCGTTACAGTTCAACCTGTACCCTTGGACGAAAACGAGAAGCGCGTTGTCGAGCAGCTGGAAGAGCTGACCCGGAAAGGTGATCCCTGCTTACAAGGCAAAGAGTTGTTTCTGATTCGCAATCTGACCCGCGGTCGGGGTGTGTCCTTTTTCGACGACTTCGGTTATTACCCGGATTTCATCGTCTGGTTGAAGGACGACGTACATCAGCACGTTCTCTTTCTCGATCCGAAGGGCTTGAGCCGGTTCGGCCAAAGAGAACGCAAAAAGGTGCAACTACACCACGAAATCGCGGAAATTGAGGAGCGAGTGCGCGAGAACGACGCGGACTTGTACCTGCATGCCTATATTTTGTCCGTCACGCCGGCTTCGGAGATTGATGATGGCAGTCGTTCTGTGAATGAGTGGAAAACGGATGGTGTTTATTTTTTAAATGAGGCTGATTGCATCCAACAGGTCATCCAACATGCGTTAGGACTCTCTGATGGGGAAACCACGATGCAACTAGATCCCGAGACCGAGCGACGGCTCGACCTGCTGGTGTCCGAGACCGGGCGCAGCAAGGCTTTTTACCGGCGTGAGCTCACTAAACGCAGCCTTGAGGACATCGAGGACTACTACCTCGCCATGGCCGTGCTAGAACGCGTCCGCCAAGGAGAGGAAAAGGTCCATTCCTCCTCCGAGGTGAGAAAAGCACTTGGCTTGGACGATTGAGTACACCGACACGGCCGAAAAACAGCTTGGCAAGCTCGATAGGCAGACAGCCCGACGCATCGTCGATTATATGAATGAACGTGTTGCAGTGCTTGATGACCCACGGCACTTGGGCGAGGCACTGACCGGCCCATTGAGTGGGCTATGGCGTTATCGGGTGGGAGGTTATCGCGTGATTTGCGACATTCAGGATCGTGTCTTAGTGACGAGGGTCGGCAGTCGCGGTCAAGCGTACCGATAATTTGACCCCTCGCTATAGATCTCAATACTGGATTTCGAGTTTCGTCGCCAGAATCCGCCTCATATTCGGCGCTACGAGCTTGAGGGTCGCCGACTTGGAAACAAGCGCGATTACCGGCTGACCAAACTCTCACCGCATCTATTCATTAATTATTTATTCCCGAAGTTCGAACGGACGCGCGAACTTGGCCCCCGTGTTCCGCCAGCCAAGAGCGGAAAAATTGCAACACGGCTGCGCCGTCTCCCTGCTGTCGTTGTTTCCGCTGAATGAGCCATAGCTCGATCTCGACGCCCCGCAGATCCGGGTTTAGCCCTCGGGCTTGGGGACTACCGTGGAAACGCTTGAAATTTGGCTGACTCTTGTAGAACGAAATCGCGTCGCTGTTTTGTAGGAGATCCGAAACGATGATGAGACGCCGCGGAACATCGCGCCGCTTGGTACTCTGAAAATGCTTTATGGCAACCGACTGCACCGATTCCATGATCGGCGACGATTTCGCCTCTTTATTGGTGAGCAGCTTTCTAAGCTCCTCTTCTAAAGGTGCGCGAAATTTCTGCTGCCAGTTACGCCGAATGATCGCTTCGGATTGAGTAAGGTGATCGACGTTTTCCGGGTCGCCGGGACTACAGACTCTGATAATCGGGTCGAGGCTCCCACCATGCGTAGGGTCCACCGCAAAAAGACTGATCTCGTGATTTTCCTCGATCTCATCGAGCAGGTTCCAGATCCTAGTCTCCAGATCGGACTTGGTAGTGGGCATGAACGAATCCGTGCGATCGAGCAGGATTGCCGTAATCGCCGAGGGACCCTCCGACCGGCAAAGGGTCTGCGGATCGCGCTCGACCGACGGCGGCTTTAGCACCACAAAAACGAGCAAGATAACGACGACCCCCACGATCATCGCACCGCCTGCTATCGTTTTATTCGATAGCTTACCTTTACTCATTAACTCTCTTCCTGATCGCCCCTCGGGCTATCTGGCTGCCTTCGATGCGGGGCCAAAGGTCTCAATTCCTCGCTGCCCATATCGTACTGATAGTGCAGCTCCTTTACGCCGTTATCAATTTTTGTCTCCGCCGCGCTGGTGATCTTCAAGATTTCCTCGCGCGTCAGCATAGCCTTCGGCAAGGTGGTGTCTATTGGCGTTTTCACTATTCGCCAAGTCTTCTTGAATCGCTCTGGCGCTTCTCCGTCTCGCATCGCCCGGTTGGTATCCCGGTAGAGCTTGAGCAAGTGATTTCCCGCGTGCTCTAAGTGGTCTAGATGGTCGTCGAACGTTTTGATGAGGCGTCGATGGTCGTCGATGATAGAATCGTGTTGTCGTCCAGCGAGCAAAATGTTTTGCTTGATGTCCTCCAACGCTTGCACCGCCTCATCCGACGTTTTCTTTAATCCCTTTAGGCAGACCTGATAGAGCGCGTTGTATACTTCGTCGGCCTCCGCGAATACGCGGGCACACTCCGCGTAACCCGGATAGCGATCATCCCACAGGATTCCATCGATAAAGCTAATAATCGCAAAGAGGAATCCCATGAAGAACAGGATCCACGATTGGAAGTCCCCTAGACCCAATGGATTGTCGCCGAAAGCGGCGATGGCGAGTTTCCCCCCTTCGTCGAGCACCGTACCCGTTGTTTCCCGATAGTGCGCCACCATCAAGTTGAAAAACAACGCAAAGGCCATAAACACCACGGCACCGGTGATGCCCACGGACTTTCTGCTCCAGTGGATGTGGTTGAAATTGGTGACGAGGATGCCGAGCAAAAAGGCAATACCGAGATTGACAAACGAGATGACAACTGCCTCTGTGTACGCGCCGAACAGCCCAAACTCGTTGCCCTTTGCCAAAAAGGAGGCGTTGCCAAAGGTCTCAATGAGAAAGAGCACGGCGATGATGCCTATGTTAAATATCTTATCGTCCCAGCTACGGGGCTGTGGCTCGCGGCTAAGGCTATTTTGTTCCTTAAACTGCTGCAAGTCTTCTTTTTTTCGGCGCAGATCCTGTTGCTCTCTGCTCAACTCTACTATGGCCTTATCGACATTCTGATCGAACTCCGCTCGTTGCTTGGCCGTTTCAATCTCAATGGAACTTAGTTGCTCCCGGAAATCTAGCTCGACGAGGCGCGCTCTGTATGCTTTTAGCTCGCTCTCGCATATATTCTGTGCCTGTGCTTGAGCGCTCTCAATTAGCCCGATAACCTTGCGTTCTGTGGGGTCGAGGTCGTCTTCCGCACTATCTAATGCGGGTCGCCCCCGCCTCGCGTTCCGTTGGCTATCTTCTACTATATGCAGATTTTCCGCGACCTTATTGGTGTCGATCTTCTCAAACGGGTTGGTGTGAAGATCGTCTGTCATCGCGCACTCCTCCTCATTTACGGCGTCTTTGGGGCTGAAATTAAAAAACGGCAGGGGATTGAGGGGATTATATCAAAGATATGCATAACTGTGATTTTCGCCCCCTTATTCTTTGTTTTTATGCCTCAAATTACCACCCTAAACCCCTCTCGATCTTCCATTCCTTGCGCGAAGATGCGCGGATCGATGTCGAGGCCCGCGCCGGGCGTGTCGGGCACGTGGAGGATGGAGTCGGCGAGCTGCCAGCCATCGGTGATTAGCCCAGGCATGGCAGCCGGTGCGGCTTCGAGCAGGCAGAAGTTCGGGATGGAAGCGGCGAAATGGGCGTGGTGAAAGCGCTCGACGTAAGACCCCCAGCAATGGGGAGCGCAGAGCGCATTCCACTGCTCTAGACGCGCCGCAGTGCTCCGCCACCACGTCAGGCCCATGGCGCGAAAATCGTGCTGCACCACGTCGATAAATCCCTGTTCTACCAAGTCAAAAAAGTACGGCGGCGGCGAAAATTCCCCGTCGGCAACAAGCGTGTCCCAGTCATTTTCGACGATGTGCTCCTTAAGCGCTTGGTTGAGCGGGGCGTCCTCGGCAAAAGGCTCCTCAAACCAATAGATGCCCACGTCCGCGCAGGCGTCCAACAGAGCTATGGCCGTGTTGAGCGTATTGCCCATGTTGGCGTCGATGAGCACCTTGGCCTGCGGGCCAGCGGCTTCGCGCACCGTGCGGATGACTAACTCGTCGCGCTTGAGACCCACGTCCGTGGGCATCCAGCGCGCGCCGCGGCCGACCTTGATCTTGAAGTGCAAATAGCCGTGCTCGTGGCCGGTGGCGACTTCGCCGCGGAAGATGTCTTTGACCTGTTCCTCATCGGTGGCTTCCAAATCGTCGATATAGACCGAGCCGTCGTACACTTCGACCTCGCGTTTGCCGCGGGCACCGAGCAGGCGGTACAGCGGCAAATCCATCATCCGCGCCACCAAATCCCACAGCGGCAGGTCGAGGTTGCGGCCCGCGGGCAGGCAGCCGTCGGGGAGTTGGAAGAGATCGCCGATCTCCTTGCCGAGCAGCGCGCGCGCTTCGGCCTCGCCAATGCGAGACCACCCCAAGCCCCACGCCCCGCCGTCCGTGCGCACCCTGACGACCGGGTCCGTGATCTGCGTGCCGTGGGCGGGAATGCGGGCATTGAAGCCGATGTAGCGCGGCCGGGTACCGCGCAGAACGCATTTTTCAATACAAGTAATCTTCCCTTTGGGGACTTCGTGCATGGCCAAGCTCCTTATCAGGGCGAGGGCAAGATGCCATCGCCGTTCCACAAACGGGTCTGCGGCCAGTAAGCCGACCATCCAAACCACATCGAATTATAGGCTGGGATTTGCTCTAACTGCGCGCCCTTGAGCGGCCCGGAAAGAGCCTCGCCGAGCATGTTCCACTCGCTGCCGGTCTCCACGTCGGCAAAGGCCAAAGGCAGGTCGCCGGCGCGGCTGAGTATGCGAAAGGTCAAAAGCTGATCGCCGACAACCCGGCTGTAGGGAATGGCGGTGGAAGTCTCTCTGTCGTAGAGCACGAGCACGGCGCGGTCGCCAACGCGATCGTTGATGACGGCCTTATTGGGCATCCTGCTGAAAGGATAGGCCCTGCTCTCGCCAGCGGCTCGCAACCCCAAGATCATTTCCTTGGCCGACAAGCGGTCGCTGGGCCGAGCGGTAGTAAGCGGAAAAATAATCATCCGTTGGTTGCTGCGATAGTTGCCATAAGGGTAGTGGCCGTACACATCTAGTGGATATAGTGCGCGGATATAGTCCGGGTAGCGGTCTAGACCGGTCGCCGCTTGGGCGACCGTGGTATGCGGATACAGCGTGCGCCACAGGCCCCAAGTCGTCTCGACCACGGGCAAGAGCTGGAGGCGCCGCCCTCTGTACTCGCCACTAATACCAACGTAGATCATCTGCGGGTACAGGGTTTTCTCGTCGCGGCGGTCGTACAGCACCAAGTTGCTGTTGAGCACCATGCCGGAGACGCCGAATTCGATTTGTGCTGAGTCTGGGGCCGTCGCGTCAAAAACTAGCCCGGTGCTGGTCAGCGGGCAGAACGTAACGCAGATGTACTGGCCGCCGAGCTGGTCGTTGATGACTTCGTGCTTCCAGCCGAGGCGATGCGGATAGGCCCGCGCGGTGCCGTTTGCGACCACGCCGAGGACTAGGTCTGTATCCGCCAGATAATGCGCGTCTGCCGGTGCAACGCTCTGGGGGTTAGTCATGGCCGGGATGCCGTCGCGGGGCACTCCGCCCGAGCGCAGGTGGTGGGGCAGCTCGCCGAGGAGGTTGTAGATGTCGGCGTGGAGAGGAACGGCAATGAAGAGGGCAAGCAGGATGCGGGCCATGGCGTCGGACACTGGGAAAGCGATGCGGAGGCTCAATTATACAAGGGAACCATTGGATGTCAAACGGCTCCCCGGATCGCTAGCTTGCGGATGGCTGTGGACCGCAAGAAGTTACGTTATCCCCTAGCAGGAAGGAGCCTGCGACGTGAACGCCCGCCAGACGGTCGAGGCCTACTTCGCCGCGTTGACAACAGGCGATGCCCACCGGCTCATCGACCTCATCTCCCCAGCCGATCACTTTGTCAAGATCGGCACTGAACCGGGGGAATACATCGAGGGCGGTGGGCGCGCTGCCCAGTACTACTACCACCACGTCGCCAGTACCCGGGATTTCACCATTGATACAGAGCATCTCGACGTGCAAGAGCGCGATTCGGTGGCTTGGTTTTACACCCGACAGCAGTGGCGGCTCAAATGGCAAGGCCAGTACGAGGAACTAGCCCTGCGTTTGACGGGCGTATTGGAGCGAGAAGCGGGCGAATGGAAGTTCGCGCAGATCCACGCTTCCATAGGGGTGGCCTAGCGCGAGGAACTTGTGCCGCGTCTATGTGGTGGAAAAACGCTCCATTACTTGTTAGGCTCTTTTTGCGCGGCCTCTATTGGATTATTGGCTTGGCTCAACCGGATACATCTCATGCGCAACGCCATCCTCGCGAGTGCCCTACTGCTCGCCACGCCCCTCGCTGGCGACCAACTTCGCATCGCCACCTCGAACGACTGGCGCCAATGGCAACTGCCCGGCGACGCCCTCATCTACAACAAAAACGGCAAGCAAGTCACCCAGAAGCAATACAATAAGCTGATCCCCAGATGGACAAGCTCCTCTTTTTTGTTCCTCCCAACCGCCCTCCGCTTCTCAGGCTTGGTGAGGGGATGAGGGGGCGATAGTGCGGCCTCTGTCCGAGTCCTTCGGATTTCTCCGTGGCAATGTCCTCGTGCTCACCGTGTCGGGAAGTCTGGGCATGTTCTGCCGGGCCATGGTATTCCCGTACGTCCCCCTCTACATCCTGGCCCTCGGCGGCGAGCCGGAGCAGATCGGGATCGTTTACGCCTTGGGACCGCTCGGCGGGCTGATCGCGTTTCCGATCGCCGGCTATCTCGCCGACCACATGAACCGGGCTTGGTTGATCGCGGCGGCTGGCTACTTCTCAGCTATAGCCGTGCTGGTGAACGCCGTAGCGCCGAGTTGGGAATGGGTGGCCGCGGCAATGCTGATGCGGGGCTTTGCCGTGTTCCACTTCCCGGCCTCATCGGCGCTCGTCGCCGACTCCCTGTCCGCTAGAAACCGGGGTCGCGGAATGGCGACGATGGCCGGCCTGACCGGGGGCTTGGCGCTGTTCGCTCCGTTTGTCGCCGGCCTAGCCATCGACGCCTGGGGAGTGGACGCGGGGATGCGGATCCTCTACGTGGTGATGGGCTCGGCCTACGCCGCGGGAGCTACGATCAACCTGATCTTCATCCGCGAGACCCGGAAGCCACCAGCGGAAGCGGTGAGTGCCGCCAACCTCGGACAGACGCTACACCGTTCCTACACTGGTATCCCGGCGCTGCTGCGGGGTTTCCCGCGCTCGCTGCGGGCCGTGTCCGTGGTGATCATTCTGTGTTTCATCGCCAACGGTGTGGCCGGCCCCTTTTGGGTGGTGTACGCGAAGACCCACCTTGGGCTAACGGCTTCGCAGTGGGGGCTGATCTTGCTGGTAGAGTTCGGTTTGCGGAATCTGACGACGGTTCCCGCGGGGTTCCTCACCGACCGCTTTGGACGCACGCGGTTTCTCATCGCCGCTTTGCTGCTCTCCGCCGCGACTCCACTGTATCTGCTGGCTGGCTCCTTTGGGTTCGTGCTGGCGATCCGCTGTGTCATCGCCGTGGCCGCGGCCTTTTTCAGCCCCGCTATGGGTGCCCTGCTCGCCGACACCGTGCCCAGCGCAATCCGCGGCCGCGTGATGGCCGCCATTGGCCGAGGATCCGTGTCGATCGGCAGTGCCTCTGGAGGAACGGGCGGCCCTGGGACCGGATTTTTGACCACCCTGCCGCTGATGGCGGCGGCGCTCTGCGGCGGATTCCTCTACGCTTGGAGCCCGGCGACTCCGTTTCTGCTCGTCTTTGGACTGACCGTCGTCGCCTTACTGGTGTCGATCGCCTTCGTGCGGGATCCAAAAACGGCGCAGGAATAGCTGCCAAGTCGCGGTTGACCCCTTGCAGCAGCGGGCATATTATTCCCCGACCAACCCATATTCCGCCCGATCCGCACAAAACAGCTAGCAGGCGACTGAGCAATTATGTCGAGGAAGGGAAGCACTATGTTCGAGCGGCCCGATTGGGACGAGTACTACATGCGGATCGCCATGGCCGTCCGGGCGCGCGCCAACTGCACGGGCAACCGCATTGGAGCCATCTTGGTGCAGAACGACCGGATCATTTCGACCGGCTACAACGGCACCCCGCACAACATGGTCAACTGCCTCGACGGGGGGTGCGACCGCTGCGACCGCCGCGACCAGTACACTTCGGGCAAGGACTACGATTTGTGCATCTGCGTCCACGCCGAGCAAAACGCGCTTTTGTCGGCGGCCCGCTTTGGGATCGCCACCGAAGGAGCGGTGCTGTATTCGACGATGCGGCCTTGTTTTGGCTGTGCCAAAGAAATCCTCCAAGCCAAGATACACGCGGTGTATTATTTGCACGATTGGATCTATCCCGACGCCGAGCGACAGGCCAGCTACGAGGAGCTGTTGTCCTTTGTACCCGGAGGCGTGCGGGCCGTGGCCATGGACGACTCACACGCGGCTTGGGCCGTTTCCTCCTTGCGCCAAGATGAGTGAGGATGAGGCGCACTGCTTGGGCCGCGTGGGCGAGCCTGATGGCCGTGGGGGCCGTCGGTGCCGAGCCGGTCGCCGTGGTGCCGACAGCCTCCAAGCCAACGCTCGATGGCATCTTGGTCGAGTGGGGGGCACCCGAGCGCATCGGCCTAGTCCCCGGGGGAGAGCGAGTGGGTGTGCGCGGGGCCTTCACCGGCTCGTCAGATCACGAGGCCGACCTCTACCTGATGTGGGATGCCGACTACGTGTACGTGGCAGCCGCGGTAGTTGACGATACCGTAGATGCCCAACAGATTCCCCCTGACAAAAACGAATGGCGCGGCCCATCCGGGGAGCGCAAAGACGCGATGTTTTACTACGATCACCTAAAAATTTTCTTGCGCGGCCCAGAGCAGCCCTTGGGGCATACCATCTGGCTGAGTCCGGCCGACGGCGCACCCTATCTGTGGGGCGGCTTGCAACGCGAGAAGCCTACAGAGCGCTTGCCCGTAGAGGCCGGAGGGGCGCTGCGCGATCAGCTCTACACCTTTGAAGTGGGCATTCCCTGGAGTTGGTTGGGCCTCTATCCCCAGCCCGACATGGTGCTCGACGCGCTCTTTTTGCTGCCGGATTCCGACCGGCCCACCGAGGCACTGCGCAATAAGGTGCGGCAGAGCAACAAGTGGATCTGGTGGCAGGGCAAGGTGCAGCTCAAGGGGCAGCCACCGGGGTTGCGCCAACCGCCCAAGGCGCAGGTCATCGCGGAGATCGCGGCGAAGACTCGGGAGATTACCGTGCCTAAAGTAGTGGCCCGAGAGGAAAAGGAGAAAGATCGGGAGGAACAGGACGGGCAGGATTCGGTTGTAGTTGAGCAAGCCCTGGACGAACGGGCGAGAATCCCAGCTGAGGCGGACAGCGGCGATGCTGGCACAGTAACGGCCGCAAGTAGGTCCCAAGAGGCCGTGCAAACTGCGTCGGCACCTGCGCTCAGGTCGCGGCTGAATCGGTCGTTATTGGCGAAGAGGCATCGGGCGCCGGATTGGGTGCGGGCGCTCAATGACGACGAGGGGGTGTCACAGGGCCAAGTCGATTCTCTCTATTATAGATTGACTTATTCGCTGGCGCGCCTGACCGCGGACCGCATTAATGCCCGCACCGATGGGCTGGTCATGGACCTAGCTGAATACGCGGGTACTTGGCGGGCGCAGGCGCGGCATTTCTTGCAAAAACTGCTGGCCAAGACACTCGCCGACCTAGAGCAGGGGCGGCTGCATCCGCATATCGCGGCGGCGGCGGCAGAGGCCGGCGTGGATAGCGACAAGGCCACCCGCTTAGTGCAATTCCTCTGCCGCGAGGCCCTTAAAATATACGCCAAGGGCAAGGTCGCTAGTTCCGAAACCCTAATCGACAAAGCGCGACGGCGAGCCAAACTCTCCGAGGAGCAGGCGCAAGACCTGCTGGCAGTGCTGGCGGCGGCTATTCGATAACTTTATGCCCGTATTTTCTATCGAACACTTGCGCCAAGTCGGCGCAACCATCTTCGCGGCAGCCGGCGCACCGCCCGCCGCCGCCGATGTCGTCGCCAAGCTGCTGGCCGACGCCAATGCCGTGGGGCACGACTCGCACGGCGTCATCCGCATTCCCCAATACATAAGCACCATCGAAAAGGGGGAGATCGTTCCCCACGCCAAAGTCGAAGTCGTGCGCCAGACCGCGGCCGCGGTCGTGCTCGACGGGCACTGGGGATTTGGCCAAGTCGTGATGAACCAAGCGGTGGAGATGGGCTTGGAGCGCGCCGGCAACTGCGGGGTCGCCGCCATAACCGTCAAAAACTCCAACCACATCGGTCGCCTCGGCAGCTATGTGGAGCGCGTCGCCGAGGCGAATATGATCGGCCTGCTCTGCGCCAACTCGCACGGCGGCGGCGCCAGCGTGGCCCCTTGGGGCGGCATAGCCGGGCGCTTGGGCACCAACCCGCTGGCGGGCGGCTGGCCCGACGGAGAGGGCGGAGCACTCGTGCTGGACATCACCACCAGCGTGGTGGCCGAGGGCAAGGTGCGAGTCAAACGCAACCGCGGCGAGCCGGTCCCCGAGGGGTGGATCATCGACGCAGCCGGCCGGCCATCGACCGATCCCGCGGACTTTTACGACGAGCCGCGCGGCAGCCTCTTGCCCTTTGGCGGCGTCATGGGCTACAAGGGCTACGGACTCGGGGTGGTGGTGGAGCTGTTGGGTGGGGCGCTGAGCGGGGCGGGTTGTGCGCGGGGCCGGAAGGTGCGGATCGGCAATGGCTGCTTTCTGCTAGTCATCGACATTGGGCGCTTTCAGCCGCTAGCCGAGTACGCGGCCCAAGTGCGGGCGTTCGCGGCCTATTTGCGAGCCTCGCCCAAGGCCGCAGGCGTCGATGCCATTCTGCTACCCGGAGAGTTGGAAAAGCGCGAGCGCCAGCGGCGACACGCCGGCGTGGCTATCGAGGAAGAAACTTGGCGGCAAATCATAGATTGCGCGCGGCGGGTTGGTGCCGCTCTACCAAGTGTTTAGCACAAGGAGAACTATTTAATGAAAGCGTCCGATCTCTTCGTCCACGCCTTGGAGCACGAGGGTGTGGAATTCCTCTTCGGCATTCCGGGCGAGGAAAACCTCGACCTACTCGAATCGCTGCGCGGGTCCGAGCAGATCCAACTGATCCTCAACCGCCACGAGCAAGCCGCCGGCTTCATGGCCGCCACGTACGGCCGTCTCACCGGCAAGACCGGCGTTTGCCTATCCACCCTAGGACCGGGGGCGACCAACTTCGTCACCTCCGCCGCCTACGCCCAACTCGGCGCGATGCCCATGCTGATGATCACCGGCCAAAAGCCCATCAAGTCGAGCAAGCAAGGGCAGTTCCAGATCGTCGATATCGTCGAGATGATGCGGCCCCTAACCAAGTACACCCACCAGATCGTCAGCGGCGACAGCGTGCCCTCCCGCGTCCGCGAGGCGTTCCGCTTAGCCGAGGAGGAGCGGCCCGGAGCCGTGCATTTAGAGCTGCCCGAAGACATCGCCTGCGAAGACACCGCTACGCCGCTCTTCCCCAAGGACCGAGTGCGGCGGCCCATTCCGGAAGAAAAGGCCATCGCCCAAGCCGCCGACCTAATCGAAGCGGCGCAAAGCCCCCTCTTGCTCATCGGCGCCGGGGCCAACCGCAAGCGCACCTCCAAGATGCTGTTCAACTTCATCCGCGACACCGGCATCCCGTTCTTCACCACCCAGATGGGCAAGGGCGTCGTCGACGAGCGCGACCCGCTCTTTTTGGGCAATGCCGCGCTGTCGGCCCACGACCCGCTGCACTGCGCCATCGACCGCGCCGACCTCATCATCAACGTCGGCCACGACGTGGTTGAGAAGCCGCCGTTTTTCATGGAGGCCGACGGCCTACAGGTCATTCACGTCAACTTCTCTTCGGCCTCGGTCGATCCGGTCTATTTCCCCCAGCTAGAGGTCATCGGCGACATCGGCAACAGCATCTGGCAGTTGCTGCTGCGGATCAACCGGCAAAAGACCTGGGACTTCAGCTATTTCGCCAAGGTCAAGGAGTGGATTGACCAGATCCGCTCAGTCGGCAACGACGACCCTGGCTTCCCCATCGCGCCCCAACGGCTCGTCGCCGACGTGCGCCGCGTCATGCCCGATGACGGCATTATATGCCTCGACAACGGCGTCTATAAGATCTGGTTCGCCCTCAACTATCGCGCCCACGAGCCTAATACCGTGCTGTTGGACAACGCCTTGGCGACCATGGGGGCCGGGCTACCCTCGGCCATGGCAGCGCGGTTGGTGGAGCCAGACAAACAGGTCATGGCCATCTGCGGCGACGGCGGGTTTATGATGAATTCCCAAGAGTTGGAGACTGCGGTGCGCCTCGGGATGAACCTCGTGGTCCTCATTCTGCGCGACGACGGCTACGGCATGATCAAGTGGAAGCAGGCCGACATGGGCTTTGCCGATTGGGGCCTCGATTACGGCAACCCGGATTTCGTTCAATACGCCGCCAGCTACGGAGCGCACGGCCACCGCATCGGCGCCACCGCCGAGTTGCTGCCGACGCTGCGCACCTGCCTCGACGCGCGGGGAGTGCATTTGATCGAGGTGCCGGTTGATTATTCGGGCAATCAGGACCTCCTCGAAAAGGAGTTGGTCTGTCCGGCATGAGCGAGTAGCGCATGGGTTGTTTGACCTGACGGCCAACACTTCAGGCGCTAGGCAACCAAGGTCCGTAGAAGGATGTTCAACTCCACGTCGCACAAGATCCCGAGTCCGTTCACCTGGAAGGGACTGGTGGCCGGCATCTCGCTGTCGCTCTTGGTGGGGACCGGCGTGCCCTACGCCGTACTGCTCGTCGGTGGCGCCGATCTGGCGCGCAACAGTTCCCTGCCGGCGGCCATCTTCCTGCTGTTCATCTTGGCGATCTTTGTCAACGCACTGCTGGGCGCAATCGGGCGGCAACTAGCGCTGAGCAAGGCCGACCTCGTCATGGCCTACATCATGGCCCTGCTGGCCGCCACCGTGCCCACCCAGGCCTTTGTCGGCTACCTGATCCCCGTCATCAGCGGGCTGGTCTACTACGCCACGCCCGAGAACGACTGGCTCGAACTCTTCGCAATTCACACCCCCAACTGGGTGGCACCCAAGGATTTCCAGATGGTGAAGGATCTCCACGAGGGCTTGCCCGCGGGGGCACCGATTCCGTGGGAGGCGTGGATCGAGCCACTCGGAGCCTGGTACTTGTTCTTCATGGCGATCAGCTTCATGATGATCTGCCTGAGTACGATGCTGCACCGCCAGTGGTCGGTCAACGAGCGGCTCGCCTATCCGATGGTACAGCTACCCCTGCAGCTGATCGAAAGCAATAGCGGGGCGCGGCGACTCCTCGGTCCGTTTTTCAGGAGCCGCGTCATGTGGCTGGGGTTTTTCGTGCCCTTTGCCTTGCTCAGTCTGTCGGGACTCAATACCTACTTTCCCTTCATCCCGCGGATGCCCTATTTCTTCTCGGTGATCCACTTCTTCCGCGACGCGGTCTACGTCCCGTTCTGGTTCGACTTCGCCTGGGTGGGGTTTTTCTATCTGGTCAGCCTGGAGATCCTGTTCAGCATCTGGTTCTTCTACCTGCTGGGCAAGGTGCAGGAAGGTTTGTTCACCACCGTCGGTATTGACAGCACCGAGCAGCTAAGCCTCTACTCTCTGTCGCAAAGTGCAGACTTGACCCACCAGCAAATGGGAGCCTGCATCGTCTTTGTGCTGTTTGCGCTGTGGGCCGGCCGCCGTCACTTCAAGGACGTGTGGCACCGCGCTTGGCACAACGACCCGCGCGTGGACGACACCGAGGAGTTGCTCTCCTACCGCGTCGCTTTCTTCGGGTTCGTCGGCAGCTTGACCTTCGCCGGTGCTTGGCTGTGGTACTCAGGTATTCCCCTCGTCGTACTGCCGCTGTTCCTGGCGGCCTGCCTGATCTTTTACCTCATGATCACCCGGGTGGTGGCCACCGCCGGCGTGGCCACGGCGAGAGCCCCGATGGTGGCGGCTTTCTTTGCGATCTCCACGGTTGGGACGTCCGCCATTGGCACCCAGGGACTGGTGGCCTTGACCTTCACTTATGTGTGGCAGTCGGAGATGCGGGTGTTTCCAATGATCGCCTGCGCCAACGCCCTCAAGCTGGCCGAGATCGTGCCTGGATCGAAGCGCCGCCTGTTCTGGGGAATGATCGTCGCCTTGCTTTGCAGTCTCGCCGGCGCGACGTGGGTCATCCTCTACTTGTGCTACGAGCACGGCGGCATCAATCTCAATTCCTTCTTCATGACAAAGCAGGCGGTGCGCACCTTTACGGACATGGCGCGACCCTTGCTCAACCCGACCTTGCCCGATGTGCGCGGCTTGGTGTTTACCGGCATCGGCGGCGTGATCGAGGCCGTCCTCGTGCTCGGCCAGCATCGGTTCTACTGGTGGCCCCTGCACCCGGTCGGCTACGTCATCAGCATCGGGTGGCTGACGAGTCACATCTGGTTCGCGGTGTTTCTGACCTGGCTGCTCAAGTCCTTCATCTTGAAATATGGAGGGATTGCGCTGTTCAAGACGCTGCGGCCGTTCTTTTTGGGCCTGATTCTCGGCGAGGCGATGGTGGCCGGCCTGTGGATCATCATCTACGCGCTAATTGATCCCGGTGTGCGGGGCAACGAAGTGTCGATCATGTGAAGAATATCTGCCCACGACCAAATGGGGATGTACGCGGGCGTTGTCGGGATCGGGGCACCCCAGCCCCGGCTGCGGATGAGGGCGCACCACCTTTCGATGTGCTCGTCCCGGCCATCGCGGCCCAGCGTGATGTAGGATTGCTATATCACCTCCTGGTGATCGAAAAGGAACTGGTCTGCCCAGAGTAACGAAGCCCTCCTCAGTGGACAATCTGCATCAACCGCTGCGTCATGGACCCTTCTTGGGTCAGGGCGTAGATCACGGTGTTGACCGCAAACTGTAGTATGCGGGTCGCATCGCGTTCGGCGGCAAAGCCCATATACCCCCCGATACCCGAGTTGGCCCGAGGCACGGCTACTAGTCGCCCCTTGACGAACAAGCCCTTCACCGCATTCCAGTAGTACGGATCGTTAAAACGCGTGGCGCCCTGCGCGACGCCGTCCCCCAAGTCAAAATAGGCCGTGAATATCGGATGGTCTTCCCGCAGGCGTTCGGTGTAAAAATCGCGTCCCTTGATCAGCCCCCCGTATTTTTCTAGAGCCTCGGTCCAAAACCCCTCGAAGTCGAATTGCTCGGCCATGACAAAGCCCCCCGCCAGCAGGTAGCGCGCCAGATTCTCCAACTCGTTTTCATTGGGCTCGCCTTGGGGGATGATGATCGGCACCGTTAGAAAGCGGTTGTCATCAAAGGTAAAGCTGCCGACGAACTCGGCTCGCAAGCCGGTCCACTCGTTGAGCATATCCCGCAGGACGTCGATTTCCCGATTGTTGAGCCCGCCATCGGCGACATTGGTCCGGGTCTCAGTCATATAAGTGGCCGAGACCACGCGGGCGAATTTGACAAAACCCTTGAGCCCCTGCTTGTCGTTGGGATCCTGTATCACCAAGGCGCGGTAGCGGCCGGTGTCCATGGCATCGACATCCAGCATCTCCAAGCCCATGTCGATTTTATGCTCGGGCGTACGGCGGATCCCCACGTTCGCGGTTACCCCCACGACCGGTTCCAGCGCCGCTTGGAGCGTTTGTGGGTTGGTCCGTCCGACCTGGAGCATATTCGCTATGCCAACCGAACGAGCGATGATGGCGCGCGTGGAAAACGCCGCGGTAGCTTGCACTTGATCCATGCGGGCGGCGGCAGCGCGCACTTGGCGGCGGATCATTGGGCGTTTGCGTTGGGGAATCTTGCGCAGTTCCAGCGCCTTGGTCAGGCGCGGTTGGCGTTTGACGAATTTGGTGGTTAGCGGCCGGGGCGCTTTTTCCGCTTGCTGCTGGAAGGGGTTGACCAAGACTAAGATCGCGTTTAGCAGCACGGCCATCGCCAGCGACAGCCAAAAAGATTTGCGCAGCGGGTTGAGCAGGGCATTGAGATCCAAGCCAGCGGTGGTGCGCGCAAAACGCGGCGGTCGATTCATAAGTCTTTCTCTGACCTCAGCATCCGCACGAGGCAGCCCTGCGGTTGGACCCGCCCGTTTGAATCGCTCTGAGTTGGTGCATCCATCGGGATTTCCCCATGATAGAAGACACTCAATAATACAGAAATTCCTAACGGAGTATTAGACAATGAATACCGGGAAGCAATTGTTGGTAGATGATCGCATCGTAGAAGACACCTGGAACGTGCGGCGCGAGATCGTGCGGCCAGCCAAGCACCTCGACACTCTATTCTTTTGGCGTGGAGAATTACGGGTAAAAGGTACTACCGCTACGGGCGACTGGATTAAAAAAAGCAGGCCCGCGAATGCGCTACGGGCATTGATCGGCTCCGACTTTCTGCGGCTTGCCAACGCGCTATCGGCCCTCTATCCTCAGGGCTGCAACGAGAACCGCCTGCTCGACGCTATGCTGTTGGCCTTACCGAGGTGACTTATGGCTGATCCAATTCTACGCCGGTTGATATTGTATCGTTTTCGCAGTTTTCCATCGGAGCAGGTGGAATTCGACAACCCGACCTTTATCGTCGGTCAGAACGGCTCTGGCAAGAGCAACTTCGCCGATGCCTTTGCATTTCTCGCAGAGGCAATGGCCTCCCCGCTGCAAGCAGTTCTCGAACATCGCGGAGGATTGGCCACGGTTGGCCATCGAAGCTCGGCAAGGGGCCGCCCGTCAAACTTGGGCATAGCAGTGGTATTGGACAATATAGATGACCATACGACCCAAGCTCGATACGCCTTTGAGCTGCGCGCCCTGAGAGAGTACGGTTTTGAGGTGGTGCGCGAGCAATGCGTCGTCCAGAGATCTGATGGATCATGGGATTGGTTTGATCGCTCTACATCCTCCAGAAGTTCTTCCATAAGTTGGGAAAGCACCGCGAATTCCCTAGAACCGGTCATGGAACCGAGCGCCTTGGCCCTGCCGCTAGTCGGGGGCGATGAACGCTTTCAGGCGGTTGCGCGCTTCCTGTCGGAAATGCGAGTGTATCGGATCGAGCCGGTTGTACTTCGAGAGATGCAGGATCCGGACAGCGGTGTGCGCCTGCGCTCTGATGGCAGCAACGCCGCGAGTGTGTTGCGCGAGATCCAACGCAAGTCCCCGGACGACTGGAAGCGAATCCTCGAGCTTCTCGAAAGCATCGTTCCCGGTACCGTCGGTGTCCGGCCCAAGAAGCACGGCAACAAACTGACGCTGGAATTCATCCAAGATTGGGCGAGGTCGGAACGAGTGAAATTCGAGGCGTACAACATGTCCGATGGCACGCTTCGAGCAATGGGGTTGCTCGCTGCCGTCTTCCAACGCCCGGCACCCTCGCTCCTGGTAATTGAAGAACCGGAAGCCACAATACATCCGGGCGCTCTCGGTTCGGTCCTCGACCTATTGCGACATGCGGGCCGCTTTATGCAGGTGATAGTAACGACGCACAGCCCGGATGTTCTCGACGCCAAATGGATCGAGGCTGAACACCTGCGGATGGTAAGCTGGGCAGAAGGCGCGACCCAGGTTGCCCCAGTCTCCGAGGCTACTCGCAGCGTTCTCAAAGAACATCTGATGGGCGCGGGCGAGCTGCTGCGCGCCAATGCGTTGACAGCGACCGAACTGTTCGATCAGAACCCGCGTCAGATCAAGTTGTTCGAGGATGACCTCGCGTGCTAATCCAGCCGATCGTGGAAGGGCACGGGGAGGTGGCGGCGTTCCCGGTACTGCTGCGCCGTCTCGTTGAGGAAGCTCAAGTCTGGAGCGTCGGCATCGGGCGACCGATCCGAAGATCGCGCTATCAGCTTGTGCAAAAAGCCGAGGTGGAGCTAGCCGTCCGGTTGGCGCTCCTGCAACCCGATTGCGCCGCGATCCTCATCTTGTTCGATGGCGACAGGGATTGCCCGGCGGAACTGGGGCCGGCCGTGCAAGCCTGGGCGGCAGCGGTTGCGGACGACGTGCCGTGTGGAGTCGTCATCGCGCATCGGGAATATGAGGCATGGTTTCTGGCCGCAATTGAGTCACTGCGCGGGCAGCGCAGTGTCAGGGATGACGCGGAACCTCATCCGGACCCGGAAGATCCTCGTGGTGCAAAGGAGCAACTGGAAGCTCGAATGCATGCCGGCACAAGCTATTTGGAGCGCACGGACCAACCGGCATTCAGCGCGATGTTCTCGTTGTCGGATGCATACCGCCGATCTAGATCGTTCCGCAAGCTCACCCGTTCGTTTGGACTTTTGGTACATGCCATGGGACAGGAAACCGGCGCGTGGCCGTCCGCTGCTTGGGCCGAGGAAGCTTGAGCACGATGCTTTGGGGTAGCCCCTCCGCAGAAATCGAGAATATGGAGTAGGGTGCGGCGGTCGGTTGAAGCTACTTGGGGATATATGCTGCACCACGAGTTCAAGGATCTTGATCTCCGACTCGCGGTAGTCAATGAGCACATCTGCGTCGGCGAGCAGCACAGTCTGGGCCATCGCCATCTACCCCACCCACTCATGTGCCTGCCTCCTCATCTCCTCCCGGGCCAGCCCCAGAATCTCGGCGGCACGCCCGAGTGAGATGTGCTCCTGTTCGAGCGCCTGTCGCACGAGCCGCGAGAGGCGACCCTCGACAAAGTCGTGCCGGGAGAGGCCCTCGGGCTCGCCGGAGCGACTCCAGTTCCAGGCGAACTCGCTTCTTTCAAGTGCTTCGGGTTCGTCGGTCCTGCGAAGCGTCTTGCCGAAGTAACCGCGATGCTGGAGCTGGAATGCACGCCAGATATCCGAGGTTTCACGACCAGACTCGACCAGCCGATAGAGCACGGTTTTGTAACTCACTCGGAAGATGCGCTTGACCTTGAGGACGCGGACGAGGAGCGGGTGTCCTCGGGTCTCGTCCCACTCCGAGGCGAACGCGGCTTCTGGCATCAGGAAGTGGCTCGCAAAGGCGTCGGCCTCGTGCTCTGTCTGCACGGGGAGTTCGGTGGCATCGCGTCGATACTCGGCGGGGTGGAGCAACAAATGGCCGAGTTCGTGTGCCGCGGTGAAGATCCAGCGCTCCACCGAGATCCGCTCCCAGGTATTGACCACCACGGCAGGACCGCCGTCCCCCGCGCCGACGCTCAGCCCGAAGAAGGCGTCGCTCTTCTTATCGAGGAGCAGGAGCTTCACTCCGTTGCTTTCGAGCAACCCGCAGATGTCGCGCACCGGCTCTTCCGGCCTAAGCCCGATGGCTTTGCGCGCGGCCTGTGCGGCCTTCACCGGGTTCCCGTGCTGAGTGCGAACGGCCTTGAATCGGAAGGGGCACGACTGGCCGAGATCAGCTTCGACTTGGGTATAGGCGTCGATCCAGTTTGCGACCTCGGCTAGGATCTGCGCCCGAGCGTGGACCCGTGCCTGGACGCGGAATCGCACGGTCTCAAGGGGCCGAACAGGCGTCGCGAGATCGCCGAGCGGAACGCCTAATGCTTTTCCTATAGCGGTGAGGGTCCGGGCACGTGGGACGACGATACCTCGTTCGATCTTTCCGAGCGCGACCCTTGAGAGTCCCGCCTTTCGGGCGAGTTCCTCTTGGGTCAACTGCCGATCCAGCCGTAGCCGGGCGATATTCGCGGCAATGTGCTCTTCACCAGCCATTGTTTTTCCTCGTGGGGTATTTGATCAATTTCTTGAAAGTTATCATCTTTTCTATTTTATGACAAATGATATCTTATCGATACCGACTTCAGCTTCCCATCTTGATCTCCGCGTCCCTTTTCCCTAGATTGTCGTTCAACAATCGGACGCTCCCTTAACCGACAATCGGACGCTCCCCTAATCAACAAATGGACGCCGACCATTCCCTGTTTCCCCGCTCGCTGACACCCGTCCTCCGAGAGGCTTTGGCCGACACGCCGGTGGTTTGTCTGCTTGGGCCGCGGCAAAGCGGGAAAACTACGCTCGCGCAGCAGCTCGCGCCTGACCGTGCGTTCGTCAGCTTAGACGAGCACAACTACTACCAAACCGCTGGGGCCGACCCAGACGATTTCGTCGCCAGCCTGCCGGAAGCGGTGACCTTGGACGAGGTGCAACGGGTGCCGACGCTGCTCTCGGCCATCAAACGCGCCGTGGATCAGGACCGCCGTCCCGGGCGTTTCCTCCTGACCGGCTCGGCCAATCTATTGCTGGTGCCGACCGTTACTGAATCTCTGGCGGGACGGATGGAAATGGCGCAGTTGCACCCATTGACCGAATCAGAAAAAGAGCGCCGTCCCGGGCGCTTCCTCAGCGACCTGCTGAACGGCGCACTCAAACCGGGTATCCGGCCCAAGGCAGAGCCTGCCGGGCCGTCGCTGCCGGAGCGACTGGTAGCTGGCGGCTATCCTGAGCCGCTGACCCGCACGCCCAGCCGCGCCCGGCAATGGCATCGGCAGTATCTACGCAGCATCATCGAGCGGGATGTGCAAGATGTGGCGCGGGTGCGGGATGCCCATGAGTTGGCGCGCCTGCTGGAGTTATTGGCCCTGCGCAGCGCCGAACTATTGAACACCTGCAATCTGGCCAACAGCCTCGATCTGCATCGGGCGACAGTAGATCACTACATCGCCGTGCTCGAACGGCTCTTTCTGGTGCGACGCCTACCCGCATGGCACCGCAACCCGGCCAAACGACTCGTCAAAACACCGAAGATCCATCTGCTCGACAGCGGGCTAGCGGCAACTCTCGCCGACTTGACTACGGCCGATTGGCTCAACCGTCGGGACCGCATGGGGCATCTGTTAGAGTCTTTCGTAGTACAGCAACTCATGGCCCAAGCCACGTGGACAGAGCCGGATTTGCGTTTCTGGCACTATCGCGACAAGGATCAGGTGGAGGTCGATGTAGTCCTTACCCGGGGCCAGAAGACTTGGGGTATTGAGGTCAAGGCCGCCAGTGCGCTCACCTCCAAAGACGGGCAAGGGCTTGTGCGGCTAGCCGATCGCTGCGGCGAGAATTTCGAGTCCGGGGTGCTGCTCTACACCGGCCGCGACCGGCTCCCGTTGGCCGACGAGCGCATACTCGCTGTGCCGTTGAGCGAATTGTGGGAGCGGTAGGGCATGCGCCGAGCGCGACGGCTTGCCCAAAAAGGCTGTTGACCGGGATAAATCCCTAGGCGTAACTAAATAGGGTTGACTAGTCAGATAGCGAATTGACCATGAAAACTCCTGTTCAAGCATTAAATAAAGAAGGAACCTCCCGGCTATACGTGCGCCAGCGGCAGCTTCTCGCACTGCTTGACGTACTTGGGGGCAACGCGAGCAGCCGAGACTTCCAGAAACTCCTGTTCCTCTACTGCAAGGAGTTGTTCCCCGCTGACCAAACAAGTCCCTACGAGTTCGTGCCCTACCGATATGGAGCTTTCTCGTTCACGTGCTATGCAGACCGCCGCCGCCTCGTCGATTGCGGTCTGCTGATCGACGATCAACAGCATTGGGCACTCACTGAAAAGGGCAAGCGCATCGCACGCGAAACCCAAGATGGTTCGATACGAGTGTTTGCGCAGCGCTACCACAGGCTGCGAGGTGACGCGCTCATCGCAGAAACCTACCGCAAGTATCCTTATTACGCGATCCGCAGTGACATTGCCGAGCAGGTGCTCGAAAATGATGAAGTCGCGCTCAGTCGGATCGAATCTGCCCGTCCAGAAGGAACCCCATCTCAGCTTTTGACTATCGGGTACGAGGGGCGAACTCTAGAGAGCTATCTCAATGCGTTACTCCAGGCAAGTGTGACCGTCCTTTGCGATGTTCGACGGAACGCCATCAGCCGCAAATACGGCTTTTCTAAGAACACACTTGCCAGGGCATGCGATGGAGTCGGTATTCGCTACGAACACCTGCCCGAACTCGGAATTGAATCACGGCAACGCCGGGGCTTAGAATCCCAAACGGATTTCGACGCTCTTTTCAGGGCATACGAGCGGAAGAGCCTTCCGAGACAGGGCGATGCTTTGGCAAAAATCCGTGCCTGGCTGCGATTGGGCGAATCTGTCGCGCTTACCTGTTACGAGCGTGAAGCCTATCAATGTCATCGGCACTGTGTCGCCGACGCGCTCCGCCAGATACTTGACCAGGGAAGTCTGTTTGATCAAGCCGCACCGCACCATACTGCAGAGCAGGGTTGTACCGTGAGACATTTATGACAACCATGGAAAAGCAACGCATCCTCGTCACTGTAAAGACCTATCCGAGAACGCTCAGGTGCTAAAGAGAGGTATCATTCCATGGACGAGATAACCCTCAAGAACTTCCGCTGCTTCCGCGAAGAGCAGACCGCCCGCCTCGCACCGCTGACGCTGCTCGTCGGCGAGAATAGCACCGGCAAGACTTCTTTCATGGCGATGATTCGAGCGCTGTGGGATGTCGCCTACCGACGGACCGACCCGGATTTCAAAGAGGAGCCCTACGACCTCGGCAGCTTCGACGAAATTGCCCACCACAGAGGTGGCCGGGGCGGCCGGGCAACTAACTTCAAGGCGGGATTTACTGCTAGGCGGAGAGAGACTCAAACTGACCGGGAACTCAAGGTCGCAACAGATCGCCTATATCGCTTCGACGTGACGTTCGAGCGAGATGGTACCGCGCCAGTTCCAGCGATCAGACGCTTTTCTTACGATGACGCTTGGCTTGAAGAAGATTTCAGATATGATGATTGGTGTCCGCGGATCCTCAGTGGAACGCCGAACGGTAATTGGGTCGGGGGGGTAGTAACTGATTCCCCGGCATCGCCCTTTTTCATAGACATAGACCCAGATAGTCCAGATTGGGAACGGCTCCAGCAACTTTCTCGTATTTTTGAGGAAGTACGAGAATTCGGCCGTCATACGCCGCGACCTTACGCCAGTGCCCCCGTCCGTTCCAAGCCCCAACGCACCTACGATCCCGCACGCCCAACGCGGGACCCGGAAGGTGATTACATTCCGATGTATCTAGCAGATGTGTTTTTTCAGGAGAAGGGAGAATGGAACTATCTCAAAGGAGCACTTGAGAAGTTCGGTCAAGAGTCTGGGCTGTTCGATGAGATTTCGGTCAAGTCCTTCGGAAGGAAGGCAAGCGAACCGTTTCAAGTGCAGGTCAGGAAATTCGGCAGCAGGGTCAAGGGGCCTCAGCGCAACCTAATCGACGTCGGCTATGGCGTCAGCCAAGTTCTGCCCGTTGTCACTGAGCTGCTCCGCGGCAGAGATTTTCCTGATCTGCTCGGCCACAGCATACCGCCCATGTTTCTTTTGCAGCAACCCGAAGTGCATCTGCATCCCAGCGCCCAAGCTGCCTTGGGCAGCTTGTTCTGCCAAGTCGCCAAGCCGGACCGCCAATTAGTAATCGAGACGCACAGCGATCACCTACTCGACCGGGTGCGGATGGACGTGCGCGACGGCACCACAGCACTGAAGTCTGACGATGTTTCCATCCTCTTTTTTGAGCGTAAGGATTTGGACGTTCGCATTCATTCACTCCGCATTGACGAAGAGGGAAACATCGAAGGCGCACCCGGTAGCTACCGCAGGTTTTTTATGGAAGAGGTAGCAAGGTCTCTGTGGAAGAGACAGATGACTGTAGGAAACTGAGGAATGTGCGCAATTGTTGACGCCAACGTCGCTCACGAGGTGTTCGCTACTAGTCCACAGCCGGCAGGGGAGAAGTTCTTTAATTGGCTCAACGAAGGAACTGGCCGCCTCGTGGCCGGTGGCAAACTCCTTGAAGAACTCGAGGCGAGCTCAAAAAACTTCAGAGCATGGGCAAGTGTGGCCGTAGGTGCCGGAAAGCTACGGATCGTGAACAAAAATGCAGTCGATACAGAAACCAATCATATCCAAAGTCATGGCGCATGCGAGTCAGACGATCCACATGTCATTGCCTTGGCTCAAGTCAGCGGTGCTCGTTTGTTGTACTCGAACGATAGGGCCTTGCAGCAGGATTTCAAGGACAAGAGACTGATTGACGAACCGCGAGGTAAAGTTTACTCGACGAGTGGGGGCGGGAGCTTCCAGCGCAGTCACGACAGGCTGCTTAAAAACAAAAATTTGTGCCGCTTATGATTTTGGGGATGAAGTCTGTACGCTGCCAAAATCGAGAACCCGTTTGCCGGTGCCAGACTGTGAACACGGAAATTACATGAAAAAATTTACTGCCAACGACCCAAAGGCGCACTCGCCCGATGTTATCGCCGAGAACGTCAAACACCTGAAGGCCCTGTTTCCCGAAGCCTTCACCGAGGGCAAGGTCGATTTCGAGGTGCTCAAGCAGCTTCTCGGCGGCGCAGTCGAAGAGCGCGAGGAGAAATACGGCCTCAACTGGCACGGCAAGCGCCGGGCGCGGCAGCTTGCGCTGACGCTTTCGACTTGGCATCTAGTGTCCCTACCCGGAAGAGAGCGTCGATTCGTCAAGTGTTGTTCTAATGGTCATTTTTGCATCTCATAATTTTGGAGAGATTCATGGCTAAGCAGTCCCTGAACCGAAACCCCAACAAACACCCGAGCCCCGAAGAGATATAATTGAGCGAGGAAGAAGGGTTCCTCGGCCTCCACCCCAACCTCCACCAAAAAAGAGAGGGAGTAAAGGGTGAGCTGAAGGTGATGGCGAGCGCCAAATTTTGAACTGAGGAAGGGTGTGAAAAAGATCACTGCCAACGACCCAAAGACGCGCTCGGCGGACATTATGGCCGAGAACATCGAACATCTGAAGGCCCTGTTTCCCGAAGCCTTCACCGAGGGCAAGATCGACTTCGATGTGCTCAAGCAGCTTCTCTGCGGTGCGGTCGAAGAGCGCGAGGAGAAGTACGGCCTCAACTGGCACGGCAAGCGCCAAGCGCGGCAGCTTGCGCTGACGCCTTCGACCGGTACCCTGCGCCCCTGCCCAGAGGAAAGTGTCGACTGGGATATGACGCAAAACCAGATGATCGAGGGCGATAATCTGGAGGTGCTCAAGCTGTTGCAGAAGAGCTACGCCGGAAAGGTGAAGCTGATTTACATCGACCCGCCGTACAACACGGGGAAGGACTTCGTCTATCCCGACGACTACCGCGACAATATCCAGAATTATCTGGAGTTGACGGGACAGACGGATGGCGAGAAGCGGAAGCTGTCGTCAAATACGGATGCTTCGGGGCGGTTTCACACCGACTGGCTGAACATGATGTATCCGAGGCTGAAGCTGGCGCGGAACCTGCTCCGCGAGGATGGCGCGATCTTCGTCAGCATTGCCGACCACGAAGTCCACAACCTGAGACTGGCGATGGACGACATCTTTGGCGAAGAGAACTTCGTGGCAACGGTAATCTGGCAAAAGGTTTACTCGCCCAAGAATACGGCTCGCCACTTCTCTGAAGATCACGACTACATCGTGGTTTATGCAAAGAGCGGAGAGACCTGGGTACCGCGTCTGCTTCCACGCACCGAGGAAATGGAAGCCCGATATGCGAACCTCGACAATGATGAGCGAGGCCCCTGGAAACCGGGCGACTTGTCAGCTCGCAACTTCTACGGCGAAGGAACTTATGCCGTTACATGTCCATCCGGGAGAGCGATCTCTGGACCTCCAACTGGCAGATATTGGGTGATCTCAAAAGGCCGTTTTGAAGAGCTGGACAGGAACGGCCGAATCTGGTGGGGTGAGGACGGCAACAACATGCCCGCTCTTAAACGCTTCCTATCGGAGGTTCAGGATGGCAGGGTCCCCCAAACGCTGTGGCGTTATGACGAAGTCGGCCATACCCAGGAAGCGAAAAAGGAGTTACTGGCGCTTATGCGCTCTCCAACTTCCGACATCGTATTCGACACGCCGAAGCCAACGCGCCTCGTACGCCGAATGCTGCAAATAGCCACGTCTCAGTCGGAGAACGACATCGTTCTGGATTTCTTCGCTGGAACCGGCTCCACTATGGACGCCGTCTTTCGCCAGAACGCAGAGGACCAGGGGAACCGGCGCTGCATCCTGGTTCAGCTACCGGAGCCACTGACTCAGGATGCCGGTAGCTGTCCCGCCACTATCGCCGACCTCACCAAGAACAGACTGCGCCAGGCCGGCGAAGAAGTGCGGTCGAACAGCCCGATGTTCGCTGGCGACCTCGGCTTCCGCGTCTTCGAGCTCGGCACCTCCAATATTCGCGCCTGGGAGCCGGACGGCGATGACCTTGAAGGCACGCTGCTCGACAGCATCGACCACATCAAGCCAGATCGTAGCCAAGACGACATCCTTTACGAGTTGCTGCTCAAGCTCGGCCTCGACCTGTGCGTGCCCATCGAGACCCAGACTATCGCGGGCAAGGCTGTACGCTCCATCGGTGCCGGGACGTTGATCGCCTGCCTCGACGAGCACATCGCCCGGGAGGATGTCAATCCGCTGGCTCTCGGCATTGCCGAGTGGCACAAGCAACTCGAACCCACGGGCGACGCCACGGTGATCTTCCGCGACAGCGCTTTTGAGAATGATGTCGCCAAGACGAACATGGCGGCCATTCTGGAGCAGAACGGCCTCGGCAACGTGCGGAGCTTATAAGACGGGGCTCCAATGTCGAAACATGTAAGCATACCAAGGCTTTATCGAGAAAGCCTCGACAACGGACGCCGAACAATCGGCTAATGGCATTTCATACATCAACCGAAGGAGAAGTAACATGAGCCCCCAATCAAAATTTACTATAAAATTGTTTTATAGCTACAGTCACAAAGACCAGCAACACCGGGAGAAAATGGAGAAATCATTGACGTTGCTGCGCGATCAGGACGGTATTCTTAAGGACTGGTCTGATCAGCAAATCCTTCCCGGACAACATATTTCAGAAAAGATTAGAGAGCAGATTATGGAGACAGATATTTTTGTGTTCTTACTTAGCCAAGACTTTATCGCATCTGAACCATGCCGGGAAGAGTGGTCGCTAGCGAGCAAAATTGCAAGTGAAAGACCGTCTATCATCCGTGTTCCTATAATTCTATCAGAATGCTCGTGGAAGCACATGGAAGGTATGTCGCAGCTAAAAGCACTTCCGAAAGATGGTAAACCTATCAAAAATTTTCAGGATAAAGAAACTGCATGGCAACAGGTTTACGAAGGATTGAGGGAACTGATCGAGGAATTAAGAAAAACTTTCACGATCAGGGATGTTTTTAGAAAGGAAATGGAAAGAACAGATTTCCTATCTCAAGAACATGTTAGGCTTCAAAGTATATTTGTGTTCCCTACAATGTCTTCATATTCTGCTAGAAGCGACGAAGATAACATAGAAAAAACGGTCGAGAATGAAAGCGAACTTTTGGATGACGATTATACATTAGTACATGGCGAGAGATTGAGTGGTAAAACAGCCCTGTGCCGACATCTATTTCTTATGTTAGTCGACCGTGCAGTCCCCGTTTTATATATCGACCTAGACACAATAGATCGGAGAAAGGCGAGACTAGAGGTCTTTTCCGATGCTTATCGGCGTCAATTTTATGGCGATTATTCACTATGGGAAAAACAAGATAGTAAGGTAATAATTATAGATAACCTATCCCATCACGCAATTGATCATGTGAATTTGGCGATAACACATTTCGATAAAGTTATTGTTACGCTTTCTACAGACACCTTCTACGCATACTATAGAGACGATGATAGACTAGCGAAATTTAAAAAGATCGAGATTCAGCCTCTTACACACAGTAAACAAGAGACGCTAATCCGAAAGAGATTCAGCTTATTGAGCCAAGATAAGCCTGTTTTAGATGGTCAAATTGACAAAATAGAGAATCGAGTCAATGATATTATAATTAATAATAGAATTATTCCAAGATATCCATTTTATGTTCTATCGATATTGCAGACTTATGAAGGGTTTATGCCTAAAAATTTATCCGTCACATCGTATGCCCACTGTTACTATGCCCTTATCATCGCACACTTTTATAAATCCGGTATTTCAAAATCTGACGACGAGATAGGTGCATGCCTTAATTTCGCGGAGAACTTAGCATTTGAAATATACCGCAACGGTTCTGACAAACATAGTATAGGGCGGGATTTGGTTGACAATTTTAAAAAAGAGTATGAAAAAAAATTCATACCTCTTAAAGAGTCGACGTTGAATAGACTATTCGACGCTGACTATGGTATCGTTACGGGCACTGGTCAAATTCAGTTCAGAAGTTCTTACATGTATTATTTTTTTCTAGGGAAGTATATGGCGAAGAACAGTGAGAGACATAAAGATATTATCGAACGTATGATCGACAGGAGCTACATTATATCTAATTGTTTAACATTGATATTTACGATTCACCATACGGATGATGACCATATTATAGAAGATATTCTAACTCGGACTAGGTGTGCGCTAGACAAAATAGAATCTTCAACTCTAGAGAGCGAAGAGACAAAGATATTCGAGGATATTGTTAAGGCTATACCCTCCCGAATTCTGTCAACAAATCCTGTACTATCTGAGCGAGAAAAAGAACGCAATAAGAGAGATAGTCGAGAGCTTGACGGCTCTCATGAACTGGAGAACATGAGTGATGACGAGTCGATAGGGATGGTGAATGATATTTATAGGATTATGAAGAATAACGAAATTCTCGGACAAATTTTGAGAAATAAATATGGTAGTTTAGAGCGTGGGAAGATTGTCGAAATAATCGAAACTATTGCAGATGGAGGATTGCGGCTCGTCCGGTTGCTTTTGGGGAGCCAAGAAGAAATAAACGATTTTGCGATGTTCTTCCACAAAGAGAATCCAAAATTGGATATTAAAGAAATAAGGCGAGCGATCAGGATAATTTCCTTTATTTGGACGATGATTAATGTTGAGAAAATTGTTAGTGCGTTAAATAAACCTGAAATTCGATCACTTGTTGAGGAAGTCGTTGCTAGAAAGCACACTCCGGCTTACGAGCTTATAGAATACTTCTTACGGCTGGATACTATAGAGAAATTCACGAATAAAGACCTAAAAAAACTTAAGGTACTGTGGGATAAGCACCATTACCCTTTTTTTCAGAAAGTAGTCTCAATCAGGACACAACGCTACCTAAATACTCATCGAGTCCACACACCGGTGGAAGAGGCAGTTTGTGCACTACTGGACATTAGATATGAAAAAAGGTTAAAAAAGCTGGACTAGGTTGCAAGCGTGTCGCCTGTCTTGATGAGAAGATTGCCTGGGAGGGGGTCAATCCGCTGGCCCTCGACATTGCCGAGTGGCATAAGTAGCCCGAACCCGCGGACGATACCAGAGCAACGACGGCCATGCGAAACCCTATCAGATACAGCAGGTCCGTAAGGTGATCCTGAAGTACGAACTGGGAGGAGAAGACTGATGTACAAGTACGAGATTATTCTCTATTGGAGCAACGACGACGACGCTTTCGTGGCTGAAGTGCCCGAGCTTCCCGGATGCATGGCCCATGGAGACACGCAAGAAGCCGCTCTCAGACACGTCAATCAAGCGATAGCTCTCTGGACTGATACCGCGAAAGAGTTCGGCGATCCAATACCGGAACCCAAAGGTGAGCGGCTGATGCTGGAGTAACAAAGGTGTTCCGACTCAAGGGCACCTACGAATTGAAAGGTTTTCTGAGCCACCACATGAAATTCCACTTTGAACCCAACCTCGACTACCAACTCCAAGCCATCGAAGCAGTCTGCGACCTGTTTCGCGGCCAGGATGTCTGCCGCACCGAGTTCACAGTCACGGGCAATGCGGCAGGTACTCAGGCTACCCTCGGCTTTGCGGAAAGCGATATGGGGACCGGCAATAGGCTGAGCCTGCTCGACGAGGAGATACTTGAGAACCTGAAGGGTGTCCAGCTCCGCAACGGCTTGCCTCCCTCGGCCTCCTTGGACTCGGGCGATTTCACCGTGGAGATGGAGACCGGCACCGGCAAGACCTATGTGTACCTGCGCACCATCTTCGAACTAAACAAGCGCTACGGCTTCACCAAATTCGTCATCGTCGTGCCTTCAGTCGCCATCAAGGAAGGCGTGTACAAGTCGCTCCAGATCACCGACGACCACTTCCGCGCACTCTACTCAGGCACGCCCTTCGAGTACTTCCTCTACGACTCGGCCAAGCTCGGTCAGGTGCGAAACTTTGCCACCAGCCCGCAGATTCAGATCATGGTGGTGACGGTCGGCGCTATTAACAAAAGGGACGTCAACAATCTCTATAAGAAGAGCGAGAAGACGGGTGGGGAAAAGCCGATTGATCTGATCCGGGCCACGCGGCCCATCCTCATTGTCGATGAGCCGCAAAGTGTGGACGGCGGTTTGCAGGGACGCGGCAAAGAAGCCCTCGGAGCCATGAATCCCCTCTGCACTTTGCGCTATTCGGCAACACACGCAGACCAGCACCACATGGTCTATCGACTCGATGCGGTAGATGCTTACGAGCGCAAGCTAGTCAAACAAATTGAGGTAGCATCGGCGACAATCGAGGACGCCCACAACAAGCCCTATGTCCGCTTAGTGTCAACGCGCAACCAGCGCGGCACGATCAGCGCCAAGGTCGAACTCGATGTCGAAAAGTCGGCTGGGATTCGGCGGCAGGGGGTCACTGTCCAAGATGGCGACGATCTCGAACAAATCACCGGACGTGCGATTTACCGCGACTGCCGCATTGGCGAAATCCGCGTCGAAAAGGGCAACGAATTCGTCGAGTTGCGCGTGCCCGGCGATGAGCGTTTTCTCCAGTTGGGCGAAGCCTACGGCGACGTGGATCATCTCGCTGTCCAGCGCGAAATGATTCGCCGCACCATCCGCGAGCACTTCGACAAGGAAAAGCGCCTGCTCCCACAGGGAATCAAAGTCCTAAGTCTGTTTTTTATCGATTCGGTGGATCGCTACCGACAGTACGACGAGGGCAATCCCGCCAAAGGGGAGTATGCCCACATCTTCGAAGAGGAGTATCGGCGCTTGGCTAATCATCCAGACTTTGGCGAAGTGGCTCTCGACGCGGCCGCGGAGGATGTCCACAACGGCTACTTCTCCATCGACAAAAAGGGCGGCTGGACAGATACCGCCGAGACCAACCAGACCAACCGCGACAGTGCTGAACGAGCCTACAACCTGATCATGCGGGAAAAGGAGAAGCTCCTGAGCTTGGAGACTCCGCTCAAGTTCATCTTCTCGCACTCGGCTTTGCGCGAAGGCTGGGACAATCCCAACGTCTTTCAGATTTGCTCTCTGCGTGACATCCGCACCGAACGCGAGCGACGGCAGACCATTGGGCGCGGCCTGCGTCTGTGCGTCAATCAGGATGGCCAGCGCCTGCACGGCTTTGAAGTCAACACGCTCACGGTTATTGCCACGGAAAGCTACGAGGAGTTCGCCGAGAACCTCCAGCAGGAGATCGAGGACGACACGGGTATCCGCTTCGGCGTCGTGGAGGCGCATCAGTTTGCGACCATTCCGGTCGCCGGAACAGACGGACAGACGACGGCTCTCGGTTCCGAAGCGTCGAAGAATTTGTGGGAATACCTGAAAGCAGAGGGGTATATCGACTCAGCAGGGCGAGTCCAAGACACTCTCCGCGAGGCGCTCAAGGACGATACCCTCAGCGTACCCGAGGAATTCGCCGATCAGTGCGAAGAGATCGCCAAGGTGCTACGCAAATTCGCCGGGCGTCTAACAATCAAAAACGCCGACGAGCGCCGCTCAATCCGCCCGCGCCGAGCCGTGCTCCAAAGCCCGGAGTTCAAGGCACTGTGGGACCGCATCAAGCACAAAACCACGTACCGCGTCGAGTTCGACAACGAAGATCTACTCGCACAGTGCATCCAAGCACTTGACGATGCGCCGCCGATCCCTAGGCCCCGGCTCCAGTGGCGTAAAGCCGACATCGCCATTGGCCAAGGAGGAGTCGAGGCAACCGAACGCGAAGGGGCGGCAACCGTAGTGTTGGACGAGGCCGATGTAGAGCTACCCGATGTGCTCACCGAGCTTCAGGACCGCACACAACTCACGCGCCGCAGCATCCATCGCATCCTCTCGGAGAGCGGACGCCTCGCCGATTTTAAGCGCAACCCACAGCAATTCATCGACCTTGCCGCGCAAGCTATCAATCGCTGTAAGCGTCTCGCTTTAGTAAATGGCGTCAAGTACCAACGCCTCGGAGACGAGTACTACTATGGACAGGAGTTATTCGACCAAGAGGAACTAACCGGCTATCTGAAAAACATGATCTCGGATACGGAGAAGTCAGTGTACGATCAGGTGGTGTACGACTCCGACATTGAGCGTTCCTTTGCAGACCAGTTAGAGAATAATACTGCGGTCAAGGTGTACGCCAAACTGCCGGGATGGTTCGCGGTGCCGACGCCGCTTGGCAGCTACAACCCGGACTGGGCCGTGCTGGTTGAGCACGACGACGGCGAGCGGCTATATTTTGTAGTCGAAACCAAGGCCAGCCTGTTCGCCAGTGATCTCCGCAATGCCGAAAGTGCCAAAATCGAGTGCGGCAAGGCGCACTTCGCCGCGCTCAAAGTGAGCGAATCACCGGCGCAGTACCGAACTGCCCGCTCTCTAGACGACGTACTCGCTCACAGCTAAGCCCTTTGACGAATAAGCCCTGCACTACATTCCAGTGCTCAATAGTGATCCGGCAGTGCTCTCGCCAACCTGACTGCAGCCGCATGGCTCAACAACCATCGGCTGCTCGGCTCCCGTTGGCCGACGAGCGCATATTCGCTGTGCCGCTGAGCGAATTGTGGGAGCGGTAGGGGATGAGCAGGTGCGACAGCTCACCCAAAGAGGCTGTTGACCGGGAGAAGACCCTAGGCGTAACTAAATAAGGTCAGCGGATCAATGTGTTCCCTTCCGATGAGGGTCGAATGACGAAATGGAAATTCTCAATGCAATACGCAGGAAAATCAGGACTGGGCAAGTCGAATTCTCACAACATGCTACCGATCAGAGCATTATTCGCAGGATCAGCATGCAGGATTTTCGAGATGCCATGGAACGGAGTGAAATCATCGAAGACTATCCGCATGACAAATATGGTCCCAGTTGTCTAGTTCTCGGCTTTACGTTATCTCAGAGACCACTGCATATTCATTGTAGCTATCCGATGAGGCCCATAATCAAAATCATCACCCTGTATGAACCAGAACCCTCTAGATGGATCGACTTCAAGGTAAGGAGACAGGACGATGCCTGAAGATAGAGAATGGAACGAGACGCTGATTAAAAAGAACGTGACGTACCACATTGAGTTCGATGGGCAGCTCTTCCTCATTGAAAATGTCCCGGCGCGAGTCAATGTCGAGACGGGTGAGAAGCACTTCTCACCGGAGACTGTTGAGCGCTTGCAGCAAGCAGTGTGGTACCAATGCCACCCCATTCGCACCATCGAGACCCCGGTTTATGAGTATGCTTCTCTGTCCTGAAGAGTCGAGGTTCAATGTAATCGTATTTCGATACTGGATGAAGTAAGTCGGTGTACAAGTACGAGATCATTCTCCAAAGGAACCCACCATGACCGACCGCCCCAACATCCTCGTCATAATGACCGACCAACAGCGCGCCACGGCCAGCCACCTCTACGGCAACACCTTTTGCCAAACCCCGTCAATGGAACGCCTAGCCGCCGCCGGAGTGCTCTTTGAAAACGCAATCACCCCGCACCCGCTCTGCGTACCAGCGCGCATCTCATTTTGGACCTCGCAATTCCCCCACTCGCACGGGGGCCGACGCAACCAGACCTTGATGCCAGCCAGTGCCGAGCACGCCTGGCAGCTCTGGAAGGAGGCTGGCTACGCCACGGGCCTGATCGGCAAAAACCACTGCTTCGAGCGGGAGGAAGACTTGGCGCTCTTCGACGTGTGGAACGCCTTTACCCACGGCGGGCGCGACGAAGGGCCACAGACGCGAGGCATGGACTGGTTCCGCCCAGAAGAAGGTCGCCGCAAAGTCGCCGCCGAGCACCGCCAGCTCGCTCACCAGAACCCCCGCTTTAGCTACGGCACCTCCGAGCTGCCGTTAGAGGACCACTCCACCGGCCTAATCGCTGGGCAGACAACGCGCTTTCTCGAAAAGCACCAAGACCAGCCCTTTGCCCTGTGGGTTTCCTTTCCCGACCCGCACGAGCCGTGGCTGTGCCCAGCCGAATACGCGGCCCTATTTCCACCCACGGCCATTGACCTGCCCCCCTGGCGCGACGACGAATTCGACGACGAGCGTGCCCCGGAACGCAACCGAGCACTCTACCAAATGCTGGGAGTGCGCCGAGACTCGCCCGAAGATCTCTACGGCGTCATGGCCTCGTACTTTGGCATGGTGCGCTTTATCGACGACGCGCTCGGCCAGATACTCGACAAGCTCGACGAACTAGGGCTGCGGGAGCAGACGATTGTGGTCTTTTGTTCGGACCACGGCGACTTCATGGGCGAACACGCCATGCAGTGCAAGGGCGGGGTCTTCTACGACAGCTTGACGCGAGTGCCGCTGATCGTCTCTTGGCCGGGGCAGGTCGCCGCCGGAATGCGCGACCAGAGCATGGCCAATCTGATCGACGTGGTGCCGACGCTATTGCACTTGCAGGGACTGGAGCAGCCGCGCTCAATGCACGGAATGCCGCTTCCCACCGCGACCACGGCCGCGCCTCGGGACGCAACCTTTTCCGAATACGGCAGCGGAGGCCCGCTCTTTACCATGGCCGACTTGGAAAAGCTGCCTCAACCCTATGGTCGCAAAACCCTGATCGACACCTTGCAGTGGCGAGAGGCGGCCGGCCGGTGCAAGATGGTCCGCACCCGCCAGTGGAAGTACGTCCACGACCCCATGGGAGACCGCGACGAACTCTACAACCTCGTCGCCGACCCAAACGAATTGGTCAATGTGATCGACGAAGAGCAACACCGCGACGCCCTTGCAGACATGCGCCTGCGGCTAGCGGATTGGAGCATCAACACTGAGGACGGTCGGCCAGTACCCCTTCCCGATCGCACCCACTACGAGCTGGCCTAACTGCTCTTGCACAATCGGAACCCTGCCGGTATTTTATAAAGCATGATTTCTGCTATGCTTACAGTCGCATCCGCACAGCGCCTCAGCGGTTTCCCGTCGGGGCCGACTCCTACCACTGCTACGACTACGACTACCATGTGCGCCGGATAGCGACGGACTAAAAGCTTATTTTGCAACCTCTCCCCGCTGTCGGCTACAATGACAGCGGGTTTTTTCATGCCAAGGAGCACGTCATGCTGATCAAGGTCCCCCAAGGACAAGCCATCGAATACCCCGGCGAGGGCACGCTCAAGGAGATCCTCGTCCAAGAGGACAAGACGCTGTTGAAGCAATACATTGCCGCCCGCGCGGGCGACGAGCGCGTGGACTTCCACACCCAGCTCGGCAGCGAGGCGGAAGTAGAACTCATTCCCTGGGATGCGGACGAGGCCGCCTGGATCTACCGCCACAGCATGTCGCACGTGTTGGCGCAGGCGGTGCTGCGCCTCTTCCCAGACGCGCAACTGGCGATCGGCCCAGCCATTGACGACGGCTTCTACTACGACTTCGACGTTGCCGAGCCTTTTACGCCCGAAGACTTGCAGAAGATCGAGCGGGAAATGAAGCGGGTCGTCAAGCAAAATCACCGGTTCGAGCGGATCGATGTCGAGCGCCAAGAAGCGGAAGAGATGGTCGCCAACGCTCCCTACAAACAGGAGATCCTCGCCGACTTGGAAGAAGGCCAGACCTTGTCCTTTTACCAAGACGGCGAGTTCATCGACTTGTGCCGGGGGCCGCACATGCTCGGCACTGGCCAAATCAGGCACTTCAAGCTCCTGAGCGTGGCTGGGGCCTACTGGCGCGGCGACGAGAGCCGCAAGATGTTACAGCGGATCTACGGCACGGCCTTTGCCACCCGCGAGGCCCTCGACCACCACCTAGCGATGCTGGAGGAGGCCAAAAAGCGCGACCACCGCACGCTGGGCAAGCAACTGGAGTTGTTCATCTTTGACGATGAAGTGGGACCGGGCCTGCCGCTGTGGCAGCCCAAGGGGGCGGTGATCATCGACGAGCTGGAGGACTTGGCCCGCAAGACCGAGCACGAGGCCGGCTATCTGCGGGTGCGCACGCCGCACATCTGCAAGGAATCCATGTATCTGCGCAGCGGCCACTTGCCGTACTACGCTGAGTCGATGTTTCCGCCGATGGAGTTGGAGGGGGTCAAGTACTATCTCAAGCCCATGAACTGCCCCCACCACCACAAAATTTTCGCCGCTGCCCCGCGCTCGTACCGCGACCTGCCCCTGCGCTTAGCCGAGTATGGCACGTGCTATCGCTACGAGCAATCGGGCGAGTTGTTCGGCTTGATGCGGGTGCGCTCGTTGCAGATGAACGATGCGCACATCTACTGCACCCTCGACCAATTCGAGGCGGAATTTCTCGCCGTCTGCCAGATGTATCTGCGCTATTTTGAGCTATTCGGCTTGGAGAATTACCTGATGCGTCTGAGCACCCACGTGCCCTCGGGCCTAGGGGCAAAGTACGTCGATGATCGCGAGAAGTGGCTCCGCACCGAGGACATGGTGCGCGGTGCCATGGCGCGGGGAGGAATCAACTACGAGGAGGTGCCCGACGAGGCTGCCTTTTACGGCCCCAAGATCGATGTCGAGGTTTGGAGCGCCATCGGGCGGCAGTTTACAATCGCCACCAACCAAGTAGATTTCGCCGTGCCCGGCCGCTTTGGCTTGACCTACACCAGCGCGGCGGGCGCAGAAGAGACGCCCATCTGCATCCACCGCGCACCGCTGGGCACGCACGAGCGCTTTATCGGCTTCTTGATCGAACACTACGCCGGCGCGTTCCCAGTGTGGTTGGCACCCGTGCAAGCGGTGGTGCTGCCCATTGCCGAGCGCCATGCCGACTACGGGAGCCAGCTCCATCAGCAGCTTCTCGCCGCTGGGATCCGGGCCGAACTCGACGCGGCCAGCGAAACCCTTAACAAGCGCATCCGCCAAGCGCAGACGCAGAAGGTGCCCTATATGCTGATCACCGGAGACCGCGAAGTCGAAGAGGGCAAGGTGGCGATTCGGCAGCGATCCGGCGAACAGCTCGACCCGCTCCCGGTAGCTGAGGCCGTCGCGCTGATCGGCGCTGAGATTAGTAGCTAGCGGCAATGTTCCGCCGCATCCGCTACATCGCCGAGGTCTTCTGGCAATTTCGCTACTATCTCCTTTGCACGGGGCTGGCACTGGCCTTTTGGGACACCGCGTTGATCAAGCCATTTCGCTTCTTTGTGGTACTGGTCCATGAGGTCAATCATGCGGCAGCAGCTCTGCTCACCGGCGGCGAAGTCCTCGAAATCCGCACCCATTGGAACGAGTCCGGGCACACCCTGACAAAGGGTGGTTTTTTCCCGCTGATTAGCGCGGCAGGCTACGTGGGGTCGGCGCTGTGGGGGGCGCTGCTGATGTACACCGCGCTTTATCCGCAGGCGCAGCGGTTGGTGTTGTTGTGCATTGGCGCGGCCTGCGCGGGGATGACCCTGATCTACACGCCGCGGGAGGCGGGGGGGGTTGACTTCGCGTTGGGGATCGGCGGCGGGCTAATTCTGTGCATCATGGCCTGCAAGTCGAAGCGAATGGCGAGTATCGGCGCGGTGTGGATGGGAGTAATGCTCTGCCTGTACAGTCTCTACGACTTCCGCACCGACCTGTGGTACTATACAGAGCGGACGGACGCTGGGATATTGTCGGCCTATTGGGGAATAGATCCGTTGCAGGTGCCCTATCTGGCGTATCTGATTGCCTTGATTTGGGTGCTGGTGTCGCTGTCGTGCATGTATCGGGCGATGCGCGCGGTGGCCCTCAATCGGGGACTTTAATCATCGGAACGACTCCTAGCGGGTTTCTTATGGCAATTGAGTGCAACGACCCGATGCGCTACGTTACCAAACAGCACACAGAATCGACAGAGAGGAATGTGAAATGCGAATGAGTCGGCTTTTTAGCCAGACCTTGCGCGAAGTTACTGCCGACGTGGAGGTAGTCAGCCACCAGCTCTTGTTGCGGGCCGGCTTTATCCGCCCATTGGCCAGCGGCATCTTCAGCTATTTGCCCCTGGCACAGCGGTCGATGCGCAAGATCGAGGACATTATCCGCCGCGAGATAGACGCCATCGGCGGCCAGGAGCTCACCATGCCGGTAGTGCATCCGGCCGAACTCTGGCAGCGGACGGGGCGCTGGTACGCGGTCGGCACGGAGATGGGTCGCTTCCAAGACAAAAACGAGCGCGACATGGTGCTGGCCATGACCCATGAGGAGGTCGTAGCCGACTTAGTCAGCCGCGAGATCAAATCCTACAAGCAACTGCCCCAGCTAGTCTATCACATCCAGACCAAGTGGCGCGACGATCCCCGCCCCCGCTCGGGCCTTATCCGGGTGCGCGAGTTCACCATGAAGGACTCCTACAGTCTCGACGCCGACTGGGAGGGCCTCGAACAGCAATACCGCGCCCATTACCAGCAGTATTTCAACATCTTTCATCGCTGCGGCCTCGACGTCCTCGCGGTCAGCTCAGACACCGGGATGATGGGCGGCGAGCTAGCCCACGAATACATGTACCTGACGCCGATCGGCGAAGACACCCTACTCTTGTGCGACGACTGCAGGTACTCGGCCAACCGCCAAATCGCCACCTTCGCCAAACAGGCCAACCCGGCCGAAGCACCCGCCGCGCCCGAGAAAATCGCCACGCCCAATACCACCACCATCGAGGAGCTGACCGCGCTGCTCGACATCCCCGCACACAAGACCGCCAAGGCGCTCTTTTTGATGGCCACCGTCGGCGACGGTCAGGACAACAAGGACGCGTTTGTGCTGGCGGTCGTGCGCGGCGACATGGACGTCAACGAGACCAAGCTGGCCAATGCCGTCGGTGCACTCGAAATGTGGCCGGCGCGGGAAGAGGAAATACGCGCCGTCGGCGCAGAGCCAGGCTATGGATCGCCCATCGGCGTCGAGGGAGCGCTGGTCGTCGTCGATGACTCCGTGGCGTCCTCGCCCAATCTAGTGGCCGGTGCCAATGAGCCGGGCTACCACCTCGCCAATGTAAACCACGGCCGCGACTACACAGCCAACGTGGTCGCCGATATCGCTACCGCCCGGCAAGGCGACGGCTGCCCTAACTGCGGCGCCGCGCTGCGCGAATCGCGCGGGGTGGAAGTGGGCAATATCTTCCAGCTAGGCACCAAGTTCACCGAGGCACTGGGCGGTGATTTCCTCGACGCCGAGGGCAAGGCGCAGCCAGTCGTCATGGGGTCTTACGGGATCGGCGTGGGGCGGCTGCTGGCTTGTATTGCCGAGGAGTACCACGACAAAGACGGCTTGGTGTGGCCCATTGCCGTCGCGCCCTATCAGGTACACATCGTCCTCCTCGCCAAGGGCGCAGGCGCAGCGCAAGACGCGGGCGAGCAACTCTACGCCGACCTCGCAGAGCGCGGGATTGAAGTCCTCCTCGACGACCGCCGAGAAAACCCAGGGGTCAAGTTCAACGACGCCGACCTAATTGGGATCCCGGTGCGGGTGACGGTGGGGGATCGCGGTTTGCAGCGGGGGATTGTCGAGGTCAAGCTGCGGCGCGAAAAAGAGCGGCGTGAAACGCCGGTAGAGGAGGCGGTAGAGTACGTGGTGGAACAGGTGGAGAGATTGCAACGCGAGTTAGACGAGCGAGTAGTAACAGTGGAGTACCCAGGATAATGTTCGTCGAAGGCTACACCGACCAACTCAGCTACCGGGCCGGCGAACAGGTGCGCTTTCACGTGGCCACTAGCGCAGACGAGTACGCGCTGGAAGTGACGCGGATAGGTGCCGAGCGCGAAGTCGTGTGGCGGCAGGATCAACTGCCTGGGTCGTCCCATCCAGTGCCCGAAGACGCTTCTTCCAATGGCTGCGGCTGGCCGGTTTCCTGCGAGTTGGAGGTGCCGGACGACTGGCGCAGTGGGTATTACGAATTCGCGCTGCGCGTCGAAGACCAAGGCGGCAAGTTCGTGCGGCGGGGGCGGCGCACGGCCGAGAGCCGGGGCTTTTTCATCGTCCGACCGGCTGGCCCCACGGACGCCCGCATCCTCCTCCAGTTAGCCACCAATACCTACAGTGCCTACAACAACTGGGGCGGCTACAGCTTCTACAGCTATCACGGCCGCGGCGGCTTGCAGGGGCATCGCGTTTCCTTCGACCGTCCGCTGGCCGGGCTTTTCGACCGCTGGGAGCGCGACTTTGTCGAGTGGGCGGAAGGCGCTGGATACGCGCTCGACTACTGCGCCAATTCCGACCTCGAATGGCATCCCGAACTGTTGGACAACTACCGGCTCGTGCTGAGCGTAGGGCACGATGAATACTGGTCGGCTCCCATGCGCGATCACCTCGAAGCCTATATCGCCGCCGGGGGCAACGCCGCGTTTTTCAGCGGCAACTCCGTGTGCTGGCGGGTGCGCAGCGAGGACGAAGGCCGGGCGCTGGTATGCTGGAAGCAACAGTTCAACATGGACCCAGCCTATGCCGCCGGAGACTACGCGAACCTTTCGACCTTGTGGAGCCACCACCTCGTGGGCCGGCCGGAAAACGAGTTGACCGGCGTCGGCTTCCTCTACGGGGGCTATCACCTGAGCCACGGGCAATACATGGACGGGTCTGGAGCATTTACAGTCCATCGCCCGGAACATTGGGTTTTTGCGGGAACGGGTTTGCAGCGTGACGATAACTTCGGGGGCGAGCACACCATCGTCGGCTATGAGTGCGACGGCTGCGAGTACGCGCTGGAAAATGGGTTGCCGGTACCCAAAGGAACCTACGGCACCCCAGCGGACTTTACCATCTTGTGCACCGCCCCGGCGCGGTGGCACTCGGACGACAGCGTGTGGTACGAGCGCTGGGAAAAGGGCAGGGAGGGCGCGGCAGTCATGGGCCTCTATACCCGCGGCGGCACAGTGTTCACAGCCGGAACGACTGACTGGTCGCACGGGCTTAAAGGAGACGCGACCGTCGCCCAGATCACCCGCAACGTCCTCGACCGGCTGAGCCAATAAGACGGAGCCAACGGTCCGGCATACCACCCCGGTCGCTGGTGCCTATAATGCGCTTCGTGCCTGCAAAGAAATCAATCGGTTATTTTCCGACGGCTCCTCAGCCCGACTTTACCTAAACGCAAACGACGGGAAGCGCAAATATGGCGGATACTGGATCCACAACGACACCGACCGCAACAAAGGCCCAACCGATCTGCAATTTCTGGGGACGGCTGCTGTCCTTGGGGGTGGATCTTGTCCTACTCTTCGTGGTGGGCTCTCTGCTGGGGGTGCTTTTCGCGGATCGGCTGGCGCAACTGGGGGTCTGGGGACGGCTGGTAGGCTTCACGCTGGTAGTGTTCTACTTCGGACTGCTCAATAGCCGTATGGGGCAGGGACAGACTTTGGGTAAACGCCTGCTGCGCGTGCGGGTAGTGGGTGCAAAGGGGGAATTGATTTCGCTGGGGAGGTCCTTGCTGCGGGCGGCGATCTTGGGGGCCATTTTTCTTTTGGATTCTTCTATGGCTGGAGGGAATTGGGTGGTATATGGGATTGTCCTAGCCCTGTGGCTGGGATTGATCTATTGGTATGTGTTCAACCGGAGGACCCGTCAATCGTTGCACGATTTGGTCGTGGGGACTTACGTGGTGCGGGATGAGGCGGCCGGTTCGATCTCTTTGGGACATCCAAGAAGGCTGCATTTCATTGGTTTCGGCATCCTGATCGCTATCGTGATCGGCTACCACATTGGGCTCTATCTGTATGCGCCGACCTCCGATCTGATGACGGTTCAGAAGAAGCTGAATCAAGTGGATGGCGTGCGTGGGGCAGTGGTGCAGACAGGCACGAGTTATGGCGATTCCACCGTGGAGCATACCTATCTTACAGCCACAGTCCTATTGGACGGCTTCTCAGAGGCTGTTGAGCGCAAGGCCAGAGAGACCATAGCAGCCGCGGGAGATTCGACATCGCTGCATCTGCCACCCTCCTTACCATTCGCTGGCCCCTCTGCAGACCTGCCGCTGCTGACATCCTACATTTCTCTTATTACGAGCCGGCTGTCACCTCCCTCACTAGCCTATTTTCAGGCCGTGGCCGAGGAGGTAGATCGCGTCTTGGTAGAGAGCTATCCGGGTAGTGAGAGCATTGATAAAAGGGAGATCCAAGTACAATACAGCTACGAGATCGGAATTGCTCCGCGAGCCTACGTGCAGGTGAGAGGAGATGGGGGCTGTTTCACGGGATATGGCGCGAAGAGGTTGGAGTAGGTGTGGATTATTTTTGAGGGCCGGGCCGCCGTCTTGGACCGCTCCCGTGCAGGTGAAACCGATGCACCGTAAAACCAAAAGGAGCGCAGCCTACATGAAAATCACAGCGATTAAATCCGTCATGATTCAGGGCATTCCCTGGACGTGGACGCTGGTCAAAGTCGAAACGGATGAGGGAATCTGCGGCATTGGCGAAGCGCAGTTGCCCATTGGCGTGCGAGACATCCTCACGCGCATTGAAGGGCTGCTCGTCGGCGAAGATCCCCGCCACCCCGTCCGGTTGGCGCAAAAGATCTACCGTGGACTAATCGGTGCCGGGTCCACAGGGGGCAGTATCGTACTGGCCTTGTCGGGGGTCGAACTGGCGCTATGGGACCTGCACGGCAAAATGACGGGCCTGCCCTTGTGGCAGTTGCTCGGCGGCAAGTACCGAGATCGAGTGCGCATCTACGCCGACACGGCCCGGCCCGGCGACCACTCGCCCGCAGCCTATGCCGACGGGGTGCGCCAGCGGGTAGAAGCCGGGTACACCGTCGTCAAGGTCGATATCGACAACAGCGCTCCAGGCGAGTACCGCAAGGATCACCACAACCGCGCCCTGTCTAGGGCCGAGGTCGAGTACATGAGTGCCGTCAGCCACGCGGCCTACGAGGCCCTGCCCGCCGATGTTGAGCTGTGCCTAGATATGCACTGGAGTTACCAGCCGGCGGACGCGCTCAGGGTGGCCCGCAGGCTGGAGGACATCGACATTCTGTGGCTCGAAGATCCGACCCCGCCGGAAAATCTCGACGCCCTAAAGTACGTGACCGACCACACCTCCGTACCCATTGCCTGTGGTGAAAATCACTGGATGAGTCATGGGCTCAGGCCCATGATCGAAGACCGGGCCGCGGATATTATCACGCCCGACATCCCTCGCTTTGGCGGGGTGCAGGAAGGCAAAAAAGTGGCCGAGTTGTGCGAGTTGCATTCGCTGGCCTTTGCCCCGCACAACATCTGCACGCCGGTGGGAACCGTAGCTTCGGCGCACGTGTGTGCCAACGCGCCGAATTTCCTAGCACTGGAACACCACGGTCTCGACTGTCCCTGGTGGGACGATATCGCGCTGGATTGGGGTGGTCCCGTAGTCGATCGCGGGTACATCACCGTGCCCGACGGGCCGGGGATTGGGGTGGAGTTAAACGAAGAGTTGCTGCGCGCCCATCTGGTTCCCGGTGAAGTGTGGTGGGATTGAAGACGCCACTTTCGTCGGCCTCTTTGCGCGATCCATTTCCGACAACAGCGGGCGTTCTCCAAGTTACAGCGCAAGTGACGCAGTAGGAAAAATTGGAAGCTGCCTGAAATCCCCGGCGTCCCATCGAGAATACACGACTGCAACAAACGGGGCGGCCCCCGATCCGGTTCAATCCTTGGACAGGTCGTATTTCTTCAATTTGCGGTGCAGGGTCGCGCGATTGATACCCAAGGCTTGGGCCGCCTGCGTGATGTTGTTGTCTGCGACTTCGAGAGCGTGGACTAGTGCCTGCCGCTCGACCTCGGCCAGCGGCAGGATCGCGGTCGGCGGTGAGCCGTCACTCCCGGCAGCGATGACCGGCGACAACTGGGGAGGCAGCCTGCCTGCTTGTAGCACCACATCCGTCTCCAGCAGCACGGCGCGCTCGATGGCGTTTTCTAGCTCGCGCACGTTGCCGGGCCAATCGTACTGGATCAACAGGCGCAAGGCAGCGGTGGAAGTGCCGCTGATAGATTTGTCGGCGCGTTCGGCGTGTTTATCGAGAAAATGTCTAGCCAGCAGGGGAATGTCTTCACGCCGCTCTCTCAGCGGCGGAATCTCGATGGGGAAGGCGGCGACGCGATAGAACAGATCTTGGCGGAACTCGCCCCTTCTCACTAGGAGCTCTATGTCCTTGTTGGTCGCCGTCATCACCCGGATGTCGACCGGAATGGAGGCGGTCCCGCCCACCCGCTGGATTTCCCGCTCTTGCAAAACGCGCAATAGCTTGCCCTGCAGGGCATACGGCATGTCGCCGATCTCGTCGAGCAGGATCGTACCCCCAGCGGCGCGCTCGAAGGCCCCGCGTCTCTGCTCTGTCGCCCCTGTAAAAGCTCCCCGTTCATGTCCGAACAACTCGCTTTCGATGAGCGTTTCGGGAATGGCGGCGCAATTGAGAGCCACGAACGGCCCCCGCTTGCGCGGGCCGTTGCGGTGAACCGACTTGGCCACCAGTTCCTTACCGGTGCCGCTCTCGCCGCGAATGAGCACCGCGATATCGCCTTCGGCGGCCTGCTGCATCAGCGCGTACACCTGCTGCATCTTAGGGCTGGTACCGACCATGCCGGCAAAGGAGGAGGTCGTCTCCAACTCGGTGCGCAGCCGCAGCACCTCGGCCCTCATCTGCTCGGCCTCGACCTCCTTGGACACGTCCCGGTACAGGACCAGGCTACCGATTTCCTCGCCACGGCCGAGAGTGCCTCGTGCAGATCGATGTCCTTGCGAGCCATGGTGGGACTGCCGAACGCCTTTTGGGTGCGGACGATATCGGCGATGTGATTGGCCCGGTCCCGGACGCGACCGACCGTCTTCATCAGGTCTTCGTTCCGCTTGGAGAAACTTTCGGATAGCTCGATGATGAACGGCATCACCTTGCGGCCTTGCGGGTCGTTTTCGATGTAATCGCTCCAGTCGTCCTGGTGTTCTCTTACTGCCGTGGCCAATGCGAAGAGACGGCGGCCGACGCGATCGTTCCCCAGATTCTGACGCACAGTCTCGATTCCCGTGGTGACGCTGTTGATGGCATTGCCGATGTTGTGGAGAATGGTATCCACTACCTCCAATCGTCCCTGTGCAAATGCCTGTGCCAGCGCCTCCTCGGCGAGCATGCGCTCGGTAACGTCGCGGAAAACGATCACGCCGCCGCCATGCCCCCCTACATTCGTGCGTAGCGGTCGTCCACTGACGCTGATAAAAACTCCCTCCAGCTTTTTCTTATTGCGGAGGAACATCTCAACATCGTCGGTCTCCTCACCCCGTACGGCGCACACTAGGGGAAGCTGTGCCGTTGGCATGCGGGTTTTTTGGTCGGAATAGAAGACTCCATAGTTCCCGGCCCATTGTTCGGACTTTAGATCCAGCATGCCGCCGGTGATCTGTTCGGCACTGGGATTGAAAAATGTGAATTCCCCCTCGGCGTTGGCGACCAACACGCCGTCGCTGATACTGCTGAGAATAGTCTCCATGAGCAGGGCCTGGTCCTTCTGCTCGGCGATCGTCCGCTCCAGTTCGACTTCTGTATGCTGGAGCTTGGTGATGTCGCGGAAGACGAGGACACCCCCCTTCAAAGTCCCTGCTTTGCCCCGCAGTGGTCTGCCGCTGATGCTGATGTGAGCATGAACGCCTTCCGGCATTTCCTCATTGTGCACCATTACCTCGAAATCGTCCGTCGCCTTGCCGTTCAAGGCCAGCGTCAGCGGACTTTCATCCTTCGCGACGAGCGCCTTCCCATCGGGCTGAAAAACGCCGTATTTCTCGGCCCATTTATCGATGTCCTGCTCCGCCGGAAGACCCTCACCGAACCCCCGCGCGACCGAATTGTGAAACACGAGTTCCCCGTTTTCATTGACGGCGACCACGCCTTCGCTCATGCTGTCGAATACGGGTTTCATCAGCCGGGTAAAATCTTTCAATTTTTTGATAATTCGCTTCAACCGCATCTCCGTCTTTCTGTGCCTGGTTTCCCTCTCGTGCATAGAGACGGCGGTTTGGATGTTCAGATGCAGTTGGCGCTCCTCAAACGGCTTCACTACGTAGCCGAATGGATTGGTTGCCTGCGCCCGTTGCAACAGGTCTTCCTCGGCCCCATCGGTCAAGTACACCACGGGAACGTCGAACCGGCTGCCGATCTGTTCGGCTGTTTCCAAGCCGGAGACTTCTCCGTCGAGTCCGAGATTGACTAGGGCGAGGTCGGGGCACTTGTGCTCCGCTTTTTCAATAGCCTCGTGCCCGCACGAAACCGCGGCACACACTGTATATCCTAGGTTTTCGAGGCATTCTTCGAGGTGCGCTGCGCTGGGTGCATCGTCTTCGACGATCAGTATCTTCGCGTGGGTCATCTTGTTTGCTTTCTTTTTGGGCTTCTGGTCGTCTTCCTTCAGGCACCCCGGTGCACCATTTGGGTGTCGTCATCCAGCTTTGCGGGGAGAGCGAGAAGACGTTCCAATGCGACCGGATATACCAAGGGCTATATCCGGGTTTTTCAATGGTTTATTGAGCGCATTTACAGAGAAATGTTGAGAGGTTGACACATAATCTCCGCATGCAATCGCGTGCAATATGATTGTGGAAGCTGAGTTCGCGCGGATGGATTTCCTAGCGCCGGGATATCAAGACGCTAGCTGGCTTCGGTCCTAGGCGACCCAGTGCCTGAACAGGGGTTTGACCTCGTCGGGCAAGTTTGCAAATACCCGCTCCGGTACCAGGGGCACTGTATTCTCTGCGAGGCCGCCCGCAGTGAGCCGCTGGCGCTCGTCGGAACCCGGCCGCAGGGAGTCCAAGTTTAGCCACCAAGGGGCAAAGCGAATGGGCAGCGCCACCCGCGACTGAGCCGATTGGTTGGGGCTAATCGCATGCCACAGGCGGCTATCCATCACCAGCACTGACCCCGGCTCGCCGGAGACGGTCACCTCGTCGGGGTGCGGTTCGAGGGGTGGGACGCCATTGTCGCCGCTGGGATTGTTGCGCTGGCGATGCGTCCCGGGGACGATCCGCGTTCCGGTTTCTGCCGTAAAGGCCGTCAGCATCCAGATCGTCGTCACGTGCAGGAGCGCGTCGGGATACGGCGCCGGCACGTGTCCGGCGTTTTGCTGATTGAACGGCCAGTCAGCGTGCCACGCGCCGCGCGCATTGCCCGGATGCGTCACCATGCAGGTGGTGTACGAGACGCGCAGGTGCTCGCCCAAAAGCGCTTTACACAGGCCCAACAGCCGCGGCTCCGCCAGATAGGGGACAAAAGATTGATCGAAGTTGACCAGTCCCGACACCTTGTCGAGCTGGCCGCGGGAATCGGGCAGCTTGTGGGCGGCAGCCGTGGCGAGGATGCTGTCTCGCACCTGCGCCACCGCCTCGGGTGGGATCACGGCGTCGATCACGCACCAGCCATCTTCGGCGATGCGGCGCTGCATTTCGCTTTGGGTCATTCGTCCACCTCAAACGCAAAGAGCTTGGCACAGCGCAGGCGCAAGCGCAACATGAAGGACTGTCTCTGCTCCAATTGTATGCGGTCCCCACCGCGCCACGCCACCCGGTGATGCGAGGAATCGCCTAAAATCGGCACAGCGTCGTCAAAAGTGTGACCGGGCAGGGCGCGACCTTGGTGATCGGCAGCTTCCACCAGAACATGGCCGGCGGCCTTAACCGCGGCATTGAGTCTCACGCGCCGGCCGGTTGCGACCATCGGCAAAGTAGTAAAGCTGCCATCCTGTTCCGCCTCCAACGCAGCTAGGCGCTCGGCCGGCCACACGGCATAACCGCGATCGTGGCGAAAGGTGTGCGGGTTGCGCGGATATTTGTGCGGGTTGCGGTAGCCGCCATAGGGCAGCGCCACCCGATCGGCACCGAGCGGGATCAGGTCCGTACCGCCAAAGACACATCCCTCGTCCCAAGCACCTGCATCCCCGGACGGCACGGACGGCGGCCCCGGCACTTCCGACCAGACGATTCCGTCCGGACTCGAAAAAAGCCGCAATTCCGAGGTGTCGTCCATGTGGTGATAGAGCGCGGGAAACATTAGATGCTGATCGACCGTGCCGGGATAGAGGGTTTTGGAGTTGGTGTACCAATCGTCGGCCGGATGATGGTGAAGACCGGGCCACACCAACAGATCGGGCAGGGGCCAGCGACGGAAGTCCGGGGTCTCAGCCCGGCCGATACAGCGACGGCCGTACGCGCTGCAGCGGGCGTACCAGACGTAGCGCCGCAGTCGCTCGTCGTAGTAAACCACGTTGGTCGTGTCGGAGTAGTGGATGACCAAAGGCCCTGGCAGCACCGTCCAGTGCACGCCGTCCGGCGACGTGGCCCCCCACATGCCGGACAGGTGGTGGCGGAAATCACCGCCTAGGGGATGGATGTCGTCGGGGCGCTCGCGGGCGAAATGTTCAACGATTTGTCGCCGGGCCTCGCCGTCTGTGGGGACGCCGCAGCGGAAGAACATTTTGTAGCTTTCCTCCGCGGGCGCAGAGGGATCGAAAAATATTTCCGCGCGCTCGTGGCCGGCGGCCTCGGGTGCGGCGCTCCAATCAAAATGGCATTCGCGTTCGCCACCGTACTCGTACCCATCGCTGGATTCGGCGTACCACATCGGACGGGTGGCCTCGCCGGTGCCGCGATCAAACCAAGTCTGGTACAGCCCATCGCGGTAAATAATCCTGCGCCCGGGGGGCGCACCTACTGGTAATGGTCCTTCCCGCTGCGCCGTGGTCGCGACGATGCGGATACCGCTAGGCACGTCGCTGGGCACGAAGCGCGCACTGATGGGTCGATCCCGCCGATCCACATCGTCCCATAGACGCAACGGTATGGGAGTGCCGTCCGGTTCGGCCCAATAGGGGCCCATCGCGCCGACCTCGCCGGGCAGCACGTGGCGCCAATCGGTGAACAACTGCGGTCCAGGCTCCAGCGCTAGATGGTCGCCCTCCAGCCAAGGATGGCCGCTGCGCCGGGCCGCGACTTGGGCTTTTATGCCGAGTTCGATGTCCATGTGGTGTGACTCCAATTGGGCCATGTGCGCGTCAATTCAATGGTTAGCCGCCCGGCACTTCCCACTTTTCCCTTTCCCACTGCTTTTGCCCGATCCGCTCGACGTATTCCTCCCCCTTGTGCTCGGTCAGCCAGCCCTTGAGGGGAACGTCCTCATCTGTCGGCTGCCACCAGCCTTTGACGTCCACCCCATCGCCGAGCAATTGCCGGCGTATTGGACTGCACTTGGCGAGAATCTCATCGGGCATCAGGTTGTAGTCGAGGCCGCGCAGCCAGCGATAGCTATACCCCAAAAACAACACTTTCCGGGTCGTCTCCGAGGTGTTAATCCCGCGCGCATGCCACATCCGTCGGTCGAACAACACGGCCGTGCCCGCCTTCACCTGAACCTGCATTGCATCGGCAAAATCGGGCGGATGATCCCCCTTGTGGCTTTCGGGGACAATCCTGATCCCCCCTCTCTCTGGCTCGCTGATGTCGGTCAGCCAGAATCCGACCTTTAGAAGCTGTTGAGTTAAAAGCTATTTTGTATGTTATTTGTCTCAATGGCTCTTTTCGATAGGAGGCTTGTGTTATGCCTGGGTATCCCAGTGACGTGACCGATGCAGAATGGGTTTTGCTGGCTCCTTTCTTTGCTCGCCCTGACCCTCGGGGCAACCCCGGCAAGTATGCCAAACGCGAGGTGGTCAATGCCATTTTATATGTCGTCAAAGGGGGTATTCCGTGGCGGATGCTGCCGCTTGATTTTCCCCCCTGGGATACCGTCTATGACCATTACCGACGCTGGAATCAGCGTGGCGTGTGGGAACAAGCCCTGGACGCGCTGAATGAGCGCGCCCGTCACAAGCAGGGCAAAAACGAGCATCCGACCTATGCCTTGATCGATTCGCAATCGGTTAAAACCCAATATGCCAGTCAGGATCGAGGCGTGGATGGGGGAAAAAAAGATCAAAGGACGTAAACGCCACCTCGCCACCGATACGCTGGGTAATATGCTGACCGTCCAAGTACATGCCGCCAATGTGGCCGATACTAGCCAAGGATGGGACGTATGTGATCGGGTCGCGGAAAAGTATGATTCGGTCGAAGCCTTCTGCGGCGACCAAGGCTATCGCGGTACCACCGTTGAATTCGTTGAAAACCTGTTGGGGTTGCGACTCGATATAGCGGATAAACCAACCCAAGGGTTTCAAGTGGTGCCCAAACGCTGGATCATCGAACGAACCTTGGCTTGGTTGGGTGGATTTCGACGCTTGGCCAAAGACTTCGAAATCCTCACCCAATCCGCAGAGAACATGATTCGTATTGCCATGATAAAGATTACGGTCGCTAAATGCATCTGAATAACTCAACAGCTTCTTAGCGATAACCTCGGTTGGGGACGCTCCATTTCGGGAACTGGCCGGCCGCCGTCTTGGTGCCATCCTCCCGGCTTCAGATTGATGCTACTCTTGGATTCGGGCGGGTAGTAGATCAAATGCGAGATATAGTGCTGGACGTTCCAGCCGAGAATATCCCAAATCAGCGGAAACGTCTTGGGCCAATCGAGCAGTTCGAGAAAAACATCATTCTCGACAATAGTCCTGAACTTCGACACCAGGGCATTGGGGGCCAAGCCACGCGCCGCCCTTTCCTCGGCATCGACGCGATCGCCGGCCTCCAGCAGCCTGCCCAGCATGTCGTCGTCGAGCGCATCCTCGACAATCAAGTATCCCTGCTGCTCAAAATGGTCGCGCTGTGCATCGGTCATGCAGTACTGCAAGCAGCTTGGGTCCATGCGCTCTACCTCTCTGAAGTTTACGGATGATAGGTCGGCTGAGGACCTCATCCAACATGCACGAGTTGATCTTCTTGCTCTAGGAATTCAGCGACTCGGATCTCAATATCTAGATCAACCAAGTTCACTGGATGGGAGAGTTCATCCATCAATCGACCTAGCAGACGATAGAAGCACTCAGGTGGACAGCCACGGACACCTATATCCAGATCGGACCGCGGCCGATGCCGTCCGGCTGCGACCGAGCCAAATATAAACACGTCTCGGCATCCCTCTGCCTTGCAGATCTCCACTGCCCGAACTACATCAGCGCGGTACTCATCGGGAATTGCTGTCCCCGACACGGGCATATCAGACGTACGGGACAGGGGCTGTTATTCTGCCTCTAGGACTTCCGGATCCAATTGATACCAAAGTACCGCTCCAGAGTCGATATAGTCCTGTATCCGGTCATCTCGGTACAGACCAGCGACAGCGGCATAGGAGCGCTTACTCGTGAACCGCGTCAAAAATTCGGCGTTGCGGAGAACCCGAGTGGTGTCCCGCCCATTGGCGGTAAAGGAGATTTCCACGGCGATGTAGCAAGTTCCACCGTCCGGATCAGTGGCCTCCATAATCAGATCAGCGCGGCGAAAACTCCTCAGTTCGTTTGCAGGAATATCCGACGTGTCGGCGAGGTCGGTCAGTGCCCATAGATCGTTCTGGGTGAGATTTTTCGTCCGCTGGAGGCCCATGTCCCTAGCAATCGTGGTGGCCTCTCTGAGTGCAGCACTCCGGGCGTGGGCACCTTTGAGTATACCTACATCATCCTGGATGGACTTCACTCTGGTTTCGAGCGTATCAAAGTGCTGGTTGGTGGTCTCTATGGACTGGTCAAGGCGCTGTTCAAGGCCATCAAAGCGCTGGTTCGTAGCCTCGACGAACTTGTTCACCTCCGCGACGAATTGGGTGAACCTTTCGGGGAGTTCGATCAGTTCGCGCGTCAACAGCCGGGCACGCATGGCTTCGGCCCACTGGGGATTTTCGTCCAAGACCTGCATCAGGTCTTCTATAGTGTGGATGGTGTTCATACCTTTCCCCACATTGCTGTTTTATCAATCGTCCAATCAGCGGAGCACTTCTGTTGTCGCAAGTCTATTAAATCGAAAAGATCATTTTCATTAACTATCAGCCACTTCAACGAGAGTAGCAATTAGATCTAGTAGTTACAAGGATTTTTTATGATCGGTCCGAGCGCCCCTACCTCCCCCATTCCTCTTCCGGCACCTCCGAATAATCCTGCGGCTCATACCCAATCGCCCTTTTGCCGTGCTCGACATCGTAGAGCGGCCAGTTGCTGCCCGACACCCCAAAGACGATTTCAAACTTTACGCCCGGATGAATCAGCGCCTGCTCAAAAACCCGCACGCAATCGCCATGGCTGAGATGGTGCGGGTGTTCGGGCTGGTCGCGTTCGAGGTTGAAATTGCCAATGCGCACGCAGACAAATTCCATGTCGTGCTGATGGGCAAAAGAGTGGGCCAGGGCCTCGGCGAAGACCTTGCTAACCGTGTAGATGCCCACCGGGGTGGTAGTCATCTCGACCGTGCGGCGGATGCTGCGCGGATAGAGGGTTAAGACCCCGGCGCGGCTGGCATAGGCGATGCGCTTGACGCCGTTTTGGCGCGCGGCCTCAAACACGTTGTACGTGCCGATAAAGTTGCTCTGCAGCATGGTCTCCCACTCGTTGCCGCCGGGCAGACCGCCAATATGGGCGACGGCATCCACGCCGCGAGTGGCTTCTAACATAGAGTCGAAGTCGGTGAGATCGGAGACAACCGTATCCGTGAGGTCGGGCATGGGCACGCGGTCGTGGCCGCGCACCTCGTGGCGCGCTTGCAGGCCGCGGGCTACGGTAGAGCCGACGCGGCCAGCCGCGCCGGTTACGAGTACGCGCATGGTACGTTCCTTTCTTTAAGCTCGGTGCAGGGTGATAATCGGGGCCTCGGGCGGGCAGCCGAAGCGGAAGGGCAGCCAGTACCCAACTCCGGCCGTGGTGTAGAGTTGGGTGGTTCCCTTTTCGTAGTGCCCCCAGATATAGCGCTCGGGAAAGTCTTCAAGCCGACTCCTGTTGCACGAACTGCAAAATCTCTGAGCGGACGATATTCCATGTCTGCGAGGTGTCAGCGACCAATTGGGCCATACCATCCCAGATGAGATGATGCGCATACGCGTGACGGGAGCGATGACGGAAGGCAAGGTAGTCGCGCAGACGCTGCCGGGAGTCCTCTGAGATTACAGCCGGCCGGCTCTCTGTCTGGCGAGCGACCTGATTTAGCAACTCGATATGCCACCGCTCGCCTTCAGGTTGTCTTAGTCGACCTCCTTGGCGATGCGTTCAAGAATTCGCTCGAGGCCGGTATAGAACGATTCGAGAACTGCCGACAGGGCGGCTAGGCGCTCAAAGGATGGCTCCGCATCGACTGGGGTCCCTAGCAATGGAGAGGAATTGCTGAGTAGAGTATCGATCTCTTCGAGTTCACGGACGATGAGTCGTCTGAGGGCCTCATCCAACATGCACGAGTTGCCCCTCTTGTTCTAGGAACTCAGCGACTCGGATTTCAATATCTAGATCAACCAAGTCCACGGGATGGGTAAGTTCATCCATTAACCGACCTAGCAACCGATAGAAGTGCTTGGTCGGACAGCCACGGACAGCTATATCCAGATCAGACCGTGGCCGATTACGTCCGGCTGCGACCGAGCCAAATATAAACACGTCTCGGCATCCTTCTGCCTTGCAAATTTCCACCGCCCGAGCTACATCAGCGCGGTACTCATCGGGAATTGCTGACGCCGACACTGGCATATCAAACCTCTTTTTTATTTTCGCCACGAGCCAGTAGTCATTGCTCTTGGCTTAATCCATCAGACTGCTTGGATGGGACCGGGATAGCCAGCCACCTTGTTGTCCGTGGTAAGCAGCGTGACGCTTTCGACCTGTGCTTGCGCTATGAGTATGCGGTCGAAGGGGTCCTTGTGGATCGGCGGCAGAGACCCGACAGCGAGCGCGTGTTCGGCTCGAATCCCAAGTTCACTGTAGTCGTTTTGTATCAGGCCATTCCGCAACTGCTGCGGGTCAACGCAAAAGTCGCTTCTGCCGAGTGCGTTCTTGATGACGACCTCCCAAATACTTGCGATGCTGAACATCAACTCCGTGGCGGGGTCACCGAGCAGGTTCTGAGCTTTTGATGACAGCCGTCTTGGGTCGCCTGCCGCCCATAGCAATAGATGGGTATCCAGTAATAAAGTCACTCATCCCCCCCAAACATCTTCTCTATCTCAGAATCGCCCATGCTGTCGAAGTCGTCGGGGACTTTAATCTCTCCGGCCATGAACCCCAACCGACGGGATGACTCCTTTCTGGCGGTCCTACCGATTCTTTGCAATACATCCCGCGTTGCCTCCGGAAGATTGCCGCGAACAATTAGTTCGTTTTTCAAGACCACGGCGATATTACCACCGTTGGTACGAAATTCGGCAATAGCTGGATCGGCTGGCTGGTCAGTAGTCAGTGGACTAGAGAGGGCAATAATGAATTCTAGTCCAGTGGTGGTTCTTGCCAGAATGGGTGCCGTCAGAACGCCCTTTTTGGTGCTGATTGGAACATCACGTTCGAACTTAATACTATCAACTTCTTGCCGCTGGAGATCGTGATATAATAGTGCAGTCGATCTCCGCAAGCGTTCGGAGTTAAATCTTGGCTGTTCACCGGTGAGCAGGTATTCAATCAATTCTGCTCCCACGTGGCGGTCTAGGAGACTGTGTTCAAACTTGTTTTTAAAACTACGTAGACACCGATAACAGGACGCATCGCATTCCTCTGGGCAGGCCGCCATCAAGTAGTGTGCCTGCTGAAACAGTTCTTGGCCGCAATCGACGAGTTGGCTGGCAAACCCTGCTCCTCCCGGCAAAGTGTCATAGAGAAAGATCTCCGCCTCAAGACCTCGCGCTCCATCCGGCGTTAGGGCTGGCCGGAATTCAGCCATTAGTTCGCCCGGCTCAATCTCAAGCAACTGACAGGCCGCTTTGGCTAGTGCTTCACTAACTGTTCTCAAAGCGGCGATGGTTGAAGAATGGCCAGGCCTCAGATTTAGAGGTTTGGCAACGCGCATCGAAAACAGGGCAATGTCCGTAATAAAATCCGTACCGAGAACGAGGTGCCGCGTCACTCTGGTGCCTTCACACATCATATCGTCATCGTCGGGATAAGGTTTGCGGTGTGCTCCAATCAGTTTAGGATCGTGAACAGCGTTGGATTCTATGCGCCCGCATTGAGTACAGTAGGTATAACCATCTTTGTTGGGTCCGGTATTTGATACGAGCAGATGCTGCCGAGCCCTCAGAACACGGATGTGATCATTGACCGGAGTCCAATCCGCCTCCTTGTCGGGCGTACCCATAGTGAGTTTGGCACGGGTCGCATAACTCGTTTCCGGTATGTCGTCTGGCGATGTGACTTCTTCGACATCGATAGGATGGGCAAAGCCCGGCGGGCGGAGCCAATAGCGTCCAGGTCCGAAAGTTTCTTCGCCTCCGCAAGCCTCACATCTACGTGTTTCGTTGCTCTGTGCCTGACCAATCAAAAAAGTTTTCGCGAAACCGCATTCGCTGCATTCCATGTAAATACGCTTTGATTCCCAAGCAGCGGACCGGTCGTCTGACATGACGGAGTAAAGTGCACCCGATGTGTAACATTTGCCCGAAATCCAAACCTGTTTGTCCGGTGCGTACTGTGTTAGGGCAATAGGAAGACCTTGAGATGGTGCAAAACGCATAATTGGGTGAAAGCGCGACGAACGATCTTGGTCGAAAACATGGAATGTGGCCACATCTGTTGGAAAAGCATAGCGAGGCAGTTGGCCACAATACAGAAGACGGTCAAGAAGCTTACTGGGATTTGAAGCCTGTTGCGGGCGTTCCTCGCCTTGTTCGGATGGGTCCTCGGTCTCGTTATCTTCGTCAGGATCGCCTTCTACGTCAGTCTCTCCAGGACCAAGCCGAATAGCATCGTCAATCGCTTTCAGGCAATCGACCCTCATCTCGCGAAGAAGGTCTTGGCGGTCATCTTCCGAAAGCTCCTCGGGCATCCATGAAAGGACACGCTCCTGCAAACGTTGTTCGTACTCGGTGAGCCAAGCCGCAAAATCGTCTCGGTTCAATATCGACGTACCGTTACGGAATTCAGAGACCGTACCTAGAACGGAGAACAAGTCGTGTCGTTGTTCCAGATTAATCTCTGGAAGTCGATCTTGGTGATAATTCTGTAGTAGGAAGGCGCGAATGTGGCGACGTACGATCTCCCGGTTGTCGAGAGTCAACTTCGGATCGACAACATCACCGCGAATCATACCATCCGGCTCCGAGAAGTAATGCTCATCGTGGCTATCGGCACTGCCGAACGCAACGACCGTGGCAACAGCGTTACCACGACGGCCCGCACGCCCGGAGCGCTGCTGATAGTTAGCACGGCCCGGTGGCATATTGCGCAGAGCAACTCCCGAGAGTGAGCCTATATCAATACCAACCTCCATAGTCGTCGTGCTCGAAAGAACATCAATGGCAGTTGATCGACTTTCTTCAGTTGATCGACCCTTCAGGTCTATATCCTGAAAGAGTAGTTCGTTCTCTTCGGCCTTGGAGAAAACATCTTCGTTTTGTGGTGCGTTTAGCTGGGCCGTGTGTTCGGCGGCGATAAGTGCCATGGGCTGTGCCTCCATGACGGGCTTGCGATAGAATCCTTGGCGAGCAAGGAATACGGGATCGGAATCCGGATCAAGATGCCTAATGTCTAGGCTGCCGCAGTCCAGACAGTGCAACAGTCCTGGTACCGGCCGATGAACGGATCTACAAGTCGTGCAATGAACCCAGGTGCCGTCGAACAGAAGCGAAAGCTCGCTGCCTCTAAGTCGCTTGTATCCACTATCAGTATCCTGAGTAAACAGGGCCAATAATGCTGGGGACCATTTGTCCCAGAAAATCTTCTGGGCTGTTTTATCCGCAAGAACGATATTCATGGCCTTAAACTTCCCTTTCTGACCACGAACGCTCGTGCCCTCTGAACGCGGCCGTCTCCACCATGCGAGGGGCATTGCGTTCAACCAGAAGCCGTGATTTTGCCAGCAGCGCAGCCAAGCCCGTGCGAGTCCAACCTTGGCTTCGGGAGTTTCGATAAGTCCCGGAATCGTTGGCAGTTTCTCAAGCTCGTCAGTATGCTTGCGTCGTTCAGCAATTGAGGCCAGTGCCAGTGCCTCAAACCCGCGGAACCGATCCTGAACGGTCGTAACAATGTTATCGAGCAATGCCTCTGGTGGACGTTCGTTTCGAAACTCCAAGTACAGATTTTGCAAGCCCACGTCATTTTCTTTCTCACCATCGCGGATTGCCTTTTCTACAATGAGATTGGCACCATCGAAGCTGCTTTCGCCAGATTTCTCTTCAGGACGCAGGCGTACGTTTAGTTTCTGCGACGCTAGCAACACGGCGAGATACAAATCCTCAAGATTCAGGTTCGTACTGAGGGCAGGCACGTCCTGAAGCCTGCGATATCCCCATGAGATGAGAGGACGCAAGGAATCGCGGACCGAATACATTTGTAAGTTCGGTGCGAGTCGGGCAGCGACCTGCCTGGAGTCGGAAAAGGCCAAGACTTTGCGTCCTTGCAATGGCGCAAAACTGCTAGCTTCTACAGGAGCCGGTGGTTGGATCTGTATCTGACGAGCTACAAGCGCTTGGAATGGCTGATCGCCTTTCGTCTGATGATCTTGCACATAAGAACGACCAAATCGGGCTGCCTTACCGCAAACCGCACAAGATATGAACTGGCCTCGTGTTTCGATTCCTGTAGATGTTTCGTCGTCTTCATCGGCAGAATCGGACACTCGATCACCTCGGATATAAACGGTACGTGTGCGTGGGCCCAGCCTCTGAGGATTAAGGCGTCCCGTTTCGAGATCGTAGTCAGCCGGTTCGGCACTGTCTTCTCGGCCCGGTTCTTCGATAAGCAAGTCAAGGGGCAAAAGCGGACTCGTCTCACCACCTTCCACTCGGAGCCGCTCTCCAGGCTCAGACCATAGTGCTGACGGAACATCGATGTCGTCGGAGTAAGCTCTTGCGTAGGCTGTGCCGCAATTGCGGCACGTGTACAATTCTAGAACTCGCGCGCCGCATCCACAACGCTCACGCGGCTGGCTGTACATCTTCCCACAAATACCGTCCTTATGATCATCTTCGATTTCGTTGCAATCGGGGTCCATGCAAACCCAAAGACCTGCAAGTCCACGAAAAAAATTGTGAATACGACACGGCAAAAGGCCAGGCGTGTTGGGTTCGACACGGGCAACGCTTCCGAGGGCCATCAGAGCAGTCACTGCAGCATCGGCTTTCTCGGGTACCGCAGAGGGAAAAAGGAAATGACCAAGTTCTGAAATTGGATATGCCTGCTGCATAGTTGAATTAATGAGTAGCCCCATCGGTCCGAAACCCACCAGTGCGTTATAAAGCGCGACCTCAGATGTATAGGTACCCTCTACATGGCGATGATCAAGAAGGGGTTGTATGACTGAGAGGCGTGCCGAATCTGTGGTCGCCTTGTAGTACCTTTGAAGATCAATAGAAGCGAGAACATCGGCATCATGATCCGTTCCAGGCGCGTCATGTGGTCTTAGATTGAGAGAACCCGTGATCGAAATGAAGGTATCGGAGGGAATTCCTGAAAGCTGCGCACCGAACTGCGGCGCGTACTCGTGGTCCTTGAAACTCGCTGTGGCGCAAATGACCTGGAACCGCTCTGCTGAGATGCTCAGTCGGTCCCGCAGCCGCCGAATAAGAAGACCTACTTCAGCACCGGCTGCACCTCGGTAAAGATGGGCTTCGTCTAGAACAACGAGGAACTTCTCATTAGGATTGCTCTCAAGCCACTCTCTCGTCTTGTCGAATATAGGCCGCTCGATCGGGCGCATTAGCATGTATTCGAGCATTGAGTAGTTAGTGACTAGCAGGTCTGGAGGGGTCATTTGAACCTCGTGCCGTATAAGCAGTTCCGAATCGTCCGGAAGCGTAACGGCTCTTTGGAACTCTCCAGTCGTAGGGTCCTGCCACCTGCTGCCTTTTTCACCTAGCCACGCGGCCAGATCAGGCTTGGCCGGCCATTTGCCGCGTTCTCTCAAAGCTTGCAGCAGTCGGTGCGATTTCTCCTGTTCCTCTGAATCTTTGGTCTGCGCACAACGCTGGATGTCCGCATAGAAATCATTAAAGGCTTTGAGCTTTAAGGAATCCTTCTTGGCGGTGCGAATGCCCGCATACGGCGTCCTGCTTGTATAACGGGCAAAGCGCGGTGGCCTGCCGGCCCACTCTTTGAATAGCTTCACGAGTCGGGGATCGCCGAACAGCGCTCGCAGTCGTCCGAGTTGGTCGTTCACTAGCGCGTTCATAGGATAGAGAATGAGCGCTCGCATGGCTGTCTGTTGGCCAAAGGAAGCAGGACATGTTTTCGCTTCTTGTGCGAGCTTGCCAAGGATCGGTAAGAGAAAGGATTCGGTCTTCCCAGAACCTGTCCCTGTCGTAATGACAAGATTTCTGCCATCAATGAGGCTGCCGCGGATAGCGTCGGACTGGTGCTTATACGGCGGATTATAGACAAGCCTCGGTAGATCGCCCTCGGGCTTGGACACCACCAGATAGGCTTCAAGGGCTGCCGCAGGCAACCCATTCATGGCGGCGAAGCCTTCGCCTGTCTGGTAGCGGGGAGTCGATTCGAGATAAGGGACTTGATATATGACACCAGGGTTATCGAGCAATTCCTTCCGCTGTGCGATGAGCGACCGGGCACTGACGTGATAAGTAGCCTCGATATAGTCACAAAGCGCACCATGTAGTTGCTTAATGTTTTCTTGAATCGTCGTCATAAGGAGTCTCTTCTAGTCTGAATCTCTTGTGAGCGAAAGCCAGAGCTGTTCCTGAAGGAATTGCTCCTCTCTCTCCATCTCGGTGCTTGGTATTCGGTAGGACATCAAACTGCGATCTCGCGGCAGTGGACGCCCAATAATCATAAGACGCCGTTGCGACCACTCTGGCAGCGGGGAAAAGAAATCTAGGCGTACGCCGTCGCCGTCATTCAGCCGTCGATAGATCTGCGGGGTATGACGGCAATGGTCAATCGCCATTTGCAAATGCCACGCTATATCGCAGCCACGCCACCGTGTTCTCTTGGGAGGCAGGTCCAGCAACCGGACAACCGTGCCTTCCTCTAATTCGGCAAAGCACCAGATAGGCGCACCGAATTCCTGTGGCCGTCTTGCGACGAAGGTGCCGGTCCGGTTTTGGGGTGTTGTCCAACGTCCGCTGTAAAATTTCACGGGCCGCGTCGGGTCAAGAACTTGGAGATCGTCGACAGCACCACTTGGCGGTTGCGCCGAAAGCTGATGCTTAAATTGCCTAAGCATGTCTTCGGGCCGCTCTGCTTTCGGGCTCTTGAGCCAAGAATTTTCGGATAGCCGTTGCAAGCCCTGCTCGAGCAGTTCGGTGACGAGTTCTTCATCAGGCTTTGAGGCAATTATGCGTGTCAAGCCTTCGTACCTAACCCGCGAGGCCAGTGACTGTGGCAGGAAAACATCCTGATCGTGAACGATACCCAGCAGGAAGACATCGCCACTTGGCCTCACGACAAAGCTGGGCGGTGCGGCAAAAACCCATGTTCCCCTCACGTTGGGATCATCGATTGCTACATCGTTCAGTTCAAGAAGGTCCCCACCGACGATAAGGCCCTCGATGATCTCGTCAATATGATCAGATAGTGGTGTCTCGGCCGGGGATAGGTATTGGAGGCTTTCGAGGAGCGAGCCGCGCAGCATGGCGCGGGAGCATGGACAATGGATCCCTGCACTACGCCTGAGTAGGAACGCGAGCAAAACATCGTCTATAGACCCTTCCTGGCTTCCGGGAAGACCAAGCGTCTGCCTATATCTGGAGAGAACGTCACCCGCCAATATCTTAGTGATCACTATTGCGACCTCTGCAGTATGTACACTGGTTAGCCGTGATTATGGGTATTGCGCAAAAGGGTAAGGAATCGCGCCCCGCGTAGAATCACTGGATTACCTCGGACAGTGTTGAGCATTTCGTCCAGTTCACAGCCAAACATCTTAGAAAGCAGGTGGGGTTCGGTGGCTAACCTAAATGCAAAACCGCACAACTTAGGATCAGTGCTCACGTGATACCGCATCGCCAGATCCGAATACCATTGTTCAGCTTGATCTGGATTATTATCTATTTTTTTGTGTTCACGACGCAGTACGGCAGAGAACCCAGTGGATTTTTTTTCTACGGCCTGCTGTAGAGTATCAAGAGCAGGCTGCGAATTTGGCGTCTTCAGAAAAGCTTTTTCCGCCCGCGTCCAGTTTTGACCGCAAAGCGTTTCGTAAATGCTATCAAGGTATCCATCCGCTATCTGCTCCTGTCGAGCTTTCACGAGGGTTCCATACAAGCGCCCTCCGTGCCAATGTGCGAGCATACGCAAACAGCCTCCCAAAGCAATAGAGCCGGTACGAATTCCAAAAAAGTCGGGAGTAATTCCAAGGCCGCGCAAACCCTCGTGTCTTGGTATAGCACTAACGATCACTACATCGCAGTGGTCTCCTTGCTTCGCATAGAACAATCCCCCAGGCGGCTCAACGATCATTCCGGATAAAGCTTTTTCTGATAGATATCGTTTTTCCTTAAGAGGACACTCCATGCTAAAAAAAAGAACTTCGGGTTCGGAATTTTCCTGGCCAGTATCATCGATCAATCTGATACGGATATCATTACGATCGCGGCTCAAAATCCAACGTAGAGGGACAGAATCGTGCTCAAACAGGCACGAAAATTCACCGAGTTCCTCTCCCTTTATTTTTATTTGACCTGTAGTAGCTTTGAGGTAACTCCACGTAATTTTCTCATTTTCTAGGAACTTGGAAAATCTATTGCTCCATGCCTCTGGAGTAATCGGTAGTTCCACATTGTCGAAACGCTTTGAAAGAATCTCCTTACCGCTCCTGTCTTCGAGGGAGACAGTAATTGTGACAGGACGACCCTCTGGACCCAGTACTGACAGCTTCACCTCGTTTCTCCAAAAGATATCGAGATCAGCGTCGTGCGGTTCGAGGGTCACGATGAAGCCGGTGTGGGAAACGGCCCCGGGAGTCCACGGCTCAGGTTCCCGCACATGTAGTTGAGCGAACCCTTCAGCCCCAGGGGTCGCTACAACTTCATTCAGCCAACTACTCCGCTGTGCCTTGACTGTAAGTATGTGTTCCCCTGTGGGAAGAGACGGTAGACGCACGAAAATAGGTTCTCCCTTCGGACCCGCCTCAACTACCGTCTGTGTGCCGTTATTGATGCAGAGTAAATATGCGTCAACAGGGTGATCGTGCATGAATCCAAAGCACGGCTCCTCAGTCGTAAGCCACTCACTACTTCCTTCGCCATCCCAGCCACGACCGGGAAGCCCAGCAGGCCAGACCTGGATAGTTCGCGCCACTTGCAGATCGAGCTTATTAAGCCACGCTGTATCCTCCTCAGACACACTGGGAGGGATTTGCAGACGAAAGGATTTTACGCCAGTGCAATTCACGGAGCAGGCGCTCATACCATTATATGGTTCAGGTAACTCCGCTGTTGTGACAACGATGTAGCTGCAGCCGGGCCGAACGATACAGCTAGTAATTTCACGGGCAGTCCCGTCCCTAGCAATCCGAAATAGCCAGACCGGACCGGGCGTGAGGCGGCATTCGGATTCAAGAAGGTGGTCAATTTTACCGTGCGATTGATCAAACTGAATAAGCGGCTTTTGCGAATCGGGCCAAGACCTCAGAACGCCCTTTCGGTTCCTAGCAAGAAGCCAGCCTGCTGACTTGATATCGTCGGCACCGTTGAGACGGCATCGAGTGCTCCTCAGAAAGGACCGAATATCTGTACTGAGTGTAGCAACGTTGTGGAAGGACGGAATCTCCAACCGGACTGACCAAGTTCCTCCACCGCGGTGGCCCAACACAATATTCGGCCGAGCACTAAATCGGACTCCATCCGGCACGGCCGAAGACCCGCGTTGAATAGACAAACCTCTACCGGGTTGCCCGCTGCCGATTCCTTTGAAGCGATCGCGGACGTAACGTCTTGTTTCTCCGAACCACTCGCGCGTACTGCGAACCTTCTCCAGATCCTCAACGATCCGTTGGAGGGTTCGCGGATAAATCAGCTCTTCGCCTCCTACGGGTGTCGCGTCAAGAAGAGCGAGAACGATTCGCCCTGTCAGTTCTTCCTGTTGGAGGAACTCTTGAAAACGGGTAGAGGCATGATGCGCGTTAGCAGCTAGTAATCGTCCGATAGTGGTAGGAGCGAGTGTCCCCAAACCAGCAAGACGATAACGTAGATCATAGAGCGTTTTGGCAAACTGGCGCTGTAGGTATCGAGGAAGAATAGCATGCGTAATTGGCCAAGAGATAATTGTGAAATGATTCGCCCATAGACCGGACGGCACTACGCCATCATACATCTCTTGGAATTTTATGAAACAGCGGCGGAGCTTATAGCGGTCTTCTGCCTCCCACTGTGGCATCTGTTCCTCGAACGACCGCCAGTACTCGTCTCCCTCGTAAGTGTAGCCGCGCTCACTGGCATAGATCACCCAAGGAAGCCAGTATCGCGACAAAGGAATTCGGGCTTTGAGGCAGGAGTGAAGCAGCGATGATACTTCTTCGATTTCCTCGTCGTTCAGACTATGCTCAAGGGCAAAGATGTGATATTCAGAGCCTGCTCGAATGCGTACAAGAGACTCAAAATGCCGCTCAAGGCGTTCCTGCCATTGTTCGAGATGCGTCGGCATCGTCGCGCTCACCTTCCTGTGTCCCCGGCAATCAGCCGACCCGAATTCGAGTAGCAAGTTTGTATGATCTGGCTGTGGTCGCCGAACAATTGGATAAGATGATCACTCGTCCATTTCCGGTACTCAGGTCGTCTCTGCGAACGCGGCACGATCCAGCGTTCGCGGGCCAAGCGAGCAACTTTACTGACACTGAGAAGCGATGAAAGGTCAGGGCGGCCTTTGCCGGTACGGAGGAGCTCGGTGGCATTGGACGCCAGCGAGCAGATGAAGACTTCCCGTCGAATGCCGTGACGGAGCAGATTATCATTGAATCCTAGTGCCTTCAAAGCAGCCCGTGTTGTGCGTAGTCGCCAGTTCGGCCCAGCACCGAACCGGTGAAGGTCCGCATACGGATGCTCAATTTCACGTAAGTAATCGCGTAGTTCAGCAAACAACTCATCAGGGATATGAAAATGGCCCCACCCTCTGGTGTAGCCAATGGAACGAAAATACTCCGTTTCTCCCAATTTTAGCCTATTATAAACTGAGGAACGTCCCATTGAAGACGTAGTCGTCACTGCGAGAAGACGTGCCTTCTTCTGTTTCTGGGATATAATGCCGACTGTCGCACCGTATGTTTTCATAAAGTCTTTATATATCTTTTGGGTCCGGATGAGACAGGCTACCATCTTTCCACCGAGTAAGACATTATAAGGCGGTAAGGCACCGAGCACGTAAGCGTCCATGATATTGACGAGGCGTTCTCTGCGGTCATGCGCGTTCCATCCGATCAGGTTATCGCGGACCGAGAGATTAAAAACCGGATCGCCAATCGCGATCAATCCGATCAGTTTTCCATTATTCTTATCCCACACGAGATACCTGAGACGGCGGCCGAACCCATTCGACACCGGAACAGACCAAGTCATGGACGCCAGTCTGAACAGGTCAGATTGCCATGTACCGGCGGATATCCTTTCCAGACGAGGCGATATATTGGCTGGTTCAATATCTCTTCCCGACGCAAAGTGTTTAATCAGTGCCGAGGCACGTTGTACCAAAAAGTTACGGTTCGCTTCTCGGCGGGCATTTCTTTGCGAGCTATGAAGTGCTCGTATAACATCTTTGCCTCTACCTTCGACCTCTAGGATGCCCTCGGCTGAGTTTTGAAAGCCGAGGGAAAGAAGATGACAACGTATCCTCTGTTTGAGGTTGGCTTCCTGTGAATAGATTGGGATAACAGAGCGATCCATTTACTTTACCCATATCATGTAGAATTGATTACTCGAAAAATATCTGCGGCAACAGGTCAAACCCAGATACTGCGACACCTTTCGGTCATCCGGCACCCTACCTCCCCCACTCCTCCTCCGGCACCTCCGAATAATCCTGCGGCTCGTACCCAATCGCCTTTTTCCCGTGTTCGACGTCGTAGAGCGGCCAGTTGCTGCCCGACACCCCAAAGACGATTTCAAACTTTACGCCCGGATGAATCAGCGCCTGCTCAAAAACCCGCACGCAATCGCCATGGCTGAGGTTGTGTGGATGTTCGGGCTGGTCGCGCTCGAGGTTGAAGTTGCCGATGCGCACGCAGACAAATTCCATGTCGTGCTGATGGGCAAAAGAGTGGGCCAAAGCCTCGCCGAAGATCTTGCTGACCGTGTAGATACCCACCGGAGTAGTAGTCATATCGACCGTGCGGTGGATGCTGCGCGGATAGAGGCCCAAGACCCCGGCGCGGCTGGCATAGGCGACGCGCTTGACGCCGTTTTGGCGCGCGGCCTCAAACACGTTGTACGTGCCGATAAAGTTGCTCTGCAGCATCGTCTCCCACTCGTTGCCACCGGGCAGACCCCCAATGTGGGCAACGGCGTCCACGCCGCGCGTGGCCTCTAGCATAGAATCAAAGTCGGTGAGGTCAGAAACGACCGTATCTGTGAGATCGGGCATGGGCACGCGGTCGTGGCCGCGCACCTCGTGGCGATCTTTGAGGCCGCGGGCCACGTTAGAGCCGACGCTGCCGGCCGCGCCGGTTACGAGTATGCGCATGGTACGCTCCTTTCTTTAAGCTCGGTGTAGGGTGATAATCGGGGCCTCGGGCGGGCAGCCGAAGCGGAAGGGCATCCAGTGCCCAACTCCGGCTGTGGTGTAGAGCTGGGTGCGGCCCTTTTCGTAGTGCCCCCAGATATAGCGCTCGGGAAAAAACGGCTCAAAAAAGCTGCGGCCAGCCATGCCTAGCTGGAAACCATGCGTGTGGCCGGCCAGAATCAGGTCGGTGCCACCGAGGGGCGCGGCGTAGTCGAGGGCTTGCGAGCGGTGGCTCAGCAACACGGTGAAGGCATCGCTCGGCGACGCGCTTACGGCCTTTTCCACTGAGTTGCGGAGTTGCGCGTAGGACGCCGGACTGCGCAGGAAGCGCGGGTCGTCAACCCCGCCGAGGTAGAGAGTCGCCGCGCCCACCGGTACCGCCAGCCCCTCATTCACGAGCAAGGGAATCGCAGTCTGGTCGAAATGCCGGCGGATGCGGCGGACGCCGCGCATGTACTCGTGGTTGCCCAAACTGGCGTAGACCCCAAGCCGGGTCGGAACGCTTTCGATCAGGCGCAGGGTCGCCAAGTACTCTGGGTTGTGGTCGCATATATCGCCGGTAATCACGATCAAGTCCGGTGCAGCTTGAGCCGCGCGCGCGAGCAGAGCTTCAAGGTCGGCAAGTTGGACGTACGGCCCGATGTGTAGGTCACTGAGATGGAGAATCTTCAAGTCCTCTAGCTCAGCGGGCAGGTCGGGATAGCAAAGCGGCACCGCAGGCATGCGCGCACGAGTGCAGGAGGTATAGATACCGTGGCTAACGCCCGCCGCCCCAAGAGCGGGTACCACAGCGAGGCCGCGGCTGAGGAAGCGCCGCCGCTCAAACGAGCTAGGCCCCTCCGTCCCCCCTTGCCGCAACCGATCGTAGAGCAAAACGCCCACGACGACCGGCGTCATCAGCAGTGCGGCGATAAAGAAGGCCCCGAGGTAAAGAGTGAGGGCCGAGAACAGACTCGTGCCGATAGCCCACAGCCAAGGCACATCGTAGTAGCGGCTCAGAACGCGGAACACCGCGCCTAATAGGGCCAGTGGAAACTGCCAGTAGAGCAGACGGCGGAACCAAGCGACGCGCCACCAGTGCCGATGCACCCCAGCGACCAAGGCCAGCGTTGTAAAATAGAGGATGACGTACGCCGCCGTGGCGAAGATGAGAAAGCGCGGAATCCCCGCCACTAGGCGCTCGAGCGATGCCCACAGCAGGGCGACGTAGGAAATGAGCTCCATCATCCGCGCTTTAGGACGCCTCGTGCTCAGTGCCCAAGCGCCACCACAAGCAGAAGACCACCAAAAGAGCCAGCAGCAACAGGATGCCGGCTTGCAACTGATAGGCTGGAGCGGCCAGCGCGCCGAGGCTCTTGACCTCCGAGAGCACCGAGGCAAATCCCAATAACACGTACGCGAGGAGGTTGTTCCGCAAGATCAAGACGATTGCGGCTACGACGAAGCCAACGTTGGTGACAAACGTCAACAACTCAAAGAGGAATTCGTCGAAGTGAACGGCGTTGCCGCCGGACACAATCAATCCCACCCCCAAGCCCGCCACGACTGCGTAGAGCCTCTTTTTTATTACGACGCGGCTATAGTAGAGCACCAAGCCCGCGATAATCGGGGCGAAGATGGCCCCCATTGCGCCGTCGGACAGGGAATTCCAAAAGGGCAGATACTGATCCAATGCAGAGGGTAGCCCAAAGCCGAGACTCGGGTCGGAGGCAATGAATCGGCTCTCTACATAGCCGCGCAAGTGCTGCCACGCCTCTCTGGCGATGAGGATCAGCGCAACCCCGACGACCGCGTCGCGGAATTCGGGCACGCGCCGCGCAGCCCGCAGACGCGCCGGCCAGTCTGGATAGAGGCTGGTGGCCAAGCCGAGGGCCGCGAGAATCATCAAGCCGACCCCCAAGCTGCCCAAAACGAAGCTAAGTATCTGGGTAATGGTAAAGATCGACAGCGTGAGGCGGGTGTCATAGGCGCGTTCGACAACCGACAGGCCATTGAGAAAGTCGAGTAATAAGAGAGCCGCACCAATCGCGGCGATTTTGACCAGCGGTGCCCAAGCTATACCCTCGTTCCGCACGCGGCGCACGAGCAGCCACAGGCCGTGCAGCACCACGGCGGCAATCAAGACGATGAGCAGGCCGGAAAGCGCGGTTTTGAGCGTGGTGCTCTCCTGGCGCGCACGCCGCCAATCCTCGGGCACTTTGAGGTAGCGATAGATAGAAACCGGCTCGTCGCCGGCCACGTTGACCCGCACCCGATAGCGCAACTCATCGACGTTGCGCTCGTCGCCCTCAGCAGCTTCAAAGACGAAGCGGTGATCGCGGCGGTTGGGCAGCTTTTCCGACGAGGATTCCTTGAGTTCGAGGTGATCGACGTCAAAACCGTAGGTGCGCAGGTGATCGACAGCCATTACCTGGGCTTGTGCCTCTTCAAGGTCGGCACCCTCGGCCTCTTCGGCCAGCAGGTGGTTTATGCTGTAGAGAGAGCCGTCTTCTGGATGGACGGCGACTCTGTATTCCTCCTTTTCTCCGTAGCGGAAAAATCGCGTCACCCACAAGCTGGCCAACAGATCTTCTTGGTATAGGCGATTGACGACGGCCACCGAGTCGCGCTCTAGCATGTACCGGATCGCCATCGCGTCCGGTTGGTTTTGATAGTAGGTGACCACCTCGTATGCCGAGGCATCTGCTCCCGTCGCCTTTAGATGCTCGATGGCCTTGGCCTTGGCCTCGGCCTGAGTCAGGTGGACATCGACAAAATCGAGCGGCTTTTCGTAGTCGAGGGCGAAAAAGCCCAGCGAGGCCACGACCACCGCGGCAGCCCAACCCATGCGCCGCTTAGAGAGCGGGGTATAGGCAAACGTCGGAGCCGGGGCGGCGGGCTGTTGCGCTGTAGGCTCGTCCGCGCCGGCTTCCGGGGCTGCGGGCGCAGCGCTTTTGTTGAGCAAAGGCGTTGGGTCAGCGAAGCGGCGCTGCCGCACGTAGAGGACGAGCGCTACCGCCAAGGGCAACAGCATCAGGCCCACCGACAAAGCCGCTGAAACGATGAAATAGCTATTGGACGAGCGGAAGAGGATTAAGGACGTGTACAGGGCGTCAATCGTGTAGTGCCACACGAGAGGGGCAAGAATCCCGAAGCGAAGAAAAATATAGCCGACGACAATACCGGCGATGCCCACCTCAATACCGCGAATGTAAAAGGGCTGCTGCGGGTAATTGGCATGAGCAAATCCCCATATAAGACCCGCGATGACGACCGCAACCCAACGGAACTTGAGGTATTTGTGCAGGAAGGGAATCGAAAATGCCCGGGATATAAACTCCTCGGAGACCGCGGGCATAAAGCCGATCAACAGCACCATGATCCACGGGATATACGTGTTGACCATCTCGCTGTAGGGAATGTCCGCCGGGCCCCAAGCGCCGACCAACTGTTCGGCCGTGATGTAAAAGAGCACCTGGTAGGCCAAGAAGGCGGGGGTCATGGCCAAACCGAGAATAGTGCCGAGGAGAAAGCGCTTGGTGCGCAGGCCCGCTGGCGTAAATTGGCCCCCAATCTGGATCTGATTCGCGTAGTAGCGTCGGTACAAAGGCTCGGCCGCCGCCGTGAGAAAGAAGATGAAGATACCTTGGACGGCGGCGGCGAATAGACTGTTGAGCAGTTGCCCCGTCAAAAAAGACCCGTATGTATCGGTCGTGTCGTAGTCAAACGCTGTCAGCGGCAGGTTGTTGAGTTGGGCCAGCAGCGTCAGGACCGCAGCGATGGCCCCGAAAATCGCGGCGGTCTTCCAGCGGATGTCTCGGGCGCGGACGCCGACAAAGAACGAGACCAGCATCGCCAGTATGGTTAGGATGAGTAAGGTCAGAGCCACCAAACCCGTGGTCTCATTGCGCGACTGCAACTCGGCGAAGTCGCGCTCCCAAGCCTCGGGGATTTTGAGATACTCGCCAAAGCCGCCGATCTGGTCGCCTTGCAGCCGCACGTAGAAGCGGTAGTAGGCCTCGCCAACGGCAAAGTTGCGCAGTTTCCAGCTAAAGGTGTGGTCGATGCGGTTAGGTCGTTCCTGAGTCTGGACTTCTACGAATTCGAGCGCGGCGAGGTCGCGGCCAAGCTCAGCGGTGAGAAAGGACTCGGCCAAGCGGCGGGCTTCGGCTTCTTCGAGGCTCGCGCCGGGCGCTTCTTCCTCAATGAGATGGCTAAAACTGACGAGCTCGCCAGAAGTCGTAACCGTGGCCTGGAACTCCTCCTTTTCCAGCTGACGCACCCAGCGATTGCTCCAGCGCCACAACTGCACGGGATCGCCGATGACCTGCGTGGCCCCCTCGAGGCCCAGCTCGCGCTCGAGAAAGGTCTTGGTCTGGTTATCGTAGCGAAAAATGGCGCTGTGGCGGTAGGCGGCGAGGTCAAAGCCGCGAGCGGCGAGAAAGTCGGCCGCCTGCTCCTTCGCCTCATCGCGGGTGACGCGAAAGTCGATTGAGGCTTCGGGAAAGGCCCGGTAGAAGTAGTGGACTCCAACGGCCAAACTAACGGCGGCAACGAGCACGCAGCCGCCGATGAAGGCGAGGTCTTTTCTCGTTAGTTTTATTTCCATCTGTCTATGAAGGGTTTTAACTGCGTAGAGGAAAATTTCGTTCCGTTCAACATAATTAAAAGACTAGGACGCGGACAAACCAGCCGCATTGACGCGCACAGCGGCATTTTGCAGATTCGCGGTCTTAAAAACCTTTAACAGATAACAGAGGAGCACACTGTGGCAGCAAAAAAACAAGAGCACTTCCGCGTAGGTGTCATAGGCTACGGCGGCGCGTTCAATATGGGTCAGTTGCACTTGACCTCCATGGCCAAAAACGAAGGCGTGGAAGTAGCTGCGGTCTGCGAACTGGATGCTGAGCGGCGTCAAGTAGCGGCAGAGGACTTCCCCGGCATCAAGACCTACGGCCGCGTCGGCACCATGCTGCGGAGCGCGAACTTGGACTTGGTAACGGTCATCACCCCGCACAACACGCACGCCAAGCTAGCGGTGCAGTGCCTCAATGCCGGGGTCCACGTAGTGTCCGAGAAGCCCCTCGCCATTACCAGCGCCGAAGTCAAGCGCATGCAGGCGGCGGCCAAAAAGAACAAGGTCCTGATCTCGACATTTCACAACCGGCGCTGGGACGGCGATTTCGTGGTGCTGCGCGATCTAATCCTCAAAGAGCAAATCATCGGTCCCGTCTTCCGCATCGAGGCCGGATTTTACGGCTACGGCGAGCAGGGGACTTGGTGGCGCTCCAATCGCAAAATCTCCGGCGGAGCCGTCTACGATTGGGGAGCGCATTTTACGGATTGGATTTTGAATATCGTCCCGGAAAAAATCGCCTCGGTCAGCGGCTATCAAATCAAAAATCCCGCGTGGAAAAAATACGACAACGAGGATCACTCCGAGTACACGCTGCGCTTCCAAAGCGGCTGCACGGTCACCCTAACAATGTCCAACCTGTCGATGAGTCCGCGACCGCGCTGGCGGGTGCTGGGCACGCAGGGCGCGATCGAGGATGCGGGCGGCAAGTACCTCGTCAAGACGATGATCAACGGCCGCCAGATGAGCACCGAGGTGTCCTTCGCCGAGTCCAACTGGGACGCTTATTACGAAAACGTTTTCGCGCACCTACAGGGCCGCGCCGACCTCGTCATTACCCCCGAATCCGCAGGCCGGGTAATCGGCGTACTCGAAGCAGCCAACATTTCGGCGGCGCGCGGATCGGTGCCCATCGCGCCAGCCTTTGTCTGAGCAAGTGCTGCCCCGCCTCAACCCATCGGCGCAACTGTCCGCGCTCTTGGGAATCGGCTGCCGCTCTGGAGCCACGGTCGTCGGTCTGTCGGCCGTGCGCCGCGCCAAGGGACTAGCCTTTGTATTTGCCAGCAGCGACCTTGCCCAGCGGACGCTGCGCGAGCTAGCTCGCTTGGAGCGCGGAGGTACGCGCGTCTTTCAAGTACAGGCAATGGAAGTGCTGACTCAGGGCTTTGGCCGCGAGGACGCCCAGGTGATCGGCGTTTTGCGCGGCGACTTAGCCCGCGGGTTGGCCAAGCACGTAGAGGAGCAAGAATCGTGACGTCCTGGGAAATCGAACGCAAGTACCTCGTAGCTGACCGCTCTTGCCTCGACCAGTTAGAAGGCGTCGCCTTCCGGCAGGGCTACATCCCCATCCAAGACGGCGGGGTGGTGCGCGTGCGAATTGAAGGAGAGCGGGCGGTACTCACGCTCAAGGGGGCGACTAGCGGCATATCGCGCCGCGAGTACGAATACGAAATCCCGCGCCAAGACGCCGAGAGCATCCTAGCAACCCTGTGCCAGCGGCCCCATATCGAAAAGACGCGCTATACCTTGCCTTGGGCGGGCAAGGTATGGACCATCGACGTATTTGCTGGCGAAAACGAGGGGTTGGTGCTCGCCGAAGTCGAGCTGAGTAGCCAAGACGAGGCTGTGGAGAAACCGCCTTGGGCCGGCGTCGAAGTATCGGACGATCCACGCTATTATAACACCAACCTCGTGCGCAATCCCTATTGTAAGTGGGGGGACGGTTAGGAGTGGTTCACGCTGTCATCCTATTCTGCGTCTATCTGCGTCCATCTGCGGATCATCTTAAAGTAATGTAGGGTTGCTATAACGGATCGGGACTAACCACTAATCCGACCGCTTCTATCCCTCAAAAAGCATGCTCAGATCCAACGCCGGTGCCGAATGCGTCAGGGCACCGATCGAAACAAAGTCCACACCAGCGGCCGCAGCCTCGCGCACAGTCGCCAAGGTATAACCGCCGGTGGCCTCAATCTCAATGGCGGGATTGGCGGCGCGGATGAGCGCTACGGCCCGGCGCATGGTCGGCGCGTCCATATTGTCGAGCAGAATGCGGTTCGGGCCGCCCGCAAGAGCCTCCTCAACCTCCCCGATATTTTCGGCTTCTACGTAGATCGGCGCTGCTTGGCCCCGTGCCTCGCGGATGGCAGCGCGGACGCCGCCAGCGGCTGCGGCGTGGTTTTCCTTGATCAGCACGGCGTCGTACAGGCCCATGCGGTGATTGACGCCGCCGCCCAAGCGCACGGCCCACTTCTGTAAGTGCCGCCAGCCCGGGGTGGTTTTGCGGGTGTCGGTGATGCGCGTGGCCGTGCCGGTTAGGGCCTCCACATAGCGCTGGGTCAGGGTGGCCACGCCTGAAAGCTGTTGCAAGAAATTGAGCGCGGTGCGCTCCCCAGCTAAAAGCGAGCGGGCGCGGCCCTGCACGCGGACGAGGGTCTGGCCTGCTGCAACCTCGACTCCGTCGGCGACCTCGGCGCACGCGGCAATGCTCCCGTCGAGACGGGCGAAGACCGCACGGGCAACCTCGATGCCCGCGACGACGCCGGCTTGGCGGGCGATGATGCGAGCGCGAGCCTCGGCATCGCTCGCCACGGTCCAAGCAGCGGTCAGATCGGCTGCTACATCTACAGTGCCGAGGTCTTCCCGCAAAGCTAGCTCGATGAGCTGGTCATAAGCGGCAGGGGGCAATGGAGCGGAGCGGTTTGTGACCATTTTGTTTCCCAAAAGAAAGTTGCTGGTTTACAGAGAGTGAAAAATGTACGCAAAGTCTAGTCGCGTCGCTGACATTAGACAGAAAATGCCCGGCAATCTATGTTTTTTAGTATGGCCACGCTCGTCCACGTCACGCACGAAGCCGTGCAGCAAGCCGGTGGAATCGGCACGGTCCTGCGCGGTCTGATCACGGCCCGCAGCTACCAAGCTCATTGCCAGCGCACGATCCTACTCGGCCCCCTAGTCGATCCAGACAGTGTCCAACCGCTCGGCCCGGACGGCGAGATCCTCTACGACGCCAGCCGCAGCATCCGCGACTCGCAAGTCGCCGACCAGCTCAACGCGGTCGAGCAAGAGTTTGGCGTGCGGCTGGTCTATGGCCGACGCTTGCTGACCCAGGACGGGCACCGAGCCTCGCCAGAAGTTCTGCTAGTGGATGTAAGCCGCCCGCCCAAGCGGTTGAACGAATTCAAGCGCGACCTATTCCTCCACTTGGGCCTCGAATCGCACCGCTACGAACAGCACTGGGAATACGAGCAATACATGCGCTTGGCCGAGCCGGGTTTCGCAGCCGTGCGCTCCCTAGTCGAGGACGCGCCCTTCTTGCTGTTGGCGCATGAATTCATGGGGCTAGGGACCGCCTTCAAGGCCCTGATGAGCGATGCGGCGTGTAAAACCCTGTTCTACGCGCACGAAGTGGCCACCGTGCGGCCCTTGGTGGAAAAGCGGCCCGGGCGCGACATTGCCTTTTACAATGCGCTGCGCCAAGCGCGAGCAAACGGCCAGTACATCGACGAGCTGTTCGGCCCGCAAGACGGCTATTTCAAACACGCCCTCGTCAGCCAAGCCTATCGTCTCGATGCCGTCCTCGCCGTCGGCGATTGGGTGGTGGACGAGCTGCGCTTTCTCGGGCCGGAATTCGCTGCTCGTCCCATTGACCTCGTGTATAACGGCGTGCCGGCCGTCGAACTGTCCGCGGCCGAGCGGGAGGCGGCGCGGGAAAAGGTGCAGGCCAGCGGGGCTGCACTCTTAGGTTGGACCCCGGATCTGGTCTTCACACACGTCGCGCGCCTAGTCGAGAGCAAAGGGTTGTGGCGCGATTTGTTGGTGCTCGAACACCTCGATCGCCACCTGTGGGAGCGAGGGCAACGGGCGCTTTTTATCGCATTGGCGACCGAGACTGGCCGCCGCGATCCCGAAGACGTCCAGCGCATGGCCGCGTACGGTTGGCCGCTGGTCCATCGCGAGGGGGGGAGCGACCTCAGCAGCGGCGAACTAAAATTCGACCTTTTAGTCCGCGCCTTTAATGTGCGCACGCGCGCTGTCAAAGCGCTTTTCGTCAACCAATTCGGCTGGGACCAGCAAAGCTGCGGCGCGTTCCTACCGACCGATGCGGAATTCGCCGATTTGCGCCGAGGCAGCGACGCGGAGTTCGGGCAGTCGATTTACGAGCCTTTCGGCATCTCCCAAGTCGAGTGCTTGAGCTCTGGCACCATCAGCGTGGTCAGCGATGTGTGCGGTTGCCGCGGCTTTGTGCGCCAGACAGCCGGAGCGGCGGGATTGGGCGGCTTTATCGAGGGAGCCTATACCCAACTCGACGAGGCGGACCGCGCCGACCAGCCGATTGGAGTGCGGGAATGCACACAGGCCGAAGCATTGCAAAGTCAGGTGGTGGCCAGCGCCTTGGCCAGCCAGTTGTCTGCGGGCGCGACCGGCCGCAAAAGGCTGCTTGCCGAAGGCTATGCGGCAGCCCAGCAGATGAGTTGGGAGCGCGTGGCCGAGGATATGCTGTTGCCCGTTTTGCAGCGGCTGGAGCAGTGCCATGGCTAGCTTGGTGATTGCACTCGTACTCTCGCTTGGCGGCTGTGTACCCTTTATCGGCGGGCGGGAGCAAAGCCGTCAGCTAGCGGCTGCGGCCCAAGACCTAGTAGGGATCGTCGAGGCCCGGAAGGGCGAGGTTGACTGGCTAGGCTTGCGCGACCCCGCCGGCGTGCAGACCGAGGAGACCAAGGTGCTCAACGACTACTTGTTGTCCGCGCTGCTGAGGGCCGAAGTCGCGCTGGGGCTGGCGGACACGACCGGGAAGCGGTGGCGCAACGAGGAATTGGTGGGTCTAAAGCAAGGGGGGGGCGCCGCGCTCGCGTTGGGCGGGCGTCTCGAAGCAGACGCCCCGTGGATGTACGTGCGGATGTTTTTAGTCGAGCGGAAAAGCGGCGAGCTAGTGGCAGCTCGCACTGCCCGCATCTTGGAGCGGGACGTGCGCCATGAGGTCGCCTCGCGCCAGACTGGAACCAGCGCGAGCGATGGGCCAGTTGAAGTGGAATTACACCTAATTGCCAAGCGCGAAGAAGGAGGCGTCGCCCATGCTGTCGCGCTAGCGGAGGGCGTGCAATTGCAGCAAGGCGACCAGCTACAACTGCGCTTCAAGCTAAGCCTCGACGCCGAGGTCCACGCCTTTCTGTGCAGTTCTGACGGCTCGTTAGAAACCCTGTTTGACGAACAATTCGTCTATTCGGACATCGTCCAATACGGCCCCGGCGAGAACAAGTGGATCACCTTCAACGAGATCGATCAAGTCTATACCCTGTACTTCCTCGCCGGGCCGCAGCTATTGGCCGAAAACGCCGGGCCGTTCTACGAGCAATTCGCCACCCTTGTCCAAGAGGGACAAATCGACCGCTTTATCGGGCTGGAACAGCTCGATCAGACACTGATCGAATTTCTCCAGCGCCCCGAACCCATCGCGGTCTTGCGCGGCGACGAGGACATTTCCCTAGACCGGCCAGAGACCATGGTGTACGACGACGGCAACACCCTGTCGAGCCAAGCGGAAATCCTCACCGGCACCCCGGTGCTGGTGCGTGCCCTGAGTTTTTCCGTGCAGTAGGGGCGACCGGCCTTCCGTGCAGTAGGGGCGACCGGCCGGTCGCCCCTACAGGACCGCAGCCACCGCGGCGCAGAAGTAATCGAGGTTGTCCTCGGTCAGACCGGCGACGTTGATGCGCCCTCCCGCTACGATGTAGATCGCGTACTGTTCCCGCAGCACCTCGACCTGCTCGGCGTTCAAGCCCGAGAAAGAGAACATCCCCCGCTGCCCCTCAATAAACGAAAAGTCGCGCTCCACGCCCTGCTCGCCGAGCCGAGCGACGAGCCGTTGACGCACGCGGTTGATCCGCTCGCGCATCTCGGCCAATTCGCCTTCCCATTGGCGACGCAGCACTGAGTCGCCGAGGATTTCGCAGACCATGGCCGCGCCGTGGGCCGGGGGATTGGAGTAACTGGTGCGCGCGCCAATTTTGAGGTGGCTCAAGGCCCTTTCCGCTGCCTCGGCGTCCGCGGCGATCAAGGTCAGGGCACCGACGCGCTCGTTGTACAGGCCGAAGTTTTTGGAAAAGGAACTGGCCACGAGCAGCTCGCAGCCCGTGTCGCAGAGTGCCCGCAGGCCGGTCGCGTCCTCTTGCAACCCATCGCCGAACCCCTGATAGGCAAAATCGACCAAGGGCAACAGGCCGCGCTCGACGACGACTTCAGCGATCTGCCGCCAAGTGTCCTGGGTGGGGTCGCAGCCGGTGGGGTTGTGGCAACAGCCGTGCAGCAGCACCACGTGGCCGGAGGGGATTTTCCCGAGCGCGGCGAGCAAGGCGTCGGCGTCGATGCTATTGGCGCAGGCGTCGAAATAGGGATAGGTCTCGACCTGTAGGCCGGCCGAGGCAAAGATCTTGGGGTGATTGGCCCAAGTCGGGTCGCTTATCCAAATGGACCGGTCGCCTAGGTGCTGGGCGAGGAAATCGCCCGCTAGGCGCAAGGCTCCGGTGCCACCGGGGCTTTGCACGGTAATAGCGCGTTCGGCCGCCTCGTGCCCGGGGCCCAAAATTAGCTCCCGCACGGCAGCCCCGTATTCCGAGCTGCCCTCAATGCTCAAATAGCTCTTGGTCTTTTCCGCGGCCAAGACGCGCTCTTGCGCCGTTTGCACCGCAGCCAAAACCGGCGTCTGGCCGCTCGCATCCTGATAAACGCCAACGCTGAGATTGATTTTGTTTGGATTCTCGTTGCTCTTGAACGCCGCGCTCAACCCCATGATGGGGTCGGCCGGCGCCATCGTTAATTGTTTGAACATGCGTTATACTACCATCTGGCTTTTAGGTCTCCCCAACTAATGGGTGCCACGGCCGTGGGGCCGGGAACGCGGGTAAGCTCAAAGGTGTCGACAGAGCCGTCTGGATATGGAACGGAAAGATTGACGCTGTCGCTTGAGAAAGCAGCAGCGATAGTCGATCCCCGTACAGGCGTACCGCCGAAGAGGGAAGTAATCTCTTCCACTAAATCGTCGGGAAGTTCGTCCGAGCCGAGTACCTCAGCAAAGAAATTGATAAAGAACTCGACAGCCTCAGTATCGCCCAAGTACAGGTCAACTTCGTTAAGATCCATCCGCAAGCTGCTGCCCTCGGTGCTATAGGTACCCATCCAAGCAAAAGTCATCGAATACCCATGCGGACTTGCAAGTGCATCAATAGCTCGCTGACGCCAAGTACCTAAGTCGATAGTCGAATCCACTGCGGTGGCGACGTCCCACAAGCGAGTTTCGTCTGGTGCGAAGAACAATCCCGAGATGAATTCGGCGTCGTCGAAGCGCATCTTAATGTCAAATTGGCAAGAGTTATCTTCTGCAAAGATTGCCCGGACGATAGTTTCGCCCTCTAGCGTTTCGCGGAGGAAGGTGCCGTCTTCTTCGACGCTAGCCAACTCGACTCCTTCCTCAGTACCTTCCCAGGTACCCAGCAGGCCGTCCTGGCCAGCGGCGGGCAAAGCCCACAGGATTAGGACGTAAAAAAAAGAAAGGCTGCGTTGCATGATAGTCTCCTCCTTTGATGAGGTAACTTAAAAAGGTGAATGTACACCGCCAATCCTCATAATCAAACCCCCAAAGACGGGTTTTATGCACCTCCTCAGCGGCGGCGATAAGTCGCAAATATCAGCTCGCCTTCGCTGCGCTTTTCCACCACCTCCCATTCGCCTTCTTCCCACGTCGGAAAATACGCGTCGCCCTCGACTTCGATGGGCAAGTGCGTCAGAATCATTTCGTCGGCCAAGGGCAGAGCCTGCTCATAGACTTGGGCACCCCCGAGCACGAAGAGTTTTTCGCTGCCGTGGGCGCGGGCGCGCTGCAAAACCTCGGCCAAGCTCGCGCAGACAACCACGCCCTTGGCAACCTCGTAAGCCGGATTGCGGGTGAGGACGAAGTTGCGACGCTGGGGCAAGGGGCGCGTCTGAAAGGTCTCGTAGGTTTTGCGACCAGCCACGACCGCGTGGCCCCGAGTGACGCGGCGGAAGTGCTTCATGTCGGCCGGATAGTGCCACGGGATGGCGTTGTCGCGGCCAATGACCCTGTTCTCGCTCAGGGCGGCGATGATGATGGTTTTCATTCGGACAAATCGGACGGATGAAAGAAAGAGCGGACGACCGGGCGCTCCGAGTGCTTGGCCTCGGCGACCGTGCCGGTGAATGCCACTTGGCCTTGGTCCAGCATGATGAGACGGCCATCGAGTCGCTCGATGCTAAGTAACTCGTGGGTGATAATGGCGATGGTGATGCCCAATTCGCGGTTGAGCGTGAGGAGCAGCGCGTCGATTTCGGCGGCGGTGACCGGGTCAAGGCCCGCGCCCGGCTCGTCGCAGAAGAGAATCTCCGGGTCCATGACCATGGCCCGCGCGAGAGCGGCGCGTTTGCGCATCCCGCCCGATAGCTCGCCTGGATAGCGGTCGCAGGCGTGCCCCAAGCCCACCGAAGCGAGGCGGGTGCGGGCGATATCCCCAATCAGAGCTGGCTCTAGGGCCGCGTGCATTTCCAAGGGCAGGGCGACGTTTTGCTCAATCGTCAACGAGTTGAGCAGCGCGCCGTATTGGAACATCACGCCCAGCCGCTTGCGCAGGGCCGCCAACTCCTCCTCGCCGAGGGCCGTCGCGTCTTGGCCGAGGATTTCAACGCGGCCCGAGGCGGGTTGCACCAAGCCGATAATCGCCTTGAGCAAGGTGCTCTTGCCGCAGCCGCTACCGCCGAGCACGACGGCGATTTCCCCCTCGTCCACATGCGCATCAATCCCGCGCAGGACGACCGTCTCGCCGTAGGACACGCAGAGATTTTGGATATCGATGGCGCGAGTCACCATTTGAAATAAAAGACAATGCCCCAGAAGGCGTCGAGGACGATGATGCCAAACAGCGACGACACGACCGCCGAAGTCGTCGCTCGGCCGACGCCCTCGGCCCCGCCGCTGAAATTGAGGCCGTGGTAAACCGAGATGATCGTGATAAGCCACGCAAAGGACGCGCTTTTGACCAGCCCGGTGAGCAAATCCTTGAGAAAGAGTGCCGAGAAGACTTGGTTGAGAAACACAGTAGCTGGGATGTCCAGCGACACCATGCCAATGAAGGTGCCGCCGAGGATGCCAACGAAGTTGGCCATGATCGTCAAAAGCGGCATGCAGATGATCATCGCCCACAGCTTGGGCACGGCCACAAAGCGCAGCGGGTCGATTCCCATAGTCTGCAGGGCGTCCAATTCCTCGGTGAACTTCATGGTGGCGATCTCGGCGGCAATGGCCGACCCAGAGCGGCCAGACACCATGATCGCGGTCATCAGCGGCCCCAACTCGCGGGTCAGGCCAATGCCCAGCAGGTTGGCGACGAAAATATCGGCCCCGAACTGGCGGAGCTGGGCCGCGGACTGCAGGGCCGAAACCGCGCCGACGAGAAAGAGAATCAGCCCGACGATCTGCAGGGCCTGCGCGCCAATCGCGTACGCTTGCTCACCAAAGCTGCCCCGGCGAATCTGATCGCGGCGGAACAGGGATATCACCGAGAACACGCTCAGGTCGGCCATCAGATAGAGAAAATCGGCCGCGCGGACGCCACGAGCGTGGACCCAAGCGCCAAGGCGTTCAAGAGCGGCGGGGGGGGGCGCGGGGGGCGCGGGGGGCGGCGCGGGCGTGGCAAAGTCGAAAAAGGGCTGCAAGTGAGCGGGCAGCCCATCGAGGCGGAGTTCCTTGTCCAAGGAGCGGGCGAGGGCGGGCAAGCCGCGCAGGAAGACGGCTCCCGCAGTGTCGAGGTGTTCGACTTGGCGCAAGTCAGCGCGGAGCGCGGAGCGCGGGTGTTCGGAGATGAGTGCACGGGCTTGGGGAGCGAGCGCGCCGATGGTGTGTAGCGAAAGCACGCCCCCGAGCGCGATTCCCTGTTCGTCGCTCCGCACCCAAGTCATAGCAAATAGTTGAGGCGCAGCAGGACATGCTGCTCGGATTGCAGCCGCTGGACCGGCGGCTTACGCTCGAAGTCGAAGACGACGACCATGTTGACGAAGCGACTAAGCGGCAAGCGCAAGCGGTTTTCCCAAGTGAACTCCCAAGTGTCGGTGGCCGTCTTCGGGATAAGGAGGTCAAACTCCGAATCCAAGCTGGGGAAGCGCGAAAAACGCGACCGGAGGAGCAGCACGGCCTCCAAGCCGGTGGTGGCCGTGTCATGCAACTTGCGGGCAATAGTGCGGGAGGAGTTTAGGTCAAAGGTATCGGTAACATAGCTTTGACGCGCCCCAAAACCAACGCGCATGTCGAGGTTCAGGGGAAAGCTACTGATGACCTGGGAGTTGATGCCGATGCCCTGGCGCAACACGAGGGGGCTGAAGGGCGGAGAGAGGGTAAATTCGCTAATGCCCGTCCTGCCTTCGATCTGGTCGCCGTCGCGGATCAGAAGGTTGCGCGGCTGGTCGAAGCGGTCCTCAGTGGCGAATAGCCTGGTGTTGAACACCCCGCGCAGATAGGGGCCGATCCGCTTGGAAAGCCGGTAGATATACGTAGCGCGGACCTCGAACTTGTCGTCGCTGGTCTTGCGGAAGTCGTCGCCCTCCTCACGGGTGAAGCCCTCTTCAAAGTCCAGCCGCAAATTGGCGTAGTGGCGGTCCGTGTTATAGACACTGCTGCCGATGACTTCAGCGGAAAGCGAGAGGACCGAGCGATCTGCGCCGATGGTATTCTGCGAGGTGGACAGCCGAGGCGAGCCGCTTAGCTGCAAGGAGGTCTTCCAGCGCGAGTCAGTTACTTGGGCGAGGAGGCCATATTGAGCCGGGGGGTAGAAGCCGATGAAGGTATCGTCGCTGGTGTCTACTACTAGATTGCGCTGGACCAACTCGCCTGGCTCTAAGCGGACGCTGAACTTGCGGGTGGTTGATACGTTGTCGCCGACTCCCACTACTGAGTAAACGCCTGGGGGCAGGAGCCACGTTTTGACCGCCTCGCCTCGCTCCTCCTCGATACCGAAGCCGAGGCCGTAGTTTTCCTGCGAGGACTCCCGATATAGTTCATAGGATTCGTTGATCGATGCGCGGTTCTCGGACATGACGTTGATGACTAGTCCGGCCCAGAAGGGCTTTATCAGGGTCGTCATGCCCTCTTGGATCGGCACGGTGCGGCTCATCATCTGGAGGTCCGAGCCCGAGCCGACCAGTAATTTGTAGCTGCCGGGCGCGAGCAACTCGCCAGTGCCGGGGGAGGCTTCGCGGATGGGTTTGTTCCCCTGTAAGACGAGGAAACTGGGCTCGTTGAGGGAGCCGGACATCGTCGGCACGAAGAGAAAGCCCTTGCCCTTGGGAATCAGCGTTGGATCCTGTTCGAGTTGGCCGCGCTCGGGTGGGGCGATCCACGTATAGCTGTTGCCCGCGGCGGGACCGACAAGCAACGGCAGGGCGATCAGGATGTAGAGTAGCTTGTACATGCCAAGTCCTAGGGGGCCAGCTTCCCCGGTATGAGTTCGTAGTGATCGGCTTCGGTTTGCAGCACCGTATCTCGGGCCGCTAGGGCGGTTTCCTCGTCGGGCGTGACGAGCGCGGGTCGTTGCTTGTTGCGGAACTTGAAGTCGATCTCCTCGATCGCCTTTTGCATTTGTTTGCCCAAAATGTCGCTCAAAACGGCCACCGTGTATCTCATGGCTGGGAAGAACACCTGTTCCTCCTCGTCGAAATCGGTCTGCCATATAACTTTGCCGTCGGCCTGTCTCACTAGTTCCATCGTCATAACGAGATGGGCCGCCCACAGGTCGCCGCTGTCGAAGCGCTCAATGGCTTTGACCGAGCCGCTGAACACGTAATCCGGGCGGTGCTCAAAAAAATCGCGATCCCCGCCCACATAGGTAAAGAGGTCAGCTTGGCGCAAGTACTGCTTGACTGCATCGGTAATCATGCCGCTGGGGCGCTCCATCCAGTAGTGGAGGTTGTCGCGCTGCAGTTCGTACTGATCGCGGCGGCGGATGATGTTGGTGCGATCATACGCTCGGGGCACCTCAAAGCCTTTGACCTGCAAGCGGAAAGGGTACGGGCGCTCGGAACCTTCCACGCTACCGCGCAAGGGTTCGATATGCAACTTGAAATAGCGCCGTTGCGGCAACTTGGTGTCGCCGCCCAGCAACTGGGCGCAGCCAGATAGAGCTATGGCCAAGACGAAAGCCTGGCTGCAGCGGCGCGCTCGGCTATTCGGTCGCACCACTGCGACCTCGGATGAGCACCGCGGGATTCTCGCGGATGAGTTCAGTGGTTTCGCGGATATTCTGCAAAGTTTCCTCCAGTTCCTGTATGGCGCGCAGAAGATTCTGTCGGCTGGCCCCCACGGTTTGGTCGATGCCCACAAAGGTCTGGTCGATATGGCTTATCACGGTGTCCATCCGCGCGATGAGCAGGGGAACCGGGCCGTCCATTTGCTGGCGCAACTTGTGCATCGTCACTTGCAGGTCGTCAACCGTCTGTTGCAGCTTCGCGCCCACGAGCAAGGCGTGCAGGGAATCGACTGTCACCGCCAACGTCGCGCTGGCTTTGGCGAGCGAGCGACTGGTGGCAACCATATTGGCCGCGGTCTCGTCGAATGCGGAGCGGTTGTTCTCGACCAGCGCGTTGGCCGTGGCCAGCAGATTGCCCGCGTTGCTCAGCAGCTCGGTGAAGACGCGCTGGTTTTCGCTGCTGAGCAGTGCGCTTAGGTTGTCGATGGTTTGTTCAACCTTGATGCTGAGCACTTCGGCGCGCTCTTGCATGCTGCTAAAAAAGGTCTCGTCCGCGACAATTGTGGACCCCGGAGGGAGGACTGGGGAGTCGTCACTGCCGCCGAAAAGCTCGATGAACTTCAGGCCGGTGATCCCCAACGAGGCCATGCGCGCTTGCGTGTCGGTGCGGATGGCGTTTGCGGCCCGCCGCCTCTCGACCGAAATCTCGATTACCAAAGTAGAGAGATGATCCTGCGCGATCGCAATGTCCTCGACTCGGCCAATACTGAAACCCAAGTACTTGACATCCGCGCCTTTGTTGAGGCCGCTGACGGGCGAGTTGGACTCGATGTAATAGGTATCGCGCTGACGCAGGAGATGGCTGCCGGCGACGACGATGAAGAAAAGCGCGAGGACAGAGAGAGAAACTAAGAAGAAGATGCCCAGGCGTATTTGCTGTGCTCGGGTAGCCATAAAGACGCTGTGGAATAAGTCGTAATTGAAATGCCGCCCCTTGGGGCAATATCAGCAACGCACCCCTTGCGAGCAAGAACTCGGCACCACCACCCGCAGAGCCGCCGGGCTAATTTCCAGCACCAGTGGCGTCTGGTCTAGATAGTCGCCGTCCACATATACGCTGTGCGGCGCGTCAGTGTGCAGCGCTAGGCGGGCTGTGCGCTCGATGCGCACGGCTGGATGGCGGACATGTCCTTGCCAAAAGAGGCGGATCATCAGCGGTAGAATCGCCCACCGTGGCACCGCATTGACGACGACCACGTCGAAGAGGCCATCGCCGCAATCGGCATCTGGGGCAACGCACAAATTGCCTCCATAGTTCCGCGTATTAGCGGTAGATACTTGCAGCACCTCTTGCTCAATCTCCCCGAAATCGCCGCAGAGGCGGACCTGGGCCGGTTGGTAGCGAGCGACGTGCCGCAACGCTTCCAAGATATAGCGGGCCCGCCCGGACAGAGGCCCTTGGGCGCTTTCCATGCGGCGATTGACTTCGGCGTCAAAGCCAAAGGCGGCGATTGTGGCGAAGAAGCGGTCGCCGGCCCGGCCCAAGTCTATGGTGCGCACCTCGCCGCGGAGCAGGTTGCCTATGGCCGCTTCCACTCGGAGCGGCACTTCGAGGGCGCGGGCCAAGTCGTTGCACGTGCCGCAGGGCAGCAGCCCCAAGGTCGTGTGCGAGCCGGCGAGGGGCGCGAGTGTCTCGTTGATGGTGCCATCGCCGCCGCAGACCACGAGCCGCTCAGCACCCTCGGCCACGGCCTGCTGCGCCAGCTCGGCTCCGTGGCCCTTGGCCCGCGTGTAGCGCAATTCGACCGCTTGACCGGCAGCTTGCATAGCCAAGGCGGCTTGCTCGGCGAAGCTGCGCGCGCGGGCGTTGCCCGCCGTTGGATTGGCTATCAAGACCCAGTGTTTGGACATAGCTTGGGTTGTCCCGTCCCGTCCTGCGCATAGATTAACCTTGATAAAAAGATAACATCAAAACATGGCCAAGCGAAAACGAGACATCGAGTGGGCTGACCAGCGCCGCGAGCTGGAAAAACAGGTCAAGCACCCCTATATCACCAAGCAAGGGCTAGACCGGAATCGGCGCGACGGCAAGGGTCGCGATCCTAAGCGTCCCGAGCAGTGAGCCTCCTTGTGGCGGGGCGTCCCGCCTTCTATATTACAGCGCTTCAAGCCCTGTCCTGACGGGCCTCTCGCGGCACGGGATGGGGCTTTTGTCCGTCTCCGCTATGATCCGTTTCCGCTATGATCAGAGAATTCTATCAGGACCGCACCGTGTTGCTGACCGGCGGCACCGGGTTTTACGGGCAAGGGCTGACGGCCAAGATCCTGCGCTATTTGCCCGCCGTGCGGCGCTTGTACCTCGTTTTGCGGCCCGGTCGGGGTCCTGATGGAGCCGCGCTGCCGGTAGAGGAGCGGCTGGACGAGCTTTTCAAGCTAGTCGTCTTCGACCGCTTTCGCCGCGAGGAGCCAGCCGCTTTTGCTGCGGCGCGACAGAAGGTGCGCGCCCTCGCCTGCGACATGCAGCAGCCGGGCCTCGGGCTAGACGAAGCATCGCGCGACGAGTTGCTCGCGGAAGTTGACCTCATCATCGGCAACGCGGCCAGCGTCACCTTCGACGAACCGCTCGACTCGGCGATCCAATTCAACACCTTGGCACCTCAGGAGCTTTTGCGGCTGGCCCGCGGAGGCCGCAAAAAGCCCGTCTTAGTACACGTATCAACCGCATACGTCAACGGCCGCCTCGCCGGTGCCGTCCCCGAGCGAGTACTGCCGGTCGATCGCACGATTCAACACCTAATCGACGGCAGCACGCCTCCACAGCCTTTCGTCCCCGAAGAAGAGATCGCCCAAGCGCAAGCCCGCTGCCGTGCAATCCGTGCCCAAGCGCAAAGCGCCGAGCAACAGCAAGCATTCCGCCGCGAGATCGTCGAGCAGAGCCATAGCCGCAAGCTTTCTGACAGCCGCTTGCAAAAGCTGATTGACGACCGCTGTCGCCGCTGGATCGAGCGCGAGTTGGTCGAGGAAGGGATGCGCCGAGCGCGGCAGCATGGCTGGAATGACGTGTACACTTTTACCAAAGCCATGGGCGAACAGCTACTCGTCAAGCACCGCGACCAAGTGCCGCTGGCCATCGTGCGGCCCAGCGTCACCGAAGGCGCGCTCGAAGATCCACATCCAGGCTGGATCCACGGCCTCAAAGTAACCGATCCACTAATCGTGGCCTACGGGCGGGGGCTTGTCCCGGACTTCCCGGCCGCAGTCGGCGCGCCCATGGACTTGGTGCCCGTGGACATCGTCGTCAATACCGTGCTGGCCGCGGCCACGCAGGCCACGGCCTCCACAGTGGAGGTCTTCCACGCGGCAACCAGCGAAGAAAACCCGCTGCCCAACACCCGGATGTTCAAGTACGTAAAAGGCTACTTTGAGGAACACCCCCTCCTCAACAAAGACGGCTCGCGGCCCGAGCTAGTGGATTGGACCTTCCCGACGGTGACCCGCTTCCAGCGCGCCTTCAACTGGAAGTACCTCTATCCTCTGGAGATAAAGCAAAAGCTCTACGAGTACCTGCCCGAGCGCTGGGCACCGGCCCAGAAGAAACGCCGCTTGGCCGCACTCAAGACGCGACTCAAGCGCGTCCAGTACTTCACCGACCTGTTCAGCCCGTACACGACCCTCGATTGCCGCTATGAAACTAAGCGCATGTTGGCTCTCTACGAGTCGCTGTCCCCCGAAGAGCAGCGAATCTTCAACATGGACGTGCGGCGGATCGACTGGTATCAATACTATCAAAAGACCCACCTGCCCGGCCTGCGGCGTCACGAGCTAGGCGGGGCCGACGACGAGCAAGAGCCGTTGAGCGCGGCACCGGGCGAAGTGGGAGGCGAGGAACAGCGCTGGCGCATCGAGGAAAGCATCCGCACGATCCCGGACCTGTTGCGCTGGGCCTGCGGTCGCTACGCCGCCAGAACGGCCTTGCAAATCGAGCGCCGAGCCGGCTGGACGCGGATCAGCTACGACGAGTTGCTCGCCCGCGCCGAGCGCGTGGCGCGCAGTTGGCAAGCGCAGGGCGCGTCGGCCGGTGCGCGGGTCCTGCTGTGCGGGGACAACGGGCCGGAGTGGGTCGTCGCCTATATGGCGGCCAGCCTGCTCGGGCTAGCGGTCGTGCCCATCGACCCGCAGACGCGCGAGGAAGACATCTGGAGGCTGTGCGACTTTGTCCAAGCGCGGGCACTGATTGCGGCGGAAAAGCGCTTTTCTCAGCTCTCGCCCGAGGGCGTGGCAGCCCACAAGGAGATGGCCTTTTTCAATGTAGATCACGACGGTCTGCCGTTCGGGCACGCTCCCGAACCAGCCGCGGCCGCTGAAGAAGGCCGTTGGAAGCCACCACGGATCGGGCCAGACGCCACGGCGTCAATCATCTTTACCTCGGTCCTCGAGCCGCGCGGAGTGGTGTTGAGCCATCGCAACCTCATCTCCAATGTCCTCGCCCAAGGCGAGGTGCTGCGCATCTACGAATCCGACCGCATGCTCTCGACCCTGCCCCTGCACCAAGTCCTCGAATTCACGGGCGGCTTGCTGCTGCCGCTGCTCAGCGGGGCCACCATCACGTATTTAGAGGCCGTCAACAGCCGCGAGATGCTCCGCGCCCTGCACGATACGGGTACGACCGTGCTGTTGACCGCGCCGCGCCTGTTGCGCGTCTTGGCCGACCGCGTCGAGCGCCTCGGGGCCGAGGCCACGGCTGCGCTAGTCGCTCTGAGGCGGGTCGTCAGCGTCGGCGCAACCCTGTCCGACGACCTCATCGGCGCTTACGAGCGTCTCGGCGCGGCGATTTGCCAAGGCTATGGCCTGAGCGAAGCGGCCTCGGTCGTGGCGGTCAACGAGCCTAAGCAGGGCAAAGCCCGGTCGGTGGGGCAGGTGCTGCCTGGGCAGCAAGTGCAGATCGCCGAGCCAGACGAGCGCGGCGTCGGCGAGGTGTTGGTGCGGGGTGCCAACGTCATGGAGGGGTACCTCTCCCAAGAAGAGCTGACCCAAGCGGTGTTGCGCGACGGGTGGCTACACACCGGCGATCTCGGCCGACTAGACCAAGAAGGCTATCTCTTCGTCGAGGGGCGGAGCAAAGACCTGATCGTCAACGGAGCTGGCCACAACGTCTATCCACGCGAAATCGAATCGCTCTACCACGGCTTGCCGCACGTGGCCGAGCTGAGCGTGGTCGGCGTGCCCTCGGCTCGCACCGGGGGTGAAGAAGTGCGCGGCGTGGCCGTACTCAACCGCGAGGCCGAGGAGGCCGAGGACCTGCGCGAGGCTATCCAAGCGCGCTCATACGAGATTTCTCGCACCTTGCCCAGCCATCACCGGATCCAGCGCCTGCACTTTTGGACCCAACCGCTGCCGAGGCTGGACGACGGGGCCGTGGACCGCCGTGCCCTGTTGTCCGCAATCGAGCGCGAAGACTGCCCAGACACGGCCCTGCCGGAATGGGAGCGGGCGATCCAGCGCCAAATCGGCCTGCTCGCTGGTCTGAGCGCCGGAGAGGTAGCAGCTCATATAGACGCACCGCTCGACACCTTGTTGGATTCGCTGATGGCAGTGGAGTTCGCCGCGTGGATCGGCCAGCGGCTGGGGAACCAAGTCGATGGGCTTTGGTGCCCACAGGACACGCTCCGCAGCGTCTTGGCGCGGTTAGAGGCCCACTTGCGCGACGGGGTGGACTGGGAGGTGGAGCAGTCACCCGCGTACTGGTCGGGCATCTTGCACGCCGAGCTGAGCGCCGAGCCAGAGAACGAGGCCGGCAAAAAGATGCTGCAAGAATTCCTGTGGGAGACCGGCGGCCCCTTGTTCCGCCGCTTTTTCGACCTCCGGGCTGGCGGCCTAGAGTACTTGCCGCAAGATCGGCCATACCTAATTGCCGCCAACCACGCCAGCCACCTCGACGGTGCTTGCGTGTACTCAGCCGTGCGCTCTCATGTAGATCACCTCAATATCTCAATGGACGAGCATCACCTTGCCGACTCCGAGTTGCGCTGGTTTTTGTACACCTTTGCCAACGCCGTCCCCTTCGACGGCCACGGCGATTTTGCCGCCGGCTTGGTGCGGGCGCGGCAATTGGTGGGGGTGCGCCGCCCGCTGCTGGTCTTTCCCGAAGGCACGCGCTCAGTCAACGATCAGCTACAGCCGTTTAAGGCGGGCGTGGGGCTTTTGGCCTACGAGCTGGACGCGCCCGTAGTGCCCCTGCACATTGCCGGCACCCGCGAAGCCCTGCCCAAGGGGACGCGCACACCATCGCGCCACCCTTTGCGCCTGCTCTTTGGCCCCCCCCTAGAAACGACCTCTTTCAAAGGGCGCGCCGAGGCGTTGAGCCCCTATGAGATCTACTACGAGATCGCCGCGGCACTTAAGCGACACATCGAGGCGCTGGGCCGCAAGAACATTTAATTATGTATCCCTACCTATTCGAGATCGGCCCCATTACTATTAGCACGTTTGGCCTCATGGTAGCCCTCGGTTTCCTAGCGTCCCTGCGTGTGCTCAATCGCGAGTTCAAGCGCCAGGGGCTACACGAAGAGTTGGGATCGACGATTGTCACCACCTGCATGGTCGGCGGGATAGTCGGGGCCAAGCTCTACTTTGTGCTATTTGAAACCTCGCCTGAGACCTGGGACGAGGTGTTCGACCTGCTGTTTTCCGGCTACGGCTTGACTTGGTACGGGGGGTTTGTCCTTGCTGCCGCCGGCGTGCTTTGGCAAATTCGCCGACTCAGTGCGCCGCTGGGCCAAGTCGCCGACTCGTTGGGCATTGCCGCTGCCGTGGGCTACGGGATCGGGCGGATCGGCTGCCAGCTCGCCGGCGATGGCGACTACGGGGTGCCGACTGATCTTCCCTGGGGCATGGCCTATCCCAACGGAGTGGTGCCGACCCTTGAAAAGGTCCATCCCGCGCCAGTGTACGAAACTCTCGCCCACCTGGGGATCGCTGTCTTCCTGTGGAAGACGCGGACCCGCTTCGCGACCCCAGGTCTGTCGTTCAGCTTCTATCTCATCCTCGCCGGGCTAGCGCGGTTCTTGGTGGAGTTCATTCGGATCAACCCGCGCGTGCTGTGGGGCCTGAGCCAAGCCCAGCTCCTCAGCATCGCCATGATCGCCTTCGGCTTGGGGCTGATGCTGTATCTGCAACGCCGGGAGGCCTCCTGATGGCCAAGACGCGCTATCCGCGCATCTCCAGCTTTAAGCGGGCAGCGGACTTCCGCGCCCATCTGGCCCATTTGGGTGCGGAATTGCCCTGCGATGACCAGATCGAAACCGCTCCCACTTCCCCGCTGGCCCAACCAGCCCACAGCGGCGGCAACCGCATCGGCAACCGCTTTGCCATTCAGCCGATGGAAGGGTGGGACGGGACTGAGGACGGTCAGCCGAGCGATTTGACGCGCCGCCGCTGGCGGAATTTCGGGCGCAGCGAGGCCAAGCTCATCTGGGGTGGCGAGGCGTTTGCCGTAGTGCCCGAGGGCCGCGCCAACCCGAACCAGCTTATGGCACGCGAGGAAAATCGCACCGGCATGGCCGAGCTGCGCGACATCCTCCTGTCGGCGCACCACGAGCGGTTCGGCACCACCGACGACCTGCTCCTCGGCCTGCAACTGACGCATTCGGGGCGATTCTGCCGGCCCTGGCGTAAAGACCAATCCGCGCCAGCCATTCTCTATCACCACCCGATCCTGGATCGCAAATTCGGCCTTGACGCGGACTATCCGCTCCTGACGGACGCCTATATCGAGGAGCTGATCGACCGCTATGTTGCCGGCGCGCAAATCGCCCACGAGTTGGGCTACCACTTCGTGGACATCAAGCATTGCCACGGCTATCTAGGGCACGAATTCCTCAGCGCGTTCACGCGGCCCGGTCCTTTTGGCGGCTCCTTTGCCAATCGCACGCGCTTTGTCCGCTCCATCATCGAGGGGATCCGCACCCAAGCACCCGGCCTCGGCATTGGCGTGCGGCTGAGTGCCTTCGACTTGGTGCCCTTCCGGCCCGATCCAGACGCGAGTACCGACGGCAAGCCGGGGCATGGAGTGCCCGAACCGTACCAAAACTGCCTGCCCTACGAGTACGGCTTTGGAGTCGATCAGGGCGACCCGCGGCAAATGGACTTAGGCGAGGCCGAGCAGTTCATCGCCTTGTTGGAGAGCTTGGGCGTGGAGCTGATCAACTTGTCCTGCGGCAGCCCTTATTACAATCCGCATATCCAGCGACCGGCGCTCTTTCCCCCTTCCGATGGGTACCTGCCGCCGGAAGACCCGCTGTGCGGGGTGGCGCGGCAAGTGGCGATGGTCGCCCAGCTCAAAGCGCGCTTCCCGCGCAGTCTGTTCGTCGGGTCGGGATATTCCTACTTGCAGGAATATCTGCCACACGTGGGGCAAGCCCTCGTGCGGGCGGGCATGGTGGATTTCATTGGTTTGGGGCGGATGGTTCTGTCCTATCCCGACCTGCCCTGCGACGTGCTGCAAACGGGCCAACTGCAACGCCGCGTCATCTGCCGCACGTTTTCCGATTGCACGACCGCGCCGCGCAACGGCATGATTTCGGGCTGCTTTCCCCTCGACTCGTTTTACAAGCAGCGCGAGGAAGCCCAGCGCTTGCAGGCACTCAAAAAGGGAGCGGAATAATGCGGCAATTCGTCGATAAAGTTGTTGTTGTAACCGGCGCGGGCACTGGGATCGGCGCGGCCATAGCACGCGGTTTTGCTGACGCAGGGGCGCGGGTGGCGTTCGTCGGGCGACGTCCTGAACCGCTCGCCGCTGCGGCCGCTGGCCTCAATGCCGCCCGGATTCTGCTCCACGCCTGCGACGTATCCGACCGCTGCGCTGTCGCTGACCTAGCGTCCGCTGTCGAGGCCGAGTGGGGTGTCGTCGATGTGCTAGTCAACAACGCCGGCATCAACACCAATCCGCGCGCAGTCGGTGACGTGGCACCCGAGGACTGGGACCAGACCATTGCCATCAATCTCACTGGGGTGTACAACATGATGCGGGTGGTGTTGCCGGGGATGCGGCAACAAAACGACGGCCTCATCATCACGATTTCGTCCATCGCCGGCCTGCGGGCCAGCAAGCTGGCCGGTGCCGCGTACTCGGCCTCCAAGCACGGGGCGGTAGCTCTGACAAACTCTATCAACGAGGAGGAAGTCGAGTTCGGCATCCGCGCCTGCGCGATTTGTCCCGGCGAGGTGGAGACGCCGATTTTGGCCCAGCGGCCCGAACCCGTCAGCGCCGAACGCCGGGCCGCCATGCTGCAACCCGAAGAACTGGCCCAAGCCGCGCTCTTCGTCGCCTCGCTGCCGCCCCGCGCCTGCGTGCCCCTCTTGGTGATCAAGCCGACGGTGCAACTATTTCAGTAGGGCGTTACTAAACGCTATCTCATAGTTCGCTACTCAGGTGATCGAAAGGGCGAGGATAATGACAACGCGGAAAATCGTGATTGATATTCCAGAGAACGTACTGCTGGCCGCGAAGACCGACGAACGCGCTTTTGCACGTGAACTCCGCATGCTGGCCGCGGTCAAGCTCTACGAGCTTGGCCGTCTTTCGTCTGGCCGGGCTGCGGAGCTCGCCGGGATGGAGCGCGTGGAATTTCTATTGACGCTTGACCGCTACAAGGTCTTTCCACTTGAGACGGAGTTGAATGACCTAGAACGCGAGCATGTCTGAGTTCATCAGCAACACTCTGCGCTGCTGTACCTTTATCGCAAATCCATCGTCATGCGTCTTTCGTGGAATGAAATAATTGGAGAATACCATGAGCGAACAACAGAAGCCGCAGAAAAAACACCCATTTAAGTTACTTGCCTTGATCTTAGGCATGGTTGCTCTTTTGGGCGTTGGGGGCAAAATGTATGTCGATCACGCCGAGAAGCAACGTCAGGAGGAGGTATTTGTCGCAGAGGTGGGGCGTATGCCACATCCGAAGGGTGAGAACAAGGGAGAGCCCGACCTACATATTGCAGTGAGACTGAACTTGCCCGTGTTGACAGTATCCCTGCTTAATCAGGGGGCCGATGTCCATGCTAAAACTAACGACGGCTGGACATCGCTACACTGGGCGGCGCGTAATGATGCTTCTTCGACGGCTGCGGTGTTACTTGAGTCGGGGGCCGATGTCCATGCCAAAAACAACGACGGCTGGACGGCGCTATACATAGCGGCGCGTAATGATGCTTCTTCGGTAGCGGGGTTGTTGCTCAAAGCAGGGGCCGATGTTCACGCCAAAGACAACGAAGGCAAAATGCCACTACACGCTGCGGCGGCGCATAATGCTGCTGCTGTTGCTGCGGTATTGCTCAAGGCAGGAGCCGATGTTCACGCCAAAGCCGGCTTCTATGGCACGCCACTGCACGCTGCGGCGGCGCATAATGCTGCTGCTGTTGCTGCGGTATTACTTGAGTCGGGGGCCGATATCCATGCCGAAAACAACGACGGCGAAACACCACTGCATAACATTTTTGGCTATGACATGGACGCAGCAAGAGTTGCTAGAGCAGGCAGATTTTCTAGGACGGCCGCTGCTTTTCTCGAAAAAAGACGGAGGGTGACACCAACTGACGCTGTCAATACACCGCTGCACCATCTGACGACATCTGAGGATGCAGATGCTTCTGCTGTTGCTGGTATGTTGCTTAAGGCAGGGGCCGACGCCAACGCCAAAAACAATGATGGTTCTACGGTTTTGCACTGGGCAGCGGCGCATAATGCTGCGGCTGTTGCTGCGGTATTACTTGAGTGGGAGGCCAACGTCAACGCCAAAGACAACTTTAACGACATGGGCTGGACACCACTGCACTGGGCGGTGAGTGAGGATGCTTCTGGTCTTACCGGTATGTTGCTTGAGTGGGGAGCCAACGTCAATGCCAAAGATAGCGATAAGGGCTGGACACCGCTGCACGTTGCGGCGCAGCATAATGCTTCTGATACCGCCAAGATCTTGCTCAAGGCAGGAGCCGATGTCCACGCCAAAGCTGACTTTTTGGGCTTTACGCCACTACATGTTGCGGCGCAGTATAATGCTTCTGCTGTTGCTGCGGTATTGCTCAAGGCAGGGGCCGACGCCAATGCCAAGGGAGTCTATGGTACTACACCGTTACACTGGGCGGCGCAGCATAATGCTTCTAATACCGCCGAGATATTGCTCAAGGCAGGAGCCAATGTCCACGCCCAAACAGACAACGGCAGGACGCCGCTGAGATGCGCGATAGAGGAGGAGGATTTAGAGACAGCCGCGGTTTTGCGTCGTTATGGTGCCCGTAGGTGAAATAAGCTGATTCTATCTCTAAGCGAGTCGGGGGCGGATGTCCACACTCGCCGATCCCTACGACCCAGACGCAATGCCACCCGACCTGCGCCAAGCGCACTCAGCCCTCGACCGCGTAGTAGATAGACTCTATCGCCACGCCCGTTTCAATTCGGAGCGCGACCACATGGAGCATCTCTTTGAGCTTTACGGGCAAATGCAAGTGCCGCTGGCGGCGAAAGCGGCGGGGAAGTGGAGACGAGGTGAAGAAGCGTTGAGCTCGCTGCGCTACCGGGAGTCCCATAGCCGCTTCAATTCGAGAAATTTTTCGTTAGTTCTAAGGGTAGGATCGACTTTGACTATCGACGCTAGTATATCTTCAATATCATAGGGCCAAGATAGGACATTATCTGATAGCACTGCATATAAGAGATCTAGCTTCTGACACGAGTGTTTTTTGAAGGCATCCTCAGACAACTTATGCAGCGGCGCATAATGGAGATGGAAATCTATCTTCGCAAGAAGTGGAAGAATTATTTGTACCAATTCTGGAAATAGCTTTTCGCTGTAGAGTACCAAGTAGCATAAAGAAGAGGACACTGCTGGTGAGTTCGCCTTTCTCTGACGAGGCCATACATCTCTCAAGAACTCTGGCAACAATGATGTCCATTTGCCTCTGGTCTCCTCTTCTTCATTATTCCACAACTGCCTCATCTTATGCAACACATGGGATCGAAATTCATCATCTGCCTGCACTAGAACAGCTCTGAACTCCTCATTGGAAATACAACGATCGCTCGTCCCCTCAATAACGCTCCCCCACCCAGATAAAATAATGCTTGAAAGCCCTTGGCTGTGCTCGCAGCGCGTCTTACCATCCTCTCTCGCGAGCTGAAATAAGTGCGGTTTTAAGCGCATAAACAACTCTTGGTTTACTGTCTTGTAACAGAAAAACCCTCCCCAAAAAGCCTCTTTATCGTCAAGGTTGCTGGAATCGAGGGCCGAAAGTAGATTCGCTTCTGACCATTCGCGATTATTCACATAAAACCAGCTCATCCTCTGTGCGAAGATCGCTACTGCCTGTCGGCTCAGATCGCCAGGCAAAGCAAGCAATTCATCTGCATACTCTAGAAAATCTGTTTGCTGAGCGCGACATAGAACTGATTGTGCAACTTTCCCGGCCGGTGCGTTAAGTGCCGTCGTCATCCAGTCCCGGACTCCGTCGATCTGCCAGACCCCCGAATCACTACTTTCCGGTTCTTTCGCTAGAATCCGGATTAGCGCACTCGTCACTCGGTGAAAACTTGTTGGATATTGGTCGGCAAGATGGTCACTCACGTTCAAAAGCCAGCTTGCTGCCGGTCTGATGAGTTCCGTATTCCCTTTATCTAGATAACGGGCTAATCGCTCGGCGATCAACGCCACAAATCTGGGTTTGTCGGTCTTTCGCTTCTCCGCATTCAGAAAGTCGCTCCACGCCCAATCTGGAAAATCCCCTTCCTTGGCTGCCATCCTGAGAGCGGTGAATGCTCTGACAGGGTGGTCATCGAGAGGTATATCCAATAATGCTGAATGCTCAGTTTCAGTGTTCATTGTCTCGATTCTAGTTCCCCGATATGCTACTATTTCATCGGCATATTCCGGCTTCCAATCTGGTACGAATCTCCGAAGCTTATCGGTCTCTTCTTCAAGATTGAGACTCAGTTTGCATCCTTTTTTCGACAACCAAGTTATCCGAGCTAGTATTGACAGAGCACGCCATTTTTTGAATTTCTCTTCGTCGTCTTCTTTCCGACGCACACGCCCTTTCAGGATCCGTTTTTCGATCTCGACACAAGTATCGTCATTCAGTCCATCCCACCGAACCAATAGCGTATGCATCAAATCCCACTCATGGCTACGGTCCCAAAAGGCGTTATCACTCACATCGGCAAGCATAGAACCAAACTGATCATCCGACACCAAGTCAGATTTGCCTGCGGCCCATATCCGCAGCCTTGTAAATATCGCGTCGTCTTCAATAGGCCATTTTGAAAACTCTCGTCTCGCCGCTTTAAGGTCGATCTGCATGAGACGCTCAAAAACAGATGTAAATTCAATGACGGCTCCGGATAGTCTGCGTTTGTGATCGCTGTCTGAACTCTGGTCTGGAATAATAGAGCTTATACGACCAAGACCACCTCTGTCGGTTTCGGTCTCAAGCTCTATTGCAGTTTCGAGGTTCTTACGCAATACTATGACAACAGGAGTAACCCATTCATCTGGGATGTCGATATTTTCACTGTTATCTGCTGGATACACGACATCCAAATCAATAAGATCACTAAGACGAGGTGGCTCTACCTTCAAGTAGGGACGAGAACATGTAGCATAGGCACGAACAACGCTTCTGCTCCAACCGTCCTTTGAAATTCGTCTTTCCAATTCGTACCAAGCGTCCGAATCGGCATTACTACCTCTACCTTGTTCCCAGTATTCGAGCAGATAGTACCAAGCCTCACGAATAGCGGGAGATATGGGCTGTTGTGAATCCGTAAGGGCCAAACGTATTTCGCGCCGAATATCGGGATGCAGAGGGGTTTTTCGCACCGCCCACCAAACCGCCGCAGGCTGGCCAGCAACATCCTTTATCCACTCACCCATTTGGCGAAGCCGCGAAGGAAGGGGCGGCACATTGTACGCCCAACGACCTGTTATCGAAGGAAAATTGTCATCGCTTAAGTTGGTTTTATCGAGGTGGTTCAGATCAAAGGCATCCCAAGTATCGGTTGGCACCTTACTTTCAGAGAAATGACCTGTAGGATTAGCTTTGTCTGGTGGCACATCCGAGTCGATGCGGTAAAGATCAAAAGGATCGACGTATGGTCCCTCCTGCAAAAAGCCACCTAACTTTCCCGGTTCACCATAGCGTCTGTACGAATCGAAAACACACAGCCACTCTGCCGGAGGAGGTTCTTCTCCCTCCGAAAATTTTCTGACCCCCTCAACCGTCGAAACGATGTGAGCAACTTGCCCACGCTCATGCGGCGAAAGGCTTTGAGGCCCCTGCTTCGATTTATTGATGACCCCCGAATACCATTTATCGGGATCTCGTGCTCTCTGCGCCCATGCCTCCAACGTGTGCCAAAGCTCAGTATGGTCGGAATCTTCCGCATAGGGAATGGCCTTAACCCCTCTGTGCCCCCATTTAGCGGTCGCTTCGTCCGCCTCACCCGGTTGAAAAGCATAGACCTGGCGTTCATTAATCTGTCTGTTTAGTCCTTCTAACAAATAATGAACAGGAGGATCGTCCGCCGCGTAGCCGACGAAGACAACGACGTATCTGTCAATGATTTCTCGAAAGAAGGAAGTAGCCCAACCCTCCGAAAGATACGCCTGTCCAAATTGGGAACTGGACAGAACAAATCCAGCGTCTTTAGCCTTTTTATAATCAGGTGTAACTTTGCCGTGAAGATAGACAATGCCGTCCATATCTTTTGGCCGCGACGGATCAGGCAAACGAGACCGTTGCCACGATGAAAGGCCGCGACCACAATCATCAAATAGACGATCAAAGTTGGTCGTTACGACATGAACTAAATTTTCCCTAGTGGTTGCGAGGTCGAGGATTATGCGATGAGCCGTCAAATCCGGTTCATCACCCGGTCGTAGCGCGGAAGCCACCGCCTCTTCTATAGAGTTCAAGGGAAAGTCTTGCTCAAGCAGACCGAATATCCGATCCGCCGGGATTACACCGACCACACCGGTTTTGGTCTCCAAGTTACGCGCTTCCTCAAGTAGTTTCCGGGCTGGACTATCAACTAAAACCCCAAGAGTTTCCATGACTTTTTCTGCCAAACCAAAGAAGCCCGGCAGCCCTGCCTTGGCCTGTGAGACCCCAGCACCACAGAAGAAAACTACTCGGCCCTCATCACGGGCGTGGAGAAGCTCATCCGGAATCGCCGGACCATTTTCAAAAAACCGCATTACTTCGCCTTGTCTATTAACTGGCTAACTACTGGTCCGGACTTCCGTGGATGGTTCCCAAGTCGCGCTGGAGCTCTTCGAGGTCGTATTGGGCAGGCACCTTTCTGGCACGGGCATAATCCATCATCTCCCACAAGGAGACTCCAGCATCGCGCGCAGCTCGCGCCAGCGTGAGCTTTCCATCTCCATACAGCCGGACGTAGTGCTCGAGCTTCCATTGCTGGATCGCTTTCGAGAGTAGCCGGCGCACAGTGGTCGAGCGATCGGACTGCTCAACCTCCTCGATAAACGCCAATTCGCGGACCAACTCCGAGGGGAGCCTAGTGCCGACCATCTGTTCCTTCTTCATCTGTTTCCCTCCCGTGCAAGTCTCAATAGGTCAAGCACGCCGGACACCGCTGTCATTTTTCTTGTCAAAATTGCTGACATTTTTTATGCTTTTTTATCATACTAATTTATATTAGTTATTTGAAAACAATTACTTATAAGTGGGAAAAACGAGACAAGTAAGCGGTCATACAAAGCGGCACATTCTTGGATCGTGTTTGCTCTTGACCACTCTGGATTTCCGCCCCGTGTCGGGGCACGGGGTGACGTTCTTCCACGGGAATGACGGTACTTGCTGTCTCCGGTCACTGGCGATGCGACCGGTCCTGTCAGCGCCGTTCTTCTCGCCAACCGATCTACCCTGGCGCAACCTAAGCGGCTGAAAGCGACCGGCGCAGCGCCTGCCGCGTCCCAGCCAAGTCGAAACAGGCCTCTTGGTTGCCGCGCATGAAGCGAGTCGCCAGCTCTATGGCTTCGGCCTCGGTCAGCAGGCCGTCGTCTATCTCGCCTTGGAGGGCGCGGGTGAGCCAGCGCCGCGCCTGAATCGCGTAGGCCACCGAGCTAGTCGGCCAGCCGGTGTCGCCGCCAAAGGCGAAGAGCTTGGACGCGGGAGCCGCGTGGATAAAGCGGCGCACGAAGTCGCACGAGCTGTACGGGTCAATGGACCACGCCCAGCAGAGGTCGGCGTACACGTTGCGGTAGTGCTTGGCTAGCGCGACCAATTCGTTGGAATAGGGATAGGCGATGTGCATCAGCACAAAGCGGCAATCGAGGTAGCGGGCCAGCAAGGGACAGAGATTGCCGCTTTTGATGCGGTCAACGGGCATGCGGTCGTTGCCAGCGTAGTAGCCGGTGTGGATCTTGAACGGCAACTCGTATTCGATCGCCAATTCGGTGCCCCGCGCCCAGCACCAGTCGCCCAATAGCAACCGGCTCGGCTCGTCGAGCTCGGTGCCCTGGAGCAGGTGTTGGAGTACGCGCTCGGCGTCGGCGTCGGCGCGCTCTTCCCAGCGCAGCGTGCGATTGTACGCGTGCTGGGCTTTGACCGCAATGGCATGGGGGCCGTGCTGGTCAAAGATGGCTTCCATGCCCTGCTTGAGACTAGCCAAGTCGGTGACAGCCACGCCAGTTTCTCGCTCAATGGCCTCGGCGTCGATTTGGCCGTTGCAAAAGGTGGCCCACGACAAGTCGTAGAGGAAGAAGTCCACGCCGGACTCGTCGGGCGAGCAGGGCCAAGAGAAGTCGTCGGTCTGCACGTGGTCCAACCGGCCTATTTGGCTGAGCAGCTCGTGCCGCCCGCCGGGTTGACGCCAAGCGCTGAGCTTTTCTTGCGCCTTGTCCAGTTCGTCGCCGCTAAAATCGGCCATGCCATAAACTTCGTGCGCGAGAATGCGCACAGCCTCGCCGTAGCCGGTGAAGCGGATGGCCGCAAAGGCCGCGCGGATACAATCAAAGCGCGCGCCAAAGTCCGGGTCGGAAGCGTCGTTGAGCTGGTGCAAGTCTTCGCGGGTAGCGCCGGCGGCTATCAGGTCGGCGGGCACGTAGTTGCCAAAAAGGTCTTGCAAAATGTCCGGGCCATTCTCGACCCAGTCGCGCTCCTTGCGCAGGTGCTCGTGCGTGTCGATTAGCAGCGTGTCTTCGATGTGTTGACGCAGGTCCGTGGCCATGAGGTATTGCTCCGGTTTGAGGTGTCGCGTTCCCAGGCTTCATTAACAATCCCAAGCTTCATTAACAATAACAATACAATATGGATTGGCATCCCTTCATCGTCCACTACCCTATCGCGCTCTTGTCGCTGAGTCCGCTGTGCGATCTAGGCGCACTGTGGCTAGGTCGCCGCGCCGGGCACCACCTAGCGTACGGCTTGCTGGTGTTGGGCGTACTAGCGGCGACAGCCGCCGTGCTCAGCGGCAACGCGGCCGCGACCAATGCTTGGGAGGGACCGGCCGCCGCGCCGTTAGCCACGCACGAATCCCTCGCTACTTGGACCTTGCTGTTGGGATTGGGGACCGTTCTCGGGCGCTTGCCTTTGCACCTCAAGGGGCGGCTTGCAGGATGGCCGCTCTATGCGTGGATCGCCCTCGGCGTCCTGATCGGCGGCTTGGTCTTGTGGACGGGCTACTGCGGCAGCGAATTGGTCTATGTACACGGCTTGGGCGTGCGGGCCGATGGCTGAGCCGCCGGCTGGTTGGCGGAATCTGTTTGGCTTATCTTCGCCGCAACTTTTCACGCCTGCAAACTAGGAGCAACCCGTGAATCGCCCCAACATACTACTCATTATGACGGACGAACACGCGCCCATGTACAGCGGCCCCTACGGACATCCGCTCGTGCAGACGCCCTTTATGGATCAATTGGCCGCCGAGGGCGCGACCTTTGACAACGCCTATTGCAACTCGCCGCTCTGCCTGCCGTCGCGGATGTCGTTTATGACCGGCCGCTACATCAGCCAGATCGGGGCCTTTGACAATGCCAGCCCCCTGCCGTCGGATGCGGTCACTTGGGCCCATCGGCTGCGCGCCGTCGGCTACGACGTGGTACTCTCGGGCAAACAGCACTTTTGCGGCCCCGATCAGCTACACGGCTTCCACGCCCAACTAGCGCGCGATTTGCACGCCGAGTTGTGGACCAAAGATGGCGTCCTGCGCGGCACGCCCGACTGGAGCAAGGGCACGCCCCCAGCCGACAAGCCCTGGGGTGGGGTCGCCGAGGCCGGGCCGGGGACGACCTTGGAAATCGAAGTCGATGATCTGGTGGAGCAGCAGGCGTTGGCCTACCTGCGCGACCCGGCCCGCAAGGAGCAGCCCTGGGCACTAAATGTCTCATTTATTGCGCCGCATTTTCCGCTCGTAGTGCCCGAGCGGTTTTTCAATCTCTATCCCCTCGACCAAATCGACATGCCGGAAATTCCCCCCGGCCACCTCGAAAGCCAGCACCCCGTACACCAGCGGATGCGGGCGATGTTCGGGGCGGTCGATTTCCCCGCAGAACAGGTGCGCCGCGCACGCGCTGGCTACTACGGGCTGATTACCTATCTGGACGAGAAGATCGGCCACCTGCTCGCCGCCCTAGAAGAAACCGGGCAGCGCGACAATACGCTCATCGTGCATTTCAGCGATCACGGGGAAATGAACGGCGAGCACGGCATGTGGCGGAAGTCGAGCATGTACGAGGCGTCCGCCAAGGTGCCGCTGCAAATGGTCTATCCTGGGCAGATTCCCGCCGGGCAGCACATCGGCGAGGTAGTCTCGCTAGTGGATCTGGTGGCGACCATTGTCGATATGGCCGACGCGCCCAGCGCGGGGCCGCTGGACGGCGATAGTCTGTTGGGATTGCTACAAGGGCAAGACGCAAACTGGAAGGACGAAGCATTTTCCGAATACCTCGCCCACGGCGTGAAGCGGCCAACAGCCATGTTGCGGTGCGGCCGCTACAAGCTCCACTACAGCTTGGGAGATCCGCCCCAGCTATACGACGTGGAGGCCGATCCCAACGAGTTCGACGACCTAGCGAACCATCCAGCCCACGCGGTCACCTTAGCCGTCCTCCAAAAGCGGCTACTGTCCGAGTGGGACCCGGTCGCCTTAGAAGCGCAGGTGCGGCAAAGCCAGCAAGATCGGCTCTTGATCGAACAAGCCGCACAGCGACCTCCCAACCAATAGGAACAAGTCATGCACGTCGATCTGCAACAATTCCGCCGCGAAGGCTATCTGATCTTGCGCAACGTCGTGCCGCCCGAGCGGTTGGGTGCGATGCGGCTCGCCATCGAGCAGATGGTGGATCAGGAAAAGGCGCGCTCGGCGGCCGCACGCCAACCCGGCGACCCGCTCGGCGGTGCTTGGTACGAAAGCGCCCAACCGCGACTGACCATGAATTCGATTGATGCCGAGACCGCCGATGTCATCGACTTTTGCCTCGGCGAGACGACCTTGGGCGTCAGCGCCCAACTCATGCAGGCTCCGGTGACGGCCCTTACCGCCTTTGGTGCGCTGTGCAGCGGGCTGATCGATTATGGATACACGGATTGGCACCGCGACGCGAGCTCGGCTGAGCAGGCACCACTCAGCGGCATGCAAGCGGATCTCATGGCCAATTCCCCGGGATATGTGCAGTGGAACATCGCGCTCTACGAAGACGACGTATTCTGGATCCTGCGAGAAAGCCACAAACAGCCCACCAACGAAGGGCAGCGGCGGCAGCTCATGCTGGATCCCAGAGTACCGCTGGAAGGCGGGATCTCCGTCGAGCTACAGCCCGGCGACGGCATCGTCTATCCCAATCTGATGATGCACTGGGGCAGCCAGTACACCAGTCGGCTGCGTCGCACCATCCACCTCGGCTTTCGCTCCTTCGGCAGCCAGATTTTCTCGTATCACCACCATCTCGACTGGTATCACGCCGATGGCTTCCTGCAACACCTCTCGCCCGAGACCAAGGCCCACTTTGCCCACTGGGCCAAGTGCTACGATCGGGAGCAGGACCAGATTGAGGCGACCTTCCGCGCGCTGATTGCCCGCGACGAGCAAAAATTCCGCACCTGCTTGGCCGAGCTACACCCAGGCGAGTTCGGCCGCATGGTGAGCGTGGTACTGTTGTGCCGGATCGCCAACAAGGTCGTCTTCCTGCACCGGCCGGAAATCGCCCAGATGTCCGTGCAAGAGCGCAAGCCGTTGATCGATGGCTCACCGCCCGCATCCTACGCCGAGGATATGGCGCAGCGCTTCACCGCCGCCGAAGCCGAGGTCCTGCAAAGCCGCCTTGCCGCGCTCAACGAGCGGTTGCAGCAAGACGAGGCCCGCGTCCACCAGCATTACAGCGATATATACGCTGACCTCCGGCCCGCAGCCGATCCGCCGAACTTCGAATCGCGGTCGCTGCGCACCTTCAACAGCGAGATGCCCGAGGGCTTTGGCGTGGACGAATTTGTAGGTACTTGGTAAGGAGGAATAAATACATGTTGAAGTTTGCATTCCTAGGCGCTTGGCACAGTCACGCGGCCATGCACGTGCGAGAGGCGGCGGCAAGGCCGGGCGAGGTGGAGCTGGTGGGGATGTACGATGCCGATCCCGCAGTGATTCAGCAGAATCTGGAGCGGTGGGCGGAATACGGGCTGGACATTCCAGTCTTTGCATCCATAGAGGACGTGTTGCATAGCCAAGCAGAGGCCGTAGTCGTGGAAGGGCACGTGTATCAGAACCTCGACTATGCCGAGCGGGCGCTCGCCGCCGGTAAGCACGTGTTGTTGGAGAAGCCAGCCGGAGTCGATCTGGCCCAATTGGAGCGGCTGCACAAGCTCGCCGAGGACGAGGGCTTGATGCTGCAAATGGCCTATATGTGGCGCTACAATCCGGCAGTGGCCGAGATGCTGCGCTTGGTGCGGGAAGGCTGCCTGGGGCAGGTGTTTATGTATCGCGGGCACATTCCCAAGCCGATTGGCTGGCACAAGCAGCTATACGGGGAGTTTACCGCTTATTACGGCGGCGTTTACTTCGAGATGGCCGGGCACTTGGTGGATTTAATGGTGGCGATGATGGGCGAGCCAGTGGCTGTCCACGGCGTATTGGGCAAGCACTACGGGGAGCGGGCTGAAATCGATAACGCGGTGGTCGTCCACGAGTGTCGGGATGGGATCGGCATCGTGGATACGACCGCCATGCAGATCGGCATGGACCGGCGGATCGAGGTCCACGGAACCCAAGGGACCCTGCTGCACGAGCCGATTGGCTCGAACAAGCTGCGCGTCTTCTTGGCTCAGGAGACCGAGGGATATCAGGCCGGCGAGTGGCAGGACATGGAAATCGATCCAGGGCCGGCCCCGCCGAGCTTGTTGCGGGAGCTAGCCGCGTGCATCCGCGGCGAAAAGACGCCGGATTTCGCGCTCGCGCACGATCGCGCCGTGCAGCGGACCTTGTTCAAAGGCTGCGGCATAACCGACGGCCATGCCCTGAGGACCTAAGCGTCCGCCTCGTACTTCGGCTGCCGCGGCGCGCGATCCCGCTCCAGCCGGTAGGCGCTCCCGTCAAGCGGCAAGTCTACGCGAGCACCGCCGCGCTGGTGCGACTCGACAAACGCGAAAATTAGCTCGGTATTAGCCCGCGCCAGTTCCGCGCCGCCGCGCGGAGGCTCGCCCGTATCGAGTGAGTGGACCAAATCCTCGACCAAGCAAAGCGTCGAAGCCCGGTGCTCGAAAGAGGGAAATTCCACCAAGCCCAATTTATCGCGGCCCCGATGATCCTGTGTTACCGGTGCCCGCAACTGCCACTCCCTATCATTGCCCAGCGCCGTCACCACGCCTTTTTCGCAGACGGCCTCCACTTCCAAGCCCCGACCCGAATTGAGCGCGTACGCAGTGACCCCGTTGGCGAACTGGATGATGCCGTGCCCGACCGGGTCCTCGCGCAGGATATCGCCGTCGATGATCTCGTCGCCATTGGGCAAATGCGCTTGCACCCAAGCGGCAGGGGCGTCGGAGTTGAGACGCTGGAGCAGATCAAAGCTGTGGCTTGCACCGTTGAAGAGCGCACTGGTCTGGTGGATGATGAGGGTTTGCAACGCGCCGATTTCCCCGGAGTCGATGACGGCCTTCATTTGGTCGTAGCCGGGATGGAAGCGGCGATTGGTGCCCATGTTGAGTGCGACATTGTGGCGCTGGCAGGCTTCGACCATGCGGTCGGCTTCGGCCAGCGAGGCCGAGAACGCCTTTTCCGCGTAGATCGCACGGGCACCCGCTTCGGTTGCCGCGATGACAATCTCGGCGCGGTGCTCGGGCTGGGTGGCCACGCTGACGATATCCGGCTTTTCGCGATCGAGCATTTCGCGGTAGTCGGTGTACTGCTTGTCCGGGGGAATGCCGTAGCGCTTACCGACCCTTTCCATCACATCGGCGCGCAGGTCCGAACAGGCGACGAGGTCCGTGCGCTCACAAGCCTCGTACCCAGCGGCGTGGGAGTACGGGCGCATCTCGGCCGGGACTTCGTTGTCGATGAAAGCCCCCATGCGGCTGCAGCCGATGAGAACGGCTTTGTATTGGTCCATTTGCTCCTCCTTTACCAAAATTTGGCGACGTTTTCTTCCGCCTTGGTCATCACCTCCAACAGGGCGGCTCGACCTTCGAGATTGGCCGCGAGTGCGCGTTGGATGGCCGGTGCCAAGTCCGGGGGCGTTTCAACGCGCTCGGAGTGGGCACCGAGGGCCTCGGCTACCTGCGCGTAGTGTCCGCCGAGCTGGTTGCTCTGCCAGTGCTCGCTGGCGTAGGGCATGTGCTGGTCGTAGTGGGTCATCACGCCGTTGTTGAGCACCACCGTGAGAATGGGAATTTCTGCGCGCACTGCGGTCTCAATGTCGAGGCCCGCCATGCCAAAAGCCGCATCGCCCATGACGTTGATGACCTGCTTGTCCGGCGCGGCTAACTTGGCCCCCAAGGCCAAGCCCAAACCATAGCCAAGCTGGGTCGATTTTCCCCAGCCGATGTACCCTCTGGGGACTTGGGGCCGCCAGAACGGCACGAGCTGATCGCGGGGATAGCCCGAGTCGTGGGTGATGATGGTGTTGGGCACATCCACGGCGCGGGCGAGTTCGGCGAAGACCCGGTAGGGGTTTATCGGCACCTCGTCCGAGCGGAATCTCGGTGCCCATGCGGCGTTGAACTCAGCGCGGATGGCCGCGATCTCATCCGCAGTCTCGCGCCCGTCTCCCCGCCCGTCGGCCCCGAGCTGCCGGCGGACTTCCTCAATAATCTGCTCCAGCACGATCCGCGCATCGCCGATGGCCCCTAAGTCGATCCGGTAGTCCTTATTGAGATCCTCCGCGCAGTTGGTCACCTGCGCCAAGACAGCGCGATCGGGCATGGGGGCGTTGAAGACCGATATGGTAAAGCTGGTGCCCACGCCCAAGACGAAGTCGGTCTTTTGCAGGAAGCGATCGACCATCAGCGTGCCGGTGTGGCCGCCGGTGCCCAGCGCGAGCGGATGGTTTTCGGGAAACGCGCTCTTGCCAGCCAAGGTGGTCATAACGGGCACATTGAGCAGCTCGGCGAGGGCCACGAGCTGATCCGTGGCTTCGGCCCACAGCACGCCGTGCCCGGCGTTGATGACCGGACATTCGGCCTTGACGAGTGCGGCAACCAAGTCGCGCACCGCATCTGGGTCAGCCCCCGACTTGTAGGCTTTGACCGGTCGGTAGTCGAGATCACCGGGAAATTCGGCAGTACCTAAATCGGTGGGTATTTCCACCAGCACCGGCCCGGGGCGGCCGTGGGCGAGCTGGCTAAAGGCTCGGCGTATCAGCTCGGGAATGCGCTCGACTTGGTTGATATTGGCAGCCCATTTGGTGATGCCGCGATAGTTATCCACCGCGTCGAAGTTGGGCGGCACTTGCGTGCGGGCCGTGGGCGCGCCGCCGGGCAAGAGCAGCAGGGGAATGGAATCAGCGTAGGCCTGGGCCGCGCCACCAAGGGCGTTTTCAGCCCCCGGCCCGGTCTGCATGGTAAAGACGCCAAAGGGGCGGCCATTGGTCGTGCGGCTAAAGCCGTCGGCCATGTTGACGCCCGTCCGCTCCTGGCGGCAGATAATGGGCCGGATACCAGCGCGGGCCGCCTCGTCAATCAGCGGCTGGGCGGGAAAAGCCGACAGCCACGCGACGCCTTCGGCCTTGAGGATGTGGGCAATGGCTTGGTTGCCGTTCATGGATGGCGTCCCTTTCCGGGTTGTGTGGTTGGATCAGGAATTTGGTAAGGGCAGGACTACAGAGATTTGGTAAGGACAACCCCTGTGGTTGCCTATCGGGGTTTGGTAGGGGCAACCCTCGTGGTTGCCCACCCGCAAAATCTGCATAGAACGTTGGACAGAGACCTAGCTGCGTCAAGAGGCTCGCCGCCCGCGCCCGATACTCCACCAGACGACCAAGGCCTCCACGGTGTGACCGCTGATCAAGGCACCCACGGCCTGGGTTGCACCGTGGAGCTCGAAATTGGCAAGCAGGGCTAACATCAGCAAGACGGTCGCTACGCGCGACGGAGCACTCGGCGCCATGGCTTGGGTGCGGTGCTGGAGCAGGCCAATGCCGTGGAAGTAGCTGCGCAGGCTGACGACAAAGGGAAAGCCCGTAAAGAGCAGCAAGGGCACCTTGCAGTCGGCGATCAGCTCGGGGCCAATGCCGATCCAAGCGCCGAGTATGTAATTGACAGCCGGCGTCCAAAACAGCAGCACCATCCATGCACAGGAAAACAGGCAACAGCCCCAGCAGAAGCGGCGGATCTTGGCCAAATCTCCTTCTTGACGGAAGGCCGTCGGCAGGTTGCGCAGTTCGTTGAGCCAGCCATAGGGGATGTGGCCGAGCGCATAGACGATGGTCAGCACGGCCAGCGCTTCGGTGCCGTCGGCACTGCGAGCGACGAACACGTTGATCAGCGGCCGAGTGCCGGCTTGCACGGCCATGATCAGCGCCAAGGGCCAGAAGAACCGCAGGACATAGAAATAGGTCAGAGCCGGCGCGTTGGCTGGCGCAGGCCAGCGCACCAAGCGCCAGCGGCCCCACGCGACCACGCCAAGCTCGGTGAGAGCACCCGTGTACGTGGCGAGGACCGGCAGTAAAATGGGGGTCTGGCGGACGAAGCCGAGCGGCAGCAGCGCAAAGACCGCGAGGATGCTGAGGGCGATTCCAGTAGTGGTGGCGTACGCGGGGATGTCGGTGCGGCGGACGCGGATGAGTTCGCCGCTGTAAAAGCGCGTCATCCCGTGCAGGACGGGGAAGGGAACGAGCCACAACAGGGCCAAGCGCACTGCCTCCCCGAGTGCGGGATCGACCCCGTGCAGGTCGTTGATAATCCAAGCCCCCAAAGGCGTCAGCGCCAAGCTCGCTAAGATGCCGGCCAATAGCAGCCCGGCGGCGAGCACGAAGCGGAAGCAGACTCGGTAGCCTTGGGTGTGCTCGACGAGGACCAAGCCGAGCTGCCGCACTTGAGACAGGGTGCCGGCGAGGAATAGAGCCAAGCCAAAGGCCAAGCCAAAGGCGGCCAGCGTTTCGACCGCCCGCGGCATGCGCGCCATGCCGCCGTTGAGGAACTGGCCGCTGAGCTCTTGCACCAGCGCCGTCACCACCAAGGGCAACATGAAGCGGGTTAGCTGGGCATAGCTCATGCCCGGACGATCTGTCCGGCGCGGCTGTCGGCTATTTCTCCTTGTTCAACGGCGATCCGCCCATTGACGATTACGCAGTCGATGCCCTGCGGATAGCGGTAGGGGTCGGCAAAGTCGGCGCACTCGCCGATGGCTGCTGGATCGAAGACCACGAGGTCGGCCCAGTAGCCTTCGCGCAAGAGGCCGCGCGCGCCCAAGCGGAAGCGGGCGGCGGGGTGGCCGGTGAGCTTGTGGATGGCCTCTTCCCAACGCAGCGCACCCTGCTCGCGGACGAAGCGGCGCAAAAAGTAGGGGAAGGCCCCATAGGAGCGGGGATGGTGCTTACCCTCGGCCAAGGTGCCTTCGGGCACCAGCGAGAAGCCATCGGAGATGACGCCGCCAGTGGGGTGGCGAGCGATGTTGAGGAAGTCCTCCTCAGACACGTCCTCGGCCAGCATCCACGGCCGCGCGCGCTCTTCAACGAGGATGTCGCAGACCGCGTCGTGAGGCTTCTGGCCGCGCCGCCGACCGATCTCGGCAAAGCTCAGGCCGACAAAGGAGGCGTTTTGCTCGGCGCTGCCCAGCCAGATCTTGTCCCATTGCCCATTCCGCGCCAAGTTGCGCTTGCGGCTGCCGCCGCTCTCGGCTCCGTGCTGCACGGTGTCCTGCTCGATCTTGGCGCGGGTCTCCGGGTCTTGTAACCTCCTCAACAGGGCTTCGTCGCCACCGGCCAAGGCCCAGGGGGGCAATAGCGACTTGAGAGTGGTGCTGCCGACCGTATAGGGAATGGCGTCGCAGCTAATGTCGCAGCCCTCGCGGCGCTTCTGGTCAATGGTGGCGAGCAGGTCGCGGGTTGCGCCGATCATCGGTGCACCAGGCTGCATGTGCGAGACGTGGGCTGCAACCGCGGCTTGCTCGCCAACGGCAATGACCTCGCCGACGGCTTGAGCAATCGACTCGGTCTGGTTGCGGATGTGCGAGGTGTAGATGCCGCCGTACTCAGAGACGACCTTGCCCAACTCGACGAGTTCCTCCAGCGCCGCATACGGGCCGGGCGCGTACGCCAAGCCCGACGACAACCCCATCGCGCCGTCTGCCATCGCGCGGGCGACGAGCGCCTTCATCTGCTCCATTTCAGCCGCAGTCGGCGGGCGGTCGTCGTAGCCCATGGCGGCGACGCGCACGTTGCCGTGGCCGACCAAGGTCGCGGTATTCGTGCCCAATCCATTGGCTTCGAGCCGCTGGAAATAGTCGCCGAAATGGGTCCAATCGCACGCCAAACCACGGGTCATCGCCGGGTCGAGCGGGCCGTAGTACGGCTCGTAGTCGCGGGTGGGCGCGGCCGAGACGCCGCAGTTGCCCATGACTTGGGTCGTAATGCCCTGCGTGAGGGAACTGAGCGCGCGGCCGTCGAGGGCGATGGTCAGGTCCGAATGCGTGTGGATGTCGATAAATCCAGGGCAGGCGATGCGGCCCTCGGCGTCGATGGTGTGCCGGGCAGTGGCCGCAGCAAGATCGCCGATGGCCACGATGCGGCCCTGCTCAACGGCGATGTCGCCGCGGAAAGCCGGCTGGCCGCTGCCGTCGAGAAGCTGGGCGTTGCGGATTAACAGGTCGTACATGTTTTACCTCGCGTTTTGGATTGAAGTGGCGTTTTGTATAAATAAGCAAAAATAAACCAAACCGCACTGAGCCGAGCACTGAGATGAACTGACAAATGTGCTATCTAATCGTAGGCGTCGCCATCGCATTGCGCATTGCTAGTGCTAGTGATCGATATCTGTAGGGACGTAGCGTGAGTCCGCGCCTCGTGGCATGGTTGCTTGCTCATCAGTTATTTCCAATGTTACGTATATATAGCAATCCTGAATGAGTTGAGAGCATCATTTAATTTTTCTATGTTATCCTGCGTTTGGTATGGCCCCCCTTTTTTAGGAGCTTATCTATGCCTTCGGATACTTCTCTTACGGCGTTTATCGCCAGCAATCCCGATGCACGGGAATTGAAACGGGCGTTAGCGGTTCACATGACGCAGTTGGGCTTCAAACAACGGGTGATCCAATCCATTCTCGGCGTACCGTCGAGCTTCATTAGCACGTGGAAGAAACGCTATCAGGCCAAGGGCGTGGACGGTTTGCGCTTGGGTTATACCGGGTCGCAGCCTTTTTTGTCGGCCGATCAATGTGCACAAATCCACGCGTGGTTAGCCACCCAACCGCAGCCTTCGGTCGCCGGGTTAGCCGCCTATATCCGAACCCAGTTTGGCGTGGTCTTTCGCTCATCGCAAAGCTATTACGACCTACTTTCGCAGGCTCGCTATAGCTGGAAAAAGACGCAAGCCCGTATGCCGAAAGCCGATCCACAACAGACGATGGACCGGCGAGAAGCCATTAAAAAAAACTAGCCGATCATAAGGCCGACCTTGAAGCCGGCCACGTCAGTGCCTTTTTCGTTGATGAGTCGCACCTGCACTGGGACGAAGCCTGTGGCTATGCTTGGGGACGCCAAGACCAACGGCTTGAGGTTTCCATTGAAAATGGCCGTCAACGACAAACCTATTATGGAGCCTTAGAGGTGGTCAAGGGCACCTTCCTCATGCAAAGCTACCCGAAGGCCAATTCACAGCATACCGTGGACTTTGTACGCTACCTACAACAGCGTCGTCCCGGGCAAAAGTTGTTGATCTTTTGGGACGGCGTTTCCTATCATCATCAACAGGCCATGCGTGATTTTCTGCAAGCGATCCAAGCCGATCAAGCACCCAACGAGTGGAAGATCGACTGTACGCGATTGGCCCCGTATGCACCGCAAGAAAATCCGGTCGAAGACCTCTGGTTAAAAGGCAAGACCTTTGTGCGCACCCATGCGTTATGGACCACCTGTTTTGAACAGATTAAAGACCTATTCGTCAAGGGAATTCGACAGAACAGATACTTCCATTTCCCCAAGTTGAAACAATATGCAATATCTCTTAAATGATTTAGGATTGCTATAGGATCACAACATCGCATGAGGTATCGAGCCTGACGAACGGGGTCAGCTACCAGTTCCAGGTGCGGGCGATGTATCGGGGGAAGGTAAAGGTTGTGTCGTTCATCCAGTCGGTGACGCCGCAGGGGCCGCCCACCTTTTCCCAGGACAGCGTATCCTATTCGGTTCAGGCCGGTTCCACTTTCCATGAAACATTACCTTCGGCGGAAGGAGCCGATAGCTATGAGACCTCCGGTACCGTACCAGGGTATGTCGAGATCAACAAGACAACCCGTGCTATAACAATTCAGCCGGAGAACACGCATGTGGGTGATGACGACTTCATCTGGCGCGCCCGCAACACACACGGCACAGACGACCTGACCGTCAATATAACGGTCGTCTCCACCTCCACCGAGACGGAGTATGCCTACCAGATCAGTGCTTCTGGCAGCAATGCACCTTCGTTTGACGCCTCCTCCAGTGGGATACCCACCAACTGGTCGTCGTCTCGGCAGACGCCGGTCTCGGCAGCGCCCTACGAGTGGCAGATCAGCCGCACGCGGCTGGCGGGCGGCTCCTGGAGCAACTGGGGCGGGGCCACGGTGGTACGGACCTACGAGGCACCCCCTGAGAAGCCGTCTGAAAACCCCCTGTCGGGCTGTTTTTCGGGTGGTCAAGCGATCTAGGCGTCGAGCGTTTTTCATAGGGCGAGACGCCCTCGATCCCAGCGGCTTGGAGTCAAAGCAGAGATCGAAACCCTAGTTTTCAGACGGCTTCTGAGACGCAATATGCGTAACGACTAAACAATTCTTCTTCCAGCGCACCTTCGTTTAGCGCCTCGGCCAGTGGGCGACCCACCGGCTGGTCGTCGTCGCGGCAGACGCCCACATCAAGTAATCGCTATGAGTGGCGCATCAGCCGCACGCGGCCGACGGGCGGCTCGTGGAGCAATTGGGGCGGGGCTACGGTAGTACGGACCTCCACCGAGACGCAATATGCCTACCAGATCAGTGCTTCTGGCAGCAATGCACCTTCGTTTAGCGCCTCCTCCAGTGGGATACCTTCCGGCTGGTCATCGTCTCGGCAGACGCCGGTTTCGGCAGCACCCTACGAGTGGCGCATCAGCCGCACGCGGCCGACGGGCGGCTCGTGGAGTAATTGGGGCGGGGCCACGGTGGTACGGACCTACACCGCGAGACAGTCTGCCTACCGGTGGAACAACTCCAGCTCTAACCCACCGACGTTCAGTGCCACCACTCGTGGTGTGCCTTCCGGCTGGTCGTCGTCTCGGCAGACTCCTGTCTCGACGGTGCCCTACGAGTGGCGCGTCAGCCGCACGCGACCGACGGGCGGCTCCTGGTCCAACTGGGGTCGCGGCTAGTGCGTGAAGAGGCCGGCGGCGCAGACAACCCGCGCCGCCGGCCAAGCATTATAGAGCCTCCTTTGGACACTGCCGTCCTGTTCACGCCCGACAGCGCGGTGAATTTTGTCCCTGAGTGCGGGTCGTCCTATCTTTCTGACAGAGTGCAAGGAACCCGCCACCCCTAGGGACGTCTGATCCCTGATGGACGAGTCGTTGCAGGTCAGACTCCCGACCTGCTGATACCACCCGAACCCTCAGCCGAAATCTTCCCGTCAACAGTTCGAATGGGCGCGCACATCCTTTTGTCTTCTTATCTTATTTGGTTCCTATTACGCCCGGCGAAGTTGCCGACGTGCAGAAAATTTCTGCGCTAAACCAAAGAAAGGCACGCCAATGAAATCTTTTTTTAGGCTTTCATGCCTTTGCCTCGTCTGCGCCGCGTTCACCGCGGCCAGCGTTCGGGCCGAGACCTCTTCCCCGCTGCTGCAGGCCATGCAGGAGGAATTGACCCGCTCCTTCAGTCTGCTCAAGGAGCAGCCGATCCCGCCCTACTACCTCAGCTACGAAATCACCGAGACGCAGGGGGTCCGCGTCGGAGCCTCCTTCGGCGTACTGACCTACAGCGACGAATCGCGCCGCCGCCAGCTCGACATCGATCTGCGCGTGGGGGACTACGCCTTCGACAATACGCATCAGGTGCGCGGCAGTCCTACCAATTGGTCCGACCGCTATTCGATGATCGAAATTCCCATTGAGGATGATCCGGACGCCATCCGCAGCGTGCTCTGGTACCACACCGACAAAAAATACAAGCGCGCCATTGAACAACTGACCACGGTCAAGACCAACGTCCAGGTCAAGGTGGAAGAGGAAGACCAGTCGGACGATTTCTCCACAGAACCAGTCGAACGCTATGTGGAAGCCCCCGCCTCCTTCGTCATCTCCCGCGACGAATGGGAGGCCAAGCTGAAGAAGTACACGGCCCCCTTCGCCCAATACGGCGATATCTACGAAGCCAACGCCAGCCTCTCGGCCAATATCTCGACCCGCCAATACGTCAACAGCGAGGGCGGCGAGATCCAGACTTCGCAGGTGCTCTACCGCCTGTTCGTCTACGCCTTCACCAAAGCCGACGACGGCATGGAGTTGCCGCGCTACGAATCCTTCTCCGCCTTTGCCCCGGAGGGCCTGCCCGGCGACGACGAGGTCCTCGTCTTGGTCGATCGCATGATTGACGACTTGCACGCCCTGCGCGACGCCCCGGTGGTGGCTCCCTACACCGGTCCGGCGATTCTCTCGGGCCGCGCCAGTGGCGTCCTCTTCCACGAAATCTTCGGCCATCGCATTGAGGGCCACCGCCAGAAGCGCGAGGACGAGGGCCAGACCTTTAAGAAGAAAGTGGGGGAGAAAGTCCTGCCCGAGACCTTCTCGGTTTACTTCGATCCCACCCAGACAAGCAGCGCCGGCAAGGATCTGGTGGGGGCCTATGCGTATGACAATCAGGGCGTCAAGGGGCGTCGGGTGGCCGTCGTCGAGAACGGGATTTTTCGCCGCTTCCTCATGTCGCGCTCGCCGATCGAGAATTTCTCCCATTCCAATGGCCACGGACGCAAGCAGCCGGGCTATACCCCTGTGGCGCGCCAGTCCAACCTCATCGTCGAGACCTCGGAGCCGCTGACCCGGAATCAGCTCAAGGAAATGCTCATCGAACAGTGCCGCATGGAGAACAAGGAGTTCGGTCTCTACTTCGAGGACATCCAGGGGGGATTCACCATCACCGGCCGCTCCATAGCCAACTCCTTCAACGTGCTTCCCATTCTGGTTTACCGCATTTACGCCGACGGGCGCGAAGAACTAGTGCGCGGAGTTGACCTGATCGGTACGCCGCTCACTGCCTTCAGTCAGATTGCCGCGGCTGACGATCAGATCGGCGTGTTCAATGGCATCTGCGGCGCTGAGTCGGGAGGCGTGCCCGTGGCTGCGGTTTCTCCTGGCATTTTCATCTCGCAGATTGAAGTGCAGAAGAAGGATAAGTCCCAAGAGCGCCGACCCATCCTCGAAGTGCCTTTCTCTGAGTCCCCTGAAGAAGAAGCCGACGATCTCCTTTGATCCCGTTCCCATCCGGCAGGAGCCATCCCATGCGCAAAAGGACCTTTATCCACGTTCTAACGACCGCTACCTTCTTGGCGTTTTCCGCCGTCCACGCCGAAGAAGACATTCTGCAGCGCGCCCTGCGCGACGAATTGGCGCGCTCGATGCAGCAACTCCAGCTCGAAGACCTAGAGCAGCCCTACTTCATTTCCTACCTCGTGCGCGAAGTAAAGTCCAAGAGCAGCTCGGCGACCTTCGGCAGTCTGCTGAACAGCGGCGAGGGGCACTCGCGAGCGCTCAGCGTCGAAGTGCGGGTCGGGGACTACGCCCTCGACAACACCAACTTCCGCTCGTTCTCCTTCGGCGGTACGGGAGTGGTGCGCATGTACGGCGGCAGCATGCAATTGCCCCTTGAGGACGACTACGACGAGTTGCGACGCAAGATCTGGCTGGCCACCGACGGTGCCTACAAGAAGGCGCTCGAAGATCTGGCCAAGAAGCGCGCCACCTTGCAGAACAAAACCCGCACCGAGGAAATTCCCGATTTCAGCAAAGAAGAGCCCGCTACCGCAGCACACGAAATGGCACCCGCCGTCTTGGATCTCGACGCGCTGGAGCAGCGAGTGAGCCAGCTTTCGGGCCTGTTCCGCGAGATGCCCGACATCTACACTTCGCGGGTCCGTTTCAATGGCTCCAATACCTCGGCCCACTACCTCAACAGCGAAGGCTCTTCCTTCTCCCGCACGAGCTCGTCGCTGGCCTTTACCGCGGTCGCCGCTACTCAAGCTTCCGACGGCATGCCGCTGGAGGACTTCGTCGCCGTGTACGCCCGTTCACCGGAAGACCTTCCCAGCGACGACGATCTAGCCGCGCAGATCGGTGCCATGGGCGAGCGTCTGAAGCAGCTTCGTCAGGCACCGCTGGTCGGGCGCTATACCGGCCCCGTGATCTTCTCGGGCCAGGCGGCCACGGAGCTGTTCAACCAGGGGTTTGTGCCCTATCTGCTATCGACGCGCCGGGCGCTGACCGACAATCCGCAATACGAGCGCTTCTACCCCCAGAAGAAGGAAAACCCTTTCCTCGACAAGATCGGCGTGCGCGTCCTGCCCGAATTCTTAGGAGTGCGCGCCGAGCCGCTCATGGGTGCCTATAAGAAGCAGCCCTTGTTCGGCGGCTACGAGGTGGACGACGAAGGCGTGCCGGCGCGTCCGATCCGCTTGGTGCGGAAGGGCGTGTTGGAGACCCTGTTGACGACGCGCACGCCCGTGCGCGGCATCGACCAGAGCACCGGCAGTCGCCGCGGTCCGGGCGTCGCCCCCAGCAATATTCTGGTCGAGGCGGAGAAGGGCCTGAGCGAAAAGCAGATCCGCAAGGAGTTTTTCAAGCTGATCAAAAGGCAGAAAAAACAGTACGGCTACATCGTCACCCACATCGCCAACTCGTCGTACAACGTAGAACCTCAGGTTATCTACTATTCCTCCGGTTCCTCCGACGACGAGGACAAGCTGGCAAACGCGATCTTCGTCTATAAAGTCTATCTCGACGACCGCGAGGAACTAGTGCGCAACGCGGAATTTGCGGGTATCGGCCTCTATACCTTCAAGGACATCGTGAAGGTGTCCAAGACGCTCGCGGTCAACACCGTTCCCTTTAGCTCGCAGAGCAACGATGCCTCTCCCTTTTCCGGCGGGCGGGGTGAGTCAGTCCTAGTGAGTATTGTCACCCCTCGTATGATCCTGTTCGAGGACATCACGCTCAAGCCGCCGAGCGGCGAGATTCCCAAAGCGCCCGTATCCACGCATCCCTTCTTCGACAAGTGAAGGGTCGCCGAGACGCCGATTAGACTCCGGTGAAGGCTTTGGCCTTGTCCTCTGTCTTGGGTGGCCGCGTCGGGCGGGCGGCGCGTAGCTCGCCCCAAAGGGCGATGGCGATGCCCACGAGGATGATGCCGCCGCCGATGAGCTGGGCTCGCATGGGCACCTCGCCTAGGATGAGACCGGCGAAGAGTACACCGGCCACCGGCGAAAAGGACGAGGCCGTAGCAATATCGGCGGGGCGCACGCGCTTGATGCCGGCAAACCACGCCAACTGACCACAAGCCACCACGATCCCTCCGTACAGCAGCATCCAGCCCCATAGCAGCGGGGAGAAGATGTCGGCGAAGTGGTCAAGGCCAAAAACGTATAGGCCAATTCCGAGGAAGAAGAGCGCGCCGACTATATTGCGGAAGACGCTGAAGATGCCCAAGGGGATGGTCTGGAGTTGTTTGCGGCCGATCTCGGCACCGCAGACGAGGAGCACCGTAGCGGCGGCGGCAAAGAATTCACCATGGCCCACTCCGCCTTGCATCCGCGCTGCGGCCATGCTCTCTGGCGACGCGTCCATCTGCAAGACGAGGGTCGTGGCCACGCCGCCGAGGGCGCACAACGCCCCCAGTACTGCACTCCAGCTCGACTTTTCTCGATAGAGCAGCCAAGCCAACAACAGGCCGAGGGGAATTTCTATCGTCTCAATTAGGACGATGTTGGTGACGGAGGTATGGGCGATGGCCGTAAACATCATGGCCGGGGCTATTGCGCCGGAGGTAAGGGCCAAGGCCGTCTGCACCAGCCATTGCCGACGCGATAGGGTGCGCAGGCGGGTGGGGTGCCATTCCCGGTGATAGAGGGCGAACAGGGTTAGTGCCGCGACGAGATTGCCGGCGAAAAGCAGGTTGCAAAAGGAAATGGGATTGCTGCCGTCTATCAGGTTTGCCTCGCCGATTTCGACGAGGCGGGCCACCACCGAAGCGGCGGCGGCGAAGATCAGTATGGCGATCCACAGGTATGTTCGTCCCCAGGTCATTAGTAGTGGTTCAACGCGCTTCTGCCGCTGTCAGCACCATCTGCCCAACCTCGTCCACACGCACTTGGTACTGAGGATGGACGACGGTGGTTGAATCAATCTCCTCGACGATGGCCGGCCCTTGTACCATCGCACCAGCCCCCAACGCATAGCGGTCGTACACCGGGCAATCGACGAATCCCTCGCTCTCGGCGAAATACACCGGGCGCTGTCCTTTGGCCGTCACTTCTCCGGTTGCCTGTGCCAGCGGTGCCAGCGCGGGTTTGGCGATCTGGCCGATGGCCGAGAGCCGCACACTGACTAGCTCGACGTCCTCACCCGGAGCGCTAAAGCCATAGGCGCGATCGTGCGTGCGGTGGAACTGTTCCAATAGCTGCGTTAGCTGCGCTGAACCCAAGGCTTCGGTTGTCAACGGCAGCGTCAGCTCGTGGCTTTGCCCAACGTAGCGCAGATCCGCTTGGCGTCTGAAGTCCATCGCCGCTTCCGCCATCCCTTCGCGCCCAAGCGTTTCTCGCCCTTGTGCCTCTAACTCGCGAAAGGTCTGCTCCAAGGCTTGGGGAGCTACTTGGTCCAGTCGCTGGATGAGGGTGGTCGCGTAATCGTGTTTTAAGTCCGTCACCAACAGTCCTAGGGCCGAGGCCGTGCCCGGACTTTGGGGAATGATCGCCACGGGAATCTCGGTCAGAGCGGCGAGGCGATTGGCGTGAGCCGGCCCTGCGCCACCAAAGGCCACCAGCGCGAAGTCGCGCGGGTCGTAGCCGCGCTGCACGGAAACCAGCCGCAGCGCGTTGACCATGGCGGTGTTGGCGATCTCGACGATGCCGTGGGCAGCCTCTACCAAGTCCATGCCCAGCGGCTGCGCGCAGTGTTGTTCGATGGCGCGTTGTGCCGCCGTTGGGTCTAGGGCGATCTCGCCGCCAAGGAAATAGCTCGGGTTGAGCCGCCCCAATACGAGGTTGGCGTCGGTGACCGTGGGTTGCGTCCCGCCTTGGCCATAGCAAGCCGGCCCAGGATCGGCCCCGGCGCTTTGGGGCCCGACCCGCAGGATGCCGCCCGGATCCACCCAGGCGATGGACCCACCTCCCGCGCCGATTTCCACGAGGTCGATTACTGGTGTGCGGATTGGATAGCCGGCCCCCCGAGTCGCTCCGACGCCCGTTTGCGCTGTCGTCCCGACCTCGTAGTCCTTGGTCACGCTGGGCGTGCCGCCTTGGATCAGCCCGGCTTTGGCGGTCGTCCCGCCCATATCGAAGGAAATCACTTGATCGTAGCCCCGCGCCTGCCCCAGATGCGCCGCCGCAATTACCCCGGCAGCCGGACCGGACTCAACCATGTACACCGGCTTTTGCCGCGCCGCCGCAAAGGTGTACACCCCGCCGCTACTCTGCATAACCAGCAGCTCGGCGGCGATACCGGCCTGTGCCAACCGATCTTCGATCCGCTGCAAATAGCGCGCAACCACCGGGCGGATGCAGCTATTGATCACGGTCGTGCTGGCCCGCAAGTACTCGCGGAACTCGGGCGCAACTTCCGCCGACAGCGAGACGACGGCCTCGGGAAAGACCTCGGCGATAATCTCCCCGGCCCGCCGCTCGTGGGCCGGATTGGCGTAGGCGTGCAGAAAGCAGACGGCGATGGACTCGACGCCCTCGTCGCGCAGCTTGTTGGCTACTTGGCGCAGGGCGTCTTCGTCAAGTGGAGCAAGTACTTGGCCTTGTGCGTCTAGGCGCTCGGGTACGCCAAAACAGCGGTGGCGCGGCACGAGCGGACGCGGCTTTTCAAACTGCAAGTCGTAGAGGGTGGGGCGGATCTGGCGGGCGATTTCCAGCATATCGCGGAAGCCCTCGGTGGTGATAAAGCCGGTCGGCGCGACCTTGCCTTCGATGATGGCGTTGGTGGCTACCGTGGTGCCGTGGACGATGTAGGCCACGTCTTGGGCGGCGACCTGCTGCTTGGCGAGCAGTCGCTGCACAGCTTCCATAAACCCGCCGGATGGGTCTTGGGGGGTCGAGGAGACCTTGCCGGTATAGATTTGCCCAGTCGCTTCGTCAATGAGCGCAATGTCGGTAAAGGTGCCGCCGATATCGACGCCGAGTCTATAGGCCATCGCTTGCCATTTCCCGCCGCTGGGCCTCGGTCGCCGCTTGATCGACTTGCCCAGTGGCGCTGTCGATGACCACGCCATACGCGGCCCGCGCCCGCTCCGCGCTCACCTTGCCCTCGCGCACATCCTCGGCCACCGCTTGGGGGTCGCGCTGATGGGGTGGACCATAGCCGCCGCCGCCGCAAGTGCGATAGCTGAATACCGTATCGGCCGCCAGCGCGATTGTCGTCTTGGACCCCAATTCGACGTGCTGGCCTTCGGGGTCGAGGATATACCGAGCCTTGCCCCCGGCTTGTCCCCCGGCCAGCCCTTCCGGCCCCCAGCGGTCCCGATCCGACAAAACGGTAAAGGACACTTCGTGATCGATAAATCGGTAGTCGCGCCGCAGTCCCAAGCCGCCGCGATACTGCCCAGCCCCCTCCGAGTCTTCTATCAGCTCATAGCGGTCAATCCGCAGCGGGTAGTTGATTTCGATCTCCTCAATCGGCGCGTTCTCCGTGTTTTGACCGTGGCACTGCACGGCGTCTGGCCCGTCTTTGGTACTGCGCCCCCCATAGCCGCCGGCCATCGTCTCGTAGTAGGAATAAAGCTGCCCAGTGCGTGGGTCCGTGCCACCAAAGCCCACTTGGCACATCGTCCCCTTGGTCGCGGCCGGAATCTTATCGGGCAGCGCCGGATGCAGTGCCTTGAGAATGACATCGGTGAGCCGGACCTGGGTCTCCCAACCTCCAACCACTGGCGAGGGGGCCGTGCAGTTGACGACCGTCCCCTCGGGAGCCACGAGCCTCACCTGCGCGTAAAATCCGGCGTTGACCGGCACGTCTTGGTCGATCAGGCACTTGAGCACATAAGCGCAGGCCGCAAAGGTCTGGGAGTAGGTAGAATTGACCGGTGCTCGGCGCTGAGGATCGCACCCGGTTAGGTCGAAGAGCACCCCCTCGTCGTCGATGACGATGCGGACTTGGAGCCGCACCGGCTCGTCGGTAAAGCCGTCGTTATCGACGACGCCTGCGGCAGTGAACTCCCCCTTGGGCAACTTGGCCAGCTCGGATAACGTCCGCTCCTTGGTGTAGTCGATGAGCCGATCCATGTAGAAAGACGCCTGCGCCAACCCCACCTGCTCGACGAGGGAGTTGAGCCGGCGAATCCCCGAATTATTGGCCGCCACTTGGGCGCGAAAATCGCCGCGCGTCTCCCGCTTGGAGCGGATCTGGGCGATGACGAGTTCAAAGACATCGGCCGCAATCTCTCCCCGGCGCACCAGCTTTACCGGAGGAATGATGATGCCCTCCTGATACACCTGCTGGAAGGCACCGATGCTGGCCGGCGCGCCGCCCCCGACATCGACGTGATGGGCCAGATTGGCCACATAGCCGAAGAGTTCCTCGCCGCAATAGACGGGCGAAATCAGTGTGATGTCGTTGAGATGGACTCCGCCGCGATAGGGGTCGTTGACGAGGATTGCGTCCCCGGCCTGCAAGTTCTCTGGACCGTATTCGGCGACCGCGCGGGGCGTGAGGATTGTTAGCGAGCCGAGGTGTACTGGTTGGGTAAAGGCTTGGGCGATGGGTCGCAACTGGCGGTCGAAAAAGGCGCAGGAGAAATCGGCGCGGGTTTTGATGTTGGTCGAATACGCGCTGCGCCGGAGGGCAATGGCCATCTCCTCGGTGGCTTCGAGCAAGGCGTTGCGAATGACCTCGAATTGGATGGGGTCGATCTGGTCGGGCATGGTTTCTCGTGGTTTAAATGGGTTGGGTAATATATGACAGACGCCGCTCGGGGTCAGCGGCGGGCGTGTCTGTTTAGACTGCGATTCGAGCCAGGTAAATACTGGTTTTTCCTTCGTGCGACGAATAGTAACTCATCCACAGCAGGCCCTCGTGTTCGACCATGCCGGGGTAGCTACAGTCGCCGCCGCTGGGTAGCCACAGCACCGGCTCATAACTGGTCAGAGTCATCCGCGCTAGGACCATGGCTGCGCCACCTTCGGGATGCCGCCCGCGAGCACCGGCCCACAGCGCACCATCGGACCAGCGGATAAAATTAGGCCCTCCCATCCCCTCGTTGATCTGGGTCCACTGCCAGTCCGTGTACGGAGACTGGCTGGTCCCGATCCAGTCGGGCCGCACTAGGGCAATCATGGTACCGTCGGGCATAAAGCGCAGTGTGGTCTCGCTGGCCGTCCAAGTGTCATTGGGCAGGAAGAACTCGGTGATCCACTGCCAGTCGAGGCCGTCGGTGCTGGAGTAGAGAAACCCCCGGCGCGGATAGGACCCCTCGCCCAGCTTCGATACGCTGTAGGCGGTTTCCTCGTGCCAGGTGACGCGCCACAGCCAGTGGTCTTCCGCCAGCACTTTCTGCGGCGTAGTCCAGGTGTAGCCGTCGTCCGAAAAGGCAATGCGCGGTGCGCGGGTGCGGTACTCGGTGCCCGCGTACAGGCTGCCGCCGGCCACCAGCATCAGGCGTCCGTCGCTGGTGATCGACAGCTTGGGATCGCGCAGGTCCACCTCCTGTTCTACCAGGACTGCTGCCGACTTCCATACGCGGCCATCGTCTGAGCAAATGACGCGCACGGTGCCGATACTCGGCCCGTGGTCTTGGGCCTCGCGGAAGGTAGACCACCACTGATCGGCGAAGCGCATCAGATCGGTGAAGGCGTTGTGCGGGCCGCGGTCCCAAATCTTCTCGACCGAGAGGATTTGCGGGGTTGTAGGGTGCGTATTCATCGTTCGTCTCCTCGTTAGACTTGGCGCGAAAGCTGTTTCACGTCCCCTTCTACGTCAAGTGTTACTCTACCGTTGATGTGACGGCTCGTTGACATATCGGGTATGCAAGTTTGATTATGATGCACTACACGCAAGTTGCACTGGCTCCAGAACGAAAATTGAGATCATGCTTGGGCAAACCACAATTTTTGCCGACTCTGGCCTCCCGCCTGCTCTCGTCGATAATTTGCGGCGTTTCAATCCGTGGTGGGAAGGCGAAGCGATGCCGCTGCAGCCGACGACGAGGCGGCATTTGGTGGCGCAGATGCGCCGGCGTTTGGATGCCAATATCGCGCCGATTGTCGTCGTTCGAGGTCCGCGCCAGATCGGCAAGACCACGGCGCAATTTCAAATCATTCAAGACTTGCTCGACGAGGGCGTGGATCCGAAACGGATTCTTCGCGTCCAGTTCGACGATCTTGGGACCTTGACCAAGTTGCCGGAACCGATCTTGCGCATTTCGGATTGGTTCGAGCGGCGCATTACCCCAAAGCGGTTCAATGCGTTAGCTCAAGCCGGCGCAACGGCCTACTTGTTTTTTGACGAAATTCAAAACCTCGATGGTTGGGATGTGCAACTCAAGTCGTTGGTTGATAACGCTTCCGTCAAAGTGGTCGTCACCGGCAGTTCGGCCCTGCGCATCGAATTGGGGCGGGACAGTCTCGCTGGCCGGATCAATACGATCGAAGCAGGCGTCCTTTCGCTCACTGAGATTGGTGCGCTGCGCGGCTTTGAGACGCCGGAACCCTTTCTCGGAGATAATAGTCTGGCGAATCTGTTAGACAAGGAGTTTTGGCGTGGTTTGCGCGAATACGGGATTGAACATGGAGCATTTCGCGCAGAGGCATTCGTTCATTTTTCGGAGCGCGGCGGCTATCCCATCGTCCATCGCGAGAAAGAGGCAGAATTTTCTCAACTGGCCGATCACCTCAACGAGACGGTCATCAAAAGGGTCATTCAGCACGATCTGAGAATCGGCGAGCGGGGACGCAAGCGAGATGAGAATCTCTTGGAAGAATTGTTCCGGCTGGTTTGCCGCTATGCCGGTCAGACCCCGAGGACATCCACCTTAGCGGAAGAAGCGCGGATCTCGCTGGATGCGAACATTGGCTCCCAGCGCGTTACCTCCTATCTGAAGTTCCTTGGGGATACGCTCTTATTGCGCCTTATTCCACCGCTGGAGATTCGTCTCAAGCGCAGGCGAGGCAGTCCGAAACTCTGCCTAGTGGACCATGGGCTCAGAGCTAGTTGGCTGCAAGAACACATTCCCCTTGTACCGGATCAACTAGCGCAGCGCCCTGAACTCACGACGTTGGCTGGTCATTTGGCTGAGAGTATTTTTGGCTCGGTTGCGTCAACGATTCACGGCTTAGACATTGCTCATTTCCCCGAAAGAGGTACGGACCAGGAAGTTGACTTTGTATTGACGGTCGGCAGCGTGCGCATCCCGGTAGAGATCAAATATCAGAGACGCATAGATCCATTCCGCGATACGTTGGGTTTGCGCTCGTTTTTGGAAAAATCCGTAAATAATGCGCCGTTCGGAATTCTGGTGACGCAAGATAATTCCGGCACGGTGGACGATCCGCGAATCGTCAGTTTGCCATTATCAACCTTCATGATGCTCCGCTGAATGGCTTAGCTTCTCCTCTCGACCTTCATCGGTTAGTAATCGGCGACGGACCCGTCCCAGTGCCGATTGTCCGGCCATTTGAACGTCTATATTGGTCTGGATTTCCAGCCATTTTTTATTATGTTTCTTAAACATAATGTTTGAGAAGCATAATAGGGAAGCTATGCCATGCGCCTCGAGTTTTTGGACAGAACGCGGGAAGTTGATCGACTGACCAAGGCCCTCGCTGCCCAAGATCCCGGTTTTATCGTGGTCTTCGGCCGGCGTCGATGCGGCAAGTCAACTCTTTTACAGCAGGTGATTCGCCCAGGCGATATCTACTACGCGGCCGACCAGCGCGCAGCCCCTCTGCAACGCCGCACTCTAGCCGGGGAAGTGGCTCGGCGCATTCTGGGCTTTGCCGCGGTCGAATACCCGTCTTGGCTGGCCCTGCTCCAGACTTTGGACGCCCGCGCCGAGATAGGCACTTGTTTGGTCTTGGACGAGTTTCCCTATCTAGTGCAGATCTCACCCGAATTGCCCAGCCTAGTGCAAAAATTCCTCGACGACCCCGCCCGCCGTATCCATCTGGCCATCTGCGGTTCGTCCCAAGGGATGATGCAGGGCCTAATCCTCAACGCCGCCGCGCCCTTGTACGGCCGGGCGAGCCAAGTGCTGGCGATCCGTCCTCTGGCTCCCTTTTGGATACAGCAAGCCCTCGAGGTCCACGGTACTGAAGCCATTGAACAGTATGCGGTTTGGGGCGGCGTGCCGCGCTACTGGGAACTCGCTCGGGATTGCACCGGCCTGCAAGCCGCCATCGAGGAACTGGTGCTCGACAAATACGGCGTCCTCCACAGCGAACCCGAGCGCCTGTTGCTCGACGACATGCGCAGCTCCGTGCAGGCTAATTCCCTGCTGTCGCTTATCGCCAATGGCTGCCATCGACTCACCGAAATCGGTGCGCGGCTGGGCAAACCCGCAGGTCATTTGGCCCGCCCCCTCGCCCAGTTGATCGAACTGGGCTATATCCGGCGGGAAGTGCCCTTTGGCGAGACCACCAAATCGACTAGGCGCTCTCTATACAAACTGAACGACCCGTTTCTGATCTTCTGGTACCGCTATGTCCAGCCCAACCGGTCGCTGTTGGAACGCGATTTAATCGACGATGTATCCCGCGCTATTAGGCCAACTTTTGCGCAGCACGTCGCCGATATATGGGAGGATCTAGCCCGATTGTCCACAGCCGCCCTGCCCGTTGGCAATATCCGGTGGAAACCAGCCCAGCGGTGGTGGGGGCGCGGCTTGGACGGGCAGCCAATGGAGATCGACTTGGTCGCTGAGTCCCTCGATGGCGAGGCCCTGTTGCTGGGCGAAGTCAAATGGCGGGAGCGGCCGAATCAGGGCGCTGTTTTCGACCGTTTGCGCTACTGCGCGGCAAACTTTCCCCAAGCCCGAGGAAGGGAGACGATCCTAGGGGCTTGGCTCAAGCGGGGGACCGCTAAAACCCAACCAAGAGAATTCGTCGTCCATCCAGCAGGAACGCTGGCGGTGCTGCGCTGAGTGAGTCGCGCGAACAGCTTCATCCGGGCGAGACAGGATTTTCGCAAGCATTGACGGCTTGATGGCCCCGTCTATCTTTCGAGTCGAGTCGTTTTCGCCGGATGGCCACATCCCGACAAAGAAGGACCGAACCATGACCCCAACAGACGCCATTCCCATTCTTATCGGCGAGCACTGGATAACGCCGGAGGTCGAGGACCACACGCCGGTGTACCGTCCCGCCACTGGAGAAGTGATCGGACGCACGCCGCAGTGTGGCCGCGTCGAAGTCGATCTAGCGGTGGAGGCCGCGAGTCGAGCTTTTTCAAGCTGGTCGGCGACGCCAGCACCGGAACGGGCGCGGGTTTTGTTCCGCTACCGCGAGCTGCTGGAGGAGCAGTTCGAGTCTCTAGCCGAGATTCTCTGCGGCGAGAACGGCAAGACTCGCGAGGAAGCGCGGGGCGATGTGCGCCGTGGCATTGAGGTCGTCGAGCTGGCCTGCGGTATCGGCCAGATGGCCAAGGGCGAGGTGCTGCCGGAGCTGGCCGCTGGCATTGATGGTGCCGCCACGCGCGAGCCAGTGGGGGTATGCGCCGGCATCACGCCGTTCAACTTCCCGGCCATGGTGCCCATGTGGATGTACCCGCTGGCCATCGCCTGCGGCAACTGCTTCGTGCTGAAGCCGAGCGAGAAGGTGCCGTTTACGGCCAACCGCTTGGCGGAACTGTTTCTTGAGGCGGGGCTCCCGCCGGGTGTAATGAATGTCGTTCACGGCGGCCGGGATGTGGTCGAAGCCCTCTGTCGGCACCCCGGTATCGCGGCGATTTCCTTCGTTGGTTCGTCGCCAGTAGCGCGTCGGGTGTACGAGTTGACCGGGCAGACGGGAAAGCGCTGTCAGGCGGCGGGCGGAGCCAAAAACGTGCTCCTCGTCATGCCCGATGCGGTCGAGTCCGGCCTGTTCGGCGAGGCGGCGGCCGCAGATCCGACACTGAACGCGGTTATGCACTCCGCCTTTGGCTGTGCTGGTCAGCGCTGTATGGCCGGCTCCCTGCTGATGGGCATCGGCGACGCCAGCGATGGCCTGTGCGACCAGCTATCCTCTGCCATGGACACGATGACCGTGGGAGACACCCTGCGCGACGATGTTGACATGGGTCCGGTCATTGACGGTGCCGCCCGGCAACGCCTCGTCGGCCATATCGCCGGTGCGGCCTCGGCGGACCTGGCTGTGGTGCGCGATGGGCGCGAAGGTGTACCGGACACCGGCTTCTACGTTGGGCCGACCCTGCTCGACGGCGTCAACCCCGGCCATGGCTTATTCGCAGAGGAGCTGTTTGGCCCGGTCTTGGGGCTGATGCGGCCCGAGACGCTGGACCAGGCGATCGACTGGATCAACCGCATCCCGTACGGCAATGCGGCGACCATTTTTACCCGCGATGGCGGTGCGGCCCGCACCTTTACGCGCGGTGTGGAGTGCGGCATGATTGGCGTAAACGTGGGTGTGCCGGCACCCATGGCCCTGTTCTCGTTTTCTGGCTGGGACCAGTCGTTCTTCGGCGATCTGCACGTGCAGGGGACCGAGGGAATTCTGTTCTACACGCGGCAGAAGACGGTGCTGTCGCGGTGGCTCTGAGGAGGTCGTGGGCGAGACCCAGGAGGTAGCAATGGAAGACAGAATCGAAGAAGCGATCGTCGCCGAGATCGAGGCGCGGTCCGAGGCTTGGGAAAACCTGCTCGTGCTGGCCGACGACATCGGCGTGCGCGTAGCCGGCAGCGAGGGGGAGGTCCGGGCCCGGGACTTCCTGCTGCAGACCTTGCAGCGCTATGGACTCGACCGCGTCCACTTGGAGCCTTTCGAGTACCGCGCTTGGCGGCCGCAGCGCGAAGAGTTGACCGTGGTGGTGCCGGAGGCCGGACGCTCGATTCTGTGTCGATGCGGAGGGTTGTCGCCTTCGACCCCGGAGCAGGGAGTGGAAGGAGAGGTCGTGTTCCTCGAACGCTGCGATGCCGAGGAGCTGGCGCAGCGGGCCGACGAGGTGCGCGGCCGCATCGCGGTGGCACCCTACTACCCCTTTGCCCGCCAGCTAAAGACGCCCTTGGCAGCGCGCTTCGGCGCGGTGGCACTTCTCGAGCACCGCAACTACGCCGGTGCTCTGCAGCCGGCCCGCACCTGCTGCTTCCAGCGGGTCGGCGACCTGCCGGTGGCCTCGATCAGTCTCGAAGACGCCGAGTACCTCAAGCGTCTGCAGCAGCGGCGCGGACCGGTGCGTCTGCGGTTGGTCCTCGACAGCCGCATCGAGCCCAAGGAGTCGTGGAACGTGGTCGGCGAGTTGATCGGGGCCGAGCATCCGCAGCAGATCCTGGTCTGCGGCGGCCACTACGACACTTGGCACGTGGGCCCTGGCGCTATTGACAACGCCGCGGGCGTGGTCGCCGTGGTCGAGGCGGCGCGAGCCCTCGCCGTGCACCGCGAGCACCTGCGGCGCACGGTGCGGTTCGTCGCCTTCGGGGTCGAGGAGTCGGGACTGGTCGGGTCCTGGGCGTACACGCAGCGCCACGCTGGCGAACTCGACGACACTTGGCTGATGATCAATAACGACGGCGGCGGCCGGCCCTCGGGGCTGGGAATCGCCGGGGCCGAGGATCTGCTGCCGGTCCTGGAGGCGGTGGCGAGTCGCGTGCGAGTGGATGGGCTCGAAAAGCCCTTCGGCGCGTCCTGCGGCACGACGAGTTGGGGTTCCGATCACTTCCCGTTCTTCGCCCACGGCGTGCCCACCGTGGGTCTGGGCACGGAGTCGGTATCGCCCGAGGATCGCTTCTATGGCCACAGCCGGGCCGACACCGCGGACAAGGTCTATCCCCGGGGCCTGAGCGAGTGCGCGGCGATCAACGCGCGGGTGCTGTTCGAGATGGCCAACCTCGACGAGCGTCCGGCGCGGCGGCGCACGCGGGAGGAGTTGGAGGCGTCCTTTGCCGGTGCGCCGCTGGCGGAGGCCCTCGAACTGCTCGACGTGTGGCCGCCGGAGCGGGCGCTGGCGAGGTATTTCGGTGGCCGGGAGGAGGAGGGATGAGTTACTCGGAGACTCCTAGCTCCCTTCGGTGCGGGGTTTGCCGGCGGCTGCTCAGCCCAAGTCCAGATTGAAATCCGCGGGATCGAGGCCACTGTCTTCGGCTAGCCCCCGCAGGCTGATCAAGACATCCTCGGGCATGACAATACCCTCGGCTAGGGCTTGCTCCCGCTTGTTCCACTCGATCTCGCCCGGCAGGAAGATGGTCCCGCCTTTGGCTGTGGAAGCTCCCTTGATCTCTTTGCACATGACGTCCATGCGAGCGTGGAATTCCCCCAGCGGCATCATCGCGCCGACGTCAATGGCGATAAAGGCATGACCTTGGTTTGAAGGCTCGTCCGTGTCGGCCACCCAACTCTGGACGCCGCTCATCATCGCCGCCCCGCTAAGGGTCGCCGTCAGCATCTCCACCAGCACGGCCAATCCGTACCCTTTGTGTCCGGCCATGGGCAACTGCGCCCCTTTTTCCGGGAACTCGGTGGGATCGGTCGTTGGAATGCCGTCTTCGTCCACCAGCCAAGTGTCGGGAATGTCGCGCCCTTCGTTTTTGGCGGCGAATATTTTGGTGGCCGCAACCGCGCTGGTGGCAATGTCCAGCATGACGGTGCGGTCGGTGCCGGTCGGTGCGGCGTAGGCGATCGGGTTGGTCCCCAGAACCCTACTCTTGCCGCCGGGCACGGTCATGCAGGGTTCCACATTGCACATGGAAAGGCCAATCATGTCGTTTTCGGCGATCATATTGGCGTAAAACCCAGCGGCGCCGTAATGGCTGCTACCCCGGATGCCGATGTAGCACATGCCGCTTTTGCGGGCTTTGGCAATGGCCAACTCAACGGCGCGGTAGGAGATGGCGGGCGGCATGCCGTCGCAGGCGTCAATAATGGCCCAGGACGGTCCCTCGGCGACGATTTTCTCTTGCGCGGTCGCGACCAGACGGCCGCGTCGCGCATTCTGCATCAAACCGCGGATCTGCCGGGTGCCGTGCGTAAAGGTGCCCCAAGTGTCGGTGGTGACGAAGACGTGGGCACTTAGTTCGGCGTCTTCTTGGCTGAGACCGGCTTTGACCATGGCGGCGGTGCAAAAGGCCTTCAGGTCATCCGGTTGGATGCTTTGGCGAGTAGATTCAGTCAATGGATTGGCTCCTTTTTAGTTAGTGAGTGGTGTATGGATAAAGAAATTTTTCGCGGCCCGGTCAAGGATGGTGAAGCCGTCTATTGTCGCCGAGTCCCAACGGGACCGCTCCTTGACTAGCGTCCGAAAGGGCCTTTTAATGCCCTGCACATTAATCACTCACATCCTAAGTGATGAACGCTAGGAGACATAGCTTATGAACGGAAGTACGGGACTTGAGCAGTACGTGACGATGGAAGAATACCTCAAGGGTCGGCGCTGCATTATCACCGGCTCCAGTGGGACGATTGGCAAAATCTTTGCGACCTTTATCGCCTCGCGCGGCGGGATCCCCATTCTGGTAGATGTTGTGCCGCAAGACGACACCGTGGAGGCTGTTGCGTCCTACGGTGGCGAATACAGCGCCCATCGCGTGGATCTCAGCGATGTTGCCCAGATCAAATCCTTTTACGCGGAAGTGGCCAAACAGTACGACGGCGTCGATCTGCTCATCAATAACGCCGGGCTCCTCAGCGAGGTAACGTTACTCGACATGACCGAGGACAATTGGGACCGCGTCCTCAATGTAAATGCAAAAGGCGCGGCCTTTATGAGCCAAGGCGCGGTCGGCCTGATGCAGCATGGCAGCGACGACCGGCAAATCATCAACATCGTGTCGCTGGCGGCACTGGTGGGCGGGTTGTACGTGGGGGCACCCTATGTTTGCAGCAAGGCGGCTCTGCTCGGTCTCAGCCGCAATTATGCGGTGCAGGCAGGTAAGGAATTCGGGATCCGCGTCAATTCGATCAGCCCGGTCATTGTCAGTGGCCAGATGATTTCCAACACGCCGCGCGAAGCCATTGACGGGGTCAAAAACCTAATGAAGGTGTGGAAGCAGGAAGTCCCCCCTGTGCATCTGCTCTACGTTTTTGAAATGCTGTGTAGAACCCCATCGATGACGGGTAAAAACATCGTCCTCGATGGCGGCATTCTGCTGGAGTAGGCATCTCCCAACCGCGCCCCGACTCCGTCGTCGCGCCAATTTCGAGGCGGCCTAACTGCTTGTGGCGGCGCGGCAAATGGCGTTACATTGGGATTAGGTGGACTTACCCATGCACAGTTCAAAACTCGGCGACAGCGATTTTGAGATGATTGCCCGCGGCCACCCGGTCGCGCTGGCGGAGTACTTTCGCGGCTTTACCAGTACCAAAAGGCTGGGGCTGCTAGCGCCCAATGGCCTTGAGGGCGTTGGGGCCGTCAGTTTGATCATGGCCCACGTAACTGCCTTTTACAATACCTACCGCGCCACGGGCGAGGATTTCTTCGCGTACCCCGATTACTTCACCTTCCAATCGCGCACACCCAAAGCGGCCTACGGGATGTTCGACATCTGGCCGGAACACAAGGACGTGTTGGTCGGCACTGATGCCGCCGAGCGGCTCGACGCGATCACCGACCGCGGCGTCAACATCCTGCTCGTGCCCGACGGCCCTCCGGCCCCGCGCGAGTACCAGCGGCAGCAGGTAGCCGCGGCCGAGCGGCTCATCGAAACCTGCTATGCGTATTCGGCCACAGGTGCGGTCGCCGATCCCGACTTGGTCATCCGCGGTCCGGTAGATCCGCTCGCCACTTGGTGCCAAAGCGTCTTCAAGTCCGTGCCCGACGGCGGGAGCGGGGAGGGCTGGCATGACCAAGGTCCCGTCCTCGAACAATCCTTCCGCCGCATCAGCCGGCAAGACGCGCTCGCTCGCCTCGCTTAAGACCAAAGGAGTTTGCCATGACCGTTCTCCACGCCCCCGCGCTAAGTGCCGCCGAACTAGACCAGTTTCACCAGCAGGGCTACGTGCGCTTCGGCCACGTTGCTTCCCGCGAGGAAATCGATGCCCTCTGCCAGCGCATTGACCAGATCATGCTCGGCGAAGTGCGCTACGACGACATGCTCATGCAGCTATGCCCTTCGGCTGGCAACCCCGATCTTTCGCGGCAGACCAAGGAGTTTAAGGGCTCCACGCTCAAGTACCGCAAAATTCAGGATCTGGAGCAGGATCCGCTGTTCTTGGGCTATTTGCAAAAGCCGCTCTTCCGCGATCTAACCGCCAAGATCGTCGGCGCGGAGGTCTCGATCTTTCGCGCGATGTTTTTCAACAAGCCCGCCGAGCAGGGTGTCATGATCAACTGGCACCAGGACGGCGCTGGCGGCTGGCAACTGAGCATTCCCCCCCAAGTCACGGTGTGGACCGCGCTCGACGACACGTGCGTTGCCAACGGCTGCCTGCAAATCATCCCCAGCTCGCACCACACCATGATCCCCGAAACGGGCGATCAGCTCTCGGCGGACGAGCGCGCGCTGCACGCACCGGATGAGAAGCGGCTCTATTTGGAAATGGAAAAAGGCGAGGTGGTGCTTTTGCACAACTGGACCTTGCACCGCTCGGAGACGAATAGTACCAACCGCCCGCGCCGCGCGTTCAGTGTCTGCTACATTGACGCGGTTACCCGCCAAAAGACCTCGGGCCGCGCCTTTCCCCGCGTCTTCCCGACCTACCAGCCTATTAGTGGTAATTGATAAAGGCGACCTTGTGCTCGGTGAAAAACTCGATCCCGGTGTCGCCCGATTCCGGGATTCCGTGCCCGGAAGCCTTGACCCCGCCGAATGAGAGCTGGGGCTCGCGGTAGGCCGTCATCATATTGACGTGCGTCAGCCCCACGTCGGTCTTGTCCAAAAACTGGAAAGCTCGCCCAATGTCGCGCGTGAAAATAGACGACGCCAGCCCAAACTCCACGCCATTGGCGATCGCTAGGGCCTCGGAGAAATCCTCTGCAACTATTAGACACAACACCGGGCCGAAGATCTCCTCCTGCGCGATGCGCATCTGCGGCTGAACATTGGTAAAAACCGTCGGCGCAATAAAACACCCTTTGTCTAGCCCGTTGGCGGTCAGGCGCTCGCCCCCATGCGCGATGCGGCCCCCTTCCGCTTTGCCGATCTCGATGTAACCCTCGATGGTTGCGAGTTGGTCCGTGCCGCACACCGGCCCCATATCCACCCCATCCTCCGTCCCATTGCCCACGCGAATTCGCTTGACGCGCTCTAGTACCTTGTCGGTGAAGGCCGCGGCGACCTCGCGCGCGACGATTGCCCGGCTCGTCGAAGTACACCACTGCCCGGCGCAGGCGTAGGCCGCCTTGACGACCGCATCCGCCGCCATGTCGAGGTCGGCGTCTGCCAAGATAACCGCGGGATTTTTGCCGCCCATTTCTAGCTGTGTGCGGATTAGCCCTTGGGCGGCGCGCTGCTGAATGCCCCTGCCTACTTGGGTCGAGCCGGTGAAGGAAATCGACTGCACCAACGGATGCGTGATCATGGTTTCCCCGACTGTACTGCCCCCGCCGCAGACGAAGTTCAGCACGCCCGCGGGCAGCCCAGCCTCGGCAAAAATATCGACAAAAGCCCGCCCGGCTCCAGGCGTCAGACTCGCCGGCTTGAAGACTATGGTGTTGCCGCTGATCAGCGCTGGCGTACACTTGCGCCCCGGCACGTTGAACGGAAAGTTCCACGGGCTGATGATCGACGCCACCCCGAGGGGCCGCCGCACGCTGTAGGCAAATACCCCAGCTTGCGCCGAGGGCGCGGTCTGGCCGCACATGGAGATCCCCTGGGCGATCTGGAACTCCATCTCGCGCACCGCCGACCCCACCTCGGTGCGCGCTTCGTCGAGTGTCTTGCCGTTTTCTGCGGTAAGGATCGCGGCGATTTCTTCGGCCCGACCCTTGAGCACTGCGACCGCCCGCGACAAGTACTCTGCCCGCTGGTACACGCCCATGTCGGCCCACGCTGGAAATGCCGCGTGCGCTGCTTCAATGGCATGCTCGGCATCGGCGCGGGTGCCTTGGGGCCACTCCCCGGTTACTTGTTCTAGGTCGGCTGGATTGCGCTGGGCAAAGGTCTGGCCGTCCGAGGCCCCAACCCATTGGCCGTCGATGTAGTTTTGAGATTTCATAATTAGTGCTCCTATATAGTAATCCGCAGATGGACGCAGATGGACGCAGAATAGTATTACAAGACGATCTGAATCTCGAATCTTCCGAGTCATTCAGGATGGCTATATCTCCAGTGAGGTACATCTCGGCTAACTCGGCGATGCGGCGGATTTCAATGGCCCCGCCGCTGTGGGGAATGTCTGGCTCCAGCAGGTCACATGCCTGTTGTTCCATCAGCTCGCGGAACTTCTTGGCTCCGTAAAAAATCTCGCCGGTGCAGATCGGCGTCTCGGTCTGTTGGCAGATCTTGGCCAATGCGGCGACATTGCCCCATTCCCAGCAAATGGGATCCTCCAACCAAAGCAGGTCGAGGTGCTCCACGTCTTTGCAGATGCGCAGGGCGTCGGCTAGGTTGAAGGAACCGTGCAAGTCGATAGATAAGTCGATGTAAGGGCCGATCGCTTGGCGCAGGCTTTCGATGGTGGAGACGATGTGATGGTGTTGCCGGCGGCTGATGGAGCGGTCGTAGGTGTCGAGCTTATAGGGGTTGGGCACATCGAGATCGAACTTGATCGCGGTGTATCCTTCGGCCACTACCTCTTTGGCCATGGACACGTAGGCGCTGGTTTCGTACACCGGATCCAATTGCCCGCTGGCCCGAGTTTCCTGCCAGCGCCGCTCGTAGTCTTCCCGCGTCCAATGCGCGCCCGAGTGGCAGTCGCAGTACACGCGAATGCGGTCGCGCAGTTTGCCGCCTAGCAGCTCGTGCATGGGCGCGTTTAGCTGCTTGCCGCGGATGTCCCACAGGGCGATTTCCACGCCAGCGCCGCGGCCCTGCATCTGCCACAGGTGATCGTAGTGCAGCCGATTGATGTTGGTTGGATCTTGGCCGATGAGCATCCGTTTGAGCAGCTCGATGGAGGCCTCAGCGGCCCACTCGTCGAGACCAACAATGCCTTCGTCGGTGAAGACTTTCAGCAAGGACCAGTGGCGATGTTCCGCGCCGAGCGAGGGCGTAACCTTAATGTCGGTGATCTTCATCGAAAGCCTCTTTAGGAGACGGCCGTCATGCCGCGCGTATGAGTAACGTCGTCGAGAGTCATCGTAATGTTTAATCCGCTGCCTACCGCGTCTCCAAACCGGCTAAGACTTCGCGGAAGCTGTTGAGACCTGCCTCTAGGTTCTCGATGATCTCTTCGGCGAGCTCGTCGGGTTCGGGCAGGTTGTCTAGGTCTGTCAGGCTTTCGTCCTTGAGCCAGAAGATGTCGAGACTGGTTTTGTCGCGGGCGCTGATTTCTTCGTAGCTGTAGCTGCGCCAACGGCCTTCCGGTGCGTCGTTTTCGTCCCAAGTCGCCTTGCGCTGATGTCGGTTCTGCGGGTTGTAGCAGTTGATGAAGTCCGACAGATTATCGAAGCGCATTGGGTTTTTCTTCAGCGTATGGTGAATATTGGTGCGGTAGTCGTAGTACCAGACCTGCTTGGTCCAAGGGTTCGGGCTGGCTTCGTGGTTGTCGAAGAAGATCACATTGGCCTTGACGCCTTGCGCGTAGAACACGCCGGTCGGCAAGCGCAGGATGGTGTGCAGGTCGGTGTTGTCCAGCAGCTTCTTGCGGATCGTCTCACCGGCCCCGCCTTCAAACAGCACGTTGTCGGGAACGACGACGGCAGCACGGCCAGTGGTCTTGAGCATCGTGCGAATGTGTTGCACGAAATTGAGTTGTTTGTTCGAGGTCGTCGCCCAGAAGTCTTGGCGGTTGTAGGTGAGGTCGTCTTTCTCTTGTTCGCCCTCCTCGTTCGTGAAGCTCATGGAACTCTTCTTGCCGAAGGGCGGATTAGCGAGGACATAATCAAAGCGCCTTCCGTCATCGGCCACCAGCGAGTCATTGGGCGATATGGGTACGCCGCTGTCGATCTCGCCGATGTTGTGCAGGAACATGTTCATCAGGCATAGACGGCGTGTATTGGCGACGATCTCGTTGCCGTGAAAAGCCTTGTACTTTAGGAACGCCTTCTGGTTCCTGTCTAGGTTGAAGTTGGCTGGGTTGGTAATGAAGTCGTAGGCGGCGAGAAAGAAACCGCCTGTACCGCAGGCCGGGTCGGCGATGAGCGTGCCCGGTTCGGGGCGAACGCATTCGACCATGGCGCGGATGAGGGCACGAGGCGTGAAATACTGGCCTGCGCCTGACTTGGTATCTTCGGCGTTCCTCTCTAGGAGTCCTTCGTAAATATCTCCTTTTACGTCGGCACCCATGGTCACCCATTCGGTGTCGTCCACCATGGCGATGAGGCGGAACAGCTTCGCCGGGTCTTGGATTTTGTTTTGGGCCTTGGTAAAGATCTGGCCTAGCATGTCCGTCTTGGTACCAAGCGCGCGAAGCAAGGCTACGTAGTGGTTTTCGAGTTCCGCACCGTTCTTCGATTTTAGGCTCTGCCAGTTGAATTCGGCGGGGATGCCAACATCGCGGTTGTACGGTGGTTTGGCGTACTCGTCGGCCATCTTGAGGAAGATCAGATAGGTGAGTTGCTCCAGGTAGTCGCCATAGCTTACCCCGTCATCGCGTAGGGTGGTGCAGAAGCTCCAGACTTTGGAGACGATAGGAGCGGTATTCATCTGGGGGCATTCTTTCGTTTGATTTGTTCGGCGAGCGCCTCGCCTTGAGCGGTTCGGCGATAGCGCTGGTTTTGGCTATTCGGCTTGTCGGGGAGGGTCATTTCAACCAGCTTGGCCTTGAGGGCGGGCTTTAGATAGGCGGTGGTGAAGTGGCGGCGGTGTCTCAATTGCAGCGCCATTTGCAATTCTGTCCGGCTCATCTCTCTGGTGAGCGCAATCACCAGTTGCTCAACTTGGTCGGTCACTTGGTCGGTCACTTGGTCGGTATGCCGCATATCGTCTTGTTTTATCAATGACTTATCTTGTTCGGTCTCATGTTCGGTCGCCGCAAGCGAGGCCCGTTCATGCACCGGTAGGTGCACTCGAAACCAAGTGCGGTCGTCGTCGCTCTCAAAAATTGGATCCGGGGAGCCGTTCTGCCGCATGGCCCGGAAGATTTTCGGCACGCCGGTTGAGCGCGCCTCGGCGAGGTCGAGTTCTTTCAGGAACTCACCAATACGCCGGTTCCGGTAGCGCCTGCTCACGGCCTGTCCCTTCTTGAAGTCATCCATACGGATGGAGCGGTCCGCACCGGGATAACTCAAGACCAGCAACTCTTCGCGGGTGATCCGAACTTCAACCGGCTCCCGCTCCTCGTATGAGCGATGGTAGATGGCGTTCACCAGCGCCTCTTCGATGGCACCAATCGGAAAATTCCAGAATCGCTCGGCCTCCGGCTTGTGGGGATACTTGACGACGATTTCCTTCAGGTAGTTCCGCTCAATGTAACTGATCGCCTCGCTGAGAATGATGGACAACGGCCCGCGGAACTCCTTCTCCTCGAACTGATCGCCGCCCGGCCCATCGGGAAACCACACGACATCGATCTGGGTGGCCGGAAAAAACCTGTCTGGCCGCTCATTGAAGAACAGCAGACCGACATTCTTCGGAAACATCGTCTCGGGCGGGCCGCCGACGATATTCAGGCGCTTGCCCAAGTCCTCAACAGATAGGCCCTCTGCTTCCGCTGCCAGTTCGCTGCCGATTTCCCCGAGAAACTCACGGATCAGCCGATGGGACAGGTCATCAAGCGAAGCAGTCTGGCGATAGCGGTCGTCAAAAGGTACTGTGGCCGCCAGACTGAGCAGCTCACGCTCGTCCTGACCCTTGGCGCGAACCGTGCTGCTGTGTCTGCGAATGAAGTAGGCCCAATCGTTGCGCTCCGCACTCAGATTCACTTTGGCTTTGTAGGGACGGGTTTCGCCGCCGGGTACCCAGAGGACGAAGATGGTCTGGCCATCGACGTTATAGGTAGCGGTGAGGGGATGGTAATGCGGCTGTATGGCGGCATGCCCCAGATTGAGTAGTTCCTTCTGTATCGCATCGATGGCATCGGGTCTGATGCCCCTGGGCGGTAAAATTGGGCGGCCGTTTTGCTCCTCGACGCCCAATACCACGTAACCGCCGCCTAGATTGTGGAAGTCGTTGGCGAAGGCGCAGATGGCGCGCAGCACGCTCTGCGGATTCCAACCAGCTTTGTACTCGATGCGTTCGCCTTCGATGGCGCGCTGGCGCAGCAAGTGGTCGATGTTGATGGGAAGTTTGCCGGTCATGCTGTTGCCGTTATGCTTCTGCGTTTTGCCCGCGTGTTGTTTTGAGATCGTACAGCTTTTTCGGCTTTGATGCGCTCAAGCAGGCTGGATGCAGGCTCGTCATCCGGGTCTTGCGGGACGAGTTGGCCGGAGAAGGCTTTCTTCAAAACTGATTGGCGAAGCGCGTCGACTTTTAGTAGCTGATTGTCGATGGCAACTCTCTGGTCGTCTATTACCGACAAAACTGCTTCAAGCTGATTGACAAGTACTCGTTGCTCTTCTAACGAACACAGGGGTACGACAAGACTCTCAAGTGTAGTCAGGTTGATGTTCTTTTGCGCTGTTGCCGGTGCGTACGCTTCAATCCGTGTGCGAACTGACTTGATGAATAGCTCTACGTATTCAGGCAAGACTAGCGTCTTCGCAGCAGTGAATCCCACGATGCTATCAGGGAAGCACCCGTCAAATCCGAGAAAGGCGGTCTCGGCAATATTCGCGGCTATTGTGATACACAGCGTTCCTTCTGGCCAAAGCTTGCTTTGCTCAAGGCCAAGTTCGCTATAGGTCTGAGAGTATTCGCGGATGATACGACCAGCCTCTTTGACTTCCCCTGTCTGGATGAAGGGATACGGCCCTCCGAAGAGTTCTGGCGCATTGCGTGGTCTGTGTTTCGACTTGCCGCGTCCCAGTTCTCCTAGGTTAGCTAAATAGGTATAGGCGTAGCCCTCAGGCAACGGGGGGAGCTTTGTGAGGGCGTCGGAGTCCAACGGAAGCAGATTGGCTGCCTTCCTAGGTTTTGAAGGCCTCTTACCGCGCTCGCCACGTTCTTTCCATCTTTTTATGGCGGCCTTCCACTCCTGGAGTTGCTGTTCGTAACGCGCTTCCCGCTCCTGTTTGATGCGAGCGAGTAATTGTTCGGGCGTCTCAAGCTTGTCTTTGTTCTTTTCGCGCCACTGGGCCGTGAGCTTGCCTTCGAAGGCGTGCTTGAGCACGGCTTGGCGGTAGACATTGAGCTTCGCCCGCGCTGCCTTCAGGCTCTCGATGCCCTTGTCCAGTTCGGAAAATAGTTCATCGATCTTGGCGACGATCTTGTGTTGCATGGCTGTCGGAGCGAGAGGTATCGGAAGGTCGCCGAAGGCTCTACCAGATAGCTCTAAGAACGTCGTACCACTCGCGCGTTTGCGCGCGTAGTCTCGTGATGCCATCAAGTAGTAGTAGACGTACTCGTTGAAAATACCAGGCGCGGGAACGAGGCTTTTGAAACCTTGGTTTGTGGCTAGCGGCTCCGAGCTGATGACGATGTAGCCGATTGGCGCGCGTGTGGAAAAGTGTACGCTACCGGCTGGCATCACCTTCGCGGAGCTGTTCGCGAGACCGATCTTGGAAATGCTTTTTGTCCCTCTCTTGATGGTCTTTGCCGAGTACCCCGTCAAGTCGGCTGGTGAAATCCAATTGATCTCATCTGTCCAATATGTCGGTTCTTTGGTTGACGGCGTCCCACCTGCGATGATGTCGCCGAGTGCTGATAGCTTGGTCCACACCCAGCTATTAGGTAGTGCCCATCGCGATTCTGGCTCACGACTCATGCAGCCAAAGCCTCATTCAATTCGTCAATCACTCTATCCATCCGGTCACCGAAGAGCTTATACATCTGTCCCATGCCGCCCTTGCCATCGAACGGAGCCATGTCCAGATCGTCGCGGCTCAGATGAAACGAGGTGACGATGTGGTCACGGATCATGCGTAACCAGTCCATCTGATCCTCGTTGAACTTCTCTCCGCTGCCGCTGTGGTGCGTCATGATCCAATTCTGAAAATTGCGGCGCACAGTTTCTGAATAGGGAGACAGCGTCGCGTCGATACCGCAGGCGCGGCGGATCAAAGCGACCAGTGCGGTCAGTTCACTGGCCGGTTGGCGGCCCTTGTATTCATCCAGCAAGGAGTATGCCTGCCAGACCCGTAAAGGGGCTAGTCGAGGCTGGTCGCTCTTGAGCTTGTCGGAAACCTCGCGGATCATCTCGAAGGTCAACTCTCTGCGCCTATGCGGTTGGGTGTAGAAGATGGTCAGGGCTTCGATCTTGTCTCGGTTCGCTTCCAAATACTGGCGGAAGTCCTGTGCCATGGCTTCGGCGTTCTCGTGCGCGTCGCCTTCCCATTCGGCGCGCTCCACGGTGTCTAGGCTGTCATGGTCAATGGTCTGTTCCTTGTCGCGGCGAATCGAGTCGATCAGTTCGATCAACTCGCCGTTGAACACGCTGGCCGCGTCACGGACTAGCTGCTCCTGAGCCTTTTCGCGTGCGGCCGGTGACGGCTCGGCCTCGTCGGGCACGCGCTCGGTCTCGCGGGCCTTTGCTTCGATTTGGTCTGGGTCGATGGCCTTCAGCAGATTGCCGACGATGTTGGTGAGTTCGATGCCGCCAGCTTGCTCCTTGATCCGCTCCTGTTCAGTTGGGTCGAGTTGCCGGTTGAGCCTAGCGAGGCGTCCGGCAAGGGAGCTCACGGTGTCTTCGTTATACACGCCCATCATCACGCTCATGGCGAGATCCTTAAGTGGCACGGAGGGTTGGGTGATGAGCGGCTGGCTGGCAGTCTTGAGTGATTTTGTGACGCCGACGGCGTCCACGATCACATAGTGGGTCTTCCCGCTGACAGCAGAAGGCGAGACTTTCTTGAGATCGTCGTGGTCGAGTGTGCGCGTGCCACGGCCCTTCATCTGCTCGAAATAGTTGCGACTCCTCACGTCGCGCATGAAGAGCAGGCATTCGAGCGGCCTGACGTCAGTACCCGTGGCGATCATATCCACGGTCACAGCGATGCGCGGGTAGTAGTCGTTGCGGAACTGGGCGAGAACAGATTTCGGGTCTTCTTCGGTTTTGTAGGTGACCTTCTTGCAGAACTCGTTGCCTTCGGCGAATTCCTCGCGCACGGTCTGGATGATGTCGTCGGCGTGGCTGTCGGTCTTGGCAAAAATAAGTGTCTTCGGGACTTCGTCGCGGCCCGGAAATATCTCAGACAGTTTGTCGTGGAAGGTACGGACGACGGTGCGGATCTGGTCGGGGTTGACGACGGCACGGTCGAGCTCCTGGGCACCATAGGTGAAGTCTTCGTCTTGGATCTCCCAGCGCTTTCGGCGGGTCAAGCGCTCGCGCTTTTCGACCTGCTGGCCGGTTTCGAGCCAGCCGCCGTGCTTCGTCCGTTTCGTATCGATGACGTAGATCTCGTTGCCGACATTGACGCCGTCGGCAACGGCTTGCTCATGGGTGTACTCGCTGACGATGTTCTTCTTGAAGAATCCGTAGGTGCGGTTATCCGGCGTCGCGGTCAGGCCGATGAGATAGGCGTCGAAGTATTCGAGGACTTGACGCCAGAGGTTGTAAATCGAGCGGTGGCATTCGTCGATGATGATGAAGTCGAAGAACTCGGGTGGAATCTTGTCGTTATAGACAACCGGCATCGATTTTTTTGGGCTAGCCATTTCCGCCGGATTGATCTCTTCGGTGGATTCGTCCAACTCCTCGCCCTTCAGGAGCGAATACATGCGCTGGATGGTGCTGATGCAGACTTGGCTGTCCTTGGCGACGTAAGACGATTTGAGCCGCTGGACGTTGTAGAGCTCGGTGAATTTCCGGTTGTCGTCACTGGGTACGTAGGCCATGCATTCCTGCTCGGCCTGTTCGCCCAGATGCTTGGTGTCTACGAGAAAGAGGATGCGCTTGGCGTCAGCGTGTTTGAGTAGCCGGTAGATCGAGGTGATGGCGGCGTAGGTCTTGCCCGAGCCAGTGGCCATCTGAATGAGGGCGCGTGGACGGTCATTTTTGAAGGATGCTTCGAGCTTCTCAATGGCGTTGACTTGGCACGCTCTTAATCCGGAGGGGTCTAAACTCGGGAGCCCTTGGAGCCGCTCACGAAGCGAGGCCGACTGAGTGAGCCAGTCCTGTATTGTCTCTGGCCGAGGAAAGCTGAACACCTCCCGGGAGCGGGGCTTCGGATCGCATGTGTCGGTGAAGCGCGTGAGCACACCGGTGCTTTCGTAGATGAACGGAAGAGGCTCGGTATTGCTCACCCACTTGAGGTTGGCTGCGGCGTAGCTGCCGGACTGTTCCTCGACCGTCGTGATCCTCTGGCCCCAGTCCTCCGGCTTGGCCTCGACGACGCCGACGGGTTTCTTGTCGACGAAGAGGATATAGTCAGCGGGGCCGACAGATGTCTGATACTCACGAACAGCGATCCCGAGGCCAACGCTGAAGTCGATTTTGTTGTAGTCCTGAACTATCCAACCCGCATTGGCTAGCTGTTCGTCGATTTTGTCTCGCGCCGCCTGTTCTGGCGTCTGATTTTCACTCGGCATTCAGCTCATCCGCCCTTCGCCTGTGGCCCGGAGCGCATGCGAGGATCATCAGTAAGGAACTCCCGGTGATTGCCGATATGTCCGTATGAACTCATAGTGCACTTGGGAGGCAGGTGTGCTCGTGTATAGTATAGATTAAGGCGTATATAAGGCACCTTTTTGGCCCCCCTGTCAAGACGCTGAGCGCATGCAAGGCAAGAGTCTGGTAAGAAGGAGAATACGGACCGAAACAGAGCGCGAGAGGCGGCGGAACAGGTCGAATTCGATTGCTGGAGAAGTTAAAAAACACACGTCTCTCCGGAGAATCACCCCGGAGAGACGTGTGTGTGTGGAAGAATGGTGGAGGCGGCGGGAATCGAACCCGCGTCCGAGACCGGTTCTACCTAAATATACTACGTGCGTAGTCGGCCTTAGTTATCTCGCCTGTTGCGCTGCCGGCCGACGGGCCTCGCAACGAGCCAGCCCGAAAAATCTCGTCCCATTCCCTCGGGCGAAGGTTTGGGACCAGCCTGCTAAGAGATGTCATCGGGGCCTGCCGCGCAGGCTCAACAGACCCCAATGGGCTGCGCTAAATTTAGGCAGCCAGAGCGTACGTGTTAGTTTCGTCGCTTAATTGTTTCCCGAGGATTTACGAGGTGTCGGGACCTCGGCACGCAATTTGGGCTTCTCCGACCCCGTCGAAGCCAAGTCGCCCCCTTGGAGCATAATAACCGAAAATCGCGCGCAATGTCAACGCTCGCTCAGTTCACCACGTTAATCGGCGCGCCGTCCAGAAAGGCCCGCACGTTTTCTGCCGTCATTTGCATCAGTCGCTTGCGCGCCTCTAGCGTGGCCCAAGCCATGTGCGGCGTGATGAGCAGATTCGGTGCCTGCAAGAGTGGGTTGCCGCTGGCAATCGGCTCGATCGAAGCCACGTCCGTTGCCGCGGCCCGGGGCTTGCCGGCGCGCAGTGCTGCCAAAAGGTTCTGCTCATTGACGAGTGCCCCGCGCGCTGTGTTGATGAAAAGCGATCCTTCCTTCATGGTCGCCAACAACTCGGCGTTGACAAAGCCGGTGTTGTCGGGCGTCTGCGGGCAGTGCAAGCTGACCACGTCGGCTCCGGCAAAAATCTCCGCCGTGCTCTTGAGGGCAAACGGCGCGTACCCCGGCGGGTCCTTTGGCGACGGCGCATACGCCCAGACTTCCATGCCAAAAGCGTGAGCCAACTCGCCGACGCGCTGGCCGATGCGCCCAAAGCCCACTAGCCCGATAATTTTCCCCGCTAGCTCCTTCAGCGGCGTCTCCCAAAAACACCAATAGCCTGATTCAGCCCAGCCTCCTCGATGCACCGCCGCGTCGTGATGCCCTATTCGATGGCACAGCTCCAGCAGCAGCGCCATGGTGTATTGAGCGACCGAGTCGGTGCCGTACACTGGAATATTTGACACTGAGATGGCGCGGGCGTGCGCAGCCTCCACATCGACGATGTTGTACCCGGTGGCCGTAACCGACACAAACCGCAAGTTGGGTAGCTGGGCAAACGTCTCAGCCGTCAGCGGCACCTTGTTGGTCAAGATTACGTCGGCGTCCGCAGCCCGCTCCAAGATCAGGTCGTCTGGAGTTTTGTCGTACACCGCAAAGTCGCCCAACGCCGAGACCGGATCCCAGGGGTTGTCGCCGGGGTTTAGGGTGTGTCCGTCTAGTACTGTGATTTTCATGGGATTCCTTTTGTTGTCGTAGGGGCGACCGGCCGGTCGCCCCTACGTGTTGGTCGCCCTATTTCTGTAGTTGTCCTACGTCCCGCACGGCCCCGTGCGCCGCGCTCGTTGTCAGCGCGGCATACGCCTGTAGCGATTGGGGGATGTGGCGTTGGCGGTTGCGGGGCCGATAGGCGTCTATTTTCTGGCGACGCGCGGATAGCTCGGCGTCTGCGATTAGCACGTCGATTTTGCGATTGGGAATGTCGATGCGAATCCGGTCGCCGCTTTCCACTAGGGCTAGTGCCCCGCCCTCGGCTGCCTCTGGGGAGACGTGACCAATCGACAGCCCGGAGGTCCCGCCGGAAAAGCGGCCGTCGGTCAACAGCGCACAATTCTTGCCCAGCCCCATGGACTTGAGGTACGACGTTGGATAGAGCATTTCCTGCATCCCCGGTCCGCCCTTGGGTCCCTCGTAGCGGATCACTACCACGTCGCCGTCGCCGACCTTGCCGCCGAGGATGCCCTCGCATGCTTCGTCCTGCGACTCGAAGATCCGGGCCGTGCCCTCAAAGACCCAGATCGACTCATCGACGCCAGCCGTCTTCACGATGCAGCCTTCTTCGGCGATGTTGCCGAAAAGCACGGCCAGCCCGCCGTCCTGTGAATTGGAAATGCAGACGAGGGCGTCGGCCTTGTGGGCCTGCACCATGTACTCGACGCTGTCGGCGATTAGCTCGCGGCTCGGCAGGGAGTAGAGCATGCCGTCGTGGCCCATGGCAATGCCGTCGTCCACGGCAATGGTGTTGAACTCCACGCCGTAGCCGCCGTGCTGGTCGATCACTTCTTTGACCTGTTGGCCGATGGGCTGCAAATGCACGTGCCCGGGGACGAACTGGGTAAAGGAGTTGGCGATGGCGACGATGGGCTTTTGGAAGTCCTCGGTCTTCATGCCGGTGGCGCGCCACAGGGCACGCGCTCCGGCCATGCGCCGCCCCTGTGTGGTGGTACTGCTGCGAAATGATTGCATAATAGTTCTTTCAAAAAGCTGCCGTCTGGCGGCAGTGGGTTTCAGGTGGCAAAATCAACTTCTAGCGCATCCCCCAAAGGCACGTAGCCGATTTTCGCATAGATGCTGTTGGAGGTTGGATTGGATAGATCGGCAAATAGGCTGCAAAACGAATAGCGCTCGGAGAGCAGTTTCTTGGTCAACGACGCGACGCATGCAGTGGCATATCCCTTGTTGCGCTGCTCGGGCGGCGTGTACACTGCGTTGACTGTTACGCCGTTTCTCATCGGGCGCGCCGCTTTGGCCATAGAGACCGGCCCATTGCAATCCCAAATGTGCAGGTGCCCATCGGCAATGAATCGCGCGGCGCTTTTCTTGGCTCTGTCGAGATCGGCTGGCTCCCCTAACGCCTCTTGCGAAAAGGAGTCCACCCACTGCGCCATGAGCGGATGGTCGTCCATGCTGGCCAAGCGCAGCGCCCCCGCAACAAGGGGTACGTCGGCGACCGTGCGTGCCTCAAATACGCGCATCCGCATGGTCTCCCTAGGCGCGGCGCTTGGCACGGCCTCGGCCCAGCAAGCGGAAAAGGCTTGTGCTGCGGACGCTGGCCCGACAACGCCAGGGACGGGCGCATCCGCTTCAAGCAGGTAGCGAACGAGATGGGTCATTGATCCTTTAATATGAGCAACGAACTTGCTCAGGATGATTCTCCTCGGCGGCGTCATTACGGCCACGCCGACCACTTCACCTTGCTCTAAGACGCTCAATAATAGCGGTGGCTCGGGCCCGTAGCGCTGGGGATCTTTGGCGAGCGCGTACGCAAGGCCGATCGGCAAGTTGTTTTCGCTCTCATGTAATTCGAGGCAAGCACCTGCAAGCGCAATTAACTCGCTGGCGTCGGTGTGATGTATTATTTCGACCACTTAAAAAGCCTGACCAATGGAAAAATACAAGCGAAATCCGTCGTTGAATGCTACGTCGAGCCGGAGGGGAAAGCCCAAAGCGTAGCGCAGCCCCATCCCATAGCCATCGACCATGCGCCGCAAGGTCGCTTGGCCTGGCTTGCGCCAGACCTGTGCCCGGTCCCAAAAGCCAACGAGGCCGAAGTTGCTTCGCTGATAGCGCAATTCCCCGCGCATGTTCAGTCCGAGGCGTCCGCCGCCCGGTACGTGTATGGCGTCGTGTTCAACGCCGCGCACGGATCCCTCGCCCCCGTACGCCTTCCAATACTTCTGCGGCAGCCGCCGTCCCTCGCGTAGCGAGGCCGCCCCTCCCCCTTGCAGGGCTAGGGCCAACATCAGGCCGCGTTTAAGTGGCTGGTAATATATGAATTCGGCCTCGCTGTCGATCACATAGGTCTGATGTTGTCCCAGAATGAACGAGGAGGCGTAGAGTCCGGTCAACTGCAAGAGCGCGCCGCGCGTGGGGGCAAAGGGGTCGTCGCGCGAATCGCGCAAAAACTCGGTCCTCAGTTCGATCGACCGAGTGCGCTCGGTCAGAATCTGTAGCCAATCCGCAGTCACGGGGATCTTGCCGTCGCTATAGTCTATGAACTCGTCTTGGGCAAAGAAATTGCCTTTGCCAGAGAAATCGAACTCGTCATCGTCAAATAGGTCTTCCGCGTCGGTCGGCTCATCGCTGTCACTTCCTGCTCCTGCGTCTATGGTCGGTGAGTAAGCGATGCGCTCGCTCGGATCGGGCCGGGTGCGCGAGTCTTCTCCGCTAAGGGAGACTTGGGCTTGGTATATCTCGCGCCAGTTCTTGGTGAGCGCTACCTCGGTTTTCCACAAGTGCTCGACCGCAAGGTATCCGAAGGTGGCCGTGTTGATGTACTCTCGTGCGTTCGCTTCCCCGGAAAATAATAAGAGGCCGTTGAGCGCCGAATCGTTGGCCGTCAAAAGCGCGAATTGACGCCGGTCGTTCGAGTTACCCAGCGCCTCTTTCTCGTCCCATTCGTCGGTGACCCCTGCCGACAACACCAAGTCAGCACCCGTGCCTAGCAAGTTGCGCTCGGTAAAGGACGCGGTGATGCCCTGCTCTGGCTGCCCCCAACTGGCGTCGAGGCTTAGCCGGGCACCGCGGCCCAGCCAGTTGTTGTGCTGCACGACCCCGGTCACGCGCGGCTCAATGTTGCTGAATAGGACTTCGGTACTTAGGGAAATGCGCTTTTTTTCTTTTAGGCGAACCACGATCGGCTGCAAGCTGTCGCCCGTCTCGGGAGTGAGCAAAAAGACCGAGCGGAACAGGCCGGTCCTCGCTAGTTGCTCGCGGCTTTTGGCTAGTTGTTCGGGATTGTACAAGTCTCCCTGCTCAAAGTGCAGATAGTGCTCGATTAGCTCCCTGCGCGTGTATAGCTGGTCGAGGTTTTCGACTTCGACGGCACCGAAGTACATCTTGCGCCCGGGATCGATGTGGAAGACGACTTCGGTGCTGCGGTTGGCGCGGTCGTCCCCCATCCACTCGTTGCGCACTGCTGCGTGAGGGTAGCCGCGTTGATTGAGGAAGACCTGTAACCGACGCTCGCCTTCGAGCACCTTGCCGTAGTCGAGGGGCGCGCCGGCGCGCAAGCCGACCTGAGCGCGCAGGGTGTCGGCCGCAAAGGACGCGCCCCCTACGAGCGTTAGGGCGCGCACGGTCCACAACGCGCCGCTGTCTATTTCAATGTGAATGTGGACCCGGTTTTTGGCATCCAAGCGCAGGTATTTGCGGATGATCGCGGCGTCGCGATAGCCCTTGCTGTAGTAGAGATTGACCACTCCGCTCAGGTCATTTTTGAAGAAGCGACGATGGAAGCGCTTCCCTTCTTGGGTCAGCATGGCCGAGCGCAAGATATCGCCTTTGATGCGCTTTGCTCCTCGGTGAACGAAGCGTATCTGAGATACTTTGTGACCATCGGCTTCGCGGGCCGATATTTCGCGCAGATCCTCTTGGGCCAAGGCCGTCCCGGCGAGGGCCAGACAGAGCACGGCGGCGAGCACGTTCATCGGAATTCTCGCTTCAGGCCGATGCCCAGTCCATAGTGATCGTGCTTGCTCTGCGCCAAACCGACGATGGTCAGGAAGGACTTGATTTTGTGCTCGACCCGCACCTCTCCCTCAGCCATCTCTTTTAGCATAGCTTCGTATCGCACCCAGAGGGGCAGGGGCAACCCCCCGAGATACTTGCCCGCGCGCAGGGCGGGAGACCCAGGCTCGGCCCCGACGATCTCACTCGACGGCAGGACTGTGAATTCATTAAGCCCTACCTTCTCGACTTGCTTGCTCAATAGCTGGCCGGCGGTGGTGCCAAAGACTGCGGCGGCTGTACTAAAGGCCTCGCTAGTCGACTCAAAGGCCTGAGCGTAGTCGGGGTTGGCCATGTTAAAGGCCAGTAAGTTGACGGTACTCCCAGGACCTAGCTGGTCCAAGCTCTCGTTCTCAGTTGGTTCCGCGGAAAGCCGCGGCACGCTTTTCTGAGCCGGCCCTCGCAACGTCAAAGTCGCGACGTACTTCTCATTGTCATTAATGTCTGTGATTTCGTCGGTCTTAGCCTCTAAATCGAGTGTGGGATTCAATTCGAGAGGATCGTACATCACGTCGAGGATCGATTTAGTCGGCGCTAGGCGGTTGAAGACGACGCGCCCTTGAGTGATGTTGAACTGCTGATTGAGTACGAAGATCTGCCCTTCGTCTATGATTATGTCGCCTTGGAAAAGCGGCTTGTAGAAGGTGCCGCCTACTTCAACCGCGCCCGACGCTTCGACCTCGGCTAGCTCGCTATCGAGGGCAAGGCCGCGGATATCGACCTCGACGGCGAGGGCCATGTTCTCCAAAAACTCGTCGCGCAACGCCGCCGGTGGCGGTGGCACGGGAAGCGTGAGGACTACGAGGCTCGCTTCGGACTTCGGCTGGTCAATGCGGATGTGCCCCGCCAACTTGGACGCGCTGACTGAGCCGGCGAAAGACAGATCCATGTCGATGGCGTCCGCCTTAAACGACTGCCCAACGGCCTCGTAGTAGGAGGTCATCCGCTCGGCTTGGAGCCGCAGGTCAAAACTAGGGTCGTCGAGCCGCGATAGGTCGAGCCTCCCAGTGAGCGACGCGCTGCGGAACCCTCGCTTAGGTTCTTTCTCGACAGCAAAACCCACTAACTCGACCTGCCGGCCATTGAATTGCAACTGCCCGTCGGGCAGCGCGTAAATCGGCTCTAGGTCAAGCAGGGCAAATTCGAAGTCTTCGACCCCTATTTGGCCTTGCAATGAGAGCGTTGAGTCCAACCCCTCAGCCCGGAGATCCGCGCTAATCCGGCCGTCGAGATGATCCAGTTCGGCTATTAGGTCGCCAATGAAGAGAAGTCCGATGCCGTCGGAATGCGCCTCGAGCCAGCTCTCGTCTAAAGAGAGCGCACCAGCCTGCAAGTCCCAGGGCATTCGACCGATTACGGTGAGGCTGTCGTCGAGCAAGGTCGTCCAGTTCAAGTGCCAATCGCCGCCGTGTCGGTCGCCGGTGAGCTGGCCGTGCAACTCTCCCAAGTCTGCGGTTTCCACGGCTAGATCGACGGCAACTTGAGGAGCGGACGCCGTGCCGCTAACCTCGGCGTCGAGTTGGACCAGCCCCTTGGGGCCGCCGAAGAAAGCCAAGTCCACGTCTTCGAGGGCTAGCTCCACCTTTGAGGGCTTGGTGCCCTCCAGTTGGCCCGCCAGTTGCAAGGTGCCGGCTGGCTGCAGGGCGCGGCGGTCGCGGTCGTACCGCCGCAAGCCAATCGCCACCGAGTCTAGCGCCACGCGGCCCTCGCCGAACGCAAACCGTCCGCCGGATAGGAGATCCAGCCGTAGCGAGTCGGCTGAAGCTTGGCTCTCGATGGCCAAGCCATGCACATCGATATGCCCGGACAAGTCCCGCCAGCTCGGCATGGAATCCCCTAAGGCCGCTTCTAAGTGCCCGTCGAGGTCGAGCCGCCCGTACAGCGGGCGTCCCAAAGCATAAGTGAGTACCGGCCCCAAGTCGGCCGCCATCGCCTCGATTGCGAGCTGCGCGGGGGCTTCCCCCGGCCCGAAGAGCTGCGCGGCTGGACAGGTGAGCGCGAGGCGCACACCGGCATTGGCGCTGAACTCGGCTAGGAGCGAATCCGCCAGCGCGAGGCGCAGCCGAGCATTGCCGAGGGCGAGGGTGTCGAGGCGCATCTCCGCCAGCGTCACCACGCCCTGTGCCTCTGGCCTCGCTAGGGTGCCGCCGACCCGCAGATGCCCACTGCCCGCCGCGCTGAGGTCGGGCAAGAGGTTGGACAGTTCAAGGGCCGGCAACTCCGCTGCAACGGAGAGCGAATCCCTCCCGACCCAACCCGAAAGGCCCACTAGGCCGACTGGCGTTTGCAGATGTAGCGCGGTGAGATCCAGACGCCCGTTGCCATAGTCGGCCTGGAGGGGACCGTAGTTTTGCAGCGCCCATTCCCCCTGCCGCAGCAAGAGCGAGTCGAGGGCGAGGTTCGCTTGGACCGCATCTAGGTCATCCAGCGGACCGTCCCAGCGAAAAGTCCCGTCTAACGCGGCTACTGACCCATCTGCTCCTCGTAACAAGGTATCGGCAAAATCTGCTTGAGCCGTTAAGTGCCTGGCCGCATCTAGCTCCGCCAACACGTTCACGCCCGGTCCGCCACCGGCCCCCCGCGCCGTACCCCGGTCCCAGCCCACGTCCAGCGCGAGCTCGCCGGTCTGCCAATCCGCGTACTCTAGCGGCGTGGTCGCAACGCTCCCGGCCAGCCGTAGCGCGTCGAGCGATAGCCCACCCGCCCCGCGCAAATCCGCGTCAAGCCGTCCGCTCAACCCAGACATGACCCGCGTCAGCGCTAGTCCGTTCACGGTCGCTACCAGCGTATCGATCTCGCTGCTTTCTATGTCGATGTCCGCCCGCGCTACTAGGAGATCGCGCTCTAAGCGCAGATCGGCCGCGAGATAGCGATTGGCGAGCAGGTGTAGATCGGCCGCGAGCGGTCCGAACTCCTCGCCCAATTCACCGGGGAGATGGCTGGCCGTTAGCTGCAACGTCAGCGTATCGGGCTTGGCTTGCCCGACGATGGTTATGGGCGCTGCGCCGCGCAAAAAGGACGCGGCTTGCAACGCGCCCTTTAGTGCGAGGTCGTAGTCCCCCGCTAAGCTGGAAGAGCCGGTGGCCACCAGCTCCAGCAAGGGCGATTGCAGGTCGAGACGAGTCGCCCCATCGGGCCGGTGCCAAGCCGTTATCTCGGCGTCGAATAGCTGATTGGGAATTAGATCCACATCGCGCAGGAGGGCGGCAAAGTCCGCGGCATAGCGCTGGTGCTGCAAATGCACTCCAGCCGCTAGATCGAATTCCGCTCGTCCCGCAAAGGGGGCCGCTAGCGCGAGGTCAAATCCCTCGCCCCGCAGTTGGGTCTGTAAGCTGTCGCGAGTGAAAAAATAAGTCGCATCGCCCGTCAGGGTGCCGTCGAACAAAGAGACGAGCAGAGAATCCAGCACTAAGCGCGTGCTGTTGGTGCGCACGCACCCTTGCAGATCCACTGCCGAGACCGCTGGCGCGCTGCCCTGGCCCCTGAGCGTCCCGCGCAGTTGCAGTGGCGTCAATGCCCCGTCTATCTCCGCTTCTAGGGAACCCCGCGCGGAATCGGCCTCTACCGTCGCCGTGGCGTCCATATGCAAAGGCCGCGGCAACTGTAGCCCCAAGGCAAACGAGGCGTGCAGGGCGGCCCTTAGACTGTCGCTAGCGCCCACGGCCCGGACCTCTCCGCGGTCAATGCGGTGTGGACTAAGCGCGAGATCCAGCGTTAGCGAGCGCAGCGGCACTCCCTGCAAATCGGACAAGGCCAGCTCTAAGTGCGCCGAGGTGTCTGCTACTGCGCGATATGCGCCGCGCCATTCCCGAGCCACGATCCGCGTTTCGCCCAACTGCCAATCGAGCGCACCGGCTGTCGCGCTGAGGTTGGGGAGGAAGGCGAGGGGCAGTTCGATATCTGTGGCTGCGGCGGTCGAATCGACTGAGGTGCTTGGCTCAATCCGCACCTTGGGGGCCTGCAATTCGACGGCCCAAGACCACGGCCGCACGGCGAGGTGCTCGACATCGACGACCACCCCCAGCGCGGGATTTTGGCAGCGTAAGTCGGAAAAGGAAAACCCGTAGATCAAGCCTCCCTCGCGACCGCCGATGGAGACCTGCCATCCTCCAACGCCGCGCTCTAGCAGGTGTGCGAGCGCGGCAGGCCCTATGGGCGTGAGCGCGACGAGGCCGAGGACGACACCCAAAATGGTCGCCGCCCCGAGCAGCTTCCTCTTCATTCGGATTTGAGGCGGGTCAGGGCCTTGGACACGTGGAAGAGCGAGTCGGGCAACGGCGCGTACGCCATGGTCTTGATCTTGCGCTCTAAGCGGAACACTTGGCTGGACTTCTCTTTTCCGGGAAGCTTGACTGAAGCCGTTAAGGTCGAGCGCAGCGCGAAGCCTTTGAGTTCCTCGGCGTTTTCCAACTCGTCGCTCAGGGCTTCGTGGTCTTCCAGCCCTTCTAGCCCTCCGCCGATTAGCGACGGATAGGACGTGCTAGCATCCTGCAAGTCCATAAACGCTGCGATCTCCCGAAAGCCGGGGAATTGCTTGGCAATGCAGGCATCGTACGTGTAGCGGTTTTCGCGTCGCAGCTTTTGGGTTTCGGGGTCGAGGTAGCGGGCGCGCATCTGCGCAACGACCCGCCGACAGGGAATTCCAGCGATGCGCGCCGTGTCTCCTGGCACCTTGATCGCAAGGGCTCTCTGCGGCCCGCCGGGGGTGGCCTCTGGCTTGGCAACGGCCTTGTGCGCCGGGGCTTTCTGCTGGACGAAGGTCTGCGCCGTCAGATCGATTTCGTACACCTGCGCTTGGTCCAGCCGCAGGATGGTGCTGGTGTTGAGGGACTGGCCCTGCTGCCGGAGGGCCTTTGCCGTTTTCGCGTCGGCCTCAATTAGCTGTTCGACCCGCTGGCTCTTGCCCTTGATGTAGATTTTGTTGGTCGTTTTGCGCGCGCCAACTTTGTCTTTGCCAAAGCCTCGGTTGACGATCTCTTCCTCGAAGTACACATCGGCACCGGCGCTCGCCGCGCTGGCGAGCAATGCACATAACAGCAAGATCATGCTCGCACTCTCCTGTGGTAGGGTGGAAGACGTGTGCCATATATAACACCATAGGGGAAGGAAAAAGAGTCCCCTTTTATTATGACGGCAATAGAAGCGTAATATAGCGAAACGCGGTTGCTATCCCATAAATAAAAGGCCCCTACCCGCAAGGGCGAGGGGCCTCGGAGCTTCTTGTCGCGCCTACTGTTAGTCGTCTCCGCGCATGAGCAACAGACTCACTAGGTTTAGCACGGCGGTCGCGGCCGCTGCCACGTAGGTCATGGCCGCGGCGTTGAGCACCCGCCGGGCCGAGCGCACCTCGTCGTTGGCTAAGTAGCCCTGCGAGAGGATGGCCATGGCCCGCGAGCTGGCGTTGAATTCCACTGGCAGGGTGACGATTTGGAACAGCACCGCGCCGGCGAAGAACATGATGCCGATATTCATTAGGCCGGTGGCCGGAAAGAACATCCCCGCCAGAATCAGGGGAAAGCCCAGCGTTGAGCCCAAATTGGCGACGGGCAGGATCGCGTGCCGGAAGTTGAGCGGCATGTAGCCCCCGGCGTGTTGGATCGCGTGCCCGACCTCGTGCGCCGCCACGGCCAAGCCGGCTAGGTGGTGCCCGTGGAAGTTGTCCGAAGAGAGGCGCACGGCTTTGGCGCGGGGGTCGTAGTGATCGGACAGCATCCCGCCCGTCTCCTCGACAGACACGTCGTAAATGCGTTGCTGGTGCAGGATGCGCCGCGCGGTCTCAGCGCCCGAAAGCTGCGCGGCCGAAGCCACTTGGCTGTACTTCTTGAAGGCGCTGCGGACCCGCATTTGGGCCCAGGCGACCAAGATCATCGGCACAAAAAGAAACAGAAGCATCTCGTCATCTCCTCAATATGCGAAGGGCTTCTATTGGGACGCGAAAGGGACGCCCTAAGTTTCTAGCAGAATAACGAAAGCACCCGAAAATCGCAAGAAAAGGGCTTAGATCTTCTCTTCTGCTTCAGCAGGCAGGGAAAGGGCCGGGGGCACGACGACGCCGGCCGAGACGATCATCTTTAGGGCCTCCTCGATGCTGAGGTCGGTGGGACGCAATTGCTCGGGCGGCACGATGAGCATAAAGCCGGTGGTGGGATTGGGTGCCGTGGGCACGAAGATGCTGTGCGCCGGTGCTGCTTCGGCCTCGCGGGGTACGTCGCTGGCCAGAAAGCCCAAGGTCCATATCCCGGTGCGCGGATATTCGACGAGCACGACTTTCTCAAAGCCGGCCTTGCCCGGGGAGGTGAGCGTTTCCATGAGCTGATGCACGGGCGCGTAGATCGTGCGCACCAACGGCAGTCCCTCTAGCGTTTCGCGTGCGAATTGCCACAGGCTGCGGCCAACCACGTTGGCGGCGAGTGCGCCGACGACCCACAGAATGATAAAGGTCAGCACAAAGCCCAAGCCGGGAATGTGGAATTCGGGATAGCCGAACGGCTTGGCCACTTGGCGAATCAACGGCGCGGAGAAGCCGTCGGCCCAGTTGAACAGCGTCTTGAGCACCCAGCCGGTAACCCACAGGGGCGCGATGATCGTCAGGCCGGCCATTATCGTGCGCCGAAGCCGCTGTAGCCGAGTGGGGCTTTTGCGCGGAGGCGTTTCACTCATAGCGTAAGATACCTTATATAAATTGACATTTTTTGAATATCCAACTGGGTCAAATTACTGTCAATACAAAGGATGCGTCTTCGCGCAAGGCTTACGTTTTTTGTGCGGTGGCCTATCTTATCCTTTATGACGATGACGGCAATTCTACTCAGCGGTGGCATGGACTCGACTACCTTGCTCTGGTGGCTGAAAGCGCGGCAACAAGGCCCCATCCACGCCATTAGCATTGACTACGGCCAGCGCCATCGCGTCGAGCTGGAATGCGCCGCCCGCCTCGCCCGCTGCGCCGAGGTCGCGGCCCACGAGACGCTGGCGTTGGATTTGGCGGTCCTAGGAGGCAATCCGCTGACCGATCCCACGCTGGATGTGCCCACCGCTGAGTCCAAACGCCAACGCGACACTGTCGTCCCCTTCCGCAACATGCTTTTTGCGACGCTAGCGGCGGCATATTGCGCAACAAAGGGTATTTTCGACCTGTATATGGCGCCGGTCAAAGACGACTATCCGGCCTACCGGGACTGCCGTCGCCCCTTTTACGACAGCCTCGCACAGAGCCTGCGCTTGGGGGCTGCCGACGACGCGCCTTGGGCGATCCACACCCCCTTTGTCGAGCTGTGGAAACAGGACATCGTGGCCATCGGGCTCAAACTCGGCGTTCCCTACGGGGAAACCCACACCTGCTATGAGGGCTTGCGGCCGGCCTGCGGCTTGTGCGATGCCTGCTGCGAGCGGCTCGCGGCTTTTGCGGCGAACCGAGCTTGTGACCCTTTGGCGTATGCCGCTAGTGAGAGGACGCCGTGACTGCCCGCGACACAATGCTGCACATGCCAGCCGAGGAGCGCGCCGAGCGCCTGCCGGTATGGAGCGACTCGGGGCACGTCCTACAGGTCAACGAGATTTTCTACTCCATTGAGGGCGAGGGTCTGCGCGTCGGCGAGCCTACGATCTTTGTGCGCTTGGCGCGCTGCAATTTGCGCTGTCCGTTCTGCGACACGGAGTTTGACCGCTTCACGCCAATGGACATCGGGGACATCGCCGCCGAGGTGGCGCGCCACCCGGCCGAATGGGTGTGCTTGACCGGCGGCGAGCCGTTGGGCCAAAATCTCGCGGCACTGGCTGGCCGGCTCAAAGAAGCGGGCTACAAGCTCCACATTGAGACCAACGGCACGATCGCGCCCGATCCGGTGCTATTCGAGTTGATTGACCATTGGACCGTGTCGCCGAAATGCTATCCGGTCGTCGCTGGTTTTGCACGCATTACCGAGCTCAAATACGTCGTCGGCAGGGCGTTCCGCGAGGAGCGCGTCGAGGAGCACCGCGCCGACTACGTATATTTGCAGCCCGAATCCTCTGAGCCGCGCTACGTGCAGAAGGCCCTTGAGATACTTAAGCGCCATCCGCGCTGGCGTCTCTCCACTCGCATTCACAAGACGCTCGGCCTGCCTTGAGAAGATGCCCTACTGCCCCCCCACTGGATTCCTGCTTTCGCAGGAATGACGATACTAGGAGGAGATCCCATGCCCGACGTAGCCGAAATTTACAAGTTCGACGAGCTTACTTGGCCCGAAGTCAACCAAGCCGTAGCCATGGGCAAAATTCCCATCATACCCACTGGCTCGGTTGAACAACACGGCCACCACCTCCCACTCAAGGTGGATCACCTGTGCGCCAACGCGGTGGCGACGGAAGCCGCGCGCCTAAAGCCCGAACTCGCCCTCGTCCTCCCGCCGGTGAGCTACGGCTATGTCCACCATGTGATGGACTTTCCGGGTTCGCTCAACATTCACTACGAGCACTTCGTCCAATACGTGCTCGACATCACCAAGAGCTTGGCCTATCACGGCTTTAAGAAGATGATCCTCGTCAATGGCCACGGCTCCAACCACAACCTCGTGGACATGGTCGCGCGGCGCACGATAGTCGAGACCGACGCGAGCTGCACGTTTTGCTCGTGGTGGCATTTGCTCCGGGTCCATCCCGACTTCGACAAAAAGTGGCGCGAGAGCGTGTTCCCGGGCGGCTGTTCGCACGCGGGCGAGCTGGAGACTTCGATGCTGCTGTATCTCGCGCCGGAGAGCGTGCGCAAGGACAAGATCAAGAGCGAGATCGCCAAGACGAACAAGCTCGGCTCAAAGTTCTTGTACACCGACCTGTTCGGGCACGGGCCGATGGGCTTGATCGAGTGGACGAGTCAGTATTCGGATAGCGGGGTGATGGGCGAGGCGGAGAAGGCCACGGCCGAGAAGGGCAAAATCGTCTTTGAGGAGGCGAGCCGGAACTTGGCCGAATTTGTCGAGGAATACCACGCGATGAAGATTGAGCCGCGCACTCGTCATCAGGACCAAGAGCCGACTATTCCGCTGTCGTTTCCGACGGATTAGGGCGCGGAAGGATTTGGCGATGAAGAGAACATTGACCATTGACTACGGAGATGAGGTCCTACTGGCCTTGGGATGTTCACCCAAGCAATTCAGTGAAGAGGCGAAGCTCCTCGTCGCCATCAAGCTCTACGAATTAGGGCGGTTGTCTTCGGGGGCGGCAGCCAAGTTAGCCGATATACCCAAGCCCTTGTTCCTAATGAAGCTAGCCGACTACGATGTCGATTCCTTCCAACTGACCGAGGAAGACCTCCAACAGGACTTGGCTAGTGCCCGACGTCATCTGTAATACTTCTCCGCCTAAACGCTAGGACGCGCCAGATGGTGCTGAAACGTGCCGGCGAGACGACGTGAGAAGGGGCAGCGCATCATCCGCCGATAAAGCAAAGAGCCGACGTTTTCGCTGTCGTTTCCGACGGGTTAGGACAGGGCGATCTATCTTCCCGCTGGTCAGCCTTGCCTGTCCTTGCTGTCCCACCTCCCACCGGATGTGGTCGTGCCCCGGCTCGTGCAGGACTTCTCTATTTACTTGGCAAGCCCTTTATTTATAGTGCTATCCGACCTACAAACACCAGAAGGCCGAACTGCTGCGGTCGGCGCACGCCATTTCCTGTCGGCAGCAGGCTGACGACTTAGCCCAAAATCAAAGGACGACCATGCCAGCACCGAACATCTGCAAAGAGCAATCCTGCACCGAGAAAGTACGGGGAGATCACTATTTGTGCCGTGAGCACTGGGAGGACTGTCAGGAGGGCGTTATTGATGAGTGTCCCCAATGTGGGGTGTATAAAGACGTAGGGTATCGCCTCTGCATCAAGTGCAACAAGAAAGCTAACGTGGCGAGCAAGAAAAAGCCGAAATCGGGGGAAAACAAGCAGAAGATCCGCAGGTACGACCCGGTCAGAGCCGGCACCTTCGACGAACGCGCCGCTTTACTGGAAGATGACCAGAAGGCACAGGACAAACGCCAATTGTTCCACGATCAGCAAGGCAAGTGCGTTTACTGCGGCAACGAGTACCAGTACGACGAACTCGAAATTGAGCACATGATTCCGAAGGCCCGCGGTGGCCCAGACCACATCCGAAACTGCCAGTTGGCCTGTGGTAATTGCAACCTAGCCAAAGGCACGAAGACCGACATTGAATTCCGGCAAGAACACGCCAGTTATCTGCCGCAGAAAGAGAGGACGCCGGCCGACCCGCCCATAGATCCGAAACTGCTCAAAGCGCTAGCCCAGAAGCGCCGCTTCTGGCGATCCCAGCGTAGGTGATCTGGTGATCGATAGGATACGCAAAGCCCGCCATAGCATATCGACGGAATGCGGACACGATCCGAGGAAGCTAGTTGAATATTATATAAGGCGTCAGAACAAACGGAGATCGACGACATCATCAGCGGCAAGCAATGAAATGGTCCGGTCGGACGATGAATAACAGTGCCTATCTGAATTGTATAGGAGGCTCATTTGTTCCAGCATAAGTTTGAGTGGGATCCTAGCAAAGCAGAACAGAATCTCAGGGCACATGGTATTACTTTTGAACGCGCTGCTACCGTTTTTCGGGATCCACGAGCACTCTCCGAGTTCGACGAAAAACACAGCCAAGATGAGGACCGGTGGATCACTCTTGGTCTAGATCGGACAGGTAGCTTACTGGTCGTTTGTCATACGTACCGAGAAGAGACTGCCTCAAGCGACCGAATACGGCTGATCTCGGCACGTAAAGCAACCACGAATGAAACGAGGCAATACAATGAAACAGGAATATGATTTTTCTAAGGCTGTGAGAGGGAAGTTCTTCCGCGAGGGGGCCGAGCTACAGCTACCAATTTGCTCTGATAGAGGCTCTAATACTCATCAACGACCTAACCTCTTCGATTATGCGACTTCCGAACTCTCGCAGGACGCCGTCATCTGCTGGCTCGTTGCCTGTGCCGCCGAATCCACTGGAGACCTCCAGGAGTGTGGGCGGGCCTTCGTTCGCGCTCTTTTTCGAGCAGGAGTGTCGGATGGAATCGAGGGTGTTCCGGTGCTAGGAGCTAATGGCAAACCGGCGACTCTCTACGATGGGCCATGCGACGTGAGCGACGTGATCAATATTAAACGTCAGTATCACAAGATTGATGTGTACTTCCAGGCCAAAGTGGACGGGAAGAAGGTCTCTTTTATCATCGAAGACAAAAAAGACTCACGGGATCACAGTAACAAATTGACGCGGTATATAGAGGCCGTCAGTACGGATGACGAGGTGGAATATCTAATCAAGCCCGTCTATTTCAAGACTGGATATGTGTTCAGTGATGAGAGAGAGGTCGTCGAATGTGCCAAGTATTCCGTATTTAAGGCGGAAGACATGGCGAGTTTCCTCGGTAGTCAGGACGTAACTCGGGAGAACGAGATTCTGCGCCAGTACGTGGAGTATCTGGCCTGCCAGATGAAAACGAGAGCCGACGCCCAAGCGAATTGGGACCTCAATCAGGACCATGTGCAGTGGGAGTTCATGCGGAAGCTCCGTGATAGGCTGGAAAATGCGGCTGGCGAATGGCGGCCCTTTATCCCCGACGAATTGTCCGGTTCCCCGCTGAATTCGGACTGGCTTTGGCACGGCTTGGGCAGGGGCACAAATAGCGGCAGCCCGTGGACGCAGTACTGGTTCGCAAAACATCTGTTTTGGCGGCTTGATTCGTGGACACCGCGACTGCGACTGATGATTCACCTTGAAAACGCTGGGAGGAGCGTCGAGGAGAGCGATGGTATGGTAAGTGAATACCGGGACAGCTTCAACGAAGCCCTCCAGGAAGAGAGACTAGATGCCAGACGTTTTGTCCGGAGGAAAGGTAATGAATGCACCGTCGGATCCGTTGAGATTGCCAATTTTCAGGGTATGACGGTGAGCGAATTTCTGGATCGGGTGACGCGGGTGCATATCAGATTCCTTGATATGATTAGCGCAAAGGTTGAGTTAATGAAGAGGCTGTGGTGCGAGATTGATTCTGCGCTGAAAGAGGGGATTCGAGGTCTTCCCTCCAAATCCAAAGAACTCTCGGACGTATCCGAGGAGACGATCAAAGGGTTCAAAGAGCACGGCTTATACTATCCATTTGGCAGTGGAGCCGCCTCGCTCGGTGTTGTTCAGGAAGAAGGCAGGATTTTCTTTGGTGTCTATTATGACAAGAATCAAGACGAGCACCGCGAACATGAGGCGGCATTAAAGGCGGTCTTAAAGGACGTGCCCGGTGGTGATAAACCAACCGATGAGTGGCTTTGGTGGGCGTGGGCCGATGGAGACCTCGAATCGTATGCGGAAAGAATCGCAAAAGGCTTGAAATCGGTTTGGGTGGCGATTAAACGAGCTGGTCTTGATCGGTAGCTCTCCCTCATTTGGCGATTTCCCGGCCCCATTCGCCCCGATCACAAGGGTCAGTTCAGCCATCGGCCCCTTCTGCATCCATCGGTTGGAACGGCTTTTTCTCGATTCGGCCGTCGGGCCATTCGGTTACAAGAAATTGATCGTCGTCGCTGAGATAGACGAACGCCTTGCCCTGTTCGAGCACCATGCGTCGGGTCGCTCCGGGGTCGGCCAAAGTCCGCTTGATCGCGGCGATTAACGGGTGTTCGCGGTTATTCATCGTCGTTGATTACCTCCATGAGAAGCCTTTTTAAGACCCGCGTTGGGCTGTGTTGAGTTTTCTTTTTTACGCCTTCAGGGCCGTCGGCTCGCCTCAAGGTAGCGGTCGCAGCCGCCCCGCTTCCTCCTCGTAGCCTGCGCCGCACTCCGCACACACCAGATTACCGCTCAGCGTGACGCCGCAACGGCAGACCCAGCCCGTCTGCCGCCCAGGCACGCCGGTTATCAGCGCATAGGCCGGCACGTCGCGAGTTACGACCGCTCCGGCACCAACGAGGGCATAAGCGCCGATTTCGACACCGCAAACAATGGTTGAGTTGGCCCCCAGCGAAGCCCCCCTTCGCACCCGCGTCTCTTGGAACTCGTGCCTGCGGTCGATAAAGGCGCGCGGGGTAACGACATTGGTGAATACCATCGACGGGCCGCAGAAGACCCCTTCTTCGAGCGTGACTCCCTTGTAGATCGAGACGTTGTTCTGTATTTTGCAGCCGTCGCCGATCACCACGCCGCGATCGACATAGATGTTCTGGCCGAGATTGCAGTTTTGGCCGATCCGCGCACCGGGCATCAGGTGGCAGAAATGCCATATATGGGTTCCCGCGCCAATGGCGACCGGCTCATCGACGCAAGTGCTGGGATGGACGAAGTATTCTTTTGTCATGACGACCGAATATAAATTGTCCCTGTCTATTTACCAATGCACCGACCGAATGGTCGGCGCAGAAACCCTTTGCATACGGAGGAAACCGTGAAACTAGCCACGTACTCTGCCGCTGGCGAACAGCGCGTGGGCGCAGTCGTCGGCGACGACAATATCGTCGTGGATCTCGCCGCTGCCGACCGCGTCTTGGCCCGCCAAGAAAAGCGCAAAACTCATCCCTTCTTTACCGATATGCTGGCCCTGCTCTCCGCTGGTGCCAAGGGCCTGCGCGCCGCCAAACAGGCCGCGGCGTATGCCGAAGATAAAGAACCCAACGGCAAGACCATCCACGCCCTCAACAAGGTCCGCCTCCGCGCGCCCATGCCCAACCCGCGCAAGGTCTTCTGCTTGGCCGGCAACTACCAAGACCACATCGAAGAGGGCGGCGGCAAAATGGATGCCCAAGACAAGGAAACCCCTCGCGTCTTTATGAAGCCACCGACGACCACCGTCATTGGCCCTGGGGACCGCATTCTCATTCCCCCGATTGCCAATAGCATCGATTGGGAAGGCGAGCTGGCGGTTGTCATCGGCCGCAATACCAAGGGCGTCAAAGCCAAGGACGCGCTCAAACACGTGGCCGGTTACACCGTTATGAACGACGTATCCGAGCGCGAGTTGGTCATCAAGAAGCGCACTGACAGCCGCCCGCGCGACGAGTGGTTCGACTGGCTCAACGGCAAATGGCTCGACACCTTTGCCCCGCAGGGCCCTTGGATCGTCACTTCGGACGAGATCAAGGATCCCCAGGTTCTCGACATCAGCACGTTCATCAACGGCGAGCGCAAGCAACACAACAACACCGGCCAGATGCTCTACCCGGTTGATAAGATCATCGAGTACATCTCGGCGATTATCACCCTAGAGCCGGGCGACCTGATCAGCACTGGCACCATATCGGGCGTCGGCGCGACCACTGGCACCTTTATGAAAAAGGGCGACAAGGTCGAAATCGAGATCTCCGGGATCGGCGTACTCAAAAACTCGGTCGCCGAGAGCAAGAAATAACCCTTGGACTCAACATCCGCGACCACGGGCCAGGGAGGCGGGCTACTCAGCCGCGCCTTCCTGGCCCTTTGTCTTCTCTACTTTCTCAACAGCTTCCTCTCCGCCCCCTTCCAAGCGCTCTTTCCCGTCTATATCGAAGCCGACTTGGCGAGGCCCCCGTGGTTTACCGGCTATCTGCGCGGGCTGATGCTGCTCTTGGGTGGCGTATTTGCCGTCGTCGCCGGCCGGCTCTGCGACCGCTTTGGCCGCAAGACGACTCTGATGATCGGCCTCGTCGGCAGCGCGCTCACCGGCTTGGTCTTTCGCACCGCAGACCCTTGGGGGCTGTCGTGCCTGCTCTTGGCGATGGGCGCGGCCAGCGGCCCTTGGTCCACCGCCGGGCAGAGCATCCTCATCACCGCCGTCACCCCTGCTCGACTTGGTTTGGGCGGTGCCCTCTACTTTCTCAGCAATACGCTCGGCAACTCGCTCGGCAGCCTCTGTACTGGCTTGGTCAAAACCACCTATTCCTTCGCCCAGATCGGTGCCACCATGAGCATCGGCATGGTCGCGGTAATCGCCCTAGCTTTTGCGCTGTTGCCCGGCGACGCGCCCTCCCCCACCACTGCTACGCAGGCGGCGCGCCTCAATACGTGGACGGCCTATCGCCCGCTTTTAGGCCGCGGCGATGTGCACCTCCTGCTCAGCCTGCGCCTGACCATCACCACCTTCTGGGGCATGGCGACGTTGGCGCTGCCCCTGCTGATCTACCGAGTCGGCGAAAGCGAGGCCCTGCCCGCGTACTTTGCCTCTCTCTCGCTGGTGGTGGCGGCCTGCTGCCAGCTCAGCGTCGGTTATCTCAACGACCGCTTTGGCCGCACCGCACCGCTTCTCGGCTCGGCCGTGGGCATCTTCCTCAGTGCCTTGGGCCTTGCCCTTTGGCACGACACCCTAGTCGGCCTCTTTGCCTGTGGCACCGCTCTCACTGCTACGGCTTGGGCCGTCTCGACGCTGATTCCCCGGCTCATCAACGACGTCGCCGCGGCCGATGAAAAAAACCGCCTCGTCGGCTTAGGCCACCTCGCTTGGAGCGGCTCGATGGTGGTCGGCAGCCTGCTCGGCGGCTACCTAATCGAGATAAATGTCGCCCTACCCTTCTACATCGGCACGGCCCTCAGTGCCCTCGGTGCCCTCGGCGCCTTTGGCCTCTGCCGCCGTCTGGACGGCGCAGGGGTTACGGCTTAGACTAGGCGAATGCAAAAACTCCGGCTGTTCCTCATTACGCTCTCGCACTTTTGCGTCGATAGCTACGCCACGATGTTGGCCCCGCTGTTGCCCCTGCTCAAGGCCAACTTGGGGCTGAGCTTGGCGCAGGTCGGGTTTTTGGGTTCCATCGTTTCTATATGCAATATCAGCCAGCCCCTCATGGGCTTGTGGGCCGACCGCATGGCTTGGCGCTGGCTGATTGTCGGTGGCTTGGCGTTGACGACCATTTTTTCCCCGCTCATGGGGCTGGCACCCAATTACCTGACCCTCGTCGGCATCCTGATGCTGGGTGGGATCGGGGTCGCCGCCTTCCATCCCCAAGTCTTTTCGCTGGCCGGCGAACTCAGCGGTCCGCGCCGCTCCTTCGGCTTGGCGCTCTTTATCTTTGGCGGTACGCTGGGGCTGGGCCTAACGCCGCTATGGGCACCCGCCTACACCAACTCCTTTGGGCTTGCCGCCATGCCCTACCTTTCCATTCCTGGCCTGTTGTTCCTCCTGCTCATGTGCCGCGCGGTACCGCTGGGCAACCCCAACTTCGCCCACGGCAAAAGTACGGCCCAGTGGCGCAGTCTCGGCGACCAAGCTGGTCCCCTCGTGCTGATCACCGCGATCGTCATTTTGCGCTCGGTATCGGGACTGGGCTTTGGCACGTTTTTGACGCTCATGGCCCAGGAGCGCGGTCTCGGTCTCGTCGCTGGCGGCATTCCCTTGGGAATCTACAATATCGCTGGCGTGGTCGGCGCGCTCGTTGTTGGCTACCTAGCAGACCGCATCGATCCTAAACCGCTGGTCTGGGGATCGCTGCTGTGCTCGGTACCGCCGCTCTACGCCTTTATCTATGTCGAGGGAATGCTGGCCAGCTACGTCCTGCTTTTTGTGGGCGGCGGTCTGTTGCTGTCTTCCAACTCGATTATGGTCGCCTTGGCCCAAGAGTTTTCGCCGGAAAATACGGGTTTGGTTTCCAGCCTGCCGCTGGGCTTTAGCTGGGGTTTGGCCAGCCTCGCACTGCCGCTGATCGGCCATTTCGGCGACCAGATCGGCGTCGCTGAAACCTTGAAATACCTAGCCTTGTTGCCGATATTGCCCGCCGGCTTGGCCTTCTTCCTGCCCAGCCGCCCAACCGCAAAGGACGCCATGCCATGAGCTTGCTCATTTTAGACCCCGAGCAGAACCAGTTCTTCGACGACAACGGCTACCTGCTGCTCAAGGGCTTTTATAGCCCTGCGGAGATGGAGCAGATGCGCTGCGAGTTGCACCGCTTGGTGACCGAGATCGAACACCGGCCCAAGAACGTCAAGTACTCCTTTATGGACGCGCCGGAAGGCTACGCGCCCGACCCCTTCAACCCGCACAATGTCGCCGGCATGATGGATCAGACGTTGGCTGGCGACTACTGGTTCGACCAGTTCACTGAGCCGCGCATTGTCTCGGTTATGGTCGATCTCTTAGGCCCCGACCTCGATTTCCACAACGGCAAGATCCGCAACAAACCCCCTGGCTTTGTCTGCACCCAAAGCTGGCACCAGGACTGGCCCTACGAGCGCCACACCGAGCCAGATTTGGCTGCGGTCATTACGTACCTCGATCCGAGTGCATTTGAAGCCGGGGCCACCGAGGTCCTGCCCGGCAGCCACCTCAAGGGCGAGTACCCCACCCTAGAAAACAGCCACACCATCCCCGACGAGCACATCCCCGCGGCCGAATGCGTCGTCTTGGAAGCCGAGCCAGGCGACGTGGCGATCATTCACGTTCTCGTCGTCCACCGCGCCGGCCATAACTACACCCCGCGCACCCGCCACGCCATCATCAACGAGTACAAAACCGCGGCCACCATCGACCAATGGGGCAATTCCTGCGCCTTTGCCGGCTTGCCTCTGGCCCGCAATGGCCAACTCCTGATGCCGCGCGTTTACCAGGGATAAACGCGGCCTTGAAGTGCGCCCCGCCTTGATATTGTTATAAACCCCTACTACTTAAATATGGATCGCTTATCTTGTCCGCTGACTCCGGAGGCCCCATGAGCAAGGCATTTTACGTCACCACTCCCATCTACTACGCCAACGCCGCGCCCCACATGGGCCACGCCTACACGACGGTGATAGCCGATTTTCTGGCGCGCTTCCACCGCCTCGATGGGTTCGACGCGTACTTCCTCGTTGGCACGGACGAGCACGGCGAGAAAATTTTCCAAGCCGCGAACCAAGCGGGCATGGATCCGCAGCAATTTTGCGACCGCATCAGCCAGCGCTTCCGCGACGCTTGGCAGGTACTCGACATCTCCCACGACGACTTTATTCGCACCACCGAGGAGCGGCACAAGGCAGTCGTGCGCCGGATCCTGGAGGCAGTTCACGCGGCCGGGGACATCTACTACGACGAGTACGAGGGGTTGTACTGCGTGGGCTGCGAGCGCTTTCTCACCGATAAGGAACTAGTCGAGGGCCAGTGCCCCCAGCACCTGCTTCCGCCGGAGCACCGCCGCGAGGGCAACTACTTCTTTCGCATGGAAAAGTACCGCGATTGGCTGCGCGACTACATCCTCGACCACCCGGATTTCATTCGCCCCACCGGATACAAAAACGAGGTGCTGGCCCTGCTTGGCGAGCCGATTGGCGACCTGTCGATTTCGCGGCCCAAAGGCCGGGTGCCTTGGGGTATTGAACTGCCGTGGGACGCCGAGCACGTGGCGTACGTGTGGGTCGATGCCCTGATCAACTACGCTTCCGCGCTCGGCTTTCCCGACGACGCGCGCTACCGCACGTATTGGCCGGTAGCTCAGCACCTAATCGGCAAGGACATTCTCAAGCCCCACGCGGTGTTTTGGCCGACCGTGCTCAAAGCGGCTGGGGTGCCACTGTACCAGCACCTCAATGTCGGCGGGTTCCTGATGGGGCACGACGGGCGGCAGAAGATGAGCAAGAGCTTGGGCAATGTGGTCGATCCCTTTGAAATGGCGGAAAAATACGGCCCCGACGCCGTGCGCTACTACTTGTTGAAGGATACTGTGTACGGCCAAGACTCTTCCATCGGGGAACAATTCTTGGTCGAGCGCTACAACGCGGATTTGGCCAATGACTTGGGCAACTTGCTATCGCGCGTCCGCGCACTGCTCGAGCGGCATACCGACGGCGTCTTGCCCGCGCCGTCGCAGCAGGAAGCCGACCAGGCGTTGATCGCGGCGGGCACTGCGCTGGTGGGGCAGGTGCGGCTCTTGGTGGGCCGGCTGCGGATTTTCGAGGCGCTGGAGACGGTGATGCAGTTCGTGCGGCAGCTCAATCGCTACTTCAACGACGAGGCTCCGTGGAAGCTAGCCAAAGACCCAGAGCAGCACGAGCGGTTGGGGACGGTGCTCTACAATATCGCGGAGGGACTGCGCATTGCCTCGGTGCTGTTGGAACCAGCCATGCCGACCAAGGCGCAGCAGGTGCGTATAGATCTGGGGTTAGAAGACTTCACCTTCGCCGACCTAGATACTTGGGGCCGGGCAGCACCCGGGACAAAAATACCGGCAGAGGCAGCCATCCTTTTCCCCAAGTCGGAGACCGGAAAGCCCAAACGACAACCGCCAGCAAAGAAAGAGGCTCCACAAGTGGGACAGATTTCGCTCGAAGAGTTTTCTAAGGTGCAATTGCGCGTAGCCGAGGTCAAAGCCGCCGAGAAGGTCGAAGGTGCCGACAAACTCCTCAAACTGACGCTCGCCGTGGGCGACGAGACGCATACCGTGGTCAGCGGCATCGCCCAGTGGTACCAGCCCGAGGAGTTGCCGGGCCGGAAGGTGGTTTTAGTGGCCAATCTCAAGCCGGCCAAACTGCGAGGCATTGTGTCTGAGGGCATGATTCTGGCGGCCGACGACGGCGAGGGGAACCTCGTGCTAGTCGGGCCGGAGCAGGACATCGCGACGGGAGCCGAGGTGCGCTAATCCCCGGCGACTCCTTTAACTAAACGGAAAAGAGAGGAAGATGGACAAGATTCGCGTGGGATTTATCGGCTGTGGTGGAAATGCCAGCGGGCACCTAGGGCGGATGCTCGGCATCCCCGAGGCCCAAGTGGTGGCTTTGTGCGATGTGGATCAGGCCAGTCTGCAGCGGGCCAAGGAGCGCAACCCGCAGGCCGCGGAGTTGCCGGAGTTTACCCACTACCAAGAGATGCTGGAGCAAGTCGAACTGGACGCGGTAGAAATTTCCACGCCACACACATTGCACTTCGAGCAGATTATGACCGCGCTGGACAAAGGGCTGCACGTGCTGACCGAAAAGCCGATGGTCTGTACTGTCGATCACGCGCGCCAAGTTATCGCCAAAGCAGAGGCGACCGGCAAGGTCCTGATGATCTCCTATCAACGGCACTTGGGGGCGCAGTACCGCTATGTGCGCAATCAGATCGCGGCCGGGGAATTGGGGGATATCCAGTTTATAGCGGCGCTCCAAGACCAGAAGTGGTATCGGGGGACGATTGGACTGTGGCGGCAGCAAATGGCGCTGTCGGGCGGCGGACAGCTCAACGACTCGGGAAGCCACCTACTGGACATCGTGTTGTGGATGACCGGGCTGGAGGTGGCAGAGGTGCAGGCCTACATGGAGCATTTCGACTCCGAGGTGGACATCAACTCGGCGCTGTCACTGCGCTTTGGCAACGGTGCGCTGGGGACGATTGCGGTGGTGGGCAACTCGCCGACCAGCGGGATGTGGGAGGACATCACCATCTGGGGAACCAAGGCGGTGGTCTATATCCGCCAAGGACAGGTCTTTTACAAGACGCAGCACAGCAGCGAGGTGTATCAGGTAAATAACTTGCCCGGCTCGGCGACGCCCGACCAGAATTTCATCGACGCGATTCTCGGTCGCGATCAAGTGCAGGTGCCCCCCGAATGCGGTTTGCGGGTCATTGAGCTGACCGAAGCGGCATGGGCTTCGGCCGCCAGCGGGCAGCCGGTCAAAGTCGAGCGGCAATAGACGATTGACCCGGTTCACTAGCTCCTGTATATTAAAAATTGAGTCGAGTTCGGGGGCCACAAACCTCTGTTACCGCCACGCTGAGGCTCGAGGCTACGCGAGCGAGCCAACCCGACTTTGTCATTGGCCGCAACGACGCGCAGAGTTGGAGTATGGATTATGAGGCGCGCACTAGCGAAAGGAGGTGGTTCATTGAGTAGTAATTGTACCGCAGGGAGGTTGATCACTTGATCAACTCCAGGTGATTAACTACCTGGTCAGGAGCACAGTCGCCTCGGCGGCATAGCTTCTGAGAGTACAGCCGGGCGCACCCCACCTTAGCGGGTGCGCCCGGTTTTTTTATTTGTGCTGCACTAGGTTGGTTCCCACACGGTATTTTGCCATATTGTCCGCGAGGAGGCCGTCTATGAAACGCATCGCCAAGCCCGCAGGGGCTTATAACATCGTGGTAGAAGAAGTCGAGGTTCCGGCTATTGCCCCGACCGAGATTTTGATTCGCGCCGAATGTTCGCTAATCAGCCGAGGCTCGGAGATATGGCGGCGCTACGTGCGCGAAGAGGCGATCGATCACCGCGCCATGGGCTACTCGCTGGTAGGCCGGGTCGCGGAGGTCGGCGCGGAAGTCGAAGAGTTCAGAACCGGCGATTTGGTCGCGGCTCTCGCGCCGCACGCCGAATACGTGGCGGTCGAAGTCGCAGCCAGCCAGCACAAGCCTGCGGCCGTGCGCCTGCCAGCGGGCCTGTCGCCCGAGGCGGGCACCTTCTGGCCGCTGGGAACTAGCTCGGTCCTGTGGATGTGGGAGACCGAGGCCGGCCCGGACGATGTCATGGTCATCCAGGGGCAGGGCTTGGTCGGCAGCGGTTGTATGCAGGCGGCCAAAGCACAGGGCGCGGGGCGCGTCATCGGGATCGATGCCTTGCCCTTGCGCTGTGAACTGGCGCGCGAGTTAGGGGCCGACGTGGTGGTAGACGCCAGCGCCGGTGACTCTGTCGCACAGGTCTTGGAGCTGACGGACGGGAAGGGTGCCGATATAGTGGTCGAAGCTGTGGGCGGGCGGGCCGGGGCGCAGGCTTTTGCCGAGGCGCAGGACATGCTCAAGCGCGGCGGCCTCTTGCAGGTGCTGGGCCTATACGAAAACGAACCTCTGCCGCTCTACTCAGAAAAAATCATGGGCAAGCGCCTCGTGGGCAGCTATCTCGACGCCAGTCGGCGGCCCGCAGGATCGGCACGTACGCTGGAACTGTTGGCCACGGATCAGATCCAATTCGCCAAGATGATCACCCACCGCTTCCCCTACACCGAAGCGGCAGCAGCCTTCGATCTGCTCTATAACCGATTGGGCGAGACGATGGCGGTATTGTTGACGTGGGACAACTGAAGTCAGGAGACGACGATGAGTAGGACTGTAGAGAAGCTCTTCCGCGCCCCTTATGGGGTGCCCAATGCGCTGCAAGTAGTAGAAGAAGGACTGTGGATTACCGACCAAATTACCGACCGGGTGGCGCTGATCGAAATCGCCGAGCCGTCTGAATACGGCGTCACCCGCCTGATCCGCGATATTCCCAGCGAGTCGTCCAATACCAGCGGCATGGCTTGGGGCGGCGGTTCGCTGTGGTTGGCGGCTAATGGGGCGGGTACGCTCTGGCGGCCCGCACGGCCGACGGACGCTGAGGAGGGAGAAATTTTTGAGGTTGATCCGGACACCGGCGCGACCCGCAATCGCTATCCGGTACCCGGCGGGGGTGGGGTTCACGGGATGGAGTACGATCCGTTTGAAGAGGGCCATGTGTGGATCACCACCCTCAAGAGCCAGACGCTGAGCAAAGTCAAGATCGCTGGCTGGTCGGTCGAGCACGTGCTGGATTTGCCCTACGGGCGGGCGCACGGCGTGGTGCGGGTCGCCGACGGCATCTGGGTGGTGCATACGTCCGACCGCGCAATCGTCAAGCTCGATGTGGAGAGCGGGGCCGAGTTGGATCGAGTTATGGTGCCCGACAGCGACCCCGAGCCGCATGGTCTGTCGATTTTTGGCGAGGATTTTGTCTATTGCGACGCCACCTCTGGATGGGTCGTCAAAATTAGTCTGTGAGGATGTGATGACGCGCATAGCAACGTCGTCTTGGAGCTTGCACAGGACGTTGGGGGCGTCGATGTACCAGTGGCCTGACCCCAAGGGCGAGCCGGTGCTGGAAGGGGCCGGGCAGGGGGAACTCACCTTGTTAGAGCTACCGGAGCAGCTTGCCGCACGCGGCATCGGTCTGTTAGAGATTTGCCACTTCCACTTCCCGCGACTCGACGATGACTATATCAGCCAGTTGCGTCAGGCACTTGCCGACAGCGGCGTCGAGCTCTTCAGCGTACTGATTGACGCTGGGGACATCGCGCACCCGGATGCGGCTCAACGCGCAAAGGAAGTAGCTTGGATACGCGAGTGGATGGAGATTGCCGCTCGCTGCGGTGCGCAGTGTGTGCGGGTGATCGCTGGGGAGGCAAGCGATAGCGAAGCCGTGCAGGTAAGTGCGGCGAATTTGCGGGCATTCGCCAGCTTTGGTCGCACCTTGGGCATTGAGGTAATGACGGAAAATTTTCGGGCGCTGGGCACGTCGGTCGGGGCGCTCAACGCGGTCCTCGACTTGTGCGACGGTGAGGTGGGTCTATGCGCTGATTTCGGCAACTTCAAGGGGCCGGACAAGTACCGCGATCTGGCGGCGATTCTGCCGCGGGCGACTTCCGTACACGCCAAGGCCGACTTCCCCGCAGTGGGCCAGATGGACCGCGAGGATTTTGTGCGCTGTCTCCGGCTGGCTAGTGATGCGGGATTCGCCGGGCCGTACTCGCTGATTTTTTCTAGTCGAGGCGACGAGTGGGAGGGCATAGAAAAGACGCGGGAAGTGGTCGAGGAATGGCTGTGAAAGTGAAGGGAAAGGCATGGCTGGCAAGTACTGGCTCGTCAAGTGCGAGTTCGACGAGTGCTCCTTTGACGAGTTGAAGCAGCGTTCGCAAAGCACGGGTTACTGGCGGGGCGTGCGCAACTATCAAGCGCGCAATCTCATCCGCGACAATATGGAAAAGGGGGACTTGGCGTTCTTCTATCACTCCAACTGCGACGAGCCGGGGATCGCTGGAATCGCGGTGATCGCAAGAGCGGGCTACCCCGACCCCAGCCAGTTCGACGACCAGCACCGCTACTACGACGAAAAATCCACCGAGGATGAGCCGCGCTGGTTCTCCTTCGACGTGAAATGGAAGTGCAAATTCAAAAGGTTTGTCCACCTCGCCGACCTCAAGGCCAACGACAAGCTCGCCGACATGCGGGTGGTGCAGCGGGGCCAGCGGCTCTCGATCCAGCCGGTCGCCGAGCAGGAGTGGAAGGAAGTCTGCAAGATGGGAGGCGTCAGTACGACGTGATGCGCTGCGAGCGCAAAGAGGAGCGTATGAGGCGGTTTGAACATGGCGACTAGCAGAACCATTTGCAATGATTCAGTCCTTCGCAAATCGAGATACTGAGCAACTATTCTATACCGAAAACAGCCGCCGTTTTGCGGCCATATCTCGCGTTGCGTTGAGAAAGCTAATACAGATGAATCAAGCCCGTACTCTCAGCGACCTTGCCATGCCGCCAGGTAATCGCCTAGAAGCTCTCAGAGGCGACTTGTCTGGTTTTCACTCGATTCGGATTAACGACCAATGGCGCATCATCTTTCGGTGGACCAATGACGGGCCGGAACGGGTGGCCATTGTAGACTACCATTGACAAGCCCCTTATAACGTCATAGGGTGTGGACATGGATGACCCAATTACACCCGGCGAGATCCTACTAGAGGAATACCTCAAGCCCATGGGGATTTCGCAGAATGCTATGGCCCGCGCCATCGGTGTCGCCCCACGGGCAATCAACGAAATCGTTCACGCTAGGCGTTCGATTACCCCTGCGATGTCCATTCGCTTTGGCGCGTTCTTCGATCAGTCCGACGAATTTTGGTACGGGCTTCAAGTCGAGTGCGACTTTCGCAAACTAGCCCGAGAAAAGAAGAGGCTTACCGACGGCATCCGTCCGGCTTCGACGCTGAGCCAGACGCGCTGACTGCGCGACGGTCTCCGGAGGTCAATCGGTCGTTAAGCAGAGCTTCGAGGCTGCCTCGGCCACGCTACCTACCTGATTGAAGAATGGGAACGACGTTTCCTCGTCGAATTGTCCGCAACTTCGCGGTCTCTTTGTTAGCTAGCTATAGACACGATGACGCGATTCTGGGCTATCTGCCTAGAGACGGGATGTCCGGCATTTTGCGTTGCCGTTGATAAGCAACCACAGAGATCCATAAGCTAAGGAAAGGCGAAATGGCTAATTTGCCCCTCGTCGTCCTAATCGGCGACTCGATTCGCATGGGTTATCAGGACCATGTCACCAGCCAGTTGGCGGGCCGAGCCGAGGTTTGGGCACCCGAACCAAACGGCGGCGATAGCCGCAATGTGCTCGCGCATCTGGACCAGTGGGCTCTCTCTCGCCAGCCGGACCTGGTACACGTCAATTGTGGGTTGCACGATTTGAAGAGGGCCTTTGGCGCAGAATCCGAAGTTCCCTTGGCCGAATACGAGGGCAACGTGCGGCAGATACTACAAAGGCTGCAACGCGAATTGAACGGGGCCGTCGTTTGGGCCTCAACCACGCCGGTGGACGAGACTTGGCACCACCAGAACAAGGGCTTCGACCGCTTGGAGACCGACGTAGAAGCCTACAATGCTGCTGCCCGCGCCGTGGCGGAGGACTTGGGCGTGCCGATTGACGACCTCTTTGCCGTTGTCCAACGCGAGGGGAAGACGCGGCTTTTGACCCAAGACGGGGTGCATTTTACCACGGAGGGATCGCAGCTCTTGGGACGTGCAGTGGCCGAGTGCATCTGGGGGCATCTGTCAAACCGCTAACTATGGAAGCAACCGCAGCGCAATTAGCACAGACGCGGCAGGAGCGAGCGCAGCAAATCGCCGCAGCCGGGGATATTGGGGTGCTGGGCCGTCGCATCGACACTACGGTATCCGAGGCGCTAGTCTTGGGGCTTTGGTTGCAAGGCGTCAGGACCTTTTTTTGCGTCTTCGGTCACGGCTCGACCGAGATCGGCGAGGTGTTGCGGATTTATCAGGACGCGGGGTTGGTGCGCGTCTGTGGGGTCCGCAGCGAGATTGAGGCGTCACACGCGGCCGCGGCGCTGCGCTGGGTGCGCGGCGAAAAGGCCGCGGTCGTCACCTCGATCGGCCCGGGCGCACTGCAAGCGCTGGCGGCCTCCATTGTTCCGCGCTCGGACGGGTTGGGCGTCTGGTATCTGCTCGGGGACGAGACGACCCAAGACGAAGGGCCGAACATGCAGCAGATCCCCGGGAGCGAACAAAACGCCTTCCTGCGGCTGTTTGGCACCATGGCCCGGACGTACTCGCTGCACACACCGCTGGCGCTTGCCACCGCGCTCCGGCGCGGACTCAACGCGGTGGATCATCCTCATCAGGCCGAGCCGTTTTTCTTGCTCTTGCCGCTCAACGTGCAACCGGCGGAACTGGCCCGATTCAATTTGGACGAGCTGCCTGTGGGTGCGCCGCCGCCGTTGGGTCCGGCCGCGGATGAGGGTCGCTACGCAGAGGCGGCAGCCGCCATTGCCGCGGCTGAGCGCGTCGTCGTCAAGGTTGGCGGCGGTGCGCGTGGGGCCGGGGCGGAGTTGGCCGAATCGCTCGAACTAGCCGATGCGGTAGCGGTGACTAGCCCCCTAGTCTCTGGCGTCTTGCCGTACGACCATCCGCGCAACATGACCGTCGGCGGCAGCAAGGGGTCGATCTGCGGCAACTATGCGATGGAGGAAGCCGACTTCTTGATCGCCGTTGGCTCGCGCTTTGTCTGCCAGTCCGATTCGTCGCGCACGGGCTATCCGCGCGTGCAGGGAGTCGTCAATATCAACGCCGACCCAGAGACCGCCACCCACTACGGCAAGACCATGGCCTTGGTCGGCGATGCCGCGGGGACGCTGCGGAAATTGAATCACGCACTCAGGGCTAGTGGCGCACAAAACGGCTCCCCTTCGGCGTGGTTGCGGGCCTGTAGTGACAAGAAGGGGGAGTGGGCGGCGTTTAAGGCCGTGCGCTATCGGAAGTCGGTGCTGTACGACGAGACGTGGGACGCGGAGGTGCTGACGCAACCGACGGCCATCAAGGTGGCCACGGATTGGGCGCGCGCCGGCGACGCCGTGTGTTTTTTCGACGCCGGCGACGTGCAGGCCAACGGCTTCCAAGTAGTAGAGGATGATCGCTTGGGGCGCACCTTTACCGAGACCGGGGCTAGCTATATGGGTTTTGCGGTTTCGGCGCTGTTGGCCACGGCGGTAGCTGCTGAGCCGTTCTACGGGTTGGCCATCAGCGGCGATGGTTCTTTCACCATGAACCCGCAGGTGCTCATCGACGGCGTAGAGCACGGAGCTACCGGGTGCATCCTGCTGCTGGACAATCGGCGGATGGGCGCGATCTCGGGTTTGCAACTGGCCCAGTACGGAGCTGAGTGTGGCACCCGCGACCGCGTGGCCGTTGACTACGTGGCTTGGGCGAGTGCAGTGGAGGGCGTGGTTGCGTTGGGCGGTGGGTATTCGCCTGAGTCGCTGGAGAGGGCGTTGGACCAAGCGCGGGCGCACGAGGGCTTGTCGCTGATACACCTCCCCGTTTATTTCGGACCAGACGAGCGCGCAGGCTTGGGGGCCTTTGGCCGCTGGAATGTCGGCAACTGGTGCGCCGATACCGAGGCGCTGCGCCACGAGATTGGACTTTAACAGCCGGAGGAAATCGCATGAAAATTGCCATGTTGCACGGTCCGCGCGACTTGCGGATTGAGGATCTGACGCTGGACACGGAGAATTTGGAGGACGACCAGATTTGGGTGGAGACGGAGATTACGGGATTTAAGATCGGCACCGACCGCGGCAACTACGAAGGGGCCGAACAGGTGCCCGGGGCACCGGATTTTCCGCGCTGGGTGGGCGACAGCAACCTAGGCGTGGTGCGAGGGGTCGGCAGCAAGGTCACCAAGTTCGCGGTGGGGGATCGGGTGGTGTCGCGGCATCCCCATCAGTCGGCGTATGTGGCGCGGGACAGCGAGAGCATCGTCGTGGTGCCGGACGGGGTTGCGGCCGAAGACGCGGTATTCGCCCATTTGTACGCCTTGAGCATGCATTGCTACAGCAAGGCGTTTTTCGCGCCCGGCGAGACCGTGGCCGTCGTGGGATTGGGCGTCTTGGGGCTGGGGGCGGTGGCGCTAGGCCCGCTTTTTGGCGCGCGAGTAGTGGGGCTGGGCAACAGCTCGGTGCGGCTGGATATGGCGCGCGAGATGGGGGCGCACGAGGCTCTGTTGTCGGATGACCCCGAGCTAGCGGCCAAGCTGGACGAATTCACCCACGGGCAGGGGATCGACTTGGTGATCCTGACGGCCAACCCTTGGCCGGCGTATCGCACGGCGATGGAAGTAGTCCGAACCAACGGACGGGTGTCCATCGTCAGCTTGCCCGGGCGGGGTGAAGAACCGCTGGATTTTAATCCGTTGGATATGCGTTGGTTTTACTTCAAGGGCGTTTCGCTCTGCGCCGTCAACGACCAGGCTGGGTCGCTCTTTCCACCGCCGGACGGAGACCGCTTTGACAACGACAGCCGCTGCACTCACGTGCTCTCGCTAATGCAGGAAGGCAAGCTCCAGCCGAGCCGCTTGGTCACCCACCGGCTGCACTACTCGGACATGGTGCAAGCCTACGAAATGGCATACCGCCGAGAGAAAAACATGCTCAACGTGGTATTCAACTGGAAGGACTGAAGCGCTATGGAGCTGCTGCCGACGACCAATGCCGACGGGCGGGACGTCGTCCCGATGACCGGGGCCCAGAAGTACCTCTTCGACCTCAAGGGATTTATCGCGTTGCCCGCGCTGTTGAGCGAAGAAGAGCTGGTGCTGATTCGAGCTCACCAGCATAAGTTCCTCTACGAGCGCGAGTCCCTGCCGCCGGACGAGCGCGACAATCACGGCGGCCCGTCGCAGATTTTGCTCGACCACCCGGCGGTCGTGGGCGTGCTCAACGAAGTGCTCTCGCATCAGGCGCTGGCCAGCGAAGAGTGCTATGGGTTTCGCTACGACCACACCTATACCAGCCATCGCCGAACTGGGCACGACAACTTCGGCCCGCACGGCGGCGGCGGGTACTTCAACTTTCGCGGCAACTCGCACATCTACCAGATGCAGCAGGGCAAGGTGCATTCCGGGCTGACGCGAGTGGTGTGGGAGCTCAACGAGGTCGGCGAGGGCGACGGGGGCACGCTCTTTTTGCCGGGCAGCCACAAGGCCGCCTTCTCCCGGCCCGAAGAGCTGAGCGAGCGCGACAGCTCGCTGTGGGAGAGCTATACCTGCCCGGCTGGTTCGGCGGTGATTTTCACTGAAGCCCTGTGCCATTCGGGCACGCGTTGGACCAACCAGCAGTGGGACCGGCTGACCTTGTTTACCTGCTACGACACAGTCAATTCCAAGTGGGGTAAAGGGTGCCCTGCGCCCGAAGTTGTCGCCTCGTTCCCAGAGAAGCGCCGCACGCTCTTCCGGGGCGTGTGGCACGGGATGAGCGACGTGCCCGGCATCAACAAATACTACGAAGCAGCCAACCAAGCTGTTTGAGCGTGACGAAAGAATCCTGCATGAGCGAAAAAGTTCTCTTCCTGCTCGATGGCATGGCGTTGGTCTATCGGGGCCACTTCGCCCTGATCCGCAACCCGCGCCTGACCTCGAAGGGCATGAACACATCGGCCGTTTTTGCCTTTGCCAACACCTTGCTCTCCATCATCGAAAAAGGCGCGCCAACGCATATCGCCGTCGTCTTCGACACACCGGAGCCTACCCACCGACACCACAAGTACGAAGAGTACAAAGCCCAGCGCGAGGCGATGCCCGAGGATCTGAGCCAAGCACTGCCGTACGTATTTCGGCTCTGCGAGGCGTTTAATATCCCGGTCTTGCGCGAGCCGGGGTGGGAGGCCGACGACGTGATAGGCACGTTAGCCAAAAAAGCCGAGGCTGAGGGGTTTGCGACGTACATGGTCACGCCCGACAAGGACTACGGCCAGCTCGTTTCCGAGCGGAGCTTTATGTACAAGCCGGGGCGCGGCGGCGACGAGGCCGAGGTTTTGGGGGTGCCGGAAATCCTCGCACAATGGCAAATCGAGCGGATCGACCAAGTGGTTGATGTGCTGGGGCTGATGGGCGATTCGTCGGATAATGTGCCCGGCGTTCCTGGGATCGGCCCCAAGACGGCGCAAAAGCTCATCGCCCAGTACGGTAGCGTCGAAGAGTTGCTGGCGCACTCCGACCAGCTCAAGGGCAAACAGAAACAGAACGTAGAGGAATACCGGGAACAGGCCCTGCTCTCCAAAGAATTGGTCACCATCGAGTGCAATGTGCCACTGGACGTGGGACTGGCGGATTTGGTCAAGGCCGAATGGGACCGCCAGAAGCTGGAGGCCCTCTTCACCGAGCTCGAATTCAATACGCTGGGCCGGCGGCTCCTCGGCGACGAGTTTAGCGTTGAAAAGGAGCAGGCCCACGGCCCGCTCAAAGGGGTGGCGGATGTAGAGCACGACTATCAGTTCGTCGATACGCCCGACAAGCGGCGGGCGTTGATCGCGGCGCTGTTGGAGCAGCCAGCGTTTTGCTTTGACTGCGAGACCGATGGTCTCGACGCCCGGCAGTGCAACCTTATTGGCTTGGCCTTTTCGTGGGCACCGGGCACGGGCCACTACGTGTCAATGCCTAGGGCACGGGCCGAGGTGCTGGCTGTTTTGGAAGAATTTCGCCCGGTCTTTGAAAGTGGAGCGAGTGAAAAGATCGGCCACAACCTCAAGTACGATCTCAGCGTCCTCCGTTGGCACGGCATGAGAGTGGAAGGGCCTTTCTTCGACACGATGCTGGCGGCGACCTTGGCCGAGCCAGAGCTGAGACGCAGCATGGACGAGCTAGCCAAGAGCCTGCTCTCCTACTCGCCCAAACCCATATCCGAACTGATCGGCGAGCGCGGTGGTGAGCAGCTAACGCTCTTGCAGGTGCCGGTGGAGCAAGTGGCCGAGTACGCTTGCGAGGATGCGGATATCACCTTTCAACTCGCCGCGGCGCTGCGGCCGAAGATCGAAGACATGGATCAGCAGCGCGTTTTTTATGAGGTCGAGGCCCCGCTGCTGCCGGTGCTGGTGGACATGGAATTCGAGGGCATCCGCATGGAGACGGCGGCCCTCTCCGCGCTCTCGCGGCAGTTTGAGGAGGCCATCGAACAGGCTGCCGAGCGCGTCTTTGAATTGGCCGGGGAGCGCTTCAACCTCAATTCAGGCAATCAGCTAGGCACTATTCTTTTTGAGAAGATGGAGCTGGACCCCAATGCCCGGCGGACGCAAAAGACCGGCCAGTACCAAACCAGCGAACAGATCTTGCGTCGGCTGGCCAATCGCCACGAGATTGCGCGGCAGGTGCTCGACTACCGACTGCATACCAAGCTCAAGTCGACGTATGTCGATCAGCTCCCCGGCGCGGTCTATAAGGCCACCGGGCGCGTGCACACTAACTACGAGCAGCTAATGACCGCCACCGGGCGGATGAAGTCCGATCGCCCGAATCTCCAGAACATTCCGATTCGTAGCGAGCAGGGGCGGGAAATCCGCCGCGCCTTTGTGCCGCGCAGCAGCGAATACCTGCTCTTCTCGGCCGATTATTCGCAGATAGAGCTGCGGATCGCCGCCGCGCTCAGCAGTGACGAGGGGATGCTGGACACTTTCAAAAGCGGCGGCGACATCCACGTAGCTACGGCTGTAAAGATCTATCAAGTCGGCGAGGAGCAGGTGACCGACCAGATGCGCCGTCAGGCCAAGACGGTCAACTTCGGCATCATCTACGGGATCTCGCCCTTTGGCTTGGCCGAGCGACTCGACATTCCGCGCTGGCAGGCCTCCGAGCTGATCGATCAGTACTTTGACCAGTATCCAGGGGTGCGGCGCTATCTCGACGAGACTGTGGAGTTTGCCCGCGACAAGGGGTACGTGGAGACGGTGACCGGGCGGCGGCGCTATCTGCGCGACATCAACTCGCGCAATGCCACCACCCGCAAGGGAGCCGAGCGCAATGCGATCAATACCCGCATTCAGGGCACGGCCGCGGATATGATCAAGCTCGCCATGAGCCGAATCCACCGGCTGCTACGCGAGGAAGGGTTTCGCTCGGCGATGCTGTTGCAGGTCCACGACGAGTTGGTCTTTGACTTGCACCAGGACGAGGTAGAGACCCTGCCGCCGCTAGTCGTGCGCGAGATGCGCGAGGCCCTGCAGATGGAGGTGCCGATAGAAATCGAGATGGGCACCGGCGAGAATTGGCTGGAGGCGCACTGAGGATCTGGCAAAAAATACGAACTACGAGCAAGGCCCATTCCCATCGCGCCGAAATGACGGAACCTGCATTGGATGGACCCTTGTGATTGCTTGACGGACCGACTAGACGACAACCGAAGTAGCTAAACACACAACAGAGAAAGGCACTGGTAATAATGGGCGAGCGCATCCGTGGCTTTGGCAGCGACAATCACGCTGGGGTCCACCCCGAGGTCATGGCGGCCTTACACCGAGTCAACGTGGGGCACGTGCATTCCTATGGGGACGATCCCCACACTGTTGAAGCCGTCGCGCTTTTTCGGGAGGTGTTGGGATCGGATGTAGAGGTTTTCTTTGCATTCAACGGCACCGGAGCCAATGTTACGGCCCTCTCCGCGCTCACGCGCTTTTACGACGCGGTGATCTGCTCTGACACCGCTCATCTCCACATCGACGAATGCGGTGCCCCCGAACAGGTGGCCGGCGTCAAGCTCCTACCCGCGCCCGCACCCGACGGCAAAATCACTCCCGAGGGAATCGCCGCCCATATTGCGGCTCGGGGTGACGAGCACCAAGTGCGCCCCCGCGTGGTGTCGATTACTCAGGCCACCGAATTGGGCACCGTCTATGCGCCCAGCGAGATCCGCGCCCTCGCCGACTGCGCCCATGAGCACGGGTTGCTCCTGCATGTCGATGGGGCGCGAATCGCCAACGCAGCCGTGGGCTTGAACTTGGAACTGCGGGAGGCCACTGGGGATTGCGGGGTTGATGTGTTGTCGTTTGGCGGCACCAAGAACGGCCTGATGCTGGGGGAAGCCGTGGTCTTTTTTCAGCCTGAGCTGGCCGCGCACTATCGCCGGGCGCGCAAGCAGGGGATGCAATTGGCCTCTAAGATGCGCTTTGTCGCCGCGCAGTTTACGGCCCTGCTGACCGACGACCTGTGGCGTCGGAGCGCCCAGCACGCCAACGCCATGGCGCAGGTGCTGGCCGAGCGAGTGCGGCCCATTCGCGGGGTGGAGGTGATTTACCCAGTGCAGGCCAACGCCGTCTTTGCCCGGTTGCCGACAGAAGTGATCCCCATTTTGCAGCAGGAGTTCTTCTTTTATCCCTGGAATGCCACGCGAGGCGAGGTGCGTTGGATGACCTCGTTTGACACTGAGGTAGAGGATATAGAGGCATTTGCGACGCTGATCGAAAAGTTTCTCCCTCCGACTGAATAGTCGGAACCAACGCTTCTCCCTCCGACTGAATAGTCGGAGCCAAAAACCTTGACAGAAAGGAACGCATCGTGATCATCGACACCCATACCCATTTCTACGATCCCACGCGGCCGGAAGGGGTCCCTTGGCCGCCAGCCGACAACGAGCTGCTCTACCGCACGGTATTGCCCGAGCATCACCGCGCCCTCGCCGCGCCCGAAGGGGTGACCGGGACGGTGGTAGTGGAAGCTAGTGCGTGGCTGGCGGATAATCAGTGGATTCTGGATTTGGCCGCCGCCGACCCCTGGATCGTCGGGCTGGTGGGCCACGTCGATCCCAACCGAGAGGAGTTCAAAGACGACATTGACCGCCTTGCAGATAACGCGCTCTTCCTCGGCATTCGCTGCGGCGGTGGGTATTTTGCCGACTTGGAGGCCGGGTCTTTTCTCGCCGACATGGAGCACCTCGTCGCACGGGACTTGAACCTCGACGTGCTGGTGGGGCCGGCGGACTTGGCCCAAGTGGCCGAACTGGCCCGGCGACTGCCCGAATTGCGCATCGTCATCAACCACTGTGGCGGAGTAGGGACCGACGGCGGCGATCCCGGTCCGGCGTGGTTGGACGCCATGGCCCAAGCGGCCGAGCATCCGCAAGTCTTTATGAAGGTCTCGGCGATCATGGAGCAAAGCAGAGTGGATCCGGTGCCGGAAGGGCTGGACTTTTATCGCCCGATCTTGGACGCAATGTGGGATGCCTTTGGCGCAGACCGCGTGATCTACGGCAGCAATTGGCCCGTCAGTGACCGGGCGGGGAGTTTTAAGGCCGCCATCTCCATCGTCAAAGCGTACTTTGGCGAAAAGGGCGTGACGGAGCAGTATTTATGGAAAAACGGCAAGATCGCCTACAAGTGGTTAGACCGCTAAGGAGGCCATTGTGAAATTTTGGGTTTTCACCCACAGCGACCAGCCCCTCGAGCACTGGCTCGAAGGCTACCAGCAGCGCTTCGACGCTTGGGAAGAAGGCGGCGTAGAAGGCATTATCGTCGGCCGCATGCAGTTTAAGCAGGACGATGGTTCGATTATCTCCAGCTATCCGGCTAATCCCAAGCTCTACGCCGAGCACGGCGTCGAGCTGCCGGAGGAGACGCCCCGCGACTTAGAAAAAGAAAAAAAGCTCCAAGCCATGATGGACGACGCGGCGGCGCGTGGCTGGCAGATTATGACCTTTGGCATGGGGCGCGGTGGGGTGGTCGGGCTGGAGGACTTGATCACGTTCTACCCGCAGGTCCACGGCGTCATTATCGACGGCCCCGGCGAAAACCACTACGAGCTAGCGTTCCATCACGGCGGGGAGCTGCTGGAACTCCGGCCCGGCGAGGATCAGCTCTTTGCCGGCATGGGAGCCGATGTCGAGCGGATACAGCGCGGCATCGATCATCTGCGGCAGGCCCTGTGTCGGCTGACGCCCCAGCGGGTGCGCTACCTCGCCCAAGGCGGCCTTTTTTCAGTGCTGAATTTAATCGACCTCGACGAGGATGGACTGTATTGGTTGCGGATGCGGCAGGAGAAGTCGCGCCGCTCCTGGGCAGACGCCCGCACAATCGTCGATCAGGCCTCGCGCAAGATCGAGTTGGGCGGGATTCCGCGCACGGCCGTCGTCTCTGGGTTGACTGGGCAGGATTACGAGCGGATGGCCGGGTATTTCGATTATATACTGCCCAAGCACTACTATTGGCATCGCGGTTTTGACGGTCTTTATGGAACACTGGCGCGCTGGGTGCAGACGCTTGGGGAGTGGAATCCGGGGCTAACGGAGGAGGACGCCTTTGCCGTGGTCCAGGCGCTTTTTGGTATCAAACTGCCTCAGGTGCGGACGCTTTTTGACTTGGAGGCGGGTTTCCCCGACGAGTTTTTCAGCGAGGTCGTGTACGGTGAGACGCGCCGTGCCTTGGAGGCGGCCGGTGCCGACAAGGTGATCTGCTGGGTTTCGACCGGTCGCACGCCGCACGCTGGCGACCCCATGCCCGCGCGCGATCTGCTCGGCATTTTGCGGGCGTCCGAGGCGGCTGGACTCAAGCGCTTCGTCTTTCATCCAGAGGTCATGGGTGCGTCCGAGTGGCGGGTTTTGACGGAGTTGTGCGGGATGCCGTGGCGCGAGGATCCGAGCGGGTATTGGCCTTCGGGCACCGAGAAGCCAGATGCTTTTAATGGGGGACGTAAGAAAGAGAATTAGGTGAACGCAAAATGACTCACACACTCGCAAAATCGCCTGACTACGCCGCATGGCTATGCGAGATGAAAGCGCGCATTCGGTCGGCCCATCTCAGTGCAGCGCGGGCGGTGAACCGCGATATGATCCTGTTGTATTGGGACATTGGGCGCGGGATCTTAGAGAATCAGAAGGAACAAGGCTGGGGTAAGTCAATAGTGGACAGGCTGGCCGCAGACTTGAGAAAGGCGTTCCCCCACATAAGTGGTTTCTCGGCACGCAACCTCTGGAACATGCGTCGGCTGGTCGAGGCGTATTCTAACGCTAGAGTCCTTGCACAAGCGGTGCAGGAAATAGGGCATTTGGAGAAAGATGCAATTCTGCGACAGCCTGTCGCATAATTAGAAAATGATCGCACGGAACAAGCCAAGGAATTTCTGCAACAGCTTGTTGCAGAAATTCCTTGGGGACACAACATATTGATTTTAAATAAGATATCTGATTTCGACGCCCGCCTGTACTATCTCCGCGCCACCGCCCAATTCGGCTGGACGCGCAACGTCCTGCTCAACCAGATCAAAGCCGGAGCCTATGAGCGCTCCTTGGCCGAAGGCAAGACGCACAACTTTCCGAGTACATTGCCCGAACATCTGGCCGAACAGGCAGAAGAAGCCCTCAAGAGTTCGTACAATCTCGAATTTCTGGGGATTTCTCACGCAGTAAAAGAGCGAGAGCTTGAGACTCGGCTCATCGAGCAATTGCAGGATTTCATCTTAGAACTGGGCTATGGCTTCTGCTTCGTGGGACGGCAGCATCGCCTGACCTTGGGCGACAAGGAGTATTTCGTCGATCTGCTGTTCTATCACCGCTTTCTAAAGTCGCTGGTTGCCTTTGAACTGAAAGCGGGACCATTCGAGCCAGAATACGCCGGCAAGATGGACTTCTACCTCAACGTGCTCAATGAGAAAGAGCAAGCCGAAGACGACAACCCTTCCATCGGCATCATCCTGTGTGCGGAAAAGGACAACCTCGAAGTGGAGTTTGCGCTCAAGAGCAAAACTAATCCCATCGGCGTGGCCGAATACCAGTTGCAATCGACTTTGCCGGAGGAATTCAAAGGCAAACTCCCGACATCCCAACAACTGCGGGAAGCGCTGCGTCTGCCTTGAAAAACCGCAGAGAATAACCCATACCGAAACCGTCCAAGCCCGCATGAGATCTGCGTCAAAAGATCATGTTCGCCATCTTTGCAGCAGTAGAAGACTTCGACCAAGTCGTCCCGATCGTGGATACGCTGTTGGCGCGGTTGGAGGAAGTTAGGAACTGATGTTACGCAGCCCCTGCCTTCGCAGGGCAGGCTCTTATGCCACGTCTGCCGCTTGCGGCCTGTGGCCCCGTCGCCCGCCGTCATTCCCACGTACGCGGGAATCCAGCCTAACGCACTAGCCTCAAAAGGGCATCTCTGGATGCCTGCTTTCGCAGGCATGACACTGGGGCCGCGGCGGCTTTACACAGTGCGCTAAGTACACGACAGTAAAATCGGTTCATATTGCTGGACGTGTTTAGGTTGCTCTCGTGCTTGGTGTATGATCTGTGTGAGTTGGTCGAGTCCACGTCGAAAGAGGCTTATGGCTGGTCGTCCATGTTTTTTTCGCGGGATGGGTTTTCTTTGATGCAGATGCTCGCCCACCAGCAGCGCCCACAGCAGCGTCCACGCCAGCAGCCCCAGCAGCAGGTGCCAGCGTTGGGGGTGGGTCAGATGGGTGTCCTCGAGGTTAAATCCTCTCGATTTCAAACAAGCAAACGTCGTTTCAATAGCCCAGCGCTGGCCATAGACCTCAAGCACCTGTTGGAGGTCGGTTCGGTTGGTGATCAGCAGGAGCCGTTCGCCGTGGGTAGGGCGGTGCCACACCAGATGCAGGGTCAATCCGTCCTAGAGGGTGGTCTGGGGATAGTATCGGGTGGTGCCTCGGGGCATGCGTGCATTAAAGGTGGCCGCATAGCGCCGACGACCATCCTCGAGCGTGATCCAGGTGTTGCCTCGCAGGCGAGTGACTCAGATCGGTGCGACCCAGCTTCCAATGGGTGCGATCCATGACCAACACCTGGGGCTGGCCGGATACAACCAGCTTGGAGACGATCAACTCGGTAAACACCGTCGGGGAGAATGCGCTGCTAAAAAAACGCTGGAGGCGGCGATATTGACTTGCAATTTGGGCCATGCCCGACAGACTACACGCGAGTTTCTTCAGATTGACGGAACGCACTTGGATCAGTGCACACACCAAGCGACTAATCAGGTCGATACGGTGGCGCGTGAGGGATACCGGCCCTTGCCTAAGGGCTTTTTTGAGCGTATTAATAAGCATGGTGCGGCTCCTGTATTTAGGATTTAGATGCAATCTTGGGCGATTACAAATAAACCTAAAGCAGGGCTGCACCACAACTTAGGTTACTGTCGTGTACTTAGCTCGATCGGTTAAAATAGAACTCCACTCAACCAAGTAAAAAATGTCTGATTGTAGGTTCTCAACGACCTTACTTTTGAAAACCATATTATCATTTAAATAAAGCCCAGCATCATACTTCTGATACAATTCCAGCAACTTGTATAGATCGTCCTCTAGATTGAACGGGCCGAACCCCAATAATTCTTGTAGATGCGAGGCATAATCGAACTCATCCAACATAGATGACCCGAAGCTGAAGGTTGCCGCAGAGCGCGCTGTCCTGTAACGCGACAGTCTGTCAAAAACAGGTTTTATAGAGATCCAGTTCTCCTTCACAATGTCTGAGCTGTCCTTCAAGCGCCTGAGTGCCTCTTTATGACTAAAGAGCCTATCTGCGTAAAAGAGTCCTCCTCGTAGAATTTCCGAGACAATATACCCATTCCAGTAACCGAAGTATGCTTCATAAGGGCGAAAGATAATGCCATTCTCGTCTTTCAGATTATAATTTTTAATGCCTCTGTGAGAGCATGAATGAAGATCAACATAATCATGCTTAATTGACCCATCATAGTCAAAAGGATGCACAGCGGCTTCCTCTGCTGTCTCAGGAATAGACATGTGAATAAATGATCCGTGGACTTTTGAAATGATTCTAGCCTCTTCATTAAGGCGTTCTTCAGGGAATTTGACGAACAAATCTGGGGTAATTATATCGTGAGCAATCAAGTCCTCAATTTTTAATCCTTCCAGAGCTCTAATTCCAAAATGACTGTGCAGATAGTTTCCGAATAGACCACTACCCAATCCGCCATGCGAATACCATAGCAATCCAGCATTGAGGTATCTACACTGCATATCCAAAGAATTTACATTTTCATACCGCCACATCGGAAATCTCTCCGCCTAAGAAATAAAATGCGTCGTCAAATGCAACCACTGCGGGCGCAATTTTACAGGGGGATGGCACGCACGGAACTGTGTCGCGTCCCGAACTCAATTTTGCGAATGATCATCACCGTCGCGCTTGGGAGCGGGGTCTATCTGCGGGCCGGTCTCGTCATCGCTCAGGGCGTTGCGGGCGTCGTGGAAGCGGCGGATGCGACGCACGAAAATGAAGACCAAGCCCGCCAGTGCTGCGTAGAGCAAGTACTGATAGATCGGTTCGGTCCAGCCTAGCACCACGGGCCAGAGGCTGACGATGCAGAGCAAGATAAAAAGGTCTTCAATCAGCTTGTGTCTTTTTTCTCGCTGCTCTTCTTGTTCAGGCGTCATCGGATAGGGCCTTGTAAATGGCGTAGTTTTTGAGGACTAGCTTGACGTAGAGGCGGGTTTCCTTGAAGGGGATGCGCTCGACGAAGGCGTCCGGGTCCTCGGAGGGAAAGCTCTTGAGCCACCGGCGGGCGTTGTGCGGGCCGGCGTTATACGCGGCCAAGCCCAGTTCAAAGCCCAAATCCGCGCCCTGGCTGGCCGTGAATTGGCGCATTTGGTCGCCGAGAAAGTAACTGCCCAAGCGGATGGAGACGGCCGGGTCGAAGAGTGCGCGCAGCTCAAAGGGTTTCATCTCCAACGTCCGCGCGAGGGTGAGGCCGGTGTGGGGCATGATCTGCATCAGGCCCCTGGCGCCTGCCCGCGACACTGCGCTTTCGTTGAACGTGCTCTCTTGGCGAATTACCGACAGGACCAGAAAGGGGTCGATTTGGGCGGCGGCCGCGGCCGCGGCAATTTCCTCCCAGTAGTAAGTCGGGTAGATGCGCGACAGTTCCTCTGGGTCTTTCCCATCAAAAAGGCGCATCGACAGCCGCATGGCTTGGTCGCGAAAGCCGAGTGCCTCATAGTAGTCGCGGATGGCCTTTAGCGCGGCCTTCTGGCCCTTGTAGTCGCGGACGGCTTGCTCCATCTCGGCTGCCGACCAATCCCTTAGCCCCAATTGGTTTAGCAAGCCGGCGCGCTCGAGGTGTGCCCTGTGCGCTAGCGCGGGGACGTCGTCTTGGCGGGGGTTGTCTGCGGGCCGCCCCTTGAGCTTAACCTGTTCTCTATGGCCCAACTGGACGGCGCGGGCCGAGTAGTAAGAGCGGGGAAATCCGGCGGCAGCACGGCGATAGAACGCGGTGGCGGCCTCTGTGCGGCCTAGCTGGGTCGCGCTCTTGCCGGCCCAGTACAGGGATTGGTCGATGATGTGGGGCTGGCGCGCCTGCTGACTCGCGCGCTCAAAAGCGGCGAGGGCTTCGGCGTATTGCTCTTGGCAATAGAGCGCGAAGCCGACGCTCCAACGCGCTTCGTCGCCGTAATCGGTTTGCGGGTAGTGCTCGGCTAGGCGTCCATAGAGCGTTTCGGCGCGGGCGAACAGGCTGTTGCGCTCGGCGGCTTTGGCGGCCTGCCACAGGGCATCGTCGGCCAAGTCGTGCTGGGGGTAGCGCTTGGCAAAGGCTGCATAGGCGGCAATGGCCTTGTCTTCGCGATTTTTGCGGACTGAGAGACTGGCAATGCGATAAAGGGCCGCCGGGTTGCCGTAGCGGTCGTGAACCGTCCGAAAAACCTGCTCGGCCTTGGTGTAGTGTCCCGCAGATAGGTGGGCCCGGCCGAGCATGAAGTGCGCTTTGGCGACGCGCTGGTCACCGCTGTGCGTGCGGATGAAGTGCCGAAAGCTCTTGATGGCTTGGTTGAACTGTCTGTGGCTGTAATAGGTGTGAGCCTTGGCATAAGCCGTGCGGGCGTCGAGCTTCTTAGGCAGGTGCGACAGGCTATTGCGGGCGTGCTTGGAGTGGGGGTGTTTTTCCAGCAGTTCTAAACGCCACTTTTGCGCCCGCGGCGAATCGTGTTTTTGGCTGGTGGTCGCGAGCAAGTAGAGGACCCGCGCTGGGTCGGCGTCCTGCCCAAGCTGCTCCTCGTACAGGGCGAGGGCCTTGGCGGGTTGGCCAGCGGTCCGGTAGAGAGAGGCCAAGCGCAGGCTGGCCGGGTTGCGGAGGATCGGGTTGGGCGAAGTCGCTAGAAAGTTTTCGTACTCGGCGATGGCATCGTGCGTCTGGCCCATGTCCTCTAGGGAACGGGCCATCCAGAAGCGGCGGTAATCGTCCAAGGCCGGTAGGTCGAGGTCGCGCAAGCGATCATACGCGCGGCTTGGCTCTTTGAGTATGCGCTCGCAAAACGCCCGCTGGAACTCGATGTGCGCTTGAGCGGTCGGCTCGTGTTGGATCGCGTCTAGCGCAGTGAGTTGGGGATAGGCCAGATCGCAGCGGTCTTCGGCGATCAGCATGGCAATGGGGCTAGGCGGCTCCGGCGTGGGGGCCTTGGGGTGAGGCTCGGAGGGAGTCTCAGTGAGATCCGAAAAGTAGAAATAGCCTGCTGGTAGTAGGACCAGCAGGCTCAGGAATAGCGTTGTCCAAGCCCATTTGGCTTTGTCGGTCATTGGTCTTATCGTGGTTTGAGGTGGGTGGTTATTCGGGCGCGCTAGCGGCTTCTCATAAAAATACATATAGTATCGCAGGGGGCAACAGTAGCGCAAGGGGCCAAGCGGAACAGTGAAAGAGGCTCTTTTTGAGGTTGCGTCGCTGCTAGGCTAAAGCGTTCTTGGCTGGTGCCTCAGAAGCCGTCTGAAAATTCCGGTCTCCGTCCCTTTTGGCCCTTGACACTTGGGAAACCCTTTTAGAGAAGTATCCCGAATCTGAAGAAGGCAAGCGAGTTGTTGGAGGGATTGGTTCGCTGGCTGCGGATATGTGGGATTTGTCGCTAGAGATTGTTGAGAACTCTATTGCGAGGTCTTATCTGCAAAACGCTGAATTTTGGGCTTCAGGGGTAAGGAATGACCGTTGGACTATCGACAGCAGTTGGTTGGATCAGATTAAATTGGCGTGTGAGTGGTACGACAGGGTTATAGCAGAATTTCCGGGAACGCCTTCAGCGAGGTTGGCCTATATTGAAAAATTCAAAACAATATTGGGGAAGACGGGAACCGAACCTTATGGCGTTGGAAAATCTCACGATAAGTATATTGACCCTCTTATGAACACCTACAAAAATCTTGCGAAAGAATTTCCCAACGACGAGTTTTTGCCTGCCTTGAGGTTTCAAATTGCCCAAATATTCTGGAGGCGGGATCGTCTAGCATTCGAGAGGCAAGTTGACGAGGCTAGCAATCCTGAAAGTTCTCTTGCCCCTGACAGCATTTCTGGCTACGAAACGACCGAGCAGTGGTTAAGGGCGATGTTGGAGGGGGATTCAAATAGCTTCTACTCGCAAGTCGCGAGGTCAGATTGGAAGACATAGAAGAATCTCGTCAACGTGGAATGGAGACGGCTCGAACGGGAAGAATGCAAGACCGGTTGGAGAAGCTCCGTTCCTCTCCTTGGATTTATGATGTCACTCCCTCTCCAGGATTTACCCGTATCGCTAGCACATACCACCGCCGTTTCAACAAGGGGGAATTTACTCTCACTGACAGCACTATTACTATTCACTACAGCAAACCGCCGCTGATTGTTCGTCCTATTGAAGAGTTTGACAATTTTGACGGACCGGCATTCGATTTTATTGAAACAGCTATAAAAGAGGTTAAAGAGGAGCTAAAAAATTCTCACTGATGTTACGCAGTTTTACGAGCGCTTGGTCTATGTCCGGTCGGTCATGCCTGCGAAAGCAGGCATCCAGATTTACCCTCGGAGGTTCGGCGGAGCCGGCCGAAGTCCGCATCGTGCGCGAGGCTGGATTTCCGCGTTCGCGGAAATGACAATGGGGATGGCAGGAAGCTGCAGAAGATAAAGGCTGCGTAACATCAGATTCTTAGTCCGATGAGAGATAGCCAACCTCGTCGAGGCAGGCGCGTGGCGCTGCTAGCGGCTACAAAACCAAAAGAAGCGGCGAGCCTTGTAACCCTTCTCGCTCTCGCCATATGGCGGTTCGAAAAACAAGCCAAGGAGGGCCATGTAAAATGAAGAAGCGCGATTATGCGATTCTGTTGCACCGCCTGCAGGCGGTGGGGCCAACACAGCTAGTGGCTGAATGCGGTGGATACCCGATTTACGCCATAGAATTAGGAAGCGGTACTGAGGCACGAATCCTGCTGACAGCCGGGTTGCATGGGGACGAGCCGGCCGGGCCAGAAGCCGCGCTGCGCTTTGCCGAGGGGTTGAGTCTGCACCTCGCCCAGCGTTGTCAGTTCCTGATCTTGCCCTGCCTCAATCCGCACGGCTATGTCCACAATACCCGCGAAAACGAATCCGGCGTGGATTGCAATCGGGAGTTTGGCGGCGATGCGGTCCCGCTGGTCGCGCAGGTCAAGGCATTGCTGAGCGGCCGGCGCTTTGATTGCGCGCTGGACTTTCACGAGGACTGGGAGGCGTCGGGGTTTTACTGCTATGAGGCCGAGCGCGACGAGCAGTGGCTCGGGCCGGCCATCGTCGAGCAAGTGCGCGAGGTGATGCCCATTGACGGAGAGGCCGGCGAAAACGACAAAGTGATTGCTGAAGGCGTCTTCCTCATTGACCCAGAGTGGGGCGAGGCGGGGTTGGCACCCTACTTGTACGCGCACCATACCGAGCACGCGTTAATCAGCGAGACGCCCAGCGAATGGCTGCTAGCGGTGCGAGCAGAGGCGCATCTGAGGACGCTGGGGGTCGCGCTTCAGCGGCGTTTGGGCGCGTAGAGGTGCGCGCTCTGGCCGTAGTGACTTTCGGCCGCTTCCATGAGGGTTTCGGAGAGCGTGGGATGGGGATGGATCGAAAGCTGGACATCCGCTGCGAGAGCGGCCATTTCCACGGCTAGGACGCCTTCGGCGATAAGCTCACCTGCGCCGCTGCCGGCGATGCCCACGCCTAGGATCCGGTCGGTCTGGGGATCGATGAGCAGCTTGGTGAGACCGTCGCTTGCGCCTTGGGTCGCGGCGCGGCCAGAAGCCGACCAGGGGAAGCGCGCGACCGCGACGGAGCGGCCCTGTTTTTTGGCCTCTTCCTCGGTGAGGCCGCACCAGGCGATTTCCGGGTCGGTATAGACGACGTTGGGGATGGCGTGGGGCGCGAAGACCTGTTTGTCGTGGCCGGCCACGACCTCGGCGGCTAGGCTCCCTTGGTGGGCGGCTGTGTGGGCGAGGGCTGCGCCTACGAGGTCGCCAATGGCGAAGATCGAAGACTCGGCCGTGCGCAGTTGGTCATCGACTTGGACGTAGCCGCGCTCGTCGAGGCCGACGGCGGTGAGGTCCAAACCCAAGTCTTCGCTGTTGGGAACCCGGCCAACGGAGAGCAGGATTTTGGCGTAGGTCTTGGAAAAGCTCTGGCCGTCGCTGTTCTGTAGGTGTACCGCTAAGCCATCGTCGCTCTCTGCGAGCGCGGTCACTTGGGTGTTGAGCATGATGTCGTCGAATCGCTCGGCGGCCTTGTTGTGCAGCGGTTTGACCAAGTCGCGGTCGGCCGGAGGGATCAGCCCGGGGAGCATTTCGACGACCGAAACCTGGGTCCCCAGTGCCGCATACACCTGCCCTATCTCCATACCAATGATGCCACCGCCGACGACGAGCATGGAGGCGGGTATGTCGCCGAGTGCGACGGCTGCGGTCGAATCCATGATGCGGTCGCTCGGCTGGTCGAAGAGCGCCGGCACGGCCGGGCGCGACCCGGTAGCGAGGATGGCGTGCTCAAACTGCAACGCGCCCTGGCTGCCGTCGGTTTTGTCGATTTGCAGGGTGTGGGGGTCGAGGAAGCGGGCGTGCCCCTGCACGTAGGTCAGCTTGTGCGCCTTGACGAGCTGACCCAAGCCCCGCGTCATCTTGGCAACGACCTCGTCCTTCCACGTCCGCAACTTGTCGAGGTCAATATCGGGCGCGGCGAATTGGATGCCCCAGTGTTCGGCTTCCCTCGCTTCGTAGAGGAGCTTGGAAATGTGCAAGAGGGCTTTGGAGGGGATGCAGCCTCGGTAGAGGCAGACGCCGCCTGGATGGGCTTCTGGATCGATCAATGCGACATCCAACCCCAAGTCCGCGGCCTTGAAGGCGGCGACGTAGCCGCCCGGGCCGCCGCCGATGACCGCTAGCTGGGCCTTGTCCATAGCCGCCTCAGCCTTCCAAGAGCGCGATAAAGGGATCTTCCAATGCCGTGCAGATCCAGCGGAGGAAGCGCGCGCCGTCAGCTCCGTCGATCAGGCGGTGATCGTAGGACAGCGACAGGGGCAGGAGGGTGCGCGGCTGGAGTTGGCCGTCGATATAAGTGGGTTCGACTTGCGAGCGCGCCACTCCGAGGATCGCCACTTCGGGCGGGTTGACGATGGGCGTAAAGGCGGTGCCGCCCATGGTGCCGACATTGCTGATGGTCATGGACCCGCCCTGCATGTCGGCTGGTCCGATCTTGCGCTCGCGCGTCTTTTGCGCCAGCTCGCTCAGCTCGACCGCCAATTCGATGATGTTCTTTTGGTCCACGTCGCGCACCACCGGTACGAGCAGGCCGTGGGGGGTATCCACGGCAATGCCGATGTGGAAGTAGCGTTTGTACACGACTTCCCGCTGGGCCATGTCGACGCTGGCGTTGAACTGCGGGAAGACTTTGAGGGCAATACCGAGCACCTTGATGAGAATCGCGGTCGGCGTCAGCTTGCCACCGGCTGCTTCGGCCTTTTTACCGTATGCTGCGCGCCACTTTTCCAAGCTGGTAATGTCGGCCTTGTCGAATTGGGTGACTTGCGGGATGGTGGCCCAAGCCTGCGCGAGGCGGTCGGCGGTTATCTCGCGCACCTTGGTCATAGGCTGACGCTCGACAGCACCCCACTGGCTGAAGTCGGGTAGTGGGGCGGCTGCGGCCGGGGCTGCGGCTCGCGCTGCGTGCAGCTTTTTTGAGTGAGCCTTGACGTCGTCGATTGAGATCCTGCCGCCCGCTCCCGTGCCTTGGACCTGTGCAATATCGACGCCGATTTCGCGGGCTAGGCGGCGCGTCGATGGCGCGGCTGGAACGGGATCGTCTGTAGATATAGGTGTAGGCGCGGGAGGGGTTTCTTCGTCGGGAGGGGCGACCCTACTAACTCGGGTGAGGTCCTCGTCGAAAGAGACTTCTTCGTCGGGAGGGGCGACCCTACTAACTCGGGTGGGGGCCGGTTCCTCTGCGGCCGAGGCTTCGCCCGCCTCGACTTCGAGGATGGGCTGCCCGACGGTGATGGTGTCGCCCTGTTGGACGAGAACCTCGGTGATGGTGCCGTCTATGGAGGAGGGCACCTCAATAACAGCCTTGTCAGTTTCGAGCTCAATGACGGTCTGGTCTTCGGCGAGGCGATCGCCGACATCGACGAGGATGCGGATCACATCGCCGCTTTCGATGTTTTCTCCCAAGTCGGGCAGTGCAAATTGTACGGGCATAGCGTGGTCTAAGCTCACAGGTAAACGGGATTGGGTTTTGCCGGATCGATATCTAGGTCTTTCATGGCTTGAACGACGGCGTCGTTTTCGATCTGTCCCTCGCGTGCCAGCGCGCTCAAGGCGCCTAGTGCGATGAAGCGGTAATCGACCTCAAAGTGGTCGCGCAGGGCCTCGCGGGTCTCGCTGCGGCCGAAGCCATCGGTGCCGAGGGAGACGGGCGGGTTGGGAAACCAGCGGGCGATGGATTCCGGGAGGGCCTTGACGTAATCCGAGGCCATGACGTACACGCCGCGCTCCTTGGCTAGGCATTGTTCGATGTAGCTGAGGCGGGGCTTTTTGTCGGGGTGTAGGCGGTTCCAACGCTCGGCATCGAGGGCGTCGCGGTGCAGGGCCTTGTAGCTGGTGATGCTCCAGACATCCGCGCTGACTTGGTATTTTTCTTCGAGAATGCTCTGCGCTTTGAGGGCGCTGTTGATGATCGCGCCGCTGCCGAAGAGGTGGGCCTTGAGTGGGGCGCGCTTCTTGGCCGCGGGCTTGAACTTGTACATGCCCTTGAGGATGCCTTCTTCGACTCCGGCGGGCATCTCCGGCATGGCATAGATGTCGTTTTCGACCGTCAGGTAGTAGAACACGTCCTCCTGCTCGACGTACATGCGGCGGATGCCCTCGCGGATGATGACGGCGATTTCGTAGCCAAAGGCTGGATCGTAGGCTTCGAGATTGGGCACTGGATAGGCCAACAGGTGGCTGTGCCCGTCCTCGTGTTGCAGCCCCTCGCCGTTGAGCGTGGTGCGCCCAGCCGTGCCGCCGACCATGAAGCCCTTGACCCGCATGTCGCCGGCTAGCCAGACCAAATCGCCGATCCGCTGCATCCCGAACATCGAGTAGTAGACAAAGAAGGGAATGGTGTTGATGCCGTGCGTGGCATAGGCTGAGCCGGCTGCGATAAAGGAGGACATAGAACCGGCCTCGGTGATGCCCTCTTCGAGTATCTGGCCGTCTTTGGCCTCTTTGTAGTAGGTGATGACGTCTTTGTCAACCGGCTCGTATAGCTGGCCTAGGCTCGAATAGATCCCGAACTGGCGGAAGAGCGGCTCCATGCCGAAGGTGCGCGATTCGTCGGGGACGATAGGGACGACTAATTTGCCGATTTGCTTGTCTTGCATGAGTTTGCGCATGACCGCGACAAAGGCCATCGTCGTGGCAAACTCGCGCTTGCCCGAGCTCTTTTTGAATTCTTCCCACAGCGTTTCCGGCGGCATGACCAGCGGAGGAGCCATCACCTGCCGCTGGGGCACGTAGCCGCCGAGGCTTTCTCGCCGCTGGCGGATGTACTGGATTTCTGGGCTGTCGTCCGGGGGCCGGTAGAAAGGCGTCTCCGCGACTTCGTCGTCCGAGATGGGGATGCCGAAGCGGGTGCGGAAAAGACGAATCTCGTCCTCGTTGAGCTTTTTTTGCTGATGGGTGATGTTTTTGCCCTCGCCGGCCTCGCCCATGCCGTAGCCCTTGATGGTCTTGGCGAGGATGACGGTGGGCGTGTTCGTGTGGGCGATGGCTTGCTGGTAGGCGGCATAGACCTTTTCTGGATCGTGGCCGCCGCGCCGCATTTTCTGGAGTTGTTCGTCCGAGTAGTGCTCGACCATCGCGGCTAGTTTGGGGTCGGTGCCGAAGAAGTCGTGGCGAATGTAGCTGCCGTCGGAGACCGAGTACTTCTGGTACTGGCCATCGACAACCTCGTGCATGCGCTGGGCCAAGCTGCCGTCGGTGTCCTGTTCCAAGAGCGGATCCCAGTCGTCTCCCCAGATTACCTTGACGACGTTCCAGCCGGCACCGCGGAAGACCGCTTCGAGCTCTTGTATTATCTTTCCATTGCCGCGCACGGGGCCGTCGAGGCGCTGTAGGTTGCAATTGACGACCCAGATGAGGTTGTTGAGCTGTTCGCGTGCAGCGAGGGTGAGCGCGCCCAAGCTCTCGGGCTCGTCGCACTCGCCGTCGCCCAAAAAGGCCCACACCTTGCTGTCGTCAGCGGGCTTGAGGCCGCGGTTTTCGAGGTAGCGGTTGAAGCGAGCCTGATAGATCGAAAGGATTGGTCCCAAGCCCATAGACACGGTTGGGAACTGCCAAAAGTCCGGCATCAGCCAGGGGTGCGGATAGGAGGCGAGGCCACCGCCTTCTTGTAACTCGCGGCGGAAGTTTTTCAACTGGTGTTCGCTGAGACGCCCTTCGAGAAAGGCGCGGGCGTATATGCCGGGGGAGGCGTGTCCTTGGAAGTATATCTGGTCGCCGGGATGGCCGTTGCTGGGGGCGCGGAAAAAGTGGTTGTAGCCGACCTCATAGAGGGTCGCCGAGGATGCATAGGTGGAAATGTGGCCGCCGAGGTTGGAGTCGTGATTGGCGCGCACGACCATGGCCATGGCATTCCAGCGCACGATGCTTTTGATCCGCCGCTCGATCTCGCGGCTGCCCGGATAGGGGGGCTGCTGGTCGCGGGAGATGGTGTTGATGTAAGGCGTATTGACGCTGAAGGGGGTGCCGACGCCGGCTTCGGCGGCGTGGGTTTGGAGCTGTTGCAGGAGCTTGAGGACCTGCGCGGGCGTCCTATGGGCCAGCACGTAATCGAGGGATTCGAGCCACTCGCTCATTTCGGCTTGTAGTTCTTGGGCGTTGCTCATGGCTGAAACAATTCCTTTGCGTAGGCCGTCTTATAGGTCGAAAAAAGATAATAATCACGTGTTTTCTTGGCAAAAAACCGTTTTGTTACAATCATTTATAGGTATTGCCACTCGCGCTGACAGGCGGCGCAGAAAGAGAGGCTCCCGGTGCATAGACACAGAACCGCCTATGTCTGCTTGCTGGCGTCGCTGCTCCTGCATCTGGCCACGCTTTACCTAGGGGATTTCCTGTGGCGCGACGAGTTGGACGCGGAAACCTTTCGCGTGCGTCTCGCCCGCATCCCGCCGCAGTTCAAGCCCCGCCGCCTGACTCCCCTGCCCCGCTTAGACCTAGAGGCGTTGAGCGTGGAGATGGAGTATCTGCGGGCCGACCAGCCAGCCGTGGATGTCCGCGACCCCAATCTAGAAAGCGAGGCGACTCCGCCCGAGATAGAGGCCCCGACGGCCCCCTTGGCGTTGCGCGAGATGGCCGTCGGTGCAAAGGAAGATGAGCCGATTTTGGAGCGCGAAAAGATGATCTCCCCCTCGTCTTTGGGCTTGGCCGATAGCATGGGCATCGCCTCCATGGATCTCTTGCGGCTGGAGGACATGGCCCGGGCCAACAAGGACCACGCCGCCGTCATCGGCAGTCGGGCGACTCGCCGCGACTTGTCTGGCTACGTGAACTTTACCCGGTTGCGCGTCTATGGGGCCAGCTCGGGGCGCGGCGCGCTCGATGCCTTGAGCCGCTACTTGCGCGACCACACCCACCTGCTGGCGCAAGTGCGGGACAAGACCTACGAGTATTTCCTGTCGGAGCAACTGCTCAAGGACCCCGTCCACTTCCTCTTCGAAGACTCCTTGTCTGCGTACGACGAGAATGTCCTGACCAAGTTCAGCCCGGAGGAGAAGGCGCTTTTGGGCCGCTATCTGCGCGAGGGCGGCTTCCTGTTTATCGAGGGCACCGGCCGCCGTACCAACCGCTATTTGCGCGAAATGAAGGACCAACTGCGCGAGATCTTGGGGTCTGAGGCGCGCTTGGCACCCATCCCGACATCGCATCCGCTATATCACTCCTTTTACGAGTTCGGCGGTGGCTTTCCCGGAGAGGATAAATCGCGCATTGAGGACGCAGGAGGCAATCCCTCTTGGTATTATCCAGTCAACAATCGCTATGAGGTTTTGGCCGTGCAGGAAGCACAAGCAGCCACCGTCTCCGGGGCCGCCAGCGCTGTGGGTGAGGGGTTGCCACCGCCAGAGGGGCTGTGGGGAGTCGAGCTGGACGGCGAGCTGGTAGCCGTGATCAGCGACTTGATGTTGGGGGAGAATTGGCGGGCTAGCTTCAATACTGAAGAAGAAACCACGGGGAATTCGACCTACGCGCTGATGGCGGGGACCAACATCTTGGTCTATGCGCTGACGCGCAAAAGCGGCATCACGCCCCAATTGCCGCCGCCGACTTGGATGCCGGGTCAAAGGCCCGTAGCCGCGGTACAAGAGTCGCCGCTAGCTGTCGAGGTCGCCGCCGCCGACGAGTTGCTGTTCGACGATCTAGACGCTTGGCTGGCCTTAGTGGTGGCCCCGATCGGCAGCGAGATCACAGAGGATCTCAAGGTGCGCTTGGACGGTCGCTACTCGCTCGAATTGCTCAAGCGCGGCTATCAGGGATTGCTTTTCCACAATCTGTCCGCCGGCGCGCACTGGATCGAATTGAGCTATGGAGGGCAGACCCAACAGGTGGAGGTCGATCTGAGGGGGGGCGAGGTCACCACGCTGACGTTTGCGCTCAATCGCTTTGCCTTTTTGGTGCGGCTGCGGATGCAGGAGCAGGAGGAACGGGCGGATTGGCAGCGCTGGTCTGCGGCCTTTGCCGACTTGGAGGTCGAGGAGATTTACTTGGCCGCAGACCGCGATTGGTTGGAAGGCGGAGACGCTCCCTGAAGCAGCCCTACTTGTAGCGCTTCATCTCGCCGCTTTTCAGCCGGCCCCAGTACTCTTGCAGGCACGCCTTGATCTGCGGGCTGAGAATGACGCCGCCGATAATGTTGGGAAAGGCCATGCTCAAAATGAGCATATCGGTAAAGTTGAGTACGTTCCTAAGCGTGATAATTGAGCCTAGGAAGACGAAACCGACGAAGATGATCCGGTAGATGAGGACGACGCGGCTGCCGCTGCCAAAGAGGTACTCCCACGCCCGCTCCCCATAGTATGACCACGAAATCATGGTCGAGTACGCAAAGAGCATGACGCCAATGGCGAGGACGTAGCGGGCACCAGGCAGGAATGAATCAAAGGCCGCGGCGGTCATTTTAGCCCCCACTATGCTATCGCTTGATTGGAACTGGGGTTCGGTGTACACCCCGGTGATCATGCAGACCAAAGCGGTCATCAAGCATATCACGATCGTGTCTATGAACGGGCCGATCATGGCGACCATACCCTCGCGGGCCGGCTCGTTGGTGCGGGCCGCAGCGTGGGCAAAGGCCGCAGAGCCGAGGCCGGCTTCGTTGGAGAAGGCGGCGCGTCTGACGCCCATGACTAGGACGCCCAAAAAGCCTCCGTACATGGCTTGCGGCGAGAATGCCTCGCGAAAAATAGTCGCGATCATGGCGGGCACTTGGGTGATGTTCGACAGGATGATAAGCAGCGAGAAGGCCACATAGAGCAGGCACATGAAGGGCACGATCCGCGAGGTGACGCTGCCGATCCGTTTGATGCCGCCGATGATGACCAAGGAGACCAGCAAGGCGAAGAGGATACCGAAGGCCCAGTTGTAGTCCCCCACAGCCGGGGATACGGTGGTGAGGATCTCGATCGTCTGGTTGACTTGGAACATGTTGCCGCCGCCGAGGGCACCGCCGATGGCGAAAATGGCGAACAAAATGGCGAAGACGCGGCCCAATGACTTGAGTCCTTTATTGGCAAGTCCGTGTTCTAGATAGTACATCGGTCCGCCAGAGATGCGGCCGTCGGGGTGAATTTTGCGGTACATGATGGCCAAGGTGCAGGAGGCCAGCTTGGAGGACATGCCGAACAAGGCGGTCAGGAGCATCCAGAAGACCGCACCCGGCCCGCCCAAGCTGACGGCAATGGCGACGCCGGCGATGTTACCAAGGCCGATGGTAGCCGACAGGGCGCTGGTGAGGGCTTGGAAATGGGAGATCTCGCCTGGGTCGTTGGGATCGTCGTAGCGACCGCGGATGACGTCGATGGAGTGGCGGAAGCCGCGTAGGGAAAGCCAGCCGAAGTAGAAGGAATAGTAGATGCCGCCTAGGACGAGCACCCAGATGATGAGGGGAATTTTCGTGCCTAGGTCAGCGAAGAGGACGGCACCCATCAGGGACACGATATCGGCGAAGAGACCGTCTATTGTTTGGATCCAGTTTTGTTCGGCATCTTGGGCTAGGGTGGGGGCAGTCGTCCACAAAATCAGGGCGGCGGCGTAGAGTAAGCGCATGGTAAATTTTCCTCTCGAAGGATTATCGATTCTTACCGTTATCGTTGAGCAGTTGGTCTAGTTGAGCGCGTTTTTCGGGGGCCATGTGCGCTGCGTTTTCGGCCGTGGGGAAGTGGCCTTCGGCGACTTCTCGGCAGTACGTTTTGAACATTTCGAGCCAATCTTGGCGCGTTTGGCCGTAGGCTTTGGTCAGGATTAGGTCTTCTTCGTTGAGGCCGACGAGGTCGTGGACGATCAGCACTTGGCCGTCGCAATAGCGGCCAGCGCCGATGCCGATGACTGGAATTTTGAGCCGCTCGGCGACGGCTTGGGCGGCCTCTTCAGTGACCATCTCCAAGACCAAGGAGAACACGCCAGCGTCCTCCAAGCGCAGGGCTTGCTCGACGAGGGCTTTGGCCCCCTTCGGCCCCTTGCCGTGAAATTTGGGCACGGTGCCGCGCCGGTCGCTGAATAGGTAGAATTCGCGGGCTTGGGACTGCGGGGTAAACCCGAGATGGCCGACGACTGGAATGCCGGCGTCAACGATGGCTTTTAGCTGCGGCAAGACCGGCAGGCCGCCCTCTAATTTGACGCCTTCGGCCCCGCCCTCCTGAACCAAGCGTCCGGCGTTTTTGACCGCAGTCTCGACCGACGGCTGAAAGGACATGAAGGGTAGATCGGCGAGGAGAAAGGCCCGGCGCACTGCCCGGCGCACTGCCCGCAGGTGGTGGAGGATGTCTTCCATGGTCACCTGCTGCGGGCCGCGATAGCCCAAGACGTTGGTGCCCACGGAGTCGCCGACCAAGATCACGTCGAGGCCGGCTTCGTCTTGCAGCGCGGCCGTGGGGTAGTCGTAGGCCGTCAACATGCAGATCTTCTGGCCCCGCTCCTTTTTGGACTGGAGCGAAGAAACGGTGATTTTATTGGTCGTCGTCGCCATGGCAGCGGAGGAGCAAGTTTACAGGCGATAGTATAGAGCGGCGCACCTTGCGCGGCAAGCCTGTCGGCGGCTTACCTTGCCTAGGCGAATCATTTGGCACAGCTTCACTTTTATGCAGGCGAAATTCGATTTTATTCACGCCGAATTGGCGCGGCGGCAACAAGCTGGGCAGATGCGGTCGTTGCGGACTTGGGAGCCGTGCGGTGGCGCGCGAGTTCGCGCCCATGGCCGCGAGTTGGTCAATTTTAGCTCCAATGATTATCTCGGCTTGGCGTCGCATCCGCTCTTGCAGGCGCGGGCCGTTGAGTTCGTTGAGCGCTACGGGACCGGTGCCACGGCCGCGCGCTTGGTTTGTGGCTCGCAGCCGGGCTTTGCACAGGTAGAGCAGACTTTGGCTGGGCTCAAGCAGGTCGAGCGGGCGCTGGTGCTCAATTCTGGATATCAGGCCAATATTTCGCTGTTGCCGACGCTGGTCGACCGGCGTGCGCTTATCCTGCTCGACCGGCTCTGCCACAACAGTTTGGTGCAAGGGGCGGTTTTGGGGCGCTGTCGGATGCGGCGCTACCGCCACGGTGACTTGGATCACCTGTGCGCCCTGCTGGCGGAAAGCGCAGGGGCGGAACATTCGCGCCGGGTGATTGTCACCGAATCGGTATTTAGTATGGACGGCGACGTCAGCGACATCGACGCGCTCGTTGAGTTGGCTGGGGAATTCGACGCGCTGCTGGTCATCGACGAAGCGCACGCCACGGGCGTTTTGGGCGAGCAGGGGATGGGGCTGACGTGCGGCAAGGCCGTGGACGTATGCGTCGGCACGTTCGGCAAGGCCCTCGGGTCTTTTGGGGCGTACGTGGCCTGCGGTGAGAAGCTGTGGGAGTACTTGGTCAACTGCTGCCCGGGGTTTATCTATACGACCGCGCTGCCGCCAGCCGTCTTGGGTGCAGTGGATGCGGCGCTAGAGCTGGTGCCGCAAATGGATGCACAGCGCCGAACCTTGCTCGGCCATGCCGAGTATTTGCGCGGCGCGCTCAGGGCGCAAGGCTGGGACACGGGCGCGGCGACCGCGCAAATTGTACCGCTGATGGTGGGTGCGGAGGACGAAGCGCTGGCCCTGAACGCCTATCTAGAAGAAAACGGCATCCTAGCCGCGGCCATTCGCCCTCCCTCGGTCGAGCCGGGCCGGGCGCGGATTCGCTTGGCGCTCAGCGCCCTGCACCAGCAAAGCGATCTCGATATGCTAATTGGATTGCTACAGAAGTGGCGCAATGGCCGGCGTTGACGTGGTTGCCCAACACGGGTGGGGCTTTGGCGCTTGGAGTTGGAACCACTGGCGGGATCTCTTACCCGCTGGCTTTGTGCTGCACTGCCCAGACCGAGGGTATTTCGGTCCAGCAGTGGCGGTCGCGGCCCAGCCTCGCATCGTCTTGGCGCACTCTCTCGGCTTGCACCTGTTGTCACCGCAGCTATGTGCGGCGGCGGAGTTGATCGTGGTCATCGGTGGCTTCCGCAGCTTTCACTCCCCGTGTGCCCGCCAAGCCCGGCGCTCGCGCCGCATGGTAGAGCAGATGCTCGCGCGCTTGGAGCGCGAGCCAGCGGCCTTGTTGGCCGATTTTTACGCCCGCTGTGGCGCGTTGCCCGACAGTCGCTGGCCCGGGACCATTGACGTCGGTAGTCTGCGCCGCGATTTGCAATTGTTGCAGGAGAGCGTGCTGGAACTAGCCGCGATACCGGTGGCAGCACAGGTACTCATTTTGCACGGCAGCCGCGACCGCGTGGTGCCCGTAGAGCGGGCCGAGGAGTTGTGCGAACTGCTGCCTAACAGCGCGCTTGCCATCGTCGCGGAGGCGGGCCACGCGCTGCCCCTGACGCATGCCCGTGCGTGTTGGGAGCGAGTTGAACGGGCTTGACGCGGGATGCCGCCTGTATGAAGGAAGCGAGTTTCAAAGCGCGCGTCGTCGAGAATTTCTCCCGCAGCGCCTCGACGTACGACTGCCATGCTGAGGAGCAGCGCACTGGTGCCGCCACCTTGGCCAAATTCGCTGCCGAATGCGCCGAAAACCTAGTGGAGGGCCCCGTGCTCGAAATCGGTTGCGGCACGGGCTTTTTGAGCGCGTCTTTGGCCGCGCTCTTCCCCGAGCGGCGCTTGGAGCTGACCGACCTTGCGCCGGCCATGGTCGCGCATTGTCGACAAAAAATGGCCGCCGAGGCCGCCCATCCAGACATCCGCTACCGGGTCTTGGACGGGGAGCAGCTAGCAAGCGAGGGACGCTACGCCTTGATCTGCGCCAGCTTTGTGGTTCACTGGTTCGCCGATTTGCGCGCGGGCCTACAGCAGCTATTGGCCGCGCTCAAACCCGGCGGGCAATTGCTCTGCTCCTATCCGGGGGCGGGTTCATACGCCGAATGGCACCGCCAATGTGCGCGCCAAGGCATCCCCTGCAGCGCCAATGCCTTGCCCGACTTAGCGTCCGTCGCCCGCGTGTTCGCCGCCGAGCCGGTCGCAGTGCGCCAATGGGAACAGGTGCTCGCGCTGCGCTTTCCGACTGCGCATGCCTTTTTGCGCCACCTCAAGCGCACGGGTGCCCACACGTCGGCGCAGCTGAGTGCCCTCGGTCCAGCGCAATTGCGCCGGCTCCTGCGCGGCTGGGATCGCGACTGCCCCAACGGCGTGGAGATTACATGCGCTGTTCATTATTTAGCTGTCGAGAAAGCGGGGGGCTGTGGCGGCTGAACTCCCCTCGCGCTTGTTCGTCACCGGCACGGATACGGGCGTCGGCAAGTCCTATGTCGCGGCCCTGCTAGCCGTGGGGCTGGAGGCCGCCTATTGGAAGCCCGTGCAAAGCGGAGCCGATGCGGACGCCGATTGGGTGCGGCGCGTCACCGGCCTACCGGCTGAGCGCGTCCTGCCGGAGACCTATCGCTTGCGCGCCCCCCTGTCGCCGCACGAGGCGGCCCGGCGCGAGGGCGTGCAGATCGAGATGAGCCGCTTTGTGCTGCCCAAGCGGAAGCGCTTGATCGTCGAAGGGGCTGGCGGGGTTATGGTACCGCTCGACGACCGGTATCTGATGGTCGATCTGATGGCTGCTCTGGGGCTGCCGGTGCTGGTGGTGGCGCGCAGCGAATTGGGCACCATTAATCACACCCTATTGACGCTGGACCAATTGCGCCGCCGAGGTTGCTCGCTTTTGGGCGTGGTGGTCAACGGCCCCCCCAACCCAGCCAACTGCCGAGCTATTGCCCACTACGGAGAGGTGCCGGTGCTGGCCGCAATCAACCGCCGGGTAGAGCTGTCGCCCGCCAAGGTCCGGGCGCTTTTTGCTCGCTATTTTGGCCGCCATGACTAAGCGCGTTGCTTCCCACGTGTGGTCGCCTTTTACCCAGATGAAGGCGGCGCTGCCGGTGCAGCAGGTGCGCGCTGGCCGCGGGGCTGTGCTAGAGCTGGAGGATGGGCGGCAGATCCTCGACTGCATTTCGAGCTGGTGGGTGACCTTGCATGGCCACGGACAGCCCGAGGTCGCCGCGGCTGTGGCCGAGCAGGCCAAAGAGCTGGAGCAGGTAATAGCGGCTGGATTTACTCATCGCCCCGCCGAAGAACTGGCCCGGCGGTTGGTGGATGCCTTGCCCGCGCCGCTAAAGTGGGTCTTCTACTCAGACGACGGCTCGACGGCCGTGGAAGTTGCGCTCAAGCTGGCCTATCAGTTTTGGCACAACCAGGGCCAGCGAGATCGCACGCGCTTTCTGCGCTTGGAGGGGGCCTATCACGGCGACACACTCGGGGCGATGTCGGTGGGGGAACGCTCGCTTTTTACGCGCCCTTTTGCCGACTTGCTCTTTCCGACGGACGCCGTGCCCTTTCCGGCCACTTGGGAGGGCGATGGGGAAGTAGAGGTCAAAGAGGCGCGGGCACTCGCGCGGCTGGAGGAACTGTTGGCACGCCGGCCTGGCCAGTATGCGGCCATGATACTCGAGCCGCTGGTGCAGGGCGCTGGGGGCATGCGGATGTGCCGCCCGCATTTTCTCGCGGCCGTGCAGGCACTTTTGCGCCAATGCGACGTGTTGGCCATCTACGACGAGGTGCTGACCGGATTTGGGCGCACCGGAGCGCTCTTCGCCTGTGAGAAAGCCGCGACCCAACCCGACATCATCTGCTTGGCCAAGGGGCTGACCGGCGGCTTTTTACCCATGGCGGTCACCGTCTGCAGCGAGCGGGTTTTCTCGGCTTTCTACCACGACGACCCCGCTAAAGCCTTCTATCACGGGCACTCCTATACGGCCAATCCCCTGGGATGTGCGGCCTCGCTGGCCTCGCTGGATCTGCTCGCTAGCGAGCCTTTCCGCCGTCTAGCGGATTGGCAGCGCGAGGAAATGGTGCGTCTGTGCAGCCACCCGCGGCTCAAGCGGGTGCGGGTGTGCGGTACGATTGTGGCTGCGGACGTGGTAGTCGAGGGCGAGGAAGGATACCTGCACGAGGCAGGGCCGCTGCTGAGAGAGCACTTTTTGGCGCGGGGATTCCTGTTGCGGCCCTTGGGTAATAGCGTGTACGTGCTGCCGCCCTACTGCATTGAGCGGTCGCAGCTAGCCTCGGTCTACGACTGCTTCTGCGAGCTGATCGACGCGCTCTGAAGCGCCTTGCGGCGGCCGCGCTTCTAGGTCGAGCAGGTCGAAGAGGGCTTGGTCGGCGTCGGTGCCGGGGTGGGGCGTAGTCAACAGGCGGTCGCCCGAGAAGATGGAATTGGCCCCGGCCAAAAAGCACAGGGCTTGTTCGGCTATCGAGAGCTGGTCGCGGCCAGCCGAGAGGCGCACCATGGCCGTGGGAAAGAGGATCCGGGCGCAGGCGATCATGCGGACGAGTTCCCACGCGGTCACCTTTTCGCGGTCGCCCAGCGGCGTCCCGGCGATAGGTACTAGGGCGTTGATCGGTATGGATTCCGGCGGCTTTGGTAGTTGCAAGAGCGCGTAGAGCAAATCGATGCGGTCTTCGTCGCTTTCGCCCATGCCCAAGATGCCGCCGCAGCAGACCGAAATCCCGGCACGACCGACGTGGCCTAGGGTTTCGATGCGGTCGCGATAGGTGCGGGTGGAGACGATTTCGGGGTAGTAGTTTTCCCCGGTGTCCAAGTTGTGGTTGTACGCGTGGAGGCCGGCTTCCCGCAGCCGCTGGGCTTGGTCGGCGTTGAGCATGCCCAACGTGCAGCAGACTTCCATGCCGGTGGCAGCGACCGTGCGCACCATGTCCAATACGCGGTCGAACTCTGCGCCATCGCGGACTTGACGCCAGGCCGCGCCCATGCAGAAGCGCGTGCTACCAGCGGCCGCGGCGCGCTCAGCGGCTTCGCGCACGGCGTCTAGCGACAGCAGGTCTTGGCGTTCGAGGCCCGTATCGAAGTGGGCCGACTGCGAGCAATAGCTGCAATTTTCAGGACAGCCACCGGTCTTGATCGAAAGCAGAGTGCAGACCTGTACTTGCCGTGGATCGTGGTGTACGCGATGGACGGTCGCGGCGCGGAACACAAGGTCGAGTACGGGGCTTTTGTAGAAGGCGACGATTTCCTCGCGCGTTGCGGGCGCATTCAGGTTCATAAATCCTCGATCGGTTTGGTGGATGAGGGCCTAAAATCCGAGGTTTCACCCGGCTTGGCAAGTTCGGCGGGGTGGTCGGCCCACGGCTGCCGCGCAAATGGCTTGCTCCATCGCGTTTCTTGGCTTTTATTTTTAGGCTGTTTGCGGGAGGTGAACAGGCTAGACAGCACAGCGCGCCCGCGCTTTGATGTCTGGCCGATTGCGAGGTGCTGAAACCTCGGCTACTCTTCGGCGGCGAAGTGGGACTGGCTGGCTTAAACTGGCCAGTTTTAGTGGCGTTTACTTTTGAAAGGGGATCGCGCAGCGCGCATAATGGCCAGGAGTAAAATTGTAATAAAAAAAGGGTTGGACCTGCCCATTGCTGGTGCGCCGGAGCAAGTAATCGAAGACGGTCCGGCCATTGGGCAGGTGGCCGTCTTGGGGCCGGACGCCATCGACCTGCGGCCGACGATGGCCGTAAACGAGGGCGATTCGGTCAAAAAGGGGCAGTTGCTCTTTGAAGACAAGAGGACCTCGGGCGTGCGCTATACGTCGCCGGCGAGCGGCAAAGTGACCGGCGTCCACCGCGGTGCCAAACGCACCTTGCTCTCGGTCGTCATCGAGGTCGCCGGAGACGAGGAAGAGCGCTTTGCGCAGCACACGCGAACGGCACCTGACCAGCTAAGCCGCCAGCAGGTGCGCGAAACCTTGGTGGCGTCCGGCCTCTGGCCTGCGCTGCGCACGCGGCCCTACAGCAGAGTGCCCGTGCCCGATAGCGCGCCGCACTCGATTTTCGTCACCGCGATGGATACCAATCCTCTCGCGGCCGATCCCCAAGTCGTGCTCCGCGATCACGAAGACGACTTCGCTCGAGGTTTGACCATACTGGGTAAGCTTACCGATGGGCCGGTCTATGTGTGCAAGGCACCCGGTGCCAGCATCTCGGCCGACGGTGCCCAGGTCGTCGAATTTGCCGGCCCGCATCCCGCGGGGTTGCCCGGCACCCACATCCACTTTCTCGATCCGGTCGGGGCGGCCAAGATCGTCTGGTACATTGGCTACCAAGACGTGGTGGCTTGCGGTAAGCTCTTTGCCACCGGCTCGTTGTGGACCGAGCGCGTCGTGGCCTTGGGCGGTCCCCAAGTGGAACATCCGCGTCTGTTGCGCACCTACCAAGGGGCCTGCTTGAGCGAGCTGACGGCGGGCCAGCTCAAGCCGGGCGAGAACCGGGTCATTGCCGGGTCGGTGCTGGCGGGTCGGGTCGCGTCTGGCCCCTTGGACTTCCTCGGTCGCTACCACGCGCAGGTCTCGGTGCTGGCCGAGGGCCGCGAGCGCGAGTTTCTCGGGTGGCAGAAACCGGGCGTCGATAAATTTTCCATCAAGAATGTCTTTGCCTCCAAGCTGCTGTCCAGTCGGTTTTTCGACTTTACTACCTCGACCGAGGGCAGCGACCGAGCCATGGTGCCGATCGGCTCGTACGAGCAGGTGATGCCGTTGGACGTCCTCGCGACCCTTCTTCTCCGCGCCCTCATCGTCGAGGATACGGACCGAGCCCAAGCGCTCGGCTGTCTGGAGCTGGACGAGGAGGATTTGGGGCTGTGTACTTTTGCGTGCCCCGGCAAGTACGAATACGGACCCATACTGCGGCAAAATTTGGCGAGAATTGAAAGAGAAGGATAGACGCATTCAATGAAGGTTTTGCGAGATCTGCTCGACCAAGCCGAGCCTCTTTTCCACAAGGGAGGGCGGCTGGAAAAGCTCTATGCCCTGTACGAGGCAGCCGATACATTTTTATATACGCCCGGTCGCGTCACTGAGGGGCCGACGCACGTGCGCGACGGCATAGACCTCAAGCGCACCATGATCACGGTCGTCGCCGCGCTAGTGCCCTGTATCTTCATGGCCATGTGGAACACGGGCTATCAGATCAATCTGGCCATGCAGCAGATGGAGGCCACCACGACGGGCGAATGGCGCGGGATAATCATCGACATCCTCGGCATCGGCTACAACCCCAATAACCCGCTGGCCAATATATTCCACGGCTTCCTCTATTTTTTTCCAGTCTTTTTGGTGTGCAATATGGTGGGTGGTCTGTGGGAGGGACTTTTCGCGATGGTTCGCAAGCACGAGATCAACGAGGGCTTCTTGGTCACGGGCATGCTCTTTCCCTTGACCCTGCCGCCGACGATTCCCCTATGGCAGGTAGCCATCGGCATCAGTTTCGGCGTGGTGCTGGGCAAAGAGGTCTTCGGCGGCACCGGCAAGAATTTCCTCAATCCGGCGCTGACCGGGCGGGCCTTCCTCTATTTTGCGTATCCCGCCGAGATCACCGGCGACGCGGTCTGGGTCGCGGCCGACGGCTTTACGCATGCTACCCCGTTAGGGGCTGCTGCCGCCGACGGCATGGCAGCCTTTACCGGCTCGGTAACTTGGATGCAGGCCTTCTTGGGCGCGATCCCCGGGTCCATGGGCGAAACATCGACCCTAGCCTGCCTGATCGGCGCAGCCATCCTCATAGCAACTAGGGTCGGCTCTTGGCAAATCATCGCCAGCATGACGGCGGCCACGGTCGTCGGTGCCGAATTGCTGCACGCGATTGGCAGCGATACCAACCCGATGTTTGGAATGGACTCAAGCTGGCATTTGGTGCTGGGTGGATATGCCTTTGGCTGCGTCTATATGGCGACGGACCCGGTGTCGGCGACCATGACCCCGACCGGCCGCTGGGTGTATGGGGCGCTCATAGGCTTTATGACTGTGCTGATCCGCGTGATTAACCCGGCTTTCCCCGAGGGCGTAATGCTGGCCATTCTCTTTGGCAATGTCTTCGCACCCGTGATTGACCACGTGGCAATGCAAGCCAACATCAAGCGCAGGCTGGCCCGCACCGCTGTCAGCTCTTAGGAGAGATAGACAAAGTGGCTAACGATTCAGTAGGTAGAACATTCGGCGTGGCGCTCGGCGTCTGCCTCGTCTGCTCGGTGCTGGTATCGGCGGCGGCAGTGTCGCTGCGGCCGACCCAAGCGGTCAACAAGGCGCTCGACAAGAAGCGCAATATCCTAATGGCCGCCGGCCTGCTGAAGTCCGGCGAGGTTGCAAGCGGCGAGCGCGTCGGGGAGTTGTACCAAAATATAAATCCCCGCGTCGTCGATTTGGCGACCGGCGAATACGTCGATGGCGTGGACCCGGTCGCCTACGACCAGCGGCAGGCGGCCAAGGATCCAGCGCAGAGCGAGGTGGTACCGGCCGATGTGGATATCGCCAACGTCAGGCGCCGCGCGCTTCATGCCTCGGTGTACTTGGTTTCGCAGAAGGGCAAGATCAAAAAGGTCATCCTGCCCGTCCACGGGTTAGGGCTGTGGTCCACGCTCTATGGATTTGTGGCCTTAGACTCTAGGGACCTCAATACCATCCGCGGACTGGTGTACTACGAACACGCCGAGACGCCGGGTTTAGGGGGCGAGGTCGATAATCCTAGCTGGAAGGCCCTCTGGGACGGCAAACAGGCCTTCGACGAAGGTGGCGCAGTGCGCATCGAGGTGATCAGGGGCAAGGTCGTCCCGGGACGGCCCGCAGCCCGGTATCAGGTCGATGGGCTGTCGGGTGCCACCATTACTTCGCGCGGCGTCAGGGACATGCTGCGCTACTGGCTGGGTGCGGAAGCCTTTGGGCCGTATCTGGCCAAGCTCAAAGAACGAGGAGTTAGTTAAATGGCTGACAAACCGAGAGATGTCCTCTTCGGGCCGCTCTTTGACTCCAATCCCATTGCCCTGCTGAGCCTTGGTATATGCTCGGCCTTGGCGGTGACGACCAAGTTGGAGACCGCTTCTATCATGTGCTTGGCGGTCATTTTCGTGCTCTGCTGCTCCAACGTGGCCGTCAGCTTGATTCGCAATTTCATCCCGGCCAACATCCGCATTATCGTGGAGATGACGATCATCGCCTCGCTGGTCATTGTCGTCGATCAGTTCCTGCGCGCCTATGCTTTTGAGATCAGCAAGCAGCTTTCGGTCTTCGTCGGGCTGATCATTACCAACTGCATCATCATGGGGCGGGCCGAGGCTTTCGCCTTGCAGAACGGCCCTGGGCTGAGCTTTCTCGACGGCTTGGGCAACGCCTTGGGCTACAGCGTCATTCTGATGGTCGTCGGCGTGTTGCGCGAGCTATTCGGGTCGGGTTCGCTTTTTGGGGTGCAAATGTTCGCCTTGGCTGCCGAGGGGGGATGGTACGCGCCCAACGGCCTGATGCTGTTGCCGCCGAGCGCGTTTTTCATCATTGGCGTATTTATATGGGCGCTCCGAAGCTGGAAGAGCGAGCAGGTCGAGGAGGAGTAACTGAATATGGTCGAAGCCTATCTCAGCATATTTATGAAGTCCGTGTTCGTCGAGAACATGGCACTGGCCTTCTTTTTGGGGATGTGCACTTTTCTGGCCGTCTCCAAGGAGGTGCAGGCGGCGTTCGGGCTTGGAATCGCCGTAATCGTGGTACAGACGGTTACCGTTCCAGCCAACAATCTAATCTACCAGTACCTGCTCAAGGAAGACGCGCTGGCGTGGGCGGGCTTGAGCGGGGTAGATCTGACCTTTGTGGGGCTGATTAGCTACATCGGCATCATTGCTGCCATGGTGCAGATCCTCGAGATGTTTCTCGACAAGTTCGTGCCGGCCCTCTATAATGCCCTCGGCATCTTCCTGCCCTTGATTACCGTCAATTGCGCGATTCTGGGCGGTTCGCTGTTCATGGTCGAGCGCGACTACAACTTCGGCGAGAGCGTGGTTTTTGGCTTTGGCTCTGGCTTCGGCTGGGCGCTGGCTATCGTCGCGTTGGCGGGCATCCGCGAAAAGATGAAGTACAGCGACGTGCCCCCAGGGCTGCGCGGCCTCGGGATCACCTTCATTACGGTGGGTCTGATGTCGTTGGCCTTTATGTCCTTTTCCGGTATTCAGCTATAAAAGAAAAGAGCGTTTTATGACTGAAGTTATTTCCGGCGTCGGCATGTTCACGGGTGTGGTGCTGGCCCTAGTGGCCGTAATTTTGGTCGCGCGCTCCCGGCTGGTGCCCAGCGGCAACGTGCGGATCCTCATCAACGACGACGAGAGCAAGGCCCTCTCCGTTCCAGCCGGGGGCAAGCTGCTCAACGTGCTGGCCGACAACAGGGTCTTCGTATCTTCGGCCTGCGGCGGCGGCGGCACCTGCGCCCAGTGCAAGGTCAACATCTACGAGGGTGGTGGCGATATCTTGCAGACCGAGACCAGCCACGTTACCAAGCGCGAGGCGCGCGAGGGCGTGCGGCTCTCCTGTCAGGTCAACGTCAAGCAAGACATGAAGATCGAAGTGCCGCCCGAAGTGTTCTCGGTCAAGAAGTGGGAGTGCGAAGTCGTCTCCAACGACAACGTGGCGACCTTTATAAAGGAATTTATCGTCAAGTTCCCCGAGGGCGAAACGCTGGATTTCCAGCCCGGTGGCTTTATCCAGATCGAAGTGCCGCCCTTCGAGTGCGACTTCAAGGACTTTGAGGGTATTGAGGAGCGCTTTCACCCCGATTGGGATCGCTTCAAGGTCTGGGATTTCAAAGCCGTCAATACCGAGCCCGTCTTCCGCGCTTATTCAATGGCCAATCACCCGGCCGAGGGCGACATCATCATGCTCAACATCCGCATCGCTACCCCGCCGCCCGACCGCGAAAAGGGTGGCTGGGAGGATGTGCCGCCCGGCATCGCCTCTTCTTATGTGTTCAGCCGCAAGCCGGGCGACATGGTGACGATCTCGGGGCCCTTCGGCGAATTTTTCATCCAGGACACCGACCGCGAGATGGTCTATATCGGCGGTGGCGCTGGCATGGCACCTTTGCGGTCGCATCTATACCACCTCTTCCACACGCTCAAGACGGGGCGCAAGGTGTCCTATTGGTACGGGGCGCGCAATCCCAACGAGGTCTTCTACGAGGACCACTTCCGCAAAATCGAAGAAGAGTTTCCCAACTTCACCTTCCACATCGCCATGTCCGAGCCGCGGCCGGAGGACAATTGGGACGGCTATGTGGGCTTTATTCACCAAGTGGTGTACGACCATTATCTCAAGGATCACCCCGCCCCTGAAGACGTCGAATATTACCTGTGCGGCCCGCCGCTGATGCTCCGATCCGCGCTCGGGATGCTCGACGATCTAGGCATCGAAGAGGAAATGATCCGCTTCGACGAGTTTTGAGAAACGAGGATGACTATGAGCACGCTTATCATCGCTTTCACCGCCTTTGGGCTGGTCATGGCGGCTATGGCCGTCGGCGTGATTTTCAGCAATCGTCGTATCCAGGGTTCGTGCGGAGGGCTGGGCACTATGCGCGATGCGTTGGGCGAGCCTATGTGCGAGTGCGGTCAGGCTCCCGGCTCGTGCGGGGATGCTGGGTCGGAGACGAGCTGAGCGTTTAAGCGCGGAAACACTTGTTAGAACGGCGGGCTGCCACCGCCGTTTTTCTTTGCTCGTAGAAAATATGGTCGCCAAAAAAAAGACCGGGGCATACGCGGATATTGGTTCGTATGCGAGCCTAGGGATTCAATTCGCGGCGACGATCCTGATCTTCGTGTCTATCGGCTGGTGGCTCGACGACAAGTTTGCAACTACGCCGCTCTTTCTCTTGTTGGGCACCCTGCTCGGCGCGGGGGGTGGGTTTTACAAACTCTATAGGACGCTGATGGACTTAGATGAGCGGCGCAAGCGGGAGGACGGACGGTGAAGTGGGACAGCATCGTCGCTGGCTTGGTGGTCGCTGGGATCAACGGTGCGCTCGCGCTGGCGGTGATTCGCTGGGGATGGGGCAAGGGCATGCAGGTCTTTATGATCGCCTTCTTCGGGGGGATGATCGCGCGGTTGATCGCCGTGGCGGTCCTCTCGGTACTGGTGCTCAAATGGGCCGAGTTCCACCCCGCGAGTTACGTCACCGCGCTAGTGGCCGCGTACTTGCTTTTTCTGGTGTTTGAAATCCTTTACGTACTCAAGCTACAAGGTCGTTCAAAGCCCCGCTCTAAAAGCCCGTGAGGTGTTGACAGAAATTTGCGGCCTAATTAATTTATTTGGTTGATTACTGCGACAGATTCCCTCCTATTTTTAGATATTTCACAAGGCAGTAAATGGCTGGCGATACGCAGGCGGCAGACGCCGCAAATGCGCAAGTGGACATCATAGGGCACATTCTAGATAGCCCTCATATCGAATTGCCCTTTGTCGATTTTCATCACCTGCTCGCAGGCAAAGTTTCCCTCCCTTCGCTAGAGCTTTTCGGCATCGACCTTTCCATCACTCGGCACGTAGTGATTATGTGGGTGGCGAGCATCCTGCTCATAGTGCTCATGCTCCGGGCCTTCCGCAAGCCGCGCACTGTGCCTTCGGGTCTGGCTAATTTCTTCGAAGCTATCGTCGTCTTCCTACGCGACGAGGTCGTATTGCCCATCATGGGCGAGGACGGCAAAAAGTATCTGCCTTTTTTGCTGACGCTGTTCTTTTTTATTCTGTTTTGCAATCTGCTGGGGCTAGTTCCCTACAGTGCTACAGCCACTGGTAACATCAGCGTCACGGCGGGTCTGGCCCTGTGTTCCTTTTTGGTCATGTTAGGGGCCGGCATCGCCAACAACGGATTATTCGGCTACTGCAAGAGCCTGATCCCTTCTGGGGTGCCGCCGGTGCTGCTCATCATTTTGATTCCCGTAGAATTGATTGGTTTGTTGGTCAAGCCCTTCGCTTTGTGTGTGCGTCTTTTCGCCAATATGACCGGCGGCCACGTGGCGATTTTGGTCTTTTTGGGCTTGATCTCCATTCTGCAAAGTGAGTGGATCGCCATTGGCTCTGTGCCCTTTGCAGTGGCGATTTATATGCTCGAAATTTTCGTGGGATTCGTCCAAGCCTTTGTTTTTACCCTGCTATCGACGGTCTTTATTAGCATGGCTGCTCATCCAGACCATTAGCAGGGGTTCACACCGTTCACAAGAGGGAGTATTTGGCTATGGAATTTGCGTATATGGGTGCCGGAATTGGCATGGGGCTTTGCGCAGTTGGCGCAGGTCTGGGCATCGGCCTTTTGGCCGGCTCGGCATTGGAGGGCATCGCCCGCCAGCCCGAAGCCGTAGGCGACATCCGCACCAATATGATCCTGGCGGCCGCTTTGGTCGAAGGCGTGGCTCTGATCGGCGAGGTGTTTTGCCTGCTGATCGTGCTGACCAAGTAGTACAAGTCTTATGTTACTTGATCCCCATGAGGGGCTCATAATATGGACGATCATCACCTTTTTGGTGGTGCTGCTCGTCCTCAAAAAGTTCGCTTGGCCCCAGCTTTTGGCGTCCCTCGACGAGCGCGAGAAACGCATCAGCGATGCGCTCGCCGCGGCCGAGCAGGCGCGCCAAGAGGCCGAAGAGGTCTTACAGGAGCATCGGCAGAAGATCGCCGCCGCCGAGGAAGAGGCGCGGAAGATCGTCGCCGCGGCTCGCGAGGCCGGGGCAAACGTGCGGCAGACAATCGTCTCCCAAGCGCGGGAAGAGGCGGAGCGGATGCTCGACCAAGCGCGGACCAGTATCGAAAGCGAGAAACGCACCGCCATCGCCGAGTTGCGGCGCGAGACGGCCAATCTCGCGGTCCAAGCCGCTGGCGTGCTGATCGACGCCAATTTGGACGACGAGAAAAACCGCAGCCTCGTCGACGATTTGATCGCCAGAATTCCCGAATCCAATTGAACGCCACCGTGCGAGCAGGACAATGAACGCACCCGAAGTAGTGCGACGCTACGCGATTACGCTGTTGGAAGCCGCCGATGAAACGGGCGCGACCACGGCAGTGCAGCGCGACGTCGAGCGGCTTTTGGATACTGTGCGCCAATCCGACGAGTTGGTCGAGTTTTTGTCCAACCCCCTAGCCGATAGCCAAGCTCAAGCCAATGTTCTGCGGGAGCTTTTCAGCGGCAAGCTCGAGGTGCTGACTCTGAATTTTCTCCGGCTCATGGCGGTCAGGGGCCGCGCCTCTATCGTCGGCGCGGCACTCGGAAATTTTCTCGATCAGGTCGCCGAGCGCGAGGGCATAATCGGCGCTGAGGTGCGCTCGGCCGTGGCGTTGAGCGAGGAGCAGTGCCAGCGCCTGCAAGCGCGCTTAGAGCACCACAGCGGTCGCAAAGTGCGCTTGGATGTCCAAGTCGATACTAGCCTGCGGGGCGGCGCGGTCGTCCGCGTCGGCGACACAGTATTCGACGGCAGTGTGAACACCTATCTAGAGCGCCTACAAGCGCGTCTGGCCGGTTAGTCAGCAGGAGGATCTATGGCCACCGAAGCGATAGTTCAGCCCGATGAGATTTCGCAAATTCTCAAGCAACAACTACTGGGCTTTGAAAAAGAAATAGACATATACGAGACGGGTACGGTGCTCTATGTCGGCGATGGCACGGCTCGCGTCCACGGTCTGAGCAACGTGCGGGCCACCGAATTGGTGGAATTCCCCCACGGCATCATGGGCATGGCCCTCAACCTCGAAGCAGACAACGTCGGCTGTGTGCTCTTTGGCGAGGACACCCTGATCAACGAAGGCGACAAAGTAAAGCGCACCGGCCGCATCGTCGAAGTGCCCGTGGGCGAGGCCCTCTTGGGCCGGGTCGTCAATCCCTTGGGCGTGCCCATTGACGGCAAGGGCGACATCGAGGCTGACGAGAGCTTGCCGGTCGAGCGCAAAGCCCCGGGCGTCATCGACCGCCAGCCGGTTACCGAGGCCCTGCAGACGGGTATTAAAATCATCGACTCGACCGTGCCCATCGGCCGCGGTCAGCGCGAGCTGATCATCGGCGATCGCCAGACCGGCAAGACGGCCATTGCCGTTGACACCATCATCAACCAGCACGACCAAGACGTCAAATGCATCTACGTGGCTATCGGTCAGAAGGCCTCGACCGTGGCTAAGGTGGTGGCCGAATTGGAGGCCAACGGCGCGCTCGACTACACCATCGTCGTCTCGGCCACCGCGTCCGACCCAGCGCCCTTGCAGTTCCTCTCACCGTACGCAGGCGCCTCGATGGGTGAGTATTTCCGCGACCGCGGCCAACACGCGCTCATCATTTACGACGACTTGTCCAAGCAGGCTTGGGCCTACCGCGAAATGTCCTTGATTTTGCGCCGCCCGCCCGGGCGCGAAGCCTATCCTGGCGACGTGTTCTACTTGCATTCGCGGCTCTTGGAGCGCGCGGCCAAGATGAGCGACGACAAGGGCGGAGGGTCGCTGACGGCGCTGCCGGTAATCGAAATTCTCGAAGGCGATGTATCGACTTTTGTGCCGACCAATGTCATCTCGATCACCGATGGCCAGATCCTGCTCAAGCCCGAGCTGTTCTATTCGGGCAACCGCCCGGCCATGGACGTGGGGGCCTCGGTGTCGCGAGTGGGGTCGGCCGCGCAGACCAAGGCCATCAAGGGCGTGGCCAGGACCATCAAGGGCGACATTTCCCGCTACAACGAAGTCAAGGCCTTCGCCCAGTTCGGCACGTCGGATCTGGATCAATCCACGCGCAATCTGCTCAACCGCGGCGAGAAGCTGATGGAGCTGCTCAAGCAAGGGCAATACCGGCCGCAATCGCTCGCGGAATTGACGGTCTCGCTGTTCATCATAGATCACGTGCTCGACCTGCCTACGGCCGACGTGAGCCGCTTTGAGGAAGAGCTGCTAACGCACCTGCGCGATCACCAGTCCGCGCTCATGGACGAAATTGGCAAGACCCGCGATCTGAGCGACGAGACCAAGGCCCAGCTAGACGCCGCCATTGCGGAGTTCAAGGGTCGCTTCCGTCCTTCCGAGGAATAGGCTGAGCTGTGGCCACTCTTCGCGAGCTGAGGACGCGCGTTGTCAGCATTACCAATATCCAGCGCGTCACCAACGCCATGCAGATGGTGGCGGCCGCCAAGATGCGCCGCGCCCAAGACGCCATCGCCGCCGCCCGTCCCTATGCCCAGCGGCTGGATCGGTTGCTGAAGCAGCTACACCAGAGCGTCGATACGCAAGAGCAACCGCTTTTCGCCGAGCGCGCGGTCCAGCGCGTGGCCTTGGTAGTCGTAACCTCCGACCGCGGTCTCTGTGGCGGCTTTAATTCCAATCTGTGTCGCCGCGTCCAAGCCGAGCTAGGCGAGTACGCGGACGCCGAGGTCGAGTTGATCACGGTCGGACGCAAGGGCCGGGACTTTTTCAACGCTCGCGGGTACACTATCGCCAGCCACCACGCCGACGTGTTCAGCCGGCTCGAATTCGCCCGCGCTACGGCTATCGCCCAAGACCTGACGCGCCGCTTTGCCGCGGCCGAGACCGACCGGGTGTTGCTCTGCTACAGCGAATTTGTCTCGGTTGCCGCGCAGGTACCCGTCGTCAGCCAACTCCTACCTATCGTGCCCGAGGAGGAAGCAGCCGAGGCGGCTGACTACACTTTTGAGCCGGGGCCCGAACAGTTGTTGGAAACGCTCGTGCCGCGCCAAGTCAACTTCCAGATCTGGCGCGCTTTGTTGGAGTCGAATGCGGGCTTTTTTGCCGCGCAGATGACCGCAATGGACAACGCTACCAAGAACGCTGGCGACCTAATTGAGGAACTGACCCGCGAGGTGAACAAGGAGCGGCAGGCCTCGATCACCCTTGAATTGATGGACATCATCGGCGGGGCCGAGGCCGTGGCCCAATAGCGCCATTACACGCGAGGTAGGCATGAAAGAAGGAAAGGTCAAAGAGATCATCGGCGTCGTCATCGACGTCGACTTCGCCGGGCAGGAACTACCGCCCATTTACAACGCCCTTGAAGTGGTCGCCGAAGACCGTCCTGGGGAAGAGCGTCTCGTGCTCGAAGTGCAGCAGCATCTGGGAGAGCACTTGGTGCGCTGCGTGGCTATGGATTCTACCGACGGCCTGATGCGCGGCGCGCGCGTCGTCGATAGCGGCGGTCCGATCGAGGTTCCAGTGGGCGAGGCCGTTTTGGGTCGCCTCTTCAACGTCATTGGCGAGCCAATCGACGGTAAGGGCGCGCTCGGCAGCGAGGTGCCCCGGATGCCCTTGCACCGCCCGGCTCCGGCCCACCAAGACCAAGTCACTTCAGACGAAATGTTGGAGACCGGTGTAAAGGTCCTCGACTTGATCTGCCCGTTTGCCCGCGGCGGCAAGCTGGGGCTTTTCGGCGGTGCAGGGGTCGGCAAGACGGTCATTCTCACCGAGCTGATCAACAATGTGGCCTCTGGGCACGGCGGTTATTCGGTTTTCGCTGGCGTAGGCGAGCGCACGCGCGAGGGTAACGACCTATTGGGCGAGTTGGAGGAGTCGGGCGTCATCGACAAGACGGCCATGGTCTTTGGGCAGATGAACGAGCCGCCCGGTGCGCGCCAGCGCATCGCCCTTACCGGTCTAACTATTGCCGAGCACTTCCGCGACGAGGCCGGCCAAGACGTGTTGTTTTTTGTCGATAATATCTTTCGCTTCATCCTCGCCGGTGCCGAAGTTTCAGCGCTGCTGGGTCGCATGCCCTCGGCAGTGGGCTACCAGCCGACCTTGGCGACCGAGATGGGTGCCCTGCAGGAGCGGATTACCACCACCAAGGATGGCTCGATCACTTCGGTGCAAGCCATTTACGTGCCGGCCGACGACTATACAGACCCGGGCGTGGTTTCGGCCTTTGCCCACCTCGACGGTCGCATCGTGCTGGAGCGTTCCTTGGCCGATCAAGGGCTATACCCGGCGGTTGATTCCCTCGGCTCCTCGTCGCGCATCCTCGATCCGCGCGTCGTCGGCGAAGAGCACTATCAGGTCGCCCAGCGCGTGCAGGAGGTCCTGCAGCGCTACCGCGACCTGCGCGAGATCATAGCCATTCTCGGCCTCGACGAGCTGTCGGACGAGGACAAGCTTATTGTATCGAGAGCGCGCAAGATTCAATTCTTCCTCACGCAGCCCATGCACGTGGCCGAGGCCTTCACCGGCAAGCCGGGCGAATACGTCAAAATCGAAGACACGATCCGCGGCTTTAAGGGGCTGGTCGAAGGCGAGTACGACGACGTGCCCGAACTCGCCTTCTTCCTCGTCGGCACTATCGAACAGGCCCTACAAGCCGCCAAGGATCTTTAGTCCATGCCCGCCTTCGCCTTAGAGGTCGTCACTCCAGAGCGGGTGGCCTACTCGGGGCAGGTCACCAGCCTGCAAGCGCCCGGCAGTGAGGGGAGTTTTGGCGTCCTCGCCGGACACATACCGCTTTTGACCGGATTGCAGATCGGGCAGTTGCGCTTTGTCGAGGAGGACGGTAGTGAGGTCCAAGTGGCCATCAGCGGTGGTTTTGTCGAGGTCGGGCGCGAGCAAGTCGCGGTGCTAGCCGAGACCGCCGAACGCATCGAGGAAATCGACGTTGAGCGGGCTGAGTCTTCGCGCCAGCGCGCTGAGGAACGCCTCGCCCAGGCGCGTGCCGGGCAAGAGGAGATCGACGCAGCGCGCGCCGAAGCGGCGCTGGCGCGCGCCATCAATCGCCTCCGCACGCACGAGTAAATTTTTATAGGAGTACCTGCAAAGCAAAAGGCACTGGGGTGCCCTGCCCATTAGAGGTTCACCACGGTCGTCGATCCGTAGAGCTGGGCCAATTCCCGGGGACTCAGTTCGAAGACCTCCTTGAAATCAGACTCGTCGACGTGAGCCTTAACGCCGAGCAGAACGGATATTCTTCCATGAACCGATCTTGAAAGAATGGCGTGGGTTCGCGCCAGATGCGATTCAACCTGAAATGGAGCTTTCGGCTTGTGCTGGTGCTCCATCAGATGCGCCAGTCCAAGGGTTTGATACTCTGACAACAGGATCGGCGCGCTCACTACGAGACGAATGGCGCTGGACAACATGGACTTTGCCTCGCCGCCGCGCGCAAATGGGCGCAGAACTCTTAGCTGGTCAGCGTCGTAGTGAGGTCGCAGGAGTGCTTTGAAAGCCTGCAATTGCCTGGCATCTCTGGCGACTACGTGGATGCATTCGGTATTTGTGATTGCTCGGTGAACCTGTCGCATCAATTCGACAACCGCCACCAGCCGCGACCAGTTCCTCTGTCCGAATTCGCGCGCGATGGCCAACTGGGCGTCCTGAAGCGATAATATCCCCTCCCTGTTGGAGTCGGCTTGAAGATAGCGGGGATGGTGTTTGCGAATGCGCTCGGCAGCTTCGCGGTCACCCGCTCTGTGCTGGTGAAGCAACTCCTTGGCGAGTTTTCTAATTTGCTGCAGGTCGGGACTGGGAGGAAGGCTTGCAGACATGGTACCCTCTTTCGTTTTCGTGCCTGTAATCCGCGAAGTCAGGCGAAAGAAGGTCGAAATTGTGGAATGAAGGGGTGGGTCTGGGACCCTTACCGCGGACGGGAAGGCCTTCCTGGGGCGCTTGTGGAAAAGATAGTTGCGTAAAGGCCACAGCGTCAAGGAAATGCTCAAAGTCACCTACGGCCCGGCGGAACGCAAAGACGGGATTATCGATGGCGAGGGTAACAAGAGCCCTTGGTACGAAACGGCCAAGCGGATCAACTGGGAGATCCAGAATATGGGCAACCTCTTGTTGGCGTTGGCCTCCACCGCGGTCTTCCATACCTCGCCTCAGCCGCAGGGCACGACGTGGATCTACGAAGGCCATGGCGGACTAATTAGCTGCCTAGGCGCACCGGCCCTGCTCGGGTTCTTCGATGGTCCGAACGGCCGCAAGTTCCTGATGGTGGTGAACCGCGACCCGATGAAGGCCGCGGAATTGACCCTCACCTTTGCTGACGACGTCGCCGCGGTAGCCGAAGTCGACCGGTCGCAACCGGACGGGGATGTCCGGCCCCTCGACGTAGTGGACGGCAAACTCAACATGACCCTGCAGGATGGCGACGGGCGGCGATTGGAACTGAAGAGAAGAAATTGATGCGGATCGCCCCCCCAGCGGCTGGGATCAAGGCCGGGGCTCTGTTGTGCTTCGTTCCCTGAGCCAGGAGATGACGGCGAATATGACGGGAACGAGGCCGAAGAGGATCATTAGGATGCCGTTGATCTTCCATACGTGGGCATCGAATTCGAGGTACCGAATGCCCACGAACAGGATGGAACTCCAGCCTCCTACGACGTAGAAGAGTAGGTTGAAGCGGATATACCTCAGGATGAGGAAAGCCGAGATCAGCCAAGAGGGACTGCTCAGCGCGAGGAGTACGCTTGCGTGGTAGAGGTCCTTGGCTGGCGAGACGACGGATTGGAAGATGAGAACGACGAAGACGCCGAGGATCATCAGGTTTGTCCTGCCCAGGATTCGCCACCAGACAAAGAGAAGGCCGAGGATTACAATGGGGCCGAGCATACCGCTGAATTCGTCGACGAGTTCACCGAGCGCGGGCAGATAGGTGTTGACGTTGGCGGGCACACCGCCGCCTGCGAAGAGGTAGTCCGTCAGATAGGTGAGACGTACGTGAGTGGAGAGAACGCCGGTGCCTCTTTTTATGCCGGAATAGCACGCTACCAGAAAAACGACCTGCCACCACAGTGTCGCGCTGCCCGCTTTTAGGCGGAGCACATCGATCCAGTCGGAGATGCGCATCTCTCTGGGACGCTCTAGGCGGTATAGCGTATCTCCGAGGGCACAGACCAACAGGGCGAGGATGGCCGCAACAACGAGGGCCAGAACGACACCGACAAGCTCGCCAAGAAGGAAGGTACCCATGACCTCAGTGGTGTCATAACCTCGGTAGAATGTGGGCAGTTCGTTGAGATCCTCAAGTAGGAAACACAGGCCAAAGAGGATGCCGACGCAGATGGGCAATCGCCACTCGACTAGCCCGTTCCGATAGGCGCGTAGTAAGTAAATGACGGCTAGGACGAGGGTGACGATGACAGCGATGGTGGGGAGGGTGGAGACAATGGTGCTCTTTGCAGTCTTCTCTCCTAGTTTGCGCAAAAATTCCTCGGGTGCCTTGTAGGCCTTGTACGCACGGCCGATCCGGTCGCCCTGTACAGAGGCGACGATGCGAAACTCGCCCTCTTCCACCTTGACGTCCATGCGTTCCCACACAAAGCTGTGGTCCATCCGGTTCTCACGCTTAAAGGACCGTGCTTCGAGACGCTTGTAGAGCGTCGTATCGGCCACGTCCCGGTTCAGGTGTTGGCGCAGGAAGGCCTCGGCCACTTCCTGTGCCTCTTCGATGGTGAGCTCTGCACCCTCTTGACCCTCGGGCACGGCATGAGAGATGTAGGAGAGGTCGCCGTGGCCGTCGACGCTGATGGTGAGCTCTTCTTTCTCGAGAGGCTTGAACCATCGCACGCTCCAGCGCCACGAGTTCGTGTGCTCTGCCGCGAGCGTGTCCGCCCGCGCCGCATCGACGTTTCGCAGCAGGTGTGTAAAGTGATTGGAACCGAGACTGCTCGAGAATGAGGTGGTGCGGCGATAGTCTTTGAGGTCGAGTCCGAGCTGCCCCCGAATCCCTTCGGCAATCTCGATGGCCTGCGCACGGGTGGGGACCTTTTCGCGTGCGTATTCAGCGAAAGCCCGCGGTTCGTAAGCGAAGTATGCGGACCAGCCCAACAGACCGAGGATGCCAAAGACGAGGAGACCCTTGCTGGAAATGAGGTAGTCAGAGGGCCTCTTTCGTTCGATCGGAGGTTCAGGCGGCTCCGCGGGAAGGGCAGATGGGGGGGATACGGTCTTTGGTGCCTCCGGAGCGGGTTCAGGGGGCGCGTCCTCGTAGCGGCCGCGGACGGCGCTCCAGATGGCGGGAAGGGCCGGGATGGAGATGATGGCGACAGCGAGGATGCCCGAGATCTTGAAGTAGAGGCTGTCGGACTGCACCATGGGATAGACGCCGAGAAAGCAGTTATACACATAGTGGGAGATGATGGTCGCCCAGACGCCGAAGCGCAGGAAGACTATGCCGAAGAGGACTCCCACGATGGTCAGTTCCAAGCCGCGGATGTAGATCGGTTCCTGCGGATAGTCGGCGTGGAGGAAGGCCCACATCGCAGCGGAAACGAGAAGGGCCAACCAGCTTCTCTTCAGCCAGCGAAGGAGGAGGGAGATGGCCACCAGCCGGAAGAGGAACTCCTCCGTGGTGGCCGCTACTAGACCCGTCAGAAGGGGATATATCCAGGGCAGGTACGTGCTGTAGGCATTGCTGTACTGGGTCATGGCGGCAGGCGACCAAACCCCGAGGTAGTCGTTGCCCAGAATGTAGAAGAGGGTGACGTAACCCAAGTGGGCAAATGCTAGGCCATAACCGACAAGGGTGACGCGTGCAAAGCCCGCCGACCGCCAGCGCCGCAGGGAAACCCGCTCCAAGGGATTACTCCAGTCTCTTACGTCCTGCGCGGCGGTGCCGCCTGCCGTGCCGCACACGGCGACGATGAAGGCCACGAGAACGGCACCGAGGAGACCAGTAAAGATGAAGTTGAGAATGAAGGAGACATAGGACTGCATGGTGTTGTATCCGAACAGACTGAGCGGATAGCCATTGATAGATCCGAGGAAGGAGGCGGCTCCCACGAAGATGCCGATGGACACGGCGACGCGCCACGTGAGTGCGCGCTGGCGATACTTGCGCACTAGGACGACGATCATGGCAATGGCCAGTGCGAAGGCGAACCCTCCGGCGACCTTGGCGAGCAGACCAGCGCGAGCGCGGATCTCGCGGTAGTCGCGCGAGAAGGTCTCGGGTACCTTGAGGTATTCGGAGAAGCTGCCCACTCTGTCCCCTTGGACCGTGACGCGCAGGCGGTAGTGTCCATCATCGCCGACGACGAAGTCCCTCTTGCGGTAGGTGAAGGTGTGGTCCCTCCGCTTGGGGCGGTCGATGCTGGAGGCCTCAATGGGTTCGTAGGCGTCAAGTGAGAAACCCTGAACATCGGTGAGGAAGGCCTCGGCTGTGTGCCGGGCATCCTCTTCTGAGAGGCTGATGCCTTCGTCGGACTCGAGGATGCTGTGGGTAAACCCTACGATGCGCCCGCCGGGATCGATGCGGACGCGGAGTTCTTCCTTCTGCAGCGGTTTGAAATAGCGGATGTGCCAATACCATACCGAGACCCACTCCCGCACGAGGCGGTTGGCCTCGGCCAAGCCCAGAGTGCGTTCGAGAAAGATCTGGGGCAGGCTGGCATGGGAGAAGACTTGAGCACTCTCGTATTCGGTGGGGTCGTAGCCGAGGCGGTGGAGATATGCTTCGGCAGCCTGATAGGCCTGTTCGCGGTCTACCCGAAAGTTAAGTGAGGCAACGGGAAAGGCCCGGTCGAAGAACTGGACATAACAGGCGAGGCCGAGAGCGCCTGAGATCAGGAAGGAAAGAATCCACACCGCATCGCGTCGGGTCATGGTGTCCCCCACCTCCCGCCTCTGCCAATCTCTGTCTCCAGTGGGTATTTTCGCACCTCGCCCGGTGCTAGCTCAATGCGCTGCCAGTCGGCCGCCCCCGCCATGCGCCACTCCAGCGCCTGCCGCTCCTCGCCCCCATTGTAAAACAGCACTGTGCCCGGTCCACTGACCGGCGGTTGCAAAAGCGCCAGGATCTGCTCGGGCAAATGGCCTGCGGCCCACTCGACCAGCGGCACCACCGCGCCCTGTATCTCGCGCGTGCCCATCAACAACGTCCCATAGCAACCCGTCACCGCCCCGCAGCCCCAATTGCGCCCGTGTCCCGCCGCCACCGAGCAAATCGCCCCGCCCATATCGGCGTGTTCGCGCCCGCCGCGCAACACTCGCCGGGCCATGGCGAATTTGGCCGCCGCCGCCCCCAGCGCCCGCCGGGCCATGGTCCGCTCGCCCGTCAATTGATACCCCAGCGCCAATGCCGCCGTGCTCGGCTCGCGCGAGGGCTGCACCGAGCCATCTTCTGCCCAATGGCCCCAGTAAATCATGTCGCTGCGTTTGCCCACCCCCGGCTCGCGACGCTTCCGCTCTTGGGCAAAGACCATCGCCCACGGTGCTTCCGGCTCGGTGGGTTGCCGAGCCAGTACCGCGCACATCGCGTCGTCCAGCGAGGAATCGGCGAAGGTCCGGCGATAGTAGGAGAGCGCGGCGGCGGCCGGGTCGGCGTAGGGATCGAGCAATTCGCCGATTAGCGGCTCGACAATTCTCTTCGCCGCGCAGCGAAAGATATCGTCTCTCTCCAGCAAAAAGAGATCGCCCAGCGCGTAAACCGCGCCCGACGCCAGCAGATTTTCGATACCAGCGAGTGGGTCGGCGGCGATGTGGTGGTTGTTGGCGGCCATGCCCCGCTCTGCGCGGGTCTGCAAATTTTCTGGCTGCAATCCACGCCCGTCCAGATCCCACAACACGGGCATCGGTTCGTCCGCTGCAAGCAACCGCTCGGCCCGCTTGCGCCCATAGCGCAGTGCCCAGTCGCAATAGCGCGCCTCGCCAGTGACGCGCCAGGCGGCCAGCGCAATGTGCAAAAAGCGGAAGTGCTCGGCCAACTCGCGATCGCCGTGCACCCCACCGACGGTCCGCGTGCCGATCCAGTAGCTCAAAAAGACATCGCGCGTCCAGTCGTACCAAGCGGGCACACCCTCGATCCAGTTGCCGATGTGGTGCGCTACGTCGTCGAGCAGGGCGGCGGCTTCTCTGTCGTCGGGAAAGAGTCCCAGATAGCGGGGCAAAAACAACAAAAAGGGCTCGGTGCCGTGGTGGGCCTCGGCTTCGGGCTCGTACCCGTGCAGGCACTCGGCTCCAACCCAGGCCTTGAGGTCATTGACCAGCGAGCGAAACCGCACCGCGATCCGCTCGTCGCCGCTGACCAGATAATGCGGAAAGAAGGCCAGCGCGAAATTGGCCTCGTCCTCGCCGCCTTGGTTTTTGTCCGGCCCGTCGCGGCGAATGCTCTGCTCGACCCACAGCGAGAGTTCGCGCCGCAATGCCACATAGTGCGCGTAGGTCTGTGCCAGTTCGTCGATCATTTCAGTGTGGGGCCGCGTAAGTGCTTGAAAAAAAGCCAGATATGACAAGCCCCCGAGGAAACGATCCCCGGGGGCTTGTGTTAAACGACAAACCGCCAAAGTTAGCGACAGGAAATATGGTAGCGGCGAAGGGACTCGAACCCCCGACCTACGGATTATGATTCCGCTGCTCTAACCAACTGAGCTACGCCGCCAAAAACTTGTCTAAAAGCTAGACGGCGGAGCGTTTCTTGTCAACAGGCATCAAAAGGCAAAGAGCGCGTCGAGGCTCAGTTCGACGATCTCGCCCTGCGCTGCTAGGGCCTCAAAGTCCATTTTGCTCTTGTCGCCTGTGATTGAGATCAGCTTGGGACGCCCCTGGACGTGCTGGCGGTAGAATTCAAGCACCTCGTCGAGGTCGCTGGCTTGGATTTGCTCAAAGCGCCAAGAGCGCGGGTCGCCGGCCAGTCCCTTGCGCTCCCAGCCACGCACGGCCCCCAGCACCGAGCGGAACCCGAGTCGTTCAGTGCGGTACTTGTTGAGTACTGAAAGCTGTGCGGCGGTAAAGCGCTCGGGCGAGGAGGGAATGTCGTCGAGCAGGCCGACGAAGGCCGCAACCGCTTCGGGCGTTTTGTCGGCTTGAGTGCCCATACCGCCGACCATGTAGTTGTAGTCGGCTTTGTCGCGACCGTTGAAGTAGAGGGCACCCACCGAGTAGGCCAAGGCCCGCGCTTCGCGGATCTCTTGGAATACGATGCCAGCCATGCCGCCGTAGAAGTAGTCGTTGAACAACTCGACTGCTGGCTCGAGCGCCGCTTGGTAGGGCACGTCCACGTATTCGATCCTCACTAGGGCTTGGGCCATTTCCTTGTTGAAGAAGTATATCTGGGTTTTTTCGGGCTGGGTAAATTCCAAAACCTGATAGGGCGGCGGCTCGACCGGAGACTCAGACAGCGGGTAGTGCTGGGCGAGGATGGCTTGTACGTCCTCGATGGGTTGCGATCCGGTGTAGCTGAGGGTCTGGCGATAGGAGAGCAAGCTGCTGAGTAGGTCGATAAGCTCTTCGCGGCCGAGAGCGCGAACTTCCTCGTTGGAGCGGACCCGGCGGTAGTACGCCATGTCGCCCAAGCGGTGGTAGCGGTAGAGAGCTTCGTGGATGGTGCGGTGATCCTTGAGCGCGTCGTCGCGCCGAGCGATGATGATGGACTGAAGCTCGGCGAGGGTGGCGTCGTCGGTGGTCGGGCCGTGCATCAGCTCGGACAACAAGGCGAGCGACGCAGCGAAGTTGTCGTCGAGACCAGCAATGGAAATCGTGGTCTCTTGGTCGCTGACGCTCATCCTAAAGTCGGTGCCTAACTTGTACCACTCCTTTTTCAGTTCTTCGGAGGTAAGGCGCGGGATGCCCGACTTGTCGAGCAGTTCGCGAGCCACGGGCAGGCGATTTTCGCTTAGGGAACCGATGTCGATTGAGATAGAAAATTCGAAGAGGTCGTTGAGCGGGTTGCGGGCGTAGTAGAGCTTGCTGCCGCCCACTAGCTCGCGGGTGGTAAAGTCGCGCTCGGGCACGAGGTAGGCTGGCTCGACCTCCGCAAAGGGCATGGCCATGACCTTTGCGGAAAAGGCCGATTGGCGCGAGGCATCGATGTCGATTTTGTCGATGGGCGGCTTGGCGATCTCGGGTATGTCCTGTTCGCCGTCGCGGCGGTAGCCGGCGACATGCGCTCCGTTGAAATACTTATTGGCGACTTTGACGATGTCTTGCTTCTCGATCTCGGCCATGCGGTCGAGGGCACGCACCGCGTGGCTCCATTCCTCAAACCCGAGATACGAATCGCGCATGGAGCTGACCCGAGAATTGTTGTTTTCCTGCCCCTGCTTTACGCTCTTCTTGAAATCGGTGACAATGGCCGGGATGATCCAATCCTCGAATTGCCCCTCCTTGATCAGGTCGATCTGCTCCAAGAGCAGGGCTTCGACTTCCTCAAGGGTCTGGTCCTGTTTGGGGATGCCCCACAAGTACTGGGCGCCGTAGTCGTTGAGTAGATAAGGGTAGGAGCCGGCTTCGCGCACCTTCTGCTGCTGATTGAGATTGAGGTTGATTAGGCCGGCCGTGGCGTTGTCGAGGATCATGTCGAGGATCTGCAGGGCCTCGGCGTCTCCGTGTGTGCGCTGCGCCGTGCGAAAAGCCAAAAGCACGTATTCCTCGCCGGGATAATCGACCTCGACCCGTTCCACTTCGTCGATTGCAGGCTCTTTGTACTCGGGGAATTGAGGCAGTTCCCTGCGCTCCCAGAGAGCAAATTCGCGGTCGATGAGCTGGATGGTCTCGTCGATGTCGATATCACCTGAAATGAAGATCGCCATGTTGTTGGGCACGTAATACGTGTGGTAAAACTCGTACATGCGCTCTAGCGAGGGGTTTTTCAAGTGCTCTACCGTGCCTAGCGTGGTGACGCGGTAGGGATGGACCTTGTAGAATTGCTCCTGCACGGCCTTGCGGATGACGCGGCCCTTGTTGTCGAGGGAGCGGTTTTTTTCCTCATAGACGGTTTCCAGTTCGGTTTGGAAGAGGCGGAAGACGGGATGGTGAAAGCGCTCGGCCTCGATCTTGGCCCATTGCGCTAGGCGATTGGCTGGCAGTTCCACCTTATAGACGGTTTCCTCGACCCAGGTGTGAGCGTTGAGGCCGCTTTCGCCCATCGCGGTGTAGAGGCGGTCTAGTTCATTGGGAATGGCGTAAGCGGCGGCGAGTTGATTTTCGGCGTTGATCTGTGCGTAGATTGCGGCCCTTTTTTTTGGGTTGGTCTCGCCAAAGTGCTGCTCGTAGAGCGCCTCGATGCGGTCGAGGTGGACCTGCTCCTTTTCGTAGTCGAGGGTGCCGATTTTTTTGCTGCCCTTGAAGAGCATGTGTTCCAGATAATGGGCAATGCCGGTGGCGTCTTGAGGGTCGTGTTTGGAGCCGGCGCGAACGGCGATTTCGGCGTAGAAGCGCGGTTCTTCTCTGTTTTGGGTCAGATATACCGTAAGGCCGTTGTCCAATTGGTAGATATGGGCCGCCATGGGATCTTTGGGGTCCGGGCCGTGGAGTAGGTTGTACTCGGCGGGAAGGGCCTCGGCCAAGACGAAAAAGAAAAGCGCGTACAGCAGGGGCATAATCGATCCTTTGTTCGGGTGTGGATTGTGCAACGGGATCATCGGAAATACGAAAAAGGGGTGAACTATGGCAAGTCCGCAAGAAAGCCTGTAGAGCGCTGGCTTGGCACGTTTTTTTCTTTGTTGTACACGACGCAGTGCAGAGGCCCCGTGGTGTGGTCCTTGGGTAACGAGAAGCGGGCAAAATGGAAACACTACAGACGTGGGGTCGTGCCCTGTTGGACTTTGCCTATCCGCCGCACTGCGCGGTTTGCGAAGCGGACATCGAGGCCGCTGCGCTGCTGTGCGGGTCGTGCTGGGCGGAGATTGTGCCGCGCCGTCCGCGTCCTCACGCCGAGGACGGAGGACGTGCGTTTGAAAAGGTCGTCTCCCTCGGGCCGTTCACCGGCGTGCTGCAACAGGCCATTTACGCGCTTAAATTTCGCAACCAAGTGCGGCTAGGAAGGGCATTGGGCCAGTGCATGGGGCAGTGCTTGGCAGAGCAACTCGCCCCGCTGGACTGCTTATTGCCCGTGCCTTTGCACCCAGCTCGGCTGCGGGAGCGCGGGTACAATCAGAGTGCGGAAATTGCCGCCGGGTTGGGGGCCGTGCTCGGCGTGCCCGTGTGCCACGGGGTCGTGCGTCGGCGGAGAAATACTCGGCAGCAAGCCCTCTTGTCGGCGGAGGAACGCCGCGCCAATCTTCGCGGTGCCTTTGCGCTCGTGGGCGCGCCGCCCGCAAGCGCTCGGATCGGGATAGTAGATGACGTGTGGACGACCGGAGAGACCATGGCTGCTTGTGCCCAAGCCGTGGGGGGCGACCGCCTGTGGGCCGTTGTATTGGCGCGCTCGGGCGCGGGCGATCTATTGACCTAATTCTAATAAGTTCCTACATTTAGACCCTTTTGAAATCCCCCATACTCCAAGCTATACTCAGAGTTGGCCGCGAACCAAGGAGTCCGAATATGGCCGAAAAGACGATCGGCATATTGACCGGAGGAGGCGACTGTCCGGGTCTTAACGCCGTCATTCGCGCTGTGGTGCGCAAGGGCATCACTGGATACCGATACCGCTTTCGCGGCATCCTCAAGGGCTGGAAAGGGATGATGGAATGCGACTGGGAGCCTTTGGGTCTGGAGGAGATTTCCGGCATCTTGCCCAAGGGCGGCACCATCCTCGGTACGTCGCGCACCAACCCGTTCAAAGAGGAAGACGGCGGCGAAATCGTCGTCGATAATATGCGGCGGATGAAGTTGGGTGCGCTCGTGGCCATCGGCGGCGAGGACACGCTGGGGGTGGCCAACAAGCTAGCGAGCATGAGCGTGCCGGTCGTAGGTGTGCCCAAGACCATCGACAATGACCTGAACGGCACGGACTATACTTTTGGTTTTGACACCGCGGTCAATATCGTCACCGAGGCCATCGACCGGATCCACACCACGGCCGAATCCCACAACCGAGTGATGGTCATCGAGGTTATGGGGCGGCACAGCGGTTGGATCGCCCTCCACGCTGGCTTGGCCGGTGGCGCGGACATGATCCTCATCCCCGAGCAGAAATACACCATCCAAGAAATCGTCAGCACCATCCGCAAGCGACACGAGCGCGGCAAGGACTTTTCGATCGTGGTAGTCGCCGAGGGAGCGCAACTAGTTTCCGAGGAGGGCGGGGAGGACGAATACGTGGTCTCCAAGGGGGGGCTCGACGAGTTCGGCCACGTCAAGCTAGGCGGCATCGGCCAACTCGTCGCCCACGCAGTCGAGGAGGCAACGAGCTACGAGACGCGGGTTACTGTGCTGGGGCACCTGCAGCGTGGGGGGACGCCCACGGCCTTTGACCGCGTCTTGGGCACGCGCTTTGGTATTGCCGCCATCGACTTGGTTCACGCAGACGACTTCGGCAAGATGGTGAGTCTGCAAGGCAATGAAATCGTGGCGATTCCGCTCGCCGAGGCGGTCAATCAGCTCAAGCTCGTGGACCAAGAGCTATACGACCTAGCCACGGTATTCTTCGGTTGATTTTATGGCCAAGCGCACCATCAGGGATTTCGATGTCGCTGGCAAGCGGGTCCTCGTGCGAGTGGATTTCAACGTGCCACTCGCCGAGGCTGGCCGGATCGTCGACGACACGCGGATTCGCGCAGCTCTGCCAACGGTCGAGCACTTATTGGCGCAGGGTGCGTCCATAATTCTGATGTCGCACTTGGGCCGCCCCCGTGGCCGACGAGTACCCGCGCTGTCGCTGGCCCCGATAGCCGAGCGCCTGAGCCAGTTGTTGGGCCGCGCAGTGGGCATGGCTCCAGACTGCGTGGGTGCCGAGGTTGCAGCTCAAGCCGCTGCCTTGCAGCCGGGGCAGGTCCTACTCTTAGAGAATGTGCGCTTCCACCCGGAAGAGGAGCAAAACGAGCGGACTTTTGCGCAGCACTTGGCCGAACTAGGCGATGCGTACGTCAACGACGCTTTTGGGGCGGCGCACCGGGCCCACGCCTCGACCGAGGGAGTGCCGCGCTGTATGGGCGCGGGGGCCAGCGGCCTGTTGATGGAGCGGGAAATTTCCTATCTCGACGAGACTCTGCGCCGTCCGCAGCGGCCATTTACCGCCATTTTGGGCGGGGCCAAAATATCGGGTAAGATCGAGCTGATTGAGCACTTGCTCGACCGAGTGGATGTCCTGCTCATCGGCGGCGGCATGGCCTATACCTTTTTCAAGGCCATGGGGTTGGAGATCGGAGATTCGCTGCTCGAAGAGGACCGCCTAGATACGGCCCGACAACTATTGACCCGAGTCGAAAATGGCGGGTTGGATCTCCAGCTTCCTGCGGATTGCGTGGTCGCCGACCGCTTTGCCGCCGACGCTCAGGCGCAAGTGGTCGCCCGCGACGCCATACCACGCGGTTGGCAGGGCATGGACATCGGCCCCCAGACCAGAAAGTGCTACGCCGACCAGATCGCCCGGGGAGGCACCATAGTGTGGAACGGCCCCCTCGGAGTCTGCGAGATGGTGCCCTTTGCCCAGGGGACCCAACAGGTCGCCCAAGCCCTAGCTGTCGCTACCCGCGCGGGTGCCTTGAGCATTATTGGCGGTGGAGACACGGCCGCGGCTATAGCCCAGGCCGGATTGGCCCCAGCGATGACCCACATCTCCACAGGCGGTGGGGCGTCCTTGGAGTGCATGAGCGGACGGGTCTTGCCCGGAGTGGCGGCCTTGGATGAAGAGGAAAGCTGAAATGCGCCGACCCATTGTCGCTGGCAACTGGAAGATGCACAAGACCGCTGCTGAGGCCGTCGAGCTGGTCGAAGGGATCAAGCCGCTCGTCGCGGGGCTCGACGTAGAAGTCGTCGTCTGCCCGCCCTTCACCTGCTTGGAACCCGTGCGCACGGCCCTTGCCGACAGCGCCATTGGGCTGGGGGGCCAGAACATGCACTGGGAGCGGCAGGGAGCTTTTACCGGAGAAATATCCTCCGACATGCTCTTGGCGGCGGGTTGCTCTTATGTGTTGCTAGGGCACTCCGAGAGAAGACAGTTTGCGGCGAGGACGACTCGCAGGTCAACCGCAAGCTAGCCTGCGCCCTCCGAGCCGGCCTGTGCCCGATCGCCTGCGTCGGCGAGACCCTGCAAGAGCGCGAAGCCAACCGAATTGAGGAGGTCGTCCTCGGCCAAGTCGGCGGTGCGCTCGCCGGGATTGAGGCGAGCGCAGCCAGGGCGGTACTGTGGGCGTACGAGCCGGTTTGGGCTATTGGCACTGGCGTGACGGCGACGGCCGCGCAAGCCGAAGAGGTACATGCGATGATCCGCCACTTCCTCGCTGAGCACTTGGGAAAAGCAGCCGACGACGAGGTGCGCATCCAGTACGGCGGCAGCGTCAAGCCCGAAAACGCAGCCGAGCTCTTTGCTCAAGACAACATCGACGGGGGCTTGATCGGCGGCGCCGCGCTGGACGCCGGACATTTTGCCGCTATTGTGAAAGCCGCCCTTTAACCTTAAATTTATCTCAATTACGAATTGCGAATTGGGGCGGCTGCGGCAGTCATTCGTAATTCGTAATTCCTAATTCTTAATTCCTAAGAAAGACTATGTTTGAGATTCTATTTACGATTTTTCATGTGCTGATTTGCTTGCTCCTAGTCGTGACCGTGCTCTTGCAGGCGGGCAAGGGGGGCGGCTTGGCCGGATCGATCGGCGGTGGCTTAGCCTCTTCCTCGGTGTTGGGCGGCCGCACCGCAGCCACGTTTCTGACCAAGGCCACGACCATTCTGGCCACGGCTTTTATGCTTAGCTGTTTGGTGCAGTCGGTGGCCTTTCAGACGGCCGAGACCACTCCGACGACGGCGACGCAACGGACGATGTCCGAGGAACAGGTGCCAGCGGTGCCTGATATCCCGGAAGCAGAGCACCTGCTGGGCGAGGAGGAAAAGTCGGCCGAGGCCGAAACCGCTGAGGAGCCACCGGCCGAAGCTCAGTAGCAGGCCAGCCTAGTTTTTGAGCCGAAGTGGTGAAATTGGTAGACACGCTGTCTTGAGGGGGCAGTGCCTTCGGGCGTCGGGGTTCGAATCCCCGCTTCGGCACCATACTGTGTAAGTTAGCAAAGGGACTGTACAATCGCACAGTCCCTTTTTTATATGCGCGGCGCGGGCGCTAGCGGAGTGGAATGGCCTCGTCGAGGAGCAGGATGGGGATTTCGTCCTGTATCGGATAGAGGTACGCGCCATCTGCGCGCACCAGCCCGCCGTCAATTTTGCCTTCGATGGTCTTGCCAGCCCGATTTTTGACTTCCCCGCGCGCGATGCGGCTGTTGAGCTCGGCGATGAGTTCTTCCTCGGCGAGAGCGACCGGCTCTTTAGTCTCGGGACAGGCGAGAATCGCCAACAGTTCTTTGTCGATCATTTAGATATATCTCCTTGAAAAAGATCAAAGATAGACCGATCTGCTGCCAGCGACAAGTTCGCGGTGCGGGCGGATCTGGGCCGTTTTGTCAGCGGCGTGCAACAAATTTCTCTTGTATCATAAATAAAACAATAATAACATGTTATGAAAAAATAGCCCCTTCTGTAGGCCATTGACATCCCCTTTTGAATTGGCTATGTTTCACCCGAGGCGATGCCCTTCCCCAGGCAGTTTGGCCAGTCGTTCGGCCGTGCTCTCTAAGTGTCCAGAGATTTTTCCTAGCGCATACAGGTAGCGGAGGTGGTCATGGCTTCGGCTGATTTCGTCCATTTACACGGTCACAGCGAATACAGTCTGCTCGATGGAGGGTGCCGGATTAGCGAGATGGCCGAGTTGGCGGCCGAGCAGGGGATGCCTGCCTTAGCTCTCACAGATCACGGCAACCTCTTCGGCGTCATCGAGCACTACAAGACCTGCCAAGCCGCTGGCATTAAGCCCATCATCGGCTGCGAGGTCTATGTGGCGATTGATAGCCGCCACTTGCGCCAGGCCGCTCGCGGCCTAACCCACGCCTCCAACCACCTGATTTTGCTGGCCAAAGACGCCACCGGCTACCGCAATCTGACCAAGCTCGTCTCCAAGGGCTATCTCGAAGGTTACTACTACAATCCCCGCATAGACAAGGAGCTTTTGCGCGAACACGCCGAGGGCCTAATCTGCATGTCGGCCTGCATCGGCGGCGAGATTCCGCATCTGATCCAGCGCGAGGGATTGGCCGCAGCCGAAAAGGTCGCCCGCGAGTTTATGGACATCTTTGGCGACGACTACTACTTGGAGATCCAGCGCCACGACATCGACCCCGAAGCCAAGGTGAACGACGGCCTGCTCAAGCTGCACCGCAAGCTCGGAGTGCCGCTGGTGGCCACCAACGACTTCCACTTCCTCGGTGCCACCGACCACGCGGCCCACGATGCTCTTATCTGCATCCAGACCGGCAAGACTGTTGACGAGAAAAATCGCCTGTGCTATCCCGACGGACTCTACATGAAGAGTCCCGAAGAGATGCAGTCGCTGTTTGCGGATTTGCCAGACGCGCTGGAGCGGACCCTCGAAATTGCCGACAAGTGCAACGTCGAGCTCGAGTTCGGGAAAACCTATATGCCGGATTTTCCGATCCCGGCTGGCTACGCTTCCAGCGACGACTATCTGACGCAACTGGCGCAGGAGGGTTTGGAGCGGCGCTACGGCACCGTCGATCCGGCCGTGCAAGAGCGGCTCGACTACGAGCTAAGCGTCATCACCAGTCAGGATTTTTCCGGCTATTTCCTCATCGTCTGGGACCTTGTCAACTACGCCCGTAATCAGGGCATTTCCGTGGGGCCGGGCCGCGGCTCGGCCGCTGGCTGCTTGGCTTCGTATTGTCTCGGCATTACCAATATAGATCCCATCAAATACGATCTGATCTTCGAGCGCTTCCTTAATCCCGAGCGCATTGAGCCGCCCGATATCGACATTGACTTTGACGATACCCGGCGCGACGAGGTGCTGCGCTATGTGGTGGATAAGTACGGCAAGGACAACGTCTCACAGGTCATCACGTTTGGGACTATGGGGGCTAAAGCGGTGGTGCGCGATGTCGGGCGGGTTTTGGGCATGCCCTTTGGCGAGGTCGATCGCATCGCCAAGCAGGTGCCGACCGAACTGAAGATTACCCTCGACAAGGCCATCGAGCGGGTGCCCGAGCTGCAGCAGGTGGCCCAAGCGCCCGGCGACGAAGGCAAGCTGATCGAATACGCCCGCAAGCTGGAGGGCATGGCGCGTCACGCCTCGGTCCACGCCTGCGCTGTCATCATCGCTCCCGGTGAACTGACCGACTACGTGCCGCTCTATCGCGCCCCCAAAGACGGGAGGATAACCACCCAGTTCGTCGGCGAGACCTGCATGGACATCGGCTTGCTGAAGATTGACATCTTGGGCTTGACGGCGCTATCGCTGGTCGATGAGGCCGTGCGGCTGATTCAACTCAAGGAGCCGGACTTTGATTTGGAAGTCATTCCGTGGGACGACCGGGCCACTTTCGACTTGTTCGGCCGCGGCGAGACGATTGGCGTTTTCCAGTTTGAATCCGCGGGGATGCGCGAATATCTGAGCAAGTTCAAGCCGGACACCATCGAAGACATTATCGCCATGAACGCCCTCTACCGCCCAGGGCCGATGGACAAGATCCCGACCTTCATCGCCCGCAAGCACGGCGAAGAGGCCGTTGCGTACGACCACCCCAAGTTAGAGTCGATTTTGGAGCCAACCTATGGGGTTATGGTCTATCAGGAGCAGGTCATGCGCATTGCCCAAGAGTTGGCCGGTTTCACCCTCGGCCAAGCCGATATTTTGCGCAAGGCAATGGGTAAGAAAAAGCCCGAGGAAATGGCCAAGGTCAAAAAAGACTTCGTCGTCGGCTGCGTCGCACACGAGGTGGAAAGGACATTGGCCAACAAGCTGTTCGGCGAGATCGAGATTTTTGCCGGCTATGGCTTCAACAAGGCGCACGCGGCCTGCTATGCCGAAGGCGCGTACAAAAACGCGTATCTCAAGACCCATTACCCCCAAGAATACATGGCCGCCAGCCTGACCATTGAGCGCAACAATACCGATCGGCTGACCGTCTTGCTCGACGATTGCCGCCGCATGGACATCCGAGTCCTGCCGCCGGACATCAACCAGAGCACGCTCAACTTCACGCCGACGGACGAGGGCATTCGCTACGGCTTAGCGGCAATCAAGAACGTCGGCGAGGGCGCGGCGCAGAGCGTGGTCGATACGCGGATTGCCGACGGTCCTTTTACCACCCTCTTTGAGTTCTGCGAGCGCATCGACCTGCGCGCCGTCAACCGACGCGTGGTCGAGAGCCTGATTGCTGCTGGGGCATTGGACAGCCTCGAAGGCCACCGCGCCCAAAAGATGGAAGCCCTCGAATCGGCGTTCAAAGCCGCGAGTAAGGCCCAGGAAGCCCGCGAGAAGGGGCAGATCAGCCTCTTCGACGGCGGCGGCTCGTCCGAGTTGGAACGCTGGGACTTACCCGAGGTCGCGGAGTGGTCCGAGCGCGAGAAGCTGGCCAAGGAACGCGACCTATTGGGCTTCTATATCTCCAGCCATCCGCTCAAGCCCTACGCCCGCGACCTAAAAAACTTCGCTCGACCCCTAAGCGAGATAGACGGGCAGCACAACGGTGCGCCGCTGCGGGTCGGCGGTCTAGTCGAGGAGGTGCGCAAGCTCTTCGATCGCCGTAGCAATCCCTTTGCCTTTGTCACGCTCAAAGACCTCAACAGCACGGGCGATATCGCGTTTTTCGCCGAAGCCTTCGCCAACCACCAACAGCTACTTGTGGAAGGCGAAACCATCCTCGTAGAGGGGCGTGTTTGCGAGCGCAACGGACGCCTGAGTTTACAGGCCGACCGCGCCCTGCTCCTCAAATCGGCGCGGGCGGAACTGACCAAGTCCATCACTTTGTCGCTGTCCTACCAGAAAGTGGGCGACCCCCTTCTCAGCCGGCTGCGCCGCCTCTGCGAGCGCCACATGGGCGATTGCGAACTGTGGCTCCAGCTCAAAAACGGCGACGAGCAGGACAAGATGGTGCGCTCGAAGACGATTCGCGTCGATCCCTGCGATGATTTGCTGCGCGGCATTGAGGAATTGATCGGCCCCCGATCCACCCGGCTGACGCCCAAGGTGCAAGCACCCGTGGGCTTCCGCCATTCGAGTTAAATACAGGACGTACTATGAGCGCAATGGCGATCAAAGGGCTTGTGACCGGGTTGGCACTCCTAGGGCTGGGCTGTGCCCCATCCGAGCCGCAAGGGGACAAGCTCTTCCCCCCGCAGTCTGCTAAGTGGAGCGACTATCAGGGCCGGAGCGTGGATTTGCGCGATTACGAGGGCAAGGTTGTCTTGGTCAACTTCTGGGCGACGTGGTGCGGCCCGTGCCGCTACGAGATTCCAGCTTTGGTCGAGATGAGCAACGAGTACGACCCCGAGCAGGTGGCGATCATTGGCATTTCCCTAGATCAAGGCCCCCCCGAGCGCGTCCTACCCCTAATAGGCGAGTTCGTCGAGCGCTTGGCCATTAACTACCCAGTGGTTCACGACAGCCAACTCGAACTGCTTCGCGCCTTCTACAAAAAAAACCTAGCGAAGGTGGGCGTGCCGCTCACCTTTATTTTTGATCGCGCGGGCCGCGTGTACAAGACGCACTTAGGCGTGCCGAGCGACCGGAGCGGTCGGCCCAATCCCCGCGGGGTATTCGGCGAGGATATCGAGACCCTGTTGGCCCGCTCGTAGGGCGTCGGGATGTAACAAAAGAAGGGATGGTCCGCAGTGGGACCATCCCTTCTTTTGTGTGTAGGTGTTGAGCTTTGCCCTAGTGGTTCGAGTAGTGCTCCTCTAAGACTTGCTTGCCGTGGCGCTGGACCAGCACTTCTTTGAACGTAGCGATGGAGTCGCCAGTGCGCAGGTGCTTGAGCATCTCGCTTTTGGACATGACCATCAGCGTGCCATTTTTGTAGTCGGGGAAGCGACAAAAGCTGAATTCGATTGGCTCGCCGGTGACGCAGCAGGTGTCTTCGAGTTCTAGCTCGATCTGCGTGCCGGGATCAAACGAAAATTCAGCGTTGTCGTCGTCGCTGTTGGATTGGACTTTTTTGGGCCTTGCCATGCTATTCTCCTCGTGAAATGAACTTAAAAAATAAGAAAATGCCGCCGCTGAGCAAGCTCAGTACGGCAGATCGGCAAAGCGCGATAGCACATCCGGCCCGTCGTTGGTGACGGCCACGGTGTGCTCGTATTGAGCCGAGAGCTTGCCGTCGGCTGTGACGGCCGTCCAGTCGTCGTCGAGCACGCGCGTTTCGTGCTCGCCCTCGTTGACCATCGGCTCGATGGTCAAGACCATGCCGTTTTGCAGGCGGCGGCCCGTACCGACCTTGCCGTAGTGGAGCAACTGGGGTTCCTCGTGGAAGTTGCGGCCAATGCCGTGGCCGCAGTACGCGCGCACGATGGAAAAGCCGCGCGCTTCGACATAGCTTTGGATGGCGTGGCCAATGTCGCCGAGGCGTCGCCCGGGCGCACAAGCGGCCAACCCCTCCTCCAAGCTCTGGCGCGTGGTGTCGAGCAGGTGTTGGGCTTTGGGGGGCACGCAGCCGGCTTTCATGGTGACGTTCATGTCGCCGTGAAAGCCATCCTTTTTAACGGCAATGTCAACGGCGAGGATGTCCCCGTCTTGCAGGACGCGGTCTCCGGGGATGCCGTGGACGACTTCGTCGTTGACGGAGACGCAGATGCTGCGGGGAAAGCCGCGGTAGCCCAAGGCACTGGCAACCGCCCCTTGGCTGCGGATGTAGCGGTCGGCTATTTGGTCGAGGTCGAGGGTGGTGACCCCGGGCGCGAGGGCCTCTTCGACGCAGAGCATGGCTTCGGCGGCAATGCGGCAACTGGCGCGGATGCGGTCGATTTCCAAGGCTGATTTGAGATGTACCATAGGGATTAAAAATCGGGTATTGAGCGGAAAAATGTCAAGCTCTTATAACGAGCAACCATGAAAACGCCCCGCGTATCGGTACTACTACCCGTGTTCAACGCAGCCGCCACACTGGCGGAAACCTTGGAGAGCATCCAAGCGCAGAGCTGCGAAGATTTTGAGGTCGTGGCCATAGACGACGGCTCGGAGGACGAGAGCGGGGACATACTCTTGGAATGGAGTTGCCGCGACCCCCGCTTTAGAGTTTTGCTCGCCGACCACCAAGGCATTGTCGAGGCCCCTAACCGAGGTTTGGCCTTGTGTCGGGGCGCGTACGTAGCGCGCATGGACGCCGACGACCGGATGCACCCCGAGCGCTTAGAAAAACAACTCGCGTGGTTGGAAGGGGATCCCGGGCTAAGCGTCGTGAGCTGTTTGGTGGAGATCTTTCCGCGTGAGGAGACCGGAGAGGGGATGTTGGTGTACGAGGCTTGGTTGAACGGCTTGGTGGATAGCGCGGCGATTGAACGAGAGTTTTTTGTCGAGAGTCCCATCGCCAATCCGTCGGCCATGATGCGTCGCGAGGAGTTGGTGGCCTTGGGGGGCTACCAAGATCGGGGATGGCCGGAAGACTACGATCTGTGGTTGCGCTATCGGGCGGCGGGCCGGCGCTTTGCCAAGGTGCCGGAGGTCTTGCACTACTGGCGCGAGCATCCGCGGCGGGCCACACACGTGCAGGGCCGCTACTCAGTGGAGAATTTCCTCCGCGCCAAAGCGCATTATCTTTGCGCCGGGCCGCTGCAAGAGCGGGATGGGCTGGCCGTCTGGGGCGCGGGCAAGACCGGCCGCCGGCTCGCCAAGCACTTGGAGCGCGAAGGCCGTGCTCCCGATGTATTTGTCGATATCGCGCCCAAGAAAATCGGCGGCACCTTGCGGCGTAAGCCCGTGATCGGACCGGATGACTTACCGGCTTGGTGGACGCGCCACGAGCGGCCGATCCTATTGGCGGCCGTGGCGTCGCGGGGGGCGCGGGCGCTGATTCGGGAGGCGTTGGATGGATGGGGACTGATAGAGGGGAATGATTTTTTATGTGTGGCTTAACAAGAACGAGAAAGGAAGCAATATGACGGTGCAATACGCTCTCAACACATCGACGATCCGCCCGGCATCGCTGATGGAGAAAATCCGCATCGCCGGACAGATCGGCTACCAAGGCATCGAACTGTGGAACGATGACTTGACCGCGCACGAGCAGCAGGGCGGTTCGCTCGCGGACGTGCGACAGACACTGGCCGACCACGGGTTGGCGGTGCCGACCGTCATTGCACTCCACGGCTGGTTGGGGGCTGAGGGTGCGGCGCGGGCACAGGCATTGGAGGAAGTTCGGCGGCGGATGGCGCAGGCGGTAGCGGTGGGGGCCGAGTTTATCGTCGCCAGCCCGCCGCTGGATTCCTGCGATCTGAGCCGGGGCGGGGACGATTACCGCGAACTGCTGGAGATCGGCAAAGAAATCGGCGTGCGACCGGCGATGGAGTACCTAGGCTTTGTGCAGAGCGTATATACCATCGACCAAGCTTGGCAGATTGCCGAGGATGCCGACCATCCAGATGCAAGTTTGATCATGGATCCATTTCACATTCTACGCGGTGGCGGCCCTATTGCGAGCATTGCCAAGGTGCCTGGCGACAAGGTCGCGGTCTGGCACTGGAACGATGCCCCCGGCGACAAGCCCTTTGCCGAACAAAGCGACGCCGACCGGGTGATGCCGGGCGACGGGGCCGGGCCACTGCGCGAGATCGAGCGGCTGGCGCAAGCGCAGGGATACGAGGGGTTTGTGTCGTTGGAGTTGTTTAATCCGGGGCTATGGGAGCAGGATCCGGCGGATGTCGCCCGGGTCGGTTTGGAGAAGATGCGGGCGTATTTCGCCGCTTTATAGAGAGCTAATAGGATGAGCAAATTAGTGCTGCTGCGCTGATTCAATCTTACTGGTCAGGTTTCTAAGTCCCTCCTCGATAGCCCTGCGATCCTCGGGCAGCAAAAAATCGACCATCCGGAAGAGGAATACCATCCCTTTGCGCTCCGCAAAGTTTCTGCGTTGAGTCGCTTCGAATTGGGAAACATCCTCTATTTGTCGGCCCATGAGTTCGGCGACGTATCGACGCAATACCGCCGGCGGTTCGCGGTAGGGCATCTTGCGCAGGAAGAGTATCAGGTCGTTGCGGTAGAAGACGCGGTCCCACAGCGAATAACCGAGTTGGCGGGCATAGGCTTCATAGTTTTTCAGCCTACCCGTATCGCCCACTCCCCAGTTTGCACCGACAGCACTCTGCGCCAGATCCTCGACCATGGAGCGGGCGATTAGGTAATGCCCATACACAGTTGGATGCAAGTACTCAGCGATCAATTCGTTCCCGACAATGCCGTGCGGCGAGTTGGCGGCAAAGGCTTTTTCCACATCGCTCAACAGGATCTGGCCCTCGGCCGCGCCGGCCAGCTTGCGGATGATCTGATTGAATACCGTGGGGGCGCGAAAAGGTAGCCTGTCCATGTCTCGGGCGTAGACAAAGGCCTTGTGGGCCTTGCTGTGCGCCCTGCGCCTATAGTGCAGTCGGCCCAATTCAAAGTGGATGCCGGCGCAATAGGGGTCCTCATCGAGTGCTTCCTCGCAGACGGCTATGGCTTCCTGCAGTCGGCCTTGGCGTACTAGGCCGTCCAGCTCTCGCGATAAATCCCCGCCGTCGCAGTCCGAGCGCAGCGGATAGAAGTCCTTTAGATTGGCAACCAGAGTCGAAAGCAGCACCGGAGTCCCGTGCTGACGGGCCTGCAGCAGTATTTCCCCTAGATTGTCCCGGTAGTTTTCCGCAGTGACTTGGTGTTCCTCATCGAGCAGGCCAATTTCCCTGCCGACCAGATGGAGTCCGAACTTCTCCTCTGCGGGGCTCCACCACTTTTGCAGACGGTAGATCGCCTCGCTGAGAAAGTAGTAGATTCTGGAGCGCTGCAACTCCATGTAGAGCCGGATCCAGGTCCGATTGTTGCCGAATTTGCGGAAGGGAGTGGTGACCCCGTAAGGGCCGACAAATTCGTTGTGCCCCGCGTAGAGGATGATCAAGTCCGGCTCATACCCGATGATTTCGGCCGCGAAGTCCAGCAGACAGAAGGTATTGATGGCGGTCATGCCGCAGTTGATGACCTCGAAGTGTCTGTCCGGATAGACCTCGGCCAGCATTGCTGCGAGAAAATGCGGAAAAGCCGTATTGGGCGGGTTGGGAAAACCGAGCAGAGTAGAGGCCCCTAGGACAAAAATGCGCACCGTGTCAGGTGGTTTTTTTTGTGGGAAACTCGGATCGTAAGGTACGGGACGCCGGTACTGCTGTTGAAAGAAACGGTGGCCGACGTGCGGGTTGACCTCGTATACGACCTCGCCATCCCGGTGGAACGCCAGAAAAAGCCGACTGGAAGGGCCTGCATCCACTAGGTAGAGGGCAACTTCGAGCAGTACTAGAGCCCCCATCCCCAGCAGAACCGCCAGAAGATTTAGGAAAAGCGATTTCTTCAGCATCGATGCGCCAACGCCAACCAGCTACCTAATACACCACGGCAATCACCCGATAGTCCACCGTGTGAGTAGCCTCCACCGCGTCCGCATCCACCGCGATCTTGCACAGATAGAGACCAGGCGGAACTACCTTCTGCGCCTCGTCCCAGCCCTCCCACACCACGCTCTGTTCGCCAAACCCCATCTGGACTTTGTGCCAGACTCGACGGCCGCTGAGGTCGAAAATCTCGACCCGTATTTCGCGATCTGCATTGAGGTTGCCCAGGGAGAAGCGGATCTGCATCTGATCGTTGACGCCGTCGGCGTTGGGGGTAAAGGGATTGGGAGAGATCACCACATCCCGCACCACCCGGGCGTTGATCGGTACGGCGATACTCATAGTGCTTCCCTCTCTTAGAGAGGTCGCATCCCCGGCATCCACCTGCTGCCATATTGCCGGCCCACCGGCATCGCGGATTGATGCGTCGATCGTGCTTCCATTCAATATCACCTTGGCCTTAAAACGGACCCGGACCAGTTCCCCTGCAGCTACAATCGATCCTTTTTCGTCCGTTGGCAACGCGTTGTACGCGGCCTGGGACAGCGGCTGCCCTGCCCGGTCAAAGGGAAATTCTCCACCCCTGCCGATCAACTTGCGAAAATAGAGAATCTCCCCTTTCAGAGAATCCTCCAGACTCTTGTACTGAAAATTGGTGACTTCTTCCTCGATAAACGTGCCATCCGGGTTCTTACCGACAACCTGGAAGTAGACCGTGCGCCCCTGCTGCTCTGAAGGCAGGCTCAAATAAGTGAGCTGGTTCAACGGGCGACCGTCCTCATCCACGGGGACTTCTTCCCCCTCTTCCAAGATGAGCCGATTGTAGAACCGCGATTTCTCCGCTTGGGGCAACAGACCGACCTTGTGCGGCAGACGCATCAGCAGTTTGGATCCGGCCGCATCGGCATCCCCGGCGGCGATTCCTCCCTGGAAGACTTTGAGCGTATCGCCGGAGGCGGGATCAATCAAGACCTGAAAACGCTCTCCGGCGTCCTCGAACCAGTAGTCCTGCTCTCCCGCGACCAGACGCGACCCGAGTTCGGTGAAATTCTGTCCAGTGTCATTTTGCAAGTCCTCCTCCGGCCCTATGCTCACATCTAGGAGTTTGATCGCCCGAATGGGATCGGCATCAATGAGGATCTCGTCGAAGCGCCGACTCCCCTGACCATCGGGCTCGCGCTCTACAAAGGTGGGATTGAGATAGACCTCAAAATCCTGCAGCGTGCCCAGAGATACCTCGTTGGGCCAGATTTCGCCGGTCGCTCGGCGGGCTACCGGCGGGAGAAAATGCACCCGTACAGAGCGGATACTAGCGACCATGTCGGGCACCCGGGAAACCATCTTCACCTGAATCTGCAAAAACCGCCTCGGGCTGGGAGAAGTGATGGGCTCGCCTGACTCGATGTATTTCTGACTCCAGGGGCTCCATCCACCTCCCGGTATCCTGCTGGTGACCATAGGGCCTTGGAACTTGGCGGGCAATTTATTGTAGTCCGCTTCGGTCTTGGAATCGCCGCCGCTGCCGTAGTATTCGGTTATCTCTATCAAACGGTCTCCGGTGCGGGTGCGGATCTCCACATCGACCAGATCGGGATCGGGGATATCGGCTTCCCACTCTATCTTGCCCAGGACGAACACGCCCGGCAATTCGATCAGGGGCGAAGTCAGAACAACCTCCGGGGGATACCCCTCGCCAAAGACCTGCACTTCCCTGAACCCGTCCGCGAGGATCCCACTTCCCGCGGCGCGCTGGAAATCTACCGTGGACCGGGACCACAAGTAGCGTACCCGCATGGGACGCTCCAAGAGTTGTTCGTAATTTACCCGGGTCACGCCTTTCTCGCTCCGGTCTATTTGCATCCACTTCAGATTGCCATTGGTATCTCTGCTTCCGTCCGAGACGCGGGTCAAGTACTCATGGCGGCTAGAAATACTTCCCACCCAGCGCAATTGATCGATCCAGAAGACGGCTCCCAGATCTACGATGAGTGTACCTCTATCCTCAAAGCGGGGGTCTGGTTGCCAGACCTCCTGCCTAAAATGGGTGTCGTAGATCCCGTCAAATCCCTCTGCCGCCGTCAATGGCCCGAGCAGGTCAACACTGCCGCCGCCCTCGATAATGCCTAGGGCGATATTGTTCCCTTGGGACCACACCTCGATATCCGCTAGGCGGGGGCGCTCCCGCTGGTAGGAGGCCAGTCGGCTCTGGCGATCGGCGGGAACCTGATCGAAGACCGCCTTGTCCACCTTAGTCTCTTTGCCAACTGCATTCACAATGAAGTAATCGATGCCCCCCTGGTCCCCCAGAGGCAGGTCTATATATTCTCGCTCGGAGATTTCCTTGAACTTGTCGAATTTGCTGTCCGTGATCTGAATGCGTAGCCGGTGTACTAGCAGGTAATTCCTACTCGGATCGTTTGCAATCAAATTGTCGAATTCGACTACTCGCCGATCCTCGTTAGGTGTCACCGTGCGCGCGGTCAAGCTCAAAGTGGCGTCCCGCTTTTGCGAAGGCGTGGTGAGGATGCGGAACTGGCGGAAGGGCTCGCCCACCTCTTCGTCCACAAAGCGCAGCACGATCTTCGAGACCGGCACCACCCGGCCCAACTCCACATCCACGTACCACTTTTCTAGGGAGCGGCTGTTATACTGGATCCGCCGCCCACTGGTGCTGGTCTGCTCGTAGGTATTCCGGCCCACGCGACGCTCCTGGCCGGCCGCGTCTTTGGCGAAATAATAAATGGACCCCTGTTCACCCAGAGGCAGGGCATGGTACTCTTCCTCGCTCACCTCGGTGCTCGGCTCCCAATAGGTACTCGGATCGCCGTCGAGGATATTGGCGGCCATTTCCGAGCGGTAGGGCACCTCCCTAATGCCTCCCTGGTAGAAGTACCAAATCACGGGATCGCCTACTTCTATGCCTTTCTTGGCGTCCGCTTTCAAGTGCAAAATTGGGGACCCGGCTACATGGGCCGGACCCGTGACTATGTTGAGCGGCAGCGAGGCACCCTCTCGCTTGAGGGTCTTGACCAGTTTATCATATGCCTTCTGGTCGCCGATCCTGATGCGGAACCGCTCCATATCTTCTATGACGTTGATGTTTTTGCTAATGCGGCGCGGCGCGGCCGTGTGGGTCACGGGATCTATTGCCACTGCGTGCTCGGGCCGCCCCCACACTTCCCATTGCTCGGCCCTGTCCACCACGATTCCTTCCGCGGACATGCTGTAGCCCTGCTCGGGCGTCTGCGCCCGACTCCGATCCGTCCAACAGGCCAAAAGGCACAGCGAGAACACAGCGAGCAAGTAGACCTGCTCCAATCGGGAGGTACTTTTGCAATGAGCCATTTCTGATATCTCCTCTTTCCAGAGTGAGTAGGCCGACTTTGCCATTTGCCATAAATAATAAAGGGCTGGGGCACAACTCAAATCGAGTTCCTCCCTCCCTCATAGGACTATGGGATTGGCATCAAAAATATCCCGACATGTAATTGTACCCTCCGGGAATTTTGGTGAAATAGCTGACTGCCAGCCAGAAACCAGCGGTGACGAACTGTCCCAAGATCAACCCTAAAAAAAAGGGGCGCGTCTTCAAATACAATTGGGGACCGCCGTACTTAATCACCACCATCTTGATCAGCCATGCCAGCAAGACGCTGAAAAACACGGTGCCGAAGAGCAGGCTGACCGGAAAACCGAGCGGGTGAAAAGGCCACCACAAGAAGCGCTGGCGCGCTACCATCAGCAGCCCCATGATGGTGCCCCCAATGCCCGTGTAGATCCAGTTTTCCCAGTGCGGCCCTTCGGGAACTTGCATGCGAAAAGCGGCATTTTCAAATGGATAGCGCGAACCCACGCCAAAAAACCACCCGTCTGTATTGATGCCGCCGTATTTATACGCTATGGCCAGCATGGCCCACACCGAGCTGGCGATAGCCACTAGGATGGCTACGACCATGCCCCAGAAAATCAAACGCCGATTCCGCCTAATCGTCTCCTCGGCCAGCTTTAGACCATTGGCGCAGGAGGCCATCACAAAGGTGAGAATGTCGCTGGCCCAGATGAATGTGAACGCCATCGCCACAATCCCCGAAGGGCCCAACGCCCGCGTCCCAAAGCCGGCCACCACGAAGTCCGAGGCCGTCATTGGGGCAAAAATGTAAACTATCCCCCCTTCAGCTACGATGCGCGTTAGACCGATGAAGAGAATGAAGGCCAGAAAAAGATAAAAGGGCGTGATCCAGGCCGGCATCCCCGACTGCCAAATCCACACTCCCATAAAGAGCAGACTGCCGCCCAGCACTAGGACTGCTGCCCGGTAGGAGAGTATCTCGTCGCTGTCGTCGACGGCGGAGTTTTTCTGCAGCGCTTTGCTCAAGACGGCGCGCAAATGCCCTCGGGCGGTCCACAGGCCAAAGAGGACCAAGACGATGAAGGCACCCAGCCCCTGGTGGGCGACCATGGGGCCGCCGCGGGTGTAGACACTGAGCAGCGGATCGATTTTCTGGATCCCCAGATAGGCGAAGATGCCTTGCTGGATGACATTGAGCAGATGGAAGAAGCACAGGCCGAAGAGGATATCTCGGTTGACAAAATAGGAAAAGCCCAGCATCTGGAAGCTCAGAATGAACGGGATAGTGATGGTATCGCCGAAAAGGGAAAGTTGCGTGCCCCAATAGAGGCGAGGGATGGAGGGGAAATAGGGGTTGAGCCCGTTGAGGCTCTGGAGAATGGCCGGTATGGCAAAACCCAGCCACATCAGCGGATTTTTGAAAAACGGCTTGATCAGCGAGGGCCCGGTGGCGTCGTCCTGGATCATAGCAAGGGGCACCTGGACCACGGGAAAGACGAGGCGCTCGTGCTCGACCCACTGCTTGCGCAAGATCACCATAATGGAGATCATGGCCAAGTAGAGGGCTAGGACGAAGGGAATCCAGTAGGCCAGGGGCCGCAGCCACAGCATCCAGGGAATGCCTTGGCCTTTGGGCGCTCCTTCAAAAAAATTCTGTACCTGGGCGAAGTCGTGGTGGGGAATGATCCAGTCCGGGATGAAGGGGTGCAGCAATTCGGCCCAGTTGTTCTCGGGCGTAGCGTTGTAGATCGGACTGGTGATATCCGTCAGCAGAAAGCTGGTCAGGCCCCACTCGGGGATGGCGGTGGCCACGATCCACATGATGTAGATCAGGGCGAGTTCGGCGCGATTGAGCATCCACGAGCGGCGGATCAGGCCCAGCGCGGTATTGCCAAAGAAAACCAGAACGAAGAACAGGATGAGGGCCGCAGGGGTATTGAAATACGAAGCGATGCGGGAGCCCTGCAGCACCATATTGCAGTAGAGAACACCGGCACCGATCGCCCCGGACCCCACGGCACCGATGAGGAGCGCGCGAAAACCGGGAGCTTCAAAGGGGATTTTAGCCAAAGCAGATTTCCTGCACTTGGAATGTTTCGACTCTGGCAATTTTTATCTGCTCAGGGTTCCTCTGCCGAACTAGCCAGCAGGGCTTCTGGCAGGGCCTCTTTTAGACGGTCTGCATAAACCTCAGTCTGGTCCTGGTACTTCTGGTGCAGCCCGTTGAGCAACTCGTCAAAGCGCTGGCGTTCCAGGCGCTGGACCAGAGAGGCCCGCGCTCTTTTGCGGGCCTGTTCAAAGGGCTGTTGCCGTCCTTCCTCGCGCCTTAGAACCTTGAAGATGACATACCCTTCTCCAGCGAGTACAGGGCCGCGCAATTCTCCCACGGGTGCCGCCTTGAGAGCCTCCCATAGCTGGGGATAGGCCACCTTGTAATACTTGTTCATACAGACCAAGCCATCCGTCCCCCGGCGCCTCGTAGGCAGATTTTTTGCCTTGGCCAGTTCCAATAGATGGGTGTCTTTATCGATTTCCGTCCTGAGATTTTGTCCTTCTGCCAGAGTGGGGGTCAGCAATTCATCAAAGCATATAAGTTCTGGAAGGTAGAATTTCTCGCGGTATTCCTCGTAGAATTGCCGCACGTCCTCTTCGCTCGGCGAGATGCTGGCGCTGACTTCCCGCTGCCGCAGCTGGATCAGCATCAATTCTTCTTTTGCTGTCTCTATCCACTGTAGAACCTCCGGCTCCTCAGGGATACCGAGTCGGGCCGCCGCAACCCCAAACATGGCAGGTGTCAGCAAAAACCGGCGCGCCACCGAGGCGATGAAGGTGCTGTCCCGAAAAGCCTGCGGATTAGCGATTCTATGGGCGCGCAATACCTCGAGGTACTCGCCCAGGGCGATCTCGTTCCCCTCGTACATGAAGAGCGGGACCTCGCTCTGCTCTGCGGTGAACGACACCCTCTCCTTTCCCTTTGCCGACTTTGCACCTTGGCGCAAAAGCGCCAATCCTTCCGGTGCCATGCGCCAGCCGAGTTCATGGGCCAGTAATTCCACTTTCTGAGCTTCTATCTCCTGGGCCTTCTCTGCCACCAACTGCCGTGCGATCCTAGTCCGATAGACTTCCAGATCTGCGCGGCGGTCTGCCAAGAAGCGGACCAGTTGGTAATTCTCCCCAATGGAAAGGAGAGGCGATACGACGCCCGTTTGCAGCGAGTCAAATACAGCTACGGGTATCCCCATGCGCTCAGCCCGGGGGCGATTGACAAATCTTATCTCTCCTCCTCGCTCGGCCGACCTAGTGTCCAACGAATGGGTCCGGGCCAGTACCGCAAAACTGTCGCCTTTGTGGATCTGCTGCCGGATCCACTGACCCTCGTCTTCGGTCTCCACGACGATAGTGGCGAGAAAACGCTCCTGGGCCATTGCCCGTTCTGCAAAAAAGCGGTGGATCTCCTCCTCGGAAACCGCAATCTGCGGTCTGATTTCCCGTTTAAAAAAGATCGCGACGATATGCTCCTGCTCTTTGGCCCTGTGCGCTTTGAGCAATTCGGGATCTTTGTCCAGTCCCTGGTCGTAGGCTTCCACGAGCAGAACCTGCCGGTCAATCAGGGTTTGCAGATAGTCCTCCCTGGCCTTCTGCCCTTCTTCGTTCGAGCGCAGTCCCGGCAGCAGATTGAGCACGAATTTGCGCACATCTCCCGCAGTGATTTGTCGCTCTCCCACTACAGCCACGACGTCTTCCCGAGGCTCCCGGCCGCAGGTGGCCAAGGCGCAGAGCAATCCTATAAAAAACAGCACGGAGGAAGGGGTTACACTGGCTCTTTTCATTTTCTCTATTTAAGGTGGCCCAGGACAGTAAACGACAGACTTGGATGTAGGAAATGATCGGGGATTGGGGGCCGTCAGCCGGAAAATCGAAAACCCACTTGGCTTGCTGCAATATATCTGGCAAAACTACCTGATGCAAGCTCGCTTGAATTTTCGCTTTTGCCGGAACTTGTATGCATTAATAGTTCGGACACTTTTTGCACTTTTGGCCCAATTTGGCAAAAATAATATTTTCATAAATTATCAAAAATAAATAAGTTGTATTTATCTTGTCTATCTTTTGCTCTTCTTGTTTTTTGCTTGACCCAGACTGTTGAATTGAGTATTTATACAAACACATAAATTCAAAATACTCCTGAAATCACCATAGCCCTGTTGTCAAACTCGAGAAAGGAGGTGGATTTAGACAAGGGCAAGCACCACCAGAACTGTCTCTTTATTTTCTAGCTAAGGAGGAATATATGCGAAGGGTATGGACATCGGTTGTTCTCCTGACCCTGTGCATGGCAGTTGGGGCATGGGGGCACGCGTGGAACAATTCGTTATTCTTCGCCGTTCAGTTCCCGGACGAGAATGTTCCGGTGGTGGACGGCAACCTCGCCGATTGGGCTGTGGTACCCGACGTACCCTATCTGATCGGCAGCGAGGTGCTGGCCGACTCGTATTACGCCAATAATGAACAGGGCGAAATCGATGTCAGCGATATGGCCATCCGCTCGTTTTGGGGCTGGAACGACAACAACGACCGGCTCTACGCCATGGCCGAAGTCTTCGACGATAAACATATTACGGATCGCTCTGCCCCAGACGAGTGGTGGGCCGACGATGCGTGGGAGATCTACATCGATGTGGCCCACCTCGATATCGAAGAGCAGAGATGGGAGGACGGTACCAGGCAGTCTTGGAACGTATCCGTCCCCATAGCCGCCGATAACCTGGGTCAGATGCTCCCGGCACATGCCTGGCGCACAGATCCAGACACCAGCCCCTACTGGGGTTTCGGCTGGAGTTTCGAGGGCGAGGAATACGGCGAGAGCACCTACTTTTACGAGATCTGGATGCAGCCCTTCGAGTTTATCGCGGAGGACGGCAATCTAGATAATTCACCTCTCGCACCACTCGAAGTAGACCAACTCATTCACATGAGCATGGCCTTCGACGATGACGATGACGGAGGCACCGAGCGCACGAACTTTTGGACTACTACAGATGGTGGGTGCTGTAAGGCCGATAGCGATATGATTCTAAACGAACTGGATGATAGCATTGACTGGGGCTCCCAGGAGGTCACAGCCGTGCAGGCCGATTCTTGGGGTCGCATCAAGTCCCAGTTTATTACCCAGTAGCCGTAGAGTCATATCATGCGTCGCCCGTGTGGCGACTTCACTTTGCAGTTTGCTTCATTCCACGGGCGGTGGGCGCTTCAATCCACCGTCCTTTTTTTATCGTTCCACAGGAGGTCTATCCGCTTTGACCGGGGGCGTGCATTTTCTTGCACTGCGCCATTTTACCACCGCCCTCCGCGGAGGAAATACCCATGAAAACGTCGTCTCATCTCTTTAAAATAGTATGCGCGTTTGCACTCTGGCTGCTAGGGCCAGAGCATCTGGCCTTGGCGCAGGACTACGGTAGCCGTCTGGGAGTTCGCCGGGGTGGAGAGGTGAGCTTCGAACCCCAGGGATCGGGCGTCCTCTTCGATGCCTTGGACCCGGCGGTGAAAAGATGGTATATCCCCCAGGAACTTTACAGCGAATACAACTGGAGACAATGGGAGTATTCCAACTACGCCCGCGATCTTTACCAGCGCTATGTAGATACTGCACTGGAAGGCGATTATTTCTACGATCTCTTCGGCAACTTTGTTACCAAAGGATGGCTGATCCTCCTCAATGAACAGAGCCAGCCTCTGCAACAGGGCAATCGGCTGTTCAAGGACATGAGATTCAGAAACTGGTTCAGTGGGTTGGTCATTGCCTCGGACACCAAGGGCCAGTACCACTACGCTATCACCATGGGAGACGCCATTCGCACCACCCTGACGCCTATGACCTTCTCCAAACCCAGTTTTGACGGGGTCCAATTCGACCTAGCCACTGACAAATACATGATCACTTTCCTCTATTCCAGAGCCAGCAGTGCGGGGGGATCGGTGACGCCCGACGACGGCCTCAACCGGACTAACAATACCCTCTTGATGGGCGGACGCACCACCGTCCAGGTCGGCGACTTTACCACCCTGGGTTTCAATTTTGTCAATGCCCACCAGTCCAACACCCTCACGGACGGTTTCAGCGGCAATCCGCTCAGCGGAGAGTTGACCGTAGACCAGAAGGTAGAGCCGATCTCTTGGATCGAGGTTCTCCTCAGCGATGATTCGCCGGGGGACAACGAAGGAGGAGCGGCCTTCTTTCCAGCGGGCTCAGACATCACCATTACTTACCTAGACGGCACCGAGGAACGCGGCAAGGAAATCGGCTTTGAGCCGGTCGCCGAAGGGGGCTTTCCGCGCGAGGGATTTATCTCTGCAGACGGCAACGAACAGATCAAGTTGCGCTACGATTTCAACAGCGCCGATTTTCTGCTCACTGCTGCCCAAGACAAGACCCAGATCAGAAAAGTCGAATTCGACTTGGTCTTGGGCAATGATTACAAGGTACAGGTCACTTCCGACCGCCAGACGGATCGCAGTGGTGCGCCCGTATTTCTGCTGGTCACCCAAGCGAGGAACAATGTAAAAGACAATACCAATATCAAGGTGGTCTCCTTTGAATACGGTCTGCCCACGGCCACCCAGATCTATGGCTTTACGGTAGAATTCGCCGATGTGATGGGTTTTGACGTATACGGAGAATTCGACAACAGCCGGGTGTACAGGAAGTATCCCTACCCCAGCACCGACCAGGGCAACACCGATCACAGTACTTCGTCGGGTATCTCGGGCAAATCCTCGGCCAATGCTTGGATGATCAATCTGTCCAAAAAAGAGTACCCGTGGTTTTTATTCGGCGAGGCCTTCGCCATGGATCGGGATTACGCCAGCACTACCTATCTCACCGAGGGCGACGGAAAGATGGATTACACCTCCGGCTATTTCGAAAACGGGGAGAACAGCAGCATCACCGAGCGCTTCCTGTGGGAGTTCGTAGAGGACAACGACGACCAGGACCGCATCCCCGACTGGGGCCGCAACGACGCTCTCAGTACGGACCGGGCGGTATTTCCCGGCTGGGATGAGAACAACGACTTTGTCCCCGACTTCAACCAGAACGACAATACGCGCCGAACCAACTTGGTTCCCGACTACGAAGAGCCCTTCCTGAGGCAAAACGTCGACCGACCGGAATTCCTCTATGGCATAGACGCCAACAACAACGCTTGGATAGACCGGTTCGAGAACGACAACGAACCCGATTTCCCCTACAAGCGGGACCGCCGGGGATTCAATGTCTATGGTGGAGCCTATGTAACCCCGCGGATGCGCATTACCTTTGGTCACCTCCGCGACGAGAAAATCTCCACTGATCAGAGGAATTACGCCACCTACGGCCTGCTCAATATCGACCTAGAGCACCAGATCTGGGGACGGCTCCGGATCCTAGAGGTAGTTAAGAGTATAAAGGATGACATTGCCGATAATTTGCTCCAGTGGGACAATAGAAGCGGCATAAGAAGCGATCGCAACATCGAAGTGGTCGATCCAATGCTCGGCCGCGACACTTTTTTTAATTCGCTCTACATCGGCCACGAGTACTCGCCCCAAAAGAACCTGACCTTCAAAAACTCGCTCAAACACGACCTCTGGCACCAGCGCATGGACGCGGCCGAGCGCGCTACTTTCGGCCTAGAGTCTGATGAGTTCTTCTTCGGCATCATCAACAAGCTGGAGTACTTTTACGAATTGGGCCGAGTTCGCCTCATGCCGCGGTGGAAGAGCGAGTACCGTCGGTCGACCTACGATCTCTTCTCGCAACAGGATCGGGACGAATTGACGGAGATATTCGGCACCATCGTCCGGCTGCCGTTTCTGGCACGCACCACCTTGACGATGGGAATCGAGTACGTCCTCTTCAAGGATCTGGATGCAAAAATCAATAATTTCCAGTCCTTTATTACCGCCGGCCAACTCACCAATACATCCGCCTATCAGGGTTATGAATTGAACACTCAGGTCGGCCTGAAATTCGATGCACGCGATTTTGAGGATCCCGGCGTCAAGACCAAGACCATACTCGAAGCATTCATCACGGTGTACGCGGGGCTAGGGGAATAGCTCGGCTTAGATGACAAAGAGAGAACGACTGCTCGTCGGCCTGCTGGGACTTATTGCCTTCGGTCTGCGCTGTCTCTACGTCTACCAGAGCGAAGCTAGCCCGTTTTTCGACTTCCCCCAGGTCGACGCCAAAACCTACACTCAAGCCGCGACCCGGATGGCCGTGGACGGCCATTGGCGAGGCGACCCGACCCCCTTCTGGCAGCCTCCGCTCTATCCCTACTTCCTCGGCCTAGTATTCGCACTCTTTGGTCCCGACTACTACATTGCCCGCCTCGTCCAGGCCGTCTTGGGAGCGGTGAACTGCGTACTCATCTACTTTTTGGGACGCCGGATATTCTCTAGTGCCGTGGGACTTGCAGCGGCTGGCCTCGCCGCCATCTACGGCCCTCTGCTCTTCTTTGACGCCGAATTTCTACCTCCAGTACTGGCTGTATTTCTCGATCTGTTGCTCATCCTCTCCCTGCTGTGGGCGACTTCCGGAGGTTATCTGAGGCGCTTGGTACCCGGCTTGCTCTTCGGCCTTGCCGCGCTGTGCGTGGCCAATATCCTCCTCTTTCTGCCTTTTGCCCTCGGGTGGCTTCTATGGCGGGACGCTAACCTCCCTTGGAAACAGCGCCTGCTGCGCACCTTTCCCCTTCTCCTAGGTGCCCTCCTAGTCATCGCTCCAGTCTCGCTACGCAACTACTTGGTGGGCAACGATTGGGTGCTGATCTCGTCCAATGCGGGGATCAACTTCTTCATCGGCAACAACGCCGACTACCACAAGACTGTGTCCATTCAGCCCGGCCCCGAATGGCGGAAGCTGGTCGCCAGACCTAAGAGCGAAGCCGGCCTCGACCGTCCTTCGCAGAAATCCCATTTCTTTTTCTCCCGAGCCTGGGAATTCATCCGCACCCACCCTTTGGACTATGGTCGCCTCCTGCTCGACAAGATCTATCTCTTTTGGCATGGCCACGAGATCGGCCGCAACCAGGACCTCTACTATGCCCGCAACTTCTCCGCCCTGCTGAGTATGCTGCTGTGGAAGTCCTCCATTGCCTTCCCCTTCGGGGTGCTGGCTCCTCTGGCCCTGCTGGGCATCGGTCTTTTGTGGAGAGAAGGGCTGCACCGCAAATCCGGCTCTGCTCTCCTCCTGCTCTTTCTTTTCTCCTATGCCCTCTCGGTCGTCCTCTTCTTCGCAACAGCGCGCTATCGCCTGCCCGTCGTGCCGGTCTTGCTCCTGTTCGCCGTCCATGGTGCCAAGCGGTGCTACTGCCTCGCGCAAGAGCGGCAGATGCGTCCTCTTATCGGCGCAGCCATCGCCGGTCTGTCCCTGTTGGCAGTGAGCAATTTCCGAGTGGGGGGCATGGAGGAGGATGCAGAGATCCACTATCGGCTGGGTATGGTATTTCAGCAGCAAGGCCTGCCCGCCAATGCTATCGCTGCCTACCGCCAAGCCCTCGCCCTAGATTCGACCCTGCAGGAGTCGCGTTTCAACCTGGGCTCGCTCTACGCCCGGCAGGGACGTTACCAGAAGGCAATCGCCGAGTATCAGCAGTTTATCGAGCACTTTCCCGAGCATCCCGAGGCCCGCTATAGCTTGGGCAATGTCTTCTTAAAAATTCAGAACTACGGCGATGCCTTGGCTCAGTACGAGCAACTTCTTGCAGAGGATGCGGAGGTGGACAAGGTCGATATCCAGGGACTGGTGGCCTATACCTATGTGCAGTTGGGACAATTGGAACAGGCCACTCGAGCCTATGAGGATCTGCTCCAGAGCAGGCCGGATTCCCTCAACGCCCGCTATCAGTTGGGACGCGTGTACGAGGCGCGGCAAATGCCTGTGGCAGCCGGGCGGGAATACGCCCAGATCTTGGAGCGAGATTCGACCCATGTAGAAGCTCGCTACCGCCTAGCGCTTTTCGCCCTTCGCGGGAACGAGTCCGCCGCGAGCAAGGAGCACCTGCAGCTCCTCATCGCCCACAATCCGAACCACATCCAGGGGCGCTGGCTCCTAGCGGCGCAATACGTTATCGAGCACAGAGGGGTTGCAGCGCTGGAACAGCTCGAAACCATCCTCGAGATCGAGCCGACCCATATCCAGGCCAACTGGCTAGCGGGCCACTTGACCTATATGGTCAGAGGGGATACCCTGGCTGGCCGGGCCAAAGTGGATCTGTCTACCAAATATTCTATTGAGAAAAGGGCCCAAGAGTTGGGGAGTATCTTAAGACAGAGGTTCGAAGACGTGGTGTCCAAATAGGTGCACTATTAATAGACCACCGCTACGGGCCTTATCTGCTCGCTGTCCTTGGCGTCTCCCTCGACCACAACCCGCAATAGATAGATCCCTGGAGGCACCAGATTTCCGGCCGCATCCCTCCCATTCCATCCGAGGCCGGGAATAACACTCTGATCATAGTGGCCGCTCAACCCCTCGCTGTCGTGGAGCGCGAATACCAGTTGGCCCGAAAGGTCGAAGAGGTGCAGGCTGATTTTAGCTTCGCGGGTAATGGTCAGGACATCGTACTCAATGCTCAGAATATCGTTGATTCCATCATCGTTGGGCGTAAAGGGATTGGGAGATACCCTTAGAGAGCCGATGAGCTCTCCTCGGGCGATGGCCGGACTCAACACCGTGATGCCCGAAGCCGTCGGCAGATCTCCTTCCCCTAATAGCGTTGCATTTCCAGGGGTAATTCGCTGTATGGCGCCTTCCTGGGTTGACAGGATGGCCTGCCCCGCGACCACAGTGCTGTAGAGCAGCACCTTGCTGCGGAAGAATATCTTCAGCAGTCTCTCTCCACCTTCGGCTGGTCTGGCAATGTGGGGAAATTTTACCGTGAAGTTGCGCTCCGCCACCTCCGCAATCGCAAAGGTATCGCCGGCGGCAGCTACCGAATAGGGCAGGACGTGTATACTGCCGTCCTCGAGTTGCACGACAGAATTTCCCTCGCTATCGAGGGCGATATCCGCATTCAGGTCCCGTTCGGCTAGGACTGAACCAACTTCGTCTACAATCTGGATTTTGTCGATGCCCAGAACCTGGGTGGGAGTTTCAATCTGGAAGGCATCAAACCCCGCCACCCCCTCGATGTCCATCAGCGCTTTCACCGCATAGGTGAACTGCACCGTCTCAAAGGCTTCTACTTCGCGCGGATAAATTTCGGCGATCAGGTCGTCAGCCAGCGGCGGTGCCAGGTACTCGATAGTCAATTGCTCTATCATTTTGGTGGCGTCTATGCGGCTGTTCTGGAACTCTAGCGAGAACTGGATGTAGCGCCGCGGACCGGGCGAGAGAATTGACGTGCCTCCAGGTGCATCCCCGCCGCTATAAGGTGCCGACCAAGGGCTCCAGTTTTGTAGGTCTTCCTCAACCGCCCACTGGACCCACGGGTCCTCCAGTTTTAGGTATTCCTCGCGGCCGAGTGGTTCGTTGGGGTTTTTCAGTGAAGTCGCCTGTTCGGGATCGGCGAGCCGCTGGATATTTCTGCGCTTATAGACAATGGGGGTGGGATCGCTCCCCGTCCGGGTGCGAATGAGGATATCGGTGGCGACTCGACGACCCGGCGGGGCGACGCGTTCGGTCCAACTGATATTGCCCCAGGTGGCGACCTCCCCTAGATCGAAGACGGGAGAAATGTAGGAACTGGCGGCGACAAATCCTTGTCCGTAGACCTCCAATTCGTCTATCTCATAGGGGAAGGACGAGGTGGATTTAATGCGCACGTAGCGCACCAAGCGGGCCGGCTTCACCTCTATATCGAGTACGGGCTCCTCATTTTCCGCGCTCCTCAACAGGGGCACATAGTCGTTGGTGCGGGGCGAAAACCTGCCAAAACTGTCGCGCACCAAGTTGCGGCCGTCGTGCAGCAAAAGCTCGAATTGTCGGAGAAAATCGTTCTGGAAAGGGAATTGCGGGGCGTTCTGGACCGTATTGCGCGGATAGAAGCGGATCCTATTGATGCCAATGGGAGTGCCCAAATCGAGCACGATGAAAGTACCCAGTATCGGCTGGTCCCCTTTGCGTTCAAAGGCGTCTTCTGATCCACCCGGCTCAATCAATTCTAGCAGAATAGGTGCCAGGGCGGTCGTGGAAAGATCTTTGACCGACGGCGCTGTAATTTCGCCGTTGAACTCGAGGGCTCTTTGAGCCACGTTTTCACCTAGGGCAATGTGAACCGGGCTCAGCGCCACCGGCAACACCACGGGATTCTTGGTCCCGGGAGGCAGCCGTTGCCCCTCGTCTTCGTCCTGCAAGCTTTTTGCCGCTGGGCGGGCGACCAACTTGCCCCGCTGTCTTCCTGGTCTCTGTGTCTGCTCCCCTGTTTCCTTGTTTTTACAGATCACCTTATAACAGTCTGCAAGCGTCTTTTGCTCCGCGCCCACCTGCTGGAAGTAAGTCTCGCACTCTCCCCAATCTTCCGGGATGAGACCGGTTCCCTGGGCGACATGGGCACCGGAAATCTGCAATTCGAAGGTCTTCGCTTCCTCGGCACAACTGAGGTCGCCTCCTTCCTCCTCGGCAAAGCCGTCCCTGGTCTCTCCCTCCGGCCGGATCGGGTCCAGGGCCTCGCCGACCTGCTGCATGCGTTCTGCGAGATCGTCCCCGACCTGGAATCCGATTAACACGGTGGACAGGTTGCCTTGGACGCTGGTCTCCAAGCTGGCGATCCCGCTGAGCGGAGAGGTCGCCTCTATCAGCATCTGGTTGACTAGGTCCATTTGCTCTGCGAGGAGTTCGGGCTCAACATCAACCACGGTCTTGATCTGAACGGAGGGAACGACGTCGTCCAAGATCGACAGATCGATCAGATTGCCAGGGGCACTGCCCACCTCGGTCGACTTCAGTCCCACTATGTGTTCGGCGGGAAAAGTGGTTATATTCCCCCCCAAGGTCGTGCCCCCCCAAGAGACATTGCCGTTGACGCCGACCCGCAAGAACTCCACCGCCCTAGCCTCGTCTGTCCACATGGGACCTAAAACTCCAATGGTGAAAAACGCGGATAGAAGCTGATACAGTGGATGGCGCACCATAAGAAGTCCTCCGCCGTCGAAAGAAAATCTTCCCGTAGTCCCGTAGTATAGTAAAATTCCGCGCCCATTAAAAATTTCATTCTCACCGCATCTTTGACTAAATTAGGGCTGCCAGAATTGGAACCAACGCCGCGTTTTAATTTCTGAGGAGGGCACAGGGGATGTCGATCCGTTATGCGTCTCTACTTCTCACCTTTCTGGTTCTCCTATGCGCCAGGACCAACGCCTTCAATGTGTATCACCTAGGCGGCACCGACGGCCATCCGTGGCAGACGGCCCTGTCCTACGAGCCAGGGGACTATCTGGTGCTCAAACCCGATGGCACGGCCGACCAGCGTCTGCCCCTCGCGGCTCCCTCCGCCCATCCGACTTGGGAGGACACTCTAGCTGATCGCATAGACAGTTTGGGCGGGCAATGGCTGCGACCCTTCTTCCTCCCCGATACCCTCAACCTAGCCCAAGATGGGATCCGGGAACGCTACGATAACGACTTCTTTGTCGACGGCAACCTGTTTACCAGCGGTGCGAGCTACGATGTGGAATCTCAGACGAGGCTGATGCGTCCGGCGGTCGATGGCGATCCGCAGACGGCTTCTTTCTACACGGCTTCGGCTTCGAGCGATCCGACCATTCGCCGGGGCATCTACATTCAGAACAATATTGTAGATCTGGGGGTAAACTATCCGGTCAATCGCATCCGCTTCTTTCCCCGTCTGGGCACCAGCAATCCCAATATCGATGCGATTCTCGCGGCGATGGCCCCTCCCAAGCTGCACAAAGAGGATCTGCTGGAGGAGGATTTCTCCGCCAATTTCATGCCTTGGTTCGAAGTGGCCGCCGCCAACAGCGACCAGAATCTGGGGCCTTTCACTGGTGGATGGCTGCGAGGAATCATCCCCGGCATCCCCAACGCCAAAAGTGATTCGCGCTTCACCGTCCTCTTCACTGACCGAGAGAATCTGGACGTGCTGGTGGATTTTCGCTTTCCCACCCAGCAGTTGCGCTGGATTGCCTACCGCGTCCTCGACCCCATCCGCAACTACGAAATTGCCGAATTTCAAGTGTTCGGCTCGGGCTATATCCAACGCGCGGTCTACACCACGGCCGTATTGGACTTCGGCCAGCCCATGGCCTGGGGCAACATCCGCTGGAAGGGAACACGCGATCCTCAGGCCAAACTCCTCATCCGCACCCGCACCGGCCACGACGACGAGCCGCTGCTCTACTGGCAGAAAACCAGTATCCCCGGCGAGTTCAAGCAAGTCACCCGCAAGGAATACGATATCACCCTCAAACGCGAACGACGCCTTACTCTCGACGAACAAAACTGGAGTTTCTGGTCGGCACCTTATGCTTGGCCGGCTGGGTTGGCCGATACCACCTTGGAGGCTGCAGCCTGGCAGGATGGCACGCCTATTCTGTCGCCGGGTCCGGCGCGCTACCTGCAACTGCAACTGCTTTTTCTCTCCACCCAGACGGATGCGGCCAAACTGCGGGAGTTGGAAATCCAGTTTTCGCCTCCGGCTGCCCTGCGCGCCGTCGGTGAGATCTGGCCGTTGGATGTGTCCCGTACCCACAGTACCGCCTTCACCTATAGTGTCCTACCCACCTTTGATCGCGACACCCAGGGTTTTGACCGACTGGAGATTTTTACCCTGACTCGGGCTGACACTGTGCGCTCGGTGCGCGTCGATGGGGCGGAGGTGAGCGATCAGTTTCCACCCCAAATCCAAAAGGACCGGATTCTGGTCGCCCTACCTCGGTTGCAAGGGGGGGACGACACCTTCAAGCTAGTCGAAATCGAGTTCGACGCGCGCGTGGTGCGCTACGGCACGGAATTCCAGGGCTGGATCTTCGACAGCGAGGGCACGGGGGTCAAACAGTTGATTGAGCCGGGCGATGCCACGGTGGATTTTCCCGGCAATGCGCTGGGGGTGCGTCCGACCGGGCTGGGCGATGCGTTGCTGACACAGGTGTCGGTCTTTCCCAATCCGTTCACGCCCAACGGCGATGGTCTCAACGATGTGGCTCGCTTTCAGTTTCAACTCCACGAGGTATCTGCCCCGCGCGATTTGCGGCTGCGGGTGTATGATGTGTCGGGTCGGCTGGTGCGTCAGTTGGATCGTCAGTTGGCCATTCGGGGTCTGTTTGGCGAGGGGGTTGAGGATCCGGTCTGGGATGGTCTGGATGAGGGCGGTGGTTTGGTTGCGCCGGGGATTTACCTCTACCGGATTTCGCTGGACACAGACGAGGGAGCAAGAGAAAAGCTAGGCACTATCTCGGTCGTCTATTGACTCAATTGAGAGGAAAACAGGATATGTCGGCCCGTTATGCGCCTCTACTTCTCACCTTTCTAATTCTCCTATGTGCCAAGACCAGTGCCTTCAATGTGTATCATCTGGGCGGCACAGACGGCAATCAGTGGCAGACAGCCCTGTCCTACGAGCCAGGGGAGTATCAGGTCCTCAACCCCGATGGCACTGCCAGCCAGCGCCTCCCCCTCATAGCCCCCTCCACCCACCCGACCTGGGAGGACACTCTGGCCGATCGCATAGACAGTGTGGGCGGGCAATGGCTGCGGCCCTTCTTCGTCCCCGATACCCTCAACCTAGCCCAGGATGGGATCCGGGAACGCTACAGAAATGACTTCTTTGTCGACGGCAACCTGTTTACCAGCGGCCCGAGCTACGAAGTGAGTGCCCAGACGGGGCTGATGAGACCGGCGGTCGACGGCGACCCGCAGACGGCCTCTTTCTACACCGCCTCAGCCACGAGCGATCCGACCATTCGCAGGGGCATCTACATCCAGAACAATGTCGTAGATCTGGGGGTAAACTATCCGGTCAATCGCATCCGCTTTTTTCCCCGTCTGGGCACCAGCAATCCCAGAATCGACGAGATTCTCGAGGACATGGCCCCTCCCAAGCTACGCAAAGAGGACCTGCTGGAGGAGGATTTCTCCGTCAATTTCATGCCTTGGTTCGAACTGGCCGCCGCCAACAGCGACCAGACTCTGGTGTCGGACGCTGGGGCGTATCTGCGAGGAATCATCCCCGGCGTCCCCAACGCCAAGAGTGATTCGCGCTTCACCGTCCTCTTCGCCGACCGGGAGAATCTGGACGTGGTCATGGATTTTCGCTTTCCCACCCAGCAGTTGCGCTGGATTTCCTATCGCGTCCTCGACCCCATCCGCAACTACGAAATTGCCGAATTTCAAGTATTCGGCTCGGGCTATATCCAACGAGCGGTCTACACTACTGCAGTACTAGACTTCGGCCAGCCCATGGCCTGGGGCAACATCCGCTGGAAAGGAGAACGCGACCCCCAGGCCCAACTCCTCATCCGCACCCGCACCGGCCACGACGACGAGCCGCTGCTCTACTGGCAGAAAACCAGTATACCCGGCGAGTTCAAGAAAATCACCCGCAAGGAATACAATATCACCCTCAAACGCGAACGACGCCTCACCCTCGACGAACAAAACTGGAGCTTCTGGTCGGCTCCTTATGCTTGGCACGCCGGCTTGGCCGATTCCACCCTGGAGGCCGCCGCTTGGCGGGATGGCACCCCCATCCTGTCGCCGGGGCCGGCGCGCTACCTGCAACTGCAGCTCCTCTTCCTCTCCACCCAGACGGATGCGGCCAAGCTGCGGGAATTGGAAATCCAGTTTTCGCCTCCGGCTGCCCTGCGCGCCGTCGGTGAGATCTGGCCGTTGGACGTGTCCCGCACCCACAGCACCGCCTTCACCTACAGTATTCTGCCCACCTTTGATCGCGACACCCAAGGTTTTGACCAGCTAGAGATTTTCACCCTGACTCGGGCCGACACCGTGCGCTCGGTACGCGTTGATGGGGTGGAAGTGCGCGACCAGTTCCCACCCGAAATCCAAGCGGACCGGATTCTGGTCGGCCTGCCCCGGCTGCAAGGGAGCGACGACACCTTCAAGCTGGTCGAAGTCGAGTTCGACGCGCGCGTGGTGCGCTACGGCACGGAATTCCAGGGCTGGATCTTCGACAGCGAGGGCACGGGGGTCAAACAGTTGATTGAGCCGGGCGATGCCACGGTGGATTTTCCCGGCAATGCGCTGGGGGTGCGTTCTGCCGGGCTGGGCGATGAGTTGCTGACTCGGGTGTCGATCTTTCCCAATCCGTTCACGCCCAACGGCGATGGTCTCAACGATGTAGCTCGCTTTCAGTTTCAACTCCACGAGGTATCCGCCCCACGCGACTTGCGGCTGCGTCTGTATGATGTGTCGGGTCGGCTGGTGCGGCAGTTGGATCGTCAGTTGGCCATTCGGGGTCTGTTTGGCGAGGGGGTCGAGGATCCGGTCTGGGATGGTCTGGATGAGGGCGGTGGTTTGGTTGCGCCCGGGATTTACCTCTATCGGATTTCGCTGGACACAGACGAGGGAAGAAAGGAAAAGGTAGGCACTATCTCGGTCGCCTATTAGGCCCGTTTGCGCAGGAGCGATGTTTCCAGCCACGGCAAGCTCTGGAAGGGCCTTCCTGATTGCCTATCTGGCGACTGCGAAGCACTGGAAACGGAGTTGATTTCACGGGTACGCAACCCCGATCCTACCCATTAAAGCCCCAGAATTTCGCGCGTTTTTTGCGGCAGCGCTCGCCAGTTGGCGATCAGATAGCGGTTGCCATCGACATCCTCGATGATGGTCCGGCCGCCAGAGAGGATGCGCACATTGGTGCGGTAGCTGCGGATTTCGAGTTGGCGGGGGCCGCTGGTGGTTTCGATCTGGCCGCGCAGCACCCCGAATTCCTCGTCGAGGTTGTTGAAAGCGAGAACCTGCGGTTGAAAGTAAATCTTGTCGAGCTCGTCTAAGAGCACTTGGCGACTTTGGTCGTCGAGCTGCTGCGGGTCTTCGATTAGGCCGAGTTCTTGGTCTTCGGCGGCAGAGACGCCGATATAGCGGTCGGCCTCTTCTAATGGGAAGGCGAGGCGGATCTTGAGGTCAGTGTATTCCTCGCCGTCGAGTCTGAGGATCAAGCTGCCACGCTCGGAGCGGCTGAAGCGCATCTTTTGCGGGTCGAGCAGAAAATCCTCGTAGGAATAGCCGCGTGCTTCGCTCATAGTGCCCGTACTTTCGCCATTTCGGTTTGCATATTGACCAGCCGGCGATAGACGCCGTCCTCCATATTGAGCAACTCTTCGTGGGTGCCGACCTCGGCGATGCGCCCTCTTTCTAACACCAGCAGTCGGTCGGCGTTTTTGAGCGTCGAGAGCCGGTGGGCGATGGCAAAGGTGGTGCGCCCGGTGACTAGCCGCTCAAGCGCCTCTTGGATCTCGAATTCGGTTTGGGTATCGACCGAGGCGGTGGCCTCGTCGAGGATCAGGATGCGCGGGTTGCCGATCAGGGCGCGGGCAATGGAAATGCGCTGGCGCTCGCCGCCGGAGAGCCGACCGCCGCGCTCGCCAACTTGGGTGTCGTAGCCATCGGGAAAATTCATGATGAACTTGTGGGCATTGGCCGCGCGGGCCGCCTCGATGACTTCTTGGCGCGTCGCGTTGGGGTGGCCGTAGGCGATATTGCTGGCGATGGAGCCTTGGAAGAGCAACGGCTCTTGCAAGACCACGCCGATTTGGTTGCGCAGCGCCTGCTGTTTGAGCCGGGTAATGGGCTGGCCGTCGATGCGGACTTGGCCGTCGGTGGCGTCGTAGAACCGCGAGATGAGGTTGACCAAGGTTGACTTGCCAGCGCCGCTGGGGCCAACGATGCCGATCATCTCGCCGGGTTGGGTCTTAAAGTGGATGCGGTCGAGAATGCGCGCCGAGCCGTCGTACGTGAAGCTGACGTTGCGGAATTCTACTTCGCCTGTAAGCGGGCCGGGGTCGATAGCGTCGGGGTCGTCTTGGACTTCGGGCTCGGTGTCGATGATCTCGAAGACGCGCTCGGCGGTCGTCGCTGCGGTCTCTAGCTGCTCGGTGAGGTTACACAGCGAGCGCACGGGCGCGTAGAACATGACCATGTACGAGATAAAAGCCTGCAAGTCGCCCAAGGTCAGCGTGTTGCTGAGTACCCGGTTGCCGCCAAACCACCACAGGACGATCGAGCCGACCGAGGTTATAAAGGCGATCGTCGGGATGTAATAGGAGCGCATCTTGAAGGCGGTCATCTGCGAGTCGCGCAGGTCTATATTGCGCTCGTTGAAGCGGTCGAGCTCGCGGTTTTCTTGGGCAAAGGCCTTGACGACCTTGACGCCGGGGATGGAGTCGGCGAGCATGGAGTTGAGGGTGGCAATGCGGCGCCATATCCGGTGGAAAATCCAGTGGATGCGGTTGCGGTAGATGATGGTGCCGACGATCATGAAGGGGATTGGGATCAGCGACAAAAGCGCCAATTCCCAATTCATTACAAATAGCATCGTGCAGATGCCGATGATGGTCAGCCCGTCGATGATAATGTCTTGGAATCCCGAGGTGATAAAGCTGCGCATGCGCTCGGTGTCGCTGGTAACGCGAGTCATGATCCGCCCAGTGCTGAGCTGGTTGTAAAACGTCAGCGACAGCAATTGCAAGTGTTGGAAAATTTGCATCTGCAAATCGTACACGACGCGCTGGCCGAGCCACCCTAGGGCGTACATCCGCACGCCGCTGATGATGCTGCGGCCGATATAGATACCGAGCAGGCCGAGCACTACCCACAGCAGGAGTTGGACGCTCCAGTCAGGGGCCGAGGTCGCCTCGCCCTCGATGATACCCGCTTTCTCGTATTCGACGAGGACAGGGACGATGAGATCGTCGATGAGGATGCGGTTGAGCTGGGGCGGCAGCAGGCCGATGGCCGTCAGCACAATCGTCAGTGTGAACCCGAGCAGTGCCTTGCTTTTATAAGGCTTGATATAGGAAAACAACCGCCAGAAGGTCTCGGTCTGGCGCAAGCAGTTGGGGCAGACTTTGGAGCCGGAGCGGAGGGCGCGTCCGCAGGTGGAGCAGTGCTCTACTACTTTGACTGGATCGACCTGCGGCGGCCCGTCCTCTTCTGCGTCTTCTTCCTCGACCAAGCCAGCGCCTTCAATGGCTTGGGGCACGCCGGAGAATTTGTAGTACGCACTCTGCGAAAAGCGCAGCAGCTCGACGGTCTCATCCTCCAGCTCGACGACGAGGGCACCGCTGCCCACGTAGTTGCGGGTCTGGATGCCTTGCACTTCGTCCAAACCGAGGCGCACGGTCTCGGGCTTATCTGCGCCATTGGGATGAAAGACGAGCATCCGCTCGTCGGTGAGCGCAAACCAAGAGTCGCCGTACTGCCCGTCGGGGCGAATGTCGGCGGCGAGAAGGACGATGAGCAGCTCACCGGGTTGCAATTCGCTGCGAATATGGGGCAATAGGCGTTCGGGTATAGGTTCGACTAGGTCCAAAACGGTCCTATCCTATTGTTTTGTTTAAACCGCGATTTGTATTGGGGGGAGGAGTGAGGCTCCGAGGTGGGGCGGGAGACTATCTGGGCGTCACTGTTTAAAAAGTTAAGGGTTTTTAGCAAAAGGGCAAACTCGGTGCGGCCCAAGCGAGTTTGCCCGATGGTTATTTAATGGTTGTATTGAAAGCTCACGGCAAAGCAACTGAAAAAGAGGAAGGCTATGGCTATTAGCCAAGAGGAACTAAGGGGGCGGTTGGCCCAATTGCCGCGGTTGCAGCTCGCGTCTTTGCCCACGCCCTTGGAGGAATTAAAGCGCCTCAGCGCCCACCTAGCCGGCCCGCAAATTTGGGTCAAGCGCGACGATTTGACCGGTTTGGCTTTCGGCGGCAACAAGATCCGCGAGTTTGAATACCAGATCGCCCAAGCCGTAGAGCAGGGCTGCGACGTGCTGGTACACTCGGCCGCCGCCCAGTCGAATCAATCGCGGCAGACGGCCGCAGTGGCCGCAAAATTGGGGCTGTCTGCGGTGGTCGTTGGCCGCGACGACGCCCACGCCCAGACGCAGGGGAACCTGCTGTTGACCCGTCTCTTTGGCGCGGAGGTGGACCTGCCAGCGCCCGAGAATCAGTCGCGAACTGTGGCCGAGAAGATGTCCGCGCTGACCGCGGCCGGCCACCGCCCCTTTCACACCAGCTCGGACGCGCGCATCTTCCGCACTGTAGCGTACGTCGATGGGGCGTTGGAACTATTGGCCCAATGCGAAGAACAGGGCGTTGAGCCAGCGGCGATCTATCTGTGTTCGGGGGCGCATACCCACGTGGGCTTGGTGGTGGCGTTCAAGGCGCTGGGCATTGATATGCGGGTGGTGGGCATCAGCCCCTCGCCGCGCGACGATCAGCAGGCGGCAAAGGGGCATCTTGCGCTGGGGCGGGAATGCGCCGAGATCCTGGGACTAGACCTATCGCTGAAGGTGGAGGATTTTGAGAGTTATGCTGCGTTTGTCGGCCCGGATTACGGCGTCGTAACCGCCGACAGTCGCCAAGCACTGCACTTGGTGGCACAGCAGGAAGGGCTGTTACTCGATCCTTCCTATACCAGCAAAGCCATGGCCGGGCTTTTGGCGCATGTGCGCGCTGGTTGGTGGCGTCCTGAGCAGAGCCTTATCTTTCTCCACACTGGCGGTACGCCCGCGCTTTTTGCTTACGCCAAAGACTTGGGCTACTAACTAATGCACAATCCTCCGCATCCAGGTGGAATCGTACGACGGCAGTGTCTGCAGCCGCTTGGTCTGTCCGTGACTAGGGCGGCGGCGGGTCTGGGCGTAACCCGTCAGGCACTGTCCGATCTCGTAAACGAGAGGAGGGGCATCTCGACCGAAATGGCCATTCGCCTGTCCAAGGCGTTCGGCTCTACGCCGGAAACTTGGCTCGGAATGCAGATGGCCTATGACCTCTGGCAGGCCCGCGAACGCGCCGAGCATATTGAGATCGAAATGTTTGAGATGCCGGCGACGACGGGCCGCTAGGGTATAGGAACTCCGCAGAAAGGAGCTTATATCATGTCCAACGATCAGCAACATGAAGCGAACATCCGCGAAGTGCAACGCAGCTTATATGGCCTTATGAATAGCATAGCGTCGGATAATCTAGGGGATAAGGACGAATGTTTAGAAAATCTTAGGACTGCTGTAGAATATCTTGGCTGGGCGATAGATAAGTTGAAAGAGGACGACTAGTTACTAATAATGCAACTTCCCACCCCCGATCCCACCCGCTTCAAGCGGCGCAAAGCCCTCATCGGCCTCCTGCGCGAACACTTGCGCGCCGATCAGATTATTCATCACCGCGAGGACGTAGTCGCCTATGAATGCGACGGCCTGTCGGCGTATCGCCAGCGGCCCATGTTGGTCGCCTTGCCGGATAGCACTGAGCAAGTCGCGGCCGTACTCCGGTCTTGCTCTGAACTCGACATTCCCATCGTTCCTTGGGGTGCCGGTACCGGGCTTTCGGGGGGTGCCCTGCCGAGGGAAGATGGAGTCGTGTTGAGTACGGCGCGGATGCGAGCGGTTCTCGACATCGACTTGGAAAACCGCACGGTGACTGTGCAGCCGGGCGTGACCAACCGAGCCGTGACCGAAGCGGTGGAGCAGAGCGGCTTCTACTACGCGCCCGATCCTTCGAGTCAGATCGCCTGCTCAATCGGCGGCAATATCGCCGAGAATTCAGGTGGGGTACACTGCCTCAAGTACGGCACGACGACTAACAATCTGCTCGGCTTGGAGGTAGTGTTGGCCGACGGCGAGGTGGTGCGGGTTGGGGGCAAGGGAATGGACCAAGCGGGCTACGACTTGCTCGGGCTACTGACGGGTTCGGAAGGCCTGTTGGCCATTACCACGGAGGCCACGCTACGGATCTTGCCTAAGCCAGAAGTGGCACAGGCTGTGATGGCCGTGTACGATTCGGTCGCCGCGGCTGGGCAGGCGGTGGCCGAGATCATCGCCGCGGGCATGGTGCCGGCTGGCATGGAAATCATGGATCAGCTATCTGTTGAAGCGGTGGAGGGTTTTGTCGGCGCGGGCTATCCACTCGGGGTCGCGGCGCTCTTGCTGGTTGAATTGGACGGGCCGCAAAGCGAGGTCGAGTGCCAAAGCCGCGTGCTAGAATCGCTCTTGCAGCAGACCGGCGCGACCGCGCTTTCCCGCGCTACAACCGAGGCCGAGCGGCAAAAGCTGTGGGCCGGCCGCAAAGCGGCCTTTCCGGCGATGGGCCGGATTAGTCCCGACTACTACTGCATGGACGGGACCATCCCTCGGGGCGCGCTGCCGCAGGTGCTAGAGAGAATCGGCGAGCTGTCGGCCGCGTATGGCCTGCGGGTGGCTAACGTCTTCCACGCGGGCGATGGCAACCTGCATCCGCTCGTGTTGTACGATAGCAATGTCGAGGGCGATCTGGAGAAGGCCGAGTCGCTAGGGGCCGAGATTTTGAAGCTCTGTGTCGAGGTGGGAGGTGTGTTGAGTGGGGAGCATGGGATTGGCATTGAGAAGCGAGATTTAATGCCGTGCATGTTCAAGGACGCGGATTTGGACGCCCAGGAGCAGGTCAAGGTCGAGTTTGACCCGCAGCAGGTATTGAATCCGGGCAAAGTGTTCCCCACCTTGCGGCGGTGCGCTGAGGGCGGGGCCATGCACGTGCATAGAGGCGAGGAAAAATTCCCGGAGTTAGAACGGTTCTGAGGAGGCGATTCATGGCTACGGCTTTTGCCCTAGTGGGCGACCGCTATCACACGTCTGATTACATCCGCACGGCTTTGGGCCGCACTTTGGTCCAAGGCATAGGCTTGTCTGTTGATTTTACCGACGAGCTTACGCTGCTCAACGCCCAACATCTGTCGAGCTACCGGCTGGTAATCGTCTTCCGCGACGGCATGATCTGGCCCAATGGCTACGGCCTAGAGGCTGCGCCTGTCAGCGAACCGCCCGTCCAAGCCGAGGAATCCCGTCCCGTGCAGTGGATTACCGAGGACCAAGGCCGCGCCGTGCGGAGCTTTGTGGAGGCGGGTGGAGCAGCTCTTTTCTACCACAATACCACGTACATCGCCCCGGGCAGCAGCGACTTCCGCCACGTGCTAGGTGCCGCGACGCAAGGGCACCCGCCGGTGCGTCCCTACCGAGTGCACATCACGCGCACAGACCATCCCATAACGCGCGGCGTGGAGGACTTTGTCGTCGAGGACGAGCAGCACTTCATGCACTACGACAAGGACCCAGCCCATGTCTTGGCCGTCAGCATCAACGACGACGGGCACGTTTGGCAGGACTCGGGCACCACTTGCGAGGCGGCTTGGGCTTACGAGTACGGCGCGGGCCGGGTGTGCTATCTATCGCCGGGACACACCATCCCTGCGCTGTGGAATCCGTCCTACGAGAAGTTGCAGCAGAACGCCGTGCGCTGGCTGCTGCGCGACGCCTTGTAGAGGTGCTCGGCAGCTAATGATAATAGGGATCGACGGGTTTTTGGGGAATCGCTATGCCGGACAAAGTGGCTGCCGACATCGTCCGCGTCTATTAGGTAAAAGAAAGGCGTGTTCTACACGCCGTTTTTTGACACTTCAAGAGCATCCCCAAGCACATTTTTAAGAGGCTGAATTGCTATCTCAGTGCGGACGAATTCACTCATCGCTTACCATTCATAACTCACCACTAACATGCAATCTTTAGCAGAGAAACTGGAAGTCAGCCGGTCGGAATTATTGGATATGGGCCTGCGTGGCAATACGCTGCTCAACTTTCGTCCCGGCGCGAAAACGCTTGAAGTGATCGACGAGAAGTCGAGAGAGGTGTTTCGGATATTGGTCGCTGAGCAAAAGCCCATGGCATTTATTCCGGTGCCCGCGTCGCTGGAGGACGAAAGCGAGCAGCAAGCACTGCACCAAATTTTGGAAGACCAGTACGCAGACCGCCGCCATACCGACAACCGCCTGCAAACCAAACTCACCGCGGATGCGCTGGATAAAAGCCTACTGAAGATCAGCACGGAGGCCGAAGGCTACTACCAAGAGCAGGGCGTTGATCTTTTGTATTTGGCCTTGGGTTTCTTGACCTGGTATGAACACGAAAGCTCCTCCACGCCCCGCAAAGCACCTCTCGTATTAGTGCCGGTCGCTTTGGAGCGCGGCAGTGCGAGAGCGCGCTACAAGGTGGCGTACACCCAGGCTGATCTCGGCCCGAATCTGACGCTTGCCAACAAATTAAAAAGCGAGTTCGAGATAACGCTGCCGGAATTCGGGGAAGAGTTAGACATTGATGAGTACTTAAAAGAAGTGGCCGGTAGCGTGGATCACCAGCCGCGCTGGCAGGTGCAGGCAGATGAAATCGCGCTCGGCTTTTTTTCTTTTGGCAAGTTTCAGATGTATCAGGATTTAGACCCGGATAATTGGCCCGAAGACCACAAGCCCTACGACCACGAGGTGTTGCAAAGATTGCTCGACGGCGGATTTGAGGGCGTCGGCGATGGATTACTCTCAACGCCGAGTGAAGAGACGTCATCCGAGTTGCTCAATCTCACGGATCTCCACTTTGTGTTGGACGCAGACTCCAGCCAAACGCAAGCAGTCATGGCGGTGAAGCAAGACGCCAACTTGGTAATTCAAGGCCCTCCGGGCACGGGCAAATCGCAGACCATTACCAATATTATCGCTGAGGCCCTTGCCGACGGAAAAACCGTGCTCTTTGTAGCCGAAAAAATGGCTGCCTTAGAGGTGGTAAAACGTCGCCTCGACGAATGCCACTTGGGCGATGCCGTGCTGGAACTTCACAGCCATAAGAGCAATAAGAGTGCCGTTCTGCAAGAATTGAGGCGCACGTTGGAACTCGGCCCGCCGGCCGTGGAGAATCACGCAGCCAAAAAGCGTCGCCACACCCAGTTACGCGAACAACTCGATGCGTATTGTGGCGAGGTGAACCGCTCCATTCTGACTTCGGGAACGAGCTATATAAATGCCCAAGGACACCTCTTGAATCTGAGAGAAGAAGCTGGTGAGCGCGAACTGCCGGCCTTGGACTTTGCCGAGTTCCGCCATTGGGACGGGGATGCTTTTACAAACGCCTGCGCGAATGTGCGCGAACTGGTTGAACATTTAGAGGCGATGGGCACTCCGGCCCAGAATCCTTTTGCCCAATCGACGCTAGAGCACATCTCACCGATTGAGCAAAACGAGGTGGTTACTTGCTTGACTAAAGCACTCGCATCGCTCAGCGACTGCTGGAAATTGGGTGACACCCTGTCCGAAGAGATGGGTCTAGACGGCCCAGAAAACCTCGCCGACATGAGGGCCATTTGCCGCGCTGGCGAGCGCGTGCTGAATGCACCGTCCTTGGAGGGAGTACAGCTAACCGCTTCGGATTGGAAACACCGCGGTGAGCAAATCGAGGCTCTGATCCAAGCCGGCGAAGAAATGACATCGTTGCAAGACAAGCGGCGCGAGCAATTGATCGAGCAGGCTTGGCAGGCCAACCTGTTGAGTGTGCGCCAAGCGTGGGCCACTACGGGCCGTCACTGGTGGCGTTTTATTTTTCCCAGCTTCCGCCGAGCCCAACGCACTCTGCAAGGTTTGGTGAAAGGCGAACTGCCAGCCGGTGCGGAAGCATGCGTGGCACTCATCGACGACATTCTCAAATACCAAGCCCTGCGCGAGCCATACACCGAGCACGAGTGCTTGGGCGAAAGCCTGTTGGGGATACAATGGAAAGGGCCGCGTAGCGATTGGAGTTCACTGAAGGTACTTAGTGCCTGGGTCGTCGAGTTGTACAAAGAAGTAGGCGAGGGCACGGTGCCGGAAGGCTTGCTAAAATTCTTGGAGAGCGGCAGAAAACTCAAAGGCGGCGAGGAGCAGTTGGAGGGGCTTGAGCGCACCGCTGGCGAACTGAAAGAGCTAATCGACGAGGTGAGCCAGCGTTTGGGGATGGAAGCGCGATCCATTGAAGAGCAACCGTTGGGCGCAATGGAAGACGAGCTCAATCATTGGCGCGACCGAATCGGCACCTTAGAGCAGATGGCGCGCTATAACCATCTGAGAAAAAAACTTTGCGCCAGCGAGTTGGAACAAATCGACCGATTGTCTTACGACTGGACATGGCCACCAGCTTTGTTGCTGACATCCCTGAAGAAAGCCTATTACGAGGGCTTGGTGAATGAGGCGTATAACAAGAGTGAGACGCTCAAGCGGTTTAATCGGATGAGCCACGAAAGCGCCATCGCTGAATTTAGACGCTTAGATGAAGATCTGTTGTATCACGCCCAAGAAGAGTTGGTCTTGAAACACTACCACAGCTTGCCGGCGGCCAACGCCGCTGGCGAGATGGCGATTATTCGCCGCGAGATAAACAAGAAGCGCCGCCACATGCCGATTCGTCGGCTAATCACCCAAGCCGGCCGCGCGATCCAGCAAATAAAGCCCGTGTTTATGATGGGCCCTATGTCGGTAGCGACCTACTTGGAGCAAGGGGCGCTGGACTTTGAATTGGTGGTATTTGACGAAGCTAGTCAAGTGAAAGTAGTGGATGCAATCGGCCCGATTCTGCGCGGTAAACAGGTTGTGGTGGTTGGGGACACGCGCCAGATGCCGCCGACGGACTTTTTTACTAAAGCCTTGGAGCTAGACGACGAAGAAAGTCAGACCGCCGACATTGAGAGTATTCTGAGTATGTTCTTGTCGCAAGGGGTACCGGAGTCCATGTTGCGCTGGCACTATCGGAGCCGACACGATTCCCTAATTGCCGTTTCCAATCGGGAATTTTACGATGGCCGCTTGATGATCTTCCCCAGCCCCGGGGTGAATCCCTACGCCAAGGGCTTGACATTTAACCATCTGCCCGAGTCAGTGTACGAGCGCGGTAGTTCGCGCACTAACCCGATGGAGGCGCGCGCCGTAGCCGAGGCGGTCATGCGCCACGCCAAAGCGCACCCGGATATGACCTTGGGAGTGGTCGCGTTTTCGACGGCTCAACGCGATTGTATTTTGCTGGAAATCGAGCGGTTGCGGCGTTTAGAGCCGAGTTGTGAGGAATTTTTTACTACGGGCGCGCTAGAAGGCTTTTTTGTAAAAAACTTGGAGAACGTGCAGGGGGATGAGCGCGATGTGATTTTCATCAGCATTGGCTATGGCCGTACGGCCGCTGGCAACATAAGCACGAGTTTTGGTCCGGTGAACCGCGAGGGCGGTGAGCGCCGCTTGAATGTGTTGATCACGCGCGCACGCTTGGCGATGGAGGTCTTTAGCAATTTTACGGCGGACGACATTAAAACCGAGATCAATTCGCCGTTTGGGGTTCGCGCCTTGAAGAGCTTCTTGCACTACGCGCAGACCGGTGAATTAGATCATCGCCACGAAACCGGGAAGGAGGCGGATTCGCCGTTTGAAGAGGCCGTGAGCGACGCCATTCGCCATCTAGGCTATGACATTGAGCCGCAAGTGGGTTCGGCAGGCTTCTATATTGACATTGCCGTGCGCGACCCCGAAAAGCCCGGCCGCTATATTTTGGCAGTAGAGTGCGACGGTGCGAGTTATCACAGCTCGGCAACGGCCCGTGATCGCGACCGTTTGCGCCAAAGCGTGCTAGAGGGATTGGGCTGGCGCTTCCATCGCATTTGGAGTACCGACTGGTTCCGGGACCCTCATAAAGAAAGCGTGCGCCTCAAGGATTCTATTGACCGAGCGCTGCGCTTTTACGAGGCGGAAGAAACCCACGCCGAGCAACCCCGTGTCGCAGCGCAGCCCAAGCGCATCGAGCGCGACGAGCCGACGGAAAAAGATTTGCGGGCCGACGCCTATGTGTTGGCCACGGGCGATTTGGGCATTGCTAATTTCGCTGAAATCCACGAGTTACCATTAAACAACGTCGCTCAAGCCATGCGCAAGGTAATTGACATTGAAGGCCCCGTTCACCTGACAGAGGCGGCGCGGCGACTCGCTGAATCGGCTGGCTTTGCCCGCGTGGGTTCGCGAATGCTAGGGCATATAAAACGAGCCGCCGCATACGGTCAAAGAAACGGTTTCCTCTACTTAGAAGGCGACTTTCTATTTGTCGATAGCGATAAGCCTGTACGGGTGCGCGATCGCTCGGACATGCCACTCACCGTTAAGAAAATCGAGTTGGTGCCCGACGAAGAAATTCACGTGGCCCTGATTACGGCAATCCGCGCGGCCTTTAGCCTGTCGGAAGATGATGCTATTTCTGAGGCCCTATCGCTGATGGGCTTTCGCCGCGTAACGGCCAAAGCGAATCGGAAGGTAGGATCCGCGCTGAGAAAGCTGGTGCAGGACGGCGCGGTAACGGTTGAGGACGACAAGGTTGCAGTCGCTTGAGTGCCCGCCACGAATCAATCGCTCGGCAGTGTCGGTTCCAGTGGGATGGCTTGTCCCGCTTCCAGCACCGCGCCGACCTCGCCGCGCAGCCGCTCTTTGAGCGTGGTGTAGCGCTGGGTGACCTTGTCGTTGGCAATGGCCAGCTTGAGGGCCTTGGGGGTGCCGACGATGACAATCATTTGTTTGGCGCGGGTAATCGCCGTGTAGAGCAGGTTGCGCTGGAGCATCACGTAGTGCTGAGTCGTCAACGGCAGCACCACCACGGGAAATTCCGACCCCTGAGAGCGGTGGATGCTGATGGCGTAGGCGAGGGTGAGCTGGTCGAGATCGACTTGATCGTATTCCAAGGTGTAGTCAAAGCGCACGTAGAGGACCTGCTTTTCTGCGTCGAGCCGCTCGACCGTGCCGATGTCGCCGTTAAAAACGCCCTTGTCGTAGTTGTTTTTGACCTGCATGACCTTGTCGCCCACCCGGAACTCAGCCTCCCGATGGCGGTGCGCCTGACCGTGCGGGTTGAGGCGCTGTTGCAGCCGCTGATTGAGGTTGAGCGCACCGGTCTCACCTCGGTACATGGGCGAAAGCACTTGGATGTCGGCGCGTTGATCCCACCCCCGATAGCTGGGCAGCCGCGTGGCGCACAATTCCTCCACCAGCTCGACCACCCGCTCCGGGTCGCCTTCTTGGAGGAAGTAGAAATCCGCGTCCGCATGGTTCTCAACGATGGGCATTTCGCCGCTGTTGATGCGGTGCGCGTTGCGGATGATGTGGCTTTTTTGGGCCTGGCGAAAAATCTGCGTCAGGCGCACCACCGGCACTTGTGCAGAGTCGATGACATCGCGGAGTACGTTGCCCGGCCCCACCGAGGGCAACTGGTCGATGTCGCCGACTAGCACTAGCCGAGCGTGGTCGGGCAGGGCGCGCAGGAGCGCGTTCATCAGCACCACGTCGATCATGGAAGCCTCATCGACGATCAGCGCGTCGACTTCGAGGCGGTCGTCGTAGCCCTTTTTGAATTGCCGCTCGCCCGGCTGAAATCCCAGCAGCCGATGAATGGTCTTGGCCTCGCGTCCGCTGGCCTCGCTCAGTCGCTTGGCGGCGCGGCCCGTAGGCGAGCACAGCCCGACCTTGAGGCCACCTTCCTCCAAGAGGTGCAAAATGCGCCGCGTGACCGTAGTCTTGCCGGTGCCCGGCCCGCCGGTTAGCACCAGCACTTTGCTGGTGGCAACCAGTTCCACGGCTTGTATTTGCGCCGGGGCCAATTCCAGCCCGTCCTCCGCTGCTGCGGGCACGGCCAATGCTTCGGCCGGTGCTTGCAAGAGCCGCTTTAGCGACGATGCTGCACCCACTTCGGAGCGGTGGAGTGGCGGCAGATAGTAGCGCAGATCTTCGGTGACTGCTCCGTCGCTGGTGCGCAGGGCCTCTAATGCCGGCGGCAACAGCTCGGCGTTGATTTCCAAAATTTCGACGGCCCGCTCCATCATTTCGACGGCCGGCAGGTACACGTGGCCTTCGTCAGCCGCTTCGGAGAGCAGGTAGCGGATACCGGCCTGCACGCGCTCGGGTGCATCGTGGCCCAGGCCCAAGCGCTGGGCAATGCGATCGGCGATGCGGAAGCCGATCCCATCCACATCGCGCTCTAGGCGATAGGGATCGCTGCGCACCTTTTGAATGGCCTCTTGGCCATAGGTCTTGAAGATTTTTACCGCGTAGCCGGTGGTAATCCCGTGCGACTGCAAAAAGACCATCACGTCCTTGATTTGCCGCTGCTCGTCCCAAGCCTCGGCAATCAGCTCGACTCTCTTCTTGCCCAGCTTGGGCACTTCCGCTAGCCGGTGGGGGTCCGCGTCGATGATGTCGAGCGTTTCCGCGCCAAAGTGCTCGACGATGCGCTTGGCCGATCTCGGCCCGACGCCTTTGATCAAACCGGACCCGAGGTACTTTTGCATCCCTTCGAGGGTCGAGGGATAAACGGTCTTATAGCGCTCCACCTTGAGCTGTTTGCCGTATTTGGGATGATTGGTCCACACGCCTTCGACTTCGATGCTCTCGCCCTCTTGGATGGAGGCAATCGCCCCCACGATTGCGATCCGCTCCCGCTGGCCCTCGACGACTAAGCGCGCAATGGTATAGCCGTTTTCCGGGTTGTGGTAGGTCAGGCGATCTATAAAGCCTTTATACGATTGGTTCATGTGCCGTGCTCACAACATGAAAGCATTGTACAGTAGTGCCGTGCTCCCCGCGCCCAGCGCGCCGCCCGCGCCGAGTTGCATCGGAGTATGCGCCCGCAAGTAAAGCCGCGCCCAAGCGACGGCCGGCCAACTCAGCAAGAAGGGCCACGCCGCACTGCCGACGCTGACCAACAATATGCAGGTCGCCCCCCCGACGCCAGCCGCGTGAATGCTGATTTTATAGGAGCGATTGATCCACCAGACCAAGAGCGTGTTGACGACACAGGACGCGGCCGTGACTAGCATCAGGGGCGGGGCACTGATCCCGTAGAGGGCCGCCCCCCCCAAAGCGTAGCAACAAGCGCCCAGCAAGAGCAGGGTAGCGCGCTTGTCGCGGTCATCTGTATAGGCTTTATCGAGATACCCCGAGCGCACCAAGTGCCAGAGTAGTAACCCGGGCACCACAGAGAAGGTGCCAATGGCCACCGCGCCGGCGAGCCAGTCGCCCAGCACGCGCGCTTGGACGCCGAAGACCAAGAGCGCCAACAGCGCAGGATTGAGCAAGTGGGAGAGGAAGCGTGCGACGCGGTGCGGGTGCAGACGAAAAAAGGGACGAGCTAATTGCTCGCCCCTCGTTACTTCTTTTGCCATTTTTTTCCGCTAGCCGTGCCGCGGTCGGGCGGCCTGTCTTCGCCTGCTAGCACAAAGCCGACAAAGCGCTTCTGGCCAAGAGTTTTCAAATATTGGAGCAGGGAGACCTCGGCCTCCTTGCGGTTGAGTTGGTACTTTTCGCTGAGCAATTCGATCATCTTACCGACCGAGTTGCGGCCGTTGCACATCCGCCAGACCTCGCTGCCGACCTCGTCGAGGGTGATTTTGCGCTGCCTGGGTATGTAGAAAAACTTGGACAGCAGCCGCACCTTCCAGGTCTCTTGGCGCTTTATTGAGACCTGGACCTCGTCGTTGTCGTTGTTCTCCCAGCTCAGGGACTCATTGCGCGTTGGCCGCGACGCCAGCATGGCGGCCCGGCTCAGCTTGGGTCCCTTGTCTTTCGATAAAATGCCCATCTACTACCTTGGCGACTAGCTCGTCTGCTGTGTCTTTCTTGCGGTAGAGGTGCTCGACGATGAATATCTTGTCGAGGCTGGCATCGCGCCAGACGCGCCCTCGCAGATACAGGCGCGGCCTCGGGTTCATAAAGGGCAGGGGACGGATCAACTGACGCCAACGGCTGCGCGGCCGCCCCTCGACGCGAATGCCCTCGTGTTCCTGCACGGCCTCTGGATCAATGTCCACCACGAAGTCGCGCAATTGCTTCTTAAAAAAGACCGGATACCAGTCTTGAACGTGCGCTTCTTTGAGCATGATCCGGGCCATGCTCAACCGATGCACCCGTAGAACCTGTTTACCGAGAGTGAACTCTAGCTGGATGTGGCCCGACTTGAGGGAATGGCTTTGTAGCTTGAGGTCGCTGGGCGCGAAAAACCGCAAGCCGTACACGCTCCACATATAAGCGGCCTCGGCTTCTTGGTCGGCGAGCGAGCGGAACACGGCCTCGGCTTGCTCGGGCAAGGACTCGTCTAGTCTGGCCAGCACTCTCAGGAGCACTACCCGCCCGGACTTCAAGGCGAGCGCTAGATTGTACGCGCGGAAGTCGGCCTCCCAGATGAAGACCTCGTATTCGCGGCCTTCGAGGAATTTCTTGTTTTTGAGGAATCGGGCGCGGCGCTGGACCTCAAAGGGGGCATCGACCTTTTGGGCCTTCTTTTGCAGGTTGGCCAAGTAGCGATCTACCAACTCGGTCAGGCGCAGGGCCTCGCCGCGGCCTTTGAGACGCCGCCATTCGATTTCGGCACGCACGATTTCGGCGTCGTCGAGGCGGGCATAGCCCTTTTCAAAATCCCCGTCAACTCGGCCGAGATTCCAGTCGTCAGGCACGGACAACCGCAGCCCTTGCCAAGCGAAATCCACCCGATCGCTCATGCTAGAAGATCAGCACGGAGACCGATTTCTGGATCAGGGCGATCCCCACCGCCGCCATGCCCATCAAGGCCATGCCGCAGGAAAAGCCCACCGCCAGAATCGGGGCAAACAGCCGCCACTCTTGCCGCCCGTACTTGTTCCAGAAGTAGTAGCGAGCCAAGAGCGCGCCGATGATCTCGGTCACCACGAAATGCGGCAGTTGCGTCAGCGAGCGCACGAAGCCAAAGATCAGCAGGATCGGCAGCCCGAGGATGGAGAGCAGAATGAAACTCACCAGCCCGAAGCCGGCACCAAAGGCGATGACCTCTAGTTTCAGTGCCCTAAAGAGCCAAGGCACGTCGGTGGATCGCTGGATCCAAGAGCTGGTAAAGAGCGGGTCGGTATCGACCTCAAAGTAGAAGAACCATCCCGCCGGCACGGCTCGCTCGATCTTCACTTCGAGGGTCGGGCGGGGATCGCGGATGACGGTGTCCATAGCCGGTCCCAAGGGCGCAATCGCCGGCAGACCCGCGACAACTTCATCTTCGACTAGCAGCTCGTCGCGCAGGTAGCGCTCGGCGACGATGTCGGGTGCCCCTTGATCGAAGTACGAGTAGAAAACTTGGGTCGGCATCCACGGACCGCCTTGGCCGCGCTTGCCTTCGGAGTCCAGCCATTCCTGATCCACCAGCCGCGTCCGCCAGTACCACCACTCGTTATCGATTAGATTGGCCGGAGTCCATCCCGCGCGGTCGTTGTCTACGGCCAGTTCGCTGCGCATGGTGCCGGTGATATAGAGGCATTGCTGGTAGGCGCGCAGCCGCCAGATGAGCTGGGCATAGGGGTAGGAGGCCGAAGGGATCGGTGCCAGTTTCCAGATATAGGAGCCGTAGAGAAAACTGGTAAAGAGCACGACGGGCACCATGAAAATCTCGGCGCGAATGATGCTGGTAAACTGGGTGCCGGTCAGTTCGATTTCGCGGAACTTCTGGGTCTGGGCACCGTAGTTACCCAAGGGAAACGGAATGAACCAGATGTCAACGCCGCGATACCCAGAGAAGATAATCGTCGCCTCGCGCACGAAGGGGATGTCCACCGTCTGTCCCACCATCCCGACTAGGCGGGCGTTGACGAAGGATTGAAAGGGCGTGAATACGAAACCAAAGAAGAGGAAAAACCATATAAATTGAGCAATGCCCGGCAGCAGCCAAGCGGCGACGCCGATCAGGCCGGCCGTGGCTAAAGAGTACAGTGCCAACGCCAACCAGATGGGGAAATCGCCGCGGCCGGCGGGGGTGGCAAAGCTGCGCTTGGGACTGCCATCATCCCCGTTGTTAGCCCTAGCACTGAGCACGCTCTGAACTATCTGATAGATGCCGATGACGGCGATGGCGAAGGTAGTGCCGAGGCCAAAGCTCATCCAGAAATCGACTTGGTTGACGAAGACGGTCTCGATCGTGCCCATGCCTTGCTGCCACAAGTTCAGATACGGCATCTCGCGCCACGAAGGCGTCCAAGTATAGAGCAGCGGGTTGGCAATGGAGGCGACGACCACGCCGATAAAGGTGCCAATCACGCCCCAGAACGGCACCACTAAACCGACGAATATCGGCCCCAAGTGCGCGGTAAATCCCAGCGGAGTGGCCGGGATAAAGTTGCCGGTGACTTGCGTGAAGTCGACAAAGGGAATGGGTATGAGTTGGATTGGTTCGGTCAGCAGCGCGCCGGTAATCGCCGGCAGGGCCACGTAGATCGTGCCAAAGACCAAGCCGATCATCGCCCCTGCCGAGAATACCCGCCAGCGCCACGTCTCAACCCCTTGGGTGGTCTCAGCTAGCGCCATAGCGCCTTGGGCGTTTACGGGTGCGAAGGGAAAGGGCAGACGCTCGTAGTCGGAGGTGAGCCGGAAGAGCGCGTACGACATAGTGAACCAGTTGATGCGCGAGATGATCATCCCCAAGACTAGGAGTACGATCGGCATCGCCCAATCCGAGTGTAGGAAGGTGCGCTCGAGGATGGCGGCGGAGTTGAGCGGCGGTGCCACCCAAGTGGGGATCAGCTTGGTGATGCCGAACTGCTTGGCCGCCGGCGATTGCACCAAGTACTGGTTGTAGAGCAATCCCTCAAAGGCGCCGGTCTCCGCGGCAATCAGCGAGGCGGCCACGTAGAACAGCACATAGACTTCTTGGCGCCGGAGGGTGGAAAAGGAGCGCTTGGTGATTTCGGCGAAGAGGATGATAGTCACCCACTCGGCCGCCGCCCCCAAAGAGCCACCGATCATCAGGCTCAAGTACATGTTGCCCGGCACCATGATAAAGGCGACGAAGAACACGCCGAGGATGGCCTTGATCGTAAAGCCGTTCTCGAAGTGGTCCGGGACCTGCATTAAATCCCGATATTCTTCGATCTCTTGGTTCGGGTTTCTATTTTTGCTTCCGAGCACTCGCTAGCCTCCCTTACGCCGACACTTCGCTGCGCAGCCCTTGCAGAATTTCCGCGCCCTGTTGGCGGTAGCCTTCTTTGGCCTCGGCATCCACCGTGCGCCAGATGAGGAACTGTTTGCGGATGACGTTCATAAAGCGCTGGTTGACCCTCCGCCACGAGGCGTCCTCGCCGCTGAGTCGCTTGATTTGCAGGCCGACTGCGTAAATGTTGTGCTCGGCCTCTGGCATGGCCTGCACGGTGACGTGTTGGCTGACGCCCAAGTCGAAAGGAGCCAGCCAGATATTCATGTCGATGAGGTACCCTTCGCCGTTGGGCGTTTCTTCGCGTCTCAAGCTGGCACCGTCGGTGTAGAAGGTGCCGATGGACTCCTCACTGTAGGAGTCGAAGTAGCCGATGAGGAATACGCTCAAGCCCAAGACCTCGTGGCCGCTGACCGTAAAGGGGAACTCGAAATCCCACTGGTCACCGTCGGGCGGCGGCAGCTTCCACTTGCGGGTCACGTCCGGCACGGCCATCTGCGAAGCCTTGCGCGCTGGATAAATCGTCGAGAGCATGACCACGGCCATCACCAGCATACAGGACAGCACCGCTGCTACTGAGGAGTAGTTGAGCGTGAAGCCGCCCAGCAGATCGAACTCGATGAGCACTTTGGCGATTACTTGGCCGCTGAGATAACCAGCGACGACGCCCAGCACCGAATAGACGCAACTCTCGGCGATAAAGAGCCAAGAGATATGGCCGGGGGCTAGGCCCACCGAAGAGTAGATGCCGATTTCGCGGAAGCGCTCGTACACGCTGCCCATCATGGTGTTGAGCACGATCAGCGAGGCGATCAGCATGGGGATAAACAAGTTGCTCATGCCGGAAAAGGAGGTCAGCCCCAGCGATGAGTAAATCGCCACCTTGATGTATTCATCGCCGGGCTCCTTGACTCCGGCGAACAGCGTCACCGCGAGGCGCGCGAGAAACTCCTCGACCTCGCCGCGCACGTCGGTGCCCCCGGGAAAGCGCACGGCCACCGATTGCAGGGGGTTGCCGCTGCCGACGTTGCGCAGCGTGTGGTAGGGCGTGATTAGGATGTTGGCCGGTTCTAGATGGACAAAGGGCTTGATGACGACCTTGGCGTCCTCCAAGCCCTGCTTTTCGCGCTTTTCTTCCTCGGCGATTTCCTGTACGGCTTGGCCGCCGGTGACGGCGAAGTCGGCTGGCGTCAGGATTTCATCGTCGAGGTCTTTGAGGTCCTTCATCCGCTTGGAGTCGAGGACGCCAACGACCGTGAACAAGTCGCCGAAGACCCTGACTTTCGCTCGGCCGACATCGGCTAAGTCAATGTCGAGATGGGCCTCCTTAACCATGTCGATGGGCAGGATGCAAACCTTGTCCTCGCCCGGCCCAAACCACCGCCCGGCGACTAGGGCTTGGTCCAGCCCGGTGACCTCGGTTTCCTCCGGGGTCAATCCGAGGACACCGAGCGCGTTATGGGCCTTGTCACCGTGTTTTATTTTGATGTGCGCCTTGGCCTTGTTGCTGTACCAGCTGCGCGGTGCGACCGCGGCCCGATCACCGAAATTGCTGCGGGCGTATTCGAGCACGGAATCTTCCATCGGATTCCATGCCTTGCTGCGGATTAGGATGCCTTCGTAGAGGCCCTCGTTGTCGCGGCTGATTTGGTTGAACCGCAGGCCCGTGCGGATGGAGGTGAAAGACAGCACCGTAAAGGTCAGCAGCAAGAGCGTGGTAAAGGTGAGAACCGTGCGCGTCTTGCGCCGCTTCATGTTGGAAATCCCGAGCTCGAAGGCCGTTACCGAAGCCGAAGAGCGGCTGACGTCCGTGTCGTGGATCACGGCCACCTCGGTGCGCAGCTTTTTCATCTGCTCGTTGAAGCGGCCGGAAATGATCGACATCACGAGAGCGGCCAGCGCGATGATGATGAAAGCGAGCAGAATGACGAAGGGATTGGATAGCTGAAAGGCCGGATGCACCATCCACAGCACGATCCAGATCACTAGGAATACCCCGACGAATCCGATGATCTGATTGCGGATCGTGGCGGCGGAAAAAATGAGTCGCTCGGTAAAAAAGGCGCAGGGAATGACGAGGGCCATAAAGAAGATAATGCCCTGAACGACGTCGTTTTGGGTGGATTTGACGTCTGGATAGGCGCGCGACTCCAGCCCAAAGGCCGCGCGCGTGTGACGCACAAAGTCGCGCCAACGCAGCTCGGCACCCGCCGTCGCGGCTTGAGCTAACTCGGTCTCGGCCCGGTAGTGGAGATCGTTGAGACGCTGGTTCTCAATCGCAAAGCTCCGCAACTCGCGCATCCGCGACTCGTCGAGATTCCACATGTCTTGGGCGGCTTGGAAGGTCGTGCGGGCAAAGGAAGTACCGGGGCGGATCTCAAAGCCCTCGCCCTCGGCCTTGTCTTTGTCGGTGGCACTGGTGGAGTTGAGCAGCAGCGAGCGAAATCCCAGCAGGCCAGCGCCAAAACCCATCTTGACGCGCGAGCCGGGCCGCGCGAAGAGCACCCCAACCGGCTCGTTTTGGGCCGAGGGGCCTTCGCCGATGGTGTAACCGTACTCCACGGGTGCGCCGTTTGTCTCGTCGAAGACCGCCACGTTGGATAGCTTGGTGAGATAGCGCGGATCGACGATGTCGAAGAAGTTGTAGGGCACGCAGGGGAAGAGGATGACCATCCACTGCTTGTCGCGCCAGTCCATGGAGACCCTCATCGGGTAGCTCTCGTCGCCTTGCACGCCGCGATCCGGGGCGTAGGTGATGCGGCCGGTGATCGGGTCCATGTAGTAGCCCTCGATCTGCACGTTGTTGACCCGCACCCGATTTACGTAAAAGGCCCCCTTATCATCGACGACCTCGTAGTACTCGCCGCGCACGCCTTTGTACGACTTTTTCTTGCCGTTGCGCACGACGGCCACTGCGTCTGCACGCGGTAGGTCGGGGATGATGCTGCGGCGCGGAAAGACCATGGTCCGACCGCGCAGCGAGCGCAGATTGTCGCGCAGGCGCATCTTGAAGTCCGGGAAAAGCTCTGGGTCTTCAAAGGCCATCTCGAACATGCCGGCGAGCACCCGGATCTGTTTGGCGAGATTGGCGTGGTTGACGTGCTCGGCTCGATCTAAGGGCGTATCGACGAGGAAGCGCGCATCGTTGACGGTGACAAAGGCCAACGCCGGCGTACCCGTCGCCAACACCAATTCGCTATTGACCGATATTTCGCCCGGCACAAAGGTCTGCCAGCTCATCCCGCCTTCGGGACTGATGCCATTGACCAACACGTCGCGCCGCTGGTAGCCCAACTCGCGGCTGATCTTGCGCGCATAACCCATAAAGTTCTTGCCGAAGGGCGCGAAGTAGCGCTTGTAGTAAAAGCTGGTATTGCTATTCCATACTCCGAGCTCGTCGGTCTGCGACGACAGGTCGAGGCTGATGAAGAGCTTGACCGCGAGCGAATCGACTTTGGGATCGACCCAGCGCTTGTAGAGCGCAAGGCGCAAGTCGTCGTCCGAGTGCAACTCATCAACCAGTTCGTCGCGGTTTTTGAATTGCTTGCCGGCGAGGTGCAGTGCGCCTTCTTCTCGACTCAGCAGCCCCTTAATGCCCTCTATTGTCTTCTTCCACAAGCCCCACGAACTGCTGGCTGCGTCTTCCTCTTGGCTCAGCAGCCCTTCGGCGAGTGCGGCGTCGGCAATGTGCGCGGCCAAGTCGGTACGTCCTTCGGCAACGCTCCGCACGAGGGCTTCCTTGCCGGTAAACTCCTCCTCCTCGCCGATGGCGTAGTGGATGCCGTCTTGGGCGACCATGTTCCGCGCAAGTGCGGCATCGACGACCCGCCGTACCAGCATGTGTTCGATAAAGGGATCCTCTTTGCGCAAATAGCGCTGGATGAAATCATCGACCCCGCGCAGGCCCAAGTGGTGCGCCGAAGTGGCGAGAAAGACGATCGTGCGCGCCGGTGGGTTGGCGCGAAAATAGCGCGCCAGCTCTAAAAGCGCAGTAATGCTGGAGGCCTGCTCGGCACCCGGGGCGAGGGCTGGCACGACCGACATGGCGTCGTAGTACGCCTCCAGCACGATTACGTCTTCTTTCAGCAAGGGATCGTATCCGGGGATCGTGCCGAGGATATTCCAAGCAGAACGCCGCTCCCAATCCATGCGGTACTCGAGGTGGAGCGTCTGCTCGCCCGCGGCGGCCAACTGGTGGCGCAAGTGATGGCCGGCTTGGCGATTGATCCAGAACCTCGGCAGGTCGAGCGGCATGGAGAGGAACTTTTTTTCGCCCTCCAGGTACACGGTGGAGTCCGGCTCGATAAAGAGGATGGCCTGCGCCCCGAGATAGGCGGCATTGAGCCAAGCGTCGCCCGAATTGAAGTCCATCAGGGCCACGGCTCCTTCGACTTGTTTGCCGTCCATGTCCGCGTACTCGCCCGCGCCGGCGTCGATCAAGCGCCCGGTCACCCCGCCTTCGGGCAGCGTCGAGGTTTTGACTAGATTGGGCCAGAGGCCGTGGATTGGCACTGATTCGTCGCTGCCGACGACTTGCAGAAACCCACCCTTATCGACCGGAATCGAGACATCGTATTCGTGGATTGCGATGTCGTCGAGGCCGATTGCACGGAAGCGCTCCTGCACGATCTGGGCCGCTTGGTCGGCACCTGGGTAGCCGGCGATTCTAGATCCCAAGCTGGCAAAGGTGTCCATCGTCTGCTGCACGCGCTCGACTGGGGTCGTGCGCGCCAACTCGGCAAAATCGACCTCGGCTTGGGCTAGTGTTGCGCCGGCCAGAACCCAGCCGAAGGCCATCCACCTCACCGCGAACTTAGGCATAATTGTAAGTGCCTTTCTCAGATCCAGAAGACCACATTGTCGGTCATACCCATAAAAAAGTCGATAATCAACCAAAGCCCGGCGATGAAAAACTGGCCTATGATCAGGCCTAAAAAGAAGGGACGCGCCCGGCGAAAAAGGCTGGGACCGCCGTATTTCATCGCCAATAGCTTTAAGAGCCAAGCAAGGGCAATGCTAAACCACAACTGATCCATCAGCCATACGGCACCAATGGGGTATCCAATGGGATGCAGAGGCCACCACAAGAGCCGCTGGCGCGCCCACATGAGCAGGGCCATGATGCCCCCGCCGACAAAAGTGTGAATCCAGCCATCGATGTTCGGCTTGGTGGGCGCGCTTAACTTGGTGGTAATATAATCAAAAGGGGCGCGAGTTCCACCACCAAAAAACCACCCGTTGAGATTGATGCCGCCGTATTCGTAGGCGAGGTACAAAATCGCTGCGACCGAACCGACAATGCTGACAAAAATCGCCAGCAGCATGTACCAAAAAAGCGGTCGCAGCCGCGGCCCCAGTTCTTCGCCCAGCTTGAGGCCGTGTGCGCAGGAAGCCATGACAAACGTGCGGATATCCGCCGCCCACACATAGGTGTACGCAAGGCCCACCATGCCCGCCGGTCCGATCGCCGAAGAGCCTACGGCCGAGACCAAGGCCGACGAAGAAATCATCGGCCCGACTGCCGCTGCCACGCCCCCCTCTACTACCACTCGGGTCAGGCCGATGAAGATAAGAATGGCCAGCATCAGGGTCAAAAGGGACGCCCACAGCGGCAAGCCGGACTGCCACAGCCAGATGGTCATCACCGCGACTCCGGCGAGCCAGGTTAAGACCGCCGCCCGGTAGGACAGCATCTCGCCGCGGTCGTCGATGCGGTCGTCGCCCGTGAGGGCCTTGCGCAGTACGTCGCGCAGGTGTTCGCGGCCGACCCATAGGCCGAAGAACACTAAGACGATCATCGCCCCCTGCCCTTGGTGGGCGAGAATTGGCTCGCTAGGAGCGCCGTAAATGCCCAGCTTTTCGGTGCTGCCGACTCCTAAAACCCCCAGCCCCCCTCGGATCAGCTTGGCGATGGTGTTGAAAAACCACAGACTGAAGGCGATGTCGAGGTTGATTAAATAGGCGAACCCCACCATGGGAAAGCTCAGGCGGAAGATCAGGCTGACGGTATTGCGCAGGATCGGAACGGAGGAGACGAGCTGGATGGCGGGAATGAAGTTGAAGTACGCGTGTAGGGCGTTGAGGCTGCTGACGAGCACAGGCAAGGCAAAGCCGATCCACATGATCGGGTTTTTGAAGAAAGGACCTAGCGCCTGTCCGCGGTCTCCGCTCTCCACCATGGCCAAGGGCACTTGCACCAGCGGGTAAACTAGCCGCTCCCGCTCCACCCACTGGCGGCGCAGAATGACCATAGACGAGATCATAACCAAGTACAGGGCCACGATCAGCACGGCCCAATAGCACAGCGGGCCACCCCAGACGGCCCAAGGCACCCCAGCGGTGCGCGGTGCTCCTTCGTAAAACCACTTGATCGACTCGGGATCCTGCGGCGCGATCCACTCGGGAAGGTGCGGCAGGATGTGCAAGGCCCACTCGTTTTCCGGGGTGGCGTAGTACTGAGCGCCGGTGATGATCGTCAGCCAGTACTCGCTGAGGCCCATCGTGGGGATGGCCGAGGCCGTGAGCATCATAATGTACGCGACGATGAGCTCGCAGCGCCCGAGGGCCACAGGGGCGGCGAAGCGAGTCAGCAAGGCGTTGAACAAGCCCGTCAGCACGAAGAAGAGGAACAGGGCACCCGCCGCGCTGAAATCAATCGACATGTAGGAGCCGCGGATGACCATATTGCCGTACGGTGCCCCCACGGCGATGCACAGTGACCCTAGGGTGCCCGCCACCAGCGCTTTGGCGCTGAAGACCGGCTCGGCTCGTACTGGGGCCTGAGAGGTAGGCTCTTTCGACAAATCCATTGAGATGATCTAAAGAAAAGGTCTATACATTTATATTATTGGCCCTGGTCCAACCAGCCTATTTTTGCTAGTTGTTCCAAGGTCCACCAAGCCAAAAACCCGATCACTCCTCCGCTGACCAAAGCGCTGAACAAGGCCAGCGGCAACAGTGCGAACAGACCGCTGTGGCCGATATAGCCAGAGGCGAGGACGAGCTGGCTGAGCTGGTGCGCCAACGCGCCCCAGATGCTCAGACCCACGACGCTGAAAAGCCGCGCTCCCATGCGGCGGACCGCAACCATGACCAACCAGCTCGCCAAGCCAGCCCCACCGCCAATGACAAAGGCCGGACCGGCAAATCCCCCGCTGAGCAAGCCGCCAGCTACGAGCTTGATGGCACTAACGGCCAACGCCGGACCGCCGCCAAAGCTCACCAGCGCGACCAAGACCGGCAGATTGCCGAGCCCCAACTTCATCCAGGGCAAGGGTTTGGGCACCAGCGCTTCAAAGGCGAAGAGCACGATTGCCGCACTGGCTATAAGCCCCAAACGGGCCACGTCTCTAGGCTGCGCAAACATCAGCGAATCATCGCGTCTATGGGCGCGGCTCCAGCGATCCTCAGCACTAGGCCGTTGGGCACGCACGCGGCTACGTCGCCCGCCTGCCGCATCCAGCCCTGCCGCATGCAGATCTTGTGGACGCAGGGCGCGGAAATCACGCGCACCCCCTTGGGGCCGATCTCGATTTCGCTCGCTCCCAAAGGTCCTACAACCGGCAAGACCCCGTAGCTGGAGAGGGCATGTGCGGCGGGCGCGGCCCCTGCCAACTCGACGATGAGCACGCCGCCGGCCTCGGCCGTGTAGCGGCCGTAGAGTACCAGCCCGATCGCACTCAAGCCCACGACGAGCGCGAGGATTTTATCCGCTCGCGTCAACGCCGGTGCGTTTTCGGTATTTAGCCGCCACATCCTGCGTCCTTTTCTATTTCCATTTTAATCTAACTTCTACTGCGCGTGCAAACGAGTGGGTAACTTCTGCTTGTATGTACTTGTTTTTTTTCTAAATACTTATTTATATTGACGGGCAAATAGAAGAACAAAGGATCCCATGGTCGAAACCACTCCCACGCCTCTTCCGGCCCTCCCGAATACCTACTTGGACGAACTCGTCGAGCAGGGGGGCGACGAGTTGCGGCTGTCGATGCTGCTGATCGAGGTCTCCTCCTGCAACGACCAAGCCGATTTCGCGCTGATCAACCGCGCCTATCACTTCGCCAAGGAGCATCACAAGGGCCAGATCCGCAAGTCCGGCGAGCCGTTCCTAGCCCACTGCGTCGAAGTAGCTCGGCTCCTCGCCCAGCTAGGCTTGGATCACACCACGGTTGCAGCCGGGCTTTTGCACGACGTCATCGAGGATACACCGGCCACGTATGCAGAGGTCGCCGAGCAATTTGGCGACAAGATCGCCGAACTGATCGCCGGGGTTACCAAAATCGATCAGATAACCTACGAAAGCCGCGAGGCGCGCCAAGCCGAGACCTACCGCAAGATGCTGCTCTCCATGGTCAAGGACATCCGCGTCATGCTCATCAAGCTGGCCGACCGCCTGCACAACATGCGCACGCTCCAATACCTAAGCCCCCAATCCCGCGAGCGGACCGCGAGTGAAACGCTCGAAGTGTACGCGCCGCTGGCCCACCGCTTTGGGCTGGCGCGGATCCGCTGGCAGCTAGAGGACCAAAGCCTCAAGTTCCTCGAACCCGACATTTACCAAGAACTGCGCAACAACGTGGCCATGACGCGCCGAGAGCGCGAAGACTATATAAAGGAATTTAAGGTCCCGCTCGAAGAGAGCCTGCACGCCAATGGCATTAAAGCCGAGTTTACGAGCCGCGCCAAGAACTTCTACAGCATCTACAACAAGATGAAGGCGCGGAGTAAGCCCTTTGAGGAAATCTACGACCTGCTGGCTGTGCGCATCATCACCGGCACCGTGCGCGAATGCTATCAAATTCTCGGCTGGGTCCACCACATTTACACTCCCATCCCCGGGCGCATCAAAGACTATATATCGACTCCCAAGAGCAACATGTACCAGTCGCTGCACACTTCGGTGATCGGCCCTAAAGGCCAATACGTCGAAGTGCAAATCCGCACCGCGCAGATGCACCACACGGCCGAAATCGGCATCGCCGCCCACTGGCGCTACAAATCCAACGACACGGGTCCCAGCGATTTAAACCAACACATGAGCTGGCTGCACCAAGTCATCGACTGGCAACAAGAGGCCACCGACCCGGTCGAGTTCATGGAAAGCCTGAAGACCGAGCTGGCGTCTCAGGACGAGATTTTCGTCTTCACCCCCAAAGGCGACCTGCACCAGTTGCCCAAGGGGGCCACGCCGATTGACTTCGCCTTCGCCATCCACACCGACATCGGGCTGCACTGTTCGACCGCCAAAGTAAACGACCAAGTCGTGCCGCTGAGCGCGACGTTGAGCAGCGGCGAAACCGTGGAGATCGCCACGACGCCGCAGCAAAAGCCCAAACTCACTTGGCTGGATCAAGTTAAGACCGCCAAGGCCCGCCAAGCCATCCGCCGCTGGCTGCGGGAGGAGCAATACGACCACAACGTGCGCTTCGGCAAGGAGGCGCTCGACAGGGGGTTGAAGCACTATCGGGCCGCCAATCCACCAGACTTCGATGCCGTGGCTGAGGAGTTCGGATTCGGCGACGCCGAGCACCTCTACGCGGCCCTCGGCAACGGGGACCTGTCCATCGGCAGGGTCATCGGCAAAATAGCCCCGCTCAAGCCCAAGCGGCGCGCGCTCCGGCCCCAAGACCGCAGAGACATCCGCATTCAAGGCATGCAAAACCTGATGATCCGCTTCGGCAAGTGCTGTGGTCCCATCCCGGGCGACGAGATTGTCGGCCTAGTCACCCGCGGCCGCGGCGTCACTGTCCATCGCACCAACTGCCCGAACATCGGCCGGATTTCTGCAGAGCCAGACCGCTTGCTCGCGGTCGAGTGGGAAATGGAGGACGAACCGGCCTTTACCGTTCAGCTACGCACCCGTAGCTGGGACCGCACGTACTTGCTCGCGGACATCGCGCGGGCGATCAGCGACGCTGGCTCCAACATCCGCGACTCTACTACCCGCACCGATGGCCACATCGTCGAACAGGACTTCTGGATCGATGTCGCCGACAACGAGCAGTTGCGCCAGGCCATGGACCAAATCGAGCGCATCGAGGGCGTCTTGGTAGTGCTGCGGGTGGATGAGCCTGCAAACGGCGACCTGCTGCCTTAGCCGTGTCGGACCTGTTTCGCCCCAATATCGCCCGTCTGCGCGGCTATGTCCCCGGGGAACAGCCCCGCGACAAGGGCTATATCAAGCTCAATACCAACGAAAACCCCTATCCGCCCTCCCCCTTAGTGCTAGCGCGGCTGCGCGATGCCTGCGCGGCTGATCTGCGCCTCTATCCCGACCCGGACGCTTGGGCCCTGCGCCGCAAGTTGGGCGAGGTATTCGCCATTGCCCCCCAACAGATTATGGTCGGCAACGGCTCGGACGAGCTGCTCAACGTCATCATCCGCAGCTTCGCCGGCGAGGGCGACAAAATCGCCTATCCCCATCCCACGTATGGCTATTACAAGCCGCTGATCGACATCCAGGGAGCTGAGGCGGTCCCGGTCGAGTTCGGCGAGGACTTCGCCCTGCCCGAGGGTATGGCCGTGCCCGGGGCCCGCATCACCTTTCTCGCCAATCCCAATGCGCCCTCGGGTACCCTCGTGCCCTACGACGAGGTCGCCGCGCTCTGTGCGCGGGTTGACGGCGTCTTGGTCGTGGATGAAGCGTATATCGATTTTTCGCAGGGTGGCTGCGTTCAGCTCATCGAGGAACACCCCAACGCCATCGTCGTGCGCACCATGTCCAAATCCTTTTCCCTCGCCGGCATGCGCATTGGCTTTGCCTTTGCTCCGGCCACGCTAATCGAGGGGATGTGGAAGGTCAAGGACCACTACAACCTCAATCGGCTGAGTCTGGTGGCCGCCGAGGCTGCCGTAGAAGATATCGACGCAATGCGCGCAAACGCCGCCCGCGTCTGCGCGACGCGCGCGCACCTGTGTGCTGGGCTGCGGGCGTTGGGTTTTTACGTGTGGGATTCGCAGGCGAACTTCGTGCTCGCCAAGCTCGGTGAGCGCTGGGCCAACTGCGCCGCTGAGGCGCTCTACGCACAGCTCAAGGAGCGCCGGATCTTGGTGCGCTACTTTGCCGCGCCGCCGCGCTTGGCCGACTGTCTGCGCATTTCGGTGGGTACGGACGCAGAGATCGCCGCGTTGCTGGCGGCCCTAAAAGAGCTATCATCCGTTTAAGCGCTCGGCAATGCGCGGGGTGCGCCCGCCGCGCTGGTGCATACTGGCGATCATGTCTCCTAAGAAGCCGATGGAGAAGCACTGAATGCCGACGATGATCAGCAGGATGCCCAGCATGAGCAGGGGATGGCGGTTTTGGATGTTGCCGTGCTCGTAGCGCAGCAAGGCCACATAGGCGCAGATGACCGATCCGCAAAGCGTGGAGCCAAGACCCAAAGTACCGAAGACGTGCATGGGCGTGGTCATAAAGCGCACGACGAAGGTCACGGTCAGCAGGTCCAAAAACCCGTTTAGCAACCGCTTGGCCCCGAATTTGGAATGGCCGAAGCGGCGGGGATGGTGTTGCACCGGAATCTCGCCGACTCGATAGCCCATCCAGTGGGCCACGGCGGGCAAAAACCGATACAATTCTCCGTAGAGGTAAGGCAGCGCGTCTTCGGCCACCTCGCGCCGATACGCCTTGAGGCCGCAGTTGAAATCGCGCAGGCGAACCCCGGAGACCAGCGAGGTGATCCAGTTGAACAAACGGGAAGGGAGGGTCTTGCTCAAAGGGTCGCGGCGCTTCGCCTTCCAGCCTGAGACCAAGTCGTAATCGCGGTTGAGCTCGGCCAACAGCCGGGGGATTTCGCGGGGGTCGTCTTGCAGGTCGGCGTCCATGGTGATGATGACTTGGCCGCGCGACTGCTTGAAGCCGGCGGCGAGGGCCGCGGCCTTGCGGTAGTTGCGGCGGAAGCGCAAGGCGCGCACCTGCGGATGCTGTTTGGCCAACTCTCCTAAGACCGCAAACGAGGCGTCCGTACTCCCGTCGTCCACGAAAATGGCCTCCCAAGCCCATTCCGCGGTTGCGAGGGCGCGGTCGATCTGGACCCACAGATGGGGCAGGCTTTCCTCTTCGTTAAAAACGGGAATGACAAGGGAGAGAAAAATCTCCTCTGCCGCTTCTTTCTCTTGGCCCATGATCTCCTCTCTTGCAAGCAAGTGCTTCCACAATAAAACAATCGCCGCTTGCCGAGCACAAACGGCCCGATTCTCTTGACACCTGCATCTCCCCAACGGTATATACGGACATGCAGCTTCCCTTGGGTTCCCACATTCATTTGATTGGCGCTTGCGGCACGGCCATGGGGTCTTTGGCCGGCATGCTGCGCGAGCGGGGATATCGCGTCACCGGGTCGGACAGCCACGTCTATCCTCCGATGAGCACCCTGCTCGAAGATTTGGGGATCGACGTGCGGGCCGGCTTCTCGGCGGATCACTTAGTGCCAGCACCGGATTTGGTCGTAATTGGCAACGCAGTCTCGCGTGGCAACCCAGAGGCCGAGGCCGTACTCTCGCGCCGGATCCCGTACCTGTCGCTACCGGAAGTGCTGCGCGAGTTCTTCATCCGCGGCAAGCGCTCGGTAGTAGTAACCGGAACCCACGGCAAGACCACCACTACCGCGCTCATCGCCCACCTCTTCACCGCCTGCAACCTGGACCCTTCCTTTCTAGTTGCCGGGGTGCCGCAAAACTTCGACCGCTCCTACCGGCTCGGCCAAGGCACGCACTTCATAGTCGAAGGCGACGAATACGACAGCGCTTTTTTTGCCAAGTGGGCGAAGTTTTTCTATTACCTACCCGATGTGCTAATCGTCAACAACATCGAATTCGACCACGCCGACATTTACCAAGACCTTGGCGAAATCGTCAAAGCCTTCCGCCAACTCGTCAACATGGTGCCACAAAACGGCCTGATTCTAGCCAACGGCACCGACCCCAATATCGCCGAACTCCTCCCCGACGCGCCGGCACCGGTGGAGACCTTTGGCCTTGAAGAAGGCGCATTTTGGCGCGCTACCAACCTCCGGGCCCGTGCCGAGGGCACGCGCTTCACCTTGTGCCGGGAGGGTCGAGAAATGGGGGTTTTCGACTTGCCGCTGAGCGGCGATTACAACGTCTGCAATGCTCTCGCCAGCTTGGCCGCTGGTTTCCACGCTGGCCTGACTGCCGGTGACCTGCACACGGCCCTGGCCAGCTTTGCCGGCGTCAAGCGCCGACAAGAGCAGATAGGCCTCATCGACGACATTCTCCTCATCGACGACTTCGCCCACCATCCCACTGCGGTCGCCTCCACTCTAGAAGGGCTGCGTCGGTCCCATCCCGGACGCAGGCTCCTCGCGGTTTTTGAGCCGGCCAGCGCGACCAACGCCCGCGCTATCTTTGAGGACCGCTATATCGAGGCGTTTGCCTTGGCCGACGCTTTCGTCGCAACCGCGGTCCCCCGCCCCGAACGCGCCCGAGACGACGAGCCTTTCGCGCCTGAGCGCTTAGTGGAACGTCTCCGCATCACCGGCAAGACGGCGCACTACCTGCCCGACGCCGAATCGATGGCCGCTTTTTTAGCTGCGGAAGCCCGCCCGGGCGATTTGGTGGTTTTTATGAGCAATGGCGGTTTCGGCGGCCTGCAACAGAAGCTGTGCACGGCACTCGCCGCCCGCGCACACTGTATCGACTAGGTGTCAGAACTGTTGCCGGACAGACGCGCTAGGCGCGGATGAGATGCGCAGCGCGAATTCTCTACTTACCTATTTTACAATATGTTATAAAAAGTAAAACCCTAGGGTACGCATATTGCATTAAACGCATGGCACTTGCCATCTCACCCCAACCTGGAGGCTGCCATGCGCTCTTTTATCGCCTTTGTCTTTTTCGCTCTTGCCGCACCTATCTCGGCCCAAGCCGGCCCGGTCGTCATCTCCGAACTGATGTGGCCGGGTAGTACGGCATCTACTGCCGACGAGTGGATCGAACTCTACAACTCCAGCGACGCAACGGTTGATCTGGCCGGCTGGACCTTGATCTACCGCAGCGGCGACGAGGACAAGGTAATGCTCGTCCTCGAGGCTGCTGCGATCCCTCCCGGACAGACCTTTCTCATCGCCAACTATGCCGCCGATCACAAAAAATCCCTCCTCGCCGTCCAGCCCCAGCACGTTGACGCAGCCGTTTCGCTACCCAACACCAAGCTGCTCTTACATCTATACGACGGCGACCCGCAAGCTGGGGGCCAGCTCATCGACGTGGCCGACGATGGCCGCGGGGCCCCTTTCGCCGGCGACTCAGCCAACAAAAGCGCCATGGTGCGCATTGCCTTGGACCAGCCCGGTGACCAGCCCGCAAGCTGGGCGACGGCAACCGAACAAAGCGGCTGGGATGCGGGTGCCAGCGAATTGGGCACGCCGGGATCCATTCCCGCGTACCTGCTCTTGGACGGGGGTGAAGCGCCCGAGCGCGTCATGGGAACGAACATTTTACCGACGCCTTGGGCCTTGGTAAAAGAGAGTCTATATCCATAGCGCGGATTGCAACAAAAAAAGGCACCTACTTGCGGGTAGGTGCCTTTTTTAGCACAAAAAAGGAAAAGGCCGTGGAAGCTAAAATGCGCTTCGCACGGCCTTTGCGATGGTGGGCAATCGCAGATTTGAACTGCGGACCTCCGGTATGTGAGACCGGCGCTCTAACCAACTGAGCTAATCGCCCAAGAGCATTTTTTAAATTAGCCCCCCACGGCTACTGAGTCAATGTCCGTTGTGCCTGGCGGCAAAGTGGAATTTCGGCAGGGTTACTTCAATCGCCGCCTCGTGGCCCTCGCGCAGGCGATACGCTCGGTCGAGCTTCAGCTCCTGCCAGCGCTGCGTCTGCTGAGTCGCCGGCCAGGTGATTTCCACAAACTCCAATGCCACAGCGTCGCCCAGCCCGAGCTGCGGCGCGAGCGGGTTGGCCCCAAAGCTGCCTCCCGAGCCGATGAGGTGGTGGATGTCGCGGGTGCCGCCGTCCGGTCGCCGCACGCGCACGCGCACGCGCACGCGGCCGCCAATAGCACCTCGATTCGACTGCACGCCTTGGGGAAACAGCCGCAGCCAGCGATTGCCGTGCCCGGGATTTTCGTAGAGCACGTTCTGGTAGAGGTCGCCTTCAAAGGCACCGCCCATGACCTCAAAGACGTCTTGGTCTCCATCGTTGTCGAAGTCTGCAAAGGACACGCCGTGTCCTTTCTGCACGTTGCCGAAGCCGCCTGTCGTGGTGACGTCCAAAAACCGCACACCACCGTCGTTGCGCAGCATGCGGTTGGGCGTGAGCGAGCGCAGGTCGGGAATCCCGGTGCCCACGTAGCAGTCGGGGAACCCATCGTTGTCCAAGTCGCCGTAGTTGGCACCCATGGCTAGGATGACTTGGCCAAAGCTCCCCAGCGATTCGGTGACCTCGGTGAAGGTGCCGTCGCCGTCGTTGCGGTACACGCGTGCGCGATCGGCGGCAAATTCCTCGCCGAGGTACGCGCGCGCCATGTCGCCGAGGTCGTCCATGTTGTAGCCGCCGGCAAACAAATCGAGCCAGCCGTCGTTGTCGTAGTCCCAAAACCAAGTGGGAAAGCTCTCGGTCGGCCCTGGCGCGACGACCGTTGCTGCAAAGCGCCAGCCCTCCGGCGCGTCGCCGAGGTTGCGGTAGAGGACGTTTTCGCGGTAGAACTGGGATACGTACAGGTCGATCAAACCGTCGTTGTCTATATCGCCCCAGGCAACCCCCTTTACAAAGCCCACGTGATCGACGCCGACCGCGGGGGCTACATCGACAAAACCGCCGTCTCCTTGGTTGCGAAACAACTGGCATGGGTGGGGCTGCTTGCCGGATTCGTTGCCGACGAACAGATCCAACCAGCCGTCGTTGTCGTAATCGGCAAAGGCCGCTGCGTGGGTCGGGTGCAAGGTGAACAAGCCGGCGCGCCGCGTCACGTCCGCAAAGGTGCCGTCGCCGTTGTTCCGCAACAGGGAGTTCGGCATACGGCCCTCTTCCCCCATCCAAGCACCGCGCAAAACGAACAGATCGACATCGCCGTCGTTGTCGTAGTCGGCTTGCTCTAGATTGATCCCCCCGATTTGCCCAGCTAGCCCGGCCGCTGTCGTGGCCTCAGTGAAAGTGCCATCGCCCTCGTTGTGGAAGTAGCGCAGCGGATCGCGCAGCCCCCACGAGGAGACCGCGATATCCAGCAGACCGTCGCCGTCGAAGTCCTCGACCGCGCTGCCGCCCGCTAGGCCTACAGCCGCGATTCCAGCCGCCGGTGCTACGTCGCGGAAGCGCTGGATCCCGCCGCGGTCGCCGTCGAATACGCGCGGGGGAATGCGCCAAGGTTGTGGTACCCCTTCCGGGTATTCGCCCAAGGTCATGTACGCCAAGTTCAGCAGCCAGCGCGTCCCCAGATCGCTTGGGCGCTTGTTCAGGTTTATGGTGTAGTGCTCGATGGCGCGGCGGGAACCTTCCTGCAAGCGATGGACGCCGTCGTCGCGGATCGGCAGCAAGCAGGAATTCGTGGTGTGGTTGCGCAGGCAGTTCTCCTGCTCCCCGAGGCGCAGATAGGCGATGGCGAGCTGGTCGTGCAGCCCATAGACGAAGCCCTCGGTTGCCGGTACCTGCCCAGCCTCTACGGCCGCTAGAACGCGTTGCATCTCTTCGATGCCTGAGCGCAAATCTCCGGCCCGCACCCGCTCTTGGGCAATCCGCAGGCGCATATTCAGCCGCTTGCCCGCGCTCATCGGTTGCCCCAGCAGGGCACTAAGGCCCTCGGCGCGGGCTTGGTTTAGATAGATGTTGGCAATGGGATCGGCCCGCTGGGCGAGGCGCGCCAGCACAGTCGCCATAAAACGCGAATCCCCGCGATCGACGCCGGCGTCGACCTGCCCCAAGACGGCTGTGGCCCATAGAAGGATGGCTATAGTGCTCTGCATAATAAAAAACGGCTACAAAAATTGGCTGCCCCAATCCTCGTAACCGCGCATGTCGCAAAATTAATGGTGGGCCCAGTAGGACTCGAACCTACGACCGACGGATTATGAGTCCGCTGCTCTAACCAACTGAGCTATAGGCCCATTAAGGTTAGCTAAAAACCTAGGATTTTTCCCAAGTAGGTCAAGAGCTTTGTTGGGCAGCGACCGCTTGGCGTTCTTGATTGAGCGCGACGAGCTCGGCGCTGATGCGCGCAATTTCGCCGTCGTCGGATGCCGCGGCGAGGGCTTGACGCGCGTTGGCGATGCGCTGTTGCAGCGCATTTTTCTGAAAATAAAGCAAATAGTCGCGCCATTGCCTGTCGATTTGTTCCTCGTCGAAACCCAGGGCCGCGCATTGGGCAACGAGCTGCGCGAGTGCGTCGTCCTCTAGCTCGGTGATGATCATTGCAAGGTCGATGGCTTTGCTGTGGGCATGGCGGTCGAGGAGCATGCGGCACAGGGCCTGAGTGCGGGCGTCGGTGAGTGCATCTGGAGCGAATTCCTTCGCGGTAGCAGGTATGAACTGCGGGAAGTTGAGCAGCAGCCCCATGAATTCGAGCTCGTGGCGCGGCGGGTCGGGCGCGGCTGTCGAGGACGGCTCGGCGAGCGTCTTGCGCGGCCGTTGGGGACGGCGCATGGAGGCTTGCAGGTCGTGGCGCAGGGATTGCTCATCAACTGAGAGGCTTTGGGCGACTTCGCGCAGGAGCAGGTCGCGGAAGACCGCATCTTGGGGTTTGTTCAGCTTGGCTATGAGCGGTTTGAACGTTTCGACGGCGCGGACCTTGCCTTCGACGCTGGAGAGATCGTGCCTCTGGGCGAGTTGTTCAAGGCAGAAATTGAGGGCCGGCTGGGGGTTTTCAATCTGCTTTATCAGCGCGTCCGGGCCGTGCTGTTGCACGAAGCTGTCAGGATCGTACTCAGGGGGCAGCGAGACGACGCGGGTGTCTATGCGACTTCCTAGGACGGTGCTTAGGAAGCCGGTGCCTAGAAGAGCTTCGAAGGCTCGCGTGGCAGCCGTGGAACCAGCCTCGTCGCCGTCGAAAAGCAGCACAACTCGGCGGGCAACGCGAGCCAACAGGCGGCCGTGGTCTTCGGTCAGGGCCGTGCCGGAGGTGGCTGCCACATGCTGGATGCCGGCCTGCGCTAGGCTGAGCAAATCCATATAGCCTTCGACGACCAAGACGGTATCTTGGCGGCGGATGGCGTCGCGGGCGGCGGACAGGCCGTAGAGCACTCGACCCTTGTGATAGATGGGCGTCTCGGGCGAGTTGAGGTACTTGGGCTCTTGGTCGGGCTGGAGTGCGCGCGCGCCGAAGGCTATGGTCCGATTGGAGAGATTGGCAATGGGAAAGGCGATCCGGTCGCGGAAGCGGTCGTAGTGACCGCTGCCTGTGGAGCGCGGCAGAGCCAACCCCGCCCGCTCCAAGATCTGGGGATTCAAGCCTCGGCGACCGGCTACTTTGAGCAAGGCGTCCCACTCCGGCGGCGCGTAGCCCAAGCCGAAACGCTCGATGGTTTCGCCTGTGAGGCCGCGGGTCTGTAGATACGTGCGGGCACTAGTGCCGACATCGTCGTTAAGCAACAGATGGTGAAAGTACTTTCGTGCTAGGTCGTTAGCCCGGTAGAGCTCGTCGGCGGCCGCGTCCTCCTCGCGCGATGGCCCCGAACGCTCGGGCAGGGCGACGCCGGTGCGCTCGGCGAGGAATTTGACCGCTTCGATAAAGGTGACTCGATCGATCTCTTGGATGAACTTGAAGACATCTCCGCCGACGCCACAGCCGAAGCAGTGGTAGAATTGGCGGTCGGGATCGACGCTGAAAGAGGGGGATTTTTCGTCGTGAAAAGGGCAGAGGCCGGAGTAGTTGCGACCCTTTTTGACGAGCTGGACGTGTTCGGAGACCAAGTCGACAATGTCGGTGGCGTCGCGGATGCGTTGGAGGATGTCTTCAGGGACGAGTGGCATTGCTAGCAGTGGGCTTTTTATCTATATTAACAGCGCCATTGAGCAAAATATGGCGGCCCATTAACCGGGTCAAGAAAGTTAATTAGCGACGCTAATTTGCGTTAATTCCTTGAGTTTACAGCAAACAGTTGGTATTATTGATAAGTGCTTATTCATGGCCTATACTGGGGCCAAATCAGAATTTGACCCATTGAGCATTAAGAGGAGGATATCAGATATGTCGAAAGGCATAAAAGGAGCTATCGCGAGTTTGGCCTTGTTGGGACTCAGTGTTTTTCTGTGCGCGAGTCCGGCTGCAGCGCAGTTGGCGGTCTCTGGGGCTGCGGCGGATACAGACGATCGTGCACCCAGTCCTGTCGGCGGAGTACAGGCTGAGTTCAACGAAGGTGGAAGGAGCATCACTGTCTCTTGGACCTTGTCCGGCGACGATGTCGTGCGCCAGTCCCCGACGAGTAGCGACTTTACGTCGGGTGGCACCTTTATCAACGTCAACGATGTGGCTGGTTACAATATATGGCGTCGTCCCGCCGATAACCCTGAAGGCAGCTTGGCAATAGTCGGCACTGCTGGTGCCGGGGGGACGGCCTTAGTTGATGCCTCGATCAACGTGAGCGCGGGGAGCAGGCGGTATTTCTATCTGGTCTCGGTCGTCGATGCTAGCGGCAACGAGAGCGCTCCCATCGAGTCTGACGAAGTCAAGAACATGTTGCTCCTCGGCGACTTTGACTACGATGGCGATGTGGACCTTTTAGACTACGGAATTTTTCAAGTCAACTTCGGCCAAGCCGATTTCGATCCAGCCACAGATATCGACGGCAACGGCGTGGTTGATCTTGAGGACTTTTTCCTTTGGGCCGACAACCTCGGTGCCGATTTGTACTAGGTGCCGGCCTCAATATATCTATGTATTCCATCCTTTCAAAAGGAGTATAGTTCGATGAAAGAGTATATCCGCATCGTCGCGCTAGCCGTTTTTTGCGCTGCTCCCGCGGCCGCTCAGTTGACCACCTCTGGGCCCGTAGCTTCCGTCGATAATATTCCTCCTGCACCTGTGACCAATCTGCAAGCGCTCGCCACAGTCGGTGATGATCCATCCGTGTCGCTCACTTGGACGCTATCAACAGATGACGCTCGTTCGTTTACGACCTTTGGTGACCAGGTGGTGCCCACGGGCGACGTACACGGCTATCGCGTGTACCGTACGGATTTCTTTTTCCCCGTGGATGATAGCGGCGAGATAGTGCTTGGTTGGTTTACCCGTGAGGGGGACAGAGTTGACTTCGACGACTTCTTCCTCTTAGCCGATCGCTTCGGCACTTCTGACGCCGATGCGGGTTTTGAGTTGTTATTCGACATAGTGCCCAATGGCCAAATTGATGTCGATGATTTTCTTCGTTTCGCCGATGATTTCGGCAAGGCCGTAACTCAGGAACAGGGCAGTGAAAAGTTGATCGCCACGCTGGGGCCGGGCATCTCCGAATTTGTCGACGATGATATCGTCAATGGGGCTTCCTATGTCTATGACGTAAGAGCCTTTGACGGAGACAACGAAACTGGCGTTGTCGCAGAGGTTGCTTCCAATGAAGATATAGCCCGGACGGCGATGGTTGTCAGCGCCGATCAATAAGGGCGTACGCGAAGCCGCAGAGGATAGGACGCCCACTCGACGAGCGAGCGTCCTATTTTTTTGCAGTACACGTCTTGACAAACAAAGATGTTCTCTGTATTCTTTAATCTCTTTCGCACCTCTCTTTTCCAAGCAAATACCTCAGCGGTTTATTCCGCTTGAAATTCCACTCTCCCTTTAGATATTCTTCGCGATAGACTTCCTGTAGCGATTAAAGAATTTTGCCAAGGTACGGCATACCCTAGGTTTTAGTGTCTCAGCGGTACTACCGCTTTTAACAATCCAATCCTCGCAATAGCCCTAGGTGCTTCTAGTGCCGCATCGCGCCTGAATATCCGCTTCGAGTTCCTGCACTTTAACCGCAAGAAAGGTCGCAAGGAAGAGATGCCGCCTGTCAATAGAACGCAGAAAATGAATATTGTCGAACTCCAGCGCATGAACATCTTGGATCTCCAAGAGCTGGCCAAGAAATTGGAAGTTGTAGATTGCACCTCTTTGCGCAAGCAAGAGTTGATCTTTTCCATCCTCAAGCACCAGACTGAGCGCAGTGGGCTGATTTTTGCCCAAGGCACTTTGGAGGTGCTGGAAGAGGGATTCGGCTTTCTCCGCTCGCCGAGCTATAACTACTTGCCTGGCCCCGACGACATTTACGTTTCCCACTCGCAGATTAAGCGATTCAGTCTGCGCACGGGAGACACGATCTCCGGTCAGATCCGCCCGCCGAAAAACGACGAGAAGTACTTTGCACTGCTGCGAGTCGAGGCAATCAACTTCGACGATCCAGAAGTCACCAAGACGAAGACGATCTTCGAAAACCTGACGGCCTTGCATCCCACGGATCGCTTCAAGTTAGAGCACAATCCCAAGGACATGACGACGCGGATTCTCGACTTGCTCTCGCCCATTGGCAAGGGGCAGCGCGGCCTAATCGTCGCGCCGCCCTTCACCGGCAAAACCATGCTCCTGCAAAAGGTCGCCAACGCCATTACCACCAATCACCCTGAAGCGATTCTCATCGTCTTGCTCATCGACGAGCGCCCCGAAGAAGTCACCGATATGCTGCGTTCGGTCCAGGGCGAAGTCGTCAGTTCGACCTTTGATGAGTCGGCTACGCGGCACGTGCAGGTGGCGGATATGGTGATCGAGAAGGCTCGGCGCCTAGTCGAGCACAAGCGGGATGTGGTCGTCCTGCTCGACAGCATCACGCGTTTGGCGCGGGCCTACAATACGGTGACGCCGCATTCGGGCCGGATTCTCACCGGCGGCGTTGACTCGACGGCTTTGCAGTGGCCGCGCCGCTTTTTCGCCGCCGCTCGCAATCTTGAAGAAGGCGGCAGCCTGACGATTATCGCCACGGCCTTGGTCGAGACCGGGAGTCGCATGGACGAAGTGATCTTTGAAGAATTCAAAGGCACGGGCAATATGCAGGTGCAGCTAGACCGCCGGCTGAGCAACCGCCGCGTCTATCCGGCCGTTGACGTGACAGCGACTAGCACCCGCAAAGAAGAGCTACTGCTCACGGAGTTTGAATTGAACCGCTCGTGGGTACTGCGCCGCATACTCAATCAGATGGGAGTCATTGAGGGCATGGAGTTCCTTCAAGAGCGCATGCAGGGCACGGAATCCAACGAGGAATTCCTCAAGGCCATGAACGACTAGTCGCCTTGTTTTTTGAGCTTCAAGCTTCTATTTTTATTAACTCGGTAGCCGAGTTTCACCGCCAAGAAAACAGAGGAGTGTAAAGGTGCAAAAAGACATGCATCCCCCGTACCAAACGGTTATCTTTCTCGACACTAGCTGTGACTATAAGGTACTGTCGCGTTCGACGATGAAGTCCGAAGAGACGATGGAGTGGGAAGACGGGAATTCCTATCCGGTGATTCGGGTCGAAATCAGTTCGGCTTCGCATCCTTTCTACACAGGCAAGCGCCAGCAGATCATGGATCGAGGTGGGCGCATCGATCAGTTCAATCGCCGCTACGGCACAAGCGCGCAAGCCTAGCGATTCACTCCGTGCGAAGAGGTGGTAGGACGCCCTCCTGAGGGCGGTCGTATCGCCTTTTTCGTGTACGCGAATCCATGGACAGAGAGCAACTCACACAAGATCTACCGGTCGGCGGCCAAGCCGTCATCGAAGGAGTGATGATGCGCGTGCCCGGCAAGATCGTCACCGCGGTGCGGGCGGCTGACCGCCAGATCGTAGTGCGTGAGGAAGCGTACGATCCCCTAGCGCAGCGCTATCGCCTATTGGGCCTGCCCGTATTGCGCGGTGCCCTCTCTTTTTTTGAAATGATGCTCATTGGGCTGAAGGCCCTCAATTTCTCAGCCGATGTCGCAAGGCAAGGAGAGGAGGAGGTCGAGCAGCGGGAGGAGGGTTGGCGGGAGCAATTGGCCTTGTGGGCGACGATGATCTTTTCCGTGGGACTGGGCGTGGGCCTATTCTTCTTCTTGCCGCTGCTAGCTGCCCAGCTCTTCGGCTTGCAGGAGAACGCCCTCGAATTCAACCTAGTGGCCGGTGCCGTGCGGGCGACGCTTTTGCTTCTCTACCTTTGGGCGATAAGCCAGTGGCGCGAAATCCAGCGAGTTTTTCAATACCACGGGGCCGAGCACAAAAGCATTTTCACCTTAGAGGCCGGTGCCGAGCTGACGGTGGCAACGGCGCGGGGCTTCGGCCGGCTGCATCCGCGCTGCGGAACCAGCTTCATGCTGATCGTAGTGCTCTTTGCGATCCTGATCTTCGCCTGCGTGGATTCGCTGTTCCCGATCGTCTTTGGGTACACGCAGAGCCTTTTTGAGCGCTTTGCCACCCATTTTGCGGTGCTGCCCTTTATCGCGGGGACGAGCTTTGAGTTGCTCAAGCTCTCGGGCAAGAAGCGCAATGCCCCGCTGATCCGGTTGCTGAGTGCCCCGGGGCTGTGGTTGCAGCGAATAACGACCCGCGAGCCGGATGACGACCAGCTAGAGGTCGCCCTGTTCGCGCTGCGTTGCGCCCTAGATGAAGAAGTCGAGGCCAACACGTCGTGTTAGATAAATTGAATGAATACGGGCAGCGCTACGAGGAGCTAGGCGCGCTTATGGCCGACCCGGCCATAAGCCAAAACCCGACTCAGTACCAGAAGCTGGCGCGGGAGATGGGCGACTTGCAGGAAGTGGTGGATTTAGCGGGCCAGTACCGCGCCGCACGCACACAGCTCGCAGAGGCCGAGGAAATCATCGCCGATGGCAGCGATGCAGAGCTAGTCGAGTTGGCCGCAGCCGAACGCGACCAACTACGGGGAAAAGTGGTGCAGCTAGAAGAAGCACTCAAAGTGCTGCTGATTCCCAAAGACCCCAATGACAGCCGCAACGCCATCGTCGAGATCCGCGCCGGCACCGGCGGCGACGAAGCCGGGCTTTTCGCCAGCGATCTATGCCGCATGTACCACCGCTTCGCCGAGCGCAAGGGCTTGAAAACCGAGGAGCTTTCCTCCAGTCAGAATCCGGCCGGCGGCTTTAAGGAGGTGGTGTTCGTGGTCTCGGGCGCGGACGCCTTCGGCCAGCTCAAGTTCGAGAGCGGGGTACACCGCGTGCAGCGGGTTCCCAAAACCGAGGCTTCGGGCCGGATTCACACGTCGGCGGCCTCGGTGGCGGTCTTGCCCGAAGCCGAGGAAGTGGAGGTGGCGATCGCTCCCGAGGATTTGAAAATCGAGGTGTACCGCTCCAGTGGGCCTGGCGGCCAGAGCGTCAACACCACGGATTCGGCCGTGAAAATCACCCATATCCCAATGGGCATTATCGTCTCCTGTCAAGACGAGAAGTCGCAGCTAAAGAACAAGAACAAGGCATTGAAGGTCCTCCGTGCCCGGCTTTACGACAAATTACAGGCCGAGCAAAAGGCCGCCCGCGACGCCGCCCGCGCCGGCCAGATCGGCTCCGGCGACCGCAGCGCGAAAATTCGCACCTACAACTTCCCGCAGGGCCGGGTCACCGACCATCGCATCGGCTTGTCCCTCTATCGCCTAGAGGAAATCCTCGACGGTGATTTTGAAAAATTCGTAGAGCAATTGGCCCTCGCATCTCAGCAGGACGCGCTAGCGGCAGATCTATGAGCGGGCGCTCTTGGCGGCTGCTCGACATCCTCGAAAACACGAGTCGTTTCTTCGCGTCGAAGGGGTTGGAAAACGCCCGTCTACAAGCAGAGCTCCTGCTCGCCGCCGTGCTCGGTGTCAAACGCCTCGATCTCTACCTGCAATTTGAACGTCCCTTGCACCGCGGTGAAGTGGATCGCTACCGAGAATACGTGCGTCAGCGGTTGCAGCACGTGCCCGTGCAGTACATCACGGGCGTAGCCGCCTTTCGCCGTCTAGAGCTGGCCGTGACGCCCGCGGTGTTGATTCCGCGCCCCGAGACCGAGGTGCTCGTCGATGTGGCATTGGAGCTTTTGCCCGCAGGTGGCCGGGTCCTCGACCTGTGTTGCGGCTCAGGCGCAGTCGCCCTGTCGCTGGCCCAAGAGGCGGTAGCGGCCGAGGTAGTGGCAGCCGACGTATCGGACGCTGCTTTAGAAGTAGCGAAGGCCAACGGCCAGTGCTGCGGGCTAGCAGAGCGTGTCGAGTGGCACTGTGGCGATCTTTTCACACCCCTTTGCGGCACCGAGCCTTTTGACCTCATCGTGGCCAACCCGCCGTATGTGCGCCGCAGCGACTTGGAGCAACTAGCGCCGGAAGTACGCGACCACGAGCCTCATCTCGCGCTAGATGGGGGCGAGGACGGCTTGGCGTACTACCGCCGCATCGCGCAGGAAGCCGCTGACCTTATTCGCCCCAGAGGCTATCTACTTCTAGAGGTAGGAGACGGCCAGAGCGCGGCCGTGGCGGACCTACTTGCGCAGTCTGAACGCTTGGCTGAGGTTCAGATAAGACCGGACTTAAACCAAATGCCCCGAGTCGTTGTCGCGCGTACGGCTACTCAGGTGAGTTGAGGGCCATGGCCAAAAAGAACCGTTCCGCTTACGTCTGTCAGTCCTGCGGTCACAGTGTCGCGCGCTGGTTTGGGCGCTGTGCGGCCTGCGGCGAATGGAACACTTGCGTCGAAGAGCGGCCCCAAGCACCCGATAGCCGACGCGAACATCTAACGGTGTCGCCCCGCGCCCAATTGCAGCCCATCACTCAAGTCGATGACCAAGACCACGAGCGGCTGCAAATCGGCATCTCCGAGTTCGACCGAGTCTTGGGCGGCGGCATCATGCCCGGTTCGGTCGTCTTAGTCGGCGGCGATCCCGGCATCGGCAAATCGACGCTCCTGTTGCAGATGGCCGGACAGCTAGCGGCTTCTGATTTTCGCATCGCGTACATTTCCGCCGAGGAGTCGGCCGCGCAGATCCGCCTGCGCGCCGGGCGCTTGGGAGCGTTGTGCGAAAGCCTGCACGTGATGGCCGAGACCAGTCTCGCGGCCATTCTCGACCAGTTGCGATCCGCTAGCCCGCTGGCTGTCGTCATCGACTCGATCCAGACCATTTACATGCCCGAGTTGGAGAGCGCGCCCGGCAGCGTGACCCAAGTGCGCGAGTGCGCTGCGCGGCTCGTCTATTTGGCCAAAGAGAGCGGCATTCCCACGTTTTTGGTAGGGCATGTGACGAAAGAGGGTACGGTCGCCGGGCCACGGGTGCTGGAGCACTTAGTCGATACCGTACTCTATTTAGAAGGCGAGCGGCACCATCATTTCCGCATCCTTCGCGCCGCCAAAAATCGCTTTGGTTCAACCAACGAGATCGGCATTTTTGAGATGCGGGACCAGGGGCTAATCGAGGTCTCCAATCCCTCCAAGTTTCTGCTGGCCGAGCGCGCCGAAGGCGTGTCGGGTTCGGCCATCGTCTGTAGCATGGAGGGCACCCGACCGCTCTTGATCGAAATTCAGGCCCTCGTCTCGCGCTCTAGTTTTGGCTATCCGCAGCGGGTCGCGACCGGCATAGACACCAAGCGGCTCTCGATTATTATCGCGGTGCTCGAAAAGCGCTGCGGCCACGACCTATCGGGCGAGGACATTTTCGTCAATGTCGTAGGGGGTATTCGCCTCGACGAGCCGGCGGTGGATATGGGGGTGGGGCTGGCGATTGTCTCGAGCTTCCGCAACAAGCCCATTGACGCGAAGACCGCGGCTATTGGCGAGATCGGGTTGGGGGGGGAAATCCGGCCGGTGAACCAGATTGACCGGCGGGTGGCCGAGGCGCGGAGTTTGGGGTTTGAGCAGTGTTTGGTGGCACGGAGCAACTTGCAGGGTTGGAAGCGGCCGGAGGGGATGGAGGTGGTTGGGGTGGGGGGGATGGAGGCGGTCGAAGCGCTCGCATTTGGCCCAAGCTAGCTCCTTTTCTTCACAGCGCTGTTTCTCGCAGTTCCCAATTGTTCGCTTTTCGCAGAACCCTTCTCTTTTTCTAACATATTATTAAACAATAAATTGCGCGTATTATTACCGTTTGGCACGGCATTTGTTATAAGTGGGTAGAGCAGCTTAATACGCTTCAATTAAAAAATGCTTGACACCTGAACATTGATTCACTATCTTTTTGTTCAGGTTATTCAGGTGGCGGTGTAATAGACATCTCATAGGACACGCGAGGAGGAAATCATGGTAGCGGGCAAAGGCAGAGCCAGTGCTAACGGCAAGCCCTTCGGCGAGGATAAGGACAAGGCCATCGGCTTGGCTCTCGCCCAGATCGAACGGCAGTTTGGCAAAGGGGCCATCATGCGGTTAGGCGAGTCAGCAGCAATGGACGTCGACGTCATTTCCACTGGTGCCATTTCGCTAGACGCGGCCCTCGGGGTCGGTGGGGTGCCCAGAGGTCGGGTCGTCGAGCTTTTCGGGTCTGAAGCCGCGGGCAAGACCATGCTGGCGTTGCACATCGTCTCCCAGGCGCAACAAACCGGCACGGCAGCTTTCATCGACGCCGAACACGCGCTCGACGTGAATTTTGCCCGTCGGCTGGGCGTTGATATCGACAATTTGCTCGTCTCACAGCCGGATTCGGGCGAAGAGGCCCTAGAGATTACGGATACGCTGGTGCGCAGCGGTGCCCTCGATCTCGTCGTGATCGATTCGGTAGCAGCGCTAGTGCCCAAGGCCGAGCTCGAAGGCGATATGGGCGACTCCCACGTAGGGTTGCAAGCGCGGCTAATGTCCCAAGCCCTGCGCAAGCTCACCGGGTCCTCTAAGAAGTCAGGGACCACGGTGATCTTTATCAACCAGTTGCGGATGAAGATCGGCGTGATGTTCGGCAGTCCCGAGACTACCACCGGCGGTCGTGCCCTAAACTTCTATTCCTCGGTCCGCCTCGACATCCGTGGCATTGGCGCGATCAAGGACGGCGACGAGATCATCGGTCGTCGCACCCGCGTCAAGGTCGTCAAGAACAAGGTCGCCCCGCCCTTCCGCGAGGCCGAGTTCGACATCATGTTCCGCGGCGACGACGTAGGCATATCGCGCGAGGGCGATCTGCTGGACTTGGGCGTCGACAGCGGTTTCGTCGCCAAAAGTGGCACCTGGTTCTCCTATGGTGACGAGCGGTTGGGCCAGGGGCGCGAGAACGCGCGTGTCTTCCTCCGCGACAACCACGAGGTCCGCACGCGCCTAGAGACCGAGGTGCGCCAAGCCCTCAACATGAAGGTCCCAGAAGTACCTGAGCACAAAGAAGCAGAGGCCGAACTGGCCTAGCCTCTGCGCTCTCGCGGGTCGAGGTGCCAAGGCTACTAAGGATCCCCACTCCAAGGCGGCCGCAGCGCCTCGCACCCGCGCGTACTCCTTAACTCCCCCAAGGAGGTAATTATGCAGACTGCCATACTAAGCCCCGCGGCCATCCCCTTGCAAGCGCGCATTGGCCGCGCCCGCTCTTGGGCCGACTTGGAGTTGCTGTGCGAGCACATCGACGACGCCTACCAGCGCGGCGAGCTCGAGCTGTCCAGCGCCGACGAGCTAAGTGCCTTGGTGGCCTCGGCCGCCCTGAAGGTGCCCGAGCAACCCAGCATCCCCGCCGAGGCGCTCTTAGGTCGGGAACGGGAAATGCCGCACAACACCCGTCAAGCAGCCTGACCAAGCCGCGGCACAGCCCGCCTTTAGGGCGGGCCAACATGGGCGCCGGAGCAAAAAACTCCGGTGCCTTTTGTTTGCAAAAAACAGCCCATGCCGTATAATCAAAGGCATGCCCCGCAGTTCGTTGGAAACCCCCGCCTTAAGAGTGCTAATCGAGCGCCAGCAAGTGGAGCGGCGTATCGGCGAGCTGGCCCAGCTGCTAGCCGCCGACTACGCTGGGTCCACCCCCTTGTTTATCGGCCTCCTCAACGGAGCAGTGCAGTTTATGATGGCCCTGATGGACCACTTGCCCGAGGAGCTGTTGGCGCGATTGGACTACGATTTCGTCGGCGTTTCGAGCTACCAAGGCACAGAGAATACCGGGCAGATTGAACTGACCAAAGATCTCGTCGTCGAGGTGGCCGGACGGGACGTGCTAGTCGTCGATGGCATCGTCGATACGGGCCGATCCTTAGATTTTGTGATGGCCATGCTAAAGTCGCGGCAACCCCTTTCGCTTAGAGTATGTACGCTGCTGAACAAGCGCGCCCGCAGGGAGTTTCCAGTGCAGATAGAGTACTGTGGTTTTGAAATTGAAGACACGTTCGTCGTTGGCTACGGCATGGATTGCGACCAGCGCTACCGCGCCCTGCGCCACATCGCCGCCATTGGATGAGATAGAGGAGAAGAGGAGCCATGGCCCCCAAGAAAGTCTTAATTACCGGCGTTTGCGGATTGATCGCCGGGGCTGTGTATCGGCATCTGCGCACCCAACCCGACCGCTATGACCTCTATGGCCTAGCGCGGCGGTCCCAGCTTTCGGAGCGGGCACCCAGAGACACAGATTTGGGAATTCCCGAAGAGAAATTCACCCTTGCAGACCTGACCGACTACAACGCGATAGCAAAGGCTGTCGAGGGTATGGACGTGGTCGTGCAACTGGCAGCCGACCCGCGGCCAGACGCTAGTTGGGAGAGCCTGCTCGGCAGCAATATAGTCGGGCCGCGCAATGTGCTAGAGGCTGCGCGCCGCGCTGGTGTCAGGAGAGTGGTCTTCGCCAGCTCGATCATGGTGTCTTGGGGCTACCAGCAAGAGGATCCGTACAAAGCAATCTCCGAAGGGCGCTTCGACGCGGTCAATGCCGGTCAGGTACAGGCCGTGACTCACGAGTGGCCGCATCGGCCGACTGGCCTCTATCCGGCGACCAAAATTTGGGGCGAGGCCCTAGCGCGCTACTACGCCGACGTACACAATATGTCGGTGCCCTGTTTGCGCATCGGCTGGGTCAATGCCGAGGACCATCCGCGCGACGAGCGGGGCGGGGCTATCTGGTGCAGCCAGCGCGACGTGGTACAACTCGTGCAGCGCGCGATCGAAGCTCCGGCAGACTTGCGCTTTGATATTTTTTACGGAGTGTCCAATAACCGCTGGCGCTGGGTCGATATTGACCACCCGCGCGAGGTCTTGGGCTATATCCCCGCAGATAGCGCCGAAGAGAAGCTGGGGCTGGCCTGAGCCAATGGGCCGAACGCCTAAGACCAAAACGGACCTATTGTCCGTCAAGCTCTTCTTTCTCGTCCTAGGGGCCATTGCCGCCTACAATGTCGTTAATTGGGTGCGCGGCGAACCGGAATGGGAAGAGCGGAGCTATGAGCCGGGGGTCTTCACCGTACAGGTGGCCGGCCGGCCCAATCTGCGCAAGCTACGCGAGCCGTTGTCCTTCGGCGAGGTAGAGTTCCAATACCTGATGTTCGAGCGCGACGACGTGCAATACGCCGTTGCCTATGGGGACGTGCCCGAGACCGTCCCAGCCGATAGTGCGATTGCCGCGCGCCGCGATGCCATCTTGCGGAAGGTGAAGGGGACGATCCTGTCGGAAGCCGCCGTTGAGATGGACGGGCATTCCGCTTGGCAGACGCAGATACAAGCTGAGGACGAAAGCCTCCTGAGATTGCAGTGCCTACAGGTGGGCCAACGGCTCTACAGCTTGATGGCGGTCGGAGCACCCTACGCGTTTGACGACCCCTCGGATATCGAGCGGTTTTTCGCGTCCTTCAGGCTCGTCAAGCCCTGATGATAAGGAGTATCAAGTGAAGCTGCTCAAAGAGCTATGCGAAAGTGCGGGGGTTCCCGGCCGAGAGGATCGGCTGCGCGAGATCGTGCGGCGGGAGCTCGCGCCCCTGACCGACGAGATGCGGGTGGATGCCTTGGGCAACCTGATCGCTGTGAAGAAGGCGAGCAAGGGCAAAAAGGCCAAGAAGCTGATGATCGCCGCGCACATGGACGAGATCGGTTTCGTGGTTTCACACATCGACGAGCGGGGCCTTTTGCGGCTGGTGCCCTTAGGCGGGCACGACCCGCGCAACATGGTGGCCCAAAGGGTCGTCGTCAGGGGCAAGAAGCGCGATCTACCGGGTTTGCTCTACCCAGGTATTAAACCACCGCACATCCAGACGGCGGCCGACCGCGATGCCAAGTTGGCCATCAGCGACTTTATCGTCGATCTCTACCTGGCACCTGCCAAGGTCAAGCGCGAGGTCGAGCTTGGTGCGATGGTGACGTTGCAGCGGGATTTCGCCGAGATCGGCGACGGAGTTTCCTGTAAGGCCATGGACGATCGGGTTGCGCTCTACGTGATGATCCGCGCCATGCAGCAGGCCAAGACCTTTGGCTGTGAGACCTATGCGGTGGCCACTGTGCAGGAGGAGGTTGGCTTGCGGGGCGCGCAGGTAAGCGCGTTTGGGGTCGAGCCGGACCTGGGGGTAGCCCTCGACGTGACGCTGGCGGCCGATATTCCGGGGATACCCGAGCACGAGCAGGTGACGCGCTTAGGGCAGGGCGCAGCGATTAAACTGCTGGACTCGTCGGCGATCTCGCACCCGGGCTTGGTGGCTCAGCTCAGAGGGCTAGCGAAGAAGAGGAAAATCGAGTGCCAATTGGAAATCCTCCCTCTGGGCGGCACGGACGCCGGTGCCATGCAAAGGGTCCGTACTGGTGTGCCGGTGGCGACGATTTCAGTGCCGACTCGCTACATTCACACCTCGGTCGAGCTGGTTGACAAAGGCGACTTGCAAGCAGCCGTGGATCTGCTGACCGCCTTTCTCGAAGAGGGCCATCGGGCCGACTTGACGCTCGTCTGAACGATCCCACCCGCAACGGGATCATTCAGCCGAGAGTGATCCTCAATACTGGACACTTCCGTCGAGCTCCGCGGGGAATGATACCGATGACATCGACTTTCGCTCCCATCTGCTCGAACTGCCCATGAATCCTATCGCACATGTCCATGGCAATTAGTAGGATCAGTCGTCCCGTGTGCTTCATGACGCGTAACAGCTCAGGCAACGAGTCCATGACGGCCTGACGGCAGGAACTCCGGAAGGGCGGTTCTGTGACGATCAGATCGAAGTGGTCGGTTCGTATTGGCAGATGTCTGGCATCGGCAACTACATACAAGTTCGGAAAGTTCACTGAGAGACCTGGAGACAGGCTATCATCGATGTCGGACACGAAGACTGTGAGTCCACGACGTCTCCCTTCAAGGGCAAGCCCGCCAAATCCGGCAAATGGATCCAAGATGACATCCGTTGGCTTTGGATCAGCGATGTTGAACAGAAACCGGGCATCTAGAGTAGACACGGCTCGATGCCAGTTGTGTCCTGACACAACACGCCTGTCTCCATTCTGGACGATCTCGAACTTGCGATTGCTCGGGGCATCCGCCAGTAGCGCCTGCTTGTCTTGAACGTAAACCTCTGTCTGGTGCACCTTGTAATCACCAACGCGAATCCAGCCAAGAAGCCACCGTTCGCTCCGAACGGCAGAGATCTCCTCTCCACGGAAGGGCTCGTAGTGCTGGCCGACGATTGCTTCAGTAAACCCGAGGTCGCCTGCGAGTGCTGCGACTCGATCAGGAATGAGTGGCAGTTCGATCGACATCCGATGCCGTTCCCGCCGGTCCTTCTTGAGTTCTAGACCAAACCGGCGGTAGACAGCTAGGAACTCCGTCTTCGCCAACTCGTACGGAATGCCAATTCCTCCACGGCTGGTGCGGAAGTAGATCTCATACTGCATATCGCCTCAATCCCCGACAGGCCTCAATGCCAATTCTCTCCTTAAGAGCGGATATATCTCAATCTATTCTGGATCAACTCGTTTTGTCCCATGTCGCTTAACGTCATGCCGGTTTGCGAACCTGGCTCTCACCCGAAGGGGCTGGCGCGAGCTTGGCCCTGCAAAGCGAGTGACAGAAGCCAGGTTGCCCGAAGGGCCAAGACGCGAATGTGCCGCAGCGTAAACTGCGCTGTTAAATGACGTGGGCCAATCCGCGGCAAGATATAACGGGCTAAACCTCCTCGGCGAAGTCCGATGAGAGAGCTCCCCGAAATCCAATGCGTTTGTGCGGATCTCTGTATTGAGTCAATTCGTAATGTCCGATCATGAAGCCTTGGGACTCCCAGAACGTCAGGGCGCTCGGATTGTCGCGGCGTACATTCAAGTCAATCCGATCGATACCCAAGCCGTCGGTGATTTCTGTTACGGCTTGTACAAGGAATGACCCAATGCCCTCTCGGCGTTGCGCAGGAACAACGTAGAAGTCATTGATCTTCGCGCTAGTGCCACTAATTGAAAATGAAACAAATCCAACCGGGGACCCTTCGCTGAGGCACCAGAAAATCCTTGGTTCCGGACTGGAAAGGGGAAACCGATCTGCGAAATACACATCGCGGCGATCCGATGAACGTACTGTATCTGCAGTTGGCATTGTCTCCAACCAGTAGGCGTCAACTAGTGGCCGAAACCTATCCTCAGCGGAAGGAAGCACCTGCTCGAATTCAAGGCGAACGGTCAAAACTCGTCTCTTCTCATATAAGGCCCATGTCATTTAACAGCTTTCCGGTTTGCGAACCCGGAGCGAAGCGGAGGTATTCTCTCCTGTCTACGGTCCATCCGAACACCTCGTTTAGACACCGGTCTGTCGCGCCAATTTCAGGTAACGTTCCGCGGGTTGCCGATGTGTCCGCACATCAGCAGACAGATCGGGGCTTTCAATCAGTCCAACCCATCGGTTGCGGCCATTTTGGTTGGGTTATAGTTGGGTTGGGTCTCGGCAACTCGCCGTTATCGGCTGTGGCGAAGGGGTGGTTTCGTCACTTTCAGCTCTTGAGATCGGGGCGACAATAGAGCGTGCACCATAGATTCAGCGTGCTTTGTTCATTTTGTCAGCACCGGTTTTCGCAAAGTGAAAGACTGGAAGTGCACGCCCTAGGGCTCGACTACGTGGAAATCCAAGACATCGAAATACTCCCGTACATATCCATGCATCTGATCGTCGGTTCGAAAAGAAAAAAATCGAGGAGGATCGTGCCAGTCGTTAGGCGCTTCGCCCTCAAACGGGTCACCCCCGTACACGCCCAAAAAAAAGAGACCGCCTGGAACTAAGACGTTTCGGATAGCAGCCAGTACGTCAGATAAATTGACATTCGGGACATGAAGCAGGCAATTCATTGCATAGACTGCGTCGAAAGAACTCAGGGGAAAGCCCAAATTTAGAAAGTCAGCCGGGTAGCCACGAGACCTTTAGCGCGGCAGCGTGCAACCATTTCCGGTGAAAGATCAGTCACAACTGTTTCTAACCCACCTTTCTGGAAAAACAAGCCATCCTGACCTGTCCCGGCACCGATCTCCAGAAGACTCACCTTACCCTCGGTGCGTACGATACTGAGAAAGTCTGCACGCTCAGTCAGCTTCCACGGGGCTTTCTCACGCTGATCGCGTTCTCCTGCGCTACCGTCATAGGCTACTTGAAGACGAGCGACGACATCTTTGTACTCGAACATTGCTTCCATTCATTGACCCATTGATTCAGCCTGCCCAAATATCATAAGCGAATGTGATTACGATAATGAATGAATAGACGTCTTTGCTACTGCACGCTTTAACGCTTTTTCTGGGTGGGGTTGGGGCGATTGCCGATAACGGTCCCGCCGTGCGCGAACTGCCGGAGGCAGTTGGGCGAAGGCCCTCGTGGCCTGAGCAAGAAAGATAAGTCTGGATCCAAGCTACAACCTTCTGTTCTGTGACTCCGGGCTGGCGGCTAACGATTTGCCGTGCCCGAACCGTGTAGCGGTTGGGCGAAGGCGCCCAAGCGCCAAAGCCGGGCACGGACGTGTTACCGGAAATGAACACTAACACGAGCGCTCGAGAAGTTTACGCATACGAGGCCGATGGATCTCTACGAACCAGGGGTCCAGAAAAGGCAAATACTCGAGCTGCCGGGAATCCGGAAGGAAAAAGAAGTCGCACTTATGACGTCGTCGGCAATTGGACGCCCCGCATTGACACTCCCAAACATCACCGTCAACCGCGTTCAACGAGTAGTCAAAGAAGAGTTCCTCGTTCGGACAAATATCGCGCATTGCCAATACGAACCGCTGCCTAAAAACAGAATACACGAAAACATTTGGATCGCAGGAGTGGTTAAAGAAGCCTGCGGGCTTTTGCATTAGCACCGTCGTGCCATCCGGTAGCCAGTCTCGGTGGATCGGATCTTCGCCCAATTCTGGCCTGAGCGGGTGTTCCTCGTCAACGACGCGGGTATCGTCGATTCGGTGAATGACCTCGCACCGGCGTATATAGGCCGTGGAAAACACGCCATAGCCGTGTAACGTTGATTTTTTCACAACAACCTTGCTCATTTCTTGACAGCAGTTGGTTAGTTCGTTTCAGGTAACGTATTGCCGGTTTGCGAACCGCGGAGCGGTTACCGGAGGCCAAGGCGCCATCGGCGCCGCAACGCAAAACGCGCTGTTATCGGCAGTCGCCTTCGCAGCCCGTCCTCGAGAGGAGGCGTGGGGTGCGCAAACGAGAACTCGCAAACCGAGTGTTGCCTCGGTTGCTTACTCCTTCAATAGGCCAGCAGCAATGAGAGCGCGATGGTGCAGGGGTAGAAAAACGTCCAGCGCCAACTCCCCAAGGACTCCTTCAGGTTGAACCAGTTTGCGCGCCAGCGTCTCGTGTTCGGGCACCCACTCATTGAGCTCGACTCTCGCTAGCCAGATCGAGCGCACGAGCACTAGACCCTTTTCGTGCCCCCTGATGCACTCTCCGCGGGAGAATCCCAGAAGCTTTGCCTCTCTGACCTCAACGCATGCTTCCTCTCTCATCTCCCGCCGCAGGGTTTCCTCCCACGACTCGCTTCCTTCCGGTCTGCCTGCCGGGAATCCCCACGTTTCCCCATCTTGCGTAGCCAACACGACCTCGCCGTTGTCTGTCAAGCAAATACCACCAGAGCCGTGGCGTTGCCCTTCCGGCACATCGTGAGAAGGAAACCAAGTGACGAGAACATCCTGTCCTCCCGTTTCTACCAGAAATGCTTCGTATTCCCTTGCTGGCCCTGATGCCTCAGACATCCATTGCCCTCTTTGGAATGTGATCATGAGATGTGCTCCAATTTGCGTCCATTTCGTCCACCACCTGCACCGCTATAACCCAGTCGTTTTTGTCGGGAATGGGAAAGTCGGCGAGGGGAGCGTGACCGGTCTGATATTCCCCGTTCAGTATGCTACAGCGACGGGCTGCAGGCGGATCTCACTGCCCTTATCCGTCTCTACTTCCACCCGCGCCAGATAGATGCCAGGGCCGACCAGCTGTCCGGCTCCATCCCGACCGTCCCAGCGGGCCGTATGGCGCCCCGCGGCCTGAGCCTCTGGCTGCGCCTGCCATACCCGCCGTCCGTCCAGGGCATAGATGCCGACCTTTACCTCGGACGCCTGCTGCACCCGGAACAAGGTATACTGGATGGATAACTGGTCGTTGACGCCGTCCCCCTGAGGGGTAAAAGCGCGGCTCCCCACCTCGAGATCCCCCAGAACTCCCCTTGCCGCGGAGGCCGACGCCACCACCACCAGCTGGTTGGAACCAAGCTCCTCGCTGACATCACCGCCTTCGACCCGCTGCAACAAGCTCTGTTCCCCGCGGTTGAAGACCTCCCCTCCGAACTCGCCGGCCTCGTCGTAGAGCACCGTTTCCAGCCCAATGCGCAGCCGCTGATCGCCCTCCGGACTCAAGCGGCGGGGCAAAAATACAACAAAACCGCTTTCCTCGTTCACGATGCTGTCCGGTTCCACGGCGCCCAGGGGCTCACCTATCTCCAGCCAGCCGAACTCCGCTTCCGCCGGCGTCATGACCCGCACGACGTCGAAGCCGGTGCGATCCGCGCTGGAAAATTCAACGCCAATATCGTATACGAACGACTTTTTCTCGCCCGCCGGCACGCGAACTCGCCCGCCCTGCGGCTGGTGATTTTCCTCCAGGACCACCTCGCCCACGACCCGATCCGCCAACAGCGGCGCGATCTCGATCTGCAGCGAATCCAGCCGGGCAAAGTCAAAGAACGCATCCGTCTCTAGCTGCACCCGCAGCTGAAAGTAGCGCCCCCACGGCAGGCGCGGGTGCTGCCCCGACTCCTCGAGTGGCACCGACCAGAAACTCCAGTTTTTCAGATCCTCGACCACCGGCCCTCGGAATCCCACCGCCGGCACCGTGGCGCCGCGCGCCTCCAGTCTAGATATGGAACTGATCAAGGTCGCCCTCGGCACGGAGGAAGTCAGCCGTTCCCACTGTTTCTTGGTCACCTCCACGTGGGCTCCCAGATCGTCAAAGCCGAAGTAGGCCGTCGGAGTGTCGTCGCGACCCGTCCTGATCTCCACCTGGACGCGAACCGGCCCGTCCTCGAGGGCGACCAACTGCTCCCCGTCCTTGCGCCACTTGCTCACCTCGAAGACCACTCGCCCGAAGTTGACCTCCCGCCCCAGGTCCACTATCTGCGACTCCCAGGTCGCCGTAGGCGCAAAACCCCGGCCGTAGACCTCCATCTCCGCATAAGCCGACTGGACGACGATCGGCTGACCGTCCAAAGTGACTCCGTCGGGGACTTCCAGCAGGCGCAAATAGCGCAAATTCTGCAGCGGGAAGCGGACCTCGGTGACGCTGTCGCGGTTGGCTTGGCGGTAGGCTAGCTGATTTTCCAGCGGGCAGCAGAAGCCCGCCCCGCGCCATCTGAAGCCCCGCTCCATCTCCTCTTCCATTATACCTCCCTCGTCCTGGCGGGCTGTCAGGCTGAATAATTTGAGGACATAGTTGGGACGAAAGGGCTGGTCGCTGTCGGGGCTCACCCCCTCGGGAGGGTAGAACACAAAGCGCTCCACCGGCACCTGCGCGCCCATATCTATCGTGTAATAGAAAGACGACCCCAATGGTGGGCGGCTGCGCCGGTCGGCGACCTCGTCCCTGCGCTCGACGTAGGTGGCGGGATCGCCGTCGACGAAGACGAGGAGGTCGGCCTGGTACAAAATGCCATAATTCCCCAGGTTCTCGTCGCGGCTCTTCAATAGAAAGTTGCCGTGTCCCAGCCACAAACGCGGATGACCCGGGTGGTAAACCGGGTCGAAGGTGAACCTGAAGGGCTGCCAGGGTCCCAACCGAGGCAAGAGGTTCTCGTCCGGCTTGAGTTCGAAAGGCTGGAGCGCCCCGGCGGCGGTCGAGTCGTCCGTCATCAGGCTGAAATCCGCTACTTCCGTCCAGGAAACGCCGCCCTCTCCTCCGAGCCGCCACCAATTTTCTTGGGCCGCCCCATGGCTGCAAAACCCTGCAATCCCACACAGCACGGCAAAGGCCAAAATCGCCACTTTCGCGTTTATGCGCACCCGAACATCAGGAATCCACAAGGCTTTTTAATCCACTTTCCAAGTCATCCAGCCATTGCGGCGTTTTGGGGTGAAAGGCTCCCAACACTTCCCAGAACCAGCACAAACCGGCACCCATGGTGGCTTGTCTGACTTTAAGGTACGTCTCATCTGGTTCTATCCGCACTCCACCTGCCTCCGCATACCCCGCCCAAAACTCCTGCGGATAGTGATCGCGACCATAAATTTCTTGAGGTTCTCGGGTAAACTCTGCTGCGACATGCAGTTGTTCATGTAGAAGGTCGCCAGTCGCTCCATTCTCAAAATCGTGAATGCCGACTATATGGCCATCATCATCAACCAAAAGATTGTGTATAGTTGCATCTCCCCATAGAAGCCCTTGAGGACTCGGATTCGGCACGACATCAATCTTGTCCAGAAGATCTTCGATAATGGGCAACTTGGCTTGACAATCTTCTGGCAGGTCGGCTACCAAGTCCTGATTGTAAAGGAGCTTTCTCCGTATGTCTTCTCGCCATTGGGTCATATCCTGCACGGGCAGAAGACCGTCGGATACTCTCTGTTCATTGATGGCAGCGACCACTGAGCCAAATTCTTTGAGCAGGCGACACCGCCGATCATCGCTAGTACTGGGCATCTCGAAAAAGTCTCGTCCTTGAGTACCGGGGAGCAGACTAGAAATCAGATAAGGATATCCGAACGCATCGGTGTCCTCGCATAATACACTGATCTCCGGGACGGGCAGAGTGGTTGTATCGCGTAACAATGCGGTAATATTGAAATCGACCGCTAGCGAGAAGGCTTTTCGATACTTGATCTTGATCACATAGCTGCCGTCGCAACACACTGCCTTGTAGACACAGTTGGTTGGATTTGCTTCAAGTTCAGTCCATTCGATAACCGAGCCTAGCCCCTGTCTAGCAAAAGCCACTGCTCCCTGCTCAGCAGTAAAGGTCGGCTTTGCCTTGGAGGCTTCTATAAATGCTTGCTTGCTGATCGCCAAATCTACGCTCTGATATACTGTAACTTTCTTGATGTGCTAACTGATGTGCGCAAGGATCTCATTTTTCGCGTAACGTTCCCGGCACCCACGAACCTGCCGAAGGCGGGTTGGGCGGAGGGCCGTATGGCCCGAAGCCGTGGGTGCTCGTGTTACACGCTGACCGTGGTCCGACTCGGGCTTCCTTGATCTTTAGATGTCAGAGATTCCTCAAACCTACTCAGGCCTTCTTTGAACGTAGGACCGTAGGCCTCTTTCTTCTGTTCCAGACAGTCCGCGGCTTCCCGATACCTGGTATAGTCATCCTCGTTCAGAGCTCTGAACCCCTGGATTATCCTGTCCTCCAGGTTTGGCATTTGGTATTCTCCTTCGTTTTTCGGACAGAAGGGAATCCACGACCACTGAAACTGCCAATACATCAGAAAGACAGATTCATTGAATCTGTCCGTCAGACCAACGAAGTCGAACTCGCGGACACCGCGTCCACCTCTCTTGAGCCACTTTGTGAAGCGATTATGATTATATCCGGGAGGATTCGGCCACTGGAACTCCTGATCGTGAGTCAACCATTCCGCGAGGCCTTTGTCATCGAAATGAGGTTCAGAACTATCGGCGGACCTTTTTCGAGTGTGGTGATACATCGAAATCGCCGACTCAAGTGGGTCCCTCAGAAAGGTCAGCCAAATGCAGTTCTCGTAAGATGTAATAAGACCAGTGAAGCGGTCAAGAACGCTGTGACCGTGAAGGCAGACTGGATTCTCTACGATAGGATCTTCCGGATGGTCATCATAAGTTCTCTGAAGCCGGGACCCAAACCGTGCCTCTAGAATTGAGGCCAGAGTGCTCCCACCCGTCTTTGGAATGTGTATGCTCACATAGAGCGGTTCTTTCGGCACGGAGAGTCCCCTATGGGTTGGTGCTCAATAAACCGGTGGCCGGGACCCGTAGTTCAGACCACGGTTTGCGTGTAACGGCCTCACCATTTACGACCCCGCGCATGCGGGGTGGGCGGTAGCCCCAAGCGCCATATGGCGCGCAGCGTAAATGGATGTGTTAGATGAAGTGAGCTCTTCATATATGATATTACAAATGGGGCCGGTCAGCTCGATACGTTACCTGATGCCGGATTGCGCTGTCGGTCAACGCGCCGAGGGGAGGCATATCCAAAAAGAAGAAAACGACCATTCGAGGCGCGATACTATGGGGTAACAGGCAGTGACAGTGTGCCCCAATTGCTTCCCGTCACTCGTCGATCCGATGTCGAAGTTCCTTGACGCGCGTGTCTTGCCGACCGCCGAAATAGAGTTCACTCTCTCATACGGGCCGTCAACCAGGTTGTAGAGCCCGTGCTCGCTGGCTCGGCGTCCATCCAGAACCCCGTCGAAATTCTCACTCGCAGAACTGAAATGCGTAGAGCTTCGCGTCGCGCATGATGAAGCGTATCCTGACCGGTTGGCCGGCGAGTTGGCGAAGGTCGCCAGCGGGCCACGAAACGGGCAGCCTGACGGAATTGCCGACGTGCCATATTGAATCTGCGCCACTATACCCCTCAAGCGGACTTCCGTCTTCGGCGAGTAGTTCAACGCGCACGCTGCCTCCGGCGGCTGTGTCGACATTGAGTTTGAGGCGCGATCCGTCGAATATCAGCGCCGGTGTGGTGAACTTGCCCCCTTCGTAAGGGGCGTCGAGCGAAACAAAGCCGTCCAGGCGCATGACCGCCCGCCCGATGCCGCCGATGTGCTCGCCGTTGGCTGCATCGGTGCGACCCGCCCGGTCGTAGTTGATGCCGGCATAGTAAAACCAGATTTCGTCGCCCATCACAATCGGGTTGGGCAGGGCCCAAATCTGGCGCGAATCGAAACGACCATCGGGACCCGGGCGCATAAAGGCCTGGCGCTGGCCGCAGCGCACAAAGGTTTTGGTGTCGCGACTGAAGGCCAAACGCACGTCGCGCGTACCCGGCGCTCTCGCGGCGCCCTTGCCCGTCGGAATCCAGTGCCAGAACGCCTGCGCCAGCATGATGGTGATATCCGGGGCTTCTGAGTAGCGGAAGACGGTGGCGCCATAGAAGTCCACTGGCGGATCGTCGGATTCTGTTGGGTACAAGCCGCGATCCAGTTCGTCGGGCCACATGGCCAGGCCGGTATTTTCAATGTCCTTCAGGTCGGTCATTTCGGCGCGTCGCACGCTGCGAAAGCGGGCGTCGATCTCGGCCGTCGGCGTTTCGTCACTGCGCAGTTTGTGGCGGCCAAAAAACAGATAGCGCTGCAATGGCTCATCCCAATAGACTATCGTCTGCGTATCCTTGGCGCCCTTCGGATCGATCTCGGCCCAGAGGGACCAGTGTATCCCGTCCGGCGAACTGAACATGTGAAACTTGCCGGACGGGTAGACCTTGGCCTGCGTCTTGTAGCGCTGCTCTTCCGGCGCCTGCGGATCAATCCATACCGAGGCGCCGCCGATGACGCCCGGCAAAACGACGTTATTGTCCTGCGAGCCCCGCTTCTCGTGCAGACCCAGATGCGGCTTGACGAAGTGAATGCCGTCCTGCGATTCGGCATAACACACGCAGCGCTCGTGGTCGAAGGGGCCATCGCCCGTGGAGGTCAACAGATCATACCAGAGGCGCACGCGGCCATCGGCCTCCTTGAGGATACTGGACAACAAGTAGACCTCTCCGCCCACCTCCCATTCCCTGTCCGCCGTTAGCAATAATTCGCCGGTCGGGTACGGAGCATTCATGGTCAAGGCCACATTGTGCTTGCGCTCGACGAGCATTTCATCGACAAACAGTTGTTTGCGCGATCCGATGCGAATAGTGGATGTAGTTTTCATCTCCTGAACTCCGTCCTAGGCCCTGAGCCACGCCTCCGTCATTTCCCGTTCCACATCGCTCCACCCGGGCAGAATCCCGGCCATGGCTTCTTCGTACGCCGTAGGCCCGATCTCCTCCCGCCACGCGGAGAAGGACGCTTTGTCATAGGCCTTCGCCCTGGCATCGATCGCTTCGTAGTCGACGATTTCCCGCAGTTTGCGATCCATCTCCCCAGCGAGCTCGGGCCGCTTTGTCGCAAGATCCTCGACCTCCTCCGGATCTTCTGCGAGATTGAACAACTGCAGGGCGTATCCGGCGTAGGCGACGTACTTCAAATCGCCCTGTCGCAACATAAATTCGCCGGTGTTGGCGAATCGGCTGTGGTACTGGCACAGCACTCGGTCCGGTCGATCCGCCCGTTTGCCGACTAGTTCGGGCATCAGCGACACGCCGTCCAGGTCATCCGGCGTATCGAGTTCGGCCATGTCCATAAACGTCGGATAAAGGTCTACCAAGGACACCAGCGCATCGACCTCGTGCCCCGCGCGTACATCCGGGCCGGCGACGATCAGCGGCACGCGAGCGGACGCCTCGTACATCGCGTTTTTCAGATGTTGGCGATGTTCCATATTCATCTCGCCGTGATCGCTGGCGAACAGTACATAGGTGCTGTCCATTAGCCCGAGCCGATCGACCGTGGCCATCACCTCACCTACCATCTCGTCGACTTCCGTCACCATCGCGAAATACGTGCGCCGCACCGTGCGAATTTCGTCTTCGGTGAACGGATCGGCGCAGCCCTTGGTCGCGCACATGTAGTCCACCACGGGATGCAGATGGGCCTCATACGGTGGAATGGTCACTGCGTCGGGGTCAATTCTGTCGAGATAGTATTGCGAGGAGACGAAAGCGGGGTGCGGACAATCCAAACTGCAGTGCAGGATGAAGGGTCGGTCGTCCGCCTGGCGCGTCTCCAGGTAGGCGATGGTGTCCTCGACCTTAGCCCAGTCGCGCTGGTGTACGCGACGCTCATCCGTTGCGATGTGCTTCAGGCCCGGAAGCGGTCCGGTGCTGCGCGATAGCCGGATGTTGGCCGCGCGGGTCCAGGACGATATTCGATTGTGCAGTGAATGGCGGCCTGACAGGTAATCCGTCTTGCCGTAGGCCTGGTGGATATAGCCCGCGTCCTCCAGGTCGGAGACATAGGTTCGCTCGTCCGGCTCGAGCCCCTTATAATTGTTCCATCCTTCGATGACGTGGGTGTGCTTGCCGCTCCAGCGACTGGAGCGCGACGGGCAACACTGGGGAGAGCTGCAATAGGTGTTGCGGAACAGAGCGCCGCGCTCCGCCAGATGGTCCAGGTGCGGCGTCTTCACCGCCGGATGGCCGACGCACCCCATCGCGCGCCCGTCCATGCTGTCGCACTCGATGAACAGGATGTTCCGCTTGCTCATGGCGTCGTCGGTGCGTCCTCGCTCGGATCCCAGATGGTCGCCGCGATGTGCTGCTGGGGATGCTCGGCGCTATTGAAGTAGTAGATCGTCACGAGCTTACCGTCCGGTCTTACGACCATGCGCGGATAACCCATGTCTCCGTACTGCGCCCCGTCACGGATCGCGATCTCTTCACCCCACTGGGTCCCGTCAGGGGACGTGAATCGGGCGCGTATCCCGCTCTGTTTGCCTGCCCGGTAGCCGTAGGCGCACACGAGGCGTCCGTCGGCGAGGCGGACCAAAGCCGGCGGATTGCCGTTGGAGGGGAGGTCGGGCGGGTGGGTGGCGGCGACCTTGCCCAAGAAGCGCCAGGAGACGCCGCCATCGACCGATTCGGCCGAGTCGATCCAGCTATTCTTGACGAATTCTCCATCGACCTCCAGGTCCCGGCGGCGGCGCATGGCGCTGACGAGGTGCCCCTCGCCGACGCGCACCGTCGAGGGCATGACCGAACGCGTATCGGGCGGCTCGGGAAGCATCCAGGCGACGAAGGAGAAGCTCTTGCCGCCGTCGTTCGTGCGGGCGCAGAACGCCCTATCCCGGAGCCCCGCCATCACCTGTGGGGCCCGCACCGACAGGAAGAACAGGCACTCGTTCTCGCCGAGGACGAGATAGTCGGTGCGGGATGTGAGCTGCTCGGAGAAGCCGAAATCCGGGAAAAGGTACGGCCCCCGCCAGGAGCGACAGCGATCGTAGGAGACGAGGAGGCGGTTGGCAGAGCAGCGGATCGCCAGATTGGGGTGGGTGAAGTCGATCGCCTCGGCCGGAATCGGTTCCGCCGCCATATTATAGCTGGCCGCTTCTTCCCGCTGCCAACTCTCGCCCCCGTCGCGGCTGCGCGAAAGGGCTGGGAAGGATGGTTGCTCACCACTGATTCGGTGGCCCTGTTCCTTGAACTCGTAGGCACCGTTCGTATAGCCAACGACGATCTCGTCCGCCCAGCTCCATACCCCATCGTTGGCCGGCCAGCCCAGGAATCGGCCTTCCTCTCTGGCTACGATAATATGCTTCATGAGACGACCTTCATGATGGCGTACGGGGATAAGAAGAAAGCCCCTGAAAAATCAGGGGCTTAGAAGATGGTGGGCGATCGCAGACTTGAACTGCGGACCTCCTGCATGTCAAGCAGGCGCTCTAGCCAGCTGAGCTAATCGCCCTCGTGTTGCCTAATTGCAGACGGGCCAATAATATATCCCAGCACACTAACTGCGTCAAGATTGCGCGAAGAGGAGAGCAAAATGCCCACTACTTATCGAGTTGGACTCATCGGCTGCGGGCGCATGGGTGCCACCATTGACGACGAAGTCAAAGGCGGCCCCAATGCCCAACTCTTTCTGCCGTATTCGCACGCCGCGGCCATCGTTGCCTGCGAGCGGATGGAACTGGTCGCTGTCTGCGACCCGATCGAGGAGAAGGCCGAAAGGATCCGCGACCGCTACGGTGCCCAACGAGCCTATGCCGATTACAGGGAAATGATCGAGCGCGAAAACCTCGACGTGGTCAGCATTGCCACCCGGCCGGGTCCGCACGCCGAGCAGGTGATTTTCGCGGCCGAAGCTGGCGTCAAAGGCATCTACTGCGAGAAGTCGCTGTGCAACGCCGTGCACGAGATGGACGCCATGCTGCAAGCCTGCATGCCGCGGGGCGTCAAATTCAACTACGGCACGCAGCGGCGTTATGCCGCGCTCTACCGCGATGCTCGCGCCATGATCGAGCGCGGCGATATCGGCGAGGTACAGGCGGTTGTGGCAAACTGCGGGATCAGCGTGGCGCAATGGGGGCACACGCACGCGGCCGACATGATGCTCTTTTTCGCGCTGGACTCGGAGGCGGAATTCGCACAGGGGACGGTACAGGCAGAGGCCGCGGATTGGGAGGGCGACCGGCTGACCATAGATCCGAGGATTAGCAATGGATACGTAAAGTTCAAAAACGAGATCCACGCCTATCTGGTGGGCACGCCCGGCTGGGAATTTGAAATCAGCGGCACCGAGGGTCAGCTACGCACCCTGAGCAATGGGATGGGCTATAGCTTGCGCAAGAAAGACGAGAACGGCGAGTTGCGCCCGGTGTCCGCGCCCGAAGCTGTCATTGAGAGCGGCACGCTGCGCGGAATGGAAGACATCGTCCGGGCAATCGACGAGGACGGCGATACCCAAGGCAATCTAACGCTCGCCTGTCGCAGCCAAGAGCTAATTTTCGCGATCGTCGAGTCGCATCGGCAGGGTGGGGCGCGGGTGACCTTGCCGCTGGAGAACCGGGCCTTGTCGATTGCTCCAGATCACTACTAGCGCCGATGCAGATCAGCGCTGTCTCCTACGAGAAACATCGCAATTCCGCGCTAGAAGCTAGCGCGCCTGCTGTTGTTAGAGGCCCTGTATCGGTCCTTTGACATTTTAAGCGGCGGGCGTTACCACAAATAGACGCGCTGCTTAAAAGTACGTCATTAGCTTGTCCCAAATCCCCATGCGGCCGATGCTCTTTTCAGCGTGGATGGGCACCACGGCGAGCAGGCTATCGCCCAGCGAGACCCGCAGCTTGCCCACCTCGTCGCCCGCAGCGACCGGTGCCGGCAATTCCTCGGGCAGCTCTAGATGGCGGACGATATGTTTCTCCTGTTCGGAGGTGAGCACGGCCATTACGGTGTCTTGGGCCAAGACGCGTACCTCTGGCTCTATGCCCCAGTTGAGCACGACCTTGCCCATCAGCTCGCCGGTTTCGACGATGGGCACGCGCGAGAAGTTGTTAAAGCCCCAAGTTAGCAGGCGTTGGGTCTCTCGATTGCGGACGCGCACGGAGGAAGCCCCCAAGATCACAGAGATTAGGCGCATGTTGTGGCGCGTGGCCGTGGAAACGAGGCAGGAGCCAGCGCGCCGCGTATAGCCGGTTTTTAGCCCGTCAAGCCCTTGGAACCGCCCTAGCAGCCTGTTGGTGGCCCAGAGCGTGAACTTGCCGTTGCGAAAGGGCTTGCGGCGGGTGGACGACCATTGCAGCACCTCCGGATGATCGGCCAGGAGCACGCGGGCGATTTTGGAGAGATCGCGGGCCGTGCTTAGGTTGCCCTTGCCGCGCGGGGTGTTGTCGAGGCCGTGGACATTGACGCAGCGCGTGTCCTGCATCCCGAGGCTTTGGGCGCGCTTGTTCATCAGCTTGACAAATCCGGTGGTGGAGCCGCTGATGTGCTCGGCAATTGCGACGCAGGCATCGTTGGCCGAGGCAATTGCCACAGCCTCCATCAGTTCCTCCAGCGTAAAGACCTCTCCCTGCTTCAAGAAAACCTGAGAGCCGCCAGTGCGTGCAGCGCGACGGGAGACCGAGACCGAGTCCTCTAGTGAGATTTTGCCAGCTTTGACCAATTCTAGAACGACGAACTCGAGCACCAGCTTTTGAGTACTGGCAGGCGAGCGCTTCAAGTCTGGATGGTGGGCAAAGAGCACGGTACCGCTTTCGGCTTCGAGCAAAATGGCGGCGGCATACGGCGGATTTGAGCCAGGGTCGAAGCCGGCAGCTTGAAGCGGTACCCAGGACAAACATATAGCGACACACAGCGAACGAATGTGCATTGTTTTTCTCGCTCAAAAAGCCAAAGGGAGTTACAAGGGATGGGCCTAAATGTAATAATTAAGACACTTTAGGTCAATCAAGATGTTGTACTGTCCATGTGGGCACCGAGAGGGGCGGTACACCGCCCTTTTGGTCGGCGGGCATTTGCTTGCGAGAGCCAGCAGCGTAATTTTAGTTCCAGAAAGGACGACATATGACTACGGCAACCATACCTCAACTCACGTATAGCGGCAAGCCGATCGCCATGGATCAGGTACGCGAGCTCCGCCGCTCAGATGATATAACCGAAGATCGGGACGCACTCTGGCAGCGGATGGAAGAAGACGGGTATTTGTTTTTGCCTAAGTATTTGGACCGGCGAGAAGTGTTGGCGGCGCGGGCAGAATTGTGCGATCGCCTCTTCAAATCCGGGGTGCTAGACCCGGCACGTCCGCCGATGGAAGGAGTAGTGGCGACGGACAAGACGATTAATCCAGCGGCCACTGGCCCGTTTATGCCGATCTTAGCGCGGGACAATCCGCCGCTGGACAAGGTCCTCTACGACGGTCCGATGATGGCTTTTTACGAATTCTTCTTAGGTGGGCCTGTCCGGCACTACGACTATACTTGGTTCCGCGCCAAGCAGCCGGGCACTAACACAGCGACGACCCCGCATTGCGACATCGTCTATATGGGCCGAGGGACCAAGGCGCTCTATACGTCGTGGACGCCCTTCAGCGATGTGCCCTACGAAATGGGGGGGCTGATGGTGTTGGAGGGATCGCATAAGAACCAAGCCCTGAAACAAGGCTACGGCCAGACCGATGTGGATGCGTTTTGCGAAAACGACGGCCCCACAGCGGGCCAAATCGTCGCGGTCGCTCAGCAACAGGGCCGCGAGCTGACACAAGAAGAACGCGAGCAAATTCGCTGGAACTCGTCCGGGGCCTACTCGCACGACGCGATTGCCGTGCGCGAGGAGCTACAGGGGCGCTGGCTGACGGCCGAGTACCAGATGGGGGATTTGCTGGTCTTCTGTATGTACCTGCTGCACGCTAGCTCAGACAACCAGACGGACCGCATTCGCCTCTCTTCCGATACGCGCTACCAGCTTTCACACGAGCCAATAGACGAGCGCTGGATCGGCGACGACCCGCCTGCGCACGGCATCCGCGCCAAGCGGGGCATGGTATGCTGATTAGTTGACGGCTGGATCTTTGGGAAACACGGAGATGGGGCGGTATTTGCCCCCCATGGAATGGAGCACTGTTTGCCACATGGTTTCGGGCGTGGGCGCGAGGATCAATTCGGGGTCGCCTGGGGTCAAAAACCATGTGCCAGCGCCAATCTCGGATTCGAGCTGGCCCGGCTCCCAGCCGGCATAGCCCAAGTAGAACCGCAGCCGCGGCGCGTCGGTCCGGAGCACCTCGGTTTCGGCATACTTGGTGTCGAGGTTGCCGCCCAAATAGAGGCCATCGAGGATTTTTGTGCCTCCCTCGACTAAGCCGTCGAGCTGGTGCAAGAAGAAAAGATAGCGCTGGTGTACTGGCCCGCCCTGATAGAATATCCGACCCAACTCCGCACACGCATCTTCGCCGCCCGTGAGCTGTTGCAGGGACTCGGGCGCATAGCGCCGAACCCGCTCGCCGAGGGGCCGGTTGAGCACTAAGCCCATGGTGATGTCTGTTTCGCTATAGTGGGTAATGAGCACGACCGCGCGGTCGAAGTCGAGCTCTTCGAGCGCGGGAGTAGCGACCAATAGGGTGCCGGTTTGGAGCGGTGCAGGCATGATAGGTATCAGGTGTAGCGAGTGCTGCTATGGACGATAATAAAGATCGCGTGGCGAGACAACCTCACTCAAGAGTACGCCAAGTAGCGGTGGCGAATAGCGTCAAAGGCTTGGCACGCCTCGGCCCAAGCAGCCTGCAGCTCGGCGACGGCCGCGCCCCCATCGAGTGCGCGGCGGATCTGGTCGGTGCCGGCGAGGCGGTCAAAGTTGTGGATGCCACCGGCGGGCACGCGCCAAGCGAATTCGCTTGGATAGAGCCGACGCACGGCCGCGAGCGCCTCAAAGCCAACACCGACAGGCTCGACGGCCGCGCGATCGAGGACGTGGACTTGGACACCTCCGCAGGTTTCGCTCGCGTACTTGCCGGCCGCCGGCTGGAAAAACACCGGGCGGAAGCCCACCCCAGGCAGTGCTCGGCTGTTGAGTGCGTCGGCTAGGTGTGCCCCGTCGATAAACGGTGCGCCAACCTGCTCAAAAGGCTTGGCCGTCCCCCGTCCTTCAGACACGTTCGTTCCTTCGAAGAAGCAGGTTCCCGGATAGATCACCGCCGTCTCCGGGCTGGGCATGTTGGGTGACGGCGGCACCCACGGCAGGCCGGTGTCCTCCCAGTAAAAGGAGCGTTGCCAGCCCTCCATGGCGACGACGTGTAGTTCCGCGCCGATTCCGTATTCCTCGTTGAAGAGCCGGGCGAGTTCGCCGATGCTCAGGCCGTAGCGCACTGGGATCGGGTACTGCCCGACGAAAGAGGCAAACGCCGGGTCGAGACAATTTCCGCCGATGGCTTGGCCGCCAATGGGGTTGGGGCGGTCGAGGACGAGGAAGGGGATGCCCGCTTGGGCGCAGGCGGCCATGCTCAGGCTCATGGTGTAGAGATAGGTATAAAAGCGTGCACCAACGTCTTGGATATCAAAGAGCATCAGCTCGACGCCCGCGAGCATGGCCGCGTCCGGTGCCCGCGCTTGGCCGTAGAGGCTGTAGGTTGGTACGCCGGTGCGCTCATCGGTGGAATGGGCGATGTGCTCGCCGTCCTGCGCTGCACCGCGGATCCCGTGCTCCGGCCCATACAATGCGACGAGCGCACAGAGATCGGATTGGTGTAGGCGGTCTGCTGTGGACTGCAGGCGCGCATCGACTCCTGAGTGATTGGTAATCAGGCCGACGCGCCGGCCGCGGATCAAGTCGGCGTCCGCGAGCAGGCGTTCGCACCCGAGGACGACGCGACTCATCGGGCTGCGTCCGGCTCGGGCACGAGGGCGGAGGCGCATTGGACGCGGCGAGCAAAGTACTGGTAGAGAACGCTGCCCGAATAGACGCCGTCGTGTGCGGCTGATGCACAGCGGATGGCTTGGCTCTGGCGGCGGCGGCGATAGATGTTGCGCGGATGCGCGAGGCACCAAAGCAAGGCGGCACAAGGGGCCAGCGCGCTGGCCCACCGGCCTCGGCGGACGTAGTAGAGCACGGCCAACACCTCCAACCACAGGCGCAAGGGCAGTAGCCACAGCAGGCGGCTCAGCCCCTCGTTTTTGCACAGCGTGATGAGACTATTGCGGTGGTTGAAGTACGTCTTGCGGAAGGTAGCCGGGGGCTGGGAAAAGCCCGAGTGGTGAAAAACCACGGATTGCGGCACGGCGCGGATCTGGTAGCCCGCGAGTTGGAGACGCCAGCACAAGTCGATTTCCTCAAAGTGCATGAAGTACTCGGGATCGAAAAATCCAACTTGGCGCACCGCGGAGACGCGGAGGAAGAGAGCTGCGCCGCAGGCCCAAAAGAGTGGTACGGACGCATCGTATTGGCCCTCGTCGCGCTCGCAGCGGTCGAAGAGCCGTCCCCGACAAAAGGCGTACCCCAAGGCGTCGATATAGCCGCCGGCCCCGCCTCCGTAGTCGAAGTACTCGGGCGCGCTGGCCGAGCGCAGCTTGGGCTGGCAGGCGGCAATCTGGGGGTTGCTGTCGGCCATGGCGACGAGGGGGGCGAGCCAGTTCGGCTCGACGCGAGTGTCGTCGTTGAGCAGCACTGCGTAGGGAGTGTGGGCGGCCGCCAAGCCCCGGTTGCAGGCTGCGGCAAACCCTAAATTGCGCTCGTTGCGCAAGACTGCTAGCTCGGGAAAAGCGGCTTTGGCTCGCTGCAAGCTCGGCGCGTTGCCACCGTCGTCAACGACGAGCACACAGATGGGGTAATCGCTGTGTGCATAGACCGAGGCCACGCAGTCGTAGAGTACGTCCGCGCGGTAGTGAGGGATGACGACGGTGACGGCCTCGGTCATGGAGAGGCGGACTGGCGGAGGATGCGCTCGGCCTCGACCAACTCCGGCCGCTCGCCGTATTGCTCTTTGTACTGCTGGAGGATGGCCAGTGCCCCGGGAATATCGCCCTTGGCCTGTAGGACGGCGGCCAACTCGTAGTAGCCCTCCCAGCGGGCCGGGGCGAGGGCGATGGCTTGGTGATAGAGACCCTCGGCGTGGTCGTAGGCCGAGTAGGGTTCTTGGATCAGCACGCCGGTCAGCGCGATGATATTGTCATAGGTGGCGGCCGGCTCAATGCCCACGCGCTCGATGAGGAACCGCGCGGCCTCGTAGATGTGCTCGGTCGCTACGTCGTGCTGGCCGAGCTCGCTGAAGTAATCGGCCGCCGCATAGTGGTTTTCCCAGCTCAGGTAGATGTTGTCCCGCGCCCACTGCATGAGCTGCGGCACCTCGGCTCTGCGGCCCTGTTCTTCATAGCTGCGGGCCAATTGCAAGACGCAAGCCCAGTAGTTGCCCAAGAGGCGCTCGGAGTTGTCGTCCTTGTACAAGGACGGATCGTTGAGGCCGCGGAAGCGGTAGTTCTCGAGGAGATTGCGCTCTAGAGCCTCGTCATCTACTCCGTCTGTAGGCTCGGGCGAGGCTTTTAAGCTCATGCCGACCATCGTCAGATAGGGGTCGAGGTTGAGCAGGTTGCTGGTGGGAACGGTGATGGCAAAGTGGATGGGTTTTTTCCACTCGTTCCAGGCCAGAATTTTGATGACCATGACGTCTTGGACGCGGAGAATCGGGTACTCGGGGGGAGCGCTCACTTCCACGTCAATTCCCAATTTCTTTAACTCCGGCGGCACCTTGGGATCGGGCCAGTACCGTTTGTAGAAATCGACCATCTGCGTGTCGGTGAGCACCGAGTCGATGAAGTCGTCGGTGTAGCGGATGTCGATGTGCGGCTCGCGGTCGCGCAGTTGCTTGATGTACCAGCCGGTGTTCAACAAGCTCAAGTTGACCACCCGCACATCGCGCCGCACCCCTTCTACCTCCTGCAAGAACCACAGCGGAAACGTGTCGTTGTCCCCGTTGGTGAACAGGATGGAGCCTTCCTCACAGCTAGACAGCATGTTGTACGCGTAATCATAGGCGATAAAGTCGCCCGTGCGGTCTTCCACGTGATAGAGCCGCGCCGCCACCCCGGCCGGCAGCAACAACCCGGCCGCCGCCACCGCTATCACGACCGCCCGATGTCGCCCCCAGTGCTGCCGCACCGCCTCCACCACGCCGAGCCAGCCCAACCCTATCCACAGCGCGAACGCCAAGTACATCCCGCCAAACACGTAGTGCCGCTCGCGCGGCTGCGGGTCTGGCATATTCAGGTAGAGCGATAGCCCAAACCCCATCACCAAGAACAGCAACAACACGCCCCCGAACCGCCGCCAGTCCCGCCGCCAATGCCACCACAACCCCCACAGCCCCAGCCCGTACGGCACCAGCGAAATGGATATCCGATCCGGTAGGTTTATGGTGGCCTTGCGGAAATCCACGACCCGCTCCAAAAGCGGAAAGGGAAACTGCTGAAAGAAGTACTTCATCTGCTGATCCCAGAACTGATAGGAGCGGCTCGCCCGCGCCGTCAGCATGGTCGTCAGCATACTCTCGGTGCCGTATTGCTCGCGGTTGAGAAACTTGAGGAACGCCGCCCAAGTCTCTGGATCGTTCTCGTCGATGGCCGGATTCAAGCCGGAGCGAATGTACAACGCGCCATACGTGGAATAGCCCAGCGCGAATAGCACGAGGACGCCTAGCAGCAAAACGAACAGCCGCCGGTCGCGGCCGTACAGGTACGCCAGCAGCCCCGCCAGCCCCAGCACCATCACCCCGTTCGAGCCAGCCCCCGGCCCCAATGCCACCAGTCCCAGCCCACTGACCACGCCCCAGCCGACTAGCAGCACGATCAGCCGTTGCAACTGGCGGTCGGCAAACCACGCCAGCAGCATAAGCGATGGAATCGTCAACAGACACAATAGGTGCACGCCGCCGCCGAGGCCGAACAAATACGCCAGCGCCAACAGCCAGCGGTCGTTGGCCGCACCGGCACCGCTGCCTTCCCAGTAGAGAATCAGCCACAGCCCCAGACACGTAAACAAGATGGAGTAGCCATAGACCTCGGCTTCGGAGGCGTTGTACCACTGGGTGTAGGAAAACGCCAACGTCAGCGCGGCCACGGCCCCGCCAGCGAGGACGCCGATGTCGCGGGCGTCGCCTAGCGGTTGCAGGGGCTGGCCGCCCAAGGCCCGCCGCCCCAGCGCGACGGTCGATAGATAGACGCACCAAATAGCCAGCGCGGAGGTCAGCGCGGACATGAAGTTGACGCGGATGGCGACTTCGCCGATGGGGAACAAGGTGAAGACCCGCCCCAACAGCACGTACAAAGAAGCGCCCGGCGGATGGGGCACACCGAGGATATAGGACGTGGCGATGAACTCGCCGCAGTCCCAAAACGACACAGTTGGCGCGAGGGTCTTCACGTACACCCCCAACGTCAACACGAAAATCCCCACCCCGAAAACCCGGTGGATTACAGCGGAATTAGGCATTGGCTTGGTCTTGGGTGAATGCGCGGGTAAACGAGCTAAACTTACAATTAATATAAGATAGGTAAAAGGACGCCCACCGCCCTAGCCCGCCAGTTCGGCCGTGCCCCAAGTGCTCGGATCGCGTTCTACGCCCATGTCCGAGATCGACGACCAAGACTGGGTGCCGTGCTGCGAGTCGTGCAACAGGTATGCAAACCCCACGCGACTGAATTCCCTCGGCGCAAAACCATTGAGACCCGCGGCCGGCAGTTTGATCTCTAGCTGATAGCTCCGCTTGAGCCGGCGCAGGCCGGTCTCAATCGAGTCTTCTGGACAGGGCGGTGCCTGTTCGCGGGCGTCCTCAATGGAGGTCTGGCGGGCGATGGGTTGCTTGCCGTCCTTGCCGCTGCCGCCGGGCAAGACGTAAAACCGGTGGCAGAAGCGGTTGGCGCGGTGCTCCTTGACGTCGCGGGTGTCGATGAAGAGTTCGAGGCTGTCGCCGGCAGCAGGTTGCAGCGGGTTGAGCTTGTAGGTCGTCTTTTTTTTGACCTCGCAGGCAAAATACAGGCCGCTGTCGTCGTAGGACATATAGACCGAGGCAAAGGGCTGCTGGCCATCGACGGCCATCAGGTCGGGCACGCGCGCTGCGTCGTCCCAATCGCGCAAGTTGCCGTTGATTTTGGGCGGCTTTTGCCGCCGCGGGCAGCGGAAGGAAAACTCGAAAAAGGCGCGTTGGGGCAGGTACAACTCGCTCATGCCGGCTGCGCCTTTTTGTCGCGCCGCAGCACGTCGGCGAGAATGCGCCCAGTGTGCGATTGCCGGCTCTGGGCGACTTTTTCCGGCGGACCTTCAGCGACCAGCATTCCCCCTTGATCGCCCCCCTCTGGCCCTAAATCGATGAGGTGATCGGCGGTCTTGATGACATCCATGTTGTGCTCGATGACGACCATGGTGTTGCCGGCATCGACGAGGCGGTGGAGCACGGCGAGCAGGCATTCAATGTCGGCCAAGTGCAGGCCGGTGGTTGGCTCGTCGAGGATGTAGAGGGTCTGCCCGGTGTCGGGGCGGCACAATTCCGCGGCCAGCTTGAGGCGCTGGGCCTCGCCGCCGGACAGGGTGGTCGAGGACTGTCCCAAGGACATGTAGCCCAAGCCGACGTCTTCCATAATTTGCAGGCGCTTGCGAATGCGGGGAATGTTTTCGCAGAGGACGAGCGCGTCGCGCACCCGCATTTGCAGCACGTCGGCAATCGAATGCCCCTTGAACTGCACCCGCAGCACTTCTGATGTGTAGCGCTGGCCGCGGCAGTTGTCGCATTCGACCCAGACATCGGGCAAAAAGTGCATCTCAATGCAGCGCTGCCCCAGCCCCTCACAGGTCTCGCAGCGGCCTCCGGGCTTATTAAAACTGAAGCGCCCAGCCGCAAAACCGGCGACCTTGGCGTCCGGCAGCTCGGCGTAGAGCTGCCGCATTAGGTCGAAGATACCCATGACCGTGGCCGGGGTGGAGCGCGGAGAGTGGCCGATGGGGGCTTGGTCGATGTGGATGACCTTGTCGATGTGCTCAACCCCTTCGATTTGGTCGTGCTCGCCGACTGGGCGGCTGGCCTTGTGCAGCTCGTTGGCGAGCGCGTTGAAGAGCACGCTTTCGACGAGAGAGGACTTGCCCGACCCCGAGACGCCGGTGACGCACACGAGGCGGCCGAGCGGGATCGGCACGTCGATGTTTTTGAGGTTGTGCTGGCGCGCGCCGCGCACCACGAGTTCCCCGCGGCGGCTTTTGCGGCGGCTGGTCGGGACCGGGATATGCAATTCGCCGCGTAAGTACGCGCTGGTGAGCGACTGCCGGCCGTTGCCGAGCTGGCTGGGCATCCCGGCCGCGACGAGCTCTCCTCCCTCGCTGCCCGCGCCTGGGCCGAGATCGACGATGTGGTCGGCCCCTTCGAGGGTATCGCGGTCGTGCTCGACTAATACAATGGTATTGCCCAAGTCCTTCAGGGATTTGAGGGCGTCCAACAGCCGGGCGTTGTCGCGTGGATGCAGGCCGATGGTTGGCTCGTCGAGCAGGTAGAGCACACCGGTGAGGCCGGAGCCGATCTGCGAGGCGAGGCGAATGCGCTGGGCCTCGCCGCCGGACAGGGTCGCGGCGCGGCGCTCCAAGTCGATATAACCGAGGCCGACGCGCTCTAAAAAGCCGAGGCGCGTGCGGATTTCCTGCAATAGCTCGCCGGCGATGTCGCGCTCGCGCTCGTGCAGGTGCATGTCGCGGAAGAAAGACAAGCTCTCGGCGATGGGCAGGCGCGCGACTTGGACGATGCTTTTGTCGCGGAGGTACACGGCGCGGCTGTCGGTTTGCAGGCGGCTGCCTTCGCAGGCTGAGCACGGGACTTGACACAAGAGGTGCCGGTGTCGCTTGCTGGCGCTTGCATATTCGTCGAGGGTCGGCAAGACGCCGGCGTAGCGGAAGCCGAGCTCGTCTACGGTCAATTGCTGCTCGAGCGCGCCGTAGAGCAGGGCGCGCCGGGCCTCGGGCGCGAGCGCGGCATACGGCGTGTCCAAGCTGAAGCCCAAGGCATCTCCTGCGGCGGCGAGCAGGCGAGCAAATTCCGGGTCTTGTAGCGCCCCCCAAGCGCGGATGGCCCCCTCGCGCACGCTGAGATGGGGCACGACGACCCGCTCGCGATCGACGCCCAGCCCCAACCCCAGCCCCTCGCAGACTTGGCACATACCCTGCTGGTGATTGAAGGAGAAGCACTGCGGTGATAGGGGTGAGAAGGCCCGGCCGCACTCCGGGCAGGAGTAGCGGCGGCTGAGGCGTTCCTCGGTCCCGTCGTCAGGGGAAGCCACGACTAACTCGCCTCCTCCCAGCTCTAGGGCGCGCTCGACGGATTCGGTGAGGCGGCCGCGGTCGCTGGCGCGGATGGCGAGGCGATCGACGACGAGTTCGATGCGGTGGCGATGGCGGCGCTCTAGCTGGATTGTTTCGCGCAAGTCGTGGACGGTGCCGTCGATGCGGGCGCGGAGGAAGCCATCGCTGCGCGCCCGCGCCAACAGGGTCTCGTAGCCCTCGTTCTGGCGCGGCTCTATGGGTGCGAGGAGGAGGATGCGGCGGCCGGAGGGCATCTGCACGATGCGTTCGACCATTTCCTGCGCAGTCTGGGTGCCGGCCGGCACGTGGCAGCGCGGGCAGTACTGGGTCCCCAAGGCCGCGTACAGGGCGCGAATGTAATCGTACACTTCGGTGACCGTGCCGACCGTGGAGCGGGGGTTGCGGCTGGGTGCTTTCTGCTCGATGGCAATGGCTGGCGACAGCCCGGAGACGCGCTCGACCTTGGGCTTTTGCATTTGTTCGAGAAACTGCCGCGCATATGCCGACAGCGACTCCACGTAGCGGCGCTGCCCCTCGGCGTACAGGGTGTCGAAGGCCAGCGAGGATTTGCCCGAGCCAGAGACCCCGGAGATGACCGTTAGCTGGTCGCGGGGGATTTTGACGTCGATGTTGCGCAAGTTGTGCTGGCGCGCGCCGAGGATCTCGATTTCCCGGATCCAGCCGTTGTCTTCGCCGTGGCCGTTGGTCGCCGCCGCTGGCAGTGCGACCCGCTGAGGTTTGAGCGCCTTTTTGAGCGCGTGGCCGGTGTGCGATTGCTCGTTTTGGGCCACGGCTTCCGGCGGCCCGGCCGCAATGATCCAACCGCCGTCCTCGCCCCCTTCGGGGCCTAAGTCGAGGACGTAATCCGCGGTCTTGATGACCTCCATGTTGTGCTCGACGACGATGACGCTGTTGCCTTGGTCGGCAAAGGTGTGGAGGATGCGCAGCAGCTTATCCACGTCGGCAAAGTGCAGGCCGGTGGTCGGCTCGTCGAGGATGTAGAGGGTGCGACCGGTGCTGCGGCGGCAGAGTTCTTTGGCCAGTTTGATGCGCTGGGCCTCGCCGCCGGACAAGGTGGGGGCGGGCTGGCCGAGCTTGATGTAGCCGAGGCCCACGTCGTATAGAGTCTGGAGCACGCGGCGCACGGGGGTCACGTGCTCAAAGAGGCCGAGCGCTTCTTCGACCTCCATGTCTAGCACGTCGGCGATCGAATGGCCCTTGTATTTGATGGTCTGGGTCTGGCGATTGAAGCGGCGGCCCGCACAGACTTCGCAGGTGACCCAGATATCGGCGAGGAACTCCATCTCCACCAAATTGGCGCCATTGCCCGCGCAGGCTTCGCAGCGCCCGCCTTTGACGTTAAAGGAGAAGCGGCCCGGCTGGTAGCCGCGCAGGCGGGCCTCGGGCAGCTTGGCAAAGAGCTGGCGAATGGGTGTGAAGGCGTCGGTGTACGTGGCCGGGTTGGAGCGGGGCGTGCGGCCGATGGGCTTCTGGTCAATGCGGATGACCTTGTCGAGGTGCTCCACTCCTTGGATGCCCGCGTGTACACCCGGCTCGTGCAGGGCGCGGTGGAGAACGCAGTCGAGCTGTTTGAAGATGATGTCGTTGATCAGCGAGCTTTTGCCCGAGCCGGAGACGCCGGTGACGCAGGTGAACAGCCCGAGGGGGATGTGCGCCTCGATGTCTTTGAGGTTGTGCTGGCGCGCTCCTTCGACGACTAGCCACTTGCCGTTGCCGCGACGGCGCTGACTGGGGACCGGGATGGCTTCCTCGCCCGCGAGATAGCGCCCCGTGAGCGATTGGGGGTTGTGCTCTAGGTGGCTCGGCGGGCCGCAGGCGACCAGCTTGCCGCCGCGCTCGCCCGCGCCGGGGCCAAAGTCCACGATGACATCGGCCTCGCGCATGGTCTCTTCGTCGTGCTCGACGACGATGACCGTGTTGCCGATGTCGCGCAGGCGTTTGAGGGTATCCAACAGCCGCTGGTTGTCGCGGTGGTGCAGGCCAATGGAAGGCTCGTCGAGGATGTATAACACGCCGACTAAACCGGAGCCGATCTGCGAGGCGAGGCGGATGCGCTGGGCCTCGCCGCCGGACAAGGTGTGCGCGCCGCGGTCGAGGGTTAGATAGCCCAAGCCCATGTCGCACATGAGCTGTAAGCGGCCGCGAATTTCTTTGAGCGCCTCTTCGGCGATCAGGGCCTGGGCGTCCTCAAAGGCAACGGCGCGAAAAAAGTCGCGCGCTTCTTCGATGGCAATGGCGGTTAGCTGCGGGAGGTTGCGTCCGTCGATTTTGACGGCGAGGGACTCTGGCCGCAGGCGGCCGCCGTCGCACCGCTCACAGTGCTGTACGCCCATGTATTGTTCTAATTCGCGGCGCTGTTTCTCCTTGGCACCGCGAAACTTTTCTTCGAGAAACGGGATGACGCCTTCGTATTTGTCGTTGTGCGACCAACTCGAGCCACGGAGGTTGGTGTACGTAAAGGTGATTTTTTCGTCGCCGAGGCCGTAGAGGAAGCCGCGCTGCTGCTCGGCTGCGAGCGTACCCCACGGCGTGTCGAGATCAAAGCCGAGGTGCTCAGCCGCGCCTTCGTACAAATGCAGACGCCAGCGGTTGCTGCCCATCTCACCGAGCGGCGCGAGCACTCCGGCGCGCAGGGTCTTGGATGGGTCGGGCACCATAAGGCGCTCGCTCATCAGCACTTGCGTGCCGAGGCCGTGGCAGTCCGGGCACATGCCCTGGGGGTTGTTGAAGGAAAACATCTGCGGTGTTGGCTCCTGATAGGAGATGCCGCAGGCCGTGCAGTCGAAGCGATCGCTGAGCAGGAAGTCGTCGGCTCCTTCGCGGGCGACGATAAAAGTCCCCTGCCCGAGGCGCAGCGCGTTGTCAATGGCCTCTTCCAAGCGGCGGTCTTCGCGCTCGCGGAGAATCAAGCGATCGACTACGACTTCGATGTTGTGGCGGCTGTAGCGGTCGAGCTCGGGGGCGCTGTCGAGGGTGAAGATTTGGCCATCGACGCGCACGCGGATGTAGCCGGCCTTTTGCAGGTCCGCAAAAAGCTCGTGGTATTCGCCTTTGCGCTCTTGGACGACTGGGGCGAGGATGTGCAGGCGCGAGTTGTTCGGCAGGGTGCGGATGCGGGCGGCGATCTGGGCGCGGCTCTGTGCGCCGATCGGCTCGCCGCATCCTGTGCAGTGCGGGGTGCCGACGCGAGCGAAGAGCACGCGCAAATAGTCGTAGATTTCCGTGATGGTGCCGACGGTGGAGCGGGGGCTTTGGCCGGCGGTCTTCTGGGCGATGGAGATGGTGGGGGACAGGCCGGTGATCTGATCGACGTCGGGCTTTTCCATCTGGCCCAAAAACTGGCGCGCGTACGCCGACAGCGAGGTGACATAGCGGCGCTGCCCTTCGGCGTACAGGGTGTCGAAGGCCAGCGAGGACTTGCCCGAGCCGGAGACGCCGGTGAAGCAAATCAGTTTGTTTTTCGGTAGGGTGAGGTGGACGTTTTTGAGGTTGTGGACGCGGGCACCGCGGACGACGATATCTCGTGTTTCCATGGCTCCATGTAGCGCGCAAGGGGAAGGGAAAGGAATCAAAAAATATACTATACGGATGTGCAGCGGGCAAGCGGGGGAGTGCGGAATGAAGCGAGGGGGTTTTAGCTATGCGTTGAGGGAGCAGGGTACCGCTTGCGAATTTCCGTCTGCAAGGTGGCAACGGAAAGGTTAACGGACCGTCGAACCCTTGCAATCATTCTCTGCGTCGTTGCTTGACGACCCTTTTTCACCTCCCTATACTAGCCCCTCGGTAATTCAGTAAAATCAATTGTTTATCACCCAAGAGGAGTTGCTAAAATGATTCATTTAGGGGCCAATTCGGTGCTCTTTGCAGGATTCGATTTGGAAACGGCGATGCGCCATATCCACCTCGCCGGATACGACGGCGTCGAGCTGGCGGCGATCAGGGGCATGTGCGAGCATTTGCAGTTGGACAACTGGCAGGCGCAGGCCAACCAAATAAAAGAGTTGGCGGAAAAATACGAGCTGAAGTTGCTGGCGATGGAGGAAGCTGCCCTCGACGAAGAGCGCCTGATGCTCGCTTTTGCGGCTGGCGCTGAGATTGGCATTCCCGTTATCAACGTCGGTCCGGGGGGCAAAAGCGATGTGGAGGAAGATTTCGACCGGCAGGTCGCGCTGTTGGCCAAAATGGCCGATAGGGCGCACGAACACGGCGTGACGCTGTGCGCTAAGGCGCACGTGGGGCAGTGCATTTACGATACGCCGACCACGTTGCGGGCGATGGAGCGGATCGATTCGCCGGGGTTTGGGGTGGATATGGATCCGAGCCACATCCATCGGGCGGGGGAGAATACGGTAGAGGCGCTGGCGGCGGTTATTTCGCGGGTAAAGCACGTTCACATAAGGGATTGTGCTGTGGCAGAAGGCGGGCCGGGCGCGCCGGAGTTGCAGGCGTGTGGGCGAGGCAACATCGATTTGTTCGGGTACGTCAAGGTGCTGCACGAAGCTGGACTAGATGTGGCGGCTAACTTGGAAGTGATTGGTGCCAAGGAATACGACTTGGGGCAGGTGGCGACGATTGCGGCGGAGAGCCGGGGATATTTGAACGCCTGCTTGCGGGCTTGCGGTGCCCGTTAGTCGCGCCTTTGTCGCCATCCGGGTGCCAGCGGCGCTGGGAAAGCTGAGCGACGAGATGCGACCGTTGTGGCCGGCGCAGGGTGTGAGTTGGGTGTCGCCGGAGAACCTTCATCTGACGCTGCGCTTTCTCGGCGCGGCTGAGGACGCGCAAATCGCCGCGTTGAGGCAGGGGCTGACGGCGGTTGCCGCCCGGCACGAGGGGTTTGTCGCGGCTATCGAGCAAAGCGGCTGCTTTCCCAATCGCCGTCGGCCGAAGGTTATTTGGGCTGGAGTGGCGGATGCGGACGGACGGTTGGGTGCGTTGCAACGGGATGTTGAAGAAGTGGTGTGCGCTGCTGGTTGGGAGCCGGAGGAACGGGCCTTCCGCCCGCACGTGACGCTGGGTCGGGTGCGAGCAGAGGTGCGCCCGCCACGCAGCAAGTGGAGTGGCGATCTGCCACCGTTGCAGGTTCCGGTGGAGGCGGTGGAGCTGATCGAAAGCATCCTCAAGCCGACCGGAGCCGAGTATCGTACCTTGCACCGAGCGGAACTCTCATTGTAAAGGAACTTTATATGCCCGGCCGACCCTACATCCTCGCCGAGACCAATTGGCAGACCGTAGAGCAAACTCCTTACGAGGTGGCGATCCTGCCGTGGGGGGCTACGGAAGCCCACAACTTTCACCTGCCCTACTCGACCGACGTGGTGCAGTGCGACGAAATCGTCGCGGTCGCGGCCCGCATCGCCTGGGAGCAGGACGCCAAGGTCATCGTCTTGCCGACCGTGCCCTTTGGCGTCAACACCGGCCAGTTCGATATCAAGCTGGACCTCAATCTCAACCCCTCGACCCAGTTCGCCGTCCTGCAAGACTTGGCCGAGGTGCTCGCCCATCAGGGCATTCCCAAGCTGCTCATTGTGAACGGGCACGGCGGCAACGACTTCAAGCAGATGGTGCGGGAGCTTTTGCCGCGCTTTGCGATGTTTATTTGCTGCATGGATTGGTACCGCATTGCCGATCAGGGGCTTTTCGCGGCTGGCGGCGACCACGCCAACGAGATGGAAACCAGCCTCATGCAATACTTGCGGCCAGATTGGGTACTGCCCCTATCGGAGGCGGGCAGCGGCCACGAGCACAAGTTTAAGATCGCCGCGCTGCGGGAAGGCTGGGTCTGGACCCAGCGCGATTGGACGCAGGCGACCGACGACACAGGCATCGGCGACCCGCGCCAAGCCACCCCGGAAAAGGGCCGCCGCTGCTTGGAGCAAGTGGCCGCGCAACTCGCCGGATTTTTGGTCGAGTTGGCCGCCGCCGACCTAGATGACCTCTACGAGTAGGGCCGTGCAATTTTACGCGTTCGTCGCCCCCGGGCTAGAGGAAATCGCCCAACGAGAAATCGCGGCGCGCTTGGGAGCCGAGCGGCAGGGCCATCAGCGCGGTGTGGTGTTTTTTGCGACGGACGCTCCGCCGCAAGCCTTGCTCTCTTTGGGGACGACCGAGGATGTGTTCGCGTTGGTGGCTCGCGGCCGGGTGGACGCGGTGCGCGAGGGCTTGGCAGAGGCCGGCGCACTCGTTGCGGAGTCGCCGCTTTTTGAAGAAGCCGTGGGCGCGCATCGCCGCGCTCGCCCCAAGCGGATCAAGCGCATTACCTATCGGATTGTGGCCCAGCGTCGCAGCGGGCAGCAGCGCTATGTGCGCCGAGAGATGCACCGCGCCTTGCAGCGGGCCGTTGCGTGGCGTTTCCCGCGCTGGAAGCATGTGGCCGAGCAAGCGCTGTTGGAGGTGTGGGGTTTGGAGGCCGCGGGCGAGCTGATCTGCGGGGTGCGCCTTTCCGACGGGACCATGCGCCACCGCACCTACAAGGTCGCGCAAGTGGAGGCTTCATTGCGGCCGACGGTGGCGCGGGCCTTAGTGATGCTATCCGAGCCAGAGGATGGCGATGTGGTCCTCGACCCTATGTGTGGGGCCGGGACTATCCTCATTGAGCGGGGGCTGTACGGCCGCTACGGCCAGCTATTGGGCGGCGACATTAGTTCGGACGCTGTGGCCGCCGCTCGGACGAACATCGGCCCGCGCTACAAGCCGATCGCCATCCGCCAATGGGATGCGCGAGATTTGCCCTTGGACGACGGCAGCGTAGATCGGGTGGTGTGCAACCTGCCCTTTGGCAAAAAGATCGGCCAGCCGCAAGCGTTGCGCACGCTCTACGAGGGTTTTGCTCGCGAGGTGGCAAGAGTGCTAAGGGCCGGTGGAGTGGCCGTGTGCCTGACTAGCGAGCGCACCCTGCTGGCCGAAGCATTCGGCGCATGGCCGGGTATGTACATGGAGCGCGTGTTCCCGGTCGAGGTGCTGGGGCAACAGGCGTTTGGTTGTAAATTGAAGAAAGGCGCTGACCGTTAGAGCAGCGCATGAGACATTACATAAACAAAGGAGATAGTCATGGCTGATTTTACGGGCCAAGTAGTTATCGTAACCGGCGGTGCTAAGGGCATTGGTGGGGGGATTTCGCGGGCGTTCGCCAGCCAAGGAGCGCAGGTGGCAGCGTTGGACATAGACGCGGAGGCTGGCGCGGCCTTGGCCGAGGAGGAGGGCCAGATCCGCTTTTTTGAGGCCGACGTATCCAGCGACGAGGTCTGCGCCCAAACCGTGGGACAGATCATCGACGATTGGGGCCGCGTTGACGTGTTGTGCAACAACGTCGGCATCCAGCCTGTGCCCAGCTATCTGCCGGCCCACGAGCTGCCGATAGAAATGTGGGATCGGATCATTGACGTCAATCTGAAGAGCTTCTTCCTGATGGCTAGACATTGCTTGCCGCAGATGATGGAGCAGCGCAAGGGGGTCATTATCAACACGGCCAGCGTCCAGGGTTTGCAGTCGGCGTCGATGGTTTCGGCTTATGCCGCCAGCAAGGGCGGGATTATTTCTCTGACGAGGCAGCTTGCGCTCGACTACGCCCGGTACGGAATTCGGGTTTTGGCGGTCAATCCAGGGGGCATTCAGACGCCGTTAGTCGATGAGGTGATTGAGGCATTCGGCCACGAGCGCGAGCAATTTTTCAAGGACTACGCCAGAATCCATCCGATTGGCCGCTATGGGCAGCCGGAAGACATTGCCAACGCCATGTTGTTCTTGGCTAGCGACAAGGCATCGTTTATGACTGGCGAGAATGTCTGCGTCGATGGGGGGCTGATGGCTAAGGGGGCGTGGGCTGAGGTTGAGGAGTGAGAGAGCGGGGATTGTCGCCGAAGTAGTTTAATGAATGAAGAAATAGATATATGCCCGGCCAATTGTTCACTCATTACTTCCTCACCGACGGTATAAAGGGCACGGCTGAGTGGAAAGCGTCTCTGGGCCAGCCGGAAGCGTTTGCTGCGTTTGGGAACGGCGTTACTCGACATCACGACGCCCTCAGCCGTTCCCGAAATCCCAACGAAGCTCGCACGGAGGAAGAGCTGATTCGTCCGGTTCTGGAGCTATTGGGATGGACCGAGTACGTGCCTCAGCCAAGCGCCGCTGGCCATGAGGACATTCCCGATCACCTGCTTTTCGCTGACGCCGAATCCAAGGTGCGGGCCGGGAATCCCTTCCAGAACGCGACAGTAGTTGAAGAGAGTAAGCGCTTTGGGCTTTCGCTCGACAGCCGGGATCGGAAGGATCGGGCGCAGCGTGGGACGCCGCACGGCCAGATTCTTCGATACTTGGCGACGGCTGAGATCGAGTCGGAGGGGCACATTCGCTGGGGCATCCTGACCAATGGCAGCGTCTGGCGGCTGTATGACTATCGCGCCCGGCCACGCGCCAGTGGTTTCTTTGAAGCCGACTTGGCAGAACTGCTCAAGCCCGGCAATGAAGACGATCTCCGCGTTTTTCATCTGCTGTTTCGCCGCGAGTCCTTCACTCTTCGGGATGGGGCCACGACTACGTTCCTTGAAGCGGCGTTGGCTGAGGGTCGGCGCTATGAGGAACAGGTTGCGCAGGATCTTTCGGGGGTGGTGTTCGAGCGGGTGTTTCCCAGCCTCGTCAATGCGCTTGCGAAGGAATCGGGAGGAAGTCTCTCCGAGAGCCGGGATGCGGCGTTGATCTTCCTCTATCGGCTGCTGTTTGTGCTCTATGCCGAGGACCGGGGGCTGCTGCCGGTCAACGACGAGCGGTACGATGACTATGGTTTGCGCAAGTCCGTCCGCGACGACATTGGGCACAGGATGGCGGCTGACGACACGTACTCGGCGATTGCTACCAATTATTACGACCACCTGACGACGTTATTTAAGCTCATCGACAAGGGCGACGAGTCTATTGGTTTGCCGCCGTATAACGGGGGGCTGTTCGCGGTGGAAGCAGCGCCCTTGCTGGAAGCGGTCCGCTTGGACGACAAAGAGATTGCACCGATCATCTACGATCTGAGCCACGCCGAGGATTCGCAGGGCGTGCGGCGCTTTGTCAACTACCGCGACATGTCCGTGCAGCAGCTTGGCTCGATCTACGAGCGGCTGCTGGAGCGCGAGCCGGTGCGCGATGACGACGGCAAAATTTCCATTCGTCCCAATCCGTATGCCCGCAAGGACAGCGGCAGTTTCTATACCTCTCAGGAACTCGTCGATCTGATTGTCGAGCGGACCTTGAAGCCGCTGGCCGAAGAGCGGCTTAACGCCTTTGTGGAAAAAGCCGACGCGCTCAAGAGCGACCGTCGATCCAAGAAGGAACGGCGGGCGGAACTTGAGCGGCTTGACCCGGCAGAGGCCGTACTAGACCTCAAAGTTCTGGACCCGGCTATGGGTAGCGGGCACTTCCTCGTCACGGCGGTGGATTTTTTGTCGGACTACATCGCCGAGTTGATCGAGCGCGTCTCCGAAATTCCGGAGTGGTTGGACGGCGAGTACGCGTCGCCGCTGGTGGGGCGCGTGGCGGCGATTCGGGATGACCTTCGCAAACGGGCCTACGCATCGAACTGGGTTTTGGACGAGGCGCAGCTTACCGACCAAGCCATTATTCGCCGCATGGTGCTCAAGCGCTGCATTTACGGGGTGGATAAGAATCGGCTGACGGTTGAGTTGGCCAAGGTGTCGCTGTGGCTGCACAGTTTTACGGTGGGTGCGCCGCTGTCTTTTCTCGATCACCATCTGCGTTGCGGTGATTCGCTGGTTGGTCTGCGGGTGCGGGACGCCACCGATGAGTTGCACCGGCTCGGCGGGATGTTTGCCGGTAGCGCCATTGCCGGGGCGGAGACGGCCACCGACGGGATGCAGCGCATTGAGGAAATGTCCGACGCCGACGTTGCGGAGGTGCAGGAATCGGCAGTGCTGTTCGACGGGGTGGAGGAGACGACCGCTGACCTGCGCGGCTTGCTCGACTTTTTGTGCGGCTGGAGTTGGCTGACGGCTGGGATGAAGAAGAAAGAACGCGATGAATTTGAGGGGCCGTTGGTTACGACGCTCGGCCAGCATACGGCGACGGCGTACGAGCTTTTGGCGCGCGGGCCGGAGGAAATGGACGTTGCCGATGACACGCAGTTTGCCGAGTTGTGGCGTGCGGCGCGAACCATTGTCAACCGCGAGGGCTTTTTGCATTGGGAGGTGGCCTTTCCGGGGGTGTGGCATCGGTGGCAGGAAAGCCGTCCGCAAGGCGGCTTTGATGCGGTTATTGGCAATCCGCCGTGGGATCAGATCGAACAGCCGGAAGTAGAATGGTTCGCAATCCGCGACGAAGAGATAGCCCACGCAGCAACTGGAGCCAAGCGAAAGTCACTGATCAAAAAGAAAAAAGAGGCAGGCGATAAACTCGTCTTGGAGTACGAAACGGTGCGGAACCACGCTACGGCGATGCGCGAGTTCATTCGATCAGCGGATGAGTATCCGCTTCTAAGTGGCGGTCGCATCAATCTGTACTCGCTGTTCGTTGAGCGGGCCATAAGTCTGATTAAGCCGGATGGCTTTATAGGTCTGCTGACTCCGTCGGGCATTTATTCTGACAAGACCGCGGCCCGTTTCTTCAAGTCCGTTTCTATCAAAGGCCGGGTGGCGGGTCTGTTGGATTTTGAGAATCGTCGCCCTGGAACCGATTTGCCACCTTTCTTTCCGGATGTGGACCCCCGCTTCAAATTCTGCGCCCTCATACTCGGTGGAAAGAAGCGAAGATTCAGAAAGACCGAATGCGCCTTTTTTCTGCACGACACGAAAACGATCGCAGACGAGGACCGCTGTTTTCAGTTGACGTCCGCGGACTTCTCCCGCGTGAATCCGAATACCGGCACCGCGCCCGTGTTCCGCCGCCGCCGCGACGCTGACATTACTCGTGGAATCTATGAGCGGCATCCGGTACTGGTGGATCGCTCAGGAGGAGGGGAATGCAAGGCGTGGCCAGTGCGGTTCATGCAGGGACTGTTTAATATGACGTCCGACTCCCATCTCTTTCGCACCGCCGTGCAGTTCGAAGCCGAAGGTTTCTATCCTGTCGAGGGCAACCGCTGGAAACGGGGGGAAGAAATGTATCTGCCGCTGTACGAAGGGAAGATGGTGCAGGCATTCGACCACCGAGCCGCCAGCGTGGTTGTCAAACCAGAGAACCTATTCCGACCTGGACAGCCCAAGAGAACCTCATACGAGGAATATCGTGATCCAGCTTTTACACCCAGTCCTCGCTACTGGATTAACCAACGGGAGCATTCAGCTACACAGAGTTTCGAATGGATGCTCTGCTTCAAGGACGTCACGGCCTCAACCAACGTCCGCACCATGATTGCCTCTATCGTCCCGCAAGTCGGATGTGGGCACAAGCTGCCACTCCTGCTTCCTGGCGAAGACGAATTTAATAGCCTAGACGTAGCATGTGTATTAGCGAATCTCAATAGCTTCGCTTTCGATTACGTGACTCGCCAGAAGGTTCAAGCCACAAACGTCACTTGGTACATCGTCGAACAGCTCCCCGTCATCGCCCCTGCCGACTACGACCGCTCCTTCGGCGCAACGACCGCCCGTGACCTCGTCCGCGACCACGTGCTCCGCCTCACCTACACCGCCCACGACATGGCCCCCTTCGCCCGCGACCTCGGCTACGACGGCGAGCCCTTCATCTGGGACGAAGAGGAACGCCGCCACCTCCGCGCCCGTCTCGACGCCCTCTACTTCCACCTCTACGGCCTGTCGCGGGACGACGCCGAATACGTGCTCGACACCTTCCCAATCGTCCGCCGCGAAGACGAAGCCGCTTTCGGAACATACCGCACCCGCGATATGACGCTGGCGTATATGAACGCGCTGGCGGCGGGGGATACGGAGACGAGGGTGGCGGTGTAGATGGCTCATTGACTTATTTCAAGATTCAGCGGTACATTCCGTTAGTTCAAAACTCTCGCCCTCGAAAGAAGGTACCAACGCTATGTCCCAAGAACGACTCGACGACCGCCTGCATCTTCCGAGCCTGTCGATAAAAGGGTTTCGGGGAATCAAGGAGCTTTCCATTGAGCGGTTAGGCCGCGTGACGCTGCTGGCGGGCAAGAATAGCGTCGGCAAGACGACCGTTTTAGATGCCGTCCGAGTCTATGCGGCGCGCGGGAACTATGAAGTTCTGTCCAGTGTGTTGAAAAGCCACGAAGAAGTGGCTGCTCTTGCCGACGGAACCGGCCAAGAACGAGTCGGCCCCTACTTGGAAGTGCTCTTCCACGGACGGGACGCCTCTCAGGGAGCCTTCCTCTCGATAGGTCCGAATGACGATTCAGACCAACTCGTAATTGAAGCGGTCCCTCCAGAGGAAGACTCTCACTCTACTCAGCGATTTCCCTTTCCTTTTTTGAGTCCTTCAGTACAGACTTTCAAAATTGTGTTTCAAGGCCAAGAGCTGACAAATTCTTGGTTTTTCTCTCCCTATGCCTTGAGTACCAAAATAGCCAAGAACCGTCGTGTATATCAGTCTATGGGAGGATTTTCATTCAACAAACAATCGACCGCAATAGCATGTCAATCTATAGGTCCAGAGTTGTTGACTAACAACGCGATTGTGGAACTTTGGGATACTATCGCGCTTACCGAAGATGAAGATCGGGTAATAAATGCCCTACAGCCCATCCTCGGCGACCAAGTAAAGCGTATTGCGATAATTGGCGATGACAGTAACGGTCGGCGAGCTGTCGCCAAAATTCAGGATCAAACCTTTCCGGTCCCTTTGAAAAGTCTGGGCGACGGGGCACTGCGTTTGTTCGGCGTTGCTCTGGTCCTCATCAATAGCCGGGACGGTTTCCTGCTCATCGACGAAGCCGAAAACGGCATTCACCATTCCATACAGCCCGATTTCTGGCGCATGATCTTTAAGACCGCCCACGCAAACAACGTCCAAGTCATTGCAACGACGCACAGCTTTGACTGTGTGCGCGGCTTCGCACAAGCGCTGACCGAGTGCGAGGAAGTCGACGGTGCGCTTGTGCGTCTTGAACAGAAAGACGGGGAGATGTGGGCGGTCGAGTATTCAGAGCGTAATCTCAAAGCCGTTGCTAAACAAAGTATTGGTACTGAGGTGAGGTAGGTGGATGGATAATAATGACCGCGTTCTTCTCGTTGAAGGTCAGGACGACAAGCATGTTGTCCTGCAGCTCTGTAAGTTCCATCAACCCATGCCAGAATTTTGTATTCTGGATAAAGAAGATGAGGCAGGTAAGGGGGGGATAGAAGTACTCCTCAGAGACATCGGATTGGAGATTCTGGCTCCCGGTCGCAAAGCCGTCGGTATCCTCGTGGACGCAAACGACGATTTAGATGCCCGCTGGGATGCTGTGTCGCATAGGCTTCGAAAGGAGAATATCGAGGTGCCTCGTACCCCTGAACCAACCGGAACTCTCATAGAAGGCACCAGCCGCATCCCTCGCGTCGGTATCTGGTTGATGCCCAACAATACATCGCCCGGCGAACTCGAAAACTTCGTCTCAGAGATGATCCCCGATAATGATCCAGTATGGCCGCGGTCCGAGGACTACATTGATGGCATTCCAGAGACCGACCGAAAGTTTACTAAAAAAAAGATACTGCGAGCCAAACTCTACGCTTGGCTGGCGACGAGAGAGGACCCTAGACAAATGGGTGCCGCCATTGGCGCAAGAGATTTGCATGTGGATGGAACACTCAGCAGAGCATTCGCTAATTGGCTACGGCAACTGTTCGAGTAAGACGCTGGCGACTAAAGAAAAAGATGATGAAGCACAAAGAATTGATCGCAAAAATGCAGTCGCAGCCTAAATACAAAGAAAAGTATGATGAAGCAGCACCCGAGTTTGAATTGCTGCGCAAAATGCTCGAAGCACGAAAACGCGCTGATGCAGAAGGAAGATAGCTTGATGAGTACTGCACAAGAGACAGAATTTGATTATCAGACGTATATGAAAGAAAGCGCTCGAGGGCCAAGCAAAATTAATCGTGGAACAAAGGCGCGTGAAAAACGACGCGAGGCCGTCAAGGCGCGGATTTCCCAAAAACTACAACAAGGCGATAGGACAGAACCCTGACGATGCCTCTGCCTATTACAATCGTGGACTATGTTGGCCGCATTTGTAAAATTGGCAAGAAGCTAAATCCGACCGTCGTAGTTATCGAGAATCTATCTCAGAAGAGAAGGAGACATCTTATGGACAAGGACTATGTGAAGGGGATCATTGAAGGATTGGGCGGTGCCAAAGCCTTGATGGATGAGATGGACGAGTACCATGAAATCGTCGCTCGCATGAGAAAGGAGCGTCCCAGCTTAGTGGAGCGTCATCCTGACAAGTGGGTGGCAATGGGATGGGAGGGAGTTTTAGCCGTAGGCGACTCCATGGATGAAGTACTCGGGGAGGTTGAGAGCCGGGGGCTACGCGGAGCGGACGTAGTGATCGAGTTCTTGGACACGGACCCTCCCCTGCTGATCCTATGATCATCGGCGAATTCTGGGCCACATGCCACGTAAAATCAGAGAACTTATCAAAGACCTTGAAAATGCTGGGTTTGTAAACCGTGGTGGAAAAGGAAGCCATAGGAAGTTTGTGCATTCTAACGTTTCTAAGTCTGTGATACTTGCCGGTCAGCTTGGTGCTGACGCAAAACACTATCAAGAGAAGGCTGTCAAAGCCGCTATCGAGGAGTCGAAGAAATGAAAATGAGCTCCCGTTACGTCAAAATAGTGGAATGGTCTGATGAAGATCAGTGCTATGTTGGCAGTTGTCCGGGTCTCTTTTATGGTGGATGTCACGGTGATAACGAACAAGAAGTGTTTGCAGAATTGTGCCACATCGTTGAAGAGACAATTGAACTATACAGGCAAGACGGCAGGCCATTACCTTCACCGACATCCGGTAAGGACTATGCCAACAAGATGTTAGAAATTGCCTGACAAGTCGTTGTAGTCAATCAGTGTGAGATACCCAATTCGACGCCAGTCAGTATCACTTGCTCGCGGCGATCTTTTTGCCCTACCACTAGCCGCACGGCGATCTCGTTGGTCCCCTGCCGCAAAAAAGAACCATCCACTGCAAATTCCACGCTGACTCCTTCCATTTTTCCCTCGACCGGACGGGTTGGATAGCTGGCCCAAAACAGCGGCGCTGCCTGCTGGCGTGCCCAGCCCTCACCGGAGACTTGGGCTTGATCCCAAGGGAGGGTGTGGCCGTTGAGAACGACTTCGAGGCGGTCTTCCGGGGGCAAGCGATCCAAACGCAAGGCCAAGCCGCTGGTGGCGTCGGCTACCTCATCGGCGACGCGAATGCGAAGCGTCGGCCCCAAACTCGGGCTTTCAGCGGGCAAAGGCACGGGAAGCTGCGTCGAGGGGTTGGCCAAGCGGAAGGCGGCCCCGTGGCCCTCCGTGGGGCTGAAGGGCATGGTGCCGCCGATCTCATAGCACTTGTCGAGTTTTTTCAGGGTTGCGAGATCGGAAAACTCAGCGGCGGTTTGGCGGTTCCATTCGGGCGACATGGTGTAGAAGTTGTACAGATAAATGCCGTCGGCCCCGTCGGTGAGCCAGCGCAGGGCCAAGGCGCGGAGGAAGTGCCGGTCGCTGTGGCGGGTGGCCTCGATGCAGCCATAGACGAGGCAGGGGGTAGCGGCCGCAGCGCGGACAAATTCATCGACCGGGGTCTCAAACGAGATAAAGCCGCCGCCAACGACGACGATATCGACGAGCCCAGTCTCGATCCATTCGTCAACATTGAGACCAATGCACCGGGAGTCGGCCAAAGTCGGGGGGACGCGGACGGCCAGTTGCATCGGTTTGCCCCGTTGGGCACTGACCTCGTCGAGCCGCGCCCTGATCTTTTGCACCAGATCAGTCATCAGGTAGCTGTTGGCCGTGGCTTCGGCCATGCGGAAGAAGGCCGAATGGCGCATGAAGTCGAGTTCGATGCCATCTACGTCAAAGCGCTCAAAGACCTCGCAGGCGATGCGCCGCATGTGTTCGCGCACCTCGGGGTGGGCGTAGTCGAGGCCGGTGCGGATGCCCCACTCGACCGACTTTTCGGGGAATTCTTCGCCGGGGCGGCCAATGAGCAGGTGGGGCTGCTCGCGGCGGAAGCGACCGTAGCCGGGATGGGTCGGGTCGATCACGTAGTGGCTGTTCATGCGCACGCGCGGGAAGAAGGGGATCTCCGCCTCCCGGCACAGTCTCGCAAGCGCAGTCAACGGCCCGCCGCACTCGGCAATCAGACCTTGTAGGTTGGCGGCGAGCTGCTCCTCGACGCCGGGCGTGGCCGAGTGGACAAAGGAAGGGGCTGTCGCGTCGAGGCCGCTGCTTTCGTCGCCGAATCGCTCGCCAATCTCCGTCTCGAACTGATACACCTCGTGATCACCTGTGCTCCACCAGAGCGCGCCGCCGGTGCCAGCATAGCCGTCGACGACTTTTTCCTTGAGGTCGGAGACGGTGACGTTTTTCTCGGCCGTGAAAATCCAGCCGTCGTCGGTGAAGATGATGGGTGGTGCCTTGGGCTCGTGGGTCATGTCGCTTCCTCCGCTAACAGTCTAGATAGGTTTTGATGATGTCGATGATCAGGGCGATGTCGCAGCGGGCCTCTTCCAAGGGAGTACGCGGCTGCGCGCCTTCAGTGATACAGGCGTGGAAGTGCTTCAGCTCGCGGACGAAGGGGCCTTCCCACGCGATGGCCGGGCGGTGGACGATGGCCTCGCCGGTCTCGTCGAGTGTTTGAATCTCCAGGGTGGAGAGGATCCCCCGCGAAAAGCCGGTCGGGTAGGATAGCAGCACGCGGCGGTCGTCACCGCAAACTTCGAGGGTCTCCTTGAAGTCGCGCACATCCCTCAGCTCGACCCAAGTGGCCGAGCAGCGAGCGCCGTTTGGGTATGCGAGCATGGTGCTGACGCCCCAGCCGTTGTACCAGATCTCGGTGCTGGAGACTCTTTCGGGTTCGCCCATGATGGCGCGCAGGCCGTAGATGTCGTGGATCATGCTGCCGGAGAGGTGGCCAAAAGCAGCCTGCACGTCGGCGGGGACCTCGCCGATGGCTTCGCGCACGGCCGCAGCGCGGGCCGCGCTCGTCTGCTCGACGGCATCAGCGGGTATGTCGTCGGTGCGATGCAGGCGGAAGTGCGCCAGATGATGCGCGTTGCTGGTGTGCAGGTGGTGGATCTGCACGAAGCGAATCGCGGCCATGTCAGCGGCGGCGTGGGCCGCGGCCTCAAAGGCCGGGTCGTACACCTTCATATAACCGGCCAAGCCAACGGTGCCAGCCGCCTGCCGGGCGGCAATGATCCGGTCGGCCTCTTGCAGCGAGAAGCAGATCGGCTTTTCGATGAAGACGTGTTTGCCGGCTTCAAAGGCGGCGACGGCGATCTCGGTCTTGGGATCGGTGTGGCACAAGAGCACGGCGTCGAGATCGGCGGCGAGCAGCGCGCGCCAGTCGTCGGTGTGGTGCGGCACGTGAAATTCCCGCGCCACGGTCTGCGCCAAGCTCGGCGAGAGGTCGCAGACCATCTCGACGGAAAACAGGTCCTTGAGCGCGGTGAGGTTGGGCAGGTGCTGGACTTGGGCGACGGCTCCGCAGCCGATGACGCCGATGCGGATAGGGGCCATGTCAACCCACCTTGCCGACGCGGGGCGTCAAGTCGTTCCACAGATCGGCCATTGCGTAGGCCTGCTTAAAGCTCTGATACACGTCTTGCCACATGGCCTCGCGCAGCTTAGTAGCTTGTGCTTCGTCGCCGGCCGCGAGAGCCGCCTTGAGTTGGTCGCTCCTTGCAGCTTGGGCGGTCGCTTGGTCGCTGGCGGCTTGGGCTAAGTCGGCGGACGCGGCGGTGAAGTTGTCGATGAGTTCGTCGATGGGTGTGTCGGTATCCGTCTCCACGTCGTACGAGCTGGAGGGCTGGAAGTGGGTCGGGTGGCGAGTGCCGTCGGGATCGCGGCCGGTGTGGGTCGGCTGGATGTGGGGCGTTACTGACAGGTACATGACCATTGGTTCGTCGCCGATGGCCCGCACCTGATGAGTCTCGTCGGCGAGGGCAACGCAGAGCTGGCCCGCGCACAGTTCCTTTTCGCTGCCAGCTATGTGGAAGACGCAGCGGCCTTGCAGGATGAGGAAAATCTCGTGGCCGAGGTCGTGGCTGTGCAGGCCGGCCACCGCGCCCGGCTCCATGCGCAGGAAGCGGGAGCGGATGTGTGGCGTGACGAGGAGGTTTTTGATGTGTTCTTCTTGGCGAAAGTCGAAAATTTCAAAGGCCATGAACAGGCTCCTTGCGAAAGTGGACGGGAATGGTACCCAATATACCCAAGTCCAGCGTCTCTAAAAACGTCTATACAGAAAGCTACTCATCGGTTCTGAACAGTTCGTCCGAACTTGTCAGACCTCGACGAATCCTTCTGGCAACCCCTCCCCTTTGACCAACGCCTCTTTCAACGCCCGCGCATGTTGGCAAATCCCCCGATAAGAAAACCCCTTACAACTGCAACTTATGTCGTTTCCTTCCACCTCTAATTCGTAGAACGTCCCCGGCTGCGACGAACTGTCCACCCGGTACAGCGCTCGCTTTGGCCCTGCCAATACCCGTGCCAACACGCGCACCGCCTCCGCCGACGGCAAGCGCGACTTGGCCGCCGGATCGACGGCGGGCTGCGCGGCGACAAAGGCCGCCCCGGCCTCGCGCAACAATTCCACCACTTGCTGATCGTCCATCGCGCCAGTGGGCGGCGCGGGCAGCACTTCCATTACTCGCCGTAACTCGTCCATCACGTCGCGCTGGAAATCTTCGGGCAAGGCGCTGCCTTCGACGAGTTGGTCGATCAGCGCCGACTTGGTTTCGAGGACCGTCTTGACGAATTCGTCGATCGTGCCGCTACCGACCATATAGGTGACGTTGACGGCTTGCTGTTGCCCGATGCGGTAGGCCCGGTCCTCGGCCTGCCAGTGATTAACCGGCACCCAGTCGAGATCGTTGAAGACCACCTGCCGCGCTGCCGTGAGGTTGAGCCCGATGCCCCCGGCGGTAATCTGCGCGGCCAGCACCTGCACTGAATCGTCCTCCTGAAAGCGGTCGGCCAGTTGTTGCCGCTCGCTGGCTGGCACTTCGCCGGTGATGGCTACCGCCTTCTGGCCAAAGTGCTTGCGCAGCGTGTTGACGGGTGATAGATAACACGAGAAGACCAGCACCTTCTCGCCTTGCTCCAACGCATTTTCGACGAAGGGGATCGTGCTGCGGACCTTGGCGATGGCCAAGCGGTTGCGTGCAGTGGTCAACTGGCCCATGATCCAGCCCTGGCGCGAGCGGCGCTCCGCCTCGGTCTCGCCGGCAAGCTCGGCTTGGCCCCGACGCGAGATGGTGTGCAACAACTCCATCACCGCCTCGCTCATATCGCGTGCCACCCGGCTGGCGACCTCCACGTCGAGCCAACTGCGGATCTTGGGCGGCAGATCGAGCACTTCGGCCTTGGTGCGACGCAGCATGATGCCGTGCAATTGCAAGGTCAGCTCTTCGATGTTGGAGGCCCCGTCGGCGACCCAGCCGTAGTCGCCCTTGTAGCCGTCGCAATAGCGCTTGGCAAACGAGATGAACGAACGCCCGAGCGCATGGCGCACCAACTGCAACAGGGGAAAGAGATCGCGCGGCCGGCTCGTCAATGGCGTGCCGGTCAGAAGGTGGACCACCGCCTCGTCGCCAACGGCCTTGACCAAGTCCAGCGACAGGCGGTGCCGCTGGCTGCGGTAATTCTTGAGATAGTGGGCCTCGTCGAAGACTAGGCCACTCCAGGAGTGTGCCGATAGAGGGTGTTTGGCGAGGATATCGTAGTTGATGACGACCCAGCCGGTATAGCCGGGGGCAGGCGCGGGTGCGGGGCCGACGACGGCGATCTCTGCCGCCGGCAGCACCAGCGCAATCTCGCGCGCCCAGTTGATCTTGACCGCAGCCGGGCAGACGACCAGATACGGCCCCTTGGGTTGGGCTTGGCGCATGGCCAGTACGGACTGCCGCGTCTTGCCCAGCCCCATGTCGTCGGCGAGGATGGCCCGCTGGCGACCCAACAAAAAGGCAATGCCCTCGACCTGATGGGCATACAGTCCGGCGGCTAGGGCTTCGGCCTGTTGTTGTGCCGTGCTCATAGATGCTCGGTAGGTATGGAGATGCTTAGTCATGCTGAGCGGAGCGAAGCATCTCATACCTAGGGGCTCGTACGTAACATCAGCAACCACTCAACGCCTTTTTTATTTGCGCGGCGAGGAGCCCCTCGTCGCCATCGGCGACCGTGGGCATGGACAAGTGAAGCTGGCCTGGGGCCGCTGAGAGCCAGACCGAGGGGTTGCCGTTGCGCAGGGTTTCCTCTATGTCGACGGCGGTGCGCCCGAGGGCTTGTTCGTCCAAGGTCAAGGTCAGGGATGCGCCATCGACGGAGCTTTGCACGTGGGGCAGTTCGCCGAGGTGCTGGTGCACGGCCTCGGCGCGGCGGGTGTCGCCTTGGTTGCGGGCGTCGTGGTCCATAGCTAGCCAGCGGCGCAGGGCCACGACCACGCCGACGACCTCTTGGCGGTCGATCTTGAGCGGGCGGCCAACCCCTTCTAGGTCGCGGGTTTCAAAGCAGGCGAAGCTGTGCAAGTGGGCCGCGGCGATTAAGTCGGCGCGGCCGCAGAGAATGCCCGAAGAGTTGGGCGCGCCCACGTACTTGGCACCATAGCCGACTAAGTCGGCCCCGGCCGCGATGTATTGGGTCAAGCCGTCTAGGGGATAGACGCGGAAGGCCGCGTCCACCAAGATCGGGACATCGTGGGCGTGGGCGATGTCAATGGCCGCGTCCAGCGGGACGATGGCGGCTTCGTTGTCGATGGCCGGGTAGAGTACCGCGGCCGTTTGGGGGCCGATGGCTGCGGCGAGTTCGTCGGCTGTGGTGCCTTGCTCCGTGCCCGCCTCCACGAGAGTGACGCCGGGCAGGCGCACCATGCGGTCGTATTTGTAGCGCTGGGCCTTTTGGATGACCACCTGGTTGGGCATGCCGGTCGAGTCGGGCAGGCGGGCCATTTTCTCTGGATCTGCGCCGGTGACGCAGGCGGCTGTGCCGAGGACCAACGCGGCTGCGCAGCCAGGGGTAATCAGCGCGGCCTCGGCCCCGAGCAGGTCGGCGACGATCCGCCCCGTGCTCGCCAAGAAGGCGTCCATGTCAACATAGTAGCGGCCGGCTAGTTCCATGGCGGCGATGATGTCCGGGTGGGGGGACGACCCCCCTAAGAGGGTGCGCGGGCCGAGGGCGTTGATCACGGGCGTCGCCCCCATATCCGCGTACAGTGCTCGGGCTTCCTTACTCATAAGTGTTCTCTCCATACAGCCCCACCGGGCTAGGTACATGGTTGGCGGGAACCAGCAACAAGGGCAAACCATTGTGCTGGAGGCGAAATTGCAGGTAGTCGAGTTCGGGGGTGGGCTGCGTGGCGAGGCCCAAAAGCCGCGGGCGCAACAGCGCGGGCGAAAACAGCTTGGGCCGGGGCCGCTCCATCAGCTCGACGGTCTCGTCCGCCGACAGCCCGATCTTTTCCTTGGCTAGCGCGATGGCCACTTCGAGACCCCCGATCCGGTCGGCGAGGCCGAGCTGCACGGCGCGCTGGCCGCTCCAGACGCGACCTTGGGCCATGACTTCGACCGAGTCCGGTGCGATGTGGCGACTGCTGGCGACCTTGGCGACAAAGTCCTCGTACAGCGAGCGGATGTTGCGCTCCATGCGCGCACTTTCGTCCTCAGTGAAGGTGCGGTCTGGCAAGCGCAGGCCGAGCAGGGGCAAGACCATGCCAAAAGGCAAGTCCGCGTGGCGACCCACCTGCACGCGGCTCGTGCTCAAGCCGAGCCTTTCCTTGAGCCCTTTGTTGTACGCCCAGCCGGCAATGACTCCAATCGAGCCGGTGATGGTATTGGGTGCGGCGACGATCGCATCGCCGGGCAGCGAGAGCATGTAGCCGCCCGAAGCCGCGAGGTAGCCCTGCGAGACGATGACTGGCTTGTGCTCGCGGCATTGCAGCACGGCGTCGGCTACGAGGGCCGAGGGCAGGACGTCGCCGCCCGGAGAATCGACGCGCAACACCACGGCGTCCGCTGCCGCGCAGGCCGAGGCAATCTCGCCGACGAGCCGGCGCGCACCAATGCCGGTGTCCATGGCGCAGACGCCGAGCGCATAGACGATGGCAATGCGCTTGCGCTGCCCCCAGCGCCGGTCGGCGGGCCGCGCGTACGAATTGGCGGCGACCACGTTGAAGTCCTCGACCATGCGGTCGATTTCGCTCCAGCGCCCGAGGCGATCCACTAAGCCAGCGTCGAGGGCCTCTTGCGGCAGGAAGAGGGCGGTCTCTTCCACGAGGCGGTCGAAGTGCTCGGGCGCAAGCGAGCGATCGGTGCTGATGTCGCCGCGGGCGAGGGCGTACCAGTCGTCGAGCAGGGCCGTTAGCTGCTCGCGCTCGCCCGCGGACATGTCGCGGCGGACGTATGCTTCGGTCGCGGACTTGTACTGGAAAAGCCGCCACTCGTCAAAGCCGATTCCGAGCTTGTCCAACGCGTCCTTGAAGTACGTGTGCCCCGCCACATAGCCCTGCAAGCCGATCGCGCCGGCCGGATCGAGCACCAAGTGATCGGCCACCGAGACCCAGTGATAGCCGGACATGCCAACGCGGTCGATGTACACCACGACCCGCTGCCCTCCAGCACGGATTTGGCGCAGCTTCTCCCGCAGTTCCCAGCCGAGTGCCGGGCTAATCCGCAGGCCCGAAGCATTGATGGCAAGGCCCTTGATCGCTGGATCGCGGCGCGCGCGTTCCAGCAAGGCGATGAGGTCGAGCAGGCTCTGCGAATCGTCGAAGAAAGCAAAGCGGCGGTGTTGAACCGGCCCGGACAGCTCCAGCGATAGATAGCGCGCTCGTGGCCGGAACAGGTTCCCCCGCTGCGCTCCGAAGCGCGCCGCATACGTCTGCTGGGTGCGCCCTCGCGTCTGCGCTTGGAAATCGGCTGCGCCCAGCCCGATGCGCAAGCCAACGCGCAGGGCGCGGTCTGAGAAGAAGCGCCCCGTCAGCGCCAGCCCCTGCACTAGCTCGACTACGGCTCCGGTGCTCCAGAAGTCCGCCTCGCCGATGTGCGCGTAATCCGCATACAAGGTTAGGCGCTCGTCTCCCCAGGGACGCAGGGAGAGATCAACGGCCCCTTCGCGGCCTGTGTTGGCAAAGGTCGAGGTCCAGGTGCCTCCCATTGAAAGATGCGGCCCGGGCCGCCAGATCCCCCCGAGGACCACGTGCCGCACGCTCCCCCACCCCATGCCCACCCCGAGGCTGAAGTCGTGGTCGCCGGTGCTGAGTCCAGTCCGGTACTCGCGATCGCGGCGGCCATTTACCATCCCAAACCCCAAACGGGGCACGGCCGTAAAAAGGCCCCACGAATGGACGGAATTGCTGTCCGACCAAGCGACCCCCTGCTCCAAGCCCTCGACATAACTGAGCAGCGCGGGATTGGCGTATCCGTATAGCCCTATGTCCAACCCGCCAAAAGCGGCGAGGACGAATTCTCCGCGCTCGGCGTAGGGGATAAACGGCGCTTGGGCGTTTACCGCGCTTGCGACGAGGAGGCAGCAGAGGAATTGGAACAAGCGCATCGGCAATGGCGAAACCGTGCTACCTTCCTTCCTGAGACGCCGTTCCGACACCTCATACTCCCCGAGGTGCGCCTGCATCAAGCTCTCCCACAGTTTGCCGTGATTAGGGACGGACTCCCATATCCGTCCCCATTGAGTTTCGCGTCATCCGCATCTTAGCTCCTCTCTGCAAATTCAGGCATGGTGCGCCGCATAAAGTCATCAAACAAGGGAACGGTAAACGCCAAGTAGCCGTGCGCCGGGCTATAGATCATGCCCTTGTTGATGAGTTTCGCCCGGGTTGGCCCGATGCTGTTGATTTTCACCGACAAGCACTCTGCGACCTCACTGCCGCGTTGCGCTCCTGGGCCAAGTTCCGCCATGACGCGGAGAAACCGCTTCTCCCTCGGAGTCAGGCGATTAAAGCGAACTCGGAAAAAATTTTCGTCAAGACGCTTGGTTACGGTCGCGGAAGCGTCTTGCACGACCGCCAAGCTGATCGGCGAGACTTCGGCCCGGTTCCAAGCTTGATAACCCCATTCTTGGAGAAAGTAGGGATAGCCTTGAGTGAGACGGTATATTTCCCGGACGGCGGCTTCGTCGAACTCGACTCCGTATTGTTTGACCGGGTCTTGCAAGGCCCTGCTGGTGTCCGAATCGGAAAGTGCGCCAACGTCGGGAAAACTGAATAACCGCTCAGCATACGATTTGGACTCGCCCGCCAAACCCGGCAGGATGGGGAGGCCGGCGCCCAGCAACACCAATGGCAGTTGGCGCTGCTGCATCCTGTGCATGGACATGATGAGTGCGCCGAGTTCCTTTTTATTGAGATACTGTATCTCGTCGATCATGACAGCTAGGCACGTCCCCTGTTCCGCCGCCGCTTCTGCCACCGCCGTGAACAGATCAGGTAAGTCAATTTCGAGGTCGCCGCTGTCTGCGGTGCCCTTCTCCGCGTCGATGTCTAGTCCCAATTCTATCCCTTCCATCTTGACGCTGATCGTTCCGAAAAAGCCTTTGAGAACCGCCAAGGCTTGACGCGCCTTGTGCCCCGCGCCTGCCAGCCGATCCAGTTTATGCAGCAGTTGACGCAAAGGAGGGGCCAGCAGCGCACCTAACGGCTTTTGTTCGTGGGCTTCGACGAGGAGCGTACGATACCCGGCCGCTTGAGCGGTTCGCTCCATTTCGTTGAGCAAGACGGTTTTGCCCACGCCGCGCAATCCCGTCAGCAGGATGCTCTTTTCAGCCCGGCGTTGCTTGATTCGGCCTAGTAGGATGCGAGCCTGATCAAGCACGTCGTCCCTGCCGACAAGTTCGGGAGGGGGCGCTCCAGCACCGGGTGAAAAAGGGTTTTTTATCGGGTCCATGAACGCTGTTCTATCTATTTATACCTATTTCTATCTATCTATACTATATTATACTATATTATACTATATTATATCACTAAACAAGTAGATTTTAGTAGATTTCCTGCGAGCAACCGCTATACCGCAAAAAAGAGAAGACGCCTCTTAGGCTTCCTCGGCAAACAAGCGCAAATCTCCTTTGCCCTCGCGGAGCACCTCGACTTGATCCCCCACCAATGACACCACGCTCGAAGCCTCCACGGGCAGCGGCCCGCACTCCAAGATCAAATCCACATGCGACCCCAGTTCTTCCTCTAAGGCCCACGGCTCGGTTAGCACCTCTTGATCGGCGTAGTTGGCGCTGGTGCTCAGGATGGGTTGGCCGAGGGCGCGGACCAAGGCCAGCGGCACTGGGTGATCGGGAATCCGCAAGCCGACGGTTTTCTGTTTGGTTTGCAGGATGCGCGGCGTCTGGCGGGTGGCCGGCAATACGAAGGTGTACGCCCCCGGCAGGCACTGCTTGAGGATGCGGTGGGCGTAGTTGGAGACGCGGGCGTAGTCGCTGATGTGGGTCAGGTCGGCGCAGACAAAGGACATGGGCTTCTTGCGGTCGCGGCCCTTGATGCGCTGCACGCGCTCAATCGCCTGCTTGTTGGTGATGTCGCAGCCGAGGCCGTAGATCGTATCGGTGGGATAGACGATGACGCCCCCTTGTTGGAGTACCTCGGCTGCGCGCTGGATGTGGCGGCCTTTGAGGCGGTCGGGATGAACGGTCAGTACTTGGACCATTCTAGCGCTCCTGGTCGATTTTGGCGACCCACGCATCGACGACGGCCGCGATCATGGCCTGGCCGTGCTCCGCGTTGGCCGTGTAGCTGTTTTTGGTTTCGTCTTGTTGGCAGTACCAAGGTGGGTCGTCGCCGAGGCGGTCTTGCTCCACGAGTTCGGGACGCGCGGCGAGCAGGAAAGAAGTCTCGTTGTACCCGGCGTGATCGCCCCCGGCTGGGGGACTCGATTCCGGGAGGATCATGGGCTGCACTTCAATGTGCCCGCCCCAAGAGCTAGCCCGGTCGAGCGCGTCGCGGTCGCCCCACCAGCCGCGTGGGTGCCCCTCGGCGAGCACCTGCTCAAACGCCAGCTCGGCCGCGGCCTTGCTGAAGGCTAAGGCGAGGGGGCCGCCCATGCCTTGGTGCATGATGGTGACGTAGGTCTTGCGGAAGCCCATCTCGATAAAGTTGCGCAGGATGCTCTTGACCAAGCGGCCAAAGGCATCGTAGTCCGGGTCGATGGTCCCGTCGGCTGGACCGCCGAGGGCATAGCCGGTGGGGCCGTAGTCAAACGACGGGGCAATGACGCAAGGGGTGCGCGCGGCCACGCGGTCGCAAATTTCCTCGACGATGAGGGTGTCGTGGCCGATGGCCATGTGCGGGCCGTGGGTCTCGATGCAGCCGGCTGGCACTAGCAGGGGATGCCCTTGGGCCACCGCATCTGTAAGTTGGTAGGGACGCAGGTGCTTGAGGTGCATGGAGAAGCTCCTTGTTGTGTCTGCGGAATTGGACATAATATAGGCCAGGAAGAGCACGTCAACTTAGGACATTGAGCAGATGGCGCACACTGTTATTGGCACGGCTGGGCACATCGACCACGGCAAAACCCTGTTGGTCAAGGCCCTGACCGGCATGGATACCGATCTGGCCCCGGAAGAGCGGGCGCGGGGGATTACCATTGAACTCGGCTTTGCCTTTTTGGGGGATCAGGCCACGATCATCGACGTGCCTGGGCACGAGCGCTTCGTCAAGACCATGGTGGCGGGCGTCAGCGCCATTGACGTGGCCATGCTGGTCATTGCCGCGGACGACGGGGTGATGCCACAGTCGCGGGAGCATCTCGATGTGCTGCGGCTTTTGGGGGTCGAGCGCGGGGTGGTGGTGATCAACAAGGCCGACTTGGTGGAAGAGGAGTGGTTGGACTTGGTGGAGGAGGAGGTGCGGGAGTTTGTGGAGGGGACTTTTTTGGCCCAGGCCGAGGTCTTTCGCGTCTCCGCGCTCAGCGGCGCGGGCATTGATCCGCTGCGGCGGCGACTGTTGGCCATGGTCGAGGACACCGCTGCCAAGCGCACCGATGCGCCGTTTCGCCTACCTGTAGATCGAGCCTTTGGGGTCAAGGGATTTGGTCCCGTCTGTACGGGCACGGTGCAGGCCGGGATCTTGGCCGAGGGCGACCGCGTCGAGATCGCGCTCGAGGATCGGTTGGCGCGCGTGCGCCGCCTGCAACAGCACGGCGCGACGGTACAAGAGGTGCGGGCCGGCGACCGCGCCGCAATCAATTTGGCCGGCGTGGAGCAGGACCAAATCGCACGCGGCCACTCGCTGGTCGCGCCCGGATTTTTCCGCCCCACGCAGATGCTAGATGTCCAGGTGCAGCTCCTCGCCTCCAGCCCCATGACCATGGCGTCGCGCACCCGCGTGCGCCTGCACTTGGGCACGCGGGAGATTATGGCGCGAGTCGTCCTCCCCGGTGCCAAGCCCTTGCTGCCCGGGCAGGAGGGTTTCGCGCAGCTTCGCTTGGAGGCTCCCGTAGTTGCGGCGTGGGGCGACCGCTTTGTGCTGCGCCGGTACTCGCCGGCGCTGACCATTGGCGGCGGTCGCGTGCTCAACCCGCACCCGGCCAAGCACCGGCGCTTCGAGCCAGCGTTGCTCGCGCATTTGCAGGCGTTGGCCAGTGCCGACCTGCCCGAAGTCTTCGAGTGCTGGCTCCGCTACGCGGACGACCGGCTCAAGAGCCAGCAGGAGCTGGCCGGCGAGATGGGCATCGGCGTGGAGCGGTTGGCGCACCTGACGGACGCGCTCGTAGCCGCTGGCCGCGCCGAGCGCGTGGTGTCGGAGGGGCAAACGCACGTTCTGCATCTGGATGTGTGCGAGCAATGGGGTGCGGAGATCGATGCCGCGCTCGCGCGCTTTCACCGCGCTCAGCCGCTCAAGTTGGGATTGCCGCGCGAGGAGCTGCGCAATTTGAGTGCGCGCTACATCCAGCCCGAATTGTTCGACTGCGTGTTGCGCTACTTGGAGGAAGCAGGGCGGATCGCGCTGGACGGGGCCGTGGTGCGGGCTGCGTCGCACCGCATTTGCTTCACCCCGGAGCAAGAGGTGCTGAAGGAAGCTGTGGAGGCGCGGCTCAACACGGCGAATTTTGCCAACTTGCCTACGATGGCCGAGCTAGCCCAATCCTTCGACGCCCCGCGGCCGCAGGTAACGGACATGGTCCAAGCGCTGCAAGCACTGGGGGTGGTGGCCGCGTTGGAGGGGGGCTTGCTGATCCATTGCGAGGCCCTCGCCCGCGCGCGGACGCTGCTGAGCGATTTTCTCGCGCGCGACGGCGAGATTGCGGTAGCCGAATTCCGCACGCTGATTGGCAGCAATCGCAAATGCGCCATGGCGCTTTTGGGCCACTTCGACGCTGAGGGACTGACGGCGCGGCAGGGGGATGTGCGGGTTTTGGTGGGCTGATTCTAGGGGTGCGGCGTGCGTTGCGGTGGAATCGTTACCGACAATTGCAGCTCAAGTCACGTTGGAGCTTGCAATGCCACTGGGAACTAATTTGGAGGTAAAAAAAGAAGGTGACAGACGCGCTAGGTTATCGGGTGAGGCCGGCAAGAACTGACGATGTACATTCGGTGATGGGTTTAGCGCAACTTTGGGCCGAGGAAGGTTGTACAACCGGCTATGTCGCGTTAATGGAAGACGACAAGCATCTGCAGTATTGGCTTGACGGCGGCTATTTTTTTGTCGGTGAGCATGAAGATGTGGTCATAGCGTACGCTGCGGGAGTCGTGAAAGTCGGGAAAAATGCAATATTCAAATCCGAGGGCGAGCGATTTTTAGATGTTCACGAGGCCTTTGTTCATATTGACCACCGTGAAAATGGCGTTGGAGCTCGACTCGTCGAGGCGTTGCTATCGAGAGCAGAATCGGCAGGAATCAGCCGCTCCATGGTTGGTTCAAACAACATAGACTGGTTGCGCACGTATCGGTTTTATGAGCGACATGGCTATAGGATGTTCTCGATTCAGATGTACAAGTAATTGGATTGGGATATTTCGCTTTGACGACGTTTTAGGCGTCTAAAAAGTACACCGAGCGGATGGAGTAGATAGGGGGCTATTGGCTTGGGATGCGCTTTCATGAATGGGAAGCTGTACTTGCTCCGTGGTTGGCCCCGCTGGCACGAATAGATTGCGGCTCAGAGCGAGCGCTATGAGCTATTAGCTCGCTTTTGGCGGGCTTGCATAGGAGGGCGTTATATCGGGGAAAAAGGCGGCCACAATCTTCCATTCGCCCTTGATACGGCCCGTGAACCACACGTTTTGGCAATCGTCCCATCGGGCGTATACCTGACCGGTATCCGACCGCCAGCATCCCGATTCCCGCACTACGGATATGGCCATATTTCCGCGCAAGTCCGTCTGTAATATTTGCTGTTCCTGCTCGTAGTTAGCGCCCTCGGGCATGCGCGTCTCCCCCCATTCCTGCATCTCGCTCTGCACCAAGAATAGGTGCGGCACCCAGTCCGTAGGGTCGGTCGATCCACACCCGAACAGCGGAAATAGGTCTCGTCGTGGCACGCGCGGACCGCATCCCAATTCTTTTCCCTGTGGGCCTGCTGGTAGCGATTCAGTAGGCGGTGGATCGCTTCGATATCGGCTCTGTCTCTATCCATGTCCAGTCACTACAGCCTCCTTAGACAGCGTCTATGGTAAACGTATAGCCCACGCCGACCGGCACTTCGCGTTCGTCGACCTCGCGCACTATGGACTTGACCTCTTTCGATTCGGCTATCGACGGGTTCGGCTGGCTGTCCCGCGCCAGTGCCTTCGAGCGCGCCACTAGCGCTTCTCGCCGCGCCGAAATAAGCGTCGGTGAAGTCGAAGCGATCTTGCAGTCCCGCGCCGATGTCCAGTTTCCACTTTCTGCTGTCGCCCGTATCAAACCCCATTTCGAATGTCTGTCCCCCGTACCAGGTTCCCTGCCAAGGCCAGCTCCAGACGCTGTGTTTGATCGAGACGAAGGAATCGTCCCAGGTGTAGAGCCACACATCAGCAGTCGTCCATTCCCAGCTCCAGCCATCTTCGACTGAGCGCCGCTCCAGCGACACGGCTTGTCCGAGATTCAGCTTGCCGAGGTGCTCCATCCGCGGCCGCCAGTCGGCCGAAAACTCCACGGACTGCGACGCGACGCCGAGGTCGTGCTCGATAAATCCGAGCCTGTCAGCGCTGAAAGTGGATTCTATCGACCTGTAATTAACGCCCCCTGCGAAATTCCCGTGCCGATAGCTCATATCGGCAGCGGATATATATCCGCTGCTGCCTTGTTCGGCGCTTCTGGCGGTATAGGCGTTGATGGTGTAGTGGTCGTCCCATTCTACCCGGGCATCCAACCCTGCGATCTGCTGCAGCGCCATCCCGCGATCCCAAACGCCTTCCACTAGCGCGCCCACAGTCGAATTGTGGAATACTTCCCTCTGTAGCTTCAGGACGCCGAATTTCGGCTTTGCACCGGCTTCGCTCCGGTCTTGAGCCGTCAGGATGCCGAGCGTGTATTCCCCGGCTTTGCCGGTAAATTTAGCGCCGAAATCCGGATCGGCGATCCGCCGGCTGTAGAACAATCCGTGTTTGCCGAGAAAGTCCGCGTTTTCGACGAAGAACGGACGCCTTTCTTTTAGGAAGAGAGGAAAGCGAGACAGGTTTACCTCCTCCTCCTCGGCTTCGATTTGCGCGAAGTCTGGATTCACAGTTATGTCCAAAGTCGCATTTGCGGCGACACCGTATTTCACGTCCAACCCCGCGCTGGCCGTCTCTCCTCGCCAATCGGTGCGCGTCCTATCGACGCCGGATGCGGCATAGGGAAGTAGTTCGAGACGCAGCCCGGGGTCTATCCCCCGCAATCCCGGCGAACGCACCTAGTGGAATCGCCAACAGACAACCGGCGGCAATGATCCATTTCGCGCTCACGCCGATGCTCCTCTGACCCGCTGAGTAGCCAGCACCCTGAACGGCACGATACTGATGCAGGTTATGACGACGCCCAACAGAAAAAGTTGCGTATAGCCCATGCTGAGGGCGAGGCGACCCCCACCGAAGGAGGTGATCGCGAAGCCCATCAAGGCGGCGGATGTGGTTACCGCCGACATCGTCGATCTCCAGCGCGAGATGATCAACTCTTGGTGGAAGACGGTAAACGCGGGCATGCGGACCGCGGTCAACACGATGACGCTGACATACCCTAGGCCGGCAGCCTCCCAGCGGGGAATAAGGGCCATCGGCAGCAGGGCCAAGGCGATGCCGAGCGTGGTGTAGGTGAAGACTTGTACGTGGTCTGTTTTGGCCAGCACGTACGGCATGACTAGGGCTGCGGGGACGGAAAGCAATTGCGCTAGCCCGATCATCCAGCCTATAGAGGGCGGCGAGATCCCGAGTTCCGCGTTCAGGTACACGTTGAAAAAGGTGCGGGCCACAGCGACCCCCGGAGCGGCGAGCAGGCTAATCAGGCCGATCATCAGTAACGGCGCATCCGGCCGCGTCCCGTTTTTGCCCTCAGTGACCGCATCCGGCTGTTCTAGGCCGCCGTCTCCTGTGGTCGAGCCGAACAGAACGAGCGACGGTGCCAAGACGAGCGAGGCTACGAGCAGACTGCACTGGTAGGGGACGAGTCCGTCATAACCGGTCAGCCGGGCGAAAACCTGCGGCAGCGCCCCCCCTAGTGCGCTGCCGGCAAAGCCGAAAAGCGGCCAGACCGCCCCGCGCAGGGCGAATACGAGCGAGCGGTTGTCGGCTGCCGTGGCCGACATCAGAAAGGGGCTACTGTTGACCATATATGTGGCGAAGCCACAGTTGATGATCACTTGTACCGCGGTGATCCACCCCGTGCGCAGCGGGCCAAAAAAGAACCCAGCCAGAGACATGAGTAGATACCCCATGACCATGGGTGACACGCCCCCCACCAGAGTACGTCGGTAGCCGGCCCTGCGGGCCCAGTTGTCGGCTATCGGGCTGAAAAGGGCGAAGCTCAACAAGCCTGCGGCGTTGAAATGACCGACCAAGTCGACGCCATAGTCCATCCTCAGCAGATAGAGATTGAACAGGACGCTGTAGATGCCGAACGCCGAAAACCCGATCAGGGCGGCGCAGGCCATATATAGCTTGACATCCCTCTCAAAGCGCGCGAGGAAGTGCCCCATATAGATCGTCGTGCGATACATATACCTCGTCTCCCTTCATACAGGAGACGAGCGAGTGGTGCATGTGTTTGTACAAAAAATCAAAAATTTTGCGCTATGGCAGCATCGGCGATTTCGACCCGTCTCGAATGCGGCCATGGTGGAAACTACGGCCGTGTATTTCGAGGATGTAGGGCAGACCTTGGGTCTGGATCAGGTAGGCGTCGATTACAGCGGCTGGGGTATGGGCTGTGCGGTGGGCGACTACGACAACGATGGCGACGTGGACCTCTACGCTACGTACTGGGGCCCCAACAGACTCTACCGCTTTCCACAATGCATCGGCCGTAGCACGTGCATTCAGATGGTGGGCTTCTGTGGGTGTTTGAAGAGGGGTTGTTTGCCGTGGCGGTCCGATTTCAAACTATTCTTTTCGCAGGTCTTCCGTAGCCAGCGGTATTTTTTCGATCCCCACGCGCTTGGCCACCTCGAAGAGATCCAATAGGTACTTATGCGGAGTCTCCTGATCGGTCCGCACTACCAGCGTCAGACTCCGGGTGCCTTCTTTTTCCCGCAAAAGGACCTGCTCCAGATTGTCCAAGGTCACGAGCTGGCGGTTGATCTCCATGCGGCCGTCCTGGGTGATCGATGCCACTAGTTTCTTCTCTTCGACAATCACCCCCTGTTGTGCTTCGGGTAATACGACCTGGAGGCTGTAGGGTTGCTTAAACACCGTGGTTACCATAAAGAAGATCAGCAGCAAAAAAACGCAGTCGATCAGCGGCGTCATATTCAATTCTTGTTCTTCGTACAGGGATTTGCGCCTGGACATCGGACTCATTCCTCCTGTTCCCGCACAAAAGCGATGCCCTCAACTCCAACCTCTTTGGCTTTATCCACCACAAACACTACGTGTTTCTGGACGCACTCGCCGTCGGCCTGAATAATGATATTCTCGTTGTTGGCCTCTTCCATGGCCGTGACCAGCCGAGCCGCCAAGGCCGTCGGTGCCACGTCCTCACCCTTGATTTGGATCTTGCCGTTGCGGTCCAGCAGGACGTTGATGTCTTTCTTCTTTTCTTCCGTGGCTTCGCTTTCGGCCGGCATGTCCACTTCCAGCCCTTTGGTGTGTAGAAACACCGTGGTTACCATAAAGAAGATCAGCAGCAAGAAAACGCAGTCAATCAGCGGCGTCATATCCGGGCCGCCTTCGGCAAGAAAGCTCTCTGGCCGATCTTTTTGGTGTCTGGCCATGGGGTTGACTCCTCCCTGCGGGAGCTACTCTGTCGTTTCGTATTGTTGGCGCTGTCCCGCAGTGATCAGAGCATTGGCAAAGGCATGCCCGTACATCTCGGCACTTTCCAGTAAATTGTCCGCTTTGCGCGCTAGATAGCGGTACAATACAATCGTTGGGATGGCGACGATCAGCCCCGATGCCGTAGTGACCAAAGCTTGGGAAATACCGCCAGCAACGACTTTCGGGTCCCCTGCACCAGCCGTGGCGATGGACTCGAAGGCGATGATCATCCCCATAATGGTGCCGAGCAATCCTAACAAAGGGCTTATATTGCCGATGGTATTCAGGATCGCTAGATTTTTGCCCAGATAGGCCCGGGCGGCTCCCTCGGTCTGAATGACCAACTCTTCTTTGAGATCAGCGAGTTCCCGTTGAATCACCATAAACCTGCCCACTTGGCCACCGCCGCCGGCATCAGCTAGGCGGATGATCTCCTCGTTCGTCTCTTCGAATTCTCGCTGTTCGATCATCAGCGTATCGTATCGTTTCAACAGCGAAGCAAATACATAATTGAGCAGGCCCTTGCCGCGGTTGCACTCTTCCACGACCGCCTTTTCCCCGCCGTTGCGCAGCGCGTTTTCGAGCCTGTCTAGCTCATTTTGGGCTTCTTCAGGCGTGGGTAATTGCTTGAAGATCCACAGGCGTTCAATAGAGTAGGCAATGGCCAGAATAGCACAGCCGATTAGGGGGACCATCATCGGACCGCCACTTTGAATTATATCCCACATTGCTACTGCTCCTTTTTGGCAAGAGAAGGGTTCTAGTCGTCTTCTTTGGCGTTTCTAGATAAACGCTGCCCTATGCGTAAACCGGCATCGATGACACCGAATTTCTCAACGACCTCGGCCTTGCACAGGTGCGGCCCGATAATTTGATGCACCCTGACCAGAGCGATTCGGGCCTCTTTATTATACAGCGGCAGGACATCGCCGTACTCGACGCGATCCAAGATGCCGATGCCTAGATACACCTCGCCGGCCTCCACAGCTAGGACTTGGGCCTGCTCGCCGGAAAGGTCGATGGGTGGGCGCTCCATCAGACTCTTAATCATTTGGCTGCTGAGGTCTCGGAAGGCGATATCGACGAGTTTGCCAAAGGCCAATTCAAAAAAACGCTCGGAACCGAAGTCAACCTTAAAGAGTTCGCGGAACACCCGATCCTGTTTGCGCGGCCGGCCGAACAGATCTAGGCCGTACGACTTTTCCGTGGAGTCTCTGAGCGTTTCAAAGGTCTCGACTATTTCTCCCGTCGCTACTCTGATTAGCTGCACTTGGCTGAGGTGGATCACTGAATTGTAGGATTTATAGCCGGCCAGATTGGGGTTTCCCATTGTCACGCGACGCATGCCCAGTTTCTCTACGATACCGGTAATGACCACGTCGGCATCCAAGAACAGGCCCAGCCGTACGGCCCGGTCAATACCTTGGTATTTTTTAAACTGTTTGTTTAGTTGAACGACCTCGACTTCTTTTGTCGGAATGACAAAGATCGCATCGTCTGCATCCAGATATCGACCTAGCAAATCGGGCACATCTCTAGACAAGTGCCATCCCGCCTGAAAACCGGCTTGGTCCTCAAAATCGAGCAGGGCAAGGCGCAGGGTCGGCAGCGGCCCCTCGGCCGCGACCGCCATGTCGAGCGCCAGAAGGTCGGCACCAGCCCAGGTACAAAGGAATGAAATGGTTAGAAGCGGTTTCATAACGGTCTTCGTATGATCACCAGACAGGCCCCCCACTACACAGCACCCACAAAATACCTTCAAACACGGGCGATTGGCAATAGGAGGGCACCTGAGTGGGCGGTTCCAAGACCCGCTCGGGCCACTCGGAGGCCGCCGACCAAGTAGCTAGTAGTAAAAAAATAAAACCTGTTTGCAGCGCGGACTTCACACCTCGACGTTCAACGCGCTGACCACCCCCGGCACGCCCATGTTATTCAAGATGCGCATCTCTAGCACGTTTAGTCCTTCGTGCAGTGACCAGTCGATCTGGGCCGGCCGCTCCTGCCATGGTTGCCCATCGACCCGCACCTCGAAGGACATAAAACCGGGAGTTTCCGTCTCCAGATAAATGCGTAGCTGGCGTTCGTCAATGGCCTCGGCGACGTACCGCGTTTGATTGAGCGTCGGGTAGAAATCCGCCCGCCGGTTCGCGTGCCGGGTAAAGTGGGGTAGCGGCGGGACTTGGTCGTCGGCCCAGTTGAGGTAGCCGTTCCACGACCACACTTCGGTACCTTGGCTCACCGGCAGGGGGCGGGGCCGGCTGAACACGTCAAAACGCGGCACGATGCGGAAGTGGCAAAACGAGCGAAACAAAAAGAGCGTGCCCTCCGCGGTGGAATGTTCGTAGTCTCCATCGTAGAAGGCGATGGGGAGGTCTTTTACCACCGCCTCCAAATCTTGGTGAAAAAGATAAGGGCGATCCCAGCGTTCGGGACGCTCTAGCCGTGCGGCCAGCACTTGATGGATTTCTTGGGTGTCCAGTGGGACTAGGGTTTGGGGGTCGTACCAGTAATAATCGCGGGTGGCATCTAGGTGCATCCACTTGCCGTAGTCATTGGACCAGACCTCGGCGATTTCGTGGCCGGTCATGCCCTCGCTGTGGAAATTGAGGTGGCGGGCGGGGATGCCCATACTCAAACAGGCGGCCACCAGTACCACATTGGGATAAAGGCACATGCAGTCGCGCCGCCGCTGTTCGTACTGGTTCATCCGAATGGCGCCGTTCTCGTCCCGTGCAAGGCAAACCCAGGCGAGCGGGTCCCACGGGAAGTGGCTGCAGGCACTCAGGGGGATGTGATACGCCCAGCGGTGCAGCCGCGCGATTTTATCGAATTCGGTCTGTGCCCCGGCCACCACCGCGTCCAGTTCGCATTGCTGGCGCAAATCCCGCAGTATCTGGGCGCGATAGTCCTCGTACGGCATGGGGATAGACGGCCGTAGAATCTGGGCGTTTTTAGCGCTGACTAAGCGGCCTGCGAACCGCTCTCCTTGCTGGAAGTCGGCGTTGATCTGGACACTTTTGAGCACAGGGGATTGCAACCCGTCCGCGGTTGAAAAATCGACTTTCCACTGGATGTAACGGCCTCTGACTGTTGCCGGTTGTCCGTCATAGACCTGCCAGTCGCTCCAGTGGTCTGCATCCCAGACGGGACAAGAGCCGGTTCGCAAGGCCCAATCGAGCTGGGTGCCCTCGGGGATATCCGCTTCCCAGTCTAGGGTTATGCGCTGCAGACTCCGCTCGCTTTTAACCGCGTCGTCCGACTCGCCAGCCGCGTCGATCACCTTAGAGACCAGTTCGCCGTTGCGGCGAAAGCGGTCAAGGACCAGACGCAGCACGTATTCCCCGCGTTCTGCTTCCCAGGTTTGGCCGCCGTCGATACTATGGCGGCTGGCGTAGGGAAGCGTTACGGGATCGTCCATGCCCTTGTAAAAATCGCGGTAGTCCGCCACCATTAGCTGCCAGCCAGCCAAGCCGTCCACAGCGGCCACTTCAATCTCATTGTCGCCTAGCTGTAGGGTCTCTGGCGGAATATCCACATAGTACCAGCGGCTCCAACTCCACTGCCTCACCATCAACTCCCAGTACTGGTTGGCTTGGGGCGCGGCTTGGCGCGAGGGGGAGCGCAGGACTGGTTGTCCGTTTATTGTAAACTGGAGGGTGGACTGGTTGTCTTGGCGTTCCTTGGCTATAAACGCTAGCTGGGTTCCAAGTACAGCCGGATCATCCAAATGCAGGGTTTTGCGGAACACCGTCTGGCCGCTCACCTCGACAAAAGGCTCGATGTCTTCTTGGTCTGAACGGCCCGAGCCGGGCGCGTCGTTCTCGACCACTTGGCCGCGAAACAGGCGGATGCCCTCGTCCTGCTGACCCATCCACAGATCCGTCGTCTTGGCGGCGCTAGTATAGACCTCTTCGGCTTTCATAAAAATGGTAACGCGTTGCTCTTTGAGGGCAGTAGAGACAGTCATTGCACTTCCTTCCGTCAATGGGGCTTACTGGCAAATGCAGAGAACGATCTTATAGTATATATGGCCTGACAGCACAAGAGGTTTTTCATCCTTTGCGTAGGTTGTGCATCCGGTCCATCCTTGGCGCAAGCATTGGAGTTAGCGGATGCAAGTTCTAAGAAAGAAGAATCAGGACGCGGCTTCTGTAGCGGGTGTTACGGTGCGCTCTCTGCTGGTCGGGTCTCTGATGACTCTGGGCATCAGCACCATAGCGCCCTACAGCAACATGATCCTGCGCGGCTCGAACTTTGCCCTCGATTTCAGTACGGCCGGCGCTATTTTTTTGTTTTTTCTCTTTGTTTTTTTTGTTCAAACCGGGCTCAAGGCCCTGCATCCCCGCTTGAGCCTGCGGCGTCAGGAACTGGTGGTCATCTATATCATGGCCATCGTGGGCTGCGCCATTCCCAGTATGGGGCTCACCGAATACCTCCTGCCCATCATTAGCGGCGTGCTCTACTACGCCACTCCGGAGAACGAGTGGGCAGAGCTGATTCATCCGTTTGTTCGCCCTTGGCTCGTACCGCAAGACTACGATGCGGCCCGGTATTTCTACGAAGGTCTGCCGCAGGGGATGCCCATACCGTGGTCCGCTTGGTCGGTGCCCCTATTAGCTTGGATGCCCCTCATCCTGTGCGTGTACGTGGCCATGATTTGCATTGCGGTCATCTTGCGGCGTCCCTGGATCCAGGACGAACGCCTGAATTATCCGCTCATTCAGGTACCCATCGCCATGATTGCCGAGGGCGGGCCAACCGACAGACTCAGCCCATTTTTTAAGAATCCGATCATGTGGGCGGGCTTTGCCATTCCCTTCTTCATCGGCTCCATCCGCGCCCTGCACAACTACTACGACTTTGTCCCTGATATCGTTATGGTCACCAGCATCCCGCTTTTCCGCAATACCACCAACCTGCAGATCGCCCTGAGCTTCCCCATGGTGGGTTTCGCCTTTCTGGTCAATCTCGATATCGCTTTTAGTATCTGGTTTTTTAACCTAGTCGGTCGCGTCCAGGAAGGCACCCTTGGCATTCTGGGTGTGGCGAGTACAGAAAAGCTCAATTTCGCCACCATCCCCATCTTCGCCCACCAGGGCATGGGTGCCATGATCGTGCTGGTATTCTTCAGTCTGTGGATGGCCCGCCGGCATCTGGTGCGGGTTTTCCGCAAGGCGTTCATGGGGCTTCCAGATGTCGATGATTCAGACGAGATGCTCTCCTACCGGACCGCTGTTTTCGGCCTTATAGCGACGAGCCTTTTCATCGGGGTCTGGCTGGCACTGGCGGGTTTGGCATGGTGGGTGGTGCCCATCTACTTATTCGCCATGTTCACGCTGTTCGTCGGCATTACCCGGGTTGTGGCCGAAGGTGGTATTGCCGCCACCCGGGCACCGCTGATCGCCGCGGATTTTGTCACCTCGGGTCTGGGCTCGGCAGTGCTCGGAGGCCAGACCCTCACGGCGCTAAGTTTCACTTATGTTTGGGCCGCTGACATCCGCACCTTTGTCTTGGCGTCCTGCGCCAATGGCCTCAAATTGGCCGAAGAGTATTTGAGCGGGAGCAAACGAGCACTTTTTGCCGCCATCATGCTGTCCATCTGCATTAGTCTGGGGGCTTCGATCTGGATCGTACTCTATCTGAGCTATACCTACGGGGGTGTCAATCTAGAGCCTTGGTTTTTCATCAGCGGCCCCCAAGTGCCCTTCAAATTTGTGGCGCGCGAGTTCCAGAACCTAGACGCCCCCGATCTGGTAGGCTGGATCTCGACCCTAGTCGGCGGCGGGGTCATGGCCCTACTGATGATCGCGCGTCAGCACCTGTTCTGGTGGCCCCTGCACCCGCTCGGGTATGTCGTCAGCGCCAGCACCTACCTGACCAACTACATTTCTTTTAGTGTCTTTTTGGCCTGGCTAATCAAAGCCATCATTCTCAAGTACGGAGGCCCGGCCTATTTTCGGCAGGCCTGTCCTTTCTTTTTGGGATTGATTCTGGGCCAGTTTTCCGTGGCAGGGGCGTGGCTGGTTATCGACTACTTTACGGGCATGACCGGCAATTCCATTTACTGGGTATAGACTCCCTCAGCCTTCGTCGTATCCCTTTACGGGCCGTGCCCAGATATTGCGATAGCGCACTAAATCGCCGTGATCTTGCAGGCGAAGTGGGCCAGCGGGGGGATGCGCTTCGTAGCGATAGACGCCGCGGTGGCCCGTGGGGCCTAAGACCTCGACGTGGTGGTGGACCAAGACGCCGTTGTGGACCAAGGTGAGGTAGGCCGGGCTGATCAGCTTGGTGCCGTTGAAGCGCGGGGCCGTCCAGAAGATATCGTAGGTCTGCCATTCGCCGGGTGGACGGCAGGCGTTGACCAGCGGCGGGTACTCGCCATAGACGGCGGCCGTGGTGCCGTCGGCATACGTGGGGTTGTCGTACCCGTCGAGGACTTGGATCTCGTATAGGCTCATGAGGAAGACGCCGCTGTTGCCGCGCCCTTGGCTCTCGCCTTTGACCTCGCTAGGGCAGGCGAATTCGAGATGATACTGGACGTCGCCAAAGCACGCCGTGCTCACGATGTCGCCGGAACGGGGCACGACCTCCATGTAGCCGTCGGCCACCTGCCAAGGGGCGTCGCCGCCGTTTGCGCTCTGCCAGCCGTCGAGGCTGGTCCCGTCGAAGAGGACGACCCCGTCTGAGGGGGGGCTGTTGTCGCTGCCGGGGGTCACGACCGCCGGGGCGGGCCGCTGGTGATCATGGACGCAATAGGGTGAGTTGGGTAGCAGGGGGGTATCGTCGTACCCTGATTTGCCCATTTGGACGAGCTCCTTGTTGGGGTGAGATGGGTTGGGATATAAAGGGAGCAGGACGCGCTCGCGTCAATAGCCCGTCCTTGGGCATCGCATTATATTGAATGCCATTCAACTCAAGGACGTGGCTGTGCGCCCGTCGCTGTCATCTACTAACTCTTTCACACCGAGCACCGGAGACCGTTCATGCCTCGTCCCAACATCCTCTTCATTATGACCGACGACCACGCGGCCCACGCCATGAGTTGCTATGGCAGCCGCATCAATAGAACGCCCAACCTCGACCGCATTGCCCAAGGCGGCATGCGCTTTGACAACTGCTTTTGCACCAATTCGATTTGCGGCCCCTCCCGCGCCACCATCCTCACCGGCACGTACAATCACGTCAACGGCATGACCACCTTGAACTCGCGCCACGACAATCGCCAGCTCAACTTCGCCAAGCTCTTGCAGGGCGTTGGCTACCAGACCGCCATCGTCGGCAAATGGCACCTAGGCCAGGGGCCGGCCCACTGGCCTACTGGCTTCGACTACTACAACATCCTCCAGGGCCAAGGCCCCTATTTCGACCCGGAAATGGTGTGCAACGGCGACAAGGTCCAATACCAAGGCTACACCACCGATATTATCACCGACCTGTCGCTCGACTGGCTCCAGGCGCGCGACAAGGAGCGACCCTTTTGTCTGATGTACCACCACAAGGCCCCCCACCGCCCTTGGGAGCCGGACGAAAAACACGCCCATCTGTACGAAGACGAGGATATCCCCGAGCCGGAGACCTTTGACGACGACTACCAGAATCGGGCCGCCGCCGCCGGGGCCGCCAAAATGCGGATTGATCGCGATCTCAACGCCACGGATCTCAAGCGGCCCGTACCCGCAGGACTGACCCCGGAAGAGGAAAAGAGGTGGAAGTACCAGCGCTATATAAAGGACTATCTACGCTGCGTCGCCTCGGTTGATGACAACGTCGGCCGCGTGCTCGACTATCTCGACGCCGAGGGCATTGTCGACGACACCCTCGTCGTCTATACCTCGGACCAGGGGTTTTTCCTCGGCGATCACGGCTGGTACGACAAGCGCTTCATGTACGAGGAATCGCTGCGCATGCCCTTCCTCATCCGCTATCCCCGCGCCATTGCCGCCGGCAGCGTCAGCGCCGACATGATCCTCAACGTTGACTTTGCCCCCACTTTCCTAGACTACGCCGGCGTCGCCATTCCCGACTCATTCCAGGGCCGCACCCTGCGCCCCGTGCTGGAGGGACGAACCCCGGACGACTGGCAGACCGCGATGTACTATCGCTACTGGATGCACTTGGCGCACCACCACGTGTACGCCCACTACGGGGTCCGCACCCTGCGCTACAAGCTCATCTACTACTATGCCGACGCCCTAGCCCAGCCCGGTGCGCTAGACGAGAGCAAAGAGCCAGAATGGGAATTGTTCGATCTGGAAAAAGATCCATGCGAACTGGTCAATGTGTACCACGACTCGGCCTACGCCGAAGTGGTACGCCAATTGCGCGGGGAATTGCGCCGCCTACAGGATAAAGTGGGCGATCAGCCCTATGCGGAGGAACGTCCGCTGCCGAATTGAGCTAGGTGAAGCCCAAAGCGGTACACTCGCAGGTTTTAAGACAACTGCTGGGAGAAAACTCATGCCCGAATCATATCGCGGTTCACATCAGCAGTACGACGCGATTTGCCAATCCAACGCGATGATTCCGATGCGCGATGGCGTATGCTTGGCAACCGACATCTACTTTCCTACGCTGGGCGATCAGCCGGCGGCGGGAAAATTTCCGGTAATTTTGGAACGCACCCCCTACGACAAGGCGGCCGCGGGAAATGTGACGAATGGTGCGTACTACGCTCGGCGCGGCTACGTCTGTGCGATTCAGGATGTGCGCGGCCGCTTTGCCAGCGACGGCGAGTGGTATCCATTTGCCAAAGAAGCCCCCGATGGCTACGACACGGTGGAATGGCTCGCCGCGCAAGAGTGGAGTGATGGACAAATCGGCACGATGGGTGGGTCGTATTGCGGCAGCGATCAGTCGGCGCTGGCAACGCTCAATCCGCCGCATCTGGCGACGATGATTGTCGCTGTTGGCGCGTCGAATTACTACCACTGTTCGATGCGCCAAAACGGTGCGCTCGAACAACGGTTCATGATCTATGCCTTCCGCATGGCGACCACCAGCAAGGAAGCGCTTGCCGATGTTAACATCAAAGCCGCGGTTGACAGGGCGTTTGCCAATGTGGACGAGTGGGTGTCGCGTGCTCCGCTCAAGAAAGGCACATCGCCGTTGCGGATGCTGCCGAATTACGAGCAATGGGTGCTCGATCTATTCACGCACGGAGAATACGACGATTACTGGAAGCAACGCGGGTACGCCATCTCTCAGTATTACGAGGAGCACGCCGATGTGCCGACGCTCTACCTCGGTGGATGGTATGACTCGTATGCGCGGGCGACCTGCGAGAATTTTACGGCACTCAGCAAAATGAAAAAGTCGCGGCAGGTGCTGTTGATGGGGCCGTGGACGCACGGTGGCTGGAGTGTGTCGAATGCCGGCGATGTCGATTTCGGCAATCACTCCTTTATTAATTACAATGACCTGCGGCTGGCGTGGTTCGACCACTTCCTCAAGGGGCTGCACACAGAAGTCGCTGCCTGGTCGCCGGTCAAGATTTTCGCAATGGGCACTGGCGAGGGCACAGCCAACTATCAGGGACGCCTCCATCACGGCGGCCATTGGCGCGACGAGCAGGACTTTCCCCTGCCCGACACCCAGTTCACGCCGTACTATCTGCACGCCGCTGGCGAGCTGTCCACCGCGCTACCAACCACTGGTCACCCAGCAAGCCGCTTTAGCTTTGATCCGCGCGATCCCGTTCCAACTATTGGCGGTGGAATCTCCGCTGCGGACCCCATCATGGGTGCTGGTGCGTTTGACCAGCTAGGGGACTCTAGGTTCTTTGGCTGCAAAGACACCCTACCTCTCAATGCCCGCAGCGATGTCCTGACCTTCCAGACCGATCCGTTAGAGAACGATGTGGAAGTCACGGGGCCAATTACGGTCAAACTCCACGCCTCATCATCGGCCCGCGATACTGACTTCACAGCCAAACTGATCGACGTTTGTCCATTGAGCGATGACTATCCCGATGGGCTTGCTATCAACCTGACAGACTCGATCATTCGCGCCCGCTACCGAAATAGTTGGGATGCTCCAGAATTATTGGAACCGGGGAAGGTTTACGAGTTCGTCTTTCAACTGTATCCAACGTCCAACGTCTTCAAGAAGGGACATCGGATTCGCTTAGACATTTCCAGCAGCAACTGGCCGCGCTTTGACGTGAATCCGAACACGGGCGGCGATTTGGGCTTTGAGCGGCGGTTTGAGATTGCAGAGCAGACGATTTATCACGAGCCCGAACACCCGTCGCATGTGGTTTTACCTATTCTTGAGCGCTAAGCGAGCCATCAAACGTACAGGTGAAAAATACGCCGCTCACAAACGCATTCCCTGCTCTGTGAACCAATCGAAGGTGTCGCGGATCGACTCTGCAAGTGGCCGAGATTCGTATCCCAATAGTTCCCTCGCTGAGGATTGATCAACGGATACCGGGCAGTCGCGCAAGAGTTTGAGCGAGTTTCGGGAGTAAAGAGGCGGTTGGGTTCGCCTCGCGGCATATTTAATCAAGGGCAAACCTGCCCGAGCCAGAGAATAGGGTATGACAGGGCGCATCACGCTATGTCCCAAGACCTGAGAACACAGACGCGCCAGTTGAATGGTCCTTGCGTATCGCCCCGCGGTAAAATGAACCTCGCCCCCGTATTCGTTGGTCCCCACCGCATTCGCTATGGCATGCGCCACGTCGCGCACGTCGCTCCACCAAAATCCCCCGTTGACGAGACACGGAAGCTGCTTGCGTGCTAGGGCGAGCAACGCGCTGCCGGCGAGGGTCGGCTCGCTGTCGCCGGGACCTATGAGGGCCGAAGGACAGACGATAGATGCATTGATCCAACCGCCTCTCGTCGCGTCAAGCACGCTTATATGCGCTTCGGCTTTTGTGGCCTTGTAGGGGATTTTGGAATGCTGATCCAGTTTTGAGCTGACGCTTAGAGTCGTTCCACGCAGCGGGCTAAATGCGTGGATGGAACTGATGTGTACCAGTTTGCGGACGCTGTTACCAATACATGCTTGAATCACATTGCGGGTGCCCGTCAGGTTGACTTCATCAGCCAAACCTGTGGGATCAGCGTCAATTGGCACAACCTCGGCGCTGTGGACGACGGCGTGAGTATTTTGGAGTGCTTGGTTCAACGACTCAGGATTGCGGACATCGGCAGGCCGCAATTCGACCTGTTCGCTCAGGTCCTCGGGAAGTTGGCGATTGCTACCCTCGGACGTAACAGCGCGCACCGCATACCCGCAGTGCAACAAGGCGCGGCATATATGGCTGCCGAGAAAGTCCGCAGCACCGGTCACCGCCACTGTGCTATCTGTGTCTTCCATGATCGCTATTCAGCCTTTCCCTACGACCAATTCTTTGGCCAGGAAAAATGCGCGTTGATATCTTCCACGTATTTCATCGGTGCATTGGGTTCAATATTAAACAGCGCGTCCAGCGTCTCCAACCCATGCTTATAAGATTTTGTCTCTTTGCTTTCGAGCACGCCAAACAGCATCATCGATTTATCGCCCGATAAGACCGCTTCGAGGGTGCGCTCCATGTCGAGCCAATCGGGATAGATACATTCCAGCATAATTTTCTTGGGCAATGGCGGCACGCGCAAAGGCTGAATGCCTTTCTTATTGACAATCGCGGGGACTTCCACCGCCACGTCGTCGGGAATGCCCGGCAGGGCGCCGCAATTGGGCACATTCACCTGAAACTGGCCTTCGACGTTGTTGACCAGCCCATTCATAATGGGAATATGCTGTTCGGGCGTCAGCTGATCGCCAAATAGATCAATCGGGCGGATTTTCTCGTCATAGGCCGCCGCTTTCATCTGCTCGTATTTTTTGGCCTTGCCAGCTAAAACCTCATCGCGTCCAGCCGGCGTGTCTTTGCCGCCATTGGGATCGTACCAGTATTTCCGCGCCTCCAAATCCGTGTGATACCACCAGCCGCCCCGCCGAGGCGTATCGCCAATGGGCATCAGGCCATACATCTTGTATTGATGAATCGCCGCGCGCGACATCTGCGTGGGGATTGCCTTGCCTGCTCGGGTCATCTTCTCCCAATACGCCTCGCTTTCTTCGGCAATCCACTGATCCAGCCTTGGATACATGTCTTCGTTGTCATAGATGAAATCCGTCAGCCAAATATTGTGGTTCAGCCCCGGTGCCTGCCACGTCACCTCATCGGGATTTAATCCCAGTGTGTGCGCCACACCTGCGTAGCCGTAATGTCCGTGACACAACCCACACGCCTTAATCCCCGTCTCCCGCGTCATCAATGTCGTTCCGTCAAAAACCGGATTGCCGGCCAACAAAATCCACGCATCGGGACACAGTTTCTCCATGTCCTTTGCTACATCTAGTATCAGTTGCAAATTGTGATATTCGGGCATCCCAGTTCTGTCGTAAAAATAGCCGATTTTGGCCGTCATTTTGCGCCGGCGCTGCATGAAATACTCATTGTGCGTCACCGTTGCCGTATTGATCACAAAATCGGCGTCTTTTAGCGCAGCTTCCTGATCCGTGGTTTTCGCAAACGTCATATCTGCGCCCAAGTCCTCGGCATAGCGCCGCCCGAGTGCATAAATGACATCGAGCACTTCCTCGTTGATATCCATAAAACAAACGTGGCTGCCGTTTAGTGCCTTGGTCAGACACAAATCCTTCACTAGGCCGAGCGAAAATACCACGCTGCCCGCGCCAAAAATCGTCACCTTATTGGCCATTGGACCCTCCTCGATGAAAAAATTCCAACAGGAATCTAAGTTGTAGTGCAGCCTGATTTAGGTTTATTGGTAATCACCCAAGATTAAACTAAGACCTAAATACAGAAGCTGCACCATACTTATACATAACGTGAGTTCGGGTTATCTGCTTAACATAGGAAGGAAAGGAATCATCCTCATTCTACGCAAATCCACCCTGGGCCTTCACCGGCCTTTCACACAAAATCCGGTAGTATCAAAAAATTCATCTTGACATCCACATGGATGTCGTTGCATATATACTGCACCTAAACCGTCGGCGGCAGAGGCCAAAAAGCTCGGTCGGTTTTCATGCAACAAAGCCCCAGAAAGGAGATGAAGGGGAATAGGCAATTGAGATAGGGCAATACTCACCTCAAATAGTAAACTATCCTATAATTAAGGAGAATTACGCATGGTAGTGCTCAGATCTATAGGAATTACTTCAGCGCTATTGCTCACCCTTTCGGGGATCTCCGGTGCCGAATGGCTGCTGATAGGAGATCCAGACATAGGACTTGCTGACATGACCAGCGGCGGCAAGCCCACAACATTGACGATCCGGGAATTTTCAGATATCTCGGATTATGCCTTTGACGGCTCGGATCTGGAGATTCCCTTCACGCTTGAGGGCACTGGAGCCACGGTGTATCTGGTTATCTACACCGTTGATCAGCACCCCCCGCTGACCATAGAGGGCGAAGGGCCCGCACCGTATAATGATCCCGAGCACGCGGCGGCCGGCTGGCATGTGTTTGAGGATGTCGATTGGCTGGTCTACAAGTCCGACGGTGTGCGCTTAGAAGAGGGTGCCAATACCATCGTCTGGAACGGCCGCGACCTGAACGGCGATATCGTACCTGCGGGCAGCTACGATCTCTTCTTGGCCGCCTTTGACGACGAGGCGACCCCGCATATAGTCGGAACGGTTCGTCCCAACTTTGGCGGAGTTCACCAGCTAATCGTCGATACGGATCGGGGGCTTATGTTTGGCCCTTCCGAATACGTCCACAATATGGAGAACGACTGGATTGAGAACCTGCTGGGCAGAGACGAAGTCAATCGGCAGGAGGTGGAAGCCGCGTGCGGTGATAATTGTTCCAGCAGAATCCACAATGGAACCCCGTTGAACGCCGATTACACCGAGTGGATCGGCAATATAAACGGCGGCGGCGGTTGGCTCGTGCGCTACAATTTTGATTGGGATGCACTCCAGGTCATCCCCCAGAGCGATTGGGCTTTGGACGCAGGTGCCGTAGATGGAATCCTCAGTTGCGGCGACGCGCTTCCCGGTCGCCAGTACGCCTCCATCACCAATCCGGAAAAAACAATCGTCTGGGCTGGCGGTGGGGTATCCGGCACCGTGGCCAAACTCACCGGCTGGGATGTGGAAACCGGCGAATTGGTCTCGGGCAAGGACTGGGATTTGTCGGAAATCTTCCTCTACGACAACAATGGCAGCGATCGGGTCGGAGGCGTGGGCTGGATCTCCAGGATGTCCAACGGCGAGCCCGATCCCTTCGGCATTACCACAACGGGGCACCACACGTCGGTCATCTTGCGTCTGGATTATGACGGCAACGTAAAATACATAAACCGCAATGGAGATGGCTTTGGCGACATGGAGGCGTTCAGCGATGGTGCCTTTGGTGGCGGTCTGATCTACGGCCATACCGAGGCCCCGTCCTTCAAGTATTCGATCTACTCGACCAAGTGGGGCTGGACCGTGTATCCCGCAGGTGGGGCAGATGTCGTCAATTACGGGTACGTGCTAGGGGAAGATGGCTCGGGCCTATTCAAACTCCAGCCCAAGGCCATCCCGGCGACCTTTCCGGATCATCTAATGATAGTTGACGAGGGCGAGAGCGATTGGGACGGCGTCTATCTCAACATAGGTGCGGGCGAAGGGGGAGCAGCGACCAATGACTGGATAAGTCAGTTGGGAGATGATCCAGATCCGGTGGTACCTCTCCTCTTTCCCATCGTGCACATGCCGTACGACCAGAAGCGGGTGAGCTTGGGTTCGGACGCCACGGCGATCACGGAACTGCAGGACAGGAATACGCCGGATAAGTACGAGCTGGGCAATGCCTATCCCAACCCCTTTAATCCGGAGACCACCATCCGCTTTTCTCTGCCCTGGAGCGTCGACGTCAAGGTCGATGTCTTCAACGATCAGGGCCAACTGGTCCGCAGTCTGGTTGACGAAACCATGAATGCTGGGCAGTTCGAGGTGACCTGGGACGGCAAGAATGACGCCGGCCAACAGGTTGCTAGCGGCGTGTACATCTACAAGATCAATGCGCCGAACCTGAGCATGAGCAAGAAGGTGACTTTCCTCAAGTAGACGATGTGGTAGGGACCACGAGACAGAGAAGTTAGATTAGGTGTTGTGAAGTGCGTAGAGAAACAGAGGATTTTATCGTCCTCTGTTTCTCTTTTTTAGAAGCCGTCTGAAAATTCTTGGTGAGCCCAAAGCGCGAGCGAGCCGCGCGACGGCCGCTAGGGGGTTCAGACGGCTTCTTAGGCTGTACAACCGGGTTGGTAGCATGTCTAATGCTCAACATGAGGAAGCGACCGTTCGCTCCTTCCTGATCGGGACCCTGGTCAGTCTATTGATCGGCTTGGGTATAGCCTATGCGGATAACGCCATTCGGGGGAGTTACATGGCGTTCGACTTCGGCTCCCCGGTGGCGGTGTTTTTTTTGTTCGTGATTGTCGCCTTGCTCAATCCCTTGGCGGGATGGATCCGCCGCGCCTGGTTCCTCTCAGAGGCCGAGATCACCCTTGTCTTTATTATGGCGCTGGTGGCGGCTTCGATCCCGGCGATGGGACTGACCGGCTTTTTCCTTCCCTATCTGAGCGGCGCCCAGTATTATGCCAGTCCGGAGAATGGCTGGGCGGAGCTGTTTATGCACTACACCCCGGACTGGTTGATCGTGCAGGATCAGCAGGCCATCAAGAACTTCTACGAGGGCAATCCGCAGGGGGCGAGTGACATCCCCTGGAAGGCTTGGCTACCGTCTTTACTGGCGTGGCTGCCCTTTCTGCTGGCGCTCTACCTAGTCATGATCGCTTCTATGGTAATCCTGCGCCGCCAGTGGATGACGCACGAGCGCTTGCTCTACCCGCTGATGCAGCCCTCCCTGGCCCTGATCGCGCAAGAAAAGGGGCGCTTGCTGCCGCCTCTCTTGCGCTCGGCTTTATTCTGGTTTGGAGTGGGCATTCCCTTCACTATTGGCAGTGTCACGGCCCTGCACGCCTATTATCCTGTCTTTCCGAAGATCGAACTCTATACGCTCCTGCCAATTTTCCGCGGCACTACTCTACTTCGACCCGGCTTCTACTTTACAACCATCGGTTTTACTTATTTTCTGAGTCGGGACATCTCCCTCGGGATCTGGCTTTTTAACCTGCTGGCCAAGCTTCAGGAAGGGTCGTTCAACCTTCTGGGGGTTTCCAGCACCGAATATATGGAGTGGGTTACGGTGCCTATCCTGGCGCATCAGAATATCGGGGCCATGATTGTTTTCGTGCTCTTCGGTCTATGGATGGGCCGCTCCCATCTGAGGGCAGTGGTGCGCAAGGCGTTCAGGGGTGACGCGTCGGTGCAAGATGCGGACGAGATGATGTCGTACCGGACCGCGGTCTTCTTGGTCCTGGGTGGCAGCGGGTTTATGATGTGGTGGCTGTGGATGTCGGGTCTAGCGCTGTGGGCGACCGGCATGGTTCTGTTCATAGCGTTTGTGCTCTTTCTGGGACTGACCCGGATGGTGACGGAAGGGGGGTTCTTCACCACGCGGGCACCCATGAACCCGGGGAATTTCATGGTGTCCGGATTCGGGACCGAGACGCTGGGGGCGAGCGGGGTGACGGCCTTGGGGTACACCTTTGTCTGGGCGGGAGAGCTGCGCGTCTTCGTCATGGCCGCCTGTGCTAATGCGCTCATGATGGCGGAGAAGATCCGCGGCCGACGGAAGATATTGCTGTGGGCTATGCTGGTCGCGATTCTGGTCAGTGCGCTAGGTTCTATCTGGGTTGAGATGGCACTGGGGTATCGCTATGGGGGCGTCAACCTGAGCGGGTTTTTCACGGGACTGGTGCACTATCCATTCAGATTCATCGCGCGCAACTTGGCAAACCCCACAGGCCCTCATTGGGGCGGGTGGTTGTGGACGGCGTACGGCGGCGTCTTGATGGGGGGGCTGATGCTGGCCCGGCAACGCTTGTCGTGGTGGCCCATCCACCCGATGAGTCTGCCGATCAGTTCAATGTGGATGACGGACTCCATTATGCTGAGCGTCTTTCTATCCTGGTTGATCAAAGGAGTTATCTTGAAGTACGGGGGACGGCGACTCTACGACCGAGGCAAGCCATTTTTCATCGGCCTGGTCATTGGCCAGTTTGCCTGCATGGGGTGCTGGCTGATTATAGATTATTTTACCGGTATGACAGGTAATGTGGTGTACCGGTTGAGTGGAGATTGACTCATGACAAATATCGGCGACAATCACCTCTTTGAGCAAAAAAAGCGCCGCCGGCAAAACCGGCGGCGCTTGGTGCAGGCCCATCTAGGCGATTGGCAGCGAGAACCTCATTTGAGGAAAGTCACCTTCTTGCTCAAACTCAGGTTCGGCGCATTGATCTTGTAGATGTACACTCCGCTGGCGACCTGATGGCCCGCGTCGTCCGTGCCGTCCCAGGTCACCTCGAACTGCCCCGCATTCAACGTCTCGTTAACCAGTGTGCGGACGAGCTGACCCTGGTCGTTGAAGACGTCGATCTTGACGTCAACGTTCCAAGGCAGGGAAAAGCGAATGGTCGTCTCCGGGTTGAACGGGTTGGGATAGGCATTGCCCAACTCGTAGACGTCCGGCGTGTTCCCTTCCTGCTCGGTAATCGCCGTCATCATCGCACCTAGGTTGACCCTCTTCTGGTCATAGGGCCAATACGCGATGGGATAGGTATTGGGGAAAGGCGTATCAGCGGGTAACCAGTCGTTGGTGGCGGCTTCGTCCTGAATGCCGCCCACGGCTAAATACACGCCGTCCCAGTTGGTGTCGTCGTTGACGATGATGGTAAACTGCGGCCAAGTCAGAGGAGCTTGCTTGGGTTGGAAATTGAACAGACCCGAGCCGTCCTGGCCCAGGACGTATCCAAAGTTGACATTGTCGAGACCGTTGGCCGGCAGCGAGACCCAGCCCCAGTCGGTGACGTAGATCGAGTACTTGAAGTTGGGTGCCTCGGTGTGGCCGTAGATCAAGTCGGCAAAGCCGGCCTCCGCGCTCCAGGGCTTCTGGTCGCCAAAGCCGTCGCCGTTGCGATTGACCCACTTCAAGTTGCCGTCCCAGTCGTGGCGCGTTACCAACGAGGTGTGGTGGCTAGTGGCAGCAATGCCAAAGGGATCGGGCTCGCCGTTGTACTGCTTGGCCACCCAACCGGGGCCGCTGCTGCGGTCGCTGCCCTTGTTGTCGTAGAGCCACAGATCCGACTGATCCCAGTCGAAGAGCTTTTCGCCGGTCTCGACCGACCAGCCGACCATGGAACTCTGGGTGCCGGAGACCCCGCCGGTAGTCAGCAGGATGGTCTTGTCCGGATTGAGGTATGAGCCGTAGGCACGGCCGGGCATGCCGTTCTCGATGACGCCGTTCTCGGCACCGGCGTCCAAGCCCCACTCCTCGTCGGCGATGAGTTGGTTGGAATCCCAGTCGATGGAACCGCGCAGCATAAAACCCGTCCCAGACTGGATATTACCGATCCAGTCATTGCCGCTGAGCAGGTTGATGGTCCGAAAGGCATCGCCGCTGCAGCGCTCGCCGCAGGCATCGCTCAGGGAGGAAACATCAAGGGCGTCGAGCGACTCCGTCTGGGCAGCCCAGTCGTGCTCGATCCAGTCGTCGGTCATGGTCGCCTTGTACAGGGCGCCGTACAGCAGGTCGCGGCTCGGGTCGATGGCGACAAAGCGATATGAACCCGTGGTCCGCTTCACCGGACCGACGAGATGGGGCGTGGCCTCGTCGTCGTACGCGGCTAGGTGCAGGTGGTACGCGCCGGCCTCCACGACATTGCCGTCCATGTCTCGGCCGTTCCACACGATGGTGTTGTCGCCTTCTTCAACGCGCTGGCCCTCGGACTTGAAAACCAGGTAATCGACGCCTTCGTACACGTGCCAACCTGGATCGCCGCGCTCGGCGTCCTGGTACGGGGGTGGCCCTTCGCCCTCAATGGTCAGGGGCGGATTCTGGCCCGTGGTGTAGATGATGAGCCACACGGTGGCACCGGCACCCTCGAGGGTGAAATTGATCTCCAGATCCGAACCATCAAAGGCGTAGTCTTCGATGTCGCTTAGCCCTTCGATGGTGAGGATGGTGGGAGGTTCGCCGCCGCTGGTCATATCGGCCAAGCCGACATCGGCGCTACCGGCGTGCAGAAAAGCGCTAGCCGACCCCACAGAGAGGAATAGAGCCATGACGGCCATTCCCAAAATGTGCAATACTTTCATCATACTTCCTCGCTTTTTAAGTTTTAGTTGTGCATGGCTTTGTTGCATGAAAACCGGCCGGGGCCTGTTGGCCCTAGCCCTCGATGATTTAAGCGTCGTTGTCTACCTGGGCGGCCCCCGCGCCGACTCCTCGGTCTGAATCACCAACTCCTGTTGCACACCATGTACCTCCTCTACGCTGTCCCTAAGCGCCCCCTGGGCGTAGCCCATCGGGCCTATCCCTGGGGCGCGGCGGTCACCTGTTGCACTGCGTTCCTTTCGATTTGTTGCTCGAATTCGAGGACGATGTCCACTGTTTCTATGGGCTGTTCGGAAGCGTCGAATTTCAGGACGAAATCCTTGAGCACCAAGCGCACCTGCCGCACTTCCTCGTCGAGCGGTTCAAAGGCCAGCAAACCAGTGTAGTTTTCTCCCTTGAACACTTTCTGGTCCTCTATATAAGCGGTGCTGCGCACATTGCCCATGCGCAGGTCGAAACGGTAGAATTCGTTGCCGCTCTGGCCCCGGATGGCCCGGTAGTAGCGCTCGAAACTATTGTGCGGCGAGAAAGACGGCAGGCCAAAGGAATGTAGCACCTCGCCCCGATCAGTGTAGAGCAGGGCCTCGATGGGGTCCAGCATGACCTTGGCGTACACATCGTTGGTGACGCTGATGCGGAATACAGTGAAGCGCTTGGGCGTATGGCCCACGAGCGGGTCGATCCAGTCCCCGTACGTATAGGGGTTGGTGGAGAAGAAACCCCGGTGCGAGTCCTCGGGGAATATAGCGTTCAATTCCGCGTCTGTCATGGACTCGACTTTGACGCGCAAGCCTTCGATGGCGTAGGTGACGGATCCCTCCACCTCCACCTCCACCACATAGTCTTTCGGGCTGGCCTGCTGGGCACTGGGGACCAAGTCGTTGCTGTACAGGATATTGGGCGGCGTGAAGAAACTGCACCCGCTGAAAACCAGCAGTAAGGCGGCAAAACGCATGATCGCGTACCTCATTGGCTACTGACCTGACGGTAAAAGTCGATTTGCTGCTGGGCGATGGATCCCTCTTGGGTGAGGGCGAAAATAACGGCATTGATGCCAAAGCGCAATTGCGGCTCGTTGCCGTACAACTGAGCCCAGTTGTGCACGTATCCCTTGTCCGAATAAATTCCCACCAAGCGGTTGTCCAAGAAAATCCCCTCGAGGTTGTACACCGACTCGGCAATAGTCTGGAAATTCTGGCCTCGCTGATCGGCAAAGGAGCCGACCTGCAATTCCGAACCGACGGGCGGACCGTCGAAATCGTAGAACGTGTGGTAAATGGGATGCGTATTGTGAATGGGCCGCAGGGTCCCCTGGGCACCCAAGGCATCGCGGAAAATCTGCCGCAGCGAGGCCTCGGCTTGGCTGAACTCGAGCGTGGGGGTGGCGTTGTCGACAAAAATAAAACCCCCGCTGCGCAGGTAAGCGCCCAAGTTGTGGATTTCGCGCTCGGTCAGTTCAAAAGCCTCGTTCGCGGTGATGTACACAAAAGGCGTGCGGAAGAGCTCCTGCGAATCGAGGAAGAGATGCTCGTCTACCTTGGCGGTGATGCCCGTCTGCTCATTGAGCGCATCGACCAGATTGGGCATGGCTTTGGCGGCGCTGTCAAAGATCGGCTCCAGGTCCGTGGCCCAGGCCGTGCCCAGATAGACGAAGCCCATGACGTTCTTCTTGTCCGTCGGGTCCTGGATGATTAGGCCCTTGTACTTGCCGGTGTCCAGCGCATCAAGGTCGAGCAATTCTTCGCGCATGGCAATGCGCTTCTCCGGCTCCTTGGTACCCTTGACCCGGGCGGCCGACAGCTCGATGGGAGTGGTCTGCAAATCGATCTGCACGTCGGCTTCCACGGCGTATTCGAAAGTCTCAATGCGGCCGAACACCGAGGCACCGGGCAGGCGGCGGGTCGTGGGCGTAGCCAGCCGGGGTTTCATGGTGGTCACCTGCTTGGTCATGGCCCGGGGGCGCAGGCGTTGGCGTTTGAGGGCAAAGGGCTTGGTCGATTTGGGCTTGCGGATGATGAGCCGGGTGACCGCCGGCTGAGGCGCGGCCCGCTCCTTGCCCACCACGATGAAATAGGCTATCCCCCCCGACGAGGACACTAGGGCGATGACCAATCCCCAGATGGTGGCGCGATAGGTCTTGAGCAGGCGACTCAAGCGCAGTCCGTCGCTCGGCACCCTGAAACGACTTTGGTCTAGCGGCATGGGATCCTATCCCTATTCTAGGGCACTTCTAAGATAAAGGGCTCGGATTGCGGCCCGAAAAAATCGCGGGCGTCGACCGCCCACACGCGAATCTGCCAAACGGTCCCCGCTTCGGTACTCAACGATCCATCGTCGGCAAAGGCGCGGGCTTCCGGATCTGCTACTGACTTAGTCTCCATGCCGCCGCTGGCGTCCGTGAAGCTGACGACGAAACCGGCGACATTCTCCGCGGTGGCCATCTGCCAGGACACGCTCACGGCCCCTCCCTCTACCCCCGCCTGCACATCGGTGGGTTGGGCGAGGAGACCTCGATGGTACTGGGAAGGCATCTCCGTGTCGTTGCTGCAGGCGACTAGGGCCACCAGCGCCGTTCCCGCAAAAAGGCGTATCGCTCTATACATGCCCGAACTCCTTACAAGGATGCGGTTAAAAACGGGCCACTAAGCCCATGCCCGGGGCGTTGCCAGCGGCCATGGGCACCAGATTGACGGCTTTGCCCGCCACGGGCGCGCCGCCGTAGAACAGCACGTCCAGCACATTGTAGCTGTACGTCGCCAAGCTCAGGACGCCAAAGACGCGGCGCAACAGATGGGACCGGTCGAGATCGTCTTTCTTGCCCGCCAGTCGTTGCCAACTCTCCTCGGCCTGGGCAAAAGTGCCAGCATCCCGCAACGCTTGGTAGCGCTCCTTTTCCAGTTCGAATTGCACTTCCTGGGTATTGAAGTCTTCGTGCGACGTCAACCAGATCACCAGACAGCCCATCTCGGCTACCATCAGGGTCGTGCCCTTGGGCTTGTGGCCGGTGGCCAACTGGCCCAATCCGGGAAAGATCAGGGATAGACCAACAGCCTGCGGGCGCGAGACGCCGCTCTGGCGCTCCTCAAAGCGCTTTGCCGGCGCCTCCTGGGCCCAGAGCCCTTGGCTGGCGAGAAGCAACACGGCGCTGCCCAAAATGGCCGTCAGGGGTCGTATCAACATAGCCAAATCCTCATTTGTCGTCTCTACCTCCGGCGGTGCAAAACAAATTCACAAGCGCGTACTGACGATCCAATCCCGGTGCGACTTGGCAAATTGGAAGGCTTCTCGCGAAGCCCGTTTGTCCTCGTACAGGCCGATGACTTGGTCGTATACTTCGACGGCGTCTTTCCACTTGTTCAGTCCCTCCAGACACACGCCCAAGTTGCTGAGAGATCCCAAGGCGCTCTCGGTCTCGGGGTAGCGCTCCATCACCTCCTCGAAAACCTCTATCGCCTCCTTGAAATAGCGCTGCTCTTTGGTCACATCGGCCGAATCCATCAGGGCCAGGCCCCGCTCGTAGAATTCGTAGGCCACCGACTCCTCCAACTCGGCGATCAGGCGGGGGACCTGCTCGGCCACCGGCGCGTCGGCGTAGCGCTCCCGCACCTTATTGTACGCGTCTATAGCCTCCTGATATGCCTGGCGGTTGTACGCGTAATCGCCCAGCGTAAACTGCGCCGAGGCGGCGAATTCGCTCTCGGGATAGCGGCGCAGCAATTCGGCCATGGCCTCCATGGCTTCTTCATCGCGCTTTAACTCGATGAGGCACCAGGCCTTGTTGTAGTGGGAGTTGTCCGCCGACGTCTCGGCGGGGAACTCGGCGAGGATGCGGTCGTACAGACCGAGCGCTGCGGCGAACTCCCCGAGCTGATAATAACTTTCGGCCGCGCCAAAGAGCATATCCGGCAATTCGCGCGCTCGCGGGTAATCGCTCAACAGCCCGAGGAACTCGCGCTGGGCGTCCTCGAATTCGCGCATGCTGTAGTGCGCGTTGGCCAAGTAGAAGCGCACCAGTAGGTCCTGACTCGGCTCGAGGCCAGCCTGGCGCAGGGTGCCAAAGACTTCCTTGGCCCGGTCGAGCTGGTCTCGGTCGAAGTAGTGGATGCCCTGCGCCAAGCGCATATCCGTGGCGAATTCCGATTCGGGATACTGGTCTAGGACTCGGCCAAATACCTCGACCGCTTCATCCCCCCGCCCCAAACGCGAGAGGGCGTCCCCCAAAACGAAGTACGCACGCTCTCTGAGTAGGATGGTCTGACCGGGGCCCAATTCGTCGGCAAAGGACAAACCGAGCACTCGCCGGGCAAGGCGGACGGTCTGCCCGTAGTCGTCGCGCTCGTAGTACAGATCCATCATGCGGCCCAAGATTTCGGCCTGCTCCTCCGGGGTCTCGGCATTGGTCACCATATCGTCGAGGACCTGTATGGCCTCGCCGCCCCGGTCCTGTTTCAGGTAGGATAGGGACAGAGCGTTTTCCGCCGAGCGCACTTTCTCTGGGTCTTCGACATGGTCAATGATCCATCTGAAGTCCTCCTCGGCCAGGGAGTAGTTTTCCACGACAAAGGCCGTATTCCCCCGGCTGAAGCGCAACGCTTCTTCCAGCCTGCTGCCGCCCCGGACGTGCTCGAGGGCCTGCGAAAAGTGGTCGATGGACCGCGGGTACGCCCCCTCACCGCTATGCGCCTGTCCTATCAGATAGTGGAAACTAGCTCGCTGGCCAGCGTCGGCCCGCTCCAGACCCGCTATTAGGACTGGAATGGCCTCGGTTAACTGGCCCTGGGTCACCAGGGTATGGCCGCTGCCCAGCCGCGCTCGGGCAAAATGGGGCGACTCTGGGTCGACGGCCAAAAGAGCCTGGATGGCTCCATCTGGATCGCCCAAAGCTTGGCGAGCCAAGGCCAAGCGCATATAGGCGTCGGCGGCGTAATCGCTTTCCGGGAAGCGGTCCAACAATTGCCGCGCCCGCTGTGCTGCCGCCTCGTATTCGCCGCGTCCGTAGTACAGTTCGCCCAATTGCACCAAGGCGCGCTGCACATAGCCCCGGTCGCGTCCTTCCCCGACAATGGCTTCAAAAGTGCTCTGAGCCCGGTCGAGAGCCTCCTGACCACCCTGCGACTGGTGCGCTAGGGCGCGATTGAAACGGGCGTCCAAGCCATAGGGCGAGCCCTCATCGCTCAGCACGGTATCGTATTGGGCGATGGCCCGATCGAGCAAGTCGCTGGCACCGGCTTGGTCGTCCTCGCCCAGCCGCGCCTGGGCCATCTGCTGGTACGCGCTGCCGATGCGATAGCGCACCCGTTCGAGCGAAAAACCCGCGCCGCCGGCAATATCGCCATAGCCCCGGAGATAGATGCGGTATTCCTGGATCGCCTGCTCATATTGGCCGCGGGCGAAGAGGCGCTCGGCCAAGGCATATTGAATGCGCGCCCTCAGGGTGCGATCGGTCGATTGGTCAATGGCCTCGCGGTACGTCTGCAGGGCCGTCGCCAGATCGCCCTGCTCTTGGTAGAGATCGGCCATGCGCAAATAGGCCTCTTCGACCAGACGGCGCTCCGTGCTAAAGAGGGCGATCACCCGCCGATAGGCCGCCAGCCCCTCGTCGTACCGCCCCAGCTTGGTGAAACAATTGCCCACGCGAATCTCGGCCTTGGCCGCCAGCTCCAGCGCGGTTTCGTCGACCAGACCGGCCAGTTTCTCCCGCCGCATCTGATTGAGTTGCTCTTCGGTGAGTTCCTCGATGCGCTGGCCTTTGACTAGGCGGCGGTAGTGTTCAATGGCCTGTAAGTACTCGCCCTGTTCCTGATAGGATTCACCTATCTGAAAGAGGCTGCGGTCGGCTTGGTAACCCGTGGGATAGAGTTCGAGCAACTCTTTGAAGGCGGCAATCGCCCGGGTGTAGTTCTGCATTTCGTAAAAGGCCCAGCCCCGGTTATAATAGCCGCCCACGGCTCGCGGCTCGCCCGGATAGGCCGCGATCATGGCGTCGGCGGCCTCAATCACTTCGAGGTAGCGCCCGGCTTCAAAGTACAGATCGACCAGCCGGCCAAAGGCCTGGACGCGCAACACCTGGTTGGCGGCCGTTTCGCTGACCTGGCGGAAGGCCCTCACCGAGCGGGCAAAGGCGCTGTCGGCCTGCGCCTGAAAGCCCTCTCGGCGCTCCGGATCGCGCGCCTCCCCGGCAAAGCGGGAAAAATCGGTGAAGAGCTTGCTGTAAGCATTGCCAATCTGGTAATTGGCGGCTTCCAGCACGGGAAAACTCTCCGATCCCACGCTCACCGAGATCTTCTGTGTATCGAGCAAGCGGCTGCGCACCTGCAGGACTTCCTCATAGCGGACAATGGCCTGATCGTACGCGCCCTCGGCGTAAAATGCCTGGGCGTCGCGGAAGGAAGCCACCAAATCGTCCCGGTTCGGGGTGCGCGCGGCAAACTGCGTCCCGAGGACCGTGACCAGAGCTAGGACAAGGACGAGATTCATGTGCCGATGCCTCCTGTGGAAAAGTAAAAGCTCATCACTCGTATTCAAATCCCAGAATCACATTTATATAGGCGGCGATAAATTCCACATTGGCCTCGTCAGCCACATCCAGATCGTCGAACTCCTTGACGCGGCGGCGGAGACCCATATTGGTCGAGATCAGATAGCCGAAGTACTTTGAATCGTTGGTCACCATAAACACAATATCGCTCTGCTCGAAGTCCCGGCGCGCGTCGGCCAGATCGTTCACGCTGTAGGGGAGCAGCGACCCCAGTCCCTGGACGCCGAGTTGGAATCGGGTTCGGCTGGTCAGGCGGTACTCCAGCTTGGTCAGCGGGATCAGATTGCGCTCGTGCAGGGTGGGCAACTCCAGGCTGCGTCGCCACTCTTTGAGGTAGCGGAATTTGAAACCGGCGAAAAGGGTCAACTGATCGGCCAGCGGCCAAGTATAGTCGACCTTGTGCACCATGGCCCAGCGGCTCAGACGCTCGCTCTCTTGGAAGGTGCCGTCGAAGAGTTCGCCCTCGCGCTGGGCATTGATCTCGTACTTGACTTTATTGCGCATATTGAGCCGGGGGATCGCATTCCAACGGGCGTCGGTGAAAAAGCGCAAATATCTGCTGGCCTTGAAGAGCAGTGGATCATAGCGCTCCTCTTCGACAAAGGGGGCGAGCTGGATATTGCGCTGGAAGCCCGGGAAATCGAGTTCGAATAGTTCGGCCGTGGTCAGCACCCGGTCGCTGTACACGCTCAGCGGATCCTCCACCCCGTCCTCAACTTCCTCCAGCGAGGCAACGGCAAAAAACTGGCCCACCGCCGGTACTTTGCGCCAGTAGGTCAAGCGGGTGTAGAGTACGTCGCTGGGGGCCCCGCCGGCATTCTGTGCGGCATCCATCAAGCCCACGGACCAAGTCAGACCGGGCGCTGGGTTGAACTGGCCGTACACGTGCAGCCCGCGCAAGTCGGGATCGTACGGATAATCCGGGTCGGTGTCGTTCTCGCGCGCGTCGAGGAAGTCGTTGTGGTTCATGTCGAGGTCGTAGTCGTAGACCTGGGCGTCGACATCGTACATGAGGAAGGGCTCGATATCGTCCGGCGTGCCGTTGATGTTCTTGTTCTGGTCTGGATAGCCGTCGTGGTCCTCGTCCAGGCCCGGGAAAATGCCGTCGATGTCGGACTGGCCCAGGAAGAACATGCCCGGACTGGCGTGGTTGGTGTACCAGCTATCGGGGAAGCGATCGTTGTCGTCGTTGTCCTCGACCAACCGGTGGATGAGGGCGTCGTTCTGGGTGATCAGACTCCCCGTACAGCAACCTTCGTCGCGGCCGATAAAAGAGCGCAGCTCAGTATTGTAGTGCGGCCCGATAGAAAAGTATTCGCCGCCGAAGCCCCACAGCGGAAAGTCGCGCTTCACCGTGACGTAGAAGGCGTTGTCGCTGATAGTGCCGCGCTTGCCGGGACGCACCTCGCGGTCGAGGGCGTTGATGCTGAGCGCGTCCCTGGGCACCCGCACCCCGGGAGGACCGCTCACGTACTGGGAATAGCTGTTGCTGCGGGCGAATTCGGCGTTGATCTCAAAACCCTTGAGCACGCCGTACACATTGGCGCTGTACAGGCGCACCCCTGTGGGCGTGCCGGCCCGGACCCGCACCCGCTCGACCGGCTCCTGCGGCGATGGCGTGCCGTCGGCCCGCGCCACCGTGCGGAAGAAGGAGGCATAGCGGTACTTGTCGCGGTAATTCGAGTCGGGCTCGTTGGGCTGTATACCCCCGATATCGATCTCCGACAGTTCGACGTGGTAATCGCCCGAGATGAACAGGTCGACGTCGACCGACTCGATCCACTCGCCAAAGGGCTCCAGATCGACGTAGAGAATGCCGTACTCCCGGCCGTCAAAGGCCTGCGGCAGATCGGCCCGGGTGTGCAGACCGAGAAACTGTCCATCGGGGTTTTCCGCGCTGCGCTCGGCCTCTTCGTGGGCGAACTGCTCGTGCACGGTGATGGGGTCTTCGTCCTCGCGCTCGGCGTTGATCGCGTAGTCCGGGCCGAACAACTTGAAGTCGCGGTAGTAGAGGTGGGCGATCCAGAAGGGGAACTCGTAGCCCCGGTAATAGACATCCGCGTCAAAGGCCGCGTAATTAATGTACGGGTCGTACGTGCTAGCGATGGCACCCCGGTTGATCGACTGGTAGTCGTTGCCGGTGCGGGGAAGGGGCTTGCGCTCGCCCGAACGGAGCAGATCCTGGGCGTAGGGCTGGCGCTCGGCCCCGCGCGTATCCAAGCGGACGATGAAGGGCTCGAGTTCTGGCTGTAACTCGCCGTTGACATATACGTCCACTCGGTGCAGCACCGCCCCGGTCACCCCCAGGCCGGGGGCGTCGTCGGCAATGCGGATGGCCAGCAGGGCCGGGGCGTTCTGGGCCGCCCCAGCCACCCCTTTGAAGGACAGGTCGTTGCTCGACATCAGCGGCTCGAATTGGTGGGCGTTGACAAAAGTGCCGCCAAAGTGGAGAAAACCCACTTGGCGCTCGTAGTGCGCCCCGCCGATGAGAGCACCGGGGATGACCCCGCCGCCGCCCGTGTGGCGGTTTCTCGAAATCAGGGCCGAGAAACTGTCCCGCCCGGTGCCCATGTCGAACCGCAAACCGTCGAGATTGGCCATCTTGAAGGTCAGGGGCGTAAATTTGGTGCGAATCTCATTGGCCCAGATGACCTTGGCCTGCCAAGCGTCGGTGCCGTCCGTGCCCACAATGACATTGTTGAACAGCCGTCCAAAGGCGACCCCGGCCTGACCGTGGCTCCCCCCTTCGCCTATGGAGGAGAATCCGCGCTGGGCGCCCAGTCCCCGGCGCTCCCGCCAGTTGACCGAGTTCGAGCCGTAGATGAGGAAATCTCCTAAATCGCTGTAATAGGGCCGCAGCGTATTGGTAAAGGGTGGCAGCCGGGGGTATTCGGCAAAGCCGTAATTCTGGTAGAGCGTCTCGTCGTAGCGCCCCACAAAGCTCTGGTCGGGCATGAGCCGCTGCGGCCCCAAGGTGGGCTGCTCTGGGGTGTCTTCTGCCGACTGGGCCCCCAAACCCCCGGCCAGCAGCAGGGCCGCCCCCAGCCACGCACAGGCGAGCTTGGCCAATTGGTCAATGCCGATGATCACTTGCCGTCTCATATCAAAACAGGGGTCTCAGGCCGGCGATCATGCGCAGGAAAACGCGCGAAAAGTCGATACCCTGGTCGTGGCGCGACCGGTCCTTGAACTTGCGTGTGCTCCTCTGATAACCCACTTCGACATTGATCTGGTAGCCCGTGTACGAGGATTTGTTGGTCACCAAGGCCACGTAGTCCTCCCCGTCGAAATCCGCTCCCGGAGCCGCCTTGTTGCGATACAGGCTCTTGAGAAAGGGCAAACCCTGGGTGCCCACCTTCACGGAGGTGCGTTTCGAAATCGGGTACTCCATCCGCAAGATGGGATAGACGAAGTCCTCTTCAATCGGCAGTACTTGGCCCTCGTCGTCGAGGCGCTGGCGCAACCACTTGAACTGCAGCATCACCCCCAACTGCTTCCACGGCATCCACAGATAATCGGCCTTGAAGACCGTGGCCAGATCGGCGATGCGGTTGTCCGGCTGGAGGGGCGTGCGGCGCTGGAAGTTATTTTCCGACTTCAGGCTCACCTCGACATTGAGATTGGACACGCGGATGAAGCGGGTGCGCATATAGAAGGTATTGACCCAACTATCGCGCATCAGCAGTGGATCGACCAGCAGCCGCGATGTGCCCAGCGGATGGCGCAATTCCTCCTGGGTGGGCAGGCGCAAGGGGATTATATCCGGGGTGAAGTATATGGGATCGCGCCCCAGGCCAAAGACTTCGTCCGCAATCTCGTCCCGCACCCTCTTGAGCCGCTCGACAGCGTAGATCTCAACCAGGAAGGGCAGGCGGCGTTCGTGCTCGTAGCGGCCGTAGTACACTTCGGCCTGATCGCCGCCAAAGGGCGCCCAGGTCCGGTGGTAGCCCAGGGTCACTTTCATGCCCGAACGCGGCCGGTAGCTACCAAAGCCGTGCAGCCCTCGTCGGTCCTGGTCGTACGGGTAATCGGGCTTCAAATCGTCTTCGCGCTCGTCGATGACGCCGTTGTTATTGGTATCTTCGCCGTAGTCGTACGCGTCGGGATTGACCCCGTAGAGCAGGAAGGCTTCGTAGTAGTCTGGGATGCGGTTGTTGTTCTCGTTGATATCGGGCCGGCCATTCAAATCGGCGTCGAGTCCAGGGAAGATGCCGTCGGGATCCTCGATGAAACGCCCGCCCGCCAGGCTGGTGGTTTTACGCAGGAAAAAGGTGTCGGGGAAGGGGTCTTTGTCGTCGTTGTCGTCCACTGTATCAAATTCGAGGGTGCGGGTGGCGTCGGCCCGGTTGGGGCCGAGGAAATCCGGCAGTCTGGGCTCCTGGAAATTGGTGGGGAACTGGAAGGGGCTGTTGATCAACTGGAAATAGGTCTGGTACGAGTCATCCTGCACGGACAGGCGGGTGGTGTACTCAGCGTCTATGTTAAAGGCTTCGCCGCCCAAACTGAAGCGCCCGAGATCGCGCCGCAGTACGGCGAACCAAGCCTGGCTCTGATCGAGCTGGTGCCGGCCCAGGGTGCCCAGCAGGGCCGGATAGGCGCGGTACGAGAAATTGCGCACGTACTCAGTCCGCAGCGAGTACCCCTTGATGTCTATATTGGCATGCACGCTAGCTAGGGTGCGCCCGGTCTCCCGGCCGTAGCGCACTCGCACTCGGCGGAAATTGTCGAGGTTGTCGGGCTTGCCCTGCGCCTGCCCGGCGGGGTAGAAATAGGTCGCGGGGTTAAAAGAGGCCCCATCGAATATCTCCGACAATTCGAGCAGATAATCCCCGGCCACGTCGATCTCTATAGCGGCTTTGTTGACGATGAGGGTATCGAGCCCGTCGATAAAGGAGGAAGGCACCTGGAACCAGAACAGCAGCGACCCCTCGCCCCGAGTTTCATAAACTCCCTGCGGGGTCGGCTCGATGTGTGGAAAGTTGATGGCTAGGTCGTTGCTCGAGTCGCGGAAAATCGGCGGAATGATGGTGCGGTCCGGGTGTTCGGTGACCGTGAGTCGCAACGCGCCCGTGTCGAGTTTGTTGTAGGGTCCGAGCACGTGCTCCAAGCGGCGGCCGTTGAGCGCGACGCCCGCCCTGCGGACCCGCACGCCGATGGCGTCGTTGGGGTCTTGGTCGGCCACGCGCAACACCAGCCACAGGGGGGGAGCCCCGGTGGTGGGCAGGGTCCCTTTGAAGCTGTTCTCGCCGAGCGTCTTAAAACTGTCGGTGCGGTACTGGTTGACCCAGCTCACGCCCAGATCCAGGCCCGGCCGCTTGGTGCGCAGGTCGGCGCCCAGCAAATAGGTACTCCACGACGGCCTGAACTGCGAACCCTCGCGGCCGTGGACCACGAAGTCAGCATTTCTGATGGCCTCGAAAATGGGTCGATCGACGCGCGATACAGCCAGCACCAGCGAGGCGTTCTTGAAGTTGCTGTCCACCCGGAGCCCGTTCATAGCCGCCAAGTCGAGGGTCAGCGGAGTGAATTTGGTGCGGATGCGATCGCCGATAATCAGGCGGGTGTCCACGCCTTTGTACGAGTCGTTGGCAATGACTAGGCGATTGAGAAAATCACCGTATTGCCGCTCCTTGCCGATGATGCTTCCGGGCGTGGTCTGCAAGGTGCGGAATTCCTGCAGTTCAAAGACATTGACCCCGTTCATCACGAACTGCCCCATATTGTCGAACTGCGGCGTGCGATCGCGGCCGAATACCAGACTCTCATACGGCCGGTATCCCTCGTACGCATAGTTGCGGTACGGCTCGGTGTTGCGGATGATCAACTGGGCATCCACTGCCGCGCCGCACGCTAGGGCCAGGGCCAGGAAGGCTAGATGTCGGTTCGCGCCGCGCATATCAGCCAATATACACCTTGAAAAAGTACTCTATATAGCCCGCCGACGGACGCAACGAGCCGGAGAATTCGGTAAAAGTCCGAAAAAATCCCATGAGAATGGTCAGGTCATAGCCGCTGTAATTGCTCCTGTTCTGCAGAAAACCAGTATAGGTATTTTTGCGGAAATCGCGTTCGGGGTTGGCCGGATCAATAGAGCGCTCGGGCAGCAAGGGGAAGCCTTGGACGCCCGTCTTGAGGAGGGTATTGGGCGTTATGCTGTAGTCGACTTGCAAAATCGGGATCAGCCGGCGCGTCTGGCTGTCGGGGATCTGGCGATCGGGAAATTTGCTGCGCCGGTACGTGTGCTTAAAGCGCGGCACAATTTTAAAGCGCTGCCAGTTATAGGTGTAGTCTATCTTGTTGGCTATGGCAAAGTGTGTAATGGTCCCCGGCGATGCCAGCAGGGGATCGGCCGCGGCTTTGTCGCTCAGATCGACATGCTTGAAGGTGGCGATAGTGCGGATGTTCATCCCGGGCACGGTCCACAGGCCCCACTCGACATAGGTCAGATTGTCGATTGCGTCGCGGTTCTCGAGCAGATCCTGCTGCAGCGAACTCTGGTTGCCAAAGTTGAAAACCGTATTGGGGATGCCGTCTTGCACCCACTTGATCCGGTGGTTGGCGCGCACATAACCCAGATCCTGCCAGTCGCGCTGGTACTGGCCCTCGATGTATTCGGCGTCGCTGTCCAATCCCAGGGTGGGCTGTTCCATCCGGTACGCGCCCAGGCGCAATTGGGCGTGTGAGGTCGGATTGTACCTGAGAAAAGCGTGGAAACCGCGGTGGTCGAGCGGGTACATATAGTCCGCGAGATTGTCGTTCTCCCTGAGGTCGGGCATACCGTTGTTGTTGAAGTCGTCGCCAAAAGACAAATCGGGCGACTCCACGTGGTACTGCAGAAAAGGCGAGCCCGAGCCCGTGGCCGCAAAATCGAGAATGCCGTCGCCGTCGAGATCTAGGCCCGGAAAAACGCCGTGGCCCACGCCTTGGGAATCGAAGTAGGGATCAAAGGGATCGTTGTGCTCCAACTCGTCGGGCCAATCGTCGAGATCGTCGTTGTCTTCGACTAGGGCAAAAGGCTGGTACAGCCTGCCGCCCACAGTTGGCCCCGCGCCCGAGCTCTGGAATATGGGGAATTCCGTATTGTAGTCGTCCGGCATGTCGAACCACTCACCGCCCGCGTCGACCCGGTCGTGCAGAGACTTGAGCACATTGAAGTAAAAGACCGAAGAATCGCGCTCCCGGCGCTTGCCCCGGTCGGTGGGCATTTTGAGGTGGTTCGTGCTGCGGGCAAATTCGCCCTTGATCTCAAAGCCGAGGATCTGGGCATCGAAATCCAGGCCCATGATGCTCAAACCCGTGGGAAAACCGTAGCCGAAGCGCACCTGGCGCAGATTCGATCTGTTGCTCGGATGACCCTCCGCCCGCAGAGCGTGGTGCCAATCGTAGTAGAAGTCCTCCTCGCCCGAGGCCAGGAAGGGCACCTGCACCGCGCCGACGACATCAACGCTGTAGTCGTCGGCCAGGAGGGCTTCAAATTCGATGTCAGAGACCGTATCCGGCACAGCGAATTGGTAAAAGACCACATCGGCACCGCTGGCCCGCAGCGGCGCACCTCGGGTGGGCGGGCGCACCTCTCGGGCTATGTCTTCCAACACGGCGGCGAAAAAGGGCCGATTGCTGGCCTCAACCACGGGTTGCAGCCAGGACTGGTTGCGCCGCAGATAGTCGATTTCGTTGGGCTTGATCTGGATCGTGCTGGTCAGGTCCGGCGTTATGGTGAGCCTGTTGATGAGCTGGTCGATACGCGCCACCCGCAGCGGCTCGACCAAGACGCCGTCGGCCCGCATGACCACTTGGTGGATCTCCGCCCCTGCGAAAGAATCGTTGGGCGCGTCGTCGGCAAAGAAGACGAATACGGTTTTCAAGCCGCCCTGGACCAGCCCGGGGACCGCGCCTTTCAAGCCGTTGATCTTGTCCGAAGCTTCCGAATCAAAGCGGTGCGTATTGACAAAGGTCGTGCCGAGGCGCAAAAAATCGCCTATGCGGCTCTGCCAATGTCCGCCAAAGAGCGAGGTGCCGAAAACGCGGAAATTCTGCACGGCGTCGTCGGGGGCCAAGGAGCCGGTGCGAAATTCGAGGGGGTTGGTCAGGTGGGCGGCGACCATGCTAAAGCTGCTCTTGCGCGACGAGCCGTCCCAGCGGATGCCGTTGAAGCGGGGCAAGTTCAGGGTCATGGGCGTGAAATATGTCCGCACGTGGTCGCCGATGATTAGGCGCGTCGACCAGCGGCCAAAGCCCTCTTCGGCCATGACGAGCTTGTTGAAAAATCCGTCGTACCGACCGCTGCGCGATTCAAAGCTGCCCCTGACTCCAGGCGCGTCGCGGCGCACTTCGCTGAATTCGAGGATATCGACGCCGTCGATGAGCAAATCGCCAAAGAGATCAAAGCGGCGGTTCTCCTCCTCGAGGTCGTAGTTCCGGTACCCGGCCCCGCCGTAGTTCTCAAATACCTCGTTGGCCCATAGCGAGCGAAAATCCCGCGACAGGAACTGGCTGCGAGCCTCCTCGGCGGTCAGGGTCAGGCAGAGCAGAAAGACAGAGAAAGCACGCATAGGCTCGACGAATCTCTCAGTTGCGGCACCAATAGCTGTTGTACCAAACACATCCGCTAATAGGCCAATCCCACCACTCCGGTTACAATTTCATCGTCGGGGTCCAGATCGACGATGACGCGGTAGAGGTATAGCCCTGGCGACAACAATTCCCCGCTGTCCGAGCGCCCATCCCAGCGGCCCGGCAACGGCCTCCCCCCACTCCCGATCGGGGCGTACAGGCCGGCGTCCAACGACTGGCCGGGTAGGGTGCGCACCAACCTGCCGCCCAAATCGTACAATTCGATATAGACTCGGCCCCCCTTAACGCGTGCCAGGGTGAAGCCCAGCACCACCTCGTCATTGATTCCATCGCCGTTGGGGGTGAACACCTTGGGATGGGCCTCGACATCGGCGAGAATGGGCAATTTGAAGTCAATGGTCACCGCGGTCAGCGAATATTCGCGTTCAGTGTCGGGATCAACGCCCTCGAGCGGCTGCACCAAAAAGGGCGAAGTGGACTCCGGGGCGAAAACCAGTCCCTGGAAATTGTGGGTAGCAGCCAGCATGCGGGTGGTGAAGGGAATGAGTAGATCGGCGTCGGCACCGATGGGCGGGTCAAAGGCTATGATCAGGGAATCGTTAGTCGCGTACGTATTGGCCGCGTCAATGGCGGTTCTGTCCACCCCCTCTATGCCGTCCATGTCCAGGCGCGCCGGCCACGGCGTCAGGATGGCCAGACGCGACACTCCCGCGTCGTCATCGCCAAAGCGGAGCACGAGCGAATAAGTGAAGGTCGTATCTACGCCAATGGGCACTTCCAGCGGTACCACTGCGGCCAGGGCCTCGGCTGCAGCCAAATTGCCCGTATTGAAAGACACCTCTAGGCTGTCGAGGCGCGGACCGCTGGCCAGTTCGCCGGTCGCCATGCGCACCTGGTACTGGAAGAAGCGCCGCGGTTCGGGGACATTGGGCAGAATTTCCCGCTCCCGGCTCCAGGGCGACCAATCGCTCCAAGTCTCCCCGTCGCTGCCGCTGCGGAAGCGCAGATCCATCTCGGCTTTGGGCGGGACATCCCCGTACCAGCGCACTCGCCCGAAGTCCTTGTTGTCCTCTAGGCCAAAATCCAGCGGCGGCGACAGGTACGTCCCCTGCTCAACCACACCTTCGCCGAAGACTTCGATCTCGCCTACCCGGGGGTTTGAGTTGCGATTGGCAAACTCGGTCACCACTAGGCGTACAAAGCGCACCGGCGTGGTGGGAAAGAAGACCTCGGTCTCTTGGAATTCGGTGATCTGGTTGCGCGCCGCCACATCGAGGAAGCTGACCCCATCCTTGCTCACCAAGATGCTGTACCCGCGCAACGAGTGTTCCTCCCAGGTCAGCCGCGACGGCGGCTGGGTGAGCACTCGCACCCGGTTGACCGGGAAGAGGCGGCCCATATCGATCTCGACCTCCTGCAGCAGGGCGCTGACCCCTTTGCGGAAAGTCACCGGGGTGTTGACGCTTCCGTCGACGAGCTTGGGTTCGTCCGAGAAGGTGTTGAAGGCGAGATTCTCGCCCTCCAGCGAGCGCAGTTGCAAACCGCCCCCGCTGGGATCCATATCGCCGGGAAAACCGGCTAGACTCTGGGCCCGCGTCAGATCGAGGTCGGCAAATTCGGCAAAATCGCTCGGGTCGAGACTGCTGGCTTGGGAGGGCAACCACCTGACCTCCAGACCGTCCTCCTCGTGTTGGGCCAGTTTGTTCTGCTTGATCTCGGTCCAATCGGCTCCTTCTTCGTTGGGCAGCGGGAAACCCGTCCAGAACCACGGCGTTATGCGATCCGTGGGCGAACTGACGAACTGCACGTCCTCTGCATCGATCACCAGGAAAAAACCGTATTCGGGCCGCGTGCCGCTGTACTCCACCGCCACCGCAATGATATTGGCCCGCCGCTTAAAAGAGGCCTCCCACGTCTCCACGGTCGTCGGATCGTCGTCAGTGCCCACCAGATCGCCATTGAGGTACAGGGCGTACTTACCGCCGGCGGCAATGCGCATCTCGCCATCTGCCTTGGCGGCGAATTCAGCGTAGCCCAGATAATAGGAAGTAGCGGGAAAAGTACTGATGGTAGTGCGTTCTTGCGCGGCGAGATGGCCTGGCAGCATCAACAAGGCCGCTCCGACTACGAGCCACTTTAAACTCTTCGCTTGTGTTACGCTCACGTTGGACTACCTCGTTTTTTCGGGTGAATACAGACGGACGCCGACTTTAAGCGCGACAATATCGCCCGCAGTAATGCACTCTCTCGATGAGGGCCTCAAGTTACGCTCTCGAGAAGTAGATGTCAAACAAATTTGAGGGAACGACCTAAGTACACGATAGTAATCTAAGTTGTGGTGTAGCCCCGATTTAGGTTTATTTGCAATCCTCACCCACCACCGTATCGACCTAATCAGTCAAAGCCGCTCTTTTGCGGGTAGTCTCCGAGTTTTGACAGGGAAAGGAGCATTTATACAGTGACGGAACTGATGGGGCAGCAGAGTTATTGGCCGAAGCGTTGGACTCCTATCCGAATCGGCATCCTGAACGAGCGGGGACCTAATCTTGCGCTGGTAGGCTCGCACGCCAATCTGATCACGGCAGCGATGTTTCTCACGGGCATGGCGGCCAATCCGATGGTGGCGAAGACAGCCAACGCGGTGTTTGGCGTCACCTTTGATTGGGGAACGTGGGCACTTGGATCGTTGGTTCCGGGACTCGTCGGACTAGCTCTGTTGCCGGTATTTATCTTTTTTCTAGCAAAGCCGACACTGACGGACACTCGTGAAGCGCAGGCGGTCGCGCAAAGGGAACTTGAGGAGATGGGTAGGTGGAGCAGGGGCGAAAAGATTGTAAGCCACTGTCAGCTAAAGCAGACAGCTTTCACGGACTACGCTTGAGATCCCTTCCTCTACGTTAGCGTCCGTAGGCCAGCATCTGGCCCTTTTCAAGATGTTTCTGGCCGCGTTGACATCGCGGTTTAATTCGCATCCACAGGAGCATTTGTGCACACGAACGGCCAAAGACTTCCTCGCCCAAGCATCGCATTGAGAGCACTGCTGAGAGGTGTTCTTAGGGTCAATAGCTACAAGCTGGCAACCAGCACTTTCAGCCTTGTAACCGATCATAGCTTTGAACATCCCAAGTCCTGCATCAGCAGCGGATCGAGCGAGTGTTTTGCTTTGGGTCATAAAAGCCAGCGGCAAGTCTTCAATCGCTATCAGCGCATAGTCTTGGGTCAGCTTGTGAGTCAGCCGATGCCAAAAGTCTTTGCGCTGCTGTTTGATTTTGTCGTGCAGACGGGCGACTTCGTATTTGGACTCGTAAAAGCGATTAGAGCCTTTCTTTTTTCGCGACAGAGACCTTTGAGCGACTCGAAGTTTGGCAAGCGAACGCTTCAACCAGCGAGGGTTTTCAATGAGGGTGCCGTCCGACAAAGCCAACAGAGAATTTAGTCCCATGTCGATTCCAACGGCGAGACCAGACTTCAGCGACTTAGGCTCTTGGCCGTCGTCACCGAGAAAGCAGACATACCAACGTCCCAATCGCTGAGTAAGGACGACCTGCTTGAGCATGCTTTCAGGAATATTCCGATGCAGCTTGACCTTAATGAGGCCAACATGCTGGACGTAGAGCTTGTCGTCCGAGAGCTTGCATCCGTCCCCGTGCCGATACTCAAGGGAGCGAAAACGCTTGAAGGGCTTGAAGCGCGGAAATCCTGGCTTTTTGTCGTCTGGGTGCGGCTTTTTCAGTCTGCGAAAGAAGGCTTGCATCGCTTTGTCTTGGCGACGAAGAAGCTGTTGGACTTGAGTTGCATTCAAGAGACCAAAGTCTTCGGGCCGCTCTTTTCTGTCGGCCTTAAAGCGACTCCAGAGGGAGACAAAGTTGAGCGTTTGTCCCTTAGTCCGATAGGCTTTCTTGCGAACATCCAACGCCTCGTTGTAGAGGACGCAAGACTGGTACCGGAGGACGTTGAGAAGGTCGTCCTGCTCTTGAGTTGGATAAAGCCTAAATCGGTATGCCCGTTGCATGACTATAATGTCTAAAGTTGACACAACCGCCTCAAGAGCTAATCAATGTTTGGACGTGCTTTTTTTGGCTTTTCTTCAAGGAGCACTTCGGCCCCGTCAGAAAAGCCCCTCCTATCCCCCTGCCAGCTAAAGCAAGCAGTCCCCCGGAGACAATTATGGATTGGTGGTTTGCTGACTATGGCGAGAAGCCTCAAAGAGCACGGGTTCATTGATTGGTTTGCCCAGGCTGTCGGCGCACATTGCCGCGATGGGTACTGTGTTTTTAGCGGTGGCACTAGGCGCGGGGGCACCGGCGATGCTCACGGTCGCCATATTCGCATATTTTTCTAATCTCTGTGGGTGTACAACCAACTACTCGACGGGGCCGGTGATTATCTACTTTGGTTTAGATTATGTATCACCTAGAAGGTGGTTCGCTAACGGTTTTTTGGTGTCGCTGTATCATCTGGTAATTTGGTTGGGTGTCGGGCTGGTCTGGTGGAAGATGCTTGGTTGGTGGTAGTTGGGATTGAGCCGCAGGGTAGAGTACCTCGACGTTCCTAAATCCATTTGTATTCGCTCACGTCGATATCGAATCGCTTCGCCGTCTCTCGCATGTCCGCCAGCGTCACGTGATTGAGAGGGATTCCCTTTGCACGATACTCGGCGCGGCGAATCGCTTCTAGCTCGCCCGGGGCGTACACTCGGTCAAAACCGGGAGCGAGCCGGCAGTCGTGGATCTGCTGGATGGCGGTGTCCACTCTTGACTTGAAGCGTTCGACGTCCTCGAAGGAGGCGATGTGGATAGCGGCGACGAAGTGGCCGTCTGCGCCGGGGGTTGGCCCGTCTTCGATGCTGCCCAGTTCGGTCCCGTAGCTGGCACCGGAAAGCATGGATGCAAGGATGCCCATAATCATCGACAGCCCAGCCCCTTTGAACCCTCCGATGGGGGCTAGTAGGCCGTTGATCGCCACCTTGGGATCGGTCGTCGGCTGGCCTTCCCGGTCTAGTGCCCATCCCTCGGGCAGGCGCATCCCTTTCTGTTCGTAGATCCGAATTTTTCCGTGGGAAGACCCGCTGAATGCGGCGTCGTACACGATGGGAGCCATCTTCCCCGCTGGTACGGAGAACGCAATCGGATTGATGCCCAAGATCCGCTCGGCACCTCCCCAGGGTGCCATCGTCGGCAGCGCATTTGTGGTGGCGATTCCGATCATGTCGTGCGGCAGCGCCATGCGGGCGAAATACGCCATGGCCCCGCAATGATTGCTGCCGCGAATGGCTCCGGCTGCGATGGCCGGTCTTCGCTGCCTTGCTAATCACCTCCCGCATGGCCCAGGTCGTGCCGATCTGGCCCATTGAATTGCGTCCATCCACGACGACGAACGAGGGGCCTTCACCGACGACTTCGGGCTTTGCCGTTGGATTCACGCCCTGAGTGGTCAGCTTCTCCACGTACTCGGGCACCCGCAGGACGCCGTGCGAGTGAGTTCCGCACAGATCCGCGTACACGAGCGAATCGGTCAGCAGGGCGGCGTCCGCTTGCGACATACCGCACCGCTCGAAAATGGTGGCTACCAACTCCAGTAGCTCTTCTACGTCCACGCGGGTTTCTTCGTCGAATTCGTTCATGCTATCCTTCTTGCGCCGCTTGCGTAATCGCCGCGATTTTATCGGCAAAGCGCACTTGGCTGTCGTCTTGAGGTGCGTAGCCGATTACGCGCCGGGCATTGGCCAAGCTCCAGAAGTTGTGCGCGTTGCCGCTGATGCCGTAGAAAATCTGGAAGGGTACGCCGTTGGCGTCGCGGATATCTTCGGTCTCAATGCTCTTGACTACCAGTTGCACTTGGTCGCGCACGCTCAGATAGGCTCCCAAGCCTCGGTGCATTTGCTGTAGATCGTTGCCGCAGCCGTCGATGTCGGTCTCGCGAGGACCGCCGATGCGCAATTGCACATTTTCCAGGGCTGGCCCTTCCTTACCGCAGGCGAACATGAAGCCCAGCAGTTCATACGAAGCCTTGGCCCAGCCGTAGAAATTGTCCGAGAGGGGCAGCATGTCGGGTGTGACGAAGTCCATGCGTCCCGACCAGATCAAATTTTCGTAGTAGTCGGCTGCGTGGTTGGAGCTGATGATCACGGCCCGCCGCACGCCTTCGTCTTGGCAGACTCGGTACACATTGTGGGCCATGGTGATATTGTTGGTCTCATTCCAGAAGCGCTGTTCGCCCTGCCCGGTTGAGATAAAGCCACAGTGGACTACCGCGTCGGCTCCTCTGAAGTGTTCCCGATAGGCATCGCGATCTTTTTCTTCTAGATCGGCGATGTGGATTCCTGCGACTTCTTCACCTTGGCGATTGGTCGTTTTCACATCCAAGAGAACGGTTTCGTAGCGTTCCTTTAGGGCCGGCAACATGCGGCCGGCGACGTACCCGGATGCACCGGTGACGACGATTTTGCGTTTGGTCATGGGGTCTTCCTAAGCTGTGGGTTTAGTTGAAGGTTTTGGTTAATTGACGGCTGGCGCGGTTGATTTGGCGATATAGGTATTCAAGCGAGCGCGGCTACACTTCCAATACGGGGCGGTCCAGCCGTGCGTGATAGGGCGGTTCGAGGACTTTGCGCTGCTCGTCGGTCATTAGGGCGAGCATGTCCTCAGACCAGTTGTGAGCCACGTAGGCGAGGTTGCCCGGTGAGAAGCGGAAGAGGGCGGTGCGGCGGTCGTGGTCGGCGGTCCAAGGCAGGGTACCGTGCGTGGTGGCCTCGGTGAATATGATGCAGTCGCCGGCGTTGCAGGTAATCGGCTTGATGAACTCGCGGTGCGCCTCGCCGCGCCGGAGCGCCATCGGGCAGGGATAGTTGCCTTTGTGGCTGCCTGGGATCAAGCACAAGCCCCCGTCGCCCTCGCGCACATCTGTTAGTTGGTAGGCAGCCACGGTCAGGCCGTTGTGCATTTTGCCGTCTTTGAAGATGTAGTACTGGTGGCGGTCAAAGCTGGGGCCAGACGATCCGTGCAGGAGGTGGCCCTCGGCTCCTTTGCGCATGGTGATGATGCCGAGATTGTGGTCGAGGCGGAAGCCTGTGCCCAAAATCTCGTGCAGGCAGCGCACCACCTTGGGGTTGACCAGCATGTCGCGGAAAGGGCGGCCGTGCGGGTCGGGCCATGAGAGAGCGCCGCCGAGGTCGCCGCGTCCGGTGCTGCCTTCGAGCGCCTTGGAGCCGGCCGACAGCGACAGCTCGCCGATGCGCTCACGGATCTGGTCAGCATGGCGGTCAATGGCCTCGTTGGCCAGCGCGATGTCCTCGGCTGACAAGACGTTGCGCACGACGATGTAGCCGTTGAGGTCGAAGAAATACTTTTCGTCTTCGTTCATCTACAATTCCTCTTTCCATAAAGGGCCGTCGGCCGTAACCCGCCACAGCTCCTCGAAGTGTTCGGGGTCTTTTTCTGCGTCCCAGAATTCGGTGGTGAGCGGGTTGGCGTACGAAGATGCCCGCCCGGGGATGCCCTGCTCGTGCAGGCGGTCGTGGAAGCGCAGATTGTCGGTAGAGCCGTTCGGATCGGGGTCGTGGCGCACATACGCGGTGAGACCACCTGCGGAGCGGATGCGGATCAAGAAGCGGCCTTTATCGACCGGGGCCGCACCGGCCAATTTTTCCAATTGTGCGCGATCGAGTTCGATCCCTAGACCCGCCCCTGCGGGCACGGCGACGCTGCCATCGATTACAGGCATGGGGTCTTTGACGACGTCCTCCCGCCACAGGTGGCAGCAATTGACGTGGTCGATGGTAGCCATTTTGAAAACCGCAACTTCGTGGGCCAAGAAGGCTTGATTGATGGTGCCACCGGTCTGTTGGTACATGAGGGGCATGTTGAGCCGCTCGGCAATGGCGGCGGCTTTGATTGCACTGCCGATGGGAGCGTGCCCGGCCATGGTCCCGTCAACGTAGCGCTTGGTCATGGCTTCGGGAGGGACATGGTGGCCGATGATGGGCAGCGGGCACTGTTCGCGCAACATGCGGTAGGCATCTTCGTCCGTGCCTTGGACTACGTCTTCAAAGCGGCCAGCGACCGGGAATTTGACCAGCTCGGCGAGAATGGTGCGCATGGTGTAGTAGTTGCTGTTGGCGTTGAAGTCGTAGTGGACCTTGAAATAGGGCGGGGCCGCCTCCTGCATGGCCTCGGTTTGGGCGATGACGTCCTGCATTTCATCGACGTGGTATTTGATCCAGTGATAGCCTCGGGCGGCGGCTTGGCGCACTTCTTCGGCCATGGCGTCCGGGGCCTGCGCCACGGTCCAAGCGGCGACCGGAATCCACGAGCGGACCTTGGGGCCGATCAGCTTCCACGCGGGAATGCCGAGGTGCTTGCCCATCAGGTCGTAGCAGGCCATGTTCATGCCGAGGTCCTGCTCGGCGTTGATCCAGTCAAAGGGCGAGGTGCCGATGTATCTTGCGCGCAAGGCGTCGCCATCCGGCGCGTAGCCGATGTTCTCGCCGAGGCCCTCTAGGCCGTTGTCCGTGTGGACGACGAGGATGGCGCGGTGTTGGATGTGCGCGCCGTGGTAGCGGGCCAGCGACAGGGCGTTGAAGTCGCAATACGGCGGGCAGATGGTGTGGATTTCGATGTCGGTGATGTGCATGGGAAGGTCCGGGGAAAGGGTGGGGTGCGTTGGCAAGTGGGTCTAGTATAGCAGTACGCAATTGCTTGGGCAACCGAGAAATGAGAGGTCTTATGGACGCTGGTATAGAGGAGAAAGTGGATCAACTGCGCCGCGAGGGTTGGTGCGTCTTGGAGCGGATTATTCCGGAGGACGCTATAGACCGAGTGCGGACGCACGTGCAAGAAGCGCACGCAAAGGCACAACAGGACTACGAGGCCATGGGCGGGCACATCGGGCGGCAGACCGGCCCCAATGGCGAGCCGGGCGTTTGCCTGATCGCGTATTTGCCGGAGTTTGCGCCCTATTTGGGCGACGAGCGTTTGTTGGGGGTGGCGCAGGCGGTTTTTGGGGGGCACGTGCGGATTGCGCAGACCGAGTTTAAGACGCAAGTGCCCAACCGCGAGGACTTGGACTGGCGCGGCTTTCACTCGGATTGGCCACACGACCTGACCGACAGGGACTTCGCCGGCCGGGTGGCTCAGCCCTTCCCGGATGCGACCATGCAGCTATCGGTGCTGTGGATGCTGTCGCCGTTTAGCCCAGAGACGGGTGGAACGTGGGTGGTGCCGCGCAGCCACCGCGACCCGCTCAACCCGCGCAGGCACCAGACGCCCGAAGGGCTGGAGGAGCGGATCGATCAGTTCAAGCCGATTCGCGGGGAGATCCAGGTCGTCGGCCCGGAGGGCAGTGCGCTGGTGATGGACAGCCGGATCTGGCATTCGACCGCGGCGAATCCCAGCCCAGAGCCTCGGGTGGCGATCATCACGCGCTATTGTCCGTGGTGGTTGAGCGTGGAATTTGGCGGGCGCAACAATGCGATTGTGCCGAGGGCGGCCTACGAGGCTCTGCCGGAGGCGGTCAAGCCGCTCTATCGGCACCGGGCCGAGGGAGAGGAGAATCCGTTTCGGGGGTGAGGGGGGGGATATTTGATCACGCGCTTTTAGTACCGTTAATCACAAACTTTTTTGTTGCCTCCTCAATGTGGATCATAGGAAATGCCTCATCCCGAATTTGGTTCCACAATTTCATATATATTTTATGGCCAATAACTTGGAGGACGTCTGGAGCAGCAGTATTTTCCTTAAAACTATCTGTGCCATATCCCACAATTACACCGCAATGATTAGACAGAACATAGCGATTATGAAAAGGATGGTTTCCTTTTTTTATTTCTATATTGTTCTCGATCTGCCACACAAAAACCTTTACAGACTCCCCTATTGGTATTAAGTGTGTGTAGTGCTGTTTAAGGCTGTTCTCATTAATTTTCTCTGGAACATCTGGACAGCAATGAATTGTCAGTGATGGAAAAGGATAATCTGTTGTGTCATACTGTTGGGCTAAGTCTTTGATAATCTTTTTGTAATTTCTGGTAAACAAACTGTCACTATCCACGTTAAAATATCTATCGATAAAGTGAATATTCTCAGCAATCCGAAGCATTGGCAGGATAGCCTTTACGAAATCTCCAGGACTACGAGTGATTGCAATACCACTAGGTGTATTCCAGGCTTTTACATTTCTATTGAGTTCGTCAGGATGGTATTTTCGTCTTTCATCGTCAGCTCTCTCAGCATCAGCCTCTTCGTATTCAGGGCTGACGACGGCAGAAAAAGGCTCTCGTCGGTGCTCTTTCTCTATTTCGGTAATCCAAGAAAATTGTGAAAAATCATCATAATACCAATCAGTCCAAACAGTTCCTGGTCGATCTACCAGTTGGCCCCTCACCATGTTCAGGCGGTCTTTCAAACCTTGCGCTTTTATGGTTGGAAGGTCAAGTTCTTGAACGAGTTGATCAAAAATCGGTTTCGCATTTTTATACCACTGGCCATATGGCAAATCTGCAATTACACGTCCTTGTGATGGATGACAGTGCTCAGTGCAATATCGGAACCACTCCAAATTTCGACATATTTCTGGATCAATAGCAAAGATACTCAGCATAATTAATACCACTCCGACTCACGTTCTTCGAAAAAGCCTTCTGGCCATGGTGCATCAAAATCGCCGTTATTCGTTACAGTGAGTGGAGTGAATTTAACTCCTGCTGGCGTTAGTCGAACATAGATCACAGACAGATCGTTAGGCGTCAATTCGTGATCTGTCTGTTCTGATTCAGTGGTTTGGTATCTGCTACGACGGGTCGTTTCACGCACACGCCGTAGCAACCGCAACAGCAAGTGCTCAGAATGCGTTTCGATGAGCATGATACGATCCGGGCTTTGTATGCCATCAATAAACAAATCGCCCAAACCTACTTGAACCGATGGATGAACATGAAGCTCTGGTTGTTCAACCGCAAACATTTTAGGGCTATGGTAACCTTGGTCTAACGCACCCACGAGAACTGGAAAGACTTGGGAAATGCCAAAACCAACATCTAAGGGATGTACCTCTATGCCGCTGTTTTCATCCTGAAGTAGAATCGGATGTTGGCGAGGTAGCAGTTCAAGAGGTTTGAGAACTTGCTTTGTTAACCTATCGACTTCTACTCTGTCTTCATCAGAGGAGCAAATTTTTCTCAGATTTGCTATACCTTCGTTATTCCAATCAAGAGAAGATCTGTCTGACTGTAGGAAGCTATATCCAAGTGCCAACTTTTGAGCATAGCGGTTTACTTTTTCGGCCAACTCGGAGTCCCGTGCGAGTGCATCCCAAGCCTCTAACCCGGTTGCCCACCGAGATTCATTGTACATTTGGGATACAAGATAATTGCGAGGGGGCACTTCTCGGATTGGGCCCAGATATCGGATGCCATTTAATTTTTCTCGAACGTAGCTTAATTCATCTCCTCTCATAATTTCATTGAACTCGCTTGAGATCATATAGTCTTCTTTTGCCTCTTTTACAATTGAAGAATTCTTATTTACAAAATATCGATATCCTTTTTCGTCATGTTTGCCGTCATGTCTAGAATAACCAATACCCCACCACTGATTAAGCGGATACAGTTGTTGGCCTTTATCATGATTGGATTTTCCTTTGTCATTCAAAGCATAAAAGCATTCTTCGCCATTCAAAGCATATATGTATGACTCGACAGAAGCAATATCTTGTGTTTCGTCCCAGCTCACTACCAATTCTATCTCCGCAGAATTATATTTAAGTTTGCTTGCATATGATAGGTCAAACTCAAGGCGTATACGGATTTTTCGATTCAGGTCGTGGCGATGCACTAAGGAAGGAAAATCACCTAGATCAATAGGTATGTTTTCCAGAGGTCTGTACCCCGATCGTATATCAAATAGATAGCCTTGGTGGAAACGTAGAAATAGTTCGCGCATGTAGAGCAATGCCTGCAACACCGTTGACTTGCCCGAACTATTTTTGCCAAACAACAAGGTGAGAGGGCGAATAGGAATGGTCACGGCGTCGCCGATACACTTAAAGTTTTCTATAGTGATAGATGCAAGAGCCATGATTTTCTCACAAGTTGGTGAATGAATGCTAAAAACGTCTGTCTGTGCGTGAGTGATAATTGCGCCAGTACGCTATCCAATTCACTCCGCACAGACAAGTTTGAAATGGGGCTTATAAATAGTGCCCAAAGCCCCCCAAATAGTTGTCTTATCCACTCAGGGTGCTAACGTCCTCCTTTTGAGCGACCGAGCAACACGTTCAGGATGGCGACGGCTAGTTCCGCAGCCAACCTGGCTTTGTCTTTCTTAGACATGGTTGCCTCTCCTTTCTGGAATTGAGTTCAGAAGGTCATCTCCGATGAGTAGCTTGTCAAGAAAACTCTATCAGAGGACAGGAATTCATTCCTGCCCCCTGATACTCGCCCAAACTACTATCGCTTCTTAGACAGCCAATGGTCTATGACGACAATAGCGACCTGAATGGCAAACGGTAACAATTTTGCCATAGCCTTACCTCCTTTCAGATAGATTTGCGGCACTCCATCTGCTTCTCCCAAGCATCTCCGGCTCTTCCGGTTCACGGGACGGCTTCACACGCCTTTCCCGCCCGCGGCCTTCTTTGCCTCCCAACCTCGCCGCTGCCTACATAAAGCACATTTTGTGCCAAACTTATCTGAAAGGCGAAATAGCTCTAGATTTTCCTCCTTCTTTATACCTTGTACTTCTTCTTCCAGTTGTCAAACGTCTGACGATTAGACAGTCCCAACCGTTCTGCGGCTTCTGTTTTCGTTGTAGATTCCTCCTCGGCACGCTGAAAATAGTGTCTGATGACTTCGCTAATGAGCTCATTTATGCTAAAACCCCCACCTAATGGGCGATTCAATATATCTTCGCCCCCCTTATCGTAGATGGGTAAGAATGCCCCTTCAATATCTTGTTTTTTGAGAATTTCGCCGTCTGTCCACACCATTGCGCGCCTAAGCGTGTTTTGCAACTCGCGTATATTGCCCGGCCAAGGGTGATTCAGGATAAGATTTTTTGCGCCAGCGGAAATTTTTTTACGTCGGTACCCAGGCTGTTCCTTGCTCTCCTCATTGATCTGCTCGATCAAATGGTCGATCAGCAGACCCAAATCCCCCGGACGGTCCCTCAAGGGCGGCAATTTGAGATAGGCCACTGCAATCCGATAAAACAAATCCTCTCGAAATCGTCCTTCACGCACTTCCTCACTGAGCGTCCGGTTTGTTGCCGCTACAATTCGTACATCTACACTGATAGGTTTGGATGCACCGAGGCGGTCAATCTGGCCTCCTTCGAGGACGCGCAACAATTTAACCTGTATATCTTTAGGTAACTCGCCGATTTCATCCAAAAAGAGCGTACCGCCGTTGGCCAACTCAAAACGACCTTTGCGCGGGGCCTTTGCGTCGGTAAACGCGCCTTTTTCGTGCCCAAACAGTTCGGATTCCACGAGAGTTTGCGGAATTGCACCGCAGTTCACGGGGATAAATGGCTTATCTCTTCTAGGGCTGTGTTGGTGAATGGCGCGGGCAAAAAGTTCTTTTCCGGTGCCGGATTCGCCTTCTAGCAAAACGGGAACGTTCCGCAACGCGACGCGCTGCGCTCTCTCGACCAGATGAGCCATAATCGGACTTCGGTAGTGTATGTCTGCAAAATTTGCCGACTCTATGGGTTTCTCTGCACTGACCGAGCGGAGCCGCTCGTCGGGTTTGAGCAGAAGGTCGGGCAAAAATTCTGCCGAAATATCGAAGGGGACAGATACCGTTTGAACGCCGTATTCTCTTGAAGACTCGATCAATTCAGCGGGAAAGCGAGTTTTCGCTAAGATGATCCACACCGCGGCCATTGCTGGCGTACCAGCACTAAGGTGAAAAGTCAATTCCACTTGATCGCGCTGTTCGCCCAAAGCCGCTGTGCAAACGCGCACCGCCGCCTCATAGATTTCGCCAAAGTGAGTCGGACTTGAAAGCTTCTCCTCATATAATTGGTATGGCGTCGAGCTCCGTTTCTTTGCCCATTCGACGTACGCGGGTACACGGTCATCGGACAGGTAGTTTGAAATCAGAAATACCTCGTCAAACCCGAGCTTTTCCACCGCCTGTGCAGTAGGACCCTCACCAACATCATCTCCTTGTGAAGCACGCAAATCTGTAGTGCTGATCCAGCACAGCAAAACTTTTTTCATCTCAGCATACCATCTCTACACGGATATCTTTCACCAAGCCAACCGCGTGGTGTTGCTTAAAGGGCCGTGTTTATTAGCTTGTGAGAGCAAGGAATGGGCATGGTCGCCGAACCTCTTGAAGCAGCCTGTGTCTGCCCTTTGACCGCGAAGCGGAGAATTGAAGGAGGTCACCATGAGCACTTCTCCATTTGAATTTACTCCTGAGCAGAAGGCGGTACTAGAGGGGCTTTCGCAAAGTACCGGGGAAGATATATGCAGCTTGATTGCTCGTGCTGTAGAAAAGTTACAAGAAGAAGAGGAGCGCAGAGTGGACGAGACAGATTACCTGCTCTCTTCACCAAAAAACGCGGCCCATCTCCAGAAGGCACTAGAGGATTTCCAGCACGGCCAGCGCAATTTTGCTTCCCGAGACTTAATCGAGGAATGAGACACATTAGCTTCCATGCAGACGCTTGGCAGGATTATCTCTACTGGTATCAGACTAGCAAAAGCACCTTCAAGAAAATCAACGAACTTATTCGAGATACCCAGCGCAACCCGTTTACAGGGCTTGGCAAACCCGAAGTTCTGAAACATGATTTTCAGGGATGTTGGTCCCGTCGAATTACTCGAGAACATCGTCTCGTTTACCGCATAGAGTCAGACACCCTCTTTATCTTGTCTTGTCGGTATCACTACTAACTACACGACACCCCCTAAGCCGATATATCGAGCAGGGCCTCTTCGTCGGCTAGGGCGTAGCCCTGTTCGAGCAGGTCGGCGAGGGTTGTGCGCGATAAAATTTGATCAACGGCCTGCTGCACTTGCCCCCACAGCGCGCGCACCGAACACGCGGTGAGCGAGTGCGTGCAGCAATCCGCGCTGCCGGAGAAGTGATCGCAGAAGTCGTCGTCGAAGAGGCGACCGCCCAGCGTGACGAGCGCGTCGGCCACGGCGATTTGGTGGGGAGGCTTGGTGAGGGCGTAGCCGCCTTGCTGGCCGCGGGCACTTGCCACAAAGCCGCCTTGCCGGAGAATGCGCAAGAGCTTGGCGACGTTGTGATGGGTGATGCCCTCAGCTTGGCTGATTTCCGGGATGGTCAGGCTGCCGGGGGTCTGGCGGGCCAGTTGCAACAGGCAGCGCAAACCGTATTCTTCGCTCGAGCTGAGTTTCATAAGAATCTCTCCACTGAGCAGAGGTCAGTAGCCAGTGGCCCCGGTAGGGAAGAGACTGGCTACCGGCCACTGATCACTAACCACTGCTTCTCTACATCATGCCTAGTTCGAGTTTGGCCCCTTCGGTCATCATGTCGATCGTCCACGGCGGATCCCACACGACCTCGACCAAAGTCGTGGCGATGCCCGGGACATGGGCCTTGATTTTGTGCTCGATTTCCGGCGGCAGCGTGCCGGCTACCGGACAGGCGGGCGAGGTCAAGGTCATGGTCACGTGGACGTCCTGCGAATCGCTGACCTCAATTTCGTAGATCAGGCCGAGGGCAAAGATATCGACCGGAATCTCGGGGTCGTAGCAGGTCTTGAGCACGGCCACCACTTTGGCCTCGGTAGAGTCGGTGGGAAAGGTTTTTTCGTGCAACAGTTCCATGGCGGACTCCTTTTTAGATGGCGCGTTTCTATTCGGTGGATGCGGGAGACGGGTTTTGTTCTATGGCCGCTTTGGCGGCGTGCCAAGCGAGGGTCGCGCACTTGACGCGCATGGGAAACTCGCGCACCCCAGAGAAGATGGCCATCTTGCCCAAGGTTTGGTGATCGACGGGCGCGTCCGGCTCTGCGGTCACCATCTGCTGGAACTGCTGAAACAGTTCGACCGCCTCGTCGGGCCGCTTGCCCTTGAGGGCGGTGGTCATCAGCGAAGCCGAGGCTTTGGAAATGGCGCAACCCGACCCTTCAAAGCTAATGTCGGCAATCCGCTCGTCGGCCATGTGGAGATAGATGTGCAAGTGGTCGCCGCACAGGGGATTGTAGCCCTCTTGCGTACGATTGGCCTCCGGCAGCTTGCCGAAGTTGCGCGGATTTTTGTTGTGATCGAGGATGATCTGCTGGTATAGCTCGCGAAGCTCAGTCATAGTTGAAGTGCCTCATTGATGTTGTATAAGCCACTACCCGTTCCTTATCCCCCAAACACCTTCTTGACCTTGTGCAACGCCGCGACTAGGGCGTCAATTTCCGCGCGCGTGTTGTAAAAAGCCAACGAGGCGCGCACCGTAGCGGGCACTTGGTAAAACTGCATGGTCGGCTGGGCACAATGGTGGCCGGCGCGCACGGCAATGCCCTCGGCGTCGAGGACGGTGCCGATGTCGTGCGGGTGGATGTCGCCGAGTATGAAGGAGAGGACGGCCACACGCTCGCGGGCCGTGCCAATCAGGCGCAGGCCCGGGATGGCGGCGAGAGCGGCGTCTGCGTACGCGAGCAAGTCGGCCTCGTACGCGGCGATCTGCTCCCGCCCTACGGAGTTGACGTAATCAATGGCGGCCTCCAAGCCCATGCCGCCGGCGATGTGCGGCGTGCCGGCCTCAAAGCGAGCCGGCGGGGCGGCATACGTGGTGCCGGCAAAGCTGACCTTTTCGATCATGGAGCCGCCGCCTTCATAGGGCGGCATGGCGTGTAAAAGGGCCTGCTTGCCGTAGAGCACACCGATGCCGGTGGGGCCGAAGAGCTTGTGCCCGGAAAAGGCGTAGAAGTCGCAGTCGAGGTCCTGCACGTCCACTGGCAAGTGGGGCACTCCTTGCGCTCCATCGACGACGACGACTGCGCCGTGCTGATGGGCCAAGGCGGCGATTTCCTTTACCGGCAGGATGGTGCCGAGGGCGTTGGAAGCGTGGGCGATGGCCACGATGCGGGTGCGCTCGGACAGCAGGCGCTCGTATTCGTCGAAGAGGAACTCGCCCGTATCGCTGATGGGCACTACCCGCAGGCGCGCGCCCTTTTCTTCGCACAGCATTTGCCACGGCACGATGTTGGAGTGGTGCTCTAGCTGCGAGACGATGATCTCGTCGCCGGGGCCTAGCTGCGATCGGCCATAGCTGTGGGCGACGAGATTGAGCGCCTCGGTGGTGCCGCGCACGAAGACGACCTCGCTGTTTTCGCGGGCGTTGATAAACTGGCCGACTCGGCCGCGCGCTCGCTCATAGGCAAAGGTAGCCTGTTGGCTGAGGAAGTGAACGCCGCGATGGATGTTGGAGTTTTCGCGGGCGTAGTAGCGCTGGAGCGCGTAGATGACCGTCAGCGGCTTTTGGGTGGTCGCGCCGTTGTCGAAATAGACTAGATCCTTGCCGCGAATTTTCTCGCCGAGCACGGGGAAGTCGCGGCGGATTTTGGCTACGTCAAAGGAAGCGGTCACGGGGCAACTCCGGCGGCGGCTTGGTCCAGCCGACGGTCGACTAGCTGGTTGAGCTGGTTTTTAAGGGTGGGGACGCGCACGCGGTCGAGGACCTCGCCGGCGAAGGCCCGCGTCAGCACCCGGACAGCCTCGCGGTGGCCGATGCCTCGGGAGCGCAAGTAAAAGAGGGCGTCTTCGTCGAGCTGGCCGATGGTAGCTCCGTGCGAACACTTGACGTCGTCGGCGTAGATTTCGAGTTGGGGCTTGGTGTTGATTTGCGCCGTCTCCGAGAGTAGGAGGTTTTGGTTGGCTTGATAGGCGTCGGTTTTTTGCGCGGCTTGGTGAACGTGGATCTTGCCGCGGAAGACGCCGGTGGCGCGGCCGCCGAGGATGCCTTTGTAGAATTCGTGGCTCTGGCAGTGGGGCTGGGCGTGTTCGATGAGCGTGTGGTTATCGACGTGTTGCGCTCCGTCCTCGATGTAGAGGCCGTTGAGGGTGGAGTCAACGCCTTCGCCTACTAAGGAGGTGTGGACGTGGTGGCGGGTCAGGCGTCCTCCCAAGGTGATGGCGGTCGAGCGGAATTGGGCGGCGCGTTCTTCGCGGACGTGGGTCGCCGCGACGTGGAAGGCGGCGGCGGACTCGCGCTGGACCCGGTAGTGGTCGAGCACGACGTTGGGGCCGACGAAGAATTCGCTGACGCTGTTGGTCAGATACGGTTCTGACCCTAAACCGACGTAGCTTTCGACTAGGATCGCTTGGGTGTTGGCTTCGGCGACCACGAGGACGCGCGGATGGGAGACGACGTTGGCGCGTTGGCCGGTGGAGACAAACAGCAAGTGGATGGGCTGCTCGACGACGGCTCCCCGAGGCAGATAGACGACCGCACCGTCTTGCAAGAAGGCGGTGTTGAGCGCGGTGAAGGCCGCGTCCTCGGTAGCGGCGGCCTGGCCTAGGGCCGCCGAGACTAGGTCGCCGTTTGAGGCGATGGCTTCGCTCAAACGCTCGACGCGCACACCGGCGGATAGGCCGTTGAGTTGGGAATGCGCGAGGGCGAAGTGGCCATCGACAAAGACCAGCCCGTTGAGGCCGTAGCGGTAGTCGTCGAGAACGACAGGTGCCGTCGTGGAATCGGCTAGCGCAAAGTTGATCCGAGTTAGCGGGGCAATGTTCGTAAAAGCCCACTCCTCGTCTTTGGTCGTCGGAAAGCCAGCAGCGGCGAAGTGCTCAATGGCCTTTTGACGCAGCGGCAGCAGCGCACCTGTGCCGACGAGGTCTTTAAAGCACGACTGATAATGGGCGACGCCGTTCATGCCGCTTGCTCCTTGACCCAATCGTAGCCCTTTTCCTCTAGCGTCAGCGCCAATTCCTTGCCGCCCGACTGGGCGATGCGTCCCTCGTAGAGCACGTGGACGAAGTCGGGGATTATGTAGTTGAGCAGGCGCTGGTAGTGAGTAACGACGACGACGGCTTTGTCTGGAGCGTGGAGTTGATTGACGCCTTGGGCGACGATCCGCAGCGCGTCGATGTCGAGGCCGGAGTCGGTCTCGTCGAGGATCGAGAGCTTGGGTTCCAACACGGCCATCTGCAAGATTTCGTGGCGCTTTTTCTCGCCGCCGGAAAAGCCTTCGTTGACCGACCGCTTGAGGAAGCTCTCGTCCATTTCCACCAAGGCGAGCTTTTCGCGGATTAGGCCGAGGAAGTCGAAGGCGTCGAGTTCCTCCTCGCCGTTTTGCTTGCGGAGTTCGTTATAGCTTTGGCGGAGGAAGTACGTGGAGTTGACGCCGGGGATTTCCACCGGGTACTGAAAGGCGAGGAATAGCCCGGCACACGCCCGCTCTTCCGGCGCGAGTTCGAGCAAATCTTGGCCGCAGTACGTGGCCGACCCTTCGGTGATGTCGTAGCCCTCGCGGCCGGCGAGGACTTGCGCGAGGGTGCTTTTGCCCGAGCCGTTGGGGCCCATAATGGCGTGGATTTCGCCGGGTTCTACTGCTAGATTGACACCGCGCAGGATGGGGGTGTCTTCAACGGCGACGTGGAGGTTTTCGATGTAGAGCATGACGTGCTTTCGGTTAGGGTTGTAATGCTATGGGTTTGTTTAGCCCTTCAATGCTTTTGTCAGTGGCGAGCCGCATCTCACCAGTTTAATCGGCACCGGCTTCCTGCGGAAAACGACGTGGTTGACAGATTTTAGAAAACCGTCGCGCTCAATGCGGTGAAGCTCGCCGCCGTACGCTGCGACAGGGCGAAATCTGACTTGGACATTCTGCGGAAGCAGTTTATCCGCAATATCGGCACCTGCGCGTAGCTGGGGCAGGAACTTGCTGACCCGAGCGGAACTTGCGGTCAATTCTACTGGTGCAACCCACGGTGCTCTGTTTGCGTTACTGCCTCCGATGAACAAGAAATCGCAATGTGCCTGATTTGCTTTAACCGGCGCGGCCTCGTGTTCCAAGCTGATTAGGACCGATGGTTCGGGCGCGCCCTCCAGCGATAGGGAGCAGCTTCCGTCTCGGCATACAGTTGTGTGGCATCGCATATCGGTTCTTTCCCGGACGATTCTTACTATCGACACTGATATTACCCCTCTTGAATGCGGGCGGAAATTTCTGCCCAGCGATTGTAGAGGGATTCAGTGACCAAGCCGAAGCCAGCCGGAAAGGTTGCCGACTCGGTATCGAGCGAAATTTCTCGCACCACGGAACCTCTCCCTTCCGAACTCGGCTCGAAGAACCACGCTCCTAATTGATCGGGACTGAGCACTATATCTGCATTATCAATGCCCTCGCGCCGCTCCTCGGGAAGTTCTGCTAAGCGAACCAGATTGGCCAACTCTTCCAGTACCCATTCGCTGTGGGTGGTAATGATGATTCGGATACCAGACTGCACGGCTGCTGCGAGTTGACGGGTGAACTCCACCTGCATGGCCGGATGCAGGTGGGATTCGGGTTCTTCAATGATGAGCAGGTCGCCTAGCTGAACGACATGACGTAGGTATAGCACTACAGGTGCTAACTCCGACACCATGGATGATGCATTCATCAAGGGCAAATCTCGCTTCCAGCCATTCGGTCGAAAGACAAACGAAGGGTAGTCGATTGGCGACTGTTCGACGCGGACGGCCCCCCGTAGTAGCGTCTGTTCCAAGCGCTGTGCGAGGTTATCGTAATTTTTATGGTGTGCCCGTCGCGATGAACCGGCCAACGCAACAAGCTGTTCCATAAAGTCGCCGAGAACTCCAGAAAGTACTGGCATGGGAGAATCCGGTCGTAGCGCAGCCCGCGATGCTCTCGCTATCAAAGATCGCACGACCACTTGATGTGCGTGCATTACACCAGCGCGGTCGGCGGGAAGGTAATGCGCGGGGCGAGACAATGGGCCGGCGATATCTGAAGCAATGTCGCTAGCAAGAGTGCAAAGCAGGTCCTCTAAAATACGTTTGGCACGTTCCTTTCCGTCCGATTCCATATTCTCCAGTTCAGTCAGCCAGTCGATATTCAGATTGGCCGTCGCCTTACTTCCCATCTTGTTAAATCCCATATTCTCCAGTTCAGCCAACCAGTCTACGTGCCAGTTCCAGAGAAGGACTGAGATATCTCCCATATTCATCTGTAAGGGCATTGTATTCGGAATTGTAGCATCTATTTTAGCCCCTTGCTCTGTTACTTCAACTTCGTATCCGAAAGGATCATTTTGTCCTACTTCCTCTGAGTTATTTTGATACAGGGAAAGTATAGTTTTGCCATCACTTAGATGGCGAATTAAAGTTTTCGCCTTCTCCACCCCAAAGCATCTTGTGATTTCACCCTCTAAGTCTCCGCTTAAATGTGCAATATTGTTGATAATTGGACGTACTGACATCGCAACGGATTCTGGTAATTCAATTAAGTAGGACTTCTCATGTTTAGTAGTTTGTAAGTCCGAAATCGTTTCTTTAATCCAATCATAAAGACCTGAAAGATCATTTGTCGACAAATCAAGACTTTGTCGCTTTCTCAGAAGCATTGGCGAGCGAATATCATCCCTTGAGTAGGCGTTGAAAAACTTATGTAGCACGTAAATGAGGGCCGCCATGTAGGATTTTCCGGTGTTGCTCGATCCCACGAATACGGACATTGGGCGCAGTTCGATACTCGCCGCGGCGATTGGGCCGAAATTGGAAATCGTTAGCTCAAGGGGCTTTGCCTTGGATGTCGTAGTCATAGCTGATTTTTCTTAGGCTGGTGAAACGCGACTAGAAAATCAGAGGGCAGCCTGTGATCCCACATATTGATGGTGTTGAAAGCGAACTTCCATCTTACAATTCTCACGGTCATTCGCCGTTTTTCCAGATCATCTTGTATCTACCGCCCATTGCGGCGTCGAGTTCCTCCCAGGTAATCTTGCCAGCTCTTAGGTCGTCCAATTGTGCCCAAGTGATCTTGCCTGCTCGTAGCGCGTCGAGTTGTTCCCAAGTGACGCCGCCGCCCTTCAGAGTGTGCAGTTCCTCCCAGGTGATTTGTTCTTTTTTTAGAGCCTCAAATTCCTCTGCGGTAATGTTGCCATCCATCAAGGCGTCCTGCATGGCCCAGGTAGTGTAGGACAGCTTGGCACCGGTAGCTTTGTACTGACGACATGCCTCGATATCTTCCGAAGTGAGATGCGGCGAGTAGTCACTGATGATATCAGCTTCGGTGCGGCCATGTTCGAGTTCGTTGGTTATGAATTCAACGGAGAGTCGGGTGCCTTTCACTGTCGGTTTGCCGCCGAGTATTAGCGGGTCTTTGACGATTCGGTCCTGCCAAAGTGGAGCTTGGGCTTGTTCTGCGGTTGTCATAATGTGTTTCTCACCAAGCTAAGCTACGCGGCAACATAGAGCAGGTGTCACGTATTATTGTCCTTCACGTCAGTTGATTTACAGCTTTGAGCCCAATGCCAATACGCCACGGAAAAGTTATAATAAGTTTGTGACTCAATAGGAGGTTTTATATATATAAGGATCTCATACAGGGCAATCGCATCAAAAGTGCCCAGCGGACAATACTTTAGCCAAATAGGTGTTATCCCATCCGGCCTTGAGCCGTTTGGTCTGGACGCCGACCTTGGCCGTCTTCTCTTGCTGGAGCAGACTCACGGCAATCTGTCGCAGGAGGGCCATATTTTCCGGGGCATGGCCGGTGCGTACCCGTGAGTCATCTTCACGGAAGACCACATCCAGTATCCAGTGCAAGGAATTTTCAATGCTCCAATGACTACGCACCGCTTCACCAAACCGCTGGGCATCGTTGTCCAGGCTGGAGATATAGTAGCGTCGTTCCACGGAGACTTGATCGCCTACCTGTCGCTGGGCTTCAACCATACCGAACAAGCCTAAGCCCTTCCAAGCGGTCCCATCGGCAAAAGCGTCGACCTGATCGGTGGTCCAGTACCGGCGGGTCTCAATGCGGCCGTGGTTTTCATCGTAGGTCTCAAACATGTCGACCGATAGATCCTGATGCAGTTGAGGCTCCCCTCGGTCGAAGACCTGACGCAGATGATGCAACAGCTTGGGCTGATTAGCCTTGACGGCCAGTACGTAGTCGCCTTGCCGGTCGATGACCTGTTCGGCCACGCTTTTGTGGCAGCCGATGGCATCGACGGTGACGATGCAGCCTTTGAGCGCCAGCACACGCAGCAGTTCGGGAATGAGGGTGATCTCGTCCAGACCGCCTTCACAGTGGAACTGGCCTAACACCAGTCGGTTTTTCACCGCCCAGGCATTGACCATATGTACGGCTGCTTTACCCGAGGTTCGGTCATAAGAGTGGCGCAACGTTTTGCCATCAATAGGCACAATCTCTTCCTCAAGCTTGGGGAGGAGGGATTGGACCCAAGCACTGAAACAGTCCTGGAAATGCTCGGGCGAGATCCGGGCGAAGACGCGGCCGAAGGTGTCATGGGAAGGAATGCCATTGGGCAACGCCAGAAAGGTTTTTAGCCAGTCGTATTTGGATCGCCCAAACTCAGCGATATGCACCCAGTTGTCGGCCCCGCAGATCGCGCCACACACGGCAATGACCACAATATCGATGAGACGATGCCTTTGGCTGCGCTCGATACGGGGATCGGGTACCTGGGAAAAATGTTCAATCAGTGAATCAGCCGAAGGTGCCATGGGGAAACGTTCCAAGAGAAGGGGAGAGAAGCAGCGCACCAGCGCTATCGAAAAAGACACAGAAAATATAACATAACCCTATGACAAATCTCAATTTTTGGTGCGATTGCCCTGGGATCTCATATCTAACACTTCTTCTTCTTTTACTGGGTCTGTATAGATTTCAACAAATTTTTCTCCTTTTTTATAATAACAAAAATGAACATAACGAACATCTGATTTCCTGTCAGCATAACCAAAGGTTATACTTTGATTAGAATCAAATCTCAGCAACTGCTCAACATACGAATCTTCTTCATAACCTTTCATAAGTTCTCTAACAAATTTTTCAAAGCGATTAAACTCTATCGTAACTATATGTCCATTTGAGCTAAGTTTTTCACCTTCTTTTCTTTTCTCGTTTTCTGCTTCAATGCTACCATACATAACAACCTCGTGCGTATCATATCTCGGCTCAAAGTATTTTATTGCCTCTTCCGCAACATACACATTCTTGTTATCATCTTCACATTCTCCGTTTTTAGGCCTCATTTTCTTTTTCCAACGCCATGCCCTCGAATCTATCCATTTCTTTTGTATTATAGGAATAGCCATTATAGATGTTGCCACTCCTGTTATTGCTATAAAAATCGTTGTTATTGTTTCCATTATTCATTTCCTCCTAAAAGCTGTGAGCCTCAGCCTCAATCCCGCCGAAGGTCCGATTGATTTACTACCGCTTCACTGTCATGGACTCAATCGTCTCCTTCAGCTCCCTCCCCTCCCTGACTAGCTAGATCATTGGGATTTACAAACTTGGTTTACATTTATTCTGTATGGCGTACTGGCATTGGGCTCAAAGCTGTAAATCAACTGACGTGAAGGACAATAAGATACTAAGAGTAGAGGTCTCAGGGCAGGACCCGGGCGATTACCTGAGAGGTAAGGGATAAGATGGGATCGTCGCTAAAAACTACAGCGAGACTAAAAGAAAGCCAGCCAATTACGACTAGGGGGTTTGTAAAACCTACAAACATCTCATACAACTTTCTCATCTGTCCACCTCCTTTCTTTTTCAGGCTACTGTAGTCCTCCCGCGCAGATCGCGCCCTGAGACCTCTAAATCCTGACATTAATACGCGATACCATCTCGTAGCCACTCTCTCTCGCTCAGCCGACGCTGCCTTCGAGGCTGATGCCAAGCAGCTTTTGCGCCTCGACGGCGAATTCCATCGGCAGTTCGGCGAGGACTTCCTTGCAGAAGCCGTTGACGATCATGGAGATGGCGTCTTCAGTGGAAATTCCGCGCTGGTTGCAGTAGAAAATTTGGTCCTCGCCGATCTTGGAGGTGGAAGCCTCGTGCTCGACGTGGGCGGTGGGATTGCGGACCTCAATGTAGGGAAAGGTGTGCGCGCCGCATTGGTCGCCGATGAGCATGGAATCGCACTGGGTGAAGTTGCGGGCACCGGTAGCGTTTTTGAGCACCTGCACCTTGCCGCGATAGGTGTTTTGGCCGCGCTGAGCCGAAATGCCCTTGGAGATAATGGTGCTGCGGGTGTTTTTGCCGATGTGGTGCATCTTGGTGCCGGTGTCGGCCTGCTGCCGCTTGGAGGTGACGGCCACCGAGTAAAATTCGCCGACCGAGTGATCGCCCTGTAGGATGCAGCTAGGGTACTTCCAAGTGATGGCCGAACCGGTCTCGACTTGGGTCCACGAGATCTTGGAGTGGTCGCCGCGACACGCGCCGCGCTTGGTGACGAAGTTGTAGATCCCGCCTTTGCCGTTTTCGTCGCCCGGGTACCAGTTCTGCACGGTGGAGTACTTGATCTGAGCGTCGCCGAGGGCTACGAGTTCGACGACGGCCGCGTGGAGTTGGTTTTCGTCGCGCATGGGCGCTGTGCAGCCTTCGAGGTAGCTGACATACGACCCCTCGTCGGCGATGACCAAGGTGCGCTCGAATTGGCCCGTATTCGCCGCGTTGATGCGGAAGTACGTCGATAGCTCCATGGGGCAGCGCACGCCCGGAGGCACGTACACGAAGGAGCCGTCGGTAAAGACCGCGGAGTTGAGGGTGGCGAAGAAATTGTCGGTATAGGGCACGACCGAGCCGAGGTACTTTTGCACGAGCGCGGGGTGATTGTGGATGGCTTCGGACATGGAGCAGAAGATAATGCCCAACTCGGCCAGCTTGTCCTTGAATGTGGTGGCTACGGAGACGCTGTCGAAGACGGCGTCCACGGCCACGCCGGCGAGCATCTGCTGCTCGGCGAGGGGGATGCCTAGCTTCTGGTAGGTGGCCAAAATTTCGGGATCGACCTCGTCGAGGCTGTCGAGCTCTTTCTTCTTGGGGGCCGAGTAGTAAACGATGTCTTGGTAGTTGATGTCGGGATAGTGGACCATGGCCCAGCGCTGACTCTCTTTGCGGCGCGTTGGATCCTCCATAGCCAGCCAGCGGCGATAGGCTTTGAGCCGCCACTCGAGCATGAACTCAGGCTCGTCCTTTTTGGCGGAGATGAAGCGGATGATCTCTTCGTTGAGGCCAGGTGGGGCGGAGTCGGTCTCCACATCGGTGACGAATCCCCACTCGTAGTCGCGGTTGGCAAATTGCTCTAGGGTTTGGGTGCTTTCGCTCATGTTGGCTCCTTGTATCTAGGCGCGGTCTCAAGAACTTAGGAATCTGTACAAAAAAGTCAAGTTTCAGGGCGGGACGGCGGCTAGCCCATTTTTTTGCGCTGCGCTAGGTAGCGCGACAGGGCCACGTCAAAGGGGGTCGCCGTGTCGAGCAGGGCGTAGTCGATGCCGGCTTCGGCGCACCCGAGCCGATAGGTCTGGATCAGATCGTCCATCAGCGCGCGGTATTCGTGCTGGATGTGCCAGGGCTGGGTGGTGAGGGTTTGGTCTGGGTCTTCGAGGTCGTAGAAGCGGGTCTGGTCGCGGAAGGCGAGGTCGCGCTCGCGGGGGTCGAGCAGGTGGAAGACGATCACTTCGTGCTGCAGGTGGCGGAAGTGGCGCAGCCCTTCGAGGACTTGGTCGGGCGCGTCGAGCAGGTCGGAGAGCACGATGACGAGGCCGCGGCGGCGGATGCGCTCGGCGAGATCGTGGAAGGCTGGGGCCATGTGCGTCTCGCTGCGCGGTCGCGCTTGGTCGATGGTCTTGAGGAGGACTTGGAGGTGGCTTTGCACCGAGCGCGGCGGCACGTACGCCTCGGTCTGATGGTGATAGAGCAACAGGCCGACCGCGTCGCGCTGCTTGAGCATGAGGTACGCCAGCGCGGCCGCCAAAGAGGCCGCGTAGCGAAATTTGCTCAGCGGTGCGCCGGCCGCAAAGTCCATAGAGCCGGACACGTCGAGCAGCAGATAGGCTTTGAGGTTGGTCTCCTCCTCGTACTGCTTGACGTACAGGCGGTCGGACTTGGCGTATGCCTTCCAATCGAGGTCGCGCAGGGGGTCGCCCGGCAGATAGGGACGGTGCTCGGAGAATTCGACCGAGAAGCCGTGGTACGGGCTGCGGTGCAAGCCGGTGATAAAGCCCTCGACCACGAGGCGCGCAATCAGGTCGAGGCGCGTGAGGCGCGAGATGGTTTCCGGGTGGAGGTAGGAAGCGGCTTCGCTCACGTTAGGATTCTGGCTCCACGTCGGTGAGCAGGCGTTGGATCAGGCCGACCGCGCTGATGTTTTGCGCTTCGGCGTGGAAATTGACGACCATGCGGTGGCGCATCACCGGCAGGGCCACGGCGCGGATGTCCTCGATGGCGACTGAGTGCCGGCCGGCGAGGATGGCCCGCGCCTTGGCTGCTAAGACCAAGTACTGGGAAGCGCGCGGGCCGGCGCCCCAGCTAACCATTTCGCGGATGTAATCCGGTGCTTGGGCGTCCCCGGGCCGAGAGGAGCGCACCAGCGAGACGGCGTAGCGGACGCAGTGATCGGCCACGGGCACCCGGCGCACGAGCTGTTGTAACTCGACGATCTGCTGAGCATCGACGACTTGGCGGACGGTGGCTTGGGCGACGCTGGTGGTGGCGCGGACGATGTCCTCTTCCTCGCGGTCGCTGGGATAATCGATCCACAGCTCGAAGATAAAGCGATCGAGCTGGGCTTCGGGCAGGGGGTAGGTGCCCTCTTGCTCGATGGGGTTTTGGGTGGCGAGCACGAAGAATGGCTCGCTGAGCTGCATGGTCTCGCCGGCTGCGGTGACTGCGTGTTCCTGCATGGCTTGGAGCAGGGCCGCTTGGGTCTTGGGGGGCGTGCGGTTGATTTCGTCGGCGAGGATGACGTTGGCAAACAGGGGCCCGCGGATGAAGCGAAATGCCTTGCGGCCGGTATCGACGTCTTCTTCGAGCACCTCGGTGCCGGTGATGTCCGAGGGCATCAGATCCGGGGTGAATTGGATGCGGCCAAAGGAGAGATCGAGCGTGCGGGCGAGAGTTTGGATGAGCGTAGTTTTGGCTAGGCCGGGTACGCCTACGAGTAGGCAGTGGCCGCCGGCGAGCAAGGCTATGAGCAGTTCCTCGACGATCTGCTTCTGGCCGATGACGACTTGGCCGACCTCGCCGTAGATGCGGTCCCTGATTTGGCCGAGCTGAGCTACGGCCTCGGTGTCTGACATGTACTTCCTTTCAGGACAATGGGTTGGTGAATCGGCAGAAGATACCGTCTTTGCAAGGGCCATTCAAATACTCAGGTCTTGCGCTCCTTTTTCTTGGCCGCGGGGAAGAGCACGTTGTTCAGAATTAGCCGGTAGCCGGGCGAGTTGGGATGCAGGGTGAGGTTGGTCGGCGGGTCGTGGACGTGGTGCCTGTGGTCTTCTGGGTCGTGGCCGGCGTAGAAGGTGAAGGTGCCCTTGCCGACGCGGCCGTGGATGTACTTGACACTGTTGGTGCCCTCTTCTTGGCCGAGGAGGATGACCGAGTCCTTGATCAGCGACTGGCGAAAGGCCGTAGTCTGGCCGAGGAAGCCATCGACGATGTTGGTGTGGCACTGGGTGAGCATCGTCGGCACCGGGTCATATTTGGCGGAGAACTCGAACAGCGTGAAATACTCGGCCTCGGCCGTGCGGATCCGGCGCATGTCGTTCGGCGTGGTGTCGATGTTTGAGAATTCGTACACGAGCGGGTTGGTTTCGAGCACAAAGTTATCAAAGGCCATGGTGCGGCTGAAGTCGAGCTTGGCCTGGGCGTTGGGGTCGGCCCCGTCGCCGTCGAAGACCGCGTGGCATATATCCACGTCGAGCGCGGCGAGGGCGATGTCAAAGGTGTCGGTGGCCGAGCACATGGCGAAGAGGAAGCCGCCCGCCGCCATGTACTCGTAGATTTTGACGACCACGGCCTTCTTTTGCTCGGAGACCTTGGCGTAGCCGAGGCGGCGTGCCATCTGCTCGTACGCGGCTTGCTGTTCGCGGTACCAAACCTGATTGCCGTAGGAGCCATAGAACTTGCCGTACTGGCCGGTGAAGTCCTCGTGGTGCAGGTGCAGCCAATCGTAGTTGTCGAGCGCGCCTTGGAGCACTTCGTCGTCCCAGATTTTTTCGTAGTCGATTTGGGCGTATTCCAGCGCGAGGGTCACCGCGTCGTCCCAGGGCTGTTTGTTGGGCGGCGTGTACACGGCGATCTTCGGCACCTTTTCCAAGCGCACGACTTCCATGTTGGACGCGTCGATCTCCGCGTAGATCTGGGCGGCTTGGGCCTCGGAGATGCGCGCGGTACTGACGCCGCGGAGGATGGCTTCGCTGGCGATGAGGGCGTGTGCTTCGACGAGGAATGCACCGCCTCGGTAGTTGAGCAGCCACTCGACCGGAATGCCGCGCTCCAAGGTCCAGAAAGCGAGGCCGTAGGCCCGCAGATGGTCGCGCTGGGAGGTGTCCATGGGCACGAGGATCCGCTCGGCGCGGGCTGGGAGGAGGGCGAGGGTGCAAAGGGCTAAGGCAAAGAGGATGGGCATGGGGTCAGCCGCTTTCGCGCAGGTGGCGGAGCCGCTCGATGCGCAGGCGCGCTTCTGGAGCGCGGGCGTCGTGCGGGTGTTGGAGGAGCGCGGTCTCGCAGGTCTTGAGGGCCTGCTCAACCGCGCCTTGGCGCTCGTAGAGCGCGGCTAAGCCCAGATGGGCGGCGACGACGTGCTCGCCTTGGGGGAAGCGGGCGATCTGGCGCTGGTACAGGGCTATGGCCTCGTCAGAACGACCTTGTTGCGCGCGCAGCTCGGCGCGGATGAGCAAGCTCCACTCCGCAAGGCCCGGGTCGGCACCATCTTCGAGGGCTGCCCAGTGCGCGTCGGCCGCCTCGCTCTGTCCTTGTCGCTCTAGCAGCTGAGCGCGGCTGAGATCGGCGAGGCCATCGGCCGTTGCGTACTCTTCGCAGACGGCCAGCAGGGCGAGGACATCGTTGGCGAGGACATGGCTCGGGTCGGCTGCACCCAGGGCGGCCAAGGCGGCGGTAGCTGCGGCGAAGTCGCCGCGGAAGTAGAGCAGCTCGGCGCGGTGATAGCGAGCCGCGTACGCAACCGGACCGCCGCGCTTTTCCAAGTCTGCCCAAAAGCGATCGGCGCGGTCCAGGTCGCCGAGGCGCAAGCTGCACTCGGCGATCAGCATCAGGGCCGGCTTGGTCCACGGGCCGCGTTGCGGAGCTTCGACCACCGCTTGCAGAGCAGTGTAAGCGCCTTGGGTGTCGTGCTCTAGCAACAGGCGCGCTTGCTCGACTTGCGCTTGTAGGTCGGCGGCTGCGGCGACCGCGCTCCACAGGCCGAGGGCGCCGATGAGGGCGGGTATTTTCATGGGGCTTCGCGGGCTTGCAGGTCTTGGTAGATTTGGTCGTAGTAGCGACGAAGCAAGGCGCGGTACTCCTCGGGATAGGGGCCGGCGAGGGCTTGGCGCAGGGCTTCACGCCACAGGTCGGGCGTCTGCCCGCGATCTGTGGGTAGGGCGGTTGGGCCGGCGTAGGGCTGGTCGGTGGCCGTGATACTGCGCCGCTTTTCATCAAAGCCACGGCTGTGGATGGAGCGGCTGGCGTCGAGCATGCGCTGGTAGATGCGCTCCTGATTTTGCCGCGTGCGCTGGTTGAGCCGCCCGCGCTGTAAGTCGGCGAGCACGTCCCGCATCTCTTTCTGTATGGCTTGCACCCGTTGTTGCGCCCCTCGGTGCCCGCGCAGCGAACGGCTGATCTCGTCGAGCGCTTGCATGAGGCCCTGCTGTTGGGCGCTGAGGCGCGCGATTTGTTGCTGGAGTCCAGGGCCTGGCATCTGGCCCATGGCCTGCTCGGAGGCTTGGTTGAGCAGGCTCTGCTGCTCGGAGAGGCCGAGTAGCTGCTGCATGGCCTCGGCAAAGGCCGAGGGGGTCTGCGCCTTGGCGAGGTTGTCGAGACTCTCGCGCAGGAGTAGGACGGTCTCGTTGAGGTAGCGCATGGCCTTCCTCTGGGGATTGAGCGCGCCCTGCGCGTCGCGCTGGCCAAGGCGCTGAGCCGCGTCGTGCATGTGGCGCAGGGCGTAGCCGATGGTTGCGCTCAAATCGGGGGCGAGGGCCAAGGTGCGCTGGCCCACGGCGGCGATGCGCTCCACGACCTGACTAGTGCCTTGCAGGAGCGCGAATTGGTCTTGGGCACGGGCGTCGGCAAACAGGCCCTCTTGGCGCTGGGATAGCTGGACGAGGTCGCGCATGGCGCGGCGCAGCTCGCGGCTGAGTTGGTCCTTTTCTGCGGCGAGGTACTCGTCCTGCATCTGCTGCAAGTCCTCGGCTAGCGCGTCGAGATCTGTGGCTAGCTCCTGCCCGGTCTGCTGGGCCGCGCCTTGGGATTTGGCCCGCATCTGGCGCACCATCTGGCGCATCCGCTCGGAGAGTGTCTTGCTCTCTATGTCCTCGGCGCGGTGCGCTAGCTGTTCGGCTAGCGCGGGGTTTTGCTCGGCTGTGGAAGTGCTCAGTTCTTGGAGTTGCTCGGAGAGCCGCTCGGTGTCGCGCTGCAAACTGTCTTCCTGTAGCTGTTGGCGCAGGCCACTCTGACCGTCCGCGAGCTCGCGGTTGATCTGGCTTTGGCGGCGGGCTAGTTCCGCAGCTTGCTCGACGATGGCGCGCAACTGCTGTTCGATCCGCACCTGTTCGAGCAGGGCAATGGTGCGGTCGAGCCGTTGCTGGAAGGCTTGCTGGTCTTCGTTAAAGCGCTTGAGGGCGTCGGCGAGGGCTTGGGGGTCTGGGTTGCTGGCGGCTTTTTGGAGGTCGGCGAGGGCCTGCTGCATTTCGGGGGTGGCGATGTCACCCATGAGTTCGCGGATATGGTCGAGCTTGTCGAGCAACTCTTCGGTGCCCGTGTCCTCGGCCTTCATGGAATCGATGGTTTTCTCCAATTCAGCCGCGAGTTCCTCTACGGCGCGGGCGCGCTCGGCTTCGGCCTCAAGCGTCGCTTCGAGTTCCTTTTTTTGCTCCCAGCTCAGCTCCTCGCTTTTGAGCAGCTCGCGGCGCACCCGTTCGATGTACGCCTGATGAGCCTGTCCTTCGGCTGCGAGTTCCTCCAAGGAGGATAGTTGTTCGCCCTGGGCTTGGTCGGCCTCTGAGTAGAGTTCGTACAGGGAGGGAAAACGCAGCACGTACTGGCGGCTCTGACCCTTTTGCGGGCCGGATACTTGGTTGTTGTCGAGGGCTTCTAGGTGGTAGTAGATGCGGTCTTCGGGCAAGAGGTTGGCGGCTGATAGGTCCCAAATGTGGCTGACGAGTACCTCGCGCTGAGGGCTGATGGGCAAAGTTCGGCGCTGTTCGGGGCCGTTGTTGACTCGATAGACCAAGGCGATTTCCTCGACGGAAAAGTCGTCGCTGGCCTCGGCCTTGAGCAGCACCTTGAGGGACTCGGGCAGGTCGCTGTCACGGCCGGGATCGACGAGGGCGACTTCCGGCTTCTGGTCTTCGCGCACTTGGATGGCGTAGCGGATGGGGTCGCTGTTTTGCGCGCCCTTGCGATCGACGAGGGCGATGTGGTACGCACCCGGGCGCTCAATTTGGAAGGAGACGCGGGCAGTCGCGCCGTCGAGCTGGGCGGATATAGACAAGGTGTCGTCGAGGACCAAGGCGGCCTTGGACAGGGGCTTGTTGGCCGCGATTTCGAGGGCGACGCGGGTGCCGGGCAGGCCCTGGATGTCGCCGCCTTCCTCTTCAATGCGGTCGGGTAGCCGGCTGTAGGCAGGGTACTGGTAGTGCAGGCGCAAGCGCTTGACGGCCGGGGGGTCGATGACGCGCACCTCGTATTCGGGCGAGCGGTCGTCGCCGACCGCGATGGCGTAGCGGAAGGACCGCTGGATTTGGGGAAAGGTATAAGCGACCGAGTCGGCGCGATCGACCACGAGTTCTTCGATCTGGTAGGGTGCTTCTGCGCTCGGGCGGCGCACGATGCGGGCGCGCCGCGGCTTGTGCCCGGCAAAGTGTACTTGCAGGGTGGCGTCCTCGCCCTTGACGATTTCGAGGTCGCCGGGCCGGACGGTGATCAGGGTGCGCGCGGGCCGCTCATATGCGGTGAGAGGATGGGCGCAGCGCTGGGCGGCTTGGGCGAGCTCGTCGCCAAACAGGACACCGCAGAGGAGGGCTAAGGCGACTGTCCCGCCGAGCAGGCGCAGGTAGGCGTAGAGCGGACCACGGTCGAGTATTTGGGACGGATCGGCGGCGCGCAAGAGCGCGGCGGCTCGCTCGCTCGCAGCCGCAAGCAGCGCGGGAGAGTGAAGGGTTGGGTCTGCGTCGGATAGCTCTAGCGTGCTGATTAGCCGCTGCTGGAGCGGGGGGCAGCGCCTTTCGACGAAGAGGGCGAAGCGGTGCTGCGAGAGGAGAACGGGCAAGTGCCGCCGCAGGGCAAACGCCAGCACTCCCCCGGTACCTAAAAGCGCCAAGATGCCCAAGCTCGTGCGCCAGGGCGGCGAGAGGAAGAACAGAGCTTCGAGCAACACCCACAGCAGGCCGAGACCCAGCCCGGCGGCTAGGCACAGGGCTGCTCCGGAGCCGAGGGCGAGGACGAAGGCGCGGCGGCGCAGGGCGGTTAGCGGCGCGAGTATGGATTGGAGATGTGGGTTGGCCATGATGCGTTAGTTGAAATTAGAACACGACGTTAACTGCCGCCAGGAACGGCAGCCCTACCAAGTCATCACTGCGTTGCCGCTCTCACTGGCCAAGTAGTCGATGGCGTACCAGAGGCCGGCGGTGACGAACTGGCCGAGGATTAGACCCATGAAGAGGGGCCGGGTTCTCAAGTAGAGCACCGGGCCGCCGTAGCGGAGGACGAGGGTCTTGCAGAGCCAAGCGAGGAAAACGCTGAAAAACATGGTGCCGAAGACCGCGCTGATGGGAAAGCCCAAGGGATGGAAAGGCCACCAGAACAGGTGTTGGCGAGCCGCTAGCAAAAGTCCCATGACCCCTGCGCCGAGGGCGGTATAGGCCCAGTTTTCCCAGTGCGGCCCGTCGAGGGCTTGCAGGCGGGCGGCTGCGTTGTCAAAGGGATAGCGCGCTGCGCCGCCGAAGAAGAACGAGTCGGTATTGATGCCACCGTAGCGATAGCCCAAGTCGAGGATGGCCCAGATCGAGCTGCCGAGGGTGACGAAAATGGCGAGGAGGATGCCCCAGAAGATGAGGCGGCGGCCCTTTTTTATGGTTTCCTCGGCTAGCTTGAGGCCGTTGGCGCAGGAGGCCATGACAAAGGTGAGGATGTCGCTGGCCCACACGTACGTAAAGGCGAGGGCGGTGACGCCAGACGCGCCGATGGTGCGGGTGCCAAAGCCGGCCGCGACAAAGTCCGAGGCGATCATGGGCGCGAAGATAAAGGCAAGCCCCCCCTCGGCGACCACGCGGGTGATGCCGATGAAGAGGACAAAGGCGAAGAAGAGATAGATGGGGGTGACCCAAGCCGGCAGGCCCGACTGCCACAGCCACACGCCCATAAAGGCGAGGCTACCGGCCAGCACTAGCAGGGCCGCGCGGTAGGAGAGAATTTCTCCAGAGTCGTCGATGTCCGGCGCGCCAAAGATGGCCTTGCGCACCACGTCGCGCAGGTGGCGGCGGGCCGTCCACAGGCCGAAGAGCACCAAGGCGATGACCGCGCCAAACCCTTGGTGGACGATGATGGAGCCGGTGTACGTGCTATACGCGCCGAGCACCGGGTCGATTTTCTGCACCCCGAAGATGTTGAAAATGCCCTGTTGGACGGTGTTGAGCAGGTAGAAGAAGCACAATCCAAAGGCGATGTCGCGGTTGACGAAGTAGGAAAAGCCCAGCATCTGAAAACTCAGGCGGAGCGGGATGTGGATGCTGTCGCGGAAGAGCGGGATCGAATGATCGAGACTGACGCGGGGGAAGTAGGGGAAGTAGTGGTTCAGCCCGTTGGCACTTTGGATGATGGCGGGTATGGCGAAGCCGATCCACAGTAGCGGATTCTTGAAAAAGGCGTTGAGTACACCCGGGCGGGTGTCGTCTTCTTGGAGCATGGCAATGGGCAGTTGGACCAGCGGAAAAATCAAGCGCTCGTTTTCGATCCACTGCTTGCGCAACACGACCATGATGGAAATCATCGCCAAGTAGAGCGCGAGCACGAAGGGCAGCCAAAAAGCTAGCGGGGGCAACCACAAGCCCCAGGGGATGCCCGCGCCTTGGGGCGCGCCCTCGTAGAAGTTCTTGATTTGGTCGAAGTCGTGGTGCGGGATGAGCCAATCTGGGACGAGCGGATGGAGCAGTTCGGCCCAGTTGTTTTCGGGTGTGGCATAGTAGATGACGCTGGTAATATCGGGCAAGAGGAAGGCGGTAAGCCCCCACTCGGGGATGGAGGTGGCGACGATCCACATGATGTAGATCAGGGCCAGCTCGGCCCGGTTCAGCATCCAAGAGCGGCGCACTAGGCCCAGCAGGGTGTTGACGACAAAGACGAGCAGAAAGAAGAGGATGATCGCAGCGGGCGTGTTGAAGTACGAGGCGATCCGGGAGCCGTGGAGCACCATGTTGCAATACGGGACGCCGGCGCCAATGGCCCAAGCACCGGCCGCGCCGACGAGGAGGGCGCGGAGTCCGGGCCGCTGTGCGGTAGGTGAAGTCGCGGTCAAGGGATGGGGTGGGAATCAGGGGACGGCTGCATGGGGATCGCATATTGGGAGGGTGGGCGCTGTCAGTTGAGCCGCACAAAGCGCGCGGTCTGGGCGGGGTCGATCACCAGTTCCACTACCGACTCTTCGTTGGTCGTGGTCCTCAGCAGCAGCTCGAAGTCGTCGAGCTGGGGCACGAAGCGTCCGGTGCCGTCTAAGACGAGGTCTTGCCCGTCGTGGGCGAGCAACTCGAACTGGCGGATAAAATCCGTCTGAAAGGGGTACTGGGGCTCGTTCTGCACGGTGTTGCGCGGATAGAAGCGGATGCGGTTGATGCCAATGGGGCTGCCGAGATCGAGGACGATAAAGGTGCCCAAGGCCCCAAAGGCCCCCTTGCGGGCGAACGCGTCTTCGGCCCCGCCCGGCTCGATTAGCTCCAGCAGGGTCGCCTCCAGCGCAGATGCGGGCACATCCTTGATGGCCGGTGCCGTAATGCCGCCGCCCCACCCAAGGGCGCGCTGGGCCACGTTCTCGCCGCGGGCGACGTGATCCGGGCTTAACAAGACCGGCAGGATGAGTGGATCAACGCCTGCGGAACGCACCGGCTCTAGTGCGGCGGCGACCTGCGCCACGGCCTCGTCGAGGGGAATGTCGTCCGCAAAATCAAGGTGAATCAGAGAGAGTCCCTCGCGCTGGGAAGGCGTGATCGCCGTCGTCCCCGGCAGGGATGAGACCGCGTCTAGCAGCTTTTCTTCGGCTAGGACCAGTTCGCCAGCGAGCAGTTTGGGCGGTGCTTGGATGAGGGTTTTGACCAGTACTTGGGGGCTTACCACTGCTAGGTTGGACAGGTCGATGACGTTACCCGGTACATTGCCGACCTCGGTCGAGAACCGGCTGATCTTGTATTCGGCGGGGAGCGTCTGCACGGCGGCACCGAAGGTCTGCCCGGCCCAAGAGACGTTGCCGTTGTTGCCCACCCGCAGGGTATCGAGTGCCAGCAGGTCAGTGGCGAGCGTCAGCGCCCCCCAGAGAATGCCCAACATGAGCCGATAACCCATAAAAACCTGCCTGTTAGGAATGGATCTGCTAATATAGAACCTAGCCAAAAGAGTGCATAGCGGGTTTTTTTTACTATGTTGCATCCACGCCCTCCACCCCCTAAAAGTCGAGGTCGGGATATGTTCTTTGTTGGTCTTTTGCTCGGCGCACTGGTCGCCTCGCCGGCCCTCGCTTTCAACGCGTATAAACTCGGCGGCGAGGACGGCAATGCTTGGATGGCGGCCCTGTCCTTTGAGCCGGGCCACTACGCGGTGCTCGACAGTGCGGGCGGACCGATTGAGATGCGGCCGGTGGCTTCCAATATCGCCTATGCCACTTGGGAAGACACGCTCAACGAAATCGTCGATGTGGACGATGGGCAGTGGATGCGCCCGTTTTTCGTGCCGCCGGATTTGAACTTGGCGCACCCCGAGGTCCGCACCCGCATTGCCCGCGGCATTTCCAACAACATCACCACCAGCGGGAGCTGCAGCGACATCTCCACCCAATTGGTGCAGGTTGCCCCCATGTTCGATGGCGACCCCAACACGGCGGCGTTTTTCAACGTCAGCACCAGCGCAAGCAGCGGGATCCAGAGTCGGTTGTACGTCCAGAATTCGATTGTCGAGTTGGGCGTCAACTACCCGATCAATCGGATCCGCTTCTACCCGCGGCTGGGCACTACCAACCCCAAAATCGACGAGCTACTCGCGCTGATGGGAGAGCCGCGACTCGCCAGAGAAGACTTGGCCGAGGAGGATTTCACCGAGAACTTTCTGTCCTGGTACGAGGTCTCGGCGGCCAATAGCTCCAACAACTTTGCCTCCCACTGCTATTTGAGCACCTCCGCGAACCGCTGGTTTGCCTCGATAAGCAGCCGCCGCTTGGATGCGCCCAACGATTCGCGGCTGATTACCCTGAGCAAAGAAACCGAAAATTTGGACCCGATCGTCGATATCCGCTTCCCAATCCAGCAGTTCCAGTGGGTGGCCGTGCGCCCGCTCAACCCGATTGAAAACTGGGAGATCGCCGAATTTGAGATCTTTGGCGAGGGCTTTGTCGAACGCGCCGTGTACACCACGGCCGTGCTCGACTTTGGCACGCCCATGGCGTGGGGCAAGATCCGCTGGGCCGGCGCGTTCGAGGAGGGGTCTAATGTGATTATCCGCACTCGCTCGGGCAGCGACCCAGATCCCAATTTGTACTGGGTGCCGAGCAACATAGAGGGCGAGCCGACGCAGCTAATCCGCAAGGAGTTTGAACGCGCCGATTTGTCTGTGCGCTTTACGACCCTCGACGAAGAAAACTGGAGCTTCTGGTCGGCACCCTACGCGCTGACGGCCGGTCAGCGCGATTCTACCGCAGAGGCGACAGAGTGGAGGGACGGCACCCCAATCCTCTCGCCCGGCCCCGAGCGCTATTTGCAAATCCAAGTCATCTTCCTGTCGAGCCTGCATCAGGCCGGCGCGCTGCGCGAGTTGGAGATTCAGTTCGCGCCGCCAGCCGCCTTAGAGGTCGTCGGGGAGATTTGGCCGCAGGACGTCTCGCGCAGCGAGAGCACGACCTTCACCTATAGCGTGCGCCCAACCTTTGCTCCAGGCGACACGGGTTTTGATCGGCTGGAAATTTTCACGCTGACCCGCGCCGAGGCCGTGCATGCCGTGCGCGTCGATGGCGTCGCCTTGGGCAGCGACTTTCCGGTCGAAATCCTCGACGACCGCATCGTCGTGGCCCTGCCCAAGCTGGCGGGTACGGACGACACGTTCAAGCTCATTGAGGTGGAGTTCGCCGCCCACGTGGTGCGCTATGGAACCCAATTTCAAGGCTGGGTCTTCGACAGCACGGGCGCGGGCGTCAAACAGCTCATCGACCCTGGGGACGCCAACATCGACTTCCCGGGCAACTCTCTGGGGGTGCGCACCGACGAGTTGGGTGCGAATCCGCTGGCGCAAGTTCGCGTCGCGCCCAATCCATTCACCCCCAATGGCGACGGCCTCAACGACGCGGGCCAGCCGGTGCCTCCGGGCCACTACATCTACCGCATCTCACTGGACACCGACGAAGAGTCGGAGAATCGAATCGGCACTATTTCACTCATTTACTAATTCGTTGCCCCTTCCCTTGTTCGCCCACTTTGAACAGAAAAATTTTGTGCGATGTTCGCGGCTGCTAGGCTGCGTTCTGGCGTATCTAACGTCAGCCTGTATCGCTGCCGAAGACCCGGTCGTCGCCGAGGTCGGGCCACACCAGATTACGGCCCAGCACTTGCGGGCCTTCGTCGAGCAACTCCCGGCCGAACAGCCTAGTGAGGCGGTGGACAAGCGCCAGTACCTCCAGCTGCTCATCAATCGCTACCTCCTAGAGGCAGATAACCAGAGCCTCGATACCATTCAGGTCCAGGTTTATCGACAACATCTGGAACGCGCCCTGCCGGACTCGCTGATTCAGCGGAAAAACCAGCAGCGGGGTGCGCTGTTGAGCCAGCGCGGCGGGGCCTTCCTCAAGCAGGGCCGCCTGCGCCGGGCGCTGACCGTTCTCGCCGAGGCGACCACCTATGCCCCTACGCTGGCGCAGACCTACTTCTACATCGGGCTGGCTCATGCCCGCCTAGACGAAAACGGGCATGCCGTACCTGCCTTTGAACGCGCCGTGGCCCTCGCCCCAGACAGGGCCGACTTTCACTACGCGCTCGGCACAGCCCTCCAGCTAGAGCACCGCTACGGGGACGCAGCCACCCGTCTTCAGCAGGCCATCGCCCTGAGAGCGGACCGTCCCCATTACTACTTTCGCTTGGGGGAAGCGCACCGATCCTTGGCGTCTTTTGATCAGGCGTTGGTCGCCTACGACGCGGCCCTCGCGCTCCAGCCAGACCACGCCGAGGCCCTATACCGACGCAGCGACCTGCTGGCCCGCAGCGGCGATTTAGAGGCCGCCGCCGCCGGTTTCAAAAGCGTCTTGGCCCTACAGCCGGAGCACGCGGGGTCCCTCATTGGCTTGGCCGGGATACATGCCAAACAACAGCGGCATACCAAAGCCGTTGCCGCTCTCGAACAGGTACTCCACTTAGACTCGTCGAACCCCCGTCCTTACTACCTGTTGAGCCAAGCCTACGCGCAGGTGGGGCAACAGGCGGAGGCGGAGGCTGCTGCGACCGCGTTCCAGCGCCTAAGTGCAGCCGAGCGGCACTATAAGCAGGGCATCAGAAATGCCAACCAGCGCTACTGGGACCGCGCTGCTGCCCTGCTGGCGCGTGCCATAGAGATTGATTCGTCCTACGTGCAGGCGCATATCCGCTTGGCGATGGTCCGCCTGTACCAGAACGCGCAGGCAAAAGGCATATCGGCCTTAGAGCGGGCCATTGCCCTTGATCCGCACAATGTGGAAGCACATTGTCTTTTGGGCGAAGCCCACGCATCTGCTGGTCGCCCGGACTCGGCGCGCTCGTTTTTTGCCCGGGCGCTGGACTTGGACTCTACTTCCGTGCGGGCGCACCACGGCCAGGGCAAGGCGGCATACCAAGCTGGCGATTTGCCCGCGGCGGTAGCCGCCTTCCACCGCTCCTTGGCCATCGAGCCGGACCACCGCGACAGCCACTATTTCTTGGGTCAGGTGTACGTGCAGTTGGGCGAGTACCGCAAGGCGGCACACAGTTTCCAGATGTGTATTGAAATCGAGCCCAGCGATGTGCAGGCTCGCTACAGCGCGGGGCAGTTGTCGATGCGTCTTGGCCGCGCAGACCTCGCCCGACGCGCCTTTGAAAAAGTGCTGGAATACAACCCCGACCACGCCGAGGCGCAGGAACAACTAGCACAATTGGAGAAACAATGAACCGGCTCCTATTACTTATGGCTGCTTTTTATGGTGTGGTCGCGGTCGAGGCGCAGAGCCTCAAGCCCTTGTACGTTCCCCCCGCGATCGCCGCCCCACCCTGGATGGAAGACCGCCGGGCAGGGCAACTCGCAGCGGCGGAACAATTCGACATATTTCACCAGTTTTCTTTTTTCGACCAGATAGAACAAAGCGGTATCCGCTTCCACAACCAGATTACCGATGAGTCGGGCAAACACTGGCTGCCAATCCACTACGACCACGGCAATGGCATCGCCGTTGCCGATGTGGATGGCGACGGTTGGCACGATCTTTACCTTGCGACGCAGGCCGGAACTAACGAGCTATGGCGCAACTTGGGCGACGGCAAATTCGAGGATATTACGACAGCCGCGGGCGTCGGCGTAGCTGCCCCGATCGGCGTTACCGCCTCGTTCGCCGATCTAGACAACGACGGCGACCCAGACCTCTATGCCACGGTCCTCCGCGACGGCAACCGCTTGTTTGCCAACGACGGTACGGGCACCTTTGAGGATATTTCCGCCCAATCCGGTCTCAATTACAAGGGGCACTCCTCCGCGGCCTTGTTCTTCGACTACAACAATGACGGCTTGCTCGATGGGTTCCTCGCCAATGTTGGCAACTACACTACCGACGTGGCCACCCCGGCAACCACCTATAACGCTGACCCGCAGCACGCGATCGAATACGAGTACTACATCGGCCTAGAGGACGCCTTTGCTGGCCACCTCAAACCCGAGCGATTTGAACAAAGCATCCTGTTCAAAAACGCGGGCGACAATCGCTTTGTCGATGTATCCGCCCAAACGCGGCTGCAAGATACTAGCTGGTCCGGCGATGCCTGTGCCATAGACGCCAACGAGGATGGGTGGGTCGATCTCTACGTCCTAAACATGCAGGGCCACGACCACTACTATGAGAATGCTGGGGGCCAATACTTCACTGACAAAAGCCGCGACCTGTTTCCCCGCACTCCTTGGGGATCCATGGGCATTAAGGGGTTCGACTACGACAACGATGGTCGTATCGACATGCTCATCACGGATATGCACTCGGATATGAGCGAGGATATTGGGCCGGAGCAGGAGAAGCTAAAAGCCGATATGCAGTACCCCGAGGATTTTCTCCTAAGCGACGGGCACAGCATTTTCGGCAATGCGTTCTACCGCAATTTGGGCGGCGGGCACTTCAGCGAGATCTCCGATCAGATCGGCGTTGAAAACTACTGGCCGTGGGGGCTTAGCGTCGGCGATCTCAATGCCGATGGCTATGAAGATGTGTTCATCACTGCGAGTATGAATTATCCCTTCCGCTACGGCGTCAATTCCCTGCTGTTGAATGATCGGGGGCAAACTTTCCTCGACGCGGAGTTCGTCTTGGGGGTTGAGCCGCGCCGCCAGACTGCCAAACCTTGGTTTGCGCTCGACTGCGCTGGGGTGGACCGCGGGCATATCCGCTGTGCGGGTCAGCAGGGCCACGTCGAGGTCTGGGGAGCGCCAGGTTCGCGTTCTTCGGCGATCTTCGACCTCGACGGCGACGGCGACTTGGACCTCGTTACCAACGAATTCAATGGCCCACCCCAAGTATTGATCAGCGACCTGAGCGACAAAAAGGCCCTTCGCTTTCTCAAAATTGACTTGCAAGGGGTCCGCTCAAACCGCGATGGTCTGGGTGCAATCGTGCAAGTGAAGGCTGGCGCACACACCTACACCCGAGTGCGCGACGGCAAGTCGGGCTACCTCTCGCAGAGCGCATTGCCGCTGTACTTCGGTCTAGACGATGCCGAGGTGGTGGATGCTATCGAAGTGCGCTGGCCCTCCGGTCACACCCAGATCGTTCCCGGCCCGATCGCAACGAATGCGCGGTTGGTGATCCGCGAGGAATAGGGAGCGGGCCATTTTCGCGCTAACGCTCCGGCTCTTCTACTGCCAAGAACTGGTTAGCGGCCACATCCTCTAAGCGCTGGACGCGGCCCGAAGGCCAGTAGATTTCGATTCGCTCGGCCGTGGTGTTCGTGCCTAAGCCGAAGTGGACGCGCCCGTCGCTGTGCGAGAGAAAGCTGCCACCGCTGATCCGCTCGGCGATCTGTTCGACCCCGCCACTGACCACGGCGACCCGCGCCCCAATGCCATCGCGGTTGGACGCGGTGCCGACCAACCGCAGGCTCAGCCAATTGAGTTGGTTGCCGCTGTCGTTGCGCAGCAGGGACGGTGGGCCGTCGAGATTGAACACCAACAGATCCACATCCCCGTCGTTGTCGTAATCTCCTTTGGCCGCACCACGGCTGACGGCGGGGAGGCTCAAATCCCCGGCTGTGACCGAGGAGAAGCGGTAGCCCGCGGTCGGTCCCTCGTTGGCGAAGAGCTGGTTGGGTTCGGCGTACCCGTCCGGGTTCAGGTGTCGTATTTGGGGATAGACGTGACCGTTGGCGACGAAGAGGTCTTGGTCTTGGTCGTTGTCGTAATCGAGAAAGCACGTGCCAAAGGCCAAGTGGGGCAGGCTCGGCTCGGTGAGGCCGGCCGCAGCGCTGGCCACGGCAAAGGTGCCGTCGCGGCGATTGCGGTAGAGGGTGTTGTAATCGTCCTCAAAATGGGTCACCAGAAAATCCCCAAACCCGTCGCGGTCGTAATCCCCATAGGCAATGCCCATGCCGGCCTGGGCTACCCCCTCGGCGCTGAGGGCCACACCTGCCGCAACGCCAATGTCGCGGAAGGTGCCGCCCTCGTTGCGGTAGAGGAAGTTGGGCGCGGAGTCGTTGGCCACGTAGAGGTCTGGATCGCCGTCGCGGTCGTAGTCGCAAAAGAGCGCAGCAAGTCCGTAGGTCGGCTCTGCTCGTTCGACCTGGGTTTGGCCGGTGACATTGCGAAAGGTGCCGTCGCCCTCGTTGCGGTAGAGCGCGTCTTGTGCACCGGCGAGGCCGAGCGGGCCGGCGAACACGAGAACCCCCTTCCACATCCCGCCCCGAGGAGGCACGCGCTCGGGCGCAAAGTGCAGGTACTGGGCCACGTAGAGGTCGAGGTCGCCATCGCGGTCGTAGTCACCGAAGGTCGCGCTGGTGCTCCAAGCGGCTAGATCGACGCCAGCCGCTTGGCCTACCTCGCGGAAGGTGCCGCCGCCCTCGTTGTGATAGAGGGCGTTGGGGCCGTAGTTGGTCACGTAGAGGTCGCTCGCGCCGTCGTTGTCGTAGTCGCCCACGGCGCAGCCCATGCCCCACTGGGCACCGCCGCCGCCGGCCGCTTGCGTGCGGTCGTCAAACGCGCCGTTGCCTTGGTTGCGATAGAGGGCGTTGGGAGGAGCAGTGCCCCCGAGTTGGGCCCCATTGACGAGATAAATGTCGAGCCAGCCATCGCCGTCGTAGTCGAGCAATGCGCCACCGCCGCCCTTGGATTCGAGGATGTAGTTTTTGACCTGCCCGCCGGAGCGCATCTCGAAGTGGAGGCCAGAGGCGGCGGCCACTTCGGCAAAGTGTGCGGGCGCGGGCGCAGGCTTGGGCGCGGGCGCGTCGCAGGCTGCTAAAAACGCGACGCAGAGCGCGGTAAGCAGGGTCATGGAGAGCGGGCGCAGCGGAAGCCGATATAGGGGCTGCGTTCGACGGGCAGGACCTCAAAGCGGTTAATGCTGCGCAGCGCCGGTCCTGGGTTGATCCACGAGCCGCCGCGCAGGACCTTGAAGCGGCCGGTCTCTGGACCTTGTGGGTCTTTGGACGGTGCCGTGGCGTAGTAGTTAGCGTCGTACCAGTCGGCGCACCATTCCCAGACATTGCCGGCCATGTCGAGTGCGCCGTACGGGCTGGCTCCTGCTGGAAAAGAGCCGACCGGGGCCAACCCAGCATAGCCGTCTTCCGGTCCCCAGAGATTGGCGCGATCAGCGGCAAATGCCGCACCCCAGGGCCAGAGGCGGCCATCGCTGCCGCGCGCACTTTTTTCCCACTCGGCTTCGGTGGGCAGGCGTCCGCCGCGCCAAGCGCAATACGCTTGAGCATCTTGCCAGCTAACATAGACGACCGGATGGCTTGGGTCGGCTGCCGAGCCGGGGCCGTGGGGCTGACGCCAGCTAATGCTGTCGGCCTTTTCAGCCCCGCGCTTTTCCGCCTCCGTCTGGTAGCCGGTGGCCGCGACGAAGGCGGCAAAGCGGGCGTTGGTAACTTCGTAGCGGTCGATGGAAAAGGCGCTCAGATAGACTTGGTGGCTGGGCTTTTCGTCGGTGGCTCGCGGGTGATCAATGCCCATGGTGAAGGGGCCGGCCGGCACGACGACCTCTTCAGCGGCAACGGGTGCCGCCAGTAGCAGGGCCAATAGGATGCGCGAAATCCGCATGCGCGGCGGTGGGTGTGGCTAGCCCTTCTGCATCCGCGCCCAAGTGTCGCGCAAGGTGACGGTGCGGTTGAAGACGGGCGCGTCCGGCGCGTGGTCCTCGCGGTCGGCGCAGAAGTAGCCGAGCCGCTCAAACTGGCAGGAGTCCCCTGGGGCCATGTCGGCGAGGGACGGCTCTAGATAGCAAGGGTTGAGAACTTTGAGCGAATCCGGGTTGAGGTTGTCCAGCCAGGTGCCTTCGGGCGGGGCTGCGAGCGGTTTTTCGACCTTGAAGAGCCGCTCGTAGAGCCGCACCTCGGCTGGGACCGCGTGGGGGACCGAGACCCAGTGCAGGGTGGCTTTAACTTTGCGGCCGTCGGGTGCGTTGCCGCCTCGGGTGGCCGGGTCGTACGTGCAGCGCAGTTCGACAACCTCGCCGTTGTCGTCTTTGACGACCTCGGTACAGGTGATGAAATAGGCGTAGCGCAGGCGGATCTCGCGGCCTGGGGCGAGGCGAAAGAATTTGCGCGGCGGGTCTTCCATAAAGTCCTCGCGCTCGATGTAGAGGTGCCGCGAAAAGGGGATGGAGCGGGTGCCGGCGCTTTCGTCTTCCGGGTTGTTGATGGCCGTTAGTATCTCGCTTTGACCCTCCGGATAGTTTTCAATGACGACCTTGAGCGGGTTGAGCACGGCCATGCGCCGGGGCGCGGTCTTGTTGAGCTGGTCGCGGATGCAGTATTCGAGGAGGGAGATGTCGATGTTGTTGCCGCGACGAGCGATGCCCGTTGCGGCCCAGAAGCGGCGGATGGCTTCGGGCGGGCAGCCCAAGCGGCGCAGGCCGCGCAAGGTGTAGAGCCGAGGATCGTCCCAGCCGGACACTAGCTGTTGCTCGATGAGCGGTCGGATGTATCGCTTGGACAGGACGGTATAGGTGATGTTGCCGCGGGCGAACTCGATTTGGCGCGAGGGGAAGATGCCGAGCTGTTGGATGAACCAATCGTACAGGGGACGATTGTTGATGAATTCGTCTGAGCACAGCGAGTGCGTAACGCCCTCGATGGAGTCGCTTTGGCCGTGGGCCCAGTCGTAGAGCGGATAGATGCACCAGGCGTCGCCGGTGCGGTGATGGGTGGTGTGCATGATGCGATACATGACTGGGTCGCGCAGGTTGATGTTGGGCGCGGTCATGTCGATTTTGGCGCGCAACACGCGGCTGCCATCGGGGAATGCGCCGTTTTTCATCTGCTCGAAGAGGTGGAGGTTTTCCTCGATGGAGCGGTCGCGATACGGGCTGTTTTTGCCCGGTTCGTTGAGCGTGCCGCGATTTTCCCGAATCTCGTCCGCGGTCTGGTCGTCCACGTAGGCCAAGCCCCTTTTGATGAGCACGACGGCCCATTCGTAGAGCTGGCCGAAGTAATCGGAAGCGTAGTACGGCTGCGGCCCCCAGTCGTAGCCGAGCCAGCGAATGTCCTCCTGCATGGAGTCCACGTATTCTTGCTCTTCGCGCGTGGGGTTGGTGTCGTCGTAGCGGAGGTTGCACTGGCCTTGGTAGTCGGCGGCAATGCCGAAGTTGATCGAAATGGCCTTGGCACTGCCAATGTGCAGGTACGCGTTAGGCTCTGGTGGGAAGCGGGTTATGACCCTGTCGTAGCGGCCGCTTTTGAGGTCGGCGTCGATGGCTTCGCGAATGAAGTCGCGGTTTTTGTCCGTGCTCATAGCTCCTCTGTGGCTGTTGGCAGCGCAGCAAATGCAGCGAATAAAATAATAGAAGGGCAAATGGTCCTAACGGCAAGTTACTCGCTCTTGCGCTCCCATCCGCTCGTCTTCCAATGCCTTCCTTGTCGCTTAAAGCCAGACTCCTTGGGCGGCAGCAAGCCGCGCAGGTGTTGGCCGCCAAAGGCAAAGCCCGCTAGACCGGGGAAGCCGCGGTCCTCGTTTTCGACGCACAGCACGTAGTCGTAGCCGGATTCCCACAGCGCGCCGATGATGGTGCTCCAGTTGAGTTGGCCGCGGCCGGGAACGCGGTATTGCCACCACCAGTTGCCGATGATGCCCTGGCGGTAGAGCATCCGCTGACTGATCTCGCAGTCCTTGACATCGGCGTAGTACCAATGGCCGGCAAAGTCGCGGATGACGTCTTCGACCGGCAGGATGTGCATCCACAGCCAGTGCGAGGGATCGCAGGACAGGCCGAGGTGATCCGAAGGCACGGCGGCGAGAATTTTTTCCCACATCTCCGGGTTGCAGCCGATTTGGCCCATGCGCACGGCCACATCGAGCGCGAGCCGGACGCCGCTGTCTGCGGCCGCTTGCACCACGGGTTCGAACATGGCTTGGAAGCGGTCAACTAGCTCGTCGGAACGGTCGCTGGGGTTGCCGGGTTCGGAGGAGAACATGCCGTAGAACTGGCCGTTGCGGACGGGCGCGCCGCTGCTGGTGACGATGACTGGGCAGTCGAGGGCGCGGGCCGACGCAATGGCCTTGAGCAGCTTGGCTTGGGCGGCGCGGGCCTGTTCGCGGTCGTCGTCGAGCAGGTTGTAGTGCGCGGTGAGGGCGGCGAGGTACAGGTCGTGCTGGCGCAAGGTCGCTAGCACCGACTCTGGCCCGACCGATAGAATGTGGTCGGAGTCGAGCGCGCCGGAATCGTTCAAGCGCACGCAGTCGAAATCGTGCTCCCGCGCCCAGCGGGCGCATTCGTCGAGGCTCCAATTGTTGGTGCCGCCGGCACTGGTCATAAAACTTATATCCACGAGCGAGTCTCCTCCGCTTGAAATCGCGAGTCTTATGGTTAGATTTTTGTGCTCACTCTCACAAAAGAAAGCAATGTCATGGTGCATATCAACGATCATTACCTCAAGCTCAAAGCCGGTTACCTTTTTCCAGAAATCTCCCGCCGGGTTGATGCGTTTACCGCCGCTCACCCCCAAGCCGACGTGATCCGCTTGGGGATCGGCGATGTGGTCAAGGGCATCCCGCGGCCGATTGTCGATGCGATGAAAGAGGCCGTCGAGGAAATGGCCCACGACGACACCTTACAGGGCTATCCGCCCGACCAGGGCCAGGATTTTTTGCGCGCAGCCATTGTCGAGCACGACTTTGCCGCGCGCGGCGTGCAGGTTCACAGCGACGAGATTTTTGTATCCGATGGGTCCAAGTGCGACTCGGGCAATGTGCAGGAAATTTTCGCCGGCGATTGCGTGGTCGCGCTGACCGATCCGGTCTATCCAGTGTACTGCGATTCCAACGTCATGGCCGGCCGCACCGGCCCAGCCGACGCGAACGGTTCGTACGCCGGCTTGATCTACATGCCGTGTACAGCCGCCAATGACTTCGTGCCGGACCTGCCCGCAGGCCACGTTGATTTGATCTACTTGTGCTCGCCCAACAACCCTACGGGCGCGGTGATGACCCGCGCTGCCTTGGCCCGCTGGATCGAATACGCCCGTCGCGAGCAGGCGGTCATTTTATTTGACGCGGCCTACGAAAGCTACATCGCCGATCCGTCGATCCCGCACTCCATCTACGAGGTCGAAGGTGCCCGAGAGGTAGCCATCGAGTTTCGCAGTTTTTCCAAGAATGCCGGCTTCACCGGCCTGCGCTGTGGGTGCATTGTGGTGCCCAAGGAGCTCAAGGGCCGCGCTGCCTCGGGCGGGGAAGTGGATTTGCATCGGCTGTGGGCGCGGCGGCACTCGACTAAGTTCAATGGCGTGGCGTATCCGGTGCAGCGCGCCGCGGCGGCCGCGTACTCGCCGGCCGGCCAGCAGGGCATTGCCGAGCGCGTTGCGTTCTACATGGAAAATGCTGCGATCATGCGCCAGCAGTTGGGGGCGGCCGGGCTTACCGTGTACGGGGGCGAGCATGCTCCCTATTTGTGGGTGGCCACGCCCGACGGGCAGGACAGTTGGACTTACTTTGACTACTTGCTCGACAAGGCCCACATCGTCGGCACGCCGGGTGCGGGTTTTGGCGCGGCTGGCGAGGGATACCTGCGCCTGTCGGCCTTCAATCACCGCGACCGGATCGAAGAGGCCATGGAGCGGATCAAACAGCTCTAGGGCTGCACCTCAACCTTCCTTTATTGGCACAGCTCGTTTGAGAAAATTCTGTTAAAAAATGGTTACATATATATTGACGAGTTGCAAGCGATTCATTAGATTACATATATATTAATCAAATTTTATATAATAAATATATAATGTCCAAAGACCACAGTCGCCGGGCTAAGGTGCGAACCTTTTCGGCACCCGACAGGGATCACGAGATGCTCGACGCGATTGCCCGCTATCACGGCAGCAGCAAGAGCGCCATGATCGCCGGCCTCATTCGCAAGGAATTTTGGCGCATTTTTCCCAACGGCACCGAGACCATCCCCCCCGACGAAGGAGCGCAAGTCAAGCCATGACCTACTCAGAGACGCTCGCCCCAGCTGCCGGGCAGTACCACAGCGACCTGCCCGCCGAGGAGCTCATCGCCCAGATCGACCGCTTGCGCCGCGAGAAAGACGCGGTCATTCTCGCGCACAACTACCAGATTCCGCCGATCCAAGACTTGGCCGACTTCACGGGTGATTCGCTCGGCCTGTCGGTGGAAGCTGCCAAGGCGGATGCCGAGCGCATCGTCTTTTGCGGCGTGCATTTCATGGCCGAGTCGGCCAAAATTCTCAGCCCCGACAAGCAGGTGTTCTTGCCCCATTTAGGCGCGGGCTGTTCGCTGGCCGACTCCATCACCCCCGAAAGCCTCGACGATTGGAAAGCGGACTATCCCGATCACACGGTGGTGACGTACGTCAACTCCACGGCCGAGGTGAAGGCCGAGTCCGACATCTGCTGCACCTCGGCCAACGCCGTCTCGGTGGTGCGCAGCCTCGATAGCGACAAGATCCTCTTTACGCCCGACCGCAACTTGGGCCGCTGGGTGGCCGAGCAGGTGCCAGAGAAAGAGATCGTCGTGTACGACGGCGTTTGCCCGACGCACGACGTGCTGCGCGCCGCCAGCGTCGAGCGCACCCGCAGCGAGTTTCCCGAGGCCGTCATCATTGCGCACCCGGAATGCCGCGAGGACGTGGTCGAAATCGCGCACGAAGTGTGTTCGACCACGGGGATGCTCAAGGCCGTAGAAAAGTACCCCGAGGCCAAGAGCTTCATCATCGCCACGGAAAACGGCATGTTGCACCAGCTCCGGCAGCGCTTCCCGCACCAGGAGTTCGTAGCGGCTGACGGCTGCATTGGCTGCCGGCTACACTGTCCCTACATGAAGATCACCGACCTGCAAGACGTGTACTTTTCGCTGCTCTACGAGCGCTACGAAATCAAGCTGGACGACGAGGTGATTGTGGGGGCACGGCGGGCGTTGGAGCGGATGATGGCCGTGCCGAGGGACAATTGAGCGTAGCCCCCGTATTTCTCGCGGCGTCCTTCCTCACAGATAGCTATTGACGATATTCTCCAGCATTTCCTCGCGGCCACTGCGCTTTTCCGGCTCGCCGTGCTGGTGGACGTATGCCGCTAGCTCGGCGAAGTTGGTCTCGCCGCGCATGATCTTCTCGCCAATGCCGCTGCGGTACGAGGCGTAGCGCGCCTCCACAAAGGCGTCGAGCGCGCCGTCGTCGATGATGCGCTGGGCCAGCGTTAGTCCGCGGGCAAACGAGTCCATGCCGCCGATGTGGGCGTGGAAGAGATCCTCCAAGTCACAGGAACCGCGCCGCACCTTGGCGTCGAAGTTGATGCCGCCAGGCGCGATGCCGTCTTGTTTGAGGATCACCAGCATGGCGTAGGTGGCGGAGTAGAGGTCGGTGGGGAATTGGTCGGTGTCCCAGCCGAGTAGGTAATCGCCGCGATTGGCGTCAATGCTGCCCAGTTTGCCATCGGCCGAGGCGAGCTGGAGGTCGTGTTCAAAGGTGTGGCCGGCCAAGGTGGCGTGATTGGCTTCGATGTTGAGCTTGAACTCGTCCAACAGGTCGTATTTGCGGAGGAAGCTCAAGACGGTGGCGGCGTCGTAGTCGTATTGGTGCTTGGTCGGCTCTTTGGGCTTGGGCTCCACGAGCAGGGTGCCGGTAAAGCCGATTGCCTTTTTGTGTTCGACGGCCATGTGCAAGAAGCGCGCGAGCTGGTCCTGCTCGTGGGCCATGTTGGTGTTGAGCAAGCTGGAGTACCCTTCGCGCCCGCCCCAAAACACGTAGTTGGCTCCCCCGAGCCGATGGGTGCATTCCATGGCCTTTTTGATCTGAGCCGCAGCCCACGCGAAGACGTGGGCGTCGGGGTTGGTGGCAGCCCCGTGGGTAAAGCGCGCGTGCGAAAAACAGTTGGACGTGCCCCACAGCAAGCGGACGCCCGTGTCGGCTTGCAATTGCTCGGCCAGCCCCACGATGTGGTCGAGGCGGTCGTTGCTCTCTTTGAGGGTCTCGCCTTCGGGCGCGATGTCGCGGTCGTGCCAGCAGTAGAAAGGCGCGCCGAGCTTGGTGATGAACTCAAAGGCCGCGCGCAGGGTGTCCTCGGCGCGCGGCATGGGGTCGGCGGCGCGGTCCCAGGGGCGGTCGTACACCGGAGTCGGGCCGAAAGGATCGATACCCCCGCCCTTGAAGCTGTGCCAAAAGGCGACGGAAAAGCGCAGGTGCTCGGCCATGGTTTTGCCGCCGACCAGCGCCTCGGCGTCGTAGTGCTTGAAGGCTAGAGGGTTTTTAGAATCTGGACCTTCGTAGGCAATTTTTTCGATGCCTTTAAAAAATTCGCTCATGGTTTCCCTTTCTGAGTTATGCAGTGGTTTACAGGAAATTCAATAGGTCCAGCGGCGCGGCGAGCAAGGCCCGGGCACCGCTTTGGCGCAGTTCGTCCCCGGAGCGAAAGCCCCACGTAGCCCCCAAGGCGTACATGCCAGCGCGAGTAGCGGTCTGCATGTCCGTATCCGTGTCGCCCAAGTAGAGGCACTCTTCCGGGCTGTGGCCGAGGGCCGCGGCGATGTGCAGGGCCGCGGCTGGGTCGGGCTTGCGCGGGACGTCGGGCTGCGCCCCGCAGACCGGGTAAAAGGACCAGCGCGGCAGCAGCGCATCGACGGCGAGGAGCGTAAAGGCTTGGGGTTTGTTGGAGAGGATGGCCATGGGCATCCGGCGCTCGCTCAGTGCGTCGAGTAGCTCGGGCACGCCTGCGTAGGGCTGGGTTTTGGCCTGCCAGCGCCGGCTGTACTCGGCTTCCATTGCGGCCTTGGCGCGAGCGACGGAAGCGTCGTCGCGGGCCGTGGCTGGTAGGGCACAGCGCACCAAGTTTTCAATGCCGTTGCCGACGAAGTAGCGGTACGCGTCGGTGGGATGCGGTGGGTGCCCGGCCGCAGCGAGCGCGGCGTTGGTCGAATCTGCGAGGTCGACGAGCGTGTCGAGCAGGGTGCCGTCGAGGTCGAAGATTGCGGCCGCAAAGCGCATGGGCGCCTCACTCTGGGGTGACGTAGGCGGCGGTGATGCCGCCATCGACGGCGAAGGTCGCGCCGGTGATGAAGGAGGCGTCGTCCGAGGCCAAGAAGACGACCGTGCGGGCGATTTCTTCAGCTTCGCCGAAGCGGCCCATGGGGATGTGGACCAAGCGGCGCTGGCGCTTCTCCTCGCTGTCGAGGTATTTCATCAGTAATTCGGTGCGCAGGGGACCGGGGCAGAGCGCGTTGACGCGGATGTTTTCGCGGGCGTGGATAACGGCTAGCTCGCGCGTCAGGGCGAGGACGCCACCCTTGCTGGCGGTATAGGCCAATTGGGGCGTGGCCGCTCCGAGCAAGGCGACAAAAGAGGCGGTGTTGACTATTGCGCCGCCGCCGGCCCGGCGCAGGGCCGGGATGCCGTATTTGCAGCCCAAAAAGACGCCCTTGAGATTGACGGCCATGGTCAGGTCCCACACCGCTTCTTCGGTGTCGATGGCGTCGGCGTCGGCGTGGTGTGAGATGCCGGCGTTGTTGAACAGCACGTCGAGGCGACCATAAGCGGCTTCGGCTTGCTGCACCATGCGCTCGCAGTCGGCGGCGCGGGACACGTCGGCGGCGATGGCGATGGCTTGCCCGTTGTCTGCAGCGATGGCGGCGGCCGTTTGCTCGGCTGTGGTCGCGTCGATGTCAACGGCTGCAATGTGCGCGCCTTCACGGGCGCAGTGCAGCGCGGTTTGGCGGCCGATGCCCGAGCCAGCACCGGTGATGAGGACGACTTTGTCGGCGAGTCTCATGATGCTACAGCTCGCGCTGCCTCGCCTACGACCTCTGACAGCGCCGGATGCGCGTGGACGGTGCGGGCCACATCCTCGGCACTCGCGCCGAACTCTAGGGCCAAGACGCCCTCGGCAATCAGGTGCGAAGCCTGCGGCCCTAAGATGTGCATCCCCAAGAGCTGGTCGGTATGCGCGTCGGCGACGACCTTGACTAGGCCGTCAATGTCGTCCATGCAGTGGGCGCGGGCATTGCCGCGGAATAGGTGCTTGCCGACGGCGAACTCGCGGCCAGCCACGGTGGCTTCTTCCTCACTGATGCCGACGGAGGCTAGTTCTGGATGGGTGTACACTACCGAGGGGATGGCCTCGTAGTTGACCTGCCCGGCGCGCCCGGCCATCCGCTCGGCGACCGCGACGCCTTCGGCTTCGGCTTTGTGGGCCAGCATCGGCCCGGGCACAAGGTCGCCGATAGCCCAGATCCCCTCGACATTGGTGCGTCCCTGCGCGTCAACCAAGACTTGTCCCCGCTCGTTGATTGCCACGCCCACGTCTTCCAGCCCCAATCCCGCGCTGCATGGTTTGCGCCCCACCGCCACCAATACCTGATCGCACGTCTCGACGCGCTCCTGATCGCCGGCCGCTATGGTCAGCGTCACTTGGCCTTCTGCGATCGCGGCCGTTTGGGCCTTGGCACCGAGCAAAAATTTTAGCCCCTGCCGCTTGAGTAGCCGCTCTAGCTGCTGGGCCATCTCATGGTCCATCTCCGGCAAAATCTGATCCATAGCCTCCACTATGAGCACTTGGGCACCCAGCCGAGACCACACGGAACCCAGTTCCAATCCAATGGCACCGCCGCCAATGACGACGAGCCGCTCAGGCACTTTTTCTAACGTTAGAGCCTCGGTCGAACTGATTATATGTTTTCCATCAAAAGGCAGATTCGACAACTCCACGGGCGTGCTCCCAGTGGCCAATAGAATGTGCTTGGCAGATAGCACCTGCTCGCCGTCAGCACCTTGCACCGACACACTCCCCGGAGCGAGGACTTGGCCCTTGCCGACGAAATGCGCCACCTTCCGGCCCTTAAACAGCCCTTCAATGCCCTTGGTCATGGTCTGGACGATTTTGTCTTTTCGCGCCATCATGGCCTGTAGGTCCAAGCCCACTTCGCCCTGCCCGATCCCGTGGTGTCCCAACCCCTTCTTGGCTCTGTAGAACAAAGCACTCGACTCTAGCAGGGCCTTGCTGGGGATGCAGCCGACATTGAGGCAGGTGCCGCCGAGGTAGTTTTTGTCGATACAGGCTACCTTCATGCCGAGCTGCGCCGCCTTGCTCGCGGCCACGTAGCCGCCCGGCCCCGCGCCGATGACTACTAGGTCGAATACAGAGTCACTCACGGTGTTTCCTTTTTGCAATGGATGCGGCGCTGGTTATACCTCTAACAGCAGCCGCGCAGGATCTTCGAGAAGTTCTTTCAACCGCACCAAAAACGAGACCGACTGCTGGCCATCGACGAGCCGATGGTCGTAGGACAGCGCTATGTACATCATCGGCCGGATCACCACTTGGCCTTCCACGGCCACGGGCCGCTCCTGTATGGCGTGCATCCCCAGAATGCCACTTTGTGGCGCGTTTAGAATTGGCGTGGAAAGCAGCGAGCCGAAGACCCCGCCATTGGTGATGGTAAAGGTGCCGCCGCTTAGCTCGTTCATGGCCAGCTTGTTGTCGCGGGTGCTTAGCGCGAGCCGCTTGATGTGGCTTTCGAGCTGGGCGATGGACATCTGATCGGCATGGTGCAAAACCGGCACGACTAGCCCGCGCTCCGTGCTCACCGCGATCCCCAAATTGACGAAGTCGTGATACACGATGTGGGTGCCGTCGATTTGCGCGTTGATCGCCGGAAACTCGCCGAGCGCGAGGACGGTGGCCCGGGAGAAAAAGGACATCAGCCCCAGCGACGCGCCGTGGACTTGGGCAAAGCGCTCCTTGTATTTGGCCCTGAGTTGCATCACCGCGATCATGTCGATTTCGTTGAAGGTCGTCAGCATGGCCGCGTTGTGCTGGGCGGCGACCAAGTGCTCGGCAATGCGCTGGCGGAGCCGACTCATTGGCTCGCGGCGGATGGGATCGGGACCGGCGGACGCGAGGGGCGGAGCGGGTTTGGGTGCAGGGGACGGTTGAGTGGGTTCAGGCGCTGGCGGTGGTTGCGCGGGTTCGGGTGCAGGTGGCGGTTGAATGGGATCGGCAGGCGCAGGTCGCGTCTCTAGGTGGGCGAGCAAGTCCTTTTTCGTCAGCCGCCCGTCCTTGCCCGTGCCCTCAATTGCAGCCGGGTCCAGTTCGTGCTCTTCGACTAAGCGGCGCACGGCTGGGCTTAGGACGGGTTCGGGCGCAGCGGATTCGGGTTTGGACGCTGGGGCTGACGCGGCGGATTCTTCTATCTCCGCGACTACAGCCCCTATGGCTAGGGTGGTGTCGGTAGGTTGTAGGTGTTTGAGGGCGCCGCTGGCTGGGGACGGCAGCTCGACGTTGGCCTTGTCGGTCTCCAGCACGCAGAGCGGCTCGTCCTGCTCGACGCGCTCGCTGTCGCCCTTGAGCCATTCGAGGAGAATTACCTCGCTGACCGATTCGCCCATGCTCGGTATTTCGACTTGTACTGACATGCAAATGCTCCTAACCAGATTGCTGCCGCGGATGCAGCACCACTTCGCGGCCGCGGCCTAGTGCCTGCTCGACAATTTCCCGTTGCTCGGTTTCGTGAAGGAGACCCGATCCGGTGGCCGGGCTGGCCGCTTCGTCGCGGCCCACGTAGTTCAGCTCGCAGTGCGCGGGCAGCAGTTCGTCCAAGTGGGGCTGGACAAAGGACCAAGCGCCCATGTTCTGCGATTCTTCTTGCACCCAGTAGAACTGTTTAGCTGCGGGATAGCGGTTGAACACAGCTTGGAGTTCGGTGGCCGGAAACGGATAGAGCTCCTCGACGCGCAGTAGCGCCACTCCGTCGCTGCCATTCTGCTCGCCGCGGGCAGCCACCAAGTCGTAGTAGATCTTGCCCGTGCATAACACCACCCGGTCGGCGGTGGCTGGATCGGCGACGTCCGCGTCGTCGATGACCCGCTGGAATGTCCCAGCGGAAAACTCTGCTAGCGCTGAAACGCATTGCTTGTGCCGCAGGAGGCTCTTGGGGGTCATTAACACCAGCGGCTTGCGGAAGTTGCGGTGGATCTGTCGCCGCAAGATGTGAAACAACTGCGCTGGCGTGGTGGGGTAGGCCACCTGCATGTTGTTTTTGGCGCACAGTTGCAAGAAGCGCTCCAGCCGTGCACTGGAGTGCTCTGGCCCCATGCCCTCGTAGCCGTGGGGCAACAGCAGCACCAATCCGCACATCCGCTGCCACTTGGCTTCGGCGCTGGAGAGGAATTGGTCGATGATCATTTGCGCGCCGTTGACGAAATCGCCGAACTGGGCCTCCCACAAGACCAAGCGCCGTGGGTCCGCCGAGCTGATCCCATACTCAAAGCCGAGCACTGCCAGTTCCGACAGCATGGTGTTGAGCACCATAAAGTCGGCTTGGTCCCGCTCCAAGTGCTGCAAGGGGATGTGTTCTGTGCCCGTTTCGGTGTCGTGCCAGACGGCGTGGCGGTGGGCAAAGGTGCCGCGCTGGGTATCTTGGCCGGTCAGGCGCACCGGCACCCCCTCCCGCAGCAACGAGCCGAAGGCCATCACCTCGCCGCAGCCCCAGTCGATGGGTACTTGGCCAGCGGCCATGGCGCGGCGCGCTTCGACCATCCGTTGGATTGTGCGGTGCAGTGAGAACCCTTCGGGGACTTGGGTCGCCCGCTCGACGATCCGCTGCAGGATTTTGGCATCGACGGCCGTTTGTGCGCTCCAGTCATCGGGTGCCCAAGTCAGGCCCTGCCAGACGCCCCCGAAAGACGAAGTGTGGGGCTGGACTTGTAGGCGGCGGGCGATTTGCTGGGCTTCTTCCAGCCGGGTGCGGATCCGTGCGCGGATATCGTCGGCGTCCTCTTGGGAGATTTTGTTTTGGGCAATGAGCTGGAAGGAATAGAGATGGAGGATCGTTGGATGCTCGGCGATCTTCTTGTACATAAGCGGCTGGGTTAGGGTCGGGTCGTCGGCTTCGTTGTGGCCGTGGCGGCGATAACACCACAAATCGATGATGACATCCACCTTGAAGCGGTGCCTGAACTCCATCGCCACTTGCGCTGCTTGCACTACGGATTCGGGGTCGTCGGCGTTGACGTGGAAGACGGGTGCCTGAATCTCCTTGGCTATGTCGCTCGGATAGGGAGTAAAGCGCGTCTCATCGGCTGGGGCGGTGTAGCCGAGCTGGTTGTTGATGATGATGTGGATGGTGCCGCCGGTGCGGTAGCCGGGCAGTTCGGAGAGATTGAAGGTCTCCGAGACGATCCCCTGGCCGGTAAAGGCGGCCTCGCCGTGGATGAGTACCGGGACCACCCGCTCCCCTTCGGCGTCGTGCAAGTAGGCCTGCTTGGCATAGACGATGCCCTCGATGACCGGATCGACTAGCTCTAGGTGGCTGGGGTTGAAACTGAGCGAGAGATGGACCTTGCGTCCCTCATCGGTGACGTGGTCGTGGGAATAGCCCTTGTGGTATTTGACGTCGCCCTCGTCGTCGTCGCGGTCGGCGCGGTCGGCGCCCTCGAACTCGGCGAGGATTTCCTCGTAGGGCTTGTGCAAAAGGTGCGCCAGCACATTGAGTCGGCCGCGGTGGGCCATGCCGATGACCATCTCTTCGACGCCCAGCTTGGAGCCGGTGTTGACCAGTTCGTCCAAGAGCGGCACCATGGACTCGGCCCCTTCGAGCGAGAAGCGCTTTTGCCCGATATAGCGCGTGTGCAAAAACTGCTCAAACTCTTCGGCGGCGATCAGCCGCGCGAGTACCCGGCGCGTCGCTTCTTCGGGCAAATTTGGATTGTTGAGGCAAGGTTCGATCCGCTCTTGCAGCCAGTCGCGCTGATCCTTGTCTGGGATGTCCATGTATTCGACGCCGATGGAGCGGCAATACGTGGTTTTTACCTTGCTCAACAGTCCCTTTAACGTCCCGTCCGTGCGCCCGAGGAATCCGCCGTTGCCCACGGTCTTGTCGAGGTCTTCTTCGGCGAGGCCAAATTCCGCCAGATCCAACAGCGGCAGACTCCGGCGGCTGTGCCTCAGCGGGTCGAGCCGGGCGACGAAGTGGCCCATTTGCCGATAGGCCTGGACGAGGGCTTGGACGCCTTCGAGGACCAACAGGCCCTCGTTGGCTTCTATGGACTGCTGCAAGGCGTCTTTGTCTGGCGCTGGCGCGCTGTCGGTCGCAGAGCGCGCGAAGCCGAATTCAAAGCCGCGGAAGAAGTGCTGCCACTCTTCTGGGAGGGCGCTGGGATCGCGCTGGTACTGCTCGTAGAGAGCCTCAATGTATTCGGCGTTTTCACTGTGCGTAGCAAATGACATAAAACCTCCAACTGCATGGGCTAGATTCTGAAGATAGACATTATATAAATAGGTGCAAAAATGCGCTCGTCGCGCCGCCCCAATCTTGAGGGTTTCCATGACAGCCCCTACATTTATTAAACCTTTTCCCTTTAGAAAGTCTCCCATGCTACTCGCCTTTGTCGGCCCCCCGGCCCTGTCGTTTCTTCGCCGCCGGTCGCTCCTAGCGCGCTGCCAGAGCTGTGCGCCTGAGATTGAGGATCTGTGCGCTACGTACTTCTATGCTGTGCAATGCACGCACACCCTAAACGATGACGAGTTGGCGCGGCTCATGCGCATCCTCGATGTGGACGTGGCTCTGCCAGCGCGGGCGCGCAATGAGGTGGCCATTGGCCCGCGGCAGGGCACGACGTCTCCGTGGTCGAGCAAGGCTACAGACATCCTTAGAAACTGTGGCTTGGAATTTGTGCGCCGCGTCGAGCGCGGCACGCTCTATTCCTTTGCCACCGATACTTTGCCCAGCGCGGTTTTGCCGCTGCTCTACGACCGCATGATTGAGGCTCCGCTCGATTCCTTAGAGACTCTCTTTCGTCGCGTGGACCCCAATCCACTAGTCCACATCCCGGTGCAGGCCGAGGGGCGGTGCGCGCTTGTGGCCGCCAACCGCGAGATGGGCTTGGCCCTCTCGGACGAGGAGATTGACTACGCGCTGCACGCCTTTGCGGGCCGCGACCCGACCGACGTGGAGCTGATGATGTTTGCGGTGGTCAACTCCGAGCACTGCCGCCACAAAATTTTCAACGCCGATTGGATCATCGATGGCCAGCGCGAGGCGCGCGCGCTCTTCGACATGATTCGCCACACGCACGCCGCTCACCCGCAAGGCACGGTTAAGGCGTATTCCGACAACGCCGGCGTGATCGAAGGCTTTGACGTGTCGGTCTTTGGCCCGCAGCTAGACGAGGACTTTCGCTATGGGTATCGCCAGCGGGAGACCCACGTCTTGATCAAGGTCGAGACCCACAACCATCCCACTGCCATCGCGCCCTATCCCGGAGCGTCCACCGGAGTTGGGGGGGAGATCCGCGACGAGGGGGCGGCTGGCACTGGCGGCTGGTCGCAGGCGGGCCTGTGCGCCTTTTTTACCTCGCATCTGCGCCTACCTCGGTTTGCCCAGCCGTGGGAAAAAGAACGCGCGGCCTTCCCAGACCGCTTGGCTACCCCGCTCGCCATTATGACCGAGGGGCCGATCGGCGGTGCGGCCTTTGGCAATGAATTTGGCCGGCCCAACATCCTCGGGATGTTCCGCACCTTGGAAGACGACAGCACTGGGGTGTGGCACGGCTACCACAAGCCGATCATGGTCGCTGGTGGCGTCGGCCTCATCGACGCTGCGCACGTGGAGAAGAAAACCCCGGCGGCGGGCGATTGCGTCATTCAGCTCGGGGGGCCGGCCATGCTCATCGGCCTCGGCGGGGGCGCGGCCTCTAGCATGGACACGGGTGCCAACAGCGAGGACCTCGACTTTGCCTCGGTGCAGCGCGACAACCCCGAGATGCAGCGTCGTTGCCAAGAGCTAATCAGCCGCTGCATCTCGCTCGGTGCGAAAAACCCCATCAGCAGCATTCACGACGTGGGGGCCGGTGGCCTGTCCAACGCCTGCCCGGAGTTAGTCGCAGACGTAGGGGCGCGCTTTGACTTGCGGGCCATTCACAATGACGACCCGGGCATGAGTCCGATGCAGATTTGGAGCAACGAAGCGCAAGAGCGCTACGTGCTGGTGGTGGGTCGCGATGATTTGGATCGCTTTGCCGAGCTGGCCGCTCGCGAGCGCTGCCTATTTGCGGTCATCGGCGAGGTCACCGGCGATGGCACGCTGTCTCTCGACGACTCTCTGCTCGGTGGCAAGCCCATTGACGACCTCGACCTAGCGGTCATTTTGGGCAAGCCGCCCAAGATGCTGCGCCGCGCGATGCGCAGCCGGCCCGTGCGGCAGGGCCTCGACTTGGAGGGGGCTTCGGTCGCCGATGCCGCCGAGCGCGTACTCCGCTTCCCAGCCGTAGCGGCCAAGACCTTCCTCATCACCATTGCCGACCGCACGGTCACTGGCTTGGTGGCCCGCGATCAGATGGTCGGCCCCCATCAGGTGCCGGTCGCGGATTTAGCCATGACTTGCCACTCCTTTCAGGGGTACACCGGGTCGGCCATGGCCATGGGGGAACGCACGCCCCTCGCCTTGGTGGATGCGCCAGCGTCTGGGCGCATGGCTATTGCCGAGGCGATTACTAACATCGCTGCGGCGCACATCGGCCCGATCCACCGCATCAAGCTGTCGGGTAACTGGATGTGCGCCTGCGGCGAGGAAGGCGAAGATGCGGCCTTGTACGACACAGTGCGCGCAGTGGGGTTGGAGTTTTGCCCGGCAGTAGGGGTGTCGATCCCAGTGGGCAAAGATTCGCTGTCCATGCGGGCCGTGTGGGAAGACGCCGAGGGCTCAGCGCACAAAGTGGTCGCGCCGTTGAGTTTGGTCGTCTCGGCCTTTGCGCCGGTGGACGATGTGCGCCGTCATGCCACGCCCGATCTAAAGCGCGTCGGCGATACCCGGCTGACCCGGCTGCTGCTCGTGGACTTGGGGCGCGGGCAAAACCGCCTCGGCGGCTCTTGCCTCGCCCAGGCTTACAACCAAATCGGCAGCGAGGCTCCGGACGTAGATGCAGGCGATGTGCTCGGCTTGTACGAGGCCGTGCAGACTTTGCTCGACCAAGATCTCGTGCTCGCGTACCACGACCGCTCCGATGGTGGCCTCTTCGCCGCGGTGGCTGAGATGGCGTTTGCTGGTCGCTGCGGCGTGGAGCTGACGATCAACACGCTGGACGACGATCTACTCGCTGCACTCTTTTGCGAGGAAGTGGGCGTTGTGATCCAATATCGCGTCGAGGATGAGGAAGTCATTCGCAGGATTTTTGCGGACCATGGCATCGCCGACTTGATCCACCTTGTGGGACAGCCCGTTGACGACTTGCACCTGCGCGTTTGCAGCGATGGCGATCTCGTCTATGAATCCCCACTGCTCGACCTCCACGCGGCGTGGGCTGAGCTGACGTATCGGATGCAGGCCCACCGCGACGACCCGGACTGTGCCCGCGAAGAGTACGAGGCCCTTGCCGACGACCAAGACCCGGGCCTGAACTTCCACTTGGCGCACGAAGTTGCTCCGACCATAGGAGGGAAGGCGCGCCCCCGCGTGGCCGTGCTGCGGGAGCAGGGCATAAACGGCCAAGTGGAAATGGCCGCGGCCTTTGACGCAGCGGCCTGCGAGGCGGTTGACGTGACCATGACCGATCTGTTGGAAGGTCGCGTCGAGTTGAGTTCGTTTCACGGGCTGGCTGCCTGCGGCGGCTTCAGCTACGGCGACGTACTCGGGGCTGGGGCTGGCTGGGCGCGTTCGATTCTTTTTCACGACCGCTTGCGCGAGCAATTCGCCGCCTTCTTTGAGCGGCCGGATACCTTTTCCTTGGGAGTGTGCAATGGCTGCCAGATGCTGTCGTACCTCAAGGAGCTGATCCCGGGCGCGGACAGCTGGCCGCGATTTGTGCGCAACCGCTCCGAGCAGTTTGAGGCGCGGTTCGCCACCGTAGAGGTGCTGGAGAGCCAATCGGTGCTCTTGCGCGGGATGGAAGGCTCGCGCTTGCCCATTGCGGTGGCGCACGGCGAGGGCCGCGTCCAATTCCAATTTGGCGATGATCGGGCACTACGGGCACTAGTACTAGAACTAGCGCGGAGGCGAAATCAGCTCTGTCTGCGCTACGTGGATAATTACGGTCAGCCGGCCGAACGCTATCCGTCCAACCCGAACGGCTCACCCGCAGGACTGACCGCCTTCACCAGCGCCGACGGCCGCGCCACCATTATGATGCCGCACCCCGAACGCGTCTTCCGCAATGTCCAGCTATCTTGGCGTCCGGCGGAGTGGACGGGTGAAGAAGGGCCGTGGCTGAAGCTCTTCCAAAACGCCCGTGACTTTGCCGCCCAAAGCTAGGTTGACGCCTACTCTGCGCACGGCTAAACCCGTCAATAATCCTCGCAGCTATGGTATCCAGAGCCGTAGTAGTCGGTGATATAGCTGACACCGTAGCGCCCGTGCACGGGCGGCTTTTCTTCGAACCAATGATCCTCTGGACGACTAGCTCCCACCACTTCTTCTACCGCCGGGAAGGACTGCTCAAAGCCGCCTGTACCCGTGCTGACCACAGAGCGTATCTCGGCAAATGACACCAGCAAGGGCGGAGCTGCTCCTGCCTCGTTGTCCTCTTCCCCGGTGAGCAAAACGGTCTCGATCCCCTGGCGCTCGCAGGCCCTGACCGTGAGGGCGGTCTCCAAAAACCGCTGGCCCCGGAAGTCGGTGGTTACAATGGCTCCCTGGGCCCCCAAACTCTTGGCCAGCAAAGCAGCGCGCTCGGCCGCCATATCCTTCTCCCCCTGGGTGGTCCAATTCGTGCGCTGCACGATGCAGCCTAGGAAGTTGCAGCTCTCGCCGTGCCGCCGGGCGAGATGGACGACCGTTGGGTTGTTGGACAGATGCCAGCAGGTAGAGCGTCCAGAACCCATGAAGAGGGCACCGTCCATCACCTCCGTGGGGTAGAGCAACCAGGGCGCCGAGAGCCTCGTCTGCCCGTATACCGAGGTGCCACGCTGGGATCGCGGACCCACCTGCCACTCGTTGGACGCCAAATGGGTTATGAAGACAAAGCCGGGGAGGGAGGGATCTGTCGAGGTGAGATCGAATACTTCCAGTTCGGGCGGCTCCAATCTCGAGGTGGTTTGGGCCAGCCGGTCCACTATCCTCAAGACCGCGGCTTGGACGGCCAGATGGCAGTCTTCCTCCTCGCCCTGGGGATTTTCCAGGGTCGCGCAAACTAGGTTGAGTTCATCGTACGGAGGTAGATTTCCCGGGCCGGACATGTCGAGGAATCCGCCGCGGTTTTCCCGCGGAACACCTGCGCTTGCACTCGGTTCCCGAGCTGCTCGCTCGGAACGCCGGCGCGCACTCGGTTCTAGGGGGCTGGTGTCGGTGCAGAGCGCGACGGCGATCTGGCCCAGCCGATGGGTCCGCCCCTGCCCCACGGCAGCGGCTGGCCGCCCGCACACTCCGGGGTAAAACATCCCCGGACCCGCCACTTTCAGCTTGGGCTCGTACAGGTTCTGCATTTTTACGATGCGCACGGATTCGCCGGGCCGCACCAAGTCGATGCTCGCCGAGGGAATGTCACCCCCTTGTAGGGCGAGATCCAGCAACTCTTGCCTGTTGATCTCTAGCTGCCCGTCGTGCCAGCGGGTCTCCGACCCGAAACGCGCCTCATTGACCGGAAAGGTACCTAGTTCAAGACGCATGGACTCTCTCCTCGGCGGACGATGCGTCCGGATCGAATAGGGTGGGGCCGGAGACTTCGGTGCGCAGGGCCTGCAGGGCCGTCTCGACGATCCGGCGCATCAGTCGCCGATCGTTTTCCTCGTTCAAATTCGGATCGCCGCACACGTGCTCCACGCGCACCCCTCTCACCACTCGGCTCACTTCCACCGACATGGGGATCATGGGAATAGCGCTCACCACGACCACGTCAATACCCTCTCGGGCCAGTTCTTTGCTCATCGTCGCCCCGCAACGATTGCAACTGCCTCAGGTGGCCACCAGGAGCGCCGCCCGTATCTGGGCTCTTTTGAACTCCTCGGCGATCTGCGCTCCCATCTGCTTGGCTTGAGAGACGGCGGTGCCGTTGCCCACCGTGGAGAAAAAGTACGGATAAATCGCGCCGATTTCCCCTTCTGCTTCCAATTCCCGCAAAACGGGCAACGGCAGCACATAGCTGGGCTTCTTGGTGTTGAGGATGTGGGGGTTGAAGCCCCCGTGGACGGATTCCCAGTCCTCTGTACTCAGCGCCTTCTGCCCTTCGATAGAGTAGCGAAAAGCCTGCTGAGCGAATCCGGAGACCTGTCCGTCGGGATTGCCCCGGGGCACCAAACCACCGCTGGTGACCAGACCCAGAGTTACCTGTCCAAGATCCTCTACGGGCGGCGGCGGCGGCACGGTTTCGTACTGCTGAAGCAGTACTTCCGATGGATAAGGTCGCCCGTGCACGCGGGCCTCCAGCATGTCGATGGCCCGCTCCCAACCAGGCTGTTGACGCACGACGGATTTCCGGAGGCCCGTGGGCAAATAGCCCTCCTTGGCCGCAGGGCCGAGTTCCTCGCCGCGAGCCAGCTTTGCGCCTAGTTCGATCATGCGGGTGAGGATAGCCTGCATCTCCGTCGCCCGAGTGCCCGTAGGTACGCACACCAGCTCTCGCCGGAAGGTAGTGTACCCCGGGTTCTCGGGGTACATGCCGGTGACGGCCGGTACGCCCGCCTCTTTAGCCACGGCGCACATCTGGGCACACGCCACTCCGTAGCGCCCCGCGTCAAAGGCCGGGCCGGCGAGTACCAGATCAGGGGCGTAGTGTTCGAGGGCTTGGCGGGCGGCAACCGCAGCTTGCTCTCCCTCTTCGACGAAATAATTGTCGCCGCAGACAAACGTGGCCACTACGGTCCCTTGGTCGCCCAACATCTGCTGGACAGCGCGGCCCGGCCCTACGGCCCCTTCCTCGACCTGCAGGGGGATATTGGCGTGCTCCTCAGCGCCGATGCCCCCGAAAAACTGATTCAGATAGTGGACTACCCGCAGCGTTTCGACCATGAGTTCACCCCCAAATTCCGCCTTAAAGAGTAGTGTTTCGTTGACGCACTTCCCGCACGGCTTCCACGATGGCTTCGGCCTCGTCCATGACCATCTCGGCCACGCCTACCTCGGCCTCGTACACCGCGCTGTCCACGACAGCTTTGATCTCGGGCTCTATAATGTGGTAGACCGGAAGTCCAAGAGCTTGACCGGCTAGGGCACCCGCCCAAGTCGGATCCCCTTCGGTCATGGTCAGGGCGTACAGCTTGCTGCTGTCTGCGGTCGGCGTGCCCAAAATGACGACGACATCGTCGCTGCCCGTGCGCTCGACGGTCCGTTTGATTTCCTCTTGACCTTCCAGGTCAACGCCGCCTGCGGCCGTTCACACAAAGCAATAGGTCACCTCCAGGACCACTTCAGCACCGGCGCTGCGGACGCAGTTTGCTATGCTCGTACCCGGCACCCCGTCCCGCTCGCCTAAGACGATCGCTTTTTTCCCTTGCAGTTCCATCTGCTCAACTCCTGTTGGGGTTATTTTCAACGATAAAAGACACGCCATCGGACATCTGCGTCATTCGGCCTAGGAACAGGCTGCCCTTGGCGAGGAACATGGCCCTTTGCATCGTGCCATCTCTCATGCGATCCAGCGCATGGCCTAGGTAGGGAATGCCGGAGGCAATATGCCCTTGGGTGGGCGAAAAACCGAGCATCCCGTGCTTCTGGATGAAAGCCGGCATTTCCGACCGGTCAATCTCTTTGTCGAGGACCGCCAAGGCGGCAATCACTTGGTAATTCCTCCTGGGAACATCACCGCTGCCCGCAGGCTCTGTGGCCTCGGGATTGTGCAACTCGGTAGCGTACTTATCCACGTCCCTGAACCGCAAGCCCAGCCTAGCCAGAGGTCGGGAGACCAACTCCTCAAAGACGGCCTGCTGGGAAGAACCAGCCCCTACACTGTGCCGCCCTACCGAGTCCAGCCGCAATACCGGACTGAGGCCGTCGTCCGGGCCCACCAGTACTGCTACCGCAGCCAACACATCCTCTATGATGGGGTAGTCGCAGCGCAGATGGCCTTGGAACTTCATCCCTAGCTTGGCCAGGGAGGATCCGCCGACCACGACGACTTCATCGAACACGCCTGAACTCACCAGCGCCCCGGCCATCACCAAGGCGTGCGCCGGCCCGCAGCAGAAGGCCTTGACGTCGGATCCAGTCGCATTGCTCAGACCGCACATCTCTCCGACGGCTTTGGCCAGATTCCCTCCCCCTCGCTGGTAGCGTTCCCCGACGGCTTCCTCACCGCTATTGATGATATAGTCGACCGCGGTCGGATTGAGTTGGGTGTCGCTCAACAGCGTCCGCAGCGCCATAGCAGCCGTGACTTTGCACGTCAAGTTTTCGAGCAACACGTCCGCTGCCAGCGTGGCATCTTCTTCGTGGGCGCGATGTATGCATCCGACCAGACGCCCATTTTTGAGCAAGAGAGGCAGCGCCGCTTGCAGATCGGCCACGCTATTCTCGATTGCCGCATAGGGCTGGCCGTCGTCGAGTCGCTCCAATTCGGAGTTGTGTACCAAGCTATGGCCGGCTAGGGTTTTTCTAACTTCCCCGGCAAATTTCTCTTCCAGCCAGACCAAGTCAAACGCATCGGCTATCTTGAGGAGCCCATAGAGGGTCTCTTCCGGCATGATCTCGCCGTGGGGATAGCGCCGCTGCCAGGGGCTGGTCCCCGCGAACCAGGGCCGCTCGCGGGTGGCGAGTTCGTCGGGCGCAAACCGACCCAGAAAAACCTGATTGGGTGCATAGGCCGCGGCTTCCGAATACGAGCGGAGATGCGGGGCAATTTGGTCCCAAAGCTCCGGGGTTTTCAGGAGTTCGCGGCGAGGTTTGGAACCATAACGCACCAATCCGGGGGCATGCGCGAGGAAGTACCTAGCGCTCTTGATCACTGGTTGGACGACGTTCGGCTTCATCGCGTATTGCCAGCGTTCAGCCCGGCCAGATGCTCGTCGAACCACTTGATCTCCCCGGCGTAGACCGTGCGCAACGAGTCGATATAGACTTCAAAAGCCCGCTTCGCATGCTGCAACTTGACTCGACGACGGACGTGCTTCCGCACCTTTGCAAAGGGGATCCGATGCGGTTCAATGGGTTCGTCCAGCCTAAATACGGCAAACTTGCCGTCCAGTTCCACCGGCCCTTGGATTTGCCCGACTTGCTGTCGCTCTCTGCGCTGGAACAGTCTGTAATAGGGCGAACTCTGGAGGGCATAAAGGACCACATGTCCATCTCGATCGACGTGCATATGCCCGTGTGCGTCCTCAGTCCTCGGACGCACCGAGTGCTTGCGAGCTAGATCTTCTAGGCTTTGTCCCGCCTCTGCGGCCTGGCGGATCTCCATAGCTTCCTCCCGGGTATTGAGCAGGATCTCGGTCAAGTAGACCGTTCCAGGTACGCTGTACCCGTCTATATGTACCTCGTAGTGCTGCCGCACTTCCGCCTCGGAAGGAGGAGGAAGCAGATCGATCACTGCTCGCCGACGCAGTTGTCTGATCAGCAATTCTTCGTATTTGGCTTCCTGCCAGGCCAAAAACTCGGCGTTCAAATCGAACCCTTGTCGGCGGGCCTCTCGCAGCAGTAGGGTATCGGACAGGGCCTTGGGATCGCTAGCAACGGCTTGAGACAGACTATCCGTCCTCTTGAGTTCCTCGAGGTACTCGAGGCGCCGGGCCGCCCATTTGCGCTGGCGCACGTTCGTGGTCAATCGCTCCTTTAGCCGGTCGAAGGGAACTCTATAGCGATCGAGAATCGTCAGCACTTCGTACCCCTCTACTGTGCGGATGGGCGCGCTGAAGCCCCCCACAGGCAGATCGAAAATCACCTCCCGCAGCACTGGGGCCACGTCCTTCGGGCCGAAGAAGTGCCCCAAGTCTCCTCCCTTTTCCGTCGCGCCCTTCAGCGAGCGAGCCGTTGCCAACGCGGCGAAATCCGCCCCCTGCTCCAGTTCGCGGACGACTTTTCGGGCCTCTTCCTCGGTGGCGCAGAGAATGCGGGCGGGCCGAACCATCCAGCCCAGGTCGGCCTCTTGATACTCCTGGAGCAGTTCTTCTTCGGCCACTTCAACCTGCCGGGTGATATATTCGGCTGTAACTTGGTCAATCAGTTTTTTATTGGCGAGTTGCTCCAGTTCCGCTTTCGGCTCGTACCCCCTGTTGCCGGCTTCGAGCAGCATTAGCTGACGGTCCACCAGGCTCTGGAGATGCTCGCGCTGGGCCGCCGCTCCAGAGGCGGCTGCACGAAATGCCGTGGGTAGATCCCATTCGTACTGCCGCAATGCCCCTGCGGTGATCACCTCGTCGCCGACCTGTACCAGCGGCGGGTCCGTCGCGGTCTGCGGCTGAGGCCCACAACTCCCGAGCAGGGACAGGCCCGCTGCGGCCAGCAACCAAGCCCAGCAAGGCGACATGCGTCGTTCTCCACGGCAATTCACGACAGTAGACTCCCGCTCATCCGGTCTCCCTACTTCCGGGCCAACTCAATACGCCCGTCTGGATACTCCCGTCCGATGTCCCGCTCAAATCGGGAGGTGACGTCAATCATCTCAATGGGTTGGTCCCTAAAATCGAAGCGCACGGCGATATCGGGAATGTGGACGGTCAGCTTGGCGACATCAGGAGCCAGAGTTTTGAAGACGACATATCCTTCGCGCTCTTGGCCACTGAAGATCATCTCGCCGGCGAACAAGGTGCGCCTGAGGATGCCCTGGCGCTCCTGCCAGATTTGATACTCCCCGCCCCGACGCATACCCCGACTTCTATCCCCGCTATTCCCTGCTCCACCACCCGACCCCCCGAGGGAAAAGCTCCGGTAGTAAATTTTGAGCTGGGCAAAACTAAGCGCGGAGTACTTGCGGCCGTTGTCGGTCTCAATGTAGAGGCCAGTGGGGTCTATGTGGACTTTGGGATAGGCGTAATTTTTCACGCTCAATCGGAATACCGTAAAGCGGCTGGGAGTCCGGTTCGTCCTGAAGATCTTTGTCTGGCCGTAGGTATAGGGGTTGGTCTCCTGCTCTGTAGCCACACTGAACTGGCGGTTCAATTCCTCGTCGTTCATGGGGCGCAATTGGATTTCCAGCCGTCCCGCAGTGAAAATGACGGAGCCGTCGTCCGTGACCCTCTTGCCCTCGCCCTGAACTGCTTCGTCCATCGGCCGCAGATTGCCGGCATAATAGTGATAGGCGCAACTCGCGGTCAAGCCGATTGACCCCAGCGCCAGCAAAAGGACGCAGTGTACTCTATGCATACCAGATTATCCTATTCAGGGTTTGAGCGCGCCCGGGAGTATCTCAATAGAGCATGGCCAAGGTTCCGGTCTGCCTTTTGAGTTTGTCGTCCGCATCCGCTCTTACGCGATATAGGTAGATTCCGGGGGGCAGTATCCACCCCCTGTCGTCCCGACCGTCCCAGCGCAACTCGACCACACCAGCCCCGTGCCGCCCGCGTCCGAGGCTGCGCACCCGACGCCCCGACAGATCGTACAGATCGACGGTGAGTTCTATGGGCTCGGAGACCAGAAAGAGGTTGACGGTGATTAGGGCCTCATCGTTGATCCCGTCGCCGTTGGGCGTGAAGGGATTGGGTGCCACTAGGGGCCTACTGATGAGGCCCCCTAAATTTTCTGCCACTACGGTGAAGACGTCCGTACTCAATTCGGGACTGGCATCCCCAGGTTCCGTGGACTGGGGGATGACTTGTCCTTCCTTTTCGGCGTCGTTCCACACCGCACTGGTGAACTGCCACGAGCCACTGAAGAGGGTTGAGGTGAAGACGATCTCAATATTCCGCTCCTGTCCCGGCGGAAAATCGGCCGCGTCGAGGGGCGGCAGCTTCACCAACAGCTTGCTGGCACTGCGGACCGAGTCGAGGACAATGGTCTGGGCGAACTGTCCCAGTGAATCAAGTCCGCCGGGCTCTGGAGGCAGCCGCTGCGGCTCCACTCCCTCGGTGGCCGCCACTGGTATCTCTACCCAGGGCTGGTCGTCCACCTTGAGCGTCTGGATCCTAGTGTCCGGGCTGGGCACGGCGATCTCAATGCGGTTGAAGCCCCTTTGGTCGTTTGGGTCAAAGAAGGGTTTGAGAAAATAGCGGAACGTGGTCTCCTCGCCCAAGAGCGCCTGGGGAGGAAAGACTTCGCCGCGGACTCCTTGGCCGACTACGGGGACATCGTATTCGAACTCGAGGTAGTCGAAGAGCACCGCGCTGTGCTGCAAACTGTCGAAGAAGATGCGAAATTGCAGATAGCGGGTTTGACTGGGCAAGGGCAGGAGGATGCCGCTCTCCTCTGCCGGCCGCGTCTCATCAATCAAACCGTCCTCGTAGCGGAGCGACGCCGACCAGAAACTCCAGCCCCTGGGACCATCGGTCCCCACAGGGGCACCCAGCTCGTTGTAGGGTAGGTTGTGCTCTGGCACCCGCATCAGCGAGTTGAGATTCGCCCAACTGAACGCGTCTAGGGTACGGCCGTTTTCGTCCCGCACATCGACCACGTCCTTCCCCACTCGCCGCTGGTAAATATGGGTATCCAAGGAGTTTCCGGCGCGAAACTGAATGCGCACGTCCCCTCCCTCCCCTAGGCGGCGGGCTTTCCAGCGCACCTTTCCCCAGGTGACCGAATTGTCCTCCTGGTCGGAGAACTGGCTCTCTACTTCTGTCCGGTCTCCTAGCTTGTACCGATCCCACTGCTGGGCATAGCGCCGCACGCCGGGTGGATTCACCCCCAAGTCGATTATCTCCGAAGCATAGAAACCATCCGTGGGATACCCATCTCCGTAAATTTCCACCTCGGCGATCTCCCAGTACTCGCCGGGTGGATGTCGGGAGAGAATATCCACCATCCCCATCAGCAGTGGTTGATCCAGAGATATATCTTTGATTACGGGTATTTGCTGGCCGACTTGGGGAGGGATCACAAAGGGATAGACACTCAGCCTGTTGTTGCTGATATTCGCGGCATTCCCGTAGCGCACCCAGTAATCCCGCATGGTGGCCTCAGGCACGCTAGGGCGCGGCTGGAAAACGATCCGATGGATGTAGTAGTAGCCCTGAAAGCGGAGGTCGAAGCGGGCATTGGCGTCTCGGGTGGTGAGACCGTAGGCCGTGAACAGATCGCCGTCGGCCATCTTGGCCCTGTTTTCTTTGGTCCCCCCGTAGGCCGTGGTATTGAAGGGATCGGCCACTTCTATGCGGACTCCCGCCTCGCTGGGGACAATGGCGATATCTGTACCGTACTCACCCCTTTGGGCCCGTTCGGCAAGCAAGGCGACCAAGTTCAAAGTGCTGTCTAGGCGGACGGGACTGAGCCAGGTGCTACCGTCCCCGTCTTGGAGGATTTCCAAGGCCCAACCCCGGCCCCACCTAGTGATCCCGCTCACCGGGACCAGTTGCCAAGGATGCGTCTCGTCCCCCACTCGCCACTTTTCGACCTCTGCTGAGAGCGCGCCTGCGCCCACTAGGGACAGCGCGCCCCAGATCAGCAGGCTCTTCTGTCTACTCATGATCGATACTGTCTCCAAGTTCTGCCGAGAAGCGAACTCACTCGCCAAAACCAGCGTACAGCGTGAGAAAGAGGCTGCTCTCCGTCTGCACCTTGGCCGCGGCCTTCCGATCAACCCGGGCGATGTGGATACCCGCCTGGCCCCACAAGTCGTAGCCCAAGTAGGCCACGTTGTTGGTGAGTTGGAGAGCGTAGATCAGCTCATTGCGATCCGAGCGGACCGGATCGTTCTCGAGGATATCCCTGAACTGGTTGACGTAAAAGTATTCTAGGCCGACCTGCAGGGTGGTCCTGGATAGAATCGAAATGCGGCCTATCAGGGACAAAAGCTCCCGTAGTTCGGTGGTAGCCACGCGGATCTGTTCTTCTTTGCGGGTGGGCCGGTGGCGCAAAAACTCGTTCTTCCAGCGCGGCTCCAGCCGCAGAGCGCCCAAGTTAAAGGTGTATTCCGCCTTGTTGATGACCCCCCACAGGCTGGCCAGCTCGCGGATGTTCTGCTGCTTGAAAGGCCGCTCATCGAAGTCCACTTGGCGGAAGAACTCGTATTTGAAGCGGTTGACAAAGCGCAGGTTATCCGCGGCGTACTGGTAGCCCAAGTAGAGGGTATTGGCCCAGGCATTGCGGGCGGGCAGGGGGTCTTCGAAGGGCACGAAATCTCCTCGCGACCCCTCCCGGAGCACCCACTCTATCACGTTGTCGCGGATATCGTCCTCAATCCGGCGCAGATTGTCGTAGAACTGCAGCCGTCCTAGCCGCGGAAAATCCTTCTCGTAGATCAGCAATAGATAGGAACTTTTGTTCCGCCGATCATCCGCCAATTGCCACTCGCGCTGGTGTCCCACGCTCAGACGGGCGTCGGGGCCCAGACTGGAACCGACGTAGATATTGTAGCCCTGTCGATCCCGCTTGTAGAGATAGTCCGGCTGGATGTCGTTCTCAAAGCGATCGACAATGCCATTGTTGTTCATGTCGATCCCAAAGAGATAGTCCGGCCGATCCGAACTGTAGCGCAGGAAGGGCTCTTCGTAGTCGGGGATGGTGTTGGGACGCCGGAGATTGTCATTCTGGTTGAAGTCGACGATGAAGTCTCTGTTCTCATCCCAGCCCGGAAAGATTTCGGTGTCGCGGGTGAAACCGCGGCGGAACCAGTCGGGGAAGCGGTCTTGGTCGTCGTTGTCCTCGACAAATTCGTAGACAAACTGGCGGTTGTCGTCGTAGAGGATCGGTGCCAGATCGTTCTGGATGCCCGCCAAGAAAGTGCTGGTACTGTAGTTTGGATCCATGCTGTAGGCTTCGGCAAAAAAGAACAGAGGATGAGCCCGTTTGTACAGATTCAGAAACCAAGCGTCCCCGCTCTCCTGAGAAGGCGTGTGTTCGGTCACATCGGTTTCCAGCCGGCGTGGATAGCGCTTGTGTTGCCGGTTGTGGGCGAATTCGCCCGCTAGGAAAAATCCGTGCGCATTTTCCACATCGAGGGTAAAACCGAAGATTTCGTTGCCTACGGGCAGCCCGTACTGGAGGGAGATAAAACGCTGGTTGGAGCCGTCCTGGACATTGCCCGGAGCGCGAATTGTGCGCTCGGGAATGCCCTCGGACAGCGTCACCGGTTGTTGGATCCGGTTCACCTGGCGGTTGGAGGTCAGGTCAATGCGATAGTCATTGGCCAGCAGCAGCACGAATTCGACGCTCTTGATCCGATCGGGAGCCGGGCCAAAGGCTTGGCGGTACTCCGGACCCTCCAGATCGTATATCAGGGTTATGACTTCGCTGCCATCGGCTGAGAGAAAGCCTTCCTGGCGGAAGCCACCCTGGATAGTGGGAAAAAAGTTGAGGATGGAATTGCCGTCCAAAGGACGGCGGTTGCTAAAGCGCTTGCCGTCGATATTGGTGATAATGATCTCTTCTTGGAAGAAGGCCGTACCGCCATCGCCGTCTTCGGGCGAGTCGTCGCTCAGGCGGATCTCAATGCGCGTTACATCGTTGTTCTGCCCTTCGGTCAAGGTGCCCCTGAACGGGTTTCCCGAGAAGGCCTGATTCTTGGTCTGTGCATTGAAGGCGCTGACATAGGTCGTCCCCAACTGGACGAAATCACCCACCTGGATGGTGCCGCGACCTCCCAGTAGATTGGTATCATTGGAGCGCTCACCGGCTCCGGAGGGGCCTAGGTCGCCGACTGCTCCGGCCGCGCTGGGACGCGAGGCAAGGAGGGTGAACTCGTACTTGTCGCTGGCGAAATCGAACTGCATACCAGTAAAGCTGGGTTTGGAAAAGGTCATGGGCGTCAGCGTCGTCCGAATCCTGTCGCCCACGGTCAGGCTGTAGAAATACTGGCCCTTTGAGTCCGAGGCGATCACCAAGTTGTTGAACCAGGATCTGAACTCGCTGCCCTTGAACAGGGCATTCCCGGCTACTTGGGGGGTGGAGACGCGCCAGTCGTATACGAGTTTGCCGCGGGTGATGAAATTGCCGTAGAGATCGTAGAAATAGTCTCCTTCGAGCGAGGTGTTCACGTACCTGAGGTAGCGGCTGCGAGCGTAGTTGGAATACTGCCACTGGCGCCACTGGAATTCGTAGAACAATTCCTGGGGTACGTACCACTTCTTGACCGCCGGATCCAAGGCATCAAAAAGCACTCCCGAACCTTTCAATTCATAGGAAATCTCGCCGCCGCGCCGCTCCCCGAGGCGGGTGCCGATTTCCTGGGCTTGGAGCGGCTCCCCTGCGAGCAGGGCGCACAGGGCAAAAAAACATACGAAACTTCTACCGTATGGTCCGTGCACAACACCCTCCTGTCTAGGCTCGAGAGGAATTATCTCGGTAGATAGCGACTCAATAGACCACATGAACGGGAAGCACGACCTTTTCGTCGCCTTGGTCGGCTTCGACTTGGATCCGGCACAGATAGATTCCCGGAGGCACCAGCGCCCCGGACGGATTGCGTCCATTCCAAGTGAACTGCAGTTCACCTGCTTTGCCGATGCTCTCTATCACCCTTCCCTCCTGCATCTGGACGGCACGGCCGACCAGCCGGCCGGACAAGTCGTATAGTGCAACTTCGATGGGGCGCTCTTGTAGGATCTGTATCAGAGCGAATTCGATCTGCAACTGATCGTTGACGCCGTCCCCGTTGGGCGTGACAAAGGGGTTCATTGCCAACACGCGCACCAACTCGTCGGCGGACTGGTCCAGACTGACCCGGACGGCGTTGTGTTCGACCAGCTCAGTGGCGTCCTGACCGTCGAATTCGACCTGCTGAAAGTCCATTTCAGGGTTCTGAGAATTGCGCACGGAACTGTGCAATTCCGTCCCGTCCCGGTACATTTTCACGGCCAACTGCACCTCGGCAATGGCGTGGGTCTGCCCTCGGTTATCTTTGTTGAGGGAAAAGGGCAGACGAAAGTAGAGCGAATCTGAACCCGTCCGCGCCAGCATTTGCAGAGACTGGCCCTCGGCATTGCGGAAGAGGCTGTCTCCGGGCACCCGTTGGAAGTAGTCGGTGAAGCGGGTCTCCATGGCCCTGATTGCGGCCTGTAAGCTGTCCAGCGAAGATGTTTCCCGAACCACCCGCACCTCGCCGAGACGCACCCCCCGCAATGCGGCTGGCTGCTTGGTGAGGATGAGGATTTCGTCGAATCCCTCCTGCACCTCCGGCTGCAGCGGATCGGGCCCAGCCGCCCGGATGAAATACGAATAGGTCTGCAATTCCAGCGGGTTGACTTGGCGGGGAGGGCGATAGTCCAGCGGCTCGGACTCCAGATCGTGCAAGGGTCGCTCCAGCCCCTGAGGAGTCAGCAAGGCGAGCTCAGCACCTGTGTTCAGGGCCAGCGGCGGGACGAGGTCCACGCGGAGCGCTTTGAGGCGAATGGTGGCATTGGGATCTTCCGATTGAAGGTTCACCCGAATCTGTAGGAACTTGCGGGGGTTGGGAGAAGTGACCACGGCCTCTCTACGACCCCCAGTTGGCCGGTAGTTCCGGCTCCAAGAACTCCACCCCACAAAAGCCAACTCGCCGTCCCTTTCCGGGGTTTGTCGGGGAGCCCGACGCAGCTTCTTGCCGTCCTCGTCGATCTTGCCGTCCCCGTCGTTGTCGATAAAATCGATCTGATCTTCGTCTTTTTGGCCGTCCCCATCATCATCATTCTTGCTCTTGTGGCGTTTGCTTTGAGGCAGACTCAGCCAGTGGTTCCAGACCCGCCAATTCAGCTCGAGATCTCTATAGCGCTCCGCGTCTATTTCCGTGCGAACAAAATCTCCTGCCCCGTCATCGACTACCTCGAAATAGGTGAAGAGCGAGTCGGTCTGCTCACTGGTGCGGGTCTGGATTTGCAAGCTGACTTCCGGGTGCAGATCGAGGGGTTCGGCCACCTCGATGAAGGCCCCACTCGGATCTTGCCGGCGGACGATGGCCTCACCCTCCCAGGCAATCCTGGACAGGGTCGTCTGCCGATCTTGGCCCTGGCGCTGCAGGCGGATGGGCTGGGAGTAGAGCCACACGCTGACGGGGTATCCGCTGCCGTACAACTGTAGCTCCGCGAGATTGCCAAAAGATCCGTAGCGACCGGATTGACGCCCACTGATGTCGATGTCCCGGACCTGTAGGAAGCGAACTTTGCGCCGGGAGAATTCCTCACTGAACATCCGCACCTGGGTAGTCCGGTTGTCCACCTTTCCAGCGCTGATGATATTTTCCCACTGCAGCCCGTTTTCCAGTTGAGAGAAGTCCTCCGGGCTCTCGATTTTGACCGGATTCAACAGAGTGCCGTCCGAGACCAGAAATTCGTGTCCGAGGAAGTAGTTGCCGTTCATAATTACGTACATCTCGTCCGTCCAAAAGGTCGCCCCCAGGTCAATCCACATAGTCGCCCTAGCATAGAGGGCCGACCACACATTGGCCGTCCACCAGGTATTGTAGAGACCGTCCGTTGACCACCAAGGGGCACCCCGCCCACCATCCTCATAGGAACTCCCGGCTCGCTTGGTGAGATCGCGCATCAGATTGTCTCCCTTGGTCCACACCTGCACCTCCTGGACGCGGGGCACTTCCCCCACAAAGTAGCGGATGGGCCCCTTGCGGTCCGGGGATAGACCCTCGTAGACCTCCTCGGACACCTCGGCCAGCAATCCACCCGCGGTCACCCGCTGGTAGATCCGCTTGCCCCGCCGTTCCGGCGGCAGGGCCTCGTACACCACCCGAGCCGAATCTCCCTCGCCGATCGAGATCCGGCGGTTAAAGTCGCTGTCCGTGGCCTTGATTTTGATATAGTGTAGAAAGGAACTCTGCATGTCTGGAAAGCCGTCTAGGTCAAAATCCGCCCGATCGAGAGGCTCCACGGAGAAGGTGATCTGGCGCCAGCGGCCATCGGTACCCACCGGTTGCAGGTCCCGGTCAGTGGCTTTGCCCAACAGCGTGAATTTGATGTTCTGGCTGTCCGTACTCAGCGAAGGCTCGCCCATTGACGCCAGCAACACAAAGGTCTTGAGCGGGTCGCCGAGATCTTCCTCATCCGAGGCACCGGGGAAGACCACGGTGATGCTGTCCACCACCACTAGCTGACCCAGATCCACTAGGAGTTCCCACGTGCGCAGTCCCTCTGGATTGACATCGCTGGTGGCCGGCTCCCAGTAGGTCGTCAGACGGCCATCAATAGCACCAGCAGCCAAGCGGTCGTTGGAAAGACTCGAAGCCCCAGCCGCTACAATTTTCCCATTGGCGCGAATTATATCTTGGTAAAAAAGTCGACCTGCCTCGAGAGACGCGTTCTTCTTGTCGGTGAAATACCGGGGGCGAATTCCCTCGCCATCGACGATGAACAAACCCGTGGAGTCCACCGCCACGTTCAGGCTGCTGACTAGGTCGTTCTGGTACTCCCAGTTCCGCCAGTGCGAGGGAAGGTCGACGTAAACTGCCTTATCGGTAAGTCGGTACGCCTGCCCTTGGGCGAGGAGGGGATGGAGCGTTCCTCCCAGAACCAGACTCGAAATGAGCCACAGGATGTACTTTTTCACCTTGTCTTTTCCTTCCGCTTTGGACCGCCTTGCCAGGCGTGCTCAACCTGCGGAGCAGATCGTCGAGTATGGAAAGAGTCTAATAAATCACCGCTACCTGTTTTAGTGCGACCGACTCCTTAGTATCCGTATCCCCTCTGATACGCAGCAAATAGATCCCAGGAGGCACGGTTTCGCCGTTCTCGTCTCGGCCATCCCAGGTCTCGGTGTAGCCTCCTGAAGTCAACTGGAGTTCCCCGATTAGACGCCGGCGGCAGCCAGTCAGATCGAATATTTCCAGACGCACCAGACCAGGCCTTATCAGTCGCAATATATCATAGGAGATGACCAGTTCGTCGTTGACCCCGTCTCCATCGGGCGTGAACGGATTGGGAGCGACTCCAACATTGTCCACCAACTCTTTGCCTTGAGCCGAGATATCGGCCACCACGCTCAATGAGTTGCGATCCTCCAGCAACTCGGCAGCGGCAAAATTCACTACATTCCCCTCTCCCACTTCCTGGAGCAACAAAAAGCCCAGCGTGTCCGGACCGGCTTCGTTCTCATTGATGATCACAACTCCTCCGTCGACAAACTCCGTCCGGTCGCGCGCCCCTAGCGTGTCGAGAAAGACATGGGCCTGAAACCGGGTTCTGAAATCAATCACCCGGCCGATGAATTTCACCCGGATGAGAGCAGTTCGGGAAATCCCGTCTTCCGAGGTCCGCAGCCGCGGCAACTCCACTGCGAAAAACGGGTCCTCTATAGCCACTTCCTTGAACTCGTCCTCACCCGGCTCTCGCCGATCCCCCAGCGGAATCCGCCGCAGTTCCCGCATTGGGCTATCCTCCAACTCTACGCTCACCGATTCGATTGCGCGGATCCGTGCCGGAGTACGGATATGCAGCCGGTTGAAGCCCGCATTTTCCGGTGCCAGACTCGTCTGTAGCGCAAACATGAACAGCGTGTCCCTGCCGGCGATTACATCTGCGGCCGGGGCAATTTCCCCTTTAGCCTCCCGGGCCAGCAGCGGAGTCTCAAATTCAAAGCGCAGATTGCGGATTGCCGTAGCCGCCCGCGCACTCTCACTGGAGAAGTCGATCCGGACTTGGAAGTAGGGCCGCCCGCTCGGAGCGTTGATAGCGTCTCCGCTCTCCAGCGGCTGGAAGCCGCTCCAAAAGCGCAGATCCGGCTCTACCTTACTTATCTGATTGCCGGGCAACCCCTGGTACTGTTCGCGCGTGAGACGCACGGCCAGGCGTTCCTCGTCGCTCAGGGCGCTGAAAATCTCGCGGGCATCCAAGCGCAATTCGAGGGCGTTCAAGTCGACCTGCTGGCCAAAAGTCCCGGATCCTGTCCGCCGGTCGACGACGAGGGCCCCGCCATCCTCCTGCCGCTGCCACTCGAACTGGTCGTCGAAATCGGTCTTGCGGAACAGGACCTCGGACTCCTCGGTCAAGCCAGTCTGAAAGCTGAGTACGGCCTGCGACTGGCTTGGATCGCCTATCTTTTCCTCTTCCCAGAAAATCCGTCCCAGGGTGGATGGAGGAAGCTCCAGAACCCGGGTGACATAGGAGGCGCTGGGCATAAAGCCGTCGGCAAATGCCTCCATTTCCGCCAGATCGTAGTCGAGGTTGGTGTCCACATCCAGGCGGAAGTAGCGCAGCCGGCGCGGCGGCTCAAAGAAGACCGCCGCAGTGTCCTGCCGGTTGACCGGCACACTCTGCGCAATTACAAAAGTCGGCAGGGCATCGGCCACCTTGATGTACTTGGGAAAGCCCGGATTGCCGTTCTCCGGATCTTCGAGGTCCAGGCCAGCTATGGGTCTCTCCGTGCCGGGGACTCCCAAGCGGAGGGTATAGGCCGAGAGCCGCAGTCCCTCGGGTTTGGGATAAAAGCGAATCAGGGACAGAGGAAAAAAGCGATCCAAGTCCACGATGAGAATCATCTTCTTGACGATATCTTGTCCGGGCCTGTCCACGCGCTCGAAAGAGGTGTGCGGATCGCCGTCGAATATCTCGGCGAACTCCACCTCTTTCTGGTCCTGAGTGAGAGCGTACTCGAAAAAGCTCGGGCTGAGGAGGTTGATATTCTTGCTGAACTTGGTCTCTACTTCGGTCTTGGGAAAGGACTCGGCCACGTTGATCAAGACCGGCACCTGCCGCACACCGGCCCGCAGCAAAAGCCGCACATCGTCGATGTTGTCGGGCAGGTTGCTCAGGCGGGGGAACAAGATTTCTCCCACCTCGATCACCCGCCCGTTTTCCAGTTCTACTTCCCGCTCGGCCACCACGTCCTGCTGAGCGATATTCCGGGAAAAGCGGAACAGGCGACCCCGCTGATCAGCGCTCAACACGTCCCCATCGAGGGGAATATCGGGAACCTCTGCTACTCGGCTCGGCTCGAGCGACACGATGCCGTCCGGAGTGCGTCCGAAGTCGATAGAATGGAAGAATTTGGCCGGTCTAAGGGGAGGCTGCTCTGCCTCCTCCCAGGATATATCTTTGGGAATGGAGAAAATCTGGATCTCGGCTAGGGAAGGACGGGATATTGCGCCGACCAGAAGTAGACAAATCCAGTAGATCCCACAGGGCATTGTCGCAAACTCCGAGAAGAAGTGCTACAATCCAATGTCGACGCCGTTTCCACAGCAATTATAGTCAATAGTTCAGAGTGTATCAATACGGTTTTATAAGCAATCAATCGGTTGCTATGGCTCAAACCCAATAGATGTTGTTGTCCGTCATGCCGGTGAAATAGTCTATGAGCAGCCATATCCCCGCACAGCTAAACTGTCCGGCGATGAGACCCAAGAAGAAAGGACGAGCCCGCTGAAAGAGCGCCGGTCCCCCGTACTTGAGGACCAGACCCTTGATGAGCCAGGCCAGAAAGACACTGAACCAGATGTAGTTCGTCATGGCATTGGTGCTGATGGCGAAGCCCAGCGGGTGCAGGGGCCACCAAGTCAGGTACTGACGGGCAACCATCAACAGGGCCATAATGCCGCCTCCGGCCGCAGTAGCGAGCCAGCCGCCGATATCGGGGCCATCGGGGCTGTTGAGTTCGCGACTAACAAAATTGAACGGATAGATCGGCATGCCTGAAGGGCCGAAGAACCAGCCGTTGAGATTGATCCCGCCATAGGAATAACTCAGGTAGAGCACCGCCCAGATCGAGGAGACCAGACTGACCACAATGGCCAGGAGCATTGCCCAGAACAGCGCACGCTTGCTACCCGGCAAGTACTCTTCGGCCAGCTTGAGGCCATTGGCGCAGGAGGCCATGAGCAGGTTGCGCAGACTGGTGGCCCAGACATAGGTCATCCCTAGGACGGTCAGATTCTGGGGGCCGAGGGTGCTGCTGCCCAAGCCCGAGGTGACAAAAGCCGTGGGGATGAGAGGGGTGCGCGTCGAGGCGACACCGCCTTCGGAGACTACCCGGCTCACACCGATGCAAAGCAGAAACAAGGCGAATAGGTAGATGGGCACTACCCAGAAGGCCATGCCGGCCTCCAGCAGCCACCAGCCGATAAAGAGATTGCTGACCAGCAGGCCGAGGACGGCGACTCGATAGGAGAGGATTTCGTCCGAATCGTCGATGCTCGCATCGCCCTGGAAAGCCTTGCGGAAAACCTGAGCAAAATGTCGGCGCCCCATCCAGAAACCGAAGATCACTAAGACGATTATGGCACCCATGCCCTGATGGGCGACGAGAGGAGACGGCCCGGAAAAATCCAGCACCTCGGTGCTATAGACACCCAACATATTGAGGCACCCCTCTTCGATGCGGGCGATCAGGTTAAAGAGCCAAATGCCTAGGGCGATATCCAGATTGACGAAGTACGAAAAGCCGACCATGGGAAAGCTGAGCGCAATGGTCACCTCGGTGGTCTGCCGGAAGAAGGGGAAGCTGGCGACCAAGTTGATGTCGGGTATGAAGTTGTGATAGTTGTGCAGGGCGCGCATGGAACCCACAGTGAAAGGAATGGCGAATCCGGTCCACATGATCGGGTTTTTGAAAAAGGGCTTGTAGCGCGAGGTTTGCTCTCCCTCCGCGAGTATGGCCAAGGGGAGTTGGACCAGGGGAAAGATCAGGCGCTCGTGCTGGATCCACTGGCGCCGCAGGATGACCGTTGTGCAGATCATGGCGAAGTAGAGGGCTAGGATCGCGGGAAGCCAGCAAAGGAGTGGCTTTATCCAGGCGGACCAAGGGATAGGATAGCCCGTCGGCAATCCCTCGTAGAAGTACTTGACTGCTTCCCAATCCTGGGGGAACATCCAGCGGCGGGTGTAGGGATGGATCTGCTCGGCCCATGCGTTTTCCGAGTTGGCATAGTAGAGGCCGCCGCTGATGATGGGGAGAAAATTTTCCGTAAGGCCCAGCGTGGCAATCGAAGAACCCACAAGAGCCATGATGTAGATGACAACCAGTTCGTGGTCGTGGAACTTCAGCCGGAAGTGCCTTAGGATCGCGGGCACCAAAAGCATAAAAAAGAAAAAGAGGAAGATGGCGCCGGCATTGCTGAAATCGAGCGCCATGTACGAACCCCGCAACACCATATTGGCATACGGCGCTCCGGCAGCTATGCAGAAAACGAACAGGGAACCGACAAGCAGGGAGAGTAAGGTGACGCGCGGTCTAGGCCCCTCGGCCGCAGATACCGCCGAACTTTCCGACTTGGCAAGCGGCGTGGTACTTTGCATAGACTGCGCGCTCTGGCGCTGCTACTTCTCTCGCATGAGTTCGACTTGGTCTTGGGGCGGCTTAAAATAAGCGCCCGGGTGCCAAGCGCGTCCCATGTCGCCCAACAAGCGCCGCTGTCTCGGAGTACACTGCGCCAGTAGTTCCCGCGAAGGCTGGTCATAGCCGAAAGACCGGAGGAACAACTGGCTGTACCCGAAGATCAGCGATTTCCTAGTGCGGCGCGAGCGGTTCGGTGCCACGCCGTGCCAGAGCGAATGGGGGAACACGGCCGCGTCCCCCGCCGCGACACACAGCTGAACCGCTCCCGGCGTTTCTACACCGGTTGGCAGGTGCTCGTCGCCGGGAGGAACCTCTGGAAATGACAGCAAATGACTCCCTGGACAAAGGGTGAAATTTCCGCTGTAGGGCTCGGCAACATCCGTCAGGAAATATTGAACCTTTATCTGAAGGGGCCAGCTTTTTTCGGTCACCCGAATGCGGCGCAGCCCCGGTCCTCCATCGGTGTGGATATAGCCTGCGGCCTCGGGATTGGGAGGGCGCACTAGAACTTCGGCCATACTCAACTGGATGTAGGGACCCATCAACTCGAGAGCTAGGTCGAAGATCGGCGGATAGTCGATCAGTTCCAGCAACACCTCGCTCTCTGCTATAGCGAAGTAGATGTCCATCCCCTTCCCGGCTACCCGATCATCTCGAGGCACATGCTCGCGATAAAGTCGGTCCACTTCCCGAGCGAATCGTTTCACCTCTAGCGGCGAAAGCAGGTTTTTCAACAACAGATAGCCATCGGTCGCCCACTGACCCTGCTGTTTTTCGTTCAATTGGTCCGCCATGGCATGGTACAAACGTCTAAAGGTGGAGATGAATAGGGACTATCCGCCGGACTCCAACGCCCCGGCGATTAGCTATCTGGAGGAATAATAAACAGTCCCAATAGCACATTACACATGCGCTATTGGGACTGTTCTAGCTGGCCGCTTGTACCTGCCGCCCAAGGCGACCTTACTGGGCTGGCGCTCCTAGTTCAATCTTCGAAAGAAGCTTTGATGCGCCCCCAGGAATTCCTCTCGACAGCGGTATCGTCTCCGCTTACGCCGATCAGACGCCCATCGACAAAACGGCTGGATTCACCGCTGGTTCCAGACTGACCCGACAGGGTGGAAAAAGAGCGGTACGCGGTCGGCTCAGTGTCGAAGTCGGAAGGCGAGGTTTCAAAACCGATGATTTTGCCGGGGAAAAGATCGGACACCACGCTTCCCTCCGGATCATTGTAGATCAGCCTGTCAAAAGCAGTTATGTAGGCTTCGTTGATCAGAATAGTGGGATTCTGGCCAACCGCGGCCCCACCCGATTCACTGAAGGGCGGGGAAACGAGCCACTCCCCGGCTTCGGTAGTATGACCGACTACGATGTTGTCGGGCGCGGTGGGGATAAAATTGAACATTTGGGCATGAGATCCCCTGGCCAGTTTGTAATCTTCTTCAGTCTCAAAGTCGTCCTGACTGAATTGATATGGCCCGCCCGAATGATCGGCATCGATCTTGAAGGATATGGAGTCGTGTCGCCATATCTCGCCCGGATTGCCGCCGGCATACTCGTTGATGTAGACGTTGTCCGATCTCCACACCCCGTAGTAGAAACGGTCTGTAGTCGCGTTCCAGCCCAACCAGATCCGGAAGTCCATGTCGGCCGGATCGTACTGGGCTCCATCCCCTACGGTCTCAGAAAAGATGAAGTTTCCCGGCAGCAAGGATGGTTCCCCGACGATCTCTTCCCACTCCTCGATCGTTCCATCCGTAAAATCGAACTCTTCGAGATCTTCATCGGCAATCTCGAAGAACAAATACACATTGTCTCCAATGTGGGCAAAAGCATCGCTGGGAAGTCCTATGCCTAAACCCAAGATCAAAAAGAAAAGAATAAAGCGTCTCATGATTCCTGCCTCCGATAGGTAGATTTTCCGTTTTCTCGCTTCTGCGAATTTCCTGTATAAGGACGCACGGAAATCGTGCGGAGAATAATAAGAAGGGATAACCCTATCTTCCTCCTTTCTTTTTGAAAAAGGTTAGGAAAATTGAAAAAAGGATGTAAGTCATTATTATTATAACCAACCATAAAGTCAAGCGAAAAAAGAACGATTGACTAATCGTGTCGGGAATTTCCAGAATTTGACAAAACATCAACTTAGAGAACTGCGGGCGGGTTTGTATATTGCCTAGGGCCCAAGCCCAAGGCGAGGAGTGCATATCTGCAGCAATCGATTCCCAAGACGTACAGGTATTTCCTTGAGCGCCGCAGGGCGGAAGGGGCCGGACCGCAGAAACTGTCCTTCCGGGCGTTCTGGGTGGGGACCTTTCTGAGCTTTTTCCTGGCCATTGGAGCCCCCTACGGCAATATGGTTATCCGGGGCTCGTACATGGCTCTCGATTTCAGCACACCGGGAGTCATCTTCCTCTTCCTCTTCCTCATCGGGGTACTCAATCTCTGCTTCAAACTGGCGGCCAGAGGACTTCTCTCCGCCTTGCTTTTCGCCTTTATCCTAATCGGGGCCTACGCCTATGCCTTCTGGCCCTTCGACGAGCTTGATCCCCATTCTCCTGGCTTGATTTTTGCCACCTTTGTCGTCGTTACGGCGCTGCTCAACGTCAAGGTGGTGCAAGACGGAGCCAGTTTGGCGCTGAATCGGTCGGAACTCATCCTGGTCTACCTCATGCTACTAATCGTCTCAGCTCTGTGCACTATGGGGCTGAGCGAGCAACTGCTGCCCATGCTGACCGCCCTTTTCTACTATGCCTCGCCGGAGAACGAGTGGATGGAGAAGCTTTTGCCCCATGTGCCCAAGCACCATATCCTGGTCGACGACGGCAACGACAATAGGAGCTTCTACGAGGGCATTTCCCAGGCCGGACACGACATCCCCTTCTCAGCCTGGGTAGAGCCGCTGGTCTGGTGGGGGATTTTCCTGCTAGCCCTGTACGTAGCCATGGTGTGTACTGCGGTGATCCTGCGACGGCAATGGGTGGAGCGGGAGCGGCTGGCCTATCCCATTACCCAGGTGCCTCTGGCCATGGTGCGCGGGGAAGATTCCGACCAACTAGTCAACGGCTTTTTCAAGAGCTGGGCTATGTGGGCGGGCTGTTCCATCCCGTTCATCGTCGGCAGTCTCATCGCTCTGCACCGCTACAATCCCGCCTTCAGCCCCTTTCAACTCACCTGGATCATTCCCTTCTTTCCGCCCCATACCCTGCAGCTCCACATAACCTTCATGATCTTGGGATTTTCCTACCTGATCAATACCCATGTCGCCGCCGGGATCTGGTTTTTCTACTTGTTGCTCAAGATGGAGAAGGCCGTTTTGCCGGCCATCGGCTTGCAATCCGAACAACACATTGTCTTTGGCGTGAGCGATTCTCCCTTTCTGGCCTACCAAGGGGTCGGGGCCCTGCTGACTCTGGTCGTGCTGGGCTTGTGGAGCAGCCGGGAACATCTCAAAAATGTCGTGCTGAAAGCACTTGGCAGGGCACCTCATATCGACGATGGGGACGAGATCTGCTCCTACCGCAGTGCCGTGATCGGGGGTGCAGGGGGCGTCCTAGTGATGGTGGGCTGGCTGTGGGCCTTGGGGACTCCGTGGTGGATCTCGCTGGTATTTGTGGTAGTTGCAATGATGATTTTTGTCGGCATTACCCGCGTCGTGGCCGAAGCCGGACTGGCTGCTGTGCGAACTCCTATGATCGCCCCAGATCTGCTGATCCAGGGGTTGGGGTCCCAACTGGTGGGCCCGACCGGCGTGTTCAATTTATCCATGGGCTATATGTGGAGCGGCAGTCTCCGGGTATTCGTCATGGCCACCTGCGCCAATGGACTAAAGCTGGTCGAGGAGATGGGGCGCCCAAGCCGGCGCTGTGTGTTCTGGAGTATTATCTTGGCTCTGCTAATTGGCAGTCTGGGCGCGTGCTGGATGATCTTCCACACGGCCTACAAGTACGGTGGAATCAATCTGAATAGCTGGTTCTTTCACGGAGCCCCGTCCGCAGTTTACGACAGTGCCTTGAGGAATATGGAGTCCTCTGGGATTGACAGGGTCGGGTTGGGCTTTTGCGTCGGGGGGGGTGCCGCGATGTTCCTGTTGACGTGGCTGCGCCAGCGCCTGCTCTGGTGGCCGGTGCACCCGCTGGGATTCCCCATCGGGGCCAACAGCATGATGGACTACGTCTGGTTCAGCGTGTTTTTGGCCTGGCTAATAAAGAAGCTGGTGCTCAAGTATGGAGGAGCCGGCCACTATGCGCGCAGCCAAGCCTTTTTTCTCGGCTTGATCTCGGGTCAGGCTCTGTGCAACGGCGCATGGCTGATTGTCGATTACTTCACCGGAAAGGTGGGCAATGCCATTTTCTGGGTATGAGCCTAGCCATGCGGAATTTTTAGACGGCTCTCACAGATCTCGCTCCAATTCTTCCAAGATGGCCTGGGCTGCGGAATAATCCGGTCTCAACTCGAGAGCTTTTTCCAGGGCCTCCCTGGCGCTGGCATGGTCTTTTTGTTGGGCCAAGGCCAGGCCCAAGGCATAATAGGCTTCCGCATAGGAAGGATCAATCACCACGGTTTCCCGGAAGCAAGTGGCGGCTTGGCGATAGCGCCGTTGTCCGGCGTAGGCGAGTCCAAGATAATAATAGGCGTCTCTGTATTCTGGTTTACTAGCTAGGGCCCGGCTAAAGGCGCGGGTGGCTGCTGGCAGGTTTTTGAGGAGAAGACTGGCGCGGCCCAGGCCGTAGAACGCTTGGGCGGATTCCGGTTCGAGACTCAGAGTCTGCAAATAGGACTGCCGGGCCGCCACAGGATCATCCTGCATCAAGTAGATATTGCCCAACAGGTTGTGAGGTGCTGGATTTTGTCGATCGAGAGCAATGGCCTGCTGCAGCAGCAAAATGGCCGGGCCGGGCATTTCTTGCTGCAAGTGCACTTTGCTCAAGGTGAGATAGGCCTCCACAAAAGAGGAATCTATCTGAATGGCCCGACTCAGTGAGGAGGCCGCCAATGCCCATGCCCCTTGGCTGGCATAGCGTTTCCCCTGGTCGAAGTGCTTTGCCGCATTGTCGAGTTGTTGAAACGTCTTTAGAGCGGACGCTCTTTGCCGAGGTTGTCCGGCTTTTAGGTAGGCTTGGCTCAAGGTGAAGTGGATACTGGTATTCCTCGGCCCCAGATTCGCACCTTGTTGCAGGATCTCTATGGCTTCCTGATAGCGCCCCTGCTCGGTGTAGACTTTTCCTAGGCCTAGGTGGGCAGAGACATGCTCTGGGTCCAACTTTAGGACGCGTCTGAAGCTAGTTGCAGCCGAATCCGGTCGGTTGCTGTACACCAGCAATATGCCGCGATAGTAATGGGCTTGTACATGTCCTCGCTCCAGACGTATGGTCTCCTCATAGGCTTTTCTGGCGCCGTCAAGATCGCCACTAGATCTTTTGCTCTCTCCGAGGTGAAAGGAGTATTCGGGCCGTTCGGGTGCCAGTTCAAAGGCCTGCTGAAACCGTTCGACCGCATCGCCATAGCGGCGCTGGGCATATAGGGCCATACCAAGGGAGAAGAACAGGTCATCGGGATTGGGAAGATGCAGCACATCGGCCTTTTCAAAAGCCGCGATAGCTTCCGGATAATGTTCCAATTGTGAGTATGCCAAACCCATATTTAAATGAATTTCTGCCGAGTCGGGCAGTATTTCCACGGCTTGGCGGAAGGCTACCAGAGCACTGCGGGGACGTCCGTTTTGCAGCAAGCGGACCCCGCGATTATTCAGGCGCTCGCCTTCCTCGATAGAGACCGCCTGCCCACCGGGCCCGTCGGGAGGCTGTTGCTCCGACGCGCATGCTGCAATTAGGATAAGCGACCACAAGCTGGGGCCACGCCTCATGACGACCTGCCGAAGAAGGGGGTACGAGAAACGATTTCACAACGTGATTTGTGACCGAGAGATGGAGAGGTGAAACCGCTTTAAAAAAATATAGGAAGATCGAGTGCGTTCTGCTAAAATCGCGCCGTGGCTGAAGCTCTGCCAAAACGCCCGCGCCTTTGCCGCCCCAAGCTAGGTTGACGCCTTTCCTGTGCGCGGCCAAACTATATCTCCGCTATACTTCACATCAGCCCAATCAATCTAGGAGCGTCCATGATCGAACCCATCCGCTGGGGCATCCTCGGCCCGGGTAGCATTGCCCACAAATTTGCCGTCGGCCTCCAGGCCACTTCCGCAGGAGAGTTAGTCGCCGTTGGCTCGCGCGATCAGCAGCGCGCCGACACCTTTGCCGATCAGTACGGTGCCCCCAATCGCCACGCTTCGTACGAGGCCCTCAGCACCGATCCCGATATCGACGCGGTGTACGTGGCCACCCCCCATCCCTTCCACCAAGACAATGCGATTCTCTGCCTCGAAGCCGGCAAGGCCGTGCTCTGCGAGAAGCCCTTTACCATCAACGCCGCTGAGGCCGAAGCTGTCGTCGCCAGTGCCCGCGCCAACGGCGTCTTTCTGATGGAGGCCATGTGGAGCCGCTACTTGCCCATTATGGTGCAGGTGCGCGAGTGGCTCGACGCTGGGGCCATCGGCGAGCCGCTGATGGTCAGCGCCGACTTTGGTTTTCGTGCTGGCGTCAATCCCGCCGGCCGGCTTTTTAACCCCGCTTTGGGCGGCGGTGCCTTGCTCGACATCGGCATCTACGCCGTCTCTTTCGCGGCGATGGTGCTCGGGTCGCAACCAGCCCAGATCGCCGCGGCCGCGCACCTCGGCGAAACCGGCGTTGACGAGCAGACCGGCATCGTGCTCCGCTATGGCGGTGGTGCCATAGCCAACCTCTCTTGTGCCATCCGCGCCACGACCCCACACGAGGCTCGCATCGTCGGCAGCGAGGGGACGATTGCCATTGATCCCGCATGGTGGAAGGGTGAAAGCGCTACGCTCAAAGCCGGGGGCCGCGAAGAGCGCGTCGAGTTGCCCTTGGCAGGCAATGGCTACAACTACGAAGCGCAAGAAGTCGCTCGCTGTCTCGACGAAGGTCTGACTGAGAGCGCGGTCATGTCGCTCGACGAAACCGTAGCGCTGATGCGGATCCTCGACGAAATCCGCGCCCAAATCGGCCTTAAATACCCAATGGAATGAAAGGAAAGTACTCGTGCAATACGGCAACCTACAAGGCATCGAAAAAAAGATCTCGCGCATAGTTCAAGGCTCCATCATGCTCAATCGCAGCCGCAAGGAAGAAGGCTTTGCCCTGCTCGACGCCGCACGGCAGGCCGGCATCACCGCGTATGACTCGGCCCACGGCTACGGCGGTGGGGAAGTGGATCGCATGCTCGGGCTGTGGATGGAGGAAAGGGGCAACCGCGATGAAATCGTCATCATTGGCAAGGGTGCCCACCTCAACCAGGATCGCAACCGCGTCACTCCGTACGACATCGCCTCGGACATGGCCGACTCGCTCGTGCGCCTGCGCTCCGACTACATCGACCTCTACCTGCTACACCGCGACGACCCGGCAGTGCCCGTCGGCCCCATCGTCGAGGCGCTCAACGAGCATCACGCGGCCGGCCGCATCCACGCTTTCGGCGGCTCGAATTGGACGCCGGAGCGCTTGGCCGAGGCCAATGAATACGCGGATAAACGCGGGCTCGTGCCTTTTGCCGCCTCCAGTCCGAACTTCAGCTTGGCGGATCAGATCGCCGAGCCGTGGAAGGATTGCCTGTCGATTGCCGGGCCGGGCCAAGCCGCCGCTCGCGCGTGGTACGCCGAGCACGACATGCCGCTCTTTACTTGGTCGAGCGTAGCGCGCGGCTTTTTCTCAGGCAAAGTTACCCGCGCCAACGCCGAGCAAGTGCGCGACCAATTCGACGGCACCATGCCCAAATCGTACTACTGCGAAGACAACTTCGAGCGGCTCGACCGGGCGTGGGCACTGGCGGAAGAAAAGGGGTTGTCGGTACCGCAGGTCGCCTTGTCGTACGTGCGCAGCTATCCGCTCGACATCTACGCTTTGGTCGGCAGCATGAGCGGCGATGAGATCGCGGCGAACATCCAAGCGCTCGACAACCCGCTCACCGAAGCGGAGATGGCGTGGTTGGATTTGCGGAGCGAGGAGCGCTAAATGCAACCTAATATCGTCGTCCTAATGTCCGACCAACAGCGGCTCGATACGGTGAGTTGCTATGGGCTTAACGAGGTCTGTCAGACGCCTCACATCGACGCCTTGGCCGCGCGCGGCATTCGCTTTGACTCGGCGTTCACGCCGACCGCGATCTGCTCGCCGGCCCGTGCTTCCTTTTACACGGGCCTCTATCCGCACAAGCACGGGGTTACGGCCAACGGCTTGTGCCTGCGCGAGGGCGTGCGCGGGTTAAATCACTATCTGGATGAGGTCGGCTATCGCTGCGGGTACGCCGGCAAGTGGCACGTGGATGAGCAGACCGGCCCGACGGGCTACGGGTTCACAGGCCAGGACTTCATGGGCTACGCCTTTCCGGGGGGCAACTTGCTTCCCGGCTTGCAGTTCGGGGCCAAGCCGAAGGGACACAACCCGTATGCCGATTATCTCAAGGAGCGCGGCTTTGACCCGCCGCCGACGGTCTCGCACCGCTTTGTCGGCACCAACCCCTCGAATCAGGCTCAGGAGATGTTCGCATTGCACGAGGGGCCGGTCGAGTCGTGCATTGAGTATTTCGTCGCCGAGGAAGCCATGCGCGTCCTCGACGAAGTCGCCACCGATGAGCAGCCCTTTTTCCTGTGGGCCAACTTTTGGGGGCCGCACAGCCCCTCGCTGGTGCCGGAGCCGTACTTTTCCATGTACGATCCAAAGTCCATTCCCGAACATCCTGGGTACGCCGAGACCTTTGAGAAAAAACCCTATCGCCAGCAGTTAATCGAACGGCTGTGGGGTTTGGGTGACTATGGTTGGGAGGGCTTTCAGGAAATCGCCGCTCGCTACTTTGGGCATTGCACCTTGATTGACGACATGGTGGGCCGGGTGGTGGCTCACTTGGAACAACTGGGCGTCCTCGACGATACCATTATCGTCTATACCGCCGATCACGGTGACTGCCTCGGCGCGCACAAGCTGATCGAGAAGGGCGAGTTCATGTACGACGAGATCTACCGCATCCCGCTCGTCATCGCCCATCCCGACTGCGAGGCTCCCGGCACGGCCTGCGACGAGTTCGTCTATTTGCAGGAAATCATGCTTTCGTCGCTCGACGCCGCTGGTCTCGAAGTTCCTTCCGACCTCGACGGGCAGTCCTTTCTCCCGGCCATTGAGGGACGCCCGTTTGCGAACGGTCGCGAGGAAGTTTACTGCGTGTTCGACCGCCATTTTACGGTCGCCAATCAGCGCATGGTCCGTACTCGCACCCATCAGTTCACCTTTAACTCGGGCGACCCAGGTGAGCTGTATGACTTGCAACGCGACCCCTATCAGCTCGACAACGTGTACGGCGATCCGGCGTACGAGGCTGTGCGCCAAGACCTGATGGGGCGGATGAGCCGCTACATGGAGGAATTGGGCGACCCGTTGCGCGGGTGGTTTGGACGGATTAAAGGCGCGTATTAAATTGCTAACTGACGTTACGTAGGGGCGACCGGCCGGTCGCCCCTACCACAAACCAACCTGTGGAGGTGCCACATGGAAATGTTTCTGACCTTCGCCCTAGTTTTCGCGGTGTTGCTGATCGTGGTGATCGTCATCGTCAGGACGAACCTCTTTATCTGCCAGCCCAACGAGGTCATCATTTTCTCGGGCCGCAAACGCCAGACGGCCGATGGGCGTGCGGTGGGCTACCGCGTCATTAAGGGGGGCCGCGCCTTTCGCATCCCGCTCCTCGAAAAGGTCGATCGCCTCGACTTGCGCACGATTCCCCTCGAAGTATCGATCACCAACGCGTACTCCAAAGGCGGTATCCCGCTGTCGGTGCAAGGCATCGCCAATATCAAAATTGCCGGCGACGAGCCGCTGCTCGGCAACGCGCTGGAGCGATTCCTAGGCATCGCGCTCGCCGAAGTCCAGGACATTGCCAAAGATACGCTCGAAGGCAACCTGCGCGGCGTCCTCGCTACGCTGACCCCCGAAGAAGTCAACGAGGATCGCCTCAAATTCGCCGGATCGCTCATCGACGAGGCCGACGTCGATCTGCAGAAGCTGGGCCTAGTACTCGACACGCTCAAAATCCAGAATGTCACCGACGAGGTCGGCTATCTCGACGCTATCGGCCGCCGGAGCACCGCCTCGGTCCTCAAAGAGGCGGAAGTCGCCGAGGCCGAAAACCGCGCCGAATCACAGGAGAAATCCGCCGAGGCCCGCCGTCGCGGCGAAGTCGCCGACGCCGACGCCCAAGTCCAGATCGTCGATGCCCAAAGCCTGCTCCGAGTCCGCAAGGCCGAGCTTGAAGGCGAGGGCTTGGCCGCGGAGAAGCGCGCCACGCAGATTGCCCGCAAAGCCGAAGTCCAGGCCGAGCAGCAGGTTGAGCAGGAGCGCCTAGCGCTGCAAAAGCGCCGGCTCGAAATCGAAGTCATTGAGCCGGCCCGCGCCGATCGCGACGCTGCCGAATTGCGCGCCAAGGGCGAGGCGGCCAACATTCTCGAAAACGGCCTCGCCGAGATCGAGGTCCTCAAACAGAAGAACGAGGTCTGGACCATCGCTGGCTCCAATGGCAAGGAGCTGTTGTTGATCCAGATGCTGCCGAACTTGGTCGAGCAAATCACTGCCATGGCCAAGGACATCAAGATTGACCACCTCGCCGTCGTCGATTCTGGCAACGGCGGTCAGAGCGGCCTGCCGGCGGTCGTCAGCCAGATCGGGGGGCTAGCCCCTGCGCTCTTCGAGAGCATCAAGGCCACCACCGGCGTCGATCTGGCCTCGGTCATCGGCGACAAGGCCGACGGCCAGGCCCCGACGCAGGAAGGGTAGCGTGGATCCCTTCTATCTGTACTTGAGCGGGCTGATCGTCGGAGGGATCGCCGTTGGGGCCTCGCTGTTTGGAGGCGACGGTGATGGCGTGGGCGACGGCCTACGGGTGCTGGCCTTTTTGCGGCTGCGGCTGTTCTTCTTTTTTGCCTTCTTCTTTGGTTTGGCCGGGATGCTTGGCAGCCTGCTGATGGGTCCGGGCGGTGCGTTTTTTACGGCGCTGGGTACCGGTGTAGTCTGTTCCTTTTTGGGCGACTGGATGCTGAGCCGGTTGAGCGGATCAAGCGCCGACAGTTCGCTGGAAGGTGACGACTTGATCGGTCTCGAAGCCGAAGTCACCGTTCCCATCGCTAAGGGCAGCACCGGCAAGATTTCCGCTACCGTCCAAGGCCGCACCATCGAACTGTTGGCGCGTCAGGCCCATGCTCAAGGCCCCCTCAACCCCGGCGACCGCGTGCTGGTCCTCGAAGTCCACGATGGCGTCGCGGTCGTCGATCCGAGCTAGCGGTTCTCTACTCCTCCGAAGCGGCAGACGATTTCGTAGAGCACCTGCGTCGCAAAGAGCAGTTCTTCCACGGAGATGCGCTCGTCGTGGCCGTGGATTAGGGCCATTTCCTCCTCGCCTGGCTGCTGCCGATAGGGCATGAAGCCGTAGATCTGGGTTTCGGGGCGGCGCGGCACAATGTGCTTGGCGTCGGTGCCGGCTGGCATCAGATACGGGAGCACTGGCGCGTTTGGCTCGCGTTTCTGCATTACCTCGGTGATCATGCGGAAAAGCGGGGTATCGGACGGCGCTTCCAACGGTGGCGTGTATTGATCGATCTCTATGGCGACCTCATCACCGACAAATGTGCGTAGCTCGGCCGCGAAACTCTCTGCCGTCTGTCCGGGCACTAAGCGCCCATCGATCCAAGCAGTTGCCTCCCCCGGAATCACGTTGATCTTGGAACCGGCCTGCACCATGGTCGCCGAGGCCGTGTTGTGCAGCACCGCGCCCAACTCGCGGCGCAAGGTGCTGCCAATGGGGAGTTCGCTCAGCGAGGCATCCGAGGTCGCTGGGTCGAGCACTTGCTGCCACAGGGCGGCTTCGGCGGCTGGACGGCGGCTGGCAATTCCTTCGACAAAGCGGCGCACGCTTGCGGACACGTGCGCGGGGAACACGGCTCCTTCCAAGCCGGCTAGTGCTCTGGACAGCTTGACGATTGCGCTGTCGCCGTGCGGCATGGAGCCGTGACCGGGCGTTCCACGGGCGATCAGGCGCAGTCGGCACAGCCCCTTTTGCCCGGTCTGGCAGGTGTAAAACCGCTGCTCGCCGACCGCGAAGTCGCTGCCGCCGCCCTCGGTGATGATCAAGGGTGCGTCCCACAGCTCTGGTCGATTGTCGATGATCCACCCCGGCCCGTGATTGCCTTTGCCCGCTTCCTCGTCGGCGGTGGCGGCGAAGACGATATCGCGGTTGAGTTGGACGCCTTCCCGTTGCAACAACAGCAACACCATCAGATTCGTCGCGACCATGTTCTTCATATCGAGCGCGCCCCGTCCCCATACGCAGCCGTCGGCCAGCGCGCCGGAAAAGGGCGGATGCGTCCAGTGCTCAGGCTCGACGGCTACTACGTCGGTATGCCCCAATAGCATGAGCGGTGGTTCGTTGCCGCCAGCCAGCCGCGCGAGGATATTGCCCCGCCCGGGCGCGGACTCGACGAAGAGCGGATCAAAGCCCTCCTGCCGCAATATTCTTTCTAGATAGCGCGCGGCTTCGCTTTCGTTGCCCGGGGGGTTCGTGGTGTCGATGCGGATGAGGGCCTGCAAATGCCCGGTTACTTCGGCGCGCACAGCTTCCCAGTCGATCACAATGGTTCCTTTACATCTAAGCTCTCAGGGCGTCGTACGAGGCGTCTATGAGCAGCATTAGGTGCTGGTTGACCAACAGCAGTCCTTCAACGGGAATTAGGCGTTGCCTTACGGGATCTATCCCCAGCCTGAAAATCTCTAAAGTTACTGCTCCCAACAGAGGCTGAGTGGCTTCCGTGCCAAAGACGACGGGCACTATGAACTCTTCGCCCCTCAGCCGCATCCAAGTTTGACCGATTCCCCGCTCCATCCTAGTGCCGTCGGCAAGTATAAAATTGGCTCTGCTGAGAGGGACCACTCCCAATCTTCGCAGCAGCGATTCAGGCAGCGTGGTGTACGTCGCACCGGAATCTACCAGCGCATCAACAGTCTCAAAGTGCTGCCCTTGCGGATCACCTATTTCCAGTTCAACCTGAAAGATTCCCATATACTTGACTCTTGCTAATTACAATCTGCGCCCGCTGCCGTTGGCGGCGACTCTCCCAAGCATACGACTTAAAGACAAGACCTTCAACATCCCAAGGGAGTGATTGGCGTTGAGACAGCTTCTGTGCAATAACGGCACGGACTTCGGCCAATTTCGCATGACGCCTGCCAATTTTTCCGGGCCGTGCTGACAATACGGACAGTGCCCCTTTTTGCGTTAAAAACATCTCAACTCTATGTATAATAACGAGATATGTAAAATTTTGAAATGTTGGCACGGCTTTTGCAATACAATGGGCAGAGGCCAGACGAACCAACCACCACTTAACAAGGAGAAAAATCATGGCCATCAAGACTTTACTACCCAGCGCTCGCGTCAGCAATCGCCCGTGGCGCAGCCCGTTCGACAATCTCTTCGATGCCTTCTTTGGCGAGGACTCGCGTCTGCCCGTTTTGGCTGGCAGCGCGGCTTTTGCCCCGCGCATCGACGTCAAGGAAGACGACGTCTCCTACGAAATCTCGGTCGAACTGCCGGGGTTGGAGGAGAAGGACATCGAGATCACCGTCGACGACGGAACTCTCGTGCTGCGGGGCGAAAAGAGCGGCGCTAGCGAGGAAAAGGAAGGCAAGTACTTCCGCCAGGAGCGCATCTACGGCCGCTTCGAGCGCGCCTTCCACCTGCCCGATGGAGTAGAGGCAGAGAAGATCGAGGCCAAGTTCAAAAACGGCGTCCTCTCCCTCCACCTGCCCAAAAAGGAGGAGGCGAAAAAGGTCGTCCGCCAGGTGGAAGTCAAGACCGCCTAGCCTGCCTTGAGACGCGCAAAAGGGGAAGGGCCTCGTGCCCTTCCCCTTTTTTTGTACCTATAAGAGAGCTTAGACAACTATGTATTCCGCGCATTCTTCAATTTGCCCATCCAAGCCAGTACTACGATGACCACCGGCCAAAACGTAGTATTGATTAAATCGTGTATGCTTGCAGTTATTGCCTTCAGGCGAAAGTAACCGAGAGAGATATAATCATATCTTAGATCAAGAATCTCCATCAAGGATGCTATAATTACAACAGGGACCAGACATCGCGTTTCAATTGATCCCTTTTTCCAAATGACTACAGCCAAAAAGAACACGATCAATCCTACATGCATATGGATTGAGTCCTTTGAAAGTTCCAAGATGGAGACGATTATTACCTTAGCTTCTTGATATTCGGACATTTCCCAATCTTTGCTTCAAGTTTATGCGCACGTGGCGTCTTGCTCGCGCCGCAGTTGCAAGACGAGCGAGTCCGGCAAATCGACCATGGCGTAGCTGATCGCCGCACCTTGCCGCACGTCTTGCTTGAGCACGGCCCCGCCCGACAGTCCTAACGGCAATAGTCCCTCTTGGCTCGCTACGGTTGCCTTTTCGCTCTGTCCCAATACAGTGTAGCCGCCTCCGCCGTCGAGGGTCTCGCCGGCTTTGAGATCTCGCTTGGCTACGGCGATTACATCGGCTGTGGGCACGGAGCGCGGAGCACCGGTTGGCAGGCCGTAGAGCGCGACTTTGGCGATGGTGATTGGGGCTTCAACCGCCACCAGGTGATAGGGGCGATAGAGGAGGAAGTTTTTGCCGTCGCCACCTGGATGCAGGTCGTAGGTGGCGAGGTCTTCTATGGTAAAGGCGTGCTCGCTGCGGATGACGACGAAGACGCCCATGCCCAGCGGGTTGGCGAGTCGGGTTTTCCCGTCCTCGGCGACGCTGTTGGCTAGCTCGATGACCCCGCGCTGGCTCAGCAGCCCTCCTTCTTCGACCAAGCTGAATTTTTGCGGAATGTCCGCCAAATTGCACGACGGCTCGTGCATCCCCCTTATATCGGGGACGAGCCCGGCCATGTTGGCGATGGCCGTGGCCTCGACTTGGGCTTTGGTGCCGTCGCGGAAGGAGTTGTACATCTTCAAGCTGATGTTGCGCCGCTGCAAGGTTTCTTCGTCAAAACCAAACCGCGCCGCGGTGTTGTCGGGCGTGCCTTGGGGATCGTCGGCAAAGAGTATGGTGCCGCGGCCTGCGGCCACCACTTCTAAGCCGAGGGACCACGCCCATTCGATGATGTTCATGGTCACTCCAGGCTGATCGCCATCGACGAGCGAGTACACCACGCCCGCGCTGTCGGCCTTGCGCTTGAGCAGTGCGCCGATGGTCACGTCGGTCTCCACGTTGACCATCACGAGGTGGTTGCCGCTGGCGATTGCCGCGCTGGCCATGCTGGCCCCGACCGAGGTCGAGCCGGTCGCTTCCACTACCACGTCCAAATCCTCGGCCTGCGCGACTAACAGCCCGTCTTCAACGGCGGTGAATTTCCCCGCGTGAATGGCCGCTGCCAACGCCTGCGGGCTATCCGCCGTTCCCACCGCAACATCCCCGTACCCCGCTGCGTATGCGTAGCGGGCGCGCGCTAGGTCGATGTCGGCAATGGCCGCGACGACCATGCCCTGCATCTGGGCGATCTGTGCGACCAACCCGCCGCCGAATTTCCCCGCGCCGATGATACCGACCCGGATGGGTTTACCTTGTCGCTCGCGCTCGGCGAGCAATGCGCTAAGCATGTATTCCTCCTCGTGTTGTGTAGATGCTACCGACTCCGTAGGGACAGGCTCTGTGTCGGTGCATATAGGGGCATCCCTTGTGGGTGCACGATCCCGTTAGGTTCAAAGAAAGGGAATTATATACCTAAGTGCTCAAGCGGCGCGTAATCCATATTGCTGGCATTCATGTTCTGTTGTCTTTCGTCGAAGAGTACGGGTCTTGCCGACACAGTATAAAAAAGCAGACTCTAGTCTGGCTCAAGGGTTGCACAAGTTTTTGACTTGCTCTCGGCGGCGGTGCCAGCAGGCACGCGAAGGCCCCGCTCCGGAATTGCTCCCACAGCGGGGCCTGTCATAACGACGCCTTGCTCGTCGGCGTTTGAGCTAACCTTTCCTGATTGCTAACGCTTACGGCTCAGAGAGCGTCCTAAATTTAAGATGAGGGCTACGATTGGCCTCGCCGACATTATTTCTCGCCACAATGCGGTAAATGTATTCCGTGTCAGGCACGAGGTCCGTATCATCATAGCTCAGCCCCGAAGTCGTAGCTATGGGGCTTAAACTCGACTCAGGATTGTCTGCGTAGAGGGCACGGCGAAGGACAATATAGTCCTCCGCACGGGGGGCACTTTTCCATTCGATTCTGGCTGAGCTATGGGTGATGTTAGTAGCCCACGGTTTGTCTACCGTCCATGGCTTCTTCTCATAATCGCCAGATTCAGTCGTCGCCGTATCAGTTTCAAGAGGCTCCTCTTCCTCTTCTTCAGGGACGACTTCCTCGGAGACCTGTTCCTCTTCTACTTCCTCCAGTCCAGGGACGGTCAGTTCGGGCTGGTTGTACAGTGGTCTGCCATCGTCCGCGCAGATGGCCCCTTCTTCCTCACAAGCCCGGTCCGCCGGCAGGGCGATAGTTACGTCGTCGCTGGAGTTTGGTGCCACGGTAATCTCCCAGATGCGGTTTGACCCGTTCACGCCCTTGGCGGCGATGACGGAGCCTCCGCTGACGACGAAGGAATGGTCCCTGAAGGTTGTGGAGCGGATTGAGATGCCCTCGCTGAAATAGGTTCGGAAGGTGAAGTCGGCGACGCCATTGTGGCTTTCTGGCGCGAATCGAAAGGAAGCCGTCAGTGGCGCGGGTGGCCGGTCTGGGAGCGCGGAACCTGTGCCTGGTACCGGGGTCAGGCTCACCTCTACTTGGTCTCCAGCGGTCCAGTTGAAATCCTTGACTCCCCACCAGTATCCTTCTTCCACTAGCGAGTTTGGTGTTGAACTCTCCTGTGCGGTGTATTCCGCATCGCCAATCCGCAGGGTGAAGTCCGTGGCCAGTTTTCCGTTAATGCCGAAGTACAATCCATCGGCATAGTGTATGAGGAATATCACGCGGTACGTGGCTCCGTCCAGCGTGAAACGTTCCGTTGATATGGTCCCACCCATGTCGCCCCATCGGGAGTATCCGGCGGTGGCGGGGATGGTTGAGGCGTCCACGCCTACAGTCAACGTAGCGGACCATGCCACTACGGGCTCTTCATGGTCCACCGCGCTCGTGGCGGCGCTGGTCAGGGTCTCTTCGTTGCCGGCGTCGTCAGTGAAGCTCACCCGCACCTTGATGGTCTTGCCGGCGTCGGCAGCCACCAAGGTGTAGGCTGCGCCCGTCGCGCCCGGAATGTCCGTGTCGGTGCTTCCGTCGTTGGCCATCCACTGGTAGCTGAAGCTCGCATGGCCCAAACCATCGGCATCCTCAATATCGGCGGTGTCCGCCGTCAGCGTCTGTCCCACCTGTGCCGTGCCGCTGATGGTGGGTGCGCCCGTCGCTGGAGTGTTGGCGAGAGCTCCGAAAGTCAGTGTCAGACTCTCACCCAAGCCGGCTTGGACGCCATCGCTGATGTTGATTTTATTTTTGAAAGCGGCCGACTCAACCCTGACCGTGACTTGGGTGGGCCGCCGCCCGTTCGGTGTAACGTTGATCGCTCCACTCTCGAGGCTGCCACCAGTAATGGTAACGTCCGTGCTGGATAGCGTGCCGCCCTCTGCCGAGAGTGTCACCGCCATGTCATAGGGTGCCCCCTTAGCAACTTTTACCACCACAGCGTCGTCCTGCTGCTCCAACTCCGCTGTGATGGTGAAAGGAGCGCCCGGATTGTTCCCTAGGTCTACCAACTCCAAGTTGGAGAGGCCCTCGAACAGCCCGGCGGGCAGTGCGTTCAAGTCGTTATGGGACAAATACAAGTATTCCAGCTTGGTAAAGCCGTCGAATACGTCGGCCGGCAGGGCGCTCAGTTCGTTCCGGCTCAAGCTCAGGTATTCTAGCTCCGAGAGGCTGTCGAACCAATCGTACGAAAGTGTGGTCATCGTGCCGGTATTGTCCCCCTCCAAATCTTTGCCAATGCCCGACAAACTCAGACCTCTCAACTTGGGAAAGGCATCGAAGAAATCGCTTGGCAACTCGTCGAGATCCAGATCGTTGAATCCCACGTATAGCTGCTCCAGGTTGTCGAGGTCGTCGAACACATCCGCCGGCAGGGCCTCAAGGTCGTTGTTGCTCAAGCTCAACGATTTCAGGTTGTCGAGGTCGTCGAATACGTTGGCGGGCAGAGTCTCCAAGTCGTTATTGCTCAAAAACAGTCCTTCCAGCTTGGTGAGGCCGTCGAATACGTCGGCCGGTAGTGCCCCTAGGTGGCTTTGGTTCAATTCCAGTCGTTCCAGCTTGGTGAGGTCGTCGAATACGTCGGCCGGCAGTCCCTTAAAGAAGAGACCGTAGTTCAATCTCAGAGTTCTCAGGCTGTCGAGGTCGTCGAACACATCCGCCGGTAGGGCCTCAAGGTCGTTGTCGCTCAAGCCCAGTTCTTCCAGCTTGGTGAGGCCATCGAATATGTCAGCGGGTAGGGTGCTCAAGCGATTTGAGTTCAATTCTAGAGTTCTCAGGCTGTCGAGGCCGTCGAACACGTCGGCCGACAGGGTCTCAAGGCCGTTGTTGTCCAAATCCAAGTATTTCAGCTTAGTGAGGCCGTCGAACGTCCCGCTAGGCAGTTCGGTCAATCCGGTCAATGCCCCGTTGATCATCCGTAGCTCGTCAGTGATGCTTGCAAGATCCGAGGCACTTACTTCCGCGCAGTTCGACGTAGAGAGCTTGGAGAGAATCGCGTCTTGCACCTGCTGGGGGCGGTCGCAGATGCCGTCAGAGGTAGCCTGAGTGGTTGCTTTGGCCACCGGTTGCGAGGTTGCTTGGCCCGCGGGGGACGGTTCGGTCGGGCCGGTCAGTTTTTTGTCTTTGTCACAAGAAATTAGCCCCAAAGCGAGGATCAGGGTCATGCTCAGGTTCACTGCGAGTAGCCGTTTCATAACTAACTCCTTGGTTGGGAAAAAGGGATGATATTATCTGCGTCGTCGGTCGGTGCCACCTGAATCGTCTTCTGGGTCTCGCAAAATACAATCGTTCACAGCGAACGATTGCATTTTGCGCGTCATTTATTTCATTGTTTTTACGCTACTTATGTAATGGTTAAGAGATCGTAGCCTGATGGCCTAACGGCCAATAATAGGGGGGCAAAAATATCCCCCTGTATGAGGTTAGCTCATCGGCTTCCTATGGGAGCCGGGCAGTTGCTAACACTCACGCAGATTAGTGCGGGAAAGTTCCTGCTTATTCGCCGAGAACCGGGAGCGACCCAGTCCCTTTTTGCCAGCTATTGTATTCAGCAGGCCACCCGACAGGAGGGAGTCTGCTTGAGTGTTAGCGAAGGCAAAGATACTGTCGGGAAATTGGATTGTCAAAAAAGAAGGAATTCATTTGGGGGCACTCATATAATTCCCCAAGGAAAGGTCAACCACGAGGGTTGCCCCTACGGCATAAAATCTAAATCCGCCCCCAAGTTCGCCTGCAATACGCGCTCGGCGTACAGCCGCCGCCACCCACGGGCTGGCGTGGAAGGCGCGGTCCATTCGGCCCGCCGGCGGGCGAGGGTTTCCTCGGGGACTAGCAAATCTAAGCGCCCGGCTTCTACGTCCAACTCGATCAGGTCGCCGTCGCGGACGAGTGCCAACGGCCCGCCGACGGCCGCTTCTGGCGCTACGTGCAAAGCGACCGTTCCATAGGCCGTGCCGCTCATCCGCCCATCGGAGATGCGCACCATGTCTTCGACGCCTTGCGCGGCGAGGTTCTTGGGCAAGGGCATGGAGCCGGCTTCGGGCATCCCAAGGGCCACCGGCCCGGCTCCGCGCAGCACTAGCACGTGTTCCGGCGTAATGCCCAATGCGGGGTCATCTACGCGCGCGGCGTCGTCCGGCCCTTCGAACACGATGGCTGGCCCGCGATGCTTGTGCAGATGCGGGGACGAGGTGGCCTTTTTCATTACCGCTCCGTCTGGCGCGAGCGAGCCTTTTAGCACCACGAGGGACGACGCTGGCCCCAGCGGCGCGTCCAAGGTGCGGATCGCGGTTTGCCACGCGCCGGGTGCGGCCACGTCCTGCAAGAGTGCGCCGAGCGTTTGGCCGCTGACTCCTATTGCATCGACGTCGAGCATTGGCTCCAGGGTCTTGAGTAGGACGGGCACGCCGCCGGCCTTGTCGAAATCCTCCATGTACCCGGTGCCCGCTGGCTTGCAATCGACCAGCAGCGGCACTTGTTGGGCCGCGGTGTGAAAGTCGTCTAATGACAGATCCACGCCAGCCCGGCGCGCAATGGCGAGCAGATGCACGACTGCATTCGTCGAGCCGCTCAACGCGGCCAGCACCTTGAGTGCGTTGGCAAAGGCCGATGGCGTTAGTATGTCTCGCGCCGAGCGTCCCTCGGTGGCTAAGGCTACGGCCCGGCGACCTGTGGCGACTCCGAGCCGCAGACGCTGGCTTGAGACTGCGGGTGGGGTGGCCGTGCCCGGCAGCATCAGTCCGAGGGTCTCTGCCACGCAGGCCATGGTTGAGGCCGTGCCCATGACCATGCAGGTCCCGGCCGTTGGGCACAGGCTCTGGCTGACAGCGGCGATTTCTTCGGCGTCGAGCGCACCGGCTCGGTGTTGCGCCCAGTAGCGGCGGCAATCCGTGCATGCGCCCAACCGCTCGCCCCGCCAGTCTCCGGCCAGCATTGGCCCGGTGACGAGGTGGATGGCGGGCACGGACGCGGAAGCTGCGGCCATGAGTTGGGCTGGCAGGGTTTTGTCACAGCCGCCGAGCAGCACGACTGCGTCCATGGGCTGGGCGGTGATCATTTCCTCGGTCGCCATGGCCATGAGGTTGCGAAAGAGCATGGCGGTGGGGGAGAGGAGGATTTCGCCGAGGGAAAGGGTCGGAAAGACGAGGGGCAGCCCGCCCGCTTCTAACACGCCCCGTTTGACGGCTTCCACGAGCTGGGGCATGGCGCGATGGCAGGTGGTGTAGTCGGAAGAGGTGTCGGCGATGCCGACGACGGGGCGCTCTAAATCTGTCTCGTCGTAGCCAGCCGAAGCGAGAAAAGCGCGGCGTAAATAGCGGCTAAAACCTGGGTCGGCGTAGTGGGTTAGGTTGCGGTCGATGCCGGTGGCGGGGGAGGGCATGGGGTTCCTTTGGAGCAGGCTAAGGTATGGCTTGGGCTGGAGCCGATCAATATGAATTTCTGCAACCGGCTTCGCTGGCACTCACTATGTGGTCGCGGTCCTGGGGCGCTAGGACATCGTGGTAGCGCAGGAGAGGAGTTCGCGGAGCCGGTGCATTAGCTACTGTCTATGCAGCCATCCTGCGAGGAGTCGTCATACGCTACTGTTATCTGGCTCTATTTCGCCGATGATCCGGTCGCCGTCGATGTCGACGCCGAGTAGTTCTTCGAGGTGCCACACGAGCCTTTGTTTGGATGTGAAGAAACGGTAGCCGCGTTCACCTAGGTATGCCTCGATCTCGGAGTCTGCGGAAAGCAGCAGCGCGACGGGTTCTGTGCGGCCTGGCTGGATACCTTGTGGCCATGCTATGTCTGCGACGACGAGCACTTCGCCGGTCTCGTCGTCGCAAATCTCACAATGCGGTTCCGGTGCTGCGATGCTGAGATTGTCCGCAAGCGAAAGGACTGAGACGATGTCTTGGTCATCTTCATCGTCAAGGGACTGCGGCTGGTCGGAAGCCGCTGTGGGGGGTGGGGGGGTCGCAGGGGATACAGCGACGCGGGAGTGTGGAATCTGGCGACCGGCCCCTAGCGTGTCGAGCAGTTCGTTGGCTGACGCGGCCAACAGGGTGCGCCGGGAGGCGAGAAAATCCAAGTATCGATCGATGGACCACAGCGCCTCGTCATCGGGTATCCATTGGGACTTGAGCACTCCTGGGTTACTCACCTCGGCCTCAGCGAGGTATACAGCCGGGTCTTCGTCGCTGATTTCTAGGTTGGATTTCGCCGTCAGTAAGCAGAAGTTGGCCAAGGCATTGACCTGAGAGCGGTCGTAGCCATAGTCATAGAGCCGTTTCTTAGGGAAGATGTGGTGCACATGGAGTTTGCTGCGGTCCCCTAACATGCCGTGTGACAGGCGAATACCGTTGAGGATGTCCTGGGCTCCGTTGACTCGGGTCAATATGTAGAGCAGCGGATAGAAGCGCGCACCGATACTAGAACTGTCGAAATCATCGGGCCGTACCTCCAGGCTGCCGCGCCACTGGGCTATTTCGGCGATCAGGCCGTCTATGCCAGCTCTCTCCATGGCGTCGAGGTCTCGTTGGATGCGAGTTTCGGTCGAGCCGCTATAGCGGCCCCATAGGAAGCTGTGTACATACCAAAAAAGAATGCGTTGCTGGGCGTGGAGGTCGTCGATGGAGCCGCCGCTGTCGGAGACGAGCCGTGCCAACGTGGCAAAGGCGTAGGGTCCCGCTAGGACTCGGCTATGGTCAATGCCGAGGCGGTCTCCCAGCAGGTTCAGCAGGAAGTCGATGCTGTGCGCCGTGTTTTTCAGCGCTGCTGAGAACTCCAAGACAGATACGCCGCGCAACGCACTGAAGGAAGCCTGATTGGTCGCGACCGTCGTAGCACATCGCAGCAGCAACTCCTGTCTGAACGAGAAACCGGCTTGGGCCCAAACGTCCACCAGACGGCGCAACTCGTTGCGCGTCTGGGGCGAGTCGGCACATAGGCGAGCGAGGGCGAGATCTGCGGTGGAGAGTGTGGTTCCGCCGGAGTTGACCCGATTGAAGATCTCCACCACCTCGTCAACGGTTCGGCCGTCGCCGGTAATCTCTTCAATGTGGAGATCTATGTCGCCGATGCTACGTAGGTTCATGAGACGGGTCTGGTATTCGAGCAGGATCTCACGGTCGTCGGTGTAGTCTGCCACATTCCTCACTACATCCGTCAGATTCGACTGGAAGAGATTGGTGACGGAGACCCATAGCGGATCGTCACGCATCTTGACAGGCCCATAGAACTCGAAAGTTTCGCTGCGGACATCGAAGTACAAGTCGGTGAAGGCTCCCGCGTTGCCTTGGAAGAACTCGGGCGGCTGGCCCCGCATTACCCCATACAGGGAGGTGGCCCGCTGCTGGCCGTCCAATAGCAGTTTGACTGCGGCGGCAGACTCAGACAAGCCGCCGCGTACCGTTTCTGGGTCGGGTCGGGTTGTCCACACTAGAAACCCTCCGACGGGATAGCGGCGATAGAGAGAGTCGAAGAAGCTACGGACGTCCTCGCGTCCCCACACATAGCCGCGCTGGAACTCCGGCAGAGCGAACTGCTCAAGCTCAATGTTGCTGAGAATGGCTGATATCTGCATACCTGCTCCTCTACATGGATAAAGAAAGTGCGGTTATAGGAATAGATCGCATCTCTGGTGCATGTGCCCGCCTTCATCGGCGAATGCATTACCGTCCGTCCCCCACGAGCCCCTCGACTGGCGGAGGCTCTTCACGGCATGTATGACACCCACAACTAGCCGATTCAAGCGCACATGTCAGAATCTGGCACCGGCAGAGACCACAGACCCGGATCTGCGTCGATCAATTGCTGGACCGCTTGTGCCTTTTTCAGGCTGCCCGCCGCGACGAGCGTCCACAGCCTGTACAGGTCTGTCGCCAAGACATGGACGGCCCCGATATTCGAGGCGGCTTCGCCTACATTGTTGCTAAGGGCAGGCCGAGACGATGGGTCTATGATCCGGTGCGTGTTGGCGATCCACAGCGTTAGATCGGGAGCGCTGCCTTCCTCACCGATGTAACGCTCGCGGTACTCTCGGATCTGGCGGGCGTCGTTAGTTCTGGTGCCTTTAGTGTAGCCCTTGACTTCGGCGATGGCCTCCCATTCGGGACGGTCGACGAGCGTGAGGCGCAGATCTTCGCGCTTTGGTTTTCCCTGCTTCTGCTCAGCGTCCATGTGGCGCACGACGAACCCGAGTTCCTCAAGAATGTCCCCGACGGACGTGACTAGATCGTCGCCGTCAGCCCAGATACATCGTCGTATCCCAGCATCGGCTTTCTCACTCGCGGTAGCTAGTTCGCCCTGGGTTTGTTCCTGCTCGGCTTTGAGTTGCTCAACTTCGTCTGCGATCTTCTCGATCCGCTCCGCCAGCGCTCTCTCTTCTGGGGTGTACCAGTCCGATGGATTCCCTAAGCGGGGCGGGGCCTGTGGAACTCTGTCCGGATCGAGCTTGTGGATGTCGGCGAGGAAGGCCCGGAACCACGCCGAGAGGCTGACCTTTCTCGGAAGCGCTAGAGCGATGGCATCCCTGCCCTCGGATGCTTCCGCGTCATTCGTGAAGACGTATCGCATAGCGACCGGCCAGCCCGACGTCGTCTCGACTAGGTTGCTTACGCTGTTCTTTAGGAATTGCTGGAAACAGAGCATCGGGGGCGGATCTTCGGCGCGGCCCAACTGTCTGGCCAAATTTGTAGCGAGAGGCCTGTACCACTCTGGGCAAGCCTTGGGAACTCGCATCTCGCGCTCGGTGTTGCTTTGTATCCACAGGGGACGCTTGCTAGACTTGGCATGTCCTATCCAAGTGACATTCGAAGGCTCGATCGTTAGTACATTTCCTCTGACAGTGACGGAATTACAGCCGTCTCCCAAGATGGTTATGTCTGTCTCAGTCCAGTTGTAGTTATCGAGGTATCCCCCCAATGAGTCTGCTGTCCTCAGGGTTCCGCATAGCGGTTTTATCGACTTGATCTGAGGTTCGTCTAGCCCGATAGCGGCGACCCTTGGCCGTGTGGTCGTGTTCTGCGTCATGCACTATCCCCGGTGTTTTAACCTGTCGATGTTTCCTATCCCAAGCTTCTTACGGCAATTAGCTTCCAAGCTGCGCCGCAAGGTCGTGGAAATCTTGCGCAATTATGTCAAAGTCTCCGTCTTGCGCTGTGTCTGCCTCGCCTTCCGGTCCCCATTCAAGAGGACGTGGAATGAAGGCCGTTCTGAATCCAACGGCTCTAGCCCCCTCTAAGTCGTGGCGATGCGCCGCGACCATCAGGATTGAAGGCGGCTCCAAATCGAGAAGATGCGCCGCCGTCTCGTACACTTCTCTGTCCGGCTTGTAATGCCGCGCAAGCTCTGCTGACAAGATACAGTCCCACGGAATACCGGCGTGCTTCGCCATGTTGGTCAGTAACGACACGTTGCCATTGGAAAGCGCCGCAACGATGTATTTGGACTTCAACCGCAACATACCGCCGACCACATCGGGCCACGGATCCAGTCGGTGCCAAACGCGATTGAAATAACTTCGCTCGTCCTCGGACAACGCAGGAATCGAGAAGTCTTCCAGAATGTCATCGAGAATCATTCTGTGCAGCGCGTCTATTTTCGTCCAAGGCAATTCGCCGCGCCGCACGCGCCCCATAGCGGGTTCATAGCCGCTGCGCCAAGCCGTGGCAAAGCGCGCCCAGTCCACGTTAATCCCCTTATCGGAGCCTAATCGTTCACCTTCCCGCACAATGGTAGAGTACCAGTCGGTGACCGTGCCAAAGACATCGACAGTCAGCGCCTTAATAGATGTTTTCCAGGATTCCATTCTTTTAGTCGTTTCAAAGCTAGCGCGACGCGCTTGGTGAACTGTCGGGCTTTGCGCAGTTCGCGCAGGGTCATCTCCTCGGCAATGAGCTCTATCGCCCGATCCTCAACTTTGCGTCGCCGAGCGGGATCAAGCGTCGCAATCTTGTCTTCCACGTTCAAAGCCATCATTAATCTCTTTCCTTCGCGAGCCAAGCCAAGTGCCGGTCGAACCGCTCCGTCGGCGATGACTGATAAACTCGGCCGGCCGGGAAATATAGATTTTTCTATTCCTGGATCGTCTGGACAATGCGGAATCCGAGGTTGTTGTTACGAAAATATGTGGCGTACCAGAAGCGGTTGGCCGAGCGGACGTAACTCGGCTTGCCGTACCAGGAGCCGCCGCGTATCGCACGACGAACACAATCTCCTTGCTCCCAAGCCTGCCCGTCGCTCGGTGCGCCAGCGTAACTGACATGCCAGCAGTCCTGCACCCATTCCCGGACATTCCCGGACATGTCGAATAAGCCCAACTCATTCGCTTGCTTTTGCCCTACTGGATGCGTCCTATTGTCGGTGTTCTCGTAGTACCAAGCGACCGCGGCCCAGTCGTTACTCCCCGCATACTGGAACCCCTGGCTTTGCTGCCCGCCCCGTGAGGCATATTCCCACTCCGCTTCGCTCGGCAGTCGATACTGTCCTCCTCCCACATTTAGTTTGTCCAGAAACGCCTGGATGTCATCCCAACTGACTGTTTCAACCGGACACTGAGGGCAATCCCCAAACGCACTCGGGTTTTCACCCATTACCGCTTCCCACAGTTCCTGAGTCACCTCATACTTGCCAATCTCGAAGCTGCCGATTTGCACGCGGTGCGTCGGCTTTTCGTCGTCACCACAATTCTCTTGTTCGGGCGTACACCCCATGGTGAACGACCCGCCCTCGACGCGCACCATCTGCGCGTTCACCATCCGCAGTGCCTTTTGCCGGTCTCCGCCCTCCATGGCCTTAGTCTCCTTGTCGGCGAGCGTATCGGGCGGCAGATCTTCCGCCATGGCCGGGCCGGATAGGAAAAGGATGGGTAGGAAAGTCAGGATTGTCTTCATTGGTATTGACTCCATTGTTGTTATTGCTCCGCTCCCGATTCAGTTTGGAGACGCCCGGCGAGGAGGTATCGATACAGCTTGAGAGTAAGCCGCTCTTCGTTCTGCTCCAGCCAGCCCCGGGCGGCTGGCGTCAGCACCATCGTTCGGCAGGGCCTGTCCGCGACCACAGAGGCCGCTTGCTCGTCTAACGCGCTCGCTGGCCATATCGCATCGCCAGGGCCGCACTGAAAAAGGCGAGTGCCCGCCGAATCGTACCCGGAAGCCCGGCCAGAGAGCAGCAGTTGCAGACCGTCCTGTGGAGCGTCCTGTCCCACGAGGGCCTCGTCGGTGGAGTACTCGCGGGGCTTCAGCCAGTGCCGAAGTTCCTCCACCAATTCCTCGAAGTGAATTTGCCGTTCCAAGTAGCGCTCGAGGTCATCGGCGGTGTGCTCCAGCAGCGAGGCGCGCCGCTCGTCTGCCCTGTCCACGTCCGCCTTCCACCCCGCAATGACGATTTCCTCGCAGTGCTCAAGGGCGCGGTCCACATCCGGCTCCATCAGCAACTCGGCATATACGGCAGGCGGCAGGTTGTGCTCAAGCCCGGCCCTCAACCCCTCGGACAATGCGCTCAAAACTACCCGCACGCCGGCCGCGTTCGCCGTCTGCAGAAACCTGCTCAGGACGTTCACTGCCGAGAAGTCGAAGCCGGAAACGGCGGCAAAGTCTAGCAACAGGCAGAGGGGACGCGAAGCGCCGCTCAGAGACTGCCTGAGATGATCGGCGAGGGGGGACACACTGCCAAAAAAGATGTAGCCGCGCAGCCGGTATACCTGCACCCGCTCTCCCTCCTTCAGCAGGATGGCGCGATCGGGGACGGGCCGGGTCTTGTTGCTCTCGCGCTCGCGCGCGGTGAATTGCGATTCGATCGGATCCACACGGCTGAGGCGCACGGCGAAGAACACGAGGGTGGCGAGCATCCCGACGCCCACGCCCTCAATCATTCCAAAGGAGGTGATCGCAATGAAGATCAGCAGAATGATGCCGTACTCCGACCAAGGGAGCCGCCTGCGACTTGTCACAAGACCTTGGTCCAGCATGCCGAAACCGGCAAAGACCAGGATGCCTCCTACGAGCGGCGCCGGGACGAGTTCTAGCATCCCGTCGCCGAGGAACAATGCGCCCCCGATGACAAGGGCGGCGACTACCCCGGTCAATCTTGTTGTGGCCCCGAACAGCTTGCTGCGCAGGGACGCCGGCACGACAAGGGTCGCTACCGTGCCGCCGCCCAAACCAGCGATCATGCTCGCGACTCCTGTTACCCGGAACTCCCGGTCCCAGTCCAACTCCTGATTCGCAGCCAACTCAAGGCCGGCGAAATTCATGATCACGCTGATAAAAGCGACCAGAATCAGCGTCAGCATGTGGGGGACCTGAGCGGCCATCGCGGCCCATTCGACATGCAGCAGGTCGGCAGGAAGCAGGGCCGGCCACAGGCTCCCATCCGCCGTGCTCGTCAGTAGCAGGCCCTCCGCCCTAGCCTCTGCACCCGAAATGCCGAGGGCGGCGAGCGCGAGATGATACCCACCACCAGCAAGTGCGACGCTTACCAGCAGGATCAGCGGGTTGCCCCAGCGTTTCATCGCGAGGTACAGGGCGATCCCATACACCGCGCCCGGGCTCCACTTCCACAAAACGGGAGGCTCCAGCAGTGCGGGAATCGCCCGCCAATCCGGTTTGGCTCCCATCAGCGACATGGCTGCCAGGCACACGGCTCCCCCAATTCCAGCTACGAATCCACCCGTCACCGGATAGGGAATGAAACGCATCAGATTGGCGAGTCGGAAGTGTCCGATCATGAGACAGCACACGCCAGTGGCCACTGCGCTGATGATGAGCGCGCTCGCCGTGGTGACGAACAGCGCGTCGCCTGCGGCATCCATCGTGGAGCCGATCGTGGCCATCACGATCACCAGCGCGGGAGATAGCCCCGCAATCGCTCCTCGGTAGCTGCCCGCGAGAGCGATGACTAGGCACGCCGCAAAGTTTCCGAACAGCACTAGGCCGACGCCCTGGGAGGAATAGGGAGCCAACGGTCCCGAGAATATGAAGCTCCCGAAGGCAACTTGGGCGACGAGCAGACCTAGGCCCGAGGTGAAGCCGGCTGACAGCGCTGGAACGGCCTTTGCGGACAGGAGGTCGGCGCGAAGTTCGGACGTAAGATTTTGGAGTAAGGATCTCACTTTGCTAGGTCGGAGAAACTGATTTGATGCACCGCGATTACCTCCCCTTTTTGTTTTTTTATAGTAATCAGGTGCCGTTAAAGAAAAAGCTTGTCAGGATTAGTAAAATAAAGACCCTTTTTTAGATTCTCTGTCAAGGCGATGGACTGTTCGCACAGTCGTCCTGCCTTGCCCCAGTCCAACGGCTTAGCTATTCTCATCTCCTCCCCGCTCGTCTTCGCCATACACTGCTTCAGGAAATTGGGCCTTGATCAGCGACGCCGAGAGCATCGCCGAGCACATCCGCTTTCTCAAACGCCGCATCTTGGGCAACGAGGTCGTCCATCACCAGACCTTGCCGGCGCGCCCGGCGCGCCTAGTCCACGACTTGGCTGGCCTGCCTCCGGCCATGACCCGCATCCTCGAAATCGCCCGCATTCCCGCGCTCTATACGCACCAAGCCGAGGGTATCCAAAAAGTGCTGGAGGGCCAGCACGTGGCCATTGCCACGCCCACGGCCTCGGGCAAGACCTTGGTGTACAACGCGCCCGTGCTAGCCACGCTGCTCGACGACCCGGAGGCACACGCGCTCTACATCTTCCCGCTCAAGGCCCTGGAGCAGGATCAGTTCGACGAGCTAAGCGGCCTGATGCAGGGCTTGGGAGGCGAGCTGAGCGCGGCCATTTACGACGGCGACACTACGGGCCATCGCCGCCGGCAAATTCGCACCAAGCCACCGCACGTGCTCTTCACCACGCCGGACATGCTGCACTCGGGCATCCTGGCCTTCCACGAGGCTTGGGCCGGCTTCTTTGCCCGCCTGCGCTACGTGGTCATCGACGAGCTGCACGCATACAGCGGTGTCTTTGGCACCCACGTCCTGCACCTTTTTCGCCGCTTGAACCGCATCTGCGCGCACTATGGGTCCGAGCCGGTGTACATCACCAGCTCGGCGACGATGGGCAACCCCCGCGAGCTGGCGGGCGAACTGCTCAACCGCTCCTTTTATGCGATTGAAGATCATGGCGCGCCGGCCGCGGCGCGTCACTTCGTGTTTGTCAACCCGAGCGAAAGCCCCAACACCCTCGCGGCCCACGTGCTGCGCGCCAGCGTGCTCAAGGAATACCGCACTATTGTCTTCACCCGCGCCCGCATCACCACCGAACTGGTGTATCGCTGGGCTACCCAGAGCCGCCCGGACTTGCGGGAGCGGATTTCCTCGTATCGGGCTGGCTATTTGCCCACCGAGCGCCGCCAGATCGAGCAGTCGCTCAACGGTGGCCAGCTCATGGGCGTGGTGGCCACGTCGGCCTTGGAACTGGGCATTGATATCGGCGGCTTGGACGTCTGCGTGCTGGTCGGCTATCCGGGTTCGATCATCAACACTTGGCAGCGCGCTGGCCGCGTGGGCCGCGCCGGCCGCGAATCGCTAATTCTCCTGATCGCGTCTCCCGACGCCCTCGACCAGTACTTTATGCGGCACCCAGGGGAGTTTTTCTCACGCGATTTAGAGGACGCGGTAGTGGACCCAACGAATCAGTACATCCTCAAAAATCATCTCACGTGCGCGGCGCGCGAACTGCCCCTCGCCGCCCGCGAACCCGAGTACGCGCTGTCCAACTATCAGGAGGCGATTGATGCGCTGACTGAAGAGGGCACGCTATTGCAGAATGCCGAGGGCGACGCCTGGTTTGCCGCGCGCAAGCAGCCGCACCGCTTGGTCAACATGCGCACCATCGGCGAGTCGTATAACATCGTCGATCGCGGCGATAACCAGATCGGCACGGTCAGCGGCGGCCAGGTGTACGGCGAGTGCTACAAAGGCGCGATTTACTTGCATCGCGGCCGCCAGTACGAGATCGGCGACCGCAATCCCGAGCGGGGCCAGATCTACGCTGAGGAAGTGGATGTGGCGTACTTCACCCGCGCCCGCACGGAAAAGGACACCGAGATCTTAGAGGAGCTGCGCTCGCGGCCGTTGCAGGGCTTTATGGCGCGGCTGGGCCGGCTCAAGGTCAGCTCGCAGGTGGTGGGCTACGAAAAGATCCGCGTCGGCGACCAAGTCGTCCTCAGCAAACACTCCCTGGAATCGCCGGTGGAGCACTTTGAGACGATTGGTTTTTGGATTGAGCTCGACGCCCACTTCAAGGCCGACCTCAGCCGCCACCAGCACCACTACATGGGTTCGATCCACGCGATTGAACACGCCATGAAGTCGCTCTTCCCGCTGCTGGCCTTGTGCGACCGCACGGACGTCGGCGGGATCTGCTATCCGCAGCATCCCCAACTCGGCAAAGGCGCGATTTTCGTGTACGACTATCACCCCGGCGGCATTGGCCTGGCGGAAAAGGGCTTTGCCCAGCTCGACCGCCTCTTGGACATGACGCTTTCCATGGTCGAAACCTGCGATTGCCTGCTCGGCTGCCCGTCTTGCATCCATTTCCCCACGTGCGGCGCGGGCAATGTCCCCCTCGACAAGGACGGAGCGATCCACCTGCTCGGCGTACTCACGGGCCGCCGGGCCATCGAGCGCACCCCGTCCTCAGCCGAGGTCGAAGAAGCCCCGCCGATTTTCGCCGAGTGGGAGGAAGAAGAAAGCGCAGAGGATGCGCCGCCCGAGCAAGGCCCGCACATCGTCGTGTTCGACCTTGAAACCCAGCGCTCGGCCGCGGAAGTCGGCGGCTGGAACAAGGCCCACATGATGGGCATGTCGGTCGGCGTGGTGTGGGACAGCCGCGCGCAGGCCTGCACCACGTATTTTGAGGAAGACATCGACCGGCTGCTGGAGCACTTGCAGGCGGCCGATTTGGTCGTTGGCTTCAACATCATCGGCTTTGACTATTCGGTCTTGCGCGGGTACAGCCCATTCGACTTCCGCACGCTCAACACGCTCGATATTCTGCGCGAAATCCACCAGCGGCTGCGCTACCGAGTGAGCCTCGACTCACTGGGCCGGGCCACGCTCGACGCGCCCAAGAGCGCCGACGGTCTGGACGCGTTGCGGTGGTTCAAAGAGGGGCGGCTGGACTTGATTGCCGAGTACTGCCAAAAGGACGTGGAACTGACCCGCGACCTGTTCTACTTCGGGCTGAGAGAGAACTACCTGCTCTTCGACCGCCGCAACGAAGGGCGGATGCGCATCCCGCTCGACTGGAAGCTGGAGGACCTAGTGAGCGGGGGCGGACGCGATTGCCCGCAGGGCGGATAAATGGCAGATTAGACCCGGCAATTATTAGCGAAAGGCAGCAGATGAAAATCACGGATCTTAAGTGCGCGGTCATTGGCAACAACCCGGTCGTCCGCATCAATACCGACGAGGGCCTCTACGGCCTCGGGGAAGTAGAGGCGAGCAAGTCCTACCTCAAGCCCCACGTGATGTTCTACAAGGACTTCATCCTCGGCCAGGACCCGACCGACGTCGAGCGGGTGATGCTCAATATCCGGCGCTTGGGCAGCTTCAAGCCTTGGGGCAGCGCGGTCAGCGCGATTGAAATGGCGCTGTGGGACATTGCCGGCAAGGCCGTGGGAGCGCCCGTGTACAAGCTGCTCGGCGGCAAAATCCGCGACCAAGTGCGGGTGTACAATGGCGCGGTGCGCTTCCCCATGGAGGGCGGCCGCTCGCCCGCGGACTACGCGGACAACATGCAGCGCATGATAGACGCGCCGCAGAAGTTCAGCATCATCAAACAGGGCCTCGCCTTCCACGGCGGAGGGATCACTGAATCACCCGAACATTTCTACGGCACTCACCAAGCCGGCCCGTTCCACGCCAATCGCGGCCCCCTGAGCGAACGCGGTCTCAACTACACAGTCGATTGCATCCGCGCGATGAAGGAAGTATGCGGCGACGAGGTCGGTTTGGCGCTGGACTTAGGCCCGGGCTTTCTCGTGCCGGATGCGCGCCGCCTAGCCCAAGCGGTTGAAGACCTCAACGTGGCTTGGCTGGAGGATATGCTCACTGGCGACTACGTCCCTTACGTTTCGGCGGATCATTACCGAGAGGTCACGCAGAGCACCTCGACCCCGATCCACACGGGCGAGCAGATCTACTTGCGGCACAATTTTCAGGACCTGATTGAGAAGCGCGCCGTGGATATCATCGGCCCGGATCCTTGCGACATCGGCGGGATCGCCGAACTCAAATGGGTGGCTGAATACGCGGATCTGCACGGCATCCTCATGGCTCCCCACGGCGTGCTCGACGGCCTGTTGGGCTTGGCGGCCCTAGTCCAGGTCGCGGCAACGCTGCCGCAAAACTACATTGCCTTTGAATATCCGACTGGCCACCCCGAGTGGTGGTACGACATCGTCGAGGGCTTGCCCGACCCGATTGTGGTCGATAGCCACATCGCCGTTTGGGACGCGCCTGGGATGGGTGTCGATCTAATCGCCGAAGAAGCGCGGCGCTATCTGCGCGAGGAAGACGCCGATTTCTTCGACCAATAGAGATAGAATGGAAAGGAAAGGTATGCGCGCGGCCCAACTAGTCGCCCCGCGTCAGTGGGAACTTATCGAGACGGACAAACCCCAGCCAGTCGGCGACCAGATGCTCGTGAGGATGGAGCGGGTCGCGGTCTGCGGCAGCGACAAGCCGCCGTTTTGCGGCCCCTACAAGCGCTATCCGCAGCCGCCCGGAGCCACTGGTCACGAAGGCATGGGCGTGGTCGAAGCCTGCCCGTCGGGACGCTATCGGGAGGGCGAGCGGGTGCTGTTGTGGGGATTTGATCGCGGGCTTTTCCAGGAATACGTCCTCGCCAAGGACGATGGCGGCTGCATCCGCCTGCCCGGCGACCTGCCCGAGGAAAAGGTGCTGATGAGCCAGCTCTTGGGCACGGTGATCCACAGCTTCTACAAGCTGGGCAACATCATTGACCGAGACGTCGCAGTGATCGGCCAAGGGCCGGTGGGGCTGCTGTTCAACGCAGTGCTGCGCAATCTCGGTGCGCGCCGCATCATGGCGATCGATCCGCTGCCTTACCGCTTGGAGGTGGGCCGTCAGATGGGGGCCACACATGCGATTTGCTCGGCATCCCAAGACCCAGTCGCCGCGGTCGCCGAGATCACGGACGGTGCCATGGCCGGTCTCGCGGTCGAGGCCGTGGGCGTCGCCGAGACCCTCGGTCTCGTACCGGACCTCTGCCGCCGCAACGCCGAGGTGATATGCTTTGGCGTCCCGGACAAGGACCACGCCGAAGGCTTGGTGACGGTCAGGATGTTGGACCTGTTGCGCCAAGAGCTGCGCTTGATTTTCTCGATCGGCCCCAGCCCCGACCGCGACTACCGGCCCGCGCTCGACTGGATCGTCCAAGGGCGCATTGACGTGGCTCCGATTGTCAGCCACGTCCTGCCCTTTGCCGAGATCCAGCAAGCCTTTGCCATGGCCTTCGACGATCCCGAGCCGCATCAAGCCCTGAAGATCGTGCTCAAATTCCCCTAACCCTGAGCGGAAAGGCATCCAATCATGCAAGTTACCCAAATCGAAGTCCACGAGATCGAGCTCGCCTACCACGACTGGATCGCCTATCCGCTCAATCACTACTACGGCCCCGCCGGCCGCACGGTGTACATCGCCCACACCGACGACGGCCGGATTGGCCTCGGCGAGAGCGGGGGCACCGAGCCGCAGGAGACCATTGGCCAGTACATCGGCAGCAACCCCTTTGACTGGATCGGCGACGAGACTTCGCTGGGGTTGGGCACGGCCATGTACGACCTGATGGGGCAGGCCGCTGGCGTACCCGTCTATAAGCTCTTCGGCCAGAAGTATCGGTCGTTTGTACCCGTGGGTGCTTGGACGGTATCGACCCATCCCCAGCACATGGCCGAGGCCGTAACCCACTACGCGGCACAGGGCTACACTTGGCTGAAGTACCACCTCTCGCCCTTTGAAAACGTCTTTGATCAGACCGAGGCCATGCAGGCGGTCGCGCCGCCCGGCTTCAAAATCCACTACGACTTCACCATGCACGGCACGGACGACCACATGCCCGAACTGGTGGAGAAACTAGCTGAATATCCGATTGCTGGTTGCTTTGAGGATCCTTTGCCGCCTGGGGACATCGAGGGCTACATCGACCTGCGCAAGCGGGCCAAGCGGCCCATTGTTTTGCACCACTTCCCGCTGGGGGCTACCTATGAGGTGCTGATGGAGCCAGCCGATATCTACATGCTCGGGCACGCAAAAATCGGCGATGCCATGCGCCGCGCTGGCTTGTTTGCCGCTGCGGGCAAGCCCTTTATGCTGCAAAACGTCGGCGGTGCCATCACCCGCGCCATGGTCGTGCACATGATGGCCGCCGCGCCCACGGCCACCTTCCACTGCCACAACGACTACGAAGTTTGGCAAAGCGACGTGGTAGAAGAACGGCTGGACCCGATCAACGGCTTGGTGCGGGTGCCGGAAAAACCTGGGCTGGGGCTGACCTTAGATCGGGGGGCGCTAGAGCGGCTGAAAGCGCTAGCGCTGCCCGCACAAGACAGGTGGATCATCAAATCGCGCTTCAAAAACGGCACTCGCATGTACAACATCGCCGATCCGGCCAACTCGATTTTCATGGTGCGGCCCGACCGCAACCGCCTGATGCCCATGAGCTATGCCGCGCCCATTGAGACGGAGTATTGGGACGACGACGGGACTGAGGAGTACCGGGCGATGTTCAGCAGGATTGAGCGCGAGGGGATCGTGCTGGAGCGTTGAGCCTACTCCTGCTCGCGCTCGAACTTGAGCGACGCCGAGTTCATGCAGTAGCGCAGGCCGGTCGGCTGGGGGCCGTCGGGGAAGACGTGGCCGAGGTGGGCGTCGCATTGGCTGCATAGAGCCTCGGTGCGCACCATGCCGTGGCTCGCGTCGCGCTCCTCGGCGACCTTGTCTGCCGCGACCGGCTGCCAAAAACTGGGCCAACCGGACCGCGAATCGTACTTGGTTGCCGAGCTGAACAGCTCGCTGCCGCAGCAGACGCAGCGATAGACACCCGACTCCTTGTTGTCGCAGAGTTCGCCGGTAAAGGCTCGTTCCGTGCCCTTCTGCCGCGTTACGTGGTATTGCTCTTCGGTGAGTTCCTGCCGCCACTCGGCTTCGCTTTTGGTGATTTTTTTGCTCATCGTAGCATTCCTTTCTCTTGGGTCAGTGTCTAATCGGATAACTCGGTGTAGTGCCCGCCGAAGAAGATCAGCGGCGCGCCGCTGCCCACCTCGCCGGTCAGGCATTCGCCGATGAACATGTCGTGGTCGCCCGCGGCCGCGATGTCCACTAGCTTGCAGTCCACATAGGCCAAGGCGTCGGTCAAAATCGGCGCGCCGGTCTGGCCCACCTTCGTCGCCAGGTCCGCAAAGTCCTTGGGGCCGCGCTGGGCAAAGCGCACGGAGAGGTCCTCCTGCTCCCGCTTGAGGATGTTGATGGCAAAGCCCTCGGCTTTTTGCAACAGGCCGTGTATGGACGCGCTTTTGTCGACCGAAACCACCACCAGCGGCGGCGACAGCGACAGCGACATGACCGCGTTGGCCGTCATGCCCCAAAGCTGGCCGTCGCAGCAGGTGGTCACCACGGTGACGCCGGTGGCAAAGCGGCCCATAATTTGCCGTTGAAGCAGAGGATCAAACGCCATCGCGCGGTTCCTTTCGCAATTTAATGTAGTGCGTTCTGATAGATGCGGGCCGCGTCGTCTGGTTCCACCGCGACCGGATTGGGTTCGAGCAGGCGCTGGACGCTCAGGGCGCTGTCGACCATTTGCGGAATGTCGGCGGCGCTTATCCCGGCCGCGCTCAGCGAGCCGTAGGGGGTGTGCTGACGTCGCAGCCCGTCGATCCACTCCGCCGCTAGCTCGACCCCTTCCTCGCGGCTTTTGCCACCCAGCGCCAGCCCGGCAGCCCCGGCGGCAAAGTAATACTTGTCGGCCACGGCCGGGGCGTTGTGCCGCATCACCCCAGGCAAGACGAGGGCTACGGCCGCGCCGTGGGGCACGGGTGCGCCGCGCTCAAAGGAGACCTTCTCGATCCCGTAGCCGAGCGCGTGGCCGGCCCCGGTGTTGATTGGACTTAACAGCAGCCCGGCTAGGAGGGCACAGCGCGCCATTTGATAGCGCGCGTCTGGATCGCCACGGACCACGGCTTGCACGTACGCCGGGCAGCCCGCGGTCAGGGCCGCCCGCGCCACGGCGTCGCCGATGGCGTTGCTCTTGGTGGAAGCCGTGCATTCGAGGGCGTGGCCGAGGGCATCCAAGCCGGTGATCGCGGTCAATATCGGCGGCAGGTCTTGGTGCAAATGCGGGTCCACCAGCGCGGCCTTGGGTTGTAAGTAGCTGCTGTACACGGCTTTCTTGCCGGTTGCGTCGGCGATCACTGCTACTCGGCTGACTTCGCTGCCCGTGCCCGCTGTCGTCGGGATGCCGACGAGCGGAGCTAACGGCGGTTTTTCGTACAGGTCGAAGCCAAAGTAATCGGCCACAGAGCCGCCACTGGCAGCGGTGCAGAGCGCGGCCTTGGCCGTGTCCATGGTGCTGCCCCCGCCCAAGGCGACGGCCACGTCGAAATCCGCAGCCGCTAGCGCGTGCGCGCATGCATCGACGCTTTGTACCGAGGGGTTGGGCGCGATCTCGCTGTATGCGCTCACCACGTCTAAGTCGCCGAGGGCTTGGCGGACTGAGGCGACGAGGGGGGCAATGCCCGGATCGTGGATTAGCAGCACCCGGCCCGCGCCGAGGCGGACGCACTCGTCGGCTAGCTGCGCTAGGGCACCCGCCCCGAATACGACCCGCCGATCGCGGAATTCAAACATTTCTGCTAGCGCTGCCCGCCGACTTTCTGCGGCAAAATAGGCACCGCTGGATAGCAACTCCTCGTTGATCTGCACACTGCCCATTGTGGCTTTTCTCCATGTATTGACGCGGCGAACCGAGCCTTGTTTCGCGCGGGGGATTTGTGCAATATATACACGGAACCGCAGCCTTACAAAAACGGAGCCACCATGATCCAAGACGCCGCCCAGACGTATGCCGAGCAGGGATTTCTCACGGGCATCGACCTGTTCAGCGCCAGCGAGATCGGTCACTTCCGCGCCTGCTTCGACGAGCTAGAAGCCCGCGAGGGCCGAGAAAAGTGCCAGATTGGCCTCCAGGCCCGCCATATCGACGAGGAGTTTATCTGGCAGATGGCCACAGACTCGCGCGTCCTCGACGCCATACAAGAGGTCATGGGCGCGGACATCATGCTGCTCTCGACGCACTTCTTTTGCAAATATCCCGACCCGGAGGCCAAGCACTTTGTGGCTTGGCATCAAGACGTCACCTATTGGGGGTTGCAGCCGCCCGAAGCCCACACCGCTTGGGTGGCCGTGGATGCCAGCGGCGTGGAGAACGGCTGTATGCGGGTTATCCCCGGCTCGCACAAAAACGGCATTGCCACCCACGGGGAGTCGGCCAAAGCCGGCAATCTGCTCAGCATCAATCAGGAGATTCCCGACGAGTTTGTCGATGACAGCCAAGCCGTTGATCTAGTGCTCGCACCGGGCCAGATGTCCATCCACGACGGCCAGGCATTCCACGCCAGCAACCCCAATACCTCCAATCGCCGCCGCTGCGGACTGACGCTGCGCTACATCGCCCCGCACGTCGAGCAGGTCGAGCTCAACTCGCTGGGCAACAAGTATCCGACCATCTTGGTGCGCGGCGAGGATCGCTACGGCAACTTTCCCGAACAACCCATACCCTTTGCCCTCGCTTCTCGATGATTAGCACAGCCCCGCCATACATACTAATAAGGAGACACAATGGCCCAGTACGACCGGATGGCCGTCCTCAACGCCATCTACGACACGGGTATCGTCCCGGTCTTTTACAACGCCGACCCAGAAACCACCATTCACATCGTCGAAGCCTGCGCCCGAGGGGGTGCCCGCTGCGCTGAATTCACCAACCGCGGCGATTTGGCCTACCACGTTTTCACCGAGACCGTGCGCCACGTGATGGCCGAGAAAATCGACATCATCATGGGCGTTGGCTCGATATGCGATGCGCCCACCGCCGCCCTCTATATTGCCAACGGCGCGAACTTCGTCGTCGGTCCCTTGCTCAACGAAGAGGTCGCTCGCCTGTGCAATCGCCGCAAAATTGCCTATTCCCCCGGCTGCGGCTCGGTCAGCGAGATCGGCCAGGCCGAAGAGCTAGGCGTCGAGATCGTCAAAGTGTTTCCAGGCAGCGAAGTCGGCGGCCCGGCCTTCGTCAAATCCGTGCTCGGCCCCTGTCCTTGGACCCGCATCATGCCCACCGGCGGCGTCGATGCCACCCGCGAAAGCCTAGCGGCGTGGTTTGAGGCCGGCGTTGCAGCCGTCGGCGCTGGCTCCAAGCTGATTACCAAGGAACTCGTCGCTGCCAAGGACTGGGATGGCTTGGCTGCCAAGGTCCGCCAGAGCGTCGATTGGATTCGGGAAATCCGTGCTGAGATGGCGGGCTAGTCCGGGTTCATTGGCACTGTACCGGCTAAGCGCATCCTGTGCTTAGCGATTTGAAAAACTGAGACATCTGCTCGTTGGTTCAAAGGACCGCGCCATGACCTTGACGCAAGCGCAAAAAAACCACTTTGAGAAACAGGGCTACCTGCCCTACCACCGGATCCTCTCCGACGGCGAATTACAGGCCCTGCGCCAGCGCAGCGAGCAGATCGCCCGGGGCCAAGCCGACCACGTGCCGCCGCGCTACATCCAGTTGGAAGCCGCCTTCCGCGAGGGCGACGGTGCCGGGGTCAATCGCCTCGATCAGGTGCGCAAAATGACCCACCTGTGCTATTTCGATCCTCTCTTTGAGGCCGTGGCCCGCAAGGCGGCCATTGTCGATGTCATCGAGGACTTGCTCGGTCCCAACATCAAACTCTACTGCGATCAGTTGATGATGAAGGCGCGCTATCACGGCACGGTCACCGACTGGCACCAGGATTCCGTGGCTTGGCCGCAGTTTGCCCCGCAAGACCACGTCTCCTGCTGGGTCGCCCTCGACGACGCCACGGTGGAAAACGGCTGCATGACCGTGCTGCCGGGCAGCCATAAATGGGGGCCTATCAATTCGGCGCACAAAGCTCGCTTCCTGGACAATCCCCTGATTCCCGAGCCTGTACCCGTGGAATTGCCAGCCGGCTCCTGCTTGTTCCACCACGGCCTCAACTTCCACCGCACGGGTGCCAATTCCACCCCCAACCGGCGGCGCGGCCTAGCCCTGCACTATCTCCGCTCGGAGACCATGTATATCGGTGTTGAAGGCGAGGAACATCGCCTGATGACTGAGTGCGAAAAGCCGCGCGGCGAATTTCGTTTTATGCTGATCAGGGGACGCGAATTCGACGGGCGGGTGTAGAAGATGGCTCTGTTTCTGCCTAGGCGGTTGGTGTGACCAATGACCAAAGCTGGACGTGTGGGCTGGAGTTTGACTACGCCAACGACGAGTCCTTCTACTGCCGGCCGCTTCGCCGGTCCGATGGCAAGAGCCCCGACCGCATGCCGGTGCCCGCAGAAGCAGAAAGCGTCCAGATCGTCTTCCTGCCGCCAATGTCCGGGCTTGCGGCTACGGAAACACGCCTTGATGACGGTGCCATCAATGTTCGGATAGGAGAAGGACGTACCGCCGAAGTGTTGCGCAACCTCTGCTTTCGGATTTGCGAAGAAGACAAAACGAAGTGGAACGAACTCGTCGAGCAGATTGAGAGCCTGTTCGGATCGAGACTCCGTCCGCCACGCTACATTGCCGAACGCGGCGAGATCGCAATGACCTATCTCGAGCAGGGTGCTGAACTCGACTTGTCGTCCGCCGGGATGTACGCGAATCCCGGCTCAGTCTTGCTCCTAGACGAACCTGACGCCCACCTAGAGATACTTCGCCAGCGCCAGATCTACCGTCTGCTTACCGATGTGGCGCGCGCCAGCGCCAGCCAGATCATCGCCGCCAGTCACTCTGAAGTGCTGCTCAACGAAGCCGCGGACCGGGACTTGGTTGTTGCATTCGTGGGCCCGCCGCACCGCATCGACGACCGCGGCAGTCAGGTTTTGAAGGTGCTCAGGGAGATCGGATTCGAGCAATACTATCAGGCGGAACAGACTGGATGGGTGCTCTATCTAGAGGGCTCAACGGATTTAGCGATAATGCAAGCTTTTGCTAGACGGCTGGGACACGAACATGCGATCCAAGTGCTTGAGCGGCCATTCGTGAAATACGTAGGGAACCAGCCCCCGGCAGTTCAGACCCACTACCACGGCTTGCGGGAGGCTCTCCCCAGGCTTAGTGGAGTCGCCCTTTTTGATCGCCTTGAATCGGAGCCACTCGACATTTTCCCGGTCGAATGCCTAATCTGGGAGCGTCGAGAGATCGAGAACTACGTTTGCTCGCGGACCACGCTTGAAGCATACGCGACGGCGACGGCGACGGATGCTGCACCGGGATCGCTGTTCGCAACGGCCGAAGTAGAGAAGCGTCAGAACGCGATGGGCCAAGCCATTGAGGAAGTAGAGGCGGCCCTAAAGACGCTTGGCAAGGGATCTCCTTGGAGTGCCGACATCAAAGCCAGCGATGATTTCTTGGTCCCGCTCTTCAAGTCCTACTTCGAGACGCTCGGCCTACCCAACCTGGTGGCCAAGAAAAATTTCTACGAGTTGGCTGAGCACGTCCCCGACAGCGAGATTGATCCCGAGATTAGCGAGAAACTAGACGCGATCGTGCGGGTCGCGGAGAGCGCGACGCCTGCAGAAGAATAGGATTGATCCTCGACGGTCTCCGTCTCGCCAACTTCAAGGCCTACCAATTACATGGACGGTTTAGCATCCCGAGAGAATTTCGTCGTTTTATTTTGTCAGAAATCGGCGATATTCAAGCCTTGCTGCTTGGTGGGTCGGGAAGCGGCGTGTGATTGCGAGAGGATTGGCTATTGTATAGTATAAAACTGAATAAAGGTAGTATATGATCGATCAAAAGAGGGAGATCGACATGATTAGGAAATCGAGGGGCGACGCATTGCGAGTGGGTGGATTTATCGCGGCCTGTGGCCTCCTAATGGGGGCGACCGGGGCCTATGCCGCGAGCGGCGAAGAACTGCAATTCATCCTCAACACCTTCTCGTTTCTCATCTGGGGCGCGCTCGTAATGTGGATGTGCGCGGGCTTTACCATGCTCGAAGCCGGGTCCGTGCGCACCAAGAACGCCTCCATGATCTGCCTCAAGAACGTTGGGCTTTATTCGATTGCCGGGATCACTTATTACTTGGTCGGCTACAACCTCATGTACGTCGATGTGCAGGAAGGTTGGATCGGCACTCTCAAGTTTTTATACGGGCCTTCGGGCGATGAACTCAAGCTGTTGTCTGGTCAGACCGCGGCCGTGACAGAAGTGACAAAGGCCGGCCATGCCACCATGTCGGATTGGTTTTTTCAGATGGTCTTTGTGGCGACAACCGCTTCTATTGTATCGGGTACGCTGGCCGAGCGGGTGAATCTGTGGGCGTTTTTTGCTTTTACGGCCGTGTTGACGATAATCATCTATCCCATCGTCGGGGCTTGGACTTGGGGTGAAGGCTGGCTCTATGCAATGGGGTTTAAGGATTTCGCGGGCTCTACTATCGTGCATTCGACCGGGGGTTGGGCCGCGCTCGCCGGCGCGCTCGTCGTCGGGGCGCGGTTCGGAAAATTTCGCGCCGACGGCAGCGTCAAGCTCACGCCGCCTTCCAACGTCCCAGCCGTTACTTTGGGCGTCTTCATTTTGTGGCTTGGATGGTTCGGCTTCAACGGCGGCTCGCAGCTCGCGCTGTCGGGCGCAGCCGATGCAGTCGCCATGAGTCATGTGCTGGTGAATACCAACCTTGCGGCGGCGGCCGGCGTCATGGCTGCGCTCTTCTTATCGCGGCCCCTCCTCGGGCGCATTGATTTGCTCGCCGTCCTCAACGGCGCGCTCGCCGGCCTCGTCTCCATTACAGCCGGGCCAGATATCGTCGATCACTACTGGGCGCTCGTAATTGGTGCCGTGGGCAGCGTGTTGTGCGTCGGCGGGATGAAATTGTTGGAGATTCTTAAGATAGACGACATCGTAGGCGCGATCCCGGTCCACTTGTTCGCCGGCATCTGGGGCACCCTTGCGGTCTGCATTGCAGCCGGTGGCAACTTCGGCGTCCAGCTCATCGGGGTGCTGGCGGTGGGCGCATTCGCGTTTGCGGCTTCGTGGCTCTCGTGGTTCGTTCTGGGTAAGATAATGGAGGTGCGGGTGTCGCAGACCGTTGAAGAGCTCGGCCAGGATACCGCAGAACTCGGCATCGAAGCGTACCCTGAGTTTGTGCTCATGCCCGATCAGGATGACGTTGACCAGGTTCGGGGCAATTCTTAGATCAAATAAAAACGGTGCATACCATTTAGAAAGGTAGGAGATCAAGTGAACACCGAACGGAAGGACGGCGTATTAATCGCCAAGCCCGAAGGCCGCATCGATGGAGTCAATGCCCGCGACTTCCACGAGGCCTTAAGCGAAGCGATCGGCACGGACAGCAACCCGGTGCTCGTCGATTTGGCGGCCATCAACTACATCAGCAGTGCGGGCCTGCGGACGTTCCTGCTGATTGCCAAAACGCTTCAGCAGCGCAGTGCTCAGTTCGCGCTATGCTCGCTTTCGGAGCCGATACGGGAAATTTTCGAAATCAGCGGTTTTGACAAGATCATTGCGATCCACGCCTCCGAAGAAGAGGCACTCGCCGCACTGTCGTAATTAAACTGAAGAGGGGGAGGGCGTCGTCGCGTCTGGGTCGGCTGCGGCCGATTGCAAGGCCGACGGTCGTACGGTGGGCAGCTCGATGGTCATCTCGGTAAATTCTCCAGGCTCGGAGTGGACCTTTATGGTGCCCCCGTGTTCGCGCACGATGTCGTTAGACAGCGCGAGCCCAAGCCCGGTCCCCTGATCGGTCGGCTTAGTCGTAAAGAACGGGTTGAATATCTTGTCGATGACATCCTGAGGGATCCCGTTCCCATTGTCGCGGACGCGGATTTCGGCTTGGTCGGGCATTCGCCGGGTGCTGATCCAGAGCGTGGGTTCGTAGTCGGATGCCGTCTCTGAGGAGTTCCGCTTCTCGTTGGTGGCGTAGCAGGCATTGCTCACCATATTCAGAAAGACGCGAGCCAAGTCTTGGGGGACCACTTCTAACTCCCCCATCTCCTCATCTAAATCTTCCTTGATATCGAGCTGAAAATCTGCACTGGTGGCTCGTGCGCTGTGGAAAGCGAGGCGGGCGTGTTCTTCGAGCAGGGCGTTGATATCCGCGAGTTGTGCCTCGCCCGACCCCCGACCCATCTGCAGCATGTCGCGGACGATGCGGTTGGCGCGCTCGCCGTGTTGGCGGATGCGCCCGAGATTGTCGGTCAAGTCGCCGTTGATCTCGTTGATTAACTCGCGCTGCTCTTCGTCTAATTGCTTGCCGTCTTGCGCTAGGACCTCTTGCAATTCCTCTAACAGTTCCTCCGAGACTTCCGCGAAGTTCTTGACGAAGTTCAAGGGATTCTGGATTTCGTGCGCCACGCCCGCAGTGAGTTCCCCCAGGGCGGCTAGCTTTTCGCGCATGACGATCTGATCCTGCGCCTGCCGCAGGTCGTCGAGCACCTTTTCGAGCGTGGCATTTTTCTCTTCCAAATCGGCGGCCAGCTTTTCCACCAAGTTGAGCCGCTGGGCCTCCAAAGAGTGGCGGCGAAAGACTTCGAGGGCTGCGGCCATGTCTGCAACCTCGTCGCGCCCGGGCATCTCGATTTTCGCCTTTAGGTCGCCTTCCGCCATGCGCCGCATTCGGTTCGACAGAAATTCGAGACGGCGCAGTAGCATCCGGCCGACGAACAGCCAAGCAATTAGGATTGCTCCGACGATGTTGAACGCGTTGAGGGCGAGCAGGAGCTTGCTGCCGGTGAGGATGGCTTGGGTGGAGGTTTGCGTGGCCGTCTGGGCGCTCGCGCGGGCCGTACTCACTAGGCCTTCGACCTCGGCGACTAGTTCAATAGCCAAGTCGCGGTTGCGGTCGAGCAGCGCCCGTTGCTGTTCGACGATTTGGAGTTCCGAGGCGCGCAGTGCGAAGACCTGCTGGTCCCCGCGGCCCAAGTCGAACAGGCGGTCAAAGGTCTGTTCAAGTGCGCTGCGCAAGGGGCCTTTGCCGAGTGCCGCTAGGTTCCGCTCGATGCCGCCGACCGTGGAATCGAAGCGCTCTTGTAAAGGCTCTAGCAGACGTGCGTCCGACAGGGTGAAGGCACTGGCCAGCAGGCGCGTGGCCGTAGTGGCCCCTTTCTGCAACTCGGCCAGATCGCGGTAGCGAGAAAACTCAGACTCTGAAAAGTGCTGGGCGCGGGGCGCGGGCGGTTCGTCGAGGGTGCGGTAGCCGGTCATGGCGTAGAATAGCTGATCGTCGATGGCCGGAATTAAGATACCGGTCAGCTCGTTTTGCAGGGACTCTAGGTTTTTGTGCAACGCACGGCTGCGCGCGTTGAGGTCAAAGCGCTTGGCCACCGAAGCCTCAATGGTGTCCGTTTTGGCGATGAGCGTGGTGCCTCGGGCGCGAATCCGCGCGAGGCTTTCCTCGGCTCCGTCCTGGTGGGTTAGGGCCGCCAATTGCTTTTCAAAGTTGTCCCGCTCGGAGGCGATTTTGGCGGCGACCTCGGCAAATGCCTCTGGCGTCTCGGCTGCTACCAAGCGCGGAGCCGCGGCGGCGAGGGTGCCGCTTTGCTGGGCGACCGCAAAAGCGGTGGCTATCTCCGGGACGGCCCGCTCGTTTACCTGTCTTTGGGCATTGCCGACTTGGTTGAAGGAGAACCAGCCCACCAAGCTCGCGACCATGGTGAGGGCCACGGCCGCGCCGATGCCCATGTAGAGCTGCACGGCAAGGCGGTGACGGGCTGCGAGCAGGCGTTTCAATAGGGAGATCATGGCTTCGTCATGCTCTTCAAGGAGCGGATGGAGCGGTATTGGCCGTCGCTGTCGATCACGGTGAGGAAGACCGCATCCGAACCCTGATTGTCGCTATCCCCGTAGCGAAGTTGGAACCCATCTAGGTCAATGATATTAGCGCGGTGCAAGTTGTCTAATAGGCAGGCGCGGCTGACCTCCCGGCCGCAGTCGGTGAGGGCGGCGATGGCCAAGCGACCGGCTAGATAACCTTCGAACGAGACAAAACTAGGCTCTACCTCCGGGGCGTAGGCTGCGAGGGCGCGGCGGTACGAGCCGGCGACGGCCGGCTTGGTGGCCGTTGGGAAGGGCACGACCTGCGAGACTATAACCCCAGTGCCGGCGGAGCCGAGTTCCCGCGCCAATGCTTTACTGCCCACGAATGAGATAGTCGCAAAGATAGGAGTGAAATTCGTCGTTTGCGCCCAGGCGATCAGGGTTGCGACCGGCTGGTAGGTCCCGACCAAAATAACGGCCTGGGGATGGCCGCTGCGCAGGTCGAGCAGGGCCGTCTTCACCGCCTTGGTGTTGCGCGGATACACGCCGACTGACACGAGGGATAGCGCGCGACGCTCTAGCGCGCGGCGCACACCGCGAAACCCCTCCCGGCCGAAGGAGTCGTCTTGGTACATTATGGCAATGCGCTCGATGCCCAAGTCGTCGGTCAGGCGAGCGACGATTTCTTCGGTTTCCTGATAGTAGGAGGCGCGCAGGTTGACCACGCCGCGCCACTTGGGGTCGCGGAGAAAACTACTGCCCGTGAAGGGAGCGATGTAGGGGACGCCAGCGTCCTCGGCAATGGGAACGGCTGCGCGCGAGGTTGGGGTGCCAACGGCACCAATCAGCGCGAAAACCCGCTCGCCCTCGATCAACTGGCGGGTGTTGTCGATGGCGGCTTCCGGCTCGTACCCGTCGTCGAGCGACACCAATTCGAGCCGACGCCCGTGGATCCCGCCCTGCTCATTCACTTCCCGGAAGGCCGCCTGCATCCCGAGCCGCATGTTCCGGCCCAGCTCCTGGGCTGGCCCGCTAAAAGCGGCGGATTGGCCAAAGAGGATACTCCGGTCGGAGACACCGGGTTGTTCCTCGCCAAGCGCAGCACCCGCAACCAGCAGCGCGGCTGCGCACCGAGCAAGCGCGTTACTCAACTAGTCCTCCGCTTGACCAAGGTCAGGCAGTTCTTGTTTTGCTGTCGCTGGTAGTGGACCTCGTCCATCATGGTGCACACGAGGTGGATGCCGAGGCCGCCCACGGTGCGGTCCTCAACCGCGGCGTCCAAGTCCGGCTCTGGTGCGTCGCTGAGCGGATTGAAGGCGTGGCCGTCGTCCTCGATCTCGATTGTGATCGCCTCGTCCTCCGAGGAGATCACGATCGAGATTTCGTGGGCTTTGTCGTCGTCGTGCCCGTAATTGACGATGTTGACTCCCAATTCTTCGATGGCCAGCCCGATCTGAAAGGTGACGTCTGGAGACCAGTTTTCTTCCGCTGCGATCTCCTCAATGGCGGCATTGACCTTCTGCAGCTCGTCTAGGTCGGTCGCTATGAGCAGCGATCTCTGAGCGCTCATTGGTCTGTCTCGCTGCGGCGAAGCGTCAGGCAGGTGACGTCATCAAATTGAGGGGCCTCGCCGGCAAAGGCATTGACCGCGTCAAAAACCGCCGCGTTGGTGGCGCGGACATCCGTGGGTGCCCCGTTGATGAAAACCTCACACAGGCGCTGTAGCCCGAACTGGTCTCCGTGGTCGTTTTCGGCCTCGGTGACGCCATCGGTGTACAAGACAACGCGGTCGCCGGGCCGGAGGGTCACCGCGCTTTCTTCGTAGGTGAGATCTGGCACCACTCCGAGCGCCACCCCGCCGGTCGGCGGAAGTACGGTCGAGCTGCCGTCGGCGTGGACCACGAGCGGGGTATTGTGCCCGCCGTTGGCATAGGCCAACTCGCCGCTTGCTGGGTCGAAAGTCGCGTAAAAGACGGTTACGAACATGGCGTCGTCGTTTTCTTCTTGCAGCAGTTGGTTTACTTCGCCCAACACTTTGCCCGGCGCGTCGTGACCGATGGCCGCGCCCTTCAGCAGGGTGCGGCTCGACATCATAAACAGGGCCGCAGGCACGCCTTTGTCCGAGACATCGGCGACGACGAGGCCGATGCGGCCGTTGTCGAGGGACAAGACGTCGAAGAAGTCGCCGCCGACGTCGCGCGCGGGCTTCATGCTGCCGAAGATCTCAAAGCCCGAACCCTTGGGGAAACTGGTGGGCAAGACGGACTGCTGCATCTTGTTGGCCACGCTGAGCTCGTTTTGCAGGGCTACCAGTTTGTCGCGCGACTCCAGCGCCTCGCGCCACAATTCCAGATGGTGCAAGGTCCGCTGGATGGTCACCCGCATGTCCTCGAAATCGATGGGCTTGGTGATGAAGTCAAACGCGCCCCGATTCATGGCCGTGCGGATGTTCTTCATATCGCCATATGCCGAGACGATGACCGAGCGGATGTTGGGGTCCACCTTGGGGATCTGATCAAGCAAGGTGAGCCCGTCCATCCGGGGCATGTTGATGTCCGTGAGCACCATGTCGATGTCTTGCTCTTCGCTTAGCACCTCTAGGGCTTCAACACCGTTTTGGGCGAACATAAAGCTGTACTGACCTGAGCGAATCTCGCGGCGCATGCGCTGCCGCACTAGGTGCTCAAGGTCTGGCTCGTCGTCGACGACGAGGATCTTGGGTCGTAGTATTTGCATCTCTTTCCACCAAGCTGGCTTAGCCTAAAGCGGCTGTTAAACGGTTAATCTCCCGGCTCCACCACTACCTTCATGGCCTCTTCGCTGCCGGTGATGTCGAGGCCCTCGCGGATGTGGGACAGCGGCAGCCGATGCGTGATAAAGCGATCTAAGGGCGCGGTGGTGTGGCGCAAGAAAGATAGTGCGGTCTTGAACTGCATGGAAGGATACGCCCACATGCCGCGGATGTCCAAATCCTTAAAACAGACGATGTGCGGGCGAATCTCCACCCCTCCTGGATCGGTGAAGTGCCCCACCTCCACGACGATCCCGCCCCGGCGTACCAAGTCGAGCGATTCCTTGAAGGCTACGGGCACGCCGGCTGTTTCAATGACGATATCGGCTCCCACGCCCTCGGTCATGTCTTGGAGGGCCTGCTGCCGCTGCTCAGGGCTACCTTCTCCCATCGCCAGCACTTGATGAGCGCCCATGGCGCGGGCTAGCTCCAGCCGGGCCGCGCTCAGGTCGCCAGCGATAATCAGGTCGGTGCCGATGTGGCTCAGCACCGCCACCACGAGCTGGCCGATGGGGCCGGCTCCGAGGACCAGCACGGATTTGTCGAGGCCCAGTCCTTCGCCGATGTGTGGGATGCCCGGCCCCAAGGCGCGCTCTACGGCCCGGGTGGCCACGGCCGCTGGTTCGGTGAGCACGGCCCGTTCTGAGGGCAGGTCGTCGGGAATCTTGAAGAGCCACGAGTGACCCGTCAAATGCAGGTATTCGGCAAAGCCGCCGCGCGGCATGGGCGCGAGATCGGCGGACACAAATCCGTACACAAAGCGGTTGGCGCACAGGGTGGGGCGCTGGGGCATGTGCAGGCAGTAGTAGCACCGCCCGCAGGCCCGCGACGAGGGCGTGGTCGTCACGCGGTCGCCCACCGCGACCGGGCCGCCCACTATGGCCAAGCTATCGGCTGCGGCCGGACCCATCTCCTCGATGGTGCCCACTAATTCGTGACCGGGTATCACTGGAAACGGCAGGGCCATGTGGCCGGCGAACATGTGCTTGTCGCTGCCGCAGATGCCGGTGCGCTCAATCTTCAATAGGACTTCGTCGTCGCCGATCTGGGGTTTGGGATACGAGTGTACGGCGATCTGGCCTGGGCCGGTCATCATCGCTGCCTGTATCTGAGCCATGTTTTTCTTCTCCTATGCGATTCTAGTAACCAATGCTGTGCATGTATTGGCGGTTGATTTGCATTTTCTCGGTTTCGGGTCGCTCGGCTTCTCCGGGGCAGACCGTGACCCAGCCGGCGTATCCAGCCTCCTGCAACGCCGCCATAAATGCCGGGTAGTCGCACATGGGGCCTTCGCCTAGTTCCACGGTCTGTCCGTCCTTGAAATCGTGCAGATGCACGTACGCGATTCGCGCGGCGAAATCGCGCACGGCTTGGACTGGGTCGTAGCCCCAATGCACGGCGTGGGACATGTCCATACAGAGGCGGCACACGTCTAGGCGACTCATGAAGCGCTTCCACTCTGCGGCACTGTCGACGAGGTGATTGATATGCGGATGAAACGCAACTGCAACGCCCAAAGTAGCGCCGTACGCGGCCAGATCCTCGTACGCGGCCGCCATCCGGTCCAGCTCCGCGTCCGTGCCGTTGCGGCCCTCGCGCCCCGGCCCTTTGGTCATGAAGGTTTCGACGCCGAGCTCGGCAGCAAACTCGATGCGCCGCTTGTTGATCTGTTGGCTCGGCCCGTCGAGGTCCAGCGCGATGTTCGGCCCGCAGACGGCGGCCACTTCCACGCCAGATACCTCACAGAGCCGTCGCACGCGCTGCGGCGTGCCCAACCAGTCGAGCGGTTGCCGCGCCTCCCAGCCATCCCAGCCAAAAGCCCGCAGGGCCGCTAGCTCCTGCGCTAGATCAGGTGCCCGCCAGAACAGGCCGCTGTACGCCAATTTGTAGCTCATTTCCCTGCCTGCCTACAAAGGCCCCAATGTACCCAACCGCCGAGGCTGAGGCAAATGGTCCGGCCGCCGTTATGAATAGAAATTTAAACGAGATGTTACGAGGCATTATATGAATGAAATGGGCGCGAAATTAGAAGCGGTTTCGCACCCTTGAGAACGTCTTTGTAAAGATATATAATATAGATATGAATAGACGCAATAAGGAGGTATCCTACATGGGCGCGAAATCCCACATCGCCAAATGGGGCACTAGCTTGGCCGTCCGCATCCCCAAGCCTATTGCCGAGCAATGGGGCGTTTGCGAAGGCTCTGCCATTGAGATAGTCTCGCACGGCGACCAAGTTGTGCTGCGCAAGAGAACTTATAACTTGGCCGACATGCTGGACCAGGTAACGGAGGACAATCTTCATCCCGAGTTGGACACTGGTCCGGCCCAAGGCAACGAGGCATGGTAGAGCGAGCGTATGTCCCAGGTACAGGGGACATTGTGTGGCTTACCTTCACACCTCAGGCTGGACATGAACAAGCCGGGCGTCGTCCCGCCCTAGTTCTGAGTCCGCGGAGCTACAACGAGAAAACGGGTCTGGCGCTGTTCTGTCCCATCACGTCTCAAGTCAAGGGCTACCCCTTCGAGGTTGCTCTTCCTCCCGCTAGTAGCGTCGCGGGCGTCATCCTGGCCGACCAGATCAAGAGCTTGGACTGGCGGGTAAGACGAATCGACTTTGCGTCTCAAGCTCCATCGCACGTGGTGGGTGAAGTCATAGAAAAGTTGACGGTCCTTCTCGCGGGATAAGAGCTTGGCTCTCGGCAGGTGCTCCCTTCTGTCCTCTCCAAAATTGCCTAGCGTAGCAGGATGAGCTGGATTCACGTCCATGCAAATACCACACCCAACGCTTCTTTGGGATTGGCGGCGAGCATGTCGTAGGTGGTTTGGCAATCGGCGGGGTTGGTGACGTGGGTGATCAGATCTTCGATGGGTAACTTGCCTGCGGCCATCAGGCGCAAGACCAGATCGCGGTCTCTGCTTTTGTTCCAGGGATAATAAATGTGGTCATCGTCCGGGGTTTTGGGCTGGTGTGCGCCGAGGATCGCGATTTCGCGCAGGTGAACTTCGGGCAAAAAGCTCACTTCGACGGTGCCGCGTGGAGACCCCAGCGCGACTAGACGCCCCCCCAGCCGCGGCAGGGTCAGCGCCATGGGATAGACTGCGGGGATGCCGGTTGCTTCGATGACCAAGTCAACCCCATCGCCCACGCAATGCTGGCGCACGGCTGCGGCGACATCGCCATTGGAATTGATACAAACATCTGCGCCGCGGTCCCTAGCTTTGCCCAGCCGGAAATCATCCAGATCGATTGCAATGACCGGGAGGGCACCGGCCAACCGCGCAAAGGTCGCAGCCAATTGGCCCACAATGCCCATGCCGGTAATTGCGACAGCCTCGCCCAATTCGGGACGACCGACCCGATGCCCGTGTAGGGCAATGGCGCACATGACCATGAAGGCCGCGGATTTGGGCGAGACGCCGGCGGGTGCTTTGCGGAAATTGCCGGTCAGGACCGCGTGGCTGGCGTGGTTGCCTTGGCCAGCAATGCGGTCGCCGGGTTGTATCTCCTGCACGTCTTTGCCGACTTCGAGCACCACGCCTGTGTTGCAGTAGCCGGTGGAGCGCGGAAAATTTCTCGCACTCGACGGTTCGCCGCCGTGTGCGTAGCTGTAGATTTCAGTGCCAACGCTTACGGCGGTGTAGTCGTTTTGCACCAAAATGCCGTGGTCGGGCACGCGCGGCAGTTCAAATTCCGCCAATTCGATTCGCCGGATGTCTGGGCATATTAATCGGTGTGATTTCACGGCTTTCTCCTCTGCAAATTTCGCCCTGTCCCTGAAGCAGCACCGCCACTCGTTGGCGGCACACCTACGGCGATGACAAAAAATAACTCGCCAAGAACCTGTCGCTTATTGACCAAACCTCATTCACCAACTAGTACTTGGATGACTTTAAGTAAGGCATTGACCTAATTGCCGTGAAACGTCCGCAGCCTAGAGGCGTCCTAATGGGGAGTCCATTCTGGCCGGGAATCGGGTCTTGTTGCCACCCTTAGACTGTAGGAGGACCAACAATGCTCAACCAAGAGTCCACCTTTGCCAAGAATTGGTCCTTGGTACCACTGTTGATCGTCCTCATTGCGACGGCCACCTCCGGCCACGAACCCGCGCCCATCTTTGCACCCGCTGATGCGCCCGACAGCCTCAATGTGGAACGCGTCGGCGAAATCGTACTCGTCAGCCCTCCCAAAAGCGACGACAATCACCTCTATCCCGACGGCACGGACCTCTATCTCGCGGGCGATCACGCGCTGATGGGCGACCATCGCGGCATCGTCCATATTGTCGATATCTCCGACCCTGCCAACATGCGCAAAGTAGCCGAGGTGCGCACCCCCGGACAGGCACTAGACATAAAGATCGCGGGCGATTTAGCCGTCATTGGCGTACAGGATTCCGGATCCACCTTTGGGTTGTTGATCCTCGACCTCTCCGACCCCGCAAATCCCGTCGAGCTCTCGCGGTTTGACCAGGAAAGCTGGCAAGGCGTCCACAATCTCTTTCTCCACGGCGATCGCCTCTATCTCGCTCACGGGCTGAATCCGGGCCTGAGCATTGTCGATATCTCCGACCCGACCGCGCCCTTGGTCTCGGGCTTCTGGCAGCACGAGGGTGGTTTCAGCAATGTGATCCACGACGTATTCATCCGCGACCGTCTCGCCGTCGTCAGCGATTTGTTCTCTGGCTTGGTCCTCCTCGACCTCACCGACCCCGACGCACCCACGATGCTCGCCGCGCTCCCTTTCGCCGAAGGCATCCACAGCGCTTGGGCCGAGGGCGACTACGTTTACTGCAACCAGGAATTCGGCGGCTGGAAGCAGCGCCTCTACGTCGTCGATATTGCCGACCCCCGGCAGCCGCAGGTCGTCCACTCTTTCGGCAGCAACCCGCCGCCCCAAGGGCCCATTCTCGGCCCGCACAATCCTTGGGTCCACAACGGGCTATTGTATTGGGCCTATTACGACGCGGGCTTCCGCGTCTTCGACCTGATTGACCCGGCGCGACCGGTGGAAATCGGCTATCACACCTATCCGGGGTTCGCTTGGAGCGTCCAACCACACGACGACGGGCTGCTCTATGTCGCCGACGGCGCGGTGGGCATCGAAGCCTTCAGGCTGAACGAGCCGGCCTTCGCCATTCGCGCTGTCGCCGTCGACCCGCCCGTCGCCATCCGCGGCCGCCACCGGAGCGTGGGCATCGAGGCCACGGTCGAGCCATCGCCGCGCCGCGCCACTGGGCACATCGCACAAGTCGGCATCCGCCTCAACGGCGAGGCCACCGTACAGCCGCTCCGCGCCGAGGGCCGCACCTTTACCGGTTCGCTGCCGCTGCCACCCGACCTGCCTACTGGGCGTCATCGCCTGCACGTCGAACTGGTTGACGACCGAGGCCAGATGTATCCCTACAACCTTTCCTACGACCTGTATCCCGAGCGGGATTTGGAAATTTACGCGGAGACCCTAGCCGAGGGTTGGTCGCTGGAGAGGGGCGAGACCGTCCGCTTCGCCAGACGCCAAGCCCTGATCCTGTCCGGGAACTTCGTCTCCATCTTTGAGGCGCGGACCCCTTTCGGCCCGACCGGCTACGCCGCGCTGCGCTTCGCCTTCCGCCCCGACGCGGTGGAGGATTTTCCCACCAATCGCCTAGGCGTCAACATCGGTGGACCCACCGTGAAGCTCGGGCTTGGCGGCGGGGATTCACTCGCGGTTGATCTTGCAGATAAGCGCTGGCAAATCGTGGAAATCCCCCTGTCCACTTTTGGCGTATCCGACGCCGATCCCCCGTTCGAGATTGATTCAGTGCGAATCTCAGGTTATTTGAAGGGGGTGGCGTATATCGCCGATCTCACCTTGGTCGCTGCCACGCCGCCGATTGATACCGCTGTGCATGAGGCGCAGGTGGACGCCCGGCCGGTGGCTTTCAATCTCGCGCAAAATTTCCCCAATCCCTTTAACCAATCGACGGTGATCCGCATCGACTTGGAGACTAGGGCTGAGATGGAACTGGCCGTTTACAATATAGCCGGGCAGAAGGTCGCAACGCTGGCCCAAGGGCCGTACCCGTCGGGCACGCACACCTTCACTTGGCAAGGACGCAACACCCACGGGGCCGAATTGGCTTCAGGCGTCTATTGCTATCGGCTCAGGGCCAATGGGCGGGAGCAGACGCGCAAACTGATTCTCCTCCGCTAAACGCCGATCCCTGCGGGTTGGTTCAAGGCAGATATTCGATTTTGATTGGACCGGCAGCAGGCCTGCCAAAGTAGAAAAAAGATATGCGCTCCGTCGGCTCTCAGCAGTGATCGGTGAATCGGCGTTGGTCTTTGTGCCGAAGGTGGCGCGAGTCGAATTCTAGTGATCCGTTTACCGCGACTGAGTCGAGAAAGTCGAGCGCCACGCGAATGGATTCGAGCAGGTGTTCTGCCATGCCTCGGGTGAGGTTGCTTTTTACGACAATGCGGAACATACACGATTCCGCGTCCGCGTCGTAAAAAAGAGGTAGTTGCTCATGCGACAGGGGATGGTCGAATTGCATGCGATAGCTGCCCACATACCAGTGATGCTGGGAAAGCACATGCTGCAGGTCAACATCATCGTAGTTCAACTCGCATGCTGGATTCAGCATCGCCGTCACCACCGGCAGACAGCCCTCGTCGCCGTGGTCGAGCATGGCGAAGCGAGGTTTGCCGGCGTGGGTCATCGCCCGCAGTCCGTCGCGCAGGTAACGAGCGTTCTCCATCATGTTGTCGCAGCATTGGCGATAACCGGATATACCATAGTGCAGCAGCTTGTAGTACTGGCCGTAAACCCCTGCCGCTGGCCTAGAGAAATTCAAGGTATATGACTCCGCCTTGCCGCCAAGGTAGCTCACGGAGATGGCGACGTGGTCACTCAGGTCGGCGCGATGCCGCCAGACGATCCAACCCGTGCCGCAAATGGATTCGCCGTACTTGTGCCCGCTGGAGGATATCGACAACACGTTCCCGACGCGGAAATCCCACGGAGGCAGGTCGTCTTGGAAAGGCGCGATGAACCCGCCGGATGCGGCATCGACATGGATGCCAACCTGATAGCCCCTTGCCGCGTTGACTTGGTCAACAACATCGCTCACTTCCTGGACTGAGTCGTAGTGTCCTCCATAGTGATTGCCCATGATGCAAACCACGCCGATGGTCTGATCGTCGATCTGCTCTCGCACCTTTTCTGGGTCTAACGTGAATGTTTTCACCGACGGCTGGACCAACCTCGGTTCGACATCCATGTATTTGAACAACTTTTCCCACGCCGCCTGAAAACAGGTGGAGATGATCAGGTTCGGACGGGCGTGCAGGATTTGTTCCACTGTTTTCCCTTGGCGCTTGGCGTACCAATTGCGCCAGCGGAATTTCAGCGCCAGCCCGGCGAGCAGGCAAGCCTCAGTGGAACCGACGGTGCCCGCGCCTGGGAAGACACCGTAGTCTTCGAACTCCGGGCCTTTGGGGCAATGCCACAGGTTGGCGATCATGTTGACGGTCGCGTCGTGCAGTTTATACGACTGGGGATATACCGTCTGGTCGGCGAGGTTCACCCGCAGACCCATGAGGGCGATGGCCTCCTCCTCGCGCTCAAGGGCGACGTTCACGTAGGAGGAAGTATTCAGCCGGTGATCGAAATCGAGCGCATGCGCGTTTTCCACCATCAGCTTGACGGCCTCTCGATCCAACCCGGTATCGGGAATGTGCTGCAGGTTGAACCAGTCCCGTTGGACTAGGGGAGACCAGTAATAACCACTGCTACTTGCCTGCGTCTGCTCCAGCTTTGCGCGAAGCTGCTCTACTTCTTGCCGTAAATGAGTTATTTCGTTCGTCATGGGTGCTCTTCACTCCTCTTTTTAAGCAGTCTGTTGAATGGTTATGCAGGCATGGTCGGGTCGCTTATGCTCTGACACTGAGTCGGCCCGGTCGCTGTGAACGGGGCTCGCGGATGACGATTTCTACGTTGCGTCCAAGTGCTGTCAACAGGCGTAGGAGGCGCTCCACAGCCGGCGGCTCCTTAACCGGCTTCGAGGGCACGATCTGGTCGCGGTCTCTGGCACGGGATGTCAGGAACCATAGTAGTGTATGAGATGGAGCTAGGGGATACGAGAACAGCCAGCTTTTCTGGAGTAGTTCAAGGGGCCGCCCATATCCATGGAGGATGAATATCGGAATGCTCGGAAGAGACGCCACCGACAATCAGCGGAGTCGCAACCTATACTTCGTCCCAAGGGAGACTGCGTTTGCAGACGTCAGCCACCAGAACACTGCCTCTCAATGAACGTCAGCACCTCAACGCTTCGCTTCAAGTATTCGCGAACACGCGCCACGGTAATCTGAGCGCTGCCACCATGAACTATCTGGTTCCTATTATTCATAATTGAGTCAATGGCATCCCGACGTACGCCGGACTCGCTTACTAGGAATTGATCTAGTTCCTGCTTCCAATTCGCGTTGAACGCTCCTGCTACCTCGAGGAATCGTCCAGCTTTTGGGTTTGTGACTTGACTCAGGGTGTCACCTACATACCGAGCCACGTATGGACTGGACGAGTTGGAAGCGAACTCTGAATAAATCGTCTGCAGTCCGTCTTCTATAAGTCCAGCTACCATAACGCACAAATACCGACCCCAGTGGCCCTGCAATTCAATGTCCTCAGTGGCGACCTGAGTGCGATCAACTAGCTGCTGAAGACGTGTCAGTTGCTGGTTCAATTTGCTATTGTGCATCTGCAAACGCCGCAGTGGCCACCTGCAACCGAACTCTTACCGAATTCTCATCCGAAGTACCTTGGGTAACGGAGTCCAAATATTCTTGATTTTCTGTTAGTGAATCGTGTGTTCTTTCGATCGCTTGGGCCGTTGGCCGATTATCTTCGCAGACAATACGCTTCGCCAACCCCACCATCATTGAATCGAGTACTGCGGCGTTGACCGCACGCGCCTTATGTAATCGAAATGCCCCCCTGCCTTTGGCCTCAGCAAATGCTGTGACCGTTTCCTTAAATAGTCTGGCTGTATCATCCAACCAAACTTTGTCCGGAGTGCGGTTCCGCTGTGTAAAAACGTTCAAGAATTCGGCCATCGACTTCTTGTATTTGCCTCCGGCGTACCACAATGCCATGAAACGAAGGATCATCTCTTGATCTTTCAACCTTTGACTAGGTTTACCGAGAATGCTCCTCCATTCAGTAAGTTCATTAAGGTTCTTGATGCTATCGATGAGAGCTCCTTGGTAGATCGCACACCTGATCTCATGCGGATTGACTACACGTCCACCGGTATTGAGCCGGCTGAATATCTGGTACATACTCGTGTCGTCACCCGGAGGCATATCTTGCCTCACGACCGTCGCGTGGATCAGGGAGTCATTTAAATCCCGACGAGTGGTATCGTCCAATGAGCCGAAGCAGAGGCCATCGAATCGATTCGAGACGTTCTGCAGTACAAATTCCTGATGGTCACCGCCGGTCTTGGGAAATTTACTATGATAGAAGTATTGGAGCGTCTTGAGACGTTGCTGACCATCTATAACGTAAAGCCTCCGCGAGTCCGGATCCTTACCCAAAAAAACTCCCGGGACCGGAAGGCCAAGAAGAAGAGACTCAATAAAGCTTGATGCCGTTCGAAGGGTCCATATAAAGCTCCGCTGCCATTCTGGAATCTCGATATCGCCATTGTCGAGGCGCCGAACAATCCCCTCTACATCGAAGTCGACGCCGTAACTGGTAATGTCATACTTGACCTGTGGTGCCGAATCATCGTCTTCCGAATCATCGATAATAGTGTCGTCCACATCCGGGTCCAGTTGCTCAATTGGGGGTAAATTAGTCATTTTTTCTCCTAAAATAATCGCCATCGCGTTGCCTTATCATATCACTCCGGACCGCCACATAACATTCTCTACACGGCGAGATTAAGGCACAGCTCTGCGACCTTCGACGGTCACTGTTGCCAGGAACGGGATCAATTGATTCCGTCAACCTAATAGGCATAATAATCACCGTTATCGCTACTCCTCTGTCAAGGTGCTAAGGGTGCATGTAAGGGTGCATGTAAGGGGTCCCTGACAATCGTTTGCGGTCTCGCAGGGACGTTTGGAAGTATAGGGAGTGATGTTCAACGAGAAACCTTCATAAACTGTAGGGGGGAGAATAACCGTTATTGAGATTTCGTAAACAGCTTCTATTATTTCGGCTTGCAGCACTTGCTCAGGAGGGCCTGTGGCCACCGCGCGGCCTTCTTTCAGCAGCAATACTCGGGCGGCGGCGAGCGCATGCTGGTCGGCCGGCGTCACGATCGTTTCGGCACCCGGCTCAGCCGGAGGCGTCCGGGTCCCAGATCGCTACCGGATTCGCCGGGTCCGGATCGACGGGCCAGAGCCCGCGGCCGCTTCCCGTGAACGGAATGGAGGCGAAGTTTAGGGTGCAGACCCCGGGGCCGTCGAACAGCAGGCCGCGCTCCCAGCGGGCGCCGAAGGCCGCCATCCACCCGGTCATGCTCTTGGCCATGACCGCGAGGGCGGCGTCCGGCTGCAGCCCGGCGCACTCGTAGAAGGCCGGATCCGGAGTCAGCGCCGGGTACGAGCAGGCGACGAGCTGAATCTGCCCCGACTCGACGACTGCGGCTTCCCCCATCGAGAAGGCCTGGCCCGTGTAGGCTCCGCCGCGGGCCTTGTAGTTCCCCTCTCCCGTCCAGGTCACGCGCCCTTCCCAGGAGACCGGCGGGTCGCCGGTGGTGAAGCGGGTCGCCCCGCGGCGGGCCGCGGCGACGGTGCCCGGGTCGACCACCCAGAGCAGCACCTTGCCGGGCAGCTCTTCGCGGAGCGGCAGCAGTCGCCGCAGGGCCTCGGCGCTGTGGCCGGGGGAGCCCCCGGCGGTCGCGTCCGCGGTGTCGACCAGCACCCAGGGCTCCGGACCCTTGCGCCGGAGCCTCTGCAGGATCTCCGGCCAGGGGGTGAGCCGGCTTCTCCAGTGGCGCCTCTGGGCGTACCACTCGCCGGCGAGCTTCTGCAGCTCATCGAGGGGGACGCCGCCTCCGGCAGCGGTGACGACCACGGAAGAGCCCATTTCGTCGATATCCATCCAGGGCTGCACCGGCAGGATGCAGACGTCGAGGACGTCTCTGTGCCGCCGTTCCAGCTCGCGGGCGCGGGTGAGCAGGTCGCACAGGTTCCCCGCGAAATGGGTGCTGTCGGTCGGGGGCATCAGGGCGGACACCTTGGCCGCGGCGCGGGTGAAGGGGCCCGGGTGCAAGGCCAGGCGCGCGGCGCGCTCGCCGGTGGCGGTGAAGTCCATGTGGGGGAAGGTTCGGTACGCGGTGACCGCGTCGGCGTGCTGCAGCATGCGGCGGGTGAAGTTGGCGTGCAGGTCGAGGGAGAGCACGACCCGGCCGCGGTAGCCGAGATCGGTGCGCACCTTCTCGAGGAGGTACCCCTCGGGATCGTCCTCGCCGTCGGCGGCCGCGGCCCCGTGCAGGTGGAGGATGAGGACGTCGAACGGCATCGCGGCGGCGACCCGGTCGAGCAGGGTGCCGCTGATCTCGCGCAAGCAGGCGGCGCTCAGGCGTCCGGCGGGAGAGCCGCAGAGGGCGGTGAAACAGGGGGTGGTTTCCCAGCCGGCTGCGGCCAGCATCTTTAGGCTGCCGTGCATCTGCGAGTCGGTCCCGGCGGCCCAGGCGCGCACCCGGGCTTCGTCTTCGAGGAAGACTCCCCCTTTCCTGAAGAGGTCGATCTCCGCCAAGCCGGGAGTGAAGGTGTTGCTTTCGAAGATGAACTGGGCGAGGGCGGCTTTCATCGGACAGCTCGGGTAATGGGTTGTAATTGCCGCACCTGATTCTGCCGTGGGTGCTCGGCAGGTACGCCAGGGTGCAGGCATGGGCCTAGGCGGTTGCCCGGCCTCCCCTCCAAAGCTACTTTTCCCCAGGCGGTCAGGGGCGGTTGCCGAATCGCTCCGCCAGCCTGGAGTTCCACCGGCCCTGGCAAACCGGAACCGCGACATCCTTCAGAAAACACTGCCGACCACGAAAGGAGAGAGCCGTGCTGATTTTCGATGGCGACTACCCGATGGCGCACGGTGCCCTCGATCTCAACAGGGACCTGACCCTTCCGCTCGACGAGCTGCGCGCCGCCGCCGCCAACCCCTCCAACATTCCCTTCGGCTGCCTCCCGGAGATGCGCAGAGGGGGGGTGTACTGCGCGCTGATGAAGATCGCGGCGCGGCGAATGCGCAAGGGCAGCATCCTGCCGGGGTATCGCGGCAAGGAGGTGGTGTACGCCGCGGGGAAGGGGCAGCTCGCCCTGTACCGCGGCCTGGAGAGCACCGGGGAAGCGGTCGTCGTCACCACCGCTGGACAGCTGCGCGAGCTCGCCGGGCAGTGGGAGCAGCGGGAAGGGGACTCCCGGCTGCCGGTCGGCTTCCTGCTCGGCATGGAGGGGGCCGACCCGATCCTGACGCCGGGGCAGGTAGGGGAGTGGTGGGATGACGGGGTGCGCGTGGTCAGCCTGACGCACTACGGCCGCAGCCGCTACGCCCACGGCACCGGCACCGAGGGGGGGCTGCTGCCCCCCGGACCGGAGCTGCTGCGGGAGATGGAGGCCTGCGGCATGCTGCTCGACACGACGCACATCGCCGACCGCAGTTTCTGGGAAGCACTCGACCATTACTCCGGCCCGATCCTGGCGAGCCATCAGAACTGCCGCGCCCTGGCCCCGGGAGAGCGCCAGTTCAGCGACGAGCAGGTCAGGGCGGTGATCGAGCGGGACGGCGTCGTCGGGGCCTCGATGGACACCTGGATGCTGCGCGAGAAGCAGGATCTCGACTGGGCCCGCACCAAAGATTTCCCGCGGCGGGAGTACTACGCGCGGGAAGAAGTGACCCTGGAGCATATCGCCAACCACGTCGACCACGTCTGCCAGCTGGCCGGCAACTCCCGGCACGCGGGGATCGGCGGTGACACCGACGGCCAAGGGGGGATCGACGGGGCCCCGCTCGAGATCGACAGCGTAGCCGACTACGGGAAGCTCGTCCCGATTCTCGAGCGCCGTGGCTACGGCAGCGAGGACGTCGCCAACGTCATGTACGGGAACTGGCACCGGTTCTACACCTCGTACCTGCCGCAGTGAGGCAGCCCGATGGAAACGGCCCTCCACACGAGCAGCTGCAGCGGGTTTTCCGTCGAGCAGGCGCTGGAGCTGACGGCGCGCTCGGGATACCGGCAGGTGGAGATCGCCGCGGACATCACCGAGTCGCACCACTTCGAGTCGCACCGTCTTGGTGATTGCCAATCTGTCCGTATGAACTCATAGTGCACTTGGGAGGCAGGTGTACTCGTGTATAGATAGATTAAGGCGTATATAAGGCACCTTTTTGGACCCTCTGTCAAGGCGCTGAGCGCATGCAAGGGTCAGGTAAGATTCGCTGTGGGAACGACGAGTGGGCAGGGGCTATGGGGGAGGGGAATGACCGTTATTGGGATTTCGTAAACAGCTTCTGTCACAGGGACTGCAAAAAGGCCACGAGCGCGTCCCGGTCGCTCTGGTTGAGTTGGCGCACGAATTCCCGCGCTGTTGCCGCCTCGCCGCCGTGGAACATGATGGCTTCCATCAGCGTGCGGGCCCGTCCATCGTGCAGATACGCTGGAATGCCATTGACCGTTGCCGTCAGGCCAATGCCCCACAGCGGCGGCGTGCGCCATTCGCGGCCATCGGCCTCAAAGTCGGGACGGTCGTCGGCCAACTCTTCCCCCATGTCGTGCAACAGCAGATCCGTGTAGGGATGAATGGTCTGGTTGGATAGGGCCGCAATCTCGTGGTGGCCCGTCTGCAAGGTGGGGATGTGGCACCCCGAGCACTGGGCCGCAGCAAATATCTCTTCGCCGCGCAAAGCCTGCGGATCGTCGATGTTGCGGCGGGCGGGCACTGCTAGAGTTTGCACGTAAAAGGTGTTGATATCCAGCGTCTCCTGGCCAATTTCAGGATCGTCTTGGTGCTCGTCTATTTGCGGCTGGCCGGCGGAGGACTCCTCGGGGAAATAGGGGCTGGTGATGCCCATGTCTTGGTGGTAAGCCCCGGCGACCTGCTGCAACAGGTCGGGATTGTTGGCCTTGAGGCCAAAGCGGCCCAATTCGGTCTGTTGCGTGCGGAAGTTGTACACCCGATTGGGGCGGCCAGATACGCCGTCGCCATCGCTGTCGCCGGGGTCGGCCAGCGCCAGAATAGTCTCTTCGGGGATGGCTTCGAGCAGGCCGCGGCCAAATACCGGCGGGGCCATGCGCGGCGAGAACAGGGCGTCCGCCGGCAGCGGTTGATAGGTCTCCACTACGTCGTAAACCGGAAAGCGCAGGGAGTACTCTGCGCCGTCGGCAAAATGGTGGGTCTCCTCAAAGTAGGTGACGTCGATCCGCGCTTCGGGTGCGATCCCGAAAACGGCGCGATCCCCAATCTGTTCGCCAAAGCCCGGCACCGGCTGCGGTCCACCAGGCACTTCGGGGTTGGTGCCGGGCAAGCTGACCCGCATGAGCATAGAGCCGATAAAAGGGGCGGTATCGCCAAACCCTTCGCGCCCCCGGCCATCGCGGGCGTGACAGCCCACGCACGAGGTTTGATTGAAAACCGGTCCTAGGCCATGCCCCACTTCGGCCGGCGCGGTGACAAAGACCTGTTCAAAGGCCGCGTCCCCGGCCAAAAAGCGGTCCATGTCCATCCCGTTCAAAGAGGGGATGGGGTTTTCAAACGCCAGACTGCTGGCGTCAAAGACCGTCGCCGCCCCGCCCGACAGTGCGCGGTCGTCCTCCACGGGAGTCGGTCCTAACCCACGGTCGTCGCTGCACTGGGTGAGCGTAGCTAGAAGGCCCATATAGAGTATGGACGTACGGGTAATGATCATTGCGAGAAATGAATTTAATTACCTAAAACCAGCGGCAGGATATCTTCCGCCAAGGTTTGCTGGACTTTGGCCACTGCGGCCTGTGCCTTTTCGATTTGGTCCCGATCCGAGGCAATGGCGTCGCGGAAGGGCTGCTGGATACGGCCGATCTCGGCGATGGCCGTCTGGATTTCCCGTTTGAGCCGCTGATCTAGGTCGGCGTCGGCTTGGCGGATGAATTCGTCCAAGCCCTCGCCGGTGCCCGCGTAGTCGCCGGTATAGACGTGCTGGACGCTGCGGAGGTTGTTCTGGAAGTCGGCGATAGAATTGAAGCTGAATTGGGATTCGACGAGGCGGGGATCTTCCTCGACGAAGGGGTCGGCGATTTTGCCGTTGGCCACCTCGTCGCAGATGCCGATCATGCCGTTGACCATTTCCTGGACTGCCGACTGGGCGGACGGATAAGCGTCGCTGCCATTGCCGGCGTCGCGGACCTTTTGACCAAAGTTGCCGCCACTGGGGATCCAGCTATTGTGCAGGGCACTGGCCGTGGCTTGCAGATCTTGGGTCGTGGCGATCAGATAGGCGAACTCGCGCTCGGTGAAATCGGCCGCAGTTTTACTGCCTCCTTCGTCAAAGAGCAGGTACTCGATGGTGTGGAAGCCCTTGAGGGTTCCGTCCAGCCCGCCCACGTACGCGGTCGTCAAGTCGTTGTCGCTGGCCAATACCCCGTTCAAATCCGTGCGGTTGACCGGCCAACTGTCGAGCGACGGATCGTAGCCGTTGAAGTCCACCGGCCCAAAGAGGAATCCCTCGCTGGCTTCCCAGGGGATGCGCGTGGCCACCCAAGCGTCCCGGGCAGCACTGAGGTTTCCAGCCGTAGGATCGCTGCTCAGGGCCTCGATCGCGGCAAGCAGTTCGCCCGCCCGCTCGTCCAAGTCCGCGTACGTGGCAATGACGACTTGGTCGGTGAAGTTGCTCAAGATGGGCGCAAAGTCGAACTCAGCCGCGGCTGGCCCGGTGGGCGCGTCGCTGTCGTCGCCGCAGCCGGCAACCAGCAGCAGACTGCAAGCGGCTAGTCCGATCCCCAATCGCAAGAACGTGGCTTTCATAAGGGTCGCTCCTTTTCGTCAGAATTGAAATCCAGCGCACAGGCGACTTCCACCCGTGCCTGGTTTCACGGTGAATGGCTCTTTTTTTAGAACTGAAATCCCAGTCCTAAGCTCAAGGTGTTTTCAGGGTTAAAGCGGGCGGCACCCAGTCGCCGCATGGCGTAATCGGCCTTGAGTACCACGGTTTCTTCCATGTTGTAGTTTGCGCCGAGGGTATAGACCCGACGCGCAAAGCGCGGATTGTCAAAGGTTTGGTCCGGGACCGCGGCCATACTGTCGTATGCGTCTAAGCGGATGAACAGGTCTAAGCGGTCGGGTGAGGGAGCGGCCAGCCAAGGCAGCACGTCGTAGCCGACCTCGACGAAGGCCGCATACGCCGCCCGGGCCACTGGCGAGCGCAAGACATCGAGATTGTTCGATAGGGTGCGGTTGCGGGCGCTGACGAGGGCGGCATTCTGCAGATGCCCATAGAGGTATAGCCCGCGCGCGCGGACCCGCCCCCAGTCGAAGCTGCCGTGCACATCGACGATGGAGACATGCGCGTCAATCCCTGCCATATCGGGCTTGGGGCGGTTGTCGGCACTGTCGCCGCGATAGCCAGAAATACCCAGCGCACATTGCGGCGCGAACTGATAATCGAGGCGGGCGACCCAAGCCATATTGGTCGCCTGAATCGTCTCAAAGCGCTTTTGGTGGCCGCCGACGATCCAGTTTTGCGAGCTGAAACCGGTCGCGTCTAAGCCATTGACTAGCTGTAGCTGGTAGCGCCAGCCTCGGTAGGCCCCGGAGACCTCCACGCCGGTCTCGTGCCAGAGGGCCGGGATGATGGAAGTCTCGGCTTCCGAACGCCGAGTGCCGAAAAAATCGGCGGGATGGAAGTGATGGCTTATGTGGCCCACGGCGACGTAGAAATGCCCCAGGCGGACGCGGAAGGCATCGTTGAATGTCCGCTCGACGGCCAGCTCCTCGACGATGACTTCGCCGCCTTTTTCGATTTCCTGCTCGAACTCGCCGAATTCCTCAAACTCCAATTCCAGCGCGGCACCAGCTCCGCCGTGCTCAAATTCCACCTCGGCTGCCAACTCCGTATTTTTGAGCAACTCGACTTCCAGTTCGAGTGCGAGGCGGGTGATGTCGATGATGGCGCGGCTGTCTGGGGGGGAGCCGTTGGGACCGCTTTTTTGGTCGGGGCCGAAATCGAAGTGGGAATAGAGTAGCTCGCCGTAGCCTTCTAGATGAAAAGACGGCCCTGCGGAGGCGTTCGCACCTTGCACGGGTAAGGAAGAAAGAAGGATAAATAGCTGAAAAATATGGAGATAAGGTTTATTAAGTGCGCGTCGCATGGATTGGATGAGGGGAGTCGTATTACTATTACATATTTTCTGTAAGTAAAACCAAAGTTTTCTTTAATATCTTTTTGTTTTATATATCAAACAAAAGTATAGGGCGTATTCATATCTGTCAAGAACATTATTTGCCGTTAAGGCACCTAACCGCCGAGGATGATGCAAATGACCCGCCAACCGTGCGGAGGACTTTTTTGCATTCGACTTCGCAGTATATTTATTGGATTTGGAAAAGGCTATGGGATTTGTAGAAACATTTGCTGACTCGCTAAAAGAGATGCCCCGCGCGCCGATGGGGGAGGCCCTGCGGCCGCTGTGGAGCGAGGCCCTCGCGGACATCAAAGCCGAGCACGAGGCCGGAGCCGACGGGCAGGCCGTGGCCCGGCGGATCGCCGAGGCCATGGACGCTGTGGTGCTGTCTATCTACCGGAGCGCCGTGCCCCAGACGGCTGGCCCCCACGCGCTGGTGGCGCTGGGCGGGTACGGCCGCTGCGAAATGGCGCCGCATTCCGATGTTGACTTGCTCTTCCTGTTCGCCAAGAGCCAAGACAAGGTTCCCGAAGTGGTCGCCGGCGTATTCAATCCGCTCTGGGACTTGGGGTTTGAGGTGGGGCACAGCAGTCGCACGTTGGACGAGGTGGTCCGGGCGGTGCGCGAAGATTTGGAGTCGCGCACGGCGATGATGGACGGCCGCCTACTGGCTGGCGACGCCGCGCTTTTCGCCCAGTTCCAAAAGCAGCTCTACAAGCGCGTGCCCAAGCGCACGATCACCGAGCTGAATCGGCTGCGCCAGCAGCGGCTCGAAGCGCGGCAGTCCGTCCAGCTTTTAGAGCCGAATGTCAAGGAGAGTCCCGGGGGCCTGCGCGAGATGCAGATGTTCGAGTGGGCGCTCAAGGCCAAGGCCAAAGCGCCCGAGTGCGGCGATTTGTGCGCGCAGTATCTCGATGGCGGCAGTGAGAGTCTCGCCAAGAGCCGCGCCTTCCTCTGGCGAGTGCGGCACGCGCTCCACTTTGCCGTGGGCCGCAAGCGCGATGTGCTAGAGCACGATCTCAAGCCGAAGATCGCGGCCGCCTTGGGCTATGAGGACCAAGATCAAGAGTTGGCGGCCGAGTGCTTTATGCGCGATTACTACCTACATGCGCGCACTGTGTACCACCTAGTGGAGCGGGCCTTCCAGCGGTTGACGCGCAAGCCGCGCAACAGCAGCCGCAGCATGTATCTAGAGCGCGGCGTGGCCGCGGTGGAAGGGGAGATCGTCCTCACCGATGACGAGGCGTACTTTGCCGCTGATCCCCTACGCCTGCTGAAGATTTTCTTTACGGCTCAGAGCAAGAGCTTGAAGCTGAGCGATCAGGTGCAGTGTGCGGTGCGCGCCAGTCTGCCGCTGATCGACGACGAATTCAGACGCCTGCCAGCGGCCCGCGACTTGTTCTTCAAGATACTCAAGCGCAAATACCGCACGGCGCGCACCCTCCGGCGCATGCACGACCTAGGAGTCTTGGGCGCGTACTTGCCCGAGTTTGGGCGGCTGACCTGCTTGGTCCAATACGACATTTACCACATCTACACAGTCGATGAGCACACGCTGGTCGCGCTGGAAAACTTGGAAGCCCTCGGTCAGAAGGAGGGGAGCATGTCGGCGATCCTCGCCCAATGTACGCGCCGCGACCTGCTGTTCTTCGCCGTGCTCTTGCACGATGTGGGCAAGTGGAAGCGCAACGACCACATCGCGCGCGGCATTGAGATGACCGAGGAGCTGAGCGAGCGGATGGGGCTGGACCAAGAGGAGCGGTCCATGCTGCGCTTCCTCGTGAAGCACCACCAAGACATGGTGCTGATCTCTAGGCGGCGCAATCTCGACGACTACGAGATGATCGCCGAGTTCGCCGGTTTGTTCGCCAGCGAGGAATGGCTGCGCGCTCTCTACTTGGTTTCATACGCCGACCTGTCGGCTGTTGCGCCCGACGCTTGGACCGACTGGCAAGGGGCTTTGCTGTGGGAATTGTACCACAAGACGGCCGAGCAATTGCACTCGGACATGCAGGCTCTAGAGGCCAAACAGCGCGCGCGCCAGAAGCTCAACGAGCACCTCGATCACATCGAGGGCCGCTGGTCGGCCCAGCGGGTCGTCCAGTTCCAAGAGCACATTGAGCAGCTATCCCCCAGCTACTTGGTGGCCTACGACCGCGAGCAAATCAAGGTGCATCTGGAGATGATCGCCCGCCTGGGCCGCGAGCAGCCTTTTGTCTTGGAATTCATCGAGCACGAGGGGCACACCGAGATCGTCGTCTGCACCCGTGACCAGCGCCAGATCATGGCCAAGATCTGCGGCGCTTTGGCCGTCAACGACATCAACATCCTCCGCGCGGATGTCAATACCCGCGCTGACGACGTCGTGCTCGACATTTTCCAGGTGACCGACATCGACGACAGCCCGGTGCTGCCCGACTGGAAGAAGGAGCGCATGCGCGAGCGGGTGGCCGAGGTTATTTCGCTGCGGCTCAAGGCCCGCGACTTGATAGCGCGCTACAGCAGCAGTTGGGATCGCCGCCGTCGGCAGCGGCAGTACGACCAGCCGCCTCGCATCGCGTTCGACAATCAGATTTCGGCCCGCTACACAGTTGTCGATATCGAAGCCCAAGACACCGTGGGTCTGCTCTACAGAATCGCGTACCTGCTGGACGAGCTGGATCTCAACATTCACCGCGCCATTATCAATACGGTGGCGGCGCGGGCGCAAGACGCCTTCTACATCGTCGATGCCGAGGGGCAGAAAATCGCCAGCTACGAAGAACTCGACCGGATACAGCAGTACCTGCTCGACGGGCTGGCGTCTTAATGCTCAAAGAAGGTCAACTCGTCAAAGCCATTCCCCTAGAAGGGGGACAGGTGCTATGCCGCTATCCGCGCTGGCAGGACATACCCTCGTACGTCGAAATGTGCCAGATTCTGCACCGCGAGCGGGTGCGGGCCTATCACGCTGATACGGATTTCGCCCTGGGCTGCCAACGCTTGGCCCAGATCATGGTCGAAGTCGAGACAGGTCAGGCCTCCCACCTTTTGCTGGAGGTGGATGGACGCATTATCGGCGAGGGCCGCATGGCCCCTCACAACCGGGTCATGGGGATTTTAGGAATCAAAATCATCGGCGAGTACCAGGGTCGGCACTTGGGCACGGCGCTGATGGGAGTTTTGGAGGAAGAGGCGCGCAAAATGGAGCTGCAGCAGATCTACCTGACTGTATTCGCCAATAACACCTCTGCCCGCCGTTTGTACGAAAAGGTCGGTTACCGGCAAGTGGGGCGCATTGCCGAATGGTTCAGTGAAGAGGACGAAGACGGTCCTATTGCACTGGTGGACAGAATAGATATGATGAAACGCATAGAGCCGGAGACTCGAGAATGAAGACACCTGCGATCATTTTCACCGACAACGGCTGGCGTCTTAGATCTGTAAATTCATAGAGGAGACCAAATGTCAGAGCATCTCAAGCCAACCTGCAAAGTGATTCGTGGCCGAGAAACCTACGAAGGCAAACAGGCACTCTCCTATATTTCGGGGATCGCAGCCGAGACCACCGGCTCGCAGGGGATTTGCATGCACCTGCTGAACATGCCTCCTAAAGAACGAGCGAAGGCACACCTGCACGAAAACCACGAGACAGCTATTTATGTCATCAGCGGCCAAGCTGGAATGTGGTATGGCGAGCGGCTGGAGGAGCATGAATCCATCAACAGCGGCGACTTTGTTTACATCCCCGCCGGCATCCCTCACCTTCCCTACAATCCCAGCGAGACTGAGACCTGCACTGCTGTGATCGCCCGGACGGATCCCAACGAACAAGAGAGCGTTAAACTCTTACCCGAACTGGACGGGATACACTGCTAGACAAAGGCGGGAAGGGAAGGTGCTCTATGAGCGACGTTAAATGCGCGAGGATGCTGCTGGATGCGGCTGAGCGCAATGTCGCGGCACTTCGCGTCATGTGCCGTTCCGACGAAATCTCCGACGAGATTTTCGGCTTTCACGTTCAGCAGGCCGCCGAGAAGCTGTCCAAGGCTTGGATCTCACTGCTGGGCGAGGTGTATCCGCTGACCGACAATATCGAAAGATTGCTCAATCTCCTCGCCGATCAAGGCGTCGCTGTAGAGTCCTTCCGCAAGCTGATCGATTACACTCCATACGCCGTCGAGTTCCGTTATACAGGTGTCGGCTCAAGTACCGAAGCAATCGATCGCGCTGGTGCGCTCGCGATCGTCGAATCGTTGCTGGAGCAGGTTCGGCGGCGGTTGGCAGAGGTGGAGGGGGTGTGATGGAAATGCTGATTTCGTAGTCGATGCGATTCAGCAGAAGATGAACAGTCTTTAGGCATTCAACAGGGTGCTATAAGTCAAAGGTGTCCTGCGAAAAGAAGTGGAAAAACTCGAAATTTCCCTTCCTTCATTTTTAATCCAACAGAAATTTGCAGACTCGGTTTCTGATATTATGAGATTAGAAGCCGACCGATTCGAGGCATACCGCCACTTAGAAGCTGTTGAGTTATTCAGATGCATTTAGCGACCGTACTCTTTATCATGGCAATACGAATCATGTTCTCTGCGGATTGGGTGAGGATTTCGAAGTCTTTCGCCAAGCGTCGAAATCCACCCAACCAAGCCAAGGTTCGTTCGATGATCCAGCGTTTGGGCACCACTTGGAACCCTTGGGTTGGTTTATCCGCTATATCGAGTCGCAACCCCAACAGGTTTTCAACGAATTCAACGGTGGTACCGCGATAGCCTTGGTCGCCGCAGAAGGCTTCGACCGAATCATACTTTTCCGCGACCCGATCACATACGTCCCATCCTTGGCTGGTATCGGCCACATGGGCGGCATGTACTTGGATGGTCAGCATATTACCCAGCGTATCGGTGGCGAGGTGGCGTTTACGTCCTTTGATCTTTTTTCCCCCCATCCACGCCTCGATCCTGACTGGCATATTGGGTTTTAACCGATTGCGAATCGATCAAGGCATAGGTCGGATGTTCGTTTTTGCCCTGCTTGTGACGGGCGCGCTCATTCAGCGCGTCCAAGGCTTGTTCCCACACGCCACGCTGATTCCAGCGTCGGTAATGGTCATAGACGGTATCCCAAGGGGGAAAATCAAGCGGCAGCATCCGCCACGGAATACCCCCTTTGACGACATATAAAATGGCATTGACCACCTCGCGTTTGGCATACTTGCCGGGGTTGCCCCGGGGATCAGGACGGTCGAAAAACCCCGCGATCAGGGCCCATTCTGGATCAGTCAAGTCACTTGGATACCCGCCCATACTAAAAGCCTCCCTGCGCAAAAAAGACAGCAAGCAATACATTATACATACAATACATACAGAGCTTTTTTAACTCAACAGCTTCTTAGAGACTCTATTTCAGGCCAGCCTCCACAGTACTTTCTCCGGTGACCTGACCACCTATTGGCGCGAGGCACATAAGGAGGAACTGCTCCAAGAAAGATAGAGCGGCAGGCTAAAGAAATCTCTCACGTAGAAACGAAACTGGGGTAATTCCAGTAATATGTCTTTGAACACAGCAGAGTTGGACAACCAAGAAAAACTCAAGGAAGAGCTACAAAACGCCCAAGAAGCGTCCAAGCTCGAACGTCTCGCGGCTGCTTTGCTTAGTCGTCTTCTCGACGTGCCGATTGCGGTCGCCAAATCCGGCTTTCAACATGGCGCGGATGCTGGTCCGGCTGGACAGCAAGGGCGACGGTTTCGGGTGGAATGCAAGAAGTATAGTGATAACAGTAGCTTGAGTGAACGAGAACTACTTGGGGAGATTGACCAAGCGCTAGCGCGGGATGAGGCCCTTGAAGCTTGGGTTCTGGTTGTGACCTGTAGCGTTTCAGAACAGATCCGGCAATCGCTTGATCAGCATGGCGAACAGATGGGTGTCCCCATCGTGATTATCGCTTGGATAGATCAAGATCACGAAGTGGCACCGCTTGCAGCATTGTGTGCATTCGCTCCTGATTTGGTCGAGAAAGAATTCTCAAAGGAAGCTGGCGCGGCGGCTCGCTCCCTTCAAGCCATATCAGAGGGAGCAATCGAAAGGTTGCGACGCGACTTGCAGTCTTGGTGTTTGGGGTTTGAAGCAATACGGATGCGCTCTCACGATAAGCTCGATAAGATTTGGAACTCGCCGCAAGAATCAAAGGCTGCAATCGGACAAGACGCGGCTGGGGGCGCTCAAAATAAGAAGGTCAAACGTAGCGCAGTACATGAGGCACTGAATGCGTGGTGGCAAGGACCGGCTCGGGATGGTGCCCCGGCTGCTGTAGTCGGATTGGAAGGGACCGGCAAGACATGGGCGACTTTCCACTGGTTGATCGACAGTAAGGACACGCAACCAATTGTTCTGATAACGCCATCCTCTGCGGTAGCCGCCATCGGAAATGTCTCCGAAACCATCGTGAAACAACTCCTAGCGGATAGCCTTCACGAGATGAGCGGGATACGGGATCGGGAACACTGGCTCCGCCGGCTCGATTATCTACTTAAACGTCCGATCTGTGAAGGACCAGTCCTGACCATATTCTTCGATGGCCTGAACCAAGAGCCTTCCGTTCAATGGCTACGACTCTTGCAAGTTTTGCAAGGCGAGACGTTTGGGGAACGCGTAAGGGTAATCGTCAGCACTCGCAATCATCATTTTGAAGAAAAGTTGTCAGGGCTTCGCGACCTCGTCGTACTAGCCAAGCGGGTTGACGTAAATCTCTATGATACGGCACCCGGGAGCGAACTCGACCAAATGCTTGAGTTCGAGAATCTCACGCAGGCCGACTTGCGTCCTGATGTGCTTGAGTTGGCGAGTAACCCCCGTCTTTTCAAGCTCGTAGTACGTTTTCGAGAAAATCTGACTGGGACAGGTCGAATGACAGGCCACCGCCTGTTGTGGGAGTACGGACGCGACACTTCCGGGATTCTGGCTGGCAGGTCGTTCAGTGAGAGCGAGTGGAGAGAATGGCTCAAGGAAATTGCTCAGAAACGTCGGAAAGGTATTAAAGAATACTCAGAGAAGTCGCTCGTCGCGACGGTGAACCGTCCAGATCTGAATAAAAACGAAGTGTATGCACGACTCAGCGACATAATTGACGGTCGGTTCGCCACACGTAGCGCATCGGGCGACCTGCAACTCACTCCTGCGGTCATTTCACATGCCCTCGGCGTTGCGCTTCTGAACGATCTTGATCAAGTAAACTCGCCAACTTTTGAAACCTTAGATGCCACGTTGGCAGAATGGCTTGATCCCATCGCGGGTCTTGATGAACAAGTGGAAATCCTGCGTGCGGCGGTGTCAATTTTGGTAGAGCAGGGACGAGCGTCAGAGGCACCTGTTCCCGGAGTGCTCGTTACGGCATGGCTGCAAAGCCAGAATACACCCGACGAGCATCGCCAAGAACTTGCCGATCTTGCCCCGCATTTTCCGAATGCTCTACTCGACGCGATCGAATATTCGAATAGTCACGCTCACAATTCCGCTAGAGTTTGGGCCGTGAACGCGCTGAGTACAATCCCGCGAGACGATAGCGCAGTCCTTGATATGATTGTCAAACGGTCCTGCTGCTGGCTGGGCGTTGTCGCCTGTGACAGCGATAGGCAGTCGGATAGGCTTAAACGCCTGATCGGTATCGATACCCCGGGTCCGATTACGGTCGTCGACGTCGATCTCAAACTGGTCGATCAGTCCTCTAGCTTGATGAAAGCTGTAGTGCCTTTGATCGTCGAAGGCTTTCCGTTGGCTGACGCACTGCCGATTTTCGAGACAGCAGCCGTTGCGTTAGCGGTCGGAGATCGCAGTAGTTGTTGGGATGGTCTGAAGTGGCTCTGCCTGCTCAACGAAGTTGATTCCAATGAAACGGCGACGGCTTTACGTGGATTGTCAGAAGAAGTCAGCCGCCGCCAGCCAGAACAGGGCGTACATCCGGATCTTCCGAAGCGCATTGCTGCGCTCCTGCTGTGGCTGACAGGTCAGGACGAGGACGAGGACGCTGCTGTGTCTATAGATCCCGGCATTGGCCGCCCGCTCACCTATAAGAAAGACTATCTGCCACAGCCCGGTCGAAGCATGTTCCCGCTGGAGCGGCGACATGCACACAGCGTCCTCACCGACACAGAACTACCTCTACACTCCCGCGTACAGCGGACCGAAGAGCTATGGCTTGATCCGAGTTTTGGTCCGCCAGCGAGTTTTGTTGAAGAAGTTTGCGCCGCAGCGACCTGTATTGATGTTGAGAAGTTGAACCGACACGGAGATCTCACTTCTGAGGATGATGACTTTGAAAGACTGGAACCGGTGCTGGCTCGATGTGCGCCGGATCTGCTCGCGGATCTAATCCGCCGCAAGATGCGGAGTATGGCTACCTGTCCGCCGGAGTCTAGGCACTGGAGCGCTATCCACGCTACCGAGCACCTAGTGCTGGCGGGCGAGGATGAGGCGGCAGCAGCGAGAGCGTTACGTCTGAATGTAGAGGATGAAGATGATGATGCTTCTGACGCCAATAACCTCCTGTTGATAGAGATCCGAAATCTGGATGCACAGGACCAATTCGACGAATTAATTCATGCGGATTTGAAGTACATCTCGACCAACTTCGCCAAAATCGTGCGTCCTCCGACACCGAATGATGTCGATGGCCTGATCGCTCGCTATGCCGATGGATCACTCAAACAGCAACGCGACCTGCTCACTCTATTGTCGATCCACCCGGTTGAACTCACGGACACGGCTTGGTCATGGGTTGAAAGATGTGCGAAATGTCAAGACAAGGATTCTCGCGGATTTGCCTTCCGAATTCTAACCCATGCTGATCCAGTGCGGTCCGGTCAAACGCTTGAGACTGATGGTTGGTCTTGGAGCCGGGACGAGCATGACTGGGTCAACGATTACGGAACGGACGCCCTTATCAAGGCCACGCTGGATATTCCTTTCGACGACCTAGCACCAAGACTGGCACCTTGGTGGTTGCTGGAAGCTGTTCGTCAACGTGGAGCTGACCCCACCGAAGTAAGGCTGGCAGCTAAAATCTTCGGTCAATTACTCGATGGGAAGCATCGCGCGGAAGCTATCTCCTATTGCGCGGAGGATTTCGTTCCCGTCCTGCAACATGCACCTGATATTGTCGAACAGTGGCTTGAGGGTTGCACTGAGGTCACGACAGATTTTCAGCACCGTATTTTTTTTGCTGGAAGAGCTTATATTGCGCTCTGCGAGGCCCTCCTTGCACACGCCCCGATGCAGGGCGCGCAGTTGTGTCGTACTCTTTGCACTCCCATGATAACACAATATATCGGAGGCGTAGAAAATCTCTTATATATAGTCTTTCGCGTTCCAGACTCACCTACAGTAACGGCGCTCCGAGACGAACTGGCTGGGTTAGAACATTGCCATACCAATCAGGCACTATTCAATCTGGCAATCGCTGCGTCTTATAACGGTAAGGACGATTGGCTCGCCACTCTCATTGGGCAAGATAAAGCATCGAAATTCGCTTGGCGACGGGAACGCGCCGCAGTCCTCGCGAGATTCACCGTGAACAATAAGCTACCGGTCGACGACGCTTGGCCTAATGGGGAAATCAAAACTGGCTACGCCAATCTTGCTCAGAAAGCAGCACGTTATAGGTGGGCTGAGGCATGTGCCCGCCACTGGTGGCGAGCCTATCTTGCGTCCTCTGATCCGACTGAGGCTTACGCCGCTTGGGTTTTATTTTTGCGCTCGGCGGATCGTCGTTGTCGGGTCTGGATGAAACAAGATGTTGAAGCTGCACAAGAATCGGACGACTTCTTCAAGCTCAAGATGATCCATGCTCGACTTAATCAAGGAAAGCTAGAGAATGCTTTGAAGAAGCGCGAGGACAAGCTCGACAAGAACTTTTTGGATCGTCGGATTTTTGCGGGTGTAGGCCCTTGGCCAATATACGTGCCGAGTTAGGGCGGTTAAGGCGTTCTTACCTCGCTACAAGACCTGAAGACCGCTAAGTGCAACTGTCAAACCCTAGCGCAAAAAGAGCAGTGTGCTCGTCCGTACTGTCTATTACCTAAGAGGCCCTAACAAAACTGGATTCCCGCTTTCGCGGGAATGACATGGGTGGGCGGGACGCCCGCGTTCCGAGGATCGCCTAGCAGGTTTTGTTAGAATCTCTAAGTGTGGACATGCCTAGGAGATGGCACTAGATTGAAATGATTCGCAAAACGAGCGACAACGGCCTAGACCTCGACCCCGTGACCCAAAATTTGGAATAGGAACGCCGGAGATATAAGATGACTAATGTTGACAAAAACGTCGAAATTAACTTGCCCCTCGAAAATCTCATTGACACTCTCTGCAAACTGCCCCCTGACACTCTGAGGGAAGTCAAACGAAGGCTTGAAAGGCAACTCCAAGAATCTGATCGGTCTCAAGGGCCGTTGGATGACCTCCATGAGGACGACTTGTGGGGCTTGGAATGGAGTCGAGAAAGTGCCGACGACGCGGAGGCTCCGGCCTCGATGGAGGAAGTGCTCAGAATCACATCTAAGTTCAAAGGGTCCATGGCAAAGATCGTGCGTGAAGAACGAGATGAACGATAATGCTTTCTGTTGCTTGATACGCGGGGTAAGAACAACTAAAGCTTCAGAAAGTGTTTGGCGGCAGCCATGCTGGGGGCATACTCTAAGTCAAGATCACTGAATTCATCCTTAATGTCAGCCCGAATTATTGCCTTATTAGGTTCCGCGTAATCTTTCTTGTTAGAAGATACAAACACTATTGGAGTCGTTATACCGTCGCTGCGAAGTTGGCGAACGCGTTCGAGATATGTCTCCAAGATTACGCAGTCTTTCATGTTGCCCTTCCCCCTTCGAGCCGGAGCGAGTGCCCTATTGACTCGATCAAACGCGCGTTCGAGGATTTGCGAGGGTTGAGGCACTGGAGTGCCGGCCTTCAACCAGCGCTCTGCCACCTTACGACATCGATTCTCGTGATTGTTCAAATGACTTAAATCGACTTCACCCGGCGATTCATACAGCGTAGACAACTCATCAAGCTTGGACACCTGATCTCGAAATTTTGCAAGTGAAGTCTTGGCTTCCTCATGAACGACATCTACCGTGTCGCAAAACTCCTTACGCACCTGTTCGGCAATAAGGGCTGTAAGCCTTTTACCACTCTCTACCTCGGGCAAGAGCTCCAAAGATGCGGCCTGATCGAGTACGCGAATATCGTCTCTCGCAGGGTCGCGCATAATGTCCAGAATTACACATGTGTCTAAGCACAAGAATCGCGTGTCTAACATTGTCGTCACGAGAGATCATATGTATTCAACAAACCTATCCCGAATTCATATTGACCAACAAGATCCTCAGCGACATCGGATGGCCATTCTTCTACTTCGGTCAACCACGTAAGCAATGACTCAGCATCAAGTTCACCGTTAGCCTTATAGGCAGCAATCAGAAACCTAAACCACTGGTCTTGGTCTGAGGGGTGGCTAGATCCGGTAGATTTGTTCGCCCCCATAGAGAAGCTGTGGAGAGCAGCGGCGGCTTCTTGGGATATCCAATCCGTAATAGGTCGCTTGCGTTTTGTAACCTCTACACAAAATTCGGGATCATTCGATACGACGGGCTCTACAATTTGAACCCTAAAGTCGTTTAGCACATCATTGTACTCTGAGGTACTAAGTTGTATAGTCGCCAGAGGTAAAATATTTGAAACTTTGTACCCATCTGATTCCGGCCAAAGCGTCAGGATAGAAGCAGCAATACTGCCTCCAGGCATGTGCTCGAACGCCATGCAGCCTTCGGGAAGTCTTTCCTCTGTGTCTTCTGCAAGACGCCACGGAGACTTCGCCTGCGCGATAAGAGCTCGGCGAAGTTCATCTCGGCGTCTATAGGGACATCTTAGAAACAAATCTTGGAAAACCTCAATGGATTCGATTCTCTCTGGCATGATTTCGCTCCTCGCTTTCTTTAGTAGAGTCTTGAATTAAAAGATACTTGCCACTTGCTGCTAATACAATCCCCTCAGTTTGCTGTGCCACGTCCGTAAGCTGCACGGACAAAACCCACGCTCTTAGCGCAAAAAGAGCAACTTGCGCGTCAATTCTACTCCTTCGGTCTCTAAGCGATAGAGATACACGCCGCTGGCCACGACGTGGCCGCTGTGGTCGCGGCCATCCCAAGCGGCTTCGCCGTACCCGGCCGCGACTTGGCCGGTGGTGAGGGTGCGCACCTTCTGCCCGTGGAGATTGTAGATGTGTAGGGCGGCGGGCGCGGAGTCGGGCGCGAGAAAGGGCAAGATCGTGCCCGCATTGAAGGGGTTGGGGTAGTTGGGCAAGAGGGACCAGCTAACCGGGGTCGAGCCAGTGGTCGCTTCTATGGCCGTGGGGAGGGCGCGGATGACCTGGGGCGGGCCAGAGGTGGTTAGCTGCTCGATGACCGCGGCGGCCGGCTGGCCGACGAGCGGGAGCGGACCAATGCCGCCGGCAAAGGGGCGGGAGCGGAACTCGCGGCCGTCGGACAGGGTGATAATCAACTCCCATTCCTCCTCGGGCCGAGGGTCCGCCAAGTCGACGGCGCAGTCCATCCGGATGTCGGCCGAGCGGACATTGCTGACGTCGGGCAGATCGGGATTGTAGGCGAACAGGGGATCGCGGGTCATCTCGTCGGCCGAAAGGGTGGTGTAGAGCCGAGTGAGATAGGGCTTTTCCTCTACGAGCTGTCGTACGCTTTCCAGCGGCTCGACCACGATGCGCTGTAAGTCAGCGGCAAAGGCGTTGGCGTCAAAGGCGAAGTCGGCGAGATAGCGGTCATAGGCACGCATGTTGTTGTAGAAGGAGCGTTCGGCGACGTCTTGGAGCCGGCCTTCCTCCCGCGCTTGCTCATAGGCTTCGCGGTCGCCAGCAAACATCACTTCGAGCACCCCTTCTTCAAGCACGGCTGGTGGCATGGGAATGTGGCGGCGGATCAGGGTCTGCATCTGCGCGTCGTCGGGGAAACCCTGCACGAAGGCTGCGTTGAGAAAATCGGCAGGGTGATCCTGCTGGCGCAATTGCGCTAGGTCGAAGTCCCACCAGAAAAAGTTGCGGACGATCTGGCTGGGACCAGCGTAGTCGGTGACAAACGCTTGGCCTCCGGCCTCGTTTGCGGCTTGGGTGACGACCTGTTGATAGTTGAAGCCGCCGTTGAACCAATCAATGAGGGCTTCGTTGATCTGCACGTGCCGGTAGTTGGTAGGGACGGCGCGGTACTCGCCCAAGATATATGCGAAGATGCCTAGGTCCGGCTCGGTGGCTACGGCGGTGAGGCGGATGGGGATGCCGGGCGCGTCGGCCGCATAGGTTACGGCGATGGGCTGCAGGTCGCCGACATCGCGGTCTGGCGCGAGCTTGAGCGCCAAGAAGTAGAAGCCCTCTTCCACGTAGGGCGTCAAAAGCTCAACCCCCAGTTCGCCGAGCTGGTAGCCGTTGTCCACGAGCCAATCGACAATGGCTTGGGCGTCGTCCGAGGAAACGACCGCGGTGTCGTAGGGGCCGACCTGTTCTTGGGCGACCACTGCTATGTGACCGTAGCTTTCCGTGGTTTCAGCGCAGCCTAAGCAGAGCCCTGGGAAAATGACATCAAATAAATCGAAGAAGAGGTAGCAGCTATCCCCAAACTCCTCAAAGTTTATTTCAAAGACGGGCTGGGTAGCAAATTGTAGCAGGGCGAAAATTTGGTTGTGGCTGACGGCGAGTTCGGGCACCGCCGGCAGGGGTAGTATCCACGCAAAGTCCGCGGCCGCGCCGCTGTATTTAGTACGACCGCGTCGTCCGCCCCAGCTCCTCGGCCTCAATCCACTGCCGCAACACGGCACCAGAGCGCGCCAGCAGCGCTCGATAGGGTCGCCCCAACGCCTTGTTTTTTGGGTTTTTTCCCGACTGCCGGGGCACGGCGTTGAACCGTCCCCGCACCTCGACGATGTTGCGGCTCGGATTGTGCATGGCGATCGTCAATACCCGGGCGCTGTGGCCCTCCGCATCGACCTGCATGGACCACACCGACTTGCTGCCCCGCCGACAGTTGGACACATAGGAGGCGACGCAGTGGTTCATCGCCCGTCCTTCGAGCGTGAGCTCCTTTTTGGAATTAAGCTCGCGGATGGTCCAGCGCAGCCCTTCTTCTTTGTCGTCCATCCACTCAAAGTTAGCTATGCCCGACGACTCCCAACTTCCTGAGGGCTGGCGGTTATCGCGGGCTAAGCGTTCGTGCCACTCCTCAACTTGGCGCAGGAGCTTGACCGCGCTGCGGCCCTTCATGGTGTAGCTAGGTTGCGGCGGCTCGCCCTCCTCTGTGGGGACGTACTTCTGGTGGTTTATATAATCGACGATGGGTCCCACCATATCCGGGTCGAGCATGGGGTTTTCCACGAAAAAGAGTACCACTGTGCTCCAGAAGGATTCGTCGGCAAAACTGCGGCCCAATTCCGTGGCTATCACGGCCTGGGCTAGCACCTCGCTGCCTTCCTGACCCACCACTTGTGCCCAGCGCAGGGCCTCGGTCGCCGTCAGTTCGCCCGGTGCCTCGGTAAAGACGTGCGCCATGCGCTTGGAGAGCACCAGCGGCAGGTCGGCCGTGCGGATGTTCTGCCCGCTGCCCACGTGGACGAACCACCCCTGCTGGCGTTGGGCCTCTTGGTCCCAGCCACCGAACCACGCCGAATCCAAGCAGGTCGGCACGTCGTAGCGGGCCAATAAAAACCGCGTCAGCGAGGCGAATTGCCGCCGGGGGTTGCGGCTATCTGGCTTCCACTCGGCTGGTGACTGCTGCCAAGCGTCGCTGTGCCGCGCCAATGCACCGAGGGCCTCGACGAAGGTATTGCCCTCCACCCGCCCCAAGCGCTGGAGAGTTGGTCGCGCGTCGAGGAGGTTGGGCGCTCGCTTCTCTACGTGCAGGAGCAAATCCCGTAGCTGTGCCCGCTGGTCGCCCGCCAATCCCGCAAAGGCCCGATGGATCAGGCGCAGGACCTCAGTGCGCAGCTCTTCCTCGGCGATGGCTCCGGCCCAGAGCTGGTGGACGAGGTCTTTGGTGCGCCGGCTGTGCTTGCGGCCCGTTTGCAGGGCTTGGGTGCTCTGGAACTGCTGGTGGAGCTTGAGTTCCTTGGTGCGCTGGGCGGCGCTTTTGTGGATGGCGTCGCCGAGTCCCTGTTGCCGGCACCACGTCTGATAGGCGGCCACCCCGTCTAACCCTAGCTGCGCGACGTGTTGTTGAAAGGCACCTTCGGCTTGGGCGGCCTGTTGGTCGCGCTGATGAGCCGCGCGCTCTTGTCGCCGCTCTTGCCAAGTTTTGCTCAGGGCCGCGCTAAATCCGTGTTGGCGGCACCAGACCTTATAGGCTTCGATGGCCTCTAAGCCTAGCGATTCCATGTGCGCGCCCAACTCGGCATTGGCGCGCGCGGTGGCACCCCGGCGTCGGCTCTTTTTGCGCTTGAGTTGTTTAGCCATTTTGCAAAATCCGCGCCAAGTGATCGGCGGGCGCGTTTCCGCCGCTGATGATGCCAACTACTTTCTTGCCGGCCAAGGAATCGCGAATCTTCAAGGCCGCGGCTAATGATGCGGCTCCGGCTCCTTCGGCCACCAGCTTGGCCTCCCGCGCCAATAGGCCAATAGCCGCGTCGATCTCCTCGTCGGAGACGAGTTCAAAGCGATCTACGAGTTCCCACATCATGCGCGTGGTCGTCTCAAAGGGTACGCGCGTGGCTAGCCCCTCGTGCCGCGTGGCCATAGGGGCCGCCACGTCGAGCTGCCGTTGCTGCCAGGCCCGGTGGCAGACGGGAGCGCTCTCGCTTTGCACGCCGATGATCTCGACGGCTGGGTTTAGGTGGCGCGCTACGAGCGCGATGCCGCAGATGCCGCTGCCGCCGCCTACGGGCACGATCAGCGCGGCGACATCGGGCAGGTCGGCAAAAATCTCCAAGCCCATGGTGCCCACGCCGGCGATTAGATGCGGTTCGTTAGCCGAATGCACGTAGCGGTAGCCCTCGCCCCGTGCCACGCGCTCGACTTCCTCTCTCGCCTCGTCGAAGTCGCGGCCGAAGAGCCGGACTTCGGCACCGAGGGCGCGCATGGCCGCGACTTTGGCCGGGTTGCTGGCACGTTCCGGCCCGTAGATAACCACCGGCACGCCAAAGATCCTGCCGGCGTAGGCTAGCGACTGGCCGTGATTGCCAGTGCTGGCGCTGATGACGCCTCGCTGTCGCTCCGAGGCGTCTAAACGCCCGAGCAGATTGACGCCGCCGCGGACCTTAAAGGCCCCGGTAGGCTGCAAGTTTTCGCACTTGGCATAGTACTGGCAGCCCAGCAGTTGCGACAACTTCCAGCAATGGACCAGCGGCGTCGGCGCAAGATGCGCTCCGACTAGGCCTTGTGCCGCTTCTACGTCGGCGAACGTAGGTAGATTTGCAGTCATAATCGCTCCTAGGGTAAAAAAACCTAGCCCGCAAGCTGCACTGTAGCAAGTAGAGGCCGCCCTATGCAGGCATAGCAACTAGTTGCCCTAATCCTGCTCTCTTGCTATGCTCCCCACACTTGCTACGAAGGGAGGGGTAGCGCGTGAGCACCGAAGTTTGGGGGCTGGTATTGACGGCGGCAGTCGGGCACGCCTTGTGGAACTTCGCCGCCCGCAAAGCCGCTGGCGATGCGGCAGTAATTTGGCTCTCCGTAGCTGTTGGTACGCTAGTCGCTGTCCTGCTTTGCGCGTACACTTGGTGGCAGGGCGCACCGCCGACTCTGTCGTGGCCAGGCGGCCTTTGCCTCGTGGCCACGGGCATTATTCACGGGCTGTACTTCGCCCTGCTGGCCGAGGCTTACGAGCACGGCGAAATCTCCCTCGTCTATCCGGTCGCACGTGGGTCGGGCGTGGGGCTAACGGCCCTAGCTGCGTGGCTGGTCTTGGGCGAAGACATTTCGCTGTTGGGTGCCAGCGGCATCGCCTTGGTCTTGGCGGGGATTTTCTGCTTGGGTGCCCCAGCCCTCAAGCACCAGACACGCGGCTTGCAGCTCGCCTTGGGCGTGGGGCTGACGATTACCTGCTACTCGCTGGTGGATAAAATAGGCGTCGGCTACGTGCAACCGCTCCACTATATCACCGGCATGTGGCTGATCAGCACCCTCGTGTGCTCGCCTTGGGTCGTGCGCCGGTACGGGGCAGGGTTGCTGACGACAGCCCGCGTCCGTTGGCAGACTATCGCCTTGATCGGCGTCGCCTCGCTGGGCACTTATTTCCTGATTCTCTACGCCTACACCCAAGGCCCAGTTGGCTACATCGTCGCTGTGCGCGAGTCCTCGGTAGTACTCGGGGCACTCCTTGGTTGGTGCTTTCTGCAAGAACGGCTCACTCTGCTCAAGGCGACCGGCATCCTCGCCATCGTCGGGGGTTTGGTGCTTATTAAGGCCAGTTGACATGGAACCACGCATCTTCCCCATCTACCCGCCGTCTGCCGCCCTGTTCGGCAAAGTGCTGGCCGCATCTTTTGCTGTGATTACCGCCTTTTTCGCCGTGCTGACCCTCGCGCTCTACGCGGCCATTGACCCGGACGGCCCGGTCGCCCGCATCGCCGCGCCCGTGGCCTTGGGTTCGTCTTGTGTGCTGATGCTGTTCATATTTTTTTCGGTTTTCACTTGGTTTTACTTGAGCGCCCGCCGCACGGATTTCGTCTTGCTAGAGGGGCATCTGCTCATCCGCAACAGCGCCCACGGCAAGCACTTCACCTATGACGAGCTAAAGGTGGAGGAGGCCCGCGTCGTCGATTTGCCGGCCGCGCCCCAATACCGGCCCGGGGGCAAAATTTTTGCCATCAGCGCGTTCTTTTTTTACGGCGGGGCGTTTTATCTGCGCAGCGGGGAGAAGGCGCACGTGTTCTACACGGGTGCGCCGCGCGCTGTGTACATTCCAACGCACGGCCCCCATGCCCTCTTGCTCGGCCCGGTCGATCCAGCCGTCTTTTTGCACGCTTTGCGAGAAGCGGTGCAGTAGGGGCGACCGGCCGGTCGCCCCTACCTTCTAACACCTTTTGGAGGAGATTTTCATGGCCTATCACGTATATGTTTCAAACTCGGGTAGCAACTTTTTATCGCATTTCCTGATGGACGAAGACACCGGCGCGTTAGAGCCGCAGCCCAATGTCGAGTTGGAGGACTCCCCTGGGGCGGTGGCCACGCGCCCAGACGGGACCCAGATGTTCGTGGCCCTGCGCTCGGCCCAAAAACTGGCTAGCTATGCGGTCGATGGGGAGAAGGGGACGCTGGTCAAGCTGGCGGAGACGAGCCTAGAAGAAGGCCCGCCCTATCTGTTTTTGGACAACACCGGTGCCTTTTTGTTGTCGTCCTATTATGGGTCAGGTCAGGTCGCCGTGCACGGCGTGGCTGTGGACGGCGCACTCTCGGCCGAGCCGCTGCAAACGATCCCCACCGCAGTACGCGCCCACAGCATCCAAACCGACCGTGCGAACCGCTTTGCCTTTGTGCCGCACACCAACCCAGCCAACGCGATATTTCAGTTTCGCTTTGACGAGCAAACCGGGCAGCTGACGCCCAACGACCCGCCCAAGATAGAACCGGCCACGCCCGAAGGCCCGCGCCACTTTGCCTTCCACCCGACTCGCGACCTGCTCTATTCGATCAACGAAAACGGCAGCACGGCTTCGGCTCACCACTTCGACCCGGAGGCCGGGACGCTGTCGTCGTTTCAGGTTATCTCGACCTTGCCGGAGGGGTTTGCCCGCGATGACAACACGACAGCCGAAATAAAGATCACGCCCGACGGCCAGTTTCTCTACGGGTCCAACCGCGGCCACGATTCCTTGGCCCTCTTTGCCATTGGCGACGATGGGCGGCTGACGGCCAAAGGGCACTACCCGACTGAGGCCACACCTCGCTTTTTCGAGCTGGATCCGAGTGGCCGCTTTGTCTGTTCGGCTGGTCAGGGATCGGGACGGATGACCTCGTACCGCATTGACGCCACTACTGGTGCGCTGACGCCCTTGGAGCAACACGAAGTAGGGGATAGCCCGCTGTGGATCACCTTCGTCAAACGGTAGAGGCGGTTGCGAAATAGGTAGGGGCGGTTTGCGAACCGCCCCTACCTAGCCGATTCTGACGCACTGCGACAATTCTGACGCTTGTCGTGGTTCCGGTGGTTTACTCATTGGTGTGTGGTCGGGTGCGGCCGTAAGATGGGCGCGGATTCCGAAAGATAGATTAGGGTACTGAGCCATCAATGCTTGCGAGCCGTCCAAGCAATGTTATCTTTACTAGTAAAGAATGTAAAGACCTTTGCTTTCTTTACCTCTACCCAAGCCAATCCACTTATGGACCCGATCAGAATTAGCACGATCTCATCCAAAGGCCAGACCACGGTGCCCGTGGCCATTCGCCGTTCGCTGGATCTACATCCGGGAGACGCCATCGCCTATCGAGTAGAAGGCGATAAGGTCAGCATCCACAAAGCCGCAAAAATCGACTTAGAGTGGGTCAAGGCTCTCGAACAAACCCTGGCGGAGTGGCAGGACGAGGAAGACGATGATCTGTAGCCGCTTTGACATCGTTGATGTGCCTTTCCCGTTCAGCGATGTGCCCTACGCCAAACGCCGCAAGGCCCTGGTACTGTCCGACGCTGTTTTTAACCAGAAAAACGCCTCCAGCCTGCTTATGATGATCACCAGCGCCGCCCGCAGTGCTTGGCATCTCGATGTGTCGCTCGAGCAGTGGAGCCAAGCCGGCTTGCGCAAACCCTGTCTCGCCCGGATGAAGCTGTTCACGTTGGACAACGGACTCATCCTCGGTACGGTGGGGCGCTTGACAGCGGAAGACCAGCAGAGGGTAACTCAGGCACTGCGAGCGGCACTGCCCTGCTGACTTAGACCCCAGACCACCCAACCGCAGCGCCTTTTGCGGATTCGTTAATCCTTTACGCCGGGTTCCAGCACCAATCCCATCTCGTGTCAGACGGCTGTCCGCACCGATGCTCACCCGGTGCCAGCCGGTCGGAGATTATTGGTCCGCTAAAGGGCCGAGCAATTCGTCTAGTTTGGCCTTGAGCTTTTTTTCGTCTCCGGGCCGATACCCTTGGTGCTTGTACCACACCGTCCCGTCGGCTGCAATAATCAGGGTCGCCGGGACGCCCGCTAGGTGGAACTGCTTGAGCACCTCGTTGGTCTTGTCGAGCAAGACCGGCAACTTGAGCTTGTGGCGCTGCATAAAGGGCCGCACTTTGGGCAGGTTTCTGGGGCCATCGACATTGATCGTCAGTACTTGGACGCCGCGCTTGGCGTATTCTTCAGAGAGGGATTGGAGCTTGGGCAGGCTCTTGATACAGGGCTTGCACCAAGTCGCCCAGAAGTCGAAGACCACCGGCCCTTTTTTGAGCGCCTCCACCAGCGAGAAGGTCGATCCGTCGAGATTTTCCAACACGAGTTGCGGTGCCTTTTCGGCGCGAGCCGAGCCGCTGAGTAGCAAGCAGGTTGTCAATGCGAAAATTGGTTTCATTTTAAGGCTCCGTTCCTATAGCAATCCTCAATCATTCACAAGATGATCCGCAGATGGACGCAGATGGACGCAGAATAGTATTCACAAGACGATCCACCTATCGAATCGTTCAAGTCATTCAGGACTGCTATATCTATAGGATTCAAATCATGCGCTCAGTTTTTGCATTTGTACTGCTGCTGGCAGCCCCCCTCCAAGCCGAGTTTAGACTTTCGACCCTGACCGAAGCCCAAGTCGGCAATCTGCCCGGCGCGCAGCCCAGCGATTTGCGGACGATCTACCATCAGTTCAGCCTCGACTATGCAGTCGCCGACCTCCAGTTCGGGGTTCGCGGCGAGACCTTCGGCGCTAGCGCCTCCAGCCGCAACTACGGCGAGCTTCTCCAGCGCTCCGCTGTCTATCGCCGGAGTGGCTTTGAGGCCACTATTGGCAATTTCTACACCATCGTCGGCAGCGGCCTGCTCCTCCACGCCTTTGAACTGCCCGGCGTCATCACCGAGGAGCGGGGTGCTCGCCGCCGCTACCAGATCGTGCGCGATCTCGACGGCGTTCAGGCGCGCTATCGCGCCAAGCGGGCCGAAGTGTTGCTGTTGCGCGGCGCGCCGGTCAACAGCACGCTGCCGCCTGGCTTGGAGGGGGTTGAGCGCCGCCCGGACGCGCTCCACGCCGGCTCGCTCCAGCTCAAGCCGCACCCGCATTTTGACGTTGGTTTTAGCGCCATCCGCTACGCAATCGGCAGGGGACAGGAAACGAGCGCGGCCTTCAATGCCCGCTGGCGACTCGCGTCTGTGCTGGCTCGTCTCGGCCTCACCGGAGTGTATGCCGATGTCCAAGGCGAGTACGCCCAGCGCGATGTGGCGCTCAAGCGCTTCTTTTCGCTCGACCGCAGTTTGGGCCGCGCCCTGTATCTGGCGGCCACCTTGGCGTCCGGGCCGTGGGGATTGAGCTTGGAATACAAAGACTACCAAGATTTCGCCCTCGAACACATCAACAATCCGCCGCCCCTGATCCGCGAACACTCGGCCTATCTCCTCAACCGCATCACGCACGATGTGCTCGCCGATGACGAGCAGGGCTACCAAGCTGAACTGAGTTATGTACTACCCAGCGGTCAGACCCTCACTGCCAATGCGACTCGCGCCACGCGCCGCCGCGATCCAGGCTCAGCCGACGACAACGCCCTGCGCGAATTCTTTGTGGAGCTGGAATCGCCCTTGGGCCAACGCGCCGATGTGCAGCTTTTTGCCGACTTCAGTCACAACCAGATTCTCCTCGACGACAAAAGCCGTCTCTTGGGCACGCGCTGGGCGTGGTCTCCAGACGGGTTCTACACCTTTGAACTCGACGCCCAATTCCAAGACGTCGATCGGCGGTTTGGCACCCTAGCGCTTCCTTACACCAATCACTACTATGCTCTAGCAGTCCACCGCGCCCCCAGCCTCTCCGCCGCCGTGCAGATTCAGCGCACCTCCGACAAATTGGAAACCGGGGCCGATCCCTCCGGCATCACTTGGTGGCGGGGCCTCAACATCGGTGCCGACATTGGCGAGGGCCACATCATCAATGTTTTCGCCGGCCAGCGCCGCTCGGGCTTGGCCTGCACGGCCGGCATCTGCTATGAGGTGTTAGGGTTTAAGGGCGTTGAAGTCCGGCTGCTCAACCGCTTCTTCTGATCCGCAGATGAACGCAGATGAACGCAGATGTTGCTTGGATGTGCCCCTACCTAAGCAGCAGCAGCTTGCGGACCTCTGTGTACTCGTCGGCTCGCAACTGGTACAGATACACTCCGCTGGTCACCGCTTGCCCCGCTTGGTCGCGGCCGTCCCAGCGCACGGAGAACGTTCCGGCCACGCTCGGCCCTTGTACAAGCACGGTCACCGGCTGGCCGAGCAGATTATAGATCGTCAGCTCGACTTGGCTCGGCTGCGGCAGCGCGAAGCGGATCACCGTATTGCTGTTGAACGGATTGGGCGCGTTTTGCGCTAGGGCGAAGGCTTGGGGGACGGATGCCTGATCAGACGTTTCCACCGCCGTTTCCACCGTTTCCACTACTTCCTCCTCGATGGGAGGTAGATCGGCCAGCGCCAGCACCACCTCGTCGCGGAGTTCGCCCACGGGCATCAAGGATTTGGTCTTGAGGCGGAAGATGCCCTCGTGGTCAATGATGGCAAAGGTCTGGTTCCCTTGCCCATACGCGATAGCCATCTGGCTGGCCTTCAGCAAGAGGGGCATCGTAACTCCCTTGCCTAATCGCCAGCGGGTGCGCAACTGTTCCGCGGTGCCGTCCCACACCTCGGCCCCCAGCGCGACAAAGCGCTCGTCGGCAAATTCCTGCCAGAGTTCTTCGAAGCTCTCGGCACGCGAGAGACAGGCCGGTCAGTTAAAGCCAAAAAAGAAAATCAGCACGACTTGGCCCTCGAAGTCGCTCAGGGCTGCTTGGCCGCCGTCGAGCCGGTCTAAGAGGAAATCGGGGGCCAGGTCTCCTTCTTGCGGCGCTTGGGCGTCTAGGGCAGAGGCCCCCAACACCGCTAAAGTTGTCAAATGCAACAAAGGTTTGTTCATAACCAGCCTCCTTAGTTTTGCCGCACGAACTTCTGAATGCGGTGGTCGGCCTGCACTTCACCCACGTAGAGGTCGCCTTTTGAGTTCATCCAGATGCCGTGGGGACAGCCGAGGAATTCCCCGAGTTGGTCGCTGCGCTCGCCCGATCCCCACTGAGCAAGCCATTCGCCGTCGAGGTTAAGAATGCTCACCCGCTGGTCGAGTTCCGCGACATAGACCGTATCTCCGTCGAGGAAGATCGTATCGGGATGGTGAAAGCCGCCCCATTCCTCTAGGTAATTGCCGTCGAGATCGAAGAACTGGATGCGGTTGTTGGCGCGGTCGGCCACCATCAGCCGTCCGCGCTGGTCCACGCGCACGCAGTGGGGCAGATCGAACTCCCCTGGGCCGGTGCCGGGACGGCCCCACGTCTTGATGAATTCGCCGTCGGGTGAATACTTGTGGATGCAGGTGTTGCCGTAGCCGTCAGACACGTAGATACAGCCGTCGGCGTCGAGCGCCAAGTCGGTAGGCAACCGGAAGGGCTGGCCGTCCGCGCCCTCTTGGTCCGGCGTCCCCAAGGTCATCAGCAGTTCGCCGTCGCGGGTGAACTGGCGCACGCAGTGGGTTTCGCGCTCGACGCACCAGATTTGGTCGCGGTCGTCGATAAAGATGCCGTGGGCGTCCTTCAGTACCTCGTCGCCCCACGAGGCGATGAAGCGCCCCTCGCTGTCGAAGACGATCATGGGATGCTCGCTGCGGCTGTACACATAGACCCGATCTGCGGAATCGCAGGCTACGGCCGGAACCCAGCCAAAGCGCCAGCCGTCCGGCAACTCGAACCAATCTTGCTGCACTTCATAGGTGAATGCTCCGCTGCCTACTAAAGTCATGGGATGCTCCTCTTTGCAATGATCTTCGCGTTTCTCCGTAGATAACTCAAATTCCCCGCAATCTCTCTATCTCGTCGGCGGGCAAAAGCTGTGCTCCGGCTGCAGCGTTGGCGCGGGCTTGGGCCGCCGATTTGGCACCGGGGATGGCCACTGGCGCGGCTGGATGGGAGATGACGTACTGGAGGGCTTTTTCCACCATGGTCTCTCCGGGCGCGGCGACCTCGGCGAGGCGCTCGACTTGTGCTAGCTGAGCCTCGAATTTGGCGCGCTGTGGCTCGCCGGCGTTGAGGGGCTGCCGCACTTCGTCGGTAAAAACCGACTCTTTCGTGTAGCGCCCAGACAAAAGTCCCTTGGCCAGTGGCCCCCGCACCAGCACGGCAATGCCGTGCTCTTGGCAATAGGGTAAAAGCTCGGCTTCGGCCTGGAGGTTGACCAGCGAATAGTCTATCTCCACCACCGAGCAGTCGCCTTGGGCGTTGAAGCGCTGGAGCACTTCTAGGCTGTCGGTCGAAATGCCGAAGGCCCGCAGCCGCCCTTCCTCGACGAGTGCAGCGAAAGCATCCAAGTAGATCGATGGATCGGCGATGTTGCCTTCGTGGCACAGCAGCACATCGTGCCAGTCCGTGCGCAGCCGGTGCAGAGAGGCGTGGGCGCACAGGCGGATCATATCGACCGTGGTTTTGGGCACGCCCTGCCCGGTGCGCGTCCCCCAATTGCCGATTTTGCTGACCACAAAAACTTGGTGCCGGATGCCGGCCAAGGCGCGCCCCAACCGCTCCTCCGACAGCCCGTTGGGCGTGCCGTAGGACTCGGCTGCGTCGAAGAGATTGACGCCGCAATCAAAGGCTGTGTTCACGGTGTCCCAAGCTGTGGCTTCGTCGATGGTTCCCCATTGGTTGCCAATGTTCCAAGTTCCCAAACCGATGGCCGAGACCGGCCAGCCGGTCCGGCCAAATGCTCTGTACAACATGGGTGGTCTCCTTTCTGAGTTTCAAGGTAAGCCACCGCCTGCGCCGGTCAAGCGGTGCGCGTTGCTGGGGATAGCCGAGGTGCCTACTTTAGAAGCCGTCTGAAAACCCCTCGCGGCTGTCGTCCGGCGGCAAAGTATCCGCAGATGAACGCAGATGAACGCAGAGGGGGATAACGGGCGGCATCTTAATGCCTTGGGAGGCTGCTATGGAATACTTTGGCAAAGGGCTGTACCTAATTTTCTTCGCGCTAATTTTCTGGTTTGTCCACCGGGCTCACGGTCGCGGCCTCGGCCGCCTCGTCGAGGACAACCACCGGGCACACGAGCGGGTCCACCACACCCTAAAAGAGCACCCGGAGGGCGGCACGTGGCCCCAATACAAGCAATGGATGGAGGAGGCAGCATGACTTTGGAAACTACTACTTTGGGCGCGGGTTGCTTCTGGTGCGTCGAAGCCGTGTATCAAGACCTGCGGGGGGTCGCCAGCGCGGTCTCCGGCTATATGGGCGGTCCGTCGGAGCACCCCACATACCAAGCCGTTTGCAGCGGCCAGACCGGCCACGCCGAGGTCTTACAACTGCAATTCGACCCCGAGGTCACTAGCTTTGACGATTTGCTCTACATATTCTGGCGCACGCACGACCCCACCACGCTCAACCGCCAGGGCGCGGACTCCGGCACCCAGTACCGCTCGGCGATTTTCTACCACAGCCCTGAGCAGCAAGCGATAGCTGCCGCCTCCAAGTCCGCCACGGACGCGAGCGACCTCTGGGCCGATCCGATTGTGACCGAGATCGCGCCCGCCAGCGCCTTTTGGCCGGCCGAGTCGTATCACCAAAACTACTACCGGCTCAACCCCAACCAGCCCTACTGCGCGATAGTTATCGATCCCAAGATGCAGGCGTTCCGCCGGAAGTTTGCCGGCCGCCTCCAGCCGACTGCCTAGGCGTCGTGTCCACTGCCATCAGCCGGCTGCACGCCGCGGACTTTGAAGAGGCCCTCGACGTCCTCAACCTCGCCTTTGGCAAAGCGCCGCCCCGGGATTTTGAGGCCATTTTGCCGGCTCTGTACCGGTGTGGGGAAGAGGAGATGAACTGGAACTTTGCCTTGCGCGAAAGCGGTCGCATCCGCGCCATCGTCGGGCTGTTCCCCCTCGCTTACCGCTGGGGAGGTGCGACTCTGCGCGTGGCTGGTATCGGCGGTGTCTCCTGCCATCCGCACGCCCGCGGCCGGGGCTACATGCAGCAGCTCATGGCCCATTGCGTCCAAGCCGCGCCCGCGGAGGGTTTTCACCTGTCTTGGCTGGGGGGACAGCGCCAGCGCTACGGCTATTCCGGCTACGAGAAGTGCGGCGTTTACTACCGGCTGACGCTGAGCCAAACCAATGTGCGCCACGCCTTGGGGTCCGCCGATTTCGGGATTGACTTTCGTCCGCTTGAGCGCGAGGACCATACGCACCTGCAAGGCGTAATCGGCCTGCACGACGCTCAGCCGTTTCGCGGGGTGCGCGCCCCGCCCCGCTTCTACGACCTGCTCCTGAGCTGGGGTCACCGGCCCTATGTGGCCCGCTCGCGCGATGGCCGCATGATCGGCTATCTCGTCGCTCAGGCCGACCGGACGTGCGTCACCGAACTGTTGGCCGTCAATGAGGGCGAGCCTGAGTTGGATATAGCCGCTGCTTGGGTGCAGCGCCACGGGAATACCTGCTTTGAGCTGCCGCCTTGGAGCCGCCTCCTGCCCAAGCTGGCCCAGCTCTGCGAAGGCGCGAGCGCATCGAGTTCGGGCAATTGGCAAATTTTTGATTGGGCGGCAACGCTCGACGCCTTGCTCAAGACGTGCGCCGCGCTGGTGCCGCTGATGGACGGCGCGGTCGTCGTGGAGATTGCGGGTTACGGCCGGGTGGCGCTGGAGGTGCGAGGCAACGCCGCGCAGTGCGTCCGCACCGAGGCCGCGCCCGTGCTGCAAATGGACACCTTTACGGCCATGCGCCTGCTCTGCGGCCCCCTGCCGCCCTCGCTCGTATCGCCTCTGCCTGCTGCGGCCGCCCCACTCGAACAGTGGTGCCCTCTGCCGCTTTTTTTAGGCCGCCAAGACGCAGTCTAAGGCGTCAGTACCCGCTCGACGAATAGCTCGAGAAAGCGCGCCCGCTCCACGTCCATCGCACACGCTACGGGCTGTCCCTGCGGCTTTTGCTCGCTCGCCAAGGCACGCTGGTCAACTACCAACTGCCCGGCGGTCAACTCGCCGGTGGTCTCCACATCCACCCACAGTCGCTGCGTGCGAAAGAGCTGCGGCCACAGGGCCGCTCCCAAGGCCACGGGATCGTGCACGTGCATTCCGGCAAACCCGTAGTGCGCGGACTCAAAGGCTATCACCGGCTCACACGCCGCTCGGCAAAACGCAGTGCGCGCCCCTGCGCAACTTTGCAAGGCGGCCTGCTCCAGCACGACCTGCTCGGTGACGTCGAGCCCTACTAACACCAGCTCGGCCTCGGACGCGAGGACTTGGCGCGCTGCGTGCGGGTCGGCGTAGAAATTGAACTCGGCCGTTGGCGTGACATTGCCCGGCACTCGCATGGCTCCGCCCATGATCACCACTTGACGCGCCCGCCGCAGCACGCCCGGCACCTGCGCCTCGGCCCGCGCCAAGTTGGTCAACGGCCCGGTGGCGACGAGAGTCACCTCTCCGGGACGCGCCTGCAAGGTGTTCAGCAGAAATTCCACCCCGTCGCCCGCTGGTGAGGTGCGCGCCTCGGGCAACTGGGCCGCGCCTAGTCCCGTCACGCCGTGAACATCCGCTGCCGCGACTGCGTTCCGTACCAAGGGCCGCTCTGCACCGGCGTAAACAGGAACGTCGGCCCGCCCCGCCCACTGCAACAGGCGCAGTGTGTTGTCGGTAGTCCGCGGTAGCGGCACATTGCCGGCCACCGTAGAGACGCCCACTAGCTCGACCTCGGGCGAGGACAAGGCCAAGAGCAGGGCGAGGGCATCGTCAACGCCCGTATCGACGTCCATAATCAGGGGAGTTGCAGGCAATGCACAGCCTCCTTGTGTCCGTGAATTCGTCGCCTTAAAATACCAAATAGCGGCCGCGAGCCAATCGCCGAGCCGCCGCTTACTCCAACCCACCCGTTAGCCGAGGGAATAGCCCATGACTACCGCCTCCATCGATATAGCTCCCCTGCCGCAAGCCACTTTTGGCAAGACCGGCGCACACGTCCCCTTGCTCGGCTTGGGCACGGCCCCCGGCGGCTTTGGCCTAGCAGACGCGGATGCCATCGCGCTTTTTGAACGGGCCATTGACCTCGGCGTTACCTACATCGATACGGCCCCCGGCTACGAGCGCGCCCAGAGCCAGCTCGCCCAGATCGTCCCTCATTGTCGGCGCGAGCTGTTCTTGGTTAGCAAAGCCCACACGGCCCACTACCAAGAGGCGCTCGATATCGTCGAAAAGAACTTGGACGCCTTGGGCACTGATCACTTGGACCTGATGTACGTCCACTCGCTGGGGCACTTAGACGTGGAACAAGTGCTGGCCAAAGACGGTGCCCTCGCTGGCTTGCGCGAAGCGCAGCGTCGCGGTTGGACCCGCTATATCGGCATCACCGCTCACCACGCACCTTGGAAATCCGCCAAGGTCCTGCGCGAGGTCGAGATCGACGCCTGCATGTTCGCCTTCAACTTCGTCGACTGCCACATTTACAACTTTGAGGAGGTGGTCCTGCCCTTGGCCCGCGCCCAGAGCGCTGGCATTGCCGCGATGAAGGTGTACGGCGGGGCCATCGACATGAAGTACGACAAGTCCCGGCCCTCGCAGATGGCCAACAGCGGCTTTGACGATCACGAGCGGGCGCTGCGCTACGCCATGGGATTGCCGGGAGTGAGCTTGGCGGTCATTGGAGTCTATAACGAGGAGGAGCTAGTGCAGAATATCGAATGGGTGCGGCGTTACGCGCCGTTAGATGCTGGCGAACAACAGGCGCTCCTAGCGCAGGGGCGGGATATGGCGCGTCAATGGGGGCCGCACTACGGGCCGGTGGAGTGAGCCTCCGTAATACAAAACATTAATGGGGAATTTATGAAAATCACCAAGGTCAAAGCCCTTGTTTCATCAAGCGGCCATTTTTTCGTGAAGGTAGAAACCGATGCTGGCATCTACGGTCTCGGTGAAGGTGGCGTAAGACGACGTGCCCTCGCCCTAGCCGAAGTCGTTCGCTCTTTTGAACCGTTTCTCATTGGTGCAGACCCGTTCCAAATCGAACATCTGTGGCAAGTGATGTTCCGCGGTGGCTTCTTCCCCGGCGGGGTCGTCCAATCCGCCGCAGTAAGTGCCGTAGATATCGCACTTTGGGACATCAAAGGAAAAGCACTAAATGTTCCTGTGTACGAACTTTTAGGCGGACGCACGCGAGACAAAGTCGTCTGCTATCCTCACAACGGTGGCGGTACGATTGATGCTCTCGTTGAGAGCTGTCGAAAAACCCATGCAGCCGGTTGGAAATTCGTCCGCTGGGGCTTGGCTGACGGTGCAGACAAAGGGACGTTTGAACCCAGACGCGCTATTCAGCACGGCGTTGAGCAGGTACAGGCAGTTCGCAATGCATTGGGCGACCAGGTCGAAATATTAGTTGACGTGCATACCCGTCTCGACCCAGCGGATAGTCTCGATTTCTGCAACCGGGTTGCTCCCTACAATCCGTTTTTTATTGAAGATCCGCTGCGGAGTGAAAACCCAGCCAGTCTCCGGCGGCTCCGCCAACAGACTTCTGTCCCGCTTGCTGTCGGGGAACAATTTGATAGCAAGTGGACCTTCAGAGAAGTCATTGAGGAGGATCTGATGGATTACTGCCGAGTTGATCTGTGCATTGCCGGTGGATTGACAGAGGCGCGTAAAATTGCCGGGTGGTGCGAAACGCATTACATCCATCTGGCACCACACAACCCGCTTGGTCCTGTCTCCACTGCAGCCTGTCTGCATCTTTGTTTAGCATCCTCACTCGTGGGTGTCCAGGAACTTCCTCGTGCGCCGATGTCTTCACTGACCGATGAGTTTCCGGTGCAGGTGCCGTTTGAATCTGGTTACCTCTTGCCGCCCGCAGCCCCTGGTCTCGGTATTGAATTCAACGAGGCAGCATTCATCAACGTGTCAACACAGGACTACGGACCACCCACCGGCTATCAGCGCGATGATGGGTCCTATACAAATTGGTAGGGATTTAAAGGGTTATACATCGACTACATCCCACGAAAGGCACGCTTTCAAACCCGGCCTCGATCCGACGCTATCTAGAGGGGGAGGGCTGTCGGCGGTGCCCCAGTTCGATTTCGCCGCCGGACCTGCCTTGTCTTTCGCTTCCGCCTCCGGCCATACGGCTTGGTGTGCCCTGAAGGATCCCCAAGTACCGGGTTGACCCCGATAGGTGCCGACGGGCAACTAAACCGTACGTACTACGAGCCCTGTCGAGGAACCTGCAAACGATCTTCAGGGAACTTGCCCGACCCTTGCCTGCGCTTAGTGCCTTGACAGGGAATAAATGCCTATGTTATCTTGCGCCTAGTTGGACCCACCTAGCCCATACATAGCGCATAATTTAAGGAGGAGAGGAATGTCTGACCACAATAAGCAGGGTAACAGCGATGATAAGCCTACCTTGCTAAAGGCAGTGGAACTCGTACTAGCCGATCCTGCGGAAATAAGAAGAGAGGCTATTGTCCTCAAGCAGCAATATCAGCGACGATTTTCCGACTCAAATTCGGATGACGAAATCAACACCTTGGTGGCTGACAAAATCATATCCAACTATTCCTACTATGCTGCTTTTGTCGGAGGCACTACTGCGCTGACAGGTGTGGTGCCTGGATTAGGAACAGCGATAGCAACTTTTGGTGGAGCAACCGCTGATGCTGCTTTATCTATGAAATATCAGATCGAAATGACAATGGCTCTTGCTACTGTTTATGACCATAACATCGAAATTGAGGAAGAGAAAAGACTTTGCTTCATCGTAGCGGGTCTAGGAGCAATTAATGAGGCAGCTAAAAAAGGCGGCAAAGCTGTAGGGACAAAGGCTTTCGTCAAAATGACTCAGCAATATTTGAGAGGCGCAACCTTGCAGGCAGTAAAAGAAATCTTCAAAAAGGTCGGTGTTACATTCACGCGAAAAGCTGTTGAAAAATCAATTCCTTTTGGAATTGGAGTGATTATAAGCTTTTCGGCCAACAAGGGGCTCACTTGGTATGTGGGTAACAAAGCTAAGAATTTCTTTGCTATATACGATTCCTAGTGCAGGGACGGGACTCGCACGTCAATGGGGCCGCACTACGGGCCGGTGGAGTGAGCCTTACCGATTGTTCAAACTGTTAAAGCTCTATAGCTCGGCGAAATCCAATCTGATCCGAAATCCCAAGGCCGATACAATGGCCATCAGATTGTCTATCTTCGGCTTACTGCGACTTGAAAGCACGCGGTAGAGATGTTCGCGGTTGAGGCCAGAGCGCTCTGCCAATGCCCCAACGCCCCCTTGTGCTTGGGCGACATCGCGCAGGGCCAATAGCAGCCCATCGATCTCGCCGCTTGCTTCACACTCATCTAGCGCGACTTCCAAGTAGGCCCGAGCTTCTTCGGGGTCTTTGAGTGCTTTTAGCAGCCCTTCGTCGTAGCTGACCGTGCGTTTCAAAACATGTTTCTCATTCATCGCTATAGCTCCTCAAGTCCTGCCAATATGCTTTGGCGCGTTCAATGTCGCGGCGTTGTGATCGTTTAGTACCGCCGCAGAGCAAAATTACAATCGTCCTTCCTATTTCTCCATAATACACGCGATACCCCGGACCATAGTGGATTCTCAGTTCAAACACACCTCCACCTAGAGATTCGGCATCGCCCATGTTTCCCTGTCGCACACGATTAATTCGGTTGCGGACGATCGCTCGTGCTTTTCTATCTTTGAGAGACTCCAACCAATCATCAAAAGGCACGTTTCCTTGTGGGGAAACGTAATTGCGCAACGTCCTAGGAGACATGTTCATATGCAGAATGTAGCGTACGCGCTACAAGAAGTAAACTAAAGGTGTGGCGTTTGGCCCGTCAATGGGGCCGCACTACGGACCGGTGGAGTGATCCTTTATCCTTGAGGAGGCGACATATTAACAACGGTAGCGTCTCCATAAGTGGATTGCACGACACGTTCCATAGAATCGATTTCCTCATCCGCCAGATGGTTAAAGTGGCTTGCACGTCTTCGTGCGGACAGTCGGCCGTTGTTTTGGAGGCAAAAACGAATGAAGAGGTCAATCTGTCGGTCGGGCATATCTACGATGTCTTGGATAGCTTGTTTGGTCGCATCGTAGTTGGCCAGGAAGGCCAGTTCGCGGGCGAGTTCGGTATCGATGGTCTGATCGATGAAGCGAAAAAGTGCCTCCGCTTGGGGGGTCATGTCGATATAGCGGTACCATGTAGCGGTATCGTTGTGCACAGTCAAGCGTCCATCTTGGTCGAGTGTGTATTCCACCAAGGGCATTAGCTGTCGGGAGAACGCATTTAGGGAAGCGTCATAGTCGGCTGGATTTTTTAGCATGACTGCCGATATGGGAAACATAACGCTTTCGGGTGTAAAGCCGCGGCGAGCGAGAATATTGTGGATCAAGAAGCGGTGGATTCGGCCATTGCCGTCCTCAAATGGGTGCAGAAAGACGAATCCATAGGCGATGGCGGCAGCTTGAATCACAGGTGGGACAACACCGGCTTCCATGCGTTTGTGAGCAGCTACCAAGCCTTCCATCAGGCCAGCTAAATCGTCGGGCTTTGGGGCCACAAAGTGGATATGTTCTTTCTGCCAAGCCACGCTTTGTCCGACGTAGTTTTGGGTAATTCGATAGTCGGCATCGCGGAAGCGGGCATCAACGATGCGGTTCTGTAAATCAATTAACCGCGATTTTCGACAAAAGTCCTCCTGCTCGGCCAGTTGGAGCAGTGCTACGAAGCGTTCGGTTCGGGTTGAGGTGGGGGTGATGTGTTCAATTGCAAAGGACGATTTCGTTTCCTTGGTGTACAGGTAGCTGAGCGCGTGCTTTAACAATTCTGGCGCATAACGAGACACCACTTGCCGGCATCTCGTATGCAACTCGTCCGTCCCAAAGTTTCGCAGAATATCGGTACGACGGATTGTTGGACAGAATCGGCGTTCACCAAGCAGGTTGTCATTGACCCGTTGACGGCGAATTTGTCGAGCCGGCACAACCGTATAATAGGCATCCGGTTCGAGGAGATCGATGTAGTTCCCTCGCTTCAAGTCATCTAGCGGGAGGATCTTCCCGGTCAGGAACTCATAGAGAAACCACAAGCGCCTGACATACTTACCGGTCGGTTTCGAGCGGACATAGTCGAGCAAATCGTCCTCTGATGCTTTCTGGAACAAGCTGGCGAGAATTGCGAGATTCGTCCCGTCATACTTGAGAGCAAATTCCAGATGGTCGCCCAGTGTCTCCCCAGGCCAGTACTTGGGTGGGTAAACTTCTTTGATGATGCCTGTGCGAGAATCGATCCGGTGGATTCCGCTGGTGGCCACCAAGGATGTATGCCAATTCGGGATGACGTCGAGTTCGTACTGCTCAATCAGTGCTGCGTACCCCGCGAGCTTGTATAGCGATGGATCTCGATCGTGTTTAGCCATAAGGCGTTCCAGAAAAATGATTACTAAATGAGAATTATGGTTATTTTTTGGCAAATAGCAAAAAAAACAGTTACGTCCTATCCATATCGTTTCCCCTTTGCTGGTAGAGCAAGCCGGCGACGATGAGCACTAGTCCCGCTAGGGTCGCCCAGCGGATCGCCTCTCCCAGCGCGAAGTGAATCAGCACTAGGGAGCAGAACGGGGAAATGAAGATTAGGTTGCCGACTCTGGAGGTGTTTTCCGCGTAGCGCAGCGCCCACTGCCAGAGGACATACGCGATCCCCATTTCGAAGAGGCCGATGTAAGCCGCCCCCAACAAACCCGGCCAAGCAGGTGCCCGCCACTGTCCCATCAGCAGAACGCAGCCGAGCGCCAGCGGCAGCGATAGAGCGAAATTGAGGAAGAGCCGCACCACGGGATCGCGCTCGTCGCGGGTGTTGTAGATCCAATAGAAGGCCCATACCACTGTGCTGCCCAGCGCCAAGGCCACCCCGAGCGGATCGGAAAAGCGCAAGGTCCAGATTTCGCCGCGAGTGGAGATGACCAGTACGCCCGCATAACAAATCAAGCCTGCGGCCAGATCGCGTCGGCCGATTCGCTGTCCCAAGAGCGGGATCGAGAGCCAAGTCAGGGTGAGCGCCCAAGTATAATTGAGTGCCTGCGCCTCTTGGGCGGGCAGCAACTGGTAGGCTTTGAAGAGGATCAGATAATAGAGCAGGGGATTTAACGCCCCCAGCGCCAGCGAGCGAGCGTAGTCAGTCGGCCGGCTCTTGAGCACTTGTCCCATCTTCCCCTGCGCGACGAGTAGCACCCCCAGTACCCCGGTCGAAGCGCAGCTAGCCCAGAATAGCAGCTCGGCGTAGTCCATATAGCGGAGGGTGATCTTGAACGCCGACGCCACGGTGGACCACAACAACACCGCGGCCAATCCGCAGAGATAAGCCCTTTTTCGATTGTGCATGAGAAAAATGTATCCGCAGATGAACGCAGATGAACGCAGAGGCGGGGAATGTTAAGACGGCCTCTATGGCAACCGCCACCCCGCTAAAACTGCGTAACCTGCTTGGGGCCAATATCTACGACTTGGGCCAGCGCGTCGAAGTTCTGTTTCAGCAGCGCGAAGCGCACCTCTGCGTAGGTGGGATCGTCCCAGCGGTTGTCGAACTCGCCTGGGTCTTCCTCTAGGTCAAATAGCTCTCCCAAGGCGCGGTCGTGGTAGCAGACTAGTTTGTAGCGCTGGTCGCGGATCATCGTGCCGTAGGTGCCTTGGAGATGCTCCCGACCCGGCGCGTCGGGGTTTAGGGCACGGTAGTACTCGCTGCGGACGTAGGCGCGGTGCGTCTGGGTTTGGCCGGTTAGCAGCGGCCACAGCGAGCGCCCCTGCATCCTCTCGGGCGCGGCGACCCCAGCTAGTTCCAGCAAGGTCGGGGCAATGTCCATCAGTTCGACCAGCGCATCGCAGACGCTCCCTTCGCGCACGTGCCCCGGCCAAGAGCAGACCAATGGCACCCGCACCAAGCACTCGTAAAATCGGCACCCCTTGCCCACGAGCTGGTGATCGCCCAACAGTTCGCCGTGATCCGACGTGAAAATCACTAGGGTATTGTCGCGCTGGCCGCTTTCTTCTAAGGCTTGGATCATGCGTCCCACATTGTCGTCGATCAATTCGATCATCGCGTAGTACGCTGCCATAACTTCCTTGGCCCGAGCTAAGTCAATGGACGCGGCTCCGTCCACCGGCCCGAGTTTCGCATGGGCTTCGAGGTCCTTTTCGCTCCACAGCGGATCGGGCAGTGTCGCTGGATCGTAGCGGTCCAAGTACTCTTGCGGCGGGTCGAAGGGCGCGTGCGGGTCGAACATGTTGACGCTCATCAGCCAAGGCGTGGTGCGTTCCTCGCGCATAAATTCGATGGTCTTGTCCGCACACCAAGTCGTCTGATGCAGCGCGGGCGGTAGCTGGGCTGGATCCTCGCGCAGCTTGGCTAATGTGCGGTCCTGGGCGCGGACCCAATCCGCGTACGCGTGGCCTTCGGGCCACTGGTCGCGCGAGTCGTGGCTCCAGTGGAAGACGCGATAGCCGTCGTCGCCGCGCGGCTCGATCCGACCGTGGGCACCGGCTAGGTGCAGCTTGCCGGCCAATCCGCAGTCGTAGGACGCGGCGTCGGTTAGCAGCTTGGTGATCAGGGGAGCCGCGCCCGACCAGTGGGCATTGCCATTGGTGCAGCCGTGGACGCTGCTCGGGTACATGCCGGTGAGGAAACTGGCGCGACTGGGGGTGCAGATCGGGCTTTGGCAGAAGGTGTGGGTAAACGCGGTGCCCTCGCCGACTAGGCGGTCGATGTGCGGGGTGCGGATGTGCTCGTTGCCCAACGCGCTAATTGTATCGTAGCGCTGCTGATCGGTGCAGATCCAGAGAATGTTCGGACGCATGGTTGGGTCTTCCATCCTGTCTAGGCGTGGTTTCGTATATTTACCCTATTGACATTGCACCGTAGGGGCGACCGGCCGGTCGCCCCTACCCTTACGTATGATAAACTATCGCAACATCCTCCTCCTCGCCCTTGTCCTCGCTGGATCGGCCTTGGCCAACGACGCCGAGGTCCGCGGCATCACCATCTCTACGCACGGCATCGGCCGCGACTGGGGGACCGACGCCATCGTGCCGACGCTAGAGGATATTCGCGCCGTCGGGGCCAACTGGGTGGCGATCCATCCCTACGCCAGAATCAGCGCCGACGGCACACTCCGGTGGTCGGAGATCGATCCGGCCGACCCGCCGGCCCATATCGTCCGCCCCATTCGCGAGGCCCACCGCTTGGGATTGCGCATCTATATCAAGCCCCATATTGCCTATTGGCGCTCGCCCTTCTCCTGGCGGGGCGAAATCGCCTTTGCCCGCGCCGAGGATTGGCAGCGGTTCTGGCGGGACTATCGGGAGTGGATCGCGCTGTTGGCTACCGTCTGCCGGGAGGCCGATGGCTTTGTCGTCGGCACCGAACTCGACCGCATGTTGGCCTTTGAGGAGGAATGGCGTGCGCTCATCGCCGAGGTGCGCCAGCGCACCGACGCGCCCCTGACCTACGCGGCCAATTGGACCGACTACCGCCAAGTGCCCTTCTGGGACGCCCTCGACGTCATCGGCATCCAGGCCTATTTCCCCCTCACCGACGATCCTGCGTACGACGAGGAGGATATCCGCGCTGGCTGGGCGGAGCGGATGGGGGAACTGCGGGCCTTTAGCGAGCGACACAACCGCAACATCCTCTTCACCGAGCTGGGCTACAACCAGTCGCACCAAGCGCCGCTCGCGCCGTGGACGTACCCGGTGGATGGCGAGGACGCGCTCCCCGTCCAGGTGGCTTGCATGCGCGCCGCGCTTGACGCCATCGCCGCTGAGCCGCGCGTCGTTGGTGCCTTGCTGTGGAAGTGGTTTCCGCATCCGCGCCCGGTCGGCCGCAACTTTCAGCTAGCGATTCCGCCGATCAAGCGCGTCATTACCGAGGCATGGCTCAATCCGCGATAAGCCCGGTCCCGCGCAGCAAGGTTTCCTGCACGAGGAGTTCGTGGTCGAGCGAGCGGTCTGGGTCGTGTTCGCCCTTGAGTACCCTTATAAGGGAAGCCAATTCGAGTTCGTAGAGCCCCTGCCGCGAAATTCCCGTAAAAGGCACCATCTGCTCGCCCTGTGCATAACCGTCGGCTGCCTCGGTCAGACAGAGCCGGATGGTGTGGCCCGGCTCAAAAGGCTCGAGCAAAATCGCGCTGCCGCGCTCTCCATAGACCTCAAAGCGCCGCGCCATCGGCTGCGGCTCCATCGCTGCAATATCGACCCAGGCCATGGCCCGCTCGTATTCAAAAACGCCGAGCGTATTGTCCTGAAACGCGGGCACGATTCCGGTGTCGTTGCGCAGGAAGGTCGTCACCTGCTCGGGCCGCCCCAGAATCCACACCACTTGATCGAGCATGTGCCCGGCTAAATCGTAGAAGATGCCGCCGTGGTGCCCGGCGGCGACTACGTCGCGCCCGGCCACGGTAATGTTGGTGGACATGTGGGCGCGCACCGAATAGACGTTGCCCAAAAACCCCGACCGCGCCCACTCCGCGATCTGGCTGAAGCCGGGATGGTAGCGCAACATAAAGCCCATTTGCACTTGCAGGTCGGCGGCCCGCGCCTCTGCTACAACCCGCTGCCACTGTGCCCAGTCGTCCCCGGCTGGCTTGTCGTACCACACGTGCTTGCCGGCTTGGACGATGCGCTCGGTCTGGTCCAAGCTCTCGTCGTTGCGGCCCTCGGAGGCGACGGCGACAATAGAGCTATCGCCGAGTAGCTCCTCTTCGCTGTCCAAGAAGCGAACCTGCCGATAGGGTTCGTCGTCTGCAACTTGCCGGCGGCGCTCGGCGTCGGGTTCGTACAGGCCGACGACTTCGACTTCGGGGTTGTCGAGCATTGCCTTGAGTTTGCCAGCGGCGTGACCGTGCTTGGTGCCGTACTGCGCCATGCGGATCATGGGATCTCCTTGCGTAAAAATGCGTTGTGATTGGGTTGGGGCGGGACTCGATTATAAGGTTTGTACGTTTCGGTCAGTGAGGCGACTTATGATACTTTGGCTTTCAAGGGAAACCTTTCCGGGTGCTCGATGGATTCTATGCTCAGATCTACATCCAAATCCGGCCAATAGAAGTGCCCGGGCGTTGGCTGCTCAACTTGGAGGATGTTCCCAATCGAAACCTCCTTGAACCAAGGAAAATCCTCATAAGAAAGGAAGAATTCCTGCTTACCGACGAGAAGCCATATCCCATGAGTCGATATATTGGTTACTTCAACGTCCGAAGCGATCTTGCCAAGCTGTTCTGAGTTCATCATCAGCGGCCCATCCACCCGCCATCGACGAGCACGACGGCCCCATGCACGTAGTCGGCTGCTCGCGACGCCAGCCACACTACCGCGCCTTTTAAGTCGTCCGGCGTGCCCCACCGGCCCGCTGGAATCCGCACTAATAGCTGCTCGTTGCGCACCTTATCGTCGCGCAGGGCCTGATTGTTGTCGGTGGCGATATAGCCGGGGGCGATGGCATTGACGTTGACCCCGCGACCGGCCCATTCGTTGGCCAGCGCCATGGTCAACTGCCCGATCCCGCCCTTGGCCGCGGCATAGCCCGGCACGGTGATCCCGCCTTGGAAGGTCAGCACCGAAGCGGTGAAGACGATCTTGCCTCGGCCCCGGGATAGCATCTGCTTGCCGAATTCCCGCGCCAGCACGAACTGTGCGTTTAAGTTGACCTCGATGACGTGGTCCCAGTCTTCGTCTCCATGTTCCTCAGCCGGGGCGCGCCGAATCGTCCCGGCGTTGTTGATGAGGATGTCGATTGGGCCGACCTCGGTGTTGACCTGCTCGACGAAGGCGCGGACCGCCGCCCGGTCGCTGAAATCGCAAGCGTATCCTTTGAAACGCTTGCCGCGGGCCGCAATGTCTTTGCCGACCTCGGAATCTGCTTCTAGCGAGGCACTGACGCCGACGATATCCGCGCCCGCCTCGGCCAATGCTTGCGCAAACCCGCGTCCGATGCCTCGACGGCACCCGGTGACCAGCGCCGTCTGGCCGTCGAGCTTAAAAAAATCCAAAATCCCCATGCTATTCCCCTTGGTTCTGTCCTTGAAGAACGGTCAGTGCATCCCACGTCGCCGGAAATCCTCCGAAAGCGCTCATCTGCAACACGACCTCCTCAATCTCCGTCCTTGTGGATCCACAACCAAGGGCTCGGTCGATGTGAACAGCAAGTTGTTCCGGCCGGCCGAGAACCGTCAAGGCCGCGATCGTGCAGAGCAGACGGGTCTTGATGTCCAGCCCGTCCCGTCCGTACAGGTCATGCATCACGTGCTCCATCACGAGTCGCTCGAACTCGGGATGAAGTGTGCGCATCTTCTTGGCAGCGGCCTCTGCAGCGGCCTCTCCGAGCATCGTCGAGAGGACTCTGCGCCCTGCTTCGTAGCGTTCACCTTCAGTCATACATCCTCTCCTCTTGGGTGTCGATTAAAATTTTGACCGCATCGGTGCCCGCTGCCAGCCGGGCAAAGGCGTCGGGTAGCGCGTCTAAGGGAAGGTGCTCGGTAATCAGTTCGTTGAGCGGCAGCGCGCCGCTGGCCGCTAGCTCGATGGCGCGGTCGTAGTCCTCGGGTTCGTACACGCGCACGCCGCACATTTTCAGCTCGCGCCAGAAGAACTGAAAGAGATCGACTTTAGGAGCGTCAGCGAAAATCGCCACTACCACGATCCGTCCCCGGACCTTGGCGAGCTTAGTCATCACCTCGGCCCCGGCCGACGAGCCGGAGACCTCGAAGACTGCGTCGGCTCCCGCGCCCTCGGTCCAGGCTTCGACGTAGGCGACCAAGTCCTCCTCCTGCGGATGAACGGTTTCCAACCCCAGCGCGTGCGCCGCCTGCAGCCGAAAGGCATTGACCTCGGCCACTCGCACCTCGGCCCCTGCGTGCTGTGCCACCAGCGCATTGAGCAGGCCGATCGGGCCACCGCCGATCACCACCACCTTCTCGCCCGGCACCACCTCGCCCAAGCGCACGTCGTGGCAGGCGACCGCTAGCGGCTCGACTAGGGCACCCAGCGTCAGCGGCATGTCGTCCGGCAGGCGATGCAACGTGTGGGCCGGCACCGTCCACGATCCCTGAAAGGCCCCCGGACTGTCGATGCCGATGAAGTTTAGGTGCTGGCAGATATGGCCATTGCCGGCGTTGCAGGCCGCGCACACGCCACAAGCCTCTAAGGGGCGCACTACGACCGGATCGCCCACGGCCCAACCTTCGACACCGGTCCCGACTTCCGCGATCCGCCCCGACATCTCGTGCCCAATGACTTGGGGCATGTCGATCCGGCGGTCCTGATGGCCGAGGTAAATGTGAATATCCGTGCCGCATACCCCGCAATAGGCCACCTCGATCCGCACCTGACCGGCGCTAGGGGATTGTACTCGGCACTCGCCGATTTCGACCGTGCGGTCGCCGCAGTAGTAGGCCGCCTTCATCGCAAATGCCAGTCCGCGTCTTCAAGCGCTTCGTAGATTACGCCGCCTTCCACCTGCGCGGGCATGGGGATGCCGAGCAAGTAGCACAGCGTCGGTGCGACGTCCACCGCCCGCACCTGCCGACTGAGCGCCAGCCCTTGCTTCACACCGGCACCGGCTAGTACGAACGTGCAGTGTTGCCCGCCGATACCGAGGGTGGCCGAGGGAAGTTGCTTGCCGTGCGCTCCGTCGTATTCGGGCCGCAGCGCATAGACCACGTCGCCGACGAGTTCACCCGACAGATTGACCATTTCCGCGTCTTCCCTGGTCAGCGCGAGGGCAAAAGGACAGCGCTCGGTCTGCGGATGGCTATAGGCGTGGAGGGCTTCGATGAGGTCGAGCCGCGTCTGCTCGTAGGCGTTTGGCTCGACGATCCCCGTAGGCTCGCGTCCCTTGAGATTGATGAAGATGTGTACCAGCCCCACATTGGCCGCCAGCGTCCGCTGCCAGTCGATATGTTTTTTCTCTGCGTCTGCATAGACCAAAAAGCCCGCCTGTTCCAGCACCTCGGAGATATCGACCGGCTGGTGCTGGTTGGGGGTGCCGCCGTGGTCGGAGACGACCGCGACGACGGTGTCGTCGTCGGCCAGCTCGACTAGGCGGCCGATCATGCGATCGATGGAGGCGTAGGTCTGGGCCACGCCCGCTTGGCAGCGCGCCAGCGTGTGCGGGTCGGCCCCGCTGCACTCGTCGGCCTGCGACAAGAAGAAATGGCTGGTGTAATCCGAGGCGTGGGTTTCGATGAACAGCACGTCCCAGTCGTTGCTCTCCGTCAGGTAGTCAGCCACATCGGCTAACCGCTGGTGGTGGAAGTCCAATAGCTCGAAATAGGTCTCGTCATCGACTACGCCCAAAGCGTCGCGCCCTGGATTCTGCAGGAAGTTGCCGACATGTTCGTCGATCTGCTGCGCCACTTCCTCCGGCTGGGTGTAGCCGGTCGCCGGCCAGACCTGCGGCACAAAAAGCTCGAAGACATCGCCTGCTGCGCTCAGGCTGACGAGCTTCATGCGCAGGTAGCCGTCGAGCGCTTGGCCGTCGATTTCAAAGCCGTCCTTCCACCACTCAGTCCACTGGCCCACGGCCAGCTCGGCGACCCGCTCGCTCGCATCGCGGCTGCGGCAGATTAGCAGCCGGTCATAGCCCTTGTCGGCCGAGGCGTATATCAGGCCGTAGAAATGCTTAGGCGGCCCCCCTCGGCCTGGGTGCATATCCGATCGCCCGCGCTTGAGCGGTTCGATGACTAGCTCCACTTCTTTTGGCGGTAGCGCGGATGCGGGCGTAGCTTGCCACCCCTCGGCCGGGACGATCTCCACCGGATCGACGCTGCGCACCTTTTGCAGGGCGCTCGGGTCCAAGGTCTCTGGATCGCGCGGTCCGCCGATCGGCCGGGGCGTCCAGCCGCCGCCGACAAAGAGATGGTATCCGGTGATCTGATGGACATTGGACACGCCCGGCCCGGTGCCCTCGACTTGGATGCCGGTTTGCACGGTCGGTGGCCACGACATCTCCCACTTGACCAAGATTGGCTTTTTGCCGACCCGCTCGACCGTGTTCCACAAGTACTCGGCCTGCGAGAGCTGGGTGTTGATCCCCCACACGGTCTCGTCGAGACGCCCACCGAGCTTGCGGATATTGAAGTCCATTACCTGATGGGTTCCCGGCCAAGCCCCGGTCGAAGTCGCCGTCCAGCCGGGTGGAGTCAGGGTTGGAAAGACGCCGATCATGGGCCGTTTGACGCCCTGCGCCATGAGCTGACCCAAGTGGGGCATGTGACCTTGATCCACCATGTGTTGTACTAGCTCCATGGCGGCACCATCCATGCCGATGACAATGGCTTTTTGTGCCGGACTCTGCATAGTGTTCTCCTGTGTTAGATTCCCAAGCGTTCGTATTGCTCCGGCGGAGCTTCACACGCTTCCATCTGCCCGCGCAACAGCCCCTGCATGCGCTGCTCTAGCGCCGCGTCGGTGAGCGGGGTCTCCTGTTGCGGGTCTTGCTCCAAGTCGAAAAGCAGGGTCCCGTACTCGTGCTGCTTGCTCCGCGTGTGTCCTTGCGTCCGCAGCAGCCGACAGCCCTTGCTGAAACCAAACGGCTCGGCTAGCTCCACGCCGGCAAATTCATCGACGGCGAATGGGTCGCGCATGTGCGTGGGCATGAGCGTGTAGTTGTACAGGGGCTGGTTGTCGGGCCGGGTGGGCGCGCGCATATACACGTAGCGGCCGTCGGTGACGTTCACCTGCCCGCCGTGATTGCCGAAAATCGCGGCCTCGCGCACGGGTGCGTCGCTGGCGCAAACTTCGCGCAGGCTCTGGCCGAGCATGTCCGCGGTCGGCTCTATCCCAAAGAGGTCCAGCAAGGTCGGCCCCAAGTCGATCGACGGTTGCACCAAGCTCTGCCGCCGCTGGCCCGCTTGGCCACAGCGGGGATCCCAGACGAAGAACGGCGTGTTGGACAGCTCGCGGTACCAAGGCATCTGAATCTTGGCCCACAGGTCGTGCTCGCTGAGCAGGAAGCCGTGGTCGGTCCACACGATGAGCATGGTGTCGTCCCACAGCGCGAGGCGGTCCATTTCGTCGAGGATGTCGCCGAGGCGGGCGTCGCACATGCTCAGCAGCGATGCGTAGTGGCCCCGGCATTGATCGACGAGTGCTTGCTCTTCGGTCACGGGGCCGTAGGTCGGCCAGTCGAACAGCCGGGACGAGCGGTTTTTAAAAAGCTCTGGGTAGAGGTCTTGGTATTGGCGCTGGGTGAAAAACGGCTCGTGCGGGTCAAAGGTCTCGATTTGCAAAAACCAGTCGTCTTCCGCGTGGTTGCGGCGGATGAACTCGACGCCGGCCTTGAAGGTCTGGGTTTGGGGCTGGTCTTCCTCGCGGCGCATGTATTGCCGGTTGACGCGGTCTTGACGATGCCACATGCTGCGGCCCGCATTGCTCGCATGCCCTTCTACGGGCGGCGGGTCGGCCACCTGCCCGATCCACGGATCGCCCTCTTGGCCGCGGAAGAACTGCCAAGTGCTGTACTGGGTGTGGTAGGTGGCACCGCCGGCCTCCCAGTAGTGGTAGTGGTCGCTGATGAGGTGCGACGAGACTCCGGCGTCGCGCAGCATTCGTGGCGTGGAGTCGTCGAAAGGCTCCAGCGGCCCCCAAGAGCGGTGGAGAAAGTTGGGCCGCCCGGTGTGCAAATCGCGGCGGGCTGGCATACACGGCATGGAGCAGACGTAGCTGGTATCGAATGTCAGCGTCCGCTCGGCGAGCCGCTGGAAATTGGGCGCGTGCGTCCAATCGCAGCCGTAGGGCGGCAACATGTGCCGGTTGAGCGAGTCGAACATGACCATAATTACCTTCATACATTCACCTCGTGTAGAAGTTGGAGAGCCTGCTGCCCGCGCTCGGATTCAGGATCGCGCCGCGCAATGCGCCGCAATTGGTACAAGGCCCGCTGGTCGCCGTCCCGCGCTAAGGACAGGGCCTCGGCAAACCCTCGATCCCCCCAGCGGGACACCTGCGGCACTACCTCTAGGTCTAGATCCTGCCAATAGTACTGCAATGCTTCGCTTTGCCAGCCCGTGTAGCAGGTTTCCCAGTTAAAGCCGGTGACTCCCGTCAGGTGCGGCTCCAGCATGTGCCGCGCAATCGGCTCGTCCCGTGCCTGATAGCGGTTGTCGAGCGAAATGCGCAGGCGATCTTCGGTGTAATTGGGCAGGGCTTGGTGGACGGTTAGGCTCGGAAAGATCAGCGCGTCTCCGGCTTCGTAATTCGCGCTGAGCCAGTGCCCGGCCAGCTCGGATTCGTCCACGGCCAAGCCGCCGGCCCCCAACGAGAAGTGGTGCTCCCGCACCTCGCCGATTTTGTGCGACCCTGGCAGCACCGCCAAGCCTCCTAACTCCAGCGGGCAATCGCCCACAGGCGCCCAGAAGGTATAGGTGTTGAAACTGCCTTGGAAGTGGACGAAGTCTTGGTGCATGGGCGTGGTGTGCTCTGTGTATTGGGGAAACCACAGCCGGGCGATCTTCTGGGGATGCGGCAGCACCGGGCCACCGACGACTTGCTCCATCACGGCTAGGACCTCCGGCCAATGCCCGGCTTGGTGAAAGGCCTCCAAGCGGTACACTCGGTGATACACCTCGGCGTATTCGGGATCGCCTTCGGTACACTGCGTGCCGATCTGCGCAATACCTTCCATGGGATCCGTGCCAGCGACCAACCACCCGGCTTCCAGCAACACTTCCGCCATCTCTTGCCGCAGGGATAGCAGCTTGTCTTTGGCCATGATCTGCCGCAAAAAGATGTACCCTTGTTCGTCCAAGCGCCGCCGCAGCTCGGCGCTGTCTCCGAGGGCATCGTTGGCTTCTTGCATCAGGCCGACTGCACTCGCGTTTTTTTCTCTCATCATGCTTGTCCTTGCACGGGGTTAGCTGGCCGCTGCCTCCATCTCGTTGTCCCGAAATCCGGCCACGACGATGTTGTTGTTGCGCTCCAGCACGTTGTCTCGGTCGATGCGATGCGGGTTGTCCTCAGCTCGTCCCACTGGCCGCAGCGCCGTGCTATGATAGCCAAAGCGCACGGACTTGCGCCAAGAATCCGTGCGGTTGCAATCCGACCAGTGGATTGTCTGGTAGCTGAAGAAGATCATGTCGCCGCGCTGCGCCGGCACGGAGACGCTGTCGAGGCGATCGGGATGGAATCGCTCCGGCGGCAGATGCGGGGCTGTATCTGGCCCCAGCACGTGCTCCAGCGGCCCTTGCTTGTGGCTGCCCGGCACGACCATCAGCGCACCGCTCTCCAGCGGTGTGTCGTCTAAGTGCAACAAGCAGTCGACGAAATCCGGCCCGTCGTGCGGGTAGAACGGATAGTCTTGGTGCATGGGGAAGGGCGTACCTTTTTCCGGCGGCTTGGCGTGCAGGACCGTGTGGTGCCACTGCACTGGGTCGTCGATGAGCTGCCGCACGCAGGTGATCATGGCCTCGTGGAAGAGGACTCGGCCCCAAGCGGCCGAGTAAAAGTGCGGGTTGTGCATGAAGACCGCCCGCGTGTTGAGGCGGTCTTCTTCTTCGAGGTAGCGATCGCGCCAGGGGCCGACCCAGCCGATGGACTCCTGTCCCCATTGTTCGATCACTCGCACCATCTCCGAGGCCAGCTCTGCGGTTTCCTCTGGCGTGAAGAGCTGGGGGACCTTGAGGTAGCCCTGTTCGCGGTATTGCGCTATCTGTTCCTTGCTTAGCATGTCTAGCTCCTTTGGGAAAGTTCAGTGATATCGGCTCCCGCTCTTCGCCGATTTCACAAGTATCGCGCTATTCTGCCGTTGATTCATCCGGTTTCGTGGACGAATTCTGTTGACCTATTTCGGGGCCAAGCTCCTCCTCTTCCGTTGCCGTCAGCGCACGGATGCGGGCGATGATCGCCTCGACGGTCTCGGTCACCGCCGCGAGCAACTCAAAGCGGTCGTCCATGACCACCTCCGCGCCGGCATAGCGGTAGCGCACCGCATACTCGGTCAGCCACGCCAGTCGCTCGCCAGCCGAGGTGTCGCTTTCGGCCGGATGCTGGCGCACAATCGCCATCAAATCCGCCAAGTCGTGGGTGTTGCGATAGTCGGCGTCGAGCGCGGAAATCCAGCCTTTCAGCGCATTTTCAAGGGCCTGCTGCGCGGTAAACCCAATCAGTTCTTGCGAAGACCGGGGGTTTTCTGTGAGAACTTCCAAATCGTTGAGGTAGCGCTCGGCATTGGCAATGCGCTGCCGTATGTCGGGCCAGTTGGTCGGTTCCGGGTTGTCGTAGGTCACTTTGTCTCCATTCGCGTCAAAGCCATCGCGGACGGCTTGGCCAGCCACGTGGTTGCGCGCCCGACGACCATCGCGGAAGGCCCTTTCGCTCATGCGGACCAAATCGACGCTGATCGAATCGCCGTATAGTTCCTCGACTTTGCGATGAGCTGCCGCGCTGGTGCGTTGGTACGTCTGCTGGTCCACCGGGCCGGAGCCGGTGATGATGAGCAGGTCAATGTCCGAATCTGGGGTAAAATCGCCCCGAGCGCGGGAGCCGAACAGGATGACCTTGTCCGGGTGGACTGCCTCGCCAACGGCGCGCGCGACGGCGCAGGCTCTCAGGTCGGGAGGCCGATGAGTTGAGGGCTTTGGCATGGTCAACTTTTAGTTTCACCTGTGCAGGGTGCGGATGATGTATCTTCGTCCGTATCTTTCCATATCCACAGGGTTATGAACGCCACACATGCTAGCGCAATAAGCAGAACAAGCATGTTCTGCTGGGGCGGTCCATGCGAAAATATAGATAAATCCCAGCAGATACCACACTGCATCCATCTCAATAATATGCCTGCTTTGCAAATCGGGCGAGGGCTTGTATCTGCCGGTGCGCAAGCGGCTTGGGTTACGTCGGATGCGGAAGATCAGTACACGCACCCAGAGTAAGACAGTGTCCTGCGTCGGCTTTCGCCCCGAGCTAGAAAAGGCGCTCGGCATCGACTGAACATGTGGCGACTACGTGGCCTCGGTTGCACCCCCCGTTATGCTGTCCAAGTAGCGGGGGGCTTTTTTATTTTAACTTCACCGGATTGAGCGTCACCTGTGCAGGGTGCGGATGATATTCCCCTGCTCATCCACCACATAGATCGGCTCCCGCTGTTCGCCGACGCCGCACGAAAACTCTGGCTGTGCATGAGTAGATGGAGCCGCGATCTTCGCACTGGCCTTTGCGGCGACACTGGGCAGGGTATATGGGTCGGCCTGTGTGACATCGACACTGTAGCCGAGATCGGCTAGGGCCTGAATCGTGATCGCGCTCAGCGTCCCCCTTCCGCCACTCGGAGTCATGAGTTCGCCCCCGACCCCGAACACGGAATCCCTCCAGTGCGCCCCATCCATCTTCTGCATCGGTACCTTTTTGCCCGCGTAGTCCCGTCCGCCCGCGTCGTTAAATGCGGCAATCGCCAGAGGACCGTTGAAGTGCGGGTCGCCATTCGGGTCTTGAAGGAAGCCAAGATCGTAGAATATTGACCCGATCCCCAGCACGTGTCCTATCTCGTGAAGTCCTGTCCCCACAAAACTATAACTATCAATATGTTTCAAGTTGAACCCCATGCATCCTAAGACGGTCTGCGAGGAAGTCCTGCGCAACACGCGTGGGCTAGCCCACCCTGCTGCTGTGTCTTCATAGCCGTCGTAGCTGGTTATATAGATCCGTAGGTCGTCTATTCGCTCCCCAGAAGGGATCGCATACGAATGATCGCCGCACTCCCCCGACCAACCCTGAGTAAATGTATAGTCCGGCAAGTCCTCTCTAATAATCGACATCCAGCGCCGGGCCGCGTATTGGAGCACCCTCTTCTGACGTTGAGTGAAATCGGCGAGAAAAACCAGTTCGATGTCGAAGTCGCTCTCGCGGAACGAGTCAAAGAATACCGTAACCCCGCTCCTTTCAAGGGCAGGAATATGATCGTTGATGGAGGAGGATCTCAGGGGGTTTCCCCTAAGCTCCAGCTCTGTCAGCTTGGTCAAGCCCCGAAGCGCCGAGATGTCCGTAATGTTGTTAAAATTAAGCTCCAGCCCTGTCAGGTTGGTCAAGCCCGAAAGCGACGATACATCCGTAATGTTGTTAAAATTAAGCTTCAGCCCTGTCAGGTTGGTCAAGCCCCGAAGCGCCGAGATGTCCGTAATGTTGGTGCTGCTAAGCTCCAGCCCTGTCAGGTTGGTCAAGCCCCGAAGCGCCGAGATGTCCGTAATGTTGGTGCTGCTAAGCTCCAGCCCTGTCAGGTTGGTCAAGCCCCGAAGCGCCGAGATGTCCGTAATGTTGGTGCCCCCCCCAAGATACAGGACTTCCAGGTTGGTCAAGCGTCTCAGTGCCGAAATGCTCTTGATCTGGTTGCCGGAAAGCGTCAGCCATGTCAGGTTGGTCAAATCCGAAAGTGCCGAAATGCTCTTGATCTGGTTGCGGGAAAGCCCCAGGGATGTCAGGTTGGTCAAATCCGAAAGTGCCGAGACGTCCGTGATCCTGTTGTTATCAAGCCCCAGCCATGTCAGGTTTATTAAGCCCGAAAGCGCCGATATATTCGTGATGTTGTTAACGCCAAGTTCCAACCGTGTCAGGTTGGTAGCGAACTCCAACCCGGTCAAATCGCTAATGTCCGCACTCCGCGCGTCCAAGCGGCGCAATCTCGTCATGTCACCCTTGGTAATCGTCGCACCGCTCGCCTTGCTCAGCGCCGCCTCAATCGCCGCCCGCAGGTTGGCGTCGGGAATGGTCGCGGGACTCGATTCAGACCAGACCCTCACGGCCCTTGAACTGGAGCAGTTGTTATCGGTATTGGATTCCCCGGCTACCGATGTCACACAGGCCCCATATAATAGATGCCCTCACTCAACGGGGTGGTCAGGCGGATAACTTTGTCACTGGTGCCGGCCGCCGCCAGAGCGTCCACCGCGTCCGTGTCCACTTCCGTATCCCGGGTAGAAATCGTCTCGTCGGTCGAGCGGTAGTAACGCAGCGTCGTTGCAGCGGCTTGACTGTCCCCTTGGTTGCGGACGGTCACCAGCAGAGTGAAGTGCTCCCCCGGAGACACGAAAGTCGACCCTATCTTCAAAGGCGGCTCGACCACCAAGTCCGGCCCCCCTTGGCTGGACGTACTATCCGTTTCCGCTTGTTGTCCATCTTGATGGTCTGGCAACGTCGTAAAATTCGGCCCGAAGACCCATTCAGAGGGGCCATCGCTATTCTCGGCTCTGGCGGCCCAGCGATACTCTGTATTCGGCTCAAGATCGTAGATCGTGTTGTATAGCCTCACGCCTTTATGCGGTTCGTTGGTCCACCTACCACCGACGGCCCGCTTGTAGTTGACATCATAGTCGGTGGCCCCCTCAGCCGCATCCCAGCGCACCCGGCAGGACGAATCGGTCACCGCCTCAAAGCGCAGATTGGTCGGCGCAGGCGGCGCTTCGAGGGCCGCCTGTGCCTTCCCGCTGGGACCGGGGCCCTCTTCTTCGTCGTTGAGCGAGTCGAACAGATCGCAAAAGGCACAGTCGTCGTCCGTAGCCTTGCCCGCCGAATGCGGTCCCACCGACACCACCAACTCCACCGGAGCCATGCCCGCCTCGACCCGAAAGGCCGAATCCACATAGGGAACCAACCCGCTGCCCGAAACGATCAACCCATATACCTGGGATTCCGCTCTATCAGACCCGCCACCAGACACACCCGACAAAACAGAAGCAGCCCCCGCCGCCGAGACACCCGCTTGCCCATCAACCAGCACCATCCGTCCCGTCTGGCTCTCCACCCCCACCGTCATCCGGTAGATATACACCCCCGCCCCTACCGCCCGACCAGACGCATCCGTAGCGTGCCAAGTCGCGGTATGAAAACCGGCCGGACGCTCCCCATCCACCAACGTCGCAATGCGCTGCCCCAACAGGTTAAACACCTCTAGGCGCACCTCGGACAAAGCCGCCAGTTGATAGGGAATGATCGTCGAGGGATTGAATGGATTGGGGTAATTCTGACCCAACGCGAACCGCTCCGGCAGTGCCCTGCCCGTCAGGGTGGCTAACGGCAGCGCGAAATACCCGGTTCCATCGGTCGTGGCGCGGGCAATGGCTCCCCGTTGAAGGTCGGTCATATCGAATATCCGCACCTGCGCGTCGGCGACCGGTTCTCCCGACGCCAGCCGCACTCGCCCCTCAAGCAGCGGCTCCGCGCCGACGCTAACGCTTAATACTAAGCCGATGAGACTGCTGATTAACGACTTCATAAAAAAGTTCCTTTTAACGTGAGTTCGGGTTAAGCGGCCTTCTAACTGGAGTCGTACCTCGCCTTTTAGGGCCGGTTTTTAGGTTGGTGGCACTTGCTTATAGATACGTTTGCAAAAATAGTACGAAAATTCCCTCTGTCAACGAAGAAAGGTTGGTTTTGAGCTTGGTGACCAACTAAAGATTAAAGCGCGTGCTCAATTTGAACCGAAAAACTAGTCTGTCGAGCTTTTGCCCCTCTGCTTATCCCGAACTCACGTTCCTTTTAGGTGAACGGGCCTGTGTGAAAACTAATTGATTTCTTCTTCGGCCCTCTTTTGCAGGGCGCGCATGTAAGCCAATGTATAAGCCGTGCCCAGCCGCCCGTCGTCGCCCATCTGCGGGATGTGATCCGGGATCAAGGTGCCGTCGTAGCCGACTTCGGCCAGCGTGCGCATGGCTTGATACATGTCGAAGTATCCATCGTCGACGAAGGTCTCGACAAAGTGCGGCAGCGGCTTATCTACGTTGCGGTAGTGGACTTTGAATATCTTGCCCTGCCCGCCGAAGTAGCGGATTGTCTCCACCACGTCGCGGCCCATCGCCTCGCCCCCCTCCAGCCAGCAGCCGATGCACAAGCACATCCCCACATTGGGGCTGTCGGCGATTTCAAGGGCGCGTTGGTACCCGTCAAAGCTGCTAAAAATGGGCCGCGGCACTCCGCCCAGCGGCACCCCGGGTGGGTCGTCCGGGTGAATGCCAATGCGGACGCCGGCCTCCTCGGCGACCGGCGCGACTTCCTTGGCAAAGGAGGCGAAGTTGTCCCACAGCTCTTCCTCAGTGTATTCGCGGTCGTGCGTCAGCCCCTCGCCGGTAAAGCCGCCGCCGGCCGCCTCGGCGAGCCGCGCCATGTCAAAGGCCCGCGCCCTAGAGCCGCCCCGGGTCTGCTCCGGCGGCGTGCTCCACACGCTGTTGGCCATGTGGGCATACGTCGTGTAGGGAATGTCGGCTTGGCCCAAGTTGCGGATGTGTGCCTTGTACTCGGCGACTTTTTCGTCGCGGTTGGGTAGGTTGAGGGTGATCGCATCCACGTTGTGGACGCTGCCGTTGCCCAAGCCGTAGAGCTGGATGCCGCCACGGGCAAAGTGCTCCTGGCGGCTGCGATAGTACTCGGGGCTGGCCTTGGCCGAATCGACCCAAGTCACTGCGTATTCGACGCCCATCTGCCGCACAAAGGCCATTTCCTCCTCGCTCGGCTCCGGGGACATCTGGGCCGCGACCTTGAGGCCGGGCGCTATTTCAATGTGGCTTTTGACGGCCATGATGATCTTCCTTTCGCTGCAAAGGGGAGGGGTGGGATTACGCCGCAAATCTAAGGCTCCAGCCGCGCGCTATCAACAGAGGAACGCAAGCGATAAATTGAATACGTCGCTATACTTTGAGAGCGGAAGGGATACGTGCAAAATGCAGCATAAACTCATGCGGCGTCCGGTCCCAATTGTCACGCTGACGACGGATTTCGGCGGTGGCGATTACTATGTCGGTGCGATGAAGGGAGTCATCTTAGGTATCGCACCGGAGGCCCATCTCGTGGATATCTCCCACCAGATTCCGCCCCAAGACGTGCTCGCCGCCGCCTTTGTTCTGCGCCACGCCGCGCGCGAATTCCCGCCCGGCACCGTGCACGTAGCCGTCGTCGATCCCGGCGTAGGTACCCAGCGCCGTCCCCTCGCCCTGCAGAGCAACGGGCACTTGTGGGTGGGGCCGGACAACGGCCTCTTCAGCTTCGTCCTCGACCGCGCCGACAGCCGGGTGTATGAAATCGCCCGGCGCGACCTCGGCCGGCCCGACCCGAGCAGCACCTTCCACGGCCGCGATCTCTTCGCTCCGCTGGCCGCTCACCTCTGTCGCGGCTTGGACCTCGCGGCAGTCGGTCCGCCGGTGACCGACCCGGTGCGCTTGGCCGAGTCCACACCTTGTAAATCGGCTGGCCGCATCGCCGGCCACATCGTCCACATCGACGGCTTTGGCAACTTGGTAAGCAACATTGCGGCCGCCGACATTGAGCCGTGGGGCTCCGCGCTGCGCATCCGTCTCGGGGACCATGTACTCACGGAGCTTTGCCGCACGTACGAGGATGTCGAGTCGGGCGCGCCGCTCGCTTTGATCGGCAGCGCCGGTCTGTTGGAAGTTGCGGTCAACCGCGGCCATGCCGCCCGTCAATTGGGCGTGCAACGCCGCGCTACCCTTGTCGTCGAAAAGCTTTGAGAAAGAAATAAAGTTATGTCTAGTGCTCCGCTCATCGTCAGCATTTCTGGAATTCGCGGTCTCGTCGGCCAGTCGCTCACCGATGAGGTGGTCGCCCGCTTTGCCGCGGCCTTTGGCACCACCTTGACGCCGGGCGCTACCGTCGTCCTCGCCCGCGACACGCGCCCGTCTGGAGCGGCTTTTGCCCAAGCTGCGGCCGCCGCCCTGTGCCAGACGGGATGCCGCGTCGTCGATTTGGGCAAATGCTCTACGCCTGGGGCCAAGCTAATGGTCGCCGCGCTCGCTGCCGAGGGTGCGATCATCATCACTGCCAGTCACAACCCGGCTCCTTGGAACGGCCTCAAGCTGGTGCGCGCCGACGGCGTCTTTCTCAATGCGGAAGAGGGTGCGCGCGTCGAGGTCCTCTTCCACGCGGGCCAGTTTCGCTGCGCTGCGTCCGGCGAGCTAGAAACGCTCGATTCAGACGCCGTGGTGGCGCGCCACGTCCAGCAGATTGTGGACTATGTCGATGCCGACGCCATTCGCCGGGCCGGGTTCAAGGTGGCCGTCGATCCCTGCAATGGCACGGGGGCCTTGTCGATCCCGAGCCTGCTGGACGCCTTGGGCGTCGAAGCCACCTTCATCAACGCGCGGCCCGACGGTGATTTTGCCCACAACCCGGAGCCGGTGCCCGCTAACCTCGTCCAGCTCGGCCAGGCCGTGCGCGACAACGGTTGCGCCATCGGCTTTGCCATCGACCCAGACGCCGATCGCGTCGCGTTGGTCGATGCGAGCGGCTCGCCCGTAGGCGAAGACTATACGCTCGCGCTGGCGGTTCAAGCGGTGGCGGCGCGGCAGCCCGGCCCGGTCGTCACCACCCTCTCCACCTCACAGGCCGTTACCGACGCGGCCGTTGCTCACAACTGTCCGGTTTTTCTTACGGCGGTCGGCGAGGTCCACGTGGTGGAGAAGATGATGGCCGAGCGAGCGGTCATCGGCGGCGAGGGCAACGGCGGCGTCATCGTCGCTCAAGTTGGCCCCAGTCGAGACGCGGCCGTCGGCTTGGCCCTAGTGCTGGAGGCTATGGCACGCACCGGCCAGTCCCTCGAAGAACGGGTCGCCGCCCTGCCCAGCTACGCCATCGACAAGCGCAAAATTACTTGCACCCCAGAGCAGCTAGCCGCCGCCATCGCCGCGCTGCGCGAGCGCTATCCCCAAGCGTATGTCCACCCGGTGCGAGATGGTTCCAAGCTCTACCTGAGCGGACAGCTCGAATGCCCCTGGATCCACCTCCGCGCCTCCAATACCGAACCCATTGTCCGCGTCATCGCCGAGAGCGCGAGCGCCGCAGAAGCCGCCCTGCTCTGCGACGAGGTGGAAGGTCTGTTTGCGTAGGGAGAAGGAGCGACTTGCCCTTCATGGGCGGTGGTTCGATTGGTGATGCCGCGTGTGCAGTAGGCTATGAAAGTATTGGCGTTGCAGGCGACCCCGCGTTTTCAGCATGGCAAAAGCCGCGATTCTGCAATTGGCCTACGCGGAGGGTCAACTAGCAGCGACAATATCTCCGTAGGAGCCTTTGACTAGCTGGTCGCTGGTGATTTCCAATGCCCGCATCAGGGCCTCGACGCGTCGGTGCGACTCCTCGATGCCCTTTTCTTCGGTCACCGCCTCTAGCTCGACGAACTGGCCGAGGCCTTTTACGTCGTCGAGGTGGATGCGCACGTTTTCCCACAGCCAGACTTGGCGCGTCTTCTCCACCTCGACCCAGATGCCGTGGATGCCGCTGAGGATGTTGCGCAGGCCCTCGGGGTCTTCGGTCTTGGCAATCTCGTAGTCGCTGCGCTTGGGGCCGGCTAGGTCCTCGCGCTGGTAGAAAATCAGATGGCCTTCGTCGGTCCCAAGCTCGCGCAGCTTGAGCCGCCCCCGGTCAATGTTGAAATAGGTGTCCTTCTGGTGGAAGGTCCCCGCCAGCCCCGCGCCGAGGGCGTTGAGGTTTTCTTCGGCGCGCTCGACGTCGTGATAGTGAGCCTTGATCTCGATATTGGTCATGTTGGATGCGTTTCGTTGAATGCGGCTTGAAAATCTACGCCCGCCCCCCGGCCCGTGCAAGCTTGCGCTCCACTTCCCGATGCATCAAAGTATAGCCATGAAAGCCATAACCGTAGCCAACGACGTTGGCCACTCGCTCTGCTGGCAAGAGGTCCCAGACCCCACTTGCGGCCCGGGCGAGGTCCTCGTTGATATCCATGCCACAGCCGTCAATCGCGCCGATCTCCTCCAGCGCGCTGGCAACTACCCGCCTCCTCCGGGCGCGTCTCCCTACATGGGCTTGGAAATGGCGGGCGTGGTCGCCGCCACCGACGCGGCCGTAACGCAGTGGCAGCCCGGCGACCGCGTCCTCGGCTTGCTCTCCGGCGGCGGGTACGCCGAGCGCGTGGCCGTTCCCGCCACCCATTTGCTGCCCCTGCCCGCCGAGCGCGACTTCACTTGGGGAGCTGCCATCTGCGAGGTCTTTCTCACCGCTTTTGTCAACCTGTTCCGCGAAGCCGGCTTGCGCGCCGGCGAGACCGCCCTCATCCACGGCGGGGGCAGCGGCGTCGGCACGGCCGCTGTGCAACTGTGCTGCCAAGCCGCCGCCAAGGCGATCGTCACGGCCGGCACGGACGACAAAGTGGCGTGCTGCCTAGCGCTGGGCGCGGAGTTTGGGGTCAACTACAAGGAGCGGGACTTCGCCGAGGCCATTCTCGCTCACACCGACGGGGTTGATGTGATCCTCGACATCGCGGGGGCCGACTATTTGGCGCGCAATATGCGGCTGCTCAAGTCCGGTGGCCGCCTCGTGATCATCGCCGTCCTGACCGGTGCCGAGGCTCAGATCGACCTCTTGGAACTACAGAGAAAACGGCTGCGCCTGATCGGCTCGGTCTTGCGCAGCCGCTCGGACGCGGAGAAAACCGCGATCGTTGCGGCCTTCCAAGAGCGCTTCTGGCCGCTGCTAGTCGACGGGCGCATGCGAGCCGTGATCGAGGACGTGCTGCCCATCGAGCGCGCGGCCGAAGCCCAGGACATCCTGCGGCAAAACCGCAACATCGGCAAGGTCGTCCTGCAAGTTAGGAATTAGGAATTAGGAGTTTTCTATGAGCACTCGTTATCGCCACATCGAAGTCAGCGGCCCGCCGCACGAGTTGGGCCGCCAGATCGGGGAGGCCGCCCGCGACGAAATTCGCGGCTTTGCCGCCATCGCCCTAGAGCGGGTCAACAAGACCGTGAGCGTATCGCGCACCCGCGCCATGGATATAAGCCGCCGGAGCATGGATTGCGCGGCTGCGTACGCGCCCGACATGCTCGACGAGTTGCGCGGCATGAGCGCGGGCGCTGGCGTCGCGCTCGACGAGTTGATGCTTTTGCAGGTGCGCAACCAGCTTTGCCCGGAGGAGGACGCGGCCTGCACGGCCTTTGCCGTCGCCCCCCAGCGCAGCGCCGAGGGCCGAGCGATTGCAGCGCAGAACTGGGACAACGACCCCGCGTTGGACCCCTTCACCATCGTGCTGACGCGCCGACCGGCCGGCAAGCCAGCGCTGATGAACGTCACCCAAGCGGGCCTGATCGCCTACATCGGCTGCAACGACGCTGGCATGGGCGTCTGCATGAACACCCTGCCGGCCCCCAGCCGCCCGGTCGGCGTCCCACACTACTTTGCCGTGCGCGCCATCTACGAACAGACCTCGCTCAGCGATGCGGTCGCCGCGGTGCGCCGGGCCGACCGCGCCATTCCCGGCAACGTCCTCCTCGCCACCCCGCAGGGGCCGGCCGATCTCGAACTCACTTTGGGCCACGTTCACGTCTTGCGCGACGACGAGTTCGTCGTCCACACCAACCACTGCCTGCACCCGGAGCTCGCGCCGATCAACCGCGAATTTCCCGAGCTGATTGAGTCCGGCCCGCGCCAGCACCGCATCGAACAGTTGCTCGGCCCCGAGCAGCTCGTGAGCATGGCGCAAGTGCAGGAGGCCCTGCGCGACCACGACCGGCACCCGCACTCCATTTGCCGCCACGTCAACGATCACCCGCAGACCGGCTTTTGGGCGAGCGTGTTTTCGGTGGTGATCGAGGCCGATCAAGGCCGCATGCACATCAGCCGCGGCAACCCCTGCGCGGCTCCGTACGAAACGTATTCGCTCAACTGACAGGAGGCACTATGGGCACCCTGCACGGCACGATTGTCGATGAAGTCACCGGCGAATCGCTCGACGCCAAAGTCCACGTACTCAACGCCTCGGGCACCTTTTCCCATCCACCGGACTCCATGCTGAAGCGCGGTCCGGGGACGCCGTTTTTCTTTTGCGATGGCTCGTTTGTCGCTGAGGGCAGCCGGGGGCGCACGGATGTGCTGGTCGAGCGCGGCACCGAGTACGAACCCTATCGCACGACCGTCGAATTGCCCGCCAAGGGCCGCGTCGAGTTGGAGATTCCGCTGCGCCGTTGGTACCGCCCCCAAGAGGATGCTTGGTATCCGGGCAACACGCACATTCACTACGACGAAAAAGAAACCCGGCCCGACGAGCGGCTCGGGATCGATTGCAGCGTCGAGGGGTACAACGTCACCTGTGTCAGCGTGCTCGACCGCCGCCAACTGCCCTACGCATCCAACAAGTATCCCATTGGCGTGATGAACGAGTTTACAACCGCCCATCACGTCCTCGACATCGGCGAGGAAAACCGCCACTACGGAGACAACTCGCCGTGGGGCTTTGGCTACGGTCACGTGATGTTGCTCAACATCCGCAACCTCGTGCAGCCCGTCAGCCGCGGCCACACTCTCGCCGGGCAATTCGACCCGGACTATCCGCCCTTGTGCTTTTGCTGCGACGATGCCCGCGAGCAGGGCGGCTTGGTCATCTGGTGCCACAACGGCCGCGGCATGGAGGCCCCGGTGGCCGCAGCGCTCGGCAAGCTCGACGCCTTCAACCTGTTCGACCCCTTTTGGATGGATCCAGAATACGACCTCTGGTACAAGCTGCTCAACTGCGGTCTGCGGCTGCCGGCCTCGACCGGCACGGACTGGTTTGTGTGCTCCAACAACCGCGTGTACGTCCAAGTGGATGGAGAATTTTCGTATGCGCGCTGGATCGAAGGCATGAAACAGGGGCGGACCTTCATAACCAACGGCCCGGCCCTCCAGCTCACACTCAACGAGCGTCCGATGGGCGAGACCGTGGAATGCGAAAGCGGCGCGGAGTTAGAGGCCGAAGTGAACTTTAGTTCGTTTTATCCAATTGAACGCGCCGAGTTGGTGGTCAACGGCTCGGTAGTCCAGCGCTGGGAATGGCCGGCCGGCTGGCGCGAGGGCGCGTTGCGCCACGGCTTCAGGGCCGAGCGCGACGGTTGGGTTGCCGCCCGTCTGTGGGGCGACTCGCGCGACAGCTTTGGCCAGTCCATTTACGCGCATTCGAGCCCGAGCTATTTCCGTTGCGGCGCGCCGCCGGCCGAGCGCGAGGCGGACGCGAGTTTCTTCCTCCGCTCGATTGACGAATCGCTCAAGTGGATCGGCACCTATGGCCGCTACAACAACGACCAGCAGCGCGAGGATGTGCGGGAACTGTTCAGGAGGGGGCGCGAGGTGTACGCGGGGTTGGCTGGCTGAGCGGCCACCAGGCGCGGGTGATTTCGCCGAACTCACGCGGTGTGACCGTGTACACGGGTTTGTTCTTGATCTTCTTGCTCAGGTTGGCGGCTACGGGGACGATCTGCTGGACTTGCTCTTGGCGGCGGGCAAAGAGGCTTTCCAAGACCTGCCTAAAGAAATCTTCGGACGGCACGGCGAACTTGGGCTTGGTGCGCTTGATGAGTACGAGCGCGCTCTCGACCTCGGGGCGGGGAGAAAAGGCGTCTTTGCCTACCTGCTCGATCCACTCTACTTGGGCCAGCCGCCCCACGGCGACTCCTAGCCGACCATAGCCCTTTTGGCCGACGGTGGCGCACAGCCGCTGAGCCAGCCGCTTGGGCAACATGAGCACGGCCCGCTCAAAGCGCTGGTTTAGCAGCTTGAATACAATCGGCAGGGCCACTTGATACGGCAGGTTGGCCACCGCCTTGTCAAAGGGCGGAAAATCCACGGCCAACGCATCGCCCCATAGTACCTTGAGATGCCCGTGCCGCCGCTGCAAATCCTTTAGACACGGAGCGAACTGGCTGTCTTGCTCCACCGCCACGACCCGCCCGGCTCGCTCCAGCAGCAACTGCGTCAGATTGCCGATCCCAGCCCCGATCTCCAGCACGGTATCCCCGGCCGCAATGTCGGCGCAGGCTACTTCTCGGCGCAGGACGGCAGTGTCGGTGAGGAAGTTTTGGCCGAGACTTTTCTTGGGGCGGATGCGGTAGTTACGCCAAAACTCACTCAAATCACAGTCCAGATTCCTAATGCGCTAAAAATCGCTCGGCTTCAATCGCCGCCATACATCCGGTGCCGGCTGCGGTGACGGCTTGGCGGTACACGGAGTCCTGCACGTCGCCGCAGGCAAAAACCCCGGGGATGGCGGTTGCGGTCGAATCCGGGTCGGTGAGGATGTAGCCCTGCTCGTTCATGGTCAATGCGCCCGCGAAAAGCTGGGAGTTGGGCACGTGGCCGATGGCCATAAAGACCCCCTCGCAGGGAAATTCGCGCGTCTGACCCGTTTGGGTGTCGCGCAGCAGCACCCCGCGCACGGCTAGCTCGCCCTCGGTCTGCAAAATTTCGTCGATTGTGGCGTTGACTACGAAGTCGATCTTGTCGTTGTCCTGCGCGCGCTTGAGCATGATTTTGGACGCGCGAAACTCGTCGCGGCGGTGGACGATGGTGACCTTGGAGGCGAATTTCGTCAGGTAGGTCCCTTCCTCCATGGCCGAGTCGCCACCGCCGCCGACGACTAGCTCCTTGTCGCGGAAGAAAAAGCCGTCGCAGGTGGCGCAAGCCGAGACCCCGTGCCCCATGAGCCGCGTCTCGGACTCTAGGCCGAGAAGGCGCGCCGAGGCACCAGTGGCGATGATTAGCGCATCGCAAGTGTAGGAGGCGTCGTCGCTTTTGACGGCAAAGGGTCGCTTGGACAGATCGACTTCGGTCGCAATTTTGAATTGGCACTCGGCCCCAAAGCGCTGTGACTGCTGGCGCATCAGATCGACGAGTTCTGGCCCCATGATGCCGTCGGGGAAGCCTGGGTAATTCTCTACGTCCGTGGTAATGGTTAGCTGGCCGCCCGGCTGCAAGCCCTCTAGGACGAGCGGGGCTAGATCGGCTCTGGCCGCGTACAGGGCGGCGGTCAGTCCGGCTGGACCCGAGCCGACGATGACGACCTTGTAGTGGTGATTCGCGCTCATTGTTCTCCTTTTTTAGACGATGCGGCTCAAAAGTTCTCGGCCCTCCAACCCGGCCAGCAGGTTGCCCACCGACCGCTCGGCCATGACTTGGCGCGTCTGATGAGTCGCGCTGCCTAGGTGGGGTATGATGACGACGTTGTCCAGCGCTAGGAGGGGATGATCGCGGGGCAGGGGTTCGGGTTCGGTTACGTCGAGGGCGGCTGCGTGGAGGCCGTTGTTTTGCAGGGTTTCTAACAGTGCGTCGTGATCGACGACGCCTCCGCGCGCGGCGTTGACTAGCACAGCCGACTTTTTCATCAGGCCCAGTTCGCGCCGGCCTATCATGCCCCGCGTCTGAGCGGTCAGCGGCATGTTCAAGGTCACAAAATCCGCCTGCTGGAGCAGCTCGTCCAGCCCGACGTAGCGCGCTCCGAGGTCGGCTTCGGCCTTGGGGTTGCGATGGCGGTTGTGGTACAAGACGGTCATGTCGAAGGCCAGCGCGCGGCGCGCTACTTGGTAGCCGATGCTGCCCAGCCCGATGATGCCGAGGACTTGGTGGTGTACCTCCTGCCCTAGCATGAAGCTCGGATCGTAGGCCACGAAATCTGGGCTGCGGGCAAAGCGGTCACCTTGGATGAGGTTGCGCGCCGCGGCCAAGAGGAGGGCGAAGGTCACATCGGCCGTTGCGCCGTCGAGGACGTTGGGCGTGTTGCCTACGGGGATGCCGCGCTCTTGAGCAGCTTGGAGGTCGATGTGATCAACGCCGACTCCGTAGTTGCTGATGACGCGGAGTTCGGGCATGAGATCCATGTATGCGGCGGTGAAGGCGTAGTGGCCGTAGTTGTACACGCCTTCGATGGGGCGGAGGAGTTCGGCTGGGGGCTGCGGGTGCAGCGGATTCCAGCGCACGATCTCGGCGCGTTCCTCGATCATGGGGATGATGGTGTAATACGGTTCGATTTCCGAGCGGATTAAGACTTTGTAGGGCATTGTAATTTAGGAAGTAAGAATTAGGAATTGGGGATTGGATTGTAGGGGAGGGAATATAAAGAAGGCGTCCGTTTCAGCAAGAGACCTTGACGCCTAGGATGGCGTGGGTGACCTTGAGGCGTCATGCTGATTGCACATCCCAAAGGACACTACCGCTTTCTCCAGGGCATTGACCCCTATTCCTGTGGCGTCGTTGCCGAGCCGGGCTGGGAGATTGTCCGCGTCGCGCTGGCCGAGCCGCTGCCTTGGCGGGAGGGCTTTGAGCGCGTGGATGCGCATCTGGCGGCGGAAGGGTGCGACCGCGTCGCGCTCTGCGCGATGGAACTGCGCTCACCCGCGCCTTTCACCATGCAGGGATTCATCGACTTCAACCGCGAGTACTGCGCCGTCCTGCGGGCGTGGGGTTTGTACGTGGACGAGCTCAATCCGGTGGCCCGCACTAACGTCGCGCCGGCGTGCGACCCGCCGTCTGTGCCTTCGCTGTATGCCTTTTCCTACGCTATTCCCAATGACCGGATCGACCGCAAAACTCTGATCGTGGCTGGGGCTGGCGAATTGCGGGGTGGTCGTCTCGTGGCCGAGGGGATTATTCGCTCCGGTGACACTTCGCCCGCTGCCATGCGCGAGAAGGCCGCTTATGTGGCGCAGGTTATGGGCGAGCGGCTCGCGGGTCTCGGCGGGACGTGGGATCTGATCGACGCGGTTGACGTGTACACCATCTACCCCTTAGCGGAAATCCTCGAAGAAATTCTCCTGCCGAAGATGGACGCGGCGCGGCGCGGCGGCGTCTGTTGGCACTATGCTCGGCCGCCGGTTGTGGACATCGACTTTGAGATGGATCTGCACGGCGTGGTGACGCAGCGGATCGTCTGATTCTCTCTCAGTGGATGTCTTTGGCGCGCACGCCTAAAAAATTCATTTTTTTAACGCAACGGACATTTCCTGTCCGATTAGAGTTTATCTTTCCGATTAGAGCTTATCTTTATGACTATCTGACGTTACGCCCAGGCCCGTTAGATATGGGATGCTTCGCTTGCGCTCAGCATGACGAGGAAGGAAAGCGCTAGCCTCTGTCATGCTGAGCGGAGCACAGCGGAGTCGCAGCATCTCGATACCTGCCAATGCGGGCACACTGGCAAGACGATGCGTAACATCAGGGACTATATTTGAGGCGGTAACCCCTTTCACTTGGGTACCTAGCCCAAAGGAGTTGACGCTATGAAGGCAATGATCGGCTGTCTCATAGGATTAGTTTTCGGCTGCGATGTCGCAACCAACCTCACGCACGACGCCGGCGACGACTGGTATCCGGCGTGGTCTCCGGATGGTCAACGCATCGCCTTTGCGTCCAATCGTGATGGGAATGCTGAGCTTTATGTGATGGATGCCGACGGCAGCAATCCAACCAACCTCACACACGACGCCGGCCGCGCCCTGCATCCGGCGTGGTCTCCGGATGGTCAACGCATCGCCTTTGTGTCCAGTCGTGATGGGAATGATGAGCTTTATGTGATGGATGCCGACGGCAGCAATCCAACCAACCTCACACACGACGCCGGCGACGACTGGCATCCGGCGCGGTCTCCGGATGGTCAACGCATCGCCTTTATGTCCAATCGTGATGGGAATACTAAGCTTTATGTGATGGATGCCGACGGTAGCAATCTAACTAACTTGAAAACGACAGGTTCCAGTCCTATTGTTTTTATAACTGACTGCCCAACAATGAGTTATGAAGATAAAATCTTGGAAATGAAAAATCCCGGATTTCAATCAGTATTCTTCTGGTTTCCCTATGAGAAGCGTTCCCAGAATATTCCGATTTGGGGCAAACCTGTCGTTTTCAAGTAACTAAGCTCACGCACGACGCCGGCGACGACTGGTATCCGGCGTGGTCTCCGGATGGTCAACGCATCGCCTTTGCGTCCAATCGCGATGGGAATGATGAGATTTATGTGATGGATGCCGATGGCAGCAATCCAACCAACCTCACACACGACGCCGGCGACGACTGGTATCTGGCGTGGTCTCCGGATGGTCAACGCATCGCCTTTGTGTCCAAGCGCGATGGGGACGATGAGCTTTATGTGATGGATGCCGATGGCAGCAATCCAACCAACCTCACACAAGAGGCCGGCGACGACGGGTATCCGGCGTGGTCTCCGGACGGCCAACGCATCACCTTTGTGTCCGAGCGCGACGGGAATCCTGAGCTTTATGTGATGGATGCCGATGGCAGCAACCCAACTAGACTCACACAAGACGCCGGCAGAGACGGGTCTTCGGCGTGGTCTCCGGACGGTCAACGCATCGCCTTTGTGTCCCGGCGCGATGGGAATGCTGAGATTTATGTGATAGCCGCGGACGGCAGCAGCCTCATTGGAACTACATCGACAGGCAACAACTGATCCACCAGTGTTTTACCCTCAGCACTCGTCGGCACATGGACGTATGAGAGTTTTGATCTGTCTGGGCTGTTCGATGTCGTCGTAGAGTACTTCATTAGATAGGATTATCCTGGACTAAGGCGCATGGACTCCCAGTTCAAATGGATCATCACCACCATGCTGGCGATGACAGGCATCCTCATCGCCGTGATAAAACTCTAAACGCCGTCCCCAACTCGCCTTCGCTGCCCACGCGGACGAAGGCGAGCCGCTTTCTAAGGCTGCCAGCGCCAGCCCCGCATCCGCCAATCCACACCAGCCCCGCACAAAGCCGCCACGTATCCGTCCGCCGGTTCCAAAGCCATCAACTTCCACCGCTCCACCTCGTCCCGCCCCTCGTCCGAGCGCAAAAGCGCCGCCTCTGCTCCCAGCGACACCGCAAAGGTGCCGAGGCCAGCGGCTATACCGTCGCCCCGCGCCTTGACATAGGCTTCTTTGCGCGTCCAGATGTTGTAAAAAGCCGCTCGCCGCGCCTCGTCCGGCACCTGCGCCAGCGCCTCCTGCTCCTCCAGCGAAAAGAAGCGCGCGGCGATTTGCTCGTGTGCGACTTGGGGCCGCATCCACTCCACATCGACGCCGACCTCGCGGTCGCGCGCTATCGCGTATAGAGCCAGCTCGTGGGTATGGGATACGTTGAAATGCAGCGTCCCCTCTTGCAGGAAAGGCTTGCCGTGCGCGCCGCGCGAAAAAGCCACCGCGTCGGGAGCTTGACCGAGATACCGACCCAAGAGCTGGCGCAGCATCCCCCGCGCTACCACAAAGCGCCGCTGATGGGTGCCGGTGAGCAAACCGCTCGCCCGCTCGCGCTCGTCCGCGCTGAGACAAGCCGCGAGCGCGGCCACCTCACCGGCCGCGTCCAACTCGACGCACCAGACGTGGATTTCATCGTCGCTGAGTGGAGGCCAGTTCGACGGGGTTTCCCAAGCAATAGTCATCAAAGGTTCACTTGACGCCGCAGGTTATCGCATTCAGATTAAAACGAATTAGAAATTCTGAAAACACTTAATCCATATATATAAATAAGGAGTGCCTCATGGCTGCCTTTTCCAGCAAAGATTATCCCAACTACACGTCCGACGGCAAGTACAAAGTCATCGGCACCCGCCCTATCCGACACGACGGCGTCGATAAGGTCACCGGCGCGGCCGTGTATGGGGCCGATGTGCGCCTGCCGGGTCTGCTCTACGGCAAGGTCCTCCGCAGCCCGCATCCCCACGCCGAGATTATCTCGATCGACACCTCCAAGGCCCTCGCGCTCGACGGAGTGCGCGCCGTGGCCACGGCCGACGACTTGGTCGAGACCGTAGATAAGCTGTCGCACATTGGCGAGACGATGGTCAATGTGCGCGAGATCGCCAAAAACTCGCTGGCCTCGGACAAGGTGCTCTATACGGGCCACGCGGTCGCGGCCGTATGCGCGGTCAGCCCCCACATTGCCGAAGAGGCCCTCGACCTAATCGAGGTCGAATACAAGGTCTTGGAGCCGGTCGTCGATGTCCGCGAGGCCATGCGCGACGACGCCCCGCTTCTCGACGAAGAGCGCACCACGCGCGCGCTCGGCGAGGACACCGGCAAGAAGAGCAATATCGCCACCCACAATCAGCACGCCATGGGCGACCTCGAAGCGGGCCTTGCCGACGCCGATGTAGTCATAGAGCGCGAATTTCACACGGCCACCATTCACCAGGGCTACATTGAGCCGCACAACACGACCGTCTGGTGGAAAAACGACGGCAGCGTCACCGTGTGGGTGAGCACGCAAGGGCCTTTTGAGATCCGCTCGCAGGTTTCGGAAGTCCTCAACGTGCCGGTCTCCAAGGTCAAGGTTATCCCCTGCGAGATCGGCGGCGGCTTCGGCGGCAAGTTCCCCACCTATATGGAGCCTGCTGCGGCCATTATGTCGCACAAAACCGGTCAGCCGGTCAAAATGATCATGAGCCGCACCGAGGTCTTTCAGGGGACTGGCCCGGCTCCCGGCTCCTATATCAAGGTTAAGATGGGGGCCAAAAACGACGGCACCATCACCGCGGCCCACTGCTACATGGCCTACGAGGCCGGGGCCTATCCCGGCTCGGCCGTGGGGGCGGGAGCGCAGTGCATCCTCGCGCCGTACAACATCGCCAATGTCACCATCGACGCGTACGACGTGGTCGTCAACAAGCCCAAGTCCTCGGCCTACCGCGCCCCCGGAGCACCCAACGCGGCCTTTGCCTCGGAGAGCGTCATCGACGAGCTAGCCGAAAAGATCGGCATCGATCCGCTGGAGATGCGCTTGCAGAACGCGGCCAAAGAAGGGACGCGCCGCGCCGACGGCACGGTGTACAGGCAGATCGGCTGCGAGCAAACCGTGCAAGCTGCCAAGGACTCGGAGCACTACCAGAGCAAGCTCGAAGGCCCTTGGCGTGGCCGCGGCGTGGCCGGTGGCTTTTGGTTCAACGGCGGCGGCATGTCTTCGGCCGCCATTGCCGTCAACGACAACGGCACGATCAACCTCACCGAAGGCTCGGTTGACATCGGCGGCAGCCGCGCCGCCATGGCGATGATTGTCGCCGAGACCCTGGGGCTGGGGGCCGAGGACATCAACCCCTCCATCCCGGACACCAGCTCGATTGGCTTCACCGGCGGCACCGGCGGCAGCCGCGTGTGCTATGCCACCGGCCACGCCTGCTACAACGCGGCCGAGGACGTCAAGGCCGAGATGTGTGGGCGCGCCGCTCGGCAGCTAGAGGTCGTCGAGGACGATATTGAGTTTCAGGACGGTAGCTTTGTCTGCAAATCCGATCCCGCTCAGCGGCTCACCTTTGCGGAGGTCGCCGCCAACCAGGGCAGCACCGGTGGCCCAATCACCGGCCAGGGCACGATCAACGCCGGTGGCGCGGGCAGCGCCTTCGCCGTTCACGTCGTTGATGTAGAGGTAGATCCAGATACCGGCAAGGTCGAGATTTTGCGCTACACCGCGGTCCAAGACGTGGGCAAAGCCATTCATCCCTCGTATGTCGAGGGCCAGATCCAGGGTGGGGCCGTGCAGGGCATTGGCTGGGCGCTCACGGAGGGCTACTTCTACACGGACGATGGCCAAATGGCCAATCCCACCTTCCTCGACTATCGGATGCCGACCACCTTTGACATTCCCTTGATCGAAACGATTTTGGTCGAAGTGCCCAATCCGGCCAGCCCGCACGGGATCCGCGGCGTCGGTGAAGTGCCCTTGGTGCCGCCGATGGCCGCCATTGCCAATGCCATCTACGATGCCATGGGTAGCCGCTTGGGCGAGTTGCCCATGAGTCCGGATCGGGTCGTCGCTGCCTTGCAGGAGAACCAACTCGTGGAGGCGGCCGGCTGAGGAACAGCGCTCTGAGCATTAGCGCCCGGTTTGTAGGGGCGAACGGCCGCTCGCCCCTACATGTCCGGGTTTTGTATTATGGCCGAAAACATCGCCCCCGACGACTTTATCGACGCGCTGCTCCCGGTCGTCGGCCAGTGCGCCCGCGCCTCGCTGATTTTCTACGGCCAAGTCGCCGACATTGGCAAGGCCGCGGACACAAGCCTCACCGGCAGCAAGGCGCAGGACGCCTCCACGGCTTTTACGGTCCTCGACGCAGCCGTGCAGGACATCCTCCTCGCGGCCGTGCTGCAGCACTTCCCGTTTGTGCGCTGCATTGCCGAAGAGCGCACGCCGCTCAAAAAACGCTTTGCCGGCAACACTTCGCCCTACGCGGTCATCCTCGACCCCATTGACGGCACTTTGCACTTCAAGCGGGGTGACGCTCCCTATCACATCTCCATAGGCTTGGCCTGCGACGGCCAGATGCTGGCCGCGATTGTCGCGCGGCCCTCAGAGGATAAAATTTTCACGGCCATCAAGGGCGAGGGTGCTTTCGTGCGCGTCGGCAACGGCCGTCCTCGTCGCTTGCAGCTACCCGGCGAACCACGCACGAATAAAGCCTTCATTTCCTCCAAGGCCCGCCCCTATCAGGCCCTCGCCCGCCCCGCGCTGGACCCGCGCGAAAGTCCCATTGGTGCGGCATTGGTCCTCACGGAGATCGCCGAGGGTGCGCTGTGCGCGTATCTGACGCGCCAAGTCGAAATCTATGACGTCGGCCCGCCGTCGCTGATTGCCGAAGAAGCCGGAGCGCGCTGCTACATTGGGGAACGCCGCCGCCCGACTTATACTCAGCGCCGCAAATTCGGGCATTTCTTGGCGGCGGCCAACGACGAGATCGCCGAACACCTCTTTGCCATCCTGCGCCGCGCGCGCCGAGGCCAATGACTATGAGTCACGAAATCAAAGACGTCCTGCCGGTTGTCCACATGCCGTACACCGACGACCAAGCCATTGATTACGCCGTATTGAAAGACGAGGTCGATTATCTTTTTGAGACGGGGGCGCACGGGTTTTGCCTCGCCTTGGTATCCGACCTGTTGCGCCTGACGGCTGCCGAGCGGCTGGCGCTTCCGGCCCGGCTAGTGGAGTTTGCCCGCGGGCGCGGGCCGGTCATCATCGGCGTTGGAGCCGAGGGCACGGCCCAGGCCCGGCTCTACGCTCGCGCTGCTGAAGATGGCGGTGCGGCAGCCGTCATGGCCATTCCGCCGATTTCCCGCGCCTTGGGCGAGAGCGAGTTGCGCGCCTATTTTGCCGCCCTGCTCGCCGAGGTCTCCATTCCGGTCATGATCCAAGACGCCAGCTCGTATGTCGGCAATCCCATGAGCATTGAATTTCAAGCGTCGCTCTTTTGCGACTACGGCGACCGCATCCTCTTCAAACCCGAGGCCACTCCTTTGGGGCCTTGCATCTCGGCCCTGCGCGACCACACCGAGGGCCGGGCCGGCATCTTTGAAGGCAGCGGCGGCTTGCTGCTGATTGACTCCTTCCGCCGCGGCATTCGCGGGACCATTCCCGGCGTCGAGCTGCTCGACGGCACGGTGGCCCTGTGGCGCGCGCTCGCAGCCGGCGATGAAGCGCGCGCTTACCGGATCTACTTTCCCATCTGCGCCCTGTGTACGTTGCAGATCCAAGGGGGCTTGGACGGCTTCATCGTGGCCGAGCGCTACCTAATGCACAAGCGCGGCCTCTTTCCCAACCAAGTCCACCGCGGCCCCCTGAGCTACGCCCTCGACGCGGAAACGCGCGCCGAAATAGATCGTCTGTTCGACCTACTACAGGACGTGCTATGATCGACTCAAAGCGCATGCAGGCAGTACAAAGCCCGGTGATCCCGCATGTGGCTGCCCTCATCCGCGACAATCCGGGCACCATTTCCCTCGGCCAAGGCGTGGTTCACTATCCGCCTCCTTCCCAGGCCATGCAGGCGCTTGCCCACTTCGGCGGCGCGATTGCCGAACACCACTATCAAGCCGCCCGCGGCCTGCCCGAACTCAGAGCAGGGCTGCACCAAAAACTCGCCCGCGAGAATCAAATCGAGGTGACCGACGACCAGCTCCTGATGGTCACGGCCGGCTCCAACATGGGCTTTTACCACGCCTTGCTTGCCGTTGCCGACCCGGGCGATGAGATCGTCGTGATGTCGCCTTTTTACTTCAACCACGAAATGGCCGTGGCCATGGCCAATTGTCGGGCCGTGCTCGTGGCTACGGACGTTGCCTACCAACTCGACCTCGACGCGATTGAGGCCGCGATCACGGCGCGCACCCGCGCCATTGTCACGATCTCGCCCAACAACCCGACGGGCGCGGTCTATCGGCCCGAGGACTTGGCGGCGGTCAATCGGCTCTGCCGCGAACGGGGTCTCTACCACTTCGCTGACGAGGCGTACGAGTACTTCACCTATGGCGCGGCGCGGCACTTTTCGCCCGGCTCACTGCCCGAAAGCGCCGAGCACACCATCTCGCTATTTTCCTTTTCCAAGGCATACGGTCTCGCCAGTTGGCGGGTCGGCTACCTCGTGGCCCCACGGCACCTGCTGGGCGCGCTGGAAAAGATCCAGGACACTGTGCTCATCTGTCCGCCGGTCGTTTCGCAACGCGCCGCGCTCGGTGCGCTTGCAGCCGGAGCCGCGTACTGTAGGAGCCATCTAGCGGGTATGGATGCGGTGCGTCGGCTTTGCCTAGAGCGACTCGGCGTACTCGGCGAGCGAGTGCAAGTACCTGCGGCAGAAGGAGCTTTTTATTTATTAGCGCGTCTGCAAACCGACCTCGACGCGATGGACGTGGTCGCTCGCTTGGTGCGGGACCACAAGGTCGCGGTCATTCCCGGCAATGCCTTCGGATTGAGCGCGGACTGCTATTTGCGCGTTGCCTACGGTGCCCTGCGCCAAGAGGATGTGGCCGAGGGCTTGGATCGACTCGTCGGCGGTTTGGAGCAGATCCTCTCCGCTTGACATGGTGGGTTATTTAGACGTATGTTTCGGCTAACAAAGAGCGACCTGAATCGGCATAAAGAATACCTCAGGGGAAGTTTTCCACTCCTCTACGACGTGGAACTTCGACAAATATTGTATTCGGTATTCTGGCCGGTTGGTCGCTCTTCTTTTTTGTTTCTGCTCGCCCTCCTGCTCCTACCAACGGTCCTGCTCGCCCAACCCCTCGCTGTTACCCCGAGTGCGCTCGACTTGGGTGTAGTCGGCGTCGGTGTGGAGGCGCGAGCGTCCGTTTCCCTAGAAAATCTGCAAGACGACCCGCTCGAAGTAATCGTCGGCATTAGCGGTGCCGGTTTTGGCGCGGCAGCGGATACCTTGCGCTTGGACGGCAAGGGCGTCAGCCGCGTCGAAGTGCGCTTCAGCGCCGCCGCGGCCGGGAAGTATGTGGGCGAACTGATCTTGCAGGTAGCCGCCTTGTTCAAAGACCAGCGCTTGGTCGTGCCGCTTCAAGCGGTGGCCGTCGTTCCGACCCTGGAGCTTTTGCCGGCCGAAGGGCTGGATTTTGGCGCAGTGCCCGTCGGGCAAGCGGCCACGGCAGCCGTTATCGTCAAAAACACTGGCACCGCGCCCGCGCCCGTGGTGGCCGGGCGGATGGACGTTGTGGATCCACAGGGCCCCTTTAGCGTTGAAGGCGATGTCGGCCCTTGGCCCGCCCCCGGCGGTGAAACGCGGATCGACGTTACTTTCGCGCCGACGCGCGCGGGGCCGGTCGAGACTGAATTCGCGGTATCTTCGCCCGATTTTGGGGAATGGTCCATTCCTCTGCGAGGGAGCGGTTTGGTGCCGCAAGCGGCCTTTTCGCCCCTCCCGCAAGTGGGCCTCGACTTTGGCACCGCCGAGGTGGGCCAGCGCCTAACGCGCCGCGTGACCGTCCTCAATCAGGGCCAGGCCGAACTGCACGTTGAAAACGCCGCCATTGAGGGCGCGGCCTTTGCCCTCGGGGCCGGGGACTCGTCGGCCACTATTGCTCCTCAGGGGCGGCTCGACCTGAGCGCGGCGTTTGTGCCGCAGAGCGAAGGCGACCAAAGCGGTATTCTGCGCCTGTACACCAGCGATCCGCAAGCCGCCGCGGTGGCCATTCCCCTCGCGGGTCACGGCCAAATCAGCCCGCCGCGCATCGAGATTATCAATGGCGACATTGACTTTGGCAGCGTGCCCATCGGCGAGACTTCGCGCGAGCATTTGCTGTTGTGGAACAGGGGCGGCCAGCCGGGCGTGGTGGAGGTCGCCGTGGCCGCGGACGAGGGCGTTGAATTCGATCTCGAACAGCACTCGGTCCTCGTCCAGCCTAGGGGCAGCGCCCAAATAGTGCTGAGTTTCTCGCCCAAGGAAGCGGGCCCTCGCCAAGCTATCCTTCACATCGAGGTTGAAGCCGAGCGCCAGACCGTGCGCTTGCAGGGAGTAGGCCAGTTTTTCGCCCTCAACCCGGCGACCGTGGACTTTGGCCGAGTCGCCGTCGGCGAAAGCAGCAGCCGAGTCGTCGAAGTAGCCAATGTGGGCAACGCCGACTTTGAGATTCACCAGCTTCGCTCGACGAGCGCCGAATTCACCGCCCACACTCCAATCGACGCCGACAACAAGTTCCTGCTGCCGGCCCACAGCCAGCGCACCTTGCCGCTGCACGTGGCTTTTAGCCCGTCGGCCCGCGGAGCGATTTCGGGGACCTTGCGCTTGGACGGCTTGGGCGCGAATGAGATGATGACGCTCGACATCCTGCTCAAGGGCAACGGCGTGGCCGCCGAAATCGAGCTGCATCCGGCGGGCGTCGTCGACTTTGGCTACCTGACCTTGGGAGAGCAGGCGGAAAAGACCTTCGTGGCCACCAACGTCGGCGATACCGTGCTGCAAGTAGAGGCGCATCCCCAAAGCAAGGAGGCCCACGTTGCGCCGGCGCAATTCGCGCTGGCCCCGGGCGAGTCCGCGCGCCTCGAGCTCTTTTTTGCGCCCGATGCCTTGGGCGAGCGCCGGGGGCGCGTTTTGTTGGTCAGCAACGACGTCAAGGACCGCGCCCGGCCGCTCGAATACAAGGGGCACGGGGCGCTTGCAGACATCGACTTGGCGCAGATTGTCGAGGTCTTGGTCTCGCGCGGTGAGGAGACCCAGCCCTTGGCCGTCGGCTGGAACAACGCCCCCATTGTGGAAAAAGATGACACCAAAATTGATGTGGCCTTTGCGATTCCCGACTCGCTGCGGCGGGCGCTAATCGGTCGCGAGATGGTCGTCGAGTGGACTCGGCTCGACGAAAACTACGCCCCCAAAGGCAGTACCCAACAGAAGAAGGTCACGATCTACGAGTCGAGCGGCGGGCGCGTCCTAGCCGAGGATCTCAACTTGCTGCTGTCGGAAGAAGACAATCGCCGAGTGCGGCTCAAAATCACTACCCATAGCTACCCGGGTGCCCCGCCGCAGAGCGTGTCGCAGCTTTTGGAAGCTGGGGGCTGGAAGTGGGAATTTGAGGCCAAGCCGCTGGTTTCCTTTTTGACGATCCGCCCCGGGCGCGATTATACCGACGCCGACGGCAACGCGGTCCAAGGCCAAACCGAGCGCCTGATTGGCTTGCCCGGCTTGGCCTTTGCCGGCTGGCACAACGTGGATAACCCATCGATTTCCGGCATCCATTTCACCGCCATCGGCAATGTCCTCGAAGCCCTTTCGACCGGAAACTCGCTGGCCATTTCTCTGGGCGTGGCCGTTTCTTTTTACAAGGATCAGTTCCTCTTCGGCTTCGGCTGGGACATTTACGACAGCCGACCCCAAGCCAAGAAGAAAGGCTCGCAGGACTACATTATGACCTTTAAGTACTCGGGGTTGTTCAAGTGAGCAGGCGGTGGTACACCATGGCCGCCGCACACAAGTCCTGCGCCCCCATCCCCGTCAGATAGACCGCGCTCGGTGCTGCCGCGCCAAGCCGCCCGCAGGCGGCGTCGCCGATGTCCAGTACCGTGCCCTCGGCGTTCCGCGCCAAGGCGATCTGCTCGGCTTGGCCCTGCTCGGCCGCAAAGCGGAACTCCCCGGACTTCTGGGCTTGGGCGAGCACATCGACGACCACCGTGCGCTCGCACAGGACCTCCGGCGCGAGCTGGCGCGTGCGACTATCCCCGGCGATGACCGCGAGGTAGGAGACCTCGGCCAGTGCCGCCGCAGTCAAAATGGGCTGCGGCGTCGGCACCGCCGTCAGCACGGCGTCGGCACCGGCTATACACGCCTCTAGCGACGCTGCTACCCGCAGGTGCGCTCGCAGGTCCGGCCCGACTGCTTCGGCAAACGCCGCCCGGTTCGCCGCCCGGCGACTCGTGCAGGCAATCTCCGCCAAATCAAAGAGCGCGTCGCAGGATAGGGCCAAGCTCCGCGCAATCCGGCCGGTCCCCAGAATGGCGACTCGCTCGATGGCCGCGCCCGCTAGATAGTGGAGACCCAGCGCCCCGGCCGCACCGGTGCGCTGGTCGGTGATGTGCCCGGCCTCTAGCCGCCACGCCCGGTCCTGTTGCAAATCTTCAAACGAGATATACGCCTCCCGCTTGGCCAGCCGCCCGGTCGCCACGTCTGAAAATTCTTCGATGACCTTCCGCGCGCGAAACTTCCCCGGCCATTCGGCCGGCATGTCCAAGCGAAAGTGGTCAAGTGCTCCGCTCTTTTGGATGGACTCGGTGCGCGGCGGATTGTCGATGATTCCCGCGCCGTACCGCTCGAACGCTTGGTGACAGGCGGCGAGGAAATCAGCCGTAGAGAAGCGATGTGCAAAGGCTTCTTCGCGTAGGAGATCCACATCTAATCCTTTGTTTGCTTGACGTAACTTGCCGTTTTCTATTCATTAAAATAATGTTGGAGCGATGGAACGAGAAAACCCCAACGTGCGGGAGCGAATTTTGTGGGGGCTGGCCGCAGTGGCCATAGCCTTTCTCCTCAAGGCGGCCTTCTGGCCACACTCTGCTGCTGGACCCGAGCCAACGCCCCAGCGGGAAGTCCCCAAGCCAGCAACCACTCCCCAACTTAGCCCCATTCGGGTCGAAATTCTCAACGGCGGAGGCGAAGCGCAGATCGCTGCCCGCCTCCGCAAAAAGGCACGCGCCCTCGGGCTAGACGTGATTCACGAAGGCAATGCCCCCAGCTTCAATTACCTACACACTCTCGTCGTCGATTTGGACGGCGATATCGAGCGAGCCCGGCAAGTGGCGGATGTCTTGGGAATACCCCATTTTATCCAGCAGAAGAAGGAAGATCAGTTCAGCTTGGCGAGCGTCTCGATTATTATCGGGCGCGACTATCGCCGCATCGGCCTGCTCGACCCGGCCAAATAACACCGAGAGAAAACGGCCATGAGACCGTGCCAAGAGCCGCGCATCACCCGCGTCGTAGAAATTTTACAAGATAAAAAGGCCTTCGCAATAACCTTGCTGGACCTGCGCGATGTCACCGACACCTGCGACTATTTCCTGCTCTGTACGGGCACCTCTGAACAGCACATCCGCAGCCTCGCCGACGAAGTGCGGGACCAACTTGCCGAGATGGGGGAAAAGCCCTGGCACATTGAGGGCGCAGATACGCGGCGTTGGGTGCTGATAGATTACGTCGATTACGTCGTCCACATCTTTCGCGAGGAGGCGCGCGACTTCTACGCCCTAGAGAGGTTATGGGGCGACGCTGAACGCACGGACTTCGCAGATGGGGACGCGCCCGAGGAAGCGGCAGAAACGCCCCTTGAATTTTCGACCTTCTAATGCCGATGCAAACGCTCAGATGGCAGGACGATGCGCTAATCCTGCTCGACCAGACTCGCTTACCCGAGGAGCTTGTGTACGCGACCTATAGCCACGTCGAGGACATTGCCTGTGCCATTGAAGGGTTGGTGGTGCGCGGCGCACCGGCTATTGGTTTGGCGGCTGCGTACGGCGTCGTGGTAGGTGCGCGCGCAGCAGTCGATTGTGCCCCCGAGGCCTTTTGCCGCCGCGTGGAAGCTGCCATCGCCCGCCTCGCCCGCACCCGACCCACTGCGGTCAACCTGTTCTGGGCCTTGGATCAGATGCAGGAGGTGTTGGCGGCGAATCGGGGCCGCGACAACCACGCCATCTGCGATGTCCTGCTAGAGGCTGCTCACCGCCTCTTTGAGGAAGACCGCCAAATCTGTCGCCAGATCGGTGCCCACGGCGCGGCACTCCTGCGCAATGGCAGCCAAGTCATCACCCACTGCAACGCCGGTGGTTTGGCCACGGCTGATTACGGCACGGCCTTGGGGGTCGTCTATGCGGCCCAAGAGGCGGGTAAGAAAGTCGCCGTGTTTGCCGACGAAACCCGCCCCTTGCTCCAAGGCTCGCGGTTGACGGCGTGGGAGCTGATGCAGAGCGGCATCGATGTCAAGGTCATCTGCGACAATGCGGCCGCGACCGTACTACGGAGCGAGGCGATAGACTGCTGCATAGTGGGTGCTGACCGCATCGCCAAAAACGGCGACGTGGCCAACAAAATCGGCACCTACGGGCTGGCTATCCTCGCCCGCGAGCACGGCGTACCCTTCTACGTGGCCGCCCCGGTCTCGACCCTCGACATGGCCTTGGCCTCGGGAGCAGAAATCCCCATTGAGAAGCGCGATGCGGCCGAGGTTCGCGAAGGCATGGGCAAGCCCACGGCCCCAGACGCGGTACCGGTTTACAATCCGGCCTTTGACGTCACGCCCTGTGACTTGGTGTCGGCGATCATCTCGGAAAAGGGCATTGCGCGCTCTCCGTACGAACCCGCCTTGCGCGCTTGGGTCGAGCCGTGAGAACCTACTCGATCCTCTTGTTGCTGGCTCTGCTCGGTACGGCCCACTGCGCGAGCGCGCCGCGCTGGCGCAGCGACTCGGGCGACGCCGCGCCCGTCAGCCGCGAAGAATTCGACCCGCGCACCCTCGGCGAAGACCCTTTGCTCATTGAGCCGGTGCAACGCGAGGGCAGCGACCAGGCCCAAACCTCAGCAGAGCCGGTGGTCCCCGTGCAAGACCGCGCTCCGGTAGCGAGCGCTTCGGTCTATCGCCTCCAGCTACTAGCCCTGAGTAATGAAGCCATGGCCCGCAAGCTCCGCGCCGAACTAGAACGCGCGCTCGGCGTGAGGATTTATCTAGTGGCCCGCAACGAGCACTCGGTGCTGCAAGCCGGCCAATACGCCACCCGCGCCGACGCTGCGGCTCTCAAGGAGCAGGTCGCCGCACTCGGCGCGGACTACGCCGACGCCTATGTCGTCGAGGTTCCGGCGAGCACGGTGCCCGACTCCGCGCCGACGGAGGCCGCGCCCGAGCAGGTGAGCACCTTTGGCTGGAGGGTGCTGATTGACCAGTTCCTATCCCACGACGAAGCCAGCCGCCTCGAGGAAGAGGCCAAAAAGCGCCTGAAGCGCGAAGACATTTACGTGAACTTTAAGGCACCACCTTATTACAAGATCGAAGTCGGCAACTACCGCACCGAGGCGCAAGCCCAGACCGCGGCCGAACGAATCGGGAAGTACTACCCCAACGCCCTCAAGGTTCGCTCCCAAATTCTCGTCTCGCAGGAGGACTGACGCTCCATGCGCTTGTATTGCTGTGTCATCGCATTACTGCTCATGGCCTGTGCCCATGGCAAAAGCGCCAGACCTTTGGTCTTCGACGAGGCGGCCCCTGTCATGCCTGCGGACCCGCCGCCGGATACGGCCGACCTACGCGCCGTTCGTTGGCATTTGCTCCGCGCTATTGAAAGCCACGCTCTTGGGCAGACCCAACGGGCGCAAGAGGCCCTCGACGCGGCCTTCGGCATTCTCGCCGACCTCGACGAGCACGACGCGCTCGTCGATACCGCGCAGGCCGCAACTCTCGGCTTGGCTATTGAGCGGGCATACCTCGACCTGTTGCCGCACTTGGAGCGCTTTCCCGCCGACAGCCACTTGAACCTTCTGCTCGAAGGGCTATTCGAGGAAAAAATCGAGAATCTGCCGGCAGACGCCGAGCCTTTGGTCCGCATCCACCAGCTCGGCCGCCGCTGCGACATGCCAATTGACGCCAATGACCGCGTCGTCGCTAGCCTCCACTTCTTCCAGACGCGGGGTCGCAAGACCTTTGCCACTTGGTTGCAGCGCGCCGGGCGCTATCGCACGCTGCTCGTCGATATCCTCCGAAAAGAGGGGATGCCCAGCGACCTTTTTTATCTAGCGGTCATCGAGAGCGGCCTCAATCCAAGGGCCTATTCGCGGTCGCGGGCCGTGGGGTTGTGGCAGTTTATGGCGCACACCGGCCGCATGATGGGCCTCAAGCGCACCCACTGGATCGACGAGCGGCGCGACCCGATCAAGGCGACCGTTGCTGCCGCCCGGTACCTAAAAGACCTTTTCGCAGAGTTCGGCGACTGGCGCTTGGCCTTGGCCGCGTACAACGCTGGGCCAGGACGAGTTCGCCGGGCCATCGCCCGCGCCGACACCAACGACTACTGGCAACTCGATCTACCCCGCGAAACGAAAAACTACGTGCCGCTCTTCATGGCCGCGGCCGTCATAGCCAAGGACCCGCAACTTTTTGGTTTTAAACTCCAAGCCGAAGAGCCACCCTTTGCATGCGAGGAAGTCGCCTTGCCCGAAGACTGGCTTTATGTCGATCTGAAAGCGGCGGCTCAGCTTTTGGGTGTCGAACGCCAGGCATTGCACGACCTCAATCCCGAGTTGCGTCAAGACATCACGCCGCCGGGGTCCCGCTCTCCTTATACTCTGCGGGTGCCGCCCGGCAAGGGCCGGCTCTTGCTCGACCAGTACGCTAGCCTGCCGGTCCCGCCGGGGGCAGCGATCCATCAGTACCAGGTGCAACGCGGCGACACGATCTCTGGCATCGCCCAGACCTTTGGCGTTTCTACGCGGGTCGTTATCGCGGCCAATAGCCTCAAAAACCCCAACTTCATTCGGCCGCGGCAAATTCTCTATATCCCGATCTCGTCTCCGATTGCCCGGAGTGCCAAGCAAGCGCGTGGCAGCCGGGGTATCTATATCGTCCGGCCGAACGACGTACTCGGCCGCATCGCTTCCCAGCACGGGGTGAGCCTGCGCGACCTGATGAAATGGAACGGCCTCAAAACCGATCTGATCAAACCCGGTCAGGAATTGGTGGTGCGACAGCTGCCTAGCCCCCGGGAGGTGCCGGGCAGCGGCGAGACCTACATAGTGCAGCCGGGCGATACGCTGTGGGAGTTGGCTCGACTCTTTTCGGTTAGCGTCGCCGACTTGCAGGCGTGGAACGGTATCGAAAAGGCGCTGATCAAACCCGGTCAACAGCTAACCGTGGCCAACGAGCAAGCGCAGGTGTACACCGTGGTCACGGGCGATACACTGCACAGCATCGCCCGCAAATTCGGCCTTGTCCCCAGCGACATTGCCCGCCAGAACAACATCGGCCTCTCGGAGACGCTGCTGGCGGGCACGACCTTGCAAATCCCGAGGTGACATGAGTGCGGTCCGCCATATTCTCTTGCTGGCACTGGCCTTCATCCTGCAAACCACTTGGATCGATTCCCTAAAGGTATGGTCGATCAAACCCGATCTATTGATTATGACGTTGAGCTTCATCGCGCTGCGCAGCGGGCCGGTTGTCGGGGCTTATATGGGGCTGGGGGTCGGCATCCTCCAGGATATATACCTACCCGCCGATCTCGGAGTCAATGCGCTCGCCAAGTCGCTCATCGGCGCGGGCTTCGGCTACAGCCATTCCCGTATGGTCGCCGACAGCATCCAAGTTCAGACCGCGCTGGTTTTTGGTGCCGTGATCTGCCATGATCTTATTTACTATGTGGGTGCCAGCGCCGATGTGCCCTTTGAGGTGGGCAGCATCTTGGGCCGCGCCGTGTACACGGGCCTGATCAGTGCGGTTTTCTTCGCCGGCTTGACCCTCAAACGCCATCTCTTTCCCGCTTGATTATGCAACACCAGCTACAACAAGATCCGCCCTTCAAAAGCCTCCTCGCGCCCGTCGTCTTGCTGTTCGCGATTTTGGTCCTGCGTCTGTTCTATTTGCAGGTTGTCACCTCGGCTGACTACGCTCGCGAGTCCGAGGAAAACCGCATTGCCCAGCGGCGCGTCAAGGCTCCGCGTGGGCTGATTTACGATCGCGATGGCCGCATCTTGGCCCGCACTCGGCCGTTTTACACCGTCTCGTTAGAGCGCACCACGCGCAAGGACTTCGACGCGGCCACCACGGCGTTTACAAAGGCGATCGGCGACCTAAAAATAGAAGGCGAATACAGCCGCAGATCTCGCATCATCCGCCTCAAGCGCGATGTTGACTTCCGCACGGTATCGATCGTAGAGGAGCGGCTCAAGGCCGACTGGCCCCTGCTCGATATAGAAATCGAGACCCAGCGTTACTATCCCTACGGTACGGCAGCCGCCCATCTGCTCGGCTATATCGGCATTATCCGCGACCAAGATCTACAAAGAAAAAACGATAACGCCTATGTGCTTGGCGACTTTATCGGCAAGACCGGAATCGAGAAGGTGTACGAAAACAGCTTACGCGGCCGCGACGGCGTGATGTACATCGAAATTGACGCGATTGGGCGGACGGGTCGGGAGTTTCCCGAACGCGACCGGCTCCCCGTGCCCGGCGAGCCCCTGCACCTGACCGTTGACTTGGAAGTGCAACTTGCGGCCGAGCGCGCCCTGCCCGACAGCTTGGCCAGTGCGCTGGTCGCACTTGACCCACGTACCGGGGCTGTGCTGGCCCTGGCCAACAAGCCGGCCTTTGACCCCAATATTTTCGTGTCATTCCAGGCCCAAAAGGAGCGGCGGCGGGTGTTGCAGAGCGAGACCATGCTGCTCAACCGCGCCTTACACGGGCGTTATCCGCCTGGCTCGACGCTCAAGATGGTCAGTGCCATAGCCGCGCTCGAAACGGGCGTCACCGATACGCTGAGTCTGTTTGAGCCCTGCTATGGTTCGCTGACCGTGGGCAGGAGCAGGTTCCGCTGCCACAAACGCGGGGGCCACGGCGGTCTGACCCTCCTAGGGGCGATCGAGGCCTCCTGCAACGTCTATTTCTACCATTTGGCTCGGTTGATAAGCATTGAAACGTGGCACGAGTACGCGGCCAAATTAGGCCTCGGCCAGCCGACCGGGATCGTCTCCTATCCCGGGGAAGCCGCTGGCCTCCTGCCTTCGCGTCAGTACTACGAAGAGCGCGGCGGCTGGTCCTTCGGCCATCTGCTCAACCTCTCCATTGGCCAAGGTGCCGTACTGGTCACGCCCATTCAGATGGCCCGCTACGTGGCCGCCATTGCCAACGGCGGCTATTTGGTCACTCCATACATCAGTGGCGATCCCCCCCCCCGCCAACGCATTGACGGCATTTCGCCGAAAACCTTCGACATCGTGAGAAAAGCCATGCTCCGGGTGGTGGCCAGCGATACCGGCACCGGCCGCCGAGCACGGGTTGCCGGCGTCACAATTGCGGCCAAGACTGGTACCGCTCAAGTGCCCAACCGAGACGATGACGCTTGGATGGTGGCCTTTGCTCCGTACGAGGATCCCGCCATTGTCATAGCGGCCGTGGTCGAAGGGGGCGGCAGCGGTGGAGCGCGAGTCGGCCCGGTTGTGCGCGAGGTCGTCGAAGCCTTCTGCATCCAAGAGGGCATCATTGAGCCAGAAGTAACCGAGGCTGACACGCTCTTAACTAACCACGGAATGCTTTAGCTCATGCGCCTGCTCCGCGGACTCGACTTCCCACTCCTAATTGCGACTTTGGCGATCATACTGATCGGTATCATCGCGATCTATAGCGCTACGTATCACAACGACTCCACCGCGGTGCAGAGTGCTTGGAGTAAGCAGGTCCAATTCGCGATCTTGGCCTTTGTCGTGGCCTTAGCCGTCGTCTATGTCCCGGAAAAGGTCATTTACAGCGTTGCTTACCTGCTGTACCTGCTCGGCATTGTGAGCCTAGTCGCGGTGTTGGCTTGGGGCACGGGCGACGCTACCCGCTGGTTGCGCTTGGGGCCGTTGATGTTGCAGCCTTCAGAGATGGCCAAGATCGCGACCATCATCGCCTTGGCGCGCTATCTGAGCGACCGCAGCGTCGAACGCATCAACTCCTTTGGCGGCTTTCTCGGGGCTTTGTTCCTCATATTAGTGCCGATTGCCTTGATTGTGCGTCAGCCCGACTTGGGGACCGCGGTTTCTTTTGGTGCGCCGCTTTTCCCCATGCTTTATTGGGCGGGAATGCGCAAGTTCTTCATCTTCCTCGTCATTTCTCCGCTCATCAGCGTCGTCTGCTCCTTAGATCCACTGTGGCAATGGGGCACTCCTTACGTCTTCGCTACCTTCGTCGTCGGCAGCACCTTCTTAATCCACCATTTTCTGCGTCGGCTCTGGCTGACCATAGCTCTGGCCTTCATCAACACCTCGGCGGGATTGCTTACGGTGTACTTTTTGGAGCACTTCCTGCGTCCATACCAGAAGGCCCGCATTATGACCTTCTTCAATCCGGAGAGCGATCCGCTCAGATCCGGGTGGAACATCATCCAGTCCAAGATCGCCATTGGCTCCGGAGGACTGACGGGCAAGGGCTTCCTAGAAGGCACGCAGACTAAGCACCAGTTCCTGCCGGCGGCTCATACTGATTTTATCTTCTCGGTCATCGGGGAGGAGGGAGGGTTTGTCATGGCCCTGATCGTGCTGAGCCTGTTCTTTTTTCTTATCTATCGGGCGCTGCACATCGCCTCCATGGCCAACAATGCCTTTTACGGCCTAACAGCCGTCGGCGTAGCCGCGATGCTGACCTTCCACGTGTTCATCAATATTGGCATGACCATCGGCGTCATGCCAATCACCGGCCTGCCGCTGCCCTTTCTCAGCTCGGGAGGCTCCTCGCTGTTGTCCAATCTCCTCGCCATCGGCCTACTCCTCCACATCGGAACCTACCGCCACGAGTACTGAATGAGCGTTGCTAGACAGGCCGTTTGCTGCGCCCTGCTCGGCGCGTTTGTCATCAGCAACCCGCAATGCGGTGCCTATCGAGCCGGGCACGCCCAGCTAGCACACGCCTATTTGCGCGACGGCCTCTACGGCCAAGCCTTAGCCGAAACCCGTCGGGCCATCCGCCAAGACGGGCCGGACGACCGCTTGCTCCTCATCGCCGCCCTCGCCCAGCTGGGGCTAGATGAAGTGGATGCCGCGCTGGAGCTGATCGGCCAAGCCCTTGCCTTGGCGCCGGACAACGACGATCTGTACAGAGCTCTGCGCGACATTTGCCAAAGAGAAGAGCGCTTCGCTCAAACCGAAGAACTCCTCGCGCGGCTGCGAGCAGACCACGGGCAGAGCGCGTCGCTGTGGGCGACCGAGGGCTGGCTCCACGCCCGTCAGGAGCGGCTCGCCGCCGCCGTAGAAGCGCTGCGCCAGGCCATCCAACTCGACGAGCACCACCTCTTCGCCCACATTGAACTCAGCCGCCTCTTGATTGTCGAGGGGCGACTCGCCGAGGCCGAGGTCGCGCTCTCCGCGGCCGTGCGCATCCAACCCGATAATCCACAGCTTGTCTTCACCTTGGGGGATTGCCAACTTCGCCAAGGGCTTGCCGAACGGGCCGCTCGCACTTTTGACCGAGCACTGACGGCCGAGGTCGTCAGTGCAGTTGACATAGCTCGTATTTACTACGAGCACAAGCGGCCCGACCGCGCCATTGAATACTACGAGAGTGCTCTGGCCGGTACTCCAGACGATCCTCTGATCCTCAACAACTTGGCTTGGGCCTATGCAGAAGAGGGCCAGCGCCTTAGCTATGCCCTAAATCTGTCGATGCGCGCGGTCAAGCTCGACGCGGAAAGCTCGGTCTATTTGGATACCTATGCGGAATTGCTGCATCTGTTGGGGCGGCATGCCCACGCGGTGGCCATTATGCGCCAAGCCCTCGCGCTCGAGCCGACCGACGGCGAGCACCGGGCCTATCTCGAAGGCCAGATGGCGAAATTCCGCCGCGCACTCGCCGCGCGCCTGTGAGTTAGGTCCGGTAGTGTTGGTAGTCGATATCGAGGTTTTCTAGCTTTGCGTACAGGCTTTTGCGCGACAGCCCCACGTCTTCGGCCACTTGCGAAATCACCCCGCGGTGTCGGTGCAGAGCCTCGCAGAGGAAGTGCCGCTCAAATGAGTTCCGCGCTTCCCTAAAACCGCGCTGGCTCAGGTCGAGATCTTCTTCGTCCTTCCAGTGGACGATTTCTTCGGGTACGTCTTCCTCCCGCAACAAGCTGTCGCTCGCGAGGAGGATCATGCGCTCAAGCGCGTTTTCCAACTGCCGCACATTGCCCGGCCATGGATAGGCCAAGAAGTGGTTTAAGGCCGCGGCGTCGAGGCCGCGAATTTTGCACCCGTTTTGCGCCGCCAACCGGCGGATAAAGTATTCGATCAACAGCGGAATGTCTCCCTTGCGCTGGCGTAGCGGCGGCAGCTTGAGTGGCACGACGTTGAGTCGGTAGAAGAGGTCTTCGCGGAAGGTTCCTTTGCGGACCTCCTCCCGCAAATCGACGTTAGTGGCGGCGATGACCCGCACATCCACCTGCAAGGTCTCCGCGCCCCCGACTCGCTCGAACTCGCGCTCTTGCAAGACGCGCAACAGGCGCAGTTGCACGCGCATATCTGCTGCACCAATCTCGTCGAGAAACAAGGTGCCGCGATCGGCTAGCTCAAAGCGGCCTAAGCGCTGGCGGACTGCACCGGTAAAGGCTCCTTTCTCGTGCCCGAACAGCTCGCTCTCCAATACGCCTTCGGGCAGCGAGGCGCAGCTGAGCCGCACAAACGAGGCCCTGCGCCTTGGGCTGCGCCCGTGCAAGCGCCTCGCCACTACTTCTTTGCCCGTGCCGCTTTCTCCGGTGAGGAGCACGGTCGCTGGGGACTCGGCGACCCGGTCGGCTTGGGCCAGTAGGCGGCGGACTTGGGCGTTTTGGGTGATAAATTCGGGATGGTCAGCACGGCGGGGGGAGGACGCGGCTACGCGAGTGGGCGCGTCCGAGTCAGCAGACGTACAAGAATACACAGGGAACCTCCCTTTCTTATGTGGATGTTTAATACATAAGTGAATATGATATGCGAATGGAAACGGTTGTCAAGGACGGCCAATGCAGATGGGGGGATCAGGCCAAGACAGAGGGTCTATCGGCGCAGATCTCGGAAACCAAGCTATTGTAGTTGCTGGTGCCTCTTGACCCTGCGTCGTAGAGCACTACAGGCTGGCTAAAACCCGGGGCCTCGGCCAAGCTGATGTTACGGCTGATGATCGTCTGATAGACCTTGTCGCCGAAGTAGTTGCGTACTTCTTGGGCCACGCGGCGACAAAGCCGCAAGCGATCATCGTACAGGGTGAGTAAAACGCCCTCTATTTCGAGGGTGGGGTTGAGATAGCGCCGCACCGAGCGGATGGAATCGCTGAGCTTGCTTACGCCCTCTAAGGCATAGTACTCGCACTGCACCGGGATGAGCACGGAATCGGCCGCGCTCAGCGCGTTGACCGTGAGCAAGCCCAAAGACGGCGGGCAATCAATGAGCACAAATTCGTACTGCCCCTTTACCGGGCGCAGGGCTTCGGCTAGCCGCTTGTCGCGCCCGACCATGGCGGCCATTTCCACTTCGGCACCCGCGAGGCGGATGTGCGAGGGCACTACGAAGAGGCCCTTTATATAGGTGGGGAAGGTCGCCGAGCAGGTGCTGAGCTGGCCTATCAAAACCTCGTAGGTAGAGGCGTAGTCGCTGCCAAGCTCGGCGTCGCAACCACTGGTGGCATTGGCCTGCGGGTCTAAGTCGATGAGTAGGGTTCGGTGCCCGGAAAGGGCCAGACAGGCGGCGAGATTGACGGCCGTAGTGGTCTTGCCCACCCCGCCTTTTTGATTGGCGATAGCGATGATTTTGCCCATGTCGATATTTTGCCCTGTGAAAGCCTGCAAAAAGGCTCAATCAGCTAGATGCGGACCGCGCCCAAGCGCGACTCCGTGCTATTTAATGAGCAATACTCAAGCGGGCCGACTGACCGCTCCCAGAAAAAAAGGGAGCCGTCAAAACTGTACTCGGGGGAGTTGTACAGAAGGCCCTAATCACCGCCTCCAATTCAATATAAAGAGGCGTAACGGCTCGTCAAGGGTTTGTGCCAATTTGGTTGCAGTCGATACAAAAAATACATAAGGTCTTATAAAATAAATATGTTATATATTTAAGCAATCGATTGTAATCCCTGCGCAGCAAGGTTTTTGGGCCTGTGGCGGGCGATTTCTTATTATTGTTTTTCTCATGCTACGCGACAAAACGAGAAAGACCTACCCCTGAATTGACCGGAGATTAAGTTTGGAGTGCCGAAGTCCATGTTCCCCGATCACCAGGAGCAGGTCTATGTCGCCTCAAACTACCGATTTATACACGGCGATGCAATGGCATCTGCCGTGGCACAAAGCCCGGGTCAAGTTCATCGCCGCCTTCGTGTTAGCCTTAATCCAGGTGACCACGGTAAACCTGGTTCGCATCGCCAACGGCTTGAATGGAAACGCCGATAGAAAATCAAACTATCGTCGCATCCAACGCTTTTTTGCTCTGTTCGACCTCGACTATGATCTGCTGGCCGAACGGGTGGTCAGGCTGTTACCGCCCCGGAAAGATTGGCTGATCACCTTGGATCGCACCCATTGGCAATTCGGTCAACTTCAGATCAATATTCTGTTGGTCGGGATCGTCTTTCAAGGGGTCGCCTTTCCGCTCTACTGGACGATGCGGCCCAAGAAAGGCAACTCGAATACCCAGGAACGTATCGCCTTGATGGAACAGGTCCTCGCCCTGTTGGGTCCCCAACGGATTCGCGCCGTGGTGTGCGATCGGGAATTCATCGGCCAAGCTTGGTTCCAGTGGTTGGATCAACAGGGACTGACCTATCATATTCGTATTCGCGAGAAGGCCGTGCTGCCCAGTCCCAAGCCGTCTTCCGCGGTGCGTACTCTCTTCCTCGATCTGCCGCAAGATCAGGCACGGATCTTGCGCAAGCGGAGATGGATCTACGGGCAAGCCGTGTTCCTTTCCGCGATTCGGTTAGCCGATGAATATCTCATCGTAGCCAGCAACCAGGACAAGGCCCGAGCGTTGTCTCGCTACCGGAAACGCTGGGGAATAGAAGTGCTTTTTTCGGCGCTGAAAAAGCGCGGCTTCGACTTCGAGCAGACCCATCTGACCCAGATTGAGCGCATCCGCAAGTTAGTGGCGCTGTTGGCCCTCGCCTTCACTTGGGCGCATCTGGTTGGCATCTGGTTAGCCCAGCAGAAACCGTTGAAAATCAAGAAGCATGGATACCCCGAGCAGAGCTTGTTCCGCTATGGATTGGATCACTTGCAGTACCTGTTGCTCAATATTCAGGAGAAGCGCAACGACTTTGCCGAATGCGTCTGGTTATGGCGGTGTCCACCTGGGAGCATCGCAGAATAGGTTTTGTCGTGGAGCATGGTTTTTCTTATATAAAATCGCAGAAGCGAGAAACGATGAAAAGCGATTCCACGTTCTCAGAATTAGTTGCTATCATGGCACATCTGCGCGGCCCCAACGGCTGCCCTTGGGACCGCAAGCAGACGCATGCCACGCTCAAACCCTACCTATTGGAGGAGACGTACGAGGCCCTCGAAGCCATTGACGCGGAAGACGACGCCGAGCTATGCAAGGAGCTGGGCGATGTGTTGCTACAAGTGGTGTTCCACGCCCAGATCGCGGCCGAGGAGGGCCGCTTCGACATCGAGGCGGTCGGCCAAGCCATCGTCGATAAGCTGATTCGCCGCCATCCCCATGTCTTCGACGATGCGAGTGTGGACGGGGCCGACGAGGTTCTGCGCCGCTGGGAGCAGATCAAAAAGCAGGAGCGCCAGGAGCAAGGGGAAGCCGCGCCCTCGTCGTTGGAAGGCATTCCCAAGCGTCTCCCCGCCCTAATGCGCGCCCATCGGATCCAAGCGCGAGTCGCACAGCAGGGGTTTGATTGGGACGATATTGATGGCGCACTCGACAAGGTCGAAGAGGAATTCGCCGAAGTGCGCAAGGCTTGGGAGATGGGTGGGGCCGCGGCTGTCGAGGAGGAGTTTGGCGACCTGCTCTTCTCGTTGGTCAACGCCAGCCGCTTCCTCAACGTAGAGCCCGAACAGGCACTCAGGCGTGCAGTTGCCAAGTTCGAGCGCCGCTTCCGCGCCCTAGAGGAGGCTGTGCATGCGCGAGGCGAGGAAGTATCCGCGCTCTCACTGGCAGCCCTAGACGAGATCTGGGACGAGGTGAAAGCACGCGAAAGGGTCGAAGAATAAGGAGGCGACATGGAACTGGCGCTCGACAGGGTTCCCCTCCGCGTTGATGTGCTCTTTGTCTCCACGGTCGTGGGCGTTTTGGCGCTCTCGGTGCTGGCCGTGCACGCCGCTGTCCAGCGCGCGGGACAGGCCGCCGACCTGTGGACGATGCGGGCGGCCATTGGAGCGGTACTCTGGTTAGTGGCGACCGGGCTGGCCGCGCTCTCGGGCGAGCTGCGGAGCTTTTCGCTACCCCTCTTCACAGGCTTGATGATCCTAACGGGCGGTGCGGCCTTTTCGCGGGTGGGGGCCGCGCTGATGGCTACGGTCGGCCCCGTCGGGCTGATTGGCTTCCAGTTTTTCCGCGTGCCGGTTGCCATGTTCATCCACGGGATGTACCAGGTCGGGCAGGCACCGGTGCAGATGACTTACGAGGGGCTCAACTTCGACATCTTCACCGGCTTGACCGCACCGGCCATGGCTTGGCTGGTCTGGCGCGGCAAGGTGGGATCCTACGCGATATGGGCTTGGAATGCGTTTGGGCTGGTGCTGCTGGCCGAGGCGGTCGTCGTCGCGGCCCTCTCCATGCCGACGGAGTTCCGCGTCTTTACCAACGAGCCGGCTAGCACGTTTGTGACCTACGCACCCTACGTCTGGCTGCCGACGGTCTTGGCACCAGCCGCCCTATTGGGTCATTTGTTGGTATTGCGCTGGCTGTTGGCAAGCTGCTCCGGGTCGAGATAATCCATAGCCGGATCGAGTTTCCAGCGGCACTGGTCGGGAGGCTGGACGGTGCGGCCCCACGCGGCTAGGATGGGCCGGTCGGCGCGGAGCGCGGTTATGCGCGCGGCGATCCACTCCGGGTCCCACCCGTCTAGGACTTCGGCTTTGAGCGCGGCCAGCGTCTCTTGGTGCGCCGGGTCGGCCGCTAGGTCGCAGCGCTCGCGCGGGTCAGTTTGGAGGTTAAAAAGCTGGCAGGGCTGGCCGTGGTAGTAGTTGAGCTTCCACGGTCCACGCCGAATCATGCGCTGGAAAATGCCCTCCTCTGGGAAGGGGCCGCCGGCCCCGGCCGCGTCTTGGCAGAACTCGGAGAAGGCGACGTCGTCCCACTCGACGTTTTTGGGATCTGCGAGCAAGGGCAGGAGGCTGCGGCCCCGCGAGTTGGGCAAGTCCGGGCAGCCCAAGGCGTCGAGCATGGTCGCGTTGAGGTCGAGTGAAGAAATCACCCGGTCGCAACGGGTGCCTGCGGGCAAGCGTCCAGGCCAAGCGAGGATGGCCGGCACCTTAACCGAGTCCTCGTAAAAAGTCTGCTTCCACCACAGCCCATGCTCGCCGACCTGTTCGCCGTGGTCTGAGGTATAGAGGACGAGGGTATTTTCCTCCAAGTCGTTTTCCCGCAGTGCGGCCACGATCTGGCCGATCAGCACGTCCATGCGGTGGACTAGCGCCCAATAGGCGGCGCGGGCGCGGCGGGTCTCTTCTTCACTGACTTCCTCGATATCGCAGGCTTGGCGCCAGCGCTTGATGTGGGGGTGGAGGTGGTCGCCGAAGGGTTCGGGGGTTTGCGGCGGGGTGATGTTTTCATAGTAGTAGCGATAGTCTTGCAAGCGGGCGACAAAAGGCTGGTGCGGCAGCATGAAACCGACCGAGAGCGAGAATGGCTCAGCGGCTTGGCCGGTGCGCTTGGCGACGCCGAAGCGATTGAGGTAATCAACGGTCGCTGCGGTGACGTCTTCGTCGTGGACTTGGTAGGCACTCTGGCCGTGGCCGGACAGGCGCAGGCTGACGCGGCTCGGCCCGGCCGTGCCCGCGAGCTGGCCGTGATCGACGCCCTGGCCCCCGGGCTGGTTGGGGCCGTGGTCGCCGACGAGCCGCTCCGCGTACCCGTGTAGTTGGTCCGGCCCAACTGAGTGCATGCGGCCGACGAGTGCGGGGTGGTAGCCGCCCGCGCCCATGGCGTGGGCGAGGGTGGGGATGCCGGAGTCGAGGATGTGGGTGTTGGTCCAAACTTGGTTGTCGCAGGGGTAGCGGCCCGAGAGCATGGACATCCGCGAGGGCACGCAAATCGGCGAGGGGCAATAGGTGTTGTCGAATGCCACCCCGCGCGCGGCGAGGGCATCGAGGTGGGGGGTCTCGACTAAGGGATCGCCATAGCAGCCGGCGACGTAGGGGCTGTGTTGGTCGGAGTGGATGTAAAGCAGGTTGGGGCGAGGTGCTTGGCTCATAATGGTCCTTGTCGGTTAGGCGGTGTGCGCGATAAGGTATGCGGCTGGTTGGAGCCGATCAAGATGGGGCCGGACGGGTTTTCTCGCGCCGCTGCCTTGTGTACTTTTTTTGCACGGCGAACCACAAGCGATGGAGATTAGGTATGCAAAGCAAAAAAACCGCCAAGTCGGCGAAGATGAAGAAGAAGGACTACGAGAGCGAATTGGCCAAGTTGCACCACGAACTAGTCAAGTTGCAGCACTGGATCAAGGACCAGGGCTTGCGGGTCGTGATCGTCTTTGAGGGGCGCGACACGGCTGGCAAAGGCGGGATCATCAAGCGTATCACCGAGCCGCTCAATCCGCGCGGCGCGCGCGTGGTGGCCTTGGGCACGCCGTCGGACCGCGAGCGCACCCAGTGGTACTTCCAGCGCTACGTGACCCACCTGCCGGCCGCGGGTGAGATCGTGGTCTTCGACCGCAGTTGGTACAACCGCAGCGGCGTCGAACGGGTGTTGGGCTTTTGCACCGAGGAGGAGTATTGGGAGTTTCTCCACTCGTGCCCGGAGTTTGAGCGCATGCTAGTGCGCTCGGGGATCATCCTGCTCAAGTACTGGCTCTCGGTGAGCGAGGAAGAGCAAGAAAGCCGCTTTCAGGAGCGCGCTCGGAATCCGCTCAAGCGCTGGAAGCTCAGCGATATAGACCTCAAGTCGCGGAACCTGTGGGTCGATTACTCCAAGGCCAAAGACGAGGCGTTTTTCTACACGGATATTCCCGAAGCGCCTTGGTACACGGTCGAGGCCGACGACAAGCGCCGGGCGCGTCTCAACTGCATTGCGCACATCCTCAGCCAACTGCCCTACGAGGATGTGATGCCGCAAAAGGTCAAGCTGCCGCCGCGCCCGCCCCACGGCGAGTACCAGCGCCCGCCGCACAGCAAGTTGCACTTTGTCGATGAGCGGTACTGAAAAGCGGTTTTGCAACTTGCCCGAGTGCGAGCAATGAGACGCGATGTCTACAAGCCAATTCGAGTTTTTCGGCCTTCCCCACCTCGCCGCGATGGGTGTGACGCTCGCTTTGCCGATCCTCTTGACTCTTGCCGTCAAGCGGCTCAATTCGGCAAAGGCGACTCAAGCCATCTGCGGCGCATTCGCGGGCGTGCTCCTGCTCAACGAGATCCTGCCCTGGAGTCACCGCTTGGCGACGGTCGGGGCGCACGAGTTCGCGCGGTGGTACCTGCCGTTGCACGTCTGTGGCATTACCGTCTTCGCCGTCGCTGCCGCGCTCGTCTTCCGCTGCCGGACGGCGTATGAAATCGCGTACTTCTGGGGGCTTGTCGGCGCGACCAACGCCGTCGTCACGCCGCCGCTCGAGGCTGGCTATCCAGCGTATCGCTTCTTTCAATATTTCATCGCCCACGGCGGCATCGTCGCTGGCGCGCTGTTCGCAACTTGGGGCCTCGGCATGCGACCGACGGCCAAGTCCGTCCTCCGCGTCTTCGCACTGCTCAATCTCCTGGCCATTGTCGCGTTCGGCGTCAATTGGGCGCTGGGTAGCAACTACATGTTCCTCAGCCGGCCGCCCGTTACCCAGTCGCCGTTTTTCTTTGCTCCGTGGCCGTGGTATATCCCAATCCTCGACGGCGTGGCGCTCGTTTTATTTTACGTGCTACTCATACCCTTTAAGATCGGGCGCAGAGCAGACGGCTCGTGAGCGCCTACAACGCCATTTACTCGACGAGCGTTCCTTTTAGATTCCCATGAAAGCATTCCACCAAAAAAAGAAGGCTACGCCCAAAGAGTCCGAGTCTCAGAGTCTCAAAGCGGGCATAGGCACGCGCGTAGTCGGGTTATTGGAAGCTCCTTGGGCACAGTGCGGTATTCCCCGCTTTGTTGTCGCGGCGACATTTTTCCTAGGGATCTGGACCTTCGACCCCAAACTTTCCCTGAGTGGCGATAACGCCGAATTCATCACGCTGGCGCGCAGTCTGGCCCAAGGCGAGGGGCTTTTGCACATCAACTCGCCCGATCCGCAGCCAGCGACCAAGTACCCTCTTGGCTTCCCCCTTTTGCTGGCCCCTTTGGCATGGGCTTTTCCCGGCGCTTGGGTGCCGATGAAGGCTTGGGTGCTGGTGCTCTTTGCGCTGGGGATGGGGGTGCTTTACCAATTGGCCAAGGAGCGGGTGGGCGTCTTGCCCGGCCTAGCGGTGGTGGCGCTGAGCGTTGTGCTCGGCAAGAGCTATTTGACGCACGGGCCGACCGGTGCAGTTTACGGCCCGCTACTTCTGCATTACGTACACCAAGTCATGTCCGAAGTGCCCTATCTGACCTTTTCGCTTTTGGCGCTGTGGCTTGTCGAACGGGGCGTCGAGCGCGAGGGCCTCAAGGGAAACTGGTGGCTCGTCAGCGGGTTCACCTGCACCATTTGGGCGTACTATATCCGCACGGTCGGGATCGCGCTAATAGCGGCTGTGGTGGTCTATCTGGTGCTCCGACGCGATTTCCGGCGGTGTTTGCTCTTTGGCGGTGCGGCGTTTGTCTGCTGGCTGCCATGGACATTGCGCAACCAAGCAGTGGGCGGCGGTGGTGTCTATATCAAGCAACTCTTCATGGTCAATCCCTACCACCCAGAGCGGGGTCTGCTCGATCTGGGCGGCTTTATCGAGCGCTTTATCGGCCATATATATCTCTATCTGACGCAGGAATTGCCCTATACCCTAGTGCCTTTTTTTTTGGGTACCGAGACAATTTTCCACCCCGCGCCCTTGTTGCTGATCGCGCTCGCCGTTGCCGCGACGGTACTCTGCATCAAGCGCGGCGAACATCTGTTGCTCCTGCTCTACGCGGCCTTCTTCATGGGTATCGTGTTGCTCTGGCCCTGGCCGGGGGACCGCTTTCTGGTGCCTATCGTGCCGGTGCTCGTCTTGTTGGGGGTCTGGGTCGTTTTGCAAATTCGCGACAGACTGGCCGGGGGCCATGTGGGCAGGGTCGTGGTATGGGGCTTCTTCCTCGCCTGTGTCATCGGCCAAGTCGGCGGCGTCAAACGCCTAGCCGATCACGCTGCCGCCGACTACCCCCCGCCTTGGCTCCGCTACTACCAAGCCGGTCAATGGCTCAAAGCCAACGCGCCGGAAGACGCCATTGTGCTGTGTCGCAAGGGGTACTGGATGTACATCGTCTCGGGCCGGCGCTGCGTCGGCTTCCCCTTTGACGAGCCGGCAAAAGTGCTGGCTCATATGGAGCGCGAAAAGGTAGATTACGTCGTGCTGGAGAACCTCGGTTTTGCGCAGACTTGGCAGTACTTGTTCCCAGCTATCGAGGAGTACGAGAGTCGTTTTCAGATGGTGTGGCACGACCCGGCGGTGCCGACTTACGTGCTGCGTTTCCTCAAGCAATAGGCCATTTGCCTTGCCGACCGCTCGCATCTTTTGAAATGCCTCGCCCGTTTTCTCCAATAAAGAAGGTGTCCGTGATTCGGCGCTGCTCGCTACACGTTCTCCTGTCCTATTTGGTGTGCAGTCTCGTCTTTACCTACCCGCTGGTATTTCGCCTAACGACCCACGTACCCGGTGGTAAAGGTGATGTGCCGATCTATATATGGAACCTATGGTGGATGAAAAAAGCCCTATCCGAGGGCATCCCGCCGCTTTTTTGCGACTATATCTTCGTCCCTTACGGCGCGTCGCTGGTCTTCCACTCCTTCGTCTTTTTCAAGGCTGTATTGGCAGTGCCCTTGCAGTGGTTATGCAGTGCTTGGACGGCCTATAATATCCTGATCTTGGCGACGTTTGCCACGGCCGGTTGGGGTATGTTTTTGCTGGCACGCTACCTGACTGGCGATGGCCGGGCCGCGTGGATCGCCGGGCTTATCTACGCCTTCAGCCCCTATATGCTGACCCGCAGTCTAAGTCATTTCAACTGCCTGAGCAGTGAGTGGCTTCCCCTTTATGTGCTCTGTCTGATCCGCTTGGTGGAAACGAAGGATCAACGCTGGGCTTGGGGTGGTGGGCTGTGTCTGTTGCTGACGGCCTACTGCGATTACTACTACCTCATCTACCTGACGTTGTTCACGGCATTTTACCTCGGTTGGCGATCCTACCGCGACAGGTCGGAGGTACTAAACGGAACCTTTCTTGCGCACTTTGCGCTTATGGGGGCCATTGCCGCGGTCGGTTTCGCGCCCATTCTGTGGGTGCTCTTTGAGACGGCACAGAGCGGCTACATTTACGGAGGAGCCTCTTCGGCCAAGCTGGGGGCAGACCTGCTGGCTTTTGTAACACCGCCGCCGGGCAGCCTGCTCTATGGCGATGTAGGGGCTGGGGCCTACAAAGTATTTTCCGGCGGCAATGCGGTGGAGGCGACGGTATTTTCCGGCTATGTGGTGCTTGGTCTGTTGGCAGTGTGTGTCCTGCGCTTGCGGGGCGAGGAGGCCATAAGGGGATGGCTGTGGCTGACGCTGGCGTTTTTCCTGCTCTCGCTGGGGCCGCTGCTCCACATCGGCGGGGATTTTGTCTTCGCGCTTGGAGAAGGGCGCTTTGCCGTGCCATTACCCTACGCGCTTGTGCGCTACGTGCCCCTGATCAAGGGAGCGCGGGTGGCAGCGCGTTTCGATATTATGGTCATGTTGGGCTTGGCCGTACTCGGCGCGTACACCATGCGCTATTGGCTGGACCGGGTAGCTCATCCGGTTCGCTGGACGGCGGCGGTTGCTGCGCTGATTGCCTTAGAGTTCTTCAGGCTGCCCTATCAGGTCGCGGCAATAGAAATCCCCGCCGCCTACGCCGAAGTCGCCGGCGATCACCGCGACGTAACGGTCATGGAAGTGCCCTTGGGCTGGCGCACTGGCTGGGGAGGCACGGGGCGCAGCTTCGACGAGCGACAATTGTTCCAGACTGTTCACGGCAAACGGCTGGTAGGTGGCTTTGTTGCGCGGGTTCCCGAAGACGGACTACAACGTATGACGGCGCTACCCGGGGTCGGCCAACTCTTGGCCCTGCAGGAGGAATTGCCGAGGCCCCCTTCACCAACGGCAGCCCGCCGGCCCGCTATCCGGGCACAGCTACGGGAGCTTTTGTCGCAGTTACCAAACTTTTTGCGCGAGCGACTACTGCGCAACAATTCGGTGCGCCGCTTTCTCTCCGACGCGCCATTAAAGCAGATCCCGCGCTCAGGATCGCTGCGGGATCTGGTGCAAGCTGTCAACTTGGGCTATGTATTCGTACATCCGCCTTATAGCGGTTACGCGCCGATCCGGCGCTATTTGGAGGCCGGTTTGCCTCTGGAGCAATTTTACAAGCACGACGGCGTAATAGGCTACCGGGTGGTGGCACCAATGGACAGATAGGTTGAACAGCAGGCGGTCTCATTGACTCTGGCTACGAAATACAAACTAGAGCTTTACCGTCCATTCTTTAGGCCGTAAAGCTCTTATAGTGACGCTGATTGACATACGGATTTCTCATCGCTATTTTGGCCGAGTCTATCCTCTCGCTGTGCGCTGTGTTGTGGTTTTTCGGGTTATCTGCTGAATACAAGAGCCTTTTGGCAAATAGGTAGAGATTCTCCCATGAGGATGGACAACGGCTCGAGTCCTTCGGGGCTCCCTGTCCATCCTTTTTCTTTTCCGCGCGTATTCGAACATGACGAATGTACTACGGTGGCGGCACCGCATTTCCTTGCCCGACGGTACAGTAACTCCGGGGGTACAGGACTCGCCGGCCCTGCTTAAGCGGTTGCAGCTACCTGAGGACCTTTCCGGCAAGACGGTGCTTGATATCGGCTGTTCAGATGGGTTCTATAGCTTCGAATGCGAGCGTCGGGGAGCTTCTCGTGTCCTAGCCGTGGACAATTACAGTTCGCCCTTGGTTGACTCGCCGTCCGGCTTTCACATGGCCCATACCTTGCTTCATTCAAAGGTGGAATTTCGCCAAGCAGACTTGTTCAGTTTGAATCCGGACAAGGATGGATGCTTTGATATCGTCCTGTTTCTGGGCGTTCTCTACCACTTGCGCCATCCCTTACTTGGTATAGAGCGTATCGCAAGCTTGTGCCGCGAAAAGCTGATTTTGGAAACGCGTTTGGATTCCCCTTTTGGCTTGTGGGGGGGGCTCAAGCGCCGTCTGCTAGGCCCGGACAATCGTAGCCCTTCTATGCGCTTTTGCGAGGGGGCGCAAGTCAATTCCGATCCAACGACTTGGTGGACTCCCACGGCCCAATGTGTAAAGGCCATGTTGCGTTCTTGTGGTTTCTGCTCAGTCAAGCAAGTAGATAAACAGGGCTGGCGGGGTATATTCCACGGGGATAGCCCACGATGGGGCTCTGACGTGTCGGCCTTGGTCCAATCCCTGGGAAGCCAACGGGTGGCTCTAGCCTACGAGCAAGAGACGGGCCGCTCTCTAGAGGGGAAAGAGGTGGTGGAGACTCTACGCAAGGTGTCCATCCCTCAGTTCGCTGCCATCAAACAACGAGCCTTTGAGCTAAACGGATAGCTTCTGGCTACAAAAAGATGGTGGAAGCGGCCTTGGTTGGGCTCCCGTTTCAAGCGGCCAGTGTGAGATGACAATTCCGATTGAATAACCAAGCAAAGGTTCATTCGACCACCCAGCGGCACTTGAGTATGGTAAAGGTACCTATCGCGAAGGGTCGTTACGGCTGCTACAAGCGGCTGGCGGCCTGTCTGCTGAATGCCGGGCTGGCCGCATGGGCGGAGCCGGTGGCCGCGGAGTCAAACCCGTGCGCCAACGGTATCGTCGTATCGGAGCCGCAGGACCACCCCGGCTTAGTAGCCAACTGCGAGGTGCTCCTGGGCCTACGCGACCACTTGGCCGGCGACCGCGGCTTAAACTGGAGCGCGGACATACCCATTACTCAGTGGGACGGTATCGCGGTCGGCGATTCTGGTGTCAAAACGTTGGAACTCGGCGACAACGAGTTGACGGGTGTGATTCCAGCCGAATTGGGCGACCTGAGTCAACTGGAGTGGTTGAGCCTCTACGACAATGAGTTGACGGGTGTGATCCCGCCCGAATTAGGCGACCTGAGTCAACTGGAGTGGTTGGACCTTAGCGGCAATGTGCTGATCGGCTCGATTCCACCCGAACTGAGCCAACTGATAGCCCTGCGGGGGCTGTATCTCTACGGCAACGAGTTGATCGGCTCGATTCCACTCGAACTAAGCCAACTGACAGCTCTGCGGGGGCTGCGCCTCGACAACAATGGGTTGACGGGTGTGATTCCACCCGCATTGGGCCGTCTGACAGAGTTGGAGGAGTTGAACCTCGACGGCAACGCGCTGATAGGATGTGCACCGGAGACATTGGCCAGATGGGTCAACGATCTGCCGACTTGCTCTCAAGTCTCGAAATCATTCGATGCGGCTGTTAGCGCGGTGACGGCCACTGTCCTGGGCGACGCGATCGAGAGCTTAATTGTTGAGTTTGCACGCACCATCCCCGGCCGCCAACCCGACTACGCTTGGATCGGTGTCACCGACGAGTTCGGCCAGCTAGAACTGCTCATCTCCAGTGAGGCTCCGGTGAGCGGCTACTATCAAGCCCGGGCTCGCAACGCCGATGGCGAGGTGGTGGGCCAGTGGCACAGCATTTTCCTCGACCAGGACCGGCACCAGAGCTTGGAGTTGACCTTGGGCGGCGGTGTGCAAGTGGTAGCCAGCCAAGTGCTGGCCAGAGGGGCCGAATTGATTGCCCACTACCCCTTCAATGGCAATGCCCGAGACGCCAGTGGAAATGAGTACCACGGCACCCTGTCGGGGCCCGTGCCCACATGGGATCGCTTCGGCAACGAAGATGGTGCTATTCTCTTCAACGGTACTGACCATCGCATTGACCTGCCGCACAACGTGCTCGATGGCCGGCTGGATGTGACCATCGCCTTCTGGTTGAAAACCTCTAAGTCTGGAGCTCAAACCATTGTCAGCGGCGCCAACCAGTTCAACGACAACGAATATATTGTCTTTTTCTTGAATGAAGGCCTGATCCGCTTCTATTCGCACGGGAATGTGGGGAGAAATCAGGTCTGGTGTGACGTAGAAATCCAACCGATTGCCGACGGCACTTGGCATCACTTTGCCGTGATTCGCAATGCCTCGCTGGGCCATGCCGACTTTTTCGTCAATGGCGAGGGATATACCAAGCGTTGTGGGCACTTGGTGTACGACACACTCAAGATCGAGGCGGGAGGGCTCATTCTCGGTCAAGATCAGGATACGTTCGGTGGCGGTTTCGACACGAGTCAGGTTCTCAGGGGCACGTTGGACGATCTCAGAATATACGATGGGATATTGTCGGCCATTGAGGTGCAGGCTCTCATGCGTGAAAGCGATCCAAACGATCCCGGTGCGGCCAAGGAGGTGCCGTCGGTCGCCAGCGGCCTAGATCCCAATTTCCCCAATCCCTTCAACGCCAGCACCCAGATCGCCTACCGCTTGGCCACCCCCGGCCCGGTGCGACTGGAGATCTACAATGTGCTGGGACAGCCGGTGCATACACTGGTAGATGGGTTCCAGGCCGCCGGCTTCCATCAGGTCCACTGGGACGCCCGCGACCAGTGGGGCGTCCCAGTAGCGGCGGGCGTCTATCTCAGCCGTCTGCACTACCCTGGCGGAGTCCAGACCCGACGGCTGCTCTTACTCAAGTAGCCCGGAGCGTGGGTCGCGGCATAGAGGTCGTTTCATTCCCTAGCGGCGTCTCGCTCTTGGGCCGCCTCCACCATTTCCCGCAGCGTCCGCTCGATATCGTATTCGCATTCCCATTGGGGATAGTGCGCTTGGAATTTGCGCACGTCGCTGATCCACCAGATGTGATCGCCCCTGCGAGCCTCGTCCGCGAGCGCGTAGTCGAGCGGTCGGCCCGCGAGGTGTTGCGCGGTTGCAATGGCCTCTAGTACGGAGACGTTGGCGCGGCGTCCACCGCCCATATTGTACACTTCGCCGGCGCGGGGATTTTGGCAGAAGTGCCAGAAGGCCGAGACGAGATCGCGGCTGTGGATGTTGTCGCGCACCTGTTTGCCCTTGTAGCCGAAGATGGTGTAGGGCTTCCCCGTAACCACGCATTTGACTAGGTAGCCCAGGAAGCCGTGCAATTCGGCGGCCGAATGGGCTGGGCCGGTTAGGCACCCGCCGCGGAAGACGGCGGTCTTGAGACCGAAGTAGCGGCCGTATTCTTGGGTCAGGATATCGCCGGCGAGCTTGGATGCGCCGAAGAGGCTATGCTGGCACTGGTCGATGCGCAGGTTCTCGTCAATGCCGAACTCGTGGTAGGGGTGCGCCGCGTCGAGTTCATAGCGGGTTGCGCATTCCACCAAGGGCAGTTCGTTGGGCGCATCGCCGTACACTTTGTTGGTGCTGGCGAAGATGAAAACCGCGTCCGGGCAGCAGCGGCGCGTGGCTTCTAACAGGTGGAGGGTGCCGTTGGCATTGATCGCAAAGTCCGTAAGCGGCTCGCGGGCCGCCCAGTCGTGCGAGGGCTGCGCCGCCGCGTGGATTACCAGCGCGATGGCCTTGCCGCATTCGGCAAACAGCGCATTCACGCCGGCCGCATCGCGGATGTCGAGGTCGCAATGTCGGTAGTTGGGCAATCCCTTTTCGAGCTGGGCGCGGTTCCAAGCGGTCGAGCTGTCCGCGCCGAAAAAGTACTGCCGCATGTTGTTATCCACGCCGACGATGTCAAAGCCGCACTTGTGAAAAAAGCGGGCCGCTTCGCTGCCGACGAGACCTGCCGAGCCGGTGATTAGGGCGGTGCTCCCTTCCGGTGCGCGTTTCATTAGCTAACTGCGAGGTCAGTGCAACGTTTCATTCGCTGACCGCATGGTCAGTGAACATCGGGCGGACCAGATCGCCGTTGTCCACCAGCCAAGCGCGGATGTCGCCGACGATGTCCCGCGCGGTCTTTTGTGGGGTCCAGCCAAAGGCCGCCTGTGCCTTGGCGTTGTCCGTGACGTAATAGGGGATGTCGGTCGGCTGAGTCTCGGGGACCGAGCCGATGGCGAGGGTGCGGCCCGTGGCCTCTTGGCAGAGCTGGGTGTATTCCATCAGCGAGGTCGAGCTGGCGAGGCCACCGCCGGCGTTGAATACGTCGCCCGTCCAAGCGGCTGGGCAGGCCACTTGCGCCTCTAACAGGGAGAAGAGATCGTCCGGGTGCAAGAGGTCGCGCACTTGCTTGCCACGTCCGCCGAACCCCGTGTAGCGCAGCCCCAAGCCAAAGTAGTGGCCGGCGACCCATAGAGCGTACACGCCTTGATCAGCTCGGCCCCACTGGCTCGGTCCGGCGATGACGCCGCAGCGGTTGATCACAGCCTTCAAATCATAAGCGGCGCAGTGCTCTTGAACGAATAGTTCGGAGGCCAATTTGGTCGCGCCGTACAGCGAGCGGTGACCGGAAGTGGCAAACGCCTCGCCGATGCCCGCAGCCGACAGCCCCACTGGCCACGAGCCTTGTGAGTCGAGGCTAAAGCGCGTCTCCTCCTCGCGCAGGGGCAAGCTCCGCAGTGCGGGCAGCGAATAGACCCGCGAGGTGGAGAGGAAGAGCAGGGCGCCAGCGCGTCGGCGCGCCCACTCCAAGCAGTTGAGAGTGCCTTGGAGGTTGGTGTCGATTGCGTTGGTAGCCGCGTGGACTGAAGGCTCGGCCGCCGCGTCGATGAGCAGGTCGAAGGTGCCTGTCAGCGTCTCCAAGTCGCGGGGAAAGCGCACGTCGCCGTGGATGAATTCTATGTTGTGCGCCCTGAAGTCGGCCAAGTTCAGTTCGGACCCGCGCCGGCTGAGGTTGTCGAAGGCGACAATGCGCCGGCTGGGATAGTGCTGGCGGTAGCGGCGCGCCAAGCTCGCGCCGACAAAACCCGCGCCGCCGGCAATGCACAAGCTCACGGCAGCGGGGCGTCGTCGCGGACTAAGCCCTCGTCGCGGAGTTCAGCCCAAAACGGCGGGGGAATTTCCCGAGTGAGCAAGTCGAAATTCTCTTGCACGCGCTCGGGCTGCCGCGTCCCGGGGATGATACAGGTGATGGCCGGATGGGCGAAGACGAATTGCGAGGCCGCCGCCCGCAGATCGACTTGGTGGCGCGCGGCCACGGCCTCTAGGGACTTGGCCCTAGCGGCGATTTCGGGTGGAGCTTCTCGGTAGTTGTAGGTCGCGCCCGGGCGCGCGCCTTTGGCCAAGATGCCGCTGTTATAAGTGCCGCCGGCCATGATGCCGATGTTCTTTTCCACGCACAGCGGCAAGAGGTCGTCGAGCGCGCCTTGGTCGAGCAAGCTGTAGCGTCCGGCGAGGAGGAAGCAGTCGAAATCGCCTTCGCGGGCGAAGCGGGCCAGCATTTCCCATTGGTTCATGCCCGCACTGACGGCGTGGATAACGCCCTCGCCGCGCAGCTTGTCGAGCGCGGGGTAAGCACCGTCGATGGCTTCCTGCCAGTGGTTGTCCGGGTCGTGGATGTGGAGGATATCGATGCGATCTACGCCTAGGCGTTCGAGGCTGTCTTCGAAGGAGCGCATGACGCCGTCGTAGCTGAAATCGAACACGGGTTGGTACGGGGCCGGGTCGTCGAATGCGCCCACTTGTTGGTCTTGTTCGGTTGGGACTAAGACGCGTCCCACTTTGGAGGCGAGCACATAGCTGTCGCGCGGCACGCCCACGAGGGCCTGCCCGAGACGGATTTCGCTTTTGCCCGCCCCGTATAGCGGTGCGGTGTCTAAGAGGTTCAGCCCCAAAGACAGGGCGCGGTGCACGACGGAGACGGCTTGGTCGTCTGGTATGTCGCCGTATAGGCCGCCGATAGAGGCGCAGCCCAAGCCGAGGCGGGTGACGCGCAGGCCGCTGCTGCCGAGGGTGACTTTTTCGAGTGGATTCATGGCGTGCTCCTCATTAGATGGCTTCTAGTAAAAAAACAAAACATAGGCCAAACCACCCGGCGCAAAAAGTCCGCCCCCTTGGGACCTGCTTGACGCTCACAGGGTCATGCCGTACATTAAGTGCCCTTTGTGAATAGTTCGGAACCCATTGAATATAAAAGAGATGTATCAATTTAGGGCCAAGCTGCTGGCGCTGCTAATGTTGGCCGGGTGCGCCGCCACCGAGGAGCCGCCGCAAGAAGCGGTCCGCAGCGAGCGGCCGGCCTTGGCCGAGTGGCAGTGGGCCGATGGCGAGATGCCTTGGAACACTTGGGACGAGTCGTTGTTCGCACGCGCCCAACGCGAAGACAATCCCATATTGGTGTATTTGGCCGCCCCGGGGTGCGAGGGCCTGTTCCCCGCGCCAACGCCGGCGTTGCGCCAACTGGTCGCCGAGAAATTTGTCAGCGTGCAGGTCGATCCATTCAAGCGGCCGGACATTGCTCGGCACTACGACAGCGGCGGTTGGCCGGCCCTAGTGGTGGCCCTGCCGGACGGACGGGTTTTCGCGCGGGCCGTGGATATTCCACCATCCAATGTCGAGTCTTATTTGCGCCGGTTGCGCACGGCCTACGAGGAAAAGCGCGCGGTACTGGTCGCCAAGGTGCAGCACGCAGCCGCCCGTCCCGAGGCCGAGAAGCCCTTTGCCATAGATGCTGTTTACCGTGCGTGCGCGGCTGCCTTTGATTCGGCCCACGGCGGCTTCGGCGGCCCGACCAAGTTTCTCGAAACTTCGGTATTGCGCTTCCTGCTCGTCTATGCCGAGGCGCGGGACGCAGCGCCAGCGCGGCAGATGGCCTTGGCCAGCTTGGACGCGGTGCTCGCTTCGCCGCTCGGCGATAGCGGTGGTTTTCGCGCGTACTCGTACGCGCCGGATTGGAGCGCACCCGCCAGCGAGCGGGACGCCCTCGATCAGGCGGCCATGCTGCATCTCTTGCTGGAGGCCGACCAGCCTCGCTACGCCGAGTCGGCTAGAGCACTACTCGGCTTTGTCGAGGGCACGCTCTTCGACGCAGCCGAGGGTGCGTTCCGCGGCCGCCAAGTCATGGCCGATACTTGGTGGACTGACCCCACGCTCTACGCCGACCGCCAGGCGGCCCTGATACGAGCCTATCTCGCTGCGGCCGCCGCCCTAGGCGACGAACGCGCTGCCCAGGTGGCCCTGCAAGCCGGTGACGCACTCATTAACCGCTGTATCGACGGCCGCGGTCGGGTGCGGCACGTCTGCGACTCAGAGACCGAGGGCAGTGTTGGCCTGCTCGTCGATCAAGCCTTGGTGGCATTGGCTCTGTGGGAGTTGGGTGAGTGGAGTGGGGAGGCGCGCTTTGCCACGGCTGCCGAGCAGGTTGTGCGCTTTATGGAGCAATCGTACGACCACCCCGCTGCCCTCAGCCCACTGCCGCATCACGGCAAGGCCCTCGCCCTCCAACTCTATGGGCGACAGGGCCGTGCCGAGCGGGTGGCCGCCTTGGCCGGCGAGTCGCGCTTGGTGCAGGCACCCAGCCGGGCGCATAGCTCGTGGGCGCGGGCTTTGCTGCTGTCCGGCCCACCGCTATGAGAATTTTGGTGACAGGTGCCACCGGCTTTTTGGGCCGCACTCTGCTCTCTTTGGAAGGGGAAGCCGAGTGGATGGGCTGTGGTCGCCGTCCCGCTGCCGAGGGCATTCCCTATCGCCAGGTCGATCTTGCCGACCGCCAGACCGTGACCGCACTCGTCGCCGAGTTGGCTCCGGATTGGGTGATCAACGCTGCGGCGATGACCGATGTCGATGGCTGCGAAAAAGACGCGCGAGCCGCGCGGCAAGCCAATGTCGATATTCCCGAGAACTTGGCAGCGGTCTGCGACGCGACCGGGGCCGGCTTGGTCCATATTTCCACGGATTACGTCTTCGACGGCAAGCGCGGCCCCTACCGCGAAGGGGATGCAGCCAATCCGCTGTCTTGCTACGGCCAACTCAAGCTCGAAAGCGAGGGCATATTAAAGAAAATGGAGCGCGTACTAGTCGTGCGGACCCTGTGGCTGTACGGCTATGTCCCGCAGGCCGGGTCCAACTTCCTCACTTGGGTGCTGCGGGCGCTCGTTGGCGGCCAGCCCCTGCGGGTCTTTGCCGATCAGTGGGGCAACCCGACCTACATCCGCGATCTGGCTCGCGCCTTGGTGTCTCTGTGCGGCCAAGAGGCGCGGGGTTTGTTTCACGCAGGCGGCGCGACCTTTATGACGCGCTGGGAGATGGCGCGGGAGATGGCTTGTTTCTTTGGAATCGACGGCGCCTTGATCGAATCCGTGCCGACCCGCGCGGCCGGGCTGTTAGCCGCGCGCCCCCTGCGCTCTGGTCTGCGCACCGACGCGCTGGAAACCGCGCTCGGCCGCCGGCCCCTGAGCTTTGCCGAGGGGCTGCAACACCTCGCCGCGGACCCGCATTTTCGCCGCGACTTTCCCCAATTTGCCCGCTAGCGTGCTCCCGTGGACCCCGTGCAGATTTCGCTGGTGACGCCCACGTATAACGAGCGGGAAAGTTTGCCGCTGTTGGCCGAAGAGATCTTCGCGGTCGTCGGCCAAAAGCCGGATATCGACTTGGAGCTCATCGTGGTAGATGACAACTCGCCCGACGGTACCGGCGAAGTGGCCGAGTCGCTGAAGGCCCGCTATCCCGTCCAGGTGGTACATCGGGAGGGCAAGCTCGGCTTGGGGTCAGCGGTGATGGCGGGTTTCGCGCAGTCGGCGCGACCGCATCTCGGAGTGATAGACGCCGACTTAAGCCACGACCCGGCGATTCTGCCCGAGCTCATTCGCAGCCTGCGCGAATGCGACATTGCCATGGGCAGCCGCTTTGGAGCGACCAGCCGAGTCGAACGGTGGGCTTGGCACCGCAAGCTGATTTCGCAAGTCGGCGTGGGCGCGGCCCGCTTGCTAACCGGGGTCGAGGACCCGCTATCGGGTTATTTCTGTCTGCGCCGCCAAGTGATACAGGACCTAGTACTCACGTCCTCGGGCTACAAAATTCTGCTCGAAATTTTGGTCAAGGGCCGCTATCGACAGCATCGCTCCGTGCCTTTTGTCTTCCGCAACCGCCAGTTCAGCTCCAGCAAGCTGGACCTGCGCGAGTACCTGCTCTTTGCCAAACAAATCCTCTACTTCAGCTGCTACAAGCTCATGGGCCGCCAGCGAGGTGCTAGATCGTGCGACTGAGCGTCGTCTTCCTCAGCTACAATACCCGCGACCTGACCCGCCAGGCCCTGAGTTCTGTACTCGCCGCAGCCGAGGGCTTAGAGGCGGAGATATTCGTCGTTGACAATGCCTCGGCAGACGGTAGCGCCGACATGATAGCCGAGGAATTCCCGCAAGTGAAGCTGATCTGCAACGCGGCCAATGTGGGTTTCGCGGCTGGCAACAACGTGGCCCTGCGGCAGGTGACCGGAGAATACGCGCTGCTGATCAACACCGATACCATCGTGCGCCGAGACGCACTGTGCACGATGGTAGAGTTCTTGAAGGCACACCCGGAAGCCGGAGCCTGCGGGTGCAAAATCCTCGACCCGGACGGCACCTTGCAGCTCGACAGCCGCCGCGGCTTTCCCACGCCGTTGGCTGCCTTCTGCAAGATGTCGGGCCTGAGCCGCCTATTTCCCAAGCACCCGCTCATCGCCCACTATCACATGACGTATCTCGACCCCGAGCAGACGGCCGCGGTCGAGGTGCTGTCTGGTTCCTGCATGATGGTAAGAAAGTCGGCCATGGACCAAGTCGGCCTACTCGACGAGGACTACTTCATGTACGGCGAGGACATCGACTGGTGCTATCGCTTCCACCAAGCCGGCTGGAAGATCTACTACGTGCCGACGACCGAGATTATCCACTTCCGCGGCGAGAGTGGCCGGGGGACGCCCCTGAAAATTCTCTATCGCAAGAGCCAAGCCATGTCGATTTTTGTCAACAAGCACATGGCGCGGCGCTTTCGCTTCTTCCCGCTGTGGTTCTTGCAGGTGGGCATTGCCCTGCACGGGACGTTCCGCTTCCTCGCCCGGGCGGGTCGCGCCTTGGCCATGCCTCTGATCGACGCCGGCTTGGTGCTCTGCGGCCTGAAGCTGGGTTTAGTGGTGCGCTACCACCAAGAGCTGGTGCCCTTCATCTATCGCATTGAGCAGATCGGCAACCTCTTCGGCCTCGACGTCCAGCCGACGCGCTGGCTGGTTCCGCCTCCGTACTCGGATTTGCAATGGGCTGCTGTGTACGGTGCTTCGACCTTGGTCTGGCTGTTGGCGTTTTACGTGTCGGGCCTGTACGACCGCCGCCGCTACTCAGTGGCGTGGTCGGTGGTGGGCGTGACGCTGGGGTTTGCCTTCATCGTGACGTTGGTCTTCTTCTTTAAGGCATACAACTTCTCGCGGCTGGCCGCGGTCGCGGCTTGGTTTTGCAACGCGGTGTTAATCGCCGGTTGGCGCTTCGTCGCGCGTTGGTTCCTGCACCAGCGTGGCCGCGAGGGCCGGTTGCGCACTCTGCTGGTGGGAACCGATGCGGTTGCAGTGGATTTCGTCGAACAGCTAGAGCGGGCGGGCGTGGCCCACTGCAATCTGATCGGCGTGGTGGGAGATGCCCCCCAGCAGCGCGGCCACCCGCTGGCTGGTCGCCCGGTGGTCGGCCACGTCGGCGAGCTCGAGGAGCTGGTGAACGACTTTGCCATCGACCACCTCGTGTTCACCCCGAGCGCCATGGCGTCGTTCTTGGAGCAGCCAGTGCAGTCGCGGGGCGCGCGGGATTTGCGCGTTAGTATGGTGCCGATCGCGTTTGCCGAGATGGTTGCCGATCGCGGCGCACACGACTCCGCGTCTTTGCCCCTCGTAGAAATTAGGAGGGGCAGTTGAGTCGGGTAGTGTTGATTTTTTGCTTTTATTTGCGTATTGTGAACGCGAGCATAAGCTGGGAGAATAACTATGTCTGAGAGGCGTTTGGCAGGCGGTCGGGAGATCGTGCTGCCGATGAGTAAAGCAGTGGAAATTAGTTTTCGCAGCCTGAAAATTCGCTTTGGCCGCTCGCTGATCACCACCAGCGGCGTGATTCTGGCCATCGCCTTTTTAATGTCGGTGTGGAGCAACAACGAAATCGTCAGCAGCCTGCGGAGCGCGGACAAAAGCGAGATCAACTTGCTGTTGCAAAAAAACGGCATTGAGACCGGCATCACCGAGGCTGGCGACGCTTCCGAAGAGGCTGCGGGCCGCATGCAGGAAGAGAAATCCAAGCAGACTTGGCTCATCAGTCTCTCGCTCTTGGTCTGCGTCGTCGGCATTGCCAACGCCATGTTGATGTCGGTGACCGAGCGGTTCCGCGAGATCGGCACCATGAAGTGCCTCGGGGCCTTGGACAACTTTATCGTCAAGCTCTTCCTCCTCGAATCGACCTTTCAGGGGTTGGCGGGGACTTCGGCGGGGATCATCATCGGCTTCGCGCTGACGCTGGGCTTGGCCCTGCTCGATTACGGCGGCTACGCGCTCACCTATTTCCCGCTGGGCGGCATCGTCGAATCGGCCGGTTACGCCTTGGTGGTGGGGACCCTGCTTTCGCTGATCGGCGCCATGTTGCCGGCGTACCGCGCAGCCAAGATGGAGCCGGTCGAGGCCATGCGCTCCGACACTTGATTCCTTAGAGGAGATCTGAAATGACCGAAACTGCCCCGGGCGAGGTCGCTGTCCAAGAAGAAGCGGAAAAACGCACTGTAGTACGGACTCAGCAGGTAAAGAAAATTTACTTGATGGGCGAGATTGAAGTTCACGCCCTGCGCGGGGTGGACATGGAGATCTACACCGGCGAGTACCTGTCGATCATGGGGCCTTCAGGATCGGGTAAGAGCACCTTCTTCAACATGGTCGGCGGTCTCGACAAGCCCACGGAGGGCAAGGTGTACATCGACGAGGTGGACGTCGCCCAACTCGACGCGTATGAGCTGGCTTGGCTGCGCTGCCGCAAGATCGGCTACATTTTCCAGTCATTCAACTTGATCCCGGTGATGACCGCGCTCGAAAACGTCACCTTGCCGATGGTCTTCGCTGGCCTGACCAGCGACGAGGCCCGCGACAAGGGCATGGAGCTTTTGGTCAAGGTGGGCCTCGGCGAGCGGCACTCGCACAAGCCCTACGAGCTTTCGGGTGGCCAGCAGCAGCGCGTGGCCGTCGCCCGCGCCTTGGCCAACGACCCGGCTGTCGTCCTCGCCGACGAGCCGACGGGGAATCTGGACCTGCGCACGGGCACCGAAATCATCGAATTGCTCAAAGAGATGAACGAGAATTCCGGTGTGACAGTCATATCGGCAACCCATGACCACAAGATGCTCAGCGTCTCCGACCGCGTGGTGTGGGTCAAGGACGGCCAAGTCGATCACGTGCGCAATCGCGAAGAGCTCGATATCGAAGTAACTCAGGTAGAAGGCGAGTAGTGCTGCCGACCTACCCGCCCGCCTTCTGGGTCTGCGCGGTGGGGGCAGTGTTGTTGATAGGGGTGGCCAAGGCCGGCTTTGGCGGCGGCATCGGGATTTTGGCTACCCCGCTTTTGGCGCTGATGGTTTCGGTAGCGGACGCGGTGGCTCTGTTGTTGCCGCTGTTGATTGCCTGTGATGTGTTCGCCGTCCGGCACTACCGCCGCACCTTTGACAAAACGAGCGTCCAACGGCTCCTGCCCGGTTCCGTCTTGGGGATCGGCGCTGGGGCCTTTTTTTTTGGGTACTTCAGCCAACACGAGCGCGTTTTAGAGATGGGCTTGGGCTGCTTGGCCTTGCTGTTTGTCGCTTTCCAGTTTGGGCGGGCAGCGATTGTCGGGGCTGTGCGGAAGCAGCGTCCGGGGCCACTCGCCGGCGTGGTGATGGGCGCAATCTCGGGCTTTACCTCGACGATTGCCCACGCCGGGGCACCGCCGGTGGTCATCTACCTGCTGCCGCAGCAGCTACCGCGCCACGTCTTCGTCGGCACCACGGTCATCTTCTTCGCCGCGCTCAACTTACTCAAGCTGCCGCCTTATTGGGCCTTGGGGCTTTTTCACACCGACATTTTTAAGACCACTTTGCTGCTGGCACCGCTGGCGTACGCCGGGGTGAAGTTGGGCGTGTTTTTGAATCAGCGATTTAGCGACGTGTGGTTTAATCGAGTGGTGTACGGAATGTTGCTGGCGACGGCGGTGCAGTTGATTACTGGCAGCAACCTGCTGGAGGAAATGCTCAATGGATGATAGACCCTATTCCCGCCGCACCTTCCTCAAGCTCTCGACCGCGGCGGCCGCCGGCCTTTCCATAAGTGCCGCTCCGAACCACCGCGACATGCCCTACCGAGTCCTGGGCCGCACCGGCGAAGCCGTTTCCCTGCTCGGCTTGGGCGGCGCGCACATGTCCGACCACGGCAATATGGAGGAAAAGGCGGCCATCGCCTTGATGCACGCGGCCATCTACGAGGGGATCAACTTCTTCGACAATGCTTGGGGCTACTCCGACGGCGCGAGTGAAATACGCATGGGCAAGGCGCTGAGCGGCGGCCATCGCGACCGCGTATTTCTAATGACCAAGGACGCGAGCCGCCACCCCAAAAGGGCGATTGCCCACCTCGAAGAGAGCTTGAGTCGGCTGCAAACCGACGCGATCGACCTGTGGCAGTTTCACAGTATCAGACAGCCCGACGACCCTGAGCGGATTTACGAGCAGGGCCTGCTAGAGGCCGCGCTCAAAGCCAAGGAGGAGGGCAAGATCCGCTACATCGGCTTCACCGGCCATACCTTGCCCGCTCTGCACGTGGAGATGATTGAGCGCGGCTTTGCTTGGGACGCCACGCAAATGCCGATCAACGTATTCGACCCGCACTACCTCAGCTTTGTCGAGCAGGTGCTGCCAGTCGCAGTAGAGAAAAACATCGGGGTCATCGCGATGAAGACCTTGGCGGGTTCGCCTGGAGCGATCCTCGCAACGGGTGCGGCGACGGCGGTCGAGTGCTTGCGCTACGCCATGAGCCTGCCGGTGACTACCGTGTGTTCCGGGATGGATTCGCTGGAAAAGCTGCGGCAGAATGTCGCCGTTGCCCGCAGCTTCACACCCCTCGAAGACGAAGAGCGGCTGGCGCTTTTGTCGCGCACCAAAGAGCAAGGGATGCGGGGCTCACACGAATCGTACAAGGCTCGCCAACCCTGATCGTCGTGCGCCATATTTTTTTCTTCCTCTTTTTTGCGGTACCCCTGTGGGGGCAAGACCTAGGCTCCGCGCCGGCCAAACCCGCTGGTCCTCCCAAGATGGAAAGTGCGCTGTGGGAACTGGCCGCGCCCTCGGCGGCCAAGCCGACCCGCGCCGCAGCCGGCTCAGATGTGGTCGTCATTTTGGTGCCCGCGGCGGGCGCGGCGACCACCATTGACACTACGGCTTTAGCCGCCCTCGGCGTCGAGATCTTAGCCCAGTCCAAGAGCCTGATGCGCGTGTCGGTTCCGACCGCATTGCTGCGGGCGGTATCTGAGTTGCCGAGCGTGGCCTTCGTCCGCAGGCCGTACCGTCCGCACGCGCAACAGACCTTTAGCGAGGGCTTAGCTCGCATCCGCGCGCTCGAACATCACGCCGCCGGCGCGAAGGGCCAAGGGGTCAAGGTGGCGATTATCGACGGCGGATTTAAGGGAGCCGATAAGTTGCACGAAGACATGCCGGTGCGTTTGTGGTACCGCGACTATACGGGCGAGGGGATATACGTCGGCACGGACGCCCACGGCACGGCGTGTGCCGAGATCATCTACGACGTGGCCCCAGAAGCTGAACTCTATTTGTACAAGGTCGCGGATATAGTGGATATGGAGAATGCCAAAGATCGCTGCATACAAAACGGAGTTGCCATCGTAAACTACTCGGCGACCTGGGTGGGCGAGGGCTTTGGGGACGGGCGCGGGATCATCTGCGACATCGTAAATGATGCGGCCGACAACGGCATTCTCTGGGTCAACGCAGTCGGCAATTACGCCCCAAAGCACTACGCGGGTTTTTGGCACGACAGCGATGCCGACAATCGGCACAATTTTGCCGCTGGCGACGACGCGGTGAATTTGGTCGCCGAAATCGGCGACGCCATAAGGGTGACGCTGACTTGGGACGATTGGCCCATCACCACTGAAGACTACGATCTATATCTCTACTATCAAGACGCGTTCGGCAACATCAAAGAAGTCGACAAAAGCACTGATGTTCAGGGTAGCGGCGGTGCTCCTGTGGAGTGGCTCGAATACTTTGCCGGGCAAGCGGGGACGTATGGCATTTCCGTCGTCCGCGTCGGCGAGGCCGAGCCCAAGAAGCTGCGAGTGTGGTCTTGGCACCACGACATCGAATATCCGGTTGCCGCTAGCAGCTTGGGGATTCCGTCGGACGCTCGCGGTGCGCTGAGCGTTGGGGCGATCCACCACGATCAATGGGACTTGGGCATACTGGCAAGCTATAGCTCGCGCGGCCCCACCGCCGATGGCCGCATCAAGCCCGATCTCGTCGCGCCTGCGGGCGTGACAACGGTTTCTTACGGTGCGGATGGGTTTGTGGGGACCTCGGCTGCGGCTCCCCACGTGGCCGGCGCAGCCGCCCTGCTCAAATCGGCCAATCCTTCGCTCTCGCGCGACGATCTGTGGAATGCCCTCGTCGAGGCCGCCGTCGATTTGGGGGCACCGGGAAAGGACGACAGCACGGGATACGGCAAACTCGTGCTGTCGGTTTCAGCGCCGCAAATTGCGGACGTCTCGCCTGCCCGTGCTCAATACGGACAAACCGTTACCATCGTCGGCGGGGGTTTCGGCGCAGATAGAGGAACGAGCAAAGTGGTTTTTTTTGCGGGAAAGGAACCGAGCGATTCCGACTATCTCGCTTGGAGCGACGAGCAGATCCAAGTGCGCGTGCCGACCGGCGCTCGCACCGGCAAAGTGCAGGTGATAACTGGCGGCGGCAGCGACAGTGCGCAGGTGGTCGTCACGTCGCCTTACATTGAGGCGATCACCAATCACACGCGCATGGATGCGCCGGCCAAGACCGACGATCTCATCGACATTGCCGGGGACAATTTCGGCCTCGCGCGGGACAGCAGTTCTGTGTGGATTGATTCGGTCGCCGTGTCTTCGTTTGAGTCTTGGTCGGATCAGACGATACGGTTCCGCGTTCCGCTCAACGCGCCTTCGGGAGAAGTAACCGTTGTGACGTCTGAAGGCACCAGCAATGGCGTCCGCATGGAAATCGCCAGCCCGTATCTGGCACAACTTTCGCCACCGCAAGTACAAGCTGGCGAGTACCTGAAGCTGACCGGCGGCAACTTTGGCCCCGAGCGCGGCACGGGGTACGTTTTGTTTAACCCCAATGTGCAAGCGGCGGCGGCTGATTATGCACTCTGGTCTAACGGAGTCATCGTCGTCCGAGTTCCGTCCCAGGCCCGCAGTGGTGGGGTGCAGGTTTTTACCGCCGATGGGGCCACCGGGGTCGCACAAGTTGAGATTGGCAGCGAATGGATAGAGCCGCTGCCGAGCAGTGGAATTTTCGGCTACAGCCCACCCGTGGTTAGCAAAAATCCCAAAAGCGTCAAGTTCGGTTTTGCGGGAATCAATCGCGATGTCCTGTGTCAATTTTCGACTAAGGAAATAAGCGATAACGAGGTCGTCATTTTCCTCAACGAACAAAGGTATGCAGTGCTCATAGCTGGGGAGGACTGGCGGACTTGGTATCTCGTCCTCAATCAAACATACCTCCAGTCCGGTCAAAACGTCATCGAGTTCCGCAATATCATCAACCAAGACCGCGCGGCATCTTTCGTCCGCTGGCAGTTGAAGGACGTGGCGTTGTGGAAGCCGTTTAATGCCAAGCTCGCCGCCGGGACGCGGCTTTTGTCCAAGTTGCCGGATGGTTTGGACGATCCCTTTCCCACGCCGTTCAACGCGGAAGTTACCATTCCCTTTGTTCTGGCCGAGTCCGGTCCTGTGCGGCTTGTCGTCTATAATTTGATGGGCCAGCAGGTTCGCGTATTGGCCGATGGATGGGTGGCTGCTGGCGCGCACAGTATGCGCTGGGATGGTCGCACGGCTACGGGTGTAGAGGCTGCTTCGGGGGTATATTGGGCCGTGTTGTACACCGGCGATGCGGTTCAAACGGCCAAATTGGCGTTGATTCGCTGAGTCGAATTACACTCATCTTCAAAGCATGGAACGACGGTGAAACCAATTAATCGTTATAGAATTATGACTGCCCTTTTCTTGGGCATCCTTGGTTATGGACCCCTTTGGGGACAGGACTTAGACTCCGCGCCTGACAGACCCGACGGCCCTGCCAAGATACAGAGTGCGTTGTGGGAGCTAGCAACGCCGCGAGCGGCAAAGTCGATCCGCGATTTACAGGATACTGTCGTCGTCATTTTGGTTCCACATCTTGGCCAAGCGTCGGCTTCGATTGATACTTCGTCGCTGGCTGCACTTGGAGGGAGGGTTCTGGCGCAGTCTAAGAGTCTGATGCGGGTTTCGGTCCCGGCTTCGTCGTTGCTGGCGGTCTCGGAACTACCGGGGGTCAGATTCGTCCGCAGGCCGTATCGGCCGCACGCGCAACAGATCGTCCTTAGTGAAGGTGGGGCTCTCATCAAAGCGTATGACAATTACTTCGAGGGCGTGAGAGGCCAAGGAGTCAAGGTGGCCGTTATTGACGGAGGATTTAAAGGGGCGGACGAACTATCTGGAAACATGCCGGCGAGTTGGTGGTATTTCGACTATACCGGTGAAGGGATATACGCTGGCGAGATCGTCCACGGCACGGCGTGTGCCGAGATCGTCCACGATGTGGCCCTGGAAGCCGAGATATATCTCTATAAGGTGGGGGATCTGGTTGACCTTGAAAACGCCAAGGACCGCTCCATACGAGATGGTATTGATGTAATCAATCATTCCATCGGCTGGTTTGGAACAGGCATTGGCGACGGGCGAGGAGAGGCCTGCGACATTGTAAATGACGCTGCGGATAAAGGCATCCTCTGGGTAAATTCAGCGGGCAATGATGCACAGAGCCATTACTATGGGTTCTGGTCTGATTACGATTCTGACGATTGGCACAACTTTAGCGACGAAGACGAGGTGCTAGCGTTTGAAGCTGAGGAAGGGGAAGAGATAAGTGTTTTCTTGACTTGGAATGATTGGCCCGATTCCCGTCAGAATTACGACCTGTACCTCGATTTTGTAAACTCCTCCGGCGATCTCGAAACCGTCGCCGAAAGTACCAACCGTCAAAATATTTTCGGTGGCGACCCTGTGGAATGGATAGAAATCAAGGCAGAGAGATCGGGAGAGTATGGAATTTCTGTTCGCAGCGAGGACGATGCCCGACCTAGAAGGCTGAAAATATGGTCGCTTAATCACGATTTTGAAGAGTATTCGGTCGCGGAGAACAGTATCGGGAGTCCCGCGGACGCCAGAGGGGCTATGAGCGTCGGAGCGGTTCATTTCGACTACTATGACTTGGGCAGAATTGCAAATTACAGCTCCCGCGGTCCCACCACCGATGGCCGCTTCAAACCCGAACTCGTCGCGCCTAGTGGAGTATCGACGGTTTCTTATGGAGCGTCGGAGGATTTTTATGGCTATACCGGGACCTCCGCCGCTGCGCCTCACGTCGCCGGCGCGGCGGCCCTGATCAAGTCGGCCAATCCCTCGTACTCGCGCACTCAATTGTGGAATACACTTATCGCGGCAACGGTTGATATAGGAACTAGGGGAAGGGACAACAACAGTGGATACGGCAAACTCGTGCTGCCGGTTATGCAAGTTTCCTCCTCTCCTAAAATCACTTCCATATCTCCGAGTCGGGTGCGGTACAATCAAGTCATAACCATCCGTGGGACGGCTTTCGGCGCGAATCGGGGCACGAGCCGGGTGATTTTCCACGGGGGCAAGGAACCCAACTCTTCCCAATATGTTAGCTGGAGTGATACCCAGATCCAAGTGAGAGTGCCAACTGGAGCGCGCACCGGCAATTTGCAGGTTGTAACCCCGAACGGAAGCGACACAGCACGGCTGACGATTACCTCTCCTTGGGTCCGTAGCATCTCCCCGCAGACCGGAAGGACCAATACCGTTGTTACCGTGAACGGGGAGAATTTTGGCTCCTCGCGGGGGAGCAGTTCCGTGCGGATTGGTTCGGTCACGGTCTCTTCGTTTACCTCTTGGTCGAGTGGAGCGATACGGTTCCGCATTCCCCTCAATACTCCCCCCGGCAACCTGACCGTTAGAACGTCAGAAGGCACCAGTAATTCCATCCGCCTAGAAATAACAAGCCCGTATCTGACTAGAATCTCGCCGACCCAAGTAAAAACAGGGGATCGGCTGACGCTAACGGGGGGCAATTTTGGCACCAGACGTGGCACCGGATACGTTTTGTTTGTTGCTAATGTACGGCCCTCTGCTGCGGACTATGTGAGTTGGTCCAACAGCAGAATTGTCGTCGAGGTTCCAGATGGAGCTCAAAGCGGCAGTGTGCGGGTTATTACCTCGAATGGGACGTCGGGGACGAAGCGTCTTGAAATCGAAAGCGAGCAGCTAGAGCCACTTCCGAGCAGAGGGATCTTCGGCTACAGTCCGCCCACTGTTACCAAAAATCCCAAAAGCGTCAAGTTCGGCTTTGAGGGAATCAATCGCGATGTCCTGTGCCAATTTTCGACCAAGGAAATAAGCAACGACGAGGTCGTCATTTTCCTCAACGAACAAAGGTATGCAGAGCTCATAGCCGGGGAGGACTGGCGGACTTGGTATCTCGTCCTCGATGAAACATACCTCCAGTCCGGTCAAAACATTATCGAGTTCCGCAATATCATCAACCAGAACCGCACGACATCCTTCGTCCGCTGGCAGTTGAAGGAGGTGGCGTTGTGGAAGCCGTTTAGTGCCAAGCTCGCCGCAGGGGCGCGGCTTTTGTCCAAGTTGCCGGATGGACTGGTGTCCGGCCTAGGCGATCCCTTTCCCACGCCGTTCAACGCCGAAGTGACCATTCCCTTTGCTCTGGCCGAGGCCGGTCCTGTGCGGATTTCCGTCTATAATTTGATGGGACAGCAGGTTCGCGTGTTGGCCGATGGCTGGGTGGATGCTGGCGCGCACCGCGTGCGCTGGGACGGTCGCACGGCTGCGGGCGCAGAGGCTGCTTCGGGGGTCTATTGGGCCGTGCTGCAAGCCGGCGGTGCCGTCCAAACGGCCAAGTTGGCGTTGATTCACTGAGCCTCTTAATTATAGTAAAGAGGAGATAATCATGTTCAACGAAGAAAAGGCCACTGAACTCGCTGCCTGCATGCTGTCGTGGGGCGGCTCGATGAAGTTCATCAAGTTGCTCAAACTCATCTACCTAGCTGATCGCGAGGCGCTGGACCGGGAAGGGCATAGCATCTCCACTGATCGCTGGGTATCGATGAAACACGGCCCGGTGCCCATTCAGACGTACAATCTGATACACCAAGAAGACGACCCCGATCGCCATTCTGTATGGAACCAGTACATCGAGAACCAAGCAGATTACTGCATCGGCCTAAAGAAAGCGATGGGAATAAACCACCTGTCTGAAGCGGAACGGGAAATCGCCGAGGATGTCTGGAAGCAATACGGCCATCTGCCCCCTTGGGGTTCCAATGGTCTCGTCGAGCTTACTCATCACCTCCCCGAGTGGGAAAATCCCGAAGAAGATCCGCACGGTCCCCAAGCGACACCCATTCCTGTCCGACGCATCCTGCTCGCCTTGAAGAAGAGCGACGAAGAAATCCAAGCTATCTTGGATCTGGAACAGACGGACGCTTGGCTGGATAGGATCTTGGCGTGATACGGGCTGGCACCGTCGTCCAGTCAAAAGTTGAACCCTACCTTGGATAGACGATCTGCCATAGACGGTGTTGATTCGCTGAACAGCTTGACAGGCGCTAGCGGCCCTTTTACTTTCTGCTCATTATGAATTCTTCGCCTCACATTCGTCGCTGGTGGCGCACTTGGTATTCCCCGAGCAGGGAGAAAGGTGCGTCCATCCGCTAGACTGCGACGAGATTAATTTTCAATCCAACGCGGACGCCCTCGGGTGTCCGCGTTTTTTTTGTACTTGGAGAACGTTATGACCATTCACACGGAAACCTTTCGCACGGCTGGTGGCGTCGAAGTCAAACGCCAGACCGAGGAATTGCCCATAGAAAGGCCACTAAAGTCCCTGCTCGAACGGCTCAATACCCACCGGGGTGCTGTCTTTGCCAGCGGCTACGAGTATCCAGGGCGCTATAGCCGCTGGGACATCGGCTTCGTCGATCCGCCGCTGGAACTGGTGGCACGTCAGCGCGCCTTTGCCTTCCGGGCGCTCAACGCACGCGGCGAGATGCTGCTGGAGACCTTTCGCCGCAGCCTCGCCAAGCACGAGCATGTGACGGAGCTGGCGCTAACCGATGGCCAGCTCAAAGGCGCGGTGGCGCAGATGCCCGAGTACTTTCCCGAAGAGGAGCGCTCCAAGCAGCCGACGATCTTCAGCGTCCTGCGCGCACTGGTGGCGCAGATGCGAGCTGAAGGCGAAAATCACTTGGGATTTTACGGGGCACTGGGCTACGACTTGGTACTCCAGTTTGAGCCGCTTCAACTGCGCCACCCGCGCGGCGAGGCCCGGCCCGATCTGCACCTCTTTTTGCCAGACGAACTGGTCGTCGTCGATCACCGCAAGGAGCAGGCACGGCGTTACCGCTATGAGTTTGCCGCCGATGGGTTGTCAACCGAGGGCATGGAGCGCAGCACGGACGCCGTGTCCTATGTGCGCGGCGCAGCGACCGAGATCACGTGCGACCACGCCCCGGGGGAATACGCCGACAAGGTGCGCGAGGTCATCGCCGGGACCGAGCGCGGCGACTTCTTCGAGGTGACGCCGAGCCAGGTGCTCAGCGCTGGCTATGCGGGCAGTCCGCACGCCCTCTTTGAGAATATCCGCCGCAATAGCCCCAGCCCCTATGAGTTCTTCATCAACCTCGGCGACGAGTATCTGATCGGCGCTTCGCCCGAGATGTTCGTGCGGGTCAACGGGTCATTCGTCGAGACTTGTCCGATTGCCGGGACCATCGGCCGCGGCAAAACCGTGATGGAAGACGCCGAGCAGATCCGCGACCTGCTCAACTCAAAAAAGGACGAGGCCGAGCTGAACATGTGTACGGACGTCGATCGCAACGACAAAGCGCGGATTTGCAAGGAAGGCTCGGTGCGGGTGGTCGGGCGGCGGATGATCGAAAGGTACTCAAAGGTCTTTCACACTGTGGACCAAGTCGTGGGCGAGCTGAAGGACGACTGCGACGGATTCGACGCTCTGCTTTCGCATATGTGGGCGGTGACGCTTACCGGCGCGCCCAAGCCGGCGGCCATGCAGAAGATCGAGGAATTGGAAAACTCGGCGCGGCGCTGGTACGGCGGCTGCATCGGCATGTTGCTCTTCAGCGGCGAGATCAACACCGGGATCACCATCCGCACCGTACACTTGGAGGACGGCATCGCCAAAGTACGGGCCGGTGCCACGCTGCTCTGCGACTCGGACCCCGACGCCGAAGAGCGCGAAACTCGGGCCAAGGCCGAGACTTTTATCAACGCGGTGACCGGTGCCGCCGACGCCAAGAAGAAGAGCACCCAAATCGCGACCTCGGGGCAAGGCAAGCGGGTGCTCTTTGTCGATAATCGCGACTCTTTCGTACATACGCTCGGCGATTACGTGCGGCAGACGGGAGCGGAGGTAGTGACGGTGCGCGCCGCGAGGTCGCGTGACGGCAGCGACGCGCGGGGCCTGCGCGACTCCCAACGCGTCTTCGCCGACTTTGATCCCAATCTAGTCTTCATCTCGCCGGGTCCAGGCATGCCCGAGGAGTTCGGAGTGCCGGAGCTGGTCAACGAATGCGTACGGCGCAAGCTACCGGTTTTCGGCGTGTGTCTCGGATTGCAGGGCATCGTCGAGGCTCTCGGCGGCGAGTTGGGGATACTTTCCTACCCGATGCACGGCAAGGAATCGACGATCCGCTGTACGCCCGAAGGGATTTTCGACGGATTCCCCGCGGAATTCGTCGCTGGCCGCTATCACTCGCTCTACGCCGTGCCGGAGAAGTTGCCCGAGTGCTTGCGGGTGTTAGCGCAGACCGACGATGGGGTCATCATGGCCGTGGAGCACCGCGATTTGCCGATAGCGGCGGTGCAGTTTCACCCCGAGTCGATCTTGACGCTCGAGGACGATTTGGGCTTGCGGCTGATCGCCCGAGTAATAGGGAGTTTAGCGCACTGAAACCATGTTGCTGATACTTGATAACTACGACTCCTTTACCTACAATTTGGTGCATTATTTAGAGGAATTAGGGGCTGCAACCAAGGTCTTGCGCAACGACGAATTGACGGTCGCCGAGGTGGTTGCGCTCGCACCTGAGCACGTCGTTATCTCGCCTGGTCCTGGTGGCCCAGATCAAGCTGGAATTTCGTGCGCACTCGTCGAGCGGTTGGCCGGTGTGATTCCCATTTTGGGCGTGTGCCTAGGGCACCAAGTCATCGCCCAAGTTTGCGGCGGGCGCATCGTGCGGGCCGGTGAGATTGTCCACGGCCGCGCGACACCAGTGCAACACGACGGCCGCACGCTCTTTGCCGGGTTGCAAATCCCCTTCGTCGCCACCCGCTATCACTCGCTGGCCGTGGAGCAGGAGAGTTTGCCTGAGTGCCTCGAAGTATCGGCCACGAGTGAGGATGGGACGATCATGGGGATTCGGCACCGGCGATGGTCCCTCGAAGGGGTGCAGTTCCACCCCGAATCGATTCTGACGATAGAAGGCAAACAACTGTTGGCCAATTTTCTTTGCTTATGAGGAGCGCAAGCATGATACAAGAAGCTATAAGAGACCTGATCGCCGGAGCAGACCTAGGCCGCGCGAAGATGCGAGCGGTGATGGAGCAGATTATGAGTGGCCAAGCCACAGATGCTCAAATCGGCGCTTTTCTCGTCGCTCTGCGGATCAAGGGCGAGACTATCGACGAGATCGCCGGTGGTGCCGAAGTGATGCGCGAGAAAGCTACGCCGATAGTGACGGTGCGCCCCGACCTCATCGACACCTGCGGCACTGGCGGCGATGATTCAGGGACCTTCAATATCTCTACGACGGTAGCCTTTGTCGCTTGCGGCGCGGGCCTAGCGGTGGCCAAACACGGCACCCGCTCCATATCGAGCCAGTGCGGCTCGTCGGACGTGCTCACCGCGCTAGGGGTCAACATCGAAGCCACGCCGGAAAAGGTCGGCGAGTGCATCGACGAAGTCGGCATCGGCTTCCTCTTCGCGATAGCCTTGCACGGAGCGATGAAACACGCCATTGGTCCGCGCAGGGAGTTAGCTACCCGCACGGTTTTTAACATCTTGGGGCCGCTGACCAATCCGGCTGGGGCCAAAAGGCAATTGCTCGGCGTGTTCGACGGCGCGTTGACCGAGGCGCTCGCTGGAGTGCTGCGCGAGTTGGGATCGGAGCGGGCCTTGGTGGTACACGGCTCGGACGGGCTGGACGAGATCACGCTGACGGGGCCGACGCAGGTCAGCGAGCTTAGAGACGGTCAGATTAGTACGCGTCAGATCCACCCAGGGGATTTTGGTTTGCAGACAGTCGCAGCCGAGGCGCTCAAAGGCGGCGATGCGGACTACAATGCGCGCATTCTGCGCGAGGTGCTCGACGGCAAGGAGGGGCCGCAGCGCGATGTGGTGCTGCTCAACGCGGCGGCGGCGATGGTCGTTGGCGGGCTGGCCGAGGATGTAACCGCTGGTCTCGAACGGGCCCGAGCGTCCATCGACTCAGGCAAGGCGCGTCAAGCCCTCGATCGGCTGGTCGAAGTAAGCAACTCCTGAACATGGCCGATATACTAAGCGAAATAGCCGCGTATAAGCGCGAGTTCGTCACCGACCGCCAGCGCCAGCGCAGTTTGGCCGATGTGCGCGCGCAGGCTCGCGATACGGCGGTGCCGGCCGATTTCCAAGGTGCGCTGGCTGCGGACGGGATCGCGCTGATCGCCGAGGTGAAAAAAGCCTCGCCGTCCAAGGGCATCATTCGCGCCGACTTCGACCCGGAACGGATCGCCGATGCGTATGCCGCCAACGGCGCGCGCTGTCTTTCGGTATTGACGGACGAGGCGTATTTTCAGGGTTGCGACGCGCATTTACAGGCCGCCAAGGCGGTTGCGGGCTTGCCGGTGTTGCGCAAGGACTTCACCATTGACGAGTACCAGCTCTACGAGGCCCGCGTCATTGGTGCCGATGCCATTTTGCTGATCGCAGCACTGATGGACTCTAGCCAACTCGACGATTGCCTCGGGCTGGCCGGCGAGTTGGGGTTGAGTGCGCTGGTGGAAGTTCACGACGACGACGAGCTTTTGCGCGCCAAAGCAGCCGGGGCCGGCTTAGTGGGCATCAACAACCGCGACCTGCGAACTTTTGCGACCACGCTCGAAACCACGTTCGCTCTCTTGCCCCAAGTACCCAAAGGCACGGTCGTCGTCAGCGAGAGCGGGATTGGGGATCGCCGCGATGTCGAGCGGCTGGCGGCTGCGGGCGTCGATGCGATCTTGGTCGGCGAATCCCTGATGCGCGAAACCGATATCGGGGCTAAAGTGAGGGAGTTACTAGGCACGTGAAAAGACGAGTGTTTTCGGGCATTCAGCCTTCGGGACACATCCACATCGGCAACTACATCGGGGCCGTCCGCAATTGGTTGGCCAACCTAGAGGACCGCGACAACATCTTCTGCGTAGTCGATCAGCACGCGATCACCGGGCCCTACGACCCGGAGGCTTTGCGCCGCGGCACGCGCGAGGCCGTGGCCCTGTACATCGCCTGCGGCCTCGATCCGCAAAAGTGCCACCTCTTCGTGCAGTCGCACATCCCAGCGCACACCGAGTTGGCTTGGCTTTTGACCTGCGTCACGCCCATGGGCTGGCTGGAGAGGATGACCCAGTTCAAGGATCGGGTGGGTGCGCGGCGTGGGCGCATCGGCACGGGGCTGTTCGTCTATCCGACGTTGATGGCCGCCGACATCCTGCTCTATCAGGCGCACGAGGTGCCCGTCGGCGACGACCAAAAACAGCACGTGGAACTGACGCGCGACATTGCCGAGCGCTTCAACCGCCAGTTCGGCGAGGTATTCACCGTGCCCGAGCCGGTCATTCCCACGGTTGGTGCGCGGATCATGGGGCTCGACGATCCGACCGCGAAAATGTCTAAGTCCGCCGAGGGTCGGTTCCACAGCATCGGCCTGCTCGATGACCCGGCCACCGTCCGCAAGGCCATCATGCGCGCGGTGACGGATTCGCAGCGGGGCATTGTCTTCGATCCGAATCGCTCCGGGCTGTACAATCTCCTGACAATCTATCAGTCGTTGACCGGCCTAGGGCACGCCGAGATTGAGGCGCATTTTGCTGGCAAGGGCTACGGCGACTTGAAAAAGGAACTGGTCGAAGTGGTCATCGCCGAGATCGAGCCGATCCAAGCTCGCTATCGGGAGTTGACGGCGGATCCCGCGTATATCGACGAGGTGCTCAGGCACAGTGTCGAGCAGTTGCGCCCAATCGCGGACGCGACCATGGACGCGGTCCGCCGAGCCATGGGCCATCGATGAGAGGATAGCTATGGACCTGAGTGACTGGCGCGAACGCATAGATAATATCGACCATCAACTGATTGACCTGCTCAACGAGCGCATGCACTGCGCGCAAGAGATTGGGCGAGTTAAAAAGGCTGCGGGAAGACCAATACGCGATCCCGAGCGCGAGCTCGATGTGATCGCCAAGATCAAAGCCTACAACAACCAAGGGATTATTAAAGACGAGGCCCTAGAGGCGCTCTACCGACTGCTCATCGATCTGACCACCAACTTCGAGCGCGAGGAGGCTTAGTCTTCTTCCGGCGGGCAGTCATCGTCGGCGTGGGCCTGATTGGCGGCTCGATAGGCTTGGCGCTCAAGCGCACCGGCTTCGGCGGGCGGCTTGTGGGTGTCAGCCGCCCCGCAACCATCGCCCGCGCATTGGAACTGGGCGTGGTTGACGAGGGTTGGGGCTACGACGAGCTGGATCAAGCCCTCAAAGGGGCCGACCTAGTTTTTATCTGCACCCCAATCAGGCGGATTCTCACGCTGATTGAGGAAGTGGGTCGGCTCGCCGAGCCGGGGACCCTAGTTACCGATGTGGGGAGCACCAAGCGGCGCATCGTCGCGGTGGCCCAAGCTCATTTCAGCGACGAGGTGTACTTTGTCGGCGGCCACCCGATGGCCGGCTCCGAAAAGGCGGGCGTGGCTGCGGCCGATCCGTTCCTCTTCCAGAATGCGATCTATATTTTGGTCCCCGATCAGCAGGTGCCAGCCGACCGCTACCAAGCATTGACCGCGCTCCTACGACAGGTCGGGGCGCGGGTGATGGAACTAGACGCTGCGGCACACGACCGGGCGGTCGCCGCTATCAGCCACCTGCCGCAGATGTTGGCGACCTCGCTGGTGGGCATGGTCGGGCGGCTAAATGCCGAGCGCGATCACTTCCTGCCGCTGGCTGCTGGTGGTTTCCGCGACTTGACGCGGATTGCCTCTAGCCCGTTCGCGCCGGTGTGGGAGGATATCTGCGCGACCAATGCCGACGAGATCCGCGCGATGATCGACCGCTACATCGCCGCGCTCGCGGATGTGAGAGAGCGGCTGGAAGCAGCGGAGCTAAAGGCGGATTTCGATTTTGCCAACGAGATTCGGGGGTCCATCCCGAGGGATTCAAAGGGGTTTATCCACGTGCTGCACGAGATCTTGGTGCTAGCCGAGGACCGGCCAGGCGTCATCGCTGAGATCGGGCAGGCGCTGGGGGCGCAAGGGGTAAACATCAATGATATTGAGGTGATGAAGGTGCGCGAGGGCGAAGGGGGGACGCTGCGGCTGGGATTTGACAGCGCAGAGAGCGCGGAAAACGCGCTGGGAATTTTGGCGCGGCTCGGGTATGGGGCGCGGAGACCCTAGGCGATGGCAGCAATCGTAAGCCCAGCCAAGAAGATTGCGGGGCAGGTCTCGGTGCCCGGAGAGCGGGAGCCAGCCGAGCGCGCACTCGCGTTGTCCGCGCTGAGCGAAGGAGATAGCGTTGTCCGCAACGCGCCCGTTGCCGCTGGCCGCGTGGTCGCTTTGTTGCGCGAGTTGGGCGTTGACATTGCCGAGCGCGCAGGCACCCATGAGGTGCGTGGCGTTGGGTTGCGGGGGTTTCAGGGCGCAGCGGCCCCACTCGACCTAGAGGGGTTGGGCGATACCGCGCTGTTGTTACTCCCCCTGCTCGCTGGGCAAACGTTTCGCTCGCGGGTGAAGTTGGGAATGGAAGCCGAGCGGTGTCGGCTACTGCTCGACCTGCTGGCTCAGCTCGGGTTCGCCGTCGAACAGGAGTGCGCGGGCACCTTTGTAATCGGGGGTCAGCAGGCCAAAGGGTTCGTCCTCTCCGAGGCACCGCCGACCGACGCCCTAGCCCTGGGCTCGATGGTGGCCGCGCTCTTTGCCGAGGGGACGACCGCGCTGAAAACCGGCAGCCGCGTGGAGCGCTTGTTGCGCGGGCGCGGGGTCGCTGTCGAGCGGCGCAAACTGCTGCTGGTAGAGGGCGGGCAGGCGCTGCAGGGCGTTGACGTAGAGGTGCCCGGGCAACTCGCGTTGACCTATCCGCTCATGGGGGCTGCGCTGTGCCGCAAGGGGTCGGAGCTGACCATCAAGCGCGTGGCCATTCGCCCTGGGCAGCGGGCCTTCTTGGATTTGCTGCGGCAGATTGGGGCGCAGATCGCTGCGGAAAACCTCGGGGGAAACGAGTGCGATTTGCACGTGAGCGCCAGTCAGTTAAAGGCCACGCGTGTGGCCGGATCGCGGGCGGCCAGGGTCGCCGATCAGATCGCGTTGCTAGCGGTCTTGACGACCCAGGCGAAGGGGACGACGGTCATCCGCGATATCGAAGACATGCCGCACGTAGAGCATTTGTGCGCCGCGCTGCGCTCGCTCGATGCGCGGATTGGCCAGTTCCCAGAGGGGCTCGTTATCAAAGGCGGCTTTCCGCTCCAAGGCGGCCAGCTCGACGGCAAGGGCGACCCTAATTTAACCATGGCTTTTGCCGTGGCTGGGCTGTTGGCCGAAGGGGAGTTGACCATCCAAGGCAGCGAGTGCTTGACGTCCATCTGGCCCGATTTTTTTCAGACCGTACACCTTATGCGAGGAGATTAAATATGCTGGGGCTCTTTCGGCTCTTTATGTGCGTGGCTGTGCTGTTGAGCGGCGGCCTACTCGCCATCCGCTTGCTCTACGGAGTATCGTGGCGCGAATCCCTGGAAATTGCTAACTGCTTCATTGAGGATTTGCTCGGGTGATTTCCGGGACGACGCGAGTGCTCGGCGTCATCGGTGACCCGGTCGCGCACACGGCGTCGCCGGCCATGCACAACGCCGCGCTCAGGGCGCTGAATCTCAACTATGCGTACGCGGCGTTCCGCGTCGCTCCCGCAGCCTTGCCCCAAGCTCTCGCCGGAATGCGCGCCCTCGGCATGGTTGGGCTGAATGTAACCGTGCCGCACAAGCAGGCCGTCATGGCCCATCTAGACGAAATTTCCGCAGAGGCCCAGAGCATTGGCGCGGTCAATACCATTGCCAACCGCGATGGTCGGCTCGTGGGGTACAACACCGACGCCTTTGGGATCGTCCAAAGCCTCAAGGTCGATGGCGATTTGGACCCGCTGCCGCCCAAGGTCGCGCTCCTCGGTGCGGGCGGCGCGGCGCGGGCCGTTCTCTACGCGCTACTGGCACGGGACGAGGTGGAGGAGGTGCTGCTACTCAACCGCACGGTGGAAAAGGCCATAGCCCTCGCTGGCGACCTCGACAGCGCCGGCAAGGTGCGGGTTGGGTCGCTGGCAGAGACCGGGCCGATTGGGGACGCTGGTTTGCTCATCAATGCCACGGCGCTGGGAATGCACCCCCGCGAAGACGTTTCGCCGCTGGCGGACCCATCGTGTCTGCACGAGCACATGCTGGTCGCCGACATTGTGTACAACCCGTTGGAGACCACGCTCATGCGGCAGGCTGCAGCCGCTGGTGCATCCGCGATCAACGGCTTGGGGATGCTCGCTTGGCAGGGCGCTCGCTCGTTCGAGATATGGACGGGTGTCGAGCCGCCGGTCGAGGCAATGATGGCGGCCGCACTGGAGCATTTTCCTGATTAGACCGTTGGTTGGATGGACTAAAAAGAATAACAACATAGATAACGCATGATAACCGAATCATTAGAAACGCGCATTAGCGCGGCACTGGCCCGAGCGGGCGCGCCCGCGGATTCCCCGGCCCTCGTCGGCCCGGCTACTCGCCCGGAGTTCGGCGACTACCAAGCCAACGGCGTGATGGCCGCGGCCAAGAAGCTGAAGACCAACCCCCGCGCGCTCGCCGCCCAGGTCGTGGAGGAACTGGATCTGGAGGACATGGCCGCGTCCGTAGATATCGCTGGCCCGGGCTTTATCAATATCCAGCTCAAAGGCGAGTGGCTGGCTGCGCAGTTAGGGAATGTGCTGGCCGATCCGCGACTCGGCGTGCCCAAGGCTGCGCCGCAAAAGGTCGTAATCGACTACTCGCATCCCAATTTGGCCAAGGAAATGCACATCGGCCATCTGCGCAGCACAGTCATCGGCGACGCCATCGCCCGCGTCCTCAAATTCTCGGGCCACGAGGTCGTGCGCCACAATCACGTGGGCGACTGGGGGACGCAGTTTGGGATGCTCATCGCCCACTTGGACCAGCTCGCGGACCCGGCCACGGAATTGGCCGACCTAGAAATATTCTACCAATCGGCGCGTCAGCGCTTTGACCAGGACGAGGCCTTCGCCGACCTGTCGCGGGAATACGTGGTCAAATTGCAAGGCGGCGACCCGCACGTGCTGAGGATGTGGCAGCAGTTCATCGACGAGTCGCTCGCCCACGGCCAGCGCATATACGCCGCGCTAGGAGTCGGTCTTGAGCCAGCAGATGTGCGGGGCGAGAGCGCGTACAACGACGACTTGCCCCGCGTGGTCGAGGATTTGCAGGACAAGGGCCTGCTGGTGGAGTCCAACGGTGCGCAGTGCGTTTTCTTGGAGGAATTCAAAAACAAGGACGGTCAGATCACGCCGGTGATCGTGCAGAAGTCGGACGGCGGCTATCTCTATGCGACGAGCGACCTCGCGGCCGTGCGCTACCGGGCCGGCGCGCTCGCGGCTGACCGCATCCTCTACATCGTCGATGCACGCCAGTCGTTTCACTTGCAGCAGGTCTTCGCGGTGGCGCGGGCGGCTGGGTACGCGCCCGCGACGACCGCTTTGGAGCACCACGCGTTTGGCGCGATTCTCGGCGCGGACAACCGGCCGTTTAGGACGCGGGCTGGCGGCACGGTCAAGCTGATGGACGTGCTGGAGGAAGGCGTGGAGCGGGCCTTTGCCCAAGTGAGTGAGAAAAACCCCGCGATGGATGAGGCCGAGCGGCGGCAGATCGCCCGCGTGATTGGCATTGGCAGCGTCAAGTACATGGAGTTGTCGTTCAACCGCACCTCGGACTACGTGTTCGACTGGGACAAGATGCTGGCCCTCGATGGCAACACCGCTCCGTACATGCTCTACTCGTATGCCCGCATCAAGAGTATGTTCCGTCGCGCCGGTGTGGATGAAGGTGCGCTCAGCGGCGCGATAACGGTCGGCGAAAGGGCCGAGAGTGCGCTTGCCATCAAGCTGTTGCAGTTTCCCGAGGTGGTCGCGGCCGTGGCCCACCAGTGCTATCCGCACATGCTCTGTAGCTATCTCTACGAGCTGTCCGACGCCTTTATGAAGTTCTACGAGCAGTGCCCGGTCCTCCGCGCAGACGAGCCGTTGCGCACGAGCCGGCTGCTGCTGGCGCTGCTGACCGCGCGCATCCTGCGCCAGGGACTCGACCTGCTAGGCATTGAGACCCTTGAGAGAATGTGAGGCGTGGGCCATGACGAGGGGGCCGGTATTTCTGGCTGGTTTTATGGGCGTGGGCAAGACCCAGGTCGGGCGCATTCTGGCGCGGCAGCTAGGGCGTTGCTTTTTGGACACCGACCGGATGATCGAACAGCGCGCCGGCAAGACCATTGCGGAGATTTTCGCCGACGAAGGCGAGGCGCACTTCCGCCAGCTAGAGCGCGACTGCGTCCTCGAAACCTGTCAGCGCCCGGATGCCGTAGTGGCCTTGGGTGGTGGGGCAGTTACTCGCGCCGACAACGTCGCGGCCGTGCGCTGTGCTGGCGTCTTGGTGTGCCTCAAGGCGGACGTGGATACGATTTTTGCCCGAATCAGTCGGCGCTCTAACCGGCCTCTGCTCGCCGGGTTGGACCCGCAGGCGCAGCGCGCCAAGATAGAGACCTTGCTCAGCGAGCGTGCTCCTTACTACGACCAAGCCCATATCGAGCTGTACACCACGCAGGCGCAGACGCCTGAGGACACGGCCGGGCAACTCCGCGACTTGCTGGAGAGCTATGCAAAGAATTGACTTAGACATCCCGGGGGCTGCATACCCCATTTTCGTCGGCCACGATATCTTAGGGGAACTAGGGCCGCGCTGCCGCGACTTGGCTTTAGGCCGGCAGGTCGCGCTAGTGAGCGACGAGGTCGTGGCCGCGCGCTACCTGCAACCTGCGGCCGCGAGCTTGCGCGCCGCTGGATTTGAGGTGTTGGAGATTGTCTATGCCGGAGGCGAGGAAGCTAAGAACCTGCACGGGGCCGAGGGCATCTTCGCGCAGATGATCGCGGCCGAGTTCGACCGCGGTGCCTGGATTGCGGCCTTGGGTGGGGGCGTAGTCGGCGACATGGCGGGCTTTGTGGCCTCTACCTATTTGCGCGGTGTGCCCTATGTGCAGGTGCCTACGACCATTGTCGCGCAGGTGGATTCGAGCATCGGCGGCAAGACGGGAGTCAACCACGCGCTGGGCAAAAACCTGATCGGCACCTTTCACCAGCCGCGCTTGGTCTTGGCCGACACCAACGCGCTGCACTCGCTGCCGAGGCGGGAGCGGGTCGCGGGCATGGCCGAGGTGGTCAAACACGGGCTGATCCGCGACGCCGCGCTCTTCGCCTTTTTGGAGGAGCATTTGGAGGAAGTCGTGGATATGGCGTTGGTACCGGAGACCTTGGACTGGCTCATCGGCCGCAATGTCGAGATCAAGGCCGAGGTGGTGGCCGCCGACGAGAAGGAGCAGGGCTTGCGGGCCATCCTCAATTACGGGCACACCATTGGGCACGCGATTGAGGCCGCCACGGACTACGGACGCTACCGGCACGGGGAGGCGATAATTTTGGGCTTGATCGCCGCGGGCGAAATCGCCTGCCGCGAGGGGTTTTGGCCCGAAGCAGAGAGGCAGCGGCAGGACGCGTTGCTGGAGCGGTTGGGGGTGCCCGGGGGGTTGGCCGAGGTGGAGGCGGAGCGGATTTTGACCTGTGCCAAGGCCGACAAGAAGCGAGTGGATGGGCGGCTGCGGTTCGTGTTGGGTCGGCGGATTGGGGAGGTGGAGGTCGTGGAAGGAATAACCGATGCGACGGTGCGCGCAGCCATTGAATACGCGCAGCGCTTTTGCGAGGAATGAGATAAATGAGTGAAAATCAGCCTCACAAAGTTCACCTAGTCAGCTTAGGATGCCCGAAAAACACGGTCGATTCTGAGCGGATGCAGGGGCTTTTGCAGGGCCATGCCTATCAGATGACGGACGTGCCGGAAGAAGCGGACGTGGTGGTGGTCAATACCTGCGGCTTTATCGAACCGGCCAAAGAGGAGTCCCTCGCCGCGATTATGGACGCGCATCGGCTCAAACAAGAGGGTCAGTGCGAGGGAGTGATTGTCACGGGGTGTCTATCGACGCGCTACTACGAGGAGCTAGCGCAGGAGTTGGTGGAGGCCGACAAGCTGTTGACGATCGCCGACGAGGCCGACATCGTCCACCACGTTGACGACGTGTTGGGCGTCCAGCGGCCCAGGTACTTGGCCAGCTTGCCGCGAACCTCGCTGACGCCCAAGCACTGGGCGTACCTGCGCATATCGGACGGCTGCGATCATCAATGCGCCTTTTGCGCCATTCCCGCCATCCGCGGGCGGCACGTGAGCGAGCCGGTCGAACAGCTCGTGGCCGAGGCCGAGCGGCTGGCCGCGGAAGGGGTGCGGGAGCTGGTCTTGGTCTCGCAGGACTCGGTGCGCTACGGGGCCGACCTCTACGGCCGGCCGCAGCTCGTGCGCCTCTTAAACGCGCTCGCCGAGGTGGAGGGCATTGAGTGGATGCGCTTGATGTACACCTATCCGGCGTTCTGGACCGAGGAACTGATCGACTTCTACGCCACGTGCGACAAAATGTGCCGGTACATCGACATGCCGCTGCAACACATCTCCGACCCAGTGCTCAAGCGCATGAAGCGGGCGACGACGCGCCAAAAGACACTCGATTTGTTGGCGCAGCTGCGGGAGCGGCTGCCGGGGGCTGGGCTGCGCTCGACGTTCATCGTCGGCTTCCCCGGCGAGACCGAAGCCGATTTTGCCGCCTTGCTGGAGTTCGTGGCCGAGACGCGCTTTGACTACGCGACCGGCTTTCTCTACTCACCGGAAGATGAGACTTCGGCGTATGAGCTTGGCGATCCGGTCGCCGAGGAGGTCAAGCAGGAGCGCTACAGCCGCCTGACGCAACTACAGGAGCGCGTGGGCACGGAGAAAAGCGACGAGCTCGTCGGCACGCGGCAGGTGGTCTTGGTCGATGCGCGCGAGGGGGCAGTGTGCTATGGGCGGATGGAGCGCGATGCCCCGGAAATCGACGGCCAAGTCGTCATCGCCGAGGGCACGCCTCCGGTGGGTTCTTTCGTCGAAGTGGAGATCACCGCCGCCGCGCCCTACGAGCTGAGTGCTAAGGTAGTGGGAGAGCCGCGTTGAATAAGGCGAGGCCGCGCGACATCGCCGTGGATGGCCAGGCCGGCGAGTTGGTCATTGCGTGGAGCGATGGCCGCGAGAGCCGTTACAGCTTGGAGGGGTTGCGGCGCGAGTGCCCTTGCGCCCACTGCCGGGAACTGCGCGATACGAGCGAAGGGGGGTTGACGCTCTTGCAGCCCGAGGCAGTGTCGGCCACGGCCGAGGTGCGGGGGGTTAGCTACGTCGGGCGCTACGGCATTCGCATCGAATGGGCCGACGGGCATGATCACGGCATTTATACGTTTGAGTTTTTTCGCGCGATAGACGCGGGCGGATGAGGCAAGGCGGGTTTTGGGAAGCGAGCGACCACCCCTGACAGGGTGGTTTTTTTTATGCCGCTTGGCGCACCGGAACGTCGCGGGGGGCGCGGGCGATCCACTGCTCGGCGAGGAGGAGGGCGAGGGCCAAAATCAGGAATTCGCGCCATAGCTCGCGGCCGTGGCGGTTGCCCAAAACTGCGAGGCGCAGGTCGTCGCCCGGGCTGAGGAAATGGACTTCTGCGTCTGCGAAAACGCTCCGTACGTACTCGGGTACTACGGGTGCGAGCGCGGATTCGCGGGCGTCGAGGTTGACGGCGAACGCATCGACCACTGCGCCCGCAGTGCGCAGGTGCCAGATGCCGGCCTCGCCGACTTGGGGAATTTTCCACAAGTATTGGCCGCCGACGCGCTCCGGCTCCAAGCGCAGGCGCTCGCCCGACGGCGTTTCGGCCTCTACCGCAGCTTCCATTGGCACATCGGCCAAGCGGCGATAGACCGTTTCCCCGACCAAGTAGGTAGCGCGGCGGTCGGGCGGCAAGCTCAGTTCGCGCACCAAGCGGTGCAGGAGCGGGGCGAACAACCCGCGTTGGTGCAGGTCGTTCCACTGCGGGTCAATGGGGAACGCCGCGAGCGCGACGCGCCCCTGCTCCTTCCAAGCTAGCGCCATGGCGAGCTGCCCGCCGTCGAAGCGGGCCAAGGGGAGGAGGTCGGGCGCGGGGACCATGGCGAAATAGGCGTAGAAGCGCGGTTGATCTCCGTCGTCGGCGAGGAGGTCTGTGAAGAGTCGGTGGTGCGGCTCTTCCTCGTCTAGGACTTGATAGATGGCCGCGTTGCCGGGCGAGCCGATCCGGTCTTTGAAGCGTCCCGGGGTCAGGCCGGGCAAGAGGTCGCGGTTGTAGTAGCCGAGGTCACTGTGCGGCGCGGGGAAGAGGACCACGCCCCCGCCACCGGCGACGAATTCGTCCAAGGCTGTCTTTTGCGCCGCGCTCAGCCGCGCGAGGTTGCAGAGCACGAGCACATCTACTCCGGCGAGGGCGTTGGCGTTGAGGTCGGCAAAGAGACCGGTGCGAATTTTCACGACCGGATCGGAGAGGGCCGCCGCCCCGAGTGCCCGGCGCGCATAGTACGCGTCCTCGGGTCGCTCGCCCAACAGCAGCACGGTGATGGCGGTGGGCAGGTCGAGCGTGAAGTAGCGGCGGTTGTCGAGCGCGAGGGCATCGTCGGCGAGCGCGACGTGTCCACTCAGCCGCCCGGGCCGTCGCGGTGAGAAGCTGAGTGCTACTTGGGTCGTGCCCGGCGCTCCGGGATCCACGCCTTGGCGACGCACGCGCTGACCATCGACAAAAAGGTCGAGCGTTGTGCCCTCACCGCTGTGGGCGATTGCGGCTTGCAAGGCGACCTTGGCGTCGGCAGCGAGCATCCAACTCGGGGCCGCGACCCGCTTGACGTAGGCATTCGACCGGGTCTGGGCGCGGGGACCAGCGACATAGACGCGCGCGCCAGCAAAGGACGGGGCCGAGTCGTCGAGTTGATCCCAGTTGTATTGGGCCAAATCGGTAAAAATAAAAAGTTCGTGCGCTAATTCGGATTCTTGGTTTAAGCGTTGGGCCGCCGCGTGTAAGGCAGCGCGCAAGTCCGTCGCCTCTTGCGTCGGCGCGAGTTCGGCAATGCGCTCGGCCAAGTAGGCGCGGTCGCCCGCTAAAGGGGCGTGGGGCCGTTGGGCAAAAGGCTGTACGGCCACTTGATCGCGCGGGGGTAAAACAGCCAGCAGGTCGCCGAGTTGGAACTGGAGCTGGTCGAAGAAGGAGCCAGAAGGCCGTTGGTAGCGGGTGCTGTACGACAGATCCAAGAGCGCGTGAACGGTCACCGGGCGATCTCCGCCTCCCCATCCGCCGCCGGCTTGATACGTCGGGCGGGCAAAGGCGCAGACGATGAGCGCGACGATGAGGGTGCGCAGCAAGAGAACCAGCCACTGGCGTAGCTGGAGCCGCCGCATGCGGTTTTGCTGTAGCTGGCGCAGAAAGGCGAAGTCGCTGAAAGGATGGGGCTGGGCACGCCCTCGATGCAGCAGGTGGATGGCTAGAGGGAGGGCTGCCGCTACTAGTCCGAGGAGGACCGCGGGATTGAGAAACTGCAAGGCGGGGAAGGTGCCGCGCTAGCTCGCAGAAGGAATATCGCGCTCTGCAGCTTCGATGGTGGCGATGATTTCCTCGGCCGAATTCGCTTCGATGAGCTTCTTTTTGAACGCGTCGTTTTTGAGCAAGCGCGAAATCCGCGCCAGCGCCTTGATGTGGGGGCCGGAGACATTGGCCGGGGAAACCAGCAGGAAGAACACGAAGGCTGGCTCGCCGTCGAGGGCATCGAAATCAACTCCCCGCCGCTGGGTGCCCATGGCCGCGACCAATTTAGTCGCCGCGGCCGACTTGCCGTGGGGGATGGCGATGCCGTCGCCGATGCCCGTGCTCATGATCTTTTCGCGGTCGAGTACAGCTTGCAATACTTGGTCGCGGTCGGTGATGGAGTCGCCGACTACGAGCGAGTTGACCAGCTCGGCGATGATATCCTCTTTGGATTCTCCTTTGAGGTCAACTATGGTGGATTCGGGCGACAGAATATCCAACAGGTTCATGCGCGTTATCTCCGAGTGATTTGTTGAAAAATAAGCCATCCCCGCGACATTCGTCAACCACTCATTGTTATTGAGTTATGGCTTTTACAAGTCGCGGTACCACGAAGTAGAGCAAGCGCCCGCGACTAATTTCTTCCCAAGAGTGGACGCCCAATTCGACCGCGGCTAGGCCCGCAGTCGGCAGGTAGATGCGCGCGCCCGTTAGCTCGCAGATCCACTCCTCCAGCCCTGGGTTGTGGGCAATGATGAGTCCGGTCTGCGCGCTGTCTGGCAAGCCAGCCGCCGCTTGGGCCAAGGTGCTGGGGGACGAGAGGTAGAGCGCGTCGTCCAAGTGCAGGACGCTCGCCGGCAGGCCGAGGGATGCGGCTAGGCCGGTGGCCGTCTGGTGCGCCCGGAGCGCTGCCGAGGCCAGCACGAGCTCGGGGCGCGGGCCATACACTGCGAGCAGGCGGGCGATGCGGGGCAAATCCGCACGGCCGCGCTTGTTGAGCGGACGGTCGAAATCGTCGCTTATCCCGGGGGGATAATCCGACTTGGCGTGGCGCATTATTAGCAAGGTCTTCATGGAAATTAGGAATTGGGAACGTGTTGGTTGCGTGAGCATTTACTAGAGGGTATTTTTATCAACAGCAAGATAGTGTGTGCCTGCGCTCGATACAAACGCGACTCAGGATTTCTATTCATGGTTCCGCAACCCGTAGAGCTCAATTTAACCATCCGCCCCCAGCGGCGCTTTGCAATCATCGACATCGCCGAGCTGATCCGCGAGCAAGTCGGCGACGAGCTGCGCCCCTTTCGCAAAGCCGCGTACTGTTCATTTCACACTACGGCCGGCTATATAGAGCAGGGCATGTGTCGGCGCTTGGGGCACAGCCGCAAGCAGATCGACCCATTTATCCGCGCCATCAAAAAGATATTTCCCTACAACGCTGGCTATTTCCACGACCGCATGCAGCTACGCGACGAGCTGAGCGAGGGCGAAAAGGAAAAGGAGCCGGTCAACGCCGACTCGCATCTGACCTTTATCGCCGCGGGTCTCAAAAACTGCGTGACTTATATCCACCGCCCTGAGCAGCCGGTGTACTTCATTGAGCTAGACGGTATCTACAAGCACTACGTGCGCAACCGGCGCACCGCAGTCATGGCCTACAACCGCGCCGAAATCGTGCATCGCGGTCGGGTGGAGATTCCAGTGGCCGACAGCCATGCGATCGACGCCTTCAACCTCAAGGATCCGCGCTACGGTCTCTTTGAAACGCTTGCCGATCGGCTGCGGCAATGCGGCATAGACAAAGGCTGCATCGACATTCGCCTCGCCCCGGAGGAAAAGCACGTCGGCATGACCGTCAACGAGTACGAGACCCTGTTGATGCGCAACGACTTGCCCCAGGCCCTCAGCGATCCGCTGCGCTACGTGCTCCAGCACGGCAAGCGTCTTCTGCGGCATCCCGCCTCCATCCCCGGCAAGATGCACGCCTACGCAGCCTACGATTCCCTGCGCTTCTACAACGAATTGCTCGATCAAGTTCCGGTGGGGCGGTCGGTCATCGACCGCATATTTTCGGTGTTGTCAACGCCGGCCCAGCGCATCTTGCGCCTGAAGCGCCACATCCGGCTGCTGGTTTCAGACAGCGCGGGAGCCGGGGCGGATCGCATTCTACAGGGCACGTACCAAAGCCCGATTCTGGTGCAGCACCAACCGGCTGCGGGCGGCGTGCGCGCGCTCGACGTCACCCTGCGCCGCTTCGTCTGAGCATGCAGGTCGATCCTTCCATTTTCAAAGCCTACGATATCCGCGGCATCTATCCCGACCCCCTGAGCGAAGAAGTAGCCTATGCCATAGGCCGTGCCTTGGTGGCGCTGCTAAAGTGCGAGGAGGTCGTCGTAGGGCGCGACATGCGCCTTTCGAGTCCGGCCATAAAAGAGCACCTCTTGCGCGGCCTCGTCGATCAAGGCGCGGACGTCATCGACATCGGCATGGTCGGCACCGATCAGTACTACTATGCCTGCGCCACCTTGGATCGCCCAGGCGCGATGGTGACGGCTTCGCACAACCCGCCCGAATACTGCGGCTTCAAGATGGTGCGCCAAATGCCCTATTTGCTCAGCGGCGAATCCGGGATCCAAGACCTGCGCCGCCTCGTGGCAGAAGAGAGCTGGGGCACGAGTCAACGGCGGGGTGCGGTTCGGACCGAGGACGTGGCAGCAGGCTTTATCGACAAGGTGTTGAGCCTGGTGGATCCGGCCCGCATCAAGCCGCTCAAGGTGGTGGCCGACACGGGCAACGGCATGGTCGGGCCGATTCTGCAAGACGTGTACGAGCGATTGCCCATTGAGTTTATCGGCATGTACCTAGAGCCGGATGGCCATCTGCCCAACCACGGTCTCGACCCCATGCAGCCGGAAAACCGCGCCGACTTGGAGCGCCGCGTCCTAGCCGAAGGCGCAGACGTCGGTTTTGCCTTCGACGGCGACGGCGACCGCTTTTTCATCATTGATGACCGGGGCCGCTTCGTGCCCGGCGACTTTGCGACCGCGCTGATGGCTTGCTACATGCTAGAGCGCCATCCCGGTGCCAAGATCGTGTACGATGTGCGTTGCTCGTGGGCCGTGCCCGACCTCGTAAAAGCGGTCGGCGGTACCCCGCTGATCGAGCGCGTGGGGCATTCGTTCCTCAAGCCGCGGATGTTTGAGGAAGAAGCCGTTTTCGCGGGCGAGCTGAGTGGTCATTACTACTTCCGCGACTTCTTTGGCGCGGATTCGGGCCTCGTGCCGTCGCTGGTGATGCTGGAACTGTTGTCGCAGCGCGGGGTTAAGCTCTCCGAACTGCTCGCTCCGCTAGAGCACCAGTACTTCACGTCCTCTGAGATCAACTCCGAGGTCGCGGACCCCGCCGCCAAAATCGCGGCCCTAGCTGACCGCTACCAAGACGGCCACATCCTGCGCCTCGACGGGATTTCAGTCCGCTACGACGACTGGCACTTCAACGTGCGGCCCTCCAATACCGAGCCGCTGTTGCGGCTCAACCTAGAAGCCCTCTCCGCAGAGCGCATGGCCGAGAAGCGAGATGAAGTACTCGCCTTTATTCGCGCGTAAATTATGACGGCCCCCGCCCCTAAGATCCCGTGGGCTTTCGCCCTCGACCGCCGCTACTTTGCGGCGTTTTTGGTTTTCCAAGGCGCGGTGGTCGCTGGCAGCATCTTCGTTTCCGAGTTCCTCCCGATCCTCGTCGTCGGCGCGCTCTGCGTCGCGTTCTTTGTCGCGGGCCTGATGCTGAGGCCGTGGATCGTCGTCCCAATTTTGTTGCTGACGACGGCCCTCGACAGCACCGGTCGGCTGTTCGGCGAGTCCGGCCCTTCAAAAGACATCTTCTTGCTGACGGGGTTTCACTTGGCCTTCGGGCTGATGGTCGTCGGCTTGGCCGCCAACATCTGTCTGCGGCAGCGCATGCACTTTCCCGACTTCGAGATTAAGATGCCGCTCTTTTTGTTCCTCGCGTCTATTGCGGTGTCGCTGACGTACACGCCCAATCAGCCGGCTGCAACCGTCAGCTTCTTGCGGATTTGCGCCCTCGTGCTCTTCACCTACATGGTGCAAATCACGCTCGACTCTAGGCGGACCGTGTCCGCGGTCTTATGGTCCCTAGTGGTCTTGACGATAGCGGGCTCAGTGATGGGGGCCTATCAGGTCATCACCGGCCAATTCCACCTGCCGGCCAAGGTCATCACCGCCTTGGGCGGCAACGTGCCGCGGGCGACGGGGGCCTTTCACAACCCCAACATCTTTGCCTCGTTTGTAATGAGCGGCGTCCTGCCGCTGTTGGCCGTCTTGCTCAATTATCGACTGCCTAGGGGCCAGCGGGCGCTTTTTGCTTTGTCGATCGTCATCGGCATTGGCGGGCTGTTGGCCTCGTTTAGCCGCTCTAGCTGGGTGTCAACGCTGGCCGGCGTGCTCGTCATCCTCTGGTTGAGCGGCAAGCTGCGCTATTTTTTTATCGTAGTTTTTGCCTCTATCCTGCTGGTGCTCGGCCTCAAAGAATTCGTGCCTTATGCCGAGTACATCTTCGAGCGCTTCGCCTCCATCTTTACCTTGTTTGATGAGTTCGGCTCGACCGGCCGCGCTTCGAGTACGGCGCGCATTTATCTCGTCATGGCCTCGCTCGACATGTTTTTGGACCATCCGTTCTTGGGCGTTGGTTGGCGGGCCTTCCCGGTCGTATTCTCCGAATACGCGCCGCCCGGATATCCCCACTGGACCCTAGTAAAAGAGCCGCACACTATAGTGACTGCGGTCTTGGGCGAACTAGGCATCGTTGGTTTCGCGGCTTTTGTCTGGTTTGTCGGGAAGACGTTCTTTTTGAGCTTGGGGCGCTTGCAGCAGATGCAGGATTCCTATTTACGCGCCGTAGCCATCGGCTTGATCGCCACGTTTGTCGCCTTCCAGGTCAATCAGTCGTTCAATGGCGACCTGCCCAGCAACATGTTTTGGTTCTACATCGGCATGCTCTTCGCCGTGCAGCGGCTCGACGCGGACGCGCGTGCGCCGTTAAGGTCTTAGTCCCCTGTTTGCCGTGCCGGCGCTTTGAAGAACGCGAGGATCAATCGTGAAAGTTTTGCTGCTATCGCACCTCTACCCCAACGTCATATCTAAGCTCTCCGGAAGTTTTGTCCACAATCAGGCGCGTTTCCTCCAAGATCATTGTCAACTAGAAGTTGTAGCACCCGTGCCTTGGTTTCCCCTGCCGGGATTTGGGTTGTGGAGTGCCTACCGCCATGTCCCACGCTGCGAAGTGGTGGACGGAATCGAGGTACGACATCCCCGCCGCTTCGCCGTACCGCGGCGGATTTTTTTTACTCAGCAGTGGCGTTTTCACCTCAAGGCTTTGCGCAACGCTGTTGCGGGTGTGCCGGACATCATCCACGCACACTGCGCCTATCCCGACGGTCGGGCCGCTGTTGAGTACGGTTCACAAACCGGCCGACCCGTAGTCATCACGGTCCACGGTTCAGACATTAAGATCCTACCCAAGCTCAAGTCCCAATGGCGGCAATTGATCGTTGAGGCCCTAACGCAAGCCGCGGCCGTTATTGTCGTCAGCCAAGAACTGCGTCGCGAGGTGATGCAATTGGGCGTCCCGGCCGATAAGGTTCGCTACATTCCCAACGGCGTTGACTGTCGGCTCTTTTCGGTGGCCGGGTCGCACCAGCCCGATAAAGAAAAGTGGCACCTACTTTATGTGGGCCGATTTGTCGAGGCAAAGGGATTGCACGTCTTGCTAGCGGCATTGGCTAAAGTGCGCAGTCAGGGCCGCGATGTCTCGTTGACCTTGATCGGCGGCCATCCTGCGACCGGGACCGCCGATCCTTTCCTACCTCAAGTCAAGGCCTTGAACCTGTCCGAGCATGTGTCGTTTGAGGATGCGGTCCCTTGGGAGGAGCTACCTTCCTATATGGCCGCCGCCGATCTGTTCGTGCTGCCCAGTTTCAGCGAGGGACTGACCACGTCGCTGATCGAAGCCATGGCCTGTGGCCTGCCCGTGGTCGCCACGCGCTGTGGTGGGCCAGAGGAGGTCGTCAATGAGGAGATCGGGCGGCTAGTGGCGGTCGGCGACGCGGAGGACTTGGCGGCGGGCATCCTCGCGGTGCTAGACGAATACGACCGCTACGATCGCGCGGCGATCCGCCGACAGGCCGAGGAACGCTACGACTATCGCCGGGTGGCGGCTCGCATTTACGCGCTCTACGAGGAGGTGCTAGCCAGATAATGTCCGCAGATTCCCAACGCTGGTACCAATCCCGGACAATGCGCGGTACGCGGTTGCATAAATGGATACAAATGACGAAAATATAACGAGATAAGATACACCTTCTACCGCCAGAATCCCATGTTCATTGCCGTTTTTTGGGCCGCCTTATTCCTCGTCGTCTATACCTATCTAATCTATCCGGTTTTGCTCTGGCTCTTGGCGGCCGGCCGCAAGATGCCCGAGTACGCGCCGCTGAGCGAATGGCCTACGGCGTCGCTGATCATTGCCGCGCACAACGAAGAAGCCGTATTGCGCGCCAAGCTAGAAAACGCGCTGGCCATGGACTATCCAGCCGAGCGGCTCGACATCATCGTCGTCTCAGACGCCTCGACCGATGGCACCGACCGCATTGCCGCCGAATTTGCCGAGCGCGGGGTGCGGCTGCACCGGCAGGAGATCCGCGGCGGCAAGACCGAGGCGCAAAACGCGGGTGTGCGCTTGGCGCGGGGGCAGTTCCTCGCGTTCTCAGACGCCAACAGCATGTACGCGCCCAGTGCGCTCAAGCGGCTGTTGGTGCCTTTTGCCGACGAGCGGATCGGCTGCGTCTGCGGCGAGCTGCAATACGCCAACCCAGACGACCAAGGCGCTGGCAAGGGCGAAGGTCTGTACTGGCGCTACGAGCAGTTTCTCAAGCGCCGGGAGAGCCTGCTCAGCTCCGCGCTGGGAGCTAATGGGGCGATCTACGCGCTCCGGCGCGAGCTGTTCGTCGAGCTGCGCGGCGACATTATCAGCGACTTTGTCGCGCCCCTACACGCATGGCGGCGCGGCTTTCGCATTGCGTACGAGCCGACGGCCGTTGCCACCGAGTACAGCAGCGTCCGCTTTGGCGACGAGTTTCGCCGCCGCCGCCGCATTGTCTCGCGCTCGCTCTACGGGCTGTGGACCGAGGCCGGCGTGCTCAACCCGTTCGCGCACTTTTTTTTTGCGTTGCAGATGTTTTCCCACAAGGTGCTCCGCTGGCTCGTGCCGGTGTGGCTGTTGGTAGTGCTCGCGGTCAATATCCCGTTGGCCGCGAGCGAGTACTACGGCCTCTTGCTCGCGCTGCAAGTGGCTTTCTACGGCTTGGCCGCCTTGGGCCTCTTGCTGCCGGAGCGGCTTGGGCGATATTGGCTCTTCTACGTGCCGACTTATTTCACCGCCACCAATTTGGGCACCTTGCTGGGGCTGCTGAACTTTCTAACGGGTCGCCGCCACCGCGTCTGGCAACCCACGAGGTAGAGCGTTTATGTCGCGCCTGAAACGCGTTGTCCTGCTGCTGTTGAGTGACACAGTCGCCGTCAGTTTGGCGTCGGTTTTCTTTTTGTGGATGAAGTTGGCCGGCGGCGGGCTGGAGATCGTCCGCCACAACTACGAGCGGCTTTATCCAGACGCGGTGGACGGGCCGACCTTCTGGTATGCGCTGGGCTATTACTCGGACGTGTTGCCGCTGATAAGCGGCTGCTGGCTGCTGCTGTTTTTGTTCTTTGGCTTCTATCAATCCTCGCCCTCTAGTTCGCGCTTCGACGAAATTTTCGAGGTCGTCAAGGTCGTCACCTTGGGCATCTTGCTGGCCATGATCGCCACCTTTGACCGCGACATCCGCCTCACTCGACTGCTGGTCTTGTTCTACTGGCTGGGCATGGTCGCGCTGGTGGCGGGTGGGCGGGTGCTGGTGCGCAGTTTTGAGCGGCAGCTCTTGCTGCGCGGCATTGGCCTCCGGCGCACGGCCATCGTGGGCGTGGATGCGCGCGGCATCCGGCTGCTGCGCGCGTTGCGCGCGTCGCCGGCTCAGGGGTATGAGGTCGTGGGCTTTGTGCGGGCGCGCGGAGAGCAAGAGCGCGGGGCCATTGACGGCCTGCCCGTGCTCGGCGAAGTAGGCAATCTGCGAACCATCCTTGCGGCCGAGGGCATTGAGGCCGTGCTCATTGCCCTGCAATCCAATTCGCACGAAGAGATCATGCAGATCGTCGAGGAGGCCGAAGGGCTGCCGGTCTCCTTCGGCATCACGCCCGACCTGTACGACATTGTGACCGGCCACGTGCGCACGACGCAGATTTACGGCGTGCCGCTGATGGAACTCAAGCCCGAGCTGATGCCGACTTGGCAGCGGACGGTCAAGCGGCTCAGCGATGTGGTGGTGGCCGTCGTCGTGCTCGCGGGCTTGGCCCCGTTGTGGCTGTTGGTGGCCGCGGCGATCAAACTGACCTCCAAGGGGCCGGTTTTCTTTCGCCAAGAGCGCGTCGGCGAGGGGGGCCGGACCTTTGCAATGCTCAAATTTCGCTCAATGTACGTGGATGCTGAGGAGAAGACCGGTCCGGTGTGGGCCAAGGGTGCAGACCCACGGGTTACCCCGATTGGCCGGGTGCTGCGCGCCCTGCACTTAGACGAGATTCCCCAGTGCATCAACTTCCTGCGCGGCGACATGAGCTTGGTCGGCCCGCGGCCCGAACGACCGTTTTTCGTCGAGCAGTTCAAGAAGCAGATTCCCTTGTACATGCGGCGTTTTAACGTCAAGCCCGGCCTGTTGGGCTGGGCGCAGTCCAAGCACGAGTTCGACCTCGATTCCAAGGACGTGGTGGGCATTGCCCGCGAGCGGCTAGAGTACGATTTCTACTACATCGAGAACATGTCACTCAAGCTGGACTTCAAGATCATGCTGCAAACGGTGTGGTTCGTGCTGACGGGCAAGAGCACGCGCTGATCTTTCCCCTAGTTTCGATGACGAAAACGACGACGCGACCAACGGCCTATCTCGCCGATCTGCAATAGGTGGGGGACTGAGGAGCGGTCGAGCTTGGCTGACGGCGGCGGGCGCTCAGGTGAGCCGCCGAGAAGTCGCGATAGACGTTCAGTGCCAAAATCCGCGTAGTGAAGTCGCCTATCGAAGCCACGTCATTGGAAACTGCATGTCATACCTCCAACGTCGCCAAACAGATCAACGATGGAGATTGATACTCAGATAAGCTCTCGAATCTTCTTGTGAAAGTAGCAGAAACTGGGCGATGCGTTGGTAGCTACGTTCATGTGTGGGGCGATGCGCTCCGCCCATATCGACTTTTCTTGGCCGACTCCTCCCCTCTCTTTCAGTCCGTCCGCGCCGCCTTGGGATACTGCATCTGCCAAGAGTTCCCATGTGCCGCAAATGGTGTCGTTTTTGTAACGACTTAGGACATTGTCCTTGGCCTTCGGGTAAGCCGCTTTGATCGCGGGAATGTCACCGAGTAGCCCAGCTTCACCTTCTTCTATGGCAATGCAGAACCGGGTCTCTGGTTTGGGATTGCACGCATTCAGGACGGTGAAGAGTTCTTGGCGAAATGTTTTCAGACATTTGTCATCTAGGTCGCAAACCAGAATCACCACTGCTGGATAATTCGGGGGGTAGTCGGCAAATGTCTTCCCATACCCTGACCCTGGATGTATGTTGATTGCCGATGATCTTTGGAATCAGAATGTCGAGTATTTTTTTGCCGGACTGATCTTCGACGAGTACCTCAAAGTGCATCCAATCACCTTTCGTCGAGGTAGTCGCTGAACCAGAGGCCGCCCAGCGGCAATCCTTCTTCGACCATGTTGTTCACAATAGGATCGTCGCTTGCTCGGCGAATCGTTGAAAAGCCATCCTCGCCTTTTTCCAAAATCCAGACTTCTTGCGGCTCTAACGCATTGACGAAGTATGGCTGATGCGTCGTGACAAAAACTTGCGAGTTGCCTCTGCGTCCACTGGCGTGTTCGCGGAATTCGTTGGCGAGGGTCTCCAAAAGCTTGTGATACAGGCCGTTTTCCGGCTCTTCGATGCAGAGGAACGGAGGGGGTGTCGGGTCTTCGAGTAGCAATAAGTAGGCGAATACCTTGAGCGTCCCATCGGACACTTGCTGAGCATAGAACGGCTCTTGGAAGCCTTTGTCGTTGAACCTAAGCAGCAACCGACCATCATTGGTTCTTTCCGTGTCGATCTTGTGTATGCCCGGAATTTTCTCGGCGATCTTCTTTAGCATAGCCTGAAAACGCCGTGGATGTTCGCGCTCCATGAATTGCACGACGTTGCCGAGATTGTCACCATGGATGTTGAGACGGCTCTGTGGACCAGCCAACGGTAGGCTGCGGGCTGCGTCGGGGGTGAAGTAACTGAGATACCATCCCTCGATGAAGCGGCGAAAAGCGGAAATTCGCGGGTATTGTTTCAAGGCACCGAGCGTGGCAATGCCGAGCTTGCGCTGGTCTTCCAATTCGATGAGTTCTGCATCTTTGAATTCTTTTTCTTTTCCTATCGATTGTATCCACTCGGAAATATCGAAACCTTCTGATGTTTCATCGATTTGCTTACCCGTCTGGTTTCCCTTCCAAACCGTGCCTAAGCCTGCTGTAAGAGAAAGGAAAAAGAGTGATCGGTCATTTCCCAAGTCTTCTTTCATTGTTTCTTCAGCCACATAAGGACGCCCGAAATTGTTTGCCGCAATGGCGATCTCGTAAGTATAGGCTGGGCATTTTCTTCTTCTTTGTAATGTACCTCGAACTCGATAGGACCTGTTTCCCCCTGCGTCCGCATCCTCTCGAACCCACCGCGCCCGCGTGCGTCGCAGGCTTCCTCAACGCCGAGTTTCAGGGCGTCGGCAAGGAAACCGAACGCATCGAACAGGGCGCTCTTTCCCACGCCGTTTTTGCCGATCACCGCTGTCATGGGAGTAAGCGGTTGGCTATTCGGTTGGTTCCACAGACGTCCCAGCGTAACGTCCTTGAGCACCTTGAAGTTTTTTATTCGCAAGCCTTCTATCTTAGCCATTTTACCGTCCTCAATTCACGGCCCTACCTCATGCCTTGAGCGCCAGATGGACGAGTGCCCAGACGCGGCCGCCTTTCACCGTCCCGGCTAGGCGCAGCCAGCCGCCGTAGTGCGACACCCGCACAAAGGACGGCTTATCGAGCGTATGCTGCTGTACGACTAAGTTCATACGCGATCCTTCGTCGCACCAGTGGATGCCATCAGACGAGATCTGCACCTGTAGCTCGACGTCGGCCAAAGGCTTGGGGGACGAGTCCGCCGCTTCAGCGCGGAGTATTCGCACGAAGAAAATCGCCTCGTGGCTCCAGCCTGCCTCGTACGGCTCGGTGACAAACTCGCCCTCCCAGAGCTGATTGCGCTCCACGACGGCGGTGTGGCTCTGTCGCATACTCATCGCGCAAACTCCCCGGATAATAACACGGAGTCGATATAGAAAAAGGCCCGCTTATCCATGTCGGCTTCGACCCAAAAGGCCGCGTTGAGCATACACCACAGATTGGCCATGGCCGGCAGTTCAATGCAGTGCATCCCCTCCGGCCCGAAGGTGTGGTCGTTGCACTGAAACCCGGTGAAGGCCCGCCTTTTGAGATCCAAGCCGACGCGCAGATAGTGCCAGTTCATTTTGGTGGCGATTTCGTTGTAGCACAAAAGCTGCGGCTCGCCCGGCACATCCTCCCAGCCCTCCGGCCCCAAGTGGAAATGCGACACCGTCTTGCCGCTGTGGCCAATCGGCTGTACCGACCGGGTGGCGGGCTTAGTCTGCCAGCGTGCCCGGCGCTGGCCGCTCTCGGCGTTGAGGTAGCGCAAGTGGGGCATCCAGCGCCGCCCTTGGGAATTGCCGTCCTGCACGTCGAAGAGCACACCCCAAGCGCGGACATCCATCTCGCCGAGCTTGAGTTCGGATGCTTCGGGCTTGAACGCGAAATAGCACTCCAACTGCACTTGGCCCAACGCCCGAAAGGTGTGCCGCTTGATGCCCACGGAGAGGCCGCCGGCCTGCGGGCGGGTGGCCAGCTTGAGGGCGTAGGTGCCCTCCATCGAGCCAGCCGTGCCAGTGTCCCACATTGTCAGGTTGCTCAACATGGGGGGCCGCAGGTCTTGGTAATCGGGCAGCATGGCGTCGAGCGAGTCTTCGTAGTTGCCGATCAGTCCGGTCCAGCCGTTCAGTCCCGCGTCGAAATCGTCGTAGCACAGAATGCGCTCGAGGGGGTCAAAGCGGCTCAACCGAGGATTGGCTAGCAATGATTCCACAGCATACTCCGGTGTTGGGATGTAATGAGCTCTCGCCAATAAAAAACCCCGCCGAACAGTGCGCTCGGCGGGGTCAGTACGTCTGACGGGACAGGCGTACTACTCGGCGGCTGTCGCTTTGACTTGACCCCAGCTCACGGCCTCAACAGCCGTGCTTATCTGAGGATCAATCCAGCGCGCGGGCACGATCGGCGACGAAACCCAGCGGCCATCGATCTGGGCGTCCGCAGACACGCCGTAAACCCAGGACTCGGGATGCGGCAGTTCTGCAAAAAATTTCCTACTGTACTGCTCCCGATCGGGCAAGGCTTCCACGCGGTCCCACGGCACGTAGGTGGGCTGTGCTTCGGCGGGCCCAACGAACTCTCCACTGCTGGCTTCGATCTCGTCGGCGACGAGAATCTGCAAGTAGATCGTGTAGCGGCTCGCGTCTTCGACCTCCTCCCACTCGACCAGCACGAACTGGGACTGGGGGCCAGCAACGCTGGCCCTTACGTCGTCCGGTGCCATAAGCTCCATGGCACCGTGAGGGCATCCGCCCTGCGCCCAAGCCGCGCTCGCGAACGCGAGAGCGACGCCGGCTATTAGCATCCGCTGTTTCATAAGGGCACCTCCTTAAAAAAAGAGTGGATACTACTTGTCAAAATACCATTATTCTCGGCAAATTCCAATTTTTTTATCTCCACGGCGGCTGCCGCCTTCAAGGACGCCGGCAGTCGCAACCCGCCCCTATTTGTCGCCGCGCGGATTGGCGCGCAGGGTTTGGAGGTGGCTGTCGAGGACTTGCACACCGTAGCGAAGGGCATTGCCGACGTTGAGGTAGCGATACCCCCAGCGAATCTTCTCTTGAATCTGGTCTAGTTCCCCCAGCGTAGTGCCTGCGGCGATTCCCGTGTCCGCTAGCTGTTGCGGCACGTCGCGCATGATTTCCCGCACTTGCCGCGACTCGGTATCGGTGATTGTCCCCACGGTCGCCGAGAGGTCCAACGGCCCGACAAAAATCACGTCAATGCCGGGCACGCGCTTGATCTCGTCCAAGTTGTCGTAGGCCCGCTGGCTTTCGAGTTGGAGGACGACGAGCGTCTCCTCGTTGGCGGTTTTGATGACCTCGTTCCAGTCCGCGCCGGCGATTTGGGTCCACATGGGCGAGAGACCGCGCCGGCCTGCGGGTGCGTAGCGGGCGGCCTCGACCGCGGCGGCGGCTTCGGCGGCCGTGTCGACTTGGGGCACCATCACGGCTACTGCGCCCGCGTCGTACGCCTTCTTGATCAGTGCGGGGTCGTTCCACGCGACGCGCACCATGGGCGCGACGCCGCGCATCCGCGCCAGCACCAAGATCGAGTCGAGCGCTTCGGTGGCGTGGGGCATGTGTTCGGTGTCGGCCCAGAGGAAATCGGGACCGGTGGCGATGACCGACCCAGCCACGTGTGGGGTGGGGGCCGGCAGGCTGGTGCCGAGGATGATTTCGCCGCTGCGCAGACGCGCTTTGAGGTTGTTGGGATACATGGATCGCTCCGTTGGAATTAGCCGTACAGTGAGTAGAAGATGGCACCGCCGAGCAGGATGCGATAGACGGCAAACGAATGGGTACCGTGGCGCTGGAGGAAGCGGAGGAGGAAGCCGATGGACAGGTAGCCGCTAACCGCGGCAGCGAGGATCCCCAGCCCCAAACTCAGCAGCCCAGCGCCGCCTAGGCCCCCTTCGAGCAGTGCGAATAGTTGTAGGAGGCCGCTGGCGCCGATGGCCGGCAAGCCGAGCAAAAAGGAGAAGCGGGCGGCGTCTGCGCGCTGGAGACCCGCAAAAAGCCCGCCCATGATGGTTGAACCAGACCGCGAACACCCGGGAATCAGGGCGAGGGCTTGGCACAGGCCAATGAACTGGATTGACCAGAAGCCGAGGTCCTGCATGGTGCGCTCGCGTCGCCCCACGCGCTCGGCCAGCATCAAGAACAGCGCGAGGACGATCAGGCTCGCGGCGATGAGGGGAAGCTGGCGCGCCTCGGTCTCGATAAAGTCGCGTCCCCCGAGGCCGAGTACGGCAATGGGCACGGTGCCCACGGCAATGGACCACGCCATGCGGCAGTCTGGGCTGTGGTTGAAGTTGCGGTGCATCACCCCTTGCAGCGCGGCGACGACCAGCCTTTTGATATCGGCTGTGAAGTACGCGAATACGGCCGCGAGCGTCCCCAGTTGGATCACCGCGGAAAACGCCGTGCCTGGATCGTCCCAGCCGAGAAAATGGGGCACCACCCGCAGGTGGGCGGTACTACTGATGGGCAGGAATTCAGTCAGGCCTTGGACTATGCCTAAGATGAGTGCTTGCAGCCAATCCATGGGAGGGCTTAAGCTAACCGCCGCCGCCTGCCCGGACAAGGACGGCGCACCCTTGACAAAAACGCGGGCCGGTGTGCAGAATACCCACTGATTTTCACCGACAACAAGGAGACCTCATGCCCGTTCTGATTGAAGACGTCCAAACTATCCTCACCCAACCGGCCGGCTCCCGCTTGGTCATCGTCAAGATCGTCACCTCGGACGACGGCCTGTACGGACTTGGTTGCGCGACCTTTACCCAGCGCTTCCACGCCGTGCATACTGCCATCGAACAGCACCTCAAGCCCTTCCTCATCGGCCGTGACGTGGATCGCATTGAGGAGACTTGGCAGATGGCCATGGTCAACAGTTATTGGCGCAACGGCCCGGTGCTCAACAACGCCATCTCTGGAGTTGATCAGGCGCTGTGGGACATCAAAGGCAAGCGGGCGGGGATGCCGGTGTACCAATTGCTGGGCGGCAAGTGCCGCGAAGGGGCGGCTGTGTACGGCCATGCAGGCGGCGAGACGCCCGAGGCCGTCGTCGATAGCATCCTCCAGTTTGAGGAGCAAGGCTATCGCTACATCCGCTGCCAAATGGGCGGCTACGGCGGCAAGGCATCGACCTTGGTTAAGCCCGAAGGGGCGCCCGAAGGCGCGTACTACAACCGCAAAGAGTACATGATGAACCACCTGCGGATGTTCGAGCACATTCGCGCAGAACTGGGTTTTGAGGTGGAGCTGCTGCACGACATCCACGAGCGGTTGCACCCGATTGAGGCGGTGGGCTTTGCCAAGGACGTGGAGGAGTTCAAGCTGTTTTTCTTGGAGGACGCTCTGGCGCCCGAAGACATCGAGTGGTTCCGCCACATCCGCCAGCAGTGCGCGACGCCGCAGGCCATGGGCGAGCTATTCAATCACCCGCACGAGTGGACGCCGCTCATCGAGGGACGGCTCATTGACTTCATGCGCATGCACGTCAGCCAGATGGGCGGGATCACGCCGGCGCGCAATGTGGCGGCATTCGGGCAGATGTACGGGGTGCGCACGGCTTGGCACGGTCCGGGCGATACCTCGCCGGTGGGGCACGCGGCCAACCTACACTTGGACCTGTGGGCACCCAACTTTGGGATCCAAGAGTGGTGTCGGTTCCCGGAACACGTGTACGAGATGTTTCCGGGGCTGCCCGAGGTGCGCAACGGGTACATGTATCCGGGCGACGGCCCTGGGTTGGGGATCGACATCGACGAGGACTTGGCGGCCAAGTATCCTTGTGCGAACGAGGTCATTGGGTGGACGCAGACGCGCTTGCCCGACGGCAGCCCAGCGCGGCCCTAAGATGAAAGTCCTAGTTTCCAATCTCGGCAGTACCTCGTTTAAGTACAAGGTCTTTGCCATGCCCGAAGAAGTGGTTTTGGCGCGCGGTGGCATGGATCGGATTGGGGGTCAAGGCTCGGTACACACCTTCCAGATCGGCGGGGCCGACGAGGTTGAGCAGGCCGTAGATTTGCCCGACCACGCCAGTGCGATTGACGAGGCCCTCACGCGCTTGGCCGAGGGCGGGGTGTTGGCGTCGGTGGAGGAGCTGGACGCGGTGGGATTTAAGGCCGTTCACGCGCGCGCGATTTCCGGGGTGGTCGAGCTCGACGAGGATGTGGTGGGGCGGATGGAGGATTTTTATCCGCTGGCCCCGGCGCACAATCCCGCGTACGTGGCGGCGATTCGGCAGTTTGCGCGGGTGGCCCCCAAGGCGCGGCGGGTCGGGTGCTTTGAGACGGCCTTTCACGGGGCGATGCCGCAGCGGCGCAAAATGTACGCAGTGCCCTACGCTTGGTATGAGCAATACGGCATCCAGCGCTACGGCTTCCACGGGGCCAGCCACCGCTATGCCGCTGAGGAGGTCGTGGAACTGGAAGGGCGCGCCGACCTCAAACACGTCAACATGCACTTGGGCGGGTCTTCGTCGCTGTGCGCGGTAAAAGATGGAGTCTCACAGGGGGCGTCGCACGGGCTAAGCCCGCAGGGCGGCCTGCCGCAGAACAACCGCATCGGCGACTTGGACCCGTACGCGCTGGACTTGGTCATGCGCAACGAGGATCGCCCGTGGGCCGAGGTGCTGGAGCAGTGCGCCAGCGAGGGCGGCCTGTTGGGGATATGCGGGCACAGCGACATGCGCGATATTGAAGCGGGTGCGGAAAATGGCGACGAGCGCTGTGCCTTGGCCATAGCCGTGCTGGCGACGTCGGCGCGCGACTGGCTGGGGGCTTTTGCGGTGGAGATGGGTGGGCTGGACGCGATCAGTTTTACCGGCGGCATTGGCGAGTACTCGGCTGCCGTGCGCGGCGAAATCCTGCGCGACTTGGAATTTTTGGGGGTGGTGATGGATGCGACTAAAAATGAGAGCGTGCAAGGCGAGGGCAGCCTGCACACCGCGGCGAGCCGAGTGCCCATTTACGTGCTGCGCACCGACGAGGAACTGGTGGTGGCGCGGCAGACTTGTGAATTTTTGAGAGCTATCCCCTAGCCTCCCTTCTGTGTCTGTGGATGGTGGGAGCGCAGGTGTGATTAGGGCAGTATTATTAGGGCGGCCTACTGGCTGGGCATGGCCATGCACCGCAAGTATCCGCGCCGGGTACTGACCGCACTACGCTTTTTGCTGAAGACCCCAATTTGACAAGATCTACTCTTTCCAGCAAATTTGTTGGCAACAGGGTTGTTGGCAACAAATTTGCTGGAAAGAGAGGTGTGACCATGAGGCTCAGGAAGGCAGGCGGGAACTGGGTTGATGATGATCGGTTCTTCGACCGGGATGCCGAGCTCGAAGCACTCACCGAGCGGGTAAGGGACGGAACCCATACACTGCTGACCGCGCAACGGCGGATGGGCAAGACGAGCTTGGTTAGGGAGTTACTGCGTCGCCTAAAGGACGAGGACAGCTTCGAGACGATCTTCGTTGATCTGGAGGGTGCCCGCACTCCAGCAGACGCCATCGCCGAGATCGGAGTTCGGTCGAGGTCGGTGCAGGGCGTACAGCGCAAGCTCAAATCTTGGCTCGCCAACACTCTACGCGAGGCCGTTGATCGAGTCGATACGCTAGCCGTTTCCGAGGTGCAGGTGAAACTGCGCGCTGGAATCGACGCCGGAAACTGGCGGCAGAAGGGAGACGAGGTCTTTGCAGCCTTGGCTGAGAACGACCGGCCAGTGGTGCTCGCTATCGACGAGTTGCCGATTCTCGTCAATCGTCTGCTCAAGGGGGACGACTACTGCATCACGCCGGAGCGAAGGCAGGCAGTGGATGAGTTCCTGAGTTGGCTACGCAAGAACGGTCAAGAACATCGAGGCCGGGTCTGCCTGATCCTCTCAGGCAGCGTGAGCTTGGAGCCGATTCTGCAACAGGCTGGGCTCAGCGCCCACGCGAACATCTTTTCTCCCTTCGATCTAAAGCCTTGGGAAGAGGAGACTGCCAGTGCCTGCCTCGCCGCGCTGGCAGGCACTTATGACATCGAACTTCCACTCACCGTCCGCCAAGACATGTGCCGCCGGCTGCGGTGTCAGATTCCCCACCATGTGCAGCAGTTTTTCGATAATCTCCACGAAGATCTGCGCCGGGCCAACCGGCGGGAAGCCTCACTAGAAGATGTAGATCGCGTATACACTACCGAGATGCTGGGTGTCCGGGGACAGATGGATCTAGAGCACTACGAGAGCCGGCTGCGGATGGTTCTCGGGGACAAAGGTTATCTGGCCGCCTTGGATATATTGACCGAGGCCGCGGTCAACTACGGATTGCTGCATAGCGATGCCATTGACCAATATTATGAGTACTTCCAGGCTGATGCCGTCCCGGTCTCTACCAAGGACATTCTTAGTGTGCTCGAACATGACGGCTATTTGGCGAGACAAGGTGACGACTACCGGTTCGTATCGGGCCTACTCGAAGCTTGGTGGCGCGCCCGGCACGGCCGGCACTTCGTCCCCATAGCCCGCCGCCAAGCCAAAACGAGGAACAGCGGTAGCCATGACCACTAGAAAGTACAACCCGGGGTTTCTCACCGACGACGAACTGGTGGTCTCGTTCTGTGTGCGGACGGGCGAGTTTGAATCAATCGTTGACATGCTGCGTGAATGCACTGGAAGCGCCAATCCGCATCAAATTGCGATCGGCCCACGCGGCAGCGGGAAAACGAGCCTGCTGCTGCGTGTCGCGGTCGAGGTGAGCCGGGATGCCGAATTGCGATCCGGCTTCTTTCCGATCGTCTTCGCCGAGGAAAGCTACGAAGTCGCCTCCGCTGGCGAGTTCTGGCTGGAATGTCTGTCCCGCTTGGCCGACCAGATGCCTCGCGGGGAGGATGTTCCCGACCTGCACCGAACTTACGAACACTTGCGCACCATTCAGGACGACCAAATTCTTGCTGAACTCTGCCTCGGTACTCTGCTGGACTTCTCGGACCGGGAGGGCAAGCGGCTCGTGCTGATGGTTGAGAATTTGAACATGATGTTCAGGGACATGGCAGACTCCGAGGCGGGCTGGCGGCTGCGGAAGATTCTCCAGACCGAGCCGCGTATCATCCTACTGGCGAGTGCGACCAGCCGCTTCGACGAGATCGACAATCCGGACCACGCCCTGTACGACCTGTTCCGGGTACTGCTGCTGCACCCGCTCGACACCAAGGAATGCGCCGCGCTGTGGGAAGCGGTGTCCGGCAAATGCCCTCCGCCTGAGACCATTCGATCCCTAGAGATTCTCACCGGTGGCAGTCCGCGTCTGATCGCCATCGTGGCTCGCTTCGGAGCGGGGCGTTCCTTTCCCGAACTCATGGCCGAACTACTCGACCTCGTCGATGACCATACGGAGTACTTCAAGAGCCATATCGAATCGCTACCACCGCAGGAGCGGCGGGTCTATCTCGCGCTCGCCGACCTGTGGAAGCCGGCGACCACGAAGGAGATCTCGGCCCGCACCCGGTTGGAGACGAGCAAGTGTAGTGCCCAACTCACCCGCCTCATCGAACGGGGCGTCGTTCAGGTTATGGGGGGTACTGCCCGGCGCAAACAGTATTACCTGACCGAGCGCCTCTACAACATCTACTATCTGCTGCGGCGCTCCCGCGGACAGGATTCCCTAATCAAGGCCCTCATCCAATTCATGGAGTCGTACTACTCTGGTACTGAACTGAGAGACATCGGTGCTCATATCGCCCGCGAGGCAGGAAGTTTCGGCGGGGAGATGCAATCGCTGGCCCGGATCGCACTTGCACAGATGATGAAGTTACCGGCACTGGACGGGCATCGCGAAGAACTACTTGCGATGATTCCCGAAGGTTTCACGGAGGTTTTCGAGCGGGATTCGGTACCTTCCAATGTGGAGAGCAAGACGTCGGTCGGCGTGGAACAGTATCCCCGTCGGGAGGACCAAGGTAGCGAGGATACGAACGAACAGGCTGAGTTTCTGGCCGCGAAGGAGATCTTCGACGAAGCGGTTGCTCTGACGAATCAGGATCGGACAGAAGAAGCACTGTCCGCCTTCGACGAAGTGGTGCATCGATTCGCCGAGAGCGAAATGCCGATGGTCTCCCAACTAGTCGCACTGGCTGGACTCACACTCAACTACTTAGATCGTCCAGAGGACGCGCTGACCGCCTATGACGAAGTAGTACGCCGATTCGGCGATAGTAAGACGCCAGACCTTCTCGGATTAGTTGCGATGGCGCTTCGCGGCAAAGGGTGTGTACTCTATGACTTAGACCGGCTAGAGGATGCGCTGGCCACCTTCGACGAGGTGGTGCGCCGATTCGGCGATAGCGAGATGCCGGTCTTTCTCGAATCGGTCGCGTTCGCCCTCTTTGGCAAAGGGTGTGCACTCGACGATTTAGACCGGTCGGAGGACGCGCTGACCACCTATGGCGAAGTAGTGCGCCGATTCGGCGACAGCGAGATGCCAGCCCTTCTCGAAGCAGTTGCAAGGTCGCTCGTCAGCAAAGGAGTCATACTTGACAGACTGAATCGTCCAGAGGACGCGCTGGCCACTTGTGACGAGGTAGTGCGCCGATTCGGTGATAGCGAATCTCCTGCGTTTCGTATGGTGACTGAGTGCGCGCTTCTTATAAAAGCGAATTCTGAGATAGAGTGTCGGCGGTACAAGGCAGCCATCGAGTCGGCAGGTCGGGTAATTGATATGTGCCACACGGAATCGTCGGAGAACCAATGGCTGGCTTATCTGATCAGGGCAAGGGCGACCCTCGCAAGCGGAGACCTATCCGCGAGCGAGCGAGACATTGCGGAGATCTTGACGATTCTTCCCGATCTCGACTCCCTTCCGAAGGAGAGCCTTGATGCACTGATGGCGTTCAGCATCGAGATCGGGCTGGAGCGCATGGTCGATCTTATTCAGGCGTCGCCGTCGGCAAATCTTCTGTTGCCGCTTACGACGGCTTTGGAACAGGAACTCGGACACGAGCCCCGGGTGGCGCTTGAGGTCGCGGAAGTTGCCGAGGATATCCGGAAGGATTTGGCGAGGCTGAGGGAAACGCAGAGTGATGGCGTCGAGTAACTTAGGACGAAGGAGGTGTACTTGTGAAACTGAAATCTGTGGAGATTGAAAACTATCGCGCCATTGAAAAGCTCAAGCTGCCACTCGATCCGTCGCTGACGGTGTTGCACGGCGACAATGGGTACGGCAAGACGAGCGTTCTGAGTGCGATTGCGGTGGGATTGGGGGATGAGGCTATGCTCGGACCGTTTCTCGATGTCTTCATTTATTTTTGCGAAGAGGATTGGCGCGAAGGCGCAGGGAATCCGCTGGTATCGCTCACTTCAATGGACGGAAAGGCGTGTGAGCGACCAGGGACTAGGTCGGTGGTTAAGCGGAAGAAGGCGGAGGAAGAGATGTCGGTCCACCGGGAGAATCTGGAGGAGGCGCTGGTCGAGGATAGCCATGCAGATAACAACGATATGCCGATCTGTGTCCTTTATGGTACTGATCGGACGGTCTCAGATGTGCCAGAATCGGTGGTATCTCCGCGCCATTTACCGCGCCGGGTTTCTCGGTTAGATGCGCTGAAAGGGGCGCTTTCTGCTCGCACGGATTTTGAGGACCTCTTTGCTTGGTTCTATTTCAAGGAGGACGAGGAATTGAGGGAACAGAAGGAACGCCGCGACTTCGATTATCAGCTAAAAGAGGTATCTGCGGTGCGCCAAGCGATCTCGTCCATGCTTCCGGAAGTGTCCGACCCTCGTACCGAGTCGAATCCTCCCCGTTTTATAGTGTCCCAGAAATCGGAGCAAGGACAAGTAGAAAAGCTCCCACTCGACCAGCTAAGTGGGGGCTATCGCATTATGCTGGCGCTGGCGGCCGATCTGGCACGGCGGATGGTGCAGGGCAATCCGCACTTGGACGACCCACTTGAATCCGAGGCGGTTGTCCTGATTGACGAGGTGGAACTGCATCTGCATCCAAAATGGCAGCAACGCATCTTGGACGATCTGCAGCGGACGTTCCCGAATGCGCAGTTTATCGTCTCTACTCACAGCCCGCAGGTGCTGACTACGGTCGAGCCGCAGCGCATTGTGGAACTTGCTCGAGAAGGCGACCGCATTGTTGCGGGGGCACCGGCAGGGGCGACGTATGGGGCCGAGGCGGGGGATGTGCTTTCCGTGGTGATGGGCGTAAAAGAACGGCCCGAGAACGAGTTCACAAAAGCACTGGAACAATACCGGTATCTGATCAGGGAGGGACAGTGGGAGTCCGAAGAAGCCTTGGCTCTGCGAGCGAGTCTGGAGAGCATGTCTCCCTACGATCCGGCCCTCGATCGAGCTGACCTTGAAATCCGACGACGCAAGCTGTTTAAGCAGCGGGCCGAGTCGCCATGAAGAGGGTTCGCGAATTGAGTAACCCGACTCTTGGCCTTGACGAATACCTCGGTTGTATGGGTGAAGACGCGGATTGGGACGAATTTCGCTCTCACAATTCGGGGGCGTCGTACCGCGAACTTAGAGGTGCCCTAACCCAAAACCAACACGGACTCTGCGCTTACTGCGAGATTGCGATCAGAGGATGGCGTCGTCAGATTGAGCATGTGATCCCGCAGAGCGACGCCAAACTGGGCAAAGCGAAGGCCCTCGACATAGCCAACATGGTCGCCTGCTGTATGGGTGGAACCGTGCAGGATGATGAGGATCGTTATCGCAGTCCCGTGGGACATAACACGAGCTGTGGTCAGGCAAAGGGAAGTCAGAACGACGAAAATTTTATTGACCCTCGGATACTACCCGCGCTGCCCTCGCTTATGAGGGTAATTGACAACGGGCTGATTGAAGCAGACGAAAATGAGTACATAAAAAAACGATAGATTATCTGTGGAGGATGAAACTCATGTTCGGAACTATTCGCAACTCGTCCGGCGAAGAGTTGGACTACACTTTTCACGCCGGCACGGAGGGGTCGCGGCACATTGCCGTCTTGGGGCACGGCGTGACCGGCAACAAGGACCGCCCCTTTGTAGTAGCGCTCGCCGAGGGGCTAGCGGCTGCTGGCATCCACGCGCTGCGCTTTTCCTTTGCCGGTAACGGCGCGTCCGAAGGCCGCTTTGCCGACTCGACGATCTCCAAAGAGGTCGAAGATCTTGGCGCGGTGCTCAGCGCCTTGGACGGCTACTCGGTCTGCTATGTCGGCCACAGCATGGGAGGGGCGGTCGGCGTCTTGCGCACCAGCCGCGACGAGCGCATCCGTCTGCTCGTCTCTTTGGCCGGCATGGTGCATACTCGCGCCTTTGCCGAGCGCGAGTTCGGCGAGGAGGTGCCCGACGAGGGCTGCATGTGGGACGAGCCAGACTGCCCGCTCTCGCAAGCGTACATGGACGACATGGCCCAGATCGACACCGTGGTGGAACGCGGGGCCGAGATTGCGGTACCTTGGCTGTTGATCCACGGCAGCGAGGACGACGTGGTGCCGATTGCCAACTCGCATGACATCCTCGCCCAAGCCAGCGACACCGCCGAACTCGTCGTCATCGACGGAGCCGACCACGTCTTTAGCGAGCACGCGCAAGTCATGGTCGAAAAGATCGTCGGTTGGCTACAAGGGCAGTGGGCATAAGCATCCCCGCAGGTCGCAGCCTACCAGAGATAGCGCGCAACTCCTATCTTTAAAGGAGTACGCCCGGCAATCCCGCCGGCCATGTGCGCTCTGCCAAGCTAAGCCATGCAAAAGAAAACCCCGAGTCGCCTGAGTGCTCGCCAGCAACGGACCTTGCTGGCGGTCGTGGTCCTAGGCGTCTTCATGGTCGCCGATACGCTCTATCTGCTGACCAACCGGCTGGCCGACGTCTTGGACTCGGGTTATTTCGCGGTCACTGACATTTCCCTGCCCAAGTTTTACCAGGGCATGGTGCTGTCGCATACGGGCGTCGGTCTGGTGCTGGTGGTGTTGGCGATGGGCTTTGTGGCTTGGCACCTACCGGCCGTGTGGCGCAGAAGCCGCAAGAGGGCCATCCTCACCGGCATCGCCACGCTGACGCTGGGCATCTTACTGGCCATCAGCGGGCTGTTCATCCTCAGCGCGGCGAGCAACCGCGGCAATCCGGTGGCCTACTGGAGCCACGTGGCCGCGGCGGTTTTAGTCCCTCTCTTTTACTTGGCGCACCGCCGCCTCTCGCTGTGGAAGCCCTCCGCGCGGAGCTATCGCATAGTGCCCGTAGCGGTGGTTGGGCTGTTGGCGCTAGCCGTGGTGCTACACGGGTTGACCTATAGCGGCGAGCAGTACACGCAGGCGGCCGAGCAGGCATTCGCCGCTGGCAAGCACACCGGCCCGGGTTCCAAGGCGCGGCAGGTCGCCGACTTTGCCCCAGACGACTTCGTACCCGCCAATTTTGTCCCGGCTGAAAGCCCCTTTTTCCCGGCGGCTACTACGACTACGACCGGCGACATTCTGCCCTCGCGGATCATCACTCGCGGCGATCTTTCGCAGCCGGAGAAACTTGCCGGGGACCTCGACGAGTACGGCTTTGTGGTCAACGAGCCGATTGGCTCGGAGACTTGCGCCCGTTGCCACGCGGCGGTCGTCGAACAGTGGGCGACATCGGCGCATCGCTTTGCCTCGTTTAACAACCCCTTCTACGAGGCGACGATCAACGACATGCGCAGCAACTCGACCGAGAGCAACGCGGAGGTCGCTGCCCATATTGCCTATTACAAGGACTTGGCGGGGGAGGAGGGCAAAATCAAGTCCAAGTGGTGCTCGGGTTGCCACGATCCGGCGCTGATGCTGGCGGGTAAAATGACCGAGGAGATCGACCGCGCCTCGCCCCAGGCCCAAGCCGGGCTGACCTGCCTGGGCTGCCACGCCATCGACGAAATTCACGATCAGACCGGCAACGGCAACTACAACATCGCCGACGAGCAGGAGGATCCCTATCTGTTCGCCAATGCCAAAGAAGGGGCTGGCCGCTTCGTGCACGACACTGCGCTGAAGGCGCGGCCCATCGTCCACAAAAAGCAGATGCTCAAGCCCTTTTTCCGCACCTCTGAGTTTTGCGCCACCTGCCACAAGGTCAGCCTCGACTCGCGCGTCAATGGCTACCGCTGGCTGCGCGGCCAAGACGAATATGACAATTGGCACGACAGCGGCGTGGCGCTCAACGCCTCCAGGACTTTCTACCTGCCCGGTGTCAAGCGGGTCTGCCAGGACTGCCACATGCCGCTGGAGGAAGCGGTCGCCGGTGACGTGTCGGCGCGGGATGGCTACGTCAAGTCGCACCGCTTTTTGGCGGTCAACACGGCCCTGCCCTTCATCCGCGGCGACGAGGAGACCATCGCGCGGATCGAGGAATTTCTGCAAGACGAAAAACTCAGCGTCGATGTATTCGCGCTGCACCACCAAGAAGAAGCGCACTACGCGCTGGACAAGAGCCAGCCAGCGCTGGTGCCCGGCGGCGAGTACGCATTCGACGTGGTGGTGCGCAACAAGGGCGTCGGGCATACCTTCCCGGGCGGAACCAACGATTCCAACGAGGGCTGGCTAGAGGTCTCGGTGGTGGGAGACGACGACGTGGTGCTGGCTTTGAACGGGGCGGTGCAAGACGACGGGCACGTCGATTTGGGGGCGCATTTTTACAAGGCGCTGATGGTCGATGCAAAAGGCCAAGCCATCCATCGGCGCAACGCCCAGGACATCGTCACGGCCGTGTACGTGCGCACCATTGGTCCGGGTACGGCGGATGTAGCTCACTACAGCTTCGAGGTGCCCGCAGACTACGCGGGGCGCAAGCTGACGCTGCGGGCGCGGCTGCTGTGGCGCAAGTTCGACCGCGCCTATACGGAATTTGCCTTCAACAGCAACCGCCAAGGCTTCCGCCGCTTCGACCAAGTGCCGGAGTTGCCGGTAACTGAGATCGCCCGCAGCGAAGTGGAGCTAGCGGTGGGAGGGTCGTCCGCGGCGGGTGCGCCGGATGCGGGCGACTGGATGCGCTTCAACGACTATGGCATCGGCTTGCTGCTCCAAGACGATACCCAAGGTGCCGCACGGGCCTTTGCGACGGTGGAACAGCTAGCGCCCAAGCGCCTAGACGGCTGCCGCAACTTGGCTAGGGTTGCGGTGCGCGACGGTCACTTAGAGCGGGCCTACGAGCACTTGGGGGACTGCGAGACGCTGGTCACCGGCGACGGGCAGACGGCTTGGGTTTGGGGCGTGGTGTTACAAGAGGACGGTCGCTACGAGGCGGCGGCGCAGGCGTATCGCCGGGTGTTGCGCGACTTTCCCGAGGATCGGGCTTCATGGCGCAACTTGGGCCGGGTGCTCTATCTCGACGGCCGCTACGAGGAGGCTTTGGAGGCCCTCGACGGCGTGCTGGCTATTGATCCGGAAGACCGCGTCGCCCACTACCACCGAATGCTCTGCCTGCGCGCCCTTAGCCGCGAGGACGAGGCCCTCGTCGCCGAGCAGGCTTACCAGTACCACCAGATCGACGAGTCGGCTCAAGAGCTGACGCGCCGCTACCGGCTAGAGCATCCGCACGACAACCGCGAGGCACTCAAAATCCACGTTCATCCGTTGGGGAATTGAATAATTGTTCGCCAGGATATAAGGAAACCTTAAGCGTGGGAAAATACTCAGGTCCAGAAGATGTCTATCGAGAGTTAGTTGATGAGTCTGAGGAGCATTGGTTGTATTGCTTGATTGCCTTCGCGATTGTCGAAGAACAAAAAATCGAGTGGATCAAGCACTACGAAGAGCAGTACAATACTCCGCCTAGCCCAGACCAAATCCGCGAATGGTACGAGCAGCAGCCGACGGGTGTTCTCCTCCGTGCTAAGGGTACGGCCGAAAACGCCCTTCGGGTCTACTCGGATGAAGTCGTTGAGGCCATCGGGGACGCTTGGAGGAAGCAAGTCGAAGAGGAGACCATAGTCGGAGAGATCAGGCAGAATAGTCGCTTCTGGCCTCAATTTTGTATAAATTTAGTTGGAGGCTTCGCTGGTACTGTTCTATTCGCATCATTACTTGCACTGATAGCATTTTTTGTAATAAACGACACTTCGCCAGTTGCTATAGTTACAGACCTCAAAGCAAATAAGGAGGAGGTTGTAGATGACAAAGAATAGAGAGCAAACAGGCAGGAGGGCGGCTACAGCCGCGTCCAAGGTTATCAGAAGCAAAAGTGCGAGCAAGTCCGCCAAGTCGGCAGCCGGCTCTGCTCTGTCACAAAGAAAGAGCACAAAAGTCACCTCGAGTCGTGCTGCGTCGGCTGCTTCAAAGGTCCTTCGTAGCAGCGGTTCGAGCAAATCGGCCAAGACATCTTCCGGCTCTGCTCTGACCCAGAGGCCGAATAGAGAGAAGTAGCTCTAAGCCCTATTAGAATGTAAACGCTGCATTTTCCCAGCAGCTAAGCGGGTTTCTACGGCTCGACCCATATTTCGTCCTCCTTTTACAGCGATGACAGACGGCATTTTTCTTTTGCCCGGCAGCTCTAATCTTCCTATGAAGCTTTTATCGAGGAGTATCCAGTTGGTCTGCGCGTTGCTGTGGGCTGCCTGCGGTCCGGAAGAACCTTCAGCCCCGGCTCCGACGCCCGAGTATACTAAAGCACCGACCGCCGACTACGCGGTGGGGCGCGGGCGGAAAGAGGCCCCTGCGGTGCGCTTTGTCGATGTGACGCGAGAGGCTGGTCTCGAATTCAGGCACGAGACTGGTGCGCGCGGCGACAAGTGGATGCCGGAAACCATGGGTAGCGGCTGCGCGCTTTTTGATTACGATGGGGACGGCTGGCTGGATGTGCTTTTGGTCAACAGCGAGGGGTGGCAGGGCGAAAAGGCTCCCGGCAAGCTCTACCGCAATCTCGGCAACGGCACTTTTGCCGACGCAACGGAACGCGCTGGCCTAGGTTTTTCTGTCTATGGCATGGGCGCGACGATTGCCGACTACGATGCCGATGGCGACCCGGATATCTACCTGACGACCTTGGGGCCGAACCTGCTCTTGCGCAACGACGCGGGTCGCTTCGTCGATGTGGCGCGGGAAGCGGGCGTGGCGGGCGTGGTCTGGCGCGACGATGCGGGTAATGAGAATCCCGAGTGGTCCACGGGCGCGGCCTGGGTTGATGTGGATGGCGACGGCTGGCTGGATCTGTTGGTCACCAACTACGTGCATTGGTCTCCCAGCACCGACATATACACTACGCAAGATGGCAAGGGAAAGTCCTACGCCACGCCACAGCAGTACCCCGGCTCGACGCCGAGGCTCTACCGCAATCTGGGTGAGGGCCGCTTCCGGGAGATAACCAAAGAGGCCGGTCTGTTATTGCCCGAGGGCAAATCCATGGGCGTGGCCATGACCGACTTTGAAGACGACGGCCGCATCGACTTGGTCGTCACCAACGACACCCAGCCCAATTTCCTGTTGCAAAACTTAGGTGGGGGTCGCTTTGCGGAGCGGGGGCTCGCCGCGGGCATTGGCTACGATGAGAGCGGGCGGGCGCGAGCGGGGATGGGCATAGATATCGCATCGGTCGCCAACGACGGCGTGCTTTCCATCGCCATTGGCAACTTCAGCCGCGAGGCGCTCTCACTCTACCGCCAAGCTGGCGGCGAGGTTTTCGTCGATGGCGCAGGTGGGGCTAGACTGATGCAGGCGACGCTGCGGCCGTTGACCTTTGGGCTGCGCTTTTTCGACTACGATCTCGACGGCTACCAAGACCTGATTTTGGCCAATGGGCACATCGAGCCAGAGATCAACTCGACGCAGAAGGAGATCGAGTACCGTCAACCACCGCAGTTGTTTTGGAATACCGGCGACGGGCGGATGGTCGAGGTGTCGGAGCAGACGGGCGGGCCATTTCTCAAGCCAGTGGTGGCGCGAGGGCTGTCCGTCGGCGATATCGACGCAGACGGCGACTTGGACGTGCTGCTGACGACCAATGGCGGTCCGGCTTATCTATTGCGCAACGAGGGGCCGACCGGTCGCGCGGTGGCGCTCGATCTGACGGGCAAGGTACCTAATCGAGACGCTATTGGCGCGAGGGTGACTGCGCAGGTGGGCGAACAGGAGCAGGTGTTCATGGTGCGCACGGGATCTTCCTATTTGAGCCACAGTCCGACGACCCTGACCGTTGGCTTGGGAGCCGCCGAGCAGATCGACCGCTTGGAGATTCGCTGGCCGGATGGGACGGTGGAAGCCCTTGAACAGCTTGCGGCTGGTGCGAGCTACGAAATCGCGCAGGGTGAGGGTATTGTGGGGCAGAGGGCCTTTCAATAGAGCAAGCGGCCCTTCTCGTCGTGGCTGACCTTGTCGGGGTCGTGCGGCCCGGAGCGGGCGCGTTTAGCCTCCCCTTTTTTGTAGCGGTGGCGCATTTCCGTCTGCCGCCAGCGCAAAAAACTGCGTTCCTGCGCGTCGCGGTTGCGCGCCGAAGCTGGGGCCGGGATTTCGATGGTGGCGTAGGTGATTTCGCTCACTCGGCGCGACAGAGCGATAATCTCTCCTTTGCTGATGACCAAGGTGACGCCGACGTTGGCCTCGACAATGGCGACGCCGTTTTCGCGCGCCCGGGCTAACACGGCGTGGTCTTGATCCTTAGAGCGGGAGCCGAAGGAGGGAATGAGCAGGTACTGTGCCCCGTCGAGCACTGGGATGCGGGCGATGTCGGGATTCCAGCGGTCGTTGCAGATGAGGAAGCCGCAGCGGCCAAACGGAGTGTCAAAGGCATGGGCATGGGCGCCGAGGCGGTTGTACCACCAGGAGGGATGGTAGCCCTCGGCCAGTTGCATTTTGTGGTACTTGCCGCGCAGGCGGCCCCGGTGGTCAATGAAGACGGCGCAGTTGTACACATCGTCGCCGATGCGCTCGGCCAAGCCAAAGGCTAGGCATATTCCCAGTTCGCGGGCTAGCTCGCGGAAGCGGCCAATGACCGGGCCGCGCGTGGTGACGGCCACGTCCCGCATCCGTTCTTCCGACTCCTCCCCGGTGATCAGTTCCATGACCACGTAGCCTTCTAATACCCCTTCGGGCGCCAAGGCCAGTTGGGCACCGCCTTTAGCAGCGGCGCGGAACATGGCCTCTAGGTGGTCGGCATTGCCGGCTAGGTCGAATTTTTTAGGCCGGAAGGAAATGGCGGCGACATCTACAGATTGGTACATGGGTTCGTCTCCTATTCTTCTTGGCGGCAAAAGCGCAGCGCGTACAGGTCGGCGTCGTACATGACAAAGCGCAGACGCACTGGCCGACCGGCCAATGGGCCTACTTCAGCGCCCGATTCCCACTGCACAGCTAAGTCCGTCTGATCCTGAAAAAGCTCGGGCGAATCGGCCAGCGCTAGGCCGGGGAAAGGCTTGCCGTTTTCGTCCTGAATTTCGACGCGGATGCTGCCGGCTGCGGAGGTGGACATATTGAGCCGCAACTGATCGCCGCTAAAGATCAGGGGCTTGGTGGTGAACTGGCCGCCGCGATAGGGAGCTTGCACCGAGGCGAAACCATCCAAGCGCATCGTCAGGCGGCGGATGCAGGATGTGGGCATGCGCCAGTGCTCGGTCATGTAGAGCGACAGTTCGGCGGGTCCGGTACGCAGCAGGCCGCGCATGATGTACACGCTGCGGTCGTGCCAATTGCCGGGGTTGGGGCCTGGGCGCACGAAGGCTTCCGGGAAGAGCCTGTCGAAGTGGAGGCCGTCGTGGCTGCTCATTAGCACGCCGTCGTTGACCCCGGGATACGGCCAACCGGGCGTGGGGCTGCGGCTGTTGACAAAGCGCGAGGGGAACATCAAGTAGAGGCCGGGGGAACGCTCGTAGGGAACGCAGGAATTGGTGTACATGTGCTCCAGCGGCGCATCGCCGGTGTCGATGGCTGCTAGCGGACTCCAGTGGACAAAGTCGTCGGAGGTGGCGCGGCGGATCCAGCGCACGCCTCCCTTGAAGGCGCGAGTGGCACCGTGGCCGAGTTCGCCATCGCAGCGAATGCCTCGGGTGTACATGATGTACTGGCCGGTCCACGGATCGCGGAAGGCGATATTGTGCGAGTCGAATGGGCCTTCGGTCTGCACAGGTTCGGGGTTTTTGCGCCAGTGCAAGCCGTCGGGCGAGGTCGCCGTGTAAATGGCACCGCGCCGGCCGATGCCTTTGTAACGCTCTTGAGCCGGGGCTGCTGGATCGAGGAACGGGGAGAAGTTGACTAGGTTGGGATCGTCGAGAACTAGGTTATTGGCCGTCGAGCCTTGGAAGTCGATGAGGCCCAGCTCTGGTTTGTGCCAAGTGATGCCGTCGCTGCTTTCGGCATAGGCGGTGCAGGCCCTGTCGGTTTTGTTGTTGTCGGCGTGGGGGATGCAGCGGTACCAGGCGCGGAAGCGGTCGCCGTCTTTGAAGAGCACGGCGTAGGCGAGGCCGCCTTCTTCCCAAGGATGGTCAATGCGCACTGCGGCGTTGCGGCGCGCGGGCTGGTGGAGGACTTGGCGGGCGTCTTGTAGCTCGTCGATGAGGCGGCGGTCGAGCAGTAGTTGGCGATTGGAGCCGATGGGGATGGGGGTGTTTGATTGGTTCATTCGGGTTGAATTTCAGGTAGTTGGGAGAGTATTGCCTTAGAAACGGACGGAACGCTGTTGTTTCGGAGAACGCGTGTCAGCCAGCTTTCAAAATCATGCTTCTTCTGTTTTTTGAGCTTACGCGCAACAAGCACTATTACTTCCTTATTGTCATAATACGAAAGTAGTTTCGGCAGATCCCGCTCAGCTATAGCTTGGTTGATTTGCTCTGTGGCCTGCTTTGCGATTGATCTTATATTAAGGATTTCAGTCCGAGAGCGATACTCCTCTTCGAGATCATCAATGGTTCCTGCCTCGCTCAAATCGACTTTCTTCAACATTCGATCGACGCGCCTTCTGCAATACCTCACAACCACCTTCTCGATTTTTTCAGGAGAGTTTATTGTTTCAAATATTGCATTTGATAACTGAGCGAGGACTTCGTCAAGTTCGGTGCCTCGGTATCCATCAGTTTCGGCAATTGCTCTACTGACATCAGGCAGCGCAATCACATTTTCGATTTCGGAAACAGGAAGAACTTTGATCCCCCGTTCGGCCAAATAATGCTTGTCTTCATCGTCATAGTCGTCCGCATCGACTATTCCAGAACACTTTATCCGGGTGAGGTCAGCGTTCTTTCGCATGGTTATCACCGAATGGATAACTTCCGAGCAAGAGCCACGAGGAATGACAGTCCATTTAGGGTAACAACGACGATAAATAGCCATATCAAGACTGCCGTGATCGCCTTCGACAAATAGAATTGGCCTCCGGCTACCAAGTATCAGTGTGACAAGCTCATCGTTAAAGCCTGTTTCCTCCGGTACTTTTTCAATCGTCCAGCGCGGTGTTGGGTCGTAATCCTTTATCACGAATTTTTGTGCCGTGCGTGCAACTGCAAATTCAAGATCATGGGTGATAAACACAAATGCACAATCGGGTCGGTTCGCTTCTAATTCATCCCAAAGCTTTGACATAATGGATCGATGAACATGAAGTTCGGGCTCATCAATAATAAGAACCGTATCTTCTTCCGCGACCAGTGTTTGTCCTATCATATAAAAGATGGCTCGCTCACCATCACTCATCTCAGATGCTTTATAAGTCTGGTTAGAGCTTGGTAATGATACCAGAATATCATCTCCGGAAATATGAAGTTTCCTGTGTGGCAACAAGCGGTCCCATATTTCCTGTAAGGTATCAAATTTTGTGAGTTGAAAAGACTCGTCCGTTTCAATAGCTCCAGGCTTATAGCGTCGATAAGCCTGGAGCGAAGTATTTGACTGTTCCGCGAATAATGCTTGAATCAGATAATCAAAATCATTGAGTAATTGTACCGCACCTTTACTCTGCCATCGATGGCTTTCTCTGTATCTTATTCCGGCCTTCTCATCAGCGCTCCCGGTACGTAGCCCCATGAGAGCCTTCTTCTCACTGATTTTTGCAACATCCGGATTCAGCGTTAGCGCTCTGTGAGCAGAGATTCTATGGGCTTGAAGTCCCAAGACTCGCTCTATCTGCACCGCCAAGCGCGTCTTTCCGCCACCATTTGCCCCTACGAAAATGAGTGAACTGCCGGCAGGTAATTCAAAATTAGTGTTTCCTTGGTCAGTTGGGATTGAAAACTGGAAGTTCAATTTCGATTCTCCAATAATTTTTTAATGGATGAACGCTTACATATAGGTACGAAAGCGGTCGCTATCTTTGAAGAGTACGGTGTAGGCGATACGGCCTTCTTCATAGTCGCTACTACGGCGTTGTGGTGCCCGGGCTAGTGGAGCCTTGGCGGGCGTATTATAGCTAACGTAGGTCTGATCTACAACTTAACAAGTCTTGTTCTATCCCATCCGCTTGCGATTCGGACACTTATGTCCTATTCTGTAGAACGTGAAAGGCAGAGAATTCGTAGACCGGGTTTTTGAGCTTGGCGCGGAGCGCGCGGTTTCCGTGCGTCTCGATACCAAGCGCGGCAAGGGGAGTCACGTCACGCTGTATTACGGTACGCGCAAGACCGTCGTAAAAGATCGCCGCAAGGAGCTTGCTCCCGGCCTGCTGTCCGCTATGATCCGTCAGCTCGGCCTCGAACGCAGCGACTTTAAGTAAGTTGAATTCGACAGGTAGTTGTCTTAGGCGGCCTTTGTGTAGGTTCGTTTTTGGTTATGTTCAATCTGTTTTCGCGCACACTCCCAAGCAAAATTTCGCTTGAGGGTAAACGCACTCCACGGTCCTTGGTGGGGAATATCCCGCTGCCGAAAATGGATCAAAACCAAGTAGGCCATAACGGACAACGCGACGGAGCGTTCGACTCGTTGGGTCTGCTTGGTCACCTGGGCTTGTCCTAATCCGGTGGCCCCTTTCAATTCTTTGATGAGCAGTTCCACGTGCCAGCGGCGGGTATACAACACGACGAGTTGGCCTGCGGTCACGTCCGGTAGATTGGTCACCAGGATTTTGGTTTGTTTCGGCGAATCGTTGCGCCGTTTCTTGCTCAAGACCAACGTGACATCTCCGATGTGTCGCAGGCGTTTACGACCGCGGTAGACCCAATAGACCCGCCGACGGGAGCCGTGCGGACGAAACCAGATTTTTCGATAACAGGTATGGCGCGTATGATGGACCCAATCTTTGAGCGTATGGCCGTCTTCAAACTTCCAGGTGCGGGGCAGACTCATGACGAAAAAGAAGCCTCGTTGCTGGATCAAGTGCAGCGTTTCTTTAGCGGGAAACCCGGCATCGGCGACCACGATCACTTGCTGGGCCCAAGCCGGTGGTACCAAGGCGGTCAGCATCTGACGAAACAACACATTGGGCTTCTGATAGGCCGGGTCTTCTTTACGCCGAACCAACTCGAAATCGATAGGGATTCGATAATTGCCCCACTGCAGCATGACCAGGATCACTTCAAACCCCCACAGAAAGGGACTATAGCCATCGGCGCGGGCTTTGCGCACCAACGGATGTTTCTTGGCCACCTTGGCTTTGTAGGTCCCGTCGACGATCACCAACACCCGACCGTCTTCCGCCGGTGGCAGCCCGGCGATCACCGCATCAACCAAGTACCCCAACAGCAACCGCCAACTCCAGTAGGTCGCACTCAGCAAGCGACGTAAGTGCCATTCCGCTATATGGTTAGGCCCCAAGCGGGCTAAACCACACAGCGTCGCTTTATCTTGATAGATTAACAACAGCGTCATACTCCAACAGAACACCAGATGATGGCGATGACGAAAAAAATGTTGAGTCCCACGCAAAAAATAACGAAGGTTCACAGGCAAGCGAGTCAGGTTCAGCATCGGAGTTTCCCTGGGGTAGATGATCCATGGCGGTGAATCAAGCTATCCCAAAATAGGGAGACTCCGATGCCTGTTCGAGCCTAAATATCAACCTACCTGTCGAATTCAAGTAAGTAAGGTAAAGGTATAGGAAAAAGGAGATCGTCATGCAGTTTCGCTATCCCGCACGGCTTCAGCCCGATCACTCGGGCGAGATCATCGTCTCGTTCCGGGATCTTCCCGAATGTCTCACGTCCGGCACCGACGAGGCCGAGGCTCTCATCGAGGCTCGCGACGCCCTTGAGGAAGCTATCGCCGGCCGCATTGACGACGACGAGCCGATCCCGGTGCCGAGTCGGCGGCGCGCCGCCGAGCAGCTCATCGCCGTGCCGCCGGACATGGCTGCGAAGGCTGCGTTCGCGTTGGCGTTCCGCGCTAGTGGTCTGTCGCGCCTTGTTTTGGCTCGCCGCCTCGGCGTCAACGAGAAAGTCGTGCGTCGCATGCTCGACCCGCGTCACCACACGGCCGCCAACCGGATTCACAAGGCCCTGCGCGTGCTCGGTCAGGAGCTCATTGTGGAGTCGCGTGCGGCGTAATGGGGGTGGCCTGCTGCTACTGTTTTCGCAGCGATTTCTTCAACAATCTGCCCCAGATTCTGTCGTAGGGATGGACGACCTTTACCCGCTCGTTTCCCCGATAGACAGGTCGTCCCTCGTTTGCCCAGGCGAAGATCGATCCTTCCAGATTATAGACCTCCGTATATCCCTTTTTCATTAGGAACTGGGCAAGTTCCGACGAGCGGTACCCCACGGAACAGTACAAAACAATACGCTGGTCCGATGGTACTCCTTGGAGCGCTTTCTGGGCCTCGTCTTTCGAGGGGGCTGGCCGGGCACCCTGCAGATGGCTGACGGCATATTCCTCGGATTCTCGTACGTCGAACAGCAGGAGGTTTTCCCGCTGCGGAGATTCGTCGAGCCAGGATTGTAGCGTATCGGTTGAGACCTGGGCGACTGTCGGAAATCTAGCGCGGATCATCTTCAGCGTCATGGACCAGAACATAGTGTTATCCTCGCCTTCTTCCGGAGCCTCGGCATAGGCAGGTGCGGATGCGGCGACGCCAATACATATCGCTAGTAGTAGGGCAAACATGAGACCTGTCTTAAATTGGTGGAGGTTGAGTCGGCTCATAAGGATAAATACTTATAGAAGAGGAGGAACTGATCCGATGCAAGACCTACGCATAGCCGCGGTGCAGATGAACTGCCGCGTCGCGGAACACGATCGCAATTTAGCAACTATCGAGCGCTTTGCCGAGGCGGCGGCGGCACAAGATGTGGACATCGTCTGCTTTCCCGAGCTGTGCGTGTGCGGGTACAATGCCGGCGACACCTCGACGCCGGAGCCCGAGCCGCTCGCAGGTGGATCGCTCCACAGGCTCGAAGAGATCGCACGCAACGGCCAAATCACCCTGCTCGCTGGTATCCTCGAACGGGACGCCAGCGGCATCGTTTACAACACGCAGGTCGCCTGTGGTCCCGAGGGGTACGTCGGCCGCTATCGCAAGACGCACGTCCCTGATTCCGAGATCGGCACTTGGCGCCACGGCGATGATCTGCCGGTATTTGACCATGCAAAGGCCCGCTACGGTATTGAGATTTGTTACGATTCTCACTTCCCGGAGTTGAGCACCCTGTTGGCGGAAAAGGGAGCCGAGGTGATCTTCCTGCCCCATGCCTCACCGGGGGAGACCCCCGCAAACAAGCGGGCTCGCTGGATGCGCTACGTTCCTGCCCGTGCGTACGACAACAACGTGTACGTCGCTATTTGCAATAACGTCGGCGACAACGGGGCCGGTCGCACTTTCTCGGGGGTGACCTTCATCTGCGATCCCCTCGGTGCGGTCATTGCCGAAGGGCAGAGCGGCAGTAAAGAGGAGATGGTCGTCGCCGACTTGAGTGCGTCGGCGCTGGCGGAGAGTCGCAGGAAGACGCTGATGTTCTTCCGCCATTACCGACGGCCCGAGATGTACCGGCGCTGGGAGAATGAGATCAGATAGGGTAGCTCGGCCCGGGCGCAACGCTAGATTCGTCCCTTGGCGGGCACTTAAACACAGGGAGCTGAAACGATGATCAAGTCCGTCCTGTTCCGCGAAGACAACGTGTATAAGGCCTTCCCCGATCTCGTCGAGTGCGGCGACGGCACTTGGGTATGCGTGTACCGGGAGAGTCTCGGGCACACCGCCCTCCCCTTCGGCCGCATCGCCTGCCACCTCAGCATCGACGGCGGCCGCACCTGGAGCGAGAAGGCCGTCGTCGACGAGGTGATCGACCCGGAAACCGAGGGCCGCCTGAACAACCCGCGCCTGCTCGCCCTCGACGGCTCCGAGTTGCTGATCATCTGCGACCTGCTGCCCCGCCTCGAGCCGGAGCACCATCCCGATTCGGAGATCCTCATCTACTGCTCGACCGACTCGGGGCGCACCTGGAGCGCGCGCGCCTCCACCGGGATCAGGGGCCACATCTGTCCCTGCATATTCCGCACCAAGGCCGGCGAGATCATCATCGGCGCCGACCGCGTTGGGCCGGGGGACGACCGCGACGTGGTCTGGCTCCACAACGCCTTCACCTCGACCGACGGTGGACGGACTTGGGGGCCGGCAATCCACGTCTGCTCCGACCCAGAGTTGTGGCTCAACGAAGGGACCTACGTCGAGCTGGACGACGGGACTCTAGTCTGCTACTTGCGCGAGGACCTGCAGCGCGCCATCGGGCACAAGGCGATTTCGCGAGACGGCGGCAAAACCTGGTCCGGCCCATACCCCACCTTCCTCACCTGCTGCGTCGGCAGGCCGCGGGCTGGCATCCTGCAGAGCGGCGAGGTTGCAATCGTCCACGGCTTCCAGCGCCTGACGCCGCCGCGCAATCTCGTGCTCCACGTCGAGACCCAGGCGATTGCCGCAGACCCGGACTGCACCGCTAACTGCGCCCGCCAAGCCGGCCACCGGTATTTCTTCATAGACCACGACCGCAGCATCCACTGCGACGGTGCCTACTCCGGCTGGGTGCAGAGACCGTCCGGGGACCTGTTCGTGGTGCAGTACATCAACGACGACGGCCCGTATGCCCACATCCGCAGCTACGAGATTGGCCGCTCCGACTGGATCCTCTGTCCCGAGGGGGATCTACTGCTGGAGCCGCCGCGCTGGCCTGGGTACGTCGACAGGGCCGCGGCGGCGAGCGGGGAGCTATACGGAGAGGCGCGCTAGCCGATCCCGAGTGCTGCAAGAACCGTTTCGCATGCAGGGGAAGCACTTGATCGCGTAACATGTCTGTGATTAATTTTTGTGTAACTATATGTGTTGGAGGTAACACAATGGCGACGAACTTGGCGATAGATCCAAAACTGCTCGACAAGGCGCTGGAAATCAGCGGCGAGAAGACCAAGAAGGCGACCGTCAACCGCGCCTTGCGGGAGTTCATCGCACGGCGAGAGCAGGAACGGCTTTTGGATCTTTTTGGTAAACTCGACTGGGACGACGGCTTTGACTACAAACGCGAACGGAGCCGTGGGTGACGTTGTTTGCAGACACGAGCGTTTGGTCGCTGGCCTTGCGGCGGGATGCGGCACCCGAAGGGCCCGAGGTGCAGCGCCTGCGGGAGGCGCTCAGTAGTGGCGAATCGATTTACACGACCGGAATCGTTTTGCAGGAGTTGTTGCAGGGCTTTCGGGGGCCGCGAGCCAAGACGCGGATCGTCGAACGGTTTGAGGCGCTCGCCATGATTACGCCCGTGCGTGACGACTACATTGACGCAGCCGCGTTGCGCAACGAGTGTCGCCGCCACGGCATTCAGACTGGAACCATCGACGCGCTGCTCGCCCAGATCTGCATTCGCCACAAACTGGTTATGTTGGCGACCGACCTCGATTTCAGCCACATGACAAAGTGGACGCCGCTTCAGCTTTGGTGCGCCCGATGATCTTCTATACCGGAGAAGAGTACAAGTAGCTGTCATGGGCGATGAATGGTTTTTGTAAAATGGTGGTCAATCGACACCCCTTCACTGGCCAGTAATTTTAACGGGAGATGACCATGGCTCGTTTACAAGATGTCAATACCACGGATGTGCGCAGCGCCATTGAATTGGGTTGCCGCACCATGTCGAGCGTTTTCAATGCCGACGACAATGATATTCCCTTTTTCGGCTCGCGCGTGCGCCCCCAAGCCGAACTGCGCTTCAGCGCCGCACACTCGGAGGCGCACGTGCCCGGTCGCCATCTCAATGCCCTGCTCAACGCCGAGGACGCGGCGAGTGTTGAAGTAGATGAAGCGGCGATTGAAAAACACGCGGCCGCCGCTTTCTATTCGTACAGCGGCCCCATCGCCATGCCACTCAACCGGGCCGAGTTGGGCGGTCCGCTGGTCAACTTCATTCCACACAATATCCGCGAGGGTTTCCACGCGCTCTATCCGCTGGTGCAGTACCGCGACTCAGAGCAGGCACGGCAGTTGGCTGAGGCTAGTATCGAGGCGTTTCGCCGCTACTGGTCCGCGGACGAGGGCTGGGATCGACCGGCGCTACAGGCGCTGGGGTTGGAGGCGTGGGAGAGTTTGTTCATTCCAGGGGAAGCCCGGGCCTTGGGGCCTTTGGTCAAGTACTATCGGGCCACCGGCTATGGGCCGGCGTTGGAGCTGGCGTTGGAGTTGGCTGCGAAAATTACGGGTGAGTTCTTTACTGCGGACGGTGACCACGACCGGGAACTGCTGGGCGACCACACTCACTCGGTCACCTGCGTCATGTCGTCGTTGGCACAATTGGCCGACCTGACGGGCGACGCGGCGCTTCTGCTGGGCGTCAAGGCTTTTTACGATAATGGCCTGTGGGCCATGCGCAACCCATTGGGCTGGGTCGTCGAAAGCACGCATCCCGATGCTCCGCCCGATCGCGGCGAGGTCAACAATACCGGCGACATCGTCGAGACTGCGCTGATACTGGGGCGCTGGGGCTGGAGCGAGTACTTCCAAGACGCCGAGCGCATTGTGCGGGGCCATATGCTGCCGTCGCAACTGCGCGATATTGCCTTCATTGACCAACCGCCGAATCCCGAGGGCGTGGACGGCCTGCGCAACGTGGCCCAGCGGCACCGGGGGGCCTTTGGCTTTCCTGCGCCGTACGGCCATCAACCGGTGGAGGCCGATACCGTTGGCTTCAATATGGATATTGTCGGCGGAGCGGTGGCGTCTTTGTGCGAGGTGTACCGGGAGATGGTGCGCAGCGGCCCGGCCGGTCACCGGGTCAATTTGCTCTTTGACCACGAGAACGAGGCCGTGCGTGTCGAATCCCCCTATACCCATGACGTCCTGCGCGTCGAGGTTAAGCAGCCGGGGCCGTTGTGGGTGCGCCTGCCTAGTGGGGTAACACCGTCTGACTTAACGGTAGAGGGGGCCGCGCCGCCGCGCATAGATAGTGGGTTCCTTTTCTTTGCCCAACCGCCTTTGCACGCGCCGATTGAGATCCGCTTTGCCCTAGCCGAAGAAGAGCTGGTCCTGCGGCATCGGACCCGTTCGATACGCGCCCGGCTGCGCGGCGACGCGGTGGTCGCGATGGATGACTTCGGTGCTGATCTGACCTTTTTTTCGTCGTTTGATTAAAAGCAACGTATCCGCAGATAAACGCAGATAAACGCAGATACGGGATGCGGTGCGAGCAACCACAAGGGATTGTCCCTACACGGTTTGGTCCCCGTGGATTCGGGCGATATATTAGCGGCCCCTATCGCAGCAGCGCAATTGCGCTAAGGAGGATGAACATGGCGAAAATTAAGCCGCCTAAAATCTATCATCTGTGTTCTCTGGGTACTCTGGGGGGATACGGCGGCAAGAAGGGCGAGTGGAGTACGGCCAAAAAGCTTAAAAAAATAAAAGACGCTGGTTTCGACGGCTTTGTGGGACGCACCTTTATGGTGACCCCGGACGAGGTGGCCGCCTCGGGGTTGGTCTTTGCTTGTACCACTGACTTGGGCGGCATCCGCGAGATCAAGCCCAAGTTGCGGGAAATTAAGGCGGCGGGAGCGCGCTGCGTCAACGTGCAAATGCTCGACCACGACACGCTCACCCAGCGGGCCGTGGAGGTCGCGCGGCGTTTGATGGCCGCGGCCGAAGACTTGGAGATGGACGTGGCCGTGGAGGTCCACCGCGATACTTGCACGGAAACGCCGGAAAAAGCCTATGCCTTGGCCGCCGGTTACGAGAAGGCGGAGGAGAAATCGCTGAAAATGACTTGGGACTTTTCGCATCCGGCGGTGATTAAGCATTTGTCGCCGCCCTATTGGGAGCGCTTAGCCGAGCGCGTCGATCTGATCCAGCTAGCGCAACAGTTCCACTTTAGGCCCTTCAACGGGCACCACGCCATGATTCCGGCCATTGACCACAAGGGCAAGATCATTCCCGAATTCGTCGATTGGCTGGAATTCGCCGAGCAGGTCATGGCCTGCTGGCTGGAAGCAGCCGAGCCGGGTCGGGAAATGTTCGCCTGCCCCGAGCAGATCGCCGGCGGCTACCATCTGTCGGTTTTCCCCGACCGCTGGAAGGACGTGCAGGTGGTGCGGCGCGAGCTGGACAGGGTGTGGAAGAGGCAATTGAAAAAGTGGCAGGCACCGGCTTAGCGCGAGAAGGGTACTTAACCCCGTGCAGATAAGTGTCGAGACGCCTCCTTTGGACGTCGACCTGACCGAGGAGTTGATTGATTTTTGGGACGGGATTTTCGGGGACGGTTACCAGCCCGACCGCTCTTTGTACGCCGGCGATGAACGCTCCTTTAACCGCGATACGTTCTATCTCTTAGAGCAGGGAGGACGCACGGTCGGCAGCAGCCATTTAACCACGGCGGTGGGTAATTCAGAACTGAGTGGTTTGGGCGAGGTGGGGACCGCGCCGCAATGTCGCGGCAAGGGCATTGCCAGTCGCTTGTGCCGGGCGGCGCGCGACGACTTTTTGGCCGCGGGGGGACAGGCTCTGTTCCTAGGCACGGTCAACCCGGTCGCGGCCCGCATTTATCACCGCTTAGGTTGGCGCAAGATGCCCGGTTCCACTATCTGGGCTTTGATCGCCAGCGGGGAATCGCCCGAGTCTTTTCTGGTAGACTACTTTAGGGCTAGCGATGAGGTCGGGGTTGAGCCGGGGACGCCGGCCCAGCGCGTGCCCATGGTCCCCTTGATCATCGCGCCGCACGACTGGCGGGTACTCGACGCCAATGTCGAATTGTACTCGACCCGCTATCTCGAACAGAATTCCTGTATGGGGCTATACCCGCGCTATGCCAAGCTGGTCGAACAATGCGCCGGCGCTTGGTTTGCCGCCCGCACCCGAGATGGGCGCTTGGTGGGTTTGGCCAGTGCGCGGCCCGACGGGGAGGGCGCTTGTCAGGTGGATGGTTTCGTCCACGGTCGCTACGCAGGGTCTTGGGCCCATTTGATGCGGGCGGCCATTGACTGGGCCGGGGGGCGCTGCTGGGTGCGGCTCTGCGTCGAGGACGAGGAGAAAGGCGCTTGCTTGAAGGACTTGGGTTTTGTGGACGGAGGGGCGGGCGAGCCGTTTGTCATGGGGGATCGGACCGTCGAGGCCGTGCGCTTGGTCGCCGGTGTTTAAGGAAAGGCCATGGTACAACTGCACGATGTGAATACCACTGATATCGGCGACGCCATTCGCTTGGGTTGCCAAGCCATGAGCCGGGCTTTCAACGCCGATGATGCCGATATACCCTACGGAGGAGCGCAGGTGCGGCCCAAAGCCTTTTTGGGCGGCAGCATGGAAGGCCACATGCCGGGCCGTCTCTTGAACGCTATGCTGGCGGCTGAAGACGCCACGGGTTTGGACTTGGACGAAGAGGTGATCGACAAGCACGCCCGTGCAGCTTTTTTCTCCTACAGCCGAGCGCCGCTGCCCTTGCAGCGCATCGGCCAGCACACCAAGGGTGAGGGAGATCCTATTGAACTGCAAGAGCACAATTTGCGCGAGGGATTCCACGCCCTCTACGCCCTAGCTGCTTTCCGCAAGTCCGAGCGGGCTATGGAATTGGCCGCGGCTAGCATTGAGTTACTGTTCGATTATTGGGTGCCCAACGAGCAGTGGGATCGCGTGCGCCTCGAACGCGACACGCCGGTGCGCCTGCGCGATTCCGGCGAGGCGACCTTTATCCAAGGACCGGCGCGCGCTATTGGGCCGCTGGCCAAACTGTACCAAGCCACCGGGTACCAACCGGCCTTGGATTTGGCCACCGTGCTCAAGGACAAGGCCGTGCGCGAATTTTTTCTCGACGACGGCTCCTTTGCCACCGAGCGCTTTGGCCTGCACGTGCATTCGACCACTTGTGTGATGTCGTCGCTGGCGCAGCTAGCCGAGTGCACTGGGGACGCCGGGCTGATGCAGCGAGTCAAGCGGTTTTACGATGGCGGCCTGTGGGATTTGCGCGATCAGATCGGCTGGTCCATTGAGACATCGACCCGCCCTACGCCCTGTCGCCGGGGCGAGGCCAACAATACCGGCGATATTATTGAGACCGCGCTCATCTTGGGGCGCTGGGGCCACCCCGAGTACTACGCCGATGCCGAGCGCATGTTGCGCAGCCATTTGCTGCCGTCGCAATTGCGCGATGTCTCGTTTATCGTCGAGCCAGATAATCCCGAGGGGGTGGACGGCAAGCGCCAAGTGGCGTACAGGCTGCGCGGCGGCTTTGGTTTCCCTGCCCCCCACGGACACGAGCCGCTGGGCATCTGGCAATCGAACAAGCCGCGCATTGGCTTCAATATTGACATTGTCGGCGGGTCCGTAGGTTCGCTGGCCGCGGCGTACAAGGCCGTGGTGCGCAGCGATGGAGCGGGGCATTGGGTGGACATGCTGTTCGACTGTGAGACCGAGGCCCTTGAAGTTCAGTCGCCCTATACGCATCCGCGCCTAGCGGTCAAAGTCAAGCAGTCGGGGACACTGCACGTGCGCCTGCCGCCTTGGCTTGATAGCGATTATCTCTCGGTCGAGGGTGCCGCGCAGCCGACCTTACGCGACGGCTATGCGGTGATTGAGAATCCGCCCGTGGGGCGTTGGGTCAGCTTTGCGTTTGACTTGCTCGTCCATGAGACGACCCTGACGTGGCGGGACAGCGCCATCCGCGCCCGACTGCGCGGCGACGAAGTGGTGGCGATGGATAACTTCGGCACGGATCTGACCTTTTTCCCGCCGTTTGATTGAGCCTAGAAGCCGTCCTTGATCACGGCGTCCATGCAGTTGTAGAGTTGTTCGAGGTGCCTGAGCTCAAAGCCTCCGGCCGTCATTTTGCGAATCGGCTCGCCGTCGGCGCACCATCGCCGTCGCCGTACCCGATAATTGTCACTGCGTCCGGTAGTGGGCGACGGCGGCGGCGTCCAGCGCAATCCCGAGCCCATTTCCACGGGGCACGACAAAGTGTCCTGAAGCGAATTCCAGCGAGCCCCCGATCAGGTCGTTTTCGCGCACGAATGGCAGTTCGTCGCAGGGCAGCAGATCGTTGGTCAAGGTCGCTTGCAGATGCGCCGAGAAGGCGGCCTGAACCCCTAGACACAACCCCCCGATCTGCAGCCAGATCGGGCAACCCGCTGTCTCGGCGATGGCGGCGCTCCGCTTCACGGAGGCCACGTTGCCGCTGAGGTTGAAGCAATCCACGGCGTCCGCCTTGACCGCGCAGAGAACGGCGTACGGGTCGAGGAGGTGCAACGCCTGCGGGATGTCGGTCTTGTGGCGCAGCAGCGAATACCACGCGTAGTTGACGGCGATCTTCTCTACCGGATCCTCGAAGCATTCAATGTTGTAGGGCGTCAGCTCCCTGGCGAGACGGACCGCCGTGGTGGGATATTTGAACCCGCAGTTGGGATCGACGCGAATGGCGTAGTCTACTCCCGCCGTCGCTTCTGCGATCAACTCCGCCTGGCGCACAATGTCGGCCGGATGCGCCTTGAGCTTGTGAACAGTGAACCCGAGAGCTGCAGCTCTTTCCGCCTCTCTGGCGGTCTCCTCCGGAGGCAGGTGGGGCGACCAGTACGCGACAGGTACTTCATCGCGTACCTTGTCGCCCATCAACCTCCACACTGGAACTCCTTTGGCTTGGGCGACAATGTCGTACAGAGCGCACTGCCACGGCTCGCTGGCGCGCTCCAGAGCCATACCCAGCGGATCTTTGCCGATGAGTCCATCCGCTTGCGGCTGCACTGCGCGGCACGGCTGCCAGATCTCCCCCAGGCCGATCAGGCCTTCGTCCGTGTGGACCCTCGCAATGGTGTGCTCCCAGTCCGCGTGGCCGACGTTGCGGATGGGGGCGATGTAGGGGACGTCCACTTCGATGAGTTCGATGTTGGTAATTTTCATCTGGCTATCTCGCAGGTGTAATCTTTTTCCCGCCGTTTGAATCTCACGCCTAAATTAGGCAAAGTACTCCTCGTCGTCCCGCAGCGCATTGCGGTGCGGCAGATATTCGACCACCAGCTCCACATCCACGAGGGTCACCGGGTGAATGAGCTGGGCGTCTTTCTCCACGACCTCCACCTCCACCGTATTTATCCCCCGCTGGGGCAGGCGCTGGATCTGCTTGAGATCGATGTGCAGCCGGTACCCGTTGACCGCGTAATCCGGCCTGGGGCGCAACTGGTAGGTCCAGTCGGCCTTGCGCCACGCGGTCTCGGGTATTTCACCGCCATTCCACTTCAGCCCGATCCGGTCCTCGTACGTCAGGTGCTGCAACATCAGGCGCAACTCGCAGCGCCACAACTCGCCGGCTCGGTCCCGGCCGGCCACGTCGTCGCTCACTTCCAGCGTGAACGGCCGCGCTGGAGCTCCGCACGGCAATTCGGCCGGTAGCTGTTCGGATAGGCCACAGGCAGGGGCTGACTTGGGATTGATGGGGATGCCGAGCCGGTACCGCTTGTCGAGATTTTCTAGCAAGTCTGGATGTCCCATAAACCGCATCCTTCCAGCCGCCTCGTCATCGTATGGATAGCGCTTGGGCATTGGGTAATACGTGTGGAAGAACACGCCGTGGACCCCAGCGGCATAGGCATTGGCTGCCGCGGCCCGCACTACCGGCCGGGAAAGCTCGGGGTTATTGGTCGATTCCATACCCGCCAACACCCGCACATCCCCACCCTCGGCCGCGGCGACAACGCTCCGTAATCCAGCAGTGTCGTTTGCAAAATCACCGACGATCTGCATACAGATCAGCGCGTCGACGATCCCCTCCTCGATCCAGGTCTCCACGTCCATCCCCATGCGCTTGTTGCCGTCTAGGGTCGCGCCGATGCGGACCACCAACCGCTTGGGACGACCCTGCTCTGCGGCCGCCCGGTCGCAGACCCGGCGTATTTCCCGCATCCACTCGGTCAAGGTCTCGGTGTGCTCGGCGACCTCTCCGCGGCCGATAAACGGCGCGTAGTCGTGCATGTTCAGCTCAATGCCGTCGCCGGGATAATCCCCGACTAGTTCGGCGATCACCGCCAGCCGGTCTGCCCGTACTTCGGGTACGGCAAAGGATAGCCGGTTGGGGTTGTCGAAGTGGGCCTCGGGGTACTCGGGCTCGTCGCCGACCTGCCATTCGGGATGCTCGGTGGTGAAGTCGGCTACCCGGCAATTGGTGACGCGGCCGTGCGGCGTGTGAATCATGTTCAACAGCAGGCTGGGCAGAAACTGGAAACCGCGCTGCTGCGCCCGCTGGCACACGAGCATGAGCGGGTCCGTGCCCTGTTCGATCATCAGCCTGGCGTTGTGCGCCGCCCGCCACCAAATATCGTGATCGGTCAGGTCGACGTTGTGCCCCCAGCGCTCGCCCACCTTGGTGGCGTAGAGCAAAACGCTGCAGTCGCCCACGGCATAGGTGATGGTGTCAATGCCGAGGTCGACTAGCTCGTCGATGGGTTCTAGGTACTGCTTGGCCCCCATGGGTGGCTCGTACAAGTACACGCTTGAATGGCGGCCGTCGGTGTAGAACATCACTTCGTGGGTCTTGCTCATGATCGTCCTCCTCGTCTCTTGTCTGGCGCTGCGGTCTCCTGATCTCACAGCGCCAATTCGGTGTGTCAACAGGTGCAATTAACTCCAGCCGGGCGGCGCGAGCAAGTCCCTTTGGCAAGATCTTGACCCACCAGCGACAATGCCCTATGCTTGGCCATTCGCCGCCCCCAAATAATTGAGGACGCCCATGATATTCACCGATGCGCAGTTGGCCCAGTACGAAGAGCAGGGCGCCGTGACCATCGACAGCCCCTTCACCACCGAGCAGTTGGACAGAGCAGAGGCGGCGTGGGACCGCTTGCGTCACCAAGGCGGTGAACCGTACGAGGATCCGGATTACATCGAAGTCATCGAGCACCCGTACTTTGAGGAGGTGGCCAAAAAGCTGCTGCGCGCCGATGCGGTCCATCTGTGGTGGGGCCTGGCCCCCCACGAGCGGGCCCCGGCCTCAGCGCCGTACGCCGATCCCCGCCAGCAGTGGGCGCGCGGGTGCCACGTGGACATCCAGGCCACGCTGGAGGATTTTGCGGCCACCCCCCGCCGGATGCGGGCCGAGTTGTGGTTCTGGCTCAACGATGTGCCCGCGCACCGCGGTGCCATGCGCATCCTGCCCGGCAGCCACCGCCCCATCATGGCGCACTGGAGTCGGGTCCTCCGGCCCGAGCACAAAGCCGAACTGCCCCGCGTGCACGGCCTGCGGCCGGCTCCAGTCCCGTCGACTGCGCCCGCTTTCCCCGAGTACATCCCGGACCTGGGCGAAAGGCCCTGGCTCGAGTGCGAGCCCATCCCCGCAGTGGCGCGCCGGGGACAGATCTTGGTGCTCTGCAGCGCCGGACTGCACGCGGCCTGGCAGAATGAGGACACCGTGCCCCGCAAAGCCATGGGCACCTCGTGGATCGCCGCCGGAGTTTCGTGCGGCCTGCCCAAGAACCAGCGCGACGCCCTGATGGACTTCTTCCCCCGGCTGCGGCGCCAACTGCGCCCGGACCGCGCCCACATTGTGCCGGATCATTTCGACTGGCTCTTTGAAAGCGACTACGATCCGCGCTGGCCGGAGACTTTTCCGCCCTCCCATTGAGCAGTTGTCCCGACCCGCCTAGAGGGCTAACGCTGATCGCCGTCGCAGTCGGCCTCCTATTCTCGTCGCCTTTTGGTGCATTCGCAATGGATCGCATTTCCACGGCAATTGGAGCGTGGCCCATGTATCGCGGCGACACCCGCCTCACGGGACGGGCCGTCCTGCCGGGGGCCATGCGCAAAGCGCCCGTCGTGGCCTGGCAATACCCGATCGAGGCGGGCCAAGTGTGGGCGGCCGTGCACGCGGCAACCAGGTCCTCGCCGGCGACGAGCGCCGGGCCCGAGCAATTCACCCCGCCCCACCGCCGCGCTGCCGAGGACCGGCAATGGGGCCTTGGGCCCCGCTTGGTCGATCTGTACGGCAACGGCCAGTTGGTGCCCGATCCGGGTCGGGCGGCTGCGCTGTTGCCCGAGGTCCCCGGGCTGCAGACAGTTGAATTTCCACTGGTTCCGGACGCTCCCGGGACCGATTCGAGGCAAGTGGTCTGCTATGCCCACGAGGCGGGCCGGAAGCGGGAAATATGGCGGTCGGAGATATTCCACACTGTCCAGAACACCAACTTTGTCGTCGCCGACATAGATGGCGACGGCCGACTCGAAATCGCCTTTGCGCCCCACTACCGGATCATTGTCCTCGACGGGCAGAGCGGCCGCACCAAGCACCTGCTCAACATGCACGGCCTGCGCAACTACGGTTTCTTCTGCGCCACCGACATAGATGGCGACGGCCGGCTGGATTTTGTCGTTATCGCCGACTTTGCCATGCACATCGACGTGGTCAAAAACGAGGGGGATCGGCTAAGGCTGCTGTGGCGGCGCGATATCGAGCAAAATATCCAGAGCAAGAGCCGCATCATTCGCCCCGGGCCCAATCCAGTGCAGGACCTCGACGGCGATGGCCGCATCGAGATTATCTTCAACCTTTTCAACGAGCGGGACGACGGCCAATGGCATGTAGTCGCCTGCGACGCGCTCACCGGCGAGACCGTGCTCGACCTGCCGCGGCAATACCTCCACGGCACCGCCGATGTCGATGGCGACGGCGTGCCCGAACTCTTTGTTTCTCGCAGCGCGGGACTGCTGGTGCCCACCAATGCCGCGCTGAGCCTCCTGCGCGTTGATGGCGAGTCGGCCATACCCCTGTGGCACCATGCGCGTGGACAGTGGGTAACAGCGGCGACCGAGCTGCCCCCCACCCACTCGACCATTGTGGCGCGCGGCACCGACGATATAGTGACTGCGTCCCTGGCGGCTTCCGGCCAGCGTGGCTTTTTCACCGTTGAAATTAGAGACAATCGGACTGAACTCTTGCGCGCCTTTGTCCTCGACCGCGCCGGGGGCACCGAGGTCCGCACCGCGCAGGTGTGGAGCTTCGACCTTCCGGCCCGCTCCCGGATGCAATGGCGGGCCTCCGCCGATATAGACGGCGATGGGGTCGACGAGGTACTCGTCAGCTTCCACCAGACGCACGGCGCAATAGCTGAATTGGGTGCCGCAGAGGGTGCCCGGATCCGCGCTCTGCGCCTGGAGCGCACAGGAGCTGCCGGCACCCCTGGCACGGACGGATCGGGCATGCAGACGCGGCCGGTAGCCGTGGCAGCTAGCAGCCGCCAGCCAACCCGAGTGATCTTCGAAGGAGCCAATCGCCACCTCGCAGCGCTGGAGCCGCCGCGGATCCAAGGAGATCCGGCGCTACTGCGCTGGCGCCTGCCGGGAGCCGGACCAGCCCTCATCGCCGAGCTAGACGGCGACGGCCGGCCCGAGGTGGTGTACGCGGATCAGACGACCTCCGGAGAGGGTGAAATAGTCGCCGCCGACCTCGACGGCAAGCCGCGCTGGCACCGACGGGTGGCGGGTTTTCCCGGTCCCCATCCGCCGTGGAATTTCGGCGGGATTACTAGCTGGTGGGTCGGACGCTACAACGACACCGAGCGCGACGATATATGGGTCTCCGCCCGCCGCAGCACCATGCACAGCGACGAAGCTTGGGTATTGCGGGGCACGGATGGCGAGCCTCTGTGGCACCTGCGCGAAGTGCGCACTGACCAGACCGGAGCGGGCGCAAGAGGTTGGGGGGCTGGGGGCTCTTTCGTGGCTTCGGCCGATGTCGACGGCGATGGCCTGGAGGATGTCATCGGCCTGTATCCGGTCAATTACATGGCCGCCCGCGGCACCACTGGTGCCCTGGTCCACTCCATATCCGCGGCCAGCGGTCTGTTCGCCGGTGTCTGGGCCGCCTATTGCCAGCCGATGGTGGCCGACTTCAATGGCGACGGCCGCGAGGAACTGCTGTGGTGCGGTCCCTACCACCACGGGCTCACCACCTTGGACGCCAGCGTACTCTGGTACCACGCCGGTGGAGCCGGCATGGCCGGCGTCGGCGATGTCGATGGCGACGGCCGTTTGGAGTTGGGCATCACCGGCTGGGAAAAGGGCGAGGGCCTGCGCTGTCTGGACGCGGCCACTGGAGCGGAGAAATGGCATTGGCCTCTGCCGGGCAATGCGCGGACTGCGGTCTACTCCGCCGACATCGACGGCAATGGCCGGGATGAATTTCTCTTTGCGGTCGAGCAGACGCTCTACGCGGTCGGCGACCGCGACGACGCACCGCATCTGAGGTGGCAGCTGGACTTGCCCACGAGGCCGGGCGATCTGACCCTGGCCGATGTCGACGGCGACGGCGAGATCGAAATCCTCTTCATAGGCGAGGACTCCGTCCTCTACTGCCTCGATTCCGCCCGCTGAGCTTTTCCACTAGCTCCTCCGGGAACTCGGCTCGGCCTCTGCGACGAAGAAGTCATCGGCGAGGATGCTCTTGGTCTCGACTCCGTGACTGTACTCGGGCAGCCCGATTGTCGTCACCACGCCCATGGCCGTGAAGTGCTCGCACTCGCCGCTGACCCCGCTCTTATTGCCCCCGCCGTGGCCGCGCAGCCAGGCGTCGTCAATGACGCGCACTCCCTTCCACATGCCCCGGGTGGCATTGAGGTGGCCGAAGCGCGCCAGATCCGAGGCGCTGATGACCACCCAACCTGGGCCGCTGCGCACGACTTGGCCGCCGATCTGGTAGGGTGGGTCGAGGTAGGTGTACGCGTCCGGAATGGCGGGATAGAGGTATTTCCGCTCTTTCACTTCGCCGCCAGCGAGCCAGTCCCAGCGCTCGTATGGGATGCCAATGGCGTCGAACAGGCGCTCCTGGACCACGTCCTTGAGGTCGCGGCCCCAAACGTAGGTCAGCGCTTGGCCCAACCGCCAGAAGCCGGCGCTGCTGTACAGCCCCTCGGTGCCCGGTTCGGCATGGGCGTAGCAGTCGTAGAAAGAGTCGCCCGTCCAATGGGCCCATTCGGGGACGCCAGAAACCGCGTCCCGCTCTTCGAGACCAGTGCGCTTTTCCCGCCAGCGGATGCCGATTTCAAAGGGAAAGCCGCCCCAGTGCAGGCTCTCATCGCGCCGCCCAATCAAGTGGCGCCAGGTGAGTTTTTGGTGGTGACCGCAATCGAGGTACTTGTGCTCGTGCGATAGCTGCCCGGCTCCGGTCCACGTCTGGTGGATCGGCTCGTCCGGGTCGAGGAGGCCGTCGCCAACGGCCGCGCCCAGCACCACCCACGTCAAGGCCTTGCCGACCGAGGCCGTCTGATGCCGATAGTGGCGGTCGCCCCAGGCGTGCATTAGGTATCCGCCGCGCGTGAGCACGGCGCCGTACTGGTCGCCGCTGTGGTCCTCGCCGCCAAAGCTCGCCCCTCTGACATCGAGGCTGTCCAGCCAGGTGGCGAATTTCCGCGCATCGAGACCGGCTTCGGCGGGCGCAATCTGCACCCAGTCGCGATCCGGGTACGCGACCCAGTCCGGTACTTGTACCGTTGCCGTCGGGGCGATCAGATTCATGGTTCAACTCCTCTGTGTAGTGTATTTTGATGGTGCCACGGAATCCCGGCTGCGCGGCGGCGAGGTGGTGGCGATGGATAATTTCGGTACGGATCTGACCTTTTTCCCGCCGTTTGATTGAGCCGATTTCGACCCTAGTCGGCCAACTCGCTGCCCCGGCGGTTGGCGATGGAGCGCGGCGTCAGGTCGAAGAGGGTGTCGTGCCCGTGGAAGAAGCGGTCGAGTTCGTCGACCATCAGCTCGAAAAAGCGCGGGTAGCTCTGTTCCGTCACGCCGGCGATGTGGGGGGTGACGAAGACGTTTTCCAAGTGGAGAATCTCCTTGTCGCCATAGGCGTCCTCCGCTCCCACATCCGGGTCGAACACGTCTAAACCGGCGACGATATCGCCCCGCTTGAGCCGCTTCACCAGCGCCTCCGAATCAACCACTTTACCCCGCGACACATTGACGAACACCGCGCCCGGCTGGATCAGGTCTAGCTCCCGTTGCCCAATCATGCGCTCGGTGCGCGGGGTGTGCGGGGCTAGGCAGACGATGGCGTCGCACAGGGACATCACGTTGTCCAACGAGGTTTTGAGGAAGCCGACGGCGTCGGCCATCTCCCGCGCCAGATAGGGATCGCACACCCACACTTCAGTATTGAAGGGGCGCAAAAACTGGATTAGCCGCCGACCAATGTGCCCGCAGCCGATCAGACCGACGCGCTTGCCGGTCAGGTCGCCGTGGATAAAGCCAAAGTCGCTGTGCGGACGAGGGCGCACGTCGCCGGCGATGAGGCGGCGGAATTGGGCACCGGCGTTGCGCAGGGAGATGATGATGAGCGCCAAGGCCCACTCGGACACTGGATACGACGAGCCGTTGGTCGTATCGACCGTACAGACGCCCCGCGCCCAAGCGGCTTCGACGTCGATGCGGCTGGCAAAGCGGTCGCCTTCTAGTTCGCCGATGATCTTCAGGTCGGGGGCTTGATCCAAGATCGCGGCCTCGACTGTCGGGCAACCGTGGCAGACGACTAAGCCGTCGTAGCTACCCAGCCGCTCGCCCAGTGTTCGGGCGATCTCGGGGTCTGCGTTGGTGTCGTAAATGCCGCCGCCTTCGCATTCGAACCAGTCCCAGTCGGCGAAGGCTTCAAGGCGTTCGAAATCGGTCGCGGCGAGGTACTGCTCGCGCACGTGCTTGTTACAGGCGATGAGTATTTGGGGGCGTGCGTTCATGGTTATGGTCTCCGTTGTTAACATGATTCAGCGGAGTTATCCGCCTATTTCTGGTATGGAGAGTGATAGACGATCCCGAAAGATGAGATCGATCGCGCTCGCCAGACTTTCCCGAGCCTCTTGCTTTGTGCGGCCTTGGCCGTTGGCTCCCGGCACCTCTGGACAATATGCGATGTGCCATTCGCCGTCTCGTTCAAAAATAGCCGTGTAGGTATTGCTCACTGTTCGAACCTCCTGTGAGAAGCTGTCTCAAAACCCCTAGCGGTGGGATTTCCTAATATAGTTACTCCACTTCCACTCGCACTCGGCGTTGGGCCGGGTCAAAGGCGACTAAAGTAGCTCCGTCCTCTAACAGGAAAGTGTCGCTTTTGAAAGAGGCGCGGCTCGAAGCTCGCGTCAATGGGCGGTCATCTACCCGAACTGAGCGCACCTGCCCATCCGTCAGGCGCAGGGTCAAATCAGGGGTCTGCACCGGCAGGTTGAGGCGGATGGTGTTGCCCTCTACTGAGATCTCGGCCATTGCGCGGGCGCAGGCATAGGTGGTAATCTGGCTACAGGTGCGCCATTGGGTGCGCTCTCCGCTGGGATCGCGCTCGGCGAGACGGCTCACCACTTTTTTGAATGCCTTAAAGCCGCGCCGGTCCGCATCGTGTAGCCCATAAAATCCCTGCCAATGGCTGATGAGTACCGCTGGCTCGCCCGCGTCAATGAGGGCCGGTAGGCGGCCGCCCTCCAAGTCGGGCGCGATGTACTTGTCGGGATCAACCTCGCCATACCCGGTCCAACTGCCAGTCCAATCGCCAGTGGAGGCAATGATTTCGCCAGTGGCTTGCCCGGCTTGGCGATCGGGGTACCACACGGGGGTGTCCACCGTGGCCTCCCTAGAGATCCGCTGAAAAAAGTAGGGCACGGGGTTGCCCGTGACTTGGCGCACGGCCTCGCCAGCACAGCGGGCGTAAAAGGGCAAGGTGCGGCCGCCGAAGCCGCCCGGTGAGGTTACTCCTTGGGGCGTCAGGCCCACAGCGACTAGAATGCGGCACGCTTGGGCGATGTACTCGGTGACCAATTCCTCTTGGTCTTCGGGCAGCGCGGCCCAATCGTATTGCTCCCATATTCTAGAGGGGAGCGGCTGCAAGGTCTTGGGATCTAGCACGAACGTGTGGGTGAGCATCTCGGGCGTGATGTCGAAGGCGGGGACGATGACCTCGCGGCACATGGCCAGCCATTCGTCTTGCTGGGCTTTGCTGAAGAGAGGCAGCCCCTCGTCGATGCGTCCTAGAGCCGCCGGGCAGGGCACCACCGAGAACTTGCCCCGGACGCCGCTTGCTAGGCACCACTCGGCAAATTCGCGGGTAAAGGACGTAGGATGAGCCACCGGCACATCCTCCCAGCGCTGGGGACGGCCCTCGGCAATAGTGCGATCGCGAAGGAAGAAATAGTTGAGGTTGACCAGCACTGTGGAATCGTCGAAGATGATGGACAAGGGCACCCGATCGAGGGCGTGGCGGGCGATTTCAGCGAACAGGAGCGTCCTCCTTTTTTTATCAATCTGCCGCGACTGAACGGCTGTTTGGCGTCTAATATACTATGCTCTCTTGCCGTTACAAAAACTACACCCAATGGGGGACATCCGCCGCGTACCGGCTGGGGTTGACTCCTGATCTGCTAGGCGCGGTCCGAAGAGAGTGCGCCCAGTGACCAATCGTCCGCGCGTCGCCGTGCGCCTCGCCGGTGCGGCCCTGCTGCTCGGTGGCTTGGCCTTCAATCCGCTGGCCCTCGCGCATTTTTCCCCAGGGCATCCGCTTAGCACCGAGGGTGTCATCGTTCTCCAGATCGCCTTGATTCTTGGCGGCGGTTGGCTCGTTTGGCGATGCCCCCGGCTACCGCTGGTTCCGATTGTGCTCGTCGCTCTCGCCTTTGGCGCGCTGGCCATTATCGGGGGATACAGTACGGTCCGCTCACTGCAAACGGTGCAGGAACGCAACCGGCTCTTGGCGACTATTGACCGCAGCGAAGAGGTGCAGCAGCACCTGAGCGGCGAGGCCCTGCCGCTTCTCGCCTTGGGGATGTACCAAGGCCAATTACCCGCCGCGCCGGCTCGTGCGCTTTTTGCCGCCACGGTCGTTGTCGCGGACGTGGAGCAGACAGCAGAGGCGACCGAAGTCGTCCCGGCGTTGGGCATTAAGCGCCAGCGCTGGCGGATCGCACCCGCCGCGCAGTTGCGCGGCTCGGACCTCCAGCTATGGGGGCCGCTCTTGGCTGCGGTGCATTCCTGCGACTATGCGGCCTTCCATATTGAGAGCGGGCATTTCCTCGACGAGGGGGAGGCGATCTATCAAGCCCGCTTGCGCTTTGACGCCTCGGCGCAGACACAAGACGGGGAGCGCGCGCAAATTCGGGCTTGGCTAATGCTGGATTGGCAGCGACAGGAAGATGCCACTTGGCGGATTCAGCGCTGGGAGACCGAATCGCTGGAGATGCTCACGCGGGCGCACGCGCTGTTTGCCGAAGTCCTCGACGAGGCACTTCCGCGCGACGAGGCCCGCGCCCGGGCTCGGTTTTCGCGCCACGCCGAACTGGTGCGCCAGTCGTTTAGCGACTCCGCGTTTGTCGCACCGCATCGCTATTTCACCCGCCAAGCTTTTGACCGCCATCCCGGCATCAGCGTCGTGGATATCGACGCCGATGGGTACGACGACCTATACATTGCCGTGCGCCGGGGTAGGAACATGCTGTTGCACAATGGCGGCGACGGCACGTTCACCGAGCGCGCGGCCCAATACGGTCTCGATGTGGAGCACCACACCGCGGCTGCGCTCTTCGCCGACTTTGACAACGACGGCGACCCGGATGTCTTCCTCGGCCGCACGCTCGCGCCCAGCCGCTACTTGGTCAACGAAGACGGGCACTTCGCTTCCCGCGACTTGGGCGATGGCGTCTTGCCGTTTCTCGTGGCCTCGATTTCAGCGGCCGATTACGACGGCGATGGCCTGCTCGATGTGTACTTTTCCACGTATGCCGCGCGGATGTTGCTCGAAGCGGTCACCACCGCGTCTCACGCAGGAACGCTGTTGGCCGACTTCCTGCCTGCGGACCACGCTCGCACACTCTACGACCTGAGCCGCGACCGCATCGGCCACCTCATCCACGATGCGCCCGGGCCGCCCAATGTCCTGCTGCGCAACCTCGGCAACGGTCGCTTCGCACCCACCGCCGCGGTGTGGCGCAATACGTTACAGGCGACCTGGGCCGACTACGACCGCGACGGCGACCCGGATCTCTACCTCGCCAACGATTTTGCTGCCAACAACTTGCTCCGCAACGACGGCGGTGCCCTCGTCGATGTCACCGCCGCGAGCGGGGTTGCGGATCCGGGTTTTGGCATGGGTGCGAGTTGGGCCGATTACGATGGGGATGGCCGCCAAGACCTGTATGTAACCAACATGCACAGCAGCGCCGGTCTCCGCATCACGGCAGCCGCTGGGCGGGCGGGCGCGGCGTTTGCCCCTTTGGCTCGGGGCAACTCCCTCCTGAGGAACGGCCGCGCAGGCTTCACCCGAGTTGCAGATTCGACCGTGGAGGACGGCGGCTGGGGCTGGGGCGGCCAATTTTTGGACTTTGACAACGACGGCGACCTCGACATCTACACCCTGAGTGGCTACTACACCCCGCCGGCCGCAGTCGCTCTTCCCGAAGATACCTGAAGCCTGTTTTGGCGCACGGTCGTGCGCCATGGCCGGACCGATGGGGCGTACAACGTGGGAGCGCGGCTCGACGCTGGGGCCTCGCTCAGCGGATACCAGCGCAACCGCTTATTCCTCAATGTAGAAGGCCGCGATTTTATTGACCTGTCGGGCCTGTCAGCGGCGGATTCGCCGGCGGATGGCCGCGCCTTCGCCACCTTGGACTTCGACCGCGATGGCCGCATTGATTTGGCCGTCGTCAATGCCAACGAGCCGTTCTGCGAGTTGTTTGCGAACCGGAGCAAGGCGGGGCACATCCTCGCGTTGCGCTTTGTGGGAGGTAACGACCGCGACGAGGTCTCGCGCGAGTGGAGCGTGCGCGATGGGTATGGTGTCTCGGTTGAAGTAGATGTCGGCGGGAGGACGCTGTTGCGCGAGCATCGGGCTGGCGAGGGCTTCTCGGCCCAGAACAGCGCGACCTTGATCGTCGGCTTGGGCGCACATCAACGAGCGGATGCCGTGCGCGTGCGTTGGCCTTCGGGACGCACCCAGCGCGCAACTGATGTGGGGGCTGGGGTGCTGTTGACTGTGTACGAAAACTCTCGGTACTCGCCTACGGGGGCGGCGTTTGTTGTGGTGCCGTACCGCAGCGGAGAGCCGTAAAGGCGAGGGTGGGGCGATTGCGTAGCGACCCCATTGGTAGGATATTGACAGTATGTAACGACGGTGTTGATGAACTGCGACCGGCATCATTCGATCAAGTTGTATAATACTTGAAGGAGATGTTGTGGATGATAGAGTTATTACTTGATGTCAGAGATTCACTTATGAAGGCCAGAGAAATTGAGGCTACCCAACGCACAATATGCCCGAGTTCAAAGAGAAAAAATCACAGACTATCTGCTCTCAACAACTAGTCCCGATAGCCGAAGCAAGGCTGAATTCTTTTTTCGATTCGGCTTTCGCGTGGATCAGTGGCATAGCTTAGCGGACGCATTACGGGTTCAGGGAACAAGCTATGAAGTGGTCAGTATTGTAGAAACCGGCTACGGTATAAAGTATGTTGTAGATGGATCGCTTGAGACTTCCGATGGGCGCAACCCATGTGTTAGGACGGTCTGGCAGATTGACAGAGGAAGCGACTATCCTAGGTTCATTACGGCATATCCGGCTGATTAGGAGGCAAATATGTTCAAGGAATTAGACGCTATCGTGCTTACAACCGAAATTCCGTTCGATCGCATTTGGGATGTCCCACCCGGCAGCCCGCTCATTGAAAACGGCAAGCTGGGAAAAGGGCTGAAAGCCGGCGACGTCGGCACGATTGTGTATGTGCAGGGCAACGGAGAGGCCTTTGAGGTGGAGTTTCTGAAATCGGATGGCTACACGGTCGCCATTGCCACCGTTTTGGCCTCTCAAGCGCGACTGGCAACCAGCGAGGACTGCGCCAACTATCGCTTCTCGATGAAGACTCCTGCCTAATCGGCATCGCCTTTTTGTACTGAGACCGATTCCATGCGTCTCACCAACTCTAGGGCACCCAGATAGCAGCCGACCGCGACAGCAAATCCCCAATGTAGGGCGATACTAGCATGGCCACTTGGTCGCGGCGCAAGGGACTCATGGCGCTAATCGAGGAGGTATAAAAAATGGTTGCGAATGTTGCTCATCGGGGTGCGTCAGGAAACTATCCCGAAAATACGTTGATCGCCTTTCAGAAGGCGTTAGAAATTGGCGTTGATGAGATTGAGCTAGATCTCCACTTGACAAAGGATGACCATCTAATTGTCATGCACGACTCAACCGTAGACCGAACGACAGATGGCACGGGCGCGATTGCAAAACTCACACTAACTGAAATCAAAGCCCTTGACGCCGGAAGAGTGTTTGGTGAACAGTTTCGGGGTGAGCGTGTGCCAACATGGGAGGAAGCGTTAGACATAGTACAAGGGAAGGTTAGACTCAATGTCCACCTCAAAGAAGGGGGCAATCCAGACGGTCGCTATGAACGCAAGGTTGCACAGGCATTGCGCGAGTTTCAGATGGTAGAGGCTTCTATTTTGGCATGCAGCGATGAAAGCGTTGAAATTTTTGCCGAGATTGACTCGCGGATTGAGTGCCGGATCTTTCGCGCGAATCGCACCCCCGAGGAATATATCCGAAAATCGGTAGAGCTGGGGCTGCGGACGATGCAGCCGGGACGGGACATCACGACTCGGGAGTTTGTCCAAAAGGCACATGCGGCAGGACGAGCTGTGCACGTCTTCTATGCGGATACCCCTGAAGATATGCGAGCTTACATCGAGATCGGCGTTGATGGGATTTTGACAAACTATCCGGAACGGCTGAAAGCGATTCTCACAGAAATTGAGTAGAAGAAATATCATGGGGGAGAGGCGAAATCTCAAAGATCCCGATCTGTTCCGCTAATTCCATAATCTCTGCGTTATCGTTGCCGATTAAGGGCCGGAGGAGCTGCTCGGACTGTGAGAGGGATAAGTCAGGTGCGGAGCGGGGGCCGCCTCGTCATACCAACTTTTTGAACACAAAAGCTCCCAACTCGTAGCTAATTACGCGATCATCGTCGTCAAACTTAAAGAGGGCGATTTCTCCGGCTGCACGACCACCGCGAACAAGCCATTCCTCTTCCTTATCTGTCGGTTCGAGGACTGCCGGGGCATGTAGGGAATACGCAGACCCACCGTGAGCCGCAAGCCGTAGGCTGCCGTCGCGCACCTCAATGTTCACATCAATGCCCGGCTCGGCGCGATAATAACCGACAAAACGCCGCCATGCTTCTGGTGTTGGTGCAAGCGCTGGCTGCTCTGGTACAAGCGGCATTGCTTCGTCGGCATTCAGGACCATTTCAAGAACTTCCTGTGCAATCTCAAGACCTCCGGGCGGAGGCCACATGTTGATGAGAACAACCACGCCCGTTTTCCGCGGAACGTTAAACCACACCTGTGTTCCAAAGCCGTGAATCCCGCCACCGTGATTGTGATAGATATGGTCGCCGATGCGGGTTGCCCGCCAGCCTAGACATTGCCCCGCCGACCAGTCCGGCTCGACGTATTGCGGTTGTTGAATCTCCACCAGTGTTGGGCCCTTGAGTACCTGTGCCCCACGGCGGTCTCCGCCGTCGGTTTGGAATTGGAACGATACCCACTTTGCCAAGTCGCCGACGGTGGAATGCAGTTGGCCGGCCGCTGAAATTCCGTTCAGGTGGGCGTAAGGAGCGCGTTCAGGACGGTCTTGGTAGGGCGTCGGGTTATAACCGACAAAGAAGTGAGGACGCAATTCGTCCGTGAGGTCGAAGACCGTGGATGTTAGGCCGAGCGGCTCAATAATATTGGCGTGGACGTATTCGATGTATGGCGTGCCGGCGACCCTGTACACCACCTCGCCGAGTAAGCCAAATGCAAGGTTGGAGTATTTGAAAGCGGAGTCCTGCGGGATGACAATCCCCGTCTCCGGCAGTTTGCCAAGCATCTCTTCACGGCTTGGGAAGTCGAGATCATGCCAACCGTGCGTCGGCGACTCGGTGACCAATCCGGAGCGGTGTGTCAACAATCGTCGGAGCGTCACACCATCGACATCGCTGCGGATAGCGCGAGCTGAAGCAAATTCGGGAATGTGCTGTGCCAGTGGATCTTCCAACTTGAGTTGTCCCGCATCCCGCAACTGCATAATCGCAGTTGTCGTGAACGTCTTGGTCACTGAGGCGATGCGGGCAATCGTGCTTTCAGTAGGTTTTTTGCCCGAATCGAGATCCGCGGCACCGAACCCGCCGAACCAAGCGAGTTCTCGATCGCGGATAATGCCGAGTGCCATACCGGGAAGTCTATACTTGGCAACCGTTGTTGCTGCCAAGCGTTCGATGTCTGGTACCAAGGTTTGGAGAATACAATCTGCCATTTGCTTTCCCAAATCCCATGGGCTGCCAATCACGCATCCCGTGCGCGAATGCGGCCAACGCCGTGCCCTACGCTTGATCCAGCGCCCACCGGGTAGCCGCCACGTGAGTTACGCTGTCGCCGAGGGTCATGTAGTACAGGGTGAACAGCGAGCCGTCCGCAAGCTCGACTGTCCGTGGATAACCCAGATCGGCGGGCGTGCCTTTCCCGGCCACCGTCCCATCGGTGGTGAGACCGTCGTCGCGCAGTACGATCTCGTCCGCGATTTCCCACGTTTCGCAGCCGTCGCGAGACAGGCAGCCCCGCACCCCGTATGGAGCCCGCCGGTATCCGTAGCTGCAGAGGACATCGCCGCTGCTTAGCAGCAACAGGTGCGGAGGATATCCCCACATCTCGGTCTTTCTGACCTTACTCCAGGTTTTCCCGCCGTCGTCCGAGTGCGTCTGAAACAGGTACTTTTCTTCCTGTGGAATGGCTTTGCTGCCGCTGGACGTGCGCACCATCGCCACGATGCGTCCGTTCGGCAGCGCCAGGAGGTAGCTCTCGTTGAACGGATGCTCCCCGCCGTCGTCCGCCATCGTCACCATCTCCCAGGTGTCGCCGCCATCTTCCGAGCGCAGCACCCAGGCCCGGAACGGATCGCCTGCCGAGGCGCTGCCGTACACCTGATGCACGATCGTATCGTCCGCGAGAACGCAGCTCTTCAGGTCAGCCCCGTTGCGGATCAGGGCGAAGAACGGCAGCTCTTCGCCACTCCTGAGCAGACGACTCTCCCAGTCGCTTTCTCCCGGTCGCTTGCGCGACATCTGCAGGCTGTGCTCCACGTGGATGCGTTCGGGGAACTCCTCCACCGCAAAACCGCGTCGCACAAACTCCTCCCTGCGCTCGGGCGGGTACGCGTTGACGGGCCTGGAGATCCTGATCTGGGTGCCGTCGCTCAGCACGGCGCTTCTCAGCGTCTCCGGGCATTCGCGGTACTGGTCGTCCTTCCCCTCCTCAAACCAGCTGCCTCCGCCGTCCGGAGAGAACAGCTCCACGTGACCGGTTGCGCCTCCCGCCAGTCCACCTGAATGAGAGTGCGCTGCACCTTCGACGCCACGCGCCAGCGGTGTGTGGGAGTTCCAGTTGAAACCGACCCAGAGCTCGTCGCGGTCTCCCTTTACCACGGTCGGGAAGCTGGAATACCGAGCGTCGTCCCAGTACAACACAGAATAATTCATAGGCGTATTGGTTCAAATGCTATAGATTCGCCCCAATTGCAAACCGTCCAATGATAGACAAACCGCGGGCGCGCGCAAAACGCGGGTCTGCAACGAGGGCATCATGCAGCCGATAGATATTGGATCGAGCAAGCAGCTTTTCGTCGACGATCGCTTCATCGCCACTGGCAACGGAGTGGAGCTCGCGATGAATCCACCCTACCAGGCCACGGAGCCGGTGGTGACCGTTGGCGCCCCTTGGGAAGACCCGTCCAACACGAGCTTTGGCATTTACAGCAGCGTGTTGCGGGAAGATGACGGTCGCATCCGGCTGTGGTATCACGTGCGCAGGGCAAAGGAGGAATCCGAGCTCAGCCTCGACCAGGCCTACGTCGGCTATGCCGAATCGACGGACGGCATCCACTTCGACAAGCCGGAGCTGAACCTAATCGACGAGGGCGGGTCGACCCTCAACAACGTCGTCATCCCGAGCAAGCTCGGTGGCAGCTCGGTCTGGATCGACCCGCATGCCCCGCCCGAGGAGCGCTACAAGAACCAGTCGAAGGTCTACAATCCCAATGTGGCGATGCAGTTCCACATGCACAGCTCGCCGGACGGCATCCACTGGACCTTCCTTCGTCGCATACAGCTCGAACAGCGCGGCGGCTGGGATACGCAGAGCATCATTTTCTGGGATCCGGCAATCGGGCGGTACGTCCTCTACACCCGCCGCTGGGTCGCAAAACGCCACACCACCGCCCAAGGAAATGAGAACTTCCGGACGGTCAGAAGGCTCGAGTCCGACGATCTCATCAACTGGGACAACCAGAAGACGGTCATGTCCCCGGACGAGGTAGACCTGGCGACATACGAGACCGGTGCGCCGTTGGATCCCACCGCGCCGGAAAAACCCTACGGCAGGGTGCCAATGGACTATTACGGCGCAGCCGTGTTCAAGTATCCGGACCCGCACGGCGTGTACGTCATGCTCGCCAACGCCAATTGGTACTGGTTCAACCGCGAGCCGGTGGTGACCATGGTCCGCGACGACCTCGATGTCGTGCGCACCGAGACGCAGCAGATCTACGGGCCCAGCCGCTTCGACGTGCGCCTGTCGGTGAGTCGCGACGGAGTGGACTTCCAGCGCTGTGGCGGACGCCGGCCCTTCCTGAGCCCGGGGCCCGAAGGCAGTTTCTCCTCACGCATGATCTGGGCAATGCCGCATCCGGTCCGGATGGGTGACGAAATCTGGATCTACTACAGCGGCACCAACAGGGACCACGACGGCCTCCTCGACCCGGCGGGCAAGGGCCACCTTTCCGGCATCGGTCGCGCGATTCTTCGGTTGGACGGGTTCGTATCGGCGGATGCGGGCTACGGCGGCGGCGAAATCGTCACGCCGATTGTCCGCTTCGAGGGCGAGCGTTTGGAGCTGAACCTCGACACCGGGGGCGGCGGCGCGGTGCGCGTGGAGCTTCAGGATGCGTACGGCCGACCGGTCAGCGGCTACACAGAGCGCGATGCGTCCTACATCTGCGGCAATTCGGTGCGCATGCCGGTCCGCTGGGGGAAGAGCTGGGATGTCAGCTCATTATCCGGGAAACCGATCCGGATCCGTTTTGTCATGCGCGACTGCAAGCTGTACGCGTTTCAGTTCGTCGACTCGCCGAGCTCGTAACTGTACAGGTGCGATCCGGACCCGAAGTAGACCCACCCTGCCTGACCGGCGGCCGCCGCCGGCTGCTCCCACAAGGTCGGCTGCGTAGAGCTGGGCGGCGTTTTGGCGGTGGCGGCGCAAGAGCGCGGCGGTGCCGATCCGCGGCGAAGTGACCCATGCTGGTGGAGCTAATCGAGGTGAAAGACCTCTTCTAGTTCGATTATTGCGTCTTTGGGGCCGCCCTCCGGGATCTCAACCAACCCCTCGTTGGCCTCACCCCAACGCTGCACGACCTCTTCCGAGAGAAAGCCGTCGAGGGCCGTGGCAAGATCCGTCTCGGTCTCAAAATAGCCGAAGACGAGGCCGTCTTCGTTCATAAAGAGCGAGTAGCGATGCCAGCCGTGGCGAGTGATGGCCGCGCAGACTTCGGGCCACACTTGGCGATGCACTTTCTTGTACTCGGCGATCCGATCCTTTTTAACTTGCATCTGGAAACCAACTCGTCGCATTTGATTAAGCTCCTCACTCGGCCCATATATTGTCCAGCTCCAACGCAAACTTCGGCAGCACCGGCTCGCCAGAAACAGCGCTCATGCCGATCAACGCCTCCACAGGCTGTCCGCGGCGATACACTTCCACCCGGAGTTCCGACGGGTCAATCAACCAGCCCAATTGTGCTCCACACGCCGCGTACTCGCGCATCTTCTCTTGTACCCCATAGAGGGCGTCGCTCTCCGAGCGCAGCTCGACGACAAAGTCGGGACACAACGGCAAAAAATGCCGGCGCTCCTCAGTGCTCAACCCTTCCAGTCGCCCTTTTTCTACCCAAGCCGCATCGGGCGAGCGGACGGTGCCGTTGGGCAGGCGGAAGCCGCCGGAAGAATCAAATAAAACCCCTGTCCCATCTCGCCTAGCCCATACCCCCAATTGCACAATAATCTCGGCGTTGCGCCGACTAGTCTCTCCTCCAGTAGGCGGCATGATAACTACATCTCCCTCGGCGGTGCGTTCTAGGCGCATGTCTGGATTGTTCCGGCAGAGAGCATAGAAGTGCTCGTCATCCATATTGACCACGGATTCCATACGTAGCACCATTTCCATCGTCGCGCTCCTTTTTTGTACGTAGCCGTGCATTCATGCCATAATTTACACCAAATACGGACTTTACCAACTCGTCGCATTTGCTCAAACCCCTTTGAAATTGTCCATGTCCGGCACAATGGACTGCCCACGCTCCAAGTCGAAGTCGATTTCCACGGAGTGCGCTTGGTAATCTTGGTCGCCGCGCGTGGTCTGATACACGTCGTGACCCTCGACGCAGATGGGCATGGTGTGCCACACCCCCAGATGCAAGCAGACGCCCACATCGCCCGCCGAGTAAAAAGCGCGCAGTTCCTCGGCCTGGATGTCGTCTTGGATCGCCCCGACGAGAAACACGCTCGGCGAGTGCAAGCTGGGGTAAAATGACTGGCCGGCGTCCGTGTGAAAGGCAAAATGGGCGCGCTCTAGCCCCTCGGAGATGGGCACCCGCTGGGGATGGGGTGCGTACCAGCCGGGGCCATCTTTGGGCTCGGGGCTTGGCGTGGCAAGGACCGGGTAGGCGTTGGTGGCATAACCGCCTTTGACCTTGTCCGGCTTGCGCTCCTCAAAGGTGCGAATCACGTGGCCGAAGGGGGCAAAGGTCTCGGGCACGAGCGGTTCAACCGGGATTTTCACGAGGTTCCACATGGCAATCTCCTCTCGTTGGCATGGGTTAGTCGATGCCTAAGGCGGCGTCTATCTCCGCTTGATAGGCGTACGATTGGCAGGATTCGACCGCGCTGAGCGCCACCGGGCCGCCGGCGCGCCACGACTCGAAGACCGCGTAGAGCGCGGCCACGTCCTTTAGGCCGCAGCGGCCATCCACTTCGACTGCGCGCTGGCCGCGAATGGCTTCGGCTATTTCGTGCAGCTCATAGGCGATCAGCTTCAGATCAACGAGCGGGTCGCCGGCCGAGACGCCGCTCGGAAAGAGGTAGCGAGTTAGCGGGTCGAATGTCAGTCCCGCGCCCTCGGCAGACGCGAGGATTTGCTCTTGGCTCAGGGACTCGGCTCCGTGCCGCGCAAGCGTTATACGCCCTCCGCGCACGCCAAAGCCGTCAATGCTGCCGTCGGTGCCCATGATTAGCTCGCGGTGCGCGCCCGCGTGGCCGGCGATTCCGACGAGCCAGTTCAGGGTCGCGCCGCTCTCCATCTTGAAGATCGCCTGGGTCATGTCCTCGGCCGCGGCCGGTACGCGCGCTGGCATGGCCGCGAAGCGCTTTTTGTAGAACTCGTAGGCCATGGACATGGATGCCGATTTTTGCCGCTCTGGCTCCACCATCCGCGCATCGGCATAGACTTCGGCAAAATCCCCCAATTGGTAGCGGATCATGTGGGTGAAGTGGACGGCCATATCGAGGATAAAGCCGCCCAACTCCCGGCGGTGCCGCCAGGGGGTGATAAAAATGGAATTGCCCGCGCCGAGCGAGTGGTACAACCCCATATAGGGCGTGCCGATGGCACCGGTGTCGATCAGGTGGCGCACGATGCGGGCCGAAGGGTCGCGGCGGAAATTTTCGGCCACGGAGACAATGCGTTCGTTGCGCGCGGCTGCGTCGAGGATCCGCTGGCAAGCCCGCACTGTGATGGCCAGCGGCTTTTCCACTAGCACGTGCAATCCCAAGTCGAGGGCCTCGCAGACGACGGTGTGATGCACAGAAGGATCGGTGACCACGTCCACGGCTTCTAAGTCCGGCACCTGTTGGACCATCGCCTCCATATTGGTGCAGACCTTGGGGCGGACCCCAAGGAGCTGCTCGGCTTCGGCGGCGGCCATCTCGGCGTTTTCCGCGCTGATGTCGCACACCGCGCTCAGTTCGACCGAGTCGAAGGGGGAGTCGGCTAGCTGCTTGAGGCCGTGCAGATGGCGGGTGCCCATGCCGCCGCAGCCGACGAGGGCTAGGCGCACCTTGTCCATTGGCTACTCCTGCCAGTTAGGGACGCTGCTCATGTCGGGCAGCAGGGCCAAGCCGCGGTCTTGGTCGAAGTGAACGTCAACCGAGTGGTCGTGATAATTCTGGTTGCCGCGCGCGGTTAGGTACACCTCCTCGCCGCGCAAGCACACGGGCATGGTGTGCCACACCTTTAGGTGCATGCAGATGCCGGTGCTGCCGTCGGAGTAAAAGGCGCGCAGATCCTCCGGCTCAATCATCGGCTGGATCTGGGCGACGAAAAAGATGGTCGGGCAGTGCCGACTCGGATAAAAGGACTGCCCGGCATCGTCGTGAAAGGCAAAGTGCGCCCGCAGCCGGCCCTCGGATAGGTCGAGCTGGTCGGATGTGGGGTCTTTTACTTCGGCCCGCACGGAGTAGGCGCGCTCGACCAGCTCTCCTACCACGACCTCGGGTTTGGCCTCGTCAAAGGTGGAGATGACTTGCCCGAAAGGGGCAAAGGCCGAGGGGGTCAGCGGCTCCGCGGGAACCTTGAGAATTTTTAGCATGGCAATGCTCCTTTGTCAGATTAAATTCAACCCCAGAATATCACGTTCCAAGTCATGCCGGTGAAGTGATCGATAATCAGATAGAAACCGCCGGGGGTGAAATAGCCGAGGATCATCCCCATGAAAAAGGGCCTCGTCTTCAGATAGAGCCGCACGCCCCCGTATTTGAGCACGAGCACCTTGACCCCCCAAGCGATGAACATATTGAACCACAGGTGGTCCATGATCCAGATCGGCCCAATCACGTAGCCCAGCGGATGCAGGGGCCACCAGGCGTAGAGCCAGCGCATGACCATCAACCCGGTCATAATCGCCGCACCAATCCCCATATTGACCCAGCCCCAGCCGTATAAATCGGTCGGCGTGCGGATGAGTTTCTCCACATAGCCGTAGTTGCCGCCTCCCCAGAGCCACAAGTTGATCGCTCCGTACTTGTGGCTGAGTAGCATCACCATCCACAATGCCGCGCCCATGGCTACGACCAGCGCCAGCACGATGATCCAAAAGAGCGGCCGGCGATTGCGCCCCAATTCCTCGCCTAGCCGCAAACTGTTGGCGCAGGAGACCATGACGAAATTGCGTCCGGTGGTCCACAGGAAGGTCGTCGCCAGCACGACTAGACCTTGGGAACCGATGACCGACGAACCCACCGCGGACACTAAAATCCCCACTGGTACTACCGGCGGCGAGCCGTCCGAGAGCCCGCCCTCGGCCACCACCCGCGAATAGCCAAAGATGATGACGACGCCGAGGAAGAGAATGGCCAGCCCGAAAGTCAGCGGCAGCCCGGCCAGCCACAGCCAACCTACTATCGTCAGACAAGAGGCTATCAGCATGATCAGGGCCGCGCGGTAGGAGAGAATCTCGTCGCTGTCGTCAATGCTCTCGTCGCCTTTGACGGCCTTGCGCCACACGCCCTTTAGATGCTTGCGCGCCGTCCAGATGCCGCCTAAAAAGAGCACGAGAATCGCGCCCATCGACTGGTAGGCCAAAAAGGGGTCGTGTACCGCGTGGCCGGCCCTCCCCGTCTCACTACTAATCACGCCCAGAATGCCAAAAATGCCGCGCACCGCAAAAGAGAGCAGGTTGAAAAACCACAGGCTGAAGGCAATATCGGTCTTGAGAAAATAGAAGAAGCCGATGATGTTGAAGCGCAGTGCGACATATAGGTCGGCTGTGCGGCGGAAAACCGGCACATCCATGCGTATTGGATCGACGTTCTGGGCGATGGGAATGATCTCGGGAAAGTAGTTGTACAGCCCGTGCAATGTGCCCCAGAGCGCGGGGATGGCAAAACCGGCCCACATGATGGGGTTTTTGAAGAAGGGACTTAGCTTTTGGTCGTCTTCACCCTCCTCGGTCATCGCTAGTGGCACCTGCATCAGCGGATAGATCAGCCGCTCGTGCTGGATCCACTGTTTGCGCAGGATCGCCATGAAGGAAATCATCATTAGGAAGAGAGCGCAGATAAAGGGCGTCCACACCCCGATGATTGTGCGCCAGACTTCCCAAGGAATCGCTTCGTCCCGTCCACTGCCCTCGTAGAACTTGCGGACGGTCTCCACGTCGTGGACCATCAGCCAGTCGGGGATATAGGGGTGGATCAGTTGCCGCCACTCGTTTTCGGCGGTGGCGTAGTAGAAGGGGTAGCTAATGGCGCTGAGGAACTTGCCGACGAAGAGGGTCGGGATCGGCGAGGCCATTACCATCATAGCATAGACGACCAGCAGTTCGCGCCGATTTAACCCCAATCGCGGGTGTATAAGTTTGAGCAGGGGATTAATAAAAAGGGTCAGCAGAAAAAGGATAAACACCGCCCCAGGCATACTGGTGCCCAAGGCCATAAAAGAGCCGTGTAGATAGAGGGTTCCGTAGGCGGCCCCGGCCGACACGCTGAAGGCCCCGGCGCATCCGACTAGCACGGATTTGACGGTAAAAGCCGGTACTGCGTTTGCCTCCTTAGGCGCTGTCCGCTCGGGTGTTGTAGACATTAGCTAGCTAGCGCAGAAGGATCAGCCATAAAACCTAGCAACCAATTCGGCCGGCTTGCCATCTACCGTCGCCGGATCCAGCGCCTGTGCGCCGAAGACCACGGGAAAGGTTTGGCCGGTGTCCCGGGTGCGGGTCTCAGCATCCATATAGGTTGCGCTGAAAGCGCGGCGGGCCGACGCGGTGGAGTTGGGCCCCGAGCGATGCAACAGAAAATTGTGTAGTAGAATGGCCTCCCCTGCCTCGGCTTCCAAATTGATCACCGCCTCCGGGGGCGTGTATTGGGCCTCTTGCTCGGCGGGGAGAAAGTGCCGCTCGTTGATTATGCCGTGCTTGTTGCTACCCGGCGCGATCTGCATGCAGCCGGTGGCTGTGGTCGCGTCGTCGAGCGCCGTCCACACCGTGACGATGGGATTGGTGTCGATGCCCCAGCCAATCCCCACGTCCTGATGCCAGGGCAGTTCCCGACGGAGTTCGGGCGGTTTGTTCATAAACATCGAGCGGAAGACCGAGATCTCCTCGCCGATGTAGCGGCGGGCAATCTGGTGGAAGAGCGGATGCTGGATATAGGCGAGAAAAAGCGGATCCTGCTCTAGGTCGTCGATGCGCCGGTACGCGAGCGTCTGCACCTCGTTGCCCATGGTGCGGCGCACTTCGCCGTCTTCTTCGACGACCTGCAAGCGCATGTGCTGGTAGCGGACGCGGCCCAGCATGATGTCGTCGATGCGCTGCTGCAAGGCGGCCAATTCGTCCGGGGACAGGACGTTGCCCAGCCGCAGGTAGCCTTGATCCATGAACTGCTCGTGATGCGCATCGTCAAAGGTGGAAAGAGCTTGCATAATGTGGTCTCCTTTTTTGGTGGCAGGGGTATAATACAATGTCTAGGGTGCGCTCGTGCAACGCCGCTGCGATCAAGGCTCGTGTACGGTCAGGAGCTGGTCGGCGGCGATGTCTTGCAAGCGCTGCACGGTACCGCTGGGCCAGCGGATTTCCACTTCATCTACGCGGGTGCGGTCTCCCAGCCCGAAAAAGGGGCGCAGCGCGCTTTGGCACATGTAGCTCGATCCGGCGCGCACCACGTCCGACCGCACCCAGTCGCCCGCGGCGACGCGGACCTCGGCTCCGACGAAGTCCCCGACCAACCGCAAGCTCAAATAGTGCTGGGCATTGCCGCCGTCGTTGCGCAAGAGCGCAGCTGCTTGATTGTTGTTGGCTACTGTGATGTCGAGGTCGCCGTCGTTGTCGTAATCGCCCATAGCCGCGCCGCGGCTCACTTGCTGCAACCGCAGGCCCGGCCCCACCTGATTGCTCACGTCGGCAAAGCGCCCTTGGCCCTCGTTGCGGAAGAGTTGGTTTTGCTGTGCGTACGTCACGGCGTCGAACAGGTGGATGTTGTCGTCGAGGTGACCGTTGGCGACAAACAGGTCGCGGTCGCCGTCGTTGTCGTAGTCGATGAAGAGGGTGCCCCAGGCGAGGAACTGCAAGCTGGGAACCCCTAGCCCGGACTGGAAGGTCACGTCGGCGAAAAACCCGTTGCCGAGGTTGCGGTACAGGCTGTTGGTTTCCCATTGGTAGTTGGTGACGAAGAAGTCGAATCGGCCGTCGCCGTCGTAGTCGCCCACGTCAACCCCCATGCCGGCCAGCGGCTTGCCCGCGTCGTTGTAGGCGACCCCAGCCAAAGCGCCGACTTCGGCAAAGCGACCGCCGTCGTTGCGGTAGAGCAAGTTGGGGGTGCGGTCGCCGGCCGCGTACAAGTCGAGATCGCCGTCTGAATCGTAGTCGATGAAAAAGGCCCCTAATTCCTTGGCCGCATCTGACAGCAACCCGGCTTCCTCGGTGACATCGACAAAAGTAGCGTCGCCTTCGTTGCGATAAAAGACATCGCGCTGCGGCTCAAAGGCCTCCGGCCCGCAGTACACTGCAATCCCGCCGGAGCGGATGCAGGGCTCGTGTATTTCGGGACGAAACTTAGCGTAATTGGCCACGAAGAAGTCCAAGTCGCCGTCTAAATCGTAGTCGGCAAAGGCCGCGCCCGTACTCATCGCCGGATTGACTAGCTCTGGCCCGGCGACGCCGGCTTGGTCGGTTGCATCAGTGAATTGGCCTGTGGCCCCGTTGCGGTAGAGGGTATTGGGGCCGTACGCGGTGATGTACAAGTCCAAGTCGCCGTCTGAATCGTAGTCGGCCGCAGCACAGCCCAACCCGTAGCCCGGATCAGCCACACCAGCCTCGTTGGTTGCATCGGTGAATTGGCCGGCGCTCGCGTTGCGGTAGAGCGCACTCGGGCCGGCGCTGTTGACGAAGTACAGGTCGAGCCACCCGTCGCCATCGTAGTCGAAAAAGGCCGTGCCCGAGCCCATGGTTTCCATTGGATACTTTTGCCCTTCGGCCCCGTTCTGGTGGCGAAAAGCGATTCCGGCCTCGGCCGCCACCTCGACAAACTGCACCTCGGCGCGGCCTAGCGCAGCCCACAGGCACGCCAAGGCGGCTCCTAAGAGGGCGCGCTGCGTCACTCGCGTTCGGAATCAGCGGCGGCTTCGCTGGCCCCGCGGCCGGCGGCCATGTTGCGGATCATCTTGACCACATCGCCAAAGCCCTTGTAGGCCACGGCGACGACAATGGCGTAAAAGAGGACGCTGGCGGCGATAAAGACGAATTGCCATAAGACTTTCCAAGTTTCGACGTCCATTACACTACTCCATTTCGCTAAAGTCTAAAGGGCGCGGTGGGTGCGAGCGCTGCGTGAGCGAGGCGACGACCAGCATGGCGAGGCCGCCCAAGGCTAGGCTGGTAATCCCGACGAGGTTGGAGCTTTCGACCAGCGGCAACAAAAACTCGGGCACCAAGTGCTGGTTTTCGTTCATAATCAGGAAGTTGAGCGGCACCAGCGCGCCCAGTATCAGCGCACAGTACGCACCCGGGGTATTGGCCTTTTTCCAGTACAGCCCCAAGGCCACGGTGCCGACGCAGCCGGCGAAATAGATGGTGCCGGTGACGTACATAAAGCGGAAGGCCGTCTCGGGAAGCTGGTAGAGCGCGCCGAAGATGGCCAAGAAGGCGGCGAGGATGACGACGATGGCTCGGGTCCAGTAGATCTCGCGCTCGCTCGACAGCCCTCCCCAGGTGCCGTCGGCCTCGCGCTCGCCGCCCGACTTGGCGAGCATGGCCTTGATCGGCGAGATCACGTCGCGGACGATGACGCCGCTCCAGGCCAGCAGGTAGCTGTCGTGGGTGGACATGAAGGCGGCGAACATCCCGGCCATGAGCAGGCCGGCGATGCCGATGGGCAGGATTTTGCCGAGCATTTCGGGCATGGCGTAGTGGGGGTCGAGCTCGGGGTTGCCAAAATAGGCCAGCGCGGCGATGCCCCAAAACATCGGTACCATCGCCCGCCCCATGACCGTGCCCGCGGCGATCCAGAACACGCGCCGGGCCACCCTGGGGCTTTCGGCACTCAGCGGCCGCATCATTTCGGGTTGCCAGACCACGCCGACCAAGCCGACGCAGAATAGAAATAAGATCATTGAGATGCCGTAGCCGGGGTTGGCTATGGGGTCAAAGCCGATGTCGCCTTTGTGAACCTCGACGGCCTGGACCATGGTGTCCCAGCCGAGCTGTGGGTGATTGAGAATTATATACGTGCCAAAGAAAAATCCCAGCGACAACAGCACAAACTGGGCGAAGTCCGTCAGTACCACCGAGACCATGCCGCCCATCAGCGTGTAGAAGACGACGATGAGCAACATGCCGATCATGACGTAGTTGACGTATTCCTTGTCGAGGCCAGTGAAGCCAACGACGAACTTGCTGCCGAGGATGGGAAACAGCCCCATGTTGAGGGTGCCGGCGAGGGTGAGGATGATGCCGCCGAGCAGGCGCACGCCGCGCGTGTACTTGAGTTCGTAGAACTCGGGCACGGTCATCACCTGCAGATGGCGCAGGCGACTGACGATAAAGCCAGTGCGGCCGATGATCAGGGTGGTGATCAGCGCCATGAGGCCAAAGACGAAGGGCACGAAGCCGTATTTGAAACCCTCCTCGGCCATGTACATGACCGTGACCAGCCCAAGGCCGGTCGAGACCATGGTGGCGACGGCCATGTGGGTTTTGAGGCCGCGGCCGGCGACGAGGAAGTCGGAGATGCCCTTGATGGCACCACGGGCCAACGTGCCAGCGACGATGGTACCGCCGACATAGACGAGGACGATGGCGTAGTCAATCCAGCTCAGGTGCATGCGTTCTCCTGTGGTGTGGTAAATGGGCGGGTAAACGAACGCGCTAATATAACGCCTAGGCCGTGCCTGTTAAACCCTGCCGCCTCATTTTGACAAGGGCAGTCGAAGCTGTTAATTGGGAGGTGGATTGTCCTTGGGAGCACGGGTGTCTCGCCCGAAGCGTTGGAATGCTAGGCGTCCATTGGATGCAAAAGGAGAAATTCCATGGCGGAAAGAAGTATCGCAGAGGCTTTAGCGGATGAGGGGGCGGTGTTATGCACGCCCGATGGTCAGCGGCTGGTGTTCCCCGGCTGCCACGCCAAGCGCGTATCGGCGGCTGAGATCGAAACGTACGAAGGGCGCTTTGAGTATTGGGACGGGCCGACCGAAACTCTGATTGTGGCCGACGATGACGTGGGCATCGTCAGTGCCGATCACGAGCTGCCAGCGCAGTATCTGGCGCAGCTAACCCAACAGCTCGCCGATGAGTGCGGGGCGCATTTCATGGCGTTTGGCACTACGAGCATCTGGCGGCTGGACGACGAGGGCCGCTACGAGGCCATTTTGCGACCCGATCAGTTCATCTACTTGCGTCCGCACGAGGCTTGGCTGCCGGATCACCTAGGGCTGAAGTTGGGCATTCACTCCCTGCCGGACGTGGTTTTGGAAGTAGATCACACTACGGATATTCGGCAGAGCAAGTTGCAAAAGTATCAGGCATGGGGGTTCCCGGAGTTGTGGGTGGAGGTGCCGGAGGCGTTTACGCCGTATCGCCGGGCGGGTGCGCCGGGGCTGAGGATTCGCGTGTGGGAGGATGGGCGTTATCGGCAGGTGGAGGCGAGCCGGGCGTTTGTGGGCTGGACCGCGGCCGAGATTCACGCGGCACTGAACGAGCGGGAGGGCTGGTCGGCGGCGACGATTGACGCCTTGCTGCGCGTGGCCAAGGACCTGACCAAGCAGTTGGACACGGCTGGTCCAGAGGGTTCGGCGCGGTTGTCGAGGCACCGCACCGAAGGACGTGCCCAAGGGTATGCCGCAGGTCGGGAGCAGGGCCGCGCTGAGGGTCATGCCGCAGGTCGGGAGCAGGGTCGCGTCGAGGGTCATGCCGCAGGTCGGGAGCAGGGTCGCGTCGAGGGCGAGCGGGCGTTGTTGTGCCGCCTAGCGGCGCAAAGGTTTGGCGACGAGGTGGCGGCGAGTTTGGGGGAACTCTTGGAGGGCTGGGCGAGCGAGGATTTGGTGCGCGTGGGCGATTGGATCGTCGAGTGCGCCAGCGGCGACGAGTTGCTGCGGCGGGTGCGGGAGAAGGGCTAGACTTTAGGAGAAGAAAATGACGAAAATCGCGCAATGTATGTTGTTGGTCGCGGCCCTGTTGTGGGCTGGTTGTGGGGGCGATGACTCGACGATGGGGACGGACGAGAGCGAGGGCCGTCGCACGGAAGCTACCCTCGCCGAGGTCAGCCAAGTATTTGCGGTTAGTTGCGCCCTTTCGGGCTGCCACAGCGGCGGGGAGCCCCAAGCCGGTTTGTCGCTGGAGGGCGACTTTGCCGCGCGCATCGTCGGCGTCGCCAGCGGTCAGCGGCCCGATCTCAAGCTCGTCGATCCGGGGAATCCCAATAAGTCGTACCTGCTGATAAAGGTGCGCGGCGATGACGAGATTGTCAGTCAGCAAATGCCGCCGGGCAATCCGTTGCCCGCAGAGCAGGTGGAGATAATCCGTGCGTGGATCGCTAGCGGAGCGAAAGAGTAATGCCGGTCTTTTCTTCAGCGTCCTTAATCGAAACCACCGCCTCCATTTTTGCCGCGGCAGGAATGCGCGCTGACGAGGCACGCGTGGTCGCCGAATTGCTCGTCGAGGCCAATCTCGTCGGCCACGACTCGCACGGCGTCATTCGCATCCCCCAATACTTGGGCCAAGTCGAAGCTGGTGACATTGTGCCAGACGCCGCGGTCGAAATCGTTCACGAGGCTCCGACGCTCGCCGTGCTCGACGCGCATTGGGGCTTTGGGCAGGTGGCGATGAGTCGCGGCGTGGACCTCGGCTTGGAGAAGGCGCGGGCCACGGGCATGGCCGCTATCTCCGTCCGCCAAGCCAATCACATCGGCCGCCTTGGCAGCTACGTGGAGCGGATTGCCGAGGACACGGCTATTGCTCTGATGTTCGTCAATGGTGCGCCAGTTTGCCGCATGGCTCCGTGGGGTGGGCGCGAAGCCCGGCACGGCACCAATCCAATCGCCATGGCGTTTCCGTCGCGCAGCGGTCCGCCGGTCGTCCTCGACATGACCACGTCGGCGGTGGCCGAGGGCAAGGTGCGGGTGCAGCGCAATCGCGGTGCCGAGGTGCCCGACGGCTGGCTTATCGACGCCGAGGGACAGCCGACCAACGACCCCCATACCTTGTATGCCGATCCGCCCGGCACTATTCTGCCCTTGGGCGGCAGTCTCGGCCACAAGGGCTACGGCCTCAACGTGGCGGTCGAACTGTTGGCTGGCGCGTTGGCCGGTGCCGGCTGCATAGGCCAAGATCGGCCCTTCCGCAACGGGGCCATGTTGTTGGTGCTCGACGTGGAAAAGCTGGTGGGGTTAGACGCCTATTTTGCCGAGGCTGACACGTACATCGCGTTCGTCAAGTCTGCGGCTACTGCACCGGGAGTCGAGGCAATTTTGATGCCCGGGGACAGCGAGCGGGCGATGGCGGAGAAGCGGAAGGTGGAGGGGATCTTCATAGAGGACGAGACGTGGTCGCAGATTGTGGCGAGTGCGGCGAAGGTGGGGGTTGAGGTTAATGTGTAGGTGGCTTGCTGGCGCTCGGAACGCTGACCTTGCTGAAACTCGACAGCACCCGCTAAGCAACTTAAATTCGGTTCGCGTATCAAGAGAAAGTAAAACCGGGGAAAGGAAAGGAGATGGTATGACGGATCGCTTGGAGGAAGTCTATGAAAAATATGTCAAACCGTTGCCTACCGTTGAACGCTTGCGCTTGTTGGAAATGACGGCTCATGATTTGGCCCTCACCGCTCCACTGGCCCCCAAAAAACGGCGTATTCTGGAACTGCGTGGATTAGGCAAAGAAATTTGGCAAGGGATAGATGCCCAAACATATGTCGATGGTCTTCGTGAAGAATGGGACCATCAACCGTGATCCTAAGGAGAATAAAAAATGATAGATTCCAGAATGCTGCGGGAAATTCAAGGAGCACCGGTCGAAGAGCGCCTTCATTTGATTGAGATCATTCTCCAGTCTCTCAAGAAGGACATAGAAACAACCTCGCCTGCACCTAAAAAAATGTTCACTGTGCGTAAATTTAGTTTGGGTGCAGAGGTCCATGCAGACCGCAATCAATTGTATAACGAGCGAACAATCTGATTGTGTTTGCCCTTGACACCAACTTGCTTGTCTATGCACATAATACAGACTCGGAATTCCATAAACAGGCAGCCGCATTTGTCACTAAGGTGGTAAATGAACGCGATCATAAAGGACAACACACGATCTGCCTGCCTACCCAAGTCTTATCAGAGTTTGTACATGTCGTAACTTGGCAGCGCGTTGAAAAGCCACTGTCTATAGTCGAAGCGATCCGCGTCGTCCGGGATTATAGGGATGTGGGCATCCCAATCATTCATCAGCGAGAAACACAGATTCAGACCTTTTTGGAACTTTTAGAAAGCGGCACAACACGCAAGAAAGTGTTCGATATGGTCCTAGCGGCTACTTTGAAAGACAATGGGATAGCAGGACTTTATACTGTGAATGTTGGTGATTTTAAGACATTTGATTTCTTGAAAGCTGTCAATCCACTGCAATCCCTGTCCAATCAAGCTGATTTATCCGACACATAATTGCATTTCAAGTCCGCGGCCACACGGCACCGGGAGTCGAGGCGATCTTGATGCCTGGGGATAGCGAGCGGGCGATGGCGGAGAAGCGGAAGGTGGAGGGGATCTTCATAGAGGACGAGACGTGGGCGCAGATTGTGGCGAGTGCGGCGAAGGTGGGGGTTGAGGTGAGTGATGAGGGGTAAGGGGACTTGCCCCAAAAAAATTTAATTTTTTTAACGTAACGGACATTCCCTGACCGCTTAGCGCTTATCTTTAGGACCATTATTAAGACGAATGAACCCTTTGCTTGGGTGCATAGCCCAAAGGAGATGACATCATGAAAGCTGCAATCGTGTGTCTCATCGGATTAGTTTTCGCTGTCTCGGCGTCGGCGGAGCCGCTGCTTGAGGGGCGGGTGCGGCTGGCGTCTGGCGAACCGGTCGCCGATGCACAGGTGCGAATTTTTGATTTGAGCGACCTGCGGCAAGGAGCCATTGCCCGTGCCCTGACCGATGGCACGGGGTATTTCGCGTTGCCGTTAGCGGCCTTGGGGGGGAGGGCACTGCCGACGCGGTTTGAGTTAGGGCCGAATTATCCCAATCCATTCAATCCCTCGACGATCATACCCTATCAACTGGCGGCTTCGGCCGAGGTGCGGCTGGAGGTGTTTAACCTATTAGGGCAGCGCATTACGACGTTAGTGGATGGGGAGCGACCGGCAGGCTTTTATACGGCGACGTGGCACGCGACGGATGGGGCAGGCCGTGCGGTAGGGGCGGGGGTGTACATCTATCGAATGACGGTGGGAGTGGAGAGCCAGACGGGTCGGATGGTGCTGGTTGATGGGCAAGCGGGTGTCTCGGCTGCGGGAGCTGCTTCTGTTTTGTCGGGTGTGTCTGGTGGTGGGTCGGATGGAGCGGAATCCCAGGTGTATGGGTTGATCGTCTCGGGTGAGGGGTTGGCTCCTTATGTGGATTCGTCGTTTCGGGTTGAAGCGGGTATGGCCCCTGTGGAGTTGATGGTGTCGTCGGGACCGCATTCGGCGGGTAAGGCCACGGACGACGACTGTGCCTTTTGCGACCTGTTCGACGGGCTCCACGACGGGCAGGAAGCAGAGGAAGCTCGCCCCAGCGGGAAGGCTCAGGCGATCCTCGAAGCGCCCTCCCCGCCGACCAACCTGCGATTCGATGCTCCTACGGACTCCTCCTGTACCGTCCGTTGGGATGCTGCCGATGGAGCGACCGACTACGACGTCAACTACAAGCCGGCGGTAGGAGGCCGGTGGACCAACGAGCCGCATAGGGGGATTGGGCTATCCAACACGATCGACGATTTACAGCCCAATACGGAGTACCGTTGGGCGGTGCGGGCGGAAAACAGCGAGGGAACCTCGGAATGGATTCATGGGCCTAATTTTACGACGTTGCCATCCTCCGAAGATGATGGTTTGAGTGATGCGCCGGCTTCTCCGACCAACCTGCGATTCGATGCTCCTACGGACTCCTCCTGTACCGTCCGTTGGGATGCTGCCGATGGAGCGACCGACTACGACGTCAACTATAAGCCGGCGGTAGGAGGCCGGTGGACCATCGAGCCGCATAGGGGGATTGGGCTATCCAACACGATCGACGATTTACAGCCCAATACGGAGTATCGTTGGGCGGTGCGGGCGGAAAACAGCGAGGGAACCTCGGAATGGATTCATGGGCCTAATTTTACGACGTTGCCAGAGGAGGGACCGGATCTGATCGTTCAATCGCCTTCGGTCAGCGCCGTCGTGCTGACGCCGGGGCAGGCGTTCACCTTGAATGCCACCGTGCACAATCAAGGCGACGAGCAGGCCGCGGCGACGATGCTGCACTACTATCGCTCCAACAATTCGACGATTACTTCCAGTGACACGGAAGTGGGTACGGACGCAATAGATGCACTGGACGCCTCGGCCACTAGTGCGGAGTCGATTGCGTTGACCGCGCCAACGAGTGTAAGTGCCGAGGTGGGGATCTACTACGGCGCGTGTGTGGGCAGCGTCAGTGGCGAGAGCAATACCGATAACAACTGCTCCTCGGCTGTGAAGATCACGGTGAGCGGGCAGGTGGCGACGGAAGACGAGGACGACGAGGCAGAGGAAGAAGAAGAGGACGACGAGGCAGAGGAAGAAGAAGAGGACGACGAGGCAGAGGAAGAAGAGATAGACGATACGCCAGTAACCATCCCCGACGCCAAGCTGCGGGCGGCGATTGCGGCGGCGCTGGGCAAGGCGAGGGGTGCGACGATTACCAAGGCTGAAATGGAGACTTTGACCACCTTGGAGGCGGGGGAGGCGGGCATCAGCGATTTGACCGGGCTGGAGTATGCCATCAATCTGACAAGGCTGGACCTTTGGCTCAACCACATTTCGGACGTCTCGCCGCTTTCGGGCTTGACCAACCTGACACTGCTGAATCTTGGAGGCAACCACATTTCGGACGTCTCGCCGCTTTCGGGCTTGACCAACCTGGCATACCTGTATCTTAACGGCAACCACATTTCGGACGTCTCGCCGCTTTCGGGCTTGACCAGCCTGACAAGGCTGAGTCTTGGAGACAATATTTCGGACATTTCGCCGCTTTCGGGCTTGACCAACCTGATACACCTGTATCTTTTCGGCAACAAGCTCACAGACATCTCGGCGCTTTCGGGCTTGACCAACCTGACACAGCTGGGGCTTTCGGATAACCCCCTGAACGCCTCCTCCATCAACGATCACATTCCCGCCTTGCAGGCCCGAGGGGTTACGGTAGAGTTTGATCCAGTGATCATAATCGACGACCCGACGCCGGTGACCATCCCCGACGCCAACTTGCGGGCGGCGATTGCGGCGGCGCTGGACAAGGCGAGGGGTGCGACGATTACCAAGGGTGAAATGTCGACCTTGCTCATCTTGGACGCGCACGATGCGGGCATCAGCGATTTGACCAGACTAGAGTTTGCCACCAACCTGAAAGAGTTGTGGCTTTCCGGCAACAACATTTCGGACATTTCGGCGCTTTCGGGCTTGACCAACCTAGGAAGCCTGAGTCTTTTCGACAACAGTATTACGGACGTCTCGGCACTTTCGGGCTTGACCAACCTGACATACTTGGCTTTTAAAGGCAACAGGATCACGGATGTCTCGCCGCTTTCGGGCTTGACCAACCTGACACACCTGTATCTTAACGGCAACAGGATCACGGATGTCTCGTCGCTTTCGGGCTTGACTAAGCTGATACGGCTGGAGCTTGGCGGCAACAGGATCACGGATGTCTCGCCGCTTTCGGGCTTGACCAACCTAGAAAGTCTGAGTCTTTGGTATTGCGACCTCACGGATGTCTCGGCACTTTCGGGCTTGACTAAGCTGATACGGCTGTGGCTTGGCGGCAACAGGATCACGGATGTCTCGCCGCTTTCGGGCTTGACCAACCTAGAAAGCCTGAATCTTGAGGTTAACAACATCACGGATATCTCGGCGCTGCGGGACTTAGCCGACCTGAGTATGAACAGTATGAGCCTTCGGGGAAACCCCCTAAATGTCTCCTCGGTCAAGGATTATATTCCTGCCCTTATTGGCCGCGGAGTTGAGGTCTACTTTGACCCCTTGCTCCGCGAGAGCGACTTTGACATCGAACTCGTTTTCCTCGACCGCTTCACCGAAGAGCAGAAGCGGGTGATCCAACATGCGGCTAGACGGTGGGCGTCGATTATTACGGAGGACCTGCCAGACCAAGAATTTACTCGAGGCTGGTCGGGTGCGTGTGGCGATCAGTTGTACGAGATTCCCCCCGGGGATCGGATAGACGACCTGCGGATCTATGTGATAAACCAACCTGGTAAGCGTTGGGGCGGTGTAATCTCGGTTCGCACGACCTCCAATCTGCCCGTCGTAGGATGTATGTCGGTCAACGGAATTTCTTTGGATTCGGCGCTCCACGAGATAGGGCACGTGATGGGGATCGGGGCACTTTGGGGGGTTTCAGGCTTCCTTCAGGATTTCCCGGGTGCCGATCCGCACTTCAACGGCCCGCGGGCGATTGCCGCGTTTAACGCGGCGGGCGGACGCGGCTACGCGGGTGCGAAGGTGCCGGTGGCGGCGGAGACAGAGGGGAGAGGTGCCGGGAGCCACTGGAGGTCTTCCGTTTTTGCCGGACTCATGGATTGGGACGAACTTATGGATTGGGCTGCTGTTAAGGGTAGTAGCCACGGAGCGCTGAGCGCAATCACGATTCAGTCGTTGGCCGATCTCGGCTACAGCGTTGATGTCACGCAGGCGGACCCATATACCCTGCCCGGTGCCGCCGCGAAGGCAAGTGCGAAGGTCGCGGCTCCATCTACTCATGCACAGCCAGAGTTTTTGTGCGGCGTCGGCGAACAGCGGGAGCCAATTTACGTGGTCGATGAGCAGGGGTATATCATCCGCACCCTAGGCGACTGAATATGCGCTAGTGGGTACGATAGCCCGGGACCAAGAGACTGGTGAGCAGCACTGACGCCATAGGGGCGACCGGCCGCCTTAGTGCTCCTGCCTGAGCCGGTCCAGCAGGCGGCCCAGTTGTCCCACCAAGTAAAGCGGCAGCGAGAGCAAGGTCATTTCCACGCTCTGCTGCGTTCCGCTTACTTGGTGCCGGATGGACTGGACGGTGGGCGGATTGAGGTCGAAGCGCACCGCGAGGCGCGTCCCTTTGGCCAAGGCGAACTGGTGCAGCGAACGCAGGGTGCCGCTGGTTCCGGCTTTGACTTCGACCGGCACGATCCAAGCCCCCCGGGCAATCGCGTAGTCAACTTCGGCGTTGGCACTTTTCCCTTCCCGCAGCCAGTAGTTCAAACGGGGCGTTTCCCGACCCTCTTCTAAGTAGAGTAGGTGTTGCCCGACGAACTGTTCGGCCAAGGCTCCTTCATTGACCAGTCGGCGGTCGTCCAAGTCCTTCAGAGCCAGCCAGTCTAGTCCGCACAGACGGTTCATCAGGCCGATGTCCAAAAAGAGAAGTTTGTAGGTCTTCCAATCGACATCGGCGTGGATAGGCACCCCAGAACAGGCACTGTGGAAGACGGGTGCAATGACCCGGGCCTTGGCCAGCAAGTCAATGGCGGTCCGCAGTTCGCGGGCGGTCTCCTCGCGGTGGATCTGGGTGTATTTGACTTTGCGACCCACGGCGCGGGGAACGTAGTTGAAGATCCGCTGCAAGCGCAGCCGGACTCGGGCGGAGGCGTACTTGGCGAAATCGTCTTGGTAGGTATCGACGATGGACTGATGCACAGGCGTTACGTCGGCAAAGCGGCGGGTGGAGCTATATGCGGCTACGGCTTCGGGCATCCCACCCACCAGCAAGTATTCCCGCTGATAGGCCGACAAGCGGGTGTGGACGGTATGGGGTAGGGGATGCTCAAAGGTGTAGTCTTGCAGATAGGCCAAGAGGGGCGGGTCCAGTTCGGCGAGAAATTCTTCAAAGCTCATCGGGCCAAGATGGAAGTATTGAATGCGCCCTACCGGCATGGTAAAGGCGTGTTGCGAGAGGACGAATTCGAGTAGGGAGCCAGCGGCGATAACCGGCAGTTCGGGGTGATCTTCGAAGAAATAGCGCAGGGCGGGCAGGGCGTGGGGGGTCGCTTGGATTTCGTCGAGAAAGAGTAGGCTGCCCGCTGCCAACAGCGGTTGACCCAGCAGCCCTTCGAGTTCGCGGCGGATGCGCGTCAGGTCCAAGGTCTGGAAGATGGGTTCCAAGTCTGGGTGACGCTCAAGGTTGATTTCGTTGAGGTGCAGGCGATGGGACTGGGCGAATTGCCGCACTAGGGTGGATTTGCCCACTTGGCGGGCACCGCGGATGACCAGCGGTTTTCGCTGTGGGGTGGCAAACCATTGGGCCAGAGCACGTTCAGCCGATCTATACATAATGTATAAAAATGCCCCCTTTTTCGTACATACAATGTACAAAAAAGGGGGCATTTTACAACCTGATGTTACGCACCCTCAAAACACAATGCTCGACACCGCTTTAGAAATCAGCGCCAGCGCGATGGAAGACATGCCGACCAAGCCCATTCCGCACGAATAGCCCGCCAAGAGAATCGGCGCGTACGCCCGCCAGCGCGCCTCGCCGAAGCGCTTCTGCAAGTGATAGCGGCCCAGCAACGCGCCGATGAAATTGGGCAGCAGAAAGTGCGGCCACGCGCCCACGCCGCCGATGAATCCGTAGAACAGGGCGACCGGCCAGCGCAAGAGCGCCAGCCCGCCCAAAATCCCCGCGCTGCCCAGCGCACCCGTGAGTACGTATTCCCAGCGAATGATGGTCCTGATCAGCTCGTTGCCGCCCTCGGCGAGGGTCGATTTGGCCCAGAACGCCTGCATGGTGGCGTGGAAGGGCCAAAACTTCTGCACGTAGGGATAGGCCGTCGAGGGAATCGGCCCGAGCTTCCAGATAAAAGACCAGAACACAAACGAGCAGACGAACATGATTAGCAAAGTAACGCCGGCCAGCTTGACGATGCTGCCGAAGTGGGTGCGGGTCAGTTCAAGTTGCTTGAAGGCCGCGGCTTCGTAGCCCCACTGGAAGAGCGGAATCGGCGCGAACCACACGGCCGCACCCTGATAGCCCGACAGGTAAAAGGAACCTTCGCGCAGATAGGGGAAGGACGCCCCTTGCGGCGAGCCGGTCAGGCCGATCATGCGCGCCCCGATGTACGAGTAAATCGGCGTCCACACAAAGCCGAAGAACGCGCTGATCCACCAGGGAAATTCCGGCACCAAATACCACACCAAGAACACAAAGCCGAGCGTACTCACCGCCCAGATGCCCAAGGCGAGGGGGATGGGGATGTCGCCGCGGCCCTCGGTTAGAATCTCGTCGTCGTCCTCCCGCTTAACCCCGCGCAAAGTCCACAGGGTCTTGCCCACCATGGCAAAACCCATCACGGCCACGAGGACTGCGCCGCCAATGGAGAAGCTGAGCCAGAAGTCGAAGGAATTGGCGATCTGCGTTGGAATCGCCGACATGCCCGGCTCCCAGGTGTGCAGCACGTCGTAGGCGTAGAGCACCGGGTTGACGAGGATGTTGACGAGGAAGGCTGCGGCAAAGGAGCCGACCACGATCCAAAAGGGCAGGACAAAGCCGACCATGACGTGCCCGAGGTCGGTGCCAATGCCCATGATGCTGGCCGGCAGCATTTCCTTGAGCGAGACGGTCAGGTCGATAAACGGAATCGGCAGGATCGTCACCGTTTCGGTAAAGAAAATGCCCGAGATCGTGGGGATGACCACGTAGAACAGCCCCCAGATAATGCCGATAAAGGCTCCGACGCTAAAGACCTCCCAGCGCCAGCCTTGACTCGGTCCCGAGCTCTCGGCGAGGGCAGTCGCGCCGCCGGCCTGCACCGCAGCGAGCGGGTACGGCAGGCGCTCGATGTCGTTGGTGATGCGGAAGAGCACGTAGCCCAAAGACAGGCTGTTGACCTTCTGCATCACGATGACGGTCAGCAGCAGGGCGATGGGCTTGAGCCAGTCGGGGTGCATAAAGGAGCGCCCCTCTAGGGCTTGTGAGCCGCGCGGCGGCACCACCCAATCGGGGATGTACTGATGCAAGCCGTCGGCTTGGGGCGATTGGATCAAGTACTGGTCCCAGATCAGCCCGCCAAAAGGCCCGCCGAACAGCTCGGCCCCGGTGCCCAACTTGCCGCCCATCACGACCAAGCCGCCGGCCACCCAATAGAGGATGATCACCTCTTGGGTGCGCAGGCGCACAAAGGAGCGCTTGGCGATTTCGATGAAGAGGATGAGCGTCACCCACTCGGCACCGCCGGCCATGCTCTGGCCGGTCACCAACCCCAAGTAGATGGCCCCCGGCAGCATGATGAAGCCGACAAAGAGCGCGGCCCACAAGGTCTTGATGTTGAAGCCCGGTTCAAATTGGAGGTCCGAGGGGATCAGCTCGGGCGCTTTTTCTTTTTTATCGTCTTGAGCCATGGCTAGTTTCCGTATAGCGGGTGCCCCTGCCCGGGGAACCAAATCATATCGATGCAAAAGGACAGGCCAATCCCGGTAAAGTACCCGAGGATGAGGCCAATGAAAAAGGGCTGGGCACGCTGGTAGAGGCCGATGCCGCCCGAGCGCATGATGGCCCATTTGGCCAGCCAAGAGACGAAGATCGAAAAGACGATAATGGTCATGGGGTAGGAACAAATGCCGACCGGCATCCCAATCGGGTGCAGGGGCCACCACGGGAAGCGGTAGCGCATAAAGGTCAGCAGTCCCATTGCGCCCGCGCCACTGACGAGGTGGCCCAACCGCGTCCAATCCGGGGCCTTGAGGTCGATTTTGCGCAGGCTTTCCACGTAGGGCACTTGCGATCCCGTGCCGAAGATCCAACCCCCGTAATTGTACGCGCCAAAGGAGTAGCCCATGTAGAGCGCGAAGGCCATGGAGACGACGAGGGCCACCAGCGCCGAGAGGAGGATGTAGAAGCTCAGCCAGCGGCGGTTGCCGCGGATGTAGCCGGACACTTTGGCGCTGTTGGCCGCGGCGACCATGAAAAAGCCCTTGAGCTCGTGGTGCCAGCCGTAGGACAGCCCCATGGCGATGTTACTCTGCGCGGTGGCGTGCGGCCCGAGCGCGTAGCCGACGAAGGTCTGGCCGACTAGCGGGGCGCGGCTGAAGAGCAAGCCGCCCTCCATGATGATGCGCGTAATGCCGACGTAGAGGACCAAGGTGGCCAAGATGAAGAGCGCGACCGTGGGCGGGTTCATGCCGGCTCGCCACATCCAGAAGGCGATATAGAGCAGGGCCAGGCCGCCGCCAAAGACGATCATCCGGTAGGACATCAGCTCGTCAGAGTCGTCGATGTCCGCATCGTTGCGCACGGCTTTGCGCCAGATCGCGCCGAGGTGTCCGCGCGCCATCCACAACATGCCGACGACGAGGGCGATCAGCGCGCCGAAAGACTGCCAGCCGATGCCAGGGTGCCCGAGGGTGTACACGTCGCGGCCGGCAATGGTGTAGCCAAAGCGGTTGAATAGGCCCTCTTGCAGCATGGTGAGCGTGGTGAAAAACCACATGCTGAAGGACACGTCGAGATTGACGAAGTACGTGAAGCCGACGATGGCCCAGTTGATATTGGTATTGATGGCGGGAAATTCGCGGCCAATGCGGATGGGGTCGGACAGGTCGCGTGGGATGGGTGGAAAGGCCGGGGTAAAGTACGTGACTACATTCCACATAACCATGCAGAAGGGCAGGGCAAAGCCGAACCAGAACGCCTTTTGGCGCACGAAGCTGGGCCAGTTAGAGCCGCGCGGCGGGGCGATGAGTTGTTGGGGCAATTCCATCAGGGCGAAGGGCAGGCGCTCGTATTCGACCCACTGCTTGCGCAGGGCCGCGACCAGACACTGACACAAAAAGAAGATGGCCATCACCAAGCTGGTCCACCAAAAAAACGGACCTATCCAAGCACCCCAAGGGATGGATTCGCCCGCGGGCAGGCCGTTGTAGAACCACTTGAGGGCAATCGCGTCGTTGGGCACCAGCCATTCCTCGATGTACTGCACTACTTTGCTCTGCCACTGATTCTCGGGCGAGGCAAAGTACTGGGGGGCGGCGACGACCGCGATCATGTATGTGGAAGTACCCCAGGTGGGAATCGAGGCCCCCACCAAGGACATAGTGAAGATGAGGCCGAGTTCGCTGGTGCCTAGGCCGCGCACTTTTAGCAGCGACTTGGCCGTGGCGTTGAGAAAGACCAAGCCGGTAAAGAGAAAGACCACGCTCAAGGGCAGGTAGCTGATCGCCCACTGCGAGGACTTGAGGATGAACATGCTGTACGGAGCCCCGATGTTGATCAGGACCACGAGGCCCAAGCCGATGAGAAAGGCGCGTGCGGTCATGTCGGCGGTCCGGTGCAGTGCTGTCTGCCCTCAGTACTGGTTAGAGACGGGGATTTGTTGTTTTGGCTTTGTCATGGATTTTCTCCTCTTGCTCGGGTGCCTCTCTCCCTCCCGCGGGCGGTGAGCCGATACTTTTGGTTTTTCGCGGTGGGCGATTCGGGGCGGGTCATTTCCACCAGCCCGGCGGATAAGGCCGGGCGAATGTAGTTTTTGCGGAATGCAGGACGATGCGACAGTCCCATAGCCGCCATGAGTTCAGCGGCGGTTTTCGGGCCTGTCCGCAGGGCCGCGAGTAGCCGCGCTACTTGGTCGCTTACTTGGTCGCTTACTTGGTCGCTTACCGTGGAGGACTGGAGAGCCGCCAGAATAATCTCCAGCATGAACGCAATGAACGGCGTACTCTCGCCCGCTGCCGAACTTTGCCTAATGGCTTCGTAGTAGTCGCCTTGGCGGGCATGAGCCAGACTCTCTACCGGGATGTGGGCGAACAGGGCTTTCCAGCGGGTCAGAATCAGAGTCTGCCAGAGCCGCCCCATCCGTCCATTGCCGTCCTCAAAGGGGTGAATGAACTCAAACTCATAATGGAAGACCGAACTGGCAATTAGCGGGTGCTCATCGGTACTGCCCAGCCATGCCAACAAGTTTGCCATGAGTTGCGGTACGCGCTGGGCGGGCGGCCCGATGTGATGGATTTCGCCGCCGCCCATAACGCCAACGCCGGTGCGGCGGTACTGTCCGGGCGCATCCAATAGGCCGGTCAGCAAAATTTCGTGAATGCGCAGAAGGTCGGCCTCACTGGCGGGGTTGCACTGCTGGTATTGATCGTAGGCTGCAATGGCGTTGCGGGCTTCCCGAATGTCTCTCAGCGGGGCAACGACGGGCTTGCCGTCGAGAATCGTGGAGATTTGCTCCTCGCTGAGGATGTTGCCTTCAATAGCGAGCGAGCCACAAATCGTGCGGATGCGATTGATGCGTCGCAGACGCAGATCCTGTGAAAGGCTCACTGCCTCGGCCCGGCCAATCGCTTCACCGATTTGTTCAATGCGAAAAAGGAGGTCCGGCGCGATGGTGTATGGTGGCTTTTCGATCATACAACCTTTCCCAACAGTCGTCGCAGTCGCATAAAACTACACCGCCTGCTGCCCAGCCCCGGCAAACGCCTTTTCCACCTCGTCATGATACCCTTGGCGGATCCCCGGCGACAGGGTGCGCCACACGAGGAATCGCTTGCGCAGCACATTGAGGAACTTGCGATTCATTCGCTGCCAAGAGGCCATGTCGCCGCTGAGGCGCTCGATGTGGGTCTCGATCTTGTAGATGTGGTGCTCGCCGGTGGGGGTCGCCTGCAGGCGCACCTGCTGGCTGATCCCTAGGTCGTAGGGCGCCAGCCAAGTGCGCATGGCAATGGCGTAGGATGGCTCCGGCCCGTCTGCGGCGACGGCTAGCTCGACGTCGCGGGCGATGAAGTCGCCGATCGAGCCTTCGCCATACGCGGCGAAGACCGACTTGAGGTACACGTACATGCTCGGCACCTCGGCCCCGCCGACTGTGAAGGGAAAGTCAAAGCGCCAGTGGTCGCCGACGGGCGGGGGGAATTGCCATTGCCGCGTCACGTCCGGGACGGCCATGTTGGCCGCCAAGCGCGCTGGATACAAGGTCGATAAATAAACTGTGCCGATGACGACGACCGTAGCCCACACCGCAGAGAGCGACGAGTAGTTGAGCGTCAGGCCGGCGAGCAGCCCGTATTGCAGCATGAACAGATGGGCGATTTGGCCTAGGGCGTAGCCGACCACCGCGCCAAAGGTGGCAAAGACCGTGGATTCGGCGAGAAACAGCAGGCCGATGTGGCTGGGGGCCAAGCCAACGACGCTGTAGATGCCGATTTCGCGCACGCGCTCATACACGGCCCCCATCATGGTATTGAGCACGATCAAGGCGGCGATAATCACCGGCACCAAAAGCTGACCGGCCCCGCTTATTTCGGTGGAGCCGATCGAGCTGTAGGCCACGACGCGATCGCCTTGGCCGACGAACAGGGTCAGCGCCACCCGCGACATGAAGGATTCCACGCGCCGGACAAATTCCGGGTCGTCCGCGTCCGCAGCAATGGCGATGGAGCGCAGGCGGCCATCCATAGCGCGGACGCGCTGGTAGGGCAAGAAGAGGGTGTTGATTACTTCGAGGTGGTTGAAGGTCTCGACTGCGGTGGCGGCCAAGGCGCGCGGATCCTCGGTGCTCTCGCGGGTGATGAGACCGGCGTCTTTGACCGTATCTACGGGCGTTAAGCGCTCGCCATCGAGATCGACGACCTCTTTCAGGGCCGCGCTGTCGAACAGGCCGATGACTTGGTACTCCTCGCCGTAGAGTGTGATGGTAGCCGTGCCCACGTCCTCGGCCCCAACGCCGACGAGCGCGGCTAGGCTGTCGGGCAAGATGACGACCTTGTCGTCGCCCGCCGCGAAGAAGCGGCCAGCCGAAATGTGCGCGTCGAGGCCGGTGACCTCGGCTTCGGCTGGCTGTAGGCCCACCAAGCCGTGCGCGAAACTAGCCGCGCCGGTCGAAGTGACGGCAAAGTCGATAAAGGCTCGTTCGGATTCGACCGGCGACAAGTACCAGGCGCGCGGCACGACTAAGGCGCGGTCGCCGAATGCGCTCTGCACGTAGTCCAAGATGGAATCCTGCATGCCGCGCCAGGCGCGGTCGCGGATGAGGCCACCCTCGTACAGGGGCGGGGTGTCGCGCGGCAGGCGATAGAAGTCGAGGCTGGATTTGACCGAGGTAAAGGAATTGACGGTAAAGGTCAAAAAGGTCAGGGTCGCGGCCGTCAGTGCGGTGCGCAGGCGGCGCTTACTCAAGTTGGAGATGCCCAACAGCACGGCCGCAAAACCCGCGGCGATGCGCCCCACGTCGGTCTCGTGTACGCCCGCGGCCGCGCCCTTGCGCCGCTGCAGCAGCGCCTTGAAGCGCGCGACGACGATGAAGATGACGAGGACGCCCAAGGCGAGGATGACAAACGCGAGGAAGATGATGTACGGCGAGGAACTCAGCTTGAAGGCCGGATGGACGAAGCGCAGGATCAAAAACACGAGGACGAAGATGCCGACAAAGCCGGCGATTTGCCGCCGCACGTCCGGGAAGCCGAAGAAGAAGCGCTCGCAGAAGAAGGCAAAGGGCAACAGCAGTGCGAAGTAGAAAATCACCGCGCGGACCGCGTCGTTGGCGGTAGCCTTGACTTCCGGGTAGATGCGGGCCTCCAGCCCGAGGGCGCGGCGCACCGCACGCTGGTAGCCGGTGTAATCGAACGCCGCGAGTTTGTCGCGAGCCTCAAGCAGAGCCTCCCGCGCCTGATCGTGCATGGCCTGTAGCTGTTCGAGGACGATGCCGTGGCGCACCATTTGTTTGATCCGCGCCTCGTCGAGGATCCAGATGTCGCGGGCCGCCTGCAATGCCGGGTAGGGAATGAGGCCTTGTTCGACTGGGAAGCCCGCGCCCTGTGCCCGCTCAATGGTCGCCAGATCGACACCGGCCGGATCGAGTTCGGCGAATAGGGCGGAGTCCGCGTTGGTGAGCATGTAGCGCACGCCGGCGAGCGCGCTCTCGCCGCCAAAGGCTCCTTCGCCAGCGAGGATTTTGACGCGGGTGCCCGGCTCGGCGAAGACCACGCCGGCCTGTACCACTCGATCCTGCACCGCGCTTTGGTTTTCGATGTAGCTGAGGGAAAAGGAGCGCGGCGGCGCGTCGTTGGTGCCGAGGACGTTGACGCGGTCCATGGCCGATAGGTAGCGCGGATCGACCACCTCCAAGAAGCTCAGGGCGCGGCAGCGAAACAGGACCTGCAACATGCGGTTTTCCCACCAGCCATACGGCTGGGTGCCCGGGTAGGTTTTGTCGCCTTCCTCGCCGAGGTCGGGCGCGGAGACGATGCGCCCGTATGCGTCGAGTTCAAAGGCTTGGATCCGGTTGGCAAAGCGGTTGCGCACGATGTCGAACTTGAAGTAGCCGCTCTCATCCCCGTGCGTGGCCATAAGGGTGCGCACGCCGGCCACGGAGTTGGGGCCGGGCTGGAGATAGGTGACGAGGGCGTTGGGCACCGGAGCCTTGGGCACGGCAAAATTCACGTCGCGGTCGAACCAGTAAATGTTGCCCGCTAGGCTGTGGCCCCAATCACGCAGGGTCAGCTTGGTGTCGTTGAAAAAGTCCGGGTCGGAAGCGGCCTTGAGCATCAGCCCGCCTATGGTGCGGGTCTGGGCGGCGAGGTTGTCGAGCGCGACGAATTCGAGCCGGTCGAGGGGCGTATCGACGCGCTGGCGCAGTTGGTTGGGCGTGACAAAAGAGAGCGCCTCCTTGCCCACGAAGGCTGCGGCCTCGCTGTCGAGGGCTAGCCGCACGGGCATGAAGTTTTTCCACACTCGCTTCTGCGGGGCCACGGCGTCTTGGTAGCGAGCCGAGTCGGCGAAAATCTCGCGGTTATAGCGGGCAAAGCGCGAGGCGTAGTGCGCCATCAGGTTCTTTTGATAGTCGTCGTTGCGCCAAGCCGAGTTGTAGAACGTGCCCATAGTGAAGCTGCCGACCTGGGGGCTGTGGCTGGCCAAGTCGAGGCCGACGAAAAGGCGGAAGTCGATGCGTTCGGCGGGCGGGATCTGGTCGCGGAAATGCTCGCTTTTGCGCGCGTGGCGGTAGAGGAAATCGTTGACGCCGGCCAAGCCCTGAAAGTGCCCGGGGGTGGCCAAAAAGAGCACGGTGTAGCGGGTGCCTGCGGCGACGAGCAAGCGCGCGATTTCGAGCAGCGCCGCCATACCGGTCGCGTTCTCGGCCCCTGGGGCCAGCGCGGGGACGACTGAGATCGCGTCGTAGTGCGCTTGCAGGACGATGATTTGGTCGCCCCACTGCTGAATTTCGCGGCGCTGACCGCGCGGCATGTCCTCGGCCAAGCCGGGGAGGACGGCGAATATATTGCGCGCCTGGACCTGCTCCCAGTCCATGTGCGCTGCGAGATGCACCTCGGCGTCGCCGCTGCGTGCTCGCTGCCGCAGGATTTCCGCGTCGGCTGCTTCCACCCAAAAGCGCGGGATGTCCACGGGCACTTGGAGGAATTTTTCGGCGGCCTCGCTGCGGGTGACGCGGCCATCGTCGTACAGCAGAATAGCTTGCGCGCCCAAGGCCCGCGCTTCGACGTGGGCGTTGCCCGAGCCAAATCCCATCAGCGCGACGCTGCCCGCTAGCTGCTGGCCGTCCATTTCGGCTAAGCTGCCGCGCCCCATGTCTATGAGGTGACCGGAGACGCCGCCCGGCGGCAGGGACGGCGGGCGCACGTGATTGGGCCACAATCCGTAGATGGGGATAGCTGCGTCTGAGCCGGCCAAGCGGAGCCGACCTCCGCGATCTATGGGGACGGAAAGAGAAAAAAATTCGCTGGTGACTTGGAGGCCGAGGCGGCGGAATTCCCCTTCGATATAGCGGGCCGCGTTGGTGGCGCCCGCATAGCCGGTGACGCGGGACGAGTCCGCGGTGAGGATGCGGAGGTGGCGCTCTAGATCGGCGGCGTTTATTTGCGCGACGGCTTCGCGCAGCGAGGGCGCTTGGTCGGTCGCCGGAGATTCGCGCAGGGGCACCCAGCCAATGGTCCGTTCAATCCAGCGCGAAATTGTGGCCGGGTCAAAGACCGTGACCGATAGCAGGAAGAAAGCCGCGGTGGCGAATAGGAGGAATTTGGTCAGCATTGAACGGGTGCCGGACAGCAAAAGAGGCAGGCCGCGGGGCCTGCCCCTAAGTTATCCGGCTTGGCTGGTCTTGGCTAGTTGGTCGCCAGTTTGTCGATGTTTTTGACCTTCTTAATGTCGCGCTTGAAGCGGAAGCGGAGGTCAATGGTCTCCACGGGTTCGTTGCGGAAGTTGTAGCGCAACCCGAGCTCGGGAATCTCGACGACGACCTCGGCGACATCGTCGTGGATCTTGGAAAACATCACGTAGCCTTCGACCTCTTGCCCTGAAAAGCAAAACTCGTCGTCTGGGTACTTGGCGTGGGTGTAGAGGTCGCTGCGCTCCTTGAAGCGCAAATAGCCCAAGCCGTTGAAAGCTAGCGGGAAGCGCCGGAAGTACTCCTTCATGTCATAACCCCCCCAAGGATAATACTGCCGCCCATTCGCAGACTCCACGTTCACCATTAGCGGGTCGAACTTGACTTTGGGGTATTCGTAGTTTTTGACCGTGATCTTGAAGATGGACAAGCGCTGCGGCGACTTGCCCGTGCGCGGATCAATCCAATTGCCATAGGTGAAAGGATTGGATGGCAGTTCGTCGGTCGGACCACTGGCGTTGGTGGACTCGGTCGGGAACTGGCGGTTGATCTCCTCATCGGTCATGGGTCGCACGGACACTTCGAGGCGGTTATGTACGAAGGTGACCGTGCCGTCGTCGAGGATTCTCATGCTCGACCCTTGAATGTCGGTCTGCTGCTGGGCCGCCTCGAAGGGCTGAAACCGCCCGGGAACTAGGTAGTGGCCGCAGCCCAACAAGAGGGTCGCAGCGGCGAGGATGGAAATTTTTTGGTAAGCGTACATGGAACACTCCTCTCTGACGGACTTATAGCTCGACTGGATTTGCAGCCTGTCTGCGCCGGGAGACAAATTCCCCCAACGGCCCTTCCTCCACCGCGACGACCGCGGCGTATTTCTCGCGCAGTTGCTCGATGTAGCGGTCGAATAGGGGCACGGCTTGAGCGTCGCGCAAATCGCGCACGACTTGCGCTTGCAGTTGTCGCCCGACTGCCCCCGAGCGGACGTAGCGTTGCGCGTTGGCCTCGTAAAAGGCGCGTACCTGCGCGGGGTCAATCTGAATGTGCGCGAAAATTTCCCGCTCCCACAAGGCCTGGATGAGCTTCTGTTCGCGCACCGTTGCGCGGCGCGGCTCCAACTCGGCGTAAAGATTGTGCTTGCGCGCCTCCTGCGGCAGAATCTGGTCGACGACAAAGGCTCGCGTCACCTTGAACCCGAGGGCGCTGACATCGGTCGGCAGCGGCTCGGCGTCTGCACCGAGCCGGACGAGGGCCTGCTGATAGTCTGCCGTGCTCCAGTCGCCCGCGTTACTGCGGACCAACCGTACCTCTGGCCGCGCCGCACCCGCGACGACCTGTCGCAATGCAGCCGTGTCTAACTGCACCGCGTATTGGCTTGTCAACTGTTCTAGATAGGCCAAGTTCGCCTGTTGCTTCTTGTGCCGAGTGAGGGCCGCTTCCACGAGTGGGCGGCGGTCCGCCAATGAGACCTCGCGCTCGGCCGCAATGGTTATCAACAAATACTGCCCGTCGGTTTCCACCAACTCAACGTCCCCCACTTCGCGCAGGAAAAGGGCGGCCCCGCGCGCGTCGCCTGCGTTGAGCGCGTTGAGCCATCCGCTCTCGCCCCACTCCCCGGGCAAATCTGCTCCATCCTGAGCTTTTCTGAGCATCTCCATGGCCGCGGCCCGCTCGCGCACGGGCAGGCGACGCAGGCGAATTTCGCGGGCCGCGCCCGATTCGGCGAAGAATTCCGCAAGCTCCGTTTCCGCATGAGCCAACTGCTCGCCCATCTCGCGCACGAGCAATTGCTCGACTAGCGCTTTGCGCTCCCAAGCTGCCACCGCACCGGCGACCGCTTCGTCTAGCCCTTGGGCACGGGCTTCGAGCAGCAGGAGTTCCTTGTCGATGAGGGCCTGAAATTGGCGTCGCCAATCCGCGAGAGTCTGAGCTTCACTGCCGGCGGGTAGCTTTTCTAGGGCCGCGGCAAAATCCCGCTCGCTAATCTCAGCCTCGCCCACCCGGGCCAAGACCGCCGCCGCGCTTTCTGGCGGTGCGTCGGCACAGGCCCAGAATCCCAAGGCTAGGAGGGCCGCCTGCGGCTTTAGAAGCTCCATCCCCTTCTTTCGGCTGGCCGGCCACCCAAACGCTCTTCCTCTTGCCCGGCATAGATTTCGATGAAGGCAATCGTATTGCTCACGTCTTGGTCGGCGAGGTTGACAAAGTTGATGTCGTTGACCTGAAAGCCAACGTTGGATGTGATGCTATACCCTAGGTACTGCACCCGATTGGTGTACTGCACGGTGAACACCTTGCCGATGAAGTCGTCGATGTACTCGGGCGGCAGCGGATCTGGGATCGCCTCGGCGTTGCGGAAGATTATGGCTTCGACCCCGACCTCGACGCGGCTTCTGGTCAGCACCGGAAACACGGCGGACAGGGAGAAAATTTCGCTTAATTCGTTGATCTCAAGCTGGACGGCGCGCGGTTGGGTGCGCTTGCGCCATATGTTTTTCCAGCGCGGGATCAAGGTGACGTTGCGCCCAATAGAAAACGGATAGTCCGCCTTGTTGATCGCGCCGAAGAACGCGCTGTCGCGGAGGCGCTCGGCTGCTTCATCGCGCTGCTTGAAGTGATCGAGGCGGAACTTGTTGACAAAGGTCAGGTTGCCGCGGGTGTACTTGTAGCCGACGAAGCTCTGGTTGACGATGGTGTTTTCGGTGATCAGGGGATCGTCAAAAGGTTGCAAGCCACCAATGGAGCCGGGGCGCTGCACCCATTGCAGCAGATTGTCGGCGATGTTATCCTCGACGGACTTGAGCATGTGAAAGACCTCGAACTTGCCCGTCCTAGAGACATCGCGCACCGCGCTGAGCAACGCGTACACGGCTGTTGACCGCTCTTCGCCAGCGATCAGCCACTCGCGATTGCGACCTATGGTAATATTGATCCCTGGGTAAATCTCGGCCCCCCCGTACAGGTTCCAGCCGCGATGGCCCTTGCGGTAGGGATAGTCGGCGTCGTCGTCGTTTTCAAAGCGATCCACCACGGTGTTGTGGTTCATATCGACGCCGAAGAGGAAGTCGGGTGCGTCGATGTAGTGGCGCAAGAACGGCTCTTCGTAGTCCGGGGTGAGGTTGGAGTTTTCGTTGAAGTCCGAGAGCAGGTCGTTGTTTTCGTCGAGGCCGGGAAAGACGGCGTTGTCGCCGCCCGAGCCGCCAAAGCGCGGCCAATCGACGAGCTGGTCGTTGTCGTCGTTGTCGTCGATGTACTCGAACCAGTTCTGCCGCTGGTTTTCGTAATCCACGACACCGTTTTGGTCGGTGATGTAGCCGCGCGTGGCGTACCCGTAGTCCATGCTGAACACTTCGCCGTAGCCAAAGTAGCGGCCCGTGCGGCGCGTGGCGTTGAGGAACCAAGCATCGGCCGTGCGGTCGCTCTTTTTGAGGTTGCTCAGTTTCTGGATGTTGATGTTGGGATAGCGCTGAAACTGAGTATTGCGCGCGAATTCGCCGTGCACTTCCATGCCCCACACATCCTCGATGACCAAGTCCACGCTGGCGATTTGGTTGGCCGAGGGCAGTCCGTAGTCAAAGCGGACGACGCGCTGGTTGGTGTTGTCGCGCACATTGCCTTCGGAGCGGGCGACCGGCAAGAAGATGGGCTGGCCGTTGATATTCGTCTGCAAGTTGGAGGTTATCTCCACTCGGTAGTCGTTGGAGAGCACCATGGCAAAGCTGACCTTTTGCACCACCAGCGGGTCGGGCACTCGGTAGCGGAGGAGGATGGGGGCCTCTTCGAGGGCTTCGAGAAAGCCCTCGCGCTGGCGACCGCCCTCAATAGTGGGATTGACGGAGGTCTCTTGGCCATCGACGATCATCCGCGCCGAGAAAAACAGGGCACCGGAGCCATCGCCGGGCGAGTCGTCGGCGATGCGGATGACGATTTCGGTGACGTTGCCCGAATTCTGGCTGCTGGTCAGCAAGCCGGCGCGCGAGTTTTCCGCGAAATTGCTGCTCGCCGAGCTGAAGTTTGTATTGACATACGTGACCCCTAAGCCCATGAAGTCGCCGACTTGGGCGGTACCGCGCAGACCGACGAAGTTGGTGAAGTCCGTGTTTTGCACCCGGTTGCCGAACCCCCCGACCACCCTTACCGGCTGATTGACGCGAGACAACAGCACGGTGGCCTCGTACTTGTCGGACGCAAAGTCCCACTGGACGCCGTTGAAGCGCGAGCGGCTGAAGGTCAGCGGGGTCAGGGTCGTGCGGATTCGGTCGCCGATGGTCAGAGAGGAGTAGTACTGGCCCTTGGAGTCCGCGGCTACGATTAGGTTTTGGAACCACTGGCTGAATTTGGCGTCTTTGAAGACCGTGCTGCCAAAGGCCAGCGGCTGCTGTTGGCGCCACTCGTAGATGCGCCAGCCGCGGGTGATCCAATTGCCAAAAATATCGTACTGGCCCGTGCCCTCTAGCTGCGTGCTGACGTAGCGCTGGTAAGGCTCTTTAGCGTAGTTGGTGTACTTGTAGCCTCCCCAATGGTAGATGTAGTAGAGGTCTTGGGGCACGTACCACTTGCGCAGGGTCGGGATCAGCGGGTCGAAGCCCTCGATCCTAACCTGCGAAGTGGCGCCCCGCTCGCGCCCCGGGGTCGCCGCTTGGACGCTGGACGCCGCAACGGCTAGAACCAGCAAGGCAACCCCCCAGAACATAACTTTGCGCATAACAACCCTCCCTTAGGCGTTCACTTGTGCTTGGTGCGCGGCTAGCCACGCGGTAAAAAGTCGGCGGCCGAGATACCCCGGCCATGTCGGTCAGTACACTACGGCAATGCTCCGCATCTGCGTGGCGATGCCGGCGTCGGTAGCGGCCTTGAGGCGAAGCAGGTACATACCCGGCGGCACTGCGCCGGCGGCGTCGCGGCCATCCCAGCTAACTTGGTTGGGGCCGGAGCGGTCGTGGGCTTTGTAGAGACGATGCACCGGCCGGCCGCTCAAGTCGTACACGACGACCTCGACTTCAACCTCGTGGGTCGCCTTGAGCAGGATGTAGTCGAGGGTGATCTGGTCGTTGATGTCATCGCCATTGGGCGTTATTACCGCGGACGAAAACACGACGCCGGTAAAAAGCTCGTCGTCGATGCGGGCACTGACGACGAGCGTGTTGTCGGTGACTTCCTCGGCTGCATCGCCAAAGGCGACTCGCTGCGGAAACGCGTCGGACTGGCTGTCGGCGACCTCGCCGCGAAATTCCGTGCCAGAGACGGTTACCAAACTAGCGAAGCGCACGGCGACTTCTTGGCCACTGCGGGTGATGCGCTCATCGGGGAAGCTCACCTGTAAGCGGCCCAAATCGGACGCCGAGGTGAAGTTGTCAATCTCGACACCATCGACGCTCACTCCCGTGGCGCGGGCCGCAAACGGAGTGTGGATGATCACGGTGTCGAAGCCGCGATTGCCGCTCGAGACGACCGAGCGCAGGTGATAGGTAAATTCGTTCTCCTGCCCAAGGGTCGCCGTGGCCGGGCTGATTTCGGCGATGACCGAATCGGCGAGGGCCGGCACCGTGTAGTTGAAGACCACCGAGTCGATGATGGCTTTGTCGAGCAAGCTGCTCGACAGGAGCTTGAATTGGAACTGGAGGTAGCGCCGGTTGTCCGGCGAATTGATCGGGGAGCCGAGGAGCTCGGCATAGGGCGGGGACCACGCACTCCAGTCGCGGTCGTTTTCGACAATGATGCCGGCGTACGACGGATCGAGCATGCGATCGAAGTCTTCGATAGCCACTTCCTCGTATGCGCCGGGAATGCCCGTCTGGCGGAAGTAGAGCGAGTCCGTGGCGACAAAGCCGGTCTTGGTGCTGAACTGGGCTTGGGCGCTGCTGTCGATGCGGCTGTACATATCGACCGGCCCGAAGTTGGCCGCTTCACCTAGATCAATCACTTGCGATATGTACTGGGCGAAGGGCGTGACACCGACGCCAAAAACTTCGAGATCGCCCATCTGGAAGCCGCGTTCGCCCGTGCTGCGCAGCCTAAAAAAGCGCACCTGCGTCGGCGTGAAGCTCAAATCCAGCCCGGGCAGGCCGTGCGAGCGGTCTTGTGCTATGATCACGTAAATGGGATTGCCGCCGACAAAGTTGAGCGAATCGCCGTCGTTGACGTAGAACTCGTAGCCGCGCAGCGAGCGCTCGTCGTCGTTGAGGACGCCCCGCAACAGGCGAATGCGGTGCAGGACGAAAATCGCGCCCATATCGACTTCGAGTTCGGCACCGTTGGGGTTGGTGTACACGCGCCAGCCCGTGGTGTACTCGCCGTCGATGAGTTCGTTGAGTATCTGGTTGGAGCGCGCTGCGGCCGTGCGCACCGAGGTGGTCGCGCTGCCGCCGAGTTCCTTGATGCGCGGCAGGATATTTTCCTCGGGATCGGCCTCCAGCGGCGAGAGACCGCCCTCGTCGGTGACTTCGAGAGCGTTGAAGACGAGCGAGTTGCTCTCCCACTCCAGCCCATCGCCGCCTATTTTGAGCCGTTCCGCGGCCGTGGCCGGAGTGCTGCATCCCATCGCTAGGCAGGCTAATGCGAGTGCGGCACGGATCATCGCTGTTCCTTTTTGCTGTAAGGTGGCAAAAGCACGTCCTCTTAGTAGGCCACCGGCACGATCCGCTGCACCGTCTCGGTCAGGGAGTCGCCGGCAATCTCAATCTGCACTAAATAGGTCCCCGGTTTCACGAGCGCTCCTGCGCCGTCGCGGCCGTTCCAAGTGAAGCGGTAGCGCCGAGCGAGCCCATCGCCGCTGTCGAGGACGCGCACTTGGCGGCCGGCCAAGTCGTAGATGTGGACCCGGATCGGCCGCGGCGTCACCAGCTTGAGCGCGTCGAATTCAACGGCTAGCTCGTCGCCGACCCCATCGCCATTGGGCGTCAGCACGGGCGTCGAAAGGGCGATGTTGGCCAGCAAGAGATCGTTGATCGGCAGTTGCACCGAGACGGATTCGCTTGGCACATCGGTTTTGGCATCGCCTTGGTCAACGAGCTGGCGCACGTCGGTGCCGAGGTTGCTGTTGCCGAGAAAAAGGTCGAAGCGCGTCTGGTTTTGGTAAATGGTACTGCTGAACGAGAGTTCGATTAGATCCGAGCGGCGGACTGTGGTTGGTAGATCGACGACAAACCCCTCGGCGAGCGGAGTGATTTCGACTTCCACTGGCTCGTCGCCCAATTTCAGACTGGTGAAATCAACGGGCACGGACGCGGTCATGGTCAGGCGGTCAAAGCCCTGCGAGCGCCCGCCAAAGATCGGCAGGACGAAGTACGTAAAGTCCTTTTTGACGCCCGGTTCGACCTGACTGGGGAAGACCTCGGCGCGGGTTTCGAGGGCAATGGGATTTTCCGCGTTCAAATGTAGAGCATTGATCGACGGTGCCGCGTTGGGATCGTCTGAGATCAGGCGCAAGTCGAGTTGGACATAGCGGCGCGGCGAGGGCGAGCTAAAGAGCGCGCCCGAGGTCACATAGGGATCGCTCCAGACGCTCCAGTCCGAGCCGACGGAAATCGTGACTTCGGTCGGCCCGCGCAAGCTCTTGGGCGTTTTGTTCCACTTCCGCTCGGTGATCTCTTTGCCCTTCTTGTCGAAGTAGTGAATATTCTCGACGACTTCATTGCCGGTGCGGCTGCGCAGCTCGATGCGCGTGCTGGGCAGGACCTCGGCGTCCCACTCAACCGAGGTCAGGGCTTTGGCTGCACCGAGGTCGAGGATCGGCGAAGTTAGCTGCAACTCGGCTGGAAAGCCTTCGCCGTAGATCTGGAACTCGCTAATCAGGGCGAAGAGGCGGTAGTAGGAGCGGCCGCCGTGGCGGGAGGAAGGGAAATACTGCTTGATGTAGCGGATTTTCTGCAACTCGAATTGGTGGTCGAAGTTGCGGATATCCGTCTCGTTCAGCGGGCTGTCGTCGACAAAGGCGATCTCGTGGAAATTCAGGGTGCCGTCTGGAGCGATCGAGCCGTTGGAAGCGAGGAGTTGGTACCAAAAAAAGTTGGCGTAGCGGCTGCGAATCCGCGACGGGGCACCGGCCGGCTCGCCGATGATGCGGATCTGGTCAATCCAGTAATGGGCCCCTAGATCGAAGATGATGCGATTGAAGATGTCGAAGCCGGTTTGGGTCTGGTGATAAGTCTGCATGGCCCAGTAGGTGACAATATCGCCGTCAACCATGTTCTCGCCGCCGGAGAGCACGGCCTGCAAGTCGGTGATGATGTCGATATTGCCACCGCGCTCAATGATCCCGAGGGAGATGTTGTCGCCGATAGTGGAGACCGAAATCTCGGCCAGGGCGGCACCCTCGACGAACTTGGACAGCTCAATGCGGATGATGCGAACTAGGCCCGAGGATTCCTTGAACTTGCGGACGGTTCCATCGACAAAGCCGCCACCGATGTCGTTCGAGCCGGATGCGCTCAAGCCCAAGGTGCGCTGGCGGGGGTCGAGGACGAGTTCGTGGCTCTCATTGAAGCCAATCCCCTTGGAGAGACTGTAGCCCAAGGTGCCTTCTATAGGTACCAGTGCGTTGGTAAAAAACTGCTCGCCACTCGACAGCAGGATGGTGAAAAACTCAAAGGGCGGCGCAGACTTGTCAAAAGTGATGACGATCTCGGAGGCAGTCACCAAGCGGCCCAAGTCGAGTGCGATATAGGCGTTTTCAATGCCGTCGGCTGGGTTGGGCGACCAGCTAGTCGCCGGGTCGCCATCCATGATGTGGCCAGCGTCGCGGGCGTTGCTGCCAACGCTGCGGATGCCGCCGCCAAAATCCTCGGCATCGCGCACGGCGTCGATGTTTTTGCGCACGGGCACGGGCTGGATGCGGCCAGTCGCTTGTAGTTCCACAGAGCCGACCGGGTGCGTCCACTCTTGCCAAGCGGAGCGGGAGTCAAACGAGACGCGCTCGCCAAAGACGAAGCTGCTCAATGCTATAACGAGTCCTAGTACACGAGTGATTGTCATAGCCATGCTCCCCATGCCATAGTGAGATGGACGCGGGCCGCGCTCTTCAGTACGCCAGCCCCACCAGCAGCGACCGGTCTTCAGAGCCGGTATCCGTATCAATGGAAAGTCGCAAGATGTAGAGCCCCGGCGGCACGGTGGCACCACTTTCGTCCAAGCCGTCCCAAGCCACTTGCTGCGGTCCGTTGAGCGCGCCGCTTTTTTGCAAGTGCCGTACCGAGCGGCCCGCGAGGTCGTACAAGGTCAGATCGGCGGGTACCTGCGAGAGAGCACGCAGCAAGATATAGGACACATATAGCTGGTCGTTGATCCCATCGCCGTTGGGGCTGAAAATCGGCGGATCAGCCTTCAACTCGAGGACAAGCTCTTGGCGCAACACGCCTTGGATGGACAGGCGATCGGCCTGCGCCTCAGGGGTCGCGTCCCCGGCCACCACGTCTTGGCCGAGTTCACCGGTCTGACTGTCGAAAACTTTAGCGAAAAAAGTAGTGCCATAGACGGTTACCATGGCCTCGAAGCGGATGCGCAAAAGCTGGCCTGATTCGGTCACTCGGTCGTCGGTCAGTTGGATGGCCAGCCTGCTCTCGTCCTGCGCGTCCTCTTCTGTAAAGGATACGGACACTCCGTCTAGCTCGACGCTATTGACCGTCGCCTTGAAAGGCGTGCGTATTTCCACGCGGTCGAATCCGTCGTTGGCAGCGCCGAAAGTCGAGCGGATGTAGTAGTCGAAGATGTTGCTCTCGCCGAGAGTGACCGTCGCTGGAGTGACTTCGGCCGTCAACTCTTCGGCCAGCGTCGGGATTGAATAGTCAAAGGAGAACGAATCGACAAAGGCCGACTGGCGCGCGTCGTCGGACGAAAACAACAGGCGGAACTGGATGTAGCGGCGGTTGCCCGGCGAGAGTAGATCGCCAAAGAAATCCTCGTATGGTGCCGACCAAGGGCTCCACTCGTCGATGTTGTCGACGATCTCGCCCTTATTGGACGAGGTCAGATCGTCGTACTCGGCGGCCGCCTCGGGCGAGCCGATCGGCAAGATAGGCTCTTCCTGCCGATCCTCGCCCTCAAAGATCTCGGTTTTGCGATAGTAAATTTTGGGATCGGGCACCGTGCCCGTGCGCGTCTGCAATACCACGTTAGTCAAGGGGTCGGAGCGGGTCGGCAAGCGAATTTGGCCAAAGTTGGCCGTCTCGCCGAGGTCGATGACTTCGGCGAGATAACTGCCGGTGGGCGCGAAGCCGTCGCCAAAGACCTCGACTTCCTCGATGATGAACTCTTGGCCCGAGCGGCTGATTAGGCGGATGAAGCGCACGAATTGGAGGGGGATATGAGCGTCGATATCCGCTTCGCTCTGTTCGAGGTTTGCGCTGACTTGGTTGATGAAGGCGATCGGAAGGTCTTCGCGCAGTTGCGCGGGGTCGCCGTCGTGAACAAAAAGCTCATAGGCGCGGAGGAAGATGTCGGGGTTACACTGAAAGCGAATGCGGTTGATCGGCAGGATCGCGCCTAAGTCGATGAGCATGGAGGTGCCGTCGGGGCGTCGCCCGCGCGTGACGCGCCAGAAGGTATCGGCATTGCCATCGGTGAGCAGGCCGGTCAGATCTTCGCGCGACTGCGGCGAGGAGATGTTGCCACCTCGCCGCCTCAGAGTGAGGTTTTCGACGGCATTGGTGGTCGAGTCCACCACGGCCGGGAACAGGGCGGATTCGTCGGTGGTGAGTCCGGTCAACCCACCAACATCGTCCCATACAAAGCCAGAGCCTCCCGCGGTCCACACATCCACAGCGCCGGCCGCCCTAGCGCCCATCGCAATGCAGATCAACAGCCTAAATCGCCATTTGAACATAGCGCGTGTCGCCTCTCACCCCATAGACAAAACAAGGGGAGGGGAATCCATTCCCCTCCCCTTGTGAACGTAAACTTAAGACGAAGACTGCTAAAGCTGGTTTAGAGTTCTTCGCCTACCAGCGACTTGATCTGGCCCCAAGAGCTTTCCTCAACCGCTGTATCCACGGCTTCGATCGGCGTCAGGTAAATGTCGGGCATGCCGCCGCTGTTCATAAACTGCTCGGCCATGCTGTACTGGGCCTGCCAGAAGAAACCTTCATCGGCACCCCCCTCAACGGTCGGATCGTTGCCGTTGGCGTTGAGACCTTCGTCGGCGTCGTCAATCGAGATCGACATGCCGATGGTCTGCTCGGCCGTTAGCGTCCACACCGTGCTGGCGTCCGGGCCGCCGCTGATCGAGATCGGGTCCATCAGCTCGGCGCTGAACTCGTAGTAGTACTCTTGGCCTTGGTTGACGTGACCGGCCTCTACGAAGTCCGTATGGGTCCACCAGAAGTTCAGGGCGTCCTGCTCGAAATTGCTCAGCGCGCCGTTGTACATTTGGACGCGCGAGAACTGCTCGGAGAAGCTCAGGCACATCTGGTAGGCTGGCTGCAGGTCTTGGTCGTTGGGTGCCGAGTACGGGCCGCCGCCTTGGTTGTCGGGATCGAAATGCACTTCGCAGTTGTCGTCGCGAAAAGTGCAGTTGGGGTTCTTATCGACGATCAGGAAGTCGTCGTGGACGTGAACCATAGCGTGGATGCGGTTGTTGGCATCGCTCCAGCCGATGATCAGGTCAATGAACAGGTCATCGGCATCGTCGGCACCGCCGGTCAGCGGATTCATGTCTTCAATGGTGACCTCAAAGCTGCGATCAACCCAAGCCCAGTCGGCATTGTCGCCATCGATGGTGGGCAGGGCGTTGCCGGGGATACCCACGGCAAAAAAGAGCGGTACTTCAGCCGGCTCCTGCGCGAAAGCAGCACCAGCGACGAGCAACGCACCTAGATTCAAAGCTAGGACTTTGCGCATTGTTAAATCCTCCTTGATGATGATTCTGTACGTGAAAAGTTAAAAGAAAAGGCCCGCCACAGGGTTCAACGGGCGAAATTACGAGGTTACTTAAGTAGCGGTTGGTACTTCGAACCTCCTTTCATCGGCGATTTTTGGTCCATTCTTCTTAATTAGTCGAGTAAACAAATAAATATGTGCTTATTTGTCAAGATTTTTTTGCCAGCGAATCCCCTAGTAGGCTACGGCAATGAGGGCTTGCGCTTTCTCGTCACCAGCATCGCCCTCGACGAGGACTTCGAGCACGTACAGGCCTGGGGCCACGCGATCTCCACGGTTGTCGTGGCCATCCCAAACGAGCTTGCGCTGGCCGGCGCGGCTGTCTTCGCTGTGGTCGTACACTGGGCGGCCGGCGAGGTCGTACAGGCGCAATCGCAGGGGGCGCGGTGCCAGCACATTGACCAGCGCGATCTCCAGCGTCAGTTCGTCGTTGATCCCGTCGCCATTGGGGGTAATCGCCTTGGACGAGAGAGACATATTGGCGAGTAGCTCCAGAGAGACCGGCAAGCTGACGATGTTGGTGCTGCTCTCGACCAAGTCGGTGGCGTCGCCCGGGTCCACGCGCTGCCGCACGCTCTCGTCTTGGCGGCTGTCCTGCAAAAAGACGTCGAAGCGCGTCGATTGCCGGAATACCGAAGATTCAAACTTCAGTTCGATGAGCTGATCGGTGCGGATGCGGTTGGGCAGATGGACTAGGAAACCGCTTGCGGTAGTGTCTATCTGTGCGCCGAGCGCGGTCCCATTGTGCGCGACGCTCGTAAATTGCACCGGTGTGTCCGACTCGACGGCGAGGCGGTCGAATCCGCTGGCGTTTTTGGGCCGCAAGTAATAAGTGAACTCGGTCGGCACCCCCGGCAGGGCATGATGAGGAGAAATTTCGCCCAGCACGCGATCGGCGAGGGGTTGGGTAAAATTGACGGCCAAGTAGTCGAGGGAAGCGCCCACAGCCGGCGATTCCGAAGTCATGCGCACATCCATTTCGAGGTAGCGGCGCGGCGAGGGCGAGAGAAAAGCTTCGCCAGAGAAGCTGTAGATGCGGCTCCATGCACTCCAATCGCCGGCGGGGGTAAAGGAGGTGTCAATAGGACCTTTGAAACTAGGAATGAGCTTGTTGTACTTCCTCTCGGAGACTTCCTTGCCGTTTTTGTCGCGGTATGTGTAGGTCTCGACGACCTCATTACCAGTACGAGTGCGGATCTCGATGCCCGTACCGAGCGGCTCGTCTCCGCTCCACTCCACGGAGTTGAGATTCTTGCCTACGCCCAAGTCGATCAGGGGCGAGCGGAAACCGACCTCCGACGGGAACCCCTCGCCGAAAATTTGGATCTCGTCGGTGTTTCCGCCAGCCCCACAGCCCGAGACCTGGCTGACACTGCCCTCCTCGGTTAGTCGCTGCAAGGAGAAGCAATTAGTGTCCCAGAATTTCCAGAAGATGCGGACAAAGCGCGTTGGCAGCAGGTCGAAGTGGTGATCGACCAAGCCCTTGGATGTTTGCTCTCCGGGCGCGGCACCGGAAAAATGCTTGGTCCACAGGCGCGTCCCGTCAGGAGAGATCGAGCCATCCGAGGTCATAAACTCGTAGAAGCGGAAGCCCCAACGCCGGCGCGAGACGTAGTGTCTAGTGGTAATGCCGCCGCCAAAGCCGGAGCGCACGACCACGCCGCCGATAATCCGCGTTTGATTGACCCAATAGACCGCGCCCAAGTCGAGGACGATGTGGGCGAGGATGTCGTTTTGGCCACGCGAGGCCGTGCCGGCAGCCCAACGCTCGTACAAATCGCCGTCGAACAAGGCCCGCGCCTTGCCCAAAGGCTGCTGGTCGTTGCTGGCGAGATTGATATTGACATCAACAGCCCCGCCGCGCTCCAACAGCCCGAGGGCGATGTTGTCGCCAATGGTCTCGACCTCGACCTCGGCGAGGCGGGCATCGGGCACTACGAGCAGTGGCTCGAAGCGGATGAATTGGATCAGCTCTTCGTCGATTTGTTCTATTTGGTACGTCACCCGATGGCGGCTGTTTTCCTTAATGCGCTCTTTGACGCGATAGACCAAGGAACCTTCAACCGGCGCGGCGATAAAGTCGGTCTCCGGCTCGCCAGTCGAGAGCAAGAGGTCGAACAGCGCGAAGGGCGCGGCTTGCACGTCGAACACTAGGGTGACGCTTTTGGCCGAGACTGCGCGGCCCAAGTTAATCTCGATAAACCAGTCTTTGGGGTCGGCTTCCGGATCGGGTGCCCAGCCGGTTGCTGGGTTGCCGTCAATGGCCAAACGAGCGGTGTTGAGGTTGGAGCCCGCGTTGCGGATGCCGCCGCCGAATTCGTCCGAATCGCGCACGGCGTCGGTTCCCTTCTCAATCCGGGTTGGCTGGATCACGCCCGACGGCGTCAATTCCACCGCGCCCAAGGGCAGATCCTCCCATTGCCGCCAGTCGCGTGCCGAGTCGTAGCGTAGCTGATCGGCCGCTAGCGGATAGCTACTGCCCAAGACCAAGACGGCGGCGAGGGCCATGCAAAAATTCATAAAAGCCTGCTTTCGCGCACGTATCACAAAAGGTAAACGTCCCAATCGCTTTTAATATTTAATGCTAAAAATACCCGCGGCGCGGAACAAGGCAAACGAGTTGCCCGCAGGCTGGAGCGAAATTTCTGCTCTATATTTATATCTTACTTTCTGAAAGCCCACACCAAGCCTTTGCTGGAGGATTGCCAATATGATCGGTCGAATTGCCCTCTGCGCCCTGATTGCCCTGCCCGTCTGCGCCCAACACGAGAAAGTCGAGCGGACGGTTAACCTGCCCACGGGTTGGCCCACCACCATGGTCCTAGTGCCGGCCGGGTCTTTTCCCCGGGGCATGGAAGGCGAAGCCTTTGACGAGCAGCCCGTGCGCGAGATTTACCTCGACGCGTACCTGATCGACAAATACGAAGTCACGGTGGCTCAATGGGGAGAGTACCAGCGCGACACGGGTGCGCTGCTCCCAGAGTGGACTTTGCAGAACACGGCTGCGCGGCAAAACCACCCCATTACGCTGGTGACGTGGTACGACGCAGCGGCCTTCTGCCAGTGGGCTGGCAAGCGATTGCCCACGGAAGCCGAGTGGGAGCGCGCCGCGCGCTGCGACGACGGTCGCAAGTATCCTTGGGGCGACGGACTCGATGCCTTTCGCGCCAATTACTTCCAAAGCGACGATCCGTTTGAGAGCGGCTTCGGGGCCATCCTCAGCACCAACTCGGTCGGCTTTTTCGATGGTTCCAACAGGGACGGCTACCAAACGAGGGACGGCTCCAGTCCCTTTGGAGCCTACGACATGGTGGGCAATGTCTTCGAGTGGACCAACGACTGGTACCATCCGAGTTACTATGCTCTCAGCCCAGACACCAATCCCCAAGGGCCGGACGAGGGCGTCGTCAAGGCCGTGCGCGGCGGCTCGTACGCGGTTGACGCCAGCCACGTGCGGCCCACGTACCGAGCGCGGGACGCCCCGAACTTCAAAGGCCCGGACGTGGGGTTTCGCTGCGCTGCCAGCGCCAGCCTAGGCACGGGCACGATGCTGCGCCGCGAGACATGGGGCGCGATAAAGAGAACCTCGCTACTCTGGCCCAAAGGGGGGGACGATGAATAAACAGAGGCGTCTAGCCGTTGCCGCGGCGCTGGCCTTGCTCGCCAGTGCCGCGAGCGCGCTGGGGCAGGAAGACGACCTGCGGCAGCGCTTCGGCCTACAGCCGCTGCCGCCGCTGCCCTATCCCGAGAACAACCCCTACAACTCCGACCGCGTCGAGTTGGGTCGTCTGCTGTTCTTCGACCCCATCCTCAGCGGCGAGAAGGACACGGCCTGCGGCACCTGCCATCTGCCGACCTTTGGCATGGCCGACGGCCTACCGCTCGCGGTAGGTGTCGGGGGTACGGGTTTGGGGCCGGATCGGGTGACGGGGCATTCGGCGGTCACCGGCGACACCGTGATTTCCGAGCCGCGGCACACCATGACCATCTTTAACGTCGGCTACAACGGCGACGAGTCCGGGTTGCCCTCGGCCAAGGGCTTTATGCTATGGGACGGCAAGGACCGCGGCTTGGAGGCCCAAGCACTGCGGCCGCTCATCGTACGGGTCGAGCTACGCGGCGACGCCTATGAGCGCGAGATGGCCGTTGACAGCGTACTGACGCGGCTGCGGGGGATTCCCGAATACGTCACCCTCTTTGAGCAAGCCTTCCCGGCCGAAGCCGACTCCGTGGCCCGGCAGTTGCCGCGCCTCGGCTGCGCGTACGATCCGACGCCCTTGCAGTCGGTCATCACGCGCTCGACCTTTGGCCGGGCCATCGCCGCGTTTGAGCGCGAGCAGAACACGGTCAACACGGCGTATGATCGCTACGTGGTCGGCGACGACGAGGCCCTTAGCGCAGCGCAAAAGCGCGGGCTTGAACTCTTCCACATTAAGGCGCGCTGCGTCAACTGCCACAGCGGCCCGCTGTTTACGGATTCGACCTTCCGCGCCCAAGGCGTTGAGCAGATCGGGCCGGGCCGGGCGTCGGCTACGACCAACACGGGAACTCCGCGTCCGACGGGGAAAGACGAAGGCCGCTTCCTCAATTCAGGTAACCTCAGTGACATCGGTGCCTTCCGCGTCGTTGGGCTGCGCCAGATTGTGCAGACGGCCCCCTACATGCACGACGGCGCTCTTGCGACGCTGGAGGATGTCATCGAGTTCTACGACCGCGGCGGTGGCGACGAAGCCTCCATCCCCGCCGAGAATATCGATCCCGAATTAGTCCCCCTAAACCTGAGCGCTGAGGAGAAGCAAGACCTGTTGGCTTTCATGCACGCCCTGACCGATTCGACGATAGCGGTTCACGTGCCTGCACGAGTGCCCAGTGGGTTGCCGCCAGCGGGTCTCGAATTGGCTGCCGAGGCGGGCCTCGTGGTCCCGGTTCCCGCGCCGGCAGCTCGACCTGTGGCCGTGCGGGTATTCAACTTTCCCAACCCCTTTAATGCCTCAACCTCGATCTCAGTGACACTGCCGGAGGCGGGCGAAGTCAATATCGAGGTGTATAATATCTTGGGTCAGGCGGTGCGGCGGCTCTTTAGGGGATACCGGCCAGCCGGCGTCTATCAGCTAGCGTGGGATGGGCGCGACGAGGGCGGGCGAGTGGCTGCCAGCGGAGTATATCTCGTCTCGGCGCAGATGGGTGGCGCGCGCTACCTAGCGCGGATGACCCTCGTGCACTAAACCAGATGCGATACTTGCGCTCGCTCAAATTGCTCTTGATCGTCGCGGTCGTCGGCGCTGCCCTAGCCTTTTTTGAACGGCAGCGCACGGCCGAGTACGGGCATCTTTTGGAACGCACGCATGCGCGCGGGCAGCCGCAACTCAAAGGCACGTCCTTGCGAGAGTTGGCGCAGGTGTTGCTAGAGCTGTATCCAAAGGGAGCCGAAGCCAATCTGCTGATGGGTACTGCACTAGCCGAGGAGGGGCGGTTGGAGGAGGCCCGGGCACATCTAGAGAAGGCTATGGAAGTGGACCCGCGCAACTTGCAGCTACTCTTTTTGTACGCGCGACTCTTGCTAGATATGGGAGAGGATATGGAGAAAGTGCAAGAGGTAGTGGAGGAGTTGAGTCGGTACTTTCCGCGGTCGCGGGAGAAGGTGGAGCAGTACTTTGGGGAGGCTTCAAAGGGGAAGATGCGGTTTGGCGGGGATGATCTTTACCATTGAAGCGGCGTCTCCGTCGCGCCTGCTCAAGCCCCTTTGCGCAGGCGGTCCTCGTAGATGTGAATCTGGTCGGCGTACTGATCGTTAAGCTTGCCCAGCAACGCATCGAAGCGCTCTTGGGTCAGATCCTGGAGCAGGTGGGAGCGCGCCCGGCCCCAGACCTCATCTAGGCTCTGCTGGCGACTGGGAATCTTCTTGAGCACTTTGAAGACCGTAAAGCCCTGCGCGGTCTTGACCGGGCCGACGATCTGGCCGATCTCGGCGTTTTTGGCCTCCCAACCTAAATTGCCATACTTGTCGGGACGCAGAAGCTGGATGCGTCCTTCGGCCCGGCGGATGCGGGTGCTGCGCCGCGAGTAGCGGCGAGCCAGATCGCCGAGGTCGCCGCCGCGTTCGATGGTGGCCAAAAGCGAGTCCGCTTGGACGCGAGTATCGACGAGGATTTCGAGGATCGAGATCCGCTCCTCGCGCACGTATAGTTCCTTGTGTGCCTCGTAGTACGCGCCAATTTCCTCCTTGGATGGGTTGAGCGTTTCGAGCACTTTGACTTGGCGGATGCGCTCGACTAGGGCTTGACGGCGCGTGGTTTCAATGCCCTTGGCAACGCGCTCGGCCTCGTGGATGCCTATTTCGCGGGCGTGACGGGGCAACAGGACCTTGAGGGCATAGAGGCGACGGGCGAAGCGGCGCAAGTCGTCCAATTCGCGGATCTCCGCCGGATTGCGCTCGCTGGTCATGGCCGCCATGAAGTTACTCAGCGTCCACGGCTCGCCGTCGAGTTCGAGCAGCACTAGCTGGGTCTCCCCTTTTTTGAACGTGGGCATTTCTTCGCCGACTGCGCTGAGCCGGGCCAAGAGCAGCTCGAAGGTCTCGCGCCGTTCCGCAATGTCGGCGCGGTTGGCCAGCCCTTCGAGGAATTTAAAGGTGGCGATGGCGTGCTTCTGCTCCTGCATGGCCTCAACGACGGCGGGGGCCATATCCTCGAAGGGCACTTCGCGCGCGTCGGTGACGACGAAGACCGAGAAGCCGTCTGGCTCCTGCACGGGACCGATGATCTCGCCAGGTTTGGCCCTGAAGATCTGGCGGCGCAAAACGTAGTTTTTGAAATCGAGACGGCTCTTCCAGCCGAGATCGCCACCTTGCTGGGCGGTGTTGCCATCGTCGGAGAGTTCACTGGCCACCACGGCAAAGTTGTCGGGGCCGCGCAGGCGGGCAAGCACTTGGTCGATGGCGGCTGGCCCACTGGCGAGGATGCGGCTCACGCGGCGCTGCTGGCCGATGCGGTGCTGCTCAAAGTACTGGCGGGCCTCGTCGCGGCTTATGTCCTCGGCGACAGCGACCACGCCGCGACGGTACATTTCGTCGAGGATGAGTTCCTGTTCCCGCTGCGCGACTTTGCTTTTGACTTGGAAATCGTTTTCTAGGCCGTCTTGGCGGGCCGCTAACAGCAAGATCTCAATGTCGATGAGCCGCTCAAGTGCTTGGCGCTGGAGGTCGCCTAGGGCGTTTTTGGGAAAGAGCCGCGAGGCAGCGCGCTCGACGCGGTCGCGCGTGATGGTGACGTCACCGACGCGGGCGAGTACGTCTGGGCTAGGCGGGGGTTCGGGGGAGGTGCAGGCGGAGAGTAATGCAGTGAGCAACGAGAGAAAAAGACGCAGCAAAAAGGCCTCCTAGTGAAAATTTTTATCTATCCCAATAAATATATTAGGGCCGTGTAATTTTGCGAAGTACTAATTATGTTATTGTGGACAGGACGCAGTTCTGTATCAAAGTGATGATTATTCCAAACAGACTTTCAACGTGCATTGTCGCTTTAGTGTGCGGCTGTGCTGTGAGCGATTCACCGCCTGTGCCCGCCGTGCGCTTTGTCGATGCGACCGCTGCAGCGGGAATCGACTTTGTGCATACCAGCGGCCGCTCCGGGCGCAAATACGGGGTGGAGACGATTGGTTCTGGAGCGGCGTTTTTCGATTACAATCGCGACGGGTGGATGGATTTGTACGTGGTCAATGGGGCGGATTTGCCTGGGTACGTCTCGGCGGTGCTGCCGCAAAACGCGCTGTATCGCAACGATGGCGGGCACTTTGCCGAAGTCGGCGCAAGCCTCGGGGTGGCGGACGCGGGCTACGGCATGGGCGCGTCCGCCGGGGACTACGACAACGATGGGGACGCCGATCTTTTCGTCACCAACTTTGGCCGCAACCGGCTCTATCGCAACGAAGGGGCGGCGATGGATTGGGCTTTTGCGGATGTGACGGCCGCGGCCGGGATCGGGGCGGACGAGCGGTGGTCAACCGGATCGTCGTTTGTCGATTGCGATCTCGACGGCGACTTAGACCTGTACGTGGCGAATTACTTGCACTACGAATTTGAGCGCGGCGAGCTGAGCGCGGGCGGAACGCTGCGCTGGCCGCGGCGGCACTTGGCCCCCACCGAATACCCGGGGCAGCGGAACGCGCTCTGGCGCAACGACGGCGGCCGCTTTGTGGATGTGACTGCCGAGGCTGGGCTGCTCACGCGCGAAGGCCGCGAGTTGGGCGCGGTGTTTTTCGACTGCGACCTCGACGGCGATCCCGATTTGTTTCAGGGCAATGACGCCACGCCGAATTTTCTTTGGCGCAACGACGGCGGTCGCTTTGCCGAAGTGGGACTCGTGGCCGGGGTGGCGTACAACGCCGGCGGCAAGCCCGAGGGGACGATGGGTGTGGATGTGGCCGATGGCGATGGCGATGGCCGCCTCGACTTGGCGATGACCAATTTCCAATGGGAGAGTAACACCCTGTATCACAACGCGGGTGGTGGGATGTTTGCCGACGAATCGCTGGCCGCGGGTATAGCCGCTAACAGCTTGGACAAGCTGGCCTTTGGCATCAACTTCCTCGACGCCGACAACGACGGCGATCCCGATCTCTATATGGCCAATGGCCATATAGATGAAGACATCGACCGGTTTGATCCACAGGCTGCGTATGGCCAGAGCGATCAGTTGTACCTCAACGATGGCCAAGGCCGCTTTGCCGACGCGAGTGCGGCTGCCGGCGTGGCCGCGCCGACGCGGGATTTGGTCGGGCGCGGCTCGGCTGTGGCCGATTACGACAACGACGGCGACCTAGATCTTTTCTTAGTCAACACCGGGCAGCGCGCCCTGCTTTGGCGCAACGACACTCAAGCGGGCCACTACTTGGCGCTGGCGCTAGAGGGGCGGACGAGCAACCGCGATGGCTACGGTGCCCGCGTGGTGGTGCGCGTGGATGGCCGGACGCTGGTGGCGGAAAAGCGCAGCGCGGCGAGCTATTTGTCGCAAAACGACGCGCGGATGTTTTTTGGGTTGGGGTCGAGCGAGGAGGCCGAGCAGGTGGAGATCGCGTGGCCTTCGGGCCTGCGCCAAGTTTTAACGGGCGTGCGCGCCGGACAGGTGCTGCGGGTCGTCGAGCCGGATACGAGCGCACCGCAAGAGGCGGCTGACGCAGCTATCGCGCCGGCTGTGCCCCAAGGCGGCGATACCGAGGATCTGGAGCAATTCTGGCGGCAAGCGCCCTTAGTCCTGCCGGAAAAGACGCGGGCCCCGCTGCCGCCCGCAGTTCCTCTGTCCGAGTTGCGCGCTGCGGTCCGCGCCCAGCCGGAGGTAGCCGCCGTCCACATCGAGCTAGCCGCCGCGCTTGCGCGAGATCGCGCGTACGACGAGGCGGAGGCTTCTTATCGCCGTGCTTTACAGCTCGACGCGGGCGCGGCCCAAGCCTACGTGGGCTTGGGCTGGCTCTACGCCGACCGCGGTGCGCTCAGGCAAGCGGTCGGCGCACTCAGGCAGGCACTGGTGATCGACAGCACCTTGGCCGAGCCGCACTACGTGCTGGGCAACATCCACCTGCGCCAACAGCGTTTGGCCGCAGCCGTGCCGTTCTACGAGTGCGCCATCGCGCTGTCGCCGCGCTATCTCCAAGCCTATTTCAACTTGGCCGGCTTGCACGCGCGGCAGACCGATTACGGCCCGGCCATAGCCGTATTGCGCCAAGGCCTCGCGGCTCTACCCGAGGAAGTGGAGCTGATGCTGCAATTGGCGCGGATCCATTTTGCCCAAGCGCAATACGAAGACGCGCTCGCGCAGCTCGCCAGTGTGGTGCAAACGCAGCCCGCGCGCGCTGAAGCACACGAGCTGACGGCCCAGATCTGGATGGCGCGCGAGGACGCGGATGCCGCTCGCGCCGCTTTGCAGCAGGGGTTGGAACACGCCCCGAACAGCGCCGCGCTCTTGGGGCGGCTGGGCATTCTGCTCTTGCAGGAGGGCACGGACGCCGAGGCCATACCCCTATTGCAGCGGGCCTTAGCCGCGGACCCGGACCGCGCGGAAGTGTACTATCACTTGGGTCAGGCGTTATTGCGGCGCGGCACGGCTGTGCGCGGCCGCCAACTCCTCGACTATTTCCACTCGTTGCAGCAGGAACACCAAAAGTTGCTGGCCCACAAGACGGCCGTGGTGCTCAATCCCAACGACGCGGATGCGTACTACAAGTTAGGTGCGGTCTATGCGCGGATTGGCCGCTACGAGGCCGCCAGCCAAGCGTACCAAGCGGCTTTAGCGGTGGCGCCGGGTCATCTAGATGCCCGCAACAACTTGGGCAACATCTACCTCCGTCGCCGCGCCTTGGGGCTGGCCATTGCTGCGTACCAAGAGGTGTTGCGCCGCGACCCCCACTACGCCCGCGCCCACTACAACTTGGGCAACGCGTACCTGTTGGCCGGTGATAAGACGCGCGCTATGGCAGCGTTTGCTAAAGCGGTCGAAGCCGACCCCAAACATCGCAAGGCGCAGCAGATGCTCGCCGAATTGCGTCGACGCGAGGCCCAAGGTGAGCGCTGAGCGGCGGCAGCTCGGCGTGGGGCTGGTGGCCGCGCGCGTTGGGTTGACGCTGGCTCTCGTCGCGCCACTCGGAATGTTGCTGGGGACCTGCTTCCCGGCCTGCCTGCGCTTGGGTGGTTCGCAACATGCAGGACTGGTCCCTTGGCTATGGGCCGTCAATGGTTTCTTCTCGGTGCTCGGTTCGGTCGGGGCTGTGGCTTTGGGCATGGAGTGGGGAGCGAGCGCATCGCTGGCGGTCGGCGCGGCCGCGTATGTGGCGGTGGGGACGGCGCTCTTTTTTGGCAGCCGCCGAACTTCCTCGGGCGAGGAGGTGGTCCGGCCGGCCGATGTGGGCCGCTGGGCGGTGGGTGCTCTGCTCTTGGTTGCGCTGCTGTGGTATGCGGCCTTTAGCTTTATCGGCGCGCGCTATTGGGGCTTTTCAGGAGCGTCCCCATGAACGCACCCGCCGATTCCTATCCTCTCCGCTTTGACGTCGATTATCCCGACCGGCCTCTCAGTCGCCTCACGACCTTCTTCCGGCTGTTTACCGTCATTCCTATTTTTATCGTCTTGGCCAGCATAGACGCCAGTTTTACTATGCAGTACTTCTCCGATACCTTTTTCGGATGGGACCAAGACAAAGGCTGGAATCGGGGAGCTTCCAGCGGCCTTGGCCTACTCTTTGTCCCGGCCCTGCTCATGCTGCTCTTCCATCGCAAGTACCCTCGCTGGTGGTTCGACTGGAACCTTGAACTCCTGCGCTTCTCCTCCCGAGTTTCGGCCTATCTCTCGCTGCTGCGCGACGAATATCCCTCCACCGACGAGGAACAGGCCGTCCACCTCGATATCGATTACCCAGATGCCCAGCAAGATCTCAACCGCTGGTTGCCCCTAGTCAAGTGGTTTTTGGCCATTCCCCACTACATCGTCCTAACCCTGCTCGGGGTCGTGGTTTTGCTCTGCCTTATCGGAGCTTGGTTCGCCATCCTCTTCACCGGGCACTATCCTCGCGCCTTGTTCGATCTGATCATCGGTTTCAATCGCTGGTGGCTGCGCGTTATCGCTTACGCTTTCATCCTAGTAACCGACCAGTATCCGCCCTTCCGGCTATCCGACTAGGACGCTTATGCCCGCCTTTTCCAGCCTGCGCCTCGCCGCCCCGCCATCCTCTCGGGATGCTTGGGAAGCTCAACGTCCCGCTCTCTTGGGGGCCATGCAGCAGATCATGGGGCCTCTGCCTGGGCCGGAAAAGCGCGGGCCGCTCGATGTCCAAGTCCAAGAGGAAACAGACTGCGGCTCTTATACTCGTCGTCTCATTACCTACGTTTCTGAGCCGGACTGTCGGGTGCCAGCCTATTTGCTGATTCCACACGCCGCTCTACAATCTCCGGTGCCGGCTGTGCTTTGTCCCCATCCCACGGACGACCGCATCGGCCACAAGGTGGTCGTCGGCTTGGGTGGCCGAGCCAACCGCGCGTATGCGAGTGAACTAGCCCAAGCTGGCTTTGTTACCCTAGCTCCGGCCTATCCCTTGCTGGCGGACTATCGCACCGACTGGCGTGCTCTCGGCTATCAGTCGGGGACTATGAAGGCGATATGGGACAATGTGCGCGGCCTCGATCTGCTGGCCGAACTGCCCTTTGTCGCAGGGGAGTCTTTCGCCTCCATCGGCCACTCCCTGGGCGGTCACAACTCGATCTACACCGCGGTCTTCGACCCGCGTATCGCCGCTGTCGTCTCCAGTTGCGGCCTCGATTCCTATCAAGATTATATGGACGGCGATATCACGGGCTGGACTAGCGATCGCTACATGCCGCGCTTAAAGGACTATGTCCTATCGGATCTTCCGTTCGACTTCCACGATATGATCGCTGCGTTAGCACCGCGCCCTTGCTTCATCTCCGCGCCTTTGGGCGACTCCAATTTCCGCTGGCGCAGCGTCGCTTCGGTGGTCGAAACCGCCCGAGCGGTGTACGATCTGTACGGTGCTGGCGAGGCCCTTCAAGTGGTCCATCCCGACTGCGGTCACGACTTTCCCGACGACATCCGGCAGCGGGCCTATCGGTTTATTGCCGAGGCATTGGGATGTTTGGGAGCTTTTGACGCGCGCGAGACGCGTAATTAGGTTCAATGGTAGTTACCAAGAGGATGAGGCATGAGCGATAATCACCACAACTATCAGTTGCTATTGGCGAAAGCGGCGAGGCTTTACGAAAAGCATGGGGTCGGACGACCGGAACCATTCAATGTCTTCTCTTCTCTTCAAAATAAAAATGGGTACCTGAACGAGACTCTGCACTCACGGTTTCTTTACGCACTGCTTGACTATAAGAAGCCGAGAGATGAAACCAGAGAAAACCTGAAGGACTTCTTGCAGCATGTTGGCATAAAGAATTTTGAACTATGCGGCGTAAAGGTCGAGCCGGAGTGCGACGACATTGATATCCTGATTATCAACGCTGACAAAAAGGCAGTGGTGATTGAGAACAAAATCAAGGCCGTAGATCAACCTAAGCAACTACAGAGATACTACGAAAAATTAAAAAAACAGGGTTACGGTGACAGGGACATACATCTACTGTACCTGACGCTTTATGGCCACCATCCTTCCAAGGATAGTGCCGGCGACCGGCTCTACAAAACCATTTCCTACAAGGACGATCTTTCGCCTTGGTTAGAACGTTGCCAAAAACGCGCCTACGACGAACCCGAATTGCGAGAGTCGGTCATACAATACTTACAGCTTGTCCGAAGGCTGACAGGCACAGACTTCTGGGGGAAGTATATGAGTGACTTAAAGAAACTTTGTTTGGAGGACAACAACCTCGTTCTAGTCCATGACTTGAATGATGTTATGCTTGAAGCAATACGCGAGGCAATATGGAGCGAGATTGAAGCTGAGTTGAGATCAGAGGATATAGATTTTATCGATGTGGCAGTGAGCAAATATGGCCTAAGCTATGAACTAAACGAAGTTTCTCAGATACACGTTGGGGCTCATGGTGTAAATGGCCGTATCTGGTTTGGTGTGTATTGTTCCGAAAAGGATCACAAGCACAAGTACGACAAAATAAAAAAATCACTGGAGAGCTTCTTAAGTGGTGGAGAACTAGACACTGAAAAGGAGTATCCTTGGTGGATATATGCTGATACAGGATATGTTGATACAGATCTAAACCTGAAGAATCCCACCCGAGAAGCCCTTGAGATCCTGTCGAACGAAGAGAAAAGGAAAAAGGTCGTGAGAAAGGTCGCCCAAGGCTTGCAAGAGCTTTTGGAGGTTATTGAAGATATTGCCATGGTGAATGCAATAGAAGAAGGAGCAAAAACAGGGCTCGCTTCCAGAGAGCAGGTATTTAAAATTTTAAGGGGTCAAGAGTAAAGTATGAAGGTCGAATTTAGCAACGGTTTTGCAAGGGATATCGGTCGTATCAGAAATCAATCTATTAGAGAGCGCATTGAAAAGGCGATAGAGCAAATCGAGAGAATAGATAATTTTACAGAAGCAAGTAATATTAAAAAACTACGTGCTGGTGGAAACCATTTCCGCATACGAGTCGGCGACTACAGACTTGGCTTTCGGTTGGAAAATGATACCGTAGTGTTCACGCGATGTCTGCCGCGCCGAAATTTTTACCAACAATTTCCCTAGCTCCTCACCTGATGCTCAAGTTTCTTCTGCTTCTACTTCTTTTATCCGTCCCCCTCTACGCCAACCCTCGCTTCCATGACGCCACCCAAGAAGCGGGCATCGGCTTTGTCCACGTCAACGGAGCCAACGGCCATAAATTCGTCATCGAAACGATCGGCCCTGGAGGCGGTTTTTTCGATTACGACGGCGACGGTCGTCTCGACATCTATCTAATCAACGGAGCCGCCGTGCCTGGGACCGAATACGATCCTGCGCCGCAAAACGCGCTCTACCGAAATAGAGGCGACGGCACCTTTGCCGATGTAACGGAGCACGCCGGTGTCGGCGACACGAGCTACGGCATGGGCTGCGCGGTCGGCGACACCGACAACGACGGCGACCTCGATCTGTACGTGACCAACTTCGGCGCGAATGTGCTGTATCGGAACGAGGGGGATGGCACGTTTGCGGATGTGACGGTCGCGGCCCAAGTCGGCGACGAGGGCTGGGGGGCGAGTGCCGCGTTTGCCGACATCGACCGCGACGGCTTCGTCGATTTATACGCGGGCAATTACCACAACTTTTCCTATGCCAATCACCGCGTCTGCGACGAGGGTGGCAGCGGTTTGCAACTCTATTGCGGCCCGGAGGCCTTTGACGGGGTGACCGATGTGCTGTATCGGAACGAGGGCGACGGCACCTTTGCCGACATCACGGTCGCGGCCGGGTTGGGCAGCACCGAGGGCAAGGAGCTAGGCGTGGTTTTCGGCGACGTGGATCTAGACGGCGACCCAGATCTGTACTTGGCCAACGACAGGACCTTGAACTTCTTATATCTCAACGACGGCACCGGCCACTTTGCGGAAGAGGCGCTGCTAGCTGGAGTCGCGTACAACGAGGACGGCGATATCGAAGCGGGCATGGGCGTTGACATGGGCGACTACGACAACGACGGCGACCCAGACCTCTTCGTCACCAACTTTCAATGGGAGACTAATACCCTGTACAAGAACCTCGGCGACGGCACCTTTGTCGATGAAACTTTCCTAGCTGGGTTGGGCAAGGACAGCATTGCCTACCTAGCGTGGGGGACGCGCTTTTTCGATGCCGACAACGACGGCGACCGCGACCTTTTCATCGCCAATGGCCACTTGGAAATCGATGTCGAGCAATACCAGAACGCGACCTTCCCCCAGCGGAATCAGCTCTTTCTCAACGTTGGTGACGGCCGCTTCAAGGAATACTCAGAGGACGGCGGTGCCCTGTCGTTGAAACGGGTCAGTCGCGGCGCGGCCTTTGGCGACTACGACGACGATGGCGATATCGACGTGCTAGTGGCCAATGTCGCCGTCCAGCCGACCTTGATGCGCAACGACGGCGCGAGTGGTCACTGGGTGCGCCTGCAGCTAGAAGGCCGCGACAGCAACCGCGCTGGTATCGGGACCCGCGTCGAAGTTACAAGCGGCGGGCGGGTGCAGACCGACGAAGTGCGCTCGGGTGCCAGCTACCTCTCGCAGAGCGATGTGCGACTGCACTTCGGGCTAGGAACGGCCACCAGCATCGAGCGCGTAGTCGTCTATTGGCCGAGCGGTCGGGTTGAGGAATACGCGAACTTAGGTGTAAACCAAGAGCATCTGCTCGTCGAAGGGGAGACGCGATGAGGGCCCTGCTAATCTGCCTCGCGCTATACGCCTGCGCGGAGGAAAGTCCGCAAAAAAAAGTGCGTCCCGGCGCGGCCATGGACGCCGAAGTGCTCTTTGCGCGCGGTACCGCGCTCGCCTCCGAGGGCCGCCATACCGAGGCCATCGACGCCTACCAGCAGGCCGCCGCGCTCGCGCCTAGGTCCGTCAAGGTTCACTACAACCTCGGCAATGCCTACGCGCGCCGGCTCGATTACCCCCGCGCGATTGCGGCCTATCAGCGCGTATTGGCGCTGGACTCGACGCACGTATCAGCGCGGCACAATCTCGCGGCGATGTACGTCAAACAGCTCAACTACGCCCAAGCCATTGACGAACACCGCCGGGTACTCGCGTTAGACCCCGGCCATCTGACGACCTACTACGACCTCGGCTACATCTACTTCTTGCGCGGCGAGTACGGCGAGGTGGAAACGCTGCTACAAGCGGGTCTGGATCGCGACTCGACCAATGCCTCCTTCTACCGGCTCTTGGGCCGGACGCGCCTGAAGGAACTCGACTTTGAGCGGGCCGCGGCCGCCCTGACACGCGCCGTCGCGCTGGATAGCACGGACGCAGCCGCGTACGTCGATCTGGCGCAGGTGGAACTCAAGCGGCGCGAGTACGCGGCGGCTGAACGCGCCGTCCGCCGCGCCATCGCACTTGACCCCCTGTTCAAGGAGGCGTATTTCGCGCTGGCCAATGCTCTCAAGCGGCTCGGCCGCCGCGAGGAGAGCACCGAAGTGCTGGCGCAGTTTCGGGCGCTCGACCAGCAGTTCGACAAAATCGACGACCAGCTGCGGATGCTGGGCAATGTGCCCGACGACCACGAGGCGCGAGCGCAACTGGGCCTGCTGTACACCGAGCAGGGTCGCTTGGCCGAAGCGGCCGAAGCGTATCGGCTGGCCGTGCGCCTCGCACCGGACAGCCTGCGCTACCGCAACAACTTAGGCAACCTCTACCTGCGCTTGGGCCAATTCGTCGAGGCCGTCGCCGAGTATCAAGCCGCGCTGGCCTTGGACCCAGAATACGCCAAGGCCCACTACAATTTGGGTCAGGCCTACATGCGCTTGCAGCGCTTTGACGAGGCCGTAGCGAGCCTCGCCGAAGCGCGTCGCCGCGCCCCAGAAGACGCGGAAACCCATTACTTTTTGGGGCTGCTACACGCGCGGGCCGGCGACTACGCCGAGGCCGCCGAGATGCTGACCGTCGCGGTGGCGGCGCGGCCAGACTGGCTCGACGCGCGGCAGAAGTTGGCCGTGGCGTACTTGAAGTCTGGCAAGGTAGAAGAAAGCAAGCGAGAGTTGGAGGCGATCCGGCAAATGAAAGAGAGCGGGCAGCATGAATAAGCGTTGGCTGGGAACGGCACTTTGTTCGGCGCTGGTCGGCCTAAGCGGCTGCGCCGAGGACGGCCCGGCCGTGGCCGCTGAAGATGCCGTCTTGGTGGAGGTGGGGCAAACGGCGATTCGGGTGGCGGACTACCGCCAGTACATCGCGCGGGTGGCACCGGAATTGCGGGCGGAGTACGGGGCCGATCAGTTCTTGGAAGCCATCGTCGAGCAAGCGCTGCTCGTGCAGGAAGCCGAGCGGCGAGGCTTGGGCAAGAGCGCGGAGTTTTTGCAATGGCTAGCGCAGGCGCAGGCGCGGCTGGTGCAGCAGGCCTTGTACGAGCGCGCCGGAATCGTCCAGCCCGAGGTCGCCGAGGAGGAGCTATGGGCTTACTTCCAGCACAGCCCGCACAACCGCCGCGTGCGCTTCAGCCTGCTGATGGTGCGCGACCAAGAGCAGCTACCGGGGATTTTGGCCGCACTCGCCGAGGGCGCGGACTTTGAGCAGCTGTCGATGCAGCACTCGCAGGATTCGCGAATTCTAGAGCGCCGCGCCGACATGGGCTATCACCGCTGGGGCGAGACCATGGCCTCGCACGCCGCCCTGACCGAAAGGGCCTTCTCCATGCAGATCGGGGAGATCTCCGAGCCGATGCAGGTGGCCGATGGGTACTTTCTCATCAAGCTCACGGACATGCACCCGGTCAGCTTTGAGCAGGAGCGGGAGACCATCCAGCGCTTGGTGCTGCGGGAAAAGCTCGGGCGGCAGCTATTGGCTTATTACGATACCCTGCACGTGCGCTATAATGTGCGCTACGAGCCGGACGGGCTGGCGGCGGACCGGTCGCCAGAGGCCGTCGTGGCCGCGTACGACGGCGGGGTGCTAACGGTCGCCCAGGCCCGCGAACTGCTAAAGGGCCAGGGTGCGAGCGAGAAGGTGCTGCGGCGCGAGGTCGGGCGGCGCGTGTTGGTCCCGCTCGAAACCGCGCGACTCGCGCTCGCTACCGACCTGGACCTGCAGCGCGAACTGGAGCGACTACGGCAGGTGCAGCTTGCGCGGCGCTTGCAGGACGCGCTGCAAGAGCAGGTGCCACCGCCCAATCTCAACGGCCTGAGCCTGTTTTACGAGGAGCACAAGCTCCGCTACACCGCGCCAGCCGAGGTGGAGGTGCGTCGGCTCCTCGCCGGCGACGAGACCGAGGGCACCGCCATCGTCGAGCGGATGCGCGCCGGCCGCGATACGACTGAGCTAGTCGACCGCTTCGTCAGCGTGATCTACGGCAGCGGTGCGCTGGAGGGCGACAATCCGGTCGGCCGCGCCCTGCGCGCCGACGAAGGGACTTTCCACGGTCCTTTTGCCACGGATAATGGTTATATTGTCTTACAGGTGTTGCGCCGCCGCCCGCCCCGACTGCCGCCACTGGACGAAATCCGCGAGCAGGTAGAGGCGGATTGGGCGGCGGCCCAGCTCCAAGCTGCGGTCAAGACGCTGGCCGCGTCCCTGCGTCAGCGCCGCGCCAACGAAATCCGCTTCAGCCCAGACGCTGTAGCACTAGCCCTTTTGGCCACTCCTCATGGCGAATAATTCCATCGTCCTGCAACCTGCTTATATCGTCGATCGTCGGCAGGACTATATCTGGTTTGTGAGCCTGCCCTTTGCCGCGGTCTGCTTTGCGCTCGTGTCGGGGCACTACCTGCCGGGGGCGGCGCTGGCGGCGATTGCCTTGTGGGTGACCATCCCCCACCACTTCGTCACTTGGCTGCGCGTCTATGGCTCGCCTGCGGAGTTCGCCCGCTTCAAGGAGCGCTTCATTCTCGGGCCGGTGCTCTTGGTTGCCTTTGCCTACGGCCTGATCCAGTGGGCGCCGTTGAGCTTGGTGTTGATCGTTACTTTGTGGGATCACCAGCACAGCTTGATGCAGCAATACGGCTTTGCGCGCGTGTACGATTTCAAGGCCAAGGCCGGTTCGCCCGCCACGGCCAAGTTTGATCTGGCCTTCAATTGGATCTTCTTTGGCAACATGCTCGTAGTGTCGCCGCTGTTTTCCACGGTCTGGGTGCGCATGTTGCACGAGTGGCGCTTGCCTATAAGCGCGGAGGCCGTGCAATGGGTACACCAAATTTCGTGGACCATTGCCATTGCCTACGGCCTGATCTACT